>JACKEN010000099.1 GCA_020632995.1 Deltaproteobacteria bacterium | reverse complement strand
TGGCGCGCGCGGCCGGCGCCCAAGCCGGACGGGAGCTTCGACGACTGGATCCTCGCGCAGTTCGGCGCGGGGGTCGCGGACCTCTTCATGCGGCCCTACAACCGCAAGGTCTGGCGCGTCGATCCCACCGAGATGAGCGCCACCTGGGTCGAGGACCGGGTGGCCGGCCTGAGCGCCGAGGTCATCGCGCGCGGGTCGGCGCCGAGCACGGGCTGGGGGCCAAACGCCCGCTTCCGGTATCCGCGCCGCGGAGGCACCGGCGCCATCTGGCAGGGCCTGGCCGCCCAGCTCCCCGGCGGGTGGCTCCAGACGAACGCCGAGGTGGTGGAGGTCCGGCCCGAGGCGAAGGTGCTCCGCTGCCAGGGGCCGCTCGGCGCGCGGTGGCTGGGCTACGACGTGCTGATCAACACCAGCCCGCTCGACGCCTTCGTGGCGCGCCTCGGTGGCCTGGCCGCCGACCCCGTCCGACGCGCCGCGGCCCGCCTCCGGTACACCAGCACCCACGTGATCGGCCTCGGGCTCCGCGGGCGCTGCCCGGAGGCGCTGGCCGACAAGACCTGGATCTACCTGCCCGCGTCCGAGCCCCCGGTGCACCGGGTGACGGTGTTCTCGGCCTACTCGGATGACCACGTCCCGGAGCCGGGTCGCACCTGGTCGCTCCTCTGCGAGGCCTCCGAGACGCAGGGAGAGCGCCAGTCGCCGCGGTCCATCGTGGCGGCCACGGTGCGTGGGCTGGAGGCGCTGGGCTGGCTCCGCGGCGCAGAGGTGGAGTCCACCTGGCACCGCCTGCTGGTGCGCGGCTACCCGGTCCCCACGCGGGAGCGCGACGCGCTGCTCGACACCATCCTCCCGTGGCTGGAGGCGCGGCAGATCTACTCGCGGGGACGCTTCGGGCAGTGGCGCTACGAGCTGGGCAACCAGGATCACAGCTACATGCAGGGCGTCGAGCTGGTGGATCGGCTCCTCCTGCGGGCCGAGGAGGGCGCACGCGCATCATGAAGGACGTCTACGTGCAGATCCCCGCCTACCGCGACCGTGAGCTGGGCCCGACCCTCGCCCAGCTCTACGGCAAGGCGCGACGACCGGAGCGCCTCCGGGTCCGTGTGCTCTGGCAGCGTGAAGCGCAGGATGACTTGCCAGCCAAGGTACGCCGCCTCCCCGGCCTGGAGCTGGTGGAGGTGCCGTACCAGGAGAGCAAGGGCTGCAACTGGGCCCGGAACCTCCTGCAGCGGGCGTGGCGCGACGAGGCGTACACCCTCTTTATCGACTCCCATCACCGCTTCGTGGACGGGTGGGACGAGACGCTCCTCGACATGTACGAGGGCCTCGTCGCGGGTGGCGTGGCGAAGCCGATCATCACCGGCTACCTGCCCGCCTATCACCCGGAGGCGGAGCCCCGGGGGCGCAAGCGCCGGCCCTATCGAATCTACCCCCTGGCCCGGGAGCAAGGCCTGTTGACGCGGCTCACGAGCTACCCGATCGCGGGCTACGCGCGGCTCCGTCGCCCGGTGGAGGCGGACTTCGCGTCACTGCACTTCCTGTTCGCGCCGGGGCTCTTCAACCGGGAGATCCAGTTCGATCCGAAGATCTACTTCTTCGGAGACGAGATCGCGACGAGCCTGCGCGCCTTCACCTGGGGCTACGATCTGTTCCATCCCCACGTGGTCCTGGGCTGGCACGCCTTCGACCGCGGTCAGCGCGTGCCCCACTGGAACGACCACCCCACCTGGCGGGCTCAACACCGACGCTCCCTCGAGCTCCTCGAGGAGATGTATCGCGGCCGGCGGGTGGGGCGCTTCGGCCTCGGGCGCGCCCGCTGCGTGGCGGAGTACGAGGAGCGCATCCTGGTGGACCTCATCGAGGGCGGGGGCGTCCATGGGGCGTCGTAGCGCGCCCCAGCTCGGGGCCCTGCCGTGGTGGCAGGACGGCTTCCTGAGCGCCGACCTGTGCGCGCGCATCCTGGACGAGCTGGAGATCACGCTCTGGCGCCGGAGCACGGTGGTGATGCGCCCGGGGCAGCCCGAGGCAAGGAGCGTGGTCAGCGGGTCGCGGACCAGCGAGACGGCGTTCGAGCCTTGGTTCAGCCCGGCCCTGAGGCGGATCCTGCGGCGCATCGAGGCGCGGCTCGAGCCGCTCCTGGGGGCGGAGCGGGTCCGGATGGAGGCCTGGCAGGCCACCCGCTACCGGCGGGGCGCGGCGTTCCGCGAGCACCACGACGCGGGCTTCGGCCGGGACGGGCTGGGGGGCGAGCGGACCCGCACCGTGATCCTCTACCTCGACACCCCGAGCCGCGGCGGTGCCACCCGCTTCTCCGCCCTGGACCTCACGGTGGCGCCGAACCCGGGGCGCCTCTTGACGTGGGGCAACCTGACCCCCGAGGGCGCGTGCGATCCGCGGATGCGGCACGCGGCCCTCCCCATTCGCGCGGGCACCAAGACGGTGCTCGTCACCTGGATTCGAGAACACGACGTTCGAGCCCAGCGCCCAACCCGGCGCGGGCCGAGGAGTGAGGAGCAGACATGATCGACAAGAAGACCATCGCGCGCATCATCAAGAAGTACGGACCGGTGATCGATCTCAGGACCCACCCGGAGGTCCTCATCGACATCGTTCGAGGCATCAACTTCCAGGACGACGGCGGGCTCCCCGGCGGCGTCCCGGAGCCGCCCCCGCCGCCCGGACCCACGAGCTATCAGGATCGCGTGACCAACGAGGACATCATGCGCACGCTCCTGCAGCTCTCCCGACAGGTGAAGGCCCTCCAGGCTGCTGCGAAGGTCACGAAGGTCACGAAGGCCACCAAGGTGGCGAAGGTGGCGAAGGTCGCGAAGGTCGCGGTCCGCAAGAAGCGTTGACGCTCACGCCTCGACCGCAGGGCGGAGTCCTGCGGGACGCATCCGCACCCACACCCCGCCCTCCGGCGCCAGGGTCAGCGCCCGACGCACCGGGCGCGGCGCCACATCCGACTCGAGGGTGAAGCGGTAGGTCCGCAGAAGGTACGCGAGCACCACCTTCATCTCGAACTGCGCGAACGCCGCGCCCAGGCAGCGTCGGTGCCCGCCCCCGAAGGGGATGTACTCGAAGGGGCTGAACTTCTTCTCCAAGAAGCGCTCGGGTCGGAACGACTCGGGCTCCGGGTACAGATCGGGGCGCCGGTGGACGAGGTGGATGCTGGCCGACACCGTCGCCCCGCGCGGCAGATCGTAGCCCGCGAAGTGCCACGGCCGCACCAGGGTGCGGAGCACCTCGGTGAGCACCGGGTAGAGGCGTAAAGTCTCCTTGCACACCGCGTCGAGGTAGGGGAGCTCGGCCCACGCGGTGGGCTCGTCAGGCGCTGTGTCCACCTCGGCCTGGACCCGGGCCAGGACCTCGGGGTGGCGGTGGATGGCGTCCATCGCCCAGGCGAGGCCGAGCGCGGTGGTCTCGTGCCCGGCGAGGATCAGGGTGCGGAGCTCATCGCGGATGGCGGAGTCCGTCATGGGCTCGCCGTCCTCGTAGCGGGCGGCGAGCATGAGGCTGAGGATGTCCTCGCTCGGCCCAGCGGCCCTGACCCGCTCCACGTGCGCCGCGAGGTCCGCGTCGAGGGCGTGGGCGTGGGTCTGGAAGCGGTCCCACGGGCTCAGCCCGAAGAAGCCGCGCTGGAGGAACGGGAAGAAGAGCATCACGGGCGAGACCCCGTCGACGGTGTCCAGCACCCGCTGCCGGAAGTCCCCCACCGCGTCCAGCGGGAGGCCGAGGACCGCGCGCAGGATGATGTCGAGCGACAGGCCCTGGGTCACGTTCTGCACGTTGAAGGGCAGCTTGCGATCCATCGCCTCGAAGCGGCGGGCCGCGGCGTCCGCCATGAGCTGGGCGTAAGCCCGCATGCGGTCGCCGTGGAAGGGCGGCATCAGCAGGCGCCGCTCCTGGCGGTGGCGCGGCCCGGACAAGATCAGCACCGAGTCCGGGCCGGTGATCGGGGCCATCGCGTGGGCGCCGAAGGCCTCGAAGAGCTCGGGGTCGGCCCCGAAGAGGGTCTTGATGTGCACCGGGTCGGCGGTCATCACCACGTCGCCGTTCACCGCCCGGACCGTGAAGGGATCGCCGTAGCGCGCCAGCCAGTCCGGCGGCGCGTCCAGGGGGTGGCGGGTGAGGGCGAGGGTGTTGGTGAGGCGACCGCGGGGCCCGGGGGGGAAGCTCATGACCAGAGCATAGCGGGGCCCGGGTCGGGATGGAGGGACCGGAGGCGCCGAAGAGGGATCACCTCACGCCGCGGTGAGCCGTCCGCCGCCCCGGACCGAAGATTCCGCAAGCAGGCCTTCAACCGGCGCTGTGGTCATCGGTCCCATGAGCGGCATTTTCCCCAGAGAAATCAACTGTTTCACCCCCAGTCGGCCGGCCGAAATCGATGTCTCGACGGCGCTCGAGGGACTACGCTCCAGGGCAAGGAGAGTGCCCACGTGCTTCAAGCTCAGCAGGCCAAGAACACGAAGAAGGACCGGCCCAAGCCGTTCCTGTTTCCCGAGTTCTGCAAGGGATGCGGACGGTGCATCGACGCCTGTCCCAAGGGCTGCATACACCTGGGCACCGAGATCAACCCCGCCACGGGGCTCGTCCCGGTGCAGCTGGA
>JACKEN010000098.1 GCA_020632995.1 Deltaproteobacteria bacterium | reverse complement strand
GGGCTCGCTCGCACCGGCGCGGGCGTCTGGGAGGCCCGACGGGCGAGAAACACCACGCGCGTCACGCGGGCCGGCGCGGTTGTCTGGTGGGGGGTTGGTCCGGTCGTAGGGGGCGTCGAGGGTCGGGGCGCTCGAGCCGTCGGCGCGCGCGGGGCCACCGGCCGTGACGTCATACCCCAGCGCCGCCAGCAGCCTCGGCGCGTCCGGGTGCCGCAAGAGCGCTTGCACATACGGCGCGTTCGCGGCCGCCCGCCACCGGCCCACCGAGGCCGCCGACACCGGCCGCGCCGGCTCCGCCCACGCCGCGTGCTCCACCAGCGTGGCCCCGCGAGGATACGCGAGCATGGGCGCAGGATCGGGCTCCCCGATGAACTCGGCCAGGGCCCGCACGGTGGGCTCGAAGCGGGTGGCGAGGTCTTCGTAGCGCACCACGTGGACCGGGCAGGCCTCGGCCGCGGCGAGGCCCGCGCGCACGTCCTCGACCCAGCGCTCGGGCGAGATCCACGGCTGGAGCGGGTCGTCGGGGTGGAACGAGCACACCACGTCGCGGCCGTCGCGCACCACGTGGATCAGCTTCACCCGGCCCTCGAAGGTGGCGTGGAGGTGGGGGAAGGCGTGGATGTTGCGCGGGGTCTTCTCACACCACCGGAGCGCGGTGCCGGGCGCGTGGGCCAGCTCCGCCTCCAGCGCGCCGAGGCGGAAGGGGGTGAAGGGGCGCGGGGGCCGGTCGGAGGGGTAGGCGCCAGCGGCGAAGGCTCGGGTCTCGGGCCCGACCACCGCGATCCGTGGGTGGCAGGACAGGATCGAGGCGACCAGGGTGGTGCCGGAGCGGCCACAGCCTCCGATGATGATGGGCGGCTCGGGGAAGCGCACGCGGGGGCAGCCTACCGAGCCCGGGCCCGGCCGGCTACAGCGCGGGGGTCAGGTCGAAGGTGCCGGCCAGGGCCTGGTGCTCCACCCGCCACGCTGCGGCGCGGTCGGGGTAGAGGGCCCGAAGGAGCGCGGCGAGGGCGTAGGGGTTGGCCACCTGCTTCGACCAGTGGGGCTCGAGGGCGTAGAGCATGTCCTCCGCGCTCTGGAAGCGATCCCGGGGGCGGCGGGCGAGGGCGCGCAAGAGGACTTGCTCGAGGCCGCGGGAGATCGTCTCGCGCACCTCGCGGGGGCGCGGGACCCGGGCCTTGGCGATGTCCTCCAGCACGTCCTCTTGATCGTCGCCCTGGTAGAGGCGGGCGTGGGTGAGGAGCTCGTAGAGCACCACCCCGGCCGCGAAGAGGTCGGCCCGGTGGTCCACCTCTTCCATGTTCACCATCTCGGGGGCGAGGTAACCCAGCTTGCCGAGCACCTCGCCCGGCGCGGTGTCGCCGTAGGCGCCGATCATCGCGACCCCGAAGTCGCCCAGGATCACCCGGCCGTCGAAGGACACGAAGATGTTCTGCGGGGTCACGTCGCGGTGGATGATGCCGAGCGGGCGCCCGGTGCGGCCGGTGGCCTCGTGGAGGTTGTGCAAGCCCTCCAGCACTTCGCTCAGGATGTACAGGACGAAGTCCTGCGGCAGCGGCAGCTTGTTCACCGCGCACTGGTGCTGGAGCTCGGCCAGCGTGCCCCCCTGCATGAGCTCCATCGAGATGAAGTGCCGGCCCTCCACCTCGCCCGCCTCGTAGGTGCGGATCAGGTTCGGGTGGTCCAACAGGAGCGAGACGTCGGCCTCGGTGATGAAGAGGTCGCGCACCCGCTCGTCCGCGCGCCGATCGGGGCGGAGCACCTTCAGGGCGCAGTCGTAGTTCGTGCTCTCGTGGCGGGCGCGGAAGACCAGGCACATGCCCCCCTGCCCGAGGCGCTCGTAGATCGTGTACGGCCCGAACTTCGTGCCGCCCGTGCCCTGAACCGCGCTCACGCCCACCTCAGCCTATCGTCTGGCCAGCCCCGCGCAACCAGGGGTTGTCTCACCGGGGGTCAGATCAGCCCCCGGGCCTTCACCTCGAGGTAGCGGGTCACCAGGCTCCCGGTGAGCTGGTTGTGGAGCACGTCCAGGACCAGCACCCCCGCCCGCTGCATCTCCCGGTGGAGGCGGTCGCGCCACATCAGCATCTCGGACGCCGCCGCCTGGATGCAGAACTCCTCGTGGTTATGCGCCCTTCCCAGCGCCCGCGCCTCCAGCTCCCGGTCCCTCAGGAGCACGCAGAGGGGGAGGTGCTGGGGGAGGAGATCCCTGGACAGGGCCTGGATCCGCCGGGCGGTCTGCTCGTCGATCGCGTGCCCGATGAACACCACCAGGGTGCGCTTCTTCATGTGGAGCTTCAGGGTCCTGAACGCCTGGTCGTAGTCCGACTCCACCATGGACGGGAACAGGTTGTAGGTGGCCTGGATGATCTGGTTGGAGGCCGAGGCACCGCCCCGCGGCTTCATGATCCGGGTGACCTTCTCGTCGAAGGCGATGAGCCCGACCTGGTCCCCGCGCCGGATCGCCACGTGCGACAGCATCAGGACCGCGTTGAGCGCGTAGTCCAGCGCGGTGAGGCCGTCCCACTCCGCGGTCATCATGCGGCCGCAGTCGAGCATGAAGACCAGGTTCTGGTTCTTCTCGAGCTGGAACTCCCGCACCGTGAGCTTGCGGCGCCGCGCGGTCGCGCGCCAGTCGATGCGGCGGAACTCGTCGTCGGGCAGGAAGTCCCTGAGGCGCTCGAACTCGGTGTCGCCGCCCCGCATCCGGGTCAGCCGCGAGCTCATCACGTCGCGGTTCTGGCGGGCCAGCATCTCGTAGTGCCGGACAGCTTGCACATCTGGGAAGACGCGGAGCTTGGTCTCGGCCGGCAAGCGAACCTGCCGGATCCAGAACCCGCCCGGTGAGGGGTAGCGCACGTAGTGGTCGCCCAGCACCTGCTCGCCCCGCTGCATGGCGGTGAGGCGGTAGGTCGCGCGCCGCACCACCTTGGCGTCGACCTCGACCGTCAGGGGCAGTCCCTCGGCCGCGGCGTGCTCGAAGAGCCCCTCGTTCACCGAGAAGGCGACCTTCCGTGAGAGCAGGTTCTTGACCTCGAGGGTCACCACCACCGGGCGCGCGAGCGACACCGTCTCGCGCACGCTCCGGGTGACCTCCACCCCGGCCCGCCGCACCAGGAGCAGGTCGAGCACCGCGAGGAGCACCACCACCCCGTCGGCCACCAGCATCGGGCCCACCAGGGCGGAGTTGGCCAGGGCGGCCAACGCGAGGACCACCGGGACCATCAACGCCAACAGGAGGGCGCGGCCTGGGATGAAGCGCATCGAGCGACCTCAGCTGCCCTGGCCGCCGCCGCGCCCGCCGTAGGGGCCCACCCCGGGCGGGGGCAGGGTGTCGGGGTCCGGACCGGCGGGCCGGGCGGGGGCGGAGCCGGTGGGCGCCCCCGCTGGCCGCGCGGGGGCGGAGGGCGCGGGCTGGGCGTCCGTCCAAAGGTCCGCCGAAGGCCCGCCGGCCTGCGCTTGGGACACCGGGGCCTGCGGGGCCGGAGCAGGCGCGGTCGGGGCGCCCGAGAACGCCCCCGAGCGCGGCGCCCCCGGGGCTGGAGCCTGGGCGGCCGCGCGGCCCCCCTCGCCCATGCCCGGGACCTGGGTCTCGTGCAGGACGCCCTCCACCACCTCGTCGGGGGTCACGCCCTCGATCTCGGCGTCCGGCTGCAAGATCAGGCGGTGGCGCAGCACCGCCTTGCCGTGGGTCTTGATGTCGTCGGGCACCACGAAGTCGCGCCCCTGCACCGCGGCCTCGACCCGCCCGGTCTGGAGCAGGGCGATCGCGGCGCGGGGCGAGGCCCCGATCTGCACCGCGCGGTGGCGCCGGGTGTTCGCAACCAGACTTGCGATGTAGCTGATGATCTTCTCGTCGACCCGCACCGACTGCACCGCCTGCTGCATCGCGCGCACCCCCTCCGCGGAGGTGATGCGGCGGAGGTTCGCGGAGGCCAGGTTGGCCGCGTCGAACCCGTCCCGCACGTTGCGGAGGAGCTCCTCCTCCACGTGCTGCGGCGGGTGGTCGATCAGGACCTTGAACAGGAAGCGGTCGAGCTGCGCCTCGGGGAGGGCGTATGTGCCCGCAGACTCCAGCGGGTTCTGGGTGGCGAGGACGAAGTACGGATCCGGCAGCGGGTGGGTCACCCCGTCCACCGTCACCGAGCGCTCCGCCATCGCCTCGAGCATCGCGGACTGGGTCTTGGCGGGGGCGCGGTTCACCTCGTCGGCCAACAGGATGTGGGTGAAGACCGGCCCGTGCTTGAACTCGAACGCGCCCTTCTGCGCGTTGTAGAGCGACGAGCCCGTCACGTCCGAGGGCATGAGGTCGGGGGTGAACTGCACCCGCCGGAAGTGGCAGCCGAGGACCTGCCCCAGCGTCCGCACCAGGAGCGTCTTGCCGACCCCCGGCACGCCCTCCAACAGGACGTGGCCTCGGGCCAGCATCGCCACCAGCACCGAGCTCAGGACCTCATCCTGGCCCACGAATACCCGGCGCACCTCGCTCTCGATGGCCTCGAACGTCGCGCTGAACTCCCTCAAATCCACTGTGCTCTCCTCAAGGTCAGCCCCGCCCCTTCCTGGCGTCGGCGCTCTGCCGATGCCCATGGAGCAGGCGTGACAAGGTCACTTGCATGCGCTCGCTGGAGGGGAGCGGGTCGTCGGGGCCCGGGCTCCCCAGCTCGTTGATCCCCTCGATGCCCAGCCGGAGGGCGGCGCGCACGTCCG
>JACKEN010000097.1 GCA_020632995.1 Deltaproteobacteria bacterium | reverse complement strand
TGGTAGTCGGGGCCGATGACCTGCCAACCCTCGGTGGCATACCCGGTGATGACCCGATTCGCCTCCGCCCCGCTGATCGTGTCGAACATGGCCCCCCGCCAACGCGCCGCCCCCCACGGCGACCCATACAGGCTAGGGTCGCAACGCCCCTATGTCGAGGTAACCCCCTGGCTGACGAGCATCGGATGTTCAGGCTGAGGCTACATCACAGAGGTGTCGGTGTCGCCCGCAGCTCCGCACGGAGTCTGGTGCGAATGCGCCGGATTATTCCACGGAGCGGCGGGCGAAACTCACCGGTTCACGGACGACATGCTCGCCGCGGGATAGCGGGTGCCCACCGCCACCCCCACCGGGGCCACCGCGTCCAGCTCGGCGAGGTCGGCGGCGGTCAGCGGCACCTGGAGCGCCCCGATGTTCTCGTCGAGCCGGCTCACCTTGCGGGTGCCGGGGATGGTGACCACGTGCTCGCCCCGCGTCAGCACCCAGGCGAGCGCCACCTGAGCCGGAGTGCAAGCCATCTTGCTCGCCAAGGACTCCACCTTGCGCACCAGCTCGAGGTTCTTGTCGAAGTTCTCGGGCTGGAAGCGCGGCATCCCGCGGCGGAAGTCATCCTGCGCCAGGTCCTCGAAGCGCTGGATGGCCCCGGTGAGGAAGCCGCGCCCGAGCGGGCTGTAGGCCACGAAGAGGACCCCCAGCTCGCGGCAGGTGTCGAGGATCTCACCCTCCGGCTCCCGGCTCCACAGCGACAGCTCGGTCTGCAGCGCCGCGATGGGGTGCACCGCGGCCGCGCGCCGCACCGTGGCGGCCGAGGCCTCGCTGAGGCCCAGGTGCCGGACCTTGCCCTCCTTCACCAGCTCCGCCATCGCCCCCACGGTGTCCTCGATCGGCACCTCGGGATCCACGCGGTGCTGGTAGTACAGGTCGACGTGGTCCACCTCCAGCCGCTTCAGGCTGGCCTCGCAAGCTGACTTGACGTACTCCGGGCGCCCCGACACCCCGAGGAACGACCCGTCCTCACCGCGCCGGACCGCGAACTTGGTGCACAGGAAGGCCTGGTCCCGCCGCCCCTTCAGGGCGCGGGCCAGGAGCTGCTCGTTGCGGCCCACCCCATACATGTCCGCGGTGTCCAGCAGGTTGGCCCCCCGCTCCAGGGCGTGATGGATCACCTTGATGGACTCGGCGTCGTCGGACGCCCCGTAGAACTCGCTCATCCCCATGCAACCCAGGCCGACCGCAGCCACCTGGGGCCCCGAAGGGCTCGCGCTTCGCTTCATCATGTCGACAGCCTAGCGAGGCGCCCCCGTCACCGCCCAGCCCGGGCGCTGCGATCTGCTTGCCTGATCCTGCGAAAGCCCCGCCGTGGTGCTACAACACGCGTGTGACCCCGACCGCGCTGGCCGAGCTGCAGCAGATCGTGGCCCGCCACGCCACGAAGGAGGGCCGCACCGTCTCCGTGTTCCCCGACATCTACTTCTTCCGCGCCACCGCCCCCTCCGGCCCCAAGCTGGTCGAGACCGGCGGCGTGGTGGTCGCGGTGGTCACCGCGCAGGCGAAGACGATCGAGCTCGCGAACCACGAGGTGCTCCGCTACGAGCCCGGCTCCTACCTCTTCATCACCCAGCAGACCCGCTACACCTCCACCATCGAGGCCGCCTCCCCCGAGGCGCCCTACCTCTCGGTGGGCCTCGCGCTCGATCCGGTGGTGCTCAGCGAGGTGCTCCTCGCCCTCGACGAGGACGGGGAGCTGGACGCCGACGACGAGGAGGAGACCGACGGCTGGGTGGCGTCGGTCGACGACGGCCTGGCCGACGCCCTCCTCCGGCTCCTGCGGGCGGTGGAGGACCCGGTGGAGCGCCGTCACCTCGCCCCGCTCGCGATGCGGGAGATCATCTTCCGGCTCCTCCGCTCCGAGCACGCGGGGCCGCTGCGCCGCGCCGCCCGAGGCGATGACGGCCGCATCCACAGCGCGATGCGCTACATCCAGGAGCACTTCCAGCGCCGGCTGACGGTGGAGCAGCTGGCGAAGACGGTGGCGATGAGCCCCTCGCACTTCGCCCACCGCTTCCGCGCGGTGGCCCGCATGAGCCCGATGCGCTTCGTGAAGACGGTGCGGATGCAGCAAGCCCGCTTGCTCATCTTCGGTCAGGGCCTGCGCGCGTCGGAGGCGGCGGAGCAGGTGGGCTACGCCAGCGCGTCGCACTTCACCCGGGACTTCAAATCCCACTTCGGGGCGAGCCCCAGCGCCTACGCAAGAGAGATTGCAGTGTAGCGGCCTCAGCGGGCCGCGACCTTCGCGCGCAACCGCTCCAGCGCCCCGCTCGCCTTCAGGGTCTCGAACACGATCTCGGCCCGGCGCCGCAGGCCATCTGCCCCCATGTGGCAGTCGTCCTTGGGGAACAGCGCCGGCTCCTCGGCCAGGACCGCGGTCTCCGAGACCATGACCCCGGTGGCCGCCCCCACCTCGCGCACCACCTGGTTGTTCTCCTCCACCTGCGCGGCGAGGGCGGGGAGGATCAGCGGGTCGGGGTAGAGCGAGGCCGACTTGTAGCCCTCGGGCCTGAACGCCATGGTGGCCAGCACCACCTCGGCCCCCGCGGCGCGAGACGCGCGCACCAGGCGCTCGACGTTTCGCCGATAGGGCACGGTGCGGGCCGGGTCCTCGAGGTTCTTCACCGTGGCCTCGGGGGTCGGGTGGTTCTCGTAGCGGATGGCCCCGTACATCGGGCTCTCCGCCGTGGCGTCCCAGCCCAGCCCGTCGTGCCCGCCCGCGTGGGCGACCACCATGAACGCGTTGCTGATCCGGTTGAGGCGCTTGTAGAGCGCGTTGGTCTCGCGGAAGTCGCGGATCTGCCAGTAGTGGCTGTAGTCCTCCGCGAAGTGATCGTAGGCCTGGGGCATCAGCTCGTTCCGCCCCTGGTAGGCCACCACCAGGTCGGGCGCGAGGGGCAGGATGCGGTCCTCCAGGCTCGGCACGCTCTGCATGCTCGTCCAGCCGGGGGTCCCCGCGTTGATCACCTCGACCTGAAAGCCAGCTCGGGTCAGCAGCTCGCCCAGGACCTGCGGGTACGCCTCGTGGTTCGAGACGTCCACCCCGTAGGTCGTGGAGCCGCCGATCGCCGCGATCCGCAGGACCCCGGGCGGCTTCACGTCGGCGATCTCGGCGCTCCGGAAGCCCCGGTGGTCGTGGTCGAAGCGCCGCCCGTCGTCGAAGTGGAAGTCGGGGGTCAGGTAGTAGGCGTACTTGGGGTGATAGGTGTAGCGCCCGCGGGTCTTGGACTGGGTGGTGTACAGCTCCACCCGGGCCGCCGGCCAGTGCAGCCCCACGTAGAGCCGGGCCGCGCCCTCGATCCCCAGCCCGGCGATCAGGCAGGACACCACCACCAGCCCCACCGCCGCCCGGATCCCGGTCGTTTTGGTCGATTCATTCGCCACGGGCTTCGGTCCTCGAGGGCTCGGAGCTCGGGGGGCTACCCCGTTCGGGGGAGATGCCGGGGAGTACGGCGACGGGTCAAGGGCTGTGGTTCCCCCCAGGCATGTTTCTGGGGTCCGCGGTATACGGGACCTTCGACCATGGGTAGTGCCCCCGCCCTGCTCCTCTTGGCCCTGGCCCAGGCCCCCGCCGACGTCCGCGCCGCGGATCCGGCCGAGGATCCCTTCGACGCCCTCTACCAGGAGGGCGCGAAGGCGCCGGAGCCCGACGCCCCGGGCGGCCCCCGGCTCGCCCCGCCGCCCCCGGCCGCGCCCGCACCTGCGCCGGTTCCGGTCCCCGTCGTCGCCCCGGTGGTGCCCCCGGTCGCCGCCTCGGGCCCCGTGGTGCCCCCCATCGCCCACGTCGGCCAGGTGCCCCAGCGATGGTACCGCTGGCCCATCCTCATCGCCGACGCGGGGCTGATGGTGGTGGCGGGGGTGGGCTTCGCCCTCGAGGACACCACCGTAGCCGCGGTGGGCAGCCTCGGCTTCGCCTTCACCGCCCCGACCATCCACTGGCTGGAGGGGAACCAGCGCGGCGGCCTCTTCAGCCTCCTGTTGCACGCTGGCGGCCCGGCCGCGGTGGGCCTGCTCGGCGCGCTGATCGGCGCGACCGAGGGCGGCGAGAACGAGACCACCCTCTTCTTCGTCGGAGCCGGCCTCGGCGCGGTCACCGCCACCATCCTCGACCTCACGGTCTTCGGCCACGTGGACGCCCCGGCCGCCCCGCTGACGGTGGCGCCGGTGTTGAGCACGGACGGGGAGCGCACGATGGTCGGGCTCGGGGGCACCTTCTGATGCGCCGGGCGCTGGTGCTCCTCATCGCAAGCCAGCTTGCCGCGTGCGCCTCTGGGATGCGCCCGGTGAAGCAGCTCGAGAGCGGCGAGTGGATGTTCGGGGCGGGCATCAACGGCCCCGGCGCCCAGTTCGACCCCGAGATCTCGGCCTGGGTGCGCTTCGCGCCGTGGACCCACCTCGACCTCACCCTCGGCGGCACCACCACCCTCCCGCTGTTCCAGAAGGTGGCGGGCGGGGGCCTGGCCGAGCTGCGGGGCCACATCCCGCTCAACCCGCACGTGCGGCTCACCCTGGACGTGGCGGGGGAGCTCCTCTCCTACGCCCTGGACGACGACCAGGGCCGGCTCGCGGTCACCCGCATCACCGCCATGCCCCTGATCGTGTGGACCGACCCGGGGCGGGCGCAGCCGTACTTCGGGCCGAAGGTCATGTACCTGTCGCACATGGACGCGGTGTCCGGGTTCCTCGCCGAGAGCCCGGGGTTCCGGCCCGACGGCACCGGCCGGGTCCTGGTCGGCGGCACCGGCGGGGTCGAGGGCCCGGTGGGCAGCCTGATCCTCGGCGCCTCGGCCGACCTGGGCCTGCTGGCCGACGCCGA
>JACKEN010000096.1 GCA_020632995.1 Deltaproteobacteria bacterium | reverse complement strand
GCGAACGCCTTGCCCACGAAGCTGGCGTAGCCGGGCCCGTGGATCACCGTGCGCGCCCAGGCCACGCCGAACCCGGGAGGGACGGTGGTGGGGAGCTCGCCCACCACGGTGGCCTCTCCCGGGACCACGCAGAGGTCCAGCGCCACGTACCGCTCGGCGCTGAAGTAGTCGTCGAACCCCGCGCCGAGGCAGCCCTCGGCCGCCGCCATCGCCCCCAGGTCGTTGGACATCTGGATGAAGCCGGCGGTGGAGGTGAGGGTGCCGTCGGCGGCCAGCCGCACCTGCGGTAGGCGCGCGATGGCGACGCCGGGGAGGGGCGTGGGTTGGGTCCGACTGCAGCCCCAGTTGAAGGGTGAGCACGGCTCGACCTCGCGGATGACGAGCGGCGCGCTGAGGCCGGCCGCGCCGTCCGGGCCGGTGAGGACCGCCGGGCTCCCGAGGGCCAGCAGGGTGGTGTCGGTGGCGTTCGCGAGGTTCGGCGCGAGCAGGTCCGCCGGGGTGACGAAGCCGAAGGAGACCGAGGAGGCGAGGAGGAGCCCCGACGGCCCCCCGCGCAGGCTCGCGATCGTCCCGTCGCCCCGGAACGTCGGGCCCGCTCGCAGGCCGCTCGGCGCGCGGCGGAGCACGATGAGCCCGTCCAACGTGTCCCAGAGGACGGCGTAGGTCGCGTCGAGCGCCACGAGCTCGGGCCGGCGGTTCGCGCCGAGGTCGAGCTGATCCGGCAGGCGCACCGGGTTCGCGGGATCCGTGAGGTCGACCTCCACCACCGCGTCCCGCAGTCGATACAACGCGCGCCGGGCGTGGACTCCGAGCAACCTGGCTTGCGGTAGGTTGGACACCACGGTGTCGAAGGCCGTGGGTCGGGCGAGATCGAGGTCGACCACCCGGAGGTACCGATCGTTCTCGAGGTCGACGACGACCACGTGGCCGTCGGTCGCGACCTGCTCGATCCCACCGTAGCGATGCACGCCCTGGGTGTTGAAGCCGTGCGAGTGGATCAACGTGGCTGCGCCCGGGCTCAAGCGGAAGATGAGCCAGCCCGCGGAGTGCCCCACCGGGTCGTTGTCCCAGCTCACCCAGACATCCGCCGTGGCGACGAAGCCGGACTGGCGGTCCTGGCAGGCGTAGTCACTCAGGGGCACGGGCGCGCCCGGACCGCCCGCGGCGAGGAGGTCAACCTCCTGGAGGGCGGGGCGCCCGCCGGGCGCCGACGCGGCGCAGAAGTACACCCGCCCGTCCTGCCCGGTGAGGGTCTCGTCGGTGCGACCGAAGTAGCCCACCGCGAGGCGGTGGACCCTGCGCAGGTGGTCCGGGTCCGTCGCGTCGAACACCTCGAGCCACCGCGTCCCCACGCTGCTGGTCGACACCCGCGCCAGCCGATCGGGCGCCACCTCCACGAGGTGGGCGGAGCCGTCGGCCTCGGGCCAGGGGTGCGTCGGCGCCGCGTGCGTCGCGTCGAGGGCGACCACCTTGAAGCGGAGGCGGTCGCTGATGGACGTCGCGACGTACAAGCGCGAGCCGCGCAGGGTGCCACTGGTGGGCCTGTAGACCAGGGTGCTCTCCGCCACCACGGTCGGCGGCCGCGGCGCTGGTTCGCCCACGCAGGTGGCCGCGGTGCAGCGGTCGCCCGTGGTGCAGCGATCGCCGTCGTCGCAGGGGGCGCCCTCGGGGATCGACACCTCGACGCACTGATGGAGCAGGCAGATCTCGGCCGAGACGCACGACACCACGTCGCCGCAGGGGTAGCCGTCCGGCGCGGGTGGGTTCTCGCAGCCCCCGGTCCCGCACCGGTCGATGGAGCAGGGGTCGTCGTCGGCGCAGCGCGCGTCGACCGGGACGGCGACGCAGCCGCGCGCGGGATCACAGAGGTCGTCGGTGCACGCCACGCCGTCGTCGCAGCGCACCGCGCGGCCGAGGCACACGCCCGCGGTGCAGCGATCCTGCTCCGTGCAGGCGCTGCCGTCGTCGCAGGCGCCGTCGCGGGGCTCGTGGACGCACGCACCCCGCTCCGGGTCGAAGCGATCGATCGTGCACCCCTCGTGATCGTCGCAGTCGGGCGCCGCGAGCGCCTGTCCGAGCAGCGCCACGGTGCGCGCGGGCACGCCTTCGTCGGTGAGGAGGCGGAGCTCGCCCCGCGCGGGCCCGACCTCGCTCGGGCGGAACACGACCACCACGACCCCGGTGTTGCCGCCGGCGATGGTGGTAGGGGCCTCGCGGATCGAGAACGGCGCTTCGACCCCGGCCACCTCCACGATCTGCAGCGGGCCGGACCCTTCGTTGCGCAGGACGACCTCGAGCGCGCGCTCCACTCCGAGGTAGACCACGCCGAAGTCCAGCTCGGGCGGGAGCTCGCCGAGCTGCGGGTGGACGGCGGTGAGCGAGGTCGTGTCGCTGCACGCCCCGGCGGTGAACGTCAGGCCGACGGCGACCAGACGCCTGAGGGTTCTGGACGCGTGAGGGGACCCGGTTCGGCGGCGCACGAACCCCTATACGGCACTGGCCGCCCGCTGGCTCGGATTTTCACCTACCGCAGCAGGGCATTCGCGGATTCAGGAGGACCTCTTGCTCACCCGCGGTAGCTCTCGGGGTTCACGTCCAGCTGCTTGAGCCAGCGGTGCACCTGCATCCGCGAGTAGCCCATCGAGCGCGCCACCGCGCTGACGTTGCCGTTGTGGGCGGCGAGCAGGCGCATCAGCTCGCGCTGGCGGTCCTCGTCCGAGGTCGGGCCGCGGCCGGACTGGCCCCGGGGCGGCACGTGGCGCTGGACCTCCTCGGGGAGGTGCTCGAGCTCGATGCGGTCGCCGCCGCACAGGGCCACCGCGGTCTCGACCGCCTTCTCGAGCTCACGCACGTTGAGGGGCCAGGGGTTGAACACGAGGGCGCGGTAGGCGGCGGGGGAGAGGGCGAGGTCGGGGGCGCCGTAGCGTTCGAGGAACACGCCGATCATGCGGCCGATGTCCTCGCGCCGCTCGGCGAGCGGGGGGAGCTCGAAGGTGGTGCCCTTCAGGCGCGCGTAGAGGTCGGCGCGAAAGACGCCTTGCCGAACCAGCTCGGGGAGGTCCTGGTGGGTGGCGCAGATGAAGCGCACGTCTATGCGCACCGGGGCGTCGCCGCCGACCGGGAGCACCTCGTTCTCCTGGAGGACCCGGAGCAAGCTGACCTGCACCTCGAGCGGCATGTCGCCGATCTCGTCCAACAGGACGGTGCCGCCCTCCGCGCTCCGGATCTGCCCGGTGCGGGAGCGGTCGGCCATCGAGTGGGCGCCGCGCTCCACCCCGAAGAGCTCGGAGGCGACCAGGTTCGCCTGCACCGCGGCGGTGTTGATCGCGAGGAAGGGGCCGGTGCGGCCGGAGCGCTGGTGGATCGCCCGCGCCACGACCTCCTTGCCGGTGCCGGTGGCGCCGAAGAGCATGATCGGCACCCGGGTGCGCGCGACCTTCACCAGGCGGTCGCCGATGCCCACGAGCTGCGGGTGGAGCGAGCGCAGCAGCTCGTCCGGGCCGGCGCCGGGGACCTCGTCGTCCGCGAGCACCGCGGTCCTGAACACCCAGAAGGTGTTGCCCGTCTCAAAGACATCGCCGTCGTCGAGCACGTAGGAGGAGCGCGCCTGCCCCCACACCAGGGTGCCGTTGGAGGAGCCCAGGTCCTCGAGCTGCCAGCCCTCGGGGGTGGAGGTCAGGGCGGCGTGCTGCCCGGACATGGAGCGGTCCGCGCCTTCGATGCGGAGCGGGTCCTGGCTGGGGGGCCCGTCCTGCCGACCCAGCACGACCCGATCACCCTCGTTGAGGGGATAGGCGCGCGGGGCTTGGAGCGGGTCGCGGGCGCTCCCGATCTGGACCAGCCACGCCCGCGGTCGGCGCGTGTCTTCGGCGGGCGTGCCCTCCTGGATGCGTTCGGTCTTGGCCACCAGCCGGTTCCTCCCGATCCCCCCGGCCCACAATCCCCGGTCCTGGACGGCGGCGCAAGGTCGCCACCCGCGATCAGGTGAAGTGGAGGTGTAACGTGCACGCGAATACGGGCCCCCATTTGGGGATGTTGCACCCGCGGCCAATGCTCGCCACGATGCTGCCGTTGGTACGGCCTTCGCATTGGCGTCGGACGTACGGGGATCCTGCGATCCCGCGTGAAGGAGCTTCGCCGTGACGCCTCAAGTCCTCCTGCTGTCCTTTGCCCTCTCTGCCGCGGCGCCGCCTGCCACTCGCGTCGCGGTGCTCGTGGATGATCCCGGTCAGGGCACACCCGCGGTGGCCGCCCTCGAGTCCAAGCTCCAGGCGCTCGGCTACGAGGTTGTGGCGGCCGAGACCTCCGAGCGTATGCGAAAGGTGGTCGCCCCGAAGGAGCTCCTCGAGAACCGTCTCCCCGAGGGCCTCTCGGTCTTCGAGGCCGACGCGGTGCTCGCGGGCGCGGTCGCCTACGGCGAGGCCCAGGAGATCGAGGGGGTGAAGAGCCTCTCGGTCTCGATGACGGTCCGCCTCATCGACCTCGGCACCGGCCAGGCGACCGCCACCTACAGGGCGGACGGGCAGGGCGTGGGCGCAGGTGGGCCCACGGTGCTGGCCCGGGGCGCGGATCAGGCGGTGCGCCTGCTCTTCGACAAGCAGGGCCTCGACAAGTCCCTCGCCAAGGTCGGCCAGACCGCGGGGGCGGTGACCCTCGTCGTGCAGGGGCTGCCGAGCCGCGAGGCGCTGGTGGCGCTGCAGGACGACTTGCGCAAGGCGCTCGCCGGCGCGCCGGTGCGCGAGGTCTACTACTCCACCAACCTGGGCAAGCTGGTCCTCGGCGGCGCCAAGTCCAGCAAGGCCATGGTCGGTCCCGACATCGCCAACCTGATCAGCGAGAACAAGAAGCTGGCCCTGGTGGTCGACGAGGTGGCCAACACCCGCATCGTCGCCCGCTACGATCGCGCACGCACCGTGAACGTGAACGCGATGGTGCTCGAGCCCAAGCTCCCGAGGGGCAGCCGCGCCCAGGCCAAGGAGCTCGGGCGCTACGT
>JACKEN010000095.1 GCA_020632995.1 Deltaproteobacteria bacterium | reverse complement strand
GTCTCGGCGCTCCTCGGCTCGGCCGGGTTCATGTCGCCGCGCAGGAAGGCGCCCATCATCTCCACCATCAGGTCGGTCACGAAGCCCGGGATGCCCTGGGCGTCCATCGCGCCGCGCATCTGCTCGAGCGTCACCTGGACGTGCTGCACCGGGCGGCCCAGGGCGTCGCTCAGGATGCGCGTGGCCTGCTGATAGGTGATGTCCTTCGGGCCGTGGATGCCGACGAAGCGGTGCCCGCCCGCGGGCGCGGTGAGGGCCTCGGCCACCTTGGCGCCGATGTCCCGCGTCGCGACCATCGGGAAGGGCGCGTCGGTGGCGAGGGGGCTGTAGATCACGCCGTCCTTGAGGGTGGGGATGTCGCGCAGGAAGTTCTCCATGAAGAACGCGGGGCGCAGCACCACCACGTCCTTGAACGCGCCGAGGAAGATCTGCTCGACGTGGTGGATGGCCGAGACCGGGCCCGCGCCGGACGGGTGCTGGGCGCCCACGCTGGACAGGACCACGATCCGCTTCACGCCCGCGGCGCCCGCAGCGTCCGCCGCGCGCTGGGCGGTGGCCTTGGCCCACGCGGTGAACCCAGGCTGGTAGACGGGCGGGGTCAGCCAGAACACCGCGTCGGCGCCCGCGAACGCCTCGGCCAGGACGCCCGCGTCTTCGACCGAGCCCTCCACCACCTGTGCGCCGCGCGCGGTGATGTCCTTCACCTTCTCGGGGTTGCGGCTGATGACGGTGAGGGTGTGGCCCGCGTCCAGGAGCTTGTGGGCGGCGACCCGCCCGATGTTGCCGTTGGGGGTGTTGATGACGAACTTCATGCCGCCACCGTAGCCCCGGCTTGGTCATGATACCAATTGATTGGGCTCATTCAATCATCGAAGATGCTCATGATGGGTGACCTGGACCTCGCCGGCATGAACCTCAACCTCCTGGTGGCCCTGGACGCGCTCCTGAGGACCCGGAGCGTGACCCGGGCGGCGGAGAGGCTGGGGGTCACCCAGTCCGCCATGAGCCACAGCCTCAAGCAGCTGCGCGGCGCGTTCGAGGACGAGCTCCTGGTGCGGACCGGGGCGGGGCTGGTGATGACGCCGCGGGCCGAGCGCTTGGCCGCCCGGCTGGGCCCCGGGCTCGACGCGCTGAAGGCCGCCTTGCAGGACGACCCGCCCTTCGAGCCGCGCACCACCACCCGGCGCTTCAGCCTGGTGTCTGGTGACTACCTGGGGGTCGGGGTCTTGCCCGAGCTGCTGGGCCTGTTGCGGAGCGAGGCTCCGCAGGCGGACCTCGACTTCAGCACGATCGCAAGGGGGCTTGACGCCGCCCACTACCTGGGGCGCCTGGAGCGGGGCGACGCCGACCTCTTCATGGGGGCGATGGTGGCGGAGCGGCCCGCGATCAAGCGCCGCGTGCTCTACACCGAGGGCTTCGCGTGCCTGGTGCGCGCGGACCACCCCGAGGTGAAGCGCAGCCTGACCCTGAGCCGCTATACCCGCCTCGGCCACATCCTCATCACCACCTCGGGCGAGGGCGCCTCGGTGGTGGACACCCGGCTCGCTGCGCTCGGCCGCTCGCGCAGGGTGGCGGTGCGGGTCGCCTCCTTCATGGCGGCCCCGGTGGCGGTGGCGGCGTCCGACCTCGTGCTCACCGCGCCGGCCAGCCTGGCCGTCCACTTCGCGCGTCGGTATCCGCTCCGGATCCTGCCGCCGCCGCTGGAGCTCTCGAGCTTCGACATCGTGCAGCTGTGGCACGAGCGCATGGACGACGATCCGGGCCACGGGTGGCTGCGGGGCGCGGTGGCGCGGGCGGCGAAGGCCTTCGCCCGGCGGTGGCAGGAGGATGCGGAGAGCCTGGGCGTGAAGTGGGCGTCCAGGGGTTGACCCTCTAGTTCTAGGGGTGGACCCTCGGTGCATGAGCAAGGAGCTGACGCTCGAGATGGTCGGCTACTGGGCGTCGCTCGACACCGATGATGAAGGGCCTCCGGGCCTCCCGGATCCCCGGGGCTTGGTCGGTCGGTGCGGCATCGTCGAGAGCCGCCAGCTCGCCAAGTACCTCGAGTCGGGGGTGGTGATTCGCAGCTACATGGGGTCGGCGGCGTGCCGGATCTGCGGGGCAGACGTCGGCAACAAGGAGCTCACCGACGGCCGATGGGCGTGGCCGTCGGGCCTCGCCCACTACGTGCGCGAACACCACGTGCCGCTGCCGGAGGGCCTCATGGCTGCCGCCAACGGCGACGGCCCACCAAGGCCGAGCGGCCTCGAGGCGCGCTTCGAGAAGCCGCAGATCGTGGCCAGCGGAGTGGCGATCGGACGGCCCGCCGGGTGGGAGGGTCTCCGGGTGTCGTTCGAGGCGTGGTTCGAGTGGGCAGCCCAGGCGATCCCGGCCCAGCCCGCTGCGGACGCCGTGACCACGGAGGAAGCAATCGAGGTTGCAGACGCCTTGAGCCACGACCGGGCCAGCTTCAACCTCGAGGACGCGTACGGCCGTTGGCGCGTGGTGGGCCGGGTCCACGGCCGGCGGGTGCGCTTCTACCTCGAGCGCTCGAGCAGCGACGCTCTGCGTGAGCGCCTGCTGCGGATCCGTCCCCCCGATCCCGACAACCTGTTGAGCATGGACGCGGCCAACGAGATCGCCGGTCGCCACAAGTTCCCCGATCGCGAGGTGCGCGTGCTCGCGGCCCATGAGCAGGCCGGACTCTGGCTCGTGTGGGTCAAGCCGGATGGCGCAGAGTGGCCCGACGACGCGATCTCGGCGCACGGGAACATGCAGCCCGGGTTCGAGGCCTCGCACCCGGACGGCTCGCGCTCGCGGATGTGCGCGATGCAGGACGCGTTGTCATGGGAGCACATGTTGACCCACGAGATCGGGCGGGCAGAGCCTCAGGGGTTCGGGGCGAGGCTCGGGGCGATCCTCGCGAAGCAGGCGGGGAAGCCGGTGCAGACCTGCGGCTGATCTCAGTACGCCCGCCGTCGGTAGGCGTTGATGCGCGACGGGAACAGGTAGACGCGCGAGTCGAGGTCGACGGTGTTCCCTGCCCCGTCCGTCCACGCCCCCTGTGCCGCGTCGTAGCTGAAGAGACGGGCCTGGATCTCTTGCCACTGCGCCAGGAAGACGTAGCTCTCGACCACGTAGAAGGTGTCGCCCGAGGTGGCGATCGGTCGCCATACGCGGACGCGAAGGGGCAGGCAGGGCGGAGAGTCGACGCAGTTGCCGAAGTCCCCGGCCTCGTTGTAGCCCAGCTCGATCTCGACGTCGCTGCCGTTGAAGCGCACACCGCTGTACCTTGGATTGATGTCGTAGGGGTTCTGGAAGTCGTCCCCGAAGGTGACGCTGTCCATCATCGAGCCGCCCGTGAAGCGGAAGCCGAAGATCTCCTCGAGCGCGACGTCATGGTCCGCCGGTGAGTCGTAGATCGCGTAGTTGATGGTGGTCTGCCAGTACTCCGAGGCGGGCGTGGCGAGGGTCTGAGGCGTCAGCGTGAAGCTCGGGTCGACCCGCCGGTCACGCTCGTAGAGGACGCTCGTGCCCTCGGCGCTGCGCAGGGTGTGCAGGTAGCCTTGCTCTTGACCCGTGTCCTCGATGCGCGTGATGGACTGAGTCGTTCCATCGGGGAAGCTGAGCTCGAGGCGGCCCTCGGGGTCCAGCGCCCAGGCGAGGCTGGAGGGGGTGGCCAAAGAGCCCGCGGCTACGACCGCAGTGCCGTTGGGTGCGAAGTCGACGAGCGCCGCCACGACCAGCGCGTCGCCCGCCGCGAAGTCGCCCAGCGCCCCGCCTCGATCGACGTTCGCGCGGATGTTCAGCGCCCAGCGTCCGGAGACCTCGCTCGCGGTCAGGGGGATCGGGGTCAGGGCCTCGGTGCGATGCCACAAGTCGGCGCTGGGGAGGGCGCGACGTACGTCGGGGGTCTGGATGCCGAACGGGGCGAGGGCCTCGTCGAGGAGGAAGTCGTAGGTCGAGAGCTCCCCGATCCAAGCCACGTCGGTGCCCTCATCGAGGCGGACGTACGTCCGGTAGACGAGGATGCGCCGGACCGAGATCCTGTCGGGCACGCGCTGCGAGACCTGCGCGGCGAGGCTCGGATCCACCAGCGTCGCGAGCTCCTCCTTGGTCATCGAGATAGACTCCTCGCCATCTCCGTCGTCGGTGAGCTCGACCCGGCCGGCGACGTCGCGCCACGTGAAGGCTCGCTCGGGCTGGACCGTCTTCGCGCCCGAGGGAGCGAAGTGGTGTGTACCGGTGCCGTCCGCCCGGAACACGAGGCGCTCGAAGGTGCCCGCGATCCGGCCCGCTCGGCGCCGTCGCAGGTTGTGCTCCCAGCTCCCGACGAGCGACAGCGGGGTGCCTACGCTCTCGACCGCGAGGAGCTGGGTCGCCGCGGTGGTCAGGGGCCCCCCGATGACGAACGCGGTTGGCTGCTGCGCGCGCACCTGGTCGCGGCACAGGCCAAGCTCCCTTGCCAACTCCCAGGTGCTGAGGGCTGGGGGCAACTGGTACAGGCCGTCGATGGCGCGGCCGAGGAGCGCGGCGCACTCGAGCAGCGTCGAGGTCCTCAGGCGATCGTTGAGGTAGGGCATGGCGGCCAGGACCTCCTGCTGGGTCGTCGGGAGCGCGCCGCCGTTGCTGTCCGTCAGCGCCGCGGCGCGCGCGGTCGAGATCTCATCGATCCGGAGCCCGCGGTGCTCGGCGTCGGTCACCACGCGGTCGGCCCCTGCGCGCTGGACGAGCGCCCCGAAGGTGTCGACCACGGAGTACAGCTCCACGTTGGCGCTGGCGTCGGACAGGTGGAGCACCACCAGCGTGTCGCCGTCGAGGACGGGGAGCGCCAGCTCGTAGCCGAGGCTCGGCGTGATGTTCGTCCGGTACGTTTCGCCGCCGGCGCTGAGGCTCAGCACGCCGCGCGCCCGCGCGTGGCCCGCCAGCGTCAGGGCCGCGCCGACGCACTGGAAGTCGGCCGAGCAGGCCTCGTCGTTCCCGCAGGTACCGCAGGATTGATTGCACACTGGATCGAGCCCGCAGGCCCGACCCGAGCAGTCCGCCTGGCAGCTGCACGCGCAGGCGTCGAAGCCGCTGCCGTCGGCCTTGCAGGTGTGGAGGCCCGAAGCGCCGTCGGTGCAGGTGCAGGCCTGCTCCGCGCCGGGCGCGCAGACCGCGAGCGGGGGCGCCTCGCTGCCATCGGGGCAGCCCGTGGTTACCCCCAGGACGATGGCCAGGGGGATGAGGCGAAGGGCCAGGTGAGTACTCACAACCTCGAATACGCAGTCGCGGCCCAGATCCGGTAAGAGAAAATCGAGGGCTCACGGCCCTACAGCTTGGGCTTCCGCCGGTGCCTCGAACCCACCCAGGGTTGCGACCTCGCGCGCCAGTCGGGTGGCCGTCGCCTCGGTCGCCGGCACCGGCGCGCCGATCTGCAGGCCGACCTTCGACCACACCCGGCGGAAGGGGCGGCGGCCGCGGGCCTTGGAGAAGTAGCTGCCCCACATGCCCTGGATGGCCATCGGGATCACCGGGACCGGGGTCTTGGCGAGGATGCGCTCGACCCCGGTGCGGAAGGGGTTGAGGCGGCCGTCCTTGGTGATCTTGCCCTCGGGGAAGAGCATCACCAGCTCGCCGTCTTCGAGCTCTGCCGCGATGCGCTCGAAGGCCTCGTCGAGCACGCCCTCGTCCTCGTGGGCGGGGGCGATGGGGATGACCTTGGCGTCGCGGAACAGCCAGCCCACCAGGGGGAGGGCCAG
>JACKEN010000094.1 GCA_020632995.1 Deltaproteobacteria bacterium | reverse complement strand
CGCCCGCCGCGTCGCCCACCGCGCTGCCGCCCGCGGCGTGGACGGTCGGCGACGCGCAAGGCGTCGAGCTGCTCGCGCGCCTCGTGCAGGTCGACACGCGCCAGCCCACCGGGCGCGAGGAACCGGCGGCGCAGGTGCTGCGCGACTTCCTGCTCCGCGCGCAGGTCGAGGCGGAGGTGATCGCGCTGAGCAGCGGTCGGGCCTCGCTCTTCGCGCGCGTGAACGGCGGCGCGCCGTCCGGCGCTGCCCCGCTCGTCCTGCTCTCCCATCTCGACACCCACCCCTTCGACGCAGAGGCGTGGCCCCGCGAGAGCGGCCCCCTCAGCGCCGCGATCGCCAAGGACGCGCTGTGGGGCCGCGGCACCCTCGACGGCAAGGGCCTCGCCGCCCTCCACGCCCTCGTGCTCGCCGCGCTCGAGGCGGGTGACGTGAAGCTCGACCGCCCGGTGCTGATGGTCGCGGCGGCCGGCGGGCTCGACGCCGGGCAGCCCGGCCTCACCAAGGTGCTCGAGCGCCACCCCGAGCTCGGCAACGCGTTCGCGGTCCTCACCAAGGGCGGCGGCACCCGCCTGGACCTCCTCGAGGACGGCCGCGTGGCCCACACCGTGGCCACGAGCGAGCGCGGCTACGCCCGGCTCCACCTCACCGCGGTCACCCGCAGCGACGAGCGCGCCGACACCGGCGACCACGCCACCCGCCGCCTGAACGAGGCCCTCACCGCGGTGCTCGCGCGCGGCTTCCCGCCCCGCCTCACCCGACCCACCCTCGACACCCTCGAGGCCGCCTCCGAGGGCGCCGGCTTCCCGCGCAGCCTCGTCTTCCGCACCACCCCGCTCGCCCGGGTCTTCCTCCTGCAGGAGTGGGCGCTGCGCCCCCCCACCCAGCCGCTCGTGCGCGACGAGGTGGTGGTGACCCAGGTGACCTCCGGCCTCGCCGGCGGCCAGGGCGCCGCCGATCGGGGCCACGCGGTGCTCGAGGCGCGCCTGCTCCCCGGCACCACCCCCGGCCGCATGCGCGATCTCCTGCGGGCCCGCATCAAGGACCCCGACGTCCACCTCGTGGTCGAGGACGGCGCCAACTGGAGCGGCAGCAAGGCAGATCCGCAGGTCTTGTTGCGCATCGCCGAGCGGGCCCACGTGCCCGGGGTGAGTGAGCAGGTCGTCCTGCCGATCATGAACCCCGAGCCGCTCGGGGCGCGGCCGTTCCGCGACCAGGAGATCCCGGTGTACGGCTTTCTGCCTTATGCGCTGGACGAGGCGGACCTGGCTCGAATCAAGGGCCGGGACGAGCGCCTGCCGCTCGATGACTACCGGCGCGGGTTCCGGGTGCTCACGGGGTTGGTGATCGACCTGACCGCGGCTCCGGCGGAGAAGAGCAGCCGCCCGTAGGGCGCCGGGTCAGACGCCCGCGGCTACTCTGCCCGGTCCCAGCGCACGAGGCCCTCCTGCCCCGCCGCCTTCAGCGAGCGCGCGGCGAGCGCGGCGAACGAGTCCGCGCTCCGGACATCGATCGCGGTCCTTCGTGACCATGCCCTCGATCATGAGGCGCTCGAGCTCGATCTGCACCGCGGGGCCCCTCGGGACGTGCCTCAGCGGCCCCTCCAACTCAGGCAACGCGACTTGCATGTCGAGGGGGAACACGCTCATCGCGACCGTCTCGGGCAGCGGCATGTCGTTCTCCGCCGCGAACGGGGCGACCTCGACGAGGAGGCCGCGCTCCCCGCGAGCGCGAGGGCGACGAAGGCCACCGAGCCAGGCGCTGGCGCCACCTCGAGCCGGCTCCTGGCCAGGGCCACCACCGCCATCACCACGCCGAAGCCGAGCAACACGAGGGCGACCACGAGGCGACAGACGCGCGTCGGGCGCCCGCTTCAGGCGCGAGCGACGAACGACGAAGAGGACGAAGAGCAGCGGGTTCGCGATCCACATCACGACCATGAACGCGAGCAGCCCGCCGAGCAGGGGCGCCTCCTGGAGGTTGACCGCGATGCTCTCGAACCTGTCAGCCCCAGCTCGCCGTGAGCACCCGGAAGAGGACCTCCGTGAAGCGGGCGTGCTCGTGGATGGAGTAGAGGATGGACCCCAAGAGCAGCGTCGTGCTGCCGAGGATGGCCCAGGGCCAGGCTCGGTTCATGCCAGCGAGATTGACACACGCGAGGTTGGCGTCCAACCGGTGGGGAACATCGTCGAGCACGATCGCCTGCTCGTGCGGCGAGCGTTCAGATTGCGCTTCGGCTAGGGCCCGGCGTCGCCGAGGCAGTAGCCGCCACGCTGGGCGGTGGTGAGGGCCAGCTGGCAGGCAGCGTCGCGTCCACGCGCCGCGGTGGCCTGGCACTGGTTCTGCGCCGGTCCTGCCGGGAGCTCGGGGCAGCAGGCCCCGAGATCGAGGCACGCCTGCGGATCTCCGCCGTCCGGCGGCGGGCCGCCGTCCAACCCATCGCCCGCATCTTGGGAGTCCGCGGGCATCCCGTCCGGCGGCCCGCCGCCATCGAGCTCCGCTGCGTCGGGCGCCCCGGCGTCGGGGCGCGGCCAGCCGCCGTCCCGCGGCCCGGCGTCCAGGCCGCACACCCCCGCCTGCGCCGCGAGGTTGAGGGCCTGCTGGCACTGCGCGGGGTCATTCCCCTCCACCGCCCGCAGGCAGGCCTCCGCCGCGAGCCCCTCGAGCTCGGGGCAGCACAGGCCCAGCTCCGCGCACTCCTCCTCCAGGCCCGCGTCGGTGGCTCCAGCGTCAGGCTCGTTCGCGTCCACCGGGGCAGCGTCCGGCTCGACCGCCGCGTCGGCCGTGGTGCTCGTGCCGGTGGTGGGCACCCCCGAGTCCGGTTCGCCGGCCAGGAGGGTACCGGGCGGGGCGGAGCCTCCGCAGGCGAGGGTCAGGGTGAGCGGGAGGAGGAGCAGGGGCAGGCGCACAGCGGTGGTGAACCCGCCCCAGCGCCGAAGGTTGCGCCGGGGTGCACCTTTCGCCCACCGCACCCCAGGGAGTACAGAGCACCGCGAGGAGGCAAACGACATGCGCAAGTTCCCCTGGATGATCGCCGCGGCCCTGGTGGCCGCCCCCGCGGTGGCCACCGCGGCGGTGAAGACCAAGGAGGTCACCTACGAGGCCGACGGGGTGAAGATGAAGGGCTTCCTGGCCTGGGACGACGCGGCCAAGGACAAGCGCCCCGGGGTGCTGGTGGTGCACGAGTGGTGGGGCCACAACGAGCACGCCCGAAACAGCGCAAGGAAGCTTGCCAAGATGGGCTACGTCGCCCTCGCGGTCGACATGTACGGCGACGGCAAGAAGGCCGAGCACCCCGACGACGCGGGCAAGTTCGCTGGCCAGGTGATGAAGAACTTCGACGGGGCCAAGGCCCGCTTCGTGGCGGCAGAGGCGCTGCTCCACGAGGACCCGCACGTCGACCCGACCCGCACCGCCGCGATCGGCTACTGCTTCGGGGGCGGGGTGGTGCTCAACATGGCGCGGGCCGGCGTGGACCTGCAGGCGGTGGGGAGCTTCCACGGGAGCCTCGGCGCCGCGGTGCCGGCGAAGGAGATCAAGGCGAAGCTCTTCGTGGCCAACGGGGGCGCGGATCCGTTCGTCAAGGACGAGCAGAAGGCGGCGTTCAAGGAGGAGATGAAGGCGGCGGGGGCCGACCTCACCTTCATCGACTACCCCGGCGCGGTGCACGCGTTCACCAACCCGGGCGCCACCGCGCTGGGGAAGAAGTTCAAGCTGCCCCTGGCCTACGACGCGAAGGCGGACAAGGCCTCGTGGGAGGCCTTCAGCAAGTTCCTGGCGGAGGCTCTGAAGAAGTAGATTCCGGCGCGTGGCCCGCGGCGAAGGCGGTCGCGGCGAGGTCGAGGCGCCCCAGGCGGACCTCGTCCATCCCGAGCGGGGCGAACGGAATGTCCCTTGCGTCGCGGAGCTGGCGCGCCATGCGCTCCGCGTAGGCGTGCGCGAACTCCTCCCGCTCCCGAGCAGGCCTCGAGCGGTAGCGGTCCTCGAGCTCATCGAAGTTCTCGGCCTCGCCGCCGGGCCGCTCGACCTTCTCCAGATAGTCCACCCAGTGCCCCACCTCGTGGAGCACGGTTCGAAAGAGCACCCCGTTGCGGAGCGAGGTCGAGGATGGCGCCAACAGGAACCCTCGCTTGTCCTGAGTGATGCGATGCCCGTCCTCCTCGAGCCGAGCCAGCTCACGCTGGTCGTCGAGCGTCAGACTACGCGGCCAGCGCACGGAACGCCCGAGCGGCATCGCCTCGATCACGATGGCAGGCCCGTGATAGGGCCCGACGTCGGTCGAGTATCCCAGGCGCCCCCAGACCGACGACAAGATGACTTGCTTCTTCGTCGGCTGACGGAAGATCACCGCGCGTAGGTCGTGTATGTCCGGGGCCGGCAACAGGCTCAGCAGGTGGAAGACGTCGTCGGGCGTGCAGGGATAGACGAAGCCGGGCCTCGGGGGCTGCACGAAGGCGGTGAAGGCCTCGCCCCGGAGCTCGTAGGAGAGGGTCCTGCAGTCCGGGAGCCGCTCCCAGAACGCACGGAAGTCGTCCCATGGCGATGGGATCACCATGCGGTTGTCCTGCCCATGACCCCGCGCTCCGGTCCCGGAGTTCCGGTTGCGCCGAGTCGCGTCGCGACCACCCGGTCTCATGTAGAGTGTATGTGCCTATGCCCACGGCCCCGAGTCCAGATCCTCCCGCGGGGCCACGCGTTGGAGCGGCCATGCCCAAGCGAGCCTCCTGCCTCCTCATCTGCCCTCTGATCGTCGCCGCGGCCGCCTGTCGCCAGGACGCCCCAGAGACGATGCCGGCGGACGCGTCGATCCCGAGCGGCGCGAGCGCGGCCGTGGTCGGGCCGGCGCTCGTCGCCGCGACCAGCGAGCTCGCGCTCGTCGCCCACTGGGACGAGATCGTCGGACCGACGCGAGGTCCCGACGTCACCTTCGAGAACCGGTCCGACCACCCGCTGGTCGTCCTCCCCAACCTGCTGCGCTTCGAGCTCGAGGGCGTGCCTTTCGTCCCGTTCCCGGGGCCGCCCATCGACCCCGGCGGACGCGCGTTCCTCCTCGCGCCGGGTGAGAGGCGGCGTGTCCCGCCACTCACCGATGGCGTGTGGCGACCGTCGCCGGGCGAACACGTCGGTCGCGGCCGCTACGTGGTGACGGAAGAGCTCGCGCGGCACGCGGCGATCGCCGGCACGCCGTGGATCGGGGCGCTCGACGTCCCGCCTGGAACGATCACCGTCCCCCCGCCGTCGACGTCGGCTGGGCCGTCGCCTCTTGCGGCACCACCGCCTTGAACAGGTACCGCGTCTGGTCCGCGTCCAGCGCCAGCGCGGGCCGCCCACCCTCCTCCGTCACCACCAGCGGGAGCCCGGCCAGGGGCGGCGCCTTCGTAACCAGCGTGACGCCCTCGCCCTCTCGCTGCATCAACAGCTCGCTCCGATACTCACCGAACTCCGCCCAGAGGCTCCCGTTCCAGGCGAGCACGAGCGCACCCAGGTTCGGATCCGCGTAGCGCCCGGCCAGGCGCTCGCCCAGCTCGGGGTCCACCGGCGCGAGCCGGGCCATCGCCTCGGCTCGCGCCTCCTTCGTCCGCTGCACCGCGTACTCGAGCTGGCCTTCGGCCTTGGGGGCGGCGTCGAAGATCAGCTCGAGGGCCCGTCGCTTGACCACTCGGCGGAAGTCGCTGGTGTCCTGCACGTTGAACAGGAGCACCACCCCCACCCCGACGTCGGGCAGGAACCAGAGGTCGGAGCTGAAGCCCATGTTGTTCCCGCCGTGGCCGAGCACCGTCACCCCGGCCAGGTCTTCGACGAACATGCCGAGGCCATAGGACATCTTGTCGGTGATCTTGATCCCCGGGGC
>JACKEN010000093.1 GCA_020632995.1 Deltaproteobacteria bacterium | reverse complement strand
CTCGGCGACGAGGATCTCCTCCGTACGCGTCGGCTTCAGCGGCGCTCGCTTGGACTTGCCCCTGCGCCGCTTCTTGGGCTCGGGCTCGCCCTCTTCGACTTCGGGCTCCGGCTCGGGGGCCCTCTGAGCGACGGCCTCCAGGGTCTCGACGAAGAGGCTCTTCTGTCCCGGTAGGACCTTCTCAGACCGTCGGCCAAACAGCTGCTTCTGCAAGTGAAGGATCTCGACCGCCTGGTCCTCGATGACCTTCTGCGCAGTCTGAAGGACGGCCGTGAGGGCCGCCCTGGACGGCATCTGCTCGCCGTCCTTCGTCAGTAGGGTGATGAGGTCCGCGAAGTCGACCAGAGCCTTCTTGGTGCTCTTGCTGGCGCGTGGCGTTCCGATGAGGAGCAGGTAGCGCGTGAGCGCCTGAAAGGCAAGAAGAACGCAACTAGGATTGCACAACAGTCAGCTTGCGTACGTCGAATCGGTCCGTGGTCTCCCTGCGACCTCGTCCTGAAGAGGCGACCACGTCATCGAGGATCCGAAGCAACGCGGGCAGGTCGGTCTCCCAGTCCACCCGCCCGGCCTCGGGGCGCGGCGGTCGAAATCGGGCTTGGTCGAGCCGCTTCGCCAGGATGCACCACCCATGCGGGTCACGGAACAGCACTCGAACTTGGTCCGCGCGCCGATTGAAGAAGACGAACATCCCGCCCTCACGAGGATCCCGCCCGAGCCTCGCCGCCGCCGTCGCGGCCAGGCCGTCGAAGGAGCGCCTCAGATCCGCCGGCTCCACGGCGAAGAACACGCGGGTCCCCGCCGGGATCATCGCGTCCTCCCGCTCAGCGCCGCGAGGACCTCCTGCACCACCCCGGGCCCGGATGGGATGCGGACGACCGCATCGCCGATCACCACCTCGATGCCTGAGAGCGTCTCTGACAGCACGCCGTCCTCGGCGTCCACGCGCAGCTCGACGAAGTCTGTAGGGCTGCCCTTCTTCCGCCAGTAGGAGAGCTGGCTCGTAGTCACACCTCGGGTGCGGCAGTACTCGGACGGCCGCAGGCCGCTCCGGCTCCAATCACGGACCAGCTCGGCGCCCGCGTCGGCACCGAGCCGCGGCTGACGGTGTCTCTTGGTGGTGGTTGCCATGGGGGCATCGTCACCGCGTCTACCTGAGGGCGCCAGATGCACCACGTGGAACAGTTACGGACCAGGTAGTCGTTGTTCTGGCCCGCCGCCGTCGCGAAGGCGTCGTACTTCGGCCCAAGCGACCAGGACTTCCGTCCATGACCGGGAACTACGAGGCTCGAGAGGTCATCGCCAAAGTGGGTGTCCGAGATCACCGCAAAGCGCATGCCCTGAGGTTAGGAGCCGGTTGCCGACGGCGATATCACACGAACGGGGCAGCTATCGTTCACGGCACCGGCAGCTCCGCCCACGGCGTGTACACCGCCCACCCCATCGGCAGCCGCCACCCGAGCTGGTAGCTGATCGTCTCCCGCCCCGCGTCGATCGTCGTCACCGGGCACCGCCCGCGCAACACAGCCTGCTCATCGAGGTCCGCCGGCTTCGCGTCCACCCGCGACCGGAACCGGCACACCAGCGGCACCCCCACCGCCTCAGGCACCCGGAGCACCGGCTCGCCATCCTCGACCACCGCCGACACCGGCACCAGCCGCGCGGGGCTGGGCCAGCGGCGGGCGTAGCTCTTCAAGCGATCGTCGTAGGCCGCGAGGATCTCGGGGAGGTCGAAGCGGCAGCCGGCCAGCACCCGGTACCACAGGGCGCGGCCCACCAGGTCCTGATCGGGGAGCAAGGCGACCTGCTCCAGCACGCAGCGCGGCGCCAAAGGACCGTGCGCGTCCACCAGGGCTTCGACGAAGGCGAGGCCCAAGGGGTAGGGCTCGAAGGGGTCCAACGTCTTGGCGCGCGCCTTGTCGTCGGTGAGCGGGTCGAAGTGGTGGTGGTCGAGGCCGTAGATGGCGCCGGCCCAGGCGCGGAAGGGGTCGGCGGAGGTGGAGGTCTCGACCGCCTGCTCGGCAACCCAGGTTGCGAGGCCCTCGTTGAAGAAGCGCAGGTGGTCGTGGTGGCGGTGGAGGGCCTCGCCGGCGAGGGCGTGGGCGTAGGCGTGGGTGAGCTCGTGGGCGAACGTCTCGGCCGCCTGGTCGTCCCAGGCCATGCGGATCTTGCCGCCGGTGTAGCGGCCGGCGTGGTAGCGGCCGCGGCCGGCGAGCTCCACGTCGAGGGTGAGGGGGGTGGTGACGCCGAGGATGCGACGGACCGCGTCGTCGAGGGGCTCGAAGCGGGCCAACAGCGCCTCGGCCTCGGCGTCGCCCCGGTACTCGTCGTGGGTGATGAGCACTCGGAAGTGGCCGACCTGGCGGGTGACCGCGGTGAGGCTGAGGTTGCCGCGGGCGGCGAGGCTCACGGCGGAGAACGCGCCGAGCAGCAGGAGCACCCCGGCCATGAGGCCGATGGTGAGCTTCTTCACCGTGGGCTGGAGGCGCGAGCCGCCCTGCACCAGGGCGTCGCCGGGGCCGAGGAAGACCAGGCCCGACAACAGGGCTTGCGCGCCGCCGAGGCCGAGCCAGAACATCGCAGGCCAGCCTGCGGCTTCGGGCTGGCCACGGACGAAGCGCAGGGTCCCGTAGCCGTGGAACAGAGAGAGCGGCCGCATCGCGGGGATGGGCTCCGCCGCCACGAAGACCACCATGAACGCCAGGAGGAACATCGCCCAGCCGAGGGTGCCGAGCCACGACAGGAAGAGGCCGGCGCCGTAGAAGGCCAACAGGGCCGCGGTGTGCTGCACGAGGAGCAGGGCCTCGGCGGGGGCGGGGCTGGCGTGGGCGTCGGTGGTGAGGAGGGCGACGAAGGTGCCGCGCGAGACCGCAGTGACGAGCAGGATCAGGGCCACCACGACGAGGCCCGCGGCGACCTTGGCCACGAAGACCGCGGCGCGGCTCACCGGGAGGGCGTCGAGGAGCTGGATGTGACCGCGGGTGAGCTCCGGCGCGACCTGGGCGTGGCCCACCGCGAAGGCGAGGGTGCCGGCGAGGATCAGCCAGGCCTCCAGGCCCTCGGTGAGAGCCACCGCGAGGCCCTGGGTGGACTGCGGAGTGGCGAGGTCGCTCACCACCATCACCAGGCCCAGCAGGAGGCAGGCCGAGACGTACGGGCGGAGCGCGAGGAGCTCCTTGTACAACAGCGGCCTCACCGGGCCACCTCCCGCCAGCCCTGCACCACGCCGTCTACCACCCAGGTCTGCACCACCCGGTCCCTGGGGTCGGCGAGGAAGGGCAACTTACCCTGCGGAAGACGGATCCGCCGCGCGAAGTCGATATCCCCGGCCGGGATGGCCGCCTTCCGCAGGGGCGCCTGCACCGCCCACCACAGCTCCACCCGGTGCTCGGCCAACACAGCCTCGGGCAGGTCCCAGGCCAGCACCGGCCCGGTATCGTCCTCCTCCAGGCGGGGTGCCGGGAGAGCGCGCCCCGGCGAACCTCGCAGCGCGGCCAGCCTTCGATGCCACTCGGCCTCCACCGCCGCGGTGTCCACCCCGGCGTCCTGCAGGATGGCCTGCGGAGCCAGGGCCATGGCTCGGAGCAGCCCCCCTCCCGAGAGGGTGCGCCGCGGCCCGACCAGCGCGTGGGCCAGCGTCGTCGCTGCGGCCGGGTCCACCGCCTCCAGCGCCTGCCAGGCCAGCGCGCCCGCCGCCTTCACCCCATCGTCCCCCGCCGCCTGCTCGACCGCGTCGGCTGGCCCGAAGAGCGAGATCCCGTCCGGGATCCGGGCCCCCGCCCGCACCAGGAGGTCGGGGAGGGGCTCCCCGCCCCGCACGAGCCACCAGGCCCCGAGCCCCCGGCCCCACAGCGCGCAATATGGGTTGCGGACCAGGTTGTTCGCCCCGTGGCCCATGAGCACGTCGGTGAGCGCCTCGAGGTGCACCATCTCTTCCGCTCGCTGTGTGTCCACCCCCACCAACAACGCCCCACCCCGGGTGGCCAGGGTGGACGCGGCGGCCGCACCGGGGCGGTCCCGCGGGGCCAGGATCACGGTGGGCAGCGGCCCCAGGTCATAGGCAGCCTGGATCGCGTTGAGTTCGGCGTCCAGTCGGGTGGCCAGAGGTGCAAGCTCGGTTGCCGCGAGCTCGATGCGGCCGATCTTCGGCAGCCCGCCGGGGTCAGCGCCCCGGTGCGCGCCCAGGTCGGTGAGGAGCTCGAAGCCGACCAACACCAGGAACGCGCCCGCGGTGACCCGGGCCCGCTGGCGGCCGGTGAACGGCGCATACCACGCGTCCACCCGCGCCCCGCCCCGAAAGCCTGCGAGGAAGAACATCGCGCCGAACGCGGCCACGCCCCACAGCACCGCCAGCGCCACCCCGTCCCACGGCGTGACGTACCTGGTGGCGTCGATCGCGTCGGACAACGGCGCGGTCCAGAACAGGTACCGGTTGGGGTCGTGGAACACGTCGTCCAACGAGGTGAGCAGCATGAACACCACGAGCCACGCCACGTACCGGTAGCTCCCGAGGTGGGCGAGCAGGAGCGTCACCGCCACCCACGCGAAGGTGTAGCTCGCCACCTGCGCCCCGAGCCGCAGCACCCACGACCACGGCGCGAGCTCCTGGCCCTGCACCATCGCCGCGTTCAGCGCCAACAGGCCCAGGTTGACGGCCAGGTTGACGCAAAGGGCCAGGCCCGCCTTGGTGACGGTCAAGGTCACCGGCGACACCGGCAGCGCGCGGAGCAGGTGGATGGTGCCGGACTCCAGCTCCAGCACGAAGAGCCGCCGCGCGGTGAAGGCAGCCAAGATCGGCCCCGCCCCGTAGGTGAAGGCGGTGGAGGCCCGGAGCAAGGTGGCCTCCTCGCTCTGCACGAAGAACTGAAGGAGCAAGACGAATTGCGCCGCCGACAGCAGCGCAGCGAACACCAGCGCGCCCCGGTGCTGGCGCAGCTCCTTGCCGAGGAGGTTGAGGATCATCCAACCTCCCGGGCCACCGCGTAGAACGCCTCGTCCAGCGAGACGGGGCGGTGGGCCACGGGGGCGGTCTCCCAGTCGTCGGGGCGGCCGAGCACAACCAGGCCGTCGTCGCGGGCCAGCAGCACCTTGAAGGGGCCCTCGGGGGCGACGTCTACCTTGCGGATCCAGCGGGCGAGGTCGGCCACCGGCCCCTGGTAGAGCATGCGGCCCTCGTGGAGGATGCCCACCCAGTCGCCCACCTCTTCCACCTCGGCGATGTGGTGGGTGGAGAAGAAGACGGTGCGCCCTTCCTGGGTGGCTTGGGCGCGGAGGAGCTCGAGGATCTCGCGGCGGGCGATAGGGTCGACCCCGGCGGTGGGCTCGTCGAGGATCAGGGTGCGCGGCTGGTGGGCCAGCGCGAGCGCCATGGCGAGCTTCATCTTGGTGCCGCCGGAGAGCTCGCCCACCGGCTGCTTCGCCTCGATGTGCAGGCGCTCGAGCAGGCCGTCGAGCACGTCGGGGCGCCAGGTCGGGTAGAAGCCGCCGACGAAGCGGGCCAGCTCCCGCACCGTCATCCACTCGTAGAAGTGCTGCTCCTGTGAGACGTAGCCGACCTTGGCCCGGGCCGCGGCGGTGACCCGGGGGCCGGTGATCCCCCCCACGGTGAGCTGGCCCTGGTGGGGTGGGAGCATCCCCATGAGCATGCGGATGGTGGTGGTCTTGCCGGCGCCGTTCCTGCCCAGGAAGCCGTAGACGACGCCCGGGGGGACCCGCAGGTCGAGCCCGCGGATCACCGCGCGCCGGCCGAAGCGGCGATGAAGACCCTGAGTGGCCAGCGCCCACTGCACCGACGGGGACTCAGACATGGATCCGGGAGGTTATGGCACGGTACAACGCCCCTGGAAACGGCCGCGAAGGGATGAAACATCCCGGGCCCGGCCTCGTCTTGGAGATAGCATGTCCCTCGCCGCCCTCGCC
>JACKEN010000092.1 GCA_020632995.1 Deltaproteobacteria bacterium | reverse complement strand
GTGGCCAAGAAGCGCGGCCGCTTCGAGCTGGCCGACGGCGGCACCCTCTTCCTCGACGAGATCGGGGACATGAGCATGGACGCCCAGGCCAAGGTGCTCCGGGCGCTCCAGACCGGCGAGGTCATGCGGGTGGGCGGCGAGAAGACCTTCACCGTCGATGTGCGGGTCCTCGCCGCCACGAACAAGGACCTCGAAGACGAGGTGAAGGCGGGCAACTTCCGCGAGGACCTGTTCTTTCGCCTCTCGGTGGTGCCGATCATCTCGCCCCCCCTCCGGGACCGGGGCGACGACGTCCTGTTGTTGATGAACGCCTACCTGGCCCAGTTCTCCCGCGAGCACGCGGTGGACCCGCTGGTGACGCTGACCCCCGACGCGGTCGAGGCGGTGGCCCGCTACAGCTTCCCCGGGAACGTCAGGGAGCTCCGCAACCTCGCGGAGCGGCTCGTGATCCTCGCCGACAACCCCGTCCGCCTGGCCGACCTCCCCCCCGCGGTGGCGGGCCAGGGGGGCTCCGCCCGGCCCCCGACCCTCGAGGCGGCGGCCGAGGGCACCCCCGGCGTCCTGGACCTGTCCCGCTACGGCAGCCCCACCCTGCGCGAGCTGCGGGAGCTGGTGGAGCGGGACTACATCCTGGCCAAGCTCGAGGAGACGGGCTGGAACGTGACCCGGACGGCCGAGATCCTGGGCATCGAGCGCACCAACCTGCACAAGAAGCTGAAGCAGCTGGGGCTGAAGAAGGCCACCCACCACGCGGGGTAGCGCTGGTCTGAGAAAAAAAGAGCCTTCGAAAAAAGGATCGAAACCGCACCCCAGTAGACCCGAGAGCCCCGGCTTTACCTCGGCCTACGGTTCCTGCTAACGCCGGACCGTGCCGCCGAGCAGCCGTCGATGGAAGGTGCTCTTCGCGGTGTTTGCAACCCTCCCTGCCTGGGGCCGCGCCAGCGGTCCGATGCCTGTTGCGGTGCAACTTGCAGATCTGCGCCTGTCGGGCGCGGCCACGGTATTGGAGCGCGGCGACACCCGGGTCTATGTGTTCGATGATGCACACCCGCCGGAGCTCTCCGTGCTCGGCGGGGTGGTGCAGGCGGGCTTCGAGCCGCTGGCGCGCGCAGATCTGGCGCGACGCGGCGCGGCGGAGGGCGCGGAGGGCAGCGATGAGCCGTGGTACGCGCCTTGTGCAGACGCCATGGCCGATCTCGAGGCGCGGCCCGAGGCGAAGCTGGTGGTGACCGCGACCCGCGCGGCGGGGGCGCGCGTGCGTATGACCCTGGGCACCTCGACCACCGCGGTGGGCTGGGTGGGGACGCTCTCCGCCGGGGGGCACCGCTTCAACGCGTGTTGGGCCCCCACGCAGGATGCCTGGCCACAGCTGGCCGAGGTGCGGGCGTTGGAGGGGGAGGACGACGCGGCGGCGGTGCGACTGGTGGAGCGCTTGCTCACAGTGCAAGAGGGGTTGCCGCTCCTCGCCGCGCACGTGGAGCGGCTGCGCCTCATCCGCCGCACCGACATGCCTGGGTACGAAGAGGGCTTGGAGGCGTGGGCCGAGGCGGCTCGAGCGATGGGAGCGCGGAACATCTGGAGCCAGGCGCTGCGGGCGCAGGGGCTGCGGGCCTTCGTGGCGCGGGACTTCAGCCGCGCCCTGGCCAGGCTGGACGAGGCGGAGGGGCTGGATACGCGGCTCGACGATGCGGTTGGGCTGGCTCGGGGCCTCTACTACCGGAGCCTGATGCTCAGCGATCTGGGACGGTATCGGGAGGCGCTGGACGCAGCGGAGCGGGCGCTGGACGCTGCGCATGCGTCAGGGGTGCCGGGGGAGGAGGTGCTGCCGGCGCAGGCGCGGGTGGGGGCGTTGCTCCAAGTGGGCCGGTACGAGGAGGCGTGGCGGACGCTGGAGGAGGTCAAGGCAGATATGGCTTGCCCTGGACTCATTGCGGCGCTCCACCTGGCGACGAGAGGTTGGGTTCTCGCGCGGGCCATGACCGTCGGGGTCATCGACGAGGACTGGCCCCGGGTGGAGCGGGAAATGCAGACAGCATTGCACTGCTTCCCACCCGGGCCCGGCGCATCAGCAGAGCGAGCTGGCGCGTACTTGAACCTCGCATATTTCCGGCTCGTCCAGGGCGATCTGACCGGCTGTCGAGCCGAGTTGCGCAGGCTAGAGCACGTCGAAGGAGAGGTCCCTGCCCACTTCGCCGCCTTTGTCGCCAACCTGGAGGGCCAGCTCGACCTGCGAGAGAGCCGCCCCGAAGCGGCGCTCCGAGCCTTCCAAGCCGCGCTGGAGCGCAGCCTGGCGGAATCGGCCGGCGTCCCCTCCGACGCTACCTGGCAGGCCCACCACGGGCTCGCCAACGCCGCCGCGATGGTCGGCGACCATGCCCGCGCCCACCTGCACTACCGGGCCGCGGTGAGGGACCTCGAGCAGGTGGCCCAGCACACCCACCTGGCCCAGGACCGCGCCGGCTTCATCGACGACCGCCACCAGCTCTTCGTGGACGCGGTGCGCTTCTTCGTGCGCCAGGGCGACCTGGACGACGCCCTGGTGACCATGGACCAGGCCCGGGCGGTGGCCTACGCCACCCTCCGGGTCCGGGGCGCGGTGGAGCACCTGACCCCAGAGCGCCGCGCCGCGTGGCGCCGGAGCCTCGACGCCTACGACGAGCTCCGTGGTCAGCTCGACACGCAGCTGCGAGAGCAGGATCTCTTGCCGACCGAGGGCAAGGCGTCCTTCATTGCGACCACCCGGCGCCTGAGGAGCGAGGCCGCGGCCGCCTTCGATCGAGCCTTCGCCCAGCTGGAGACCGACGCGGAGCTCCGAGCCACGCCCACCGCGGAGGTGCTGCGCAGCGCGCTCGCGCCCCACCAGGCGCTCCTCGTGCCCTGGACCGAAGGCACCGAGCACCTCTGGCTCGGGGTGCGCGGGGACGGCGTCACGTTGTTCCGCCAGCGCCCGATCGCGCCGTGGTGGTCGCACGAGCCGGGGCGTCCGCTCCACCTGTACGTGGCCACCATGGGGGCGGAGCAACCGTGGGCGGTGCTCGGCGGCGAGGCGAGCGCCCGAGCCTGGCTCGAGCGCGGGACGGTGAGCTTCCTGCCCTTCCCGAGCGCGCTCCCTGCGGCCGGCCCCGCAACTGACGGTGCGGCGGTGGTGATCGCGGACCCCGGCTCCAACCTCCCCCTGGCTCGGGAGGAAGCGCGGGCGGTGACCTCGCACGTGGCCCGCGCCGAGCTCCTGGTGGGGCCAGCGGCCACCCGAGAGGCCACCCTCTCCGCCATCGAGGGCGCCTCGCTCTTCCACTTCGCCGGGCACGGGGTCCTCGACGCCGCGGATCCCTGGAGCGCCCACCTGGCCCTCGCCCACGGGGAGCGCCTCACCCTGGAGGACGTCTTCGCCGCGAGGCCCCGCGCCCAGCGGGTCGTGCTGAGCGGGTGCTCCACCGGCCAGGCCCTCGCCATGGGCCGGCACGTCCGGCTCAGCCTCCCCGAGGCGTTCCTCGCCACCGGGAGCGCGTCGGTGGTGGCCACCACCCGCGCCGTCACCGACGCCGAGGCGCGGGACTTCTTCAAGCGCTTCTATGACGCCAGCGGCGCGACCCGGCCGGTACAGGCATTCAGGGAGGTCGCCCTGACGAGCGAGGCAGCCGCGTGGTCCGCCTACTACGTGGTGGGGCGAGAGCAGTGAGAGACGAGGAGATCGACGCGGTGCTCAAAGACGTACCGGAGAATCCGCCCACGGGCGAACACATCGACGACGGCGTGCTGCTCGCGTACGCCCGGGGCACCCTGCCCGAGGAAGAGGGCGCCGAGGTGGAGCAGCACCTCCTGTCGTGCCCGCCCTGCCGCGCGCTGCAGGCCGAGTTGACGGCCCCCGCGCCGCCAGCGCTCACGGAGTGGGCCGCCAACACGCTGACCCGGCGCTCCACCGTACGCCGCTACTCCTCGTGGACCGCGGTGGCGGTCGCTGTAGCGGTGGCGCTGCTGTTGGTGAGCCGGCTCCCGACCGATCGCGCCGCCGTCCCCGAGTACGCGGTGTCGGGCCCCATGGGGGGCGTCGCCGCGGTGCGGGGCGACCCCCGCGACGAGGGCGACCTGGTGTTCGTGCCCACGAGCACCGTGCGGTGGCTCCTCACCCCGGCCTCGCCGGTGGCGGCGCCGCACCTCAGGGTGTTCATCTCGGATCTCGCCGCGCCCGAGCGGGTGCGGGAGTTCATCGGCGGCGACACCGCGGTGGGCCCCACCGGGATCGTGCGCTTCGAGGCCCACGCCGACGCGCTGCTCGGGGCGGACTTCGGGCGCCGGCGGGTCCACCTGGCGATCAGCGCCAGCCGGACGGCGAACACGGAGCCGCTCTCGGGTTCGCTCGACACCATCCGACACCGGCTCGGTGAGTCTCGATGGCTCACGTCGGAGCTCAACTACAAGCCCATCAAGGGGGAGATCGTTCAATGAAGTCACGCTACGTCACGTGGGTCGTACTCATTCTACTCAGTGGATGTGTCGAGGACCCCGAGTACTCGAGCTCCGCCGAGGCGCTCCGGATCGTCCGGCCCCCGCCCCCGCCCCCGCCCCCCACCGTGTACCGGACGGTCGCGCGGCCGTGCCGCGACGACGTCTTCTTCGTCGACGTCCCGCTGCAGCTCCCTACTCCCTGGGCGGACTTGAGCTTCGTGCCGAGCGTAGTGCAGTCGCTGCAGACCACCATCGTCGGCAACAACAAGTCCTGGTTCTGCGGCGCGGGCGCCACCACGTGCCCCAGCGGTGCGGTCCAAGCGTCGATCACCAGCGTCCTCACCCCGCGGAGCTGGCCGGCCTGGCGCAGCGAGGGCCACCTGCGCTTCCTCCGCGTCCGTTTCTCCTCGCCTGGGATCGGCGTCCTCTCGGTGCGCCCCGACGCCCAGTGCTCCGTAGTGCAAGCCATCCGGCAGGCGGTCGGCACCGCGGCCTCGGTGAGCCCGTACACCGCATTCGGGGTCGGCCGGGAGTGCGACGCCCAGATGGCCTCGGTGGAGGCCACACCCAGCTACGACATGGCCACCTGGCACCTCACCGAGCTGGGCCTCGACCCCCGTGCCCCGAAGCCTGCCCCGCTGCCCGGCCTCGTCGACGTGGCGGTGATCGACACCGGGATCATGGCCCCCGTTGCCGCCGCCCTGGGGGTCGCCTCCCGAAGCGACTACCACCCCACCGATCCTCGGCAGATGGCCCACGGCACCGGCATGGCCCTCATGGTGGCGGACACCGCGCTCAACCCGACCCTGCATGACTTCAGGGCCCTGGACTTCGGCGGCACCGCGATCAGCGAGACCCTGGCCCGCGCCCTGGACGACTCCCTCCTGGACGCCGCCACCTTCAACGCGTCCAAGCCAGCGGTGCTCACCCTCTGCTTCGGCTGGCCGCCCGAGCTGGCGCGCCCCGCCACCATCTCCGGCGGCACCTGCACCGACTATGAGAACGGCTTCGGCGAGCCGATCCGCTACCTCCTCGACGTGGCCCGCCGCATGGACGACGCGGGGGACCGCGCGATCTTCGTCAGCGCCGCGGCGGGCAACCGGCCGCTTCCAGTGAAGGCCGGTCTCTTCCCTGCCCCGCCCGCGGGCGCCCTGGATCCGGCGTGTGACCTCCCACCCGCAGACCCCGATCTGTACTACCCGGCCCAGTGGGCTCGGGTGGAGTCCTGCCGGGCGGGGGAGAGCACCAACCACCGCGTCTCGCTCGCGGTGAGCGCGGTGGATGATCGGCTGCAGCCGATCGGCCTCTCGATCCCGGGCGGGGAGACCGCGCTCGTTGCGCCGGGGCAACACGTCTACGCAAGCCACCCTGCCGCCAACCCCACCAGCGACAGCCTGATCTGCGGCGCAGGCCCGAACCTCACCAACACCGAGACCCTCCCCCGCGTCTTCTCGGGCACCTCGGTGAGCGCCGCGCTGGTGGCCGGCGCTGTTGTCTGGATCCAGGACACCCTCCTGCGGCAGGGCGCCGCCGCCCTCCCGCGCGACGCCCTGACCCGGCTCCTCTACCTGACCGGGCGCAACCTCTGTCGCCTGACCCAGGAGGGCGTGCAGGTCCGGGTCCTCGACGTGGGTCGCCTGGACGACGCCCTGAAGGACTGCCCCGAGCTGGTCGAGTGCGCCCGGAACCTCACCGGGCACGCCCCGGTGGAGCCGAGCCACCTCGCCTCCTGCCTCGAGCCGCTGGTGGCGTGTGGCTTCGAGCCCGCGGAGGGCTACGAGCAG
>JACKEN010000091.1 GCA_020632995.1 Deltaproteobacteria bacterium | reverse complement strand
CAGCGCTGGACGGAGCGCTTCCGCTCGCTCCGCATCGCGGAGCTCGAGGTGGCGGGGACCTGGGACGAGGACCACCACGCGCCCTGGCTCCAGAGCTTCGACTGGGAGGCGTTCTCGCGCGACGAGCTGATGGCGATGCCGCCGGTGGTGGCCCTGGCCTCTGCAAGCGATGTTGCGAAGGGGGACTTCCTCGCGGTCTCGCAGGCCCTGACCTCGGGCCGGCCGGTGAAGCTCCTGATCTACGCGGAGCCCCTGAAGGATCCGCGGGCGGAGGGCGAGGTGGCCTCCGGCTTCCGGCTGGAGCTGGGGTACCTCGGCATCGGCCACCGGGAGGCCTTCGTCCTGCAGAGCTCGGTCGCCCGCCCCGGCCACCTGGCCGAGGGCTACAAGGGCGCCCTGGCGTGTGAGCGCCCGGGCCTGATGGTGCTCGATGGCGCCGCCACTCGCGGGCCCACGCCGCGCCTCGGTCGTTGGCTCTACGCCTCCGCCGCGGTGGAGGGGCGCGCGCACCCGATGTTCTCGTACGCCCCCGAGGCGGGCGGGAGCTGGGCGGCGCGCCTGACCCTGGGCGAGAACCCCCAGCCCGAGGCGGACTGGGTGACCTGGGAGCTGCCCTGCCAGCACCGGGACGGCGGGCCCACGTCGTTGTCGGTGGAGTTCACCTTCGCGGACGCGGCGCTCCTGGATCCGGGGATGGCGAAGCACTTCGCGATCATCCCCGGGGACTGCCCGCAGGAAGATCTGGTGACCATGGCGGAGTGGCTCGGCCTCTCCGACGAGGTGGCCAGTCGCAAGGTGCCTTACATCTGGATCAACGCCTCGGGCGAGCTGTGGCGCGCGGTGGTGACCCGCCGCCTGGCCTGGGCCGCGCGCGATCGGCAGGCCTTCTGGCGGCTCCTTCGGGAGCTGGGCGGGGTGAAGAACGTCTACGTCGAGGCCGCGGTGGCCAAGGCGCAGGCCGAGGCGGCGGCCGAGATCGAGCGGCGCCTGGCCGAGCAGGCGGCGATCCACGCCGCGGCGCTCGAGGCTACGCGGAGGGACGCGGCGAAGGAGGCGATGGAGCGCCTCACCGCGGTGCTCTTGGACCTCGACGCGGGCCCGCTCTCGACGAGCGCGGCGCCGCGCCCGGTGGTGAAGGCCGCGCCGGTGGCTGCGCCCGCGGCGGCCCCGGCGGTCGAGGCGGCTCCGAAGGCGGAGGCCCCGAAGGCGGAGGCGCCCAAGCCGGAGGCGCCGGACGCGGAGGAGCCCTGGGTCGACTCGCCGCTGTGCACGAGCTGCAACGACTGCGTGGCCATGAACCCCGCGCTCTTCGTCTACGACGGCAACAAGCAGGTGCGGATCGGCGACGCCAAGGCAGGGACCTTCGCGCAGCTGGTGAAGGCGGCGGAGTCGTGCCCGGCCAAGTGCATCCACCCCGGCACGCCGATGAACCCGGACGAGCCCGGGCTGGCGGACCTGCTCCCGCGGGCCGCGAGGTTCAACTAGGTGTTCACCAGCCTCGCCATCGGGGGCGCGATCCTCGGGGGCCTCGGCCTCCTCTTCGGGGTCATCCTGGCGGTGGCGAACCGCTTCCTGAAGGTGGAGGAGGACCCGCGGATCGAGCAGGTCGAGGGCATGCTCCCCGGCTCGAACTGCGGCGCGTGCGGCGAGCCCGGCTGCCACGCGTTCGCGGAGCGCCTGGTGGCGGGGGAGCGGGCCCCGGGCGGGTGCACCGTCTCGAGCCCGGACGGCATCGTGCAGATCGCCTCGTTCCTCGGGGTGGACGCCGGCCAGGAGGCCAAGCGGGTGGCGCGGCTGCACTGCGCGGGCGGCCTCGGTCGGGCAAGGCAGCTTGCCGACTACGAGGGCTTCTCGGGCTGTCGGGCCGCGGTGGTGGCGGGCGGCGGCGGCAAGAGCTGCTCGTGGGGGTGCCTGGGGCTGGCGGACTGCGAGGTGGCGTGCACCTTCGACGCGATCTCGATGAACCCGGACCGGCTCCCGGTGGTGAACGTCGACAAGTGCACCGCGTGCGGGGACTGCGTGGTGGCCTGCCCCCGGGATCTGTTCGAGATCCTGCCCCTGGATCAGCCCCTGTTGGTGCAGTGCAAGACGCCGCTGTCGGCGGAGGCGGCGCGAGAGCTCTGCAAGGTTGCCTGCGACGGCTGCGGCCGCTGCGCCCAGGACGCGGCCCCCGGGGTCATCAAGATGAACAACAACCTGCCGATCATCGACCAGAACGCGGCGCTCACCCTCGGTGATCCGCGGGCCACCGTGCGCTGCCCCACCGGGGCGATCCGGTGGGTCACCGGGGACCAGTTCCAGGACCGCCCCGCGCCCATCCGGGAAGGACGATAGACCATGTCGCTCGAGCGAACCCGACGCCTGTTGGATCGGCTGCTCGGTCGGACCGCGCCGGCCCCCACGGACCCGGGGGTGGAGGCGGAGGTCGACGGGCGGGCCGCGGTGGCCCTGATGGAGGCCCTGGTGGCGGAGGCCGCCGGCCTGGGGGCGCCGGCGGCGCAGGACCCCGACACCCACGCCCTGCTCGCGGCGGTAGCGAAGCGCTCGGCCGAGTCTCCTTCGCAGGTCAGCCTGCGGGACGCGCTGATCGATCCGGGCGACGGGCCGCGGGGCGCGGTGGCGAGCGCGCTGGGCATGGCCCTGGGCGGGCTCCGCACCACCGCTTTCGTGTCCGGCGACGACCTGGTGATGGCGCGGGATCTGCTCGCGCAGGCCGCCGCGTGGCAGGTGCCGCTGGTGATCCACGCCGCCTGCACCGCGGGCGGCGGCCCCACCCGGGCCACCGGCGACGGGCACCACGGGTACCACGCGGTGGCGGACACCGGGGTGGTCCAGCTCTTCGCGCGCAACGTGCAAGACGCGGTGGACCTGACCCTGGTGGCGCGGCGGGTGGCCGAAGAGGCCCTCGTGCCGGTGCTGGTGGCGATGGACGCCGAGGCCACCGGGCGCACCGCGATGCAGGTCCGCTTGCCCTCCGCCCAGGCGGTGGAGGCGTACCTGGGGCGCGCGGACGCCTTCGTGGACGCGGTCGGCCCGGCCCAGGAGCTGGTGTTCGGCCCGCGGCGCTTGCGGGTGCCGCGCTGGCACGACCTCGATCGACCGCTTCACCTGGGCGGGAGCCAGGGGCCCCGGAGCTGGGCCCTGACCCGCACCGCGCGCCAGGCCTTCTTCGAGGGTGACGTGGCTCGGGTGCTGGATCAGGCGTTCACGGACTTCGAGGCGCGCTTCGGGCGGGCTCTCGGGGCGGTGATGTCCGAGGGCCTCAAGGGCGCGGACGTCGTGGTGGTGGTGCAGGGCTCCGGTGCTGGCGCGGCCCGGGCCGCGGCGGAGCTGGCCTCCGAGAAGGTCGCGGTGGTGGAGCTCGTCGCGCTGCGGCCGCTCCCCGGGCCGAAGCTGGCCGAGGCGCTCACGGGGAAGCCGCACGTGGTGGTGCTGGACCGCGAGGTGGGCAGCCTCGGGCTCGCGCCGCCGCTGGTGCGCGAGGTGCGCGGGGCCATCGATCGGGCGCTCGAGAACGGGCGGTTCGGGGCCGAGACCAACCCCGGCTACGCGGCGGTGGGCGAGAAGGCGCGGCCGCGCCTGCACTCCGCGACGTGGGGCCTGGGCAGCGCGCCGAGGGCGCAGGACCTCGTGGCCTTCATCCGCGAGGCGGTGGCGGGGCGCGCTCCCGCGAGCATGCACCTCGGGGTGGACTTCACCCCCGAGGTCGGGGCGTGGCCCAAGCGGAAGGCGCTGCAGGACAACCTGCGCCGGCACTTCGATCTGCAGGGTGGCCTGCGCGAGGCGGAGCCGGTGCCCGCGCCAAGCGCGGCGACCGGGGTGCCGGGGGCGCTGGCCCAGGTCCGCCCGGGCGCGGCCACCGTCGACGGCCTGGCCCGCTTCTGGGACCAGGTGGGGGCCCTGTACCGGGGCGGGGCCGAGGCGGCCCTGTCGCCGGATCCGTACCTCGGCACCGGGGCGATGCCGGTGCTCTCCGGGAGCTTCCGGGACGTGTCGCGCCTGCGGCACCAGTTCCCGGCTATCGATGCCACCAAGTGCACCGGCTGCACCGCGTGCTGGACGTCGTGCCCCGACGGCGCGGTGGGGGCGGCGGTGCTCTCGCCCGCCGCGCTCCTCGAGTCGGGCATGGAGGCGGCAGCGGCGCGTGGGCAGCGCGCGGATGCGCTCCGGCCCATGGTGTCGAAGCTGGTGAAGGCGGCGACCAAGCGTCTTCATGAGCCAGACGTGCCCGGGCGGGTGTCGGAGGTGTTCGAGTCCGCGTTCGCCGACATGACGGCCAAGAGCCCGCTGCCCGAGGATCGCAAGGAGGGCATCGAGGCCGCGTTCGCGGCGGCCATGGTGTCGCTGAAGACCCAGACCGCCGCGGTGACGAGGCCCTTCTGGTCGAAGCCCGAGGCCGAGGCGCCGGGGCGCGGTGGCCTGTTGGTGCTGGCGCTGTCGCCGGATGCCTGCAAGGGGTGTGGGACCTGCATCGCGGAGTGCCCGGAGGACGCCTTGCGCTCGGTGCCCGAGGCCGAGGTCGACGCCGCGGCCCGGATCGAGGCCTGGCGGGCCTTCGAGGCCCTCCCCGACACCCCGGGCGACGTGATCACCCGGGCCGAGGCCGACCCCGAGGTGGGCACGCTGGCCGCGAGCCTGCTGTCTCGGCACAGCGTGGGCCTGGTGGCGGGCGACGACTGCGAGCCCGGCAACGGTGAGCGGCTGGCGCTCCGGTTGGTGCTGTCCGAGGCCGAGGCCCGGCGGCAGCGCGCGGTGGCAGGCCAGCTTGCCGAGGTGAACCGGCTGCGCACCGCGTTGGCCGACCGCATCCGCCAGGAGCTGGCGGCGGCGCTCCCGGTGGCGGACCTCGACGCGCTGTCGGAGGGCCTCGAGCGCCTGGGGCGCGAGGACGCGGACCTCGGCGCCCTGACGCAAAAGGTCGGGGCGGCGGTGGACCACCCCCGGGTGGACGCGGTGCGCCTGCACCAGCTCACCGAGGCGGCGCGCGCCCTGGCCGACGTGACGTATCGGATCACCGACGGCGCCCAGGGGCTGGGCCGCTCGCGCTTCGGCGTGGTGCTCGCCCCCGGCGGCATCACCCAGGCCCTCGGCCACTTCCCCTATAACCCCTTCGGGGCGCCGGTGGTGGCGGCCCACGCGGGCGACGCGGCGCGTCTGGCCCGCGGCCTCTTCGAGGGGCAGCTCCGGGCTTCGCAGGACGTCTTGACCGCGATGGCCGACGCGGAGGCGCTCCTCGCCCTGAAGGGCAAGGCGGCCTTCGCACCGACCCCGAGTGGTCGGGCCTTCGCGGCGCTCTCCGAGGTGGAGCGGCGGAACGTACCGCCGGTCTTCCTGGTGGGCGACGAGGCGGAGCTGGGTGAGCGTGAGCTCGGGGCGCTGTTGGCGCTGTTGGCGTCGGAGCGGCCCTTCAAGGTGGTGGTGCTGGCGGATCCCGGGCGGCGCCTGGGCCCCGGCGGCGGCGCGCCGGCCCCGGATCTGGGGCTCCTGGCGGTGGCCCACCGGCGGGCCTTCGTGGCCCAGTCCACGGTGGCGCACCCGAAGCACCTGGGGCGCGCGGTGGAGGCGGCGCTCGCCTTCGAGGGGCCGGCCCTGTTGCACGTGTACGCGCCGAGCCCGGCCCGCGACGGCCTGGCCTCGGACCACGCGGTGCGGCTGGCGGTGAAGGCGGTGGAGGGCCGGGTGTTCCCGCTCTTCACCTACGATCCGCGCCACGAGGGCGTGCTCGGGCTCAAGCTGGACCTGAGCATGAACCCGAACCACGGCGCAACCTGGGTTGACGGGCCGCAGGGCCCGCTGACCCCCGCGGACTGGCTGGTGGCCCAGGGCCGCTTCACCGCGCTGTGGGGCGAGGCGGCCCCGGGGGCGCCGACGGTGGCCCAGTGGCTGGCGCTGCCTGCGTCGCAGCGCGGCGGGGCCCCGATGATCGTAGACTCTGGCGGGATGCAACGCAGCCTGCCGCCGCGCTTCCTCGCCGCGATCGAGGCGTGGGCTCAGGGCTGGCGGGCGCTCCAGGAGCTCTCGGGCTCGGTGACCCCCTTCACCGGCCGGGTGCGGGCGGAGGCCGAGGCGGCCCTCGCGGCCAAGCACGACGCCGAGGTGGCGGCGCTGAAGGCATCCCACGCGGCCGAGGTGGCGGCGCTGAAGCAGGGCCTCGAGGGTGAGGTGGCGACGCGGGTGCGCGATCGCCTGCTGAGCCTGGCCGGCTACGGCCGGCCGGAGGCGCCGTCGTGAGCTTCACGATGCTCCCTCAGGCGTTCTCGCACGGGGTCCACCCGGGCGACAACAAGGACGCCACCGCGGCGCTCCCCACCGAGCGGATGCCCTTCGTGGCCCGCTACGAGCTGCTCCTCGGGCAGCACATCGGCCGCCCCTCGCGGCCGGTGGT
>JACKEN010000090.1 GCA_020632995.1 Deltaproteobacteria bacterium | reverse complement strand
GGTGGGACGGCTCCGCCGGCCCGGGACCCCCTATTTGGGTGATGTGACCGTGAGCACGTCGCCCTCCCGCGCGCACCTCAGCGCGCAGCCGTCCACGTCGAACGCGTCCGGATAGTGCACCAGCCGCAGCTTCGCCTTCACCCGCTCCGGCAGGGCCAGGAGCGCGCCGAGGTCGGTGTGGGCGGGTCCGAGGTTCGTCTCGTGGATGATGACGTCGGCCCGATCCAGGAACGCGACCAGGTCGGGGTCGAAGGCGGCGTCGGCGGAGTAGCCCAGGACGCCCCCTTCGCCCGCGACGAGGAGCGCAGAGGTGGGCACGTGGTGTCGTGTGCGCCGCGTGGTGACGGTGAAGGGGCCGACCCGGGTTGGTGCGCCCCAGGGGAGGGTGTGGGGCTCGAAGTAGTCCTCGTAGCCGAGCGGTACCGGGCGGACGCCGTCGAAGAGCACCCCCATGCTCCCCACCAGGCGCTGGGGCCACACCACGTCGTGCACCTCGGCCGAGGCGTGCAAGCGGAGTTTACGGCCTTGAGCGAAGCGCTTGAAGAACGCCACCCCCTCGAGGCCGTTCATGTGATCGCCGTGCACGTGGGTGAGGAGGACGTCGTCGATGTCGGCCAGGTCGAGCTGCAAGCCGGCCTTCGCGCGGGCCTCGGCGAGGACCCGCCGGTAGCCGTCGGGGCAGTCGACCGCGAGCTGAAAGTCGCCTTGCCGAAGGAGGAGGCTGGTGGGGGAGTAGCGCTCGGAGAACGAGTCGCCGACTCCGAGGAACACCACGTCGAAGCTCATGGCTCACGCCTCCCGGGCCGGCGCGATCCAGCCCACTACCACGAGCGCGAGCACCGCCAGCGCCGCGCTGGCGAAGAAGTTCCCCGCGTAGCCGAGGTGGGCGGCGCCGAAGCCGCTCAGGGCGGACATGCCGGCGGTCGCGATCACCACCGCGCTCGCCTGCACGGTGTAGTCGGTGGACGCGGCCTCGGGGCGGCAGCGGTCCATCATCGCGGTGAACAGCGACACGGTGGCGGTGCCCGAGGTGAAGTGCTCGAGCGCCACCACCGCGGTGATCAGCTCCCGGCTCGGCGGTAGCATCGCCACCACCCCATAGGCGGCCACCGCGAGGGCCTGGGTCACCGCGAACATGTACAGCGCGAGCCGGCGCCGCCGCCCCGCGACCGCGCCGCCGAAGAGCGCGCCCAGGAGCCCGGCCACGAAGCCCACCGTGCCGAGGATGAAGCCCACGTCGGCCAGCTCGTACCCCCGGTCGACCATGAAGGGCCGGAGCATGCCGGTGCCCGCCGCCTCGCCCGCCTTGTAGACGAGGAGGCCCGCGATGAGGGTCCAGGCCCCGGGCTGGCGGAAGAAGCTCTGCAGGCTGGCCTGCGACTCCTGGTGCTCGAGGCGGGGCGGCTCGCGGCTGAGCAGCGCCGGGATGGTGGCCACCGCGACCACCGCGGCCATCACCCCGAAGGTGCCGCGCCAGCCCAGCCACTCGAAGGTCATCAACAGGCCGCCGCCCCCCACGATCATCCCGACCCGGTAGGCGCCCACCTGCAGGCCGTTCGCGAGGCCGCGGTCCTCCTCGGGGAGCAGGCGCACCGCGAGGCCGTCGGTGGCGACGTCCTGGCTCGCCGACAGGAGGTTGGTGATGAAGGTGGCCACCATCAGGGCGGCGATCGCGTTGGCGGGCACGAAAAGGGCGAGGGCCACGAACACCGCGACCGCGACGCCCTGGTGGATGAGGATCCAGCCGCGGCGGGTGCCGTAGCGGTCCACCGCGGGGGACCAGAGGAACTTCACCGCCCACGGGAGGGCGAGGAGGCTGGCGAGGCCCACTTGCTCCAGGCTGAGGCCCTGCTTCCGCAGCACCACCGGCAGCGCCTGCACGAAGAAGCCGAAGGGGAGCCCCTGGCAGAAGTAGAGCGCCCCCAGCAGGAGCAGCACGGACCAGCGGGGCGTCTTCATTCGGGCGTCCTCAACGGCAGTTCATCTTGCATACGCAGGACTCCTCGGGCCATCGCGGCGGTCGACGCGGCGGCGGTGCCGCGGGGGATCAACGTCGGGGCGGTGGCAGCCAGGGTGAAGTAGCCTTGCACCACGGCCAAGAGCGCGGTGGCCGCCGCCCCCGGGTCGTCGGGGGCGAAGGCCCCGGCCTCGACCCCCGCGTCGATGATGGTGCGCAACCTGGCCTGCAGCGCGGCCAGCACCTCGCGGTAGGGCGCTGCGACCGCGGGGCGCCGTGCGGCCTCGGACCCGATCGCCAGCCAGCAGGCGAGGGCCTCGGGGTCCGCGTGGGCGCCGAGCCCCAGGTGGGCGTCGATGAACGCGGCCAGGCGGGCCGGGGGCGCGCCCGCCGCGTCGAGGGCGGCGTCCAGGCGGGCCAGGTGCCGGGCGCCGAGGGCCTCCACCGCCGCCACCAGCACCGCCTCCTTGTCGTGGAAGTGGTAGTGGATCAGCCCGGCGGTCAGGCCGGCGGCCTCGGCCACCGCGGTCATGGCGGCCCCGTCGTAACCGCGCTGGGCCAGCACGGCCAGGAAGCCATCGACGATCTGGGCCCGACGGGCCGCGGTGTTCTTCGGGCGGGCCATTGTTTGTTGGTCAACCAACCAAATAACGCCAGGAACCATGGCAGTCAAGGCAGGCGGCTTCCCCTCAGGCCACCGATGGGGGTACGCCAACCGCATGCGCGCCGCCGCCCTGCTGGCCCTCGTCGCCCTCACGGCCGCATGCCAGGACGCGACCGAGCCGCTCACCGGCCAGGACGGCGGGGTGGCCGAGGCGGGCCCGATCGACGCGCAGGTCCCCGACGCCGGCATCCTCGACGCCGACACCCCCGACCTCGGGCCCTTCGGGTGCCTCCGCCCCGAGGACTGCCCGGCGGACTTCGAGCCCTTCAGCCTCCCGACCTGTCCCAACAGCGGCTGGAGCTGCCTCGACCACGCCTGCACCTGGGACTGCGCTCAGCCGGGCCGCACCTGCGAGGTGATCCTCGGTCCCACCGGAGACTGCGTGGCGTGCGAGGGCTCGAATACGGTCTGCCCGGACGTGGCGTGCTCTGTTCCCCCGTTCACCGAGGCGCGCCTCGAGCAGCCGGGCAGCTGCGCGCGCGTCTTCCACGTCAGCGTCACCCGCTGCCAGGGTGACTTCGCCTGGCTCGATGACCCCGGCGACCGCCGCCTCTGCGCCTTCACCGAGCTGCCCACCGGGGCGCTCCGGGCGGTGCTGAGCTGCGGGTTCTGTCAGGAGCAGGTGATGTGGTGAGCCCCGCGCGCTTCACCGCCTGGCGCGCCGAGGTGCGAGCGCCCACCACCGTGACCGTCTTCCCGGACGGGTGCGTCGACATCCTGGTGATCTCGGGGCAGGACGGCCTGCAAGAGCTGGTGGCCACCGAGCTGGACGCCGCGCCCCGCCGGGTCCAGCTCGGCCCGGGCATCGCCGTCGTCGGCCTGCGGCTCCGGCCCGGCATCTCGATCGACCCGCGCGCGCTCTCGGCCACGCCGCCGGACCGGATCTTCGCGGAGCTGGAGGGCCTCGTGCGCGCCGACCCCGACAGCCTGCACGCGGTGGAGGCGCTCGCGCTGGGGGAGGCGCCAGCGAGCGTCGCGATGGGTCTCGGGGTCTCGCTTCGGAGCCTCCAGCGCCGCCTCCGGGGCTTCGGGCTGCCCCCACCCGAGTTCTGGCGCCTCCTGGGGCGCGCTCGGGCCGCGGCGGTCGCGTTGGACGCCGAGCGCCCCCTGGCCGAGCTCGCGGCCGACCTCGGCTACAGCGATCAGGCCCACCTGACGCGCGAGCTCGTGCGCTGGTTCGGCGCCCCACCCCGGCGCCTGCGCGCCGCGCCGCAGCACCTGGCCGCGATCCGTCAGCCCGGGCTCGGCAACTGGACGACGGAGCAGAGCTCGACCAGGTAGCCGTTCGGGTCGCTCACGTAGGCCGTGGTCTGGCCCCAGGGCTCGTCCCGCACGTCCTGCACCGCGCTCGCCCCCGCCGCGAGCGCGCGCTGGTAGGCGGCCCGGACGTCGTCGGTCTCGAACGCGAGCTCGAAGGTGGGCCGGGCGGCGGAGGGTGCGCCCGGCGACTTCCCAAGTTCCTGCATGAGGCGGGTGGACGAGAACGTGAGCTTCGTCTCGCCGGTGGCGAGCTCGCCGTAGTCCCCGCTCTCGTGCAGGAACCCCAGCTCGAGCCCGAACGCGCGCTGGTAGAAGTCCAGCGTGGCGCGGACGTCGTCGACGTAGAGGATCGTGTAGCGGAAGATCATCCCCCCGAACCTAGCGGGCTCGCCCGAGGTCGTCTTGAAGGATCACGACGTCAGCAGCCGCAGCGGTAGCTGATCGGGCAGCCCCGGGACGCACACACGGCGGGGGCACAGTAGCCGTCCTCGAACGGGAGGTCCGCCCCATCGCGCCAGAAGCGGTGCCGGCAGAAGTAGCCCTCGTCGACTCGACAGTCCGCATCGGTGGTGCAGCCCTTCACGCAGATGCCCCGGGTCTCCACCGGGTCATGGCCGGGGATCCGCTGGCGGGTCAGGCACACCGCGCCCTCAGGGCACTCGGCTTGCGGGAGTCGAGGCGGCGTGAGGGGCTCGGTCGGCAGGGTGCAGTAGTCCACGCAGTAGCCACCTGCCCAGCCCACCTCCAGGTTGCAGGCTTGGGGCTCCTCGTCCGCGAAGGGGCTCGCGGCCGACTGGCAGTCCTCGCGGGCCACACACGGGGCGCCCACCGGCGCACCCAGCGGGCCGGCATCGGAGAACCCAGCATCCGGGAACCCCGCGTCCGGCGCGAGGTCCCCCGCGTCGGCCAGGAGCGCCCCCGCATCGACCGCGGCAGCGTCCGGGCTGCCCCCGTCGAAGCCTGCGCCCGCGCCCAGGGGCCCCGTGTCCGTGGCACACCCGGTGAGAGCCAGCGCCAAGAGGAACCACCCTCGCATGCCTGACATACTCCCAGGCATGGCTCGCGGGCACCAAGAACTCTGAATCCAGCCGCGCCCCCCGCTGCGTCGAAGGGGTATGAAGCGCCTCGCCCTCCTGCTGACCCTCGCCCTGACCGGCCCCGCCCTCCCCGCGGCGGCCGAGACCCAGGACCCCCCGGCGGCGGTCGAGGCGGCCAAACCCACGGTTGAGGCGCTGCTCCAGGCCGCCCTCGCTGAGGCGGCGGAGGAGCGCCAGGCGCGGGCGGTGCTCCAGGAGCGGCTGCACCGCATGGAGCTGGACAACCAGAGCAGCGACGACTCGCCCGCGGTGGCGATCCTGGTGCCCACCGGCTTCTTCCTCACCGTGGTGGCGCTGCTCGCGATGGTGCTGGCGTTCCGGTCTCGGGTGGAGCGGATCCGGCACGAGACCATCCAGAAGGTCCTGGACCGGGGCGGGGAGCTTCCGGAGGACCTCCTCGCGCCGGCCGCGCGCCCCTCCGACCTGCGGCGCGGCCTGGTGCTGGTGACCGGCGGGGTGGGGTTGATGGCGGTGTTCCTGCTGATCAAGCCCGACCAGAACCTGTGGGGGATGGGGCTGTTTCCTGTGATGGTGGGGGTTGGTTACCTGCTCTACTGGTGGCTGGAGCAGCGAGGCACGGATGTGGCGACCCAGTGAGGGCCTCGGAGGGACCGGGGCGGCATGATCCCCGATGACCGCGCCCTGGTGGCTCGGGTGGTCGACCTCGACGACCGCCTGGCCTTCGGGTTGCTGGTCCAGCGGCACCAGTCCGCGGTGCGCGGGCTCCTGCGGCGGCTGTGCGCGGGCGACGACGCCACCGCAGACGACCTCGCCCAGGAGGTGTTCTTGAAGGCGTACCGCAACCTACGTCGCTTCCGGGGTGAGGCGCGGTTCTCGTCGTGGCTGTACCGCATCGCCTACAACACCTTCGTGAGCCACACCCGGCGGGCGTCGCCGGCCGTGGCGCGCGACGCAAGCCAGGTTGCGACCATTCCGCCCAGCCTGGCCCGCCATGACCTGAACCGGGCCTTCGAGCACCTGCGGCCCGAGGAGCGCGCCGCGCTGGCCCTGACCTTCGCGCGCGACCTCAGCCACGAGGAGGCGGCGCGGATCCTGGAGTGCCCGGTGGGCACGTTGAAGACCCACGTGCACCGTGGGAAAGAGAAGTTGCGCGAGCTCCTGGCGGCGTGGCGCGACGCGGAGGTGGCATGAACATGAGCGACGAAGAGCTGGAGGCCCTGTTGGGGGCGGAGCCGCCGCTCGCGGACGACGGCTTCACGCGCCGGGTGCTGGCTCGGCTCCCCGCGCCCCGGCGGCGCAGGCTGGGGGGCATCCTCGCGGGGTCGGTGGTGCTGGGGGCGGGGGGGCTCGCGTTGGCCGCGCCCGCGATCGGTGAGGTGGTGATGACCCCGGGCGCGTCCCCGTGGGTGCTGTTCTTCGTGATCCTGGCCCTCGCCTGGCTCCCCGCCACGGTGGCCCTGGACGAGGCCTGACTCTTTCGGGATACGATGGCCGGATGCACCGGCTCTCGGCCCTCCTCCTCCTTGGCGTCATCGCGTGCGGCGACAGCGGCGCCGACCCCGGCGACACCGACAGCGGCGTCACGACGGACGGCGG
>JACKEN010000009.1 GCA_020632995.1 Deltaproteobacteria bacterium | reverse complement strand
CTGACTCACCGAGACCCGGAGCCGACTTCGGAACGCGAGCACTCAGCGCGCCACGAGCTCGTCGAGCCGGGCCTCGGCGCTCGCGATCGCGCGCTCCGCCTCCGGGCTCGCGCCGGTCGCGCGCCACAGCGAGACGTCCGCGATGATCCGGTTCAGGTCGGCCGACAGCTCCGGTCGCGCGCGCTTGAGCGCGCTCGCCCGGGCCACCAGCGCGTCCGCCCGAGCGCGCACGGTCGACGGTGCAACCTGGCTTGCAGGAGCCTCCGGTGGCGGTGGCGCGACGGCGGCCGGCCTTGGCGTGGTCGGCCGGACCCTTGGAGCGGGCGGGGGCGGCGCGGGTGGCGGCACGATCGCCTCCGCCACCGGTCGGGCGACCGGGACCGGCGTCGTCTTCGGCGGCACCGGGCGCATCGGGGGTGGGCCCGCGTCCCAGGGGGCCGAGCGCCCCACCCAGAACGCGATCAGGAAGGCGCCGATCGACAGCGCGCCGACGACCGCCCCGCGCGCGCCCCGTCGCCCGCGCGTCGCCGGCATCGTGCTCGCGGTCGGCGCGACCTCGACCGTGGTCGGGGGCGCCGGCACGAAGGTCGACTCGAACGACAGCGTCCCATGCAGGGAGCCGCCGTCGGTGGGCGGCGCGGGCGCCGGCGTAGACCCCGCCCCCGACAGCTCGGGCCACTCCGGCAGGTCGCGGATCGACGCGCGCGAGTCGCCGAGCACCGCGCGCAGCCCCGCCCCGAGCGCCGCCATCGAGGGCAGGCGCTCGTCGACCTCGAGGGCCAGGGCGCGCTGGAGGAGCGGGTCGAGGGCAGGCGGCAGCTGGCGGGCGAGGGCGGTCGGGGGACGGAACGGGTGGTCCAGGACCCGGCGCAGCACCTCGTGCAGCTCACCGGCCTCGATGTAGCGCACGCCGGTGAGCAGCTCGAAGCACACCACCCCCATGCCGTAGACGTCGCTGCGCGCGTCGGTCCGCGCGCCGCGCAGCTGCTCCGGTGACATGTAGCGCGGCGTCCCCATCAGCGCGCCGGTGCGCGTGGCCCAGTCCTGCAGGTTGGACTTCCCGAGCCCGAGGTCGATCACCACCATCGAGGCGCTCGGGGTGACCATCAGGTTCTTCGGGGCGAGGTCGCGGTGCACGATCCCGAGCGGCTCGCCGGTCTCGGGGTGCACCGCGCGGTGGATCGCGTCGAGCCCGTCGATCGCCCCGAGCACGAGGTCGATCGCGTGGCGCCAGTCGAGGGCCAGGCCGCGCGCGAAGAGCTGCTGCCCAAGCGCCGCGAGCGACTGCCCCTCGACCAGCGCCATCACCACGTACGGGGTGTCGCCCTCGACCCCCGAGTCCAGCACCTGGACCACGTTGGGGTGCACGACCGCCTTCGCCACCGTCGCCTCGTGGAGCAGGCGCTTGACCGCGGTCGGGGTCTCGGCCGCCTCGGGGTGCAGCAGCTTGAGGGCGAGCCGACGGCCGGGCAGCGCGGCGGAGTCCGCCTCGTACACCACGCCGAACCCGCCCTGGGCGATGCGCCGGTGCAACCTGTATTGCCCGAAGGCGCGCGGGAGCTGCTCCACTAGCCGCCCTTGCGGGGCCGGGGCAGGCCGCAGCGGTACATCCACTTCGAGAAGGTCTGGCGCGAGACCCCGAGGAGCTCGGCCGCCTTCTTCTGGTTGCCGCCGGAGCGCTGGAGGGCGTCGACGAGCTCCTGCCGCTTCGCCACGAGGTCCTGGGCGCCGGGCGCGCTCGGAGTGGGCGCGGGTCGGATCACGAGCTTCTCGACCGGCAGGTGCTGGGCCGAGATGGTGCCCGAGTCCGAGAGCAGCACCGCGCGCTCGATCGCGTTGCGGAGCTCGCGCACGTTCCCCGGCCAGGGGTAGGCACAGAGCATCGCCTCGGCCTCGGGGAGGAGCCGCGGCGTCACGAGCCCGGCCGAGCGGGCGAAGCGCGCGGCGAAGAAGCGCGCGAGGGGCAGGATCTCCTCGACCCGCTCGCGCAGCGGCGGGACCACGAGGGTGATGCCGTTCAGGCGATAGTACAGGTCCGATCGGAACTCGCCGCGCTCGCTCAGGGTCGGCAGGTCGCGGTTTGTGGCGGCGACGACGCGCACCTCGACCGCGCGCGGGGTGGTGCCCCCGACCCGGAGGAAGGCCCGCTCCTCGAGCGCACGCAGCAACTTGGCTTGCGTACCGGGCGCGAGCTCACCGACCTCGTCGAAGAAGATCGTCCCGCCGTGCGCCACCTCGAGCAGGCCGGGCTTCTTCGCCTCCGCCCCGGTGAAGGCGCCCTTCTCGTGACCGAACAGCTCCGACTCCACCAGCTGCTCGCTCAGCGCGGCGCAGTTGACGCGCACGAAGGGGCCGGTGCGCCGGGAGCGCTCGTGGATCGCGGCGGCGACCAGCTCCTTGCCCGCGCCGGTCTCGCCGAGGAGGAGCACCGAGATCGGGGCCCGCGCCACGCGATCGACGAGCGCATAGAGCTCGCGCATCGCCGGCGCCTCGATGATCACCTCGCCCGGCGGTGCGTCCGCGTCGCCCTCGAGCCGCGCGGTGACCCGACCCACCAGCTCCTCGGCGCTCTGGCCGTCCTCCGGCGCCATCGCGATCGCGCGCTCGACGAAGCACCCCTCGGCCCGGAGCGCCTCCTCGAGGCCGCTCGCGATCGCCTCCACCCGCTGCCGGGTCGCGTCGAGGATCATCAGCTCGTAGTGGCCTGGGCCATACGCGGCGGCGACGTCGCTCGACTTGAGCGCCGTCGCCAGCGCCTGGAGCAGGGTCTGATCCGCCTGCTCGCCCTCGATCGCCAGCCGCACCACCCCGAAGGGGAGGCGAGGGCCGCGCGCGTTCTTGGCGCACTCGTCCTCGAGGCGGGCCTCGAAGTAGGCGTGGGTCCGCACCGTGGGGCGGAGCGCGGTCTCCGCGAACCGATGGAGCAGCAGCAGGGTCGAGCCGATCCGGAGCTTCTCCTCGAACGACCACGGCACCCGCGCTGAGGGCGGCAGGGGCGCGCCGTCGAGGTGCGTCCCGTTCGCGCTCCCGAGGTCCTCGACCTCGACCCCCGTGCCGAGGTGGAGGCGGACGTGGAGGCGCGAGGCCTCCGGATCCGTGATCACCACGTCGGCGTCACCGCGCCCGACGGTGACCTCGCCCTGGGCGGGGAGCCGGATGCTGAGCGGACCGGTCGGGGTCAGGACGAGCAGCATCCGCAGCTCGGCCCCGGTGGTGCGGCCGGTGCTCAGGATCGTGGTGGCGTCCGGGCGCACCGCGCGAGCCTAGCAGCCCTAGGAGAAGTAGCCCATGCGCTCCGCGGATCGCGTGGGGGACTCCTCCGATGGCCTGCTTGCACCACCGGCGCAAGGCGCCGACTACTGCTCTGCCGCGAGCCGCGCCTGGATCTCGGTCAGCTTGAGCCCGATCCGGTGCCCCGACATCTTGATGCCCTCGCGCACCACCAGCGCGACGCCGATGCCGACGGGCGGGGTGGGCCCCGAGCCGGCCTTCGTGATGCTGCTCCGGAGATAGGTCTCCTTCAGGTAGGCGTCGCGCATGTACGGCCACGCGATCGTGAGCGCGGCCGCCTTGTCGGGGGGCACCGAAGAGACCGTCACGTCCATCGTGAACTGCAGCCCGTCGGGCAGGGCGAGGTAGTAGCTGTCATCGATCCTGCGTTCGACGCCGTCGACGGTGATGGTGTACGGGCCGCTCTTCGCCATGGGCATGAAGGGGCCGGTCGGGTTGCTGTTGAAGGTCACCGGGCAGCCGGGGCACCCGGCCAGCGCGAGCAGGAGGATGAACGGGACGAGGCGCCGCATGGCGGGAGGCTACCGCCGGTCCACGCCCCGGCCCAGCCCCGGCTCAGGGTTTCGACGGCGTCTCGAGGAGCGCCGCTGAAACTTGCGGCGTTTTTTCCCTGAGTGCTACCGTTCAGCATGCTCGCTCGCCCAGGAGTCCGTGGGACCCGAGGCCTCTCCCTGGGCTCCGCCACTCGCGTCGCGGTGGTGGGCCTGCTCCTGGCCGCCCCGTGGAGCCCCGCCCGCGCCGAGGACAAGCTCTCGCGCCTGGCCAAGGTCCAGGTGGAGCCGGGGGACGACCAGGTCACCGTGCTCATTCAGGGCTCTCGCGCGCCGAACTTCACCTCCTTCACGATGGAGGACCCGTTCCGGGTGGTGGTGGACTGGGCGGGGAGCCAGGTGGGTGACGCGCCGGCCGAGACCACGTTCGAGCGGGGCCTGGTCCGCAAGGTCCAGACCCAGCAGTTCAACTCGGAGGCCGAGAAGATCAGCCGGGTGGTGCTCCACCTCGCGCAGCGCACCACCTACCGGGTCCAGGCCCGGGGCACCACGGTCGAGATCCAGCTGGACCCGGTGCCGGATCCCTTGCCCGCCCCCGAGCCCGACCCGGTCCTCGCCGAGGTGGAGGCCGAGGATCTGGCTCCCGTGCCCCCCATGGCCGAGGGGCCCCTGACCGAGCCCGACGTCCCGGTGCCCGCCGCGCCGCCCGCGCCCCCGGCCGTCGTGGCCGAGGCGAAGGTGCCGGTGGTGGACGACGAGCCGGTGACGGTGGCGGTGGTGGACGCCGCGCCGGCCCCCAAGATCGCGCCCGCATCGAAGACCGCGCCCGCGCCGAAGGCGGCCCCAGCGCCGGTGGTGGCCGCGGCCCCCCGCGCCAGCGCCGCAGCCCGCGCCGGTGGTGGCGGAGGCCCCGCGCCGGTGGTCGTCGCGGAGAGCGCCGCAGCCCGCGCCGGTGGTGGCGGAGGCCCCCCCGCGCCGAAGCCGGCCCCCTCCCTCGACGTGCCCGCGCCGGTGGTGGCGGACGCCCCGAAGCCCGCGCCGGTGGTGGTGGCGGAGGCCCCTGCGCCGAAGCCCGCGGCCGCGCCCGCGCCGGCCCCCGCGGCCAAGCCGGCGGAGCCGGTGCGCCTGGCCACCTTCACCCCCGAGGTGAAGCCGGTGCCCGAGACCAAGGTGACGATGACCGCGCCCCCCGCCGCCCCCGCGCGCCGCACCGAGCCGCGGCCCACCGCGGTGCTTGCGTCCAACGTGCCCGCCCCCGCGGGGTCGGGCTGGCAGCCCCCGGGCGTTGGGAACGCGGGGCGCCCCCGCAGCCTCCCGGTGGTGAAGGTGGCGAGCCCGCAAGAGACCTTGCAGCCCGAGGCCAGCCTCCCCGCCGACCCCGACGAGGAGGTCCGCACCGCCAAGCCGCCGCCCAGCCTGCCGGTGTCCGCCGACGCGGACGACTTCGATCCGGGCCCGCGCCAGCTGAAGTACATCGGCTTCCGGCAGATGGCGGGGCTCTCGCGGGTCTTCGTCCGCATGGACGGCAAGGCCCGCTACCGCCAGTACCGCGAGGGTGACACGTTCATCCTCGAGCTCGTGGACTCGAGCGTGCCGGTGAAGAACAACACCCGGCCCCTCGACACGAGCTACTTCAACGGCCCGGTGTCCCGGGTGCAGGCGGTGCCGAGCGGGGACAACACCCGGGTCGAGGTGAAGCTGCGGGAGAGCGTCCCCTTCACCGTGAAGCGCATCGGCACCACCATCGCGGTGGACTTCTCGCACGCCCAGTGATCCCCTCCTGAGGGCGGTGGCCTCCTCCTCGGCATGGCTCGGCCGGGCCCTGTTGGCCCTGGCCCTGTGTGGCGCGCAGGCGCCCGCGGCGCGCGCCGACGGCGTCGCCACCGCGTCCACCGCCACCACCGCGCCCTCCCGACGGGGCCTGCCCACCGGGAGCCAGCCGTTCTCGGTCGAGGCCGACGCCCTCTTCGCCCTGCCCAAGGCGGGGCGCTACCGGGCCGAGGGCCACGTGGTGGTGCGGCGCCCCGGGTCCGAGCTGCGGGCCGATCGGGTCACCTTCGACGAGGTGGCGAAGGAGGCCCACGCCGAGGGGCACGTCACCGCAGTGGAGGGCAACACCGTCCTCACCTGTGAGTCGGTGCGGATGAAGATCCCCGAGCTGGTCGGTGGCATAGAGCAAGCCAACCTGCGCATCAAGGATCGACAGGGCCGGGACGAGCTGGTGGTGCAAGCCGACCTGCTCGAGCGCCTGGCCCCGAAGGTGCTGAAGGTCGAGGGCGCCACCTTCACCGCGTGCGATTGTGGGGAGGGGAACGCGCCTTCCTGGAAGATCCGCGCGATGAGCGCGGACATCGATCTCGAGTCCGGCGCCCTCCTCACCGTGCCGATCTTCTACGTGCTCGACGTGCCGGTGATGGTGCTGCCGCTGTTCTACGTGCCCCTCGGGCCGCGCCGCAGCGGCCTGCTCACCCCGCGGTTCGGCTACTCGCCGGTCACCGGCTTCAAGTTGGGCCAGCCCCTCTACCTGACCCTCGGCCGGAGCTGGGACCTGACCCTCACCCCGTTCTACCTCTCGACCCGGGGCGGCGGCGGCGATCTGGAGCTGCGCTACGCGCCCACCCGCGACACCACCGGCAGCTGGACGGTGCAGGCGGTGGTGGACGTGGGGGAGTTCAAGGACGAGCAGTGGTCGAAGACCGGCGACCCCATCGGGCGCTTCGCCCTCGCGGGGCGCCACAACACGCGGCTGGAGCGCGGCGCGGTGGTGGCCGACGTGAACGTCCTCGGTGACCCCGCCTACCTGGGCGACTTCGCGGAGACCTTCGTGAGCCGGCAGTCGGAGTGGACCCGCTCTCGGCTCACCTACCAGCAGGCCGAGCCCGCCGTCGGTGGCGCTGGGGGGCGGGCCTGCAGCTGTTGCAGGACCTCCGCGGCATCACCTACGCCAACCCGGACGGGCCCTCCACCCCGGCCCGAGAGGTGGCGCTGATCTCCGGCGCGCTCCCCGGCCGGGCGAGGTGCGGTACCGCTTCCTCGAGGCGATGCTCTCAGAGGCGCCCACGCCGCTCTTCGGCCTGCCCCTCATGGGAGAGGGGCGGGTGCTGGTCTCCACCTTCTCGGCCCCGCGCCCCGACGCCGCGCGCTTCGTCCGCGCAGACCTGCGGACCGTGGTGTCGCTCCCCATCGACCTCCCCCTGGGGCTGGTGCTCGAGCCCGAGCTCGCGGCCCGGGCCACGGTGTGGGCCGGGCGCTTCGAGTCCCGGTCGGTGAGCGCAATCCGCCTTGCGTATCGGCTCGGCACCCGCCTCCACCTGGATCTGTGGCGCGACTTCGGGTCGGTGGCCCACCAGATCCGGCCCTCGCTCGAGCACGTCCTCCTCCCGACGGTGGAATACCGGGGCGACCAGGTGTTCGACACCGCGGACGAGGTCGACCTGCTCAAGCAGGTGCACCAGGTGCGGGCCCGGCTCGACACCGCGCTCTACGACTCGAAGACCGGGGCCCGCTGGGCCCACCTGGGGGCCTGGGTGGGCCGGGATCTGGGGTGGGGCGACCAGGCGGCGGCGGGCACCTCCGAGCTGGTGCTCACCGGCGACGGGCGCCTCGACCGCCCCAGCTGGCCGGTGGTGCTCTCGGCCCAGGGCCGGGCCGCCCTCCGGCTGGACTCCGGGGTGGTCACCGAGGCCAAGGCGGGCCTCGCCCTCAGCTCGCGCCGGGGCGACCGGCTGGCGGTGACCTACGGGCGCTGGTCCTCGACCCGCCCGGAGTTCGCGCAGATCGCCCCCGAGGAGCTGGTCCCGAGCGGCACCATCGACCCCGCTCAGTACCTGGCCTACGCCGACTACGTGCCCCTCGGGGTGGTCGACAAGCGGGCCCACCTGCCGTGGAGCGGCTTCGACGGCCTGGTGATCTCCGCCCAGGCCCGGCCCTTCACGCCCCTGACCCTGGGCTTCGACATCACCCTGGGCTTCGACGACCCCGCCGTCCTCGCCCAGGCCTACGGGGCCTCCGGCCAGACCTCGGTGGTCCGGAACACCCGCACCACCGTGGGCTGGAACTCCCCCTGCAAGTGCTGGAACGCGTACGTGGCGGTGTCCACCGCCCGGGACCGGGACGGCTTCCAGGTCGACTTCGGGTTGGATCTGGCCCGGCTGGGCGGCGGCGCGTTCGGCGCGGGGGCGCTGAACCTGAAGGAGCCCTGAAACGACGAAGGGCCGCCAGGCGATAACGAGCCCAACCTCCGGTTGGCCTCTTCGCACGGCCCTCGGACGGAAACGGCCCCCTTTGGGGGCCGCCGCCGATCGCCAGGCGTCTCCGCCGGCGGCCCTCCTGGTCAAGTCGAGCGGTCTCTCAGGCGCGCAGGTGCATCGCCTTCAGGGCGGCGCCGGAGATGGGGGCGAAGGAGGAGGCCACGTCGGCGACCCGGCTCAGGGTGCGGGGGCGGCCGAGGCGCGAGCCGGCGTCCAGGTCCTTGGTGTCCTGGATGCGGTTGTCGGCGGCCTGGAGGCGGCGGCTGACGCCCATCTGCACCTTCGCCATGTCGGCGTCGGCGTACTCGGCCAGGCGGCGCTGGTTGTCGGTCTTGAAGAGGCTGTCGCCAAACTTCTCGCGGAAGCTCTGGTTGTTCCAGTTCCCGAGGCTGCTGGTGGTGTCCATCGCGGTGCTGTTGGTGACGTTCACTTCTCGGCTCCCCTTGTGACGTCACAGGTATCGGTACGGGCCGAGGGGTGTTGCGCAGAAAAAGCGTGCGGCTGCGCATACTTACCTGTGCCTACATGCGAACACGCGGGATGACCCCAGGTTTGGCCCGGTTCGGAGCGGTGTTCCCCCGGTCCGTGCGCTTTGGCCGGGGGCCTGCTAGGTTGACTCGCCAGTCAGTCAGGCGGTCATGGGCGAGGCAGAGAAGAAGACGGTGGACCTGGCGCAGGACCGGAGGAAGCAGATCCTCCGGGCCGCGGTGGAGGTCTTCGCGGAGCGGGGCTTCCACCGGACCCGGGTGAGCGACATCGCCCGGCGGGCCGGGGTGGCCTACGGGCTCATCTACCACTACTTCGACTCCAAGGATCACGTCCTCAACAGCGTGTTCGAGGAGAACTGGGGGGTGTTCCTGAAGGTCCTGGGCGACCTCAGGGACTCGGAGGAGCTGACCGCCCCCGCCAAGCTGGAGCGCATCTCGGCCCTCCTCATCGACGCCCTCCAGGTGGCGCCGAGCATCATCCAGGTCATCATCCAGGAGATCTCGCGCTCCGACCGGTTCGTGCACGCCGAGAAGGTCAGCGCCTTCACCGGGGCCTTCGACGTGGTGCACGACATCATCGTGGCCGGGCAGGCGGCGGGCGACCTGTCGCCCCGGCTCGATCCCCGGGTGGCGGCCTACATCTTCTTCGGGGCCCTCGAGACGATCTGCACCGGCGCCATGCTGGGCACCATCCAGTGCAAGACCCCGGAGGAGGCCACCCGGGTCAAGGCCACGGTGAAGGAGGCCTTGCTGCAAGGCATGTTGACGGACAAGGGGAGCGAGAAGGACGCGACATGAGCTACGAGACCATCCTCTACGAGAAGACGGGGCGGATCATCCGCATCACCCTCAACCGCCCCGACAAGGCGAACGCACTGAGCGGCCAGATGCTGGAGGAGCTCTTCGCCGCCTTCACCGCCGCCGACGACGGACAAGGAGGCCTGCGTGGTGGTCCTGCGCGGCGCGGGCGACAAGGCCTTCTGCGCTGGGGCCGACCTCGGGAGCATGTCGGGGGCGAGCACTTCCTCGAGGTGCACGAGGCCCGGGGGCGCTTCCCGAAGCTGTTCCAGCTGATCCTGGGGCTGTCGAAGCCCACCCTCGCCGCGGTCAACGGGCACTGCGTGGCCGGCGGCCTTGGCCTGATGCTGGCCTGCGACCTCGCGATCGCCAAGGCGGGGGCCAAGATCGGCACCCCGGAGATCAAGCGGGGCCTGTTCCCCTTCATGATCTCCGCCTTGATCCTGCGCACGGTGGACCGTCGCACCGCGTGGGAGATGATGCTCCTCGGCGAGAACTACACCACCGAGCAGGCCGAAGAGATGGGCCTGGTGAACCGCACCGTGCCGGCCGAGGCGTTCGACGCCGAGGTCGAGGCGTGGGCCGACAAGCTCGCCGGCTACTCCCCCGCCGTCCTGCGGCTGGGGCGCCGGGCCCTGGTGCAGCAGGAGGGCATGCCCCTGGAGGGGGCGCTCGCGCACCTGCAGGGGCTGATCACCGTGAACGCGATGCTGGAGGACGCGGCGGAGGGGGTGGCCGCGTTCTTCGAGAAGCGGCCGCCGGTGTTCAAGGGGCGGTGACCCGCCGCCAGTAGTCCTCGACCGACTCCAGCTCGATCCGCACCGACTTGGCGACGCCATCGCGGCGAAGGCATGCGGAACTCGTCATCCGGTGCCGAGAGAGCACGGTCCGGGAGCGCGTCCGCTGCCCCGACGGTGGGCCTCCGCACGCACAATCTGATACTGCGCGACGCGGTCATCTCGACATGGCCTTGCCCCAGATCATCCTTCGCCTCGGTGCCGAACTCCTCAGAGCATTCTGGTGTCTCGGAACTTCCACCTCGAACATTTGAATTGAGAATTGTCCCTCTGCGGGCCGGCGAGGCTACCGTGGGACTCGGGCAGCCCAGTCTCGGTCGTGACATTCGAACCCTGGCCGGCGCGCGGACTCGAGGCAACCCAACCTTCAGCCGGGTTCGACAGATGAGGTGCAGGAGCTGCCAGCCCAGCCCAAAGTCTTGTCCATCTCTATCTCTATTGACCGACAACATGCGTCCGCGGCCTCTTCATCGGAGACCGGCTGGTGGATCAAGGGGCAGCTGCTCCTCGAACGGCACGAAGCTGTCCGGCGTCGGCGCTCCGGAGCAATGGTAGCACCCCAGCCGCGCGAGCTCGATGACCTCATCTCGCATGTCATCACCGCCTTGGGCTACGTGAGCGCGGCCGCCCACTCCTCCTCCTTGAAGCCGACGAGGCCGAACCCTTCGCCGAGCAGGAAGGGGCGCTTCACGAGGTTGCCGTTCCCCGCCAGGAGCTTCATCGCCTCGGCGTCGCTCATGCTTGGCAAGGTGTCTTTCAAACCGAGGGCGCGGTAGTCCTGGCCCGAGGTGTTGAAGAGGCGCCGGCGGTCGCCGCCCAGGTAGCCGAGCATCGTCTTCAGCTCCTTCTGGGTCGGCGGGCGCTCGCGGATGGGCAGGTTCTCGTAGCTGATCCCGTGGGCGTCCAGCCACTTGAGGGCCTTCTTGCACGTGCTGCAGCCGGCGTAGGTGTAGATCTTCATGCGCCCCGATATGAGCACGGCCGTGGCGCGGTGTGGTAGCTTGCCTCGCCGATGAGCAGCGAGCCCTGGCGCATCGACCCCGCGTACGCGACCCAGGCCGCCGAGGCCCCGACCCGCGCCTCGCCGGGGCCCAAGCTCGCGCCGAGCGAGGTCGGGGGCGCGATGGCCGCCTGGATCCGGCTCAGCGCCGAGAAGCGCGTCTGTTGCGATCTTCGGGCCCGGGAGGCGGGGCCCGACGACGTCCGCCACTCGAAGTTCGGTGGGACGCCGCTGTTCTCACGGGCCGAGCTCGATCGCTGGCCGATCTGCGAGGAGTGCGGCGACGAGATGCAGCTGCGCTATCAGCTCTTCCTCCGGGACGTGCCCTGCCTGCCGTGCCCCCGTGACGCGGACGGCCTCCAGGTCTTCTTCTGCCCCAACGAGTGCGGTGAGGAGGAGGCGTCCTTCAGCCACCGCTGGATCGACGCCGCCAGGATCACGGACCCCATCGACCGGCCCCTCGGGGTGCCCCTGGCGCCAGCGCGGGTGCTGGGGCGGCTCGTCGACGACTACCCCGGCGTGCAGGAGCTCGGCCCCGGCGGGGCCTGGATGGCGACGAAGGTGAGCGGCCTGACCCTCGACGTCGACGGGGAGGAGGTCCGCTTCCTGTACGCGTGGGAGCGCTGGCATCACCGCGGCGACAAGGTGGGCGGCTACGTCGACTGGGTGCAAGACGGCTGGCGCTGCTGCTCCGAGCCCCTCTACCCCATCATCCAGCTCGAGTGGGCGGAGGGCTACCAGTGGGTGCTGGGCTGTGCCGAGTGTGGTGCCATCCACACCGAGTACCAGGGGACCTGACGTGACGCCCTCGATGGAGGCCCTCGCCGATCGCGCGGCCGCCGCGCTCCTCCCGGCGTTCGAGGCGGGTGAGGTGCCGTCGGAGCTGGCGATCGCGACCCGGCGCGCCCAGGGCCTGCTCGAGCTGGGCGACGAGGTCCAGCTCGCCTACGCGGGGTGGGCCGAGGATCTCGCAGCGCTCCCGCGGCGCAAGATGGTGCTCTGGGCGGCCGCGTTCGCCGAGCTCCTGAGCGCGCGGCTGACGACGCCGTGGCTGGCGGAGCACCTGCTCGTCTACTCGTGGCTCGGGCGGCCCGTCGGTTGCCACCACACGCAGATCGTCGAGCGGGTGGAGGCCGAGGCGGGGACGCGCGTCGGCCGGGTCGATCACGTGGTGCCGGTCTCCAATGGGGTCGTGCTCGTGGCTGAGCAGGCCCTCTTGCACGTGCTGGCGATGCCCTTCGAGACCACCCTCATCCCCTATGCCGACATCGAAGGGGCCGAGCTGAAGGACGACGCCCTCGACGTTCGCCTCGGCGACGGCACGCGCACCTTCGAGCTCGCGATCCAGTTCGAGGAGGACCCGGATCGCCGCCGAGACTTCGAGTGGCGCTTCCTGTCGGACCGGATCGAACGCCTCTCGTTCGACGAGGACTACGTCGAGCGGCACCGCGTCCCGGACGAGGTGGTGCGCCGAGCGCCGGCGGACCCCGTCGCGGCCATCGCGACGCTGGTGAGGGGGCCCGAGAAGGACCTCGCGGCGGCGGCGCGCATCGGCCTCGAGGCCCTCGCGCGTGACCCCCTCGATGTCCAGCTGGTCGACACCGCGCTGACCGCCGTCGCCGCTACGGTTGGGGCTGCGCGGGCGTTGGCGCTGTTCGAGGGGGTCCGGGACCAGGTGGTCGGGTACGACGGCCGCTACGCGGGCTCTCTCATCGGCAACGCGATCGCCCTGTACGCCCAGAGCGGGCAGCTCGACGCGGCGCTGGCCCTGGCCCGCGAGGCCTGGGTGGACGAGCCCCGGGCCCTCGGGCGCCTGTTCTTCCACAATGCAGCCTGCGTTGCGAGCCTGGCCGAAGACTGGGGCCTGGCGGTGGCCGCCCTCGAGCGCGCCGCGAGGTTCGGTGAGGTCGGCGCCCAGCTCGATCGCGAGCCGGACTTCGAGCGCCTGCGCGGTCGACCCGCCTTTCAAGCCCTCCGCCGGCGGATCGAGGCCGGCGGGTCGAGCCTGCGTACGCCCAAGCCTTCGGCCCCGGTGACGCGCGTCTCCTGATCGAGACCTACCGGCGCCGCCCCGCGCCCGAGCTCTTGTACGGGCTGGTCCAGACCGGAGCGCCGAGGCGCGTGACCTCCTGGTGGCGCTGCTCGAGCGCCACCACACCGGGAGCGAGGTGCTCCAGGCCGCCTTCTACAGCCTCATCGCCCTCGGCGACCCGGAGTCCTTGGCGACGGCGACGCGGTGCTACGCCGAGGTCGACGCGCGCTGCACGCTGCTCGGCTTCTTCCTCGACGCGGAGCGGCTGGCGCGGTCGACGCCGGACCCCGAGGTGTTCCGGCGGGACGTCGAGGCGATCATGGGGAGCGACGCGCCCGACTTCGACTGAGACGCCTACTCGTAGGCGACAAGCTCCATGGCGTCGTCGGCGACCCTGCCGACACCCTCCGCCCAGTAGGTGGTGGAGGTCTCGCCGTTCTCGGTCGTGGTCACCGCCCAGGCGTCGAACGTCCCGGCTGGAGTGGTCACCGAGACCTGCCCGCTCGTGGATATCTCGGTCAGGACCTCGAACGACTCCATTGTGGACTCGCCATCGACGTCGACCGCGTGGGTGAGGTCGGCGGCGCCGGCTGAGGTCACGCCCGGGATGAGCTCGGCGGGGAGAATCGTCAGCGCTGCCCGGACTCATGTAGGAGCTTCGTGTCGACCGTCGAGTGCTGAGTTCTGCCTTCGAGTGGCCTCAACAGAGTGCGTTCGACTGCTCCTCGACGAGGGTGAGCCCTGCTGCACTGCACCTGTAGAGCAGGCTGCCCTGCGTGTAGATGATGAAGGGCCCCTGGGGGAGGACTCCCGAGATGGAGACCTCGAAGGCGACCGAGACATCGACGTGGTCACCGAGATCCTCGAGCGCAACCACTTCGGACATCTGACTGACGGTGGGGCGACGGTACCGCATCGAAGCCGGTGAGGATGGAGCACCCTTCCCACGCTGCAGAACCTGCATCCGGCACCGCTCAGTCGCCTGGTTCCTCGTCATTCGGCGTGCTGTAGCGCGCCGAGCTCGGTCTCCTCTTCGCACGCGACCGAGAGGCAGAGGAGGGCAACCAGGACGAATGCTCGCACGCCCTTCGACTACAGGCCGCCGCCCCCCGCACACAAGGCCGTGATCGGCCCCACCTCCGCCCGTCCCTTGTTTGGGTGAGCAGATTGCATGACTGCTTTCGAACGACGTGCCGATCTCCGTCCGCCCTGATATGAGCCCAGGCATGGGCGGGATCCACGACGCCATCGTCATCGGCCTGGGCGGGGTGGGGAGCGCCGCCGCCTACCACCTGGCGCGCGGTGGGGCCCGGGTGCTGGGGCTGGAGCAGCACGCGCTGGTCCACGCCCTCGGGAGCTCCCACGGGCACTCACGGGTCATCCGCAAGGCATATTTCGAACACCCCGACTACGTGCCGCTCCTCATGCGCGCCTACGCGCTGTGGGGCGCCCTGGAGCGCGAGGTCGGCGAGCGGCTCTACCACCCCTGCGGGGTGCTCCAGGTCGGGCCGGCGGACGGAGTAGTGGTGCAGGGCGTCTTGCAGAGCGCGGCCGAGCACGGGCTCCCGGTCGAGGACCTTGATCCGCGCGAGGCCATGGCCCGCTTCGGCGGGTTCGTGGTGCCCGAGGGGCACCGGGCGGTGCTCGAGACCGACGCAGGGGTGCTCCGGGTGGAGGCCGCGGTGCAGGCGCACCTCGAGGCGGCCCGGGCGGCGGGGGCGGAGCTGGTGGCGGGGGTCGAGGTGCAGGCGGTCGAGGTCGACGCCCACGGGGTGCGGGTGCGCTGGGCCGGAGGCGAGGCCCGGGCGCGGCACCTGGCGGTGTGCACCGGGGCCTTCGGCGGCGTCCTCGCCGCGCTGGGCCTGACCCTGCCGGTTCGGCCCCTGGGGAAGACCATGTTCTGGTACCCGTCCGCCCCGGAGTACGACCTCGATGCAGGTTGCCCTGCGTTCCTCTTCGAGCACCCCGAGCACGGCGTGTTCTACGGGCTCCCCGCCTTCGAGGGGCACGGGGTGAAGGTGGCCCAGCACTCGGGGGGTGAGGTGCTCGACGCCCCGACGCGGCCCGGCGGCCGGTGCCGGCGGCGGAGGCGGAGGCGGTGCAGGCGTTCCTGCAGCGCTCGCTCCCCAAGGCGGGGCAGGGCGTCCTGCAGACGGTGCGCTGCATGTACGCGATGACCCCGGACGGCCACTTCATCGTGGATCACCACCCGCGCCACCCGCACGTGCAGGTGGCGGTGGGGCTGAGCGGCCACGGCTTCAAGCTCGCCCCCGCCCTCGGGCAGGCGGTGGCGGACCGGGTGCTCCGCGGCGTGACCGACCTCCCGGTGGGGTTCCTCGGCCTTCAGCGGCTCGGGGGCTGACAGCGGGCGGGCAGGGTCTCGAGCCGCATGAGCGCGATGTTGAAGGCCTGGTCGGGGTTGAGGTTGGTGACGGTGAGGAAGAGGAAGGTCCGGTCGTCCACCCGGGCGCTCACGACCCCGATCCCGTCGAGGTCCAATGGCGGGCAGAAGCCGAGGCCCGGGAGCCACTGCGCGAGGCCGTAGTCGAAGCCGAAGCGGCCCTCGAGGCCGCCCACGAGGAGGGCGCCCTCGGGGAGGGGCTGGAGCACCAGGGCGTAGCTCTGGAACACCGACGACGCCAGCGGCGTGAACGCGCCGCCCTGCCGGATGAGCACCTGGCCACGGCGGGTGCCGAGCACCAGGCCGAGCGCTTCGGTCTCGGTGAGCCCGACCGCGGGGTCCTGGCCCAGGTCGGTGACGTTGGTGCGGCCCTGCTCGTACTCGAGGAGCTCCCCACCGTCGCCAAACCCCAGCGCCGCCGCGCGGGCGGGGCCGCGCCAGAGGACCCGCGGGACAGAGAACATGCTCGGCCGGGCGCGGCCGAACACCGTCCACGTGCCCTCGGCGAAGCGCGCGACCGTCTTGGAGGTGGTGGCGACGAACAGCTCGAGCGGGAGCGCGGGGTCGGTGGGCCCGGTGAGCTCCGCGATCATGTTGCGACCGAACAGCCCGGGGCGCTCCGCCACCAGCTCGCGGGGGCCCTCCAGCGGGCCGCGGGTCAGCTGGCCGCCGTCGTTCAGCAGCCACACCGTGCCGTCGTCCTGGGCGTGGGCGGCGAGGGGCACGCCCTCGATCAGCCGGGGTAGCGTCTCGACCCGGCCGCTGGGCCGTACGCGGTAGAAGAAGCCTTCCCGCGAGGCCACCAGCGCGGTGTCGTCGGGCAGGTGGATGGCGAGCGCCGCCTCCCGGTGCCCGTCGTTGGGGAGGGCGGTGTCCACCCGCACCAGCTCGGCCTGCCGGGCGACACAGCGGCGCTCGGGGGTGAGGGGGAGGCGATGCAGGACGTCCTGCACCAGCGGGAGCTCGGCCTCGGACGCGCGCCACTCGCCCTGGCCCGACTGCCAGCTGAGGGCGCGCACCGGCTCCGGGAGCAGCACCTCGTCCCCCGGTAGCTCGAGGAGGTCCTGCCGGCCCGCCTCGAGCCCCAGGCGGGCTACCGGGCAGGCGAAGGTGAGCGCGTGCACCGCCTCCGCCTCACCGAGCACCAGGCCCGGCAGGCCAGCCTGCACGTCCGCCGCCACCGCCTCGACCTCGCCGACGTGTGGGCTCCAGATCAGCAGGATGGACTGCGCGTCGGTGAGGTCGGGGGCGGGGAGGGCCACGACCTCGTGGCAGCCACTCGCTGCGAATAGCGTCACGAGTGCGGCGAGGTGCGGGGGGCGAGGTGCGCGGCACGGGAACAGCCTAGCCCAGCAGGTCCGCGAGGCCTATCGGCGGAAGAACAGCCAGAGGCGCCACCACCACGGCAGCCGCGCCTCGAACACCCCGCGCCACAGCCGTTGCATCCACGGGTGCTGGGGGAAGTAGCGCCGCACCTGCCGGTGCAGCACCGCCACCTGACGGGGCTCGGTGCTGGTGAGGGCCTCGTGGCTGAGGTGGAGGAACGTGGGCACCGGAGCGGCGTCCGAGGCTGGTCCGAGGAGGGCGCCGAAGGTGGCGTAGTCGGTCACCATGCAGTCGTGGTCGTCCGCGCTCAGCGACGCGGCGAGGAGGGCCGCGGCGAGGTTGCTGGCGCTGCTCTGTCGCTCCAGGCGGGACAGCGCGTAGCGGGCCGCCTCCCGGACATCGTACCAGCGCCCGAGCTGCTCCAGCGCCGAGACATAGATCAGGAGGACGATCTGCGTGAGCCCCGGGCGCTTCCGCCAGGACTCCAGCTTGGCCGCGGCGTCGAAGGGTCGACCCATCCTCAGGAGCGCGAGGCCTTCTACCGCCCACAGCTCGGTGTGGGCCTCGAAGCGGGCGCGCTGCTCGTCCACCATGGACAGGACGTCTTGGGCCTCCCCCAGCTCGCACAGCTGCCTCAGAGCGGTCGCCAGCTCTTCGCGGCTGTCGAAGCTCAGGTCTGCCCGCGCCAGCCCGCGCGCCAGGATCCAGAGGTCGTGGATCCGCCGGTCGTTGGAGAGGACCGCGCTCAGCAAGCGTCGCACCGACGCGGCAGGGGGGCGCGCTGCGCCCAGCGCGTCGACCAGGCGCCGGGTGGTCTCCTCCAGCGCGTTCCGTCGTGCGAGCGCCCCCAGGGCAGGCCACACGATCCCGGCGGCGACGTCCGGGAAGCGCCAGAGTCGCTCGAGATGCAAGAGAGCCTGCTCGACCTTGTCGTCGGCCGCCTCCAGCTCGACCCACAGCCCCTCCAGCTCCGGCCCGGGGACCATCCTGGCCGTGGCCCGCTCCAGCAGGGCACGGCCTTGGGGCAGCAACCTCAGGCTCAGGAGCTGGTCCATCCGCAGCTGGAGGGGGAGGAGGGCCCGCGGGTGGTTCGCGAGGAGGCGGGCCCAATCCGGCTCCAGCGCTGCCGCCGCGGTGCCCGCCCGCGCCAAGAGCCACAGGCGGCGCGCCTCCATCTCCGGATCCAGCCGGACGCCAGCCCCCATGGCGGGGAGGACCCGCTGGGCGAGGGGCCAGGCCTCGTCCTCCTCGGCCCACCGGAGGAAGAGGTTCCATCCGTAGGCATACTCCGGCTCGGCGAGGAGGGTCTGGGCGAGGCTCTCGAGGGCCTGTGAGGGCTCGGTTCCGGCTCGCCGGATCTCCGCTCGGGTGCCCTGTACGTAGATGTGAGATCCGTTGGCGCGCTCGAAGTCGGAGAGCGCGACCTCCGCGCTTCGCAGGTCACCTTGCGATACCAGGTAGCGACAGAGGGCGTCGGTGCACGGCCACACTCCGGGTGCACGGTCCACCGCGCCTTGGTAGGCTGCCAGCACCCGGGCGCGGCTGGTCCCCGGGATGGTGGAGAGCAAGTGGGCATGCTCGAGGGCCGCCTCGCCATCGCCCGGCTGCCTGGTCACGAGGGCCTCGGCGGTCGCCAGCGCCTCCTCGTGGCGGCCCAGGTTCGTGAGGATCCGCGCCTTGTCCGAGTAGAGGGAGATCTCCAGCGGGAGTCGCAAGATCCCCTGCTCGAGCACCTCCACCGCGCCCTCGGGATCGCCCGCCCGGACCAGGTGCACGGCGAGGAGCCGGTACCCTCCGGGCGCGCCCGGAGCAGCGCGCACCAGGGACCGAGCTGCGTCCAGGGCACCAGCCTGGTCGCCCAGGTCCCAGCGTGCGCCGACCAGCGCACCCCAGATGTGGGCGTCGGTCGGGCTGCGCGCTGCGGCCTGCTCGAGGGTCGCCGCCGCGCGCTCCGGCGCTCCGGCGCGCTGGTGCGCCCGGGCCAGCGCCGCGGTCACCGCCGTGTCCAAGGGGAACCGCCGCGAGGCCTCCTCGAGTCGGGGCAAGATGGCCTGCGCCCTCGCGGTGCTCGGATCGACGCGCATGAGCGCCGTCGCCCAGCCCACGACCAGACCCGGGTGGTCCGGCGCGAAGCGCCGCCAGCGCTCGGCCGCCGCCTCCACCGCGGTCGGCCCAAGGGCATCTGCGATGAGCTCGAGGGCGGCGGGGAAGGTCACCGGGTCCCGAGACATACCCGAGAACGCCTCGGTGAGGATGTCGACGAGCTCGCCTCGCTGGTCCTCGGGGACCGCCAGGACCAGCCGGTGCATCTCGTCCAACGGGAAGTGATACTCCGGGTCGGCCGCGAGGGCCCGTCCGAAGCGGCGCAGGGCAGCCTGCATGTCCCCCTGTCGGTCGAGGAGGCACGCCTCCAGCGCGAGGGCCGCCGCCGCGGTGGGGTCGGCCTCGACCGCCTGGCGAATGGCCGCCTCCGCGTCGGCGAGTCGACGCGGGCGCTCGGCCGCCGGGGCTTGATCGTACAGCCGGAGCCGGAGCCACGCCTGCTCGCGCCACGCCCAGGCGTCGAGCGGATCCTCGGCCAGCCGGGCCGCGACCCTCGCCTCCTGGTCCTCGATGGACTCCTCCCTGACCAACAGCGACTCGGCCAGCGCCACCAGCTCGCGGTCCTGCGGGCGCTCCGCTCGCCAACCCTCCACGAGGGCGCGGGCGGCGTCCGCCCCCACATGCTGCTGGGTGAGCGCGGCGACGAGCGCGTGGGCGGCGGGGCTGCGGGCGTCCTCGACCAGCCACCGGCGCGCCAGGTCGAGTGCGGCCTCCAGGTCGCCTCTGCTGTGCGCCACCCGGGCCGCCGCCTGCAGGTGGGATTGCGCAGTCCCGTGGGCCTCACAGCTCGCGAGGGCCCGCGCTGCGTCCTCGACCTTACCGAAGCGCGCGAAGACGGTGGCGGCGAACCCGGCCAGCTCACCGTCCTGTGGTCGGGCGAGCACCGCCCGGGAGACCGTGGTGAGGGCCCGCTCCGGGTGGCCGAGCTGCTCCAGCGCCGAGACCAGGGTCACCCAGGTCGCGCCACCACCAGCCTCGGAGGCCCGCTCGACCCGCCGCTCCAACCAGGCCAGCGCTTCTTCGCCACGCCCGCATCGGCGCAGGAGCTCCGCGTAGGTGGAGGCGTAGTGCTCGTCCTCGGGCTCCAGCGTGGCCGCGACACGCGCGGGGAGGAGCGATGCCTCTGGCCCGCTGGTGGTCGCGAGGAGGTCGGCGAGGACGTGGTACGCCGCGGCATCTTCTGGGGCCCACAGCAGGGCCTTCTGCAGGAGCGTCTCCGCGCGACCCACCTGCGGGCGATAGTGCCTGAGGCTGTCCGCAAGGCGCGTGTAGATTCCGGCCTCGGGGTGCAGCCAGCCTTGACTTCCCTCGAGCCCGGGCAGCTGGCGTTCACTAAGGACGGCCTCGAGGAACGCGCGGAGCGCGGCGGGATCACGGCGGGCGGTGATGGCGTCGAGCAGCATGCGCTTCACGGGTATGCAGTGGGGGTGTTGCTGCAGGAGACCTTGCAAGAGCTCGATGGCGCGCCCCTGCTTGGCGGCAAGGAACGCGACCAAGGCCTCGAGGTAGCGGCTGGGGGCCGAGCCGGGGGCCTTGGCAGCCAGGCCGGTCTGGACCGCTCGGGCCTGGTCCGTCCCGCCGGTGTCCAGCGCCTTGACGAAGGCCTGCATGGCGCGGGCCTCGTCCTCCGAGGTGAGGTCGAGCGCCGCGAGCTTCGGCTCGAGCGCGGCCGGGGCGATGATCAGCGCCGCTGGCCCAACCGGGGCGTCGCCCTGGTCCACCCGCGACAGGAGCATCTCCCGCATGAAGTCGACGCCGGGATCGTGTAGGAGGAGCGTACCCGCGGCCTCGTCGAGCCCGAGCGCGGTGCAGGCATGTGCGTTGCTCATGCTGTTGAGCGAGAACACGAATGGCAGACCAGCCTGCAGGACGACGCGCGCCGTGTCGCCGTCCATGAGGAACTGCCGAGTCACCAACCCCTGGGCGTGGGCCCAGTCCACCACGCGCCAGTACGGCGTGCCGTCATACGTGACCTGCTGGGCCAGGGCCTCCTGGTTCAGTTCGACCCCGAAGTGGCTGAGCGCGCACGCCACGCTGGCCGGCAGACAGCTCTTGTGGCGCTGCCGCACCGGAGTGTGGGGGAGGATCCAACGCCTCCCGTCGGGGTTGGCCTTGATGTTCGAGACCAGCGCCCGATGATACGGGGTCGGGAGCGCCTCGGTGTGGTGCAAGAAGGATTGCCGGTCTCCGGCGTGCTTCGCCAACTCGGCCTGGAGGTGGGCGGCCACGTATCGGGTGCTCCGGTCCGCGAGCGGGGCGAGGATCTCGAGCCGCGGTGCGAGCTGGCGGGCGTGGGCGACGAGCGCGGTGGCCGAGGGGCCATCGCGTTGGGCCACCATCAGCGCCTCGTGCATTCCGAGCTCCAGCACCACCCGGGACTGGCCATCTTCGGCGTAGGTCAGCCACCGCTCTGCCGCCTCCGCGGCCCGGCCGGTAGCGGTGAGGGCGCCGGAGATGATCACCGCGGCCTGACCGAGCCCCGGGGAGCGGGCCCATGCCTCCTCCGCCAGCGTCAGCGCCTCCGCCCACTGCTTGTCCCCGAGCGCCACCGTGGCGGCGCACGCGAGGGTCCAGGGGCCGTCGTGCAGCGCACGCGCGTCAGCCAACCTCGCCCTCGCCCGCTCGAAGTCGTGGACCGCGGCCAGCAACAGCGCGTGCTGGGCGCACCACGACGCGTCGAGCTCGGGGTCGTCCGAGCCCAGGTCGTGGCGCGCCTCGTGCCGCGCGAGCAGGTTGTAGAGGCTGCTCTTCACGCCGTGGGTGGGCGCGCAGTAGTAGATCACTTCGGGCAGCTCCGGGGCTCGAGCCGCGGCGAGGCGGAACAGGGCCTCGCTGAACTGCCCGGAGCCGAGCCGCCGGGCAAGGCGTCCTGCCAGGAGGAGCGCGGGGACGTCCAGCTCCGCCGCGAGGCTGCGATCGCGCCACGCGTCGCGGGTCAGGGCGTAGGCGTCGAGGTACCGGTGGGCATCATAGAGGCCCCGGATCGTCTCGATATCTGGGAGGTCGCGACGTGACGCCATGGGCGGCCGCAGGATAGCAGATGGCGTCCTCGGCAACGCCTGACCCCAGGGACAGGTCCGGCTAGGACAGCGCCATCTCGAACCCGGGGTGGAGGGTGGTGAAGTCCCGGGCCGCGAACGGGCTCTCGGGGAGGGCCACGCTGTAGACGGTCATGGCGGTGCGGTTCACCACGAACCCCTTGAAGGCGGCCTCGAGGGTCGAGCCTCGGGGGATCATGGCGCTGATGAAGTGCAGGCGGTCCTGCGCCAGGGCCCGATAGGTGGCGCGCAGCAGGTCTCGCAGCACCGCGGGGTCGTCGTCCTTCACCTCGAGGTGGCTCAAGAAGGCGAAGTCCAGGCACTCGCCGGGCTCGGGGAGCGGCGGGTAGCGGAGGACCTTCGCGCCCAGGTTGAAGGCTCGCTTCATCCTGAGCATGGGCCCGTAGTAGCCGAGCACCCGGGTGCGCTTGAAGCGGTGGGTGTTCCAGGGGGCGGTGGCGCCCACGATGCGTCCGCCCCCGTCGAGGGCGATGAAGAAGGACTCGAGCGAGAAGTCGGGCCACGCGTCGAGCCGGCGCTGGAACAGCTCTGGGCCCATCACGTCGCCCATCACCCGGCGCTTCGCCTGCAGCGCTCAGGAACGCCACCAGCTGGTCCCGGTCGCCGTCCTTCGCCCGCCGCACCTCGCCGCGGGGCGCCCGCATCGGCAAGGCGTATTGCACCGAGGTCATGTGAAAGGGGGTCATGGGGCGGTACACCGGCTGCCCCGCCCGCCGCTTGTCCCCGCCGCGCCCGACCAGGGCGCGCCGCGCAACCGCGTTGTCATCGAAGATCACGGTGTAGAACAGCTCCGCCCCCTGCTCGTCGCGGGCCAGCTCCAGGGCGCGGTGGTAGGCGGCGGGGAGCGCCCGCGCCCCCTTGAAGCCGGGCACCGCGCGCAGGTCGGAGAGGTAGCCCACGGTGCGGACCTCGCCATCCACCCAGCCCGGGCGCACCATCACCGAGCCGCAGCCGCCCACGAAGCCCTCCGCGTTCTCGCCCAGGTACACCGCGTGCTCGCCGAGGTGCATGCGGGGGAGGGCAAAGAAGTCCGGGTCGCGCTCCTGGGTGACGTCGAGCTGGCTCCGCAGGTGCACCCGCCGCACCACCTCGCACAGCGCCGCGTTGTCGGCCTCGGCGGCGCGGCGCACCGTGACGTGGGGCCCGGTGTAGATGACGTCTCGGGCGCTCATCAGATCCAGAAGTCCATCCGCTCCACCATCGGTTCCGGCGGCGCAGTGTCGGCCCCGGACTCCGCCCACTGGCGCAGGGCCTCGATGTGGACGTGCAAGGTGTCCGCGGGGGTCGAGGTGAACTCGGTGTCGCCGTAGTGGCGTAGGCCCCGGCCCTGGACCTCCATGATCTCCACGTCCTGCTGGATCACCTTGCGGGTGTAGGGCGGGAGGAAGAAGCGGGCCACCAGGTTGGCCAGGCCCAGCTTGTAGCTGATCAGGGTGTAGACCTCGGTCTCGTGCTCGCTGATCGGGGTGCAGGTGCTGGTGATGACGAAGGCCCGCGCCTCGTCGCCGAACACGTAGTCCACCCGGGTGGTGTTCGGCATGTAGAACTTGTCGGTGTGGAGCATCGGGAGCCCCTTGGGGTTCAGGAGCTTCTCCGTGAAGCCGATGGAGTCCCGCGGCTGATCGTAGGTCACCAGCACCGAGTGGTCGGTGCGCTCCACCGTGGTGGGCACGCGCTTCCTCGAGCGGCTCCGGAACCAGCCCTTGTGGACGAACACCGTGTGCGGCACGTCCATGAAGTTCTCGACCAGGTTGGTCACCCCGTTCTGGAAGCGCGTCTTCATGTAGTACGCGCCCCAGCCGGGCGAGGCGTGGTGGGGCATGGCGAAAGGCGCCTTGTCGGGCTCGGTGCCGATGCCCATCCACACCCAGACGAGGCCGTCCCGCTCCAGGGTCGGGTAGGTCTCGAGCCGTCGCTCCTCCGCCGGCGCCTCGCCGTTCGCGCCCTCGGACGGGATGTTGATGCAGCGCCCGCCGGAGTCGTAGGTCCAGCCGTGGTACGGGCAGCCGATGCACCCGTCGAACACGTCGCCCTCCGACAAGAGCGCGTTTCGGTGCAGGCAGCGATCGCGCATCGCCACCACCTGGCGGCCGGCGGCGCGCCACAGGACGATCATCTCGCCCAGCACCACCCGGCCCACCGGGCCCTTCGTGCTCACCTCTTCGCTCAGCGCCGCCGCGTACCAGTACTCGGTGAGGCGGCCGGAGGCCTGACGCATCTTCGAAACCACGGTGCCTCCTACCCGCCGAGAACCTCGGACCAGAACAGGCGATTGTCCAGGGGGGTGGGCTTGATGTCTCCCGCCTTCGTCCCCCGCGCCACCAGCGCGGCCTCGAAGCGGGCCGCGCCGCCCTCGACCCGGGTCGCCCGAACCGGGCCGAGCTGGCCGAGCTCCCGGGCGTACCGGTAGTGGTAGCCGCCCTGGAGCGCCGCCTCCGCGGCCCGGGCCGCGGCCTCGAGGTCCGCGCCCGACCCCGGCTCCAGGAAGAGCCGATAGGCGGGGGGCGCGGCGCCGACGTCGGGGGCCAGGAGGCCGAAGGCGAGGGGCCCCACCGCCGCCTCCACCGCGGCGAGGGCGCGCTCGGCGTCCCCCGCGGTGAGCTTCTCGCCCACCAGGTCCGAGCTCCGGTCCAGCTTCCCTACGAAGCGAAGGCAAGGCACCTTGCCGTAGTGGCCGACGCATGCCACCTCGTCCTGGAGGTGGTAGCGGAGCAGGCCCCCTTGCGTTGACAGCAGAGGAGAGTAGCGCCCGCCCACCTGCGCCTCGTGGATCCGCACCGGGCGCGCCTCCGGGGTGCTCGAGGTCGATCAGCTCCAGCACGTGGCTGTTGACCGCCGCCACCGGGGCGGGGGGCGGGGCGCCGCCGCCCACCGGGCTCAAGGGGAAGGAGAGGACCCCCTCGGTCGCCAGCAGGCCCTTCGGCTGGAGCTCCACCCCCTGAAAGTCAGCTTGCACCGGGGCCAGTGCCCGGGCCGCGTGGCCGTCGGTCCAGCACGAGACCACCCGGAGCCGGGGCCACAGGGCCCGGCCACAGACCCCACCGTGGGCGTCCAGGCCGCGCAGGAGCTGCCGGCGGCGGGGGGCGGGGAGCTCGGGCAGGACGCCTTGCAGCTGGGCCCGGATCGCCTCCATGAGGAGGGTGAGGAAGCTGGGGTTCCACACCGAGATGAGGCCCAGCTCGCCGTCGGCCAGCAGGTGCCGCACCGTGGCCCGGCGCCACGCCGTCACGTCGGGCAGCCGCGCGACCTGGCCGGGGACGCTCATCAGCTTCGACAGGGCCCAGCGGGCCACCGGGCCGAAGTACTCGGTGTCGTCCTCGAAGCCCACCCGCAGGCCGCCCTCGGTGATCTCGGGCGCCCGAGCGGCGGGGGAGAGGGACCAGTACGAGGTGGTGCCCAACAGGGCGGGGCGGGCGGCGTAGAGGCTGAACAGCCAGGGGGCGGTGGCGGCCGAGAAGCCGGCGAGCAACCCGTCGGTGTAGGGGACCAGCTTGTTGCCGCCGGTGGAGCCGCTCGAGCGCTCCAGCATGCGCACCGGGCTCTTCGTCAATACCGAAGGCTCGCCCCTGGCCACCCGCTCGATCTCGGGGCGGTAGTCCTCGAAGGTCCGGATGGGGACGCGGTCCTGGAAGTCACGGAAGGTCTGACCTCCGGTGGAGCCCCAGGGCGCGGCCCTGGGCGGAGTCGCGCACCTCGGTCAACAGGGCCTGCAGCAGGGTGTCTTGCGCCCGCTCCGGCTCGCCGAGCGCGGCCAGGTAGCGTCGCCACCCGGGCGCCAGGGAGGCGGCGTACCCCGCGGTGAGCGGGGTCAGGAGGAGGCGCTGGCGTCGGCCCATAGGCGGCGGGCCCGGGTGAGGAACCGGGCCACGGACCTCCTGAGGAGCTTCAGGGGGAACATGAGGGGGAAGGCGAGGTCGACCTCGCCCAGGCAGCACAGCTCGTCGCCGTCGGCGTGCCCGGGGTTCCGCTCCACGAAGAAGCGGATGTCGGGGTGGGCGAGGAGGCCTGCCTCGATCGGGGCCACGCCCCGCTTCAGGCGGCCCTGGCAGACGTCGAAGTGCAGGATACCCTGCTCGGGCCGCCACGCGTCGCCGAACTTGTCTCGGGCCAGCAGATCCAGCACCTGGGCCGGGAGCGGCGGGGTGGGGCGATCGTGCCGCGGCCAGTAGGTCGGCATGTTCCGGGTGAGGAGCAGGTAGGTCTTGTAGCCCTTGCTGATGAGGAACCAGTACACCGGCACCAGCGGGTTCTTCAGCTTGGTGCGGAGCAGGTAGGCCACGAAGATCTTCTGCAAGGTGGTCTGCCCCCAGTACGCCTCCTCGAGCACCGTGTCGCCCGAGTACACCGCCACGAAGGGCCGCCCGTGCACCTCGTGCCGATACACCTGGATGGTCGAGAAGCCCTGGAGGCTCCCGTCGGCGGCGTCCCGCAGGATCACCACCTCCTGCTTCTCGGCCAGGTCCGCCTCGAACTTCGCCCGGGTCACGTCGGCGTAGTACTTCGTGAAGACGCGCCACATGGCGTCGCGGTCCTCGGCCCGAAGGCCGGGCACTGGCACCACCCGCCCCACGAGGCGGCCGCCCCGCGCGGGCGGGGGCTGGGGGAGGAGGGTCGACACGCCGCCTCCCAGGGTCTCGGATGTGGGGGTTTGTAGGAATCAGCCGTTGGGTGGACCGTGGAGGCCCGGTCTGGCGGGCTCCCGTGATCAGGCGCACGTGACCGCACACCTACGACAGGTGTCGATTGATCACCTGCATACGCGCCTATCATCCTACATCCAAGAAGGCATGGCGCCCCTCATCTACAACGGCCTCCTCTTCGGCGGCCTCCTGGCGCTGGTGGCCCTGGAGCTGCGGTCGCCCGGGTTCCGACGGGGCGCCTTCGATCCGGCGGACGGGGCGCGGCCGCGGCGCAACTGGGCCTTCCTCGTGGCCGCGGTGACCGCCGGCTCCACCGTGCAGCACATCGGCGCCGCGCTCCCCAAGGTGCTCCCGCGCCTCGTCGACTGGTCGGGGCTCCGACTCCTGGAGCTCATCGCCTGCTTCTTGGTGGCGGAGCTCGTCGGCTGGACCCTCCACTACGTGAAGCACGTGCACCCGTGGCTGTGGCGCTTTCCACTTCTCGCACCACCGCGAGTCCAACTACGACGTCTGGCTGGTGACCCACACCCACGCGCTCGAGGTGGTGCTCTCGGGCACCCTGATGTCCGCGATCCTGGTGCTGCTGGGCTTCTCCGCCCCGGTGGTGCAGGTCTACTTGCTCTTCTACTCCCTCGCGAACACCTATCAGCACTCCGCGTTCGACCTCAGCCTGGGCTGGCTCGACAAGGTGATCGTCAACCCGGCCTACCACCGCTACCACCACGCGGTCGGGAGCCGGACCAACTACGGGAACACGCTCACCGTCTGGGACGTGGTGTTCCGCACCGCCCAGTGGCCGGTGGATCACCACGCCCCCGACGTCGAGATCGGGATCGGTGATGGGCCCGAGCCCTACGGCTTCCTGGCCGAGCTGGGCTACTTCGCCGCGCCCGACGCCCCGCCCCCGCCCCCGAGACCGCAAGCTGACCTGCGTCCCTGGGGTCGACCGAGCCGCCCCAACCCCTCGCCGCCGGGCTGGACCCCCGACGTCCGGATCGTACTTGACGAACGGTGTTGAGTTTGCGAATGATTATCAAAATCATGGCTCGCAACACGAAAAGCTACTTGATGTTGTCCGGTTGCCTCCTCATGGGGGCGGCCTGTGGGGGTGAGGAGACCACCGACGGCCCCACCGCGGAGTCGGTGGCCCAGCAGTACGCGGCGGTGGTCTACGCCCTGTATACGGACACCCACGCCGCCGCCGAGGACCTCGAGGTGGCGGTGAAGGCGCTGGTGGCGGCCCCGAGCGCGGCCACCCTGGACGCAGCGCGGGCCGCGTGGCGGGCGGCCCGGGTGCCCTACGGGCAGACCGAGGCGTTCCGGTTCGCGGGCGGGCCGATCGACGCCGAGGACGGCCCGGAGGGGCGGCTCAACTCGTGGCCGCTCGACGAGGCCTACATCGACTACGTGGCCACCGCGTCGACCTCCGGGATCGTGAACGACCCGAGCATCGCGCTGACCGCAAGCAACCTTGCCGGCCTCAACGAGGGCGGCGGGGGCGACGTGCTCGGGATGGGCCAGGGCTTCAACGAGGAGAAGGCGATCTCCACCGGCTACCACGCGATCGAGTTCATCCTCTGGGGCCAGGACACCAGCGCGAACGGCCCCGGCGATCGGCCCTACACCGACTTCCTGACCGGGGCCGAGGCCACCGCGCCCAACGGCGATCGCCGGGGTGAGTACCTGGTGGTGGTGACCGAGCTGCTGGTGGCCGACCTCGCCACCCTGGTCGAGGCGTGGGCGCCGGACGCCGACAACTACCGGCGCGAGTTCCTCACCCAGGATCCCAACGAGGCCCTCAAGCAGATCGTGGCCCCGATGGGGATCCTCGCCAAGGGCGAGCTGGCGGGCGAGCGCATGGACGTGGCCCTCGACACCCGCGACCAGGAGGACGAGCACTCCTGCTTCAGCGACAACACCCACGTCGACATCCAGATGAACGCCCAGGGGATCGAGAACGTGTACCTCGGGACCTACAGGAGCGTGTCCGGCCCCAGCGTGCAGGCCCTGTTGCGCTCGATGGATCCGACGCTCGAGGCGTCGGTGACCGCCAAGATGACCGAGGTCATGAGCGCGGTGATGGCGATCGAGGCGCCGTTCGACCAGGCGATCAGCGACCCCGACAGCGCGGGGTACCAGCAGATCTCCACCGCGGTGGACGACCTGTTCGACCTCGGGGACCTGATGGCCGAGGTCGGGCCTGCGCTGGGCCTGGGCACCATCAGCGTGGCCCTGCCGGAGTAGCGATGAGAGCCTCGAGCGTCCTGCCCACCCTCGCGCTCGTCGCGGCGTGCGGCGGTGAGACCGCAGGCGAACCTGCACGACTCTGGGCGGGTGGGATCACCACCGTGTTCGTGGAGCACAGCGCGGCCTACGAGCAGGCCGGGCCCCAGCTCTCCCGCGAGTCGGAGCGGGAGTTCTTCAGGGGCCGGGCGCTGTTCCGGGACGTGTGGGTCACCGCGCCGTCCTCGACCGCGACCCGCGACGGCCTGGGCCCGGTCTTCAACGCCCGGGCCTGCGACTCCTGCCACGCCAGGGACGGCCGCGGCCGGCCGCCCGAGGCGGGCGAGGGCGCGCTCTCGATGCTGGTGCGGATCAGCGTGCCGGGGGCCGACCCCCACGGCGCGCCGCTCCCCGACCCGACCTACGGCGGCCAGCTCCAGCCCCTCGCTGTGACCGGGGTGCCGGGCGAGGTGGAGATCACCGTGGCCTACGACGAGGTCCCGGGTACCTACGGGGACGGGACGCAATACAGCCTGCGGAAGCCCCGCCTGGAGCTGAGCGGGTTGGCCTACGGCCCGCTCTCCGAGGACGTGCTGCTGTCGGCCCGGGTGGCCCCCATGCTGCCGGGGCTGGGGCTGCTCGAGGCGATCCCCGAGGCGGCGCTGGCCGCCCTCGCAGACCCGGAGGACGCGGACGGGGACGGCATCTCCGGGCGGGCGCAGCAGGTCTGGGACGTCGCGGCAGGGCAGCCTGCGATGGGGCGCTTCGGCCTCAAGGCGGAGCAGCCCTCGGTGCGGCAGCAGAGCGCGGGCGCGTTCCGCGGCGACATCGGCATCACCAACAGCCTCTTCCCGGAGCACGACTGCACGCCGAGCCAGGAGGCCTGCATGTCGGCCCGCTCGGGCGGGGAGCCGGAGCTGTTGGATCAGATCCTCGACAACGTGGCTTTCTACTCCGCCACCCTCGCGGTGCCGGGTCCGCGGGACGTGGATGATCCCGAGGTGCAGGCAGGGGAGGCGCTGTTCAACGACCTGGGCTGCGCGGCCTGCCACGTGCCCTCGTGGACCACCGGGAGCGAGGCGGTGGACGAGACCCTCGCCGACCAGGTGGTGTGGCCGTACACCGACTTGCTCTTGCACGACCTGGGGCCGGAGCTGGGCGACGGGCGGCCGACCTTCGCGGCCGACGGCCGGGAGTGGCGCACCTCGCCGCTGTGGGGCATCGGGCTCACCGAGACGGTGAGCGGCCACCTGCAGCTGTTGCACGACGGCCGGGCGCGCGGCTTCGCGGAGGCCATCCTGTGGCACGGGGGCGAGGCGGAGTCCGCGAAGGAGGCCTTCGCACCGCGGGGGCGGCGGACCGGGCGGTGCTCGTCCGCTTCCTGGAGTCGCTGTGAGCCGGCGCGCTGGACTCGTGGCGGCCGCGGTGGTGGTGTGCAGCCCGGCCTGCGGGAGCGACGTGTCCCTGCCTCCCCTACCAGGGAGCGGTGGACCGCGCCGCGGTGCTCGCGGACGTCGCCGATCACGGCATCCTCCCCCTCACCGGGGCCCTCGCCACCCGCACCTCGTCCCTCGCCCTGGCCGCCGAGGCGCTGTGCGCGGCACCGTCGCAGCCGGAGTTGCGCGCGGCTCGACGCGCCTGGGCCGGGGCCCGGGAGGCGTACCGGGCCAGCCAGGCCTTCGGCTTCGGGCCGGTGGACGAGCTCCGCCTGGCCCGCGCGATGGACTTCGCGCCCCTGCGGCTGGACGCCGTGGCGGAGCTCTTGGCCAGCGACGAGCCCATCACGCCGGCCCTCCTGGCCCAGCTCGGCGCGACGGTGCGGGGCTTCGGGGTGCTCGAGCGCTACCTCTTCGATCCCTACGTGGACGACGCCGAGGTGCTCCTGCGGCTGCAAGAAGACCTGCGCCGCTGTGAGTACGTGGTGGCCCTGGCCCAGGACCTCGCCGAGAGCGCGGGGCGGCTCGACGCCGCCTGGCGCCCGGACTCGGGCGGGTTCAGGGACGCCCTGGCCCGGGCCGGCGCCGACCCCCGGGGCTTCTCGAGCCAGCAGGCCGCACTGGCCGCGGTGCTCGGCGGCCTCGTGGGGGCGACGCTGCAGGCCGAGGAGGCCCTGGCCAAGCCCCTGGGCCGGCTGGATGGCGGGGTGCCGCAGCCGGACGCGGCGCTCGCCCTCTACAGCGCGCATGGGCTGATGGAGATCCGGGCGTGGCTGGTGGCGGTCCGGGCCCTCTACGTGGCCCGGGGCGCGGGGTCCGACGGGGTGGCCCTGGCGGACCTGGTGGCGGCGGTGGACACCCCCTGAGCCAGCTCCTGCAGGACGAGTTGACGACGGCGGTGGCGGCGGTGGACGCGATCTCCGAGCCGCTCGACCGCGCGGTGCTCACCCAGCCGGAGGTGGTCGAGGCGGCGCGCGCGGCTGCGCACGCGGTGCTGTTGCGCTTCGCGGTGGACGTCTCGGCCCTCCTCAGCGTGACCCTCACCTTCAGCGACAACGACGGGGACTAGCGGCGTGGGGCGCCTCGCCGAGCCCGTGGATCGGGGGTCGCTGGCGGTGCTCCGGGTGGGGCTCGGCCTCGTCATCCTCGCCGGGGTGGTGCGGGCCTTCGCCTATGGTTGGGTGGAGCGCCTCTACGTCGCGCCGCGCTACCACTTCCGCTTCTGGGGCTTCGAGTGGGTGCCGGTGCCCGAGGGCGACGCGATGCGGGCGCTCTTCGTGGCGCTCGGGGTGCTCGCGCTCCTGTACGCCCTCGGGTGGGGCTACCGGGTGGTCTCGTGGCTCCTCTTCCTCGCCTTCACCTGGGTGGAGCTGCTCGACGTCGCCTACTACCTCAACCACTACTACCTGGTGAGCCTGGTGCTCCTCCTCACCGCGCTCATGCCGCTCGGCGCCAGGGGCCCCCGGGAGGTGCCGCGCTGGAACCTGTGGGCGCTCCGGGCCCAGTTCGGGCTGGTGTACTTCTTCGCCGGCGTGGCCAAGCTGAACCCGGACTGGCTGCAGGACGCCTTGCCGTTGTCCCTCTGGCTCCCCGTCCACCGCGAGGTGCCGGTGGTGGGGCCCTGGCTCGCCCAGCCCGCCACCGCGTATCTGTTCAGCTGGGCCGGGGCCCTGTTCGACCTCGCCGCCCCGTTCCTGTTGTCGTGGCGGCGCACCCGGGCGCCCTACTTCGTCGTCGTGGTCGGCTTTCACGTCGTCACCTGGGCCCTGTTCAACATCGGCGTGTTCCCCTGGGTGATGATCCTGGGCGCGACCCTGTTCTTCCCACCCGCGTGGCCTCGCCTCGCGGCACGCAGATCGCCGGCGCCGGAGGCTTCGCCAAGGCCCGTTTCGCCCGTGGTGCCCGTCTTCCTCGCCCTCTACTTCACGGTGCAGGTCATCCTGCCGCTGCGGCACCTCGCGCTGCCGGGCGACGTGCGGTGGGGCGAGGCGGGGTTTCGCTTCGCCTGGCACGTCATGCTGGTCGAGAAGGCGGGGCTGGTGCGCTATCAGCTCCACGGCGTCGAGAGCGGGCGCCGCTGGGAGGTGGCGCCGTCGGAGTACCTCACGCCCCTTCAGGAGAAGGCGTTCGCCACCCAGCCCGACATGGTGGTGGCGCTCGCGCACCACATCGCGGCCGACAAGGCGCGCGTCCTGGGCGAGCGGGTGGAGGTCCGGGCGGAGGCGTGGGTCTCCCTGTTCGGGGCGCGACGCGCCCTGCTCCTCGATCCTGCGGCGGATCTGTCACGGGTGAGCCACGGGCCGATGGGGGTGCCGGTGGTGCTGCCGCGGCCCCTCGCTGGCGAGAGGGCGGTCACTTTCGGCCATGCGCCCTGACGCGGGGTGGCTCTAAGAGAGGCAATCGCCCGAAACAGCAGGACTCGAGAATCCAACCGGGGGAAACTAGGCTCCTACAAGCCGTGGAGACCTCTGTCGTTCACACCGAAGGCATGGCGTTCGAAGTGGAGCTCGAAGGGCACCGCTTCATGGTGGACGCCGACCCCCAGTTCGGGGGCACCAACAAGGGCCCGAAGCCCAAGGGGCTGCTGCTCAGCTCGCTCGCGGGCTGCACCGCGATGGACGTCATCTCGATCCTCGGGAAGATGCGCGTCGAGCCGGCGCGCTTCGAGGTGAAGGTCGACGCAGACCTGGCGGACGAGCACCCCAAGAAGTTCGTCCGCATCCGGGTGCGCTACTTCTTCGAGGGCGAGGACCTGCCGCTGGACAAGCTCTTCAAGGCGGTGTCGCTGTCGGAGGAGCGCTACTGCGGCGTGAGCGCCACCCTGCGCGGCGTCGTGCCGATGGAGACCGTGGTGCTCGTGAACGGCGAGGTCGTCAACCGCCCTGCCGCCTGACGAGCGCGGCCGGCAGGACGAACAGGTCCGCCGCCAGCGCGAGCAGGATCACCACCGCGGCCATCCCGCCCAGGTAGATGTTGGGGGTGAAGCTCCCCAGCGCGAGCACCCCGAAGCCGGCCGAGAGGATCAGGCTGGTGATGATCACCGCTCGGCCTACTTCGAGGATCGCGCGGGTGACCGCCTCGCGCGTGCTCAGCCCCGCCACGAGGTGGAGTCGGATGCGTGAGGTCATGTGGACGGTGTCGTCCACCACCAGGCCGAGGGTCAGGCTCCCCAGCATCGCGGTGCCGGGGTCCAGCCGGATCGAGAGGAGCTGCATGACCCCGAGGCCGACCACCACCGGGCCCAGGTTCGGGATCATCGCGTACAGGCCCAGGCGCACCGAGCGCAGGAGCAGCGCCATCATCACGCTGATCAGCACGAAGGCGGCGAGGAAGCTCCGCACCTGGCTGTCCACGATGTAGAGCTCCATCTGGGAGATCAGCTTCACGAAGCCGGTGGGCTCTACCCTCAGGTCGGGGCCCGAGAACTCCGCCGCCAGCTTCGCCTCCACCCGCGGGATCTCGGCCACGAGGGCCGCGGTCTCGCTCATCCGCACCCGGGCCGAGACGCGGGCTCGGGTGTAGTCCTCGCTCACCAGCGCGGAGAGCTCGGGCTCATCCTCCAGGAGCAAGAGGGCTTGCGCTACCGCCGCCTCGGTCCGCGGCAGGGCGCGGGTGCCGGTCATCGCGAGGTTCAGGGCGGCCAGCGCGTCGGTGATCGAGCCCACCCGGGTCACCGAGGGGAGCCCCTCCAGCCACCGCTCGAGCCCCTCGAGCCGGGCAAGCCGAGCGGGGTCCTTCAGGGCCTCGTCCTCCGCCGTGACGAAGAGCTCGATCGAGGTGCTCCCGCCGAGGGTCTGGTCGATGACCCGGATGTCGTCCCGCACCGGGTCGTCCGCCCTGAAGTAGGCGGCGGGGTTGGCGCCGACCTCGAGGCGCGGGATGAGCGCCGCGCTCCCCGCCACCGCGAGGGCGAAGGTGGCGAGGATCGCGGCGCGCCGCCGCTCCATCACCGCCACCACCTGGGCGAGGAGGCGCGCCATGGGGCCGCCGTCCTGGCGCTCCAGCGCCGCGGCCGAAGGGGGCAGGGGCGAGGGCGAGCACCGCGGGGAGGAAGGTCATCGAGAGCACGAGGGCGAAGGTGACCCCGAGGCCCGCGAGGAGGCCGAACTCCCGCACCGGCGCGAGGTGGCTCGTGGTCAGGCTGAGCATCCCCGCCACCGTGGTGATGGTGGTGAAGAAGCAGGGCACGACGAGGGTGCTCATGGCCTCGACCAACGCCTCGGTCTTGCCGAGATGGCCTGTGAGGGCGCGCTGGTACTCGGCGAGGACGTGGATGCTGTCCGCGATCCCCACCGCGAACACCACCACCACCAGGGACTGGGAGACCAGGTTGATGTGCAGGCCTGCCTGCCCCATCACCCCGAACGTCCACAGCACCGCGAGGCCCACCACCGCGAGGGGGAGGGCGGTGGCCCAGGCCTGGCGGAACATGAGGTAGGTGATGAGGAGGACGAGAGCGACAGCGATCGCGCCCAGGACCGAGAAGTCCCGCTGGCTGTAGCGGAACACCGCCTCGTTGATGACCGGGGTGCCGGCGAGGCGCACCCGAACCCCGGGGGGCGCGTGGGCGCGGACCTCGGTCAAGAGGGCTTGCACCAGCGCGACCTTGGCCTCGAAGGTGTTGGCCTCGGGGGCGACCTCCACCACCACCGCGGCGGCCCGGCCGTCCTCGGAGACGAGGAGGCCGCGCACCAGCGGATCGTCGAGGGCGGCACGCCGCACGTCGCGGGCGGCGGCGGCGGTGAGGGGGCGCGCGGGCACGAGGGGCACCACCGCCACGTCGTCGCCGCGGGCCTCGAAGCGGTGCGCGGTGGTGAGGGCCCGCACCCGCCGCACGTGGGGCACCGCGGCGAAGGCGGTGGCGAGGGCGTCGAGGCCCGAGAGCACCTCGGGGGTGAAGACGTCGTCGGCGAAGACCCCGGCCACCACCAGCTCGTCCGCCTCGAAGGTCTCGAGGAAGCGGTGGTAGGTCGCCAGCTGGGGGTCGTCCTCCAGGAACCAGATCTCGAGGTCGCTCTCGAAGCGCACCCGGGTCGCGGACCACGCGGCGGCGGCCGCGGTGACGAGCACCAGCGCGACGATGAGCAGGCGGGCCTGCACCACGAGGTGGAAGAAGCGCTGGGCCATGCTGGTCAGCGGGTGGCGGCGTGCTCGGACAGCGCCATCACGTAGGCGCCCGGCCCGAAGCCGCACATCGGGGTGTTGGCGTTGTAGTTGCCGTCACCCGGCCCGTACAGCTCGGGGATGAGGTTGTAGTTGTGGCGGGCCTGATCGGTGACCCAGTCGAGGATCGCCCGGCCGCGCTGGGGCTCGCCCGAGCGGATGAAGGCGGAGGCGGTGCGGAGGTCGACCATCACCCACTCCGCCTGGTCGTAGACCGTGCCGTCGTCGTTGCGGAAGTAGCCCGGGCTCTTGGGGCCGATGCGCAGGAACTCGTCGAACGCGACGAGGGTGCCCGCGGCGACTTCGGGGGCGTCGTCGAGGAGGCCGGTGTTGATCGCCTCGACCACCGCCTGGTCCATGTACTTCACCTCGGGGCCCAGCTCCTCGAGGTTCCCGGCAGGTGGGTGCGCCGGTGGCGGCGGGGGTGATCACCAGGTTCGTCAACACCGCCTGCGCGAGGGCGGCGGAGGCGTCGGCGTAGCGGGTGGCGCGCGCGGCGTCGCCCACCCGGGCGGCCAGCCGGGCCGCGCCCGCCAGGCCCTGGTACGCGCAGATGTTGGAGTAGGTGTAGTGCTTCCTGGTCTCGGGCTCGGGCCCGCCGTAGGCGTTCCAGTGGCGCTCCCAGATCGAGGAGTCGGGGTACAACAGGCCGGTCTCGGGCTCGATGAGCTCCACCAGCAGATCCGCCACCCGGGCCGAGATGGTCGGCCAGTGCTCGGTCAGGAGCGCGTCGTCGCCGCTCGCCTCCACGTGCTCGGTGAGCGCCCACAGGAACAGGCCCCAGTTGTCGAACTCGATGTTCGGGCCGGCCGCGTTGCTGTCGGACTCTTCGGTGCCGTCGCCGTAGTAGCGGGTCACCGAGATGGCGTAGTCCGCGCTGAGCGTCACCCCGAGGTCGCGCTCGATGTAGCTGGCCTGGTAGAAGTTCCGCCCGCCCGCGCGGCGCATCTCGGCCCCGAGCATGAAGCGCAGGGCGTCCTCCGCCTCCGCGTGGTGCCCGGCACGGGTGAGCCCCATGATCGCGTAGGCCGCGTCGCGCACCCACGAGATCGCCCACGCCCCCGGCACCAGGCTGGCCAGGATCTGGCCGTGCCCGCGGCCCGGCTCCCGCACCTGGCCCATCTTCAGCACCACCAGCGACTGCCGGTAGAGGGCCTCCTCGTAGGGGTGGAGGTTCGGCGGGACGGTCGACGCGGCCTGCCACGCGCTCCACAGGTCGAGCTCCGCCTGCAAGATCTCCTGCGGGGTGCGGCCGCCCACGAAGGCCTCCACCCCGGCTCGGGTGGCCGCGGCGGCGGCGCCGGTCCCGGTGCCGTGGCTCAGCACCACCCCGAACCAGCCGCCGCCGTCGAGCGGCGCCTCGAGGCCAACCTCGATGTTCCCCGCTGGCGGAAGGGCGATCGGGTCGGCGCCGAAGGGGCCGGACACCTTCAGGGGGCTGCTCTCGGAGCCGCTGACCCCCGCCGCGATCCGAGCCCCGGTGGGGCTCAGGTTGTAGGTCACCACGTGGTGCGCGCCCCCGGACTCCAGCACCACACGGGGGTCTCGGCCTCTACCGACTCCCGGTGGGGGTCCGCCACCTGGGCGAGATCGAGGTCCACGAAGGCGAGGCCTGACAAGCCCGCTTGCGCGCCGGGCGCGTGGACCAGCGCGACGAGGAGGTGGGCCTGGTTGCTGCCGCCCGGGGCGTGGAAGGGCGCGAACACGTAGGTCTCGAAGGCCTGCCCGTCGTCCTCCTGGGTCAGCTGGATGATCGGGGTGCCCGGCACGTAGCCCGCCTCGGCCGGGACGTTGAGGAGCCAGCGGGCGGCGTCACTCTTCCTGTAGCCCATGTAGAGGCCGCGCAGGAGATCTTGCGAGGGGGTGTCGGCGTCGTAGCGGACGTAGGGGTGGTCGAGCAGGCGGTCCACGAGGGCGAAGGCCTGGCCGCTGTCGGGGTTGCGGTGGCGCACGGTGGCGACCGCGAGGCCGTTGCTGGTGGTGAGGGTCTCGATGGACTTGTGGCCCGGGTACTCCGGGGTCCACGGCGGGATCGGGTCGGGCATGTCGGTCGGATCCTCGCCCGGGCAGGCGCTCAACAAGAGGAGGAGGGGGAGGGCACGGGCGCGCATCGGGGCCTCAGTAGGGGCGGTGGGGCCCGGTGTCGGGGCCGTCCCACAGCGACTCGAACGCGGTCGAGAACGCGCGGACCAGGCGGGCCTCGTTGGTGATGAGCACGTTCTCCTGGTTCTCGAGGAACGCGCTCCGCGTCCAGTTGTAGCTGCCGGTGAGGAGCCGCGCGCGATCGAAGAGCGCGAACTTGTGGTGCATGTGGGCGTCGGACAGGTCGGTGCGCACCGAGATCCCGGCCCGGGCCATGCGGTCGACGTCGGAGCCGCGATCCTCGGACTTCAGGTCGTCGGTCACCAGCCGCACCCGCACCCCGCGCTGGTGGGCGTCGATGACCGCATCCGCGATCCGGTCGTCGGTGATGGTGAAGACGCAGAGGTCCAGGGTGCGCTCGGTCTCGCCCAGGTGCCGGATGATGGCGTCGCGGCAGCCCTCGCCCGGGCTGAAGTGGGCCTCGGCCACCGGCGGCGCCGACGCGGCCTGCTCGGCCGGCAAGGCGACCTGCATGACGTCCTCGAGCCACTCGAGCACGTGGGCACCGGAGTGGGCGTCCAGGGCGGCCCGGGCGGCGCCGAACACGCTCTTTCGGAAGTTGCCGAGGTCGTGGGCGCTCTGGTCGCTCAGGATCTGGCGCAGGGCCTGGCGCTCGGAGCGGCTGAGGCGCCCGTCCGCCAGGGTCGCGCCGAGGATCTCGTCCAGGGTGGGCGTACTCACCCGCGCACTCTACCCCGCGGCGGGCCCGGACGGGGTGATCCGGTGACGGTCCGGCCCCGCCGGGGTGCACTTCCCCTTGCCCCGGGTGGGGTACGCAGGTTGCACCTTTTGCGGGCCCGGAAGCGATGTGTGGGATTGGTGGCATCCTGCCCGCCCCGGGGCATGGCCCGGCGCCGCTCGAGGCGCTCAGCCGGCTGCTCTCGGTGCTCGACCACCGCGGGCCGGACGGCTTCGGGGTGTTCCGGGACCATGGGGTAGCCCTGGGCCACACCCGGCTCAGCATCATCGACCTCACCGGCGGCGCCCAGCCCCTCTGCAACGAGGACGGCGCGATCTGGGTCACCTTCAACGGGGAGATCTTCAACTACCTCGAGCTGCGTGACGAGCTGGCCGCCCTCGGCCACGTGTTCCGCACCCGCTCGGACACCGAGGTCATCGTGCACGCCTTCGAGGCGTGGGGTGAGCAGGCCTGGTTGCGCTTCAACGGCCAGTTCGCCTTCGCGCTATGGGACGCGCGGCGGCGCGAGCTCCACCTGGTGCGCGATCCCATGGGGATCCTGCCGCTCCACTACGCCCGCACCCCGCGGGGGCTGGTCTTCGCCTCCGAGATCAAGGGCCTGTTCGCCTCCGGCTACGTGCGCCCGGCCTTCGACGGGGCGGGGTTGGTGCAGGTGTTCTCGCGCTGGTCCAGCCGCGCGCCCCACACCCCGTTCCAGGGGGTGGAGGCGCTGGCGCCGGGCACCGCGCTCCGGGTGAGCGCAGACGGCGTCATCCGCGCGACCCGCTACTACGTGCCCGACCTCGCCCCCGACCCCGCGCTGGCCGAGGTGGGGGTGGAGGCGGCGGCGGAGCTCCTGGGCGAGGCGCTCGGGCGCGCGGTGCAGGTCAGGTTGCGGGCGGACGTCCCGGTGGGCGCCTACCTCAGCGGCGGCCTCGACTCCTCGGTGATCGGGGAGCGGGTGCGCGAGGTGAGCCACGAGCACCTGCAGACGTTCGCGGTGCGCTTCGCCGACCCGCGCTTCGACGAGACCGAGCACCAGCGCAGGATGGCCGCGGTCCTCGGCACCGAGCACCACGAGGTCCTGTGCGGGACCGGGGGAGCTCAGCGGCGCGCTGCCCGAGGTGGTGTGGCACGTGGAGACGCCGCTCATGCGGACCGGGCCGGTGCCGCTGTATCTGTTGTCGGGGCTGGTGCAGGGCGCCTCGCGCCGGGTGGTGCTCACCGGCGAGGGGGCGGACGAGCTCTTCGCCGGCTACAACATCTTCAAGGAGGCGCGCATCCGGCGCTTCTGGGCCCGGCAGCCCGCCTCCAAGGCGCGCCCCGCGCTCCTCGGGCGCCTGTACCCGTACGTGTCGCACGGGCGGGGCGGCGCGATGTGGCAGGCCTTCTTCAAGAAGGGCCTCGAGGCGGTGGACGACCCGCTCTACTCCCACCGGATCCGGTGGTCGAACACCAGCGCCGCGCTCCGCTTCCTCTCCCCCGACCTCCTCGCTCAGGCGGATCCCGAGGCGCTCGAGGCGGAGCTGGTGGACGCCTTGCCCCCGGGCTTCGCGCGCTGGACGCCCCTCGCGCGCGCCCAATGGCTGGAGATCGACAGCTTCATGAGCACCTACCTGCTCTCGTATCAGGGGGACCGGGTGGCGATGGGGCACTCGGTAGAGGTGCGCTACCCGTTCCTCGATCCCGAGGTGATCCGGCTGGCCGCGCGCCTGCCCGATCGCACCAAGCTCCTCGGCCTTCGGGACAAGCACGTGCTGCGTCGGCTCGCCGCGCGCACCCTGCCCCAGCAGATCTGGGCGCGCCCGAAGCAGCCCTACCGCGCGCCGATGGCCGCGCCCTTCTTCGGGCCGGAGCGCCCGGCGTACGTGGACGCGCTCCTCGGCCGCGAGGCGCTGCGGGACGCCGGGCTGGTGGACGTGGACGCGGCGTCCGCCCTCATCGAGAAGGCCCGGGCGCACCAGGGGCAGCTGGCGAGCGAGCGGGAGGAGATGGCCCTGGTCGGGCTCCTCACCCTGCAGCTGCTGGCGCGCGCCTACGGCGCCGAGCTCGCAGGAAGACTTGCCGACGCAGAGGCGCGGATGGCCCGGATGAGTTGCCTGGTCTTCGAGGACCGGGTGGAGGTGGCGGCATGAGCTACGCCGAACGCCTGGCGCGGTCGGTGCGCCGGTGCCGCGACGAGGATCGGGAGGCCCTGGGCTCCTTCCAGCGGGAGATGTTCGGGTCCGAGGCGAGGCAGGCCCGGGACGACTACACCCGCTGGCTCTTCGACCAGAACCCGCACCGAGGCGAGGACGGACGGGCCGCCCCTGTGGATCGTGGAGCGGGGCGGGGTCGTGGTGGGCCAGCAAGGTGGCTTGCCGGTGCCGCTCGCGGTCGGCGACCGCACCTTCGACGCGCAGTGGGCGGTGGACCTCATGGTCCGTCCGGAGTGGCGCATGCGGGGGGTGGGCCCCGCGCTGTCTCAGGTGCAGCAGGAGAGCTGTGACGTCTCGCTCGCGCTGAGCGTGTCCGAAGCGGCGTACAAGGCGTTCCTCACCGCGGGCTGGACCGACATGGGCCTGCTCCCCTTCCTCGTGCGGCCGCTCGCCCCGGACCGGCTGGTGGAGGCCCACGGCGCGCCCTGGTGGCTGCGGGAGCTGGTGAAGGTCGCCCCCAACCGCGCGATCGCCGGCTCGGCCTGGGCGGCCTCGCTGGTCCTCGAGCGGGTGAGCGGCACCCACCTCGAGCCGATCCACGCCTTCGACTCGCGGGCCGACGCGCTGTGGGCGGAGGCGCGCCACGACTACCCGATCGCGGCCCAGCGAGACCACGCGACGCTCCACTGGCGCTTCGACCAGTGTCCGCACCGGGCGCGCTACCGCCGCTACTACCTGGTCAAGCCCGGGCACGTCCTCGGCTACGTGGTGACCCGGGTCGAGACCTGGCACGGGATCCAGGTGGGGCGCATCGTGGATCACTTCAGCCCGATGAAGTGGACCGCGCCGCTGTTGGGTGAGGCGGTGGAGCGGCTCCACGCCGAGGGCCTCGCCGCGGTGTTCTACGAGGGGCTGGACGAGCGGGCGGGGCTGGCGCTGCACGCGCTCGGCTTCGTGAACGGCCCCCGCATCACCCGCTTCATGTTCAAGGCCCGGGCAGCGCTGCCGGTGCAGCACACCTGGATGGCGGACCCCGCCAACTGGTTCGTGACCGACGCGGACGCCGATCGCGAGCTCTGAGGAGGAACAGGCATGAGCCCAACCCTACGCATCACCGTCGCCGTCGCGGCTGTCGCCGTGGTGGTGGGGGCCTTCGTCCGGCAGGGCGAGCCGGCACCCCCCGAGGCCAGCGAGAGGACCACCGACACCATGGATCTGAGCGCATACTCCGACGCCTCGCCGCAGGATGGCCTGCGGCTGTTGTTCATCCACCACTCGTGCGGGGGGCAGCTCTTCGCCCCTGCCGGGCCCGAGGATCAGGGGGAGTCGTGCATCTACGACGAGGCCGAGAACGGCGGGGGCCTCAGGCCGATGCTGGAGGCGGCCGGGTACGAGATCCACGAGGCCTCGTACAACAGCAAGATTGGGCACAACACCGACACCTTCGACTGGCTCCCCAAGTTCCGCGACCAGCTGGACCTGGTGCTGAAGCTCGACAACCAGGACACCTTCTTCGAGGACGGGCGCGAGAACCAGGTCATCATGTTCAAGTCCTGCTACCCCAACAACGTCTTCGTGGGGCGGGGGACGCCGCCGGGGAACCCAGCGGGGCCCGAGCTGACGGTCGAGAACGCGAAGGCCGCCTTCCGGGCCCTCTTGCCGATCTTCGCCCAGCACCCGGAGCGCCTCTTCGTGCTCGTCACCGCGCCGCCCAAGGTGCTGCGCCGGGAGCCGGTGGGGAAGGTGCTCGTGAAGCGGCTCCTCGGCCGCACCACCCTGATCGACAGCGGCCCGTGGGCTCGCGAGTTCAACACCTGGCTGGTGGACGACGCGCGGGGCTGGCTCGCGGGCTACGAGGGCAAGAACGTGGTGGTCTTCGACTACTACGACATCCTCACCGGGCACGGGCGCTCGAACTTCTCGATGTACGGCTCGGGCCCCGACCACATGGACGATCACCCGCGCAGCGAGGGGAACAAGCTCGCTGCGCAGGCGTTCCTGCCGTTCTTGAACCGCGCGGTGCGCCGAGCCGGGCTCAGCGAGTAGCGCTGCGGCCCGAGGCCTACACGAGCCCGTCCCGCTCCCTGAGAGCCCCTGCTTGTAGACCTTGCCGGAGGGGGTCTTCGGGATCTCCGGCTCGAAGCACACCTCGGTGGGCACCATGTACGGCTCGAGGTGCTTGGCGCAGTGCATGCGCACGTCCTTCTCGGTGACGGTGGCGTCGGGCTCCAGCGAGACGTAGGCCCGGATGAGCTGGCCCTGGGTCTCGTCCGGGACGCCCACCACCGCGGCCTCCTTGACCCCGACCAGGCTGTGGAGCACGTGCTCGACCTCCACCGGGCTCACCTTCTCGCCCCGGGTCTTGATGATGTCGTCGCTCCTCGCCACGAAGTAGAGCAGGCCCTCCTCGTCCTGCTTGAACCAGTCGCCGGTGCGGAGGACGCGATCGAAGGGCAGGTTGCCGGGGAGGAGCATCTTCTTCGTCGCCTCGGGGCGGCCCCAGTAGCCCAGCATCACGTGAGGCCCGCGGACGTGGAGGATGCCCACCTCGCCCGGAGGCACCGGATGCCCCTCGGCGTCGCGCAGGAAGACCTCGGTGCCGGGGATGGCCTGGCCGACCGAGGACGGCTTGTCGCCGAGGCGCGACGGGTCGAGGTAGCAGACCCGGGTGCACTCGGTGAGGCCGTACATCTTGTACAGGCGCGCGTTGGGGAAGATGTGGGCCAGGTGCGGCACCGCGGACGCGGCCAGGGCGGCGGCGGCGTTGGTGATGCGCTCGACCGACGGCAGCACGATGGGCTTCTGCCGGTCGAGTCGGATCAGGGTCTGATAGATGGTGGGCACCCCGGCGAAGACCTGCGGCTCCTCCTCCCGGAAGCGCTGCACGATCTGGCCGGGGTAGGCGAAGCTCTTCTCGAGCACCAGCGTGGACCCGAGGAGCACCGCGGTGAGGAGCTGGTAGAGCCCGTAGGTGAAGGAGAGGGGGAGCACGCTGAGGGTCTTCTGCTCGGGGCGCAGCTCCAGGTAGCGGGCGATGGTGCTCGCGGTGAACACCATCGCCTGATGGCTCATCATCACCCCCTTGGGCTCACCGGTGGAGCCGGAGGTGTAGATGAGGGCGGCGAGATCCTGGGGCACGCTCGCCACCGGTGGCACCTCGGCGCTGGCGTGGGCGGCGGTGGTCTCGAGCCGGTCGCGGCCCGGCACGTCCTCACGGGTGGTGAGGACCTCGACCGGGAGCCCCTCCACCGCGGGCTCGAACACGTGGGCGAGGCGGCCGTCGGCGAGGAGGAAGCGCGGGGTGCAGTCGGTGAGCACCGCGCGCAACCGCTCTTGCTTCGCCTGGTGGTTGACCACGGTGAAGGCGCCGTCGGCCAGGAGCACCCCGAACAGCGCCGCCACCGTCCAGAACGCGTTGTCCATGAAGATCGCCACCCGGTCTCCGCGCTCGACGCCGCGCGCGCGCAGCACGTTGGCGAGCCGCGCGGCGTGGTCGAGGAGCTCACCGTAGCGGTAGGCCTGGCCCTCGACGATGATCGCGGTCCGGTGGGGATCGGCGGTCGCCGCGTCCACCAGGAACTCGCTGAGGATGAAGGGGAATGTGGCGGCCATCGGCGCCTCCGCTACCCCGGCTCGATCGGGATGGGGGGAAGGTGCAGGTGCTTGGTGGCGACCCGCTTACGCTGGATGAAGTCGAAGGTGCGCTGGACGCGCTCTACCGGCAGCTCCACCGCGGGGGCGGTCTCTTCCGCGGTGTAGCCGTGATCGAGGGCGTACAGGCAGAGGTCCATCTGCGGGTAGGGCAGGGTGAAGTAGAACTCCTCCTGGCTCTGGGGCATGGAGAAGGTGTCGGTGGTCGGGGGGCGTGACAAGATGGATTGCGGAACCCCCAGGTGCGCGGCCAGTCGGTAGACCTGGGTCTTGTAGAGCTTGCAGATCGGCTTGACGTCGGCGAGCCCGTCGCCGCCCTTCACGAAGAAGCCCTGGTCGTACTCGAGCAGGTTCGGGGTGCCCGCCACCGCGAAGCCCATGCGGTCGGCGTGGAAGTACTCCATCATCTTGCGGGTCCGCTGCTTGAAGTTGCTGGCGGCCACGATGGTGTTGTAGGCCCGCGCGGTCGGGCGCACCTTGCGCGGCTCGCCCCCGGGCGCCTGCACCACCACGTAGGTGATCTGGTAGCCCGCGGTGTTGCCGAGGGCGAGCTTGCACCGCCAGCCCGCGCCGAACTCCGGCACCAGCTCTCGGATCGCCTCGTCCCGGCGCCGGTAGCAGCCCGCGGCCTCGAGGGTGGTGGTGATGTCCTCGACCACGAGCTCCGTGCCGGCCACCTTGCACAGCTCGCGGGCGAGGGAGAGCGACTCGTCGGACGACTCCCGCTCCGGCATGGCGAGGGCCACCACGTTCTCGGGGCCCATCGCCCGCACCGCCAGCATGAGGACGGTGGCGCTGTCGATCCCGCCCGAGACCCCGAGGGAGACGCCGCGCTTGCCGAGGGTCTCGACGACCTCGTGGCGCAGCTGGGTCACCAGGCGCTCCGTCACCTGGGCGGCGTCGAAGTCCAGGACCGCGGGGGTCAGGGCGGGGCGGGTCATGACGCCTCCTGCGCCAGCGCCCCGCTGCGCTCCACGTAGGCCACGATCCGGTCGATGGAGTCGAAGTTCTCCGGGACGAGATCCTCGTCACTCACCGCCACCCCGAAGGTGTCCTCGATGTACGCGACCAGGGTCAGGACGCCGGTGGAGTCGACTCGGCCGGTGTCGAGGAGGGAGGTGTCGTCCTCCAGCGCCTTGGCGCTGCCGTGCAGGACGAAGTTGTCTTCGATGAAGGCTCGGATCAGTGCGCGGGGGTCCATCGCGGCCCGAGGACTTGCAAGGTGCGGACCCAGCCGGGGGCGGGCCGGTGCGGGGGACCCAATCCGTCAGGTGTGGCGGATCGGTAACCGGGGCGGCGGGGCTGGAAACGCTACCAGACCGAGCAGGTCTTCTCGGGGTGCATGGCGCTCCCGGCGGGGCAGGAGAAGGCCTCGGAGAACTCCGGCAGGTTGGACAGGGGTCCGTTCACCCGGAACCGCGGGTGGGAGTGCGGATCGTTCTGCACCATGAGCCGCGCGTACTCATCCGTCATCTTGGCGCACCAGATCTGGGCGTTGGCCAGGAAGAACTGCTGGTCCTCGGTGAAGCCGTCCGCCACCTTCGCCACGTCGGCCTTGGCTCGCATCGCGCGGTAGGCGTTGAAAGCCAGCTTGACGCCGCCCATGTCCGCGATGTTCTCGCCCAGGGTCAGCTTGCCGTTCAGGTGGCTGCCCGGCACCGGCTCGTACGCCTCGTACTGGTCGGCCACGCACTGGGTCTGCTCCTTGAAGCGGGGCTGCACCTCGTCGGTCCACCAGTTGTTGAGGTTGCCGTCCTTGTCGAACTGGCTGCCCCTGATCGTCGAAGCCGTGGGTCAGCTCGTGGCCCACCACCATGCCCATGGCGCCGAGGTTCACCGGCACCGCCGCGCTCACGCTGTAGAAGGGCGGCTGCAGGATGCCGGCGGGGAAGACCATCTGGTTCTTGAGGGGGTGGTAGTAGGCGTTCACGGTGGGCGGGGTCATCTCCCACTCCCCGCGGTCGACCGGCTTGCCGATCTTGTCGAGCTGGTCGTTCAGCTCCCACGCCGCGGCGGCGGCCATGTTCGCGGCGTAGGCGTCGCCCACCTCGAAGTCGTAGTTCTTCCACTTCCCGGGGTAGCCGATGAGGTACGCGAAGGCCTTCAGCTTCTCGCGGGCGCGGGCGCGGGTGGTGTCGTCCATCCAGCTCAGGCCGTCCAGCCCGCGATCGAACGCCTCGCTGATCTGTTGCACGTAGGACTCCGCCGCGGCCTTGCTGTCACCGCCGAAGCGCAGCTCGACGAAGGCCTGGGCGAGGAGCTCGCCGAGGGCGTGGTCGGTGGCCTCCACGCAGCGCTTCCAGCGGTCGCGCTGGGCCTTCTGGCCGGTGAGGCGCTGGGTGAGCTTGAAGTTCTCGTCCACGAAGGCCTTCGGCAGGGTCTCGGCCGCGGCGTGCAGGATCTGCCAGGACAGGTAGTTCTTCCACGCGGCCGGCTTCTCGTTGCCGATGAGGGTGTTCATGCCCTCGAGGAACTTGGGGGCGGTGACGTTGATCGCGGTGATGTCGGGGTGCCCGAGGGCCGCGAAGTAGGCGTCCCACGTGAAGCCGGGCGCCGCCTTCTTCACCCCCTCACGGTCGATCTTGTTGTACAGGCCGACCGGATCGCGGCGCTCCACCCGGGTCTTGGACACCTTGGCGAGCGCGGTCTCGATGCGCAGGACGTCCTTCGCCGCCGCGGCCGCCGCGGCCGCCTTCATGCCGTACAGCTTGAACATGTCGGCTACGTGGGTCTGGTACGCGGCCCGGATCTCGGCCTTGTCCTTGTCCTCGGAGAGGTAGTAGTCGCGGTCGGGCAGGCCCAGCCCGTTCTGATCGATGAACGCGATCATGCTGGTCGCGTCCTTGAAGTCCTGCACCGCCTCGAGGTCGAACAGGGCCCAGATCTTGTGCCGGTGCAGCTCGGTCACCACCTGGCTCAAGGTGGCGGCGTTCTTCACCTTGGCCACCTTGTCCATCAGCGCCTTGAGCGGCTTGGTGCCGGCCTTCTCGACCGCGGCCTCGTCCATGCACGCGCCGTAGAACTTGCCGAGGCGCTGCTTCACCGGGTCATCGCCGGGCGCCTTCCAGGCCTGATCGAGGATGTCCTTGAGGTCGGCCTCGTTGCGCTTGTGGATCTCGCTGAAGCTCCGCACCCAGCGGGGGCGGTCCGAGGGGATCTCGGTCTTCTCGATCCAGCCGCCGCAGGCGAACTGGTAGAAGTCCTGGCAGGGGTCGGTCTTGCGATCCAGGGCGTCCCCGTCCAGGCCCACCGAGGCGAGCGAGACCGCCTCGACCTTGGGCGCGGGGGCCTCGGGCGGGGTCTCGGCCGCGGGCGGCTCCGGAGGGGTGGGGGCGGGCGCGGTGGAGCACCCGACGGCCAGCAGGCCGGGGAGGGCGAGGTACAGGACGCGTTGCATACGGGGGCCTTAGCCGGGCCGGGTGATCATGACAAGTGCGCGCGCTCCGCCCGCGAGGGCAGGGTGGTATGCTCCGCGGGTGAAGCTCAGGTGGCTGCTCGCGCTGGCGCTGCCGGCCTGCACCCCGGAGGCCGGGCTCGAGAGCGGGCCTCGGCCGCGACGCGGTCAGCGCGCTGGTGATCGTGGACGGCCCGGACGGTCGCACTGTCGCGGGGGTCGAGGGTGCGCCTTTCTCCTACCAGGAGCACACCGCGGAGGCGGTGACGGTCACCGTGCTCGAGTACGCCTTCCCGCTCGAGGCGCTGGGGCTGCGTGAGGGGCCGATCGACCTCCTGCTCGCGGGGCAGGAGGGCCTGCACCCGCCGGTGCCCGCCGCCGCGCGCCGCGCGGTGCTCGACGGGAGCGGCACCTTCGCGCTCGAGCCCATCCTTGTCACCGACGTGGACCTCGAGCCGCTCCTGTTGGAGGTGCCGAGCCGCCCCGCCTGCATCGAGGGCGGTGGGTGCCTGGTGGCGCGGCCGATCGACGACGTGCTCGTGTGCAGGACGCCTTGCCCCGAGCCCCCCGAGCCGACGCCCCCCATGCCGCCGACCCCGCCCGAGCTCGGGCCCTGCCTCGCAGGATGGGTTGCGGTCCCGCCCGCCACCGACGACGACGTCCCCGAGTGCGCGCCCTGGGCCGCGTCGAGTGAGTGCGAGGCCGGCACCGCCCAGCGGCCGGGCGAGGCCACCTGCACCCCAGTCGGGGCCGCCTGCCCGACGAGCGGGCGCTTCGCGCCGGGCCTGCCGGACGACGGCTCGGTGCGCTTCGTGGACTCGAGCGCGGCGCCCGGCGGGACCGGCACCCGGGCCGCGCCCTTCGCGCGCCTCGATGACGCCCTGGCCGGGGCGGGGAGCTCGACCGTCACCGTGGCGCTCTCGGTGGGCACGCACGCCGCCCCCGCCGCCTGGCCTGCGCAGGTCGAGTTGCGCGGGCGTGCGCGGCGCAGACGTCCCTGACCGGCCTCGAGCACGACGAAGGGACCCTGCGCCTCAGGGATCTGAGCGTCACCGGGTCCGGGGTCCGGGTGGCGGGGGGCGGCCTCACGCTGGCGGGGGTGGTGGTGGCGCCGACCGTGAGCCCCGCGCTCCGCGTGAGCGCGGGCCACGTGACGCTGGACGACGCGGCGGTGGTGGCGCGCGCCGGTTCGCGGTGGAGGTCCTGTTGTCGGGCCGCCTGACCGCGCGGCGGGTCCGGGTGGACGGCGGCGGGCTGCGGCTCGACGGGGACTCGCAGGGTGACTTGCGGCAGGTGGCGGTGGTGGCGTCGTCCTTCGGGCTCGGGGTCCTGGGGCGGGCCCAGGTGGAGCTCGAGGGGCTGGCGGTGGATGGCGGCCCGGATCGGCGGGGTGTCGGTCGTGGAGGAGGGCCGGCTCGCGGCGCGGCACCTCTGGACCGAGGCGGGGCCGGGCTCGAGCGGCCATGTGGTGGTGGTCGGGGAGAAGGCCTACGCGAACCTCCGCAACGTGCGGATCCGAGGCGGGGTCATCGCCGGCCTCGACGTGGCGGAGGGTGAGGTGGACGTCACCGACGCGGTGATCCGAGATATCCAGCCCAGCCCCACCGATCTTCGCGGTGGCTCTGGGATCATCGTGCGCGCGGGTGGTCAGGTTCGCTTGGAGCGCGGCGTGATCTTGAGGACCCGCGGCTATGGGGTCGAGGCTCGCGACACCGAGAGCCTCGCGGAGGTCATCGATGTGCGGGTGACCGACGTCCCCGGCTGGGTCGCCGACGGTGACAACGGTATCGGGCTGGGCGCCGACAGCCTCGCCGAGATCCACGTGAGCCGCGTCCAGGTGGAGCGGGTGCACGGCTTCGGCGCCCTCCTGCGGGGCGGGCTCCTGACCGGCGATGACCTCCTGGTGCAACAGATGTTGCCCCAGGACGCCAACGACGCCTACGGCCGCGGCCTCGAGTTCGGCCGCAGCGCGGTGGTGGATCTGACGCGAGTGTGGGTCCGGGACGCCATGAACATCGGGGTGTTGTGCCTCGACATCGGGACTCGGGTGACCTTGCGGGACCTGCGAGTGGACCGCACCACGCGCTCCCCCGCCTGCCACGAGTTCTCCTGCAACACCGGGGCGGCGGACGGGCTCACCGCGATGCTCGAGGCCGACGTGTCCGCGACCCGCTTCCTGATCCAGGACAACGGGCAGTACGGGGTCCGCGTCGTGAACCGGACCGTCCTGCTGCTGCGCGACGGCCGGGTAGCGCGCAACGCGGTGGGGGCCCAGGTCATCAACGCCGACTTCGACCTGTCGAACCTGATGGAGGGCGTGGTCTATGAGGACAACCCGGAGCCCGTCTCGGTCCTGTCCGACTGAGGGGGTCGAAAGCCCGTGACGCGCGGGCGCGGACGGTCTATCACCGCGCCCTCCATGGTGAACAGCACCCCCACCTCCGACCTCTACGACGCCATCGAGCGGGCCGCGCTCGCCGCCTACGGCGAGCTCCTCGCCCCCGAGCTGGCCCACGCGGCGGCGACGGCCTTCGCACGCGAGACGGCGGAGACGGTGGAGGACCTCCTGCACGACGGCACCGCCGCCCTGCGCGAGCAGATCGCAGGCCAGCTTGCGGCGCTGAACGGCGGCGCCAAGGGCAAGGGGGCCAAGAAGAAGGCCCCGGGTCGTCCCAAGGCGCAGAAGGCCCCGAGCAAGGCGGACGCCGCCCCCAAGGCCGAGGTGGCGGCCAAGGCCGAGGCGGAGGCCGCGCCCAGGGCCGAGGCGGCGGCCAAGGCCGAGGTGGAGCCCAAGGCCGAGGCGGCGGCCAAGGCCGAGGCCCCCGCCAAGGCCGCGGCGTCGGGCAAGAAGAAGGCGCACGCGTAGGCGGCGCCCGACCAGAGGTCGGCTACAGGCCGTGCTTCTTCATCAGGCGGTGCAGGTACACCCGGTCGATGCCGGCGTGGCGCGCCGCCTGGCTCACGTTGCCGTCGTGCTTGTCGAGGATGGCCTGCACGTACTCCTTCTCGAAGGCCTCCAGCATCTCACCGCGGGCCTCCTTGTAGGGACGCTCCGCCCCCACGATCCGCTCCGTCTCGCGGCGGGGCGTCGCCACCGCGAACAGGTCTCGGACCTGGGTGCGCAAGTAGTCCTTCAGCTCGCGCACGTTGCCGGGCCAGGAGCGCGCCTGGATCTTGCCGAGCTCGGTGGGGCCGAGGGGGACGTCGGGCACCCCGAGGTCGCTCAGGAGCTCCGCCACCAGCCCGGGCATGTCCTCGCGGCGGGCGCGCAGGGGCGGGACCGCCACCTCGACCGCGCCGATCGCCTCGAGGCGTGACAAGACCTCTTGCACGTGGGGGAGGGGGCTCGGCCCCGCGGTGACCAGCAGGCGGGCCTGCGGGCGGCCGCTGAGGGCGTCCAGGAGGGCCTCGGCGGCCCGGGTGCTGAGGTCGTCGAGCTGGAGGATGAGCAGGCTGTCCTGCGAGGGGAGCTCGGGCGCGGTCGCGAGGTCGCGGGCGTGGCGGACCTCGAGCCGGCGGCTGCGGCGCTTGCCGACCGCGTGGAGCACGCGGGCCACCCGGGTCCGCCCGACCCCGGGCTCGCCGGTGACCAGCACCGGCTCGTCGCGGTCCCCGAGCATCCGGATGATCGCGACCATCTGGCGCATCGCCGGGCTCTGGGCCACCAGCTCGGCCAGCGCGACCTCCTGGGCGCTCGCCCCGGGGTTCAGCACCATCGGCCGGAGGATGGTGTTCCCCAGGCGGAGGCGGCCGGTGGCGGGGACGTAGCCGTGCACCACCCGCTGCTCGTTGACGAAGCAGCCGTTCAGGGCGCCCAGGTCGCGCACCTCGAGCTCCGAGCCCATCACCGTGAGGTGGGCGTGCCGCCGGGACACCGTGGGATCGTGGAGGCGGAACTGGACGTCCTCACCCGCGCCGATCACCGCGGTGTTCCCCTCGAAGCGGAGCACGCGCCCCTGATCCGGCCCCTCGACCACCTCGAGGGCGTGGACGGACGGGGTCCAGACCACCGAGCAGTCGATGCGGTCGGTGCGTGGGGTCGCGGCGCTCATGGCGTCGCCGCGATTATCGGCGCCGGGCTCCAGATGGCCCATTACCGGCAGCTTACTCGCCACTGGCCTCCACCTCTGCCTCCGCCTCCGCCTCCGCCGCGTCTGCCGCCGCGACCCAGGGGAGGGTGTCAGGGCCAGGCTCCTGGCTGGCGATGGGGCGGTCGGCGATGGCCTCACCCAGCCCGACCCGGCGCACCGCGTTCTCGAACCAGCGCACGAACTGGGTGTACATGTCCGCGACGGTGCGCTGGGCGTCGGGGGTCAGGTGGGGCGAGGTGAAGGACCGCTCCTGGTTCGCCATGCACTCGTCGTAGTCGAGGTCGACCTCGTCGAAGGCGGCCCGGAACTCCTCGGCCTGGGTCATGTGCCAGATGGTGCGGTCGAGGTGCTGCGCGTAGTCGACCAGGAGCGCGCGGGTCTCCGGGCCCAGGTCCGCCACCCCGTTCTTGAGGTACTGGACGCCGAAGGCCACGTGGTGGGCCTCGTCCCGCTCGATGCGGGTCACCACGTCGGTGAAGACGGGGTCGTTCACGAAGAGCAGGTGCTGGCGGAACGAGAGCAGGGCCCGGGCCTCGAGGAAGAGCTGCAGGCCGAGCACCTGCTTGGGCCACAGGTTGCACGTCAACAGGTCGTGCAGGTTCTCTTGCAGCACCTTCCCGATCGGGTAGATCGGGCCGAGCCGCTTCACCAGGTCGCGCACCGCCTCGACGTGCCGCGCCTCGTCCTTGGCCTGGGTGGCGGCGAAGATGCGGGCGTCGAGATCCTGCACCGAGGTGGTGAGCTGGCCGGCCAACATCAGCGCCGCCTGCTCGCCGTGCAGGACCTGCGAGAACTCCATGGCCACCATCTGCCGGGCCAGGGCCTCGGTCTTCTTGGGGGGCAGGGTCTGGATGTAGTCGTTGCGCCACAGGCCATGCCACGACAGGACGCGCTCGTACGGCTTGCCGCGGTCGGGGAGGGGCACCGACCAGTCCACGTCCTCCACCGACCACTGGGCCCGGTTGGCCAGACGGATCAGTCGCCGCAGGGTGGGCAACCGCTCGTCGTACTCGAAGGTCAGCACGCGGCGGGAGGTTAGCAACCGGTCCCGCGCTCGGCAAAGCGGACCTTCGGCGGGTGCGCGCAGGGTGCACCCTGGTCGCGGTGAGCCCAACGCCTCCTCGATCCGCGTCAACTCCGACGCTGGCGTCCTGCCGCACCGACTCGACGCGCAGGGCGTCCGCGAAGGTGATCTTCAGGTAGCGAGCCCAGCAGCGGCGCGGCCAGCTCAGGAGGCATCGCGGCCAGCTTCTTCCCCACCCGCTTGTAGGCCTCGGTGAAGCGGGCCAGCGAGCAATCGTCGCCGGTGCAGGGTCTACCCGGTCCGCGCGCCGTGGCGCCAGCGCCGCGGTCAGCGGCAGGGGCGCGCAGGCGAGCGGCCCGCCCGCTTCGACCTCAGCTCGGCTGCGGGGCCTGTGTCGCCGCCTCCAGGCGCGCGGGTGGCTCCCTGGCGCGCAGGCGGGGCGTCCGTCGGTGGCGGCGCACGCTCGATCGGAGGTGGCAGGTCGACGAGCTTGCCGGCGTCTGCCCGCTGGGACCCTGGCTCCTGGAGCCAGCTCGCCGCGACCAACCGCCGCCAGGGAGCAGGGGGGACGGCGGCGATCCGCCGCCACCGGCGAGGCTGCGGCAGTTCGAGGGGCCTGGGCTCGAGGACCTGCGCGATCGGCGCCGGGGCGTCAGGAGCGCGAGAGCCTCCGCGGCCGAGGCGGGCCGCCGCCCCGCATCCCGGGCGAGCAGGCGCTCCACCAGCGCGGGAGGCGCGCTGCCTGCCGAGGCGGCGACTGCGTGGGGCTGTCCGGGAGGTCGGCGCCTCCTGGGTCATCTTGCGGAGCAGGACCTCAGGTCGCGTCTCCGACGAAGGGCGCGCTGCCGGTGAGGGCGGTGAAGAGCACTGCGCCCACGGCATGAGAGATCCACCAGGGGGCTCCGCGTCCCCGAAGGCCTGCTCGGGCGCCATGTAGGCCGGGTCCCCACGATGTGACCGGTGCGGGTGATCCGCGCCTCGCTCCAGGGCGTCGAGCAACACCGCGATCCCGAAGTCCAACACCTTCGGGTGGATCTCGCCCGCGCCGAGGGTACCAACATCACGTTGTCGGGCTTGGGTCGCGGTGCGCCAGATCGCGCTCGTGCGCGTGCTGCAACCTGGCCAGCAGGCCACGAGCGCGCCTCCACCGCACGCTACGGGCCATGGCCCCTCCGCCGCCAAGGCCTGGCCCAGCGTCCGGCCCTCGAGGTAGTCCATCACGAGGGAACGGCAAGCCGCCCTCGGCCTCCCCGTAGTCCAACACGCCCACCACGTTCTCGTGGCTCAGGCGGCTGGCCGCGCGCGCGCCTCACGCGCGAAGCGGGCCCGCATGACCTCCCTGGTTGGCGAGGTCGCCGGACGCATGATCTTCAGCGCGAAGCGCCGGTCCAGTCGGGGTGCCGGGCCTCGTAGACGCGCCCCATCGCGCCCTCACCGAGGAAGCGGTGGACGAGGTAGCGGCCCGGCCAGGAGGTGACCCGCCAGCGGATCACGCCCTCCGGTTGAAGGGGGCACCGTCCCGCGGGCGGCGGGGGGCGGCGCGCGATACACCGCACGGCAGGTCGGGCACCATGCCCGCCCTGGTCGAGGTTGGGGGCGGGGGCTCAGAGCCGACCTCCGACACCAGAGCCAGGCCCCGCCCTCCGGGCGGCGCGGCCTGACTCTACCGTCGGGCCCAGCCAACGTCGTCGTCCGCCGCCAGGCGACCACCAGCGCCGCCGCCATCACTGGATGCGCGGCGGCCCAGAAGAGCGATGTCGGCGCGCCCCCCCTGGCGGTGCGGGCGAGCCCGTCCACTCGCTGGGAACCGCAATTCGTGTTGCGACAGCCGTCCGCGTCCAGCCCCGCCTTCTCGTTCAGCGCGGCGACGCCGAGGCCTGCGCCGGTGAGCAGGGCGGCGGCGAGACGCCGCCAGGACCCACACCGCGACGGGCACCGGCGCGGAGGTCAGGCGACGTCGGTGGCCGTCAGGCTCCCGGCGGCGGTGATGCCGATGGCGGCGATGGCGCGGTGGGCTTCGGCGCCGGGGCCTCCAGCTCCAGGTGGTGGGGGCTCTAGGCCGCCCTCGGGGCCTCGTCCACCGGCCGCAGGAGGAGCCTGGCGCGGCCTCACGCAAGGCAGCCTGCATCGCCTCGGGGTCGGGACAGGAACGACACCCCTGGTTCGCGGCGCGGCCTGCTGGGTGTCGGCAGGTCGACCAGGTGACGTCGAGCTGGGTGTCATCGCCGCGACACCAACCTGCGCATCAGGAGCTCTCGGCTCGATAGGCGCGCCCCCAGATCCTCCAGGCAGGCGGGGCGGGCCAGGCAGTCCTCGGGGACACCCTCCGGGGGAGCCGCCTGCGGCCGCCTCGCCCCCGATGGTGTCGACGCCGTGCTCGTCGTCCACCGCGAGGGCCACCGCCGGGACAGCGCCTCGGCGCGGTGGCTCAGGACGTTCACCGAGCTGGACCACCACCCCCCACCTGTCGGGCAGCGCCGCCTCTGCCGCCAGGCGGGGCGAGGCGGGCGCGCTCAGGGGCGGGCCGCGACGGACCCAGACAATGCCGCTCCTCCTCGAGGCCCGAGCCGGACCCTGCAGCAAGCAGACCTGCGAGATGCCGGGTGTCTGCAGGTCTACTTGCGCCGAACCCCGGCCGTCGTTGCCGGCCGTCGGTTGTGCGCCGCCTGGGCGCAGTGCTGTCCACGGTGAGGCCGTAGGGCTGACGCTCGTCAGGCGCCTGAGAAGGCGGCGGGTCCCCACGCACGATGACCGGGGCGTCGGCCGCCCACACCGGTCCCGGCGTCGACCCGCCGGCCGGGGGGCTCCGGTTGCGAGCGCGGGCCAGCCCGTCGAGGCGATAGAAGCCATCACCTCCGGCGCCGCCGTCGTGTCAGGAGCACCCTGCCGCTGCGGCAGGCCCGCCTGCTCCGCCGCGGACATCGGGGACCCCGGTCCCTGGACGGTGGGCGCCGGACGATGATGGCGCCTGGCGCCGCAGCCGCCGCTACCGGCGCTGCCGATGGTGGAGCAGAGGCCGCCCCCGGTCTGGCCGGTCCCCAACCGCAAGCACCTCACCGTCGACGCGCACCGAGGCCTCCGCCGCCAGGAGGATCGCGCCGCCGCCACCACCGCCGAGCTGGCTGTTGCCGCCGCCGCTGACCGCCGCCGCCCGCATGGGCGTCGATGGGGAAGTCCAGGGCCGCTTGCGCCGCGCCCCAGGCCGGCGGGTCCGCGCCACTCCCGCGGTGCCGCGGTTTGGTTCCCGCCTCCGCCACCCCGTCGCCGTTGCCGAGCACCACTGCGGTGCTTCCCGCCCGCCCCGCCCTGGGCTCCGCAAGGCCGTTGCTTCCCCGCCTGCCCCCAGCGCAGCCCCGGGCCACGCGGTGCCGACGCCGCTGCTCACGTCGATCGTCCCGTCCACCTGAATGGACTCGGTGGCGAGTCGCACCGCGCCAGCTCCGCCGAAGGTGAGGCGCGCGCCGCCAGCCACCGCGCATGCCGGCAGGCCGGGCGACGGACGGCACGTCGACGGTGCCGCTCGCCGCCTCGAGCTCGTCGAGGCCGACCACCACGAGCTCGGCCTGGGCCTGCCCGCCCGTCTGCCTGGTGTCACGAGCAGGGTCTCGGTCGCGGTGGCGCCTGCGGCGGGTTCGGATCGACCGCGACCTGGCACACCCAATTCTCGAGGGCGAGCCACCGGCCATCCGCGCCGAGCTGCTGCTCGACTACGCTGACGCGGGGTTGGTTCCTTGCACGGACACCACCGCGTCGGGCCGGAGCCCTCGGCTGATCATCACCGGGACGGCTCGGGCCGGGACCTGGATAGGGCTGCTCCCCAGCCCTCCAGGAGGCCCTGGGGGCGGCGTGGTGGGCGCCATGGGATCAGGGTGCCGGAGTCGGGGGCGCTTCCGTCCGTGGGCCCGCCGTCCGAGGCCCTGGCGTCCGAGGCCCCGGTGTCCGTGGCCCCGGTGTCGGAGTTCCCGCGTCCTCGGCACCCCCCCTGTCGATGGCCGCGTCGCCTCCACCACCGTCTTCGTGCCCCGCGTCCTCCTGGCCCGCGTCTGTGTCAACCTGACCTGCATCCGGCGGTCCGGCGTCAAGCGAGGTTGCCAACATCAGGCGCGGAGCGCCCAGCGTCCACGCGGTACTGGTCAGCGTCCACCACCGGTGCAGGCCGAGGCCAGGCTCAACAGGGTGAAGACGACCAATCCGCCTACGGATCTGGGCGGCGCGGGGCCGCGCTCCGTGCAGCTCCCCGTCCTCGGAGGAGCAGGGGCGGGGTTCCGTGAAGGTCGACACGGCGTGTGATGGTCAGAACTACTGCACTTCGGATCGGCGGAACACCACCGCACGGGTGATAGGGGATTTTGCGCAGAGGAAAGTCCCGATATGCGGGGGTGCGCAGGCCGGCCGCACCTGTGGTCAGAACAGGGGCTCGCCGTGGCCCCAGTGCTCCACGATCTTCCCTTGGACGACACGGTAGATCGACGTGGACCCGATGGTGCGGGTGGTGCCGGTGTGGCCACGGATGATCACCGTCACATGCACCGCCACCTTGTCGCCCTCGGCCACGAGCTGCTCCACCCGCCACTGCACGTTGGGGTAGGCGGTGCGGAAGGCCTGCAAGGCGACCTTCAGCCCCTTCAGGTCCCCGAAGAAGGAGTGGTCCTTGAAGTTGGGGGCGAAGTAGCGGTTCAGACCGCGCGGATCCCCGGCGAAGCCATCCTTGTACAGGCTCAACACCAGGGCCTTGGTCGGGCTGGGCGCCATCGGGGCAGTCATAACACGTATCCGACTCAGCGCGAGAGGCGGATGGGCAGAGGCTCGCCCTTCAGGACCAGCGTAGCCTCGGTCACTGCCTGAACCTGCTCCACCGTCACACCCTCGGCGAGCTCCTTCAGCACGAGGCCGTCGTCGGTGATCTGCATGACCGCGAGATCGGTGACGATGGTGTCGACGCAGCCGAGGCCGGTGAGCGGCAGGGAGCATTGCTTCAGGATCTTGGCCTTGCCGTCCTTGGTGGTGTGCTCCATGGCCACGATGACCCGCTTGGCCCCGGCCACCAGGTCCATCGCGCCGCCCATGCCCTTCACCATCTTGCCGGGCACCATCCAGTTGGCGAGGTCGCCGTTCTCGGCCACCTGCAAGGCGCCCAGCACCGTCATGTCGACGTGCCCGCCCCGCACCATGGCGAAGGACATCGCGCTGTCGAAGTAGCTGGTGCCGGCGATCTCGGTGACGGTCTGCTTGCCGGCGTTGATGAGGTCCGGGTCCTCCTCACCGTCGAAGGGGAAGGGGCCGACGCCCATCATCCCGTTCTCGGAGTGCAGGACGACTTCCATTCCCTCGGGGATGTAGTTCGCGGCGAGGGTGGGCATGCCGATGCCCAGGTTGATGAACATGCCGTCCTCGAACTCGAGGGCGACGCGCTGGAGGATCTGTTCGCGGGTCAGGGCCATCGTCTCAACTCCTAGGGGCGCGGGCGCACGGTGCGCTGCTCGATCCACTTCGCGTAGCCCTTGCCCTGGACCACGCGCTGCACGAAGACGCCGGGGACGTGGATCTCATCGGGATCCAGCTCGCCGAGATCCACGATGTGCTCGGCCTCCGCGATGGTGATGCGACCGGCCATCGCCATCATGGGAGAGAAGTTCCGCGCCGTCTTCCTGAAGATCAGGTTGCCCCACCGATCCGCCTTGTACGCGCGGACGATGGTGTAGTCGGCCACGAGCGGCTTCTCGAAGACGTACATCTTGCCGTCGATCTCGCGGGTCTCCTTGCCCTCGGCCGCCTGGGTGCCGAAGCCGGTCGGGGTGAAGAAGCCCCCGATCCCCGCCCCGCCGGCCCGGATCCGCTCGGCCAGGGTGCCCTGGGGCGACAGCTCCACCTCGAGCTCGCCGCTGAGGAACTGGCGCTCGAAGTTCTTGTTCTCCCCCACGTAGCTGGAGATCATCTTCCGGATCTGGCGGGTCTTGAGGAGGATACCCAGGCCGTACTCATCCGTGCCGCAGTTGTTGGAGATCACCGTGAGATCCTTGACCCCCTTGTCGTGCAGGGCCTGGATCAGGTTCTCGGGGTTCCCGCAGAGGCCGAACCCCCCAGACATGATGGTGGCGCCGTCAGGGATGTCCTCGATGGCGGCGGCAGCGCTCGGGAAGACCTTGTCCATGCCGGGGCTCTACCCGGGGCAGAAAGGTGCGTCAATGCACCCCGGGGACCGCCCGTACCGCCCGCGTGGGCCCCCTCGGCCCTTGCGCCGGGCGCCCGCTGGGGTAGTCTTTCCCCGTGTCCTCGGAGAACCGCAAGAGCCCCCGCCTGCCCGCGGACGTGAAGGTCGACTATCGGACCGTGGGGAGCTTCATCACCGACTACACCCGAAACATCTCCCAGGGCGGCATCTTCATCCGCACATCGCTTCCGCTGGACGTGGGCGAGCGGGTGCGTCTACGACTTACTCTTCCCGACGGGGATGCACCCTTCGCGCTCGACGGCGTGGTGAAGTGGGTCTCCACCTTGAAGGACCGGGAGCAGCATCCCCCGGGCATGGGGATCGAGTTCGTCGACTTCACCGATGAGGTGAAGAAGAAGCTCGAGGACATGGTGAAGGCCTACGGGCCGGGCTAGAGAAGCCAGGAAGCAGGGCGACGGAATGACAAGAAAGCCTGCGCAAGCGGGCCGCGCGCAAGCCACGTTGCAGCTCACGACCGAGCCGCACCTGGCCTCGGGCGGCGACGCGGTGGCGCGCCACCCCGACGGCAGGGTGGTCTTCGTGAGCGGGGCCGCCCCGAGTGAGCGGGTCGAGGCCCGGCTCACCAAGGACAACAAGAGCTTCGTGCGGGCCGAGGTGGTGAAGGTCCTCGAGCCGGGGCCGAGCCGCGTCAACCCACCTTGCGCGCACTATGCGCAGTGCGGCGGCTGCACCCTGCAGCACGTGGCCTACGGCGAGCAGGTGGCGAGCAAGGACGTCGCGCTCCGGGAGGCGCCTCCCCGCATCGGGGGCCTCGACCTGTCCGAGACCACGTTCGACGCCCCCTGGAGCGGCGCGCCCTACGGCTACCGCACCCGCGCCCGCCTGGTGCGCGCCCTCGACGGGCGCCTCGGCTTTCGGGCCCGGCGCTCGAAGCACGTGGTCGACATCCAGCGCTGCCCGGTGCTCGCGCCCGAGCTGCAAGAGGTGTTGACCGCGCTCCGGCCCGCGATGGAGATGCGCGGTCCGATGCGGCGGGAGGGTCGCCGCGAGGACGAGATCAGCCTGGTGTTCGACGGCGCCTCGGTGCTCGCGGACTTCCCCGAGGGCCTCACCAAGGGCGCGCGCACCGCGGCCCGGGCGGCCGGGGTGCCCCTGTTGTTCGGCAACGACGCGGTGACCGAGGGCGACGACGGGCACGGCCCGCTGGTCTCCTCGCCCCAGGTCTTCGCCCAGGCGAGCCGGAGCGGGAACCAGGCCCTGGTGGGCTACGTGGCCGAGCTGTGCCCCGAGGGCGCGGCGTCGGCGGTCGACCTGTACTCGGGCAGCGGCAACTTCACCCGGGTCCTCGCGAAGCGGGCGGCTCGGGTGGACGCCTTCGAGGGCGCTCGCGACGCGGTGGCCCTCGCAAGGCGGGTGGCGCCCGAGAACGTGCGGGTGCACCTGAGCGGGGTGGAGCAGGGCTTCACGTCCTGGGTGGCCGAGGGCGGCCGGGCCGAGGTGGTGCTCCTGGATCCGCCCCGCACCGGGACGAACGCCAAGGTGCTGAAGGCGATCCAGGCGGCCGAGGCCAGCGCGCTGATCTTCGTGAGCTGCGACCCCGCGACCTTCGCGCGCGACGCGGGGATCCTCGCGCAGGGCGGCCTGCGCCTGGCCCGGGTGCGGACTGTTCGACCTGTACCCGCAGACCGAGCACAGCGAGGTGGTGGGCCTGTTTGTGAGGTGAGCAAGCGGAGCGCGGGGCGGGCCGTAGCCGGCGGCGAGGGGTGGGACGGCTCCGCCGGCCCGGGACCCCAGTATGAACGCCCCCGCCGAGACGCCGCAAAGTTTGACGCGCTGACGCGACGCCTCGGCGGGGGAGAACGGCTGCAGGACCGTCGCCAACCCCCTGGCGGCGATCCTACATCTTCGTAGCCTGGTCAGTCGGGCTGTGGCTCCGGCGCGGTCTCCACCGCGCCCACCTCCACCCGCACCGGCTCGTGGGCCGGCGGGGCGATGGGGCGCATGCCCGTCAAGTCGTCTTGCGGATACGCGCGCATCCGCATCTCGGTGATGTCGAGGCCGAGGAACTCCTCCTCCTCGTCCACCCGGAGGCCCATGGTGTACTTGATGCCCAGCCAGATCGCGCTGGAGGCGGCGAGCACGAAGGCCGCCACCGACACCACGCCGATCGCCTGGGCGCCGAGGAGCGATACGCCGCCCCCGAAGAACAGGCCGTTGCCCACGTCGGCCGAGAAGCGGGCCTCCGCGAACAGGCCGAGGGCCAGGGTGCCCCACACCCCGCCCAACAGGTGCACGCTGGTGGCGCCCACCGGGTCGTCGACCTTGAGGCGATCGAACAGCTCCACCCCGCCCACCACGATGGTGCCGGCGGCGAAGCCGATCATCACCGACGAGGTGGCGGAGACGAAGGCGCAGGGGGCGGTGATCGCCACCAGGCCGGCCAGGTTGCCGTTGATCATCATGCTGAGATCGAAGGCCTTGGTCTTGATGTACGAGGCGACGAGGGCCCCCGCGATGCCGGCGAGCGAGGCCAGCATGGTGGTGGTGGCGATGTGGGCGATGGCGCCCGGGTCCGCGGCCATGGTGCTGCCGGCGTTGAAGCCGAACCAGCCCACCCAGAGGATGAAGCCGCCGGTGGTGGCGAGGGCCATGTTGTGGCCGGGGATGGGGCGGATGCTCCCGTCCTTGCCGTACTTGCCCTTGCGGGCGCCGAGGATGATCGCGCCGGTCAGCGCGGCCCAGCCGCCCACGGAGTGGACCGCGGTGGAGCCCGCGAAGTCCCAGAAGCCCAGGTTTGCAAGCCAGCCTCCGCCCCAGATCCAGTGCCCGGACACGCCGTACACCGCGGCCACGAGCACGAGGCTGAACACCACGAACGACTGGAACTTGATGCGCTCCGCCACCGCGCCGGACACGATCGACGCCGCGGCCATCGCGAAGCAGGCCTGGAAGAAGAACTTGGCCTCGAGGGGCACCGCGGCCCACGAGAGGCTCGAGAAGATGCCCTGGTAGGCGTCGCCCATCATCGGGCTGTTGTCGGCGCCGCCCAGCATCAGGCCGCCGAGGCCGACGAAGGCGTTGCCGTCGGCGAACATCAGGCCGAAGCCGACGAAGAAGAAGGCGAGGCCGGCGATCGCGGCCACCGTGAAGTTCTTGGCGAGGATGTTCACCGCGTTCTTCGCGCGGCAGAAGCCGGTCTCCAGCAGGCCGAAGCCGGCGTTCATGAAGAAGACCATCATCCCGGCGAGGACGACCCAGACGGTGTCCACCGCCACTTTCCACTCGGGGGGCGCAGCGGCGTCGTCGGCCAGCGCGGGGGTCGCGGCCAACAACACCGCGGTGCTCACCGCGGCTCTCAAGAGGTTCTTGCGCGTCATGCCCGACCCCCTTCGCAACCGCCGTGCCGAGGCCAGCAGACCCGGGATCGGGGTCCCAGTCCTACGTTTTCGTCGGGAAATGAGGCGCCAACCTACGTTTCCGTAGGAATTTTGCGCTGCAGCACATTGACGGGCGGCGTCGCTCAAGAGAGCGTGACGCGATGGTGGACGCGGCACCTCGGGCCCTCCCGTCGGACGGGGCCCTCCTCGCGCTGCTCACCGAGCTCTGCCGCCTGGTGGACGGTGAGGGGAGCCTGGACGCCATCCTGGACGCGGTGCTCCGGGCGATGGCCCGGCACCTCGGCATCGTGCGCGGCACGGTGACCCTGCTCCAGCGCGACATCAAGGAGATCCGCATCGAGGCGGCGTACGGGCTCACCGACGCCGAGCAGGCCCGCGGGCGCTATCAGCTGGGCGAGGGGATCACGGGGCAGGTGGTGGTCACCGGGCAGCCGGCGGTGGTGCCGCGCATCGCCGACGCGCAGCTGTTGAACCGCACCGGCGCGGCGCGCGCGGGGGAGGCGGCGTTCCTCTCGGTGCCCATCCGCTTTCACGACGACGTGCTCGGGGCGCTCGGGGTGGACTGGGTGCTCGACGAGGCCGACCTCGAGGAGGCGGCCGACATCCTGCAGGTGGTGGCGGCGATCATCGCCCAGGCGGCCGCGCTCCGGCAGGCCAGCCGCGAGCTGGAGCTGAGCTACGAGCAGAGCAAGAACCCCGCCGCGCTGGTGGGGCGCTCCAAGGCGGTGAAGGCGGTGCTCGACGCGGTGCGTACGGTGGCGCCGAGCGACGCCACCGTGCTCATCCGGGGCGAGAGCGGGGTGGGCAAGGAGCTGGTGGCGGACGCGATCCACGAGCTCAGCCGTCGGGCCGACAAGCCCTTCGTCAAGGTGAACTGCGCCGCGTTGCCGGAGAGCTTGCTCGAGAGCGAGCTGTTCGGGCACGAGGCGGGCGCCTTCACCGGGGCGGTGGCCCAGCGCCGGGGCCGCTTCGAGCTGGCCCACGGCGGCACGATCTTCCTGGACGAGATCGGGGACTTCTCGCCCAGCTCGCAGATCACCCTGCTCCGCATCCTGCAGCAGAAGGAGTTCCAGCGGGTGGGCGGGCACGAGACCCTGAAGGCGGACGTGCGGGTGGTGGCGGCGACGAACCGCGATCTCGAGGCGCTGATGGCGGAGGGGAAGTTCCGCCAGGACCTCTACTACCGGCTCAACGTGTTCCCGATCCACGTGCCGCCGCTCAGGGAGCGGCGCACCGACATCCTGCTCCTGGCCGACGCGTTCGTGGAGCGCCTCGCGCGAAAGAACGGCAAGACGGTGTCGCGCCTCTCCACCCCCGCCATCGACATGCTGATGGCCTACCACTGGCCGGGGAACGTGCGGGAGCTCGAGAACTGCATCGAGCGCGCGGTGCTGTTGACGCAGGACGGCGTCATCCACGGGCACCACCTGCCACCCTCCTTGCAGACCGCGGAGGCCACCGGCACCGCCGCGTCGGGGGGCCTCGAGGCCACCCTCGCCGCGGTGGAGCGGGACCTGCTGCAGGACGCGCTGAAGACCGCGCGCGGCAACATGGCCGAGGCGGCGCGGGCGATGGGGCTCACCGAGCGCAAGATGGGCCTCAGGGTGAAGAAGCACGACATCGATCCGAGGAAGTACAAGCGATGACCGAGACCCGACACACCTTCTGTCGCATCTGCGAGTCCCTGTGCGGGCTGGAGGTCGACGTGGAGGGCGGCCGGGTGGTGGCCGCCCGCCCCGACCCCCAGCACGTGGCCACCGGCGGCTTCGCGTGCCCCAAGGGGCTCAAGCAGCACCTCATGTACGGCTCGCCCGACCGGCTCGAGCACCCGCTCAGGCGGACGCAGGATGGCTTGCAGGTGAAGACGACGTGGGACGACGCCCTCAGCGGCATCGGCGGCGCGGTGCGGCGCATCGTCGACACCCACGGGCCGGACAGCGTGGCGATGTACGTGGGCACCGCGGCGGGGTTCTCGGTCCTCCACCCGATCTTCGCCCAGGGCTTCATGACCGGCCTCGGCTCGAAGAGCATGTACGCCTCCGCCACCCAGGACTGCTCGAACAAGTTCGCGGTGGCGAACGAGGTCTACGGCTTCCCCTTCACCCAGCCCTTCCCCGACGTGGAGCGGATCAAGCACCTGATCATCGTGGGCGCCAACCCGGTGGTCTCGAAGTGGTCCTTCGTCCAGGTCCCGAACCCGCAGGCCCACATCAAGGCGATCCAGGCGCGAGGCGGCAAGGTGGTGGTGGTGGACCCGCGGCGCACCGAGACCGCCAAGGTGTCTTCGGAGCACGTCTTCATCCGCCCCGGCACCGACGTGTTCTTCTACCTCGCCTTCCTCCATGAGGTGCTGCGGCGCGGGGCGGTGGACGAGGCGAAGGTGGCCGCGTACATGCGCGGGCTCGACGACGTGGAGGCGCTGGTCGAGGCGTGGAGCCCGGAGCGCTGCGCGGGGGCGACCGGCGTCCAGCAAGGTGTGTTGCGCCGCCTGGTCGACGAGTACCTCGAGGCGGATGGCGCGGCCCTGTACTGCTCGACCGGGGTCAACATGGGGGGTGAGGGCGCCCTCGCGTTCTGGCTCCAGGAGGTGATCAACGCGATCACCGGGAACCTCGACCGCCCGGGCGGCACCCTGGTGGGGAACGGGGTGATCGACTTCCCCGCCTTCGGCAAGAAGAACGGCGTCCTCACCCGCACCGACCGCTCGCGCGTGGGCGACTTCGTGAGCGTCAACGACGCCTTCCCGGGCGGGATCCTCGCCGACGAGATCCTCACCGAGGGGCCGGGCCAGGTGCGGGCGCTCTTCGTCACCGGCGGCAACCCGCTGCTCACCATGGCCAACGCGGGGCGCCTGCGGGAGGCCTTCGGTCAGCTCGAGCTCCTCGTGGTGCTGGACATCCTGCCCACCGAGACCGCGGCGATGGCCCACTACGTGCTGCCCTGCACCTCACCCTACCAGCGGGCGGACCTCCCCTTCATCTTCCCGCTGATGCTCGGCCTCCAGACCACGCCGTACCTGCAGGCCACCTTGCCGGTGGAGGCGCGGCGCGGGGCGCAGCGGGACGAGGCGTCGATCTACCTCGACCTCTGCGCGGCCTCGGGCGTCGACCTGTTCGGCTCGAAGGTGGCGCAGGTGGCGTTGACCACGGCGGCGCGCTTTCACCAGTCGGTCCACGGGCTGGCCTGGCCGACCCTGCCCGAGGAGACCTTCCTGTCGTTGTTGTTGCGGGTGACGGGGCAGGGGAGCTTCGGGGCCCTCATGAGGGCGCCGCATGGTCGCTTGCGCCCGCCCCACACCGGCGGCGACTTCCTCGGGCGGCGGGTCCAGACCGACGACGAGAAGGTGAACCTGGCCCCGCCGCGGCTCCTCGCCAGGGCGGCCGAGCTCGGAGCGCTCTACGAGAAGGAGACCACTCCGGGGCCGCGCCCGCTGCGGCTCATTACGAAACGTCACGTGAAGACACACAACTCGTGGACCCACAACCTGCCCGAGTTCGTGGCCGGCGCGGGGGCGGACACCAACCACCTCTACATGCACCCGCGCGACGCGGTGGCGCGGGGCCTGGCCGACGGCGCGCTGGCCGACGTGCGCTCCGAGGTGGCCACCGTCCGGGTGCCGGTGCGCCTCCTCGAGGACCTGATGCCGGGCACGGTGGCGCTGCCGCACGGGTGGGGCCACCAGGCCGCGCCTGGGCTCTCGGTGGCCAACAAGACCCGGGGCGTGAACGTGAACCTCCTCGCGGGGGACGGGCCGGAGCGCCTGGATCCGCTGTCGGGGATGGCGCGCCTCACCGCGCTCGAGGTCGAGGTCGAGGTCGCGGCGGGCCCGCAGCAGCCGACCTGGTCCGGCCTCTGAGCGCTGCGCCTGCGTCGCAGGAGCGTGAACGAGCGCTCATTTTCTGAAACAGGTGATCACCATCGGCCGGTCTGCGGCTGGATCTTTCGCACCGCGTCGGCGCACCATGACTCACATGCCTGGCTCGGACTCCTGGGCCCCCCGCGCGCCCGCCGCCTCTTCACCCGTGAGGGTGTTGCTGTTGGCGACGACGGTGGGGGGCGTGGTGGCGAGCGCGAGCGACGCTCGGGCGGAGCGGCCGCCTCTGGTCGTCATCCGCGACGGCGCCAAGGACACGGGGAAGTTCGCGCGCGGGCCGGGCTCGGTCGCGGCCGAGCAGCTGGTCGAGGTGAAGGAGCCCCTGAGCGCGGCGCAGCTGCGCTTCGACGCGACGCCCCTCGTGCCGGTGCTCGACGCGGCCTACGGGCCGTCCTGGCGCTCGCGGGACGCGGTGGTGTTCCACTGCGCCGATGGCTACAAGTCGCTGGTCAAGGTGCAACGCATATTGCGGTACCAGCCGCTCCTCGCGCACCGCCGCGCGGATCAACCGCGCTTCGAGATCACCAACCGCGACGGGCACCCGGTCCCGCTGGGGCCCTACTACCTCGTGTGGGACAACCTGAAGGCGCCCGAGCTGCAGGAGACCGGGGCCAAGGGCTGGCCGTATCAGGTCGAGGCGGTGGAGTCGGTGGACGAGCCCACCGCGCTGTCGGCGGCGGAGCCTCCGCTCGGCGCGTCGCTCCAGGCGAAGAAGGGCTACGAGCGCTTCAAGACCCACTGCGTGGCCTGCCACTCCGTGAACGGGGTCGGCGGGCGGGTCGGGCCGGAGCTGAACTACCCGACCAGCGTCACCGAGTACCTGCAGCCGGACTGGCTGCGGCGCTGGCTGCTCGACCCGACGTCGGTGCGGGCCCGCACCGCGATGCCTGGGCTGCCGCGCCTGTTGCCCCGCCGCGAGCGCATCGCGGACGACATCATCGCGTACCTCACGTCGATGAAGACGCAGAAGCAGGCGCCGGTGGACTGAGCCCCCGGCGCCCGGGCGTCGACCTACTCGAGGTCGAGGGCGATCGCGGGGTCGATGCACCAGGGCAGGTCCAGCTCGGAGGCCTTGTCGCGGGTGCCGCAGCTCGACACGTTGGCCGCGGTGGGGCAGGAGCTGGTGCCCCCGCGCACGCAGCCGAGGTTCTTGCAGTACTTGTCGCCGTCCGACTCGCTGCCCTTGTAGCAGCAGTACTGCCGGCCCTTGCACGCGCCGGTGCTGTCCGACTTGCAGATGATCGCGTTGTCGCCCGCGAGGGCGACGGAGGAGAACGCGGCGAAGGACAGGGCGAGGGTGAGACTGCTGAGGAGCTTCTTCATGCCGGGCAGGGTCCGGGTCGCCTGGGATGCTGTCAATGTGGGGCGGGGTCGGGGATGCGGGGCTTGACGGCGCACGCCGTCGCATCTCGGCACCCGCACGCCGCCGCGCGCGGCGCCTTCAGATCTCCAGCTCCAGCCGGAACCGGTTGCATCCGTTCGGATCCACCTCGAGGGTCTGGGAGACCTCACCCAGCACGCGGGTCGTGGTGCTGGTGCTCGGGTAGGCGGCCACCGTGACGTCCACCTGGGTCTCGACGGTGGGCGCGGGGTCGAGCTCGACTCCGAGCGAGGTGAAGTTGTCTTGCAGCGCCTCGCCCACCTCGAAGAAGCGGCGGCGGCGCTCGGTGCCGTAGGCTACGTCGACCCGGATCATCACGGCGGGAGAGGGTGGGCCCTTGTCCTCGAACTCCAGGTCGAGCTGGAAGCTCGCGGGCCGCTGCTCGCAGTCGTCGGGATCGCAGGCCAGGTTGACCAGGGTGGCGGCGAGGACCAGGAGGGGGGCGCGCCGCATCAGAAGCGCCCCCAGTCCGAGGTCTTGCTGCTGCCCAGCTCGCCCTCGGGCACGAAGGCGCCGCCGGACGACAGCACCACCCCGGTCACCACCACCCCGGCCGCGGCCGCCGCGACCAGGCCCCAGAACCACCACTCGGCGAGGATGGGGCGCTCCACCCCCTCGCCTCGGGCCACCAGGTCCTCGCCCCGCGCACGGATGAACGCGTCGTCGAAGCGCATCGGGATGGGGGTGGTGGAGGTGGTGGTCACCGCGCCGGCCGCTCGCTGCGGAGCCGCATCTGGCGACGAGCCGAGCAGGCACGCGGCGAGGAGGAGGGCGCGCATGTCTCAGCCCCCGCGGCGCATCGCGAAGCGGGGGTGCTTCAGGCTCCCGGTGAGGGTGTAGGCGTAGAAGCCGTCGCTCCCCTTGGCCCGGTTGATGTTCGCGAGCAGGGCGTTCAGCAGGGGCTCCTTCTTGAGGAAAGCCTCGGTCGGCTTGAACTTCACCACGAGGTTCGGGACGCTGCGGGACAGGTCGGCGTTCAGGGTGAGGGTGCCGTCGAGCTCCAGCTCCACGCTGTCACCCTTGATGCCGAGCTTGTCGAGCTTGGCCTTCCCCTCGGTGATCGGGATGGTCCAGGAGAAGTCCCCGATCGACAGCTCGAAGGGGAGGGTCATGCCGGCCACCTTGCCGCCCTTCAACAGCTCGAGGCCCGCACCGGCGATCTTGATGGTGCCGGACGACGCCTCGGGCTTGGCCTTGTCGAGGTCGAGGTCCGCGTCCAGATCGAGCTTGCCGGTGAGCGGCACGCCGATCGCGTCCTGCAGGCCGGGCACGAGCGCGATCTGGATGCCCTTCAGCTCCGCCTCGAGCTGGGTGCGATCGGAGGAGTCCACCACATCGGCGTGCACGGTGCCTTGCGCGATGGGGAGGTCCGCGGTGACCCCGCGCCCGCCGGTGAGGAGGGGCAGGATGTGCCCACGCGCCTTCACCTCGGCCAGGCTGATCGGCTCCTCGAGGCTGGGGGTGCGGATCTCGAGGTCCTTCGCCACCACCCCGGTGATCCAGCTGGGCTCGAGGGACTTGGCGTGCAGCTCCATCCCGGTGGCCTTCGAGGCCTGCTGCAGGGCGAAGTCCTTGGCCGCGTCCCACGGGAACGTGAGGTAGAGGCTCACGATGAAGGCCACCACGAAGAAGGCGGCGAAGCCGATGTACTTGAGCACGTTCATTGCTTGGTCAGCTCGTCGTCTTGTAGGTCCCCACCGTGACCACAGCGTCGAGGCGCTGCTTGTTGTCGAAGCGGGTCTTGATCTTGACTCGGCGCACCTTCACCAGCGGGTTGCCTTCTTCGATGCGGCGCAGGAAGTCATAGAGCCGGTCCAGGCTCACGTCGTCGATGCGGACCTCGGCCGCCTCCTCCTTCACCGCGTCGGAGCCGGTGGCCTCGCCCTGGCGCTCCGAGGCCCCCTTCAGGGTGAGGCCGGCGGCGGTGCTCAGGTTCTCGAGGTAGCTGAGGATGCGCACGCTGTTGTTCCGGCGCACCTCGCCCGCGAGCCGGTTCTGCTCGGCCAGGCGGCGCTTGTAGTCGCTCCGGAGCTGGCCGATCTCGACGAGCTTCTCGGCCTTGGCCTCGATGCGCTTCTCACGCTTGGCGAGGTCGCGGTTCACGAAGTACCCGCCGAAGCCGAGCACCATGGCGAAGATGGTGGTGCTCATCAGCACCACCAGGCCTTGCTCGCGGGACGAGAGGTTCTCGAACGCGACCCCGATCTGGTTCAACAGGTCCTTCATTGGGAGCACCTCAGGTCCATGCTCAGCTGGAACTCCACCCCGGTGCCATCGGGGCGCTTGTTGAGGTTGCCCTTGCGGATGTTCTCCATGCAGGGGTCCTCGGCGTAGGCGCCCACGATCTGGTCCACCGCGTCGAAGCTGGCGGTGGTGCCCACGATGCGCGCCTTGTCGGGGCGCAGGTCCATCTCGGTGAGGGTCACGTCCACGTCCTTGGGCGAGCGGTGCGAGATCTCGGCCGCCACCCGAAACGCGGACTTCTCGGGGATCTTGAAGGAGCCCAGCTCGCTCGTCGGCTGCCGCAGCACCGAGAGCGCGATGGCCGGCTCACAGATCCGGCGGCCCACCACCTCTTGGGTGATGGCGCAGAACTGCTCGTCCACCGCCGCCTCGCGCTTCGACACCAGGTGATAGCGCACCGCCACGTTGATGCCGGCCAGCACCAGCATCACCGCCGCGCCGATCGCGATGGCGGGGATGCGCTTCCTCAGGTTCTGGAGCTGGCCCGCGAAGGACAGCTCGCCCTTGCGCAGGTCGACGCGGGACACCGGCGCGTCCGACGTGGCGCGGAGCGCCAGGGCCATCGCGCACGCGTAGGCGGGGCGCCGCCGGCCGTCGATCAGGCGCTCCACGCTCTGCTCGACCGCGATGCCCTGGGCCACCGGCACGTTGAGCTGCTCGGCCAGGTAGGGGGCGAGGTTGCGGATGCGCGAGCCGCCGCCCACGAGGTCGATGCGGGCCACCCGGATGCGCTTCTCGCGCCGGATGGCTTGCAGCGTGCGCCGGAGCTCCCGCACCAGGGGCTTCAGGCCGAGCGAGCACACCTCGCTCATCTTCTGCGACTCGTCGGAGGAGGCGGGGTAGCGCGACGCCACCACCAGGGCCTCCTCGTGCTTGCCGTCCTCGGCCGCCGCCCAGTCGAGCTGGTAGGCCTCGGCGATCGCCTGGGTCACGTCGCGGCCGCCCGCGCGCAGCACCCGGGCGTGCACGATGCCCTCGTCGCCGCACGCGCAGACCAGGGTGCGCTCATGGCCGATGTCCACCACCAGGCGCCCGTCGGGGGGCGCGTCGGGGGTGGCCACCACGAAGGTGCCTGCGTCCTCGGAGGCCTGGCCGGGGGCCTCGGCCTTGGAGGAGTCCTGCTGCAGGAAGTGGGTGTAGAGGTTGTAGAGCTGCAGGACGTCGATCGGCAGGAAGCGCGGGTCGACGTCGCCCTCCTTCAGGGTGTCGAGGTGCTCGCGCACCAGGTGCCGCTGGGCTGCGCCGCAGATGGACAGGGTGGAGCCGTCGGGGCGCTTGGCCTGGACCTGGTGGTCGTACACCGCGTCCATGACGTCGAAGGGGAGCAGGTCGGCCAGCTCGCCCCCGATGGTGGCCTCCACCTTCTTGGGGTCGGAGAAGGGCAGGTTGACGAAGCGGGTGCTGGCCAGCTCGCCCGGCAGGGCCGCGATCTGGGTGTCGGCCTTGAAGCCGGTGACCACCAGGAGCTCCTGCAGGGCCTCCAGCTGGCGCTCGGACTTGGTCTCCGCGCCGCCGGGGCTGAGCGGGACCTCCCGCACCCCTTCTACGCGGTGCCCGCGGAAGGTGGACTCGAGCAGGACCGCTTTCACGGACCACGAGCCCAGATCGATTCCGAGGATGTGTGAGGGCATGACTCGCTATTCCTCTCTCCAGTAGTAGATCTCGCCCTGGGCCCGGTTGTCGCGCCACACGATGGTGATCTTGCTGGACGCGTCGTTGACCCGACCCACTGCGGTGATCCGGTACACGCTGGAGATGTCGTCGAAACGGATGAACTTCTTCTGATCCAGCTGGGTCAGCTTGGCATCGTCATAGGGGATCTGGGCCGACTGCAGGAGCTGCTTGAACACCGGCATCGACAGCTTGTTGAGGGGCGGGGGCATCGCCATCATCAGGGCGCGCTCCTGCTCGAACTTCTGGAACTTCTCGGCGTCGCCCGGCTGGGGCGGGCCCACCTGGATCGCGCGGATCACCGCCTGGATCATCCAGGGGTCGGCGGTCTGCATCGAGATGCCCGCGGTGTCGCTCCACACCGTGAAGTAGCGGGCGAACAGGCGCATGAACGCGTCGTTGACCCCGGGCACCAGCCGGAGCTCGGCGAGCGAGTCCAGCATGCCGTTCTTGGGCTTGTAGTTCGCGTTGTAGGGCAGGTGGTTGTAGCGGGTGTCCTCGGAGGGCCCGCTGCCCGACGTGTCCTGGGTGATGATGCAGACCGGGTCGACGGTGTCGTTGCCGTCCACCCAGTCGGTGATGTTCGCGATGACCTCGAGCCGGTTCCGGATGGGGTCGCGCGAGTCGCCGAGGTTCTCGAACAGGACGTCGTACTTGGGGTCGTCGAACACCGCGGCCATCAACAGGTGCATGAAGTTCTGGCAGCCCACGCCGAACCCCTCGCTGTTGAGGTTGATCTTGCGGTTCTCGTCGACCACCTCCTCGATCCAGAACGAGCCCTGGAAGTCGCCGAAGGGCTGGTTCAGGGCGTAGCTCCCCTTCTTGGCCTCGTCCTCGTGGTGGGGGCCGTCCCCGCTGAGCAGGCCCTTCATGGTGTCCGAGCTCACCAGCACCCCCGACAGCTCGAAGAGGGGCACCGGGATGAAGTTCCCGAGCACGCCCTTGATCATGCTCTGGAAGCGGAGCACGAACAGCTCCAGCTCGAGCGCGCTCCGGGCGTGAAAGTGGGCTTGCAGCTCGTCCCGGGCGTTGGCCGCGGCCCGGATGTTCACCTGGGTCTCGTTCTCGAGGTCGGCCGCGATCGCGGCCAGCACCGTGGTGATGACCATGACCATGATCAGCGCCACGCCACGCCGCTGGGCGGACGCGCCCCGGCGGCCCCGACGACGGGTGTGTCGACTGCGCGCGCCCATCAGATCGTCCCCAGCTCCCGAGTGAGGTTGATGCGGGCCTTGGTGACGAACTTCAGCTCCTGCTTGTTCTCATCGAGGATCACCATGGTGATCTCGACGATCTGCGGGAGCCGCCCGGCGAAGTCGCTCTTCTCGGTGTCCCACTCGTCGGTCCACTCCTCGCGCCGCTCGTCCCAGAAGCGCAGCTTGAACTCCTTGATGTCCTCCGCGAGGATGTACGAGCGCCCGCCCTCGTCCCACTCCGAGTCGATGCGCGGGTCCTCGCGGCGCATGAGGTTCATCTGGTTCGGCTTGTCGGGGTCGGGGGCCCCGAAGTACGAGATCTCGCAGGCGTCCCCCTCCTTCGCGTCGGCCCGCAGGATGTCGTGCGCGAAGGCGGTGAAGTGCAGCTCGTGGAACGGCGACGCCGGCGCGCCCCGGAAGTTGGTCACCACCCGGCGCTCCTGCCCCTTGCTCCGGCGCGCGGAGGCGATGAAGGCGGACGAGAGCTCCTTGGCCATGCGGTTCATGGCCACCCGGACGTTGTGATAGTTCCGGTCGATGGTGGTGACCGTCTCGTAGGCGTCGAAGGAGCGGGCGATCGAGCCCCATGTCAGGGTCGCGATGATCGCGAGGATCCCCACCGCGAGGGCGACCTCCATGAGCGTCAGGCCGCGTTGCGTGCTCTTCGTGCGCATCATCGACCTCACTTCCTGTCGGGCGTGGCGGGCCCGCCGGGGTTCAGGCCCGGGATGAGCTGCCCCGCCGCCCCGGCCGCGCCCGCGGCGCCCGCCGCCCCGCCGACCCCGGCCGCGTTGAGGATGTTGTTCAGATCCGACGCGTTCGCGCCGCCCGCGCCCTGGGGCACGTTCAGGCGCCCGGTGGTGGTGACGTACTGGACGAACTTCACCGACTCGAAGTCGATGTCCTTTCGGCCCCAGGTGATCTCGATGGTGATCTCGCGGATGGAGTCGGAGAGGGTCTCGCCCACCTGCTTGAACACCGTCTCGAGCTGGCCGCCGCCCATCATCTTCATCAGGTCGGAGTTCGCGACCTGGTCGTTCAGCGCGGAGTCCTCGGCGGAGCCGCTCATGCCGGACAGGAAGGTCTGCATCTGCTGAGGCAGGGTCTCGGGCGTCACGTCGCCCCCCAGGAACCCGCCGAGGAGCTGGTTCACGTCGACCTCGACCTTGCGGACGGTGGTGGTCCACTTCAGCTCGGCGTAGCCCTCCTCCGTGAAGTCGCCGTTGTCCTCCTGGTCGCTCTCGGAGAAGCCGTCCTTCTGGAGCTTCAGCTCGGTGTCCAGCATCTTGCTCCGGGCCAACATGGTGGCCACGGTGATGTGCCGGGCGTAGTTGCTGGCCTCGAAGGAGTTGGCGTTGGTGCCCGCCACCGCCACCAGGGCGAGGGCGAGGATGGACATCGCCACCATGACCTCGAGGAGGGTGAAGCCCCGGACCCCGCGCTCGTGCACGAACGACATCACAGGTCTCCCTCCTCCCGGCCCTCTTGGTCCTCGAGCTCCAGCGCCTTCAGGGGCTCGTCGTACGTCCGCACCCGCCCCGTGAGTGGGAACACCTTGAGCGATATGACCTCATCCCCGTCGGTGATCTCGATCTGCGCCGGCTCGGTCCAGCCGCCCCGGAAGAAGTGCAGGTAGGCCACGCCGGAGGTGAAGGGCTCCTCCTGGTGGCCGGTCTGGATCTTGGCGAAGCGGACGTCGCCGGGGAGGGTGTGAGGCTCGCCCTCGGGCACGAAGCTGGCCGCCTTGCCGCCCTCGAGCGCCCGCTTCACCTCTTCATCCGCGTCGTCGTCCCAGAAGGAGTCGTCGTCCTCCTTCACGACCTTGCCGTCCGCGTCCAGCTTGGCGCCGGTGTCGCCGCGCAGGCGCTCCTTGTCGAGGCCGTACGGGTCCTCGGTGTACTCGATCCACCAGAGCTGGCGGTCCAGGTCCATGGCGATGCGCTGGATGCGCTTCTCCATGATGGCCCGGTCGTAGTTGTACTTCACCGCGCCCGCCAGCTCGAGCGAGGTGTTCTTGAGGTCGGCGTGGGTGAGCGACTGCACGCTGATCATCGTGACGCCCACCATCATCGCGGCGATCGCCAGCGCGATGGTGAGCTCGATGAGGGTGAAGCCACGTCGGCTCCGATGGCGCAGTCGCTTCCCCATGACCTACCAGTTCTTGATGTCGTCCTCGGTGTCCGCCACGTTGTCCGGGCCCTTGGACTGCAGGTCGAACTTCGACGGGTTGTGGCTGCCCGGGCACACGAAGATGAAGTCCTGATCGAAGGGGTCCTTCGGGATGTTCTCCATCAGGGGCTTCTTGCCGCCCGGGGGCTTGGCCAGCACCTGCAGCCCCTCCGCGGTGGTGGGGTAGCGGTTGAACTTGATCTTGTAGAGCTCCAGCGCCTCGCTGATGTTCTTCATCTGCACGTTGGCGGTGTCGATCTTGGCGTCCTCGAGCTGGTTGGCCACCGTGATGCCCACGATGCCGGCGATCAGGCCGAGGATGGTCACCACCACGAGGATCTCGATGAGGGTCAAGCCACGTTGACGCCGACGCCGCGCCCGACGCTGGGCGCTGGTGACCTTGGAGTTGGGGTTCTGCTTGCTCATGGTGTCTCCTGAAACAGGCCTCCTCATCGCACGTGCTGCGAGAGCTGCAAGATGGGCATGAGGATGGAGAAGACGATGAAGGCCACCGCCACTCCCATGCCGACGATCATGATGGGTTCGATCAGGGTGGTCAGCTTGCTCACGCGCTGATCCACCTGGAAGTCGTAGTTGTCGGCCACGTGCTCGAGCATCTGCTCGAGCTGGCCGGACTGCTCGCCGGTGGCCACCATGTGGACCACGATCGGCGGGAACTCCTTGCTCTTCTTCAGGGGCGCGGCGATCGAGTCGCCCTCCCGGATGGCCTCGCGGGCCTCGCTCACCACCTCGGCCAGCCGGGTGTTGTTGAGCACGTCCTTGGTGATGTCGAGCGCGTTCAGCACCGGCACGCCGGAGCGGAGCAGGGTGGCGAGGGTGCGGGCGAAGCGCGCGATGGCCACGAGGCGCACCACCGGGCCGAAGATCGGCGCCTTGAGGGTGAAGCGGTCCCACTTGGGGCGGCCGGACTTGGACGCCTTCCAGCGGAAGAAGAGGAAGATGCCCACCCCGATGGCGGGGAAGAGGATGAACCACCAGCCCTTGATGAGATCGGCCACCGCGATGAGGAGCTTCGTCTGGAGCGGCAGCTCCGCCTTCACCTGATCGAAGATCTTGGTGATGCGCGGGATCACCACCACGAAGAGGATGACCATGATGATGGAGCCCACCCCGATCATGATGATCGGGTAGAGCATCGCGCTCATGACCTTGGCCTTGAGCTGGGCCTGGGCCTCGGTGAAGTCGGCGAGGCGCACGAGCACCTGGTCGAGGGCGCCGGAGGCCTCGCCCGCTCGGACCATCGAGACGTAGAGGTTGCCGAACACCTTGGGGTGCTTGGCCATCGAGTCGGCGAGGGAGGAGCCCTCGTTCACCTCGGTCTTGATCTGGCCGAAGATCTTCTTGAACTGCTCGTTCTCGACCTGATCCACGATCGCGGTGAGCGCGTTGATCAGCGTGATGCCGGCCCCGAGCAGGGTGGCCAGCTGCCGGGTCACCAGCGCCACGTCGGCCACCGAGACCCGCTCGAAGTACTTCTTGAGGTCGATCTCGGTGGAGCCGCTCGCCTTGATCCTGCCGGCGACCTTGCCCTTCTTCTCGTGCTCTTCCTGGTGGTCGATGATCCGGACGCCCTGCTTCTTGAGCTGGGTCCGGAGCATGCGGGGGCTCTCCGCGTCGAGGAGGCCCTTGACCTCCCGACCGGCGTCGTTCAGGCCGCGGTATACGTAGACCGGCATCTAACGAGCCCTCCTCACACCACCACCTCTTCGTCCTTGGCCACGCGGAGCACCTCCTCGGGGGTGGTGCCGCCGAGGAGGACCTTGCGCACCCCGTCGAGGAGCAGGGAGCGCATGCCCTGGGTGACCGCGTACTTCTTGATCGTGCCGGCGTCGACGTTCTGCAGGATCAGGCGCCGCACCTCGTCGTCGACGTTCAAGAGCTCGTAGATGCCGGAGCGGCCCTTGTAGCCGGTCTCGAGGCACACCGGGCAGCCGACCTCGTGATAGAACCTCACGTCGGGCTGCGGCTTGAGGCCCAGCTCCCTCATCTGCTCAGCGGTGGGCTCGTAAGGCTGCTTGCACTCTGGGCAGAGGTTTCGGACCAGGCGCTGGGCGAGCACCCCGATGAGGGTCGACGACACCAGGAACGGCTCCACCCCCATGTCGACCAGGCGGGTCACCGCGCCGGCCGCGTCGTTGGTGTGCACGGTGGCGAGCACGAGGTGGCCGGTGAGGGACGCCTGGATGGCGATCTCCGCCGTCTCTCGGTCACGGATCTCGCCCACCATGATGACGTCGGGGTCCTGACGGAGGAACGCGCGCAGGCCCGACGCGAAGGTGAGGTCGATCTTCGCGTTCACCTGCATCTGGCCCACGCCCTGGAGCTGGTACTCCACCGGGTCCTCGCAGGTGAGGATGTTGATGTCGGGCGAGTTGATCCGGGCCAGCGCCGCGTACAGCGTGGTGGTCTTGCCGGAGCCGGTGGGGCCGGAGACCAGGATGATGCCGTGGGGCCGGGTGATCAGGTTCTCGAACGTGTTGCGGTTCTCGGGTGAGAAGCCGAGGTCGTCGAGCGACAGCAGGATGCTCGAGCGATCGAGGATACGCATCACCACCCGCTCGCCGTGGGAGGTGGGCACCGTGCTGACGCGGACGTCGATGTCCTTGCCCGCGATCTTGCGCCGGATGCGGCCGTCCTGGGGGAGGCGCTTCTCGGCGATGTTGAGGCCCGACATGATCTTCACGCGGGCGATGATGCTGGACTGGGCGTGCTTGGGCGCCTCGACCTTCTTGTAGAGGATGCCGTCGATCCGGTTCCGCACCACCACCGAGCGCTCGAAGCACTCGATGTGGATATCGGAGGCCCGGCTCTTCACCGCGTCACGCAAGAGCGCGTTGACGAACTTGATGATCGGCGCGTCGTCGCCCCCGTGCTCATCGATGAGGTCGATGGCGTCGATGTCCTCGAGCTCCTCCTCATCGTTCTGCAGGTGCTGCACCGCCTCGTGGGCGAGGCCGGTGGCCCGGTCGTAGACCCGGTTGATCGCCTCGGTGATGACGTTGGGGAGCGCCACCACCGGGGAGAGCCGCGCCCCGAGGAGGAGGGCGAGGTCGTCCAGCGCCTCGGTGTTCAGCGGGTCCTCCAGCGCGGCCATCACGCTGTCACCCACCTGCACCACGGGCAGGATGTTGTGGGACTTCGCGAACGAGATCGGCACCTTCTGGACCAGCCCGTCCGGGATCTGGTCGATGTCGATCTTGTCGGCGAAGGGCATCTCGAGCTGGATGGCGAGGGCGCGGGCCACCTGCTCGATGGTGACGCGCTTCATCTCGACCAGGATCTCGCCGAGGCGGTCCTCCTCGCCCGCCCGCTGGGCGTCGAGGGCGGCGCCGACGTCCTCGGCCTCCACCAGGTTGAGCGCCACGAGGATCTCGCCCAGGGGCCGCCCCGCCAGCTCCTCGTGAGCAGGCAGGGTTGCATTCACCTGCGGGAGGGTCTCGGGGTTCAGCTCGCCGGGCGCCTGCATCACCTCACTCCTCACCGTCGTCGGCCGGCGTGGCCGGGATGTCGGGGGTCGCGCCCTCGGGGTCGGCGGGCGTGGGCTCGCCGTCGCCCGGCGGCAGCCCGACCTCGGGCTCGTCCGCGCGGATGATGGTCTCGTCCGGCTGGCCGGGGCCCTCGTTCTCCGCCTTCTTCATCTCCTTGCTGATCTTCTCGTTGAAGAGCGACAGCGGCCCCTGCTTGCGGCGCCAGTCGATGGCCGCGCGGTACTCCTTGGTCGTGCCGTAGAAGCGGTTCACGAACTCCTTCCGCTCCTCCATCTTGCGCTCGAAGATGGTGCGGAAGTCGTCCGGCCCGCGGATGATGTACGGGGTCAGCACGAGGATGAGGTTGACCTTCTCGACCTTCTTCTCGCGCCGCTTGAACAGCCAGCCCAGGAGCGGGATGTCGCCCAACAGCGGGGTCTTCGCCTCGTTCAGGGTCTCGCGATCGCGCACCAGCCCGCCGATGATCACGCTGTCCTGGCTCCGCACCACCACCGTGGTCTTGGCCGAACGCTTCGAGGTGATGACCTGGTTCGTGACCTGGTCGGTGCCGGCCACGTCCGACAGCTCCTGGTCGATCTCCAGCTTCACGTAGTCCTCGTCGTTGATCTGGGGCTTGAGCTTCAGGGTGAGGCCGACGTCCTCACGGTTGAAGGACACCGAGCCGAGGCCCAGGCCGCCCAGGTTGCCCAGGGCGCCGCTCGCGGCGGAGTTGCTGCCGAGGGCCGAGCCCAGGCCGCCGAGGCCACCCAGGGTGAGGCCGGAGGGGAAGGGCCGCTTCTCGTTCACCTGGATCTCGGCCTCCTCGTTGTCCATCGTGAGGAGGTGGGGTGAGGACACCACGTTGACGTCGTTGGTGCTCTGCAGCGCCTGGATCACCACGCCCACCGCGGGGATGCCGCCGGAGACGATGCTCTCGGACCCCGGCACCACCGGGCCGCGGAAGGCGCCGGCGAGGCCGAGGAGGGTGGCGAGGCCGGCCGGGTTGCTCGCCTTGATGAGGGACGACAGGTCGGAGTTGGGCGTGTTCCCGAAGACGATCGGGCTCAGCTCACCGCCGATCGTCGGGCCTACCGCGCCGTGCCAGCCGGTGCCCACGTTGGTGTTGCGGGAGGTGGCGACCTCCATGATCACCGCCTCCACGAAGACCTGGTAGCGGGGGATGTCGAGCTTCTCGACCACCCGCTTGACGCTCGCGAGGTCGGTCTTGGACGCGGTGATCACCAGGCTGTTGGTGGGCTTGTCGGAGGTGATCTTCACCTCGCCCTGGAACAGCTGGGCGCTGGTCGCCGCCGCGCCGGGCGCCGCCGGGGTCTTCGCCGCGCCCCGCGCGGGCCGCGGGCTGGCCGCCTTGCCCTGGGCGAGGTTGGAGAGGGTGGAGGCCATCTCCTCGGCGTCGGCGTGCTTCAGGCGGAGCACGTGGATCTGCCCGTCGGTGGTGTCCTCGGGCACGTCGAGCTCACGCATGAGCTCCAGCATCTGCTTGAAGGCGTCGTCGGAGCTGATGATGATCAGCTTGTTGGTGCGGTCATCGGCCAGGATCTTCGACACCGCGAGATCCTCGGGCCCGCTGCCGCCGCCGCCCTCGTTCGCCGCGGGCTTGGCCGCCGCCCGCCCCTTCACGGTGATGCGCGAGGCCTGCCGGGCCTGACCCGGGGCCGCCTTCTGGGGCTCGAAGATCTGGGTGAGCTTGTCGGCGATCTCGGTCGCGGTGGCGAACTGCACCTCGACCACGTGGACCTCCTCGAGGGCGCCGGGCTGATCGATCTCCTTGAGGATGCGCTCGAGGCGCTCGATCGAGGTGCCGAAGTCGGTCGCGATGATCGTGCTCGTGCCCTGGAACGGGTGGATCTGCCCCTTCCCGCTCTTGAAGATGTTCAGGTAGTTCACCACCGCGTTCACGTCGCCGCCGTGCTTGAGCTTCCAGATGGTGGTGACCATCGCGTCGTTCACCGGCGTCTTGTCGAGCCCGTCGTACATCGGCACGGGGGCCCGGGTGCCGTCGGTGGCCTGGATGATCTTGTAGTAGCGACCGACCCGGATCAGCGTGAAGTCGTTGGCCTCGAGGGCCGAGAGGAACGCCCGCCACGCCTCCTCCACCGTGATGGGGGAGGGCGAGACGATCTCGAACTTCTGGCTCCGCACCTTGTTGGTGAGGATGAAGTTCTTGCAGGTGGTCTCGCTGATCGTCTCGACCAGCTCCTGGATGTCCCCCTTGAAGTCGAAGTTGACCCGCGCGGTCGGGGGCAGCGGCTTGCACTTCTTGCCGCCCGCCTTCTTGAGGTCGGCGAAGCTCGGACCGTCGTCGTCACCGCCGGGGGCCGGCTGGGCCACCGGGGCGGGCTTGGCCGGGGCCGCGGGCCTCGGCTTGGTGGCCTCGGGCTTCAGGATGCGCGGCGCGGAAGCCGACGCGGGCGCGGGGGCCGCGTTCGACTTGAGGGTGGGGAGCTTGCCCGGGATGGACAGCGAGCGCCCCTTCATGAACGGGCTGGACTGCTTGAGGGGCAGGCGCGGCTTGGCCTGCTCCTCGCCGTCCTGGGCGGCCGCGGCGCCGGGAGTGGCGCAGACGGTGGCCGCCAGCAGGGCGCTGGCCCAGAGGTACACCGCGGCGGAGCGGGGCACGGGGTTTTGCGGTTGGCTCTCGGTGCTCATCGGATTGAGTAGCTCAGGGTTTGTTGCTTGCCTCGACGGACGAGGTCCACGGTGATGCTCTGGGCGTCCTTCAGCTTCGAGTAGATCTCGAGCGCCTTGTCGGGGCTGTTGATCTCGTACCCGTTGATCTTCTGGACGATGTCCCCGTTCTGGATGCCGATCTTGGAGTAGAGGCTGTTGGGCCGGATGGAGAACAGCTTGAAGCCGTTCGCCTTGCCGTTGCTGAAGCTGGGCACGATGCGGGCCTGGGTGGCCACCTGGTTCAGGTTCGACAGCACGTTGTCGATCTCCTGCCGCGGGATGGTGTACTCGCTGTCGGACATCTTCTTGATGCCGTCGCCCAGGTCACCCTCGCCCTCGCCCTCGGGCGCGTCGTTCACTGGCGGCGCGGAGGCCACGGTGCGGGCGGCCTTCTGCTCCTCCTCGAGGGAGAAGCTCTCGCACTTGCCGTTGTTGTCGACGTAGACCGTGCGCCAGTCGATGACCTTCACCACCGCCTGATCGAGGAGCCGGTCGCCGATGCGGACACCGATGGTCTTCTGATCGGGCGAGGTGTCCTGGAACACCGCCATGGACGCCTCCGGGTCGCGCGTGTCGAGGAAGGTGGCGAGGAGGTTGGCGCCGAGGCTCGAGCCCGAGCAGCTGTCGAGGTCGAACTCGCCCGCCGGCTTGTTGGCCTCGACCCCGCCCTCGGGGACGGCAGGGGCCGGGGTCAGGTCCTCGCGCTCCGCCTTGAAGAGGTTCCGCTCCAGGAAGGCGCTGGTGGGGATCCCCGCCTCCTGCTCGGCCGCCTTGCGCCGCACCGGGCCGCTCTGGCCCGCGGTCAGCTCCTCCGGGCTGGCGGTCAGGGCCTCGCCGAGGAACGCGTTGACGGTTCGGGCGGTCAGGAACGCCGCCCCGAACAGGATGAGCAGGGTGAACGACCAGAAGTACCGCTTGAAGTACGTGTCCAGCACGGGGGGCTCCGGGGCGCGTTATACGCAGGACTCGTGCCAGCGAAAGCGCCTGGAATCACTGGGCTGGATCCGGCTGGGGGCTGACGGGTTGGCAGAGGGCCCGGCCCCGGATGACATTTTGTCAGTCGCCGGGGCCGGGTTGGTCCCGAGGGCCTACTGCAGGGTGATGTCCATGTAGTAGGCGAAGTCGCTCGAGGCCCCGAAGGGGTCGTAGTACTCGACCCGGACGTAGTAGGTCCCCGCCGCGAGCGGCCCGTTGGTGAGGGCCGAGCAGTAGTTGGGGAACCCGATGTCGTCGTTGTTCGCCAGCTGGGTGCCGGTCGAGTCGTACAGCCAGATCTCGGTGTCGATCCCGCCGCAGACGGTCGGGCTGCCCAGGGTGCCGTAGGTGAGGAGGTCCACCGTGCCGCCGCCCGCGGGCACCACGAAGGACCACCAGTCGGCGTCGCCGCCGGCCGCGATCACCCCGCCCACCGTCTGCGACCCGAGCGCGCTCAGGCCGGAGGCGTTGGCGGTGGTGGCGTCCCCGTTGGGCTCGGTCTCGAGCACGAGGTTGCCCTCGAACCGGCAGGTCGCGTCGCACCCGTCGCCCGCCGTCGTGTTGCCGTCGTCGCAGTTCTCACCGATGAGGGGCTCGGTGACCCCGTTGCCGCAGACGTCCACCGGCGCGCTGCTGAACACCACGTCGTAGTTCGGGATCAGGCTGTTGTTCAGGTAGTCCTCCACCTGCAGCCAGTAGGTGCCCGGCGCCAGGCGCGCGAAGGTGTCCACCGACGGGTCGATCAGCGAGCAGGAGTTCAGGCCGCCCTCGTCGTCGACGCCGACCTCGGTCCCGGTGTTGTCGAACAACCGGATCACGGTGTCGATGCCGCAGGTGCCGGCCGTCGCGTCGTCGAAGGTCTCGACCCGCACGTAGGTCGTGGCCGTCACGTCGATCCGATACAGGTCCTGCTCACCGACCGGGTCGATCGACTGCCCGGCGAAGGTCTGGGGCTGGCCGGGCGCGGTGTAGACCCCGACCGCCTCGATCTGGCAGGTCGCGTCGCAGCCGTCACCGGCGGTGCCGTTGCCGTCGTCGCACTGCTCGGTGCCCTCGACCACGAAGTTGCCGCACTGGCCGACCGGGGTGGCGAACAGGCCCGCGAACAGCGAGGCGACGGTGGCGTCGCGGTTGTCCTCCTCGATCGTCAGCCAGTAGGTGCCGGCCGAGAGGGCCGCGAAGCCGTCCACGTCGGCGTAGATGCCGGAGCAGGAGTTCACGCCGTCGGCGTCGTCCTCGCCCAGCTGCGTGGTCCCGTCGGCGGCGTACAGCCGCATGCGGGTGTCCGAGGTGCAGCCCTCGGGCGCGGTGCTGGTGAGGGTCTCGGCGAACAGGTACGCGTCGGTGCTCACGTTGATCCGGATCGCGATCACCTCGGACGCGGGATCGATGGAGCCGAGGTCGACCACCTGCACGGCGCCGGGCGCGGTGAAGCTGAAGGCCGGCTCGAAGGCGCAGGCCGCGTCGCAGCCGTCACCGGCGACGGTGTTCCCGTCGTCACACTGCTCGCCGACCTCCTCGACCTGGTTCCCGCAGGCGGGCGCGCCGAACTCCACGTGGAGCACGTAGTTGCCCGTGGTGGTCGCCGAGTACGCCCGGACCCGGACGTAGTAGGTGCCCGCGACCAGGTTCGCCGCCCCGCGGTCGAGGGTGCCGGGCCGGATGAAGGAGCAGCTGCCCACGCCGTCGTCGTCGTCGCTCGCCGCGAGGGTCGCGCCGTCGGTGGAGGTCAGGGTGAGGAAGGTATCGAAGGGGCAGGCGCCGGCCCCGTCGTCGGTCCACGCGCGGATCCAGCCGCCCGCGGGCACGGTGACCGCGTACCAGTCCTCGTCGCCCGCCGGGGACACCGCGCCGAAGCCCAGGGTGCCGCTGGTGGTGATCACGACCGCGTTGGCGGCGTCGTCGTTGGGCTCGGTGTCGACCACCGTCGGGCCCTCGACCTGGCAGGTGGGGCTGCAGCCGTCGCCGAGCGTGGTGTTGCCGTCGTCGCAGGCCTCGCCCACCGCGGTCTCGAGGACGCCGTTGCCGCACACGTCGGCCGCGACGCTCGAGAAGACCACGTCGTAGCGCGCGATCAAGCCGTTGTTGCCGTACTCCTCGACCTGCAGCCAGTAGGTGCCGGGGTCCAGCCGCGCGAAGCCGTCGGTGTTCGGGTCGATGAGGGAGCAGGCGCCGACCCCGCCGTCGTCGTCGATACCCAGCTGGGTACCGGCGCTGTCGAAGAGGCGGATATAGGTGTCGACGTCGCAGGTGCCGGCCACCGAGTCCACGAAGGTCTCAGCGCGCAGGTAGGCGGTGGCGCTCACGTCGATCCGGTACAGGTCCTGCTCGCCGATCGGATCGATCGACATCATCGCGAAGGTCTGGGGGCCGCCCGGCGCCGCGTAGATGCCCGCCGGCTCGATGACGCAGGTCGCGTCGCAGCCGTCGCCGGCCTGCCCGTTGCCGTCGTCGCACTGCTCGGTGCCCTCGACCACGCGGTTGCCGCACTGGCCGACCGGGGTGGCCTCGAGGGCCAGGAAGACCGAGGCGATGGTGGCGTTGCGGCCGTCCTCCTCGACCGTCACCCAGTAGGTGCCGGCCGCGAGCTGGGCGAACGCGTCGGTGTTCGGGTCGAACAGCGAGCAGGAGCCGATGCCGTCGGCGTCGTCCTCGCCGAGCTGGGTCACGCCGTCCGCCGCGTACAGGCGCATCCGGGTGTCGGCGTTGCAGCCGGCGGGGGCGGTGCTGGTGAGGGTCTCGGCGAAGAGGTAGGCGTCCGCCGCGACGTCGACGCGGACGGTGATCACCTCGGATGCAGGATCGATTGCGCCAGGCTCAACAGCTGTGGCGCGCCCGGCGCGGTGAAGGTGCCGTTGGGCTCGTAGGTGCACTGGGCGTCGCAGCCGTCACCGGCCGCGGTGTTGCCGTCGTCGCACTGCTCGCTCGGCTCGATGATGCTGTTGCCGCACCCGGGGCCGCCGAACTCCACGTGGAGCACGTAGGTGCCGGTGACCGACGAGGAGTAGGCGCGGACCCGCACGAAGTAGGTGCCGGCGGCGAGGTTCGCGGCGCCGGGGTCGATGGCGCCCGGCTGCAGGAACGAGCAGGCGCCGACGCCGTCGTCGTCGTCGAAGGCCAGCCGCGTCACGCCGTCGGTGGAGGTCAGGGTCATGTAGGTGTCGAAGGGGCAGGCGCCGGCGCCGTCGTCGGTCCAGGCGCGGATCCAGCCGCCCGCCGGCACGGTGACTGCGTACCAGTCCTCGTCGCCGGCCGGGCTCACCATGCCGACCACCGGGGCGCCGCTGGTGGTGAGCACCTGGGCGGTCGCGGCGTCGTCGTTGGGCTCGCTCTCGTCCACCTGCTGGAAGACGGTGATGGTGGCCTCGTCCTGGCCGCCCTGGCTGGTGGCCCGGAGGACGAAGGTCGAGTGGGTGGTGAGCACCACGTCGAGGGTGCCGCTCGCGTCGACCGTCCCGGTGCTGGTGGCCACGCCCGGGAACCCGGCGACCGCGGCGCCGTCCTGGAACAGCTCGAGGGCCTGCACGTTCACCGCGGCCCAGGTCAGGGTGATGGTGGCGGTGCCCGCGAACGGGTTGGGGCCCGGCGGTGAAGGTGGTGATGGACGGGGCCTGGTGCCCGTACACCGTGACCTGCGAGGTGCTGGCGCCCTCGGCGTTGCTCGCGGTGAGCATGAAGGTGGTCGAGGTGGTGGTCACCGGGATCTGGATGCTGCTCGTGCCCTGGGCGCCGTCATACTCGACGGTGGTGCCGCGGGTGACGCGCACGGTGTCCGCGCCCAGGACGTTCCAGCTCAGGGTGGTGCTCCCCCCGATCGCGGCCGGGTTGGGGGCGGCGCCGAAGCCGAGGATCGCGGGGGCGGCGGGGTTCACCGTCACCGTCGCGGCGAAGCTGGCGTTGCCGGCCGGGTTGAAGGCGGTCAGCGTGTACTCGGTGGTGGCGGCGGGGAGCACCGAGATCATGCCGGTGAGGCTGGTGGACACCGTGGTGGTGCCAGCGGCGGTGGTGATCTCGATGCGGTCGGCGTTGCTCGCCGCCCAGGAGAGCACCGAGGCCTGGCCCAGGATCACCGTGGTCGGGTTGGCGAGGAAGCTGTCGATCGTCGCGCCGATGGTCCCGTTCACGGTGACGGTCACCGAGTCGGTGCCGGCGCCCTGGGCGTTGGTCGCCACGAGGGTGTAGGTCGTGGTCGCGGCGGGGGTCACCGACACCATGCCGGCGCCGTTGGTGCCGTTGTAGACCTCGTTGCTGTCGGCGTCGGTCACCACGATGGTGTCCGCGTAGAGCACGGTCCAGCTCAAGGTGGTGCTGGCGCCGGCCGCGATCGGGTTCGGGCTCGCGGTGAAGACCTGCACCGCGGGAACCTGGTTCTCGGTGTTCACGGTGATGGTGGTGGTGGCCATCGAGGTCTGGCCGTCCGCCGCCTTCGCCACCAGGGTGTAGGTGGTGGTGGCGATCGGCATGACCGAGACCTCGCCGTCCGCGGCGCCGTCGGTCACGATGCTCGTGCCGCCCGCGGTGATGCTCACCGAGGTCGCGCCGGTCGTCTGCCAGCTCAGGGTGGAACTCGCGCCCACGTCGATCTCGGCCGGGGTCGCGGTGAAGCTGTCGACCACCGGGGCGCCCTCGGTCGTCACCGTCACGGTGACGTTGCGGGTGATGGCCTCGTCGCCCGCCTTGGCCTCCAGGGTGAAGGTCGTGGTCTCGTCGAGCGCCGCGCTCATGACGGTGCCGGTGGCCTCTGCGCTTTGCGCGATCACCATCCCGGTGCGGACGTTCGTGATGCTGATGCTATCGGCCGTGACGTCCCAGCTCAGGGTGGTGCGCTCGCCCGCGGTCACCGTCATCGGTGAGGCGGTGAAGCTGTTGATCTTGAGCCCGGAGTCCTCGCCCGAACAGGCGGACATGAGGGCGGTGAGCCCAGCGAGGGCGAGTGCGCGTGCTGCAGTTCTCTTCATCAGTTCTCCCCGGAAAAGACTGCGGACTGTCACGAATGACTACACATTGGAAGCGCAAACCGTCGGAGGAACCCTCGATTTGGCGGGATCACCCGAATGGGGGCGACGCGTTCAAGGAGTGCCTGACCGATGCTCAGGCGGGTCAGGGGGCGAGGGTGAGGCGCAAGAAGTATTGGGCCGCGCCCTGGTCGCGCCAGCCCTGCACCCGCACGAAGTAGGTGGCGCCGCTCGCGCCCCCCGACAGGGCCACGCCCGAGAGCGCCGAGCACCAGATGTTCTGGGCGGTGTCGATGTCGTCGTTGAAGGCGAGGGCGCCCGGCTGGCTCGGGTCGGTCACCGGCACCCCGGCCTGCTCCACGTAGACGCGGGTGTCGGTGAGCTGGCTGTCGCAGCCGTTGGGTTGGCTGGCGACGCTGAAGGTGCGGACACCCAGGTGCAGGGTCTGGCCGGCGGGGACCCCGAGGCTGAACACGTCGTCGTCGCCGCTCGGGCTGATCGCACCCTCGATCGTCACCAGCCCGACCCCGTTGAGGCCGCTCGGGAAGGCCTGGGCCTGGGTGTCGTTCGGCTCGACCTCGGCGACCTGGGCTGCCTCGAGGCGGCAGGTGGCCGAGCAGCCGTCGCCGTTCACGGTGTTGCCGTCGTCGCACTGCTCGCCCGCCCGGGTCTCCACGATGGCGTTGCCGCACGCGGGCGACACGACGGTGGCCGAGATCTGGATCGGCCCGGCCGCGCCGCTCTCGGAGTACGCCAACAGGTGGTAGCGACCCAGATGCAAGGTCGGTTGCGAAGGCCGCCGCGGGGGCGGCGAAGGCCCCGCAGGTGCCGGCCAGGCCGGTGGGGCCGCCGCCCGCGGCCTGCCCGAGGACGTCGAAGGCGTCGTCGGTGAAGACCAGGCGGGTGTCCACCGCGTCGCAGGTGGCGCCGCCCGGATCCGTGGCCTGGGCCTGCACCGACTGCCCCGGGGTGCCGATGTCCACCGCCACCGCCACGAACCCGGCCCCGCCGGGGTGGCTGACGCTCACCGCGCCGCCCGGGGCGGCGAGGGTCCCGCTCAGCTCGACCTCGCACACGCCGTCGCAGCCGTCGCCGTCCACCAGGTTACCGTCGTCGCAGGCCTCGACCCCCTCCCGCATGCCATCACCGCAGGCGGGCTTGCGGACGGAGTAGACCAGGACGTAGGGGCCCACCGCACCGGTGGGCGAGTCCACCGAGAGGAAGTAGAAGCCGGCGCCGAGACCCCGGGCCGCCGGGTCGACCTCGGGGTCGATGCGGCTGCAGGGCGCGAGGCCGCCGTCGTCGTCCTCGGTGAGCGGGGTGAGGCCGTCGGGGGCGATCAGGGTGAGCCGGGTGTCGAGGCCGCAGACCGCGCGCCCGGTGAAGGTCTCGGCGAACACGCGCCCCTCGTCCGGGACGTCGAGCACGAAGAGGTCGGCGTCGGTGGCGCCGCTCAGCGCGCCGAGCACTCGGCCCGAGGTGCTGGTGAGGGCGGTGGCGGCGCCCGGGAGGTCGTTCGGCTCCTGCTCCTGTGCCCCGACCACCACCACCGCGCTCCGTCGCGCCTCGCCGCCCGCGCTGGTGGCCACCAGCTCCAGGCCGGCCAGCTCCGCCACCGTGATCTGCAGGCTGCCTTGCGAGTCGGTGGTGGCGGGGGCGGAGGTCACCGGGGTGAAGCCGGGGAGGGGGGCGCCGTCCAGGAGGAGCTCCAGGCTGGCCACGTCGCGCGCGGCCCAGGTCACGTCCACCGTGGCGGGGGCGCTCAGCACCACCGGGGTCACGGTGAAGGTGTCGACCGAGGGGGCGCGGTGCCCGTACACCACCGCCTCCTCGTGGACCTCGCCGATGCGGTTCGTGACCTCGAGCCGCACCACGGTGCGGGTGGAGGTGACGGGGAGGCTGAGGGCCACCTGATCCACGGTCGCGGTGCGGGTGAACAGGACCTGGCCGTTGGCGAGGAGCCGGTACGCCTCGGCGTTCCCCATCACCCAGCTGACCCGCGTGGTGCCGCCCAGCGCCGCGATGTCGGGGGTGACCTGGAAGCCCTCGATCTTGGGCGGCTCGGGCTCGAGCACCACCACCGAGGTGGCCGCCTGCACTCGACCCTCGGGGTTCCGCGCGGTGAGCAGGTACGCCTCGCTCGCGGTGGGCGAGACGACCAGGGTGCCCTCGGGGTCGGCGCTCGTCAGGAGCACCAGCCCGTTCCGGTCCGCCACCACGATCTCGGCCGCGTCGCGGGTTCGCCAGGACAGCGTGCTGGACTCGCCCCGGAACACGCTCGGCGGGGTGGCGGTGAAGGCCTCGATCACCGGCGGCGGGCCGAGCACGGTGAGGGCGGCGGTGGCGGTGGCGGTGCCCCCCGGGCCCTCCGCGCGCACCGTGTACACGGTGGAGGCGGCGGGCGAGACCGCCACCGAGCTGGTGAGGGCGGCGCCCTCGAACACCACCGCGCCGTCGGCGTCGGTGAGGGCAACCCGGGTTGCGTCCTGCGCGCGCCAGAAGACGAGCGCGTCGTCCCCGGGGAAGATCACGTCGGGCTGGATCGTCAACTCGACCTGCGGCGCCGGGTACGCCACCGTCACCCGGACGGTGGCCCCCGCCTTGCCTCCGGGCCCCACCACGTCGAGGGTGAAGGTGGTGTCCGCGGTGAGCGGGCCTACCTCGACCGAGCCCTCGAGCCGGTCGCTCCCGCCCAGGATCGGCGTCCCTTCGTCGGGACGCAGGGTGATCTCGGTGCCGCCCTCGGTGGCCCAGGTGAGGGTCACCGTCTCGCCCGGCTGGGCCACCGCGGGGTCGGCGTCGAAGCGGAGCACGCGCGGCGCCGCGACCGGGGTCTCCTCCCCCGAGCACCCCGCCACCGTGAGCGCGCCCAGGAGGAAGAGGTGACAGCGCCGCATGTGCTTCACTCCACCGTGACGCTCTTGGCGAGGTTGCGGGGCTGGTCCACGTCGGTGCCGTTCAGATCCGCGATGTGGTACGCGATGAGCTGCATCGGCACCACGGTCAGGATCGGGTCGATCAGCGGGTCGTTGGCCGGCACCAGCACCACGTCGTCGGCGGTGGCCGCGATCTTCGAGTCGCCCTCGGTGGCGATGATGATGAGCTTGCCGTCCCGCGCCTTCACCTCCTCGAGGTTCGACACCGTCTTCTCGTAGAAGGGCCCCTGGGTGGCGATGCCCACCGTCGGCAGGTGCTCGTCGATCAGCGCGATGGGCCCGTGCTTCATCTCGCCCGCCGAGTAGCCCTCGGCGTGGATGTACGAGATCTCCTTCAGCTTCAGCGCGCCCTCGAGCGCGATGGGGTAGTTGGGGCCCCGGCCGAGGTACAGGAAGTCGCGCGCCTTGTGGTAGCGCCGGGCGATGGTGATGAGCGCCGCCTCCTGCGAGAGCACCCGCTCGATCTGCTGCGGCACCTCGCGGAGGTGCGTCAACAGCTCCTGCGCTCGCGCCTTCTCGAGGGTGCCCCGGGCCCGGCCAAGGTAGACCGCGAGCAGGTACAGGGCCACCAGCTGGGTGGTGAAGGCCTTGGTCGACGCCACCCCGATCTCGGGGCCGGCGTGGGTGTACATCACGCCGCCGGACTCCATGCACTCGCGCGCGATGGAGGACTCGATGACGTTGCACACCGCGAACACGGTGGCGCCCAGGGTCTTGGCCTCCTTGATCGCGGCCAGGGTGTCGGCGGTCTCGCCCGACTGCGAGATCGCGAGCACGCCGGTCGCCTCGTCGATGACCGGGCTGCGGTAGCGGAACTCACCCGCGAGGTCGACCTCGACCGGGATCCGCGCGATGCCCTCGATCATGAACTTGCCCACCAGCCCCGCGTGGTAGCTGGTGCCGCACGCCGCGATGATCAGCCGGTTCAGCTTGGTCACGTCGCCCAGGCTCATGCCGTCGAGGTGGACCTGAGCGTCCTCCATGCGCACGCGGCCGCGGATGGTGTCCGCGATGGCGCTGGGCTGCTCGAAGATCTCCTTGTGCATGAAGTGCTTGTGGCCGCCCTTCTCCGCCATCACCGGGGACCAGTCCACCACCCGGATCGCGGCCTCGACCGGCTCGCCGTCCTCGGTGGTGATCTTCACGCCCTCCCGGGTGATCACCGCCATCTGCCCGTCCTTGAGGAAACAGAACTTGCGGGTGTGCTCCAGCAGCGCGGGGATGTCGGAGGCCACGTAGTTCCGCCCCTCGCCGTAGCCGATGACGATGGGGGAGGCGTTCTTCGCGGTGATGAGCTTGTCGGGCTCCTTCTCGGACTGGATGAGGAACGCGTAGGCGCCGCGCACCTGGGCCAGGGCCTTCTTCACCGCGGTGATCAGGTCGGTGCCCTTGTTGGTCTCCACCGCCACGAGGTGGGCCATGATCTCGGTGTCGGTCTCGCTCTTGAAGGTGCGCCCCTGCTCCACCAGGTTCTGCCGGAGCTGGAGGTAGTTCTCGATGATGCCGTTGTGCACCACCGTGATGCCGTCCACCTCGTGGGGGTGGGCGTTCTGCTCGGAGGGGCGGCCGTGGGTGGCCCAGCGGGTGTGGCCGATGCCCAGGGTGCCGTGCACCGGCTGCTCGAGCAGCACCTTGTCCAGGTTCTTCAGCTTCCCCACCGCGCGGCGGATGGTGGTCTTGCCGTCCCTCACCACCGCGACGCCGGCGCTGTCGTAGCCCCGGTACTCCAGGCGCCGCAGCCCCTCCACGATGATGCCGGTGGCCTCTTCGTCACCGATGTAGCCGACGATCCCGCACATGTATCAACCCACCTTGCCTTTGGCCTTCTTGGCCGCCTCGGCCTCTGCCTTGGCCTTCTCACGGAGCGCGGTCGCGCGCCCCTGCTTGACAACCTGTCTTGCACGACCGAACGCCACGTCGTCCGGCATCACCTCGTCGGTGATCGTGCTCCCCGCCGCCACGTAGGCGTTGTCGCCGATGGTCAGCGGCGCCACGAGGGTGGCGTTGGAGCCCACGAAGACCCCCGCGCCGATGTTGGTCCGGTACTTCCCGTACCCATCGTAGTTGCAGGTGATGGTGCCCGCCCCCACGTTGGCCTTGGGCCCCACCGAGGCGTCCCCGATGTACGCGAGGTGGTTGGCCTTGGCCCCCGGGCCCAGCTGGGCGTTCTTGAGCTCCACGAAGTTGCCGACGTGGGCGTGCTCCATGATCTCGGCCTTCGGGCGCAGCCGCGAGAAGGGCCCGATGATCGCCTCCCGGTGGACGGTCGCGTCCTCGATCACGGTGTAGGGCTTGATGTGGACCCCGTCGCCGATCGTGGCGTCGCTCAGCACGCAGCCGGTGTCGACGATGCAGTCCGCCCCGATCGCGGTCTGGCCGCGCAGGTAGACGTTGGGCTCCACCACGGTGTCGCGACCGATCTGCACCTGGCTCCCGATGTACGTGCGCTCCGGGTCGACGAGTGTGACGCCGGTGGCCATCAGGGCCGCGTTCACCCGGCGGCGCATCGCCCGGTCGAGGTCGGCGAGCTGGGCGCGATCGTTGGCCCCCGCCACCTCCTGCGGGTCGGCGAGGACGCTCCGCACGGTGTGGCCGTCGGCGAGGGCGATGCCCACGATGTCGGTCAGGTAGTACTCGCCCTGGGCGTTGTCGTTGCCGAGGCGGGCGAGGGCGCTCCGCAGGAACGCGGCGTCCACGTAGTAGATGCCCGCGTTCACCTCCTGCACCGCGCGCTCGGCCTCGGAGGCGTCCTTGTGCTCGACGATGCGGGCCAGGCGCCCCTCGCCGTCGCGGATCAGGCGCCCGTAGCCGGTGGGGTCGTCGAGGAGGAAGCTCACCAGGGCCAGGGGGTCGGCGTCGCCCACGCTGGCCGCGAGGCGCTCGAGGGTCCCCCGGGTCAACAGCGGCACGTCCCCGGACAGGATGAAGATGCGGCCCTCGAAGTCAGGGAGGGCGCCGAGGCCCATCATCACCGCGTGGCCGGTGCCCTTCTGCTCGGCCTGCAGGGCGAACGCGACCCCGTCCGGGAAGCGCCGCGTGACCTCGGCCTCCACCGCCTCGGCCTGGTGGCCGACCACGAGGACCACCGGCGCCGCGCCGAGGGCCTGGGCCAGGCGCACCGGGTAGCTCACCATGGGCTCTTCGCAGACGGCGTGCAGGACCTTGGCCTTGCCGGACTTCATCCGGGTGCCCTGGCCCGCAGCCATGACGATGGCGGCGACGTTGGCAGACATGCGCGCCGACGGTTCCACGGGGTCTCGCTGCCGTCAACGGCGCGAAACTTGATGCACGGGGGGGGCGGGCTATCATGGCCATGGTGTCCCCCCAGGTGGCAGCGCGCCGGACATGGGCGTGGGGCCTGACGGCGGCCCTGGCGCTCGCCCCGCTGCCCGCCGCGGCGCAGCTGGGGGCGGACACCGGCACCGGCAACAACCTGGACGTCGAGCACCTGGCCCCGATGCCCCTCGGCCTCGTGAACGCGGACCGCACCCGGGCCCAGCGCTGGGGCGAGTATACGGTCGGCCTCTACCTCCACTACGCGCGCAACCCCCTGGTGTTGTTCGCGGACCGGCTCCAGGTGGGCGAGGTCGTGGCCCACCGGCTCAGCATGGACGTGGTGGGGACGCTGGGGATCCTGTCGTGGCTGGATCTCACCCTGGCCGTCCCGATGTCGTGGTGGCAGACCGGCGACGCGGTGCTCCCCACCGGGGACCTCACCTCGATCGGGATGCGGGACCTCCGCATCAGCCCCAAGCTCACCGCCCTCCGGCAGGAGTGGGCGGGGGTGGGCCTCGCGGTGGTGCCCGCCTTCAGCCTCCCCACCGGCGACGCCGACGCCTTTCTCGGGAGCGGCAACCTGACCTTCAGCCCGCACCTCATCGTGGACCGCAGCTTCGACGTCCTGTGGGGCCTGCGCTTCTCGGTCGCGGGGGGCGTGAAGATCCGCCCCCGCTCGGCCCTCGGCAACATCGAGATCGACGACGAGCTGTTCTACACCGCGGGGGCCGGGGTGGGGCTCCCCGACCTCGGCCCCGCCCACCCCGAGGCGGTGGCGGAGCTGTCCGGCGCAACCCGACTTGCGGAGCCCTTCCAGAACCGGGAGCAGAACCCGCTGTTGGCGCGGGGCGCCCTCCGGGTGGGCTTCGACGTGGCCTCGGGCCACCGGATCATCGCCCTGGGCGGGGTCAGCGTGGGGCTCACCAAGGGCTACGGCGCCCCCGACGCCCAGGTGTTCCTCGGGGTGGCCTATCAGCGCTGGCTGGCCGACCGGGACGGCGACGGGATCCTGGACGACGACGACGCGTGCCCGGACGACCCCGAGGACTTCGATGACTTCGAGGACGCGGACGGCTGCCCCGAGCCGGACAACGATCGCGACGGCATCCCCGACGTGACGGACGCCTGCCCGAACGACCCCGAGGACTTCGACGGGTTCGAGGACACCGACGGCTGCCCGGATCCGGACAACGATCGGGACGGGATCCCGGACGTGACGGACAAGTGCCCGAACGACCCCGAGGACAAGGACGGCTTCGAGGACGAGGACGGCTGCCCCGACCCCGACGACGACCGCGACGGCATCCCCGACGCGCTCGACAAGTGCCCCCAGGAGAAGGAGACCATCAACGGGGTGGACGACGAGGACGGGTGCCCGGACGAGGGCGACACCCACGTCGAGGTGACGAGCGAGAAGGTCACCATCGACACCCGCGTCAACTTCGACTTCGACTCGGATCGCATCCGCTCGGACAGCTTCGACATCCTGAACCAGGTGGCGCTGACGCTGCAGGCCAACCTGCAGCTGAAGCTGATCCGGATCGAGGGGCACACCGACAGCCAGGGGGCCGACGACTACAACCTCGAGCTCTCCCAGCGGCGGGCCGAGGCGGTGATGACCTACCTGGTCGGGCGCGGGGTGGACTCCAAGCGCCTCGAGGCGGTGGGCTACGGTGAGATGCGGCCGCTGGTGCCGGGCACCGGCGAGGCGGTGTGGGCGAAGAACCGGCGGGTGGAGTTCACCATCCTCTCCCAGGGCGAGGGCGAGGACGGCGGGGCGCAGGACATCCAGATCCAGGTGGAGTGAGTCGATGCAGGGGGCCTTGACGGGCCCGCGGCGGTCGGGGAATACGGTGCCGCATGCCGATCTCCCGACGTGACTTCGTCGGCGCGCCCCTCCTCGCAGCGGTCACCGCGGCGCTCCCGACTCGAGCGGCGGGCGCGAAGCCTGCGAGCGCGGGCAAGAGGGTGAGCGCGGCCGACGCGGCAGGCCGGGCGGCGCGCGCGGCGGTCGAGGCCGGCGCGTGCCCGGGCGTGGCCCTGCAGGTGGCGCAGCGCGGACGCACCCTCTTCGCGCGCCAGGTGGGCCTCGCGAACCTCGAGACGGGCACCCGCGTCGGCCCCGACAGCATCTTCCGCGTGGGGTCGCTCACCAAGCAGTTCACCGCGGCGCTGGTGCTCAAGCTGGCGGCGGACGGCAAGCTGAAGCTCGACGACCCCGTACACCGCTACCTGCCCTTCTTCCCGTCGGATCGGCCCTTCACCGTGCTGGAGCTTGCCCACCACACCGCCGGCCTGCGCGACGACGACACCGACGCCGCCGCCTCCGGCGACGAAAGCAGCCCGACCCAGCTCGACCTCGCGAAGGCGATCGGTCGCCAGCAGACCTTCTTCGACTTCCCGCCGGGGACGGCCTGGCGCTACAGCAACGCCAACTACATCGTCCTGGGCGCGCTGGTGGAGAAGGTGGCCGACCAGTCCCTGGCCGAGGCCGCGGCGGCGCTCATCTTCCGGCCGCTCGGCCTCGAGCGGACCGCCTTCGACACCTCCGCCGCGGTGGTTCGGGGCCGCGTCGATGGGTACACGCGCGTCGACGGCGCCCCCGGGACCTTCACTCACGCGCCCTACCTGGACGTCGCCCGGGCCGGCGGTGCTGGCGCGATGCGCTCGTGCACCGACGACCTGTGCCGCTGGCACCACGCCCTCTTCGCGAACCGGCTCTTCGACGCGCGCTGGACGAGCCTGATGACGACGCCAGGACGCCTGCGCGATGGGCGCGTGAGCGGGAGCCAGCGCTTCTCTCCGGAGGACGCGTCGTACGGGGACGTGCAGTACGGGATGGGCCTGCTCCTACCGCCCCCGGACGACAAGGGCCGCACGGTGCAGCACTACGGCTTCATCAACGGCTTCTCCGCGCTCCTCGAGACCAGGCTCGACCAGGCGCTCACCACCGCGATCCTGTGCAACGCGGACCCCGGTCCTGGCCTCCCGTTCCGCGCCATCCGCGAGGTGTCCGGGCACCTCTGAGCGCGCACGTTCAGCGCAGGACCGGGACACTCTCGACGTCTACGCCGGGGCCCGCCCGAGCAGCAGATCGAGCCGGCCCAGGGTGCCCCGGCCCAGCCGGAGGACCCGCGGCGCGGTGATCAGCGCCTCCGCGAACACCTGCAGCGTCATCCCCACCCAGGCGCCAGTGGCGCCCCAGCCGAAGTAGAGCCCCAGGACGAGGGTGCCCGGGACCTGGCACGCCCACGCGGAGATGGTGGTCACCAGCAGGGTGAAGCGGGTGTCCCCGGCGCTCCGGAGGGCGGCGAGGTGCACCATCGCCACCGCGTCCACCACCTGGAACGAGGCCGCGAAGTACATCAACACCGCGGCCGCGCTCCACCACCGCGGGATCCTCGGTGAACAGGCTGGCGATCGGTCTCCCGAAGAAGAAGAAGATCAGCCCGAACACCGACATGACCCCGATGGCAATCCGCCTTGCGCTCTCGAGCGTGCGGCCCGCCACCTCGGGCTGGCCCGCGCCGAGGTAGCGCCCCAGGAGCACCCCGCCCGCCTCGCCGATCCCCGCGCCGGGGAGGAAGGACAGGCTGATGATCTGGAACACCACCTGGCTCGCCGCCAGCTCCACCTGGCCCGCCCGCGCGAGGGCCACGTTCATCACCACGAACGCGCTCACCCCGAGCAGGTTCTGGACGCCGGCCGGCACCCCGATCGTCAGCACGCTGGTGATGACCTCGCGGCTCGGCCGCAGCACCTTGCCGATCCGGCTCCGGAAGCGGAGCGCATAGAGCGAGGCCATGGTGGCGGCGCCCGCCACCGTGCTCCACCCCGCGCCCGCCTCCTCCAGGCGCGGGAACGGCCCGAGCCCGAAGACCAGCAGCACCCCGACCACCGCGTTGACCACGTTCCCGGCCAGGCTGACCCACATCTGGGTGCGGGTGTCGCCGAGGCCCTGGATGCTCGCCAGCAGGCCGAAGCTCAGCATCGACATCGGCACCGCGAAGGCGCGGACCTCGAGGTAGCGCCGGCCCGCCGCCGCCACGTCGGGGTCGCCCACGACCCAGCCGAGGGTGGGGGCGGCCACGAGGCGGATCGTCGCGGTAGCGAGCACCCCGAGGACGAGCGCGAAGAGCACCGCGGCGGTGCCCGCGGCCCGGATGCGCAGCGGGTCGCGCGCCCCGTGGGCCGCCGCCACCAGGGCCTGGGCCCCGGAGGCTACGCCTCGGTAGAAGGCGATGAAGGTGATCACCACCATTGTGGCCACCGCGACGCCTGCCTGAGCGGTGGTGCTGACGTGCCCCATAAGGAGCGTGTCCACCACCCCCATCAACGTAAACGAGAACATGCCCACCGCGAGGGGCCACGCTATCCGCGCCACCTCGCGTGCCCCGCCGGGCGTTTCCATCTCGACCTCCCAGGCCTCCTCGGCCCACGGTGGGCGGCGCTGCCGTCCCACCCCTCCACGGGGCATCGCCCCTTTTTGATCGACAGGGGAGCTTTCCGGTCTCGTTGGTCGGGGACGCAGGTCCCAGAAACTCGAAGAGGCCGGTCCGCCCGAAGCGAACCGACCTCCTTGAGGGTCGTCGGCTTGCGGGGGGAGCTAGCTCGGGCTCACCTGACCCACCGGGAACTGAGCCCCGGCCATGACGACCTGAAACATCTGCATCCCGGCGAGCTTGAACGAGGCGCGGCGCGCTTGTCACCTCCCCCCGGTCAACTTTCCTGACTTGGTTGGGTGTCCAGGATCACATGCAGGCTGGGTTGCAAACGTGCGCCGGGAGGGGAGGTGGGGACTCGACAACACAGGGGGTGGGGCATGGAGTCCCCACTGACCTCACCAAAGGTGGTCATGGCACCCACGGGGAGGCCCCCTGTGGGGTCGATGTCACACTCCAACCTCTTGGAATGACTCGGGCCGTCCGCGGGGGAGGGGGACGCCCGAGACGACCGCGGTCCGAGCAGAGATCGGCCCGGGTCTTGCGATCGTGGAAGCCGTGCGTAGCTCTGCCCTGGCCCGGCTCTCCGCTTGCTCGACCCTCCTGGTGACGGCGACCCTCAGCGCGCCCGCCCTGGGGTTCGCGCCGCGGGCCACGCCGTGGGCCTCGACCCCGGAGCGGTTCCTCGCCACTCAGCCGGACCACCCCCGCGCCAAGGTGAGCGCGGCGCTGGTCGAGGCGGGGCTGGTGCCGGCCAGCTTCCGGCCCGACGGGGCGGTGGCGCTCGCGTACCGCGCGGCGGGGGCGGAGGCGCAAGCCAACCTGCGACCCGAGGCAGCGGGGGAGGCGGCCCTCGTCTTCGGGCGGGCGGCGGCGGAGAGCTTCGGGGTGGCGCCCGAGGCGCTCGAGCTGGCCTCGGTGCACCCCCTCACCGGCCGCACGTCGGTCTACCTCGCCCAGCGGTACGAGGGGCTCCCGGTCCGAGGTGGCTTCCTCCTCGTGAGCTTCCGGGGCGGCGTGATCACCTCGGTCCGGAACGAGCTGATGGCGGGGCTGGCCGTCCCCGCCGAGCCCGCGCTCGACGCGGGTGATGCAGGCCTGCTTGCCGCGGACGCGGTGCGGGCGTGGGCCCCGGGGGCCGGCGTGAAGGGCGCGCCGGCGCTGGTGGTGTGGCTGGGCGGCGATCGCCCCGAGGACGCGCGCCTCGCGTGGGCGGTCGAGGTGTCCACCCCCGCGCCCCGGGCCGAGCTCACCGTGCACGTCGACGCGCTGAGCGGCGCGGTCCTCGCGGTGGACGACGCGCTCCGCTTCGCCGAGGGCGAGGGTCGGATCCGCATGGTGGTCCACCGCGTGAACCCGAGCGAGGGGAGCGAGCCGATCACCGTCCCCTTCCTGGCGGTGGGCAACCAGGTGACCGACGGTGACGGTGAGATCGTCGCGCCGGGGGGCCAGACCGTAACCTACAGCGGCTCGCGGGTGGTGATCGACGATCAGGGCGGCCAGCAGAACGAGCGGATGCAGGTGAACCTCGCCGGGCCGTTCCAGGTCTACGACGTCACGCCGTCGAACACCCAGCAGGCCGACCCCTTCGTGCACCTGAACCTGGTGAAGGCGTGGGCCTCGCAGCTGACCCCGACCCTGCCGTGGCTCTCCCAGCGCCTCACCAGCAACGTGAACCTGAACGACACCTGCAACGCGTACTGGGACGGCGAGACGGTGAACTTCTTCCGCTCCGGCGGCGGCTGCAACAACACCGGGCAGATCTCGAGCATCGTCTACCACGAGTTCGGCCACGGCTATCACCAGAACCTCACCCGCAACGTGGTGGGCTCGGTGGGCGAGGGCACCGGCGACTTCCTCGCCGCGACCGTGCTCGACGATCCGGTGGTGGGCAGGGGCTTCGCGACCAACGGCGGCGGCATCCGGCGCATCGACGCGGACCGCGTCTACCCCGACGACTACGTCAACGAGGTCCATGAGGACGGCCTCATCTGGGCCTCGGCCCTGTGGGACCTCCGCGAGGCGATGATGGACAAGCACGGCGACTGGGCCGGGCGCCTGATGGTCGACCGCATCTTCATCTACGCCCTGGCCCTCGGGCCCGGCCTGTCCACCGCCTACCCGTCGGTGCTCGAGGCGGACGACGACGACGGCGACGTCAACAACGGCACCCCGAACAGCTGCGAGATCAACGCGATCTTCAACGCCCACGGCCTCGTGGACGGCGGGGCGATCAACCACAGCCTGGTCCCCACCGGGGCCTACGCGCGCATCCTGCACGACGCCCCGGGCCGGGTGAGCGCGGACGACAAGGGTGAGGTGGTCCTCACCGCCGGGGTCGAGAACCGCGCGAGCTGCGGGCAGGTCGACCTGCAGAACCTGCAGGCCTTCTGGGCCCCCGGCCTCGAGGGCGGCCTGGAGCCCGGCCACGGTGAGCGTGGCGGGGACGGTGGCGCAGGTCAGCTTGCAGGGGCTCGAGGCGGGTACCACCTTCCGCTACCGGTTCGAGATCCAGGCCGACGGCCGCACCTTCCGCCTCGGGAGCGAGGACAGCCCGCTCGTGGCCCTGGTGGACCCGGGCCTCATGGACATCAAGGCCGAGGGCTTCGAGGCGGGGCTCGGGGAGTGGACCCACGGCGCGGTGGGCTCGGACCTCCGGGACGACTGGGCGGCCGCGACGCCGCTCGGCCTCGCCTTCGATCCCTACGCCGCCCACGGCGGGCAGCAGGTCGTGGGCACCGATCTCGGCGAGGGCGGCCGGCCGGGCGGCACCGACGGCGCGGCCAAGGCGGGTCGCGCGACGTTCCTCGAGGCGCCGCCGGTGCCCACGGTGGGGATGGAGAACGTGTACCTCGAGCTGTGGCAGCACCACGCGATGGCGGGGACGTTCAAGATCTTCGTCGACGATCAGCTACTCTACACCCACCAGGGCGACGGCAGCACCTGGAGCGGCGGCTGGCGCTACCTCGCCTTCCCCCTCGGCGAGGCGGCGAGCGATCGCGAGGACGGGGTGGTGGTGCGCTTCGAGGTCAGCCCCGACGCGAGCAACCCGCTCGGTGGCTGGTCGCTGGACGACGTGACGGTGAGCGGCACCGAGATCCCGCCGCCCCCGCCCCCGCCACCCCACCGCCTCCGCCGGAGCCCACCCCGACGCCGACCCCCGAGCAGCCCGCGCCCACCCCGACGCCGGAGCAGCCCGCCGAGACGCCGGGGCCCCTGGATCTGCACCGGAACACCATCGGCGGCGGCTGCACGTGCGCCGTACCTGGCTCGGAATTGGCCGGTTCTTGGGCGTTTTGGATGGTCCTCCTGGCCGGTGTGGCCCTGAAGCGTCGGCGCTGAGCCGATCCGACCCTCCCCCAGTTGACCCCGCAGGGCAGGTTGCCGCACTGTGTCATTCCGGTGACGCGGGCTTGTCGGCGTGGGGTGCGTCGACGCCGCGGCGGCGATCGGGGGCGAGATGACCGGAAAGATCGAACGGATCGAGCTGCACCACATCGATCTGCCGCTGCCCACGGTGCGGTTCCCGGTGTGGATCCCGGGCTACCCGCAGTACCGCCAACGCTACACCCTGCTCACCGTCACCACCCGCGACGGCCTGACCGGATATGCAACCTGCCCTGCGCTGGACCGGGAGCGGCAGGGTCTCGGTGAGTACATCGGCCAGTTCCTCATGGGCCTCGATCCCTACGACCTGGACGAGGTGCGCGAGCGCCTGCGCCAGACCGCCTTCCTCGGCTGGCGCAACAACTGGATGGACATCGCGTTCTGGGACCTGGCCGCGAAGGCCCGCGGGGTGCCGGTGCACCAGCTCCTCCTCGAGCACCTCCAGGGCGACCCCGAGGCGCCCACCCCCGCCGCGGTGCCGGTCTACGCCACCTTCGCCGAGCTCCGCCCGCCCCGGGTCCGCGCGCGGAGTCCTTCGAGCGCGCGATGCGCCTCGGCCTCACCGCGGCCAAGTTCGCGGTGCACGGCGCCACCGAGGCGGACGACGCGGAGCAGCTCCGGGTGGCGCGCGAGGTCACCGGGCCCGACTTCGAGCTGATGGTGCACGCGCACCAGGCGTGGAGCGTGGCCCTGGTCGACCGGGGCCCGCGCTGGGACCTGGCCCGGGCGCGCCGCTTCATGGGCCTGGCCGAACAGGCCGGGCTGAAGTGGGTGCAAGAGCCCTTGCACGACGAGGCCTGGGACGACCTGTCGACCCTCGCCTCCGAGACCTCGGTGCCGATCGCGGGCGGCGATCTGACCTTCACCTACGTCCCGATCCACGCCCTGGTGCAGGGGCGCTGCTATCGGGTCCTGACCCCCGACGCGGCCTTCGCCGGCCTGGGCACGGTGGCGCGGACCATCGCGGTGTGCCGAGACGCGGGCCTGGGCTTCTCGCCGTCCTCCTACGGCGACGGGGTGGGGCTGGCCGCCAACCTGCACGCCTTGGTCGCGTACCGGCGCCTGGTCGGGGCGGCGGCGGGGGACGCCCGCCTGGAGTATCCCTGGGAGCCGCCGGCGATGCTGCCCGAGCACCGGGACGCCCTGCTCACCACCCCGCTGGGGTTGGACCCGAGGGGGGACCTCCCGGTGCCCACCGACCCCGGCCTCGGGGTCGAGCTCGAGGCCGCGACCCTGCGCCGCTACGGCGAGCGCTTCTTCGCCCTCACCCCGGTCCGCCTCGCGGTCCGCACCGCGCGGGGCGCGGGCCTGGACCGCACCGCGGAGCTCATGGGCAGCCGGCGTCGCCGCGCCAGCTCGGGCGTGCACGAGCTGGGCTGAGCCCACATAATCCTTGGCTGCACCAGGGCCCTGGCTGATAGTGCCCGGGCTCGGCCATGGTCAGCGTCGCTCAGCTCCAGGCGCCCGCGGGGGCCCTGTCTCGCCTCGGACCCCTCCGCGTGGGGGGCCTCGAGCTCGGCGCGCCGATCATCATGGCCCCGATGGCCGGGGTCTCCGAGGCCCCGTACCGGGCGCTCGCGATGCGGATGGGGGCGGGCTCGGCCCCCACCGAGCTCGTGAGCAGCAAGGGCCTGCTCTACAAGAACGAGCGCACCGAGGCGTACCTGCGCCACGACCCGGCGCAGGAGCCCGCGCTCTGGGTGCAGATCTTCGGCGGGGAGCCGGAGTCCATGGCGGTGGGGGCGGAGCTGGCCGCGTCGCGCGGGGCGCGCCTGTTGGACGTCAACATGGGTTGCCCGGTCAAGAAGGTCACGCGGAACGGGGCGGGCTCCGCGCTGATGACCGACCCCGCGCGGGCCGCCGCCATCGTGCGCGCGATGCGCGAGGCGGTGGGGGACGCGGTGCCGGTCACGGCCAAGATCCGCGCGGGCTGGGACCCGGAGTCGAGGAACGCGGTCGAGGTCGGCAAGGCGCTCGAGGACGCGGGCGCGGCGGCGGTCACGCTGCACCCGCGCACCCGCAGCCAGGGCTACTCGGGCACCGCGGACTGGAGCCTGATCCGCGATCTGAAAGAGGCCTTGCGCATCCCGGTGATCGCGAACGGCGACGTCTTCTGTGCGGCCGACGCCCACCGGGTGGTCGACGAGACCGGGTGCGACGGGGTGATGGTGGGCGGGCCGCGCTCGGGAACCCGTGGGTGTTCCGGGAGCTGGCCGCCGCCTACCGCGGCGAGGCCGCGCCCGAGCCGGTGGCGGCGGAGGAGCGGGTGCAGGTCATCCTGCAACACCTGGCCGACCACCTCGAGCACATCGAGGGCGCGTCGGGCGGCCGCCGGCGCCACGGTGAGCCCGAGGCGTGGGGGCTGAAGAAGTTCCGGCAGCACCTGATCTGGTACAGCCGCGGGATGCGCGGCGGCGCCGCGTTCCGGGAGCGGGCGATGGGGCTGGACGAGCGCGAGGCGGTGGAGGCGCTGGTGGCCGCCTTCTTTGGCGCGGCCGAGCAGCTCGACGTGAGCGAGGCGCCCATCTATGACGAGCGCACCGCGTTCGGATGAAGCAGGAGTGACTGGATGCCGAGCATCACCTTCAAGAAGAACCGGGTCCTGAGCCAGGACCTCACCGTCGAGGCCGAGGACGGCTTGACCATCCTCAGGGTGGCCCAGGACTCCGGCGCCCCGGTGGGCTCCAACTGCGGCGGGGTCTGCGGGTGCTCCACCTGCCACGTCTACGTGGTGAAGGGCCTCGACTCGCTCGAAGAGATGGAGGAGCGCGAGGAGGACCGCCTGGATCTCGCCTTCGACGTGCGCCTCAACTCCCGGCTCGGCTGCCAGGCCAAGCTCAACGGCGACGACCTGGTGGTCGACATCTCGGAGGAGAGCCTCAAGGCCTTCTTCGACGAGAACCCCGAGATCCGGAAGCGCTACGAGGCGACCGGCGTGTTGGAGCTGGTGCCGCGGCACCACCACTGAGCGGAGCCCGTGCCGACCCTGGCCGAGCTCGAGGTGCTGGTCCTGGACGGGCAGAGCACCGGCGCCACCCCCGCCCACGGCCAGCTCATCGAGGTGGGCTGGCACCGCTTCCGTGCCGCAGGCCAGCCTGCGCCGCGCCCAGAAGACGTCGGCTCCGCCCTGGTGGCGCTGCCGCCCGGGGTGCGGCTCCCCCGGGCGGTGCGGGAGCTCACCGGCATCAAGAACGAGGAGCTCGCGGCGGGGGGCACCGAGGCGGAGGCCTGGCGGCACCTGAGCGCGGCCGCGTCGCCTCTGGTCGGCGCGGGGCCGGCGCCGACCGTCATCCACTTCGCCCAGTTCGAGGCGCGCTTCTTCGAGGCGCTCCACGCCGCGTACGGGGAGGGGCCGTACCCCTTCGAGGTGTGCTGCACCCACCAGGTGGCCCAGCGCCTCCTGCCGGAGCTGCCGCGGCGGGGTCTGAGGGCGCTGTCGGGCTACTTCGGCTTCTCGCCGGATCTGTTGCGCCGGAGCGCGGGGCACGTCGCCGCCACCTGCGTGGTGTGGCAGGGCCTGGTCGGGCAGCTGGCCGAGCGCGGGGTCGAGACCTGGCCCGAGCTGCTGACGTGGTTGGCCACCGCCCCCAAGCCCAAGGCCACCCGGCGCGTCTACCCGATGCCGCGGGAGCGGCGGCTGGGGCTGCCCGACGTGCCCGGGGTGTACCGGTTCCTCCGCGCCAACGGCGACGTGCTCTACGTGGGCAAGGCCACCTCGCTCAAGAAGCGGGTGAACAGCCACTTCACCAAGCAGGGCCGCTTGCCGGAGCGGACCCTCGAGATGCTGAGCCAGGCAAGGGACCTTGCGGTGACCCCCTGCGCCACCGCCCTCGAGGCGGCGCTGTTGGAGGCGGACGAGATCAAGCGCCTGGCCCCGCCCTACAACGTCTCGCTCGTGGAGTCGGGCCGCCACACCTGGTTCGCGTCGCGGGACCTTGCCCGGAGTGGCGCCCGCGCCGGACCCCCAGTTCCTGGGGTCCCGGGCCGGCGGAGCCGCCACCCCTCTCCGCCGGGCTGCGCCCGGCTGCGCGCTCCGCTTGCGAGTTCCATGAGCGAGAGCGGCCCGGCCCGCCGGGCCGATTCGCAGCGAGGGCAATAGGGAGGCCCCTGAAGGGGCTCCGTGAAGTTCCCGGTGGGGCTGCTGCCGGCGCGCTACTCGGTGGGCGGTGCCGGCCTTGGTGGAGGCCCTGAGCGGCTCAGGGAAGACCTGCTGCGGGCGGTGGTGCAGGGCCCTGGGGCTCCTGCCTCCTCGCTCCAGGCCGGGCTCGCGCCCGGCCCGCTGCTGGAGGGGCTCGCCGAGCTCCGCGCGCTCCACCCCGAGCTGCAGGGCACCGTGCAGTCTCGTCCTGCGGCTCGCGCGGACCTCGCGGCCCGTCCGCCCCCTGCCGGAGGTCGAGCGCGAGGCCGACGTCTGGGACGCGGTGCGGGTGCGGGAGCACCTGGAGGAGGCGCTGGGGCGGGTCCCGGCGCTGTTGGCGCGGGCGCGCCTGCTGCGGCACCTCCAGGACGCGGTGGTGGAGTTCACGGAGCCCGGCAGGTCGAGGTGCGTCGCCTGGTGCTGTCGGCGGGCTTGTGCGGGAGGCCGGGCGGTACGTCCACCGAGGTCTGGGCGGGCGCAGCGACGGCGCCCGCGGAGGCCTTGGACATCGCCGGCTATGATCGGCTGAGGGTTCTCGTGACGGAGTTGAAACGCGTCTTGCGCGACGGCGGGTGGGCGCGCCTGTGGCTCCGCCCCGGCCGCCCGCTCGAGGGCGCCGCGCTCCTGTCGGCGCTGAGCCGGGCGTAAGGGAGCGCTGGACTTGGATGGCGGGCCGACGGATGCTGCCCGCGCGAGCGTCATCAGGCATGGGTGGGTCCGAAAAACCAGGGGCGGCGGAGCAGGTGGGCGCCGCCGTGGGCCGGGCCGCGGATCGCGTGGTCAACGGCGCGGGCCAGGCCCTGGGCGCGGTGCTGAAGGCCCCGGTGGCGCGCCGGCGCCCGGCGGCCAGCGTGCGCCCCCCGCCCGGGACGGCGGCGGGCCTGGAGCTGGCGGCCCGGGACGAGATCCACGAGCTCCCCGAGGTGGGGGCGGTGGTCATCCGGGTGATGGACTACGCCGAGGACCGGGTCGAGGAGCGCCTGGTGCAGACGGTGCAAGAGACCTTGCCGTCCTCGATGCCGGAGTGGGCCGCGGTGCGTTGGATCGACGTCCAGGGCCTCCACCCCTACGTCATCGACCAGCTCCGCGTGGCCTACAACCTCCACACCCTGGCGGCCGAGGACGTGCTCCACGTCCCCCAGCGGCCTCGCGTCGACCCGTACGACGGGCACGTCTTCATCACCGTGCGCATGCTCCAGCTCCTCGACGGGCGGCTGGACAGCGAGCAGGTGAGCCTCTTCCTCCTCCCGCGGGTGGTGATCTCCTTCCAGGAGCGCCCGGGCGACGTCTGGGATCCGATCCGGCAGCGGATCCGGCTTCCGCAAGGCAAGCTGCGCGAGCGCGACTCGAGCTTCCTCGCCTACGCGCTGTTGGACGCGGTGGTGGACCACTGCTACCCGCTCCTCGAGCGCTACGGTGAGGTGCTGGAGGACCTCGAGGACGAGGCGATGGACGCCTCGACCCCGGAGATCCTCCGGACCATCCAGGGGGTCCGGCGGGAGCTGATGACGATCCGAAAGGCGCTGTGGCCTACCCGGGAGCTCCTCGACGTCCTCATCCGGGGCGACGCCTACGCCCTGCCGGCCATGACCGTGACCTACCTGCGCGACGTGCACGCCCACACCGTGCAGCTGTTGGACGCGGTGGAGTCGCACCGCGAGCTCTGCGGCACCCTGAGCGAGCTCTACATGTCCGTGGTGTCGAACCGGATGAACGAGGTGATGAAGATCCTGACCATCATCGCCACCGTGTTCATCCCCATCACGTTCATCGCCGGCGTCTACGGCATGAACTTCAAGTACCTCCCGGAGCTCGACTACCGGTGGGGGTACGGGGCGTTCTGGGCGGTCTGCGCGGCCATCACCGCGGCGCTGCTCGTGTTCTTCCGTCGGAAGGGCTGGATATGACGGGTCTGACCATCCTCCTCGTGTTCCTCTCCGCGGTGGTGATCCTCCTGTTGGTGGAGCACGCCCACCACCGCCAATCGCTCGAGAAGATCCCGGTGCGGATCCACGTGAACGGCACCCGAGGGAAGTCCTCGGTGACCCGGCTCGTGGCCGCGGGGCTGCGGGCCGGCGGCAAGCGGACCTGCGCCAAGACCACCGGCACCCTCGCCCGGATGATCTTCCCGGACGGCCGTGAGTTCCCGGTGTTCAGGCCCTCCCGCGCGAACGTGCTCGAGCAGCTCCGCATCATCCGCAAGGCGGCGGAGGCGAAGGCCGAGGTGCTGGTGATCGAGTGCATGGCGGTGCAACCGCTCTTGCAGGCGCTGTGCGAAGAGAAGTTCGTGCGCGCCACCCATGGGGTCATCACCAACGCTCGCCCCGACCACCTCGACGTGATGGGCCCGGGCGAGGAGGACGTGGCGATGGCCCTCGCCGCCACCGTGCCGGTGAAGGGCACCCTGTTCACGGCGGAGCAGAAGCACCTCGGTGTGTTCAAGGAGGCGGCCGACGACCGCGGGTCCGCGCTGGTGGGGGTGAGCGATGACGAGGTGGCCGAGATCTCGACCGAGGATCTGGCCGGCTTCAAGTACCTCGAGCACGCCGAGAACCTGGCCCTGGCGCTGAAGGTCTGCGCCGCCCTCGGGGTCGATCGCGAGACCGCGCTTCGGGGGATGTGGGCGGCGAAGCCGGATCCGGGCGTGCTGACCGCGCACCGCCTCGACTTCTTCGGGCGCCAGCTGGTGTTCGTGAACGCGTTCGCGGCGAACGATCCGGACTCGACCGAGCGCATCTGGAAGAAGGTCAGCGCCCAGTTCCCGGCCGAGCGGCGGGTGGCGCTGGTGAACTGCCGCGCGGACCGCCCCGACCGCTCACGGCAGCTCGGCGAGGCCTGCGTGGCGTGGGGCGAGGCCGACCACTACGTGCTGATCGGCTCCGGCACGTACATCTTCGCCAAGGAGGCGATCCGGATGGGGCTCGACCCCGGCCGCATCACCTACGCGGAGGACCGTCGCATCGAGGAGATCTTCGAGGTGATCATCGACCTGGCGGGTAACTCCGCCCTCATCATCGGCATCGCCAACATCGGCGGGCAGGGTCTGGAGCTGGCGAGGTTCTTCAAGAACCGCAGCGTCCCCGGTTTGAAAGAGGTGGTGGCATGATCGAGCCACTGGCAGCGGCGATCGGCGTCGGCCTGGTCATCAGCTTGTTGTTCTCGGAGCTGTTCGGCCTGGCGGCCGGCGGCATGGTGGTCCCTGGCTACTTCGCGGTGGGGCTCTCGCAGCCGATGGACCTGGCGCTGACGCTGGCCACCGCCTTCATCACCTTCGCCTTCGTGCACGCGTTGGCGTCGGTGGTCATCGTGTACGGGCGCCGGCGCACGGTGCTGATGATCCTGGTGGGCTACATCGTGGGGGCCCTGATGCGCAGCATGGCGAGCGATCTCGAGACCGCCTCGGGCGGTGACTACACCGTCATCGGCTACATCATCCCCGGACTCATCGCGATCTGGATGGAGCGGCAGGGCATCGTCGAGACGATCAGCGCCCTGTTGACGGCGGCGGTGGTCATCCGCCTCGTGTTGATCCTGGTGGGTGTGGAGGTGCCGGCGTGAAGAGGATGTATTGGCGCCCGAGGAGGGTCTCCCGGGTCACCCTTGCGCTCGTCGCCACCGCCTCGGTGGCAGGATACCTTGCGGTGGAGCGCTTCCCGATGAAGGTCCGGGAGCCGAACCACGAAGAGAAGCTGGCCGCGGCCAGGAAGGCCGAGGAGGCGTTCAAGATCATCCGGGACGAGCGGGTGAAGCGCGGCCTGGTGATCGACACCGAGGCCGACCCCGCCCAGAGCGGGCTCGTCGGGTCCCTCATGACCCCGATCACCACCAACCCGGGCTCGCTCGACTCGAAGCAGACCTCCGCGAACCCGAACTTCGCGGCGCTGGTGGTGCACTACCTGAAGCAGGCCGGCCTCGAGAAGGGCGACGTGGTCGCGGTCGGCTACTCGGGCTCGTTCCCTGCGATCAACATCGCGGTGCTCTCCGCGGTCGAGGTCCTGGAGCTGAAGCCGGTGATCATCGCGAGCGTGGCGTCGTCGCAGTGGGGCGCCAACGACCCCGAGTTCACCTGGCTCGACATGGAGCAGCTCCTCGTCGACCGCGGGGTGCTCACCCACCACGCCTCCGCCGCCTCGCTCGGCGGCATCGAGGACCGGGCCCTCGGCATGCCGAAGAAGGGGCGCCGGATCCTCGAGGACTCGATCCAGGCCCACGGGCTGACCTACATCCAGCCCAAGGACTTCACCGACAGCGTGGATCAGCGCATCCACCTGTACCGCGACCTCGCCGGTTCGCTGCCGATCAAGGCCTACATCAACGTCGGCGGCGGCACCGTCTCGGTGGGCAAGAAGAAGGGTAAGAAGCTCTTTCGACCCGGGTTGAACCGCCGGCCGCCGGCGGGCGGGACCTCGCCGGACTCGATCATGGAGCGCTTCGTCGAGGACGGGATCCCGGTGGTCCACCTCGTCTACATCCGCAAGCTCGCGGAGCGCTTCGGGTTCCCGGTGCAGCCGCCGCAGACGCCGCGGGTGGGGGAGGGGCGCGATCTTCTACCGCACCGAGACCAACCCCTGGCTGGTCGCGGGGCTCTTGCTCGGAATCATCGGCGCGCTATACCTGTTCGTGCGCTCGGACCTGGGCTTCCGGATGACCCGGGGGGCCAGCAAGGGGAGCGATAGATCCCAGCCCGAGCCGATGGTCTGAGTCCATGCCCGACAGCAAGCACGAGCTCGAGCTCGAGATCCTGCAGCAGCCCGATGACACCACCTGCGGGCCCACGTGCCTGCACGCGGTCTACGGCTATTACGGCGACGAGGTGGCGCTCGGCGACCTCATCGCCGAAGTGCCGGTCCTGGAGACCGGCGGCACCCTGGCGGTGGCGCTGGCCGTGCACGCGCTGCGGCGGGGCTACCGGGCCGAGATCTACACCTACAACCTGCAGCTCTTCGACCCCACCTGGTTCGGCGACGGCGCGCCGGATCTCGCGGAGCGCCTCCGGGCCCAGCGCGACGTGAAGGACGACCCCAAGCTCCAGGCCGCGACCGACATCTACCTCGAGTACCTGGCCCTCGGCGGGAAGATCCACTTCGAGCGGCTGCGGCCCCAGCTCATCGTGCGCCACCTGCAGCGCGGTCAACCGCTGTTGACGGGCCTGTCGGCGACCTACCTCTACGAGTGCTCGCGCGAGCACGAAGACCAGTACGACGACGTGCGCGGCGAGGTCGCCGGGCACTTCGTGGTGCTCGCTGGCTACGACGGCGTCTCCCGGATGGTCCGGGTGATGGACCCCCTCCACGACAACCCCGGTTTCGAGTCGCACGCCTACGACATCGAGACCTATCACCTGATCGGCGCGATCCTGTTGGGCATCGTCACCTACGACGCCAACCTCCTGGTGATCGAGCCGATCGAGGAGCCTGGATGATCCCGTACCTCGTACTCGACGACCCCGAAGCCTGGGATCTGGAACTTCCGGGGGTCGAGGTGGTGGCGGCGCGCGACTACCTCACCGACCCCCGCTTCTCCCAAGCCCGGCGCGTCAAGGTCTTCAACCTCTGCCAGGACTATCGCTATCAGACCACCGGCTACTACGTCTCGCTGGTGGCGGCCGCCCGGGGCCACAAGCCCCTCCCGCAGGTGGCCACGTTCCAGGATCTCCGCTCGGCCCCGGTGGTGCGGCTGGCCTCCCAGGAGCTGGACGCCAAGATCCAGAAGGCCCTCAAGAACATCAAGTCCGACAAGTTCGTGCTCAGCGTGTACTTCGGGCGCAACATCGCCTCGCGCTACGACACCCTGAGCCGGGCCCTGTTCAACCTCTTCCCGGCGCCGCTCCTGCGGGCCACCTTCGAGCGCGGTGAGGAGCGCTGGCGCGTGGTGTCCATCCGGCCCATCGCGATGAAGGACATCCCCGAGAGCCACAAGGCGTCGGTGGTCGAGCACGCGCGCCGGTACTTCGAGCGGCCCACCCGGTCCCCGAAGAAGCGCTACCGCTACGACCTCGCCATCCTCACCAACCCCGAGGAGGTCGACGCCCCCTCGGACGCCGGCGCGATCCAGCGCTTCATCAAGGCGGCGAACAGCCTCGGCATCGACGCCCGGGTGATCAGCAAGGACGACTACGGTCGCCTCGCGGAGTACGACGGCCTGTTCATCCGCGAGACCACGTCGGTGCCGCACCACACCTTCCGCTTCGCCCAGCGGGCCCAGGCGGAGGGGCTGGTGGTGATCGACGATCCGGAGTCCATCCTGCGGTGCACGAACAAGGTCTTCCAGGCCGAGCTGTTCGCGCGCTACGAGCTCCCTTGCCCGAAGACGGTGCTCGTCGACGAGAAGAGCGCGAAGGAGCTGCCGGAGCGCCTCTCGTTCCCGATGGTGCTCAAGCAGCCCGACTCCGCGTTCTCACTCGGGGTGAAGCGCGCCGACAACCCGGAGCAGCTGCAGGCCATCTTGACCGAGCTGTTCGATGGTTCGGAGCTGGTGGTGGCCCAGGAGTACACCCCGTCGGCCTTCGACTGGCGGGTGGGCATCCTCGACGGCAAGCCGCTCTTCGCGTGCCGCTACCACATGGCGAAGGGGCACTGGCAGATCCAGAAGAACCTCGATGAGGGCAAGCGGCGCTTCGGCAAGGTCGACACCCTGCCCCTCGAGGAGGTGCCGAAGAAGGCGCTCAACCTGGCGGTCGAGGCGGCCAGCCACGTGGGCAATGGGCTGTACGGGGTCGACGTCAAGGAGGTGAACAAGCGCTTCCTGATCATGGAGATCAACGACAACCCCAACATCGATCACGGCTACGAGGACCGCTTCTTGGGCGACAAGCTCTACACCGCGGTGATGCAGGTGTTCCTCGACCGGATGGAGGCCCGCTCGGGTGCCGAGTCGAAGGCCGATGAGAAGGAGGCGCGGTGAGCGCTCTGAAGCTGTTCGAGGCGACCGGCCTCGAGATCGAGTACATGATCGTCGACGCCGAGACCCTCGCGGTGCGGGCGGCGGCGGACCGCGCGCTGGACGCCCTGGGCGGGCTTCGAGGACGGCGAGGTGACCCTCGGGGACATCGCGTGGTCGAACGAGCTGGCCCTGCACGTGATCGAGCTGAAGGGGGCGGGGCCGATCACCGATCGCACCGCGGCTCGGGCCGCGTTCCAGGCCGCGGTGGAGGCGATGAACCGGCAGCTCGCGCAGGATGGCCTGCGCCTGATGCCCACCGCCATGCACCCGTGGATGGATCCGTGGACCGAGACCAAGCTCTGGCCGCACGGCCAGGACGAGATCTACAAGGCCTTCGATCGCATCTTCGACTGCCGCGGGCACGGCTGGTCGAACCTCCAGAGCATGCACATCAACCTGCCCTTCGACGGGGACGAGGAGCTGGGGCGCCTGCACGCCGCGGTGCGCCTGGTGCTCCCGCTCCTGCCGGGGCTCGCCGCGTCCTCACCGGTGGAGGAGGGGCGCCTGAGCGGGCGCCTGGACGGCCGCCTGTTCCACTACGCGGGGAACGCCCGGCGGGTGCCCTCGGTGTCCGGGGTGGTGGTGCCGGAGCGGGTCTTCGATCGGCAGGCCTACGAGGAGGAGCTCCTCGGCAAGATCTACCGCGACCTCGCGCCGCACGATCCGGAAGGTATCCTGCGGCACGAGTGGGCCAACGCCCGCGGCGCGATCGTGCGCTTCGACCGCATGGCCCTCGAGATCCGGGTCCTCGACAGCCAGGAGCACGTGGCCGGCGACTTCGCGGTGGCGGAGGCGGTGGTGGCGGCGGTGCGGGCCCAGACCGAGGGGCGCTTCCAGGAGCCCGCGGCCCAGCGGGCCTGGGACGAGCATCGCCTGGCCGGGCTCTTCCGCCACGCGGTGGAGCAGGGCGAGGCCACGGTGGTCGAGGACGCGGAGTTCCTGGCCGCCTGGGGCTTCCCTGGGGCCCGGGCCACGTTGCAGGAGGTCTGGCAACACCTGGTGGGCGCCACGGTGGAGCTCGACGCGCTGGATCCCGCGGTCTCGCGGGCGCTGCAGGTCATCCTGCGTGAGGGGACCCTCGCCCGGCGGATCATCACCGCGGTGGGTCCCGAGCCCGGCCGTCCGGCGCTGCGCGCGGCCTACGGACGCCTCGTGGAGTGCCTGGACTCCGGCGAGCCCTTCTCGGCGGAGTAAGCTGGATAGCGCCCCCAGACCCGGGTAGGCTCGCGCTGGCGATGCCCCTGACCGTGGCGCTGGTGTTGGTGGTGGTCTTCGCGTTCCTGGTGAGCCGCGCGCTCCACCGGTACGCCACCAACACCCTCATCCTGTGGAGCCTGGAGTACGTCCTGGTGGGCTTCGTGGTGGGCCCTATCGGCCTCGGGGTGCTCGAGGACGCCCAGCTCGAGGTGCTGTCGCCCTTCGTCTCCCTCAACCTGGGCCTGGTGGGCTTCGCGCTCGGGCTGCCCCTGCGTCGCCGGGTCCGGCGCCTCTCGCACCTCGTGTTCGGCCTGATGGCCTCCACCCTCACCATCGTCGCGGTGGCCTGGCTCATGGACCTCGTGCTCGCGCGCCTGCTCCCGGACCTCGCCGCGGACGAGCGCCTCTGGCTGGCCACCGCCCTCGGGGCGGCCTCGGCCTCGTGCTCGGTCCAGATCATCGAGTCCGCAGGCACCGCGTTCAAGGCCCAGGGCCCCACCGTCCAGCTCCTGCGCTCCTTCGCGGTCGCCTCCAACGTCACCGCGGTGACGGTGGCGGGGCTCCTGTTGGCCCTCGCGCGGGCCCGCGACGGCTCGGGGCGCCTCGGCCTCTCGGAGCCGGCCTGGCTCCTCGGGAGCGCGGGCCTGGGCCTCGCGCTGGGCCTCTTGTTCTGGTTCTTCGTCGGCCACGAGCGGGAGGAGCGGGCCGAGCGGACCTTCCTCGCCACGGTGGGGGTGGTGATCTTCGCGAGCGGGCTGGCCGCCGCGATCGGCATCTCGCCGCTGTTGTTGAACGTGCTGGCCGGGGTGGTGGTGTCGCTCCTGCCCCGCACCGAGCGCCTCGCGGTGGCGATCGAGCGCCTCGAGGCCCCCGCCCTCATCATCCTCCTCATCTTCGCGGGGGCCTTGATCCGGCCCACCATGAGCTGGCTCCTCCTGCTCCCGATCATCTACACCGCGGCGCGCTACGTCGCGTTCCGCTTCGCAACCGGGCTTGCGGCGCGGGTGGTCCCCGACGTGGTGGTGGTGCCGCGCTTCGGCAACGGGGTGGTGGCCCAGGGCGCCATCGCCGCCGCCATCGCGGTGAACTTCGCCCAGGTGAACAAGGCCCTTGGGGGCATCGCGCTGATGGTGGTGCTCCTCGGGCTGGTGCTCTCCGACGTGGTGAGCGTGTCCGGCCTGCGTGAGCTCCTGACCGACGCGGGCGAGGTCGGCCACGCCCAGGTGCCGGTCACCGAGGAGCGGCGCGCATGAGGCGGATGCTGGTCCTCGCCGCCGCCCTCGGCATGATGTGGGCGGTGGAGCGGCTGCGGATGGACGGGGTCCAGGCCTCGCCCGACCCGCTCACCCTGGCCGCGATCGGCTTCGTGGTGCTCGCCGCCTTCACCGTGGGTGAGATCGGCGGGGCGCTGAAGCTCCCCAAGGTCACCGGCTACATCGTGAGCGGCGTGCTCCTCGGGCCGCAGGTGAGCGACGTGCTCTCCGAGCGGGTGGTGGGCGAGATGGCCACCTTCAACACCCTGGCCCTGGGGCTGATCGCCACCACCGCCGGGCTCGAGCTGGATCTGTCCGCGATCCGGAAGGTGCTGCGCACCCTCGCGGTGACGGTCGCGGCCAAGGTCCCCCTGCTCGTCTGGTCTTCGTGGGCGGCGCCTTCTACGTCACCGAGGCTACCTTCGGCTTCCTCGGCCTGGAGTCCGCGGGGGCGATCGGCGCGCTGGCCCTGGTCTTCGCGGTGCTCGGCATCGGGACCTCGCCTGCAATCGCCCTTGCGGTGGTGAACGAGACCGGGGCCAAGGGGCGCCTGTCGGACCTCGTGCTCGCCATCGCGGTGGTGAAGGACCTCGTGGTGGTGGTGTGCCTGGCCCTCGCCCTCGCGGTGGCCCGGGTGCTGGTCTTGCCCGGACGCGCCGCTGTCCGGCCGACGTGCTGGTCAAGGTCGCCGAGGAGCTCGCCGCCTCGATCGCGGTCGGGGCCGGCGTGGGCGGGCTCCTCATCGTCTACATGCGCTTCGTGAAGGCGGAGATGCTGGTGGCGGTGCTGGTCGCCATCTTGCTGACGGCCGAGGTCAGCCGCACCTTCCACCTCGAGCTCCTCCTCGTCTTCATCGCGGCGGGCTTCGTGGTCCGGAACTTCTCCCCCTACGAGCACGAGCTCCTCCACTCGCTCGAGCGCATCGCGCTGCCGGTCTTCGTGGTGTTCTTCACCACCGCGGGGGCGGGGGTGGATCTGCAGGGCACGCTGGCCCTGTTGCCCCTGGCCCTGGTGGTGGCGCTCGGCCGCGCGCCGCGGCGCGTTCTTCCTCGCCAGCCGGCTGGGGGCGAAGGTGGGCCGTGAGGCGGAGCCGGTGGCCCAGAACGCGTGGTACGCCTACCTCCCGCAGGCTGGCGTGACCCTGGGGCTGGTGTTCCTGGCGCAAGGCGCCTTGCCCGAGCTGGGCGACGCGATCCGAAAGACCGGCCTCGCGGTGGTGGCGCTCCACCTGTTGCTCGGCCCGGTGCTCCTGGGCGTGGCCCTCCGCCGCGCGGGGGAGGTGCCGGACGGCGCCGCCCCGGCCGAGGTGCCCGAGGCCCCGGTGGAGGCCGGCCCCGCCCCGACCCGGGTGACGCCGCCCGAGCCCGAGCCCGCCCCGGCCCTGCCGCCCCCCACCAAGGAGGCCCTCGCCCGCGCGGTGGGCGTGCCCGAGCTGGTGGGGCTGGCGGAGGAGGTGCGCCAGCACCTCGAGGACGAGTCGGCAAGGTTCCTTGCCGAGGTCGCCCGACCGCGGGCCGAGGACGCCCGGACCTACGCCGAGGGCATCTTCGAGGCCCCGGAGGACGGCGAGTCGGTGGTGATGGCCATCCACCGGCGCCTGCCCAAGGACCGACCCGACCTCGTCGGCGACTGGGGGCCGGAGGTCCAGCGGCTGGAAGAAGCGATCCGGGCCCGCGTCCACACCCTGCCGGCCTCGGTGGCGGTGCCGATGGCCGAGTCCCTCCTCGCCTGGACCCCGAGGACGGCCTGCTCACCAAGGCGCGGAAGGCCTCGCTCCGGCTGGCCCACGCTGCGGCTCCGGCGGGGGCGGGTGCGCGACGTGCCGGTGCGCCTGCTCGGCAGGCTGGCCTGCGAGGCCCGCATCGCCGACGCGGCGGTGGCCCTCGCCGGGGCGTGGCCGCGCTCCTACGCCGCGATGCTGGATCAGGTGCGCCTGGTGGCGACCCAGGAGCGCGCCGCGGAGGAGGCCCTGGCCGAGGTGGACGGCATCGCGGCCCGCTTCGCGGAGCTGGCCCGGCGCACGTTGGAGCAGGCGGCGGCCGAGATCCTGAACGAGCTGGCCCGGACCCTGCCCCGGGCGGGGAGCCCCGAGGTCCCGCTGGCCAGCTTGCGCTTCTCGAAGGTGGAGCCCGAGGCGCGGGCCGCGCCGGCAGCGCCTGGAGCGCGAGGCCACCGCGTGGAAGCGGGTGACCGAGGCCGCCTTCGACACGGTGCGGGCCCGCACCGCGGTGCTGGCGTTCGGTGAGGTGCTCTCCGAGATCCTGGACCAGCGGATCCGCGGCCCCCTGGACATGGTGGCGGAGCAGCTGGTGCCGGTGGTGGGTCACATCAAGAGCCGCCTCGAGACGGCGGAGGCCGAGCTGGAGGGGGAGGAGGTCTCGGCCGCGAAGATGAGCCGCGCCCTCGGCCTCGCCCGGAGCGCGTACCCCAAGGCGGACCGCACCAAGGTGCGGCGGGCGCGCGCGCGCTTTCGGCGCGGCGCGCAACCCCACTTGCTCGTCTCGGAGCTGTCGCGGGTCATCGAGGGCGTGCCGACCGAGCTGACGCTGTTGCCGCCGGGGACGGTGCTGGACGCCCAGTCCAGGGTCGACGCGGTGCCCACCTGGCACCTCGACTTCGGGCGGCGGGCCGAGGGGGTGCTCCTCGAGCGCCTGGTGCCGCGGCTGACCGAGGAGCTCGAGCCCATCTCGGACCTCGTGGCGGTGAGCGATCTGCGCTTCGACGAGGTGGTGCAGATGGCGGTGTACGGCGTCGAGCTCGCCGCTCAGCAGGACGCGCCGCTCGACGCGGAGCAGCTCAAGCAGTTCCGCGCCGCGCTGGAGCGAGCCCGGCACGAGGCGGAGGCGCTGGAGGGCGCGTTCACCGAGGGCCTGGAGCGGGTGCGGGCGGCGGTGGAGGGCGAGGGCGCGAAGGCGAGCGAGGACCTCGCCGCCATCCTTGGGGCCGACTCGGGCGGCGGCGCGCGGGTGCGGAGCCAGGTGCGGGCGACCCGGCGCGCGATCCGCCAGAGCGTCGAGGCGGCCTGGAAGCAGCTGCAGGGCTGGGCGCGCTGGGCCCTGCGTCGCCTGCCGGGCGAGGGCCTCTTCGTGGCCGACGCGGTCCGGCGCAGCGCGCACCTGGACGCGGCGGCGATCAAGGCCGAGGTCGACGAGGTCTGCCGGGGCCCGGCGCAACAGGGCTTGCCGCCGCTCTACGACAAGCTCTTCTCGCTCCAGCCGGCCGAGGACCTCCGGCTCGCGGTCGCCCACCGCGACGTGGTGGACGTGATCTCCAAGCGGGTCGGCCAGCGCGGCTCGGTGGGGGCTCGGGTGCTGGTGGTGGGTGAGCACGGCAGCGGCCGCACCACCCTCCTCAACGCGCTGGAGCTCCGGCACCAGCGGCAACGTACCTTGCGCCTCGACGCGATCTTCCACCTGCGGAACGAGGGCCTGGTCTCGGCCCTGGCGGCGGAGCTGGGCTCGGTGGACGACGACCGCGCGGTGGTGAGCGCCTTGAACGAGCGGCCGACCCTCGTGCTCGTGGACGACCTCGAGCGCCACGTCACCGCCTCGGAGGCGGGGGCGCGTGAGCTGCGGCGCTTCGCGAGCATCGTGGTCGAGACCCAGGCGACCACCGGCTGGGTGGTGACGAGCACCTCGGCCGGCATGGCGGCGCTCGAGACCCTGGGGCCGGTGGCGGCGGCGTTCGCGCACCGGATCACCCTCGCCCCGCTGGATCCCGAGCAGGCCCAGGCCGCGGTGGAGGCGCGGGCCCGGCTGGCCGGCACCCGGGTCACCCTCCCGCGGCCGCGGGGGTGGCTCGGCCTCACCGTGGGCCGTCAGACCCCGGAGTCCGAGTACTACCGCGACCTGGTGCACGCGGCGGACGGGAACCTCCGCGCCATCCTGCAACGCTACTTGCTGACCCTGCGGCCGGACGGGGAGGCGGAGCTCGTGGCCACCCGGCCAGAGCGGGCCGCCTTCTCGTTCGTCTCCCACCTGGGGCCGGAGTCGCTCGCCATCCTCGGGCTCCTCCTCCGCTTCGGGCCCCACGACCCGAACGAGCTGGCCCGGAGCCTGTGGATGGACCCCGCGGTGGCCCGCCTGTTCGCCCTCAACCTCGAGGCGGCGGGCCTCCTCGAGCGCCCCGGCGGCTCCTCGCAGGAGCTCTTCTACATCCCGCCCGAGGTGGAGCACACCCTGGCGCGGTCCCTGAGGCGGATGGGGATCATGCCGCGGGAGGGCGCGCCATGAGCCAGCCCTACTTCCCCTTCGAGCCTGCGCCGCCGCTGCCCACGCCGCCGCCTGCGCCGCCCCCGGTGGTGGTGCCGGCCCCGGTGGTCGACGAGACCTCCCTCGGCGAGCTCCTGAGCCAGCAGGCCGCGGCCCTCGCCGACCTGCTGCTCGGGCGCGCGGGCCTGGCGCTGCTCATCGAGCTCGCGTTCATCTTCCTGCTGCAGGTTGGCCTGCGGTGGGCCCTCGGGCGGTGGGGCGAGCGCACCGGGCGCTCCGCCCTCGCCGCGCTCGCCCGCTTCGGGGTCCGCCTCGGTGCGCTGGTGATCGTCCTCGCCCTGGCCCTGCGGGCCCTGTTCACCGCGGTGCCGCTCTTCACCGCCGCGGTGCTCTCGGTGGGGCTGGCCGGGGTCGCCTTCAGCGTCGGCTTCCGGATCCAGGCCTGGATCGGGGCGTGGGGCATGGTCTTGCGGGGCCGGGTCCGCCTCGGCGATCACCTCGAGCTCGGGGCGGTGCGCGGCGTGGTGGAGCGCCTCGGCCTCATCCGGCTGCACATGAGGACCGAGTCCGGCGGTCGGGTCCTGCTCCCGGTGCGGATGCTGACCGAGGCGAGCGTGGAGGTCTCCACCCCGGAGCAGTCCTTCCCCGTGGACCTCCTGCTCCGGGTCCCGGGCCCGGTGGGCGCGGCGGAGCTGGAGCGGGCGCGCGCGGTGGCGGGGCTGTGCCCCTACCGGGTGTGGTCGTCCGAGGTGCAGGTGGTGGCCGAGGCGCAGGACGGCTTGCGGGTGCGGCTCCTCGCCTGGTCTTCGTCGGCGGCGGAGCGGGCCGAGGCCTACCTGCGGGCGGCGCTGGCCGGCTCGGGCTGAGGCCACGGGCCTACCGCCTGGAGCAGGCCGGCCACGAGCATCACCACGAAGCAGCCGACCACGTTGTACCAGAGGAAGCCGAGCTCGGAGGTGAAGAAGAGGGTCACCACGGTGGCCTGGGCCACGAGGGCGGCGAGGAACACCGGGGTGGCGCTCACCCGCTTCATGAAGAAGGCGACGAGGAACAGGCCCAGCACCGTGCCGTAGAAGATCGAGCCCAGGATGTTCACCGCCTCGATCAGGTTGTCGAGGAGGGACGCGGTGGCGGCGAAGGCGAGGGCCACCCCGCCCCACAGGGCGGTGAAGAGCTTGGACGCCTGCACCGCCTGGCGATCGTCGTGGGTCGGGGCGAGGGCGCGCTGGTAGAGATCGATGTAGGTCGTCGAGCCGAGCGCGTTCAGCTCGCTCGCGGTGCTGCTCATGGCCGCGCTCATGATCACCGCGATGAGGAGCCCCACCAGCCCGGCCGGCAGGTAGCTGAGCACGAACGAGATGAACACGTAGTCGGCGTCCTTGGTCTCGGCCTTCGGGCAAGGCGACCTGCACCACCCGCCGGGCGTCCTCCCGGGTCTGTTTGACCACCTTGCCCGCGTCGGCCAGCGCCGCCTTGGCCGCCGCGTCGTCGGCCCCCGCCTCGAGGCGCGCGACACGTAGGTGGTGGCGGCGGCCTTCTGGGCCTCGAAGGCGGCGTCGTAGCGGGCCTCGGCCTCGGCCAGGGCGGCGGCGTGAGGGGTGGCCCGCACCGCCTCCAGGGTGGGCTGGTTGAAGAACACCGGGGGCTTCACGAAGACGTAGAACACGAAGACGAGGACGCCGATGAAGAGGATGAGGGCCTGCATCGGGATCTTGAACACCCCGTTGAAGAGCAGGCCCAGGCGGCTCTCGGTGACCGAGCGGCCCGTCAAGTAGCGTTGCACCTGGGACTGGTCGGTGCCGAAGTAGGACAGGGCGAGGAAGAAGCCGCCGGTGATGCCGGACCAGAAGTTGTAGCGGTTGTTGAGGTCGAACGAGAAGTCGACCACGTTCATCCGACCGAGCGCCCCGGCGACCTTGACCGCGTGGGGGAGCGAGACGTTGTCCGAGAGGTCGTAGCCGATGACGAAGGCGGCCGCGATCATCCCGCCCATCATCACCACCATCTGGTGCTTCTGGGTCTGGCTCACCGTCTTGGTGCCCCCGAGGACGGTGTAGAGGATCACCACCACCCCGATGCCGCCGATGGTGGCGTTCAGCGACCAGCCGAGGATCGAGCTCAGGATGATGGCGGGGGCGTAGATGGTGATGCCGGCCGCGAGGCCGCGCTGGATGAGGAAGAGGAGGGCGCCCAGGTAGCGCACCTTGGCGTCGAAGCGGCGCTCCAGGTACTCGTACGCGGTGTAGACCTTGAGGCGGTAGTAGATGGGGATGAAGACCGCGCTGATCACCACCATCGCCAGCGGCAGCCCGAAGTAGAACTGCACGAAGCGCATCCCGTCCTCGTAGGCCTGGCCGGGGGTCGAGAGGAACGTGATGGCGCTGGCCTGGGTGGCCATCACCGACAGCCCGATGGTGGGCCAGGTGAGGCTGGCCCCGCCCTTCAGGTAGCCCGCCATGTCCTGGGGCCCCGGGTCTTCCAGGTGCCGTAGGCCACGATCGCGAAGATGGTGCCGACCAGCACCACCCAGTCCAGGGTCGTCACGAGGCCCACCTCGTGACCGCGTAGAAGAGCACCACCAGCACCGCGAGCAGTCCTATGACCGCGCCGTACAGGTTGCGCCAGGTGCCCAGGATGGGGGGCGGAGTCTCGGGGTCGGGCCGCTCGCTCACGCTACAGCTCCAGGAGGTTCACGAGGAGCCGGTAGCCCCCGGGCACGCCGGCGGGCAGCTGCCGGAAGAACGCGAGCCCGGTGTAGATGAAGGTCCCCTTGCCGTACTTCCCGACCAGGAGGCTCCCCTCCTGGGGCGCCTCGTCCGGGTCCTGCATGCGCAGGAGCGGTTGCAGCGGCGCCTCCCAGCGCTCCGCGAAGTACAGGCCCCGCTCCTGCACCCAGCCCTCGAAGTCGGCCGGGCCGAGCCGGTGCGGGGTGGTGGCGGCGGGGTGCTTGGGGTCGAGCCAGGTGATCGCCGCGGTCTCGTCGGTGACCCGGCCGCGGCCGATGGTGAGCGGGTAGGGGCCCACCTGCACCGGCAGGGGCTGCCAGGGGGTGCTGGTGTTGTACTGGGCGAGGAGGGTCCCGCCCGCCTTCACCCAGGCGAGCAGGCCCGGCTGCGCCACCGCGAGGGCGTCCCGGGTGTTGTAGGCCCGGATCCCGATGACGATGGCGGAGAAGCGCCGAAAGTCGCCCTGCCGCAGGGTCTCGTCGTCCAGCTCATCCACCTGCAAGCCGACCTGCCGGAGGTCCTCCGCCACGGTGTCGCCCGAGCCCGCGATGTAGCCCACCCGGCCCTTCGGCACCCTGAGCTCGAGGGGCGCGAGGCGCACCCGGGCTGGCTGCAATATGACCTGCACCGGGATGTGGGGGTGGTCGATGACGTCCCGCCGCCAGCTGTAGGCGGCGCCGTCGACCTCCGCCACCGGGGTGGCCTCCACCGCCTCTGTCGCGCCGGCGGGCGGCGTCACCTGGAACACCACCGCCTGCTCCTGGCCGCGCTTGGCCAGGGTCACCCGCGCTTGGGCCGGGCTGACCCGCCACCCCTTCGGGACCTCGAGGCGGAGCGCGCCCGAGACCCCGTCCGCGCCCGCTCGCACCTGGAGCTGCACCGGCTGGCTCTTGCCGTTGGGGAGCATCACCGCGCCGCGCAGGGGGGTGACGGTGAGGGGCGGCACCACCTGCACCGGCTGGGGGCGCTCTCCGAGCACGCGGTCGGTGACCACGTAGAGCACCGGGCGGCGCACGGTGATCGCGTGGCTGCCCGCGTGGAACGTCAGCGTGACCTCGAGGGGGGGCGGACCCTCGGGGTCGCCGATCAGGCGCGGGTCGGTCACCGGCAGGAGGGCCTGCCGCGACGCCTGGGCCAGCCAGTAGGGCGCGGAGACCGGGGCCCTCGGCGGGATCGGCAAGGTAGCCTTCACCTCCTGCGGCGCGCCGATGGTCAAGTTGGCGGAGGCCGCGGGCGCGCCCGGCCAGCCCACCGTGACCTTCGACGGAGCCGCGGAGGCTCGCAGCAAGAGCTCCGCCGTGGCCTCGAGCTTCCCGCCCGGCGCGGCCTCCGGCGCGTCGGCGGTGACCCGGGCGAACACCCCCGCCGCCGAGAGGATGACCTCCGACAACCTGGCTTGCGCGTCGAGCACGCGCGGCACCGGGTAGCGCCGGGCCAGGGCGGCCAGGGCCTGGTGGGCGTCCAGCAGGGTGGCCACCGCGCGCTCGGGGTGCGCGACGTCCTGGGCCTGGTGCCGGGCGGTGCCGAGGGCCCAGGTGAGGGCCTCGGTGCCCTCGAAGCGCGTCCAGGTGGTGTCGACCCCGTCCAGGAGGTCATCCTTGGCCGGGGCGCCGACGAGGTGCTGGAAGTACTCCAGGATCGGCCCGCGCTGCCCGGCCGAGCCGAAGCCCTGGCTCTTGTGCATGGTGCGGCTGGCCGCGGCCAGCTCGCCGTAGGACTGGCCGAGCCGCGCGTCGTACCCGCCCACGTCGAGCGGCAAGGCGCCCTGCGGCACGTCGTCGGGCTTCGCGCCCCACCTCGGCACGTTCTGCACGAGCCGGGTGGCCTGCCATGCGCCAACACCCAGCTTCAGCTGCTCGGGGAAGCGCGCGGGGTCGGCGGCGGCGCTGAAGGCCTCGCGGGCCAGGATCGCGGAGGCGGTGTGGTGCCCGTGGTTGGGCGGGTCCTCGGTGAAGCGGGTGATGATGACGTCGGGCCGGAAGCGGCGGATGGCCCACACCACGTCGCCGAGCACCGCCTCCTTGCCCCACTGGCCGAGGGCCTCTTCGGCGCTCTTGGAGTAGCCGAAGTCGCGGGCTCGGGTGAAGAACTGGCGCGCGCCGTCGAGTCGCCGCGCGGCCAGGAGCTCCTGGGTCCGGATCACCCCGAGCAGGTCACCTTGCTCGGGCCCGATGAGGTTCTGGCCCCCGCCGCCCCGGGTGAGGGAGAGGTACGCCACCTCGAAGTGCCGCGCGTTGGCCAGGTAGGCGAGCAGGCGCGTGTTCTCGTCGTCGGGGTGGGCAGCCACGTAGAGCACCCGCCCGGTGCTCTCCAGGCGGCTCAGCTCGATCTGCAGGTGTCCCGCGTCCATGCCCTCGGCCCCCTCCGCCGGTCCTACCGCCAGCACCGCAACGCCAAGCGCGATCCAAGGTCCAATCCGCACGTCAACCTCCCATGCACCTGCGATACAGGGCCTCGTAGCGGTCCAGCGCCGCCGTCATCCCGAAGTGCTCCACCGCGCGCCGCCGGGCGGCCTCGCCCATGGCACGCTGCCGCTCCGGGTCCTGCAAGATGGCCTGCGCGGCCCGGGCGAGGGCGGGCGGCGGATCCAACGGCGGCACCAGGAGCCCGGTCTCGCCGTCCACCACCACCTCGGGCACCCCGCCCACCCGGTAGGCCACCACCGGGAGGCCGGACGCCGCCGCCTCCAGCGCCGCGAGGCCGAAGCTCTCGGTCTCGCTCGCCAACAGGAACAGGTCGGCGTGGCGCAGGACCTCCGCCACCTCGCCCAGGGTGCCGACGAAGGACACCTTGCGGGCGAGGTCGAGGTTCCGGACCCGCTGGGCGGTGCGGGCCCGCTCGGGGCCGTCGCCCACCAACAGGAGCCGGGCCGGGAGCGTCTCGTTGAGGCGCGCGAAGGCGGCCACCACGTCGGGCACGCGCTTCACGCTCCGGAAGTTGGAGACGTGGATCAGCACCGGCAGGTCGTCGTCGGGGCCCTCGAACCACCGAGCCAGGCGGCTCCGCTCGCGGGGCTCGGCCGGGCGGAAGTGGTCGGTGTCCACGAAGTTGGGCACCACCTGGATCGGCACGGTCTCGGGCACCGCGAGGTCGGTGTGGGCGGCGCTCCGCAGGAACTCCGAGGGCACCGTGACCCCGTCGAGGGCGGTCACCGAGAAGCGGTTGATGCTCTGGATGCTCGGGTCGACGCCGACCTGGGTCACGTCGGTGCCGTGCAGGGTGCAGATCATCCTGGGCGCGGTGGGGCCGAGCACCTGCTGGGCGAGGAACGCGCTGGTGGCGTGGGGCACCGCGTAGTGCGCGTGCACGAGGTCCAGGCTGTGGTCGTTCACCGCCTCGACGATCTTGGAGGCCACCGCGAGCGCGTAGGGGGCCTGCTCGAGCACCGGGTAGTCGGTGGTCGAGACCTGGTGGAAGAACACCGCCTGGGCCTCCCCGAGCAGGCGCGGAGGGAGGGTGCTCGCGATGACGTGCACGTGGTGCCCGCGCCGCGCCATGCCGAGGGCCAGCTCCGACGCGATGACCCCGCTGCCCCCGTAGGAGCCGAAGCACACGTAGCCGATGCGCAAGGTGTCTTTCATCGCTCCGCCTCGAACACGAAGGGCTCGCCGAAGGGTTGTCTCGGAAGTGCTGCACCGGATCCACCAGACCCACCGGGCCCGCGCCCCGGAACCCTTCGCCCGCCGCGACCCCGATCAGGCCGCCGAAGTAGCGGTCCCGGGCCTCGAGGGCCTGGACCGAGAGCGGGGTGTTGACGAGGGTCTCGGGCGCCCCGGGGGCGCGGCGGAGCTGGGACGCGTAGCAGGCGATGGCCGCGGCCTTCTTGGCGCGCACCGCGCTGATGTCGACCACCACGGTGGGCGAGAACGCCTTGCGCGCGGGGTAGTAGAGCACCTGGCGTGGGCGGAAGGGCGGGTCGCCGGTCTCGACCCTGGCGAGCCCGGCGAAGAACACCGCCTTGGTCACCAGGTGCCCGGCCGCCGCGTGATCCGGGTGCCGCGCCTCGGTCCACGGGCACAACACGAGCGCGGGGCGCAGGCGCCGGAGCGCCCCCGCCACCTCCTGTACCTGCCCGGGATCATGGCCGGGGCTGAGGCCCCCGTCGGGCAGGCCGAGGTTCTCGCGCACGAGGAGCCCCATGAGCTGCGCCGACGCCGCGGCCTCCTCGGCCCGGAGCTCGGGGGTGCCGTTGGAGGCGAGCTCGCCCCGGGTGAGGTCGAGGACGCCGACCCGGTGGCCACGCGCCGCGGCCTGGATCACGGTGCCGCCGCAGAACAGCTCCACGTCGTCGGGGTGCGGCCCTATCGCCAACAGGTCCAGCTCGAAGTCGCTCACGGCAGGATGTCCTTCACCCGCGGATCGAACGGGTCGCAGCCGGCCAGGGCCAGCTCCACCAGCCGTCGGGCCCCGTACCGGGCGGCGTAGGTCGACAGGGCGTAGACCCGCTCCTGGGGAGCGCCGTCCGGTCGCAATGCCGCTTGCAGACGCTCGACAGTCGCCACCCGGGTCTCGTCACGGCGCAGGAGGGTCGCGCGGTACTTGTCGACCAGCTTCCCCACCGCCTGGCGCACCGTCTCTTCGGTGCGGGCGGCGTTCTTGTCGAGCCCGGGGTCGAGGGAGGCGATGACCCCCCGGGCCGCGCTCAGCGCGGCGGTGAAGGGGTCGAGCAGGTCGGCCTGCACCCGCTCGGGCGCGGGCCAGGCCCCGGTGTCGCGGTTGGCCCGGGCCAGGACGGCGTCGGCCGGCCCCTCCGCCTCCTCGGGGGTCAGGCCCAGCTCCTCCAACAGGCGCGTGGTCTTGTCCTCGAGGACGCGAAAGCGCGCCCGGGGCACGAGGAGCGGCGGGGGCAGGCCGAACGCCTCGTACAGCGGCGGGAGCTGGGCGAAGTAGTCCACCTCGCCCGGGCCGCCCACGTAGGCGGCGGTCGGAAGCAGGCTGTCTTGCAGGAGCGGGCGCAACAGCGCGCTCGTGCTGAAGCACGCCGGATCCGCCTCGAGCTTGGTCTGGAGCTCGGCCACCGACCATGCTCGCTCGGGCCCACCTACCAGGTGCAGGCCGTCTTGCCGATGCTCGAGCCGATAGCGGGGCCCCTCGGGCCCCTCGGGGTGGAAGAAGGAGAGCGGCGACCCCTCGCGGATGTGCACGGGCACCCCGAAGCCCCGCCACCTCCAGCTGGCGGGCGCGTCCGGCCAGGGCCTCGGCGAGCGGGCCGGCATCGGTCAGCGCCTGCGCGTGCACCCGGCGCACCGCCTCGGACCGCATCAGGGGCGCGCTCCGCGGATCGAGGAACAGGAGGCCCTCGGGCTCGAAGAGCTCGGCCATCAGGGCCTGGAAGGCCTGGGGCCAGGTGGCCTCGGGCCGGTAGGCGCGGACCAGGGCCGCGAGGTGCTCGGGCCCATGGGGGAGGCGGCCCAGCTCCGTCTGCAGGGCATCCTGCAGAGCAGCGATCCCGGGCCCGAGCACCCGGTGGGCCATGCTCACCCGCGCCTGGGCGGGATCGGGGGCCAGCCCGAGCCGGAGCGGCTCGCCAGAGCGGGGCAGGACAGCCTGCGCGACCTCCTCGAAGTCGTGGTCCTCGTCCTGGATCCAGAACACCGGCACCGCGGGGCGCCCGGTCTCGGCCTCGAGCGCCTGCGCGACCTGAATCGCGCTGGCCGCCTTGTAGATCGTGTAGAGCGGACCGAGCAGCAGGCCGACCTGCTGCCCGGTCACCACCGCCACCGCGCCCTCCCGCTCGAGGCGTGACAGCTGGCGGGCCCGCGCGGCGGAGCCGCCCACGCATGACCCGAGCGCGGCCAGGGCCTCGGGCGCGGCGCGGCGCGCGGCGGCCTTCGCCACCGCGGCCGCCCGGTCATCGGGGCGCGCGAAGTGGTTGGGCCAACCCAGCGCGGCGCGCTCGCCGCCCGCCAGGTAGGCCCCGGAGAACCGCCCAGCCATCAGGCTACTTCCACTTCTTGAGGGCGTCCTTCATCTGGCCCGAGTAGAAGGCGAAGGCGCCGCTCTTGTCGCCCAGGCTCAGGGCCTTCTCGGCCGCCGCCGCGGCGTCCTTCTTGTTCCCCATCTTGCCCAGGATCTGGGCCTTCACCCAGTAGTTGTACCAGGTGCCCTTGATGCCGATGGAGGTGTCCGCGTAGGCCAGCGCGGTCTTCAGGTCGCCGTCGGTGTCGAGCAGGTACTTGGCGGAGCGCGCGTGGGGGCGCCACACGTCGGCCAGGGTGGTCTCGATGCTCTTGGTCACCTGGGCCTTGGTGGCCACCTTGATCGGGAGCGAGACCCGGACCTTCTCCCACTCGATGTCGAGCCGGGTGCCGTCGTCGTCGCTGTCGCTGAAGATGAAGGTGAGGCGCTCCCGCGCGGGGATCGCCACCGGCTTCACGGTGGTGCGCACGACGTCTTCCTTCTCGTCGTAGCCGTTGGTGCCCCACAGCTCGGTGTTCTTGTTGATGATCACCGTCCACGAGCTCGCGGTGGGGATGGTGAAGAGGCTGTAGGCGCCGGCCGGAACCGCCTTGCCGCCGATCTCGACGTCGCGGCTGAAGCGGATCTGGGTGGCCTTGTTGGCGCCGGTACGCCACAGCTCGTTGTACGGAACGAGCTTGCCCCAGATCGGGCGACCCTTCACGCCAGGGGCGCTGTAGTCGACGGTGATGTCGGTGAGGCCCACCCGCGCCATGACCGAGGCGGCGGGGCTCGGCGCAGGGGTCTCCGGTGCGTCCTGGGCGAAGGCGGCCGCGGGGAGCGCGGCGGTGGCGAGCAGGGCGAAGGCGCGGATGGCTTGCATGCCGGCCTTCTTAGTCGGTTGGGAGGTTCACGCCAAGGCTATGTTGTCGCGTTCAGCGCGAGGAGCACCGCGTGCCCGGTGTGCAAGCCATCCAGCGCTGCGCTCATGATGCCGCCGGCATAGCCAGGCCCCTCACCGGCGACGAACAGACCGCTGAACCCGGGCACCTCGCGGGTGTTCGGGTCCCGCGGGATGCGCACCGGGGACGATGTACGAGACTCAACCGCGATGAGGTTGGCCTCGGCGCTCGCGTAGCCGCGCAGCATCTTGTCGAAGCGCTGCAGGGCTTGCTGCAGACTCCCAACCACGAACCCCGGCAGGACATTCCGGAGATCTTCAGGCACCAGCCCGGGCCGGAACCGGGTGGGGGCAAGCACCGGCCGGAAGCGCCCTGCGGCCAGGTCCGACGCGAGCATGGCGGGGGCCTTGTAGTCCCGCCCGCCCGCCTCGAAGGCCTTGCGCTCGAGGGCCCGCTGGAACTCCACCCCGGCCAGGGGCCCCTCGCCGAAGCCCTCCCGCACGAGGTCCGCCAGCTCCACCTGGGCCACCACCCCGGAGTTCGCGAAGGGGCCGGAGCGGCGGGCCGAGCTCATCCCGTTCACCACCACCATCTCGGGCTCGGTGGCGGTGGGCACGATCATCCCGCCCGGGCACATGCAGAACGAGTACACCCCGCGCCCCGCGTCGGTGGTGTGGGCCAGGCGGTAGTCGGCGGGCGGCAGGGTGTCGGGGCGCGGCCCGCGCAGGTTGTATTGCGCCTCATCGATCAGGGCCTGGGGGTGCTCGGCCCGCACCCCCACCGCGAAGGGCTTCGCCTCCATCGGCACGCCCTGGCTCAAGAGCGCCTCGTAGGTGTCTCGGGCGGAGTGCCCGGTGGCCAGCACCACCCGCGTCGCGTCGATGCGCCCCGCGGTGGTCTCGACCCCGGTGATCCGCCCGTCCTGCACCACGAGCCTCTCGACCCGGGTCTGGAAGCGGATGTCGACCCCGCGGTCCAGCAGGCGCGCGCGCAGGTTCTTCAGCACCCCGAACAGGAGGTTGGTGCCGATGTGGGGCTTGGCGTCCACCAGGATGCGCGCCGGCGCCCCCACCTCGACCAGGCGCTCGAGCACCAGGCGGCGCAAGGGATCCTTCGTCCTGCAGGTCAGCTTGCCGTCGCTGTAGGTGCCGGCGCCGCCCTCGCCGAAGCAGATGTTCGACTCCGGGTTCAGGATCGCGCGCCCGCGGAACAGGCCGAAGTCCCGGGCCCGGGTCTCCACCGGCTTGCCTCGCTCGATGAGCACGACCTTGGCCCCGTGCTCGGCCAGCTGCCACGCCGCGAAGAGCCCGGCCGGCCCCGCGCCCACCACCACCACCGGGCCGGCCTCGGCCGGGGCGCGGGGGAGGGCAGGGTGTGGTCGGGGTCCTTCGCCTCCCGCACGTTGGCGTTGGGGTCGGGGCGCTTGCCCGGCTTGCCTTGGAGCCTGGCGTCCACCGTGAAGCGCCAGGTGGGGGTGCCCATCCGGGCCCTCGCGTCCAGGGCCCGCTTGAGCACCACGACCTGCTCCACCTGGCCGGCCGGGACCCCGAGGGCCCGGCCCACCGCCTTCTTCAGGGCCGCCTCGCCCAGCTCGGCGTCGTGGGGGCGGGTGATGTCCAGGCGGACGGTGCGCACCGGCCGGGTGTAGACCGCCGGGTGCCCTTGGGCCAGGGGTTTCGGGCGCAGCGCGTCATGACGCCCTGCGCCAAGGTGCGTATTCGGCTTCGCGGTGCGAAGCCCCCCACGCACTCGCGGGCGTCACCGCCGGCCCAATCCCCAGCGCATCGTTTCGGTACGGGTCTTGTTAGAGAGCGACCGCGTATGCACGCACCCACCTCTCAGCAGTCCGCCGCCAGCCCCTGGGGGGAGGCGGGGGTCCCCGCCGACGGCCGCACCGCGCGCCTGTTGGCCCGGACCATGTTCCGGGACCTGAAGGAGTACGGCATCGCCAACGACAAGATCCTGGAGGTGGCCTCGGAGCTCATCGGGCTGGTCACCGACGAGCTGAAGGAGCCCCAGCGCACAGAGCGCTGACGCAGCTGTCGCGCCGTGTTAGCTACGGCGCCGAGATGACCACCAAGATCCTGCTCGCCGACAAGCTCAAGGATGGCGCGTTCAGCAGCCTCCCCGACGTGGAGGTCCTGAACCGCCCCGAGCTCACCGCGGAGGCGCTCCCCGAGGCCCTCGACGGGGTGAAGGTGCTGGTGGTCCGCAGCACCAAGGTCACCGCCGAGGCGATCGCGCGGGCCAACAAGCTGGAGCTCATCGTCCGCGCCGGCAGCGGGGTGAACAACATCGACGTGGAGGCCGCGTCGAGCCGCGGCATCTTCGTCACCAACTGCCCGGGCAAGAACTCGGTCGCGGTGGCGGAGCTGGCGATGGGCCTCATCCTCGCCCTCGATCGGCGCATCCCCGACAACGTGGCCGATCTGCGCGCCGGCCGCTGGGCCAAGGGCGAGTACTCCAAGGCCAAGGGCCTCAAGGGCCAGCGCCTCGGCCTGGTGGGCTTCGGCAACATCGGCAAGGAGGTCGCGCGCCGCGCCCAGGCCTTCGACATGGAGGTCAGCGCCTACGCCCTCGACCTGACCCCGGCGGTGGCCAAGGCCTGCAACGTGCGCCAGGTCGCCACGGTGGAGGAGATCTTCCGCGAGTCCGACGTGGTGAGCCTGCACATCCCCGCCACCTCCCAGACCAAGGGCCTGGTGGGGGCCGACCTCATCGGCCTCATGCGGCAAGGTGCCTTGCTCATCAACACCTCCCGGGCCCAGGTGATGGACTCCGCCGCGGTGATGGCGGCGGTGGAGGCGAAGAAGATCCGGGTGGGCACCGACGTGTTCGCGGGCGAGCCCGAGGGCAAGGCGGGCGCCTTCGAGGATCCGATGGGCGCCCTCCCCGGGGTCTACGGCACCCACCACATCGGGGCCTCCACCGACCAGGCCCAGGACGAGATCGCGACCTGCGCCATCGACATCGTGCGCACCTACCTCGAGAGCGGCGAGGTGAAGTTCTCGGTGAACCTCGCCCGCCAGACCGCGGTCGCGGGGACGGTGGTTGTGCGCCACCTCGACAAGGTGGGCGTGCTCGCCGCGGTGCTCGGCGCCCTGCGCTCGGCCGAGATCAACGTGGAGGCGATGGAGAACATCATCTTCGAGGGCGGGGTGGCGGCCTGCGCCCGCATCCAGGTGAGCAAGCGGCCGAGCGAGGCGGTGATGAAGGAGCTCGAGGGGCTCGAGCACGTGATCAGCACCGACCTCGTGTAGCGGCCTGCAAGTGGGCCTGCTCGGGGGCTTCGTCCTCCTCTCCTACCTCTACCTCGGCGTCTCCGCCCTGATCCTCTACCGGGTGGTGCGGGGCTGGCGGGCGCTGTTCGACCGCCAGCTCACCCCCGACGACGCCCACCTCGCCACCAGCGCCGCCTTCTTCCTCCTGCTGCCCCCGGTGGTGGCGCTCCACGAGGCGGGGCACGCGGCGGCGGTCGTCGCGCTCGGGGGCAAGGTGCTGAAGGTGGCCTTCTACGGCTTCATGGGCGCGGTCTGGCACGCGTCCATGGGGCCCCGGGACGACTTCCTCGTCGCCCTGGCCGGCAACCTCGTCACCGTCCTCCTCGGGGCGGCGGTGCTCGGGTGGGCGCTCCTTCGGCCGGGCCACCCGGTGTCCAACATCTTGCGGATCGAGCTGGCCCGGCAGGCCCTGTTCCTCGAGCTGGTGCTCTACCCGGTGCTCTGCCTGTTCACCCACGGCGACTTCCGGGTGATCTACGACTTCGGCGCCACCCCGCTCGCCTCCGGGCTCACCGCGGGCGCCCACGCCCTGATCCTCGCGGTGGGCTGGGGCTGGTGGTGGCGGCGCCGGGCGCTCCCGCGGGCCCGCGCGCTGTGTGGCCGGAGCGCCTTCACCCTGGTCGAGGCGGAGCGCGCCCTCGCGCGGGACCCCACCGACCTCGCGGCCCAGCGGGCCCTGGGCCTGGCGTGGGGCCGGGCCGGGGTGCCCCGCCAGGCGCTCGCCTATCTCATGCCGCTGGTGGCGCGCGGCGCGGTGGGGGCCGAGGTCGAGCTGGCGGTCGGCGTGGCGTTGGCCGACTGCGCGCGCCCGGCCGAGGCGCGGGCGCACCTCGAGCGGGCGGCCGAGGTACCGCAACCCGACCTGCGGGGGCGGGCGCTGGTGGCGCTGGCGGGGGTGCGGCTCGCGCTCGGGGAGCACGAGGCGGCGCGGCAGGCGGCGCAGGAGGCGTTGCGCCTTCGGCTCACCGAGCCCGGGCTGCAGGCTGACTTGCGGGCGATCCTGGCGCGCCTCGGCTGAAGCGCGGGCCGGAGACCAGAGGGGGTCGCGCAAAGACGCAGAGGGCCCGGAGGCTTCGCGCCTCGGCCGAGCCTCAGAGCTCGGAGAGCGACGTCTCCAGCATGATGTCGCGCTTGCCCAGCTCGCGGACGAAGTCCTCGGCGTCGACCGCCTTCTCGAGCGGCACCGCGCCGGGCGGGACCCGACCCTGGGCCTGCAGGGCGGTGACGATCGCGGCGGGGTAGGCGGTGGTGCGCTCCATGGCCGAGAAGCCGGTCTTCGGGTCCTGCTTGTCGAGCACGAGGGAGCGGTGGCGCACCCGGCGCCCGTCCTTGATGCCCTCCACGTCCACCCGGAGCACCAGCAGGTCCGGCTCCTCGGGGTGGTTCCAGACCTTGCTCATCAGGGCGTGGAAGACGTCCCGCGGGCGGAGCGCGTGGCCCTTCACCTCGACCAGGTCGGTGTCGATGAAGCCCAGGTCCTTGAAGAGCTTCATCTTCTCGTAGTGCCCGGGGTAGCGGATGGTCTTGTAGTCGTAGGTCTGGACCTGCCCCTCGAAGGTGTAGGGGCAGGTGGAGGTGCCGCCGGAGGTGATGAACGCCTCCACCTCGCCGAGGGGCGCGGGCAGCTCGAGGGTCTCGAGCTCCTCGAAGGTGTCGACCTCCTGCACCCGGCCCTCGCGCAGGATCACCGCCTTGCCGAAGTACTCGTTGGTGAGGCCCTCCATCGAGAAGAGGGTGCGATAGCCGAGGGGCAGGTCCCGGTTCTGGGGCAGGCCGCCGCAGCGCAGGTGCACGTGCTCGGCCCGGTCCAGGGCGCGCATGCCGTACACGGCGAGGGTGTTGGCCATGCCGGGGGCCACGCCGCAGTCCGGCACCACGCTCACCTTGGCGGCCTTGGCCTCCTTGTCGAGGCCCAGCTGCTGGAGCACGACCTGGGTGTTGCCGCCCAGGTCGTTGAAGTGGCAGCCCGCGTCGATCGCGGCCCGCGACAGGTCGAGGTTCAAGAAGTATGGGACGGCCGAGAGGCAGGCGTGCATGCCCTCGAGCACCTGGCTGGCCGAGGACTTGTCGCTCGCGTTGACCACCCCGGCCTTGGCCACGCCCCGGCCGAGGAGGGCGTTGACGCGGTCCGCCGCGGCTTGGGCGGCGCGCATGTCGATGTCCAGGAGCCGGACCTCGTCCGCGTCCCCCAGCCGGGCCAGATCGTAGGCCGCGGCGGTCCCTTGCATCCCTGCGCCGATGATGGCGTATCGAAATCCCATATCGGGGCGAACCCGGCCACGCGGTCCCTCGATTGTCAAGACGGAGCGCCCGCGCGATCCGGGGTTGGCGCGCGTTGCCTTCCTGGCCTTCGGGGTGCCAGCCTGTTGGCGTCATGTTCACGACCGGCGAGGGTGGGGTCAGCACCGGGTCCATGGTGCCGGTCTACGACGTGCGCGAGGCCGCCCGCGGGGCCCAGGTGGTGGCGCTCCTCGAGGCCCACGCCATCCCCGCGATCTTGGACTCGGAGCTGGTCGGTGTCCCCGGCCTGCCCCGGCACGAGCTGCCCCGGGTGTTGGTGCCCTCGTCGATGCTGCGGGCGGCTCGGGCGGTGCTGCTCGAGCACTCCTCAGGCGTGGGTCAGCCCGATCCGCGGCAGCTGTCGGCCCTGCTCACCTGGGTGCCGGCCAAGGTCGAGGACCCGCCGCCGCTGCAACCCCGGTTGACGCCTCCCGAGGACGACGTCGTCTACGAGGAGGAGCCGGACGAGATCACCCAGCCGATCGAGCGGCTCCTGCCGAGCTCGGGGCCGGTGATCCCCCGGCTGAGCCTGGCCCTCGCCGCGGTGCTGTTCGGGCTGGTGCTCCAGTTCGGGCTCGAGGCGGTGCTCGGCCACAGCCAGACCATCCAGGCCCTCGGCGCGACCACCGCGCACCTCGCGCAGCTCCCCTTGCGCCTGGTGAGCGCCGGCTTCATCCACGGGGGCCCGGCCCACATGTTGAGCAACGCGGCTTTCGGGGTGGTGCTCGGGGTGGTGCTCTTCGGGACCCACCGCGTAGGGGCCACCGCCTTCGTCTGGCTCCTGAGCTCGATGGTGGGGATCGGGCTCGAGGCCGCGCTCTCGCCCGGCACCCTGGTCATCGGGGCCAGCGCAGGGAACTACGGGCTGGTGGGTCTGTGGGCCTGCGGCCAGCTCCAGCGCGCCCAGCGCTCCGCCCTGCCGCGGCGCGAACGTCTTCGCACCATCGGCCTGCTCCTGTTGTTGATCCCCGGGGCCCTCACCCCGTTCAGCGCCACCGGCACCCGAGTGGCGGTGGTGGCCCACGCGGTCGGCTTCATGGTGGGGTTCCTCTTGGGCTTCCCCTATGCGCGCCGCCTGGACGCGTCCCAGCTGGGGCGCATCGACGATCGCGCGCGCTGGGCCGGCGTGGCCGCGATGGTGCTGACCGCCCTGCTGCTCAGCGGCGCGGTGGCGACGGCGTTGATCCCAACTTCGACGTGATCGCTTGCGTTGAGAATCAGTGATAAGCGTTCATTGGATGTGGATCCCAAGGAGCGTGGCGTGAGCACCGACGAGCCGAACGAGCGCCTGCTCCTCGAGACCGCCGACATCCACCCGGTCATCACCTACGACCTCGAGTATAGGGACTGGCTCCGGGCCGCCCACGACCCCAGCGCGCCGCGCGATCAGCACCCGGTCGACGAGCTCCTCGGGGAGCACCACGTCATGGACGCGGTGCTCGCCGCGATGGAGCGCGAGGCCCGCCGCATCAGCACCCGGGGTGAGTTCCGCCAGGCCCTGTGGGAGGACTTCGTCGACTACCTCGGGAACTTCGTCTACCAGGTGCACCGCCGCAAGGAGGAGCACGGCCTGCTGCCCGTGTACGTGCGGCTCTGCGGCGAAGACGCGGCGAGCGCGATGAGCGCCGTCGCGAAGGAGCATCGCCAGATCACCGAGATCACCCTCGACCTCGTGCACGGGGTGGGCGAGGGCGACTGGGAGAAGGTCCTCCGGGCCGGCCACCTCTACCTCCGGCTGGGGCGCGATCACCTCGAGCGCGAGGAGCGCGAGGTCTTCCCGACCGCGCGCGAGCGCCTCGACCCCGCCGCGGTGCACGAGCTCCGTCAGAAGTTCGACGAGCTGGAGCGCTTCGGCCTCGGGGACCGCGACCGCATGTACTACGTGACGGTGGCGCGCCGCCTGTGTGCGCGCACCGGCCTGCCCGAGACCCTGGATTGAGCCGCGCAGGCTGGCTTGCGCTCCTCGGGCTCGTGGCCGCCTGCGGCTACACCACCCGCGCCACCGCCCCCGACGGCGAGGACGTCTGGATCTACGTGCCCCCGGTCCAGGGCGGGGAGGTCGACCTCGACGCCACCGCCCGGGTCGAGGCCGAGGTGCGCCGCGCGGTGGCCCGGAGCGCCGGGCTCCGGCTCGTCCTGTCGCGCGAAGTGCCGCGGCTCGAGGTGACGCCTGGCCTCGGTCAGCACCCAGCAGGCCGCCTTCTCGGAGCCCAGGCTTCCGGGCCGCCCAGTACGAGGCGGTGGTGGTGCTGACGGGGCGCCTGGTCGCGCCCGATGGGCAGGTCCGCTTTCAGTCCGGCGCGGTGGTGGGCGAGGCGCCGTACCTGTCGACCGCGGGGCGCATCGAGAGCCTGGACGGGGCCGGGCGCCGGGCGGTGGGGCAGGCGGCGGAGCGCGCGGCGGAGCGCCTGGTGGGGCTGGTGGCGATGCGGCTGCGGGGCGGGGCGCGGTCCGAGCCGGTCAGCGACCCGGCAGACCGTGCTTCTCCAACAACCGATACAAGTAGTTCCGGTCGATCCCTGCGTCCCGCGCCGCCGCGCTGATGTTGCCGGCGTGGCGCTCGATGAGGCGCTCCACGTAGGCCCGCTCGAAGGCGGAGACGATCTGCGCCTTGGCCTCCTTGAAGGGGAGGTCGGGGGCCTCGCCCGGCGCGGTGTTGGCGTAGATGGGCTCGCCCTCGCCCATCGGGAGGGCGTGTTCGGCTCCGAGGTGAAGGGCCCGCTCGATCGCGTTCCGCAGCTCGCGCACGTTCCCCGGCCACGCGTAGGTCATCAGGGCGTGGGCCACCTCGCCCTCGAAGCGCAGGGCGTCCTGCGCGCCGAGCTCACCGAGCAGGTACTGGGCCAGGTGCAGGATGTCCTGCCCGCGCTCCCTGAGCGGCGGCAGGTGCACGTTCACCACCGCGAGCCGGAAGTAGAGGTCTTGCCGGAAGCGCCCCGCCTTCACCTCGGCCCCGAGGTCCCGGTGGGTGGCGGCCACCACCCGCACGCTCACCGGGCGGCGTTGGCCCTCGCCCAGGCGCTGGATGGTGCGGGACTCCACCGCCCGTAGCAACTTGGGTTGCAGATCCAGCGGGAGCTCGCCGATCTCGTCGAGGAAGAGGGTCCCCCCGTCGGCCAGCTCGAAGGCCCCCTTGCGGGCGTCCCGGGCGTCGGTGAAGGCCCCCGGCACGTGGCCGAAGAGCTCGCTCTCGATGAGGTTCTCGGGGATGGCGCCGCAGTCCACCACCACGTAGGGCCCGGCGTGGCGGGGCGAGGCCTCGTGCACCGCCCGGCCCACCAGCTCCTTGCCGGTGCCGGTCTCGCCGGTGACGAGGAGGGTGACGTCGCTCGCCGCGGTGCGCTCGAGGATGGCGAAGACCTGGCGCATGGCCGGCGCCTCGCCGATGAGGGGGCCGAAGCGGTCCCGGGCGGAGGGGGCGAGCTGGGGTCGGGCGACCAGCTCGATGCCGAGGGCGAGGCCCCCGGGGCCGCCGATCCGCACCGTGGCCCCGGCCCCCAGGCGCACCTCGGTGACCCGGGCCCCGTCGAAGAAGGTGCCGTTCTTGCTGCCGACGTCCCGGACCACCACCCGGTCGGCCTCGGCCCGGAGCTCGAGGTGGTACCTGGACACACCTGGGGCGTCGATCACCACGTCGTTGTCGGGGTGCTTCCCCACCAGGAGGGTGCCGTCGACCGGCACCCGCTCGGGGCCGGCGTCCCGGGGGACCACCAGCACGAAGGACAGCGCGGCCCGGCGCCCACCGGCGCCGAATTCCACCGTCTCGGTCACCCTCTGCTCATACCACGGGGGCGTTTTACTTGCGGCGTAGGGGTGCGTATAGATCCTCCAACGCGCGCCGCCCCCGGGAAGGCCCGGGGTGGGGGGCGCGCACGAGGAGCAGGTACGCAATGGGACTTTGGGACCGCATCACTTCGCAGTTCATCGAGATCATCGAGTTCTTGGACGACAGCCACGAGACCCTGGTGTGGCGTTTCCCCGTCCGAGCCCAGGAGATCAAGAACGGCGCCAAGCTCGTCGTCCGTGAGGGCCAGACCGCGGTCTTCATGAACGAGGGCAAGATGGCCGACGTCTTCGGCCCCGGCACGTACACCCTCACCACCCAGAACCTCCCGATCCTGGCCACCCTGAAGGGCTGGAAGTACGGCTTCAACTCGCCCTTCAAGGCCGAGGTCTACTTCGTCAGCAGCACCCAGGTCACCGACCTCAAGTGGGGCACCCAGAACCCCATCATGCTGCGCGACCCCGAGTTCGGGCCCATCCGCCTGCGCGCGTTCGGCGTCTTCACCCTCAAGGTGAAGGACCCGGCGAAGTTCCTGCGCAACGTAGCTGGCACCGACGGCCAGTTCGAGGTCGACGAGATCCTGGGCCAGCTCCGGCGCACCCTGGTCTCGCGCTTCACCTCGTCCCTCGGCCAGGCCAAGGTCGCGGCGCTCGATCTCGCGAGCAACTACGACGCGATCGCCGACAAGGTGAAGCCGGCCATCGCGGCGGACTTCGAGGACCTGGGCCTCGAGATCCCGAAGTTCATCATCGAGAACATCTCGCTGCCCCCGGCGGTCGAGAAGGTCCTCGATACCCGGAGCGAGATGTCGATCCTGGGCAACATGAACCAGTACGCCGCCTACCAGATGGCGAACGCCATCCCCGACGCGGCGCGCACGCCGAACAGCATGGCCGGCGCGGGCATGGCCTCGCCGCGGGCATGAACATGGGCAACCAGATGGCGGGCATGATGGGCGGGCAGCACCCTGGCGCGTATCCGCAGCAGATGGCGGCGGGGGTGGGGATGGGCATGCCTGGTGGCGGGATGATGGGCGGCGTGGTGCAGCAGCCTGGCTACCCTCAGCAGCCGCAGTATCCGCAGCAGCCGCAGCAGGCGGCTCCGGCTCCGGCCGCGGCGCCTGCGCAGGGTGGGGCGCCTTCGATGGTGGAGCGGTTGCAGAAGCTCGACGCTCTGAAGGCGGCGGGCGTGCTGTCGGAGGATGAGTATGCGGCGAAGCGGGCGCAGATCCTCAGCGAGATCTGAGTGCTCGTAGGGCCGGAGGCGGAGGTGACTCGACGCTGCGCTTCCGGGCCCGAGGCCTTCCCCGCTCCGGGGGACCGGCGGGAGCGGGTGCTTTGGCTCTGGTCGACGGCCGCACCGCCTTGTTGGGACCCCAGACGCGTTTGCTCCGATCGGCGGTGATGCCGTCCCAACGGTCCCCCTCCGGGGGAAGACCTCGGCCCCTCCCGCTCCGCTCGCGCCGCGCTTCGGTCCAGAGCTGCCTGAGGCGCCCGCTCGTGCGGCGCTTCAGGGCCTCGGAGGGCGGGATCCTGATTGCGCGCTCGTGCCGCGCTTCGGGTGCCGGAGGGCGGAGGTGACTCGACGCTGCGCTCGACTGGGCCCGAGGCCTTCCCCGCTCCGGGGGACCGGCGGGAGCGGGTGCTTTGGCTCTGGTCGACGGCCGCACCGCCTTGTTGGGACCCCGGACGCGTTGGCTTCGATCGGCCGTGATGCCGTCCCAACGGTCCCCCTCCGGGGGAAGACCTCGGCCCCTCCCGCTCCGCTCGCGCTGCGCTTCGAGCCTCTGCTTGGGGCGCCCTTCGTGCGGGATGAAACCCTGGTACGCTGGCTTCGTGGATCCCACCATCGAGATCTGGCTCTACCGGCTGTTCTTCGCGCTGGTGGGCGCGTTTGGCACCGCGCTCATCCATGAGAAGACCGGGCGTGAGGTCTCCACTGGCGGGTGGTTCGGGCTCCTCATCGGTGCGTTCCTTGGGCCCTACTATCTCGTCTCGTTCTGGGTTTGGCTGTTCTATCGGCAACCCAGGTTGCGGGTGCAGGTCGTGAACCGCAGGCGGCGCTGGTACACGTGGTGGCGGTGAGGCGACGTCGCGGTCGGGCTGTCCCCTGACCTACGTGCCGCTGGGCGCCGGGTAGCCGCACGAGATGCCGGCGTTGTAGATCAGGTTCGTGATCCACTCGACGTAGTCGTCATGGGCGGCGGCGCCGACGTTGGCTACGCTCTTGCGCTCGTTCAGGTAGTAGTCGACGTAGTCACACGCGTGCAGCCCGGCTGCGCCGTTCGCCCAGTCCCGGAGGTTCTCCATGTTGGACCACGTCGAGTACAACGTCGCGTGGAAGATGTCCCCGTAGCCCGCCATGTTCGGGTCGTTGTCGTTGATCTCGTCCGTCCAGGCGCAGAGCATCTTGGCCACGTTGCGCGGGTATGACTTCCCCGCGTTCGGGTGCGTCACGTAGGCCGCGGTCTGGGGGTACTCGGTCGGGTCGGCGCTGCAGATCCGCTGTGAGGTGTTGTCGCTCCAGGAGCTGCCGCAGCCGTCCGGATAGTACTGGGTGGCGACGCCGACGAAGCTCGCCCAGCCTTCCAGGAGCGCGGTGTGGTCGTACTCCTGCTCGGTGCCGTTCCAGTCGGGGTCGCCGTTCCTGTCGTAGACGCCGCCGGGGCAGTTGCCGCAGTTGCCGGTGGTGCCCTCCCACGCGCGGGCGTGCAGGATGTGGCCGAACTCGTGGTAGCCGCCCGCGGGCCACTGGGCCGGCATCGGGAAGTGCATCCGAGAGTTCCCGGTGGTCTTGGCAGAGGTGAACGACGCGGACGGGAACTCGATGAACACCTCGCCGAAGTCGCTGTAGTAGAACGGGACGCCCTCCTGCACGTGCCAGATATCCGTCGCCTCCACCAGGCCCGCGTAGTGGTTCGCGGCCATGGCGTTCACGTCGTAGGGCGCGGCCTCGAAGGCCGCGTCGGCGAGCACGCGCGTGCCGATCGACATCTCGGCGGGGTTGCTCGGGCTCGCGGCGAAGTGCCACAGCTCGTAGGTGTCGTTGTTGCCGTCCTCGACCGAGTAGCACCGTGAGCTCGCGTTGCAGAAGCGCAGGCGGAACTTCACCGCGATGTCCGGGTAGACGTTGCCGTCGGCGTTGCAGTTGTCGTCGTCGATGGTCGCGGTGAACGAATACTCCCCGCGGTAGTTGATCGTCCTCGACCCGAGGAGGGTCTGGGAGTGGCAGTTGGGGTGAAGGATCGAGTTGGGCACGGTGTCCACCTCGTAGAAGTCCGCCACCACGTACCAGGCGCCGAGGTAGTTCGTGGCGCCCGCGGAGAAGCCGACCTGCTGCCCGACCGCGCCGGACATCGTGCGCCGGTAGTCGAAGTGCCCGATGTTGCGGAGGTCGTTGTAGAAGAGGCGGCCTTCCACGGTGATCGTGCGGGAGGCCTCCGCGGGGGAGGGCAACAGGAGGATCCCACCGAGGAGCCCCGCGAGGAGGCCCACCGTCCCGCAGCGGCGGCGTGTGTGGTGTGTCGCGGTGGTCTTGGCCGTCACCTCTGGGGATACCGCGGGCGCGGCCGAGATCTGACAGCGGCCTCGACGATCGCACCGCGTTGGGTCAGGAGCTGCCCTGGTCGGAGCTCGGCGGCACCGCGCACCAGGACAGCCGCCCATCCGCGCCCACCACCACGAGCAGATCCTCGACCCCGATGATCTGGCGAGCCTCGATCAGCTCGCACCCATCGACCTCCACGCGCGCCCACCACGGAACGTTCTCGCGCACCAGCATGCCATTCTCGTGCAGCACCAACGCGCGCCCCTCTGCGTCCTGCGTGAGCAACCGGGTCTTGGCCGGGACGGGCCACCGAGGTTGCTCGCCGAGCTCCAGCGGTCGATCACCGTCGAGCGTCCACATCTGTGTGAGGCCGTACTCCGGCGCCAGGAGCGTGCGGTCGCGCCGCGTGAGCACCTCGATGACCGGAACCGGGACCCTCGGGCCGAGCGACGTCAGCTGCCCGTGGGCGGCTGAGACGCTGAAGGGGAGCACCCCGAACTCGCCGTAGCGGCGGAGCACGGCCGGGCCCTCGAACCACAGGAGGTCCTCGGCGGTGGGGTGCTCCAGCGCCGCCTCGAACAGGGCCCGGAACGGGTCCGACACCTCGGACCAGCGGCCGTCGGCGCCGCGCCAGAGCCGGGGCCCCTCGGGGTCTGCCACCAGCCACTCGGAGGGGCCGGTCACGAGGGTCAGCGGGCGGCCGAGGGCCGGGCCCGGCAGCTCTTGCAAGGAGTCTTGCGTCCACACCGCGAGCCGGCCGGCCTTCTCGCCCAGGAGTGCCTTGGCACCGGGCGCCACTGCCAACACCCGGTCCAGGGGATGCGCGAGCTCGGTCAGGGTGGAGGTCGCGAGGTCCAGGACGCGGAGGGGCGCCTCGTCGCGGCCCCACACCAGGACCTGGGCGTCGCCCCAGACCGCAACGCGGGTTGCACCCGCGGCGATCGGAGGTGGGGGATCTGGCGTTGTCTGTTGTCTGCAGGCCGCGAGGGCGCAGGCCAGGGCGGCGCTCCAGATGATCTTCCGTCGAAGCAGGCGCTCAGAATGCGAGCGAACGCTGGGCGTTGTCCACCCACGCCCTGAGCGTAGCCACCCGCTTGTCGTCGGGCGCCAGGCCCTGGGCGCGCTCCACGATGCCTCGGAGCACCGGGACCTTCCCCATCGCCGAGTAGCCGGGGTTGTAGTAGATGGCCCGCGCCAGGCCGATGAGATACACGTGCTCCTCCGAGCAGAGGGCCACCGCGTCGCGGAAGGCCTCCTCGGCGTTGGCGAAGTTGCCTTGGCCGAGCAGCGTCACGCCGCGCTGGAAGTGCTCCCGCGAGAGCGTCCGCTCCGAGGTCTCGAGCGGCTGGCCGTCGGTGCCGCGCGGCAGGGGCTTCGCGTAGACCAGGGGTCGCGGGGTCATGCCCATCTCGCCGTCGGCCGGGACCGGCATCGGCGGGATGTCCTCGGTCGGGGCGGGCGGGGGCGGCACCGCGGCCGGCACCGGGGGCGGCTGGGTGGACGCGGGCGGCGGGGGCGGGGGCGGCGGCGGGGGGGCCGACTCGATCGGGCCCTCCACGCCCCACGGCGGCGGCGCGGGCGGCAGGCCGTTGCTCGAGCTGAGCGGGTCGCCGAAGGCGCCGGTCGCGGGCTTCGAGATCGGGGGCAGGCCGGGGCCGGAGCGGCTCGCGGTGGGGAGGGTGCTCGCCGGCGGCGGCACCGGGAGGGCCGCGGGGGCGCTCGACAGGGCGGGGCCCGGCAAGCTGGACTGCAGATCCTTGATCCGGCGCTGCTCCTCCTTGATGCGGTCCTCGAACTCCTTCACGCCGGGCGTGAAGTCCCGCGTCTCTTCACAGATGGTGAGGATGGCGAGGAGCTTGTAGGCCTCCTGCGAGGTGAGGGTGGCGTTCTCGGTCGCGTCCTGCACGTTGTAGGCGCGACCCTCGAAGGCGAGGAACTGCCGCTCGCGGCCGTCCATCGGGTAGGTGTCGGCGAGCTCCGAGATGCTGCGGTTCAGCTTGAAGTAGCGGGCGTCGACCTCGCCCAGGACCTGGTTCAGCACCGGCGCGTCGGCGTGCTTCCGGATGCCGTCCGCGATGATGTGGGCCATGTTGAGGTGGTAGGGCCGGTCCGAGGTCGGCGGGCTCCGCCGGGTGTCGAGCTCGAAGCTGCCGCTCCGGGCCGAGAAGCACGTGACGATGCGGTCACGCGCGGTCTGGCCCAGCTCCTGACCGAACTCGGTGTCGCTGAAGAAGCCGAGGTCGACCAGGGCCTGGCCGAGGTGCACCCCGCGCTCGATCGCGCGCTTGGCGCCGTCGGCGTACTGGGCGTCGGTGATGCGGCCGCGCGCCACCAGGGCCTTGCCCAGCTGATCCCCGGGGATGCTGGACTCGATGTGCACCGGGCTGCCCTTCTCGAGATAGATGGTGGACGTCTCATCGGGACGGACCACCACCAGGGCTCCGCTCACGCGCTTCGACCAGCACTGGAAGAGCGCCTTGGCGAAGCGGGCCGGCTCGAGGGAGCCGGAGGCCACGGGGTTGGGCGACGGAGGTGCCACGGGACGACGGGGAGGGTGTGCCACGTCGCTGACCTCGTCAATGTCGAAGGCGTCACTGAGCTGCTCGTTCAATTGATCGCTCTCGAGCTGGTCCAAACGGCCAGCGATCTCGTCCAGACCCGTCACGTCGGTGAACGACAGCTCCTCCCCGTCGCCGTCTGCCCCCGCGAAGCGCATGGCCGCGGTGTCCTCGGCCTCCTGAGCTTGATCACGGGTGAAGTCGGGTCGGGGCAGGGCCATGAGCGTTCGGGCCTCGTCCGAGGTGTCGTCCATCGAGACGGTGTCCAACAGCTCGGAGGCGATCCGGTAGATGGCTTGGGTGTCTACCGGGTCTGGAATCAGGTGGATGAAGTCGGCGGTGACGGCGTCGCCGCCGCCCAATACGAGGGTCGGGGGGATGTTGAGCCCGGGGTCGATGCGGCCCAACAGCTCGATCGCGTCCTCCCCCGCCAGGTCACGGGTGAGGACCAGCAGATCCACGTCTCGGTCACCCAAGCGGGTGTCCAGGCGGACGGGCTCCTCCAGGATCTCCACGTCGCAGCGGTCGTTGGCCAGCAGGAACCTGACCTTCTTGGCCAGCACCGAGTCCTGCGCGCATACGAGAACGTGCTGCATGGTGGACGACTCCCGCCCTCGCGGGACCTGCGGTGGGACACTAGCGATAAAGCAAGCCGCGCTTCAACTTTCCACCCCGCAAAAAGGGGGGCATGGCCGGCCGAGGAATACATCAGCATACATCAGCAGGCTGCGCCGGCCAAAGGATTTGACCCGGGCCCGGCCACGGCGGTACCGCCCGAGGGCGCATGAGCGAGCGGAGGCCGTCTGCCGTCATCACTGGGGCCGGGCGAGGCATCGGGCGGGCGGTGGCCCTGGCCCTCGCCCGGGCCGGCTACCCGGTCGCCTTGCAGTCCCGCACCGCGGACCAGCTCTACGACGTGCGGGCGGAGATCGAGGCCCTGGGCGGAAAGGCCCGGGTGGTGCCGGGGGACGTGACCGACCCCGCGGCGGCGGTGGAGCTGATCCGGCGGGCCGAGGCCGAGCTCGGCCCGGTCGAGGTGGCGGTGGCCAACGCGGGTCAGGCCTTCTCCCAACCGGTGGTCAAGAACCAGCCCGAGGCGGTGAAGGGGCTGTTCGAGGTCAACACCTACTCCGCGTTCCACCTCGTGCAGGCGGCGGCCCGCAGCATGACCGCGGCGGGGATCCGGGGTCGGATCATCGTGGTCGCGAGCACCGCCGCGGTGGCGGGGCAGCGCTACACGTCGGCATACTCGGCGAGCAAGCACGCGGTGCTCGGCCTGGTGCGCTCGGCCGCCCTCGAGCTCGGCCCGAAGGGGATCACGGTGAACGCCGTGTGCCCCGGGTGGGTGGACACCGAGATGTTCCTGCATACCCTGCAGAACATCGCGGACAAGACAGGTTGCAGCATGGACGAGGCCCGCGCCCGCATCGAGGAGAAGATCCCCATGCGGGAGGTGCTGAGCTCGGAGGAGGTGGCGGGGTACGTGACGTTCCTGACCACCCCCGCGGCCCGGCACATCACCGGGCAGGCCTTGGTGATGGATGGAGGGGAGACGTTGGCATGAGGCACGAGACCATCAACCCGACTTCACTTGGCGCGCCGGTGGGCTACAGCAACGGCGTGCTCGCCGCCCCGGGGCGGCTCTTGTTCGTGGCCGGCCAGATCGGCTGGGGGCGCGACCAGAAGCTGGTGACCGAGGAGTTCGCCGGCCAGTTCGAGCAGGCCCTCGCCAACGTGACCGAGGTGGTGCGCGCGGCGGGCGGGCTGCCCGAGCACGTGTGCCGGCTGACCATCTACGTCACCAACAAGAAGAGCTACATGAAGCACATCAAGGCGGTGGGGAAGGCGTACCGCGCCATCATGGGGCGGCACTTCCCGGCCATGTCGCTGGTCGAGGTGGCGGACCTGCTGGAGGCGGGGGCCAAGGTGGAGATCGAGGCCACCGCGGTGATCCCGGAGGGCCGCTGATGCAGTTGCCAGAGGGCTTGCACTTCTCGGTCGAGGAGGGGGTCGCGACCCTGCGCCTCGACCGCGCCGACCGGCTCAACAGCCTGACCTTCGAGATCTACCAGGCGCTGGTCGACACCTTCCACGCCCTGCAGGGCATGGACGAGGTGCGGGCGGTGATCGTCACCGGCACCGGCAAGGGCTTCTGCTCGGGCGGCGACGTCCACGACATCATCGGCAAGCTGATCAGCGCCAGCCCCACCGAGATGACCGCCTTCGCCCGCATGACCGGCGACGTCATCCGGAACATGCGGCGCCTGCGAAAGCCGATCGTGGCCGCGATCAACGGCACCGCGGCGGGGGCGGGGGCGGTGATCGCGCTCGCCTCGGATCTTCGCATCGCGGCCGACAACGCGAAGATCGCGTTCCTGTTCACGAAGGTCGGGTTGACGGGGGCGGACATGGGCGCCGCCTACCTGCTGCCCCGGGTGATCGGGCTGTCGCGCGCCACCGAGCTGTTGATGCTCGGCGACTCGGTGCTGGCGGAGGACGCCCACCGCATCGGCCTGTTCAACCAGGTGGTGCCGCCCCAGGCGCTGATGGAGCGCGCGACGCAGGTGGCCCGCCGCCTGGCCGAGGGCCCCACCTTCAGCCTCGGGATGACCAAGGAGCTGCTGAACAACAGCATGTCCATGGACCTCAACACCGCCCTGGACGCCGAGGCCCGGGCCCAGACCATCTGCATGCTCGCGGACGACTTCAAGGAGTTCCACGCCTCCTTCGTCGAGAAGCGCAAGCCGGTCTTCAAGGGGAAGTAGGGCGTGAAGGTCGATCTCGAGCGCCCCATCGCCGACGACGCCGGCATCGCGTTGGGGGACGAGTACCGGGCCCTGGAGGCTCGGGCGCGCGCGGTGGTGGCCGAGCACATCCTGCCGCGGGAGCACGAGGAGTCCGACGAGGCCGCCTTCGCGATGACCGCGGCGCTCGGGCAAGGTGGCTTGCTCGACGCCTGCGTGGACCTCGACGTGGTGGGGATCTGCGTGGTGCGCGAGGTGGTGGGCGCGGCGAGCGGCCTCGCCGACTCCATGGCCGCGCTCCAGGGCCTCGGCTACGGCCCGCTCGCGCTCTACGGGAGCGCGGCCCAAAAGGCCGCCTGGCGCGAGAAGGTCCGCCTCGGCCAGGCGATCGCGGCCATCGGCATCACCGAGCCCGAGGCCGGGAGCGACGTGGGCGCGATCGCCACCACCGCGGTGCGGGACGGCGACCACTGGGTGCTGAACGGCACCAAGCGCTACATCACCAACGCGGGCATCGCGGACTTCTACAGCGTCATCGCGCGCACCGGCGGCCCGGGCCCGAAGGGGCTCTCGGCCTTCCTGGTGCCGAAGGACCAGGTGCGCCTGGTGGAGCGCTACCACCTCGTGGCCCCGCACCCGTGTGGGGAGATCGCGCTCGAGAACGCGCGAGTTCCGGCCGACGCGTTGATCGGGGCCGAGGGCGAGGGCTTCAAGGTCGCGATGCGGACCCTCGACCACTTCCGCACCACGGTGGGCGCGGCGTCGGTGGGCATGGCCACGCGGGCCTTGAAGGAGGCCGTCGCGCGGGCCAAGGCGCGCTCGCAGTTCGGGAGCCCGATCGGGAAGTTCCAGCAGATAGGCGCCCTGTTGGCGGACTCCTGGACGGAGCTCCTGGCGGCGCGCCTGTTGGTGTACCGCGCGGCCACCGCCCACGCGGCCGAGGATCCCCAGGCCGGGCTCTACAGCAGCGCGGCCAAGATGTACGCCACCGAGGCCGCCCAGCGGATCATCGACCGCGCCGTCCAGATCCACGGCGGGGACGGGGTCCGGCAGGGCAGCGTGGTCGAGCGCTTGTATCGGGAGATCCGATCGCTACGAATCTATGAGGGCACCACCGAGATCCAGAAGGTGGTCATGAGCCGGGGCCTGTTGGCCTGAGGCATTGAGGAGCTACGCGTGTTCGACAATCTCGAGGACCGCTTCCAAGACATCATCAAGAAGGTCCGCGGTCACGGCACCCTCACCGAGAACAACATCAAGGACGCCCTGAGGGACGTGCGCCTGTCCCTGCTCGAGGCCGACGTCCACTTCACGGTGGTGAAGGGCTTCATCAACGCGGTGAAGGAGCGCGCCCTCGGCAAGGAGGTGAGCGCCTCGCTGTCGCCGACCCAGGAGTTCGTGCGCATCGTGCACGAGGAGCTGGTGAAGGTGATGGGAGGGACGGCGGCCGAGCTGGACCTCAAGAAGAAGCCGCCGATCATCATCCTGCTGATGGGCCTTCAGGGGTCCGGTAAGACCACCACCGCCGGCAAGCTTGCGCTCCGGCTGAAGCTCGGGGGCAAGAAGCCCTTCCTGGTGCCGGCCGACATCTACCGGCCCGCCGCCATCCAGCAGCTGAAGACCCTGGCCCAGCAGGTCGACGTGGACGTCTTCGACACCCAGCCCGGGGTGCCGGTGAAGGACATCGCGCAGGCCGCCTTGCAACAGGTGGACCGGCAGGGCCACGACGTGGTCATCGTCGACACCGCCGGTCGCCTGGTGATCGACCCCGAGATGATGGAGGAGCTGCGCAACGCCAAGGAGCTCCTCAGCCCCCACTACTCGCTCCTGGTGGTGGACGGCATGACCGGTCAGGACGCGGTCAACACCGCCACCGAGTTCAAGGCCCAGGTGGGCATCGACGGCGTGGTGATGACCAAGCTGGACGGTGACGCCCGCGGCGGCGCCGCCCTCAGCGTGCGCCAGGTGACCGGCGCCCCCATCTACTTCGCCGGTATGGGCGAGAAGATGGACGCCCTCGAGCCCTTCCACCCCGAGCGCGTGGCCCAGCGGATCCTGGGCATGGGCGACGTGATGGGGCTGATCGAGAAGACCCAGCAAGCCTACGACGAGAAGAAGGCCAAGACGATGGCCAAGAAGCTCAAGAAGGCGGAGTTCACGCTGGAGGACTTCCGAGATCAGATGGCCATGCTCCGCAAGATGGGTGACATGAAGTCGCTCATGGGGATGATCCCCGGGATGAGCCAGGCCATGAAGAAGATGGGCCCCGGCGGCCCCGACCCCGACAAGGAGCTCCGCCGCATCGAGGCGATGATCTGCTCCATGACCCCGGGCGAGCGCAACAACCCGGACATCATCGACGGCTCGCGGAGGAAGCGGATCGCTGCCGGCTCGGGCACCTCGGTGAGCGAGCTGAACCAGTTCTTGAAGCGCTTCCGGGACGCGAAGAAGATGATGAAGCGCCTCGCGAAGATGGGGCCGGGCGGGCTCAAGGGCCTGATGCGGGGCATGCCGGGGTTCTAGGCCGCGGCTCGACGGGGAGATGGAGCAGGCAGGGGTCGCGATAGGGTTGCAGGGCGCTCGGGCGCGCGCGGGGGCGGGCGTGTTCGCGAGCCCGTCGGTGACGGCGCGCCTGGACGGGGCCTACAGCCCACGGAACCTCGTGCTCGGGGTGGTGGTCCCCGCCTTCCTCACCGCCATCGCCACGATCTTGTCGGTGAATGGCTGGGCGACGGGCCAGCACGGCGGGCCGGTCTACGCGCTGCCCTGGTTCCTGGTGGTGATGCACGTCCCCAGCTTCGCGTGGACCCAGCGCGCGGTGGTCCGTCGAGACGCTCGGGCCTTCATGCTGAGCTACGGCTTCCAGGCCCTGGTGCAGATCAACTGGCTCCTCTTCCTCTGTTGGTTCTCCGCCCCCTTCTTCGTGGTGGTCGGGGTCATGATCCTGGTCTCGTGGGTCTTCAACGACGCATGGGTCTTCCACGGGGCGTGGGCATCGATGTGGCCGTACGTCCTCGGCTTCGGGGCCTTCAACGCGGTGCTCCTCGTGCTGGATGTGGCCGGTCACGACGGGCTCATCGCGCTCCATGAGCGGGACTCCAGCCTCTTCCTCGCGGTGATGATGGCCCAGGGCCTGTCGCTCTTCCTCGTCCTGCTCGTGCTGCGGGTCCTTGGCCTCGACTGCGGCCGCTACCACCGGCAGCTCGAGGAGTCCCAGCGCATGGAGGCCGAGCTGGCCCTGCGCACCCGTGAGCGCGACGTCCTGCGGCTCACCTCGGGGCTGCTCTCTCGCGGGCTCGCCGCCACCAAGTTCTCGCACGACATCAACAGCCCCCTCGGCGCGCTGGTGCTCGTGAGCGACCAGATCCGGCACCACTTCGACGAGGCGAGCCAGCGCTGCCAGTGCGGGGCCCTGGACCGGGGCCCGTGGATGGAGCTGATGGACGAGCTCGCGAGAACCTCCCACTCGGTGATCGCGATGTCGGCCGAGCTGGCGCGGGGGCTCCGCCAGGGCGAGTCAGGGCAGCTTGCACCGCTCGCCCGGGTGATCGACGGCGCCCTCACCCGGGCGGCGCCGATGCTCGGCGGCGCCGACAAGGTGCGGGTGGGGCAGCTCGAGGTGCCGGAGCTGGAGGTCTGGTGCGCGGAGGGGCTGGAGAGCTCCCTCGCCAACCTGATCGCGAACGCGGTGACCTACGGCGGGGCGCGGCCGCTCGAGATCCGCGCCGAGGCCTCTGGCCCCTGGTTCGCTCGGGTGCGGGTGCGGGACTTCGGAGTGGAGGGCGAGGAACGGCAGGCCGCCTTGCGCCGCATCCAGGCCCGCATCGGGCTGGGGAGCGCGTGGAGCGAAGAGCCCGCCCCGCGGGTCGGCGGCGGCAAGGGCATCGCCCTCACCCTGGCCAAGGTGCTGCTCCTGAAGAACAACGGGTGGCTGGACGTGCATGCGGCGGAGGACGGCCCCGGCCTGGTGGCGGTGGTGGTCCTGCCCCGCTGCCTGCCCGGTCAGATCCCGGCGGACGAGAACCGGCCCGACGCGGCGGCCCACCTCACCCCCGAGTAGCGCCTGCGGCTCGAGGACCAGCTCACGCCAGGTGGGCGAGGGCGTACTCGGTGGCCCGCTGGTTCGAGCCGGCCACCTCGCGCCAGGCCGCGCGGTTCTCGCCCAGCTTCGCCTCGAAGGCGCGCTTCAGCTGGGCCGCGCTCCGCGGCTGGCTCGTCGTCTCGAAGGAGATCTTGACGTCGCCCGGGTCGGCGTTGGCGGTGGGATCGCAGGTGCCGCGGAAGAGGGTCGCCGCTGCGTGGTCGTTCGTCCGGGGGTCGAAGACCTGCTCGAGTCGCTGCAGGAACTCCGCCCGGGGCATTGCTCGGTCGGTCTGCAAGCTGTCCGCCAGCCCGTAGCCCCCGAAGCCCACCGCCATGTAGCTCTGGTAGAGGCGGCAGTTGGGCCCGCTGTTCTCGATCATGAAGCTGTGGCACCCGATCTGGACCCGGATGTGCGTGTTGGCCGGGTTGCGGATCGCCGCCTTCAGGTCATCGAGGATCTCCATGCCCGGCTTGCTGCCCGACGCGGGGCCGGCCACCCAGTCGTCGCTGATCAACTCCTTCAGCAGGTCCGACGTCTGGCCGCAGGAGCTCGCCCACCGCGCGTCCTTCAGCCGCGCGTAGGCCTGCCGGCAGGTGACCGCCTCGTCCGGCCCGCCGATGTAGCCGGCGAGGAGCCCGGCCGGGTTCAAGAGGCGCGCCTCCAGCTCCCGGCCGGTGAAGCGCTGTTCCCGCTGCACCTGATCGAAGACCCGGCTGACGTCCGGCGGAGGCCCGCGCAGGGCCTGGGCCTGCACCCAGCCCACGAGGCCCGCGCCCCGGGCCGCCCGGTCACCCCCGAGCTTCTGGGCGGCGAGGTCGGTGGCGGACATGCCCACGTACTTGCGGCGCCCCATGCAGCCCCGGGGGGCCTGCTTGTTGGTGCGGAACTCGTCCAGCTGCTGCGCCACCGCCTGCTGGAGCTCCGGGCCCTCGAGCTCATGGTCGTGCTCGGCCTGGCGCAGGGTCTCGAGGTTCTCGCGCAGCTGGCGGGTGACGGTGGGGTGGGCGTGGGGGAGATCGACAGGCATGCCCGGCGGAGTTCCACGTCGCGTGCCAACCGCCGGGCCTCCCGAAGCGCGGGCCGGTGACGGCGGTGTTGCGTCACACCCCGGCGTGGTGCGCGGCACCTCACGCGGCGGGTAGGAATCACCACGCACCCTTCACAGGCGGGGCGCCAGGCCCGGGCCTGGACCTTGCAAAACGCCTCCGCCGGGAGGAATGGAAGGCATGTCCAAGCCACGCGTGGCGGTGTTGATGGGGGGGCCGAGCTCGGAGCACGACGTCTCCCTGAGGAGCGGCAGTCAGGTCCTGGCGGCCCTGGAGCCCGAGCTCAGTGTGCCGGTGGTCATCGGCAAGAACGGGGTGTGGTCGTTGGGGGGCGAGGCCCAGCCCTCGGTGGGGCGCGCGCTGGACGAGCTGCGGGCCCGGGCCGACGTGGTGTTCATCGCCATGCACGGGCCCTTCGGTGAGGACGGCACGGTGCAAGGTATGTTGACGGCGCTCGGGATGCCCTTCGTCGGCTCCGGGGTGGCGGCGAGCGGCCTCGCGATGGACAAGGTGCGCGCCAAGCAGATCTACGTGGCGACCGGGCTGCCCACCCCCGAGTTCGCGGTGTTCCGGGCGCGGACCCACTCCGAGGCCGCGGTGCGCGAGGCGGCGGCGCGGCTCGGGGATCGCTGGGTCGTCAAGCCATCCTGCAATGGCTCCAGCTTCGGGGTGTCGTTCCCGAAGAGCGTGGACGCCCTGGTCGCGGCGGTGTCGGAGCTGGTGGGGCAGGGGAACGAGGTGCTGGTGGAGCGCTTCGTGAAGGGCACCGAGCTCACCTGCGGGGTGCTCGAGGACGCCGAGGCGGGCACCCTCCGCGCCCTCCCGGTCACCGAGATCGTGCCCACCGCCAAGTACGAGTTCTTCGACTACGAGGCCAAGTACACCCCGGGGGCCACCGACGAGATCACCCCGGCCCGGATCCCGGACGCGCTCAGGGACCGGGTGCAGGCCCTCGCCCTCGCCGCCCACGAGGCCCTCGGCTGCCGCGACATGAGCCGCACCGACGTGATGATCGCCCCCGACGGGGCGCCGCTGTTGCTCGAGACCAACACCATCCCCGGCTTCACCGCCCAGTCCCTCCTCCCGCAGGCTGCCCAGGTGGCGGGCCTGGACTTCCCCGCCCTGGTCGATCGCCTGGTCCGCAACGCGGTCCACCGCGGCGCCGTTCATGCTTGAAGCGGCCGGCGCTTCGTGATCCCCTGGGCGCATGCAGCCCGCCTGTCCGAAGTGCCGTGACGTGACCCTGGAGCACCCCGAGGGGCGCGCCTCGCGCCTGTTGCGCTGCCCCACCTGCCGGGGCACCTGGATGCCCAAGGACGAGGCCCGGCTGGAGGCGGTGGGCAGCCTCCTCGACGCCGACAGCACCATCCGCCCCGGCACCACCGAGGACGGCCGCACCGGGCTGTGCCCCCTCGGGCACGGGATCCTGATCCGAGCGAAGGTCGACGCGGACCCCGGCTTCTACCTGGAGCGCTGCGCGATCTGCCACGGCATCTGGTTCGACAAGGGCGAGTGGAACGCGCTCGCCCAGTCCCACCTGATGGAGCACCTCGACGAGCTGTGGGACCCCGCGTTCCGGCACCGGAACCGCCAGTCCGAGGCCGAGGTGCAGGCCAGCCTGCAGCGTGAGCTCGGGCCCAAGGTGTTCGAGGCGCTCGAGGCCCTGGCCACGCACCTGGCGGAGCGCTCCCCGCGCCAGAAGAGCGCGGCGTTGGCCTACCTCCACCAGCGGGTCAACAGGGATTAGAGCAAGCGGAGCGCGCAGCGGGCGAAGCCCGCGGAGAGGGGTGGGACGGCTTCGCCGGCCCGGGACCCCAGGTGCAAGCGGAGCGCGCAGCGGGCGAAGCCCGCGGAGAGGGGTGGGACGGCTTCGCCGGCCCGGGACCCCAGGTGCAAGCGGAGCGCGCAGCGGGCGAAGCCCGCGGAGAGGGGTGGGACGGCTTCGCCGGCCCGGGACCCCAGGTCAGGGCGCGTTATCCAACGGCGCGACCACCGCGGTCGACGCCGTCTCCGTCACCGGCAGGTCGACCTGCAGCTCCGGCGGCACCGGGCGGTACACCGCCACCAGGTGCCGCCCCGAGGTCCACGCGTCGAAGCGCTCCGGCAGCACCCGATAGCCCACCCCGGTGGGGGCGTCGGCCGGGGTGGACTCGCTCCCGTGGGCGCCGATGATCAGGAAGCGCTCCGGCGCCACCACCATCACCACGTGCCCGGGGCGCGCCCAGCCGCGGGCCGCCACCTCGCGCTCCACCGACTCCTGGTCCCGGTGATAGACGAGCAGGTCCCCCGGCAGGAGCGGGGTGTCCGGGGCCAGCCGGGCCATGGCGGGGGCGTAGATCCCGGGCTGGAACGCCATCGCCCGGGTCCGCTGGTGGAGCGGCCCGAGCGCGACCCCGCACGAGGCGTAGGCGTAGTAGACCAGCTCGGAGCACGAGAGCGCGAAGGGCACCCGGGCGAGATCTTCTGCCCCGAGGTCCCCGTAGTAGCGGTAGCCCACGCTCAGCTCGGCCAGCTCGTGGGCCGCCCGCAGCGCGCACCGGGCGGCGGGGGAGGCGGTGCGCAGGCTGTCCTGCTCGAGGGCGTCGATGGAGATCTCGTCCACCGGCAGCCACCCCAGGCGCACCGGGCCGTCGGCGGGGGCCGCCGCCACCAACAGGAGCCCCGCGGCGGTCGCGAGCATCATGGATGGCAACAAGGGACTGGGGCGGGGCTGTTCCCGCCGACTCAGGACGCGCCCAGCTCCAGCCGGGCGAAGAACCCGCTCTCGACCCACTCCGAGAACCACTTCATCACGTCGGTGTCGGCGGTGTCATCCTCGCCCTCGAGCGCCTCGTCCTCCAGCCGGGCGAGGGCTTCGCCCAGGGGGGCCCCCGTCAACAGCGCTTGCAGCACCGCGGCCATCGCCGGGGTGAAGCCCATGCGCCAGATCCGCCAGCCCCGGCGGTAGATCGCGGTCGCGGCCCAGCGGGGCTCGGGCACCGGCGGGTCCTGCCCGTCCATCACCGCCTGGAAGTAGGCGTTGACCGGGTACGAGAAGGTCTCGAAGCGAAAGGTCGGGCTGGGAAAGAGGCGCAGCCCCGCCCACGCCTCCGGCGGCGCGGCCTGGAGGGCGCTCGTGTCGAGGCGCGGGCCCTCGGCCGCGTGCACCACCTCGATCATCGCCCACTCCAGGCGGGCCAGCTCCGACAGGAACGCCGCCTCCGGGAGCCACTCGCCCTGGGTGGCGAGGAAGGCGGGGAAGTGGCGCGCGTAGATGTTCAGGTTGGGCCCGTCGGACGGGTAGGCGTGGACGTAGCGCAGGCAGGCCTCGTGAAAGCGGGCCTTCCCCAGCGCGTGCCCGACCGCGTCGAAGTCGTCCTTCACGCAGTCCACCAGGCGCGAGTGGTAGCCGTGCTGGTACACCGCCATCCGCGCCGCCGCGTCCATGCGCGAGTTCGGCTTCACCACGTGCTCCACCGTGGGGGCGCCGAGCGCGGCCTGGATCGGGCGCGCGGCCTCGATGCCCGCCGCCGCGCTCTCGGGGTGGGTCATCACGGCCGAGAACCAGGCCTGCAGCTCGCGGAGCGGCCCCTCCACTCCGTGCTCCACCCGGCCCGCGTCGGGCGGCGGCGCGCCCTCTTGCCGAGGCTCGGGGTGCCACAGCGGGGTCGCGCTGGCTCGCTCGGCGTCCAGGCGCTCCTCCGCCCCGCCCTCGGTGGGCGCGGGGCCGCCGTCGGCCCGCACCCGCACCTGGAAGGTCTCGGCGGCGGCGTCAGGGTCTCGTGTCATCGGTGGCTCCTCGGGTAGGCTCCGCCCCGTGACGGGGCAGGCGCGACTCATGCGGGTGCTCGGCCCCACCACCGCGTATCTGGTGGGGCTGGGGGTGGCGATCGGCTCGGGCATCTTCCGGACGCCGGCCCTCGTCGCCCAGGAGCTCGGCTCGCCCGCGTGGATGCTGGGGGCGTGGGCCTTCGGCGGGCTCTTCGTGTTCCTCTCCGGCATGGTGAGCGCGGAGCTGGCCACCCGCTTCCCGGAGGCGGGGGGCGAGTACGTGTACCTCAGGGAGGCCTACGGAGAGTTCGTGGCCTTCTTCTTCGGCTGGGGCTACAGCGTGTTCATCATCGGCGGCGGCGCGGCCACCATCGCCGCCGCCGCCGGTGAGGCGGCGGCCGAGCTGTTGGCGGTTGACCCCGCGTGGGCCAAGCCCCTCGCCGCTGCTTCGGTGGTGGCGGTGGTCGGCGTCAACGCCCTCGGGGTGAAGGCGGGCGCGGGCCTGCAGAACGTCCTCACCGCGATCAAGATCCTCGCCCTGGTGGGGGTGGTCGGCGCCGCCCTCGCGCTCGGCGAGGCGAGCACCGACTGGGGCCGCCCCCTCGTGCTCCCCGAGGGGCGCTCCCTCGTGGCGGTGCTGGTGGCGGCCCTGCCGCCGGTGCTGTGGGCCTACGAGGGGACCACCGACGCGGTGAAGCTGGCCGAGGAGGTCGAGGATCCGCAACGTGCCTTGCCGCGCGCCCTGCTCGGCTCCGCCCTCACCCTCACCGTGCTCTACGTGGGCGCCAACGTGGCCTACCTGCTCGTGCTCACCCCCGACCAGATGGCCGGCTCGCGCTTCGCGGCCAACGACGTCATGGCTACCTTGTTCGGTGAGGTCGGGCGCCGCCTCATGACCGCGCTCAGCCTGGTGGTGTTCCTCGGGGCCCTGTCCGCCACCGTGCTCGCCACGGTGCGGGTGACCTTCGCCCTCGCGCGCGACGGCCTGACCTTCCCGATCATGGCGCGGATGTCCAAGCACCAGGCGCCGGTGCCGGCGCTGGTGGCGGTGGGCGGCATCGCGGCCCTGTTCACGCTGGCCCGGGGCTTTCAACAGATCCTCAACATCTACTTCCTGGCCGCCGCCATCCTCTTCGGGCTGGCCTACGGCAGCCTCATCGTGTTCCGCCGCCGCGACGCCGTGCAGGGCCGAGTGCAAGGCGTCTTTCGCTGCCCGGCCGGCCCGGTGGTGGCGACCGCGCTCATCCTGCTCCAGCTGGCCATGGCCAGCCTGATCGTGGTGCACAGCCCCATGGACAGCCTCTACACCCTGCTCCTGCTCGCGGCGGTGGCCGGCCTCTACGTGGTCTGGCGCCGCTCGGGGCTCGGCGGCGCCGCGGCCTCGGCCCGCCGGGGCAGGTCGGCGTAGCGGCGCGCCCGCTCCGCCTCGGCCCAGGTCTGTTCGAAGCTCGGGATGTCCTGGTCCCACTCCAGCAGGGTGGCCGCGCCGCCGCAGCGCGCGTACGCCTCCTTGTAGAGGCCCCACACGTCCTCGATCACCGGGCCGATGTGGGTGTCGATGATGTGGGTGCCCTCGTTGGAGTGGCCGGCCACGTGGAACTGCACCACGCGGTCCATGGGCAGCGCGTCGAGGTAGGCCATCGGGTCGTAGCCGTGGTTGTAGGACGCCACGTAGACGTTGTTCACGTCGAGCAACAGGCCGCAGTCCGCCTCCTCGGCCAGCTGGGCCAGGAAGTCGTACTCGGTGAGGGTGGAGCCCGAGAACTCCACGTAGCTCGACGGGTTCTCGAGGAGGATCGGCGCCTCGAGGAAGTCCTGGACCTGCCGCACCCGCTGGATGGTGTGCTGCAAGGCCTCTTGCGTGTACGGCATCGGCAACAGGTCGTGGGTGTTCTTGCCCTGCACCCCGGTCCAGCAGAGGTGATCGCTGACCCAGGGGGCGCTCACGCGATCGCGGAGCGCCTTCAGGCGCCCGAGGTAGGCCATGTCGAGCGGGTCGGTGGACCCGATCGAGAGCGAGACGCCGTGCAGCACGACGGGGTACCGCTCCCGGATCTGGTCCAGGATGTAGAGCGGCCGCCCCGCGGTGTGCATGTAGTTCTCGCTGATGACCTCGAACCAGTCGACCGCCGGCCAGTGCTCGAGGATGTGGGCGTAGTGGACCGAGCGGAGCCCGAGGCCCAGGCCGATGTTCGGCAGCCCGAAGCGGTTCGCGTGCGGAGCGTGGATCATCGTGCGGGGGGAGTAGGGCCAGGGCGCGCCGCGCGCGACGCGCCCTGGCCGGGATCAAAAAGGGATCAGCCCTGGCCGGAGCAGGAGGCCTTGTCGCCGGAGCAAGAGGCCTTGTCACCGGAGCAGGAGGCCTTGTCACCGGAGCAGGAGGCCTTCTCGCCCGAGCAGGAGGCCTTCTCGTCGCCCTTGTCGCCGGAGCAGGAGGCCTTCTCGCCCTTGCAAGAGGCCTTGTCGCCGGTCTCGGCGGGGGCGGAGGTGGCGCCGGAGCTGGTGCTGCCGGTGTCAGCGCTCTTGGAGGACGCGCAGGCGGCGGTCCCGAGGAGCATCCCGGAGATGGCGGCAACGACGAGGGGGTTGGTCTTCTTCATATTCGGCTTGGTTCCTTCTTGAATTCGATGTTGTCGGAGCGACATCGGTACGAGCGCGGGTGACGCCCGTTACACGGGTGGCTTTTTCGCCAATCTTGGGCCTCCAGCACAAGCCCCCCTATGTCGGATGATGAGGGCGCCTCATGGAAAACGGGGGTTCAGCTCGAGCTTGAAGAACGAGAGGCGGGCGAGGAGCTCGGGGGCGAAGTCGCCGGGCCCCCCGCCGCTGGCCATGTCTCCCAGGCTCGGCGCTGCCACGAGCACCCGCGGGATGTGCTCGTGCTGGAGGTCCCCCGCCAGCCGGTGCTGATCCAGGATCTCCAAGGCGTTGTTCAACAGGATCTGCCGCTCGAGTGGCCACAAGTGCACGCCGAAGAGTGCCCAAGTGCCGGCCACCGCCTCGAGCGCGGGGGGCTCAGGGCTGGTGAGGGCGAGGAGGCTGGCCGCGTCGGCCTCCTGCTCGCAGATGCGCAGGGGGTGCTCCGCCCGCCGGCTGAGGGCGTGCAGGCGCTTGATCACGTGCAGGCACTCGGCCGAGGGGCCCCGCAGGAGGATGGGCGACGTGGCGAGGGCGAGCGGGCGGAGGGGCCGCTCGAGCTGCCGGAGGTCGGACGGGGGCGCTTCGGCCAGGCGAGCGCCGTTCACCACCAGGTCGATGGCGTCTCTCCCCCCCAACGTCCCCACTGTCCATCCCTTCCGGAGGTGGCGTCAATCGTCGTCGTCCGCGCCGGTGCCCCCGTATTCGTCGGGGGTGATGCCGAATCGGCCGATTTTCTCGATCAGGGTGGTGCGCTTGAGGTGTAGGCGCCTCGCCGCCTTGGTGCGGTTGCCGAACTCCTGGGTCAGGGCGTCCACGATCAGGGCCCGCTCATAAGCGACCACGGCCTCCTTGAGGACGATGTCCTCCTCGGGGGCGAGGTGGGGCAGCGCAGAGGCCTCCTCCGTGGCCTCGACCTTGGGTACGCCGGAGGTGTCGGGGACGTGGGCGGAACCGCGCTGCAGGTGACCGGGCAGATCCGCGGGCGTCACCTTGGCGGTGGGCTCGACCAGGATCGCCATCCGCTCCACCACGTTCTCGAGCTCGCGCACGTTGCCAGGCCACTTGCTCCGGCCGAGCAGGTTCATCGCCTCGGAGGTGAACTCGGGGCACGGGTTGCCGACGCGCTCGGTCACCCGCTGGCGGAAGTGCTCGACCAGGATCGGGATGTCGTCGACCCGCTCGCGCAGCGGCGGGATGGTGAGGCGCATGACGTTGAGGCGGAAGTAGAGGTCGGCGCGGAAGACCCCGTCGCGCACCGCCTGCTCGAGGTCGCGGTTCGTCGCCGCCACGAAGCGGACGTCCGCCTTCTTGCTCTGGGTCGCGCCGAGCGGCGTGAAGGTGCGCTCCGAGAGCAGGCTCAGGAGCTTGGTCTGCTCGGGGAGCGGGAGCTCACCGATCTCGTCGAGGAAGAGCGTGCCGCCCTCGGCCTGGAGCACGAAGCCGGCGGAGTTCTTCTCGGCCCCTGTAAAGGCGCCTTGCTCGTTGCCGAAGAGCTCGCGCTCGATGAGGCTGGCCGGGATCGCGCCGCAGTTGACCTCGACGAAGGGCTTCTCGGCGCGGCGGGAGCGCCGCGCGATCTCGCGGGCCACCGCGCTCTTGCCGGTGCCCGTCTCGCCGTCGATCAGCACCACGGTGTCGGTGCGCGCGATGCGATCGAGGAGCCCCACGAAGGGGTCGAGCCAGCGCTTCGAGCCCACCAGGTGGCTGGTGCCTCGAGGCGAAGTGGGCGACGTCCTCTTGCTGGGGCGGTCCGGGCCCCCACGCTGGCGCTGGCGGCGCTCGACGCTGGCGAGGATGCACGCCTTCAGCTGGTCCACCTCGACCGGCTTCTCGAGGTACTCCTCGGCGCCGCTCTTCATCGCCTCGACCGCGGTCTGCACCTGACCGAAGGCGGTGATCATGATGAAGGGTGGTGGCGCCTCCAGCCCGTGAGCACGCTTGAGCACCTCGAGTCCGTCGAGGTCGTCCATCTTGACGTCGCACACCACGGCGTCGAAGACCTGACGCTCCAAGAGCTCCAGGCCCGGGAGTCCACCGTAGGCTGACGTGCACGCGAGTCCGGCCCGCGACAGGCTCCGGGTGAGAAACGCGTTCAACGTCTTGTCGTCGTCGATGACAAGGACGTTCAGCATCCTCTCACGGTGTAGACGAAGCCTGACGTGACCGCAACTCGCGTTCCAAAACGGATCCACTGCTATCGGCCATGGCAGGTTGCCTGGCATCACACTTGCGCTATGCCCGCCCGTGACCGCTGCAAGCCTCTCTACTGTCAACGCGCCGACACCCCTCGCGGGCCTCGAGAGCATCCCAACCGTAGAGATCAGGGGCACTTCTGCACTTCCGCGCCCTCTCCCCAGCGCACCGGTGCAGGTGTCAAAAGCTCGGCGGGCGGCGGATGTACGGCGCTATGAGTCTCTGGTGCGGCAAGCGGTGCGCAAGGTCGCCAGCCGGGTGCCGGCGTCGGTCGAGCGGGACGCGCTGATCAGCGCAGGTATGGTCGGGCTCCTCGACGCCCTCGACCGCTACGATGGCGAGCGCGGGGTCGCGTTCGAGGCCTACGCCCGCATCCGCATCCGCGGCGCCATCCTGGACGAGCTGCGGGGCCTGGACCACCTGACCCGCACCCAGCGGCGGCGCTCCCGCGCGGTGGCGGCGTCGCAGGCGGAGCTCGAGAAGGACGGCGTGACCTCCGACGGCGAGCTCGCGGAGCAGCTCGGCTGGTCGGTGGCCGAGGTCCAGGCCGCCCGGCAGGGGCGCGCGCCGCCCCGGGCCGCCACCCCGGACGACCTCGAGCGCCGGGCCGACCCGATGTGGGGGGCCGGGCACAGCACCGACCGGTCACTCCTCCAGCAGGAGCAGCTCCGGGTGGTCTCCCGGGCCCTGGCTGGCCTCCCGGAGCGGGAGCGGCTCGTGGTGGGGCTCTATTATGAAGCGGGAATAACCCTGCAGGAGATCGGCGAGCTCCTCGGCGTGACCCAGTCCCGCGTGAGCCAGATCCTCAAGAAGATCATGGTCATGTTGCGCGAGCAGGTCACCGTCGAGCTCGGCTGACCGCCCGCCCCACGCCCCCGATCGGCGGAATTCGAAGAAAGTCCGTCAAGGTTTTGACAGGGCCGCCGATAGAATCTGCTGTGATGAGGGAGCACACCTCAGGCCACCGCGAGCGGGGGCGCGCACCCCGCCGGAGCTTCGTCATGCCGGGTAAGGATAGATTCGACCGCAAGAACCGAAGGGCGGGCGCCCGAGGCGCCGTCATGGACGTGGGCGGGCTCTTCCTGGGCGCCCAGCAGGCCAAGGACGCGGCGCGGGCCGCCCGCATCGCGGAGCTCAAGGCCCAGATCAAGGCCGGCACCTACCGCCCCGACCTCGAGAAGGTGGCCGAGCGCCTCCTCCCCGACCTCCTCTCCGAGTAGCCCCAGCAGGCCGCTAGAGCGGCCGGCGCGGGCTCACGACCAGGTTCGCGAGCAGGAGCCCCGCCACCACCGACACCGCCACCAGCAACGTCGAGAAGCCCAGGCTGACCCCGGTGATGGGGTCGTTGCCGAGGAGCAGCCTCAGGCTCCTCAGGCCGAGGCTGCCGGGCACCAGGAGCAGCACCCCAGGGACGATGATCACCACCGCGGGGCGGTGCCACAGGCGCGCGTACGCGTTCCCCGCCACCCCCACCGCCAGGGCGCCGGCCGCCACCCCGAGCTCGGGCCCGAGGAGCTGGGCACCCAGTCGGGCGCCTCCGAAGGAGAGGGCGGCGGCGGCCATGATCCAGGGGGCCTGCTCGGGCGGGGCGCGGAACAGGATCACGAGGGAGGCGGCGGCCACCGCGAGGGCGGCGAGCTCCGTCCACCCGGGCATCGCGGTGGCGTGGCTCAGGGCGGGGAGGGCGCCGAAGAGGCCGGCGTCGAGCCGGATCGCCACCGCGACCCCGAAGGTGATCTGGAGGAACACGATGGCCGCCGCGGTGAGGCGGGCCGAGCCCGAGACCAGGTTCCGGGTCGACAGCTCGTTCAACGCGGTGGTGAGGGTGAGGCCGGGCACCAGCACGATCAGGCCGGCGAGGGTGGTGATGTCGGGCGCCACCCCCACCCCGTGCCGGGCCAGCTGGAGCGAGAGGGTGGAGGCGAGGAACGCCGCCGCCAGCTCGAAGGCCCGGGTGCCCCCGGTGGAGCGCCCGAGGAGGATCGCAAGCAGACCTGCGAGCAGCCCGATGCCACCGCTCACCAGGATCTCGGCCGGGCCGCCGCCGAAGAAGCGCCCCGCCGCCCCCGACACCAGGCCGTAGGCGAGGACGGTGAGGGTGCGGTCCCACGGGCGCACCGCGGCCACGAGCCGCCGGAGCGCGTCGCGGCCGCGGCGTACGGTCAAGCGCCCGCCGACCACGTCCTCCACCAGCCGGTCCAGGTAGGCCAGCTTGCCGAGGTCGATCTCGCCCGAGACGACCCGGGAGAGCTGGGTGCGCTGGTGCGGCGCGCGACCGAAGCTCGCGATGATCGCGGTGGGGGTGGTGAAGAACTGGCCCTCGAGCCCCAGCCGGGCGGAGGCCGCGGCCATGGCGTCCTCCAGCCGGTGGGCGGGGGCGCCGTAGCGCTGCAGGGCCTGGCCCAGCTCCAGGACGAAGGTGATGACCTGGTTCTCGTCCTCGGGCTCGGCCATGAGATCAGCGCAAGCGTTGTTGCGCGAAGCCCGCGGTGGAGCGGTCCATGAAGAGCGCGTCCGCGCCGGGCTGGAACAAGGCGTCGAGATCCACCCCGGTGGTGAGGTCGATCGCGTCGATCTGCACGGTGGAGCCCGCGGTGCGCTGCTCGAAGGTGGCGGGCGCGGTCGGGAGCACCACGCTGGTGGTCCCCGCCGCCGCGTACACCTCCCAGCCGCCGCTGGTGCCCGCGAACCGGGCGCGCCACACGTCGGCCCCGGTGCTCGTCTGCACGGTGAGGGCCTGGGTGCCATCGTCGAAGCTGCCCGAGGGCAGGCCCATCCACCCGGCGCCGAGGGAGATCTCGGCCGGCAGGGTGTCGGCCACCACCATCCGGGTCGAGCTCACCTGGGGCAGGGTGTCGGGGACGATGTTCACCGCCGCCACCAGCACCGCGTAGGTGCCGGCCTCGAGGCCCGCGTAGGGCGGGGCCATCGCGGTGGTGAAGCGGCCCACCGCGCCGAGGGGCTCACCGATGCCATCGAGGCCGAGGGGCACGAAGCCGATCTGGGGCAACAGGACCCCGGACACCACCATCACCGCGTTGGTGTCTGCAGGCAGGCTTGCGGTGGTTCCGTCGATCACGTAGCGCAGGGTCTGGGCGGTGCGCGGCGTGGTGTTCTTCGGCACGAAGGCGTTGTAGTCGGGCACCAGCTCCGCGGTGTCGCCGTCGCCGTCGATGTCCTGGGCGTCCACCACGGTGGGGAGCGGCACGAGGGACTCGAGGCCGGTCGAGCCGCCGTGCACGAAGGTCTGGAGCAGGGGCAGGATGTTCAGGAGCAGGCTCCCGTTCCCGATGCCCAGGTCGGTGAGCTCCGCCCCGCCGCCGAAGCTCCAGGCCCGGCGCAGGCCGGCCCGGGTCTGGGCGTAGTAGGTGCTCTTGAGGTCGAGCGGGAACCCGCCGACCTCGGCCCGCGCGGTGGCGCCGGACGGGAAGGCGACCGTGCCCACCACCGGCAGGTCGAACAGGAACACGTCGCCGCCGAGGATGTTGGCGGGGGCGAAGCCGGCGAGGGGCGAGGGGAAGGAGCCGCCCGAGAACGACAGCCGCACCGCCGAGGTGACCTGCGACAGGTCCACCATGCCGGTGTAGCCGGTGGAGCGGTCGGTGCGGGTCAGGGCGGGGAGGGCGAGCCGGGCGTCGGCGCCGGTGAGGCCCACCACCGTCAGGTAGTCGTGGTCCGCGGTGTACGCGGTGCAGGTCTTCGGCACGGTGGCGTCGAAGGTGGCCACGCCGGCCGCGTCGGTGGTCTGGGTCTGTTGGTTGCACACCACGGTGGCCCCGCTCACCGCGAGGCCCGTCGCCGCGCTGACCACGGAGACCCGGAAGTTACCTTGCGGCACCGCGTCGACCACGGTGAGGCGCACCGGGGCGGAGGAGATGGTCTGGCTCCCGGTGTCGACCGCCGCGACCACGTCGGTGGTGCCGGCCGCGCTCAGCGCGGTGGCCAGGCCGGCCGCGTCGATGCTGGCGATCTGGGCGTCGCCGGTGGTCCAGGCGATGGTCACGCCGGGCACCACGTCACCGTTGGCGTTCAGGGCCACCGCGGTGAAGCGGTAGGTGCCGCCGAAGGGCACGGTGCCGGCGGGGGTGAGGATGCGGACCTCGGTCACCGCGGTGGCGGGCACCGGGGCCAGGCACTCGCCCGCCACGCAGACCTCGCCCGCGTTGGGGCAGTCGGCGTCGCCGCGGCACAGGCCGGGCACGCAGAGGTCGTTGATGCAGCTGAAGCCGGTGATGCAAGCGCCGTTGACGCAGGGCTCGGCCGGCTGGCAGTGGCGGTCCTGGCAGTAGGCGCCGCCGCCGCACTCGCGGTCGACGCGGCACGCCGGCAGCTCCACGCAGACCATGTTCTCGCAGGTGAAGTTGGGCTCGCACTCCGCGTCGGTGGTGCAGGCCACCACGTCCACGCAGCGGCCGTGGCCGGCCTCTTCGCCCTGGCACTCCACCATGTTCCCGGGACAGTCGAGGTCCTGGGAGCACTCGGCCGGGATGCAGGCGAAGCTCTCGCAGATCTCACCGCTCGGGCACTGGGTGTCGTCGCCCAGGCAGCGCTGGCGGCAGTTCCCGGTGGTGGCGTCGCAGCCGAACATCGTCGCATCGCCGCAGTCCGCGTCTACGGCGCACGGGTCGTCGCAGACGCCCTGTTGGCACACCAGGCCGGTGGGGCAGTTGCTGTTGGCGGTGCACGAGAAGGGCACCCGGCACACCCCGCCGGCGCAGATCTGGCCCTGGGGGCAGTCCGGGTCGTCGCCGCAGGTCGCGGGGGCCACGCAGACCATGTTCGCGTTACACACCAGGTCGCCGGGGCAGGCCTCGGTCGCACACGAGGGCGGCTCGGCGCAGGTGCCGCCGATGCACACCCAGGTGCCGCAGTCGGCGTGGGCGGTGCAGCTGGCCGGCTCGCAAGCGTTCCTGCACCGGGTGGCCCCGCAGTCGGTCACCGCGGTGTTGCACACCCGGCCGTCGCCGCACTCGGCGTCGGCCTCGCACTCGTTCCCGTTGCCCGCCACGCACACCTGGCTGGCGTCGTCGCAGTGCTGGTCGGTGGGGCAGCCGTCGTCGTTGGTGCAGGCCACCGAGGCGTCGACGCCGCCGGCGTCGGGGGTGCTGGTCTCGCCGCCGCAGGCGGTCAGGGCGAGGGTGGCGAGCAGGGCCAGGAGGGGCTCACGGGTGCGCATCGCGCGGGCACAATATCGATTCTGGGCCCCGAGGCAATCGGAAGCAGAGGGGCCGGCTCACCGGCCGAGGATCGACCGGGCGTTCCGCCGCACCGCGTCCGGGCCGGTGCGCTGCAGCGGGGTGCCGAGGAGGGTGCGCTCGAGCGCGTCGTGCGCGGCCGGGTCGGCGAAGACCGCGGGGTCGGGCCGCACCATGTCGGGGTGCGGGGTGAAGCGGCGCTCCTCGGTCAGGACCCCGAACTTGTTCCAGGGGCACACCTGCTGGCACACGTCGCAGCCCGCCACCCACCCGTGCAGCTCGGGCGGCGGCTCGGGGAAGGGGCCGCGGTGCTCCACGTTCCAGTAGGTGATGCACTTGTTCGCGTCGAGGACGTAGGGCGCCGGGAACGCCTGGGTCGGGCAGGCGTCCAGGCAGCGGGTGCACGAGCCGCAGCGGTCGGGGAGCGGCTCGTCCGGGGTCATCGCCACCGTGGTGATCAACGTGGACAGGAACGTGTAGGTGCCGAGCCGCGGCGAGATCGCCATGGTGGACTTGCCGATCCACGCCACCCCCGCGCGCGCCGCCCACGCGCGCTCCAGCACCGGCGCGGTGTCGACCGTGGCCTTCACCGTGGTGCCGGGCCAGGTGGCCTTGATGCGGTTCCCGAGGCGCCGCGACCGCTTGAGGATCATGTTGTGGTAGTCGTCGGCCATCGCGTAGCGCGACACCTTGAGGGGCGGCTCCGGCTCGGGCCCCTCGCGCCGGTAGCTCATCGCGAGCGCCACCACGCTCTTCGCGCCCGGCACGAGACGGTCGACGTCCTCGCGATCGGCGACCTTCTTGGCCATGTAGCTCAGGCCCGCGTTGTAGCCCCGGTCGAGCCAGGCCCTGAGGTGCCCGTCGGGATCCGGCGGCGCCACCCGCGCGATGCCCGCGCCCTGAAAGCCGAGCTCCGCCGCCCACGCGTGCACCTGGGCCGCGGCGCGGTCTTCGGGGGAGCCGGACATGGGCGCGAGGAGGCCAGGCCGGGGCCCGGCTGGCAACGGTCAGGGCGTGGGGACGGTCTCGACCGACGGGTTGTCGGCGTTCAGGATCATGATCAGGCTCGTGATGGCGGAGCCGATGACGATGCCGGTGCCGATGAAGAGCGGGGTGAGGTTGATGTCGCCCGAGCTGTTGTCGCCGAGCAGCGGCACCAGCATCACCCCGGTGCCCACCGCGGTGCCCACCCCGAAGATCACCCAACCACCGACGCGGATCCCGGAGTCGTCCTTGTACTTGCCGCGCAGGGTGAGGTCGCCCCTGAGGTCCACCGCGCCCGGCACCGGCACCGGCGCGCGATCGCCCAGGGCCAGGGCCAGGGTCTCCCGGCTCTCGGGGACCTCGACCCGGCAGGGCGCGGTGCAGAGCTTCTTGAAGGACTGGGCGCGCACCGTCATCGCGCCGCTGTAGTAGCCCCAGGCCGAGGCCACCGCCTCACCGGTCTTCGTGTAGAAGGTGAGCTGCTGCTCGGGGTCCGCCGCCTCGAGCGTGAGCCGGGCCATGGGCACCCTCGCAGGTGGCGGCGGGCGGCGGCGCGGCGACGGCAGCGCGGCGGGCGGCGGCGGCGCGCCTGGCGGGGCGCCAGCGCGAAGGCCGGCGTACTTCACCTCCGCCGCGTCGATGCGCCGGGTCTCGCCGGTGACGAGCAGGATGACCACGTACTCGCCGGGCACCGACTCCGCGATGGTGCCGCGGAGCATGCCGCCGCTGTGCAGCATCACCACGTCCGGCGCGGCGGCCTGGGCGTGGGCCGGCCGCGGGGCCGACGCGGCGCCGGCGGCGGTGACGAGGAGGGCGGCGAGGATCGCGGCGCGCATGTAAGGCATCTTGCACCGACGGGGCGCCAAGACAAGCCCCGTGGGCCGCGATGGCCCAGCTGCAAGGCCAGCCGCGTTGGAGCGCGGCATCCTACCCAGCTCGGTTGACACCCCGGCCCACCCTCACTACTCCGGCCCCATGGTGCTCCGTGCTGACCCTGTGCTCGTCGCGGTCCTGGGCGCGCTCGCCCTCTCCGCCTGCGCGTCGGCGGGACGCACCGCGGCGTGGGAGCGCCCGCCCGCCCCGCCCTCGGGCACCACCACCTCGTCCACGTCGTCCACCGCGGTGACGAGGCTGGAGGCCCAGGCCCAGGCCCACTGGGCCCGCCGTGACGAGCCGGCCGAGGTGCGAGAGGCGATCCGCGCCTGGGAGGCGCTCCTGGCCGAGGACGCCGCCTCCGTGGAGGCCCGGGTGATGTCGTCCCGCGCCCACTACTACCTCGCCGACGCGCTCCTCGCTCCCGAGGGCGCGCCGCCGGAGGAGGAGCTCGAGGCCTACCGACGAGGGGTGGAGCACGGAGAGCAAGCCCTCTTGCGTATGGCACCCGACTTCGAGGCGCGGATGCGGGCGGGCGAGCACTTCGAGGACGCGGTCGAGGCGATCGGGGTCGAGGCGGTCCCCGCCGCGTACTGGTACGGGCTGAACCTGAGCCGCTTCGCCAACAAGCTCGGGATGGACGCGCGCATGTACTACCGGGACCGGCTCCTCGCCCTCATGCGGCGGCTGGCGGTCGTGCAGCCCGGCTACTTCCACGGTGGCCCCGATCGGTACCTGGGCTGCTTCTACGCCACGACCCCGGCCCTGGCCGGCAAGGATCTGCAGCGCTCGGCCGAGGCCTTCGAGCGCGCCCGCGCCCTCGGCCAGGGCGCGCTGAGCACGTCGGTGGACGAGGCCCGGTGCCTGTGCCCCGAGCGGGCCGACCGGGAGCGCTTCAGCGACCTGTTGGAGGCGGTGCTCGCGGCCGACCCCGAGGCGGCGCCCGACGTCGCGCCCGAGAACCGGGCCGCCCAGCGCGCGGCCCGGCGGATGCTGGAGCGCGGGCCGCGGTTCTGACCTAGCAGGCCATCGGAGAAGTCCCCCAAGCGCTGCGCGGGCTCGTTTTCCGTGGAACGTCCCGAACGGCTTCGCCTCTCATCGGTCGCGTATGGCCAGATATGCTCCCTCTTCGTCGGAACGTTCCACGAAAAGTCGCTCCGCGGATCGCTTGGGCTACTTCTCCGATGGCCTGCTAGGCCTCTCGGCGGAGCCCCTTACACCATCTGGGTGATGAGGCCCCGTGCGCCTCGGGCCGCTTGCGCCGACCGCTCCGCGTGTCGAAGATGCCGCGGTGGATCGCGCCACCCTCGATGCCCTCGGCCACGCCTTTCGCGCGAGCCCCGACAACGCCGCGCTGCTCGGGGTGCTGCTCCAGGGCTGCCTCGACGCGGGGGTGCCGGAGCAGGGGCTGACGCTCCTGTCGGCCTTCGAGGGGGAGCTGGCGACCGACGCCGAGCAGGCCCTGGCCGCGCGGGTGGCCACCCTCGCCGGCGCCCCGAGCCGCGCCCTGGAGCTCCTGCGGGTCACGTCGCCGCTGACCCTGGTGGAGCGGGCCCGCGCGGCCCACGCGCTCGGCGAGACCGCCGCCGCGCGGGACGACTACCGGCGGGCGGTGGCGGAGAACGCCACGGTGGAGGACGCGGATCTTGCAGCCCTCCTTGCGCCGGCGCCCGAGCCGTCGGACCCACCGGCCGAGGTCCGCCGGCTGCGGGTGGTGAGCAACGACGACGTGGGGGACCTCGCCCTGGACCGGCTCCTGGAGCCGGACCTGACCCCGGTGACCTTCCAGGACGTCGCCGGTCTGGACGACATCAAGACCCAGATCGAGCGCCGCATCGTGCTGCCGTTCCTGAAGCCCGGGCTCTTCACGCGCTTCAAGCGCCGCGCGGGCGGCGGCATCCTGATGTACGGCCCGCCGGGCTGTGGGAAGACGCTCCTCGCCCGGGCCACCGCGGGCCAGTGCAAGGCGCGTTTCTTCAACGTGGCGATCTCGGATGTGCTCGACATGTACATCGGAGAGTCGGAGCAGAAGCTCCACGCGCTCTTCGAGAAGGCCCGGGCCAGCGCGCCCGCGGTGCTCTTCTTCGACGAGCTGGAGGCCCTGGGGGGCAAGCGCCAGTACACGCGGGAGGCCGCCTCCTCGAAGCTGGTGAGCCAGTTCCTGTCCGAGCTCGACGGCTTTGGGCAGGCCAACCAGGGGGTCCTGGTCCTCGCCGCCACGAACGTGCCCTGGGCCATCGACTCCGCCTTTCGGCGCCCCGGGCGCTTCGATCGGGTGCTCTTCGTCCCGCCGCCGGACCGCGCGGCGAGGAAAGCCATCTTGCAGCTCCACCTGGAGGGCCGCCCGGTGGCGGAGGCCCTGCCGCTGGACGACCTGGCGGGGCGCACGTCCGGCTTCTCGGGGGCGGACCTCGCCCACGTGGTGGAGTCGGCGGCGGACGAGGCCATCCAGGACAGCCTGACCCACGACGCCGAGCGCCCGATCTCCAGGCAGCACCTGGAGGCCGCGCTGCGCGAGGTGCGGTCGACGACCGGGGAGTGGCTCACCACCGCGCGGAACTACGCCCGCTACGCCAACGAGGGCGGGCAGTACGACGAGGTGCTGGCCTTCCTCGCCAAGCACGGGAAGGCCTGAGCATGCGCGCGGACTATCAGATCATCGATGAGCCCGAAGGGGGGCGCTGGCCCGATCTCCCGGTGCGCTCGCTGTGGCCGTTGCTCGCCTCGATGCTCGTGGGGGCAGGGCCTGGGTGGGCGTGGTTCGTGTTCAACGCCTTCGCGATCGGGAGCCCGACGCGCCGTCGGGACCTGGCCTGGGTCCTCGGTGGGCTGGCGTTCCTGTCTGTGCTCGTCGCCGCGCTGATCCTCGGCTGGGACTCCATCGCGCCGGGCGTGCGCCCCTACGTCGGCCTCGGGCTGGTGGTACCCAAGCTCGGGGTGAGCTACCGGCTGTACCAGGATCAGGCCCGCACCGAGGGGCTCTTCGAGCACTTCGGGGGCACGTTCAGGAATGGCCTCCCGGTCCTGGCGGCGGGGATGTTCCTCGTCGGGCGCCTGCCCGAACCGGGGGACGGCTTCATCGCGCTGCTGCTCAGGTTGGTGCTTCTGTGATGCACGACGACGGCCAGCGAGAGCGAAAGCTCGCCCTGGCGCGCCACATGCGCGCCCTCGGGCAGCTCCATGGCGCGGTGGAGGTCCTGCGCGGTGTCCTCACCGAAGACCCGGACGACGCCGAGGCCCACGCGCTGTTGGGGCTCGTGCTCCTGGATCAGCGCCGCCTCCCGGCGGCCGCCCTCGAGATCCAGCGGGCCCTCACCCTGGAGCCGGAGCTGGGCCTCGCCCAGATCGCCGGGGCGGCCCTCGCCCTCGCGCAACGCAGGTTGCGGGATGCGGAGGCTATCTTGCATCAGCGCCTCGCCGCGGAGCCCGAGGATGTGGACGCCGTGCGCCTCCTGGCGGAGTCCCTGCGTCTGGCGGGGCGCCCGAGCGAGGCGATCCAGATGCTGGAGCGGGGCCTCGCGATTGAGCCCGAGGCCCCGGACCTGCTGGCCGACCTCGGTGAGATCCTCCTCGCGGCGGGGCGCCGCGCCGAGGCGCGGGTCCGGGTGGAGGAGGCGCTCGCCCTGGAGCCGGGCAACGCCGAGGCCCTTGTGGTGATGGGCCACCTGCGCCTTCAGGAGGGGCAGGTGGAGGACGCCCGGCAGCACGCGATCTGGGTGCTCCAGGACGACCCCAGCAGCGGTCCGGCGCTCGGGCTGCTGGCCGCGGCCAAGGCGCGCCAGAGCGTCGCGCTCGGGCTGTGGTGGCGGGCCAACACCGCCCTGAGCGCCCGGGGCGAGGGCGCGGTCCTGGCCATCCTGCTCGGGGCCTTCGTGGTGTATCGGGTGCTGCACACCTACCTGGGCCAGCACCACGAGACGGAGCTGGCCAGCCTGGTCCAGATCGGTTGGCTGGCGATCTGCGTCTACAGCTGGGTGGGCCCCTCCCTCTTCCGGCGTAGCCTCGAGAAGGAGCTGGAGGCGGTGCGGCTTCGCCCCGACTTCTGAACTCAGAACACCCCGCTCAAGCTCAGCCCCGCGTCGCCGGGGCCCGGGCCCACGCTGAGCCGCAGGTCCGAGCGGCGGTGGAGGTGGGGCACGAGGACCCCCAGGCCGGCGCCGGCGAGGGCGCCAGCGATGACGTCGGTGGGGAAGTGGGCGCGGCCGAGCACCCGGTTCGTGCCCACCACCGAGGTCACCACCACGGTGGCGCCCAGCACCACCCACGGCTCGACCTCGCCCCCGCGCTCGAAGGCAAGGTAGGTTGCGGTAGCGCCGAGGCCGGCGGTGAACGCGGTGTGCATCGAGTAGAACGAGAGGCTGGCGTCGGTGTCCTCGATCGTGCCGCCCGCCGCGACCGCCTGGTAGGCCTCGGGGCGGGGCCGGCGCACCGCGATCTTGGCGAGGTTCCCGGCCGCGAGGTTCAGGGACATCGTCTCGAGGTAGATGATCAGGTAGCTCAGCGCGCGCTCGTGCCGGCTGTCGAGCGCCGCGGTGAGGACGGTGTCGACCGCGGCCCAGGCGAAGGCGCCCGCGACCAGGGCGTCGCTCACGACGCGCGAGCCCTTCACCTCGCCCCCGTTGGTCACCACCCCGCGGTCGATGCCGAGGAGCTTCGAGGGGTCGCCGGGGGTCTGGGGCGCGATCTCACCCGTGCCGATGATCGCCTGGCTGAGGAGGCCGAAGCCGGCGGAGAGGCTCAGGATGGCGCCGTCGGTGACGGGGTCGATCTCGAAGCGCTCGAGCGGGGCGGCGGCGGCGCTCGATGTCGCGACGGGCGTCGCGCCAGCAAGGGTCGCCAGGAGGAGGGCGGGGACCAGCACGCGGGCAGTCAAGCGCGAGTGTCACTCGACCGCAAGCTGTCCTTCGGCTGTGGGGGCGCTCAAGCGCTGCGGGGGCGGGGGGTCTCGACCTCGAGGTCGGCGTCGCAGTCCACCACCAGGGCCTGGGCGAGGGCGCCGGCGTCGAAGCGGGCGTGCTCGAGGCCGCAGGCGACGAGCTCGGTCCCCTCGAGGTTGGCGCCGCGCAGGTCGGCGCCGGAGAGGTTGGCGCCCACGAAGAGGGCGCCCGAGAGGTCCGCGCCCCTCAGGTTCGCGTCCTCGAGGCTGGTGAAGGCCCCGTAGGCCTCGCGCAGGCAGGCCCCGGGCATGTCCATGCGGACCAGGTTGGCCCGGGACAGATCGGCTCGCGGCAGGAAGGCCTTCGCGAGGCTGTACGAGGTCTCCGGGGCGCCCTCGACCGCGCGCAAGAAGGCCGGGTTGGCGGCCTCGCGCCAGACGTTGAACGTCAACGGATCTTGCCGGAGCATGTGCATGACGTCGACCGCGCCGACGTCCACCGGCATCACCGCCGGGATGCCCCGCGGGGCGGCGGGGCCCTCCTCCAGCCAGGGCAGCGCCTGCAGGCCGCGGCGCACCGCGGAGAGGATGCTGCGCGGCGCGCCCTGCTCCGCGACCAGCACCATGGGGCCGGAGAAGCGGTGGGCGTCGAGGTGTCGTGCCGGGGTGATGACCACGGTCGGGGTCTCCGGGCGGACCCGCCAGGCCCGCACCAGGAGCGAGAAGTCCTCGGGGCGCCCGTCGGACGCCACCACGAGCACGGGGTTGATGTCACACAGGGCGTCCTCCACGTCGGTCTCGGCCGCGGTGGCCTCGGCCGTGGTGGACAGGGCACGCTCCACGAGGCGGGCGAGCGCCTCGGCTTCCCGGGGACGGCGATGGAAGATGAGGACTTCTTTGCTCACCACCCGAGGCGTTCGGCTCAACCGGCCCCGGCCTTAAGGCCTTTCGACCCGAGGTGCTCTGGCTGAGTCAGCGGCGCTTGCGGAGGGCCTCGGCCGCGCGCTCGAACGCCTCCCGAACCTCGGGGGCGCGCCACCGCGCGTGACGTTCCGCGCGGACCTCCGCGGGTTCGTTCGCGCACCGGGCCAGGGCCGGCTCGAGGAGGAGCGCCTTGTTGTGGGCGTAGGCCGCGGCGGGGTGTTCGCCCAGGTGGCGGGCGACCTCCCGGGCCCGGGTCTCGAGGGCCGCGGGGTGGACCAGCTCGTGGAGGAACCCGAGGCGCAGGGCGACCTCGGGGCTGTGGAGCTCGGCCCGCAGGATCACCTCGGAGAGGGCCATGGGCGGGAGCGCGGCCCGCGCGATCTCGAACGCGCCGCGCGGGAAGGGCAGGCCCATCGCGGACTCGTTCAGCCCGATGCGGTGCTCGCCCCGGGCCCCGATGCGTACGTCGCAGGCGAGGGCCAGGAGCGCCCCGCCCGCGATCGCGTGGCCCCCCACCTCGGCCACGGTCGGCTTCGGCAGGGTCCACAGGGCGTGCAGGCCGTCGCCGTAGCCGAGGTCCTTGATCGCTTCCAGCTCGCCCCCGGCCATCGCCTTGAGGTCGAGGCCGGCCGAGAACACCCGGGGAGACCCCCTGAGGATCACCGCCTTCACCTCGGGGGCGGCCGCGGCGGCTCGGGCGGCGTCGCCCAGCGCCTCGATGAGCGCGGCGTTCACCGCGTTGGCCGGCGGCCGGGCCAGGGTCAGGACCCGCAGGCCCCCCTCCACGTCTCGGACATCGATGAGCATGCCTCGACCTTGCACAGCGGGCCGCGCCCCGGCAACGTCCGCGCCATGCACGGGGCCGAGGCCACCCGGCGCCCCTGGGCGCGGCTCCGCGGGGCGGGGTGGTGGGGGCTGGTGGCCTGGGTGCTCCTGGCACCCACCGTCTACCTCGGCTGGACGGTGGGGGACCTGACGGTGGCCTGGTCCCTCCACGCGGCGGGGGTGGCGCTCGTGGTGGCCGTCTGGCGCGCGACGCGGCGCCCAGCCGATCGGAGCCCGGCAAAGCGGGGTGGGAGGGCTCCCCCCGCCCTGGTCGCCCTCGCGGTGGCGGCAGTTGGGGCGGGCCCTTGGCTGCCGCCCCTGTCCGACCCCCGGGCTCCCGACCTCGCGAGCGGCGCCCCGCGCCTACGGGTCATGGTGGCCAACACCTTCTACGACCCGCCGCGCCACGAAGACCTCACCCGCGACATCGAGGCCACCGGGGCAAGCCTGGTTGCGCTGATCGAGCCGCCGCCCGGACTCGCAGGTTACCTTGCGGAGACCGGCCGCTGGCGGGTGCTGGCCGAGCACGAGCCGGGGGACAAGCACGACATCGCCCTGGTGCTGAGGCAGGACGCCCCGGTGGAGGTGCTCTCCGCCGCCCCGGTCATCCGCGCCTACACCCCCACCGTCACGGTGCAGGCTCGCTTGCGGTGGCAGGGGCAGGTGTTCACCGTGCTCGCAGCCCACCCCCCGGCGCCCACCCACCCGGTGCAGCAGGCGGAGCGCCTCCGCCTGATCCCGGAGCTCGCGGCCGAGGTCCGGGGCGGCTCGGAGCCCGCGCTCCTGCTCGCCGACACCAACACCGCGCTCGCCAGCCCCCTGTGGCGGGTGCTCGCCGAGGCCGGCCTGCGCCGCCCGCCCGGCCTCAACCCCGGCACCTGGCCCAGCCCCCTCGGGCCCCTCGGCCTCGCGATCGACCACGTGCTCAGCACCGCGCCCTTCAGCGTGACCCCCGCGACCCCGGTGTGGCTCACCGGCAGCGATCACCGGGGGGTGGTGGTGGACGTAGGCCTGCCCGGGAAGACCTCAGGGTAGATTCTCGCGCGCCCCCCGTATCTCCCTAGTCGAGCGGCCCGCATGACGCGGAGCCGGAGGAGGGAATTGGAATAATGGACAACGCAGCAGGGCTCATCGGCTCGATCGTCTATCTCGCGGTCATGGTCCTCATGGTCGCAGCCATGTGGAAGGTCTTCACCAAGGCGGGCAAGCCGGGTTGGGCGGCCATCGTCCCCATCTACAACATCATCGTCCTGCTGGAGATCGCCGGGAAGCCGCTGTGGTGGTTCATCCTGTTCTTGGTCCCGGTGGTGAACTTCATCGCCATCATCCTGGTGAGCATGGCGGTGGCGGAGCGCTTCGGGAAGAGCTCCGGCTTCGGCATCGGCCTCGCGCTGCTGTCGCCCGTCTTCTACCCGATGCTGGGCTTCTCTGACGCCCAGTACCGCGGCTAGCACCACCGCGATCGCCGCGGCCCACGCGGGCCGCGGCCTTTGACCCTCGGGGCGGGCGGGTGCACTACGGCGTCATGAACGCCGTCCTCGAGCGCGTGAAGCACCTGTTCAGCCCCGAGCTGATCCTGACGTGGCTGGCCGACACCCTCCCGGATGTCGTGGCCGCCATCGCCACGTTCGTCGCCTTCTACGTCCTGTGGCGCTTCACCGCGCGCGTGGCGCGGGCTGTGCTCGCCCGCGCCCACACCGACGAGACCGCCGCCGCGTTCATGCAGGCGGTGCTGAAGTACGCGCTGTTCACGGTGGGGGCGGTGTCCGCCCTCGGTCAGCTCGGGGTGGACACCGGCGCGCTGCTGGCCAGCCTCGGGGTCGCGGGGCTCACGGTGGGTTTCGCGGCGAAGGACGCCTTGTCGAACCTCATCTCCGGCATCTTCATCTTCTGGGACCGCCCCTTCGTCATCGGCGACCTGGTGGAGATCAGCGGCATGTACGGCCGCATCGATCTCATCACCATGCGCTCCACCCGGGTGGTCACGGTGGACGGCAAGATGCTGGCCATCCCGAACTCGGTGGTGGTGAACAGCATCGTCGCCTCGTACACCAACTTCCCGCACCTCAGGATCGACGTGCCCCTGACCGTGGGCCTGGCCGAGGACTACGACCGCGTCACCGCGGTGCTCATGGAGGTCGCGCGGGCCTACCCCCTCGCGATGCAGACGCCAGCGCCGCAGGTGGTGATGCGCGCGGTCAACGACTACAACGTGGCGCTCGAGCTGCAGGTGTGGATCGACGACGAGAAGCAGCACATCGCGGCCCGCTTCGCGTTGCGGCGCGCGGCCTACGAGGCGCTCCGGCACGCCAAGGTGGACATGCCCTTCGAGACCCTGCAGCTGGCCCCGATCCAGGTGACGCGAGACGTGGCCTGAGCGCGGCGCCTCAGGCGAACGCGCCGAGCGCCTGGTTGGCGTAGGCGATGCGGTTCGACATGTGCGGGGTGCCCGGGCGCTCCCAGCGCGAGCACCACACCTGGGCCGCCTCGGCCGCGCTGCGGGTCTGGCGGAGCGCGTTGAAGGCCGAGCGCTCGGTGGTCTGGCACTCGTGCCAGATGAAGTCGAGCTGCACGCCGAGGTCGTCCACCGGCTTGCCCTGGGCGCGGGCGAACTGCTCGAGGTTCCGGCGGCGCGAGCCCTCCCACTGGGCGATGCCGAACGCGGGCCCGCCGATCTGGTGCTGGCCTGGGCGCACGCCGGACTCCGCCTGCAGGTTGCCGACGATGCCCGCGGCCTGGGCCGGGGTGAGGCCCTTGTCGAGGAAGTAGTTGTAGGCGCGCTGGGCGTTGTTGTTGCCGCGCAGGCTGCCGGTGTCGGTGGGGGCGCCGGTGCCGGCCACGTTGTTGTTGCCGCCGCCGACCCGACCGTAGCCGGAGATCCGCGGGTTGTTGAGGTCGTAGCTGCGCCGCCGCACCGCGTTCGAGCTGTTGCCCTCGATGGTGTAGACCTTGCCGTTCTCGACCCGCTCCACGATGCCCACGTGGCGCCCACCGCCGCGATCCGAGCCGCCGCGGTTGCCGAAGAAGATGATGTCGCCCGGCTGCGGCGTGCCCCGGTGGAACTGCCCGGTGCGCTTCATCTGGTCCTCCATGTACTGCACGGAGGCCAGGCTGCGCTGGTTGCCGGGGAGCGGGGTGCCGGCCTGGCGGAAGGTCCAGGCCACGAAGTTCGCGCACCACGGCTCGCGGCGCCCGTTGGAGTAGCGCTGGGCGGGGAGGCCGTCGTTGTTGCCGGTCGCCTCGCGGACCCCGACCTGGCTCTGGGCCGCCTGCAGGGCGCCGAGGCCCGCGCCGCTCGAGCCGCCGGGCATCATCGGATAGTTGCCCTGCGGGCCGCCGATCCCCGGGTAGCCGCCGCCGATCCCGGGATAGCCGCCGCCGTTGCGACCGCAGCCGCAGCCGCTGTCCATCCCCGGCATGCCGCCCTGGGCGCCGTTGAAGAGCGCCTGGGCCAGCATCTGGAAGGCCTGCTGCATGAAGAGCTGCATGATCATCTGCATCTGCAGCTGGACGACCATGTCCGAGAGCGGGTCCTGCCCGTATTGCCCATACTGCCCGAAGGGGCTGTTGACGCCGCCGTTCTGGTAGGGGTTGAAGCCTCGGAATCCGTTCGCCTGCATGCTCATCCTGCGCTCCCGCTGGGCGCTTCCAGCGCCCGGTCACTCGCGGCCCCCGCGGGCCTGATCCAGGGTGACCGTTGGGTTATCGCCGTCACAACCACCCGGTTGCGGAAATCTGCCCGTGAGTCCGCACACTTACATAGGACTACATCGGGGCAGATGTCAGTCCTCGACCACGTGGGTCTCGAAGATCTTGCGGTAGCGGGACCACTCGGCGGTGTCGAAGCGGTCGCCGTCGAGGCACCGGGTCGCGGCGTAGGCCATGTAGAGGGCGTGGTGGGTGTTGTCGTGGGCGAACAGGCCCTGGCGCCCGTAGCTCAGGAACCGGGGCTGCTCGGCCAGCCAGCGGTCCAGGGGCACCAGGTGGTCCTGGTAGCCGTTGAGGTAGATCGGGTAGGCCTGGGGGAGGCGCCGGGCGAAGGCTCGGGTGTGGGCCACGGGCGGGACGAGGTCCACCTTCCGCATGTCCTCCACCACCATCTTGCCGAGGTCCTCGTCGCTCATGGTCCAGAGGCGGTCCCCGACCATGCAGGGGATCTCGGCGCAGAGCACCGTCCTGCCCTCGGGCGCGCTCAGCCCGAAGTAGTTCTTCGGCTCCGAGAGCCGGGTCATCGCCACGTTCTCTTCGGGGAAGTAGTGGGCGTCGGTGGCGTGGAACTGGGTGATGGGCAGCTCCACGTAGACGAGGAGCATGGCCCGGTAGTCGATGCGGCCGGCCGCGGCGAGGATGTCGGCGGGGGGCGCGGGGTCCATCATGCGCGCCGCCACCGTGAGGGGGAGGGTGGACCAGACGAAGTCGGCGTCCAGGCGCCGGGTCTCGGCGTCTTTCGTCGTCTCCACCGTCCAGCCGGCCTCGGTCTTCTTCAGGCCCGCCACCGACCAGCCCAGCATGATCTCGGCCCCGTCCTTGGTGGCGTGGTCGGCGTAGGCGCGGCTGATCTGCCCGAAGCCCTCCCGCGGGTAGTAGAAGAAGCCCTTCCCCGGCGGCTTGATGACCTTCTTGATCAGCTTGGCGAAGGTCCCGGACGACACCCGGCGGCGGGCCTGGATCCCGCTGAGCTCGTGCGGCTCGTGGCCCCAGAGCTTGCGCGCGTACGGGAAGTAGAAGTGCTCGCAGATGGTGGGCCCCAGGTTGGCGCGCAGCACCGAGGCGAAGGTGTCCTCACCCCCCGCGCCGCCGCCCGGCAGGTTCTTGAGGACCATGTCCTTCGCCGCGTTGAGGGCGAAGTTCTTGTCGAGCCGGAGCATCAGGTCGGGGCCCGAGAGCGGGAACTTCACCCACTTGCCCCGCAGGCGGATGCGCCCGTTCCGGGGCCGGTCCTTCAGGTCGGGCCCCAAGAGCATCTGGATGTCGGCCAGGATCTCCGGCTCCGAGGCGTGGTGGAGCCGGTGGCTGCCGAAGTCCAGCCACTGCTCGCCCTCCTGGAAGCTCCCCGCGTTGCCGCCGAGATAGGGGTTTCGCTCGAGCAGGGTGACGCGGGCCTTCCCCTCCTTGCGGAGCTTGTAGGCGGCGCCGACGCCGGCCGGCCCGCCTCCCAGGATGACGACGTGGGGTTGATCCATGCCCGGCGGACCCTAGCAGGCCCGCGGCCGCTTCGCACGGGATTGGAAGCGTGGCCCGGGGCGCCGTGAATCCGCATCCAAGGCGAGGGACGATCTGGCATTCCGGAAGGATCGGTGCTTCGGTAGCCGCCGGTTCGGGCGCAAATGCGGGTCTTCATCACTGGCGGCGCGGGCTTCATCGGTTCGCACCTCGCGACACGGCTGATCCGGGACGGGCACCAGGTGTCCGTGCTCGACGATCTCTCCACCGGCTCGATGGCGAACATCGCCCATCTCAGGGACGAGCCCGGGTTCGAGTACCGGATCGGCTCCACGCGCGATCTTCCGCTCGTCACCGAGATGGTGGACCTCGCGGACGTGACGGTACATCTTGCGGCAGCGGTGGGGGTGCGGCTCATTGTTGAGCGACCGATCCACACGATCGAGACGAACGTGGGGGGGACCGAGACAGTCCTGGCGGCGGCCTCGAAGAAGAACCGCCCGGTGTTGCTGGCGAGCTCCTCGGAGGTCTACGGCAACTCCACGAAGTTCCCCTTCAAGGAGGACGACGACCTCGTCCTCGGCCCCACCACGCACTCCCGGTGGGCCTACGCGTGCAGCAAGGCCCTCGATGAGTGGTTGGGCTTCGCCTACATGCGCGAGCGCGGGGTGCCGGTGACGATCTGCCGGTTCTTCAACACCGTCGGCCCGGGCCAGACCGGGCGCTACGGCATGGTGCTCCCGAACTTCGTGCGCCAGGCCCTGATCGGCGCGCCCATCACCGTCTACGGCTCGGGCGAGCAGACCCGCTGCTTCGGCCACGTGGCCGACGTGGTCGAGGCGCTCGTGCGGCTGATGCAGACCGAGGCGGCCAGGGGCCAGGTCTTCAACGTGGGCAACGACGAGGAGGTCAGCATCCTCGAGCTGGCGGAGCGGGTGCGCCGCGCCGCGGGCTCTTCGTCGCCCATTCGGCTGGTGCCCTACGAGGAGGCCTACGCGGCCGGCTTCGAGGACATGATGCGGCGCGGGCCGGATGTCTCGAAGCTCTTCACCACCATCGGCTTCCGTCCGACCATCAAGCTGGACGAGATCATCGAAGACGTCATGAACCACGAGCGCTCACGGCAGGGTCGTGAGTAGGAACGCAAGGGGTATTGCGTGAGCACTTCCGGTCAGCAGGAACGCTGCGTGATTGTGGGCGGGGGGCCGGCCGGCCTCACCGCGGCCTGGGACCTCGCCCGCGCGGGCGTGGCACCCATCGTCCTCGAGAAGGACAGCTACGTCGGGGGCATCTCCCGCACGGTGCAGTACAAGGGGTACCGCTTCGACATCGGCGGGCACCGGTTCTTCACCAAGGTGGACCAGGTGAACGACTGGTGGATGGACGTGCTGAAGGATGAGTTCCTCCTGCGTCCGCGCCTGTCCCGCATCTTCTACAACGACGTCTTCTTCGACTACCCGCTGAAGCCGGTGAGCGCGCTGAGGAGCCTCGGCATCATCGAGGCGGGCCTGGTGGGGATGAGCTACCTGAAGGCTCAGCTCTTCCCGCACCCCGAGGAGGCCAACCTCGAGCAGTGGGTGTCGAACCGCTTCGGCTACCGGCTCTACTCGATCTTCTTCAAGACCTACACCGAGAAGGTGTGGGGCATGAAGTGCACCGAGATCGGCGCGGACTGGGCCGCCCAGCGCATCAAGAACCTGGACCTCAAGGCCGCCGTGAAGTCCATGTTCATCTCGAACCGGGGGAGCAAGAAGCAGCAGATCACGACCCTGATCGAGCAGTTCCACTACCCGAAGTTCGGCCCCGGCCAGATGTGGGAGAAGGTTCGGGACCTCTTGGGTGAGTCTGGGCACCCGGTGCAGATGGGACACGACGCCCAGGTCATCCACATGGATGGCCGGCGGGTGGTGGCGGTGACCGCGGTGGACCGTGACGGCAACCGGGTGCGCCATGAGGGTGAGCACTTCATCTCGACCATGCCCATCCGCGAGCTGATCCAGGCCATGGATCCGCCGCCGCCCCCCGAGGTGCTGGCCGCCGCCAACAGCCTGCGCTACCGCGACTTCCTCACGGTGGGGCTGGTGGTGAACAAGGACAAGCTCTTCCCCGACAACTGGATCTACATCCACTCCGACAAGGTGAAGGTCGGCCGCATCCAGAACTTCGGGAACTGGTCGCCCTTCATGATCCCGGAGGAGGGCAGGAGCTGCATCGGCCTCGAGTACTTCGTGCAGGAGGGCGACGAGCTCTGGAGCGCCAAGGACGAGGACCTCATCGAGCTCGGCAAGAAGGAGACCGACACCCTGGGCCTCATCAACGCGGCCGACGTGGTGGACGGCGTGGTGATCCGGCAGCCCAAGGCGTACCCGGTGTACGACGGGGTCTACAAGGATTCGCTGGCCACTCTGAAAGAGTACTTGCAGTCGGTCGGCAACCTGCACTGCGTCGGTCGCAACGGCCTGCACCGCTACAACAACCAGGACCACTCCATGCTCACCGCGATGTACGCGGCGGAGAACATCCTGGGGAAGGCGAAGCACGACGTCTGGGAGGTGAACCTCGAGGAGGAGTACCACGAGGAGAAGGCCACCGACGCAAAGGGCGCCACCGGCGAGCGCCTGGTGCCGCAGCGAGTGACCCTGAGCCCGGTGCAGGTGCTCGAGGACGCCTTCGCGAAGTACGACCCGGTGGCCCTGGGGGCCGCCATGGCGGTGGTCTTCGGCCTGGGCCTGTTCCTCGCCACCGCGATCCTGGTGGTCAAGGGCGGGCCGCACATGGGCACGCACCTGTCGCTGTTGAACAACTACATCCCCGGCTACAGCGTGACCTGGCCGGGCGCCTTCGTGGGGCTCATCCTCGGTGCGGTGGGGGGCTTCCTGAACGGCTGGACCATGGCGGTGGCGATCAACGCCGTGGTGACAATCCACCTTTCGCGTCTGTTGAAGCGCCTGGACAACCCGGCGCCCTACGAGACGATGGACCTGGAGGTCTGACGACGTGAGCGCGGACGATTCCTTTACCAACAAAGAGTGGCAGGTCATCGGCCGGGCGATCGCCCGGCTGCGGGCCTCGGTCATGGCGGTGGTCTTCGCCATGCTGGGGGGCGGCGTGCTGTTCCTCGCCACCGCGGTCCTGGTGGTGAACGCCACCGAGGGCATGCCGGTGGGGCCGACCCTGTCGCTGTTGAACAACTACTTCCCGGGCTACAGCGTGACATGGCCGGGCGCGTTCATCGGCCTCGTCTACGGCGCGATCGTGGGTGGCGCGGCCGGGTACCTGTTGAGCTACGTCTACAACCTGGTGGTCGAGACCCGTCACCCCCACATGAAGAAGGGCTGAGCCAGCATGGGCGAGACCGTCCTGGTCGTCGGGGGCGCGGGCTACATCGGGAGCCACTGCGCCCGGATGCTGGCCGAGCGCGGCCACACCCCGGTGGTGTTCGACAACCTGAGCACCGGCTGGAAGGACGCGGTCCGCTTCGGGCCCTTCGAGCATGGTGACATCCGCGACGCCACCGCGGTGGCGCGGGCGCTCAGGGCACACCAGCCGAAGCTCGTCCTGCACTTCGCGGCCAGGAGCCTGGTGGGCGAGTCCATGCAGCGCCCGCTCGACTACTACGACAACAACGTCACCGGGAGCGTGGTTCTGTTGGAGGGCTGCGTGCGGCACGGGGTCGAGAACTTCGTCTTGTCCTCGACCGCGGCGGTCTACGGAGTGCCCGAGCGGATGCCGATCGGGCTCGATGCGCCGCTCGCCCCCATCAACCCGTATGGCGCGTCGAAGATGATGGTGGAGCGGGCGATCGAAGACGCCTGCCGGGCCTCCGGTGCCATGGGCGCCACGTGCTTTCGGTATTTCAACGCGGCAGGCGCCCACCCCGAGGGTGACCTGGGCGAGCGCCACGAGCCCGAGACCCACCTGATCCCCAACGTGCTGAAGGCGGCGGTGAACGGGACCCCCATGTCCCTGTTCGGCGACGACTACGACACCCCCGACGGCACCTGCGTGCGGGACTACGTCCACGTGCAGGACCTCGTGGAGGCCCACCTGGCGGTGCTCGCGCACCCGCCGCGGGCAGGCGAGACCCGGCGCTACAACCTCGGCACCGGCGAGGGGCTGAGCGTGAAGCAGGTCATCCTTGCGTGCGAGGCGGAGACCGGGGGCAAGATCCCGGTGGACATCAAGCCCCGCCGGCCGGGTGACCCGCCCTCGCTCGTGGCCGGTGACACCGAGAAGGCCCGGGCCGAGCTGGGCTGGACGCCGCGCCGGAGCGACGTCGGCACCATCGTGGGCGACGCCTGGCGCTGGCACCGCCGGTAGAGCAGCGACCCCTCAGGGCTTGAGAGCCATCCGCATCCGGAATGCCTCCGGCAGCTTCTCGCTTACCTCGAGCGAGGCGCCCCTGAGGACGGACTGGGCGCAGTTCAGGAGCCCGGCCGACGCGGAGCCGGTGCTCTCGATGGGCGCGTCCACCAGGCGGACGCCGGCCCCCTCACGCTCGACCTCGAGCATCAGGATCGCAGGCCCGATCTTGGAGGCCTGGGTGGCCTCGAGGCGGCTGTACGCGTCACCCAGCTGCGCGTAGCGGGCCTGCTCGTAGGGCTCGAAGCAGGTCATCAGGCGCGGGCGGAGGGCCGCGAGGGCCGCGTTGACCGAAGGCGCAGGTGAGCCTGCACCGAAGGCCGGAACGATCTCGACGTCGGCCCAGGCCTCGGGCGCGGGCGCCGCCGGGAGCGGTTGCACCGGCTCGAGCTTCCCATCGGGCGGCAGCGCCGGCTTGGCGTCGAGGGCCCGCCGGATGGCCCGGTAATCGGGGCGCTCGGGGTGGGCGGCGGCCCACTTGCTCGGCGGCTCTTGCCGAGTGGTGGTGGCCGGCGTCGCGGGGGCCGAGGGCTCGGTCGGTGCAGGTAGGGTTGCATCTGCGACGGCGGGGCGGTCGTCGGCTTGCACCCAGCTGAGGCCGGGGCGAGGCGTCGACACCTCGGGCGCGCGAGCCGAGTCCTCAGGGGGACGGGTGAAGAACCACGCGCCCGAGAGTGTGGCCACCAGAGCGAGCGTGACTACCGAAGACGTCTTCATTGCGGCGTCGAGGGAATCACAGCGTAGATGAGTTGTCGAACCGGCTGCGTCCTGCGGTGACTTTAGTGAAACCTTGAGAGAGTTCTCAGGCTGGTCTCAGGAATCACCGGCCGTGCGAACCGTCCGGTAGGTCTTGGTGCCGTTGCGAAGAGTTATCGATGACAACTATCCCCGCTCTCTGAGGGTTCTCTCAGAGACTTATCAGCAACGATGAACAACCAGCGCAAAAAACGCGGAATACACGCAAAAACACAGAAGTGTCGCTTGCGCTCTCGGCGCTTCGTCGTGCGTATTTGCGCGGCGGGCGAGATTGAGCAAACTATCAACCATACTGAACGGTGTGAGTTGATGGTCGCGTTGCCCGCATAGTTGGAAACAGGGTTCATCGGGCGGCCGCCTGAAGGCCATGAGGGGTTGGAGCCGAGGGTCGCGCTCCAATGGATTGAGGGGAGAGAGCATGAAACGACACGCAGAGGAGCTCCGGACCGCGTCGCGGTCGCGAGCCAAGGCCCGAGGGTTGGCGACGATCCTCGTCGGGGGGCTGGTCGCCGCAGGCGGCTCGGCGAGGGCCGATGTGCCCGGGCGCGACGCGCCTTCCTACGGACTGGCGGTCCCCAACCCGGGGACGCAGCAGCAGGAGCTGACGAACATCACCGCGCCGGGCGAGTACAACGTGTTCGAGTTCGTCGTCACGTGCGCCGGCTGCCACGGCGGCTCCATCGATCAGCACACCGGCCACTTCTCGAACTGGGCCGGCTCGAGCATGGCGAGCGCGGCGCGCGATCCGATCTTCCGCGCCAACCAGGTTGGTGTGAACGCGGTGGTCCGCGGGATCACCGGGATGGACGGGGCGGGCAACGTCTGCTTCCGCTGCCACAGCCCGAACGGCTGGCTGAGCGGTCGCTTCGATCCGAGCCTGGGCGGCAAGGCGGACGGGTCGAACATGATCCAGTCGATCCTCCTGTCCACCGACGGGGAGGGGATCATGTGCGAGACCTGCCACCGGGTCTCGGGCAACGTCACCTTCAAGCGGCAGGACCTGAGCGCGGCGACCAACGACTCCACCTGGAACCTCCTGGCCGGCATCTTCGACTGGGAGCACGAGGGGCGCGCCATGACCGACCAGGAGGGCACCCAGTCCATCGCCCCCGGGTCTCCGTTCGGCGACACGGCCCTGCAGTTCCAGGACAACATCTCCTACGTCGGCAAGTACTCGGGCACCGGGGACCTCTTCTTCAGCGACCTGCCCCTAGACGGTACGGTGTACACCGGCCAGATCTACGCGGTGTACCCGGATTGGTGGGTGGCGCAGAACGCAATCTATCCTTCGATCTACCCGATCAACCCCGCGCCCCCCGGGATGCCGGTGGTCAACTCGGCCGGTGACACGCTGGCCTACGCGGCGGACGGCAGCCTGCCCCCGGTCTTCGAGGTCCCGATCGGGATCCCGATCGATCCGAACACCGGCCTCCCCAACTACGCGCTGCAGGGGCTGTCCCTCGAGCACCCGACCACCGGCTCCGCCGGGCGCGTCGGCGCGCTCGTCGAGACCGGGAACTACCTCCCGGTGCTCTCCCCCGGCCTGACCCCCGCCAACGAGCTGGGTGAGACCGCGAGCCCCGACGAGTTCATCCGTACGTCGGAGTTCTGCGGCTCCTGCCACGACCTCACCGTGCCGGTCCTGAACCACGGCATGCCTGAGCAGCGCACCTACTCGGAGTGGAAGCACAGCGTGTACGCGACCTCCGCGAACGTCATCTCCGACCCGCTCGGCAAGCGCACCGGCACCGGCGTCGAGCGCTGCCAGGACTGCCACATGCCGACCCTGCGCCACGAGTACAGCGACGCCTACCCCGACTCTCTGAACCCCGACCCGCTCCTGTCTGGCGGCTTCCCGTACGGCAAGAACCGCGGCCCGCAGGGCGGCACCGCGCTGCACAAGCTTGCGGGCGCCAACCGCGACCTGCCGATGATGATGAAGGCGCTCTACCCCGAGGTCGACCTCGAGGTCGTCGGCGCCCCCACCGGCAAGGATCCGCGCGCCTTCCCCGGCATGCTCTCCGATCGCGGCCCGATGTGGGACCGCAACCAGGAGAACACCGAGATCATGCTGCACGACGGCGTGGACGCTCAGATCACCGTCGCGCCCGAGATCCTGACCAACGCCACCAGCCCGAACGGCATCGTCTACCCGAACGGGGACGGCGCGTTCCGGCTCGCGGTCCGCGTGTACAACCGGTCCGGTCACCGCATCCCCTCCGGCTACCCGGACGGCCGCCGCTTCTGGCTGCAGGTCCGCGTCACCGACACGGCCGGCAACCTGGTCTACCAGTCGGGCGCCTACGACGAGGCCAACGCCCAGCTCGCCACCGCCGAGAACGCCGACGGGAGCTTCGTGCCGTTCCGCCGCGCCATCGAGGGCGGCGTCAACGCGCTCAACGCGGCCAACAACGCGGTCATGGTGTACGAGCGCGTCACCGGCACCTGCACCGACGCGAGCGGCGCCGCCATCTTCCCCGATCCGACCGCGGGCGTCCCCGCGAGCTGTACGGAGTCGCCGGCGCTGACCAACAACTTCATCCTCTTCGACAACCGGATCCCGCCGAAGGGCCTCGACTACGCCACCGCCCGCGAGGCCGGCGTGAAGTTCTGGAACTACGACCCTGCCACCGGCGTCCCCTACGAGGACTCCGCCCGCTACGCGGCGGGCGAGCTGAACAGCGGCTCCGACGCGGTCGTCTACCGCTTCCGGGTGCCCGCGAGCGCGATGGCCGCGGTCCCGGCCGAGACCGTCCTCAACGCGACGGTCGAGGTCTACTGGCAGACCCACACGCGCGAGTTCATGGAGCACCTGCGCAACCAGGACACCACCACCGTGCGCCCGCAGCGCCCGCCGAACCCGCTGGACCCGAACTACCCGAACAACCCGAACTACATCAGCGACTCGATCGCCGGGCTCCCGCTCGCAAGCTACACTGCACTCGACGGCTCGGCGCTGCGTGACAACTGGGGCGGCGTGGCCTACGCCGCGTGGCTCGCCACCGGCAAGGGCGCCCCGTTCCTCGTGGATCGCGACGACACCACCGTGACCACCGCGCCGACGGCGCCGGCCAACGTCGTGGTCTCGGGACTCGACTCGGGCGATCCGGAGTACATCGACCCGGTCACCCTGGCCCCCGACTCGTTCGCGGCCAAGATCACCTGGGACCCGGTGCCCAACGCCGATGGCTACATGATCTGGATCCGCTACGGGGCGAGCGACACCACCGCGGACTGGGATCGGCTGGCGATCGTCGACGCGAGCACCACCCGCTTCGTGGAGCACGTGCTCGGCCACGCCGGCGCGGGCGCGAAGTCCTACGGCTTCAAGGTCGAGGCCTTCAACGGCCGGGGCTCCGCGGTCTCCGCGGCGGCCAGCTACACCATCGCCGACGTGGCGATGGTCAGCGCCCCGAACAACATGACCGCAAGCCAGACTGCGGCCGAGGGCTCGACCAACGGCCAGATCAAGCTGACCTGGTTCGACACCGCGAACAACGAGGTGGGCTTCGAGGTGTGGCGCTACGGTCCGGTCAGCCAGGCCGGCATCCCGACCCCCGCCACCCAGAACACCGTCACCATCCTCGGTGATCCGAACGGCCCGGTGGGCATGATCCCCAACCAGACCGGCGGGCCGGCGGGTGGGGCGCCGATCACCGGGACCAACACCTGGGTGGACGACGGCGCGATGTTCGCCGGGACCGCGCCCGCGCCCGAGAGCTGCTACCTGTACCAGGTGCGCGCGATCGGCATCAACCTGGACGTCTCGACGTGGTCTGCGCCGCGGGTCCAGGGCTGCACGACCCTCGGCATCACGGTGAGCGCGATCGCCTCGGCGAGCACGGTGGATCTGTCGTGGACCGCGGTCGCGGGCGCGACCGGCTACATGATCGTCCGGTCCGACGGCGTGACGACCACGCCGCTCGGGACCGTGGCGACGACGAGCTACACCGACGCGACCGTCCTGCCGAACACGACCTACGCGTACACCGTGACCGCGGTGGACGCGGTGGGCACCGCGCTCGACGCGGGCAGCGCCTCCGTCACCACCCTCGCCGCCGTGCCGGCCGCGCCGAGCAACGTGCAGGTCGCGGCGACCGTCGACCAGATCACCGTGACCTGGACGGACAACGCCACCACCGAGGACGGCTTCGTGCTCGAGCGCTCCGCCAACGGTGGGGTGTGGACGCCGATCCCGGACGTCGGTGCGTACATCGTGAACCCGTCGGCGGCCACGCCGAGCACGGTGACCTACGTGGACTCCGTCGCGGCCGGTGGCCTCCAGCAGGGCACGGTGTACCAGTACCGGGTGAAGGCGGTGGACCTGGTGAACGGCGAGTCCGCCTACGCCACCTCGGGGACGATCAGCCTGGTGTCGGTGCCGGTGGCGCCGAGCACCTTCACGGCGGCGCTCAGCACCGACGTGTTCGGGGCGCTGCCGCTGATCAGCCTCGCCTGGAGCGACGTCGCGGGCGAGACCAACTACCTGGTCGAGCGGCACGCCAACCGGTGTGACCAGAACAACGGCTGGACCGCGGTCGCGAGCGTGGGTGCGGACGTCCTGGCGGCGACGGACGCCACCGTGACCCAGAAGAACAACGACGCCACGTACTGCTACCGGCTGCGGGCGAGCAACGCGGCCGGCAGCTCGCCCTGGATCAACGTGTTGGTGACCGTCCCGGCGCGGCCGGCGGCGCCGCTCGCGCTGGACGCGTTCATCGATGGCAGCACCATCACGATGGAGTTCCAGGTCCCGGCGGGGCTCCTGGGCTACATGATCGAGAAGCGGGAGCGCATCGCCGGCATCGGCTGGACCGACTGGGCCGTGGTCCAGGTCGCGCCGGGCGCTGGCGGTGGGTACTCGTACGTCGACGCGGCGGTGATCTCCGGCAACCAGTATCGGTACCGGATCTCGTACGCCAACACCGGCGGATGGTCGGCCTCGACGGTGTCGGGGACCATCTCGTACTGACGACGGCGAGCTAGCAAGACCAGGCCCGGCGGCGCGGCCATCGCGCCGCGTCGCCGGGCCTCCCCACCAAGGGTAGAGATCATGAAGCACCTCCTCATCACCGTCTGCCTGACCGGCGTGCTCGGCTGCTCGAACCAGGCTGCTCCATCCAAGGAGGCCGAGGCTCCGGTCGCTGAGAGGCCCGAGCCCGTCCCCGCGGCGGCCATCACCTCGACGTCGAGCGTCGCGCGCCTCGCGGTGAAGGCCGGCGTCTGGGAGACCACGACCGAGATCGAGCTGAAGCGGGCCAAGGCGCCGAGCAACCTCGAACAGCTCACCCCGCAGCAGCGGCACATCGTCGAGCAGAAGCTGGCCGCCCAGGTGAAGCGCGAGACGCGGACTGACGTGCGCTGCCTGACGGAGGCGAAGATCGCGAGCGGCGAGGCCTTCACCGGCAACTCACACCTCGGGGCCTGCGCCCCCAGGATCGAGGTTCGTACCCCCGAGAAGCTCGTCGCGAAGCTCGAGTGTACGGGGGCCAACGCGCTGACCGGGACGGTCGAGATGCGCGCGGTCGACGCCGAGCACATGACCGGCACGGTGGAGATGACCTACGGGCGCCCCGACGGCCTCCAGATGGTCAACCGCAGCCAGCTCACCTCTCGGTGGCTGCGGGCGGAGTGCGACGCCGCGGCGGTGCACGCGCAGCACTGAGCACGCTGCGGTCGACTGCAACAGATCGCGACCGGTGAGGCCCGGCGGCAGGTGTAGTACTGTCTCTGGATGTCGTCGAGCCCCGGCCCCTCTCGTGGCCTCCACATCACCCTCTGGGTCCTGCAGGTCCTGCTGGGCATCGCGTTCTTCGCGACCGGCTTCATGAAGCTCGTGGTGCCGGCGGCGGAGCTGGCCGAGAAGATGACGTGGGTCCGGAGCCCCATCGGCTTCCTCCTGCCGCTCATCGGCGCGGTGGAGGCGCTGGGCGGGCTGGGGCTGATCCTCCCGTCGGTCACGCGCATCATGCCCAAGCTCACGCCGCTGGCCGCGCTGGGCCTGGTGATCGTGATGGTCGGGGCCATGGGTACCCACGTGGCGCTGGGCGAGTACCCCGAGGTCACCGCGCCCCTGGTCTTCGCGGTCTTGTGCGGGTTCGTGGGTTGGGGGCGTTGGAAGAAGGCGCCGATCGCGGCGCGCTAGCGATCTGAACCCCGGCCGGGGCACTGCACCCGAGCGGTGGGCGTAGCCACATCCGAGGCAAGGCACATTGCGGTTGGCATGGGCCTTGGACTGTCGCCTGGACATGAGCGTTCAGGCCAACTCCCGATCCCCCGTCGCGCCGGCCCGGCGGCCCCCGGCGCCGGCGCGCCCGAAGGCGCTCCAGGGGGCTCCAGCGTCGAGGCCCAGGTCTGGCCCGGCGCCCAAGGGGGCAGGGCCGAGGGCCGCCAAGGCGCGCGGGGCGGCGCCTCGGGACCTGCCCGATCCCCCGCCCACCCGCGCCGACCAGGGCAAGGTGAGCGCTCGGCCGGCCGCCGGCCAGCTCTTCCAGAACGGCGTAGGCCCCAAGGACGTGCAGCAGGGCGCGATCGGCGACTGCTACCTGTGCGCGGGGCTGTCCAGCGTGGCGCACGCCAACCCCCAGGCCATCCGCGACGCCATCACCACCCGGCCTGACGGCACCTACGACGTGCGCATCTTCGACGCGACGGGCAAGCCGCACACCGTGAACGTGGACGGAGACCTCTACCGAAGGGAGGACGGGGGGCCCCGCTATGCGCGCGGCACCGACGAGAAGGAGCTCTGGCCGGCCATCTACGAGAAGGCCTATGCAAAGGCGCGGCACTCGTACGAGGTCATCGGCCGGGGTGGCGTGGCGGGCTGGGCGATGCAGAGCATCACGGGCAAGCCCTCGGACCGCGTGGCGAACGCCAGCGTCTCCGCCGATGCCCTGTGGAACCGGGTGCACGGCGCCACCGAGGCGGGGCGTCCGGTGGCCGCGGACACCCATGGTCAGGAGAAGAAGTACCAGACCAACGGCCTGGTCGCGAGCCACGCGTACTCCGTGCTTGGCACCCAGATCGAGGACGGGCAGCGCTACGTGACCCTGCGGAACCCCTGGGCCTCCACTGAATATACCGGGGGCGCGGGCGGGTACCAGACCGATGTGGACTTCGATGGGGACGGCAAGCTGGACGGCAACGACGGGGTGTTCCGGATGAAGCTGGAGGACTTCCACCGGCTGTTCGAGCACACCGACGTGAACGACCCGCCCCCGCGGCCGGGCCTGTTCGACCGGGTTTGGGGCCTCTTCAGATCAGCTTCCTGAAGTAGGCGATGGTCTCCTTGAGACCATCCTCCAGGTCGACCTTGGGCTCCCAGCCGAGGAGCTTCCTGGCCTTGGTGATGTCGGGGCAGCGGCGGGTGGGGTCGTCCTGGGGCAGCGGCTTGAAGACCAGCTTCGACTTGGAGTCGGTGAGCCGGATGATCGCCTCGGCCAGCTCCCGGATCGTCATCTCCTGCGGGTTGCCGAGGTTGATGGGGCCCACGTGCTCCGAGGCCATCAGCCGCAGGAACCCCTCGATGAGATCGGAGACGTAGCAGAAGGCGCGGGTCTGGCTCCCGTCGCCGTACAGGGTGATGTCCTTGCCCTCGAGGGCCTGGATGATGAAGTTCGACACCACGCGGCCGTCGTTGGGGTGCATGCGGGGGCCGTAGGTGTTGAAGATGCGCGCGACCCGGATCTGCAGGTTGTGTTGCCGATAGTAGTCGAAGAAGAGGGTCTCGGCGCAGCGCTTGCCCTCGTCGTAGCAGGCGCGGGGGCCGATGGGGTTGATGCTGCCCCGGTACTCCTCGTGCTGGGGGTGCACCTCGGGGTCTCCGTAGACCTCGCTCGTCGAGGCCTGGAAGACCTTGGCCCGCAGGCGCTTGCCGAGGCCGAGCACGTTGATCGCGCCGTGCACGCTGGTCTTGGTGGTCTGGACCGGGTCGTATTGGTAGTGCACGGGCGAGGCGGGGCAGGCCAGGTTGTAGATCTCGTCCACCTCCACGTAGAGCGGGAAGGTGACGTCGTGCCGCATCGCCTCGAACAGCGGGTTCGAGAAGAGGTGGGCGATGTTGGCCTTGCGCCCGGTGAAGTAGTTGTCGATGCAGAGGACGTCGTGCCCCTCGGCCAGGAGGCGCTCGCACAGGTGGGAGCCCAGAAAGCCCGCGCCCCCCGTCACCATCACCCGCTTGCTCTTCAACACCGTGACACCTTCCTTCGGTTCGTGCCCGGGCTCAAGCCCGGTCCTTGGCGCCGACCCGCAGGCCCGACGCCAGCCAGTAGGCCCCCGCCATCAGGCCCCCGGTGATGAGGATGCTCTGCCAGATCAGCGACTCGGCCACCGCAAGCTCGCTGTCGGCGAAGGGCTTCACGAGGAACCCGAAGGCCATCTCGCGCACCCCGAGGCCCCCGAGGCTCACCGGCACCATGGCCGCGATCTTGGCGAGCGGCCACAACAGGTACCAGAGGCGCAGATCCAGGTGGAGGCCCACCATCTCGCCGAGCGGGACGTTCACCGCCACGAAGCCCGCCTGCAGGATGAGGCAGAACATGAGACCCATCGCCCCGAGGGTGGGGCGGGCCATCAGGGTCTTGAGGGCACGCAGCGTCTTCACGAGGAAGCGGGCGAGCTTCCTCGGCAGGCGCCGGATCGGCAGGCCCGCGAGCACCAGCCGCAGCGTGACGAGGGCGAGCACCGCGCCCCCCAATAGGCCGATGAGCACCATGGGGCCGCTCACCGTTCCGCCGTGCACGTGCTCGGCCGCGGCGGGGGCGATGACGAGGCCGATGCCGGTGAGCAGGCCCAGGGCCAGCACGTCGGAGAGGCGATCGATGACGCTCCCGAGGAGCACCGGGGCGAGGCGCCCGGTGGCCTTCACCGCGAGGGCGGCCCGCAGCACGTCCCCGCCCACCAGGGAGGGGAGGCAGAGGTTCGCGAACAGGCCGGCGGAGTAGCACTGGGTGGCGGTCTTGAAGGGCAGGTTGACGCCGCAGAGCCCGAGGAAGAAGCGCCACTTGGCGGCCGACAGGGTGTGCAGGGTGATGAAGCCCAGCAGGCCCATGATCCATGTGAGGGGCTGGGTCTTCTGGACCGCGGCCCACACCGCCTGACCGCCGACCAGGTGAAAGACCACCGCCAGGAGCACCGCGCTCCCCACCAGGCGCACCGCGGCCTTGCCGATGCGCAGCTTGGGTTGCGGAACGTCCGCGGGGGCGTCTACTCCGGCCATTGCTCGCCGCGGTCGACGCCGAGCTTGGCGTTCTGATCCGCCAACAGGCCCACCGACCAGATGAGGATCGCGCCGAGCACGCCCATCACCGCGCCGTCCGAGAGGTTGGCCTTGGTGAGGTCGTAGCTGAACTTGCCGAGGCCCAAGATGCCCACCACCGCCCCGATGGGCAGGAACACCCGCAGCGGGTTGAAGAGCACCATCACCCGCAGGATCAAGAGCAGGAAGCGGTACGCGTCGGAGGGGCGGATCTTGGAGCTGCCGATGCGCTTTCGGTAGTCGATGGGCACGTAGCCCACCGTCAGCTCGTTGCAGAGCAGCGACAGGGTGATGGTGGTGGTGAAGGAGAAGCCCGAGGGGAGGATGTGGGCGAAGCGCTTCACGTGGTGCTTCCGGATGGCCCGGAGCCCGCTGTTGAGGTCGGGGATCGGGAACTCGGCCAGGTACGAGGCGAGCACCCGCAGGAACCACTTGGCCGGTCGGCGCACGAGGGGGATGTGCACGTTCTCGCCGGTGCGGGCGCCCACCACCATGTCGAACGTGCTGGCCTCGGCCAGCAGGCGCGGGATGTCCTCGGCCGGGTAGGTGCCGTCGGCGTCGGTGATCACCACCAGGTCGGTGTGCGACTCGCGAAAGCCGCGCTTCAGCGCCGCGCCGTAGCCCATGTTCCGGGGCTGCTTGAGCACCCGGCACTCCTTCTTGGAGGCCAGCTCGAAGGTGCGATCCTTCGAGCAGTCGTCCACCACGATGATCTCGTAGGCGTAGGAGGTCTCCCGCATCACCCGATGGATGTGGTCCACCTCCGCCTCGATGGCGTTCTCCTCGTTGAAGGCCGGGATCAGGATGGTGACATCCAGCTTGGGGGGATGGGCGTGGGCGGCCTCGCCCTGGGTCTGGACCTCCGCGGTAGTCATGACGGCTGATCCGCCGGGCAGGGGCCCAGCGGCGAGGGCGGAGTATGCGGTATGGCTGACACCGCCGCAACCTTGGAGGCGGTGCACCCCAGCTACGCCAACTCTGGCGTCATTCCAGGGCGTTGGGGGTCTCGCCGGTGACGCCGGGAGCCACGCGGAACACCGCCCAGCGGCGGGCCTCCGCCACCAGGGAAACCTCTGGGCGCTGCTCCAGCACCGCCCGGGCCATGGGCTCGAAGTAGAGGACGTGGGCTTCGGCCCGGTGGCGGGTCAGATCCGTCAACAGGTGCTGCACCACCGCCCGGAGCACCGGGGCGCGAAACGGGTTGTACAGGTAGAGCACCTGGGGCCCCGGGCCGAAGCGGTGTCGCGCCGCGTCGCCCTGTTGCACCTCGACCTTCGCCGCCTTGCGGTGTGCAGGGCGCATTGCGGCCACGTTGGCCTGGGCCTGCTCGGCGAGGGTGGCCGACAGCTCCACCCCGACGACCCTGGCGAAGGGCCAGCGGGCGGCGTGGCATACAACTCGGCCCTTGCCGCAGCCGAGGTCGGTGAAGGTGGCGGCTGGCCACTCCACGTCGAGGCCGAGGAGCATCTCGTCCAGGATCCCGGGCGGGGTGGCCTCGTAGCGCTCGGCGTGGATGCGGTTCGGGCCCTCCAGATCCAGGCGCTCGATGCCCTCCGAGCGCTGGGTTCGGATGCCGAGCTCCCGATCGGAGGGCGCCTTGCTCACGGGTTCGCGGCGCCGAAGGTGGCGGTGGCGCAGACCTGCCAGGGGCCGGTGCCGTCCGGGCTGCGGCAGTAGGAGGTCGCCGCGTCTCCGGTGGCCCAGTTCACCTCGTTCACCAACACCCCGGCGGCGTCGAAGAGGCGCACCCCGTCGCTGCTCCCGAGACCGAAGGGGTGGTCGGTGCCCTTCACCAGCACCAGGTGCTCGAAGGGATCGATCTGGCGGCCGGCGGCCAGGGTGTAGAGGTGGTCCGCGGTGGTGGGGTCGCCCGCCATGTAGCCGTCATCGGCGACCGCCCAGCCCGACAGATCGATGATGCCGCCGGTGGTGTTGTACAGCTCGATCTGATCGTCGCCGGACGAGGTCACCTCGTTCAGCACCACGGTGGTGGCGGTGGTGGTGAAGCAGCCCGCGGTGTCGAAGCCGTCGCAGGTCGCGTTGCAACCGAGGCTGCCCCCCGAGAAGCCCTGGGTGGTGCAGTCCTGGCCGGCGAGGTCCGCCCCGTCACAGATCTCGGCCCCCTCGCGGAGGTCATCGCCGCAGGTGGGCGCGTCGTCGGAGTTCTCGGCCCCGAAGGTGGCCTGGGCGCAGGCCTTGAAGGGGCCGGTGCCGTTGGGGATGCGGCAGAAGGAGACCTCGGCCATCCCGGCCGCGTAGGTGGCGGAGTCCACCAGCTGATCCAGCGGGTCGTACAGCGCCAGCGAGTCGCTCCCGCCGAGGCCGAAGGTGTGGTCCACGCCCTTCACCAGCACCAGGTACGCGCCGGGGTCGAGGGCGGCGCCGGCCGGGAAGTCGTAGCGGCCGCCGCCCGCGTCCTGGAGCCAGTAGCCCTCGAGGTCCACCGCCGCGGCGTCGGCGGCGAGGAACAGCTCGATCTCGTCGTCGCCGGACGAGGTCAGCTCGTTGATTACGAGGGGCGTCGTCACCGCGCCGCAGCCCGCGGTGTCGAAGCCGTCGCAGGTCGCGTTGCAGGTCACGGTACCCGCGCCCAGGCCCAGGCTCTCGCAGGTGGTGCCACCGAGGTCCGCGCCGTCGCAGGCCTCGGCGCCCTGGCGCACGTCATCGCCGCAGGTGGGGTTGCCGCGCTGGTTGGCCGCGCCGGGGCTGGGCACGGCCAGGTTCTCGAAGGCCCCGGTGCCGTCGGGGAACCGCCCCCAGCTGCTCCCGGCGGGGGCCGCGTCGGCCGCCCAGTCCACCGAGTCGAGCAGGCGGCCTTGCGGATCGTAGACCCCCAGCTCCTCGTCGCTCCCCAGGCCGAAGCCGGGGTCGGTGTCGGTGAGGAGCTGCACGTAGAAGCCGCCCGCAGATACGGTGATGCCGGCGGGGAAGGCGCCCTTGGTGGGGTCGCCGACGATGTCATCGGTGTAGGTGAGCCCGTCCAGCGAGAGGTCGTTGGCGGTGGTGTTGTAGAGCTCGAACCAGTCCGAGGGGGCGCCGGCCGGGGCCACCTCGTTGATCACGAGGCCGAGGTAGGGGCTGGGGCCGGCGTCGACCGCCACGCCGGAGTCCGGGGTGCCGGTGTTGTTGTTGTTCGTGCCCCCGTCGACCGCGGGGTCGACCGCGCCGCTGCAGGCGGCGAGGAGGGGCAGGATCAGGAGCTCAGCTCGAAGGGTGCGCATCGTCGTCGTTCTCCGGTGCGCTGGCGCGGAGGGCCGGGGACCACCCCAGGGCCTCCACCACCAGCAGGACGGTGTGGTTGTCGGCGAGGGCCGCCGCCCCGGGCAGGGGGCCGGAGGCGGCGCCGAAGGTCTCGCGGGCGTAGCCGAGGTAGGCCCGCAGGCGCAGGGGCGCGGTGGGCCGGGCCTGGCTCAGGGCGTCGGTGTAGAGGCCGGCCTCGATGCGCTGCTGGTGCGCGCCGGCCAGGCTCGTGTCGGTCCAGATCCGATCGTAGCGGGCGTACAGCCCGAGGTATGGATCGATGAGCGCGCCGCTCGCCCACGCGCCGATGAGGCGCGCCTTCACCTCGCCCCGGCCGCGGTAGCCGAAGGCCTCCGACCACTCCACCCCGAGCTTCGCCCGAGGGTGCAACGCGGTGAGGGCGCCGAAGAGGCGGTGGTTCCGGGCCTTGCCCGCCCCCAGGGAGCCGTCGCGGTAGCCCGCGTGCAGGTTGACCTGCAGCGGGCCGGCGAGGTCCATGAGGAGCGGCGTCCCGCTCAGCACGAAGGTGAGGTTCTTCCCCGCGTTCTGCTCGATCTGGTTTCGGCCCTCGCCGTTGAGGTAGGCCACCCGCAGGCCCACCCGGCCCTCCAGGGCCTGGAGCTGGGCGGTGGCGCCGAGATCGCTGGTGTCGAAGAACTGGGCCCGCTCGGCCAGGGTGGGGGCGGCGCCCCGCAGGTCGTACTCGCCTTCGATGCTCTGGGTCCACGGATCCGGCACCAGGCCGACCTGCAAGGTGAGTTGACCGAAGCCCAGGTCCTGGTCGGTGAACGCGAAGGCGTGCTTGGCCCGGATCACCAGGGAGTCGCCGGCCACCCCGAACAGGCTGTCGGGGCCGGCCGAGCGCACCGCCTCCAGGTTGATGAGCATGCCGCCCACCCCGCCCCAGGTGGTGCAGGCCCCGAGCTCGCCCCGGCCGAGGCTGAACTCGTTGAAGTCCGCGTCGTCGGCGAAGCGGGCGTCGTAGCGCGCGAAGACCTGGGCGAAGGCGGAGGCGGCGAAGCCGGCCTCGCCGCCGGGGCCGGAGCGCGCGACGCAGGCGCCGAGCGGGCGCACCGCGGCGGGGATGGCGGGGGGCGCGGCGGCCAGGGTCAACAGGAGGGGCAGGGCGTTCATGGGGTCGCCTCGAGGCGGGCCCCGAGGAAGGGGCCGTGGGTGGCCAGAAGCTCGACGAAGAGCTGGTGGTCGATGAAGAGCTGATCCGCGTAGCGCTCGGCCACGTCGGCCGCCTGGGCCACGAATGCGGCGCGGTCGTCACCGAGGCTCTCGCGGAGCGCGGGACCGCCGGGGGGGCCGTCCAGGGTGGGGGCGAGGGCATGACCTCGGCCGAGGAGGGTCCCGGCGAGCCGGGCGAAGGCCACCACGTCGGCTGGCACGAGGTCGCCCGCGGCGAGGTCCTCGGCCATCCGGGCCACGTCGGCGCCCTTCTGGTACTTGGTGCGGTGGCGGAGCTTGAGGCTGAAGGCCCCGTCCGCCGCGTGGCCGAGCAGGGGGTCGTCCCGGTCGGTGGCTTGCAAGGCACGTTGCGCCGCCACCACCCGCTCCGCGTTGGTGCGGAACACCCGGGGGGCGGGCAGCGGCAGGCCGGGGATCGGCGCGGGGTCCCGGATCTCCTTGGCCTCGACCAGCCAGTCGTCCTCGACGCTGGCGGTGGGGCCCTCGAGGAGCAGGTAGTAGCGGAGGAGCGGGTAGCTGCTGACGCCCGAGCCGACCTGGCGCACCACGTCCTTCAGCTGCAGGCTGTCCTGCGTGAGCTCCGGGGCGGGGAGCACGGTGGTCCGGTAGTCCTCCATGAGCCGGGTGATCAGGCGGCGCTCCCGGTCGGAGATCGGGGCGAGGGCCTCGCCGACCACCCCGGGGGCGGGGCTGGCCTCGAGATCGCCGATCTTGAAGCGGCGGGCGCCGTCCACCACCTCGGTGTAGTCGAGGAGCTCCTCCCGCACCTGGCCGTCGCGCAGGCCCCGGCGCATCAGGTCGTCCGCGATCGCGCCCGCGCCGGCCCTGAACGCGGCGCGCGGCGCAGGCTCGCCTGCGGCCAGGGCGGCCACGGTGTCGAAGTAGCCCTCGGCCGCGGCCGCGCGCAGCTCCGCCTGCACCGCATCGTCGAGCTCGAGGACCCGACCCAGGAGCTCGAACGCGCTGCCGAGGCGCCACAGATCCGCCACGTAGGGGCCGTAGCGGGCGGCGTCGAAGTCGTTGAACTCCACCGTGATGTCCCCGTCGGCGGGGAGGAAGCTGCCGAGGTTCTCGGGGTGCGGATCGCCCATCAGGAGCACCCGGGCCGCGGCAGGCGCCATGGGGCGGGCGGGCATGGGCACCGGGCCGGGCTGGGTGAGGTCGCGCATCCACTGCAGCGCGGTGCCGCGCATGTAGGGGTAGGGGCCGAGGGCCATCTTGGCGTACTTGCCCGCCACGAGGTCGGGGCTGCGGTACAGGAGGTCCCGGTTGTCGTCCGTCAACGTGGCTTGCAACCACGCGGCCCGGTGCTCGGTGTTGGCGCCGCAGCCCGCGGCGAGGCTCGCCACGAGCGCCGCCCAGGGGGCGAGGGGGGCGACGCGCCGGGCCATGGGCGCGGGGTGTAGGGGGCGCGGGCGGCGGAGGCAACCGCAGCGCGCTGGGGTGGCCGGAGCATTTCACCGCGGCGTCACCTTGCCTCCGCGGATACCCTTAGGAGTCGCTTTCGGAGTGCTGGGATGGCGCTCTGGTCGGAATTTTGGCAAGACCAGCGGACGTGAGCGCACCAAGCCCGGTGAGGCCGCCCTCCGCGGCGCGAAGCCCTGACGAGGCGGGTCGGCCGGCCTACGGCGCTGTCACTCGGTGGCGGCGTCGGATGGGCAGGGCCGCTTGCGGCCTCCTGGCCCTCCTCGCGTTCGGAGTGGCTCGGCCGGTGGGGGCCGAGAACCGGGTCGCATCCAACCTCAGCCTCTACAGCGACGACGACCACACCGACGTGATCACGAGCGTCACCCGGGTGAGCGGGGACCCGTGGTCGGGCGGCACGCTGGAGGCGAGCTACCTCATCGACATCATCTCGAGCGCGTCGATCGACGTGGTCAGCTCGGCCACGGATCGCTTCGACGAGAAGCGGCAGGCCATCGGCGTCGGCGGCCGCCACGACTTCGGCGGGAAGACCTTGAGCCTCAACTACGGCTACAGCCACGAGCCCGACTACGACGGGCATGGGGTGGGGGCGAGCTTCGACATGGAGCTGGCCGAGCGCAACGCGACCCTCGGGCTGTCGTACGCCCTCGAGATCTCCAAGATCGGGCGCTCCGCCGACCCCACCTTCAGCCGCGACCTGCTGACCCACGCGATCGACGTGAAGGGCTCCCAGATCCTGACCCCGTGGCTGCTCGCCGACTTCGGCTACTCCCTCGGCATCCAGGACGGCTACACCGCCAAGCCCTACCGCTACGCCCGCATCGGGGCGGTGGTGCCGGGCGACGACGGCCTCACCGGGGTGTCCGCGGTGCCCGAGCAGCACCCCGACTTCCGGATGCGCCACGCCCTCTACGGCGGCCTCAAGGCCCACCTCGGGGCAGAGCACGCGGTGGAGAGCCGCTACCGGCTCTACCTGGACTCGTGGGGCCTCAACGGCCACACGGTGGAGCTCCTCGGCCACCTGGGCTGGACCCGCAGCTTCGGGGCGCGCCTGCGCTACCGCTTCTATTGGCAGAACGCGGCCAACTTCTGGCAGTTCCAGTACGACGAGCCCCGCGAGTTCATGACCCGCGACCGCGAGCTGTCGCCGCTGTCCGCCCACATGGTGGGGCTCAAGGTGTTCGGGCGGATAGAGGACTTCTGGGTGTTCGAGGCCCTGCAGCTCACCGCCAAGTTCGACGGCTTCCGCTACAGCTACCGCGACTTCCCGCTGTTGCCCCACCGGATGGGCTTCGTGATGGAGTCCGGGGTGGAGGTGGTGTTTTGAAGGCCGGGTTGACACTGGCGGCGGTGACCCTGCTGGGGCTGGCGGCCTGCGTGGACAACCCACCCCAGGCCCTGCCCCAGCTGGACGCGCCGTACTATCGGTGCCGGGTGCAGCCGGTGGTGGACGCGCGCTGCTCGATGCTCGCCTGCCACGGCGACGTGCGGCGGCCCTTCCACAGCTTCACCCGCAACCGGATGCGGCTCGTCGGGAGCAACGAGCAACGCAACCTGCCCCTGAGCGCGGAGGAGCTGGAGCTGAACATGAAGAGCGCCCTCGGCTTCGTGGATCCGGCGCAGCCGGACGAGAGCTGGCTCCTGTTGAAGCCCCTCGACGCCGACGCGGGCGGCTACTACCACCGCGGCAAGGAGATCTTCCAGGCGGGGGACGTGTTCCTCGATGACGAAGACCCCGACTACGTCACGATCCGCGGCTGGATCGCGGGCGAGACCGAGGACCCGGCCTGCGTGTTCGCAGGGACGGAGGGGGCCCAGTGATGCGCGCGACGACGCTGACGTGCGCGGCCCTCCTCGCGCTGACGGTCGGGGCGAGGGAGGCGCGCGCCTTCCACGCGGTGGACAGCTTCTCGGACGCGGCCTCGGTGGGCGGGGGCAGCGGGACCTACTACACCGGCTCGCCGCGCTTTCGGGGGTGGAACTGCACCGCGTGCCACCTCGACGCGCCGCAAGAGCTCTTGCTGAACGTGAACGCGGAGCCGGCGAGCCTGCTGACCGAGCGCTCCTACCAGCCGGACACCCAGTACACGATCACCGTCGCCTTCGCGAACGAGACCCGCGGCCTCGAGGCGAACGCGAACTACAACACCTTCGCGGCGGAGCTGGTGGACGCGGCGGGTGAGCCGGTCGGCGGCTTCTTCGGGTTCGACGAGAACCTGATGAAGACCACCCCGGCGCAAGATGTCCTCTTTGCGCGGGGCCAGAAGAACGTGCAGGTGACCTCCTGGACCTTCAAGTGGCAGTCGCCGCCCGCCGGCACCGGCTACGTGGACCTCTACCTGGTGGGGGTGGACGGCAACGGGGCGAACAGCGCCACCGAGGCCTCGGACCCCCTGGGCGACGACGTCAGCGTGGGGATGCTGCGCATCGCCGAGGAGGGGGTGCCGGCGCCGGATCCGTCGGCGCGCGGGGTCACCGGGGCGGGCTGCACCGCGGCGCCCGGGCTGGAGCTGGGGCTGGTCCTGGTGCTCGGAGCTGGCCTGATGCTGCGCCGTTCGCGGCGCGAGTGACCGCTCAGCCGACGTCGCCGAGGTCGACCGGGATCATGACCTCCAGGCGCCGGACCACCTCCTCCAGGAAGCGGTGGAGGGCGGCCTCGGCCAGGCGGTGCCCGATCAGGGCGTCGCCGAGCGAGCCCACCGCCCCGAGGGGCGGCCGGTAGGTCGCGAAGAGCGCAAGCTGGGTTTCGCGGTCACCCACCGGGTGGGCCACCAGGTCCGCCTCCATCGAGGGGAAGAGGCCCTTGCCGCGGGTGGCGCTCCAGCGCACGTGGAGCCGGCACATGGCGTGCTCGGCCTCCGGCGGGGTCTGCTCGAAGCCGGTGGCGTCCACCTGCACCCGGGTCCCCAGGTCGAAGGGCCCCAGGCGCGCGTGGAGGGTGGTGGCGACCGCCACCGCCCTGGCCGCAGCCGCCTCGGAGGCGTGCTGGAGCACGTCCACCAGTTCCTCTGCGAAGGCCATCCGGACCACCCCGTAGGGGCGATCCACATAGGCGTAGGTATGAACCCGGCGATCCATGCGCCCTCCTGTCCGCTGGGGCGTGAGCGGACGAGGGGTTCGCTGGCGCACCCGCGTGCGTGACAGCTTTCGTGCATCGACCGGACCATTCGGCACATTTGGCCAAAACGGCGCCGAGGTCACACGTCCGTAACCAGTGCCTCCACGAGTCGTCGCTTGTCCACCTTGCCCGCCCCGGTCTTCGGCAGGGCGTCGACGAAGTGCACCTTGCGGGGCACCTTGTAGCGGGCCAGGTGTGCCTCAGCGTGGGCCACCACCGCCGCCGCGTCGACCGTGGGGTCGTCGACGACCACGACCGCCCAGGGCACCTCGCCCCAGCGTGGATCCGGTGCGCCGATCACCGCCGCCTCGACCACCCCGGGGAGGCCCAGGAGCACGCTCTCGAGCTCGGCCGGGTAGATGTTCTCGCCCCCCGAGATGATGAGGTCCTTGATGCGGCCGCAGATGCGGTAGTCGCCGTCGGCGTCGCGCTCCGCGAGGTCGCCGGTCCGCAGCCAGCCGTCGGCGGTGAACAGGTCGGCCGAGGCGTTGGGCCGACGCCAGTAGCCGGGCACCACGTGGGGACCTCGGAGCTGGAGCTCGCCCGGCCGATCGGGCTCGGTGATCACCCCGCCGTCGGGGTCCGACAAGCGGGCTTGCACGAGGAAGAGCGGGCGGCCCACCGCGCCGGGCTTGGCCCGGACCATCGGCTCCGGCAGCCAGAAGTTGTTGGGGCCGGCCTCGGTGAGCCCGTAGCCGGTCTTGAAGGCCACCCCCTTGGCGAAGAGCGCGTCGAAGATCGGGGCGGGGCAGGGGGCGCCGCCGCTGATCACGAGCTTGAGGCGGGTGAGGTCGGCCTCCGCCCAGCGGGGGTGCGCCATCAGCAGCTGGAACATGGTGGGGACGCCGAAGAAGAGGCTCGCGCCTCGCGCCACGAGATCGAAGACCTGCCCCGCGTCGAAGCCCCCGCACACCAAGGAGGCCCCGCCCGCCCACACCAGGGGGGCGGTGAAGACGTTGAGGCCGCCGGTGTGGAAGAGCGGCGCGTTGAGGATGGCCACGTCCTGCTCGTCGAGCCCCCAGCTCGCGACGGTCTGGATGGCGTTGAAGAGGATGTTGCCCTGGGTGAGGAGGGCCCCCTTCGGCAGGCCGGTGGTGCCGCCGGTGTAGCAGATGACCCAGGGGGCATCGAGGCCCACCGGGGGCGGGGGCATCGGGTCGGCCGAGGCCTCGGCCCGGCTCGCGACCTCGGGGCCGTCGAGATCGAAGACCGGCAGGCCAGGTTGCGCAGCCCGGATCGCGTCGAGCTCGAAGCCCGCCTCGGTGAGGAGGAGCCGCGGCTCGGCGTCCTCGACCAGCGCGGCGAGCTCGCCCGGGTTGAGGCGCCAGTTGAGGTTCTGGAGGATCGCGCCCAGCTTCTGGCAGGCGAAGAAGACCTCGAGGTACTCCAGGCGGTTCTTCGCCAGCACCGCGATCCGGTCGCCCGGCCGGACGCCGGTGGCAGCGAGCCAGCGGGCCCATCGGTTGGTGCGCGCCTCGAGCTTGGAGAAGGTGTGGCTCGCGGCGGTGCCGACCTCGACGAAGGCGGTGCGGTGCGGCGAGAGCTGGGCGCGGCGGGCGAGCCAGTCGGGGGTGTCGAGGCCGCTCAATGCGGGCTCCACCGGAGCCGCCCGAGGTCGGGCTCGGTCAGGCTCGAGATGAACAGCCAGGGCCCGCTCGAGATCGCCCCGGTGGTCTTCGCGTAGGCGCCGGAGGGATCTTGCAGGTCGGCCTGCACCTTGCCGTCGAGGTCGATCGCGAAGACGTGGCCGTAGGCCACCGCGTCGGGGCGAGCGGCGGCGGGCAGGCGCATCACCAGTCTCCGGAGGAAGGGGTGGGCGGCCAGGCCGTCGAGCGGCTTGCTCCGGGCGGAGACGAGGCCGACCCAGAACGTCCCGTCGGGACCCCGCTCCACGTTGTCGGGGAAGCCGGGGAGGTTGTCGATGAGCACCTCCATCTCGCCCGCCTTGGGGCCGGCGAGGTGGATGACGAGCACCCGGTACATCCCGGTCTCGGCCACCACGAGCCGGGTCTCGTCCTCGGACAGCGCTACGCCGTTGGCGAACTGCAGGCCGGATTGCAGGACCTTGGTCTCGCCGCTGCTCTTGTCGTACACCAGGATGCGGCCGTGGCCGCCGTGCTCGAAGATGTCGAGCTTCGAGGCGGCGAAGGTGCCGCCGTTGGCCTCGGCGCCGAACTTGGTGGAGGCGTCCGAGAAATAGATGCGCTGCCCATCGCGGGTGACCGCGAGGTTGTCCGCGTAGACCAGGGGCTGGCCGTCGACCGAGTCCACGAGGGTGCTCACCGCGCCGCTGGAGGTGACGGCGAGGAGCCCGCGGTAGGCGTCGGCCACGTAGATGGTGCCGTCCGCGCCTACCTCGACCCCCAATGGGCGCCCGCCGGTGTCGGCGAGCACGGTCGGGTGGGTGCCGTCGGGATCCATCCGCACGATCTTGCCCTCGTGGGTGGCGGCGTAGAGGCGACCGCGGCGATCGAGCGCGAGATCCTCGGGCCCGGTGAGGCCACCGAGGGGCAGGCGCTCCAGCGCGGCGAGGCCCTGGTTGGGCGCGAACGCGCCCTGGTAGCCGGGGTCGCTGGGCGGCGCCCACGCGGCGGGCTCCACCGGCGTGGGCCACGCGAGGAGATAGCCGATGAGGAGCACGCCGACCGCGAGGGCGATGCGTCGCCAGGACACGGCACAGTGCTCGCCTCCCCGGGGCGCGGCGTCAAGGGCCGGGGCAGGAACCCATGAGTTTGACTCCGACCTTCGATGGGCAGACCTTCGGTGTGCGATGGAACGCCTGAACCTGGTGGAGTTCGAGCGCCGTGTGCGCCTGCGGCCGGTCCGGATCGAGGACTTCGATCAGCTGGTGGAGCTGCAGCTGGCGTGCTTCCCCGGCATGCCCACCTGGTCGCGCGAGCACGTGGAGAGCCAGCTGGCGCACTTCCCCGAGGGGCAGATCTGCATCGAATACGAGGGGCGCCTGGTGGCGAGCTGCGCCACCCTCATCGTGGACTCGGCCGAAGACGTCGACTGGCACAACTGGAGCGCGGTGTCGGACCGCGGGTTCATCCGCAACCACGACTACGAGGGCGACGTCCTGTACGGGATCGAGATCATGGTCCACCCCGAGTACCGGGGGATGCGCCTGGCTCGCCGCCTCTACAACGCTCGAAAGGACCTCGCCCGGCGCTACAACTGCAAGACGATCATCATCGGTGGCCGGATCCCGGGCTATGGCAAGCACGCCGACACCCTCTCCGCCCGCGACTACGTCCAGCGGGTCATCGACAAGAAGCTCTTCGACCCGGTCCTCACCGCGCAGCTCGCCAACGGCTTCGTGCTGAAGCGCCTGATCCCCAACTATCTGCCCGGCGACGCCGAGTCCCGGGGCTACGCCACCTTCCTCGAGTGGACGAACCTCGACTACATCCCCGAGCACCGGCGCCGGGTGACCCGGGTGGTGGAGCCGGTGCGGCTGGCGGTGGTGCAGTACGGCATGCGGCCGGTGACCTCGTTCGAGGAGATGTCACGGCAGGTGGAGTTCTTCGTCGACGCCGCGGCGGACCAGAAGGCCGACTACCTGCTCTTCCCCGAGCTCTTCACCACCCAGCTGTTGTCGCTGACCCCGAACGAGGTGGCGGCGGAGCAGGCCCGAAAGCTCGCCGCCTACACCCCGGAGTACCTCGACCTGTTCACCGACATGGCGGTGCGGTTCGACCTCAACATCGTCGGCGGCTCCACCATCGTGGAGGAGGAGGACTCGCTCTACAACGTGGCGTACCTCTTCCGTCGCGACGGCACCCTCGAGAAGCAGTACAAGATCCACATCACCCCGGAGGAGCGCCGGTGGTGGGGCGTGCAGCCGGGGCGGACGGTGCGGGTCTTCGACACCGACCACGGCAAGGTCGCGATCCTGGTGGGCTACGACGTGGAGTTCCCGGAGCTCCTGCGGGTGGCCACACACCAGGGCGCCCGCCTGGTCTTCGTGCCCTTCAACGCCTCCGATCGCGCGGGCTACCTGCGCATGCGCTACTGCGCCCAGGCCCGCTGCATCGAGAACCACGTCTACGTGGCCACCGCTGGCGTGGTCGGCAACCTGCCTTTCGTGGACTACGCCGACATCCACTACGCGGAGTCCGGCATCTACACCCCGTGCGACGTCTCCTTCGCCCGCGACGGGGTGGCGGCGGAGTGTACGCCCAACGTCGAGATGGTGCTCGTGCAGGACCTCGACCTCGAGCTCTTGCGCCGGCACCGCCAGCTGGGCACCGAGCTCAACTGGAAGGACCGCCGGCTGGACGTGTACTCGGTGATCTACCGGGAGCGTCCGGCGGAGCCGGGGACCGAGATCTGATCAGCTCGGCGTCTTGATGTGGCAGGTGTAGGTGAACAGGTCGGGCCGGCGGTCTGCCCGGGGGCGCACCGAGCCGGAGTTGATCGCCTCCTGCAGGGCGTCGAAGTCGAGATCGGTGGTGATCACGGTCTCGGTGTTGGGGCTCGCCTCGACCAGGATCCCGTCGCGCGCGAACGCGAAGTCCGACGGTGAGAACACCGCGGACTGGGCGTACTGGATGTCCATGTTCTCGGTGTCGGGCAGGTTGCCCACCGTGCCCGCGCTCGCCACGTAGATCTGGTTCTCGACCGCGCGGGCCTGCGCGCAGTAGCGCACCCGCAGGTAGCCTTGCCGATCGTCGGTGCAGAAGGGGTTGAAGATCACGTCGGCCCCCTGGTCGGCCAGGTAGCGGGCCGCCTCGGGGAACTCGATGTCGTAGCACACCAGGATCCCCACCCGGGCCTTTGGGGTCTCGAACACCTGGAGCGACGAGCCGCCGTCGATCCCCCACCACCGCTTCTCGTTCGGGGTGATGTGCAGCTTGGGTTGCCGATGGACGGCGCCGTCGGGGAGGTACAGGGAGGCGATGTTGTGGATCTGGTCTCCCACCCGGGTGGGGTGGGTCCCGTTGATCACCCCGAGCTGGAAGTGCTTGGCCAGGCCCTTGAAGAGCACGTCGACCTCCTCGGTGTACGTGGTGAGGCGCTGGATGGCCTCCTGGGGCGTCTTCACGTCGAGGAACGACATGAGCTGGGCGGTGAGGAGCTCGGGGAAGATCACGAAGTCCGCCCCGTAGCCGGCCGCCACGTCCACGAAGTAGCGCACCTGCCGGGCGAAGCCGTCGAAGTCCTGGATCTTGCGCATGCGGTACTGCACGCAGGACACCCGGATGCTCCGCTGGCGCCGCACCCGCGACCGGTAGGCGGGGTTCAGCCACTCCATGAACGCCGCGTTGTCCTGGCTCATCGGATCCCGGATGTAGTTGTGCAGGATCTTGCGGAACACGAAGCCGTTGGCGAGCTGCAGGCCGAGCACCGGGTCGGTGAGCTCCCCCGCCGCCACCTTGCGGGCGTACTCCTCGGGGGTCATCTCGCTCGCCTGATCACAGTAGGCGGCGAGCCGGCCGCCCACCGCCATGCGCCGCAGGTTGAGGCGCCGGCAGAGGTCCTTGCGGGCGTCGTACAGCCGCGTGGCCACGCCCTTTCGGCGGTGATCGGGGTGCACGTTGATGTCGACCCCGTAGAGGGTGTCGCCGAAGGGGTCGTGGTTGTAGAGCATCCCGTCGTCGGTGATGCCCACCCAGGTGTGATCCCGGTGCGGGTCGCGCCCCATCGAGACCACGAGGGAGGTCGCGGAGCCGACCACCTCGCCGTCGAGCACCGCTACGAACTGGCCCTCACCGAACGCGCGCAGGTGGGACTCCACGTGTCTTCGGTTCCAGACCGCGTCCGACTCTGCGGGGTCGGGGTAGCAGAGCTCGTTCAAGCGAACGATGGCGTCGATGTCGTCGAGGGTCGCGATGCGGACCGCGTAGTCCATGCGGTCATCATAGAACGAAATTGCACATTTTCCCAATCAGGGTTCCGCGTCTGCCTCCGCGCGCAGCGACTCGAGGAGCGCGCCGCCGTAGACCGTGGGGTGCTCCTGCGGCTCGGCAGGATGGGTTGCGCTCGAGTCGTGCTCGGCGGTCGGGGCCTCCTCGGGCGTGCCGAGGGTGTTCGACTGGCAGTAGGCCCGCATCTCGGCGTTGCCCCGGACGCCAGCGGAGAGCCCGGAGAGCACGCACAGCGCGTCTTCACCGCAGTCCGCGCGGTGACGGCAGGATACGTTGCTGTCGAGGACGCAGTGGTCCAGGACGCAGGCCTCGCCCGAGCCGCAGTCGGCGTCCACCTCGCAGGGGCCGCAGCGGTGCTCGGCCACGTTGCACGCCATGGCCTGGCCGCAGTGGAAGGACTCCATGCACGGGGGTTGGAGGCTGAGGTCCACCTTCATGCCCTGCCACTCCTCGGCGGCGCGGGGGTGGAAGCGAGGCGGAGGCAGGAGGCCGGGCGTGGCCTCCGCATCGGCTGCCTTCACGGTCGGCGCCGCGCTCGCCGCCATGGCGCGCGGCGCGGCGGGCACGAACGCGGGCCGCCCGGCCGACGGCTGGTGCTCGTGGTGCTCGGGGTGCGCTACCGGGGCAGGGGCCTCGATGCGGGCGGAGCGACCCGTGAACCAGCCCAGGGTCAACAGGGCCCCGGCGCTCAGGAGGATGGCGGTCTTCTTCTTGGCGGTCATCGTGCGTCGTCCTCTCGGCCGAAGGGGAGGGCGCGGCCGGTCGATGAAGACCGACCGCGCCGCTCACGTCAGGGGTAGCAGTTGTTCTGCCGCAGCGCGTAGCTGTTGATGCCCGCGCTGTGGTTGTACAGCTCGTTGTAGTAGAAGTCGTAGCCGCTGTGGCCGTCGCGGTTGTCGACGTTCCAGCTGGAGTCGAAGGGCTCGTTCTTCTCGTGGTCGTTGAAGCCGCTCGGGAACGCGGCCAGCGTGTCGATGATCTCGTAGCGCTCACGCCGGACGTCGTCGGTGAAGTTGCTGTCGTTGACCCCGTCGTAGACGTCCCAGAGGTAGCGGATGGTGGTCAGCGCCCAGCGCCCCTCGTCGGTGGCGCAGTTGGACGAAGGCCCCTTGCTCGTCTCGGTCTCCGAGTTGGTGCCGCTGCACGCGCCAGTCGAGTTGCAGGTGCGGGGGTCGTTCGCCCACCAGTAGTAGAACGCGCTGTCGCTCAGGTAGGTGGCGAGGCCCTCCTCGAACGAGGAGGAGCGCCACTCCGGAGTGGTGAAGGACCACGTGCAGCCGCTGGTCGGGGCGTTGGGGTAGCAGTAGTTCTGGCTGGGCCGGCTGCGCGGGCTGGCGTCGTAGGACGCGATGTGCCCCATCTCGTGCATCACCCGGGCCTGCGGCTTGTAGGCCGCGTTGGCGTCGAGCTGGATGTCGTTGCGCGTACCAGAGGCGCAGCTCGTCCCGCAGTCGTAGGGCTCGGTGCTCGAGAACGCGTAGATCACCACGTCGTTGAAGTTGTTGAGCATGCGGTTGGACTTGCTCAGGGAGTTGGTCCACATGCTCACCGCGCCGTCGTACGCGTTGACCATGGTCTTCGGGTCGGACGAGCTGCCCCAGTTCTTGGTGCCGATGTCGATCGTCCCGCCGTTGCTCAGGGTGAAGTTGGCGGTCTGGTACTTGTGGGTGCCGCCGCTCGGGGTCTGGAACCGGAAGCGGTTGTCCTTGTGGGCGCCGGTGAAGTACACGCGCGCGGTGCCGTTGTAGCTGAAGAGCTGGAACCACCCGATGCTGAAGTCACCGTTCTGGTCGGTGGAGCCGGAGCCGATCAGCGTCCCGCCGGAGGTCTCCACGTAGACCTTCACGTCCCGCACGGGCTGATAGGTGTGATACTCGGACTCGAGGTACTGGGCGCCGGAGCAGTCCCGGGTGGAGGGGCAATAGTTGCCCTGGTTCTGGTAGAAGCGCAGCCTGCCGCTGACCACGCCGGTGTAGATCTGGGCCTGGGCCTCGGAGATCGGCGCGGCGATGGCCAGCGCCGTGAGGGTCATCAAGATCGGGGTCTTCATTGGGCCGCCACCTCCAGCAGCGCGCGGGACTTGGCGATGTACTCCTCGTACGAGATGGAGAAGAACTCCCCGTTCTCACGGCGCAGGTACATCTGGACGACGTTCTCGGTGCTCTCGTCGGCGGCGATGGCCGCGCCGGTGGCGCGCACGGTGTAGTACCCGTCGGCCAGCTTCTCGGGGGTGGTGAGCTCGAGGGTCTGCACGCCCTCGGCGCCCGGCAGCATCCGCAGCCGGGGAGAGACCACCGCGTCGATCACCGGGTGACCGCGATCGTCCACCATCTCGACCGCCAGCTTGGCCTGGGCCTTGGTCTTGAACAGGGAGTGGGCGTCGAGGCTGAGGCCGAGGCGCTCGCCTCCCTTTCCGCCCTTCACCCACAGCGGGGTCAGGGTCATCTGCAGGTTGTTCTGCATGCCGCCCTCACAGGAGGCGACGTTCTCCGGGATCATCGGTGCCGAGGACGGGGTCTCGGCGCCGTAGCCGAAGGCTGCGCCCACGACCACGAGGCCCGCCGCCGCGCCGAAGCGTGACAAGAAGCTCTTCATGTAGCCCTCCGGGACGGCGCCGCGGCGCGACGCGTCCCTGGGTAGATGGGGCCGGCTCGACGCCGCCGAGGAGGCGTCGAGCGGACCGGTTGCGCCAGTTGCATCGGACGCCAAAGCAAGGCGTGGGCCATCTTGGCGGCCGCGGGACTCGCGCGTCGGGCGGGCTCGACGGCCGCCCGAGCGCAGGTCTTGCTCGCAGGGCCCGCTCCTCGGGGTGCAGGACTTGCCGGTATGCCGGCCGCCCGGCTAGGGTCCGCCACCGTGAGCGAGCCCCGCCCCGAGGATGATTTCCCACTGGCGCCGCCGCCTCCTCCGCACCCCAGCCTCCGATCCGTGATCACCGGCTTCGCCCTCGCGGTGGTGCTGTGCGGCGTGAACTCCTACCTGACCCTCAGCTTCGGGGTCATCGAGGAGGGCCCCACCATCGCGGCCCTCTTCTTCTTCGCGTTCTTCTTCCTCTCGAAGACGAAGATCGTGCCGGCGGAGATGGCCCTCGTGGCGACCATGGGCTCGGCCGGCGGCAGCCTGGGCTTCATCTCGAACTTCTTCGCGGCCCGCGCGATGACCGGCGAGCCCTACACGTTCTGGCAGATGGCCGGGTTCGCGATCGTCACCAGCCTCGTGGGCATGGCCTTCGTGGTGCCCCTCCGTCAGCTGTTGGTGCTGCGCGAGAACCTGCCCTGGCCGAGCAGCAAGGCCACCGCGAGCGTGATCCACGCGTTGGTCAGCAAGGGGGATCCGAAGCAGCCCTACTACCTCTTGATCACCGTGCTCCTCGCGATGGCCTACGTGGTGCTCAACGACGAGGACGGCTTCGGCCTGGTGCCGAGCGGGAGCGCCATCCCGCTGTTCGGCCTCGCCGCTTACGGCCTGTCGATCGCGTGGTCGCCCTTCGCGGTGGGCGGCGCCTACTTGATGGGGCTGCGCACCTGCGTGGGCTTCCTCGCCGGCGCGGCGGTGCTCCTGGTGATGGCGCCCTACACCCCGACCCCCGACGCGCCCCACCGCTACGTGTGGCCGGGCATCGGCTTCCTCGTCGCCTCGGGGCTGGTGCAGATGGCGGTGAACTGGCGGGTGATCACCGCGTCGATGAAGTCGCTGGTGGCGGTCCGCACATCGGAGGTGGTGGACGACGACCCGATCATGAGCGGGCGGGCCTTCTTCGCCTTCACCGTCGTGGCCCTCGCCGCGGCCACGATCTTCTCGCTGTTGTACATGGAGATCTCGGTGCCGGTGGTGGTGCTCCTCATCGTGGTGGGCGGCTTCATCCAGAACGTCATCGCGACCCGGGCCGCGGCCCAGACCGCGTTCAACCCCGCCCGGGTCATGGGCGTGCTCCTCGAGGGGGTCACCGCGATGGCGGGGGCGAGGAGCGCGGCCCAGAACCTCACCGGGGCCGGCTTCGTGGCCGGCTCGGGGGCGCAGGCGGGCAACCTGACCGGCGACATGGCCTACGGGCGCTGGCTCAGGGTCCCCTCACGTTGGCAGTTCTGGGCCCAGCTGGGCACGGTGGTACCCTGCGCGCTGGTGAGCGCGTGGGTGTTCGAGGCCCTGATCTCCACCCAGCCGATGACCCTCGAGGGTGCAGGCCTGCCTGCGCCGGTGGCCAAGATGTGGGCCGCCACCGCCCTCATCTTCGAGGGGCGCACCGACATGCCGCCCTTCGCCCTCGAGGCGCTCCTCCTCGGCGGCCTGGCCGGGTCGCTCTACGTGCTGCTGGAGCAGAAGCCGGCGATCAAGCGCAGGATCCCCTGCTCGATCGGCCTCGGCATCGGGCTGGTCCTGCCCATCGCCTACGACCTCGCCTTCTTCGTGGGCGGGGTGCTCCTGTACGTGGTGCTCGGGCGCTGGGCCAAGGTCCGGAGCATCACCCTGACCACCATCGCGGTGGGCTGCATCGTGGCCGAGGGCCTGGGCGGGGTGCTCAAGCCGGCCCTGGTCATGGCCGGCCTGATGCACTGAAGGGTCCGATTCGTGACCTCCGACCCGTTCCGGTAACCGAATCCCACCGTTCTGGGCGGGTTCCTGAGGCTTTCGGCGTGGCAAGCGTCGTGAATCCATCTCATGTGACGGCGCCCCGGTGCCGGCGATGCCGACGACCCCGGCGCCCGGAGAGGCGTGGGGTGAGTCATGATCGAGCGGGCATCCTGGAAGGACCTCCGTCGGCGCTGCGACGCTTCGTCGCTGGGTATCACCTCAACCGATGAGCTGGAGCCCATCGGGCACGTGGTGGGCCAGGACCGGGCGGTCCGGGCCATCCAGTTCGGGGTCCAGATGCGGCGCAAGGGCTACAACGTGTTCGCCCTCGGCCCCACCGGGAGCGGGCGCCACACCGTGGTGAAGGACATCTTGCAGACCCGGGCGAAGGACGAGCCGGTCCCGCCGGACTACGTCTACGTGAACAACTTCGCCGACCCACGCCGCCCCAACGCCCTGCGCCTGCCGCCGGGGAAGGGGCGCGCGCTCGAGGCGGACATGAAGAAGCTGGTGGAGGATCTCCGCGCCGCCCTCCCCGCCGCGTTCGAGAGCGACCAGTACCGGGCCCGCCGCGAGGCGCTCGAGAAGGAGCTCGAGGCCAAGCAGAAGGCGGCGGCGGAGGCGCTGAAGGCCTTCGCGGACGAGCGGAGCGTCGGGGTGGCCCACACCCCGGGCGGGTTCGCGGTGGCGCCCCTGAAGGACGGCGAGCTGTTGCCGCTCGAGGCCCTGGAGGCGCTCCCCAAGGAGGAGAAGGCCCGCATCGAGGCGGACCTCGAGCAGGTGCAGGAGCGCATCAAGGACATGCTGGCCTCGGTGCCTCGGTGGCAGAAGGAGCACCGGGACAAGGTGCGGGAGATGGACCGCGAGACCACCCGGACCGCGGCGGGGCACCTGCTGAAGCCCCTCCGCGAGGGCTGGAAGGTCGAGGCCGCGGTGCTGACCTACCTCGACGCGGTGGAGGACGACGTGGTGGAGCACGCGCAGGACATCCTGCGCCCGAAGGAGATGGACGCGGCCGCCGCCCTCATGGGGAAGAACGGCGATCACGATCCGGGTGACCTGCGGCGCTATCGGGTCAACGTGGTGGTCGACAACGGCGACACCAAGGGCGCCCCGGTGATCATGGAGGACCACCCCACGGTGCCCGACCTCATCGGGCGCATCGAGCACGTCTCGCGCCTCGGCACCCTCACCACCGACTTCACCCTGGTGGAGGCAGGGTCGCTGCACCGGGCGAACGGCGGCTACCTGGTGGTGGACGTGCTGAAGGTGATCCAGCAGCCCTACGCGTGGGAGGAGCTGAAGCGCGCCTTGCGGGCGGGCGAGATCCGCACCCGGGGCCTGGGCGAGCTGGCCGGGATCCTGAGCACGGTGTCGCTCGAGCCGGGCCCCATCCCGCTCGACGTGAAGGTGGTGCTCATCGGCGATCGGCGCCTGTTCTACCTGCTCGGCCGCCTCGAGCCCGAGCTGGGCGAGCACTTCAAGGTGGCGGCGGACTTCGAGGACGACATGAGCCGCGAGAACGGGGGCGAGCACCTCTTCGCCCGCCTCGTGGCCCGCCTGGCCGACGAGCGCGAGCTCGCGCACCTCACCGCCGACGCCACCGCGCGGGTGGTGGAGGCGTCCAGCCGCTGGGCGGGGGACGCGCGCAAGCTGTCCACCAACATGCGGCGGCTCTCGAACCTCCTGGAGGAGGCGGGGTACTGGGCGGAGCACGCCGGCCACACCAAGGTGGAGCGGGCCGACGTACAGAAGGCCCTCGACGAGCAGGACGCCCGCTTGGACCGCCCGCACGAGCGGATGCGGGAGGCGACGACGCAAGGCCTCTTGCGGGTGGAGACCGAGGGGAGCCGGGTGGGGCAGGTGAACGCCCTCAGCGTCCTCGACCTGGGCGAGTACCGCTTCGGCCGGCCCACCCGGATCACCGCCCAGGTGCGCCTGGGGCGGGGCGAGGTGGTGGACATCGAGCGCGAGGTGGACCTCGGCGGGCCCATCCACTCGAAGGGGGTGCTGATCCTCAGCGGGTTCATGGGTGGGCGCTACGGCCGCCTGAAGCCGCTCGCGTTCTCGGCCAGCCTGGGCTTCGAGCAGTCCTACGGCGGAGTGGAGGGCGACAGCGCGTCGATGGCCGAGCTGTGCGCCCTGTTGTCGGCGGTGGGCGAGGTGCCGATCCGGCAGGACGTGGCGATCACCGGCTCGGTGGACCAGCACGGGCGCGGGCAGGCGGTGGGCGGGGTCGACGAGAAGGTCGAGGGCTTCTTCGAGCTCTGCCAGGAGCGCGGCCTCACCGGCACCCAGGGCGTCATCATCCCGAAGAGCAACCTCGCCCAGCTCATGCTGAAGGACGAGGTGGTGGAGGCGGTGCACGAGGGGCGCTTCTCGGTGTGGCCGGTGGAGACGGTGGACGAGGCCCTCGAGCTCCTCACCGGGCTCCCGGCGGGGGAGCGGGGCCCGGACGACCGCTACCCGCCCGGGAGCGTGAACGCCCGGGTGGCGGCCAGGCTCGAGGAGCTGGCCCAGGCCGCGAAGCGCGCGGCGGAGCCCGAGCGCCGGACGTGACCGCGCCTCAAGACAGCTTCAGCGCCGCGGCCACGATCTCGTAGAAGATCAGCGCGATGATGATGATCTCGAGCCAGTGGCTCCGGCGGACGTTCACCTCGCCGTTCAGCAGCTCCGAGATCTTCGCCACGATGTCGAGCTTGCGCATCACCCCCTGCTCCCACTCCTTGAGGTCGAAGCGGGCCACCGCGGTGCGGAACACGTTGGCGAGGTGGAGGTCGCCCACGAACTTGAGCGAGTTCTCCACCCGCTCCACGTAGTCCGAGAACTCCAGATAGAGCGCGCTCGCCTCCCGGATCAGGTTCTGGAAGTCCCGTTGCATGAAGGCGCCCGGCTGCCGCTGGGCCGCCACCGAGGCGTAGAGCCGCTCCAGGCGCTCGTCCAGCAGCTCGTCGAAGTAGCGGAACTCGGTGAGGTGGGTGACCGCGAACTCCAGCACGTCGAACACCGCGCGGTGGCCGGTGGGCTCCACCACCACCGCGCTGTTCCAGTCCACAACCGCGAGGTCGTTCTTCGAGTAGGCGAGGGTGTGCTCGAGGATCGCCCGCTCGGTGCGCTCGGACAGGGTCCCGATCGGCTCGCCCAGGATCAGGGCGGGCAGGTCCGCCGCGGCCGGGAGCTCGCAGGCCTGGTTGACGCCGGCCAGCTCGTCCAGCAGGTAGACGATGTAGTCCTCGACCCCACGCACCGGGTGCAGGCCCTCCGCGGCCGGCTGCAGCTCCCGGGAGACCTCCGCGATCTGCACCAGTGAGACCTCGTCGAGGTCGTTGTCGTCCTCGGCCTGGGCGGCCAGGGTCACCAGCTTCGACCACGGAGTTCCGCTCGGTATCGGCAAGTGAAATTGCACGGACACCACGCCGTAGTCCCAGACCCGCGCGTACACTTCCGCGCTGTACTGCTCCGCCCCCAGGCGGACCGCGCGGGTGCCGAGCACCAGGGTGACCGGCGGCTCGCGGATGTCCACCGCGTGGCCACCGTTGGGCGCGATGTGGAGGCGGCCCTTGGCGCGACCCTCCATCAGGCGCTCCACTGCTTTCAGGTCGAAGCGATCCGCGACGTCATAGACCCGAAGCCCCACCACCGTCCCCCGAAGGACCTGCACCTCGCCCACCGGCCCATTGTAGTCCTGGCCGCACTTGCTAGCTTTCAGGGGTGGCGCGGGTTCTTCGGCTATTTGTCTTGCTCGGCGTGACCCTGCTCTTCGCGTGTGAAGAGGATCGGGCGGGGGTTCCCCACGACCCGCGAACCGACGCGGCGGTGATCGCGGACGCAGGTGCGAAAGATGCCGCGATCTCGATCGACGCGGGCGCGAAGGACGCGGGCGAACCCGCGGACGCTGCGCCGACTGCCGATGCCGAGATCGTAGATTCGGGCGAATGGGCCGACGCCGCCGCGCCCGATGCGACAGAGCCGCCCGACAGCGGCGCGCCGACCGATGCAGGCTTTCCTGACGTGGGCTTCCCCGATTCGGGGGCGTGGTGTGGCAACGGCGCGCTGGATCCGGGCGAGCTCTGCGACGACGGCACCATCACCAGCGGCTGCGACGTCACCCACGACGGCGGCGACGGCGCGTGCCTCCCCCTCGGCCAGTGCGCGCAAGGCTACTTGCTCGACGGCAACGGCGCTTGCATCCCGACCCAGCTCGACGCCCGGGTGATCATCGACGTCGACAACTTCTGCAACATGGCTGTCACCCCGCAAGAGGTGGTGGTCCCGGCCGGGCAGACGATCTACGTCGACTGGTACAACCGCAGCCGCGACTACCCGGTGGACGTGTGGCTCTCGTACGGGGGCGGCTACCTGGACCTCGAGACCGGCACCACCTGGGACGAGCCCATCTCGCACTGCAGCGGGCCGAACCCGCACAACGAGTACGCGGACATCAGCACCGCGTGCTCCAACTTCCGCTTCTACTTCCGCTGCCTCTGACGGCCCCAGAAAGCAGAAGACCCGGCTCGCTGGGCAGCGAACCGGGTCTTCTGAGTGGGCGCACCGGGGTTTGAACCTGGGACCCCTACCGTGTCAAGGTAGTGCTCTACCGCTGAGCTATACGCCCGAACGGAGCGGGTCTTAGCCGCTCCGAGTGAGGACGTCAAGGCCTCACTCCAACGTGTGCTTGTAGATGTTCACCTTGTTGGGCTCCACCTTCACCTGGAAGGTGTGCTCGCCCCCGCTCTTGGTCTTGGCGGTGAGGGTCACGCAGCCCGAGGGGAGCCGGATCCGGGACACCGGGGTCTCGCCGAGCTTCCGGCCGTCCCAGAAGATGGTGGAGTAGGGCTTGGTGTTGATGGTGACGTAGCCGGGGGGCAGGCTCCGGTCGGCCACGCAGTCCCCCGAGCCCACCAGGTCGCCCTTGGGCGGGCGCACCCGGGTCGTGGCGTTGTTGGCGTTGGTGCTCCCGCCACCGCCGCCGCCGCCACCGCCGCCGTTGGTCCGCGGCGCCGGGGCCCGCACCACCGCCTGGGTGGTGCACTTCACGGTGGTGGTGAGGGTGACGTTGGGCTCGACGCGGACCCGGGCGGGGTTCGCGGTGCAGACCTTGCCAGCCAGCTTGCCGCGCACCACCACGTCGGTGTTGCCCTCGATCTCCTTCTTCACCATCGGGCCTACGCCGACCTCTTCGCCGTTGAAGGTGAGCTGGACCTGCTCCTTGTCGTCGCCCTGGACCTCGGCGATCAGCCAGCCCGGGAACGCGGCGAGGTCGGGCCGGATCGTCTGGTTGTCGGTCTGCTCGCCCATGACCACCTTGGTCTCGAAGGGGCGGTAGCCGGGCTTCACGAGCCGGATCGCGTACTCGGTGCCGTACTGCAGGCTGTGCAGGTCGCTCGGGGTCTTGGCGTTCGACCCGTCGGCGAGGGTCATCGGCTTGCCGTCGAGGTAGATCACCGCGCCCTGGGGCACCGACTTCAGGGTGAGCGAGCCGGTCTTGCGGGGCACCGCGGGCGCGGCCGGGCCGACCACCTGCTGCACCGGCGTGGGCTCGTGGTTGAGCTGCTTGTAGAGGATCAGCGACGCCACCACGATCACGATCAGGGCGCCGATGATCACCACCCGCGCCACCCAGCCGCCCCCGGTCTCCTGCTGGATCTGCCCGAAGGACGGGTGCGCGTAGCCCATCGGGTACTGGCCGGACCCCTGGGTGTAGCCGGGCGGGTAGCCGGGCGGAGTCACGCCGGGCGGGTAGGGGTAGGGCACCCCGGCCTGCGACGGGTACGCGGCCATCTGGGGCATCGACCCCGTCAGCTGCATCGGGTGCGGCTGACCGGGCGCCACCGGCATCCCGGGCACCATCGGGACCCCCGGCGGCGTGGGCTGGGCCCGCCCGATCTGGCTGGGCGGCAGGCCGTGCACCACCCGTCGGCGGTTCTGCATCGCCTGCTCGGTCGCCTCGTCGTCGCCGAACTGGGCCTCGAAGTCCTCGCGGGACGCGATCTCGCGCAGGCGCCGCTTCTCCTCGATCTTGTCCGCGAAGAGCTCCCGCATGTACGCGGCGATGTCCGCGTTGTTGGACTGGTGCCCCTCGCTCCGGAGGTACTCCTCGAGCGCGATCTGCATCTCTTGCGCGGTCTGGAAGCGGACGCTGGTGTCCTTCTCGAGCGCGCGCAGGATGATGTCCTCGAGCCCGGGGGTGATCCCCGGCGCCACCGAAGACGGAGGCACGACGCTCCGCTTGGTGATCATGTCGAGGATCATCAGCTCGGACTCGTGCTTGAAGAGGCGCTTCCCGGTGCAGAGCTCGTACAGCAGGATCCCGAGCGCGAAGACGTCCGAGCGCATGTCGACCGGCGCGCCCAGGCACTGCTCGGGGCTCATGTAGCTGAACTTGCCCTTCAGCATCCCGGTCTTGGTGTGCTCGGACTTCGTGGCCGCCTTCGCGATCCCGAAGTCCACGACCTTCACCTCGCCCTCGTAGGTCACGAGGATGTTCTGGGGCGAGATGTCGCGGTGCACGATCTCGAGGGGCTGGCCGCTCGCCCCCTTGAGGTGGTGCGCGTAGTGGAGCGCCTTGCACGCGTCGGCGATGACCCGGGCCGCGAAGGGCGGCGGGAAGGGCTTGCCCCGCTTCATCCCTCGCCACGCGATGGCCGCCAGGTTCTCCCCGGCGATGAACTCCATCGCGATGTAGTAGGCCCCCTGCTCGTTCCCCAGGTCGTAGATCTGTACGATGTTCGGGTGGTTGAGCTGGGCCGAGGTCCGGGCCTCGTCGAGGAACATGTCCTTGAAGGTCTTCTGCTCCGAGAGGTGGCTCAGGATCTTCTTGATGACGATGAAGCGCTGGAACCCGGCCAGGCCGCGCTGGCGGGCCAGCCAGATCTCGGCCATGCCCCCGGTAGCCAGCTTCTTGATGAGGGTGTAGTTCCCGAAGCGGCGGACCGGGCCGATCTGTGGGTCCCCCGGCGCTTGCTCGGGGACGCTTTTCCTCGGAGTGACCAAGGCGTGTTGTTCGAAACTCTACCCAGCTTTTTCCCACACCGGAACAGGTCGTTTCACACGACGGTCGGCTTTCTCGTGCTGGCGGCCCTCTGGGCGGCCCCGGCGGCGGCCAAGCCGAGCTACCCGGGTGAGCTGACCGACGACGCGGCGCTGAAGGCGCTCGCGACCAAGGTCGGGGCCAAACAGGTGCCGATCGAGCACCCGGAGGCCCTCGCCCGCACCGTGAAGCGGCTGAAGGCGGGGGAGCCGGTCCGGATCCTCCAGCTCGGCGACTCCCACATCGCGGCGGACTACATCACCGGCATGATCCGGGCGCGGCTGCAGGCGAAATACGGGGACGGCGGGCGGGGCTTCACCCACATCGACCAGAAGTGGGGCTTCGGCGGCCGGCGGACGTCCAGGAAGGACGCCGACTGGACCCAGACCCGGGTGGTGGACAAGGCGGGTCCGGGGAAACCCTTTGGCTTCTCGGGCATGAGCCTGGTGGCCAAGAAGGCGGGGGCGAAGGTCTCGTACCGGGTCCTGCCGGGGGATCGGTCGGTGCGGATCTACTACCAGCAGCACCCGAAGGGCGGGGCGGTCGAGGTCCGGCTCGGCAAGACCAGCCTCGGGACCTTCGAGACCGCGGGCCCGGTGGCGAGCAAGGTCCACGAGGTGAAGCTCACCCTGGAGGGCGCGCCGCCCGAGAAGAAGAAGGGGCCGGCGGGCTGGTCGCTCACCCTCGAGGCCCAGGCGGGGGCCCAGCTCTTCGGGATCTCGTTCGAGGGATCGGGCCGCGGGGTCACCTATGAGTCGGTGGGCCCGGTGGGGGCTGACGCCAAGCTCTACCTGGAGACCGGGCGGGACAGCTTCGTGGAGCACCTCAAAGCCCACGCCCCGGACCTGGTGATCCTGATGGTGGGGGGCAACGACGCCCTCAAGACCCGCAAGAAGTGGACGGATCTGAAGAAGGTCGAGCAGGACCACCGCGACCTGGTGGCGCTGATCAAGAGCACCCTCCCGGAGGCCGAGATCCTCATCTGGGGCCCGATGGACGCCGGGGATCGGGAGGGCAAGAAGGTGGTCAGCAAGGCCTACCTCGAGGAGATCCGGGACATGCAGCGGACGGTGGCGGATGAGACGAAGGTGGCCTTCTGGGACACCCTGGCCGCGATGGGCGGCGCCGGGGCCATCGCCCGCTGGGACGCGGCCAAGGTCATGAACAAGGACCTCGTCCACCCCAAGAAGCGGGCCGCCGACCTCCTTGGGGACCTGTTCGCCCGCGCCCTCCTCGCCCTCTGACCGTTGATTTTGCGCGGGCGCCCGCTCGCCTGGTAAGAGCAGGTGGGATCATGCCGTCTGTGGGCGCGATAGTGGCCGAGCGCCTCCTGTGGGAGCGCGGTGGCCAGCAGGTGCTCCTCGGTCGCTTCGGCGATGGCGAGCGGGTGATCCTGCGTCGCTTCTCCTCCGACGTCCCCCCTCTGCCCAACGAGCGCGCCCGGGCGCTCGAGCTGGTGCGCCGGGCGAAGATCCCGGGGCTCGCCCCGATCCTCGGGCTGCGCATGCACCAGGGGGCGCTCGAGGTGCAGGAGACCTTCGTCGAGGGCTTCGCGCTGGGCGGGGCGGCCGAGATCGTGCGGGACCACGTCACGGTGAACGTGGCCCTGTCCCTCGTACACGACGTGGCCCGGGCCCTCGCCGCGCTCCACGCCCTGGCCGAGGAGGACGGCACCCCGGCCAAGCTGATCCACGGCGGCCTCACCCTGGACGAGATCATGGTCTCCCGGCGCGGCGAGACCGTGGTGGTGGGGGTCCACGGGCGGCGGGGCGACCTCATGGAGGACGTGGAGGCCCTGATGGGCCTCATGCGGATCCTGCTCGCGACCCGCGCGGTGAACCCCAAGGGGAGCGCGCTCCTCGACCGCCTGGCCGAGCTCAAGTTCAAGTCCTGCGCGGAGCTCGCGCGGGCGATCGACGTCTACCTGAAGCGCCAGGACCCGGACCAGCTCAAGCAACGCCGCCTGCGCTTCACCTCGTCCGTGCTCCACATCTTCCGGGACCCGTCGCTGGACGAGCCCTTCGAGGACGAGGAGCCCACCGCGGGCGCCCTCGACATCGAGGGTGCGGTGCTCCGGGGCGGGGGCGAGGCGGTGGCGGTGGGCCTGCGCCTGCCCGTGGAGTGGGCCGACTCCGTGCCCAGCCTCGACTCGAGCGATCTCGAGCTGGTGCCGAGCGACACCTCCTCCGCCACCCCCTTCATCGTCGAGATGGACGTCCTGCGCGCCGACACCGCCGAGACCGAGGCGGGGCGCGTGGATCCCGAGGACGAGCTGGATCCCTTCGGCCGGGAGCGCGAGTCCGAGAGCCTCACCCTGGACGAGTTCGACGACGCGGCCTTCATGGAGTCGCCCTTCGACCCGCCGGACACCGGCCCGGTGGTGCCGGACGCGGCGGGCTACGATGACGAGCCCTCCGACGTCACCCACGACGGCGAAGACCTCGTGGAGTCGATCGAGGCCTCCGACGACGACGCGCGGGCCGGGCTGATGGCCAACGCCGCGCCGCCGCCGCCGTCGGTGGAGCGCACGGGCGAGCGCGCCGACGCGGTGCGGGTCGGGCACTACCGGGTCGTGGCGTCGATCGGCCGCGGGGGCATGGGCGAGATCTACCTCGGGCGGAAGATCAAGGACGGCAAGCTCGGCGGCCTGGTCGCGCTCAAGGTCCTCGGGTCGCAAGGCAACCTGCTCGAGCAGGACGAGGAGGCCCTCGACATGCTCCTGGATGAGGCCAAGATCATGGGCCACATCCACCACCCCAACGTGCTGAAGGTGGTGAACTTCGGCAAGGACGCGGGGCGCTACTACCTGGCGACCGAGTACCTGGAGGGGCGCCCGCTCGTGCGGGTGATGATCGAGGCCTACAGCCAGCACAGCGGGCTCGCCTACGAGGTGATCGCGGCGATCGGGGCCGACGCCGCCTACGGCCTGCACGCCGCCCACAGCGCGGTGTCCAAGGACGGCGCGCCGCTGAAGGTGGTGCACCGGGACGTCAGCCCCCAGAACATCTTCATCACCTACGCCGGGGTCACCAAGGTCATCGACTTCGGGGTCGCGCGGGCCACCGAGCGCATCGCCAAGACCGCGGTGGGGCTGGTGAAGGGCAAGGCAGCGTACATGTCGCCCGAGCAGGCGGAGGGGCGCGAGGTGGACGCGCGCTCCGACGTGTTCTCGCTCGGGGTGTGCCTGTGGGAGATGGCGGCGGGCTGCCGCCTGTTCAAGCGCGACATCGAGTACGACACCCTCCTCGCGGTCCAGAGCGCCCCCATCGAGCCGCCGACGGTGGTGCGGGGCCAGCCCAACCCGGTGCTGGACCACATCATCCTCAACGCGCTGGCCCGCGATCCCGCCCGCCGCACCCAGTCCGCGAAGGAGCTGGGGTCGCAGCTGGCCGACTTCGCCCGGGGGCTCGGGGTCACGGACCGCGAGGCGGCGGTGGCGGAGCTGCTGGACGACCTGTTCAGCGAGGTGAAGACCAAGGAGCAGCGCCTGATCCGCTCGCTCGAGGAGCGGATGGCGTCCCCGGACGAGGTCGCCCAGCTCGAGGCCCTCTCCGGGGTCTCGCAGCACGGCGACGTCCGCGAGATCACCCTGGTCGGCTCGCCCGACAGCCTCGCGGCCCTCGACGACTTCGGGCGCAAGACCACCGGCTCGGCCCGGGTGATCCAAGCGGTGGACCGCCTGCAGGCCGAGCGGGTGGGGTCCATCCTCGAGCTCGGCGGGGACACCGAGGTCGACCCGAGCGAGCAGGGCGCCCGCCCGCCCACCGTCTTCCCGACCTCGGGCGCGGCCATGGTGGACGAGAACTTCGACGGGATGCCGACCCGCCGCCTCTCGCCCGACGTGGTGAGCCAGATCCGGAGCGGGCTCGGGGTGGAGCCGATCCCGATCGACCTCGACGACGACGAGGATGACTACGACGCCGGGTTCGAGCCGGTGGAGCCGCCGGTCCTCGAGGAGCCCGCGGCCCGCGCCGCCACCGCCCCCCTCGGCGCCCCGCCCGCGGCGCCCGCGCCGCGTCGATCGTCGCCCCTCGTGTGGATCCTCTCCGGCGCCGCCGTGCTCGCCCTCGCGGTGGCCGGGGTGCTGGTCTGGCAGATGCTGCCCCAGGAGCCGGGCGACGAGCCGACGGTGGCCCTGCGCACCCTGGCGGACGAGCAGGCGGCCGCCGCGGCGCCGAGCGAGGTGCCCCCGGCTGAGGTGACCACCGCCACCGCGGGCGCCCCGAGCGAGGCCGAGGCGCAGGCGGAGCGGGCCGCGCTGGAGGCGCCGGCCCCGGGCACCGACGCGGTCCCCGAGCCGGCCGCGGCGCCCGACGAGGGCGCGGATCCCGAGGCGGTGGAGCACGAGGCAACCGAGGTTGCGTTGGTGGCGCCCGCGCCCGCCGAGCCGGAGGCGCCGCCCGCCGAGCCGGAGGCGCCGCCCGACGAGCCCATGCCGGCCGAGCCCGAGGCGCCGATCCGGGCCACGCCGGACGCTGTCGTGGCGCCCGAGCCGGCCCCCGATCCTGCGCCGGCCGAGCCCGAGGTGCCGACCCCAGCACCGCCGAAGCCCGTGGTGGCGCCCAAGGTCGCGCCCGAGCCCGACCCGGACCCCGATCCCGAGCCCGCCCCGGAGCGACCCGCGCCCGCCCCGGTGCCCCCGGCGCCGCCGCGCACCCTGACCATGCCGGCCGAGGCCACTCCGGCCGCCGAGCCCACGCCCGCCCAACGGCTCAGCACGGTGCTGGCCGACCTCAAGAAGCGCGGCCTCAGCGTAACCCAGAGCGGTGCAACCTACCTTGTCGAGGACGGCGCAGGCGGCTCGGTGGTGGTGGACGCCAAGGCCCGCATCAGCCCGGTGGGGAGCGACGGCTACCTCGTCGAGGCCCGCGCCCCGGCGCTGACCTCTGTGAGCTGGGTGGGGCGCGACGCCAGCGGGGCCTGGCGGGCGCGCGAGGTCTCGGTGAACGACTGCAAGGCCCGGGTCTCGGCCACCGCGGCCGGCCTGACCCTCCGCTACGGCGCCGGCGCGCAGCGCCTGCCCGCGGGGGGCGGCGTGCTGCTCGACGTCGCGGTCGACATCCCGGCCAAGGCCGAGCGGGTCGAGGTGGCGCCGCTCGGCATCGCCCTCGGCGCCAAGAAGGACGGCGCCGGCCCGGTGCTCTGCCGCTCGGGCTGGTGGGGCTCGCAGGTCGTCTTGCGGCGGCTCCCGCCCGGCCGCTACACGCTGGAGTGGTCGGGGCCCTCGATGAGCGAGACCACCACGTTGGTGGTGGACGAGGCGGGGGTCGAGAACGGGGTCCTGAAGCGGGTGCGCCGGCCCGGTTGATCCCAGGCGCTACTGGATCAGGAAGCTGGTCTGCACCACGCCGCCAACCCCGTTGGGGATCTCGGGGTCGGGGGGCAGGGTGCCGTCGAACTCCGGCACGCCGGGCTGACCTCCGTCCAGCCGAAGCACCGCCCACAGGGTCTCGCCCTGAATCGCCCCGCGGCTCCCCAGGTTCACCACGACGTCCGTGTTTCCGCCGTTGGCCAGGTGGACCGCGGCCAGCATGGTGGTGCCGCGGGCGGTGGCGGTGCCGTCGTGGATCACCACCCAGCCCTCGCCGGGGGACACCGCCAGGGCCACCGTCACCGTCATGCCCGCGGGCTGGGGCGCCGCCACCACCGTCGGCACGAAGTCTACTGTCAAGGGCGCTTGCACCTGGGTGCCGTCGAGCTCGCGCGGCAGGTCGAGGGCGGGCTCGAAGACCCCGAGCACCCCCGCGTCCTGATGGAGCACCGCGTAGAGGCGCTCGTTGAGCACCACCGAGCGCTCCAGGGTCACCATCACCGGGCCGGTGCTGCCCGCGCCCACCGCGGCCTGCCCGAGCGCGCGGTCGGGGGCGCCGCCGTTGTCGCTGTAGATCACCACGAACCCGTCGCGGTCGCTGACCGCGGCGTCGACCATCACCTGGTCGGTGGGGCTCACCACCTGGTCGTGCGCGTCCACCTCGAGGTGCTGCACCACGAGGTCGGGGGCGACGAGCGCGCCGTCGGCGTCGGTGGCGGGCTCGTCGGGGGTGCCGGGGCCGGTGTACTCGAAGGTCCCCACCACGCCGTTGTCGCGGTGGAGCACCGCGAGGAGGGTCTCGCCCTGGCGGATGGGGCGCTCGAGGGTGACGGTCACCGGGCCCTGCGCCCCGTTCGCCACCGCGGTGGCGCCGAGGACCGCCCCCGGGCCGTCCTGGCCCGGCTCGCGGATGGTGATGAAGCCCGGGCCGTCGGAGACGACGCGCGCCACCACCACCCGGGTGGTGGGGTCGCAGAACTGGCTCGCGACCTCGACCTGGTCGTCGAAGCGCACCTCGAAGCCCGCGGTCACCGCGACGCCCGCGCTGTCCTCCACCGGCAGGTCGAGCCCGTTCACCCCGTCGTACTCCCAGTCGCCCACCACGCCGTCGTCGGTGTGGAGCGCGGCGAAGAGGGTCTCGCCGCTCCGCACGTGGCGGCTCAGGGTCACCGGGAGGTCGGCGTTGGTGCCGTGCTGCACCGGGATCCGGCCAAGCACCTCGCCGGGGCCGCCCTCGTCCGCCTGGATGAGCAGCCAGCCGGGGCCGTTCACCCGCACCTCGGAGACCACCACCCGGTCCGTGGGATCCACCGTCTGGCTCTGGGCGGTCACCCGGGGCTCGAAGCGCACCACGAACGCGCCGGCGACGATGACGCCCTGGGCGTCGGACACCGCGGGGTCGAGCCCGTTCTCACCGTCGTACTCGAAGGTGCCCACCACCCCGCTGTCGAGGTGGAGGACGGCGTGCAAGCGCTCGCCCGAGACCACCTCGCGCGCCAGGGTCACCGCCACGTCGGCGGTGGTCCCGCGGCTCACCGCGGCGTGGCCGATCACCGGGCCGAGCTGGCCGAGGTCGTCCTCGCGGATCACCACGAAGCCGTCGACCTCGGCCTGCACCTCGGGCACCACCACCTGGTCCAGCGGGTCCACGCGCTGGTCCTCGACCGTGATCGCGGGGCCGGCCACCACCGGGAGGGTCACGGTGAAGGGCGCGGCGACCACCTGCCCCTCGGCGTCGGTGGCCGGCGCGTCCTGCCCGCCGCCGCCCTCGAACTCCCAGGTGCCGATCACGCCGTCGTCCACGTGGAGCACCGCGTGCAGGCGCTCGCCGTCGGTGGCCGCGCGCGGCAGGATGACCTGCACATCGCTCGAGGTCCCCTGGGGCACCGCGGCGTAGGCCAGCGCCCCCCCGATCTCGCCCGCGTCGTCGGCGTGGATCGCGATGAAGCCGGGGCCGGCCGAGACCACCTTGGCCACCACGACCTGGTTGGCGGGGTCCGCCACCTGGTCCACCGCGGTCACCGAGGGGCCGTCGATCTCACCGCTGACCGCGACGGTGAAGGAGGCCTTGACCACGTCCCCGGCCTCGTTGGTCACCGGCGGATCTATGGTCGGGTCGCTGTCGAACGCGAAGGCGCCCGGGGTGCCGGTGTCGCGGTGCAAGACAGCATGCAAGAGCTCACCGTCGCGGGCCGCGCGATCGAGGGTGAGGGCGATGTCCTTGCTCGTGCCTTGCTCGACCTTCAGCTTCCCAACGAGCGCGCCTGGGGTCCCGGCTTCGTCCTCGCGGATCACGACGAAGCCCACCGCGGGCGCCACCACCTTCTGGATGGTGATCTGGTTCGCGGTGTCGAGGCTCTGGTCCACCACCTGGAGGGTGGGGTCGTTCTGGTTCAGGACGGCGTCGCCGCACGCGGTGGTGGTGACGAGGGCGAGGGCGAGGAGGCGGGTCCGAGGCATGACACTATGAAATGCAAGGCCCGATCCGCGGCGTCAAGATGCTGGACAACCGGCGACGGCGCGCACGGCGGCGGGTTGCAGCGGTGTCACCTGCATCGACGGCGGCGCAGACCCGACCGTGCAGGTGTCAGGCCGCCCCGGTGACCTGATCGTCTTCGCCGCGGGCCTCGGGCTCCTCGCCCACCCCGATCGTGCTCTCGCCCCAGCGGCCCATCTCGGCCGCGAGGGGGCGGGCGGAGAAGGCGACCTCCTCGTAGAGGGCGTGGTCCACCAGCCCGTACAGGTCCATGCGGTAGCGCAGCTCGCTCAGGGTGTGGAAGGGGCGGGTCGGCGAGTGGCGGTCCATCGACCCCTGGGCGGTGCGGCTGTTCATGTCCACCCCGACGTCCCGGACGTCGGCCCGCTGCTTGCGGTCGCGCTCCAGGCCCTCGAGGCGCTGGAGCGGCCGGCTCTCGGCCACCCGGTCGAGGAGCCCGCGCAGCCGGGAAGGCTGGGGCTCCGAGGCGGGCAGGGCGTCGAGGCCGGGGAGCGCGTTCGGCAAGTAGCGTTGCACCCAGCGGTTCGCCTGCACGAAGCGGCCGTACACGTCGAAGCCGAACATCGGCACCGCCTTGGCGATCTCCCACGCGGTGAAGAGGTTCTGCGGCCGGATCTCGAGCCGCGCCTCGCTGATCGCGTAGTTCGGGCACATCTTGCCGAGGGGCGATCCCGGGACCCCCACCATGAGGCGCACCGCGGCGAAGGACACGTACGTGCGGGCGGTGGGGTACACGAGCAGGAAGTCGATGTCGGCGTGCTCGTCCGCGTTGTCGGCGGCGAGGGAGCCGGTGACCATGCCGCAGCTGGCCAGGCCCGAGCGCTCCACCCGGGCCGCGATCTGCCGGGCCCGGGGCCACATCGCGGCGCTGTGGCGGGAGAACCGGATCCGCCGGGGGATCAGGTGCTCCTTGCCCCGGAAGCACCAGTGGCCGTCCTGCTCGGCCAGCATCCGGGACAGGCCGGTGTGGTTGGCGAGCTCACGCCGCACCTCGGCCCGGGTGGCCCGCCGGCCGATGAGGAACCGGTGGAGCTCACGCGCGGTGGGCGCGAACGCGAAGATGTCGCAATAGGCGAGGGTGGTGGCGATGGCCCCCGCGAGGCTGTCTCCTCGAACCAAGGTGCGGTTGGTTATCAATCTGGAACTCCCAGGGCAATCCTTAGTCCAAATGGTGGCCCCGGAGCTATACGGGGGGCGGCCCTGCCCGGGCGGAGGTCTTTGCCGTCCGCCATAAACTTGTCCCCAGCCCCGGGGGGCGGTAATCCTCTGGGCTGATGAGACGCCTGCTCGCGATTTGCCTGTTCGGAGCGCTGGGGGTCGGGGTCACCGGGGTGGCCCAGGCCCGGGACCTGGCCGACTGCCAGGAGTCGTGGTCCAAGGCGGTCCGCAGCTACCTGACCCAGAACCGCCGCGCCGGCCCGGACGGCCGCACCCCCGCCAACGTGGACGAGGAGGAGCTGGTGGCCCAGGCCTGGCAGCAGGCCTTCGGGCCCGCGTGCAAGCTCGAGGCCCAGGGGTCGAAGGCCGAGGCTCGGGTCGAGGCGGCCCTCCTCGGGGTCCAGATCCTCTCGAAGCTGGATCCGCGGGGCTGCAGCCGCTTCATGGAGTACTACATGGGGAGCACCCGGGCGAAGGACGTCTGCGACATGGTGGCCGGTGGCGCCGGCACGGCCGAGGTCCGGGCCTCCATCGAGGGGTCGATCCCCGCCCGCTGACCAACAACGGTCGGGACATCTCAGCCCTTTTCGGACTAGGGTCCCCGCCGTGAAGGTCGTCCTTCCCCTCAAGGTCAACGGCGACGACTACGAGGTCGCGGTTCCCCCCCACTGGACCCTCCTCGAGGCGCTCCGCTACGAGCTCCGCCTCACCGGGAGCAAGCAGGGTTGCGACAAGGGCGACTGCGGGGCGTGCACCGTCCTGGTGGACGGCAAGCCCGTGCTGGCCTGCCTCACCCTCGCGGTGGCGGCCAGGGGCAAGGCGATCACCACCATCGAGGGGCTGGCCCACCGCGGCAAGATGGACCCGGTGCAGGACGCCTTCGACGAGAGCGGGGCCCTGCAGTGCGGCTTCTGCCAGAGCGGCATGATGATGTCGGCCAAGGCCCTGCTCAACGAGCGGCCCGACCCGACCGAGGAAGAGATGCGCCTCGCGCTGTCCGGGAACCTCTGTCGGTGCACGGGGTACACCAAGATCTTCGACGCCGTGCGCCGGGCCGCCCAGCTCCAGGCCGAGGCCCGCCGGGTCGCCTTGGGGCAGGACGAGGGTTGATCGCGCTCCCCCCGCCTCTGGCATGATGGGCGTATGCGCGCCCGCCCCATCTTCGCCCTCTCCGTCGCGCTGGCCAGCGGTCTCGCCCTCACGGGCTGCAAGGAGGACCCCCCAGCGCCCGCCACCTGCCCGGAGGCCTCGGCCGTCGGGGCCGACGGCAAGTGCAAGGCTACCTGCGATGCCCAGCGGCCCTGCTTGCTGAGCCAGGAGTGCACGGGTGGGGTCTGCGAGCCTCGCGACGATACCTTGCCCACCGTGGTGATGCTCCGCGCCACCCCCGACGTGGTGGAGGAGGGCGGGGAGTCCGAGGTGGAGTTCGTGGTCTCGGGGGCCGACAAGGTCGAGCTGATCCGCGCCGAGGTCGGCGGTCAGGACCAGCCCATCTACCTGGACGATCAGTCGCCCCAGGCCGGTCGGGTGCGCCTGTCCCGGCTCGTGAACGACACCTACGTGCGGCTGGAGGCGAGCGCGCAGGACGGGGCGAGGATCGACACGGAGGAGGTCCTCATCCAGGTCGCGGCGCCGGGCGAGGTGGCCATCACCGGCTTCACCGCCAACCCGACCCAGGTGTCCGCGGGGGGGCAGGTGCAGCTGAGCTGGTCCACCATCAACGCCACCCGCGTGGATCTCAAGGCCGGCGACGAGGTGATCGAGACGGGGCTGGAGGCCGAGGGCACGGTCGAGGTCGTGGTCGATGTCACCACCACCTTCACCCTGATCGCAGACGGCCTGCCGTCGGCGGTCGCGAAGACGGTCACGGTGGAGGTCCTCGTGGAGCCGGGGCCGGCGGTGCTCGAGGCGAGCTTCAACCCCGCCTCGGCCACCATCCAGGAGGGCGACAACGCGGTGCTCCGCTGGCGGACCGCCAACGCCGACCAGGTCCAGCTCCAGGCCGGTGGCAACACGTTCTACACCACGTCGGACCCCGAGGCGGTGCTCGAGGGGCGCATGCTCCTCAGCCCCAACCCCGGCACCGCGCCGGTGGAGGTGGTGGCGAGCGCCCCCAACAAGGTGCCCGACACGAAGCGCGCGGTGCTGACGGTGACCGCCCGTCCGCCCGCGCCCACCTTCACCCGCCCACCGACCGTCGAGCCCCTGATCATGCCGATCGACGGGGCGGATGAGGGCGTCGAGGTGACGGTGCACTGGTCCGTGCAGCCCGCCAACGCGGCGGTGACGGTCGCGGTGGGCGGTGGGGTCTTCCCAGTGCCGCCGGGCGACAGCCAATACAGCACCCGCGTGTCCTCCAGTGAAGCTACGCCGATCACCGTGCAAGCCGTCGTGCCGGGGGGCGGCCTGGCGGTGGGCGAGCTCATGACGCTGCCCAACTTCCGGGAGTCCGAGCCGAACGACACCCAGGCCAACCCCAACGAGCTCTTCAACATGGCCCGCACCGGGTCGGTGATCGGGGTCGGGCCGGTGTGGGACGTGGACTGGTACGTGGTGGGGCTGCAGCAGCCCGACCAGCGCATGCGCGTGTCGCTGCACCCCGGCGTCAACCAGGCCTGCGTTGCCGGCATGGAGGTGGAGGTCCGACGCGCGAGCACGGTCGTGGGCACGATGGTGGTGAGCCCCCAGGGGACGTGCCCGATCCTGGAGCTCAGCCACCTCGACGTGGGGGACTACCGGATCCGGGTCACCATGGCCGGCCTCCCAGGTGGGCTCTCGTGGGACTACACGGTGTCGGCGCAGGTCTTCGGGCCGGAGTGCGGCGACGGCGTGCAGGACGAAGGCGAGGCGTGCGACGACGGCAACCGCGCGGCGGGGGACTCTTGCAGTCCAACTTGCACTGTGGGCGCGGGCTACGCGTTCGACGTGCACGAGACGTCGACCGAGGACAAGCCGGCGCCGGCGGCGGCCGAGGCGGTGCACTTCCTCCCCTACAGCGCGCAGCCGGCCCGGGACGAGGGCTTCGCGGTGCTCGAGCTCCCGTTCTCGTTCCCGTTCTTCGCGCGCACCTTCCACGGGCTGCTGCTCACCACGAACGGCTACCTGAGCTTCCTCCCCACCGACGAGAGCGGCAGCAACCTCACCGACCCGGCGGGGCCGCGGGCGCCGAACGCGCTGGTGGCGGCGGTGGGGATGGATCTGCGCTTGCTGCCGGCGTCCAACGTCCGGTGGTGGATCGAGGACGACGCGAGCGCGCAGCAGCAGCGCATGATCATCGCGCTGGAGGGGCTGGCCCTCGCGGGCGATGCTCGTCCCTCCGTCACCGTTCGCGTCGAGATCTCGTCGGGCGGTGAGGTGGTCATCGCGTACGGCGATCTCGCCTTCGACAGCGGCCTGAGCTTCTTCGCGGGCCTGGAGGGGCCGGAGGGGCTCGTGCAGGTCGGCCTGCCCAGATGCATGCAGCTCTGCGAAGCCAACGACGTGCAGGGGCGCACCTACACTTTCACGCCCGCTGTCGCAGTGACGCCAGGGGGTTGAAACCTCTGATGTGGACCTCCGTCCACATCGCGCTGATGCAACCTGAATTGTCGCCCACCCGGGGTACCGGCGCCGGACCGGCTCTGTTACCGGATCCTCATGAGCCGAACGAAGCTTCCGCGCGCCGCCCTCGTGGGTTGCGCGTTCGTACTCACGGTGGGCTGCATCCCGGAGGGCGAGCACTACGATGTGTCCGTCGAGCCGGGGAGCGGTCCCGAGGTGGCCGAGGACTCGACGCTCGCCCTCCTGTTCGAGGAGGCGGCGGCCGAGGCCGGCATCCCGGTGGACGTGTTGAAGGCGGTGGCCCACACGGAGACCGCGCTCGAGCCCGCCATCGGCGAGGTGGAGTTCGAAGGACAGCCTGCACCCTACGGCCTCATGGGCCTGAGGGGCGACGAGCTCGCCGCCGCGGCCGAGCTGGTGGGCGAGGACGTCGAGGTGGTGAAGACCGACGACCGCGTGAACCTGCGCGCGGGCGCGGCGCTGTTGGCCCGCTACGCGGACGAGGCCGGGCTCGACGAGACCTCGCGCCTGGATCCGCTGGCGTGGGCGCCGGCCCTCGCGCGGCTCGGGCACCTCGAGGAGGACCTCGCCCAGGAGTACGCCACCGACGTGATGTTCAAGGTGCGCACCGGCCTCGCGGTGCCGATGGAGGACGGCAGCACCTTCGTCATCGGGCGGAACGACCCCGACGCCGAGAGCATGATCGCCAAGCAGGCGTCGGGCCTCAGCGCGGCCGGCGTCACCTGGCTGCCCTCGCCCAACTACAACTCCCGCGGCGGCAGCCGGGTGGAGATGGTGGTGATCCACACCTGCGAGGGGGCCTACAGCGGCTGCGTTGGCTGGCTGCGCCAGAGCCAGGCCCAGGCCTCCGCCCACTACGTGGTGAAGGAGAACGGCGGCCAGGTGGCCCAGCTGGTCGACGAGAACAACCGCGCCTGGCACGTGGCGGCCAGCTACAGGAAGAGCCTGAACGGCAACCAGCTGCCCGCGCGCAACGGCCAGTCGGTGAACACCTTCTCGATCGGCATCGAGCACGGCGGCCGGGCGTCCCAGAGCTCGTGGCCGGCGGCGCAGATCAACCGCAGCGTGTCGCTCGTCCGCGACATCACCGGGCGCCACAACATCCCGCGCGACCGGTACCACATCGTGGCCCACGGCAAGCTGCAGCCCGAGAACCGCACCGACCCCGGCCCGAACTGGCCGTGGACCTCGTACCTCGCGGCGATCTCGGCCGGGAGCGGCGGTGGTGGCGGAGGAACCACCCCCACCGTCATCACCGTCGACAACGCCACCTCGGGCCGCTTCCGCGCGAGCAGCAACTGGGGCGTGTCGTCGTGGGCCTCGGGCCGGATCGGCGCCAACTACCGCTACCGGAGCCCCGGCCAGGTGAGTGACCTGGCGGAGTTCAAGGTCAACGTGCCGGCCGCCGGCCGCTACGAGGTGTTCACGCGGGTGCCCGGCAACGGCTACAACAACGACGCGCCGTTCTTCGTGAACCACGCGGGGGGCCGGACCACCGTGCACCGGAACCTGAGCCAACGCGGCGCCCAGTGGGTCAGCCTGGGCACCTACAGCTTCAACTCGGGTGATCAGTGGGCGGTCCAGGCGTCTTGCTGGACCACCGGCACCGGCTACGTCATCGCCGACGCCGTCCGCTTCGAGCGCCGCTAGCACTCGCCCCGCCAGGTCGCTGTTACCTGCTGGTAATCCCTGTAATCAGATCGGCTACGCGCATCGCACCGGTGCGGGTTTTGCACCTACGCCCCGGGTGTGAGCGACTTCGCGACCCTTCGCTCCCCTCGGTCGGAGCCCGTCGACCAGCGCCGAGCGCCGCGAGGGGTGCTCGAGTTCTTCGGGCCCGACGTCGACCGCCACCGGTTCCGGGTCCTCGGCCCGAGCCTGACCCTCCTCGGCCGCGAGGGGGCCACCGACATCGCGATCGAGGATCCCGGCATCTCGCGGCGGCACGCGGCGTTCGAGCTCGCCGACGGCGTCACCACGATCGGTGATCTCGGCAGCGCGAACGGCCTGTTCGTGAACGGTGGGCGGGTGCGGTCCCGGGCGCTGGCGGACGGCGACCTGATCCGCGTCGGCGACACCCTCCTGCGCTACTTCGAGGCGTGGCCCTACGCGGCGAGCGAGCTGGATCCCCGGCAGGCGCCCCTCGTCGGCGGCTTCGCGCTCGATGACGTGCGCGCGCGCCTCGTGCGCGCGGCCGCGAGCCCGAGCACCGTGCTCGTCCTCGGCGAGACCGGGACGGGGAAGGAGCTGGCGGCGCGGCTCCTGCACGACGCGGGTGCGCGACCCGGTGGGCCCTTCGTCGCGGTCAACTGCGCGGCGCTCCCGGCGGAGCTCGCGGAGGCCGAGCTCTTCGGCGCGGCCAAGGGGGCCTACACCGGGGCCGAGGCGCCGCGCACCGGCCTCGTGCGCGCGGCCGACGGCGGGACCCTCCTCCTGGACGAGATCGGAGAGCTCTCCCTCGGTGCGCAAGCGAAGTTGCTGCGGGTGCTCGAGCTGCACCGCGTGCGCGCGGTCGGCACCACCGACGAGACCCCCGTCGACTTCCGCGTCGTGGCGGCGACCAACGCCGACCTCGAGCGGCGCGTCGCCGACGGGCTGTTCCGGCTCGACCTGTACGGCCGCATCGCGCGGCTCGTGGTGCGGCTCCCGCCGCTCCGCGAGCACTTCGAGGACGTGCCGGCGCTGGTTCAGCGCTTCCTCCTCGACGTGGGCGAGGGTGACGTCGAGGTCAGCCCCGACGCGATGGAGCAGCTCTGCCTCCGCCCGTGGCCGGCGAACGTGCGTGAGCTGCACGCGGCGATGGAGCGCGCCCTCTTCGAGGCCGATGGGGCACGCGTGCTCGGCAAGGAGCGCTTCTCGTCCATCGCGCGCGCAGGCGAGGGCGGGCCGAGCGAGGAGGCGACGCCGGCCGAGGCGGAGGCGCTCCTCGAGGCGCTCCGCGCCGCCGAGGGGGACGTCGAGGCCGCCGCCGCGCGCCTCGGGATCGGCCGGAGCCAGCTCTACCGCCGGGCCAAGCGGCACGGGGTCTCGGTCTCCAGCTTCAGGAGAGGCTAGGGTGCGGGGCGCATCCACCACCCCGCGGGAGGGCCTGATCGTCGACCACTTCCGCCTCGAGCACGAGCTCGGGCGCGGCGCGACGGGGCTGGTGTTCTCGGCGCAGGATCTGCGGCTGGAGCGACGGGTCGCGATCAAGTTCCTGGATCCGGCGCTCGCGCTCGAGCCCGACTACCGCCGTCGCTTCGTGCGCGAGGCGCGGACGGCGGCGAAGCTCCATCACCCCAACGTGGCCACCGTGTTCGAGGCGGGCGAGACCGAGAGCCGCCTCTACCTGGTGATGGAGCTCGTCGAGGGCGAGACGCTCGGCGCGCGGGTCGAGCGCGTGGGCGCCCTCTCGATCGGCGAGGCGGTCGACATCGGGCGGCAGATCGCGGCCGGCCTGAGCGCCGCCCACGACCGGAACCTGCTCCACCGCGATCTCAAGCCGGACAACGTGGTGGTCTCGGAGTCGGGGCGCGTCGCCGTCCTCGACTTCGGCATCGCCAAGCAGCTCGACTCGACCGCGTCGAAGGTCACCACCACCGCGGGCCGGATCGTGGGGACGCCGGGCTATATCGCGCCTGAGCAGCTCTCGGGCGATCCGCTCGACGCGCGGAGCGATCTGTTCTCGTTCGGGTGCGTGCTGTTCGAGGTGCTCGCGGGGCGACCGGCGTTCGAGGGGAGTACGCCGCTCGCGGTGTTGATCGCGCAGGGCCAGGACGAGGTGCCGCCCCTCACCGCGCTCCGGGTCGACGTCCCGGCCCCCCTGGCCGAGCTCGTCGAGGCGTGCCTCCGCCGGGACCGCGAGGCGCGCCCGGCGTCGGCCCGCGCGGTCGAGGCGGCGCTCGCCGCGCTCGAGCTCGAGGGACACCCGATGGCACCGCCGCTCGCGCCGACCATCGCTCCGGTCGGCCCGCGCACCGTGCCGTCCATCCCCTCCAGGCAGACCCCGCTCGTCGGGACGAGGCGGCGGGTGCGCGGTGCGCTCATCCTCGGGCTGGCGCTCGCCGCGGCGGGGGGCTGGCTCGTCGCACGGACCGGGGCGGAGGGCGAGGCCGGGCCGCACGAGGTCCAGCTCCCGGAATCGATGCTCGCGTGGGAGCTCGATGCGGTCCTGAAGTTCGCGGGCACGGGGCAGCGCTACCTCCGCACCCAGAAGCACCGCGTCCTCGTGGCGGACCTGGCGGGCGCGACGCTCGCCGACTGGAGGCCCCCGGCCGGGACGCTGATCCAGGACACGCTGTGGAGCCCGGACGGCGAGTGGCTGGCCATCACCCTCGTCGGGACCGATGACGGCTCGGTCCGCGCGGTCCGACTGGATCTCGGCTCGGGCCGGGTGCGCGACCTCCTCCCGTCCGGGTACGTGCTCGCGATAGATCCGGCGGGAGAGCGCTTGCTCGTGTCGACGAGCGGCGAGCTCGCGGTGATCGACCTCAGCGGCCGCCGCCTCTCCGTAGGGCCGGATGGCACGTTTGGTTGCGCGAGCTGGGGGCCGGGTCCGGATCAGCTCGTCGTGGGGGCGGTGGACGCGAAGGGCCTGTATTGGCTCCATTCGGTCGATCCGCGCACTGGCGGTCGGGCGCGGCTGCCGGTGGGCCCCGTGAGTCAGTCGCTCGGCGGCTGCGCGGTGGCGGGGCTCCCGGAGGGCCGGTTCGCGTTCGCCCAGAGGAGCCAAGATGACGCGAGCGCCTCCGTCCTCCGGATCTTCGATCCGCGGGTCGAAGGCGTCGCCCCCGCCATCGCCACCTTCCCCTCGAGCTCGGTCTATGAGCTGAGGTTCGTCGAAGAGGACGATGCGCTCTACATGATGCGGATCCGCCACGCGATGGAGGTGCGGCTCGGCGACCTGGAGCTCGAGCACGACCCGCCGGCCATCTCGCGCGTCAACGCCTTCGCCGCCCTCTCACACGATCGCGTGATGGGGTGGTCGGGCGACGGCAGCCGACTCCTCGCGCTGCGCGCGAGCGACGGGATCCGCGCGCTCGACGTGCGCGCGCGCAGCTGGACGACGCCCGACTGGGTGCCCGAGCACGGCGTACTGAGCGACCCGGTCGCGGTCGACGCCGTGCGGTACCTCGCCTGGTCGATCACGCGGACCGCCTCCACCGCGACCGTCGCGATGGCGCGACTTCAGCTCTTCGAGGCGGGGCGCCCCCCTCGCCCGGGGCCGCCACAGCTCGCCCACCAGATCTCCTTTCGAGCTGGCGGCCAGCCCGGGCCAAACAAGGTCGCTGTCGCGTGCGATGCCGGTGGGGCGCCGCCGCGGTGCTGGATCGCGGACGCGCGCGGCGAGCACGTCGTGCTCCACCGCTACGATCCCGACACCAACCAGCTCACCGAGCGCCGCGAGGTGCGAGACCTCGTCGTGCCCACGAGCTACCTCGAGCCGCCGAGCCTGGCGGTGCGTGGCGCGCGGCCCCAGCTCGCCGTCGCCTTCCACTGGCAGATCTTCCTGATCGATGAGGACCGTCCGGGCATCGAGCAGCTCCCGCTGTCTCCGCTCCGCCTGGCGCAGTTCCTCGATTGGATCCCCGACCGCGACGCGCTGATCGTCAGCATCCTCGCGCAGGAGTCCTACCTCAGCGTGGTGGACCTCGACGGCACCGAGCGGCGCCTCGAGCCCCGCGTCTCGGGCTGGGTGTGCTGTCCGAAGGTGTCGGGGGACGGCCGACGCGTCGCGTTCTCGCAGATGGTCGGCTCGATGGACGTGGTGCGGGTGCCCGCGCCTTGAGGCGGCGGGCACCCCAGGGCGAGGGCTAGATCGCCTCGACGAAGAGGCGGTACGGCGCGGAGCCGGCGCGGGTGCCGTAGACCTTGATCAGCTGCTTGCCGTGGAACTCGAACGCCTCGTTGCTGGTCGTGGTGAACCCGCCGACCTCACGGCCGCCGCTGATCAGCGCGCCGTTGGTGGCCTCGTTCCACACCGCGACGTCGATGTTGGCGTCGGCGATGTCGTAGAGCACGGTGACCCGCCAGTTGCCCTCGATGTTGATCCGGTAGAAGTCGGGCGCGAAGGTGCAGATGCCGCCCTCGATCACCCCGGGGCCGATCTCGGCCGCCTGGGCCGGCTCGTCGTTGGGCTCGTAGGACTCGTCCTGCCCGGGCTCGCACTTGTTCTCGAACGCCTGCACCGGGTTGTCGGGATCGGTCCAGATCCAGTCCGGGTGCTCGGCGATGGTGAGCAGGTCGAGGTCGCTGACCGCGGAGTCCATCGAGTTCGCGATCATCTTCATGTCCGACGTGCGGACCACGAAGATGGTCGGGAAGGCCTCGAGGAAGCCGGGCGAGGCGTGGAAGATGTTGGCGGTGGGCTTGCTGTCGCGGCCGCCCAGCCGCAGGCCGAGGCCGTCAGGGATGATGCTGTCGATGTGCTCGGCCGCTGCTACGGTGCCGATCGGGCGGCCCTGCAGGTCCTCCGCCTCCACGTAGAAGACGCGAGACCCGAGCTCGCTCAGCTGGGGCGCGAGGCCCGCGGTGATCGGCAGACGCCGGTTGCAGGGGCCACACCAGACCGCGCTCACCTGGAACACCAGGGTCTTCACGTCCTGCCACGACGCGTCGCACATCACGTCCTCGAAGTCGAAGCGCACCACGTTGCCGTCCTTGTCCTGGGCGTTCTCCCAGTACAGGTGCGGCATCGTCTCGTATTGGCCGATGAACTCGGGGGCGTCGTCGAAGTAGCGGCACTCCGAGCTCAGCGACAGGCTGCCCTCGACCTCGCCCACCTGGGCGATCACGCTGGCCTCGCCCACCTTGGCGACCTTCACCTGCCCGGGGGCCATCACCTCGAGGACCGACGCGTCCGAGCTGCTCCAGGTGGCCTGTTCGGTGAGGTCCTCGATGTGGTTGTCGCGGTAGGTGCCCTGCACCTTGAACGCGTAGGTGTCCGTCGCCCGCAGGACGTCCGGCACGCCCTCCGCGCGCGACACCGACAGGCTCATCAGCGCGGCCGGGACCACCTCGAGGTTGGTGTTGCCCCGCAGGGTGCCGAGCAGCGCGTCGATCTGGATCTGGCCGGTGCTCATGCCGGTGAGGGAGACCACGCCGCCCTCGAAGCCCTCGGCCTTGGCTGCCACGCCTTCGTCCGCGACCTGCCAGTACACCTTCTCGGTGACCGCGACCTCGGTCCCGTCCTCGAACACCCCGATGGCGGAGTAGCCCTGAGTCAGGCTGACCTCGAGGGTCGCGTTCGCAGGCTCGATGCGAATCGACTCCATCGGCCCGTGGTACTTGCCGTCGGCCGCCTCGATGTAGAGGTCCGTGCCGGGTACGTTGGTGCTGGGCGTGCACGCGTGCAGGCCCAGTTGCAGAAGTGCCACCGCCCCGAGTCCCGTGGTCTTACGCATCTTCTTCGTAGCTCCCTTGAAAAAAGTCCCGTCCAAGAACTTGAGATCCCGAGGCAGGATATTGCCTGAGGGTCACCGGATCGCCAAACCAATCCGTCTGCATCCCTCACCAAGTTGAGTATTTTTCCTCACGACCGAGGTGAGACAGGTCGTGAAAGGTGTGTTCAGCCTCGGCCCGCCGTCAGCTGCACCACCTCGGCCCCCTCGTCGCCCGGCTCGAGGGCCAGGTCGGCCCCGAAGACCTCGCCCACCGCGCTGCTGGTGGCGTCGATCTCGTAGGCCAGCGCCTCGAGGGCCTCGGTCACCGGGGAGAGCTCCCCCCCGACCCGCTCGGCGTGGGCGCTGCGGAGGTGGATGAGCGAGAAGCGCAGCTTCTCGAGCAGGGCGACGGTGGCGTGCAGGCGCGCCACGATCCGCTCCCGGCCGGCCTCGATCCGGGTGAGGGCCTCCAGCTGGGCCTCGAGGCTCGCCACCGCGGACTGGTAGGTGTTGCGGGCCCCGGCGTCGGCCGCGCCCTCGGCCCGGCGCCCCAGCTCCTCGATCCGCTCGCGGATCTCCTTGTCGGGGGTGGCCTCGAGGTCGTGCTGCACCCGGCGGCACTCCGCCGCGATCTGGAGGATCCGGATCACCAGCTCCTGCTCGCGACCCCGCACCCGATCCACCCCGGGATCCTCGGCCCGCGCGGCCAGGTCGGCCTTGAGGGCCCGGTGCAGGCCGATGGTGCGGGTCAGGATCCCGTGGATCTCGCCGTCCTTCACCGCGAGGGCGGGCTGGTATTGGGCCTCCACCGGGTCCAGGGGCCGGCCCAGGAACCGGGGCGCCCCGGCCAGCCCCACGAAGAGGCCCGCCGCCGATCCGGCCGCCGCGTGGCCGATCAGGGACGGCACCACCCCGTCGAAGACCTCCCACCCAAGCATCACCCGGGCCACGAAGATGCCCGCCGCCCCTGCGACGCCGGCCAGGCCCGCGGTGACCGCCTTGCGGCTCAGCGGCTGCCCCTCGGCCAGCACCGGCGCGGCCGCCGCCCCCAACAGGAGCGCGGCGAAGGGGGGCCACAGGCCGCTGGTGAGGGTGAACAGGCCCGCCCCGACCACCCCGGCGAGCCCGCCGAGGGCGGCCCGCCACCACTTCTTGGGCCCCCGGGCCGACACCGCGGCGAGGGCCCCGGCCATCACCCCCACCGTGAGGATCGGCGACTGCCACAGCCCGGTGCCGACCACCCAGGCGAGGGCGTCGGCCAACAGCGCTCCGCCCGCCGCGCCCGCCGCGGCTCGGGCCACCATGCGCTGGAACTGGGCGTGGTCCTCGGGCGCCGCGTGGGGGGCGAGGGCCCGCGTGGCGGCCGGACCCACCCGGGCGAGGGCGCGGGAGCTCGCGGCCGGCCGGACCCGCGCCACGGCGCGCGCCCGCTGGGGCTCATCGGCCTTGGGTTCGGGGGTGGGCTCGGGGAGGGGGGTCTCGGACACGGCGGGCTCCAGCCTGACTAGTAGACGAAGGACTCGTAGGCCCGCAGCTTCTCGCTCTTCACGAGGTCCTTGCCCGCCTCGGTCTCGGGCCGGGCCGCGCCGAGGGCGTCCAGGGCGCGCTCCATCTCGACCACCTGGGCCGCCACCTTCGGGCTCTTCAGGGCCTTGTTCTTGGCCTTGAGGGTGCCGAGGGAGGTCCGGACCTGCTGCATGGCCGCGTTGCGGTCACCGTTCGCGAAGGTGGCGGCCGCCTCGGCCCGCACCTGGGCGGCCTCCGCGGTGGTGAAGGCCTCGACCACCTCGGGCCGCTGGGCGCTCGCAACCTGACCTGCATCGGCCACCGCCGCGACCGACAGCGCGCCCTGGTACTCCTCCTCGTCGGAGCCCCGCGCGTCCTCGTACGCGAGCACGACGTTGGCGACCGGGCGGGCGCCCTCGGGGGCGGCGTCGGCGGCGAGGCGGATCATGATCCGGCGGTGCGCGCCGGAGGCGAGGTCACCGACCGGCACCACGAGCCGATCCCCGCGCCGCTCGGTGCGGTAGCCGTAGACCTCCTCGATCCGGACGCCGGGGGCGAGCTCGAGGGCCACCTCGACCTGGCGGGCGGCGATCTTGAGCAGGCCCTCCAGCTCGGCGTCGAAGGCCTCGGCGATCGCGGCCCCGTCGCGGGCGTAGTAGTAGCCGCCACCCGCGCTCTGGGCGACCATGGTCATCAGGTCCTCGTTGAAGTCCACGCCCACCCCGAGGGTGGAGACGGTGATGCCCTGCTGGCGGCCCTGGGCGGCCAGGGCGGCGATCGTCGCGGGATCGGTGACGCCCTGGTTGGCGTTGCCGTCCGAGAGGAGCAGGACCCGGCGCACCCGCGCGTTGTCGGCCGGGTAGAGCGCCTTCAGGCCGGCGGTGAGGCCGCCCGCCAGGTTGGTGCCGCCGCCGTCCAGGATCTCGTCGATCGCGCGGAGCACCCGCGGCCGCTGCCCCTTGAGCCGGGTGAGGCCGAGGTCGACCGAGAAGTCGCTCGAGTAGGTCACCAGCGCCACCTCGTCGTCGTCCCCCAGCCGCTCGACCAGCGCCTTCGCCGCCCGCTTCGCCTGCGCCATCTTCGGGCCGGCCATCGAGCCCGAGCGATCGATCACGAGCGCGATCGACATCGGGGGCCGCGCCGCCGTCTTCACCTCACCCGCGTCGAGGTCCAACAGGAGCTGGAGCTGCCCGGACTGGTTCGACAGCACCACGGGGGAGGAGAGGGTGCCCTGGAGGGTGACCAGGCGCCCGAGCCGCAACGTGTCCTGCGCGCTGATCTGCAGCGGCGTCGGAGGCGTCGGGATCACCGCGGCCGGCGGCCGGGTGACCTGCCGGGGGAGCCCAAGGACGAGGGCGACCAGCAGGAGCGTGAAGGCGAGGCCAAAGAGGACGTAGGTCTTGCGCATGGTTCCTCCAACGTGCGGCGGGGGTAGAACGATCTGATCATACCCCGGTGACCGCCCAACCGGGGGGCGCGCCAGGTGAATTCCTCTAAGTGTTTGGGAGGACCGGTTGGTTTACGGGGCCCGCGTGAGATCAGGGGATCTCAGGGGTCGTAGGTCGAGCAGTCGTGGTTTACCTTGATGCAGAACCGATCCTCGGGCTGGATCTGGGCGCCGGGGCCGGGGTCCGACTCGAGCACCTGGCCGCAGGTGAACCCGTCCGGGCACTCCGAGTCGGAGTAGCACTGGCGGGTGCAGAAGGCCTTGGTGCCCTTGTAGGCGGTGCAGGTGAGGCCCGAGCAGTCGAAGGCCGGATCCTGGCGGATCACGCTCGCCGGATCACCGTTGGGGGAGGTCGGCTCGGGGGCCACCGGGATCAGGTCGGACTTGGTCTCGTCCAGCACCTGGCAGCACGTGCCCACGTCGTCCTTGAGACAGGCGGTGGTGGAGGCCCCCAGGCCGAGGGTTACCACCAAGAGGAGGGCACGGATCCTGGGCACCATCTGCGAACTGGCTCCGGGGGGACGCTTAGCACGACCACATCGGGGGAGGAAGCGCACAGCCGTCCGTTTGCCGTCCGTCACATGAGCGGGCTAGAGTCCGGCCGCTTTTCGCGCCGAGTGCACGACATGACCCACGCCAAGCATCTCATGCCCCTGATCGCCGCGCTGGCCCTGCCGCCGGCGCTGCCCAACCTGGCCCTGGCCCAAGAGGAGGGCGCCGACGACGCCGAGGTCAGCGCGGAAGCGCAGAAGACCGAGGCCTCCGAGCCCGAGGCGGGCAAGGAGCGCCTGTCGGACCGCATCAAGTCCGTGCAGCACAAGGTCTTCTTGAAGCGGAAGCGCTTCGAGGTGTTCCCGGCCTTCGGCCTCGATCTCAACGACCCGTTCTTCCAGCACTTCACGCTGGGCGTCGCCGGCGGCTTCCACCTCGCGGACTCCATGTCCCTCGAGCTGCACGGGAGCTGGGTGATGGGGTCGGTGAAGCAGGACGCGATCAAGTTCGTGCGCCAGGAGACCGACTCGCTCATCGACAACCCCCCGCAGTTCAAGGCGAACGCGGACATCAACTTCACGTGGGCGCCCTTCTACGGGAAGATCTCGCTCCTCGGTGAAGGCATCCTGCACTTCGACACCTACTTGTCGGTGGGGCCGGGCATCTTCGCGACCGACGCCGGCGTGAACCCGGCGATGAACGTCGGGCTCGGGCAGCGCTACTTCATCAACGAGTGGCTGGTGGCCCGGGTCGAGCTGCGCGACTACCTCTTCATCGACACCCGGGATGGGCAATCCGACCTGCAGAACCTGCTGATGCTGTCGGTCGGGGTGTCCTTCTTCTTCCCGATGTCGTTCCAGTACGAGTACCAGTAGCCATGCGTGTGATCGTACGGTCCCGGGCCGGCGGCGCCGTCCCACCCATCTTCGCGGGCCTTCGGTCCGCTGCCTGCCTGCTCGCCATCATGGGAGTGCTGGCGCCGGTCACGGCGCAGGCCCAGGCGGACGAGGGCGCTCGGCCCAAGAAGGGCCTGTCCCTTGGGCAGGTCGCGGAGTCGCAGAAGGATCCGGAGCGCGAGAAGCTCGAGGCCTCGGTGCGCCTGCTGCGGACCGAGTCCTACGCCCAGGCGGCCTCGCAGCTCCACCAGCTGATGACGTCGGACTTCCCGTACAAGGACGAGGCCCAGTACAACCTGGCCAAGTCGCTGTACCGCATGGGCCTGCTCCACTCCGCCCTGCACTACTTCACGGGGCTGTTGTCCCAGGGGCCGAAGAGCCGCTTCTACAAGTCGTCGCTCGAGTGGTGCCTCTTCATCGGCCGCAAGATGGTGGACGACGGGGCGGTGAACGAGCTGGTCGCGCGCTACGCGCAAGGTGACTTCCCAGAGGAGTACCGCGACGAGTTCTACTTCCGCCTCGCGCGCTTCCACTACGTGCGCGGCCTGGCGATCGAGACGGGCGAGGTGGCGGGGGCGCTCGGCGAGACCGACGTCGAGGAGCGCAAGACCGGCGGCCTCTCGGTGTCGGGTGACATCTTCGGTGACGACCCCTTCGCGGAGGATCCGGGCGAGAAGAAGGACGCCGCCGACGCCGACGTCACCAAGAAGAAGGACGGCGGCCTCTCCATCGACGAGGACATCTTCGGCTTCGGCGACGACGACGGCGACGCGAAGAACAAGAAGGACAAGAAGAAGTCGAAGAAGGAGAAGCGGGGCAAGGCCAACAAGGCCCCCGCGGCCGAGACCGCCGAAGGCAAGCTCGCCCTCACCCCGAAGGAGCACTTCGAGGCGGCGGGCCGCTTCGTGGCGCGGGTCAAGGACGGCTCGAAGTTCGGGGCCCGGGCGCGGTTCCTGGAGGCCCTGCTCGCCTACAAGGCGGGCAAGGAGAACGACGCCCTCAAGCAGTTCAAGGAGGTGGTGAAGCTGGCGGGGAGCGACGAGGACGAGGAGGAGGCGACCAACCTCAAGGAGGCGGCGTTCTTCCAGCTCGCGCGGACCCACTTCGGGGCCCAGCAGCCGACGTTCTCGATCTTCTACTACGCCAAGGTGGATCGCGACTCGTATCAGTGGCTGGACTCGCTGTACGAGGCGAGCTGGGCCCACTTCCGGCTCGGCAACTACGAGAAGGCGCTCGGCAACCTGCTCACGGTGCACGCGCCGTTCTTCCACGACCTCTACTACCCGGAGTCGCACATCCTGAAGGCGGTCATCTACTACGAGAACTGCCGCTACCCCGAGGCGAAGGGCATCCTGACCAACTTCATGCAGCGCTACGAGCCGGTGCTGAAGGAGCTGGAGCGCCTCTCCACCGAGCCGCAGAACTCGGAGGAGTACTACAAGATCCTCCAGAACCTGCAGAGCGACGAGTTCGTGGAGGGGCAGAGCGACAAGGGCGAGATCCTGGCCCAGGTGCTCGGCATCGCGCTGTCCGATCCCGAGCTGAAGCGCCTCGACGCCTCCTACAAGGAGGTGAGCGACGAGATGACCCGGGTGGAGCACGACGGCGGCCTCGCCGGCACCGGGCTCGTGGGTGACCTCGCGCGCGTCCTCGGCGCGGAGCGGGACAACCTCGGCCGCAACGCGGGGCGGGCGGTGAAGAACCAGCTCCAGCGGGAGCGCAGCTCGATCAAGGACCTCATCCAGCAGGCCATCCGCATCGACATCGAGACCTCGCGCTCCGAGCAGGAGCGCATCGAGTCGCAGCTGCGCGAGGTGCAGTCGCGACCCAAGGAGGTCGAGAAGGAGTTCGTGCAGTGGGCCGACGACGAGAAGCTGGTGTGGCTGTTCGAGGGTGAGTATTGGCGGGATGAGCTGGGGACCTACGAGCTGACCCTGGCCCACTCCTGTCGGTGAGGCACGTGCAGATGATGATGAGAAACCACCCCGTGGCCGGCGCGCGAGCACATCGGTGGCTGGCGGCCCTCGCGGTGCTCCCGCTGCTGTTGGCCGCGCCCGACGCCGAGGCCCAGAAGAAGAAGGGCAAGAAGGCGGCCAAGGTCCAGAAGATGACCGCGGGGGCGCCCACCCTGAAGTACGAGCAGTTCCGCATCAAGATCGAGTTCAAGGTGGCGGAGAAGCGCGAGGAGCAGATCGAGGGCATCAAGCGGCTCCTCGAGATGGGCCCCGACAAGGCCGAGATCCCCGACCTGATGTTCCGGCTGGGCGAGCTCTACTACGAGAAGTCGCGCTTCTACTTCTTCCGCGGGCAGGAGCAGGAGGACAAGGCGCTCCGCACCGACAACGAGGCGGCGAAGGCGCAGTTCCTGGAGGACCAGAAGAAGAACCTGCAGGAGTCCAAGGTCTGGCTCGGCAACGCGATGGATCTGTACCGGGAGATCCGCGAGAAGTACCCGAAGTACAAGCGCATCCCCGAGGTGCTCTTCGCCCTCGGCCAGAGCTACTGGAACGAGGGGCGCTTCCAGGACTCCATCAACGTGTACCGCGATCTGATCGTGGGCTTCCGCGACAGCCCGCTGGTGTCCGAGGCGTGGATCGCGTTCGGCGAGTACTACTTCAACGAGGGCGACGTGAACCGCGCCCTCAAGAGCTACGAGAAGGCGGCCGAGGACAAGCGCTCCCGCGTGTACGGCTTCGCGCTCTACAAGCAGGCGTGGTGCTACTACAACATGTCGGACTGGGATCAGGCCCTCCGCAAGTTCAAGGCCACCGTCTTCTACTCGCAGCTGGCCGAGGAGCTGTCGGGCGAGAACAAGATCGCGCTGGGGCGCGAGGCGCAGAAGGACTTCGTCCGCACCTACTCGCACGTCGGTGACGACAAGCGGGCCAAGTTCGTGCTCGCCGATCTGGTGGGCGAGGACGAGTGCAAGAGCAAGAAGTGCACGGAGCTGTTGGAGCAGCTGGCCGGGCTCTGGTTCGACGAGGGCTACTTCCAGGAGTCGGCCAGCCTCTACAAGCAGCTGATCCAGATCAGCCCCAGCGACACCAAGAACCCCTGGCGCCAGGGGCGGATCGTGGACCTCATCTCCCGCGGCGGCGACAAGAAGCGGGTCATCGTCGAGACCCGGCGCCTGGTCGAGCTCTACAAGGACCTGCAGGCCAAGGCGAACACCGAGGAGGCGAAGAAGAACCTCGAGGAGGCCAAGATCCTGGCCGAGACGACGATGCGGCGGCTGGCCCAGATCTGGAACCGCGAGGCCAAGAAGACCCGGAACGACGAGGTCTACGAGTACGCCAAGACGATGTACGAGGACTACCTCGCGCTGTTCGGGGACACCAAGTACGCGTACGAGATGACCTTCCAGCTCGGTGACCTCTACTACCGGCTGGAGCGCTTCGACGAGGCGGCCAAGGCGTACGAGAAGACGGTGATGGCCAAGGCCGACGGCAAGTACCTGGTGGAGGCGGCCAACGACTCGATCCTCGCGATCGAGGAGCACATCAAGGACCTCGGGGTGAAGACGCCCAAGGACATCTCGAAGCCGGTGCCGATCCACGAGCAGAAGCTGCGCCTGGTGCAGGCCTGCGACCGCTACGTCCAGTACGTGCCGGCCGACAAGGCCGACAAGCTGGTGGCGGTGAAGCTGAAGGCGGCGAAGATCTACTACGACTGGGGCCACAACGACGAGGCGCTCAAGCGCTTCGCGGCGCTGGTGGAGCAGCACCCGAAGAGCGACCAGGCGGTGTTCGCGGCCAACCTGATCAGCGACATCTACAACCAGCGTGAGGCGTGGGAGGAGCTCTACGCCACCTCGGTGAAGTACCGCGAGAACGACGAGCTGGTGGAGGGGCGGCCCGACCTGCTGATCGAGCTGTCGAAGTACGGCGAGTACGCCAAGTTCAAGCTGGTCAACATCCTCGAGGAGCGGGTCAAGAAGGAGAACGGCGACCTGAGGCTGGTGGCCCAGGCCTACCAGGACTTCCAGGCCGAGTTCCCGAAGAGCGAGAACGCCGACAAGGCGCTCTTCAACGCCTCGGTGGCGTGGGACAAGGCGGGCAACAAGGACCGGGCGAGCGAGCTGCGGCGCATGCTCCTCGAGCAGTATCCGAACAGCCCGCTGAACGCGGACGTGGCCTACTACGTGGCCAAGAGCCACGAGGAGCGCACCGACTTCGAGGCGGCGGCGAAGGGCTTCCTGGAGTTCCACGACAAGCACGAGCGGGACCCGCGGGCCCAGGACGCGCTCTACAACGCGGCGGTGTTCTACGCCGGCGTCGGGCGGGTGAAGACCGCCACCTCGCTGCGCGAGAAGTACCTGAAGCTGTACGGGCGGACCAAGGGCAAGGAGAAGGAGGCGGCGGACATCTACTGGTCGATCGCCACCGACCTCGACCGGGCCGGCCGGGTGCGCCAGGCGGCGGACCGCTACAAGGACTTCGCCAAGGAGTTCCCGCAGGACGAGCGCTTCTGGGACGCCCAGTGGAAGGAGGCGGAGCTGCGGCGGCGCCTGCGCCAGACCCGGGACGCCGAGAAGCTCGAGAAGAACATCCTCGGGCTCTACATCGGCCTCAAGAAGAAGCGCCGCGCCATCCCCGACAACGCGAAGCGGTACGCCTCGCAGGTCGCCTTCGCGAACCTCGAGGAGGACTGGAAGAAGTACGTGCGGCTGGGGGTGACGACGCCCAACGTGCGGAACCCGACGCCGTTCCAGCGCTCCCTGGAGGAGAAGGCGGCGGCCCGCGAGCGGATGATCAAGCAGTACACGCAGGTGGTGACCGAGTTCCAGCAGGCGGAGTCCACCATCGCGTCGCTCTACCAGATCGCGCGGTCCTTCGATGAGTTCGTGGACACCTTGAGCAAGGTGCCTTGCCCCCGAGGGGTGGACGAGGAGGTCTGCGGGCTGGTGAAGCAGGGCATCGAGGAGAAGGCCCTGCCCGCCCGCGAGGCGGCCTACAAGGCGTACAAGACGTGCGTCCAGAAGTCGAACGAGCTCAACACCTTCACCGCGTACTCGACCAAGTGCGTGAAGGCGCTCGAGACCCTGGCCCCCGACGACTACCCGCCGATCACCGAGATGACCCTCGACTTCCAGTCACCGGGCCGCCTGCAGTCGCTGCACTCCAACGGCCTGATCCTGGACTACGACGGCTACAAGGTGGCGCGCGAGGCGCAGGCCAACAACGACGCCAAGGAGGGCGCGCGATGAGGCGGGCACTGCAGGTCAGCTTGCTCGTGGCGGCCACCGGCTGCGCGAGCCAGACCCAGACGAAGATCGACCCCACCCCGGCGGGGAAGGAGTCGGTGCAGGTGGTCTCGGTGACCGACGCGGCCCGCGACTTCCAGACCGAGGCCGACGCGATCAAGGCCGGCGGGGGCGAGGACTGGAACGACATCGCGCGGCGGATGTCGTCGCTCACCCAGCGGCACCCGAAGTACGGCCTGGCCTGGTACAACCTGGGGGTGGCCTATGACCGCCTGGGCAAGTCCCAGGAGGCGGCGGACGCCTACCGGCGGGCACTGACTCAGAATGAGGACATCCGCGAGGCCCAGGAGAACCTGGCCTCCATCGCGGTCCGCTCCGGCGACAAGGCGGAGGCGGTGCAGATCCTGCGGGAGCTGGTCCGGCGGGATCCCGCGGCGGCCGACGCGCGGGTGGCCCTCGCCTCGCACCAGGTGCTCACCGGTGACCTCGACGAGGCCAAGACCCTCTGCCAGGAGGCGCTGACCTACCAGCCCAAGCACCTCGGCGCGTACTGCGTGCTCGCCGACGTGGCGGTGCGCGAGAAGGACTACAGCCGGGCCCGGCTCATCGCGGCCCAGGGGATGAAGCTGGAGGCCGACGCGGCCTGCCTGCACATGGCGCTGGGCCAGGTGGCCCTGGCCGAGCGCGAGCAGGCGGTGGCGATGCTCGAGCTGGAGCGCGCGGTGGCCAAGGACCCGAACCTGGCCGAGGCGCGCTTCCGGATCGCCGAGATGTCCATGGGCTACAAGGACTTCAAGAAGGCGATCGACAACTTCACCCAGGTCGCGGAGCTGGATCCGTCCAACGTGGCGGCCCTGGTGAACCTGGGGGTGGCCTACAAGGGCAGCGGCCAGTTCGAGCAGGCCGAGGGCGCCTACCAGAAGGCGATCGAGCGCGGCGGCGGCGGGGTGCCGGCCGCCCACTTCGACCTCGGGGTGCTCTACCTGCGGCACATGTCCCGCCTCGACGACGCGGAGCGGGAGCTGAAGCAGTACCTCAAGCTCTCCGACGGCGCGGGCGACGCCGCCTTCGCGATGCTCGAGGAGATCGAGAAGCTCCGCCTCCTGGCCGAGGAGGAGAAGCGCATGATGGAGGAGGCGGCCCGACAGGAGGCCATCGACGCCAAGGTGCGCGAGGAGGAGGACAAGCGCCGGGCCGAGGAGGAGCGCCTCGCGGCGGAGGAGGCCGCGCGGGCGGCCGACGAGCCCGGTGGGCCGGACGAGACGCCCCCGGTGCCGGACTCCGAGCCCGAGCCCGACAGCAAGAGCAGCCCCCGCAAGGCGACGCCCAAAAAGACCACGAAGTCGAAACCAAAGAAGCCCGATGTGGATATCCCTGAGCCGGATGACTTCGAGTGACACGTCGCGTGGTCTACCGACTGGCGGAAGGCCGCATTTTCGCGAATGTTCTGTGGAGGCGGGGAACCCGCCCGGGCCGCCGGCTGTCGGTGGCAGGGCAGGGGCGCCTCGCTGGAGCCGAGAGAAGCTGATGAGCCGTAGACGAGAGACGATCCTGGGCCTGTTCGTGGTGGCCGGTCTGCTCCTGGCCGCGCCCGCTGCGTTCGCGCAGGACAGCGACGACCCCGGGGTGATCTACAAGAAGAAGACCGTCCTCTCATTCGAGGACGACACCATCGACGGCGACCTCACCCGGCCCGATCACGGCTTCATCGAGAGCCGCAAGCGGGTGCGCCACTCCAACCTCATCAAGATCCGCGAGGACTTCCGGGACAAGATCCTGGGCTCCTTCGTGAACATCTAAGGGACCGGCATGGCCATCGAGCTCAAGCTGACTGTATTCCAGGGTGATCAACAGGTCGCCGCGGAGAGCTACCAACGGGACATCGTCAAGATCGGGCGCCTCGCCTCGGCGCACCTGAAGCTGGACGACCCGAAGGTCTCGCGCATCCACGCGGTGGTCGAGGCCACCACTGACGGCACCGGCTACTCCGTGATCGACATGGGGTCGGCCGAGGGCACCTTCGTCAACGGCGAGAAGGTCTCGAAGCAGCGCCTCAACAGCGGCGACGAGATCGTGGTGGGCGACTCGCGCATCGTGGTCCACCTCGGCGCGGGCGCCGCGGCCGGGGTGGCGAGCGGGCTGCCGCCGGCCCCGCAGGTGCCGAGCGAGGCCCTGTGGAACGCCGCGCCGGCCGAGCTGGCCACCGCCCAGGCCACCGGCGTGATGCGCGCGGTGCGCCCCGAGGACCTCGGGATCCCGTCCCAGGACCTGCCGGTGACCACCGGCGACGTGGTGATGCCCCAGGTGGGCTATCCGCAAGCTGGCTTGCCGCAGGCCGGCATGCCGATGTCCTCGCCGTACGGCCAGCCGATGTCCTCGCCGTATGGCCAGCCGGTGTCTTCGCCCTACGGCCAGCCGGTGTCTTCGCCGTATGGCCAGCCGGTGTCTTCGCCTTACGGCCAGCCGGTGTCCTCGCCGTACGGCCAGCCGGTGTCCTCGCCCTACGGCCAGCCGATGATGCCGCAGGGGCAGGTGCCGATGGGCGCCGCGCCGATGATGGACAGCCAGCTCCCGTACCCGCAGCCGGTGTACGAGACGATGCCGCCGCCCGGCTACGGGATGCCGGGGGGCATCCCGGTGGGCCAGGTGCAGCCGGGCTACGCGCAGGCCTTCCATCAGGACGCGTGGGGGTCGGTGCCCAACAACCTCGCGAGCGAGGGGGTGCCGGACACCGAGCGCGAGCTCGAGATCAAGACCCTGTGGGGCAGCACGGTGCTGGAGTCGGTGGCGGCCTTCGACAAGCCGGTCATCACGATGGGTGACGAGCGCAAGGTGACTGGCTTCGGTCCCTTCCAGAAGTTCGTCCACTGCGACGTCGAGATCCCCTCGAAGGGCCTGCCCATCCCGACCTACCCGCTGGCCGAGAACCAGGGCCGGGACTCCTGCGCCTACGTGGTGAACATCCCCGCGGGCTGGGAGGGCCAGATCGAGCGGGCCGACGGCACCGTCATCCCCCTGCAGCACCTGCGGGAGGGCGGGGCGGGGGCCGAGGCGGGTGACCACCCCGGCGGCATCAAGTACCAGCTCCGGGCCGAAGAGACGCTGTACATCGCGTGGGAGCACATCGTGCTCCAGCTCCGGTACATCCGGCGCACGCGCCTGGTGCCGCCGCCGTTCTTCAGCACGGTGAACTACACCTGGATGAACATCCTGGTGCTCGCGTTCTTCTTCCACATGGTGGCGGTGGTGAGCTTCATCGCCACCCCACGCACCCAGACCGAGCTGACCGAGGACATCTTCAAGAACCCGAACCGGTTCGCGCAGTTCAGGTTGACGCCGGAAGAGAAGAAGAAGGCCGAGAGCAACAGCCTCCTCGCCAAGCTGCGCGCGGGCGCGGCCGGCGCCAAGGCCAAGGGCAACGAGGGCAAGGCGGGTCGCAAGGATCACAAGAGCAAGGACCAGGGCCGCATGGCGGTGAAGGGCCAGCCCGACAAGGCCGAGCTCGCGCGCGGCGCGCTCGACAAGCTGTTCGGGCCGAAGGGCGACACCCGGCGGAGCTACCTGTTCGGCTCGGGCGGCCTCGGCGGCGAGCTGAAGGGCGCCCTCGGCGGCGTCACCGGCGCCCAGGTGGGCGACGCGACCGGCCTCGGCGGCCTCGGCACCCGCGGCTCCGGCCCCGGCGGCGGCGGCCTGTCGATGAACTCGGTCGGCCTCGGGGCCCTCGGCACCCACGGGCGCGGCGGTGGCGGCGACGGCACCGGCTACGGTGAGGGCGCGGCGGGCATCGGCGCGAAGGCCGACCGCGACATCAACATCTCCCCCGGGAGCCCGATCATCATGGGGTCCCTCGACAAGGAGATCATCCGGCGGGTGATCAAGCAGCACCTGGCCCAGATCCGGTACTGCTACGAGAAGGAGCTGGTGCGCGCGCCGGGCCTGTTCGGCAAGGTTGGCACCCAGTTCACCATCGCCGCCAACGGCATGGTGCAGAGCGCCTCGGTGACCGAGACCACCCTGAAGAACTCCGAGGTGGAGCGCTGCATCACCGCGAAGATCCGCACCTGGAAGTTCCCCAAGCCCAAGGGCGGCGGCATCGTCATCGTGAAGTACCCCTTCATCTTCAAGACCTCGGGCTGATCGCGCGAAAAGGGCGTTGCCTGTCCGGGGCCCCCGTGGAACACCAGCGCCGGTCATGTCGGTCCGAGAGCTCGTGGTCCTGGGCACCTCAAGCCAGGTGCCCACCCGCTACCGCAACCACAACGGGTACCTGCTGCGCTGGGACGAGGAGGGCTTCCTCTTCGACCCGGGCGAGGGCACCCAGCGCCAGATGATCTACGCGGACGTGACCGCCACCGCGATCACCAAGGTCTGCATCACCCACTTCCACGGCGACCACTGCCTGGGCTTCGCCGGCATCAGCCAGCGCCTGTCGCTGGACCGGGTGCCGCACCCGATCGACGTGTACTTCCCGGCGAGCGGGCAGGTGTTCTACGAGCGCCTCCGGAAGGCGAGCATCTACCACAACACGGTGAAGCAGCGGCCCCACCCCATCCAGCGGAGTGGGGTGGTCCACGAGGACGACAAGCTCCGGCTCATCGCCGAGAAGCTCGACCACGGGGTCGACTGCTTCGGCTACCGGCTCGAGGAGAAGGACCGGGTCACCATGCTCCCCGAGAAGCTCCGGGAGGCGGGGGTGATGGGCCCGAACGTGAAGGTGCTCCAGAAGCAGGGCTTCATCGAGCTCGAGGATCGGACGGTGCGGCTCGAGGACGTGAGCGTACCGAAGCCGGGCCAGAAGGTGGCCTTCGTGATGGACACCCGCCCGTGCCGCGGCGCGCTCGAGCTCGCGGACGGGGTAGATGTGTTGATCTGCGAGTCCACCTACCTCGACAGCGAGCGCCAGGAGGCCGGCGATCACGGGCACATGACCGCCTCGCAGGCCGCCACCATCGCCAAGGAGGCGGGGGCCAAGCTCCTGGTCCTCACCCACTTCTCCCAGCGCTACCTCTCCACCGACCCCTTCGTGGACGAGGCCCGCCCGATCTTCCCCAACGTGGTGGCGGCCCGGGACGGCAAGCGGGTGCCGGTGCCGAGGGAGCCGCGGTAGCCGGGAACCCGGCCGCAGGGTGCGTTGTCCCCCCCTCATGGCGGCCCATGACGCTACACTCCCCTTGGACGCCGCCTCCATGCACATCCCTGATTTGAACCTCGGCCCACTGCGGGTGCGCTGGGACTTCGTCCTCGTGGCGGCGGGGGTGGGGGTGGTCTCGGGCCTCGGCCGCCAGGACCCCGCCGCGGGCCTCGCCATGACCCTCGCCTTCGCCTGCGCGGTGGCGTTCCACGAGCTCGGGCACGCGCTCGCCGCGCGCCTCGTCACCGGGCGCTTCGCGATGATCCTGCAGCTCACCGGCGGCGGCGGCGCCCTCCGCGACGTCCCCGGCCGCCGCGCCCAGGCGCTGGTGTTGTTGGCCGGGCCGCTCTTCGGCCTGCTCCCCTGGGCCCTCGGCACCGCGCTCCTTGCGCGCGGGCATGAAGGCTGGCTTGCCTACTTCGGGGCGCTCCTCCGCTACCTCGGGGTGGTGTGGGCGGTGTTCCAGCTCCTCCCCTTCCCCCCGATGGACGGCGGCCTCGTGCTCCGCGGCGCCCTCACGCGGGTGCTGGGCTCGGCCACGCTGGCCTGGCGCCTCGGCTGGGTGCTCGGCCTGACGTGCCTGCTCTTGATCGTCGCGGTCGACGTGCGCCTGTTGGAGCCCGCGGTGTGGCTGCTGGGCATGACGCTGATCCTCGGCCGAGGCGAGGCGGGCTACGTCCGCCACATGGACGCCTACGGGGCCTGGGAGCGCGGTGAGCACCGCGAGGTCTTGAGCCGCGTGCGCGGCCTGCCGGACTACCTGCCGAAGGAGGACAAGGAGGCCCTCTCCGCCCTCGGGGTGGCCGCCGCCCTCGAGCTGGGGGACGCCGCCGCGGTCGAGGACCACGCCACCCGCCTCCCCGCCGCCCACCCGCGCGCGGTCGCGGCGGCGGAGTGGCTGCTCCGCCAGGGCCGCCCCCTCGGCGCGAAGCTCGCCGAGCAGGCCCTGGATGCGCTGGATGCCGAGCGCCCCGAGTGCAAGGCGGTGGACAACGAGCGCTGGGCCGACCTCGCGTTCCAGCTCGCGGTGTTCGAGGCGCGGGCGATGAAGCCCAGCTCGGCGTTGGGGTTGTTGGAGCGGGCGGTGGCGCTGGGCTTCGATCATCTCGATCGGTTGGAGGCGGAGGCGGCGTTCCGGGGGATGGCGAAGCAGCCGCGGTGGGCGGCGTTGGTGGACAGGCTGGCGGGGTAGGGCTTGGCTTCGGCGGGCGTGGGGAGGCGTGGGTGCTGAGGCGGCGCTGCGCTTCCGGGCCCGAGGCCTTCCCCGCTCCGGGGGACCGGCGCTAGGGGGCGCGTTGGCGTCGAGCGTCGGTGGGTCCGCCTTCTTGGGGGCCCCACAGGCGTTGGCTTCGAGCGGGCTTGGTAGTGCCCCAAAGTCCCCCTCCGGGGGAAGACCTCGGGCCCTCCCGCTCCGCTCGCGCTTCTGCTCCTTGCTCATCGCGGGCCGCCGGTCGGCTCGCGGAGGTGAGGTCGGGCGGTGCTGAGGCGGCGCTGCGCTCGAGTGAGCGTCAGCCCGCAGGGCTGTAAGCGAGTGAGGTGCCCCGGAGCCCCGCTTGCGGGGGTCCGACAGGGTGCTTCCGGGCCCGAGGCTTCCCCGCTCCGGGGGACCGGCGGGGGCGGAGCGTGCGCTCTTGATGAACCTTGGGCGTTGGAGAAGGAGTCGCGATGGTCGTGATGAGGGGGTGGGCGCTCGGCGTCTCGTTGTCGTTGCTCGGCGGGGTCTGGTGGGCAGACGCGTGTCTGCACGCCGAGGTCGCCGCTTCGTCGACCGAGGGCGGGGTCGCTCCGTCGCAAGGGCGTGGCGCGATCATCAGCACTTCGCCTGTGGGAGCGGCGGGAGATTGCCCCGCAGGGATGCGCCGGTATCGATGGAGGGCGTTCAGCACGTTGGACGAGTGCCGGCGCCCTTGCAGGGTCGACGATGACTGCGGTCGCGAGCAGTTCTGCAACTGCGGCGAGCTGCAAAATCCTGCGTGTCCAACGACGACGTCGCCCGACCCGTTCTATACCTGCGTAGACTATGGAATGCCCTGGCCTCCGCCAGGGCTGCGGAGGCCGGTCCGCCGCCGCGACTGAGGCAGGCGATTTCGCCCTCGCTCGCGTGTCAGGGGACGAGCTCGGTCCCCTCCCGGAGGTGGTCGAGGTACTCCTTGAAGACCGCCGCGCGGTTCTTCTTGCGATCGTCGAGGGGGTGCAGGACGTCGGCGGCGCCGCCCCTCCGACGCCCCACCTCCGCGCCAACCCACGCGAGCCGACCGGGGGCCCGGCACGGAGCGCAGGCGCAAGCGGAGCGGGAGGGCCCGAGGTCTTCGCCCGGAGGGGGGCTTTGGGGCACTACCAAGGCCGCTCGAAGTGCCGCCGCCGGGGCCCCCTAGCGCCGGTCCCCCGGAGCGGCGAAGGCCTCGGGCCCGGAAGCACCCTGTCGGACCCCCGCAAACGGGGCTCCGGGGCACCTCACTCGCTTACAGCCCTACGGGCTGACGCTCACTCGAGCGGAGCGCCGCCCTCTCCGCCCCTCCGACACCCACCTCCGAGCCCCACCGATCAGCGCTCGCGGTACAACCTGTCCAAGCGCGCCCGCCGCCGCTTCAGCTGCGCCTTCCTCCGCTGGACCCACACCTCCGTGCCCAGCACCCCCTCCGGGTCCAGGTCGTGCGCCGCTCGCCGGTCCGGGTCGCTCAGCACCTCGTACGCCGCCTGCAGCTCCAGGAACGCCTCGTGCGCGGCCTCGGTGCCGCCGTGGCGGTCGGGGTGCATGCGCTTCACGCGGTCGCGGTACGCGGCGCGGATCGCCTCGTCGGTGGCGTCCCTCGCCACCCCGAGGAGCTGGTAGGCATCGGCCAAGTCAGAGCGCTCCAGGGATGCGGAGGGTGAAGCCGCTGGGGGCGGTGATGCGGTAGCGGAGCGAGAGCTCCTGCTTGGCGTGGGGGGCGACCCGCACCGCGGTCTCCATCAGGCCGGTCTCGTCGTCCACCTTGGTGTCGGTGGGGATGGCGAGGCGGTCGACCTTCACCGGCTCGAGGCGCGAGACGGGGACGCGCTCGCGGACCCAGAGGGTAAGCTGGGTTGCGCCGCGGTTCTCGACCGTGGTGTGGGTCTCGTACTCGCGGCTCACCGCGCCGGTGACCATGGCCTTCTTGCTCGGGTGGGTGTGGGTCTTGCGCTGGATGTGCAAGCTGCCCTCCGTTCCGAGGGGGAGGCGGAACCGCTCGTGGCCGGCCACGTAGCCGAGCTGGGTGCGGCCGCTGTAGTTGGGGCCGCGGAACAGGCTCACCGCGCCGGGCAGGAGCACCCGGCCGCTGGTGTTGGTCACGTCGAGCACCCACACTGCGACCGGGCGGGTGAGGGCGGCGACCTCGAGGCGGCGGGTGGCGGGGACGTCGGCCGAGAAGAGCTCGACCCGCACCGGGCGGCCGGTGGAGGGGATGGTGACCCGGCCGCGGGCCGCGTGCTCCACCGAGGTGGTGGGCGGGGCCTCGGGGGCCTTGGCGCCGGCGCCGCCGAGGCGGGGGCCGGCGTCGTGGGTGGCCACGACCTCCTTGTCGACCACCCCGGGGCGACCCGAGACCTCGAGCTTCATCAGCTCGGGCGGGGGCTCGGCGAGGGGCGGGCGCGCGGTGGTGGCGACGAGCTCGACGTCCTCCCAGTCCTCGCCGGTGGTCTGGCGCACGAGGGCCACAGCGAGCAGGTTGACCTGCGGCGCCTCGGAGTCGTCCAGGACCCGGGCGTCGTAGGCCGGCATCCAGCTCGCGGTAGGGGTGCCGTAGGACAGGTCTACCTCCACCTCGCGCGCCTCGCCCTCCGGGAGCTGCAGGAAGACCTGCACGTCCTGGCCCACCACCTTGCGCTCGCCGAGGCGGGACAGCTCGGTCAGGAGCTCCTGACGCCGGGCCTCGGCCCGGGCGCGGTCGGACTTGCGGGCCGCCTCGGTGGCGGCGAGGTGGGCGCGGCGCTCCCGCAGCAGATCGAAGACCTGGAGCCAGCGATCGAAGGGCGGGTCCGGCTCCACCCACTCCACGCTGAGGCGGTCGGTGGCCAGCTCGGCGTAGTTGGCGAGGAGGTCCACCGCGTTGCGGTCGGTGGTGGCGGCGTCGTCGAGGGCGCGGATCGCCGCCTCCTGGGCGTCCAGCTGGGTCTCCACCTCGCCCCGCCGGCCGGCGTGGGGCTCCTTGTAGGCGAGCTGGGTGCTCAGCCCCACCACGGTGAGGATCTCGTCGCCCGCCCGGGCCCGGGCCTGGAAGGTGCTGCTGTCGAGGTCCCGGGGGAGGGGCCCGAAGGTGACGGTGTGCAGGCCAGGTTGCAGCGTGACGGTCTGTCGCCGGGTCACGGTGGCCCGGTCGATGTACACTCGGACGTGCACCACCTTGGAGTCGGTGTCGCTCATGACGTGGTCTCCGTGAGGAGCTGGTGGATCTGGTAGTCCTTCGGCACCTCGATCTCGTAGGTGATGTGCAGCTCGAGTCGGCCCCTGGGGGCGATGGTGCGCCGGAAGGTCAGGATGCCGTTGCGCTCGTCGAGCTCCGCGTCGCCCGCCTTCGGGAGCAGGAGCTTCACCTTCACCTTCTCGTCGGTGGAGACCGGGTACTGGTCCTGCACCTCCACCGAGGCGGGGACGTCGAGGAAGCTCTCCACCTCGATCGTCACGTGCACCGCGTGCACGTCGTCCTTGGAGATCAGGCCCTCGGTGCGCACCGTGGTCTTGCTGCGCCGCGCGCACTTCAGCGCGGTCTGGGCCCCGAGGTCGAGCACCAGCTTCCCATTGGCGGGGGTGGTGCGGACCTGGGTGGTGCCGAAGAAGGCGCCGTCCACGAAGAGGGCGGCGGGCCCCTGCAGGAGCGGGTCGGGCTCCGCGTTCACCACCTCCACCCGCCCGAAGGCGTGGTCCTTGGCCGCGGGACGCAAGAGGTATTGCACCTGGGCCGAGTAGCGCCGGGCCGACAGGGCCACCCGCTGGTGCCCGCTGCCGGACGGGAGCGCGACGCCGCCCGCCACCACCTGCTCGAAGTCGATGCCGCCGCTGCTGCTCTGCGGGGTGGGCAGCTCGAGGAGGCGCCTGAAGTCTGGATGCCCGGGCGGCGGGTGTCGCCGCCGGGGCAGCGGTGGGCCGGGGGGCGGGGGCGCGGCAGGGGGCCGCGGGGGCGCGCCCCCACCGCCGCCGTCGGTGCCGTCCTCTGAGGTGTAGAGCTGGCTGTAGCTGGCCGCGACGAGGCCCGAGGAGGTGACGCTGGCGAAGATGCCCTCCTCGTCGAACTGCTGGGCGTAGTTGTCCATCACCGCGTCGGGCGACGGGGCCTCCACCTCGAGGTCGTCGTAGTCCAGGTCCCGCGTGGCCTCGTCCTCGAGGACGTCGGCCTGAGGCGCGGGCTTGCGCATGAGCGCCGGCGCGGCGGCGGGCGGGGCCATGGAGGCGGCCGGCCCGGGCGCCATGCGCCGGGACATCTTGGGCGCGGGCATGGAGGGGCGCTTGAGGCGCTCCTTCTTGTAGAGCTGGGCCGGGTCGCCCTGGATCTGCTGGCGGCGCTCCAGGATCCACGGCAACACCTGCGGCACCTCGAGGCCCTCCTCGGGCTCCGCGCTCGACAGGCGCAGGGCGACGTCGGGCCAGTCCTCGCCCGTCTGCTGCCAGACGTCGGCGAAGCGGGCGACCTCGACCGTGTTGCCGCCGTCTTCGAGGCGGAGCGCGTAGTAGGGGCGCCAGGTGGCCCAGGCCGCGTCGTAGATCAGGCTGAGCTCGGCCTCGCCCGGCGCCTCGACGTCGAGGCCCACCACCACCACCGCCCGCTCGGCCGGGCGCGCGGTCTGCCCCGCGGCCTGCTGGCGAGCCTCCAGGGTGCGCAGGTGCTCCTGCGCCCGGTGGAGCTCGTAGGCGGCAACCCGGCTTGCGTAGAGGGCGTCGCGGCGGCGCTTCACCACCACGTCGAGGCCCTCGGCGAAGGCCTCGGGGCGGAGCGGGCCGAGCTGGTGTGGGCTCGGGAGGCCGCGGCCGGGGGCGAGGCGGTCGATCAGCTCCACCTCGGCCTGGAGCGCCTGGAGCTCGCCCTCGAGCCGGTGCACCTTGCGCGCGGCGTCCAGGAGCTCCTGCTCCTCGGGGGTCTTGTCGGCGTCGGCGCTCCACGACAGGTCGTCCCCCTCGACGAAGCGCACCGTGCCGAGGCTGGTGCGGACCCGGATCGCGGCGGGATCGAGGTTGCGGGGGAGATCCTCGAACGCGAGCCGGTTGAGGCCCGGGATCAGGGTCACCGCGGCCTGTCGGGTGACGTGGGCAAGATCGGAGAACACCGTGGCGCCCACGATGCGGCTCTGGACGATGACCGGAGCGGTGCTCATGATTCGGGAGCATAGCCGCACCCCGACCCCGGGGGCAGGCCTCCCGGGGCGCGGCTTGCCGGGGGTGCGGTGGGATGTTATCCCCCAGCCCAGCCGGGGGCTCGCGCTATGGCGTCACGCGTCACCAACTGCCCGAACTGTGGGGGGCAGGTCGAGTTCAAGGCCGGCAGCTCGCTGCTGTCGGTGTGCCCGTATTGCGCCAGCGCGGTGGCTCGCGTCGGCGACGACATCACCGAGCTCGAGATCCTCGGGAAGGTGGCGCCCCTCGCCGACCTGGGCTCGCCCCTGTCGCTCGGGGTGTCCGGCAAGTATCGGGGGCGCGGCTTCACCCTGGTGGGCCAGCTCCAGCTCGACTACGGCCAGGGGCCCTGGAACGAGTGGTACGCCGCCTTCGACGACGGCTCCTGGGGCTGGGTGGCCGAGGCGCAGGGCCGGGCCTACGTCACCTTCGGCAAGGAGGTGCCGGGGCTGCCGAGCTTCGCCCACGCCCGGGTCGGCAGCCGCATCGCGGTGGGCAACAAGACCTTCGCGGTGGTCGAGCGCCGCCGAGCGGTGTTCAAGGCGGCGCAAGGTGAGTTGCCGTTCGCGGTGGCCCCGGGGAGCCACTTCCACTACGCGGATCTCCAGGGCCCGGAGGGGCTCTTCGGCACCATCGACTACGGCACCGGCACCGATCGGGCCGAGGCCCTCTTCTTGGGCGAGCAGCAGCCCTACGACAAGCTCTTCGACCGCTCGGTGCTCCGCGACGTCGCCCCCGGCCAGGCGGCGGGCGGGGTGGGGCTCAACTGCCCCAACTGCGGGGCCTCGGTGGAGCTGCGGGCGCCCGACGAGTCGATGCGGGTGGCGTGCGGCGCCTGCGGCTCCCTCCTCGGCTGCGACAAGGGCAACGACCTCTACCTGCTGACCTCGCTGAACCGCCCCGGCCCCGACCCGGTGATCCCGCTCGGGTCGGTGGGGCGCTTCGAGGGCAAGAAGTGGACGGTCTACGGCTTCCTCGTCCGCAGCGTGACCTTCGAGGGGGAGCGCTACGAGTGGTCCGAGTACCTCCTGCGCGGCAACGCGAGCGAGGGCTACCGCTGGCTGGTGAACTCGGACGGGCACTGGAGCTGGGTCGAGCCGATCCACGCGGGCGACGTGCTCCCCGACGGTCCCCGCGGGGTGAAGTTCGGTAATGAGCGGTTTGCGCACTACCAGAGCGCCTCGGCGCGGGTCGACGCGCTCCGCGGTGAGTTCTACTGGAAGGTGGCGATCGGCGAGCGGGTGGGCACTGCCGACTTCATCAGCCCGCCCCGGATGCTCTCCCGGGAGTCCTCGGCCGACGAGGTGAACTGGTCGATCGGCACCTACCTCGAGGCCGACGTGGTGGCCGAGGCCTTCGGGTTGCAAGGCAAGTTGCCACCGACCTGGGGCGTGGCCCCCCATGAGCCGAACCCCCACAAGAAGGCGCTGAAGGGGATGTTCGCCCTCGCCGGGGTGTTCAGCCTCATCCTGCTGGTGCTCGCGGGGCTCATGATCACGACCTCGGACGCGACCGAGGTGTTCAAGCAGGAGTGGCCGCTGGTCGCCGCGCCGGTGGCGGCCGGCGCCCCCCCGACCCAGAGCGCGCGCGGCAACGTCATCCAGAGCCAGCCGTTCCAGCTGACCGAGCGGAGCAACCTCGCGATCAGCGTGACCTCCGACCTCAACTCCGGGTGGCTGTTCAACACCGGCGTCATCACCAACCTCAACACCCAGAAGCGCTACCCGTTCGGGGCGGGGATCGACTCGGCCACGCCGCGGGTCCAGGGCACCACCTGGGGCCAGGGCGGGCGGGTGCGGACGGTCTACCTGGGCGACATGCCGAAGGGGGAGTACGTCCTGCAGCTCACGCCGGAGTGGTCCTCCAGCGCGCAGGCGCCCACCCGCGTGTCGGTGCGGCTGCGGCAGGACGTGTTCGTCGGGAGCCACGCGGTGGTGGTGCTGATCCTGCTCTGGCTGTTCCCAATGCTGAAGGTTCTGCTGTACTACGGGTTCGAGAAGCGCCGCTGGGCGGACAGCGATCACGCAGGGTGACTCATGTTTGAAGGGAAGCTCGCCAAGCTCTACATGCTCGTCGGCGCCGGTCTCCTGGTGGGGTACCTGGGGGCCGAGATGCGGGGCATGATCTGGTCCGGCACCGACACCTTCCCGGGGTACTCCTCGGGGGGCTCGGGGCGCTCCGGCGGCGGGGGCGTCTTCTTCTGGGGTTCGGGATATCGAGGAGGGAAGTAGTGTTCTGGGAGACTCAGCAAGGCCACATGGTGGCTTCGGTCGTGTACTCACTCATCGGCGTGGCCATCTTCGCCATCGCGTTCCTCCTCATGGAGCGCATCGCCCCGTTCTCGCTGAAGAAGGAGCTGGCGGAGGACGATAACATCGCGGTGGGGATCCTCCTCGGATCCATCGTCATCGGCCTGTCGATCATCATCTCCGCCGCCATCGGCGCGTGAGCACCGAGGCCGGCGAGGGCGCCGCCGCTCCCGAGGGCGCGGCGCCCGAGGTGTCCGCGGAGCCGCGCCCGAGCGACGCGGTGAGCGGGCCCGCGGTGCTGGTGGCGGTCTTCACCATCGGCACCTGCGGCCTCATCTACGAGCTGCTGGCCGGGACCCTGGCCAGCTACGTCCTCGGCGACTCCGTCTTCCAGTTCTCCACCATCATCGGGGTCTACCTGTTCGCGATGGGGGTGGGAGCGTGGCTCTCGGGCTTCGTGGCCAAGGACGTGGTGGCCCGCTTCATCGAGATCGAGGTCGCGGTGGCGCTGGTGGGCGGCACCTCGGCCGCGGTGCTCTTCGCCAGCTTCGCGCGGGTCTCGTTCTTCTCGATCGTCCTGTACGGGCTGGTCTTCGTCATCGGGACCCTGGTGGGGCTCGAGATCCCGCTCCTCATGCGGATCTTGAAGGACCAGTACGACCTGAAGGATCTGATCTCCCGCGTCCTCACCGTGGACTACCTCGGCGCCCTGGTCGCGTCGCTCGCCTTCCCGATCTTCGTGGTGCCCAAGCTCGGCCTGGTGCGCGGGGCCTTCGTGGTGGGGGCCCTCAACGCGGTGGTGGCGGTGTGGTGTACGCACCTCCTGAAAGGCGCCTTGCGGCGGCCGGGGCGGGTCTGGTTCCTCCGGGCCGAGGCCTACCTCACCCTCGCCTTGCTGATCGTCGGCATCGCGTACAGCGACACCGTGACCACCTGGTCCGAGGACGCGCTCTACGCGGATCCGGTGGTGTTCGCCAAGACCACGCCCTACCAGCGCCTGGTGGTGACCCAGGGGCGCTCCAGCTATCAGCTCTACATCAACGGGGCGCTCCAGCTCGCGAGCGCGGACGAGCACCGCTACCACGAGGCCCTGGTGCACCCGGTGATGGCGGTGGCGCGGGCGCGCGCGGGGGGCACCGGGGCGCGGCGGGTGCTGGTGCTCGGGGGCGGCGACGGCCTCGCGGTGCGAGAGCTGCTCGAGCACCCCGGGCTGGAGTCGGTGACCCTGGTCGACCTCGATCCCACCATGACCGAGCTGGCCCGGAGCTTTCCCCTCTTCGTGCGCCAGAACCGCGGGTCGCTCCTCGATCCGCGGGTGACGGTGGTGAACGCCGACGCCTTCGTGTGGATCGGCGCGCCCGAGCGCGCCACCGAGCCGCGCTACGACGCGGTGGTGGTGGACTTCCCGGACCCGAGCTCGTTCTCGCTCGGCAAGCTCTACACCCGGCGCTTCTACCGCATGCTGAAGCGGGTGGTGTCCGACGACGGCGCGGTGGTGGTGCAAGCCACATCGCCGATGTACGCGCGGCGCGCGTTCTGGTGCGTGGCCACCACGATGGAGGCGGCGGGCTTCACCACGCGGGCCTACCACACCGCGGTGCCCTCCTTCGGCGAGTGGGGCTACATCCTCGCCGCGCCCGGCGCGTTCGAGGTGCCCTCGTGGCTGCCCGACGCGCCGCTCAAGTTCCTCACCCCCGAGACGATGGCCTCCCTCTTCGTCCTCTCCGCCGACATGGCGCGGGTGCCGGCGGAGGTGAACCGCCTCAACAACCAGGTCCTGGTGGGCTACCACGAGGCCGACTGGGCCCGCTGGAACTGATGCGAGGCACCCGGCGCGAGCTCCTGGCGACCTTCTTGGGCACCGCGGTGGCCGCGGGGTGCCGGCGCCGGGCGCCCGAGGCGAGCTGGGACGTGGATCTCGCCCCCGACTTCTCGGAGCGCGCCCACCGCTATCTCCGGCCTCCTGCAAGCGCGGTTGCGGGCGCGGTGACCGAGGAGGTGCGCTGCCGGGTTCTTGTCGTAGGGGGCGGGGTCACCGGCCTCACCGCGGCCTGGACCCTCGGGCGGGCGGGGCAGGGCGACGTGGTGGTGCTCGAGCTGGGCGACGCCGCGGGGGGCACCGCCTCGTATGGGCAGACCGAGGCCTCCGCGTATCCGTACGCTGCCCACTACGTGCCCGCGCCCACCGACGAGAACGGCGATCTGGTCGCGCTCCTCGAGGAGATGGGGCTCGTCGAGGGGCGGGGCCCGGAGGGGATCGAGTGGGCCGAGGAGGCGCTCTGCGCCACCCCCAAGGAGCGCGTCTTCCACAACGGCGTCTGGCAACCTGGCCTGCTCCCGCGCCTGGGCGAGACGGCGGCGGAGGCCGAGGAGCTCGCCCGCTTCGAGGCGGAGGTGGCCCGCTGGATCATCTACCGCGACGCGGATGGCCGCCGCGCCTTCACCCTGCCGCTCGCCCACGGCTCGGACGCCCCCGAGGTTCGGGCCCTGGACGAGCTCTCCTTCGCGGAGTGGCTCGATCGCCACGGCTTCCGCTCGCCGCGGATCCGCTGGTACGCGGAGTACGGCTGCCGGGACGACTTCGGGGCCTCGCTCGCCGACACGAGCGCCTACTTCGGCCTGCACTACCTGTGCGCGCGCACCCCCGGCCCGGAGGACGAGAGCGCGGAGTTCCTCACCTGGCCCGAGGGCAACGGGCGGGTGGTGAAGCACCTGGTGTCCCGGGTGGGGGCGGCGCGGATCCGCGCGAAGCAGGTCGTCTTGCAGGTGGCCCCGGTCGAGGGCGGGGCGGCGGTGGTGGCGGTGGACGGCGAGAGCGGGGTCACGCGTCGCTACCGGGCCGAGCGGGTGATCTTCGCGCTCCCCTCGTACGTGCGCCGGCACGTGGTGCCCGGGGCGCCGGCCTACGCGCCCACCTACGCCCCTTGGCTGGTGGCCAACGTGCACCTGAGCCGCCGACCCCGCTACTACGGCTCGGAGGTGGCGTGGGACAACGTCATCTACGACAGCCGGTCGCTGGGCTACGTGGTGGCGACCCATCAGAGCGGCCCCCGGGTGGGGCCCACGGTCTGGACCTGGTACCTGCCCCTGATCGGTGAGGCCAAGGCAGAGCGCGAGAAGCTCTTCGCCCTCGACGCGCGGGAGGCCTCGGACCTCGTGGTGGCGGAGCTCGACCGCACCCACATCGGCCTGCAAGCCGCCCTGCGGCGGGTCGAGCTGAGGCGCTGGGGGCACGGGATGGTGCGCCCGGAGCCGGGGACCCGCTTCTCGCGCGAGCGTGCGCAGGCCGCCTTGCCCTTCGGGCCCATCCACTTCGCCCACACCGATCTGTCGGGGGTGGCGCTGATCGAGGAGGCGGTCTTCCACGGGGTGCGGGCGGCGCGGGAGGTGCTCGCCGCGCTCGGGAGCGGGGCGTGAGGGCCGCGGCCGGGGCGTGGCTGGTCTCCCGGCGCTTCGACCTTTGGGCCTTCACCGCGCCCGCGGTGCTCGCCCTCCTCCTCGTGCCGTTGGCGGCGGCCACCGCGGGTGAGGTGCCGCTGTGGGCGTGGGCGGTGGCGGTGCTCGGGGTGGACGTCGCCCACGTCTGGTCCACCGTGTACCGGACCTACCTCGACCCGGCGGAGCTGCGGCGGCGCCCGCTGTTGTACGCGGGGGCGCCGGTGGTGGCCTACGCGCTCGGGGTGTCGCTCGCCGCGGTGTCGAGCGACATGTTCTGGCGGGTGCTCGCGTACATCGCGGTGTTCCACTTCGTGCGGCAGCAGTACGGCTGGGTGCGCCTCTATGGGCGCCGCGACGCGGGTCTCGGGGCCTGGGACCAGCGCCTGGATGCCCTCACCATCTACGCCACCACCGTCTACCCGCTGCTCTGGTGGCACGCGCACCTGCCGCGGCGCTTCGACTGGTTCGTGCCCGGCGACTTCGTCGCGGGGCTCCCGGAGGCGGTGGCCACCGCGCTCGGGCCGGTCTACCTCGCGCTCCTCGCGCTGTTCGCGGCGCGCCAGGTGCAACGTGGCCTGCGCGAGGGCTTCGTGCCCTGGGGGAAGGTGCTCATGGTGGCCACCACCGCGGCCTGTTGGGGGGTGGGCATCATCCTCACCGAGAGCGACTGGGCCTTCACCATGACCAACGTCATCGTGCACGGGGTGCCCTACGTGGCCTTCGTGTGGCTCTACGGCCGCCGGGCCTACGGAGGAGATGAGGCCCCCCGGTTGCTGGGCTGGCTGTTCCAGGGCCGGCGCTGGGGGGTGTTCCTGCTCGCCCTGGTCGCGGTGGCCTACTTCGAGGAGTACCTGTGGGACCGGAGCCTCTGGCACGAGCGCGGGGCGCTCTTCGTCGGGCCGGAGTGGTCGTGGCCCGACGCGTGGGTGGTGTGGTGGATGCCCCTGTTGGCGGTGCCGCAGCTGACGCACTACCTCCTGGACGGGTTCATCTGGAGGGCGCGCGAGGCCAAGAACCCCGAGTTCCAGCGGGTGATGGCTCCGTTGCTCGGACGCAAGGCGTCCTGACGCCCTGGCCGCTACCTGTCGGGGAGCACCCGCCACTCGGCCCACGAGACCGTGCGGCCGGGCAACGCAGGTCGCTCGAACGGCCACGCGTCCTCCAGCCACCGACGTACCATGAGCTCCAGCGCGCGGTCTTCAGGTGACCCGAGCCTCGCCGCCCGCCGCCACAGGTAGACCTCCGCGTCGTAGCCCACCTTGCTCGAGGGGTTGATGTATACGCTGCCCATCACCTCTTGCCCGTCGAGGCTCATCACCGCGTAGGCGAAGGCCCTCCCAGCGGTGAAGAGCGCCTCGTGGGCTTGGAGCTCCTCGCGATCCGCGTCGAGGGTGAGGCCGCTTGGCCAGTCCGAATCCGGGAAGATCTCGCGCAGCTGGCGCTCGCTCGCCGTCACCGCCTCGAAGTCCCGCCCCGCGTCCGCCACCACCAGCGGGCGCAAGATGTATTGCGGCGTCTCGAGCCTCCGAGGGATCTCGAACCACGGCGGCACGAAGGCGGCAGGGGCCTTAGCCGACGCGCAAGCCAGCGGGGCCGAGAGCAGGGCTGCGACGAAGAACCGGCGCGACACGCGGGCTACTTGACGCCCTGGCCAGCGAGGAAGGCGTCCACCAGCTCGATGAGGTCCGGACCGCTCTTCTGCTGGTACGCGTACGAGATCCGGGCCACCGGCACGTCGAGGTCCAACAGGCGCCCGAGCCGGGCCGGGCTGGCGTCGATGACCACCTCGGGCTTCGCGTTCTCGATCGTCGCGCGGAGCTCCTGGCGCTGCCCCTCGGCGTAGCCGAGCGCGGGCAACAGCGCCCCGAGGTGCGGGAACTTGGCGTAGGCCTCGGCGATCGTGCCCACCGCGTGCGGCCGCGGGTCGATGATCTCCTTCGCCCCGAAGGTGCGGGCCGCAAGTACGCCTGCGCCGAAGCTCATCCCGCCGTGGGTGAGGGTGGGGCCGTCCTCCACCACGAGGACCCGCTTGCCGCGGATCATCGCCTCGTCCGGGGTCTCGAGGCGCAGGTCGGACTCGATCAGCACCGCGTTCGGGTGCTCGGTGAGGGCGTGGTTGCGGACGCGCTCCACCGCCTCGGCCGGGGCCTGGCTCACCTTATTGATGACCAGGATGTCGGCCCGCCGGAAGTTGGTCTCACCCGGGTAGTAGTCGAGCTCGTGCCCGGGGCGGAGGGCGTCCGCCACCACGATGCGCAGGCCCGCCCGGACGAAGGAGGTGTCGTTGTTGCCGCCGTCCCAGAGGATGACGTCGCTCTCCTTCTCGGCCTCGGCCAGGATCTTGGCGTAGTCCACGCCGGCGTAGATCACGAGGCCCCGCTCGATGTACGGCTCGTACTCCTCACGCTCCTCGACCGTGCACTCGTGCCGATCGAGGTCGGCCTCGGTCGCGAAGCGCTGCACCGCCTGCTTGGCGAGGTCGCCGTACGGCATCGGGTGCCGCAGGACGCCCACCCGGATCCCGCGGCGCGACAGGTGCTTGGTCAGGGCCTGGGAGATCGGGCTCTTGCCCGCGCCGGTGCGCACCGCGGTCACCGAGAGCACCGGCTTGGTCGAGACCAGCTCGGTGTGCTGCGGGCCCAACAGGACATAGCTCGCCCCCGCCGCCTGCACCCGGCTGGCGCGGTGCATCACCTCCCGGTGCGACAGGTCGCTGTACGAGAAGAACACGAAGTCCGCCTTGTAGCGCTGGATCAGCTCCTCCAGGCGCGTCTCCGAGAAGATCGGGATGTCCTCCTCGTACCCCGGGCCGGCGAGCGAGGCCGGGAAGGTGCGCTGCTCGATGAAGGGGATCTGGGTGGCGGTGAAGCAGCGCACCCGGAACTGGGGGTTCTTCTGGAAGAAGGTGAGGAAGTCGTGGAAGTCACGTCCTGCGGCACCCATGATGATGCAGTTGAAGTTGCTCATGCGCTCTCCTCCTGGTTCCGGGTGATGATCGTCCCCGCCTCGCCGCGGAGGGCGGCGTCCAGCGTGGGCGGATCACAGATGATGGCCGCGCGGCCCGCTTGGGGTGCAGCAGCCAGAAAACGAACGGCGGCCTCGATCTTGGGGCCCATGCTCCCGGGCGGGAACTCGCCGTCGGACAACAAAGATTGCGCTTCGTCGGGCCGCAGCTTGTGCAAGCAGACCTGCTCCGGGGTGCCGTAGCGGAGGTAGGCGCAGGGGACCCCGGTCAGGATCACCAACAGATCCGCCTTCAGGGCGTCGGCGAGCAGGGCGGCGGCGAGGTCCTTGTCGATGACCGCGTCCACCCCGGCCAGGCGCGCCCCGCGCTCCACCACCGGGATCCCGCCCCCGCCCGCCGCGATCACCAGCACCCCGTCGGTGAGGAGGTCCTCGATGACCTCCTGCTCTACCACCCGTAGGGGGCGGGGGGACGCCACCACCCGCCGGAAGCCCCGGCCGTGCTCCTTCACCACCGCGAAGCCCTCCGCCTCGAGGGCGGCGGCGCGCTCGGCGTCGTAGGCCGGCCCGATGGGCTTGGTGGGGTGGTGGAAGGCGGGGTCCTCGGGGTCGACCACGACCTGGGTGAGGACGCTGGCCACCGGCCGGGCCACCCCCTTGGCGTGCATCAGGTTGTAGAGGGTCTGCTGGAGCACGTAGCCCAGCTCGCCCTCGGACTCGGCCACGCAGACCTCGAGGGGGAGGGCGTAGGCCTCGCCCAGGGCCTGCTCCACCCGGATGAGCATGTGGCCGACCTGGGGGCCGTTGCCGTGCACCAGGAGCAGCTCCACGTCCGGGGCGAGGAGGGGCAGGAGGTGGGTCAGGGCTTGCTCGGCGTAGGCGAACTGGCCGGCCATGGTCAGCCGGTGGCCAGGGGCTGCGAAGGCGTTTCCGCCCAGGGCGGCCACGATGCGCACCCCTGGAGCAAACGCCCGTCAGAGCCCGGAGTCGAGGATCGCCGGTCGGGTGCGGGGTCGAGTGCCTCTTCGCGAGATACCCGCAGGGGCCGCTGTCACACCAGGAAGAGGGCGACGTACATGATCGTCCAGACCGCGCCCATGAAGTGCCAGTAGGTGGCCCACATCCGGGCCCGGATGAGGCGGTTTCGCCCGGTGGGGGCCCGGAACGCCATGAGGGCGAGGGCGGCGAGGGCGGTGACGCCGACCAGGACGTGGACCGCGTGGACCCCGGCCAGGGTGAAGAACACCGCCGAGTAGACGTTCGAGCCGACCTGCAGGCCCATCCCCACCGCCTGCCGGAACAAGAGGACCTGCAGGGCCAGGAACACCGCGCCCAGGTTGGCGGTGACCAGCATCAGCTGGCCGAAGCGCCGGGGCTTGGCGGTGCGCAGGGCGCCGAGGGCGGCGTGGATCACCGCGCTGGAGATCCAGACCACCCCGGTGTTCAGGGTGGGGAGCAAGATCGGGAACGCAGGCTGCCCTGCGGGCGGCCACTCCGGGAGCGACCAGCGCAGCATGGCGTAGAGCACCAGGAGGGCGCCGAAGAAGACCCCGAGCGAGACGAGGAAGATCTTCAGCCCCAGCATCGTGCGCCGGTGGTCGGCGCTCTGCTCTGGTGCGTAGGGAGCCACCGCGCTGAGATCCCGGGCGGCCGACACGACGCGCGCCCTACTTCTCGGCCGCCTTGGCCAGGTCGGCCTGGCGCTGCTGCACCATCGGCTCGTACTGGGAGACGTCGGTGAAGGCGATCGAGATGAACAGCACCACCCCGAGGACCGAGGTGGCGAAGATCATGAAGTTGTACCGCTTGTCGAACACCAGGTGCATGAAGAACGCCAGCACCAGGCTGGCCTTCATGGTGGCGATCACCATGGCGGCGATCAGGTTGCCCTTGCCCCCCAGATCGACGCCGTAGTGCACGCCCACCGTGAGCGCGGTGAGGAAGATCAACCCCATGAAGGTCCCCAGCAGAGCGGGGATGGACATGACGTGTGCAGATCCGTGGTTTCCGTGTCCAGCCATGGCTCGCGTTCCTCAGTGAATCAGGTAGAGCAGGGGGAAGAGGTAGATCCAGACGAGGTCCACCAGGTGCCAGTACAGGGCGGTGAAGTCCACCGGCCCGTAGTACTCCGAGTTGAAGTCACCCCGGATGGCCCGTCGCAGGATCCACAGGTAGACGAGGATGCCGGCGATGACGTGGATGCCGTGCAGGCCCGTCATCATGAAGTAGATGCTGAAGAACGTGTGCAGGTTCGGCTTCAGCATCGCGATCTTCTCGGCCTTCGGGTCCACCGAGCCGTCCTCGGCCGGCATCGGCACCACGCCGGGGGTGACGTGGGCCTCCTCGAGGATCTCGCGGGTCGGGTGGAAGGACTGCCCCCAGAACACGCCCTCGTGGAGCTTGTGGCTGTACTCCACGTACTTGATGCCCAAGAACCCGAAGGCGCAGCCGATCGTCAGGACGATGGCCAGGATCAGCCCCTTCTTGTTGTTCAGCTGCGCGGCCCGCACCGACCACGCCGCGGTGAGCGACGAGAAGAGGAGCACCACGGTGTTCACGGCACCGAGGTTCGTGTTCAGGAACTTCGCGCCCTCCTCGAACACCTCGGGGTGGAGCCCGCGGTAGATCGAGTAGGCGCAGAACAGGCCGCCGAAGAACAGGAGCTCCTGCCCAAGGAACAGCCAGATGCCCAGCTTGCCAGTGTCGAACTGGTGCTGGTGGTCCTCGAAGTGGTGGGCCAGCCGCGGATCATGGTGGTGATCGTGGCCGTGCGCGTCGTGCGACTCGTGGGCCGCTGCATCCATCGTCGTCACGTGTCTGACCGCCTCAGGCCTCACCGCCGGTGGCGGGGGCGTCCTCGACCTTGACCCATCCGCCGATCTTCTCGTCGAAGACCAGCGCGTGGTAGTCGTAGGGATCCGTGGCCTCGGGCTGCGAGGCGTAGTTGTCGAACGGAGGGGGCGACGAGGTGTGCCACTCCAGGGTGTTGGCGCCCCACGGGTTGTCGGGGGCCTTGGGGCCCTTGAGGGCCGCGAGGATGAGGCCGGCGAAGGCCATCAGGATGCCGAAGCCCAGGATGTAGGCGCCCACGGTCGAGATCTGGTGGAAGGGCTGATACTGCTCCAGGTACGTGTAGTACCGGCGCGGCATGCCCTGGGAGCCCATCACGAACTGCGGGAAGAACGTGACGTTGAAGCCGATGAAGACCAGCAGGCAGGCCACCTTGGCGATGGTCTCGTTGTACATGCGGCCGAAGAACTTCGGCCACCAGTAGTAGAGGCCCGCGAAGAGCGCCATCACCGTGCCGCCCACCATCACGTAGTGGAAGTGCGCCACCACGAAGTAGGTGTCGTGCAGGTGCACGTCCACCGCGAGCGTGCCGAGGAACATGCCGGTGAGGCCGCCGATGGCGAACAGCCAGATGAAGGACAGGGCGTAGAGCATCGGGGCGTTGAGCCGGATGGAGCCCTTGTACAGGGTGGTCAGCCAGTTGAAGACCTTGATCGCGGAGGGGACCGCCACCAGGTAGGTCAGGCCGGAGAACACCATCGAGGCCAGCTTCGACTGACCGCTGGTGAACATGTGGTGACCCCAGACCAGGAAGCCGATGAAGGCGATGGCCAGGGAGCTCATGGCGATGAACTTGTAGCCGAAGATACGCTTGCGGCTGAAGGTGCCGATGACCTCCGAGATCACGCCCATCGCGGGGAGCACCATGATGTACACGGCGGGGTGCGAGTAGAACCAGAAGAAGTGCTGGAACAGGACGGGGTCACCGCCCAGCGCGGGGTCGAAGATGCCCAGGCCGAACGCGCGCTCCACCGTCAGCAGGAGCAGGGTGATCGCGAGGACCGGGGTGGCGAGCACCTGGATGATGCTGGTCGCGTACACCGCCCAGAGGAAGAGGGGCATGTTGAACCAGCCCATCCCCTTGGGGCGCATCGTGTTGATCGTCGCGATGAAGTTGATCCCGGTGAAGATGGACGAGAACCCGAGGATGAACACGCCCATGGCCGAGCTCATCACCGCGCTCTGGGAGCCCACCTGCGCCGACGACGAGTACGGGGTGTAGAAGGTCCACCCGGTGTCGATCGCCGACAGGTACATGGAGGTCACCAGGAAGATGGCGCCCACCACGTAGATGTAGAAGCTGGCCAGGTTCAGGCGCGGGAACGCCACGTCCTTCACCCCCAGCATGATCGGGAGGATGAAGTTTCCGATCGCGGCCGGGATCGACGGGATGATGAAGAGGAACACCATCACCGCGCCGTGCAACGTGAACATCTGGTTGTACACGTCGTGGCTCATGAGGTTCTCCTCCGGACCCCACAGCTCGGTGCGGACCAGGAGGGCGAACACGCCACCCAGGCACAGGGCCAGGGCGGTGGAGAGCAGGTACATGAGCCCGATGCGCTTGTGATCGAGCGTCACCACCCAGGAGAGCAGCCCCTTGGTGTGGTTGAGATAGGTGTCGTCGCGGCTCGAGACGATATGTGCGGCGTCGGCAGTCATCAGTAGTTTCTCCGGAGAATCACTTGATGCTCTTGATGAACGCGATGATGGCGGTGATCTCGCGGTCCTCGAGCTTGCCCTTGAAGGTCGGCATCACCGGCGGGAAGCCGGCCACGATCTGGCTCTGCGGCTCCATGATGGACTGGCGAACGTAGTTCTCGTCCATCACCTGGTCGCTGCCATCGGCCAGCTTGCGGGTGGTGCCCCAGCTCCCCTTGAAGGTGGGGCCCACGCCCTTGGCGCCGTCGATGGAGTGGCAGGCGAGGCAGCCGCGCTGCGTCATCAGCATCTTGCCGGCCTCCTCGGGGGGCAGCCGGTCGAGGATGTTGCCCACGCTGTCGAGCCACTTCTTGAAGTCGTCCTCGGTGTGGACGATGACCTTCGCGAGCATCTCGGAGTGCTTGGTGCCGCAGTACTCGGTGCAGAAGATCTGGTACTCGCCCGGCTCCGTCACCTCGAACCACGCCTGGGTGTAGCGGCCCGGCACCACGTCCTGCTTCACCCGGAACGCGGGCACGTAGAAGCTGTGGAGCACGTCATCGGAGCTCATCGTGAGCTTCACCGGGACGCCCGCGGGGATGTGGAGGTTCCCGTCCGTGTGCCCGTTCGCGTAGTTGAAGGCCCACGCCCACTTGTAGGCGGTGACGTTCACCTCGTACGCGTCGTCCGGGGGCGTCTTCATGCTCACGAAGCCCATGACCCCGAAGTAGAAGGCGACCGCCGCTACCGCGAACACCGGCAAGGTCCACGTCAGCTCCAAGGTGGTGCTGTGGTCCACCTGGGACAGGGCCTTGTCGTTGATGTTCTTGGCCCGGTACTTCAGGACGAACAGCGCCCCCGCGAACATGCACGCGACGAAGCTGATGACCGAAGCCCAGTACAAGAAGTAGTAGATATTATCGACCAGCGCGGCATGGTTGGACGCCTGGGCTGGCATCCAGAACGTCGGGTCGGACGTGAACCACATCTATGCGACTCCATTTGCGGGGGTGTTCGCGACCTTCTTGCGGTGCTTCTTCACCGTGATCCCCGCGGCTACGAAGAACGCCAACGCCACAACCGTGATCGCACCACCAAGCTTCATGATGTTGCGGACCGCGGGAGTGTAGTTGCCGGCCTCCGCGTCGTAGTGAAAACAATAGAGAACGAGGGCGTCCACCGTCGAGACCTGCTTTCCCTCAGAGGCCTCGGCCATGGACAAACGGACGGTTTGGGGTGAAAAGGCGATTCCGTACAGGTACCGGGACATCGTGGCCGAGGGGCTGAGCACCATGATCCCCGCCTGGTGCAGGTACTCTTGCCGCTCCTCGCTGTACCGGTAGCCGAAGCCCACGGTGTCGGCGACGGCCTTGATGTTGGCCTCGGAGCCCACCAGGAAGGTCCAGCCGCGCGCTGCGGCCAGCTTGTCCCCCTTGGCGTACTGCGTCAGGTAGCGGTCCTTGGTCTGCTTGGCCCGCTCCGGCGCCTCCTTCGGGTCGAGGCTGATGGTGACGATGTCGAACTCCTTGCCGATCTGCCACTCGATGGTGTTCAGCGCGTCCACCAGCCCGTTGAGCTGCAAGCTGCACAGCATCGGGCAGTCGGAGTAGTTCATCGTGAGCAGGACCGGCCGCTCACCCCGGAAGAGCTCGCCGAGGGCCACCTGCTTGCCGTCGGAGTCGGTGAACTCCAGCTGCAGCGGGAGCTTTGCCCCGAGCTTCTCTTCGATGCCGACCCCGTCCAGCTCCTTCGGTGCCTCCTCCTTGCGCCCGCCCGGCTGCGCGGCCGCGAGGCCGCTCAGCGCGAGCACGGCGCACGCCACCGCTGGCGCGATGGCGCGAGGGGAGGCGAGGAGGGAGCTGCGACGGAGCATGGGCGTTACCTACTTCCTGGCCAGGTCGGCGACGGTGAGCTCCATGGCTCGCGTGATCGGGATGTGGACCTGGTCCTTGCCCTGGTCCACCCAGCCGTAGTCGCCCAGCTTCTTGGCCTGCTCGTCGCGGTAGGTGCTGAGGGATGGAGGGGTCGGCCTCCGCTCCATCGTGACCTCGTCGTCCAGCTTCATGGACCAGGCCTCGAGGATGAAGATGAGGAAGACCACTACGAAGGCCAGGCCGAAGCCGACCCCGATGATGGCGGCGTTGTTGACGTCGTCGCGGATGGCGGTCATGTCGGAAACCTCAGTAGTTCTCGAAGGCGAGCGACTCGGTGAGCCGCGGGTCCTTCACGGGCACCAGGCGGTGCTTCTTCAGGCCCATCCCGATCGCGGCGATGAAGAACCCGAGGACGCCCACCCAGCAGAGCGGGTCCATCAGGCTCAGGTGGAGCATGCCCGCCTCACCGCCGTGCTCGATGATCATGGTCGGCTTCACCACGTAGAACATGTCCATCCAGTGGGCGAAGAGCAGCCAGATCGCCCAGAACAGCAGGATGCCGGTCTTGCGCTTGGCGTGGCGGCTCATGACGCCCACGAAGGGGATGGCGAAGTGCACCAGGATCAGCGCGATGCTGAACGGGATCCACTGGCCGACCTGCCGGGGGGCGTACCAGATCGTGTCCTCCGGGATGTTGCCGTACCAGATCAGCATGAACTGGCTGAAGGCGATGTAGGCCCAGAAGAAGGTGAAGGCGAACATCAGCTTCCCGAGGTCGTGGTAGTGGTCCACGGTCACGATGTCGCCGAGCTTGCCCTTCCCCTGCAGGTACTTGGCGAGCACGATCAGGGTCGCCATCGCGCTCATCATGGCGCCCGCGAAGTAGTAGACCCCGATGATGGTGGAGAACCAGTGGGGCACCAGGCTCATGAGCAGGTCGACCGCCCCGTAGGTCAGGGTCAGCGCGAACAGGATCATGGCCGGGGCCGACAGCTTCTGCTGCTTGGTGGTGATCTCCGGATCACCGGTCTCGTCCTGCTTGGTGCTGTTCTTCAGGAAGTAGCGGGCGAGGAGGCTCCAGAACCCGAAGAACACCACCATCCGGATCAGGAAGAAGGTGTTGTTCAGGTAGGCCTCCTTGTGGTGCAGCAGGTGGTCCTCCTGCCGCGCCGCCGGGTCCGCCCAGTGGTACAGCGCGTGGTTGCCCAGGAAGGTCGGGATGACGATGGGCAGCGAGAGGAGGGCGAGGACGGGCAGGGTGCCCGCCACGACCTCGGCCAGCCGCCGCACCGCAACGCTCCAGCCCGCGCGGGTCAGGTGCTGCAGGGTGACGAAGAACAGGCCCCCCAGCGCGATGGCCAGGAAGTACGCGAAGGCCACCAGGTAGCTGTGGAGGAAGCCCTCGAAGTGGTCCCCGGCGCCGGCGCCCAGGGCGGCCGCGCCGCCGAGGCCCACCGCGCCGAGGCCGAAGCCGACCGCGATCATCTTGCCGCCGCCCTCGAAGGGCGACAGGCGCGCGTCGTTCGCATCGAGCGTCTTTGATGCCGTGCTCATGACTCTACGTTCCTCCGGACCTCAGCGGAGCTTGGCCCGCTCGCTGTCGGGCACGTCGCTGGTGGTGGCGAGCTGACTCCTCTGGAGCGCCCGGATGTACATCACGATGGCCCACCGATCCGACTCGGGGATCGCGTGGCCGTAGCCAGGCATGTTGCGGATGCCGTGGCTGATGGTGTTGAAGAGCTTCCCCTCGGGCTGGGTGCGCAGGTAGTCCTGGTGCAGCGAGCTCGGGGTCACCCACTTCGCCTGCTTGAGCTCCGCCGCCCGGCGGGCCACCGGCCCGTCGCCGTAGCCGGCGGTGCCGTGGCAGGGCGAGCAGTAGATGTCGAAGCGCTCCTGACCCCGGGCCATGGTGCCCTGGCTGACCTCGACCTGCTGGGGGAAGCCCACCAGCCAGTTCGCGTCCGCGTCGAGGCCCCGATAGTAGGCGTCGTCCTGGCGGAGCCAGCCCTCGGCCACCGTGCCGTCGATGTCCGGCCGCATGGAGCGGCCGTCCGCGAACAGCGGGTTCGGGCTCTGGGTCTTGAACTTCTGTTGGAAGTCCATGTTCGGGTTCAGGTGGATGCGCGGCTCCGCGGACTTGGTGAACCACGCCCGGGCCGCGATGCCCAGCGGCACGAAGCCGGCCAGGAACGAGGCCACGATGAAGTACACCAGCGGCTTGGGCAGCGACGCGTTGATCTTGCTGTCGTCCGGCACGCTGTCGACCGCCACCGCGCCGGTGCTCTCGAGGAGCTCCCGGGTGCGTGTGGCGTCGTAGCGGCCGTCCTTCGCCTCGATGGCGATGAAGAACTTGTCGTCCGTGGCCCGGGCGAACCGCTCGTTGTTGAAGAGCGGGTGGTGGTGCCGCGGCAGCAGGTTCCGACCCAGGGTGGCGAAGATGCCGGTCAGCGCCGCGAACAGCACGGTGAGCTCGAAGGCCACCGGGATGTTGGCGGGCAGCGACCACAGCGGCTTGCCAGAGATCAGGAACGGGTAGTCGAACGCGTTCATCCACCACTGCATCAGGACAGCGACGGTGGTGCCGGTGGCGCCCGCGCCGAAGATCAACAGCGGCAGCCGGGTGGGCCGGATCCCGATGGCGGCGTCGATGCCGTGCACCGGGAACGGGGAGTGGGCGTCCCACTTGGAGTAGCCGGCGTCCCTGACCTGCTCGCAGGCCTGCTTAAGGGACGTCACGTCCTCGTACTGGGCCAGCAGGCCGTACTCAGGCAGGTTGTTGGGGTCGACCGAGTCGACGGGGCGGTGATCAGCCATGGGTCGCGGCTCCCTCGGCCTCGTGGCCGTGCTCCTCGTGGTGACCGTGGGCGGCGGGCATGCCGGCCTTCACCTCCGCGATGGCCACCACCGGCAGCCAGCGCAGGAACAGGAGGAAGAGCGTGAAGAACAGTCCGAAGCTCCCGACGAACAGCATGATGTCGAAGATGGTGGGGCTGAAGTAGCCCCAGGAGCTGGGCAGGAAGTCACGGTGCAGCGACGTCACGGTGATGACGAAGCGCTCGAACCACATGCCGATGTTCACGAAGATGCAGACGATCACCATCATCCACGGGGTGGTCCTGATCTTCTTGAACCAGAACAGCTGGGGCGAGATGACGTTGCAGCTCACCATGATCCAGTACGCCCAGGCGTAGGGGCCGAAGGCGCGGTTGAAGAACGTGAAGCCCTCGTACTCGTTGGCGCCGTACCACGCGATGAAGAACTCCATCGAGTAGGCGTAGCCGACCATCATGCCGGTCGCGAGGATGATCTTGTTCATGTTCTCCAGGTGCCGGAGGGTGATGAGGTTCTGCAGGCCGAAGAACGCCCGGGCGGGCACGGCCAGCGTCACCACCATGGCGAAGCCGGAGAAGATGGCGCCCGCGACGAAGTAGGGCGGGAAGATGGTGGTGTGCCAGCCGGGCAGCTGGGCGGTGGCGAAGTCGAAGGAAACCACCGAGTGCACGGAGAGCACCAGCGGGGTGCAGAGGGCGGCCAGGATCAGGTAGGTGCGCTCGTAGCGGTGCCAGTGGCGCGCCGACCCGGTCCAGCCGAGGGAGAAGACGCCGTAGGCGAACTTGCGGATCTTGGTCTTGGCCCGGTCGCGGATGGTGGCGAGGTCGGGGATGAGGCCGTAGTACCAGAACAGCGCCGACACCGTGCCGTAGGTGCCCACCGCGAACACGTCCCACAGCAGCGGGCTGCGGAAGTTCGGCCACATGGACATCTGGTTGGGCAGCGGGAACATCCAGTAGGGCAGCCAGGGGCGGCCGATGTGGATGCCGGGGAAGACGAGGGCGCAGACCACCGCGAAGATGGTCATCGCCTCCGCGAACCGGTTGATCGACGTCCGCCACTGCTGCCGGAGCAGGAACAAGATGGCGGAGATCAGGGTACCGGCGTGACCGATACCGACCCAGAACACGAAGTTCACGATGGGCCAGCCCCAGCCTACGGGGTTGTTGTTGCCCCAGATGCCGGTGCCCTCCCAGAAGAGGTAGGCGATGTTCAGGCCGAACATGCCGGCCAGCGACACCGCCAGCGTGAACGCGAACCACCAGTTCCGGTTGATGCGCTCCTGCTCCGGGATGCCCGCCACCATCTCCGTGACGGTGTGGAAGTCCTGGCCGCCCAGGATCAGCTGGGCACGCCGGGTCGGGTCGTCCCGCGTGTTGTCAATCTCGTGTGAGGCTACCGCCGAGCTCATGGTCTAGGCCTCCGCCAGCGCGGGATTCGGGTTCCGGATCTGGGCCAGGTACAAGGTGCGCGGCTTGATGTTGAGCTCCTTGAGGACCTCGTACGAGCGCGCCAACGCCCGCTTCTTGCTGACCTGGCTGTTCTTGTCGTTGATGTCGCCGAACACGATGGCGTCGGTGGGGCACGCCGCCTGGCAGGCCACCACGATGTCGCCGTCCTTGAGGGCGCGACCTTCGACCTTGGCGGTGCGCTTCGCGTAGTGGATGCGCTGCGTGCAGTAGGTGCACTTCTCCATCACGCCGCGGAACCGGACCGTCACGTCAGGGTTGAAGACCATCGTCTTCACCTTGTTCTTCGGGTCCTTCAGATCCTCGTTGTAGTTGTGGAAGTTGAAGCGCCGCACCTTGTAGGGGCAGTTGTTGGCGCAGTACCGGGTGCCGATGCACCGGTTGTACGCCATGTCGTTGGTGCCCTCGGTGCCGTGCATGGTCGCGCCCACCGGGCAGACCTGCTCACACGGCGCGTTCTGGCAGTGCACGCAGGCCATCGGCATGTGCGCGATCACCGGATCCTCGGAGTCGCCCTTGAAGTACCGGTCGATGCGCATCCAGTGCATCTCGCGGCCGACCAGGACCTGATCCTTGCCGACGATCGGGACGTTGTTCTCGGAGGTGCAGGCCACCACACAGGCGTTGCAGCCGATGCAGTTGGACAGGTCCACCGTCATGCCCCACTGGTAGCCCTTGCCCCAGTCCATCTCCTCGAAGAGCGAGAGCTTGTGATGGAACTCGTGGTCCATCTCCTTCGCGAACTCGGGCTCCTTCGCGTACTCCTCGGCGCTCGCCGCACGCACCAGGTTCGGTGCCCGCTTCTGGATCGCCGCGAGACCGAGGGTGTCGATCATGTGGTGGGTCTGGGTGGTGGCCAGCTTGTAGGTGCCGCCGGTCTTGGTGACCTGGGCCCCCTCCACCGCGAACAGCGCGTCGTGGCGACGCAGCGGGTTCACGTCGAAGCCCACCTGCTCGTAACCCTTGGTCTTGTACCCGCCCACGATGCCGGCCGCGGTGCGCCCGTAGCCCACCGCCATCGCGATGGAGCCGGTGGGCTGCCCGGGCTGCACGTAGACCGCGAGGTCCACCGACTTGCCGCCCACCGCCACCTTGATGAGGTCGCGGTCGGTGACGCCGAGCTTGATCGCGGTGGCGGGGCTCATGACCGCCGCGTTGTCCCACGTCAGCTTGGTCATGAAGTCGGGGGTCTCCTGCAGCCAGCCGTTGTTGGCGAAGCGGCCGTCGTAGACCTTCCCGTCCTCGTAGAACACCACCTCGAGCTCGCCGTTGCCGAGGTCGGCGCCGGCCTTGAAGGCCCGCTCCGCCGGGGCGGCGACGCTGAAGTCCAGCAGCGCGGGGACCACGGTGGGGAACGCGGTGCCGGCGACGAAGCCGTCGTGCACCGTCTTCCGCCAGTCGAAGCCCGCCTTGAAGGCGGCGAGGGCCTGACGCGCGGTCTCGAGCTCCAGATCCTGCTGGGCCGGAGCCGCCTCCGCCTCACCCTCCGCCGGGGCTGCCTCGGCGGCCGGGGTCTCGGCCGCCGCGTCCTCCGCCGGGGGCGGGGTCAGGGCAGCGACCGCGGCCATCGCCGAGGCCTTCACCAGCTCCATCGGCTTGGCGGTGAAGTCACCGGCCATCATCGCGACCAGCTCGAGCGCCGACATCCCGTTGAAGAGCGGGGTGATCATCGGCTGCGCGATGGTCAGGGTGCCGTCCCAGGTGCGCCCGTCGCCCCAGGTCTCGAGGTAGTGCGCCATCGGCACGTGCCACGAGGCGAGCTTCGCGGTCTCGTCGACGAACAGCCCGAGGTGGATCGAGGTCTTCACCTTGGCCATGGCCGCCGCGAAGTCGAGATCGCCGGGCGCGTCGTAGACCGGGTTGCCGCCCAGGATCACCAGGGTGTCGACCTGGCCGGCCTGCATCTCGTCCACCAGCGCCTTGAAGGCCGCCGGCTCCGCCTCGCGGTCCGCGAACGAGGTGTAGGTCACGGTCGCGCCCGCGTTGCCGAGCAGGCTGTTGAGCCGGTGCCCGAGGGCGTGGATGTCGGCATCCTGCCCCGCGCCCACCGTCACGACGCCCTTGCCCTTGTTGGCCACCAGGTCGTCGGCGATCGCGTCGACCCACTTGCTCGCCTTGCCCTCGGCCAGGAAGCCCTTCTTGGCCGGGGCCGCGCCCATGCCCAGCTTGGCCTTCACCGCGCCCTCGAGGGCGATGGAGAACGCCTTGACCTGCTCGGAGCGCAGCGGCAGCCGGTGATCGGCGGCGGCGCCGGTGGAGGTGTAGCGCGACTCCACCACGTACATCCGGTTCATCACCCCGTCATCGGGCTTCCTCGCCGAGGACCAGTCCTTGGCCAGGCGCAGCCGCGCGGGGTGCGAGCCGAAGATGTCGTCGTCGAGGGAGACGATGACCTTGGCCGCCTTCAGATCGAGGTGGGTGCGGTGGTTGCTACCGAAAGCCAGCTTGCTTCCGAGCATCGCGTTGTCGCGGGACAGCGACTCCCACTGGACCCACTTCGCGGAGGGCATCTCGGCCATCAGCTGCTGCTTCAGCCGGCCCATCGAGGGCGAGGAGGAGGCGCGGGCCAGGACCCGCACGCCGCGCCCGCCGGTGGCCTTGGCGGCCTGGAACTGCTGGCGCGCGAAGGTGGCGAAGCCCTCCGCGGTGCTCGGCGCGTTCTTGTCGAGGTAGGTGCCCGAGCGGTCCGGATCGAACAGCTCGAGCATGCTGGCTTGCGCGTACGCGTCGGTGCCGCCCTGCGCGAAGGGGTGCCGGGGGTGCGGCTCCACCTTGAAGGGGCGGTTGTCGTAGGACGCGACCTGCAGCGCCTGCATCGCGCCCGCCAGCTCCATGCCGGTGCTGAAGTACCGGATGGTGCCCGGCTCGAGCCCCTCGGGCCGCCGCGCGTAGGGGAGGATGTTCTCCTTCTCCCAGCGGCAGCCGGTGGCCGCACCGGCCAGGGCGAACGAGGCGCCCATCAGCTGGAGGAAGCGACGGCGGCTCGAGCCCGAGAGCTCGGTGGTGGCCGCGTCCGGGAACTCCTTGGCGAGGAACTCCTGGAGCTCGGGGGCGTTTTCCAACTCGGCGAGGGTTCGCCAGTACTGCGGTTGAGTATTCATCACGTGGTCACCGGTGGCAGGTGGAGCAGTCTTCCCGCGGGTTGACGTTGTACTCGGCGCGGAGGCGAGCCCCGACCTCGGGGCCCTCCTGCGCGTAGTCCATCTTCGTGATCAGCGCCTTGGGCCGGAGGTTCGGCTCAGGGTTGCGGTGGCACTCCAGGCACCACCCCATGGAGAGGGGCTTGCTCTGCCAGACCACCTCCATCTGATCGATCCGACCGTGGCAGGACGCACAGCCCACGCCCTTCGTGACGTGCGCCGCGTGGTCGAAGTAGGCGTAGTCAGGGAGGTCGTGGACCTTCACCCAGGGCACCGGGCCGCCGCTCGCCCAGCTCTCCCGCACCGGAGCCAGCTTGGTGCTCTCGGGCAGGATCCGCTCGTGGCAGGCCATGCAGGTCTGGGTGGCCGGGATGGCGGCGAACGCGTTGCGCTCCACATCCTGGTGGCAGTACCGGCAGTCCATTCCCAGCTTGCCGGCGTGGATCCGGTGGCTGAACGGGACGGGTTGCTCGGGCTGATAGCCCACATCGGTGGCGTTGGGAGAGAACCCGTACGTCACGATGAGCACGGCGTAGACGAGGCCGCCGATGGCGCCTGCGCCCAGCAGGTTGCGGATGTTGTTGGTCCAGGGCGGGAAAGGTGACCGCATGTTCGATCCTCGTGCCCGTCGGTCCGCTCACCGACGGTAGCCAACGCCGATCCCTACGCGCAGGTCGCGACGAAGTCCGGATGGAGGCCGTCGTGCGAGGAGGGTCGATGCTGGATTTTTGCGACCCCCGATAGCCGAACGATACGAACGCGCCAAGGTGTTTCAGGCGTGGTGGGGCAACAGGAAGCGTTCGCAACCTGACCCTCGGGATTCTCCCAGGTCCCTCTCAGGGCAAAGAAGGTGAGGGCGGTCACGACGCAAACGTGGCTTGAAACGGGGGGTTGCGGTTGATCCGACCGACCCGACGGACGTTCCCCCTGCAGTGAACCCCTGTCTTACGGGTGACTCGGAAGAATGCATCAGGCCCCCAGCCCTGAGAAAAAATCATGTATCGCCGCGTTCATGAGCAAACCCTGGTCGATTCTGGCTCGGGATCGGCATGGTCGAGCCCGGGGGGTGGCCCAAATCGTACTCTTTTGGCTACATTGCCCCCGACCGGGACGCGCATTCGGTTTCGCGAAGTCCGGTCATTCGAAATGAGGACAAGGCCGTGACGCCCCAATCTGCCCCCGATCCCGAGCCCACCGAGGCCCATGCCATCGACACGAACTGGACGTTCATGACGAACCACGCCCACGTGCTCTTGTGTCTCGCCCAGGACCCGCACCTCAGGCTGAGGGACGTCGCCGTGAAGGTCGGCATCACCGAGCGCGCCGTGCAGCGGATCGTGGCCGATCTCCACGACGCCGGGTACATCGAGGTGTTCAAGGAAGGGCGCCGGAACCGATACGAGGTGCGCACCGGCATGCACCTGCGCCACCCCGTCGAGCGGCATCGGACGGTCGAGGAGCTGATGCAGCTGATCCTGCCCTGAGGCGTCGCCTCTAAATGCGGACATGATTTTCGTGCTTGCGCGACCGTAAATCGGCGCTACCGAGAGCGCAGGTTCTCGCCCCCGCCCGAGCGGCGGGCAGCACGAAAGAAAGGACGGTTCGCATGACGACGCTCAACCGCCGGCTCACGGCGACGCTCGCTCTGATCATCCCCCTCGCTTGCTCCAGCGAGGAGGATCCTGCCCCCGAGGCGCAGTCCATCGTGGACGTGGCGCGCGCCGACGGGCGCTTCACCACCCTGACCCAGGCCCTCGGGGCTGCGGGCCTGACCGCGACCCTCGAGGGGGCCGGCCCCTTCACGGTCTTCGCGCCGACCGACGCCGCGTTCTCCGCCCTCCCCGCTGGCGCCCTGGACGCCCTCCTCGCGGACACCGACGCCCTCAAGGCGGTGCTCACCTACCACGTGCTGCCCCGGCGGGTGAGCGCGGCGGAGGTGGTGGGCCTCACCACCGCCACGACCGTGCAGGGCGATGACATCACCATCTCGGTGACGGACGGCCAGGTCCGGATCAACGGCGCGCTCGTGATCCAGACCGACGTCGCGGCCGACAACGGCATCATCCACGTGATCGACGCGGTCCTGACCCCGCCGGAAGAGGAAGAGGAGCCGGGCACCATCGTCGACGTAGCCGTGGCGACCCCGGAGCTCTCGACCCTGGTGACCGCGCTGCAGACCGCGAGCCTGGCCGAGACGATGGCCTCGCCCGGGCCGTTCACCGTCTTTGCTCCGACCAACGCCGCCTTCGACGCCCTGCCTGCTGGTGCGCTGGACGCGCTGCTGGCCGACCCCGCGGCGCTGGCCAAGGTGCTCAGCTATCACGTCGTCGAGGGGCGGGTCGACGCGGCCCAGGTCGCTGGCCTCGCCTCCGCGCTGACCCTCCAGGGCGCGGCGGTGGAAATCCGCGTCGAGGCCGGTGAGGTCTTCATCAACGACGCCAAGGTCATCATGACCGACGTCCAGGCCAGCAACGGGATCGTGCACATCATCGACGCGGTCATCACCCCGCCCACCATCGTCGACCTCGCGCTCAAGAACCCCGACTTCAGCACCCTGGTCACCGCCCTGCAGGCGGCGGAGCTGGTGGACACCCTGGCCGGTCCCGGCCCCTTCACCGTGTTCGCGCCGACCAACGCCGCCTTCGAGGCCATTCCGCAGGCGGACCTGCAGGCTCTCCTCGCCGACAAGGCGGCCCTCACCGGCGTGCTGACCTACCACGTGGTGCCGGGCGACCTCCGTGCCGCCGCGGTGGTGGAGCAGCGGGCCCTCACCACCGCGCAGGGCACGAGCGCGATCATCGCGGCGGGCGCAGCCGAGGCACGGATCAACGGCGCTCGGATCGTGGCGACCGACATCGTCGCCGCCAACGGGGTCATCCACGTGATCGACGCGGTCATCACCCCGTCGACCGTGGCGGAGCTGGCGAGCTATGCGCCCGAGCTGAGCACCCTGGTGACCGCGGTGGGGGCGGCCGACCTCGGCGACGCGCTCTCCGCCCCTGGGCCCTTCACCGTCTTCGCTCCGGTCGACGCTGCGTTCGACGCGCTCCCGGCCGGGACCGTCGACGCGCTGCTGGCCGACATCCCCGCGCTCACCGACGTGCTGACCTACCACGTCGTGGCGGGGGCGGTGACCTCGGACCAGGTCGTCGGCCTCAGCCAGGCGACCACGCTGCAGGGGAGCGACGTGGCGATCACGGTGGAGGGCGACGCGGTGAAGATCAACGACGCTCAGGTGCTCGCGGTGGACATCCTCGGCACCAACGGCGTCATCCACCTCATCGACGGCGTGCTCCTGCCCCCCGCGCCCTGACCGACCGACCCCGAGGGCCACGTCGAGCCTCGGTTCGGGCTTGACGTGGCCCTCGGCCTTAATGACGGTGGGCTGTGCGCATCGTCGACCAGCTGAAGAGCGGCTACCCGGTCTTCTCGTTCGAGTTCTTTCCGCCCAAGACGGAGGAGGGCGAGGCCCGCCTGTGGGAGGCGCTCAGCGAGCTCCGCGAGCTGAAGCCCGGCTTCGTGTCCGTGACGTACGGCGCGGGCGGCTCCACCCGCACGAAGACGGTGGAGCTCACCCGCCGCATCAAGGCCGAGCTCGGGCTCGAGGCGATGGCCCACCTCACGTGCGTCGACGCCACCCGGGACGAGCTCGCCTCGGTGCTGGCCGAGCTCCAGGCGGGCGGGGTCGACAACGTCCTCGCCCTCCGCGGCGACCCGCCCCGGGGCGAGGCCCGCTTCAGCCCGGTGCAAGGTGGCTTTCGCTACGCGAGCGAGCTCGTCTCGTTCGTGCGCGGCCAGCACGACTTCTGTCTCGGCGGCGCGTGCTACCCCGAGGGGCACCTCGAGGCCGCCTCCCGCCACCAGGACCTCCACAACCTCAAGCTCAAGGTCGAGGCGGGGGCGCAGTTCCTCATCACCCAGCTCTTCTTCGACAACCAGGTCTACTTCGACTTCGTGGATCGGGCGCGCGCGGCCGGGATCACCGTGCCGATCCTCCCCGGCATCATGCCGATCCAGAACGTGGAGCAGATCAAGCGCTTCACGAAGATGTGCGGCGCCACCATCCCCGCCGCGCTCCTCGATCAGCTCGAGCGTCGAAAGGACCACCCGGAGCGGGTGCACGAGCTCGGGGTGGTGCACGCGACCATCCAGGCGCTGGGCCTGCTGCAGGGCGGCGCGCCCGGCGTGCACTTCTACACCCTCAACAAGTCCACCGCGACGCGGGAGATCCTCACCGCGATCCGCACCAGCGCTCGGCTTTGAGCGCCGCGCTGACCCTCGCCGCGGCCCTGGTGGCCACCGCCACCGCCGCGCCCTCCGTCCGCCTGGTGCCGGCAGAGCCCCGGCTCGGTGACCTGGTGGTGGTCTACGTGCAGGGCCTCGGGCCCGAGGTGAAGGCGGGGGCGCTGGTGGCCTTCGGTCACACCACCGCGCTCGGGCGCACCTCGCAGCGCAGCCTGCGCGGCTTCGTCCCGGTGCCCCTCGATATCGCGCCGGGGCAGGCCAGCCTGCAAGTTCGGGCGGGGGGCGCGGTCGTCGACCACGCCTTCATCGTGCAGGGTCGCGCCTTCGAGACCTCCGAGCTCCGCGTCAGCCGCCGCTACACCGACGCCCCCAAGAGCAAGGCGCTGAAGGCCCGCCTGCGCCGCGAGTCGAAGACGATGGAGCGCCTGTGGGCCCGGGCGCCCTCCGCCCCCCTCGACCTCGGCGCGCCCGCGGCGCCGACGCCGGGCGAGGTGACCTCGCCCTTCGGCGTGCAGCGGGTGTTCAACGGTGAGGTCCAGAGCGTCCACTACGGCCTCGATCTCGACGGCCGCACCGGCGCCCCGGTCTTCGCCGCCCTGCCGGGCCGGGTGGCGCTGTCCCAGGCGCGCTTCTACTCCGGCCAGACCCTCGCGCTGGACCACGGCGGCGGCCTCTTCACCCTCTACTTTCACCTCTCGCGTCGGCGGGTCCGCCCCGGGGCCCGGGTGAAGGCGGGGGCGCGCATCGGCGACGTCGGCCGCACCGGGCGGGTCACCGGCCCGCACCTGCACTTCGCGGCGGCGGTGCGGGTGCAGACGGAGTCGGGGAAGACCCGCTCCATGTACGTGGACCCGGAGGGGCTCCTGGCCCGCCCCCTCACCGCCGATCCCCCTCCGTAATCCTGCCCTCGCGCCCACCGGCGAGCCCGTACTAACCTCCGCCCCGGTGGCCACGGACCGCAGCGCAGCCCTGTCCGAGCACTACGTGCTGGGTGACTTCCTGGTGGACGAGACCTTCCCGGACATGGCCAAGGCGCTCGCGCCCTCCGAGGAGGTGCAAGCCAACCTGCGCCGTCTGGCCGGGATCCTCGAGCAGGTGGAGGCGCACTTCCCCGGCGGGTGGGCGGTGCGCTCCGGCTTCCGCGACCAGGCCCTGAACGAGGCCTGCCGCGAGCTCGGGCTCCCCGCCTCCGCCGACTCCCTGCACCTTTTGGGCTGCGCGGCCGACGTGGCCCCCCGGGGTGAGCAGGACGTCGAGGCGGTCTTCCACTGGCTGAGCGAGCACGGCCACGGGGGCCTCGACCTGCAGGAGGCGGTGGTCTACCCGAACAAGGGCTTCATCCACCTCGCGGTGCCCCACCCGAGCTACGACCGGCCCCGCCGCTTCATCATGCGGGTCTGAACCGGCGTGTCGCCCTGGTTCCGGCGGCGGGCCGACGGCTCGGCCTCGAGCATGGACGAGTTCGAGGGGGGCGCCGACCGCGCCGCCGCGCCGTTCGACCTCACCACCGGGCGCGCGCGGTGGCAGGAGCAGCTGTCTCGCACCGGCAAGACCGCCGCGACCCCGATGGACCTGGCCCTGCCCGCCTTTTCGCTCGTGCGCGGGGGGGATCTGTTCGAGAGATCGTCCAACAAGAAGCCGCCCCGCACCTCGCGTGAGCTCCTCGACGCGTGGGCAGGGCAGCAGCTCCAGCTGGCCGGGCCGAAGGTCGACGCGGAGGTGCGGGACGCCGCGGTGCAAGGTATCCTGCGCGTGCTCGCGGGCAACCCGGCCCTCGCCCGGCGCATGCTCCTGGTGCGCCCGGTGCGGGTGGTGGTGGTGCCGAAGGGGGACGACTTTCGGCAACATGGCTTTCCGCGCCACACCAACCCGCGGGCGGCGGGGGTGTTCTGGAACGGCCCCACCGACGATCACGCCCTGTTGGGTCTGCGCGAGGAGCGGGTGTTGGCGAAGCCGTGGCTCATGGTCCACGAGATGACCCACGCGGTGCACCTGCTCGCCTTCACCCCGAAGGAGCGGGAGGACATCGACCGCATGCTGATGCCCGTCTACCGCAGCCAGCGCTGGGTGGAGGAGGCGCTGGCCATCTACGCCGAGCGGGCCTTCGGCGCCCGCTACGACGAGGACGACCTCGCCGCGCCGGGGCTCTACGGGAAGACGCGGCGGGACTGGGATCCGCGGCACGTGTTCAGCCTGTTCGTGGCGGAGCTGTTCCGGCCTTGAAGGGCGCTCTGGGGTCAGAACAGCTCCAGCTGGGGGCCTCGGTTGGGCCGCCGAAAGGAGCGCGGCTCGAGGGGGCGGGCGCGCGAGCCCTGGTTGAGGCCCAGCCGGCGCACGTGGTGCTCGAACAGATCCCGGGACGCCTGGGCGTAGGGCCCCTCGCCCCGCATCCGGTGGCCGAAGCGCGGATCGTTGAGCTTGCCGCCGCGGGCGTCGCGCACCAAGTTGAGGATGCGGTCGGCGCGGAGCGGCAGGTTGCGCCGGATCCCCTTCTCGAACACCGGTAGGACGCTGCCCGGCAGGCGCAGGAAGATCAGCACCGCCCGGGTGGCGCCCGCGTCGGCGGCGCGGCTGAGCAGGGTCGGGATGTCGGGATCCGAGAGCCCGGGGATCATCGGCCCGATGTTGAGCCCCACGTCGAGGCCCGCCTCGGCGAGGCGCTGGATGGTCTCCATCCGGCGGCGCGGCGGGGCCACGAACGGCTCAACAGCCCGGGCGTGGTCGGGATCCCACACCGGGATGCTCACCGAGACGTTGAGCGAGGTCACCGCGTGCAGGTCGGCGAGCAGATCGAGGTCCCGCTCGATCAGCGGCCCCTTGGTCACGATGCCCACCGGGTTCCGGTACTCGAGGCACACCTCGAGGCAGCTCCGGGTGAGGCGGTAGCTGGCCTCGAGCGGCTGGTAGCAGTCGGTGACGCCCGAGAAGAGGACCTTGTCGCCCTTCCAGCTCTTGCGATCGAAGGCCTGACGCAAGAGCGCCTGCGGATCCCGCTTGATGACGATGTTGCGCTCGAAGTCGGTGCCTGCCCCGAAGCCGAGGTACTCGTGGCTGGGCCGGGCGTAGCAGTAGAGGCACCCGTGGATGCACCCCCGGTACGGGTTCACCGAGTGGTCGAAGCCGACGTCGGGGCTGTCGTTGGTGCTGAGGATGCTCCGCGTGGCGTCCTCGAACACCGAGAGCCGCGCGACGGGGACGTGCTCGTCCAGGTACTCCACCGACTCGGTGAGCCACGGGTTCGGCGGGTTCTCCACCGGGCGCATGGGCTCAATATGACTGATTATGTGTTCAGTGGTCCAGCGCCGTTCGGCCTCAGCCGTGGTACACGCGGGACGCCACGATGTGGCCCTCGGCCACGTCGAAGACCTCGGCGACCCACAGCGGGGCCTGCTCCGGGGCGTGGCGGAGGTACTCGATGACCACGCGATCCGGCTGCGCGGTGAGCGCGGTGAGCTCGTAGCGCAGCCCCGGGAGCCGCCGCATCGCGTCGGACCACCAGGCATGCAGCGCCGCGCGGCCGACGAGCTGGCCGCCGGTCTCGGGGTGGAGCGCGCGGATCTTGGGCGACGTGTGCCGGCAGTCCTGTGCGTAGAGCGCGACGAGGCGGTCGACGTCGCCCGCGTTGAAGGCGTCGAGCCAGGCGTGCGCGATGGCGGTGGAGTCCATGGCCTGCTCCGATCAGTGGTCCCAAAGCCGGAACCCGCCGGCGAGCCCGGTGGCGCCGGCGACCTTCTGCACGCCCGGGGGCAGGGCGCTCGGGACCCGCTTCATGTTGCTCCCCGACAGGTAGAGCACGCGCGGGTTCCACACCGGGAGCACCTGCTCCACCACCCGGAGCACGCGCTTGCCCCAGCGCTTGGCCCCCGCCGCCTTGAACGCGGCGTGGCCCACGTAGTCGTCGTAGCAACGCTTCTTGCGGAACGGGTGACGCCCGAGCTGGAGGTTGGGCACCAGCCGCCCGTCGACGAACAGGGCCGAGCCCATCCCCACCCCGAAGGTGAGGACCAGCTCCACGCCCTTGCCCTCCACGATGCCCAGGCCCTGCATGTCGGCGGCGTTGGCCACCCGCACCATCCGCTCGAGCCGGACCTGGAGGGCGCGCTCGAGCGCGAACTCGCTCCAGGCGGGGTCGAGGTTCGGGGCGTCGCGCACCACGCCGTCCATGATCACGCCGGGGAAGCCGACCGAGACCCGCTCGTAGTGGTCGTACAGCTGAGCGACCTCGGCCACCGCGTCGACCACCGCGTCGGGGGGCAACACTCGGGGGAGGGGGACGCGTTGGCGCTCGCCGGTGGGGGCGCCGCGCTCATCCACCAGCTGGGCGCGGAGGGTGGTCACGCCGACCTCGACGCACAGCGTGGGGCCGGGCAGCGCCATCGCAGGTGACATAATCGAAACGGGGAGGTGAGGAAACTACAAACCGGTCAGCGCGGGATCCGGATCGTCTGGGGATTGAACGTGATCGGCCCCTGCGGCTTGACCTGATCCGGGTTGAGCTGGGGGAGGGTGCCCGGCTGGCCCGAGGGCAGGGTGGGGGCGCTGCCCGCCCCGGGCAGGCTGGGGGCGTGGACCTGGCCGCCGCCGGTGCTGGTGCCGGGGTCGGCGGGGACGATCTCGGAAGAGGGCGGGCCCTGCCCCGGGAGGGCCGGGTCGTGGATGTCGATGGGCGCCTCGATGGGGGTCGCGGGCTTCGGCGGGATGGTCCCGTTCATGCGGCTCAGCACGAAGTTGCCGCCCACGATGAGCGAGGCGGCGAGCCCGGCGATGGCGGCGCCCTGGAGCACCCGCTTGGTCAGGGTGCCCAGCCGCTGGGCGATCGCCTTGCGCGGCGCGGCCGCCGGCTCGGCCGGAGCGGCGTCGGGCGCGACCGGGGCCTTGGCCTCGACCCCGTCCACCGCCGCGGCGGCCGGGGCCTTCACCTCCTGGACCGCCGGGGCGGCCACGGGCTGCTCGGCGATCGGGGGGCGGGGCGCGGAGGGGGTCAGGCGCTCGGTGACGTTGGGCACGCTCCCCTTATCGCATGTAGGCGGAGGTAGTTGTGTGACAGAAGCTGATCATGGGGGCGGCCCCATGGTCTGGTCCAGGGTCGCCAGCCCGGGGTAGTCGGGGACGAGCCGGGCCAGGCGCGCCCGGGTCTGCCGCGCAGCACCTTGGGCCCCGGTGCCCCACTGGGCGAGGGCCAGGTTGTAGAGCACGTCGGGGCCGGCATCGGGGGACCCCGCCAGCTCGGCGTAGTCCAGGAGGGCCAGGTCCAGCCGCCCCGCCTGGTGGTGGAGCACCGCCCGGTTGTAGCGCGCCCGCTTCAGCTTGGGGTCGAGGGTCAGGGCCCGGTCGTACGCCTCCAGGGCGGCCGCGGGGTCCCCCGCCCGCTGCCTGAGGTAGCCCCACGCGAACCACGAGGGGCCGTCCAGCGCCCCCGCCGCCGCGAGCGGGGTCAACAGGCGCGTCGCCCCCTCGAGGTCCCCCTGCTCGAACAGCGCCACCGCCAGCCCCCGCTCCGCGTCGTCGAAGCCGGGCGCGACCTCGAGCGCGCCCTCGAAGGCTCGGGCCGCGTCGGCGTAGCGCTCGAGCGCGAGGTCCACCACCCCGCGCCAGTGCCGGGCGTAGACGTTGCCGGGGGCGAGCTGCAAGGCGGCTTGCGCGTAGCGATCCGCGTCGGCGTAGCGCTCCTCGATCCAGGCGAGGGCCGCCTGGTTGATCACGCAGAACGGGTAGCGCGGCCAGAGCTCCGCGCACTTGTCGTACTCGCGCCGGGCCCCCACCCGATCGCCGAGGCCGAGCAGGCCCCGGCCGTAGTTCAGGTGCGCGCGGGCGTTGTCGGGGGCGCACTGGATGACGCTGCCCCACAGGGTCACGTCGTCGCGCCACACGCGGTTGCGGGTGATGGTGGTGGCGGTGAGGAGCGCGGCCACCACCACCGTCGCCCCGACGAAGGCCAGCTTGCGCGCGCGGGTCACCGCGGCCCACCCGAGGCCGAGGTCGAGGAGCACGAGCAGCAGGCCGAAGAACGCGATGTAGACCCGGTGCTCGGTCGCCGGCTCCGACAGCGGCATGAACGAGTTGGTGGGCGAGAGGGTGATGTAATACCAGAGGATCCCGAAGGTCGCGGCGGGCCAGCGCCGCCGGCCCACCCAGGCCGCCACCATCACCGCGACCACGAAGAGGATGGCGCGGGCGGTGGGCCCCTCGAGCGGGCTCTGGCTCCACCGCATGGTGAGGTCGGCGCACAGGTCCTGGGGCCAGATGAAGAGGGCCTGGTAGCGCATCCACACCTGGGTCTGGGTGAGCAGATGGGACCACGCCGTGATGTCGCTGCGGGCGCCACGGGCGTAGGCGCCGACCAGCGCCTCGTGGAGCACGGTGAGGGCCCCCGCGACGAGCGCGAAGGGGAGCACCCGCAGCGCCACCGCCTTGAGGCGCCTGATCGGGGGCTCGGGATCCTTCGCCAGGAGGAGCTCCCACAGGACGAGGAGGGCGGGGACGGTGACCGCGGTGAGCTTGGTGAGCATCCCCGCCGCCAGGCACAGCGCGGCACCGATCAGGCCGGCCCGGCGCCCGGTCTCGCGCCCCCATACATAGAGGAGCACCGAGGAGAGGGCGAACGTCGCCCCCTGGAGGGAGGAGCGGGCCGAGATGTAGTTCACCGTCTCGGTGAGGAGCGGGTGCACGGCGAACAGGGCGGTGCCCGCCATCAGGCCCACCCGCTGGGCCCACTCTCCGTGGCCGGCGGCGGCCAGGAGGCGCCGCGCCAACAGGCCCGCGGCGGCCGCGGTGAGGGCGTGCAGGATGAAGGAGAGCAGGTGGAACGCCCAGGCCTCCCCGTGGCCCCACCGGTAGGAGAGCGCGTAGCCCACCAGGAGGAGCGGGCGATACGAGCGGTTCTCGGCCAGGGGTGAGAAGGCGCGGACGTCGGTGAAGTAGGTCGGGAGGTGCGACAGGTCGCGCAGGTAGGCGTTGTCCTGGACGCTGTGCCCGTCGTCGAAGTGAAAGCCGTTATCGAGCCCGTTGTCGTAGGCGATCGCCACGAGCACCGCGGCCAGGACGACGGCCACGAGCACCCGGCCGCGTCGCTCCCACCAGGCCCCCATCATGACCGGGGAGCTTGGCACAGCCGACTACGGAGCGCGATCGCGCGCTGCGCCCCGCTCCCAGGCCACGCTGAGGGCGGCCAGGCTCAACAGCGCGCCGACGTCGAAGAGCGGGACCCAATCGGGGGCCGGGTCCTGCACCACGCGGACCCCCATCCCGGCGCTCAGGAAGAGCAGCACCAGCGCAAAGAGGGGGAGGAGGCCTTTCGTGGAGTGGCTCATCGCGTGCGTCCGTGAGGGGCAGTCCCCGGAGAGCCTCCAAGCCCGATCCGAGGAATGACGCGGTGCACTGGAGGGCGCCGCAGGTTGAGGAGGCTCTCCTGAGCCCCCACCGAACCGTGAGTGCACTCTCCCCCCGCGATGTGACGGCGCGCCCGGCCATCGTGAGACTTTTCCGTGGCGGGTGGGGCTGCTAGAGCGCCTCCATGCGATACGCCGCCCCCCTCCTCATGCTCGCGGCCGCCGGCTGCGCCCAGATGCAGGCCGACCTCGAGAAGAGCGCCGCCTTCGGCGCCAACCAGGCCCAGCAGAAGCTGCCGGAGGACGCCAAGCCCACCCCGAACCCGACCCCGGGCGCGGACGCGGAGGCCACGCCGGCCCCGGTCGAGGCGCGCCCCATCGGGGTGAGCGAGGAGGCGTTCCGAGCCCTCCACCAGCTCTCCACCGAGACCCCGCCCGCCCTGAAGGGCGAGATGGTGGCGGTGGGCGGTGGGCAGGCCTACCTCTCCCTGCCCGAGGGGAAGGTCGCGCCGATGCCGGCGGTGGTGGTGATCCACGAGTGGTGGGGCCTGAACGATCACATCAAGCACTGGGCGGACCGGCTGGCGGCGGAGGGCTACGCGGCCCTCGCGGTCGATCTGTATGGGGGCAAGGCGGGCACCACCCCCGAGGAGGCCCAGGCCCTCATGAAGGCGGTGGATCCCGCCAAGGCCCAGGCCACCCTGGCCGAGGCCTACGCGTTCCTGGCCGAGGACGCGCGGATCAAGGCGCCGCGGCGGGCCTCGATCGGCTGGTGCTTCGGCGGTGGGTGGTCGCTCCAGCTGGCCCTCGCGCAGCCCGAGGACGCGGCGGTGATCTACTACGGCCGTGTGGTCACCGACCCCGAGGCGCTGACGAAGATCCACGGCAAGCTCCTCGGGATCTTCGCCAACCAGGACCAGGGCATCCCGCCCAAGGACGTCGACGCCTTCGAGGCGGCGCTGAAGGAGGCGGGGGTGGACGCCCGGATCCTGCGCTACGACGCCCAGCACGCCTTCGCGAACCCCTCGAGCGCGCGCTACGACGCGCCGGCGGCCGAGGCGGCCTGGGCCGAGGTGCAGGCCTTCTTGCGCGCCGAGCTGAAGCCGTGACCCTGGCCGACGACGAGCCGCTGGACGGGAGCCTGTTCGGCCCCGACCAGCCCTGCTTCGGCTGCAGCCCGACCCACCCCCACGGGCTCCACCTGACCTTCGAGCGGGTGGAGGGCGGGGTGCGCACGTGCTTCACCCCGGGCGAGCAGCACCAGGGGCCGGTGGGGGTGATGCACGGGGGCCTGGTGATGACGCTGGCCGACGAGGTGGCGGCGTGGGCGATCATCGCGGGCACCGGCAAGTTCGGTTTCACCACCGACGTGCAGTGCCGCTTTCATCAGCCGGTGCGCATCGGGCGTGAGCTCTCGGCGGTGGCCCAGCTGGTGAAGCAGACCCGGCGCCTGATGACGTCCGAGGTGGAGGTGCGGCAGGGCGAGGCCCTCTGCTTCACCGGGACGTTCCGCTTCGCGATCATGGACCGGGCGGGGGCGGAGCGGATGATGGGCATCGAGATGCCCGAGGCCTGGGCCCGCTTCGGGCGCTGAGGCATGTCAGGGGCGCGGCCTCGGCCGCGTATCCCTGGCATGAAGCGATCCCTCCTTCGACACCTCTGGGGCCTTGCCCCCCTTACCCTCTCCCTGGGCGTCGTGGCCGTAGGCTGCGGCACCGAGCTGGGCGAGGCCGTCCCCGTGGACGACGGCGACATCGCCCAGACCGCCAGCGGCATCATCACCAGCAACCCCACCACCACCAACTGGTCCGGCAACGGCGGCACCCGCGTGGTGGACCTCGACCGCGCGGTGACCACCGGTGACGCCCTGGTGGGGGTCACCGCGGGCGAGCGGAGCGACGACCCCTGCTTCCTCAAGGCCCTCTTCGAGGACGTGGACGGCGGCGCGGCCTCCGATCGCACCTACAACAACTGCGACGGGGCCGAGGGGAGCTTGAAGACGGCGCGCCTCCCTGACGGCTACTTCGTCACCGGGGTCCGGACCTGCCTGAACTCAGCCGGGGACAAGGTCAAGGGCATCCAGGTGTTGGGTAAGCCCCTCTCTTGTATCCGCGACCCATCCAGCAGCGTGGAGGAGGTGGTGGAGAACTGCCATTCCCAGATCGTCGGTCACCTGGAATTCAACCACTGCGATCCATTTGTCATCACCGTGCCCTGCTCGGAGACGGAGCTGGGCCCGTTCTTCGAGCGCACCAACTGCCAGGGCTCCAACAGCGGTCCGGACGCGGACTGGGAGACCATCCGGCGCTGCCCCGTGGGCAAGGTGGCCACGAGCTTGACCCTGCACGAGCGCGACGGCGGCGGGAACCGCGACATGTTCGACGGGCTCCGGATGGTCTGCAACCCGGTGGAGTGAGCGCACAGCCCTCAGTCCGGGTACCGCGCCGCCATGGCGCGGGCCATGATCCACACCGCGAGACGGCGCGGGAGCAGCCGCGACAGCAACAGCTGCGCGGCCCGGTTCCCGCGCCCCGCCACCAACACCGGCCGCCGCCCCAAGGCACGCAAGGCCTCTTGCACCACCTCGCTCGGCTCCATGAGCGGCCCGGTGTCGTCCTTCGGCTCGGTGGCGAGGTAGGTGGGGGTCTTGGTGGCGCCGGGGGCCACCACCAGCACGTCGACGCCGCTCGGCCCCAGCTCTGCCCCCAGGCCCTCGCCGAGGGCGAGGAGGAACGCCTTGGTGGCCGAGTAGCTCAGGACCCGGGCGGTGCCCTGGAACCCCGCCATCGACGACATGAGGACTACGCCCCCGTTGCCCCGCTCGGCCATGGGGCGGGCGAAGGCGTGGACGAGGTCGAGGGTGGCGGCGGCGTTCACCGCCAGCACCCGCTGGTGGTCTGCGATCGGGTGCTGGAGGAACTGCCCCACGAGGGAGAGCGCGGCGTTGCAGACGAGCAAGCCGACTTGCCGATCACCGAGCGCGGCCTGGATCGCGGCGGCGGGCGCGGGGGCGGCGAGGTCCAGGGTCACCGGCACGACGTCGACCCCGGCGGCCCGCAGGGTGGCGGTCTGGGCCTCGAGGCCCGCGGCGTCGATGTCGACGAGGACGAGCGAGAGGCCCGCCGCGCCGAGCTGCCGGGCGTACTCCGCGCCGAGCCCCTGGGCGGCCCCGGTGACCACGGCCCACGGGCCGTGGCGGGTGGGGTGGACGGCCACGCTCAGGCCGCGGGCTTGCCTCGGCCCAGCCGCGCCACCAGCGCGGTGAGGGCGAAGCCCAGCACGATGAAGCCCACCGCGCCCGCGATCTGGCCGCCGCTGGGGTCGAAGTACTCGGTGGGGTACTTGGAGGGCTCGAGCTTCTCGAGGAGCTCGGGGGTCAGGACCCGGCCCTTGAAGAGATCGCCGACCTGGGGCTTCACGCCCTGCTGGAACGGCCACAGGCCCACCACCGCGCCCACCAGGAAGCCGAGGAGCGCCCCCAGGGTGGGCTTCTCGAACTTCTCGAGGAGCACCTTGAGGAGGTTGCTCACCAGCAGGATGCCCACCAGCACCCCGAGGCCCACCGGGATGATGATGCTGAGGGTGGGGCCCATCGCGGCGCCGATGTCGCCCGCCTTGAGCGCGTTCTTCACGTCGTCGATGCCGCCGAGGATGGTGACGTACACGCCGAGCACCAGGAGGAGGTAGCCGCCGCTGATGCCGGGCAGGATCATGGCCGAGGCCCCCGCCGCGCCGGCGAAGAACATGAACATGAAGCCGGTGTTGTCGGCCTGCCCGTCGGCCCCCGCGGCCTGGAACCAGGCGATGATCGCCATGAGGATGAAGCCGCCGGCGGCGCCGCCCCACAGGCTCCCGGTGGCCGGCTTGGCCAGCGCCCACACCACCGGGATGCCGCCCAGGGTGAGGCCGATGAAGAGGCTGTACATGATCCACCGGTGCTCCACCACGAGGGTCTTCACCGGGCCGGCGAGGCTCACGATGGAGAGCCCCGCGCACACCGCCACCACCGCGAGGACGACGATGGAGTCCCGCTTGAATTTGAAGGTGGAGACCTCGGCGATGCCCTGGATGAACTTCGGGTAGACGCCGGAGGCGAGGAGCATGGTGCCGCCGCTGATGCCGGGCACCAGGTTGGCGAGGCCCATCAGGACCCCACCCACCGTGGCGCGGACCAGGGTGAGCGTCACGGACTCGGGGGCCTCGGCGGCGGGGGCGGACGACATGGCGGGGGGTCTTAGCCTCATTTTCGCGCCGGGTCACGCGATCGGTGCGACGTAGGCTGGTCCCACCTTGCTCGACTCGGCCAATTGGGGTGAGGTCAGGGCCCCATGACGGACCTGCCCAGTCTCGCCATCGTGATGCCGGCCTACAACGCAGCCCACCTCTTGCCCCTCTCCCTGCGGGCGGCCCTGGACGCGGCGGGGGACCAGCGGGTGATGGTGGTGGACCCGGGCTCCACCGACGACACCGCGGAGGTCGCCCGCAAGATGGGGGCCGAGGTCATCCGGCTCCCGACCCGCCACGGCCCGGCCCACGCCCGGAACGTGGGGGTCGAGGACGTGGACGTCGACATCGTCCTGTTCATCGACTCCGACTGCGTCGCCCACCCCGACGTGGTGGAGCGCGTGCGCGAAGCCTTCCGTGCCAACCCCAACCTGGTGAGCATCACCGGCTCGTACGACGACGCCCCACCCGAGCGGAACTTCGCCTCGCTCTACATGAACCTGCGGCACCACTTCGTGCACCAGAAGGCCAAGACCACCGGGGCCAGCTTCTGGGCCGGCTGCGGGGCGTGCCGGCGGGACGTCTTCCGCAAGATCGGCGGCTTCGACGCCTCGAAGTACCCGATGCCGATGATCGAGGACATCGAGCTGGGCCTGCGCCTCCGGAAGGAGGGCGACACCGCCCTCGATCCGGCGCTGCACGTCACCCACCTGAAGAAGTGGACGGTGCGCTCGGTGGTCGAGACCGACATCAAGTGCCGCGCCCGGCCGTGGTCGGAGCTGATCGCCGAGACGGGCGAGATGCCCAACGACCTGAACCTGCACTGGACCCAGCGGGTGGCGGCGGCGCTCGCCCCCCTGGTGCTCCTCGGCATGGTCTCGGCCCCGGTGGCGGCGTTGTTGGGCAACTGGCTGCTGAGCGGGGTGCTCCTGGCCCCGGGCGCGGTGTCCCTGGTGATGCACAAGGACATGATCGCGTTCTTCGCCCAGGCGGCCGGGCTCTCGTTCGCGATGCGGGCCTGGCTCTTCCACCAGGTCCACCTGATCTACTCCGCCGCCACCTTCGCGGTGGTGATGGGCAAGCACCGCCTCGGCGGGACGCAGACCGCCTGAGAGGTTCAGCCGGGCTTGCCGTCGGCCCTGGGCGCCACCAGGAAGCGCGCGTACAACGCAAGGTATCCTGCGAAGGACAGGATGAAGGCAGATCCAGTGACCCACAGCAGCGGGGTCGCCAGGTCGGGGACGAGGAGCGCCGCGGCCCGGGTGAACATGGCCACCAGGAGCAGCCCGTAGAGGGCGGCCGAGCCCCTGGGCGGGTGGAGGGGCCGCCCGGTGTGGCCGAGGGTCACCCGGGTCATCATCCCCAGGCAGAGCATGGCCACCCCGCCGATGGCCATGACGTGGCGCCCGAGGTGCAGGCTGGCCTGCGGCGTGAAGCTCAGGGCGCCCTCGACGAGGAGCCCGAGGGCGAGGCCGGCGTAGCCGGCATGGAGCACCGCCACGAAGGGCTGGGCGAGGCTCGAGCGGGTGCCCCAGCCCCGCATGCGCAGCAGGTTGATGGCCCCCGCGGCCAGGGCGAGGGCCGCGGTGACGGGCGAGGGGAGGGTGGCGGCGTGGGCGGCCATGAGGGCCACGAGCGACCACGGGGCGGCCTGGTCCAGGAGGTTGGCGCCCCGGATCTCGGCCCCAGTGGCGTTCTTGGTGAACATGGGGACGATGCGCCCGCCCACGATGACGATCATGGTGGCGGCGACGTCGAGGGCCACCCACTCCGCGGGGCCCCGAGCCGAGGTCAGGAGCCCGGCGGCCTCCGCGTAGAGGGCGGCCTCTGCCGCGGCCATGGCCAGCAGCAGGGGGATGAAAGGCAGGTTGCGGGTGCTCTTCGCCGCGATGACCGGCCGCGCGATGGTCACCGCCAGCAGGACGGGGAGGGCGACGGAGACGACGGCCGCCCCCAGCAGGTAGGGAGTGAGGTTCAGCACCCGGCTCGCCACCCACAGGGCCACCAGGCCCATCAGGGCGGGGCCACGGGCGGTGACCCGGCCCGTCCACACCATGCCCGCGGTGAGGAGGAACGCCGCGATCACCGCCAGGGTGAAGCCGAAGAGCATCTCGTGTGCGTGCCAGGGCAGCAGCCCCAGGGCGGGCCGCAAGGGGAGTTGACCGCCGAGCAGGAGGAGCCAGGCGGGGACGAAGAGCACCCCGTGCACGCCCGCGGCCAAGAAGAACGGGCGAAAGCCGGTCTGCCAGAAGACGTGCCCGGTGGGCGGGGGCCCGCCGGTGTCCTGACCCATGATGCGGAGCTGAGGCTTCATTCGGTGAGCTCCGCCAGTTGGCATAGCCGGGTATAGTAGTCATCCACCTCGAGACCCAAGAGGCGCGCGCCGTACGCCTCGGCGTCGTCGCTGGAGGCCATCTTGCCGTAGCAGATGGAGGGGATGTGATAGGCCACCACGAACGACAGGTCGTCGGGGCGTTCGCGGAAGATGGGGTGCACGTAGAGGGTGTGACGCTGGCCTTCGTCCGCCACGGAGTCGGCGAAGAAGCCGGGCTCCAATGGGGTGGCGTCGAAGACCAGGTCGGTCTCGAAGCGGACGCAGTCCCGGTCCGCCAACAGGGCGGCCAGCGCCGCGGGCCCGTCGATGGGACCGTGGCGCTGGCGGCCGAGGTCCGCGATCTGGAGCACGTGGGCCCTGAGGGCCTCGTGTCCGTATCGCTTCAGACCTCGGTAGACGCGCTTCACTTGCCGTACCTCTTCTGGAAGTCGGCCTGCTGCGCGTCGCGGTACTGCTTCTCGGACGGATCCATCTTGTTGAGGTACCACTGGTGGTTCGGGCTGTTGAGGACCTCGTCCAGCTTCGCCTGCAAGCGCTTGGCGGCCTCCTTCTTCGCCGGGTCGGTGGACGTCTCACCGCGGTGGATGAGCTCCTCCAGCTCGGGCACCAGCTCGCTGTAGAAGTTCCGCGCGATCTCGTAGGTGCCGTGCCAGTGGGTGATGTCGGGGCCCATCATCGAGGCGCCGTGACGCGCGCGACGCCCCTCGTGGTGCCAAAGCTCGAACCAGATGAAGTCGATCTTCTCGCTGAACTCCGGCTTGCGCTTGAGCGGCGCGGTCAAGGCCATCAGCTCGAGGCCAGGCTTGGCGAACTTCTCATGGTAGAGGTCGATGAGGCCGTCGTACTGCGTGTACCAGCCTTCGATGAACTGGGTGTTGTGGCAGTTGATGCACACGTCCTTCATCGAGTTGCGGCGCGTCTCCCAGGTGATCTTGGCCGAGGGCAGGCCCAGCTTGGCGTCCGAGACCTCGGGGCGCACGCTGATCGCGGGGCGGTTGTTCCAGGAGATCCGGAGGCCCACGTCGTGGGTCACCGGCTGGTTCGGGGTGGCGGACATGTGGCAGGTAGCGCAGGTCGGGGCCACGTCGTAGTCCTCACCGACCACCCACTTCGGGCTCTGCAGGTTCATCCGCTCGCGGTTGGCCCGGAACGCGATGCCGTGCTTCGACTCGTTGTAGATCTCGATCTGGGGGTGGTCGGGGCCCATGTGGCAGCGGCCGCAGTTCTCGGGCTCGCGGGCCTGGGCGGCGGAGAACTCATGCCGCGTGTGACACGCGGTGCAGGAGCCCTCCGAGCCGTCCGGATTGAGGCGTCCCATGCCTGTGTTGGGCCACGTGGCGGGGTCCAGCTTGCCCTCCTTGAGCACCTTCACCTGGCCACCGTGGCACTGCCAGCAGCCGTTCACCGCGGCGGCGGAGTTGCCCCGCGGGAAGCCGGGGGTCTTGAAACCCCGGTTGCCCTCCACCACCTCGGCCAGGGTGTTGTCCAGGGAGCCCAGGATGCGGCCGGCCTTGGCGTGGTGCGAGTTGGTGAACTCCTCGACCTCGTGCTCGTGGCAGCGGCCACAGTCCTTGGGGGACACGATGACCGCGATGGTGGCGCCCTGGTGCTCGAACGCGTCGGGATCCTTGGGGGACGCCGAGTGGCACTCGAAGCAACCCACGTTGGCGCGGTAGTGTTTGGAGATGCCCCATTGGGTCACGATGGAGGGCGACTTCTCCTTGTGGCAGTCGACGCAGGCCTTGCTCTCCTTGCTCAGCTTGGCCGGGAAGGTCCCGGCCTGGGCCGCGAGCGGCGCCGAGAGCGCCAAGGCGGACAGCGCGGACAGCGCCAGGCGGTGAGCGTTGTTGGGTGACATCTAGGCTTCCCTCCTCAGGCCACCCAGGACCACCGGGATGGCGACACGGATCATGATTGTGTAGAGCAGCGCGCCCAGGGCGAGGATCCCGAGGCACACCAAGGACTCGTTGAAGGTCGGGCCGTACTCCACCACCTCCCCGAGGGGCGTGGGGACGAAGCCGGGGACGATGAGGCCCATGCCCTTCTCGACCCAGATCCCGACGATGGCCAGGACGCAGGCCGCGTTGAGCCAGACCAGACGATGCGAGCGGGCGCTCAGGAAGATCGCCGTCGCGATGACGTTCAAGGTCACCGCGATCCAGATCCAAGGCACCAGCTTGTCCGCCCCGTGGAGGCCGAACCAGAGGTACTCGGCCGACGCCACGTGGAAGGTGTGAGGATAGAACTCCGCGAAGAGCTCGCTCATCAAGAGGAACAGGTTGATCACCATCGCCACCACCACGATGCGGCGGAGCAGGAACAGCGCCTCGTCCTCCACCTTCATCCGCGTGAAGTGCCGGATGACCTGGAAGGTGAGGATGATGAGCGAGGGACCCGCCGCGAAGGCCGAGGCCAGGAAGCGGGGGGCCACGATGGCGCTGTGCCAGAAGGACCGCCCGCCCAGGCCCACGTACAGGAACGCGGTGACGGTGTGGATGCTGATGGCCCAGACGATCGAGATGAACACGAAGGGCTTGTAAAACTTCGGGTTCGGCGCCTCGTCCAGGTACTGCTTGTAGATCAGGTACCCGGCGATGTGCATGTTCAGCAGGAGGTAGCCGCTGAGCGCGACCACGTCCCAAGACAACATCGAGATGGGCCAGTTGAACTTCCCGATGAGCGGGATCATGTGCCAGAAGCGGTCGGGCCGCCCGAGGTCCACGGTGACGAAGGCCAGGCAGACCACGATCACCGCCACCGCCAGCAGCTCGCCGAAGATCACCACCTTCTTCAGGGGCTCGGTCTTGTAGAGGTAGGCCGGGATCACCAGCATCACCGCCGCCGCAGCGATGCCGACGAAGTAGGTGAAGTTGGCGATGTAGGCTCCCCAGCTCACCTGGTTGGTCATCCCGGTGGTGCCGAGGCCCTGGGCCATCTGCACCGCCCACGCGTTGAGCCCGATGAGGGCGATGACGGTGAGCAGGGTCATCCAGGCGTAGTAGCGCCAGTCCCCGACGAAGGAGAGGGCGAAGGATCTGCGGAGGAACGCGAGGTAGTCCTTCATCTCATGCCTCGAAGAAGTAGAAGAAGTTGGGCACCGTCCCGACCTCCTCCTTCAGGACGAAGACCCGCTTGTTCTCGAGGACGTAGCGGATCTCGCTCTTGGGGTCGTAGAGGTTGCCGAACACGCGGGCGCCGGTGGGGCAGACCTCGAGGCACGCCGGGTAGCGCCCCTCGCGGGTCCGGTGCAGGCAGAAGGTGCACTTCTCCATCACCCCCTGGGGCCGCGGCCGGTTGGAGAGGTAGGCGGTGTTGGTGTTGATCTCCTCCTTTGGCAGGATGGGCTTCTCGAAGTTGAAGCGCCGCGCCCAGTACGGGCACGCTGCTTCGCAGTACCGACAGCCGATGCACCAGTTGTAGTCCACCACCACGATGCCGTCCGGCTCCTTCCAGGTGGCGTTGACTGGGCAGGCCTTGACGCAAGATGGGTTGTCACACTGGTGGCACTGCACCGGCATGTAGTACTTGTCGGGCTTCGGCACCGTCTCCGGGTCGTATTGGTGGTTGGCGGTCTCGAGGTTGACCCCGCCCTTGTCCATCTCCAGGACCCGGATGTACTGCATGCCCGGGCTTCGAGAGACGTTGTTCTCCTTCTCACACGCGTACGCGCACTTCCGGCACCCGACGCAGACCCCGAGGTTCAACGCGTAGGCGAACTTGGTGTCGGGGCGGGGCTTGATGTCCTGCACCTTCACGTCCACGCCGTAGGTCCGCTTGGCGTCGGCCTCCAGGCGCGCCAGGACGTCCTTCATCTGTTCAGGCGAGAGCTCGTGGTAGTGCTGCTGCAGCCACGCCTCGATGTCGATGTCGCCCACCACCTCCTTGAGAGGGGAGAGGGAGGCCATCACGCCGGTGACGCCTGCTACCGCGACGGAGGCGCGCTTCAGGAAGCTGCGGCGCCCGATCTGGACCAGGTCATTGCTCATGGTTCGGTCTCCTCGAGCCGCACCGGCGCACGGTCTGGCGGGGGCGGCGGGGGCACGTACTTCAGCACCTGGCCCAGCACGGTGGAGGGCTCCTCCGGCGGCGCGAAGGCCTCGCCGCGGGCTACGCCGGGTGGGGGCAGCGGGGCGATGGGCTTGAAGGCGGGCTGGTGCGGGTCGTGGCAGATGATGCAGTCGGTCCGGCTCACCGGCCCCGCGCTCCTGTCCCAATAGCCCTCGCGCCGACCGTGGGCCCCGTTTCGCCAGTCCTTGTAGATCGGACCGTGGCAGCCGGCGCACAGCCTGACGTGATCGTTGTAGGGGATGATCTCCCCGCTGGGCAGGGTGAGGGACGAGTACTCTGTGGGGTGGTGACACGTGAAGCACGTGTTCACCGCGCCGTGCTCGAGGTTCATGAGCAGGTGCTCGCCGATGAAGCGGCGCGGCGCGGGGTTGCGGGTCTGCCAGGCGTGGCACTCGATGCACTCGTAGGCGAAGCCGGCCTTGTGCAGGAGCACCTCGTCCTGACGACGCTCGTTGGGACCGAAGTCCAGGTTGACAGGCTCCTCGGCGGGGGCGCGGACGTTCTTCGGCTCGGCGGCCGAGGACATCACGAGGGCCAGGACCAGGTAGCCGGCCAGCCCTGCGCCCACCGCGAGGGCGCCGTTGAAGAGACCATCGTGGGAGGACATGGCCGCGCCTCAGTCTCCTTTGAAGGTGTTCTCCACCAGCGGCGCCGCGTCCTTCTGAGGGGCGTGGCACATGGTGCAGTTGTAGAAGCCCAGATAGATCTTGCGGACCGAGGCCGGCGCAGGGGCGGCGGTCTTGCCGTCTCGGCCTACGTAGTGGGTCTCGGGCACCAGCGTCGCAGCCCGGTAGGGCTTGGGCGGGTTGGTGTGGCAGTTCAGGCACTGGTTCCTCAGGCCGATGGGCACGAAGCCATCCACCGCGTGAGGGATCATGGGAGGCGCGGTGTGGTAGGACCGCGCCAGCTTCTCGTTGGTCCCGGGCTTGTCGCCCTTCACCTTCGGCGCTTCGGTCTTCTTGCCCGCCCCAGTGAGGGGGGTGTGGCGGAGCCCGAGGTCATCGGGGTCGGTGCCATCCTGGGCCAGGACGACCGGGGCGGCCGCCACCAAGACGAGGCTCGTCAAGACGAGTTGCAGAGACTTCATCGCGCACCTCCGTCGCGATAGACCTTCACCGCGCACTTCTTGAAGTCGGTCTCCTTCGAGATCGGGTCAGTGGCGTCGAGGGTGACCTTGTTGATCAGGGCGTTCTCATCGAACCAGGGGACGAAGATGGTCCCCCGCGGCATGGTGTTCCGGCCGTTCGTCTCCACCCGAGCCCGGATCTTCCCGCGCCGCGACTCCACCCACGCCAGGTCGCCGCCCGCGAGCTTCAGGCGCTCGGCGTCCTTCGGGTGCATGAAGATCTGCGCCTCGGGCATGGCCTGGTGCAGCTCCGGGACCCGCCGGGTCATGGTGCCGGAGTGCCAGTGCTCGAGGACCCGGCCGGTGGTGAGCCAGAACGGGTACTGGTTGTCCGGCATCTCGCAGGCGTCCATGTACGGACGGAAGAAGATCTTCGCCCGGTCGCCGATGTCCTCAGGCGCGCCGGTGGGGCCCTCCAGGTTCCCGGTGGGGATCTTCTTCAGCGCTGGCCCGTAGAACGAGAAGCCCTTTCCCTTCTCGACGTACGGGTCGCTCCCCTCGAGGAAGCGCCAGTTCGTCTCCTTGCCGTTCACCACCGGCCACTTGAGGCCCCGCACCTTGTGATAGGTGTCGAAGTCCGCCAGGTCGTGGCCGTGCAAGGTGAATTGCCGGTACTCCTCCCACAGGCCCTTCTCGGGGAAGTAGCCGCCGCCCAGCCTCTCGGCGATGTGGTTCTTCCTGCCCTCGGCGATCTTGTCCGGCCACTTGTGCTTGGTGACCGCCTTGTTGGCGAAGAGCACCTCGTAGAGGGTGGTGGTGGGCTTGTAGCCCATCTTCGCCGCCTCACCCAGGACATCGGGGAGCTTGTCGTCCTCGTAGCCGTCCGCCTTCAGACCGGGCAGGGGCTGCTCGCCCCAGCACTCGGCCAGGGTGAAGTGCTTCGAGAACTCGATGAGGTGCCACAGGTCGCCCATGGCGTCGCCGGGCGGGGGTACGTGCTGGCGCCAGTGCTGGCTGCGCCGCTCGGCGTTGCCGTAGGCACCCCACTTCTCGTGGATCATCGCCGCGGGCAGCACCAGGTCCGCCACCTTGGCGGAGACGCTGGGGTACGCCTCGCCGACGACGATGAAGTTGTCGAGCTTCCGGGCCGCGTCGATCCAGTGGTTGGCGTTGGCCGAGCACTGGAAGAGGTTCGCGACCTGCACCCAGAGGAAGCCGATCTTCCCCGACTCGAGGTCGCGCAGGATCTGCACGGTGTGCGCCCCGGGCTTCGGGTTCAGCGTCTTCGCGGGCAGGTTCCAGAGCTTCTCGCTCTTTGCCCGGTGGGCGGGGTTGTCCACCACCATGTCCGAGGGGAGGCGATGCGAGAACGTGCCCACCTCACGGGCGGTGCCGCAGGCGGAGGGCTGCCCGGTGAGTGAGAAGGCGCCGCTCCCGGGCTGGGCCTGCTTGCCGAGCAACAGGTGCACCGCGTAAGCCTGCTCGTTCACCCAGACCCCGCGCTGGTGCTGGTTGAAGCCCATGGTCCAGAAGGACACGACCTTGCGGCCCTTCTCGCAGTAGAGGTCCGCCAGCTGCACCAGCTTGGCCTTGAAGTCCTCGATGGACTCGTCGGGATCGCCCTTGGCCAGGGTGGCCACGAAGTCCAGGGTGTAGGGCTCGACCGCCTTCTTGAAGTCGTCGAAGCTGATCTGCCAGTGCGCCTTCGGGTTGGCGCGGTCCTTCATGTCGACCTTGCGCGGCGCGGAGGCGGGCCGACCCATGGCCACCACCTCGTCGTCCGACAGCACCTTCGACAGCTCCTTCGCCACCGTGTCCTTCTCGGCCGCCGTGGCGTGATCGAGGCTGGGGAGACCGTAGCCGGTGAGGCTCACGCCGGTGGCGAAGACGCAGTGCTTCTTGACGAACTCGTGGTCCATGGCGTCCCGCGCCACGATCTCCCGCAGGATGTAGTTCATGATGGCCAGGTCGGTGTTGGGCTTGAAGATGAGCTCCAGGTCGGCCAGGCCGCTGCTGCGGTTGCGGTAGGTGGAGAGGTTGACGATTCGCGTGTTGGACGTGCTCAGCCGTCGGTCGGTGATCCGCGACCACAGGATGGGGTGCATCTCCGCCATGTTGGCGCCCCACAGCACCGCGGTGTCGGTGTGCTCGATGTCGTCGTAGCAGCCCGATGGCTCGTCGATGCCGAAGGTCTGCATGAACGCGCCCACCGCGGAGGCCATGCAGTGCCGGGCGTTGGGATCGAGGTTGTTGCTGCGCCAGCCCGCCTTCATCAGCTTGGCGGCGGCGTAGCCCTCCTGCACCGTGTACTGGCCCGAGCCGAAGATCGCCACCGCGCTGGGGCCCTTGGCCTTGTAGTGGCGCTTGAACTGCTCGGCCATCACCCGGAAGGCCTCCGCCCACGAGACCGGCTCGAACTTGCCGTTCTTGTCGAACTTGCCGTTCTTCTTGCGGAGCAGGGGCTTCGTGAGCCGATCCTCGCCGTAGAGGATCTTGGCGTTGAAGTA
>JACKEN010000089.1 GCA_020632995.1 Deltaproteobacteria bacterium | reverse complement strand
CGCGTAGCGCTCGATCGGGACGCGGCGCGGCTCGAGGGTGAAGCGCTCCTTGATGTGCAGCCCTCCTTGCACTTGCTCCACCGTGCGGTGGTACTGGCCCATCTGGCCCTCGATGTCGACGTTCGGGGCCGCGGTGACCACACGTTGACCGGGCTCGAGGCGCAGCGTCAGCTCTCGCACGAAGGCGGGCCGGGTCTCGAAGCGCACCGCGCCGCGCCGCTCGGGGCCGAGCACCTCCAGCTCGGGGATGGGGAACAGCTCCGCGAGCGAGAACCAGGTGCGCGCCGGGGTGGCGACGTAGCCACGCGCCCGCATCGGCACGTCGCGCATGTGGGCGGTGACCACGGCGCGCCGGTCTCCGAGCCCCTCCAGCGATACCTCCCCCGCCTCCGGATCCACGCCCAGGAGCCGACGCACCTCATCGTCGAGCTCGTCCCGGGGCCTCTCGCCGTCCAGGCCCCAGATGCGCAGGCCGGCCGCCAGGCGACCGCGGAGTCGGGCGGTGCCCTCCACCACCTGCAGGCTGTCTTGCCCCGCCCTCAAGGTGAGGTGCTGCTCCAGCTCGCCCTGCGGTGCCCACTGCCACGGGACCTCGATCAGCTCCACCTCGGCCTGGCCCTTCTTCTGGCTCAGGTGGAAGACCACCGCGCCCCGACCCTGGAAGTCAGGGTTGAACAGCCCAAGGGGACAGCCTCGACAGGCTGCATCCAGCCACCAGGTGCCCTGCTCGGACTCCACCAGCACCAGGCGGTGGCCTCCAACGATCTCCCTCCGCGAGTCATCCTCGGTCGGCTCCGGCATCTGTGCGTCTGGCACGAACACCAGGCTGGCCCCGATGCCCTCGCGGAGGAGGAGCGCCATGAGGAGGCGCGAGGCCGACGTCTCGTCCCCGATCCCGCGCTTCAGCACGTGCTTCATGTCATCGCGGTACCAGCCGAGCACCGGGATTCGGAGGGCGAGGGTGTCCTCCATGATCTGCACCACCTCCTCCAAGGCGCCCTCGAGGGCGGTCGTCGGTGTCTTGATCCTTGGCAGGTGTTGGATGGCCTCCACGTCGTCCGAACGGATGTCGCGCAGGCCCTCGAGCATGCGCTCCCACTTCCCGGGCAGCTTGGCCGAGCCTCCGCTCGGGATCTCCATCGTCAGGATGTAGCGAGCGATCTCCCCGTACCCCTCACACTTGAAGTTCAGCCAGGGCTGCCGCAACCCGGGCAGCTCCGGATGAGGCTCGTAGGCCAGGACCTCCACCGGCTCCGTCCGCACCAGCTCCTGGATGATGTCGTCCTTCGTCCGCCGCTCCGCCGCCGGCGCATAGCCGCTCTGCCGGACCGAGCAGGTCTTCCCCGAGGGCGCCTGCAGCACGTGGCGGCTGCTCAGGGTCGGGAACAGGTCGGGCACGTACTGCACCACGTTGAGGTCCTCTATCGGGTAGGAGACCGCATAGTGGAACTCGATCACCGACCCTCGCACCGCCTCCGGGTACGCGAAGTCCACCGAGCGGACGACGATGGGCTCCTCGCCCGCGCCGCGGGAGACCTCGTGGTCGAACATATCCGCCCCACTGACGTCACGCACCCGTCCATCGGGGAAGTGGACCCGCGCCTCGAGCCGGACGAGGTCCACGCCCTCCGCGTAGGGCACGTGCCCGAGGGCCGCGTCCCCCGTCGGAGTTCAGGAGGATCACCTTGTGCTCCTCGACGACGACGTCCCAATGGTACTCGCGCCACACGAGGTGATGGGAGGTCTCGTGCTGGAGGACGACGATGGGTGTTTCCAGCGCCCGCCCCTTCGCCAAGAGCTCGGGCGAGACCCCCATGTGCAGCTGGATGGGGGTGCAGGCCGCCGTGAGGCCAAGCACGAGGGCCGATGCGAGGGACCTCATGGCCGACCCCCCGCGCCGAGCACCAGCGCTTCGCGGGCCACTCGCGGCACCGCGCGCCCCGCCGCCTCGGTGCGCCACCGCACCCGATGCCGAAGGACGACCCGCGCTCCATCGGCCTCCACCTCGAGGCTCTCGTCCTCACCGCTGATGCTGGCCGGGAGCGCCACCGACTCCCCGCTCACGGCGGCCAGCTCCAGGGTCGTCTCCCGGAGCCCGGGCACGGACGGATCCTCGGGCGCCCGGTCGAAGAAGCGCGCCAGCGGGATCACCGTCAGGTCACCTCCGCTCCAGCCCGCCGGCGGCCCCTTCACCTCCACCTCCAAACGCAGGCCATCTTGCGTATGCGCGAGCTCCAGGGCGCGCACCTCGGCACCCGGCCACGCACCAAGGAGGTGCGATCGGACCGCGGGCGCCAGCGCGACGTCACCCCACTCACGAAGGATCGCCCGCACCCACCGGGCCTCGGTGCCCGATAGCTCAGCCGTCAGGTGCGCGCCTCCATCCGGCTCGAGGGTCCAGGTGAGCGCGGAGCGGTTCTCCTCGGGGGCCGGAGGCGGGACCTCCATCAACGACGCGCCGTCCGGCCGAACCACGAAGAGCTTCCGCCCCACGAGCTCCGGCCTGATCTCGCCGAAGGCCCCCAGCTTGTCGGTGGGATCCAAGAAGAGGTAGCCGCCCTCCGCCCGCGGGAGGGCCACCAACGCGTGGTTGAAGACGGCCGGAGTCGGCAGCGGCGCCAACGCCCACGTGCCATCGAGGCGGGCCAGCACCGGGTACGCCTCCACCCCCGCGTGGCGGTACAGGGCGAGCAGGAGCGTCGCCATGTCCTTGCAGTCGCCGAAGCGCCCGCGGAGCACGTCCTCGGCCGCGTGCGCCCTGTACCCGTCGATGCCCTCGGCGTAGTAGGCCAGGTAGCGGACACCATCGCGGACGAAGTCATACCAGTCCCGGCGAGGGTCGCCGGTGGGATCGACCAACACCGGGACCTCGGACTCCGACAGCTCGTCCAGCCCCTCGCTCAACGTACGATACCAGGCGCCCACCGCGTCCCAGTCCGGGTAGACGGTGCGCCACGAGAGCCATGTGATGGCCCGCGGATCCTCGCGGCTGGTGGCGCGCGACGGCGGCAGGTTCTCCTGACTCCACCTCCACCGCTCACCCCCGCCCGGGTTAACGGTGCGGGACGGCTTCAGCTCGGCAACCTGACCTGCCTTCAGCGTGACCGAGTGGAGCTCCTGGCCATCAGGCACGTCCACCGTGAGGCTGCTCAGCTCGGTGAAGTAGGAGCCGCCGAAGATCCATGGCGGCAACGAGGCGGAGCCCCTGACCTCGAGCACGGTCTCGTACTCGATGACATCGCCCACCTGGACCCCAGGGACGTCGAAGTGGGCGACTCGGCTGGACCCGTAGAGCATCCCGGCCATCTCCGTCACCGCCTGGAACGACACCGCGTACGGCTCGAGCTCGGACACATCGTTCGGGGCGTCTGGGCGCCACGAGCGCGCACGCACCGCCACCAGGGTGCCGTCGCCCGGGATGAACACCCGCCCCCGCCCCAGCTCCAGGCCGGAGGGCCCGGTGATCACCGCCCGGAAGCTGTGGGTCGCCCGGTAGCCGGCGGCCGGGTCGCCAGGGTCCAAGAGGGAGAAATGCAAGTTGTCCTGCTGCACCACCGCCGCGCGATCCTGAGCGGTGGTCCGAAGGGCGGTGGGCGGCGCGTCGAAGGGCCGAACCACGTTGGGATGACAGGCCGACAGGCCCAGGAGGGCCACGAACGAGCCGCAGAGGCGCCACATGGCGCGCATCCTAGCCGCGCTCCGGGCGGGGCTGAACACCCCATTCGTGGGAAGGGCTCCCCCTCTCCTACTCGGGGCGCCGCGCGAAGATCCGCAGGTTGCTCCCCCCCGCGATCAGCGCCACCAGCAACCCCCACGCGATGTCCACCGGGATCATCCCGAAGAACGCCAGCCGAATGAGCCGCTCCCGCGCGCTCTTGCCGCCGCCGAAGAGCACCTCGGTGAAGTTGCGCACCCCGAGGCTGAACAACAGGCTCCCCGCCCACTCGCCGGGGAACCACGGGCGGCGCACCGCCACCACCTGCAAGCCAGCCTGCTCGAACATCGAGACCAGGGTGGCGGGGCGGTAGTGGTAGAGGTGGGTGGGCGGCATCAGGTACATCCAGCGCGGCCCGAAGACCCGGTACGCAAGGCTCGGGGTCGGGGTCTCGACCATCACCACCCCGCCCGGCTTCACCACGCGCCGCATCTCGGCGAGCTCGGTGATCGGATCGTAGACGTGCTCGAGGTAGTGCCACGCGGTGACCACGTCGAAGCTGCCCTCCGGGTAGGCCTGGGTCCGGAGCTCGTTCACGTCGATGTCGACGTCGTGGAGGCGCTTGGCGAAGGCGGCGGTGTGGGCCGAGAAGTCGACGCCGCGCACGTCCATCTTGCCCAGGTCTCGCGCGTAGCGCGCGAAGGCGCCGAGGCCGGCCCCCACGTCCAACAGGCGCTTCCCGACCGGGGTGTCGAAGCCGATCTTGTCGAGGCCGCGCAGGAAGCCCAGCGCCCGGAGGCGCCCCGAACCGAAGGCTCGCTTGCCGCCCTGGGTGCGCCGCTCGAGGCGCTCCAGGAAGCGCTCGGTGTAGTAGCCGCCGTAGTAGCGCCCGATCGCCTCGGGGCCGGGGCGCGGGTCCAGCACCAGGCCCTTGCACTCACTGCAGGTGCGGTAGGCGAAGCGCTCCTCGGTGATGGTGAAGAACTGATCCCGAGCGCCCGAGACGCCAGGAGTCAAGGGCGCGTCGGGGTGCGCGGGGCAGTGGGGCGCGGCGCTCATGGTGCCCGCGGAGGCTGCCCGCCGATCGTGGGAGCGTCAATCCGCCGAGCTACTCGTCGATCGCGGGGTATGGGCGCGCCTGCTTGATCCAGAGCTGGGGCGTCTCGCCCGGCTCGCCGTCGAACTTCAGCTCCACGTCCATCGCGTACCAGCCCGAGCGCCCGGCGGCCGGGCCGTAGGCGGCGGAGAAGCGGGTGTGGATGGCGTCGAGGGCCACGCCGAGCTCGTGGATCTGGCCGAGGCTCAGCACCGTCTCGCCCTCGGGGATCAGGTTGGAGTGCGACAGGTACACCACCGGCTGGCCGGGTTCGTCGAACAGGTAGAGGAACTGATCGCTGGTGGTGCCCGGCGGCGGGTGCACGACCTCCACGTCGCCACCGTACTGCACGTTGACGAAGAACGCCGGCTGCAGCCCCTCTGGGTCGAAGGGGTTGTTGGTCACCGCCACTCCGTTCGCCTCCTCGTCGGGGAAGTTGTGGTGCACCAACAGCGCCATCACCACCGAGGCGTGATCGATGCTGTTGTACGCCCGCTCTTCGAAGGTGCGGAAGAGCCAGATGCTGGCCCACGCGTCCCGGATCGCGTCGAGCACGTCGGTCCAGTCGGCCGGATCGCCGGTGTGCGACTCGTAGCAGCCCGCGCACGGAAAGCCGTCCAGGTCCTCGCTGTTGGTGCTGGTGCGAAAGCGCATCGTCTGGCCGGGGTACTCGGCCTCGAGCTTGGCCCTGAGCGCCCGCTGGAAGTCCGCGTCCACTCTGGCGGAGTGCATGGCCAGCCGCAGCTCGCCCAGGCGCTGGTCGCGCACCGCGGGGTCCTGCTGGAACTCGGGGTCGTCCAGCCACCCCTGGATCTGCTCGAAGAACCCGTTCTGCTCCATGAACTGCACGTAGTAGACGGCGGGGATGGCGAAGGCCTTCCGCACCGGCACCCCCTCGGTCTTGGCGAGGATGGAGTAGTGCGCGGCCTTCCCCCCGAACGCGGGGATGGCGGCGAGGAGCGCGTCGCGCAGGTCGCCTTGCGACTCGTCCACCACGTCCTCGATGTCGCGCAGGTCGGTGACGGTCAGGTCCGCGGCCGGGAGCACCACCGGGTCGGGCTTGTGGAGCTGCCACCAGGTCTCCGCCTCCTCCGCCGAGACCTCACGCACGTCCCACTCGAAGGCGCCCACCGTCAGCTCCACCCACTGGCCGTCGAGGGCCAGGAGCGCCGCGTTCTCGGTGGCCCCCTTCAGGCCCATGTTCGGGGTGCCCCGGTTCCGGGAGAGCACGTTGATGTGTGAGAGCGGGGTCTGGAACTCCTCGGTCACGATGCCGCTCACCACCGAGATGTCGTTCGGCACGTGGTCGAGCACCACGATGTCGCGGTAGTCCACGTAGACCGAGTCCAGCTCCGCCGCGGTCATGAAGCGCAGGCGCCCCATGGCCGAGCCGAGGTTCAGGGGCTGATAGTCGATGCCCGCGTAGATGTCGTCGGTGGTGCGGATCGGGACCGACGCCGGCAGGTTCTCGGCCTCGGCCGCGACCGCCTCCGAGGTGGGGTGGAAGGTCAGCTCGTCGCCGAAGTACACCGCCGCCTTCACCGCGGTGAAGAGCTGGGTGATCAGCTCGGCCGAGGCGGTGTCATAGGGCGAGATCTCGAGGGCCCAGATCCCCGGGCCGTCGTAGTAGCTCACCGCCCCCAGGATGAAGCGCCGGTCCGGCGAGTAGTACTCGGTCTGGTTGAACTCGGCGAGGCTCGGCACGATCGGGAGCCCGTTCCCCGACAGGTGCGCGGCCGCGAAGGCGTGGTGGATGGCGTACTTCTGGCTGTTCTGGAAGTACAGGGCGTCGCCCCCGAGCCGATCCAGCACCACCTTCACCGAGCGCGCCCCGGGGATGCTCGTGTCGAGCTTCTCCGACGCGAGCGCCGCCATGTCCGAGGCGCAACCCAAGCGCGTCACGTAGTCGGGCGTGTTCCCGCCGTCCGCGATGGCGCAGAAGTCGGGGGTGAC
>JACKEN010000088.1 GCA_020632995.1 Deltaproteobacteria bacterium | reverse complement strand
CCGTGATAGAAGTCGAAGAGGCGCTCCCGCGTCAACACGGGTTGACCGTCGCGCTGCTGTGCGCCGAAGCGGAACAGGAGCCCGAACTCGCCCAACACCGCGACCTTGTCGGCGCCGGTGGCCTTGGGGTCGTTCGCGAGGTTGTCCTGACGGAACTTGATGACCTCGTCCTGGGTGAGGGCGTCCGGATAGGTCTTGGCGTAGTCCCGGAACAGCGCGTCGAACTTCTCCTGCACGAACCCGCCCTCGGCGTTGATGATGCCGGAGTCGCCCGCGTGCTTGCCCTTGGCGATGCCGTCCAGGTTGACGGTGGTGAGGCTGCCGCCGGTGGTGCGGCCGAGGCCCACGTTGATCGCGAGCGCGGCGCCCGCCGCCGCCATCCGACCCAGGCCCAGGCGACGCAGGCCCGAGAAGGTCTCCGGGTAGGTGATGCGCCGATCCTTGTTGGTGTCGAAGAACTTGCTGAGGTGGGCGCGGACCCCCGCCTCCTCGACCGGCTTGGCCTCGGCGGTGGCCTGGGGCTTGGCGGCGGTGTTCACGGCCTGGGCGTTGGCGGCGAAGTTGGTCTGGGCGGGGCGCTGGAGGGTGGTCCGCGTCATGATGTAGGCTTATCGGGCACATCGGGCGCAAAGGTGCGCCATTTCGGCCGGTTTTCGCCTCGAGGCGAGATCCCGTGGGATCCCGGGGACTTTCAGGAGGTATCAGGGCGTCACGGGGCGGCCAGGGCGGCCATGTGGCGCCGAAACACCGCCTCGTAGGGCCCCCAGAGGCGGCTGTGGGCCACCCCCGGGAGGACCTCGAGGGTGGCGCCGCCGGGCACCGCCTCGGTTACGTGGCGGGCCTCGTCGGGGGTGGCGTGCACGTCCGCCCCTCCCGCGAGCACCACCACGCGGGCACCGTCGGGCATCCGGGCGGCGGCCCGCGCCGGGGCGACCTCGGCCATCGGCACCGAGAGGACCGCGCCCGACCCGACCTCGAGGAGGGCGAGGATCGGGGTCACCAGCGCGCCGGGGGCGAGCATCGCGATCCGGTTCCTCGTGGCGACCTCGAGGCTCTCGTACGGCGACTCGAGCAGGTAGCCTTGCACGTCATCGCCGAGCTCGGGGGCGGCGAAGAGCGCCGCCGCGGCCCCGAGCGAGCTCCCGAAGACCACCCGCCGCGCGTCGGGGAAGCGGGCCTTCAGCGCGGCCACCGCCGCCGCCACGTCCAGGCGGGCCGAGTAGCCAAAGTCGTTGGTGTCGCCCTCGGAGTCGCCGTGAGCGCGCACCGTCACCGCCAGGGCGTGGCAGCCGAGGTCGAGGGCGGCCTCGGTGGGCGCCATCATGTGGCGGCGGCTCGCCCCGTTCCCGTGCACGACGACGAACGCGCACTCCGCGCGGGGCTTGGTGAAGAGCCAGGCGCCCACGTGCACGCCGTCGGCGGCGGTGAGGCGCAGGGTCTCGGACGGGATGCCGCCCAGGACCACGTCGCCCTCCTCGTAGGGGGGCGCGTAGCGCTGGGTGGACTCGTAGGCGAACAGGCCCGCCCCCATCACGGCGGCGGCGAGGGCGAGGGCGGCGAGGGCCGCGGCCCAGGCGAGCGGCGCGCGCAGGCGGGACGAGCGCCCGATCGGCGCCCGAACCGGGGGCGCCTGGGCGTCGTCGGCCGAGCGGGGCTCCGCCGGCCCGGAGCTCACGCTGCCTCCCCCGCCTTCACCGCCACCAGCCGCTCGGTGTGGTGGTCGAGGGCGTCCCAGCCCACCTCGTGCACCAGGGTCGTCAGCCCCGCCGCCTCGGCCCGCGCCCTCAGGTCACCCGCGGTCACGCAGAAGCGCGGGCTGGGGTGCGGGTGGCGCTCCTGGTTCTGCAGGGTGGGTTGCACGTAGACGAGGCGGCCGCCCGGGGCGAGGCGCGCGGTGACCTCGGCCCACGCGGCCTCCGGGAGGAGGAACCAGGCCACCACGATGGCGTCGAAGGGCCCGGGGGGCAGGCTGTCCTGCGCGTCGAGGTCGGCCGCCACCGTCTCGAGGGGGAGGCCCTCTGCCGTGGCCGCCGCGCGGGCGCGGGCGAGCCCGGCGGGGCTGATGTCGAGCAGGGTAGCGCGGAGGCCCAGGCGGGCTGCGGCCAGGGCGTGCCGGCCCAGGCCGCCCGCGACGTCCAAGACATGGGGTCCCGGGCCGGCGGAGCCGTCCCACCCGTCTCCGCGGGGCTGCGCCCCGCTGCGCGCTTCGCTTGCCCTGGGTCCCGGGGCACCGCTGACCTGCTGCAGGGCGTCTTGCACGAAGGGCTCCGGCGCCCCGGGGCCGCCGTCCCCCGCTCCGTAGCGGGCGTCCCAACGGGCCAGGTCCTCGGCGCTCATCAGTACAGGGACCCCAGCTGGAAGTAGAAGCCAGGGCTCTTCGGATCGAAGAGCTCACCGGTCGACAGGAGAATGGGATCAGGCGCCACCACCGGGTAGGCGTAGCCCACGCGCGCGGTGATCGGCAGGCCGTAGAAGAGGATCACGTCGGCGCGGAGCTCCGCCCCCACGCCCACCGCGAGGTTGCTCTGCCAGCCAGCCTTCAGGTCGTCCCACGAGATCTTGTCGAAGACCCGGCCATAGTCCGCGAACACCGCGGCGTGGACGACGCGGAGCACGAAGGGGAGGGTGCCGATGCCCCGGTCCACCCGGAACAGGGGGGCGCGGTACTCGGTGGAGCCCGAGATCACGCCCACCCCGGTGAGGCCCGAGGTGACGAAGCCGCGCAGGGCGTAGAAGTCGTCGGTGGTGGTGGTGATCGCGCTGCGCCCGGCGACCCCGCCCAGGCGGAAGAGCTGGGCCAGGTCCGGCCCGAAGCCGGCGCCGATGCCGAGCCGGGTGGCCAGCACGTGGTTGGTGAAGCCGGGGGTGCGCCACGGCATGTCGACGTAGTAGCGGCCCTCGCTCGTGATCAGGATCTGCTCGTAGTCCCCGCCCAGGCCCTTCGAGAGGGCGGAGACCGCGGCGCCGAAGGTGGGCCCGCGCTGGAGGCTGATCGAGTACGGGAACGCGCGGACGTTGGCGTAGGTGTAGCCGAGCGAGAGCCGAGCGAAGCGGCCCGAGCGGGGCAGGCCGCCGGAGATCAGGGCGTCGTCCGCCACCGGGTCGAGGGACTGGCGGTGCTCGAACACGTAGCTCATCGAGAGCAGGTGGCGTTGCAGCACGGGCAGGCCCACCGAGAGCCGGGCCGAGAGGCGCCGCTCGTTGTAGCGCCCGTTGCGGGAGCCCTTGCAGACCGAGGTGGGGACGACCGAGCCGTCGGCCTGGGTCACGTTCACCACCGAGACGTCGCCGCCGTAGGGGCAGCCGCCCGCGGCGGGCACGAACACCCGGGTATTGTAGGCCACCGCGTCGGCGAAGCCGGCCACGCTGAAGGTGGGCTCCAGCGCGTCGTAGGTGTAGCCCGCGGCGCCCCCGAAGAAGTTGGTGAAGGTGCCGTAGGTCCCGTTCAGGAAGTAGCTGTGGGTGTACCGGGCGTCGGTGCCGAAGTGCAGCAACGAGAAGAAGATCTCCTGCTCGTTGGCGTTGAAGGCGGGGAAGAGGTTCCAGTTGTCGTGGAAGGGGAGCAGCGTCGACAGGGGCGAGTAGTCGTCGATCGACCAGCCCTCGGGCAGCTCGGTGGGCATCGGGGTGCCCTTGAAGGGCGCAGGGGGCGGGATGATCGGGGCCCCGGCGTGGCGCGGGGGCCAGCGCCGCTCCTCGGTGTCGAGCGCCACCTCTGGCTCGAGCGCCCGCGCCACCACCAGGCCCGCCTCGGGCGCGAAGGGCACCCGGAACACGTCGAAGCCCTCCGCGGTGTAGCCGCGGAAGATCACCGCGCGGCCGTCCTTGGTGACGTCGGGCTGGAAGGCCCCGTTGACGAGGTTGGTGAGCTGCCGCAACTCATCTTGCTCAACGTCGTAGGCCCACAGGTTGTAGACCCCGCTGCGATCGGACGAGAACACCACCCACCGGCCGTCCGGGCTCCAGGTCGGGTCGGTGTCCTGGGCCCGGTCGCGGGTGATCTCGCGGACGAGGCGCCCCTCGAGGTCGTAGATCACCACGTCCCGTCGCCCGCCGGCGAAGCGGGACACCGCCACCCGCTGTCCGTCGGGTGAGAAGCGCGGGTTGGCGAACTGTACGTCCGGCTCGGCCGGCACCATCACGTGGGGGCGGATCTTCTCGCCACCCTCGACCAGCTCCGCCAGCACCAGGCGGTTGGCGCCGTAGGGCGACTGCACGAAGACGATGCGCGCGCCGTCGGGCGCGACGTCGGGGTCGCGGGCCCGCAGCGAGCCGGAGGGCGCGAGGTACTCCGCCTCGTCCGCCTCGTCGGCCAGGGTCACCCGCTTCGCCTCGTCCTTCGCCACGTCGTAGCGGAACAGGTTGTTGTGGTTGTAGAAGCGCTGGTTGATCTCCGCCTGCTGGTAGAAGAACGCGGCGCCGTCCGGGGTGAAGCTCACCCCCTCGCTCAGGGTGTCGTTCAGCAAGACCTCCTGCCCCGAGCCGTCGAGCTTCATGCGCCGCACCCGGGGGCCGTCCACCGGGGAGCTGGTGGAGAACACCACGTACTCACCGTCGGGGGTGACCCGGGGCCCCACCGACTGGCCCCCGAAGGTGGTGAGGCGCTCCGGCCGGGTCACCGCCAGGGTGCTGCCCTCGATGAGCGACAGATCCCTCGCCGCCTCGGCCCGCACGTCCTCCTCGAAGGCGAGCCACAGGGACTCGAGGCTGGTGTCGAAGACCAGCTTGGCCGGCAGGTAGGTGAAGAAGGGGATGGGGTTGGCGGCGTAGGCCCGGTGGTAGGCCATGAGCTTCTCTTCGCCGTAGTGCTCGGCCAGCCAGAGCTGGAAGCGCCCCCCGAAGAAGTAGGCCACGTTCGAGAAGGGCCAGTTCGGGTAGCCGCGGTAGCCCTGGTCGATGGGCGGGAAGCGGTCCTCGAGCGCGGCGGCCCGCAAGACCATCTGCACGTAGCTGGAGCGCCCGCGCCCGGTGCCGGTGGAGACCGTCTCCTCGTACACCGCGAGGCCCTCGGTGACCCACGCCTGGGAGTAGGCGTTCATCGAGATGTACTTGCCGAAGACGAAGCGGCCCAGCCACGGCAGGCCGTAGGCCATGTCGAGGTGGAAGATGTGGCTCATCTCGTGGATGAGCACGGTGGCCAGCCAGTCGTCGTACTCCTCGAGCCCGCTGACCCGGGTGGGGGCGGTGACGTAGATGGTGATGACCTTGTTGGGGACGATGGTGGCGGAGCCGTTCGCGTAGTCGGTCTGATCGTTGAGCACGATGCTGATCCGACCCGCCGGCTCCCAGTCGTAGCGGGCCACCATGTACGGGCGCGCCTCCTCGGCCAGCTGGGCGGTGCGGAGCGCGATGTGGCCGTAGCCCTCGGGGAAGCTCACCGCGAAGTGCGGGGTGGTGAGGGTGTGGTACGGGATCTCCGGGTCGTAGGGCCCGGCCGCGGTCGCCGCCGCGGGGGCGGCGAGCGCCGCAATCAGGCTTGCGAGGGCGACCGCGCGCCGGCTCAGCTCGCGCATGGCGCTCAGCCTTCGGCCTGGATCAGGAGGCGGAAGACCCCCCGCATCTCGTCCACCGAGACCTGGTACTGGGCGCCGCAGAAGTCGCAGCCGACCTGGGCAGGCTCGCCTGCCTCGATCATCTCGGCCAGATCCTGCGGCCCCAACAGCTGCATCGAGCTCACCACCCGCTCCTGCGAGCAGCGGCAGCGCCAGGTGAAGATCACGGGGGCCTCCACGATCTCCGCGTCGGGCTGGATGACCCCGAGGAGCTGCTGGGGCTCCGGGGTCTCGCGGGCCAGGGCCAACAGGCCCCCGTCCACCAGGCGCGCTCGGAGCGCCTCGAGCTGGGCGAGGTCGCCGTCGGGCATCGCCTGCACCAGCGCGCCGACCGACATCACCACGTCGTTGTCCTCTATGAAGACGTCGGCCGCGAGCACCGTGGGCACCTGATCCGAGTGCACCAGGTAGTGCTCGACGTCCCGATCCACCTCACCGCTCACCAGGTCCACCGCGCTCTGGGTGTACTCACCCCGCGCGTTCCTCCGCACCACCGAGAGGTGGCCGGGGAGGGTGCCCGGCGCCACCCGGCGCCGCCCGCTGAGCTTCTCTTCGGGCGTGAGCGGGAAGGCCAGCTCGCCTGCCCGGGTGTAGCCCCGCAGGTGGCCCTGGTGGTTCGCGTCGACCATCAGCTGCCGGATGCGCCCCTTGGACGTGACCTGCGCCCCCACCGTGCCCTCCTGCTTCGCGGTGAGCGCGATGAGGCCGGCCGAGGTCAACAGGCGCCCCAGGGCCACGGTGGAGGTGGGGGCCAGGCCGTGCGCCGCCTGCGCGCGCTGCACCACGCGGGTGGTGAACGCGACGGTGACTTCGAGGCGGGCGCCGGGGCTGGTGGCTCTGAGGCAGACGTCGACCACGTTCGGGCCAGATTAGAGAGCCCCAGCAGAGAGGTCCAGCCGTACCCGCGCCGACCGCGCGCTTCCGCCCGAGGCGGCCTCCGGGAACCCCTGCGCCAGCCGCCGGTCGCCGCCCGAGCCTGAAGCCCGAGCCTGAAGCCCGAGCCTGCTCCGTGGAGCCTGAAGCCTGTCTCTGAGGCCTGAAGCCGATGGCGTCGCGTGGGGCGCGGCGTCAGGCTTCAGAGCCAGGTCTCGGGCCTCAGGCGTCTGGCTTCAACGTCCAGCCTTCAGGCTCGAGGTCGGCCGAACGACGCGCCGGGGTGGCTGGCTAGCTCACCGGCAGCGCCAGCGTGAC
>JACKEN010000087.1 GCA_020632995.1 Deltaproteobacteria bacterium | reverse complement strand
AGCAGGATGATGAAGGTCGAGAAGAGCACCCCGAACCCGAGCGACACCGCCATGGGGATTAGGAAGCGCGCTTGCACCGACGGCTCGAGGATCATCGGCATCAGGCCGAAGAACGTGGTGAGCGAGGTGAGCAGGATGGGCCGCAGGCGCCGCCGGGCCGCGAACTGGATGGCCCGGATCGGCGGGTGCCCCGCGTCCCTGGCCTCGTTCGCGGCGTGGACCAGCACCAGCGAGTCGTTCACCACGATACCCGAGACCGCGACTATGCCCATCGCGCTGATCAAGCTCAGGTCGTAGCCGAGCATGAGGTGCCCGAAGACCGCCCCCACGATGCCGAAGGGGATCGACGTCATCACCACCATCGGCTGGATGTAGCTCCGGAACGGGATGGCCAGGAGGCCGTAGATGATGATGAGCGCGAGGACGTAGCCCACGCCGAGCGCGGCGAGGGACTCGTCGCTCCGGCGCCGGTCGCCCTCGAACGAGAAGCCGAGGCCCGGGTAGCGGGCCACGAGGTCGGGCAGGTACTCGGCCTTGAGGTCGCCCAGGATCTTGCTCGGGTTGGCCTCGCCCGCCACCGTGTCACCGGTCACCGACACCACCCGTCGGCCGTCCGCGCGCTTGATCGTGGTGTACGAGAGGCCGCGGTCCACCGTGGCCGCGACCCGGAGCGGCACCTCGCCCCCGTCGGGGGTGCGGATCATCAGGGCCTCGATGTCGTGCTCGGAGCGGCGCTCCTTCTCGGGGAGGCGCACCATCACCTTCACCTCGTCGCGGCCGCGCTGCTGGCGGAGCGCCTCGGCCCCGAAGAACGCGGCGCGCACCTGCCGGCCGAGCTCGGCCGCGGTGAGCCCGAGGGAGCGCCCCTCAGGGGTGAGGTGGAAGTTGAGTTGCGGCTTCCCGTCGGAGAAGCCGTCGTCGATGTCCTTGACCCCGGAGTACTCGCCCATCTTGCCTGCGAGCTCCTCTGCCGCCTGCTCGAGCACGTCGAGGTCGTTGTGGCTGAGCTGCACCTCGAGGCTCGCGGTGGCGCCGGGGCCGGTGCTGAACTGGAACGTGAGCGACTCGAGGCCGCTCGCCGGCCCGAAGCGCTCCCGCCACGCCTTGGCGAACTGGGACGCGGTGATCTCGCGCTGGTCGGTCGGCACCAGGAACATCTGCACCGCGGTCAGGTGGCTGCCCGAGGGGGCCGACGCCCCGCTCACCGGCCCGAAGCCCTGGGAGATGTCCGCGCCCAGCTGCGCGAAGGCGCCGAGCGAGATCTTGTCACCCCCGTTCTCCTGCAGGACGTCGTTCGCGGTCTTCAGCAGGCGATCACGAATGACCTCGGTCTCGTGCACCGGCACCCCGAAGGGGAGCACAGCGCGAGCGGTGATCACGTCGCCGTCCACCTTCGGCATGAAGGTCCACTCCAGGCGACCGCTGGCCACGGTGCCGATCGCGATCGCGAGGACGGCCACACCGACCGAGATGGTGAGGCCGCGGTACTCGAGGGCTTTGGCGAGGAACGGCGCGTAGCGGTTCTCGGTGAAGGTGTGGAGCCAGCCGGAGAAGTACCGGCCGGGGGTCTCCAGGATGTCCACGAGCCGCGAATGGTGCCGGTCGAGCTCCTCCTCGGACTCGCCGGTGGCGAGGGGCTTGGCCCGGATCCGCGCCGAGAACGGTGAGGCGAAGAAGCGCCCGATCACGCCCAGGAACTGCCCCCGGTGCCCGAGGTGGGCGGGGAGCACGAAGATGGACTCCATCAGGCTCACCATCAGCACCGAGATCACGATGGCGGGGATGTTGCGGAAGAACTTGCCCGACGTGCCCGGGACGAGGAACAGCGGGAGGAACGCGGCCACCGTGGTGAGCACCGAGAACACCACCGGCATCGCCACCTGCTTCACCCCGATGATCGCGGCCTCGTGCAGGCTCGCTCCGTTGGTGCGCATCTCGTGGATGTTCTCGCCCACCACGATGGCGTCATCCACCACGATGCCGAGGGTGATGATGAACGCGAAGAGCGACACCATGTTGAGCGACACGTCCATGGCCGGCATCAGCATGAGCGAGCCCATGAACGAGATCGGGATGCCCATCGTGACCCAGAACGCGAGGCGCAGGTTCAAGAAGAGCCCGAGCACCAGGAGCACCAGGATGAGGCCGAGGCGCGCGTTGCGGAGGAGCAGGTCGACGCGGTCCCGGTACATCTGGGCCCGGTCGTTCAGGGTGGTGATGCCCACCCCGGTCGGCAGCCAGGCGGTCGCCTCGCCCACGTACTTGTAGACCGCGTCCGCGATCTCGATCGGGGTCTGGGTGCCGCTTCGGTAGACGTTCACCATCACCGCGCGCTTGCCGTTGAAGGTGGCCTCCTGGTCGTTGTCGACGAAGCCGTCGGTGATGGTGGCGATGTCGCCGAGGCGCACTCCCGTGCCGTCCTGGGCGTTGAGGATCCGCAGCTCAGCGAACTCCTGGCCCAGGTCGCGCCGCTCCGCGGTGCGCATCAGGATCTCGCCCTGCCGGGTCTTCACCCCGCCGCCTGGGAGCTCGACCGCCAGGCGGTCGATGGTGTCGGCGACCTGCCCGAGGGTCAGGTTGTAGGCGCGCAGGTTGTCCTGCGGGACCTCCACCGCGATCTCACGCTCGCGGATGCCGCTGAGCTCGACGTAGGTGATCGACGGCAGCATGAGGAGCTCGGTCCGCACCCGCTCCGCCAGCTGGCGCATCGTCTCCTCACCCTCGTCGCCGTAGACCACCACCTGGATCACCTGGCGCCGGTTGGAGGCCAGGCTCACCGTGGGCTCCTCCGCGTCCTCGGGGAGCGAGGTGATGCGGTCCACCGCGGCCTTGGCGTCGGCCAGCGCCTTGTTGGCGTTGGTGCCGAGCTCGAGCTCCACCGTCACGCCCGCCGCGCCCTCGACCGAGGACGAGGTCACCTTCTTGACCCCGTCGAGGCTCCGGATCTCCTCCTCGATCGCGAGGACGATGCCCTGCTCCACCTCGGCCGGGCTGGCCCCGGGGTACGGGACCCCGATCAGGATCATGTCCAGGTCGAACTCCGGGAACACCTCCTGCTTCACCACCGAGGCGGTCTTCAAGCCGCCGAGGATCAGCACCGCCATCACGAGGTTGGCGGCCACGATGTTCTGGGCCATCCACGCGATGGGCCCACGCTTCAGACGGGCGCTCACTTGCCGTCTCCGTCCGCGCGCAGGCGCACCGTCATGCCTTCGATCGGGGCGCTGAGCCGCGAGGTGATCACCTTGTCACCCTCACCCACCCCGGAGCGCAGGTAGACCTCGTCCTCACCCCGCCACGCCACCTCGGCGCTCCGGATGTGCAGCTTGCCTTGCGCATCGATCACCCACACCTGATCGTCCTGCCGGAGCGCGGCCCGGGGGACCACGAAGACCCCCTCCAGCGCCCGCCCCGCCACGTGCACCCGGGCCAGGGCCGACAGGAAGAGCGGCACCTGCCCCTTCTCCTTCAAGCCCAGCGGGTCCGCGACCGAGACGAGGAGCCGCGCCATGCGGCCCTTGGGGTCGAGCTCGCCCATCACCCGGAGCACCTTGCCCTCACGGGTGGCGGCGCCCGCCTCGCCGAGGGCCTGCACCACCTTCACGGTAGAGCCGCTCTCGCCCCCCGCCTGCACCCAGCGCAGCGAGCCGACCGGCACCGGCACCTGGAGCCAGAACTCCTCCGTCCCCACCAGCTGGGCGAGCTGGTTCTGGGGGGTCACGATCTGCCCGACCTCGACCGACTCGCTCCGCACCAGCACGTCGAAGGGCGCGCGGATGACGGTGCGGGACAGATCCAGCTCGGCCCGGGCCGCCATCGCCTCCGACGCCTGCAGGCTGGCCTGCGCGTTCCTCAGGTGCGGCTCACGCAGGGCGAGGGACTTGCCGGCCTGGTCGGAGCCCTTCTCGGCCCCCACCACCTGCCACTCCCGCTGGGCCACCCGGACCCGGCCCTCCTCGACCGCGAGGTTGAAGCGCGCGGTCTCGGTCTGGCCCTTGCGCTCCTCGAGCACCAGCTCGTACTGCCGGCCGTCCAGGCGCACCAGGACCTCGCCCTTGGCGATGGTGCCGCCGGGGATGAGGTCGGGGTGGACGTAGACCACCCGCCCGCTGACCTCGGCCTGCAGGGTCAGGCTCCGCGCCGCCACCACCGTGCCCAGGCCCTCCACCTCGGCGGGGGCGGACTCGGCCTTGGCCACCACCACGTCCACCACCGGTGGCAAGGTGACCTGCGCCTTCTTCTCGGGCTTCTTCTTGGTCAGCACCAGGGCCGCCGCTCCGCCGACCCCGGCCAGGATGACCATGATGGGGAGCACCACACGCATCGTTGAGTTCACGGCGACTTCCTCGCTTCTTGAGTTGCCTCACCGCGCGCGGCGGCGTCCACCAGCTCCGACATCCACGTCCCGCCCAGGGCGCGGCAGAGCTGCACACGATAGGAGAGGAGCTGGCGCCGAGCTTGGATCTCGGCCCGCTCCAGGGTCTGCACGTCGCGCAGCGCGGTGAGCACCGGAAGGTACTCCGAGAGCCCGTTCACGTACCGGCTGTAGGCCTCCTCGTAGGTGGCGCGGGCCGCCTCGAGCTGGGCGTTCAGCTCCTGGATCATGTCCTGGTGCCGGGCCTCGCGCACCAGGGCGTCCTCGACCTCCTGGAAGGCGGTCAACACGACTTGCCCGTAGCCCGCCACCTGGTCCTTCATCCGGGCCTCCGCCGCCCGCTGGTTGGCCGACAGGCGCACCTGGTCCAACAGCGGCGCGGTCAACCCCGCCACCAGGTTCCAGAGCCAGTTGTCGAACAGGTCGGCGAGGTCGAACGCGCGAAAGCCGGTGCTCGCGGTGAGCCGGATGGTCGGGAACCGCTCCGCCAGCGCCGCCCCCACCCGGTAGTCCGCCGCCGCGACCCGGATCCGGGCCGCCTGGACGTCGGGGCGCCGCGTCACCAGCTCCGCCGGCAGCCCGAGCCCGGGCAGGGCCGGGAGCTGGGCGAGGCCGGCCTGCAAGGCCTCTTCCTTCACCGCCGAGGGCGGCATCCCCAGGAGCACCGCGAGCTGGTGCTCGAGCACCCGCCGGGCCGCCTGCACCGGCGGGAGCTGGGTCTTGGAGCCGGCCAGGGCCTGCCGCTGCTGGAGCACGTCGACCGCGCTCGCCAGGCCCTCGCCGAAGCGCAGCTCCATCAGCTCGAGCTGGGTCTGGTTGCGAGCCACCTGATCCACCAGGAGCCGCTCGGTCTCCCGCTGCTCGGCCAGCTGGAACCACACCTCCGCCACCTGAGCGGACAGGCTCATGGTCGCGGCGGCCACGTCCTGGCCGGTGGCGAGGTAGTCGAGGTCCGCCGCGCTCGCGAGGGAGTGGACGCGGCCCCACAGGTCCACCTCGTAGGAGGCGGCCAGTGACAAGTTGTATTGCGTCTGCTCGACCGAGAACGCGCCCCCGGTCGGGCTCGCGCTGCCGAAGTTGAACACGCTCCGCGAGCGCCCCACCGAGGCCTCCGCGTTCACCGAAGGTAGGTAGCCCGCCCTGCCCGCGTCGCGCACCGCCTGGGCCTGCTCCAGCCGCGCGAAGGCCTGCTGGAGGGTCAGGTTGTGGGCCAGGGCGTCCTCCATGACCTTGTCGAGGGCGGGATCCTGGAACACCCGCCACCACTGGGCGGCGCCGGCCTCGGGCTCGGACTTCGTCGTGCCCGCCTCCCTGAACTGCTCCGGCATCGGGACGGGCGGGGACGGATCCCGCTCCACCTTGTGGATGATGCCGCAGCCCGCGACGAGGGTCGGGGCCAGCGCGGCCACCGCCCACCGCGACCCCGCGATGCGCCTCTGTCTCTCAGTACTCAAGACTTCCTCCGCCCCCCGGGCGCCGTCGGCGCCACGCCGCTCCAAAGCTGCTCCACCACGCCCCGCGCGTAGGTCTCCGGGGCGATGGTGGCCGCCTCGGGCCCCACCACCACGGTCAGGAACACGTAGTGGTACATGGACGCCACCAGGGTCCGGGCCAGGATCTCGGGATCCCCGCCCCCCAGGCGCCCCATCGTCTGCTCGATCCTCAGGTACTCCGCGACCCTGCGTATGACGCGGAGCGGCGGCGCGTCCTCACCCTTCCGTCGGAGCATGTCGCCGGGCGACTCGCCGGTCTGGGCCCACAGCCGCAGCAGGCGCGGCACCAGGTCCTCGAAGAACGTCAGCAGGCGCAAGGTCACCTGCACCAGCTCCTCCCGCACGTCACCGCGCCCGGCTCGGGCCTCGAGGTCGAGGTCCGGCCCGCCCATGCACATGGCCTCCCGGAACAGCTCCTCCTTGGTGGGGAAGCGCTTGAAGATCGACCCCTCCGACACCCCCGCCTCCCGGGCGATGGCCGCGGTGGACACCGAGAACCCCTGCTCGATGAACAGGCGCCGAGCGGCCTCCAGGATGTCCTCCCGGCGGATGGTGACGGGGCGTGCCATTTAGTGAGCGGTCACTCACTAACAGAGCGCCCGGCCAGGATACAGTGAAAAAGCGTCAAGAGACCCGGATCAGGCCGGCGGGTCCCGGGGCACCAGAAGGCCGATCTCCCGCAAGAGGTACCCCAGGCGCACCAGGGGCCGCTCGTCCCGGAGGCTCGTAGCGTCCTGGAACGAGTCGCGCAAGGTGCGCCCGTTGCCGAAGCGCTCCAGGCGCGCCCGGTCCTCGAGGGTGAGGCCGAGGGCCTTGGCCTCCCGTTCGAAGGCGGGGCTCCGGACCAGGGGCACGTCCATCGCCCCGGTCAGGTGGGCCATCATCACCGG
>JACKEN010000086.1 GCA_020632995.1 Deltaproteobacteria bacterium | reverse complement strand
GCCAGGCGCCCCGAGAGGGCGAGCTCGATCATGCCCCGCGGGAGCTGGCAGATGTACGACTGGAAGTAGGCGTCGCCGCGGATGATCTCCAGCTGATCCCCCACCCCACGCAGCATGACCGGGAGCATCCCCGCCGCGTGCACCAGCTCGCGCGGCGCGTAGGTGGGGAGGCTGCCGATGACGCCGCCCTCCGGGTGCGCGGCCCGCCAGGCCTTCACGCCCTCGAAGTCCAGGTCGTGGTAGAGCGCGTCGGCCCGAGCCACGATTTCGTCGATGACCGTCTGTGCGTCGTTCATGGCTCCCTCATCGGTTTTGGTAGTCCGGCCGCCGCTTTTCGAGGAACGCCGCGATCCCTTCGTTGGCGTCGTGGGTCTCCATGAGGCCCTCGAGGTAGAGGCGCTCCAGCTCGGGGAGGTCACGCCTCATCGACGCCATCAACGACGCGCGCGCCGCCCGCTCCCCGAAGCGGAGCGCAGTCGCGCTTGCACCGACCATGTGCGCCTCGTATCGGGAGCGCCACCAGCCCTCCAGGTTCTCGGTGACCGCGTCCACCAGCCGCAGGCGCAGGGCCTCTTCGGCGGTGACGGAGCGCCCGGTGACCAGCAAGTCGAGGGCCGCTCCGCCCCCCACCCGCCACGGGAGCAGGAGCGAGGCCATGGGCGCGAAGACCGCCAGCTGGATCTCCGGCTGCCCGAGCCGCGCCTCGGGCGAGGCCGCGACCATCGAGCACCACGAAGCCAGCTCCAGGCCGCCCCCCAGGCACTGGCCGCGGATCAGGGCGCAGGTCGGGACCGCCAGCTCGGCGAGCTTTCGGAACAGGCCGTGGAAGGTCTCGAGCATCCGCCGCGCCTGGGCCTTCTCGTGCTCCTTCACGCTCGCCCCAAACGAGAAGTGCCCCCCGGCACCCTCGAAGATCACCAGCTTCGTGCCGGCGCTGACCTCTTCGTCGAGCTTGTCGGAGATCCCCCGGATCATCTCCAGGTCGAGCAAGTTGGCTTTCGGTCTGTCCAGCACGAGGCGCACCACCGCGCCCCCGTACAGGCTCTCGCTCCTGATCATGGCTCCCCCTCCAGCGACAGCTCCATCTCGGTGTACGGCCCCGTCGCGAACCCCGCGGCCCGGAAGAACCGCAGCACCGGCACGTCGTCCCGCTGCACCATCGTCCGCACCGTGGCGACGTTGCGGCGCCGGAACGCCTTCAGCATCGCCTCGAGCAGCGCGCGCCCCAGGCCGCTGCTCCGGTGGTCCGCGTCCACGCCCACCCCGGTGATCCAGCCCGCGGGCTCGGAGCCGAACTCCCAGCTCCGCACCTCGCCCGCCACGTAGCCGATCACCCGCCCCGCCGCGTCCTCCGCTACCCACGCCAGGGGCGGGCCCCCCGGGTCGTCCATCGAGCGGCTGGCCGCGTCCATCCACTGCCGCGGCGGGTCCCGCTGCACGTGGAAGCGATAGATGTCGGCCACCGCCGGCAAGTCGTCCTTCGTCATCGCGCGCATCTCGAAGGTCACGACGAGCCCTCCTCGAAGTCGGGGATCAGCACCGGGCGCTTCTTGAGCGAGCCCGCGTGCAGCGCGTTGAACAGCTCGTTGATCTGGCTCATGGGGTGGCGCTCGGCCAGGAGCTTGATGTCGAGCTTGCCGTCGAGCACGAGGTCGACCACCGCCGGGTAGTGCTCGGGGAGGCAGCCCCACGTCCCGCGCGCGGTGGCGTCGAAGGCCATCAGGTTGCTCAAGCGCAAGGTGACCTTCTCGGGCGTGTAGCCCACCACGCCGAGGTGGGCGCCGGGCACCAACAGCGAGAAGGCCAGGGCCTGCCCGGCGGGGTGGCCGGATGTCTCGAAGATCCGCCACCCCGTCGCGGGCAGGCCCTGCTCCTTCGCCCAACCCCCGATGCGCTTCTTCAGCTCCCGTGACTCGTCCCCGAAGATCCGATGGGTCCAGTCCGCGCCACACGCCTGTGCCCGCTCCACCTTGACCGGATCCACGTCCAGGGCCGCCACGGTGGCCCCCAGCGCCTTGGCGATCTGCACGCCGAAGCTCCCCACCCCCCCGATGCCCACGAAGATCGCAAGGTCTCCTGCAGCAAGGCCGGAGTTCAGTATCGCCTGGTAGGGCGTGGTGACCGCGTCCGCCACCACCGACAGCTCCGCCAGCGCCAACCCCGCCGCCGCCAGCCGCGCGGTGTCCACCCGGCAGAGGCCGTGGGCGGGCACCTTCACGTGGCTCGCGAAGCCCCCGTGGTCATCGTTGCCTGGGAAGAGCTGGGCCTTGCAGATCGCCCCCCGACCGGCCTGACAGAGGGCGCAGTGGCCGCACGGGATCACCGCCGGCACCACCACCGCCTCCCCCACCCACGACTCCGCCCCCGCCCCCGCGTAGCGCACCACCCCCGCGATCTCGTGGCCGAGGGTCAGCGGCAGCGGGTGGCGCGTCGGCACGCCGTCGAACAGAAAGCCCAGGTCGGTGTGGCACACCCCACACCCGGCCACCTCCACCAGCACCGTCCCCGGCCCCAGGACCTCCGGGTTCAGCTCCCGGACCGCCCGCCTGAGCGGCGCGCCCACCGCGTCCATCTGCCAGCCGTGAATCTCCATCGCCCTTCCTCCACCAAAAACCGCAAAGAGGTACTTGAATACCTATTTGATCCCCAATAGGGTGTCAACCCAGAGGGAGGAAGGCCATGGCAAGCGTGACGACCGAGCGGGACGACGCCCTGTCCGCGGGCGAGCTGGAGACGGATCGCGTGAACGTTCGGCAGCTGAAGGCCGACGACCTGGAGATGGTGGTGCGGATCGACCGCCAGGCCACCGAGCGCAACCGGGAGGCGTACTACCGCACCAAGCTCCGCGAGGCGCTCGAGCCCGGCGCGGTGCACATCAGCCTCGCGGGCGAGCTGGACGGGCACGTGGTGGGCTTCGTCATCGCCCGCCTCTACTACGGTGAGTTCGGCCGCTCAGAGCCGGTGGCCCTCATCGACTCGGTCGGGGTGGACAAGGGCTACCGCCGCCACAAGGTCGGCAAGGCGCTGATGCGCCAGCTCCTGATGAACCTGCGCGCGCTGAACGTGGAGCGGGTGGAGACCCTGGTGGACTGGAACCACTTCGATCTGATCGCCTTCATGGCGAACCACGGGTTCGAGCCAGCGCCGCGCGTCTGCCTGCGCCTGACGCTCTGAAGACGGGCTCCGGCCGACGCCGGAGCCCGCGCGATCAGCTCGCGCTAGAACGGGATGTCGCTGTCATCGAGGGGCGGGGGCTCGTCCCCGCCGCCGAAGTCACCGCCGCCGCCACCGCCGCTGCGACCGCCGCCGCCGCCGTAGCCGCCACCGCCGCCGCCGCCGTAGCTGCCGCCACCGCCGCCACCGCCACCACCGCCGTAGCTGCCGCCACCGCCGCCGTAGCTGCCACCACCGCCGCCGCCGCCCTCACCGCGGCCGCCCAGGAACAGGACCCGGTCCGCGTTGATCTCGACGGTCGTGCGCTTGACGCCTTCCTTGTCTTCCCACTCGCGGGACTGCAGCCGCCCCTCGACGTACACCGAGCGCCCCTTGCGCAGGTACTCGCCGCAGATCTCCGCGGTCTTGCCCCACACCACGATCCGGTGCCACTCGGTCCGCTCCTGCTTCTCTCCGCTGCGGTCCGTCCACTGCTCCGAGGTAGCGATCCTGAAGTTCGCCACCGGGCTCCCACTGGCCGTGTAGCGCACCTCGGGATCAGCCCCGAGGTTTCCAATCAATGTGACCTTGTTCAAGCTGGCCATGAAGTCCTCCTAAGTCGGCCCGCATCGTCGCGAGCGAGAGCCGGTTTTGCGCCCTCCAGCCCGGTCAGTCAACGCGTAGCAGCGCGGGATTCGTTCCGCTGCCGAGCGGAGCGGAACCTCCTCGCGTTCAGCGTGGTTATCGCCCCGGCGGATTTCCTTGGCGGAGCGCTACCAGCCCGCGGGGGCGCGGTCCCGGAAGTACCCGCCGGTGGGTCTCGCGGCGGGACCCTCGGCCAACCACACGATGGTGTCCGCGCCCTCGTCCAGGGATCGAGGCGCGCCCGCGCCGCCCATGTCGGTGCGGACCCAACCCGGGCAAGCCGAGTTGACATACAGATCGCCCCACGACCGCGCCCATATCCGCGTGAGCGCGTTCAGCCCGACCTTCGAGATCCGGTAGGCCGACGAAGGCCAGCCTGCGCCGCCATGCCGGCCCGCCGCCACCGCCGCCTCGAACTCCTGAAGGAGCGCGAGCAGGCCCGCCTCGTCGAGCCCGGGATCCGCGAAACGCTCGCGCAGGACATCCTGCAATCCGGCCTCGTCCGCCAGGCCGCTCGACACGTTCACCACCCGCGCCCCCGACACCAGCTTGTCGCGGACCGCGTGGGTGAGCCGGTGGGCGCCATAGGTGTTGACGGCGAGGGTCCGCCGGACCACCTCGGCGTCGAAGCCGTCGAGGGCCACCCCGGCGTTGTTCACCAGCGCGTCCAATGCAGGCAGGCTTGCCGCCGCCGCGGCCACCGAGGCGTCGTCGGCCACATCGAGCGACACCGCCTCGGCGTCCCCGCCCGTCGCCCGGATCCGCCCCGCCACCGCCTCGCCCGCGGCGAGGACCCGGCTCCCGACCAGGACCCGGTAGCCGTCCGCCGCGAGGCGCTCGGCCACCCGCCGCCCGATCCCGCGGTTCGCCCCGCTCACCAACGCCACCGGCTTGCTCATTCGTCCTCCTCGGCTCAGCTCAACAGGCCCCGCAGGTCATCGAGGGTGAGGCGCTCGATGAGCCCCTCGTGCGATGACACGATGGCCTCCGCCAGCTCCATCTTCTCGGCCTGCAAGGCCTGGATCTTCTCCTCCACCGTGCCCTGCGCGATCAGCCGGTACGCGAACACCGGCCGGGTCTGCCCGATGCGGTGGGCGCGGTCGATGGCCTGCGCCTCCACCGCCGGGTTCCACCACGGGTCGAGGATGTACACGTAGTCGGCCTCGGTGAGGTTCAGGCCCAGGCCGCCCGCCCGGAGGCTGATGAGGAACACCGAGCGCTCGCTCCCCTCCTGGAAGCTGCGCACCACCGCCTCGCGGTCCTTGGTGGAGCCGTCGAGGTACGCGTACGAGATGCCCTCCGCGTCCAGGCGCTCACGCACGATCGAGAGGAGCTGCACGAACTGCGAGAACACCAGCGCCTTGTGCCCCTCCTCGAGCACCTCGGTGAGGTGGGCGAGGAGGGTGTCGATCTTGGCGCTGCCCTGCTTCCGGCGCTTCTCGTCGAGCAGCCCCGGATGGCAAGCCGCCTGGCGCAACCGCAACAGCGCCTCGAGCACGTGGATCTTCGCCCGGCCCATCCCGTCGCGCTCCACCCGCTCGGTGAGGCTGCGCCGGAGGTGATCGCGCAGCTCGCGGTAACGGCGCGCCTCGTCCTCGTCCGGCTCGCAGAACACGGTGAGCTCGGTCTTGGCCGGCAGCTCCGAGAGCACCTGGTCCTTGGTGCGCCGGAGGATCAGCGGGGCCAGCCCGCGAGCGACCCGCGTGAGCGCGCCGCGCTGCTCGGGCCGGGCGAGGGAGGCGAAGTCCCGCCGCGCGCCGAGCATCCGCGGGTTGAGGAACTCGAAGATGCTCCACAGCTCCGCGAGGTGGTTCTCGACCGGGGTGCCGGACAGCGCGAGCCGGTGCTCCCCCTGCAGCAGCCGCACCGCCTTGCTCGCCTGCGCCCCCGCGTTCTTGATCGCCTGGGCCTCGTCGAGGATCACGTAGTCCAGCGCCACCCCGGACAGCGCCTCGACGTCGCGCCGCAGGGTGCCGTAGGTGGTGATCACCAGGTCATAGCTCGGGAGCTCGGGCAGCGCCTCGTGCCGCTCGGGCCCCACGAAGGCCAGCACCTTCAGGTCGGGGACGAAGCGCCGCGCCTCGTCCATCCAGTTGTGGATCAGGCTCCGCGGCGCCACCACCAGGCTCGGCCGGCCGATCGCCTCGCGCTTGCGCATGGCGAGCATCGCGAGCACCTGCACCGTCTTGCCGAGGCCCATGTCGTCGGCCAGGCAGCCCCCGAGCCCGACCTTGCGCAAGAAGACCTGCCAACCGAGCCCGAGCCGCTGGTAGTCACGGAGGGTCCCCACGAAGCCCTCGGGCTCCTCGAGCGCCTCCACCCGCGCGTTGCGATCGACGGTGGCCCGGGCCCGCTCGAACCCCTCGTCCACCGCCACGTCGCCCTGCCCCTCGAGGAGGAGGTCGAGCAAGATCGCTTGACTCGAGGCGAAGCGGAGCTTGCCCGCCTTCTTGCTCCCGAGGTTCGCGAGGGCCGAGTACCGCTCGAGCCACGACTCCGGGAGCATCCCCTCGGAGCCGTCCCCCAGCCGCACGAAGCGGCTCCCGGACTTGATCGCCTCGAGGAGCTCCGGCAGGCCGGCGCTGACCCCCTCGAAGTCCAGCTCCCCCGACAGCTCGAACCAGTCCACCCCGGAGCTCAGCTGCAGGGACTGGCTGGACAGCCCACGCATCCGCCGGCCCGAGGCCTCGACCCGCCAGCCCTCCTGCACCAGCTGGCGCACCAGGCCTGGCAAGTGCTCTTGCAGCACCTGCACCCGCAGATCCTCGGACTCCTCGGCCCGCCGCACCCCCAGGGCGGCCAGGCGCAGGATGCGGGTCCGCTCCGCCTCTTGATCCCGCCGCACCACCCGGTGCGCGAGCTCGTCCACCAGGCCGGACTCACGGCTCCCCACCGCGAAGCGCCCGCCCGGGTAGTGAAAGAAGACCTGCCCCACCACGTGGCGCATCCGGGGCTTGGGCTCGGCGAACACCGCCTCGACCTCCGGGGTCACCACCTCCTCCCGCCACGGCTCGGGCAGGGCCAGGGGCGGCAGGCCCGGGATGGCCACCAGCTCGGCGAGCGCCCTCGGCAAGACATC
>JACKEN010000085.1 GCA_020632995.1 Deltaproteobacteria bacterium | reverse complement strand
GCAAGCTCCTCTGCCAACCCCTCGGAGACCGCGCTGTCGGGCGCGGCGGGGAGCTTCTCGCGGGTGGCGAGCTGACGCGAGATGGCGATGACGTTCCAGCTCAGGTCGAACAAGACCACCGTCTTGCCCTCGACCAGCGGGACATCACCCACGCGCTGCTGGAAGGCGACGCGGCGGAAGTGTCGCCCGACCCCGTGCTCGGTGAGCTCGAGGTTGGGCAGGCCCGCCTCGATGAGCTCGGCGCCGACGCGGAAGACGTCGTCGTGCTCCGCGAGGAACTCGGCCAGCACGTCCTTCGCCACCTCCGCGCCGTCCTGCCGGTACCAGGTCGTCTCGCCGTCCTCCTCCATGATGTCGCGGAGCGCGTGCGGCGGCTCGGCGACCGCCTTCGGCTCGACGCCCGGCTCCTTCACCGGCTCGAAGCTGGGGGCCACCGCCTTGGCCTCCATCCCGTGTCGCGCGAGGGCGCGGGCGGCGTAGTCGGGCACGGTCGCGCGGGGTCGCGCGGTGAACGCGTCGACGTGGCCGCGTAGCCAGGTGACGCGGATGTCGGGGTCGGCGGCGCGCCACGTCTCGAGCGCCGCCTTCACCGAGGGCAGGGGCGGGCTTTCGGCAGGCGCGCGCTCTGCAGGCACCGTCACGGTAGGCGGCGCTTTCGCGCGCGAGGCGATCAGGTCGGGGTTGAGCTTGGGGCGCACCCAGGTCTCGAAGTTGTAGTCGCCGCAGGCCGAGAGCGCGCCAGCGGCGGTGAGGGCCAGGAGCCCATGAGTGAGTGGGTGGGTCGGGGGTCGTGTGTGTCGGTGGGTCATCGATTTCTCGCCCTCCCGGGCACCGAGGGGTACGCGCCGGGGGCGGAGGATCTGACCTCGCCTGGCGGGGTGGTCGGGAGCGCTCGCCGGGCTCGACCCGACTCCCCGTGCGCGGTACAAGATCATGAGCGAGAGCGGCCCGGCATGCCGGGCCGATTCGCAGCGAGGGCTATAGGAGGCCCGGTGATCTCGTGCTCTCGGTGCTCCCCTGGCCCTTCCACAAGGACCTGCCGACGGTGGACGAGCCCGGGCCGTGCAAAGCCGATGATCAGAGCACGTTCGGGATGGTGTGTTCGCTCTCCATCCCGATCGTCACCCTCTGCGCGCTGATCCTGCTGTTCATCATCGTCCAGGTCTTCGACTACTTCTTCCGTTGGTTGCCCTATCTGTTCACCTGCCTGCCCATCCCGGGCCTGCAGACGAAGAAGTCGGGCCCCTGACCGTCCTCACCGCCTTCGCGGTGAGCCTTCGATTTCAATTCCTTCCATCCGGTTTTTTTGTTAGGGGCAACCCCATGAGGCCCTGGACCGGGATCCTGACGTGCTTGATGGCAGCGGGGTGCGGCGTGGAGGTCGCTCCGCTCGGGGCGCCTCCTCAGCCCGGCGACGCGGGCGTGACGGACGTGTCACTCGAAGATGCTGGTCCAGCGCCGACGGACGCTGGGGCCGAAGGCGCGCTCTGCGCAGCGCCGAGCGAGCTCGAGCTCGGGACCGCGGTGCTGGGGACCTCGGTGGCGGCGAGCGTGACCCTCACGAACTGCGGGGCAACGCACCTTGCGGTGCGCGCGGTGCACGCCGACGCCTCTTGGCTGGAGATCGAGGGGGGCTGGGACGCGCCGCTGGCACCTGGAGCATCGACCCTCCTGGCCGTTCGGGCCTTCGCGCAGGTGGAGGGCGCCGCCTCGACCACGATCGTCGTCGAGCACGACGCGGCCCATATCCTGGTCCCGGTCCACATCGTGGTGGAGCCGCCCGAGAACCTCGTCCGGATCACCGGCTTCTCACCCACCGCCACGGTGGGCGTCGAGGTGGGCGCCGAGCTCGTGATCGAGGGGCGCGGGTTTCGAGCGCCGGCCTACAACGCCGCGCAAGACATGTTGACGAACGAGGTCACCATCGACGGTCACGGGGTCGGCGCGGCGGGGTTCGTGCTCCCTCGGTGCGGGCCGAATCGGCTGGTGGTGCTCATCCCCGAGGTCGTGGACGACGGCGCTCTCGGTGCAGAGGGGCGCGACGTCTCCGTTCGAGTGGCCAACGCTGGGGGGGCGGACGCCGCGGACCTTCGCGTGCGGGCCTCCAGCGCCACGCGGCCCAGCCCCACAATCAACGATGCAGCCGCAGAGCCCCCGGGGATCGAAGGCCACGGCGGGGGCTCCCTCCTGCGGAGCGGAGCGCCGGCGGTGGTGAACGGGGCGCACTTCGCACCGGAGCCAGGAGCGACCACCGTGAGCATCCTGGTGACAGGCGAGCTCGTCGAGGTGTCTGGCGTCGCGGTCGAACGCGACGGTGCACGGTTGTCCTTCACGGTCCCGGAGACGCTCCCGATCCCGGCGGGCAATCCCACCTCCGCGGTCCTGACGGTGACCGTGCAGGGGGCCTCTGCCCCGGCGCGCGTGAGCTGTCTTCTCCTCCTGGTCCCCTGAGAGGTGAACATGCGCAGCGAGCTCCTCGTGCCCCTCTTCATCGTGGCCGCCGGCTGCACCGGCGAGGTCCAGCCGCTGCCGTCGGAGCAGGGTGACGCAGGCTGGCCTGACCCGGGTCGCGGCGCGCTGTGCGTGTCACCTCCCGAGCTCGACCTCGGGACGCTCGAGATCGGGTCGGCGCGCACCGAGAGCGTCGAGCTCACGAACTGCGGGCGGGAGCGGCTCACGCTGGCCGGGGTCACGAGCGACGCAGGCTGGCTTTCGGTCGATCTCGGCATCGTGGAGCTGGCGGTCGGCGCGTCGGTCCAGCTCCCGGTCCGAGTCGAGGCGCTCACGCCAGGCCCCCTTCAGGGTGTGCTCGCGATCGATCACGAGGATGGACCGACGACGATCCCCGTACGTGCTCATGTGACGGAGGCGTGTGCGCTCGAGCTGCAGCCCGAGACGCTCCGCTACGCACTGGGATCGCTGCCCAACTTCCCCTACGGCGAACGGAGCGTCGCGTTGGTCAACCGCGGCACCGGCCCCTGCACGGTGGTCGAGACCTCGAGCACCAGCCGCGAGATCCATGTGCACCCGGATGTCCGAGTACCCTTCGAGGTGCCCCCTGGGGGGCTCGTGTCGGTGCCCGTCGTGTACTGGGCGTCGGTGGGGACCATGGCGGTCCAGGGCGAGGTGCGGTTCCGCCTTGCGAGTGGGGCGCCGCTCGTGCTCCAGGTCCTCGGGAGCCCAGGCGAGACCTCGCCCTGCGAGGTGCGCGTCGATCCGCCGTTCGTGGGCTTCGGGCTGGTCGCGGAGCAGCCGACCCAGCGCCGCAGCCTGACCGTCACCAACACCGCGGTCGTGGGCCGCGATTGTCGGATCGAGTCCATCGAGCCAGGGCCGGGGTTCGCGGAGGCCGGCTTCACCATTACCACCCCGGACTTGCCTCAGGAGCTGGTGGGCGAGGGCGCCTCGTCGATCGAGGTGTCCTTCACGCCGCGGGGCACGGGCCCGGCGCGATCGTCCATCGTGGTGCGCACCAGCAGCCCTGATGCGCCTGAGCTCGTGCTCGCAGTCGAGGCCGAGGTCGCGCGTCGGCAGCTCTGCGTCGACGCGGAGACCATCGACTTCGGGAGGGTCGGGGAGGCGGGGGCGGAGCGCGCGCTCCAGCTCACTGCCTGCGGTGAGCGCGCGGTCGAGGTGGCGGCAATCGAGCTTGCGAAACCTCATGGGGAGATCCTGCTCCCGGACGTCAGCGCCTTCCGACTCGAGCCAGGCGAGACGCGGACGGTCGCCGTGCGCTACGCCCCCAGGGACGAGATCGACGACGAGGCCGAGATCTTGGTCCGCTCGAACGACCGCCTCCGGCCGGCGGTGCGGATCCCGGTGCAGGGTGGCGCGCCCCCTGCGGTCGGCGACGCCAGCGGGCTCCTCATCTGGCATGACCGACTCTGGCTCGAGGGCGGTGTACAGCTCGAGACGGTGGTCCTGCCGCAGCTCGAGTCGAGGGGTGTGCTCCCGGGCGACGTTGGCTGCCCAGGCTGCCACGCCGTGAGCCCGGATGGGCGCTACGTGCTCTACGACGCGGGGCGCGCGCTCGAGGCGATCGAGCTCGAGAGCGGCGTACGCATCGAGGTCGGCATCTCGACGGATCCCGTGCCCACCGGCGTCTCGTTTGCGCCCGACCCGGAGACGGTGCCTCCTTATCAGTTCGTGTACACGGACCAGGACGAAGGCCTGAGCATCGGTGCCATCGGCTCCGGCTTCCTGCGCAGAGTCGCCGGTGCGGATGATCCTCGCTACACCCACCGCATGGCGAGCTGGGGCCGGCCGGACCGGATCGCCTTCGCCCGAGGCGACCGGGAGGACGGCGCGCTGTATCGCATCGATGGGCCGTGCGATCTCATGATCATCGACGCGGCCGGCGGGGTGGCCGAGCCGGTGGTGGGGGCGAGTGGGGACGGGGGGGCGCACTATGCGCCGGCCTTCTCGCCGGACGGGCGCTGGATCGCCTACACGCACAGCGCGCGCGGCCGCACCACGTACGCGGCGCCGGACGCACGGCTTCGGCTCGTGCGTGCGGATCAGTCCGGCGCGGTGGACGATCTGGCCGCCGCGAATCTCCCCCTTGGGGTGGCCGGGAGCAGCAGCTACCCCGCGTGGAGCCCGAGCGGGCGCACGCTCGCCTTCACGCGCCGCATCGTCACGGGCCGACACGACGCCTACAATCGCCGACCGGCTGACGCCTACATCGCGCGCTTCGACCCGGTGACCGGCACCGTGGGGCCCGGCGTGCCGGTGCCGGGGCAGAACACCTACTTCGTGGAGCGGACCCCCGTCTTCATACCTTGATGCGCAACAGGTGGGTGTCCCGCCATGGCTGCAGATCGATCGGCGTGCCGAGCTCCGCGAACGCCGACAGCGGGCGATGCCTGACGTGGGGGGCGAGGGGTAGATCACGGAACAGGCCCGTCACGTAGATGCGGTCCGTGGCGTGTCGGCGGACGTTGGCGACCATGCGCGCGAAGGCGTCGTCGTCCACTACGTGGAACGCCACGTCGAGCAGGAGCACCAGGCTGAAGCCGCCCTCGACCTCGAGGTCAGCGGCGGCGATGTCCTGGCGGAGGAAGCGGTAGCCGGGCGGGAACCCGGACGGCCGGGGTGATGCGAAGTCGAGCCCGGTGTAGTCCTGCACCCCGAGCCGCTGCAAGACCTCGGCGTCGTGGCCCTGCCCGAACCCCACATCGAGCACCGAGAGGGCCGCCGCGGCCTCGAAGTCCTGGCGTATGAGCGCGGCGAGGCGCGCTCGCGCCACCTCGTACTCCTTCGCGTTCTCGGCCTCGGACCGGTCCAGGTTGGCGACCGCCCGGAGCCCATGGACGGCGCGGTGCCGCTGCTCCCAGTAGGGCCTCATGTCTCCACCTCCTCGCGATCGCTCCGCCGGAACCCCAGCATCGCCACCGCGTACGCGATGGCCTGCTCGCGGGCCGCGAACCCCTCGGCCTGGGCCCGCTCGTAGAGCGAGCCGGGGGCCGCGCCGCTCATCGGGCTCAGCCATCGAGCGTCGGTCGGCGGGCGGATGACTCGCAATCCAACCTGCGAAGCGACGGCGGACATCCAGACGTCGTCGTCGCGCTCGAAGATCGCGGGCCGAGGTCCCTGGAAGACGCGGCCTACGCGCCCGGCGAACGCGGACACGCCCATGCCCCCGTAGGGAACCCGCCACGGGCGGGGCGTGGCGGCTGTGAAGTGCAGCACCTGCCGGTCCCGATACGCGGTGGCGCCCTTGGGCCAGTACCGACCGTGGTACGAGACGATGGCCCCGGGACCGTAGCGGTCCAGGTCCGCCCGGCACCGCTCGAGGTAGTCGGGCGGGTACACGATGTCGTCGTCGACGTGCGCCACCACGTCGAAGCCCGTGGTGTCGACGTCGAGCCTCGACGCGGGTCCGGTCCCGGGCGGGTTCTTCACGTACTCGACGCGTGGGTCATCCGGGAGGCCGGAGCTCGAACCGTGTCCATTCAAGAGAACAACCATCCGGGTGGGGCCTTGGGCGAGCAGGGTGCTGATCACCTGCCCCGCCGAGGCGACCCGTTCTGGGATGGTCGGCATGACCACCAGGGTGGAGCGCGCGCTGCCGTGCACGCCGCGCACCCTGGTCCGGGCGGCGGGGGCGATGCGGGGCGGCACCTCCCCTCGCCGATACCGCGCCTCGTCGGCCCGCAGCCGCGCCCGGTAGCTCTCGCGGAGGGCCGAGCCGACGCCCGTCCCCGGCGCGCGCGTGAGCTGCGCGTCGTGCTGCCTTCGGCGCAAGACGGGTTGCGCGAGGTTCTCACCGCGGAGGCCGCGCCCGAGGGCCCGGAGCACGAGCTCCCAGTCCCCGCCCACCCGGGTGTCGTCATAGCCCCCGAGCGCGTCGTAGACCGAGCGCCGCGCGGTCAGCGTCCCGTGGCACGCGTAGGCGGAGGCGCCGCTCCTGAACGCGGCGCCGATGTCTGCCGGGAGCGGCTCGCCCGGACGGGCGCGGGCCAGGTTCGCGTCGGTCTGGAGGAACTGACCACCCACGAAGTCGAGCTCGGGGTGCCCCTCGAGGTGCTCGATCTGCAGGCGGAAGCGATCAGGGGAGGCGACGTCGTCGCTGTCGAGGATCGCGATCAGGGTGCCCCGCGCGAAGGTGAGCAAGGTGTTCAGCGCTCGATAGGTGCCGCCGTTCTCTGCGAGCTCCACCACCACGACCCGGGGATCGCGGACCCGCCGCGCCGCGGCGAGCGTCTGGGGGCACCCGTCTACGCCCACCAGGAGCTCGAGGGTCCAGCCCGCGGGCATGCTCTGGGACAGGACGCTCGCCATGGCCGCCTCGATCCACTGTGAGGTTCGCCAGCCGGTCATCAGCACGCTGAGCAGCTTGGAGGCCCCATCGAGCCGGGCCGCTGCGGGCGAGCCGCTGGTGCGGCGCGGTCGCGCCTGGTTGAGCTGGGCCACCTCCGACAGCAGCTCGACCAGGGCCTGGCCCGCCGCTGCCCGCGTGCGGTCTCCGATCCGCGCGGCGATGGAGGCCCGCTCGGCGAAGCGCCGGTCTCGCTCGGCGCGCAGCTTCC
>JACKEN010000084.1 GCA_020632995.1 Deltaproteobacteria bacterium | reverse complement strand
GTGGCCAGCTGCGCCCCGCGCCGGTCGAAGAGGTCCGCCGGGCCCCGCGCGAGCTGGATGTACCAGCGCTCGCCCGCCCGGCGCCCCATCGCGAGCACCACGTAGGCCTCGGCGACCGGCACGTCGTACTCCACCCGCACCGCCTCGTCCCAGCCATCGCGGGCCGGCGGATGCCGCACCGCCTGCTCCGGCCACTTCATGTCGGGGGCCACCCGGGCCCACGCCGCGTGCACCGCCGCCTCGCCGGACTCGGCGCGCTCGATCACGGTGGCGAGGGAGAGGCCCCCCTCGGGGGCGTGGGCGATGAGCAGGTTGTCTTGCTTGTCGAGGCGCCAGCCGGGCGCGACCTCGACCGTCACCCCGGGCGCGATCTCGACCACCCCCGCCTCCGACACCACGGTGGGCTCGGCGGGGGGCGGCGGGGCGGTGGCGCAGGAGACGAGGAGGGGGAGGAGGAGCGCGCGTCGCACGCGCGGAATCTACCCTATGTCGCGCCCAGGCGCGCCCGCGCGTCACCGAGGAGCGCCACCACGGCCTTGCGCACGGTGTCGGGGCCGACCGGGGCCGGGAAGGTGAAGCGGAGGCGCCGCCCGTCGGCCTCGAGGTCGAAGCCGCCCTGGTCCACCCCTACCATCTTCACCTCGCTCGGCGTGAGCCCATAGAAGGCCTGGCAGTAGGTCACCAGCGCGTCCGCGTGGTCCTCGTTCATGTGGCTCACCACCCGCTCCGCCACCGGGAGCAAGGGATCTCGAGCGGGATCCACGAGGAAGGCGTCCGGCTCGAGCCAGAAGATCTTGCCGAAGCCGCCGATGTAGCGGGCCTTCTCCAGCGTCATCCGCCACAGCGAGAAGTCGTGGGTCCGCTCGTAGTCCCGCGCCACTGGGAGCGCCGCAACGTATCTTGCGAAAGCGTCGGCCTCGTCCTGCTTGGGGAGTGGGTTGAAGCGGCCCATGAGGGTGAGGCGGGGCAGAGTCTGGGCGTCCACCCCCGCCGGCACCTCGGGCTGGAGGAACAGGCTGGCCCGCCCGTCGGCCTTCAGGTTGCGGGTGTGCTCGGCGATGGAGGCCACGTAGATCACCGGGCGCCCCCAGCGGTCTGGGCTGAAGGGCACCACGGAGGCGAAGGGCCACGCGTCGCCGCGGGCCGAGAGCGTCCCGAGCACGCCGTGGGGGCGGGCGCGGTACAGGGCGACCGCCTCCTCGGTAGCGGCGTCGCGAGGCACGAGCTGGTTCTTCTCCAGACCCTCCTGGGGCTCCTGAGCGGGGTTGGGATCGAGCATCGGGAGCTCGAGGGTGGCGCCGGAGGCGGCGCCAGGCAAACGAAACGGCGCTCGATCAGGCCCGACGGCCGGCGAGCCGCATCAGGGCCCAGGCCGGCAGGAGCACCGCGGACGCGACGAGGAAGCCGACGGTGAGGAAGAGCAGGGTCACGGCGCCCTCGATCCCGCCCACCCAGCCCTGCTGGGACTGCGCGCGCAGCAAGGCGCGGGGCCCGGCGAAGGGCTGGCGGACGACGGCGCGCATCTCACCCACTGATACGCGGCTGGGGGGCTGTTTGGGTCAGCTGTGACCGCTCTCACTCCACCACGAAGACCTGGTGCTCGCCGTCGAGGGTCAACCCGACCTGCATGTACCGAGGCTCGTCGGGGTGGCGGTCCATGCTCCACTCCAAGGTGAGGCGCTCGCCCTTTCGGACGGGGCGGGGCGGGAAGGCGAAGGCGCTCTGGGACCAGTGCGTCTCGGGCTGCCGCGGGCTGGTATCGAGGGGGACCCCCGGGGCGAGCTCGCACTCGAACCACCCCGCGAAGCCCGACAGGACGCCGTCCTGGGCGATCTCGAGGGTCGTGGTGCCGCTCGTGAAGGGATCCTCGGAGCCGGCCTCGGCCAGGTCGAGGTCGGCCAGCACCACGTCGGGGGCCAGGAGGGTGGCGGGCTCCACGCGGGTCTGGAGCACCCGACCCTGGCGCAGCTCGAGCGCCTCGAGGGACGAGAAGTCCAGGCCGTGCACGGACTTGCGCCAGAACCCGGGGCCGTCGTGGTGGTACAGGACGGGATCCCCCACCGGGGCCAGCTTCACCGCGACCCGGGCCGGGAGCATGCGCCCGCCGGGCTTCAGGTTGGTGTCGCGGGCGGCCAGGACGTCGTCGAGCATGTTCTCGACGAAGGCCATGTGGCCCAGCCACTCGCTGATGATCAGGTCCACCTTCTCGGGCAGCTCCAGCTCGTCGGCGGGGCCCCGGAGGATCTTCACCTTGTCCTCCAGGTCGTTGAGCTTCACCAGGTTGGCCGCGGTCTTGGCGATCTCGGCCTGGTCGATGGCGTAGACCACCCGGGCGCCGGCCCGGGCGGCCAGCATGGCGAGGATGCCGGTCCCGGTGCCCACGTCCAGGACGACGTCCCCCGGGCGCACCGCGGCGCGGATCGCGGCGGCGAAGGCGTCGGTGCGCCAGCGGTCGCTGACCATGCGGCGCTGGAGCTCCAGGTCCCCGTAGCGTTGGAAGTAGTACTCCACAGCGCCCGCATACGTGTTGATCCTTTGGCGGGCAAAGACTATTGCGCGAGGCTGTCATGCCCCGCCTGCACCGCCCCGCCTCCGCCCTCCTCGCCCTGACCCTGGCCGCCTGTGGCGGCGCCGCTCAGCAGGCCCCCGCGCCCGGCGCCGGCACCGTCACCGCCACGGTGGCCGCAGCTGCCCCCGCGCCCGCGCCGGTGGCGCCGCCCGCCACCGACACCGTGATCAAGGTGGTGGCGGTCTCGGACTTCCACGGGTGGCTCCTGCCGCTCGAGCCGAACCACTACACCCGCTACTTCGGCGGCATCGCGAACCTCGCGGGCACGCTCGAGCATCGCGACGGGGTCACCGGGGCGAACTCGGTCATCCTCGACAACGGCGACATGTGGACCGGCCCCACCGAGTCCACCATCTTGCGCGGGGAGTCGGTGGTGGAGGCGTACAACGCCATGGGGCTCACCGCCGCCAACGTGGCGAACCACGAGTTCGACTTCGGGGTGGAGATCCTGCGGGCGCGGGCTCAGGAGGCGAAGTTCCCCTTCCTCGGCGCAAACCTCTACGAGGCGGGCACCGACAGGCACCCCGACTTCGTGGCGCCCTACGTCATCGTGAAGCGGCAGGGCGTGAAGGTCGGCGTCGTGGGCCTGTCGTACATCGACACGCCGAAGACGACCCTGGCCAAGCACGTGGCGAACCTCGAGTTCCGCGACTACGGCGAGACCCTGAAGAAGGTCGTGCCCGAGGTGAAGGCGGCGGGCGCCCAGGTGATCGTGGTGCTGTTCCACGACGAGCTGGCCAAGGCGCAGGACGTCATCAAGGCCAACGCGGACCTGGGGATCACCGCGGTGGTGGCGGGGCAGAACCACCGCCGCGAGCAGGTCGAGGTGGCGGGCATCCCGGTGGTGAACCCCGGGCCCTTCGGCCGCAGCTACGTGCGCTTCGACGTCACCGTCGACAACAAGACCGGCGCGGTGACCAAGGTGGTGCCCGAGACGGTCGAGGTCACCGGCGAGGTGGGCGCCCCGCCCTTCCCGCCCTCGCCCGAGCTCGCGCGCATCGCGGAGGGGGCCCGCCAGAAGGCCAAGACCCTCGCCTCCGAGACCCTCGGCCGCTTCGCGAAGCCCCTGCCCGTGGGCGACTTCACCAACTCACCGCTCGGGCACGTGGTGGTGGACAGCTGGCTCGCCGAGTTCCCCGAGGTCGACTTCGCGATGCTGAACCACGGCGCCCTGCGCCAGCCGCTCCCCGCTGGCCCGGTGACCATGGGTGACGTGGTGAGCGCGCTGCCGTTCGAGAACAACCTCCTGATCACCACCATGACCGGCCAGGCGATCAAGGCCCAGCTGGAGATCGACCACCCCATCGTGGGCGGGATGTCCTGGAGCTATCGCGAGCAGAAGAACGTGCGCAAGGTAGCTTCCCTCGTGGACCGCGTGGGGAAGCCGATCCGCGACGACAAGAGCTACACCGTGATCATCCTGGACTTCATGTACATGGGCGGTGACGGCTTCACCTTCAAGCAGTTCGACACCGCCCCGGTCGACACCGGGATCTCCTGGCGCCAGCCGGTGCTGCACGGCCTGCGCTCGGCCGAGGCCTCCAACCGGAAGATCTCGCCCAAGGTGGGCGCCCGCGCCCGCAAGGTGCGCTGAGCCGGCACGTCGTGTGACGGAATCGGGCCCCAGCGCACACTCAAGACGCGTGAGGATCGGGCCCGCGCACCTCCTGTTGCCCGCCCTCGCCCTCGGGGCGTGGGCCTGTTCGGATGGGACGGTCGAGCTGCCGGGCACGGCCCGCCTCGAGGTGCACCCGAGCGCCCTCGAGTTCGGGGACGTCCTGATCGGCACCACCGCGACCCTCGCGGTCACCCTCGACAACGTCGGGTCGCTCGAGCTCCAGCTGGAGGTCGAGCCGGGCACGAACGTGACCGCCTGCGGCAGCGGAGGCACGAGCACCTTCTGCGTCACGCCGGTGGGGCCGCTGACCCTCGCGCCGGGGCAGCGCGCGACGCTCTCTGCCGAGCTGCGCCCGGTGGAGGACCAGCGCGTGGTGCAAGGGGCCCTGCGCATCACCGGCTGTCCCGGATGTGAGGCCGCGGTCACGCTCTCGGGGCGCGGGTTCCGCCCGGCTGCCCCGCCCGACCTGCGCGTGACCCCGAGCGCGCTCGACTTCGGCCTCGCCGCGGCGGGGGTCGAGGTCCCGCGCGAGCTCCTGCTCGAGAACCTGGGCGAGCAGCCGCTCATCGTCGAGGGCGCGGCGGGCATCGTAGGTGCGCCGGTGCGCGCCAGCGGCGTGGGCCGCATCGAGCCTGGCCAGGCCATGATGATGGCGGTCGTCGCGACGATGCCCGAGGGCGCGTGGCAAGGAGTCTTGCGGATCGCGAGCAACGACCCCGATGGCCCGCTCGACGTGCCGGTGCAGGGCGAGGGCGAGCCGCTCCCGCGGTGTGAGTACGCGGTGACCGAGCAGGTCACGCTCGGCGCGGGTGAGGCGGGCCGGCCCGAGGTGGGCTGGGTCCGGCTCCAGAACCGAGGGCTCGTGGACTGCCTCATCACCCAGGTCGCCTTCTCGGCCGGCTCGGCGCCGGAGCTGCTCCTCCCGCGCCGGCCCGCGCTCCCGCTCCGGGTGCCGGCCTGGACGTGGTGGGACCTGCCGGTGGAGATGATCGTCACCGCCCCCGGCCCGGTGCAAGGTGTACTGCAGCTGACGATCGACGGCGCGTCGGAGCCGCAGATCCGGATCCCGATCGAGGGGCTCGGGGCCGAGACGGGCTTCTTCGCCTCGCCGCCCGCGCTCGACTTCGGCGCGCTCCCCGCGACCTGCAGCGCCGCCACCCGGACGGTGCGCCTGTGGCGCCACAGCGAGGCGCCGACCACCCTCACCGGGCTGCGCGTCGAAGGCGACGGCTTCTCGCTCGACCGCGGCCCCGACCTGAGCTCCGGGCCAGCCACGGTCCCGACCGGCGAGAGCGCAGAGGTGGTGATCGGGCTCGCCGCGCGCCCCACGACCACCTCGGCGGGCGTGCTCGTCATCGACTCCACCGTGAACGACCAGGCGGTGACCCAGCGGGTGCCCCTCATCGGCCGCGGGCTCGACGCGGCGCGGGTGGTGGAGCGGTTCGTGCAGCTCGACCGGGCGATGGTCGACGTGCTCCTCGCGATCGACTTCACGGGCTGCATGACCGAGGAGCGCGTCGGCCTCGCGAACAACTTCGACGCCCTGATGCGCATCGTGAACGTGGGGCAGCTCAACTACCAGGTGGGCGTGACCACGACGGACCTCCTCCTCGAGGCTGGGCGGCTGATGTACCCAAACCACCTCTACGGCGACCCCTTCGGGGGGCGACCCGAGGACCGGATCATCACCGCCTCGAGCGTGCCGGATCCCGAGGCCCTCTACGCGCTCGCCCTCCAGGCCCGCGACGAAGGTGGCGGCATCGCCGCGAACGAGAGCGGGATGGGGGCGCTCTACCTCGCGCTGCAACCCGAGCTGCTGGTCGGTCACAACGCGGGCATCTTGCGGCGGGACGCACACCTCGGCGTCCTGATCCTGACCGACGAGCCGGACCAGACCAGCCGCGCGGCCGGCTCGCCCTCGGACAGCCTCGACTTCTACCTCGACTACTACCGGGCCATGAAGGGAGTGGATGGCAAGACAGCTTTCACCGCGGTGGCCATCGCAGGCGACCCTCCGAACGGCTGCGAGGAGCAGGGCGGCCGGGCTCTGGCGGCGCCGCGGCTCGCCGAGCTCGCGGATCGCAGCGGCGGGGCCTTCGAGAGCGTCTGCTCGGCCGACTGGGTCGCGACCAACGAGGCGCTCTCGGGCGCCGTCGCGGGCGAGCACCGCGCCTTCTTCCTGACCCAGGCCCCGGATCCCGCGACCCTCGAGGTGAGCGTCGACGGCGCGCCGCTGCCGACCACATCGTGGGCCTACCGGGCCTCCGACCGGTCGATCCGGTTCGAGCCCTCGCAGATCCCCGAGCCCGGCGCCGAGATCGTCATCGGCTACCTGCCCGCCTGCCCCTGAGCCCTGGCAAGACCCGCGGCTCCTGCGGTAGAGGAACGCGGTGGACGCCCTCCGAATCCCCCGCCCCGACGACTTCCACCTCCACCTGCGCGACGGGGCGATGCTTCGCGCGGTCCTCGCCGACACCTGCCGCACCTTTGGCCGGGCCATCGTGATGCCCAACCTCGTGCCCCCGGTGACCACCGCGGCGGAGGCCGAGGCGTATCGGGCCCGCATCCTCGCCTCGCGCCCGGCCGGGAGCGACTTCGAGCCCCTGATGACCCTCTACCTCACCGACCGCACCACCCCCAACGCGGTGCGGGCCGCCGCGGCGTCGAGGGTGGTGCACGGGGTCAAGCTCTACCCCGCCCACGCCACCACCAACGCCGCGCACGGGGTCACCGAGCTCGAGGCCCTCGACGACACCCTCGACGCGATGGCCGAGGCCGGCCTGCCCCTCCTCGTGCACGGCGAGAAGCTCGGCCCCGACATCGACGTCTTCGATCGCGAGGCCCGCTTCATCGAGGGCGTCCTCGCCCCGCTCGTGGCAAGACACCCTGCGCTCAAGGTGGTGCTGGAGCACGTCACGACGAAGCAGGGCATCGAGTGGGTCATGGCGGGCGGCGACAACGTGGCCGGCACCCTCACCGCCCATCACCTGATGCTCGACCGGAACGATCTCTTCGACGGCGGCCTCCGCCCGCACCACTACTGCCTGCCGGTGGTGAAGCGGCGCGAGCACAAGCAGGCCCTCCGCAAGGCGGCCTGCTCCGGGCACCCTCGCCTCTTCCTCGGCACCGACAGCGCGCCGCACCCGGTGCGGGCCAAGGAGTCCGCGTGCGGGTGCGCGGGCCTCTACACCGCCCCCACCGCGCTGGAGCTCTACGCCCAGGTCTTCGACGAGGAGGGCGCCCTCGACCACCTGGAGGCCTTCGCGTCGCGGAACGGCCAGCGCTTCTATCGGCTGCCGGTGAGCGAGGTGCAGGTCGAGTTGCGACGCGAGGAGACGCCGGACCCGGGCCGGCTGCAGGTGGAGGGCGGCGACGAGGTGCTGGCGTTCCACCCGAAGGC
>JACKEN010000083.1 GCA_020632995.1 Deltaproteobacteria bacterium | reverse complement strand
TGTTGCGGGTGTATCGCGACGACAAGCAGGTGTGGCGGACCTTCCTGAAGTTCTTCCCGGTGAAGTTCGAGGGCTACGAGGGGCCCGCGCTGTGGGTCGAGAACCCCGTCGCCGATGGCGGCGGCAACGCGCAGGAGCGCGCGCTCCTGTATCGGCACGCCCTGGAGAAGGCCCAGAAGATGGGGATCCCGGTGATGTGCGGCGCGGACTACGACCCGGGGTACGACGACCTCTTCCAGGTCGCCCGTTCCCTCGGGCGGGACGTGAAGTCGAACCTCCCGGTGACCCTGTACTTCGAGCAGGGGAACACGCCCCTGCAGCACTCGGACGGCGTGCTCAGCACCGGGCAGGGGAACAACACCAACAAGCACGGGCGGATCCGGGACTTCAGGGGCGACAACGAGTTCTGGGAGCGCGACAAGCAGATGCGCGTAGTGGTGATGCCGAGCTGAACGACTGTGCGGTTGGAGGCTCCTGCGGCGCGCAGATCTTGCGCGCGCGACGTGCAGCACCTGCGCTTCGGCGCGCCGCGACCCCGAGCTCGCCGCAGGATCCAAGCGGGGCCCTGGTGGCATGGGGCGTGCTCACTCCGAGACCATGCGCGTCGCAGGCAAGGATGGCCAGACCCCGCACACCCCAGCGCCCCTCGCCGAGGCCCGACCCCTGGCCTCGTCAGGAGGGACGCCGGAGGCCCGTGAAGAGGTCAGCGCGTATGAGCGGCTGATGGGGATCGAGGACGTCCTCGAGTCTCCCGCCCCAGCACGTACCCCGCCCCGGGCCCGGCCACGGCCCAGGGATGGGGACACCGGGCCGTTCCGCGGGGGCCAGGATGCCCGCGCGGGCGGCGGCGGCGGGACCGCCACCGAGATCGGCACCACCGGGCGAGGTGAGCTGACCCGCAGCATCGACGTGAGCGAGCGGAACTTCGAGTTCCTCAACCGGCTGGACGCCAACGGAGACGGCGTCCTCGAGCGCGGTGAGGTGCGCGACCGCATGCATCGGGCCGGGGTGACCCGGATCCGCAACGAGTCGGCGGATTTCACGCCGGCGGAGTCCCGCATGCTGACGGAGCTCTACCAGGGCACCGGCAGCCCGATCAGCCTGACCTACGGCAGCCAGCGCGTCGGCGCGGGCGACGGGCAGGCCAGCTGGCGGACGGTGGAGTCGGGCATCGCACGCCACAGCGCGTCCGAGACCGCGCCGCTGGGTTCGGTCGGCCAGTCCCGCCCCACCAGCCTCGACAACAGCGATTGCGGCCCTGCAAGCGGGCTTTACATGAACGATCGGCGCATCCGGGCCGCGACCGGGCACGAGCCCACGCGCACCCACGCCGAGGCCGACGCCCTGATCCGCGACATGTCCGCGTCGGGCGGGACCACCGCGCCCCAGATGGCCGGCATCATGAACGACCACTTCCGCCACGCGGGCGGGCGCTACTACACCCACGAGCCCCACACGGTGGACGAGACCAACCTGGCCTCGACCCTCTACACCGGGCTCGCCTCCGACCCCGGCGGGGTGATGGTGCCCACCATCTCGACCGCCAACGAGGGGGACACCACCGGCACTCGGCACTGGCTCGTGGTGACCGGCTTCGACGGCGAGAACGTGACCTACTACGACCCGGGTGGTCCGGACGGTGCGCGGCACGAGCGCACCATGCCGTACTCGGAGCTGCGGGACTCGCTCCCCGCCCCCAACGCGATCTCCCCGAACCAGGTGGTGTACGGCACCAGCGTGCCGGAGTCCTCGGCGGTGGGCGCTCTGCCGACCGGGCGGCGCATCGGGGAGCTCGAGGTCCGCTTCTCGAACCGCGACCTCAACGTGACCAGCACCCACGGGATCTACGGCAGCCGCGCAGATGCCCAGGCTGCGGCCCAGGCGGCCGCCGCCGCGAGCGGGGAGGACGCGGTGGTGCGGCGCGAGGGCGACGGCTACGCGGTGTACGGCGTCACCGAGATCCGGAGCCAGTTCGGCGGGCTGTGGTCCGACAACACCCTCGCCGACCTCGATCGCGACCTCACCGACGTGTACATGACCGACCCCACGAGCGGGCACGTGCGCCGCGCGGCCTCCGGCCCGCCGCCCTGATCATCAGGCGCTCTGCGCCCGCGTCCCCAGCGTCACCACTGCAAGACTGCTTGCGCCGAGGCACAGAAAGCCCAGCGCCACCGGGAGCGGGGTCCCGTTGTACTGGCGGGCCACGAAGCCCCCGATGCTCCCGGAGAGGGTGGTGGAGGCGAAGCCCAGCGCGGCGGACGCGGTGCCCGCCACGTGCCCGAGCGGCTGCAGCGCCATCGCGTTGAAGTTGGCGCCGATGAGGCTGAACACGAAGAAGCTCAGGGCCAGCGCGGTGTAGAACACCGCGAAGTCGTGCACGCCGCTCAGGTAGAGCGCGCAGTACACCACCTGGATGCCGGTGAAGACGGTGAGGGCGCCGTGGGAGAGCCGGCGCATGCCGAGGCGACCCACCAGGCGCGCGTTGACCATGGACGCCACCGCCATGCTCCCCGCGACGCCGGCGAAGTAGAGCGGGAACCGCTCGGCGTGGCCGAAGCTCCGGAAGATCTGCTCGGAGCTGCTGATGAACGCGAAGAGCGCCCCGAAGGCGAGGCCAGTCGCGATGGTGTAGGCGCGGCTCGTGGGGTTCTTCACCACCTCGAGGTAGGCCTCCATGAGGGCGCGCGGGTGGATGGAGCGCCGGCGCTCCGGGCTCAGGGTCTCGGGGAGGCGGGCGCCCACCCAGACCAGGAGCACCGCGCCGAACACCACCAGCGCCCAGAAGATCGCGCGCCAGGTCGAGACCTGCAGGATCAACCAGCCGAGGTTCGGGGCGAGGATGGGCACCGCCATGAACGTGGCCATCACCCAGGACATGGTGCGCGCCATGCTCGCGCCCTCGAAGAGATCGCGCACCAGCGACAGGGCCACGACGCGGGCCCCGGCCGCGGTCACGCCCTGGAGCGCGCGGAACAGCACCAGCTGCTCGAAGCTCCCGGGGACCGCGCAGGCCACCGCGAAGAGGGTGTACAGCAGGAGGGAGATCACGAGCACGCGGCGGCGGCCGAAGCGATCCGAGAGCGGACCGAACACCAGCTGGCCCGAGCCCATGCCGAGCACGAAGGCCACGATCACCAGCTGCCGATCGTTCTCGGTGCTCACCCCGAGATCCGCCCCCATCGCGGGGAGGGCGGGGAGCATCACGTCGATGGCCAGGGCGGTCAGGGACATGAGCCCTGCCACCACCGTCACCAGCTCCAGCGGGTGGAGTTCGCGGTTGATCCTCGACATGCGGGTGGCCGCCCGCTCATGGGTACGGCCACGGGACCGAGAGGTTCCGTGGCCGGGGCGTCCCTGGCAAGACCTGGGTGCTGCGATCGGGAGAATGGAGGGCTTTTGCGCGGTCGCGCCCCCCTATGAGCCGGAGGTGAGGCGCAGGCCGGGCCAGGGGCCGGGGGCCGGGGTGTCGAGCCGATAGTAGTCGTGGCGGTAGACGGCGGACTCGCACGCCCCGAGCCCGTCTCGCGCGTACACGGTCGAGACCGCCGCCCCGACCTCGAAGACCTTCGCGGTGGGCAGGCCCTCTTGCGAGGTCGGGGCCCCGAGCTCGCGGAAGGTGTACGTCGCGGGCGGGACGCTCCCCGAGTAGACCGCGGCGGCGGGGACGGTGCACTCGGGGTCGGCGTAGATCGTGAGGTACTCCAGCGCGTTGGGGGCGGGGGCGGGGACGCACGCCAGCGACCCGTCCACCCACGCCGGGCCGCAATCCTGGTTGCGGCTCGTGTCCACGAAGAGGGTCTCGGGCTCGACCGTGGTCAGGGTGTCGAGGAGCAGGTCACCGATCCGGCCGGGGCGCGCGGTCAGCACCCGACCGCTCGTGGTGCCGAGCTCGACCTCCGGCCACTCGGAGGTGGGGTAGGGATCCGCGAAGTAGAGGGTGCGCCGCCCCGCGATCGAGTGCTCCTCGGGCTCGCAGGCCCCGTGGCCGAGGACCCGGGTCAGCGCGTCGTCCGCCGTCATGAGGGTGAGGCGGAAGGTCGCGCCGCCGCGCTCCGGGACGGTGGCCACCTGCATCTGGCCGTACTCCGCCACCACGAGACGATCGCAAGCCTCGTTGCGGAGACCCTCGTCGTGCGCCTCCGCCACGTAGCCCGCGCACCGCGGCCCCGCATCGGTGAGCTCGGGTTGGCAGGTGCCGCCGGTGTTGCGATCCACCAGGTAGTAGAGGACGCGGGTCCCGTCATCTCCGTGGAAGACCTGTGCCTCGAGATCCTCGGTGATCGGCTCCGCCACCAGCCGCCCCTGGGGGAGCTCGGTCAGGGGGAGGAAGGCCTCGACCGCGTACAGCGGGGTGTCGGTGAGGGCCGCGGCCTCGGAGCAGCCATAGTCACCGCCCCCCAGGTAGCGAGTGGCGCCGGTGTCCGCGACCTTGGCCCCGAGGCGCGCTGGCCCGGCCAGGGGCGGGAACCCGGTCGCGGTGACCACACCGGCCTCGCCGTGGATCGTCGCGATGTAGGGGGTTGTGCAGGCGTCGTCGAGGAACATCACCATGCCGCTCGCGGTGGGGAGGCAGGTCAGGGTCTCGCCGTCGTCGGGGCGGGTCGAGAGGTTGCACGGCTGGCCGAGCTCGCGGTCGAGCAGGTGCAGGAGGCGTTGCGCTCCTCCGTCTTCGGCCTCGGCGTAGCGGACCAGGAGGCGCGTGCCATCTTGGCTCGTGGTCCCGAGCGGCTGGGCCTCGGGGCCGGCCTGGCAGGCGAACAGGAGCGTGGGGAGGGCGATGAGGGCGCGTTGCATCGAACCTCATGACCCGACCGGCGCGATCCGTGGGAAGTCGATCCTGGGGTCCCGGGCCTGAGTTCACCTCGACCAGATGCTGGGGCCCTCGGGGGCGTCGGCGTCGACCCGCGGGGCGGGCACCAGCACCTGGTCCGCGTCGGGCCAGAGGGTCAGGATCACCGGATCCGTGGCCGCTGCGGGGGCGAGGAGGCCCTCTGGCGCGCAGCTCGCGGTGGCGACGAAGGGGCACTCGCCCGGGACGTCCTGCTCGAGGAGCTGGTAGCCGGGGCCGAGGGCGCCGACCAGGCGCGCCCCGGGCCCGTCGGCGGGGATGGCCGCGCTGGACCACGCCAACAGGTGCTGCCGGCCCGCCCCCAAGAGCACGTCGCGCTCCAGGTCGAGGAGCCCGTCGCCGTCCACGTCGGCGTACAGCGCGAGCACCGCCAGCCCGAGGCGGCCCGGCGGCACGAGGTCCGAGAAGGTGGTGGCCTCGACCGGCGGGGCTTCGAAGAGGGTCATGGAGTAGGCGCCGAGGGCCGAGTCCAGCTCGGTCCGCTGCTCCACCGGTGGGGCCTCGGCGTCGGCCCCCACCCCGATCCAGAGCAGGCTCAGGTGCACCTCCCCGTGATCGCCCGGGATGCGCAGGCTGGCCTGCGCCACGGTGCCGCCCAGCTGGAACAGGGGCGTGCCGAGGAAGCCCTCTTGCACCAGAGGGGGACCGCAGGCCGAAAGGAGCGCGAGCGCGATGAAGGCGAGCTTGCGCATGGCTACAGACCGTACCCCAGGCCCACGAGCACGCGGAAGGTGGGGCGGGTGACCGTGTCGCCCGCGGCGTCCGGATCTTGCCGGGCGTCGGTGGTGCGGTAGGTGTAGAAGGCGGCCTCGGCCGACGCGCCGAGGGTGAAGCCGTAGAGCGGCGGTGACTCCAGCCCCGCCGCGAGGGCCACCGCGCTCCCCCAGGTGGTGCGGGCGGGCTCGCGCGCGTCCTCTTCCACCTGGTGCAGGCGCACCACCTCGCCCAGGAGCGCGGCGCGCACGGTGAGCCAGCGCAGATCGAGGGCCCGGGACACCGAGAGCCCCGCCCCCAGCTCCGAGGTGGACCAGCTCAGGCGCGGCCCCTCGAACGTGGCCCCGGTGGTGGCGCTGAAGTGGGGCGCGATCGAGAGCCACGGGAGCACCAGCTCCCAGGCGAGCCGGAGCATCCCCACCGCGCCCACCCCCGCGCCCGCCGCGCCCCGCACCCCGCCCATCGCCCGCAGGACGTGGCCCACCCGCGGGTCGCCGGGGCCGCCCTTGCGCACCAGCCGGGCCAGCGCGAGCTCCTCGGTGAGCGCGGGATCCGCCGCGGTCTCGCGTCCGGCCTCCACCACCACGCGGCCCGAGCGCACCGCGTCGCGGGTGCGCTGCCGGACGCGATACTCACCCGCCGGCAGGCTGAGTTGCGTGGCGGTCGCGGCGGGGACCTCGGCCACGATGGCGCCGCTGGCCTCGTTGATCACCAGGTAGTCCCCCGCCGCGAGGCGGAGGGTGCCGCCGGAGCGGGTGGTCCAGGTGAGCACCAGCTCGCCCTGGCCCTGCAGGTCGTAGGCGTAGGTCGGGTGCTGGGGCCCGGCCGCGGTGGCGAGGGTGCTCTCCACGGTGCGGCCGTAGACGTAGCGGTAGGCCTCCTCCAACGTGACGCGGCCGTCGCCGTCGCGGTCCGCCGCGCCCCTGAGGGCGGTGAACAGGTGCAGGGTGAAGAACGAGGCGCCGAGGCGGTCGCTCTCCTGGGCGTCCTCCCACTCCGCGCTCGACGTGATCACCACCCGGCCGCGCCCCTCGGGTCGGCTCCGAACCGAGAGGCGCGCGCCCAACGCCGCGCCCTTGGTGCGGGTGAGGGCGCCGGAGCGGCAGGCGTCGACTAGCTGCAATCCGAGTTGCGCGCCGGTCGCGGCCAGGGCGGCGGTGAGCTCGCGCAGCGGCAGCTCCGCCTCGCCGAGGAGGAGGGCGCGCTCGTCCGCGTGGCCGGAGTAGTAGAACACGAGCACCGCGCCCTCCGCGCGGGCGCCGAGGCGGGCGATGGCGTCGAGGATCTGGGCCGGGGCGGGCTCGGTGAGGAGGATCGCGTCCTCGGGGGCCATGTCGCCCAGCTCCACGAAGACCGCGCGCACGCGGGCCGCGTCGTCCTCCGCATAGCGGAGCGGGCTGCGCCCCTCGGGGGCGGCGTTGGTGCCCACGAAGAGGCCCAGCCGCCTCGGGCCGGCCTCCGCGGGGCCCGCGCTCGTCGCGGTGACGAGGGCGACGAGCGCGCCGAGGCTCAGCGCTTGGTGATGGCCACGACGTCGCGTCGGCATCCCGCCCTCTCCTCGTCGTCCATCACCGCTCGCGCCTCGTCGTCGGAGACCGGCGCCGCGCACAGCACCGCCACCAGGGCCTCGGGCCCGGGCGCGTCGTCCAGCACCACCTCGCGCTCGAGCCAGGTCGGGGTGGTGAGCGCCCACGCCGCCGCGTCGGGCGCGGGGTGCAGCGGCGCCACCCCCTCCGTGGAGCGCCAGTAGAGGCGCGCCCAGGCCGGCGCGGGCCCGGGGCTCACCCGCACCGCGAGGCGGGCTCCCGCCGGCACCGGCCCGCTCAGCGATCGCGGCGTCTCCCCGTCGAGCACGAAGACCTCTACCGCGCCGCCCGCGCCCTTGGTGCGCACCGCGTCGACCGGGGACAGGAGCAGCACCGCGGCCACCGCGCTCGCTGCGGCCGGCACCCACACCGCGAGCCGCTGGCGCCACCACGGCCGCTGGGTCTCGGCCCGGGCCAGGGTCTCGGCCGCGAGGGCGGCGGGGACGAAGCGCTGGGCGAAGTCC
>JACKEN010000082.1 GCA_020632995.1 Deltaproteobacteria bacterium | reverse complement strand
GAGGGCCTGGAGCGTCCGGGCGACCTGGGGCTTCGCGCGAAACAGCACCTTCGTCCGCTCGCCGTCCTGGAGCGCGGACAGGAACATCACCGCGGTCCGCCGCACCTTCGCCGTGGGGCCGCTCGCGCGGAGGATCTCGTCGAGCGCGCGCTTCGCGCTTGCGCCGGTGAAGGGGTCCTCGCCCTCACGCAGGAACGTGTGCTTCACGTAGCCGTGCATCCCGTGATCCCACAGCGGCTCCACCTCGCCTCCCTGGACGAGGAGCTTGGCCGGGCCCTCGAGGCTCAGGGCCGTCATCACCCGGTCCTTCTCCACGCGACTGGAGTCGAACGCGAGCCCGAGCGCGCCCCGCGTGTCGAAGTACATCGGGAGCCCGACGTGTCGGTAGCCCAGCGCCTCGGGCCCGAGCTCGGTGACGATGTCGCGGTTGTTGACCAGCCGATAGGTGACGCTCCCGAGCCGGGTGTCGAAGTCCGCCGCGCCCGCGTCGTCGAACACCCGGGGCGCGCCGAACAGGTAGACACCATCGATCGACGCCTTCGAGGGCAGCTGCCCCTCGATGCGCGCGGCAAGCAGAGTTGCGATGGCGGCGCCGAGGCTGTGCCCGGTGAGGCGCACCGACAGGGTCTGGCCGGCCGGGAGCTTGGCCTGCTCCTCGACGAGGACCCGCTCGATGTCGGGCCAGAGCTGCTCGACCGAGCGCACGAAGCCCGCGTGGGCCTCACCCTTCGAACCGGCGAAGGTCGTCCGCCACGCCTCGGCGTCGACCAGCAGGTCCTCTGGCCGATCGGGCTCGGTGCCGCGCGCAGAGATCAGCGCGCGGCCGTCCTTCACCGCGACGAACGCCTGCGCGGAGTAGGAGACATCACCGAGGCACGCGCCCGGCGGCGGCTTCCCGATGTAGCGGACCGCCCACCCCTGTCGCGCGAGCTCCTGCCCTGCGTCGCCGACGCTCGCGGGATCCGATCCGCTCACGCCGTACGCCTCGTAGGCGCGCTGCGCGAGCACCGCCATCGCGTGCGCGGTCTTGCCCGAGTAGGTCTTCCCGACCGGGAGCGCGCCGAAGTCCACGTCGTAGACCGGGCCGGTCCGGTGCTGACGGATCTGCTCGACGTCGACCGCGGTGCTCCCGAGGAGCTTGCTCCGCTCCGATCCGGGCAGACGCGCGAGCACTTCGTCTCGCCACTCGGCCGAGGCGCGCTGCAGGACGCTCAGCCGATCGGCATCGTCGGGCCTGGTACCCGCGAGCGTGAGCCCGCGATCGAGGAAGCGCGCGTGCGGGAGGCGGTGGCCATTCGCGATGGTCTTCATCGGTGCGAGGACGGTACAGCACGCCTCGGCGCAACCAAACCTTCATCTCGCGGGGCCCCACACTTTGGACGCATGCGGAACATTCCGCGCGGCCTGCGTCCAACATCACTATTGCGCGCGTGTCACTCAACACCGCACGCGGGAGCTCACGCGTCGCCCCAGACCGCCCAAACCAACGCGTGCGCGACGAGCGCGCCGGTGAGCGGTCGGTCGCGGCCCCGGAGGACCCCCGCCGCGAGTCCGATGCTCAGCTTTCCGAGGAACCCGATCGGCGGCCACCGCAGGCTGCCCGCGTGGATCAGCGCGAACACGAGCGACGTGAGCGCGAGGCCCACGCCGAAGCGGGTCATCCTCATCAGGAGCGGCTGGAGGTAGCCGCGGAAGATCGGCTCCTCGGTGAAGGCGGCGCCGAGGCCCACCGCGAGGTAGGTGAGCCGCTCGGTGGCGCCGTAGCCGGTGATGGTCGAGAGCGTCTCGCGGACGGCCTCGGTGCCGGAGAAGATCGCGATCAGGCCGAGCAGCACGCCGGAGACCACCGCGGTCGCGACCACACCGAGCCCAAGCTCGGCCCCCAGGCGCTCGCTGCGCAGCCCCAGCGCGGCGGGCGACACCCCGAAGCGTCGGAACAGCGCCACCACCGCCACCGCGGCGATCCCCGTCACGACGATCTGGCCGGCCGGCCGGCCGAGGGCGCGCCCGAGCGTCATCGCGAGGAGGATGAACGCGACGGCGAGCCCCAGGGTGAAGAGCAGGAGGAAGAGCAGGCGCTGGCGGTCGGTCCGAGGCCAGCGTTCGGCGGCGAGGTGTTCCATGGTTCGTTCGATCAACGCGGGGCGAGGGGGCGCGTGACAGACGAAGTCCGTGGTACGGGGTCGAGGTCATGCGCCCCGCACCCCTCCTCGCCGTCACCGTCCTCCTGAGCGCCTGCGGGGGGAGCGGGGCCCTCGACAGCGTCACCGTCACCACCCTGGACCGTGGGACCTGGACCCTCCGCTTCACCTACGACGAAGAGCGCGTGGTAGGCGCCGTCGCCCAGGCCGACCAGGGCGACCCGGTGACCTGGACCATCGCGGTCGACGACGACGGGCGCCTCCTCCGGCTGGCCCGCGGCAACACCACGCTCCACGAGACCACCTACCTGGCCAACGCGGCCCACCGGGACTTCCCCGTCGGGTCGGTGGACTACACGCTGGACGGCGATCGGATCGTCGTCGCCGAGGGCGGGGCGGGGATCGGCACGTTCCTCGCCGACTACGACGGCGAGCAGGCGCACTTGCACAAGAGCGGGGCCGGCTTCGGCGTCTTCGAGACCACCATCGCCCGGAGCGGGGGCGAGTGCGGCACCGCGATCCTGTCCCGCACCCCGGTGCCCTTCGAGGCGCAGTTCGTGTGCGAGGGCGACACCTCGACCCTGAGCCTCACGTCGACGTCGGAGCAGGTGATGATGGTCCGTGGGTCCCATGACCAGCTGGCGACGATCACCGTGCTGAAGGACGGACGCGGCCAGGAAGAGCTGCAACTCACCTGGCGCGACGATGGTGTGGTCGGTCCGCGGCTGAGCTGGGAGAGCGCGTTCGCGGTGGGGGAGCACCTGGATGGGCGGGGCTACTTCGACCTTGGACCGCGGTGGCTGGCGCTCGACGTGTATGGCCTGCTGGTGGGGTCCGGGCTGGCGGCGCGCTGAGCAAGCGCGCCTGCATCACGCTCAGCGGCGGCGGTACATGCTGTCGAAGTTCACCGCCTTGCGCTCCCAGCGCCACTCGCGCGGCAGCTCGGGCCGAGTCTGTGCGACGGGGGTCGCCTCGACGGCGGCGGGGGTGGGCTCGGCCGCCTGCGCGGCGTCGGGGGCCGCCCCGAGGGCGGCGACGGCGACCACGAGGGCGCCCGCGAGGGCGGCGGCGCGGAGGATGCGGGTGGTCAGGGTCTGCTTCGTCGTGTTCACGCCTCCAGACAAAAGCAGGCGGTGGGCCAGATGTGGCCACCTTTGAAATCACTGCACTTTTCGGGTCTGGGCCCCCGCAGCTGTCGGGGGTGCAAGACAGCGCTGCAGGCGGGGCCCGACAGCTGCAGCCGCCTCAGGCCACGCGGGTGCGCCTCATCACCTGGTGCGCGTTCACGTCGCGGATGATCCGCACCGCCACCAGGGCCGCCACCACCAGCGCGGCGCTCGAAGCCATGTCCGCGAGTGAGGCCCAGGTGAGCCGGTCGAAGTACGCCTCACCGGTGACCCGCGTCGAGTCCGGCATGAGCCTGTTCGCGACGTTGCCCAGGATGTTGCCCGTGACCCACGCACCCCACCATGCGCCGAGGGTCTGGGTGCGCGGCCCCGGGTCCATGGAGCCGAGGGTGGCGAACACCAGCTCGCGCATCGCGTGATAGGGCTTCACGAGGTTCGCGAAGGGCACGAAGTACCACCACACGTGCGCCGCCGGGGTGAACTCATAGCCCCAACCCGGGCGGATGGCCCGCAGGTTGGACGCCGCCCGATGGGCCCACATCCCCCACAGCACCAACGTCACGAGGAGCACGACGAGGTAGACGCCGTCCAAGGGTCCGGTGATGTTGTCGCTCATCACCAGCTCCTCGAACGTGACGCTCCGATCGCCGATGACCCGGATCTGGTTCGCCAGCCCGAGCATCTTCAGCACGCAGACCACCGAGAAGACCCACAGCGCGGCGACCACCGCGCGGCGGGGCGGGAGGAACGAGGCCCCGGTGTCCGCGTCCTGCCACGCGCGGGGGTCCTGGGGCTCGGCGGTCGGTGGGGCGAAGGGGTCCAACGACTCGCTCATACCTGCTTCATAGGGCAAGCCGGCCGACGGCGCGAGACCCCATGGGGGGCGAGCCGTGCTATCAAGCCAGCACGATGCGGCCCGGCATCAACCAGATCCTGCGCCACGTCGCGCTGGACCGGGACGCGGTGGACGACTGGTCCGAGTACCCCTTCTGCATCCCCGCGGTGCGCCACCTCGAGCGCCTCGACCTCGACCCCAAGGTCACGATCCTCGTGGGCGAGAACGGCTCCGGGAAGTCCACCCTGCTCGAGGCAATCGCGATCCTCGCGGGCTTCAACCCCGAGGGCGGCACGCGGAACTTCCAGACCGCGCTGCGCCCCTCGGAGTCGCCGCTCCACCAGCACCTGCGCCTCGCCCGCGGCTCGCGGCGCGAGAAGGGCGGCTTCTTCCTGCGGGCCGAGACCATGTTCAACATCTCCACCGAGGCCGAGGCCTACGAGATGTATGGCTGGGCCGAGCTGCACGCGATGTCGCACGGGGAGGCCTTCCTCTGGGTGGTGATGAACCGCTTCCGCGACGGCGGGCTCTTCATCATGGACGAGCCCGAGGCGGCGCTGTCACCCCAGCGTCAACTCGCCCTGCTCGGCCGCATGCACGCGCTGGCCGAGAAGGGCAGCCAGTTCGTGGTGAGCACCCACTCGCCAATTCTGATGGGCTACCCGCGGGCGAAGATCTACCAGCTGGGCGAGGACGCCATCGCGCCGGTGCGCTTCGAGCAGACCGAGCACTACGCGGTCACGAAGGCCTTCTTGCAGGATCCTGAGCGGATGCTCGCGCGGATCCTGGGGCGGGGCTGACGCAACCCAGCTTGCTCGTGGCCAGCACGGTGTAGAGGCGGCGGACGCGGCCCTCCTGGTCGAGGTCGGCGCGGACCACCGCGCGGGGCGCCAACCGCGGGTCGTCGGGCGAGGGGGCGAAGGTCAGCAGCAGCGCCGGCTCCCCGTTGAGCAGGAGCGGGTCCACCCCCTCCACCGGGCGGAGCCGGGCCAGCCCCAACAGGAGCGCCACCACGTTCTTGGCCCCGCGCACCGGCCGACGCGCGGCGACGAACTCGCCGCCGCCGTCCGAGAACGCCACCGCCTCCTCGGCCACCAGCGCCGCCACCCGGCCGTGGTCCTGGGCCGCGAGGGCCATGAGCATGGCCTCGAGCGCCGCCCGGGTGCGACCCGGCAGCTCGGCCCGCGGCACTCGGCCCGCCTCGTCCCAAGCCGCCATCTTGGCCCGCGCCCGATGCAAGCTGACCTTCGCGTCGGAGAGCGAGATGCCGAGCGCCTCTGCCGCCTCCTTCTCCGCGTAGTCGAAGACGTCCCTGAGGAGCAGCACCGCCCGCTGCTTGGGGGTGAGGGCCTCGAGCGCCACCAGGAACGCGTAGGAGACGCTCTGCATGAGGTCATAGCGCCCCTCGGTGGTCTCGAGGGGCCCGAGCCGCGCCTCCACGCTCTCCACCGTCTCACCCACCGCCACCGGCTCGGGGAGCCAGGTCCCCACGTAACCCTGAGTCCGCCGCCGCCGGAGGCGGTCGCGGGAGAGGTTCATGGCCACCTTCGTGAGCCACGGCCGCAGGCTGCGCTCGGTGTCGCCGGGCGGGCGCTCGAGGGCGCGGAGGAAGGTGTCTTGCACCAGGTCGTCGGCGTCCGCGGCGGAGCCGGTCATCCGGTAGCACAGACCCCACACGTGCCGGCGATGGGGCTCGAGGTGGGCCGCCTTCACGCCGCCGCCTCCACCGCTCCATGCAAGATAGTTTGCGCTGCCTGATCTCCGGACGCGCAGGCGGCGTCGGCCAGCATCCCCTCCTGCCCCACCCAGTCCCCGGCCACGAAGGCGCCCTCCAGGCCGGGCACCTCGGGCCCGGGCCGGCGGCCGTGCTCGGCGGCGAGGGGCACCCCGTGCGTCACCGTCATGGTGGGATGGTACTCCATGTGGAGCGCCCACTCCGACGCCCCGGGCTGCAGTCGCTCCATGATCTGCAAGAGCGCCTGCCGCGAGGCGGGGGCGGCCTCCGGCGCGAGGTAGCGCGCCACGTGGATCACCTGGCCGGGCCCGAGGTCGGCCACCGAGGTGTGCACCGAGGCGTAGTCGGCGCGGTCGATGCCGAGGGCGAAGAAGCGCCGGGGTCGGGGCAGCGGGCCCGGGAGCGCGACGTCGAGGCAGCTCGCCCGGGCCGGCACGAGGCGGGTGGCCCAGCCGTGGGCGGGCGACTCGGCATGCTGCTCGAGCAGGCGCGACGCCGCGCGGGGCGGCACCGCCATCACCACCGACGCGGCCGGCAGGGTCGCGCCGTCGGCCAGCGCCACGCCCTCGACCCGGCGGGCCCCGAGGAGCCGCTCGGCCCGGCACCGGGTCCGGATCTGCCCGCCCGCCGCCCGCACCGCGGCGGCCAGGGCCTCCGCCACCGGCTGCCAGCCGCGGTGGAGGTAGAGCACCCCATGGGTAGAGCGGGCCAGCTGGGCCACCACCGCCGCCGCGTCCAGGCGCTCGGGGGCGTCGGCGTAGGTGGCGAGCCGCACCAGCGCGAGCAGGAGCTCGCGCGCCTCGGGGTGCCGGACCTGGGCCGCCACCCACCCCGCGGCGGTGGTCCCTGGGGTCGGAGCGGGCGCGCGGCCGAGGCCGGCCAGCACCCGCGCCACCTCGAGCTTGGCCCCGGCCGGCAGCAGGTCGGTGGTGAGGAGCGAGAGGAGCCCAGCCGGGAGGGCGCAGTCGCGCGCCCCGCGCCACGCCACCGCGCCCTGCAGCGGGGCCGGCGCGCCGTCCACCGGGATCTGGAGCTCCTGCAGGATGCGCCGCGCCGCCCCCGCCCGATACAGGGCGTGCGGGCCGAGGTTGAGGTGGTAGTCGCCCGCGCGCAGGGTCCGGGCGCGCCCGCCCAGGTGCTGGCTGGCCTCGAGGACGGTGACCGGGCGACCGGCGCGGGCCAGCCGGAGGGCGGCGACGAGGCCGGCGAGGCCGGCGCCGATGATGAGGGTGGGCTCGGAGGTGCTGGGGTTCATGCCGACACCACGCACGACGGGGGTCGGGAGGTTACGGTCGGCGAACTGCTAAGGCCATCGCCCTCAAGGGGCAGGATCTGCTGCTTGCCCTGAAGCTGGCGGCGTCGCCCGGAAGGAGGTCCTACAAGGAGCTCGGCGAGGACATTGGCCTCAGCACGTCAGAGGTCCGGCAGGCCTTCCTTCGCGCCGACATCGCGGGCCTGGCATCCGCGGAGCGGAGAACCGCAAATCGACGCGCACTCTTGGAGTTCCTCGTCCACGGCGCACGGTTCGCGTTTCCGCCGGTCCGCGGACGCGTGGCACGCGGCGTGCCCACCAGCATCTCCGCTGCGCCGCTGTCTGGACACCTCGTGGACGGCGACGACGGTCTACTCGTTTGGCCGTATCCGGAGGGCGAGGTTCGTGGCGAGACCCTCGCCGCGATCTATCCATCGGTGCCCCGAGCGGCCCTGCGGGACTCGGCGCTCTACGAGTTGCTCGTCCTGCTCGACGGCGTCCGCGTCGGCGGTGCCCGAATCCGCGCGATCTCGCAAGAACTCTTGCAGGAGCGCCTCCGGTGACGACGAGTCGAG
>JACKEN010000081.1 GCA_020632995.1 Deltaproteobacteria bacterium | reverse complement strand
GCGGGAATCCTCAGATTTCTGTGGGCCGTTTTCAAGCCTGCCGCCCACTATGCTGTACGGGACGAATGACGCCCCCCAACCCAACGTCCGGCCCCCAGGGCCGCCTGCGGCTGGTGCGGGGCGAGGCGATCGAAGAGCACGATGCGGTCACCACGTTCGAGGCCTGCTTCAAGCGGCACCACCGGCTCGTGGCGACCCTCGGGCTGCGCATCCTCGGCCGGCGCGGGGACGTGGATGACTTCGTGCAAGACGTCTTCCTCGAGGTCCACCGCTCCTTCGGCAACCTCCGCGACCCGGGCGCGGTCAAGGGCTTCGTCCGCGCCATCGCGGTGCGGGTGGCGATCAAGAAGCTGCGACGCCGCAAGCTCGCCGCGCTCGTCGGCCTCGACGAGCCGGTGGACATCGAGCCCCACGGGGTCGAGGCCAACCAGGAGCACGTCGCCCTCCTCGGGCAGGTCTACCGCGTGCTCGAGGGGGTCCCGGCCCGCTCGCGGGTGGTGTGGGTGCTCCGACACATCGAGGGCGAGAAGCTCGAGGACATCGCGGAGGCCACGAGCATGGGCCTGAGCAGCGTCAAGCGCCACCTCGCGGTGGTGTCCGCCCGGCTGGAGGAGGTGCTCGGTGAATGACCTCGAGCGCCAGGTCGGGGCGGCCCGTGAGGTGCTCCGGGTCGAGCTGTCGGCGGCCGACACCGCGCAGGCCCTCCTGCGCTTCGAGGACCACCGGCGGCGCCGGCAGCGACGCCGGGTGGCCGGCGGCGCGGCGCTGACCCTCGCGGTCGCGGCGGCGGCGCTCGGCCTGTGGCTGCGGCCCACGCCGGAGGCGCCGACCGGGCGCATCGTGGATCCGCCCCCGCTCGTCGCGGTGGACGAGCCGGCGGCGCCGGTCGAGGCGTACGAGACCGATCACGACCACCCGAGCCGCAAGGTCTTCTTCTCGGACGGCTCCTCGGCCGAGCTGGTGCAGGCCAAGACCCAGCTCCGGCTGGAGGCGTCCTCGGAGGATCTGCTCGAGCTGAGCCTCGCGAGCGGCGAGGCGCGCTTCGAGGTGCAGAAGAACCCGCGGCGGCTGTTCCGTGTGCGCACCTCCGACCTGCGGGTTGAGGTGCTGGGCACCCGGTTCGCGGTGGCCGAGGACCCCGAGGACGGGGTGGAGCGGGTCAGCGTCTACGAGGGCCGGGTCGCGGTGTTCGTGGGCACCGAGCGGCACGAGCTCGGCCCGAGGATGCGCCTCACCTACGACGGGGAGCGCACCGTGGTGGAGGACGACGCGGAGCGCCCGCGCCCCGAGCGGCGCCGGAGCAAGCGGCGTCGACCGCGGCGGGAGCGCACCGCGGCGCCGATGCACATCACCGTGGCGTGGCAGGACCTGGCCGAGGACGGCCGCTTCGGCGACGCGTACGAGGCGATGCAGGAGGCGCCGGAGCGCCCGGTGGGCACCGCCGAGCTGATGCTCGCCGCGGACGTGGCGCGCCTGTCCGGGCACCCGCGGGAGGCGGTCGGGTACCTCGAGCAGGTGGTGGAGCGGCGGGACGACCCGCGGGCCCTGCCCGCCGCCTTCACCCTCGGTCGCATCCTCCAGCGCGAGCTCGGCGCGCCGAAGCGAGCGGCGGAGGCCTTCCACGTGGCCTGGAGCCTGGCCCCCACCGGCTCCCTGGCCGAGGACGCGCTCGCCCACGAGGCGGAGTGCTGGTCGCGCGCCGGCCAGGACGACAAGGCCCGCGCCCGCGCGCAGGACTACTTGCGCCAGTACCCCAACGGCCGCAAGGCCACCGCCATGAGGAGGTTGACCCCCTGAAGCGCCCGCGCCGAGGCGCCTCGGGCACAGGAGGGCCCGTGGCGTAGGCAGATGAGCGTCGCGCTCGCCATGATCCTCCTGGTCGCCACGTCGTCGACCTCGTCGGCGGAGGCCACGGTGCGCCTGCACCTGGCCACCTGCGTGGTGCAGAGCGACCTGGTCGAGGATCTGGTGGGGATCGAGCTCGGCTTCGAGCGGATGCGGGCCCACAAGGCCGCGCTCGAGGTCTTCACGAGCTGCGAGCAGGACGTCCTGCGGATCTACATCGAGCGCGCCCACACCTGGGGCGGTCCCAGCCCCGCGGTGGTGCGGGACATCGCCGAGCGGCGCATCACCCTGAGCGACGTGCAGGGCGAGGGCGGCCCCCGCCTGGTCGCGCTCAACATCGCGGAGCTCGTGCAGGACCAGGGCCTGCTCAACCCCCAGCCTGGCCCGCTGCCCACCCAGGTGGTGCGGCCGCGGCCGGAGGTCCCGGTGCCCTCCGGCCCGCGCGTGCGGCTCGGGGCCGCGCCGTCGGTGCGCCTCGTCCCCGCCCCCAACCGCGCCCTCCCCGGGGCCCGGCTCAGCGTGGCGATGGACGCGGGCGCCGCCGCCGCCTGGCCCTGGACGCTCGAGGCGGACGTCGGCTTCGAGCAGTCCAGCGCCGCGGTGCCCCTCGGCGACGTCCGCACCCGGGTGGCCACGGTGGCGCTCTCGGCCGGGGCGCGGCTGAGCCTGGCCGAGCGGTGGGCGTTGGCACTGCAAGCAGGCTTTCGCGGCGGCTGGGTCTGGCTGGACGCGGCGAGCAGCGACGCGACGGTGGCCGCGGCCGGGGGCGACGGCCCGTGGGCCGGCCCGCTGGTGGGCGCCCGGGTCCGCTACGGGGATCGGCTGGGGGTGGCCCTCGGCGTGGAAGGCGGATGGACCCTGCACGGGGTCTTCGGCGACGCTGGAGGGACCAGGGTGGGCCTGGAGCGTGGCTGGCTGGGCGCGGACCTGCGCCTGGACTGGAGGTTCGGCGAGGGATGAAGCGGGTCGTCCTCATGTTGGCGCTGGCCGCCACCGTCGCCGCCTGCGGCGGCAAGGACCTCGGCGCGCTCCTCGAGCGCAAGCAGACCTGCGACGGCGGCACCTGCCCGCCGCCACCGCCGCCGCCCCCGCCGACCTGCGATCCGAGCCTGCCGGACCTCACCTGCGGCGTGGGCGCGTGCGCGATCGCGGTCCCCGCCTGCGTGGACGGCGCCCCGAACCAGTGCGTCCCGCCCGAGGGCCGCGATGAGCGCTGCAACGACGTCGACGACGACTGCGACGGCGAGGTGGACGAGGGCTGCGACGACGACGGCGACCAGTTCTGCGACGCCGACATGGAGATCGAGGGCTCCCCTCGGATCTGCGCCAAGGGCGGCACGGTCCTCGACTGCGACGACGAGGACCCGGCCCGGAACCCGGGCCGCACCGAGATCTGCGACGACGACATCGACAACGACTGCAACGGGCTCGCGGACTACCTGGACTTCAACGGCTGCACCCACATCACCGCGTCGTTCCAGGATGCCGACGGGATGGTGACGATCGAGCACGGCACCACCGCGCGGATCCGCGCCGACCTCACCCCGCCCACCGATGAGCTCGAGCGGCTGTGGGTGATCAGCCGCGCCCTGCCCGACGCCAACTGCAGCCCCGAGGACGTCTTCTTCGAGGAGCCGGTGGACTCCGCGGCCGCCACCCAGCGCCAGGTGGGCATCGTCAACGACCCGAGCAAGCTGTCCTGCGAGTACACCCTCGACCTCAGGATCGGCGGGGTCCTGGCCGATCAGCTCCGCCTCAAGATGGGCAACGCGCGGCCCCGGGTGAGCGCGGTGGTGGGCGCGGTCTTCGACGAGAACGTGCTGGTCGTCGTCGTGGCCGAGGGCACCAACCCCTACCTCACCGCCACCGTGCCCGAGGACCCGGACCTCCCGGTCACGGTGCGCTGGTCGGGGCGGGACGCGGGCCTCCTGGAGTGCATGGCGCCTTGCGAGGGGCCCCAGATGCGCTTCATCACCCCGCCCTCGGCCGGCACCTACGAGCTCCAGGTGGAGGCGGCGGACAGCTTCGACGGGGTGTTCCGGGCCCGGACCCTGCGGGTGGTGGTGACGCCCTGCACCTGGCTCCGCTCGGGCGGCACCGGCGACGGCAGCGGGCCGGCGGTCGCCGCCGCGCTCGGTGCCCTCGAGGCGGCGGTCACCGCCGCCGCCGCCGCCGGCACCAACGTCTGCGTGGCGGCGGGCGGGCGCTTCGATGTCAGCCAGCCCCTCACCCTCCCCGCCTCGGTGGGCGTCCTCGCCGCCTTCAACGGCTCCGGCGCCCCCGCCAACACCGTGGCCACCCTGCGCATGATCGGGGCGGCCCGGTTGCGCCTCGCGACCGGTCACACCGGCCTGCTGCGCAAGCTGACCATCCAGGGCGGCGACGCCTCCCCGATCGTCGAGGTCACCGACGCCTCCCCCACCTTCGAGGGCGTCACGATCACCTCGGACAGCGGGGTCCAGCAGGTCGGCTTGCAGATCCGCGCCGCCAACCGCAGCGTCAACGTGGGCCTGCGCTCCACCACGGTGCGCTTCACCGGCGCCCCGGTCGACGCCACCGGGGTCCGGGTGGAGGGCGTCGGGGTGCCGGCCATCGTGCGGGTGAACGGGGGCAGCGACGTCAACATCACCGGCTGCCGCGGCACCTGCCGCGGGGTCCACGCGCTCGGGCACGCCGACGCGCGCCTCTCCGGGCGCATCATCGACGTGGAGGCGGTGGGCGCGGGCTCGAGGGCCCACGGGGTGGAGTTCGAGGCGGCGGGGGGCGAGCAGCCCACCGGCTACGTGGTCGGCTACACCCGCATCACGCCCCAGACATCAGTCGACGAGCCGGCCGACGCCACGGTGGCGGTGCGCCTGCTCGGGACGCGCGACGTGCGCATCGCCAGCAACGGCGTCCTCGGCCCCACCACCCAGATCGCCGGCCGTCGCTTCTCGGCCGCGCTCGCGGACGGCGAGGTGGGGAGCGACGGCACGGTGATCCGCGGCGACTCGGTGCGGCTCATGGTCGAGGGCAACCGACAGGTGGCGGCCGGCCTCGCGAGCTACGCCTGGCGCAATGAAGCTTGCGACGACACTCAGCCCAACGCCACCGGGACCGAGATCGGCCCCGGCATCCTCCTCGTGGGCACCACCACCTCCACCGTGCGGAGCAACGGGAGCAACTCGAGCCGCGACACCGGCGTGTTCGGCGCCGCCTCCAGCACCTACCTGGGCGGCGCGGCCCGGACCCTGCCGCCCATCGTGCCCGGCCTGTGGACGGTCGACACCCGGGACGTGCGTGTAGCCCACAACGAGGTGCGCTCCGGGGTGCTCGTGAACCTCCCCGGCTGCGGCACCGACACCCTCCCGGTGGTGGAGGCGGTGCGCGACGGGCTCGGCCTCGAGCTGCAGGATGCCTTGCCCTCCGAGGGCCTGCGCCTCGAGGCCAACGGCGTGGTCACCGGGCGCAGGGCGTCCTTCGACGGCCTCCCCAACCTCGACGAGGGCCCCACCCGGCTGGTCGCCTTCTACGGGCGCGGCTCGGCCCTCCTCGTGAACAACTACCTCGCCGCCACCCGGGGCACCGACCTCGTGGGCCTCTACGCCCGGGGCGGCGCCCAGCTCACGGTGATCAACGACGTCATCGAGGTGGAGGCGGTGGCCCCCTCGGCCAATCGCGAGGTGGCCAAGCGCGGCCTCGTGGCGGAGGACATGGGCGCCGGCCTCATCGACCTCGTGAACACCGTGGTGCTCCTGCGCGAGGACGCCGGCCTCACCCCGAACCCGGTGGCGCTGGACCTCCCCGACGGCGCGCCCTTCGGCCAGCTCGACAACAACCTCCTGTTCGTCGAGGCGGCGGAGCGCGGGCAGCGCGGGGCGTACGCGGTGGTGGGTGGTCAACAGTATGGGCGGGACGCCTTCCAGGCCTTCGTCGCCCTCGTCGGCGGGGCCGCGAACCTGATCCTGCCCCCGCTCTACCAGTCCCACGCCCTGGAGCACCGCCGCTCCAACAACCGCCTCTCCGATCGCTCCCCCGCCCGGGACGCGGGGCGGGCCGAGGGCGCCCCGGCCGACGATCGCTTCGGCGCCCCCCGCCCCCAGGGCCCCGGCGTCGACATCGGGCACCATGAGTACACCCCCTAGAGCAGGCCGGCGGGTAATCCCCGCGCATGAAGAAAAGTACCGCTATGGGTGGGCCGTTTTGTGGGCTCCCCACCACCGGTACACACAGGACCTCGCATGTCTCCACGCACGAACCTCTGGGGCATCCCCGCCCTCCTGCTCGCCGGCGCCTGGGCCAGCCTGACCGCGGGCTGCCTGGCCGAGATCGGGGACCCGGACGCCACCCCTCAGCTCAAGGTGGACAGCGGGGTCGAGCCCGACGCCGGCTTCCTCCCCGAGGACGCCGGGACCCCGGACGCGGGCGCCGGCCCGGTGCTGGTGGAGGACCTGAACACCCTGCCCACCTCCACCCGCTGCGTCGACCTCGGCCCGGGTGAGGTCCCCCTCGCGGTGAGCCCCGAGGGGCACCTGTGGCTCGGCACCAGCACCACCGGCGCCACCCTGGTCCGCGTGCTCGACGGCTGGGACGCGGCGGCGGAGCAGCACTACCGCTTCCAGGTGGGCGCCATGACCCGCGTGCAGGCGTGGACCTCCACCTCGGCCTCCTTCATCGCCGACGGCAAGCTCTACCACGCGGTGGACGGCCTCCGGACCGAGGTGACCGTCACCGCCACCCTCAGCGCCGACGCGACGCTGTGCGGCGACCCCACCGAGAAGGCCTTCGTCTACTCCGGCGGCACGCTCTACCAGCGCGACGGCGACGCCTGGTACGTCTGGGAGGGCATCGACGACGCCCTGTCCACCGACGCGCGCATCCTCTCCCGCGACGGCGCGTGCTTCGGCGCCGACGACGGGGTGTGGTTCGCGTCGGCGGACCTCGAGCTGTGGCAGCTGGGCTCGAACGAGCTCCGTCGACCCGCCCACCGGGACGGGGCTTCGCAACCTGTCTTGCTGCACGACACCCCCATGGTGCTCGCGGGTGGCAACCTCCTGGTCGGCCCCATGCCGTGGACCGAGTACACGTTCGAGCACGGGGCGGCCACCGCGATGGCGAGCGCGGGGGACTACGTGTGGATCCAGGCCGGCGACCGCGTCCTGCGCTTCGACGGGACCACCTTCATGCTCGTCCGCGGCTCGGCGGGGGCCTTGTTCCCCCACGCGTCTGGCGGCCTGTGGGTCACCGGCGGGGGCCAGGCCTGCCACTTCGCGCCGCAGGCCATGTTGCGGGTCGAGGGGGTCAGCACCGGCGCCCAGCAGATCGGCGACACCTTCAGCCTCGAGGTGCGCGCGAGCGACGAGGCGGCCACGGTCGACGTGGCCCTCGACGGCGCCCCGCTCACCGCGCGTCGGGTGGCGGACGGGTGGTTCGTCTACGGCGGCGCGCTCGAGCTGGGCTGGCACCGGCTGGCCGTCACCACGCCCGCCGCCCAGGTGTCACGCACCGTGCTCATCAAGCGGCTGCCGGCGGTGGAGCGGAGCTTCGCCACCGACATCGCGCCCATCTACACCACGCACTGCGCGGGGTGCCACTACGATGGGAACACGTTCGGAGCGCCGGATCTGGCCACTGTCGAACAGTGGCGGAACCTGGCCGACAAGATTCACAGGCGCGTGGTGGAGGCCAAGAACATGCCGCCCGTCGCGAGCCGACTGCCCGAGTGGGGAGAGGATGAAGTCACCGTGATCAACGAGTGGCTCAGTGGAGGACTCCTGCCATGACCGTACGTGACCGTGCCCTCATGGGCTTCGCCGGCCTCGCGCTGTTCGCGCTGGGGGCGTGCAT
>JACKEN010000080.1 GCA_020632995.1 Deltaproteobacteria bacterium | reverse complement strand
CGGGAAGACCTGGGTGGCGTACCTGAGCGCGGAGGCCGACGCGACGTTCGGCCGGGTCGACGCGAAGGACCGCATCGGCGACGGCCCCTGGCTCAACGCGGCGGGCACCTCGGTGGGCACCAACGCCCAGATCCACGCCGCGGGCATCCCCAAGGAGCAGATCCTCACCGAGTGCGGTGGCAGCATCCGCTACAGCGCGGCCGACCCCGCGAGCGACTCGAGCGCCCACGACGTCTTCACCGGGAGCACCGCGGAGGGGACCCTCGAGCGCGAGGTGAACCCGAACACCGGCTTGCGCGATGGCCCCGCCGCGACCTGCGGCGACTGGGCCTCCGCCTCCCCGGATCGCTCGGCCATGGTGGGGCACACCGATCACCAGACCGCGGACGACGGCTGGAACTGGGCCCACTACACCCTGGGCTGCCACCTGGCGGGCCTGCGGATGACCGCGGCAAACGGAAGAGTCTACTGCTTCGCGAAGGACTGAAGGGCGCGCAGATCGTCGCCGTAAGCCTCCGTAATCGAAGTTGCATGCGGGAGGCCCGAGCATCGGTCGGGCCATGAGCGTAGCTGCACTCGAGCGACGGTTCACCACGAGGGCGCGGGCGACCCCGGACGACCCAGCCGGCGCTCGAACCAACACCGACAAGGCCCCGGCCGCGACCGACGCGACGGCGGCCGCGCCGTCGGAGCCGACGAAGCGCCCGACCGCCCAGACCCGCGCCGATGCGCTGCGCCGCCACGACGGTGACGCCCAGGTCGGCTACCGCATGCGGGTGCTCCACGCGCGGCTCGATCGCGTGCCCGAGGCGCGTGATTCCTCGCGCGGACCGCGCGGGGTGGAGGCGGTCGAGCCGGCGGGCGACGACGTCGACGCCGCGGCGCTCGCGAACCAGCGCGAGCTCTCCGACGCGCGACAGGCCCTCGGCGATGCGCAGCTCGAGCTCGAGGGCCGCAACCCGCTGCGGCGCGGGTGGGACGCGCTCGTGCCGGGCAAGACCGACGGCGAGGAGCGGGTCGAAGAGCTCGAGGCGCGGGTCCGGGAGTTGGAGGAGGCCGAAGACGCGCTGCCTCGAGAGGCGGTCGAGCGCGCGCGCTTCACCGTCTTCAACGAGCGGCTGGCCGAGCTCGAGGCGGAGCACGGCACCGAGACCGCCGCGCGGCTCGCGCGCCAGACCTACTACAACAGCGACGTCTGGAACGGCGCGGCGCTCACCGGCAAGGCGTCGGAGGGCGAGATCAACGCGGCCGGCCTCCCGCACGGGGACTACAGCGGCGGCATCGCGGTCGGGGGCTACGGTGGCGCGATGCGGACGCCGGACGGGCGGCCGGTCGACATGGGGCACGTCGCGGCGGCCCTCGACTGGGAGGTGAACGACCACGGCGGGCACGGCAACCCGTTCGACGAGAACGCGATTACGCTGAGCGGTGACATCGCCTCCGCGATCAAGCGGACCGAGGGGGCCGACGACGCCGAGGCCGCCGCCGAGGCCGCCATCGGGGCGGAGGGCGACGCCGACTGGAACGGGGACATCGACGGCAACAACCTCGCGCATCGCCTCGAGCAGAACGAGGGCCAGACCCTGGCCGAGACCCTCAGCGGGTACTACGACAGCGGCGACTACGAGCAGCGGATCGACGAGTGGGCCACCCACAGCAAGTACATCGAGCGGGACGAGCAGGGCGTGCCGCTGCGCGAGGCGGACGGCTCGTACGTCGTCGACGAGGATGAGCTGCGCGGGAACGCCAACGGGTTCCTGAAGCTCCTCACCAAGGGCAAGTCGCTCCTGCCGACCACCGACTACGCCGACCGGGAGGTCGTCGACGCGTGGGTCGAGTGGCTCGACGCGCAGCCGCGCGCGCCCGCGCCGTGATAGAAGTGGGGCGCAGCCATGCGCGCCCTCCTCGCTTTGACGATCACGCTCGCCTTCGCCGCCACCGATGAGGCGCGCGCGCTGAACACCCGCGGCTATCGGCTCTACAAGCAGAAGAAGTACGGCGAGGCCGCGCAGGTGTTCAGCGAGGCCATCGACGCCGATGCGACCTACGCGCTGCCCTACTACAACCTCGCCTGCACCTTGAGCCTCCTGCGGGCCCAGGGGAAGATCTGCGATCATGACGCCTACCGAAGCAGCATCATCGAGCTGCTTCAGGACGCGGTTCGTCTGGACCCTTCCCGCCGCAAGCGCCTGGCCACCGACAAGGACCTCGACGCCGTCCGAGACACCTTCGGCTACTACAAGCTGATCGGCCTCTCGGTGAAGAACCCGCGAGATCTGCGCAAGATCCTGGTGGCCGTCACCTGGTACGGGCCGTCCCCCGGCGCGTACGGACCGATGGCGGGCGCCGACTTCCACGCCGACGGGACCCTCAGCACGTGGAGCCTGGACTTCCCGGAGGATGGATCCGTGCGCCGCGTGCCGGGGAAGGGCACGTGGCGGCTCGAGGGCACGCGCGTCCTGATCAAGGCGGGCGCGAGGGAGGTCGCGGCGACCCTGGGCGAGGACGGTGTCCTGCGCTTCGAGGACGAGAGCACCATGACCGACGACCCGGACGAGTGCAGCGCGTAGCTACAGCTTCACGCGCAAGTGGCGTTGCAGGAACGTGGTCACCCCGTCGAAGAGGAACCCCGCCCCGCCCACCGGGCCGCCCGGATCCACGAAGTAGATCGAGTGATCGCCGCCCCCGCGGGCGGAGCCGGGGCCGTAGACCAGGAAGCCGCACTCGCGGGCGATCCGGGCCAGGCCGGAGGCGAGCCCGGGGGGCCCCGCGCGCTCGATCAGATCGTCGAGGAGCACCGGGCTGTCGGTGATCCACGCGGCTTTGTCCCGGCCCTCGGACTCGATGTACTCCAGCCACGCGATGCTGGGGAGCTGGTCCATGAAGTCGGTGAAGCCGGCCTCCTCGAGCGAGGCGGCGATCGTGCCCCGGTCGCGGGCGTAGAAGTAGCGCTTCAGGTGGACCTTGCCCGCGGTGTACTCCTCGCACGCGCCGTGCAAGTTGCCTTCATCTTCGGGGGTGAGGGTCAGGCGCTCGGGCTTGCCGAGGAAGAAGCCGGGCAGGCGCAGGTGATAGTAGTGGGTGAGGGTCCCGTCGGGGTCGACCTTCAGGGCGAACGTGGTGCCGCGGTGGATGGTGTCGTACTGGTAGGAGGGGGTCCACCGGGCGTAGAGGTCGTCGAAGCGGCTGCGGTCGGGCACCGGGAGCAGGGCCTCGATCTCGGGGGCCTCGAGGCGGCGGAAGAACGAGAAGTAGAACTTGTAGTTCTTGATCCGGTTCGCGGTGAAGTTGAGCCCCACGTAGGTCAGGAACGGGTAGTCGCCCGGGTCGATGGCGTAGACCTGGCGGACGTAGTCCAGCCACGTCCGGTCGCCGAGGAGCCCCTCCCGGGCCTCCCAGAGCAGGGCCCGGGCATCGACCTGCGCGCTCACCCGCGTGATTCAAGCACCCCCCCGGGGGCGGGAACAAGCGGGGGGGTGGCGCCATCGGTTGGTGGCTTGGCATGATCCGCCAGTGCCGTGGCGCGGGTCGGGGTCTACCTTGGGGTCATGAAGAACGGAAACAAGAGCAAGGTCGCCCTGGTCACCGGGGCCTCGGCGGGCATCGGCAAGGCCATCGTGCGGCGGCTCCTCGCGGACGGCTGGACGGTCTACGGCGGCGCCCGCCGGGTGGAGCAGATGGCGGACATCCGCGGGGAGGGGGCCAAGGTGCTGGCCCTCGACGTCACCGACGAGGCGTCGATGCAGGCGGCGGTGCAGGCGATCCTCGGCGCCGAGGGGCGCATCGACGCCCTGGTGAACAACGCCGGCTACGGGTCCTACGGGGCGCTCGAGGACGTGCCGATGGACGAGGCCCGGCGCCAGTTCGAGGTGAACGTGTTCGGGCTGGTGCGGCTGTCGCAACTCGTCTTGCCCGCGATGCGTGCGGCGCGCGCGGGCACGATCGTGAACATCAGCTCCATGGGCGGTCGGATCTGGATGCCGATCGGCGGCTGGTACCACGCCACCAAGCACGCGGTGGAGGTGCTGAGCGACGCGATGCGGGTCGAGACCGCGCCCTTCGGGGTCAAGGTGGTGGTGGTGCAGCCCGGCGCGATCGAGAGCGAGTGGGCGGCGATCTCGGCCAAGAACCTGGTGGCGGCGTCCAAGGACTCGGTGTACCGGGATCAGACCGACCCGATGGCCGCGCTGCTGTCGCACTACGACAACGCCGCGTCCCCCGACGTGGTGGCCCACGCGGTGTCGAGGGCGGTGAACAGCGCCCGCCCGCGCCGCCGCTACGCGACCCCGATGGACGCCAAGATGCTGATCTTCCTGCGCTGGCTCCTGCCCGAGGCGTGGTGGGAGGGCCTGGTGCGGGTGGCGGTGCGGCAGGCCGCCCGGGGCGCCACCAAGGCCCTGGCCGCAGCAAGCTGAGTTGACGATGTACGGCTTCGCGATCAACCCCGGCTGGCGCATCCTGCTCCGCGACGTCGGGGTGGACGCGGGCAACCTCCTGCGGAGGGCCGGCCTCCCCGGTGACCTCTTCTCGCGCGAGCGGGTGGTGCTCGACACCGACACCTACTTCGGCCTCTGGCGCGCGCTCGAGGCGGAGACCGACGACCCCACCCTCCCGATCCGCATCGGGCAGGCGGTGACGGTCGAGGCCTTCGATCCGCCGGTCTTCGCCGCGGTGTGCAGCGAGAACCTGCGCGCGGCGCTCCCGCGCATCGCCCGCTACAAGCAGCTGGTCTGCCCGCTCGTGCTCGGGATCGAGGACGGTGCGGGGCCGCTCGTCATGACCTTCACCTGGTCCGACGCCAGCCGGCCGCCCCCCGCCGCGTTGGTGCTCACCGAGCTTGTCTACTTCGTCCAGCTCGCGCGCCTCGCCACCCGGGAGCGGGTGGTGCCGCTCGAGGTGCGGGCCCCCGAGCCGCCCGCGGTGCAGGCTGCCTTTCAGGAGTTCCTCGGGGTGACTGTGACGCGCGGCGAGCCGGCGGTGGTGTTCTCGGCCGAGGACGCGGCGCGGCCCTTCCTCACCGCCAACGAGGCGATGTGGGGCTTCTTCGAGCCCGAGCTGGCCCGGCGCCTGGCCGAGCTGGAGGCCCAGTCGAGCACGGCGGAGCGGGTGAAGGCGGCCTTGCTCGAGCTGTTGCCCACCGGCGGGGCCTCGGTCGACGCGGTGGCGGCCCGGCTCGGCACGAGCAAGCGCACCTTGCAGCGCCGCCTCGGGGCAGAGGGGACGAGCTTTCAGCAGGTGCTCGACGGCACCCGGGAGCAGCTGGCCCGGCACTACCTGAGGCGCTCGAGCATGTCGGGGGCGGAGATCTCGTTCCTCCTCGGCTTCGAGGATCCGAACTCCTTCTTCCGGGCCTTCCACGCATGGACCGGCACCACCCCCGAGCAGGCCAGGTTGCAGTAGACGCTCAGACCCCAAGGTCGTCGAGGTGGGCGTCGAGGGCGAGCAACGCGTCGTGCAGCGCCCGCATGCGCTTGTTGCCCATGCCCTCGGTCAGGCGCGCCTCCACCTCGCCCAGGTGCGCTAGCCCGTGCATCAGGGCCTCCCGGCCCTTGGCGCTGAAGCGCACCAGCTTCGCGCGCGCGTCCGCGGGGTCGGGGACGCGCTCGACGACCCCCATCACCTCGAGCTCGTCGAGGAGCGGACCCACCGCCTGCTTGGTCACGCCGAGGGCGCTCGCGAGGTCGGTGAGGCGGCGGCCCTCGAAGTCGAGGTGCGGGAAGAGCGCGGTGTGCGCCCGTCGCAGGCGCGGCGCGTCGGGCGGCAGCTCGAGGGTCGAGATCGCGAGCTCGTCGACCCGCCTCGCGCATCGGAACAGGAGCTGCGCGACGCTCGCGCGCTTCGCCTCTTCGAGCCGTCGGCGGTCATCGGCGTCCATGGCGCGACGATTCTACCTTGGAGGCCTTGGCGGATTTAGTCAAGCATGCTTGACTAAATCCATGAACACCCCGATTCGACGCCTCGACGATGACCTCTACGCGGTGGAAGGCACCTTCCGGGCCGCCGGCGGCGTCCGCTTCCCGATCCGCAGCACGCTGGTGCGCGACGCCGAGGGGGTGACCATCGTGGCCCCGCTCGCGTTCGACGCCGCGGCGCGCGGGGCCACGGGGCGCCCGGCCTCGCCGACAAGCGCCCCGAGCTCCGCTTCGATGAGGTCCTGGCCCCCGGCCGGCTCGGCGCGCTCGTGGTGTTCCCGATCGAGGGCGCCCCGGCCGCGTTGGAGCAGGTCTTCTTGCACTCTGCGTCGCGCACCTTGGTCGTCACCGACCTCGTCTTCGCGATCCGCCGGGCCGAGAACCTGCGCTCGTGGCTGGTCTTCAAGCTGCTCGCGCGGACCCTCGGGCACGTCCGCGCCAGCCGCCTGTGGGGCTCGTTCCGGAAGGACCCGGCCGCCTTCGAGCGCAGCCTGGCCGAGGTGCTCACGCTCGACTTCGAGCGGCTGGTGGTCGCGCACGGCGAGGTCATCGAGGTCGATGGGCGACGGGTGCTGGAAGACGCGGTCGCGTGGCTCCGGCCGCGCGCGTTGCTCGCGACGGCCTGAGCCTACGGGGCCGGGGCGAGCATGAAGTCGACGGCCATCGCGGCGTGCAGCGCCGTGGTGTCGAAGAGCGGCACCGCGCTCTGCGCCGCGGTGATGATCATCGGGAGCTCGGTGCAGCCGAGGACCACCGCCTCGGCACCTCGTGCGACCTGCGCGGCGACGGTCTCACCGAGCTCCGCCTGCGAGCGCTCGGAGACGACACCCGCGCAGAGCTCGTCGTAGATGACGCGGTGGATCGTCGCCCGCGCGCCGTGGTCGGGGACGATGACCTCCAGCCCGCCCTGCTCGAACCGGTCGCGCAGGAAGGCTTGCTCCATCGTGAACCGCGTGCCGAGCAAGGCGACCTTCTTCGCCCCGATTCGGCCTGCCGCTGCCACCACCGGATCCGCGATGTGGAGGAGCGGCACCGTGAGGGCCGCCTCGAGCTCGGCCGCGACGAGGTGCATGGTGTTGGTGCACAGGATGATCCCGTCGGCCCCCGCCTGCTCGAGCCGGCGGGCGGCGTCCGCCAGCCGCGCTCCGATTTCTGCCCAGTCGCCGTCGTGCTGGGCCCGTGCGATGGGCTCGAAGTCGAAGCTGTACATCAGCAGCTCTGCGCTGTGGTTGCCGCCCAGTCGCTCGCGCACCCCGCGGTTGATGGCCGCATAGTACTGGGCGGAGGACTCCCAGCTCAGACCCGCGAGCAACCCGATCTTACGCATGCCTCCGTCGTATCGCCTCGGGGTCCATGTTGCTAGCTGGCGCGGGTTTGCCTTGATCTGCGGGGGCCCTGTCGCGTTGACCTCGAGTGAAGGGTTGTCTTCGAGACAACCCTTCACCGTGCCCAAACCGCGGTTATCGGCGCGCTGAAGCGCGGCACGCCGCTTGCTCTCCGGCAGTCGGCAGATGAGCACCATCAAGAGCAGCACCAGCACCTCGAGCACCGGCCGGCCCTATGACGGCGCCTCCCTCGGCGACCGGGGCGGGCCCGTCAACGGCGAGCCCACGACCAGGACCGCGGCCGACGAACGGAGCAAGGCGGTCAACGGCGAGGCGACGACCAGGACGCTCACGCCGATCGACCCCTCGGCCTACGCCGACAAGTTCTCGTCCGACCCCGAGCTCGACTACGCCATCGAGATCCGGACACGGGCGGCCAAGGAGCTCAGCGCCGAGGACTGGAGCAAGGAGGTCGTAGAGAGCCCCTCGAAGCGGGCCGAGGTCGCGAAGCACAAGGAGGCGGCGCTCGACGTGGTCGAGGCAGCGGCGGCGACGCTCGACCCGGCCCGGCGGGAGCAGATCGCCGAGCTCTCCAAGGAGCTGGAGGGGCTCTACGACGACCTCGACGGCTACTACTTGAGCACCGCCGGAGCGGCGGCCGACGCGGAGCGCGCGAGCGAGATCGAGGATCAGATCGAGGCCCTCGTG
>JACKEN010000008.1 GCA_020632995.1 Deltaproteobacteria bacterium | reverse complement strand
TCGGGGCGGGCGGCAGGTCGAGCACCTCGTCCGCCGACGCGTAGAGGTTCACGTCGGACCCGGAGGCGTAGCCGTTGCCCTGGTTGCAGACCGTCACCTGGGCCTCGAAGGCGCCGTTGGCGCTGGGCGGCGCGTCGATGGCCGAGACCACGAGATCCGGCCCGTAGCCGAAGCCCATCACCCCGCCCACGAAGGTGTTGTTGCTGGTGACCAGCTCCGCCTGCATGCCGAGCTCGTCCACCACCGCGCCGATGAAGTACTCGCCCCAGGGCCCGGCCAACAGCGAGGCCTGCTCGGTGCGACACTCGCCCGGCGACAGGCTCGAGACCCAGCTCGTGCCCAGCATGAAGTCAGGGTTCGGGGAGCTGGAGGTCTCGATGCTCGTGTCGGTCGACGCGTAGAAGGTGACGTCGCTGCCCGGGGCGTAGTCGGTGCCCAGGTTGCAGATCTGGAACGACGCCTGGAACGCGCTGTCGGCCACCGCGGGCGTGCTCAGCGCCTTCACCACCAGGTCGGGCCCGTAGCCCACGCCGAGCGGCCCGAGGGCCAGGCTGTTGTTGGTCTCGTCGCCCTCGAGCACGAAGTCCGGGGCGTCGGCCTGCGCGATGAGGTACCACGCGTTCGGCGGGCTGCCGGGGGCGGCGCCCCACAGGTCGACCCAGTCACACTGCCCGGGGCTCAAGTACGTGGCCCAGCCGGTGGCCGCCACGAAGTCCATGGTGTCCGCGACCGCGTCCTGGCTGAAGACGAGGCGCGTCTCGCCCGCGGAGGCTCCACTGCCACCTACGTTGCAGACCCGCGCCCGAGCCTGGAAGCTCGACCAGTCCGTGAAGCTCGTCGGCGCCTCCAGCTCCGTGACCACGAAGTCCGGATCCATGGAGACCGCTCGGCTCGTCTGGGTTGTTTGGGGTTCAGATACCGCCTGGCCACAACCGGCCAGCAGGAATAGCGCTGCTGAAGCGCGCGCTCCTCTCATCAATCCACCTCCCTCGCCTCAACCAGGTGATCGGTTGTTGATCTCGATCGCCCGAGGCGGAGAGCAGACTAAGCACCAACTTTGCGTCGGCAACACCGGGGGACAGCAAAGGTGATCGCGCTCGCACGCCCCACCGCGGGAATACTACGCGGAGAGCGCGACGCGGCGCGGCAGCGCGAAAGTGCGCAACCGGGTCTTCAGGGCAACCACGCGTGACGGACCGCACACCGACAAGACAACCGGGCACGCAACCCGGCTTGCAGTCAATCTGCCTTGCGCGAACCTCCTCGACCCCGCTCCTCCCCGTACCGGCCGAGCGGTCGGGATGCACGTTTTCCCTTCGAGCGCCGGTTGCTATGCTCGGGCGGTGACGAACCCAACTGTGGCGGAGCTCGAAGCGCGGCTGGCCGCGGCGGCCGCCCCGCCGGTCGATCCCCTGGCCCATGTCCAGGCCCTGAACGACCTGGCGTGGGCGCTGCGCGGCCTGGACACCGCCCGGGCCCACGTGCTGGCCCGTCAGGCCCGGGGCATGGCGATGGAGCACGGCGACAAGCTGGGGCAGGCCCGGGCGGCGCGGTGCATGGCCATGACGATCCGCGACCAGGATGACCTGCACGACGTCTTCGACCTCGCGGAGGAGGCCAAGCGGCTCTTCGACGAGGTCGGCGATCTGGCCGGGCAGGCGGGGTCCCGGGACTTCCTGGCCTCCATCCACGAGTACATCGGCGACCTGGCGACCGCGATGCCCCTGGCGCTGGAGGCGCTCAGCTTCGCCCGAGCCTCGGGCGATCCGATCCGCGAGGGCTACGCGCTGAGCAACGTGGGCGGCATCCTCGCCGCCTCCGCCGACTTCGACGCCGCGATCGAGCACCTCGAGCTGGCCCTGAGCCTGTTCGAGCGGGCCGAGAACCCGGGCGGGGTCGGGACGATCCTGAACCGCCTGGCCGAGGCCCACCGCGACGCGGGGCACCCGGAGCGGGCAGCGGAGTGCGCGGCGCGGGTCATGGCCCTGGGGCGGGAGATCGACTCCGAGTTCCTCATGTCGGGCGGCCACCAGGTGCTGGGCGATCTGGCCGCGGCGCGCGGGGACGACGACGAGGCGGAGCGCGAGTTCCGCGCGAGCCTGCAGGCCCTGAGCTCGGTGCCGGCCAGCCACCTCATGGGGGCGGAGATCCGGATCCAGCTCGCGGGCCTCCTCATCGCGCGCGGCGCCCTGGCGGAGGCCGAGGAGAACCTGCAAGAAGTACTGCAGAAGGTCACCGGCCAGGCGGTCTCGGTGGTATCCGAGGCGGCGGCCCAGGAGGCCATGGCGGATCTGCGGGAGCGCCAGGGCGACGCCGCCGGCGCCCTCGCCCACCTCCGGCGGGCCCTGGCCCTGCGCGAGCAGATCGCCCAGCGCAACGCTCGGAACAAGGTCGCCCAGGTGGAGGCGCGGGCGGCAATGGAGGCGGCGAAGAAGGACGCCGAGATCCACCGGCTCCGCTACGTGGAGCTCTATCAAATGCAGTCCAGTCTGCTCGAGGCGGAGAAGATGGCGCTCCTCGGGCGACTGGCGGCCGGCACCGCGCACGAGCTGAACTCGCCGCTCGGGGTCCTCGTGAGCAACACCGACCTCGTGAGCACCGCCGCCCGGCGCCTGGTCGACCTGGCGCCAGCCGAGAGCCCGGACGCAAGACGGCTGGCGCGGGTCGTAGAGTCGTGCCGACAGACGAGCGAGCAGGCCCTCGCCCGCATCGGCACGGTGGCCCAGAGCTTCAAGCGCTTCGCCCAGCTGGATCAGGCCGAGCAGCGCGTCTTCGACCTCCGCGAGGGCCTCGAGAGCGCCCTCGCCCTCCTCCGCCCCACCCTCCCCGAGGGCGTCGTTCTGCAGGCTGAGCTGCACGATGTCCGCACCCTCGAGGGGTGGCCGCGCGAGCTCAACCACGCCTTCCTCACCGTGCTCCAGAACGCGGTCCAGGCGATCGACGGGGCGGGCACCGTCACCGCGGTGACCGAACAGGAGGGCGACACGGTGGTGGTGCGCGTCCAGGACACCGGCCGAGGCATGAGCCAAGAGGAGGCCGCCCACCTGTTCGACATCGGCTGGTCCGAGGGCGGGGGGAGGACGAAGATGCGACTCGGGCTCTCCGCCGCCCACACCACGACCCGGCGCCACGGTGGGACGATCGAGGTCGCGAGCACCCTCGGAGCGGGGACGACCATCACCTTCCGCTTCCCGCCGAGGAACCGCAAGCCCGCAGGCTAGCCTGCAGTCATCGCCTACCTTTGACGGATCACTCGCACGTCCAGATCGTGGTGATCGGCGCCACCGCGGTGGCCTTGAAGTCGTTGACGTTGCCAGGGACGCTGACGCGGATCACGTCCGCCGCGCTGAAGGGCTGATCGCTCAGGTAGCGGATGTCTTCGTCTTCGGCGCCGGTGAGCGCCTGGCACCCCGCCGCCGCGGTGTAGGCCGCCGCCGCCGCGTCGCTGTCGACCAGGGTGGCGGGGTCGGCGGCGATCGGGTCGCCGACGAGGAACGGATAGTCCTCGGTCACCACCACCTCGGGGTTGGTGATGTCATAGTTGGCCGAGTACCAGGTCACCTCGATGTGGCGATCCGCCGCGACGTCGTAGAACTCGTAGCGCCACCACTTGCCGCTCCCCTCCGCGTCCTGGTCGAGCCGGATGTAGCCATCGGCCTGCAGCCCAAAGCCGCGGATCTCCACCAACTCTGCCGCGGGATCCCGAGCCGCAGCGGCGGCGATGGCCTCGTCGAGGTGGTCGCGCATCTTCGCCGGCTCCTTCCCCGGCTCCACCACCACCTCACCCACCACCAGCTCCCGCACCGGCACGTTCCCCTCGCCCGAGTCGAAGATGCAGTAGTAGTCGGCGTCGACCGCGAGGGGGTCGCCGTCGGGCGAGAAGCTCTCACCCGGGCGGCTCTGGTTCCCCACCGCGTCCTCCACCACCGCGTAGAGGGCATACCGACCGTCCTGGAGAGTGGCCGGGTCGACCGTGAACACCGCAGGCGAGGTTGACTGCGTCCCGAGGGCCACCTCCTGCTCGCGGACCACGTCCTCGCCCGCACCCCAGGGCGCCACATAGAGGGTGATGCTCGCCAGGCCCGCGGTCGGAGCGGAGGTCACGGTGACATCGAAAGGCGCGTCCTTTGCGCCGACGGTGGCCGGGGCGATGCTCACCGCGGGCACCTCGAGGGCGAAGGTGAAGGTCACGGCGGCGGTGCTGGTGTTCCCGAGGTTGTCCTCGGCCGCCACCACCAGGCCCTGGCGTCCGGGGACGAGCCAGGTCTGGGTGGCCACGTCGAGGGTGGAGGTCACGTAGAGGTCGCCGCTGTCGACGCGCATGGGGATGCGCTCCTGGACCTGGGTGGGATCGTCGGCGTCGACCAGGCGGGCCTCCGCGCGGTTGACCCCGGCCGGGTCCTGCAACCTGGCCTGCACACGGCGGTGGCAGCCAACCACCGACCCTTCCGCGGGGGCCACGATCTCGATCGAGGGCCCCTCGGAGTCGTCGCTCGGGCAGGTCGCGGGGTTGCAGTCGCTGTCGATGGTGTCCTCGCAGAGGTCCTCGGCCCCCGGGTGCACGGCGGGGTCCTCGTCGCCGCAGTCGTCCCCCGCCCCCGGGAAGGGCAGGTCCACCCGGCGGTGCCCATCGCCGTCGCAGTCCTCGATCGAGCCGCCGCTCTGCACCTGGTACGAGGATGACAAGTCAGGTTGACAGTCGACCCCGTCCGCGAGGCCGTCACCGTCGGAGTCGGCGCGCGCGGGGTCCGCGCCCCACAACAGCTCGTCGAGCAGACCGAGGCCATCTCCGTCCTCGTCACCGGCGTCGCCGGCGCGCCCGATCGTGTCGAGCGGCCGAGAGAAGGTGGGGGTCACCGCGTCGCCCTTCACCACCGTGAAGCGATCCGAGATCAGCCGCCCGAGGAAGAGGCGCGCCGCGCCGCCCTCGAAGTGGCCGTAGAACGCGAGCTCGAGGGTGTAGCTGCCCGGCTCGGCCTCGATGAAGCCCGAGAAGGAGATGGCGTCCTCACCTGCGGCGAGCGGGACGGGCGCGAGCGGGTCGGCCCCCTCGGGCACCAGCTGCGCCGCGGCCTCGAGCCCCGAGAAGCGGCTCAGGGCCTGCTGCACCTTCGCCGGCGCGGGGACGTGGAGGTCGCCGGACCCCGGGCGGCAGGCCGCGAGCAACAGCAACAGGAGAGCCGGCGACGTGCGCGAGGGCCGCATGGGTGCGGCCTTTCTACCCGCGGTCACACTCGATCACAATTCGAGCATGCTGCAGGCGAAGTGCGACGTCAGGATGGAGGAGTCATGTCGCGATCAAGGTCAGAGAAGACGCATGTGCAAGATGAGGTCCCGGATTGGACTCGTCGACGCCTCTTGAAGACCGCCTCGGGGGTCACCTTGGCCTTCGTTGGGGCCGCGGCCGGGTGTGGCGGCGAGGACGACCCCGGCTTCGGCGACCTCGAGGAGACCTCGAGTGAGCTGTCCGGGCCCGCGTTCCAGTGGTTCCTCTCCGACGGGCTGGCGGACCACCCGGTCGGCCCATTCCCGAACCCCGGCTGCCCCTTCGCGATCCAGCGCCAGAACCGCTACTACCGCATCATCCAGCCGCGGGCCGCGCCGAGCTTCACCGCGGTGCGCTTCTGGGAGTTCGGGGTCTGCCTGAACGGCGTGGTGTTCGACCCCGCGGGGCCCGATTGGAACGGCAACGCGGCGAGCGGGTGGCAGTTCGAGGTCACCAGCGCGGTGGTGCGGCCTCACCTCGGCCTCGATGGCAACCACGCCCACACCCAGCCCGGCGGCGGCTACCACTACCACGCGTTCTCACCCTACCTGCGAGCGCGCGCCCAGCAGGCGGTGGCCCAGCGGCGGATGGCGCTGTTCGGGTGGGCGGCGGACGGCTTCCCGATCTACGGGGTGTTCGGCTACTCGAACCCGATGGATCCGTACAGCCCCATGGTGCCGATGCGGAGCGGCTACCGCCTGCGCTCCGGGAACCGTCCCGGCGGACCGGGCGGGCGCTACGACGGCACCTTCGTCCAGGACTTCGCGTTCGTGGGCGGCGGGCACCTCGACAAGGCCAACGGGCGCTTCGGCGTCACCCCCGAGTTCCCGGGCGGCACCTACTACTACTGCCTCACGGACACGTTCCCGTACATCCCGCGGTACTACCGCGGCACCCCGGATCCCACCTTCGCGTGGCACGCGCAGGGGCCTGGCCTCGAGGGCGTGCCGCCCGCGCTGCGCAACTACCGCGGGTAGCGGTGGATGTACTACCCACGCGCCCGAGGGGAAGTCAGGGCGGGGTTCCCATCCGCAGCCTGGATTGCACTTCCGCCGAAGGCCCGATGGGAAGATGGCCTGCATGGGCGCGTAATACAGGCCGTGCTCCAGAAGCGCGTGCTCCCGATCACCCTCGTCCTCCTGGGCCTCGGGCTCGCGTGTCATCCTGGCACCGACCTCACCCTCGAGCAGAGCGGCCTCGCCAACGACCCGTCGCGGCTGCGGGTGGTGGCGGCGAACCTGAGCAGCGGCTCGGGGCAGGACTATGACGGCGGGCACGGCGCCCGGATCCTGCAGGGGCTCGGCCCCGACGTGGTGCTGATCCAGGAGTTCAACTACGGGAACAACTCCGCCACCGACCTGCGGACCTTCGTGGACCAGACCTTCGGGACCGAGTTCGCGTACTTCCGTGAGGGGGGGAGCGAGAACATCCCGAACGGGGTGATCAGCCGCTACCCGATCATCGACGCGGGCGAGTGGGCGGACAGCCAGGTGCCGGATCGCGACTTCGCGTGGGCCCGCATCGACATCCCGGGGAGCACCCACCTGTTCGCGATCAGCGTCCACCTGAAGTCGGCCAGCGCCAGCACCCAGAACGCGGAGGCCAACGCGCTGGTCAACCTGATCCGCAGCAACGTGCCCGCCGGCGACTACATCGTCATCGGCGGCGACCTCAACACCACCGGCCGCACCTCGTCCGCCGTCCGCACCCTCGCCCAGGTGGTGAGCACGTCGGGCCCCTACCCGGCAGACCAGTCCGGCAACGGCAACACCAACGCCAACCGCAGCCGGCCCTACGACTGGGTGCTCCCCAGCTCGGCCCTGGCGGCGCGGCGGATCCCGGTGGTCACCGGGAGCCGGACCCACACCAACGGCCTCGTGGTCGACACCCGGGTCTACAACCCCCTGAGCGACCTGTCGCCCGCGCGCTCCACCGACAGCAGCGCGTCCGGCATGCAGCACATGGCGGTGGTGATGGACTTCGACCTCGGGCAGGTCTCCGCGCCCGACGCCGGCTTCCCGGACACCGGGGTGGTGGTGGACGCCGGCTTCCCGGACGCGGGCTTCCCGGACGCCGGCTTCCCGGACACCGGGGTAGTGGTGGACGCCGGCTTCCCGCCGGTGGGCGACGCGGTGTTCATCAACGAGATCCTCGCCAACGAGCCGGGCAGCGACAGCGCGGGTGAGTTCGTGGAGGTGGTGAACGGCGGCGCAAGCAGCGTTGACATCTCCGGGTGGCAGCTCTCCGACGCGGCGAGCGTCCGCCACACCTTCGCCGCCAACACCGTCCTCGCCGCGGGCGAGGCGATCGTGGTGTTCGGCGGAGCCTCCGCCATCCCCGGCGACCTCGGCAACGCGGTGGCGGCCAGCTCGGGCGCGCTGGGCCTGTCCAACGGCGGCGACACCGTGACCCTCGCCAACGGGGCAGGCACGGTGGACGGCTTCAGCTACACCTCGGCCCTCTCGGGCACCGACGGGGTGTCCATGAACCGCAACCCCGACGCCGACCCGAGCGGCGCCTTCGTCCTGCACACCTCCCTCGGCGCCTCCAGCTCCCCCGGGCGGCGCGCCGACGGCAGCGCGTTCGGCGGTGGCGGCGGCACCCCCACCCCGCCCCTCGTGTTCATCAACGAGGTCCTCGCGAACGAGCCGGGCAGCGTGGTGGCGGGCGAGTTCGTGGAGCTGGTCAACCTGGGCGGCGCGGTCGATCTGGGCGGCTATCGCCTCCAGGACGGCGCGGCGGTGCGCCACGTCTTCGCGAGCGGCACCATCCTGGGCACCAACCAGGGCATCGTGGTCTACGGCGGGGCGTCCGCCATCCCCGGCGGCTTCACCGCGGTGGCCGCGTCCACCGGCGGGCTCGGCCTGTCGAACAGCGGCGACACCGTCACCCTCGACGACGGCAGCGCGGTGGTGGACTCGGTGAGCTACACCTCGGCCCTCGCAGGGAGTGATGGGGTGTCGATGAACCGCAACCCGGACGTCACTCCGGGGGCGTCCATGAGCTTGCACACCGCGCTCGGCGGCAACAGCTCGCCCGGCACGCGCGCGAACGGCGGCGCTTTCTAAGTTAGAGGGCGGGGAGCTCGTCCTCGTCGAGCTCGACCTCCTGGGCGGCGGAGGCCGGGAGCTTGGCCATGATCTCCTTCACCAGGGCCACGTGCTCGGTCTCCTCGTCCCGGAGCTCCGCGAAGAGCGACTTGATCTCCGGATCCGTCACGTACTTCAGCGCCTCGTCGTAGAAGTCGTGCGCCTTCTGCTCGGACTCGAGGGCCAGCTGGAACGCCTGCATCGCCGACATCCGGGAGGTGATCGCGGCCTCCTCCGGCGCCTCCACGTTGTAGAGATCGCCCAGGGTCACCTTCCGCGGGGTGGCGCCGAAGCGCGCCTTGCGCCGCGCCTCGAGGGACTGGCCGTGCTTGGCCTCGTTCTCCGCCATGCTCGCGAACACGCTGGCGGCGTCGCCGGTGAAGCGGTGGCCGAGCTGTTCAGTGAACGCCTTGTAGCGCTGGTAGGCCTCGAACTCGATGAGCACCGCGAGATCCAGGGCGTCCATCAGGTCCATCTTGGCGAAGTCGAGCCGCGTGTTCATGGCTGCGGCAGCATACCCCCAGCCCAGGTCCGGCCCAACCGACCTCGAAGAGCGGCGCAACGTGAGACAGTGACCGGCTACTTGCGGCGCGGCGCCCAGTCCGCGAGTCGCGCCCCCATCAAGAAGGGGTCGTCCGGCATCTGGCTGTACATGCGCCAGTTGGCCCGATCGCCGGCCGGCGTGGCCAGGAAGGCCTCTGGCGCCGTGTCCCGGAGCTCATCGTGCTCGGCGAGGTACGAGGCCTGGTCGTCGAGGCTCAGGTAGAGGTTCAGCGGGTGGCTGTGGAAGAACGACACGCTGGTCGCCCCTTCCGGCCAGCCCGCCTCCTCGAGGAGCCCCACGACCTCACCGAACCCGTCGATCGCGTTGCGCTGGGCCGAGGTGACAAAGCGCGTGAGGTGCCCGCCGTCCGCCAGCGCCACCACGATCGCGCCGACCTCGACGAAGGGGCTGTCCATCTCGCCGTGGAGGGCGAGCACCTCGCCCGGCGGGCGGTCGGAGGTCTTCACGCGCCCGTAGGAGACGTGCCCGAACACCTTCTCCCGGAGGCATTGGCTGTTCGAGAGGCGATCGATGGACGTCAGGACAGCCTGCACATGGGCGGGGAAGCGCTCCCTTGGGTAGACCTCGAACGCAGGCGCGATGCGCATGTTCGCGGCGGGCCGGATGGGGCGCCCCACGAAGCGGCCGAGGTCGTCCTGGAAGGCCCGGGAGCGGGCCGAGGTCAGCAGATAGGGCTTCGCCGCCTTGGCCGCGGTGGCGAGCTCGGCCCTGAGCCGGGCGGCGCTCCGCGCGGGCGCGCGGCCGCGGTGGGTTGCGGCGAGCGGCGCGAAGGGCCTCGCGCCCACCGCCGCCAGCTCGGCCGAGGTGGGGGCGAGGCCGGGGCCGGACCCCACCGCAGGCTGCGCCGCGCCTGAAGGCGGCGCGGTCGGGGCTTCGACCCGCGGCGGAGCGGTGCGCACCTTCACGCGGCCGTTTTCGGCAATCCAGGCAGGAAGTTGCGGCCCACCCGCCCCTTGCCCGACGGGTCCGGCGGGCGTAGTCCCCCGCCCATGCCTGCCCTGGTCCTCGGTCCCAAGGCCCGCGTGTTCCGCGGCCATGTCTGGGTCTACGCGAGCGAGGTGATCCGGACCGAGGGGGATCCTGGGCCGGGCGACGCGGTGGAGCTGCTCGACAAGAAGGGCCGCTTCGCCGGGGTCGCCCTCTACAACCCCGCCTCCCAGCTGGTGGCGCGTCGGGTCTCCCGCCGGCGGGTCACGGTGGACCACGCCTTCTTCGTGGAGCGCCTGCAACAGGCCTTGCGCGTGCGGGCGGGGTTCCCAGACCCGGTGTACCGGGTCGCGTTCAGCGAGGCGGACGGCCTCCCCGGGGCCGTCGTGGATCGCTACGGCGACGTGGTGGTGCTCCAGACCCTGACCTTCGCCATGGACCAGCGCCAGGACCTCCTGGTGGACGCGATCCAGGCGGTGCTCTCGCCCCGCACCATCGTGGAGCGCAACGACGCCTCGGTGCGCAAGCTCGAGGGGCTGGCGCTGAGGACCGGCGTGCTGCGTGGCCCCGAGCCCGCCCCCTTCGAGGTGTCGGTGCACGGGGTCCGCCAGGTGGTGGACGTGCTCCAGGGCCAGAAGACCGGCCTGTACCTCGACCAGCTCGACGCCTACCCGCGGGTGGCCCGGTACGCCGCGGGCAAGCGGGTCCTCGACTGCTTCTCGAACCAGGGCGGCTTCGCGCTGCACGCGGCCCGGGTCGGGGCCCGCCAGGTGATCGCGGTGGACCAGAGCGCGGGGGCCGTGCAGTCCATCTTGCACAACGCCAAGCTGAACGGGGTCGAGATCGAGGCGGTGGAGGCCAACGCCTTCGACTACCTGAAGGCGGAGGAGCAGGCCAGGAGCGGCTTCGACCTCGTCGTCCTCGACCCGCCGAGCTTCACCCGGAGCAAGAAGTCGGTGCAGGACGCCCTGCGCGGCTACAAGGAGATCCACCTCAGGGCGATGCGCCTGCTGGCCCCGGGCGGCGTGCTCGCCACCTTCTCCTGCTCTCACCACGTGAGCCGGGAGGCGTTCTGGCAGGTGATCGCCGACGCCGCGGTCGACGCCCGGCGGACCCTCCGCCTGGTCGAGAGCCACGACCAGCGGGCCGACCACCCGGTGGTGGCGGGCCTGCCCGAGACCGAGTACCTGAAGGGCTTCACGCTGGAGGTCATGGCGGACTGAGGTCCGTGCGTGCCGTCACACCGGAGCCCGGTCGCCAACCGGGCCCCCAAGGCTTGTAGGTGGAGGCAGACATGCGCACCACCAAGCTGCTTTGGGCCATCCCCCTCCTCCTCACCTCCGCCGCGTGCGAGCAGGTCGACTCCAGCGCCATCCGCACCGAGGGCATCTACGCGGACTTCACCGCGGTCTCCCACGGCGAAGGGCAGGTCGCCTTGCGAGCCAACCTCCGGGTCGGGGGCCCGGTGTCGAACACGTACATCGACCTGGTCGACGGGGACCGCCTCGAGGCCCAGCACGGCCTCGAGCGCCAGGAGATGGACCGCGACGTGGGCCTCTTCGGCGCGATCGACTACCACGCCCGCTTCGAGGACGACGGCGACCGCACGTACCGGGTCGCGTTCATGCGCGAGCGCCACGACACCGAGGAGGCCGCGTGCCTCGGGGACAGCGCCCCCGACTCGACGGTCGTGCTCCCCCCGCCCTTCGCGCTCACCGTCCAGCTCCCCACCGCGGACGACCGGGCCTCGCGCCGCAACGACGACGTGGTGCTCCGGTGGACGCCGTCCTCCAGCGACAGCATGCGGGTGAGCCTGAGCGGCCGCTGCATCCGGCCGTGGGCGTTGGACACCAACGACGACGGCGAGCTCCGGATCGACGCGGGTGACATCGAGTGGGACCGCGACAACGACGAGAGTGACGCCTGCGAGGTGGAGGTGAGCGTGGTGCGCGAGCGCGAGGGCCGGGTGGACACCGCGTTCGGCGAGGGCGGGCGCTTCGTGGGCCAGCAGGTCCGCAGCGCCCGGTTCTACTCGGTGCCTTAGGCGAGCTTCTGTGCGGTGACCGTCAGGTCACCTTGCGCGGGCAGGCTGGCCTGCACGTGGAGGATGCCGCCGAGCTCGTAGTCCACGGTGTAGAAGGCGAGCGAGACGCCCGTCGCCGACCGCCGCAGGGTGGGGGCCCACTCCGCCCCCGCCTCGTGGATCTTCCGGATGGCGGAGGGCGCGTGCTCGTCCACGAGGGTACCGCGCGCACCGCCCAGCCGGGTGATCACCTGGGCCCACCAGTCGGCCGACGCCCCATCGCCGAAGCGGCGCAGGACCTCGGTCGGCGCTCGGGCCACCTGCCCGTCCGGGAGCACCGCGTACTGCACCGGCTGCTGGTCGATCCGGGCGGGGTTGGAGGCCCGGTAGAAGGTGCAACCGCGGCGCGCGAGCGCCTTCACCTCGGACACCATCACGTCGTCCTGCCGCCAGCCGCGCTCGCGGACCACGGCCTGCTTCACCATCACTCGGGGCTGCTCTTGCTGTGTCATGGCTCTGTCTCCCATCTCAGTTGTCCAGGTCATCGGTCGCGGGGAAGACGTCGTCGGACGCCGGGTCGCTGGGGGTTGTGGTCCAGGTGCTCGGGTCCGCCATCACCGCAAGGTAGTTTGCGTCGGTGACCTCCAGCCCGGAGAGCTCCGAGAGCAGCGCGAAGATCTGCTCGGCCTCCTCCGGCTTGTCGAGCGCGCCCGGGATGTCGGCGCCCCCGGGCCCGCCGCCGGTGATCCCCTGCGCGTAGTCCGCGTAGCCGCCGCCGGGGTTGAGGAAGTACTCCCAACGATCCATCGCCTCCTGGTTGGAGGGCGGCCGCCCGTTCTGCGCCTCGTAGCCCACGTACCAGGCCCGGTACTCCTCGTTGAGGTACTCGAACGTCTGGCTGGGGGTGTCGCCGTTCACGAGGTGGCTGACCTCGTGGGCGGAGGTGTTCTCGATGACCCGGGCGTCCATCCCGGTGCCCACCGGGTTGTTGTCCGCCGGCACGAGGTCTTCGTTGAGGGTGAGCGTGTCCCCGCTCGCGTAGCCCAGGGTGACGTTCCCCGGGTCCGCCGCGATCGGGAGCCACCGAAGCTTGTAGTCGGCGTCCGGGGCGAGGAACCGGTCGAGGGTGTTCTCGATGATGTCGCGGTCGCCGGTGTCGTCGGCTGACATGTGGGCCACGAGCTTGGCCGAGCGCTGCTGGTCCGCGAGGTCCTGATCGCGGAACCACTGCTGGTCCACCATCCGCTCCAGGTTCGCGACCGCGCGGCTGTCGGGGTAGTTGGACGCCTGGCTGAGGATCGCGGTCTGGGTGTCGGCCGGGAGCCCGGCGAAGTTGGGGTTCTGGATCAGGCTGAGGAGGTCGCCCGCCACCGCGAGATCGGCGACGTCGGCCCCGGCCAGGGTGGCGCGGATCAGGTCCTGATCGCTCGTGGGGAGCGCCGCGAACTCGGTGGAGTTGAGGAGGGCGACCCGGCTGAGCGCCGCCTCCTGCTCCGCCGCGCCGCCCGCCTGGAACTCCGGGCTCTCCAAGAGGGTGCGGAGCTCGGCCGCGGCGGCACCACCGCTGTCGCGGAAGGCGTCGGCCACCAGGCGGCGCTGTGCGTCCGAGAGCGCCGCGTAGGCCGGGGTCTGCATCAGCGCGCTGGCGTCCGCGATCTCGCTCGCGTCCAGCGCCCCGATGACCGCGTGCAGGTCCTCGCCCGCCTCGCTGCTCTCGAGGATCAGGCTGAGGGCGTCCTTCATCTCTTGGGGCAGGCCGGGATCCGCGAGCACCGCGCGCACGTCCGCGCCGCCGATGTAGCCGTCGCGCCCGCCGAGCCCGGCCGCGGTGTCGAACAGCTCGTCGAGGTACGACCCGGACGCGATCGCGGCCACCGCGCTGTCCACGCCCTCGCGGGTGATGATGCCGTCGACCCCGTCATCGGTCCCGACGTCCAGGAAGTTGCGGTAGGTGGGGCTGTCGAGCAGGACCTGCGCCGCCTCCTGCTGCTCGGCCGTGAACTTGTCGTCCGCGTTCTCCGCCACCACCCGGAGATCGCGCTGGCTCACCTTGCCGTCCGTCCATCCCATGAACGCGCCGGCCCCGTCGAAGACCTCGAAGTCGCGGTCGAGGACAGCGATGGCCTCCTCGCCCGTCATCGGGTCCACGGGCTCCTCCGGCTCCGCCAGCTCCTCCGCCGCCCAGTCCTGCTCCTCGAGCAACTTGTCTTGCGGGGGCACCGGGTCCGGCACCTCCTCGGTGACCACGTCGTTCACCACCCGCAGGCGCTGGACGTCCTCGGTGTAGCTGTAGGTCTCGGTGCCCCCGGCGCCATCCGAGCGGGTGCCGGTCCTGGTCTCTTGGGTCGTGTAGGTCTCCGTCCTGGAGACGACGCGCTGGATCTGCATGCACCGGCCCATCGCACGGCGCGTGCCAGGGCCTGGCGGGGGTCACCGGCCCGGATCGTGGGCACTCGGGCCCGAAGTGCACCTCCGAAGGTGTATCCCACCCTCGGAGGTGACCACGGCGAGGGGAGCTACATCAGGAAGTGCGCGCCCAGGAACGCCACGCCGATGAAGGCGAGGAAGCCGAACAGCACGGCCATGGAGATCCAGAATCCGGTGGTGCTCTTGGGGGTGGTCTCGAGATCGGTCGCGCTGTCGCTCATGGGCAGTCCTCCACGCGCCTACCTGGCGCTCGAGGCCGCAGTCTAGCCCTTGCGCCGGCCGGCGCAACCGTCGGGTTTCGAGGAGGGTATCGGGTTGGAACGGCCCCACGCGCCGGGTCGGCGATATTTATATCCGGGTATATTGACCGCAAATTAAATCCGGGTAGAATGCCGCCATGACCGACGGCTCGCACCGCTACCTCGAACCGACCCAGAGCGCCGGCAGGCGCTTCGTCCAGCGCGGGCTCGAAGGCCCCGTCGTCATGCTGAACCTCCTGCGCTTCCGAGAAGTGGCGGACTACAGCGCCCACCCCGAGCTCGCGCCGGCCACGCCGATCACCGGCGCGGAGGCCTTCGAGCGCTACGTCCGCCACACGCAACCCTTCTTGCACGAGAGCGGCGGCGAGGTCCTGTTCCTCGGCGACGGCGGGGCCTTCCTGATCGGTCCAGAAGACGAGCGGTGGGACCTGGTGATGCTGATCCGCCAGAGCAGCGTCACGTCCTTCCTCGCCTTCGCGAGCAACGAGGCCTACCTCGCCGGCCTCGGCCATCGCACCGCGGCGCTGGAGGACTCCCGCCTCCTGCCCCTGAGCGAGCGAGGCTAGATCCGGTAGGCACCCACGAGCTGGGCCAGGCCGGCGGCGATGGAGCCGATGCCGGTCGCGGCGTCGTCGACGCGGCTGGCGTCCTCCGCCGTGTTCCGCACCGTGCCGTCGACCTCCACCACGTCCTGCGCGGCGTCGTTGAGGCCGGCGGACATCTGCGACGACGACGCGGCGATCTCGTCGACGCCGCTCGCCACCACCGCGGAGCCCCGCGCCACGTCTTCGATCGCGGTGGAGATCTCCTGCACCGCGGAGGAGATCATCCGAGCGGCCTCCGCCCCCGCCTCCATGCTCCGGGAGATCTCGTTCGTGGTGGAGGTCTGCTCCTCCACCGCGGCGGCGATGCTCTTCGAGAACATGCTCGTCTCATCGGCCAGGGTGTCGAGCTCCTCCATCGCGCTCACGACCTCGCTCGTGACCTTCTGGATCGCGCCCGCGCGCTGCCGGATCTCGACCGTGGCGCCCGCAGTCTGCCCTGCGAGCGCCTTCACCTCGCTCGCGACCACCGCGAAGCCTCGGCCCGCCTCACCCGCGCTCGCCGCCTCGATGGTGGCGTTCAAGGCGAGGAGGTTGGTCTGGTCCGCGATGTCCTCGATCAGCCCGACGATCCCCGAGATCTCGCCCGCCTTCTTGGCGAGGTCCGCGATGCGGCCGAGCACCTCACGCGCGCGGGTGCTGCTCCGCTCGCTGACCTCGGACGTCTTGGCGCAGGTCTGCGAGACCTCGGCCAGGGAGGCGCTCATCTCCTCCAGCGCCACCGCGACGCTGTTGAGGTTGCCCGACATCTGCTCGGTGCCCGACGCGAGGTTGTTGCTGTTGGCGGAGAGCTGCTGGACCGACGCGGCCAGCCCGTTCAGCGAGCTGGACGCCTCGTCCACCGAGGTCGAGACCACGCTGCTCCCGGTCGCCATCTGCTGCAGTGAGGTCGACATGCTCGAGGAGCGGTCCCGCACCGTCTGCGCCCCGACAGAGAGGCGCTTCGAGGCCGCCTGGAGCCCGTCGGCGGAGCTCACGAGCTGGGCCGAGGAGCCCTGCACGCTCCCGACCAAGGCGCGGATCCGCGCCACGAAGGCGTTCATCCCGCGCGCGAGGTCGCCGATCTCGTCCTGGCGGCTCTCGTCGAGCTGGGTGGTCAGGTCGAGCTCCGCCACCACCTTGGACATGCGCACGAGGGGCGAGGCGATCCCCACCGCGAGGCGCCACGCGAACAGGGCGACGCCGGCACCGCAGGCGAGCATCAGGCCGAGGATCCACCAGCTCAGGTCGGTGACGGCCGCCTCGGCCTCGGACTGATCGATCTCGGACAGGATCGCCCAGTCGAGCCCGGCGATGTCGAGCTTGTCGTAGCAGCTCCAGACCGGCACGCCCCGATAGTCGTCGATCACCTCGCAAGCTGTCTTGCCTGCGAACGCCGCCTGCACCGCGGCGGTATCGACCACCTTCGTGAGGAGGGTCGGCTCCTTCTCGAACCGTGAGTCGGAGCGCATCTTCTTGTCGGCCCCGACGAGGTAGGTCTCACCGCTCTCGCCGAGCCCGGTGCGCTCCTGCATGATCGCGTTGATCGCGCTCTGCGGCAGCTGAAGGGCCACCACCCCGACGACTTTCCCGCCCGCCTCGAGCGGATGCGCGATGAACGACGCCGCCGCGCCGTTGCTCGGGGCGTAGGCCTCGAAGTCGGTGACCAGGACCTCGCCCGCCATCGCGCTCCGGAACACCCGAGCCAACCCGGTGTCCTTGTACGGCCCGTGGCTCAGGTTCGAGCCCCAGTCCGCCTCGCGCGCCACCGTGTAGACGACGTCGCCCGACGGCGCGATGAGGAACAGGTCATAGTATGAGTAGGCCTCCTGGAAGGTCTTGAAGTATCCGCCGAGCTCGCGGTTCACGGCCTCGTAGGCCGCGCTCTTCAGCCCCTCGGCCTCCTTCACCTCCGTGAAGCGCGCGAGCCCGGCCAGGGTGAGCGGCGTGGAGGCGAGCACCTCGAGGTCGCCCCGACGCTCCGTGAACCAGGCCTCGACCTGGTGGGTCTTCACCTCACGGATCGCCTCGAGCTTGGTCCGGGCGCCGTCGACCAGCGCCTCGCGAGTCCGCGCGCGGCTCACCAGCCCCAACGTCACCAGGGGGACGAGCCCCACCACCAGGAAGAGGCCCACCAGGCGCCCCTTGAGCCCAACGTTCGCGATCGGAGTCGTCATGTCCGCACCTCGATGAGGAGAACTCGGCGGACCGAATAGCCCATTTGAGGTATGCCGCACCCGCCCTGGCAGGGGTGGCTCGATCCGGCCCAGGACCTAGCTAGCGTTTCTCCCGATCCTAGGCGGCGAGGGTCAGCGGCGACCAGGTCGGAACGGCCGCAAGTGTCCGGCCATCAAGACTATATCGGTTGAAGCGGTCGTCCGGAGGCGCACCGATGGGCTATGGCGGGGCATGGTCTCCAGAACCACCGCCCTCCTCGGCCTCGGGCTCCTGCTCGGCTGTACCCGCTCCCCCGAGCCCACGAAGCCCGAGCCGAGCCCCGCCGCGTCCGCCGCCCTCGCGATGCCCGGCCCCAGCGCGGACGGCCTCAGCCCCACCGCCCAGGCCGGCCACCGCCTCTACGCGGTCTGTCACTCCTGCCACGACCCCGAGCTCATCCCGCCCAAGGGTCCCCCGATGTTCGGGATCCAGCGCCGCTACAAGAAGGCCACCGATGACAAGGCGGCTTTCATCCAGCGAATGGTCACCTTCGTCGAGACCCCGGACCCCGAGCGCGCGGTGATGAAGCCGGCGGTGGAGCGGATGGGCCTGATGCCCGCCCTGCCCCTCGGCCAGGCCCCGCTCGAGCAGATCGCTACATACTTGTATGAGGCGGAGTTCCCGGCGCCGTGCGCGCACTGGAAGTTCGCGATCGAGCAGGACGCCCAGAACCCGGCCACGGCCGGGGACGAGCACAACCGGCAGGACCGGATGATGTACGACAAGTTCTGTAAGTAGCCTGCGGGAGGTCCCATGTTCGCGCCCTGCTTCCCCCTGCTCATCGCCGCGGTCGCGCAGGTGCCCCTCTCGGAGCCCGACACTCCACCCTACGCGATCCCGCAGAACCTCACCCACGCGGCGGGCGACATCTGGTGGACCAACGGCACGCCCATCCGCGGGCTCTGGCGGTTGGACGCCGAGCGGCTCGAGGCCGAGCACATCCGCGACCTCCACCTCGACGAGCCGCCCACTCCGAGTGCCAGCGTGGCGCTCGACGACGGGGTGGTGGTCTTCGCGGCTCGGGAGGCAGGCAACGGCGGCGCCATCTACCGAACCGACGGCACCCCCGAGGGCACCTTCATCATCCAGGATGGGATCGGACATCGCGTAGCGGGCGGGTCCGGATACCGGGTCGTGCGCCTGCGCGACCGTGCCTACGTGCTGAGCGCCAACGACATCCATGGCGTAGTCCTGTGGTCCACCGACGGAGTGTCGGTCGAGCGGGTGGTGAGTTGGCCGCCCAACAGCTCCAGGAACGCGAGCCACGGGCCGCTCAGCGTCGTCGATGATCGGCTCTGGTTCTCGGTCGTCGCGGACGGCGTGGAGGCCGTCGTCATGAGCGACGGCACCACGGAGGGCACCGACGCCGTTTTGCCGCTCGTGGATCTCTTGAGTGTATCGCGTGTGGCGCCCCTCGATGGCCGCGCGCTCCTGGTGGCCGACGGCCGCCTCCACACCATCGATCCCATCACCGGGGATCGACATACGCTGGGGCCGGACAGGTTCGTCGGTGACCCGATCGCCCTCCCCGCAGGAGGCCACGCCTGGGCGGTGCGCAACACGGGTCGCCAGCGTGAGTATTGGCGCACCGACGGGACCGAAGCGGGGACCGAGCTGGTCTTCACCACGAACATACCTTTGCACCGCGACGATCGGGCGCCGGCCGGCATCGGCGCGGTGCTCTTCGCCGTGGACGGCGACGGCAACGAGGTCGCGTGGTCGGAGGCGGGTGGCCAGCACACCTTCGGCAAGTGCGACGTCGCGGGCTCGGTCCGGTCCGCGCGGCTGTGCGTGACCCGGTCCGAAGGCCAAGCAACCCTGCTTGCACTCGACGGCACCACCGGCGTCTCACGCACGATCGGCTCGCACTCGACCTCGCCGAACGCCCCGCCCCTCATCTTCCCCGACGACGACGGCGGCGCGATCGTCGTGTGGCCCTCCACCGGGAGCGCGCTGGTCGAGCGGATCGACGCGCACGGGGACACCCTCGGCGCAGCGCCCGCCTTTCTCGGTCGCGCCCCCGCGCCGCTCACGCGCTACGAGCTCCACGGCGGGCTGGACGACGAGAAGATCGTCCTGAGCCGGGGAGAGGCGACCGCCGTCGTGGACGTCGCCACCGGGACCGAGGCCTTCACCGAAGTAAAGGGAGACGTCATCGCCGCCGACCACCACGGCTACTTCTCGCTCCACACGAGCGAGCGGGAGAGTGCGCTGCGCCGGTACGAGGTCGGCTCGAGCGAAGCGCGCGTGCTCGCAAGCTGGGATGCGCCGCTGTCGCGCGAGTGGCGCCGCGTCGGCGACGCCATCGCGCTGCAGGTCGGCATAGGACCGGGCGCCGACTGGTGGATCAGCGACGGGACCCCTGAGGGCACGCGGCTACTGGTGGATGTGCCGACCAACGCCAACGTCGTCGACCTGCTCGCCATCGAGGGCGGTGATATGGAGGCGCTCGCGGTGATCGACGGCCAGAGGATGGAGCTCTGGACCCTCACCCCCACCGGCTTCGAGGTCACGCGCCGCATCCTGGGTGAGAGGCTCACCGAGCCTCGCCTCCTCGCCCGCGGCGAGCACCGCTTCATCGCGCACATGGCCTTGGGTCGCTCCGACTACTGGCGCCTGAGGATCACGGAGCTGGTCGCTGACGTCGACCAACCCCAGCTCCGCTACGAGAGCGCGCCCACGCTGGACCTGGCGCGGTACGTCGACGGGAGGTTCGTGCTCATCGGCGGTGACGCGCTGGTGCTGACCGACGATGGGGTCGAGCGGATCGAGGCGAGCGGGGTGCGAGACCTCGTCCCGTTCGAAGGCGGCGCCATTCTGTCGGCGGAGTGGCCGGGGCTCGGCGTCGAGCTCCTCCGCTGGCGCGACGGCGCGGTCGAGCTCCTCCGCGACCTGGCCCCCGGGCCCGCCAGCAGCGCCCCCGGCCCCCTGGTGGCCTCGGGCCCCCTGCTCACATTCGGTGCCTACGAATACGAAACGGGGCGCGAGCTGTACCTGAGCGACGGCACCGCCGAGGGCACACAGCGCGTCACCGACATCGGGCCCGGGCGCTTCGACGGCATCCACCCCACCGCGAACATCGCGATCGGTCGTCGCTTCGTGACCTTCTTGGGGATCGACATGGCGCACGGCGTCGCGCCGTATCGCCTCGACCTGGCGGGAGATTCGCTGACCGAAGACGGCGATGGCTGCCGGTGTTCGGGGCAGCGGATTCCGCGGGATGGTCCGCCGGGGTGGGCTTGGCTACTCATCACTGCCCTTCTCATACTCAGGGGGTCACGGCCTCACCCCGACGCGGTGGGCCCGCTCGCGCGGGGCACTGGCAAAGGTCGCGACGAGATGAGACGCTCGAGAGAGAGTGAGCAGGAGTCCCCCTGTGCACAAGCTCTCGCGCCTCCTCACGCTCGTCGCCCTGCTCGTCGCCTGCGGTGACGCCAGCGCCCCGCTCTCCGATGCGGGCACGGCAGTCCCCGACGCAGCCGTCGTCCCGGACGGAGGGACCGAGCCAGATGCGGGAGATCGGCCAGACGCGACCTCATCGGATCCATTCGAGGTCGCAGCGCCGATTCTCCCCGGAGAGACGCCCATCATGGGGGTGATCGATCCGGTGGGCGACGTCGACACGTACAGCTTCGAGGGCACACCCGGCCAGTTCATCGTGATCAACGTCGATCGCGTGCGCATGAGCGACGTGGATCCGGTGGCCGAGCTCTACGACTCATCCAGGACGCTCGTCGCCGCAGTCGACGACGTTGGCCCACCCGAACTCGGCGACCGGGACGCCGAGATCATCTACCGCATCGTCACCCCCGGCCAGCACTTCATCCGGGTGTACGACTGGCACACGTGGTCACCCGATTCACCTGCGCCCGAGGGCGGCCCGACGTACACCTACCGCCTGAAGGTGCGTTTGGTCGATCCGGCCAACAACGAGCTCGAGGCGATCGACGAAGAGCGCGGCGACACGCTCGCGGACGCGCTCTCCGTGTACTCCTCGACCCGCAGCGAGCCCCTCATTGGCGGCGCCTTCGAACACGAGGGCGACATCGACGCGTTCCGCTTCGACCTCACGACCAACGCTCTGCTTCGCGCCGACATCATGCCCGCCGGCATCCCTGGCTATGGGAGCACGGCCTCGACCACCCGGATCGTGATCACCTCCACCATGGGCGTGGAGGCCATCGCATCGCTCCCCGAGCTCGACCGCGCCGGGGTGCACGTCCACGCCGGGACCCACTATCTCCTGGCCGAGCACACCGGCGGCGCACTGGGCGTGAACCCGTTCTACGTCCTGAAGGTCGACCTTCGGCGCCTCCCCAACGCAGCGACCGAGCCCTCCGCCGAAGACAACGACACCCTCGAGCGCCCAGCGCCGTTCCCACTCCGGGTGGGCCAACCCTCCCAGATCCTGGGCACCCTCCCCGAGGGTGACGTGGACTTCTTCCGCCTCGACGAACCGCAAGGCGCCCAGCACATCTATGTGTGGTGTGGAAGCAGGAGCTGGGGCTCCGGGGTCGGCGGCCTGGCCATCGAGCTCTACGACCCGCAACTCAACCTGCTGGTTCGGGACACGGAGACCACAACGGGAGAGGCGTCCCTGAATCGCCTCCCAATCCCCCTGGACGGCCACATCCTCGGCATCCGCCGGGGCCCGCAGCAGCCAGACAACCCCTCGGTGTTCTATATCTGCGAGCTGAACTGACCCGGTCGATCGACACCCCGCCCAGGCTGGCGAGGGCCTACCCCCGCAGCCGCATGGTCATCGTGAACCCGGTGACCTCGTATCCAACCCGCTCATAGAGCGCACGCGCGCGCGGGTTGTGCGCATAGACGTTCAGCTGCACGACCCGGACCCCCATGCGCTGCAAGACCTCATGCATGAGGTCCAGCGCCCTACGACCATAGCCGTGCCCGCGGTGGGGCTCCGCGATGGTGATGTCCTCGACGAAGGCGCGACCCTCGCGCACCGAGAACCAGAGGGTCCCGACGGTTTCGTCGGTGGTGGTGACGACGAAGAGGTGGTGATGCTCGGACTCGAGCGCCCCCTCGAGGTCCGCGTCCGCGCGCTGGGCGGCCTGGGCCCGCGCGGCGTCCATCGTGAGATCCTCGACCCGGGCGAGGTCGGCCGCCCACGCCTCGATGAAGGTCGCGCGGAAGGCGGCGAGCTCGTCGGGTCGCATCGGGCGGAGGGCAACGTGAGGGGTCATGATGAGGCGGCGCTCGCCGGTCTTGCACGGTGAGCGGGCCGAGACTACCAGAGCACCAAGGCAGACGAGCGGCTGGAGGCCAGGTGGGCAGACGCAGCCGGTCTTGCGCTCGAGCCTGCTCCTCCCAGGTTTCACCGATGCTGGTCTGGTCCTCAAAGGGTATACCTGAGCACCCAACTGCCGAGCCCCTCGACTTGGGTCGAGGGCGCGAAGAAGCGCCATTGAGGATAGAGATACGAGATGCCAAAGCTGCTCCAACTGGGAAAGGATCCCGTCCTCGGACGCCTCGCCGGGTTCACGAAGAAGTATGGGCTCCGCGGCGAGCGCAGCAAGCTCGAGGGACTTCCGGACATCAAGACGATCGAGGTTCTACGCCCCGACCAGCTCGAGCAGGTCGACGTGTACTCGAACGTCGACGAGGTTCTCCTCGGCTCCAGCCGGTTCGTCGAAGCACTGCGCACCGTGGTTCCAAACGTCGTGGTGCACGAGGTAGACGCGCAGGACCGCACCGTCTTCCTGATCGAGCCGGTGGCCGACGATGACGTGAGCTATGAAGCGGACACCTCCGACTACTCGAGCAGCGGTTACAACGTCATGGAGGCCACCCAGCTTCGGGTCGAAGACGAGGTCGAGGACGCCTTCGTACCCGTGCGCAACACGGGTATCCTGGCCATCTCGGACGCCCTGGTGGACGCGGCCCGCGCCGCCGGTGTCCGGTGGACGCTCGAGGACACCATCGAACACTTCGTCCCGTTCCGCGCCCATCCCTACGCGCTCCTCCTCCACGACTCCCAGGCGGCCCACGTAGAGACGTTCTCGGGTCCACTCCCCCCAACCGGGCCCAAGCCCCACCCACTCGCGCCCTGGCTCGGCCTGACCGAGGCGAGCGAACGGAACGAGCAGTGGGCAAGAGTGCTGAACGACGAAGACTCTCCCCGAGAGGCAGCCACAGCGCGCTACTCATCCGGCGAGATCCTGCCGCCCATCACCGGGGTGATGGACGACGACGTCAGCAAGAGGGAGCGAAGCACACGCAGGAAGGCAGCCCAGAAGGCCCAGTACGCAAACAGCCACGGCCTGCCGGTGATCGGCGCCCGCCTCGCCGACGCCTTGCGTGCCCGGAGCCTCGACCTCGAGTTCAGTCCCTTCTCCCTGCGCGACGACACCCTCGACGAGGCCGTCGAGTTCCAGGTGCTCTACCCGAAGCTCGCCGTCGACTGGATCGACTGGACCCACTCCGACGTCGAGCTATCGTGGAACGGCGAGGTCGAGGCCTACTTCGAGCTCCACCCGACGCCCGAGTCCTACGCGGCAAGCCATCCCATCGTCCGCATCGCGGGCACGCCGCTGGTCCTGGTGCACGAGTCCATCTTCGACCTCTTCGATGGCATGCCCGGCATCGAGCTGGTGCCACTGCACCAGCACTCCGTAGCGCGCAACCTGGACGACAACATCACGTTCTTCTGAACTCAGCGTCGCCTGCGCTGACGTTGGCACCCCGTACGGAAATCGATGCCCGGACCTCGCCCGGCAGAAGGAGCCGAAGGCGACTGGAGCCGAGGCGAGGTCGAACACCGAGGCCGGAGCCTCCAACCATTCCAACCGTCGGAGGCAACGCGAGGAGATCGATACCCAGACCTCGCCCGGCGGAAGGAGCCAAAACGACTGGAGCCGAGCGAGTCAACGCCAGACCAAGCGCCTCCAGCCAGCCAAAGCTGGCAGGCGCACGGGTGAACCCGCCGAGACCTGATGAAATTCCACGGTTTTGAACCAGGCCGCGCACCAGCCACGGATGCGCCTCCACCGCCGGATCCACACGGACAGCGCCCAGTGCAAGCCCGTTCCTCCAACCCCACTGCTACCTCCCCGCCGCCATGCCCCGCCCCAGCGCAGCCTGCCCCTGTGGCCTGGGACTCACCCTGGAATCCTGCTGCGGCCCCTACCTGGCTGGCCGCGGCGCGCCCACCCGGGCGCTGATCCGGTCGCGGTACACCGCCGCGGGGACATCGACTACCTCGAAGGCGGACACCACCCCGGACCCTCGAGCACCTTCGACGCGGAGATGTGCGGCGGCGTGGTCCCGAAAACGTCGACGTGGCTCGAACCGTCATCGACGCGCCTCCGCCCAACAACGACGGGGGTTCGTGGGTTCGAGGCGCTGCTTGTCAGCACAGGTCGGTGCAGGTGCATCGCGAGCGGTCGCGGTTCGTGCGGGAAAACGGGCGGTGGTACTTCGAGTCGGGGGAGCGGGTCCAGGAGACGATCCGGCGGGCCGAGCCGAAGGTGGGGCGCAACGACCCTTGCCCTTGCGGGAGCGGCAAGAAGTACAAGAAGTGCTGCGGGGCGCGGGCCTAGCGGGCGCGCTGGGTCATCGAGAACCAGTTGCCGAAGGGGTCCTTCATGATGGCCTCGATGCCGTAGGGGCGCTCGGCCGGGGGGGAGACGAACTCGACGCCCTTGGCCAGCAGCGCTTCGTAAGTCGCCTTGCAGTCGTCGGTGGCGAAGACGCCGGCGCCCAGGGCGCCCTTTCTCATCAACGACTCCATCTGCGCCACGGTGTCTGCGTCCATCATGGGGCTCGCGGACAGCGCATGAGGATGAGCTCGAGGTCGGGCTGGGCCTTGGGGCCGACGGTGAGCCAACGGAAGCCCTGCATGGTGACGTCGGTGCGGACCTCGAAGCCCAGCTTGCCGACGTAGAAGTCGAGGGCCTGGTCGTGGTCGGTGACGTAGATGGTGGCGTGGGAGAACTTGGTGATCATCTGGGGGCACCCTACCCGGCGTCCGCGGGGCTCGACTTCTCGAAAAGGCGCAAACCGCCGAAGCGGAGGGCGAAGCAGGCCGGGACCAGCGGCGCGGGGAGGCCCAGGCTGGGGACGACGAGGCGCCGGTAGCTCTGGGGGGCGCGCCCGACGTGGCGGCGGAAGAGGGTCGAGAAGGAGCCGAGGCTGCTGAAGCCGACCGCGAGGCAGACCTCGGTCACCGGGAGCTCGGTCTGTTCGAGGAGGGTGCGGGCGGCGGCGACCCGGCGCTCGATCAGGTACTGGTGCGGGGTGGTGCCGTAGGCCTGGCGGAAGGCGCGGATGAGCTGGGCGCGGGAGAGGCAGGCCTCGGTGGCGAGGCGCTCGGCGTCGAGGGGCTCGGCGTAGGCGCTGTCGACCAGCATGCGGACGCGGCGGATGCGGGTGTCCTGCTCCAGGCGCGCGGTCAGGAGGCCGGCGTAGAGGACGGGCCAGTCGATCGGCGTCACCGGATCAGGGTGCCGACGCGGCTGCTGGATGGCAAGGCGGGGTGTATCCTCGGCCCATGGGCACCGAACGCGTCGCCGCGCAGCTGTTGATCTCCGGCATCGTGCAGGGCGTCGGGTACCGCTACTGGACCACCCGCACCGCGGCCCGGCTGGGCCTCGCGGGGTGGGTGCGCAACCTGTACGACGAGCGGGTGGAGATCTTCGCGGAGGGGCCGGCGCCGGCGCTCGAGGCGCTCATCACGGCGTGCCGGGAAGGTCCGCGGAGCGCCGAGGTCACGGACGTGGCGCGCATCGAGCGATCGCCGCAGGGCCTCAGCGGGTTCGAGGCCCGGGCGACCGCGGCGGCGCCCGAACCCTAGCGCAAGCTGGCTTACTTGTTCACCATCTCGGCGTCGATGGTGATCTTCACCTCGTCGCCCACCGCCACGCCGCCCGCCTCGAGGACGTTGTTCCAGGTGAGGCCGAAGTCCTTGCGGTTGATCTTGGTGGAGGCGGAGAGGCCGCGGCGGTTCATGCCCCACGGATCCTTGATCGCCTTGCTCGGGCCCTCGACGTCGAGCACCACGCTCTTGGTCACGCCGTGGATCGTCAGGTTGCCGGTGACCTTCAGGCCACCCTTGCTCTTGGCCACCTTGGTGGACTCGAAGGTGATTGGGGAACTTCTCGACGTCGAAGAAGTCGGGCCCGCGGAGGTGCTCGTCTCGCTTCTCGTTGTCGGTGTCCACCGACTTGGTGTCGATGGTGACGGACACCTTGCTCTTGGTGATGTCCTTGTCGTCGATCTCGACCGTCCCCTCGACCTTGTCGAACCGGCCCTTCACGTTGCTGACCATCATGTGGCGCACCGAGAAGCTGGCGTCGGTGTGGGCGCCGTCGATGGACCAGGTGGCGGCGAACGCGCCCGCGGGCACGCTCAGGGCGAGGATGAGGGAGCTCGAGAGCACTGCGCGATTGAACATATGGGGATTCTCCTTGAAACCGGCTTTCTTTGATAAGCGGACCAAAGTCCGCTTCCGTTGGAGAGATATACGGACTAAAGTCCGGTTCGTGTCAAGGCGTGGCCCGATTGATCCGCCCGACGGACCGAGCCCCGCCCCGGCGGCCCCGCCGAGGCGAGTCCGGCTCCAGGTCCTGGGGCAGGCGCCGCCCCCGACGCGCGAACGAAAGGATGCGGCGCAGAACCGGGAGAAGATCCTGGCGGCGACGCGGGCGCTGATGGCGGAGCGGCCCATCCACCAGATCTGCATGGACGAGGTGGCCCGGCTCGCCGGGGTGGGCAAGGGTACGCTCTACCGACGCTTCGCGGACCGCGCTGCTCTGTGCCGGGCGCTCCTGCACGACGACGCCATCGTGCTCCAGGACCGGGTCCTCGACGGCTTCGGCCACCCCCTCGCCCCGCCCTGGATCCCGCACGCCGCGCGCCTGTTGGACGCGCTGTTCGACTTCGCGGTGGACAACGCCACCCTCCTCTCGGAGGTGCAGACGTTCGAGGCGAAGAGCGGACCGCAGCGCTACGAGCACCCCGCCCACGCGTGGCAGCGCGACACCCTGGCCATGTACCTGGGCCGCGCGATCACCGCGCAGGAGATCGCGCCCCTCGATCCCACCCTCAGCGGGACCTGATCCTCGCCCCGCTGGAGCCGGACCTCATCCGCTACCACCTCGAGCGCGGCGTGCCCCGCCTCCGCCTCAAGGCGGAGTACGGGCGCCACTGGCGTCACGGGGTGCTGGGCTTACGCAACCTGGATTGACGAAGCTCAGTTGCCGGCCGCGAGCTGGGCACGGAGCGCCTCCATCTCGGCGCGCGAGAACACCAGGAAGGCTCGGTTGTCGCGCTCGGAGGGGCCGTCGGTGCGCTCGCCCTCACGCATGGCGTTGCGCACCTCGCGGTAGGTACGGGCGTCCTCGGAGGGCGCGCTCTCGGTGTCGAAGTCGCGCTCCGAGGTGTTCCAGTCGTAGCCGTCGAACACGAAGACGCGGTCCGGGTTCTCGGGATCCTGCATGTACGTGAAGCGGCCCAGGGTGCTGGCCATCCGGAACTGCGGATCGTCGAAGCTGCTCATCACCGCGTCGCGGGTCATGTTGCCGCGGTTGAAGTACTCGTTGAACTCCGGCCGCCCGTAGTCGTCGTAGGTGGTGCCGCCCACCGGCTGGCCGCTGCGATCCATCGCGGCGAGGGCGGTGTCGTAGACGGTGAGGCGCTCCTCGGGGGACAGCGACTCGTCGGTGATCGCGGTGTCCATGCCCAGCTTCGACAGGATCAGGTTGTCCATGTTCGAAGGGAGCGGGCTCAGGCCACGGGCGATGTCCGAGACGAAGCTGTCCGCGCCCAGTAGCCGTTCAGCAGGCGCTCGCGGCGCTGAGCCAGCTCGAGGGCGCCCTGGGTCGTGCGGCCCCAGCGGCCGTCGACCTCGCCGGTCTCGTAGCCCCGCTCCTTCAAGAAGGTCTGGAGCTCCTCGACCTCCGCGCCCGGTGCCTTGGCCCACTCCTCGGCGCTGCGCCCGAGGAGGTCCGCCGAAACAGTCAGGCACCCGCGCGGGGGCGCGCCTTCGGGCGGAGTGTCGAGGCCACCGCCCACCACGACCACCGGGGTCTCGGGCACCTCGGGCATCCGGGCGTCGTTGGCCTCGTAGATGCCGCGGTTCATCTCGTGCTCGATCGCGTAGCGCCGCGTAGGTCAGGCCGTCCTCGGTCGCCTTGCCCCACTGTCCAGATTGATCGGGGCCGGCGTCGATCCGGCCTCCGTCAACGTAGTCTGCAGCTCGCGGATCCGCTCGGGGCTCGCCTGACCAGTCTCGCTCCCGAGTAGATGATGTCGGTGGGTAGCTTATCCAGATCCGGCGGCGCTCGTCGACGTCGGTCAGGGGCCGCCGCCCGGATCGACGGGCGCACTGCGGTCGACGGGCACCGCGCCCGCATCTGCCGTTGGGGTTGCAGTCTCAGCCCAGGCCGCCCGGGCGACTCCAGCGCGCCGGAGGTGTTGGGGCCCACCGTCCACCGGGCGGGGCTGTTGCCGGAGGCCTCCAGCTGGCGCTGGGCCCGCGGGTCGGTCCTGGACGCGGCCGACCAGTCTCAGTCCTGACCAATGAGGTCGGTGGTCGCCGACACGCGGGCCTGGTCGGGGGCCCAGGGTCCTCGGGCCCCACCCGTCCACTGGGCCAGGGTTGAAGCCCCCGGCTCTTGGCTCGGTCTGGAGAGCCCTCAGATCTCACGGCTGGCGGTGGACCAGTCCAGTCTGGGTACGATGTCAGCGGGCTGCCGCCGCGGGGTCGGCGGGGCGTACCGCTGGCGGATCGGCGAGGGGCGGCCACCGACGCGTCCCGCGACACAAAGTCACCGGGCGGGTCACCCACCGTGGCTTCACGGCAGGTTAGGGTTCACCTTTGCCGCGGGCGGCCGCCTCCACCCCGTGGCTGACCGGCCAGCCGAGCCCTCATCTGCTACTCGCCCACAAGCGGCCGGCCGCATACCTCGCGGTCAACGCCACATCGCGGGGCACGGCAGGTGCTGTCTGCTGGGGCGACCTCCGCGACGTAATCCGCGGAAGCGACCTCAACGACCTTGGTGTGGGCTGGTCTCAGCAGGTTCATTCCGCAGACTTTTAATCGATGCTCGTGCGGTCAGTGCTTGATCCAGCTCCAGAAATGGCCACGGAGCGGACGTCGCAAGGAGCGTGCCGCCCTGAACATTACAGAATGGCTACAAACCGTGTAGTTCTGCCCACCTCATGTGGGCAGATCTGCACCCTCAGGGGTGCATGGGTGTCGCGGTATGGAGTGCAGATCCGCGGCGCGCCCGCCGGACCGCCCAGGCCGAGGCCCCGAACCCCAGCGCCAACACCAGGTGCAGGAGGGTGTTGGGGAGGAATGACCCCAGCTCGCGGAAGACCCCGGCCCGATACGCGGCAGGGTCGATGGGCAGGAGGGCGAGCTGGACCGCCAGCCCGAAGCCCATCACCGCCTCCAGGCTCGGCGAGGGCGGGTGCCGGCGGACCGCGAGGGTCAGCCCCCCGATGCAGAGCAGGAGGACCCCAGCGGTCCGCGCCATGACTACCGCGGAGCCCGAGACCTCGGCGTGCTTCACCTCAGCGAGGAGCACCTCAGGCCCGAAGGTCGCGAGGGCGCCCACCAGGCTGGCAACCAGCCCTGCAAACGTGAGAAACCAGGTGTGAAGTGTCGTGTTCATGACCCAGAGGGTGACGACGCGCGCGACGGCCGCCAATTCCATGAGCAAGAGCGGCCCAGCATGCCAGGCCGATTTCTTGGCAAAGGGCTATAAGGAAGGCAAGGGTCTCCGTTAAATTCCGAGACGGGGAATGGACGCGACATGACCGACGCCCAGCCGGAGGAAGCGAGCGCCTTCGGGCGCGCGCTCCGCGCCCACCGCACCACCCGCGGCCTCTCCCAGCTCGCGCTGGCGGTCCGGGTGGGCACGCCGCAGCGCCACCTCTCGTTCCTCGAGACCGGGCGGGCCCGCCCCAAGGCGGAGCTGGTGGCCCGACTGAGCGCGGCTCTGGGGCTCTCCCTCCGAGAGCACAACCAGCTCCTCGAGCAAGCAGGCCTGCCTCACGCCCACCGGGAGCGCCGGCTCTCGGAGCGCGCCATGCAACCCTTCCTGCAGGTGCTCCAGCACATGCTCGAACAGCACGCGCCGTTCCCAGGTCTGATCATCGACGGGCGCTGGGACGTGGTGGACCTCAACCCGCCCGCCCGTCGGTTCCTCGCTCGGCTCGAGGCCGCGCCCGCCAACATGGTGGAGGCGATCTTTCGCCCCGGGCCGATGAGGGCGGCGATCGAGAACTGGCCGGAGGTCGCCACCGCCACCTTCCGGCGCCTGGAGCGGGAGGCCCCGCGCGGGCGCCAGGACCCCGAGCACGCGGCTCTATTGGAGACCGCGGCCCGGGCCCTGGCCGAGGCCGGGCTCGAGGCGCCGCGGGAGGACGAGCTGGTGGTGTCCCCCACCTTCCGGCTCGGCGACACCACCGTCCGCACCTTCTCAGTGATCTCCTGCCTCGGCGCGCCGCAGGACGTGACGCTCGACGAGCTCCGCCTCGAGCTCTTGTTCCCGCGAGACCCGGAGTCAGACGCCGCGCTCCGGCGCCTCACCGCGTAGCCGCCCCGCGTAGATCGCGGTGTCGCGGGGCCTCGATCCACCCGCCGACCGCGTGGGCGTCGAACATCGCGTCCGCCGCCGCCATCATCGCGGCGTGCCGCAGGTGCTCGCGGCCCGGCATGTAGGACGAAGACCGCAATCGCGCCTGCAGCCCGGACCTGTCTTGCCGGTGCACGTGGGGCACAAGCACCGGCTCCGGGGCCCCGCCCTCGAAGACCCGGGCCAGCGCCGCGGGATCCTCGTAGCGCTCCGACACCTGGCCATAGTCGATGCCCCAAGCCTGGAGGAAGGCCTCGTAGGCCTCCGCGAACGCGCTGCCGGTCTTCGGTCGCCGGTTCCAGATGATCGCCACCGCCCGGGGCGGCCGCAAGATGCGTTACTACCCTCTGCCGCCGCGTCGGGGTCGAACCAGTGGAAGGCCTGCGCCGCCACCACCAGCTCCGCCACTTCATCATCCAGGCCTGTGGCCTCGGCCTGACCCTCCACCATCCGGAACCCGGGCGCGTCGGCCAGCGCCAACCGGCCCGCCTCCGCCATCTGCGGGCTGGGCTCCACCCCCACCACCCGGCAGCCCGCGTCGAGGAACACCCGCGACAGCAGGCCGGTGCCCGCCCCGATGTCCACCACCGTCCACCCGGGTTGCAAGCCGACCTGCGCCTCGAGCACGGGGATGATGCCGGCGGGGTAGCCCGGCCGGCCCTGCAGGTAGTCCTGCACGCGATCATCGAAGCGGTGGATGGTCTCGCTCATTGGCCTCCTCGCGGTCGTCCGTCGCGGTCGTTTCGAGCGCCGCTCCGACCCAAGGCGGCCACGGCGGCGGCATCATCGCGCATGGTAACGCTCCGCCGCCAGCCCCGCAGGGCATGTTGCGAGCCCGGAACCCCCGGCCGAGATCCATGAATCCCCGCCCGTGGCCCGGGTGATGCACGTCCGCAGGATCCGGGACGGACGACGGCGCCAGCGCTCGAACGTGAGCGACGGCGCACCGGGATGCGGTGTTCGAGGCAGGCGTCGGTCACCGACGACGCCGCGGTGGTTCACTTGGATGACCACCCCTTCACCACGCCACCGCCCTCGAGCCCGGATGGGCCCCCGGGACCCCACGCCTAGGGGCACCCGGTGAACGCTACGGTGTACGTCACGACGTCACCGGTGGTGTTGCGGAGCCGCACCCGCGCCGTCCGTCCCGCGCGCCAGGTCCCTGAGGGTGGGTTCCACGCCAGCACCGGCCCCGCCCCGTAGCCGCCGCCCACGACCCAGCTCTCGACCGGCAGGAACCCGCCGCCGTCGATCTCCAGCTCCACCGTGGTGGTGTCGGCGACGAAGCTCTTCGACTGCATGCGGAACGACCACACCCCCGCCGCAGCGTCGGCCGGCTGGTAGCCAGGCGGGGGCCACGCCTGCACGTCGGCCGGGGTGTTCTGCCCCGACGAGAACGCGTACATGCACGAGAACGGCGGCTTGTAGCCGAAGGTGGTGCTCACCATGCTCGGGTTGAGCACCCAGCGGCGGTGGCCGAGGGAGTCCACGCCGCCGTCGCCCACGTACAGGTCGACCGAGCGGGCGAGCCCACCGCCCGCCTGGGCCAGGTTGCTCGAGCCCGCCCCCTGGGCGCCCGCCGCGGAGTAGCAGGGCACGGTGTCGGCCGGGGTGTGGCTGAGGCTGCCCATCCCGAACTGCACCACCGCGCAGGCCTGCTCGACCGGGCGCCGGCTCGGGTCCTCGGTGACCGGGCCCAGGCCGGCCAGCCAGCGGTAGAGGTTGGTGCGCTTCACCGCGTTGGCGTGGGCGCCCTCGCTCACCGTGCCGGAGTCGCACATGTCGGTGCTCCCGAAGGTGGGCTCCCACTCCGTGCCGCCGCTGTCGACCCAGTCCCGGGCCCAGCGCGCGCAGACCTCGCTCTCGGTGCGGGACAGGAAGGGCTCCGGCGAGTCGGGGGCACCGACCTTCGTGGAGGACGAAGCCGGGCGCGCAGGCCGGGTTGCCGGCGTCCGCCTGGCCCGCGTCAACCTCACCTGCGTCGACCTCGCCGCCGTCAACCTCGGTTGCACCGCCATCGGCCCCACCGTCCACCGCCGCGGCGCTGCCGTCCGCCGTGCCGGCCGGGCGCTCGCGCTCGGCGCCACAGGCCACCGCCCCCAGGAGGAGCATCACCACCGTCAGCGCGCGCCGCATCACCAGTCCAGGGTGCAGAACACGCGGGGCGCGAGCAACCCTCACAGGCGCAGGAGGCCCTCGAGGTCCATGACCTCCCCCTCGAAGGGGGTGTTCATGTCCACGAAGCGGGCCAGGGTGCTCGGCGGCAGGCCCTCCACCTGGATCGGCGGCCAGGGGGGCGGCGGGTACGTGTAGCCGCCGTCCGGCGTGCGCATGTGGGATCGATCCGAGCTGAAGGTGGCGAGGAAGCGGTCCGCCGGCACCACCCGGAAGCGGGGCGACAGCTCGCCGGCATCCGGGTCGCGAAGGGGAAGGTGCCAGTGACGTAGGCGGCGAGCGGGGTCGGGAAGGTGAGGCGGCTGTCGAGGTCGTAGACCCGGATGCCGTCGTCATGCCGGGCCATCACCACCACGTGGTAGTCCCAGATCACCCAGCGGCCCGCGCCGGCGGCGCGCTGCTGCCACAGGGCGCAAGAGTTCTTGACGTTCGAGATGAAGACGACCCAGCGCGGCAGCTCCGCCAGCTCGGGGCGGCCGAGGAGCCGATGCACGTTCTCCTCACAGTAGAAGGAGGTGTGCTCGCAGTCGCCGCGGGCCAGCACGGCTCACCGCATGGAGAAGCTGAGGGTCTCGTCGGAGATCGTGTACACGTCGCCCTCGCTGACCCGGGTGCGGGTGATCTTCTCGCCGTTGAGCCACACCCCGTTGGCGCTCCCGAGGTCCTCGATGAACAGGTCGATGCCGGTGAGCGACAGGCTCGCGTGCTGACGCGAGACCTTGGCGGAGGGGATGACGATGTCGCAGGTGCGGCTGCGGCCGACGGTCATGGTGTCCTTGTCGACCCGGATGGACTCACCGTTGGCCAGGGTGCAGAACCACACCCGCTGCGGCGCGGGGTGGGAGCGCGAGCGGGCGCGGGCGGGGTCATCGACGGCTGCGGGGTCTGGACGGGGTGCGGCATCGCGCCGTTCCCGGGGCGCTGCGCCCCGCCCATCCCCGCGCAGGGGACCACCGGGAACGACACCAGCTCCTGGCGCGCCGCGCGCTGCTCCAGCTCGCCCTCGGTGGGCACCAGGGCCACCGACTGACCGCATACGTGGCAGTGCACGTCGGCGGGGATCTCGGACACCGCCAGCTCGAGCCAGTTCTGCGGGCAGCTGTGCTCGTTCGGGCAGTTGGTGATCCAACCCAGACACTCGCGCATCGGCCCTGGGTTTACGGGGATCTGCACCGACACGCAATCCTTTGGCCTACCGGGCGTAGCGGGTGGGGTCGGGGACCCCCGCGTCCTCGAAGCCCCGGCGGCGCAACAGGCAGCTGTCGCAGTGGCCGCAGGCCCCGCCCGGGGCGGGGTCGTAGCAGCTGGTGGTGAGCGCGTAGTCGACCCCGAGGGCCACCCCGCGCTGGATGATCTGGGCCTTGGTGAGGGTCATCAGCGGGGCGTGCACGGTGAAGCGCCCAGCCCCCTCCACCGCCGCCTTGGTGGCCACGTTGGCGAGGGCCTGGAAGGCGTCCACGAAGGCGGGGCGGCAGTCCGGGTAGCCCGAGTAGTCCACCGCGTTGGCCCCGAAGAACAGGTCGAAGGCCCCAAGCACCTCGGCCAACCCCAGGGCCACGGCCAGGAAGACGGTGTTCCGGGCCGGCACGTAGGTCACCGGGATCCCGTCCCCCAGGGCGTCCTTGGGGACGTCCAGGCCGGGGTCGGTGAGGGCGCTGCCGCCCACCGCGCCGAGGTCGAGGCGGACCACCCGGGGCTCGGGCAGGCCCAGCTGCCGGGCCACCGCCCGGGCCGCGTCGATCTCGACCCGGTGGCGCTGCCCATACTCGAAGGTGAGGGGGTGGACCTCGAAGCCGTCGGACCGGGCCCAGGCGGCCACGGTGGCGGAGTCCAGGCCGCCGGAGAGGAGCACCACTGCGCGCCGGGTCATGGGGGCGGCATAGCGCGGTGGGGGGCCGCGTCGACGGGGTTTTACCCGGGGTCCTGGAGGGCCGAGGGGAAGTGGTTCTGGGTCGACAGCCCGCCCCCCAGCGTGTAGCTACTGCCCTCCGCGCGCCGCGGCGCGAGGATGGCGGAATTGGTAGACGCGCTGGATTTAGGTTCCAGTGGGCAACCCCCGTGCGGGTTCGAGTCCCGCTTCTCGCACTGATCCCATCCGGCGCGCGACCGAGAAGGAACGCTCACAGATGAAGGTCGATGTCGAAACGCTCTCCTCCGTGGAGAAGAAGGTGTCCGTTGCCGTCCCGTGGGACGACGTGAAGCGCGAGCTGGACGTCGCCTACCGCGACCTCGCCAAGCGGGCCAAGGTCAAGGGCTTCCGCGCCGGCAAGGTGCCGCGCCCCGTCCTCGAGAAGTTCTACAAGCAGGCGGTGGAGGAGCAGGTGGTGAGCCACCTGGTGGACGAGGGCTTTCGCCAGGCGGTGAAGGACCAGGACCTCTTCCCCATCGACAGCCCGCGGATCGAGGCGTTCCCCGCGCTGGCCAAGGACTCCGACCTGGAGTTCACGGTCACCGTGCAGGTGAAGCCGGAGGTCACGGTCGAGCACTTCAAGGGGCTCGAGGTCGAGAAGAAGATCCGGCAGGTCTCCGACGAGGAGGTCGATCGCGAGCTGGCTGGCCTGCGTGAGCGCGCCACCGTGATCGAGCCGATCACCGACCGCAAGGAGTGTGAGAAGGGCGACCTCGCGGTCATCGACTTCTTCGGCTTCGTGGACGGCGAGACCTTCAAGGGCGGCAAGGGCATCAACTACACCGTCGAGATCGGCTCCGGCCAGATGATCGCGGGCTTCGAGGACGAGCTCATCGGGATGAGCATCGGCGACGAGAAGAAGTTCGAGCTGGTGTTCCCGAAGGACCAGGGCCCCGAGGAGGTCCGCGGCAAGACCGTGGAGTGGAAGGTCGACCTCAAGGAGCTCAAGTCGAAGATCCTGCCCGAGCTGGACGACGACTTCGCGCAGGACCTGGGTGAGTACGACACCCTGGCCGAGCTGAAGGAGGGCCTGCGCGCCAACATCGCGACCCGCGAGGACGCCCGCGCCAAGCGGATGCTCCGCGACGCGGTGATGGAGGCGCTGGTCGACAAGAACCCCCTCGAGGTCCCGCCGGTGATGGTGGACCGCCAGCTGGACTACCTGCTGCAGGACAGCCTGCGCATGTCGAAGGACCAGATGGAGCAGATGCGCGAGGTCCTGATGAAGGTGCGCGAGGAGCTGCGGCCGCGCGCGACCCGGCAGGTGGCGGGCATGCTGCTCCTCGAGTCGGTGGCCCGTCAGGAGAGCATCGAGGTCACGGATCAGGAGCTCGATGGGCGGATCCAGGAGCTGGCCCGGGAGAACCGGATGCAGCCGAAGGACCTCAAGATCCAGCTGAAGAAGTCGGATCAGCTCGAGTCGCTCCGCTACAACATGCGCCAGGACAAGGCCCTGGACATGGTGGTGGAGGCCGCGGTGGTGACGGAGCGGACGGTGACCCAGGAGGAGCTGGACGCCGAGGAGCATGGTCACGACCACGACCATGATCACGACCACGACCACGACCATGATCACGACCATGATCACGACCACGACCACGATCACGACCACGACCACGGCTGAGCCCTGAGGCGGGGCTACAACCCCGCCCCGATCCGCCGACCCCTATACGCAAGACGGTACGGACCACCGACCCTGGTGCCCCGTACTGGTGCGTTCCGGCCCGGGCCCTCGAGGTCCTCCCCCCTCTCGTCGTGTTTTTCGGGTGGGCCCGGGCTGGACGCGAGCCCAGACACCAGCCACCATACCGAGACCTTCCGGAAGAGCCCCGCCCACGCCGGTGTTCCGGATGCTGCCGTTCTCGCTGGTGAGGCCGGCGTGACCCTTTTTCCGAGGAGTTGAGCCTTGAGCTACCTGGTTCCTACCGTCATCGAGCAGACCCATCGCGGCGAGCGGGCCTACGACATCTGGTCCCGGTTGATGAAGGACCGGATCGTGTTCCTGGGCACCGAGATCGACGACATGGTGGCCAACGTCATCGTGGCGCAGCTCCTGTTCCTGGAGTCCGAGGACCCGGAGAAGGACGTCAACCTGTACATCAACAGCCCCGGTGGATCGGTGACCGCGGGCCTCGCCATCTATGACACGATGCAGTACGTGCGGTGCCCCATCACCACGATCTGCGTGGGGATGGCGGCGTCGATGGCCGCGGTGATCTTGACCGCGGGGTCAGCGGGCAAGCGCAAGGCGCTCCCCCACAGCCGGATCATGATCCACCAGCCCCACGGCGGCAGCCGCGGCCAGGTGTCGGACATCGAGATCATCGCGAAGGAGATGCTGCGCACCAAGCAGACCCTGAACGAGATCATCGCGAAGCACTCGGGACAACCCGTAGACAAGGTCCACAAGGACGGGGACCGCGACTTCTACATGTCGGCCATCGAGGCCAAGGAATACGGGCTCATCGACGAGGTCGTGGCGCACCGCAAGGACCTCGTCACGTCCACCAAGGACGGTTAGGCGTCTCACGGCGCTTCGAGTACCTTGTAGGTGATTGCAAGTGACGCCCGTTTGAGGCGTCATTGTGGGAGTCCGATGGCAGACCGAAAGCGTGAGGATGGCTACGGCGGGAACTTGACCTGCTCGTTCTGCGGCAAGTCGCAGAAGGAGGTGAAGAAGCTCATCGCCGGCCCCACGGTGTACATCTGCGACGAGTGCATCGGCCTCTGTAACGACATCATCGCCGAGGAGCAGGACAAGGACACCCGGGGCGACGGGACCTTCAAGGTGCCGCGCCCGTCCGAGATCAAGTCCGTGCTCGACGAGTACGTGATCGGCCAGGACCGGGCCAAGAAGGCCCTCGCGGTGGCGGTCCACAACCACTACAAGCGCATCGCGTCCAACAAGGAGGAGGAGAAGGACAAGGACGAGGTCGAGCTCCAGAAGTCCAACATCCTCCTCATCGGGCCCTCCGGCTCCGGCAAGACGCTCCTGGCCCAGACCCTGGCCCGGATGCTCAACGTGCCCTTCACGATCGCCGACGCGACCACCCTCACCGAGGCGGGCTACGTGGGCGAGGACGTCGAGAACATCCTCGTCAACCTGCTGCAGGCGGCCGACAACGACATCGAGCGGGCGAGCCGCGGGATCGTCTACATCGACGAGATCGACAAGCTGGCCCGGAAGAGCGAGTCGCCGTCCATCACCCGGGACGTCTCGGGCGAGGGCGTGCAACAGGCCCTGCTCAAGATCCTCGAGGGGACGCAGGCCAACCTGCCCCCGAAGGGCGGGCGCAAGCACCCCCAGCAGGACTTCGTGCAGATGGACACGACGAACATCCTGTTCATCTGCGGCGGGGCCTTCGGCGGGCTCGAGACGATCGTCGAGCGCCGGATCGGCAAGAAGACGATGGGCTTCGGGGCCGAGATCGTGACCAAGAAGAGCAAGAAGATCGGCGAGTACCTGCAGGAGGTGCGGCCGGGGGACCTGCTCAAGTTCGGGATGATCCCGGAGTTCACGGGGCGCCTGCCCGTGATCACCTACCTGAACGAGCTGGACGAGGAGGCCATGAAGGACATCCTCACCAAGCCCAAGAACGCGCTGGTGAAGCAGTTCGAGAAGCTGCTCGACCTCGACAACGTCAAGCTGTCCTTCGCCGAGGGCGCGATCGAGGCGGTGGCCCACAAGGCGATCGCCAAGGGCACCGGCGCTCGCGGGCTCCGCGCGATCCTCGAGGGCGCGCTCCTCGACGTCATGTACGAGATCCCCGCCCGGAAGGATGTGGTGGAGGTGGTCATCACCCCCGAGTGCATCCGCGACGGCGGCCCGCCGCGCCTGATCCAGAAGGAAGTCCAGCAGACCGGCACCTGAGCCGCTGCTGGGCCTTCGACTACCCGCTCGAGCTGGAGCTCCGGCCGCCGCCCCTTCGGGACGGCGCCGCCGCGGTCTGGCTGTCGGTCGGCATCAAGGTCGGCCCACCGTCGGTGACGAAGGGGCGCCCTCGAGACACCGTGGGGACGGCGCCGCTCGGGTTGGGCGCCACCGCGGTGGCCTCGGCGTCGGGGCCGTCGCCCATGGTGTCCTCCGAGGGCACGTCGCCGAAGATGGGCGGGAGCATCGCGTCGGGGTCGGCGGTGACCTCGTCGTCGGGGATCGCGGACGGCGCCGGCACCGCGGCCAGGCGCACCCGACCGCGCTCGTCCGTCACGTCCTCGTCCGGCACCGGGAGCACCACCGCCTCGGGGAGGGCGTAGGGCGAGTCCATCTCGTCCAGCTCGGTCGGCTGCACCACCTGGCTCACGACCGGCATGCCCCGGCGGCGCTTCGGGGACGGCGTGGCGCGCACCAGGAGGCGCGGGTTCATCTCGAGCTCGTGGCGGACCACGCCGAGGAGGAGCCGGACCTTCTCGGGGTCACCGCTGAGCGTCACCTCGATGTCGGGGGTGCTGATCCGAACGCGCGCGTCGTTGGACAGCCCCAGCGAGCGCAAGATGGACTTCCACAAACCCACCGTCAGACCGCAACCGCATCATAACCCACGGGAGCGGGCCTGGCCCAATGGGACGTTCGTCAGGTGACGTTCCAGGCGCCGCGGGCCTTCAGGATACGCTCGCACGCCTCCCGCACCGCCCCCTGCCCCCCGTTCACCCGGAGCACCACGTGGGCGGCGGAGCGGATCTCGGGGGCGGCATCGGCCACCGCGAAGGACAGCCCGACCCGCGCCATCATCGGCAGATCCGGCAGATCGTCGCCCACGTAGGCCGCGTTCTCGGGCTCGAGGCCGAGGCGCTCGAGGACGTCCTCGAACGCGGCCACCTTGTCGGAGATCCCCAGATAGAGGAGCTGTATTCCGAGCTCCTCCGCCCGGGCCCGGGTGGCCACGCTGTCCCGGCCGGAGATCAGCGCCACCTGGCAGCCCGAGGCCAACATCAGCTGGATGCCCAGGCCGTCGCGGACGTGGAACGCCTTGGCCTCGGTGCCGTCGGCCAGGAACCACAGGCGCCCGTCGGTGAGCACGCCGTCCACGTCCAGCATCAGGACACGCACGTTCTGCGCCCGGGCCTCGATCTGGGCAGGATGGGGAGGCAGGGACATCGCCGGGGTTGTTTAGCAGATGGTGATCACGGGGGGAAACGGAACCCGCCAGGTCCGGCCCGTGACTGGGGCCCGAGGCCTCAGGCCTTGCGTCGCTGGACCCAAGCGTCTCATGCCAGATCGGCGGGCCGGACGACGGGCCAGGGCGGTTGGTCTGGCCGCCTCAGGGGAGGCAGGGGGCGCCGCAAGGCCCGAGGGTGAAGCAAGAACCCACGATGCACTGGTTCACGTCCCCCTGCCAACACCCGGTGGAGTCCGAGTTTGCAAGATAGCTTCCACTCAGCGTGTGGTGGTCGCTGGCCGGGTAGGCTGAGAGACGTTTCAAACGTCGACGCCCTCACCCAAACGGGTGAGGTGACCCTCGACGCCAGCTGCAATGCGAGGCCGTCCCACCTTGTCGGGGCGGTGCGGTTGCCTTCATGCTGGACCGATGAAGAGCTGGACGACCTACGCCTTTGCCCTGTCCGCTGCGCTCGCGCTGGCCGGATGCGCTTCGACTTCAGCGAGTGTCGAGCGCCCGCGGCGCGACAACCGGTCGATCGTGCGGAACGGCGCGGAGCCGACCGTGACCATCGTGACTGCGGATCAGGCGCAGTGCCCCGACCCCGGCACGCTGCTCAAGGGCCGGGCGACCTACATTCGCTGATCGGCTGAACGCATCACCCGGGCCACGAGCTCGGGCCACGAGGCGCGGGCCTCGCGCTGCTGTCGGCTGAGGCGGGTCAGCGCGGCCCAGCTGACGTCGGCTGGGGGCGGCGGGTCGGGGACCGCGGCCAGCGCGCGCAGGCTGGCCTGCACGTGGGCGTGAAATGCATCGGCGTGGCCCGGGGCGGTCCGGCGCGCGTCGTCCAGGCGCTCCGCCACCCGCTCGAGGTGCGCCCGCCACCTGGGCCGTAGGAGCTCCTGCCAGCCGGCCGGGGTGTCCGGGAGGGCCCCCGCAGCCAGGGCGAGGTACTCGGAGGCTCGGGGCGCCACCAGGTGGGCCCGCGCCTCCTCGGGCGAGGTGCGGCGGCGCTCGGGGGCGTGCACGAGCGCCCACGGCAGGTGCCGGGGCGGCTCGGGCAGGGTCGCGCCCCAGAGGCCGTCGCTGTTCCGGAGCTCCGGGAGGAGCGGCGGGAGCGCCGTGTTCCGCTGATCGAGGACCAACGCCGCGCTGGTGAGGGCGCGCCCGGGGGTGACGCTCGGGGCGGCCCGGAGCACCTGGCGGGACGTGCCCAGTCGCGCCCAGTCCTCGGCCATGGCAACCAGGCTTGCACCACCCCGCACGAGGTAGCCGACCCCCGAGCGCATCCCGGAGTCACCCAGGAGCCCGAGGACGCTGACACCGGCGCCGGCCTCCGCCCACGTGGCACGCAGGACGCCGCGCTGGAGGGGGTGCGCGCGCAGGGCAGCTTGCCGGGTCGGGAACACCGCGAGCGCGGTGGGATCTTGGGGTGGGCCCGCGGGACCGGGGGCGGCGGGGCAGCCGAGGGGGAGCACGTCGTCGTCGACGACGATCACCTTGGCGCCCGCGGCGAGGAGGAGCGCGGTGTTCATCGCCGCGCCCGCGGTGAAGGCGTGCTCGGGGCCGAGGAGCAGGGCCTCGACTTTGGCGGGGTCGATGGAGCGGTCGGCGAGCCTGGTTGCCCAGGCTCGACGCGCGGCGCGGCCCAGGTGGGTGGCGCCCACCGTGCGGCAGAGCGCCCGGTGCCGCGCCTCGACGGCGGGATCGCGCGCGTCGTCGACCACCGTGACCCGGTGGCCGCCGACCTCGGCGTGGAGCCAGGCGAGGGCGCGGGCGGCGTGGTGCGGCCGGGACGCGACGCGCAGGATGACCTTCAGCTCACTCTCAGCCACCGCGCGTTCGGCGCCTCGGCGGGGAGTGTAGCGCGGGGGGCGAGGCTATCGCCACGCCGGGTTGTTCGTAGGCAACCTTGCCAGTAGGCAACCTTGCCAGTAGGCAATCTTGCCAGTAGGCGAGACCCCGGCGCGCAGACCCGCGAGGTCTGGCTGGATGCAGGGGCCGCCATCGAGAACCTGCTCGCCTGGGTCGACCGGCCTCGAGGCTAGTGCTCGGGCTCCGAGGCGGAGCGCACGTCCCCGAAGCCTCGGAAGAAGGCATCGACATGCGCGCCGGGGTCGATCCCGCAGACCGCCACGTCGGTGGAGGGGTGCGGCAGGCAGCGAAGCCCGGGGCCGCAGCTCCCGTCGCTCGTGCACGGCACGACGCAGACCGGGCCCTCCTGGAACGGGAGCCCGAGGTCCAAGCAGACCTGCCCGCCCGAGCAGTCGTCGGTCGTCTCGCACGGTGGACGACACTCCGCGACCTGGAGCGCGAGGAGGGGCATGTACGGCACGCACCGGAGCCCATCCGGGCACCCCTCCTCGATGCAGGTCTTCGGTGAGGCCCGCGGCACACACCGAAGGCCTATGCTCGCCGTCGCGCAGCGCTGCCACGCCGGGCAGTCCGCGTCGACCTTGCAGCCCGGGAGGCAGCTCTTCTGCATGTGGGCCCTCATCATGGCGCAGCGGCCTCCGGGGCAGTCGGCGTCCTCTTCGCACTGGATCGGCATGCACGAATCCAGGCACTTCAGGCCGGGCCCGCAGACCTGGTCCAGGCTATGAGGGTTCAGCTCGGCACCGAGCAAGCAGGGTTCGCCGACCTTCCGCAGGCCCGCCTGCAGGCACCGGTAGACCCCGCTTCCCTCGTTGGACATCGGGACACAGGACCGCCCCGGACCGCAGGATGACTTGTCCGAGGGGCCCGCGCAGTCCTGCTGGACGCAGCGGTGGACCATCCGCGCGTCGCCCTCGGCGAAGGTGGGGCTGCAGTACGCCAGGCCCTCGCAGTCTTCGTTCGTCTCGCACGCGGGCGGGCACTCGCCGTCGGCCAGGCACGGCATCCCGCACCGCTGAAGGCACGCCGCGGGCCCGGAGGTGGCGGTGGCGCTGAGGCTCGGTGCGGGTCGCTCGGACGGCGGGTCGAGCGAAGCCGCCGACGCTTCAACGAGCGCCAGCCCGGGCGCAACCGCAGCCGGTGCAAGCTCCCTTGCCGGCGCAGGAGCGTGACCGGAGCGCGCGTCGTGGGCATCAGGACCGGGCGGCTGCTGACCAGGTCCGCTCCGAGACCACACCCAGAGGATGGCGATGACGGCGAGCGACGCCCCAAGCACGAGGATCTTGCGGGAGGAGCTGGCCATGTCTCAGTTGGACATGACATGACCCACCGCTCAGTCGGTCAATACCCGGAACAGGTGACTCCGAGGCTTCGGCTGGAGGGTGCGTGGACTTCCGCGGCGGGGCTACCGGCAGCAGAGCACGCCGCCCGCGCGGCGCGAGGTGATCGCGCCGCAGCCCTGGTCGGTGCCCACCGGGATGTGGGTCGCGCCGGGCCACACGCCGCCGGGGCACGCGCCGAAGGTGAGGCACTGCTGGCCGCAGCACACCGGCTCGCTGCACCAGCCGTTGTTCCAGCACGCGTACACCGCGGTGGTGCTGGTGTCGTACTGGCAGCCGCTCTGGGTCTCGCAGTGCGAGATCGCGGTGACGTAGCGGCCGCCGCCCGCGTTCTCGCACTCGGTGGCGCCGAGCTGGCGGACCTCCTCGACCAGGCCGCTGGTGCCGCAGATGTGCCAGCTCGGGGCACAGAGATCTGCGGGCACGGTGCAGGCGCCGAGGTCGTCGCCGCACGCGGTGCTCGTGGCCACGTCGCGCAGGGACACCGTGCCACCCCAGGTGCCGAGGCAGCCGGCCATGTCGGGGTACACGCTGTCGTCCACCAGGCCCTCGCGCTGGCCGTCGGCGCAACCTACGTTGACGGGGTCGCCGGGCGGGCCGTTGGTGATGACCACCGGGTTGCCGTTCTCGTCGGTGATCACCTCGTCGGTGAACCCGGCGTCGGGGGGCGGGCCCGCGTCGGGGGGGATGCCGGAGTCGGGCTCGACGCCGCTGTCGGGTTCGATGCCGCTGTCGGGCTCCACGCCGCTGTCGGGCTCCACGCCACTGTCGGGTTCGACACCGCTGTCGGACTCGACACCGCCGTCCGGCTCCACACCGGAGTCGCGCTCCACACCGGAGTCGGCCACGACGCCGCTGTCGGGCTCCACACCGGAGTCGACTCCGGCGTCCACCGCCACCCCAGTGTCGACAACCACCCCGGAGTCAGGGCTGGTGAGCCCACCGTCGCTGTTGGTGGTGTCGTCACACCCGAAGGCGAAGGCCACGAGGAGCACGAGCAGGAGGGGGCGGCGCATGGCCCCCATTCTCCCGGTGAAGCCGAGGTGATCGCAAGCGGTCCGACCACGTCCACGTCCACGATCACGCCCACGACCGGAGGTGCTCAGCCAGCGTCCGGCCGTGGACGTGGACGTGAGCGTGGACGTGGTCGAACACTTCCTACTGCAGGGCCCCTCGGATCTTCTCCGCCTCCGTCAGCACGCGCTCCAGCAGCCCAAAGTCGAGCTGATTCGGCCCATCGGAGGGGGCGTTGTCCGGATCCGGGTGGACCTCGAGGAACAGCGCGTCCACGCCATAGGCCACCGCGGCCCGCACCAACCCGGGCGCGAGGGCCCGGTTCCCGCCCGTGGCCCCACCCGCGGCGCCCGGCTGCTGGACGGAGTGGGTGCCGTCGAACACCACCGGCGCGAAGCGCCGCATGATCGACAGGCCCCGATAGTCCACCACGAGGTCGCGATAGCCGAAGGTCGTACCCCGCTCGGTCAACAACACCCGCTCGGGGGCGCCGGTCTTGTCGCGGGCGTAGGCCATGTCGTCGGGCGCGAGGAACTGGCCCTTCTTGATGTTCACCACCCGCCCGGTGGCCCCCGCCGCCGCGAGGAGGTCGGTCTGCCGGCAGAGGAAGGCGGGGATCTGGAGCACGTCCACTACCTCGGCCGCCTCGGCGCACTGGTGCGACTCGTGGACGTCGGTGAGGACCAGCAGATCGAGGGCCCGCTTCACGTCCTCCAGCATCCGCAAGCCTTCTTGCAGGCCGGGGCCACGGTGGCTGCCGCCGCTGGTGCGGTTGGCCTTGTCGAAGCTCGCCTTGAAGACGAAGGGGACCCCGTGGGCCGCGCACACCTCCTTGAGGTGCTCCGCGTGCCGCAGGTTGAAGTCCCGCCCCTCGAGCACACAGGGCCCGGCGATGAGGAGGAGCGGGTGCCCCTCCCCCACCGCGTGCGGGCCCACGTGCACCACGCTCATCCCGCGCTCCGCTTGGCCCGCCCGTTCTCGAGGGCGGCCCGGATGAAGCCCTGGAACAGCGCGTGCGGCTTGAAGGGCTTCGACTTGAACTCGGGGTGGAACTGGCAGCCCAGGAACCACGGGTGGTCGGGCAGCTCCACGATCTCGACCAGCGAGCCGTTGGGCGAGGTGCCGGACAGGCGCATCCCGTGGGCCTCGAGCTTGTCGCGGTACTGGTTCGAGACCTCGAAGCGGTGCCGGTGGCGCTCGGAGATCTGGCTGACCCCATAGAGCCGCTGGGCGAGGGAGCCCTCGGCGAGCACGCAGGGGTACGCGCCCAGGCGCATGGTGGCGCCCTTGTTCACCACGTTGCGCTGATCGTCCATGAGGTCGACCACGGGGTGCGGGGTGTTCTCGGCGAACTCCACCGAGTGGGCGTTCTTCAGGTCGCAGACGTTCCGCGCGAACTCCACCACCGCCATCTGCAGGCCGAGGCAGATCCCGAAGAAGGGCACCTTCTTCTCACGCGCATATTGGGTCGCGCGGATCATCCCCTCGGTGCCGCGCTCGCCGAACCCGCCCGGCACCAGGATGCCGTCCACGTCCTTCAGCACCGGGTCGAGGTCCTCGAGCCCGGTGGACTCGATGTAGCGCAAGGTGACCTTCGTGTCGTTCGGGATGCCGCCGTGGATCAGGGCCTCGTGCAGCGACTTGTAGCTCTCGGTGAGCTGGGTGTACTTGCCGACGATCCCGATCACCGTCTCGTACTGCGGCTTCTTGATCCGCTGCACCATGCGGCGCCAGTTCTCGAGCCCGCTCGCCCGCGACCAGATGTTGAGCAGCTCGGCGACCTTCTCGTCGAGGCCCTCCTCTGCCAGGTGGATCGGCACCTCGTAGATGCTCTCCGCGTCGGGGAGGCTGATCACGCAGTCCTTCTCGACGTCGCAGAACAGCGCGATCTTGCGCTTGATCTCGGCGTCGACCTCGTTCTCGGAGCGGCACACCAGGATGTCGGGGTGGATACCGATGCGGCGCAGCTCGCCCACCGAGTGCTGGGTGGGCTTGGTCTTCAGCTCGCCCGCCGCCTTGAGGTACGGCACCAGCGTCATGTGGATGTAGAGGACGTTCTCTTCGCCCGCCTCGCGCCGCATCTGGCGGATGGCCTCGAGGAAGGGCAGCGACTCGATGTCGCCCACCGTGCCGCCGATCTCGACGATCGCGAGATCGACGTCTTCGCTCGCCCGCCGGATCGCGCCTTTGATCTCGTCGGTGATGTGCGGGATCACCTGGACCGTCTTGCCCAGGTACTCACCGCGCCGCTCCTTGCTGATCACGCGGTGATAGATCTGGCCGGTGGTCAGGTTGTTGGCGCGCGACAGCTCCACGTTGGTGAAGCGCTCGTAGTGCCCGAGGTCGAGGTCGGTCTCGGCGCCGTCGTCGGTGACGAACACCTCGCCGTGCTGGAACGGGCTCATCGTGCCGGGATCCACGTTGATGTACGGATCCAGCTTCAGCATCGTGATGTGCAGCCCGCGGTTCTCCAGCAGGGCGCCCACCGACGCGGCGCAGAGCCCCTTGCCCAGGGACGACACCACCCCGCCGGTGACGAAGATGAACTTTTGACGCTTCCGAGGAGACATGGATTCGGTTCCACCTGTTTCGGTCATGGGTTCTTCAGGGCCTCAAGCACTGCCTCGATGTCCGCGGGGACATCCACCCCGATGCTCGGGCGCTCCGATACACACATCGTCACGTGAATCGGAATCCCGTTTTCGAGGGCACGTAGTTGTTCGAGACGCTCGCGCGTCTCGAGAGGTGATGCGGCCAGCGCCGTGAATCGGGCCAGCACGCTCGGGTGATACGCGTAGAGCCCCACGTGCTGCAGCGCGCCGCGAGGCAGGCCGTCCAGACCGTGGGGGATGGGGGCGCGGGAGAAGTACAGGGCGCGCCCCGACGGGGCACGCACCACCTTCACCACGTGTGGACTGTGAAAGCGCTCCAGCTCGGTGAGCGGGCGGGCCAGGGTGCCGATCGCCTCGGGGTCGGCGCGGGTGGCCTCGATCAGGGCGTCGATGTCCCGCGGATCCACCAGCGGCTCGTCGCCCTGCACGTTCACCACCACGCCCACCGGCTCGGCCAGGCCCTGCACCACCTCGGCCACCCGGTCGGAGCCGGACGCGCACGCGGGCGAGGTCATGACCGCAGCGAAGCCCGCCTCTTGGACCACCTGCGCGATGCGCTCGTCGTCGGTGGCGACGTACACCGCGGCCACCCGGGCCTTCGCGGCCTGGCGGCACACCCGCACGATCATGGGGACCCCCGCGATGTCGGCCAGGGGCTTTCCGGGGAAGCGCTCGGAGGCGTAGCGGGCCGGGATCACGGCCACCGCCGGGGCCGCCGCTGACACCAAGGGCTGCACTGTCGGACCCTAGTGAGGGTCGCGGGCGGTGTCAAAGCGAAAGGTCAGGGGAGCACGATCCCGGTCCAACCCGGCCGGGCGCGGGCCTGGATCACCCGCCGCCCCCCGCCCCCAGAGAATGGGGCGGAGCGCTCGAGGTCGTCCCAGTCCCCCACCATCTCGAGGCCGGCCATCCGGAAGAAGAGGTCGAGCTCCCGGGGGAAGAGCACCCGGAGCTCGAGCAAGGTAGCTTGCTCTTCGCCGAGATCGTACCCGTCGCGGTCCACCTTCTGGTAGTAGAACCACATCCGGTTGATCTGCCGGCGCGCGTCGTACTGGTTGTTCTCGGTAACGATGTAGCGATCGCCGTTGGGGGCGATCATCTCCTCGGGGTCGTAGCGCCCCTCCGGATCTCGGTTCAGCGCGATCTCGGGGAGCGGGGTGTGCAGGTCGACGTGGAAGAGGCCGTCCTCCTCGAGGTGCACCCGCGCGGTCTCGAGGGTGGCCAACAGGTCGTCGTCGTCGGTCATGTGCATCAGGGTGTTGAAGCCCAGCACCACCGCCGCGAACTCCTCTTTGAAACGCACCTTGCGCATGTCGCCGAAGCGGAACTCCACCCGCGCCCGGCCCGAGGGCGGGAGGGCCGCGCGCTTGGCCTCGGCCCGGGCCAGCATCGCGGTGGAGTTGTCGACCCCGACCACCTTCACCCCGGTGGCGGCCATCGGGAAGGTGAGTCGCCCGGTGCCGCACGCCAGCTCGAGGATCGGCCCGTCGGTCTCGCAGGCCACCTGCTCGTAGTAGGGGATGTCGCCGCCGATGTGGACGTACTCGGCGTCGTACCACGCCCCGTCGGCGTAGTGATCGCGGAAGCGGGGCGGCGGCTTGGGGCTCAAGGCGAGGGCGAAGCTACTCGAGCTGCTCGCGCAGCCGCAAGCGGAGCGCGTTCAGCTTGATGAAGCCCTCGGCGTCGGCCTGGGAGTAGACCTCTTCCGCCTCGAAGGACGCGTGGGCGAAGCTGTAGAGCGACTTCTCGGCCTTGCGGCCCACCAGGTGCGCGTTGCCCTTGTAGAGCTTCAGCCGCGCCACGCCGGTCACGTACTTCTGGCCCTCGTCGATCATCACCTGGAGCGACTCGCGCTCGGGCGCGTACCAGAAGCCGTTGTAGACCAGCTGGGCGTACTTCGGGATCATGCTGTCGCGCAGGAACAGGACCTCGCGGTCCATGCAGAGCTGCTCCACCCCGCGGTGCGCCACGTGCAGCAGGGTGCCGCCGGGGGTCTCGTAGATGCCGCGGGACTTCATGCCCACGAAGCGGTTCTCGACCAGGTCGACCCGACCCACCCCGTGCTTGCCGCCCAGCGCGTTGGCCTTCTCGAGCAGCTCCACCGGGCCCATGCGGACGCCGTCGATCGCCACCGGCACGCCGCCCTCGAACTCGATCTCGACGTACTCGGGCTTGTCGGGGGCCTCCTCGACCGGGACGGCGAGCGTGTACATGTCACGGGTGCCCTCGGACCACGGATCCTCGAGCACGCCACCCTCGTAGGAGATGTGGAACAGGTTGCGGTCGGTGCTGAAGGGCTTGGCCTTGGTCGCGGTCACCGGGATGTTGTGCTTGGCCGCGTAGTCGATGAGGTCGCTGCGGCCCTTCATGTCCCAGGTGCGCCAGGGCGCGATGACCTTGATGTCGGGCTTGAGCGCGTAGGCGGTGAGCTCGAAGCGGACCTGGTCGTTCCCCTTGCCGGTGGCGCCGTGGCAGATCGCGTCCGCGCCCTCGGCGATGGCGTGCTTCACCAGGTACTTACCGATCAGCGGCCGGGCCAGGCTGGTGCCCAAGAGGTAGCAGCCCTCGTACATCGCGTTGGCGCGCAGGGCGGGGAACACGAAGTCCCGCACGAACTCCTCGCGCAGATCCTCGATGATCAGCTTCTCGGCTCCGGTCTTGATCGCCTTGTCGTTGAGCGGCGCCAGCTCTTCGCCCTGCCCTACGTCGGCGGTGAAGGCCACCACCTCGGCGCCGGTCTTCTCCTTGAGCCAGGTGATGATGACGGAGGTGTCGAGCCCACCCGAGTAGGCCACGATGATGCGCTTGGCGGAGACGTCGCTCATGAGCGCGAGACGCTAGGGTCCCGGGCGACCCCGCGCAACAGGTTTTCGACGCGCCGCGTTCAATCGACCGAGTAGGTGACCTGGACGGGAACAACCCGGGTTCGGGCCACATAGTCGTGGAGGCAGCGCTGGTCGCTGCTGAAGATGAACAGGGCGTCCACCAAGCCCAGGAAGGGGATCACCATGCCCCCGAGCAGGAAGGCCCACTCGCGGAGCATCACGCCGAACACGAAGCGCGGGATGCGCCCGCTGTCGACGTCGACGATGCGGATCTTGAGCAGGATCTTCCCGATGGACTGCCCACGCTGGGCGATGAGCACGCCTTGCCCGAGGAAGTAGGCCGCGAGCCCGCCCCACATCACGATCGCCACCGCCTCGTCGCCCGCCACGGCACCCACCATGCCGAAGACCACCATCGCCACCACCATGAGCATGTTGTCGACGAAGCGCGCCAGGAAGCGGCGGCCCGCATCGGCGGTGGGGACCCAGTCCCCCGGCTCCTCGACGACCGCGGGACCATCGACCGCGACGGGTGCGGCGAACGGGTTGTAGGGCTCCTCGGACATGCGGGCCATGATCCGCGCGGACCGGGTGCGGGGCAACCTGTCCCCAGGGCCAGGCCGCCGCGGCTCAGGACTTCCCGGCGTGGATGGCCAGGAGCTCCTCCGGGGTGGTGAGACCTTGGGTGAGGAGGTAGTGACTGTAGCGCTCCATGGGGACGAACGCCCCCTTCAGCGCCGCCTCTCGCAACTTGAACTGCGCCGAGCCGGCGATGATCTCCTGGCGGAGGTTGTCGTCCGCCACGAGCAGCTCGTACACGCCCACCCGGCCGCGGTAGCCGGTGCCGCCGCAGGTCTCGCAGCCCACCACCTTCTTGAGCCCGCCCTTGAAGTCGCGGGAGAGCACGTCGATCATCGCGAGCTGCTCGAGCACGTGGGGCGAGGGCTGGTCCTCCTTCGCGCACATCGGGCAGAGGCGGCGCACCAGGCGCTGCGAGATGACGCCGACCAGGCTGGCCGCGATCGCGTAGTCCTCGAGGCCCATCTCGCGGAGGCGCTGGATGCTCCCGAGGGCGTCGTTGGTGTGGAGCGAGGTGAGGACGAGGTGACCGGTGAGGCCGGCCTCGAGCGCGATCTTCCCGGTCTCGGCGTCGCGGGTCTCGCCCACCAGGATCACGTTGGGATCCTGGCGCAGGAAGGACCGTAGGATGCTCGCGAACTTCAGGCCGATCTCCGGGTTCACCGAGACCTGGGTGATGCCCGGCAGGTTGTACTCCACCGGGTCCTCCACCGTGACGATGTTGGTGTCCTCGCGGCGCCTCAGGCCCACCGCGGAGTAGAGGGTGGTGGTCTTGCCGGAGCCGGTGGGCCCGCACACGAAGACCACCCCGTGGGGCCGCTGCACCAGCTGCTTCACCACCCGGCACACCTTGTCGGCCAGGATCAGCCGCTCGATCGGCTGGATCGCGGCCGCGGTGTCGAGGATGCGGAGCACGATCTTCTCGCCCTCGTGGGTGGGCATGGTGGATACGCGCAAGTCGTATTGCCGTTGCCCCATCTTCAGGGTGATGCGCCCGTCCTGGGGGCGGCGGCGCTCGCTGATGTCGAGGTCGGCCAGCACCTTGATGCGCGAGGCGAGCGCGCGGTGGTAGGCGCGCGGGATGGGCTGGCCCTGGCGGCGCTGGAGGAGCCCCGAGACCCGGTAGCGCACGTTCACCTGCTCGAGCTCGGGCTCGATGTGGATGTCGGAGGCCTCGAGCTCGATGCCCTGGCTCACCAGCATGTCGACGAGGATCTTGATGTCGTCGCTGCCGCTCTCGAGCTTGGTCTCCTTGATGTCGTCGGAGACCCACTGGATGGGCTCGGAGCGCCGCACCTTGGCGCGCTGGGTGTCCTGCGGGAGCTGGGTGGCGTGCTGCCGGAGGAACTGCAGGTAGTCGGCCTCCCCCACCGTCACCGGCCGGATCTCCACCCCGCGCACGATGCGCCGGATCTCGTCGAGCCCGGTGAGGTCGGTGGCGTCGACGCAGGCCACGCTCATGATGCCGTTCTGGATCGAGAGCGGGATCATCTTGTGGCGCTCGAGGATGCGCCCCGGGATCATGCGGTAGACGTCGGGGTCGAAGCGCAGCTCCGACAGCTCCACCTTGGTCTGGCCGCGCTCCCGGTTGAGCTGGTCGACCCGGTTCGCGAGCACCTCGGCCACCGACAAGGCAACCTGCGGGACGCGCTCCACGATGGCCATGAAGGTCGGCCGGGAGATCAGGATGCACTCGGTGGGCTCCATCGCCTGGCAGGTGGCGCCGCGCGGCTGCTCGGTGAGCATCGCCATCTCGCCGAACACCTGCCCCGAGCGCAGGCGGGCGAGCTCGAAGCGCAAGCCCACCTTCGCGTCGACCAGGAACACGCCCACCGAGCCGGCCTTGACGATGTAGAGGGTGTCGCCGGGCTCGCCCTCGTTGAAGATGATCTGGCCGCGCGCAAAAACCCGCTCCTCCACCCGCTTGGCGATCGACGGGAGGTACTCGGGCTTCACGTTCTCGAAGAGGCTGACGTGGCCAAGGAACCGGGTGACCTGCTCCAGCTGAGCGTCGGACATGGCGGGACGCTACACAGATCCGGCCCCGGGCGCACCGGGGGCGGGGGCCGGCGGGGGCATGGCGCGGGGGGCGCCAGGTGTGACACCGGCGTGACGGGCCGCCGGCCCGGCGTGGGTTTCCCAGGGCGGGGGCCTGCGACAACGACGCGCGGGTCGCCCTTCGGGGTTGCGGCCGGGGATCGGGCGAGGCAGGGTGCCGGATTGCGCTTGTCCATGGGGTCGAGAGCAACAGGTTGGGCGGGGCTCGCGGCCCTCACTTGGGTCCTGGCGGTCGGCTGCCGCGGAGGCGACGAGGTGGCCGAGTCGGCTGCACCGGCCGCGCACATCGCCACCGCCACCGCCACCGTCGCCACCGCCGGAGCCGACGAGGCCGACCTCGAGGTGCCGCTGGTCGCGCCGCCGCCCCAGGCCACCATCCGCGCCCTCCCCGACCGCCACGCGCCGCCGCCCGGCCCCCAGGTGGCCCGGGTGCGCATCGAGTCGTCCCTGGAGGGGGCGCTGGTCGCCGCCACCGACCCCGACGTGGGCCCCCGCCTCTCCCAGGTGGTGAAGCGGGTGCTGGTGTGGTGGATCGACGTGCGCCGCGACCTCCGCCGAGACGACGCGCTCGACGTGGTGTACGAGGTGCCCGACGACGGGGCGGAGCCGGTGGCCCACGCCCTCTGGTTCACCTCCGAGAAGCTCGGGGCGACGCTGAGCGCGGTGCGCTTCAAGGCGGCCGGCGACGCCTTCGCCCGCTGGTACGACGCCAACGGCGAGGAGGTCGAGCTGCGCCTCGTCGCGAGCCCGATCGACGGCTACGAGCAGGTCACCTCGCTCCTCCGGGACGGTCGGGGCCACCGAGGGGTCGACTTCAAAGCGCCGGTGGGGACCCCGGTGCGCGCGCCCTTCGACGGGGTGGTGGCGCGCCGGAACTGGTCGACCCGCCGCAACGGAAACTGCCTCGAGCTGCACGACACGAAGAGCGGGACGCAGGCCTTCCTGCTCCACCTCGACAAGATCGAGGGGGCGGTGCGGGCGGGGTCGCGGGTGAAGCGCGGCCAGGTCCTGGCCCGCTCCGGCAACACCGGGCGCAGCACCGCGCCCCACCTGCACTACCAACTCGAGCGCGGCGGGAAGGTCCTGGACCCGTTCCGCGTTCACCAGACTCGGCGCCGACGGCTGTCGCCCGAGGACCTCGACGCCGCGAAGGCGGCGTTGGCGCGCTTTCACGATATGCGCGCGGGATCCATCTGAGCCATGCGAGACGTTGCCCTACACGCGGTCGACCCCCGCTCTCCCGAGGCGGCCATCATCGAGGAGGAGCTGGGCCTGCTGGCCAAGGTGCAGAAGCAGCTGGCCCAGGACGAGCTGGAGCGCGAGGCGGCGGGCCAGTACGACCAGGACCTGTTGGCCCTGCGCGATCAGATCGCGGAGGCGCGGCTCGAGGACGTGGCCCCGCTCGTGGCCGAGATGTACCGCATGCAGGCCCTCGGGGCGGCCAACGGCAAGGGCAAGAGCCTCCCGGTCGACGTCAACTGCCCTTACTTCGGGCACCTCAAGCTGAACGACGGCAAGAAGGTCCGCGACGTGCTCGTCGGCAACCGCGGCTTCGTGAAGCCAGGCAGCGAGGTGGCGATCGTCGACTGGCGCAACGCGCCGGTGAGCCGCATCTACTACTGCTACGAGGAGGGCGACGACTACGACGAGTCCTTCGGCGGGCGCCCGGTCTCCGGCGTGGTCGAGGCCCGCCGCACCGTCAGCATCGTCAACGGCGAGCTGCGGCGCGTGACCTGGCTCGGCGGCATCGTGGCGCGGCGCGGGAACGGGGAGTGGGTCCACATCCCGGTGGACCAGAAGCCGATGCTCTCCGGCGGCGCGGGGGCGGCGGTGCGGCCGCCGTCGTCCATGGACGCGCCGGTGAAGTTCGCACCCGGCACCCTCGGGGTGGTGGGCGACGAGGACCTCCGCGAGGACAAGCACCTCAAGGAGATCACAGCCCTCATCGACCCGAAGCAGTTCGAGCTCATCACCCAGCCCGACAGCGGCATCGTGATCCTCCAGGGCGGCGCCGGCTCCGGCAAGACGACTGTCGCGCTGCACCGCGCGGCCTACCTGCACTTCGACAACCCCTCCGTCTTCACCCCCAAGAAGATGGCGGTGGTGGTGAAGAGCGAGCCGCTCACCGAGTACATCTCGCGGGTGCTGCCGTCCCTCGACGTGGCCGGGACCCCGGTGGTCACGCTGCAGGACTGGATGCACAAGACCCGTAAGAAGGTCCTGCCCGAGCTCAAGCAGCCCTACGCGACCGACGTCCCCGCCGCGGTGGCGCGCCTGAAGAAGCACCCCGGCATCCTGCACCTGTTGGAGCGCGGGGTGGACGAGGAGGCCATGCGGGTCGGCGACGATCTCGAGGCCAAGGCCAACCCCAAGGCGAAGAACGCGGTGAAGGTGAAGTGGCAGGGCCTGTCGCGCCTCGCCCTGCTGCCGCGGGTCCGCGAGATGGGCAAGTGGCTGGACTCCGGCGCGGCGGCCCGGGCCGGCATCGGCGACCGGGATCGCGCCGCGATGCAAGGCGTCCTGCGGCGCGCCCGCTCCGCGGCGGGCGACGTGTTCGCCACCTGGGCCGACCTCCTCACCGATCGCAGCCGGCTCGAGGCGCTGATGAGCGACGCGCGGAACCCAGCCAGCGCGGACGAGGTCGAGGAGCTGGTGCGGTGGGTCGGCATGCAGGCCGACGACCGCCACGAGGAGGACGAGGACGCCCGCAGCAGCGCGCGCGACGAGGACTCCAGCGAGGACGGCGGCGACGACGAGCTCGAGAACATGGGCGTCGGGGTGGACGGGCGCAGCCTGGACGAGGACCTCCCCTTCGGGCGCCTCGACGAGCACGACGACGCCCTGCTCCTGAAGCTCACCCAGCTCAAGTACGGCGGCCTGCCGATCGCGGGCACCGGCAAGACGGTGACCTACGAGCACGTCATCGTGGACGAGGCGCAAGATCTGTCGCCCACCGACATCGGGGTGCTCCGAGGCGCGCTCACCAAGCGCGAGAGCATGACCCTGGCCGGTGACACCGCCCAGAAGCTGATCTTCGACAACGGCTTCGACACCTGGGACTCGATGCTGGAGGACGTCGGCGTCACCGGGGTGAAGATCGACCAGCTCAAGATCAGCTACCGTTCCACTCAAGAGATCGTGGGCTTCTCCCGCCACGTCCTCGGCCCCCTCGCCGACCCCGACGCGCCGGTGGTGCCGCGGGCCGGCGCCCCGGTGGAGCAGTTCACCTTCGGCTCCTCGGGCGAGGCGATCGCCTTCTTGGGCGAGTCGCTCCGCTCCCTCGTGCTGCGAGAGAAGAAGGCGAACGTGGCGGTGGTGGCCCGCTACTCGGCCCAGGCCGACATCTACTACCAGGGCCTGAAGAAGTCCGAGGTGCCGTCCTTGCGCCGGGTGTACGGCAAGGAGTTCAGCTTCGCCCCCGGCATCGACGTGGTGGACGTGACCCAGGTGAAGGGGCTCGAGTACGACTACGTGATCCTGGTGGAGGTGAACGGCAACACCTACCCCGCGGCCAAGGAGGCCCGGCACCTGCTGCACATCGCGGCCACCCGCGCGGTGCACCAGCTGTGGGTGACCTCGGTCGGCGAGCCCTCGCCCCTGTTGCCCGAGAGCCTCCTGTAGCGCCCCATGGCCCCCGGTGGGGTTGACTCCCGCACCTAAGGGGTATTTGTCTGACCCGTGAACCTCATCCCGCTCGCCGTAGTGTTCTTCATCGTTGGCCTCTTCGTGGCCAGCGGCATCCGTGTGATCAAGGAGTACGAGCGCGGCGTCGTGCTCCGGCTGGGGAGCTACACCGGCACCCCCAAGGGCCCGGGGCTCATCTGGATCATCCCCGCCATCGACCGCATGTTCACGGTCGACCTGCGCGTGGTGGCGCGGGACGTCCCGCCCCAGGACGTCATCACCCACGACAACGTCTCGGTGAAGGTGAACGCGGTGATCTACTTCCGCGTGGTGCACCCCGACAAGGCGGTGCTCAACGTCGAGAACTATCTCTACGCGACCAGCCAATATGCGCAGACCACCTTGCGGGCGATCCTCGGCCAGGTGGAGCTGGATGACCTCCTGGCCGAGCGCGAGCGCATCAACCAGCAGCTCCAGACGGTCATCGACCGGCACACCGACCCGTGGGGCGTGAAGGTGACCAGCGTGGAGCTGAAGCACGTGGACCTGCCGCAAGAGATGCAGCGCGCCATGGCCCGCCAGGCCGAGGCGGAGCGCTACCGCCGCGCCAAGATCATCGCGGCCGAGGGCGAGATGCAGGCCGCCGGCAAGCTGGGCGAGGCGGCCGAGGTCATCGGCCGCTCCCCCGGCGCCATGACCCTGCGCTACCTGCAGACCCTGCAGGAGGTGGCGGTGGAGAACAACTCCACAACCCTCTTCCCGGTGCCCATCGACCTGCTGGAGGGCATTCGGAAGTTCAACTCAGAGCCGGGGGAGCTGCCCCTCCCCAAGGTCAAGGTGGAGGGCGCCGACGTCTGAAGCGCGCGGCGCGCATGAATGCCCATCGCACCGAATCCCAACCCCGACCGCTCCCGAAGCCCCTGGCGCGACGTCCCCGACGACGAGTTCTGGTCGTGGGGCTGGCAGGTCAAGCACCGCATCGATGACCCCGAGACGCTGGGCCAGGTCCTCGAGCTCACCGACGAGGAGCGCCGCGGCTTCGACGAGACCAGGGGGCTGTTCCGCTTCGGGGTGACGCCCTACTACGCGCTGTTGGCCGACGCGCGCAACCCAGCTTGCCCGATTCGCCAGCAGCTCGTGCCCCGACCCCAAGAGGCGGTGGTGCGCATCGGCGAGCGCGCCGACCCGTTGGGGGAGGAGCCCCGCGAGGTGGTGCCCAACCTGGTGCACCGCTACCCGGACCGGGTCCTGCTCCTGTCCACCGACCGCTGCCCCGTATACTGCCGCTTCTGCACCCGGCGTCGCATCGTGGGCCGGGTGGAGCGGCAGTCGTCGCGGGCCCTCCTGGCCGAGGCGTTCGAGTACGTGCGCGCTCATCCCGAGATCAAGGAGGTCATCGTCTCGGGCGGCGACGGGCTGATGCTGGGCGACAACCAGCTGGAGCACGTGCTGGGGACGCTGCGGAGCATCGAGCACGTCGAGATCATCCGGCTCGCCACGCGCATGCCGGTGACCTGCCCGATGCGGGTGACGGACCGCGTGGCCGCGCTCCTGGCCGCCCACGGCCCGGTCTACGTGATGACCCACTTCAACCACCCACGCGAGTGCACGGTGTGGGCGGCGGAGGCATGCCGGCGCCTCGTGGACCACGGGGTGGTGGTCTACAACCAGTCCGTGCTGCTCCGCGGGATCAACGACGACGTGGAGATCATTCGGGATCTGAACCGCCGCCTCGTCTCGATGCGCGTAACCCCGTATTATCTGCACCAGTGCGACCTGGCCGAGGGCATCGAGCACTTCCGCACCCCGCTCGCCACCGGCCTCGCCATCATCGACGGCCTGCGCGGCCACTCCAGCGGGCTCATGGTGCCGCAGCTCTGCGTGGACGTGCCCGGGGGTCTGGGCAAGGTCACGCTCGTGCCAGAGTGGATCGTCGGCCGTACGGGACGGTACACCACGTTCCGGACCTACTCCGGCGAGACGGCCGAGTACCTCGATCCGCTCCCATCTGAACATTGACAGTCCCCCGAGCCGGCCCTAGTTTGCGCGGAATGACCAAGGCTGAGCTCATCGAGAAGCTGCAAAAGAGCTCCGGCAAGGACCTGTCCAAGAAGGTGCTTGGCGAGGTGGTGGACGAGGTGTTCGACCTCATCCAGAAGTCCGTGAAGAAGGAGAAGCGCTTCTCCTATCCCAACTTCGGCACCTTCTCCCTGAGGAAGCGCGCGGCCCGCGTGGGCCGCAACCCGCGCACCGGCGAAGAGATCAAGATCGCCGCGTCGAAGACGATCGCCTTCAAGCCCGCCCCCAACTTCAAGGGCTCGCTGTAGTAGTCCGCAACCCAGGTTGACAGCTACTTCGCCGACTTCACGTCGAGCGGCGCGACCTTGGTGCTGAGGGCCTGCTTCCTCTTCAGCTTCGGCGCCGGGCTCGTCTTCCGCGTCACCTGCGGCTTCGCCTCCGTGGTGCCCTTCGTCGGCACCGCGACGCGCGCCTGGCTCTCGGTGAACTCGCGGTCCGCCCGCAGCGCGTCGGCCAGCGCGTCCACCTCGGGCGGGATGCTCCACTCCGGGACCTGCGGCGCCGCGTTCTGGGCCTGCGCCTGCTCCACCACCGGTGGCGCCTGCTCTGCCTGCTCGGCCTTGGGCTCGTCGATGTAAGCCAGCTTGCCCTCGGTCTTCTTCGTGTCGACGGTGCGCGCGTTGAGCATCCACCCGCCCGCCCCGGCCAGGGTCAGGGCGGCGGCCGCCACAGCGCCCCACACCCAGCGGCGGGGCCCCGCGCCCCGGAGGGTCACGAGGAGCTGCTCCGCGAACGCCATCACGGTTGCCGGGCGCTGGGCCGGGTCGCGCCGGAGCGCGGCCATCAGCGCGGTGTCCACCGCGGCGGGGAGCTCCGGCCGCAGCTCGGACGGGTGCTCGAAGGCGCCGAGGGGCAGGCTCCCGGTCAAGAGCTCGTAGGCCACCACGCCGAGGGCGTAGATGTCGGCCCGGTGGTCGATGCGGGAGGCGTCGACCCGCTGCTCGGGGGACATGTAGTTGAGCGTCCCGAGGATCAGATCCGATCGCGTGAGGCTCGTCAGGGTCTGGTTGGGCGAGGCGAGCTGCGCCACCCCGAAGTCCACCACCTTCACCAGGCCGTCGGCGGCCGGATCGCCCCGCACCAGGATGTTCGCCGGCTTGATGTCCCGGTGCACGATGCCGTGCTGGTGGGCGTAGGCGAGGCCCTCCGCCGCCTGCCGGATGATCGCGAGGGCGGTGGGCACCGGCAAGGCACCTTGCCCGAGCCGGCGCCGCAGGTCGTCGCCCTCGAAGCGCTCCATCACGAAGTAGTAGGCGGGCGGGCCCTCGGCCATCGCGTGCTCGCCCTTCTCGTAGACCTCGATCAGGTGCGGGTGGCGGAGCTTGATCAGCGCGTCGGCCTCGCGCCGAAAGCGGGCCACGAAGTCCGGATCCTGGGCGAACAGGGGCGACAGCACCTTCACCGCCGCCCGCTCGGGGCCCTGACCTTCGGCCACCCGGGTGGCCTCGAACACGATGCCCATGCCCCCGCCCCCGAGGACCCCGTCGAGGCGGTAGCCGCCCAGGACCTGGCCCAGGAGGCGCTGCTCGTCGTCGAGGGGGAGCCTGGGCGCCGCCGGCACCGGGCGGGTCTCGAGGGCGGTGAGGGTCACCCGCGCCCCGCACTCGGGGCAGCGCACCTCCAGGGCCCCGGGCGGGGCCGTGAAGTCATGACGACACTGGTGGCACCGGACCTTCAGGCCTCGAAGTGTAACCTCAGTGGGCCGAGAAGGCGATGAACCCGATCACCGACACCGGCCACAGGTAATAGGCGAACTTGTGGATGCCCCCGCGCTTGACCAGGGCCACCAGCATCCACAGGGCGGCGTAGCCCACCAGCATCGAGGCCACGAAGCCCACCCCGAGGGCCACCATGGACTCGCCCTGCAGGGTCACGCCGTCCTTCAGCACCAGCACCACCGCGCCCAGGATAGCGGGGATCGACAGGAGGAACGAGAACCGGGCGGCGAGGTCCCGCTCCAGGCCCAACAGGAGCGCCACCGCGATGGTGGTGCCCGAGCGCGAGATGCCGGGGGTGATGGCGAAGCCCTGGGCGAGGCCGATGAGGAGCGCGATGCCCAGGGTCAGGTTGCGGCGCTGCCCCTCGCCCTTGGCGAAGAAGCGGGTCGAGAAGAGCAGGCACCCGGTGAAGAAGAGCGCCCCGCACACCGCCCGCGCGTCGTGAAAGAGCGACTCGAAGACGTCCTTGAGGCCGACCCCCATCAGGCCGGTGGGGAGGGTGGCGGCGATGACGCACAGGGCGAGCCAGCGGTGGGTGTCGCCCTTGAGCCAGCCCATGATCCCGCCTTCGTAGCCGATGGGCGACTCACGGAAGGTGCCTTGCACGATGCGCAAGAGGTCTTGCCGGTAGAAGTAGAGCACCGGCAAGAGCGTCCCCACGTGGAGCACGAGGTCGAAGGCCACCGCCTCCGAGGCGAACATGAACTCGTCGCCGAGGAGGAGCTGCGAGAGCACCAGGTGCCCCGACGACGACACGGGCAGGAACTCGGTGAGCCCCTGCACAACCCCCAACAGCAGCGCTTGCAACCAGCCAGGCACGCGGCACTTTGAGCACTTCGCCCGCCGCCGAGCAAGCCGGAGCTACATGTGAATCGGGCTCCCCGGGCCCACCGGGAGGCCGAGGAGGTACCAGACCACGAGCATCAGGATCCACCCCACCAGGAGCACCGAGGCGTAGGGCACGAGGTAGGCCAGCACCGTGCCCACCTTGGCCCGCTCCTTGTCGACGTCCGCGATCCAGCCGAGGAGGAGCGGGAAGTAGGGGTACAGGGGGCTGACGCAGTTCGTGATGGAGTCGCCCACCCGGTACAGGAGCTGGGTGAAGGCGGGGTGGTAGCCCAGGCTCATGAACATCGGCACGAAGATGGGGGCGAAGATGGCCCACTTGGCCGATGCGCTGCCCATGAAGAGGTTGGCCACCGCCACCGCGGTGATGAACGCGACGAAGAACGGGATGGGGTACTGCTCGAAGCCCACCCCGCGCAGGATCTCGGCCCCCTTGATCGCGATGAAGCGGTCGAGGGCGGTGAACTGGAAGGCCTCGGTGAACTGCGAGATGGCGAGCACGAGCACGATGTAGGGGCCCATCCGCTTCATCGCGTCGCCCATGAAGGTCAGGAGGTCGTCCGCCCTCTTCACGCTGCCAGTCACCTTGCCGTAGGCCAGGCCACCCACCGCGAAGAGGGTGAAGAGGATCGGCACCAGGCCCTTGAAGAAGGGCGATCGCCAGAACTGATCCGGCTCCGAGTTCCGCAGGATCCCTTGCTCGGGGAGGAGGGTCAGGAGCCACACCCCCAAGGTCAACGCCACCGCCCCCAGCCCGAAGGCGAGGCCCCGCTTCTCCTCTGCGCTGAGGCCGGCCACCTTCTCGCCCGCCGGTCCACCCACGTCGCCCAGGCGCGGCTCCACCAGGCGGTGGGTCACCACCGTGCCGAGGATCGCGAGGAAGAAGACCGAGACGATCATGAAATACCAGTTGGCGAGCACGCTGATCTCGGGCTCGTTCCCGGTGGCGGCGTTGGTGAGGGACATCGCGAGCACGTCGGTGCCGGCGGGGAGCAGGTTCGCGGTGAAGCCGGCGGTGGCGCCCACGTAGCCCACCAGCAACCCGGTGATGGGGTTCTTGCCCATCTGCTTGAAGATCGCGGCGGCGAGGGGCGGGATCACCACCACCCCCGCGTCGCTCCCGATGTTGCCGCACGCGGCGAGCGCGAAGAGCACCGGCACGATCAGGCGCTCCGGCACCGCCAACGCCACCGCGCGCATCACCGCGGTGATGAGCCCCGCGCCCTCGGCGATCGACACGCCCATCAGCATCACCAGCACGAGGCCGAGCGGCTCGAAGTGGGCGAAGTTCTCGACCAGGCTCAGCACCGCCCAGTTAAGGCCCTCGGCTGACAGGAGCGACTTGATCGGGATGGCCACCGGGCGCGCGACCACGTGGATCCGGTAGGTCCCCGGGGTGTGGAGCACCGGCTCGTCCACCTCGAGGTGCGCCAGGGCGTCGCGCTCCACCGGGTGCTCCGCCACCACCTGCCCGTCCCGCCGCACCTCCAGGTAGAGGTTGACGAGCTTACCGCTCTTGGCCGCCGACTTCAGCTCGAGGGTGAGGGGCTCGAAGTCGGGCCCGCCCTCCACCTGCAAGCCAGGTTGACCACCCCGCCGCAGCACCTGGGTCTCGGGGGTGTACACCACCACCCCCGCCGCGTTCATGGCGGCAGACAAGAGCACCGTGGCCACGATGAGGAGGCAGAAGAGCCAGAAGGGGTGCGGCAGGTGGTTGCCCAGCCGCTCCACCGCGTCCAGGCCCCGAAGGTAGAGGGGCTTGTTCGAGTCCGCCAAAGCCCGGGGAGGCTACCCGCATCTGGCCAGCAGGGCCAGGCGCTCAGCCGTTGGGATCCAGGTTCAGGTCCCGGGTCACCAGGATCGCGTCCAGCGCGATCCCAGCCTCACGCTGGCGCAGCTCGAGCACGTGCCGCCCCGCCTCCAGGGTGAAGTCGACCACCGCGCCCCCGTCGTCGGAGTCGTGCACCGGGGCCCACCACCACACCCCGGGGTGGTCCAGGTTGATGCCGTTCCACTGGATCCACGCCCCGCCGTCCATGCGCACCCAGTACGAGTCGCCGTTGGTGTCGGGCACCCGCACCCGCCCGAAGACCCGCACCGTGGCCGCGGCGTCGAGGACGAAGGCGAGGTCCATGCGGCCGGCGGTGACCGAGTCGGGATCTCCGTTCACCGGTTCGCCCGCCGGCACCACCACGTACTGCCCGTTCTGGGCCTCGGGGTCGTCGCGCTTGGCCATCGGGGCCTGGAGCACCGACGCGTACTCCGCCTGCACGATGATGGGGGTGTCCTCGCCCGCGTCCGAGACCACGCCGGTGTCGGGGTGTCCCGCATCCGAAAGCGGGCCTGCGTCGATGCCGGCGTCCTCGGCGACGAGCCCCGAGTCGATGCCCCGCGCCTGCAGGTAGGGCGCAGGATCGTCGATGGCCCCCGGGCACCCCGTGAGCACCAGCACGCTCGAGACCACGGCCCACCGCATTCCGCTCTTCTAGCACGAAACCCAGCCGGGACTTGTGCCGGGGGCGTCGCCCGCGCCACCATCTGTCGATGCTCGGCGGGCTCCTGATCCTCATGTGCGCGGCCCCGCCCGCTGCCGCCGCCGACCTGGTGGACGTGACCGGTCTGGACCGGCGCTTCCTCCTCGACATCCGCTACGCCACCGCCGACAACTTCTTCGGCCAGAAGGTCTACCCCGAGGCCCGGTGCCTCCTGCGGCGCGAGGTCGCCAAGCAGGTGGTTGAGGCGCAGCACTGGCTCGATGAGCACCACCCCGGGCTGCGCCTGATGTTCAAGGACTGCTACCGCCCCGACCCCATCCAGCACGTCCTGTGGGACGCGGTGAAGGGGACGTCGAAGGCGGCCTACGTGGCCAACCCCAACACCGCGACCGGGAGCATCCACAGCTACGGCGCCGCGGTCGACCTGACCCTGGCCGACGCGGACGGCAAGGAGCTGGACATGGGCACCCCCTATGACCACCTCGGCAAGCTGGCCGAGCCCCGCCACGAGGCCCGCTTCGTGAAGAACGGTGAACTCAGCCAGGAACAGGTAGACCGTCGCCAGATCCTGCGTACATCGATGACGGTGGGCGGCGGCTTCAGCATGATCCGGAACGAGTGGTGGCACTTCAACGCCGCCCCCGCCGCCCAGATCCGGAAGAAGTACCGCCGCCTGAGCGTTCCCTTCAACGCCGTCCCGCGGCCAAAGGACTAGCCCGTGCGCATCATCCGAGCGCTCCTGTTCCCCCTGACCTTCCTCGCGCGCCTGCTGGCGTACCCCTTCCGCCTGCGCGCCCGCCGCCGCCTCCTCAAGGGCGACGGTTGGGCCGAGCTGTGGATCGAAGGCGAGGTGATGGAGCTCCGCCCGGTCGAGCGCTGGGCGCAAGACGTCTTGCGCAAGATCCTGCGCCGCACCGAGGGCCCGCGGGTGGTGCTGTCGCGCCTGCGCCGCTTCGTGGACGCCTTCGTGGCCGACCCCCACGCCCGGGGCGTGTTGGTCCGGGTGGGCCCGCTCTCTGCAGGCTGGGCTGCGGCGGACGAGATCCGCCGGCAGCTCCTCAGGGTCCAGCGGGCGGGGCGCCAGGTGGTGGTGTTCATGGATCCCGCCGCGGGCAACCGCGAGGTGCTGGTGGCCTCCGCCGCCACCCGCCTCTGCATGCCCCCGAGCGGCAGCCTCGCCGCCACCGGCACCGCCGCCCCCGGCCTCTTCTTGAAGGACACCCTGGCCAAGCTCGGCGTCACCATGGAGGTGGCAGCGATGGGGCGCTACAAGTCCGCCCCCGAGCAGTTCACCCGCACCGATCGCAGCCCCTACGACCGCGAGCAGACCGAGGCCCTGGTCCACGCCCTCGACCACGCCCTCGTCGACGGGCTCATCGAGGGCGGCCGCTTCGACGCCGACTCTGCGCAAGCTCTGTTGACGGAGTCTCCGATGGTGGGCACCCACGCGAAGGCCCAGGGCTTCGTGCAGAGCCTGGTGCGTGAGGAGGACCTCGTCGAGGAGGTCCAGACGGTGGGCGACCTCGAGGAGCCCCCAACGCTCTTGGGCGCCGGCACCTACGTCGACGCCTACGCCCTGCGCTCCCCCTTCGCCCGCAGGAAGAAGCGCGTGGGGGTGGTCGAGGTCCACGGCAGCATCGTCGACCAGGCCCCCGGCTTCGGCGGCGGCGGCGAGCGCATGGCGGTCCGGCGCGCGGTGGTGGACGACGTGCGCGCGGCGCTCTCGGACAAGAGCATCGGCGCGGTGGTGCTCCACGTGAACAGCCGCGGCGGCAGCGTCACCGCGTCCGACGCGATCTTCGCCGCGGTGCGCCGCCTCAACTTCGACAAGCCGGTGATCGCCTGCTTCGGCGACGTGGCGGCCAGCGGCGGCTACTACGTCGCGTGCGGGGCCCGGGCGATCGTGGCCTCGCCCCTCACCGTCACCGGGAGCATCGGCGTGTTCGCGATGCTCCCCACCTGGCCCGAGCTGGGCCGAAAGCTCGCGGTGGGCCACGACGTCATCAAGCAGTACGCCAACGCCGGCCTCTACGACCCCTGGAGCGGCCTCGACGATCGCGCCCGCGCCCACGCGGCCAAGGAGGTCGGGGCCATGTACCAGGACTTCCTCGCCCTCGTCGCCGACGCACGCGGCCGCACCCCGGACGAGATCCACCAGGTGGCCGAGGGCCGGGTGTGGATCGGCGCCGAGGCCAAGGCCCAGGGCCTGGTGGACGGCCTCGGCGGCATGGAGGAGGCGGTCGCCCGGGCCAAGGAAGAGGCCGGCGGCGCGTTCGAGGCCGAGCCGGTGCTCGTCCACGCCCTCCGCCCCCGCCCGCGCCCCCAGCCCTACCAGCCCGACAAGAAGAGCGGCGCCGGGGTGATCGGCCTGCCGAGCCTCGGCGGCGCGCTGGGGCGCGAAACGCAATCTGACTTGCCCGCGCTCCTGAAGCTGTTGGCCCGCGGCGAAGGCGGCGCGGTGCTCACGGAGCTGGTGGCCCTCACCCTCACCACGCCCGGGCCCCTCCGAGCCGCCGCGTACCTCCCCTGGATCGGCTGAAGGTGCCCCGGCCCACCTGTCACCGCTGCCATCGCCCGCTCGAGCTGTGCCTCTGCGCAGCGGTGCCCCAGATCGACAACCGGACCGAGGTCGTGGTGCTCCAGCACCCACGCGAGCGCACCCACCCCTTCGGCTCGGCCCGGATGCTGGTCTCTGCGTTGGCCCGCAGCCGCCTCCTCGTCGCGTCGAGGCAGGACGGGAGGGCGATCTTCGAGCCCTTCACCTCGAGCGGGCGGGTCGCGCTCCTGTATCCGCGCCCCGACGCCAAAGATCTGTGCGAGCTCGCCGAACAGGCTCCGCTGGACCAGCTGATCCTCCTCGACGGCACCTGGGCCCAGGCCCATCGCCTGTACTGCGACAACCCCTGGCTCTCGGCGCTGCCCCACGTCCAGCTGCGCCCGGAGCGGCCCAGCCGCTACAAGGTGCGGCGCGAGCCCCGACCCGAGTACCTCTCGACGCTCGAGGCCGCGATCTCCGCCCTCGGGATCCTCGAGGGCGACTCCGACCGCTTCGAGCCGCTCCTGACGGTGTTCGAGCGCATGAACGACGAGCAGCTCGAGCGGCGGAGGAGCACCGGTGACTCACCGCGGGTGCGCCATAGGCCTCAGCGGAGCTCCCGCTCCGTCCCCGAGGCCCTCTCGAAGGGGCGAGTCGTGCTCGTCTACGCGGAGGCGGCAGAGCTCGCGACCCGCGCGGATCCCCGCCGCCCAGAGGTCCTCCAGTGGGTGGCGACGCGCATGGGCACGGGTGAGGTCGAGGAGGCGTTCTTTCGTCCGAGCCGGGGTGACCCGTCGCCTGCGTACCTGGCGCGCTTGGGCCTCGAGGGCGAAGACGTCGAGTACCACGCATCGCAAGACGGGGCCCTCGCCTGGTTGCAACGAATATTGCAGCCGGAAGACGTCATCGCGGTCTGGAACGGGAGCACCCTGAAGCTGCTCCCCGACGAGCTCCGTCGTCGCCACGACGCCATCCAGGTCAAGGCCGCGTACTGCAACCTGCGTGGCGGGCGCTGCGGTGACCCGGCGGACGTCCTCGCGCAAGAGGCCCTGCCGACACCGCCACCGGCAGGGGCGGGTCGGGCCGGTCAGCGGCTGGCCGAGGCGCACGCGATCGCCACCTGGCTGGCCAAGCAGCCCAAGTGACCATCGAGCTCGCGGTCAGGGGTCGATCACGCGGCCCATCAAGAGCTCATCGAAGAACGCTCCGCCGATCATCATGGCCCGAGTCACCCGCCCCTCCTCGACGAAGCCGAGGCTCCGATAGAGGGCCTGAGCGCCCACGTTGTCGGCCCGCACCCGCAGGTCGATCTTGCGCATCCCCACGCTCACCGCCCAGTCCAGGAGCTCCGACAACAGGATGCGACCCACGCCCTGACGCCAGCGATCCTTGCGGACGCTGATCCCGAACTGACCGGTGTGCTGGAGGCGAGGTCGGGGGGAGCGCCGCAGGTCCAGGAAACCCACGATCTCCCCCTCGATCGTGGCCTTGCGGAGGAAGCGCCACGTGGACGCACCCGCCTCGAGGAAGGCCACCTCCTCCGCCAGGGTGATGCCGTGCTCACCCGGGCCGAACGTGAGGAAGTCGCTCTCCGCGGCCACGCGGTTCACGTAGGCCAACAGAGCGGCGGCGTCGCCCACGTCTGGCGTCGCGGTGACGAGCTGAGCGCCGGAGCGGAGCGCATACGAGGCCACGCTCCAGCCTACCAGGCCATCCGCGCATTGCGCGACCCTCACCAAGAACCCAGCCTCACCGAGCTACCAGGTCTTCATCGGCTCCGGCCCCAACGGCCAGGTAGGATCCCGCAAGCGCCCCTCCACCCACCGCCCCAGCTCCCGCGGGCTCCGCACCGACCCGCGCCGGATCGCCGCACCCAGCGCCCAACCCCAGGCCGCGATCGCCGGCAACCCGGCTTGCAGGCACAGCGCGACCGCCTCTTCGTCCCGCTCCGCCTCCACCGCGGCCACCGCGGCCACGAACGCGCCACGGACCCGCCAGGGCGCCCCCTCGAGCGGCGCCCCCGCGAGCGCCGCCAGGGCCACCACCTCGCGGTGCACCATGAGCCGCCCCACCACCCCGACCGCCGCGTCGGCCCGTGCCATCGCAGCCAGGAACACCACGCCCGGCCCCGCCCCCACCTCCTCCTCGTCCGGCCCGAGCAGTGCGGGTCGGAGCCCCGCGCGCCCCATCGGCAGGCGCACCGGCAGCCCACCCTCGTTCAGGTACGCGAGGACGAAGCGCAGGCGGTCCTGCGCGGTCTCGCCCGGCAGGTGCGGGCTCCCGAGCAGGAACACCAGGGCCTGGGCCACGTTCTGGGCCCGCAGCAGGCCGAGGCGGGGGCTCTGGTCCAGCGCCCGCCCCACGTGGAGCCAGTCCCGGCCCGCGACCTCCAGGCGGTAGAGCATGCGCGGCGCGCTCACCACCCGCCTACGATGACGGATCCGGGGCTCCGCCGCGCTTACCAGGGGTGGTAAGGGTTGGGCATGGCGCTGCGCGTCGGCTGCCCGCTGTGGGCGTTCCGGGGCTGGGTGGGGAACCTCTTCCCGCCCGACGCCAAGCCCCGGGACTACCTGAGGCACTACGCCCAGGTGTTCGGCGCGGTGGAGGCCAACTCCACCTTCTACGCCCTCCCCCCCGAAGACGTGGTGGCCCGCTGGCGCGAGGACGTGCCGGAGGGCTTCCGCTTCTGCTTCAAGCTCCCGCGCGTCATCAGCCACGAGCGCATGCTCGAGGGCGCAGAGCTCGAGACGGAGCGCTTCTTCGCCCGCATGGATCCGCTCGGCGACCGCCTCGGCCCCTTCTTCCTCCAGCTGGGCCCCAGCTTCGACAAGAGCCGCTTCGAGGCCCTGGCCCGCTACCTCGAGACCTTCCCCGAGAGGCGCGCCCTCGCGGTCGAGGTCCGACACCCGGACTGGTTCGACGAGGGTGAGACGGAAGGCAGGTTGACACGGCTCCTCACCGACCTCGGCATGGACCGCGTCCTCTTCGACAGCCGACCCCTGTTCGCGAGCAAGGTGCTCGACGCCACCACCGTGGCCGCCCAGGGGCGAAAGCCGCGCGTCCCGGTCCGCACCCGGACCCCCGGCCAGCGCCCCTTCGTGCGCTTCGTGGGCCAGAACGACACCCGGGCCGCCTCCGGCTACCTGGGTCAGTGGCAGGCGCCGGTGACCCAGTGGCTCGACGAGGGGCGCGAGGTCTACTTCTTCACCCACGCCCCCGACGACACCTTCGCCCCGCGCCTGGGGCGCGTGTTCACGCACCTGGTGGCCCGAGCTCGCCCCGCCCTGGTCGAGGCCATGCCCGAGTGGCCAGGCGAGGTCACCCCGGAGCCCGCACCGCAGCTCAGCCTGCTCCCCACCGCCGAGGAGCAGCCATGACCGGCGATGTGCGGGTCTTCGCCCCGCTCGGCCCCAACCCCGCCCCCCTCACCGAGCTCCTGTGGGCGCTCGTGCGTCAACTAGGCCTGCGAATCACCAGCGTCGACCTGGTGGTGACGGCGGAGGCCGCGTTCTACCTCGAGGACGAGGTCCTGGGCCCGACGGGCGCGCTCGCTCAGCTGCGAGCGGTCCTGGGCGAGGCGATCCCCAGCCACGACGGCATCCACGTCCACCCCGCCGACGCGAGCGGCGTCGTGGAGGACGACCTCACCCCGGAGGACGCGGCGCGCTACCGAGCCACGGTGTGGGCCGGTGCCCGGGCCGCCCTGACCCGGGCCGGGACGGCGCCGGTGATCTTCGGCTTCATCGCCGGCCGCCGCCGCACCATGACGGTGCTCCAGGCCGCGGTGTTCCAGCTCCTGGCCCGCGCGCAGGACCGCGCCTACGACGTGCGGGTCAGCGATCCGAGGGTCGAGGGCGGCACAGGCTTCTTCTTCCCCGACCAGCCCCAGCGCCACCTCAACGCCCCCACCTGGACGGTGGACGCCAGATCGGTCGCGGTGCACCTCGTCCCGGTGGAGCTCCCCCGCCTCGGCCACCTCGTCCCGCAATCGAACCTGCACTCCTTCGAGGCCGCCCTCGGCGCAGGCCAGGCCGCGGTCGACGCCCTCACCCCACCCCGGATCGTCGTAGACCTGGTGGAGGGCGAGCTGTGGGTCGACGGCGAGCGCGCGGCCCTCGGCCAGGCCCACCTGGTGTGGTTCGCCATGCTCGCGGTGGCCCGGCAGCGCGACGAGGGCTGGGTGACCTGGAACGAGGCCCCCGAGGTGGCGACGGTGGCCCGGGCGGTGATGGCCTCGGGCTGGTGGAGCAGCGTGCGCGCCCAGAGCCTGCGCGCGTTCCTCGAGGCGAGGGCGGCCGGCGTGACCGGAAAGACCACCGACGACGACGGCGCCCTCCGGCGCCACCGCACCGCCTTTCGGCGCGCCTTGGAGCGGCTCACGAGCGAGGGCGCGGCCAGCTGGGGCCACTTCCTGGTACCGGAGGAGGCCAGGGTCGACGGTCAGCGGCGGGCCCGGCTCAGGCTGCCAGCGGAGCGGATCGAGGTTCGGTACCCATAGGGCCTGGAGCGAGCGGCTACCGGCTCGCAAGGACCCGCTCGAACTGCGCCTCGAGCCCGAAGCGAGCGCACGCGGCTCGGACCGCGTCCAGGTCCGCGTGGGGGTTGCATGCGAGCAACTCCACCACATCCGCGAGGTCACGCAACCCGCCCGCATAGAGCTTCAGCGCGACCAACATGTCGAGCTGCACGTACCGAAGCGACGACGCTGGATCCAGGTTGGTGGCTGTCCGAATGGCCTCGGCGCCGAGGCTCGCAGCTGGCCGGTAGGGATTGGCGAAGTTCTCAGCATGCCTCCGAGCGGATCCTCCGCGTCCGGCAGCAAGAGTCTCGTCTTCAGGCCCCCCTCTCGCAGTTTGTCTTGCAAGGCCCGAAGAACAGACCCCGGGTCCACCGACGACGCGAGGTCTACGTCGACCGTGCCGCGCACATAACCATGCGCGGCGAGCGCCAGGGCGCCGATCACCGCCGTCTCGATGCCCAGGCCCTTTGCGGTCTCCGCCACCCGCTCGGCCAGCTCAAGCGCCGGCTGCCCGACCACGCTGCCCATGCTTCACCCTCTGTCGGAGCGCCCGCTGCTCCTCACCGAGCTGGAGGGCGAGGAGCACCCGCTCTCGAACCGTCATGCGGAGGACGCGAGCGCGCTCTTCGGCCCGGCTCTGCGCTTGGCCCGCCGACGGTCGGCGGACGGGTAGGGAGGCCCCGGTCACCGCCAGATCGTCCGGGCCCCCGCCGACCCTGTCAAGGTAGCCCCACGTAACGTTACCCTCCCGAGCACGCGCCTTCGGAGCGGGCATCCTCACCCCATGAACCACGACACGCACCCCCTCACCTCCACCGAGCGCCGCGCCGGGGCCTGGTATGGCCTCGCGGTGGCCGACGCGCTCGGCGCCCCGGTGGAGTTCATGAGCGCCGCCCAGGTGGCGGCGGCAGATCCGGGCTGGATGGAGCTCGCGGGCGGTGGCCCCTGGGATCCGGGCGAGCAGACCGACGACACCGACCTCACCCTGGCCAACGCGGCCGCGTACGCCCCCAACGGAGCCTTCGACGTGTTCCGCGCCGCCCGGGCCGCGACGGCCTGGCTGCATCGGGGCCCGAAGGACGTCGGGAACCTCACCGCCGACGCCCTCCGCATGATCATGGCCGGCCACGCCGACGCCAGGAGCGCCGGTCAACTCGCGTTGCAGAACCGGCCGGGGTCGGCCGGGAACGGCTCGCTCATGCGCTGCGCCCCCACCGGGCTGGCCCGGCACTACACCGACCCCCGCCTCGTCTCGGAGGCGGAGGCGCTGTCGGCCTACACCCACGCGGACGAGCGCTGCACCGCGGCGTGCGTCGCGTTCTGTGGGGTGCTCTCGGCCCTGGTGCACGACGGCGCGGATGCGCAATCTGCCTTGCGAGTCGGCGCCAACCTCGCCACCGGTCGCTCGCGTGAGGTGGACGCGATCATGCAGGCCGTCCTGCATAGGTCGCCGCTCCTGTACCACGACGCCCCCATGGGCTACGTGCTCCTGACCCTCGAGCGGGCCCTGGTGGCTCTGCGGGACGCCCCCGACTACGCGGAGGGGGTCCTCACGGTGATCCGAATGGGCGGGGACACCGACACCAACGCCTGCGTGGCCGGGGCGGCCCTGGGCGCGCGCTTCGGCCTCTCGGGGATCCCGGCCCGGTGGCGAGAGCGCATCGCCAACCCCGAGCGGCTGGCCGCGGCGCTGGCCCAACTGCCAGACCCCAGAAACGCCGAAGGCGCAGACCCGGTCTCCCGAGCTGCGCCTCCTGAAGGCTAGATTTTGGAGAGTGCCCAGTCCCGGACTTGAACCAGGGACACGCGGATTTTCAATCCACTGCTCTACCAACTGAGCTAACTGGGCGAAGCGGCAGTCCAGATACCCGGCCTCGGCCCCAAGCTCAAGTGGTTTTTGCATGATAGGCTCCGGCCGCGTTGCAGGGGGCGTGGCTGATAGTGGCGTGGCTCGCGGGGGCACCCCAGGGCGCCGCGGCCGGATCTGCGGTCCCCCCAACCTCCACCGCCGCCGCCGACCTGGGCGAAATCCCCCTCTCCGACGAGGAGCTTGCCCTCCTGGAGGCCCTCGCCACGTCCAGCGCGGCGGCCGAGGTGCCCGCCCCCACGGCGCCCCCCTCTCGCCTGGTGGCGGATCGGTGGGGGCGCCGGCGCGTAGCCGAGGCCGACCTGACCGCCCCCGCCGCCCGGAGCGTGGACGAGGCCCTCGAGACGCAACCCGTCCTGCGAGGCGGCTGGCGGTACGGCCCCAACGCGGCGGTCATGGTGGAGGGCCTCCTGATCGAGTCCAGGGTGGCGCGCGCGGTGTGGCGGCGGGCGGATCCCTTCCTGTTCGAGGCCCTCACCCTGGACGAGCTCGGAGATCACGCCGGGGTGAGCGACGCCCTCGGGGGCGCGCTGACCCTCTCGGTTCACCGGGCCGGCGCACGAGCTCGAGGCGAGGCGGCGGCGCTGGTGCGCACCGCGGACCGGGGCGCGGCCGCCCAAGTCGACGTCGGGGGTGGCGACGCCGCGCTCGCCGCCCGCACCTTCGCGACCCTGGGCCACGAGGAGGCCCTCCAGCTCTCGGCGGATCGCGCCCCCGGCGCCCTGGACGAGGCCGGGCAGCGCGAGGGCGCAGGCGCCCACGTGCTCATGACCCCGCGGCCGGGGCTGTCGGTGGAGGGCGCGGTCCTCCACTCGGCCGAGGCGGGGCCGGCCCGGCACCTCGGCCTCGACGGCGCCGAGGCGGCCAGGGCCCAGCTCGCCACGGCCGCGCTCCACGTCGGCACCGCCTCCACCGGGGCCTCGCTCCGGCTTGGCCACGACCGGGCCGGCCTCGCCGAGGCCCCCGCGCTCGAGCGAGGTTGGCAAGCCAACTTGCAAGGTCGCTGGGCCCCGCTCGAGGCCCTCCAGCTCGAGGCCGGCGCCTTCGTGCGGCGCAGCGGGTCGCAGGTGGGCACCCGCACCGGCCACCGCCTCCACGCGGCCGGTGTCCTCGGGGTGGCCACCACCCTCGGCCCCTTCTCGGCCCGCGCGGTGCTCCGGCTCGCCCACCTCGCAACCGAGGTTGACGATACCGAGGTCAGCGTCACCGCCCCGCTGCCGCAGGTCGACCTGCACCTCGACCTCGGCGCGTTCGGGCTCCGGGCTCACGTGGCCAGAGGGGTGGCCCTGGCCCTGCCCGCCGACCGGCTGCTGTACGGCGCCACCCTCACCCCGCGCGACACCTGGACCGCGAGCGCCGGGCCCACCTGGCGCTCGGCCTGGCTGCACCTCGACCTGTTGGCCACCGCGGCCTGGATCGGCGACCTGGCGACGGTGACGGGGGCGGAGGACGTGCGGGTGCTCGCGCTCGAGCTCACCGGCGGGGCGCACCTGGTCGAGGGCCTCGATCTGGCGTTCGCGGGGGCGTGGGCGGAGGGCGAGGCCGACACCTCCGCCACCGCGCGGCTCGAGGTTCCCAACCTGCGAGGGCACGTCGCCCTCCGCTACACCCTGCCGGTGCGGCGCGCCTTCGTGGAGCTGCGGGTGCGGGGGAGCAGCCCGCGCTGGGCCCTGTTCTCCTCGCTCCTCCACAGCGACGACCCATGGTTCGGGTTCGTGCGGGTGGGGGTGATGGGCGGGGTCGACCTCGGCGCCGGCCTGCGCCTCGAGGCCACGGTCGAGAACGTGCTCGATCAGCGGGTGCGCCGGCTGGACACCGCGGCGCTCGATCCGGGGGTGGAGCTGCGGGCCCGCCTGAGCTGGGCCGGGCCTACTTGAGGTTGACCTTGTACTCGATGCGCTGGCCCGCCGGCGCGTCGAAGCGCTCCGACCAGCTCATGCCGTTGTAGGTCACCTTCAGCAGGTACTCGCCCTCGTAGATGGTGACCGGCTCGATCGGCGCGGTGCCGAGCTTCTTCACGTTGAGCGAGACCACCGCGCCCTCGGGCGCCAACACCACCAGCTGGCTGGTGCCGAAGCTGAGGTCGTGGTGGTGCTTGGCCCCGGGCCGGACCCGGAACGTCTTGTAGATGTTGATCCCGGTCTTGGCGTCGGTGAAGCGGAGCCGATGGCGCCCCGGGGGCAGGTCGGTGTTGATCGGGGTGCGCCCGAGGTTCTCCTTGCCGAGGAACACGCTGACCTCCGGATCGCTGGAGATCTGCAAGTGCCCGGGCGGAGGCGGCGCGGGCGGGGCCGCGGGATCGGTGGTGGCGACCTCGGGGGCCAACCCGCCGTCCAGGGCGGCAGCAGCAGCCTCCGCGGCGGCCTCGTCCGCCTTGCCGGCGCCGTCGTCCAGCACCTCGCCGTTGTCCTTGCCCGCGTTCTGCAAGGCAGCCTGCACCAGCTCCTTGGGGAGGGTGTGGCGCTCGGGCGGCGCGTCCAGCCCCTCGGGGGGCTCCTTGGACATGAAGATGAACACCCCGGCCGCCAGCGCGGCGGCCAGGATCAGGAAGATCACGCTCCGCGAGGAGTCACCCATCCGCTTGTTGAACTGGGTGACCTGGGAGTTCTCCCGGATCGCGGTGCTCTTCTTCGGCGGCGCGGGCGGGAGCCCCTGCACCGGCGCGTTGGCGAGCAGGTCCGGGGTGGGGTTCGAGCGGGACGCGGGCGGCGCGAAGCCACGCGGGGTGGGCCGGCCGGTACCGGGCGGCGGCGCCGTGCCCGGCGGGGTCGCGCCGGCCGGGAAGGCCCCCGACGGCGGCTGGCCCGCAGGCCAGCCTGCACGCGGCGGGACCTGGGACGGATACGAGGGCGGGGGCTGGGTCCCGGGCGGATAGGCGCCCTGGGGCTGGAAGCCGGGGTACGCGCCCGGCGGCGGCGGCTGGGTCCCGGGCGGGAACATGCCCTGCGGATACGCGGCCTGGGGCACCGGGCCCGACGGGTAGGGCTGCGGGTAGCCGGGCGGCACCACGCCCGGCGGGTAGCCAGGGACGCCGTACTGGGGCAGGGGCGGCTGCGGCGCCTGGGGCACTGGCGCCTGGAACTGCGGCATCGACGCCTGGGGCTGCGGCACCGGCGCCTGGAACTGCGGCATCGACGCCTGGGGCTGCGGCACCGGCGCCTGGAACTGCGGCATCGACGCCGGCGGCATGGCCGCCTGCGGGGCGGGGGCCTGGGGCACCGGCGCCGGCAAGCCGGGTTGCGGCCAGGTAGCCTGCGGAGCGGGGGCCTGGGGCACCGGCGCGGCGGGCGGCGGCGCGATCAGGTCGGCCGACGCGGCGCCCACCGGGGGCAAGGGGACAACAGGGAGCGCCGCGGCGACGGCCGACTCGGTCGCGGCGAGCGGCGCGTCACCCATCGTGGGCTCGTCGTCCATGGTGACGGGGACCGGGGCCGCGACGTCGCGCGGGGCCTCGATGAGGGTGTCCACCTCGCGCGGCAGCGCCTTGCGCACGATGGGCGCCTCGGCCTCCTCGGCCGGGGCGGCGGCGTTCACCTGGGTGACCTCCTCGCGCCTCGGGGCGGCGCGGAGCACCCCGGAGGTGGGCCGGGAGCGGGCGTAGAGGCTCGGATCCACGCCCTCCGGAGTGTTCTCGGAGGGCGAGAGGATCGTCGCCACGTCGGGGTCTTCGGCCGACTCGAGGAGCTCCTGGCGGCTCACCCGCTCCGGCGCGTCCTCGGGGATGAGGGCGTTCACGAAGTCGGCGACGTCCTCGTGGGTAGCGGGCTCCACGCCCTCCTTGGCGAGGGCGGCGAGGATCGCCTCCCGCATGAACTCGACCGTCTCGAAGCGCTCGGAGCCGCGCTTGGCGAGGGCGGTGGCGGCGACGTTGCCGAGCAGGCCCGCGAGGCCCGGGGCGTCGAGGAGCGGGGGCTCACCGGTGAGCACCGCGCGCTCGACGTCTTCGGCGTCGCTGAAAGGCGGCTTGCCGGCGAGGAGCTCGTAGAGCACCGCGCCGATCGCGTAGATGTCGGTGGCGGGGCTGGCGGTGGCCTTGCCCCCGATGATCTGCTCGGGCGCGAAGTAGACGAACTTGTCCTTCATCGGGGTCCCGTGCTGGGTGGGCGCGAGGACCGAGGCGCCGTAACCGGTCACGGTGGTGCGGCCCGAGAAGGTGAGCATCAGGGTGTCGGGGCGCAAGCCACCATGCACCACCGGGCGCCCGGCGAAGCGGGCCTGGCCCTCCTCGTGGGCGTAGGAGACCGCCTCGCACACGTCGAGGATCATGCGGGCGGCCACCCGCGGCGCGACGGGGCGGAACTCCTCCTGAGCCCGCGTGAGCACGCGGATGAGCGGCTCGCCGTCCACGAAGTCCACCACCCGGGCCCAGCCCTCCTCGAAGCACTCCAGGCCGCGCACCCCGATGATGTTCGGGTGGTGCAGCTGGGTGACGAACGCGGTCTCCCGCTGCAGGCGCGCGACCTGCTTGGGGTCGGACACCACGTCGTCGGGGAGCCAGACCACGACCACCGGGCGGTCGGGACGGGGGACACCGTCCACCACCTCACAGCCCAGGAAGGCACGCGTCTCCACGCCGGACTTCAGGGGCCCCAGGACGGAGAACTGGGCAGGGGTGGCCATGCAGGGCACATGCTATCCGCAAAGGCACGCCGATCCGCAAGTTTCGGGTCGCGCGGCGGCCCACCAACCGGTCCGGAACGAACGGGAATCGGGGGATCCGAGGGGGCCATGACCGCCCCCACAGCGGTTCTGGCGTGGCTCGAAGCGGGGTAGAGTCTGTCCAACCTAGCCATGAAGCGCCTGCTCCTGCTCCCCGTCCTCCTCTCGGCGGCCTGCGCCAGCACCCCGCCCCCGCCCCCGCCGCCCCCGGCCGCGCCGCCCCCCACCGCGCCGTCCGGGCCTACCCGCACCGACTTCAAGGAGATCGCGGGCAAGCTCATGAAGCGCTGCGTGGCCGGCGGGTGGATCAACACCTGGCGCTCCCAGCAGGCCAACATCGACGCGGCCCGGCCCAAGATCCACCTCGCCGAGTTCGAGGACAAGACGGGCCAGGATCTGGACTCGACCTACCTGCACCGCACCCTCGAGCAGAAGATGCGCCTGTCGGGCGTCTACGACATGCAGCCGGAGGCCGAGGGCGCCGACTTCATCGGCAAGGGCAAGCTCCTCAGGATGGCGGAACGCGGCAAGGGCGGCGCCCGGTTCTCGGTCTACACCGCGGTCCTCGACCTCGTGGACCCCGCCTCCGGCAAGGTGGCTTACACCTGCGAGGCCACGGTCGAAGGCGAGATGTAGCCCCTCACTCCTCGGGGCTCCGGTAGTCGCGGAAGAACTCGTCGATGTACCCCACGTCTAGGGTGCACACCGCCACCCCAGTGGAGGGGTCGGGTTGGCAGCGGAGCCCCCGGCCACAGCTGGCGTCGCTGGCGCACGGCTCCACGCAGACCCATATGGTCTCGGAGGGCATCTGGAAACTCAGGCAGACCTGCCCCCCTGGACAGTCGCCGGTGCCGTGGCAATCCGGCCTGCACTCCGCCACCTGGAACGCCAGAAATGGCAGGTAGGGCACGCAGTGAAGCCCCGGGGGGCACCCGTCCTCGATGCACGTGCGGGGGGAGCTCCGGGGGATGCAACCCACTCCGGTAATCCCGACCGCGCAGCGCTGCCAGGGCAGGCAGGCCCCCGTATGCATGCAACCGGGTCGACACTCCCCGCCACCCCGATCCATGAGCTGGCATCGGCCCGGACAGTCCGCGTCGCTGTCGCACCAGGTGGGCATGCAGGTCCCCCTGCAGAACAGGCCCGCCCCGCAGGCCTGCTCCAGGCTCCTCGGGTTGAACTCCATGTCCGGCATGCACGGCTCCCCCGACCGGCGCAGGCCCGCCTGCACGCACATATAGACCCTTCGATCGGACCCCCTGATGGGGACGCATGTCTGCCCCGGCCCGCAGGACGTGTCGCCGCGCTCGCCCGTGCACTCTTGTTGGAAGCAGCGAAAGACCTCCCTCGACGCCACATCAAGCGCGTAGCCCACACAGCCGGCGTCAATGGGGCAGTCCTCGTCGCGCTCGCACTCGGGCGGGCAGCTGCCGTCAGGCAGGCACCGCGGGCCGCAGCGGCGGAGGCAGTCCGCGGGCTCGACGCGGGTGGCGGTGCGCACCGAGGGCACGGTAGAGGGCGCTTCGGCCGCGGAGCTCGACGTCGTTGGAGGCGTGGGCAGCGACGCAGGCCGCGGCGCCTGACGCTGAGGCTGCGCCGCCAGCGGGGCGGGGGGCTCCGGCCGGCGGGCCTCGGGCCACAACCACAGCGCAAGCAGCACCGCGGTCAGACCGGCCGCAGCCGCCCATGCCCGCGTGCGTGACAAGCTACCTCGCCGCCTCGAACCGGATCCGCACCACCCCGCCGCCCTTCCGGGACCCCAGCGCCGCCGCCAGCGCCGCCGCGTCCGCGCTCTCGGGCAGGCGCAAGGTAGCCTTCTTCCCGCCCTCGCATCGCAGCGGGAAGGGCACCGCGTAGGACTGCGCCACCGGCGGGGCCAGGATGCGGAGCACCAGGGCCTCCACCGCGTCCACGTCGACCTGCTGGCAGCTGCAGCCCGCCACTCCGCTCAGCACCGCGTCCTTCATCTCGGCGGAGCGGAGCTCCAGCGGGACGCCCTGCAGGGCCTCGAAGCGCTCCCTGAGTGGCCCGCAGCCCCCGATGGCCTCCTCGAGGGCCTCGCCCATCTGCACCGCCCGCTGGACGGCGCTGGGGGTGCCGTCGAGCTTGGTCACCAGGGCCTCGAGGTGCTTGGGGGGCGGCGGCGGAGAGTAGCGCCGCGCCGCCTGCTGGGGATCACTCACCAGCACGTAGAGGCTGCGCTCGGGAGTGATACGGCAGAGCATCGGCAAGATAGTCTGCACGCCCTGGCCCGCGTCCAGTCGAAGATAGAGCGGCTGGGCAGGGCTCTTCGTCATCGCCTCCAGGTTCTTCACCGCCTCGAGCTTCGCCCACACACCGTCCAGCGCGGTGATGTGGGTGTTGACCCCCTGGAACGCCACCCGGCCGTCCTTCACGTCCATGACCACCCCGGGGGCGGTCACCTCCTTCGCCCCTTCCAGCGTCGGCAGGGTCACCGGCAGGGTCGCGGCGGCGAGCGGGACGTGGGTGGGCACCGCCTGGAAGCGCCGCTGCATGAGATCCAGCCGGTCCGGGCAGGAGGCGGCCTGAGCTCGAGCGTCGGTGGGGGTGAGGAGCAGGGCCGGCGCCAGGGCCAGCCAGGAGAGCGCGCGCATCGTCATGGTCCTACCGCACCAGACGTCCCCGCGCCCACCCCTCTTCAAGGCGCGGGCGTGCGCCGACCCGTCATGGCTCCAGGCCGACCGCGCGCCAGGCCGCGCGCGCGAGCTCGTCCGCGACGTCGCGGGGATCGAAGCCCTCGGGGAGCCGCCCCGCGAGCCACTGGCGGGTGAGGGTCTCGGCGGGGCCGATCACCAGCGGCTGGAGCAGCACCGCGGGCAAGGGCCGGATCCGATCACGCCAGCGCGCCACGCTCTCTTCGATCTGCACGAGGAAGGCGCGGGTCCCGGAGCGGACCTCGGCGTCGTGGGCGGGCTCGAGGCCACCGCGGAGCTCGTAGAGTACGCGGGCCCGCCGCGGGTGCTCGCAGACCCACTCGACGTGGGCGCGCACGAGGGCCTCGACGAAGGTGCGCGGGGAGCGGCGAGGCTGCAGCGCGGCGCCGATCGCCCGCCGGTAGTCGGCGAGGATGGCGTCGAAGACCGCCGCGTGCAGGCCCTCCAAGCTGCCGAGGTGGTGGTAGAAGCTGCCCACGCTCGCCTCCGCGCGCGCGCAGACCCCCTGGATGTCCAGGTCTCGGTGACCGCGCTCGTCGACCACCGCGAGGGCGGCCTCGATGATCGCCTGCTGCGTCTGAGCGCCCCTGGTCTGCTGGCGCCTCGCGGTCACGAGGCGGACGCGGACGGGCCGAGCCGCCAGGACACGTCGAGCGTGGTCACCACGTCGCCGGATTGGTCTCGGACTTCCACCCGCCCATCGTGGTCCCCCTCCACGCTCCAGTCCAGCGGGGGGACCTCGCACCGCGCGACGAGCACGCCGCGCGCCTTCTTGCCGTACCTCGCGGTGATGCCGGTGACGATCCACCGGGTCTTCGGAGGCTGCAGCGACATGAGCGCAAGGTTGCCTGCGATCTCGCCGAGGTTCGCGGTCGCGACCGCGTGCACCGACCTCAGGTGGTTCCTGACCCCGCGCCGGTCCGACATCGTGACCTCGGCCACGCCGGGCTCGAGGTGACGCACGCGCGGGTGCACCGTGCCCGCGTACGGCACGACGCGCCCGATCAGCCAGCCGAAGAGCCGACCTCCGGCCGGCCAGCGGCGCAGGGCGCGCCACTGCTTCAGGACCTTCGGCGTCTCCAGGTTCGGCATCGACTAGAATTGTTTTCTAGAAGCAAATTCTAGTCAAGCGCGGCCACCGCGAGCTCGTCGTGCCGCTCGTAGTACGGGCGCATGACGCCGATGGCGGCATCGGCGTCCCCGCGCTCCAGCAAGGTGTAGATCTTCATGTGAACCTCCAGGTAGCCGCGGGGCACCCGGGCCTGGCTGGAGATGACGTCCCCCACCGCGGCGAAGACGCGCTGGAGCGAGTTCACCACCCACAGCGCCGGCCGATGGTCCACCGCCAGGGCGCAGGCGCGCCAGGAGGCCAGGGTCCGCTCGACGAACACGCTGTAGGACTCCCTCGCCGCCCAGGCCTCCGCGGTGAGCGTGCGGGCGTCATCCAGATCGCCAGGCCTGCACTTTGGTCCTACCAATCGAAGCAGGGTGAAGATCAACTCCCGGCGCAGGCCGAGAATGTCCGCGATCAGGGGTCGGACGTCCTTCCCCTCCTTGATCTGCGCCGCCAGGTAGAAGGGCAGCACCTCCAGGTACCAGGACTCCGCCGGCTCCACCCACACCCCGGAGCCCCGACGCGACCGCACTGCGCCCATTTCCTCAATGATTCTAAGCGATTCGCGCAGCGTGGTGCGACTCGTGGACAGGGTCTGGCACAGCTCCCGCTCTGGGGGGAGGCACTCCCCGGCCGGGTAGGTGCCCCGGATGATGTCGTCCAGGAGCGCGCGCACCACCTGGCGCTGGGCGGGCGCAGATATCAGGTATGTTCGGTTGGCCATTTTTGGTCCTACCAATTATCCAAATGAGACTCGACGTACCGAAGCGTCACTCGAGCCCCGAGCTACTCGGGGCGGGGAGGATAATCCTTATGAGACTGCCTTCAAAGACCGTTCTGCTCGCGTGTAGCGCCTGGATGGCCTGCGGCCCGGCCGAGCCCGAGGCCCCGGTCGAGGTCACCAGCGCGGTGACCGGCGCCCTGAGGGACGCCCGCCTGACCGCGATCCGTGACTACGCCGCCGCACGTGGTCTGAGCAATTCGCTGCTCCTCGCCGGCATCTCGGACGCCGAGACCAACCTCGCCCACTGCTACTCGGAGGCCACCTACCACTGCGAGGGGCCCTACTCGGCGGAGTGTGGGGGGCCGGTCCTCGCCGGGTCGGGGGATGGGCCCTGCTACCTGCTCCAGGGGGGCCTGGGCTTCTTCCAGTTCGACGGCGGCACCCACAGCCAGACCCTGGCCCGGGAGGGGAACCGCATCCTCAGCGTCCAGGGCAGCACCGAGGCCGCGGTGGAGTTCGTGGTCGCGATGGTCCGGGACTCGATCTACGTGCCGGGGGTCGCCACCGACGCCGAGGCGCTGGCCTGGATCAACGCGGTGCGCGTCGACGACGCGAACTGGAGCCGTTGGATCAACACCGTCGCGCACTACTACAACGGGTGCCCCGCCGCGACGTGCTCGGTGTACGCGGACCGGTACGCCAAGTACAACAACTTCACCCGGAACCTGTTGGCCGAGAAGACGGCCTCCTTCTGGTACGGGAGCAGCGCGTCCTCGGTGTGGCGCGCGCCCCTGGGCGGCTCGGCCGGCATCGACTTCAACGTGGTGAACCCGTCGGTGGCCGGGTACAGCTCCTGCTTCAACCGGCCGATCGCGGAGCTGGTCCACTCGGGTGAGGACTGGTTCGGGAGCACCAGCGATCAGGTGCACGCGATCGGCCCCGGCCAGGTGGTCTACGCCCAGTGGGCGAACTATCCGGGCTACGTCATCGTCGTCCGGCACGACCTCGGCGCGGCCGAGGCGGCCGCGGTGGGGACCTCGACGCTCTACTCGATGTATGGGCACGTCGACGTCCCGAACGTCACCGCGGGCGATCTGGTGGACTCGAACACCGTCCTCGCCAACCTCTACTACCAGCCCAACAACACCCACCTGCACTTCGAGGTCCGCACGGTGGAGATCCCACAGCTCTGCGGCTACAACGCGCCCGGCCCCGGCTACACGAACGCAGGGACGAACGCCACCGCGTGGGGCTACCGCGATCCCACGAACCAGGTTGCGCTGCTCGCGGGCGCCGGCACCTCCGGGCCCACCTGCGACAACAACGTGCCCCTCGGCGGCACCGCGTGCGCGGCGCAGAGCGAGGCGCGTGAGTTCCTCTGCGTGAACCCGGGCGGCGCCAACCCGTGGCAGGAGCGCGCGTGCCCGTCGGGGCAGCTGTGCATCGGCGATCGCTGCCAGCCCGTGGACTGCAGCGGCTACACCGACGTCGCCACCTGTGACGCCCACGGCGCGGTGTGCGCCTTCTACTACTGCTCGAACAGCTGCTGGCCCCGCGGGACCCCCATCTCCACCGCGTGCCCGGGCCCGCTGACCGCGCCCACCGGCCTCACCCCGCCCTATACGACGGTGACCACCCCCAGCGTGACCCTGGGCTGGAACGCGGTCTCCGGCGCCACCACCTACGACGTGTCGTTCGACTGGTGGGACACGTCGGCCAACGTCTGGCGCAGCTACTACACCTGGACGGGCCTCACCGGCACCAGCTTCACGGTGTGGCCGGCCTACGACAACCGCCACTACCTGTGGCGGGTGCGCGCCTGCGCGTCGGGCAGCTGCTCACCGTGGTCCAACTACAACCAGTTCTACTTCACCGGCCTGTGAGCGGCGTGCGCTCGAACGAGGAGACAGACATGAGCAAGTCTACTTTCAGTTCATCACTCTGCGTGTTCATCGCCCCGCTCGCGCTCGGCGTCCTCGCCCTGCCGGGCGGCGCCTACGCCCAGTGCGACAACGGGGTGCCGATCGGCGGCACCGCGTGCGCGTTCCAGGGAGACTCGGTGCAGTACGTATGTCAGCCCGGCTCAACCCCCGGGCACAGCATCTGGCAAGCGCAGAGCTGCGGCGGCGGCACCTGCCAGGGCGCGGCGTGCACCGGCAGCTGCGACAACGGCGTCGTGGTCGGCGGGACAGCGTGCGCGTACCAGGGCGACTCGGTGGAGTACGTGTGCCAGCCGGGCTCCTCGCCCGGCCACAGCATCTGGCAGTCGCGGAGCTGCGGCGGCGGCACCTGCCAGGGCGCCGCGTGCCAGGGCCGCACCCTGACCGTGGGCGGGAACTACACCGACATCGGGGTGGGCTTCTCGGGCATGCCGACGAACTTCACCACCATGCGCACGAACATCCAGAACGACCTGAACCGCCTGCAGGCGGCCGGGGTTCGTGATCTCCGGATCTGGGCCGACCCGCCCTACGTCGGGATGACGGTCCCGAACATGGCCACCCGGGTCAACATCGTGGCCCAGGAGGCCGCGGCCCGGGGCATGCGCGTGCTGGTGCCGCTCTTCGACGCCCACCGCGGCAGCCCCAGCGACCCAGACACCCACCTCAGGCCCGGCGTGGACACCATGCTGCGGGACCGCTTCTCGCGCATCGTGTGGCCGAACCGCGGGCACACGAACATCGTGTGGTCGCTCGGCAACGAGGTCGCGGGCCCCAACGATCCGGTGGCCTTCGCGAACTGGTACCGCAGCCGCGTGAATGAGATGCGGGGCTACATGGGCGCCGGCCAGAAGGTGGTGGCGGAGCTGGTCCCCGGGTCCGCCAACCACTTCGAGGGCCCGCTGAGCACCCAGGCCCACCAGGCCGCCAACATCATCGTGGGTGCGTCGGACCTCGTGTCCGTCCACTACTACCCGCCCCACGACGTCTCCCAGGGTGAGGACCTGGAGTTCCGCTCCTTGCGGGTGTGGTTGGGCAAGGCCGGCGTCACGAAGTTCATCGTGGGTGAGATCGGGGTGTGCCAGTCGCTGAGCGCCAGCGCGCGCTACACCCGGCTCACCCAGTGGCTGGAGCACCTGGAGTCGTACGGCGTGCGCGACGCGCTGATCTGGCAGCTCATGAAGGACGACACCAACCACCTGGACCCCTGCTCCTTCGACACCATCCTGAGCAACCACGTGGACATCTCCGGCCAGCTCATCAACGACGGCTGGCTGGTGCCGTGAGATCTCCGGGCTCGAGCCTATGAGGCCGGCCGGCCGTCGGGCATAGTGCCGGCGTGTTCGGCGGCGTCCACCGACTGGTCCCCACGGGCCGCACGCGAACGGCCACCTGCCCCCACTGCCAGACGCGTCAGACCTTGAACGTGGTGGCGGCCGAGCGTGCGCCGATCGCGATCGACGCCGAGACCCTGCTCGAATGCCCGAACTGCATGCGCCTCTCGATCCCGGCGGGCGTCGCGAAGCGGCTCTTTGGGGCCGCCCTCCTCATACCCTTCGCCGCGACGCTGCTCACCGCGGTGGGCGCGGCGCTCTACATGCTCGCCTCGATGCTCGAGAGCGGCTTCGATGGCGGCTTCACGCTGTTCGCCGTGCTCCTGATCGCTGGGTGCAGCTTCCCGCTGTGGAAGACCATCAAGAACCTCCGCCGGATCCTGACCCCGGGCGCGCTCCTGCCCCTCGCGAAGGAGGGGCGCGAAGGGCCTCATCGGTTCGAAGGGAGCCTGTGATCGCCCCCTGACGCCCGCCAAGCAGGCTCGACACCGACCTCGGAGCGTGGCCCAGTGCCGAGGTGAGCCTCTTCGACGCCGAGCATCCGAACACCGGGGAGCGCTTCGAGCCGCTCCTCACCCACCGCAACGTCCTCATCGAGCGCATCGTGAGCTCGGCCCACGTAGAGCCGACCTGGTACGACCAGGCCCAGGACGAGTGGGTCACCCTCCTGCGGGGCCGAGCGCGGGTGGAGCTGGCGCGCGACGGTGACCGCACCGAAACCGCGGCGCTCGGCCCGGGCGAGCCGCTCTTCATCCCCGCCCACCTCCGCCACCGGGTGCTGGAGTGCTCGGCCGACGCGCTGTGGCTGGCGGTGCACATCCACCCCGCAACCCCGCCTGCGCCGTGCGAGATCGTAGAGGCGACGCTAGACGAGATCGCGAGCGCCTGCGCCGCGGTGCCCGAGCTCACACCCACCTCGGTCGAGGCGTTGCAGGCTCGGTTGACGGGCCGACCTCACCTGGCCCAGGTCGCGAAGATCGACGGCGCGGTGGCCGGCTTCAAGGTGGGCTATGCCGAGACCCCGGAGCGCTTCTACAGCTGGATCGGCGGCGTCCTCCCCGCGTTTCGGCGTCGAGGGTTGGCGCAGCGCCTCCTGGAGGCCCAGCACGCCTGGTGCCGCGAGCGGGGCTTCCGGGAGGTGACGGTGAAGACCTACAACCGCTACCGCGGGATGCTCCAGCTCCTGGTGACGGCGGGCTACGACGTGTTCGCGGTGCAGGCGAACGGGGCGGTGGTGCTGAGGAAGGCGCTGTAGGCGCTACTTCATGGTCATGGCGAGGAGCTCGTCGTCACTCAGCTGCGGGGTAGCTGTCACCGCGAAAGGCAGGTCGGTTCCACGCTTCGCGTCGCGGACCGAGTAGCCGACGAGCCCATCCTCGGTGAGCTCGACCGTGACCTGGACCTCGACCTGCCCCACTGGGGCCGGCGGGAGATCGGTGATGAGGAGCTCACCGAGGAGGTCGCTCTGGTCCCACCTCCGGGAGGAGCCCTGATAGACCATGATGATGATCGTCGACTGGTCGTCGCGTGTGGTCGGGAAGACCTGCGTGGCGACCGTGGGGAGCGGGGAGTTGGCGGTGATCACGGTCTGATAGGCCTCTACGTCGTGCTCGACGACCGACCAAGCGTCCACCAGGCCCAGGTGGCGCGGGGTGATGTCCACGACCCGGGTGACACCGCCCGCGGCGAGCGATGCGCCCAGGAGGGCCGCTCCCAGGGCCACCGAGTCATCGCGGTGGACCGAGGCCACGGGCGCGCGCCCGAAGAACGCTCGGACCGCTCGCTGCACCATGGGCATGCGGGTAGCGGCACCCAGCAGGACGACGTCATCGAGCCCCTCGGCAACCAGGCCTGCGGCCTTCAACGCTTTGCTGCTGAGAGCGACGCACCGCTCGACGATGTCCGAGGAGAGCGCCTCCAGCTCCGCACGCGTCAACGTTACTTGCAGATCTAAGCTCCCCTGGGGCCCCGCGACGACGGCGGGTAGATCGATCTCGCACTGATCCGCATGGGAGAGGGTGACCTTGGCCGCCTCAGCCGCCTCGCGGAGCCGGGCCAGGGCCACCCGGCGCCGCCGGACATCGATGTCGTGCTCGGACTTGAAGGCAGAGCCCAGCCACTGGACGACGCGGTCCGTGAGGTCCTCGCCCCCGAGGTAGGTATCACCTGCGGTGGCGATCACCTCCGCCCCAGCCGGCCCCACCCGCACCACCGAGGCGTCGAAGGTCCCGCCCCCCAGGTCGAGCACCGCCACCGTGCGCTCGGCCTGCACGCCGAGCCCGTAGGTCAGGGCCGCCGCGGTGGGCTCGCTGATCAGCCGCGCGACCTCCAGCCCGGCGATCCGCGCGGCGTCGCGGGTGGCCTGGCGCTGGTCCGGGTCGAAGTGAGCGGGGACCGAGAGTACGCAGCGCTCTACTCCCTGGCCGAGGTGCCCCTCGGCCCGCGCCTTCATGGCCCGGATGAGGTGCGCGCTGACCTCGGGGTGGGCGAGGACCGAGCCCCGGAGGTCGACCCGGACGTCGTGGTGAGGGCCCTCCACCACCCGGTACGGCTTGGTCCCGAGCGCGTCCGCCACCGGTGGGGACGCCCAGTGGCGACCGATCAGGCGCTTGGCGGCGTAGACGACGCCCTCGACGTTGGAGACCGCCTGCGCCGCCGCGTCGTAGCCCAGCTGGAGCGCTCCTTCCGCGGTCACCGCCAACATGGCCGGCATCGCGCTCCGGCCCGCCTCGTCCTGGAGGACCCGCGGGATGCCGTCCTCCACCACCGCGACTCGAGTGGAGGTGGTGCCGAGATCGATGCCGATGACGGGCGCGCCCATGCCCCATGATAGCCCAAGCCGCTACGAGACCAACGACTCGACCTCCCCCCCCACGATGACCCGGGCCCGGCCCTCCACGTCGAGGACGAGGTGGCCCTCTGCGTCGATGCGGGTGGCGCGCCCGGTGGCCTCGCCTGGCCTGCTGCGGACCGTGACCATCCGGCCGATGCTCGCGCAGCGCTCACGGTACTCCGCGAACAGCGCCTCCGGCGCCTCGCGCGCGCGGCGCACCTGGGCGTCCATCTCGAGCATCAGGTCGCTCAGGAGCGTCCAGCGGTCGACGTCGGCGCCCAGCGCCTCGGCGAGGGAGCTCCCTCGACGCGCGCCGTCCGTCGAGACGCCTCGCATGTCGAGGTCGATGCCGACTCCGACCGCGAGCATGTCGTGGGCCAGGTCGATGCGCACGCCACCCACCCGCTCGCCTCCAACGAAGATCCCGTGGGGCCAGTGCAGCTCGCACGCGGGCAAGACGTGTTGACATGCGTTGAGGAGCGCCACCCCGAACGCGGCGGTGGCTACCTCGGGGCGCTGGGTGGAGAAGCGGACGAGGAAGCTCGCGAGGAGGGTGCGCCCGGCCTGGTCCGCGGGGCGCGTCCAGCGGCCGTGCCCCTCGGTGGCGTCGGCCACCACCACGAGCCCCTCCTGCTCGGAGGCGGGGAGCTGGACCAGGTAGTCGTTGGTGGAGACGAGGGCGTTGTGGAAGGAGATGGCGCGCCAGAGGGTGTCGCGGCGGAAGACGATGTCGACGGCGGAGAAGGAGGTGACCATGGTTGTTGCCGGGCCGACTCTACGCCCTCCCGCGGAGCCGGGGGTGCACCGCGTCGTCCACCGCCTCAGGGTGGTCCGGCCCGGCTTGGAGGTCGCCGCGGTTCGGGGTAGAGGCACGCCATGGCCCACACCCCCGACGCGGCGCGCCCGTCCCGCAGCGCCCTCTACGTGCCCGCCTCCAACGCCCGCGCCCTGGCCAAGGCCGCGCAGCTCGACGCCGACGCCCTGATCTTCGATCTCGAGGACGGCGTCGCGCCCGCGGCCAAGGAGGCCGCGCGCAACTCGGCTTGCAAGGCAGCGGGTCTACCCGAGTACCGGCCGCGAGAGGTGTTCATCCGGGTCAACGGCGCCGGCACCCCGTGGCAGGCCGACGACCTCGCCGCCGCCGCCGTGAGCGGAGCAGACGGGGTGGTGATGCCCAAGGTGGAGTCCGCGGCCGAGGTACAAGCGGCCGCCGAGGCGCTCGCGGCGGCGGGGGCGCCCGCGGGCTTCACCATCGTCTGCATGATCGAGACCCCGATCGCGGTGCTCCGCGCGGCCGAGATCGCGTCCGCCCACCCGCGGGTGGCCGGGCTGATGGTGGGCACCGCGGACCTCGCCAAGGCGCTCGGTGCCGCGCACCCGCCGGACCGCTGGACCCTGATCCCCGCCCTCGCCCAGTGCGTCCTCGCCGCCCGCGCCCACGGGGTGCGGGCGTGGGACGGCGTCCACTTCGTGCTGAACGACGACGCGGGCATGGAGGCGGCCTGCCAGCAGGGCCGCGACCTCGGCTTCGACGGCAAGGGGCTCATCCACCCGGCCCAGATCCCGGTGGCCAACCGCGTCTTCGCGCCCTCCGAGGCCGAGCTGGCCCACGCCCGCCGCGTCATCGCCGCGATCGACGCGGCGGCGGCCGAGGGGCGCGGGGTGGCGGTGGTGGACGGCCAGCTGGTGGAGGGCCTGCACGCCGACGCGGCCCGCCGGCGCCTGGCGATGGCCGCCGCGATCGCGGCCAGGGGCGCGTGAGAACCTACGGGGGCGAAGATTCAGCGATCGTGGCGTGATCCGGATATCCTCGTCGGGTGCGGCTCAGTAGCGCGTCGCTGCTCATGTCGACCCTCGCCACCCTCGCGCTCGCCGCCTGCGCCGAGTCGAGCGCCTCGGACGCGGGGCTGGACGCGGGCGCGATCACCGACGCGGGCGCCGACGCGGGCGCGGGCGCCGACGCGGGCCAAGTCGCGGACGCGGGTGAGCAACGCGACGGCGGCGAGGTCGCCGACGCGTCGGTCGACGGCGGCACGACCCCGCTCTCCGAGGTCCACTTCATCGGGCGCTTCGAGATCACCGCGCCGAACGACGCGCGCTTCGCGTGGCCCGGCAGCTCGGTCCGCGCGCGCTTCGAGGGCACCGAGCTCTCGGTCTCGCTCGACGGCACCGGGAGCGATCACCTGGACGTCGAGATCGACGGGGCGGTGGTCGACGTGCTGACGCCGAGCGCGGGCAGCGGGACCTACGTGCTCGCGAGCGGGCTCGCCGCCGGGCAGCACGACGTCGCCATCACGCGGCGGACGGAGTCCTTCTTCGGGGTCACGCGCTTTCGTGGCTTCAGCGGGGCCCCCCTGGTGCCCACCCCCGCGCCCGCGCGCTTCATCGAGTTCGTCGGAGACTCGATGACCTGCGGGTACGGCGTGCTCGGCCCGGGCGCCGAGTGCCCCTTCTCGGCCGACACCGAGGCCGAGACCCACGCCTTCGGCGCCCTCACGGCGTCGGCGCTCGACGCCGCGCACGTCGCGATCGCGTACTCGGGCAAGGGCGTCGTGCGCAACTATGGCGGCGACACCGACGGTCTGTTGCCCGAGCTCTACCTGCGGACGTTCGCCGACGACGCGAGCTCGGCCTACGGGTTCGACCAGTACGTCCCGGACGTCGTGGTGATCAACCTCGGCACCAACGACTACTCGGTGGGCGATCCGGGCGTGGCCTTCGAGGAGCAGCTCGCAGCGTTCGTCGGTGTCATCCGCGGCCACTATGCGAGCGCGTGGATCATCCTCGCCTCGAGCCCGATGCTCACGGACGCAGACCACGCAGGTCACCTTGCACACCTGCAGGCGGTCGCGGGCGCGCTCGGCGACGCGCGCGTCCGCGTCCTCGACCTCGCCTCGCAGGACGGCGCGAACGGCTACGGCTGTGACTACCACCCCAGCGCGACGACCCATGCGATCATGGCCGACGCGCTCGAGGCTCAGATCCGCGCCCTCACCGGCTGGTAGCCCGCCTCAGCGCGGGTGGCTGGAGTGCGCGGGCAGCTCGGCCAGCGCCGCCTTCGTCACCGGGTAGCCCATCGGCAGGGACACCGCCTTGGTGGCCCCGCCCGCCTCGGCCAGGCGCGCCGCGAACGCGTCGTGGTCGCCGCGGTCGCAGTAGGCCATCGGCACGAAGGAGCCGCCGCCCGCCGCGTAGCCGAACGCGTAGCGCGGCTTGAAGATCCCCACCGAGCGCGCGGCGTCCTCGGGGCCGGCGCAGTGCTGGCGCCAGTGGGCCCGGGCGGCGGGGGGGATCCAGTCCTGGTAGAAGTTGCCGTAGCCGAGCTCGGGCGGGCTCACCATCGGCTCCGCCGCGCCGCTCACCCCCATGAAGGCGAGATCCACCGGGTACAGGCGGGCGGCCAGGGCCTCGTAGAGGAAGTCCATGCGGGCGGAGTCGGACGCGTAGTAGGTCACGAAGCCCGGCGCCTCGACCAGGTAGGTGAGCTGGGCGAGCGCGAGGTCCCAGTCCTCGCCCACGAAGGGGCAGGCCTCCACCCTGAGGCCCCCGACCGACACCACGTCGCCCTCCGCGAGGGGGTAGAGCTCGGTGAAGCCGAGGACGCGCAGGATACCTTGCATGTCGACCTGGAAGGGCGGCGGGTAGGCGCCGGTCCTGGGCAGGTAGATCGGGGTGCTCCGCGGCAGGTGCAGGAGGGTGTTCGGGTTGAGGTGATCGTTGTCACCGTGGGTGATGAACACCGCGTCCACCGGCGGGAGAGCGCGGGGGTCGGGCTTCTTGGGCCAGGTCCAGGGGGCCTCGGGCTCGCTCGCCGAGAAGAAGAGCGGGTCGATGAGGATGCTCGCCCCGCCCCCCTGCACCAGGACCCCGGCGTGGCCGAGCCACGTCACCTGGGACTCGGCGGGGGCGGCCAGGCGGACGGCGGGCTCGGGGGGCGAGCCCCGGGCCTCGAGGAAGGTGAGGGCGTCGAGGAGCTCGAGGAGCTTGCCCGCGTCGTCCCGGGCCCTGCCCTTGTCGAAGAACCCGAGGATCTCCGACCGGGTATGGCGCCCGCTCAGGCGCGGCCAGAGGTCCCGGAGGAGCTGGCCGGTGCGCGCCGAGCCGGTGAGGGTGGCCCCGAGCACCTCGTGGCCCCGCTCCAGGCCCGCCACCCGCAGGCCGACCAGGGTGGCGCCCTCGAGGTCCTGGCCCCGGGGCATGAAGGGCATGGGGGCCACATGGACCGCAGTCTCGACCGCCGCGGTGGGCCAGGCGGAGCGCCGCACCGCAATGCCCCTTGCGTCCTCGGCCTCGGCCAGGGCCCCCGCCCGGCCGCTGAGGGGCACCCCGGGGTCCGCCTCGGCGTAGTTCACGAGGTCCTCCCCCGCCCAGCCCCACAGGACCTTGGTCGGCAGGCCCTCCGCCGCCAGCTCCGCCGCCGGGCGCCAGGCGCTCAGGCCGCCGAGGGCGGCGGCGCGGGCCAGGGAGAGCCGGACCGGGGCCCGCCGGTGGTCCGGGGGGAGGACGTCGAGCTCGCTCCAGCTCTCGTCGGGGCGGAACCGGAACTCCAGCCCCGCGGCCCGGCGGTACCAGACCGCCTCGGGATCGAGCTCGGGGGTCGGGGCGCGCTGGGGGCGGGCGACCAAACCCCGCATGGGGCCCAGCTTCCGGTCCAGGAGGTCCTTGAAGCCCACCCCCAATGATTACCAGAGCGAAGGAAAAGTCGCGCGGGGGACGTCAGACGGGGATAATACGGGGCGGAGCCCTGCATGTCGTCGTCCCGCGAGCCCTCCCGCACCGTTCACGCCCAGCAGGCGATGGAGCTGTCCGACCTCTTCAGCTACAAGTTCGCCGCCCTGCGCTTCGGCCGCACCCCGGTGCGCCGGCTCAAGCTGCAGGAGCCCGACGGCCCGAGCACCGCGGGCGGGCGGCACGCGCGGCAGTCCCTGGTGCTGGTGAGCGACGACGACCCGCACCAGAGCCTGGTGGTGGGCTGGGTCGACACCACCATGCACCGGAGCGAGGTGAAGTCGCTGAAGTCCCTCGACCAGGTGCACCAGGCCCGCTTCGGCCGGGCCCTCGACCTCGAGCCCCCGGAGTGGGAGCGCCTCCTCGCCGAGCTGCGCGGCTTCCTGCGCATCCACCGCATCGACGTGTGGGAGGTCGACGCGGCGCCCGCCGCCCCGGTGAAGCAGAACGCCTCCAACGCCCCCACCGTCATCGTCCCGCGGCCCCAGCTGACCACGCCGTCTCCGTGGCCGCTCGCGGCAGCGGCGTTCGCGGCGGGGGTGGCGGTGGGGCTCGTGCTGGGGTACGCGGTGTTCGGCTCGTGAGGCTCCTGCAAGGCATCCTGCTCTTCCTGTCCCTGCTCACCCCCCACCTGGCCTCGGCCCAGGTGACGCGCTTCGAGGTGACCTGGCCCCATCGACGGGTCTGGGTGGGCGCGACCGGGGTCGAGGGGGTGAAGGTGCGGGCGGTCGACGCCGAGGGGCGCCTCGTGAAGGACCACGCTCGCCCCCTCCGCTTCGAGGGCCTCACCCTCACCGCCTCGGTGAGCACCGCCGACGGGGTCGCCGAGCTCCCTGGAGTCGACTTGACGTCGGCCGCGTTCACCATAGGCGACGGGGTGATCGAGACCCGGCACGAGGTGCCCGCCCTCGCCGGCCTGTGGTCGCTCTTGCCCGCGCTGTTGGCCATCGTCCTCGCCCTCACCACGCGGCAGGTGCTGTTGTCGCTCTTCGGCGGGGTGTGGCTGGGGGCGTGGCTGTTGAGCGGGAGCTTCCTCGGCGCGTTCCCCGGCAGCCTCGACATCGTCACCGCGGTGGTGGCGGACGGGGACAAGATCAAGATCATCACCTTCACCCTGCTCATGGGGGGCCTGGTGGGGATCATCAGCGTGAACGGCGGCACCAACGGGATCGTGCAGGCGGTGGCGCGCCGGGCCCACGACGCGCGCTCGGGGAGCCTCGCGACGTGGGGCATGGGGATGCTCGTCTTCTTCGACGACTACGCGAGCTCGCTCCTCATCGGCACCACGATGCGGCCGATCACCGACCGCCTGCAGATCTCGCGCGAGAAGCTCTCGTACATCGTGGACTCCACCGCCGCGCCGATCTCGAGCCTCGCGCTGATCTCCACCTGGATCGGCTACGAGGTCTCGGTCCTGGGTGACGCGATGAAGGCGGCGGGCATCCAGCGCGACCCCTACGAGGTGTTCCTGTCCGGCCTGGGCTCCCGCTACTACCAGTGGCTGGCCCTGATCTTCGTGGTGGTGGTGGCGATCATGGGCCGGGACTTCGGCCCGATGCTGAAGGCGGAGCGCCGGGCCCGGCGCGAGGGCAAGCTCATCCGCGACGGCGGCGCCCCCCTGATGGACGCCGGGCTGATGAAGGAGGCGGAGGCCAGCTTGAACGCCCCACCCCGCTGGTGGCTGGCCGGCCTGCCCCTGGTGGTGCTGGTGGGCACGGTGCTCGCGGTGCTCGTGTTCACCGGGCTCGACGCCGCGGCCTCGGACCCAGCAACCTATCTTGCCGCACGGCAGGCCGGGTTGACGCGCACCCTCGGCTTCATCCTCGGGAACGCGGCCTCCTACGACGCGCTGGTGTACGCGGGGGCGGCGAGCGCCTCGCTCGCCCTGGTGCTCTCGGTCGTGGCGAAGGCGCTGTCGATGGAGCAGAGCATCACCGCCTTCGTGAACGGCCTCAGGGCGATGATCCTGGCCGTGGTGGTGCTCGCGCTGGCCTGGTCGATCGGCAAGGTGATGGACGATCTCAAGGCCGGCGCGTTCGTGGCCGAGCTGGCCGGGAGCGCGATCCCGGCCTGGGCGCTGTCCAGCGTCACGTTCCTGCTCGCCGCGCTGATGGCCTTCGCCACCGGCACCTCGTGGGGCACCATGGCGATCCTGTTTCCGATCGTGATCCCGGTGGTGGCGCTCCACGGTGGCACCGCGGGCTTCGAGTCGGTGCTCCTCGGCACCTCGTCGGCCGTATTGGCCGGCGCGGTGTTCGGCGATCACTGCTCGCCGATCTCGGACACCACGGTGCTCTCGAGCATCGCGAGCGCCTCCGATCACGTGGATCACACCCGCACCCAGGGCCCCTACGCGGTGCTCTGTGCCATCGTGGCGCTGATCTTCGGCTACATCCCGTACAGCCTCGGGGCCCCGCCGTGGCTGCTGATCGGCGTCGGCACCGCGGTCTTGGTGGGTTTCTTGCGCATGTTCGGTGAGAACCCCGACTAGGTTGGGTTGGCAGGCTCGGCCATCGCGCGTTATGACCCCGCATGGCCGAGATCCGATCGACCGAGCAGTACCACGACGGCCACCAGGACGGCCTGGAGCCGGTCGAAAGCCTGGATCTGAGCAAGATCCACAGCTTCGCGGACATGCTCGACGCGTACCGGCACACCTCCTTCGGCGCGCGTCAGCTGGGTGAGGCCCTCTCGATCCTCGAGGAGATGGCGAGCGACCCCGACTGCTTCGTGGTGTGCACCGTCTCCGGCGCGATGACGGTGGCCAAGATGGGCCTGGTGCTCTGCGACATGATCGATCGCGGCTACGTCGACGCGGTGGTGAGCACCGGGGCGCTTCAGGCCCACGGCATGATCGAGGGCACCGGGATGAAGCACTTCAAGCATCGCCCGGACATGGACGACACCTCGCTGTGGGAGAAGGGCTACGACCGGGTCTACGACACCCTGGAGCTCGAGCAGAACCTCGACGCGCTCGAGCTCATCGTGCGCGAGGTGCTCAACGTGGTGCCGCCCGACCAGCCGATCGGCTCGCACGACATCTGTCGCATGCTCGGTGAGCACCTGCACGAGGCCTTCCCCGGGCAGCGCGGGATCCTGAAGAGCGCGTACGAGCAGAAGGTGCCGGTCTACATCCCCGCCTTCACCGACTCCGAGCTGGGCCTCGACGTCGCGGTGCACAACCGCGCCCGGCGCGCGAAGGGCCGCGGCCCGATCGACTTCGATCCGTTCCGCGATCTGAACGACTACACCGACCGCATCAAGAAGGCGGAGCGCCTGGGCATCTTCACCATCGGGGGCGGCGTGCCGCGAAACTGGGCCCAGCAGGTGGGCCCGTACCTCGAGATCTCGAGGAACCGCCTCGGCCTCGAAGGCAACGAGACCCAGCGCTTCAAGTACGGCATCCGCATCTGCCCCGAGCCCGTGCACTGGGGCGGCCTGTCGGGCTGCACGTACAGCGAGGGCACGAGCTGGGGGAAGTTCGTGCCGGTGGAGGACGGCGGCCGCTACGCCGAGGTGCACAGCGACGCCACGCTGGTGTGGCCGATCCTGGTGAAGGCGCTCATGGAGCGGGTGCCTCGGAAGGCGCAATAAGCCTTGCCACAACCGCCGCGGCGCTGATTCGACGGCTCCGGACACCGCGGCGCTGATTCGACGGCTCCGGACACCGCGGCGCTGACTCGACGTCTCCGGACACCGCGGCGCTGACTCGACGCTTCGCTTCCGGGGCCGATGTCACCGCACTCCGGGGGACCGGCGGGGACGGGCCGTATTGGCTGCGAGCCGGGGCCGATCCGCCTTCTTGGGGGCCCCGCACGCCTGCGCTTCGAAGACGTCTGTGCCGCCCCAAAGTCCCCCTCCGTGCGATGACCTCGCCCCCTCGCGCTCCGCTCCGCCTCACTCCGTGCGTCAGATCTCTTCGGCGACCGGCTTGCTCTCGACGCCGCCCAGATCAACGAGCCCCGACTCCCGCTGAGCCCTTTGCGTGCGTCGGACGTCGGCGCAACATCGGGTGTGGCCGATCCTCTCGAGGCCGCTCACTTCGGGGGTGCGGCTGAGCGCTCAGGCGTGAACCGCAACGGGTAGGTAACGAAGGTCTTGCCCTCTCCCTGCAGCTCGAAGTGGATGGTCGTCAGCGTCCATTCCAGACAACGCGCGAAGATCGGGCCGTCGAGGTCGGTCTCGACCTCGATCGTCGTTGCGCGCCCACGCTTGTATCGCGAGCGAGTCAGGGTCCTCCAACCGAGGACCAACCGGGGCAGGCTCCACGACCTCGTGGGGCCCACTGGCGCCAGGACCCTGGCAACCGACGCAGGCGAGCGCCGCGAGGGCGAGCGGCACCACGACGGCGAGCCTGGGCAAGGTGGACTTCACGACGCGGGCAGCCTGAACCCCAGCAGTACCCGGATCAACGCCCAGACTCACCTCCGGCCCCTCTTGCGTCTTTGCGCCCCAACCCTGCCGCACAACGAACGAGGCGCCACCGCCGATCAGAGCGGCTCGTCCTCGCCCTCGCCCTTCGGCTCCGGCTCTACGTCCGGCTTCGGCGCCTCCTCGGGCGTCGGCGCCACATCTGGGGCGACCTCAGGCTTCGCCCCGACCTCAGGCCTTGGCGCGACCTCGACCGGCTTCGGCGCCACCTCAGGCTTCGGCGCCGCCTCGGGCCGCACGACCTCGGGCGTCGCCTCCACCTCCGGCTTCACCGCGGGCCGCGGCGCCACCAGCGGCACCTCGTCCTCCTCCGGCGGCGCCTCGGGCACCTCCGCCGCTTCGGGCAGCTCCAGCGGCGCCGGCGTCAGCACCACCTTCGGCGCCTCGGGCTCGAGCGCGACGACCAGGATCCGGCGCTCGCCCGACCGCAACTCTTCCTGCACTCGGACCGGGTAGTGGCCCTCCGCCAGGATCTGCACCTCGTGCGGGCCGGCGGGGAGGGAGAAGGTGGCCTCGGCCGGGGACACCGCCTCGCCGTCGACGATGATCCGGGCGGAGGCGGGCTGGGCGCGGATCTCGAGGATCCCGGGGCCCGCGGGCCAGGCCCAGATCAGCACGCTCAGCGCGGCAAGGAGCGGCGGGATCGCCCAGCGCCGGTCGAGGTGGGCGGGGGGGGCCGGGGTGGGGTCCACCGCGGGGGCCGGCAGGGCCAGCTGCTGGGGCGGGGAGGAGAGGCGGGCCTGGGCCGAGTACGAGGTCGGCCGCGGGCCCGACCACAGGTCGTGGACCTCGTTCGCGATGCGCTCGAGCGAGTCCGCCGGGTCGAGCTTGGGCGGCGCGAGGGGCGGGGGCAGCCCGGGGAGGGTCGGGGCGGGGAGGAGCTCGCCCGCGGTGACCGGGCGGGGGGCCCGGATCAGGACGGGGGCCTCGACCACCGCGTCCGGATCGATCGGGGCGGGGACGAGCGGGTAGTTGGGGCTCGGGGGACCCGAGGGGAACGGGGGCAGGTGCGGGGCACGGGGCGGCTCGGGGGGCCGGGTGGCCGGGGCCGGCGGCACCAGGAGCACCGCGGGGGTGTCGGCCCGGGGCGGGGCCGAGGCCCGGAGCACCTCGGCCAGGGCCTTGTAGTGGGCGCCGGCCACGTCCCGGACCCGGGCGGCGAGGCCGCGGCGCACCGAGACCCCGTCCAGGGCCTCGCGGACCTCGAGCGCGTCGGCGGGGCGGCGGGCCGGATCCGGCTCGAGCATGCCCATGACCAGGGCGTCGAGGCTCGCCCGCACGTCGCCGCGCACCCGAGACGGGGGCGCGAGGTGGGTCAGCCGGGCGAGGGTGGGCCGCTCGCCGGGGGCGAAGGGGGGCCGCCCGGTGAGCATCAGGTAGAGGGTGGTGCCCAGCATGTAGAGGTCGCCCTCCGCGCTGGGGGGCGCCCCGTCCAGGCTCTCGGGCGGGGCCCAGGGCGCGAGGCCGGCGGGCCACGCCGCGACCCCGCCGAGGGCGCGGGGAGAGGTCCGGGTGACGCCGAAGTCGAGGAGCTTCACGTCGCCGGTGAAGGAGAGCAGGACCTTGTCGGGGGTGACGCTGCCGTGCACCAGGCGTCGGGGCCGATCGAGGAGGTCCCGGCCGCGGTGGAGCCCGTCGAGGGCGCCGGCCACCCGGGCCCCGATGTGGGCCACCTGGGCCAGGGTGAGGGGGCCGCGGGCCACGAGGCCGTCGAGGTCCATGCCCGCTACCAGCTCGAAGAGGAGGCCCGTCGTGCCATCGGCCGCGGTCTCGGCCCCGATCACGTCGACCCAGCCGGGGTGGCGCAGGTGGCGCGCGAGCTCGATGCGCCGAGAGGCGTCGGCGCGGGCGCCCTCGTGGGAGAGCACGAGGTCGGCGAGGGGTCGGAACGCGAAGAGGGTGCCGTCGCCGAGCGGGCCCACCCGCCGGCACAGGCGGACCTCACGCCCGGGCCCGCCGCCGAGCGGCATGAGGAGCTCCACCGTCGGGGCGACGGGGGCCTTCGCCCGGCCGTCGGCCAGGTCGTTGGGCGCGCTCACGGCTGCACCTCAGGCGCCATCATGCACCGGACGTTGGCCCCCTGATCCGGCCGCGTGACGGTGACGAGGCAGGGCGCGTAGCCCGGCTGCTCGAGCCGCAGGTGCACCACCGCCCACTGGCCCGGGTCGACGCGGGTCGGGGTGAGCTGCGCTTGCGGGGTGTCGTTCACCCAGACCTTGGCCCCGGACGGCACCGAGCTCACGTCGACCATCGGGGGTGAGAAGAGCCCGCCGCGGATCGCCAGGCTCGCCACCAGCACCGCCGCCGTCAGGCCGGTGACCCAGCGCAGCGCCGACCCTGCCCGCACCGGCTCGACCGCGGGGGCCGAGATCGGCATCGGGGGCGCCGGCGGCAGGGGCGGTGGCGTGAGGGCGGGGAGCGGCGCCTCGGGCACCGGGGTCCGCTCTGGGGGCGGAGCGGCGGGGCCGCGGTACAGGCGCACCATCGCGTCGACGCGGGCTCGGGCGCCGGAGTCCAGCTCCGGATCGCCGGCCCAGCTGCGCCGGCCCCGGAGCTCGGGGGGCACCTCCTGGCCGGGCTGGGTGGCGGGCCGGACCTCGGACGCGAACATCGCGAGGTCCTCTTCGCGGGGTGCCTCCACGTTGGTGTACAGCAAGGCCTCTTGCATCGCCTCGGCCGACTCGAAGCGCGCGTCCGGCAGCTTGCTGAGCGCCTTCAGGAGCACGTCGTCGAGCGCCTTGGGGAGCTCGGGCCGCAGGCTGGAGGGCGGCGGCGGCGCGTCCTCCAGGATGGCGAGCATGATGTTCCGGCCCTCCTGGAGCCGGAACGGGTGCTTGCCGGTGGCGAGCTGGTAGAGGAGCACGCCGGTGGCGAACAGGTCCACGCGGTGGTCGAGGGCCTCGAGCCTGAGCTGCTCGGGGGCCATGTAGTGTGGCTTGCCCTTCAGCAAGCCAGGTTGCGTCTGGGTGGCGCGCCCGCGCGCCCGCGCCACCCCGAAGTCGAAGATCTTGGTGACCCCGTCCCAGGTCAGCACCACGTTCTCGGGGGAGATGTCGCGGTGCACGATGTAGAGCGGCCGCCCCTCTTCGTCCACCACCTGGTGGGCGTGGTGCAGGCCCTCCAGCACCCCGATGCCGATCCCGAGCACGACCTCGGGGGGCACCACGATGGAGCCCGCCGCCACCCGGCTGACCAGCTCGAAGAGGGTGAGGCCGTCGAGCAGCTCGAGGGCGAGGAAGCGGGAGCCGTCGAGGTGGCCGTCGTCGATGTAACGCACCACGTTGGGGTGGCCGGAGACCAGGCGCGAGACCCGGATCTCCTCCTCGAACATCTCTGGCACGTCGGGCCGGCGCTCGAGCGCGGGGATCAGCCGCTTCAGCACCACCAGGCCGGCCTCGGGGTGGCGGCCCAGGTAGACCTCGGACATGCCTCCCTGGCTGAGGAAGCTGACCACCTCCATGGCGGTCCCGGACTCCTGGGTGCCGTCACTCACCGGGCGATCCCACTCCGGCGCGCGCACGCGCCGATGACACGCTTACAAACGTCTGGATGACGCCGCGCGTCCACTTGTCACGATACCGGGGTCGCGTGGCGTTTCAAGTTCGATCGCAGTGACGACTCCGGCTTGCCGGCGCTATCGAACCGAGCGGTACAGGCTCCCGTCCTCGGAGGCGGTGAAGCCCCGGGCGGTGAGGAAGCGCGTGACCTTCGCGGAATCGGGGTGGGTGGGCCGCACGATGTTGTAGAGGCGGTGCAGCCCCAGATGACGCGCCTCGTCGGCCAGGCGCTCCAGGATGAAGGCGCCCACGCCCTTGCCCCGGGCGTCGGGCGCCACCGCGAGGAGGATCTCGGCGTCGCCCCAGACCAGGTCCATCCAGCCGTAGCCCACGGTGGCGCCGCCGTCCTGGACCCGCCACCAGGTCCCGGGGACGAGCCCGCCCACGCGCAGGGCCTTGTACCGGGCGTCGAACACCCCGGGATCGGCGCCGCCGACGATCCGGGCCTTGTCCTCGTCCCAGGTAGGGGTTCGCTCTTTGGTCCATTCCAGCGCCATGATGTCCTCATGGCGGGTATACGCAGGGCCTGAGCCGGGGCGCAACGTCCCCCAACTGTGACTTGCCGTGCCTGCGCCAATCGCCCTACGTCTCGAACCGGCTTCCCAGAGGACCTCGATGACCCAACGCTTCAAGCTCTACTCCAGTCACTGGGCGTATATCGCCGCAATCTCCCTCGCCGTCTCGGCCTGCTCGGGCGAGGACACCCCCGACGGGGGCGTCGACGCGGGCCCCACCGCGGACTCCGGCCAGCCGGACTCCGGCGCCGACGCGGGCGTCCGCGACACCGGTGACACCCCGGTGGGCTGCAACAACCCCGCCCTCACCCCGCCCGCGAGCGGCACCTGCACCTTCACCGCGGGGACCAACGGGGCGACCCTGATCCGCGGTGACGTGATCACCCCGACCGGGATCCTCGAGAACGCCCACGTGCTGGTGGGCGCCGATGGCAAGGTGGCTTGCGCCGCCTGCGACTGCAGCGCCGACCCCGCCTTCAGCGCCGCGGCGGTGATGGAGTGCGCCAACGGGCTCATCTCGCCCGCGTTGATGAACCTGCACGACCACATCACCTTCACCGAGACCCCGCCGACCCCGCCGCCGAACCCGGACGAGCGCTACGATCACCGCCACGACTGGCGGCGCGGCCTCGACGACCACACCCGCATCCCCTCGGTGGGCAACACCGGCGGTGACCACGGCGTGTCGTGGGGCGAGCTCCGGAACCTGATGGCCGGCGCCACGTCGATCAACGGCTCCGGCGGCGCCGACGGCCTGCTCCGCAACCTGGACCGCAGCGGCGGTCAGCAGGAGGGCCTCGGCCAGGCCGCGATCTACTACTCGACGTTCCCCCTCGACGACAGCGACGGCACCAAGCGCACCGACACCTGCAACTACGGCACGTTGGACAGCCCGACCGAGGCCCGCTTCCAGGACGCGGTGGCCTACACCCCGCACATCGCGGAGGGCATCGAGCTCGAGGCGCGCAACGAGTTCCTGTGCCTCGCCGGCCTCGAGGCGGGCGGCGTGGACCTGATCACCAACAAGACCGCGGTGATCCACGGCATCGGCCTGTTGCCCCCCGACTGGGGCGTGATGGCGGCGGACCAGACCTCGCTGATCTGGTCGGCCCGCACCAACCTCTCGCTCTACGGCGTCACCGCCGACGTGATCACCGCCCGCGAGTCGGGCGTGAACATCGCGCTCGGCACCGACTGGACCGCCTCCGGCTCGATGAACATGCTGCGCGAGCTGCGCTGCGTCGACGAGTACAACGCCCGGAACCTGGGCGGGTACTTCAGCGACCGTGAGATCGTCGAGATGGCCACCCTCAACGCGGCCAACGCGGTGCACACCGCGGACAAGCTGGGCTCCCTCACCGCGGGGCGCGAGGCCGACCTCACCATCTTCAACCAGCGCCAGGCCAAGGGCTACCGCGCGGTGCTGCAGGCCGAGCCCCAGGACGTGGTGCTCGTGCTCCGAAGCGGCACCCCGCTGTACGGCGACACCGACATCATGTCGGTGATCCCGGACGGCCAGCAGGGCTGCGAGGCCCTGGACGTGTGTCAGGTCAACAAGACGGTCTGCTCGCAGCGCGAGACCGGCTCCACCATCGCGGAGCACGAGGCGGCGATCAACGCCACCCACTACGCCCTGTTCTTCTGCGGCGAGCCGCCGACGGAGCCGTCCTGCATCCCGTTCCGCACCGGCGAGTTCATGGGCGTGGGCTCGGCCACCGACACCGACGGCGACGGCGTGCCCAACGACCTCGACAACTGCCCCACCGTCTTCAACCCGATCCGGCCCCTCGACAACGGGATCCAGGCCGACTTCGACGACGACATGGTGGGCGACGCGTGCGACGCCTGCCCGCTCGCGGAGGGCACCAGCGGCTGCGCGCCGCCCGACCCCAACGACATCGACGGCGACGGCACCCCGAACCTGGACGACAACTGCCCGAACATCTCGAACCCGAACCAGGAGGACGCCGACCTCGACGACATCGGTGACGCGTGCGACGCGTGCCCGAACGAGGCGAACCCGAACGGCGCGGCGTGCAGCCGGACCATCTACGAGCTGAAGCAGCGCACCATCACCTCCGGCCGCGCGGCGGTGAAGGACGCCCTGGTCACCGCGGTGGCCCCCACCGGCTACTTCCTGCAGTACGCCCCGGGCGACGCGAACTACGACAACACGCTGGGCGCCGACTACTCGGGCATCTTCGTGTTCACGAGCGCCGCGGGCACCAAGCCGGCCCAGGGCGACCGGGTCGACGTCGAGGGCACGGTGGGTGACTACTTCGGGCAGGTGCAGCTCTCGGAGGGCACCTTCACCGTGACCGCGAGCGGCCAGACCCTCCCCGACCCGATCCTCGTCTCGCCCGCCGACGTCGGCGCCGCGACCCCGCGGGGCGTGCAGCTCGAGGGCGTCCTGGTCGAGGTCGCCAACGTGACCGTCACCGAGCTCGAGCCCACCCCGGGCGCGGGCGACACCGCGCCCACCCACGAGTTCGTGGTGGACGGCGTGCTGCGGGTGAACGACTTCATGTACCTCCTGGACCCCGCGCCGCTGGTGGGTGAGCCCATCGCCTTCGTGCGCGGCGTGCTGCGCCTGGCGAACGAGAACTACAAGATCGAGCCCCGCTCGGCCGCCGACATCGGCGCCTCCGCGGAGCTGTTCGCCTTCGACCCGGCGGTGGTCTACGTGCCGGTGGGCACCAACGGCGTCCCGCCGGGTGGTCTGCAGGTCGTGTTGACGCGCCCCGCCCCCGCCGCCCTCGCCGTGACCCTGTCGTCCAACGACCCGGGCGTCACCGTGCCCGCGATGGTCACGGTGGACCAGGGCGAGATCGGGGCCGACATCGCGGTGAACGCGCCCGCCCTCCTGGCCGGGCCCGCCACCCTCAGCGCGAGCTACAACGGGAACACCGTGACCGGCCAGGTGATCGTCTACGACGACGCCACCCCGCGCGCGGTGACGTCGGTCGCGGTGACCCCGGCCACCCTCGCGGTGGGCGGCGCCGGCACCGGCACCGTGCGCCTGAGCGTCCCCGGCGCGAGCGCGGGCACCTCGGTCCGGATCTCGGTGGAGCCGGCCGGCCTGGCCACCGCCACCGCCACCGTGGTGGTCGCGGCGGGCGCGATCGAGGGCACCTTCCAGGTGACCGCGGGCGCGACCCCCGGCGCCGGCTACGTGGTGGCCCGCCTGGGCACCTCGACCGCCTCCGCCGCCATCCAGGTGGTGGACGCGGGCTCCACGCTGATGATCAACGAGATCGACTACGACCAGCCCGGCACCGACGCGGCGGAGTTCGTGGAGATCTACAACCGCGGCGGCACCGCCTACGACCTGACCGGGGTCGCGGTGGTGATGGTGAACGGCAACGGCGGCGCCGAGTACGGGCGCTACCCGCTCAGCGGCACCCTCGCCGCAGGCGGCTACCTGGTGCTCGGCAACACCGGCGTCACCGTGCCCTCCGGCGTCACCTTCATCACCCTGCCCGCCAACGGCCTCCAGAACGGCGCCCCCGACGGCATCGCCCTGGTGGACACCGCGAGCGGCACGGTGCTGGACGCCCTCTCCTACGAGGGCGCCATCACCACGGCCACCATCATGGGCATCAGCGGTCCGGTGAACCTGGTCGAGGGCACCGCCGCCACCGCGGTCGACCCCGGCGCAGGCAGCCTTGCGCGCCTGCCGAACGGGTCTGACACCGACAACGCCGACCAGGACTGGGCGCTGAGCGCGAACCCGACCCCTGGCGCGGCGAACGTGCCTTGAGTTGATGGTAGCGGCCCCGGACGGAGCGAATTCGCAAGCGACGCGCGCAGCCGGGCGAAGCCCGGCGGAGAGGGGCGGGACGGCTCCGCCGGCCCGGGACCCAGGAACTTGCGCTCCGCGTCCGGGGCCTGCCTTCTCCCGCCCCGAAGTCCCCGAATGAGCACCGCCGACCTCGAGCTCTTTGCGGACTACTTCCAGTTCTACATCCAAGACGAGGACGCGGAGGGAGACCTCAGCTCTTCTTGGACTACAGAGGCGCTCAACCGACGACTGGCCCTCGCACCGGGTACGGTCGGTGTTCGCACTCTTCGCAACTCAGACGTGCCGGTTCGCTTGGAGTTCCACCATGTGGAGCCACCGGCTGACTTCGACGCCTGGGACCACGTCGTCGAGTGCTCCATCGATGTTCCCTCAGGCCGGCTTGTGGTCGCGGGCTGCACTGACTACTTCCCGGAAGCGCTCCGCTTCGAGATTGGTCCGGGGCCCTGGCGCGTCCGAGTCTCCTACGGGGGCCTCGACGGACACGATCACTACCGGCTACAACTCTGGCCGGGCGGTGCGCGCGGGGTCAGCATCGCGAAGATGGGCGAGCCCGGAGACGCACCCGTAGACGGACCCCATGAACACGCCTGCTGAATCGACCTCATGCGAGATCGTCCTGTGCGTTCCCGGCCGCTGGACGGACCGCAGCGACCTCGTCCGATCGATCGTCGAGAAGAGCGGTGGCTACCTCTACGCGGGGCAAGTGCTCATGCACGTCGAGACCAACGCGTCGTTCGAGCTCCTCGTGGAGGGACCGGACGACCGGATGGCGGAGGCCTTCCGCGCCGCAGGCCGCCACTGGATCGAGGAGGGTGACCTCGAGCTCCTTCGAGGCCACACCCACGTGCTCTACCTCATCGCGAAGGCCGGCTCCTTCGAGCTGGCTCAGGCGGCCATGGAGGCCGCCGATGCCCTTCTGCGCGCTGGTGGTCTCGCGGTGAAGGTCGAGACTACTGGTGTCGCCCACCGCGCATCGACCTGGCACGACCTCGTCGAGAATCGGAACCCACTCAGCGTCTTTCGGGCACTCGTCATCACGGCGATCGGCGAACCGAGCTACTCGTGTGGGATGCACAACCTTGGACTGCGCGACGCGATCGTCTCGGACCCGCAGGCAAAGAACGTCGGCGCCCTACTGGGGCACTTCTGTCTCTACCACTTCACCGAATCGCCCGTGCTGAGGTCCGGTGAGACCTTTGCGCTCGGTCCAGACGAGCCGATCTACCGCTTGGAGGAGGAGCCCTGCACGATTCACGACGGTGCCTCTTCGTTCAGGAATCCACTCGGGATGTGGCGTCTCGTGCCGCAGCGCCGAAGTGGCTTCGGAGCCTTCCTCCGGCGGCTCACGGGCGGGACGGGCTGAACCTCGAGCAACGAGCTTCAGGAGCGAGTCTTGAACAAGGATTGGCTGATACCGTTGGCGCAGTGGGGAGCTTCGGTCCTCGCCATGACCATCCTCATGGGTTGGGTGGCCCGGTCCCGGCTACGTGACAGACCCGAAGCGGATCGCCACCTGCTCAGACATCCGGCCAGCACGCTCATCCTGGGGATCGTCGGGGCCGTGCTCTTCTTTGGCGCCGCCATCGTCTCGAACACCGTCGGCAAGAACTCGACGTCGACGATCTGGACGACGCTCACATTCGTCGGGCTTGGATGCGCCTCATCGCTCGCGATCGCGGACTACTTCCGTGCCCGGCATCGCGTCTCGGACTCGGGCATCGACTTCGGCCGCATGCTGGGTGAGCGCGGCCGGCTTCGGTGGGCTGACCTCCGAAGGGTCCACCACGCATCGTTCATGAAGTGGTTCGTGCTCGAAGGCCGCTCCGGTACCAAGGTGCGGGTGTCCTTCATGCTCCTGGGCCTTCCGGAGTTTGCCCGGCTCGTTCTACAGCACGTACCAAGAGAGGTGATCGAGCCGGACACGCTCGATCTTCTTCAGGCGGCCGAGCAGGGCCAGCTGCCAGATGTCGATGAGTAGCCGCGGACGAGTACGCGCCCAGGGAATTGATACTGTCGTGCGGAACCCGTGCAAGGTGTCCGTCTGTTCAGCGTGAGCGCGGAACTCAAGGGATTCGAAGATGCGACGGACCGAGTTTGGCTGACGACTATGAACGTGCAAGGCGCAACCTCGTCCGCCCTTCTGTTGTCGCTCCTTGGCCTCGCCGGATGCCAACGCATCGAGGCACCTCCAGGCTCACCGGGCCTGGAGCCGAATGGTCTCGTGGGCGTGTTCCTGCACAAGGTGGCTCCTGAGGCCATGGAGCATCACAAGGGTGCGCTCTTCGCGGAGGCGCTTCACTTCGGCCAGAACGGCAGACTGTGCGGCGTCGAGTGGCGACTCGCAGACTCCGGAGGCGCATACCCATTCGAAGGCACCTGGAAGCTCGAGAACGGGCGCCTACACGAGGAGCGGGACCCGCAGAGAAGACGACGCCCCCCTCGGATCCGGCGCGTCGAGTCGCTCACCGAGCGTCGACTCGTGCTCCGCGACGATGCCCCCGCGGTCTACGAGCGGGTCGATGGCCCGATGCGGGACCGTCTCAGGCTCGTCGATCCCTGGGGCCAACGGCGTATCCCGATCGCCGAGTTACCGAGCTGGTGCTTCTCGGACGAGGCGGCGAACTGACCAGCTACGGCTGCACCACCAGGCTGCTGACATCACCATTGGCAGGCAGCGACGTGTTCACCACCTCCGGGGGCCCCGGCGTGGCGCCGCTGACGTCCGACACCCAGGCCTCGAAGTTGTTGTCCACCATCATGTCCGCCTCGAAGAAGATGCGGGCCGAGTCGCGTGACCAGGTCAGGCTCGCAGCGCCCGCGTCGACGTCGCCGCCGGTGATCATGGTGGCGTTCACCTGCTGGGCGGGGCCGGGGGTGGCCCCAGACAAGTCGACCACGAACAGCTCCTCCTGGCCCACCACGTTCTGGTCCGCGCGGTAGACCACGCGCTGGCTGTTGGGGGCGAAGCTGAAGTTGTCGACGTCTGCGCCCACCAGGAGCTCCGGGTTCACGCGGGTGGCGATCCACGCGGTGGCGGTGGCGGTGAGGCGGCTGATGAAGAGGTCCGAGGCGTCGTCGACGGTGGAGTCGGCGCGGTAGGCGAGCATGCTGCCGTCGGGGGACCAGCCGAAGCCGGTGCCCGCGGTGCCCACCACGTCGCGGCCGGTGGGCACGAGGGGCGCGTTGGCGCGCACCGGGGCGCCCGGCACCAGGCCAGAGACGTCGATCACCGCGAGCTCGCTGTCGTTGTCGACGAAGAGGTCGGCCACGAAGGCGAGGCGCTGGCTGTCGGGCGCCCAGACCGCCGCGCTCACGTCGGCGCCCGCCACCATGGCGCCGGAGGCGAGCTGTGGCACGGTGGGATCCGGGGTGCTCACGTCCACCAGGTAGAGCTCGAAGTCGTTATCCGTGCGCTGGTCGGCGATGTAGAACAGGCGCCGACCGTCGGGCGAGAGCGCGTAGTCGTCGAAGCCCACGTCGCCGCCCGCCGGCAGGTCCAGGTTCAGGCGCACCGGCGCGCCGGGCACGGCGCCGCTGAGGTCGACCATGAAGAGCTCGTGGTCGTCGGCCGCCACCTGGTCGACGAGGAAGATCACCCGCGAGCCGTCGGGGACGAAGAGCACCCCATCGTCCGCGTCCGAGCCGGCGGGGAGCGGCGGGTGGAGCGGCACCGCGGGGGCCGGCGTGGCCCCGCCCAGGTCGGCCGCGTACAGCTCGATGACCCCGTCCACCGCCACGTCGGCCAGCATCAGGGCCCAGCGCCCGTCGGGGGACCACCAGAAGTCCTGGGTGCTCACGTCGCCGAACGCCTGCAGCGGCGGGCTCACCGGCACCGCGGGGCCCGGCGTAGCGCCGCTGACGTCGACCACGAACAGCTCGTTCACCCCGTCGGTGCGCTCGTCGGACATGTACAGAAGGCGCGTCGAGTCCGGCGACCACACGAAGTCGAGCACGTCGCCGTTCGCGCCCTGGGGCCCGCTCACCACCACCGGGCCGGTGGGGAAGCCGGGGGTGAGGTCGACCACGAACAGCTCGCTCACCCCGTCGGTGAGGAAGTCGCCGATGAAGGCGATCTTGCGGTTGTCGGGCGAGAACGCCACGTCGCCCGCGCCGGTGCTCACGTCACCGAAGCCGGTGGCGGGCGGGTTGATGGTGAGCCAGTTGGTCGGCAGGCCCGTGATGTCCACCAGGACCACCAGCCCGTCGTTGTCGACCACCACGTCGCCGACCACCGCGGCGAAGCGCTGGAGGTCGCGCACCGGCAACAGGAACGTGCGGCTGCTCGTGGCCCCCGCCGCGTCCTGGACCTCCACCGTGAAGCGGGCGGCCTCGACCGCGGTCGGCGTGCCCGCGATGGGCGCCACCGCGCCGCTCGGCGCCCCCAGCCCCAACCCCGCGGGCAGGGCGCCGGCGGTGATCGCGAAGGTGTAGGGCGGGGTCCCGCCCGCCGCCTCCACCGAGGCCGCGTAGGTCACGCCGAGCTCGGGGGTCGGGAAGGCGCGGGTCACGATCGCGAGGTCGCGGGTCACGTCCAGCTGGAGGGCCTGCGCCGCGGTGGTGCCGTTCGCGTCGGTGAGGGTCACGGTGAACACGAAGGTCCCGACCTCCTGGGGCACGCCCACGATGCGGGTCTGGGGCGTCCCGTCCTGCTCGACGGTGAGGCCGAAGGGCAGGCTGCCCTGCGTCACCGCCCACCGGTAGCCGGCCAGCGCGCCCTCGGCCCCCTCCAGGAACGCCTCGTAGGCCACCCCGTACGAGCCCGCGGCCACCGCGGTGGTGAGGATGAACACCGGGGGCGGCGCGATCTCGAACGTGAAGGCCCGCGCGTCCGAGTCACCGTTGGTGTCGGTGACCGAGACCGTCGCGGTGAAGGTGCCGAACCCGGTGGGCACCCCGCTGATCCCGGTCCCCGGGGCCCCGAGGGCGTCGATGGCGAGGCCGGGCGGCAAGGCGCCCTGCACCGCCCACACATAGCCCTGGCCGGTGCCGTCCTGGGTGGCGATCGCGGTGCTGTAGGGCACGTTCTGGGTGCCCGCGGCCACGGTGGTGGTGACGATGCGGACCGCCACCGGGTCGACCGCGAGCACGAAGGCCCACGCGGCCTGCCCGCCATGGGCGTCGGTGAGGCCCAGGGTGAGCGGGAAGGCCCCGAACTCGGTGGGGCTGCCGGAGATGGTCAGGGTGGCGGTGGTCTCACCGCTGATGGCGAGGCCGGTCGGCAGGCCGCCCTGCATGACCTGCCACTGGTGCCCCTGCCCCGCCCCGCCGGTGCTCCCGACGGTCGCGGTGTAGACCTGCCCCACCCGCGGCCGGGCCAGGGTCGAGGTCACGATCTGGAGCGCGGGCTGGATGACGAAGGTCAGATCCCGGGTGGCGGTGGCCCCCGCCCCGTCGGTCAGGGTCACCGTCACCGTGAAGGTGCCCGACTCGTTCGGGGTGCCCGCAACCCGGGTTGACGGGGTCCCGCTGGTCTCCAGGGTCAGGCCGTCCGGCAGCGCGCCGGCGCTGACCCTCCACGCGAAGCCCGCGTCGCTCCCGCCCCCGCCCCGCACGATCGCCTCGTACGACGCGGCCACCGAGCCGTCGGGCACGGTGGCGGTGAGCACCATCAGGGGCGCCGCTGTGACGGTGAGGGTGAGCTCCTGGGAGGCAAGGTTGCCGGCGGAGTCCTGGACCTGCACGGTGAAGGTGAAGGCGCCGTCCTCGGTCGGGGTGCCGGCGAGCTGGGTGCTGGGGGTCCCCTCGGGGGCCAGGGTGAGGCCGGCGGGGAGCGCGCCCGCGACCACGCTCCAGGTGTAGCCCATGCCGTTGCCGTCCTGCGCGGTGATGGTCGCGCTGTACGGCACGAGCTCGTCCGCGGTGGCGAGGGTGGTGGGCAGGATGATCAGCGGCCGCGCCGACTCGTTCACCACCAGGGTGAGGTCGACGGTGGCGGTGGTTGCGCCGTCGCTCACCTCCACCGTGAACGCGAACTGCCCCGACACCGTTGGGGTGCCGGCGAGGGTGGTGGCAGGGCTCCCTGCATCGCCCAGGGCCAGGCCGTCCGGCAAGGCACCTTGCGAGACGCGCCAGGTATAGGTGCCACGCCCACCCGACGCGGTGATCTGGGCCCCGTAGGCCTGCCCGAGGGTGGCGTTCCCGAGGGTGGTCGTGAGGATCTGGAGCGGATCCACGTCGCTCGCGATCACCAGGGTGAAGCTGGCCTCGGTGCTGTTGTCGCCGGAGTCCGCGACCTTCACCTTGAAGGAGAAGCTGCCCGCCTCGGTGGGGGTGCCGGCGAGCTTGGCGCCCGGTGTGCCGCTCGCGTCGAGCGCGAGGCCGGCAGGCAACGTGCCGACGGTCGACCACGTGTAGCCCTCGCCGGTGCCGCCGCTCGCGGTGAGGGTGGTGGTGTAGGCGGTCCCGCGCACACCGTTCGGGAGGCTCGTCGTGGTGATCTGGAGGGGCGCGTCGCTGCCGCACCCTGCGGCGAACAAGAGCGCCGCGATCGTGGTCCAGAGAGTCCTCGGCTGTGTGGTGTTCACAGCCCAGGATCTCGCCTAAAACGGGGATCTGCGCCAGTCGTCCGAGGGCCCCGCGAAGAAGAGCCGGAGGGTCAGCGCCCCCGCAAAATAATTCCCATACGCGGGGTCGTCGGGGCGCTCGCCCGCCAGGGCCACCGCCGGTCCGGTCACCCGCGCCTCGAGCTCGGCCGAGGGGCGCGGCCCGCCGAACGTCCACGCCGCCCCACCCCCCAACGCGAGCAGGAGGTCCCGGCCGGTCCGCAGGTCAGGCAGACCAACCTCCCCCGCTACGAAGATCCTCAGCTTCGGAAGGACCTGCCCCGAGAGCACCACCGGCGTCGTCAAAGCCCACTGCCACGCCGCCCCCGTCCGCGCCACCAGGGTAGGGGCGACGTCCAGGCGCACGTAGGGCCCCGCCCGCACCAGGGCAGGCAACGAGAGCCAGCTCACGAGGGGGCCCGCGCCGGTGGGCAGCTCGAGCTCGAGGCGGCCCGAGAGCTCCACCGCCCCCAGATCCGCCCGGAGCTGGGTGAAGGCGGTCGGCCGCCCGAGCCCGCTGTTCCGCGACTCACTCAGCGTGACTCGCAAGAGGCGCACGCCGACCTCCAGCTCGTCGGTGACCCCGTAGCGCGCCCCCGCGCCGAGGGCGACCTCGACGAGCTGAGGCGAGAGCTGGGTGATACCGCTGTCGAGGAACACGTCGAACATGTCCTCGGGCAGGGTGAGCGGCCGGGCGTTGTGGGCCAATGGCAAGCTGACCTGCCGTTGCTCGACCCACCCCTCGTCGTCTTCGCCCTGGGCTAAGGCGGGCGTGGCCGCGAGGGTGAGGAGCGGCGCGAGGGCCAGCCAGCGCGACCTCACGGGGCCACCGCGGTCCACAGCAGGAGAGCCAACACGTAGGCGTACAGGGGCACGTTGGCCCACGCGGTCACCCGGTTCACGCGGCGAAAGCGCGGCTCGTCCGCGGTGGCGAACCACACCCCGTCGTCGCCGGTGGTGCGGCCCTCCACCGCCCGGTGAAAGGCCATCGCGTACCCCGTCTCCAGCGCCATGCTCACGAGCAACACCACCACGAGGCTCCTGCCCCAGGCCTCCGCCGCCACCATCGGCGCCGGGGGCTGCCGCAGGATGAAGCCGAGGCCCACGGCGAGGAGCGCCGCGGTGAACACATCGTGCGCCATCCCCATGGGCGGGCGCCAGTTCCTGGTCACGTAGAGCATCACCAGCTCCACCCCACCCCGCAGCCACATGCTCACCGCGAACACGAGCAGGGTGGCCTGCGTGGCAGACGAGAGCCCCGGAGTGAGCGCGAACAGGGGCGCGAGCACGAACCACGCGTAGACCGCCCAGATCAGCCAGAGCTGCTTGGCCCGAGAGATCGCGCCCCCCAGGGCCGGCGCGCGGTTCTGGCGCCGCCCGAAGGCGAGCCCCACCGCGACCACCAGCGCCGCGCCGCCCCACAGGGCCCCGCCGAGCCACGGCACCACGGTGCGCTACATACTACGCTGGGCGGGGATTGACGTCGGGCGGCGTTGAGCTTTCTGTGCAAGGAGCATGGCGCTCCCCACCGTGGCGGCAGACCTGGGTGTATCCCACCGGTGGCACCACGATCCCCTGGTGTGGCTCGGGGTGCTGGTCGGGGTCGCCGCGGCGGGCCTCGTGCTGTTCGCGGGCCCCTACCTGCCCTACCCCGGGTGGGCCCGGGACGTCGCCCTGGGCGCGGCGTTCGCCGACGGGGGCGCCCACGGCGCCGACGCCTACCTCGCCCCGAGCCTGATCCCCACCCCCGGGGTGCTGTTCGCGCTCGCCACCGCGGCGTGGACGTCGGTGGTGACGGCCGAGGTGGGCGCGAAACTCAACTTGCTCATCGCCGCCGGCCTGCTCGTCATCGGCGCCGCCAGGCTCGCCGAGGCCACCGGGCGGAGCCCGCGCCTCGCCCTCGCCGGCCCGGTGGTGCTGCTCGGCGCCGGCCTCGGCCTCGACGGCGCCGCGCTCGTCTTCACCGCCCCCTGGCTCCTCTTCGTGCTCGCGGACCTCGAGTGGCTCCTGCGCGCGATGCGCCTCGATGCCCCGATCTACGAGCGGGAGGCGCGGCTCCGGAGCGTCTTCCTCAGCGTGTGGATCGCGCTCTGCTTCCTCGGAGACCGGGGCCTGTTCACCGTCGCCGCAGCGCTCATCGTGGCGCGCCTGGTGGTGCACGGGGTGAGGCGCATGCGCGGCGATCGGCGCGGCGTCGCGCGGGCGGTGTTCAGCGTGGGCCTCACCGCGGTGCCGACCCTGCTCCTGGCGGTGCCGAGCCTGCTCACCCGCGCGCCCGCCGCGCGCCCGGGCGCTCGAGCTCACGCCCCCGCCCTGGCCGACGTCGGCGCGTCCCTGGTAGCCCACGGCGGTGCCCTCACCGCCGGCCTGCTGGCCGGGACCCTGGCCCTGTGGCTCCTCTCGGCGCGGGGCGCGCGCCACGAGGACTACGACAAGCTCCACACCGTGGGCCCGTGGGTCTACGCCATCGCCGCGGTCGGCCTCGCCGCGATCGGCTTCGCTCCGGTGGGCTGGCCGGTGCTCTTCCTCCTCCTCCTCCCCCCCGCCGGGTATCGAGGCCGGCGGGCCGCCCTCGCCGCGGTGGTCCTGCTCCCCGTGCTGCACGGCGCCTGGCTCGCCCGGAGCGCGGTGCTCGAGTACTCCGCCTGGGCCGCGCCCTACGACCGGGTGCGGGCCCTCATCCCTCCCCGTCAACGTGTCTTGCCCCTCTCGGTCCCCGGCGCCGCGGGCCCGTGGCGAGCGGGCGAGGACCTCGGCTTCTACCACCTGGCCGACGGCGCGGCGTACGTGCCGCTCGACCGCGTCCCCGCGGACCTCCCCATGCAGGCCACCTTGCATCCCGCCGCCCCGCCTGGGGTCGCGCCGGAGGGCTACACCCCCGAGGGGCCCGCCTCCGCCTACGACTACCTCGTGCTGCGTGGCCCTGCCCTGGTCGAGGCCACCCGCGCCGCGCCGGAGCGCTTCCGCGAGGTAGGCGAGGTTGAGGGCTGGGTGGTGTTCCAGAACCGCGCGCCGCCCCCGCGCGCGCATGCTCCTTGACCGCCGTTCCAGCGCCGAGCCCCAGCGCGACGCGTCAACCTGGCCTGCCGTGGCGTGTACGCGGCGCACGTACCTGAGACCTCGAGCCCACACGCCTCACCGCACCGTGGCCTCGGCGCCTCGAACCGCGGTCCTGGAGGGCGAGAAACCGACGTGATCCGACCCCTGGCATGGGGGTGGCACACCCTCGGGGGATGCGATCGCGCGTCCGCACCACGCTCCTCGTCACCGCCCTGGCCCTGTCGACGTCCGCCTGCCTGGAACAGTGTGCCCCCGGACGGGTCGGTGCGGGCGTCGCCCGACTCACGGTCAGGAACGTCGGCACCCTGGTGCAGGTCATCAACGACGACGCCGCGTGCGGCTTCGAGAGCCCCGACGTGAAGTACGGCTTCACGGTGGACGGCGAGCCGGGCCAGGTGGGCTCGGCCACGTGGCGGGTCGAGGGCTGCAACCTGGACTTCAGCCAGACCCCCTATACGAGCGAGGACTGCCAGGGCGTGGTCACCGAGGTCACCGGGAAGGCCCTCGTCAGCGCCACCCGCACCATCCGCGGCACCCTCACCGGTGACCGCGACCAGCCGGTGGTGCCGCTCGCCCCCGACGCGGTGGAGGTCCGCCTCGACGACGTCGCCCTGGACGCGTGGAAGGTAGAGAGCTCCGACAGCGACGCGGTGATGATCAACGTCTCGGGTCACGTCTCCGCCGCGGCCCGACCTCGCCTCGCGGCGAGCGCCAGCTCGGGGATCTGCATGATCCCCACCCCGAACCTGGAGCTGGCCGAGGTGGTCTACACCGACGCCCAGGTCCACGTGGCGGCGGAGGGGCGCCGCTTCTACGTCGACGTCGCCTCCTCGCGCCTCGGGGCGGTGAACGGGCGGGCGGGAGAGCAAGAGAACTTCCTCGGCGGCCAGATCACGGTGTGGGGCCACGACGTCGACCTGCCCAACGACGACGACGGCCTGAACCCCGACTACGACCCCGAGCGCTTCACCGAGGGCTTCTCGTGCACCGACGACCTCGCCGTGCCCGTCGACTACACCTGCGCGGGCCTCGGCCCGGTGCTCGCCCAGGGGGCGTCCCGCCTCACCATCCGCACCCTGGGCGCGGTGGCCCAGCTGGTGGAGGAGGACACCACCTGCGGCTTCACGAGCGACGCGGTGCTGCGCGACATCCGCATCACCGAGGGCCAGATCGGCGGCCTCGGCACCGCGGAGTTCACGGTGAGCGGCTGCACCCTCCGCTTCCCCGAGCGGAGCGTCGTCAAGACATCCTGCAGCGGGGCCGAGACGGTGGTCTCGGGCGAGGTCACGGTCTCCGCAAAGAAGGTCATGCGAGGCCGCCTGACCGGAGACCTCGAGCAGCCGGTGGTCCCGATGGACGATCACCCCGCCGACGTCATCCTGGAGCGGATCCAGGGGGTCGACTTCCGGGTGGGCGAGGCGGGCACCGCCCTCACCCTCGTGCAAGGCAGCTTGTCGGGCGAGCTCCACCCCCGCACCGCGATGGACACCGAGCTCGGGGCGTGCGGCTTCAAGACCCCCATCGCGCGCTTCAGCGCGGTGCGCTACCTCGAGCCCACCGACGTGGTGATCGAGGCCCCGGAGGGCACCTTCGAGACCACCCTCGAGGCCTCGGACCTCACCGCCCTCAACGGCCCGTGGGACGGGGAGGAGAACCTGCTCCGCGGCACCATCAGCCTGATGGGCGAGACCTACAGCCTCCCCACCGACGCGCGGGACGACGGCCTCGACCCCGAGTACGCGCGCGCCGCCTTCGACGTGGGCTGGCAGTGCGGCACCCTCGACACCGAGGCGCCCTTCGAGTGCACCTTCGTGGAGCCGCTCGGCCAGGGCGCGGCCCAGCTCACCGCGCTCTTGACCGGCACCCTCGCCAACGCGCTCGAGGCCGACACCACCTGCGGCTTCTCGAGCGACGCGGTGCGCTTCTCGCCCGAGATCACCGGCGAGCTGGGGGAGCCGGGCGGCACCGGGGTGTTCACCATCGCCGAGCCCTGCGTGCTCGCGCTGACCGAGCCCACCGTGCTCCGTGAGGACTGCCACGGCAAGAAGACCTGGGCCCAGGGCACGGTGCGGCTCACCGGCACCAAGACCCTGCGCGGCTACGTGTCCGGCGACCCGGTGGAGCCGATCGTGCCCACCACCTGGGACCCGGCCGAGATCGCGATCGACGCCGACTTCACCGACCTCGTGATGTGGACGGAGCCGGGCGAGAACGCGCTCACCGTGCACGGCGGCCGACTGCAAGCCACCGTGCGCCCGCGCACCGCGATCGACACCAAGACCGGGGCCTGCTCCCTCCCCACCGCGGTGGCGAAGATGGAGGCGATGACCTGGACCAACGCCGCGCTCCGGGTCGAGAGCGAGGGCCGCGCGTTCGAGATCAGCGTGGCGGGCTCGAACCTCACCGCGGTGAACGGGCGGCGGGACGCGGAAGAGAACAGCCTCGTGGGGTCGATCGTGGTGGACGGGGTCTCGGTCGCGGTCCCGGTGAAGGGCCAGGGGCTGGATCCGGAGTACGACGCGGCGACGTTCCTCGCGTCCTTCACCTGCGACCCCGACATGGAGGTGCCGACCCAGGTCGAGGCGTGCGACATGTCGAAGCCCCTGGGCGAGGGCGCGGCGCGCCTGGTCATCGCCGCCCTGGGGGCGGTGACCGGCGTGGTGAACGACGACACCCACTGCGGCTACTCCAAGCTGGGCGTGCTCACCGACCCCAGCCGGGTGGTGGGCAACCCCGGCCAGCAGGGCCTCATGGAGTGGGAGATCGAGGACTGCGCGCCCGAGTACGACACCCCCTATCAAGAGGACTGCCTCGACCGACGGACCTTCGTGGACGGCACCGCGCGCGTCACCGGCCACCGCACCGTCACCGGGATCCGGGAGGAGATCACCATCCTCTTCATCTCGATCGACTCCATCGCGCCCGACGCCCACGACTCGGTCACCGTCGTGCACGACCGGATCGAGCTCGAGGAGTTCGAGACCTACGACATCGACGACGGTGCGCAGGTTCCCTTGCGCGGCATCCGCTTCCACGACGGGGTGATGAGCGGGACGGTGGAGCCGATGACCGGGCGCAACCGGCGCAGCGACGCCTACGACATCCCGACCAAGGTCGCGCGCATGACGAACGTGCACCTCGAGCCGGCCGACGCCACCATCCTGTACGAAGGGAAGACCTTCAACGTGCACATCGACCGCGCGGACCTGGTCGCCTTCAACGGCGCGTTCCGGGGCGAGGCCAACATGATCGAGGGCGAGCTGGTGCTGAACGGGAAGCTGATCCCCATGCCGCGGCAGGGGCTGGATCCCGAGTACGAGCAGGAGGACTTCGACCAGCGCTACGCCTGCACCCGGAACCTCGGGGAGACGCTGCCGCCGTGAGGTGGGGCCGACGCGCGCCGCCGATGCGACGCGCGCCGGAGCGGGGCTCAGTGGATGGCCCGGGTGCCGGAGATCCGCAGGGAGGTCCCAGCGGTCACCGTGGTGGACGCCTTCTCGGCGCTGTCCAGGACCACGTCGCCGCAGGACACGCAGGCCGAACGGGTCAGGAAGCCCTCCATCACGCTCTCGCGGAACGGGAGGAAGACGTCGGTGAGGGCGGGCGAGATGTGGAAGCGGAGGCCGTCGGGCCCGGACTCCACCTGCTCGGTGTTGTGGACGAAGCCGAACCCGCCCGAGTCGGAGTTCGGGAAGATGATCCCGCCCCCGAGGTTCGCGTCGCTCGCGTGCCGGTGACAGCCCTTGCAGGACTGGGCCTCGGCGCGGGCCACGATGTTCTCCACCGTCAGCGAGCTGCCGATCGCGGTGAGCGCGCCCTGGATCGAGGTCCGCAGCGCCGACGGGTTGTTGGGGCTGGCGTTGAAGATGGTGCGGTAGTCGGTGGTCGGGCTCGCGAGCGCCCCCGACTCGTTGTGGTTGAACTGGTCATCCAGCCCGCAGTACCCGAACCCGTTCACGTCGTTGATCGCGAGGCACGCGACCTGGTCGTCGATGTGATCGACGAAGGCCGACGCGAGGGGGTGGGTGCTCGCCGCGTTGAAGAAGTCGTTGAAGGGGTTGTCCTTCACCGACACCGGCTTGAAGTCGAGGTCGCAGACGATGGTGGTGTCGGTGGTGCTCGCGGCGTTGAGCGAGGTGGAGCCGTCGTCGACCGTCAGCGCCGCGGTGCGGATCGGGATGGGCTCGATGGTCACTCGACGGCAGGTGCGCTTGAGCTTGAACTCCTTCAGCATCCACGGGCTCTGCATGAAGGTGTTGGTGCGGAACTGGCCAGTGGCCCCGGGGGTGGCGCAGCCGTAGCCGCAGCTCACGCCGTTGTCGAGGAAGTGGGTGTAGTGCACCACGGGCTCGAAGCCGGAGATGCCGGTGAAGTAGAACTCCTCCAGCTTCTGGGCGCGGATGGCGGGGTCGGTGATGGTGGTGAGGTTGGCCCACCACTGCTGCACCGGGCGACAGGCCGCGATCCCGCAGCTGGGGTTGGGGTTCGGGAGCACCGCCTCCATGATGAGGAAGGACCGGCTGCTCACGTTGCGGCCGTTCTCGAACACGATGCGGTACTCACCGCAGTGGCTGCCGTCGGCCGGCGCGAGGTCGAAGCGGTTCACGAGGGCCACCGCCTCATAGTTGGCAAGCGCGGTTGCAGGGTTGGTCGTGGCCTGGGTCCCCTCCGCGGCGCGGCACCCGTAGTTGAAGCCGTTCACCACGCTGGGCGTCCCGCCGGAGGTGGCGCAGTTGAAGCCCAGACCGAGCCCGGGGGCGGGGTTCTGGGTGTCCCAGAGCTGCTTGAACATGGTCAGCGCGCTGGGGCTCCCGTTCGCGCTCTGGTTCGACAGCTGGGTCAGCACCCGGGTGAGCGAGAAGTCGCGCCCGCCCTGAGCCGGGATCAGGATGTTGTGGTCGGTCACCGTCAGCGAGCGCCTGGGGTCGACGTTGACCCGCGGCATCAGGCACATGGTGGGGGCCGGCTGCAGGCTCACCGCCGCCGCGGTGCCCTGGGCCACCTCCGGGGCGTCCTCGGCCCCCGCGCAGGCAGACAGGCCGATCACGGCCATGGGAAAAATCAGGATCTTGTTCCTCTTCACGCTCGTTGCTCCTCCCTCAGGTTTGAAACGCCGCGGCCACCTGACCGCGAACGGAGCGCACCCTTGGCGACACCGGGTGTCGTCTGCAACTGCTGAAGATCTCGCACCAGCGCATCCCAAATGATGGAACTGATTCGACTTTTTCGGCACCGCTCATCGCGGCCAAACCGGCCGGAATCTCGTCCTTCGGCGCCGGATGACCCACCATACCGACCGATTTGGAGGGTCGCCGGAGAGCCGACCGAGTCGCCCGGGAAATCCTACGCTCTGGGTCAATGTAGCCCTTCGGCCTACATCGCCGTCGAACGCCGCCGAGACGACCCCGATCTTCGCGGCTATGCTCCCCTCCGTGCAGCTCTGCACCCGCTGGGCGTTCGCCCTCCCCGCCCTGCTCCTGACCGCGGCCTGTGGGAGCGACCCCAGCCCCAGCGACGTCGGCGCCCCGGACGCCGGCCCGAGCGACGCCACCACCCCCGACAGCGGCCCGGCCGACGCCGGCTTCCCACCCCTCCCCGACGCCGGGCCCATCCCCGAGGATGCGATCACCGCGGTGTCCCTCAACCTGCGGTGTCTCATCGACGACTGGGACCTGCGGCGCCCGGTCATCGCAAGGGAGCTTGCGGCGCTCGCGCCCCAGCTCATCGGGTTCCAGGAGGCGTGCGAGGGCGACGGGCGCGACAACGTGGAGGAGCTGCGGACCGACCTCGAGGCCGCCGGCCCGCTCCGCTACACCGTGCAGCGGCGCCCCACCCACCGAGCCTGGGACCGCTACGACGAGGGCATCGCGGTGCTGAGCGCGCTCCCGGTCGAAGAGACCAGGCAAGTCGCCTTGCCCTCGGGGGCCTTCCCCCGCGCGCTCCTCCTCGTGCGGGTGACCACCTCGACCGGCGCCATGGTGTTCGGCACCACCCACTTCGATCACATGGACGCGATGGTGCGCATGCGGCAGGCGGAGGCGGTCGCGGACGCCCTCGCGGACTTCGCCCCGACCGGGCCCGTCGTCCTGACCGGCGACTTCAACACCGGCCCGAATGGCCCGGTGTCCCCTGTGCTCGGCGCCGCCGGGTACACCGACGGGTGGGCCGCGCTGTTCCCCAACGACCCCGGCCCCACCTTCCCGGCCCGGAGCCCGGCCGAGCGCATCGACTACTTCTGGCTCCGGGGCAGGCAACCAAACGCGGTGCTCCGGATCCTGGTGGACCCGGTGGCCGGCACCTTCGGCTCCGATCACCTGGGCCTGTTCGGGGTCTTCACCCGGCCCTGAGCCGCCCCTCGGGGACGTTACGGCTTCGGTACACCGTGAGAACCCCGACGCTGACCGGTAACACCCTCCGCCGCCCCTCGTCTGTCCCAGGTCCTCGCTAAGGCTTTGAAATCCTTGGGTCGTTTTTAGTCGGATCGAATAGGGTTACGCTCCTTTCCCAGATTGAGGCCAGGCCCCAGCGTGGCACACGGGTTGCTCAGCCGATCGCGGCAGTGCGGACCGACACAGGTGACGGGGGCGTGGGGAGGACCACGGCGTGATGGTGGTCGTGACCGCGGTGGGCGCCATTGGCGCGCTCACCGTGCTGCTCGCTTCGCTGTTGGTGTTCGCCAACAAGAAGCTCCACGTCGAAGAGGACCCACGCATCGATGACGTGGAGGACATGCTCCCCCACGCCAACTGCGGCGCGTGCGGCTTCCCGGGCTGTCGCCCCTTCGCCGAGGCCCTCGTGTTGGGCCAGACCAACCCCGGCAAGTGCACGGTGAGCTCCGACGCCGGCCGCGCCTCCATCGGCACCTACCTCGGTATGGAGGTGAAGGCGGAGGAGAAGCGCGTCGCGCGCCTGGCCTGCCAGGGCGGCACCAACGTCGCGCGCAACCACGCCCAGTACGCGGGCCTCAAGTCCTGCGCCGCGGCCGCCATGGTGAGCGGCGGCGGTAAGGGCTGCTTCTGGGGCTGCCTCGGCCTCGCGGACTGCGAGGTCGCTTGCACCTTCGACGCCATCACCATGGACGCCCATGGGCTCCCGGTGGTGAACGAAGACCTGTGCACCGCGTGCGGCGACTGCGTCACCGCGTGCCCGAAGGACCTGTTCTCCATCCACCCCGTCAGCCACCGGCTGTGGGTGGCCTGCCGCTCGCAGGAGGCAGGGGACGAGCTCCTGGAGGACTGCGAGGTGGCCTGCACCGCGTGCGGCCGCTGCGCCATGGATGGGCCCGGGCTCATCACCATGCGCGCGAACCTGCCGATCGTCGACTACACCCAGAAGCACGACACCATGCTCCCCATCCAGCGGTGCCCCACGGGCGCGATCGTCTGGCTGGACCATGACAAAGGCGCGGTGCGCGGGGATGCGGCCAAGAAGATCATCCGCAAGGGGACCCGCCCCGACGCGCCGACCTGAAAACCCACAAAGTTCGAGAAGAGACGGGCGCAATGAGCAAGGAACAACAGCAATACAAGTACCCTGGTATCCGCGCAGCCCTGGACGGCAACAGCGCCGTCATCATGTGCGAGCAGGAGTCCACGGACGCCGCCGGTGCCTACCCGATCACGCCCTCCACGCAGATGGGCGAGTACTGGGCGGAGGCCGCCGCGAAGGGGCACGTGAACGTCTCCGGGCGCCCGCTCATCTTCATCGAGCCGGAGGGTGAGCACGCCGCCGCCGCGGTGACCGCGGGCCTGTCGATGACCGGCCTGCGCGCGTCGAACTTCTCGTCCGGGCAGGGCATCGCGTACATGCACGAGTCGCTCTACGCCGCGGTCGGCAAGCGCCTGACCTACGTCCTGAACGTGGGCGCGCGCGCCATGACCAAGGCCACGCTGAACGTGCACGCGGGTCACGACGACTACCACTGCATCGACGACACCGGCTTCTTCCAGATGTTCGCGAAGAACGCGCAGCACGCCGCGGACTTCAACATCATCGCCCACCGGATCGCCGAGCTGGGCCTGACCCCCGGCGTGGTGGCGCAGGACGGCTTCCTCACCACCCACCTCATCGAGTCGATGAAGGTGCCGGAGCGTGAGCTGATCGCCGAGTACCTCGGCCGCCCCGAGGACATCATCCCCACCCCCACCGCGGCCCAGAAGATCATCTACGGGCCGACGCGGCGGCGCATCCCGGAGCTGTGGGACGTCGACAACCCGGTGATGGCGGGCCTGGTGCAGAACCAGGACAGCTACATGCAGAGCGTGGCGGCGCAGCGCCCGTTCTTCTTCGACCACATCGAGGAGCTGTCGCAGCGCGCCTTCGATGAGTTCTTCGCCCTCACCGGTCGGCGCTACGACCGCGTGATGACCTACCGGGTGGAGGACGCCGAGTACCTGATCGTCGGTCAGGGCAGCGTCATCCCGTCGGCCGAGGTGGTGGCGGACTACCTGCGCACCACCCGCAAGCTGAAGATCGGCGTGGTGGACATGGCCATGTTCCGGCCCTTCCCCGCCGACCTGGTGGGCCGCATCCTGAAGGGCCGAAAGGGCGTCGTGGTGCTGGAGCGCCTCGACCAGCCCCTGGCGGTGGACCTGCCGCTGATGCGCGAGATCCGCGCGAGCATCTCGAAGTGCCTCGAGAACGGGCGCGACAAGAAGGCGCAGCCCTACCCGCACCTCGACACCTACAAGAGCGCGGACGACGCGCCTCCGCTGTACTCGGGCGCGTTCGGCCTCGGGTCCCGCGACCTGCAGCCCGAGGGCATCATCGGCGCGATCGAGAACATGCTGCCCAACGGGCCGCAGAAGAAGATGTTCTACCTGTCGATCGACTTCCTGCGCGACAAGCCCTTCACGCCGAAGCAGGAGCTCTACCAGCAGACGATCGAGGACAGCTACCCGCAGGTGAAGGCGCTGGCGGTGCACGGGTCCGAGAACCCGAACCTGATGCCGAACGGCGCCATCACGGTGCGCTTCCACTCCATCGGCGGCTGGGGCGCCATCACCACCGGCAAGAACCTGGCGATGACCCTGTTCGACCTGCTGGGGTACCACATCAAGGCCAACCCCAAGTACGGCTCGGAGAAGAAGGGTCAGCCCACCACGTACTATCTGTCCGCGGCGCCGGAGCCCATCCGGGTCAACTGCGAGTACTTCTACGTGGACGTGGTCCTCTCCCCGGACCCCAACGTGTTCCACCACACCAACGCCCTCGCCGGCCTCAAGGAGGGCGGGGTGTTCATCATCCAGGGTGACGCCCCCACGCCGGAGGCGATGTGGGCGAGCATCCCGGAGCAGTACCAGCGGATCATCATCAACAAGAAGATCAAGGCCTACTACATCGACGCGTTCAAGGTGGCGCGCGAGGAGGCCACGGATCCCGAGCTGCAGCTCCGCATGCAGGGCATCGCGTTCCAGGGCGCCTTCTTCAAGGTCTCCCACGTGATGCAGCAGGCGGGGTTGGCAGAAGAGGATCTGCTGAAGGCGATCCGCGAGCAGCTCCAGCACAAGTTCGGCGGCAAGGGCGCCCGGGTGGTGGAGGACAACATGCGGGTGGTGCGCCGCGGCTTCGACGAGCTGCGCGCCATCCCGGTGGGCGAGCCCACCAAGGCGGTGCTGAAGCCCGGCCAGAAGGCGCACTCGGATGTGCCGGTTCTCTTGCGGAAGGAGCCGCAGAGCTCCGCCCCCGCCACCGACATCCACCGCTTCTGGGAGCAGACCGGGAACTTCTATGCCCGGGGCATGGGCAACGACAACCTCACCGACCCCTTCATCGGGCTGGGCACCATGCCCGCGGTGACCTCGCTGTTCCGTGACATGACCGGCATCCGGTTCCACCACCCCGAGTGGATCGCCGAGAACTGCACCGCGTGCGGCAACTGCTACACGGTGTGCCCCGACACCGCGATCCCCGGCCTGGTCAACGAGCCCGGCCAGGTGCTCGACACGGTGCTGGAGCGGGTCAAGAAGGGCGGCGCGGTGAAGCACCTGCCCAAGGCGGTCCGCCAGCTGGAGAAGCACTGGAAGGCCCTCTTGCAGGAGGCGCCGGAGACGGATCCGGTGGCGGAGATCCTGGACGAGGCCATCACCAAGACCTTGAGCACCACCGAGCTCCAGGGCGAGGACAAGGCCGCCCTCAAGGCGGAGTTCGGGCGCTTCAAGGAGGCGATGAACGGCTTCAAGCTCGCCATCACCCGGCCCTACTTCACGAACATCGAGAAGAAGGCCAAGGGCGAGGGTGGCCTGCTCAGCATCACCGTCAACCCGTACACCTGCAAGGGGTGCATGGAGTGCGTCGAGGTCTGTAACGACGACGCGCTGCGCCCCATCGCGCAGACGGACGAGACGGTGGCGCGCCTGCAGGATCACTGGGACCTGTGGCAGGACCTGCCCACCACGCCCAAGAAGTACGTGCGGGTGGACAACCTCGAGGAGGGCATCGGGGCGCTCGAGACCATCCTCCTCGACAAGACCATCTACACCGCCTTCGCGAGCGGCGACGGCGCGTGCCTGGGCTGCGCCGAGAAGACCTCCATCCACCTCTTCGTGGCCACGGTCGAGGCGCTGATGCGCCCCCGGGTCGAGAAGCACGTGGCGAACCTGGAGGACCTGATCAAGCGGCTCGAGGGCTACATCCAGCTGAAGCTGATGTCGGGCCTCAACATCTCGGACCCGGTCGCCATGGCCAAGGCCGTGAGCGACATGGCCAACCAGGACGTCACCCTGGCCACCCTGGCCGACAAGATGGAGGGCCTGCGCGGCGGGCAGCCGATCGATCAGGAGTGGCTGCAGCGCGTGACCCAGCTCCTGGCCAAGCTCAAGGACCTGCACTTCCGCTACGTGAAGGGCGCGGGCGGGCGCGGCCGGGTCAACATGGGCATCATCAACGCCACCGGGTGCACCTCGGTGTGGGGGTCGACGTACCCCTTCAACCCGTACCCGTTCCCGTGGACGAACCACCTGTTCCAGGACTCCCCGTCGATGGCCATGGGCATCTTCGAGGGGCACATGGCCAAGATGGCGGACGGCTTCCGGGCCATCCGCCTGGCCGAGCTGGAGCTGGCGGGCAAGTACGACCCGAAGAAGCATGACGGCTTCTTCACGTACTTCAACTGGCACCAGTTCACCGACGAGGAGTTCGAGCTCTGCCCGCCGGTGGTGTCGGTGGGCGGCGACGGAGCCATGTATGACATCGGCTTCCAGAACCTGTCGCGCGCGATGATGAGCGGCAAGCCCATCAAGGTGGTGGTGGTCGACACCCAGGTGTACTCCAACACCGGCGGCCAGGCCTGCACCTCCGGGTTCATCGGCCAGGTCAGCGACATGGCCCAGTACGGCAAGGCCATCCAGGGCAAGCAGGAGATCCGAAAGGAGATCGGCCTCATCGGCATGGCGCACCGCACGACCTACGTCATGCAGAGCACCATCGCCCACCCGGGCCACATGATCGAGGGCTTCATCCGCGGTCTGAAGGCAAGGCGGCCTGCGCTCTTCAACCTGTACTCGTCCTGCCAGCCCGAGCACGGCATCGGCGACGACATGAGCCACCACCAGGCCAAGATGGCGGTGGAGTCTCGCGCCTACCCGCTGTTCCGGTACGACCCCGACAAGGGCAAGACGCCGGAGGAGTGCTTCGACCTCGAGGGCAACCCGTCCCTCACCGACGACTGGCCCATGTACACCCTCCGCTACAAGGAGGGGACGCGGGACAAGACCATGGAGGTGCCGATGACCTTCGTGGACTTCGCGGTGACCGAGACCCGCTTCCGGAAGCACTTCCGGAAGGCGCCGCAGGACACCTGGACGAGCGACATGGTGCCGCTGCACGAGTTCATGCAGCTGTCCGAGGAGGACCGCGAGGGCAAGTACCCCTTCGTGTGGTCGGTGGACCGTCAGCAGCGCCTCGGGCGTCTGCTGGTGAGCAGCGTCATGGTGGCGTCGGCCCAGGAGCGGTTGGACTTCTGGATCATGCTGAAGGCCATCGCCGGGGTCCGCCCGGAGGCGATGACGACGGAGCAGGTCGAGGCCAAGATCCGGCAGGACGTGATCGGGAAGATCGCGCAGGGCCTGTTGCAGCTCGCCTCCGGCGGCTCGCTCACCGTGGACACCACCGCGAACCTGGTGGCCCTGCCCTCGCCGACCAACGGCGCGGCGGCGGGCGGCAACGGGGCGGCGGCGGCCGGCGACTACATGGCGCCGTGGATCGACTCCGACCAGTGCACGGCGTGCGACGAGTGCATCAACATCAACAACAAGATGTTCGCGTACAACGCGAACAAGAAGGCCTTCATCAAGGACCCGAGCGCGGGCTCCTATCTCGAGCTGGTGAAGGCGGCCGAGAAGTGCACCGCGCAGGTCATCCACCCCGGGCTCCCCAAGGACCGGGGCGCGAAGGACGTCGCGAAGCTCATCGCGCGGGCCGAGAAGTACAACTGAGTCGAGGCGTCACAGGTCACCGATGAGACTCTTCAGCAAGAAGACCTTCGCCCACGGCGTTCACCCGCCGGAGGCGAAGGAGGCCACGGCAGGGCTCGCCATCCGGCGCTTCCCCTTCCCGCCTTCCCTCACCATCCCGCTGTCGCAGCACATCGGGAAGCCGGCGGTGCCGGTGGTGCGGGAGGGCGAGGAGGTGATCCGGGGGCAGCTCCTGGCCGAGCCCGATGGGTTCATGTCGGTGGCCATGCACGCCCCCGCCTCGGGCATCGTGCGGCGCATCGGGCTCATGCCCAGCGCGTCGGGCAAGATGGTGCCGGGCATCTACCTGGAGCCCTTCCCGGGCTCCAGCCAGGAGGTCCCGGACGGGGCGGGGGTCGACCTCGAGAGCGCCACCGCCGACGAGATCATCGCCGGCATCCAGGCCGCGGGCATCGTGGGCCTGGGCGGGGCCGCCTTCCCCACCCACGTGAAGCTGAAGATCCCGGAGGGGAAGCGCTGCGAGACCCTGATCATCAACGGGGTGGAGTGCGAGCCGTTCCTCACCACGGATCACCGGGTGATGCTGGAGCAGTCCGACGACATCTTCATGGGGATCCGCTACCTCATGAAGCTGACCCAGGCCGCGAAGTGCTTCATCGGCATCGAGGCCAACAAGCCGGACGCCGCCCAGCACCTGCAAGACAAGTTGCCGGCCGACCTCCAGGCCGAGGTCGAGGTGGCGGTGCTCCCGGTGAAGTACCCGCAGGGGGCCGAGAAGATGCTGATCACCGCCCTCACCGGGCACGAGGTCCCCTCCGGGGGCCTGCCGATCGAGGTGGGCGCGGTGGTGGTGAACGTCGCGACCACGGCCGAGATCGGGCGCCTGTTGCCGGTGGGCCAGGGCATCCAGGAGCGGGTCATCACCGTCACCGGGCCCGCGGTGAAGAAGAAGGGCAACTACCGGATCCTCATCGGCACCCCGCTGCGCTTCATCCTCGACGAGGTCGGGGTGGAGGACGACATCGCCCGGGTCTTCATGGGGGGCCCGATGATGGGCCCCGCCGTCTCCAGCCTCGACATCCCGGTGGTGAAGGGCACCTCCGGGGTCACCGCCTTCACCCTGCGCGAGGGCGGCGACACCCCGCCCAAGGAGTACCCGTGCATCCGCTGCGCGTACTGCGTGGACGCGTGCCCGATCTTCTTGAACCCCTCGCAGCTCGGGCTGCTCGCCAAGAACGGTGAGTTCGCGACCATGGCCGAGGAGCACCACCTCATGGACTGCTTCGAGTGCGGCTCGTGCTCGTTCGTCTGCCCGTCCCACATCCCGCTGGTGCAACACTTCCGCGTGGCCAAGGCAGCGGTTCGAAAGGCGAAGGCCAGCTGATGGTGTCGGTGGCCAAGACCCTGCAACTCAGGACCTCGCCCCACGTCACTTCGGGTGCGTCGGTCGACCTGATCATGCGCCACGTGGTGTGGGCGCTCGTCCCCACCGCGCTGTTCGGGGTGTACGCGTTCGGGCTCACCGCGGCGGTGACCTTGAGCGCCGCCCTCGCGTCCTGCCTCCTCGCGGAGTGGCTCCTGTGCAAGTGGAGCGAGCAGCCGAGCACGCTGTCGGACTGGTCGGTGGCGGTGACCGGCCTGTTGTACGGCCTCACCCTCCCCCCCGGGCTCCCGGTGTGGATGACCATGCTGGGCGGGTTCATCGCGGTGGGCCTCGGCAAGCACCTCTTCGGTGGGCTCGGCTACAACCCCTTCAACCCCGCCCTGGTGGGCCGGGCGGTGATGCAGGCGGCCTTCCCGGTGGGGATGACCACCTGGCACGCCGCCTTCGGCTCGGGGCGCTTCAGCTCGGTGCCGTCCTCGCTGTTCACCTTCCCCTTCGCGGCGCCGGAGTACACCGACGCCCTGACGTCTGCAACGCCCCTTGCGGCGTGGAAGTTCGAGCACAACCTGGCCGCGGCGTCCGACCTCGTCATGGGCTTCACCACCGGCTCCACCGGTGAGACCAGCGCGGTGCTGATCCTGTTGGGCGGCGCGTACCTGGCGGCCCGCAAGATGATGAACTGGCGCATCCCGCTGTCCATCTTCGTGACGGTGGCGGTGCTGACCTTCGCCCTGCACCTGGCCTCGCCCGAGGCGTACCCCACCGCGCCGTTCATGCTGCTCTCCGGCGGCCTGATGCTGGGCGCGGTGTTCATGGCCACCGACATGGTGGCCTCGCCCATGACCACCCTCGGCGTGGTGATCTACGGCGCCCTCATCGGCGTCCTCACCGTCACCATCCGCCTGTGGGGCGGGATGCCGGAGGGCGTCATGTACGCAATCCTGCTTGCAAATGCGGTGGCGCCCCACATCGACCGGCTGGTGCGCCCCACCGTGTACGGCACCTCGGGGAGGAAGGCCTGATGGACGCGGTGGCCAAGGGCGACAGCCCCCTCGAGATGTACCGCGCCCTCGTCGGCATCGGCGTGGTGTGCGGGCTCCTCATCGTCTCGGTGTTCCAGGGCACCAAGCCCATCATCGAGGCCAACAAGGCCGCGGCCCTGGAGCGCGCGATCTTCCAGGTGCTCCCGGCGGCGAAGCAGAGCAAAACCTTCGCGGCCACGGACGACGGCTTCAAGCTCCTCGAAGGCCCGGCCACCGGCCCGCTGGTGTTCGGCGGCTACGCCGAGGACGGCAGCCTCGTGGGCCTCGCCATCCCCGCGGCGGGGATGGGCTACGCGGACACCATCCGCATCCTCTACGGCTACTCCTTCGAGGCGCACGCGATCGTGGGGATGGTGGTGCTGGAGAGCAAGGAGACCCCCGGCCTGGGCGACAAGATCGCCTCCGACCCGGGCTTCCAGGCCAACTTCGAGGCGCTGGACGTGAGCTTGAGCGCCGACGGCAGCGCCCCCGTCCACGCGGTGGCGGCGGTGAAGCACGGCACCAAGTCGAACCCCTGGCAGCTCGACAGCATCACCGGCGCCACGATCTCTTCGAAGGCAGTGGCGGCGATGTTGCGAGAGAGCACCACCACCTGGATCCCCAAGGTGGAGAAGCACAAGGCTGACTTCATGAACCCCGGAGGTGCGAAGTGAGCGCCACGCTCGAAGGCCCCACCACCACCGACGAGTTCATCAAGGGTCTCTGGAAGGAGAACCCGGTGTTCGTCCAGGTGCTGGGGATGTGCCCCACCCTGGCGGTGACCAACTCCGCCATCAACGCCCTGGCCATGGGCCTCGCCACGATGGTGGTGCTGGTGATGTCCAACGCGGTGATCTCGCTCTTGCGGAAGTTCATCCCGAAGCAGGTCCGCATCGCGTCGTACATCCTGATCATCGCGTCCTTCGTGACCGCGGTGGAGTACGTGATCCAGGCGGTGAGCCTGGACCTCCACAAGGCGCTCGGCGCCTTCATCTCGCTCATCGTGGTGAACTGCGTGATCCTGGGCCGGGCCGAGGCCTTCGCGTCCAAGAACGACCTCGTCAAGTCGCTCGCCGACGGCGCGGGGATGGGCCTCGGCTTCACCTTCGCCCTGTTCCTCCTCGGCGCGGTGCGCGAGGTGCTCGGGAGCGGCAGCCTGTTCGGCGTGGCCGTGCTGCCGGCGAGCTTTCAGCCCTGGGTCATCATGATCCTCCCGAGCGGCGGTTTCTTCACCCTCGGTAGCTGGCTCCTGTTCTTCAACTACCTGTCCAAGCGAAAGGCGCGGAAGGCGGCCCTGGCCACGGCGGAGGTGGCGTCATGAACGAAGAGCCCCTCTGGACCATCTTCTTGAACGCCAGCCTGGTGAACAACTTCGTGCTGGCCTACTTCCTGGGCATCTGCCCGTTCCTGGGCGTCTCCGGGAAGCTCGCCACCGCGAGCCGCATGGGCGGCGCGGTGACCTTCGTGATGGTGGTGAGCTCGCTGTGTGCCTACGGCATCCACGCGGTGCTGATGGCCATCGACGCCCCCTATCTGCAGCTGATCTCGTACATCGCGGTCATCGCCTCCACCGTCCAGCTGGTGGAGATGTTCATCAAGAAGGTGAGCCCGACCCTGTTCAAGGCCCTGGGCATCTTCCTGCCGCTGATCACGACCAACTGCGCCATCCTCGGCCTGGCCCTGTTCCAGACCAACAAGGGCTACAACCTCATCCAGTCCGTGGTGTACGCGGTGGGCGCAGGCCTCGGGTTCACCTTGGCGCTGGTGTTGATGGCCGGAATCCGCGAGAATCTGGCTCTGGCGAAGCTCCCCGACGTGGTGAAGGGCACCGCCGTCGCCCTCATGGTGGCGGGCATCCTCTCCGTCGGGTTCATGGGCTTCGCGGGCCTGGGAGGTTGACCATGCTGTCCTATGTCATCGCGGTGCTCGGTATCACCGGCGTGATCGTGGCGTGGGCATTCGTTCAGAGCGCGTGGCGACGCGCCTTCCTGGACAGCGACAGCGACCCGGACGTTCTGGCCGGTCGCATGAGCTGCTCCGGTTGCACTTGCTCTGGCGGCAGCTGCCAGACGAAGAACAAGACTTCCGAGGAGGATGCTCGCGGTCGGCTCTCCATCTGAGCAGGCCAGGGCACGAAAGAGGGGACCATGCGTCTTAGAGACTACGATACATCCACCCGCTACACGGCCACCGTGGTGAGCACCCAGCGCATCACGCCGGAGCTGACCGACGAGGTGCGGGAGCTGGAGCTCGACGTCCACCGCGACTTCGGCTTCAAGGTCGGGCAGAGCATCGGCATCCTCGTCCCCGGCGACGTGGACTTCGGGCCCAAGGAGCACTTCCGGCTGTACACCGTGGCCGACCTCCCCGAGGTCAACCACAACGGCGACGTGCGCCTGAAGATCTGCGTGAAGCGCGTCCACTACATCGACGACTACAGCGGCGAGCGCTTCGAGGGTCGCGCCTCCAACTTCCTGTGCGACCTGAAGGAGGGCGACGACATCACGGTGTCCGGCCCCTACGGCCTGCCCTTCGCTTTGCCGAAAGAGAAGGACGCCAACCTGATCCTCATCGGGATGGGCACCGGCATCGCCCCCTTCCGCGCCCTGGTGAAGCAGCTCTACAAGGAGCGCCCCGACTTCAAGGGCGCGGTGCGCCTGTTCCACGGCGCCCGCAGCGGCCTGGAGATGATCTACCAGAACGATGAGCTGGACGACTTCGCCCAGTACTACGACAAGGAGACCTTCCGGGCCTTCAAGGCGCTGAGCCCGCGCCCCCACTGGGAAGATCCGATCGCCTGGGACAACGCGCTCGAGGAGCGCGGGGCCGAGGTCTGGAGCCTGATGAACGACGCGCGGACCTACGTCTACATCGCCGGCCAGGAGCGGATGGGCGAGGCGCTGGACAAGGTCTTCCGCAAGATCGTGGGCGACGACGAGCTGTGGGAGCGGCGCAAGGCGGAGATGGTCGCCGGGCGCCGCTGGGCCGAGCTGCTCTACTAGCGCCGCGTCAAGCCGTCTTGCGCATGTAGCGGCTGAGGTCGATCTCAGCCGGCGCGAGAGGCCGCCCGAAGTAGTAGCCCTGCAGGTACCGGGTCCCCAGGTGCCGCAGGCGCTCCGCCACCTCGGCGGTCTCCACCCCCTCCGCCACCGTGTCGAGCCCGAGCGCCCGCGACAGCGCGAGCACGCTGCGCACGATGGCCTCGCTCTGCGCGTCCTCGAGGAGGTTCCGCATGAAGCTGCGGTCGATCTTCAGGGTCCGGAACGGGAGCCGGTGCAGATAGCTCAGGGAGCTGTAGCCGGTGCCGAAGTCGTCGAGGGAGAAGGCGACGCCGAGGGCCGAGATGTCGTCCACCTCGGACTTCACGGTGCCCGACTCCCCCACGAAGAGGTTCTCGGTGATCTCCAGCTTGAGGCACCGCGCGGGGAGGCCCGACGCGTCCAACGCCGCCCGCACGTCCGCGACGAGATCGTGCCCGAACTGGGCGGGCGAGACGTTCACGGTGATGAAGAGGTCCTCCATCCCCGGCGCGCGGGCGCGCCATCTCGCAAGCTGGCCTGCCGCCTGCAGGAGCGCGAAGCGGCCGATCGGGCGGATGAGGCCGGTCTCCTCGGCGAGCGGGATGAAGTCGGCGGGCGAGACCAGGCCGCGGCGGGGGTGCCGCCAGCGGATCAGCGCCTCGAAGCCGGCGAGCGCCTCGTCGTCTGCCCGCACGATCGGCTGGTAGAAGAGCGTGAGCTCCTCGCGCTCCACCGCCTGGCGGAGGTCCGCCTCCATGGAGAGGCGGAAGACGGCCTGCTCGCGCATCGCGGGCCGGAACGTCGCGCAACGCCCCTTGCCGCTGTGCTTGGCCTCGTACATCGCGAGGTCCGCGTCGGAGAGGATCTCCTCCACCGACTCGTAGCCGATGTCGCTGTGGGCCACGCCGATGCTCGCGCCGGTGCGGATCTCGATCCCTTCGAGGGTCACCGGGGCGGCCAGCACCTCCAGGATCCGCCGGCCGATGGACTCCGCGTCCTCGAGCGTCACGTGCCCCGCCGCCACGAGCACGAACTCGTCGCCGCCCAGGCGCCCGACCATGTCCTCCTCGCGCCCCACGTGGGCCAGGCGTTGGCCGAGGGTGGCGAGGAGCTGATCGCCCACGAGGTGCCCGAGGCTGTCGTTGACGTTCTTGAAGCGGTCCAGGTCGACGAAGAGTACCGCGAACGAGAAGTCGGGCTGCTGCTCGCGGATCTCCATCAACGTCGCGAGGTGCTGCGCCACCCGCGCTCGGTTGGCGAGGCCGGTGACCTCGTCCGTGAACGCGCGCCGCGACAGCTCCAGCTCGTTGAGCTTGCGGGCGTGGTTGTCGGCCACCGCGCCGACCAGGCGCGTGGGTCGCCCTCCATCGTCCCGGATCACCAGGCCGCGGAGCGTGAACCAGCGCGGCTCTCCGTGCGCCATGAGGCGGGCCTCGGCGTGCACGGAGTCCTGACCGCGCTCGCCCAGGGCTGCGCGCAGGCGCCGCTCGACCCCCGGCCGGTCCTCGGCCACCACGAGGCGGAGGAGCCGCCCGAGATCTGCGTCCAGGGTGCCGAGGGGGAGGCCGAGGCTCTCGTAGATGCGGGGCGCGAGGAACAGGGCGTTGGTGGTGAGGTCCCAGTCGAAGAGCCCGTCGTTGGAGCTCCGGGCCGCGTACGCGTAGCGGCGCTCGCTCGCAGCCAGCGCCTCGGCGTGGGCGCGCCGCTCGGCCGACACCCGCTCCGCCACCGCGAACGTGAACAGGAGCACCGACGCCGCGACCGCGACGATGAGGGGCGGCTCGGGGTGCCGGAAGAACGCGACCAGGCCCAGCGCGGCCAGGGTGCCCTGCCCCGCCATCACCACCAGGGGGGCCCACCCCGCCACGTAGAGCCAGGCCTGCGGCACGCCGGCGAGGGCGCGCGAGGAGGCCAGCGTCACCGACAGGACCGCGACCACGATCACCACGGCCCGCGCCCAGACCATGGGGAGATCCAGCCCCAACAGGACGCCAGAGGCGGCGAGCACCAGCGCCCCCTCCAGGACCCTGAGCGCGGCGGCGGGGCGACGCATGGCGGTGTCGAGGGAGAGGAACCGACGCCCGAACGCGCTGAGCGCGGCGAGGCCGACCAGGATCATCGGCCAGCGGCTCCGAGACAGGTCCGGGGCCAGGTGCCCCAAGTGGCCATACGCGTAACCCAGGTTGACGTAGGTCAGGACCGACGTCGCGGCGAGGAAGGCGGTGAAGGAGCGCCAGATCGGCTCGGCCGGGTTGATCGAGAAGAGCGCGTAGAGCGTCATCGCCACCACCACGCCGAAGAGCAGGCCGAGGGCCCAATCCACCCGGGCCAGCGCGTCCATGAACGCGGGCCGGGTCCACAGCTCGAGGTAGCCTGCGGGCGCCCCCGGCTCGGTGCGCACGAAGTAGGCCCCGTGCTCCCCCGGGCCGAGCGCGACCTCCGCCGTCCAGATGCGGTGGGCTCGGAACACCGGGGTGGGGATGAAGGCGCCGCCCGCGAGCTGGTGGACGACGACGGGCTCGGCCGCCGCGGGCTGGATGAGCGCAAGGTAGCCTTCGTATTCGTCGGTCCCGGCGTGCTCGAGCGCGACCCGGGACCACACGCCCGCACACCCGCCCGGCTCCACGAACGCACACACCGCCGCGGGCGCCTTCGGCACCTGCTCCGCCCGGAGGACCACCCGGGCCCCCAGGCGCACGTCGGCCGCCCCACCTTGAGGCGCGGTGACCACCTCGGGCCCCTGTAGGACCGGCCACGCCATCACCAGCGCGGTCAGGAGGCCCACGAGGAGGCTGAGGAACCGCACGGCCAGGTGCCCACGAAGGCGGGCGAATGTCGCGCGCACCCGCTTCACTGCACGACCAATTCGGCGGATCGTGCAAAGACCTTAGCGTCTCCGATAGGACGCTTCGAACCAGGGCTGCCACCGGCGGCCATCCGGAGACAGCTCGATGAGCTGGTGCACGCCCTCGGGCTCCGGCGCGAGCCGCATGCGGCTCTTCAGCCGGGTGCCATCTGGGAGCACCTTGTCACCCATCAGCACCATCTCGCCCTGCGGACCAGGGCCACCCACGTAGTGGATGCTGTTGCCCCCCTCGTCGAGCCAGAGCTGGTGCCACCGCCCCTCCGCCGGGTCGTACCAGTTCACGCTGGACCCCTGGCCACCGGTGGCGCCGCGCCAGCGCTCCAGCACGCGGCAACCCCCGAGGTCGCGGGTGATGACGTTGGTGCCCGCCACCTCGCCGTCGCGGGTGCGGACGGTCCACTCGCCCAGCCAGAAGTCGAGGCCTCGATGCGCCTCCGACTGGCATCGATGGGCGTAGCGCGCCGCCACCTCCGCCCACCGGGGGTCGGCCACCAGCGGTGCCATGAAGGGCAGCTTGCGGAGCACCGGCTCCGGCGCGCCGCCCGCGAGCGCTCGCTCGAACCAGACGAACGCCGCCCCGTCGTCTCCCGCGTGGTGGGCCGCCACCGCGGCCCGGATCCGCTGCTGCGCGGTCAGCACCGCCCCGCCGCTCCACCCGGCCTCGTACGCCGCCATCGCCTCCGCCCACCGCTCGCCATCGAAGGCGAGGTCGGCGGCGTCGGTCTGTGGTCCGACCGATGGGCCAGGCGCAGGCTGCCCTGCACACGCCGCGAGGAGGAGGCCGAGGTACAGGGCTCGTCGCATGCCCTCGAGCTTGGCTGCCCGCTGTCCACGGCGCAACGCCACCGGGCCTGCTACATGCACGTGCCCGGGATGGCGCCGGAGGCCTGGGCCTGGCGGCGCAGGCAGTCGTTCTCGAAGCTCGTGGGCCCCGGCGGCGTGCTGAGCGTGCAGGCGCACACCGGGCCGTTCGGCGTCCCGCGGCAGGCCTCCGGGAGCCGCTCACAGACCCCGTCCGCGTCACCCGGCTGCAAGCAGGCCGGCGCGCTGAAGTGGTCGAGGTCGCAGTAGTAGCCGGGCCCACACCCCGTCCCGAGGAACCCACCGCACAGGTCGCGGCACTTGGGCGCGGGCCCGCCGCCGCAGTCGCAGTCCACGTCCTCGGGGCAGTAGCAGTCGCCGGGGTCCCAGCGGCAGGTCGGGTCCACGCGGCAATCGTCCGCGCCCAGCGACTCGCAGGGGGTCTGGGCCGGCCGGCAGAGGTAGCTCGGGTCGGCCACCTCGGAGCCCCACAAGACGCAGCGCGAGTCCGCGATGCACGCGTCCCGCTGCATCGACGCGCAGTCGCCGGTGAGCGGCGGTCGATAGGCAAGCCAGCCTGCGTACCACTCCGAGGGCGTGTCGGAGCAGAACGGACCATCCACGTAGCGCGCGCTGCGCCCGTTCAGGATGGTGAGGGCCCCGGCCTCCGCCCGCTCGCCCCAGTCCGCGGTGAGGGTCTCGGCCCCGGCCACCACGCGGAGGGACTCGGACCGCTGGGGCCCACAGCCGTCGCCGGTCAGCTGGCAGGCGCCGGCCTCGTAGCCATAGCGCACCGGGTCGATCACCCCCTGCCCGTAGCGGCTCCCGCTCCAGGCCACGAGGCGGAGCTCCGCCGGACCATCGGCCGGATCGAGCGCCCAGGCCGTGAGCCGCGCCTCCACCCACCACGGGCGCTCCACCTCGAGCATCACGTAGAGCGTGTCGCCGACCCAGGTCCAGGCCTGCGGCACCTCACCGCTGAGGAAGACGGTGACCGTCCGATCGGAGATGAGTGAGCGGAGCACCAGCGGGTCGACGCCCTCGACCACGACCGGGCCCTCGAGCGGGTCGACCGACCACCCGTCCACGTCCAGGCTGAAGCTGCGCCCCATCCCGCAGACCGGCGTGCCTCCGTCGGTCACCGCCGCGTCCGTGGGCTGCCCCGCGTCACCGTCGACCCCCGAGTCACCACCGATCCCCGCGTCCCCAGGCAAGCCGGAGTCCACGCCCGAGGCGTCGCCGAGGAGGCCGGTGTCGGCCTCACACCCTACCAGGAGGAGCAGCGACGCCGCCCAGCACCATGACCAGACCCTTCTCATCACGCGAACGTAGCGCAGATGCCGTGCCAACCACGCTGCAACCCGTTTTCCAGATGCGCGCACTGCATCGCGGCGCCGATGTCAGGCCCCCCTCAGCGAACGTAGATCGGGTTCGCGTAGATCCAGATGAAGTCGCCCAGGTCCGCGAGCCGATACTGCCCCAGCTGGTCGGCCAGGTGGTTCGGCACCATCCGGACCTCCGCCCGGTACACGCCGGGCCCGGTGGGCGAGTAGGTGATGCTGCCGGGCGCGGACACGACCTCCTCGAAGCCCCCCTCCACCGCCTTCAAGAGCCGCACCGTCAGGTTCGGCGCGGGCCTGTCGGGGTCCGGGTTCCGCAATGTCGGAGCCACGATGCGGAGCTGGGGCGCGGCGGTGAAGGGGACCTCGGAGCCCATCTCCGCCACCTCCCCGCCGACCTCGGCGTAGAAGTCGAAGCCCTCCGGGCTCCCCAGGATCTCGAAGGCGCCATAGAGCCGCCCTGACTGCAAGGCGTCCTTCAGGTGGCGATCATCCCAGCGCCCGTCCGCCTCGGGGCGCACCAGGAGGTGGTTGGAGAACCAGATCATCATCCGCCGGTAGCTGTCCGCCCGCTCACCGTCGGGGAGCAGCGCGGGGAAGCTGTTGCGGTGGCAGTCCGTCCCCATCGTGGTCACCCGGCGCCCACCCCGAGCCAGCACCGAGCCCCAGCGCTCGAGGTAACGCGGGTCCTCCGAGAAGATGGGGAGGAAGATGAGATCGGGGTGCGGGAGATCGTCGGGGCGCTCGCTGCTGAGGATCAGCATCTCGAGGAGCGTCCCCGCGGCGCGGAAGCTGTTGGCGTGGAGGTTGTACATCTCGAAGCCATGGACGGGCAGGTCCATGATCTCGTCCGGGGTCCAGTCCTCGGTGTGCTGCAGGAGGGTGAGCGCGCCGGTGGCCTGCACCGCCTGGATGCTCTCGGCCGACACGTCGCGGTACAGGGCGTCCCGGGTCGCCTCCTCCTCGGTGGCGTGGTGCTCGAGGCCCACCGACATCGTGCCCCCCTCGAAGCCGGCCATGATCAGCGCGCGGCTCCCGTCAGGACAGCTTGCCCAGGACGCCGCAGGCTGGCCTGCACGCTCCACCAGCTCGTCGCCCCGCTCCGCGCGATACAAGAGCGCCTCCTCGAACGGGGTGGCGGAGAAGGACTCCGGGTGATCCGTGAGCATCACGAAGTCGTGCCGCGCCTGGCAGAGCCCCCGCCGGAAGTCGTCGAAGCAGACCGGGTCACGCACCCCGTCCTTCACCGGCTCCTCATCGCAGGCGTCGTGCGAGTAGACGGAGTGCGCGTGGATGAGGCCGCGGCGATCCAGCAGGCCCCGGCCATTTGGGCCGGGAGCGGAGGCGTAGGTCACCCCGGGCCGCCAGGGGGCCGGGGCCGGCCCCTCCTCGGAGCGGGTACAACCCGCCAGAATCACGAAGCAGATCGCCCAGGTCGCGCGCACCGGGGCCGAGGCTACCCCGCCCCGCGGGGTGGGATCATGCGCCCAACGTCGGAGGGCCCAGGGTAGGCGATCCAACCGGTTGGTACGAACAGTACCGTATTCAGGTGGGTGCAGAAAAGCAGCGCTCCACGTCTAGAGTGCCATCTCAATGAGGGATCAGCAGGTGCAGGCCGCGCGGGGCGGCCCACGGTGCGACCCGAGCGAGAGGAACCGATCGATGAAGGACTGTCCCCGGAGCGGCGCGCTCCTCCTGGCGGCCACCGCCAGCGCAAGCCTCCTTGCCTGCCAAGTGAACGAGGGGCCTGGCGCCCAGACCACCGACGCGGTCAGCGCTGAGGCCCGATACATCGTCGCATACAAGGACGACGCGGGGCGCCTCGCGGCCGAGGAGGCCGGCAGGGTCGCCCTGCGGCTCGAGAAGCTCAACGCGGTGGCCGTGCACCTGCCCGAGAAGGCGGTGACCGCGCTCTCGAAGAACCCCCACATCGAGTACGTGGAGGAGGACGCCAAGCGCTACATGCTGGGCCAGACCACGCCGTACGGCATCACCATGGTGCAGGCGCCCCTGGTGAGCGACGCCAGCGCGGCCAGCGTGAAGGTGTGCATCATCGACTCCGGCTACTCGTTGGGCCATGAGGACCTGCCCACCACCAACGTGAGCGGCACCAGCGATCCCGGCGGGGCCGGCAACTGGTTCGAGGACGGCGCCGGTCACGGCACCCACGTGGCGGGCACCATCTCCGCCGTGAACAACAACCTGGGCGTGATCGGCGTGATGCCGAGCGGCACCGTGGCCCTGCACATCGTCCGCGTGTTCGGCAACGACGGCGCCTGGGCCTACAGCTCCTCGCTCGTCACCGCCCTCAACACCTGCGTGAGCAACGGCGCCAAGGTGGTGAGCATGTCGCTGGGCGGCTCCACCCGCAGCCGCACCGAGGATCGCGCCTTCGCGAGCGCGTACGCCGCCGGCGTCCTCTCCGTGGCCGCGGCCGGCAACGACGGCAACACCCGCAACTCCTACCCCGCGTCGTACGACTCGGTGATCTCGGTCGCCGCCATCGACGACACCATGACCGTCGCCGACTTCTCGCAGCAGAACAGCCAGGTCGAGCTCTCCGCCCCCGGCGTGCACGTGCTCTCCACCGTCCCCGTGGGCGCGGGCACCGTGGCCAGCGTCTCCACCCAGGACGGCACCTCCTTCGTCGGCAGCGGCATGGACGGCTCGCCCCTCGGCACCGTCAGCGGGCCCCTGGTGGACTGCGGTGACGGCACCAGCACCTGCACCGGCGCCGGCGGCGCGGTCTGCCTGATCGCCCGCGGCACCATCGCGTTCTCCGACAAGGTGCTGGCCTGCCAGAACGGCGGCGGCGTCGCGGCCGTCATCTACAACAACGTCGCGGGCGACTTCCTCGGCACCCTCGGCGGCGTGGCCACCACCATCCCGTCCATGTCCGTCTCCGACACCGCCGGCGCGACCCTGCTCGGCAAGCTCGGTCAGGCCACCACGGTGGCGGTGGAGGCCAGCAACTACGACTTCTACGACGGCACCTCGATGGCGACGCCCCACGTCTCCGGCGTGGCCGCCCTCGTCTGGAGCCACAACCCCACCTGGACCAACCAGCAGATCCGCGACGCCCTCGCCGCCACCGCGATCGACCTCGGCGCCGCCGGTCGTGACAACGCCTACGGCTTCGGGCTCATCCAGGCCAAGGACGCCCTGGACTACCTGAGCTCGGGCGGCCCCGCCTGCTTCCCGGTGGGCTCGAGCTGCTCGGCCAACGCCGACTGCTGCTCGAACTCCTGCGTCAAGGTGCGCGGGCAGCGGACCTGCCGGTAGCTTCGTCGCGGGGCCCGACCGGAGGTCAGGCCCCGCCCTCCCCTCGCCTCGGACGTTCGTCGCGTGGCAGTTTTCTCCTGAGCGAATAGCCTTCGGGCATGAAGACCCACGGGAGTCTCCGCCTCGGTGTGGCCATCCTGGCCCTGGCCGCGGGCGCCTGTGACTGCGGCGAGGACGGGCTGAGCTCGGTCGCCCCGGTCATCAAGGCGTCGCCCTCGCCCCTCGACTTCGGCCGCCCCTTCGTAGGCATCGGCGCCACCCGCGCGCTCGAGATCACGAACGTGGGCAGCGCCCCCCTGAAGGTCTCGGGCCTGCGGTTGGCCGAGGGCACCCACCCCGGCGTCGGGTTGACCACCGAGGCGTTCGAGCTCGGGCAAGGTGAGTTGCACACCGTCATGGTTCGCTTCGTCCCCCAGAGCGAGGGCCCCGCGTACGGTGCGGTGCTCATCGACTCCGACGATCCCGCGACCCCGGTGCTCGAGGTCCCCCTCGCGGGCGAGGGCGTGGCCCGCACCGGCCCGGTGATCTCGGTCTGCGTGGCCGGGCCCCAAGCCGGGATCCCCGAGGGCTGCGAGGATCCGCTCAGGATCGACTTCGGGGTGGTGCCCTTCGGTCAGACCCGGGTCGCCACCATCACCATCGGCAGCGCGGGCACCGCGCCCCTCGGCGTCACCTCCGCCGCGGCCGAGGCGGGCGCCCACCCCTCGGTGAGCTTCGAGCCCGCCACCTATGCAGGCTCACTTGCAGTGGGCGAGTCGCAGCTCATCCAGGTGCGCTTCACCCCGTCGGTGCCCGAGACGGTGACCGCGGTGTTCCAGATCAGCAGCGACGACAGCGAGCGCCCGCTGGTGCCGGTGGTGGTCACCGGCGGCGGGGTGGCCCCCGGCGTCTGCCCCTCCGAGCCGCTGGTGGACTTCGGGCAGGTCGAGGTCGGCATGCACGCGGACCGCAGCGTGACGATCGAGAGCTGCGGCGACGTCGGCCTGGATCTCCGGAGCCTCGCCATCGAGAGCAACCCCGAGTTCTCGGTGCTCGCGCCCCCCGCCCTCCCCCAGCGCCTCGAGCCCGGGCAGAGCGTGCAGGTCGACCTGCGCTACGCGCCCACGAACCCCGGCCGCGACCAGGACCGCCTGGTGGTCGGCTCGAGCCTGCCCGACAGCTTCGTGACCCTGGTGGGCGAGTCGCGGGCGTGTGACATCACCGTCCTGCCGACCGCCCTCACCTTCAACCCGGTGGGCGCGGGCGGCTCGACCACCAAGTCGCTCCTCATCGAGAACTCCGGCGCGGTGGCGTGCCAGGTCACCGCCCTCAGGATGGCGGCGGGCACCTCGCCCGAGTTCAGCCTCGTCAACCCGCCCGGCCTGCCCTTCAGCGTGAACCCCGGTCAGAGCGTCACCTTGCAGCTCGGCTACGCCCCCACCGATGGCGGCAGCGACACCGGCACCTTCGAGGTGGCGAGCAGCGACGCGGGCGAGCCAGTGATCCCGGTGACCCTGAACGGGCGGCGCCTCAACCCCGGGGAGTGTGGCCTCGCGGTGATCCCGGATCCGATCGCGTTCGGCGCGGTGCCGGTCGGGACCAGCCAGACCATCCAGGTGCAGGTGCAGAACACCGGCACCAACAGCTGCACGGTGAGCCAGGTGGCCTTCGCCGCGAGCACCTCGCGGGACTTCCGCCTCGCGTCCCTCACGGTGCCGATGCTGGTGCGCGCCGGATCGAGCCGCACCTTCGACGTGGTCTTCACCCCGCGCACCGCCCAGCCCCACACCGGCGAGCTGCAGATCTACACCGGCCTCATCCCGCTGACCCCGGACTTCTTCATCCCGATCACCGGCCAGGGCGCGGGCCCGATGCTCTGCCCGATGCCCTCGCCCCTCGTGTTCGGCACCCACACCCCGGGCCTCCCGGTGCCGCGCCAGCTCCAGATGGTCTCCTGCGGCACCCAGGACGTGATCGTCTCGAGCCTGAGCCTCCCCGCCCCGACCTCGAGCGAGTTCGCCCTCAGCAACCCGCCGGCCACCCCCACCACCATCCCCCCCGGCTCGCAAGTCGGGTTGACGGTGACCTACACCGGGGCCAACGACGGCCGCGACGACGGGGTGCTGCGCATCCAGTCCAACGACGCCGCCTCCGCCACCCACGACGTGCCGCTGATCGCCCACGCCTCGTCCATCCCCTGCGGCGACATCCAGGGGAACCTCTGCGACCTCAGCGGGAACGGCCCGGTGGCAGGCGCCACCGTCTACGTCGACACCGCGAGCGGGCGCGTCCAGACCACCACCGACGCCAACGGCGACTGGGTGCTCACCTGCGTCCCGCCCGGCGCGTACATGGTGCACGCCGAGTACGGCTCGTGGAGCACTACCTTGCAGGCCACGGTGAGCTCGGGTCAGGTCACGGTGTTCCCCGGCCGCCAGTGCCTGGATCCGGGGAGCGCGGAGGTCGCGGTGGTGTGGGGCGAGTGGGACCAGATGCAGAGCATCCTCGACCGCCTCAACGTCCCCTACACCTACTACGACCAGGGCCAGGCCAGCCGCCTCGTCAACGACGCGAGCGAGCTCGCCCAGTACGACATGGTGTTCTTCAACTGCGGCTGGGAGGAGGGCCTGGGCCTGACCAACCCGGGCCGCACCAACATCGCCAACTTCGTCATGAACGGCGGCTCGGTCTACGCGTCGGACTGGGCCTACGATCTCATCGAGGTCGGCTGGCCCGCCTTCGTGGACTTCCACGGCGACGACACCGTGCGCGACGCGGCCCAGAACGCGGGGCCCTTCAACGGCCCGGTCCAGGTGGTCGAGCCCACGCTGCAAGCTGCATTGCAGGGGCGCACGACCGTGACGATCGACAGCTGCTGCACCGCGGTGGACGCCGCCGACGCCGCCACCACCGTCTACCTGCAGGGCGATCGCCTCAACGACGGCGGCACGCACCCCTTCATGGTGAGCTTCCAACCCCACGTGAACTCGGGCCGCGTCTGGTACACGGACTTCCACAACAACGGCCAGGCGGACATCGAGGACATCTTCTCGTGGCTGATCCTGCAGCTCTGATTGCGCCGGCTCGCGGTGTTGACAACCCGGGCGCGGCGGGCGCACGCGCGCACGTGCGCGTACTTACCTATTGATCTCTCGTTTTCGTAACTCATCAGAATTATTTGCGTTTTGTCGATTCTTGGTTGACGAGCGCGGAGCGAAGAGCCAAGGTACGTGCATCTTCAGCGGCCCCAGGCCGCGAAGGGAGCCCACGATGTCCAACTGCTTCAGCGATACGAACAGCGATATCTGGGGTCCTGGCCGCTAGGCGCGTTGCATCCACGCACGCCACCGAGAGGCCGGGACCCGAGAGGGTGCCCGGCCTCTTTCGTTTCCGGGCGCCTGAGATCCAAGGTCCCGTGGGCCAGGTGGAGTGGCCGCCTCGCTGTCTCCGAGGAGAGCGCGGGTTCAATGCCAGTGCGCCGCCGCCAGCCTTCGGCTGGCGCTCGTCGCGCAGCCATCGGGCGTAGGCCACGACTCGACGCGGTCACCTCCGGCTCCCTGCGTCGGACGTGGTCCGGGCTTCGACTCCCGTCGGGACCGTGCAACCAGCCTTCGACACGGTCGACTGCCTGCGCTCGTCGCGCAGCCATCGGGCGCAGACTGTCGTGGGCAAATGAAACGTCGTCGGCGTCCTCGCCGAGGCGACCGAGAACTGGACAGCGACTTCCTTTCGCTGCCTCGAAAGCGGGAGCGGTCAGCTAGATCGCAAAAGTAACCCGCTGTCCCCCTGTCTCGGTCTCCTCGGCGATGACGCCGACTCTGGAGGTCCCGTGAACACCATGAACCAGCTCCTGGCGCGGGCCCTGTCGCCCCGCCCCACCCTCACCGACGCGGAGCACGACGCGCTCCTCGCCCATGACCGCACCGGCTACGCCGGCCTGCTGACGGTTCGGGCGGTGGCGGCCGAGACCGTGATGCAGGTCGTCCTGCGGCTCCTCGCGGTCACCGACGGCCCGCGCGACCTCGCGCGGGAGGACCGCCTCATCGCGGCCCGCCTGCCCGCCATCCCGGTGGACGTGGTGATCCGTGGGCTCGAGACCCTGGTCGAGCGGCGGGTGAACAACCAGCGGACCGCCGGGCTCATCCGGAGCTATCTCCTGGGCCTGCCCTCGCTCGAGGGGCTGGCGGTGCGGCGGCGCGCGGCCCTGCGGCGCCTCCTCACCCACGCGCTCGGTCGCCGAGGCGTGGCCACATGCCTCGCGTTCCTCGCGACGCCGCTCGAGGCGCTGCGTCCACACCAGGTGCGGTACGTCCACAAGGCCCTGCTCCGGTACGGGCCGCCCGAGATAGTGACGGATGTCCTGCGCTTCGTGTTCGGGCGGCTGGATGAGGTGCACCGGGAGGCGAGCCCGCTCGCCGCCTACCTCCAGGCCCGCTACGACCTGAAGGCGGGCGAGGGGCTGCCCTACGCCACTCTCAAGGGCATCGCGTCCACCTACCACCGTGGCGCGCCGAAGTACCTGGTGCCGCGGCTCGCCGCGTCCCAGGCGCTGAAGCGCGCGGTGGGCCCGGACGCGCCGGTCGACGGCCCGGTCGTAGCGGCGATGAAGCGCTTCCTGGCCGCGCCGGACGGCGCGGCCTGGCAAGCGGCCCTGCACGAGGTCGAGGCCGAGGCCAAGGCGGTCCCGCACCTCCCCTTGCGCCTTGCGGTGGTGCTGGATGCCTCGGCCTCCATGGAGGGGACCGGGCACCGGCGCCACCACGCAGGGGCGGTGGCCGGCGCGGTGCTGGAGCTGGCGCGTCGCACCGCTGAGGCGGTGGACGTGATCCGGGTCGGCGGGCGCGCCCACGAGGTCGGCCTCCCGCAGGCGGAGGGCGCGACCAACCTCGCCCTCGCCCTGGTGGAGGCGACGCGGACCTCGGCGGACGGGATCCTGGTCCTGTCCGACGGCTACGAGAACCAGCACGCCGGCGACGCGGCCGGCGTGCTGGAGGCCCTGGCCCGGCTCGGCCTCGCCAAGCCGCTGGTGCACGTGATGCCGGCCTTCACCGAGCGCGAGAAGCTCGACGGTCGGCGAACGCTGGGGGCGACCCCGGTGCTGCTGGAGACCGGCGAGCGCGGCTTCGACGCGCTGTGGCTGCGCCTGCTGGCGGAGCTGCGGCCCGAGGCCCTGCACGCCACGTTGGAGGTGATGTCATGAAGCTGAACATCTGGAAGCGGGGCACCACCCCCGACGTGGCCACGCTGGGCGGGCTGGTCGCCAACCGGCGGCCGGGCCCGGCCCAGGTCGTGCCCGGCCTCGGCATGCTCCCGCTCTTCGGCGGCGCGCCGCACACCGAGGGTGTGTACGCGCCGCCGGAGACGGCCCTCAGGCTCGAGAAGGTCACCGGCTACGGCTCGATGATCCTCGAGAACCGCGACCTGCGCCCCACACTCGTGCCGCTGCACATGGGCTACCTGCAGAAGGGCGCCCAGAACCACGCGATGTGCCGGTCCTGGGTGCTCGAGGGGCGTTCGAAGCAGCGCTTCGACGACGCGTGCTGCATCCAAGCCGCCCAGGGCGGCTACATGAAGGAGACGGACGAGCGCTTCATCGTGCTGCCGCACGCGCTCCGCAAGCAGGCCTTCAGCCTGCGCGGCCAGAAGTCCTACTCCAAGCTCTGGAGCGACATCGCGCGCTTCAACAAGGGGATGGGTCTCAAGGAGCGCGGGCACCTCGACGAGCTCAAGCAGCGGCGTCAGCCGGAGCTGCTCCGCATGACGCACCAACTGGAGCGCCTGCCCGGCCAGACCGGCGCGGTGTTCCTGCGAGCGGGTGAGGTGATCGGCCTGGAGTTGGCGCCGGATCCGGAGTTCTGGGCCGAGCTCCACCGGCCGCTGGTGATGTACTGCTACGGGCCGCTGGCCCTCGAGGCGCCCGACGCGCCGATGGGGCCGAGCCTCGAGCTCGATGGGGCGGAGGACCTGGCCGAGGTGCACGCCCGGCTGGTGCGGCTGACCGAAGCCCGGACCGCGTGGGCCGAGGCGGTGCTGGCCGGGCTCGGTCGGATCCCGCTCGCCTCGCCGGGCCGCCAGGCCCTGGGCCGCCACGCCATCGTGGACGTGGAGGGCCCGCTCGTGGGGCAAGCCGTCTTGCGAGACGGGGCGCCGGTCTACGCCTCCCTCACCCGAGCCTGACCCTCACTCCACCGCCACCACCGCCCGGGCCGACGCGACGTCGTAGATCGGTAGCCGGGCGGCTTCTTCCTCCATCCCCAGCACCCGCAAGAGGAACGGCGGGAAGGTGCGAAAGCGCACCTTCGCCTCGACCTGCAGGGGCCCCTGCGTCGTGGTGCTCGTGGGCACGAACAAGGTGAAGGTCCGCGCGTAGCGCGGGGGCAGGGTCTGGGAGGCGTGCTCGGCCGCCCGCCACGGGAACACCGTGGGGTTGCCCCGCGCGTCGACCAGGCCCGAGCTGAGCTTCAGCAGGTCCGCGTCGCCGTATGGCTCGACGGTGCTGAAGGCGTCGCGCAGGTCGCCCTGCGAGTCGAGCCCGCCCGTCTCGTACACCACCATCCCGTCGGCGTCGGTCACCGTCACCGCCACCCAGGCCTGCCGCACGAAGGTGGTGCCGGTCGGGAAGTTGTGGGCGCGGTTCTCGTTCTTCACCGTGAGCACGAGGTCCAGCTGGGCGCCCGCCGGCACCGCGGACGGCACCGTGACCGCCAACGTCGCGGTGGACGTCAACAGGGCCTGCACCCGAGCCTCGTGCAGCGCCCGCTCCGCCGCGTCGGCCACCTCGTCGGGAGGCAGATCGACCCCGATGAAGCGGTGCTCGTGCACGGTGCGGGGCGGCCCGCCCTCCGCCGCCACCCCCTCCCGGGTCGGCATGTGGCAGCTCTGGCAGGTCTCGGTGGTGCCCGCGGCGGGGGACTCGGACCACTCCGCGAAGGGGCGCTCGAGGTTGAGGCCCGACAGCTCGATCACGTCGTGGCAGCCCGCGCAGAACTCCGACGTGGCGTGCAGCGGCGAGTACTCGGTGGCGTGAAACGGGCTCGTCGCCGGATCCTCGATCGTGCCCCGCATGGGCCCGCCCGGATCCAGGACGTGGCCGCTGTTGTACCGCCGCTCGAGGCCCGAGACCCGGTGGCAGGCCTCGCAGGTCACCCCCTCCAGGGCCACCGGCGGCAGCGCGTCGAAGGAGAAGCCGTCCACGCAGGCCCCGCCCCGCGCGCAGATGGCGCTGTGGCACTGGGTGCAGAACTGGTCCTGGGCGCCTGCGTAGTCGGCCTGCCGGATCGCCACCAGGCGCCGGAACACCTCGTCCCGCATCGCGTAGGCGTGCCGCGAGGTCTGCCACTCGGCGTAGTGCTGGGGGTGGCAGGTCTGGCAGGCCACGGCGCCGGCGAAGGCGGCCGGGTCCAGGGTCGGGGTCACCGGTCGCGACAGGGCGTCGTGCACCGGATCCACCGGCGCTGGCGGTGGCGGATCGGGCTCGGGCCCGGGGCAGCCCGCCCCGAGCAGCCCCAAGAACAGCAAGCCTGCCTGCCAGCGCGCCATCACAGCGTCCCCAGGAAGGCGAGGAGCGCCTCCTTCTCGACCGTGCTCAGGCTCCGAAAGGCGTCCTGCGCCGCCCGACCCTCGCCCTCGTGGAGCAGGATGGCGGCCTCCACCGTCTCGGCCTCGCCGGTGTGCCAGTAGGGCGCGGTCTCCCTCAGGCCCCACAGCGGCGCGGTCCGGAACTCGCGCATGTTGGCCGAGGTGTCCTCCACGCCCCACGCGTCGGTCGGCAGGATCTCGTGCAGGAGCAGGTCCGAGAACAGCGGCACCGCGCCGCCCGGGCCTTCCAGTGCCGGGATGTGGCACGCGGCGCACCCGGTGGCCTCGAAGACCTGCAGGCCAGCCTGCACATCTCCCTCCGCCCGCGGCGGGGGCCCGAGGGCTGCGAGGAAGTCACGCATCAGCTCCGCCTCCTCCACCGGGACCTCGGGGTCGGCCACCGCATCCTCGTCGTGCAGGCGCCCGAAGGTGAGCCCAGGTTGGTAGGCCACCGTCATCCCGAGCTCCGCCCCGAACGCGTCGCGCACGAACTCGGCGAGGGACGGCACCTGGGCCTTCCAGCCGAAGCGCCCCACCCGCCCGTCGTCGGTGTACGAGACGCGGCCGGTGATCCCATCCGCGCTCACCGCGTCGTCGGGATCTGCGTTGGCCATGATCACCGCCTCGGGCAGGGCGTCGATGAGGCCCAGCCCGAACAGGTGCGGGGTCTGGCGCGGCTCGAACACGTTGGCCGCCGCCTGGGCCACCGGGGCGTGCCCGATGAGCGCGGTCTCACGGTGCAGGATGGTCCCCACCGCGGGGGGGACGAAGCGCCCCTCGGCGTTCGCGATGCCGTGGCGCATCACGTTGACCCCCAGCGGCCCCGCGCCGCCGAGCACCGGCTCGAAGTGGCAGGCCCGGCACGAGTCCCCGTTGAAGCGCGGTGCCCCCAGGCCGCTCGCGAGTCCGCGCTCCCGATCGAAGAGCCGGCGCCCCGCCTCGAAGCGCGCGGCCTCTCGCCCCGACATCGCCCGCACCGGCCCGCCCCAGGCCCCGAAGTCCGGCGCCGGCTCGTCCATCGGCACCAGGCCCGGGCTGTACTGGTCCCGGCCCCCCAGGGACATCAGGAACGCCACCAGCTGGGCCTGCTCGGCCCCGGGGCGCGCCGCCACCCGGTCCCGCGCCGCCTGGGCCTCGCCCCCGTGGAGCAGGATGGCTTGCAGCATGGTCTCGGCCCGCCCGTCGTGCAGATACGGCCCCACCGCGCTCACCCCCCACAGGGGCTGGGTGCGGAACTCGCGCCCGCTCGCCTCGCCCTGATCGATGTCGTCGGCGAGGGCGTCGCCCATGTCGTGCAGCAAGAGGTCCGAGTACACCGGCAGCGGCCCGCGCGGGCCCTCGAGCCGGGGGGCGTGGCAGCCCCCGCAGCCCGCGTCCTCGAACACCTGCCGCCCCGCCTCGCCCTCGGGGGTGAGCGGCTCGAGCGACGGCACCGCGAGGAGCATCGAGAAGCTCACGAGGTCGAAGAGGTCGTCGGTGCTCAGCTCGGGGTCCGGCGCGGCGTCGTCGTCGAGGAGCTGGTCGTCGAGCACCGCGGCCTGGGCGGTGCGCAAGGCGGCCTGCGACAGGCCGAACTCGCCCTGGCTCGTCTCGCGCGAGGAGCTGTCGACCGGGAGCGCGGCCCGCTGGGCGTCGCTCAGGGGGTCGGTGGTCAGGCCCAGGTGGTTGAAGAGCGGCCCGCGGATGAAGCCCTCGATCGACGCGGTCTGGGACTTCCGCCCGAAGCGACCGACGAAGCCCCGCTCCCAGTTGGGTCGCCCGCTGATCCCGTCCCCGTCCTCGTCGTCCGGATCGGCGCGGGAGAGGATCTCCTCGTTGCTCAGCTCGGCGAGCAGGCCCACCCCGAAGAACGGGATCGGGTTCCGCTGGCCGAAGATGGTGGTGGTCTCGGGCACCGCGGGCCGGGCCTGGCCGCCCGCCGCGTGGTAGATGCGCACCACCCCGCCCGCCGCCCCAGCCGACTCGCCCATCACGAAAGCGCCGTCGGCCAAGCGGTAGCCCGAGATCGAGAAGGTCCGGTACATGCCGGCGCTGCCACCCGGCGTCGGCCGCTCGTGGCAGGCACCGCAGAAGGTCACGTTGAAGGCGGGCCCGAGGCCCTCGGAGACCTTGAAGCGGCGCTGGGAGGTCTCCAGGCCGCGCTGGAAGGTGGCGCGCTGCTCCGGCGTGGCGCTGGGGAGGACCTCGCCCAGGGGCGCGAAGATGCCCTCCGCCACCTTCCCGTAGCCGTCGGGCCCCCGCTCCGAGCACCCCGTGACCAACAGAAGAGCGAGGAGGCCCCGGGCGCGCATGACCCCGATCTCTACCAGAGTGGCGCTACAGGCGCATCTCCAGCTCGATCCGGCCGCCCTCGAAGCCGGGGAAGAAGCGACACACCCCGCCCGAGCACTTCAGGCCCGCGCGCTCACCACCGTACAACGCGCGCACGATGCTGCCGTCCATGAACTTCCACTGCCCGCCGATCGAGAAGTAGTGCTGCTTGTAGACGGTGGGCTGGCGCGTATAGAACTCGTAGGCCCCGGTGATCGAGAAGCCCTGGGACGAGATCACCGAGAGTGCAAGGCGGCCTTCGTGCCACTGGTCGGGGAGCGAGACGAACACCTGGTCGGCCCCCCGCGTATTGCAGGCGTCGACCTCCCGCTCCTCCTCGTCGGTTTCCGCGACGGCGGGGACGTCTCGGCAGTCCACGGTGGCGTTCTCCTGCCGCGCGAGCAGGTAGTTGAGCGCCACCTCGACGGAGAGCGGGCCCCAGACCGGCATCCGGTAGTCGAGCATCACGTGCATGTCGTCGCGGAAGGTGGAGCCGTCGAGATCCTTGGCCCGCTGGGCCTCGTCGGGATCGGAGGCCTGCTTGCGCTCCGCGGAGTAGTGGTTGCGTTGAGTGCGGTACCCGCCCTCGACGCTGATCTCGGCCCACTTCTGCGTCACCCGCGCCCCGCCGTAGATCGCGCTGATGTTGGTGGGCGGCACGGTGTCGATCGCGGTGCCGTCGGACTGCCGCCCGAACGAGTTGTCGCGGTACAGGCCACCCGCGAGGTAGGGCACCCACCCCGGCGCCACCCGATAGTCCACCCGCATCCGGCCGCCGTACACGGTGTTGTTCGCGAGCAGCAGGGTCAGCGGGCGCTCCGCGGTCGGGGGCTCGACCAGGCGGTTCAGCACCTGGCGCCGCGGCTGCCGGATGCCCCGCGGGAACACGTTGAACATGTTGTCGTAGTACTTGCCTTCGATGAGGACGGTGGCGGGCCCGAAGTAGAGGTTGGCGTTGGAGTACAGGCCCCAGCCCTCCTCGTTCACGTCGGTGAGGGCCTGGCCGACCTGGCGGTTCTTCGGGGTCTCGAGGCGGCTGTCGTCCCGGGTGAGGCGCGCCGCCTCGACGTAGAGCGAGGCCCACTTCACCGGCCGCGGCAGCTCCACGTTGGCGCCGTAGCCCCGCACCGTGGCCCGCTCCCCCAGCTCGTCCTCGGGCGAGGCGATCTGGGCGGCGTGCGCGCCGACCTTCATGTACTTGCCGAGGCTGTACTCGGCCCGACCGCCGGTGACGAAGTCCAAGGCATCATAGAAGCGCTTGTCGGGATCCGCCGCGTCGCTCGGCCGCTCCGGGTAGTAGTAGCCGGTGCCCGTCTCGTAGTTCTTGATGTTCGACCACCCCGCGAACTCGGTGAGGCTGAGGTCGCCCACCGGGAGCTTCACGCGGTTGGTGACCCGGGCGCCGGTGAGCTTGTTGTCGACCCCGACGTCACCCACCTTGCGCACCGAGAGCACCATCCCGCGGCCCAGGGTCATGTAGTAGTCGCCCAGCACGACGGAGGCGTCCGGGCCGTTGTAGCTGAACGCGATGTACTCCGGCCGCACCTGGTTCACGTAGCGGTCCTGCAGATCCAGCTGGATCAGGGGGCTGGCGCTCTCCGCCGCCACCGGCTTGTGGAAGTAGAACGCGGTGTCGAAGCGCGCCGCGAAGAGGAAGCGCTCGTAGCCCACCGAGCCACCGATGGTGGTGACGAGGTCGCCGAAGTTCTCGCCCGACGGGTTCCACTTGCTGTGGCCCGCCTCGGTGAGGTCGCCGTTGTCCTGCTGCCAGCGCGCGGTGGACAGCACGAGGAGCTCGTACCGCAGCTTCTTGTACCAGGGCTCCGCCACCGGGATCCCCACCGGGTCCGCCAGGTTCTGGGTCGGCGCGGTGCTGCTCGTGCCCACCTGCGCGAGCGCAGGGGCGCAAAGGCAGACCGCGACCCCCGCCACCGCGAGGCGCACGCAAGTCAGCTTGCTCATGACGCGGTGGCCCGGGCTACTGGGCGAGGAGGCCTCGGACCTCCTCCGCCAGGTGCTCTTCGTCACCGGGGTTGTAGCCCGCGCTGGCCCGCACCACCTGGCCGCCCTTGTCGATGACCACGGTCATCGGGGCGTTCCGGGAGCGGTTGTACAGCGCCACCGCCCGCTGCTCGGTGTCGAGCACCACCGGCATGGTGAGCCCGAGCCGCGCCACGGTGGGGGCCACCTCGGCCTGGCTGGTGGGCTCGTCCATGGACACCGCCACCACGAGGAGGCCGTTGTCCTTCTCCTGCTGGTAGAGCGCGTCCAGGTGCGGCAGCTCGGCGAGGCAGGGCTGGCACCAGGTGGCCCAGAAGCTCATCACGATGACCTCCTGGCCCACGTGCTCGGAGAGGGTGAAGCGCTCACCGTCCACCGTCTCCAGCGTGAAGTCGGGGATCTTGGCCGCGGCGGCCTTGCCGGCCGCCTTCGCCGCGTCGGTCACCGGCGCCTTGGCCGCGTCCCCGTCGCCCGCGGGAGCGGGCTGGGTGCTGGCGCAGCCGACGAGGGCCGCGATGAAGAGGGAAGTGAGGTGCGCTCGCATGGGGGTTGGTCTCGGTTCCTCAGGGCAGGAGCCCATCGAAGGTCTGGAAGATGGCGAAGTCCTCGCCGAACACCCGGTGGGTGATCGTCATGGTCTCCAGGTCCACGATCACGTTCAGGGGCAGCGTGTCGTAACCCAGGTTGCGACTGATGAGCGACTCCGGGTCGTGGACCATGGTGTAGTTGATAGGATACGTGGCCACCCAGGCGTCCAGGTTGCGCTTGCTGGCGGGCCGCGACGACGAGTTCTCGGTGATGACGCTCATGACGTAGCCGCCCCGGTTGGCCCACGCCTCGTAGAGCCCGGGGATCTGCTGTGCCTCCACGCGGCACCCCTGGCACCACTCCGCCGCCACGTTGATGAGCATGTAGCGGTAGCGCCCGAGCTCGCGCACGTCCTGGAACGTGTAGCCCTCGATGTAGCCGCTGTTCTCGACCGCGCCCTCGGAGGGGTGGTCGTTCACGTAGCCATTGAAAGCCATGTTGACGAGGGTGTCGCCCACGAACGCGCCGTAGGGGCCGTCCGGGTACGCGTTCGGATCCACGCCCCCGTCTACGCCCTCGCCCGCGTCGGGCTGGACACCCGCGTCCTCGAGCGGCAGCGCGCCCACGATGTTCTGGCCACACCCGGCGGCCAGCACGACCAGGGCGAGGGCGGCGGTGAGGCCGGGGATCTTCACGAGGCGCACCACGTTGTTCTACCCGGTCGGGGCGGTTCTGGTTACCGCAGATCGCGCCCCGCCGCGAAGGCTTGGTCGGGCGCGAGGGTAACAGCCCGCGGCGCGCCGCCGTACCCCGGAGCGAGAGCCTGAACCCCACGATGGATGCAGTCGGCCAAATCCGGAGTGATCTCCGGACCCTGAAGCAACGCCGAGGCGTCGCCCTGGCCGGCTACGCCGCGCTCCTGGCCGCCTGGATGGGCCTGACGTGGCTCCAGCCCGTACCGGACGCCGCCCATGGCCGCGACGCGGTCTGGGGCCTCGCGCTCGCCCTCCTCCTCACCGGGACCCTGGTCGGCGTGGCGATCACCCTCGGGCTACCCCTGGTGAGCCAGCGCTGGGTGTACGCGGCGGCGGGCGGGGTCGCCCTCGGCACCGTGGCCGCGCTGCTCATGACCGTGGTCCCCGGCGGCCCGAGCCCCGAGGATCAGCTCCGGGCCGGGATGCCGTGTTTCCTGTTCGGCACCGGCACCTCGGGCCTGGCCATGCTGGTGCTGGGGATCCTGAGCGGGCGCCTGTGGCGCCGCTTCCCGAACCCCGCGCTGGTGATGGCCTTGGGGATGACCGGGGTGGGCCTCGCGCTGCTCCACATGCGCTGCGGAGCGACGGACCCGGTGCACCTGTTCGTGTTCCACCTGGGCCCGCTGGGGCTGATCTACGGCGCCGCCCACCGGATGGTGCGGGCGCGGGACCGCCTGGCCCGGGAAGGGTAGGTGGGCCCGAAGGCCCACCCCCCACGCGGCATCAGAAGCCGCAGTCGCCGAGCTCGTCCGCGCTGATGTCCCAGCGGTGCTGGGAGAAGCAGAGGTACCGGGGCCCGGTGCCCTGCTCGTCGGTCAGCTCGCAGTCGACGCCGCCGACCGTGACCTTGACGTCGTAGCTGTTGCAGTCGAGCGCGCTGATGGTCTGCTCCGAGCCCGCGCTGGGCGTCTCGCCCGCAGCGGCGGAGTTGGGGGCCAGGTCACCGCTCAGGATGTTCGCACCGTACTCACCCGCAGCGCCGGGCGCCAGCAGCTCGCCAGCGTCATCGACGGCAACGCGCACGGAGATGGCTGAGATGGTCCAGCCAGGCTCATCGGCGCTGGAATAGGTGTTGTTGCGCACGGTGTCCGTGGGCTTCGTGTTCGGATCACAGGCCAACGCGGCCAACGACAGGGCTCCAACCAACCAGAATCGCTTCATCGCTTCTGTCCTCTCCCTCGTAACGCCTCGAACGGGCGCCCTTACCGGGTGATGACTAGGCCGCGTCGGCGCTCCAGTCAAGCAAGGTGGCTTTCCGAACTGCCGTTCGCGGCCTTCAGACCAAGTGGTACGCCGCCGGTCTATGTGCGTAAATGTACGCAGGTCAGGTCGGATCCTCCCAGATCGGAAGGATCAATGATCCTCCGTGCACACGGTTGGTGGCCACGTCCGCGCCGTCCTGCTCCGCCCAGGGCCCGTAGCGGTTGGGGTGGGCGTGCAGGGCGGGGAAGTTGCTGCTCGAGACCTCGAGCACCAGGCGGGCGCCGGGCGGCACCACCCACTCGATCGGCCAGGTCTCGATCCGCACCTCGACCCGGTCGCCGGGTGTGTAGGGGCGGCGCCGATCCTCGCCCCCGCGCATGGCGAGGGTGATCGCGCCATCGCGGATGTTCACGCGCGACCCGTCCGGCCCCTCCTGGATCAGCTTGGCGGTGAAGGCGGTGTCGGGCGCGCTCGAGCTCACCGTCAACTCCACCTGCACCGGCCCCGCGATGTGCAGGCTCTGTTGCACGATCTCGGACCGGAACGTCAAGACGTCTTGCCGATCGCACCGCTCGTCCTGGGCCACCGCGCCCGGCCGCACCCCGTCGAAGGTCCCGAACGCGAAGGCGAGGAGCGCACCACCACCCTGGGACGGCACCGGATCGTCGGGATCGTAGCGGTAGGCCACGGTGGCGGTGGGCACCGGCCCCGTGACGAGGCGCCCGCCGGGGCAGCCGAGGCTCGCCTCCAGCGCGTCCAGGGACCAGCGCGCCGGCTGCGTGGGGGGCGGGAAGTCCGGCCGGGTGTGCCAGGTCCCCGCGCCCATCGCGTAGGTCACGATCACGCCCGTCTCGCGGGCGTAGGGGCGGCCCTTCAGGTGGTGATCCAGCCACTCCAACACCTCGCGCCACTCGCCCCCGAGGCCGATGTCGTTGGGCTGCGCGCTGTCGCTGAACTGCAGGTGATGCCACGGGCCGATGAGGACCCGGCTCTCGGCCCGGGTGGCGAGGCGGGCCACGTCCTTCAGCTGGGGACCGAGGAAGACGTCGAACCACCCCCCGAGGATCAGCACCGGCACCTTGGTGCGGGCCGGCTGCAGGCGCATGAAGCGCACGTCCTCCCGGTTCCAGAACGCGGCGCCGCGGGTGTCGGCCTCGATCCAGGTCTCGTACCAGGGCAGGCGCACCCCGAAGAGCTTCTCGTCCACGTCCTTCGCCGGGCGGTAGCGGGTGGCCGCGTGGTAGGCGGCGCCGTTCCCGAGGTGCATGTCGCGATCCGGCATCAGGGCCGCCCACGCGGTGATGACCTCGTGCTTGAACAGACCGCCCTCGTACTGCGCGCCATAGCCGTCCATGCCGTAGACCATCGGCACCATGGTCTTCACCTCGGGCGGGAGCACGTCGGCCACCGCCCACTGGACCGACGCCAGGTAGCTCATGCCGAACAGCGCGATGTTGCCGTTCATGAAGTCCTGCTTCACCAGCCAGTCGAGGGTGGTGATGCCGTCCGCGCGCTCGTTGTACATGGGCACCCACTCGCCCTGTGAGCGCATGCGGCCCCGCACGTCCTGGTACACGCAGCCGTAGCCGTAGCGCACGAAGAGCCCACACAGCGTGGCGAAGCTGTCGGCCACGTCGTAGGGGCTCCGCACCAGCACCACCGGCCACGGCCCCTCGCCCTGTGGCAGGAAGACTTGCGTGTAGAGCTCCACCCCGTCCGCCATCGGGAGCATGAACGCGCGGTGCTCGCCCTCCTCGTGGGTGAACTCGGGGAAGTCGAGGACCTCCCCCACCACCCGGTGCCGGAAGGCGTAGACCAGGGCCAGGAGCGCAGCCCCGAGGGCCACCACCACGGCCAGGCGCCTGAGCCAGCGCCGCCGCGCCCGTGTCGGGCCCGCGGGAGCTTCCATGGCGCGGGAGCATGGACGATGGCCGCGAGGGCGCCAAGCACCTTGTCGGGGAGGGTCGGTATGGACTACCTCCCGGCTCGTGAACAACCAGCAGGTGGCCAGGATCGGCATCGTGACCGTCTCCGACCGCGCGAGCCGCGGCGAATACGAGGACCTCGGAGGGCCCGCCATCCGGGGCTACTTCGAAGAGGTGTTGACCTCACAGTGGGAACCCGTGGCCCGGGTGATCTCCGATGACCAGCCGGTGATCGAGGCGACGCTGAAGGCGCTGGTCGACGACGAGGGCTGCTGCCTCGTGGTGACCACCGGCGGCACCGGCCCCGCGCCGCGGGACGTGACCCCCGAGGCCACCCTCGCGGTGGCCGACAAGCCCATGCCCGGCTTCGGTGAGCTCATGCGGCAGGTCAGCCTGCAGTACGTCCCCACCGCGATCCTCTCCCGTCAGACCGCGGCGATCCGGGGCAAGGCGCTCATCGTCAACCTGCCCGGCAAGCCGAAGTCGATCCGGGAGTGCCTGGACGCGGTGATGCCGGCCATCCCGTACTGCATCGACCTCATCGACGGCCCCTACCTGACCACGGACGAGGCCACGGTGAAGGCGTTCCGGCCCAAGTCGAAGTAGCGCGCGAGGGCTGATAGACTGGGCGCATGCGGAGGTGGGCGTGGGCCCTGGCCGCCCTCGGCGCGGGGTGCAGCCAGCAGGTGGTGGAGGTGGCGCTCCCCGACGTCCCCGGCACCCGCTCGATCCTCGTCGCGATGCGCTACGACGATCGCCTCACGGTCTACGCGGTGGACCGGGAGGCCGAGCCCTCGTCGTGGGCGCTCCCGGGCCTGCCCGAGGTGCGCGGGGACGTCCGGCTGGCCGCGCTCCTGTACCCCGAGACCCTGGCCGAGCTGGGGCGGGACGCGGGCGAGCTCCTCGTGGATCCTGCGGGCGAGCCGCCCCCGAGCCCGAAGCGCGGACGCTTTCAGCTCACGGTGGAGGGCGGCGCGCCGAGCGGTTGGGCCGAGGTGAGCGCCCTCGACGCCGACCTCGACTTCCAGCTGGTGCCGCTGCCGCGGGGACACTGCAAGACGCCCCGGTTCGTCGCGCGAGACCTGGGCACGCCGGGGCGGGTCCTCGCCGCGTTCCCTCAGCCCGAGGGCGGCGTCCTGGCCATCAACCGCTTCGGCCTCGCGTTCCGCATCCACGAGGACACCATCGAGCCGCTGGGCTCGGTGGGCCTCGAGCACGTCACGGCGGGGACCCGCACCGCCACCGGCACCTACTGGCTCGCCGGCTACGATCCGCTGGTGTCCGCGGGCGACGGCCCCGGGCACTTCCGCCCGGTGACCCAACCCGCGATCCGCGACGCCGTCCGGTGGATGGCCGCGCCAACCCGCGCGGACGCGCCGGCCGAGGTCTTCGCGCTGACCCGCTACGGCGCCCTCTTGCGGTGGTTCGAAGGCGGGTGGCAGAGCCAGGATCTGGCGATCTCCGCCGGGAGCGATCACTTCGGGGCACTGGAGTGGCTGGGCCCTGGTCGGGTGGCCGCGCTCTCCCCCCTCCAGAGCATCGTGAGCGTGGTGGACGTGAACAGAGAGCGGAGCGACGTGGTGCTGGACGTCGTCGACGCGACGGTGGACCTCGCCTTGATGGACGACCAGCTCTACGGTCTCACCGTAAGCGGCCTGCTCCTGCGCCTCGACCCGAACACCTACTCGACGCTGGCGCAGTTGCAGGTCCCCGAGGCGACCAAGGCGGACACCCTCACGCCCTTCCAGGGGGGCCTCCTCGCCACCGCGCGCGGGCCCTGGATCACGCACTACCAGTTCGACAAGCTGCCTTGCCCGGGCGTCAAGGTCCCTGGCCTCGAACACGAGGTGTGGACCGCGGTGGTCTCGGGGGACGTGGCCTACCTCTTCACCGGCCAGGCCGCCATGGCGGACGAAGCGTCCGCGTGGGTGGTCACGGTGCGCCTGGACGAGTAGCCGACGCCGGCCCGAAGTCGAAGCCGCAGGCCACCGCTGGTAGAGTAGGCCCATGCGGAGGTGGGTGTGGGCCCTGGCCGTGCTGACGGCCGGGTGTGGGCAGCAGGTCCTCGAGGTGCCGCTCCCCGACGCGCCCGGCACCCGGTCGCTGCTGGTCGCGATGCGTCACGACGACGACCTCACGGTGTACGCGCTGGACCGCGAGGCCGAGCCCTCGTCCTGGCAGCTCCCCGCCCTGCCCGAGCTGCGGGGGGAGGTCCGGCTGGCCGCGCTCCTGTACCCGGAGACCCTGGCCGAGCTGGGCCAAGGGCCCGGGGTGCTCGACCAGGATCCGGAGGGCGTCCCGCCCCGTGACCCCGGAGGTGGGCGCTTCCTCCGGACGGTGACGGCGGGCGCGGCCGGAGCGTGGGCCGAGACCACGACCCTCCCCACCGACCTCGCCTTCCGCCTCCCGGCGCCCGAAGACACCGCGCACTGCAAGATGCTGGACATGAAGGTGCGGAACCTCGGGGAGCTCGGGCGGGTCCTCGTGGCGTTCCCCGAGCCGGGCGGCGGGGTCTTGGCCATCAACCGCTTCGGGGTGGTGTTTCGGATCGACGAGACCTCCATCGTGCGGACGGGGACGGTGGGGCTGAGCAACGTCTTCGCGGGGACCCGAACGGCGACCGGCGCCATCTGGCTGTCGGGGCGCGCGCCGCCGCTCGCGGTAGGGACTCTGGAGGGTGGCTTTCAGCCCGCGCCCGCGCCCCCCACCCAGCAGTTGATCCGGTGGATGGCGACGCCGACGCGCGCCGACGCCCCGTCCGAGCTCTTCGCCCTGACCCGCTACGGGGTCCTGCTGCGCCGGGGCGAGGGGGAGTGGCGCGAGACGCCGCTCGACCTCAGCTACGGGAGCGATCTGATCGGGGCGCTGCGCTGGCTCGGCCCCGACAAGGTGGCGGCGGTGGCGCCCCTGTGGGGCACGGTGGAGGTCGTCGAGGGCGGGGTGCGCGCGGACGCGGTGCGGGTGAACATCGTCTTCGGGTACCTGACCGCGCTGGCGGAGCTGGACGGACAGCTGTACGGGCTCACCGACAACGGGCTCCTCGTGGCCTTCCATCCCCGCGACTACGAGGCCGTCGCATCCATCCCCGACGCGGCGGCCGCCGACAGCCTCACCACCTTCGCGGGCGGGCTGCTCGTCACCACCCGGGGCCCGTTCGCCTCCCACTACCAGGTCGGCAAGTCACCTTGCCCCATGGTGGGCCCCGACTCCGGGGCGTACCCGGACACGAACAACATCACCTGGACCGCCGTGGTCTCGGGGGACGTCGCCTACCTCTTCACCAGTCACGCCATCGGCGAGGACAGCGACTCGGCGCGGGTGGTGACGGTGCGCATCATGGAGTAGCCGCGCGCGCGTGGCGCCCGAAGAACTCGAGCAGGGCCTGGTTCGCGTCGAAGTCGCTGATCTTGCCGACCGTCTCCATGTAGGTCTTGCAGTAGTCCTTGCGCGGATTGCAGGTGAACTTGCCGCCGGGCCAGGTGTGGCCGCCGCCCTCCACCGTGCACGCCACCACCTCGGCGCCGCCCGCGCAGCCGCCCCACGTCACGCAGGTGGTGTCGGGGTTGGGGTGCGTGGTCACGCCCTCCCCCGTGCACTGGTCGCGCCCCCGCCAGAACGCGGCGGCGTCGGTGGGCCCCTCGCACGGGAAGCTCACGTGGACCTCGGGGGGCCGATCCAGGAGCTCCTCGATCGCTCGATCGAAGCAGCCGCCGCAGGTCTCCCCGCCCGCGTAGGGGACGCACTGATCCGCGGTGCCGTGGATGAAGAACATCGGCACCGAACGACCCGGCTGGCAGCCCTCGTCGAAGTGGGCGCCGGCCACCGGGCCCGCGGCGGCGATCCGATCCGAGAGCTCGCAAGCCAGCCTGCCGGACATCAGCGCCCCGTTGGAGAGCCCGGCGACGTAGATCCGCTTCGGGTCGGCGTGGCGCTCGGCTACCAGGGTGTCGATGAGGGTGCGGATGAACGCCACGTCGTCGACCTGCTCGGCCATGGCGGTGCCGCAGCAGACCCCGGCGTTCCAGGTGCCGAAGCGCCGCCCCAGCACCTTCTTGCCGACCCCCTCCGGGTACACGACCATGTACCCCGCCTTCGTGCCCGCCTCGGTCATGCGGCTCGACTCCTCGGTGCCGTCCATGTCCCCGCCGCCGCCGTGGAGCATCAGGACCACCGGCAAGCTGGATTGACCGTCCCAGCTCGACGGGGTGCGGACGAGGTAGAGGCGATCGCGCCCGTCGGCGGTGGTGAGGTGCGACTTGTTGGAGCACGCGCAGGCGGTGAGGGCCAGGCAGCCCGAGGCGAGGAGGGCGAGGCGGAGCACGACACGCACAATATGGGCCACCCGGGGGCGCTTGCCTATGGCAGCGAGGGGACGTGGCAAGGTGTATTGCGCGGCGAAGGCCCTTGCCGCGCGGCCCGAGCCCCACTACGAGGGAGCCATGGCGAGCGTGCACGACTTCACCCTGAACACCCTCGATGGCCAGCCCAAGGCCCTGGCGGACTACTCCGGCCAGGTCCTCCTGCTGGTGAACGTCGCCTCCCAGTGCGGCCTGACCCCGCAGTACTCGGGCCTCGAGGCCCTGCACGAGGCCCTCGCGCCCCGCGGGTTCGCGGTCCTCGGGTTTCCCTGTAACCAGTTCGGGGCCCAGGAGCCGGGGACCGCGGAGGAGATCAAGACCTTCTGCAGCACCCGCTACGGGGTGACCTTCCCGATGTTCGAGAAGCTCGAGGTCAACGGCGCGGGCCGCTCGCCCCTGTACACGCACCTCACCCAGGCGCCCACCGCGCCGGATGGACCGGGCGATATCTCCTGGAACTTCGCTAAGTTCCTGGTGGGCAAGGACGGCCGCGTGCTCGCCCGCTTCTCGCCCCGCACCCCGCCCGAGGCCCCGGAGCTCCGGGCCGCGATCGACGCCGCGCTCGGCTGAGCTGGACCGGCGCGGGCAGAACACCCGCGAAAAGTGCGCTGGTTGCCTACCTGTACCGGATGAGGCTAGGCTGGGGGCGCCGTGACCAAGTCCGTCCTCCCGCCCCGCGGCACGCCCATCTCCCAGCTGGTGGACGACGACACCCGGCAGCAGCTCGAGGCGCTGCGGGATCGGCTCGCAGATCAGTCCCGGCGCGAGGCGCTCGAGCGCCCGCGGGACGAGGGCGGCCTCTTCACGCGGGTGAGCCCGGATCAGCTGGTCAAGGACAACGCCACCCTCCGCCGCATGAAGGACGTCACCGCGGCGGCGGGGGACATGACGGTGGGGCGGCTGCTGGACCTGGCCCAGGTCCCATCCGTCACCCAGCTCACCAAGCGCTACGGCACCGCGGCGTCGCGAGCCCCGCTCCTCGGCATGCTGGCCGGCCAGCGCCTCGGCCCGCAGGAGGCCATGCTCCTCGGCACCACGCCGCGCCTCGGCACCGGCGGCGCGCTGGTGGTCTGGCGCCCGCAGCCCCTGGTGCCGGTCTCACCCCCGCCCGCGCGACCAGAGCCCGCCGCGGCGCCCGCCCAGGCCGAGCCGCTGCGCCTGACCGCGGCCGAGGCCCCGCTCCGGCTGACCTACACTCCGGCGGCCGATGAGGCCCGTCAGGCCGAAGACACCGCCGGGCCCGCGAAGGCCCAGGGCGGCTGGTGGGCCTCGGTGAAGGAGTTCGGCCGCACCCTGATGGGGCGCGCCAAGGACACTTGGCAGAAGCTCAAGACCCACCCCCTGGTGGCGCCGGTGCTCTCCTGGTTCGCGGGCTTCGGCTTCGGCCCCGCCCACGCGAGCATGTACGGCGCCAACCCGCCCTCGGGGGCCCGCCCCGGCGCGCCGCTGACGCCACAGGCCCTGGCAGTGCAGCCTCGGTTGACGGGTCCCGAGGAGCGGGCGGCGCTCCCCGCCCCGCCCGTGCAACCCCGGTTGACCGGGCCCGAGGAGCGGGCGGCGCTCCCCGCCCCGCCGGTGCAACCCCGCTTGACCGGGCCCGATCGGCTCGCCGCCCTCCCCGCGCCCGAGGCGCAGGCCAGGTTGACCGCCCCCGAGGAGGCCGCCGCGCTCCCCGCCCCGCCGGTGCAGCCTCGGCTCACCGGCCGCGAGGCCCAGGCCGCCCTCCCCGCCCCTGAGCCGCAGCCCCGCCTGCCGAGCCCGGCGCGGCCCTCCGCCCTCCCCGCCCCGGAGCTGCAGCCCCGCCTGCAGAGCCCCGCGCGGCCATCCGCCCTCCCCGCCCCGGAGCCGCAGCCCCGCTTGACCAGCCCCGCGCGGCCCGCCCCCGCGGTGGTCGCGGCGAAGGTCACCGAGGCCACCTTCGGGGACGCGGTGGCCGCCCTCCGGGCCGCGTGGCCGAAGGGTGTGGACGCGGCCCCCGCCGCCTTCACCCGGCAGGCGGCAGCGCTGCAGGCCTTCAAGCTGGAGGGCCTCGAGGCGCTGGGAGCCGAGCCGGCGCCGAAGGCGGTCTCGAGCCTGCTGGCCCGGGCCGACGCGATGCACGGCAAGGCCGGGCACAGCGCGAACGTGGGGCGGCTGACCGACGCGTTCTTCGGCGATCGAGGTGTGCAGGAGGTCTTGCAGCGCGCCAGGGCCTACGGCCCCAAGCTGGTGAACCAGGTGAGCGCGGCCGCGCCGTGGCTCAGCCTCGGCGACCTGGAGGCCCCGGTGTCGATCCTCGCCGCTCCCCGGCGCCTGAGCGCGGAGGAGCGGGCGGAGCACATCGCCCCGCGGGGCGAGCGGGCCGCCGCGCTCTTCGAGCGCCTGAACCTGGGCGGGCCCGGCACCGCGGCGCTCCTCGCCGGGATCGGCGACCCCGGCTCCGACTCCCTCGCCCAGGAGCTGGTGCGCCTCTTGGAGGACACCGCGGCCCTCGCCGCCAAGCCGTTCTGCCGCGGCGACGCGGGGGTGAACGCCGGCCTCCTGGGTGAGAAGCTGGCCGAGAACGCGGCCCGGGGCGCCTACCAGCCCGAGCTGGCCGAGATCATGGCCGATCTGGCCCGGCGAGGGGTGGTGGACGCCGCGGTGAAGGCCCCCCGCGCCGACGACCTCTTCATCGCGTGAGACGCCCATTGCTTCGACACATCATGGGGTCACGGGCCGGCGGAGCCGTCCCACCCCCCGAGCGGCGCCCGGCTTCGCGCTCCGCTTGCGAAGTCCTCCTGGCGCTCCCGCTGGTGGCGCTCCTGGCGTGCGCGGGCGAGACAGTGCTCCCGGTGGGCCAGGACGCCGGGTCCATCTCCGACGCCCAGCTCCCGGACTCCGGCTCGCCGGACGACGCCGGGGTGGCGTCCGACGCGGGCGAGGACGCGAGCGTCGCCGACTCCGGCGCACCGGACGCGGGTGAGGTCGATGCCGGCGACGTCGACGCGGGGCAGGCGGACGCGGGGAGCAACCCCGCTTGCGGGTTCGATCAGCTCGGACCCGCCGACGGCCCGCGGGTCGTGCTGACCTCCCACCCCTTCACCAGCGACCCGCAGGTCCCCGGCACCACCATCCGGAGCCTCTCCCTCGCCCCCGACGCGACCCTCACCGACGTGGGGCAGCGCCTCGACGTGGGCACGCGGGTGGCCCGCATCGCCTTCGTGCCCCGGGGCGACGTCGCGCTGGTGCTCGGCGAAGACGGCACCCTGGTCAGCGTGCGGGTGAGCGGCCCGCAGGACCTCGCGATCATCGACCAGGTCACCCTCCCCCCCGCCGGCTACGGCGACCTCACGCTGCTCCCGGACGGCCAGACGGTGGTGGTGACCGGCACGAACTCCACCTCTGGCGGGGGCCTGTCGACGGTGCGCCTCGCCTGCGACGGCCACCTCACGGTCGACACCGCCCTCTTCTTCCCCCTGCGCCTGGCCAACGGCGCCGCGCTGGCCCCCGACGGCGTCACCCTGTGGGTGGCGGGCGGCCAGGCCCTGTTCGATCCCCAGGATCTGCGCGACGTGCGGGTGCTCGCGCTGCAGCCGGGGGGCGGCTTCGTGGAGCGCGGCGCCTTCGACATCTTCACCGACTACCTGTCGGCCGAGAACGTGGCCCTCTCCCCCGACGGCACCACCTTCATGGTCCCGAACGGCCTGGACTTCTCGAACGAGGCGGACGAGCTGGCGGTGCTCACCGTCTCGGGCGAGACGCTTGTGAGCGCGGCGCGCCTCACCGGCCTCACCAACCTCACCCAGGTCCTCTTCGCGCCCGACGGCGCAACCCTGCTTGCGTCGCGCGCGGAGTCGAACCGCGTAGCGGTGCTCACCCCGGGCGCCCTGGGCTGGACCGTGGTGGGCGAGATCGCGGGCATCGGCCTCGCCACCCAGATGGCGATGGTCACCCGCGGCAGCCTCAGCGGCCTCACCCTAGTCCCCTCGGTGGACACCAACGGCATGTCCAACGTCGCCCGCCTCGCGGTGGACGCCCCCGGCACCGTCCGGGACCTGGGCCAGCTCGACCTGGGGATGGGCTTCGAGCAGATCCCCGAGGCCATCGCCATCACGCCATAGTGGCCCCGAGGCCACACCCCCCGGTGCTCGGTCGGCTTGGGGCGGTTCGCGGCCCCTCGCACGCCAGAGAGGTCGGCCCGAGCGATGCTGGCGGGGATGAACCGAAGTGCGGCGCGGGCGCGATCTCGCAAGCTGACCTGCTCGACAACCCATGCAAGTGACCTGGCGCACGTGTCGATGTGCGCCAGCGTTGTTGCGCATCGGCCGTCTGGCGGCCACCTCCGCGTCACATTCGCGGCTATAGTAGGCGCCGTGCGATTCGGGCCCGCCTGGAGCACCGCCTTCGTGGTCGGAATGACCGCGATGGCCAGCTGTGGCCCGGCGCCGACCGGCACCGAGACCAGCGAGGGCGTGGGCGCCTACCCGGACTTCACGCCGCGGGGCGACCTGTCGATCTACGCGATCGACGTCGGCAACGGCGACGCCACCCTGGTGCTCGGGCCCCCCGCGCGCGGCGGCCATCGGGTCGCGATGCTCATCGACTCCGGCAAGCTCCGGCCCGACGGCGGGCGCATCGTCACCGAGGTGCTCGAGGGCGCGGGAATCGACGAGATCGAGTTCGTGGTGGCCACCCACTACGACTCCGACCACATCGGGGGCTTCGCGCGGGTGCTCGGCGGCGACTCCGTGCTGTGGGCCGACGACGCGTGCACGCCCGGCCCGCACGCGGCCCAAAAGGCCATCATCGACCTCGGCGTGCTCCCCGCCACCAGCAGCACCCTGGACTTCTACCTCACCTGCGTGGCGAGGGACGAGGCCCGCGGGGTGGAGCACGTGGTGGTGCGCGACGGCGACAACCTCGGGCGGTCCTTCGAGCTCGGCGGGGGCTACTCTGCAACCGTGGTTGCAGGCGACGGCTACGTCATCGACACCCCGGACCGCGTCCCCTACGTGAACACCGCCAATGAGCGCTCCATCGCAGTGCTGATCAGCGGCCCTGGCGGCTTCGACTTCCTCGTCACCGGCGACCTGACCGGCCGCCCCCACGGGAGCGAGAACGCCCGGGTGGAGCCGGTGCTCGGCGCGGCCCTTGCCGCCCGGGGGGTCGACCTCGAGGTGCTGCACCTCGGCCATCACGGCGGCGACAACGCCAGCAGCCCCGAGTTCCTCGCCGCCCTGCGACCCGAGGTGGGCGTCATCTCGGTGAGCGCCCAGAACACCTACGGGCACCCCGGCTGCGACACCTACCAGTCCCTGGCCGACCTCCCCATCCAGCGGGTGGTCCAGACCCAGGCCGGCGCCACGGTGTGCCCGGCGGAGGCCCTGGTGCAGCCCCTGGTGGCCGACGGCACGATCGGGATCTTCGCCACCGGCGGCCGCTACGAGGTGGCCAGCCTGGGCGACGCCTCGAGCGCCACCGACCGGCCCACCCAGCTCGTCAACTTCACCTGCACCGTGGCAGGCGGCTGCGACGGCGGCCCCTCGCCCCTCGCCCCGGGGCCCGGAGATCTGAATTTCACTGAGATCATGACGAACCCGGACGCCCTCTCCGACAGCCAGGGCGAGTGGTTCGAGCTGGCCGCGGTGGACCCCGCCCAGGCCTACGACCTCACCGGCTGCTGGATCCGGGACGACGGCCGGGACGCCATCACCCTCGCCGACGGCGTCCTCGTGCCCGCGGGCGCCGCCATCACCTTCGCCCGCTCCGCCGACCCCGGCTTCACCCCCACCGTGGTCTACGGCAGCGGCCTCACCCTCGCCAACAGCGAGGACGAGCTCGAGCTGGTCTGCGACGGCCAGGTCATCGACCGCGTGGCGTGGAAGAGCGGCTTCCCGCTCAGGGCGGGAGCGAGCATGAGCCTCGACCCGAACCAGGGCGACGCCAACAGCAACGATGACCCCGCGACGTGGTGCCTGGCCACGCTCGAGTACGCCACGGACCTCGGGACCCCGAACGGCCCGAACCCGCCCTGCCGCTGAGCGCGAGTGAATTTCATTGGGGGCGCGGCCAGCGAATCGGCCCGTCCTCGCCATGCCGACTCCTCAACCATGAGCACCGACGGGAGTAATGCGCCGGTGTCGCTGTGCCCTTGGTGAGGTCGCTCCGCTCCCGCGTGAAGCTCGGCCCCTGGAGGCCGCTGTTCGTCAACTCAACCTGCTCGAATGCCACCAGCCCGTACCTCGCGCAGGAGGGGATCGGACTCCGGATCCTGACCATTGGCTACCAGGGCTCCGTGATACGTCTGCGCGGACCGGCCAAGGTCATGCGCAATCGCAGCGGGGCGCGTTGGGTACAGACCCGCATAGAGCTGGACCGCCTCTCGAGCGGCGTCCAAGGCTTCCCCATGGCGCTCGAGAGCGCTGAGGATCGCAGCCAGGTTGTTCAGGGCACCTGCCAGATCGGCGACGAACGCTGCTGAGTGCGACTCGGCCAGGGCGCGGTAGCGCTCCACGGCCTCGCGCGTAGCCTCCAACGCCTCCTGATGCCGGCCGAGAGCCCCGAGAACAGCCCCCAGGTTCTTGAGGGTCATGGCGAAACTGGAACTGAAAGCGTCGGAGTGGGACGCCACAAGTACGAGGTGGAGTCGCCGCGACTCGATCAGAGCCTCGAGTGCCTCTTCATGGCGACCTTGAGCCTCGAGTTGGATACCAAGGGTGTTGAGACTCCCTGCCAGCGTCGGGAGAAACGCATCGGGCCAATAACGTACGAGTTCGTGCAGGCTCTCCACGGACTCCCGCGTAACCTCGAGCGCTTCCTCACTCCGGCCCACCGCGTTGAGCATCATGCCGAGGTTATTCAGGTTGGTCGCAAGGTCGGGCAGGAACACGGCCGGCTGGCTCTGCGTCAGTGCCCGGAAGCCCTCTGCAGCCTCCCTCGTGGCCTCAATCGCCTCATCGTGCCGACCCAAAGCGTTGAGTTGCAGGCCCAGGTTGCCAAGGCCCTTGTACAACCCTGGGAGAAACAGGTCGGGTCGGGTCTGCGCGAGCGTCCGTCGGATCTCCACCGCCTCGAGGATTGGCTCCAGCGCCTGCCCCGGTTGCCCCATGGCGCCCAGCATCACGCTCAGGTTGTTGAGGCTGGCAGCAAGGTCTGCACGGGAAGACTCGGGCCGTGTCTGTGCCAGAGTCCTGTAGAGATCGACTGCTTCCTCCGTGGCCACCAAGGCCTCCTCCCGCCGACCGAGAGCATCAAACCTCGCGCCGAGGTTGGTCAGGCTAGCAGCAAGCATGTCGAGGAAGGGGTTCGGGGCGTTCTTCGCCAGCGTCCTGCAGGCCGCCACTGATTCCTCGGCTGCCCCAAGCGCTTCCTCGCGTCGTCCCAACTCACTGAATGCAATACCCAGGTTGTTGAGGCTGCTCGCCAAGTGCGAGAGAAAGAAGGCGGGGCGTACCTGCACCAGCTGCCGATACCAGTCGACGGCCTCCTGGGCAGCAGCCAGGGCCTCCTCCCTTCGGCCCAGCCCTCGAAAGATGTTGCTCAGGTTGCTGAGGCCATTGGCCAGGTCGGGGAGAAACGCGGAGTGCTCCCTGGCCAAACCCCGTGCGATCTGCACGGCCTCCTGAGTTGCCTCAAGGCCATCTTGCAGGTTGCCGATCTTGGCGAGGCGCTCGCCGAGTCGGCGGAGTGCCCGTGCGAGCTCGCGTAGATGCGCCCGCGGCTGGGCCTTCGACAGCCCGCGGAGGACATCGACAGCCTCCGCGGTGCATTGCACCGACTCCTCAGCTTCTCCCTCTTTCTCCAGTGCGCCACCCAACGCAAGAAGTGCCCGTGCCTTGAGCCCTTCGATCTCGCCCGGATCGTGCTCCGGCTCCGTTGCCAACGACCGTAGGAGCGCCAGGCTCTCCCTCGCCCAGTCCGCAACCCGCGAGTCCCGGTGCAAGCCCTCTTCCGCAATACGGATCAGGGCGGCGGCGACCTGAAGCACGGTGCCCGGGTCGGCTTGTCGTTCGAGGGCACGTCGCGCCTGTGCGACCTCCTCGATCAGCGGCTCCAGTGGGGTTTCTGAAACGGGCGATGAATCCCGCCCGGTGACGGTCTCCAGACCGTCGTCCCCTCCGCCAATGAGATACGCACCGCTCCGGATGGCCCAGACATCGGGCGCGAACCGCGCCACAGCACGCTCCTGCGAAGGCGTCAGGAGGATGACCAGCTCACCCCCGAGGCGCTCCATCACCAGGTTACGGCGCTCGTTGAAGCGCTGCAGCAGCTCGCGCACCAACTCCGGGCGGCCACCGTCTAGGGTAAGATCCAGCACCGTGACCGCCGCCCCCTCTTGTGGCGCGGCCAGCGCATCGATGCCATCGGCAGCGCTCAGGAGACGGAGGGGCGCGGCGGGACGCTCCGCTTGGATCAAGTCGATGGTGTTTGGAGCATCAGCGGGCCGCTCCAAGACGAGGAGGTAGAGGTGACGTCGATCAGAGCGGCGCAGAGCCCGACGGAAACGGGCCAACGTCGGGTCCAGCGACACCGGACCCAAGCGGGGATCACGGCCGGACATCCTGATCGATCGCCTCCTTCGTGAGGTGAGTGCTGAGGTCGCCCAGCGCGGGGTGGAGATCGTACCACTCCTCGCTGTTTACGTAGCGCAGGATGACGTTGTTCTGGAGCATGAAGTCCACCGCTTCACGATGGTTCCCGTCCAGGATGCGGAGCTGCTTCTCGTCACCTAGCCGTCGCAGCCACTCCGCCTCCTCCCGAAATACGATGCGTCGGTACTCGTCACCCAGCTGAAAGAGCGCCCGGTCGAGCTCAGCGTCTGGGACGGGGAACTGCTCTGACTCCAGGAGCGCGTGGAGCACTCGAACCAGATCCCTTGGATAGCCACCGGACCACGCGATGATCCGGTCCAGCCGGTCACCCCAGTCGTCGCCGAGGATTGCAGCCAGGTCCGTCACGTCGATCCGGTGTTGGACCAACGACCTGGCGGCACCCACTCCAGGCTCGAAAGGTGCACCGCCTCGATCCCGGACCTTGATCATGGGGAGAAATTCCACCGTTCCGCCGAGCCGGAACAGGAGCGCGGGCGGGACGGTGTAGAGGACGTGCACGCCCAGCTGGAGGTAGGGCGCTCCCCCCGCGAAGAGCTTCTCTGCGCTCTCCATCACTTCTCGCCAGTTCGAGCTCGTGCCCTGGAGCTTCTCCAGCGAGTCCAGGATGACCACCACCCGCCGATACCTGGGCTGAGCCGCCTTCACCCGCTCCTCCAAGGCCTTGATGTGGTACCGCACCTCCTGGAGGAAGGTGCTCAGCCTCTGCTCCACCGCCACCCGGACCTGCTGCCGAAGCGTGGGGCGGGTCTTCAGTTCGATCCCCACCTTGGGGCCGCCCGCGCCCATCTCGAGCCGAGGCATGCTCACGTCGGTCTGCCCGAGCCAGTCCCACAGGCGCCCGACCACGCTCCTGTCGAGCGCTTCATCTGAAGCCTTGCCCTCCAGCTCCAGGACCTTGCGCTCCAGGCCCTCGATGATGGTGAACATGATCTCGGGGATGTCGATCGGGGCAGTCAACTCGACGCCATCTTCGGCGGACAGGAGCACGGGGAGGATGGCGCCGCCATCGTGGCTATCGAGAGCCTGGGCAAGTGCCCGGAGCTCGGTCGTCTTGCCTGAACCCCTGAGACCGGTGAAGAGGATACACGTAGGCCGCTCGGGGAGGAGGAACTTCCTGCTCAGGCGGGCCGTCCAGTCTGCACCTCGGATATAGACATTCCCGGCCCCGAAGCGGTTCAGCGGCACCCGGCGCTCGTCGTCCGGGTCGAGCGGCTCGGCCGGGTCGCAGCGGTTGTAGTAGTACCGGAGCTTGGCCTCGTCCACGCTCCGGTGTTCCCATGAAGGGAGGCGTCCTGTCCAGCTCCGGGCCTGCGTCAGGGCTCAAGGTGCGCGCCCTCGAGCCGCCCTTCCGCCTCACGGCCACCTTGCACCGGACCGTCAACCCGCCTTGCCGCGGATCATCCCCGCCGCCACCGTCTCGTGGGTGCGCTCGTCCACCAGGATCACCCCGCCGGTGTTCCGGTTCTTCGCGTAGGCGTCGAACATCACCGGGGCCGAGGTGCGGATGGTGACGCGGGCGATGTCGTTGAGGCCCACGTCCTTCTGCTCCATGCGGTGCAGGGTGTTGACGTCGACCTTGTAGATGACGTCGGTGACCATCGCGAGCGTCTCCATGCTCGTGTGGCGCAGCAGGTACTTGCCCCGCGGCCGGAGCGGGGCGCGCTCCGAGAACCAGCACAGCATCACGTCGAGGTCCTGGGCCACCTCGGGGTGGTTGCGCGGCTTGGCGATCATGTCGCCGCGGCTCGCGTCGATCTCGTCCTCGAGGGTCATCACCACCGACTGGGGGAAGAACGCCTCGTCCAGGCTCTTCTCGGCCGCGTGGATGCTCTTGATGCGGGTGGTGAAGCCGCTCGGCATCACCACCACCTCCTCGCCCGGCCGGAACACGCCGCCCGCAACCGAGCCTGCATACCCACGGAAGTCGTGGTACTCGGGGGTCTTGGGGCGGATCACGTACTGCACCGGGAAGCGCGGATCCACGTAGTTGCCCTGGCCGGCCACGTAGCTGTTCTCGAGCGTGTACAGGAGGGTGGGCCCGTCGTACCAGGGCGTCTCCTTGGAGCGGGTGACGATGTTGTCGCCGTTGAGGGCCGAGATCGGGATGCAGGTGAGGTCGTCGAGCGAGAGGCGCGCCGCGAAGCCCTTGAACTCGGCCACGATCTCGTCGAACACCGCCTCCGAGTAGTCGACGAGGTCCATCTTGTTCACCGCCAGCACGATGTGGCGGATCCTCAGCAGCGAGGCGAGGAAGGCGTGGCGGCAGGTCTGCTCGACCACGCCCTTGCGCGCGTCCACGAGCACGATGGCGAGATCACAGTGCGAAGCCCCGGTGACCATGTTCCGGGTGTACTGCACGTGCCCGGGGGTGTCGGCGATGATGAACTTGCGCTTCGGGGTGGCGAAGTAGCGGTACGCCACGTCGATGGTGATGCCCTGCTCGCGCTCCGCGCGCAGGCCGTCCGTCAACAGCGACAGGTCGATGCCGTCCTGGCCGCGGCGCTTGGTGCTCGCCTCGACCTGGGCGAGCTGGTCCTCGAAGATGGACTTGGTGTCGTAGAGGAGCCGCCCGATCAGGGTGCTCTTGCCGTCATCTACGCTGCCCGCGGTGGACAGACGCAACAGGTCCATGTGGCTGGAGATCGCCATCTCTAGAAGTACCCCTCGCGCTTGCGGTCTTCCATCGCCGCCTCGGAGCGCTGATCGTCGGTGCGCCCGCCGCGCTCGGTCTGACGCGCGGCGGCCACCTCCATGATGATGTCCTGCAGGTTGGCCGCGGTGGAGGCGGTGGCGCCGGTGCACGTCGCGTCACCCACGGTACGAAAGCGCACGGTGCGCAACTCGGCCTGCTCGCCGTCCCGCACCGGGGTGCAGTCGGTCACCGCCATCAGGACGCCGCGGCGGTCGACCACCTCGCGTTGGTGGGCGAAGTAGAGGCTGGGGAGCTCGATCTGCTCGCGGGCGATGTACTGCCACACGTCCAGCTCGGTCCAGTTGGAGAGCGGGAAGACCCGAAAGTGCTCACCGAAGGCCTTCTTGCCGTTGTAGAGGGTCCACAGCTCGGGGCGCTGGTTCCGCGGGTCCCACTGCCCGAACCCGTTGCGGTGGCTGAACACCCGCTCCTTGGCCCGGGCCTTCTCTTCGTCGCGCCGGGCCCCGCCCAGGCACGCGTCGAAGCCGTTGGCCTCGATCGCGTCCAACAGCGTCACGGTCTGAAGGGCGTTACGGGAGGCGTTGGGCCCCGTCTCCTCCACCACCCGGCCCTGGTCGATCGACTCCTGGACGCTCGCGACCACCAGCTCCACCCCGAGCTTGGCCACCAGGTCGTCTCGATACTGAATGGTCTCGGGAAAGTTGTGACCGGTGTCCACGTGCATGAGCGGGAACGGGATGCGAGCCGGCCAGAACGCCTTTCGGGCCAGGTGCACCACCGCCACCGAGTCCTTGCCTCCGGAGAAGAGGATGGCCGGGCGCTCGAACTGCGCCGCCACCTCCCGGATGATGTGGATCGACTCCGCCTCGAGGCTGTCCAGGTTGCTGAGATGATAGGACGGCCGGTCCATCGGTGCGCGGACGCTAGCACCCCGCGTCGCATCGGTCATCAACGCAGACACATATGGCTTCAAGCGCGAAAGGACCCGCGGGACCAGGGCGGCCCGGGACCCTATGGCCGACAGTCCGCGGGGATCACCGTGCACCGGCCGCCCTCGCAGGTGCGGCCCGGCAGGCACTCCTCTGCGACCCCGCACGCGCCCCCGTCCGCCTGGCCCCGCCGGCATACCCCGTCATGGCATGCCCCGAGGAAGCACTCCGGCCCATCGGGGCGGCAGGGCACGCCGGGCGCCAGCTGGGCCACGCAGCGATCGCCCGCGGTGGTGGTGGTGCAGGTGAGGCCGGGGAGGCAGGGGGTGCCCCCCGGGGCGCAGGCCTCGTCCGGGCCCTGGGGCGCCCGGCAGCCATTGTTGCCGCAGGCGAGGCCTGGCGCGCAGTCCACCGAGCTCAGGCAGGCGTCACCGTCGAGGCCGGCGGAGCAGCGGTTCCGGACGCAGCTCGCCCCGCCCGCGCACTCCGCGTCCTGAGTGCAACCTTGATTGCGACCTCGGGCCGCAGTGCAGGTCGGGTTGCCGGGGTTGATGCGGTCGCAGAACGCGCCGTCCGCGCACGAGCTCCCCGACAGCGACAGCGCGCAGGCCGCGCCGAGCGGCGCCCGGGGGAGGCAGCGCATCGCCATCAGGTCGCAGTACAGCTCGGCCGCGCAGTGGTCGGCCGCGGTGCACGGCTGGTTGTTCCCGATCAGGGGGAGGCAGCGCCCGGGGCACGCCGCCCCCACGTCGCACACGAAGCCGTCCGCGCAGGCCAGGCCCAGGTGGCAGGGGTCGCCGTCGGTGCCGGTGCCCGCCACCATCGCCCGGCACTCCGGGAGGTCGAGCGGGTCGTGGTCGGGCCCGATGTCGCAGGACAGCTTGCCCACCGCGTCCCGGCAGTCCCGGGCCGCGAGCTCGAAGTAGTCCAGGGTCTGGGCCGCCTGGGCGGCTTGAAAGGCGACCTGCATCGGCGCGCAGACCACGATCGCCTGCCGCGCGTTGCAGCCCGCGGCGTCCATGGGCGGATAGAGCGCGTCGCAGGTCGACAGCCGCGCGCAGTCCGCCGCCGCGAGCTCCTGGCAGAGCGTGTCGAGGGGGATGTTCGGATCGTCCGGCGGCCCCTCTGCGCCCCCGCCGCAGGCGGCCAGCGCTAGGACGGCCAGCGCCCCGAGCCTACGCGCGGCCATGGCGCCTGCGGACCTCCAGCACCAGGCCCTCGACCTTCACCACCTCGACCGACTCCTGCTCGGGGATGGTCTCGGTCGCGCGGGCCTTCCAGTACTCACCCGCCACGAACACCTGCCCGCCCTCGGGCCCGACCGCCTGGAGCACCTGACCCACCTGCCCGATGAGGCCCTCGCTCCCGGTGGTCGGGCGGGTCCGACGCCGGCGCACCACGAACACCGAGAGGTAGGCCACGAACAGCGCGAGGAGCGCCACCAGGGGCAACACGTCCCACAGGCTGAGGGAGAGGCTGGGGTCGACCGCGAAGTCGGGGTTCGAAGGATCCATGAGGAGGAGGAGCCCGATCGTGAGGCCGATGCCGCCCAGCACCCCGAGCACCCCGTGGGTGGGGGTGAAGGTCTCGGCGATGAGCAAGCCCACCCCGGCCAGGGCCAACAGCGCCGCGCCCACGTCGATCGGGAGCTGCTCCATCGCGATGAGGGAGCACAGGATGCAGAGCACCCCCATCACGCCGGGGGCGATCATGCCGGGGTGGTAGATCTCGACCATGATCCCGATGAGGCCGAGCACCCCGAGGAGCATCGCCACCCCGGGGTCGGCCAGCAGGGCCAGGAGCCGGTCGCGGAGGGAGGGCTGGTACTCCACCACCCGGGCCCCGCGGGTCTGCAAGGCGACCTTCTTTCCGTTCAGGTCGAGCTCGTAGCCGTCCAGCTTCTGCAACAGATCTTGCCGGTCGGTGGCGATGAGGTCGATGACCCCGATCTCGAGGGCCCGGTCGGCGGGAGCCGAGATGGAGTGCTGGACCGCGTCCTTGGCCCACTCCACGTTGCGGTTTCGGTGCTTGGCGATGCCCTCCACCAGGGCCAACAGGTCGTTCTCGACCTTGGCCGCCATGTGCTTGCCGCCCTCGGCCTCCGGGTCCTTCCCGCCCCCGGTGACCGGGTGGGCGGCGCCGATGCGGGTGGCGGGCGACATCGCGGCCACGTGGGCGGCCAGGGTGATGAAGGTGCCCGCGCTGGCCGCGTGGGCGCCGCTCGGGGTCACGTGCACCACCACCGGCACCTTGGACGTCAAGATGGCTTGCACCATCTTCTCGGTGGTGGAGACGAGCCCGCCCGGGGTGTCCATCTCGATGAGGACCAGCTGGGCCTGCTCGCGGGTGGCGCGCTCGATCGCCTCGACCACGTACTCGCCCATCCCGGGGCTCACGATGGCGTCGAACTTCACCACCGCCACCGACCCGGTGAGCACGCGGGCCGGGCCCTCGGGCAGGGGCACCGGGGCGGGCCGGGTGTAGACCTTGTCGTTGGTCACCGCCGGCTCGTCGGCCTCGACCTCGCTCTTCTTCGTCTCCTTCTTCTCGGCCGGGGCGGGGGCGCCGAACGGCAAGGGGAGTTGCGCGTAGGCGGCGCCGGAGGCGAGGAACGCGACGAGGAACGCGGCGCGGGCGGACATCACTGGCCCCTCCTCGAGGGGATGGGCAATCGCAGGAAGCGCATGACCTCCTGGATATCTTCCCACACCGGCCGCTTCTCCGCCGGGTTCCTGAGCACGTAGGCGGGGTGGAAGGTGGGCATCAGGGGGATGCCGTTGAAGTGGGTCCACTTGCCGCGCTGCTTGGTGATCGGGATGGTGTTCCGGAGCAGGGTCTGGGTGGCGGGGCGGCCCAGGGTCACCAGGACGCGGGGCTGCACCAGCCGGATCTGGGCGAGCAGGAACGGCTCACACGCCTCCATCTCGTCCGGCTCCGGATCGCGGTTCTGGGGCGGGCGGCACTTCACCACGTTGGCGATGTAGACGGCGGAGCGCGGCAGCCCCATCCCGTTCTCGATGATGCGGGTGAGGAGCTGCCCGGCCTTGCCGACGAAGGGCTCGCCGATGCGGTCCTCGTCGGCGCCGGGGCCCTCGCCCACGAACATCACGTCGGCGTGCGGGTTGCCGACCCCGAACACGATCTTCTGGCGGCCCAGGCGGTGGAGCTTGCAGCGCGTGCAGGGGCCCAGCACGTCCTGGACGTGCTCCAGGGTGGCGCAGGCCGCGAGCTCGGCCGAGAGGACCGGGAGGCGCGAGGTGCCGGGGGCGCTCGGGGTGGCCCAGTCGGGGGTGTCGGTGGGGGCCGGCGGGGTGCCGTGGGCCGCGGGCGGCGCAAGGTGCGCTGCCGGGGCATTCACTGGCGCGGAGTGCGGCGGCGGCGCGTCGTCCCGATATGCAGGTTGTGTTGACGGCGCGTGTTCCTGCAGGGCGGACGCCGCAGTGAGCGTAGTTGGGGCATGCGACGCCGCGACGGGCGTCGAGGCCGCGGCCACGGGAACCGGCGGAGCAGAGCTCGGCGCGGCGTCACCAGAGACTTGCCGCGGCGCACTCGACGTGGGTGCGGGCGCTGCCGCATGGACCTGCGGCGCGTCTCCCTGCGCACTCGTGGGGGCCTCGGATCGAGGCGCGGGGGTCTCGTGCGTCGCGGGGGCCTGCGCCGCGTCCCCGGCCCAGTTCGGCGGCATCAGCGGCCCGGACGGCGCCGGCGCCTCGGCCTCCGCCTCGGGCTCCGACCCCGGCTCGGGCATGTAGGCCTCCCACGGCTTGCGCGGATCCGCGCTGCGCTTCACCGGGGGCTTGGGCCGGGGCGCCTCGGCCTGCACCGCGGGGGCGGGGGGCGGGTCGTTCCAGCCGGGCGGGGGCGGGAGCTCGGGGGGCGGCGGGCCCTCCTCCGGCGGCACCGGCACCGGCGCCACCTGGATGCCGGTGCGGGCCGCCCAGCTCAGCTCGGCGCGGAGCTGACGGACCAGGGTGTGGAGCTCGTCCAGGTTCTGACTCATGCGCCTCGCTCCTCGGGGGTACTGCCATCCCTGACCCGGAGCACCTGATCAAGGACGAACTCCGCCACGTCGCCCTTGAGGGCGGGCCCGAAGGCCACCGCGGGCCGGTCCCGGGCCACCGCGAGCACCCGGGTCTGGCCGGCGCCGAAGCCGGCCTCGGGGCCCACGAGGTTGCCGATCACGAGGTCGCAGCCCTTCCGCACCAGCTTGTCGCGGGCGTTGTCCTCCACCGCCTCGGTCTCGGCCGCGAAGCCCACCACGGTGGCCGGCCGGGCCGCGCCGCGGGCCCGCAGGGCGCTGGAGATCGTCGCGAGGACGTCAGGGTTCTCGGCGAGGGCCAGGGTCTGGGCCTCGGGGGCGCTCCGCTTCAGCTTCTGGTCCCGCGCCTGCTGGGGGCGGAAGTCGCTCACCGCCGCGGTGGCCACGAACACGTCGGTGCCCGGGAGGACCGCCTGGGCGGCGGCGAGCATCTCGGCCGCGGTCTCGACCCGGCGCACGTCCACCCCGGGGGGCGGGGTCAGGTGGGTGGGGCCCAGGATGAGCCGCACCTGGGCGCCGCGGCGCTGGGCCGCCTGGGCGATCGCGATGCCCATCGCCCCGGTCGAGCGGTTGGTGAGGATCCGGACCGGATCCAGCGGCTCCCAGGTGGGGCCGGCGGTGATGGTGATCCCCAGCCCGGTGAGGTCGCCCGGGCGCAAGATGGCCAGCGCGGCCCGCACGATCACGTCGGGCTCCGCCATGCGGCCCATGCCCGCGCGCCCCGAGGCGAGCTCGCCGGTGACCGGGCCGACGACCTTCACCCCGCGCTCCTCGAGGCAAGCCAGGTTGTCTTGGGTCGCGGGGTGCATCCACATCCCGGACTCCATCGCCGGCGCGATCATCACCGGCGCCCGGGTCGAGAGGATCGTCGCGGTCAGCGGATCGTCGGCCATCCCGGCCACCATCCGCGCCATCACGTTGGCGGACGCGGGCGCCACCAACACCAGATCGACCTGGTGCGCGCGCTCCACGTGCCCGATCTCCGCGCCCCCGCCGGGGCTCGCGACCTGGAAGACGTCGGTGAGAACTTCGCGCCCGGTGATCGCCGCGAACGTGAGCGGGCGCACGAACTCGGTGCCGCCGCGCGTCATGGCCACTTGCACCCGCACGCCGGCCTTGCCGAGCAGGCGCGCCACCTCCACCGCCTTGTAGGCGGCGATGCTGCCCGACACGCCCAACAACACCGACGGCATACGCTCCGACATCGGGCGCAGAGTAGTCCCGGACGGCGCGAGTTGCGAGTGACCCGAGTCACGGCGCCCGGGGCCAGGGTGGCGTACCCTGACGCGATGGGGTGGAGCACGGGGGCCGCCATGTCGACAGGGGTCCCGAACGAGGCTAGTTATGGCCGGAGGCATCCGCGCCCGAAGAGAATGACTCGACCCGGCTACAGCATGCCCGCCGCCCTCGTCGCGCGGATGAACGCCCTGTCCGACGATCACCGGCGCGGCGTCGCCCGCTTCATGGGGCGCCTGGAGGGCTTCGTACGCACCGGCCTGCTCAGCGCGGAGCAGGCGGAGATCGTGGGCGAGCACCTGGTGCGGCTGGGGGAGCGCAACCGCAACCCCGCCAACACCGGGAACATCGAGGACCTCTTCTGCCACACCCTCGAAGACACCCGGGATCCGATCCGCGCCTACGCCCAGGCCCTGGCCGACTCGGTGAAGGTGGTGCCGATGGACGACGGGGCGCCGCTCGAGCCGCCCATGCGCAAGCTGGACGGCAGCCGCTGGTACCGGAAGGTCGGCGACTTCGAGCACCTCTCACCCGGAGACAAGATGCTCGTGACCCACACCATGGTGGCCTACGGCGACCGCGAGATGTGGGAGAGCGCGGCGGCGCTGGTGCGGGTCACCCACCCGCACCTCAACGAGGCGGGGGTGGAGCGGCAGGTGGCGAAGATGGCGGTGCAGTCCCAGCACCTGCCGAGCTCCTCGTTCGTGCTCGCCCGGGCCTCCGGGCTCACCATCGCCTGCGCCGAGCTCTACGCCCGGGCCGGCTACACCGAGCAGGAGCAACAGGACGCCCAGGTCTTCTACGACATCTGCGCGGAATACAGCCCCGCGTGGTCCAACTACTTCATCGTGGGCCAGATCCCCGACGGCCCCTCCTGGGCCGAGTGGCGCGCGCGCTACCTCGCCGCCCGGGCCAAGCTCCCACCCGAGCTGATCTACCAGCTCTCGAGCGACACCCTCACCAACTTCCTCGACGGCACCCTGGAGTCCGGCAAGTGGACCGACGCCACCGTGTTCTTCGGCGGGGTCACCGCGTCCGCCGATGTCCCCCAGGCGATCGCCCGCATCGTGAACCAGTACATCGCGGAGCACGTGGCCCTGCATGATCGCCCGATCAGCGAGCTCACCGTGGCCTGCGCCCCGACCCTGGCGCCGTGGGGCATCGGGTTCGAGAACGACCGCGCGGTGGTGCTCACCGAGGCGCCCGAGAAGGGCGAGATCCTGCGGCAGCAGTTCGAGGCCGCGATGGCTCGCAAGCGACGTTGACGACTACCGACGATTCTTGCGCAACACGCCTTGCTCAACGCGGCCGTTCAAGGCAGGGCCCGAAGCTCGGCCGGCATCACTGAGATCACCTCACCGTCACCATCTGGCTCCCGGAGCACCTCGAACAGCTGGCCACCGGACGCAACCCACGTGACGTGGTGCTCGCTCGCCGCGAGCCAGCCCCTGATGTGCAGGTCCGCGTCGAGCAGGAAGCCGACGACCAGGCGGTCCTGGAAGCGCGCGAAGTCCTCTGGGTGGAGCTTCGCCGTGACTACGATCGACTCCGGTCCCAGCCGGTCGGCACCCTCGAGCCCGAGCATCCACCGCGACAGCTCGGGGAGCGGGGTGACTCGGCCCTCCGGGGCCAGCTCGAGCACCTGGATGTCTGACACGAACCGCTGATCCGCGCCGGGGATCCATGGACCCGTCCAGCTCTCGCCCAGGTTCATGATGAGGGCCGGACGATCGGGGTGGAACACCCAGCTCTCGGGCTGCACCTTGGGCACCACCAGGGCCTTTGGCCGAGCGCCGTCGAGGCGATAGACCTCGAGGCGAGACGAGGCCTCGCCCGGCTGACTGCAACGGTCGACGAGGAGCGGCTCACGCGGGTGGCTGACCAGCTGAAAGGCACATCGTGAGCTCGGGTCGACCCCCGGGATGGCCGACCTCTCGAGGCAGACGCGTTCGCCGGCGGTCGGAGCGGGCGCGACCGTGATCGGCGCCCAGGTCTTGCCCCCCAGGTCGCCACACGCAGACCAAGCGCAACCCTGCTGGTAGAGGAGCAGCCGCGAGGCCTCGGGGAGCCAGGTCCAGGCCGAGGCGATCTCGCCGACACACACGGTGCTCACGCGAAGGACGCCCTCCGCCGGGCTGTCTACCGCGACGCGGTTGGCGGTCGTGGAGGCGGTCCGCGCGACCACTTGCACCAGCGGTCCATCCGCACATCCTCGCGCCCAGCGCACCGACGCCCGCTCACTGGGCACAGGCAGGTCCGTGCGCTCGGTGGCCTCGAACCCCGCAGGCGTTCCCAAGAAGCGCGTCCACCGGAACGTCGCGGGCTCGGTCAGGCGTTCGACGATGTCGACCTCGAGCTGGTCTCGCCCACCGCAGACGAGCAACGCCCTCAGGTCTGGCACCGTGACACGGAGCGCGTCCGGCGCCCCGGGCTCGAGTGGAGTCCCGGAGCACGACCACACCCACGAGAGCAGGACCAGGAGCTGCGCTCTGTGAGGGAGAGGCGAGATGCTTCGACGGTAGGTCCCGCCCCGCCCGACCGTCAAGCGACGCGCCCGTTCCCGCCGGCAAGCGCCCTTGACCGCGTGACGTGGTGATCGATCCGCGCTAGACGGGAGGGCAGGATGGCCTCCTCCCGCTACGCCCTGTCCTACGCCCCCGCCCTGGACCACGTGCTCCACGAGGCGAACGACATCGCCCAGGCTACGGGGCGGCGGGTGGGGAGCTACCACGTGCTCCTGGCCTTCTTCACCACGCGGAACCAGGCGGAGCGCCTCCTCCGGGACCGTCAGATCGACGAGGACCGCCTCCTCGCCCTGGTCGAGGCCGACGTGAAGGAGCCGCCGGACGCGCTGATCGAGATCCTGGAGCGCTCGGCCCAGGTCGCGGCGGGCTGCGGAGCGCGCGAGGTCGACACCCTGCACGTGCTCGTGGCGATGACCCGGGCGCGGGACTCGGTGGCCTACGCGCTGTTGGAGGCCACGGGTGAGAAGCTGAGCCTCCTCCGCACCCGGGCCCTCACCATCCTCACCGGGGCGGTGCCGCGCTGGCTCGAGACCGGCAAGCGGGCCCGGCCCGGGGTGGCCGAGGCGCGGGTCACCGCGCGCCCCCACCGGAGCAAGATCGGGCACCGGGTGGGCCTGGAGGCCGACCGGCCGCCCCACCTGACCTGGGTGCCGCCGATCGTCATGGGGGGCCAGAAGCCCGGGGCCAAGCGGCCTCCCGCCGCGCCGCCCAAGGGCGCTCACCCCGCGCTGGACCCGGTGAAGAAGCGCCCCGAGGCCGAGAGCAAGCCCCCCGAGGCGCCGGTGGCGAAGGCGCCGGAGCCGGTGGCTAAGACCCCCGGGCCGGTGGTGAAGCCCCCGGTGAAGCCGGCCAAGCCCCCCGAGCCCAAGCCGGCGGTGGCCCTGGTCGACCCGGCGGCAAGACAGCCTGCGGCAAGGCAGCCTGCGGCAATTCAACCTGCGGCGCCCGCCGGCGACCCGGCCGAGGCGTGGCTCCTGGCCCCCGAGGAGTACCCCTGGCTCACCAGCCTGGGCCGGAACCTCTCGGTCGAGGCGGCCCGGGGCGCGCTGGACCGCCTGGTGGGGCGCGAGAAGGAGGTCGAGGCGCTCCTCGACATCCTCGGGAAGCGCCGCGCCAACAACCCCTGCCTGGTGGGCGAGCCCGGGGTGGGCAAGACAGCGGTGGTGGAGGGCCTGGCCCGCCGCCTGGTGAGCGCGCGGGGCGCCATGGGCGACAAGATCATCGTGAGCCTCGACGTAGGCGCGCTGTTGGTGGGCACGCACCTGCGAGGCTCCTTCAGCGAGAAGCTCCAGGGCCTGCGGGACGAGGTGAAGCAGTCCGAGGGGCGGGTGGTGGTGTTCTTCGACGAGCTCCACACCCTGGTCGGCGCGGGCTCCACCGGCGACGGGCCCCAGGACGCCGCGAACGAGCTCAAGGGCGCCCTCGCCCGGGGTGACTTCCCGTGCATCGGCGCCACCACCTGCGACGAGTACGCGGAGCACGTCGAGAAGGACGCCGCGCTCGCCCGGCGCTTCGTGCCGGTGCTGGTGAAGGAGCCGGGGCCCGACGACGCGGCCCACATGCTCCGGCAGATCGTGCCCGCCTACGCCGACCACCACGGCGTGGCGTACGGGGACGACGCGATCGTGGCCTCGGTGGAGCTGAGCACCCGCTACCTCACCGAGGGGCACCTCCCCGACAAGGCCATCGCGCTCTTGGATCTCGCCGGCTCCCGGGCCGCCCGGGCCGCCCAGGAGCAGGTCCGGCGCGAGGACATCGCGCGCCTCGTCGCCCAGCGGGCCGACCTGCCGCTCGAGCGGGTGCTGGCCTCGGACTCGGAGCGCCTGCTCCACCTCGAGTCCCACCTGCGGCGGGAGATCGTGGGCCACGAGGCGGCGCTCACCCGCATCGCGGAGGTGATCCGGCGGAACGCGGCGGGCTTCCGGAGCCACCGACCGCAAGGTGTCTTCCTCTTCCTCGGGCCCACCGGGGTGGGGAAGACCGAGACCGCGAAGGCGCTGGCGAAGCTGTTGCACGGGAGCGCCGACGACCTCATCCGGCTCGACCTCTCGGAGTTCTCCGAGGGCCACACGGTTGCCCGGCTGGTGGGCTCGCCCCCCGGCTACGTGGGGCACGACGCGGGCGGGCAGCTTACCGAGGCGGTGCGCAGGAAGCCCGGACGGGTGGTCCTCTTCGACGAGCTCGAGAAGGCCCACCCCGATGTCCTGCAGGTCCTGTTGCAGATCATGGACGAGGGCCGCCTCACCGACGCCCGCGGGCGCACGGTGAGCTTCGCCGAGACGATCATCATCATGACCTCGAACCTCGGCTCGGACCTCGCCAAGAACCGCCCCCGCATCGGGTTCGGAGGCGAGGCCGAGCAGCAGGAAGCCTTGCACAACCAGATCCTGGAGCGCGCCCGGGAGGGCCTCGCGCCCGAGCTGTGGGGGCGCATCGAGGACCGCCTGGTGTTCGGGCCCCTGTCCCGGGCCGAGGCCCGGCGGATCTGCCTCCTCCTGGCCCAGGACTCCAGCCGCCGGCTCACCCGGAGCCGCGGCATCAGCTACGACCTCGACGAGCGCGCGCTGGAGTTCGTGCTCGAGCAGGGGGGCTACGACGCCCGCCTCGGCGCGCGGCCGATGCGGCACGTGCTCTCACGCCTGGTCGAGGCGCCGATCGCGGCCCGCATCCTGGAAGGCCGCTTGCACGCGGACGAGCACGTCGAGGTGAGCACCCGCGCGGGCGGCGGGCTCATCTTCCTGGTGGGGGACGACTCGCTGTCGCAGCGGCCCCGGGCCTGAGGCGCGGGGCCGCCGGGGCCTCAGCGGCGGCGGGCGACGAGGAGCCCGATGATCAGCGCGATGGCGGCGATCAGCCCGACCCACTTGAAGTCGAGGCCGCCACCACCGCCGGGCGCACCACACACCTGGCCGGCCGGGCACGCGTCACCCGCGCCCGCGGTCTTGCCCTCGGCGAGGCCGCAGACCGAGTCCACGAGCGACGCGGGGGACATGCGCTCGCTCGGGGCGCCCGCCGACTGGCGGAAGTCGCGCTTGCCCGAGACGCAGAGCTGCCCCGCCGTCTCGATGCGGTAGCTCACCGGCCCCTCGATCTTGTCCTTGGACTCGTCGAGGCACACCTCGACCGTATAGGACTTCGCGAAGGGCGAGTGCGCGTGGATGATCTCGGCCATCGTGCTCGCGTCGTCCTCGGGGGACGCCTCCTTCTCACACGTCAGCTTCTGGCCGGCGTAGCCGCCCATGAGCTCGAGGCCGCCCTTGCCGTCCTCGGCGAGGAGGCACCCGAGCTGATCGAGCCCGGTGGGGCGCTTGAAGGCCTTGTCGACCTCGTCGCGCTTCACCGTGTACCCGCGCGTGCCGACCTTGGCGCTGCCGCTCAAGAGCGTGATGAGGTTCGAGCGGGTGATGAACTGGCGGTGGTTGATGCTGCCGGTCAGGGTGCGCGGGCTGATCGTCGCCATGATCTGGGTCGCCGCCGCCGCGCGGGACGCAGTCTGGCCCTCGGTCTTGCAGGCGGTGGCTCCGCGCAGCTCGACGCAGTCGCGGTAGAGGTCCTCGCGGATCCGCTGGGCGAAGAAGTTCTTCGCCAATCGACCCGCCGGCCCACCGCCCCGGTAGACCTCCTGCGCCCAGATCATCGGCGCGATGTCGGGCTGCAGGATCAGGAGCTGGTCGAACATCTCGAGGAGCTTCTGGACCTCGGCCCCGCGGAACTTCGGCTCGTCCGTCACGTTGCGGGCGTCGTGCATCAGCACCAGGATCCGACCGCGCTGCCGCTCGGGGAGGTTGAAGGGTCCGGTGAACATCCCGACGAGGTCCTTCACCACCGCGCCGGCGTCCGCGCCCTCGAACTTCCCGCAGACCTTGCTGTCGTCCTCGTTGGTGTCGTGCTTCACGGTGTCGACCACCGCCGCCATCGCCTTGGGGTCGTTCGTGAGCACCCCGCGATCGAGGCTGCTCCCGGTGTGCGCGACCAGGTTCGTCGTGCCCTCGCCCTTCTCGAGCGTGTTCGCGCAGCCCGAGTAGGTGATCAGGTGCACCCGGTGGCGGCGGTGCCCCATCGCGCTGAGCCAGTACGGCAGCTCGGAGATCTGCTCCATCAGGTCGGCGTGCGCGTCGAGCATCGTCATGTCGCGCGGCACGACCAGGAACAGGTCGAGCGGGATGTCGTCGGGCGCCGAGGGGCCCACGCGCCCGATGCGCCCGGTCTTCTTGCCCGCCACCAGGAGCGACCACGCGTCGGGCCGCTTGGCCGCGTCGGCCTGGTTCTGGGCCGCGTCGCAGTCCACCGCGACCCGCAAGACAGACTGCGGTCGCGTCGGGTGGGTGAAGCGCTCGCCGCCGTACACCGACCCGCCGTCGTCACCCTGCGCGAACGCCGGGCCAGCGAGCCCCAGGAACAGCGCCGTGAAAATCCATGCTCGTCTCATCGTCTCCTCCAATACTCACGCACCCCGGGCCACCCGGCGAGACCACATCAGGGCCAACAGGAGCGCAGCGCCCCCCCAGCCGAAGGCCACGACGAGCATCCAGAACAACAGATTCTCTTCGGCCGGGAGGAGCTTGCGGGCGTCGCACAGCCCGTTCAGCTCCTCCTGGAACCGCGCCTGGTCCACGAACAGGTCGTGGGCCGACGTCTGACAGGGATAGTCGGTGCTCCCGTCGAGCAGGCTCACCGCCGGCCGATAGAAGTTCTTCATCGCCTCGTCCGCGCCCGCGCTCCCCGGCGCCGGGCAGTCCTTCAGCATGAACTCGCCCGAGCTCGGCGTGACGCGGCCGCCCTCCCACCGCCCCTTCACCTCGCGGACGTCGGGGCAGTTGCGCCAGCACCACTGCACGTCGACCAGCTCGGGCCGGATCATCCCCTTGGCGACGAGGGTCTCGGTCAGCGAGTACAGGTAGTCGACGTTCGCCTCGCGCTGGAAGCACGCCAGGTCCTTGGCCGCGGGGTCCTTTCTGACCTCGTTGAGCTTCGCGAAGCTCTGGGCCGAGAACGCCTCGGACGCCGCCTGCGGGGGCAGGAGCACCTTGCGCTCCGCGAGCAGGCTCTGCCGCTCGAGCAGCCGATCGAGGCGGTCCGCCTCTTCGTCGCCCGCCTGGAAGTAGAGCGCGACGGTGTTGCGGCGCTCCGGCTCGAGCGTGCCGTCCGTCGGCGCCTCCGTGGCGGAGCGGCCGCACGCGGGGTCGTTGATGTCGATCCAGTGCGCGGTGGACGGCGTGAACGTATCGTCCGCGATCCCGCCCGGGATGCACTCGTTCGAGATCTTCGGCTTCGGGATCAGCGAGTCGCACTCCTGGTCCACGAACTGCCGCACCCGACAGCGCGTCTGCCGCCACTCCGAGATGAGGGCCGCGTTGTAGCCCCACCTCAGCGGCGACAGGCTCCCGAGGGTGTCGACCACCAGCGTCGCGCCGTCGCTCACGATGTCGTCGTAGTCCGAGGTGATCTGCCCGAACGCGCCGCCGAGGCCGATCTGCCCGACCACGAGGAGGACCGCGAGCGAGTACGCCTGCTGCACCGGGTCCATGCCCATCGCCGGCGCCTTCTCCTGCTTGCGCTCCTTGTCCTTCTCGGCCCGCGGGTCCGAGAAGTGCTTGAGCGCGCCGCCCTGCGCGAACACCGCCATCAACAGCGAGATCGTCGCCCCCTGGGCCCAGCCGGTGAGGCCGACGAAGACCATCAGGATGACCACCGCCGGCACCGAGTCGAGCCAGGGGATGCTCGCGAACGCGTCCGGCCACCCGGGCGCCGCGCCCCTGAGCTCGAGGGTCCAGGTGCCGATGAGCGCGAGCGCCGCGATCAGCAGCGCCTCGAGGATGGCCGGCGCGGCCTTGCCGGCGAGGAGCGCGGGGAGGTTCGCCCCGCGGATGTAGAGCTCGCGGATCCGGCTCGCCACCGGCCCCGCCCACACCCTGACCCCGCTCACCGTGCTGACGAAGAGGATCGACACCAACAGCGCGTTGGTCGCGAGCGGGAGCGCGAAGGGCAGCGAGTCCGCGCCCCCGAAGAAGTTGGTGAAGAACGTGACCCCGATGAAGAGCCCGAGCATCACCCAGTAGAGGCCGCTGCGGAGGTTCCCGACGAACTGATCCGAGATCTCGTGGGAGATCGAGTGCAGCCAGCGCCCCGAAGCCGGGCGCTCCTGCACCGGCGGCCGCTCCGTGGCGGGCACCTCGGGGGGCGGCCGCAAGATCATCTGCGTCCTGAGCGCGTTGACGGTGGGGCCCCGCTTCGCCGGGTCCTTCATCCGGGCCAGGACCCGATAGGCGGCGGGCTGCCCGCCCTCCCCGCCCTTCACGTTGCGGACCGCCTCGACGACCTCGACCAGGGTCATCTTGTTCGGGTTGGGGATGTCCATCAACGTGTTCTCGAGCGTGCTGTCCTGCTCGAGGTGGAGCTCGTCCGCGACGCGGACGAAGTCCTTGCCCGCGACCGCGACCGCGACCGTCGACGGCCGCTCGACCACCCAGACCTGATCACAGCGCTCGAGCCACTCGTCGATCGGCTGGTGCACGGTGAACAGCACCGGCCCGTCCTTCGACTGCCGCAGGAGCGCCTCGAAGACGCGCGTGGCCGAGCCGGAGTCGAGCTGACTCAGCGGCTCGTCCGCCACGAGCACCTTGGGCCCGAGCGCGAGGTCCATCGCGAGGAGCAGCCGGCGCTTCTCACCGCCCGAGAGGCTCCCCGCCCGCAGGTCCGCGCGATCCTCGAGCCCCACGACGCGCAGCGCGGCCCGCGCGCGGGTCTCGGGGTCCGCGAGGTCACCCGCCTCGACCGCGGCGAGCACCGACGGTCGATGCGCCGTGCACCACGGGAGCGTCGCGAGGAAGTGCAGGACGTTCCCGATCGTGGTGAGGGTCGGGTGCACGCGCGCGTTGTCCTGCGGCGTGGACAGGAGCGGCTGCCCACCCTCCTGGACGAGGTTGTCCGCCACGTACCAGGTCGGCCGCTTGGGCGGGTTCTTCTCGCCCTCGCGCGACGAGATGGTGCGCTCCGACAGGAGCGCGGACTCCAGCAGCCGAAACAAGGTCGACTTGCCGGAGCCCGAGTTCCCGATCACCGCGATGAGCCCGCTCGCGACCTTGATCTCTTTGGGCGCCTCGTCCTGGACGAGCAGCAGCTGATTCACGTCGATGTACCGAGGCCGTCAGCGACGACTGCAGTCTTCGTTGCTATCCGAGTAGACGGGGCCAAAGCTCTTGTCGCTCTTGATCTCCCCGAACACCGGCAGGGTGATCTGCCAGCTCGTCGACAGGCAGTAGTCGGTGAGCAGGTGGTTCGAGGCGTCGACCGCGACCGCCTTCCAGACCTTCCCGCCGTCCTTGAGGAGCTGCAGGGTGGCCTGCACGTCGGACTTCGCGCGCGGCGCGAGCGACTGGTCCTTCATGACCATAGAGACCACCTCGAGCCGCCGCTTCTTGTCCGGGTTGTACGGGCCAAGCAGGATGACGTCGCTGACGGTGATCTTCATCGTCCCGGGGATCGGGTTCTGGAGCGAGAAGTTCACCGGGGTCTCCTGGAACGAGGTCAGCTTCGAGATCGTGCCGAGCCCGTCGACGAGCGAGGAGCTCTGCTGCGAGCCGCCCACCACGTCGGTGAACAGGGCCAGCTCCGGCCGCACCAGCTCGACCTCGGGGCCCTTCTCGCCGCTGTCCGCGCCGGGGAAGGTCACGTCGACCTGCTCGTCGAAGTCGGTGTCGGGGAAGCCGGGCGAGGACGCGACGCCCACGATGCGCACGTCCGCCACGCGGCCGGCCGCCTCGATGTCGTCGAGCAGGGTCGGGTCGCAGGTCTCGAGGTCCGCGTCACCGTCGAGCTCGACGATCGCCTCCTTGTCGGCGGGGAGCTCGATCTCCTTGCGCATGGTGAGCTTGAGCGGCTTCTTGCTGTTCTTCGCGCCGATCGTCATCACCACGTCCTTCAAGGTGATCGGCTGGCCGATCTCGCTCTTCGCCGCGAGCTCCGCCTTCACGTTGAACTCTGACAGGGAGGTGAACGCGAAGCGCAGCTTCTCGAGCTTCGTGTCGAGCGCGAGGACCTTGGCGCTCTCGCCCGTCGGGTCGGCGTCGCGCCCCGGGAGCCGCAGGTCGAGGGTGGTCTCGTAGGTCTTGCCCCCGTAGAGCACCTTCACCGGGCCGGTGACGAACGCCTCGCCGGAGCGGATCTTGGTGAAGATCCCGCGGTCCCACGAGTCGCGATCGACCGCGAGGGTGGTCTCGACCAGCTGCGGGTTGCTGGTCTCGCCGCCAGGGCCCACCACCACCGGGCTCGCGAACGCGCCCACGCCGAGCACGCGCTCGCTGTCACCCTCGCGGGTCACGATGCGGATGCGATCGGCCTGGATCTCGAGCTCCTTCTCGTTCGGGTTCTTGATCTTCAGCTCGATCGGCACCTTCACGGTGGCCTCGTTCGAGCTCCCCGGCGTCATCTTCGTGAGACGGAGGCCGGTGATCTCCGGAGGCTTCAGGCTCACACATCCGCCCGCGACGAACGCCGCGGCGGTCAGCGCAAGGAGTGTCAGGGGACGACGGGGAGCTTGCACACCGGAGGCGCTAACACGAACGCAACCGGGTGTCGTGCGGTTCGAATACATGTGGTCCCGGGCCGGCGGAGCCGTCCCACCCCTCTCCGCCGGGCTTCGCCCGGCTGCGCGCTCCGCTTGCGAATTCGGGCCGGTTATCAGGCTTTCACTTATGTACCGTGTGGGACAGTCACGCCCTGCGGCGCACCCGGCGCACGATCTGCTCGGCCATGTCGTTCAGGCTCACCACCTGGTCCACCACCCCCGCCTCGGCCGCCCGCATCGGCATGCCGTAGACCGTGCAGCTGGCCTGATCCTGGCCGAGGACCCACGCGCCCGAGCGGTGCATCGCGCCGAGGCCCTTGGCCCCGTCCTCGCCCATGCCGGTCATGATGACCCCCAGGCCGCGCTGGCCGTAGACGTCGGCCACCGAGCGGAACATGTAGTCGGCGGCCGGCCGGCAGTGGTTCTCGGGCGGGTCGTCCACCAACGCGACGCGCACCGCGCCACCCGCGCGCACCACCTTCATCTGGAGCCCGCCGGGGGCGAGGTAGACCCGGTTCCCCTCCAGCGGGTCGCCGTCCTTGGCCTCCGTGACCTGCAGGGCGCTCGCCCGGTCGAGGGAGGCCGCGAGGTTGGTGGTGAAGCCGCTCGGCATGTGCTGGACGATGAGCACCGGCACGCCAAGGTCCTTGGGGAGCTTCGGGATCAGCGCCATCAGGGCGTGGGGCCCGCCGGTGGACAGCCCGATCGCCACCACCGAGACCGGCCCGGGTGCGGGCCGAGCGCCGGCGGGCGTGCTCGCCGGGCCGGGCGCCCGGGTGGGCCCAGCGACGGTGCCGAGGATGCGGTCCAAGCGCTCGAGGAAGCGAGCCTCCTCCGGCGCGGTCTTGGGGCGGGCCAGCACCTCCGCCGCGCCGAGGCTGCGGGCCGCGGCGGACTGGGCCGGCGTCAGGCCATCCTGCGCCGCCACCGCGACCACCTTCACCGGCGTGCCCCCCTCGGCGAGGGCGGCGCCGACCTCCTTCAGGTCGAGCTCGGCGAGGTCGAGCGCGAGCATGAGGATCTCGGGGCGCTTGAAGCGGAGCTGGGCGAGCGCCAGGCGACCGGTAGAGGCCCGCCCGGCCAGCTCGACATCTGGCCGCCCGTGCAGGTGGTCGGCCAGGAGCTTGCGGAAGGCCACCGAGCCGTCCGCGATCAAGACCCGCTTCACCCTCTCCCGGGTCGGCGGTCCGAGGCAGAAGATGAGGTCAGGGTCGCACCAACACCGCCACGTTGCTGTGGTTCAGGATCCGGGTGTCGTGGGTGCGGAGCCAGAAGCCCCGCGCGGTGGCCATGGCCTCGAAGCGCTGGGGGTTCAGATCCGCGAAGCCGCTGTCCTTCGGCCCGGGGAGGCGCGCCGCGCGCTTGTTCTTGTCGGCGTACTGGATCACCGCCAGCCCGCCCGGCCGCAGCACCCGCAGGAGGTGCGCGAGGTAGCCGTCGAGGACCTCGGGCGGGGTGTGGACGAAGGTCCCGAAGCTGAACGCGTAGTCCACCTGGCCGGTGCCCACGCCGGTGAGCTCCGCCCCGCTGCTCTGGTAGAACTCGAAGCGCGGCCCGAAGCGCGCCTCGAGGTACGGGAAGAACTCCGGGGTGGTCTCGACGATGATGATGCGCGCCGCCGGCAAGAGGAATTGCGTCCACCGCCCGCCCCCCGCGCCGATCTCGAGCACCGTCATCCCCGGCCGCACGTACGGCTGGATGTAGCGCCGCACCACCTGCCGGAGGTTCCCGGGCACCTTGCGACGGCGCACGTAGCGCTCGAAGAGGTAGCGCAGGGTGCCGTGGTTGGGGTCGCCCCACTGGTTCCCATACAGGTAGTGATCGCCCCGAGCCTGGTGGGCGTAGATGGCCTCGGCGAAGGCCTTGCGGCCGTGGTCTGATCCATCGCTCACGAAGGGATGGCATCACGCGCCGCGCCGCGCGTCTACCCCCGTGTGCAGCCCAGCCTGCGTCACGCCGAAGACGGCCACCTTGCGAAATCCTCGGCCCGTGCCCCTCGGTGCGCGGGATGCATGGGCGCTGGGGCGGCCAGGGAGGTCACATATGAAGAGAGCTCGAAACCTACTGCCGATTTTGGTCGTCGTCACCGCCGCCGTGGGCGGATGCGGTGAGTCCAAGTGGAGCCTGACCGTGGCGCGGGGTGGCGCCGGGGAGGGCACCGTCACCGCCACCGGCATCAGCTGCGGGACGGACTGCGAGGAGAGCTACGCCGACGGCGCGGTGGTAAGCCTGGTTGCAGAGCCAGGTACGGGCTCGGCTTTCGGCGCCTGGACCGGCTGCGACAGCACCTCCGGGACCACCTGCACGGTCACCATGACCGAGGACCGGACGGTGTCGGTGACCTTCCTGGTGGGCGGTGAGGCCACCCTGACGGTGGCGAAGGACGGCTCCGGCGCAGGCTCGATTGCGGGCACCGGAATCGACTGCGGAACCGACTGCCAGGAGGCCGTCGCGATCGGGACGACGCTCACGCTAGAGGCAACCCCGGCGGCGGGTTCGAGCTTCGGCGCCTGGACCGGTTGCGACACCACCGCGGCGCGATCCTGCACCGTAACGGTGACCGCGAACCGGACGGTGACCGCCACCTTCGAGGCGGTCAGCGCCATCATCATCTCCGAGGACATCACGGTGGCCACCACCTGGCCGGCGGGCGGCGTCTACCAGGTGACCAACTCCATCAACATCAGCGCGCCCCTCACCATCGAGGCGGGCGTGGTGGTGAAGCTGGATCCGGGGGTCTCACTGCGCGTCACCGGCAGCCTCGACGTGGACGGCGGCACGGCCGACACGCCGGTGGTCTTCACGTCGTCCGAGCCCTCGCCCGCGGGCGGCGACTGGGGTGGGATCTGGCTGACGGGCGCGGGCTCGACCTTCAAGTACTGCGCAATCCAGTATGCGGGCGCCGACGATCGGCCCGCGCTCTGGCTCGATGAAGTCTCCGCTTCGGTGACGAACTGTCTGTTCACTGACCATCTGACGCCGACGGACTCCATCGACGGGCCGGCCGCGCTCGAGGCGGCAGACGCCACCGCGGGCACGGTCATCGAGGACAACACCTTCTATGGCAACCGGGTCCCGCTGCGGGTGAACACCACGTTCTCGATCCTGGCCAACACGTTCAGCGGTCCGGCCGCCAACCCGCGCCTCAACAAGTACAACGGCGTGTTCGTGGCCGGCTGCAAGCACCTCACCGGCAACATCCTCTGGCCGGCCCAGGCGGTGCCCTACGTCATCGGCGACTCCAACAGCGCGTGCAACTACGTGACGGTGGACGCCACAGGTCAGCTCGAGGTTGGGAGTGCGACGGCCCCGGCGGTGGTGAAGCTCTTCTCGGAGGGCAACCTCGACATCTTCGGGGTGCTCCTCGCCCACGCCACCTTCACCTCGATCCGAGACGACGAGCTGGGCGACACCAACGGTGATGGTACCTCGAGCGTACCTGCGGGCGGCGACTGGTCCGGTATCCGCCTGCACACCAACGGCTCCGTGCTCGAAGGCGCCCGGCTCCTCTACGGCGGCGGCAACGACAGCCCCATGCTCGAGATCTTCGGCGACCGGTCGGCCCGGGTGGTGGACAGCGTGTTCGCGTACGGTGTCCCGAGCACCCAGACCATCACCACACCGCCCGCGCTGGAGGCGTCGGAGGCCGCCGCGGCCACCATCATCCAGGGCAACCGCTTCTACGGGAACGTGGTGCCGCTCTCGGTGAGCGCCAAGTTCACGCTGGACGACTCGAACACGTTCACGGACGAGGCGGGCACCGTGGCCAACCACTTCCAGGCGGTGGTGATGGGCGGCTGCGGCCGGGTCACCACCGACATACAGTGGGCGCTGACCAGGGTCCCCATCGTCATCGGCGACCCGAACTCCGCCTGCAACTACGTGACGGTGGAGGCGGCCGGCCACCTGACCCTGGCCAACGGCGTGATCGTGAAGTTCTTCAACTCCGGTACCCTCGACGTCTACGGCATCCTCACCGCGCAAGCCAGCCAGCAGATCGCGTTCACCGCGTTCGCCGACGACAGCCTGGGCGGTGACTCCAACGCCGACGGGGCGAGCAGCGCCCCCGCGGCCGGGGACTGGTCCGGCATCCGGCTCCACCGGAGCGGCTCGAACCTCGACCGCGCGCTGATCACCTACGCGGGCGGCGCCCAGAGCGGTGACGATGCCTCCGCGCTGCGCCTCTTCGACGGCGCCACCGCGTCGATCACCCGCTGCACCTTCGCCCACATCCAAGGGGTGGACGCGTCGATCCAGGGCCCGGCCGCGGTCGACATCTCCGAGGGCGGCACCGCGGGGCTGGTGTTCACCGAGAACCGGATCTTCGACGCCAACCGGCCGCTCCTCATCAACGCCCACCAGTCCCTCGACGACAGCAACCTGTTCGACTCAGGGGTGGCCGCCGCGCCCCTCCCGAGCCGCTACGACGCGGTCTTCGTAGAGGGCTGCGGTCACATCAACGCCAGCACCCAGTGGGCGGTGACGCAGGTCCCGATGGTGGTGGGCGATCCCGTCACCGCGTGCAACTACCTCGCGGTGGACGGCGGCGGTCACTTGACCCTGGGCCCGGACCTCACCCTGAAGTTCTTCGCCGAGGGCAACATCAACGTCTACGTCAACGCAGCCTTCACGGTGGGCGCGGGCGCGTGGCTCACCACGATCCGGGACGACCACGGCGGCGACACCAACGGCGACGGAAACGACACCTCGCCGTCGGTGGGGGACTGGTACGGCGTGAAGTACCACCACACCAACGCCGACCCGACGTGCGACGAGGGCAGCTACATGCACTACCAGACGCCGAACGTGGGCGTGGAGTGCGGGTGGTGAGGCCTCAGGGGTAGATGTCCACGCGGACGAGGCCGTCGCCTGCGGTGTTCAGGGTGAAGAACGTGTGGGTTCCAGGGATGGACGCGCCAACCACAGCGTTACCTGACCCAGGTAGGTCCAAACCCACGTCCAGCCCGCCGCGTAGAAGCCGCGGAGGGGAGGTCATGTCGATGACATGACCCGTCGAGGTCAGCAAGTAGCGCTGCGCCCCATCTGCGAGGCCTCGAGCGTTCGATCCAAGCCCGGTGAAGAACTGCGGCGGCGTTCCCGCAAGAGGCTCGAAGTAGCCGAGGCCCGCCTGCGCGCCCTCGAGGAACACCGCCGTACCCGGCCCACGAAGCAGCCGGGAAGGAGGGATGGCCGGTGCGGTCCACGGCGTGGTGAGTGTGCCATATAGGGGGCTCTGCAGGTCGACATCGAGGATGGCGGCGCCGAGGATCGAGTGGGTCACGAGCAGCGACCCCGCGGAGAGCGGCAGCACTCCGTAGAGGCTGTTGGTGGTGGGCGCCGCCTGGGGCAGGGTGACGAGCCTCTCGCACCCTCCTGTGCCAAGGTCTATCCGGAGCACGCCCTCGGAGCCCTGATAGGGCAACAACCCGAACGCGACGGTGTTGGTTGGATCGTACCCGAACTTGGGCTCCAGAAGGTTGGCGGAACGGCCGTACGGGCACACACCGATGGTCTGGAAACCGGGGATGGTCACGACAAAGGTACGGTCTTGCAGGGTCTGCAGGATCCCTACCGTACCCGAAGGCGCGATCGAGAGAGAGAGGAAGCGCTCACCCTCCGCTCCGGCCGGAGGAGGAAGTTGCCTGGCCAGCCCCGGCGTCGCGGAGGTCGCGGTGACCACCTGGATGAAGTCCGAGCCGGTCAGCGGTCGGATGACCAAATAGAACTCCGATGCCCCGGGCCCGAAGCCTCCGCCCGCCTTGACCGTTCCCAGTCCGCTCAACGGCACCGTCGCGGACACCACCACCACCCCCAACCTGAACGGCGAAGTACCCGCCCCGCTCGGCCCCTGCACCGTCACCGGCCCCGGCTGCACCCCCGCCGGCACCGTGAGCTGAACCGAACCCGCGCTCGTGATGAGCCCAGCCCCGCCCACCGTCACCCCACCGCCCAAGGTAACAGTTGTAACGCCAGCCAGGTTGCCGCCGATCAATGTCAGGCTGTCACCCGGCGACACCAGCAGCGGATCCGCGTCGATGACGTACGGCAGGTCAGGCACCACCTGCAGCGTGTCGCGGTACACCACCGGGCTGGCCGCGCCGGGGTGGGCCAGCGCGATCGGGCCGGTCGTCACCCCAGACGGCACCATCACCGTCGCCTGGGTGTCGCTCCAATCCGGGTTGAGCGGCTGGCGGAGCTCCGCGCCGCCGTAGTTGAAGATCACCTCGGGCACCGGCGGGGCCACCAGATCCCGGGTGGAGAAGCCGTGGCCGAGGAGGCTGATCTGCCCGCCCGCCGCCGCCGGGTTGGGGTTGACGAGGTCGATGACGATGCCCGCGTCGGTGATCTCGAACGGCGCAGGGGCCTGGTCGAAGCCGAAGCGGTTCCGGATCTCGAGCGGCCCGGTGACGGTGTCGGGCACCTCGAGCTGGAGCGCGTCGTAGAGCTGCCCCGCCTGGACCCGCGTCTCCACCAGCGCGCCGCTGGCGAAGGGGAGCAAGGTGGCCTGCACGCCGTTCACGTAGGCGGCGAGCCCCTCCTCGAGGAACGAGTGCCCGAGCACCACCACCCGCGACCCCCGCCGCCCGCTCGCGGGGGACATCGTCACCACGTCGGGGCTGGGCAGGATGATGAGCGCGGACGTGCTCGTGGTGCTCCTCCCGTGGGTAAACAGCTGCAGGAGGCCGGTGGTGGCGCCCGGCGGCACCTCGAACTGGAGCTGACCCGGGCTCACCGCGAGGGGCGGCCCGCTGAGCACCCCGCTGCCGCCCGTCTGGCCGAGGAACCGCAGCTGGATCAGCGGGGGTACGTTGACGGGATCGTCGAGGAAGCTCCCGTGGATGGTCAGCACCGTCCCCACCCCCGCCTCGGTCGGGCTGAAGCGGTCGATCACCGGGTCGGGGTAGCCGGTGGGGGGGAGCTCGTCGTCATCACAGGCGTCGCCGATCCCGTCGCCGTCGCTGTCGGTCTGGTCGTCGGGCACGGTTGGGCAGACGTCCACCGCGTCTCTGTAGCCATCGTCGTCGGTGTCCGCGACGAGGGGGCTGGTGACCCAGCCGTCCGCGCCCTCGGACACCTCCTCCGAGTCGAGGAGCCCGTCGCCGTCGTCGTCGTCGTCGATCTCGTTGGCAATGCCGTCCTCGTCGGTGTCCAGGCAGAAGGCGGGGTCCAGGTCGAAGGCGTCGAAGGCGTCGATGCAACCGTCGTTGTCATCGTCCTCGTCGACGCCGTCGGGCACCCCATCACCGTCGAAGTCCCCGTCGGTGGGCGCGGACAGGTAGATGTCGACGAGGCCGAGCACGCCCTCGGGGAGCACCGCCACGCCCTCGAGGAGGACCTTGCCGAAGCCATCCCGGGTAGCGGTGACGTAGTACACGCCCGGCGCAAGTGAGACTGCATACCGGCCATCGGGGCCGGTGGTGACCTCGGCGCTGGGCGTCTCGGCGCCGTCCACCGCGAAGCGGACGGTGATCCCGGAATGCCCGGTGTCTGAGTCGTCGCCGAGGATGCGGGCGGAGCCCGAGACAACGACGTCGGGGGCGTCACCCCGCTGGAGGATCAGGTCCTTCGCGGTGACGGTGCCGCCCGGCAGCACCGCCACGCCGCCCTGACGGGCGGGCAGATAGCCGGGGCGGAACGCGACGAGATCGAAGTTGCCCTCGGGGAGGTCGGGGAGCTGGAAGTGCCCGGCCTCGTCGGTGACCGCCTTGAACGCGGTCTGGGTGAGGACCGCCAGCGTGCCCCCGACGCCCACCGCCGCCCCCTCGCGCGTCTCGCGGACGAGGGCGCGGCCGGTGAGGTCACCGCCGGGCCCGAGCCGGAGGGTGCCGAGGTCGAGCGCCGCGCGATCGAGGATCGGGCGCACGGGATCCAGCACCCGACGCTGGATCGGCGCGTCGGTGGAGGTCCGCACCGCGGTGAGGCGCACCGTCATGATGTGGTTCACCGGCAGGCGCTCGAGGCGGAACGCGCCGTCGGCGTTGGTGCTCGCGGTGACGCCCAGGCCCGCCACCGTGACCGAGACCCCGGTGGCCGGGACCCAGTCGCCGGAGGGGCCGCCGCGCTGCACGACCTGGCCGGAGATCACCGCGCCCTCGGGGCGGCTCGGGAGCTCGGGCGCCGAGCGGATGCACCCGGTGGTGGCCAGGATCCCGAGGATCAGGCCGAGTCTTCCGTGTTCCCGTCGAGCCATGCGGGCCCGACGCTGCCACGTCCCGCACGATCGGGAAACGGCGTTGTCGGCGATCGATCACCGACCCCCAAATGGGTGACGCGCCCGGACCTACGGCGCCGCGAGCGCCTGCTCGATCGCGGCCTTCACCGCCCGGTAGTCCGCGTCGCAGCGGGCATGATCCGGATGCGTGGCGGGGTGGAAGACCGGCCCGGGATGAACGAAAGCGAACTTGCCGTTCCGATCGATGACGAAGGTCACGGACGTCGGGGCGCGCTCGAGGAGCGACCCGTACCACCCCGCCAGGGTGTTCCAGTTGGTGTCGTAGCCGAGCGCGAAGTCCGCGCCCCACCTTCGGGCGGTGGTGACCGCGGTGCCCCAGTCGCTCTCGGTGCCCCGCGGCTTCGAATGGAAGAGCCCCACGAAGGTCACCGGCACATCGCCCAGCTCCGCCCGCATCTTCGCCAACGCAGGCAGGGTTGCGCGGCAGAAGGGGCACTCGTCCATGAACATGCGCACCACCACCACCCGGCCCCGCAGCGCGGTGAGGGTGAGCGGCTCGGTCCCGTCCCAGCGCGTCACCGACCACTCGGAGGCCTCGGTGCCGACGAGGGACGCCGCGTAGTCGAGGGCGGGGGGCCGGCTCAGGAGCGGGTGCTCGAGGCCGGGGTCGGGCGCGTGATCCGCGACGACGACGGCCCCCTTCAGCGCGCCGGTCGGGCACTGGAATGCAAGCCGACCTTCCTTCGGGACCTCGACGTCCACCAGCGCCAGGCCGTACAGGGGCAGCGCCACGTCCTGACCCGCCACCTGGATCCGCTCCGCGCAGGCCACCTCGGTCTCCCGCGTCACCGCCAGCTGCACCCGCTCGCCCGGCTGCGCACCCACCTCGGCCGGCACGTAGCCCTCGTCCCACACCACGATCGGGATCCGGCGGGGCGCTCCCGCGTCAGGCGCACCGCTGGGCGCGGTCCGGCACGAGGCAGCGAGGAGGAGGACGGCGCCAAGGCCCAGGACGCGGTTGCTCACCCCGAGGATTCGAGGGCGCACCGCGAGCGCGGTCAACCGTGAACTGCCAGGTTGCGGCCCACGAGCGCGGGCCGAGGCCATAGGCAAGCGGCCTGCCTGCGGGAAGTCCCATGGCGAGGTCCCGCGCGCACCCGTATAGTCGGCGGGCCCATGCTCGTCCGCGCCCCCCATCCGCGCCTCGCCCACGTGGTGCGGCGCCTCTGGACCGCCGAGGGCGGCGCGGCCCCCGAGGCCCCGGCGGAGCGGGTGCTCCCCACCGGCGAGATGCACCTGGTGTTCCGGCTGGGGGGCCCGCCGCTGCGCCTGTGGCGACCGGGCGCGGGCTTCGAGCCGGTGGCCCGGGCGGTGGTGGGCGGCGTCCGCAAGACAGCTTACATTCGTGCCCTCGACCCTGCCGGCCCGTCGGTGGGCGCGCAGCTCCGGCCGGGCGCGGCCGCGGCCCTCTTCGGGCTCACCGCGGCCGCCCTCGCCGATGCCCACACCCCGGTCGGAGATCTCTGGGGCGCCTTCGCGGAGGAGGCCCACCAGCGCCTCTGCGAAGCCCCCGAGCCCGAGGCCCGGCTCCGGGTGTTCGAGGCGCTCCTCCTGTCGCGCCTCGAGCCCGAGCGGCGCCTCCACCCCGCGGTGGCCCACGGCGTGGCTGCCCTGCGGCGCGGCGCCTCGGTGGCCGAGGTCGTGGCGGCCAGCGGCTTCAGCCACCGGCACTTCGGCCAGCTCTTCCAGGCCCAGGTGGGCGCCCCCCCCAAGGTCTGGGCCCGGGTGCAGCGCATGCAATCTGCCTTGCGGTTCGCCCGCGACCCCGGGCAGACCTTGGTCGACATCGCGGCGCACGCCGGCTACGCAGATCAGGCCCACCTGACCCGCGAGCTCCGGGCGCTCACCGGCCTCAGCCCCGGGGCGTACCGCCGGGCCGCCCCCCGCTCGCCCCACCACGTCCCTGTCTTCGAGCTCTGAGGTCAGATTCCGTGAGCGAGAGCGGCCCGGCCAGCCGGGCCGATTCGCAGCGAGGGCTATAGGAGGCCCCGAAGGGGGCTCCGTCAGATTCCTTCAAGACGGCGCTGAGCCCCCCAAGGCATGATGACGCCATGGCCATCCACGAAGTCTTCCCCTACCTGCGCCTCCGGAACACCGGCGAGGCGGTCGAGTGGTACAAGCGCATCTTCGGAGCAGAGGAGCTCTTCCGCCTGGTCGAGCCGAGCGGACGCGTCGGGCACATCGAGCTCCGCATGGGCGGCACCACCCTCATGTTCTCGGATGAGTACCCCGAGATGAACATCGCGGGCCCCGAGACCCTCGGCGGCACCACCTTCGCGATCCACCTGCACGTCGACGACGCCGACGCCCTGATCGACGCCGCGGTGGCGGCGGGCGCGACCCTGCTCCGGCCGGCCCAGGATCACTTCTACGGGGAGCGCTCCGGCACCTTCCGGGACCCGTGGGGTCACGAGTGGAACGTCGGCCACGAGCTCGAGAAGCTGACGCCGGAGCAGATGCAGGCCCGCTACGACGCGCTGTTCGAGTAGCCGCGACGCGCGCGTGTGGCGGCGCTCACCTCGAACATGGAGTGGGTCATCTGCTAGCTTCTGCCGCCCATGACGCTGCTCCGACTGTCCCTCCTCACCTGCGCTCTTGCCCTCGCGGCCTGCGGGAGCGATCCCGGCAACACCGACAACAACAACACCAACGTCGACGCCGGCACCTCCGCCCTCGGCACGGTGGAGAAGGGTGGCGCCTGCACCCAGGACTCCGACTGCAAGGAGATGGACGCCAAGTGCCGGGCCGGCGACGTGTGTACCGGGGCCCTCACCGAGGCCGCGTTCCAGGAGGAGTGCGCCGCGGGCGGATCCGCCGACTGCGCCGGCCTCACCTGCGTGGGCCTGCGCGACAACGTGCAGAGCAAGACCGGCATCTGCTCGATGCGGTGCGAGGAGGACGCCGACTGCGGCACGGGCGCGGCGTGCGTGACGATCTCCGGCACCAACAAGGGCTGCCTGTACGTCTGCGCGACGGACGCGGACTGCCTCAACGGCTTCGCCTGCGTGGCGGACCCCGAGGGCCGGGGCAAGGCCTGCTTCGTCGAGCCCGTCTAGTTCGGATCCGCGCAGCACCGGAACCCGGTCGAGTAGTCCCAGTACGACGCCCCGTGCGCGGTGGTCCGGTAGAGGCAGCCGTTCCCGTTGATCCGCGTGTCGACGTAGTAGCCCCCGCGGAAGGTCCCGGCGGGGTCCGACGTCCACTCGTGCAGGTTGCCCATCATGTCGAACGCGCCCACCGAGCTCTCGCAGCCCGCGTACTGCCCGGTGAGGCCGAGGCCGGCTGGGAGCTGGTTGATGCACGGGTGGTCGAGCATGTTGAACACCGACGGATCCGTGGTGCCGAAATACTCGTAGGCGGGGTGTCGATCCCGCGCGTCGTTGCACCGGCCGTCCTCCCGCGTGTTGCCGTAGGGGTACGTGAGCTGCCCGGGCCCCTGGCAGGCGGCCAGCCACTCCACGTCGGTGCAGAGCCGCTTACCGGCCGCGGTGCACGCCGCCCCCGCCTGCTGGCCCGAGATGTAGCCCTGGGGCACCGCGTAGGCCACCGACACCGCCCGCACCGCGGTGCCGCCGGGGTTGGCGTAGGGCGACCACGGGCTGCCGTCGGCGACGCGCACCAGCGACGCCTCGAACGCGTCCACGCAGAACGTCCCCGCGTGCACCATCCCGTCGGGGCAGCGCGGATCGAGCGAGACCTCCGCCCGGCTCGGGTTCGGCGTGGGCGTCGTGTTCTCGTCGCAGGCCTCCGTTGGGAACGTGCAGCACTGGATGTTCACCGCCCCCGGGCAGCGCCCCGGCGTGGACACCCCAGGGCACTGCGCGGTGTCCATGCAGACCCCGGGCGCGCCGTCGACGCTGCACGGCGGGGTGTCCTGACAGCAGACCTCCGGCAGATCTCCGCAGCGCCCCAAGAGCGGCGTACCCGCGCAGGCGCTCACCTCGACGCAGGTGAAGTCCACCCCCACCACCTCACACGTGGTCGGCCCCGCGTCGGGCGTGACCCCGCCGTCCGACGCCCCCGCGTCAACCTCGCCTGCATCGGGCTCGGCCGCGTCCTCCACGTCCGCGTCCGTCGGCGCCGCGTCGACGAAGCCAACGTCCGCCGCGCCGACGTCCCCCGGCCCGGCGTCCACGCCGACGTCCGAGCCCCCGCCATCGTCGAGGGAGGGCCCGGTGTCGAGCACGAGGAGCTCGGGGGTGCAGCCCATCAAGGCCACGAGCAGGAGGGAGAGCCGACGCACGACGCGCTCAGTTCTGGACGTTGGTGGTCCAGCCGAGGGTCCAGGAGCCGGCCGGGTCCACCGCGCCCTTGTAGGTCACCTGCTCGAAGAAGGGGTCGGTCGGGACCTCGGCCCCCGAGATCGCAGGCCCACCTGCCTTCGGCCGCATGTCGGGCGACACCGTGTCGAGCGCGCCCTCGAGGATCGAGTTCACGTCCTGCACCACCTGGTTGCCCTGGTTCATCATCATCACGAAGGCCTGCACCGTCACCGGGTCGTCCGCGCTCTCCTCGAAGTTCGTCGCGCAGGAGATGACGGTGTTCCGGATGACCAGCCCCCCGGAGGCCACGGTGGAGCTGCCGCTGTTCATCATCGCGTTGGCCCACGTCTCGGCGTGGTCGATGTTGATGCACGCGTCCTCGAAGCCCAGCACCACCGAGTTGAGGATGTCCGCCCCCGTCCCCTCGCGCAGCAGCATGCCGTAGTCGCTCGTGGTGGAGGTGGGCACGCCCACCAGGGTGAGGTTGCTCAGCACCGGGTGCGCGCGCGGCTCGGCGTTCCGATCCTCGGCGTTGTTGTCGGCCTCGATGCCGTTGTCCGCATCCCCCCGCCAGTGCTGGGTGATGATGAACTGACCACGACCCTGCCAGCCCCAGGTCCAGTCGAGCGAGTCGTCCTCGGCCCCGGTGAGGAGCAGGTGCTTCGCGTCCACCGTGCCCCCGAAGAACTCGATGGCGTCATCCTTGCCCCGGTGCACCTGGACGTAGTCCAGCGTCGTGCCCCGACCCACGCCCTGCATCGCCAAGCCGTTGAGCTCGTTCTCGGGCGACAGGAGCTTGCCCGCGAACTCGATGCGCACGTAGCGCAGCTCGCCGCTGTCGTCGTTCGGGTCGTTGCCGCCAAAGAAGCCGGTGCCGCCCTCGCCGAAGGCCTGGTTATACTGAGTACACTGGCTGGCCTCGAGGCCGCACTGGTTGATCGGGGCGCGGCCGTTGATGATCAGGCCACCCCAGTCACCGGAGCGCCGCATGCCCACCGGCTGGGCCGAGGTGAAGACGATGGGCATCTCGCGCGAGCCCACCGCCTGGATCTGGGAGCCCCGGCGGATCACGAGCACCCCGGTGGTGGCCTTGTCGCCCAGCACGGTGGTGCCCGGCTCGACCGTGAGCACGGTGCGGCTGGCGCCGTCGCCCACGAACACCGTGCCCTTCAGGAGCCACCGCTTGTCGGCGGTGAGCGTCTTGTCCTGGGTGATTACGCCGGTGAGGGTACAGACCCCGTTCTCACAGCCGTCGCCGGTGGGCGGCGGGTTGCCGGTCGGCTCGCCGAGGTCGAGGGGCTCGAGCGCGCAGAGCGGGCTCACCGTCGTCCCGAACACCTTGTCGCTCGCCTGGTGGGCGCTGGGCGAGAAGCCGAGCGTGGTGCCCACCCCGAAGTCCAGCGCGCTGAGCTGCTCGAGCGCGTCCACGACGCCCTCGGTGCTCAGGGCGGGCCCGTGCTTGATCACCGCGGCCGAGAAGATCCGCGCCACCAGATAGCCCTCGAGCGACAGCGCGCTGGGCACGAGGTTGGGATCCATCGCGTGCAGGTGCTCGCGGTAGGTGATGAGGCCGGACGCGTTGGAGTCGAGCGAAGGCACCACCTGGCTCGCCAGCACCGACTCGCAGAAGGACTTCATCCCCGCAACGGTCTGGTAGTTGCCGAACGAGGCCAGCTCGCGGCTCATCTGATCCACGCCGACGCTGGAGATCGCGAAGAAGGTCAGGTCGGTCACCGAGAACAGGCGGGTGGCCTCGTCGGTGGTGAGCTGGAACGCCTGACCGCCCGAGTCACCGGCCTGGATCTTGGCCAGCTCCTCCAACAGGGCCTTCACGAAGGCCGCCGCCGGGCGCGCGGTCGACACCAGAACGATCGAGGCGCTGATGCTCCCGTTGTCGTTGGGGCTGCGGCCCGACGAGAGCCACTTCAGCATCGCGCCCACCGCCGGGGTCACGTCGCTGGTGTTGCGGGTGTGGGTCGCCACCACGAGGTTGGCCGGGTTCCCGCCCTGCGCGCGCAAGGCGTCCTTCACTGCGGTCACGCCCTCCTGACCGTAGGCGTCGGGGACGCCGGAGGTGCCTTCGCCCTCGGCGAACACCGCCACGTTGTCGACCGGGACGGGGAAGTCGCGCACCGACACCAGGTAGCCCACGCCTTGAGCCGCCTCCTGCTCGAAGCTGGGGCGGAAGTTGAACACGTAGCGGTCCGGGGGGTCCTTGCGGAGGGCAGACGAGCCCGACACCGCCCCGAGGAGCAGGCGCTTGTTCTCGACCAGATAGGGCGCCACCACCTGCGCGGTGTCGGTGCCCACGTTGCCGAGGAAGGCGAAGACCTCGCCCGAGCCCGACATCGTCTGCACGTTGCTGAGAGCCATGTTCGGGTTGCCGCCGTCGTCCAGCGCGCGCACCTCGACCTGCCGCCCGTCCAGCCCGCCGTTCGCGTTGACGTAGCCGAAGTAGGCCTCCATGCCCTCGCGCACCGCGCGGCCTGCGGTGGTGTCGCCGTTGGCGAGCGGGGCGCTCATCCCGACCACGATGCGGTCCGCGTACACGCCGTCCGCGCTGTTGTCGGGCACCACGCACGCGCCCAGGCCCGTGCTGCACACGTAGCCCTCGGTGCAGTCCGCCTGGCTCTCGCACCGCCACAGGGTGCCCTCCAGGCTGGGCTTGCTGCAGCCCGTGAGGGCCACCGCGGTCACCATCATCCAACGTCGCGCGTTCATCAGAAGCTCCCCATCCAGGCCACGCCCACCCCGTCGGGGGTGATGCCCACGCTCACCTTGGTGCCCTCGTCGTCGGGGCCGTCCATCACGAACAGGAGCGCGGCGCCCGCCGCCGCCGCCGCCGCGCCGCCCAGGAGGCCGACGCCCAGCGTCTTCTTGGTCGCCCCGCTGTCGGAGAGGTCCTGCGCCTCCACCAGGGTGAGTGATGCAACCCCACCTGCGGCATCGCTCGACGCGCTGTTCACCTTGCTGTGGTCCGAGGCACCAAGGGCGTAGAACACCGCGCCGCCCACCGCAAGGGCGCCTGCGAGGCCGGTCACCGCCCACTTGGTCACCGTCAAGCCAGAGCCCCGCTCCTTCGGCGCCGGCGCGGTCACGCCAGCGACCGCTCCTGCCCCGCTCGGCGCGCCCGCGGGCGTCAGCTTGGAGGTCCGCTTGGCCTGGGCCAACATCTCCGCCTTGGCCTTGGCCTTGGCCTTCACCGCGGGGTCCGCGTCGGGCGCGGCGGCGCACGCCTGATAGGCGGCCATCGCCTGCTCGATCTCTCCCAGCGCCTCGTGCGCCCGCGCCTTGTTGTACAGGAGGTTGGGCTCCGGATAGATCGCGTACGCCTCGTCGAACTTCTCGATCGCGGGCCGATACTTCCCGGCGCGGTAGAGGGCGGCGCCCTCCGCGAAGAGGCGCTCGACCTTCTCGGCGTCGGTCTGGGCCGCCGCCGGGCGCACGCCCACGGCCAACATGAACAGGGCCAGCAGGGGCGCCAGCCATTTGTGCTTCGTCATGAGTGCGTCATTCCTCGATGAGGCCCACCTTGGGCGCCTCGCCTTCGTCCACCAGGCCGACGGATGGCCCGCTCTTGCGCTCGTCCACGAGGTCGACCTTGGGCTTTGCGTCCTCGATGATGCCCACCTTGGGCGCGCCCGACTCCACCACCGGGGCGACGGGCCGCTCGTCCAGCGCCTCGATCTTGGGGCGCGCCGTCGCCTCGGACACCGGCGCGGGCGCCGGCGCTGACTCGTCGAGCACCTCCGGCTCCGGCTCGACCTGCGGCCGCGCCGCGCTGCGGCGAGACGCCACGCGACGGCGGGGGCGCTCTGTCACCGCGGGCTCGTCGGCCACCGCCTTTGCGTCATCCTCGGGAGGCGAGGCGAGCCACGCCTTCAGATCGAGGGTGACGTCCTCGGAGTCGGGCGACGGGATCACGCGGATCAAGTGCGACGTGCGCTGCCCCGACACCGCCCGGACCCGGAGGGCGTGCTCCACGGAGGGCCGCGGGAGGGTGAGCGGGCTGGTGCCCAGCTCGGCGCCGGCCTCGTCCACCAGGATCAGGCCGGCGGGATCGGTGCGGATCACGAGCGTCTTGTACTCCGGCGCCGTCGTCGTCACCGCCACGGGTGTGCGCGCCTCCGGCTGCTGCTGGCGCTGCCACATCCAGACGCCGCCAGCGGCGAGCGCGAGGAGGGCGACCACCACCACGAGCACTCCGGCTCTCGAGCCGGGCGGCGGCTGCATCATCACCACCTGCGACCCGGAGACGTCGTGCTGCACCGGCGCGGTGTTGCTGGGAAGCTCCTGCCCCTGCGCAGGCTCGACCTCGACATCCACGTCGGCGTCGGGGAACGGGACCACGAGATCCTCGGTCAGGCGGGAGGTCGGTCGCACCACCTCCATGAAGGAGTCGCTGGCGAGGGTCCGATCCGAGGTCGAGCGCTGCACCGCCTTCAGGTCCGCCACCAGCTCATCCACCGTCGGGTAGCGCCCCGCCGGATCCTTGGCGAGGCACCGGCGCACCACCTGCTCCAGCTCGTGCGGCACCTCGAGCTCGCCCGCCACCGCGGCCATGTTCGGCACCGGGTCGCGCAGGTGCTGAGCCAGGATCTCGGTGGCGTTGTTGCCCATGAAGGGCGGCCGCCCCGTCAGCATGAAGAAGATGATGACGCCGAGCGAGTAGATGTCCGTCCGCGGATCCACCTCGTCGTTCCGGATCTGCTCCGGCGCCATGTAGCGCGGCGAGCCCAGCATGGTGCCCGCCTTGGTGAGATCTATCCCGCCGTCGGACTTGTCCTGGAAGAGCTTGGCGAGCCCGAAGTCCACCACCTTGACGAAGTCGCGCGTGTCGTCGTCGTGGTTGAGGAGCATGATGTTGGCGGGCTTGAGGTCGCGGTGCACGACCCCCGCCTTGTGCGCGACCCGCAGCGCCCGGGTGACCTGCAGCGCGATGCGGAGCACCCGATCCACCGGCAGGCTGCCGGTGCGTGCAAGCAGGTACGACAGCGAGGACCCGTTCAGGTACTCCATCGCCATGAACAGGTCGCCACGCTCCGACTCGCCGTAGTCATGGATGGTGACGATGTTGGGGTGCTGCAGCTTGGCGCAGGTCGACGCCTCGAGCAGGAAGCGCTGCCGGAACTGCGCGTCGTGCTGCCCCGGAGTCAGCACCTTGACCGCGACCTGGCGCCCGAGTGGAAGCTGGGTTGCAAGGAACACCCAACCCATGCCGCCACGAGCGAGGCTCTTCTCGAGCCGGTACTTACCCGCGAGGGTCTCGTGGTAGCGGAAGCGGCGTTGCTGCGGCTGCGCAGCCCCGCTCCCGCCCGCGGAGGAGCGCACGCCCTCGCTCAGGGAGCTGCTGGACTGTGAGGGAGACCTGAGGGTCCCTGAGCCGTCATCGGAAGACACCAAAGGGAGCGTATACCACGGGACGCACAGGTGACGGATAATGCAGCAATGTGACAATCAGGTGGCCGCTTCGGGTGCCCACCGAGTCCTACAAGTCGTGAAAGAGCCAGCGGGTTCCCGCCCGAGTGGCCAGGATCACCTGGCCTTGCGGGTGTATTCTGGATGTAGGACGACATCCACCATCTGGCATACGGTCAGCGCAGGCGACCATGCCGGCGCATCATCCGATACAGGGTGCTGCGCGCCACCCCGAGCCGCCGCGCCGCGTCACTGAGGTTGCCCTGGCTCGCCTCGAGCGCGAGGTCGAGCGCCTCGACCTCGCTCTCGCGCCGCGACGGCACGTCGCTGGTCGGGCCACCCCGCCCCACGCTGCTCGGCCGCCTCGGGCGAGTCGGCTCGTGCGGTGCGCCCAGCTCGAGATCAGGGAGATTCTCGACCGTGATCCGATCGGGATCCAAGGCGTAGGCGTGGGCGAGCGCGGTCTTCAGCTCGCGCACGTTGCCCGGCCAGTCGTGCCCCTCGATGTAGGCCACCGCGGAGTCGTCGAGCTCCGGCGGCCCATCGGGGGCGAGGTCGGCGAGGATCGCGCGAGCGAGGAGGAGGCGATCCCTCCGCTCGCGCAGGGGCGGTAGCCCCAGGCACGCCCCGCGCACCCGGAAGTAGAGGTCCTGACGAAAGACACCTTGCGTCACCATCCCCGGGAGGTCGCGGCACGTCGCGGCCACCAGGCGGAAGTCTGCCTTGCGGGTCTCGACGTCACCCACCCGATGGAAGGTGCCGTCCTCGAGCACGCGGAGCAGGAGCGCTTGCAGTCGCGCCGGCATCTCCGCCACCTCGTCGAGGAACAGGGTGCCGCCCGCCGCCGCCTCGAGCTTGCCGGACGCGCCCTCGGGGCGGGCGCCGGTGAAGGCGCCGGGGCCATAGCCGAACAGCTCGCTCTCGAGCAGGGCCTCGGAGAGGGCGCCGCAGTTCAGGGCCACGAAGGGCCCCGCGTGGCGCGGGCTGGCCGCGTGGATGGCGCGCGCCATCAACTCCTTGCCGGTGCCGGTCTCGGCGAGCAGGAGCACCGGCAGGTTGGTCTGCGCGAACTTCGCGGCCCGCGTCTTCGCGTCCTGGAGGTGGGGATCGTCGCCCGCGAGGCGCACGAAGGGGTCGCGCGTGAGGCCGAAGGAGGCGCGCCGGGTGGGCCCCACGAAGGCCAGGGTGGCGAAGACGAGGCCGTCGTCGCCCACCAGCGGCTCGAGCGTCACCTCCCGCTCCGCCACGAACAGGCGCGGGCGCCCGGCCGCGGCGGCGGCGAAGACGTCCTTCAGCATCAGCTCGCGGCGCAACAGCCCGCCCAGCCAGGCCCGCCCCGCCTCGTTCGCCACCCGCACCGCGGCGCCGCGCTCGATGAGGAACGCGGGCTGGGTCACGTGGCGCAAGGCGCGTTGCATGGTGGAGAGCCCACCGCAGGCCTCGTAGGCCCGCAACCTGAGCTGCGCCTCGATGCCGCGGGCGAGGGTCGAGACGGCGAGGGGCGCGAAGCCGGCGGGGGTGGCGGAGAACGAGGTGGCGTCCACCACCGCGACGAGGCGGCCCTGGGGGTCGTGAATCGGGCTCGCGTAGCAGGACAGGCGGTGGTTCTCGCGCTCCCAGTGGGCGCAGCCCTCGACCGCGACCGAGGCCTGCTCGGCCACCGCGGTGCCGATCGCGTTGGTGCCGCGGACCGCCTCGTTCCAGGTCGCGCCCTCCACCAGGCGGTTCTTGCGCGCGATCTCCTCGAACGCCCCGCCGCCGAAGCGCTCCACGATCACGCCCTCGGGGTCGGCGAGGAGCAGGGTGTAGTCACGACGCGAGAACTCTCGCGCCGCATCCCACAGGAGCGGATATGCGGCGTCGAGCAGGCAGGCCAGGCGCTCACGGTGCTCGGCAAGATGGCTTGCCTCGAGCACCACCGGCTCGCGCCCCTCGGGGTTGACGCCGAGCGCCTGCACGCGCGCCCACCGGGAGACCACAGGGTCGTCCGTGGGGAGGCGTCCCGGGTCTTCCAGGAAGCGCTGCCACAGGGAGGGATCCTGGGATCTGAGGAGGAGGCCGGTCATCGATGCGCGAAGCATCAACGTAGCGGGTTGGTGCCGGGATGGGAACCCGGATCCAGGCGGGCGCCCGGCAGGAAGGATTGACGCGATGCGCCGACGCAGCGCGGCATCAAGGGTCGACGACGCAGGAGCGGGTCAGGAACCGGACGCCTTCGGGCGCCTCGAGCGAGAAGCCGGCGCCCCGGCCGGGCACCACGTCGATGACCAGCCGGGTGTGTTGCCACCGCTCCCACTGCTGGCCGCCGATGTAGACCTCACAGCCCTCCACCTCGCCCAGCTTCACGTCATGCGCCCCGATCCGGAGCTCGCCCGCCGGGTAGCACATGGGGGCGCTGCCGTCGCAGCACCCACCGGACTGGTGGAACACCAGGTCACCGTGCTGCGCCTTGAGGCGGCGGATCATCTCCGCCGCCGCCGGCGTCACCTCCACGCGGTCCAGCCCAGGTTCCATCCTAGAAGAACCCCATCGCCTTCTCGTCGTAGCTCACCAGCAGGTTCTTGGTCTGCTGGTAGTGGTTCAGCATCATCTTGTGGGTCTCACGCCCGATGCCGGACTGCTTGTAGCCACCGAACGCGGCGTGGGCCGGGTACAGGTGGTAGCAGTTGACCCACACGCGCCCGGCCTGGATGGCCCGGCCCGCCTTGTAGGCGGTGTTGGTGTCGCGGGTCCACACCCCGGCGCCGAGGCCGTAGAGGGTGTCGTTGGCGATGTCGATGGCGTTGTCGTAGCCGTCGAAGGAGGTCACGGACACCACCGGCCCGAAGATCTCCTCCTGGAAGACGCGCATCTTGTTGTTGCCCTCGAAGATCGTGGGCTCGACGTAGTAGCCGCCGGCCAGGTCACCCTCCATCATGATGCGGTTGCCGCCGGTGAGGACCTTCGCCCCCTCCTGCTTGCCGATGTCGATGTACGACATGATCTTCTCGAGCTGATCGTTGGAGGCCTGGGCGCCGATCATGGTGGTCGGGTCCAGCGGGTTGCCGGTCTTGATCGCCTTCACCCGCTCCACCGCCTTGGCCATGAACTCCTTGTAGATGCCCTTGGCCACCAGCGCGCGCGAGGGGCACGTGCAGACCTCGCCCTGGTTGAGGGCGAACATCGCGAAGCCCTCCATCACCTTGTCGGCGTACGCGTCGTTCTTGGCGAAGACGTCGTCGAAGAAGATGTTGGGGGACTTGCCGCCGAGCTCGAGCGTCACCGGGATGATGTTCTCGGACGCGTACTGCATGATGAGCCGACCGGTGGTGGTCTCACCCGTGAAGGCCACCTTCGACACCCGGTTGCTGCTCGCGAGGGGCTTGCCGGCCTCGATGCCGAAGCCGTTCACGATGTTCAGCACGCCTGGGGGCAACAGGTCGCCCACCAGCTCCGCCCACAGCAAGATGGTGGACGGGGTCTGCTCGGCCGGCTTCAGCACCACCGCGTTGCCAGCGGCGAGGGCGGGGGCGAGCTTCCACGCCGCCATGAGGAGCGGGAAGTTCCAGGGGATGATCTGCCCCACCACGCCGAGGGGCTCCTTGATGTGGTAGCTGTTGGTGAGCGAGTCGAGCTCCGCCGCGGAGCCCTCCTGCGCCCGGATGCACGCCGCGAAGTAGCGGAAGTGATCGATCGCCAGCGGCAGGTCGGCGGCCATGGTCTCGCGCACCGGCTTGCCGTTGTCCCAGGTCTCGGACACCGCCAGCATCTCGAGGTTGGCCTGCATGCGGTCGGCGATCTTGTTGAGGACGTCGGCCCGGCTGGCCACCGATGACTTGCCCCAGGCCGGCGCGGCGCGGTGGGCGGCGTCGAGCGCGGCGTCGATGTCCTTGTGGGTGGAGCGGGGGATCTCGCAGAACGGCTTGCCGTTCACGGGCGAGATGTTCTCGAAGTACTTGCCCTCCGCGGGCGCGACCCACTCCCCGCCGATGAAGTTCTTGTAGCGGGACGCGTAGTTGACCTTGGCGCCATTGGTGTTCGGTGCAGCGTAGACCATGCTCGATGTCTCCTTGTCTCTCGGACTGAAGGTTGCGGCGCCTCACACTGCATGGGGCGGGCCAGCGAGCAGGACTTCGTAGTGAGCGGGGAGTGGAGCGGAGCGCTCCAGGTCAGGTGGAGCGAAACGCTCCAGGTGTTGCGCGCGCTACGGTTGCACCTGGAGCGACACCCGCTGTGCCTTCCAGGCGCCCTCCCCCAGCACCGCGGCGGGGGTCTCGGGCAGACCACCCGGCCGCGTCACGAGCAAGATGACCTGCGCCGGTCCCGGCTTCGCGCCGAGCATCGACACCGGGCCGCTGAACGCCACCTCGCCCGCGTCGCTCACCGCGGGCCGCGTGATGAGGCGCCGCACCGCGCCACCCTCCTCGACGTACACCGCGCCCTCCACCGGGCCGCCGAGCGCCCCCTGGGGCGACAGCGTGATGCTGAGGGCGCTCTCCTGCTGGACGGAGACAGGGCCGGCGCCGGCCGGCGCTCCGTCGACCTGGGCCGCGCCCGAGTAGGCGGGCAGCGGGGGCAACCCCTTCACGAAGAACAGCAGGGCCCCCACGCACAGGACGGCGACCACCACCGGGGCGATCAGGCGGCGCACGGCCACCGCGTTCTTGGCGTCGGGGGAGGGGGCCGGGGCCTGGAGACCCAGCTCGTCGGGTGCAGACGGAGTCGCGCTCATGGTCGGGGCCGCAAGCTAGGAGTTTCGCTGATGTAGCGGCAAGCCCCGTCCTCGCGGGTGTCCCACCACTGGACAGTCGCTGTGGCGTTGGTGCCCCAGTTGCGTTGTGGTCCGATGTCGCACATTATCTGACCCATGAACCGCATCGGTGACCGACCCGCCCCCGCCCGGATCCTCGCCCCCATGACCGAGCTGACGCCCGCGCCGGCCCCGGTCGAGGTGAGCGCGCCCCCCGCGGACCGGTTCCCGCTGTCGCCGCTGGTCCAGGGGATCCGGGAGGCGATCCTGTCACCGAAGCTGCAGGAGCAAGCTGCCTTGCTCGGTCGCGCCGGCATCTCGAGCGCGGCGGCGGTGGTGCTCGGCGCCACCGCGGTCCTCGCGCCCGACGGCGGCTCGGCCCAGGCCGCGGTGCGGGGCGCCGCGCTCGGGCACACCATCAGCCGCACCGCCTCCCCCACCGAGGTCGCTCGAGCCCTCGCCCCCAAGTACTTCCCGGTGAGCGGCGGGCGCTACAACATCGGCTATGACCCGCGCTGGCAGGTCTTCGATCAGAGCAAGCGCCCGCTCCACAACAGCGACTTCAGCCGCTCCGCCACCGACGCGCGGCACCAGAGCGGGCACCCCGCCAACGACATCTTCGGCCCCAAGGGCGCGCCCATCGTGGCGCCGATGAACGCGAAGGTGGTGGGCATCGGCGTGGCCAGGAAGGGCGGCAACTACATCAAGATCCAGGTGGGCAACGTGCAGATGTACTTCGCGCACATGGGCAAGCACGCGGCCGGCCTGAAGGTGGGCTCGACGGTGAAGGCCGGCCAGCAGCTCGGGACCCTCGGCGACACCGGCTCGGCCCGCGGCACCGCCCCCCACCTGCACTTCCAGCTCAAGGTCGACGGCCGCACCGTGGACCCGTTCCCGTTCTTGATGGCGGGGCACCGCGCGCAGGGCGGTCGCTGAGCTGCCGCGAGGGCTGGCCTACTAGGGCTGGCGCAGGATGCTGCTCATCTTCTTGCCGCGCGCGAGCTCATCGATCAGCTTGTCGAGCCAACGGATCTGCTGCATCAGCGGGTCCTCGATCTCCTCGACCCGCATCCCGCAGACCACCCCGGTGATCAGCCCGGCGTTGGCGTTCATTCGAGGCGCCTGGCCGAAGAAGGTCTCGAAGTCCGTCTTGTCGTCCACCACCCGCTTCAGCTCTTCTGCGTCGTAGCCGGTGAGCCAGGTGATGATCGCGTCGACCTCTGCGCGCGTGCGCCCCTTCCGCTCTGCCTTCTGGATGTAGAGCGGATAGACGCTCCCAAAAGACATCCCGAAGACCCTCGGCTTCTTCTCGGCCTTGGCTGGCTTCGCGGGCATCGCAGGCTTGGCGGCGGACTTCGCCTTTCGGACGGCCATGACCCCGTTCGGTACACCAGGGTTGGCCTGGGCCTCAAGGCCGGGCCCGCCAGGGACCGGCGCGGGCCTGCGAGCCCGGAAAAGCCGAGTAATTGCGGCCAGGTTCGGCTTCTCGACGGGGGAACTCGAGGCTACAGTCTCGTCCGCGTGCCGCGCCGCCCGCTCTCTACCATCAACCTCAACCAGCTGTTGGCGCTGGACGCGCTCCTCACCGAGGTCAACGTCACCCGCGCCGCGCAGCGGGTCGGCGTCACCCAGTCGTCGATGAGCCACAGCCTCCGCGCCCTGCGCGAGCTGTTCGAGGACGAGCTCCTGGTGCGGGGGCGTGAGGGCATGCAGCTGACCGCGAAGGCGGAGGCCCTGGTCGGGCCGCTGCACCGGACCCTGCGGGCGCTGCAGCAGCTCGTCGACGAAGATCCGGAGTTCGAGCCCGCGACCAGCCAGCGCGAGTTCCGGATCTCGTCCGCGGACTTCGCCGCCGCGCTGGTGCTCCCGCCGCTCCTCGCAGCGCTGGAGCGCACCGCGCCCGGGGTGCGGCTGGTGCTGCGCCCGCTCGACGTGCGCGGCACCGCGCTCGCGCTCGAGCGTGAGCACCTCGACCTCGCGATCGGCCCGCCGCTGCCCGAGACGGTCTCGGTCATCGAGGAGACGCTCCTGACCGAGCGCTACGTCTGCGTCACGCGGCGCGCACACCCGCGCGGGGCCGGGCCCTGGACCCTCGACGAGTACTGCGCGGCGCGCCACCTCCTCGTCAGTCCCACCGGGAGCGGCACCGGCGTGGTGGACGACGCGCTCGAGGCGCTCGGCCGCCGTCGCGACGTGGTGTGCCGGGTCGCGTCCTTCCTCAGCGCCCCACCGGTGGTGGCCGAAAGCGACGTGGTGTGGACCGCGCTCGAGAGCGCGGTGCGCGGGTCGGTGGCGCGCTTCGCGCTGACGGTGACGGACGTGCCGCTCGAGCTGCCAACGCCCGAAGTCCGGCTCGCGTGGCACCGCAGGTTCGACCGGGATCCGGCCCTCATGTGGCTCCGCGCGCTGCTGCACGCCGCGGTCCGCGCGACGTGAGGGTCAGAGCGACCGCTTCGGGAGCAACAGGAGTTGCCCCGCGAACAGATCCGGTATGCCAAACGTCTTGCAGATCGGATCCCACCCGAGGTCGGCGCTCGCGACGAGGCCGTAGGTGCTCAGGTCGACGGTGCGGCGTACGCCCGTGGCGGGATCGACCTCGAGCAGGCGACCGCGAAAGTCCGTCACCCACAGCGAACGGCCGACCGCGACGAGCCCGTCAAACTTGCCGGACACCCCGGGGAGCGCGCGCGCGACGTCGGTCGTGACGTCGTACTCGAGGAGCGTCGACTCCACCGCGAAGTCCTCGAACGGGCCGGTGTTGCCGACGTAGAGCTTGCCGCGCCAGGCCTCGAGCCCGTTGGGGCCGAAGAACGCGGGGGACGCCAACACCTCAGGGGCGCGGCCAAGGCGGATCTCGTAGACGACCCCGCGGATGGAGTCCGACGCGTACAAGACCTGGCCGCGGAGCTCGACGTCGTTGATGAACAGCGCGCCCTCGACCGGGATCTCATCGACGATCGCGCGCCGGCGGATGTCGACGACGCGGATCCGATCGAGGTCCGCGACGAAGAGGTGCTGCGCGGTGCCGGTGACGCCGGTCGGGTAGGCCAGCCCATCCACGAACACCTCGTCGAGCACGCGCCCGCGCTGATCGACCCGCGTCAGCCAGCCCGGCCCCTGGAAGAGCTGCGGATCCCCGGCGCGCATCGAGAGGAACCAGGAGCGCGACGGCGCGTGGAAGTAGGCGCTCTCGGGGCTGCGGAGCCCCGAGATCAGCACCGGCTCGATCGGGCACGCACCGCCGTGCAGCGCCTCGATGGAGTCGGCCTCTTCGGCCATGACGGGGCCGCCGCAGGCCAGGGTGAGGGTGGTCAGGACCGCGAGGCTGACAACGTGTTTCGCGTACATCGGGATGCTCCTTTTCACGGGCCCGGCGGCGTGCCGGGCTGCATCGACCGTGAGGGAGCGGCGCGCGCTCGCGCCAATGAACGAACACCATCGTGACCATGGTCGCCGTCGATGGTGGTCGAGAGCGCCTACGGTTCCACCAACCCCTGCAGGCGGAAGTGGGCGTCGTTGAGCGCCGCGTCGAGGGCGACCCCGGAGCGTGCCCCGCGCCAGTCCGACACGCTGAGGCCGTCGGTCATCAGCTGGATCGCCGCCACCGCCGGATCGCTGATCCCCACCGCGTAGAAGTAGATGTCGTCGAAGAACTCGCCGCGGGTGCCGGCCAGCCCCACCGCCGCGATCTCGTAGGCGCCTGGCGGGCTCTCGTCCGCGCCCCCCGCCATCCACAGGATCGCGGGGCGACGCCCGCACACCGCGCGGTCGCGCAGGAGCGAGGCGGCCAGGGTCAGGCCCTCGTAGTGGACCGCGTCGCCCGCGGCCACGCCCTGCAGCGACTCCAGGGCGGACGTCACGAGCTGCTTGTCGTCGGTCGGCGCGAGGAGCTCCTCGGGCGCGGTGTGCCCGTGGGTCAGGATCGAGAAGCGGACGCCCCCGGTCACCCCCATGTTGGCCACGAAGGCCTCCACGTGGGTCAGCAGATCGCCCTCGAGCGCGATGGTCGCGTCGCGCATGCCGGTGGAGGTGTCGATGAGGAGGGTCAGGTCGAGCGCGGTGGGCGAGGCCTCGCAGAGCGCCAGGCCGTGCATCTCCATGGACACCACGACCTTGGCGTCGGCCTCGAGGGTGGTGGTCACGCAGCTCCGGGAGATCTGCAAGCCACCTTCATCCAGCACCGAGACGTCCACGGCCAGGGCCTGGCCCCGCGGCATGTCCTCGAAGGGCGCCGCGTCCGGTGACACCGGGTAGCGGAGGGTGCGGCGCGCGAGGATCGTGCCCACCGACTCCAGCGAGTCGTGATCGACGGTGAGGAGGGTCGCGCAGTCGGTGTCGGCCGAGACGGCCAGCTCGACCGAGCGCGCGGGCGCCTCGACCAGCTCGTCGGGGAAGTGCAGATCGAGCACGTCGGCGCCGCCGCCGCACGCCATCAGGGATGCGGAGAGCGCAAGGGCCCCGACGCGATTCCGGGTGGTCACCGGTTCAGGATGAGCGAGGCTCCGACCGAAGTAAATGGGGCCCCGCCCGCGGCTTGTCCCCTACCCCCTGAGGGCTTACTCAGGCCCCATGGCCGACTCCGCGAAGAACTTCGACCCCATCGAAGCCCTGGCCAGCATGCGCCACGAGTTTGGTGAGCATGGCGGGGTGAACATGTCCATCGAGGCCAGCACCACCTTCACGGTGATGCAAGCGAGCACGATGCCCGACATCTTCCAGGGGCGGGCCGGCCCCGAGGGCGGGTGCTTCCTCTACGGGCGCCACTTCAACCCCACCGTGTACGTGCTGGGGAAGCAGCTCGCCGCGCTGGAGGGCACCGAGGCCGGCTACTGCGCCGCGAGCGGCATGGCCGCGATCGCCGCGGTGGCCATGCAGCTCACCGGCCCCGGCGACCACGTGGTGTGCAGCGACACCGTGTACGGCGGCACCTGGGCCCTGTTCAAGGACTTCCTCCCCAAGAAGAGCGGGCTGGAGGTGACCTTCGTGAACACCGCCGACCCCGAGGCGGTCCGCGCCGCGATGACCCCGCGCACGAAGATGGTCTACACCGAGGTCCTGGCCAACCCGACCCTCCGGGTCGCCCCCCTCGACCGCCTCGCCGACGTCGCCCACGCGGGCGGCGCCCAGCTGGTGGTGGACAACACCTTCACCCCGCTGATGGTGACCCCCGCGCGCCACGGGGCGGACGTGGTGGTCCACAGCCTCACCAAGTACATCAACGGCGCCTCCGACATCATCGCGGGGGCGATCTGCGGCACGAAGACCTTCGTGCAGAGCCTGATGGACCTCCATGAGGGCGCGCTGATGCTCCTCGGTCCCACCATGGACCCGAAGACCGCCCACAACATCAGCCTCCGGCTGCCGCACCTGGGGCTGCGGGTGAGGGAGCACAGCCACCGCGGCCGCGTCTTCGCCGAGCGCCTGCACGAGCTCGGGCTGCGGGTGATGTACCCGGGTCTGCGCGAGCACCCCGGGCGCGCGGACTTCGATCGCATCCGCAACCCAGATTACGGCTACGGCGGCATCTTCACCCTCGACCTCGGCGACATCCGGAAGGCGAACGAGCTGATGGAGCTCCTGCAGAACCGCGATCGCTTCGGCTACATGGCGGTGAGCCTGGGCTACTTCGACACCTTGATGACCGCGAGCGCGACCACGACCTCGAGCGAGGTGCCGGCGGAGATCCAGGCGCAGGCCGGGTTGACGGGCGGGCTGGTGCGGATGTCGATGGGCTACACCGGCAGCGTCGAGCAGCGCTGGAAGCAGCTCCGTGACGCGCTCGAGATCCTGAACCTGGCCTGACTAGGACTGGCGCCAGGCCCGCACCTGCCCCGCGGTGCGGCGGGCCAGCCCTGCGAGCGCCGACGGCACCTCGCGCGCCGGCACCACCCCGTCGAAGATCCCGCTGATCCCGTACGCCGCCACGGTGGCGTACTCCTGCACCATGCGCGGCAGGCCGTGATCATGGGTCGAGAGCAGGCCCATCGAGCGCCGCCGCCCCCGCGGGCTCTCGCTCCAGTAGCGGAACAGGCCGTGGCGCAGGAGCGCGAGGTCGGGGCTGTCGCCGCTGAGCGCCTCCACCAGGGCGGGGCCGAGGGTGGCCCGGGTGCGCATGGGCCCGCGCCGGCCGCGCTCGTAGCGCGCCAGCGCCCGCCCCACCGGGTCGCGGCGCCCGCGGGTGGCCTTCATGCTCGCGGCCAGGTCCACCGCGTCGGCGGTGCAGAACGCAATCCCGCTTGCGCTGAGCGGGTGCACGCAGCCGCCCGCGTCGCCCACCACCGCCAGCTTGGAGCCGGTGAAGCGCTGGGGGATGAGGCCGTAGACCCGGGCGGTCTGCGGGCGCTCGGTGCGCGCCACCGCCGCCACCTGGTCACGGAAGGGCTGGGGGAGCGGCGCGAGGAGCGCGTCCGAGAGCTCGGTGCCCTCGTCCATCTCCACCTCGAACATGATCCGCACCTGGTCCCGCGCCACCTGGTAGGCGAGCACCGCCGAGGGCCCGCCGAGGAACACGTGGCCGAAGCCCGGGTACGGCAGCGACCCGTTGGGGATACGCCAACCCAGCATGCGGAAGGGCTCGGTGCGCTGGACCTCGATGCCGGCCCGGGTGCGGATCTTGGACTCGCGCCCCTCCGCCGACACCACCAGCCGCGTCCGCACCATCACCGTATCGTCGCCCCGCCGCACCTCGACGTCGGCGCCGTCGGCGTCGAAGCGCACGTCCATCACCCGGGCCGGGCTCCACACCTGGATCCCGGGCCGCCCCTCGACCGCGTCGAGCAGGGTCCTCGTCATCAACGCGTGGTCCGCCGCCACGCTGCTCGCGCGCCCGCCCGGCACCTCGGCGTAGGAGAGCATGGTGCCCGGGTCGTCGGGGCCGCGGTGGATGACGAACCCGTAGACCGGCATCGCCCCCGCCGCCTTGAGGGGCTCGAGGAGGCCGAGCGCGTCGAGCCGAGCCGCCGCCGGCGGGTGCATCAGCTCACCCGCGAGCCGCTTGTCGTTCGGGAGGCCGGCCTCGCACAGCAGGACCTGAAAGCCCTCTTGCGCCAGCGCGGCGGCGCTCGTCGTCCCCGAGATCCCGCCGCCCACGACCACGCAGTCCACCTTGAAGTGCGCCATGACCCCCTTCGGCTAGAGCGGGAGGATCACAGGGGCAAGGGACTTTTCCCCCGGTCCACGCCTCCTTTCCAGACGGAAAGGCTCAGCGATCCAACAGGGCGGTGGCGTCGGGCCCGTAGCGGGCAAGGAAGTCGCGAAGCGTCTGACCGGGGACGTCGGGGAAGCGCTCCTCCAACATCTGCGGGGCCTGGATGCGATCGAGGCGGAAGGACCTGAAGTCGTCCCGGAGCTCGCACCACGCGGTGAGGGTCCAGCTACGCCCCCAGAAGAACGCCCCGAGGGGCCGCACCGTGCGCTGGGTGCCGTTGCCGCCCTCGTCCTGGTACTCGAAGGTCAGCTTGCGGTGCTCCGAGAGCGCCGCGCGCACGAGCTGCAGGTTGTCGGACACATCGATGGAGGCGCGCCGCCCCGGCGTGAACAGCGCGAGGTCGTCGAGGCGCGCCCGGAGCTCCTTCGGGAGCACCGCCTCGACCTTCGACAGCACCGACCCCGCCGCGTCGGCGAGCGCGGCGTCGCCGTGGGCCGCCACCACCCGCGCGCCGAGGACGAGGGCGGCCAGCTCCTCCTCGTCGAACATGAGGGGCGGCAGGTCGTACTCCTTCTTCAGGGTGTAGCCGACCCCCGCCTCGCCCTGGATGGGGGTGCCGGTGGCCATGAGGTCCCGGATGTCCCGGTACACGGTGCGCTCGGACACCTCGAGGCGGGTGGCCAGCTCCTGCGCGGTCACCGCCCGTCGACGGCCGCGCAGGAGCTGGATGATCTGGAAGAGGCGGTCCGCCCGACGCACGCGCGCAGTCTACACGGACCGAAGGTGCTCTAGCCCTGCTCTTCCACCAGCCCGATCGCGTTGCCGTCGGGGTCCTGGAAGAAGCCGAGGATGGTGCCGCCGGGGAGCACGGTGCGGGGCTGCAGGATCTCCCCCCCGAGCTTCTTGGCCTTGGCCAGGGTCTCGTCGATGGAGGTGGTGGACACGTAGAAGGTCACGCCGGGGTTGAAGCGGGTGCCCTTCTGCCCGATCCCGCCCGGGATGCCCTGCCCCTTCTCCGCCTCCACCATGCCGTACTTCATGGGGTTCGCGGCGTCGATCTTCCACCCGAAGAGCTCACCGTAATAGCCGTGCAGGGCCTCGCCGTCGGTGCCGTTGATCTCGAACCAAACCACAGGGTGCTTCATCTCGTTCGTCTCTCTTTCTCGTCACGGGTTCGCGACGAGGACGAACATCGCAGGGGCCTGCTGACACCCTTCTGTCAGGAGGGTCGGCGACCCGCGAGGCTCCTGACAGCGCTATGTCAGGAGCGGACCACGGTGGTGCCGGCGATGACGTCGTGGAGCGCGCGGGCGTTCCTGCTCACCAGGATCCACAGGGGGCCGAGGCCCAGCATCACGCCGAAGAGCAGGGCCGCCGCCCCGCGCACCAGGGCCCGACCGAAGCCCGGGCGCTCGCCGGTGTCGTTGCACACCAGCCGGAGCCCGAAGGCCAGCTTGCCGAGGCTCCGCCCGAGGGCCGAGGTCAGCGTGACGTAGAGCAGGACGAGCGCGGCGCCCGCCACCGCCGGCAGCGTCAAGCTGCCTTGCATTGCAAGGCGGGTGACGTCATCGGGGTCGATCGGCGAGGCGCGGGCCACGTCGGCCCCGAACAGCTCGAGCAGCACCGGCACCGTCAACAAGCCGAACACCAGCGCCGCGTCGAGGAGCGCGGCGAGGACCCGCCGAACGCGCGAGGCGACCTCCAGCCGGTTCTCGGACTCCACCTCGGTCGCGCCCACCAGGTACTGGGGCGGCAACATCGCGGGCATGGGCCCGGTGTCGTTCCGCGCCATCGGCCGCACCGGGGACAGGGCCTCGCCCGGCATGCTGAGCGCCTGATCCAGGCGCACGTCGAGGAACGCGCGGGTCTCCTCGAGGGGCGGCGGCTCGCGCAGGTCCAGGCCGAGGTCCAGGTCGACGTCCTCGTCGACCTCGTCCAGCTCGGCGTCGGTGGCGGTCAGGGGGACCGGGCGAACCAGCGACGGCTCGTTGGGATCCGGGGTCACCGGGAGGTGCGACGTGAGCCCCTTTCGCACCGCGCTCGCGGACGGGGGCGGCTGGGGCAACACCCCGCGCTCCGGGGTGCGGGCGGCCGGGCGCTCGGTGAGGGGCTTGGGGTCCCGCACCGGGGGCGCCGGGGGCCGGGCGTTGATCCGCGACTCGAGGTCGGAGATCAGGCCGGCCAGCTCACCCGGGGCGGCCACCGTCTCGGCCGGCCCCACCGGCCCCCGCGGCGCGCCGTGGACCGGCACCGAGACCAGCGCGTCGTCGTAGTGGGACGCCGGGCCCGCCAGCTCGCCCAGCCGGGTGAGCTCGTTCGGGGGCTCGTCGAGGAGCGAGCGCGGAGCGACCGGGGTGTCGGGGCGCCGGCCCGCCGCCACCGCGGCCGGGAGCTTCCTGGTGTGCCCGGCCTGGGGCAGGGGCATCGTGTCCGCCGCAGGGACGCTGGGCGGCTCGTACGCCGGCACCGCGGCGGCCTGGGGGCGCGGCGGCACGTGCGCCCGCAGCGGGGGCTCGGCCGGCCCGCCGTAGACGGGCACCGCGCCCTTGGAGCGCAGGGGCTCGGCGGGCGGGGCGGCGCGGGTGCGCGGAGGTTCGGCCGGCGGGGCGGCGCGGGTGCGCGGCGGCTCGGCCGGCGGGGCGGCGCGGGTGCGCGGCGGCTCGGCCGGAGGGGTCCGGGGCGCCACGAAGCTGGGCAGGGCCTGGGTCCGGGCCGGGAGGGGCGCGGTGGGCGCCGCGGGCGCCATCCCCCGCGCCTTCAGGACGCTGGGCGGCAGGCTCACCTGGCCCAGCTCGGTCGGGTCATCCGCGGCGAGCACGCTGCGGGCGGGGGGCGCGGGGCGGGCGCCACCCGCCTCGGGGCTGATCGTGGAGGCCAGGGGCCGGGTCGCGGTGATGCCGACCTCGAGCCCACTCGCGAGCTCCGGATCGGTGGCCAGGTCCAGGCTGCTGAAGGGGGTGTCCAGCTCTGCGCTGCCCCCGAAGCGGGCCTGGGCCGGGCCCGCGCCCGCGTCCGCGAGGTCGCGCCACGCCTTGCGCGCGGCCCCCCCGTTGGGGGTCATGATGGTCTCGGCCCCCAGGAGGTCGGTGTTGTCGGCCCCCTCCGGCCGGAACCCCACCTGGCTGATGTTCGGGGGCGGGGTGGGCTCGTGGTCCGGCCCATCGGGGAGCGCGTTGGCCTCGAGCAGGGTGGCCTGGTCGTGCAGGTTGCCGCGGGACGCGTCCGAGAGCTCCGAGCTCCACGGGCTCAGGGACACCGGCGGGGTCGAGGGGAGCGCCCGCGGGCTCCGCGACGGCGGCGCGGCCCGCGGCGGCTCGGCCGGCGGGCCCATCTGGGTCGACGGCGCCTGGGGCGCGGGGCGGCGGACCGCGGCGGTGGGCATGCGGCGCGGGCGGCCAGGGGTGCGAGCGGACGCGGGATCCTGCTGCGGGGTCAGGACCGCGTCACAGGAGGCGCAGCGGACAGCCTGCGCCCGATTGGGGGCTCCGCACCGCGGACAGAACATCAGATCGACCGCATCCTACGAGAGCAGGCCCGCCGCGTCGACCGCGTGACCGGCGACCTCCAGCACCTTGGGCCAGATCTCGGGCACGGGGGCCTCGAAGGTCAGGGGCTCACCGGTGGCGGGGTGCGGCAGGCTCAGGCTCCGGGCGTGCAGCATCATGGTCTTGGGGCGGGGCCCGCCCGCGTCCCGGACCGCCCGCGCCCAGGCCTTGTTGGCGGCGAAGTCGCCGTGCTTGTCGTCGAGGAGCACCGGGTGCCCGGCCATCGCGAGGTGCCGGCGGATCTGGTGGGTACGGCCGGTCTCGAGGTGGGCGGCCACCCAGGTCGCGGCGGGCTCGATCCGGTCGAGCCTGGCGAGGGGCTCGAAGCGCGTGGCCGCAGCCCGACGGCGACCCTCCTTGTCCTCCAGGGGGCGGTCGACCCGCAGGGGCTTGGTGATGCTCCCGAGCGCCACCGCCCAGTAGGTCTTCTCGGCCAGCGGCCACAGCCCGATCACCGTCTTCGCCAGCTCCTGGCTCTTCACGAGCAGGAGCACCCCGCTCGTGTCCCGGTCGAGCCGGTGCCCGAGCACGAGCTCGACCGGGCGGTGATAGGCGGCGGTGAGGATCTCGAGGACCGTCTTCTTGGTCTCCCCCGCCCCGCCGTGCACCGCCAGCCCAGCCGGCTTCGCGATCACCAGGAGGTGGTCGTCTTCGAACAAGACCGCTACGCGCTGCAGGCGATCGGGGTTGATGCGGGGGGCCGCCACGGCGAGCACCATGACAGGTCGCCCGGGCCCCGTCCATTGAAAGGACGAGGCCCAGCACCCACGAGGCCGCGCCTAGAAGTGCACGTTCTCGGCCGCGTGGATCCGTGCGAGCTGGATCACCTGCGCCGGGGTCGCGCCCTGCAGGGTGGCCTGCCGGATGTCCGCGCCGCGGGTCACGCAGACGTGGTTCTGGCGCGGCTGGGGCTGGGCGTTGGGCTGGTGGATCAGCACGTTCGGGTCGATCCCGAGCGCCGACGCCGCCCCCAGGAGCCGCTCGTAGGCGCGCCGGGCCAGGGTCACCGAGGTGAGGTAGTTCCAGTCCTCGAACGCGTCGCGCGAGGCGCGGACCAGGTGATCCGCCGCACGCACCTGCGCCCGGACCCGGTGCGCCCGCGGGTGCAGCTCGATCGCGCCCGCCACCGCGTTGGCGAGGTTGATGTAACCGGCGGTCTCGTAGCGGTACATGGTGTCCTGGTTGAACACGCCGAAGCTCCCCTCGGTGCCGAGGTAGTGCATCACCGAGCCGCTCGCGTCGCCGAGCCACGCGAAGAAGGTGTCCCCGCCGGCGCCGAAGTCATACGCGAGCTCCGCGTCGTAGCCGTCGTGGGGGTGCGACAGCCCGAAGTGGTGCCCGAGCTCGTGCACGGTGGTGGTGGTCATGCCGTAGCCCAGATCCCGGTAGAGGGGCGTGGTGAACTGGTAGACGTGCTCCTGGGTGCCGTCGACGCCGTTGTCGTCCGCGAAGCCGAGGAGGCCCAGGTTGAAGCCCAGCCCCTCGTCGGTGGTGCTGAAGGCGAAGACCTTGGCCACGTAGTCGGCCGCGCCGTAGCTGGGGACGTACAGCCCCGCGTTGGCCGCGAAGTAGCAGCCGAGCTGCTCGAAGGGATCGAAGGCGTAGCAGCCCGGGTCATCCGAGAGGCCGGCGAAGATCCGCAAGGAGAGTTGCGCACCGGCGTCGATGGGGTTGTTGTCCTCGGTGGCCGAGCTCCACCGGTGGTAGGGCTCGAACGCCTCGAACTCACTCCGCACGATCGCGCCCTTGAGCCAGTCGGTGCCGAGGGAGGCCGGGTCGTCCTCGAACACCTCAAGGTGGGTGACCTTGCTGCCGCCGAGGCCGGGCGCGGTGACCATGGGGTCGTACAGGGGCGAGGGGGTGAACAGGAGGTCGATGCCGACGAAGCGGGTGATGAGCCCGAGATCGCGGGAGAGCTCGGTGGGGGCGCGATAGCCGCCGTCCACGTACTCCCAGATGGGCGGCATCCGATACTCCTCGACCCCGTCACCGTCGAGGTCGCGGACGTCCATCAGCCAGTTCACGGAGTTCCACTCCGGCCCGGCCGACAGATCGACGAACATCGTGCGGCTGTTCGAGCCGCCCCAGTTGATGGTCTCGGCCACCAGCGAGTCGACGCCGAAGTTGAAGCCGGTGTCCGGGTCGAGGTCGTCGGTCTTGGTGTAGACGTGGAACCGGAAGTCCGGGCGCCCGAACCAGTTGATGAAGAAGACGGTGTAGCCCTCTTCCGCTTCGCCGTGGTGCCGGTGCGGCCGGCCGCTGCGATAGTGGCTGGCGAGCCAGGCCTCGGCCGAGGGGCCGTCCACGTAGAGCACCGGACCTGTGATGTCGAGCACGTTGGTCTCGTTGTCGTTGTAGGCCTGCTGGAACAGGGTCATGGGCCCGTCGGTGCCGGCCGACGCGATGTAGGCGAAGTAGTCGTCGGTGAAGCGCTGGCTGGCGAACTCCACGTCGTACTCGAACGTGAACTCCACCCCCGTGTCGGTGTTGATGCCGTAGAACTCGGGGTAGCGCACCACCGGCTGGTAGGTCGCCGGCAGCTCCGCCTGGATGGCCGCAGGGTCGATGGCGGCGGGGTCGTAGCCCACCAGCACGATCTTCACCGGGACCCGCTGCCGCAAGGTGACCTGCTGGCCCGGCTGGAGGCCCCGGTCGCGGCCGTGGCTGCTCTGTTCCGCCGTGAGTGAGCTCGAGGCTACCTGGGTGCCCTCGGGGGCCTGTCCGCAGGCCATGGTGGCGGCCACGAGGCCGCAGGCAAGAGTTCGTCGCATGTGTTCACTTCCTCCCGGAAAGTTGCTGCCGGACCGCGGGGGTGCTGGGCCGGTCGGCTATGGATGTCCTCTACAGCCGGTTCCTTCACCTGGATCCGTCATTCGTCCGAGTTCGTGAAGTGCGAGCACGCGCCTTCGCAATCCATGTTGCGCGGAACAGTTCGCAGGTTCGATTGCAGCTTCGAGATCATGCATCGAGGCCAGGTGCTCAATCCACCCTGGAGTGGTTCCGCCGCAGTTCTGGAGTTCCGTCACCAGGTGGTCACGGAGCGCGCCTTGAGCGATGCTCGCCCCATGGGTTCAGGTGCCGCGCGGTTGACCAGATGGACAGTGTGGGCCTTCGTCCTCGCCCTCGGCGTGGCGTGCCGCGGCGAGTCGGGCGTGGACGCCGGCACCGGAGACGACGCGGGCCTCGCGAGCGACGCCGGTCCGGCCGACGCCGGCGCGGCCGACAGCGGCGCCGCCCCCGAGGACGCGGGCACCGGGGAGGACGCGGGCGAGCCGGCCCCGGACGGCGGCGACGCGGGCGTGCCATCGGACGCCGGGACACCCGCAGACTCGGGCGTGACCCCGGACGCCGGCACCACGCTCCGACTCCCGCCCGCCAACGGCGGCCTCGACTACCAGCTGGGCGGCGCCTACCCGCCCCCGGCCGGGGTCACGGTGGTCGGCCGCGACCGCAACGACCCGCCCGCCGCCGGCATCTACAACATCTGCTACATCAACGGGTTCCAGATCCAACCGGACGAGGTGGACGAGTGGACCCAGGCCCGCCCCGAGCTGATGCTGCGCGACGCCCAGGGCGACCTCGTCATCGACCCCGACTGGGACGAGATCCTCATCGACGTCCGCACCCCGCAGAAGCGCGCCGCGGTCGCGGCGGTGGTGGCAGGCTGGATTGACGGCTGCCGCGCCGCCGGCTTCGACGCGATCGAGATCGACAACCTCGACACCTACAGCCGATCGCAAGGCCTCTTGACGGAGGACGACAACGTGGCCGCCATGCGCCTGTTCGCCGACGCCGCCCACGCGGCGGGCATGGCGATCGGCCAGAAGAACAGCGCCGAGCTGGTGGGCCGCCGAACCGAGCTGGGGACCGACTTCGCGGTGGTGGAGGAGTGCAACCGATACGACGAGTGCGACGCCTTCACCGGCGCCTACGGGGACCAGGTCTACATCATCGAGTATCGGCGCCAGGACTTCGACACCGGGTGCGCCCAGTACCCGGGGCTGTCGATCATCTTCCGGGACGTCAACCTCACCACCCCGGGGTCGGCGAGCTACCGGTACTCGGGGTGCTGAGGCAATCCCGTGCACTACCAGCAATCGACGTACCGGCAGCTCTTCGAAGGGATCCTGCACTATGCGGGGCCGTCCCTCTTCGAGGACGTCCTCGTTCCCTGGCGTTCATGACTGACCTCGGCGCCGAGCCGGTCCCCACCACCAGGTTCACACCCTTTCTCCACGAGCTGGTGCGCGTCGACTCCACGACCTCCGCCGAGATCCACATCGAGGCGGTCCTGTGGCCTGGATTCAAGTTGGGGCCCCTGCTCATCAGCCGCGCCGGGTGCGTCATCTCCGCCCCGCTCGCCTCCTTGAGGCCCGACGTCGCGAGCACGAGCACGCTCTACTGGGCCTATGCACGCAACAACCGACCTGCGGAGGACCTTTGGCCGTACGACTGGACGCTGGTCGAATCCGATGTTCCCTGACCGCACGGCCCTCCAGGCAAGTCAGGGCGCGCCGAGCCAGAGCGTGTCGAGGTCGAGCGGCACCACCTCGAAGGGAGGCAACGCAACCTCGCCTGCGCCCTCCTCTGCCGCCACTCGGGTCCACGCCTCGGCGTCGCGGCGGTAGACCTCCACCGTGCGAGCGGTGGGGTGCACCAGCCAGGCGTGCTCGACTCCGGCACGGTGGTAGACGCGGAGCTTCTTCACCCGGTCCAGGGCCTCGGTCGAGGGTGACAGCACCTCGCACACCCACGCCGGCACCTCGTCGAAGTAGGCCAGGCTCCTGTCCAGGTCCGGCACCGCGCTCCGCCGCCACCCCGCGATGTCCGGGACCACCACGTCGCCGCCGAGGTGCAGCTCGGGCTCATGGATGATCCACCAGCCACCCGGGCCACCGCGCCCCAGCTGAAAAGCCACCAGGAGCTGCCCGCCCAGGCTCGACGCGCTGACGGAGTGTGCACGCGCGGGGCGGGGCTGAAGGTGCAGCTCGCCGTCCACCAGCTCTGCCACCATGTGCTCCGGCGCCGCGAGGACGTCAGCGTAGGTGGCGGGTGCCCGGGCGACCTCGACCATGGGTGGAGCGTAGCACGGTGCTCTGGTCAGCGTCCCTGAACGGGGCCCACCGAGCGCTTCAGCGCCGATCGAACAAGCGGATGGTGTGGGCCCGGTACTGCGCCGCCTCCTGCTGGAGGCCGGCCCGCTCGAGGCGATTGCCGGTGGTGATCCGGTGCTGGAAGCGCGCGCGGTCCACCGGGGTGGTGGCCTCGATCTCCACCGCGGTGCGGAGATCCTGCCCCGCCTCGCGGACCTCGCCCCGCTGATAGGCGTCGAGGCCACGCCGCAGATAGAACTCGGCCTGCTCCAGGGGCGGATGCTCGAACACCACCGGGGGCGCGCCACGGCCGGGACCGATGAGGTTCGGGCGCGGGGGCTCGTACTCGGGCAGATCCGGGAGCTCGAAGGTGGGGCGACCGCGGCCGAACAGCACGTCGGTGAGGGGATCCCGGGCCATACCTACATTGTCGGCTGGTGTAGGCAGCTGTTGCGCCAATCAGTCCGATTCAGGCCCTCGGGCCCGCGGATCGTCGAGGCCGACCGCGTCGAGCATCTCCCAGCTCGGGCTGCCGCCCTCATCGGCCTGGTCGAGCCACGAGCACGCCTCCTCTTCGGTGCCCGCCAGCTCGCCGGTCAGGATCATCACCCCAAGCGTGGCTGCGGCGCGTGCGTTGCCGTACTCGGCCGCGCGCCGGTAGTAGTCGGCGGCCTTCTCCATGTCGACGGCGCCCGCGCGCCCTGAGGCCCACGCCGCGCCGAGGTTGTAGAGCGCGCGCGGGTGGTGGCCCTCGGCCGCACGCTGGAGCCACGCCTCGGACGTGCCCACATCCCGCTCGACGCCCAACCCCTGCGCGTACAGGATGTGGAGCTCGAAGGCCGCGTCCATGCTCCCGGCCTCGGCCGCGCGATGGTGCGTCTTCGCGCTCGCCGCGAGCTCACCGAGCCAGTTCTGCACGAGACCCGCCTGATAGACCTCCTCGGCGGTCGGAGCGTGCAGACCCTCCAGCACCGTGAGCGCACGTCGCTGGTTGTCGCGCGAGGACGCTCGAGAGGCGCGCGCGAAGAGCATCGCCGCCTCGCGCAGCCCCAGCCGCGCGGCCTCGAAGTAGGCGCGCAAGGCAGCTTCCACCGCAGGATCCTCCTCGTCCACGATGGCCTGCGCCTCGCTCGACCACGGCCGCGTCGCGGCATCGGCCGCGTCCACGCCATGGAACGCGCCGATCTCCCTGCGCGTCGCCAGGTAGCAGTCGCCAATGCGGCGGTACGCCCGGGCCGACCCGCGCGCGGCCGCCCGCCACAGGGCGTCCATCATCCGCCGCTCCATCCCCGGCACGTCGGAGATCAGCCCGATCACCGCGTCGCCGCGCACCAGCTGCTGGAACGACGCGTCGCCGATCTCGTAGTCCTCGTCCATCGTCATCGGCGCAGCTTGCCCGCGCCGTCGGGCCTTGGGAAGGCACCGCGGGTCAGGGGGCGCGCGCCGAATCTTGCGGTCCGCGGTCCTCGAGCACCGGCCCCGTATCCACCACCCGCACGTCATGCATCAGGTCGAGGTAGGCCTCCAGGTAGCCCTTGTGTGAGGCCCCCACGATGACCAGCGCCCGCACCCCGGGCCGCGCACCCACCATCTCGCGGATGCTCGCGGCCATGCGCAGGTTCCGCGCCTCCCACTGCCCGACGTACTGGCGCCCGTAGCCCTCGGGCGAGGGCTCCTCGAGCGCCGCGCCGAAGTCGCTCTCGAACACCACCTGCGCCATGCCCGGCGCGTTGTACGCGCGATACAGCGCCATCATCCCGTCAGGCGCGCCGAGCCGCGCCTCGAGCGCCTGGCTCTGGGCCACCCGCGCTTCGCCCGCCGGGTTCTTCCAGGCCGCCATGATCGCCTTGCCGAAGGCCGCCTCGTCCGCGACCACGTCGTCGGTGGTGTGGTCGTCCATGGCGTGGACGCGCTCCAGGCCAGCCGCCGCCGCCAGGGGCGCGGCGAGGAGCGAGTTCTCGTTCCGGCGGACCTCGAGCTTCTTCAGCCGCTCGACCAGCGGCGCGTCCAGCACCTCGTCCTCGTGCCGCTCCGCCTCGGGGAGCCGCAGCCACTGCACGAGAGCGCCGACGCAGGCTCACCTGCGGCCAGGAACACCGCGGCCAGCCGTCGGCGGTCGGCCGCGGAGGGCGCCTCGGGCCACCCGGCCAGCAGGCGCCGGCCTCGGCGGTGGCGGCCGGCACGTCGAGGCCAGTGGCCGCCTGCGCCTCGGCCGGATCGTAGCAGTAGACCTCGACCGACTCCGCGTAGCGCTCGGGGAAGCGCCGCATGAAGGCGCACTGCGGGCCCGAGAGCGACTCGATCGCGATCGCCTGCGGGTGCCAGCCGGCCAGCCGGCTGATCAAGGGCGCGAGCTGGGCCGCCTCGAACGCGGGCGGGAGGCCCGACAGGTGCGGGGTCCCGAGGACGAGGACCTCGTTCGGCGTCCCGACCTTCGGCCCCTTCAAGGCGCCGGGGTCGAAGCGATGAGGCGCCGCGGGCGCGGTGGGCGTCGCGCAGCCCGCGAGCACCACCCACACAACCGCGATCGCAGACCGACGCACTCAGTCTTCCCGGTCCGCCGCGTCGATCTCGTACTTGTCGAGGAGCCGATACAGGTGTCGCCGGTCGATCCCCGCCTCGCGCGCCGCCTTGCTGATGTTCTGCTTGTGGCGAAGCAAGAGGTCTTGCAGATACTGCCGCTCGAACGCGTCGAGCACCTTGGCCTTGGCGTCCTTGAAGGGCACCGACGCGTCGGGCAGGGCCACCGCGTGGCTCCCGGACGCGCTGCCGCTCTTCGCGCGGTCCTTGCCGCCGGAGATCTCCTCCGGGAGGTCCGCCACCGTGATCTCGTCGCCCCGCGCGAAGACCGCGGCCCGCCGCAGGACGTTCATCAGCTCGCGGATGTTCCCCGGCCAGTCGTAGGTCTCGAGCGCCGCCACCGCGCCCGGTCCCAGCCGGAACGCCTTCGCGCCGGTCTCGGAGAGCTCGGCCCCGTAGCGCCGGAAGAACTCCTCGACGATCACCGGCAGGTCCAGCAGCCGCTGGCGCAGCGCCGGCAGCTCGATGCGGATCACCGCGAGGCGGTAGTAGAGGTCGCCGCGGAAGGTGCCGTCCTGCACCATCTTGTGCAGGTCGCGGTTGGTCGCGCCGATGACGCGCACGTCGACCCGGATCGTCTTGTCGCCCCGCAGCCGCTGGATCTCGCCCCGCTCCAACGCGCGAAGCAACTTGGGTTGCAGCTCGAGCGGCAGCTCACCCAGCTCGTCCAGGAACAACGTGCCGCCGTCCGCGCGCTCGAATACGCCCGCGTAGGCCTGGTCCGCCCCGGTGAAGGCGCCCTTCTCGTGCCCGAACAGGGCGCTCTCGATGAGGGTCGGCGGCAAGGCCGAGCAGTCCAGGGTGACGAAGGGCCCCGCCTTCCTGCGGCTCTTCGCGTGGAGCGCGCGGGCCACCAGCTCCTTGCCGGTGCCCGTCTCGCCCGTCACCAGGATGGTGAGCTCGGTCGGCGCGACCCGCTCGATGACGGTGTAGATCTCGCGCATCGGCACCGAGCGGCCGACGAGGTCGACGCACCGCTCGGCCCCGGAGGGCTCCACCACCAGCTCGGTGTCGCTCGGCTCGAACAAGAGCGTGCTGTCGCCGATCTGGATCTCGCCCCGTCGGCGGATGGTGGCCTCCTTCACCCGGAGCGCCCCCACGAACGTGCCGTTGGTGGAGCCGTTGTCCTTGATGACGTACTCGCCGTCGCGCTTGTGGACCTCGAGGTGATAGCGGCTCACCGCGGGATCGCGCACCACGAGGTCGTTGCCGGCCACCGAGCCGATGCGAACGACGTCCTTCTCGCTCTCGATCGACTGGCCCTCATCGGGGCCGCTGGTCACAGAGATGCGGCAGCGCTGATAGACGATGGCGCGCCGCTCCCCGAGAGTCGCCTCCCGGGTCTTCGTGAACTGGTCTTCTCCGTTGCCCGCCAAATCCTCGAAACCCCAGGCGTAGGGCGGTATACCACCGAGCCGCGAGGCCGGGCAATGGAGGCCCGTCAGCGCTCCGTCAGACGCTCGGCGCGGCGCGTCAGCTCACTCACATCCTGCTCCAACGCGCGGACGTCGTCGTACAGGCGCTCGAGCTCCTGGTGGGAGGGCAGGTTCAGGGCGGCGAGTATGCGCCCGATGTTGCGATCGACCGCGCGGCGCGCCTCCAGGCTGCCGACGAAGGCGCGCTGGGCCTGCGCGAAGACCGCGTCCCGGGCCAGGAGCCGAGACGCTACCCGCCGCGCGAGGTTGCCGGTCCGCGTGAACACCCGGTGTCACCTTCGTGGGGGGCGACCACCCGGTCAAGCCCGCGGCGCGCGGTTTTTCACTCGGTGGGGACCACGTCGATGTGCACGTTGCTGAAGGGCCCGCCGCGCCGCGCGGTACCCACCGGCGCGTTGAAGGTCAGGAAGTTCGCGACGTAGCCGGTCGACGAGTACGGCTGCAGGCTCTGGGGATGCACACCCGACTTGTACTGGGGCAGGCGCACCTCCCGCAGCCCGTCCGCCGACCGCATGATGATCGGCTCGCCCGGGCGCCGGGACGTGGTGAAGCCCTGCCCGACGAAGCGGCCGGCGAGGGCCAGCGTGTCGCCGTAGGAGTAGCGCCCATTGACGGTGCTGTTGCCGGGCTGGCGCGACAGGCTGTCGATCCGGCGCGCGGCGGTCTGCAGGTCGGTGGAGACGCCAGGGGTCCGCAGCCCCGGGATGCCGCGCGGGTACAGGTCGACGCGGTTCCCCGCCGTCAGCTGCTGCAGGTCGCGGGTGTAGACGTCGCGCTGGACCTCGAGGGACCGGATCGCCTGCTGCGGCGTCTGCGGATCCCGGGTGCTGACGAAGCTCCGCGCGTAGTTGGGGTTGAGCTCCTCGATCCTCTGGCGGAGCGCCTGGTTGCTCCGAGCGAGGTGCTCGATGCGGAGCGCCTGCCCGGGGGTGGCCGGGAGCGAGAGCCGGTTGCCCGCCACCACCCGGGGCCCGAAGCCGCCGCGGCGGTTGACCTCGCTGACCGTGGCGTCGTCGACCCCCGGCCGGAACACCGCGGCGTTCGGCTGGAAGCTGTTCGAGGTCGGGTCGGCGGCGCCGGACCACGCCCGCATCGCGTCGCTGTCGAGCGCCGGCTCTTCCGGCTGAACGTCCTGGGGCTCCTGCAGGGCTCCGGTCCCGGTGGGCGGGCTCGAGGAGGTTCTGGCGAAGCTGGGGGCTGACCGCGATGACCATGCGCGTGCCCGAGAGCACGTTCCATGCCGTGGCCTGGGGGAACGCGAGGGCCCCGGATCGAGGGCCGCGCGCCACACCCTGTGGTGCACGGAGGCCCTCGCGGCAGGGGTGAGTGTCTCCCTGGGCGTCCCGCGCGCTTTTCGGCCCTGGTCTGCATGGACCTGAGCGCCACACCGTGCAAGAGAATGGGCGGCAGCCGTGGCCACCGGCGAGCACATCTGGAACCGGGAGCTGGTCCTGGTCACGGGCAAAGGCGGGGTGGGGAAGACCACCATCGCCGCCGCCCTGGCCCGGGCCGCCCAGGCGGAGGGCAAGCGCGTCCTCCTCGCCGAGGTCACCTCCGAGGTGGCCAACACCTCGCCATTGCTCGGCTTCTTTGGCCAGCCCCGCCCCCACGGGGAGGCCCCGATCCGGCTCGATGACAACGTGGACGGGGTCCGCATCACCCCCTCCGCCGGACACCGCCTGTTCCTGTCCGCCGCCCTGCACTCCGGGATGCTGGCCAACGCGGCGATGCGCTCCGCCGCGCTGAACCGGTTCCTCCTCGCCGCCCCCGCCTTCCCCGAGATCGGCACCCTCTACATGCTGGTGACGCTGCTCCGGGAGCGCTGGGACCACGTGGTGGTCGACCTCCCCGCCACCGGCCACGCCCTCGGCCTGGTGTCGCTGCCCCGCACGGTGCTCCGGATCCTGCCCTCGAGCGGCCTGATCGGCGGCGCCATCCAGGAGGGCCTCGACGCCCTCACCCACCCCGCCCGGACCGGCGCGGTGGTGGTGACCCTCCCCGAGGCCCTGCCGGTGCAGGAGGGCCTCGAGCTCGAGGAGGGCCTGAAGAAGCTGAACGTGCCGGTGCGCGCGATGGTCCTGAACCGCATGCCGAAGCACGCCTTCAGCGAGACCGAGCGCGCCGCCCTCGACGCGCACATGCGCGGCCGGGCCACCGAGCCGCTCCTCGGCACGCGCGAGTTCCGGCGCCTCGAGCGGGCCCTCGACGCCCGCGCGCGCTTCCGGGCCGGCGTCCCGGCGGGGGTGAACCGGGTCGAGATCCCGCTCTGTGACACCACCACCGACAGCCAGGAGATCATGGAGCACGTCGGTCTGGCCCTGCGGCAGGTGCACCTCGGCGATCCGTCCCCGGTCGAGGTGATGCCGTGAAGCTGGGCGCGTTGGTGAAGAGCAAGACGGTGGTGGTGTGCTGCGGCGCCGGCGGCGTCGGCAAGACCACCACCTCCGCCGCCCTCGCGCTCGCCGCGGCCAAGGAGGGGCGCCGCGCGCTGGTGCTCACCATCGACCCCGCGCGTCGCCTGGCCCAGGCGCTGGGCATCCCGCCCACCGGCAAGGAGCCGGTGCACATCGACGCAGGCCTGCTTGCGAAGGCCGGCATCGAGCTCCCGCCCGGGGGCGAGCTGCACGCGTGGATGCTCGACCCCAAGGTGGTGCTGGAGGGCGTGGTGGATCGCTTCGCCCCCACCGCGGAGGACGCGGCCAAGATCCGCGGCACCCGCCTCTACCAGGCCCTGTGCGAGGTGGTGACCGGCCTGCAGGAGTACACCGCGGCCGAGGCCCTCTTCGAGTTCAAGGAGCGGGGCCAGTACGACCTCATCATCCTCGACACCCCGCCGTCCCGGAACGCGCTGGACTTCCTCGACGCCCCGCGCAGGCTGGCGCGCTTCCTCGACGAGCGCACGTTGGCGGTGTTCGCGCCGGACCCCGACAAGAAGCCGAACCCGGTGGTGCGCGCCGCGGCCAAGGTCGTGCAGACCGCGTTGACACGCACCTTCGGCGAGGGCTTCGCGGAGGAGCTGTCCACCTTCCTCGGCTCCTTCGGCAAGCTCTTCAACAAGATGCGGATCCACGCCTCGGGGGTGCGCAAGCTCCTGTTGTCGGATCAGGCCGCCTTCGTGGTCATCGCCAGCCCCGAGGAGGCCGCCCTCACCGAGGCGGTGTTCTTCAAGGGCCGCATCAAGGACCTCGGCCTGGTGGCGGAGGGCTTCGTCCTCAACCGCAGCTACGCCGGCCGCCAGGACCTCGAGCCCCCGCACGACGCCCGCGAGCGCCTCGCCGCGGGCGGCGAGACCGACGCCCACCTGTTGGACGCGCTCGAGAAGCTCGCCCCCCTCGCCAACGGCGAGGCGGTGCGCATCGAGTCCGACCGCAAGCTGCTGGACGAGCTGGAGCGCGAGGGCCTGCGGGACGGGGGCCACGGGGCGATGGCCCTGCCGTTCCTCGACGAGGTGGTGGACGACCTGCCGGCCTTGAACGTGCTGTCCGAGGCCATCCTGACGGTGAAGTAGCCGGCGCGTCAGGGCGCGCGCCTCGCCGCGCGCAGCACCTCCACCACCGCCTGCAGCAACCCCTGCCGACGCCGGGTTCTGGCCGGTCACCAGGCGCTCGCTCACCACCACGTTCTTCGTGAAGTTCGGCGCCGGCTTCACCTCTGCGCCCCGCGCTCGCAGACGCGACGCCAGCAGGAACGGGACGACGTCGGTGAGCTCCACCGCCGCCTCCTCCGCGTCGGTGAAGGCGGCCACCTGCTTGCCCGCCACCAGGTAGCGCCCGTCGGAGAGCTTCACGTTCACCAGGCCCGCCGGCCCGTGACACACCGCGGCCACCACTTTGCCTGCGTCGTAGGTCCGAGCCAGCAGGGCCTGCAGGGCCGCGTCGTCGGGCAGGTCCCACATCGTGCCGTGGCCGCCGGCGAGGAAGACCGCGTCGTACCTCGACGGGTCGACCTCGTCGACGCGGAGGGTGGCGCGGATCCGCGCCATCCACGCCGGGTCGTCGAGGTAGGTGGCGTTGATGGGGTCCTTGCGATCCACCCCGTCCATGGGAGCGGCGCCGCCCTTGGGGCTGGCGTAGTCCACCTGAAAGCCCGCTTGCGCGAAGACGTGGGTGGGGTGGGTGACCTCGGAGAGGTAGAAGCCGGTAGGCCGGCCGGTGTCGCCCAGCTGGGCGTGGCTGGTGAGGATGATCAGGATTCGGAACGTGGACATGTTGGCAACCTTTCTTGCGGCGCGTCGATGCGTCGCAGAGGCACCATCTGGCCAGGACCCCGCCGACACCGGTAGAGCACAGATGATTGAACGACTTGTACCTTCTTGGTACAAATAGTCGATGGTCCCGAAGCTGACGGAGATCGAGGCGTTCCGGCTCACGGTGGAGCTCGGCAACTTCACCCAGGCCGCGAAGGCGGCGGGGGTCACGCCCCAGGCCGCGAGCCGGGCGGTGGCGCGGCTCGAGGGCCACCTCGGGGTGACGCTGCTCCGGCGCAACACCCGCCACGTCGAGGTGACCGAGGCCGGGCGCCGGTACTACGACGCCTGCCAGGCCGCGCTGGCCACGTTGGGGGACGCAGCGCTGGCCCTGCGCGGGGCGGAGGACGAGCCGGCGGGCGAGGTCCGCATCAGCGTCCCCACCAGCTACGGGCACCACCGCTTCCTGCCCCTGGTGGGCGCGTTCCACCGCCGCTATCCGCGCATCACCCTCGACGTCGAGATCTCGAACCGCAACGTAGACTTCATCCGCGAGGGCTTCGACGTCGCGGTGCGGGGCGGCGCGTTCGAGGACGCGAGCTTCGTGGCCCGCCCGCTGGGCGACTTCACGGTGGGGGTCTTCGCGAGCCCCGAGTACCTCGCCGAGCACAGCACCCCCAAGACCCCGGAGGCCCTGCACGAGCACGCCTGCGCGGTCTTCGTCATGCCGCGCACCGGGCGGCTCCTCCGTGGAGCTTCGAAGCGGGGCCCGAGGCGCTGATCCCCAAGGTGGCCACCCGGATCCGCGGCGACATCCTGGGCCTGGTGACCTTCGCCCGCTCCGGCGCAGGCCTGGTGCAGACCTACCACTTCCTCGTGGAGCGCGAGCTGGCCGCGGGCACCCTGGTGGAGGTGCTCCGCCCGCACGCCGGGCGCTCCCGCGCGTTCTCCCTCATCTACCCGCGCGAGGCGGTGCGCCGCCCCGCGGTGCGGGCGTTGGTGGACTTCGTGCTGGCTGAGACAACGCGGAAGCGCGGGCGCACGAAGAAGAAGTAGCGGCGCTTGCCTCCGCCCACCCACCTCGCCACTGTCCCGCGCCATGACCGAAGCCCCCGCCCGCGCCGTCCTCGTCGGAGTGCAGCTCCCCGAGGTCACCGACGCCGCCTTCAAGGCCTCCCTCGACGAGCTCGAGCGCCTCGCCGAGACCCTGGGCTACGAGGTGATCGGCCGCGTCACCCAGGCCCGCGCCGGGCTCTCCACGCGCCGCGGTGATCGGGCGCGGCAAGCTCATGGAGCTGGCCCGCTACACCGGCGGCTCGGGTGAGGTGCCGAAGCACACCGCCCCCACCCAGAAGAAGGATCTGGACGAGGAGGAGGAAGAACAAGAGCCGCAGGAAGAAGGCGCCCCCGACGCCCCGCTCCCCGAGGAGCAGCGCGGCGCACGTGGTCATCCTCGACCACGACGTCTCGCCCAGCCAGGCCAAGAACATGCAGGCGGCGGCCGGGGTCACGGTGCTCGATCGCACCGCGGTGATCCTCGAGATCTTCTGGCGCCACGCGAAGACCCGGGCCGCCCGGCTCGAGGTCGAGATCGCGCGACCTCTCATACCTCACGCCGCGCCTCAGGGAGGGCGTCGGCCGGCGCGAGCGGCAGGGCGGCGGGATCGGCGGCCGCGGCGCGGGCGAGTCGGCGGCGGAGCTCGACAAGCGCAAGGTGCGCGATCGCATCGCGCAGCTCCGGAAGGAGCTCGAGGCGATCGCGGAGCAGGAGCGCAAGCAGCGCGCGAGGCGCAGCCTGCAGAACGTGGTGGCCCTGGTCGGCTACACCAACGCGGGCAAGTCCTCGCTCATGCGGCGGCTGTGCGGCCAGGAGGTCTACGTCGCAGACAAGCTCTTCGCCACCCTCGGGATCACGGTGCGCGCGCTCGAGCCGCCCACCACCCCGCCGATCCTGGTCACCGACACCGTGGGGTTCATCAAGGACCTCCCCCACGAGCTGGTGGCGTCGTTCCGCGCCACCCTCGAGAGCGCGCGCGACGCGGACTTCCTCCTGCACCTCATCGACGCCTCCGACCCCGACCACGACAAGCAGGTCGAGGTCACGCGCACCATCCTCGACGAGCTCGAGATCCCGCCGCAACGCATCCTGCGCGTCTTCAACAAGATGGACCGCGTCTCACCGGAGGACGCGGCGGTCCTCGCGGAGCGCCACCCCGGCGCGTTCTTCATGAGCACCAAGGTCGACGGCGACGTCGCCCGCGCCCGCGCCGCCGTCGTCGAGGCCTTCGAGCGCCACATGAGCCAGGACACCTTCTTCGTGCCCTACGCCCGCCACGCCCTGGTGGCCGAGCTCCACGCCACCTGCCGCGTGCTCGACGAGCAGCACGAGGACGAGGGCACCCGCATCACCGTCCTCGGCCTGCCCCAGGCCCTGGCCCCGGTAAGGGCCGCGCTGGAGCGGGTGGACGCGAAGCTGGGCTAGGTCGTGAGTGCGTCCTTGAGGATCGAGAGGGCCTCGTCAACCAGGGTCCACACCGAGCCCCTGTGGCCAGCGCTGATCCAGTCGAGGTGCGCCATCCGAACCAGGTTCGCCACGGTCTGAGCGAGTAGCCGGGCGCGGCGCTCAGCCCCCCGTGTTCGCCGCCCTCTCACCATGAGCGCCTCCACGAGGAGTGGCTGGCTGCCCCACGTAACCTGAAGGACCCGCGCCTGCAACGCTGGCGTCCGCTCGATCAGCCTATACATCCGCGCTGCGTCCTCGGGTGACCGCGCAGTCAGGCCGGCCACCATCGCGCGCGCGAGGTACCGCACGTCGCTCTCCTGCGGGTCTGCCTGCGCCAACGCGCTGCGGACCGCATCGACGCCGCCCGGGTTGGCCAGCACGAGGTCCTCCTTGGTCGGGAAGTAGCGATACACGGTGCGCGGCGACACCTCGGCCGCGGCCGCGATCTCTTCTACCGAGACGGCCTCGAAGGACGCCGCTTCAAAGAGACGATATGCAGCCTCGGTGATCCGGTCCTCGGTGAGTCTCCGTCTGCGCGCTCGAAGTCCCTCGTGCTCCACCGTCACGCATCCAGTCTGGGCTGGTTGTCGCTCACTGTCAATTGACAGTGACTGCCACAAGGCAGAAACTGTCACCAATGATGAATCCAGACCATTCCGAGACCTACGTGTGCCCGATCTGCCATGGCCGGCTGGCGGCCGAGGCCGACGACTTGCGCTGCGGGTCATGCGCGGGCCGGTTCCCCCTCGAGCGCGGCATCCCAGACTTCCTCTTGGAGCAGCCCGATGAGAGCACTGATCCCTTCCTGCGCGACGTGGAGGGCTTCGGGAAGCTCGCCTCGATCTACGAGACGCCCATCTGGTTGCCGATCATGCTCCGCCTGCTCGGTGGCCGTGGCGCAAGCAGCCTTGCCGAGTTGGTGTCTTACGGGCGCGGCTACATGGCGAACGTGCGCGGTCGGGTCCTCGATGTCGCGACCGGGACCGGGACGTACGGCCGCCACATCGCCAGCTCGGAGCGACCGGTCATCGGCGTCGACGTCTCGACCCACATGCTCCTCAAGGGTCAGGCACTCGCGCGCAGCGAGGGCGTCGACGGCATGGCGTTCGCGCGCGCGGACGCGAAGGCGTTGCCCTTCGCCGACACGAGCTTCAGCGGCGGCCTGCTCTGCGGCGCGATTCACATCTTCCCGGATCCGGCCGCGGTGCTGTCCGAGATCGCGCGGACGCTGAGACCAGGCGCACCGCTGTGGGTGACGACGGTCGTCTGGGGCAAGTCGGGGCTCCTCAGCCACGCCTGGGCGCGCCAGCGCATGGAGGACAACCCGAAGATGCACGTGTTCACCGAGGCAGAGCTCCTCCAACTCCTCGGGGATGCGGGGTTCTCAGACATCGAGATCACGACCCAGGGCTGCCTGGCCTCGATCACCGCGGTGAGGTTGAGGCTAGCTGCCTGAGCTGTGGCGAGCCGCAGGCCACGTCACCACCGCCGCGCGCGCGCTCGGCCGCGCCACCGTAGGCCAGTCCGCCCCGCCTACCGCGGCCACGATCGCGCGCACTGAGCCCTCGCTACCCCCGCTTCTGCCACTCCATCACGAGGAAGTTCGGCGCACGCCGGTAGCGGTCGGCCTTGTCGCCCTCGACCCCCTCCGGCGCGGGCTCCGCGAAGTGCCGCAGCTCGAGGCCCGCGTCGAGGAGCGCGCTCATGTACACCCCGAGGGGCCGGTGCCAGTTCTGGATCCGGATGCCTCGCCACTCCACCCAGGTCGGGCGCTCCTCGAGGTAACGATCGATGGAGAAGCGCCGCGAGCCGTCCGGCTCGTGGCTCCAGCCGATGGGGTCGGCGGCGGTGTTGAAGCTCTGCAGGTTCGCGATGAGGAGGGTGCCGCCCGGGCGCAAGACGCGTTGCGCCTCCCGGATCCCCGCCCGGACGTCCGTCACGTCGACGAGCGAGAGGTAGGACACCACGAGATCGAACGAGGCGTCCTCGAGCGCCAGCGCCTCGGCGCGCCCGACCCGATAGTCGCCGCCCGGGTCGAGCGCCCTGGGCCCGCCGGATCAGCGCCTGGGTGGGATCCACCCCCACCGTCTCGAGCCCCAGGGGCTGCATCATCCGGCAGAAGCGCCCCTCGCCGCAGCCGACGTCGAGCGCCCGCGCGAAGCCGCGGCCCGAGATCCGCGCCAGCATCGGCGCGTCCAGCACGTACCGGCGGCCCCAGTCACCCTCGGTGCCCATGGAGGCGATCCACGCCTCCGCCGACTCGTCCCAGCCCTCGGACATGGCTACCGCGCGCCCTCCAGCGCCTCCGCCACCGCCTTCACCGCGCGCTTGGCGCCCGCCACCGTGGGCCGGTCCGCCCCGCCCACCGCGGCCACCGTCATGCGCCTCGGGTCGAGGTACTTGCGGGCCGCCGCGCGCAGGTCGGCGACGGTGACCTGCTCCAGGCGCGCCATGCGCTCCTCGGGCGGCGATGGCTCGTGGAAGAGGCGGTTCGCGCCATACCACTGGGCCAGCTCGCCCGGGGAGTCGAGGCCGAACTCCAGGCTGATCCTGGCCCGGCGCCGGACCCGGTCGAGCTCGTCCTGGGTGACGCCCTCTTTCCGCAAGCTGGCCAGCACCTGGCCGAGCTCGGTGAGTGCGTAACCCACCTTGCGGTTCGCCACCGCCAGCTCGAAGTCCAACAGACCGCAGTCCGAGTACACCTCGAGGTCGGCACCGATCTCGTACGCGATACCCCGGCGCTCCACCATCTCGACCTGCAGGCGCGCCGACAAGCCCCCGTCGAGGACCCGCCGCAGCAGAAGGAGCGCCGGGTAGTCCTGGTGCACGTCGCTCACCGCGCGGAAGCTCATCCGCACCCGGGTCTGGTTGTCGTCGCTCTTCACGAAGCGCCAGCGCGGCGCCACCTTCGGCAGCGGCGGCGCCTTGCCCTCGGACGCAACCTTTCCTGCGAAGAGGTCACCGAAGGCGGACTCCGCCGCCTTGTGGCAGGCCTTGGGATCGATCGCCCCCGCGAAGGTGAGCACCAGGTTCTTCGCCCCGTAGAAGCGCTTTCGATGCGCCTCGAGGTCCTCGACCGTGAAGCGCTTGAGGTTCTTCCGCGGGCCGTCGATCGACTGGGCGAGCGGGTGCCCCTCGAAGGCCAGCTGGTGCGCCACCACGTCGAGCTCGATCTCCTTGCCGCGCTCGTCGAGCGCGTCGAGGATCTCCTCGAGGATGATCGAGCGCTCGATCTCGAGGTCCATGAAGCGCGGGCCCTTGAACATGCGCCCGAGGATATCGGCCGCCTCGCCCACGTAGCGGGGGTGCACCACGGACTGGTAGCCCGAGTAGTCCCGCGTGGTGAAGCCGTCGAGGTAGCCGCCCAGGTCCTCCATCGCCGCGTTCAGGGCGGTGGAGTCCTCGAAGCCGTCGCAGCCCCGGAAGAACATGTGCTCCAGGAAGTGGGAGAGGCCGTTGGTCTCGGGGGTCTCGTGGCGGCTGCCTACCCGTGCATACACCCCGACCTGGGCAGAGTGCAGGTGGGGCATGGCCACGGTGACCACCCGGAGGCCGTTTTTGAGGGTTCGAACGTCGTGCCGATAGGACAAGGCTGCCCAGGCTAGCGCATGGCCGCGAGGCGGTCACGGGGAACCTGAGGTATGCTGGGGCCATGCTGCGATCCGCGGCGCAGGAATTGGCCCGGCTGCGGAAGATCACCGCGGTCATCGGCAAGTACGGCTACGAGGAGCTGATCCGGCGATCTCCGGACCTCCCCCAGGACACCGACTCCTCGGACCTGGAGGACGGCGGGCACAGCGCCAACGCGGCCCGCGCCCACGCCGCCCCACGCCGCTTCCGGCTCATGCTGGAGGAGCTCGGGCCCACCTTCATCAAGCTGGGGCAGGTGCTCTCCTCGCGCCCCGATCTGGTGTCGCGGGACTACGTGGAGGAGCTCAAGAACCTCCAGGACGACTGCGAGCCCCTCCCCTTCGAGCAGATCCGGGCCGCGATCGAGGCGGCCTGGGGCGACCCCTCGATCAGCTCTTCGAGCGGGTCGAGGAGACCCCGATCGCCACCGCCTCCATCGCCCAGGTGCACCGCGGCACCACCCTCGAGGGCGACGCGGTGGTCATCAAGGTGCAGCGCCCGGGGATCCTCGAGCAGGTCCGCCGCGACGTCGACCTCCTGTACCGGGTGGCCCGCATCCTCGACGCGGTGATCGAGGAGTCCCAGCTCGCCGAGCCGGTGGGCGTGGTGCGCGAGTTCGACAAGGCCCTCACCGAGGAGCTCAACTTCCAGCACGAGGCGGCCAACATCCAGGAGTTCGGGGCGCTCCACGCCGAGCGCCCCGACGTGGTGATCCCGAGGACGTTCCCGAGCCTGTGCAGCGCCTCGGTGCTCACCATGAGCTACCTCGAGGGCGTCCCGTTCTCGCGCCTGCCCGACGACGTCGACAAGAAGCTCCTGGCCCGCCGCATCGTGCAGGAGGCCTTCGACGAGGTGTTCCTCGACGGCGTCTTCCACGCCGACCCGCACCCCGGCAACCTCATGTACCTGGGGCCGGGGCGCTACGGCATCCTCGACCTGGGCCTCTTGGGCCGCCTGTCGAAGCAGATGCAGGAGACCATCGTGGTCCTCGCGCTCGCGGTCGCGGTGCGCGACGCCGACACCGTGGCCCGGACGCTGTACCGCCTGGGCCAGCACGACCAGCGGGTGAGCCTGTCCGACGTCCGCCAGGACACCATCGATCTCTTCAACCGCTACCTGAACCGCAGCATCAAGGACGTGGACTCCACGACCCTCGTGCAAGAGATCTTGACGCTGGGGATGAAACACCGCCTGCGCATCCCCCCCGAGTACACGATGCTCGGCCGGGCCGGCGCCACCATCGAGGGCATCGTCCGCGAGCTCGACCCCGACATCGACGTGGCCGACGTGGCCAAGCCCTACGCGGAGCGGCTCCTGATGGACCGCGTGGCCCCCGACAACATGCAGGGCGGCATGTACAAGGCGCTCCTGCAGCTCCAGGGCATGTCCGAGGAGCTCCCGCTCCAGGTCTCCCAGATCCTGTCGGACCTCTCCTCCGGCAAGCTGAACGTCACCGTCTCGGGCCGAGACCTGGAGCGCCTCACCAACACCGTCCTCATGAGCGCCACCACCATCGCCGGCGCCATCCTCGGCGGGGCCTTCGTGGTCGGCTCCTTCATCGGCATGGCCCAGCTGGACTGGGCGATCGGGGGCGTCCCCATCGTGGGCATCTTCGGGGCCCTGGTCGGGGCCACGGTGATGACCTGGGTCGGCGCGTACATCCTGCTCCGCCCGCGCCTGAAGAAGATCAGCCTCCTCCGCCTGTTGACCAAGCGTCGTTGACCCCGCGCCGCCGGTGCGGTCACTGGGGCGGCATGAAGAAGCTCGTCCTGGTGCTCTTCCTCCTCCTCGCCGCCCAGACCTACGGCGTCTACGGCGCCTGGCAGACCAAGCGGATCCTGTACCGCTGCACGATGGAGGTCGGGCCCCTGTGCTACGCGTGGGAGGAGACCGCCCTCGTGAAGGCGATCGGCAAGGACAACGCCGAGAAGCTCGAGGGGAAGCTCAAGGCGGCCAAGGACGCGTTCGAGACCGACTTCCTGGAGCGCTTCACCAAGAAGAAGAGCGGCTTCGAGGAGGCCCTCGAGAAGGCGAGCGACGCCGCGAAGGAGGGCCTGCGCACCGCCCAGGAGGCGGCCAAGGAGGCCCTGGGCGACGACTGACTCGGGCGATGCCCGATCCGGATTCCTACTGACTCGCGGGCACGTGTCGCGAGACGGATCGCACCACCGGGTCGGAAGGTGTTAGCCACCCTTCGGGGTCGGGTGCTAAAAAACCGTTCAGAAAACACCTTCAAGAGGCCAAGATCAATCGATTTTTTCAGATCTGATGGGTCGGTCGCGGCGATGCTTCGCGTGCAAACATCGTAAGTCACTGGAATCACTGGTTAGCGATTTGAATTCGCGGCCGAGTATCCCGTAGCATGAAGGGGATGGTGAGCCGGATCGAAACGGACTGCAGCCTCGAGGGGTTCTTCAAGGACCTGCTGGAGCAGGCCCTGGTGGCCGAGCGCGTCCAGCTGGACACCGAGGGCTTCTCCTATGTCCTCCACCTGGTGGGTGAGTTCGCGCGCCCGGACGTGCTCCACGGCCGCGGCCAGCGGGACGATCCCGGCACCCCCGCCCTGGTGTGGCTCTACAAGGAGGCCCGAGAGGCCGCCCCCAGCCAGCGCTTCGACGCCTATCGGCACCTCGGCGACGTGGCCCTGGTCGTGGCCGGCTTCTTCGCCCCCCACGTCGAGCGCGCCCGCTCCCTCGTGGGGGTGGACTACTACGTCGACATGGGCCGCACCGCCTACGACGTCGCCGCCCAGTCCGCCTTCGCCGGGGGCTTCCAGCGCCTGTTGCGCGAGCTCGCCGACAAGTTCGCCCACCTGGTCGAGGTCCTCTCCCGCGTGGCGGAGCGGACCACCCTCCCGGTGAGCCGCGACATCGCCTCCCTCTACGCTCGCATGCTCAAGAACCCGGACAGCGCCCGGCTCACCGAGCGCATGCTGGTGCAAGGCGCCTTCCCCGTCTTCGGCAAGGGGGCCGCGGCTTGAGGCACCTCGAGAGCCAGCTCCAGGCGGTGCTCGAGGCGGTCTATCGCCTCGAGCGCACCTTCGAGGTGGCGGACTTCCGCATCGACGCGGAGGTCATGCAGTCCGCCTTGCCACAAGAGGGCACCCCGACGCGCGAGGCGTTGCTCGTGCACGTCGAGGACGACGAGACCCACCTCGCCCTCTTCATCGCGGACGAGATCCGCCACCGCGCCGCCGCCTTCTTCTCGAAGTGCACCCCGAGCGAGGAGCACCTCGACGCCGCCCTCGTCGCCACCGAGGGCGTCTCCCACTTCGTGTACTTCACCTTCTGCGGCGAGCAGCAGGAGCGCCCGGTCTCCCAGATCGAGCTCGAGCTCCAGGCCGAGATCGACAAGTACCTGGTCCTCCGCCTCGCCTGCGGCCTGGGCGGCCCCGCCCTCATCGAGGCCCTCTTCGACCGCTTCGAGCTCGAGGCCGGCCTCAGCCCCGAGGCCCAGGAGCGCTACCAGGTCGCCAACCGCGCCGGCCGCAGGTACGCGAGGTGGCTCGATCGCGCGCTCTCGAGGGGCGACGCGCCGCGGGCGCTGGAGGACGCGCGCAGGTTGTACAGGAAGAGCCTGCCGGCCAAGCTGGAGCACATCGACCGCAGAGCGGCGTAGGCCTTCAGAAACTCCTATTGGCAGATTGGCGCCGAATCGACGCACTCGGCGACCTCGGGATCGTAGTAGGTTACGTGACCGAGGACGGTACTTGGCTCAGGTGCCGCATAGTAACCTTCGATCTCCCACACTCGACCGACGCTGACGTTCCCAATATCGTAACGGTAGTTGGTCGATGCCGGAACCCAATGGAGGCGGAGCGGCCATGAGGAACCATCACCTACGTGATCTGCCTTCCAGTACACGCCTCCCTCATTGGCTGCGAGGCCCATCCGGAAGTTCGTCACGTTGGCCGGGTCCTTTCGATTCTCGACGTCGAGGCTATACGCCCGTGGACCGTCGAGACGGAAGCCGGAGCCGGTGGGGACCGGACCGAGTCCACCGATCCATTGCGACCACCGGGCATCCAGATCCGGTGCGTCGGGACCTTCGACATAGCAGCCGAGACAGGTCCCGTGGTTGCTCTGAGCCGTGAATCGAAAGTCGGGATGCCCGGCCGCGATGCCAAAGTGTGAAGCAACCACGAAGTTCCCAAGGAAAGAGGATTCTTCCAGGCCGGCGCAATCCCCAAACTCGGCCTCGAGCCCGGCCATCTCGGTACCCGTCGCATAGCAGGCGGTGTTGATGTTGAGGCCGATGAACGCTCCCGCATTGGTGTCGCTGCCATCCACCCACACTCCAGCGTGCCGGGTGTACTCGGTCGTCAGATCCCAGATCCGCGAGACATTGGCGTTGCTCGCATATGAAAGCCCGGAGTCGAACCCGTTCGACCCATCGGCATCCGCGTGGATCCGGAGGCCGATGGACGGATAGCGGATCCAGACATTCTCGATGCGGACCGGCGCCTCCATGTCGATCGCGATCACGGGCGTTGCCTTGGGTCCGGAGGCGTACTCGATGCCAAGGCCTTTGATCTCGAGAGTTCCGGCATCCTTGCCCACCGACCGGCAGTAGCCGAACCCCAAGCCCCGAAACACTGTGACGTCGGCAGCGTGGATCCGCGTCAGAGCCCGCCGATTCGCCATTCCCCCGCGCCCCTCGAACGAATAGGCGCGACAGATCCCGGGATCCGACCCGGTCGTCACAGGGGCCGTGACGGTGTGGTCACCGGCCGGAATGTAGATCTTGCATCCGATCCCCGCTCGGTCCGGCGCCCCTGCCAGTGAGGCCTCGCAATCCGCGATCGCTGCGGCGAACGCCGAGTCGAGGTTGCAGCCAAGCGCTGTGCAGTCGTTGGGGCCCACCCAATCCTCGAGATGATAAACATATGGCTCGGTCCAGGCCGGCGTGATGATTGATAGAGCAAGAGCCAATAGTGATTCCATTCATCCTCCTGAGTCCGGTGTGTTCGACGAACACATCCGAGCTGCCCAAGGATATCAGAGCCAGGGCCGCCGCAACCTGTCCCTGGGGACAGGGTTGCCTGCGTACGTCGGTGGGTACGTCCTTTCGTGGGATCGCCAGGAGTCTGCCACCGGGATACCGACCCACGTGTCCGCTTCCACGAGGCATCAGTCCGTTCGAGGTCCTTCGGCGATTGTGCAACGTCGTTGCAGGAACGGTTGCAGTCCACCTGCGCTGCGCCCGCAAAATCGATAGTGTGAGGAAGACTTCACGGTGTGGACGAGGAGGAGGCAGCGGTCTCGGCGGACTTCACCTTGAGCAGCCGCGGAAGTCTAGGTGGCGAGCAAAGAGAAGGGGAGTGCTCGCGGTCTTGGTCGAGGTCATCGAGGGGAGCGAGGAGAACCGCCGCCCTACGGGCACAACACCGTAGCCCCCTCCAGCACCGACTCCGCGTCCGCCACCACCCGCGATCCATCCCCACAAGCAGCAAACGCCGCCCACCGGCTCCCGCTCGCCTGCACCCCCTCCAAGCTCATGCTCGACCCACCGAAGGCGGCGAAGCCGTACTGGATGTTCCCGACCGCCCGCGCCCCGCGGACGACCACCCCCGAGCCCTCACCGGCAAGGTAGCCTGCCTCGACGCAGCCCTCGACACGGCCGCCCCGCACCTCGACCATCGGGCTCTGCAACGCCACCACGCCGGAGCCCTGGCGGCACCCGCGCACCACCATGCCGGTCACGAAGACCTTGTCGACCGCGACGTCGTCCACCAGCACCCCGCCCAGACCAGGCTCGATCACGGTGGCGGTGACGGTGGCCAGGGCGTCCTGGTGCACCGCGACCGCGAAGCCGGGGGGCCGAAGGAAAGTGGCCCGCACCACCTCGACCCGGTTCCCGAGGCCGGTGGCGAGGATGGCGTCGACGTCGGTGCCCTCGCCCGCGCCCTCGAAGCGGGTGCCGTCGACGTGCACGAGGCCGCCGCTCACCAGCACCCCGCTGTGCTCGCCGTGCTGGACCACCCCACCCACCAGCTCGAGGCGGGAGGGCTGGCCGGAGTAGCCCGCCACCTGGAGGGCGCCGTCGCGAGCGGGGGTCACGGTGCTCGAGCGCAGGGTCAGGTGGGCGCCGCTGAGCGCCACGCCCTGGCCGGTCTGGGCGTCGAAGGTGCTGCTCGTGACCTGGGCGCGGGCGCGCTGCACCAGGCAGCCAGCCCGGCGGGCCGCGATGACGTGGACGTCGCTCGCCTCGAGCAAGCTGTCTTGCAGCGCGGCGAGGCCGCTGCCGCCCGAGCCGGCGAGGGTGGCGGTGGTGACCCGGAGGTTGCTGTGCAGGCTGGCCTGCAGCTGGGTGATGTCGCCGCCGAAGGTCATGAGCCGGTGTACGGTGGCCCGGGACGACTCCACCCGCACCACCCGCTTCGAGCCGGCGTCGGCCCGCGCGACGACGTTCGACACGTCGACGGTGGAGGTGGTGACCTGCAGGCAGGTCTCGGGGCCGCACGACAAGTGCAGGTCGACCAGCCGAACCTCGCTCGACACCACGCTCACCGCGTCGTCCTTCAGCCCGTAGGCCACGGTGGCGCTCGAGATCACCACGTCGTGGGCCAGGTGCACCCCGACCCCGCCGGTGACGTTCACGCCGGCCACCGAGACCTCGGAGGCGGAGATGAACAGGTGCCCGTCGAGGATCGCCTGGCCGAGGGCCGAGGCCTCGATCCGCACCGCCCGGCTCACCACCACCTGGGGCTCGGGGAAGGTCCCGGGCAGGAGCACGATCTTGGAGCGATCCGTCCGGAGCGCCCGGGCGAGGCTGGCGAAGGGGGCCTCTTCGGTGCCCTCCGCCGCGTCGCCGCCGTCCGGCGACACGTAGGCCACGTCGAGCTTGGGGGCGGATGATCTCCATGGGAGACCCACCGTTCCGCGAGCAGCCCGACGCGAGCAGGGCTGTAATGCCCACCGTCCAGGCCAGCCGGTCTGCGCCACGTCCACCGATCACGGGCGCAGCCTAGCAGGCCCGGCGTCGGTGGGCAGCCCGGTTGACGGCGGCGATCGATGTGACTATGCCCGGGCGATGTTCCTGATCCCCAGCGGTTGGGGCGAGGTCCTGGAGTTCGTCATCCAGCCTGCGCACCTGCCGATCGCCCTCGCCGCGGGCGCCATGGTGTTCTTCACCTGGCGCTCCCTGTCCGCGTCGCGCTAACGCGCGGGCGCCGACGCCGGCACCACCCGCACGATCACCACCTCGGGCCGGCACCGGAACCTGAGGCGCGGGGCCAACCCGCGCTCGAGACCCACCCCCCGGGACACCACCAAGGTCCGCCCCTGACCGAGCCGGGTGACGCCCGAGGCCCAGTCCCGCGGCAGGGCCGAGAGGGTCAAAAGCGGCCCGTAGAAGGGCAGGCGGACCTGCCCGCCGTGGGTGTGCCCCGCCACCAGGAGGTCGGCGTGCACCTCGCCGAGGGCGAAGTCGGGGCCGTGGCCCACCACGATGTGCAGGCCATCCTGCGCAGGCACCTTCAGCTGGGTGTCGAAGGAGTCCACCAGGGTGAGGGCGGTGATCGCGACGTCGGGCCGCGGGTGGAAGGTCCGGGTCACGGTGGCGGTCTCGACCCCGGTGCCCTCGAACATCTCGACCCACTTGCCCACGATGTCCACGTTCCCCGCCACCGCGTACACCCCGAGGGGCGCGCGCAAGCCGACCTGCTTCACCAGCTCCCGGAACGCGACCATGCCCTCGGCATATTCGGCCTCGGTGAAGGCGTGGACGTAGTCGCCGGGCATCACGATGAGGTCGGGCTTCGCGGCGAGCGCGAGCTCCATCGCGCCCCGCTCGTACGCGCCCGGCCGCTCGGTTTGGATGTCGGCGAGCACCGCCACCGTGAGCGGCGCCTCGAGGCCGGGCACCGCCACCGTCACCTCGTTCACCTCGAGCGCGGTGGGCTCGATGAAGAAGGCGTCGATCGCCACCGCCACGATCGCGACCGCCACCGCGGCCATGGCCACCGCCTGCCTCGGGCGCTTCTCGCGATCCAACCACCCCCAGGCCCCGAGGAGCACCGGAAGGTGGAGAAAGAGCCCGTAGGCCATCATCCGCATCGCCGCGAACATCGGGTCGAGCGGCTCGGTGGGGCGGCGATAGAAGAGGTACGCGAAGACGCTGGCGAGCCCCACCACCGCCATCAGGTAGCCGAACAGGCCGCGGAGCGGGAGGCGGTGCCGCTGCACGTAGACGGTGGCCGCGCCGATGACGGCGAGGGTCAGGTTGTACAACAGGACGCCCAAGCTCAGCCCTCCACTCGACGCGGGTTGGTGTCCCGGAACTCGAGCTCGGGGATCGGCCCGCTGGGCTCTGCCACCTTCTCGAACCACATGCGATAGATGGGCTCCTCGTTCTTCTCGTGGTGGCGCTCCCACTCGGTGCGCTCATCGATCGGAGACGGCACGGTGAGGATCGGATCGAGGGTGCTCTTCAGCGCGGCCTCCGCGGCGAGGAACTCGTACATCTCCTCGGCCAGGGGCTTCACGTCGCTCTGCGCGTAGACGTAGCCGCCCATGGGGAGGAGCTCCGCCATGCGCCGGACCACCACCGGCTTGAGCATACGCCGCTTGTGGTGCCGCTTCTTGAAGCAGGGGTCGGGGAACTGGACGTAGAACGCGCGGATCACCCCGGGCGGCACCAGGCCCTGCAAGTTCTCATGCGCGTTGGCGTAGTAGATGACCACGTTCTTCAGGCCGAGCCGATCGCGGCGCGCCATCGCCTCCTGGACCACCGGGAGCCGGACCTCGAAGCCCACGAAGTCGACCTCGGGGTGGTTCTTCGCCCGCTCGAAGAGGAAGCCCGCCCCGCCACAGCCGATGTCGACCTCGAGCGGCGCCTCGCGCCCGAACACCGCCATGCGGTCGAGGGGGCCCACCTGGTTCGTGGCGTGGAAGGGGTTCGCGTGTCGTCTGATGCGTCGCGCCATCGTGGTGCTCCCCTCGGCTCTCCCTCGCGGCGATTGCCGCACGGCGTCAAGGGATGTCAACGTCTCTTCCGCCCAACGTCCCTTTCACTACAGATCCGGATGTGGCAATCCCCCCGGACCGCATGCGTCTCGTTCCTGCCCTGTTGGCCACCGCCCTCGTCACCGCAGCCGCCGCCGACGCGCGCGCCGCTGGCTTCTACCTCACCGACGTGGGCACCCGCGGCATGGCACGCGGCGGCGCGTTCGTGGCCGCGCCGGACAGCCTGCTCGCCATGCACTACAACCCGGCGGGGCTCTCGTTCCTGCGCGGGCTGCACGTCGAGGCGGACCTGACCCTGGTGGGGATGGACGTGTCCTTCCAGCGCAAGTGCCCTTGCGTCAACGCGGAGGCGGCGGCGATGGAGGGCTTCGACCCGGTGGCCCTCGACGCCGAGCTCGAGGCCCGCTACGCCGACAACCCGGTCGACACCAACACCCTGCTGCCCATCCCCTTCCTCGGCGTGGGCTACGGGCTGCCGTGGCTCGACACCACGGTCGCCCTCGCGGTGTGGGGGCCCAACTCGGGGCGCCACCGCTACGGCGAGCTGCCGCCCGCCCTGCGGCCCGACTTCATCGACGCCGCCAACGCCATGCCGAACCGATACAGCGGCATCCACATGAAGACGATCGAGGCCAACCTCGGCCTGGGGGTGGGCTTTCGCCCCTTCAAGGACGTCCCGGTGCTCCGCGGCCTGCGCATCGGCGGCGTGCTGATGGGCTTTCAGAGCGGCAACGACCAGCGGGTGCACCTGTGGGTGAACTCGGCCCTCCTCTCGCCCGACGGCCCCGAAGACCCGGGCCTCGACGCGCCCATCCAGTTCAACTTCAAGGAGAGCTTCGCGATCAACTGGCAGGTGGGCGCGAGCTACGAGATCATCCCCAACCTCAACCTCGGCTTCTCGTTCCGCGGCAAGCGCCACGTCAAGACGTCCGGCACCATCGACGTGGAGCTCCCGGCCAAGGTCCTGGGTGAGAACATCGCCGACCCCTCCGACGACCTCGTGACGGTGCAGGGCCGCAACGTGGACGTGGAGCTCAGCACCGCGCCGATCCTGCGGACCGGACTCGAGTACCAGTGGCCAGGCCTCTTCCGGGCCGAGGTGGCCTGGGTCTGGGAGGGCTGGAGCGCGCACGACCGCGTGGTCATCACCCCGAAGGACATCAACTTCGTCATCCTGGGCACTCCGCAGGAGCTCGGCGAGATCGTGGCCGAGCGCCACTGGAAGGACACCTGGTCGCTGCGCGTCGGCGGCGAGCTCAACATGTTCGAGCCCTACCTGGGCCTGCGCGCGGGCTACTACTACGAGCCCACCGCGGTGCCGCCGGAGCGCATGGATCCCTCGCGCGTCGACCTCGACAAGCACGGCGTCTCCCTCGGCGCCTCCACCACCTGGTACGGCGTGACCCTCGAGGTCGCGTTCCAGTACGTAGCCATGAAGGGCGCCGAGGTCCGGGACTCCCAGCAGGTGCAGATCGCCCCCTCGTCGGTGGCCTCCCCGAGTACGTCACCACCGTGGGGAACGGCGACTACAACGGGCAGTACTTCATCGGGTCCGCCGGCCTCTCCTTCGCGCTCGACCCGCTCCTGAAGTCGGACCAGTGACCTCGCTCCGCGCAACGTCCCTTGCACTCCTTGGCGCCCTGTGGGGCTGCCCGGCCGAGCCCCCCGCGCAGCGCACCCCGCCCATCCTCGAGGCGCCGGCGCCCGCCGCGCCCAAGCCCAAGCCGGCCCCGACCCGCGCCCCCGACGACGGGGTGCAGGCGCTCCTGCAGGCGCACCGCGCCCAGCGCTCCGGGGTGTGGATGGAGGTGGAGGGCGAGGTCGAGCGCACCCTGTCGGACGACGATGAGGGTGACCGGCACCAGCGCTTCATCATCCGGGTGGGCGAGCTCACCGTGCTCGTGGCCCACAACATCGACCTCGCGGAGCGGGCGCCGGTGAAGGCGGGCGCGCGGGTGCGGGTGCGGGGCCGCTACGAGTACAACGACCGGGGCGGGGTGCTGCACTGGACCCACCGCGACCCCAGAGGCAAGCAGCAGGGCGGCTTCATCCAGGTCGGCGATCGCAAGGTGCGTTGACTCGGCGCGCCCTCAGGGCGATCGGGTCAAGAATCGCAGCGCTTCTGAGGTGAAGGGGACCGCGGGGTCGAAGATCGGGACGTGCTCGCCGCCCGCGACGACCCACAGCTCGGCGCCGGGGATCGCGCGCGCCATGTCCTGCGCGACCTCGACCGGGAAGAACTGATCCCGCTCGCCGTGCACGATGAGGGTCCGCGCCTCGATCACCGAGAGGTCGTCCGCGGTGAAGTTCACGTCGTCATGGTCCGCGTGGAGGGCGTTGAAGTGCGTGATGAGCTGCCGGATCTGCGCGTCACCGCGCTTCGCGCACTCCCGGTACATCTCGCGCACCTCCGGCGGCACCGTCTCGAAGGACGCCCTCCGCATGATGGCCCGCGCCTCGTCGGTGAAGTGCGAGGTGGCGCTGATCAGCACCATCGCCTCGACGCGCTCCGGCTGACGCGCCGCGATGTGAAGGAGCGCCATCCCCCCGTGCTCATGCCCATGGCCGAGAAGCGCTCGACGCCGAGCGCGTCGAGGAGCCGGAGCACGTCGCTCGCCGCAGCACGATGCGAGAACCTGTCGTCGGGGTTCGTCGAGTAGCCGTGCCCGCGCAGATCAACGAGGAGCAGGCGATAGTGCTTCGAGAGCTCCGCGGTGAAGGGATGCCAGTTCTGGGTGCAGCCGCCGAAGCCGTGCAGGAGCACGAGCGGCGGCCCCGCCCCGAGCTCCTCGTAGTACAGCTCGAGGCGGCCGAGCTGCAGCGTGCGCCCGTGGGCCACACGGTTCTTGGGTGCGTACCGGCTCAGGGGGCTACTCGACGTCCACGTGGGCCACCGCCTCGCAGACGTCGTCCTCTTCGAGCAGGCGGCGCTCCACCGCCTCGCCGATGTCGTGCCCGGCGCGGATCGAGAGCTCCGGATCGACCTTCACCTGCACCCAGAGCGCGATCTTGGCCCCGGCGGAGCGGGCCCTCAGGCTGTGGGCGTCCACGACCCCCGGCACCGCTCGGGCCATGGCCAGGAGCTCGCGCTGGCGATCGTCCTCGGGCGCCTCGCCCATGAGCATGCGGACGTTCTCCATGCCGAGGAGCACCCCCGCCACGCCCACCCACACCGCGACCGGGAGCGCGATCCAGGCGTCCAGGCCCGGCCAGCCCAATCGCGCGGCGCCGAAGCCCACCAGGCCCACCAGCCCGACCAACACGTCGTTGCGCGCGTCCACCGCGATCGCCCGCAGGGCTGGGCTCCGGAGGCGACGCCCCTGGGCCCCTGCCCAGCGCGCGAGGGCGGTCTTGGCCACCACCTTCAGGGCGAAGGCGCCGGCCAGGGGCCAGTCCAGGCGGGGAATCGCGCCGCCCATGATCGCCCCGATCGCCTCGCGGGCCACGCTCACCGCGAGCGCGCCAGCGAGCATCGCGGTGAAGAGCGCGGCGATCGGCTGGGCGCTGTAGTGCCCGAAGGGGTGGTTCTCGTCGGGCGGCTGGGCGCCCACCCGCACCGCCCATCCGAGGGCGAGCGCGGTGAAGACGTCCGAAGTGCTGTCGGCCGCCTGGGCGAGGGCAAGCTGGCTGTCGTACACCCAGTACGCAGCGAAGAGCACCGCGAGCAGGCCGAGGGAGAGCACTACGCTGAGAGCGGTGATCCGTGCCGCCGGGTCTGGTCGGCGGGGCTGACTGGGGACCTTGCGCATGCGCCGCGCCCAAGGAACCCCCGTCGGCGCCCTACGTCAACGGAACCTACTCGCGGCCTGGGTTTTCGCGCTAACCTGCTTCGCCATGTGGCGGCTCGCCCTCCCCCTCCTGGCGGTCGTCATGATGGCCTGCGGCGCCCAGACCACCATCGGCCTCACCCACGACGCCTCCACCGGCGGCCCGGACGCGACTCAGGACGCAGGCTGGGTTGACGTGGACGCGGGCTCCGGGCCGAGCGACGCCGGAGTGAGCCCTGATGCGGGTGAGGCCCCCGACGCGGGCGACCTCGACGCAGGGGCGGCCGCGGACGGCGGTAACCCCGACGGCGGTGGCGACGACCCCGACGCGGGCACCAACGCCGACGCAGGCACCGACCTCGACGCAGGCATCGACCAAGACGCCAGCGCTACGGACGCCGGCGCCCCCCCTGACGCGGGCACCGACCCCGACGCCAGCGTACCAGACGCCAGCGACCCCGACGCCGGTCGTGACATCTGCGCCGACCTCGCCCCCTGCTGCCGGCGCCTCAACGGCCGCGACCGCCGAATATGCGAGGCCGCGGTGGCCTCGGGCGATCCCGCCCGGTGCGAGCAGGCCATGCAGGCTGCGCAGCAGCAAGGGGTCTGCCTCCCTTAGCAGAAGACGTGTTGTGCAATTGACGTTGCGACTAAGGCGCGGAGTCATCGGTCGAGAGCTGCCCCGGTCCTTCGCCATTCAAGGGACTCAGCGCACCCGACTCAGGACGCCAGGCCACGTTCGCACACGTTACAGCGAGCGGAGCCCACGATGTCCCGCGCATCGTCCCAGGTGAGCGCCTCGGTCTGCATGCTCCCACATCGTGGGCACGCCACCGTGCCCGCGAAGGCGTTCCGCTTGACGTTGATACCCCCTACCGGCTCGTCGGACGCGCCACCCAGGAAGCGCCCGACGCCGGAGGCAAACCAGAGCGCGATCAGCCCGTAAAGCCCAGCGCCGAGGAGGCCGGCGAAGCGGGCGATGTCAGGCGCACCGGGCACGGAAACGCCCATTATGGAGAGGATGGGACCACCCGTCAGGAAGAGGGCCAGGGCCACAACCGGTGCGACGAGCATCGCCCTGCGCTCAGACGTGTCCAGCACGTCCGGATCGGTGGGCGGGCGAAATAGGAGGAGGCGCATACCCCAACCGAGGAGTCCTGGCACGATGAACCCAACACCAGGGATGGGGTAGCGAAGAACCAGGGCAAAGAGCCCGAGCGCGCCCGCAAGGGCGGCAATGCCCAACACGACCGGCCGAGCCCTCATGGAGAGGAAGGTATGCGGTGGAGCGGACCCGGACAAGCCGGGCCCGCCCAGGGGCTCAGGCGACGTCGAGCTCCTCGGCGTCGAAGGCCATCATGTTGGCCTTGCCCGCCCGGATGAGGCTCACGAGGGACTCGGACTCGGGCAGCACGTTCTGGAAGAAGTACCGCGCCGTCTTCAGCTTGGTGCGCGCGAAGGCCGAGTCCTCGTCGAGGGCCTTCTTCGCCATCACCGCCCAGACGTAGGCCAGGGTGGTGAGGCCGAAGAGGCTCAGGTAGTTGGTCGCCGCCGCGCCCGCCTCTTCCGCGTCCGCCATACCCTTGGCCGCCAGCTCCATGGTGACGGTGGTCAGGGTCTTGGAGGCCGCCTTGAGGGGCTCCACGAACTCCGCCATCCGCGGGTCCTCCTTGGCGCTGCGGATCATGTCGGTGACCCGGGCGCCGAAGACCTGCATGAGGCGACCGCCGTGCATCGGGAGCTTCCTACCGACCAGGTCGAGGGCCTGGATGTGGTTGGTGCCCTCGTAGATCATCGTGATCCGGGTGTCGCGGTAGTACTGCTCGATGTTCCAGTCCTGCGTGAAGCCGGAGCCACCGCAGACCTGCATCGCCTCGCTGATGTTGGCGGTGCCGCGCTCGGTGCAATACGCCTTGACGATGGGGGTGAGGAGGGCGGCCAGGTCGTCGGCCTCCTGCTGCACCTTCTCGTCGGAGGCCTGCCGAGACAGGTCGATCTGCATCGCCGTCCACAGGGCGAGGGCGCGCATGCCCTCGTTGGTGGCCTTCTGGTTCAAGAGCATCCGGCGCACGTCGGGGTGCACCAGGATGTTGTCGGCGGAGGCGCTACGGTCACGCTTGGCCGGATCGAGCGAGCGGCTCTGGCGGCGCTCCTTCGCGAAGGCCACCGCGGTCTGGTACGCGATCTCGGCCCCCGAGATCGCCTCGACGCCCACGTGCAGGCGGGCCGCGTTCATCATCGTGAACATGACCTTCATGCCCTTGTGGGGCTCGCCGATGAGGTAGCCCTCTGCCTCGTCCATCTCGATGACGCAGGTGGGCGACCCGTGGATGCCCATCTTGTGCTCGAGCCCGATGCACTTCACCGGGTTGCGCTTGGCGCCGTTGGTGAACTTGGGGACGAGGAAGGTGCTGATGCCCTTGATGCCCTCGGGCGCGTCGGGGAGGCGCGCCAGCACCAGGTGCACGATGTTCTCGGTGAGGTCGTGCTCACCGAAGGTGATCCAGATCTTGGTGCCGGTGAGGCGATAGTGGTCGCCCTCGGGGGTGGCCTTGGTGGACACGAGGCCGAGGTCGGTGCCGCACTGCGGCTCGGTGAGGCACATGGTGCCCGACCACGAGCCGGAGATCAGGTTCGGCAAGTAGGTTTGCTTTTGCTCATCCGAGCCGTGGTGCTCGAGGGCCTCGATGAGGCCGCGGGTGAGGCCCGGGCACATCGCGAGGCTCTTGTTGCAGGACGAGCTGATCTCGCCCATCACGATACCCAGGGTCTCGGGGCCGTTGCCGCCGCCGTACGCCTCGGGGCCGGTGATGCCGATGTAGCCGTTGTCGCGGAGCGCGCCGTACGCCTCGCGGAAGCCCGGCGGCGTGGTCACCGCGCCGGTCTCGGCGTCCCACTTCAGGCCGACCTGATCGCCCGGCTTGTTGGTGGGGAGCAGGGTGCTGACAGCGAAGCTGCCGGTCTGCTCGAGGAGCGCCACGACGGTCTCCATGTCGTAGGCCGAGAACGCCTCGAGGCTCGAGATTTGTTCATAGCCGAACGCCTCGAGCACGAAGCGCATCTCTCGGACGGGGGCTCGATAGGTCTGCATGCGCGTCTCCTCCGCGGCCGCGCATCTTTTCTCTCGTTACCGGGAGCGCGACGCCGCTTGACTGAATCGTCATTCAGTCTGTGTCGTCATGACGCGGCATGGCAAGAGGGGGGTTTCCTCCGGTTGGGGTTTCGTCTCCCTGCGGATCAGTTGGCGAGGGCGCCGTCGGTGATCCAACCCGCGACCGCCTCGAGCTCGCAGGTCCCCAACAGGGGCGTCGGGGCGGGGGGCATCGGGCCGCGGGAGCCACCGGGGTTCAGGCGGCTCATGATCACGTAGAGCCGAGAGCCCTCGGGGTTGCCCGGGTCGACCAGCACCCGCTGGGGGGCCAGCGGGTCCCGGGTGGGGCCGAGCAGGTCCGCACGGAGCTCGGCCGGGGGCTTGCTGAGGCGGATCCCGCCAGCCGAGCCGGCCCCGTGGCAGGTCGCCTGGCTGCACGGCCCGTTACCCTCGGTGCCGAACACTCGCGTCTGAACGGCGCTGAGTTGGTAAGGGATATCGCAGACCGGGATCCCCGTGTCGGGGGGATCGCCCGCGTCCTCGACCCCCGTGTCCACCGGGCCGCCAACGTCCGGGGGATCGCCCGCGTCTGCGATCAGGCCGGCGTCGACCGGCAGCACCCCGGCGTCGCGGACGCCCTCGCCGCAGAACCCCTCGACGCACGCCAGCGGCGCGATGCAGTTGTTGTCATCGGGGCAAGGCCAGCCCTCGCGCCCAGGTTGGGCGGGCGGGGAGCCGGCCATGCACCCCATCGCGGTGAGCAAGAACAGGGGGAGCAGCCGCCGCACGGGATCAGGGTGCGTCGCCGCTGGTCTGAATGCAATCCACCCGGCGGGCGCCGGGAGTTTCCCTCAGAAAACGTTGCAGGACGAAGGGAACGGCCACCACCATCCCCTCATGGCCCACGCACCCAACGTGTTCGACTTCTCGGACGTCCGCGCCTACCTGCGCGCCCACGTGGAGGAGTCCGCCGCGCTGGATCCCGAAGGTGGCGTGCGCGCTCTGGCCCGAAGGGCCGCGCTCTCCCCGGGCTTCCTGTCCAACGTGCTGGCCGGTCGCAGGAACCTGAGCGAACGCAGCGTGGAGGCGCTGGTGGGCGGCCTGGCGCTCGAGCCCCTGCCCGCCCAGGGCTTCCGGATCCTGGCGCGGCTGTCATGGTGCGTGAGCGTCGACGATCGCGCCCACCTCACGACGCAGCTCGAGGCCCTCGCCCGTCGGGCCGCGTCCACCTTGAACGAGACGCCGCTGACCCGAGCCCTCCGTGCGGGGCGCGCGGGGCGCCGCGAGGAGACGCAGTGGCTCATCGGGCAGCTGGAGGCCGCGGACCCCGAGCTGAGACGCACCGCAGCCTGGGCGCTGGACCGCGCACGCGATCCCCGTGCACTCGAGGCCCTGGTGGAGGCCCTCGGTGATCCCACCTTCGAGGTCCGGTCCGCCGCGGGCTGGGCGTTGGTCCACCTGGGCGACATCGTGGCGCCCCGGATGCTCACGCTCATGTCGACCACGACGTGTGAGGACACGCGGGAGATGGCCAGCCTGGTGCTCCTTCACCTGGGACGGCCACCGGGCTGGTCGGTGGTGGATCTGCTCATGCCGGCAGCGGTCCCGTCCTACTGAGGGTGGACTCTAGCCGCGCCGCGCTCTAGTAGGCGCCGCATGAAGAGCTCCATCATCACCCTGTTCGCCAGCCTCGTGCTGGCCCTCGGCCTGGTCGCCTGCAAGAGCGGCGGCGCCCAGGAAGGCCCCGCCTCCGCCCCCGCCGCCGCGGCGGACGAGCACCACGACGACGGCCACCACGCGGATGGCCACCACGGCCACGCGGACGAGGACGCCCCGTCGTCCTTCGACGCTCCGCCCGCGGCGGGCACCCTGGCCAAGTGCCCGGTGAGCGGCGAGGTGTTCACCGTCGAGGCCGACACCGACCGCGCCGAGTACCAGGGCAAGCACTACGTGTTCTGCTGCAGCAAGTGCGCCGGCAAGTTCGAGGCGGACCCCACCAAGTTCGTGAAGTAGCTACCGCCACTCCCGGGGGGGCTCGGTGAGGCGGGCGCTGACCGCCTGGAACGCCGGGTCCACCGGGGGCGTGCTCGCCTCGTCGGGGCTCCCGAGCCGCCGCTCCGCGCGATCCGCGGTGATGAGCAGGATCGGCAGGAGCACCAGGTCGAGGAGCACCGCGTAGGCCACGAGGATGGCCGACAGGAGCCCCACCCGGAAGGTCGGGGCGAACGACGACAGGCAGAGCACCGAGAAGCCCACCGCGAGGAGGACCGAGGTGAGCACCACCGGGTACCCGGCGTGCGTCAACGCGTATTGCGCGGCGGACAGCGGGGTGGGCGAGCCCTCCTCGCGCGCGCGCTTGTAGCGGGCGGCGATGTGGATGGTGTCGTCCACCGCGATGCCGATGCCCAGGCAGGCCACGAACGCGCTGTTGGTGTCGAAGGAGAGCCCGAGGAGGCTCATCGTGCCGAAGGTCAGGCCGACCGTGAGCACGTTGGGCACCATGGTGACGATCGCCATGCCGAGGCTCCGCAGGCCGATCCACATCGCGATGAGGATGAGCACCGCGGCCACCCCGAAGCTCCCGTAGGCGTCGGCGACCAGGTTGTGCACGATCTGGGCGAACAGGGGCGGCAGGCCGGTCACCGCGGCCCGGGCCGGGGTGCCCTCGAGGGCCAGGTTGGTGGTCTGGCGGATGACCTCCACCAGGTCCAGCATCGCCTCGCTCGACATGCTGCGGATCTGGAGCGTCAACCGAACCTGCGAGAGGGTGTCGTTGGCGAGGAACGAGAACGTGGTCGGATCGACCAGCTCCAGCTGGGCGACCTCCTCTGCCGTCTCGGGCAGCGGGCCGGTGGGGTCGGGGGCGCCGCCCGCCATGACGCTCCTCGCGAGGCGCAGGTAGTCGGGCAGGGACAGCACCCCCGAGACCTCGTCGAGCTGGCGCAGGTCGCGCACCAGGCGGTCGAGCACCAGGAGGCCGGCCGGCTCCTTGAAGTAGCCGGGGTCGGGACCGTCGACGATGATCTCCAACGTGTCCACCCCGCCCAGGGTGCGCTCGAGGACCGCGAGGTCCTTTCGGAGGCGGTGCTCGGAGTCCACGTAGCGGACGAAGTCCGAGTCGAGCTTGATGTGTGAGATCGCGGCGACCGAGGCGCCAAAGAGGAGGCCGGTGAAGGCCAGGCTGAGGCCCAGGCGCTGGTTGGCCCACCCCGCGAAGCGGCTCAGCGCCCGGCCCAGGGTGGGCGCGGCGGGGAACTGCCGGGTGCGCGCCCGCGGGTAGCGGAGGGCCGAGAGCAAGAGCGGGGTCAGGAGCATCGAGCTCAGGTAGGCGGCGATCAGGCCCACCGCCGACGCCACCCCGAACTGCCTGAGCGGCCCCACCCGGCTCGAGATGAGGGCGAAGAAGCCCACCGCGGAGGTCGCCGAGGTGAGCAGGCACGGCCACGCCAGGCTCTCGATCGTGGCGAGCAAGGCAGCCTGCCGATCCGGGCTCCGGGCGAACTGGCGGCGGAGCTCGGCCAGGATGTGCACGCTGTCGGCCAGGCCCACCACCAGGATGATGGTGGGGACGGTGGCGGTGGCCATGTTGAGCTCGGCCCCGGCGAGGGCCAGCCAGCCCACCACCACCGCGGACGAGAAGCTCACCACCGCGATGGGCACCGCGGCGCCGATCCAGTCGCCGAAGATGATCCACATCAGCACCGTGAGGAGCACCAGGGCGGCGGGGAAGAAGAGCAAGGTGTCCTTCTGGATCCCCGCCGCGATGGCCTCCTTGGTCACCGCGGTGCCCCCGAGGTGCACGCTCCGGTGCGCGGTCCGGAAGCGATCGGCCTGGGTGCGGATCTTCTCGACCGTGGCCAGGCGGCCCACCGGGTCGGTGGACTCCACCGCCAGCTGCACGAAGAGGAAGGTGGTCTCGTGGTTGTCGTCCACGAGGAGCTGCCCGTAGAAGGGGTGCGACGCCACCCGGTGGGCCATGTCGATGACCCCGTCCGTGGTGGCCGGCCGGGTGCGCAGCAGCGGGGCGAGGTCGAGGGTGTCGCCGAGCTTGTCAAGCGAGGTTGCGGTGCCGAGCGAGAGCACGCGCTCCACGCCGTCCAGCTCCTCGAGCACCCGGCCCAGCTCGAGCACCGCGTTGATGGTCTCGACGTCGAAGACGGTGCCGCCGGGCTCCCGCAGCCCCACCACCACCGCCTCGCCGATCTCGTACTGCCGGTTGATCTTCTCGTAGAACGCCCAGGACTCGGTGCCGGCCAGGTAGGCCTCGGGGCTGGGGTCGACCTCTACCGCAAGCGCGCCTGCAGCCGAGCCGGCGAGGAGCACCGCGCACAGGAGCAGGGTGGCCCGCGGGTGCTCGAGGCACCACTGGGCGCCGTCCCTGATCCGGCGCGAGAAGCTGCGGCTGCCGAAGCTCATCGAAGGGCCTAGCTCACCACACGGAGACGGGGTCCGGGATCGGACGGTGGGGGCGTTCCGGCCGTCCGATACACCTCGACCCGGCGGTAGATGGCCGCCCGGTCCGCCGCCCTGGCCCGGGCGGAGGCGGCCTCGTCCAGGGTCAGCCCCAGGTCGGCCGGGACCTTGCCCCAGGCCTCGTTCGAGTACACCAGCACCGGGGCCCCCGGCCCGAGGCGCGCCACCAGGGCCGCGAGGAGCTGCCGCCGGGCCGGCTCGGCCAGGTAGTCGACCACGTTGGAGAGGTAGGCGCCGTGGTGGCCGCCGGGGGCCTCGTCGAGCGGGAGCGGGGCGCCGGGCTCGCTCGCCACCACCCGCACCCGGGACGCGGCGGAGCGGAGCCCGTCGAAGGCCCCCGGCCGCAGGTGCGGGGGGAGGAGGCGCTCGGGCAGGGCCTCGTCGCGCGGCCGGACCAGGTACCCGAAGAGCGGGCTGTCCCCCAGACCCGCCGCCACCAGGCCCTCGAGGTACTGCCAAGGGGGCGCGGTTCAGGGCCTTGGGGTACTCCGAGGCCGCCCACTCGGGGGCGGGGAAGAACAGGTTCACCCGCCCGCCCAGCTGGGCGAGGGCCGCCTCCAGCCACCCGCGCCGGGCGTGGGCGCGGAACACCGCGGCCCGGGCCTCGGGGTGGGCCCGAAGAGCAAGGTCTGTTGCGCCTCGGCCGGGACGAGCCGCGCGAGGCCCCACATGAACGCAGAGAAGAACGCGGCCTGGCGGTCGGCGTGGAAGAGGCCCTCCATCAGCCAGCGGCGGCGGGGCGCCCACCACCCCCGGGCGCCCTCGGGCAGGCCCCTCAGGACCTGATCCGCCAGGGCCGCGCGCCTCAGGCGGCTCGCCGCTCTGAGGCCCATCACCGCCAGGTAGTCCTCGCGCCCCATGAGGTGGGCCGCGGCGAGCTTCAGGGTGAGCAGGCGCAGGAGCGACGCGGCGTCCGCCACGTCGTAGGCGAGCACCCCGGCCGCGCCCAGGCCGGCCAGGGTCAGCGCCGCCTCCCCCGCCCCGTGGGCCGAGACGCTGATGAAGCGCCGCCCCGGCCCCGGCGCGAGCGCCCCGACCAGGACCTCGCCGTCGTCGCTCACCCCGGCGTGGGTCAGGCGCTGCAGGGCGGGCATGGGGTTCAGCGCGAGCACGACGGCCTCAGGGGTGCAGCGGCAGCCCCTGCCGCAGGTTGAAGTAGCCCTCCACCCCCACCGCGAAGGTGCGCAGGAGGTCGAAGGGCCCGCCGTGGGCAAGCCCTCTTGCGGCGCGCTGGAGCACCCGGTGGGGCCGATAGAAGCGCTCCTCGAGCCGCTCGATCTGGGTGGCGACCTCCTCGGGGGCGAAGGCGTCGGGCCGCACCACCACGTGGTAGGTGTCGTAGAGCTCGAGGTCGCGGGTCAGCAGGCGGCCTTGCGCCTCGAGCTCCGGCGTAGTCGCGGCCGCCCGGGTACGGGGTGTAGAGGTGGAAGATCGCGATGTCGACGTTGGCCCGGTCGAGGAACTCCCCCGTCACGTCGAAGACGTCCCGGGGCTCGTGGGGGAAGCCGAGGACCAGCCCGGTGCTGAGGCTGATGCCGTTGTCGCGGATCCGGTCCACCGTCTCGAGGTAGACCTTCACGTTGTTCTGCCACTTCTCCTGCGCCTCGAGGGTGCCCGCGTGCAGGCTCTCGATCCCCACGTTGATCCAGCCGCAGCCCGCCTTGGCCATCTTGTCGATGAGGCGGCCCTGCTTGGCCACGTCCATCGAGATCTGGGCCACCCACTCCTTGCCGAGGGGGCGGAGCCGGTCGCAGAGCGCCTCGAGCCAGGCGGGGCGGTTCAGGAGGTTGTCGTCCACGAAGAGCACCCGGCGGGTGGGCGCCATCGCCACCTCCTCGACCACGTCGTCGAGGTCCCGCATCACGAACTTGGGGCCGTGGAACTGGGGGATGACGCAGAACCGGCAGGAGAACTTGCACCCGAGGCTGGCCTGCACCTGGGTGATCCAGGTGTTGTAGCCCTTGTCGGGGCCGGTGAGGGCGTAGTTGTACTGCGGGAGCTTGAAGCCCTCCTCCCCGAAGGGCCGCTCGTAGCGCCGCTGCAGGCGCCCCGCCGCGAAGTCGCGCAGCAGCTCCGGCCACGCGAGCTCCCCGCGCCCCACCACCACCGCGTCCACCGCGGGCTCGGCCAGAGCGCGAGCTCCGGGGTGAGGGTGGGGAAGTAGCCGCCGAGCACCACCGTCTTGCCGCGCAGCTTCAGCATGCGCGCCATCTCGAAGGCCCGGGGCGCCATGTAGGTCATCACCGTGATGCCCACCAGGTCGGCCTCGATGGCGTCGGGGTCGAAGGCCTCCACCCGCTCGTCGATGAGGTCCACCGTCCACTCCGGCGGGGTCACCGCCTCGAGGGCGAGCAGGGACAGGCGCGGCAGGCGCCGCAGGCGCGAGAGGGTGTCGCGGCGGTCTCGCAGGGGCTCGAAGTAGCGAGGCGCGGGCGCGACCAGCGCCACCCGGGCGCTCACGCGCCCAGCACCCGGACCGCGATGGTGGGGTAGAGGTGGACGTTGTCGGTGGCCCTGAGCGCGTCCGCGCCCGGAGCCTCGACGCCGAGCCGGTCACCGATGCGGTCCACGTCGAGGAGGGAGTAGTGCAGCACCCGCGCCCCCGGCGCCGCCACCCGGCGCACCTGGGTCAGCAGCTCCGCGAGCTCGGCGTCGGTCAGGTAGTCGGGCGCGTTCGAGAGGTAGAGCTTCGTCGCCCACCGCGCAGGCAGGCTTGCGAGACCAGAGGTGATGTCCGTCGCCTCGAAGCGCACCGCGGGGCCGCGGCCGCGATCGCCTCGAAGCGCGCCTCGTCGTACAGGTGCGCCGTCCACTCGGGGTGCAGGTCACCTTGCGCGGAACGGGCGAGCACCGGGTTGCCCTTCGCGCCCCGGATGAAGAGGGGCCGGAAGGTGGTGAAGAAGTCCGCGATCATCTCGTCGGGCCGCTCGGAGACCCGGCAGAGCTTGTGGGGGAAGAACAGCCACTTGAGCTGGGCCGCGAAGCGCTGGGCGAAGGGCTCCACCACCGCCCGGGTGCTGCGCCGGGCGAGGAGCGCGTCGAGGCTCCGCGCCCGCTCCGCGTCGGAGCCGTGCTCGCCGAGGAAGAGCTCGAGGGTCTCCTTGTCGACGAGGCGGGCCACCGCGGTGACCATCGCCCGGATGATCAGGTGGGTCATGCCGTGGTTCAGGACGCCCTTGGGCACCCAGCCCCGACGCCGCATCAGGGTGCGCCGGACCTCGGAGGTCGTGGCCCGGCTCAGGCGATCGAAGAGCTCCAGCCGCCAGCGCCCCGACGCCGCGACGACGCCGAAGAGCTTCAGGTACTCCTCCACCGTGAGGTGCTGGATGGCGGCCAGCTTCAGGCTGGCCAGGGCGACCTGGGTCGGGTTGGTGTCGAAGCCCACCACCTCGTCCGCCCCCTCGGAGACCAGCGACAGGAGCATGTCTCCGCTGCTCCCGATGCCCACCACCCGGTCGCCCGAACCGACCTGCAGGGCAGCCTGCGACAGGCGCATGCTCTCCGCCGTCTCCGCGAACGCGAGGGCGCCGTAGAGGTTTCGCTCCCGCAACACCCGCTCGGCGAAGGAGCCGAGCCCGGCCGGATCGGCCACGAAGCGCAGGCCCAGGGTGGTGGTTCGGCGCGGCTCGGGCGCGATCCGTCTCAGGGGATTCATCAGGCGGTTTCCGGGGCGCGTCCCCCAGAGAATCACGCCGGTGACGTCTGGTGATAAACGGTCGAAGGGAGGCTAGACAGACGTTCAGCGCGCCTTCTTCTTCTTCTTGAACTCCACCCGGACCCGGCTCAGGGCCTGGGGCCGCTCGGGGAAGCCCAGCCGGAACACCGCCACCAGGAGCGGGAGGGCCGCCGCGGCCCGGGCCGCGCCCGTCCCGGCGAAGAGCCAGAAGCCGGCCACCACCAGCGCGTAGACCGGCCAAAGCCAGTGCCCGAGGGCGAGCTCCCCCTGCCGGATCCGGTCCCGCGCCCGGGCCCCGAGCCAGAGCAGGAACCACGACTCGGGGGTGTAGATCAGCGGGGTCAGCCCGAGCAGGAGGCAGAGGAACATGTCGAGCAAGCTGCCTTGCCTGGTCCGCCCGGGGATCTCGACGAAGTCCGGGCGCGGCTCGAACGGGATCTCGCCCACCACCTCGGGGCCGGGCCGGAAGCGGCTGTAGAGGACCACCGCGCCGTCCGGCACCGGGAGCTCCTGACGCTGCACCAGGTCCAGCGCGATCGGGCTGTTCGGATCCTGCGCCTGGGCGTAGCGGGTCTCGAACTGCGCGCGCTGCCCCATGGGCGGGGTCCACGCCTCTTCGTTCCAGAGGGTCGGGTACTGCGTCGGCACCAGGGCCTGGGGGCCGACCACGTAGAAATCGTAGCGGGCGCTGTCGATGGGGCCGCCGGCCCGCCGAAACGAGGGGTAGGTGGGCGAGTCGGTCTCGAGCCGCACCTGGAACGGGCCGATGAGCGCCTGGCTGTCGGGGGTCGGGGCGCTGTCCGAGAGCACCGTGGCCATGACGTGCGCCCCCACGTTCAGGTGGCCGGCGAGGCTCCCCTTGACCGCCTCCGGGAGCTCGAAGCCCTGCATACGCAACCAGGCCTGCATCGCGTCGGGCAGGACGAAGGTGTGGGTGATGGTGGAGGTGTAGACGGTGCCGGTGAAGATCTCTTGCGCCTCCACCCGGAGGGAGCGCGGATCCTCGGTGTCCTCGATCTCCTGCCTCGGCCTGGCGTCCTCGGGGAGGAGCTTCTGGGTGAGGAGCGTGACCACCGAGGGCCCGAACACGTGGCTGCGCACCTGACGGTGATAGGGCTCACCCACCGCCGTCCCTGCCGCAACCGCGTCGAAGGGCGCCTCCGCCACCGGCTCGAGCTGGGGGCGCTGATCGAACGCCTTGAGCCAGAGGCTCCGGGGCGTGGTGCTCCGAACCCGGAGCTGCTCCACCAGGACCTCGGTGCCAGGGGTGTAGACGATCAGGACCTGGTGGGCGTCGACCGCCTGCTGCTGGCCGTCGAGGGTGACGATCAGATCCGCCCGGGCCGTCGCCGACCCGAGGCCCACCAGGGCCAGAAGACCCAGGCTCACGCCCCACCGCACTCCGGCTGTCCCCTGCCCCACCACGGATCGCATGCAAGCTACCCCTCCCCGCGCCTCGCGTCCAATTCTGGGGTCCCGGGCCGGCGAAGCCATCCCACCCCTCTACGCCGGGCTCCGCCCGGCTGCGCGCTTCGCTTTGCGGGGGGAACAGGTCAACCACCCCGAAAGTTGTCCGAATAGAGACCTATGAAGGGAGGGGGGGACCATGGACACACGCGAGGTGCTGAAGAGCGTAGACGAGGCCTGGCCCTGCCAGCGGCTGCGCATCGGCTGGGCGCTGGTGCTGTTCTTCGTGTTCGAGGTCACCCTCGGTCGGCAGCTCCCCGAGGTGATGCCTTACCTGGCCCTCGGGCTGGGGCTGGCGCTCCTGGGCTCGGCGTTGTACGCCATCCGGGTCTGGAAGCAGAAGGCCCAGATCGCCCTGATCATGGACGCGCTGGAGCACCGCCCCGGGTGACCCGACCGAGTCCGGGGGCGTGACCGGACCCGGAAGGGATCGCATGACCGACTCGCCCGATCCCGCCCCCATACCGCTGCTGACCCACCCCCTGGTGGTCCGCCTGCGCCCCCCGGTCCCCGCCCTGAAGCCCGTATTCATGTGGGTGGGCCTGCTGCTCACGATCCTCTTCGGGGTCAGCCTCGGCGCGCACATCCACACCACCGGCGCGTTCCCCGAGGTCCCCTTCGCGGCCTGGCTGGCGATCGGCGCCGGCTTCGGCCTGCTCTCCGCCCTCTACCTGGGCCGCGGCCTCCGGGTGCCGGCCGAGCTCCCGCCGATCACCTTCGACGGCCGGCTCCTCACCCTCCCCCTCGACGCGCGTCACACCCGCCTCTACCAGGTCGCGCTGGCGGACGTGGACGACGTCGAGATCCTCGGCCCCGGCCAGCCGGCCGGCCGCCTCATCATCAGCACCCGGCGGGGGCCGGGGCCGTTCGTGTTCCCGCTCGGCGCGCTGGTGCAGCCGGAGGAGGCGGTGACCCTCGCCCGCTTCCTGGTCGCGCACATCGCCCGCGGCCCCGACGGCGGGGAGCGCCTCCTCGACATGGAGCGTAAGCGCGAGGTGCTCCGGCGCATCGCAGGTCAGCGCCCGCGCGCCACCCACGCGTTCCTCGCCCTCATCGGGGTCATGTTCGGCCTGCAGTACCTGGCCGGCGCGTTCCACGGACCCGAGGAGACCCAGGCCATGGTGATGGTCCACCTGGGCGCCAACTCCGCCACCCTGCTCGCGGACGGCGAGTGGTGGCGCCTCTTCGTGGCCAACTTCCTCCACGGCGGCACCGTGCACGTCGTGTTCAACGGCCTCGCCCTCCTCTCCCTCGGCTCCTTGATGGAGCGCCTGATCGGCACCCCGCGCTTCATCCTCGTCTACCTGGGCAGCGCCCTCGCCGGCGCCCTCGCCTCCGACCTGTTCTCCCACGCCCTCTTCTCGGTGGGCGCGAGCACCGCGATCTTCGGCCTCCTGGGCGCCTTCGCGGTGCTCAGCTGGCGCTTCGGGCCCCAGCTCCCCGCCGGCATCCGGCAGAGCCGACGCTGGTGGATCATCATCCTGGGCGCCAACGCCGCCCTGCCCCTCCTGATCCCCATCATCGACGTCTCCGCCCACGCCGGCGGCTTCTTCGCGGGCGCGCTCCTCATGTACCTGTCGTACCCGAGCGTGCCCCACTTCGACCCGTGGGCCCGCCCCGCCCTCGGGATCCTCGGCGCGTCCGCCGTCCTCTCCCTCGTGTTCATGGTCGCCGGCATCGAGGGGGGGCGCGCGATGTCCACCCCCACCGCGGAGTCGAAGCAGGCCTTCCTGCACATGCTGGAGCAGGGCGACGACGTCATGGCGCAGAACATGTACGCCTGGCTGATCGCGGTCGACCCCGAGGAGACCTCGCAGGCCACCCTGCAGAAGGCGCGCGACCGGGCCGCCGCCACCGTCTCGAGGGCGCCCTCCTCCGGCGTGATGGACACCCTCGCCACCACCGAGCACCGCCTGGGCCACCCCGACGAGGCCGCAGATCTGGAGCGGGAGGCCCTCCGCCTCGCCCGCCGCGAGCGCACCAAGGCGGTGGACGGCTGGCGGATGCGCCTCGCCAAGCTCGTGGGCGAGCGCGTCGACCTGGACGACGGGCTCTTCCACAGCCAGCTCGCCCGCTTCCTCTGGGCCCGGGGGCCTGAGCAACTCCCGCGCCGAGATGGCGAGCAGGCCGACGCGGTGAGCCTGAGCATCGACGGGGACGAGGTCGTCCTCGCCCGCCCCCCGGGTACGCCCGCCTGGGTGTTCGCCGAGCTCCGCGCGGGCGACGAGCCGAAGGGCTACGTGCAGGTGGGGGTGGCTGGTGATGACGACACGTCACGCTGGAGCGCGCCGGCGCGTCTGCAAGAGATGTTGTCGGGGCAGGTCGACTTGCATGTCCTGTGGTTCGACACCCGCCCCCCGGGCGAGGACGACCTTGGGCTGTCGGTCTCGCGCCACGCAGCCGAGGTGGACGCCTACCCCTGAGCCGCCTACAGCCCCCGCAACCCCTCCGGCTTCAACCACCGCTCGTCCCGGCTCTCGATCACCCGGTCCAGCGTCGCCACCACCGCGGCCTTGTCTTGGGGCAGGTCGGCCCGGAGCGGCAGGTAGTTGCTCGCGTGGTTGGCCGAGAAGCGGCACGCGCTGAAGTCGCTGCCGGCCACGATGGTGCGGAGCTCCTGGAGCATCTGGAACTTGCCCGGAAGTATGAACGCGCCCGCGGCCTCGGTGTCGGCGAGCGGGGTGCCCGGGACCACGGTGGTGGTGAGGGCGCCGACGTAGGGCGGGTCCATGGCGGTGAGGACCTTCGCGGTGTTCTCGGCGTGCTGCTCGCTGAGCTCGCGCCCGCCCACGCCCAGGAGCACCATCACCGAGTGGGTGAGGCCGGCCTCCCGCAGGCGCCGGGCGGTCTCGATGCAGCCCGCGGCGTCGCCGCCCTTGTCGATGCGGCGGAGGACCTCGTCATCGCCCGACTCCATGCCGTGGTACACGATGCCGAGACCCGCCTCCTGCAGCGCCCGGAGCTCCTCCACGCTCTTCTTGGTCACGCTCCGGGTGTCGCCGTAGACGCCGACCCGCTCGATCCACGGGGTGTACTGCCGGATGCCTTGCAAGATCCTGAGGAGCTTGTCGGTGGCCAGGATCAGGGCGTCGCCGTCCATCAGGAAGGCGCGGCGGTGCAAGGGGCCCTGCTCGGCCGCCTCCTGCAGGTCGGCCTCGATGGTGGCCCAGGGCTTCGGCCGGAACTGCTTGGTCCGGTACATGTCGCAGTAGGTGCAGCGGTTGTGGCTGCACCCCACGGTGACCTGGAGGAGGAGCGAGTGGGCCTCGCTGGGCGGGCGGAAGAGGGGCGGGATGTAGTCCATGGAGGTGGGGTGGGCCGGCGTGACCGGCCCGGACCCCGTGCTACATGCGGACGTACTCGTAGTCCACCGGGCCGGCCTTGATGCCCACCTTGGGCGGGGCGATCCAGTTGGCGACCTTCCCGATCTCGGTGACCTGCTGCTGGATCTCCTTCAGGTACGCCACGTCGTCGTCCGACATGACCCACTCGGCCTTCTTCTTCTCGAAGTCGTCCTTGCTGATCAGCTTGCCCTGGGGATCGAAGGCGTAGTCCGCGAACTCACCGATGCGCCGGTTGAAGCGCTGGGGGAGCTCGAACTTGAAGTGGGTGATCTCGTTGTCCTCGAGCACCTTGTTCCAGCGGTCCACCGCCTTCTGGTTGTCGGCGGTGTAGTCGTCGCGGAGCACCTCGTTCAGGGCGTTCCGCATCGCGACCTCCTCGTTGACCAGCCTGCCGTCGCGCACCACCTCGATGTTGAAGGTGTCGTTCAAGAGGATGTGGTCGTCGTCCCGCTTCGTCTCGTAGGCGCGGCCCTTCAGGCCGGCCGCGAAGTAGGTGGCGGCGTTGCTGGAGATCTCGGAGCCGAACAGGTCGAGCGAGAGGGTGTACCAGTGGTTCAGCGCGCGCTGGATCATCTCCAGCGGCACCCCACCGCGAGCCCGCACGTCGCCGTTCGGGTCCTCCTTCATCAGCTCGCAGGCCCGCTGGATCACGCGCTGGATCCCGGTCTCGCCCACGAACATGTGGTGCGCCTCCTCGGTCAGCATGAACTTGCAGGTCCGGGCCAGGGGGTCGAAGCCCGACTCGGCGAGGGAGAGGAGCTGATACTTCCCGTCACGGTCGGTGAAGGTCGTGAACATGAAGAACGACAGCCAGTCGGTCATCTCGGCGTTGAAGGCGCCGAGGATGCGCGGCTTGTCGGGGTTGCCGCTCCGGCGCTCCAACAACGCCTCCGCCTCCTCACGGCCGTCGCGGCCGAAGTAGGAGTGGAGCAGGTAGACCATCGCCCACAGGTGCCGGCCCTCCTCCACGTTCACCTGGAAGAGGTTCCGCATGTCGTAGAGGCTGGGGGCGGACTTGCCGAGGTTGCGCTGCTGCTCCACCGAGGCCGGCTCGGTGTCGCCCTGGGTCACGATGATGCGCCGCAGGACGTTGCGGTACTCACCCGGCACCTCCTGCCACGCGAGATCCTCGTGGTGATCGCCGAAGCCGACCTTGCGGCCCTCCTCGGGCTCCGCGAGGAAGATGCCCCAGCGGTAGTCGGGCATCTTCACGTAGTCGAAGTTGGCCCAGCCGTCGCGATCCACGCTCACCGCGGTGCGGAGGAAGACGTCCTTCTCCTGGAAGCCGTCGGGACCCATGTCCTTCCACCAGTCGAGGTAGTTCGGGAGCCACTGCTCCAGCGCGCGCTGGAGCCGACGATCATCCGAAAGGTGGACGTTGTTCGGGATCTTCTCGTTGGAAACCTCAGCCATCTCGTCTCCTCTGGGCCTGACGGCCCCCCTCTTGCCAGGTTCTGAAAGCCTACTTGCGCGCCTGGATCAGGTGCGGGTCATGTCGTACTCGGGCTGGCTCTGCTTGCCGTACAGCGTGAGCGCGCCGGTGGGCCCAACCGCGTTGGGGCGCTGGAAGATCCAGTTCTGCCACGCGGAGAGCCGCCCGAAGATCTTGGTCTCCATGGTCTCGGGGCCAGGCGAAGCGCAGGTTCGCCTCCATCCCGGTCATGGCGTCGGGCGAGAAGTTGGCGCGCTCCTCGATCGCGATGCGCACCTCGTCCTCCCAGTCGATGTCGTCGGGGGCGTAGGTCACGAGGCCCAGGTCGTCGGCCTCGCTCGTCTCGAGCTTGTCGCCCTGGGTCTTCAGCACCTCGCCCACCCGCTCCGGCTCACCGAGGAACCGCGTCTCGAGCCGCGAGAGGCCGTTCGACATCGGGAGCATGCCCGCGTTGAAGGGCGAGACCGCCATGTGCACCGGGCGGTCCGGGTCGTCGAGCATGTAGACGCGGTCGGCCGCCATCGCCATCTCGAGCAGGATCCCGCCGAAGCAGGAGCCGGGCTCCACCAGCGCGAACATCGAGCGCGCGGTGAGGTCGAGGCGCTTCATCACCCGCTTGATCAGGTGGATGACCTCGTTGCCCAGCCAGTCCTCCTTCGCGTTCAACAGGCCCCGCTCGGCCTGGAGCACCGCGTCGAGGTCGCCCTCGGTGCGCAGGCTCAGGTAGCCCACCTTCGGGAACTCGAAGCGCAGGCGCACCAGGCAGTCGTCCAGCTCGCGGAACGCCTTGATCACCCAGGCCTGGTCGCCCGCCGCGTGCAGGCCCTCCGCGTTCTCGGGCTGCGGCTTGTTCGGCCCGCGCACGGTCAGCGTGCCGGTCTTCTTGCCGTGGTCGAGGCTCAGCGTGACGTACTCGTACGAGAGCCCGTCGTCAGTGTACTGAGCGCCCACCGGGCTCAGCGTGATGCCAGCGCCCTTGCGCTCCCTGGCGCCCTTCTCGAGGTCGCCGCAGATCTTGCCCATGTGCTCCTCCCACCGGGAGCGGGGCACCACGTGGTCCACCAGGTTCCACTGCACCGCGCGCTTGCCGCGGATGCCCTCGGCCACGGTGGAGAACACGTCGGCGCGGTCGCGGCGCACCTTGCGCTTGTCGACCAGGCGGGTCAGGCCGCCGGTGCCGGGGAGCACCGCCAACAGCGGCGCCTCGGGGAAGCTCACCGCGCTGTTGCCGTCGTCGACGAGCGCGATCTTCTGGCAGGCCAGGGCCAGCTCGTAGCCGCCGCCGGAGGCGGTTGCCGTTGCACGCCGCCACCGTGGCCACGCCGGAGCTGTCCGCGAGGTCCTCGAGGCCCAGCCGGGTCTCGTTGGTGTACTTGCAGAAGTTCACCTTGAAGGAGTGGGTCGAGCTCCCGAGCATGTAGATGTTGGCGCCCGAGCAGAACACCCGGTCCTGGTCCGAGGTGATCATCAGGACCTTCACCTCGGGGTGCTCGAAGCGGATCCGCTGCACCGCGTCGGCCAGCTCGATGTCGACGCCGGGTCGTACGAGTTGAGCTTCAGGATGTAGTCCGCTCCGCCGAGGGCGCGATCCTGCTGCACGTCCATGACCAGCTTGGCCACCGGACCGTCGAAGCTCAGCTTCCAGTGCAGGTACTGATCCGGGTGGGTGTCCAGGGGGAGGTGGGAGGGCACCTTCGCGTTCGCGTCGTCCGCCATGCGCGGGACCTTAGAGACTCGCCTCAGGGCATGCAAGCAATATATCGCTTGCATTAGCGGAGGGCATGGAAATATAGTGCAGTGCATCATGGAGCACCTCCAGCCCCTGGGCGACGCGGTCCGCCGGGCCCGTCACGCCGAGGGCCTCACCATCCGAGACCTCGCGGAGCGCTCCGGCCTCTCGCCCCGCTTCCTGTCCGACCTCGAGCACGGCAAGGGCAACATCAGCATCGCCCGGCTGGTGGAGGTCGGGCGGGCCCTGAGGGTGCCGGTGAGCGCCCTGGTGGCCCCGCTCGACAGCCAGGCCGCGCCGCGGCAGGCCCTGGCCCTGGTCGGGCTGCGGGGGGCGGGCAAGAGCTCCCTCGGCCGCGCCGCGGCCCGGCTCCTCGGGCGCCCCTTCGTCGAGCTCGACGAGCGGGTGGAGGCCGAGGCCGGGTTGCCCCTCTCCCAGATCTTCGAGATCCACGGCGAGGACTACTACCGACGCCTGGAGCGCCGCACCCTGGTCTCCATCCTCGACGAGGCCGGCCGAGGCGGGTCGAAGGGCCCGATCCTGGCCACCGGGGGCGGCATCGTGACCGACCCCCAGAGCTGGGGCCTGCTCCGCATGCGCTGCCACACCGTGTGGCTGGAGGCGCAGCCCGAGGATCACTACCAGCGGGTGATGGAGCAAGGTGACTTGCGCCCGATGGAGAACCGCCCCTCCGCCATGGTCGAGCTGCGCGCCCTCCTCGCCGCCCGGGCCCCCCTCTACGCGCAGGCCGACGCGCGGATCCAGACCTCGGAGCTCGGCTTCGAGGGCGCCCTCGCGGCCCTCCAGACGCTGTGCGAGCAGCCCGAGGCGCTCGGCTGAGCGCTCAGGGTACGGTGATCTCGAACTCGAGCACCGGGATCCCGGTGTCGGTGCCGTCTTCGTAGAGGTACGTCTCGGCGCCGGCCTGAAGGCGTCGACGGTTGCCCGCCTCGTCGCCGATCCCCAGCGCGGTGATCTGGTACGTCCCGGCCGGCGCGGACTCACGGATGGGGAAGCTCTCGAGCCGATAGCGCTGGCCGCTCTCGTGCACCACCTGCCCGTTCACGGAGTCGCTGTTCGCGAACACGACCTGCGTGTTCACGTCGAGAGCCCCACTGAGGCGCAGCACCTCTCCTTCACCCGGGAGACGTCGTCGGTGAGGGCGCGATGATCACGAGGTCGTCGCCGGGCGCGCATGGCTGCGACGCTCCAGTCGAAGATCGAGGACCTCCACCGGGGTCAGATCGGTCACGTTGGGCTGGAGGACCTCGACCGAGAAACACCCCGATGTTGGTCAGGATCGGCTCACCACCTTGGTAGACCTCGGAGACGATCTGGTAGTGGCTCGGATCCTCCGGATCCACCGACAGCTCGATGCGGCTGCCATCCACGTCGTCCAAGCGCAGCGCCTTCACCGCGAACACGCCGGCGGCAGGCGCGTACGGGTTGATCAGGAACTGCTCCACTCGATAGTGCGTCCGTCGCTCTGCACGGCGTGCCCGTTACCGCTCCGGACTGTCGGAACAGGCCCGGCGCGTCCTCACCCTCGAGGACCACCGCGGCACAGCAGCCCGTCTTGCAACGCACTGGGGCGCGCAGGCCGGAGGGGTGTCCGTCGCGCGGAGCTCGAGGCCACCAGGTCGTCGCCCGCGACCACCCCACGACCGCTCCAGGCTCAGGCAGTCGATCGGCAGCGCGTTGGAGCCCTGCCCGGCCGCGCAACCCCGCCATTTGCGCCCCTGCATCGCCCGCATCCGAGCCGACGGCGGTCGGCGTCACCCGCGTCCGCGCCAACGCCACCGTCGCCCGGACGCCAGGCCCCGCCTGGGCGGTCCTGCTCAGCGCAGGCGGTCAGCGCGATCAGGACCGCTACGAGCCTCCAGGGGTATCCATCGAGGCGAGATAGGCGCCAGTGAGGACCTGTCAATCGAGCGCCTGGCGGCCCTCGCGCATCGGCTGGATCAGCACGAAGGGCTGCACGATCAGGAACCGGAAGCGGGCCTTCGGACCAGCCCTCGACCATCTCCTCCGTGACCTTCATCACCGCCCCCGTGGCCATCCAGCCCTGCACGTCGTCGGCGAAGTCCAGGCTCACCGCCATCGCCACCTTCACCAGCGGCAGCTCGGGGGCCACGTGGACCAGCGCACCCCGCGCGTGGTGGGGCACCAGGGCGTCCCACTCCACCTCCATCACCTCCGCCTCGAGGCGGGCCTGCAGCTCGGTGCGCTCCATCGCGGCAGCCTAGCCCATGCGCACACGGTACGCAGCCTCCTACTTCTCCGTGTCAGGCTGAGCGACCCGAGCGCAAAGCCCTAAAGCCGGGCCCCGTACCGCCGATCGAACAGCTCCTGCGAAGCGCCCGTCGGCGAGGCGGCGTTCGACCCAGGAGGCAACAAGCATGCAAGAGCGGCGAGTCGACAAGCGGCGGCAGTTGATCTTCCACCTCAAGGTGTTCGACCGGAAGACGGGCAAGCAGATCGGCGCCCTGGCCGACGTCTCGAAGGAGGGGCTGGCCACCATCAGCTCCGATGAGATCGAGGTCGGGCAGACCTTCGACCTATCCCTCGAGCTCCCGGTGAGCCAGGACCTGCCGGGCACGCCGCTCGAGTTCACCGCGCGCAGCCAGTGGAGCCGGCCCGACGCGAACCCGACCTGCACCTCACCGGCTTCAAGGTCGTGGCGACCCAGGAGGATCACCTCCGCACCATCGCCAGCCTCGTGCGTGACTTCGGGTTCTTCGACGGCGAGGTGCCGCTGTTGTCCGACGAAGAGCCCAGCTACGACATCAACATCCACTGACGTTCACAGCGCCGCGGCGCGGCTGGCCAGGGTCTGCTCGAGGCGCTTCATCAGGCCCTCGAAGTCGGAGTTCACCAGGATCCGATCGAAGCTCCCCCGGTAGTGGTTGGCGATGCTGACCCCCTCGATCGACACGTCGTACACCCGCTGGGACGGGCCCACGTAGAAGTGGATCGGCACCTCCTCCCGGCTCGCGGTGACGATCTTCATCTTCACCTCGACCCCCTCGGGGTTGGGCTCGGTGCCCACGTACTCCACCCGCTCCTTGCCGCTGAAGCGGTCGATCTGCCGGAGGTAGTGGTCGGCGAGGAGCTCCACGAAGGTGGCGACGAAGCGCTTTCGCTGCGCCTCGTCCAGGTCCCGCCAGTGGGCGCCGAGGCTGCGCTGGGCCATCGCCGGCCAGTCGAAGGCGCGGTCGGAGACCGCTCGGAGCCGCGCGTAGCGCTTCTGCAGGTTCTCTTGCCCCTGGAGCGCCGGGTCCTCCAGCACCTCGAGCGCGCTGGCGACCGAGGCCCGCACCATGCTCGTCGCCGCGTCCGCGTCCACCTGCGGGGCGGCCGCGAGGGCGAGCCCCAACACGATCACGACGCTCATCGCGCACCTCCTCCCGGGTACAGCCCGAGGTCGCCCGTCCCCAGGGTCCCGGTGGCCCGAGCGAGCTCCGCCAGGGCCACGTTCACGCCGTACGCGGCGTCGAGCTCCGCCACCCGCAGCGCCACGTAGGCCTGCACCGCGTCCGAGATCTCCGACGAGGGCCCGAGGCCGGCGCTGTAGTCGGCCGAGGCCCGCACCATCCACTGCTTGGCCTGCGGGAGCGACACCGCCAGCTTCGCGAGGTCGGCCCGAAAGCGCACCAGGTCGCGGTAGGCGCGCTCGACCTCGGCCGGCAGGCCAGCCTGCGCCCAGACGAAGAGCTGCTCGAGCGCGGTGACATCGGCCCGCGCCTCCTTGGCCCGCTGGCCCGCCCCGTCCCACTGGAGGGTCCACCGCGCGCCCACCCCGAGCCCGGGGAGGAAGTGCCCGAGCGGGTCGAGCACGTAGCGCGAGGTCACGAAGTCCCGCCCCGGGGTGTAGGCGCCGGACACGAACCCCACCGCGAACAGGTCGGGGAAGTAGTCGGCCTCCTGGGCCTCGGCCAGCTTCTCCCGCGCCTCGATGCCATGCCGGAGCGCCATCAGCTCCGGGCGCCGCTCCAACGCCATGCCGATCAGGTCCTCGAGCGAGCCGGGGGCCGCCGGGAGCGCCTCCAGGAAGCCATCGGCGAGGGCCACCGGCTGATCCGTGGGCAGGCCCAGGTAGGCCCGGAGCCCGGCGCTGGTCTGCGCGATGCCCGCCTCGGCCCGGTGGCGCCCCACCGCGGTGAGGCCGAGCGCGGCCTCCAGCCGCAGCTTGTCTTGCGGAGTGACCTCCGCCGCGCCCGCGGCCAGGAGCGCCTCGGTCTCCTCGAGGCTCTTCTTCGCGATGCCCTCCACGTCCTCGAGGAACAGGAGCACCGACCGCGCGTAGAGGTTGAGCTCGTACAGGCGCGCCGCCTCCAGCGCCACCTCGGCCCGGGTCATGTCGACCTGGGCCTTTGCCGCGTAGAGGCCGTGCTCGGCCGCCTCCGCCCGCAGATCGAGCTTCCCGAAGGTGTACAGCGGCTGGATCACGGTGAGCTGGCCGCCGAACGCGGCCGAGAGGTCCCGGGTGAGGTTGAAGTCGTAGGCGCTCCGGGTGGAGCGGACCCCGTGCTCGTCCACCAGCTCGCCCTGGAGCGCGGTGGTGACCGTCAACAAGACCTGCAGCTCGGGGAAGCGCGCCGCCCGCACCTGGCCCTGCCTCGCCTCGGCCCGGTCCACCTCGGCGTGGGTCGCCGCCACTCATGGGATGCTCCGCCGCCGCGCGCTGGACCACCATGGCCCGCGTCAAGATGACCTGCGGTTCCGCCCCCACCGCGGCCAGGAACAACAAGAGGGCCGCGGTGTTCATGGCTTCTCCAGGGCGTACTTGACGATGAGATCCACGATGTCCACCGCCGACTCGGTCTGGCCCAGCCGCTCGCCGCTGGCCAGGTTGCGCTCCGACCCACCCGGCCTGAGCATCACGTAGGCCTCCCCCAGGAGGCCCTCGGTGCGGATGGACGCGATGGTGTCGGCGGGGATGGCCACCGTATCCGCGATCCCGAGCTCCACCTCGGCCGCGTAGCGCTCCAGCTTGATGGAGCGGACGTTCCCCACCGGCACGCCGGCGATCTTCACCGTCGCGCCCTCCTTCAGCTCTCCCACCGAGGCGAAGCGGCCGGTGACGGTGGTGCCGTGGCCCGCGAAGAGCTGCACCCCGGCGATGGAGAGGGAGAGGTACGCGATGGCGGCCACCCCGGCGATGACGAAGAACCCCACGGAGATCTCGGTGCGCGTGTACTCGTCCATCACGTCCCTCCCCTCACAAGAGCAGCGCGGTCATCACGTAGTCCCCGGCGAGCACGAGCACGCTCACCACCACCACCGAGGTGGTGGTGGCGCGGCCGATGCCCTCCGCGCCCCGGGTCGCGTGGTAGCCCTGGTCGGTGCTGACCCACGCAATGAAGATTGCAAACAGGAGCGACTTCGCGACGCCCACGTTCACGTCGCTGAGCTCCACCGAGTCCCGGATGCTGGCCATGAAGGTGCCCCCGTCGATCCCCAGCACCGAGACCCCGAAGGTGTGGGCGGCCGCGATGCCCGCGAGGTTGAAGAACGCGGTGAGCATGGGCACGACGAGGAGCGCGGCCAGCATCCGGGTGGAGGCCAGGTACTGCACCGAGTCCACCGCCATCACCTCGAGCGCGTCGATCTGCTCGGTGACCCGCATGCCCGCGATGGTGGCGGCGATGGCGGAGCCGGCGCGCGCGGTGACCATCAGCGCGGCGAGCACCGGGCCCAGCTCGCGGATCAGCGACAGGGCGACGAGCGGGCCGAGATAGATCTCGCTCCCGAAGCGGGAGAGCGCGTTGTGGCCCTGCAGCACCAGCACCATCCCGGTGAAGGTGCTGGTCAGCAGGACGATGCCCACCGAGCGATTCCCGATGAAGCGCATGTGCTGGAGCACGAGCCGGCCGCGGAACGGGCGCGCGAACATCCGGCGGAGGGTGGCCCCGAGGAAGAGCGCGCTCCGCCCCACCCCCGCGACAAGGGCGAGGGTCCGTCGGCCCGCTACGCCCGGGCCGGCGAGCCACCTCGGTGCCTCCGCCTCGCCCACTTCGACCTCTCAGTCCGCTACGTCCATTGAACGCCCCATGACGCGCCGGGGCAACGGTCCAACGCCGCCTTTGGGGTCGCGGGCGAGATCAACGGTTCCGCCCCGCGCTCCGGCAGAGTCGACCGAGTGCGGAATCCGCGCGATCGGGTGCGGTTCCCGCAGTCGCAGGCTGTCCTTCACTCGGGGTCCGACCCGAGGGCGAAGCGCGCGAGACCATCACGCTGGCTCGGCACGATCGGTGCACTCGCCCCGTGTGGGTTTGCGCAGGAGATTTGCAGGCACAGGAGTTCCTGCTGTGAACCAGGAAGGAAGTGGGATCATGAGAGCACTCGAGACAGTTGTTGCCTCGTTGGCCGTCGCCCTGGCCGCCGCAGTGGCACCGGGGTGCGGTGAAGACCCGGGGAGTGACGAAGCCCTGGCCACGAACAGCAGCGAGGAGGCGCTGACGGTCGGTCGTGGGCTGCGGTTGAACCTTCATCCGCGACTTCGTCTGCTGACGATCTGTGTGGGTGAGCCGGTCACCATCGCCGGCGTGGTGGACAGCCTCGGCGCGGGGATGGGGATCACCATCGACACCGTCGATGGCCTCGAGACCGTCTACGGTCTGGGCCCGGTCTGGTACTGGTTCCGGAACGACATGGCGCGTCCGGTGGTGGGCGACGCCGTCGAGGTGGTGGTCACCGAGATCAGCACGAGCGAGTACCCGGTGATCCTGAGCATCACCGTCAACGGTGACACCCTGGATCTGCGTGATCCGGTCACCTGCCGGCCGCTCTGGTAGCCCTACTCCAGGGCGTGCTGCTTGAGCTTGTCGTAGAGCGTCCGCAGCCCGATGCCGAGCCGGGCTGCGGCGTTCTTGCGGTGCCCGCTGGTGGCGACCAGCGCCTGCCGGATGGCCTCGCGCTCCAGCTCATCCAGGGTCACCGCGGGGAGCGGGATGCCCCCCCCCTGCACCGCCCCGGCCTCCAGGCTGAGGTGCTCCGCCCCGATCACCGGCCCATCCGCGAGGATGGCGCCGCCCGCTCCAGGACGTTGGCCAGCTCCCGCACGTTGCCGGGCCAGCTGTACGCGGCCAGGCGCGCCCGCGCGGCGGCGCTGAGGACGAGCGTCGCGCGCCCCAGCTGGCGGGCGATCCGCTCCAAGAGGGCGTCGGCCAGCGGCTCGAGGTCCGCCGGTCGATCGCGCAGGGGCACGATGCGGATCGGGAACACCGCCAGCCGGTGGTAGAGGTCCTCGCGGAAGCGCCCCGCCCGCATCTCCTCGAGCAGGTCGTGGTTGGTGGCGGCCACCAGCCGGATGTCCACCTCGATCTCCCGGCTGCCCCCGACCCGCTCGAAGCGCCGCTGCTCCAGCACCCGGAGCAACTTCGCTTGCAACTCCGGCGCGAGGTCCCCGACCTCGTCGAGGAACAGGGTACCGCCGTCGGCCAGCTCGAAGCGCCCCCGGTGGCTGGTGGTGGCCCCGGTGAAGGCGCCCCGCTCGTGGCCGAACATCTCGCTCTCGAGGAGCGACGGCGAGAGCGCCGCGCAGTTCACCGCCACCATCGGCCCCTCGCGGCGGCGGCTGAGCTGGTGCACGGTGCGCGCCACCACCTCCTTGCCGGTGCCGCTCTCGCCCAGCAGGAGCACGGTGGTGTCGGTGGCGGCCACCTTCCGCACCTGCTCGACCACCGCCGCCATCGCCGGATCCCGGGCCACCAGCGCGGGGCACTGGGCCGCGTGGACGTCCGCGCGGTGGCGGTGCTCGCGCAGCCGACGCCGCTCGAGGGCGCGCATGACGGTGAGCGCGATCTCGTCCGGGCCGCTCAGGGGCTTCGTCAGGTAGTCGAAGGCCCCGAGCTTCATCGCCTCGACCGCGTTCTCCACCGTGCCGTGCGCGGTGAGGACGATGACCTCCATCTCCGGCTCCTCGGCCCGGACCTTGCGGAGCAGCGCCATGCCGTCCAGGCCCGGCATGCGGAGATCGGTGACCATCAAGTGAAAGTTGTATTGCTGGAGCAGGCGGGCGGCCTCGTCGCCGTCCTCGGCGAGGGTGACCTTCAGCCCCTCGCTCTCGAGCACCGCGCCGATGAAGGTGCGGATGCTCTCTTCGTCGTCGACGATGAGGATTCGCTCCATCTCAACCTCCCCGCGGCACGCTCACCCGGAACGCCGCGCCCCCTCCCCGCCGGTTCATGGCCTCGATGCGCCCGTGGTGGCCCTGCACGATCTCGCGCGCCAACGTGAGCCCGAGCCCCGAGCCCTTGGCCCGGTGGGTGACGAACGGCTCGAAGAGGTCCTCCTCCGTGCCCGGCACCAGGCCCTCACCCCGGTCGCGCACCTCGAAGATCAGCGTGCGGTCCACCCGCGCCACCTCGAGCTCCACCTCGGCGTCGTCGCCCGAGGCCTGCAGCGCGTTCCGGAGCAGGTTGACGAGCACCTGCTCCATCCTCGCCCGGTCCAGGGGCCAGGTGGGCAAGGTGTCCTGCGCGATGAGCCGGACCCGCGGGCTCGCCACCGCCTCCACCGCGGCCTGGGCCACCAGCATGGGGTCCGCCGGGGCAGGCACCACCTCGCCGGTGCGCGCGAACTCGAGGATCTGGTTGGCCAGCTGCTCCAGCCGCACCGCCTCCCGCACCACCGTCTCCGCCGCCCGGCGCACGCCCTGCTCGTCCGTGGGCTTTGCGCAGGATGAGTTGCGCGTGCCCCTTCAGGCCGGCCAGCGGGTTCCTGAGCTCGTGCCCAAGCACCGCGGACATCTTGCCGAGGGTCTTGAGCTGCTGATCCCGAGCGGACCGTACGTCCGCGCGCTCGGCTCGGACCGAGAGCGCCAGAAGCCCACCGTGGCCAACAGGAGCACCACCGCCGCGCACGCGCTCATCACGAGGGTCGCGAAGGCGTGGGAGGCGAGGTGCTGCACCTCCTGCGGCTCGAACTCCACCACGATCGTGGCGTTGGCCAGGTGCTGCCACGGCAGCGGCTCCTCCATCGACGCGCCGGTGCGCGCACGCCAACCCGCGCCCCTGGCCGGGGCCGATGAAGGGCCCGTGCACCCGCGCCCGCATGCCCGGGCCGAGCTCCAGACGCCCGTCCGGCTCGGGGTCGGCCTTGGTCCACTGCGTGGACGCAGGCGTCCCTGCCTGCACCAGCGCCTCACCCCGGTCGAGCACTTGGATCACTCGTACGCCCTCCTTGGCGAGCTTGGCCCGCTGCTGCTCGACGAACTCGGGGGTGAGCACGTCGGACTGGTGGAGCGCGTGTCGAGTGGTAGCCAGCAGCTCTCGTGACTGCATGTGGACCAGCGGCGCGGTGGTGCTCTGCACCGCGAAGTAGACCGACAAACCGGTGCCCACCAGCGCAGCGATCAGCGCGACGGCGGTGAGGAGGAAGCCCCAGCGGCTGATCCGGCCGGCGCGAGTCCCTCCGGCCGCAGCGCGAGGCCGGGCGACGCTCCGACCCGGGCCCGGGTGAACGGCGTGCCCCTCGGCTGCCAAAGCAAGGCGGCGCATGCCCTCCTCCTTGACGGCGATGATAGCAGATCCGCCTTCAACGCCCGGGATACCCCTGCTCACACCACCGATTCCATCAGATCATCCGATGGGGGCTCGCCTGCTGGGGCTAGCATTATGTCCTACATTTCGCGTAGCTTTCGAGGACTGACACACCATGACCAAGACTGGCGACTCCAACCGACTCACTGCCCTGTCCCACGCCCAATGGAACGCGCGGACGTACCGGACCCAGGCCTCGCAGCTGCAGAACCCGAACGGCCTCGCCCCCGGCAACCTGCGCGCCATGGCCGAGGTGGACGGGATGGTCCGCGCGATGACTGGCCAGTTCATGTCCGACGACGAGTATCGGACGGCGATGTCCATGCTCCACACCGCCAGGAACTTCGGTAAATGACCACACCGATCATCCGGCTGACCGCCGCGGTGACCGAGCTGCCCGCCGCTCAGCGAGAGGTGCTCCTGCCCGTCTTCGCGTGGGCGCTGATGCAGCACGCGCCCGAGGGTGCGCAGACGCCCGAGGGCGTCCTCGAGACGGTGTCCGAGTTCTTCGAGAGCCTCGGACCCGACGAGAGCACCTGGGGCGATACCATCGAGGCGCGCTTCAAGGCGGCGGGGATCACGAGCGCGACGCTGCAGGCCCTCGCCCTCCAGGCAGGCGCGGGCAGCGCCGAGCTCGCCGCCGGCGACTTCGCTCAAGACATCGCCAAGCAATACCAGGCCCGCTCGGCCCCCAAGGAGGGCCAGGCCAAGAGCGGCCCCGCGGCGCGCTTCGACCTGCTGGGCATGACCCCGGCGAAGGGCAAGAAGGGGGAGCGATGAGCACTCCGATTCAGGCCGGCGGCCTCCGTCGGGCCGACTTCGACTTCACGGGCCGCACCCGACTGGTGATCGACGTGATGCTCCGCCAGCTGCGGGAGTCCGCCAACCCGGTGGAGCGGCAGAACATCGTGGACCGCCTCACGACCTACGTGCGCGGCTTCGACGAAGAGCAGGTGGACTTCGCGCGCCTGAACGCCGGGCTGAAGGCGGAGGGCTTCCCGGAGCTCGCCCACACCCCGCCCGCCTTGCCTCGCCGACCCCTCTCCGAGCTCGACCCTGCGAGCCGCGCCGCCCTGGACCGCGCCCAGCGCTTCTACACCTACGAGATCCCCTCCGCGGCCCGCACCAGCTCCACCGCCGGTCAGACCCGCCTCGCGGAGCTCGGCCGGATGGTGAAGGCCAACTGCGGCGACCACATGAGCGAGGACGAGTTCCGCACCGCCATGAGCATGCTGCACGTGGCCCGGTGACCATTCCCACACCCTGAAACCTCCTGTGAGACTAGGGTCACGTAGGTATGGTGGAGGAGGTGTGCACACCGGTCACACCCCCTCACAGGGGATCACGTCGTTTACGCTAAGGCCTCATGATTTCTTCGTTTTCTCCGCAACCCGACACCCCTGGACCCGATGACGGATCCACCACAACCACGGACGTGCGGCGGCCCAGGAAGGGCCGACCGCCTCAGGAGAGACAATGGCAGGAATGCAGATCGGTGGCGGGAACCTCGGCGGCAACTTCGGCATCGGCGCGCAGGGCGGGCTGGGCGGGTTGGACGCGCTCGGCCAGGGCCAGGGCGGGATCCAGGACGCGATGAAGCTCCTCAAGCAGCTGGCCGAGGCGCTCGGGCTCGACCCCCAGAGCGGCGGCAAGTGCCAGGGCAAGCAGGCCCCCCAGGGTGCGCAGGGTGCCCAGGGCGCCCAGGGCGGTGAGTCCGGCGAGAGTGACCCGCTGGAGCTCCTCAAGAAGCTGCGCGAGCTGGCGCAGCAGAACCCGCAGGCGCTGATGGCCGCCCTGCAGCAGATGCCCGGCCTCGCGAGCGCCCTGAGCGGCGCGATGATGGGCTCGGGCGGCGGCGCCAGCGGCGCTGGCATGACTGCAGCGGCCTAGAGCCAGATCCCCCCGACCCGCCACACCTGGCGGGTCTCCTCCCGGACGTCCCGGTCCTCCTGACGCAGCAACAAGCAGACGAGCTCGGTGTGCGGCACGGTGGACCGGGCCTCCGGGTCCCAGCGCCCCACCGGGACCCGGAACCAGCGCGGGCGCAGGTCGACCCAGCGCGCGCGCCAGTGCTTTTCGGCCGCTCGCTCCACCTCCCGCAGCTGCTCCGAGGCCAGTTCGCAAGCGGAGCGCGCAGCCGGGCGCAAGCCGGCGGAGAGGGGTGGGACGGCTCCGCCGGCCCGGGACCCCATGGATTGTGGGCGCGCCACCTCCTCGGGCCGGCCGAACACCGACCACGAGGCCGCCTCGACCTCCCGGGCCGCCACCCGCTCGGGTACCGCCTCGGGGGCCAGGGCCTCGCCCCCCCACCACACCACCCGCATCAGGTCGTTGCGCTGAGCGGTGACGAGGGGCGCCTGGCCGAGCCACACCGCGCGGGCGACCCGGTCGGCCACCCGGAGCGCGAGGTCCTCGCCCGCGCTGAGCCGCGCCCCCGCCACCACTACGTCGTCGGGGCTGGGGAGCGGGAGGCTGCAGATCCGCCAGGTCGTCCCGCCCGGGTCCGGGGCGGCGAAGACCACCACCCGGCCCTCATCCCCGGCCTTGCCCTCGAGGCGCGCGGTGATCGCGAGGGCGCCCGGCCGATGGGCGACGGCGGCCGCCATCAAGGCGCCGTGGCCGCGGGGGAGCACCGCCCGCAGCTCCGCCGGCTGGTAGCTCCGGTAGTCGGACGGGATGACCTGCACCGCCTGGGGGTGGGCGCCGTCCAACGCGTTCAGGAGCGCAGCCGACGGCGCCACCTGGAGCCGCCCCAGGCCCCACACCGTGACGTGCTCGGCCAGGTGGGGGGCCAGCCGGTCCAGCTCGGCCGCGAAGAAGCCGTCCACCACCTCCTTGGCCGCCTCGGTCACCGCGGCCCGGACCCGGTGGGGCGCCAACAGCGCTGGGGCGGCGGGGGGCGGAGCGGCCTCGGGGAGCGCGGTGAGTTCGCCGAAGCAGGGCGCGGCCAGGGTCGTGAGGCGCTGGGCGCGCAGGCCGAGGGGGTCGGCGCGGCCAGCCTCCAGGCGGGCCGCCAGGGCCTGGAAGCCGGGGTCGACCATGCGCGCGAGGTTGACAGCCCGGACCCCCTGGGTAAAGTCGCCGCCTCGTTTCGGTGCCCCAGGTGCCGAGCGCGAACCGTCGGAGCCCACCACAACGCCGCGCCAATGGGGGCGCGGGATCGGGCCGGCGAAGTAGGAGCACGTGATGTCGAACCTGTCTGACTTCCTCAACGAGAACAACATCAGCGCCGAGCAGCTCGCGGAGCGCTCCGACGCGCTGGAGCACCTCAGCCACACCGACCGCGAGAAGAAGGTCGCGCGCGAGGCGGCCCGCAAGGCCAAGAAGTCCTACGCGGACGCCGGCGTCGAGAAGCCCGCGGGCCTCGGCCGCGGCGTCTCCCAGCGCACCCTGCGCGACGCCCTGGCCGGCACCCCGGTGCCCCGGGTGGCCCGCAAGAAGATCACCCGCGCCGTGAACTCGATCCTCGTCTCCCAGAAGAAGAGCGAGGTGGAGTGGCGCGCCCTGTTCGCCGACGTCGGCGCGCGCAAGGGCAAGAGCAAGGGCAAGGGCAAGTAGCCTTGTCCGGCGACGACCGGCCCAAGAAGAGCTGGAGAGAGCTCGACGCCGCCCGAGACAAGGGCGGCAGCGGAGGTCGTCGCCGCGATCCATCCGAGCGGGACCGGGAGCGCGCCAGCAAGTCGCAGGCGTACTCCGCCTACAAGTCCCAGCTCGACAAGCTGTTCAAGCCGGGGGGCGCCCAGCTCCCCGAGCACATGCGCGCCGCCCTCGGGCCCCAATCCGAGGAGTCCAAGGCCAAGCGCGCGGTGCTCGAGGCGCTGAACGCCACCCCCAACGACGAGACCCTGCGCGCGGCCCTCGACGCCGCCGTGGAGCTCCCCCCTGAGCCGCGGCTCCTCACCGGCCTGCTCGACGTGCGGGACGAGGCGCTCCTGCGCCCGGTGCTCCAGCGCCTCCTCGACCTGGTCGAGGACGGCAAGAAGCCCAACCGCATGCTCCTCATCCAGCGCCTCGAGGCAGTGAAGCAGCGGGCGGAAGACAGCGAGGTCCTGGATCTGGCCGACATGATCCGGGCCGCCCTGGATTGACCTTGAGCGAAGTGCAACCCCTCTTGCGCCTCACCGAGGAGGTCGAGGACGCGATCGCCGAGCGCCGCCCCCTGGTGGCGCTGGAGTCCACCCTGCTCGCCCACGGCCTCCCAGCGGAGCGGCGGGCGACGGTGGCGGCGGAGCTCGAGGCGGTGGTCCGGGCCGAGGGCGCGGTGCCCGCCACCATCGCGGTGGTCGACGGGCGCTTCTGCGTGGGCCTCGAGGGCGAGCTCCTGGCCCGGGTGATCGCGGGCGGGGCCGAAAAAGCCTCCATCCGCGACCTCGCGGTGGCGGTGGCAACGGGCGGGGTCTGGGCCACCACGGTGGCGAGCACCATGGCGGTGGCCCACCGGGCCGGCATCCGGGTCTTCGCCACCGGGGGCATCGGCGGGGTGCACCGGGGGGCCGAGCACACCTTCGACGAGTCGGCCGACCTCATGGCCCTGGCCCGCTACCCGGTGACGGTGGTGTGCGCAGGCGCGAAGTCGGTGCTGGATCTTCCGCGCACCCTGGAGCGCCTCGAGACCCTCGGGGTCCCGGTGCTCGGCTACGGCACCGCGGAGCTCCCCGCGTTCTACCACGGGCGCTCGGGGCTGCCGGTGAGCTACCGGGTCGACGACCCGGCCACGGTGGCCCGGATCATGGCCGTGCAGTACGAGCAGCTGGCCGGAGGCGGCCTCCTGGTGTGCCAGCCGCCGCCCGAGGCCGAGGCCCAGGACCCGGCGGTGGTCGACGCGCTCATCCAGGGCGCCCTGGCCGCGGCCGAGGCCGCGGGCGTGAAGGGCCGCGCGGTGACCCCGTTCCTGCTCGGGGCCCTCGACCAGGCCTCGGGGGGCGACGTGGTGCGCACCAACGTGGCCCTGGTGGCGCACAATACCCGCCTGGCCGCCCGGATCGCGGTGGCAGACCAGCGACCACGGGACGAGTGACAGCCCTCCCGGTCAGGCGCCCGCCTTGACGCGGGGTCCGAGCCGAAGAAAGCATGGCCCCCAGGGAGCCGCTGCCGATGACCGAAGCCCAGGGAACTCCAGACTTCCGCGGATTCTGGCAGTGGTTCGCCGACCACCACGCCGAGATCCTCGAGATCATGGCGGGCAGGCGCCCGGGCCGGGTCACCGACATCCTCGACGACGCCCTCCGGAGTCGCAACCTGAGCTTCGTCTACGAGGTGACCGAGGGCACCTTCGGAGGCGAGCTGACCTTCACCCCCGAGGGCGACGACAACGTGGCCAAGGTCATCGATCACTTCGTGGCCATGGCACCCTCCTTCGACACCTGGGTGGTGCACAGCCGCCGCCAGCAGAAGCCCCTCAACGCCGCCCTCGCCTTCACCAAGGCGGTCCACGGCATCGACCTGACCGGGCTCCACCTGAACGTGCGCAACCTGCATGGGCAATACCACTTGCAGTTCATCCACCGCGAGCTCGCCGCGGCCGACGATGACAAGCGCTTCGCGGTGGCGGCGACGTTCCTCGATCATGCGCTGGGTGAGGCGCTGTCGATGAGCATCATTGGCTCGGTGGACTTCAAGGCGCAGGGTGATGGCATCGACATGCCGCTGGTGCTGAACCAGATCATTCGTGAGGCCGAGGACTCATTGGAAGAGGACGTGGAGCAGGCGTCGTAGGGAGCGGGTCAGCTCAACTGGGCGTCATCCTAGCACTTGAGGGCCCATGGCGTATCGGGCCAGCCGCAGCAGAGAAATGCTCCAGGATCTGCCGAAGCCGTCGTCGTGCTCCCGCAGGTCGAGGCTCAAGAGGCGACCGAAGTCGTAGTCTGGTTTCGAGAGCAGGTGGGCGTTCTCGGGCGGAGGGCCTCGTCAAGAGCGCGGATCCGCGTTCTTCTCGGCCGCCCAATCGATCCGTCGTCGTGTTCGGAGACTTCTTGTGGACCTCCATCTTCCAGGTGAAGCCTCTGAAAGCCCTGGCCCGCCACGAGTAGAACGTCGACCTTGCCGCCCGCCGAGGGCTTGGCCTACTCTCCTCTACAACCGAATCCACCCTTCGGGATCAACCGTCCGGGGCCTAGGAACGCGCTAAGCGACCTGCTAGACCAAGCAATCTGATGGGACATCCTGACCTCGACTCTGCTCCCAAGCCCTCTGATACGCTTAAGTATGAGATCGCGTCGGCTGGAGCGAAACTCATGAATCTCTGGGGCTACGACGAGGTCACCATGGCCAGGATCGAGGCCAAGTGTCGCCACCTCGCGGCCGACCACGAATGCGGGGTTCAACCCGGCTGGATCTATGACCACTTCGCCTCCAAGGAGCACCTCGCGGCTCATTGGCTCGCGACCGTCCTCTCCAACTCATTGGAGGAGGTCAAGAAGTATGGCCACGCCGAACCTCGGCCTGAGGGCTTTCAGGCCTTCTTGAACTTCGCCTACCAGACATGGGAAGAGTCCCTGGTTGGTCGCCGCGACTTTGTTCGAGGGTTCGCGGACGTGCTTATCCGGCGTGGCGTGACAGAGCGCCGGGCGTTCGACGACATGATCGCTGAGTTCTACACTCGCGTCGATTTCGAGTTGAACCCCTGGCTCCCGCACCTCTCCTATCCCCGCGACCGCGACCGCGACCGCGACCGCGACCGCGACCGCGACCACGACCACGACCACGACCACGACCATCGAGTCGTCATCTGGACGTTGGTTTGGACCTTCGTTGGCCTCGCCGCGTTCTGGCTGGGCGACCGTACGGTGAGCTTCACCGACACAGACTCCCTATCGGGCCACCTGGCCACTGTCGTCGCCACGCTCTTCGCCGGACACGGTGGCGGCGCGACCATGGGCGCCTACCATGCAGCGTTCGAGATCAGGAAGCTGGTGGAGAACAACGCAGCATGGAGTTCACTAGAGCACTTGATCCCCCGGAAGCAGCTCGAGGAGCGGTTCTGGAACCTGGTGAAGCTCCCCTATGGCGATCGCTAAGAGAGGTCCCGATGGCGCCTCACAGCTCGGGCGCTGGCTCCTAGGATCGACCGCGCGACGCTTTGGCGCCGCCTTCGCCAAACGGAGGGGCTTCTCAGCGAAGCTCGCGCAGTTCTTCGCCTTTGAAGACACCCCCGACGAGCCCGAACTCGGCAGGCTGTTCTACGACCTCCCACCGCTCTCATTCGCCTCTGTGCAGCTGATCCTCCGGAAAGAGCTTCGGCAGTACCCGCCGGCCCTCTTCGCGCATCTTGACCCGGCACCCCTCGGAGCCGCGAGCATCGCGCAGGTTCATGCGGCTACTCTCCATGGCGGTGATCAAGTCACCATTAAGGTCCAGTATCCGTCTGTGGCCGAGGCGATCCGCGAGGACACGGCGCTGCTCCGGCGTGGTGTTGGCTACCTGCCGCGGCACCAGGCGTTCTTCGCGGAGCTCATGGATGAGCTGGCGGCTCGCCTCGAAGAGGAGGTCGACTTCACCCACGAGGCCCACCAAACGGCGTGGTTCGCCGAGCGCCTCGACATCCCTCACGTCTCGATCCCTACCGTGTATCTTGAGCACTCGACGCCCAGGCTCCTCGTGGCCAGCCGCCTCGAAGGCGACCACCTGGGTCGGGCGCAGTTCGAGCACCCAGAGGCGAGAGACCGGGCAGGCGGCCTGGTCCTCCGCACCTTCTGGCGGAGCTTCTTCTCCCTTGGACGAGTCCACGCCGACCTCCACCCTGGCAACCTCCTGTTCACGCCCAGCGGCGATGTGGGGTTGGTGGACTTCGGCGCGACCAAGGCCGTCGATCCGCCCTTCGCCGCCCTCATCGCCCGGCTGTTCCGGGGGCTCCTCGGCGATGCGCCGGTGAACCTCTTCGAGCTGGCATTCGAGGGCGGCCTCCTCGGTCAGCTCAGCAGCGAGGACGCTGATCGAGTCTTCGAGACCGCCGTGAAGCCCTTCTTCGAGTGGCTCCTGCTGCCCCTGAAGGGCCCGCTGTTCGACTTCGGCGCAGCTCGTGGCCTGGCCAGAGCGGGCCGGTCGCAGTTCTTGAGGATCGTGCGCTCCAACCCAGAGCCGGGTCTGTATCGGGACCTTCTCTTTCTGAACCGGACCGTCTTCTTGCTCTACTCTACCCTTGAACAGATGGGGGCGACGATCCCCGCCAGAGCCATCCTCCACGAGGAGCTCCAGCGACGGGAGGCGCCTGCGCCCTCATAGCGGTTCAGTTGGAGGGAGCGCGACCATGGTCATCCTGAAGTTGTAGTGGCTGATCCACCCCGTGCTGGGAAGGCCCTCCAGGTAGGTACCTCCGACTCCGATTCGCTCGAATCTGCCTGTGTATAGGTTGATCTTGTCGACGAGCTCGGTCTGCAGCACAGCTCGCCGCTGCCCCCCACACTGCACCTGCAGCGTTCGACTCGCCAAGCTCGAGAGCGCGTCGACCAGGACCGGTTGGCCAGCGTAGTGCTGGTTGAGCCGCCGGACCAACTCCTCCTGCGTCAACTCCGACGTGCGTACGAGCTTCCTGAGGCCCACGGTTCGTGCAGCGCGCCCATCGAAGCCCCAGCAGAACTGCAGGTCGCCCGGCCTCTTCGTCAGGCAACAGGCGGCGTCATGGACCTTTGGAAAGAAGAAGTCCTCCCTACCCACCCTGGCGATCTCCTCGTTCGACACCACGATCATGGGGAGGTGCCAATAGGCAACCCCACCAACCAAGACCAGGCTCGCGATGCTCAGCTCGACATAGTCGTACGTCTGGTGCTCCACCCCCTGCCTGTGTGCTCCGCGGTAGCGCGCGAGCCACAAGCGCACCGTCGACGTGGGTGTCGCGGTGGGAACCACCTGCGTGATCGGCTTGATCCATGCCTGCGGCAACCCGGTCGGCGCCAGCGCCATGGTGACGCTCCAAGCCTCACAATCAGGGAACACCCAGGTCTCATTGGTCATCCTGACACTCCCGAAATGGCCCACCCGCGTTGTACACCGGGAGGAGCTCATCGCCTGGGAAGTACTGCCTCCGCAGCGCATTGGCGGCGTTGAACCCGGAGGCCACCGCGGCCTCCGCGCACCCAAAACCCAAGCCGGTACGCACCCAATCGCCGGCCAAGACCAGGTTCGACGCTCCCTGGACTCGAGCGCCCGGTCGAACGCACCGTGGACCTGGTGGGGTGAGAACGTAGAGGTCAGACGGGTCGGAGTTCTGCTGAAAGTGCATGCGGTCAGGATCGTAGCCCTCGAAGCCCGCTGTCTCGCGCACTCGCTGACGAACAGACGCCTCAGTGACGCCCCCTGCGGCCGTAGCCTCCACGAAGAAGTAGAGCCGCCGATCCGTTCCCTCGACCTTGCTAGACGCCAGCTGATGAGACATGTCCGCCACGGACGGGAACCCGCACCCGCCACCCACCCGAATCACGTTCCCGAACTCCTGGGCGTCCGGACCCCAGAGCTGAGCCGAGAGCGTCTGGACAGAGAGCTCTGGCCCCATCATCTTGGCCCACCCGCGGGTCAACCTCTCCGGGACCACCCCCGCCTGGGCCAGCGGAGGGATCGCCAACACTACGGCGTCGTAGTCGGACTTCGTCACCTCTTCATGCCCATCCGTTGAGATCTGGAGGGCGCCCCAGTAGCACCGGTTCGCATCCCCCTCATCACTTACGATGGGGAGCGCGTGTGATCGACGCTTGAAGCGGAGCTCAGCCACAGCGCCGTCCGAGCACACGAGCTCCACGAGGCGATGGTGGTGGTGGAACCGGCAGTCATTCGAGCTCGTGAGCTCCTGATAGAGCGGCATGACGACCGAGTCACCCATGCCGTCCACCATGTGCCACTGGACGGCACCTCGAGAGTCCAGGAAGAAGAGGAGGATCATCCGAATGGCCACCCCAGCGGCGAGCGCAGGTCGGTCGCGATCTCCGCCCCTGTAGGCAAACACATAATCATAGATACCTCGGACGAGGCCGAGCTCCTCCACCCCCTCGCCACCATAGCGCCGCAGGAACTCGCGGAAGTCGAGGCAGTCCAGCGACTGCAGACCCTTGCGGTCCGCGCGGGTCGCCAGGATGCCCACCGCGCAGGCCAGGCAGAGCCGCTCTGCGTCCTCCAGCAGCTCCGGCTCACCAACCGGTCCCTCGGCAAAGGCGACACGTCCCTCACCGAGACTCCACCTGGCGAGCGCGGCCAGGGCGCCACGCTCATCCGGGCTGAAGGACCTCCGGGGCTGACCCGGGAGGCCTCGCGCGATTCGCGCGGCGACATCGAGCGCGGTCAAATCTCGGTCGGGTCCAGGCAGGAAGCCTGAGCCAGCGTTCGAGCGGTGGGCCTCGATGAGCCTCGCCACGCTCCCAGGGAGATCCTTGCGGCGCAGCCTGCCCATGTCGACCATCGGTCGCGACTTCGTCGACTCAAACTCACTCCTGAGGCGCTGCAGGTACTCGAACAGCCGCGCGACCAGCTCCGCCACCGGCGCCTCATACCGCATGTATTCATCCCAACCCGGAGTCTCGTCCTCCTCCTCCCACGGCGACCACCGGCGGGTGACCATGGTCTCCGCGTCACGTCGGATGACCGGAAACTCGACCTCGTGCTGCGGCTTCAGGTGGTCGCGGACGCCGCCCTGCAGGACCTTCCTCAACAAGAAGAAGGTGTTGTGGTAGTAGCCTCCAAACGCATGCAGACCGTGTTCGATGGGCGCAAACTCGGGCTCATCTCGGTGGGTGCGCCCCTTTCCACCAGGCCGGTCCTGCGCCTCGTAGATGTCCACCGTGAAACGCTCTGACCTCAGGAGCGCCCAAGCCGCGCTGAGCCCACCGAGACCAGCTCCGATGATCGCGACCTTCTTCTTCTGGGGTGCTTCTCCCATTTCCGAGGATGATGCGCTATGACCTCCCGAGGGGCAACCGTGAGTGGCCATAGGTTCAGGGTTCTCGGAGGTGGCCTCGCTGGGCTCGCGACGGCAATCACCCTCGCGAGGCGCGGTCACGCGGTTGTGGTCCTCGAGCGGCGCTCACAGTGCGGGTCGAGGTTCCACGGCGATCTTCAGTGCATCGAGAGTTGGTCGTCTGAGCACGATACTCTGCAGCAGCTCCGTCAGCAGGGACTCGTCCCCGACGGTGCCTGGGTCAAGCCAATGACGAGGGCGACGTTGGTGGCACCCTCTGGACGACTCCATCGGATCTCCTCTCGGCGCCCGGCGGGCTACATCGTGAGGCGCGGTATACAGCCGGAGAGCCTCGACACCGCCCTCAAGGACGAGGCCCTCGCCCTCGGCGTCGAGATCCAGTTCGACGCGACCGCGCGCCCCGAGGACTGCCATGTGGTCGCGACGGGCCCTCGACACCCAACCGGTTTCGTCGTCGGCGCGAAGATCGAGGCCGCGACCGACGAGGACCGGTGCGTCATGTGGGTCGGTCACCCCGCGGTCCCCCACGGCTACTTCTACCTCGTCAGCTCCGGCGGTCAGGGCGTGGTCGCCGCGACGGTCCTGAGCTCGGGCACAGGGCCCCGGCCGTGTCTGCGGAGCGCCCTCGCCGCGATGGAGTCCCTGATGCCAGGCTTTGTGCGTCGCTGCGGCCCGCAGTTTGGAGGCTACGGGCAGTTTGGCCTGCGGCCTGACTACGTGCAGCACGGGGCGCTCTGGGTAGGCGAGTGCGCGGGCCTCCAGGACGCCCTCTGGGGGTTCGGGATCAACGCCGCCCTCACCTCCGGCTGGCTCGCCGGCCGGGCCCTGGACGAGGGCGTCGACTACAACACCCTCCTGGAGCAACACTTGCTCCCCTGGGTGCGCGGTTCGCTCGTCAACCGGTGGCTACTGGAGCGTGGAGGTAGCTCTGCGATCTCTGGCGTGCTCGCCGCGTGGTCCATCCATCAAGGCGTCCGCGGTGATGGGCTGCCCTTCATTCGACGCCTATACAGGCCGAAGTGGCTCCGCAGCAGGCTCCTGGATCGTGCGCGAGCAGATCTCCTGCTGCCGGGTGACGAAGGCATCGAGTGCATCCACCTTCGGAGACGCTAGGCGGTGTCCAACCCGCTGCAGATCTCAAGTCGCTTCGACCTGCTGGCCGAGCTGGGTCGGGGCAGCCAGGGCGTGGTCTATCGCGCCTTTGATCGCCTCGAGCAGCGGGTCGTCGCCCTCAAGACGCTGGCGCTCCGGTCCCCGGAGGGGATCTTCGATCTCAAGACGGAGTTCCGCTCCGTCGCCGAGGTGCGCCATCCGAACCTGGTGCAGCTGTACGAGCTGTTCGCCGACGGTGGCACGGCCTTCTTCACGATGGAGTACGTCGATGGTGACGAGCTGCCGCGGTGCCTATACTCCCTGGCCAACGACCATCGCAGGATCAACGAAGCGTTCGGACAGCTCGTCGCCGGCGTCGATGCCCTCCACCGCGCGAGACGACTCCACCGCGACCTCAAGCCATCCAACGTGCTGCTGGAAGCCGACGGTCGAGTCGTCGTCCTGGACTTTGGCTTGTCCTCCATGCTCGATCCTGACAGCCCGGAGGCGCACAGAGACGCGGACCTCGCGGGCACCTTTCAGTACCTGGCGCCCGAGGTCATGTCGGGTCACCCAGCGCGGCCTCCTGCAGACTGGTATGCGATCGGCCTGCTGCTCCACGAGGCGCTGCTGGGCCGCCCCGCCTTCACCGGCACCGTGGGGGAGGTCTTCGTGGCCAAGACCAGGCCCTTCAAGGCTGACGCAGGCCTGGGACCCTTCCAGGGGCTGGTCGAAGGCCTGCTGAGCCCTTCGCCCTCAGAGCGTCCGACGCCATTCATGCTGGCATCGGCGTTCGGTGACGTGTCGGTGGCCCTACCGAAGGTCGAGTCCTTCGTGGGACGTGAGACCGAGCTTGGTCGTCTGGAGACAGCCCGCCACCGGCCGGGCTGCCGAGTGGTTCGTGTACGAGGGCTCGGTGGCGTGGGCAAGACGACCCTCATCAGCCGGTTCACCCGCCGCCTGACGGCGGAGGGGGGCTTGGTCCTGACCTCCCGATGCCGGCCCAACGAGACGGTGGCGTTCGAGGCCCTGGACGGCGTGGTCGACGGGCTGGCCGGACTGATGTCACCCAAGGTCGCCGCGGCCATCGCGCCTGACGAACTCAGCGCGCTCAGCCGCATGTTCCCCCTCTGGTCTACCTTCGTGCAGAGCGCGGACGGCAGGCCCGACGCGCATGAGTACGATCCCACCGACCTACGCCGCGCGGCGATGAACGGCCTCATGACCGTGCTCCGCCTGCTCGCGGAGGACCGAGAGATCGCGATCTTCATCGACGACGTCCAATGGGCCGGACCTGACAGCCTCGCGATGCTGGAGATGCTCTTCGGCGCCCCAGACGCCCCGGCCGTGATGTTGGTGCTGAGCCTTCGTCCTGAGCCCATCCACGTAGACGACATCTTGGAGCGCTGGAGCACCGAGTGGTCGGCGGTGGGCACATCGTTCGAGACCATCCGGGTCGAGGCGTTGGCCCCCGAGGACATCACCTCGTTGGTACGCAGCCAGCTGGGCGAGAGCGTACGTGACGAGCAGTTCGAGACTCGCGTCAAGGCGGAGAGCGACGGCAATCCGTTCCTCATCTTGGAGCTCTGTCGGGCCCGGCGCGCCGCCCCGTCGTACGACATCGACGAGTCTCCCCGCTCGAGCCTCCGGCAGCGGATCCTCCACCTCGGCGAGGTGCCCAATCGCCTCCTGGTCACCGTGGCGCTGGCCGGCCGCCCTCTCTCGCGGGGCATGATCCTGCGGTTCGTAGAAGACGAGCGTGCCGCGGATCGCGCCGTCGGGATCCTCCTGGCGGAGCAGCTCCTTTCTGAGGCGCCCGGGACCCGGACTGCGGCGCTCGACACCTACCACGACCAGATCCGGGACCTTCTCATGGCGGACCTCTCTGCGGATGAGATCCGACTCGGACATGCTCGAGTGGCTGACGTGCTCATGGACTTCGGAGCCGACGCTCGTGAGCTGGTGGCCCACCTTCTCCACGCGGAGAGGATGGCCGAGGCCGTAGAGCAGGCGGAGACCGCGGCGACGCTGTGCACAGAGAACTTCGAGTTCGAGCGAGCGGTGGGATTCCTGCGCGTGGCGCTGGAGCATGGACGCCACTCCGATGCAGCGCATCGCGGCCTCCGGGTGAGGCTCGCAGAAGGCCTGGCGAACGCGGGGCGTAGCCCCGAGGCCGCGGGGGAGTGGCGCAGGTTGGCGGACGACCTGGACCGCGCCGAGCGGTACGACGCGCTCCGCCGGGCGGCTGCGCTCCTGCTGGGGTCCGGTCAGCTCACCGAGGGCTACGCCGTCCTCGATCTCGTGCTGAGGCACGTGGGGATGCGCCTGCCCAGGTCATCGCGGCAGGCGTTCCTGAAGACGGCCTGGGTAGCGCTCCTCATCGGTCTTCGCGGCATCCGTCTCGGCCCGCGGCGCCCAAACCATGTCCTCGAGGCTCGTGCCGACGTCTTCTGGGACGTCTCCGAGATGCTGAGCATGTGCGACACGGTGACCGGAGCGCTGTTTCAGGCGCGCAACCTCCTCACCTGCCTGAGGTTGGGCGATCCCTATCGACTGGCCAGGGCATTGGGGATCGAGGTCGCGTACCGGGGCGCGCTGGGGATCTTCAGCCGTGGGCACACCGCGCGCATCGGCGCCCTCGCGCTGGAGGCCGCGCAGGCTGGAGGTCAACCCCACGGGCTGGGCGTGGCCATTGGCGGCTACGCTGTAGCGCAGGCGCTAGAGGGCGCGTGGCGAAGTGGCCTGCAAGGCTGTCTGCAAGCTGACGAGATCTATCGAACCCAGTGTTTCGGCGTCACTTGGGAGCGAGACACATCCGAGACCTTCATTCAAACGAGTCTCCTGCGGCTCGGCGAGTTCAATCAGGCTCACCAGCGCGCAACTCGCGTGCTGGCTGGCGCCCTGGATCGGGGAGACCTCTTCATCGACACGCTGATCACCACGACATCCCTGGCTTTCATCAAGTTGGTCCGAGACGAGCCCGATGAAGCGACGCGCGTCATCCAGGACGCCATCGCGCGCTGGCCAAGCCGAGGCTTCCAAGTGCCGGATGCGTGGGCTTCTCATCGCCTCATCCAGGTGGCGCTCTACCGCGGTGAGGGCCGTCACGCCCTGGAGTCAACGCGGCGCTATCTCCGAAGCCTCTGGCGCTCCATGCTGATCGGCCTCCATGAGTTCCGCCTCGACGCGCACATCGACATGGCCCGAGCGGCCCTGCTCTCGGCCCAGGTCGCTCCGTCTCGCAAACTCCTGAGGATCGCGCGAGGCTACACACGGCGCATCCTCATGGAGCGCTCCCCGTGGTCACGGCCCTTCGGACTCGCCATGAGAGGGGCGACGGAAGCCGCCATGGGTCGACTAGAGACCGCACTGGTGTCGTTGGAGCAGGCTAGCAGAGGCTTCGCGGCCTTGGAGATGCGCTCAGACGAGGCCGTGGTTCGCCTCCAGCGAGCCACGCTCATGGGAGGCGAGCAGGCCGAGAAGGAGGCCCAGGGTGCCCGAGCGGTGCTCTCGAGCCTGGGGGTCGTTCACCCAGACAGGTTTGCCGCCATGCTGGTGCCCATGCCTCCGTGAAGCCCTGCCCTCCGTCGGTCACCAATGGTGCAGTTCGCGGCAGGCCTGCTCAGCGTGACTCAGGACCCCGCCCGCCGACCCGTCCGGCCGCCCTTCCGCCCCTCCACGGGTTGACTTCGAGTAGGCATATCCCCGACATTTCGACCACCTTTGGCGACCGACATCCCCAAAGCCCTCGCCGCCGCGCTCGCGGGCGCGCCGCTGGAGCAGGCCCTCGAGGTCGCGCCCCGCCACGTCGCGGCGGTGCGGCGACAGGCCGAGGCCCTCTACGAGGCGGGCAAGTGGGCCGAGTGCGTGACCGCGCTCGAGGTCCTCGCGCTGCTCGGTGACGTGCAGCCCCTCGACGCCCTGATGCGCGCGCGCTGCCACGCGCGGCTCGGGCAGGAGGACCTCGCCCTGAGGTGGTCGGAGATCGCGCAGAAGACGTTGGGTGAGCTCGACACCGCGCTCGCTTCGAGGAGCAAAGAGTGAAGGTCAACGCGAGAGGGGGCGGCATCGACGCCCAGGCCCTGAAGGCGGGCGCGAAGGCGCTCCAGGAGGCGGCGTACGCGCAGCGGGACCACGCGGTCGCGCTGGAGAAGGGCGAGGCCCTGCTTCCCGGCGGGCCGGCCGACGCGACCCCGCACCTGTCCTTCAGCGAGCGGCTGCTCGCGGCGGAGCGGCGCGCGCCCGACTCGCCGGTGGACTGGTCCGCGCTGCCCAACCTGCGAAAGGCGACCCCGGCCGAGATCGACGCGGCGTGGAGCGCGGGCAAGTCGCTCTACGACGCGAGCTTCGCGCTCACCCGCGTCGCCCAGCTCGGGGCCTACCTCGAGCCGGACCCGCGGGGGCTCGGCAGCCCGCGACACGAGCTCGACATGCGGAACCAGATCATCGCCGCCATCGACGAGCTGACGGACCGCTTGCAGGGGTTGGGCGCGCTGGGCGCGGTCTTCGACGTCGAGTCGCTCGGCGCCATGCGCGCGCTGGCGGACGCGCAGCGCAAGGAGATCGTCGACGTTCATGGCAGCGATCTGATCTTGTCCCCGAAGTTCAAGGGCCCGCCCCCGCGCCTCGAGGCCGGGCGCGCCCCGGACGTCCGGCGCCTGCCCGAGACCAAGGCCCTGTTCGCGGCCGACGTCGCCACCTTCGAGCAGGCGCTCGCGGCGCTCGACGCGCGCCTCGGCGACGACGCGGTCGCCGCGAGCCTCGTCGGGGCCCGCGCCAAGCTGCCCGAGCCCGAGCGGCCCGCCTTCGACCGCGCGGTGGCCGGCTTCGCCCTGCTCGCCGACGCGGCCCTCAACGCCCCCGACTACGCCAACCACGCCAAGGGCGCGGGCGATCGCCAGGAGTACCGGGGCCACCGCGTCTCGGGCTTCCGCTGCAAGATCCGCCAGCACGCGTCGAAGGCCACCTTGCGGAGCGTCATCACCCGAGCCGCCCGCGCCAAGGACCCGGTGGCCCAGCTCGAGAAGAAGCTCCTGTTGGAGTTCGGACGCGAGCTCGGCGTGCCCGAGGGCGAGGTGAAGCGCTGGGCGGTGGTGCCCGAGGCCATCGTGGCCGCCCTCGCGGACGAGACCTTCGTGCCGCTCCGCGCCGTCAACGAGGGGGCGGCGGGCTGGATGCGCCGCCACCGCGTGCCCGAGGCGGAGACGAACCGCGTCGTCTGGGACCTGACCCAGGCGGTGGTCGAGGGCCGCTTCCCCGAGTGGCGGGTCGGCAACGCGGGCAGCGAGGCCCAGCTCGCCCACCTCGACGCGCGGGCTCGGCAGGCCTGGTTGACGCCGACCTCGGTGAACAAGCCCACGGACCAGCCCGGCCTCACGTTCACCACCACCGAGGCCACCGAGAAACCCCACGAGATCTTCTGGGCCACCAAGGTCGGCGGCCCCAGCCACGGCTTCGACGTGATGCCGCACTGCGCCCTGGCCTGCTTCATCAACGCCCGAAACCAGGTCCTGCTCGCCAAGGACCCACGCTGGCCGAACTTCGCGGGCCGCGCCTACCTGCGCCTGTTCGCGGACCCCCAGACGAAAGCGCCCTTGCTCTTCCTCGAGGGCATGAAGTCCGACTTCCCCTACCCGGGGCAAGGTGGCCTGCTCGAGCGCGCGATCGTCGAGCACGCCCTCGAGAAGGCCAAGGCGATGGGGGCCAAGCTCGCCCTCAGCCCGTATCTCTCGGGCCACATCCAGGACATGGGCCTGCCCGGCGAGTGGCGCGCGGACACCCGCTACGAGCTCGCGCCCTCCCTGCTCGTGGAGGCCGCCTCGGTCTTCGGCGACCACGACTGGAAGGCCACCGAGCGCGAGGTCCGCTCGATGCGGAACCCGCAGTTCCTCGTCGACACGAACGCGCTCTGAGTTCCGGACCGACGCGCGTGCGCCTCCGCCTCCCTCAAGGCGCGATCTGCCGGACGTAGACTGCCCCCGCAGCTTCGACCGAGTTGTCCGATTGGTCGCCGTCCACTCCCGCCGAGGCGCCGTCCTCGAGGATCGCGCCGATGGCGAGGGTCCGGCCGTCGTCGCTGACGGCGAGGCTGTGGCCGAACCAGTCCATTTCGTCGGTGTTGGAGGCTTTGAGGTACACCGCGGGCGCCCACCCGACCGGGTCGCGTCGGAACACGAAGACCGCGCCGGCCCCAAAGGCGGAGGTGTCCTCCCGATCACCGTCCAGCCCGGTGGCCCCGCTCTCCTCGTACTCGGCCGCAGCGACGAGGGTGTTGCCGTCACCGCTCATCACCAGCGAGGTACCGAGCTCGCGGTTGTTCCGAGCAGCGAGGGTCGGGCCCCGGCTCCACTGGTTGCCGTTTCGCTCGAAGAGATAGATGAGCCCGTGAGTGCCACCCACGACGGGGCAGGAGACCGCCAGCTGGTCACCGTCGGAGCTCAGCGCGATGGCGGTGCTGAACCACGCCTCGTAGTGGTCGGGCGCCTTGAGGTAGGCCTGTTGGCTCCAGCTCGTCCCCGCGCGCACGAATACGTAGGCCGCGCCGCGCATCGAGGCTGAGTCGTCGGTCTGATCGCCGTCGATGGTGGTGGCGTTGCTGCGCTCTCGCCTGCTGCCCACCACCAGGGTGTCACCCGCGGCATCGAGGGCCAGCGCTTCTCCGAACCAATCCGTCTCTCCGGCGTTCGAGGCCTTCAGCTTCGCCTGCTCGCTCCAGCCGGGGCCCACCTGGGCGAACACGAACGCGGCGCCGCTGTCGCGAGCGAGGCTGTCTTCGAAGGGAGCGCTGGCGACGAGCAGCGTCCCGTCGTCGCTGAGGGCGACCGCGGACCCGAAGCGGCTCCCTGCCTCGGGCAGGCTCGGCTCGACCCGGGCGCCGAGGCTCCAGCCAGCCCCGGTGCGGGCGTAGACGAAGACCGCGCCTGCTTGGCCCAGGCCCCCTGGACCAGCGCTCTCCATGAAGCGGGCGCCCACCGCCAGGGTGTCACCGTCGCGGTCCAGGGCGACCGCGAAACCAAAATTGTCGCCAGCGACCGGGGCTTCGGGCTCGAGCTCGGCCTCGAGTACCCAGCTGGTCGCCGTGCGGGTGAACAGGTAGACGGCCCCGCTGTTGTAGGGGGGATAGACGTCGGGATCGGTTGGAAGGGGTCCGTCCTGCCCAAAGGCCCCGACCGCGAGGGTGTTCCCGTCCGCGCTCAGCGCGAGCGCCGACCCGAAGGTGGCCCACGCCTCAGGAGCGTCGGACTTCAGGTAGGCATCCTCGAAGGTCTCGCAGTCGACCCCGAGGACGTGGGTGCACAGGTCGTGGCAGGCCGTGTCCGGTCCGAGCGGGTCGTCACCCGCCTCGTTGCGCAAGTCATCTTGACATGGGACGCAGGCGCCGTTCTCGACCCGCTCGTCCTCGGCGCAGAAGCCGGGCCGGTTGCAGACGGTGTCGGAGCGGGTGGGGTCGTCGCCGGCCTCGTTGGTGTAGCCATCGGGGCAGGGTACGCAGACCCCCGCCTCGACCCGCTCGTCCTCGAGGCAGTAGTTGATGGGCTCGCAGGAGGTATCGGGGCCGTATGGATCGTCGCCCGCCTCGTTGTAGGTCCCGTTCGGACACGGCACACACCGGCCGGCCTCGACGTGCCTGCGTTCGCGACACGGTTCGAGCCGAGGGTCGCACATCGTGTCGGGACCGCCGGGATCATCGCCGGCCTCGTTGGTAAGGCCGTCGGAGCAGGGCACACAGGCGCCGGCCTCGACCCGGTGGTCGGCGAGGCAGGCCTCCGGGGGCGGCGGGGGCGGCTCACAGTCGGTGTCGGGGCCGCTCGGATCGTCGCCAGCGTCGTTGCTCTGACCCTCCGGACAGCTCAGGCACTGGCCGTCGAGCACCCGCTCGTCCTCGGCACAGCGCGGGACCGCTTTGCAGGTCGTATCCGGCCCTTCGGCCGGATCGCCCCCCTCGCGGATCGTGCCGTCCGGGCAGGCGACGCAGGCGTGATTGCGGACGTGCTCTCCCGCCTCGCACCGCTCGGTCGGTTCGAGGGGTTGGGTCACGTCGCCACAAGCGGCACCGAGGGCCAACGCGAAGAGTGCGAAATGACCGATGCGGGACATGACCACTCGAGTATACCCCGGCCGCCGCGCCGCTGGCCCAACGTGCGTGGGCTCACGGACCGGATCGAGGAGGCGGCGCTCCTCCCAGATCGCCAGCTTCCCCTACCCGCGACACGGCTGCCTGCTCGAGCGCGCGATCGTCGAGCACCCCCTCGGACGCCAGCGCACCTCCTTCAGTCGGGCACGCACGAGAAGCCGGCGATGCCCCCTTCGCAGTGCATCGCCTCCGGGCACCCGCTGGCCGTCCCGCACGTGCAGTCCTGCGTACAGTCGACCGACTCTGGCTGACAGGCGCAGTCCTCGTCCACGCAGGTGCAGACCAGGTTGCGCGCGCAGTCTTGGGCCTCGGGGCGGCACGCGCAGCCCGCACTGCCCGGATCTCGATCACACGGGTCGAGCGGGGCGGCGCAGAGGCAGTCGCTCAGGTCCGAGCACGCGCACCCGAGCCCGGGGGCGCAGTCGTCGGGGCCCCCGCATACGCACCCTACCTCCCCGTTGCAGCCGAGGGAGAGCGGCCAGGGCTCCCGCGGGAGCGGCCCGGTTGGGCCCAGCGCGGGTGGCGTGGCGCCCGCGGCGACGAGCCGGAGCAGGCCCTCGTCGCCGCCCGCCAGGAGCACCCCGTCGGCCTCGAAGCGCACCGCGCTGACGAAGCCCGTGCGCCCCTTCACCTCCACAGGCGCCAGGGCGCCATCCCCGCCCTGCAGGTACAGTCCGCGCGTCGTCCCCACCGCCAGCACCCCCTGCGGTGAGACCGCGAGCGACAGGCCGCGCTCGTCCTGGCTCCAGGGGGCCTCGACGACCTGGGTCGCGGTCTTCGCCTCGACGTCGACCTCGAACACGCCGAGCGCCGCGTCGAGCGCGAGCACCGCCTCGCCCATCCGCGCGAAGGCCACCACCTCGGTGAGGGGCGCGCGGCCCTCGCTCTCGAGCGTGACCACGCTCCGACCACGAACCCAGGCGATGCCTCCCGGCGCGTTCGTCGGCGCGAGCTCGGGCCAGAAGTGATCAAGTGGTCCGCTTACCCGCTCCGGCCCGAGGCCCACCAGCACCGCGCCACCCGTCAATGGCAACAGTGCTTGCACATTGCTCGAGGACAGCCCGTCGATCTCCTCGTGACCCCCCACCTGGTCCGACGCCGCGCGCACGAATCGCCTCAGGTTCGAGGTCCGACCGTTCGTGGGGTCGATCTCCATGTAGCCGAGGCCCTGCGGGATGCGCCGGTTGACGAGGATGACCTGGTCCTCAGGGAACCCCGGGAGGCTGTCCCAGCCGAACGTCGACCCGATCCACAGCGCGTTGCCCTCGCCCCAGGCGATCGACGTCGCGTCGAGGTTCAGCCCCGGCTCGAACTGGGTAGAGAGCACCTCCGCCACGTCACCGACGCGAACGTACGTCGCCTCGTGGTCCGTAGCGAAGGCCATCTTGCGATCGGCAGGGTCAGCCCCGAACGCGATCCTCCGAGCCGATGCGTTGGCGAGGATCGCGTCGTCGGTGTTCGGGTTCGGGGTGTACAGCTCGCAGGCGCCGTCCGCGCGCAGACGACAGACCCCCTGCTGCACCTCCTGACCGAAGCATCGCAGGCCGGGCGACTCGTCGCGCAGGGACAGCCACCAGGCGCCATCCGGACCCGCGGTGATGGCGCGGACGCCGGTCGGGATGGGTCGCACCAGGCGAGGCCCGTCATCGCCTTGCTCGATACGGTACAGCCCGGTGAGCCCGGCCCGGTGCTCGTTGCAGAGGAACACGCCGGCCACGTACCACCGCCCGACCGCGTCCACCTCGAGCAACCCGACTTGCCATGGCAGGACCTGGGCGTACGGGTCGCGCCGGTCCATGAGCGGCGCCACACGCACCGGGTCCGGGAGGTGCCCGTCGGGGCCGAGCTCGATCACCGCGAGCCCACCGGTTCGGACCGGCGCCGCCACGGAGATGGCGCCACCGAGGACGAGCTGGTGGTGCACGGGATCGTAGGCCATCGCGTTCACTACGAAGGGCGCGGCGGAGGCGCCGGCCAGGACGTCGGCCTCGACGTAGCTCCGGGCGACGAAGCCACCGGCCCCATCACCCTCCACCTGCCAGAGGCCACCGCGCCCCTCGGGGAGCCGGTAGGAGAGCACCGCCGCCCCGCCGACCGACGCCGCAGTCACCGGCACGTAGCCCGGACCCGGACCCGCGATCGGGCTCGCCGCGACCGCGGCTGCCTCGATCACGAGCGCGTCCGTGGCCTCGGGGGTGCCGACGGGCCCCGCGGTCGCGAGGGCGGTGTCCGCGTCGAGGCGGACGAGGGCCCGCGTCCAGGGGAGACCATCCGTCGCGATCCAGCGACGCACGGCGAGGTCGTCCCTGTTCACGGCCACGAAGCCCTGATCCGTGCCCACGACGATCTCGCTCGCCAACGCCACAACGGTGCTGATCAAGGCCGGGGTCGTAGCCCCCGGCGCGGTGAGTTGGACCGCGGTGAAGTGCAAGTCACCCTCCGCTGACCACTCGCCGCGGATGAGATGGGTCCACCCCGCGGCCACGAAGGACTGGCCCTCCTCGATCCAGTCGAGGTCGTAGATCGAGACCGGCCCCCGACCCGGCCCCTCGACGTCGGCCGCCGGCAAGCCATCCGCCTCGGTGTACAGGCGCGTCGCGCCGGTGGCGGGATCCAGGGTGATGAGGCCGCCGCGCCAGGGCGACGCCGCCTCTTCGCCCACCTGTCCGTACAGTTCTGGCTCGATGTACGCGAGCTCGTGCCCGAGCAGGACGAGCGATGGGCTGGTGAGCACGGCCCGGGTGGGCCCCTGGGTGTAGCGGCCGAAGCGCAACACCGCGTAGGGGCTGTCGGCGTCCGGGACGCCAGCATCCGAGCCTGCGCCGCCGTCCGGGTGGGTCCCAGGGCCGAGTCCGCTGCCCTCGTCGGGACAGCCGGTCAAGAAGGTGGCCGCCGTAGCCAGGAAGAACACGAGACGTCTATCGAGTATCATGGTGGGTTGGGCGACCGCGGGCTGCATCCGTCATGCCAGCAGGCCAACCTGCCACATCGTGGGATCGCACGATCAAACCCGCGATCGCACACCGCACGATCCTCAGGAATTCGTGTCACGGCCGCGTCACGACGCGTCCCCGGGCCACGCTCTTTGGCACCGGTCGGCATTCGAGTGTCGGCGCGGTCACGCCGCGGCGGAGGCCTCTGCAAGCTCGACTGCACGAGTCGACTGCAGTACTTCTTGCCTTGTCCGGACCACGCCGTCGCTCGCCCTCGGGCACCAGCAACCAGCCTGGTGAACAGGGCGAGCAGCGGTCAGCGCTTCTTCTCGCGCTCGGCGACCGACGGGGGCGCGTCCGGGCCCCAGCGGTGGGTCCGAGGGGCCCACGTCGGTCCGGGGGCGCCGACGAGCTCGACGTCGGCGTAGTCCTCCCACTTCAGGGGCCACGGCGCGTCGGGCCAGCCGCGGCGGTAGAAGTGCTCCAGGAGCTGCCGGAGCACGGTGTCGTCTTCCCACAGGCCCAACACGAAGAAGCGGTCGATGTCGTAGTCGGGCTTCGAGAGCAGGTGGGCGTAGGTCATGCGGAGGGCCTCTTCGTGACCGAGCAACCGCGCATCTGCAACCAAGCTGTCGATCAGCTGATCGAACTCCGAGAGGTCCCGCGGATCACCCTCGTGGATGAGGTGATTTCCGATGACACCGAAGAAGTGCGAGCCGACGGAGTGGTAGATCTTCACTTGGACTCCTTCAACGTGACGTGCGGAGGCGCAACCGGCTTGTACACGCCGGCGGTCTTATCGAAGTCCTTGACCCCTGGGAAGTGCTGCACGACCTTCCAGCGTCCTCCTTCCCAGGCGAAGGTGGCTTGCGTGCGTGTGATCGCTGGACCGCTGTCGACGTGCTGGCCGTAGACGCGCACCGTCTGCCAGGACTTGGTCGGATGTGGGATTGAGGTCGGGGCAGCCGCGGAGTAGACGCCTCGGGAGACCTCTTTGCCGTGCTCCACGATGATGGTGAACTCCCCGTCCAACGGATTCCCCCCAACCCCCGGCCCGAAGCGCGGATCCACCTTCTCCACCTCCATCAGCCCCTTCCAAGCCGCCTCACGACTCCGCTCCATCACCCGGAAGCTGCGAAAGCGCGTCGACGCCCAGTGACCCATGCCCTGGGTGCCGTCCGCCGCGACTCCAGTGCGCAGGCGTTCCACGATCGCCGCGTCGGAGATCTGCGGACCGTGGCGCAAGATCGCGTGCCCATCGTCGAGCAGCTCGGCCTCGAGCATCCGGGCCGCGGCCTCCGCCTCTTCGGGACGCTGGGTGCGCAGGTAGTCCAGCATGTCATCCGCGAGGTCGAGGTCCGGCCGGATCGGATTGTCGGGCCTGGCGTGCAACCTCGCTTGCTGGAGGTGGCGCTCCGCGTTCTGCACCACCGTGGCGAGGGTCTTCGGACGCGTGCCGCGGCCGAGGGCCTCGAGCACCGCGGCCCGGTCGCGTGACGCGAGCGCGCCGATGACCGCCGGATCGGCCCAGTCCTCGGGCCCGACCACCTTCAGGACGCGGCCGAGATCCGCGCCGAAGGCCTCGTCGAGCGCCCTCAGGCTCGCGCCGTCGAGGTCGCGGGCCGCGGTGCGGAGGCCGTCGAGGCCCAGGCGACCCGCGAGCTCGTGGACGTGGGCCGGCGGCAGGGGATCGAGCCGCGCGAGGGTGCGCGCATCGAGGCCCTCGAGGAGGGCCGCCGCGTCGCTCGGAGGCAACGCCTCCGCGAAGCTGCGCACCCGCGGCGCGCCGTGGGCGTTCACCCACTTGAACACCTTCTCTCCCCCAAAGCGCGCGCCCAGGCGCGTGAAGGTCTTCACGCCGAGCCCCTCACGCAGCCTCGCCACCCGCGCGGCGGAGAGGTCCCCGATCACCTGCTCGAAGGGCGCCGCGACCTTCGCCCAGCGCTCGGGGCCGAGCGCGCGCTCGAGGCCCTCGCGGGTGCGCGCCGCGCCCTCGACGTCGCCCTTCACCCTCTGCCTCACCCACTGGTCGAGCTTGCGGACATGGTGCGCAGAGACCCCCTCGAGCGCCTCCGCCGCGCCGTACAGGTTGCGCACCTGCATCGCCCGGAGCGTCCCCGCGACCTGCGCGACGTCGAGGGCGGTCAGGAGCAAGCTGGCCGTCGCGAGCGCGTAGGTCTTGCGGGCGGCGTCGCCATCGACGAGGGCGGCGCCACCCGCCTCGTCGGCGCTGGCCGCGCGATTCAGCCGAGCGGCCTCCGTCCAGCCTCGGACCCCGTCCGCGGCGCCGGCGACACCGCCGACCAGCGCCACGCCGCCCCCGAGCAGCATGCCCGCGAAGGAGAGGCCACCCACCGCCACCATCGCGCCCGCCTGCGTCAACGTCTCGAGCCGTGCGTGGCCCCGGAGCGACGACAAGATGGCCTGCGCTTCCGGATCCCGCGCCTCCGCGCGCGCGGCCACCGACTCGTGCTGGAGGCGGTCCGCGACCACCACCGTCAGGTCGAGGGGATCGAGCGCGCCCGTCGAGAGCTCGACCTCCACCTCGAGCATGCGCCCACGGATCAGCCCGAACTCTCGCGCCGCGATCCGGGCCCGCTCCGCGCTGGGGGCGTCGTCCACCTCGGGGTGCCGCGCGAGCACCGCCGCCACCGGGTCGACCTGATGGAGCGCCGCGCGCGCCGCGCGCACCTCGAGCGCGATCGCATCGAGTTCTTCCGCCTCCTTGAACAGCGCCGCCGACCGCGCCCTGGTCGCGGGGTCGAAGCCCCCCACGCGCACCGAGCCGAGCTGGCTCGCGGCGGCGCGCTGCTGAGCGGCCTCTGTGACGAGCTTTACGTGGTACGCCTCGAGCGCCCGGTCGAGCTCTGCGTTGGCGGTGACCTCGGCCCAGTCCCCGTCCGTGTACGTCGCGACGCGCGCCTCGGCCGCGAACAGGCGGTTCGCGTTGTCGTGCAGGCGCCCCACCGCCGACGCGCGGACCCGGTCGACGAAGGCTCGGCTCGCCGCGCAGGCCTCGCGGTTCGCGTGGAGGATGGGGCCGAACGCGCGCAGGTCAGGGGCGATGTCGAACGCGGACGTGCGGGCCTCCTCCACCACGTCCACCGAGCCCACGGAGTCCAAAGGCTCGGAGGGCACCTCTTCGACCTGGGGCACCGGGGCGAGGGGCACCTCGAGCCGCAGCTGGGGATCGACCGGGGTCAGCAGGAGGGGGCCGCTCACCTCCTGCAACAAAGCAGGACCCGAGCCAACCCCGGCGAGACCCAAAATATCAGCAAGATCGAACGTTTGTGCCAATCACCAGCGCAGTCGTCCGTCCGACCGGCCGGACGTCCGGACGCCCCGCAGGCCGACCCGGTCGTGATCGTGGGCCAGCAGCGAGATCTGGACGGGCACCCGCGGCCCGGTGGCACCCCTGACTTGAGGAGGCCGTGCCAGATCGCTAGGGTGCCGGCCGTTGAGACGCGCCGCGCCCGTGTTCGTCACCGGCCTCGCGCTCGTCGCGGCCTGTGCCTCCCCTGCACCCGTCGCACGCGCGCCGCTGGTCGTGACGAAGGTCGAGACCGCGACGATCGCAGCGACGTCGACCGCGTCCGAGCTCGTCGCACGCGACACTGAGGACGCGTTCCACGCGCTCTTGACCACGACGACCACCACCGTCGCGATGACGACGAGCGCGACCGTGGCGGCCTCGGATGACGAGCGCGACGACGACTCGGGGGAGGTCCTCGAGGAGGAGGTCGACAGCGGCGTCGATCCTCGACTCCGGTACACGTGCGACCTCTCGGACGACGACCTCACCGCGCGCTGGGTGAAGACGCCCGAAGCGCTGGGTTCGATCTCGTTGGGCTTCGCGCACGAAGGCCGGCTGATCAACGCCGAGCAGTTCCCGCTGGGCGGAGAGACCGGCGCGTGGACGGTCGTGATGCCGAACCGGGCGTGGGCGACGGCAGAGACGATCGAGTACGTCGTGGCGGCCGCCCGCGAGGTGCACCGCCTTCGGCCCGACGCCCCACCCCTTCGAGTGAACGGCATCAGCCTGAAGGAGGGCGGGTGGTTTCGTCCGCACCGCAGCCACCAGAACGGGCGGGACGTCGACCTCGGCTTCTACTACGCGACCGCCGAGGTCCCGCGTTGTCGCGCGTGCGAGAAGGTGATGGACGTCGGCGCGAACTGGGACCTCGTGAAGGCGTTGGTGACGCTGACGGACGTGCAGGTCATCCTCGTGGATCGCGCGGTCCAAAGGGCGCTGCGCGCGCACGCGCTCTCGGTGGGCGAGGATCCCGTATGGCTCGCGAGCCTCTTCGACGGGGGGCGCAACTCACTGATCCGACACGCACGCCGCCACCGCGATCACTTCCACGTCCGATTCTACAACCCGCGCGCCCAGGAGCTCGGGCGCCGCGTCGCCCCGCTCCTCGCGCAGCGGCCCGACCAGAACCTTCGGATCTACCGGGTCCGGAACGGCGACAACCTCGGCAAGATCGCGCTGAGGAACAAGAGCAGCATCCGCGCGATCCAGAAGGCCAATCACATGCGCGGCACCTTCCTCCGCATCGGCCAGGTGCTGCGCGTCCCGATGCGCGGGCCGTGCACCCGCTGCCCAGTGCCCCCGCCGGTCGAGGTGCCCGAGCGCCGCCGCCCTCCGCCGAGCCCGGCTGAGCTGGCGGACGTGCCGGCGGATGGGTCGGGCACCACGGGGACGTCGACGACGGCGGCGCTCGACGAAGGGTGAGTTCATGCCTGTGATGGGCATCACGAGATCGACCCCCCTATCGGCCGGGCCTCCAAGCCGTTTTCCCTGGCCCTGAGCCACCCCGGCGGGGCATTCCACGCCTCGCCTCATGCTCAACGCCCGCTCTTCGTCGCTCACCCTCGCGCTCCTCCTGGCTCTCACCGCATGCAGCGGCGGCGGGCGCGAGCGCACCCCGGTTCAGCCCCGGCCCGCCACCGACGGCGGGGTGAGCGCAGGGACCGACGCGGGGGTGGTGGTCAACACGCCTTGCACCACGAGCAGCGAGTGTGGCGCCGGGGTGTGCGACCGGAGCCAGGGCCGCTGCGCGGAGTGCCGCACCAGCGACGACTGCGGGGCGGGCGGCCAGTGCGCCGCCGGACGGTGCGCGGCCACCGCCGACTGCGCCAGCGACCTCACCTGCACCCCCATGGGCCAGGTCTGCGACCAGGCGGGGGGGAAGTGTGTGGCGTGCAACTCCGCCGCGGATTGCCCCGGTGGGCCCTGCCTCGGCCATACCTGCCTCGACAACCCCGCTTGCACCTCCAGCCTGGAGTGCGCCGACCTGCACATGGTCTGCGCCCAGGCCCTGCCCCCAGCGTGGCCAGAGAGCTACGGCGGCCAGGGCTGCGCGGAGTGCGCGGGGGCCAACGACTGCGGGCCAAGGGAGGCCTGCCACGGGGGACTCTGCCAGGACGTCTGCGCCGGCCGGGTGTGCGGCTCGGTGGAGGGCGCCACCTGCGGGACCTGCCCCGGCGAGTCGTTCTGCACCCCCGACGGCCGCGGCTGCCTCGCCTACCTCGCCACCAGCTTCAGCGCCGAGGAGGGCTTCGCCCAGGGCGCTACGGCGCTGGTCTGGGCCGACGGCCGGAGCGGCGCCGCGGCCCTGTGGAGCGTGGACCTCGCCACCGGCACGGACCGCCTCCTCACCCTCGGGGTGGGGGCGGAGGGCTACCTGGACGGGGCGACCCTGGCCGGCGGGAAGGTCTTCGCCGCGTACACCGACGGCTATCTCTACTCGGGCGATGTGCAAGGCCGCTTGTCGCGCTTCACCGCCGTGCCCGGGCTCGGGACCTCCAACAGCGTGTGGTGCCAGGGCCTGGCCGGGCACGACGCGTACGTGATCTGCGCCCTCGTGGACTACGACGACGCGGTGCCCAGCGGCCTGTACCGCTTCCCCCTCGACGGGCAACCGGGGGTGAAGATCGACGACGTGGTCCAGCCCTCGGGGCTCATCGTGGCCGACGAGGAGGTCTTCTGGTCCGACTTCAACGGCGGCGTGGTGGGCAAGACCGGGCTCCTGAGCGGCCAGCACACCGTGCTGGAGCGGGTGCAAGCTGACCTGCTCGCGGTGGAGGGCGGCTACGTCTACTACGTGGACACCGACGACGCCCTCCGGCGGGTGCCGGCAGCCGGGGGCGCGTCGCAGGGCCTCACCACCGAGCCCAACCGCTGGTGGCTCCTGGGCCACGGCCCCGAGGGCCTCATCCTCGGCGATCGCCAAAGCGGCGGGGCCCTCTACGAGGCCGACCTGGACGGCAGCAACCTGCGCGTCCTGGTGGACTTCGGAGAGGCGGTGCCCATCGACGCCCAGAGCCTGCTCGCGGTGCAGCGGGTGGGTAACGACCTCGTCTTCCTGACCCGCTACGGCGCCGCCCGCCTGACCCGCTGAACGACGCGGGTCACCAGCCTGCTAGGGCGACCCCCGTACCCCGGGGGGCAACGACAACAACGGCGGCGGTGGCGCGGGGGCCTTCTTCCTCCCCAACGAGACGTCGTACCGAAACACCGTGAACCCCACCATCGAGCTGGACGCGCAAGGCGGCCAGCACATGATCTATCCGGCCTACGCCATCGGAGACGCGTTCTATGCCTACTGCCCCCCCGCGGGTTGCAGCCGGCCGGAGGACGTGAAGGTCGTGAAGTTCGAGACACCGGGGACGGTGGCCAACGCGATGATCGCCTGGAGGCCAATGGGCGTGCCCCACGTGGCCACCGTGGTGCAGGTGGAGTCCGAGTCCGGCACCCTGGACCTCGGGGCGTACTTCGAGTGCAAGTCGAACTGCGACACCGAGGACGGCTGGGCTGGCCTGGGCCTCATGAACGCCTACGTGGACCGGAACATCGCCCGCATCGACCCCGCGGTGGCCCTCACCCTCACCCCCACCGGTGGCGCCCGCATGGTGCTCTTGGGTGAGAACGACGCTGGGGTCCCGCGCCTGCAGTACCTCGCCTGCGACAGCGGCTGCGACGACATCAGCCGCTGGGGCGGCCTGGGTCTGGTGGAGAGCGAGAACCTCGGCGCGGGGGTGGACATCGCCCTGGATGGCGCGGGAGAGGCTCACGTGGTCTTCACCGCGAACAGCGACATCTTCGAGTTCGACTGCAAGGAGGATTGCTTCAGCCCCGACGAGGCCTGGACCCTCACGCCAGTGGAGCGGGGGAGCGAGATGAAGCCGGACGAGATCATCCCCTACGCGGACTGCACAGTGGCCGCCTGGTTCCTGCGCCACCCGTCGGTGGCCGCTGATGCCCAGGGCCACACCTACGTGGTCTACCGGGCCGAGGACATCAGCGGCGGTGGCACCAACCACAACGACCCCAACAAGCCCCACTGCCGGGCCGGCGTCGACGCCACCTACGCCCGGCACCGGAGCCTGCCGTAGCCAGGCTCGGTGGTCGGCGTAGGGCGGTCGCGCCCGCCTTGTTGCATCACGGTCAGCGCTTCTTCTCGCGCTCGGCGACCGACGGGGGCGCGTCCGGGCCCCAGCGGTGGGTCCGAGGGGCCCACGTCGGTCCGGGGGCGCCGACGAGCTCGACGTGGGCGTAGTCCTCCCACTTCAGGGGCCACGGCGCGTCGGGCCAGCCGCGGCGGTAGAAGTGCTCCAGGATCTGCCGGAGCACGGTGTCGTCCTCCCACAGGCCCAACACGAAGAAGCGATCGATGTCGTAGTCGGGCTTCGAGAGCAGGTGGGCGTAGGTCAGGCGGAGGGCCTCTTCGTGACCGAGCGTCCGCGCTCGTTCGACCGCCCAATCGATCTGCTGATCGAACTCAGAGGGGTCTTGTGGATCGCCGTCCGTGATGAGGTGGCTTCCGATGACACCGAAGAAGTGCGAGCCGACGGAGTGGTAGATCTTCACTTGGACTCCTTCAACGTGACGTGCGGAGGCGCAACCGGTTTGTACACGCCGGCGGTCTTATCGAAGTCCTTGACCCCTGGGAAGTGCTGCACGACCTTCCAGCGCCCGCCTTCCGACGCAAAGGTGACCTGTGTCCGAGTGAGCACCGGCCCACTGTCGACGTGCTGCCCATAGACCCGGACCGTCTGCCATGACTTCGTCGGGTGGGGGATGAGGTTCGGGGCCGCCGCGGAGTAGACGCCCCGGGAGACCTCTTTGCCGTGCTCCACGATGATGGTGAACTCCCCGTCCAACGGATTCCCCCCAACCCCCGGCCCGAAGCGCGGATCCACCTTCTCCACCTCCATCAGCCCCTTCCAAGCCGCCTCACGACTCCGCTCCATCACCCGGAAGCTGCGGAAGCGCGTCGACGCCCAGTGACCCATGCCCTGGGTGCCGTCCGCCGCGACTCCTGTGCGCAGGCGTTCCACGATCGCCGCGTCGGAGATCTGCGGACCGTGGCGCAAGATCGCGTGCCCATCGTCGAGCAGCTCGGCCTCGAGCATCCGGGCCGCGGCCTCCGCCTCTTCGGGACGCTGGGTGCGCAGGTAGTCCAGCATGTCATCCGCGAGGTCGAGGTCCGGCCGGATCGGATTGTCGGGCTTGGCGTGCAACCTCGCTTGCTGGAGGTGGCGCTCCGCGTTCTGCACCACCGTGGCGAGGGTCTTGGGGCGCGTGCCGCGGCCGAGGGTCTCGAGCACCGCGGCCCGGTCGCGTGACGCGAGCGCGCCGATGACCGCCGGATCGGCCCAGTCCTCGGGCCCCACCACCTTCAGGACGCGGCCGAGATCCGCGCCGAAGGCCGCGTCGAGGGCCCGCAGGCTCGCGCCGTCGAGGTCGCGGGCCGCGGTGCGGAGACCGTCGAGGCCGAGGCGACCCGCGAGCTCGTGGACGCGGGCCGGCGGCAGGGGGTCGAGCCGCGCGAGGGTGCGCGCATCCAGGCCCTCGAGGAGGGCCGCCGCGTCGCTCGGAGGCAGCGCGTTCGCGAAGCTGCGCACCCGCGGCGCGCCGTGGGCGCTCACCCACTTGAACACCTTCTCCCCACCGAAGCGCGCGCCCAGCCGCGTGAAGGTCTCCACGCCGAGCGCCTCTCGCAGCGTCGACACGCGCGCGGCGGAGAGGTCCCCGATCACGCGCTCGAAGGGCGCCGCGACCTTCGCCCAGCGCTCCGGGCCGAGGGCACGCTCGAGGCCCTCGCGGGTGCGCGCCGCGCCCTCGACGTCGCCCTTCACCTCCTGCCGCACCCACGCGTCGAGCTTGCGGACCTGGTGCGCAGAGACCCCCTCGAGCGCCTCCGCCGCGCCGTACAGGTTGCGCACCTGCATCGCCCGGAGCGTCCCCGCGACCTGCGCGACGTCGAGGGCGGTCAGGAGCAAGCTGGCCGTCGCGAGCGCGTACGTCGCGCGGGCGGCGTCGCCATCGACGAGGGCGGCGCCACCCGCTCCGTCCGCGCCGGCCGCGCGATTCAGCCGAGCGGCCTCCGTCCAGCCTCGGACCCCGTCCGCGGCGCCGGCGACACCGCCGACCAGCGCCACGCCGCCCCCGAGCAGCATGCCCGCGAAGGAGAGGCCACCCACCGCCACCATCGCGCCCGCCTGCGTCAGCGTCTCGAGCCGTGCGTGGCCCCGGAGCGACGACAAGATGGCCTGCGCTTCCGGATCTCGCGCCTCCGCGCGCGCGGCCACCGACTCGTGCTGGAGGCGGTCCGCGACCACGACGGTCAGGTCGAGGGGATCGAGCGCGCCCGTCGAGAGCTCGACCTCCACCTCGAGCATACGCCCACGGATCAGCCCGAACTCTCGCGCCACGATCTGGGCCCGCTCCGCGCTGGGGGCGTGGTCCGTTTCGGGGTGCCGCGAGAGCACCGCCGCCACCGGATCGACCTGATGGAGCGCCGCGCGCGCCGCGCGCACCTCGAGCGCGATCGCGTCGAGCTCCTCTGCCTCCTTGAACAGCGCCGCCGACCGCGCCCTGGTCGCGGGGTCGAAGCCCCCTACCCGCACCGAGGCGAGCTGGCTCGCGGCGGTGCGCTTCTGCGCGGCCTCTGTGACGAGCGTGTCGTGGTACGCCTCGAGCGCCCGGTCGAGCTCCGCGTTGGCGGTGACCTCGGCCCAGTCCTCGTCCGTGTACGTCGCGACGCGCGCCTCGGCCGCGAACAGGCGGTTCGCGTTCTCGTGCAGGCGCCCCACCGCCGACGCGCGGACCCGGTCGACGAAGGCTCGGCTCGCCGCGCAGGCCTCGCGGTTCGCGTGGAGGATGGGGCCGAACGCGCGCAGGTCAGGGGCGATGTCGAACGCGGACGTGCGGGCCTCCTCCACCACGTCCACCGGGTCCAACGACTCGGAACGCGCGGAAGGCGCCGCCTCGGCCTGGGGGAGCGGGGCCAGGGGCAGCTCGATCCGGGGCAGGGGCGCCGTCGAGGTCAGGGACGAGAGGGCTACGCTCACCTCGTGCAACTCAGCAGGACGCGAGCCAACCCCGACGAGACCCGAAGCTGGAGCGAGATCGGACGCTTGCCGGCCTCACCCAAGCCGACCGTCCGTCCGAGGGGCCGGACGCCCGGACGCCGTCCGAAGGCCGCGCGCGCACCGAGCGCATATCAGGGGGCCAGGCCCGCCACGAACACGTCGATCAGCCGGAGGGCGCTCTCCCGCCAACCCGCCCGATCGTGGGCGTAGGCCAGCCCCGCGAGGGCGTGCATGAGGTCCTCGGGCCGCAGGTCCGCCCGGACCTCGCCCGCCTCGATGGCGCGGTCGAGCAGCACCTTCACCGCGCCCATGATGGCCTCGAGCGAAGAGGGCGCCTGGGACATCGCGCTCACCAGGACCTTCTTCGCCGCGATGTAGTCCACGAACAGGTGCAGCCAGGCCCGGATCGCGGCCCGCGGGCCGTCCGGCGAGCCGCGCTCGGCCGCCTCCACCAGCCGATCGATCTCGCGCTGGTAGACCGCCCCCACCAGCGCCTCCCGGGACTCGAAGTGCCGATACAGGGTGCCGATGCCGACGCCGGCCTGCCGGGCGACGGCCTCCAGGCTGGCGGTGGCGCCCGCCTCGCCGAAGACCTCCTTGGCCGCCTCGATGAGGCGCTCCCGGTTCCGGGCGGCGTCGGCGCGCAGGCGTGGCGCTTCGCTACTTGGATTCGACATCGCCGGGAATGTCCCCCGCTAAACGGAGGTTTGCCTCCGTATAAAACGGAGGGGGCCCTCCGCTACAGTGTGGACCACCTCCGCCGCGTTTGTCGAGGCGGGTCCGGGGCCCGTCCAGAGGAGCATGGGAACGATGAAGACCTTCGACTCGAAGTCCACTACCGAAGACGTCCTCGCGGGCGTCGATCTGACCGGCAAGCGCGTGTTCGTGACCGGGGCCTCCGCCGGCCTCGGGGTCGAGACCGTCCGGGCGCTCGCCGCCCGTGGGGCCCACGTGGTAGGCGCAGCCCGGAACCTCGACAAGGCCCGCAGGGCGATCGCCGCGGCCCAGGCGGAGGCCGGCTCAGGGGGCACCATCGAGCTCGTGGAGCTCGACCTCACCGACCTGGCCAGCGTGCGCCGCGCGGCCGACCAGCAGATCGCGGCCGACCAGCCGTACGACCTCCTCATCGCCAACGCGGGGGTCATGGCGTGCCCGAAGGGCACCACCACCGACGGCTTCGAGACGCAGTTCGGGACGAACCACCTCGGGCACTTCGTGCTCGTCAACCGCATGGCCCCGCTGCTGCGGCGCGGCGCCCGAGTGGTGATGCTGTCGTCGTCCGGGCACCGCTTCTCGGACGTGGACCTCGACGATCCGAACTTCGCGCACACCCCGTACGAGCCCTTCGTGGCCTACGGGCGCTCGAAGACCGCCAACATCCTGTTCGCGGTGGAGCTCGACCGCCGCCTGCGCGAGCGGGGCGTCCGCGCCACCGCGGTGCACCCGGGCGGGATCATGACCGAGCTGGGCCGCCACCTCGACCCCGCGGTCATCGAGGGCATGCTCGAGCAGATGCGCGCGCGCGGGGAGGCGTTCTCGTGGAAGAGCATCCCGCAGGGCGCGGCGACCTCGGTCTGGGCCGGCGTGGTGGCCCCCGCCGAGGCGGTGGGCGGTCGCTACTGCGAGGACTGCCACGTCGCGGAGCTCACCGAGGGCGTTGATCCGACGGTGGCCCGGGCCGGCGTGCGCCCCTACGCGCTCGATCCCGACCGGGCCCGGGCCCTGTGGACCAAGAGCGAGGTCATGGTGGGCGAGCGCTTCTGACACGCGCAGGACGGGTTGCGGTCGAGTATAGTGGCGGCCCGTGCCCCCGCTGACCCACCGCCGCGTCCTCACGTTGGCCTGGCCGGTGATCCTGGCGCAGGCCGCGTCTGCCCTCACCGGGGTGGTGGACACCGCCGCGATCACGCGGGTCGGGACCGCGGTCGACATCGCAGCCGTCGCCATCGCCTCGGTGGCCTTCAGCTTCTTGTACTGGGGGTTCGGCTTCCTCCGCATGTCGACCACCGGCCTGACCGCGCAGGCCTCGGGGGCGGGCGACGACGACGCGGTGCGCGCGGTCTTGCTCCGCGCGCTCGTCATCGGCGGCACCATCGGGTGCGGCCTGATCCTGGCCGCGCCGTGGCTGCAAGCCTTCATGCGCTCTGCATTTCATGGCGACCCGACGGCCGAGGAGGGCGCGCGGGCCTACTTCGTCGCCCGCATCGGCGGCGCGCCCGCCGCGTTGATGGGCTTCGCGGTGAACGGCTGGCTCATCGGCACCGGCCGGACCCGCAGCCTGCTGATGGTCCAGGTGCTGCTCAACGGCACCAACGCCGTACTGGACGCCACCTTCGTGGCCCTCGGGTGGGGCCCGGCGGGCATCGGGCTCGGCACCGCCATCGCGGAGTGGGTCGCCCTCGGCCTCGGCCTCACCCTGGTCCGCGACGCGCTCCGACGGACCCCGGGCGTCTTCGACAAGGACGCCCTTCGCGCCACCTTCTCCGCCAACCGCGACGTCATGCTCCGGACCCTCGCCCTCCTGTTCTCGTTCGCGTGGTTCGTGGACGCGGGCGCGCGCCTCGGCCCGGCTACCCTGGGCGGAAACCAGGTGCTGCTCCAGCTCGTGAGCGTGTCCGCGTTCGTGCTCGACGCCTTCGCGTTCGTGTCGGAGAAGGAGGTCGGCGAGGCCATCGGGGGCCGGGATCGCGCCCGGCTCGGCCGCGCGATTCGCGTGACCTCGGGGCTGGCGGTGGTGGGCGGCTTGGCGTTCGCGGTCATCTTCGCCCTCGGCGGCGGGCTGGTGATCCGAAGCTGGGTGGCCGATCCCGGGGTGGCCGAGGTGGCGCTCCGGTTCCTCCCGGCCTGCGCCCTCGTGCCGCTGATCGGCGTGGCGGCCTGGCAGCTCGACGGGATCTTCCTCGGCGCGACCGCGGGCCGCGCCCTCCGCTGGGCCGCCCTCGCCGCCGCGCTCGCCTACGTGGGCACCGACCTCGTCCTACGGCACGCCGGCTGGGGCAACCTCGGCGTCTGGGTCGCGTTCCTGGCGATGTACGTCTATCGCGCCGTGAGCCTCGCGGTCGCGCTGCCCGGCCTGCTCGCCCGGGTCGGGGGCCCGCAGGCCCACCGGGACCCGCCGCTCGGTACCGAATGACGCCGCAGGCTCAAGCCAGCGCCAACGCCCCGCGCGCGCAACCCAGCATCGCGCGGGTCGAGAACACCGGCGGCGACCACGCAGCCGACGCCTCGTACAGGTTCGTGTAGGCCGACACCATCTGCGCGGTCGAGAACAGGCTGCGGGCCCGGGCCTGGCCGGCCTGGCCCCAGCGCCGGGTGCGCTCCGGGTCGGCGAGGGCGGCGGCGAGGGCCTCGTCCCAGGCGGGCCCCGGGGTCGGCGGCAGGAGCCGGCCGGTGACGTCGTCGGTGACGAGCTCCGGGGTGCCGCCCACCGCGGTGGCGAGCACGCCGAGGCCCGCCGCCATCGACTCGAGCACGCCGTTCGAGGCGCCCTCGAAGCGGGAGCTGTTCACCGCGAGGTCGCAGGCGGGGAGGAGGTCGGCCACGTGCGTCTGGTGGCCACCGAGGCGGAGCCACGGGTGCGCGCTGCCCGCCGCCGCCTCGAGCGCCGCCCCGGTCTGCAGGGGGTCGCCGAGCAGGAGCAGGGTCGCGTCGGGAAAGCTGGGTTGCACTCGGGCGAAGGACGCGACGAGCGCGTCGAGCTGCTTCACCGCGCGGAAGCGCCCCGCGCTCGCCACCACCACCCGCGCGTCGGGCGGGAGCTGGAACCGCTGGCGGAGCGCCTCTCGGCTGATCGGCGTCGGCGCCGCGTCCACCCCGGTGCGGAGGGTGGTGACGTGGCTGGCGGGGACGTGCCAGTCCCGGTGGAGCTCCCGCCCGAGGAAGTCGCAGACCGCGGTGAAGTGGTCGACGTACGGGGCGAGGGCGCGCATCAGGGCGCGCCGCCGGGGCGAGGGCAGGCCGGGGTCGTCGCGTCCGCCCTCCCCGTAGAGCACCACCTTCGCGCCGGCCAGGCGCGCGGCCATGATCCCGTAGAGGCTGGCCGACCAGTTGTGCACGTGGACGACGTCGGGCCGCAGGCGCGCAAGGTGGGTTGCCAAGCGCAGGATGAGTTGCATCTCGACCCCGCGCCCGCGCCGGGGCACCGACACGATGTTGGCCCGCCCCTCGACGCGGCTCGGGAGGTCGTTCTCGGGGGGCGCCAGGCCCACCCAGGTGACGTCGAAGCGGCTCGGGTCGAGGGCCCGGGTCAACCGCGCCACCCGCTCCTCGAGTCCGCCCCCGGCCAGGGTGGCGGTGATCTGGCAGAGCCGGATCCGGCCACCCCTGGCGCCATCCGTCCTGGTGAACATGCCGGCTGTAGGTGACCCAAATGGGGGACGCGTGACGACTGAAATTGCGTAGATATTTCTAATCGTTTAGGAGCCGAAATCTTCGCATACCAGTCGTGCTACATCTCTTCCGCTGGGGGTATCCACACCTTCTTGGCGCCCGCGTCCGCGGAGAAGCCCGCGTCGGGCGCGGGGACCGGGGTGGGCACCTCCGGGCTCGCCCCGGCGTCGACCACCGGCAGGCGCTCGGCCGCCTGGCGGTCGGGGTCGGGGGATCCGGTGCGGGGGCGCGGCCCCTGATTCACGAGGGAGGCCACCAGGCCGGCCACCACCACGATCAGGAGGGCGATCGCCACCCACCACGGCCGCTCCGAGCGGACCGCCACCGTCGCGGCGTCCGCGCTGGTCATGGCGGCCTCGCGGGGGGCCTCCGCGGGCGCGGGGGCGGGCGGGGTCGAGGGCCGCCCCTCGAGCCAGGCCCGGAGGCGGAGCTTCACCTGCTCGGCGTCCTCCGGTCGGTCGGCCGGCGCCTGCTTCAGGAGGTGGTCCACCACGTCGGCGAGCCCGGCGGGGGCGCCCGGGTCGACGTCCCTGAGCAGGTAGGGGTCGGTGAGCCGCACCCGGAGGTGGAGGATCTCGTGGTAGGTGCGCCCCTGGTGCGGCACCTGGCCGGTGATCAGCTCGGCCAGGATCAGCCCCAGGCTGTAGAGGTCCGAGCGGGCGTCGAGCGGCGCGTTGGCCAGCTGCTCGGGGGACATGTAGAGCGGCGTCCCCATGATCATCCCGGCCTGGGTGAGCCGGGTGTCGACCGGGGCGTCGTCGGGGGGGCGGGCGATGCCGAAGTCCAGGAGGAGCGCCTGGTCGTCGGCCCGCCGGATCATGATGTTCTCGGGCTTGAGGTCCCGGTGGACGATGTTCAGCTGGTGGGCGGCGGCGAGGCCGTCCGCGACCTGCGCCCCCCAGCGCGCGAAGCGCTGGTAGTCCACCGACAGCCCGGCCTCGAGGTGCTCGGCCAGGGTCATCCCGTCGATGACCTCCATGGTGAGGCCGCGCTCGCCCTCGCCGAGGTCGACGATGTCGAAGATGCGGCAGACGTGGGCGCTCGCGATGCGCCGGGCGAGGCGCACCTCCCGGCGGAGCCGCTCGAGGTTGGCCTCGGATCCGAGCGAGCGGGGGATGCGCTTGAGCGCCACCACCTCGTCCAGCTCGAGGTCGCGGACCTTGTAGACCTCGCCCATCGCGCCCTCACCGAGCTTCCCCAGCACCTCGAAGCGCGGGTGGCGCAGGGGGTGGACGTCCCGCACCGGGTCGAAGAAGGGGTCGTCCACCGGCGGGGTCCGGGCCGGGCGCGGGGAGCGGCCGGGGGCCAGGGTGGGTGAGGTCTCGGTGCGCCCGGTGATGTCGACCAGGCCCCGGTCCATCGGGTCGAGCTCGGCCGTGCCTCGGAGGGGGCCGGCGGTGGGGGTCAGGAGCGCCTCCACCAGCCGGGCGAGGGCGGAGGGGCGGGCCTCGGGCTGGTCGGCCAGCACGACGTCGAGGGCCTGGACCAGGGCGTCGGCGGCGGGGAAGCGGTCCTCCGGGTTGCGCTCGAGGCAGCGGGTGACCACCCGGCCCAGCTCGCCCGGCACCCCGGCGGGGAGCCCGGGGAGCTGACCGGACCGGGCCGCGGTGAGGGTGTCGAGCCCGGACGTGCGGAGGAACGGCGGCTGGCCGGTGAGGAGCTCCCAGAGCACCGCCCCCAGGGAGTAGACGTCGGTCCGCGCGTCGCCCCCCGGCTGCTCCAGGACCTCGGGCCCGGCGTAGGCGAGCGAGCCGCTCTGCTTGGGGCCCGCGGTGTCGCGGATCTCCTGGCCGTCCTCGGGCCAAACCGGCGCGGTGAACACCACGCCGCCGTCCCGGGCCACCATCAGCTCGTCCGGGGTCAGCTCGCGCCCGAGCGCGCCTGGGCCGCCGTCGGGGGTGGGCAGGGCCTCGAGGTGGGCGACCGCCCGCGCGGCCTCGCGCACGATCTGGGCCGCCTGGTAGGGGCTGGGCCAGGGGCCCGAGGCCCGGGCGCGCTCCAGGAGGGCGCGCAGGCTCAGGCCGTCCACCCACTCGAGGGCCACCCAGGTGTAGGGCTCCTCGACCCCCACCCCAAGCACTCGAGCCACGTTGGGGTGGGGCGCGCGGCCGAGGCGCGCCTGGGCGGCCCGCAAGCGGGACTGCATGGCGTGGGCGGAGCGCCCGCGCAGCCGCGTCACGTGCAAGAGGACCTGCGCGCCGTGGGGATCTTCAGCCAGCCAGAGCGCGCCGCCGCCGTGGGGCCCCAACTCTGCCACCAGCCGGTGGCCGCCCAACCCCTGCCCCTCTTCCAGCACCGCGGCCGGACACTACCACCGAGGCTCCAAGGGTCACAGGCCGTTGACGCCGTGGAACTCCTCGTACCGGTCTGGGTCGTCCCCGGACAGGAACAGGTACAGGGACACGCCGGCGGACACCACCGCGGTGCCGAGCAGGCCGATGTAGAGCCCCTGGTTGGTGGTGAAGCTGTCTCGCGCCGAGAGGGCGTCGTCGTACGCGGCGGCGCCGCCGCGCTCGACGTCGAGGGCCTGCGCGTAGCGATCGACCGCCGCCTTGTCGTCGGTGGCGCGGCCATAGAAGATCCCGCTCGCGACCGCCGCGCCCACCGCGACCACCGCGGTGCCGTAGGCGCCCCACCGCATGATGGACGCCTTGCGCTCGTAGCTCTCGACCGTGTCCTTGGCGGGGATCAGGTTGACCTCCTCCACCGAGACCCGGCCGGGCCGGACGAAGACGTCGGCGGTGGTGGCGTAGAAGCCGTCGCGGTTCACCCGGACCACGTGCGGACCGGCCGCCAACGAGATCACCTGGCCCACGCCCTCGGCCCGGCGCTCGTCGTCGACGATGAGGCCGGCGTCGGGCACGTTGGCCGCGACCTTGAGGTAGCCCTGGCGCGCCTCGAGGAGCGGCTGGAGCACGACGGTGGTGGCGTTGCGAGCGGCCGACATGAGCGCGGAGGCGCTCTCGGTCTCGCGCTCGGTGCGCTTCAGCGCCTTGCCCTCGGTCGCGTCGATCAGCACGAGGTTGAGGACCACCTTGTTCCCCACCTTCGCGACGGATCCCCCAATCAGGTGAGGTGCTTTCACTGCCTGAGCGACCTGCACGTAGCAGGCCTCCTCGACGCAGCCGCCGAGGAGCTCCTTGCGCTTCTCGTACGCGAGCAGCGACCCGATCTGCGCGGGCGACACCGTCTCGAACACGCCGGTGCGCGCGGCGGCGGTGGCGATGGTCTCGGTGAGGCCCTCCGCGTACTCCTCCGGCACGCCTGCCGCCTTGAGCTTCATGACCGCAAGGCGGCTCGTACGGATCTCGGGCTCATCGACCCGCTCGGCCTCGGGCGTCTGCCCCGCCGTCCACGCCAGCAGAGCCAGCGAAAGCACCCCCAGACTCATCGTCAGCGACCTCCCTCGCCCTGCTTCGCCTGCATCTGATCGGGGCTCGCGGTCGCGGGCCCCACGGCATCACCGCTCTGCGACGGGCTCAGCTTCTCCGGTAGCACGGTCCGCAGCTCCGCCACCAGCACTTCCGCCGCGCCGAAGCTCCCCTTCGCCGCCACCACCTCCTGCTGCCGGTGGATGGGCCGACCGGTGGCCACGTCGATGACGCGCAGGGTGAGGGCGGCCGAGTC
>JACKEN010000079.1 GCA_020632995.1 Deltaproteobacteria bacterium | reverse complement strand
GCACTCCACCGACGAGACGGTGGAGCTGGCCCGGCGCTACTCGCCGGTGCTGATCTTGCAACCCCGCCTGCCCTTGCTCCCAGCTGCCCATCGGAGAGGTCCGCCACGCGCAGCGCGGGCTCTGGGCTACTTCTCCGATGGCCTGCTCGACCTGCTGTGGGCGGCCGCCCGGTCCCGGCTCCCGGCCGAGGTGTGGCGGGCGGAGCTGGAGGTGTCGGAGCGCTTGGAGTACCCGCACTCCGAGCGCCTCTCGCTCGGCCGGCTGGCCCGCTACTTGAACGAGCGCGGCGCTGGGCGGGTGGACGCGGTGGACGCGCCCGGGCGTGGACTGGTGCGCGGGCTTGGGGGCCGCGCAGCCGATATGCAGGTCGCATTGCGTGGCGGAGCGCCCGTGGGCTCGCTGGGCCTGGACGCCCACGCCGCGCGCGAGGGCCGCGACGGCAAGGTGTTCTGCATCGGCTTTCACAAGACCGGCACTACCTCCATGGGCACCCTCCTCCGCGCCCTGGGCTACCGCGCGGTGAGCGCGTACCGCACCCGGGACCCCGCCTTCGTCGCGGACCTGGCGGCCGGGCGCCTCGATGACCTGTTCCGGGTGGCGGACCGCGCCCAGGCCTTCGAGGACAACCCGTGGCCCCTGTTCTACCGGGCGCTGGACGCGCGCTATCCCGGCAGCCGCTTCATCCTGACGGTGCGCGATCCCGACCGCTGGCTGAAGAGCCTGGTGAACCACTTCGGCGGGCAGGAGGCCCCCGACTCCCCGATGCGTGCGTTCATCTACGGCCCGGGGCGCGGCGACCCGCGCGGGCACGAGGCGGTGTACCGCGCGCGCTTCGAGGCCCACCGGGCGGAGGTCGAGGACTACTTCGCGGGGCGCCCGAAGGACCTGTTGGTGGTGGATATCGCGGAGCCGGGGGCGCTCTCGAAGGTCTGCGCGTTCCTGGGGCATGCGCCGCCGTTCGATCGGATGCCGCACGAGAACCGCAGGTTGACTTGAGCGGGCTTTCCAGGCGCGGCGCGGGTGGCCTACACTGCTGAGGTGATCGCCACACGGCCCTTCCATACCCTGGACGACTATGTCCAGGTCGAGGAGGACAGCGCGATCCGCCACGAGCTGGTGGGCGGCGTGATCATGGCCATGGCCGGTGGCACCGTGGAGCACGGGCGGCTCAGCGGAAACACGATCACGCAGCTGAACATCGCGCTCCGAGGCACCGGCTGCGTCGTCCTGAGCTCCGACGTCCGAGTCGGCCATGCGCAAGGTGACTTTCGAGCCTACCCTGACGCCACGGTCCTGTGCGGTGCCCCGACCTACGCCAACAAGCCCGCCCACACGCTGACCAACCCCAGGTTCCTGGTCGAGGTGCTGAGCGAGGGCACGGCGGCGTATGACCGCGGCGCGAAGCTCGAGGGCTACCAGGCGATCCCCAGCGTCGAGGCGGTCATCTTCGTCTCCCAGGAGGCCCGGGCCATCACGGTGGTCCGACGCGCGGGCGAGCGCTTCGAAACGAGCCAGCACGGCGCGGGGGAGCGCTTCCTGCTCCCGGGCGTCGCGGCCGCCCTCACCGTGGACTCCATCTACGACTGACGGAGCGGCGCAGCCGGACCTGACCCCAGGGACAGGTTGTCGGGCGCATGGTGCGGGTGCACGGTGGCAGCGCCATGCCCAGGCCACCTGCTGGAGCCTACCTGATCGTGCTGGGGGCGCTCGCCGCGTGCGGCCGTCAGCCCTGCCCCGAGACCGAGGGGCCGGTGGTCCGGCTCGATCAGGCCTACGCCACCTGCAACGCCCGCCCCGTGGCCACGCTGATGATGCCCCCGACCGCCGGGAAGCGCTCGATCGTGAAGCTCGACGGGAGCAGGAGCGCAGACCCGGCGGGTGACGCGCTGACGTTCGCGTGGTCGGCGATCGGGCCCAAGGGCGAGGCGGTGCCGGTCCGAGACGCGACCGAGGCGAAGGCGTCGCTGGAGGTGGTGGCCGAGGGCCTCTATGACGTCACGCTCGTGGTGTCGGACGGCGAGCTGGAGGACAGCGCCACCGCGACGCTGGAGGTTCGAAACCGAGCCCCGGTGGCCGACGTCGGGAGCGACCGCACCAGCCCCACCGGGATCACGTTCACCGTGGATGGCCAGGCGAGCCAGGACCCGGACGGCGACACGCTCACCTACGCGTGGACCCTGGTGGAGCGCCCCACCGCAAGCTTGGTTGCGCTGAGCGATCCTCGAACCCCCGCCCAGACCATCACCCCCGACGTCGACGGCGTCTACGCGTTCTCGCTCGTGGTCAGCGACGGGGTGGCCACGAGCGCACCCGCCGTGGTTCGGGTGGGCGTCGGGTTTCGTGGCTCACCGCCGGTGGCCAGCGCAGGACCCGACCTCGAGGTGCTCCCGGGCCTGGACGTCGAGCTGGATGGGACCGGCAGCGCCGACTCGGACGGCGACCCGCTGACCTACCAGTGGCGGGTGCTCCACGCGACCGGTGGGCAGGCGAACCTCGCCAACGCCACCCTGCCGCGGGCTCAGCTGGTTCAGCCGGTGGCGGGGGTCTACACCATCGAGTTGACGGTCAACGACGGCTTCTTCAACGCCACGGATACCGCGGTGGTGACGGTGGCGATGGATCCGACGGGGGTCGTCATCGGCGTGGAGAGTTGCACCACGGGGGGAAATATCCTCGTGCTGAACGGGGACAGAGACCCTGACTTCACGGACGATATCCACCTTCCACATGACTACATCCACCCCGGCTTGGGAGTGTACACAAGTGGTGGCTGGACGGCGTCCGCACTGGCGTACACCTCTACGACTGGGGCGCCAAAATTCGTTCAGGTCAACGTCACCACCACCAGTGATTGGTGGTCCACGGAATTTTCGACGACGAACCTTGACCAAGCCTTGGTGACCGGCAGCTACCCCGCAGCGATGCGCTTCCCATTCGAGGATCTCGGCCACCCTGGTCTTGGCATCTACGGTGACGGACGTGGCTGCAACAGGCTCATCGGCGAGTTCGAAATCCACGAACTGGAGACCAGCACAACCGCCGACCCAGCCGTTCATACAGTGGAGCGCTTCACCGCGACCTTCACTCAGCACTGCGAGGAGGGCGTGGCCAAGCTCACCGGCTGCATCCACTATCAGCGCTGAGCCCCATCACCTCTGCACCCCAGCGCCAGCTCCCCCTGCACCGAGTAGTACAGGCACCGCAACCCACCCTGCGTAACCAACACAAACGGATCCCGCAGCTGATTCACCCCACCCGCCGCCACCCCACCCCCAGACGGCCGCGCAGGATAACCTGCCCCCTCCCACTCCGCGGTGGCGCGATGCACCTCCCGCACCGCCCCACCCCGCCACCCCTCGGGAGCCCCGACCAGCGCCACATCCACCGCCAGGATCCGCTCCGGAGCATCCAAGGCCCGCGTGAAGTAGGTCGTCAACCTGGCCTGCGCCTCGTCCACCACCACCGCCACGTGGCGGGCCACCGCGGCGGGCCAGGGGCCGCGCTCGTCACTCGGCGTGTCCGGCGGGGCCTCCAACAACACCGGCCCCGCGCTCCAGCGCGCCCCCAGGCCGAACGCATCGCCCTCTGGGCCCAGGTGGAGCCGCCCGCCCATCCCGACCGCATAGGCCCGGCCCCGCCAGCGGAACACCCGGAGGTACGCCGGCCCCAACGCCACCGGGTGTGGAGGACCGAAGCCCAGGCCATCGGGGCTGGTGGCGGCGAAGGTGCCCTGGCCCCAGGGTGCCCCGGCCATGGGGGCGTGGGCGAAGAGCACGAAGCGCCGGCGCTCGTGGTCGACGTGGACGTCGGGGGAGGCCACGTGGAGCGGGTGCTGGGGGCTCGCCTGGATCCGCGCCCCGTCGTCGAGCGCAAGTCGCCCTGCGAGATACTCCGCCAGGTCGAAGACCCCCTCCCCCGGCCGGCGGGGATCCCGCCGCCGGCCCACGTTGTAGAGGGTGAAGGGGCCCTCGGGCGCGGGGGCCCAGGCCATCCGGATGTACCGGCCCACGTGGTGGGCGAAGTAGAGGTAGTACCGGGCCGAGGGGTGGGCCCGCGCCTCCCTCGGTACGAAGTCGGGCACCGCCACCACCGAGGGGCCGTTGATGTTGAGGCCGTCCTGCGGGCGCCCGACCGCCGCGAAGTGGCCGGGATGCAGGATGGCTTGCCCGAACAGGCGGGGGCCCAGGCCGGCCGCCGCGACCACCGCCTCCGCGGTGCGCCGCGCCTCGCCCAGCCGGGCCTTCCAGCCCTGGCGCCTCACTTGAGGCGGTAGCCTTCCATCTCGTTGTTGAAGATCCACGCCACCATCTCGCCCAGCTCGAAGCGGTCGCTCATGAAGGAGTGGATGGTGGCGGCGGCGGAGCCGGCCTCGCGGAGGTCGCTTCGGGCCTGCACCATCTCGCGGATCCGAAGGCGCCAGCGCTTCACGTTCTCGGGCCGAAGGTCGATCCAGCCCCGGTTCGCCCAGGCGTCGCGGTCGGCGTCGGTGACGTCGACGCTCTTCTGGTGGCCCAACAGCTCAGGCACGTTGATGCGCGGGCCTCGCAAGAGCGTCAGGCCGTCCGGCTGCAGGATCGGGATGCCGATGGAGGGCGCGAAGCGCCCCACCCCCGACGCGTCCAGCGCGCCGAGGAGCCGCTCCGCCACCTCGGTGTCGCTGGCCCCATCCTGCAACACAGCCTGCACCGTGCCGTAGACGCTCCGGAACAGCGCGGCCTCGAACAGGAGCTTCGACAGCTCCGGCGGCCCCAGCTTGCCGAGGGCGATGGAGGGCACCCCGCCCTCCTTGAGGGTCCGCTCCTCCTCCGCGTCGAGGTCGCGGAGCGCCACGCCGCGCACCAGGCCCGCCTTGTAGGTGGGGTTGAGCACCGAGGCGTCGAGGGCCGAGATGATGTCCTGCCCGGTGTTGGCGCCGCGGATCTCGAGCACCACCGTCCGCGCGATCTCTTCCGGGGTGATGTACTCCATCTGCCCGAGCGCGGTGATCGCCGCGAACTCACCGCGGGTGAAGACGCCGTTCTCGCCGGTGTCGACCACCGGCACCTCGAGCGAGCCTACGCGGTCGTACTGCTGCTCGGGCTCGGCCAGGTGGAGCTGGCTCTCGTCGTGCAGGCTCATGCTCCTCGGCGCGAAGAGGTTCTTGTTCCCGTGCTTGTCGGTGACCGCCTTCACCCGCACCGCGCGGTAGCCGATCATGGCCGCCGGCTTGACCTCCTTCACGATGGGGGCGTTCGGGGTGCGGGCCAACAGGAACATCAGCCCGGTGTGGCCGAACGCGGCCTCGTTCTTGGCCAGGAGCTTCTTCGAGGGCCGGTCCTCGGAGTGGGTGTAGGGGATGTTGAGCCCCATGCCGCCGGTGCCGGTGGTGCCCACCTTCAGGTAGACGCGCGTCTCGTACTCCCGGGTGGCGCGCTGCACGAAGCGCACGTGCTGGATGATCTGGGGCACCGACTGCGACAGGAGGAACGTCTCGAGATCCTGCGTCCCCGCCTTGTCGAAGCCGTCCTCCCCGATCCAGTCCCGCACCTTGGCCACGCCGTCGAAGACGTCCTGGTATGAAAGGCCGGTTGCGGTGTTCACCGCGTCCACCACCACCTCGGGCCGGTAGTCCCGGAGCAGGGTCACCAGGTGGTTGCTCCCATAGGCGGCCTCGAAGTCCCCGTACAAGAGGTCCAGCAAGCGCCGCCGCCGCGCGGGGTCGCTCAGGAGCTCACCGCGCGAGGCCACCGCCATGTCCGAGGGCACGAAGAGGTTGCCCCACACCGGCACGAAGGAGATGGACTTGCCGAACTCGCGCTCATGGGCCGCGCAGGCCTGCTTGGCCTCCTCCTCCAGGAGGGAGCCGATGATGATGCGCGTGGGGCGCAGCTCGCGGACGATGTTCCGCACCACCTGGGTGCCCACCAGCCCTGCGCCGCCGAGGATCATATAGTCGTCGTACATGCTGTTCTCCTAGGCCGGCTCCAGCTCGACGAGCGGAGCCCCCTCGTTCACGTCGTCACCGTCGGCGGGCACGATGCGGGCCACCTTGGCGCGGGCCGGGAGCCCCGGCCCTCCATAGACCACGCGGTTGAAGGTCTTCATCACCTCCAACAGACACACCGTGTGCCCTGCCTCCAGGACGTCGCCCACCTGAATGAAGGCGGGCTTGCCAGGCGCGGGTCGAAGGTAGAAGCGCCCGCTCATGGGGGCCTTGAAGACCGCCCCCGCGTGCTTGGCGTGCTCCTCCGCCTCCGCGAGATCATGCGCCGCAACCTGCCCTGCCACCGTGGGATCCAGGGTCAGGAGCGCCTCGCCATACCCCACCGGGCGCCGGGACCGGGAAGGGTCCCGCACCGACACCACCGCCCCCACCGCGCCGTCCGGCGCCACCAAGGGGAAGACCTGCCCGAGCACCTCGATGGCCCCCAGGCACATCCCAGGGCGCAGCACCGCGCCCACCGGCGGCCCCTCGCGCCACAGCCCCACCGTGGGGGCGTCCAGCTCCAGGCGGCCGCCGTCCTTGGGGGAGAGCCGAGCCGTCAAGACAACCTGCGTCGGCCTCATCGCACCCCTCCCACCAGGACCTGCAGGTCGTGCATCGTCCAGATCCGTGGGTTCTTCACCCGCCGGTAGCCGTTCCCCTGGTAGGTCATCTCCACCAGGGTGCTGAGCCAGTCCCGCAGCTCGCCCAGCTCGACGATCTCGTCGGTGTCCATCTGACGGGCCGAGACGTAGGGATCCATGTCCGCCTCGATGCGCGCCTCCACCGACTTCATGCCGGCCTCGATCTCCGCCCGCTCCTCGGGATCCTGGCTCATGATCTGGAACTCATCGTCCAGCTTGGTGTTGTAGGTGGCGATGGCCAGGGTGCGGCCCTCCATCACGCTCAGGCGCGAGATCGGTGTCGACAGCTGCACCACCGGGTCGTACGGCATCCCGGCCATCGCGTAGTAGCCGGCGCCAGAGGCCTTGCGAAGCAGCACCGTGAACATCGGCGTCTCGTTGGTGCTGTTGGTGTAGATGAGGTTCGACCCGTAGGCCAACAGCCCCTGGGCCTCGGCCTCCATCCCGATGTCGAAGCCGCTGATGTCCTGCAGCCAGATGAGCGGCAGGCCGTCCGAGTTGCACGCCCGCGAGAACGCACTGATCTTCGCGATGCCGCCCCGGTACAGGATGCCGGCCGGGCGCCGACCGCCCGGGTGCTCCGGATTGCCCACCAGCCCCTGCCGGTTGATGACGAAGCCGGCGTACAGGCCGCCCACGCGGCCCACTCCGCACACCATCTCCTCGCCCACCTCGGGCATGACCTCCCAGAACAGGCTCTGGTCGCACAGCCGCGCCAGCACCTGGTGGGCGTCATAGGCCTGGCGGTGGTCCTTCGGCACCAGGCCCGCAAGCTCCCTTGCCGGGAACGCCGGCTCCACCGGCCCCGCCCCGTGCCGATAGAAGTCCGCCCCACTGGAAGGTAACTTGCGAACCTCGTCCCGGATGCACGCGAGCAGGGTCTCGTCGTCGGGCACCCGCACGTCGGCGCAGCCCGAGAAGTGCACGTGGACCTCGGGCCCGCCGATGTCGAGGCTGGTGATGTGGGTGCTCTTGGCGCCCTTGATGAGCGCGGCGCCCGCGATCACCATGTACGCCTGCTCGGTCATGTAGACGCGATCGCTGATGATCGGCATGTAGCCGCCGCCCGCGATGCAGTCGCCCAGCACCCCGGCGATCTGGGGCACCCCCTGGGCCGAGAGCAGGCTGTTCATCTTGAAGATGTGCCCCGCCCCGGTGGCGCCGGAGAAGCTCCTGGACTGCTCGGGCAAGAAGAGCCCGCTGCAGTCCACCAGGTACACCGCGGGCACCCGCAGGCGCAGTGCCATCATCTGGGCCCGCTCGATCTTCTCGGGGGTCTTCGGCCACCACGCGCCCGAGGCCACGGTGTTGTCGTTGGCGATGACCATGCACCACCGGCCCTCGAT
>JACKEN010000078.1 GCA_020632995.1 Deltaproteobacteria bacterium | reverse complement strand
ACGCTCTCGGCCGCGTCACGCACCGCGGCGGCGATGTTGTGGTTGGCCTCGGCGGTGGTGCCGGCGTTCCGGCTCACCTCGTGGACGGCCGAGGTCTGCTGGTCGACCGCGGTGGCGATGCCCTGGCTGATCTGATCCATCTCCCGCATGTTGACCTGCACTTCGCCGATCCCCTTCGCGACCGAGGAGACGACGCTGTGGATGGCCGCCACCCGGCTGCGGATGGTCTCGGTGGCCTTGGTGGTCTGCTGGGCGAGGGACTTCACCTCGTTGGCCACCACCGCGAAGCCGCGGCCCGCTTCGCCTGCGCTCGCCGCCTCGATGGTGGCGTTCAGGGCGAGGAGCTTGGTCTGGTCCGCGATGGCGGTGATGAGGTCCACCACCGAGGTCACCTCGTCCGCCACCTTGCTCAGCTGCTCCATCGCGCGGTTGGCGTCGGTGGAGGATGACAAGGCGACTTGCACGCGCCCCGCCGCCCGGCCCGCCTGGGAGGCGACCTCGTTGAGCGAGGCGCTGAGCTCCTCGATCGCGGCGGAGACGCTGTTGAGCGCCGCGGTGCCCTCTCGGGTCTGCTCCGACACCGACGCGAGGGTCGCCGAGACGTGCTCGGACTCCGCCGAGAGCGCGGCGCTGCTCCGCGTGCCCTGCTCGGCGTGTTGGCTCAGGTTCCGGATCGACGCGCTCAGCTGGTTCAGGGCGGTCTGCACCGGATCCATCTGGCGCTCCAGCTGCTTGCTGGACGCCCCCAGGCGCTCGGCGGTGCGCTGCATCTCACCCGAGCCACCGTCCACCCCGACCGCGAGCCGCTCCGCCGTCTGGAGGAGCTGCTGTAGGCGCTCGGTGTGCTCGGCCTGAGCTTCGGCCGCGCGCTCCGCCGCCGCCGCGCTCCTGCGACCGTAGCCCACCAACACCGCCACCAGGGCGAGGACGAGCGCGATGAGCCCATACTCTGCCCAGCGCACCGTCAGCGCGCTCGCGTGTTGTGCCTCGAAATGGCTCCGCTGGATCTCTTGCACCTTGGTGTTGAGGGCGTCGATCGCGGCCAGGCTCGCCGCCGCGCGGCGGTCCATCTCCGCCATGCGGTTCCCCGCCGCCGCCCTGTCACCCGCGCGGAAGGCGGCGAAGATCGCCTCCGACTCCTTCACCATCGCCTTGAACTGATCGCCCGCGCGCTCGAGGTCGGGGCGCAAGATGCCCTTCAGCTCCGAAGGCAGGGCCTTCAGGTCGCCCTGGGCCGCGCGATCCTGCTCCTGGAACTGCGACACGTAGCCGGACAGCTTGGCGGACTCTCCGGCCACGTCCTCGTCCTCGAACACGTCGTTCCCGGGCGCGTTGGCCTGGCTCACGGTGCGGGCGAGGGCCGCGTACCGCCCGGACCGCTCGGCCCAGTCGCTGGCGTCCGCCACCGACGCCTCGTACAGGGACATGACGCGCCGGTTCAGGCTCATGCTCACCAGGACGCTCACCACGCAGAATAACCCCAGGAACGCGAAGGACCGGTTCGGCATGGCAGGCCCATTCGGAGGATTCACCGATCTGTTGAGCTGTACTTGGTCTCACCCCTACTCCCCGCGGCCACGTAGGCTTGTGTATGCTCCGCGTGCGTGAAGCCCGGCACACTGATCGGCGGCCGCTTCGAGCTGGTGGCGCGCACCGGCACGGGCGGCATGGGGACGGTCTGGCGCGCTCGGGACCGCCTCACCCAGGGCTTCGCGGCGGTCAAGGTGATGGAGGTGCTGGACTCGGGCCTGGTGGCTCGGTTCGTCCGCGAGTCCCGCGTCCTCTCCGAGCTGCGGCACCCGGGCGTGGTGCGCCACCTCGATCACGGTGAGCTCGCCACCGGCGGCCGCTACCTCGCGATGGAGTGGCTGGCCGGCATGGACCTCGCGACCCGCCTCGAGGCCGGGCCGCTCTCGGTGCGCGACGCGCTGATCCTCGGGCGCGCGGTGGCGGAGGCGGTGGGCACCGCGCACGCGCGGGGCGTCATCCACCGCGACCTCAAGCCGAGCAACATCTTCCTCGTCGGCAACTCGGTGGACAGGGTGAAGGTGCTGGACTTCGGCATCGCCGCCTCCGCCCGGCTCGCCACCGCGGCCCTCACCCGCACCGGGGTGGCGCTCGGGACGCCCGGCTACATGCCGCCCGAGCAGGCCCGGGGTCAGAAGGATCTCGACGCCCGGGCCGACGTCTACGGCCTGGGCTGCGTGCTCTACCAGGCGATCTCGGGCCGCCCACCGTACTCGGCCGAGAACCTGATGGCCGCGCTCGTGAAGTCGGTGCTCGAGGAGACCCCGCACCTGTCGGAGGTGTTCGAGCAGGTCCCGCCCGAGGTGGACGCGCTCGTGCATCGGCTGATGGCCAAGGAGCCCGAGCTGCGCCCGCGGGACGGGCAGGCGGTGGTGGAGGCGATCGACGCCCTCGGCGAGGTGCGGGACGACGAGAGCACGGCGGACCTCTTCATCCGGCCCCCGACCCTCACCGCCCAGGAGCAGCGGCTGATCTGCGTGCTCCTCGTGGCCGCGGCGGAGGGGCCGCGCGCTGGCGCCGACGCTCCCACCCGCGACACCCTGATCACCGCCCCCGGCGCCCTGGCCGACCCCGAGGCCCAGCGTGAGGCGGAGGAGCTGGTGCGGACCCTCGGCGGCCGCATGGAGAGCCTGGTCGGCGGCGCGTTCCTGGTGACCTTCGAGGGCGGCACCGTGCCCACCGACCTGGTGGCGAGGGCGGCCCGGTGCGCGCTGTCGCTGCGCCAGCGCTTCGGGGAGGCGGCGATCGTCCTCAGCACCGGACGCGGCGCCACCCGCGCCAACACCTCCGAGGGCGAGGTGGTGAACCGCGCGGTGCACCTGCTCGAGCTCGCCCAGGCCAACCCCGATCTCGGGCCGTCGATCCTGATCGACGAGACCAGCTTCGCGATCCTCGAGGGGCACTTCGAGATCTTCTGCACCCTCCTCGGCTACGTCCTCATCGGCGAGCGGGACGCCCTGCACGCGGAGCGCAAGCTCCTCGGGCGCAGTACACCTTGCGTCGGGCGCACGCGGGAGCTCGGGACCCTCACCGCCCTCTTCGAGGAGTGCGTAGGCGAGCCGGTGGCCCGGGCCGCGCTCCTCACCGGGCCCGCCGGCACCGGCAAGTCCCGGATCCGGCAGGAGCTGGTGCGACAGCTGCGCGAGCGCGGCGAGGCCTTCACCCTGTGGATCGCCCGGGGCGACGAGGTGAGCGAGGGCTCGCCCCTGAGCGTGCTCGCCGAGCTGGTGCGCGGGGCGGCCGAGATCCCGGTGGGAGAGGACGCGGAGGCGGCGCGCGCACGCCTGGCCCGCTGGGTGGGGCGCAGGCTGGGGCCGGACGACGCCCTCCGGGTGACCCAGTTCCTGGCCGAGATGCTCGGGGTGCCCTTCGAGCAACGTGTCTTGCCGTACGTCCACGCGGCCCGCGGTGACTCCCTGGTGATGGGCGATCAGCTCCGTCGCGCGTTCGAGGATCTGGTGGCGGCGGAGTGCGCGGTGCAACCTGTCTTGCTCGTGCTGGAGGACCTGCAGTGGTCGGACCTGTCGACCCTGCAGTTCGTGGACGCCGCCTTGCGCAACCTGCACGACCGACCGCTCATGGTGCTGGGCACCGGGCGCCCCGACGTCGAGGACCGCTTCGGGCGCCTGTGGGCGGAGCGGGGGGCCCAGGAGATCCGGGTGGGGCCGCTGACCCCGCGGGCCAGCCGGCAGCTGGTGGAGCACGTGGCGCCCCAGGCCGCCGATGTGCAGGTGGCGCGGATGGTCGCGCGGGCGGGCGGGCACCCCCTCCTGCTCGAGGAGCTCCTGCGCGCGCTCCACGACCATCGGCAGGAGGCCTTGCCGGACACCGCCCTCGCCCTGGTCGAGGCCCGCGTCTACGCCCTCGACAACGAGGCGCGCCGGGTGCTCCGGGCGGCGAGCGTGTTCGGGCGCTCGTTCTGGGCCGGCGGGGTGGCCAGCCTGATCTCCGGCCAGCGCGCGCCGGGCAAGGTCGGCGACTGGCTGACCCTCCTCGAGGAGGACGAGTGGATCGTCCGCAGGAAGGCCACGCGCTTCCCGGGCGAGGTGGAGTACGGCTTCAGCCAGGACGTGGTGCGCGAGGCGCTCTACGCCATGCTCACCCACGACGATCGGGGCCTCGGCCACCGCCTGGCCGGCGAGTGGCTCGAGGAGGCGGGGGAGCGCGATCACGTGGTGCTCGCCCGTCACTTCGAGGCGGGCGGCGAGGCGGCCCGGGCGGTCGCGCGCCTGGAGCGAGCGGCGGAGCAGGCCCTCGACGGCAACGACTTCCGCGCGGTGGTGCAGCACTGTGAGCGCGCCATCCGTCTGCACGGCGGCCCGGCGGCGCCGCCCCCGCGGCGCGGGTCCCAGGCCGGGGTGCCCCAGGCGTCCACCGCGCCCAACCGGGCCCACTCCCACGCGGGCCGCCCCGCGATCCGCGGGCGCCTCCGCGCCCTGCAGGCCGAGGCGCACCTGCACGCGGGGGCCCTGGAGCCGGCCCTCGAGGCGGCGATCGAGGCCCTCGCCCTCAAGAGCGCGGGGAGCCCGGGGTGGTGCCGCGCCGCGAACGTGAAGGCCCAGGCGGCGGGCAAGCTCGGCCAGGCCGAGGCGGTGCGGGAGGTGTCGCAAGCCCTGTTGACGTTGGATCCCGATGCGTCAACCGAGGTTGCGTTTGCCGCGGCAGGGGCCGCGACGGTGGTGCAGCTCCTCATCGCGGGGGAGATGGCGCTCGCGACCGAGATGGCGGCCCGCCTCGAGCGGCTCGAAGCCGAGAGCGCGGCGAAGGATCCGGCCCTGGTGGGGCACGTGACCAAGGCGGTGTCGGCGCGCTGGGCGTTCGGGGGCGATCCGGGGCGGACCCTGCCGCTGTTGCGCAAGGCGGTGGACGCCTTCGAGGCGGCGGGCGACGCGCGCTCGGTGTGCTCCCTGAGGAAGACGCAGGGCTGGTACGCGGCGGAGTGCGGGGCGCTGGAAGAAGGGGAGCGGGCGCTCCTGGAGGCGGTGGCGCTGGCCGAGCGCCTGGGCCTGCACAGCCTGGCCGCGCACGCGCGCTATGACGCGGCGTCGCCGCTGATCCGGCTCGGGAAGCTGGACGAGGCCCGGGCGATGTTGACCGCGGCCCACCAGGTCTTCGCCGAGGAGAAGGACCTGCGCCTGACCTCCGGCACCCTGGGGTGCCTCGCGTGGGTCGACAGCCTCCAGGGCCACGCCGAGCCCGCGGTGGCGCGGGCGCGCCAGGCGGTGGAGATCGCGCCCTCGCCGCCGGTGCGCATCGCCGCGCTGGCGTTCCTCGCCCAGGCCCAGCTGGTGGCGGATCGACCGGAAGACGCCTTGCACTCGGCGGACGAGGGGCTGGAGCTGTTGAGCCAGGTCGGGCTCACCGAGGAGGGGACGACGCTGTTGGGGCTGGTGCGGGCCGAGGCGCTGCAGGCCCTGGGCTACCGCACACAAGCGGTGGAGGCCCTCACCGACGCGTGCCGCAGGTTGAGGGAGCGGGCGGAGAAGATCAGCGACGTCGCGCTCCGGGCCACCTTCCTGTCGCGCATCGGCGAGAACCGCCGCACGTTGGAGCTGGCCGAGGCCTGGCAGGGTGGCCCGGAGGCGTAGCTTCAGCGCGCGGTGACCTGGCCGGTGTAGGCGTCGACCTCGACGTCCTCACCGCCCTCGGCCTCGAGCCGCCACACCAGGACGTCGCTCCGGCGCTCGAGCTCCCAGGCGCTCAGCGACTCGGGCGCGGTGAGACCAGCGGCGGCGCGGGCCTCGTTCAGCGACAGGATGCCGGCGGGGGCCAGGTCGTAGGCGAAGGGTCCGTCGGTCTCGCTCTCGGCCCGGTAGAGGCGGGCCGAGGTGGCGGTGAAGCGCAGCTCCACCTCCGCGCCGTCGGTGGTCCGGACGGTGACCTTCCACACCCGGGCCCCGTGCTCGCCCTCCGCCTCGGCCTTCACGACCTCGCCCGGCAAGAGCGCTTGCGCGGCGTCGCGGATCATCTGGGGCAGGGTCGACATACGGCTGAGGTGGTGCTCGTCCTCCCAGCTGTCCTCCAGCTCGGCCTCGGGGCCGTGTCGACGGAGCTCGCCGGTCTCGGCGTCCAGCTCCACCTCCATCAGGTCGTCGCCCGAGCGGCGGACGCGGACCTCGTAGCGCCAGCGGTGTTGCTCATCGAGCTCCAGCTCCCACTCCTCGACCTCGCCCGCCTCGTGCTCCTGGCCGCGCGCCAGGGCGTCCTCCAGGGAGAGGAAGCGGTCGTCCAGGGTGATGTCGTCGTCGCCGGCCTGATGATGGCGCGCCTCCATCTCCAGGATCTCGCCGGTCTCACGGACCACCTCCACCTGCACCAGCGTGCCCGAGGGCCGCAGGACGTCGACCTCGTAGACCTCCAGGCCACGCTCCAGCCGGAGCTCGGAGCCCATCACGGTGCCGCCCGCGGCCTGGGCCGCCACGGACTCGGCTTCGGGTTGGCTCACCAGGCCCTGGGCCGTCGTGCTGAAGGGGCTGGGGGAGAGGTCGCCGGGCGCCACGGTGTCGGCGCCGCCGCAGGCGGCCAGGGGAAGGATGAGCGCGATGGTCGAGAGCTTGAGACGATACATAGGGGTCCTCCTGAGTTGGGAAGGGCTGAGCTTTGCGCCTTCAAGAGCGAGGTACGGAGGCGCCTTGGTCTGGAGCGAAGAAAACGCTCGAGGTGGATCTGGCAGGCTTTGACGCAGCGCGTAGGCCTTCGCGCCGCGATGACCCGGGAATCCGTGCGGCTTTGCGCGGCCTCTGGTAGGTTCCGCGCGCCGTGACCGGGAGCTTCCACCGCATCTTCGTGGCCAACCGCGGCGAGGTGGCGGCCCGCATCGCGCGCACCTGCGACCGCCTGGGCATCACCCCGGTGTTCGCGGTGTCCGAGGCGGACCGCGACGCGCCCTACACCAAGGATCGGGAGGTCGTGGTCCTGGGACCGGGGCGGTCCTCCGAGAGCTACCTCTCCCTGACCAAGGTGGTGCAGGCGGCGGTGCAGGCCCGCTGCACCGCGCTCCACCCCGGGTGGGGCTTCCTCGCCGAGAACCCCACCCTGGCCGCCCTGTGTGAGACCCACGGGGTGACCTTCATCGGGCCGCCCGCCCACGTGATGCACCTGATGGGGAAGAAGACCCCGGCCAAGCAGGCCATGGGGCAAGCGGGCTTGCGCTTGATCCCCGGCAGCGCCGGCGTGCTCTCGGGGGCCGACGAGGCGCAGGCGGTTGCGGCCGAGGTGGGCTTCCCGGTGCTCCTGAAGGCCGAGAGCGGGGGCGGCGGGCGCGGGATGCGCATCGCGCGCGCGGCCGACGAGGTGGTGCGGGCCTTCGAGGAGGCCACCGCCGAGGCCACCGCGGCGTTCGGCGACCCGCGCGTGTACCTGGAGCGGTTGTTGGAGCGGGGGCGCCACGTCGAGATCCAGCTGATGGCCGACCGCTACGGCAACGTGGTGCACGTCGGGGAGCGCGACTGCACCGTGCAGCGGAACCACCAGAAGCTCATCGAGGAGTCGCCGGCCCCGGTGCTCGACCCCGAGGAGCGGGCGCGGACCCTGGCCGCGGCGGTGAAGGCGACGGCCGACATCGGCTACGTGGGGGCGGGGACGATGGAGTTCTTGCTCGATGGCGAGGGCAAGCTGCGTTTCATGGAGATGAACACGCGGCTTCAAGTCGAGCACTGCGTGAGCGAGATGCGGAGCGGCCTCGACCTGGTGGAGCACCAGATCCGGGTGGCGGCGGGCCACCGGCTGGGCCTTACCCAGGCCGACGTGCCGCTCGAGGGGCACGCCATCGAGTGCCGCATCAACGCCGAGGATCCGTCGGCCGGCTTCAAGCCCTCGCCCGGCCAGATCACGAAGTGGCGGGTGCCGGAGGGCGAGGGGGTCCGGGTGGACACCCACGTGGCCGAGGGCTACCGGGTGCCGCCCCACTACGACAGCTTGATCTGCAAGGTCATCGCCCACGGGCCTGACCGCAACACCGCTTGCGATCGGATGATCCGGGCGCTGGAGGGGCTGGTGTGCGAGGGCGTGCCGACCACGGTGCCCATGCACCTGGCCATCCTCCGGTCCCAGGACTTCCGCGACAACCGCTACGACACCGGCCACATCCCTGGTTGGCCGGCCCAGGAGGCGCGCTGAGCCATGGCCCGAGTTCCTTTGGTCCCCATCGGGAGCCCGAGAGAGTCGTTCCTCGACGACCGCACCTACGCGGAGCAGCGCGAGGAGCAGGCGGCCCTCGAGGCCAAGCTCCACAAGGCGCGGGCCGACGTGCACGCGGGGTGGGGTGAGAAGTACGCGGAGCGGGT
>JACKEN010000077.1 GCA_020632995.1 Deltaproteobacteria bacterium | reverse complement strand
GACGGCGAGGTCCTGACCCGGGTGCGCGCGCTGATGCGGGCCGGGGTCGAGGCGGGCTGGCTGTGCGACCGGGAGGCGGGCGGGGTCCGCTTCTCGCGCGTCCAGAAGTCGGTCGAGGGCGGCCTGTCGATCGACGCCGTCCACATGAGCGCCCCCGGCCCCGGCCACCTGCACCCCAACGGCGAGATCGACCTGTGCTTCGCGGTCTCGGGCGCCCCCACCTTCGACGGCCGCGCCCCCGGCTGGACGGTCTACGGCCCCGGCTCCTGGCACGTCCCCACGGTGGCGGGCGGGGTGATGGACATCCTGTACTTCCTGCCCGGCGGCGCCATGGAGTTCATGGCCGCCCCGCCCCGCGCGGGCTAGGTGTGTTTTTGTCGCACCTTCCCCGATAGCCCTCCGATAACCCTGCTCACCACAGGGTACGGACATGAAGATCAAGCAGACCCCCTCCCCCGCTCTCCTCCAGATCGCCCCCGCGCAGGTCGCCCCGAACGCAGGCGCCGCGGCCCAGCCGGGCGCGGTGGTCCCAGGCGGCTCAGGCGCCCCGGTGGGGCACCTGCCGCCCGCGCCGGTGAGCCACACCCTGACCAACGAGGAGCTGCAGCAGATCCAGACCTTCGGGGGCGGCGTGGGCCTGAAGGGTCACGGGCTGCTCTCGGGCACCCTCGAGGTGCAGAAGCAGCACGTGGTGAACTTCGGCATCGCGACCCAGGAGGAGGTGCCGGTCCTGCTCCTGAACCGGGGGAGCCGCTCCGAGATGCCCTTCACCCTCGACCTGCCCCTGGCCCAGGCCAAGGCGGCGCGGGGCCAGGACGTCACGGTGTCCGGGGTGGTCGAGAAGACCACCGCCGGCAGCGGCCGCGTCTCCAACGTGCATGTGAGCGGGGTCGACGGCTACCGCGCCGGCACCTGGCTCCAGCTGTCGGGCCGGGTCGAGACGCGCAACGTCATGGGCTTCGGCGGCGAGGCCCCGCCCTCAGGCTCGTGGCTCAAGCTCGACCAGCCGATCACCATGGGCGGCCAGGCGGTGACCGAGCTCTTCCTCGAGCACCGCGAGCTGCCGGGCGGCGCCCGGCTCCAGGGCACCGGCCGGCTGGACCACCGCAGCTGGGGTGGGGTGGAGCACCCCAAGACCAACTACGTGGCCTTCACCGGGCTCACCGATCAGGGTGCAGGCGAGCCTGCATTCGACGGCCGCACCTTCACCGACGCCCAGGGCAAGACGCTGGACGTCCTGTCGTGGGTCAACCCGCAGATCGCGGACATCCCGTCCACGATCTTCGTGCTCGACCAGGGCGCGGACAAGGTCTGGGTGGGCGCGTCGGGCGGCTTCATCCACCCCGACATGAACCCGTTCCACGGCTTCCGGAAGAGCGTCGCGATCGAGGCCCCGAACGCCAAGGACCGGGCCAAGATCAAGGACGACGCGGACGGCCACCCGATGTGGGGCGACCAGAAGCTCGACCTGCTGGGCGGCTGGGGGCAGGGCCCCGACGTCGCGGACGGCATGGCGACGCAGTGGTACCGCAACCCGGCCAACGGTGACCTGTTGTGCTTCTCGAACGGCGGGATCGCCGGCTTCCACAACCACCTGGATCAGGTGGTGCGCAACGCCTGACGCGCACGCGGGACGTCGGCGGTGCTGGCCGCTCGCTCGAGCACCTGCGGGCTGATCCCTGAACTCTGGGACCTGCTGCCCGAGAACTGTCTCTGAGGCCTGACGCCTGCGGAGCGACGCCGATGCGGGTTCAGGGATCAGAGACAGGCGTCAGGGATCAGAGACAGGCGTCAGGGATCAGAGACAGGCGTCAGGCTCGAGGGCTCAGGCTCCGGCCCGGGACCCTAAGTCCCGACGGTGAAGGTGACGGTGATCTCGAGGTCGAAGCTCACCGGGCCGGTGTCGGCCACGCCCTGGATGCGGAAGTCGATCGCGCCGCGGTCGCCCTGGAACACCACGCGGTTCAGCTCGTCGTAGTTATCCCACTCGGCGGGGTTCAGGTAGATCTCGTCGGTCAGGTCCTCGCGGTTCCCGTTGATGTCGGGCTCGCCGCGCAGGCGCAGCCCCTGCCACGAGCTCACGCCGGTGATCCAGCCGTCCTCGCCCGCGCTCGACGCCTTCACGTCAACCTGGCCTGCAACCCAGGTCGCCCCGTTGTTGGCGTTCACGCGGATCACCTTGATCAGGATCGACTCGATCTCGCCCTTTTCGAACTGGTCCTTGTACTTGCGGTAGTCCTCGTTGTCGTTGGGGTCGTAGGTGACGACCGAGGAGTAGCTGTTGGTCTCGCCGTCGACCGCCACCTGGATCTTGCCGTCGGCGGTGACCTCGAGGGGCACGAGGCCGCACCCGACCTGGGCGAGGGCCAGGGCGGCCACGGGGATGAGGGCGAGGCGACGTATCGACGAGTTGGGCATCCCGACCATCATAAGCGGTAACGCGGTGGGCCGCGCAACTGCGACAAGCCCCGCCGCCGGCGACGTGGCTCCTACAGGTTCACCAGGACCGCGATGACGAAGATCACGGCCCACGCCGCCCAGTTGGTGAAGAACCCGGCCTTGACCATCTCTGGGATCCGGATTCGCCCTGTGCCGAACACGATCGCGTTGGGCCCGGTGGCGGCCGGCATCATGAACGCGCAGGAGCAGGCCAGGGCCACCGGCACCATCAGGAGCCGGGGGTCGGTGCCGGCCGCCTTCGCGGTGGCGGCCAGGATCGGCATGGTGATGTTGGCGAGGGCGGTGTTGCTGATGATCTCGGTGCCGAAGGTCGCGGTGAGGGTGGTGGCGGCCATGAAGCCGTAGGGCGAGTCGCCCGCCATCCGGCCGAGGTAGCCCCCGAGGTAGGTCGAGAGCCCGGTGGCCTCGAAGCCGGTCGAGATCGCGATCCCGCCCCCGAACAGGAGCACGAGGCCCCACGGCACCCGGACCGCGGTGGCCCAGGGGAGGAGGCGCTCGCCCTTCACCTCGCCCGAGGGGAGCGCGAACGCGATGAGGGCGGCCATGATGGCGATGGTGCCGTCGTGCACCCCCTTCAGCCCGAGCCGGGAGCCCCAACCCTCGATCTTGCCGAGCTCGCCGAGCTCGAGGTCGGGCCGGGTCACCCAGAGCAGGGCGGCCAGCCCGAACACCGCGAGGGCGCGGATCTCGGACGGCCGCCAGGGCCCGAGGGCGTTCAGCTCGGCCTGGATCACGCTCCCCGCCCCCAGCCGCAGGTCCGAGGGCACCCGGGGGTAGAGCCGGGTGAGCAGGAGCCACACGATGGGCACGATGATGATCACCGCGGGCGCGGCCCGCCACGCCCACCCCACGAAGGTCAGGCCCGGCTGGCCGTGGAACACCGCGTCCATCGCCCCCATCGCGATGAGGTTGGGCGGGGTGCCGACCGGGGTGCCCATGCCCCCCACCGACGCCCCGTAGCCGGTGCCGAGGAGCACCGCGAGCCCGAACGCGTGGGCCTGGGCGGGGTCGGCCGCCGCCTCCGCCCGCTCCAGGATCGCGAGGGCGATCGGCATCATGATCAGGGTGGTGGCGGTGTTGCTGATCCACATCGACAAGAGCGCCGAGGCCACCGCGAAGCCCAGCACCAGGCGCCGGGGCGAGGTCCCCACCCCGAGGAGCACGTAGAGCGACAGGCGCCGGTGCACGCCCGCCCGCTCCACCGCGAGGGCGAGGAGGAACCCGCCGAGGAGGAGCATGATGAACGGGGACATGTAGGCCCCGGAGACCTCCTTGGCGGAGGCGATGCTCAGGAACGGGAAGGCGGCGGCGGGGATCAGCGCGGTCGCGCCGAGCGGGAGGGCCTCGGTGACCCACCACAGGCCGACCACGAAGGTGACGCCGACGAGGCGCACCGCTGCCACCGAGAGGCCCTCTGGGCGTGGGAGGCTGGGTGCGAAGAGGACGACGCCGAGCCCCAGGACGAGGCCCAGCCAGAACCCCAGGCGGGACACCACGGAGGTGTCGTCCGCCATGGAGTCCTGGGGATCCCGGGAATCAGTTCTTGGTGATTTCGGAGAGCTTGTCACCGAGGCGCGCCTTCAACAGGTCGCCGAGCGTGCCCAGGCCCTTGCCCTTCTCGTTGTTCTGGTTGAGGTAGCCCGCAAACTCGGCGCGCTCCTCAGCCTCACGGGCCGCGCGGATCGACAGGCGAATCTTGCCCGTCTTCGCCTCGACATCCAACACCAGGACCTTCACCTTCGTACCGAGGGCGAACTCCTTCTTCAGGTCCGCGCCCCGCTGGGTGCCGGTCTCGGAGGCGGGCACCAGGCCGCGGGAGCCGTTGGGGAGCTTCACGAAGAGCCCGAAGCCCTCGATCCGGTCCACCTCGCCCTCGAGCACCTGCTGGCTGCCCTTGTTACCGCGCAGCTCCTTGGCCAGCTCCTGGGCCGACTTCACCATGGACAGGCCGATCCGGCGCTTGTCCCAGTCGATGCTCACCACCGTGGCCTCGACCTCGTCGCCCTCCTTCACCACCTCGCGGGGGTCCTTCAGGCGCCGGTCGTTGCTCAGGTTGGAGATGTGGATCAGGCCGTCCACGCCGGGGAAGATCTCGACGAAGGCGCCGAAGGCCTGGATGCGGGCCACCTTGCCGGTGATCTTCATCCCCTCCTTGATGTTGCTCTTCGCCGCCGCCCAGGGGTCCTCCTCGAGGGCCTTCAGGGACAGGCTGATCTTCTTGGCGTCGCCCTTGCCGTCCTCGATCTTGAGGATCTTGGCCTGCACGTCCTGGCCGACCTGCAAGAAGTCCTTCGGCTTGTTGATGTGGCCGTGGGTGATCTCGGAGAGGTGCACCAGGCCCTCGAGGCCGCCGATGTCGATGAACGCACCGTAGTCCTTCACCGTGGTCACCTTGCCGAAGACGACGCCGCCCACCTCGAGGGTGGACAGGATCGCCTCGGCCTTGCGCTTGTTCTCCTCGATGAGGAGCTTGCGCCGCGACACCACGATGTTCTTGCCGTCCTGCTTGAACTCGGTGATCTGGAACGGGTACTTGCGGCCGATGTAGTTCTCGGCCGGGCCCGCCCGGAGGTCGATCTGGCTGTTGGGGCAGAAGGCCCGCATGCCCGCGATGACCACGTCGAAGCCGCCCTTGTTCTTGTCGGTGACGCGCCCCTCGACCGGCATACCGCTGCGGTACGCCTCCTTCAGCTCCTCGCGGTTCTTGAGGCTCTGGTGCGGCAGCACCTTCGAGAGCATCACCACGCCGCCCTCGTACTTGCGGACGCGGGCCTCGACCTTGTCACCCTCGGTGTAGGGGAACGAGCCGTCCTCCTCCTGGAGCTCCTGCTTGGAGATGACGCCCTCGGCCTTGGCGCCGATGTCGAGGAACACGTCGTCGCCCGCGATGCTGACGATCTTCGCGAAGACCACCTGACCGGGGCGGATGTCGCCGCCGATCTTCTCCTGCTCCTTCTTGCGCCGCTCGGCCGACTGCTTCTCCGCCAGCTCGAACATCTCGGCGAAGCTCATGTCGTTCTCGGGCAGCTCGGGGCGGCTCGACTCCATGGTGGCCTTGTCGTCAGCCTGCGCCTCGGCGCTCGCCTGCTCGGCCGCGGGGGCAGCCTCCGCCTCCACAGCCTGGGGGCTCGGATCGGAGGGGGCCTGAGGCACAGCCTCAGGTGCAGCGTGGGTCTCGCCGGTCACGGCGTCTTTGTTCTCGGCCATCATGGATACGACTCTCTCGGACGTGTCTTGACGTGGAGGCCCGCCCTACCCGATCCGAACGGGCCTGTCACGCCCGATAATTCGGTTGCCTCAGCGCAGCGACTTCATGGTCCCGCCGCTCACCTGCATCCCCGTCGAGGTGGACCCCGCCTCGGGGATCTCCACCTCGGCGCAGGCGACGCCGATCGGGTCGCCGGCCGCGCCCTCCAGCTCGAAACCGTAGACGAGGAGCAGGGTCTTCTGACCCCCGGGGAGCTGGCTGAAGAGCAGGAGCAGGGAGTCACCGCTGGTCTGGGCGCTCTGGTTGTAGCGGCTGTCCATGATGTTGTAGCACTGCTCGGTCCACACCAGGCGCTCGGCCATCACGTCCTCGCAGGTGATGGTCTGCCCACCCGACGTCTCCGCGGTCACCGCCATGCGCACGAAGCTCTTCAGATCCGCCACGAGATCGGGGGCGTTGAACGCGAAGGTGATCACCTGGTTCCCCGCCAGCTTGGGCGGCGCCTCGCACTGGCCCAGGCGGCAGATGGCGTCGTTCGCGGGCAGGCAGAACGTGCAGTTGCTCGGCGGCGCCTTGTCTTCCTGGCACTCGCTCGCCCAGTCGCAGGTGGGCTGGTTCTCGTCGAGCGGGCACAGGGCGCGGACCCCGGCGTCCTCCAAGACCCCGCCGTCCACCTCGACCATGCCCGAGTCCGGTATCGGCTCGGTGCCGCCGGAGCACGCCACGAGGCCCGCCAGGGCGCCAAAGACCACGATCCCACCAAGCCGATTGTTCATCCGCATGCCTTCTTCACCCACTCATCGAGCCCGGCCCCGAAGCCCTCGACCCGAACGTCTCGGCCCCCGTCGGGGGACTCGCTCAGCCGGACCTCCACGCGCTCGCGAGGGAGCGCCTCTGGGACCCGGTCGATCCACTCCACCAGCGTGATACCGCCACCGAAGTACAGGTCCCGGTAACCGATCATCTCCAGGTCGTCCAGCGATCCCAGGCGGTACAGGTCCATGTGCGTGACCGGGGGCTGGGTGGGGTAGGTCTGCGCGAGGGCGTACGTGGGTGAGGTGACGTACAGATCCTGTCCACCCGGAAGAACCCGGACGAAGCCCTGCACGAACGTCGTCTTGCCTGCGCCGAGGCCCCCGAGGAGCCCGACCACCACCCCCGCACCCCGCTCCGCCAGCGCCAGGGCCAGCCGCGCGGCGAGGGCCTGGGTCTCCTCGGGGGTCGCGGTGTGGACGTGGACGCCGGGCATGGCCGAGGGCAGACCTGTACGTCGCCCGCCCCCCGCGTGCCAATCCGATTCGGCGCCCACAATCGCTGAAGCGAAGGCACCCGCCCCCCGAACTCCCCGGGTGATGGCCCGCGCAGAACTCCGCGTCGATCTTCGAGGTGCCACCGTCCTGGCCCCGCCTGGCCTGGATCCACGGCTCCGCCCGGTGGACCCGTGGTGGTCGCCCCTCGAGGCGCTCACCCCGGAGGTGCTCGCTGCCCTCGCCCGGCGTGACCCGCCGGGCCAAACCACATATGCTGGCCCCCTCATGGAGGGGCCAGACGATGGGCGGCGGACGCTCGTACTTCGCTGACCCCCTCGACGACGAAGAGCCCGCGGAGGCCCTGCTGGGCCGGGTGATCGCCCAGAAGCTGCGCATCGACGCGGTCCTCGGGAGCGGCGCGATGGGCCACGTCTACCGGGCCCGCCACCTCGCGCTCGACAAGGCGGTCGCGATCAAGGTGCTGCGCCAGCCCTACGATCCCTCCGACGTGCACTCGCGGCGCTTCGCCCGCGAGGCGCGCGCCGCGAGCCGCCTGAACCACCCGAACAGCGTGGCGATCCTCGACTTCGGCGAGGACGGCCCCGACCGCCTGCTCTACATCGCGATGGAGCTGGTGGAGGGCCAGGACGTCCAGGCCATCCTCGACAAGACCGGGGCCATCCCGCTCGTCCGCACCCTGGACATCATGATCCAGGCCCTCGGCGCGGTCGCCGCGGCCCACGACCAGGGCGTGATCCACCGGGACCTCAAGCCCTCGAACCTCATCATCACCCAGCACACCAACGACGACGGCCGGGTGATGGACTTCGTGAAGGTCTGCGACTTCGGCCTCGCGAAGTTCGTCTCCGCCACCCGCGAGTCCATGGACGGCTCCGCCGCGAGCGCGGCCCGGGTGGTGGGCACGCCGGCGTACATGTCACCGGAGCAGGCGGTGGGGGACGACCTGGACGTCCGCACCGACCTCTACTCGTGCGGCGTGATCCTCTACGAGATGCTCACCGGTCGGCTCCCCTTCGACGCCGACACCGCGATGGGGGTGATGCTCAAGCACGTCTCCGAGCCGCCGGTGCCCCCGCGCCAGATCGCCCCCCACCTGCCACCCTCGGTCGAGGACGTGGTGCTGTGGGCGATGGAGAAGACGCGCGAGCAGCGCTGCCCGACCGCGCGCGACCTCCGCAAGAACCTCCAGCAGCTGCGGGCCCACCTCTCGGACCCGTCGGTGGCGCTGCCCCGCACCCCGACCCCGCTCGCGCCCCCCACCCCGCCGCCCATGGCCCGGCTCCAGGTGGACCTGATCGCCGACCTCGCGCTCGAGGACCCCGCGCAGGTCAGCTTGCCGCGGCCGCGCCCCGACTCCGAGGCGCTGCCCGCCGCGCGCCGGCACGCCTCGGACCTCGACATCGAGGCCCTGGTGAACGAGGC
>JACKEN010000076.1 GCA_020632995.1 Deltaproteobacteria bacterium | reverse complement strand
GGTTGACCGGTCTTGGCGTACTGCCGGCCGATCGCCTCGGCGTGCTCCACGAAGTGCTTGTGCGAGCGCAGCTCCCGATCGCGCAAGGGCCCGAACGCCGCCCCCACGTGGACGTAGAGCAGGGCCAGCACGAGCAGGATCTGGAGCACGAAGGGCATCATGTTGGACGCCTTCAGGGCCCGGGTGGGGTCGGTGCCCTCACCGTCGTCGGGGCCGGACCCGAACATGTCCTGCTCCGCGCTCGCCCACTGGTCGAGCCGGTCCGCCAGCACCACGGTACCGCCATCCGCGGTCAACAGGGCGAAGAAGCGGGTTACGAAGTCCGCGTTGGGGGCGCGGGTGAGCGATGCGTTGGTGAACAGGTCGCGGTCCGCGAACACGAACATGCAGCCGGCGAGGTCGTCCTCGCCGTCGTTCCTGTGCACCGCCCAGGCGTGGGCCGCGGTGTGGCCCTTGGCCTCTTCGTGGCCGCGGTAGCGGAGGAAGGGGTGCATCACGAGCGGGAACCTGCTGATGGTGGAGGTCTGGCTGTTGCCGTCCCACAGGATCTGGCGCCCCTCGGGGAGCTTGATCGGGTCGTCGGTGTAGCGCTCCTCGAGCCCCACGAAGGGGAAGGCGCAGGACACCTTGTTCGGGTCCGCGTCGATGCCCACCGACACCGCGCGGGGGACGGCGGCGGCGGCCACCGAGGCGGTGCTGGGGAGGAAGAAGGACGACTTGCCGAGGTCGTCCAGCACCACCACGCTCTTGCCCGCGTCGAGCAGGGTGTCGAGGCGGAGCTCGTTGGGCCAGGGGTTCTTGCCCGCGGCCGAGGTGCGGATCACCACCACGCTCGCCTCTTCGGGCAGCTCGAGCAGGCGGTCTCGCCGGATCTCGACCGTGAGCCCGGCCGACCGGAGCAGGGGCGCCAGCGCGCTCAGGCCGGCCGGCCCGTGGTTGTAGTAGTCCTGGACCGCGGGGCCCTCGGGGCACCCGTAGAGCCCCACCGCGGCGAGGGCGAGGGCGGTGAGCGACGGCGCGGCGAGGGGCGAGCTGGCGCGGTGGGCCGAGAGCACGCCCGGGGCCCGCTCCAGCGCGTCGGCCACAGCGCCCCGGTCGACCTGGCCGTCCCCGAAGCGCAGGCGCTCGGTCTGCAAGGCGACCTGCTTGAACAGCTCGGCCAGGGGGCGGCGCCGGCGGATGGCCCGCAGGTAGTCGCCGTTGGTCTTCGAGGGGTGGTACCGGGCCAGGCCCTCGTCGTCGAGGTGCCGCAGGATCGCGAGGTGCAGGATGATGGCGGCCTCCCCCGCGTTGCCCTGCTCGAGGGCCCGCGCCGACATGCGCAACAGGACCTGCGAACGCGCCTCGGGCAGGGCCTGGAGCTTGCGGGCCGCCTCCGAGAGCTCGGCGTCGTCGAGGTGGAGCTCGTCGGACTCCCAGCCCGCCTTCCGGAGCGAGAGGAGGAACGCGCCCACCAGGCCGGCGACGAGGAGGCCCATGAGCACGTAGCTCACCACGGGGGGGATGGAGGGCAGGTCGAAGAGGGGGCGGGGCTCCTCGACCCGGCGCCAGGTCCGCCCCGAGCCCGAGCCCTTGCTCACCTCGCCGAAGCGACGGACGGCCTCCAGCTCCTTCCAGTCCTTGCAGCGCGCCGCCTCGGGGCAGACCTGCTGTGAGGACTCGTCGAGGATCACGCAGAAGTCGGAGCCCACCACCCCGCGGTCGCCGAACTTCGGGTCGTGGCAGAAGCGGTAGGCGGCCTTGCCGAACTCCTCCTCGCGCGTGGCGCTGGCCTTGTCGACCGCGCCCTGGACGCTGGCCTCGTCGCTCTGGGCCTCGTCGGCGCGCCGGCTCACGAAGATCTGCAAGGTGTATTGACCGACCTCGATCTCGTCGTCGGGCGACACCTCGGTGGGGCCCGAGACCACCTCCCCGTTGACTCGCACCGGCCCGTCCGAGGGGACCGCCAGCACCCCGTCGGGCCGCCGGACGAGGTCGAGGTGGCTCGGCGCGAGGCCGGGGAGGGGGAGGTCGCTCTCCTCGTGGCTGCCCACCGTCACTCGAGCGCTCTCGGGGTAGAGGGCGCGGACGAAGCGCTCCCCCTCGTCGTCGTGCTCGAACACCCCCACCCCCCAGTCGGGCTCGGCCCGCGCCTGGGGTGCCACGGCCAGCGCGACGAGGAGCGCGGCGGCGATCGGGACGGCGCGCCTCATGCGGCGAGGCTCCGCGCTCGCTCCTGGCGCTCGCGCTGGGCGATCGCGTTGAAGCGGACCTGGATGTCCCAGCCCTCGCGGCGGGTCCGGGCGTCGATGTAGTCGAAGAACCGGACCAGGGTCATGAAGGGCCCCGAGGCCGCCAGACCCAGGATGGCAAGTGGAACTGCGATCAGGGTCGCCGCGCCTTGGAGCTGCAGCACCGCGGCCACCACGAAGGCCCCCGCGCTGTAGGTGCCGATGGCGAAGAGGAAGCGCACCAGGGCGCTGGTGAGCAGCAAGCCCAGCGCGCGCCCGAAGCGGTAGCTCACCAGCGCTCTCGCCCGCTGGGCCGCGCGCCCCGGTGACAGGTGCTCGAGGTGCGCGACCTCGCTCAGGTGGGCGTGGCTCGCGAGGAGGAGGGGCCAGAACACCCCCAGGACGATCCCGAACCCCAGCCACGCGTCGTCGTCCTCGACCCCCGAGACCATCATCAGGATCGGCAGGTAGACTCCGAACAGCACGATCAGGTTGAAAGGCAGCCTGCGCAGCACCTGGCGCCACGCGCCCCACACCGAGATCGGGTTGTTGAACAGGTGCCGTCCCGCGAACACCGTCACCACCCGCTCCGCGATCCCGGTGAAGAACACGAGGGCCCAGGCGCCATACCTGGCGTCCTGCCCGCTCAGGATCCACACCGCGAGCGTGGGCAGGGTCGCCGCGAGGACCGCGACCACCGCCACCCAGCGCAGGTCGCGGTGGTACAGGCGGATGTAGGCCAGCACCAGGTCCATCGTCTCGTCGAGGGTCCGGGGCCGCAGCACGATGCGGGCCTCGAAGGAGGTGCCGTCGCCGCTCACGTGGCCCCCTCGTCGGCCTCGGCGCGGGGCGGGGGCCGGCGGAACACGCCGCGCAGGCTGGGTTGCGAGACCCCGCCGAGCGCGCGGACGTCGTCGGGGACCGGGCGCTTCCTGCCCGCGAAGGCGATGATGGCCGCCACCGCCACCCAGCCCAGGGCGCCGGTGACGTACTTCACCACCGGCGGCAGGGCCGAGGGCGAGTACCAGGCCTCGAGGCCGGCGGCGATGACGAGGAAGGCCGCCGCCCCGCCCACCTGGCGGAGCAGCTCGAGGCCGTGGCCGCGCAGGTTGCCGAGGCGGGTCCGACCGCCGGTGGACACCAGGGCGAAGCCCATCTGGAGCCCGGCCGCGCCGGAGATCACGATGGCGGTGAGCTCCCACGGGGAGTGGGAGGAGACGAAGCTGAAGATGTTCTCCCCGTGCCCCACCCGGGCCAGGTGCCCCATCACCACCCCGATGGTGAGCCCGTTGAAGAGCAGGAAGTAGAGCGGCCCCAGGCCGTACAGGATGCCGGTGGCGAAGCAGCGGAACGCGATGCCGACGTTGTTGTAGACGTAGAAGCCGGTCATCCCCGCGGACTGGTTGGCGGCGCGCCCCTCGGCGTGCCCCTTCGAGTGCATCTCCTCCATGTCGTGGAGCTGCCCGGGGCTGAGCACGGCCAGGGCGTAGGCCTCGTCGGTGTAGGCGGCCGCTCCGGCGATCACGCCCGGCCCGTAGAACAGCACGCAGGCGAGGAGGAAGAAACGCAGGTTGCGCCGCAGGGCGGGGGCGAAGTCGAGGATCAGGGTCGAGAGCTTGAAGGACGACCCCACCGACGTGCCGGCGTACAGGGCGTTGTGGGCCCGGCCGGCGAGGTTGTCGAGGTGGCGCTCGAGGTCCGGCCCGAGCCGGTCGCGCCGGACCCGCATCAGGTCGGAGGCCAGGCTGCGGTAGAGGGCGGCCAGCTCCGAGATCCCCGACGGGCCGAGCGCGCGGGTGCCCGTGGTCTGCTCCGCGGTGTGCAGGAGCTCGCTCAGGCGCTTCCAGTGCTGGCCGCGCTGGCGGACGAGGGCCTCGCGGTTCATGCGTGCTCCTCCCCGTCGGGGGCCGCGCGCTGCTCGACCCGCCGGCCCGGATCCTGGGCGCGGGCCCACAGCGCCCCGAGGAACCCGGTGGCCCGCCGCGGCCTGGGGAGGCTCAGCCGGTCCGCGTAGAACGGGCTCACGATCTCGGCCAGCTCCTCCTGCCGGGCCGGGCTCATGTGCTCGCGGTGCACGAAGAGCTCGAGCGCCTCGAGATCGGTGCGATCGAGGGGCAGGCTTGCCGGGAGCTCCGAGAGCAGGCCCTCCTCCGGGGTCACCGCCACCGCGCGCCCCATCGTGACCGGCTCGTCCACCACCACCACGGTGCCCGCGACGAGATCACCCAGACGCCGGAACTGAGGGTCGAGCGCCATCACCATCGGCCCCACGAAGAGGACGAAGGGCGGGAACGGCAGCATCGTGATGTCGGCGGCGCGGATGAAGTTCCGGAGCAGGGACTCCCGCCACCCCACCGGCAGGCCGTCGTGTCGGACCACCCGCAGCTTGAGCGCCATCTTCCCGGCGGAGCGCCCGCCGGTCAGGAGCTCCCAGGCCGTGAAGTAGAACCAGTCCAAGAGGAAGACGAGGAGGAGGGTCAACCCCATCCCCAACCCGTCCGCCCCCGCCACGGAGAAGATCCCCAACGCCAGCACCACCACCATGTAGATGACCGCGCGCAGGAGCAGGTCGAGGATCCACGCGTACATGCGCCGCGCCGGACCCGCGATCCGGGTCCGGAACGCCAGGTGCTCAGGGGTGTCGATCTCCAGGACGGTGTCGACCAGGGGCGCCATCAGGGCCGGCGAAGCCTAGCACAACTCTCCGCCTCGCCACCCTGTCCCCCGGGTCAGGCTCCCGCCGCGAGCGCGGCCGCGACCCGCCGTCGGAGCTCCTCCATCCGGAAGGGCTTGTCGATGACCGGGCGCCCCACCGACTCCAGGAACCGCCGGGTCTCGGGGGTGAAGGCGCCCCCCGACAGGAACGTGACCTTCGACACGAGCGTCGGGTGGTGGGCCTGCAGGTGCTGGAAGAGCTCCACCCCGGTCATCTCGGGCATCATCACGTCGCAGAGGATCAGGTCGTAGCCGTGGTGGGCGATCAGCTCCAGGGCCTCCCGGCCGTTGGCGGCGCCGTCCACGTGGTGGTCGCGCAGGGTGCGGCGGACCACCGAGCGCATGTGCTCCTCGTCGTCCACCACCAGGATCCGCGCCTGGTGGGCGGCGGGGGCCGGGGTGGCGGGGCGCGGCGCGGTGCGCTGGGGCAGGGTCGAAGGGCTGTCGAGGGCCGGCAACCAGACTTGCACCTTGGTGCCTCGGCCCACCGCGCTGTCGAGCTCGATGCGCCCGCCCGCGTCGGTGACGATCCGGTGGCTCACCGCCAGGCCGAGCCCCACGAAGCCCTGGGGCGGGGTGCGGCTGCCGCTGTAGGGATCGAAGACGCGGCGCAGGTCCTCCGGCTTGAGGCCGGGGCCGTCGTCCTCCACCTCGAGCACGAGCCAGGAGCCCGGCTCGCGACGTGCGGTCACCTTCACGTGGTGCTGGGACGCCTGGCCGGCCTCGATCGCCTCGAGCGAGAGCATCAGGAGGTTGAGCACCACCTGCCCGAGGCGCGACTCGTCGATGCGCGCGAAGAGGTCATCGGCGCACACGACGTCCATCTGCGCCCGGTGGCGGAGCTGGTTGTGGACCATGCGCGCCGCGAAGGCGACGACCGAGCACACGTGGGCGGTGCCCGCCTCGCCGCTCGCCGAGCCGCGGGCGAAGGTGCGGAGCTGGCTCACGATGGTCGCCGCGCGCCGGGCGCCGTCGCGGCACTCCTGGAGCATGCTCATGCCCTCCGGTTCCAGCCCGAGCGTGCGGGCGTCCTCGAGGAGGAGCTCGGTGTTCGTGATCACCACCGCCAGCGGGTTGTTGAGGTCGTGCGCGATGCCCGCGGCGAGGGTGCCGATGGTGGCCATCCGATCTGCCACCTGCAGGTGCGACTCCGCCTCGCGCAGCGGCGTCACGTCGATGCCGCTCAGCACCAGCTGCGGTGAGCCCTCGCTCGGGGTCGTGAGGTGCGGGGTCCACAAGACGTTCCGCCGGTCCGAGGGGAGGTCGACGGTGATCTCCACCGGCTCCGCCGGCGCGTCGCCCGCCTCGAACCAGGCCTCCAGCTCACCGTCGGCCGGGAAGCTGCAGATCTCACGCACGTCGCGCCCCACGAGCGGGGTGCCGTGGAAGAAGGTGCGCGCCCACGCGTTGGCCTGGATGATGCGGCCGCTCGCGTTGACGACCATGGTGATGGCGCTGATCGCGTCGAACATGCCCTGGAGCAGGTCGCGTTGACGCTCCAGCTCCGCGGTGCGCTCCTTCACCCGACGGGCGAGGTCGGCCTGCGCCTCGGCCAGGGCCTCCTCGTTGCGCCGCCGGCGGCTGATGTCCTGCTCCTCCACCAGCCAGCAGGGGGCGCCGGTGGCGGGGTCGGTGGTGTTCCAGGCGCGCAGGTTGTGCCAGCGCAATCCAGATTGCGTACGAACCTGGACCTCTTCGTCCACCGTCTGCTCGGTGAGCAGGCGGGTGCGGGCCTGCTCGGCCTGCCCCAGCTCGGCGAAGCGGGCCGAGAAGACGTCGACGGTGCCTGGCGCAGGGGAGATGTGGGTCCGATCCGAGGCGGCGTTCTGGAAGAGCAACTCGCCTTGCGTCGTGAACATCGAGACCATGAGCCGGGTGTGCTCCAGGGTCTCGAGGCCGCGCGGGATCCGCATCGCCTGCCCCATGCGCGCCCGGCACAGGACGCCGACGTGCCCGCCGCTCAGGTGGACCGCGCACAGCAGGACGTCGACCGGGATGGCCTGGGCGTTCTCGGCCAGGATGGTCCACGCGTCGAACGCCGCGTGCCCCTGGCGGACCAGCTCGCGCAGGCCGCCGAGCTTGCCGAGGGTGTGGGCGTCGAGCAGGGTCGTGAAGTCATGGCCGCGGAGGACCTCGAGACTCTCGACGCGCCAGAGTGAGAGCGCGGCAATGTTCGCCCACACGAGCCTCAACTCATCGAGGTCGATGAGCCAGGCGGCGTCCACCTCCCGATCCAGCAGGGCGGCGGCGGTGCGGCTCCAGGTGCAGCCGCAAGGTAGCGAGAACGACCCCATGTCCCCCCGACCTGGAATGCCCATGGGGGAGTTGGGTTGCAAGCATCAAACCGGCGAGATCCAATCGAGAACTCACCTCGGAGTCTCTATCCGGGATCCAACGGGTTCTCTTGCATCTCACTCCGGCGCAAGGACGCCGGCCGGCCGGTTGCTGCCGCGGTGGGCGTGGGCTATGCACGGGGCGCCATGAAGAAGCTCCTCATCCTGGGCGGCGCGCTGCTTTTGGTCGCCTGCGAGACACATCCGGCCGAGATCAAGATCAAGGGCCCCAAGGACGCGGTGGAGCTGACCGCGGCGAACCCGACCTTCCCGACCTTCGAGAAGAAGGACGACACGTTGCAGCTGCGCGCGTCCGGCTTCGACGACAAGGGGCGGTACATGGGCGTCGTCCCGGTGCGCTGGGACAGCACCGAGCGGAGCGTGGCCACCATCAGCCAGACCGGCCTGCTGACCATCCTCTCGAGCGGCGAGGCGACCATCACCGCGACCTACGAGAAGGGTGACGTGAAACGCGAAGCGAGCCTCCCGGTGTCGGCGGTGATCGTGAAGGACATCCGCATGGTCGAGCCCGTCGTCGAGCCGGGCAAGGTGCTCGAGATGGCGATGGAGGACATCATCCAGTTCAAGGCCGAGGTGCTGAACGATCGAGGTGAGGTGATCCCCGACGCGAAGGTGACCTGGGACGCGAGCAGCTACGCGGTCACCGTGACCCCCACCGGCGAGGTGGAGGGGCGTGCGATCGGCACCGCCCAGGTCTCGGCCGAGGCCGAGAACGGCGCTCGGGCTCGGGTCGAGATCGAGGTGGGCGATCGCAAGCCCGCCCGCCGGCGTCGGTGAGCGCATGCGCGGTGTGCGGTGGCTGGCCCTGGCCGCTTCGATCCTCGGCGTGGCGTGCGGCGAGGACTCGCCTCCCGCGCCCCTGACGATCCCGGCCGGCGTCGCGCGGCTGGACGTCTACTCGGACGGTGACCTGGTCCTCGTGCAGGGCGATCGCACCTTGCTGCGGGTCCCGGTGACCGGGGTGTCGCTCGGGCTGGTGAACCAGATCTCCGACCAGCACTCCTACGATCCGTATTGGCTCGATCGCGACGTCGCGCTCATCCCGTCCGAGCCGCCGCCGGGCCTGCGCTGGCGCGTGGCCGAG
>JACKEN010000075.1 GCA_020632995.1 Deltaproteobacteria bacterium | reverse complement strand
GCTCGGTGTATCTTCCCCCGGGTGCGGATCGCGGTCGACGCCATGGGCCACGACACCGGCCCCCAGATCCCGGTCGAGGCCGCCCTCACCGCGGCCCTCGAGGGCACCCCGGTGACCCTGGTGGGGGACGAGGCCCGGATCCGGCAGCTCCTGTCGGCCCTGGGCGGCGCCGCCCCCGAGGAGCGCCTGCGGATCGTCCACGCCCCCGACGTGGTCGAGATGGGCGACAAGCCCTCCCGCGCCCTGCGCAAGAAGCCCGAGGCCTCGGTGCGGGTGGGCGCCCGGCGGGTGGCGGAGGGGCTGGAGGACGCCTTCGTGTCTGCGGGAAACTCCGGAGCAGTGATGGGCGCGGGGCTCCTCGAGGTGGGCACCCTGCCCGGCGTCGAGCGCCCCGCCCTGGCCAGCGTGTTCCCCACCCGCAAGCACCCGGTGGTGGTCCTCGACCTCGGCGCCAACGTGGAGCCGACCCCGGTGCAGCTCGCCCAGTTCGCGGTGATGGGCGCCGCCTACGCCGAGGCGGTGCTCGGGCGGGCCGCCCCCCGGGTCGCGGTGATGGCCAACGGATCGGAGGAGGTGAAGGGTAACCACCTTACCCGGGCCACCCACATGCTCCTGAAGCAGACCCGGCTCGACTATCGGGGGTACTGCGAGGGGGGCGACGTGTTCGCCGGGGACCTCGACGTGGTGGTCACCGACGGCTTCACCGGTAACGTGGTGCTCAAGACCCTGGAAGGACTCGTGAAAACCGTCCGAGGCCTGGTGAAGGAGCGGCTCGAGACCAGCCTGTTGGCGGGGGCGGGGGCGCTCCTCATGAAGGACGTCTTCATGGAGCTCAAGGATCGCTTCGACTACGAGGGCGCGGGTGGGGCGCCGCTCCTGGGGTTATCCCGGCCGGTGGTGGTGGCGCATGGGTCTTCCACCCCCTACGCGATGCAGTCCGCGATCCGGGCCGCGGGGGCCCTGGTGCGCACCGGGGTGACCGAGGTGGTGGCCCGCCGGGTCCTGGAGCACGCCGCGCTCTGGGGGTGAGGTCGGTCGATTGACGGAACCCGCGGCTTTGACCGGACTTTGCGTTCCGCCCTAGCATCGCGGAATGCGTCGCAAACTGCCCCCGACTCGGGTGCTCCTGCGGATCTCTGTCGTGGGGCTCCTGTTGGCCATGTCCTGCGGTGGCGGCGGTAGCTGCGGCGGCGGTGGCGGCTGTGGTGGATGTGGGGACGGATCCTACCAGTTCCCCGAGAACGACCCGAACCGCCCCGATGCGGTGGTGCAGGACGACATCCTGCGGGTCCGGATCAACCAGACCTTCCTCGACTTCATCAAGCCGCAGCTCCCCGACCTGATCGCGGCGCAGCTCGGCGCGGCGGGCGGCGGCATGTACGTCGACGCGCAGAACATCTTGCACATTCCCCTGCCCGACGTGGACGCGTTCGACATCGGCATCGCGGACGCGCGGCTGCGACAGGCCGAAGCGCTCTTGTTCCTCAACGACCTGGATGACAACATGGACATCCAGTTCGAGGAGCCGAACAGCATCCGGCTCACCATCGACGGCATACGGCTCGGTATCACCGCCCGCATCAAGGAGAACGTGGTGGGCTCCACCAGCTCCTGCCCGGTGTTCGGTGACCTCGGCCCGCGCAACCCGGGCGAGCCGAAGCACGCGGCCGAGCTCTCGATCGGCGCGGTGATCGACCCCGGCGTGGGCCCGCGCCCCGACTACCCGCTCGACATCCGCGTCAACCTCGACAGCGTGAGCATCGACGACCTCGACCTCGACGTGCCGGGCAGCTCCGTCTACTGCCAGGAGCCCGAGTGCCAGGACTGCGCGGTCGAGATCGGCGGGACCTGCCTCGACCCCGGCGGCCGCTGCGTGGAGTGCAACATCTTCTGCGGTGGCGTGACCAACGCGGTGGTCAACCTCGCGGTGGCGCTGGTCGACCTGATCCGGCCGATCCTCAACCGCGTCCTCACCCCGGTGGTCGAGGGCCTGCTCGGCAACACGCTCAACAACCTCAACGGCAGCTCCGCGAAGGTCGAGACCCAGCTCGACCTCGCCGCGCTCGCCGGCATCGACGCGCTCAAGAACGCGAACCCGATCGGCGTCCTCGTCGCGCCCACGCCCGGCCGCTTCCCGGTCGGCGATCGCGGCAACGGCCTCGGCATGGAGATCACCATGAACGGCGGCACCGAGGGCGCCATCGCCGACTGCATCGGCGAGCTCGACGACTTCATCTCCGCCCCCGGCCCGGTGCCGACCCCGCCCGCCCTCGACAAGAAGGGCCGGCCCTACCACCTGTTCACGACGTTCTCGTCGAGCTTCCTGAACCAGGGCCTGTACTCGGCCCACAGGAGCGGCACCCTCTGCCTCCGCCTGGGCAGCGCCGACGTCCGCGACCTCACCGGCGGCGCCTTCACCCTGAACGCGTCGCTGTTGTCGATCCTCGCCTCCGACATCTCGGAGCTCGCGAGCGACACCGCGCCGGTGATCATCGAGCTGAAGCCGCGCCACCCCGGCTTCCTCGACCTCGGCACGGGCGAGGTGACCGGCCAGGACTCGATGGGGAACGACCTGTACGACTGGCTCCTGAAGCTGTCGCTGGAAGACATCGGCATCGCGTTCCACGTCTTCATGCACGACCGCTACGTGCGGGTCTTCGAGGTCACGAGCGACGTGTTCGTGGGCATGAACGTCGTGGTGCTCCCCGACAACCAGCTCCAGGTGGCGCTCGGTGAGCTGCGCATCGACGACTTCAACGAGACCTTCAACGACATCCTGCCCAACGCGAACTTCGCCGACGTGCTGCCGACGCTGCTCGACCTCGCCCTGGGCGCGGTGCTGAACCAGTCCCTGACCTTCGACGTCGACATCACCAACGCGGTCAGCGACGCCCTCGGCGGCGCGCCCATCTTCCTGCGGGTCAACGACCTGTACCGGGACGGCACCCAGGAGGACTACCTGACCATGACCCTCACCTTCACCTCGTCCACCACCGGCAACCTGCTCTTGACCGCCGATACGCAGGCTCGCCTGCACGAGGACGGGGCCGGGGTGCTGGCGGACTACGACGGGCGGCGCGTGCCCACCGGTCAACTCCACCTGCGGGTGGGCGACGACCTCCCCTACGTGGAGCAGATGGCGCTCGAGTACCAGGTGCGGGTCGACAGCGGCCTGTGGCGCACCCCGCGCCCGGCCCAGGGCGACGGCGGGCTGTGGATCGAGGACGCCAAGCTCAAGATGCCCGGCCGCCACGCGGTCGAGGTGCGCTCGCGCTACAAGGGCGACTACCAGACCCTGGACGCCACCCCGGTGCAGCTGTCGGTGATGGTGGACCCGGTCCCCCCGACCCTGTCGGCCCGGCTGGGCGACGAGGGGGTCGAGGTCCGGGTGCGCGACGCCCTCACCGAGGACGCCAGCCAGCTTGCGCTCCTGGCCCGGGTGGACGGCGGGGAGTGGACCAGGGTGCTCCTGTCGGTCGACGGGCCGGGTGAGGCGTCCGCCCGCCTGCCCTACGGCGACCTGAGCGGCGCGCAGGCCCTGGAGCTCCAGGCGGCCGACGCGGCCGACAACGTGAGCCGGGTGGCCCGGGTGAAGCTGGGCCTGACCGCGGAGGCCGCGCCCGAGGGCGCCTCGGCCGAAGCGGGCGGCTGCGCGTGCCACGATGTGGGGGTCCCCCACGGTCACCCTGAGTGGGCGACGGTGCTCTTCGCCGCGCTCTTCGGTGTCCTGGTGTATCGCGTTCGCCGTCGGGACTGACTCCGGGCTTGACGATCCCGCCCCGGAGCGTAGCGATCGTGGCACGGAGGACCACCGAGTCATGCCTCGCTACGAGTATCAGTGTCAGAAGTGCGGAACCTTCGAGGTCAACCAGCGCATCAGCGACCCGGCGTTGACCCACCACACCTGCGGCGCCCCCGCCGAACGCCTCATCTCCCAGAACGCGTTCAGCCTGAAGGGGAGCGGCTGGTACTCCGACGGCTACAGCGGCAGCAAGGCGTCCGGCAGCGTGACGAAGAGCACCAGCTCTGATTGAAGTTGGCCGCGTCTTCCCGCTGCGGTACCCCAGGCGCGTGAAGCGCTTCGCCCTTCTCGCCCTCCTGACCCTGATCGCCAGCCCGGCCCTCGCCCAGGAGCCCGGCGCCGAGCGCATGCCCCAAGGCGTGAGCGAGCGCGGGATGGTCCTGGACCGTGGGGTCCTGCGCGGTGACTTCGCGCCCCGCGACTTCGGGCTCCTGTTCGGGGGCATCGGCAACCCCGACATGCCCGGGTTCCGGGTGGGGCGGTACAACGAGCGGACCTTCCTGACCCTGGGCCTCGGCGCCGCGATGGGGGTGGTCGACAACCTCGAGGTCGGCGCCATGCTCCTGCCCATCTACCTCGCCCCCAACGGCGACTTCGGCGACATCGAGGCCTACGGCCGCTACCGGTTCCTCGAGGGCGACGTGGAGCTCGGGGCCCAGGTGACGGTGGCCCTGCCGACCCACACCGACTTCGGCATCGGGCTCGGGGTCCCGGCGCTCTTCCACCTCGGCCAGCTCCGCATCGACACCGGGCTGGAGCTGGAGCTGATCTTCAGCGACCCGACGGTGGTGAACCTCGAGATCCCGGCCGGGCTCTCGGTCGACATCGGCGACGGCTTCTTCGCTGGCGGCCGCACCGGCATCTCGCTCCCCAACCTCGACTACTTCGCCATGCCGCTCCACGGCTTCGTGGGCTACACCCTGATCTCCGGCCGGGCCCCCTTCATCGACCTGGTGGCCACCTTCGGCTGGCCGGAGTTCATCCGGAGCGCGGGGAGCGAGTTCAACAACGACAAGGTCCTCATCGAGAACTTCGAGCTCATCTTCGGCGCCCGGTTCTTCTTCTCGGTGATGTGAGCGCCACCGACGACATCCCCAGCGTCTACGCGGCGCTCCCCGCCGCGGTGATCGCGTTCGGCCAGGCCCAGGGCCTGGAGCGCGACGTGCTGCTCAACGCCGCCGGCCTCACCGAGGCCGACCTCGCCGACCCGGATGAGTTCGTCCCCTACGACAGCCTCATCGGGGTCTGGACCCTCTTCGCGGCCCGCTTCCCCGGCCGCCCGATGGGCCTCGAGTACGCGGCGGTCCTGCCCATGGCCACCTTCGGCGCCCTCGGCTACGCGGTGCGCCACGCCCCGAACGCCCGCGCCGCGGTGCAGGCCTACCTGCGCTTCTACCGCCTGGTGGACCCGTTCCTCGGGGTCACCGTCACCGAGCGCGACGGGCGGGTGCGGGTGAGCCTCGAGCACGAGCCCCGGGTCTTCGCCCTCGCCGAGCCGCTCGAGATGATCGTCGGCATCACGGTGAGGAACGCCCGCGACCTGATGGGGCGGGAGCATGCCGCAAGCCTGGTTGCGTTCCCCCACCCCGCCCGGCACCCCGAGGCGGTCTATGCCGCCTTCTTCGAGACCGAGGTGGTGTTCGAGGCGGGCTGGACCGGGCTGGAGTTCGACGCCGCCCTCCTCGACCTGCCCATCCCCGACGCCGACCCCGGCCTCGGCCGCTACCTGGTCGCCCACCTCGAGGAGCGCCTGGCCCAGCACCGGGCAAAGCCGGTGAGCTTCGCGGACCGGGTGGCGATCGAGATCGAGGCGCGCCTCGCCCAGGGCGAGGTGACCCAGGGCGACGTCGCGGGCGTGCTCAACGTGAGCCCACGGACGCTGCAGCGCCGCCTGGACGCGGACGGCCTCACCTTCAGCGGGGTCCTGGACGGGGTGCGCAAGCGGCGGGCCCAGGAGCTCCTGGCCGACGGCGCCCTCTCGGTGCAGGAGGTCGCGTACCTGCTCGGCTACAGCGAGCCGCGGGCCTTCCACCGCTCGTTCCGACGGTGGACGGGCAGCTCGGCCGGGGCGTGGCGCCGCGGCGCGCGGTGATCCGGGGGCTTCAGGCCTGTGCGATGGCCCGCTGGCCCTCTCGGAAGGCCTGCTCGTTGAGCGGGATCAGCGCGCACTTGTCGGTAAGGGCCTGACGGATGGTGGTGAGGATCGTCTCGGCCGGGAAGAGGTTCGTCGCCGCCTGCAGGGCGCCGAGGGCGACCACGTTCTTGACCAGCGGCCGGCCGAGCGCGGTCGCGAGCTCGAGGAAGGGGACCCCGTAGACCTTGATGCCCTCGAAGGCCGGAGGCTCACTGATCACCGAGCTGTCGTAGACGATCGTGCCCCCCTCGAGCACCGTCGGGCCGAACTTCGCGAGGCTCGGCGCGTTGAAGGCGACGAGGATCTGCGGGTGCGGCGAGGCGGGTGAGAGCACCTCCTCGGACGCCACGTGCACGTCGGCGTACGAGGTCCCGCCGCGCGACTCCGGCCCGTAGCTCGGGATGTGAGTGGCGTCGAACCCCTCGTTGATCCCGGCCCGCGCGAGCAGCATGGCCGCGGTCTGCGCCCCGTCGCCGCCCGCGCCTGCGAGCTTGAGGGCGATGTCGCTCGGGTGGATGTGCTTCGGGAAGCCCGCGCAGTGCTTCTGCACCACCTCGGCGCTCCCCCCGATCACCTCCATGACCCGCTCGGGGTCGAAGGTCGGGGTGGGGAGCGGCGCTCGCACGTCGGCGTCGACGTCCTTCTTCACCCCGAGGGGGAAGATCGGGAGCATCGCCTCCTCTACCCACTTCTCCGCCGCCTGCGGGTCCATGCGCAGGTGGGTCGGGCACTCGGCGAGGATCTCGATGAGCGAGAAGCCCCGGTTCTCGATCTGCAGCTCCAGCCCCTTCTTGATCGCCCTCTTGGCGCGCGTGCGCTGCTTGGCGTCGAAGAGGGCGCACCGCTCGACGTAGACCGTGCCGTCGAGGGTCGCGAGCATCTCCGCCACCTTCATCGGCATGCCCTGGAGCGGACCGCGGCCGTCGGGGGAGGTGGCGGTCTTCATGCCGGTCAGGGTGGTGGGCGCCATCTGGCCGCCCGTCATCCCGTAGATGGCGTTGTTGATGAAGATCACCGTGATCGGCAAGCCGAGTTGCGCCGCGTGTACGATCTCGGCGAGGCCGATCGAGGCGAGGTCCCCGTCGCCCTGGTAGCTGATGACGATGGAGTCGGGGTTGGCCACCTTGTGCCCGATCGCGACCGCGGGCGCTCGCCCGTGCGCGGCCTGGGTGTTGCCGACGTCGAAGTAGTAATACAGGAAGACCGCGCAGCCCACCGGGGAGACCGCGACGGTGCGGTCCTGGATGCCGAGCTCGTCGATCGCCTCGGCCAGGTACTTGTGCGCGAGGCCGTGGCCGCACCCGGGGCAGTAGTGGGTGGCGTGCCCCTTGAGGCCCTCGCCGTGCGCGTGGCGCTCGAACCTGTCGTAGAAGACCGTGGTGGTCATGGCTGCGCCTCCCCGCCGAGCACGCGCGCTACGATCTCGCGCTGCTGCGGCAGCACCCCGCCGAAGTGGCGGAGGTGCTCGATCCGGACCGACTCGACGCCGGCGTAGCTCAGCGCGAGGCGGAGCTCGTCCTCGAGCTGGCCGTCGCTCGCCTCCACCACCAGGATCCGGCGCACCTTCGGCAACAGCGGCTTCAGGTGATCGATCGGGAACGGCCACAGCGTGATGGGCCTGAACAGGCCCGCCTTGACCCCCAGCGCCCGCAGCTCCTGGACCGCGCCCTTGGCCATCTGGGAAGGCGTGTTGCACGCGACGAGCAGCACCTCGGCGTCGTCACACCGGAAGGCGTCGCTGCGCTGCTCGGCCGCGCGGATCCGATCGTACTTCTCGAAGAGCCGCAGGTTGTGCGCCTCGAGATCCGGCTCGGACAGGTAGACGGAGCAGTTCAGGTTGCCGCGGTGGGCCCTGTCGCCCCACACCGCCCACTCGGGCAGGCCGGGTTGCACCAGGGTCCTGGGCAGGCGCACCTTCCCGGTGATCTGCCCGAGGTAGCCGTCACCGAGGATGACGACCGGGTTGCGATACCTGAAGGCCAGATCGAAGGCGTCGATCGTGACGTCGAGCATCTCCTGAGGCGTCGACGGCGCGAGCACGATCGCGTGGGTGTTGCCGTGGCCGAGGCCCCGGCAAGCCAGCTTGATGTCGGCCTGCGCGGGCCCGATGTTGCCGAGGCCTGGTCCGCCGCGCATGATGTTGACGAACACCCCGGGGAGCTCGGCCCCGATCATGTACGAGATGCCCTCGAGCATCAGGCTGAAGCCGGGGGACGAGGTGAAGGTCATGCACCGCACGCCCGCGCCGCCCGCGCCGTACATGTGGTTGACCGTCGCGACCTCGCTGACCGCCTGCACGAACACCCCGTCGAGCTTCGGCAGCACCTTCGCCATCAGCTCGGCGCCCTCGGTCGAGGGGGTGATCGGGTAGCCGAAGAAGTGCCGGCAGCCGGCGAGGAGCGCCCCGATGGCGGACGCGTAGGTCCCCTTGATCACGAGGGGCTCGACCTCGGGCAGCGGCCGCTCGATGTCCGGGATCGCCACCGGC
>JACKEN010000074.1 GCA_020632995.1 Deltaproteobacteria bacterium | reverse complement strand
GGCTCACGGTCAGGACGTCGGTGTGCAGGTCCCACTCCCAGGTCCCCACGCCGGTGGCGCTCATGACCTCGGCCAGCCGGCGCCGCTCCTCGGCGAGGGCGAGCTTGTGGGACTTGCGCTCGGTGATCTCCTGGACCGTGCCGAGGGCGCTGGGCGCCTCACCCGGCCCCTGGCGGAGCTCCGCTCGCTCACGCACCCACAGGACCTCCTCGCCCACCACGATCCGGTGCTCGACGTCGTACGGCGCGCCGTCCAGGGCCGCCTGCCAGGCCGCCTGGATCGTCGGGAGGTCATCCGGGTGGATGAGGGAGAAGAAGCGCTCCAGGTTCACCGGCTCGCCCACGGGGACCCCGAAGATGCGGTAGGTCTCGTCCGACCAGGTGAGGGCCCGGGTCTGGAGGTTCAGCCGCCAGTTGCCCACGTGGGCCACCGCCTGCGCGACTCGGAGCTCCTCCTCACGCGCGCGGATCTCCGCCCCTTCGGTGACATCCACCTGAACGCACATCACCGGCATGAGCTCGTCCCCCGCGGAGAGCGAGGTCTCGAGCTGCCGCACGCGGCCATCGGGGGCCGTCACCCGGAGCAGCACCGGCCCCGCGGACGCGCCGTCGGTGACCACCGCGCCGAGCAGAGCCTCGAAGCTGGCCGACTCCGCGCTGGACGAGAAGAGCTCCGCCACGCGGGCCTGGTGGTGCACGCCGTCGTGCCAACCATACAGACGGTCGGCGGCGGCGTTGGCCCTCAGGACCCGCCCCTCGGCGTCCAGCCCCAGCACCGCCACCCGGGAGAGCTCACCCAGGTGTCTCGCCAGCGACTGCGCCCAAGCCCGCTCCACCATCCTGCAGACAGAACGGCGGATCCCAGGAGGACATGAGTGGGGAGGTGGGCGTTTTGATCCAAGCGGACTATTCTGGATCCGAGCCGTGCTCGGGCACCGGGTGGGGGCCCGCCTCCAGGCGCCGCTCGAAGCCCCGCTTCGGGTTTGCGCGGTCCTCGGCGTCGGACATGATCTCGAGGGCGTCCCCCTCGAGCCGGGCCATGTAGGCGCAGGCAGTGCTGTCACCCACCACGTTCAGGGTGGTGCGGAACATGTCGAGGAGCCGGTCCACCCCCAGGATGAGCGCCAGCCCCTCGGTCGGCACCCCGATCGCGGTGAGCACCATGGCGAGGGTGATCATCCCCGCCCCCGGCACCCCCGCCGCCCCGACCGAGGCCAGGGTGGCGGAGACGACGATGGTGGCCTGATCCCCCACCGTGAGGTCCATCCCATAGATCTGCGCGATGAAGATGGCCGCCACCCCCTGGTAGAGCGCGGTGCCGTCCATGTTGACGGTGGCGCCGAGCGGCAACACGAACGAGGTGATGCGGGGGCTGACGTTCAAGTTCTCCTCGCACGCCTCCATCGTGACAGGAAGGGTTGCAGACGAGCTCGAGGTGGAGAACGCCACCAAAAGCGCCTCCTTGATCGCGCCGAGGAACCCCAGCACCGGGAGCCGCGCCCCGAACTTCACCACCAGGCCGTAGGTGACGAAGAGGTGCAGGAGCAGGCCCACGATCACCACGACGCCGTACACCGCCAGGGCCACCAGCACCGAGAGCCCGGTGCTCCCCACCACCTTGAACAAGAGCGCCGCCACGCCGTAGGGCGCGAGGGCCATGGCGACGTGGACCAACATCACCATCGCGTCGTTGAGCCGCGCGAACAGGTCCACCACCGGCTGCGCCCTGGACACCTCCATCAGCGTCAGCGCGATGCCGAGCATCAGGGCGAAGAAGATCACCTGCAGCATGTCCCCGTTGGCGAGCGAGGCCACCGGGTTCGTGGGGACGATCGCCACCAGCTGATCGAGCATCGACGGCGCGGCGGCCGCGCTCTTCACCGTGCTCCCCACCGAGCCCGCGTACGAGGCGAGCAGCTGCGCGCGATCGTCGGCCGAGAGCAGGCGCCCCGGCTGCACGATGTTGGCCAGCCCCACCCCGATCACCAGCGCGGCCACCGTGGTGACCATGAAGTAGCCGATGGTGCGGCCGCCGAGGCGCCCCAGCGCCCGGAAGTCGCCGAGGGACGCCACGCCCACCACGAGGGAGAAGAAGACCAGCGGCACCACCACCATCTTGATGAGGGCGAGGAAGAGGCGACCGATCCACTCAGTATACTCGATGAGGGAGCGCCCGAGCGGGGCGAAGCGGCTCACGTCGGGGCTGCTGGCCGAGACGTACCCGTGGTAGGTGACCCCGGCCTTGGCGCTCACCCCCTGAGTGGACAAAGCCAGGACCTTGTTCGGGGTCAGCTTCCACTCGACCTGCAGCCACTCTGCGGCCGCGCCCTCCTCCACCACGCGGGCGGTCTTGAGGCCGGTGGCCTCGGGCATGGGCGCGCCGGAGGGGGCGTTGAGGACCTTGGCGTCCGGCCCGAGGTCGACGCCGGTGTTGGGGAGCAGGCTCGAGTTCGGCCCCACCAGGAAGCCCAGGAACACGCCCACCGCCATCCCGATGAGGATCTTGGTGTAGAGCTGCATGTAGGCGGCACGCTAGAAGAGGCCAGAGGGGGGGTCAACCGCCGGCGGCCCGAAGCGGACGAGGGCAACACCGTGGAGCGCGTAGATCAGCGCCTCCGCCAGCCCCACCGAGTCCTGTGGCAGGGCGGCGAGGCCCTCGGCCAGGCTCGGCGCAGCGAGCAGGGTCAGGAGCGCGTCGCGCTCCGCCTCCAGCAGATCGAGCGCGGGCAAGCTGTCCTCCAGATCGGGGGTCGGCACCACCTGCCGCCGCAGGAAGGGGGCCAGCGCCGCCAAGAGGCGCGCCTCGTCGTGGGTCTGCAGCACCAGCGCTGGCACCAGATCCACCAGCCGGGGCGCGCCCACCCCGTGCACCATGGGGCACGGCACGAACCGGATCCGGCCGGAGGTCCACTCGAAGACCTCCTCGACCTGCCGACGGACCTCGAAGGAGTGGGTCTGCTGCAGCTCAGCCTGCCGATCCGGGCGCAGGAGCTCGAGGACGCTCCGGCCCTCCGCGATGGCGCGGTGCAGCGCCGCGGCGAAGACCCCCGCCCCCTCGCGATCCGGGCGGGTGGAGACCGTCCAGACCCGCACGTCGGACATCGGGCTCCGCGCGTCGGCGAGGCGCCCCTGGGCCACGTGGATCTGCCGCCGATCCACCCCGCCCGCCGCGCCGCGGGTCACGGTGAGGATGCCGCTCATCTGGGTGCGCCCGAGCTGGCCGAAGATGGTGGCCATCCCGACCTCCTCGATCGTGGTCTGCAACAGAGGTTGCGCCACCTCCGCCGCGCCCATGTCGAAGCCCGAGCTGATCACCTGGAAGAACCGCGTGGCAGGAATCGGGTCGCGCCCGGTGACCGAGACGCCCCAGTCCATGGCCCCGCGCGCCCCCCAGCCCTCCAGGCGGAGCAGGACCTCGTGCAGCGGCCACGGCCCGCTCACCCGCTCCGGGCCGTGGAGCCAGGTCGGGAACTCGAGCTCCTCCTGGGGCAGGATGGCCGGCGTGTCGGCCACCACCACCTCCGGTGGCCCGATGAGGATGTGCTCGTCCAGGTCGTCGGTTCGCGTGGCGCGTGCGGTCCCCAGGGCCTCGGTCGGCGTCGTGCCTCGAGCGGGCGGGGCGAGCAGCGCGGTCATGCCCCGCACTACGTCCTCGGCCCGCACGGTGCCGACGAGGCTCGCCTGCACCCGGAGCAGCCGATCGCGGAACACCCGGGCGCTCGGCGTCCGGCGCGCGCGCTCGGGCGAGAGCGCGGCGAGCACCACGTCCTCGAGGGCGGAGGGGACGTCGGGGTTGAAGGCGGAGGGCGGGGGCCGATGCCCCTTCGCGATCTGGGCGCGCGCCTGCCGCGGGTCTCGCGTCGGCACGAGCGGTCGCCCCGCGAGGGCCTCCCACAGCACCGCCGCCGCCGCGTAGACGTCGCTGCGCCCGTCCAGCCGATCGCCCACCGCCTGCTCGGGCGAACAGTAAGCCAGCTTGCCGCGCAGCTGCCCCAGGTGGTGGTCCTCGGGCCGCGCGTCCTCCACCGCGACGCCGAAGTCCCCCAGCTTCACCTCGCCGCTGCTCGAGATGAAGATGTTCTCTGGGGTCACGTCGCAGTGCACGAGGTTGCGCCGCGCGCGGTTGTCGTCCTCGAGCTCGTTCAAGAACGCGAGCGCGGCCAGGATCTCGGTGGTGAAGTGCACGGCCAGCCAGACCGGCATGCGCCGACGACGGCGCCGCGCCATGTTGAGGAGCCAGCGCAGGTCCAACCCGTCGACGTGCTCCATGGTGATGAACAGGTCGCCGTCCGGCATCTGGAGCAGCTCGTAGACCTGCACGATGTTGGGGTGCTGCATGGACGCGGCCAGCCGCGCCTCCTCGACGAAGAGGCGCACCGCGGTCGACGTCCCCCGCAGCTCGGGACGCAGCCGCTTGATCACCACCGGCCGCTCGCGCCCGCGGCTGAGGTCCCGGGCACGGTAGACCTCGGCCATGCCCCCCTGTCCCAGGCGCTCCTGGAGCAGGTACCCGCCGTACTGGCCCGGCACGTCCAGCATCCCCGGACTGGGGTCCCGGGCCGGCCGAGCCGTCCCACCCCTCTCCGCCTGGCTTCGCCCGGCTGCGTGCTCCGCTTGCGAGCCGGGTGATGCCACGGGCTGACCGTGCGGAATGGCGCTATCGCCAATCACGATTGCAACGATACTGGTTTGAAGCGCGAAATCCAGCCCAGAGACGCGCACCAGATGGGACACATCGGCCCACTGGGGAAAGCTCCGTGCTGATTGGTCTGCTCGTCCGCGGGTTGTTCCGCGAACGGTGATTCGAATAGGGGTTTACGAGATCAGCTCTGCGCCGCGGCCCGGGTGAGGAGGAAGTACGCGTTGCGCGGCTTCCCCTTGCGGTAGGCGGCGCCGATCACGGTGTGGGCCGAGACCTGCCGCACGTAGTCGAGCATCTCGCCGTACGTGAGGCCGGGGATCAGGCCGGTGTTGGGCCGGATCTCGGGCCACCCCTCGGGCTGCAAGGTCGGTAGACGCGTGTAGTCGAAGACCAGCTCACCGTCGTCGCCGTTCACCGCGAAGAAGTAGCCCGGCCCCGCGAACGTCGCGGCGAGCCCGGTGGTGTGGTTGTAGCCGACCACCTCGCCCTCCTCGGGGCGGTAGAAGCGCTTCTGCGAGATGTTGAACACCGGCAGGTTGTTCTTCAGCTCGTAGATCGCGGTGAGGCAGGGCTGGCCCACGAAGTCGTGCACGTCCAGCTTCGAGCTCCCCTTGGCCAGCTCGAACAGCGCGGGCTGCAAGTTGCCTGGCAATGCCATGCACTCGCGCACCCGCTCCGCCGGGCCGAGGGCGTCGAGGTGGGCCGAGATGTCCTCGGCTCGCGCCCGCTTCTTGACGAGGTCGGTGAAGGTCTCGGCCGTGCTCATCGCTTGTTCTTGAAGTCCTTCATGAAGGTGACCAGGCGCTCCACCCCCGCCAGCTCCACCGCGTTGTAGAGCGAGGCGCGGATGCCGCCGACGTCGCGGTGCCCCTTCAGCCCCACCAGCCCGGCCGCGGTGGCCTCGGCCACGAAGGCCTTGTCGAGGTCCTCGGAGGGCAGGCGCCACACCACGTTCATCTCGGAGCGCGCCGCCACCTCGACGTCGCTCGCGTAGAACCCGCCCGAGGCGTCGATCGCGGCGTAGAGCGCCTCGGCCTTCGCCGCGTTCCGCTTCGCCATGCCCTCGAGCCCGCCGTGCTCGCCGATCCACTGCATCACGTTGCGCATGAGGTAGATCGCGAAGGTGGGGGGCGTGTGGTAGAGCGACTGCTTGTCCGCGTGGGTCTTGAAGCGGAAGATCTTCGGGATCGTGGTCGAGGCCTGCGCGAGCCAGTCGCGCCGCACCAGCACCAGCACCACGCCGCTCGGACCCAGGTTCTTCTGAGCGCCGGCATAAAGCAAGCTGAACTGCGAGACGTCGACCGGGCGGGACATGATGTCCGAGGACATGTCGGCCACCAGCGGCGCCTCGGTCTTCGGGAACGCGCGGTACTGGGTGCCGGCGATGGTGTTGTTCGAGGTGACGTGCACGTAGGCCGCGCCCGGGGTCAGGTCTAGGGCCTCGGGGATGCGCACGAAGCGCTCGCCCACCTTGCCGGTGCCCGCCACCCGGACCTCGCCGATGCGCTGGGCCTCCTCGATGGCCTTCTGCGACCAGGTGCCGGTGATGACGTAGTCCGCAACCTTGCCTGCGGTCAGGAAGTTCATCGGGATGGTGGCGAACATCCCGCTCGCCCCGCCCTGCAGGAAGAGCACGTCGTAGGAGTCCGGCACGCCCATCAGGCTCCTGGTGAGGCTCATCGCCTCGTTGTGGACGGCGTCGTAGGCCTTGCCCCGGTGGGAGTGCTCCATGATGGACATCCCGGTGCCCTGGAAGTCCATGAGCTCGGCCTGGGCCCGCTCCAGCACCGCGGTGGGGAGCCCGGCCGGGCCGGCGTTGAAGTTGACGATGTCGCGTGCCATGGCCGGGGACCCTACTCCCGGACCGCGGCGGTGGCCAAGCCGTTGTTGCGACCCGGCCTCAACCTCCGCTCCGGGGCCGGACGCGGTAGATCCGGCACGCCGGCGTCCCCTCCCCCTTGATCCCGCGCCGTCCGCCCCGGGCCGCCCCCGCCGCCCGGGCGTCCACCGTCACCGGGGCCGGCAACCGGCTCGGGCGGCGGGCGTACAGGCGGCTCACCCCCGTCCGCAGCGTGGCCCCGCCGGGGGCGATGGTGTCGACCCCGAACGCGAGGCCGAGGCTCTTCGTCCACCGCGTCACCCCCGCCGGGAGGTGCCGCACGGTGAGGGTGAGGTCCGCCGCGTCCGCGAGATACTGCAGGCTCGGTTGCCACACCCGCACCGGGTCGAGGTCCGCGCTGCCGCCGGTCACGACCACCAGGCCATCGGGCCGCCGCCGCTGACCTCGGCACCACGCCAGGAGCCCCGCCGCCACCAGCTCCGCCGCCTTGGCCGGCGCGCCCACGTTGAGGAGCCGACCGGGGCCCCCGAGGCCGGCCCCTCGGACCGCCTCGACGTCCACCCCGCCCGCGCCCAGCGTCGGGCCCGGCGCGGTGTCGACCACCAGCACCGGGCGCCCCTCGACCAGGGCGCGGGAGACGTCCTGCGCGATGCGGGTGAGGGCGGCGGTCGCGGCGCGGGCCCGCGCGCGGGCGCCGCCGTGGAGTTGCAAGCCAGCCTCCACCAGCTGCTCCTCGAGCTCCGCCGCGCTCAGCTCGACCTCGGCGCGCTTCAGCTTCCGGCACAGGGCGCCCGGGCTCACGGTGAGGATCTCGAGCACCGCGCCCTCCTTGGGGACCGTCCGCAAGCTGGCCTCCACCAGCTCCTCGGGGCGGGGCGCCTTGCCCCGCTTCACTGCACGCGGTGCCACTTCACCTCTTTGCCCGCCATGGTGGGGTGCTGCACCGCCACGATGTACTCCGCGCGCCGGTTCTTGGCCTCGTCCGTCTCGTCCGGGGTCTGTACGAGGAGCAGGTCCTCGCCGAAGCCCGCCGCGTAGATCGGGATCTTCACCCCGCGCTTCTTGAACCAGCCCGCGATGGCGCGCGCCCGGCGCTCCGAGAGCGCGCGGTTCGACGCGGCGTCGCCCACCGAGTCGGTGTGCCCGGCCACGAAGAGGCTGATGGTGGCGAGCTTGCCGTACTTGGTGATGGCGGCCTGGATGTGCTCGAAGCTCCCCTCGAGCTTGGGCACCTCGGGCCCGTCGATGTCGTGGAGGCCGGTGCGGAAGTTCACCTCTTCGTGCGGGATGTCCACCCGCCACGGGAACAGGTCGAGCCCGCCGAAGAAGCCGTCCGCGTCCCACGCCTTCACGCTCAGCCGGAGCACCTTGCCCGGGCGCTGCTCGTACGCGACCGCGTAGCGGCCAGACCCGTCGGGCTCGTCGACCTCGACCTCGGTGGTCCCGAGGGGGCCGCCGTCCTCCGAGAGCAAGGCGACCTGCACCTTCTTCAGCGGGCGGCTCCCCGAGAGGAGCAAGCGGTGTTGCGAGAGGTCCAGGCCGTCCGGCCCCACCGTGAGCTGGAGCTCGGGGAGCAGCTCGACCTGCACGTCGATCGGCATGGAGCCGGTCTGGCCGTCGTCCATCTCGACGCTGAGGGAGCCCTGGAAGCGCACCGCCCCGGGGTGCGCCACTGGCAACGTGAAGGCGTGGGCGCGCCCGGGCAGCACCGGGCCCGCCCGCAGCTTGAGGCGCTTGCCGTCGCTGGAGCGCTTCACGTCGAGGAGCACCTTGGCCAGCGCGGCCCGCGCGCGCACCACGAGCTCCGGCTGGCCCTGGCCCACCTGGGCCTTGGGGACCAGCTCCACCCCCAGGGCGTCCTCGGCCCGGGCCGAACCGGACCAGAGCGCCACCGACACCACGACGGCCCAGCGGACGTTCACACCTCCCCGTTACCCCCGGCCGCGCCGTCGGGGAAGGCGCGGCCGCTCGACGCACCGCGTCTATGCACGCT
>JACKEN010000073.1 GCA_020632995.1 Deltaproteobacteria bacterium | reverse complement strand
GCTGCAGGCTGCCCTGCGCCCGTTGGAGGAGCAGCCCAGGGCGTAGTTGGAGCCCGCGGCCTGATCATCGTGCCACTTCACGATGGACCCGGCCGGGGGCGGGGGCAGGCCGGCCTGATCCGAGAGCTGGGCATCGCAGTGCGCCTGGGCGCAGCCGGTCGGGGCGGGCACGAAGGGGAGCGCGGCGCTCGAGAGCGCCGACGTGAGGAGGAGGATCGCTGTCATCGCCCCCCTCAACCCGCCGAGGCGCGCGAGGTTGCGGTCGCCGCCGTCAGGGCCGAGCGAGCCGAAAGCGCAGGAAGGACTGCGTGCCCACCGTCACCTCGCCGTCGGGGGCGAAGCCCAGCCGCGTGATGGCCCGGATGTTCGGGCAGCCCGCCCCACCCCGCCAGCTCACCGCCGACGCGAAAGGCCCAGGGCCCGTAGCCGTGCTCACGCCACATCGTCTGCTTCGCGTGGACGAAGGCCCGGCAGGCCTCGAGCGTGAAGCCTCCCGAGAGGAGCGGCAGGTAGGCCGCTACCCGCGGGTGGCTCATCAGCGCCACCAGCTCCTCTTCGGGCACGCTCGCCAGCGGGACGAACTCCAGTTCACTCACGCCGCGCGGTACGGCGCCCACCGGGGGGAGTTACCAGCAGCGGCGCACCCTGCCCCGGACTTTCGTTCGCGCCCGCCTCCGTCGTTGTCGCGCCCGCCCTCGCGTGGCAAGCGTTTGGGGTGTCCGGCGCCACCTACGACGAGCTCGCGAAGCTCCTGAACCCGGAGCAGCTCCGGGCGGCCACCACCACCGAGGGGCCGCTCCTGATCCTGGCCGGGGCGGGCTCGGGGAAGACGCGGGTGCTCGTGCATCGGGCCGCGTACATCCTGGAGGAGGGGCTGGCGCGGCCGTGGGAGCTGTTCCTCGTCACCTTCACCAACAAGGCGGCGCGCGAGATGCGCGAGCGGCTCGAGAAGCTCATCGGGCCAGAGGTGAAGAGCGCGTGGATCGGCACCTTCCACGCGCTGTCGGCCCGCATCCTGCGTTACGAGGGGCACCGGCTGGGCTTCAACCAGAGCTTCACCATCTACGACGCCGACGACGCCAAGCGCCTGGTGAAGAAGACGATGGAGGAGATGGGGGTCGACACCTCCAAGCACTACGGGGTGACGCCGGCCCAGATCGGCTCCGAGATCGATCGGGCCAAGAACAAGGGCTGGGGCCCGGAGCGCTACGCGCAAGAGGCGGACCGGCGCCACGACCCGGTGGCGAGCCTCGCGAAGGCGGTGTTCTTCAAGTACCAGAACGCCCTGCGCCGGGCCAACGCGATGGACTTCGGCGACCTGCTCCTGTTGACGGTGCAGCTGTTGGCCCACCACCCCGAGGCCAAGCAGCGCTTCGCGGAGCGCTTTCGCTACGTGATGGTCGATGAGTTCCAGGACACCAACGCGGTCCAGTACGACATCCTCCGGCACCTCACGAGCGTGCACCACAACCTCGCGGTGGTGGGCGACGACGACCAGAGCATCTACCGGTGGCGCGGGGCCGAGGTGGCCAACATCCTGGGCTTCGACAAGAAGCACCAGGGCGCGGCGGTGGTGAAGCTCGAGCAGAACTACCGCAGCACGAAGAACATCATCACCGCCGCCAACGCGGTGATCCGCCAGAACACCAAGCGCCACGACAAGACCCTGTTCACCGAGGCGCGCCCCGGGGCGCCGGTGTACCTGGCGATGTTCGACTACGGCGACCAGGAGGCCTACTTCATCGCCCAGCTCATCCGGGCCCGCATCGACAAGGGCGACGACCCGCGCGGCGTCGCGGTGCTGTACCGGCAGAACGCCCAGTCGCGCCCCTTCGAAGAGCAGCTCCGGAAGATGCGGGTGCCGTACACGCTGGTGGGCGGCACCGGCTTCTACGAGCGGCGCGAAGTGAAAGACATCTTGTCATACCTCCGGCTGATCGCGAACCCGCGCTCTCGCCAGGACTTCGAGCGGGTGCTCAACGTGCCGCCGCGCAAGATCGGCGCGACCACGCTGACGCGCCTGCGCGAGGCGGCGGACGCGGCGGGGGTCGAGGGGGTCGAGATCCTGGGCCTGCCCGACGACTCCCTCGCCGGCGCGGGGCTGAAGCCGGCCACCATCAAGCGCCTGCGCGACCTGGCCAAGCTCTTCGTCGCCCTCGAGGCGTACAGCCAGGACGCCTCGGCCGAGGACGTCGCCCACCGGGTGATCGAGGCGATCGACTACGAGGCGTACCTGAAGTCCGACGATCCGGCCTCGGCCGAGGACCGCATCGCCAACGTCGAGGAGCTGGTCTCCTCCATCGCCGAGCACGAGGACGAGCTGGGCTCGCTGGAGCCCGGGCCCACCGAGGTCGACGGCGGCTTCGGGCTGGCCGGGGCCCGGACCCCGCTGCAGGCCTTCCTCGATCAGGCCTCGCTCGTGCAGCCCGACGACGACAGCCAGGGCGAGGGCGGCGGCGGGGTGTCCCTGCTGACCCTGCACAGCGCCAAGGGGCTCGAGTTCCCGGTCGTGTACCTGGTCGGGATGGAGGAGCTGACCTTCCCCACCCGCCGGGTGCTCGAGGAGAACGATCCGCAGGGCCTCGAGGAGGAGCGCCGGCTCTGCTACGTGGGCATGACCCGGGCGATGAAGGAGCTGGTCCTGACCGGGGCCCGGATGCGCCGGATCTACGGCCAGGCCGAGCCCCGGCGCCCCTCCCGCTTCCTGGGCGAGCTGCCCCCACGGGTGGTGGCCAGCCTCCCCCTGACGAGCACCGCCACCGTGGCCGCCCCCGGCCCCGCCTCGGTGCCCCAGGGCGGGAACTGGCCGGCCGCCGCGGTCGACCGGGGCGGTGACCGCATCGAATACGACGAGCCCCCGCCGCGCAGCCTCCCCACCCGGGCGGCCGAGCCCGACGTGCGGCGGGTCCCGACCGGGCCGGACCCCCAGGTGGGCGATCGGGTGCAGCACAACCTGTTCGGCCTGGGGGTAGTGATAAGCAGGGATGCCCCGGGGCCAACTGGGCGGATCTCCATCCGGTTCGGGCAAGAAGTGCGCAAGGTGGTTTCCAGGTTCGTTCAACGCGTGCAGTAGCGTGCAAGGGGACGTGACCGGGGTCCCTTGGGCTGCTAACGTCCGGCCGCCTCCCCCATGGACGTTCGCTGCGAGAAATGCGGGACCGAGTACGAGTTCGACGAGGACCGCATCGGCCCCAACGGGGTGACGGTCAAGTGCACGAACTGCGGGCACGTCTTCAAGGTTCGACGTCCAGGTGGACCTCGGCGCAACATCCCTCGGGCCTCCACCGCCATCGGCGCGGGGCCCCAGGGGCGGGAGTGGCTGGTCCGTAAGCCGGACGGCCAGATGATCGCGTTCCGGGAGCTCACCACCCTCCAGAAGTGGATCGTGGAGGGCCGGATCCAGCGGGACGACGAGATCAGCAAGAACGGCGAGACCTGGAAGCGCCTCGGCAACATCATGGAGCTGGAGCCGTTCTTCAGCGTCTACGAGAAGGCCCAGACCCTGAACAGCCTGATCGAGCAGGCGCCGGTGGAGCTGCGGGGGAGCGAGCTGTTGTCCGCGGTGGATCCCAGCTCCGGCCCCCAGTACCCCATCCCGAGCCGCAGCCAGATCGTGCAGGCCGACGCCCTGCCCTCGCAGCTGCCCTCCCAGATCCCGCAGACCCTGCCCCCGCCCCTGCCGCCGCGCTCGCAGCCGGCCATGGCGATGGGCCCCACCTCGAACATGGGCGCGCCGATCCTGAGCGCGCCGCCGGAGCGGGTGCACAGCGGCGCTGGCCTCGATCGCCCCCTCGACCGGGGCCCCGCCCCCGCGTCCTTCGGGTCGTCCACCCTCGACTTCCCGATCCGGGACGACGACCCGAGCGAGACCGATCCGGTCGCGAACTTCCAGCGCGGCCGGCGTCGGAGCCGGGTGCTCGTAGTGGGCGGCCTCTTCATCTGCCTGGCCCTCGGCGCGTCCCTCGCGGTGGCGATGTACGGGCCGCCCGACAACGCGCTTCGGGCCCTCGCGGTGAAGTACGAGCTCCTCCCGAAGGAGGCCCTCGAGGACGAGGCCACCCCCCTCATCCAGGACGCGGCCCACGAGGTCGACCTCGACACCCTGGCCAGCCAGTCGAAGGCGCTGGACCTGTTGAGCCAGGCTCAGGGGATCCGGCCTTCGGACATGACGGTGGCGGCGGACCGGGCCCTGCACGTGGCCATGCTGAGCCTGTCGCTCGGCGACCTCGCCCAGGACCTCGGGAAGGACCCGGATCCAGCGATCGCAGCCACCGCGGCGGCCAAGACCGCCCAGCGGGACCGCCTGCTCGAGCAGCTCCCGACCCTGCTGAAGGCCCCCAAGGAGAACGCGCCCGACGCGCTGGCCACGCTGCGGGCCGAGGCCGCCGCTGCCATGGCCCAGGGCCAGGCCGCCCCGCTCGACGCCGCCCAGGCCGCGGCCGGGCAGGCCGGCCGCACCGACTGGGTGCTCCTGTACCTGTCGGCCAGGCAGCACGCCGCCGCCCCCGAGGGCCGCGCCGCCGCCCAGGCCGATCTCGAGAAGGCGCTCACCGCTCGGCCCACCTTCCAGCGAGCCCGGGTGCTCTCTGCCGCCCTCGCCCTCGAGGCGAACGAGCTCGACAAGGCGAAGGCCAGCTTGCAGCAGGTCCTCACCGCCGCCCCCGAGCACGAGCTCGCCAAGCACCTCATGGCCCGGGTCACCGCGGCCGAGGAGGCGGCGAAGGCCCCGCCCCCGCCCCCGCCGCCGGCGGAGCCGGCCCCGGTCGCCAAGACCGAGCCCGAGGAGCCCGAAGAGAAGGGCTTCGACTACTGGATGAAGCGGGCCGACCGCCTGCGCCGCCGCGACCAGACCATGGCCGCCCTGAACGCCTATGGGCGGGCGGCGGAGCTGTCCCCGAACTCCCCCGAGGTGCACGTGGGCAAGGGCTGGTGCCTGATGGACCTCGAGCGCCCCCACCCCGCCCTCGCCGCGTTCGAGCGGGCCCTCGCGGTGAGCGACCGCTTCGCGGAGGCCTACTACGGCAAGGGCGAGGCGCTGAGGGCGATCGGCCAGAGCGAGGCGGCGATCAAGGCGTACGAGACCTACCTCGCGCGGGCCCCGGGCTCCGCGGGGGAGCGGAAGGTCGTGGAGCGCCGGCTGAAGGAGCTGCGGGGCGGCTGAGCGCCTCCTCCGTCGCGCGGCGGACCGCCCGACGCAGCCACTCGTGAGCGGGCTCGGCGGTCGCCCGACGCGGCCACACCATGCTGACCTCCGAGGGCGGGATCCGAAACGGCACCTCGCCCACCGCGAGCGGCATCACCGCCGCCGCCCGCTGGGCCACCGGCCACGGGACGGTCGCGACGAGCCCGCTCCCCGCGACCACGAACAGGGCACCCGCGAAGTCCTCTACCGCCAGCCGGACCCGCCGGTCGGCGGCCCGTCGTCCGAGGGCCCGCGCGATGGGCTGACCGAAGCGCACCTCCACCGCGACGTCCACGTGCTCGAGCGCCAGGTACTCGGCCCGGGTGCGCGGGAGCACAGCTCCACGACGGCGCACGCAGGCCCAGGGATCACTCAACAGACGCTCGGTCTCACACCAGCTCGGGGCGACGCCGGGCCCGAAGAGCAGGTCAGCTTGCCCCGCTGCGAGCGCGTCCATTGACGCGAGGCCCGGCGCCGCGACGCTGAAGGTCACCGCGGGCGCCTGGAGGCCCAGCTCCTCCAGGATGGGGCCCAGGAGCACGACCAGGGCGTAGTCCGAGCTGATCAGGCGGAAATGCCGGGCCTCTCGCTCTGGGTCGAAGGGGAGCGGCGGTCGCAGGAGGTGCTCGGCGTCGCCCAGGAGGCGCTTGACGGGGTCACGCAGGCCGAGCGCCCGCTCGGTGAGCACCATGGCCCGCCCTTGCTGCACGAGGAGCGGATCTCCGAAGAGGTCCCGCAGGCGCGCCAGGATCCGGCTCACGGCGGGCTGGGAGCGCCGCAGGCGCCGCGCGGCGCGGCCGACGCTGGCCTCGTCGAGGAGCGCGTCCAACCCGACGACCAGGTTCAGGTCCATGGCCGACAAATCCATCACTCGCATCGGTCGATAATATCTATGCATTGGACGGATGCATAGCGCTGACCCACGATGTGCGCATGTCGTCCCGCAACACACCCTGCATCTTGCTGCTGGCGGTGTCCGCGGCGGCCTGCGCGTCGAGCCCACCGCCGACCTCCAGGCACGCGAGCGCTCGGGCGGAGGGATTCATGAGCAACCCCATCGTCTTTCTCTCCGCCACCACCCTCGCCCAACGGATCCGGTCCGGTGAGCTCACCTCGACCGAGGCCGTGCAGGCCTACTTGCGCCAGATCGAGGCCGTCAACCGCACCTACAACGCGCTGGTCCTCGTGGACGCCGAGGCCGCGCTCGAACGAGCCCGTGAGGCCGACGCGGCCCTCGCGCGTGGCGAGGTCTGGGGCCCGCTGCATGGCGTCCCCGTCACCGTGAAGGACAGCCTCGCGGTGCGCGGGCTCCGGACCACCGCCGGCAGCCCCGAGCTCGCGGACCACGTCCCGCCGGAGGATGCGGCGCTGGTCGCCCTCCTCCGCGAGGCCGGGGCGGTGATCCTGGGGAAGACCAACCTGGCCACCCTGGCCATGGACATGCAGACCACCAACCCGGTGTTCGGCACCACCGTGAACCCGTGGGACGAGGCGCGGACACCGGGCGGGAGCAGCGGGGGCTGTGCTACGGCCCTGGCCACCGGAATGACACCCCTCTCCTTCGGGAGCGATCTGGCCGGCTCCATCCGGGTCCCGAGCAGCTTCGTCGGGGTGTACGGCCTCAAGCCCACCTTCGGTGTAGTGTCGATGGTCGGGCACATCCCGCCGCGCCCGGGTGAGGTGAATGGCATCCGGAGCCTGGCCGTGGCCGGCCCCCTCGCGCGCTCGCTGGAGGACCTGGCCCTCGCCCTGGAGGTCATCGCCCAACCGCACCGCCTGGACGAGACCCCTCGACCTCTGCGCGCGGTCGACGCGGCGCCCCGAGACCTGGCCTCACTCCGGATCGCTTACGCGCGCCAGCTCGGCGACCTGACCCCGAGCGCTGAGGTCTTGGCCGCGATGGATGCATTCCTCGCGCGCCTGCGCGCCGCGGGCGCGACGGTGGTGGAGGCGACCCCGCCCGAGCTGTCGCCCGTCCGAGCGTGGGAGACGTGGGGCGCCCTCGTGGGGATGCAGGGCGGCTACGAGCGCTCCAACTTCGCTCGGTGGTGGGCCCGCCGCTTCGTCGGCGGCGCCGTGCGCGAGATCCCGCACCTGCGACGGATCCTCGATGGGCACTCGGTGGAGGCCTACATGGAGGCGCTCGAGGAGCAGCAGCGGCAGATCAACGCGATGGAGGGCTTCCTGCACGACTACGACGCCTGGATCATCCCCACCTCGATGACCGTCGCCTTCGAGCACCGGGCGCCAGACCGCGCCTTCGGCGACTTCCACGTCTATGACGCGCCCATGAACGTCGACGGGCGCGCCGTCCCCTACTACGTGGTGACCCAGGCCTTCACGACAATCCCAACCGTCACCGAGAGCCCGGTGGTGACGTTGCCGATCGGGCCGGGGCGCTCAGGGCTCCCAGTCGGGGTGCAGGTCGTGGGTCAGCGGTTCCAGGACCGCCGCCTCCTGCAAGTCGCCGCGCTCCTCGACCAGCTCACGGAGCGCCCCGCCTTCCCGCTGGAGCCTCGCGCTGCCGGCGCGACGCCTAGCGCAGGCTCACCTGCACCTCGAGATCGCCCGAGGCCGGGAGTGAGAACGTGGTGAGGCCCACACGCTCCGGGGCGAGGCAGGTGCTCATCGCCCCGTAGTTCGATCTCGAGAAGCCAGTGCTCGGCAAGGCGTCCCGACAGCGCCAGATCGTCGGATCCGAGAGATCGGCCTCGCAGGGGCCGGTGAGATCCCGGGCCACGAGGAAGCTGACCTCGTAGGCGCCCGCGCCGACCGGGGCCGAGGCGCCGGTCGGGATGCTGATGACGCCCAGCTCCGGGGCGCCGCGGAAGGCACAGTCCACGCAGTAGCTGGCCGGGTTCATGGCCCGGGCGTCCCACGGCAGGCGGACCTGCGCGGCGGGGGCGACCGCCCGCCACTGGGTGATGAAGCCGGGCGGGAGGGCGGGCCCCTCACACTCGGGGTAGGAGTTGAAGCCCAGGACGAGCGGTGCGCCACCCCGCAGGATCTCCAGCGGCGCGCAGAAGAGGCCGAGCTCGGCGACGTAGAGGGTGGCGCTCGAGGTGTTCGTGAGGACGAAGTCCACCGTCTGGTTCGACGGGGCCGCCCCGCCGTCCAGGCCGTCGCACACCGTGACTTGGGGGACGTCGACGCTGCCCGCGTCGGCGCCGGTGTCGACGAGCCCGGAGTCGGTGGTGCCCGCGTCCAGACCCTGGCCTCCCGCCAGGTTGCCCACCTCGTCGCTGCATCCGGCGCCGCAGGCGAGGACGACCAGGGCCAGCAGCCAGCCTTTGGAACTCATGCCGGCCTATACCCCGGGTTGCCCGGTCCGGGCGTCGTCTGTTGCGGGCCACCCGCGATTCGCGCCAGATTCGCGCCAGATTCGCGCCA
>JACKEN010000072.1 GCA_020632995.1 Deltaproteobacteria bacterium | reverse complement strand
ACAGCCGGGCGGAGCCCGGCGGAGAGGGGTGGGACGGCTCCGCCGGCCCGGGAGCCCATGACCTACAGAGCGCCGCGGTCACCGGGGCCACCGGCCTGTTGGGGCGCTGGCTGCTCCTCGCCCTCACCCGCCGAGGCGCTCGGGTGCAGGCCTTCCTGCGCGGCGGGGCGGCCCGGGCCGAAGCCCTCATCGCGTGGCTGATCGCTCGAGGCGGGCGCCCCGAGCTCGTGACGTTCCACCCGATGGAGCTGGCTGCGCCGGACCTCGGCCTGGACGACGCGGGGCAGGCCGCCTTGCGCGATGCGCAGGCGGTCTTTCACCTGGCCGCACGCTTCGGCTTCAACCTCAGCCGGGAGGAGGCGTGGCAGGCGAACGTGGCGGCCACCGAGCGTCTGGTGGAGCGCCTGGCCGGGAGCACGCGCCTGCTCCGGCTCGTCCACGTGAGCGGGTACCGCACCGAGGGCGGCCCGGCCCGCGCGCTCGACGCAAACGATCCGCAGGCGCTGGACCGCTTCTACCGCGCCCACGGGGCGTACGAGGCGTCGAAGATGGAGGCCCACCAGGTGGTGCAGCGCGCGGCGGCGGCGCACGGGGTGCCGCTGACGGTGGTGAGCCCGAGCAGCGTCATCGGGGACAGCCGGACGGGCGAGACGACCCAGCGGACCGGCCTGGCGGAGCTGGTGGAGCGCCTCTGGCGGGGCCAGCTGCCGGCCCTCGCCGGCACCGCGGACACCTGGCTCCCGGTCGTACCGGTCGACGCGGTGGCCGAGATCCTGGCCGCGGTCCCCACCGACGCGCCCTCGCTCGGCGCGAACCTGGTGGTGCTGGACGAGCGCACCCCCACTCTGCAGGATTTCTTGCGCCAGGTGGCCAACCACCTCGGGGTGGCGCCGCCCGCGTGGACGGTGCCGGTCGGCGTGCTCGCCGCGCTCCCCCGCGCGATCACCGGGGTGGAGCCGGAGTCCCTGAGCTTCCTGAGCGAGGACCGCTACGACACCGCGCCGCTCCACGCCTTCATGCGGCGCAACCGCATCGCCCTGCCTGCGCTCGAGGTCGCGGTCGCGCGCTGGCTCGACCACCTGGTGGACACCGACTTCCTGCGCATCCCCGCCGCGGGGGGGCGGCTGCTCCGCGCGGCTGGGCGCCGGGTCTTCGCCCGCGGCGAGCCAACGGGAGCGGAGGCGGTGCTCCTGCATGGGCTGATGCTGGGGGCGGGCAGCTGGGCCGAGACCGCCGCGCGGCTGGCGCGGCCGACCTTCGTGCCCGAGCTGCCTGGTCTGGGCCGCAGCGACCCCGGGGGCGGGGCGCCGGCGGACTGGCTGCAGGGTGTGTTGACCGAGTCGGAGGTGCCGCCGGTGTTGGTGGGGCACTCTCTCGGGACCGCCTTCGCGGTGCAGTATGCCTTGCGGCACCCGAACCGGATCCGGGGCCTGGTGCTGGTCGCGCCGTTCTTCCTCCAGGGCCGGCCCGGCTGGTCACTTCGGCAGGCCTGGTTGACGCGCTGGGTGTTCCGCACGATGTCGAGGGGCCGGCTGGCCGGGCTCCTGGACGAGCCCCCGGGCGAGGCCCTCGACGAGGCGGTCAGCCTGCTGACCCGCCCCGAGGTCGCTCGCCACACCGCGCGCTGGCTGGCGTGGGCGGCACGGGAAGACGTGCGGGCCGAGCTGCGCGAGGCGCTGGCCCGGGTGGAGGTCCCGGTGGCGGTGGTGTACGGGGCGCGAGATCCGCTCCGGTACCCGCTCCCAACGGGGGTGGAGGCGTTGGTGGTGGAGGGCACCGGGCACTACCCGCAGCTCAGCCACCCCGAGGTGGTCGCGGGGGCCGTGCGGGCGCTTCAGGGCGCGGTGCAGAAGTCGCCCACGAACCAGTTGGTGCAGGATGTGCCCGAGGGGCACATCACGTCGCTGGTGCACCCGATCGAGCATCCCACGAGGAGCACGCAGGTGCCGTCATCGACCGTGGCGAGGCCGCACTGATCCGTGCTCAGGAACGGATCGCAGGCCTTCTGGGCCAGGGTGTCGCGCACGGAGGCGCAGGTGTGCGGCCGGATGGACCCGGGGATGGGGTAGCAGTGGTTGTTGAGGCTGCACTCGTAGCCCCGGGGGCAGTCGTTGTCCTGGTTGCAGCCCTGGGCGCAGATCGTCTCGGCCGGGGTGCCGCCGATGGTCACCGAGAGGCAGTGGTCTGCCGCGAGGCCACACTCGCCGTCGCTCGCGCAAGTCTCGCAATGCAGCTTGCGTCCGACCGGGACGCACTGGTTGTAGAGCGGGTGGCAGCGCCCGCTGGCGCACTGTGAATCGAGGGTGCAGGCGGGGGTGCCGGCGTCGGTGGGGACGCCGGAGTCTGGGAAGCCCGCGTCGAGGGGGACGCCGGAGTCCGGGAAGCCCGCGTCGCGAAAGCCTGCGTCCGGGAAGCCTGCGTCCGGGAAGCCTGCGTCCGGGAAGCCTGCGTCCGGGAAGCCCGCGTCCGCGAAGCCCGCGTCCTCCACCGGGAAGCCCGCGTCCGCGAAGCCCGCATCTGGGAAGCCCGCATCGTCCTCTGGGGAACCCCCGTCACGCCCCGGCACGCCGCCGTCGATCGGCAGGCCGCCGTCCGCCTCGGGCCGTCCGCCGTCCGCCTCGGGCACGCCGCTGTCCACCTCGGGCAGGCCGCTGTCCGTAGAGCCGGGCCCGCCGTCGACCGCCTCGCACCGGCAGGGCTCGAAGGTGTGGTCGGCCTGGCAGACCTGCACGCCCATCACCCCCGGCGCGCAGGCGCAGGCCACGGACTGGTTCACGGTGCAGCCTCCAGGGAGGCGGGAGGCCCGCCGGTCGCTGCCGCAGGCGGCGAGGAGGAGCACCGGCACGAGGACCAGCCCCCGGACGGAGGACGTGAGCATGATGGGTGCTACGCCCGAGGGCGCGAGACCTACCCCGATGCCTGCTTGGCTCACCGGCCCTCGAGGAGGCCCAGGGCGAGCCCGTCCGCCGCTTGCCCGAGCGCCGCGCCCTCGCAGCGGGCGTCCTGGTAGCGCGCGGCTACCGTGACCTCGGACTTCAGCTCGATGAGCTCGGCGCTCAGGGCGCACGCGTCGCCGAGGCGGGTGACGCTGGAGCGGAGGATGTGGGTCGCGGCCAGCGCGCGCCCGAGCGGGACCTGGCAGGCCTCGTCCACGCACGCGCGGTAGCTGTTGGTCTTCTCGTCCAGCACCTGGCGCGCGAGCTCCTCGGCCAGTCGCCCGCGGTCGATCACCGCGATCCGTTGGGCGGCGAGGGCCACCCGCAAGTGGTCCGTCACCGCGTCCAGCACCGGCGGCGGGAGCTCGGTGCGGGCGGTGGTGGGCATCACCGCGACCACCTGGGGCGCGGCCTCTGCGGAGGCGATCTTCGGGATGGGCTCGAGGGCGATGTGGGGATCCGTGCCGTCGATCGGGCGGCGCTCGCCGGTGGCCAGGTTCTCGACCTCGACCACGAACCACCGGTAGGCGGGGCGGTTCTTCATCCCCAGCTGCCCGTCCGCGAGGGAGACGTCGCCCTTCGGCTCGGGCGGAGGCTCCGGGTTGGGCGAGAAGTGCAACACCTGCCCGAAGTAACCTGCCTTGCGGAGCTCTACCCGGTGGGGTTCACCGGAGCGGAGCTGGAGGGTGGAGTTGGCGCCCACCTCCTCGTCCTCGTCGACCAGGGCCACGGTGTACGGTGGCTCCGTGTGCAAGCGGACCTTCGCGGTGTGATAGTAGCCACCGGTGAGCGGGTCGTACTTGTACACGCCCATCATCGGCGGTGGCGGGCCGCAGGCGACGGCGCCCAGGAGGGCGGAGGCGGCGATCAGGCGTCGCATGGCGGTAGAGGCTACTACGGTCGACCGCGCGGTGCGCGGTGGGATGTCCGTCACATCGCGGGCTCGGCTGGCTCCGAGGGGGCCGATGGGGTAGCCCTCCGCCATGCGGGTCGTGGCGGTCCTCTCGGCCCTCCTTGCGCCGTCCCTGGCCGGATGCGGGGTGGTGGCCCAGTCCGTGGCGGGGTGGCGCGAGGTGGTGGAGGTGAACACCCAGGACGTGGCGCGGGTCGACGTGCAGACCGTGCCCCCGGGGGCAGAGGTCTGTCGCAAGGACTCCTACGGGGGCTGCGGAGCCACCGGTCAGGGCCCCTGGGTGGACGAGGTGCCGGTGCAAGTCCACTTTCGCCGAAGCGAGCCGCGCTACGCGTGGCTGGTGATGGGCATGATCGCGGACTTCGTGGCGGTGGGGACGCTCGTGGCGGTGGCGGACAAGGCGTGCGAGAGCGACACCTGCACGGGGGTGACGGTGGGCGGGGCGCTGGGCGGCATGCTGAGCGGCATGGTCGACATGGGCACGCTGATCTTCGGTCTGCTCCGGACCGCGCACGACGTCGGCCCACGGGAGATCGTCCGCCCCACCGAGGTCACCTACCGGGCCGAGAAGCCCGAGTACGCCCCGGCCCGGGCCGACCTCGAGCTCGAGCTCCAGAGCAGCTTGCGTCTGGATCTGACCCCGCTCGCGGTCGAGGCCCCCACCGCGGTGGCCTTCGACCGCGCCCGCGCGGTGCTCGCGGTGCTCCCGGTCACCGGCGCCGGGCCCGACGACGTCCGCGCCTCGCTGCAGGACAGATTGCGCGCCAAGGTGGTGGGCTCCGGCCTCAGGACGGCAGACCGCGGCCTCACCGACGCCGCGCTCCGGGACGCGGCCTGCACCACCTCGGACTGCGCGGTGGACGTGGGGCGCGCCCTTGCCGCCTCGCACCTCTTGCGCGCCGGCCTCGAGGTAGATGGCAACCAGGCCTGCGCGCTCCGCCTGGAGCTGGTGGACCTCGCCACCGAGGCGGTGGTCAGCGCGGCGGTGGCCGAGGGGCCGTGCGGCGACTTCGGTGCGCTGGACGCGCTGGTGGCCGACGCGCTTGGGCGCCTGTTCCCCTAGCCTTCCCGGGCTTCTGCGCACCGCTTGGCGTAGGCGGCAGGGGTGAAGCCGAGCTGGGCCTTGAAGTCGCGCACCAGGTGCGCCTGGTCGTGGTAGCCCAGCTCCTGGGCCACCGCCGCCCACTCCACCGGCTCCCCGCGGGCCACGCGCTCCGCCGCGTCCTGCACCCGCGCGCGGCGCACGATCCACTTGCTGCTCACCCCCACGTAGCGCTCGAGCCGTCGGTGGAGCGAGCGGACCGAGAGCCCCGCGGCGCGCGCGAGGTCATCGGCCCGCGCGACGGTGCGGTCGGCCTGGGCCCGGTCCACGAGCGCGTTCACCTCGAGCAGCTCCGGGTCGGGCGCGGGGAGCTCGAAGCTCCGCAGGTAGGCGACGAGGGCCGCCCGGCCCGCCTCCGGGGTGTCGGGCGCCTGGGGCGGCGCGCGCCCCATGGCCTCCTCGGCCGGCACCACCCGGTCCAGGAGGGCCTTCATCGGGAGCGCGGCGAAGGCGAAGAACCCCGCCGGCCGAAAGCGCACCCCGGCCACCCAGCCCTCGCCGGTCAGCTCCGCCACGAAGCGGCGGGTGCCGGGGCCGTGGGCGTAGAAGCCGCGCGCCTGTTGAGTCTCGTCCGCGTCCGCCGCGAAGCTCGGCTCTTCGCAGGCCAGATTGACGCAGGGGAAGGGCAGGATCTCCTGCGCGAAGGGCGTCGCCGGGTCCAGCGCCCACCGCACCGTCCACAGCGCCTCGACGAACGGCGCGAGGTCGTCCGGCGGGGGCGCGCGGTCGAGGTCGAAGTGCCGAAGGCCCGCCTCCGGGCGCAGGATCCCCCGCGTCGTCATCCCGCGCGAGGGTCGACGCTCTGGCGCAGTTTTACAAGACGGTGGGGCGCGCGCCGGGCACCCTGGCGCCCCATGAACGCTCCCGCGAACGGCAAGTACACGACGAACGGGACGCCCCACGGCGTCACCTCCCTCACCCCCCACCTCGTGGTCTCTCCGGCCGCGAAAGCCCTCGAGTTCTACGCCGCCGCCTTCGGCGCACAGGTCGGCGAGGTGACAGAGATGGGCGGCATCGTGGGCCACGCCGAGGTCAAGTTCGCCCAGGGCCAGATCACCTTGAGCGACCCCATGGAGGCCTACGGCCTGGTGGCGCCCGCGGGCGGGGGCGCGGTGAGCTTCTCGCTCGCCCTCTATGTCCCGAACGTAGACGAAGTGGTGGCCAGGGCGATCGAGGCCGGCGCCACCCTGCGGGAGCCGGTGGTCACCTTCGTGTCCGGCGATCGCTACGGCTCGATCATCGACCCCTTCGGAGTGCGCTGGACGTTGATGACCCGGGTGGAGGACCTCTCCCCTGAGCAGAGCGCGGCCCGGGTGGCCGAGTGGGCCGCGAGCCAGGGTCAGGGCTGAGCGGGCGGCGCCGCCTCGCCCTTGTCGAAGACGATGCGCCACGCCCCGTCCGGGGCCAGGCGCCAGATGGAGTTGAAGCGCGCCACCACCTTGCCGTCGGGCGTCCGCACCGGGCCTGAGCTGTGGGCCAGGGTGCACGAGGCCAGCACCTCCACCGTGTCCGGCTCCCATGAGAAAGGCGCGGCGGGGCCCTCGAAGTAGCGCGCCCACCACTTCAGCACCGCCGCCTTGCCGTGCAGCGGCTCTGGCCCCGAGAAGAAGATCGCCTCGGGGTCGATGAAGGCCGAGAAGGCCTCGAGGTCCCGCGCCGCCATGGTGGCGGCGAAGGCGCGCTCGGTGTCGGCGACCTGGTCCTGGGGGGGCTTGGTGCTCATGGCAGGCTGGGTTGACGCGCAGGCGGTGAGGAGGAGGGCGAGGCTGGCGATGGTCCTACCGCGGGTACACACGCACGCAATGTCTCAGGAGCTGGTGCCGGCTACAAGCCTCGGCGAGCGACGCTCGCTCAGAGCCCGCAGACCGAGCTGGTCAGCACGTACGGGAGGCCCGCGTTGATGGGGCCGCAGGCGTCGCGGAAGCTCTGGGGGACGCCGTCGACGGTGCAGCTGCAGACCGGCTGCCGGTGCAAGGCGATGCAGTCATTGCGCCCCCGCCGGGCGCACCATCCCGGGCCGGGCCCGCAGGTGGCGTCGGGGACGCCGAGGCCGCGGCAGTAGCGATGGTTCAGATCGGGGCAGGGGGACCAAGTCTCGCAGGCAGTCCTGCATCCAGGGCGGGCGTCCCCGACGCAGAGGCAGCTCGCGCCGTCCGGGCACGCGCAGTCTCCCGGGACCCACACGCAGCCGGCGGTGGCCTCGCACGTGGTCACGTCGGCGAGCGTCTCACACGGGCCCCACGCGGGCTCGCAGTGGTAGTCCACCGGGCCACCGCCGAAGAGGGCGCACGTGGGCTCGGCGATGCAGGCGTCCTTGCGGAGATGGGCGCACTCCACCCTGGTCCGATCCACGTCGAACGCCACGTCAGAGCGCGTGATGAGGGCTCGATAGACTGCGGTCGGGAAGTCGAAACTGCAGCTCGAGCTTGATGTCTGGGCCACGCCGGTGGCCTCGACGAAGTAGGGACCCACAACGGCCCGTCCGACGACGTAGGTGGTGACACCCGCGTAAGTGACCTGTACCGCCATCGACGCTACGGTGCCGCAGCCGCCAGGACAGGTAGGAAGGTGGGAGGGGACGAAGGTGTAGGTCAGGTCCCCGATCTCGCCGCTCGCGAAGGGCTCGGTGCCGTGCCACAGCGAGAGCGCCAGCGCGCCTTTGGCGTCGCCGTCTTGTAGGGCGTAGACCGAGAACCGCGCGCCGATGCCGTAGGGCGGGAACTCGTGCAGACCTTCGATCTCCACGTACACACGCGCCCCGCGCGGGATGTCGGGGTCGGCGCCGATGAGCTCATAGCTCGGGCCGTCATCCACGTGCACCGTGAAGGGGGAGGTCGAGGCCACGGTGGCGGGGCCTTGTGCAAGCGGGCTGTCATCCAACGGCCACGGCTTGAAGTACGCCTCGGTCGCGGGCGGCCACGCAGCGTCGCAGAGCACGACCCGGTCATCACCGCAGGCGTTGAGGCACGCGAGGACCCCTACGCCCAGGGTGAGGGTGGCCTGAAGCCGCACAGCGACCATTGCGTTCGAACGATACCATGGCGGTCCAGCGCCGAGCCGACGACGCTTCTCACCCAAATAGGTGATGGGGCTACCGGGCCTTGGCCGGCCGCGACGTCGTCAGCGCGCTCTCGAGCAGGAACGACAGCACCATCAACAACAACAGCACCCCGACCAGCGCCTCGGGGCTGACCCCGCCCCCCAGGAGCTTGGTGCGCGTCGCACCGGCTGCCACCTCGGGGTCGGCGTCGGGGGCGGTGCCGAGCAGGATGGCTTGCGCCTCGGCCACCGACAACGGGCGCAGGTCCGACTCCGTGGGGTCCACGTTCACCGCGAAGTCCTCGCCCCGCAGCGGCTCAGGCGGGCCGGCGAACACCGCCTCCACCCGGTACTGACCGGGGAGGTCGGTCTTGGCGAAGGCCAGCTTGCCGTTCTCGATGTCACCCGCGCTGAAGTCCGTCTCGGCCCCGTCGGGGCCGATGACGGTGAGCTCCTGCACCCCGTTCGGCACCCGGAGCTCCCGCGGCTGGCCCACCAGGGTGTCCCGAAGGTCCGGGGCGGCGAGCGCGTCGCCGAGGTAGAGGATGACCTGGCGCATCAGGGGCACGAAGGCGGGCCGGATGGGGAGGTCCGAGAGGTCTCGATCGACCGAGGTGGTGAGGACGATGACCCGGCCCTGACC
>JACKEN010000071.1 GCA_020632995.1 Deltaproteobacteria bacterium | reverse complement strand
GACATCTGCTTGCCGGGCATCGCGTCGAGGGTGAAGCGCGCGCCGACCTCGGCCACCCGCTCGGCGCCCTTCCCGATCACCAGGAACTGCACGAGGGTGATGATGAGGAAGACCACCAGGCCCACCACCACGTCGCCGCGGATGACGAACTGCCCGAAGGCCTTCACCACCTCGCCCGCGGTCCCGTGGGCCAGGATCATCCGGGTGGTGGAGACGTTCAGCGCCAGCCGGAACAGGGTGGTGATGAGGAGCAGGGTCGGGAACGTGGAGATGGACAGGGGGCGCTGCGACAGGAGCACCGCCACCAGGATCACCGCGCCCAGGGCCAGGTTGGTGGCCAGGAGGCCGTCCACCAGCATGGACGGCAGGGGCAGGATCAGCATGGCGATGATCGCGGCGACGCCGACTGCGAGGACCACGTCGGGGTGCCGTCCAAGGGAGGCGATGGGCAGGCTGCGGAGGGAGGGCTTCATGTCGGGGAGGGCTAGAGCAGCTGTCGTGCCAATCGTGTCAGGGCCGGAACCAGGGCGGATGCGGGCGTTCGGGGCGAGTCGTCCGGCGGCGTCCGGACGGACGTTCGGACCGCCCGGACGCCCGCGCGCGAAGGGGACAGGACGCGCGGGCGCCCGGAGGGGCCGCCCCAACCACGGGGACATGAAAGGGAGGCGCTCCGACCCGACCCCGCCCAAAGGGCGGGCCGGAGCGCCTCGAGGGACCTCACCCGAACAGACCACTCCCAAGGGTGAGGCCCCCACACACGCACGAGGTCAATCGAGGGTCATGCGACCCCCATCAGGGTGCGGAGGCCCTCGGCCTTGCGCACCAGGGCCCATTGCTGGGCCCGCTGGGCGGTGTTGGCTGCGCCGTCCAGGCGCCGCAGGGCGTCCCGACGCCGGCCCTGCATCAGGTCGAGCTCGGCCAGGTTCATCAGCGGCGTGGCGTCCCGGGGATCGAGCCGGGCCGCGGTCTCGTAGGCCACGCGGGCGGCGGAGATGTCGTCCAGGTGGTCCTTCACCAGGCCGAGGGCCAGCCAGAAGTAGGGCTCCTCGGGCATCACCGCGGTGAGCCCCTCGAAGATGACGCTCGCCAGCTTGTGCCCGCCCGATCGGAGGTAGTGGTAGCCCACCTCGGCGATCGCCATCAGGTCTTCGCGCCGGTAGCCCCGGAGCTCGGCCAGGCTGCGTCGGGCGAGGGCCTGACCCGCGTCGGCGGCGGCGAGGGCGCGGATGCCGCCCAGGGTGTTGAACATGGCGGTGCTGTCGACCCGGTCGAAGTCGCACTGGGTGGGCAGGCACGTGAGGGCCATGACCTGGGCCTCAGCGGAGCGCTCGGCGGGGCGCGCGGATTCGGCCGGCCGGGCCGCCTGGACGCAGGGCTGCGACGGCGGCGTGGCGCGCGCCGCTGGGACGCGGGGCTGCGAGGGCTGGGCGACGCGGACCCGGGGGCGGGTGCCGGGGGCGGGACGGCGAGCGGGGCGGGCGTTGGGCTGGGTGTTCATCGTCGGGCTCCTCGGTGGTCTCAGGCGGGCTTGGCCTGGGCGGCGCGGGTGCGGATCTCGGCCTGCAGGCCTTGGATGCCGGTGAGCAGCGCCACCATGCGGGCCTCGGCGGCGAGGGCGGCGGGGTCGGCGCTGACCGGACGCCCGACCTGGGCGTGGAAGGCCTCGAGAGCACGGTCGGTTCCCTGCATGAGCGCTTGGGCAGTTGTGGCCTTGATGGGGGGCGCCGGGAGGCGCAGGTCATCGGCCGCGTTCAGGGCGGGGGCGGTGCCGCGGACGATGCCCTCGAGGTCGACCTCCTCGGGCAGGAGGGCCTGAGGAGAGATCTGCAGCGCCTGGACCTCCTCGAGGCTCGGGGCCTCGAGCGCGGGGAGGCGACCCGCGTCCACCTGGTAGCGGTGGGCGCCGGGCTGGGCGTGCAGCTGGGCGAGGGCGGCCATGGCGACCCCTGTTGCCAAGGGCGTGCCAGATTCTTTGGGGCCGAAACTGCGGGGCTATCGGGGGGCGAGACGGTGGTCGTCCGGGCGCGTCCGGACGGACGCCGCACGAACGCCGGACGAAGGCTAGTACGCGGCCTCGTACATGGCGCGGACCGAGGCCTCGTCGAGGCCCCGGGGGTTGCCCGCGCCAGCGGCGTCCTCGAGGGCCTGGGGGATCATCTGCTCGATGTGCTCTCGGGTGACGCCATGGTCCCGGAGCCCGCCGGTGATGCCCACCGCCTCGATGAGCTGGGCCACCCGACGCAGGCAGTCCAGGGCCTTCCACTCCAAGGAGCCGGTGCCGGACATGCCGAGGGCCTGGGCCGCGATGGCGTAGCGGTTGGGCACCGTCTCCAGGTTGAAGCGGATCACGTGCGGAAGCATCAGGGCGTTGGCCAGCCCGTGGTGCACGTTGGCCACCGAGCCGAGCGGGTGGGCCAGGGCGTGGCAGGCCCCGAGGCCCTTCTGGAACGAGATAGCGCCCATGGACGCGGCCAGGAGCATCTCGTGCCGGGCCTCGATGTCCCCGCCGTCCTTCACCGCCCGCTCGAGGTACGAGCCCACGCGGGCCAGGGCGGCCAGCGCGTACATGTCGGCGAAGGGGTGGGTGCCCTTGGCCACGTAGGCCTCGAGGGCGTGGGTCATGGCGTCGATGCCGGTGGCCGCGGTGATGGCGGGCGGCAGGCCCACCGTGAGCTCCGCGTCGAGGATCGCCACCTTGGGCATCATGTATGGGGCGAAGACCACGACCTTGTGGGCGTCGGCGCCCTCCCCCAGCACGATGACCCCAGCCCGCCCCACCTCACTGCCGGTGCCGGCGGTGGTGGGGATGGCGATCATGGGTGGCATGTCCGGGGTGATGAGGCGGTCGCCGCCCTTGAGGTCGTCGTAGTCCGCCAGGGGCCGGTGGTGCGTGACCTTCAGCGCCACCACCTTGGCCACGTCCATGGGCGCGCCGCCGCCGAGCCCGATGACCACGTCGGCCTCGAGCTCCTTGTAGGCCTGCACACCCGCGAGCACGTCGGCCTCCACCGGGTTCTTGGACACCCCGAGGAACACGCCACCCGAGAAGCCAGCGGAGGCCAGGGTGGCCTCGACCTGCTTCACGATCCGCGCCTTCTCGACCCCGGGATCGGCCACGATGAGGGCGCGCTTCTTCCCAAGGATCTCCATCTCTTGAGGGAGACGGGACAAGGCCCCGGGGCCCACCACCATGCGGGTGGGGAAGCTCATGACGCTGATCGGGATCTCGGTGGTCATCGCTGGGCGGTGGTAGCCGAAACGGCGACCCAAGACCAGCGCGGCCGTCGTCCGGGCGTCCGGGCGTCGTCCGTCCGGACGGACGGGCGGACGGGCGCTTGCGGGGTGGGTGGGGTTCGGGCGGCTTGGTGGTCAGGTGTTTGGATTTGCTCGGGTTCTTGGAGGCGGTGGTTGGTTGGAGGGTGGCGTGGAGGCGTTGGCACGAGCGCTGCAATTAGGAGGAAGCGTCGGGCAGAGAGCCCGCAACAGGAAAGAAGAAGGAGACACACCATGGTCACTCGAGCAAGCGGCGCCGCCAACCCCAACAACACCCATATGGACGAGCGGGACCTCGATCGCGAGGCGAACAAGAAGGGCGAGGAGGCTGCGGCGGCGAGCGCGCAGGCCGGCGGCCAGGCGGCCACCACCACCACCACCACCAACAACAACAAGCCCGCCCCCGTCGTGGGCTTCACGCCCGAGCTCCCCGTCTCTCAGGACCCGCGTGAGCAGTCCATCCTGCGCTTCATGGAGTTCAACTCGGCGAGCAACAAGGAGTTCACCGACTGGCTGCTCGACGGGAACATCGCCAACCGGAACGTCAGCTACATCATCGGCCTCGACGCCGATCACATCTCGATGCTGCTCGACAAGCTCATGCTCACCGCTGGCGACGACTCGGAGCTGGCGATGAACGCCTACGCCCTGGCCGGGATCATCGAGGCCCTGGAGAAGTCACCGAAGTTCCTCGACGTCATGTCGGACGAGATGAAGGGTCAGCTCCTGGACTTCGCGGCTCAGGTCGACGCCGCGCACCCGAACATGAACATGTCGGTGCGCCTCCAGACCGCCATCACCAACGGTGAGGCCTACTCGGAGCTCAACGGCTACGAGAAGACGCCCACCGGGCCCCAGACGAGCGACCTGTTCCGAACCCCGTCCGGTGACGCGCCGAAGAGCTTCGACGGCGTCATGGCGATGCTGATCGACCGGATGGCGAGCCTCGAGCAGGACAACGACTGGACCCTCTCCAAGCTGGCCGAGGGCGGCGACTACTCGGAGTCGGCCATCACCGCGGCGAAGGCCCAGTTCGACAAGAACTCCTCGATGCTGGGCGTGCTCCGCGGCATGGCCTCGGCCCTCTCCGACTTCGAGAGGGAGAAGAGCCGCATCTGGGGCTAGGCCCCGTCCGCTCCAACCCCACCTGCGACAGGCAAAGGAAAATCGTCATGACCTCCATCAACGCAATGGTGCGGCAGCGCGCCACACACTCTTCCCCTGCCCGCGACAAGGCTGCCCTCGAGACCTTCCGGTCAAATGTGGCTGAGCGAGCCAAGGACGTGGACGGCAAGTCGGCGCAGAAGACCGTCAACCTGCGCGACCTCATGGACAACGGCTCCGCCACCAACAGCGACGGCGACCCCGTCGGCTGGAACCCCTTCGAGATCGGCAGTCAGGAGTGGTTCGACTACGGCGAGAAGCACGGCGTCTGGATCGGCGGGAAGGACTTCGACTTCAGCGCTGAGGAGTTCCTGAGGGACATCGACCTCAAGGACGCCCAGGACCCTGATGACCAGGACTCGAACCGGTTCGAGAATGCAGTACGAACCCTCCGCGCGCTCGCCGACGGCCTCCAGATGATCCAGGACGAGATCGTGAAGCTCGCCGCCAACGGCGCCTCGGCGGATGAGATCGGCAAGTTTGCCAAGCGTATGCTTGTCAGCGGTCCCCCGATGTCTGCGGGAGACATGGCAGGTCAGAAGTTCGATGGAGAGGAGAACTACTTCTCCTCGGTCTTCCAGTTCGTGATGATTGAAGATCCGAAGACGGTTGAGCGGAAGTTCCTCAACAAGATCACCGACGGGGGCCACGACGACGGCCGACGCGAAGCTGGCATGCGTCTCGTCAATAGCCTCCTCGACACCCTGGACTTCCGCGGGGTCGAGGAGGAGCTCGGCATCGAAGTGCTCGACGACCAGGGCCTTGAGCGCGATCTGAACGACCAGACCTTCGCCATCACGGCCGACATGCGGCGGGAGATCGACCGACTGCCGCTCCACCTGCAGGCCGAGGCCTGGAAGATCCTGTCCGAGGAGTTGGACACCGCCGTCGATGCCGCCAAGGAGGGCGACACCCCCGATACCCCGGACTACGAGCGCAACGGGGGCTGGGATCCGACCGGCTCGGACAAGAAGAACACGCAGGCACTGATCAACTACAAGCTCGCCTACTTCTTCGCCTAGGCGAGCTCGGAGACGACCATGAACGACATCTCGAAGAGCCAGCAGCGGCAACACCAACCAACTCTGACCGAGCAGTCCATTGGCGACCGCCAGCAGGGCGGACGTGCTGAAGGGGCCGTCTCGGCGCTCACAGCGGAGGCGGAGACCGCGGTGATCGACATGGAGAACTCCGTCAACCAGGCCTTCTGGGAGGCACAGAAGGACGGACTCATGATGGCGGAGTCCGTCCAACTCAAGACCCAGATGGACCGGATGATGGCGGCCATCAACACGATGTCCGGCGTCATGAAGAAGGGCCACGAGACCTCGATGGCCATCATCAAGAACATGGCCTGAGCCAACAGAAGGAACACAGGAGAACGTCATGGTCGTCTTCGCAGCGCTGGGTGGCATCGGGGCCGCCCTCATCGATCTGACCCCGTTGGACGAGAAGGAGAAGCGCGCCGCGAAGGCCGCGGTCTGGGCCTCGATGGCGGCCGCGGGTGCCGCCAGCGGCATCGACGGCGCTTCGGCCGCGGTGGGTGCGGTCATGGCGGCCAAGGAGATTGCCGGCATCGTGGTGGAGGATGCCAAGGTCATGCAGGTGGTGGACGCAGGCGCCGCGGTGGCTACCGCGGCGGTCAGCGGCAACTACGTGGAGGCCGGCAAGGTGGTGGGCGGAGCAGCGGTGGGCGCCGCAGTGGGCGGCGCCACCGGCGGTACCGAGGGCATGGCCAATGGGATGCAGCTCGGCACCACTCTGGCCGGAGGCGACCTCTCGCAGATGGGCGGCAAGGCGATCGGCGCGGCGGCGGGGGCCGGGGTGGCAGCGGCCACGAGCGAGGGCGATGGCAAGGCGCTCCTCGCAGGCGCCCAGCTGGGTGCCTCGGTGGGTGGCACCGCCACGGACATCGCGGGTTCCCGCTTCGACGCCGGCCAGCCCGAGCTCAGCCGTGAGGCCCTGGGCCAGTCCAGCCTCGGGACCGCGATCGAGGGCTCCACCCCGACGGCCGCCAAGCCCATGGCCGCCTCGGACCTTCGCATCCAGGGCGCCATCCAGGGCACCGGCCAGGCGGCCGGGATGGCGGTGGCCGGCGTGATGCACGAGGAGCGCGACGAGGACCGCTCGTGGGCGGAGTCGCTCCAGGTCGGCGCGGCCGCTGGCGGAGCCGTCGGCGGCGCGGTCAACGGGATCAAGGACACGAAGTTCGAGGATCCCAAGGCACCCGCCACCGCGAGCGAGTCCGGCAAGGCAGCCGCCGCCCAGACCCACGAGACCACCGAGGCCAGCCCGAATGGGGTGGCAGAGGAGGCGGGGAAGCTGCCCGAGTCCACCGAGCCCAATGGCATCGGGGTGCGCGAGTCGGCGCGCCGCATGGCGGAGCAGACCCCGCATGGCCTCAAGGTGGCAACCAAGCTGGTCGGACTCGCCGCACAGGCCGGCGGCGTGGCGGACCTGGTCATCGACCAGACCGTGCGCGTCGACCAGGAGGAGGCGTCCGAGTACGCCGAGCGCTTCCCGAACAAGCGACGCCCGCGACGTGAGGCCGAGGAGGCCCAGGCAGCCTTGGAGGAGACCCGCAAGCAGGCGGCGCTCATCCGCGAAGGCCAGCGCTTCGCTCAGCTCAGGGTCTGATACCCCCCCTACCGCACCTCGACCGTCATCCCATACGAGAACGTCGCCGTGCTCGAGTACCCCCGCACCCGGATCAGATACGTCCCCGCCGCCAACCCCCCCGCCTCATCAGCGTAGAGCGCCGAGCAGTACCGCGGCCCATCGCTGTCGTCGGTGGCCAGCTGGGTGGTGCCGGTGGCGTCGTAGAGGGTGACCCGGGTGTCGGCGACCGGGCACTGGTCCATGCCGCCCTCGTGGGTGAACACGGCCAGCCGCGCGCCTTGGGGCACCGTCACCGCGTACCAGTCCTCGTCTCCTGCGACCCCGATGGCGCCGGAGCGGGTCTGGGTGATGGCGGTGAGGGTCTGGGCCGCGGTGGCGGTGTTGTTGGGCTCGAGCTCGGTGAGCTCCCACTGGCAGGTGGGGGAGCAGCCGTCGCCGGCGGTGGTGTTGCCGTCGTCGCAGGCCTCGCCGGTGACGAGGTACATGTCGCCGCAGCCGGGGGTGAGGACTCGGACCGTCAGCAGGTAGGGCGCGCTCGATGCGGTGCCGTTGACGCGGACGTAGTAGGTGCCGCCGGCCAGGTTGCGGGCGCCGATGTCGGCGCCGGGGCTGATGCGGCCGCACTCGCCGGGGCCGTCGCGGGTGTCGTAGACCAGCTCGGTGCCGCCGACGGTGCGGAGCGAGACCGCGGAGTCCACCGGGCAGCCGCCGTTGGGGTCGGAGACCTCGGCGAAGACGTGGGCGCCGGCGGGGACGGTGATCTCGTACCAGTCCTCGTCGGAGGCGCCCAGCACGCCGAGCACCGACCCGGACGTGTTGCCTGACGGGATCAGCAGGCCAGCCTGCGCGCGGGTGTCGTTGGGCTCGACCTCGCCGGTACCCTCCCAGGTGCAGGTTGGGCTGCAGCCGTCGCCCGCCACCACCCCGCCGTCATCGCACTGCTCGGCCCCGGACACCCAGCCGTCGCCGCACACCGGGGGCAGGATGGCGATGTTGAGGGTGTACTGGGCGATGGTGGCGTTGTTCCCGTACTCCTCCACCGTGACGTAGTAGGTGCCGGCGGGCAGCTGGCGGACCTGGAGATCACCGGTCGGGTCCAGGAGGGAGCACCGGTTGAGACCGTCGTCGTCATCGAAGACGAGCTGGGTGGTGCGGTCGGACGGGTACACCCGGATCACGGTGTCGTCGGTGCACAGGCCGTCGGTGGGGGCGAAGGTCTCGGCCCGGATCGAGTATCCGTCGGGCACCGTGACTTGGTAGAAGTCCTTGTAGCCGACGGTGGTGATGGCGCCGGTGAAGGCCCCACCCGCGCCCGACGCGGTGCCCGCGAGCTCCCACTGGCAGGTCGAGGAGCAGCCGTCGCCCGAGCTCTGGTCGCCGTCGTCGCACTGCTCGCCCGTCTCCACCAACCCGTTGCCGCAGTAGTTGGTCGAGATCTGCACCGTCAGCGTGTAGCTCGGGATCTGGGCGGTGTTGCTGAAGGCGCGCACCCTCAACCAATAGGTGCCCCCCGCCATGCCGGCCGCGAAGGTGTCCGCCACCGGGTTGATGTTGCTGCAGCTCCCGGTGCCGCCGTCGTCGTCGGAGCCCACCAGGGTCACGCCGTCCACCCCGTACAGCTCCATCACCGTGTCGCCCGGGCAGCCGCCGCTACCGTCGGAGGTGAACGCGGTCAGGAACCCGCCCTGGGGGATCGTCAGCGCGTAGAGGTCACGATCCCCTGCAGGCTGGATTGCGCCCACCGCGGTCCCGCCGGGGGCCGCGAACGTCCCCTGGGGCTCGAACTGGCAGGTGGCCGAGCAGCCGTCGCCAGACGTCGTGTTGCCGTCGTCGCACAGCTCGCCCCCCGCCGACTCCAGGATGGCGTTGCCGCACTGGACCGGATCCATGCGACCTCGGAGCTCATAGCGGGCGATGCTCGCGTTGCCGCCGTCCTCCTCCACCCGCACGTAGTAGCGGCCGGG
>JACKEN010000070.1 GCA_020632995.1 Deltaproteobacteria bacterium | reverse complement strand
TAGAGCGGGGACAGCCGCCGCGACCAGGCGCCGGACCGCGTCGATCTCGGCGCGGCGGGGGTGAGCGGCCTCGTCCAGGAAGGCGTCGACGTCGGTGCGGGGGCTCGGCACCGGCGCATCATGGGCGAACCCCTCGTCGGGCGGCAACTGACATCCTACCGCGGACGCGGTAACCCTGGATCCGCCGGCGACCCGGCCAGCGGCGGACAGACTATCCGGCGCGCTTCGGCTATGAAGGCAGCCGAGCCGTGCGAACCACGATCGAGTCTGCGACCCGCCTTGCCCTCTTCGCCCTGGCCGCCCTCGCGGTGGCCTGCGGCGGCGGCGAGGCCACCGACGCCGGCGCGGTGGACGCCGGCTTCGCGGACACCGGCGCGAACAACGACGTCGACGCCGGGGTCGAGGCCGATGCAGGTGAGGTTGACGCCGGCTTCGCCGACAGCGGGGTGCCAGAGGTGGTGGGCGTCATCAGCGGCCCGTGCGGGGAGCTGGACGACGAGCTCACCAGCGTCGACCCCTCGACCTTCCAGAACGCGATCGACTTCCCGATGGGCTACACGATGGCCGACGAGGATCGGCTGAGCGATGGGGCGCAAGAGATCTTGCTCGAGGGCACCGCGGGCGGCAGCTCCGGCCTCTCCGAGGCGTTCTCGTTCGAGGTCTTGCACCGCTGCGAGGGCGCGGTCCTGATCAAGACCGAGACCGAGGTGCTCTACGACCCGCCCACGAGCAAGAAGACGGACATCCTGGTGCAGATCGCCGACCAGCGCATCGGGGTGAGCGTCACCCGCGCGGTGGGCTTCCCCCGCGACGACCCGTACTCGGTGGAGCAGGCCAAGGACCTGTTGGACAAGAAGCTGGCCGACATCCTGGTGAGCTCCGCCAACGTCGAGCCGGCCGACGCGTGGACCAAGCAGATCCTCCACGTCATCGCCTACGGGCCCATGCACGCGGACTCCATGCAGGCGGCGGCGCTCATGGTGGACCCCGCGGTGCGGGCGGACACCATCCTGTGGATCACCGTCACCGACGGTGAGGACCTGTTCCTGTACTGAACTTCGCGCTCTGTCGCAGCCAGGTGCGAAGACGGCTTCGCGCCAGGTGCGCAGCCGTCGGCCCGGATCCCCTGCCGAATCCACCCCTCCCGCGGGAATCCCGGGCACCCACCGCGTCGGCACGACTCCTGCTAACGCAGTGAGTCATGGCCGCCTTCGACCCCGACGAGCTTCACCTCGCCCGCCGCTTCGCCCTGCTCGCCCTCCCGCGCCGGAACGTCGCGAACCTCTTGAGCCTCGTCAACCTGGCCTGCGGTGCCCTCGCGATCGCGTTCGCGGTGCACGAGGCCTTCGCGCTGGCGCTGCTCGCGTCGCTGGTGGGCGCGGCGTTCGACGGGGTCGACGGCGCGGTGGCGCGGCGCCTCGGCAGCACCCGCATCGGGGTGCTGGCGGACGACACCGCCGACGCCGTCAACTTCGCCTTCGCCCCCGCGGTGGCGCTGGCGGTCGGGCTCGGGGGGACGGAGGGGCTCGCGATCGGGGTGGCCTACGGCCTGTTCACCCTGGGCCGCCTCGTGTACTTCACGCTCCGCAAGGAGGCCTGCGATCCGGCCTACTTCGACGGCGCCCCGAGCACGATCGGGAGCGTCATCGTGCTCTCATCGCTCTCGATCTTCCCCGAGCACCCCGCGGTGATCGGGGTCCTGGCCGGCGTCGCGCTCGCCCAGATGGTCTCGTTTCAGACCGCATACCGACACCTCGGTCGGTGGCTCGCCCGGCACCGCCCCGCCCTCCTCTTCCTCCCGCCCGTCGCCCTCGCCCTCCTGCTCGCCGGGGTTCGCCTCGGCCCCGAGGTGCCGGCCGCCGTCCTGCTCGTGGCCAGCGTCGGCTACGGCTTTCAGCCCATGGTGCGGGCCTTTCAGCGCGCCCTGGCCGGACGCGGACCAAGCCCTGACCGAACCGTGACACCTCCGTGATGGGTGGGGGACTACCGTCGCGGCATGGGATCGCGCTTCGTCCGTCGACAGATCGGGCGCTCGCCCTCGCGAATCGTGGGGCAATGGGCGTGGCACGGAGCGCCCACCGACGCCCGCACCCTCCTGTCACGGGTCCTGACACCGCAGACCCGGTACCTTGTGTTCGACCTCGATCGCACCATCCACCTCGGCCACAACCTGGGCGAGCTCCTCGGCTGGGAGCTCACCGCGTGGTTCGCCTATGGCGCCGAGCACTGGGCGGAGGCCGGCGTCCACGGTCCGGTGAGCCGCTTCAGGTGGGACGCCCCGACCCCACTCGCCCTCGCCCGCTACCTCACCCGCGGCGCCACCACCTGGGCCTACCCCGGCCTGCACTACCTCCTGTGGAGTCGGATCCTCCCGCACTGGACCGATCGTGGGCTCTACCGCACCTTCGGCAGCGAGCCGCGCCCCGAGGTGCAGCTCATGCCCACCCTCGCGCTCCTGCATGACCTCTCACGCCTGCCGCTCGAGACCAGCCGCACCCTGGCCGACGCGGTGTTCGAGCGCTGCGCCCCCGACCAGGTCATCGATCGCGAGGACATCGCCTGGGTGCAAGCGACCTTCCCCGAGCTGACGGTGATCCTGAGCAGCGCCTCGCCCCAGCCCATGGTCGAGGCCGCGGCCGACGCCCTCGGCATCACCGACTACGTGCACACCGAGGTCGAGGTACACGCGGGCCGCCTGAGCGCCCCGCCGCAGTGGCACCCGCTACTGTCCAGCGTCGAGCAGCCGGAGTGGATCTGCCCACCCTCCGCCTTCCGCCTCAACGCCGGGCACCGCAAGATCGGGCGCCTGCTCGAGCGCTACCCGGACTTCCTCGACGTCGAGACGGTGGGGGTCTCGGACACCACCCACGGCGAAGACCACCCCTGGATCAGCTACTTCTCGCGCGTGGTGGACATCAACAGCCCCACGCCCTTCCCAGTGCTCGTCCCCGAGGACGCCCGGCTCGAGGCGGTGCACTCGGCCGAGCTCCTGACCCGCCGCGAGAAGGACGAGGGCGTGGTGGACACGCGGCGCCTGCACCTCCCCCGCCATGGCAACCCGGCCTGCACTCTGGACGCCGCGGCCCTGGCCGCGCGCTGGTCTGCAACTCAGCATGCAGCCGACCGCCTCGCCGAGACCTATCGGGCAGAGTGGCGAGCGCTCGCGGACGAGCGGCGGCGTGGGGAGGCGCTCCAGGCACGGTTGGAGACGGCCCAGCAGGCGGCGACGCAGGCCTACAACGCCGCGCCGAGCGCAGAGTCGTTCGCGACGGTGCAGCGGAAGTCCGCCGCGGTGACGCGGGCCCGGGCCCGTACTCGACTCCGTATGCGCCCGCTCCTGGACGTGCGGGCCGCGATCGAGCAGGTGGTGGCGACCTCTGCCGCGATGCCGACTGCTACCCCTCGGCCTGAATCGCGGTGAGCGCGATGGTGTAGACGATGTCGTCCACCAGCGCGCCGCGGGACAGGTCGTTCACCGGCTTGTTCAGGCCCTGGAGCATCGGGCCGATGCTCACCACCCGGGCCGAGCGCTGAACCGCCTTGTAGGTGGTGTTGCCGGTGTTGAGGTCGGGGAACACGAAGACGGTGGCGCGGCCGGCGACCGGGCTGCCCGGCGCCTTCTTCCTCGCGACCTCCTCGGTGATCGCGGCGTCGTACTGCAGCGGGCCGTCGATCGCGAGGTCGGGGCGGCGCTCCTTCGCGATCCGGGTCGCCTCCGCCACCTTCTCCACGTCTACGCCGGCGCCCGAGCTCCCCGTGGAGTAGCTGATCATCGCCACCCGCACCGGGACCCCGAACTGCTCGGCGCTATGCGCGGACTGCAAGGCAATCTGCGCGAGCTGTTCTGCGTTCGGATCCGGGTTCACCGCGCAGTCGCCGTAGACCAGCACCTGGTCGGGCAGGCACATGAAGAACACCGAGCTCACGATCTCGTGGCCGGGCGCGGTCTTGATGAGCTGCAGGGCGGGCCGGATGGTGTTCGCGGTGGTGTGCACCGCGCCGGAGACGAGGCCGTGCACGTCGTCCCGCTCGAGCATCATCGTCCCCAGCACCACGTTGTCCTGCAAGAGGCCGCGCGCGTTCGAGGCGTCGACCCCGCGGTCCCCGCGCATCTCGACCAGGCGCCCGACGTAGTTCTCGAGCACCGTCGACGGATCGATGATCTCGAGCCCCTCGGGAAGGCGCACTCCGCGCTCCTCGGCCACCCGCTTGACCACCTCCGGCTTCGCGAGCAGCACGCAGTCCGCGATGCCGCGGTCCTGGCAGATCGCGGCCGCGGTCACCGTGCGCGGCTCGTCCCCCTCGGGGAGGACGATGCGCCGGCGCTTCGCGCGCGCGCGCTGGATGATCGAGTAGCGGAACGCAGCGGGCGAGATGCGCGGCTCGCGCCCCGCCTCGGACAGCGACGCCACCCACTTGGGATCCACGTGGTCCGCCACGAGCGACATCACGAGCTCGGCGCGCTCCGCGTCGTCGGGCGGCAGGTGCCAGCGACGGTGCGTGAACAGCGAGGTGGTGTCGAAGGTGTCGTCGGGCACCCCGAGGAGCGGCAGGCTCTCGTCGAGGGCTCGCGCGCACAGCTTCTGCAAGTTCTCTGACGGCTCGACCCCGCCGGTGAAGACGAGGCCGGCGAGCGGCGTCCCCCCCATGTTCGCGAGGCTCGCGGCCATGAAGACGCTGTGGCGATCGCCTGGGGTGATGACCAGCGCGCCCGGGCGCAGCCGCTCCACGAAGCGCTCCGCCCCCATCGCGCCGACCACCACCGAGGCCACCCGGCGGTGCTCCATGTTCCCGGCCCGGATCACCTTCGCGCGGAGCGCCCGAGCGACGTCCGAGACCCGCGGGCACCCCGCCGCCGCGCGCCGCGGCACCGCTCCGGTGAGCGACAGCTTCTGGGGGAGCGCGGCGAGGCCTGCGCGGTAGGGCTCGAGGATCGCCTCGTCCACCGGCACCGCGTGGGCTTCGGGCATCAGCGTGATCCCGGCGACGGGCTGCACCCCGTCGTCGAGCTTGTTGAGGATGCACGCCGCGATCCGCGCCCCCACGTCCTCGAAGGCGCGCGCGGCGAGCCCGAAGTCCTCGACCACGTCGGCCGCGTCGCGCCCGTTCGGCGCGCCCACCAGGATGACCTCGGCGTCGAGCGCGCTCGCCATCGCCTGGTTCACGCGCACCGAGTAGACCTGATCATCGGTGGGCACGAGGCCCTCGATGAGGGTCACGCCGTCGCCGAGGATCGCGGGGCTCACGCGCGCGATGACCTCCTCCATGAGGCGATCCGTGCCCTCCCCCGCGAGGTAGCGCTCCGCCTCCTCGGTGTCGATGGGCGCCGGCACCTCGAGGTGGGTGGCGTTCGCGACCAGCTCCACCGCGCGATCGGGGATCCGGCCCCGGACGCCCACGCGCGGCTGCGCGATGGGCTTCGCGTAGGCCACGCGGATGCCTTGCCGGTCGAGGGCCCGGATGAGCCCGAGCGAGACCGAGGTGAGGCCGACGTCGTGTCCGACGGGGACGACGAGCAGCTTGCGAGACATGTCAGGACTCCTTGCCAGAGATGATCGCCGCGGTGTCGCGCGCGATCATCAGCTCTTCATGGGTGGGCACGACCAGCGCGGGCACCGAGCCCGCCGCCGCGACGTTGCCGTTCGAGTTCGCGCCGTGGGTCTTGTTCGCCTCGGGATCGACGGCGAAACCCAGGTTGCGGAGGCGCGCCAGGGTGTCCGCGCGCACCGAGGCCGCGTTCTCACCCACGCCCCCGGTGAACACCAGCGCGTCGATGCGCGGCAGGGCCACCGAGAGGGCGCTCAAGGACTTGGCGAGCCGGTAGGTGTAGACGTCGAGGGCGAGGGTGGCGCCCTCGTGCCCGCCGCTGGACGCCTCGAGCAGGGCGCGCAGGTCATTGGACAGCCCCGACAACCCGAGCAAGCCAGCTTGCTTGTTGAGGAGCGCGGTGACCGCGTGGGTGTCCCGCCCGGTGACCCGCTCGAGGTACTCGAAGAGCCCCGGATCCACGTCGCCGGAGCGCGTGCCCATCACCAGGCCCTCGAGCGGGGTCAGGCCCATCGTGGTGTCCACGCTCTTGCCGTTCAGCACCGCCGCCGCGCTGCAGCCGTTCCCGAGGTGCGCGATGAGGAGCGCGCAGTCGCTCGGGGCGCGGGAAAGGCGCCGCGCCGCCTCACCCGCCACGTAGCGGAACGACGTGCCGTGGAAGCCATAACGGCGAACCCCGTAGTCCCGGTACAGGTCCTCGGGCAGCGCGTAGCGGTAGGCCCGAGGCGGCATCGTCTGGTGGAAGGCGGTGTCGAAGACCGCGACCTGCGGCAACCCGGGGAAGGTCGCCCGGGCCGCCCTGATCCCTGCGAGGTTGGGCGGGTTGTGGAGCGGCGCGAGGTCGCTCATCGCCTCCACCGTCGCGATGACCTCGTCGTCGATGAGGCACGACGCGCTGAAGCGCTCCCCGCCGTGCACCACCCGGTGGCCAACCCCGGCCAACCCCTCGGCCAAACCGGTCTTCGCGAGCGCGTCGAGGATCGCGGTCATCGCCGCCGCGTGGTCCCCGACCCCGAGGGCCACTTCGCCCCTGGCGCCGTTCGCGGTGTACTTCAGGCGCGCCTCTGGGCTCCCGAGCCGCTCCGCGATGCCGTCGAAGGCCGGCTTGCCGGTCTCGGCGCAGACCACCGCCGCCTTGATCGACGACGAACCACAGTTCAGAACGAGGACGTCCATGGCGGACGCCTACGACACACTGCGTCGTATTGCCACGAAAGCCGTACCGACGTGCGTTGGTGATCCCGAGCGAAGCGTTGGGTCTCCCCCTGGGAGCGAAATCGGGGTGACGGGCTCAAGAAGCGGGGGTGGCAGCCGAAGAAGCCCCGATCACGGGCCGCGGATCGGGGTATCCAGCAAAGGAGAGTCTCGGCAGGTCAGGCCTTCTTCACGAACTCCGACTTCAACCCCATCGCCCCGATGCCAGGCACCTTGCAGTCGATGTTGTGGTCGCTGCCCGGGTTGAGGCGGATGTTCTTCACCTTCGTCCCCACCTTGATGCCCGACGACGACCCCTTGACCTTCAGGTCCTTGATCACCGTGACGGTGTCGCCGTCTTGCAGGACGTTGCCGTTGGCGTCCTTGACCACCACCGCGCCCTCATCCTCGGCCGCTGCGGCGCCCTTGGCCCACTCGTGGGCGCACTCCGGGCAGATGTACAGCGCCCCGTCCTCGTAGGTGTATTCGCTCTTGCACTTGGGGCAGCTGGGCAGGTTGTCCATACGGGGCGCTATCTACCCCCCGGAGCCAAGGATCCCAAGCGCCAATCCACTACACCGGCAGGGCGACCCGGAACGTGGCCCCGCGGGCCTCCGCCCGGGCCTCGACCGTGCCCCCGTGGGCCTCTGCCACCGCCCGCACGATCGCCAGCCCCAGCCCGGTGCCCCCCTGGCTGCGGGAGGTGGAGTAGAAGCGCTCGAAGACCCGGTCCAGGTGCCCCTCCGGGAGGGGCGGGCCGTCGTCGGTGACCTCCACCGCAACCTCTCTTGACGACCGCGTCAACACCACCCGCACCGGGCGGCCCTCCCCGTGACGCGCCGCGTTGTCCATCAGGTTGACGAACAGGCTCTCGAGCTGCTCGGGCACCGCTTGCAACTCCACCTGCGCGGCCCCGAGCTCCAGCACCACTGGCTGGCCACGGCGGCGGTACCGCTCGGCCAGGCCCTCCAGGTAGGGCACCAGATCCACCCGCTCTCGCGCCGGCCGGGTGGACTCGATGCGGGCAAGCTCCAGGATGCGCTGCACCAGCTGGTCCATGCGCACCGCGTCCTTCTGGATGTTCTCGAGGAACCGGGTGCGCTGGGCAAAGGAGGCGCCGTCGCCCGCCTCCAGGAGCACCTCCGCCGCGCCCCGCAGGGAGGTCAGCGGGGTCTTCAGCTCGTGGGCCGCGTTGGCCGCGAACTCCCGGATGTAGTCGGCCCGCGCCTCCAGCTGCAGGCTCATGCGCTCCAGCGCGTCGGCGAGCACGTGCACCTCCATCGGCGCGACCCGCTCCACCTCGTAGCCCGCCGCGGGCGCCCCCGCCGCCACCTGCTCGGCGTGGGCGCGCAGGCGCGAGAGCGGGCGCGAGAGGGTGATCGACAGGAAGATCACCGCGGCGAACGTCACCGCCACGCTCACCCAGAACGGCAGGAAGAGCTTCGCGCGCCACGCCCACAGGGCCTTCGTGATGTCGAGCGGGGTGCGGCTCGCGTAGACCACCCCGATCACCTCCGCGCCCTGCCCGGTGCGCGCCCGGGGATCGCGGAACACCGGCACCGCCAAAGACACCCGCAGATCTGCAGCGCGACTCGGCGAGTCGAGGGGCGGCCGATCCTCATCGCTCACCCGCCGCCGGAGCACCGGCCGGTAGTCCCCGGCGAGGGCCGCCGCCACCTCGGGCAGGTGGGCCAGGCTGTAGCCGTGCACCCGCTGGGGCGAGGCCACCACGATCCCGTCGGGGTCGAGCACACGAACGCCGGACAGGTTGCGAACCAGCGCCCGCTCGAGGATCGGGGTCAGGTGCGACGACGCGACGGTGCCGGTGACCACCTCGCCCCGCCGGGTCGCCGCGGGGAGCACAGGAGACTCGGCGAGGTCGAGCCGGGGCACGAGGGCGGCGAAGCGCGCGCCGTCGTCCTCGGGCTCGGTGAGGGGCGTGGCGGCCTCGGGATCCACCTCGGCCCGGTAGGCCTCGCCCACCACCACCGCCTCGGTGAGGAGGGCGTGCTCGGTGTCGAGGATCAGCGCGTTCTCCAACAGGCGCTGCACCCCGATGAGCAGGAAGGGGAGCACCAGCACGAGGAGGAAGAGGACCCCCACCAGGGTCCGCACCCGGGGCGCCCAGCGGGTGCGCATCACTCGCCCGGCACGCAGCTGGCCAGGCGGTAGCCCAGGCCGAACACGGTCTCGACCGGCTGCTGACCGCCCGCGGTGCCCGCGGCGCCCGCGAACTTCTTGCGGATCCGCTTCACGTGGGTGTCGATGGTCCGCTCGGTCACGTGGTTGTCGAAGCGGTAGGCGCGCTCCACCAGCTCGCCGCGGGTGTAGACCTTCCCCGGCGCCGACAGCAGCGCCTCCAGCACCCCGAACTCGGTCACCGTCAGCACCACCGCCTGCCCGTCCCAGGTCACCTCGAAACGCTCGGGGTCGAGCGTGAGCTTCCCGTGGGTCTTCACCTTGCGCTCGGGCCCAGGCTCGGTGCTCGACAGCTCCACCCGCCGCAACATGGCCTTCACTCGCGCCACCAGCTCCCGGGTCGAGAAGGGCTTCGTGATGTAGTCGTCGCCCCCCACCTCGAGCCCGATGATCTTGTCGATCTCCTCGTCCCGGGCCGACAGGAACAGGATCGGGACCGTGGAGCGCGCCCGGATCCGGCGGCACACCTCGATGCCGTCGATCCCCGGCATCATGATGTCGAGGATCACGAGGTCGGGCGGCGAGGCCTGGGCCGCCGCCACCGCGCTCGGGCCGTCCTCCCGGGCGTGGACGCTGTGCCCGGCGGACTCGAGGGCGAAGGCCACCACCTCGCGGATGTGGGGGTCGTCGTCCGCGACCAGGATCCGGGCCATGCCCGCGTTGTACCACAAGCCATTCCCGGGTACGCCCGGCTCTGCTAGGCTGAGCCTGTGCGGCCGGGCTCGCGAGGCACCGTAACCGAGGAGGAGTACCTCACCCTCGAGCGCGACGCCGACGTCCG
>JACKEN010000007.1 GCA_020632995.1 Deltaproteobacteria bacterium | reverse complement strand
TGGCACCCCGCCTTCGACGCCGACGCCACCGGCTGGCTCCTCAACGTCTGGGGCCCCGCGGGCGACGACCTGTACGCGGTGGGCGGCGCCCCCGAGGCCGGGGTGGTGATGCACTACGACGGCGCGGCCTGGACCAAGCTCGACCTCGGCCTCGAGGTCCCCCTGCTCAACTGGAGCTACGGGTTCGGGCCCGACGACATCACGGTGGTGGGGAACGGCGGGACCATCCTCCACTACGACGGCAGCAGCTGGAGCGTTCAGACCACGACCACCACCGAAGATCTGTGGGGGGTGTGGGGCTCGGACCCCAGCAACCTGTGGGCGGTGGGCGGTCGCGGCAGGGCCGCGGGCCAGGACACGATCTTGCATTACGACGGCGCCACCTGGACGAAGATCCGGACGCCGGAGCTCTCGCGCCCCAACGTGTTCGCGTTCTTCAAGGTCTGGGGGACCTCGAAGGACAACGTGTACGTGGTGGGTCAGAGGGGCGCGGTGCTGCACTACGACGGCAGCACCTGGACCGAGGAGCTGGTGGGCACGAGCGAAGATCTGATCTCGCTGTGGGGCACGTCACCTGACCAGATCATAATCGTGGGCGGTAGGAACAACGGACAGGTGGTGCGGTGGGACGGCGCCGAGTGGACTCGCAAGTCCCTCGCCCCGCTCCCCGGCCTGAACGGGGTCTGGATGCGCGACGCGACGACGGCCCACGTGGTGGGGGTGGGCGCGACGATCGCGACGGTCGACGTGGCGACCCTCACGTATACCGACGCCAGCCCGCTCGACGCGGACCCGACGCTGGACTTCCACGCCATCTTCGGGGATTCGCAAGGCAAATTGACAACGGTGGGCGGGAGCCTGAACCAGGTGACGGCGCCATTCCGGGGGATCGCATATGTACGTGAGCTACAAGACGGTGAGTGAGCGAGGTCCGAAGCGGGCGTTGTTGGCCCTCGGCCTCGGCCTCATCTTGACCGCCTGCCCCGGCCCCGAGGAGCCGACGCCGGTCATCGCCGAGGGGATCTTCGGCGCCATGGGCGACGTGCTCCCGAGCGCGAGCGTGGCGCAGAAGGCGACCTTCGAGCGGGGGCTCGAGGTAGCGAAGCACCGCTTCACCGCGGCCGAGGGCCTCGGCCCGAAGTTCAACGTGACCTTCTGCGGCAGCTGCCACGAGCGCCCGGTGGTGGGCGGCTCGGCCCCGCGCTACCGCAACTTCTTCCTCGTGGGGCAGCGGCTCGCCGACGGCTCCTTCGTGCCCACCGGCACCAACGGGGTGCAGCCGCTGTACACCCTCGGCGGGGCGGGGCGGGTCAAGACCGACGCCGGCACCAACACGTTCGCCACCCGCAACGCGATCCCCTTCTTCGGCATCGGCCTCATCGCGGAGCTGAACGAGGACGCGATCCTCGCCAACGCGGATCCGGACGACGCGGACGGCGACGGCATCAGCGGGCGGCCCAACTACGACCGCGGCTTCGTGGGGCGCCTCGGGCGCAAGGCCCAGACCGTCTCGGTCGAGGGCTTCATCCGCGGCCCGCTCTTCAACCACGCGGGCATCACCTCCAACCCGCTCTCGGACGCGCTGAAGAACCAGCTCCCGGTGCCGAGCGCGGCCGATACGCAATCCAACCTGCGCGGGCTGACCGCCGGCTACGGCAGCACCACCCGCGGTCAGGCCGCGGCCCCCGACGAGCCCACCCTCGACGACGACGCGGCGCCGGATCCGGAGCTGTCGGAGCAGGATCTCTTCGATCTGGTCTCGTTCTCGATGCTCCTCGCTGCCCCGAAGCCCGAGCCCCTCACGGTCGAGACCGAGGCGGGCTCCGCCGCGTTCGAGGAGGTCGGGTGCACCGGCTGCCACGTCCGCACCCTCGAGGGGCCGCGCGGCCTCATCCCGCTGTACAGCGACCTGCTGCTCCACGACATGGGCCCCGACCTCGCGGACGGCGTCCCGATGAAGGAGGCCACCGGCGACGAGTTCCGCACCCAGCCCCTGTGGGGCGTCGCGGCGACCGGGCCCTACCTGCACGACGGCCGCGCCGACACGATCGACGAGGCCATTCGCCTGCACGGCGGCGAGGCGTCGAAGGTGCGCGACGCGTACGTGGCCCTCGACGCGACCCGGCGCGGGCAGCTGGTGGCGTTCCTGGAGTCCCTCGGCGGTCGCGATCAGCACACCACCGGCTTGATGCCGCCCAACACGCCCCCGGCGGCGGTGGGTGAGTACGCGGGCCCCGCGGCGACCCTCTCGGGCGAGGACGAGGCGCGCTTCCTGCGCGGGCGCGAGGCCTTCGATCGCGACATGAGCATCGACGGCGGCCTCGGCCCGCTCTTCAACGGCGACTCGTGCCGCGCCTGCCACTTCGAGCCCACCATCGGCGGCTCCGGCCCCACCGGGGTCAACGTGATCCGCCACGGCTACGACGACGGGCAAGGTGGCTTCACCGCGCCCACGATCGGGACGATGGCCTACCGCCTCGGGGTCGCGGTGGACCAGCGCGCGATCACCGACCTGCAAGCGAACGTGTTCGAGTTCCGCCAGCCCCCGCCGGTCTACGGCCTCGGGCTCATCGATCGCATCCCCGAGGCCGACATCGTGGCCCGCGAGGATCCGGCAGACATGGACGGCGACGGCATCCGCGGGGTGGCCCAGCGCCTCTCGGACGGGCGCCTGGGGCGCCTCGGCTGGAAGGCCGGGGTCCCGTCGGTGGCGGAGTTCGCGCGCGACGCGACCTCGAACGAGGTCGGCCTCACCGTGCCCGAGGTGGCCGGCCACACCTTCGGCTTCACCACCGACGGCGACGACGTCGCCGACCCCGAGGTGAGCGCGGAGGAGCTCGAAGACCTCACCTTCTTCATGGCCTCGCTCGCCCCGCCGCCCCGCACCCGCGTGGACGCCGCGGCCGAGGACCGGGGCGAGGCGCTCTTCGCCGACGTCGGCTGCGACGCCTGCCACGTGCCGAACATGACCACCGAGGACGGGGTCGACGTGCCGCTGTTCAGCGACCTGTTGCTGCACGACGTGGCCCCGGATGGCTTCCTGGGCATCGCGGACGGGGTGGCGACCACCCGGCAGTTCCGCACCCCGCCCCTGTGGGGCCTCGGCCAGACCGCGCCGTACATGCACGACGGCCGCGCCGACACCATCGAGGAGGCCATCGCCCGCCACGAGGCGGAGGGCGACGCCTCGCGGCAGGCCTACGAGATGCTGAGCGAGGCTGAGCGCGGCGACCTGCTGGCCTTCTTGCGCTCGCTGTAGCGACGAACCCGGGTATCAGGGGCACCCGCCGACGATGGCCCGGAGGCTCGCGTCGTCGGCGAAGCGCGTCGGCGTGGCGGCGGTCGCCGACAGGTAGGCGGCCACGTAGGTCGTGCCCGCGGGGAGCGCGAGGCTCGTGGTGCAGCGCTGCCAGGTGGTGGCGTTGGTGTCGAGCGCGACGGTGCCGCTCTGCTCCGAGAGGGGCGTGGCGGTGTCGAAGTCCGCCAGCGCGCCGGAGTACGCCCGTACGAGGCAGGAGCCGGTCCCGGGCGAGGCTCCGGCCGCCGCGTCGAAGAACGCCCGCAGCTGGAGCGTCGTGCCGGCCTGGCACCCCGACACGTCGACGAGCTGCGCCACGTCCAGGGACGCTCCGCCCGGCTGCGGCCCGCAGCCTGCGCCGGTGCCCATGAAGCCGGGCGACACGAAGCGGAGCATGGCGCCGCCCGTGAAGGGGACGACGCCGGAGGTCGAGGCGACGAGGTCGCTGTAGTCCACGGCCCAGTCGCCGGCGGTCGTGGGAAAGCCGCACACCGGCTCGGGCGTCTCGTAGCCGAAGTTCGTGAGGAGCTCGCGCGGGCATGCGCCCGGGAGGAGGGCGAGGGCGTCGACCAGCGCGCCGCCGAGCTGCGCCTCGGCGTTCAGGCTGTGGGTGGGCGTGAGCGCGCCGGTGGTGAGGTCGATGGAGACGAGCTGCCGATCGGGGGTGTCGGCGGTGGCGCCGATCAGCGCGTGGGCGACCGGGTCCCAGATCATCCGTCGCAAGGTGTCGGAGACCAGCACCACGAGCGTGGCCGCGCCCGTGCTGGGGTCGATCGTATAGATGCCGCCCTGGCCGACGCTGGTGTCGACGTCGAGGGCGTAGAGCGTGCCGTCGCCGTAGGCGAGCTGGTCCACGTCGTTCTGGAGCGTGGTGACGGTGCCGAGCGCAGTGACGGCGCCGGTGCCGAGGTCGATGGTCCCGATGGTCTCGGTGACCGGGCCCGACCTGGCGGTGCGCTTGATCGAGACGAAGACCGTTCCCGACGCGTCGATCGCGAGCCCCTCGGCCGCGGAGACCGGCGTGCCGTTGTACGTGATGCGGGGGCCCCGGGTGACGGCACCGGTGCAGGGATCGACGGTGGCGAGGGTCGGTGCGTTGATGAAGTCCACGATGACGTGGAGCGCGCCGGTGCTGGGCACGTACGTGGGGCTCAAGATCGCGAGCGCGCCGTAGCCGGTGGGGCCGACCTCGTGGAGGGTGCCGGCGCTCCGATCGAAGGAGAAGAGCGAGGAGGCGACGAAGACGAGGAGCGCGTCGGGCGCGGGGGGGAGGCCAGCGTCGAACACGCCCGAGTCCGACGGGCCGGCGTCGGCCACTGCCGCGTCCTCGGCGGAGGCGTCGGCGGGCTCGCCCGCGTCCGGTGCCGAGGCGTCCTCTTCGACGCCAGAGTCCGCTTCCACACCAGCGTCCGCCTCGACACCAGCGTCTGCCTCGACGCCGCTGTCCGCCTCGACGCCGCTGTCCGACGGCCCCGCGTCCTCGGTTCCCGCGTCGCTGAAGCCAACGTCGCTCACCCCGGTGTCGGGGGTGCTCGAGCCAGCGTCAGCGACGGCGCTCGCGTCGAGCGTGCTCGCGTCCAGGGTCACGGAGACAGGGTCCGAGCAGCCGAAGATGACGAAGCAAACGCCGACCACCGCCGCGCGGACGATCCACACCATGAGGCGTTGTGCAGCGGCCCGCCGCCGCTGTCAAAGGGGGCCCGCGAGGACCAGCTCAGTGCTTGTTGTAGTCGAGCTTCACCCCGCGGCGCTGGGCGATGATGTACGCCTCCATCGCCCGGAGCCGGGGGTCGTCCTCGGCCATGGGCTGGGCGCGCACCGGGTGCTCGAGGCACCAGTTGATCATGTCGCGCAGGAGCACGCTCCGGCCGATCTGGGTCTGGAACTTGGGGTAGGTCTCGGGGTGGGTGTTGGACGCGTTGGGGTGGCACATATCGCAGGACACCGCGATGGTGCTGCCCAGCTCGTCCGCGCTGTGGAACACCTTCGAGCCGGCGGTGACCAGCTTCTGGGTCTCGCGATCCCAGGTCGCGACGTCCACCGCGGTGAACTGGCCGTAGGCCTGCCCCTGCGGGTTGCTCGCCGCGAGCGCGGCGTTGTCGGCGCCGGGCACGATGGTGTGGGACTCCCGCTCCACCGCCACCCAGTCCTTGCCCGGGTTCTTGGCCTGCCACTTCGCCATCAGCGCGTTCGACAGCGCCTGGGCCTGGGCCCGGGTCACCGGCTGCCCGGCCGGCAGGACCTCGGTCGTCTCGCCGTCGCAGAGCTGCACCTCCGTCGGCTTCGCGTCCTTGGCCTCGGGGGTGGTGCTGCAGGCGGCCAGGCTGAGGAGGCCGCTCACGATCACGTACGTCTTCTTCATCGTCATCACCTCCGCTCAGTAGGTCTTCAGCACCGGCACCGCGGGCCGGTCCTTCTTGCCGCCGCTCTTCATGTACGTGCGGGTCACCTTCACCGGGTTGCGGTTCCAGAGGTTGTAGACCTTGTCGACCAGGCCATCGGTGTGGACCGCGACCAGCCCGTTGCCACACCCGTCCTGCGGGTCGAAGGGGTTCGCGCGGCCCATCTCGATCGTCATCTGAGGCATCCCCTCCGGCGCGTAGGGCCACGGCCACGCGGTCGACAGGAGCCCGTGGAAGGAGATGTTGCCGATCTGGTTGGTGAGCAGCTGGTGGGTGTGCCCGTGGATCACGGTGACGTTCTCGAAGCGGCGCAGGATGGCCTGCACGTCCTCGGCGTCGTCGGTCCAGAAGTTCCAGTTCTTGTAGAGCTTGTAGAGCGGCGAGTGCGAGAACACCACGAGCGGCGTCTTGCTCGAGACCTTCTCGAGGTCCTTCTTCAGCCACGCGCGGTTCGCGTCGCCCACCGTGAAGGGGCTCTGGACCCCGTTGTCGAGCCCGGCCACCGTCTGCATGCGCTCCATCGGGCTGAGGCCGCGGGCGGTCCAGAAGTCCTTCTCGACCACGCTGTTCAGCACCACGAAGTGGACGCCCTTGTGGTCCCAGGAGTGCTGGTCGGCGCCGAACAGCTCCCGCCAGCGCTCGCCGAGATCCAGGTACCAGTCGTGCTCGCCGACCATCATCTTCACCGGCGCCTTCACCGCCTTGAGGATCTCCGCCCCGAGGTCGAGCTCCTCACGCTGGCCGAGCTGGGCGAGGTCGCCGCCGAAGAACACGAAGTCCGGCTGCGGATCCATGTTGTTCACGTCGTCCACCGCCCTGAGGAGCGAGCGCACGAAGCGGTCGTTGAGGTCCTTCTTGTACAGGTGCGAGTCCGAGATGTACGCGAAGCGGAACGAGACGTCCCCAGCCGCGTTCGCCACGCTCACCGGCTGGAAGGAGTGCGGGTGGATGTCCACCCCCGAGGCGAGGGCCCCGCCCATGGCGGCGGCGGACAGCTTGAGGAAGTCGCGCCGGCTGGCGTTCCTGAGGCCCGCGAACACCTGCTCGCGGTCCTCCATGTAGCGCGTCTCCACGCTCTTGTATCGCTGGCTATGGATCTTCTTCATGTCGTCCTCCTTCACTTCTTCCCGAGCACCCGGTCCTCGAACTGGATGCGCTCCCGGCTCGCCACCGAGGTGTCCCGGAACGGGCGCTGCTTCGCCGCCCGCGCCCGCTGCTCCGCCTCGGCCTTGCTGTTCGCCTCGGCGAAGCGCGCGTCGGTCAGCGTGAACAGGAACGCCACCAGCTGGTCGATCTCCCGCTCGCTGAGGTTCAGCGGCTCCACCCCGCCGTCGAGGTAGAGGTTGGCCTCGCCGCCCTTGTTGTAGTGGTCCACCACGTCCCACAGCGTGGTGAGCGACCCGTTGTGCATGTACGGCGCGGTGATGCCGATGTTCCTGAGCTGCTGGGTCTTGAAGGCGCCGATGTCGCTCCGGTTGCGGGTCACCACGAAGCGCCCGAGCTCGGACATGTCGCTCTCGAGGGCCAGCTTCTCGACGTGCTCGATGCTGGGGGTCTCGCCGAGCTGACCGAGGGCGTCCTTGGCGAGGGCCTCGAAGTTCTGGCTCCGGGCCGACACCCCGATGTTGTGGAAGAGGTTGTCGCTGCCGATGGGGTTGGTGTCGTTGATCGGGTGGCAGGACGCGCAACGTGCCTTGCCGTTGAAGAGCGCCCAGCCCGCCTTCGCGTCGTCCGAGATGGCGGCGGCGTCGCCGGCCATGTAGCGATCGAAGGGCGCCTTCAGGAAGATCAGGGTGCGCTCGAATGTCGCGATGGCCCGGGCCGCGTCGTCGAAGTTCGGCTTTCGCCCGTAGGCCGCCTCGAACATCGCGACGTACTCGGCGTCGCCCTCGATCGCCTTGGTCGCGCCCTCCTTGGTGTTGCCCATCTCGATCGGGTTCAAGATCGGCAAGGCTGCCTGCGCCTCCAGGGTGGCGGCCCGGCCGTCCCAGAACTGGGTGGCGAAGAGGGCGGCGTTGAGGGTGGTGGGGGCGTTCCTGCGGCCGACCTGGTCGTGGATGCCCTCGGAGGCCATCCGCTGGTCGGTGAAGCCCCGGCTGACGTCGTGGCAGGTGGCGCAGGAGACGCTGCCGTCCGCGCTGAGCCGTGGGTCGAAGTAGAGCTTCCTGCCCAGCGCGACCTTGGCCGCGTCGACAGGGTTATCGCCGGGGACCAGGACCCGCCACAGGAAGGGATCGACGTCCTCGGGGACGGCCCCCGGGGCCGCGGGGTGAAGGGCATCCAGGGCCTGCTCCTGGGCCGCCATGTCGAGCGCGCCGTGGGGCGCAGCCAGGGCCAGCTGAGGGGCGCCGAGGGCGCCGAGGGCGACGAGTAAGAACCTACGCATGCGTGTACCTCCTCGACCGGAGGGTCACGCAATCGACAATCAGTGTCAACTAAGACAACACAAAGTGTTGTCTATCGCTCAGCCGCGCACCTCCGACATCGCCCAAGGACGGTGATCTGCACGTTCTCCACCACGAACCCCTCGGGGATCTCCGAGTGGGTCCGGAGCTGCCCCTGGTTGGTGGGCTTGAGGTCAACCAGCTGGCCGCAGGCCCGGCAGCGGGCGTGGAAGTGGGGCTGCGTCTTGCCCTCGTAGCGGTACGGCTCTCCGCCGTCGGTGACCACCGAGGCCAGGCGGGCCTCGATGAAGGTCTCGAGCACCGAGTAGACCGTCTTCTTCGACACGTTGGTCAGGCTCTTGGTCACGTGCCGGTGCAGCTGCGCCACGGTGGGGTGGTCCAGGGACCGGAGGAGCTGCAGCACCAGGATCCGCTGCCGGGTGGCGCGGATGCCCTTGTCTGCCAGCTCGGCGGCGACGGCGGCGTCGGTGTCCATGCGTATTCAGGATAACCGCTGGATCCGTCCAGGCAATCGGGGAATCCGCAGGCGGAGCACGCCGCCGGCCGACTACGCGGTCTTGAAGCGGCTGACCAGCTGGCTGAGCGCCTCCGAGAGCTGCGTCAGCGCGCTGGCCCGGTTGCGCACCGAGGATGCCCGATCGGTGGTGGCCCCGACGAGGCTGGTCATGTTGCGGACCAACCCCGACACCTCGCTCGCGCCGCTCGCGGCCTCGCCGGAGGAGCGACGGATCTCGTCCGCGCTCACCGAGACCACCGACGAGCGGCCGACGATGTCGGAGAGCTCGCGCGAGATCTGCTGCACGTGTCCGTTGATCGCGCTGGCTGCGGCGGCGGTACGGCTCACGTTGCGGGCGATCTCGCTCATCGTGCTGGTCTGCTCCTCGACGCTGGACGCGATGACCGCGGCGCCCTGGTCGATGCTGGACATCTGCTGGGTCACGTCGCGGATCAGCTCGCGGGAGGAGATCGTGTCCTCCCGGATCTGGCCGAGGCGCTTCGCGATCTGCTCGGTGGCGGACGAGGTCTGCTTGGCCAGCGCCTTCACCTCGTTCGCCACCACCGCGAAGCCCTTGCCCGCCTCGCCCGCGCCCGCCGCCTCGATGGTGGCGTTCAGCGCGAGCAGGTTGGTCTGGGCGGCGATGGCGTCGATGAGCTCCACCACCTTGAAGATCTCCTCCGCCGAGCGCCCCAGGCGCTCCATCTGCTCGGAGGCGGCAGAGGCCTGCTTGGTGCCGGCCCGGATCGCGTTGCTTGCCGTCGCCGCGCTGCGGGCCACCTCGGCCAGCGACGCCGACATCTCCTCCACCGCGGCGGAGACCGAGTTCACGTCCTGCGACATGTGCTCGGACTTGTCTGCGACCTCGTGGACCGAGCGGGAGACCTGGTCCGTGGTGGTGGTGACGGAGCCGACGTTGTCCGAGACCTCGCTCACCGCGGTGGCGATCATCGAGAGGCCCGAGGTGAGCTGCTCCATCGAGGCCACGGTGCCGCTGCACTCCTCGTTCATCGAGCTGGCGTCGCTCGCGAGGCCCTCGGCCGAGCTCGAGAAGTCGCGCGCCGCCTCGTCGACCTTCGAGGCGGTGTCCACCACCTGGCTGATGAGCCGGCGCAGCTTCTCGATGAAGCCGTTGAGCTCCGAGGAGATCTCGGTGACCTCGTCCCGGGTGCCGAGCGGCACCTTGAGGGAGAGGTCCCCGTTGCCGGCGGAGATGTCCAGGATGCGATTGCGCAGGTTCTCGAGCTTCGCGCGGATGGAGCAGCGGAACGAGTACAGACCCACCGCGGCGTAGGCGATGGTGGCGATCGCGAACGGGATGATGCGGGTGGGCAGCGTGTCCACCGTCAGGTGCCCGGACTTCAGCAGGCGCGCGACGAGGAACAGGAAGATCAGCAGGTAGCCGGTGAGGGCCACGATGAAGGCCATGATCTTGGTCACCAGCCCCAGGCGGAGGCCCGGCGCGTCGCTGATATCGCCCATCTGCGCGAGGAAGCGGTCCGACTCGCCCTCCGAGATGAAGAAGTACACCGCGCCGCCGAGGATGCCGTTGGCGAGCCCGAAGAGGACCGCCATGGTGATCTCTGCCCCCGAGGCGTCGAACATGAATCGGCAGATCACCGCCAGGCCCACCCCCGCGAGGGCGAACCGCGTGGTGACGCTCCACGCGTCCAGGGTAGGCATCCAGTTCGCGTTGCGGATGGCCACCGCGCGCTGAGGGCAGTCGGGGCCCTCGGCCGCGCAGGCCAGCATGGGGAGCGTGAGCCAGTACTTCACGGCCAGCCCGAGGCCCACCACGACCCCCGCCATGGGCAAGGTCATGAACACGAACCGGGGGTCCTGGCCGAACGAGAGGGTGCTCGCCAGGAAGTACACCACGAAGGGCACCTGGATCCCCAAGGTAGGCACCTCCTGCTTGAGCACGGTGCGGATGAAGATGTTGCGCATGTCGGCGTCCACTCGAAGCCTCCCGGGCGATCCTCGCCGATGCTTCTGGTCGGCGAACCCCTCGCCGACTCCAGCGGGTGATCGTCAGGGCATGTGTGAAGGGGCACAGAGTGCCAAACGGAGACGACTCAGGTGCGCGTCAGCCCGACATAGGGGGTAGAGCGGCAGCCCGTCGACCGACACGATCGAGGCACGCTGCAAGCGAGGTTGCACTGTCCCTGGCGCGCAGGATCGTGCTGCGGGGCCGCGGAGTTTCACGCGGCTAGTTGGCTGGCGTTCTTCAAAGACGCGTCAACGTTGATCTTGGACGCAATCACCGCATTCGGAATCCGACGTCATCGGATCTTCGATTGGCATCTGCCTTGCTCCCTGCCTCGACGGCCGCGGCGCCGGGTCGAGCCGGCCTGAGCGAACCCGGCGACAAGGAAGGAATGCAGATGAGCGACAAGATCATCACCTGGAACGGGATCGAGCACCGCATGGAGGCAGAGGCCGCCCTCAGGGGGGGCGACGGCCTCATCTTGGAGGTCACGAGCCCCGAGCTCGTGCAGGAGCTCGATCAGGCGACACAGCGCACGACGTCCGACCTGCTCGCGGCGGGCGGTGACCTCGACCCGGCCGAGCTGGCCTCCGGCGTCGTGGCGCGCATGGACCAGTACGGCATCGTGATCCTCGGCCTGGGCCTGCTCCTCCTGCTGGGCTTTGCGCTCACCCGAAACGTCGAGGTCAAGCGCACCGCCAAGACGTGGTCCTTCAAGGTGAGCCCGCCGCACAAGGCCTGAGACGGCCCAGGACGAAGGAGGAACAGACATGGCGCTCGACAACTCGGCGGCCCAGAACGCCCAGAGCCTTCTCAACGGCATCGACTACTCCGCGCTGATCGGCGCGCCGCTGCAGGCGGCCATCACCGCCCAGGCCATGGCGGCGCGCTCCACGTGGGAGTTCATCAAGGAGGTGGGGCTCAGGGGCCCGGACGACCAGAAGGAGGCGGTGAACGTCAGCTTCACCTACATCCAGGACGGCAAGATGCAGCGGCTGAACGTCCCGATCCTGGTGATCGTGCCCATCCCGCTCATCGAGATCACGGACATCAGCATCGACTTCAAGGCGAGCATCAATGCCTCGGCCTCGAACACGGTGGAGCAGTCCAACTCCTCGCAGGTCGCGGCGGAGGCGGACGCGGAGGCCAAGGTGGGCTGGGGGCCCTTCAGCGTGTCCGCGCGCTTCAAGGCCAGCTACTCGTCCAAGCAGGACTCCAAGGCGACGCAGGACTCGCGCTACTCGGTAGAATACACGCAGAACGTGGGGATCAAGGCCGGGCAGGCCGGCGTCCCCGCGGGGCTCGCCGCCATCCTGCAGATCCTGACCTCGTCGGTGACCGCCACCAGCGCCAAGGGTGAGGTGCTGGTGAGCCCGGCGAGCGGCACGGTGGATCGCCAGAGCCCGGAGTCGGTGCAGCAGATCCAGATCAAGGTGGTCGAGCCCACCGGGATCAACGCGCAGGGCCACGACGTGACGCTGAAGTTCGAGTCGGGGGCCATTGGGGGCGCGTTCAAGCTGGGGGAGGGGGTCACCAAGAAGGCGGTGACGATCGACCCGGCCACGGGCGAGGCCACGGTGAAGACCGGGAGCGGGGCGGTGCTCCTGCAGCTCTGGCTGGACAAGGCGAACCTCACCCCGCTGGACGGCCTGTCGGCCACCGTCCTCACCGCCACCGCCAAGGTGGACGGCGCGGACCAGTCGGTGGAGTTCCCCATCGTCATCACCGGCTAGCGAACGGTGGCGCCGGGAGGACCTCGTCGATCGGCGGGGCGAGGTCCCCCCGGCCCCTTTTCTGGAGAGGGTCGTCATGGCGAACTTTCGGGACATCGTCACCGCGTTGCTCAGGGACCTGACCCGGGCCCAGGACGCGTCCAACCGCTTCTCGGCCAAGCTCGCGGAGCGCTACCGGGACGGCGAGGTGCTGCGCTTCTTCCCGGTGCCCAACGCGGTGGCCACCGAGGTGGAGCTCGAGCTGCGCTTCGCCCTGGCCGAGCCCACCGGCGGGTCCGCGCTCGAGCCGCTGGTGCCCGGACGCCGCCTGCTCACGCGGCACCTACGGGAGATCACGCGGGTGGTCCTCCGCGACCTGGCCGACCACATCCAGGGTCGGGCGCGGCTGGACGGTCCGCAAGTCGAGTTGCTCGATGGGCTCCGGAGCGACGACCTGGCCGACGAGCTGGCCGGGCGCGCGGCGAGGGCGGTGGGCCAGGTGGGGCCGCGGCTCTTCGCGGCGCGCTCATTGGCCCCGGAGCAGGTGCAGGAGGTGGTCCGGGTCAGCGTGCGCGAGGCCGTCCTCGCCACCCCCGAGGTGGCGGCCGAGGTGGACGCGGCGGCGGTGGATCGGATCCTGCTCGCGTCCCAGCCGCAGTGGGCCTTGCACCTGGAGGTGCTGGCCGAGGCGGTGGAGGCCCTCAGCGTGGACACGGTGGACCCCGAGCTCCCGGTGATCATCGGCGCGGCGGGGCTGAGGGACCTGCCGCTGGACCACGCCCATGTGGTCCGCATCAAGGCGGAGCTCCGCGACTACCGCTGGGTGGTGGTGGAGGGCGACGAGGCGCAGCTCCTCCCCGAGGGGTGACAGGAGGCGGGCATGGTGGACGAGAACGACAACGGCGTAGTGGACTTCGGGCAGCTGATCGCTGGCCCCCTGGAGGCGGTGGTGGAGGCCGACTTCCACGCGGCCGAGCGGGCGGCGGAGATCATCGAGCGCTTCGGCTTCGAGCACGTCCTCACTCAACCCGCAAGCCAGCCTGCTGTACGTCGACGCGGGGCGGAGCCCCCCAAGGCGCTTGGCCGGCTGGCCATGGTGACCTTCGACGTGGACCGCCCGGGCCCGGACGGTGAGATCCGGCCGCTCCAGGTGCGGGTCCCGAAGCTCTCGCTCATCCCGCTGCCCCTCCTGCAGGTGCACGAGGCCAACTTCGACTTCGGGGTCCGCATCTTCAGCGCGGAGCGGAGCGTGCCCGCAACCGGCGCCCTCCGCCTCCCGCGGCGGGGCGACGAGCCCCTGCCGGACGAGCACGTCCGCTGGCGCGCGGCCCTGGCCCGGGGCGGCGCCACGAACCAGACCCAGCAGGATCTGGCCCCCCACGTGGACGCCAACATGCAGGTCAAGGTGCAGATGCGGCAATCCGACCTGCCGAACGGCATCACGCGCCTGCTCGCCTTCATGGGCGACAACTTCGAGGTCAGCCAGGGCGCCTCGCCGCTGGCCGCGCAGCCGACCGCCCTCGCGTTGTCGACCGGCGCGCTGGAGCCGTCCGAGCTCACCCTCACCCACGGCGCGCCCGAGGGCCAGGGCTCCCGTCGCGTGGGCATCCAGCTCGCCCTGCCGCCCGCCGTGGCGCCGGCCCTCTTCTTCGCCACCCGGGACGGCGGTGAGCTCGTCCCCGACGCGGCGGGGGTGCGGCACACCACGACCGACGCCCTGGGGCGCCTGGAGCTGGTGGTGGCGGTGTCGGATCCCAAGGGCCTGGCCGGGCTCTCCGCCCTGGAGCTCGACGTCTCGGCCGAGGACGTCGCCCGCACCCGGATCACGGTACCCATCCGCATCACGCGGCCGCTCGACCTGTGGCTGGACACCGTGACCCTCGACGGCCCCGCGAGCACCGCGGTCGACGTCATCACCGTCACCGGGCCGGGCGGCGCGAGCCTGCCCGAGCACCCGGTGCGCCTGGCCATGGCCCCGCGCTACGCAAGCTGGCTTTCGATCTTCGGGAACGGCCAGCACCTCGAGCCCGACGCCGCTGGCCTCCGGACCGCAGCCACCGGCGCCGACGGCCGGCTCCGCCTGAGCCTGCGCCGGTCCCCCCACGCCCCCGCGGGGCCGCTCCGCGTGGACGTCCAGACCTGGATCGACGGCGTGCTCTTCACCCGCCCCCTGGAGGTGCTGGTGAGCGACGCCCAACCCGTGAACCCCGAAGGAGGAGACTGAACATGAAGACCCCGATGAGCGATGCCCTGGCCCCCGGCGACGTCCCCGGCTTCCCGTGCCCGAACTGCAAGGACTTCCGCATCAAGCTGTCGCTGCGTGAGGTGCTGTACGGGCGCGAGGCCCAATGCGGAAAGTGTGGCCTGACCTTGAGCATCGACCGCTCCAACGCGGGCAAGCTCATGTCGCTCCTGCAGGACGTGTACGTGGCGGAGCAGAACGTGTCCGCGTTCCAGAAGAAGTAGCCCCGGTCGCGGCCCGGCCGGGTTGCGCGGCGCCGAATCGGCGGTAGATTGCCGCCCGCATGAGCGACGATCGCCACCACCCGAAGGACGAGGCGCACCTCGACTGCCTGGGCCAGCTCCGCAGCTTCCGCCTCAGCACCTACGCCGGCGGCACCTGGCTCGAGGCCCTCGAGATCCGCCCCGACGACACCGTCGGCCTGCGCTTCGTGCTCCCGGTGTCGGCCGACGGCGAGCCGCCCTACGCCGAGATGCGCCGCGTGATCCGCGCGCGCCTCGCCGAGCGCAGCATCGCGAAGAGCGGGGACGCGGGCTGGCAGGTGCTGAGCGACGTGGTGCGCGGCCAACTCCGAGAGGCGGACGACGATCAAGAGGGGCCCAACGTGGTGGTGGACGACGTGGAGCTCACCTGGGCAGAGCTCGGGCGCGTCCTGATGGAGCACGTGGGGTTCGGGTTGCGGATGGTGATCACCGACGAGGGGCGGGAGTAGCCTCGATCTTCGAACGGGACCACGCCAACCCGGCCACGCAAGCGGTAGAGGCCTGTGATGAAGCGGAGCAAGCTGAAGACCGGGCTGGCCGGGGCGGGGGCCCTGGCGGCGGGGCTGTACGTGCCCGAGGCGCACGCCGACTTGGGCGCGCGGTGGGACCTCGGCGGCTTCGTCGGGTGGACGTTCGGGGGGCCGGATTCGGGCTTCACGTGGGGGGTGGAGGGCCGGCTCATGGCGAGCGAGACCAACATCTACTGCGGCGGCTCCGAGACCAGGCCGTACGGGGGCGGGGTGCTCCGGGTCACCATGTTCGACGGCGTCAGCCCCATGCTGGGCGCGGGGCTGGTGGGCGGCGCCCTGGTGGGTGAGGACGCCTCGGCGGGCCTCGACCTCGGGCTGGGCTATCGCTTCGGTTCGTCGCCGCGTCTGGCGCTGTGGGTGGGTGGCGAGGGGCAGTACTCGCTCGCCGCGCTGCGGACGCAGGTCCACATCCTGGACGGCGCGGTCACGGTGGCGCCGACAGTCCGCTTCCCTACGCCGGGCATGCAGACCGCCTGCTACATCATCGGCCGCCCCCTCCGGAGTGAAAGTGGGGTTGCGCCGCTTCCGGGGCTGCAGATCCAGGGCGAGCCGCGAGCGCTGGACGAGCGCGAGCGGCGCGTGGTGGACGCGTGGTGCCAGCGTGCCCGCACCGAGTGGGCCTCGGTGCCCGCGTTCCATGAGCTGGCGGCGCAGCTCACCCTGGCCGACGCGCCTGAGCACCTGGTGCAGGCCGCGCGCCGGGCCGCGGTGGACGAGACCCGGCACGCGGTCGACTCCGCCCGGATGGCGGCGCGGGTCGACGGGAGCCCGGTGTTCCTCCATCCGCAGGCGGGCTTGCATCGCAAGCTCCTGGACGGGCCCGAGGCCCGGGCCCGGCTGGCGGTGGAGAGCTACCTCGACGGGTGCCGGCAGGAGGGGGCGGCGGCGGCCTGCGCCCTGGCCGAGGCGCACCGGGCCACCGACAGCGCAATCCAGGCGGTGCAGGCCCGCATCGCCGAGGACGAGGCCCAGCACGCCGAGCTGGGCTGGGCGGTGGTGGCGTGGCTCCTCGAGTCCGGGGACGAGGCCGCGCGGGCCGCCCTGGAGGCCGCCCTGGACGCCCCGCCGGTCTCCATCGATGGCGATATCGACAGGGATCTCGAAGGCTTCGGCGTGCTGTCGGACCACCAGCGGAGCGAGCTCAGCGCGCGGGTCCAGGCCCGGGCCCGGGACCGCCTGGCCCGGCGGCTCCGTGCCTGATCTCCGCAACTTGGCGATGTAGGTGTCGATATTACACCTACGATGAAGCTCCCGCCGCTCCGTACCCAAGAGCTTCGCCTGGTGGAGACCCTACACGACGCCGTGACCTCGGCGCCGGTGGGCGACACCCCGGCCGCCTGGGTGGAGGCGCTGGGGCCCCGAGGCCCGGTGGTGGCGCCGGGCCCGAAGGCGGTCGGCCCGGGCGCCGCCCTCTTCGCGCCGGGGATGAGCGCCCCGTCCGGCGACGTGAAGCGCATCCACCGCGAGGTGCAGGATGCCTTGCGTGCGCTCACCCCGAAGTCCTCTGCGGCAGATCTGAAGGCCGCCCTCGGCAAGCTGGGTTTCAAGCCGGCGGGGGTCGAGGACGGCACGGTGCGCTTCACCCGGGGCAAGGCGCAGGTCGACCTGCGCCCCTTCGCGATCGGCGGGCTCCCCGCGGCGGAGCTCGAGGTGAGCCGGAGGGGCGCCGACGAGTCGAAGCGCGGCGTCTACTTCCAGGGCACGGTGTTCAAGCCCAAGCAGTGGGCGGCGTTCCAGGAGCGCTACCAGACCGAGGTGGCGCGCTTCGTCCGGGCGGTGCGCTCCGGTGAGGCGCCGCTCCCCGACGACCTCGACGAGCTGAAGGCCTTCCTGACCCTCGGCATGCCGGCGGCGGAGCGGGCCAAGGAGGTGGCGCAGGACGCCGAGATCCAGGCGAGCCTGGACGTGCTGTCGGCCCGGCTCCGCGACATGAAGGCGGCGGGCACCGCGCCCCGCGGGGTGGTGGTGTACGTGGCGGGGCCGGACGCGGCGGGCAAGACCTCCACCGGCGGGATCATCACCCGGGCCCTGGAGGCTGCGGGCTACGCCGGCCGGAGCTGCTCCTTCAAGGCGCCGAGCGCAGAGGAGCGCGCCCAGCACTGGCTGAAGCGCTTCGAGCGGGGCGTCCCGAGCGACGGCGAGGTGGTGTTCTGGGACCGCGGCCCGGCCGGCGACTCGGTGTACGGCCCGGCCGACGACGCCCGCGCCAAGGTCATGGGGGCGGAGTTCGACGCGTTCGAGGCCGACCTGCGTGCGCAAGGCATCCTGCTCGTGAAGGTGGAGCTGTCCGCCGACCCGATGAAGCAGGCCGCGACGTTCGGCAAGCGCCTCGCCCGCCAGCACATCGCGGCGCGCCTGGAGTCGGCCCTCGCCGCCCAGGGGCTCCTCACCGGCGAGGCCCAGGCTGGCCTTCTCGAGGTGAAGGGCAAGCTGGACACCGCCGACTTCGACGCCTTCGAGCGCTACGAGGAGGTGCAGGCCCGGTTCCTCCGCTTCGTGAGCGCGTCCGGTGGCGCGGAGCCGTGGATGGTCATCGACGCGAGCAAGCGCCACGCCGCCCGCCTCGCGCTCCTCGACGGCTTCGGGGCGGCCCTCGAGCGCTTCACGGATCGCAAGGCGGGTTGACCGGGATCTCAGCCGCGTCGGGGCCGGGCCAACAGGGCCAGGCCCAGCAGGAGCACGCCCCCGAGTACCCCGCCGCGGCCGCCGGTGCTGTCGCAGCCACAGTCCTCGCCCCACCAACGCTGACCCGAGCCGCGGTCGCCGCCGTCCGCCAGGCCCGCGTCCTCGAACCCCGCGTCCGCGAACCCGGCGTCGAGCACCGGCGCGTCGAGGGTGATGCAGTCCACCTGCTCGCCCAGGCTCTGGTGGGCGGCCATGTCCACCGCCAGGAGCTGGTAGCAGAGCTGGGCGGGCTCGAACCCCGCGTGGTGGACGAGGACCACGTGCTCGGTCGGATCGAGGGGCGCGAGCTGGGTGAGGGCGGCCTCGGCGGGGGCGCCGTCCCGGCCGACGAGGAGCTGGTACGCCAACACGCCGAAGTCGTCGCGGGCGGCGGGGGTCCGGTAGGTGACCACCCACCCGCCGGGCTCGCACAGGCCGGGGTCCGGGTCGCGCCACTGGGCGTGCAAGGTGGCTTGCCGTGGCACGATCGGGCCCTCGAGGTCGTGCGCCTCGGGGTCGACGCTCAAGCTGACGTACAGCGGCTCGATGTCGAGGCCCCCGCGGTGGTCGACCTTCACCACGAGGTGCTCGGGGTCCGCGGCGTCGGCCGCGGGGTGGAGCAGGAGCTCTCCCAGCGGGCCCAGGTCGGCGGGGAGGAGCACCACCTCTTGGTCGCCGTCCATGAAGCTCCCGTCGAAGGGTCGGAACTCGACGCCCTCGACCAGCAGCACGGCGTTGGCGGGGACCCGGGTGCCGTCGACCGGGCGGAAGTCGTTGAAGCCGGGCAGCGCCGGCGGGCAGGCGGAGGCGGGGGCGGCCGCCGCGAGCGCCGCCGCTGCCGCGCAGAGCCCCGCGCTCAGGGTCGCTCGCAGCGCCATCAGCGTCGTCGACGCGCCGCGAGGGCGAGGAGGAGGAGGGCGCCGAGCCCGCCGAGGTCGCTGGGGGAGGCGGTCCCGCGGCATGCGCAGCTCCGGCCGGTGAGGGCGAGGCCGGGGGGCGTGGTCGCGGCGTCGACCCTCCCGGCGTCCGAGCTGCCCGCGTCCTCGAACCCTGCGTCCTCGAACCCCGCGTCGGTGCGCGGGACCCCGGCGTCCGCGTCGCCGCCCACGGTGACGCATAGCCTGGGCTCCGCCAGGAAGGCGATGTTGCCGCCCATGTCGTAGGCCGTCAGCGCGTAGCAGATGAGACGGGGCGTGTAGCCGGCGTAGTGGACCATGGTCACCTCGGCGTTCGGATCCAGAGGGGCGAGCCTGGAGAGCAGCTGGCGCGGTCCATCGTCCCCGTCCGCGCCGAGCGAGTAGGCGAGGACACCCCAGTCGTCCACGGCGGGCGGGAAGCGGAGCGTCACTCGCCAGCCTCCAGGGACGCAGGACCCGGGCTCGTCCTCGACGAAGTCGACCTCGAACGTGGGGTAGGCCTGGAACTCGGGCGAGTATTCGTCGGGCTCGGTGTTGGGGGCCGAGATCACCGTGGTGGTGTAGGGCTCGATGTCGAGCTCGCCGGTATGCTCGAGGGTGATCGAGGTCCGAAAGTCGGGGTTCATGCTGGAGAAGGTGCGATCCAGGCGCACGAACCCGAGGCCATCGGACTCGTAGCTGGGCAGCGTGGTCTGGAAGTCGAAGTCCCAATAGGCGGCCTCGAAGGGCGTGAAGTCGTAGCCGCTCACGATCATGATGCCGTTGGCCGGGATCCGGGCGCCGTCCACTGGCCGGACGTCGTAGAAGCCGGGCAGGGGCGGCACGCACGCCTCCGCGGGCGCGCTCCGGAGCGCGATGCCAAAGCCCAGGGCGAGGACGACGAGGAAGAGCCGGCGCATGGCCGACGAGGATAACACCTGGGGCGCCTCAGCGCTCCTCTTCTCGGAGCACCGTCTGACCGAGGGACTGCAGGAGCGGGAGGTTGGTGCCGGTGAGGTAGCGGGCGGGGCCGGTCGCGGCGGCGACGTGCTGGTGCCAGGCCCACGGGGGCACGTAGAGCGCGTCGCCCTCGCGCCACTCCACCTTGGCGCCTTCGATGATCGAGTAGCCCTCGCCCTCCAGGACGTAGATCAGCGACTCGTAGGCGTGCCGGTGGTTCGAGGTCTTGGCCCCCGGGTCCAGGTAGCCCACGCTGAAGGACAGGTTGCGGGCCGGGACCCGCACCGGGTACACCGGGTGCCCCCGCGACTTGCTGAAGCCCTCCGCCGCCGCGTCGCCCTCCACCTGGCGGTGGATCAGCTGCTCGGGGGGGACGGGGACCGCCACCGGCTGTAGGCTGTCGCGGTTCACGTCCACGCGGACGAAGTCTTCGGAGCTCACTGCGGCGGTCATCACTTCACCTCTCTCATGGGCATGGCCAGCGCGCGCCGGTGCATGGCGTCGAAGAATGCGGAGCGCAGGTGCAGGGCCATCTGCATCCCCAGCCGGAGCGGCGCGCGGTGCTCGGCCTGCATGGCCAGGTCGGCCGCGATCTCGAGGAGCACCTCGCCGTGGGCGTCGTCCACCGTGGTGTGCAGGTCGAAGAACACCCGCTCCCGCGGGCTCACGTCCAGGTGCTCGATGATCGCCCGCAGGATCGGGCGATAGATCTGCGGCACGATCAGCTCGGTGCCGAGGCCCAGGGCCCCCACCGCCTGCGCAGGGCCTCCTGCCGTGCAGCACTGGTGGAAGGTGCGCGACCAGATCACCGCGTCGTCGCAAGGCGGGTTGTCAGACAGCCAGGCCTCGGTCATCCCGAGCGCGTCCAGGAAGCGTCGGAACAGCACCGGGTGCGGCACGCCCTGCACCCACGCGGGATCCACGCCCGCCGCCTTCACCTCCTCGAGCTCGTGCTCCGAGAGCACCCCGCTCTCCTCGGTGAGGTTGCGCACCAACGCGGCCCGGTGCGGCAGGTACTCGAGCTGACCTATGGTGGCGCTCAGGTAGCGGACGAAGTCCGCGCTATAGACGTAGTACTGCCGGGCCAGGTCCGCGAGCGCCCCGGCGGGGTCAGGCACGTCCCCGGCGGCGAGGGCCTCCAGGTAGGGGTGGTTGGCGGCACGGTGCTGCGCGGCCTCCCGGGCGAGTTCGGTCACGAACTGCAGACCATCTTGCTTTGCATCACTCACCAGGACCTGGGCGCTCATGCTCATGGGCTCTCCTTCGGGGGCGGGCACGTTGAATTGGGAGTGTTGGTGTCGACATTCATGATGAGCAAGCGCGCTTGCGAATCAAGGTGTGTATTCGGAGGTAGAGGTGGGCGGCGCTGGCCGGGGGTGGACGATCCCGAGCGGGAGAATCCGCGGGCTGTTCAGGGTTGCCAACAAACACATCGCAGGTGATATCCGGAAGAAATGAAATAGGCGCGGATAGCGCTTGGCCTGCGTTGCGTGCGCGCGATCGCGCTCGCTGAGGGGCGAGCGCTTTTCTCGGAGGAAAAATGCAAGGCGGGTTTACTCGCGCAATGGCTTGCCCTCTCACCCATTTGGAAGGGCGCGGGTGATCTGTGAAGCTCCTCGCGGCGCCTCTGCCGAGCGCCGCGGAACTTTCCTCTGGCACCATGAGGGCGCAGGTGTCACAAAGGCCTTCATGATCGCGGAGCTCGCGCGCTGGCCGAACGGTATGGCCGAGCCGGTCCGCTCATGCAAGTGTGCCTGCGAAACCGGAGAGCCCTGAGGCGACGTGGCGACCCGACGTGCAGAGCAGAAGGCCCGGACCCGGGCCAGGGTGCTGGAGGCGGCCCGCGCCACCTTCGAGGCCCTGGGCTACGACGGCACCACCATCGCCACCGTGGCGGAGCGGGCGGGGGTCTCCGCCGGCACGGTGATGGCGCACTTCCCGGACAAGAGCGCCCTGGTGGCGGCGTCCTTCCACGAGGCGATCGAGGAGGTGATGCAGGAAGCCTTGCAGACCCTGCCCGACGGTGATCTCCTGGCTCGCCTGCTCCACGTGAGCGAGCGCCTCTACCGCTACTACGGCCGGAACCCGAGCCTGTCGCGCGCCCTGGTGCGGGAGGCCACCTTCATGGAGGGGCCCGCGACCGAGCCGCTCCGGGAGCAGATCGAGCGCCACTTCGCCTGGCTCGGTCAGGAGCTCGGCGTTGCTGCGGCGGCGGGGGCGCTCGAGCCGGCGCTCGCGAGCCAGGTCGGGGTGCTCGGCTACTGGGCGGACTACTACCTGGTGCTCCTGATGGGGCTCCAGGCGGTGCCGCTGCCGTTGGATGAGCAGGTGGCGCTCCTCGACGCGCTCCTGCGGGCTCGGCTCCGGCCGCCGGCCGGGTGAGCTTCGTCACGCGTCGACTCGGTATTGACTGAATACGTTCATTGAACGTATTCGATGGTCATGTTGGACGTCTTGATGGTGGGCGCAGGCATCGGCGGCCTCACGGCGGCGCGGAGCCTGGCCCGCGGTGGTGCCTCGGTGGCGTTGGTGGAGCGGGCGGCACGGCCCTCGGCCGCGGGGGCGGGCATCGTGCTGGGCGGCAACGCCATGGCCTGCCTCGATGCCCTGGAGCTGGGGTCGGCGGTGGCGGCCCGGGGCCGCGCGGTGGACGAGATGGAGATCTCGGACCGCACCGGGCGCACCCTGCGGCGGACCAGCGTGGCCCTCCCGGGGCTCCCGGCCCCGGTCGCGGTGCACCGACACGCGCTGCATGAGGCCTTGCAGGATGGGGTGAGCGGGGTCTCGCTCTACGCGGGCACCACGGTGGAGGCGCTCCGGGAGGAGACCGACGCGGTGGAGTGCAGCCTGAGCTCGGGCGAGGTGCTCCGGGCCAGGCTCGTGGTGGGGGCCGACGGCATCGGCTCCCAGATCCGCAAGCTGGCCTTCGGCGCGCCGGAGCGCGCCTACGCGGGCTACACCTGCTGGCGCGCGGTGGTGCCCGACCCCGGCGTCCCGCACCCGGTGGAGATGTGGGGCCGGGGCCAGCGCGTGGGTCTGGTGCCGCTGGGCGCGGGGCAGCTCTACATGTTCCTGGTCGCCGACGCGCCCGCCGGCACGCCGGGCGAGCCGGTGTCGGCGGAGGCGCTGCGCGCTCGCTTCGCGAGCTTCGGCGGCCACGCGCCGGCCGCCCTCGCCCGCCTCGGCGAGGCGCAGGAGATCTTGCACCACGACATCGACCACCTGCCCCGCCATGACTTCGGGCGGGGGCGGGTGGCGCTGCTCGGCGACGCGGCCCACGCGATGACCCCGAACATGGGTCAGGGGGCGGGGATGGCGATCGAGGACGGGTTCGTGCTGGCGGAGGCGCTCCGGGACGCCGGGCCGACGCCAGAGGCGGTGGCGGTCTACCGCCAGCGGCGCGCCGCCCGGGTGGCCGGGGTGGCCCGCAACTCCCTGCGCCTGGGCGCGGTGGCCCAGTGGTCCACGCCGTGGCTGTGCTGGCTCCGAGACGCCCTGTTCCGCGCCCTCCCCGCGTCGGCGGATCGGGCTCAGCTGCAAGCGCTCCTGCAGGCCGGCCCCGCCTGAGGCGGTCGATCCCGCGGCGGGCCGAGGGCGCCGCTCCCCGAAAATCGTTGCAGCGCGCCCCGGGGCTCGACACCGGGGGCCTGAACACGGTACGGATGAGCAGGATCGGTTGCGCCCCTCATGAGCACCCTGGTCATCGCCGAGAAACCCTCCGTGGCCCGGGACCTGGCCCAGGTCCTCGGTGCGACCCGGACCCGCGACGGCTACCTCGAGGGCGATGGGTACCGGGTGACGTGGGCGATCGGGCACCTGGTCGCGCTGCCCGAGCCCCACGAGGTGCGGGCGGAGTGGAAGAAGTGGAGCTGGGCCCACCTCCCCATGCTCCCCGACAGCTGGCCCCTGAAGGTGCTCGGGCGGACCCGCGACCAATACAAGGTGGTGGAGCGCCTCCTGAAGGACCGGGAGACCACGCAGGTGGTGGCGGCGACCGACGCGGGGCGCGAGGGGGAGCTGATCTTCCGCTACGTCTACGAGAGGGCGGGGGCGCGGGCGCCGGTGAAGCGCCTGTGGATCTCGTCCCTCACCCCGGCCGCGATCCGGCAGGGCTTCCAGCGGCTGCGGGACGGGGCCGAGCTCGACCCGCTGGCCGACGCGGCGAAGGGCCGCAGCCGCGCGGACTGGCTGGTGGGCATGAACCTGTCCCGGGCCTACAGCCTCGCGCACGGCGAGACCCTCTCGGTGGGGCGGGTCCAGACCCCGACCTTGGCCATGCTGGTGGAGCGGGAGGAGGCGATCCGGAGCTTCGTCCCCGAGGACTACCTCGAGGTGCACGCAACCTTCGACGCGGGGCGGGGCCGCTACCCGGGGGTGTGGTTCCGGGAGCGGACCGAGGCCGAGAAGAAGGCGGATGGTGAGAGCGGGCCGCTGACGAGGCTGCCCGCCGACGGAGCCGAGGCGCAGGCCATCCTGCAGCGGGCGGAGGCGGCCCGCGGGCGGCCCGACGGGGCGCGGGTGGCGCGGGTCGACGCCGAGACCAAGCGGATGCCGCCGCCGCTGTTGTACGACCTCACCGAGCTGCAGCGGCACGCCAACCGGCTCTACGGCTACTCGGCGAAGAAGACCCTGGAGCTGGCCCAGGCCCTCTACGAGCGCCACAAGATCCTGAGCTATCCGCGGACCGACAGCCGGCACCTGTCCACCGAGGCGGCGGCGGAGCTGCCCAAGGTGGTGGCGGCGATGAGCGGGCCCTACGCCGACAAGCTGGCCCCGGGCACCGGGGTGGCACCGCTCGGCAAGCGCTACGTGGATGACAACGAGGTGGGGGACCACCACGCGATCATCCCCACCGTCACCCCGCCCAACCTCGAGCGGCTCTCGCGGGACGAGGCGCGCATCTACGACCTGGTGTGCCGGCGCCTGTTGCAGGCCTGGCACGAGGAGCACCGGTGGCGGGTGACCACGGTCGAGACGGCGATCGAGACCGGGCCCGAGGTGGATCGCTACCGGAGCACCGGGCGCTCGGTGGAGCAGGAGGGCTGGAAGGTCCTCGACCCGCCCTCGCCCCGAGGCGATTCGCAGGATATCTTGCTCCCGCCGGGGCTCGCGGCAGGCCAGCCTGCCGAGGTGGTCGGCGCGAAGGTCGAGAAGAAGCAGACGCGACCGCCCAAGCCGCACAGCGACGCCACCCTCCTCGGGGCGATGGAGTCGGCGGGGCGCGCGGTCGAGGATCGGGAGCTGTCCCGGGCGATGCGGGAGTGCGGCCTGGGCACCCCGGCGACCCGGGCCGCGATCATCGAGACCCTGATCCAGCGGGGCTACGTGGAGCGCCAGAAGAAGGCGCTGCGGGCGACCGACAAGGGGATCCGGCTGGTGGGGCTGGTGCACCCCGAGGTGAAGAGCCCCGCCCTCACCGGGGCGTGGGAGCAGCGCCTCGAGCGCATCGCCCAGCGGGCCGACGGGCTCGCGGGGTTCATGGGCGACATCGAGGACTTCGTGCGCCGGCTGCTCGGTGAGGTGGCGGACACGCCGCCCGGGCGGGCGCTGGGGGGCGCGGTGGCCCGTGCTCGAGAGGGGGCGCGCGGTGGGTCCGAGGCGCGTGGTGGTGCGGTCGACGCGGGGCGGGGGTCCGGTGCCTCCCGAGCGCCCGCGGCCGACCGGAGGTACCGGGCGAGCGAGGCCCGCGGCGCCGATGCCCGTGGCGGAGTCGACCCGCGGGCCCAGACCAACGAGGTGCTCGGCGGTGGCGGCGTCGGGGCGGACCGGAGGGCTCCGGTGAGTCGGGCGCGCAGCGGGTCGGGGGCCCGCGGAGAGGGGCGGGGCGAGATGCAGGGTGAGTTGCTCCTGGGCGGTGCGGCCCGCGGCGAGGCGTCGTCTCATGAGGCGCATGGCGAGCGGGGCTCCAGACGAGGCTCGGTCGCCGCGCTGCTCGATCCAGAGCCCCCGAGCGCACCGGAGGCGCCGGACGACGACGGGTGGTGGGCCTCGGTGCTCCAGGGCGGGCCGGGGCCCGAGGCCGAGGGGGGTTGGGGGCCGTCGGGGTCCGAGGCTGATCTGCCGGAGGTGCCGCGCGACGGTGGCCGCGCCGACACGGACCCGCGCTGGGTGGTGCGCCCGGCGGTGGTCCCGCGGGATCCGCCGCGCGGCGCAGGCTGGGATGCGGCCGAGGCTCCCGTGGGTCGAGGTCGAGGCGAGGCACGGGCGGCGCGCGCCGGCGCCAGGAGCCGGAACGAGGGGCCGCTCTTCTCGGCCGGGTCCCGTGGGGGCGGGGCTCGAGCCGCCGACGTACCCGCGATGTCTGTTGGCGGGGCGCCGGAGCGGCCCGTGGTGCCGCGGGGCGATCTGAAAGGCATCCTGCGGAGCGCGTTCGGGTTCGACGCCTTCCGCCCCAACCAGGAGGCGGTCTGTCGGGCGGTCACCGAAGGCCAGCCTGCGCTCCTCGTGATGCCGACCGGGGCGGGCAAGTCGCTCTGCTATCAGCTGCCGGGGCTGGCTCGGGGCGGGACGACGGTCGTGGTGAGCCCGCTCATCGCGCTGATGGAGGACCAGGTGGCGAAGCTCCAGGCCCGGGGGCTGGCGGCGGAGCGGATCCACTCGGGGCGGGGCCGGGACGCGTCACGCGAGGCGTGCCGCGCGTACCTGAAGGGCGAGCTGGACTTCCTGTTCATCGCCCCCGAGCGCCTCGGGATCCCCGGCTTCACGCAGCTGCTGGCCAAGCGGCCGCCGACGTTGGTGGCGGTCGACGAGGCGCACTGCATCTCGCACTGGGGTCACGACTTCCGGCCCGACTACCGCATGCTGCGGGAGCGGCTGCCGCAGCTGGGCGACGCGCCGGTGGTGGCGCTCACCGCGACGGCGACGCCGCAGGTCCAGGAGGACATCCTGACCCAGCTCGGGGTGAAGGGGGCCAAGCGCTTCATCCACGGGTTCCGGCGCACCAACATCGCGGTCGAGGTGGTCGAGGTCTCCCTCCCGGATCGCGCGGACAAGGTCTCGGCCCTGTTGGCCGACCCGGAGCGGCTGCCCGCCATCGTCTACGCGCCGACCCGCAAGGAGGCCGAGGCCATGGCCGACGTGCTCTCGGCCCAGGTGCCGACCGTGCTCTATCACGCGGGGCTCGGGGCCGACGCGCGCGACCGGGCCCAGGCGGACTTCCTCGCCGACCGCGCCCGGGTGGTGGTGGCCACGATCGCGTTCGGCATGGGCATCGACAAGCCGAACGTGCGCACGGTGGTCCACACCGCGCTCCCCGCGAGCGTCGAGGGCTACTATCAAGAGATCGGACGCGCGGGGCGCGACGGGTTGCCGTCGCGGGCGGTGCTCCTGCACTCCTTCGCCGATCGGCGCACCCACCAGTTCTTCTTCGATCGCGACCACCCGGAGCCGTCGGTGCTCGAGCAGATCGTGAAGCGCCTGGGTGACACCCCGATCCCGAAGGAGGCGCTGCAGGACAGGTTGCGGATGGATCCCGACGTCTTCGCCAAGGCGCTCGAGAAGCTGTGGATACACGGCGGCGCCCAGGTCGACCCCGAGGAGCGGGTGACCCGGGGCGACGGGGGGTGGCGGGCGCGCTACGAGGCGCACCGCGCCCACAAGCAAGATCAGCTCGAGCGGATGGCGCGCTACGCCGAGGTGGCCACCTGCCGCATGCTCCAGCTGGTGCAGCACTTCGGCGACCGGGCGGACGACGGGGCGCCGTGCGGGCACTGCGACGTGTGCGCGCCGGAGGGCGGGGTGGCGCAGGCGTTCCGCGCCCCCTCGGACGCGGAGCTCTCGGTGTTGGAGCGGATCCTGGACGCGCTGGCGGACAAGGACGGCCAGGCGGCGGGGCGGCTGTACGATGGGCTCGGCAGCAGCATCGGGCGCAAGGACTTCGAGGATCTCCTGCGGGCCCTGACCCGGGCCGAGCTGGTGCGGGTGGAGGACGAGACCTTCGAGAAGGACGGGCGCACCATCGCGTTCAGGCGGGTGCGCCTCACCCCGGCCGGGCACCGTGCCTCTCGGTCGGTGGCCGCGCTCTCCCAGGCGGTGCGGGTGAGCGAGTCCGAGCCCTCGGGGGCGCGACGGGGCGGCAAGCGCAAGGGCCGCGCCGCCCGCGGGCCGCGCTTCCCGGGCCCCGCGGTGTCCCCTGCGCTCCTGGCTGGGCTGAAGGCGTGGCGCCTGGCCGAGGCCAAGCGTCGCAAGGTCCCGGCCTTCCGGATCCTCACCGACCGGGTGCTGGAGCAGGTGGCGGCCCTCAGCCCGGCCACCGAGGACGAGCTGTTGGCCATCCCCGGGTTCGGGCCGAAGCTGCTCGAGAAGTACGGCCAGGACGTGCTGGGTCAGGTGCGGCGGCTCAGCTGACCGGCGGGCTCGGGGGGCTCGGCGGTGGGTCCGGCGGGCGCCGCCGGGCGCGCCAGAACCACAGCCCCAACCCCACCACCGCGACCCCGGCGAAGACCGCGACCTCGTAGCGCTTCGCCTCCTCGAGCACCGCCTCGATCCCCTGACCGAACACGTAGCCGAGGGCGCCCACCGCCACCGCCCACACCGCGGCCCCGGCCGCGTTCAGGACGAGGAAGCGCACGGGCGAGACCCGGGAGGCGCCGAGTACGAAGGGGGTGACGGTGCGGAGCCCGTAGAGGAACCGGAAGCCGAGGATGAACGCGACGTCCCATCGAGCGAGGAGGGCCTCGACCCGCGCCACCGCGGAGGCCCAGCGCGGCCTGCCGTCGACGTAGGCTCGGCCCTTCTTGCGCCCGATGTAGAAGTAGAGCTGATCGCCGGCGAGGCTCCCGAGGAACGCGCACGCCATCACCCAGGGCAGGCTCAGGTAGCCTTGGTGCGCGGCGAAGCCCGCGAGGATGAGGACGGTCTCCCCCTCGAAGAAGGTCCCGACGAGGATGGCCCAGTAGCCGTAGCTCTGGATCGCTTCCTGGAGCACGTGGGGAGTCTATACGCCCAGGCGGCGCGGCGGCCCAATGGCCGGTCAGCAGTGCCGGGTGAAGCAGTTGGACTGCACCGCGCGGCGGAGGGCCTCGGCGATGTCATGGGCGAGGGGCTCCACCGAGCCGTCGACCTCCTGCCAGCGGAACTGGTCGTCCTCGCCGCAGCCGGACCACAGGGAGTAGCCGTAGCGCTCGGCGCTGGGCTGCCAGAGGTCGACGTAGATGTGGGCGCTCCCGCAGGCCAGGTGGCTGTTGGGGTCGGCTGCCTCAGACGAGAACAGGACCTCGGAGGACATGGGCTGTTGGGGGTGCTCGGCCAGGGCCACCGCCAGGGACTGGGCGATGGTCTCGTACATGAACGCCCGCTCCTTGGGGGCCACCGACATCCCCACGTCCTTGAAGGAGATCTGGTGGAACGGGAGCTCCGGGTGGCTCATCTGGACCACGAAGGGCGAGTAGTGGGGCCCGGGCGCCGCGGGGATGGCGGCTTCGGCGGCGATGGGGGCGGCGACCTCGGGGGTCGCCTGGGGCGCGCGACCGAGGATGACCCCTGCCCCCAGCCCCGCGACCGCGGTCGCGGCGGCGATGATGCTCAGGATCTTCGCGCGGCGCCTCATGCCTGGTGAGAGCCTGACCGGGAAGGGAGGGTTCGATCAACCCGCCTCGGAGACCCAGCGCTTGATCCCGGGGACCGCCTTCTTCTTCCACTCGCCCGAGGCCCGGACCTCCATGAAAGCCCCCCAGAGGGCATCCACGAGGCCGGCCAGGCGCTCGCACAGGAAGAGGCGCTCGGTGATCTGGTCCGCGTCCTCCTCGGACAGGACCTTGGGGATCTGGGCGCCCTTGAAGTCCAGGTGCTCGGCGTCGAGGGTCACCTCGTAGACCTGCTCCCCGAACTGGATCCGCAGGCGCGCCTGGTGGACCAGGAGGCCCTTGTCGATCGCGCTCCGCACCACGTCCGAGTACGCGGACAGGTGCCCCTTCACCGCAAGCTCGGTTGCATCTCCGGCCAGGCCGCGCAGGATGACCTGCCCAACCACGAGCAGGCTCAGGTCTTCGCCCTCGTGCTGGGTGATGGTGACGCCCGAGTTGGACATCCACAACAGCCAGGTGAGGAACTCACGACCGAGGTAGGCCCGGCCGCGGGCGAGGGCCTCGACCGCTTCGCCGCGTTGGACCTCGGCCTCGTCCTTCTCCTCTTCGACCGCCTGGCCGTCGACGCCGATGTCTCCCCGGAGGAACTCGCTCTCTTCACGCCCCGACACGACTTCTCGCCTCGCTCACCACGTCCTGCCCGAACAGCTCGGGGGTCGGCTCGATGTTGTCCTTTGGAATCTCGGCCCGCTCCACCAGCGCGCCCGGCGACTGGGCGTGCAGGCGCAGCCCGAAGCCCTCCTCGAGGGCCACCACCACCTCGTCCACGATCTTGCGCCCGGACGCCCACACGAAGACCACGTCGGTCTCGAGGTTCCAGGTGACGTCGTAGGTGCGGGTGGCGGGGAAGGCCTGGCGCCGGAGCTTCTTCAAGATCAGCTCCTTCTGCGCCTTCTTGGCCGCGCGCTTCGGCGCCTCTCCGTGTTGGGCCTCGTGGGCGCGCGTCCACTGGTCCAGCTCGGCCTTCAGGCGGGGCGCCGGAACCCGCAGGGTGTCCACGCGCCAGCTCACCATCATGTAGTCGCCGAACAAGAAGTGGCTCGGGGACAGCTCGGTGGACTCGGTGTCCTCGAGCTCCACCCAGCCCGCGGCGCGATCCTCGTCGCCCGTCGGGTCCAGCGCTTCGAAAGCGCTCTTGCGGAGCGCGTTGGCCAGGGATCGGCGGAGATCCTTGGGCTCGTCCTTGGTGCGCTCCGCGCGAAACCGCGCGAACGTCACCGCTCCCTTCAACACCGGCATGGGGCGCGGACCATCGGGCCCGGGGCGCCCGCGGTCAAGGCATCAGGGCAGGGGGTGGAACCACTCCACGCGGTCGTTGGTGCCGTTGGTGTACGTGGTGGTCACCACGTCCGCCGCGCCGTCGCCGTCGAGGTCGCCGGCGGTCACCGCGTCGACCCCCGGCAGGGACTGCACCAGCTGCCCGGTGAAGCCCGTGGCGGTGCGGATGAACACCCGCACCTCGGCCCGCACCGCGGAGGTCGCCGCCACGTCGGTGAACCCGTCGCGGTTGAAGTCCCCCGCCGCCACCCGGTGGACGTCGCCGCTCCCCCCGAAGGTGGCGGAGACCACGTTCCGGATCCACGGGATCCGTACGTTGGCGGGCGGGTCGTAGTAGGCCACCTCGCCGCCGTTGCTGTCGTCATGAATCAGGACGAGCTCCAACGCGGGATCGGCGTCCATCTGCGCCAGGACGAAGTGACCGACCTCCGCCACGGTGGCCAGATCGTGCCGCGTGAAGGTGGGGTTCGGGTCCTGGATCCCCGCGGTCCGGTTGTTCTCGTACCAATAGACGCGCCCGTCGATGCGCCCCGCCGCGATGATGTCCTGGACCCCGTCGCCGTCGACGTCGGTGATCGCGAGGCCCTCGACCCCCTGGAGCAGGGTGTCGACGTCAACCGGAGTTGCGAAGTTGCCGCCGGTGTTCGTGTGGTAGCGCACCCCGTGGCCGACCACGTTCCCGTTGACGTCGTACCACTCCACCCCGCCGGTCACGAGGTCGGGCTGCCCGTCGCCGGTGAGGTCGCCGCTCGCGATGGTCCGGGGGCCCCAGAACGCGTTCCCGACCGGGATGGGGGTGGCCGTCCACTGGGTGGCGTCGGCGCCCTGCCGGTACAGGGTGAGGTTGCCGGTGGTGGCGAAGCCGTTGGGCCGGTCGAAGAAGCCCACCGCGACGATATCGAGGTCGGCATCCCCGTCGAAGTCCGCCACCGCGGTGCCCATGGCCACGATGCTGTTGGCGGGGGCCACCGGCACCGTGCTCCAGGCGCTCCCGTTGCCGCCGCCGTTGGAGTCCCCGCCATTCAGGTAGAGGCGCACCATGTCGGTGAGGCTGATGGAGTTGATCGCGTCCAGGTCGCCGTCGCCGTCGATGTCCACCAGCGTCACGTGCTGGCCGTGCTCGAAGGTGCCGTCGATCAGGTTCCGGGTGAAGCCGCTGGGCGGCGGGCCGTAGACCCCACCGTCCACGCCGGTGTCGGGGGTGCCCGCGTCTACGCCGGTGTCGGGGGCGCCGGTGTCGGGCGCGCCGGTGTCGGGGGCGCCGGTGTCGGGGGCGCCGGTGTCGGGCGTGCCTGCGTCCACGCCGCCGTCCGCGTCGACGCCGCCGTCGACGCCGACGCCGCCGTCCACGTCGACGCCGCCGTCTACGTCTGGTCCTCCGTCCACGTCGACGCCGCCGTCGACCTCACCCGCGTCCTCCTCCACCCCGGTGTCCGGCGCCCCGCCGTCCACAGCGCCGTCGAGCTCACCCGCGTCCCCGGCGTCCTCGAGCACTCCTGTGTCCTCGACCACCCCAGAGTCCTCCACCACCCCGGTGTCCGCCCAGCCCGCGTCGTCGTCCTCGAAGCCCGCGTCGAACACCATGACGTCGACCGTCTTCGGTCCGTCGCACGCGGCCAGGCCCACCGCCAACCCCAACAGCAGGAAGACTTGCGCGTCGAGTCGCGTCATGGCGCCGAGTTCTTCCACCAGGACACTATGTCCTGGCCGTCCGCGAAGCCGTAGGTGGCGGTGACGAGGTCCGCGCGGCCGTCGCCGTCGAGGTCGCCGCCGGTGAGCCAGTCGAGGCCGGTGTAGTCGTCGCGCACCACCTGCCCGGTGAAGCCGCCCTCGCCCTGGAAGAAGATCTGGATGGTGGTCTGGGCCCCCGCGCCCACCGCGACGTCGGCCTTGCCGTCGCCGTCGAGGTCGCCCGCGTAGAGCCGGCTGTTGGCGCCGCCGCCGAAGCTGTCGCTCACCACCACCTCCGGCCACTCGGCCGTCACGTCGGCGGGCGGGTCGTAGTAGACCACCGCGCCGGACCCGCGGCTCATGGTCACCACCGCCTCGAGGGCCGGGTCGCCGTCCATGTCGGCGAGGCGCAGGTCGAAGGGTGCAGGGGGGCTCGAGATGACGTGCTTGGTGAAGGTCGGGTTGTCGTCCACCTGGCCGTCGGTGCGCCCGTTGGCCCACCACGCCACCTCATTGGAGTCGCTGCCGAGGGCCATCACGTCGAGCACCCCATCGCCATCGACGTCATGGAGCTGCACCGCGTAGACGTTCACCAGCGCAGGGTCCAGGGCCTGGGGGCTGGCGAAGGCGCCGCCGGTGTTGCGGAACCAGTACAGGCCGTTCCCCTGCGGGTTGCCGTTCACGTCGCTCATCTGGTTCGCGCCGACCACCAGGTCTGCGCGCCCATCGCCGGTGAGGTCCGCCGCCTCCACGAAGCGCGCGCCCCAGAACGTGAGGCCGGTGATCTCGTGCCGGATCCAGGTGCCGGTCACGGTGCCGGGGTTCTCGAACCAGGTGACCTCGCCCGCGCTCGTGAAGCCGCCCGCGCGGTCGAAGAGGCCCACCGCGACCACGTCGAGGTCGGTGTCGCCGTCGAGGTCGGCCACGTCCACCTCCATCGCGACGATCTGCTGGCCGATCACCACGCGGGTCCAGCCGCTGGCGTCGCCCGGGTTGATGTACGCGTGCACCGCGTCGGTGAGGCTCAGCGCCACCACCACGTCGAGGTCGGTGTCGCCGTCGAGGTCGACCAGCTCGACCCCCTGGCCGTGCACGATGGTGTCGTCGATGCGCGCCTCGCTGAAGGTCGCGCCGGGGGTGCCGGAGTCCGCCGGGGTGCCCGAGTCCTCCTCGGTGCCGCCGTCTCCGCCCGGCCCCGCGTCATCGCCCGGCCCCGCGTCGTCGCCCGGCCCGGCGTCGATCGCGGTGCCTGTGTCGATCGGGAGGCCGGTGTCGACCGCGGTGGCGCCGCCGTCGCGGATCTGCGGCGCGCCCGCGTCGGCGAAGCCGTCCCCGCTGGAGCAGCCGAAGCACGAGAGGCCGAGGATGAGGAGGATGAGCCCAGTGATCCGCATCGCGTCGTCTATACCCGGCCGGACCTTAGCATGGCGCCGCGGCCCGTCGTGACAGGTGACCGCGCGGCCTCGGGTGTGACGGTGGGATTGGCCCGCCCCCCTCAGCCGGCGTGGGCCTGGTACGCGGCCAGGAGCGCCGCCGCGTCCATCCCGGTGGCGTCCAGCTCCGCAACGAGCCGCCCCGCCTGCAGGATCCCGACCCGGTCGGCCAGGTTCGCGGCGTGCAGCACGTCGTGGGTCGACATCAGGATCGCCGCGCCCCCCGCCTTCGCCGCCGCGAGGCGCTCGGCGAGCTGGGCCGAGGCGAGCGGGTCGAGGCCCGAGGTGGGCTCGTCCAGGACCACGCTCCGCGCGCCCTGCACCTCGGCCAGGGCGAGGGCGACCTTCTGGCGCATCCCCTTCGAGAAGGTGCCCACCCGGCGGTGGTGGTGCTCCGCCGCCAACCCCGCGCGGGTGAGGGCGCCGGCCCGGTCCGCCTCGGACACTGTGCGCCCCGCCACGCTCGCGAACAGGGCGAGGGTCTCGAGCGGATCCAGGTCCGGGTACAGGGCCACCACCTCGGGCACGTACACCGCGCAGGGCCGGGCCCCGGGGCCGACCGCCACGCCGTCGACCCTCACCTCGCCCCCGTCCGCGGCGAGGAGGCCGAGGATCAGGTTCAAGGTGGTGGTCTTGCCCGCGCCGTTGCCGCCCAACAGGGCGTAGAGCTCGCCGGGGCCCACGGTGAAGCTCAGGGCGTCCACCGCGGTGCGGGCGCCGTAGCGCTTGGTGAGTCCTCGAACCTCGATCACGCGTCCTCCTCGGCCGGGGTGAGCGCGCCCCGGTCCAGCCGGCGGGCGGCCAGGGCGGTAGCGAGCCCGGCCAGGGCCGCGTAGAGCGCGGCGCCCAGCAGGGCGGGGGTGCGGTCGGCGTCGGGCGGGGTGGTGAGGCGCGGCCACCCGCCCGGCGCCGCCCCGCGATCGAGGAGCGGCGCCTCGACATGCAATGCGAGTTGCGACTGGAACGCCTCCGCCTGCGCCATGAAGCGCTGCCGCGCCTCGGGGTCGGTGTCGGCGAGGGCGGCGAGGCCGTGGCTGAGCCAGGTGGTCGGGCTCAGGTACGCCACGAGGCGATAGAGCTCGGCCCGCCGGGCCTGGGTGCGCCGTCGCTCGAAGCCGGCCCCCTGCACCCGCCGCAGGTGCGCGGCCGCCCGCAGGCGCTCGAAGCGCAAGACGCTCTGCACGCCGTCCGCCGCCCGCTCCGGGTCGAGCTCGGGGCGGCGGCGGGCCTCCTCCGCCACCAGGCGGTCGGCGTCCTTCGTCAAGATGGATTGCGCAGCCTGGGTTGCGTCCAGCTCCGGGCGCGGATCCGGGTCGGGGTACGCGGCCTGGGCGAAGGCGGCGAGGCCGAGGGGCAGGGCCAGGGCCACCACCGCCCAGCCCACCAGGCCCGCTACCAGGGCGGTGCCGGGGCGGGCAGAGAACGCGCTCACCGCCACCGTCGCCGCGCTGAAGGCGAGCGCGGCGGCGGCGGCGAGGAGGAGCACGAGGAGCGCGTCGGTCGCAGCGAGGGGGCCGTCGAGGGCGCCGGTGGCGGCGAGCGCCACCGCGAGCCCGGGGCCGAGGCCGACGAGCGCCGCCACCGTCACCGCGCCCACCCGCGCGGTGACGAGGCCCCACGCGGACGGGGCGAAGGCGAGTAGGGCGGCCAGGTTGCCGCGCGCGCGATCCCGCGCCAGCGCGTCGTAGCCCAGGCCGAGCACCGCGAGCGGGAGCACCAGGCTCAGGAGCCACGCTACGTCGAAGGTGCCGAGGAGGGCGGCGGCGGGCGACCGCTCGGCCCGGGCGGCGAGCGCGGTGGGCGGGTGGGTGAGGCGCACCGCGGCCGCGTCGGGGAGCGCGGCGAGGTCCTGGGCGGTGAGGGCGGCGAGGGGCGCCACCCCGCGGGCCACCACAGTGTCCTCCCACAGCGCGGTCTCCACCGGCGACAGCGGCGCGTCGCCGCGCATGCGGGCCTCGACCCGGGCGCGGGCGGCCTCGAGGTCGGCCTGCCCCGCCGCGACGTGGGCTGCGGCGAGGCGCGCGCCGAGCAGCCCCGCGGCGGCGGTCGCCACGAACAGCGCCGCCGACACCGCGCGCCCCCGCGGGCTGCGGAGGAGGCGCCGGGTCTCGAGCCGGAGGAGCTGCCCCCACGCGCTCACGCCGCGCCTCGCAGGCTGCGTCGGCTCTCGAGCGCGAACGCGGCGCCACCCACCGCACAGAGCACCAACAGGAGGAGGCAAGGCAGCCTGCACCCGGCCCAGGCGAGGCGGGCCGGGCTCCTCGGCGGGGTCGGGCGCGGCGCGCTCGACAGATCCTTCAGGGTGTCGGACCACGCGTCGAAGCCCCCCTGCCCGTTCTCGGCCCACCAGCGGTTGATCCACGCCATGAGCTCGCGCCGGTAGCCCTCGTAGTGGGCCTCGGCGAGGCGCGCCTGGGCGAGGTCGCTCGCCGCGACCGCGCTCCCCGCGAGCTGGGCGAGGCCCCCGGGGCTGGCGAAGGACAGGGCGGCGGCGAGGGTGGCCTCCCGATCCTGCTCCGCCGCGAGCTGGTCGAGGAGGGCGGCCATGCGCTCCGCCACCTCGCGATCCGCCAGCCGGAGCATCACCGCGTCCAACACCTCGGGGCTGTCGCCGTTGCCGTCCCACTCCGGGTGTCGGCGCCGCACGTCGCGGATCGCCCGCGCGCGCAGGTCCTCGGTCTGGGCGTGGGCGCTCTCGGCCCAGGTCGCCAGCCGGGCCGAGAGGACCCCGGGGGGCGGCGGGCGGGTGGCGGCCCGGGCCGCGGTGCTCGCGAGCGGGGGGATCACCACCGTGAGCAGGCCCCAACCCATCAGGCCCATCCCGAGGGCCCGCGGCGGGTCGCGCACCCAGGCGGAGAGGGCGAGGGTCAGCGCGGCCCACGCGGCGAGGCCGAGCGCCTGGACCCCGAGCCAGGCGACGAGGCGCGGCCACGCGTCGGAGGCGAGCGCCGCGGTGAGCGCGGCCGCCACGAGCGCGGCGGGGAGGAACACCGCGAGGCCGACCCGGGCCGCCGCTCCCGCGAGCTTCGCCGCCACCCACGGGCCAGGCTGGAGGCCCGCCGCGCGCAGCATCGCGAAGGTCCCGCGGCGGCGCTCCCCTGCTACCGCGTCGTGCACGAGCAGGACCACGAAGCCGGGCAGCACCAGGGTGAAGAGGAGGCCGAGGTCGAGGCGCCCGGCCCCCGGGGCGCGGGTGAGATCACCCACCCGCGCGCCCTCGAGGGGGCGCGTGCGGTGGGCGTCCAGGGTGAGCCAGCGCCCGAGCGCGCCATCGAGGCCGGCGTCGAGGAACCCCAAGACGGGCGGCGGGCGGGAGACCACGTAGCCGCGGTGGGCGATGGCGTGCGGGTGATCCGCGGACTGGACGCTGAAACGTTCGTCCCCGTAGGTGCGGAGTTCCTCGTGTTCTTCGTGGCGGGCCTGGTAGGCTCCTGCACCGGCCAGCCCGAAGGCCAGGGCGAGCGCGGTCACCGCGGCCGTCACGGTCCGGGTCCGGGGGTCACGCCAAGCCAGGCGCAGTTCATGGACGACCAGGGGACGAAGCACGCCGCGTGGAGCATACGTCACCGCGCCCTGCTTGGATCATCGCTCGCGGTGCTGTTGCTGGTCTCGGCGTGCGGCGGAGACCGGACCGTCTTCGTCCCCGCGCCGCCCGACGTCGAGGGCGCGGGGTCGGTGCTGGCCTTCGTGTCCGCCCCGGACGGGGTCTTGGCCTACGCCGCGTCCGCCCCCTTCGACGCCCTCCTGCTGCCGGTGCGCGGGTGGTCCGGCGAGGTCCCCGAGTACAGCGTGCTCACCCTCCACTTCTACCGGGAGTCCCTGGAGGCGCTGGGGGTGGCCGAGGGCGAGGTGCAGAGCGGCCTCGACGCGGAGCGCTCGTGCGGGCTCGAGACGCCCCTCGCGATCTACCTGGCGCCGCTGCAGGGCGGGTCGCCCGGGCCGTGGGAGCTCCAGAGCGCGCCCTCGGACCACTACCTCGACTTCATGCTCGGCGGGGCGCGCGCGTGCCTGGCGTCCGACCTGTGCGTGCCCTTTCGCGCCCTGACGGTGCGGCTGTCGAACTCCAAGTCGGCGGAGCAGCTGCTCGGCCTCGACGAATCCACGGTGTTGGTGGGCGACCTCGAGGGGCAGTTCTGGCGGGTCGGCATGGACGGCAGCGTGGCGACGGTGCCGGAGCTGAGCGGCGCGCCGTCCCGGTCGATCTACCAGGACGCCGACGGCCTCACGTGGCTGGGGGGGCAGGGGCGCGTGCTCCGCGGGCACCTGGGGGCGGACTTCGAGACGCTCCCGCTGGACGAGGACGTCTCCGTGACCTCTTTCAGCCGGGATCAGGCCTCGGGCGAGCTCCTGGCCGCGGCGGTCCGGAGCAGCAGCATCACCCCCGAGAAGTTCGAGCAAGTGATCTTGCTCCGCCTCGAGGGGGACGCGTGGACCACGGTGGGGACCCTGGACGTGGCCGAGGCCGAGGCGGATCACACTCGCGTTCGCTTCGTGGGGGCGGGGGACGCCCTGATGACCTACGGGGGCCCGAGCCTCCTCCACTGGGATGGGCGCGTCCTCCGCGACCAGATCGTGGGCTACGTGTCCCCGTTCTTCAACGTCCAGGTCTACGACGTGGCGTCCCACCCAGACATCGGCGCGGTCTTTTCCGCCAACGATGGGCGCCTGTATCGCGCTGGGCCGCCCTACGACGCGTGGGTGGCGGTGGCCGAGACCGACCTGGGCACCGAGGCGCAGGTGGTCGTCCCCTACCGCAGCGGCTTCCTGTTCGGGGGGATCAACGGGCGCCTGGGGCAGTACTACCCCGGGGGCCGCCCGTGCCCGGGTGATTCGCTCGCGGCGTCGGACATCGAGGAGATGGTGGTGTTCCCCGGCGGCGAGGTCGCGGTGACCGGCGGCCGGTTCGGTGACGCGGAGAACGCGGTGACCTGGCTCATCCCCCGGGACTGAAGAGCATGCATGGGGTCCCGGACCGGGGCCGTCGGTAGAATTGCCTTTTGTGGCTCCGGGTTCTTTGCCACCATGCGGGGCGTGCAGCTCAAGGCACGGCAGAGGCTCGGCAAGTACCGAATCGAGCGCCGCATCGCCTCCGGAGGCTTCGCCACCGTGTATCGCGCCCAAGACACCATCGAGGGTGTCGTGGTGGCGTTGAAGGTGCCGCACGAGCGCTACCTGCAGAACCAGACCCTGCTCGACGAGTTCAAGAAGGAGGCGCGCATCGCGGCCTCCCTCGATCACGCGAACATCCTCCCCATCAAGAACGCGATGTTCATCGATGACGTCTTCGTCATCGCGTCTCCGCTCGGCGATCGCACGTTCCTCGATCGCATCCGTCGTCGCGTCGCGCCGCGCACGGGCTTGCGCTACGCCGAGCAGATGCTCGAGGCGGTGGCGTGCGCGCACAAGAACCGCATCATCCACCTCGACATCAAGCCCGAGAACTTCATCATGTTCGACGGCGATCGGCTGAGGCTGTCGGACTTCGGCATCTCGAAGGTGGCGGTGCGCACCAGCCTCAAGGCCTCCGGCACCGGCACGCTCGGCTACGTGGCGCCGGAGCAGGCGCTCGGCAAGCCCTCTTACAGATCGGACGTCTTCTCGCTCGGCCTGGTGCTCTACCGGATGTTCGCCGGGGTGCTCCCGGAGTGGCCCTATGAGTGGCCGCTCCAGGGGCTCGACCGCATCAAGGCGGTGTTCACGCCGGCCTTCGTGGCCTTCCTCGAGAAGGCGATCCAGGTCGACCAGCGCGGCCGCTTCCCCGACGCGGTGAAGATGCTGGCCGCGTTCCGCAAGGTGAAGCCCAGGGCGCTGCGGGTCGACGCGAAGCTCCGCAAGAAGAAGAACGGGACCACCCGGACCCGCGACTGGCGCACGGTGCGCTTTCGCCAGTTCAAGCGGGAGCACGGTCAGGCCCTCGGCACCCGGCACGAGTGCAAGAAGTGTGGCGGGCCGATGTCGGAGCCGATGCACTACTGCCCATGGTGCGGCGAGCACCACAAGAAGTTCGAGGGCGCCACCAGCTTCCCGGTGCAGTGCGGGCGCTGCAACCGGGGCATGAAGAAGGACTGGCGCTACTGCCCCTGGTGTTATGGCGCGGGGTACGAGCCCGACGAGCGCGAGTACACCGACGTCCGCTACGCCGCGCGGTGTAGCAACACGGCTTGCGATCGCAAGGACCTCATGCCCTTCATGCGCTACTGCCCGTGGTGCAGGACCAAGGTGAAGAAGCCCTGGCCCATCGAGAACAGCCGCGACAAGTGCAAGCACTGTGGGTGGGGGATCATCGGCGAGTTCTGGCAGCACTGTCCCTGGTGCGGGCGCACCCACGGCCGAGGACGCTGATGCGCACCACAGCCCCCGCCCGCACCTTCCTCGAGGCGGAGCACCCCAAGCCGGTCCAGGTGGACGTGGCGGGGGGCACCGCGGTGGTGTTCTCCACCAAGTCGCCCGAGCGCGAGGGCCCGAACGAGGACGCCGCCCTCGTCATCCCGGTGGGTCCGCGGCGCGCCCTCCTCGCGGTGGCGGACGGGGCGGGCGGGATGCCGCTGGGGGCCAAGGCGGCGCGCCTCGCGGTGCGGGCCCTGGCCGGCGCGGTGCGCGACGCCGACGACGACGTGCGCATCCGCACCGCGGTGCTCGACGGCTTCGAGCGCGCCAACGACGCGGTCATGGATCTCAAGGTCGGCGCCGCCACCACCCTCGCGGTGGTGGAGCTGGGGCGGGCCGGGATCCGCACCTACCACGTGGGCGACTCCGGGATCCTGGTGGTGGGGCAGCGCGGCCGGATCAAGCTCCAGACGGTGGCCCACTCCCTCACCGGCTACGCGGTCGAGGCCGGCTTCCTCGAGCCCGAGGCGGCGCTGCACCACGACGACAACTGCGTGGTCCTCAACCTCGTGGGGAGCGCGGACATGCGCATCGAGCTGGGCTCGGTGCTCGCGTTGTCGCCGCGCGACACCGTGGTGGTGGCGAGCGACGGGGTGCTCGACAACCTGCGCATCGAGGAGATCGTCGAGATGGTCCGGTGCGGCCCGCTCCTCGTCGCGGCGGAGCGCCTGCTCGCGGCCTGCCACGCGCGGATGGAGGATCCCGACGAGGGCGCCCCCAGCAAGCCGGACGACGCGACGGTGGTGCTGTACCGGCCCAAGCCGCGGGCCAAGCCCGAGCGGGCAGCGGCGCTCTAAGCAGAGATGGCGAGCGACTCGCGCTGGTAGAGCCAGGTCGCGACGGCCCAGAGCACGAGAGACTGCGCGAGGCCCGACGCCACGGTGAGGAGCAGGCCGGCGCCGAGCACCGATTCACCGCGGATCAGCGTGCTGATCAGCTGGTGCTGGGCGAGGAAGGGCACGCTCATCATCCACAGCTCGGCCTTGAGCGGCATGACCATGAGGGCCAGGGTCGGGACGATCGGGATGAGCAGGAGGCCTTGCAGGTAGCTCTGCGCCTCGCGGTAGCTCTTCGCGTAGGACGCGACGATGGTCTGGGCCGCGGCGGCGAGGGGGACGATCGGCGCCACGATGACGAGGATCGTGGCCATCGTCGCCCAGGTGAGCTCGAAGTCGATCCCCGCCTCGCGGAGCGGCATGAGCGGCGAGGCGAGCTTGAAGGAGAGCAGCGCGAGGGTCAGCGACATCATCCCGAACGCGGTGGTGGCCAGGAGCTTCCCGGCCAGGATCTGGCTGCGCGGCACCGGGTTGGCGAGGAGCGGCTCGAGCGACCTCCGCTCGCGCTCGCCCGCGGTGGAGTCGATCGCGAGGTACATCGCCCCGATGAACGCACCCATGATCAACAGGTAGGGCAAGAAAGAGAGCAGGGTGACGACGGCGCTGTCGACCTTGCCGACGTCCACCTCGCGCACCTGGAGCGGCCTCGAGATGCGGGGGTCGACGCCGCGCGCGAGGAGGCGGAGCGACCCGACCTCCGCCCCGTACCGGGCGAGCAGCTGCTGGACCCGCCGCACGATCACCCCCGACTCGCGGCGCGACTCGTCGTTCAGGATCTCGATCTCGACCGGTCGACCGGCGCCCCAGTCTTCGGCGTACGACTCCGGGATCCGCAGGATGACGTCCTCGTCCTGATCGAGGATCGCCTGGGTCTCGGACGCGGGCGGCGGCTCGATGTGTACGCCCTGCTGCTCGAGCCAGCGCACGAGGTTCGGGGCGCGCTCGGCGCCGACCACCGGGATCTCGAGCGGCTTCTCGGCGCGCTCGACCTGCACCTTGAAGGTCAGGCCGAGCACCAGGATCATCAAGAGCGGGCCGAGCAGCGGACCGAACACCAGCGAGTTGATCACCGTCCGCCGCTGCCGGAGGTTCTCGCGGACCTCCTTCTTGAACACCACCCAGACCGGCCTCATGTGAACAACCCCTCCTCCGACCCGATGATCGCGACGAAGGCGTCCTCGAGCGTGGTGCGGCCCGTCTCGGCGAGGAGCTCGTCCGGCGTGCCCTGCGCGACCGCGCGCCCGTGGGCGATGACCACGATGCGATCGCAGAGGGCCGCCACCTCCTGCATGATGTGGCTCGAGAACAGCACGCACTTGCCGCGGTCCCGGAGCGTGCGGAGGAACGCGCGCATCGAGCGCGTGGTCATCACGTCGAGCCCGTTGGTGGGCTCGTCGAGGACCACGTTCTGCGGGTCGTGCACGAGCGCGCGCGCGATCGCGCACTTCACACGCTCGCCCTGCGAGAAGCCCTTGGTGCGGCGGTCGATGATCTCCTGCATCCCGAGCGCCCGCGTCAGCCGCTCGATCTGCTCGGCGCGGGCGAGCCCGGTGAGGCCCTGGAGGTCGGCGAAGTACTCGATGTTCTCGCGCGCGCTCAGGCCGTCGTAGAGCCCGCGGGCGTCGGGGAGCACCCCGAGCCGACGGCGCGCGTCCGCGGGGTGCGCGCCCACGTCCACCCCGTCGATGCGCACCGAGCCCCTGTCGGGCGACATCAGGGTGTAGAGCATGCGCAGGGTCGTGGTCTTGCCGGCGCCGTTCGGGCCCAACAGGCCGGTGATCTCGCCGTCCGCGGCGGAGAAGCTCACCCCGTCGACCGCCCGCACCGGGCCGAAGGCCTTGTGGAGGTCGTGCACCTCGATCATGTCAGGGCCCCCAACCGAGTGGTCCCCTGAAGGGCGGGAGGGCCTGGAGCCGCTCGAAGCACGCGACGTCGAGCTGCTCGGGGACCGGCGCCTCGTAGAAGTCGGCGACGGTGCGGCTCCCGCACGCGGTGCCGAAGACGCCGTGCCCGAGGCCGGGGGCCACCACGTGCCGCGCGTGGCCGAGGCCGGCGAGCGCGGCCTCGCCGTAGCGCGGCGGCGTCACCGGATCGAGCCCGCCCGAGAGGACGAGCACCGGGACGTCGGTGGACAGCGGGGCGTTGAAGTCGTCGGGCCGCTTGCCCTTCGGCCACTCCGCGCAGCTCGCCTCGAGCACGGTGACGAACTCGGTGCCGAGGAGGGTGCTCGCGTCCTCCGGGTCCACCTTCATACGGTCGGCGTCCTCGGTGCAGATGACGGAGAGCTCCATCCCGCGGGACAGCGACTCGACGAGGCCGTCGCGGATCAGGTTCGAGTACGCGAGCAGCCGCCCGCTGTCGCCGCGCGCGGCGTCGTGCAGGGCCATCGGGAGCAGGCTCGCGGTCTGTGGGCTGTAGGCGAACAGCCGAACGACCCCCGCGAAGGTGTTCACGTCGAGCTCGTCCTCGGCCTCGAGCCCGGTGGTCGGGTGCACGTACTTCACCTTGCGCGGGGCGGCGAGGAGCTCGGCCCGGAGCTGGGCCAGATCGGCGGCCGGCGCCGGGAAGTGCGCGTTGCACTCCGCGTCCTGGGCGCAGCGCGCCCACTGGAGCGCGAGCGCCGCGTCGAGGTTCTTCGCGTGCTCGGCGCCGAGCGCGAGGCCGGGCGGGACGACGCCGTCGAGCACCACGCTGCGGGTGTGCTGGGGATAGTTGCGCAAGTAGACCTGCGCGACTCGGGTGCCGTAGGAGCCGCCGAGCAGGTTGATGGCCTCGGCCCCGATCGCGCGTCGGACGTCGTCCAGATCCCGCACCGCGTCGGTGGTCGTGTAGCGCGTGAGATCGGCGTCGGCCGAGAGCCGGTCGCGGCAGCGCCGGGTGCGCTCGACGGTGCGCGCGAGGAGCGCGGCGCGATCGGTCTCGCCGTCGTCCTCCTCCGCCAGCTCGGGGCAATCGAGCGGATGCGAGGCGCCGGTGCCGCGCTGGTCGACGAGGATGAGCGCGCGCTCGCGCAGGATGCGCGCGAAGGGCTCGGGGCTGCTCGCGAACGCCTCGCGCGCGGCCTGGCCGGGCCCGCCCGCGAGGAAGAACACGGGGTCGGGCTTGGGCTCGGCCGTCCGCGCGGGCACCCACGCCACCGCGAGCTCGATCGTCCGACTCTTGGGATCGTCGCGATCCTCGGGGACCGAGAAGCGGGCGCATCGCGCCCCCGAGTAGCGCTCCCCGCCCGGCCCCTCGAGCGTGCACGACTCGAAGGTCAGCTCACCGAGTTGATGGGTCGGGGCCTGGGTGGCCAGGAGCGCGCTCAACACGCTCGCGCTCAACACGTCGTCGCCCTCGCCTCGTCACCGGTCATTCGGTCAAGGATAGGCCCTCACCCATGACCGTCAAGAGCCCGCGCCGGCTTGCAGCAGGGACGGGCTCAGCCACAGCGCCTTCATCAGGGTGGCCAGCTCATCCGCCGGGAAGTCCGAGCGCGTGGCGATGGCGGAGTAGAGCGCCTCCTGCGGGCGCTCGAGCGCCACGTCGAGGCGCAGGGTCTGGATCAGCCGCAGCAGCTCCAGCGCGGCCTGCAGGTTCTCCTTCGTCGGGCGGGCGGAGGCCACCTGTACGCTGTGCGCGAGCATGGACTCGAAGGTCCGGCTGGCCACCTTCGGGTCGAGGTGGAAGCCGTGGGCATACGCGTGTTCGGCGATCGCGATCGCGCGCCGATAGGCGTCCGGATCGTGGCTCTCGCGCTGCTTGGCGATCTCCATCTCGAAGCGCCGGGCCAGGGTGATCTCCGCCGCCGCGCTCAGCTCCTTGGGCAGGTGGATGCCCGCCGCCTGGAGCATCTCGAGGGTGCGCCGGTGGTCCTCGTAGAGGTACGCGTACTGCTCCGCGAAGCGCTCGAGGAGGCCCCCCATGATCTTCTTGGCCACGTGGTGCGCGCCCCCGGGGAGGACGTGCTCGAGGCCGTACTCCTTGGGCCCGAACTCCTCGGCCGCCAGGCGCAGGAGCACCGGCATCGAGGCGGTGGTGAACTGCGACCACAGGCGCTCGGCCGCGCTCTTGAAGTCGTCGAGGCTGAGGTCGTTGCGCACCACGCAGTAGAAGTCCACGCCCCCGAGGTGCAGGGCGGCCGCGGACTCCTGATAGCTGCGGCCGGTGGAGGTGCGCCGCAGGCTGACCTGCGAGGTGATGAGCTGGACGTTGCCGTGGGTGCGCTGCTCGGTGTGCAGGAGCTGGTACTCGTAGCCCGCCACCTCGCCCTCGGGCTCGGCGTCGAGGACGAGGCCCGAGATCGCCAGGTGCGCGGTGACGCGCCGGGGCGACACCCGCACCGGCACCACGTGGCGCCGGTAGACGTCGGCCCCGTTCCCCTCCTCGGGGGTGTTGCTCCGGGCCTCGGCCAGGCGCTCCAGGAAGGCGCGGAAGGGCGCGATGTGGCCGAGCTCCCGCATGAAGTCGATGGTGCGGCCCGCGTACTTCAGGATCTGGGTGGTCTCGATGCCCGCGAGGTCGGAGAAGAACCAGCCGCAGCTCGTGTACATGAGCATCGAGTGGTGCTGCATCTCCAACAGGGAGAGGGCCTGGACCCGCTCCCGCTCGGTGAGCTCGCGCCGGGCGTGCTCCCGGAAGAACTCCTGCGGGTCCTCGTGCAGGATGGCCTGCACGTACGCGTCGCGCGCGGCCCAGGGGTCCTCGAAGTACTCGCTCGCGTGCCCCTCGTACAGGGTGGCGCACTCGTCACGAAGGAAGTCCAGGGCGGTGCGGAGCGGCGCGCGCCACGCCTGGTTCCAGCCCTCCTTGCCCCCGGTGTGGCAGCCACAGTCGCGCGACCAGCGCCCCACGCCGTGGGCGCAGCTCCACGAGCTGCCCTGGCCATCCTCGCCCAGCCAGAGCTGGACCTCGTGCTCGGGCGGGTGGTGATCCAAGAGCTCGCCGTAGTTGGTCACCCAGAGGTCGCGATCCTTCGCGAGCATCTCGAGGGCGTGGGCCACGGTGCGATCGCCGAACTTGAAGTGGTGCCCGTAGCTCTCGCCGTCGGTGGCCACGTTCACCATCGGGCCGCCCCCGCGCCCGCGGCCGAGGGCGTCGAGGAGCCCCTGGCTGGTGCGGAGGGCCCCCTCGAACGCGATCGAGCGGGCCACCGGGCCGTCGTAGAAGAAGATGTCGACGCAGCGCCCGCTGCCGTCCGAGTGCAGGTAGCGATAGGGCCGGGTGGGATCCAGCCGGCCGAGGCTGACGTCGGTCCACTCCTCGGTGCCGAGCTTGCGGACCTTGAGGGCCTGGTAGGGGCTCAGGATCGTGAAGCGCAGGCCCTCCTCGATCAGCAGATCCAGGACCGCGTGGTTGGCCGCGGTCTCCGGGAGCCAGAGCCCCTCGGGCTCCCGGCGGAAGCGGTGCCGGAAGTCCGCCACCCCCCACCGCACCTGGGTGCGCGCGTCCCGGGGGCTGCACAGGGGGAGGATCGTGTGGTTGTAGCCCTGGGCGATCGCGTTGCCGTGCCCGCCGCGGGCGCGGGCGCTCCTGCGGTCCGCCTCGATGATGCGGCCATAGGTGATGGTGTGCTCGCGCTCCAGCCAGCTCAGCAGGGTGGGGCCGATGTTGTAGGACAGGTGCTCGTAGTTGTTGACGATGCGGAGCACCCGCCCGGACTCGTCGAAGACCCGGGCGTAGGCGTTGGCGCGGTAGCACTCGTGGAAGATGCGCTCGTTCCAGTCGTGGTAGGGCTCGGCCCCGGGCTCCTTGTCCACGGAGTCGGTCCACGGGTTCTCGCGTGGGGGCTGGTAGAAGTGCCCGTGGACGATGAAGGCGACGCTGCGGTCCGGCATCGGCGAGGCGGAAATGTAGCCCCTTTCTTGCTCCGCGTCCCGTCGCTGACCCATGAAGGTCTCAATAGGTGGATATCCTACCTCCAGACCCCTCGGTTTCTATAGGTGCTCGGAGCCCAAGTGGGGGGTGCGACGCGCTCAGGCCCGTGGTAGAGGCCCCACCACTGACGGACGCCCGGCCCGCACGCACGGGGCGACGCGGCCCGGATTGGATCTCAGGAGAACCGAATGATGAAGAAGATTGGTCTCGTCGTTGCCACATCGGCGCTCGCCGCCAGCTGCGGCGCCATCGGCCCGGCAGGTGGCCTTTTTACGTCCGTGAAGGGCCCGCGCAGCTTCCAGGCCGGCCCCTCGAACAACCCCGGCATGAACACGATCACGGGCGAGTCGTGCGCGATGAGCATCCTCGGCCTGATCGCGCTCGGTGACTGGTCGGTGGACGCCGCGCTGAAGGCCGCCGGCGCCGAAGGCAAGACGCTGAAGAATGTCGCGGTGGACTCCCGCGTGATGTCGATCCTCGGCCTGTACGGCAACTACTGCACCGACATCGCGGCGCAGGTCGCGGAGGACGGCATGGCCGCCGCGCCGGCGCCCGCGCCGGTCGAGGAGGAGGTCGTCGAGGCACCGCCGGAGCCCGCGGGCCGCCAGCTGCCCACCGGCCACACCGTGAACACCGGTGACGGGTCGATGGAATACGGCCTGCTCGACTTCATCCAGGACGAGGACCGCGCGGTCGACAAGACCACCTGGTTCAACTTCGACCGCATCAGCTTCGCCACCGGCAGCGCGAAGCTCGACATGGACAAGTCCAGCGACCAGCTCAACGAGATCGCGGAGATCTTGAAGGCGTACCCCGCGGTCAAGCTGAAGGTCGGCGGCTACACCGACAACACCGGCAAGGCGAAGGCCAACCAGAAGCTGTCGGCGGCGCGCGCGAAGGCGGTGGCCGCCGCGCTGACGGACCGCGGCATCGACAAGAAGCGCCTCGACCCGGAGGGCTACGGCTCCAAGCACCCGGTGTGCCCCGCCAACGACACGCCGGAGTGCCGCGCGCAGAACCGCCGCCTCGCGGTGCGCGTGACCGCCAAGTAGCGCCCCGCCTACCGGCCCCATGGACGTACATGGGGCCGGCCCACCCACATCAGGGGCGCCCTTCGCCCTTCTGGGGACCTGCGAAAGTTCGCGCAGTTCGCGTATGCTGCGGCGAACGGTTCAGCCATGTCGGAGTCGGATCTCGAGTTCCCGGAGCGTATCCTGCTGGTGGAGGACGACCCCGCCATCCGCATGATGCTCGCGCGGACGTTTGAGCCGATGTCTCGCGTCCTGCAGGCCGCGGATGGCGCCAACGCGCTCCGCATGGTGCGCCAGGAGCGCCCCGACTTCGTGATCACCGACCTCATGGTCCCCGAGCTGTCGGGTCGAGAGCTGATCCAGCGCATGCGCACCGGCTACTGGGGCGCGGCGGTGCCGATCCTGGTGCTCACCGCCAACGCCCGCCCCGAGGCCCTCTTGGAGTGCTTCCGGCTCGGCGCCGACGACTTCATGGTGAAGCCGTTCGCGTTGCACGAGATCCGGGTGCGGGTCGCCTCCATCCACCTGCGCCAGAAGATGGCGCGGGACCTGAACCCGCTCACCGGGATCCCGGGGAACGCGATGATCAAGCGCCAGGTCGAGCACCGGCTGACCACCGGGGGCCGATTCGCCGTGGCGACCCTCGACATCGACCACTTCAAGGCCTTCAACGACAGCCGCGGGTTCGACGCCGGGGACGAGGTCATCCGCATGCTCGGTGAGCTGTTGAACACCTACGCGGCGGACGAGGGCAACGGAGAGGTCTTCGTCGGGCACGTGGGCGGCGACGACTTCGTGGCGCTGCTCCACCCCGAGCAGGTGACGCCGTTCGCGGACTTCGTGCACGACCGCTTCACCGAGGCGGTGCGGCGCTACTACGAGCCCGACGAGCTGGCCACCGGCAGCGTGGACATCGTCAACCGGCACGGCGAGCGGGAGCGGGTGCCGCTCCTGTCGGTCTCCATCGGGGTGGTGGACACCGCGCGCCCCGACCTGCGTGACTTCCGGCGCATCGCCCAGGTGGCCTCGGAGGTGAAGCACATGGCCAAGATGGTGCCGGGCAACAGCCTCTTCGTGGACCGCCGCCTGGTCGAGGATCACCGCAGCTCGTAGGCGCCCATGTCGACCCGCTGGCCCTGAGGTCGCGCCACCCGCCCACGGTCCTCGATCGGCGCGGGGCCTGGGGGCGGACCGACGTCCTCGGTCCCCGCCGGATCTCCGACGTCGCGCACCGGGGAGGTGGGGTCGGGGCGGAGGAGGCCGTCGATGAACAGGGGGTCGACCGAGATGTTGCCCTGGCCCTGCAGGCTGGCCTGCAGGAGGCTGTACTCGGTGTCGCAGGTGGCGACCGAGACCCCAGGGTCGTTGGTCGGCGTGTTCAGCCACACCACGACGTTTCGCAGGCTGGCCTGCGCTTGGCACCAGACCGCGCCCGGGTTGGCCGACGAGGTGTTGAAGGCCAGGCTGTTGTTCACGAACCGGTCGTCGCCCGCGCCGTTCTCGATGTGCACGCCGCCCACCGCGCTCGCCGCGCCCCCGTTGCCGATGATGACGGTGTTCATCACCGCGTAGCCGCCGCTGCTGTTCAGCTTGAGGCCGCCGGTGGCGTTGTCGCGCACCACGCTCCGGAGCAGATCCAGGCGGGCGCCGCTCTTGAGCTCGACCCCGAGGTTGGGGGAGGGCCCGATGACGCAGTCCCGCATCTCCAACGTAGTGCCGTTGCCCTCGGCCTTCACCGCGCCGTCGCCGGAGCTGGTGATGGTGAAGCCGGCGAAGATCACGTGCGCACCGCCGCGCACCCGGAGCGGCTGGCCCGCGCTGGTGAGGGTGGCGCCGGCCTCGGCCACCACGGCGCGGGAGGTGCCCCCCCCGTTGAAGTCGAGGGTCTCGGTGTACGTGCTGGTGGCGACGACGACGAGGTCCGTGTCGCCCGTGTCGATCGCGTCGTCGATCACGCAGAACGGGCCGCCGGGGCCGCAGTTCGGGTCCGCCCCGTCCACGTAGCGAACCCGACCGACCGGGGCGCAGGTGCTGGGACTCGAGACACAGACGAAGCCGGTCGCGACCTGACAGTCGACGCAGGCAACGCTGACCGGCGCACCGCCTTGGTCACACCCTTCGCCGAGCTCGACGATCCCGTTGCCGCACACCGGCGGGAGTGGCCCCGCGTCCTCGACCCCCGCGTCGGGGAGCCCGGTGTCGGGGGCGCCGGTGTCCGGCACCCCGGTATCCTCGACGCCCGTGTCCCCGGTGTCCGGCGCCCCGGTGTCCGGCACCCCGGTGTCCTCGACGCCCGTGTCTGCCCCGCCGGAGTCGGGCGCCCCGGTGTCGGGCGGCTCGGCGTCCAGCACCCCGAGCTCCAAGGTCCCGGCGTCCTGGTCGAAGACGACCTTCGGTGGGTTGAAGGTGCAGGCCCCCAACATCGCCAGGAGGAGCGCCGCCATGGCTGGACCGACCCGCACCCGCCCATTATCCACAGGCAGGGCCCCGCTGTCGCCCCAGCGGGCTTGACTGCCTGCAGGTCGCCTCCCAGGGTGGCGGCGCCATGGTGGGCGTTCGCGGGGTCCAGCTGGGCTACATGAGCACCAACGGGGTCACGCTGCACGTGGCCACCGCCGGACCCGAGGACGGGCCCCTCGTGGTCCTCCTCCACGGGTTCCCGGAGCTGTGGTGGGCCTGGCGCCGATACATCCCGGCCCTGGCCGAGGCCGGGTTCCGGGTGCTGGCCCCGGACCAGCGGGGCTACAACCTGAGCGACAAGCCGGCCCGGGTGGAGGACTACGCCCTCGACACCCTGGCCCAGGACGTGGTCGGCCTCATCGAGGCCGCCGGTCGCAAGACGGCCTGCGTCGTCGGGCACGACTGGGGCGCGGCGGTGGCGTGGTGGACGGCGATGCGCCACCCGGACCGGGTCAGCGCGGTCAGCGCCCTGAACGTGCCCCACCCCGAGGTGCTCCGCCGCGTGCTCCTCACCCGGTCCGAGGGCGTCGGTACCCGCCTCGAGCAGGCGCGGCGCAGCTGGTACATGTTCTTCTTCCAGCTCCCGGTGCTCCCCGAGCGGGCGCTCCTCCGCCAGGGGGGCAGGGCGCTCTTCTCGCGCATGGCCGCCATCGGGCGCCCGGGCGCGTTCGACGAGGCGGATCTCCCGGTCTACCAGGCGGCGTGGAGCCAGCCTGGGGCGGCCCGGGCGATGGTGGACTGGTACCGCGCGGTGCTCCGGACCTCGCTCGGCCCGCCGCCCGAGGATCCTCGGGTGCACGTCCCCGCCCAGATCATCTGGGGTCGGCAGGATGCCTTGCTCTCCCCCGCGCTCGTGCCAGCCACCGAGGCGCTGTGTGACGACGTCCGCGTGGAGTGGTTCGACGAGGCGACCCACTGGGTCCAGCACGAGGAGCCGGAGCGGGTGCAGGCGGTCTTGCTCGAGTTCCTGAGATCACGCGCCGGCCAGGGCGCCGGTGGATGACGAGGAGCCTGAGGGCGGCAGCAACCCGGTGAGGATCACCTTCAGGAGGTCCACCTTGACCGGCTTGGTGATGTACTCGTTCATGCCCGCGGCGAGGCAGGCCTCGCGGTGGCCGGGAGATGAGTTGGCGGTGACCGCCACCACCGGCACGCTGCCCATGGCGCCGCCGATCTCGCGGATGGTCCGGGTGGCCTCCATCCCGTCCATGTTGGGCATCTGGATGTCCATCAGGATGAGGCTGAAGGTCCGCTTGCGCACCGCCTCCACCGCCTCCACGCCGTCGTTCGCGGTGACCGCCCGGTAGCCGAGGCGCTCCAGCGTCCTGACCAGGATGCGTTGGTTCACCGGGTTGTCCTCCACCACCAGGATCGGGAGGGCGGGCGCCACCGCGACCGGGGTGGGGAGCGGGGAGCGGGAGGTGCGGCCGAGGACCGCGACCGGGTAGCGGCCGTCCTGGAGCAGGATGTCGCCGGTGAAGCTGGAGTCCGTGGCGGGGGGGAGCGGGACGGTGAAGGAGAAGTTGCTGCCCTGGCCCACCGTGCTCTCCAGCTCGATCCGACCGCCCATGAGCCGGGTGAGCTGCTGCGCGATGGTGAGCCCCAGCCCCGCGCCCTCGTGGCGACGGGTGAGGGACCCATCCTCCTGGACGAAGGCCTCGAAGAGCTGCGCCTGCTTGGGCTGGGGGATGCCGGGCCCGGTGTCGTGGACGCTGAAGCGGATGGTGTCGGGGCTGTCCTTGTCGCCGGGCCCGACCTGCACGCGGATGGTCCCTCGAGCGGTGTACTTGATGGCGTTGTCCATCAGGTTGCGCAATATCTGTTGCAGACGACGCTCGTCCCCGAGGACCGACGTCGGCAGGCCTGCGGCGATGCTGACCTGGAGCGTCAGCCCCTTGGCCTCCGCCGCCGGCCGCATCAGCGTATGGAGGTTGCGGATCGTCGGGCCCAGATCGAAGGGCCGGTGCACGAGGGTGAGGCGGCCCGCGTCCATGTCGGAGAAGTCCAGGACCTGCTGCAGCACGTCCACCAACCGGTCCGCGCCGCGCCGGATGGTCTGGTGGTGCTCCAGCCGCTCGGTCTCCTCGTGGGCGTCGTGCATGAGGTTCAGGGCCCCCACCACCGCGTTCAGCGGGGTGCGGATCTCGTGGCTCATGGTCGAGAGGAACTCGGACTTGTGTCGCGAGGTGGCCTCCGCGAGGCGCCGGGCCTCCGCCACCTCCACCAGCTGGCGGGTCAGCTCCTGGTTCTGGAGCTCCAGCTCGTGCAGGGTGTGGTGGGCGTGGAACAGCACCCGGAAGAACTGCCGGACTCGGCTCCAGAGGGTGGAGGACGAGGCGTGGCTGATCTCGTAGGTGCAGCGGTTGCCGTCGATGGTGATCCGCACCAGGGCGTCGGGTAGGGCCACCAGCCTCGGGGGGGTGGCGAAGACCCCGGCCAGGAAGCGGAAGAACGCGTCGCTGACCGGGTAGGGGGGCGGCACCGTCACCACCATCCGCATGAGGCGCGGAGACACGACCTCGAGGGTGCTCTCCAGGTGCCTGAACAGGCGCTTGCGGGAGAAGTCGTTGGCGCCGCGATAGACCTTCTGGACGTCGGCGAAGAGCGCCACCGCCCGCGCGAAGCGCTTCAGACCCGGTATGTCCACCACGCTCGTGCCGGCATGGATCATCTGATCCGGGCCGCCCAGCAGCCGCTCGATCCGATCATTCAGGAGCGCGAAGCCGTGCCACGAGATGGAGCCGGAGGTGGAGTGGTCGCTGGGGTCGAGGGAGAGGCCTTCGGTGAGGCGGGCCCAGTCGAGGCCCCGCTCCTTGGCGATGACGATGAACGCCTCGATGGCGCGTCGGGACACCTCCATCCCAGCTGGTACGGCCAGGGCGGCGGTCGCCGGAGCCGTAGGGTGGCCATCCATCGCCCGGGATCAGTACGGCATTCGGCGCGAGGACTTGAATGGATCGATCTCGGAATGCGACGCGGGGTGTATTGGATCGGTCAGCCGCGCCCCCACCGCATGACGACGGACGAGAGCACCGCGCCGACGCCGCCGGACATGAGCACCGCGCGATCGCCCGGCTGGAGCGTACCCTCCTTCTCAGCCGTGTACAGACCCAGCGGAATGTTGGCGCCCAGACAGCTGCCGGCCCAGGTGTAGGTGTCCACCGTCTTGGCGTGGGCGATGCCGACCAGGCGCTGCGTCACCTCTCGGAACCACACGAAGCCCTGGTGGCTCCCGTAGAAGTCCACCTGCTCTGGCTTGACCTGGGCCTCCTCCAGGGCGGCGCGGACGATCTCCTTGCTGTCGTGCAGGCCCGCCGTGACCATCTTCCGGGCGAGGGCAGGGTTCGCCACGTAGCCCCGGACCAGGCCGTCATCGTACCAGCGCTTGCCGGGCAGACCGGCGACCACCGCGCCGTAGAGCGACCCGTCGGTCATGTGCGCGCGCCCGTGGACCCCGTAGCCCTCCTCCACCGGACCCACCACCACCGCGGTGGCGGCGTCGCCGAACCACGCGGACATGGGGTCATCAGGGAGGTGGAGGCGGCTCATGCCCGCCGACTGGACGAGCAGCGCGCGGTGGGCCTGGCCCGAGGCGATCATCTGCTCGGCCAGCGCGAGCTGCATCAGGAACGCGTTGCACACCCCCTCGGTCTGGAGGGTGAAGCAGCGCTTCGGCAGGCCGAGCTGCTCGTGGACCTTGCAGCTGTTGGGCGACATCAGGAAGTCGGGCAGGGTGGTGGAGGAGAGGAACAGGTCGATCTCCTTCGGCTCCACCCCCGCGTTCTGCAAGGCTTGTTGCGCGGCCAGGAGCTCCATGTCGGTGGTCTGCATGTCCGGGGACATGACCCGCCGCTGCTTGGTCCCCTTGAAGGGGTCCGCGCGGTAGTGCGCCATGGCCTCGAGCACCATCCTGGCGCCCTCCGTCTCCAGCTCCTCGGGGCCCTCCGGCGGGCGATCCAGGCGGCCGTTGTGCGTGCCGCCCCACTTGGCCACCACCTCGGCGGGCCACCAGTCGTTCGTTCGAATCGTCTCGGGGAGATAGACCCCGAGACCGTAGACACCTACGGCGGTGCGCTTCATGACTTGCTCCTTGGGGGCTCTGCACCCGGCCAGCCAGCGTCCTCTGCCAGCTTCTGGGTGCGAGCGTTTCTTGGCATCGACTCGGTGCGGTCGATGTGGATGTCGATCACCAGCGGTCGCGTCGCGCCCACCAGGCGCGACGCCGCGGCCAGGATCTCGCCGGGCTGGGTGACGGTGAGGGTGTCGGCGCCGAGCGCCGCGCCCAGCCCCGCCACGTCCACGGGTTCCAGCCCGAAGTCGGGAGAGCGACCGAAGATCATCCGGTGGCCGACCTCCACCATCCCCAGACGCCCGTCGTTGAAGACCGCCACCACCATGGGCAGGCCATGTTGCGTGGCGGTGGCCAGCTCCGGGGCGCACATGGCGAAGCCGCCGTCCCCGCAGAGCACGGCGACGCTGCGCTCGGGGTGGCCGAGCTTGGCCCCCAGCGCGGCGGGGACGCTGGAGCCCATGGCGCCGACGCCCAGCATCGTCATGACGGCGTCGGGGCGGTCCGCGGACATGTAGTGGAGGGCGAAGAGGGTGTGCTCGCCGCTGTCCACCGTATAGATGGTGTCGCGCGGCAGGATGTGTTGCAGCTCCCACAGGGCCCGCTGGGGCGTGATGTGGCCCTCCTCACCGACCTCCTTCACCCCCGGCTCCTGCAGGCGCCGTAGCCCGTAGCTGACCGGGCGCCCCTTCTTCGGGAGCAATGGCAACAGGGCCTGCAGGAACGCCGCGGCCGGGGCCTCCACCGCGAGCTGGGGGGCGTAGCCGCGGCCGAGCTGACTGCCGTCGATGTCCACCTGGATGAGGGTGTGTCGGGGCTTGAGGAGCTTGCTCCAGCCGTTCGTCGACAGGTCCCCCAGGCTCGTGCCCAGGGCGAGCAGGGTGTCGACGCCCTCCTCGAGGAACTCGGAGCTGGAGGGGTGCCCGCCGATCCCGAAGATGCCGAGGGCCAGCGGGTGGCTCTCCGGGAACACGCCCTTGGCCTTCGGGGTGGTGATCACCGGGCAGCCCAGGCGCTCCGCCACCTGGCGCAGCAGCCGAGGGCCCTCCCCGAAGCGCACTCCGGAGCCGGCCACGATGACCCGGCGCTCGCTCCGCGTCAGCGCGTCGGCCGCCCAACGCACCGCCTTGGGCTCGAGCGTGTGCTCCTGCGTCGCGGCGCCGAACTGGGCCGGCACCGGGACCGGCTGGCTGCTGATGTCCAGCGGCAGGGTCAGGACCACCGGGCCCTTGCGGCCGGTCTGGGCCACCTCGAGGGCGCGCCGGATCATGTGGGGCGCGGCGCTGGAGGTCGGGACCTCCGCCGCCCACTTGCAGACCGGGCGGGTGCTGGCCACGACGTTGAGCGCGTAGCTGCTGCCCTCTTGCAGGCCACCCTTGCCCTGGGCGCTCCGCGCCACCTCGCCTGCGAGCACGAGCACCGGCACACCGTCCGCGAACGCGGAGGCCAGCCCGGTCAACGTGTTGAGGATGCCTGGCCCCGACGTGACCACCACCACCGCGACCTTCTCGGTGGCGCGGGCGTAGCCGATCGCCGCGAAGATCGCGCCGGCCTCGTGCTTCGTGGTGACCACGCGGATCTTCGGGTGGTCGAGGAGCGCGTCGAGCACCGGAGAGATCGCGCCGCCCGGCAGCCCGAACGCGGCCTCGACCCCGGCCGACTCCAGCACCTGCACCAGCACCTCGGCGGTGCGGGCCATCCGCTCCCGCTGTGGGACGACGTCCAGCTCTGGGACGTCTTTGGACGGTTCCTTCTCAAGCGGGGACGAGAGCGCGGAGGGCGCCGTCGGGCTCGATGGCAAGGTCGTTTGCACGCTGGGCACCCTGAGCATCGTGCGTGCCAGTTCCAAAGCGATCCGCTTTTCGATTTTCGCTCAAGTCGGGTGTCGAGATCTCGACGCCCCGCGGTGACGGTCCGCTGACAGGTGTCGGCCGATCGACACGTCTTGGACGATACCGTCGATTACTCCTACGAGATCGCCCTTAACCCATCGAGGGGATGAGTCTGTATTCGCCTCGAGTATTCAGCCGGCGGCCCCCCTGGCAGGTTGGCTTGCGTCGGGTCTCAGACGGCTCACCACCACCACCGTGAAGAGCGCGAGGAAGAATGACACCACCCGTTCACTCAGCACTTCCCCCCAGTAGATGCCGAGGTAGCCGAGGTTTCCCCAGATCACCGTGCTCGCCGCGCCCACCACCATACCCGCGAGGACGCCGCGCCCCGAGGTGCCGCGCCAGTGGAGGGTGAGGACCAGCGCTGGCCCGAAGGAGGCGGCGAGGCCCGACCACGCGTAGCTCACCAGCGCGAAGACGAGCTTGTCGCTCGTGATGGCGAGGAGGAACCCGGCGAGCCCCAGGCCCAGCGTGACCACGCGGCTCAGCGTCACCAGCTGCTTCGGGCTCAGGTCCTTCTTCATGCCCTTGTGGATCACGTCTTCGGCGACCGCGGAGGTCCCCACCAGGAGCTGAGAGTCCGCGGTGCTCATCATCGCCGCGATCGCGCCGGACACCAGGATCCCGGCCAGCCACCCCGGCAGGAGGTCGACCGCCATGCGCGGCATGAGGTGCTCCACGTCGCCGTTGTCGAAGGACATGATCTCGTACATCGAGATCCCCACCAGCCCGATGAGCACGGCCCCGGTGAAGGCCAGCACCGCCCACACCACCGCGATGATCCGGCCGACCTTGATCTGCTGCTCGTCGCGCACCGACATGAAGCGGGTCACGGTGTGCGGCTGGCCGGAGTACCCGAAGCCCCAAGACATGCCGCCGACGATGGCGGCGAGCGCGGCGAGGCCCGACTTGCCGCCGGTCCATGAGGCCAGGTTGGGGAACTCATGAAATCCAGCGCCCAGGCTCGACCCGCGCTGGTCCAACTCATAGAGCCCCACCACCGGGAGGATCACCAGGGTGGCGATCATGATGATGGCCTGGATGAGGTCGGTCCAGGCCACCGCGAAGAAGCCACCCGCCATCGTGTAGAGGATCACCACCGCCGCGCCGATGGCCATGCCCCACTGGGGCGGGATGTCGAAGGTGACGTCCAGGATCTTGCCGGCGCCGTTGAACTGGGCCGCGAGGTAGAAGGCGTAGAAGAACAGCGTGATGCCGGTGGCGGCGATCCGGATGGCGTTGGCGTGGGCGCCGAAGCGCGCGCTGAAGTACTCCGGCAGGGTCAGCGCGTCGAAGCGCTCGGTCTCACGCCGCAGGGGCGCCGCCACCACCCACCACGCGAACGCGATGCCCGCCACGCTGCCAAGCGCGGTCCACACCTCGACCAGCCCCGCGGTCATGGCCGCCGCGGGCAGGCCGAGCAGGAGCCACACCGACTCGCCGCTCGCCCGCTCCGAGAAGGTGGCCACCCACACGTTCAGGCGCCGCCCGGCGAGGAGGAAGTCTTCCTGCGTCTTGGTCAGGCGGTAGGTGAGCGTGCCCGCCACCAGCACGACCGCCAGGTACACCACGAAGCCGATGAGTACGGGATCCACGACCCTGGAGTCCTACCGCGGACCGGCGGGAGGGGAAAGGCGCGCTCCGGGCAGGGCCGGTGGCCCGGCGCGTCAGTTGCCCTGAGGTGGGCTCTGCCACTCCGCCAGCGGGTGGACGTTGCCGTTGGTGGGGCGGTACTCGGCCCGCGCTTCCGGCCGCTCGCTCACGGCTGCCGGCCCGCTCGAGGTGTACGCCGCGGGGCCGGTGAGGATGCGCCGGATCAGCTCCGCCTGCCGGTGGGTGCGGGTCTTGGCCATGGCCGCCTTGAGCTGGCTGCGCGCGGTCTCGACCGAGATCGCGGCGCTCTCGGCGTAGTCCTTGATCGCCGCGCCCCCCGCCAGCGCCACGCTGAGCTTGGCCTCGGCCGGCGACAGGCCGTAGAGGCGCTGCACCAGCTCCCACGGGAGGGTGCCGACGGCCGCGGGATCGTGGATGATCACCATGGCCGAGGGCTCCTCGGGCCACAGCGCCAGCCGGTCGGCCCGCAGCGGGGTCACCAGGACCTCGTAGGGCCGCGCGCCGCTCGGCCGTGGCACCACCAGGGTGTCTTCGGGCTGGGTGTACTCGGCCCGGGCCGCGTCCAGCGCCCGCTGCAAGAGCGCCTGCAGACGCTCGTTCGTCTCGACCGCACGCGCAGCGAGGGCGCCGTCGACCACCCCGAGGCCGTCCGCCAGCGCCACCACCCGCTCCGCCGCCTCCGAGAGGAAGCGCACCTTGCCGCTCGGCTCCACGATGATGACCCCCACCGGGAGCCGCTGCAGGGCGTCGCGCAGGTCTCGGCCCAGGCCCTCCGCCGCCCCCAGCCGGTGCTGGGTGCGGAGCGCCCGCATCAGGTGCGGGTGCATGGACTGCAGCGCATACACGTCGGCCGCGTTGAAGGGCTCGGTGCTGCGGCTCAGCCAGAGCGTCACCACCATCTGGTCGTCCACCAGCTCGGGGAGCACCAGGACGTACTCCACCGCGGCCGGACCTGCGGCGTTGGGCGGCTCGAGGTTGGAGGCCCGCGCTACTCCGAAGCGCCCGGCGGCCCAGATCACGCGCGGGTCGCTGGGATCGAGGGCCCGGTAGTGCGCGAGCTGCCGGGGCGAGGGCGGCGCGCCCGCGTAGGTCTCGCGCAGCACCGTGCGGGGCTCGTGTTTGGAGACCTGCACCAGGGCCGCCCCCTGGCACCGGAAGGCGCCCAGGAACGCCTGGAGCGTCAACGGCCAGTGAGACGGGTCCATTGCGCAGTCGAAGACGTGACCCGCCAGTCTGAGCGCCGCGTCGCAGTCCAATCCACCTTGCAAGCTCATGTCAGGGAACCTCCGAGCCATACAAGCATGGAGAGGGGTGGCCCCCCGGACAAGGGCGTAAATCTGGTTTCTTCATATTTTTCGGGCAGTTAGGGGGCAATACGCCTGTCCCTAGGGACAGGTTTTGCCTCCCCGACCATCCCCGACCGTGCTAAGCCACCACGTATGAGCATCGGCGCACCAAAGTGGGAGGGCACAGACGACTACATCGCCTCGAGTGACCTCGCCCGCATCGTGAACGTGGCGGTGCTGCTCGGGCGCCCGCTCCTGATCAAGGGCGAGCCGGGCACCGGCAAGACGCTCCTCGCCAGCTCCATCGCGCGCGGCCTGAACATGGAGCTCATCACCTGGCACGTGAAGAGCACCACCAAGGCCAAGGACGGCCTGTACGTCTACGACACCGTGCAGCGCCTCTACGACTCGCGCTTCCAGGACAAGGACGTCTCGGACATCAAGCAGTACATCCACCTCGGGCCCCTCGGGCGCTCCTTCGCGGCGCCCGCGCGCGCGGTGCTCCTCATCGACGAGATCGACAAGGCGGACGTCGAGTTCCCGAATGATCTCCTGCACGAGCTCGACGCGATGACCTTCGACATCCCGGAGACGGGCGAGACGATCGCGGCGGCCCAGCGCCCGGTGGTGATCATCACCTCGAACTCCGAGAAGGAGCTCCCCGACGCGTTCCTGCGGCGCTCCGTCTTCCACTACATCGAGTTCCCGACCGAAGACCTGATGTCGAAGATCGTGCAGGTCCACTTCCCGAACCTCGGGGCCCACATGCTCCAGTCGGCGATGAACGCCTTCTATCGCCTGCGCGGGGTCGAGGGCCTGCGCAAGAAGCCGAGCACGAGCGAGCTGATCGACTGGATCGGCGCGCTGATGGCCAGCGGCATCAGCCCCGACTCGCTCGACGAGGAGATCCCGATGCTCGGCGTGCTCCTCAAGCGCGAGCAGGACGTCGGGGTCGCCATCCGGCGCCTCGCCGCCTCGGGCAAGCCGCGGCAAGGAGGGTTGCAGAGGTGAGCGCGGTAGCCCCGCTGCTGTTCGGCGAGCTCTTCTTCGGGCTGCGTCGTGAGGGGCTGAAGATCGGCCTCGCGGAGTGGCTCGGCCTGATGGACGCCCTGAAGCGGGGCGCGGTGGCCCACACCCTCGACGACTTCTACTACGTGGCCCGGGCCCTGTTGGTGAAGTCGGAGGCCCACTTCGACACCTTCGACCAGGTCTTCGCCGCGGTGTTCGGTGGCCAGGCCCTCTCCCAGGACGCGGTGAAGGCGCTGCTCGACTGGCTCGAGAACCCCATCGTGCCCCAGCTCACCCCCGAGATGATCGCGCAGCTCGAGAAGCTCCCGCTCGAACAGCTCCGCCGGATGTTCGAGGAGCGCCTGCAGGAGCAGAAGAAGCGGCACGACGGCGGCAACCGCTGGGTCGGCACCGGCGGGACCTCGCCCTTCGGGCACGGCGGCCAGAACCCGGCCGGGGTCCGGGTGGGCGGGAGCGGGGGCGGGCGAAGCGCAATCCAGATTGCGACGGCGCGGGAGTTCAGGAAGTACCGGCACGACCAGGTGCTCGACACGCGCGCAATCTCGGTTGCGCTGAAGAAGCTCCGGCGCCTCTCGCGCCGCCACGCCGACCTCGAGCTGGACGTCGACGAGTCCATCGACCAGACCTGCCGGAACGCGGGGGACCTCACCCTCTGCTTCACCCCGCCCAGGAAGAACGAGGCCCGGGTGCTCCTGTTGATGGACACCGGCGGCTCCATGGACCCGTACTCGCACATGGTGGAGCGGCTCTTCTCGGCCGCCCACGCGCTCCAGCACTGGAAGAAGTTCGAGGCCTTCAGCTTCCACAACTGCGTGTACGAGGAGCTGGAGCCGGGGCGCGAGGATCACCCGGACGACGAGGGGATCATGACCGCGGACCTGTTGCGGGAGCGGCCGTCCGAGACCTTCCTGATCCTGGTCGGCGACGCGTACATGGCCCCCACCGAGCTGTTGGATCCGTGGGGCGCCATCCACTACTACCACCACAACCGGACCCCCGGGATCGTGTGGCTGCATCGCCTCCGCAAGCGCTTCCCGCGGGCGGTGTGGCTGAACCCGATCTCGGAGCGCGGGTGGCACGGCTGGACGATCAAGATCATCCAGGAGGTGTTCCCGATGTTCCCGCTCACGGTGGACGGCATCGACCGCGCGGTGGCCCAGCTGGTGAAGAGCACCCCGGAGCCGGTGCGGCCGCTCTCGAGCATGTACCCCGAGCTGCGGGAGTTCGATCACCTCGACGACCTGGCGCTGTAGCTCAACCGCCCAGACCCTCGAGGTGCTTCAGGGCGTCCTTGGAGATCAGCTCCATCTGCTTGGCGCTGAGGGACAGGACCTGGAGCAGGGTGCCGCGATCCATCGTCTCGATGTTCCGGGTGGCGAAGGCCCCCTCGGCCCGGGTGGTGAAGCCCAGCTCCTTGGCCAGCTCGTCGGCGAGGTGGACGATGGCGGCCATCGTGTGGGGGTAACCCTGGATCAGCACGCTGTGGTGGGCCCCCACCGTGAGCGCGATGTCGGCCGGGAGCTTCCACTGCTCCACCATGAGCTTGGAGGCCTCGGCGTGGACCGACTTCACCGCCGACCACGCGTCCTCGAGGGCGGGGGGCTTCTTGGGGTTGGACTCGAACAGGGCGATCAGCGACCCGGCGACCCCCACGTCGTGCAGGAGCCCACACAGGAACGCGTACTCGCCCTCGAACGGGGTGTAGCGCGAGATGATCCGGGCCAGGTGGGCCACCGCCATGCTGTGCCGCTGCAGGCTCTCCATGGTGGGCTGGTACGGCTTGGCCCGGAACACCCGGGCGTTGAGGGCCACCTGGAGCACGATGTCGCGCAGGGTCTTGATGCCGAGCCGGGACAGGGCCTGGGGGATGGTGGTGATCGCGACCCGGCCGGCGTAGACCGGGGACTGGGCGATCCGCAGGACCTGGCCGGTGATGATCGGATCGCTCTCGAGGACCTTGCCGACCTTCTTGAAGTCGGCGTTGGGGTTCTGGGAGAGCGACAGGAGCTCGAGGGCGACGCTGGGGAGGGTGGGGGGCTTGTAGTCCGGGCTCCGGAAGGTGGCCTCGAGGCGAAGGCGGACCTCCGTGTCGTCGATGAACTCCTCCTCCAGCGTGACCGACCCCTTGCCGTATTTGGGGTTGAGCTTGCCCAGGTGCACGCTCTGTTAACTCGGCGGTATGGTCGGCGACTTCACCCACTTCGGGCCGGAAAAACCCGTGGCGGTCTGGGCGGCCCGAAAACCCGGAAACTCGGCTTACCGCTTGCCTCCCGGGGTGGCGGAGTATATCGGGACCGCCCGATGTACGCGCAACTCCATCAGGTTGCGACCTTGCTGGCGGCCCAGGCGCCCTCCGGCGACCCCCAAGGGGGCGGAGGTCCGTCCGAGCTGCTCATGATCCCCCTGCTCCTGGCCATCGTGTACTTCGTACTGATCCGGCCCGGGAACAAGGAGCGGAAGCAGCACCAGCAGATGATGGACGCCTTGAAGCGCGGCGACGAGGTGGTGACCACGTCCGGGATCCTGGGGACGGTGGCGGACATCTCGGAGGGCGTCGTGACCCTCGAGGTCGCCCGGAACGTCAAGATCCGGGTGCTCAAGAGCACGATCCACAAGCGCACGAAGGACCTTCAGGGCGCACCCGAGGACGCCAAGAAGGACGACAAACCCAAGGCTGCGAAGAGCTGAGGGCCGGCCCCGGGGGGTCCCGGGTCGAAGAGTGAACACATGGAACGCAGTTGGTATTGGCGGTTGCTCCTGGTCCTCGGCCTGATGGCCCTGGCCGTGTACTACTCGATCCCGTCGGGTATCTACTTCTTCTCCGATCCGGACGTGCGCCGGGACAAGGTGAAGCTGGCCGAGGCGATCCCGGACTGGTTGCCGAAGCACCGCTTCAACCTGGGCATCGACCTGCAGGGCGGCCTGCACCTGGTCATGGGCGTCGACACCGACAAGGCGGTCCAGGACCGCGCGGATCGGGTGGCGGACGAGATCGTCGAGTCGATGCAGGAGAAGGGCGTCCAGCTGGAGAGCTGCCGGCGTGACGGCGACGTCCCCGAGATCCACATCGTCATGAAGGCGGCGTCGGACTGGGAGACGCTGAAGAAGCACCTGGAGTACCGCGAGGACACCTGGACGGTGCGCTCGCACTTCGGGAACGACGTGATCTTCGGCATGAAGCCCGAGTACGAGTCGACCCTCCGGGACGACGTGGTGGCCCAGGCCCAGAAGACGGTGCGCAACCGCATCGACGTCTTCGGGGTCAAGGAGCCCGAGGTGCGGCGCCGCGGCGCCAACTCGATCCTCATCCAGATCGCGGGCCTCACCGCCCAGGATCAGGAGGTGATCAAGAACGACATCATCGGGCGGACCGCCCAGCTGGAGTTCAAGATCGTCGACGAGACCTCGGACTACTTCAAGCAGCTCGCCAGCAAGCCCGACAAGCCCGCGTCGATCTCGCTCCAGGACGACGGCTACGAGGGCAAGGACGGCTTCGTCGACCGGCCCTTCCTCGAGGGCACCGCGCGCGACGAGCTGAAGGACTTCCTGGCCAAGTACCCGCCGCCCACCGACCGCGTGGTGGGCATCCAGGAGTTCAAGGCGAACCCGAACGCCAAGCCGGTGTTCCGCACCTGGCTGCTCGACCGGCGCACCCCGATCACCGGTGACGCGCTGACCGACGCCTTCGTGGCCTTCGACAACGAGCAGAACAACTACTACGTGGCCATGAAGTTCGACCGTAAGGGCGCGGTGATCTTCGAGAAGCTCACCCGCGAGAACACCAAGCGGAAGATGGCCATCGTGCTCGACGACGTGGTGGACAGCGCGCCGATCATCCAGGGGCCCATCCCCGGCGGCAACGCGCAGATCACCCTGGGCGGCTACAAGAGCCAGCAGGAGATCATGGCCGACGCCCGAGCGCTGTCGGTGGTGCTCAAGGCCGGCGCGCTCCCCGCGCCGCTGTACCCGCAGGAGCAGCGCACGGTGGGCGCCACCCTCGGCGACGACGCGGTGGCCAAGGGCAAGAACGCCCTGTTCTTCGCCGGTGTCCTGGTCGTCATCCTGATGATCTTCTACTACCGCGGCTCCGGTGTGGCGGGGGCGGTGGCCCTGGGGTCCAACCTCCTGTTCCTCTTCGCGGCGCTGTCGGCCTTCGACGCCACCTTGACCCTCCCCGGCATCGCCGGACTGGCGTTGACGATCGGTATGGCGGTGGACGCCAACATCATCCAGTTCGAGCGAATCCGCGAGGAGCTGCGGGCCGGGAAGACCTCCCGGGCGGCGCTCGACAGCGGGTTCGACAAGGCCTTCTCGGCCATCTTCGACGCCAACGTCACCACCTTCCTCGCCGCCGTGGTGCTGCTCCAGTATGGCTCCGGTCCCATCCGGGGCTTCGCCACCACCCTGGCCCTGGGCGTGGTCATCAACACCTTCACCGCGGTCGTGGTGCCGAAGCTGCTGCTCGACTGGTACGTGCGCACCATGCGGCCCTCGCACCTGAGCATCTGAGCGGGACGGGAACTACGCCATGTTCAACATCATCAAGCCGGGTACCAAGTACGACTTCCTGGGGAAGGCGCCGCTCTTCACCAAGATCTCGCTGGCCGTCTTCATCGCGTCCCTCCTCATCATCGCCATCAAGGGCGTGAACCTGGGCCTGGACTTCTCGGGCGGTCACGAGATCCTGCTGCGCTTCGACAAGCCGGTGGACGTGAACCAGGTGCGCGCGCGCCTGAACGAGCTGTTCCCGAAGGTCGACACCGCGGTGCAGACCTACGAGCTGCCCGCGGAGCCCGACAAGACCTTCTACCTGACCCGGATCGAGCGATCCGAGACGTTCGGGCAGGAGGAGATCGCGTCGCTCGAGTCGGCGTTCAAGACCAAGTACGGCGACAAGCTCAAGCGCCTGCGCTACAACCCCGAGGCGGGCGACGTGGTCGAGGTCGAGTTCGTGGCGAACGCCACGTCGGCCGTCGACCTGTCCAAGGCGACCCTGGCGTCGGTGGTCGAGCAGACCGAGCACCGGGTGCGCACCGTGCGCGACCTGGGCCGGGCCGAGGCGCCCCGCTTCGCCATCGTGCTGAAGGGGGTCGACGACACCCTGGTGAACAGCCTGAAGGACCTCGACGCCGCGGTCGCCGCGGTCAGGGTCGAGTTCGTCGGCCCCACCGTGGGCAAGCAGCTGCGCGACGACGGCATCCTCGCGGTGCTCTACGCGCTGCTGATCATCCTGGTGTACATCGCGCTCCGCTTCGACTTCTTCTACAGCCCGGGCGCGATCATCTGCCTCTTCCACGACGCGATCATCACGGTGGCGCTCCTGTCGATCATCGGTGAGGAGTTCAGCATGGCCACCATCGCGGGCCTGCTGACGCTGGTGGGCTACTCCATCAACGACACCATCGTGATCTTCGACCGCATCCGCGAGACGGTGGGCAAGGCCCAGGGCGCCGCCCTGATCGACGTGCTCAACCGGGCGGTGAACGAGACCCTGGGTCGAACCATCATGACCTCGTTCTCCACCCTGGTGGCCTGTATGTGCCTCATGTCCTTCGGTCGGGGCACGGTGCTGGCGTCCTTCGGTCTCATCATGACCGTGGGCATCGTCATCGGCACCTACTCGTCGATCTACGTGGCCTCCCCCATGTTCAAGTACCTCCGTGAGCGCTTCGGCGCGAAGGAGCACACCGCGAAGCCCGCGAAGAAGCACCCGCAAGGCGCGGTGGTCTGATACCCTGCGGCCTCGGAGGCCACGATGGCGGTCAACGGGGCGGTCGAACGCAGGTGGATCCTCAAAGAGGTCGATGAGTCCGAGGCCAGGTCCCTGGCCTCCGCCACCGGCCTGCACGTCAACACCACCCGGTTGCTGGTGAGCCGCGGGGTCAACGACCCCGAGGCGGTGCGCCGCTATCTGGAGCCACGCCTCACCGACATGCCCGACCCGTTCCTGTTGGCGGACGCCGAGAAGGCGGCCCACCGGCTGGCCGACGCGGTCGTGCGCGGGGAGCGCATCGCCCTGTACGGCGACTACGACGTGGACGGGGTCACCTCCACCACGCTGATGGCGGCGTTCCTCCGGATGCACGGGGTCGAGGCGGTGGTCTACATCCCCAAGCGCCTCATCGAGGGCTACGGCCTGAACGAGGCCGCGGTGGAGCACCTGGCGGGGCTGGGGACCCAGGTGCTGGTGACCCTCGACTGCGGGATCACCGCGGCGGACGAGATCGCCCGGGCCAACACCCACGGCATCGACGTCATCGTGGTCGACCACCACAAGTGCCCGCCCGAGCTCCCGCCGGCCTACGCCACCTTGAACCCGCACCAGGACCACTGCCCCTACCCCGACAAGGTGCTGGCCGCGGTGGGGGTCTGCTTCAACCTGGTGGTGGGCCTTCGGAAGGTGCTCAGGGAGCGCGGCTACTACACCGGCGACCAGGCCGAGCCCAACCTGCGGCGGCTCCTCGACCTCGTGGCGCTGGGGAGCATCGCGGACATGGTGCCCCTCATCGGGGTGAACCGGCTCTTCACCTGGTTCGGGATGCTCGAGCTGCGGCACGCCAAGCGGCCCGGGGTGCGGGCGCTGATGGAGGTGTCCCGGGTGCGCCCGGTGAAGTGCGACAGCGGTGACGTGGCCTTCAAGCTGGGGCCCCGCATCAACGCGGCGGGGCGCCTGGACGACGCATCGGTCGGGGTGCGGCTCCTGCTGACGGAGGACCTGAGCGAGGCAAGGCGACTTGCTGCGGCGCTCGACGAGGCGAACGGGAACCGCCAGGCGATCGAGGGCGAGGTCTTCCGTCAGGCGTGTGAGCTGGTGGAGTCGCAGGCCAGCCTGCCGGACGCGATCGTGCTCGCGAACGAGCGCTGGCACCCTGGCGTCGTGGGGATCGTGTGCTCGAAGCTGGTGGAGCGCTTCGATCGCCCCGCCGTCCTGATCGGGGAGGGCGGGCGCGGGAGCGCCCGGAGCGCGCGCGGCCTGCACCTGTACGACGCGCTGGTCGACTGCGCCGAGCACCTGACCAAGTTCGGTGGGCACCGGGCGGCGGCGGGTATGCGCATCCCCTTCGCCCACGTCGACGCGTTCCGCGCCGCGTTCCTCACCCGGGTGAAGGCGGACCCGGACTTCGGCGCGGTCACCGAGTCCACCCTCATGTACGACGGGGACATCGCGCCCGAGGACGTGAACGAGGGCTGGTATCGCGAGCTCATGCGCCTCGAGCCCTTCGGGCTGGGCAACCCCGAGCCCCTGTTCCGCCTGCGCGGGGTGCGCCTGAGGAGCCTGCGGGTGGTCGGGGTCGACCACCTGAAGCTGCGGCTGCAGGAGGGGCGCTTCGGCGGGCTGTCCTGCATCGCCTTCAAGATGGGCGAGAAGGCGGAGTCGCTCGCGCCGGGGGCGCCGGTCGAGATGGCGGCGCACCTGATGATGAACGAGTTCTCGGGGCTCGAGACCCTGGAGCTCCGGGTGCGGGACCTCCGGGTCACCGCGTGAGGTCCCCGTGGCGGGCGAAGACACCCTGAAGGTCATCGACGACGCCGAGCGCGTGCCCGTCGGGCACGGGGCGGACGCGGCGCGCCTCCGGGTGACGGAGGTCTTCTTCTCCATCCAGGGCGAGTCGTCGCACATGGGCCTGCCCTGCGTGATGGTGCGCCTCACCGGATGCAACCTGCGTTGCACGTGGTGCGACACCGAGTACTCCTTCACCGGGGGCGAGACGGTGAGTGTGGACGAGGTGGTGGCCAGGGTGGAGGTCTTCGGCGGCAAGCGGGTCGAGATCACGGGGGGGGAGCCGCTGTTGCAGAAGGGCGCGCCGGTCCTGGCGCGGCGCCTCCTCGACCTCGGCTACACCGTGCTGTGTGAGACGAGCGGGGAGCGGGACATCGACCTCATGCCCCCAGGGGTGCGCCGCATCATGGACCTGAAGCCACCGGGGAGCGGCGAGGCGCACCGGATGCGCTGGGAGAACATCGCCCAGCTCCGCCCGGGGGACGAGGTGAAGTTCGTGATCACGGATCGCGCGGACTTCGAGTGGATGCTCGACGTGATCCGTCGATACGACCTCCTCTCGAGGGCTCACGTGCTGGTGAGCCCGGCCTACACCCAGCTGCCTCCGGCCGAGCTGGCCGCGTGGATCCTGGCCTGTGGGCTCGATCTCCGCTTGAACCTCCAGATGCACAAGACCCTGTGGGGCGAGGAGCGGGGCCGATGAGCCCGGTGGTGGCGGTGGGGTCGGTGAACCCGGTGAAGGTGGCCGCGGTGCAGGAGGTCTTGCAGACCATGGCCCGCTTCACCGACGCGGTGCTGATGCCCTCGGCCGCGGCGTCGGGGGTGTCGGAGCAGCCGCTGTCGCTCGAGGAGACCTTCCGCGGGGCCGAGGGGCGCGCCCGGGCCGCGCTCGCCCACGCGGGCGGCCACGGGCTCGCGCTCGGGCTGGAGGACGGCATGTACCCGTGCCCCACCGACCCCGAGCGCTACCTCAACGTGTGCGTGGCGTGTGCGGTGGAGGCGGAGCGGGTGCACTTCGGGTGCTCCTCCGCCTTCATGTACCCCGACGCGGTGGTGCGCCTGGTGCTCGAGCAGAAGATGGACGTGTCGCAGGCCTTGAAGGCGGCGGGCCTCACCGCGCACCCCAAGGTGGGGGCGGACGTGGGAGCGATCGGCTTGCTGAGCAAGGGGCGCCTCGTGAGGAAGGACTATACCAAGCAGGCGCTGGTGGCGGCGTTGTTGCCTTGGGGCTGAGGGGGCGTCAGGGCGGGCAGGTGACGGGGATGGGGACGCAGCTCGAGTATAGACCGTCGCCAGTGCAGACGCTCCCCGCCGGGCAGGTGCCGCAATCGAGTGTGCCCCAGGGGCCACAGGTTCTTTGAACCGGGCAGGGAGGCTGCACGGGCTGGCACACGTGGAAGGCGTCCGAGTAGTACTCCAGGTACGAGAAGACAACGTCGCCGCGGACGAAGCCCATACAGTCATTCACGAACGGTAGCGAGAGACAGTGGATCTCGGCCTGGTTGCCGCACACGACCTCGAGCGAATTCCAGAAGCAGTTCCCGTAGGGCTTGTAGATCTCGATCTCGGCGCCCTCCTCCAACTCCAGCGTGCAGGTGCTCGTGCGGGTCGGGGTGGGACAGGTGCCGATGACCTGGCCCGACCACACGACCATGGTGATGTCGCCGATCAGCGTGACACGGTGGAAGCCAGGGGTGCCGCCCGCGTCGGGGGTGCCGCCATCGACCACACCACTGTCCACCACGCCGCTGTCCAGTTGGACGCCGGTGTCGGCCGGGCCGGCGTCGGTGGGGCCGGCGTCCACGAAGCCCGCGTCGGGCTCGCCCGAGTCCGGAATGACGCCGGAGTCCGGAGTGACGCCCGAGTCCGGAGTGACGCCCGAGTCCAGCTCGACGCCGGAGTCCGGGACGGCGCCGGAGTCTGGGATGACGCCGGAGTCCGGGATGATGCCGGAGTCTGGAATGACTCCGGAGTCTGGGATGATGCCAGAGTCCGCCTCTACGCCGGAGTCCGGCTCTGCGCCGGAGTCTGGCTCGACGCCCGAGTCGCCGGGGCCGCTGTCTTCAAGCTGGCCCGCGTCGGTCTCGACGCCGGTATCGACGGCGCCGCCGTCGCCCGCATCTGCGGCCGCATCGAGTGGCGCACCGGCGTCGACTTCAACGTCCTGGCCGCCACAGGCCCAAACACCGAGCAGGGTGAGTTGAAGCACCACGCAGGCGGCCCGCAGGGAACCATGGCTCATGATAGTGAGTGCCCTCGGCACTGGCCGATATTCGAAGCCTGCGTCCCCCTGGCCCGCTGGCGCGAATCAGCGCGTTCGCGGTGAGCCCCACGAGCTCTCCGCCACCCGTTTGGGTGACTCAGGGCGCCCGCCGGCCCCGAGGCGGCGGCGGCCCATCCGGGGCCTTCGGGTACAGCGGGTGCAGCCCCACCTCCAGCACCGCGCCGGCCGCCGCCTCGTAGCGGCCGTCGTCCACCGCCAGGTTCGGCGTCGCTTCGAAGGCCTGCGCGATCGCGTAACAGAACGCCTCGGTCTCGGGGGCGGGGAGCGCGAGCTCGAGGGTGGCGTCGCGGGGTGCGTCCAGGATCGCCAGCTCCTGGAATACGGCGGCGATGACACCGTCGGGGAGGGTCTGGACCTGGCCCAGGAGCTGGACGAAGCCCAGCTTCAGGCCGAAGCCCTTCGGGCACAGGGACGGGTCGTCGAGGTTGCGGTGGATCGCCACCGTGATCTGCCCGTCCTCGCCCGCGGTGACCCGCGCCCGCACCGTGTCTCGGCCCGCCATCAGCTTGAGGTTCCTGAGGGCTGCGGTGGGCTCCGCTGCATAGCAAGGCGCCTTGCTGCACGCGGGCGGCGGCGGGGCGAGCACCCAGGTACCGGCCTGCCCCAGCGCCTCCACGAGGCGGCGGCGGGTCCAGGTCTCCATCCCCCGGGCGGGGTCATCCTCGGTCAGGGCCGCCGGCTCGAGGAGCACGCGGGCCATGGTCTCGGGGTGGATGGCGCGTGGGTCGTAGGTCGAGCTCGACGAGCGCCCGCCGAACACGCCGCGGAAGTCCACCTTGTAGACCTGCGGCGCGGGGGCGGCGGGGGCCACAGCGGTCGGCGGTGGTGTCGCGCAGGCAGCGAGGGCGAGGAGGGCCGCGGGGAGGGCAGCGCGCATGCGGCGCGTATGTACCTCCCGGGGGCGCGGCGGTCGAGGGCTCACTCTGGCCGCACCCCAGACCCGCGGTTCCAGCCGGTGCCGAACAAGAAGCCGCGCAGCCGGGCCAGGGCTGTCAGCTGCACCGGCCGGCGCTCGGCCGGGACCTCCGCCTGCACGTCGTAGCCGGAGGGGATGACGCCCTCCGCCCACAGCGGCGCCCACGCGCCGTGGGCCTCGAGGATCGCTTGCAGCTTGGCCTGCGTATCGGCGTCGAGCGAGCGAAAGCGAGCCTGCAGCTGCTCGCGGCACCAGGCGCGGTACTGGACGGCGGGCAGGCGCCGGTAGGTGACGCCGCCGACCTCGAAGTCGAAGCGCTGACCGCCGTCGCGCCACGCGGCGGCGTTGGCGGTGAGGTAGGGGAGGTAGCTCCTGCCCACGTCCTCCAAGAGGGGCCCCCACCCCGGCGGGACCTCCCCGGGGGCGGCGCTGAGGGGGGCGTCGGCGAGCTTGGCGCCGTCGGCGTTCCAGAGGCGGGCCACCCACTCGTACACCGCGGGGGCGCGCTCCCGCATGAGGCGGCTCGGGGTGGGGTCGAGGGAGAAGTGCCGGAACATCGACGCGAAGAAGCCGAAGTCCGCCACCGTCGCGCGGCCGCCGAGCAGGAACGGGGAGGACGACAAGATGGCTTGCAGTCGGCTCAGGGTGTCGAGGTAGATGGACTCCACATGGGCGCGGGTGTGGCGGGTGATGCCGTCGCCCCTGAGGTAGGTCCAGTCCTGACGGATGGTCGCGATGAGGCCGGTGAGCGGGTTGGGGAGCGGGAAGTCGTAGAGGAAGTCCTCCACGAAGCGGCGGCGATAGAGGGCGCGGTCCTTGGCGAAGGCCCAGCGGTAGTACAGGGCGGGGCGCCAGAGCCACTCGTCCGCGTAGTCCTCGAGGAGGTCGGAGAGGAAGGCGTGTACCGGGTCGGCGGGGACGACCGGGACCTCGGGGTGCTCGGCCTCGAACCAACGGATCATGGGCGTGGAGTCCTGGAGCCAGCGCCCGTCCGGGGTCTGGATGACTGGGAGCTTCATCCAGCCCGTATTCGGGTAGATGACCCGGCGCAGCTCGCCCCATGACGGCTCCAGGCGCGTGAAGGGCACGCCCTTGTACCGGAGATAGCCTTCCATCTTCCCGCTGAAGTAGGACAGGTCGAAGACGTAGAGCCGGTACATCCAGCCCCGCAGCCTATCACGGGGCGTGAAAGTGTGGTGGCATGGCCGGACGGGCGCCGGCCCCGGGCGTTGACTCCCGGGGGATGGTGCCGGAGAACATCGCCGTGACCGAGGGACCGCAGGTACTGCGACGGCAAGTCGACTTGTCGGGCCTCCTCGAGGTGCTCGGCAAGAACCTCTACTCCACCCCCACCGTCGCGCTGCGCGAGCTGGTGCAGAACGGCCACGACTCCTGCGTGCGCCGGCGCATCGAGGATCCCGAGGGGGCGGCGGAGGCCGCGATCACGGTGTGGGCGGACTCCGCGGCGGGTCGCCTGTACGTGGAGGACACCGGCGCGGGCCTCACCCGCGGCGAGATCGAGAGCGACCTGGCCACGGTGGGGCGCGGCTACACCCGGCGCCTGCGGGCCGAGCACGCCGACGCCGAGCTCATCGGCCAGTTCGGGCTGGGCTTCCTCACCGCGTTCATCATCGGTGAGAAGGTCGAGCTGTACACCACGTCCTATCAGACCCCCGACGAGGGCTGGCGCTTCACGAGCAGCGGCGGTGAGCGCTACGTCATCACCCCCGCCCCGTCTCGCGCGGTGGGCACCCGGGTCGAGATCACCCTCGCCCCCGCGTTCCGCGAGCTGGCCGACGGCGAGACCCTCCACCGTGTGCTGCAGAGCTACTGCGCGCTGTTGAGGGTGCCGGTGTACAGCGACGCGGAGCGCAGGCGGCGGGCGAACGACGTGGCGCCGCCCTGGCGGGGCGAGGCGGCCGAGAGCGCGCTCCGGCGCCGGAAGGTCAGCCTGGAGTTCGCGGCCCGCTTCGAGCCGACCTTCAGGCCGCTGTGCACCTTCGACGTCGAGGCCCGCCGCGGCACGCCCTCCCACGGCCTGGTGTGGATCCAGGACGGCGGCACCTACGGCTCGAGCGACAACCGCAACGTCTCCGTCTTCGTGCGCGGGATGCTGGTGAGCAGGAAGGCCTTCGAGCTCCTGCCGCGCTGGGCCGGGTTCGCGGGGGCGGTGGTCGAGAGCGACGCCCTCGAGCCCACCGCGAGCCGCGAGGATCTCCGGCAGGATCAGGCCTACGAGGACGTGGCGGCCGACCTCCACGACGCCCTCATCGACGGGCTGGCCGAGGTCTCCAAGCGGGAGCCCGAGCTGTGGCGGAGCATCATCAGCCGCCACAACGAGGCGCTGCTGGGGGCGGCGCTCTCCGACGAGCGGCTGTTCGGGATCCTGCAGGACGACCTGCGGGTCCCGACCACCGAGGGTGACCTCGTCATGCAGGAGATCCTGCGGAGGAGCGGGGGCAAGGTCCACGTCTCCCTCGGCGAGCGCGGGAGCGCGGAGGAGACCCTCTTTCGGGCCCTGAAGGTCCCGGTGGTGCTGGGCTTTCGCTTCGCGGCGATGCCCTTCGCCCAGCGGGTGGCGGAGGCCCGGGGGGCGGCGTTCGTGCGCCTCGGCACCGACGCGGGCAACCGGGCCCTCTTCCCGCCCGCTACCCTGGAGCCGGACGAGAAGAAGGCGCTCGAGGCCCTGCTCCTCGAGCCGGGTTGGGCCCTGGTGCCGAGCCGCTTCGCGCCCGCCGCGCTGCCCGCGGTGCTGATCCCCGACCGCGACGTCGAGCTGAAGGAGCGCATGGAGTCCGACGAGGCCGATCGCCGCATCGGCGCCGCCGCCCTGGGCCTCGCCCGCCGCTTCACGCGGACGGTGGACGACGCGGTGCGGGCGCGCCTGTTCCTCAACCTCGACAACCCCGCCGTGCAACGCATATTGCAGTCGTCGGGCCCACGTCGCGAGGCGGCGGCGCGGCTCCTGAAGGCCCTGGCCCTGCTGATGAGCCAGGACCCGGCGAGCGCGGGGCGGATCGCGGACGGGCTGGCCGACGCCTCCCAGGCCCTGGAGGCGCTCCTCGACGAGGGCTGAGACGCGATGGACATCTGGCGCTGGGTGAACGACGAGACCGAGGCCCTCTACCGGGCCGGGCACCACCGGCTGGCAGGGCTGATCGACGCCCTGCCGGGCTACGTGGTGGACAGCGAGCACGCGCGGGTCGACGCCACGGTGGCGGAGGCCCTGGCCCTCGTGCGCCCGCTGAAGAAGCCGTGGCTCGAGGTCTTCATCCGGCACTGGGACCTCCAGAGCCGGGTCCTCCAGCGGGCGGAGCCCACCCGGAGCCTGCGCGACGCGGTCGACCTGCTCGACTTCGCGAACCAGGACGCGACCCGCGACTGCCCCCAGAGCGTGTGCGCGGTGCAGGACCTCTGCGTGTGCTACGCCCAGGCCGACGGCCCCTCCTACGTCGCGGAGCGCCTGGCGGTCACCGAGGAGACCCTCGCCCGCATCGGTCCGACCTGGCCCTGCTTCACCTGTATCAGCAGCGAGCGGGCCGACGCCCTGATGGACGCAGGGCGGGTGGAGGAGGCCCTGGTCTTCCTTGGTGAGCAGCGCCGGGCGATGGAGGCGGCGGGGACCCTCGACGCCTCGGCCTTCCGCGACGACCGCGTCGAGGCGCTGATCCGCCTCGGGCGGCTCGACGAGGCGTGGGACGTGAACGAGCGCGCCCACTCCGAGGCGGGGGGCACCTCGTGGCTGCGCCGCCAGCAGCTCGACCGCGCCCGCATCCTGGCGCTGAAGGGCGACGCCGAGGCGGCCCGGGGCGCGCTCCCGCCCGTGCAGGAGGTGTTGCAGACGCCGGAGTTCTACACCGCCTACGCCGAGGCCCTGGAGGGCGTGGTCAGCGGCGGGGCGAGGGCCAACGACGGGGTCATCGACTGGGAGCTGCGGCGGATGACCCGGCGCATGGAGTCGCAAGGCTGCCTGCGGTACGCGTTCGAGATCGGCGAGCGCCGCGTCCGGCTGGCGGCGGCCCGGGGCGCGGCGCGCACCGCGACCCACGCCCTCGCCGACCTCGAGCGCCTCGCCGCGCGGTTCGAGGTGCCGGCCGACGCCCCCGAGCGGCTGGCCGAGGCCCGGGCCCGGGTGGCGGCCATGCCGCCCGCGCCGGCGGTGGCGCTCCCCGAGGCCCCCGAGGCGGTGCTCGACGACCCCGCCACCCTCGACGTCGAGGCGGAGTCCGGGGCGCTCCTGTTGGAGGCCGCGGTGGAGCGCTGGCCCGAGCACGGCGCGCTCCAGGAGCGCTGGGCCCGCTACCGCGCCGCCCTGGGGGAGCGGGCGGAGGCTCTCGCCGACCTTGGCGCCTTCGTGGATGCCCACCCCGACGACGAGGGCGCGGTGCTCGCCCTCGGGCACGTCATGCGGGAGGACCACACCCCGGCCGAGCTGGACGCGTGGGCGGAGGCCCGGGCGGCCGCCACCGAGAACAGATCCGTGCAGGCGGCGGCGTGGTTCGTGGTCGGCCTCGCGTGGCGCGAGGCGGGCGATGTGCCGGCGGCCCGTGAGCGCCTGGGGCGGGTGGTGGCGCTGGCCGAGCGCGCGGTGCGCACCCGCAGGATCCTCGCCGACCTCGCCCTGGAGGCGGACGATCTGCAGGACGCCCTGCACTGGCTGGACACCGCCCTCGCCGAGGCGGAGTCGGATCTGGAGGGCATCCACTGGGAGCGCTGCGTGGTCGCGACCCTGTTGGAGCGCTGGGACCTGGTGCGGGCCTCCGCCGCCGCCTTGGGGATGACGCTGAAGGGCGAGGAGGGCCCGGTCGACGAGGCCTGGCACCTGGTCCGCCTGCAGCTGACCACGCCCGACGGATCCGATCTGACCCTGATGGGCGGGCGGACCGGGCCGGTGACGGCGGAGGTGCTCGAGACCTCGCCCCTCGGCGCGCCCCAGTACATCTTCGATCGAGTGGTCTTCGACCCCGCGCCGATCGACGAGGCGCCGGAGGACGAGGAGGGCCACATCCACGCCTATCGCGTGGTGCGGGTGGTGCATCGGGCGCAATTCCAGGTGTTCGAGCTGGACGGGCGTCGGCCGGATGACGACGCGGAGCAGGCGCTGCGTGAGGGCCTGGACGCGGTGGGGGCGCGCCTGTTGCGCCGGAGCGGGGACGAGTACGCGATCCAGGGGCCGGACGACGAGGAGCCCTTCCCCGGGGCGTTCTATCACCTCGCGGTGCCGCCCGACGTCCCGCCGCAGGATGTCCTGCAGATCGTGGTCGACGCAGGATGGCCTGCGCCGGTGGCCTTCGCGCGCCTCGCCAGGGCGGCGGGCGACGAGGCCCTGGCCGAGGCCCACGACGCGGTGGTCGAGGAGTACGGGCTTTGATCCCCGAGCGGATGCGGGCGGTGCGGATGCACGCCTACGGTGGCCCCGAGGTGCTCCAGGTCGACGACGTGCCCACCCCGACGGCGGGGAAGGGGCAGGTGCTGGTCGAGATCCACGCCTCCAGCGTGAACCCGGTGGACTGGAAGATCCGCTCGGGCGGTCAGCGCGGCCTGGTGCGCTACCGCCTCCCCCGGACCCTGGGCCTGGACGTGTCCGGGGTGGTGGTGGCGGTGGGGCCCGGGGTCACCCGCTTCCAGGTGGGGGACGCGGTGTACGGCTCCCCGAACCACACCGAGGATGGCTGCTACGCGGAGTACGCGGCGCTCCCCGAGGCGCAGCTGGCGGCGAAGCCGGCCCAGCTCACCCACCTCGAGGCGGCGGCCCTGCCCCTGGTGGGGCTCACCGCGTGGGAGGCGCTGGTCCGGAAGGCTGACTTGCAGCCGGGGGAGCGGGTGCTGATCCACGCGGGCGCGGGCGGGGTGGGGCACGTCGCGATCCAGATCGCCAAGGCCAGGGGGGCGGAGGTCATCACCACCTGCAGCGCGGCCAACGCGGAGCTCGTGCGCTCGCTCGGCGCGGACCGGGTGGTGGACTACCGCGCCGAGCGCTTCTACGAGGTGCTCTCGGACCTGGACGTGGTGCTGGAGGGCGTGGGCGGCCCGGTGCGGGACCAGAGCCTGGCGGTGCTGCGCCGGGGCGGGCGCATGCCTTCGATCGTGGGGGGCTTTCCGGCCTACACCAAGCGCTTGGGGCCGGTGCTCGGCCCCCCGGCCGCGCTCGTCGACATCGCCGCCTTCATGGTGAAGGCCAGGTTGACGAAGGGGGTGAAGGTCTACCAGGTGATGCGGCCCCCGCGCGGGGACCTCCTGGAGGCGCTGTCCGCGCTGGTCGAGGCGGGCGCGCTGCGGCCCCGGATCGACCGGGCGTTCCCCCTCGAGGCCGTGGCCGAGGCCCACCGCTACAGCGAGACGGGGCGGGCCCGGGGCAAGATCGTCATCGCGGTGCGGGCGTCGGATCAGCCGCAGTAGGCGTACTTGCGGTCGGGCTCGTCGACCGTCTGGCAGGTTGGGTTGCCGGAGCGCAGGCCGCAGTCCTCCCGGGTCAGGTAGCCGCCCTCGCAGCGGATGAGCACGTCCCCCTCGCAGGTGGGGGTGTCGTCGCTCTCGCACGCGGTGAGGGGGTCGGCGTAGCAGCGCCCGGCCCCGTCGAGCTCGCCGCAGACGTTCCCGTCCGCCGCGCAGTCCTTGGCCACCTCGAACCCCGCCTCGCAGGTCACCAGGACCTGCCCGTCGCAGCGTGGGGCGATCCCCACCGTGCAGGTGCGGTCGGGGCTGGTCGCGCACAGGGCGGTGCGGTCGTCGACGGTGACGCAGCTGGGGTTGGGCGCCTCGCACGTGCGCTCGCCCCGCTCGGGCGAGCCCACCAGCTGATCTACGCCAAGTGTGCAGAACATGAGGACGTCCCCTGAGCACTGGGTCTCGTAGGGGCAGCTCGGGCAGGCCTGGAGGGCCGGGGCCAGGGCGAGGGTCGCGAGGCAGAGTACGGAAGCGCGCATGGTTCAGTGGTCTTCTACGACAGGTTTGGCCGGGTCGGCCCGAGTGAGCGCCCGCACGACATGAGAGACGACCTCGATTTCTGGTGATAGAATCTCTGGTATGTCACTGCGCAGTCGGCTCGTGATGGTCCTTGGTGTGGCCGCAGCGGCCGTCGCCGCCCCACCTGCGGCGCCCCAGGCGGGCGCCTGTGACCCCGGTGCCTTCACCACCGAGGCTCCGATGGGTGACCAGGGAGTCTCGGCCGAGTCTCCCCCCGAGCCCCTGATCCTCTCCGCCGTGCGCGTGAAGCCGCGCTCCCGCATCGGCTGTCAGTGCGACGACCCCTGCATCGAGGAGGTGCTGGTCGAGTTCCGCGTGAACGAGGAGGCCCCATGGGCCCGCATCGACGCGGGCGGGAGGACCAACTACTCGGCTCGCGCGGCGGGGAGCGACTCGGGCGAGAGCCTCTTCTACTACCGGCCTGGCTCGAGCGGCGGGCCGGTGCCCGACTTGTTCGACATCTCGGTGCTGGACGCCGCGGGTCACCGCTCCATGCCGGCCACCGCGTCCGTGCCGCCCGAGTCCGAGCCCGAGATCCGCTAGGCGGACCCGGTAGGGGTCACGTCGTCCTGCCGATCTCGGGTTGGCGTTGCCGGCGGATCGCGTTCTAGTCCACACGTGGATGCACGACGCTCTGCCCCCCTCGGGGCCGGCCGCGCTCGGGCGCTCCTCTTCGCGGTGGTGGCCGTCGGCGGGTGTGCGACCTACACCGCGCGACCGCTCACCGCGGACCAGAACCTGACGCGGCTCGAGGCTCGGCGGTTGGACGAGCCAGGCCTCATCCGCTTCCTCGCGGCGGAGCCGGAGGCCGAGCGCCACGACGGCTGGGACCTCGCGCGATTGGTCCTCGCCGCCTACTACTTCTCTCCCGAGCTGGACGTGGCCCAGGCGAAGTGGGTCGAGACCCGAGGGGGCGTGGTGACGGCGGGCCAGCTCCCCAATCCGCAAGTCGGGTTGACGACGGTATTCGACACGACCAAGCTCACGCCCTCGCCGTGGGTGTTGAGCGCGGCCTTCAGCCTGACCCTCGAGATCGCGGGTAAGCGTGGGTTACGGGAGGCTCGGGCGGAGGCGTTGGCCGAGGCCAGTCGCCTGGACGTGGCGGGAGCGGCGTGGCGGATCCGGGGAGCGGTGCACCGAGCGCTCGCGGCGCTGGCCAATGCTCTCGACGACGCCCGGCTCTTGCAGGAGAAGGCTACGCTGGAGGCGCGGGTGCTGGCGACGCTGGAGGCGGAGCAGGCCGCGGGCGCGGTCTCCGCGTTCGTCGTGAGCGCGGCGCGGATCTCGGCCGAGGCCACCCGGCTGCAACAGGTGCAGGCCGAGGAGGCCATCGCGGTGGCCAGGGTGGACCTGGCTGAGGCGATCGGGGTGGCGCCGGCAGCGCTGGAGGGCGTGGAGCCGGTCTTCACCGACCTCGAGACGGTGCCCGACGAGGACGCGCTGGCAGGGGCGCGGCGGCAGACGCTGCTGAACCACCCGGAGCTCCTGGCCGCCCTCGCCCGCTACGCGGCGGCGGACGCAGACCTGCGTTTGCAGGTCGCATTGCAGTACCCCGATCTCCGGGTCGGGCCGTCCTACTCCTTCAACCAGGGTGACAACCAGTGGGGCATCGGCCTCAGCGTCACCCTGCCGATCTTCAATCAGAACCAGGGCCCGATCGCCGAAGCGGAGGCTCGGCGTACCCGCATCGGGGCGGAGTTCGACGCACTCCAGCTCAGGGTGCTCGCCGCAATCGAGCGGGCGATCTCGCAGCTGAACAGCGCCGAGATGGCCCTCACTCAGCAGGATGACCTGCAGAGGGAGCTCGAGGCCAGGGCCGAGACCGCGGCGGCGATGGTGGCCGCGGGTGAGCTCGCGCCACTGGAGCTCGACGGCCAGCGGTTGGAGCTCGCGACGGCGGCCTTGGCCCGGGCGCAGGCGGTCGGCAGGGTCCGCCTTGCGCTGGTGGCGCTGGAGGATGCACTGGCCAGCCCGGCGGGCCTGCCGAGGTCCCTCTGGCGGGTCTCGGACCCCGGGCAAGCGGTAGAAGGGAAGCGAGGCTGACATGAGGCAGGCGCTGGGCGCTGCATTGCTGCTGCTGGGCATCGCGGGGATCATGTGGCTCGCCTGGTGGCCGCGTGGGCAGGACGAAGCGACGCCGGAGGTGACACCGGTGGTGGCGGTGCGCACCGCGACGGTGGCCCGGCGGACCCTGCATCGCTACGTCGTGGCGTACGGCACGGTGGAGCCCGCCCCCGCCGGGGGGGGGCGTCCGGGCGGCGGCTCGAAGCTCGCGGCGCCGGTGAGCGGCGTCGTGACCCGGGTGCTGTGCGCCGAAGGGGCCCGGGTCGAGGCGGGCGCGGTCATGTTCCAGCTGGACGCTCGGGTGGCCGACGCCTCGGTGGAGAAGGCGAGGGAGGAGGTCAAGTTCGCGGAGCTGGCGGTGGCGCGGGAGCGGCGGCTGCTGCCGGCCGGTGGCGCCTCTCAGAAGTCGGTGGAGGCGGCGGAGCAAGCCCTGGCGACGGCGCAGGCTCGGCAGGTCGACGCGGAGGTGCAGGAAGCCCTGCTCCGCGTCAAGGCGCCCTTCAGCGGGGTGGTCACACGGGTCAACGTGAGGCCAGGGGAGGCGGTGGAGTCGAAGACCATCCTGGCGGAGCTGATCGACACGCACCACCTGGTCGTGGTCGCGGGGCTGCCGGTGGCGGAGCTCGATGGCCTTGCGTTGGGCGCCCGGGCGCAGATCCTCGCCGGCGATCGCCCGCCGGTGGAGACCGTGCTGACCTACGTGAGCGCCGAGCTGGACCCGGTCACCGGGCTCGACCCGGTCAGGGCCGCGGTGCCCGATGGTGCCGGACTGCTGCCGGGGCAGTTCGCGCGCCTGCGGGTGGTGCGGGAGGTCGCGCAAGACCAGTTGACGGTGCCGGAGCAGAGCGTCGTCCGCCCCGAGCCGGGTGCGTGTGCGGTCTCGATCGTCGAAGGTGATCTGGCCCGCCGGGTCCCGGTGACGTGTGGCATCCAGGAGGGCGGCATGATCGCGATCGCGGGGCCCGCGATCCGTGAGGGCGTGGTGGTGGTCAGCGGCGGCGCATACGGCATCCCGGCCGAGTCCCGAGTGCGGGTCCTGCCGCCATGAGCATCGGGGCCCTGGCTGCGCGACATCGCCTGGCCATCAAGTTCATCACGGTGGCCTTGTGTCTCGCGGGCGCCTACGCCGCCGCGCGGATGCCGTCCTCGGTGTTCCCGGCGACCAACTTCCCGCGCTGCGTGGTGCTCGTGGACAACGGGGTGATGCCCGCCGACGAGATGATGGCCACCATCACCCGCCCCATCGAGGAGGCGATGAAGGACATCCCGGGCGCGGTCTCGGTGCGCTCGACCACGAGCCGCGGGTCGGCGGAGGTCAACATCTTCTTCGACTGGCAAGCGGACATGGCGCGGTCGGAGCTCTACGTGAACGCGCGGCTCTCCCAGATCCGGTCGCAACTACCGCCGAGCGCCGCCGCGAGCCTGTGGCGGTTGACCTTCTCTGCCTTCCCCATCCTCGGCGTCAGCCTCACCAGCCACGAGCGCGACCTGGTGGAGCTGTCGGACCTCGCCCGGTACGAGCTCAAGCCCCGCTTCCTCCGCATCCCCGGGGTAGCGCGTGTGGACCTGGTGGGGGCCCGGGCCCGCGAGTATCAGGTCGTGATCGATCCGATGCGCCTCGCCGCGGCCCACCTCGACCTCGCGGGCGTGGTGCAGGCACTCAAGGTCGCCAACGTGGTGCTCCCCACCGGGATGCACGAGGAAGAGCACAAGCTCTTCCTCACGGTGGTGGACGGGCGGCTCATGACCCAGAGGGAGATCGAGGCGCTGCCCATCCCATCGGGTGGCGCGTTTCCGATCCCGCTGGGCGAGCTCGCGCGCGTGGAGGCGGGGCAGGAGCCGGTCTTCAACATCGTGACCGCGGACGGGGTGCCCGCGGTGCTCCTCAATATCCGCAGCCAACCCGACGGGAGCACCCTGGCCATCGCAGATGCCCTGACGGCTGAGCTGCAGGCGCTGCGGGCCGAGCTCCCCCCGGACATGAGGCTCGCCTACTACTACGACCAGTCGCTCCTCGTGCGGACCTCGGTCGGCAGCGTCTGGGAGTCGATCCTCATCGGCCTCATCCTCTCCGGCCTCGTCCTCTTCGCGTTCCTGAAGCACTGGGGCTCCACCCTCACCGCGCTCGTCGTCATCCCGGTGACGGTCCTGATCACGGTGGTGCCGCTGAAGCTGCTCGGTATGTCCTTCAACCTCATGACCTTGGGTGGGATCGCGGCCGCGATCGGCCTGGTCATCGACGACGCGATCGTCGTGGTGGAGGCGATCTACACCGAGATCGCCTCCGGCGTGCCGAGGAGCGAAGCGGTGGCGGCCGCGGTGGGTCAGATCCTGACGCCGCTCGTGGGCTCCACCTTGACCCCGGTGGTGGTCTTCCTCCCCCTCGCGTTCCTCGACGGGGTCACTGGCGTGTTCTTCCGCGCCCTCGCTCTCACGATGGTGGTGGCGCTGCTCACCTCGCTCGTGCTGGCCGTGACGCTGACCCCCGCCCTCGCCATCATGTTCATCGGCGACGAGGAGGGCCGCAAGCTGGCCGAGGCGGGCGACACCGGCGGCCCCGTCCTCTCGCGGATCATCGGCGTCTACACCCACGCGGTGGGCTGGGCGCTTCGGCGTCGCGGCGTCGTCCTCGCCGCGTGCACGCTGGTGGTCGCGGCGGCGATCGGCGTCTACCACCGCCTGGACAGCGACTTCCTCCCCAGCATCGATGAGGGCGGCTTCATCATCGACTACGTCGCGCCGTTCGGGACCAGCCTGGCCGAGACCGATCGCCAGCTCATGTTGGCGGAAGAGATCTTGCGCAACCACCCCGACGTCGAGAGCTATAGCCGGCGCACCGGAGCTCGCCTGGCGTTGGCGATCGCGGAGCCCAACACCGGGGACTTCCTGGTCAAGCTCGAGCCCAGCCGTCGCGAGTCCACCGAGGAGGTCATCTCGGACCTGCGGCGGGCCTTCCTGGAGGCGGTGCCGGGGATCGAGTGGGAGTTTCCGGGCATCCTCGGCGACCTCATCGGGGACCTGACCTGGTCCCCGAGCCCGATCGAGGTGAAGGTCTACTCCAATGACGTCGCCACCCTGGAGACCCTCGGCCCTCGGGTCGCCCACCTGCTGGAGGAGGTCCCCGGGGTGGTGGATGTGTTCGACGGCCTGGTCTACACCGGCACGACGCTCTCCTTCCGGATGCGCCCGGCCGACGCGGTCCGGTTCGGCCTGAGCACGGCTGACGTCGCCGCCGCGCTCGGCACCGCGATGCTGGGCACCACCGCCTCGTACGTCCTGGAGGGCGATCGCGTCGTGAACATCCGTGTGCGAGTGGACGAGCGGTACCTGGAGCGCATCGACGCCCTGAAGGATCTCCCCCTCCGCACCGCTGGGGGTGCGCTCATCAAGCTCTCGCAGGTGGCCGACGTGGTCCGGGAGCCCGGGAAGCTCCAGCTGCGTCGAGAGGATCTACGCCAGGACATCGCGGTCACCGCCCGGCTCGAGGGCCGCGACCTCGGCGGCGCCATGGATGAGATCAGGTCGAAGCTGGCCGCGGACCCGACGATCCCCGCCGCAAACATCGAGTACGGTGGTCTCTACCAGCAACAGCAAGAGTCGTTGCGAAACCTCCTGGTGGTGCTGGCGGCAGCCATCTTCCTCGTGTTCACCGTCCTCACCGTGGAGTTCCGCTCGTTCTACGAGCCCCTGGCCATCGTGGCGGGCGCGGTGCTCGCCCTCTTCGGTACGGTCGCGGGGCTGTGGCTCACCGGGACGTCCTTCAACGTGGTCTCGTTCCTGGGCGCGATCATCGGCGTGGGCATCGTCGCCAAGAACGGCATCCTGATGCTGGACACGGTCGACAACCTCGTGGCGTCTGGCCTCTCCCTGGACGAGGCGCTCGTCCGCTCCGGTCAGCGCCGCCTCCGGCCAGTGATCATGACGTCCTTGACCACCCTCTTGGCCATGCTCCCGCTGGCATGGGGGCTGGGCACCGGCGCCGACATGCTGAAGCCCCTGGCGATCGCCATCATGGGGGCGCTCACCTTCTCGGTGCTCCTGTCGCTCATCGCGACACCAGTGGTCTATCGCCTGCTTCGCCGCTAACGTCCCTCGTCCGAGATGAAGCGCTGCCAGTGCCGGTACTCCAGCGACTGTAGCAGGTCGGGGTGCGCCGACAGGAGCGCCAGGTAGTCTTCGCGCGGCAGCCCGCGGCGGAGGTGGTTCAGGAGCTTCACCGCGTTGGCGAAGTCGCCCTTGTTCATCTTGAGGTTGAAGAGGGTGACCCTGGCCTGGACGCGCTCGGGATCGTTCCGCAGGGCGCGTTGCGCCAGCTTCTCGAGCACCCGCCGGTCCATCCAGCCCGAGCGCCCGTAGACGCAGATCAGCTCGTCCAGGGCGGGGTCGGGGCCGAGCTCCTGGGCGAGGTTGTTGGCCGCCTCGAGGGCGGCGGGCGGGCCCGAGGGGTCCTGGCGGAGGGCGTGGTGGTCGAAGAGGCGCAGCATGAAGCCTGCGTCGTTGGGGAAGCGTGACTGCAGGATGGACTGCAGCGTGGTGAAGGGGCGCTCGTCCATGAAGGTCATCGCGGCCTCGAGGGTGGCCATCGCCACCTCCGGGTCGCCCTGGACCTCGGGGGGCAGGGCCTCGTAGCGGCGGATGGCGTCGGCCGGCCCACGGGCGGCCCGGATGGCCCCCAGCGCGGACAGGTGCTGGGCCCAGATCCGACCCGCGGAAGGGAGGCGCTCGGCCAGGGCGGGCCGGGACTCCACGACCTCGCGCAGCAGGGTCGAGGCGCACCGGCGCCCGTCGACCGAGGCGCTGCCGTCGACCAGGAGGTCCACCCCGCGCACGCCGCTCACCCAGAACTCCAGCGCCTCGACCAGGCGCCCGTCCCGCTCCACCAGGTAGCGGAGGGTGGGGCCTTCGGGGCCCTTGCCGTCCCGCACCCGGCGGAGCTGGACCGGCCCGGTGGACTTCGCGGGGATGCTCGCGACGATCAGCTCCGCGCAGCGGCGGGCGGGCGAGGTGCCGAAGACCTCGAACAGGACGGCGGGAGCGTCGGGGGAGGGGAGGATGGCCTGGCCCAGGGCCTGGCCGTCGAACATCGCGGCCAGGCTCAAGGCGTTGCGCTGGTCCAGGGCCGTCACCAGCTGAGCGTTCAGGCTGGCGTACGCGGGCGGCGGCGCCCCGAGGACGCTCGTGAGCCAGATCACGCTTGCCCCGAGTGCACCCACGCCTTCATCGGTCGACGGGATCCCACCCCCGCTCCAGAACGATCCGAGGATCGCCCCAAAAAAAGCGATGTCACCAAAGCTGCGGTTCCTACGTTGGCCCGACATGAAGCAAGCCAGCAGCAACAGCTATCTCGAGCAGGTCCTCCAGGAGAAGGCGGCGGTGGAGGAGAGCCTCAAGGGGCGCCGCCAGCGCTCCATCCCGTTGGCGGACGTCCAGCTCGCGCCGGAGGCCCGCGCCGCCGGCGGGGCCCTGGCCGCGTTCCCGCGGCGCGCGCAGCTCGGGGGTGGCGGGCCGGCCTCGCCCGCGGTGGAGGCCCGGGTCACCGGCTCGCTGTGGTGGAAGTCGGTGGTGGTGCCCCCCAACGCCTACGTCGTCCACACCCGGCGCGGGCACCCGGAGCCGCTGCACATCGGCCTGGGGATCTCGTTCCGCTTCAACCCCCGCACCGACGCGTTCCTCGTGGTGCCGTCGGCCATGCAGACCATCCTCATCAACGCCAACTGCATCTGCAAGGAGCGCCAGGGGCTGCTGGTGCAAGGCTACGTGCAGTGGGCGATCGACGACTTCGCCATCGCGTACCACACCCTCGACTTCAGCGATGAAGAGGAGCCGATGCGGGTGGTGAACGTGCAGCTGCGCGAGCAGGCGGAGGCCGCGATCAAGGACACCGTGGCCACGATGAGCATCGACGACGTGCTCACCGACAAGCAGCCGATCATCGAGGAGCTCACCGCGCGCCTGCGCAGCGTGGCGGAGGGCGCGGGCACCAGCGGCAAGGGGCTCGGGCTCCGCATCGTCACCGTGCAGATCAAGGAGGCGGTGGTGTGCTCGCCCCGGGTCTGGGAGAACCTCCAGCGCCCCTACCGCGCCCAGCAGGCGAAGCAAGCCCGCTTGCCGGAGCTGGCCACCCAGGCCGAGATCGAGGCCAAGGAGGACGAGGCCGCCCGCCGCCGCGCCCAGCTCGAGATCGCGGCCGAAGCGGAGCGCACCCGCCTCGAGGCGGAGGCCGAGGCGGACGCCTTCGCGCGGGAGCAGGCGGCCAAGGCGCTCCGCACCGAGCAGGAGGCCCAGGCGCTGGCCAGGAGCGAGGCGCACCAGCGCGCGAAGCTCGAGCAGGAGCACGCGCTGGCCCGGATCGCGATGGAGCACGAGCTCGCGTTGGAGCAACTCCGATTGCAGGTGGAGCGCCTGCGGGCCGAGCAGGCCATCGCCCTCGCCGCGGCGCGCCGGGCGGTGGACAACGACCACTCGGAGGCTGCCTTGCGCCTGGCCCTCATCCAGCGCCTCCCGGACGTGCTGGGGGCCCAGCCGAAGCCGGAGCACCTGGCCCAGGTCCACGTGGGGGATGATCTGGTGGGCCGGATCCTGGGGGCGGTGATGCCGAAAATCTGAGGCCGCGGGGGCGCGCGGGTCACGATCGGGGCGTCCGGGCGCCCCGCGTGAGCCAGGATCACCCTGGCACGGGGCCTGCTATGGCTCGTTGGACATGCGCACTCATCACTTCCTCACCCCCGCCGTCCTGATCCTGGCGGCCTGCGGCGTCGACAACACCACCGGCCCCCTCGGCCCCAACGGCGGTGAGAACCGCGTGGTCATCACCGTCGGGGATGCGCCGCTCGACGTGGACGGGGTGAGCCTGCTTGCCCGCAGCTCGACCTCCGCGGTGGAGCTCCGCTTCTCTGGGAGCGTGGACCCGATCAAGGAGGCGGTCGACGACGAGTACGGCATCGACCTCTCGATCGTGCTGGACCGCCCGGCCCTCGAGGCCCTGTCCGCCCCTGCCGACCTGGTGGTGGCCGGGAGCTCCGCGTTTTCGGGATCCGCGACCACGGGCCAGCTCGAGGTGACCTGGACGCCCACCGCCGCGTCCTCCAGCGTCGTGCAGGAGGTCCTCGTCACGAGGGGTTGCTTCTGCGCGAACGAGGGCAGCGGCACCCAGACCGCGAATGGCAAGCTGACCTTCACCGCGATCCGAGAGGGCAGCGTCACCGGACACCTGGAGCTCGTGGTGACCGGCGACGTCCTCAACTACACGGGGTCGCAGTCCATCGCGTTCGACGTGGACTTCGACCTCGCCTTGCAGCCACAGAACAACTGACCTGGCGCGTGCCAGGGGGGAGTACCGCCATGTTTCGTCAGAGCATCCAGATCATCGCCGCCGTCGCCACCGTCGCCGCCCTCGCCGCGTGCGGCGAAGACCCGGCCGCTCAGAACCAGACCCCAGCTCTCACCCTCACCGTGGACGGCACTGTGGAGACGCTGGCCAACGTGGTGTTCTCGGCCAAGAGCTCCACCGCTGCGGTGAGCCTGCGGTTCGCGGGTCACGTCGACCCCGACCCCCAGCTCGCGGACGAGGAGTACACCTTTGCGCTGAACATCGAGCTGGAGCGGTCCGCCTTCGAGGCCCTCACCGCTCCGGCGACGTTGGGGTTGGACGGCACGGCGGCGGTGGACGCGGATCGCACCACCGACACCTCGACCCGCACCTGGACCCCCGGGGCTGGCGCTTCGGCGGTGGTGCAGCTCGTCTACGCGGACCACCTCTGCTACTGCGCGGGCCAGGACGGCCAGCTGAGCCAGACGGTGACCGGCGCTCTCTCCCTCACCCGCATCGAGGGGACCCAGCGGCTGGCTGGCCACGTCACCGCGACCGTTCAGGGTGAGTTCCTGGACAGCAGCGACACCCACACCGTGTCCTTCGACGCCGACTTCGAGCTCGACGTCACCCCCCAGACCTGATCGCCAGCCGCCGCGCGCCGTTTCCTCGGGGAGGAACCTCGTGTAGAGCCCAAGCAGGTGGACCCCCGGCGGGCGATACGCACTCTGTACCGCGACCTCGACGGCTACGACGTGACCGACGAGGAGGAGGAGATCGTGCTCCGGCACCGCTCCTCGCCCCTGTACGGGGAGATCACGCCGGGGGCGGTGGCCCGCCTCCTCGAGTACCTGCAGCTGGGGCCCGAGGACGCCCTCTATGACCTCGGCAGCGGGGTGGGGAAGGTGGTGGTGCAAGCCGCCATGACGCACGAGCTCAGGGCCGCGGTCGGGGTGGAGCTGGTCGAGCGCCGGTTCACCATGGCGCAAGAGGCCTTGCGGAGGGCGCGGGGTCGTGGATTCCTCAAGACCAAGGACGTGAGGTTCCTGCGCGGGGACTTCATGCGCGCCGACCTCAACGGCGCCACCGTGGTCTACACCTGCTCCACCGCGTTCCCGGTGCCGCTGATGTTGCGGATGGCCCAGCGTCTGTACCGGTATCCGAGCATCCGCTGCCTGGTCACGGTGCAGGACCTGGACGACAACCCCTGGTTCTACGAGGACGACGTGCTGCGCCTGGACATGACCTGGCGTCGCCGCGCGCGGGTCTACGTCTACCGGCCGACCTGATCACCCAGCGCCTCGAGGAGGCGATCCACGAACTCGGCCTGGGACTTGTTCAGCAGCCTGCGCGCCTCGTCCGGGTCGACGAAGCGCAGCTCGTCCAGCTCGGGGAAGGTCTCGGTGCGGCCGGAGCGGGGGGGCCACTCGAGCGCGAAGGTGTTGGAGTCGAGCCGGGTGGGGTTGGCGTCCCCCTCGAAGGCCCAGGCGTGGACCCGCTTCCCGGAGCGCTGGCGCACCTCGCCCAGGGCGATGAAGTCCTCGGACTCCACCGGGAACCCGGTCTCCTCCTGGAACTCTCGGCGCGCCGCGTCCAGCAGGGCCTCGCCCTCATCCACCACACCTTTCGGTATGGTCCAGGCGTGCTCGTACTTCCGCCGGAAATAGGGTCCACCCGGATGCGCCACCAGGAGCTCCAGCCGCCCAGCCCGGCGACGGAACATCAGCAGCCCTGCGCTGACCTTGCTCGCCACCGGTGGGAGAGCATAGCAGAGGCTGAGGACGGATGGAGGCACCCTTGCACTTCGCCCTGCGCGCGTTCGCGGAGGCCCACCTGGGCCCGCTCTCGACGGTGACCGCGCTGGGCACCGCGGGCGCGGCGTGGCGGCTCGAGGCGGCGCGCGGCGTGGCCTACCTCAAGGCCCATCGTCAGCCGGGGAAGCACCGTCGGGAGCGCGACGCCTACCTCGCGCTGGCCCCCGGGCTGCCCGCCCCGACCCTCCTCGCGGTGAGCGAAGATCCGCCAGCCCTCTTGCTCTCGGCCCTGCCGGGGGTCGACGCGAGCCCGCTCCCCGGCGCGCAGGCCCAGCGCCTGGCGCTCTTCGAGGCGGCGGGGCGGGCGCTCGAGATCCTACATCGGCACCCGGTGTCGGATCCCGACCCCATACCGCTCGACGTGGCCTACCAGCGGCGTCGGGAGGCTACCTTGCGGCGGGCGGCGGGGGTGCTCGTGCCCGAGGTGCTCACCCGCGTGGCGGAGCGGACCGTCGGGCTCCCGGCCGCGCTGCAAGGTGGCCTGCGGGTGCCCTGCCACCGCGACTACGAGCCCCGGAACTGGCGCTGGTCACCGTTCGGGATCCTGGACTTCGAGCACGCGCGTCCGGACGTCTGGCTGGCGGACCTCACCCGCCTCGAGCTGTGGGGGTGGCCGACGCAACCTGACCTGCGAGAGGCGTTCTTCGATGGCTACGGTCGATCCCCGAGCCCGGAAGAGCAGGATGTCTTGCGGATGCTCCTGGCCCTGGACGCGGCGCAGACCTGGGCGTGGGGGCTCAGCCACCGTGACCCGGAGTTCACCGCCCGCGGGGAGCTGGCGTGGGCGCGCCTCGACGCTTGAGTCAGTTCGCGACGTCGAGCTCGATCTCGTCCACGATGGCCACGACGTCCTTCACGTCGAGGATGCGGAGGTCCTCGTCCCACGGCACCGGGAGGCCCTTGTCCTTGGCGAAGAGCACCTTGGAGCCCTCGGGGACGCCGGAGACGTTCTCGCCGAAGCCCTCGTCCTCGGACCCGGCCCGGGCGACCTCCACCACCTCGCCGTAGGCCGCGCGGGCCACCGCGTCCTTGGCCCCCGGGGGCAGGAACAGGCCGCCCGCGCTGCGGTCGCCGCTGGGGATGAGCTTCACGAGCACCCGGGGCCCGAGGGGCATCACGTGCCGGGTCACCGCCTCATGGGGGGCCAGGGGGTTGGCCCGGGACGGGGTCGCCTCGTCGTCCTTGCTCATGCGGAGCCGAGGTAGACCGGTGTAGGGCGTTGGTAAAGGGTGATCTTCCCTGAGCGGGTGCACGTCCGGTTCCGGTGCACCGCCAGTGGTGCGATCAGGCGCGGAGTGCACACGCTCGGACGCCGAAACTCACCCCGAGCGGTGGCACTCGGGTTGCAATTCGGGACGGTCATGCAGTTCCAGACCATCCGCGAGACCACCCCCATCACCGTCACCTACTCCGTGCGCCGGTGCGTATCGAAGGGCGACGAGACGACTCCGCCCGTCTACCAGGACGTCTTCGAGACGCGGACCGAATACAAGACGGTCGAGCGACAGGTGCCCGTGTCGACCCTCGCGGACGAGGTCTATCAGGATCCGGGTCAAGACAACTGCCTCGACTTCGCGTGCACCCTCCTGGACGAGCTCGAGGCGAAGGGCGTCGACATCTCCGAGTATCAGGTCGTCTTGATGGAGAACGTCGACCCCGACGAGCCCGGGCACGTGGGGTTGCTCGACGCCGAGGGGCGCTTCTTCGACGCCTCCGGTGAGCACGACTTCGGCGAGTGGTCGGCCGAGCACCCGGAGCTGCGGCTCCTCACCGCGGCCGACGGCACGCTCCCCGCGGGAGACGACTTCCTCGAGGTGATGAGCCTTCCGCCGGGCGAGGCGCGCGACGCGGCGCTCGAGAGCGCGGGGCTCTCGGACATCGCGAACAAGGAGCTCGCCATCGCGCCGCTGCTGGTGCTGGGCCTGGCGGCGGTGGTGCTGTTGTTGACCGGCTGTGCGGCGAGCGAGGGGCCGGTGTTCAACAGCGAGGCGGAGCTCCGGGCCGCGATCGCGAACGGCGACAGCCTGGTCGACGCCACGTTCAACTTCCCCGTCGAGGGCGTCGACCTCCGCAACCTGGACCTCAGCGGTGCCCACTTCACGCAGGGCCTCACCGTCAACCACTGGGACTACAACCTCCAGAACACGAACCTGCAGGGCGCGGTCTTCGACGGGCCGGTGAGCGGCTGGTTCTTCGGCGCGGACCTCCGCGGCGCGACCTTCAACGGCGACATCTCGAACTCGAACTTCCTGTACGCGGATCTTCGGGGCACCGACTTCGAGAGCGCGTCGAGCATCACCGGGACGACCTTCTCGTTCTCCACCGTCGACGGGAGCACGCGGCTCCCGATGGACTGCCCGAGCTGCGCCTACACCGGCCTGCCCGGCGGCTCGCCGCTCCTGACCGATGGCGTGCAGCTCAACACGCCCGAGGTCCTGATGGCCCTCACCGGCACCGACGATCCGGCGCGCCAGGCCGAGATCATCCGCGACATGGCCGCGAACAACGAGCTCTTCCCCGCCCTGCAGACGGTGCTCCCGCCCGGCACGCTCGACGCCGCGCTCCCGCCGTCGTGGCGCAGCATGTTGTACGACGACGTCCGCGCCGCGGGCGAGGACGAGTTCACGGTCAAGTCCTTCATCTTCGACGACGTCAACAACGCGTGGGCGTCCGCGATCGGCTACGACTACAACGACTATCGCCCGGACGGCGGCCCCACGCTGTCGTGGCTGTACAACGAGCTCGGCGGGGTCCCGCTCGCGATGCCGTCACTCCAGACCCACATCGACGCCCTCCTCGCCGACGCGCTCCTGTCGGAGCAGCCGACGACGATCGGTGCGCCCATCGGCGAGCGCGTCAGCTTCGGCAACTTCCCGTATGCGTTCCCCGCCAGCGGCAGCGCCGACGCCGACAGCTACGTGGCGGCGGCGGAGCGGAACCTGACCGGGAACTGGGAGTGGAACGGCGAGGACTACCCCCGAGGCGCGATCATGCTCCCGCCCGACGTCATCGCCTACGCCCTCGCGAACCTCGACCCCGTAACCGCTGACGCGTTTCGCGCGATCGCGGCCGACAACATCGTGTCGGCCCAGGAGCTCATGGACGCTGGCCTGTTCGAGCCGGTGATGCGCGCCGCGTACGACTTCTACACTCGGTAGGATCGGAACGCGAAGAGCTGCTGCGCGATGATGTTGGTGGGGAAGGGCTCGGCCAGGCCCAGGCGGGTCGCCTTCTTGTCCGAGGGCAGGTAGGCGGTCCCGAACAGCCAGTCCCAGATCGCCAGCTTCGTCCCGAAGTTGGTGTCGTAGACCTCGGCGCTGTGGTGCCATCGGTGCAGCTCAGGGCCGTTGAACAGGTAGTTGAGCCAGCCGCTCCGGACATCGACGTTGGCGTGGATCCACATCCCCCAGCAGGCATCGATCACCGGCTTGATGACCGCGACCTCAGGCGACATGAACAGCGCGATGGGCGCGAACTCGGCGGTGCCGGTGATCAGGTTCTCGAACACTTGACCCCGTGAGCCTCCCGCCCAGTCCATCTCCTGCACCGAGTGGTGGCACTCGTGCAGCCTCCACAGGTAGCGGTTCCGGTGCATCGCGCGGTGGAAGGCGTAGATGAAGAGGTCGTGGGTGACGAACGAGACCGCGACCTGTGCGGCCACCGGCCAGTCTCGGATCCCGCGGGTGGTGGACCAGCCGGTGGCCGCGTCGAGGCCAGGGATCACGAGGGTGGAGACCACCCAGCCCATCGCCATGCTGAAGACGATGCTGAACCAGACGAAGTCGGTCCAGAACTCGCGCCGCAAGAAGGGTTGACCGACCTGGTAGGGTCGCCAACGCTCGAGCGCGATCATGAGGACGGCCCACAGGACGATCGTCGTGGTGGGCCAGAGGTCTACATCGAACATGGCGCAAGACCGCTGGATCAGAGCCTACGCGTGGCAACAGTGACATGCGTGACGAGACGGTGAAGGGACGGTATTTGTTCGGGCACGCTGGCCCCGGTTTCGAAGGATGGGTTGACGAGGCATGAGGCGGGGGCGATGGATGCGGCACGGTGCTCGCGGGGCTGCAGGCGCTTGCCGCTCTCATCGTCAGGCGGCCTGGGTGGTTCGCCGCCCTTGGCGTCGTGGTGGGGTTGATCGCGATCCTGCTCGCGCGCGACCTGAGGTTCGAGACCAGCTTCGCCGCGCTCCTGCCAACCGATGACCCCGCGGTCCAGGAGGTCGAGGCGGTGAAGGCGAGGGCGGGTGGCACCGCCGACCTCATCGTGGCGATCAGGCGCGCCGACGGCCAGTGTGACGTGGCGTGCGAGGTCTTCGCGGAGGGCCTTGCCGCGCGCTTTCAGCGCCAGGCCTGGGTGGCGAGGGCCGACGCGTCCTACCCCACCGAGCTCTTCGAGGCCCGTCGCCTCCTCTTCCTCGGCCAGGAGCAGCTCCGCGGCCTCCAGGAGGCGGTGGAGGACGACGTGACCAGGGCCAAGGCGAACGCCACCAACCCCCTCTTCGTCGATCTGCAAGACGGCCTGCCACCTTGGGAGGCCACAGAGTCGTTCCTGAAGCGCGAGGAGGCCGACGCGCCCCTGTCTGCCTCGATGGCCTCCGCCGACGGGCGGTATCGCTTCGTCCGGGTGAAGCCGAGGGGGACGAGCTACGACATGGCCGAGGGGGCGGAGACCCTTCGACGCGCGGCGGAGCTGGTGTCGGACGCGCGGCCCCAGGATCACCAGCTGCAGGTGCGTTTCTCGGGGGCGCTCCCGGTGAACCAGGAGCAGCACCAGATCATGACGCGGGACCTGGCCCGGGCCTCGGTCATCGCCCTGGTGGCCATCCTGCTCCTGTTGACTGCCTACACGAGACAGATCGCCGCGTCCCTCATCATCGCCCTGCCGCTCTTGCTCGGCATCGCGGCCACCCTGGCGGTGACCGCCCTCACGGTCGGGCAGCTCAACCTCGTCTCTGGCTTCCTGGTGACGGCGTTGCTCGGGATCGGGGTCGATTACGGCATCCACCTCTACCTCAGGTTCCTCGAGAACCTGGGCCAGGGCGCGTCCCGCGTCGCCGCGATGCACGGCGCGATGGTGGCGACGTTCCCGGGCTGTCTCACGAGCGCGCTCACCACCTTCGCGGCCTTCGTGACGATGACCCTGTCGGACTTCCGGGGCTTCAGCGAGTACGGCGGTATCGCCGCAACCGGCGTGCTCTTCACCCTCCTCACCTCCTTCCTCTTCCTGCCGCCCCTCGCGATGCGCCTCTCCCTCGTACCCGGGCGGCGCCGCCCGGATCCCCTCGCTCGGGCGGGCGCCGCCCGGGGTTTGGCGTGGGGGGTGGTGATGGCGAGCGTGGCGCTCCTCATCGCTGCCAGCCATGAAGGTCTGCAGGTTCGCTTTCGAACCGACTTCAAGCAGGCGGTGGGGCGAGATGCCCCCGAGGCGCGCTTCCAGGCCGACGTGGTCGAGCCTGCGTTCGGCGGCTCCCTGAACCCTGGGGTGATCGCGGTCCAGGACCTGCCCGAGGCCCGCACGGCGGAGGCGGTGGTGCGTCGGCACCTCGCGCGACCCGACTCGGAGATCGACCGGGTCTTCTCACTCGCGTCGCTGGTGCCCGAGGACCTCGAGCCGCGCCGCGAGATCCTGGATGAGATCCAGGAGGAGCTCGGTCGGCTCCCGCGGGACAAGCTCCCGGCCGACGCCAAGGACAAGCTCCGGACGCTGGACACCCAGCTCGCGGCGCAACCCTGGACCCTCGAGGACGTCCCCGGTCGCGTACGACGGCTCCTGCAGTCCCTCGACGGCGGGCTGAGCTTCGTCCTCGTCTGGCCCCGCCGGGCCATGGCCCTGGACGAGGAGATCCAGGCTTGGGCACACGAGCTCGATCAGGTGCAGGCTGACCTGCGAGAGGCTGGAGTCGAGGCCCCGATCCTCGACGAGAACCGCGTGGCAGCCCGGGTCCTGGCGAGGATCAGGAGGGACGGGCCTCGGGTGGTGTTCCTGGGCGTGGCCGCGGTCCTCGTCCTGCTCTTGTTGGACTTCCGCAGCCTCCGGCGGGCCGGACTCGTGGCCTCCGCCCTCGGGGTGGGCATGGTCTGGATGCTCGGCGCCATGGGCGCGCTGGGCATGGACCTCAACGTCTTCAACATCGCGGTGCTCCCTACCGTCATCGGGATCGGCATCGACAACGCGGTGCACATCATGCACCGCTACGCGCAGGAGGGGCCCGGCTCGGTGGGCAAGGTCCTCAGGACCACCGGCGCCGCCTCGGTGTTCGCCTCGTTGACCACCGCGATGGGCTTCGCCGCCACCCTGGTGGCGCACCATGAGGGCATCGCCACCATGGGTCGCACCGCCGTGGTCGGGTTCCTGGCCACCCTTGTGGCCTCCACGGTCCTGTTCCCGGCGCTCCTTCGCGTCTTGGAGAAGAGATGAACGTCGTGACCTCGCACCTCGCGCTCGCGGTGCTGGCCACCCTGGTGGCTGTCCTCTGTTTCGCGCACACCCCCGACTCCGAGCGGGGCTACCTCGAGGGAGACGGCCGCCCGGCCGCTCCGGGGAGGCTCCATCACGCCGTCACCACCATCCTGTTCTGGGCCATGGCTTCCGCCGCCTACGGCGCAATCGCCGCAGGTCTGCTTGCGATCTCGCCCGAGGCCACCGCCGTCGCGCCGTTGGCCGCCCTCGCCTTGGGCCTCTTCCTCGCAGGAGCGGTCTCAGTCCGGCTCCTTCGGGCCGGGCCCGACGCCATGCGCACCGTGATCCGGCCCGCGCCTGCGCCCACCCCGCGCGGGCGGGCTCGGGTCCTCTTCATCTGCGGGTCGCCCAACCAGACCACCCAGATGCACGCCATCTCGCGGCAGATGCCGGAGGTCGAGGCGTTCTTCACCCCGTACTTCGGCGACCAGCTGCACGTGCGCGTCGCCAAACGCGTTGGGTGGCTGGACACCGCGATCCTGGGGAGCCGCCGTCGCCGCATCTGCCTCGACTACCTCGAGGCGAATGGACTCGCGGTAGATCTCGACGCGGAGGCCAACGCGTACGACCTCGTGGTGAGCTGCAACGACCAGGTGATCCCGCGGTGCCTCGCGTACACGCCGATGGTGCTTGTGCAGGAAGGTATCCAGGATCCGCCCAACTGGAAGACGCTGGTGTGGCGCTGGACGCGCTTGATCCCCCGGCCCCTGACCGGCACGTCTACCTTCGGTCTCAGCGGGGCCTACGAGAAGATCTGCGTGGCTAGCCCCGGCTACCGTGACAACTACCTGAACAGTGGAGTGGCCACAGAGCGCGTCGAGGTCACCGGCATCCCGAACTTCGACGACTTCGAGCGGTTCCGCGAAAACGCATTCCCGCACAAGGGCTACGTGCTGGTCTGCACGACCGACGCGCGGGAGACGATGGCCGAGGGCGATCGTCACACCTTCCTCGACAAGGTCGTGGCGATCACGGCCGGCCGACCGCTCTTCTTCAAGCTGCACCCCAACGAGGACTTCGCGCGGGCGACCAGTGAGATCCACGCGCTGATGCCCGAAGCCAAGGTCTTCACCTCGGGCTCGGCGGAGGAGATGGTGGCGAACTGCGACGTCCTGATCACCGAGTGGTCCTCGCTCACCTTCGCGGGGGCGGCGCTCGGCAAGGAGGTGCACAGCCACCACCCGATGGAGGAGATCCAGCGGCTCTTGCCCCTGCAACACGGGCGGGCGGCGGAGAACATCGCGCGGGTGTGTCGAGGGGTGCTGGGGGCCCATCGGCTGCCGAGGGGCGTACTCGAGAGCGGCACGAGCGAGGCGGCGGAAGACAGCCTGGCGTAGCCGAGGAGGACTCATGAAGGACAACGAAGAGCAGGGCGCGGGTCAGCGCCTCTATCAGCGTGCGCGACAGATCATCCCGGGGGCCAGCCAGCTCCTCGGCAAGCGGGCGGAGATGTACCTGCCCGACCTGTGGCCGGCCTACTACCGCGCGGCCAAGGGGGCGGAGGTCTGGGACCTCGACGGGCGCCGCTACCTCGACTTCACCATGGTGGGCATCGGCACCTCGGTGCTCGGCTACGCCGACGAGGACGTCGAGCAGGCGGTCATGGCCGCGGTGCGCGCAGGGCCGATGTGCACCCTGAACCCGCCGGAGGAGGTGGCCCTGGCCGAGCTCCTCCTGGAACTGCATCCGTGGGCGGAGATGGTGAGCTACGCTCGCACCGGAGGCGAGGTCATGGCCAAGGCGGTGCGCACCGCGCGGGCCGCCACCGGCCGTGACAAGGTGGCTTTCTCTGGCTACCACGGCTGGCACGACTGGTACCTCGCCACGAACCTCGGGGCGGGGGACGCCCTCAACGGTCACCTCCTACCCGGCCTGGAGCCGGCGGGGGTCCCGAGCGGGCTCGCGGGCAGCGCGCTCCCCTTCGCCTACAACCGGCTGGAGGAGCTCGAGCGCATCGCGGCGGCGCACGGCGACCAGCTCGCCGCGATCGTGATGGAGCCAGTGCGGAGCGAGGGGCCCGCGCCGGGGTTCCTCGAGGCGGTGCGCGCGCTGGCGGACCGCCTGGGCGCGGTGCTGATCTTCGACGAGATCACGTGCGGCTTCCGCATGAACACCGGAGGCATGCACCAGCTCTACGGGGTCGAGCCCGACATCGTGACCTACGCCAAGACCATGTCCAACGGCTTCGCGATGGCGGCCATGATGGGCAAACGGAGCGTGATGGACGCGGTGCAACGCACCTTCATCTCGAGCGCCTACTGGACGGAGCGGGTCGGACCGGCGGCGGCGCTCGCCACCGTGGCCAAGCACCGGCGGATCGACGCGGGGCGGACGGTGGCCGAGATCGGCGCCCGAGTGCAAGCGGCATGGCGCGAGGCGGCGGATGCGGCCGGGCTCCCGATCAAGGTGTTCGGGATCCCGCCGTTGGCCTCGTTTTCGATCGACCACGCGGAGGCCCCGGCCCTTACCACCCTGTTCATCCAGGACATGTTGGATCGGGACTACCTGGCCTCGGATCGTTTCTACGCCACGGTTTGCCACACCCCCGAGCACGTCGATGGCTACGTCGAGGCCATGGGTGGCGCGTTTCAGCGGTGTGGCGAGGCGCTGGCCCGCGGCGACGTCCGCGCGCAGCTCCGCGGGCCGGTGAAGCACACCGGGTTCCGCAGGCTGGCTTGACGGAGGGTGATGGACGCCGGGGCTCGGGTCGAGCCCCGGCGATCGTCTGGTTCAGGCGGAGCGCGGCAGGATGGCGTCGAAGCGGCGGAGCTTCTTGCGCGGCGCCTCTTCGCAGGCGTAGACCCGCTTGACGCCGTCACCTAGGCTGGTCTCGATGTCGCGGATGTTGCTCACGAGCCGCGCGAAGCCCCCCATCTCTACCGACGCGGCCTGATCGGAGCCCCACATGGCGCGGTCGAGGGTGATGTGCCGCTCGACGAAGGTCGCGCCGAGCGCCACCGCGGCCCACGTGGTGGCGAGGCCGACCTCATGCCCCGAGTAGCCGATAGGGCAGCCGGGATATCGCTGCTGAAGCGTGTCGATGACCTTCAGGTTGAGGCACTCCAGCGGGCACGGGTACGCGGAGGTGGCGTGGGCGATCAGCAACCGCTCATGCCCCACGAGCTCGACCGCGCGGTCCACCTGCTCCAACGTCGACATGCCGGTGGAGAGGATGATGGTCCGCCCGGTGGTGCGCAGGGCCTCCAGGAGCGGCCCGTCCGTCACCGAGGCGGAGGCCACCTTGTAGCAGGGTGGGTCGAAGGCCTCGGTGAAGGCCACCGACTCCTCGTCCCAGCAGGAGGTGAACCACTGAATCCCCAGCTCGCGGCAGCGCTCGTCGATCAGCTCGTAGTCGCGCTCCGATAGCTCCACCTTCCGGCGGTAGTCGATGTACTTCATGCGACCCCACGGGGTGTCGCGCTCCACGTCCCACTGGGCCCGGGGCGTGCAGAGCTCCGGGGTCCGCTTCTGGAACTTCACCGCGTCGGCGCCCGCGTGCGCCGCGCCCTCGATCATCTTCAGGGCCAGGTCCACGTCCCCGTTGTGGTTGATCCCGATCTCACCGATCACGTATACGGGGGCGCCCGGCCCCACCGGCCGGTCGCCGATCATCCTCATCCGCTGCGTCATCGTTGCTCGTCCTCCATGGCCGAAGCACCTCCGCGCAGACGCAGGAGCCACTCGGCGAACTCGCGGAAGGCGCCTTGCCCCCCAGCCTTGAAACCCCGGAAGTGGGCCACGCGACCCACCTCCTCGAATCCGTCCGCGGGCGTGCCGGTCAGGCCGACCTCGGCGATCGCCCGCATGATCCCGAGGTCGTTGACGTCGTCGCCGATGTAGGCGAGCTCGGCGGGCGAGCCGACGCCGGACTCCTGGATGATGGTGTCCAGGTGCGACAACTTGTCTTGCACGCCGATCCAGCAGTGCTCGAGGCGGAGCTTCTCCGCTCGCCTCGAGAGGATCTCCGAGCGCTCCCGGGTGATGAAGGCGGTGGTGACGCCCGCATCCCGCAGGCGCTCTACCCCCATGCCGTCCCGGAGGTTGAAGCGCTTCATGACCTCGCCCTCGGCGCTGACGAAGACCCCACCGTCGGTGAGGACGCCGTCGCAGTCCGAGAGCACGAGGCGGATGCGCCGGGCTCGCGCGGTGAGCTCGGCGGGCGCCAGGGTCACCATGCGGTCCACCCTCCGTCCACCACCAGGTTGGCGCCCGTCATGTAGGCGCTCGCGTCAGAGAGGAGGAACACCAGCGCGCCGCGGTAGTCGTCGGGCCGGGCCATCCGGCCGAGCGGAGTGCGCTCTGCGTAGGCGTCGACGAACCAGCCATCCTGGCCGTTCTCCACGCCGCCGGGCGACAGCACGTTGGCGCGCACCCCCCGCGCCCCCCAGTAGGCGGCCACGAAGCGCGTGAGGCCGAGCACCGCGGCCTTGCCCGCAGGATAGGCTGCGGTCTTGTAGAACGCCTGCGAACCCTCGGGGGGGAGGTAGAGGCGTTGATCCGGCGCCACCAAACCGTAGGTGGAGCCGATGTTCACGATCGCGCCCCGGCCCCGGGCCGCCATCACCGCCCCGAGGCGCTGGCACATCAGGAAGGTGCCGGTGACGTTCACGTCGAGCGAGCGCCGCCACAGCTCGAGCGGATACTCCTCGAATCGGGAGAGCGCCGCGGCCGCCGTGGGATCCTCGAACATGTCGTTGATGGCTGCGTTGTTCACGAGGCCGTCGACCCGATCGAAGCGGGCCAGGATGCGGTCCCGGAGCGCGTCCACCGAGGCGGGGGAGGTGATGTCGACCGCCGCGCCCAGCGCGTCGTGGCCGAAGCGCTCCTTCAGGTCCCACGCCAGGGCCTCCACCGGCCCCGGCTCGAGGTCGGCCGCGACCACGTGGGCGCCGGCCTCCGCCGCGGCGGTGGCGAAGCGCCGCCCGAGGAGCCCCGCTGCCCCGGTCACCACCACCACCCGGTCGGACAGGTCGAACACCGTCGAACTCATCGAGCGCCCCCCTGCGCCTGCTCGGCCGCCGTCCAGCGGGTCCGGGAGACGTCGATGGTCTGCAGCTCGTCGAGGTGGTGGCGGTACCAGTTGACCCCGGACAGGTGGGCGTTGAGGGCGTACAGATCTGGCCGCGCGTCGAGGAGCGCGAGGATCTGGTCGAGCGAGAACGCCTCACCCTCTGGCCGGTAGAGGGCCTCGTACACCGCCTTGATGAGCGCGTAGTCCTCCGCGTAGTCGATGGTGAGGCGGTGGGTCATCGACAGGTCGCGATCCCAGGCCACGTTGTGGCAGCGAAAGCGGCCTTGCTCGTCCCAGAGGTACGGGGTGGTGTGCTCACGCTCGTGGGGACGCGTCGCCTCTCGCCCCGCGCGCTCCAGGGCGTCCATGCTCATCACCTCGACGTCGTAGCCGTCCGGCCATGTGGCCGGGTGGAGGTTGCTCACGTACTCGTAGGCGCCGTTCGCCTCGACGAAGGTCCCGAGGATCCGGTCGACCACCCGCGGGTCGATCAGCGGGCAGTCCGACGGGATCTTGGCCACCGCGTCGGCGCTGAAGGCGCGGGCGGCGGTGAGGTGGCGCTCCAGGAGGTCGGTGGGGTGGCCCCGCACGCAGGCCACGCTGGCCTGGGCGGCGAGGGCGGGGATCTGGTCGTCCGCGGGGTCGTCAGTGGTCGCGACGACCAGGGTGAAGGGCGTCTTGCAAGCCTTGAGGCGCTCCAGCATTCGGACCAGGAGCGGTGCCCCGCACAGGTCCATGAAGATCTTGCCGGGCAGCCGCGTCGACGACGCGCGTGCCTGGACCACGACGACCAGGTTCATGCTTCACTCAACTCCTTGGTGCGGAAGAGCCAGGCCATGAGCAGGGCCCCGAACAGGACCCACGCCAGCTCCTTGGCGCGCTTCAGCACCGTGAACGCCGCGCCCGAGGCCAAGGGGTCCGACACCCCGAGGGCCCCGAGCGAGGCAACGTAGCCTGCGTCCTGGATCCCCAGGCCGGCGGGCAGGAAGAACATCGCGTGGCGGGCGAGCGCCACCAGCGGCTCGAAGGCCATCACCGCGGTGAAGGGGAGATCGATCCCGACGAGCCACAAGATCAGCCAGGTCTCCCCGGCCTCGAGGAACCAGACCGCGAGCAGGATCGCGGCGGCCGGCCCGAGCCCGTCGCGCGCCTGGGCGAGGCACTGGTCCGCCTGGGCGACGCCGACCTCGGAGCGCTCGAGGAGGCGCTGGACCGGCGCCCACCGCACGCGCTCGACGAGCCGGTGGATCCGACCCACCGTTCCGTCGCGCAGGAGTGATTGCAGAGCGAGCGCTGCGAGGCAGATGAGCAGCCCGGCCAGGACGAGGAGCCACGGGCCGAGCCGAGGCCAACCCATGGCCTCGGAGAGGACCGCCACCGCGCCGCCGCCGAGGATCGCCGCGAGCCCGACGTAGATGCCCTGGGAGAGGAGGAGGGCCAGCTTGCGGATGGCGACGGTGGCCGCGCCCTCGCCTACGGTGGCGTGCCCCGAGCGGAACAGGAGCAGGGGCGCGAGCCCTTCGGCGAGCACCGCGCCGCCCGCGAGACCCACCACCGCCGACTCCGTGGCGATGCGGACCTGGAGCAGGCGGAGGTAGCCCGCGCGCCGGCCGACCCGCAGCATGAGGCCTCGCCAGGCGACGGTGTCCACCATGAGACCGACGCCGAACGGCACCGCGGCCAGCGCGGCCCAGCCGCCCGCTCGCGCGAGGGCGGAGGTGACGGCGGACGTATCCACCCCGCGGAACACCCACACGAGCATGGCGAGCGCGAGCAACCCGCCGGCCGCGTTGCCCAGCGCCCGAAGCCCGCGACCGCGGTCAGGCAAGCTGGGTTGCGAAGCGGCGCCCATGCCCTGAAGAAGTACGCTCCCATCGTGGCTGGCCAGGCACGGGTGGGTGACATCCGTGCGCGAGCCGCGACGTGAGCGCGCTCAAGGCTCGACGTCAGTCCGAGGTAGAGCGCCTTCGTAGCCGTGCGCGAGTTTGACGGACTCCGCACTGCTCGGTGACAGGGCGGTGTTGGCGACGTGAACGCGGGCGCGCTCTCCGAGGTCGGAGAGCGCGCGCACGGTGTCGGGGCCGAACCACGCCGCACGGTAGAGCATCCAGAGCAGCGCGGCCCAGCTCACCACGCGGAGCGCCGCGCCGCGCCGCGTGCGACGTCGACCCCGGCCTGCCCAGACCAGGAGGAGCAGGCTGAGGGCCACGATGCCGTCGCGCGCCCAAGTCCAGCGCCGCGTATCGCACTCGCGCTCGATCACGGGGACCAGGGCGGCCGTGATCGGGGGTTGGAGCGCCGTCCAACGTCGAGCCGAGTCGCAGGGTGTCGCGGCGATCTCCGCCACTACCGCGGGGTGATCCGAGAGCGGGCGCTCATGCCCGTTGGAGAGGGCGACCGGCGCGGTGAAGAGCATGTGAGTGGCGAGCGGCGCGAGGCAGACGCCGTCGCCGCTTCGTGTGAGGACGGCGTCGATCCCGGAGTTCGACACGCTCGGGGTCAGGCCGGCGATGGCGGTCAGGGCCTCGAAGGGGAGGGTGCCCGCCCCCGCGTTCAGGTCTCCTGCGAAGACGAGCGGTGGGTGGCCCTCGGTCGATGGCGCGACGGAGTCGACCGCCTGGAGGACCTGACCGAGCTGGACGAAGCGATACTCGTCGGACCCGTACCCCGACTGCATGTGGGTCACCGCCACCTCGAGGGGGCCGAAGGGGGCCTCCACCCGCGCTACACCCACCCCCTTGTCCACCGCCCAGTCCAGGTGCCAGGGCGTGTGTGGGGTGTGCCCGTCGGCGAAGACGGTGAAGTGGGTCTCCAGGATCGGGTAGCGCGAGACGAGCAGGAGGCCGCTGTCCGAGCCGGCGCCCTCGAAGCGACTCGAGTAGTGCAGGCCAGCCTGCGAGAGCCGGTCGCGCAGGAGGTGGGCGTCGGAGTCCACCCACACCTCCTGGAATGAAACCATGTCGGGCGCCGCGCGGGCGACGTGGTCGGCGATCGCCTCGATCCGAGGTCGCCGGTCTGGGGTGATCAACCGAAACCCCCATACATTGAAGGTCATCACCCGGAGGACCACCGGCCGGGCGGGTGCAGGTGGAGCGGCTGAGGTGCCGGGGGCAGCCAACAACACCGCAGTGAGGAAGAGCGGCCCCATCACGCGCTCGGAGGGTGCGCGTCGACCTTGTCAGGCACGCGACCAAAGAGGAACACCGACGCAAACTCGCGCAGGAGCGTGTCGGCGGACACCGCCCCTCATCCCATCCTCCGGTAGAACACGAGCATGCTCTCGGTGATGGTGGCAGGACTCCTGACAGTCGCCGCGCCCGACAAGGGACCGTGGTACGCGCGGAGCGCGTGCGAGGAGGGAGTGGCCCTCGTGTATGGAGGCGACCTTGCGACCGCCCGCGCGCGCGCCGAGAGTATGGCGACCTCCGAAGACGTCGATGAGCGCGCGTGCGGTCTCTGGCTCCCAGTGTCGATGGCAGAGATGGAGCTCGCGATCGAGGGCGATGACCAGGCCGTGCACCGCAAGCAGGGCCGCCGCCTGGAGGCGCTCGAGGCCTTCGCGCGCGATCACCGGGGCGAGGGCGCGCGCTTCGCTGACCTCTTGCTCGAGGTGCAGCTGCGTCGCGTTCGGCTCTTCATCGCCCAGGACCGGCGGGCAGACGCGGTGTCCGAGGCCCGCGCGGCCCAGCGGACCCTGGAGGTGCGCCGGGGCCGCCGCGCGGTGACCCCGACCTTCCTCTACGCGGAGGCGGTGCAGAACCTCGCGTTGGCGGGGGCGGACTGGCCGGTGCAACTGGTCTTGCGCATGGCCGGGCTCCGCGCGGACGGGGCGCGGGGCGCTCGAGCGCTCAAGGTGCTCCTCGCGAAGGACAGCGCCTACGGCCTCGAGGTCCGGTACCTGGCCCGCACCTTCGCGGTGTCGCCAGACGCAGACACCAAGGGCCCCCTCGCCTACTCGGCCGAGCTCCATCGGCGCTTCCCCGCCAACCCGCAGCTCGCCTTCGACCACGCGGTCGATCTCCTCGAGGCGAAGAAGCCGGCCGAGGCCGCCGCCGCCCTCGCGGAGCCCCTGGCTCGCCTGACCGCCCAACCCGACACGTGGTCCGCGCGGATCCGAGCGAAGCTGTACTGGGCGGCAGGCCGGGCCGCGCTGGATGAGGGTAAACGCCATGAAGCCGCGAGGTTGGCGGAGCGCGCCGCGCGGGAGGCGCCTCCGGACGTCCGGGACCGCGTCCGGAGCCTCAAGGAGGCGCTGGCGCGCTAGCAACGACACGGAAACGTCACCGACCGGATCCCTCCGGGTGGCGATGCTAGGGGCGTGGATTTCTACACAGCGGGGCTCGCGATTCTCGTCCTGGTGGCCTGCTTGGATCTCCTGGTGGGTGTCGCCAACGACGCGGTCAACTTCCTGAACTCGGCGGTGGGATCCCGGGCCGCGTCGCTCAGGACGCTCCTGTGGATCGCCAGCGTCGGTGTCCTCCTCGGCTCGCTGCTCTCCTCCGGCATGATGGAGGTGGCGCGCAGCGGGATCTTCGTCCCGAGTCAGTTCACCTTCCACGGGGTGATGGTGGTGTTCCTCGCGGTGATGGTCACCGACATCATCCTCCTGGACCTCTTCAACACCCTCGGCATGCCCACCTCGACCACCGTCTCGGTGGTGTTCGAGCTGCTGGGCGCCTCCGCGGTGGTGGCGGTGGTGACCGCGACCGACCGGGGCCTGCCGCTGTCGGCGGTGGGCGACTTCATCAACGGCGCGGGCGCGCTCCGCATCATCACCGGCATCCTGCTCAGCGTGGCCATCGCGTTCACCGCAGGCCTCATTGCGCAGTGGGCGTTCCGCCTGACCTTCACCTTCGACCTCGCGCGCACCTCACCGTGGTTGAAGCGGATCTGGTCGGGCCTCGCGCTGAGCGCGATCGGGTACTTCCTGGTGATGAAGGGGCTCAAGCACGCGGACGTCATCCCCGCCGCCGCCTCTCAGTTCTCCGCCGCGCACCCGGTGATCACGTTCGTCCTCTCGGTCGCCGCCGCCACCACCCTCGCGATCGCGCTCGAGCGCCTCGTGAAGCTGGATCCGCTGCGGGTCACCGTCCTCGCCGGCACCTTCGCGCTGGCCACCGCCTTCGCGAGCAACGACCTCGTCAACTTCATCGGCGTCCCCCTGGCCGGGCTCGCGGCCCATGACGCGTGGGCTGCGTCGGGCGCCTCGCCGGACAGCTTGCGCATGGACGCCCTCGCCGCGCCGGTGGCGGGGCAGAACGGGCTCTTGCTGTTGGCCGGGTTGATGATGGTGGTGACCTTGCACCTGTCTCGGAAGGCGCGCTCGGTCACCGAGACCGAGGTGAACCTGGGCCGGCAGTCGGCGGGCAAGGAGCGCTTCAAGCCGGGTGTGGTGTCGCGGGCCCTGGTGGGGATCTGGCTGTGGGTGGACGCGCTCTTGAAGCCGCTCATCCCCACCCGGCTCTCTGCCCTGATGGAGGAGCGCTTCCGCCTCCCCGACGCGGCGGAGGAGGATCGCCCCGCGTTCGACATGCTGAGGGCCAGCGTGAACCTCACCGTAGCGAGCACGCTCATCGTGGTGGCCACCACCATGAAGCTGCCGCTCTCGACCACCTTCGTGACGTTCATGGTGGCGATGGGGAGCTCCCTCGCCGACCGCTCCTGGGGTCGGGACAGCGCGGTCTATCGGGTGGCGGGTGTGGGCCACGTGCTCATGGGCTGGTTCGCCACCGCCGCCCTGGCCGCGCTGACTGCAGGCCTGATTGCGACCGTCCTCTGGTTCCTCGAGGGGGTAGGCCTCGGCCTGGTCTCGGCCCTGGCCATCGTCTCGCTCGTGCTCTCCACCCGGTGGCACCGGCGGCGCACCGCCCGGCAGGGCGCGGCCAACGCCGAGAGCTACGTGCAGCCGGCGCGCCTGGTGCGCTTCCTCGGGCGTGCGGCCGAGGGGCTGCGGGGGGCGGAGGGGCTCCTCAGGTCCCGCGGCGAGGCCAGGGGTGCGGTGGAGGCGGCCCGCCACGAGGCGGAGCTGGTGGAGGCGCTCGAGGCCGCCGCGCTCCGCTTCGCCCAGTCCCAGGCCGGTGGCGCGGATCGCATGAGCGTCGTGCGCCTCTACCGACACGAGGGCGACCTGATCACCGCGGTGGGCGACATCATCGAAGGGATCGAGGCCCACCGCGCGAACCTGCACACCCCGCTCGACGACATGCAGGCGCGGCAGGCGCTGGACGCCTTGCAGGACACCGCGCATCGCCTGCGGGACGTGGAGGCGTGGCTGGAGTCGCCCGCCGGCTCGGAGGCGGTGGAGGCCGCGCTGGCCGCGTCCCGCCGTCGTATCCAGGACGACGTCCACCACCAGGTGGGGACCCTGGAGTCCGGGCAGGCGCCGTCCAAGGCCAGCCGGCTGGTCCTCTCCATCCTCGGTGAGTCGGACCGGGTGCTGGGGGCCCTGCAGGAGATCGTCAGCATCGTGGGGCGCCTCTTCCCCCGGGTCCAGCCGGGTGGCTGGGGTCAGCCCCGACCCCGCCCGCTGGGCTCCGCCCCGCTCACCGCCGCCGCGCCGCCATCTTGACGCGCGCGGTCACCGCGCTGGCCCTGGGCGCTCCGTTCATGCCAGACCAGGGGCGTGGGCAGCGCGCGGACCTATGACCTCATCCTGTTCGGGGCCACCGGCTTCACCGGGCGGTTGGTGGCCGAGTACCTCCTCGGCACCGGGACCGGGATCAAGTGGGCCCTGGGCGGCCGCAGCGCGGCCAAGCTCGAGGAGGTGAAGCGGGCGCTCGCGGTGGAGCACCCCGCGGCGGCAGTGCTGCCGGTGGTGGTGGCGGACAGCCTCGACGAGGCGGCGATGGCCCGGGTCGCGGCGGACTGCAAGGTGGTCTGCACGACGGTGGGGCCGTACGACCGCTACGGTGAGCCGCTGGTGGCCGCCTGCGCGCGGGCCGGCACCCACTACTGTGACCTCACCGGCGAGCCCCAGTTCGTGCGCCGCATGATCGACCGCTACGAGGCGGCGGCGAAGGAGAGCGGGGCGCGCATCGTCCACTGCTGCGGCTACGACTCCATCCCCTCCGACCTCGGCAGCATGATGGTGGCGGAGGCGATGGTGGCCCAGGGCGCCGCGGTGAAGGAGGTCCGGGCCTTCGCGGGGGAGAGCAAGGGCACCTTCAGCGGCGGCACCGTGGCCAGCATGATCAACATCCTGGAGGAGGTGCGGAAGGATCCGAGCCTGCGCAAGGTGCTCGGCCACCCCTACGGCCTCAACCCGGAGGGCCAGCGGAAGGGCCCGGACCGCTCGGACCAGAGCGGGATCCGGTTCGACGATGCCCTCGGCATGTGGACCGCGCCCTTCGTCATGGCGTCGATCAACACCCGGGTGGTGCGGCGCTCCCACGCCCTCCGCGGCTTCCCGTACGGGCAGGACTTCCGCTACTCCGAGTGCATGAGCACCGGGAAGGGCATGCAGGGCTGGTTGCGCGCGGCGGCGATCACCGGTGGCCTCGGCGGCTTCATGGCCGCGATGGCGGTGGGGCCCGCCCGAAAGCTCCTCGCCGCTCGGGTCCTGCCCAAGCCGGGCGAGGGGCCCTCCAAGGAGGCGCGCGAGAGCGGGTACTTCGTGTTCCGGCACCTGGCCTTCGGGGAGCGCCCGGATGGAACGCAGGTCCAGTTGCTCGGCAAGGTCCGGGGCAACAAGGATCCGGGCTACGGCGAGACCGCGAAGATGCTGGGCGAGTCCGCCCTCTGCCTGGCCGAGGACGAGGCCAAGCTGCCGGTGCAGGGCGGCATCTGGACCCCCGCCACCGCGATGGGGCAGGTGCTGCTCGACCGCCTGCGGGCGGCGGGGATGACCTTCGAGGTGGGGCCGGCATGACCCTCGAGCCGCTGCAGGTTGCCTTGCTCTTCGGGGTAGGCCTCCTCGCCGGGGCGATCAACACGATCGCGGGGGGCGGCTCCCTCATCACCCTGCCGGCCCTCATCTTCCTCGGGATGCCGGCGCCGGTGGCCAACGCCACCAACCGGGTGGGGGTGTTCCTCCAGAGCCTCACCGCCACCCACCAGTTCGCGCGCCGCGGGATGCTCCCGTTTCGGCAGGCCCTGTTGCCGGTGGTCGCCGCGTGCCTGGGCGCGGCGGGCGGCGCTGGCCTCGGGGTGGTGCTCGACGCCCAGCTCTTCAAGCAGGTGATCGGCGGGGCCATGCTCGTGATGCTGGTCCTGGTCTTCGCCAAGCCGAAGCTGGACGTCCGCCCCGCGCAACCCGCGTGGGTGCAGGCGGTGGCCTTCTTCTTCGTGGGGGTCTACGGCGGGTTCCTGCAGGCGGGGGTGGGGTTCTTCTTGCTCTTCGCGCTGGTCGGGCTCTCGGGCTGGGCGTTGGTGCCGGCCAACGGGGCCAAGTCGTTCCTGGTCGCGGTGTTCACCGTGCCCGCGCTCCTCATCTTCGTGTTCAGCGACCTCATCCAGTGGGCGCCGGCGGCGGCCCTGGCCGCGGGGTCCTCGGTGGGGGCCTGGCTCGGCACGAAGATGGCGGTGGGCTGGGGGCCCAAGTTCGTGCGGGTGGTCCTGGTGGTGATGGTCTCCGGCTCCGCCACCAGGCTCTTGGGGCTGTGGTGAGGGCGGCCCGTGGACGTGGCCACCGGTGCGCGCCGGGTGTAGGCTCGGCCCCGCATGGGACTCGGTATCGAAGTGGGCTCACTTGCAGGCGCGCTCGTTCATGACGAAGAGGGCGCCGCCTGGATTCGGAGGGATCTCGAGGCGGTCAACGCAGCGCTGGCCGCGGCGGGGGTCCCCGTGCATCGAGAGCCGGAGGTCTTCGAGGGCAAGTTGCTGCCGCATCTCGGTAGCTTCCCGTACAGCTTCCTCCATCTCCTCCGCCGCGCGTTCACCTTCACGCGTCCGGGCCGTCCGCCGATAACTCCCGCGCCAGCCGACTTCGATCCCGCGACCGATTCGCTGCTCGACGAGGAGTTGAGCCTGTTCATGGACTCTCACCTCTGCTGTCACTCCGATGCCGAGGGTTACTATGTGCCCATCGATTTTGCGGACGTGATCTACGGAGAGATCACCGGAGGCATGCTCGGGTCGTCGCAGGCTCTATTGCGGGAGCTGCTCGCGGTCGCCCCCCTGATCGGGATCGAGACGAGCGATGGTACGGTCTCTGTCGCCACCGCCAATGCCCTGCTGGACGACCAATCGCACCCCTTCTCGACCGAACGCATGGTGTGGGGCGCGTTGTTCGCCAATGCGCAGGCGAGCGTCGAGCACAAGACCGCGATTCGGTTCGGCTAGCCTCCGGGCGGCGAGTCAGGCGAGCCCCAGGGCCTTCGGCAGGGTCTCCTGCATCAGCTCGTCGGCGTGCTCGGGTGAGGCGCCGAGGGCGATGACGTCGAGCTTGCCGGACGCCGCGAGCGGCCCCACGTTGTACAAGATGAAAGTCCCCTTGCCGGTCGCGGGATCGTAGAGGTGCTCACCGAGGGTCGCGAGCACGTCGGTGAAGCGCGCGCCCACGAGCCCCGGGTGCACGAAGTCCTGCGCTCGATAGGGGGGCCGGGGGCCTCGAACGAGGCGGTCGACGAGGTGCATGGGGGTGCTCGTGCCCCCCCATCGCCCGTTGCACTCGCTGAAGCGCACGTCTTGCGCCCCTTCCGTGTCGACGAGCAGCAGGTCGAAGGAGCACCGGCCGACGTAGCCGAGGCGCTGGAGCGCGGCGGCCACCAGGAGCGAGGGCACCGCGAGGGCCTCGTCGACCGCGGGCCCGAACTTCGACGGGCGAGAGCCGAAGAAGACCCCGTGATCGTGCTCGAGGAGCTGCTCGTAGACCCCATCGATCACCGGGTCGCCCATGCCCTCGGGAGGGATCCAGATCTGGGTCGAAGGCGAGTGGGCGCCGCGTAGCCACTCGACGACGAGGAGCTCCTCCTCGCCGTCCCACTTCGTCTCGGCGAGGAAGTCCTCGACCTCCGCGCGCCACCCGTCAGGGCCTCGACGCAGGACCTCTTGCGAATCGAGCACGCGGTTGCCCATCGCCGAGGCGCAGCGGGCGCGCTTGAGGCCGACGGTGCCGCAGCACCCTGCGACCTCGCCGAGGTACCCGGCGGCCTGCGCGGCGGAGGTCGCGATCTCGGTGCGCACGAGGGACGCCTCACCCAAGACGTCGGCGACGAGTCGGCTGAGAGCCGCCTTGTCGTTCGCGACCCACATCACCGGCGGGGGTGGTCCGATCACCGTCACGTCCTCCCCGGTCTCGTCGTGTAGCGCCGCGGCGAGGGCCCACACCGCCTCATTCGCCATGTAGGGGTGCACCACGAGGCCGCCGGCGGCCCGGGCGTGACGCGCGAGCTCGTCGAAGGCTGCGCCGTTGGCGCAGGCCTTCGCGACCTCGAGCGGGCTCTTGGTCGCGGCCGCGCCGACGAAGTGCGCGTGGCCGAGGCCGATGCGCTCACAGTACGCGTCGTAGCCTTCGACCGGCGCCGACACCGCCGCGTAGAGATCGCCCTCCGCGGCCCGCACCCGGGCGCGGTGCTGGTAGAGCTCCACGCCGGGGACCCCGTCGAGGAAGGGGATGACGGAGAGGTCCTCGAGGTGCAACACGGGGCGCGCGACGCTCGGCCGGGGCATCGTGCGCTGGAGCCGATAGGGCTCGAGGTCGAGGGTCGCCGCGAGCGTGTCGGCGGCGCGGCGGGCGGCCTGCACGCGCGCGTTCGGCACCGAGGAGAGCGTGGGCAGGTGGGCGGGAGGTCGCGAGTTCAAGCGGTGCACCCAATCGTCCGCGGGACCGATGGCAGTAGAGGCGCACGTGGAAGTGAGCGCAGGTCGAGCCAAAGGCTGGGTGCGTCGCCGGGGCAAGGCGTCCCGCCGTCGACGTCCAAGCGGTAGGTGCTCGTCCGCACTGCGGCAATATAGCATCACCGGGCGCGTGCGTGAACCTCGCGTCCGAACGGCGTCGACCACGCTCAGGAGGCGTCGTCTTTGCCGCGTGACCATCGCGGCGGAGTCGAACGGCGCCGGAGAGCGCATCTCCCCCCTGCTCGGGGGAGCGTCCCGGCGAGCTCCGTCCTGTAAGCCTTGTCTCGCCGAGGAAGAGAGAGCGCAGTACCGCGCTTCGACCATGGCGGGAGGAGGCAGGCATGAACGACCCAACCACGAACGACCCAACCACCCCCGAGCGACTCCAGAAGCTGGACGAGCGCGTCGACAAGATCGCGGAGACGCTGGCGCGTCATACCCGGTCGGAGAGCTGGTGAAGTACCTGCTGCTCTTCTGGGCCGTGGTTTCGGCGATCGTGGGGCTCTTCGGCTGGAGCAAGTTCTCTGACTTGGATGTGCTGGTGCAGAATCAGGTGCGCCTGCAGCTTCCAAAGGAGAAGCAGGCATTTGCAGACTATCAGGCGCAGGTCGAGAAGGCGGCTGAGCTCAGCGCGCGGTACCGGCTCGCGGAGCGTTTCGAGCAGTCCGACGCGGCGCTGCGGCGCGCGGAGCAGGTCCGGAAGGCCTTCGACATCGAGGGCGATCTTCAGCGTCTGCTCGTCGAGTCCACCGCCCGTGAGCGCAATACGGACCTCGAGAGCTTCTCCGAGCAGAAGGAGGTCGACTACACCGGCACCCTCCTCGAGCCCAAGTGGAGGAAGGAGGTCATCGCGACGCTGCGCCTCTTCAAGGACAGCTTGCAGGAGCGATCCTACCCTGCGGATCTGATCTTCAATGCTACGCAGGTCTGCCGGCGGCTCGATCAGTCGAGCTTGGCGGAGCAGCTCACCGAGGAGGCGTTCAAGAAGGACCCCTCGCCGCCGATTCTTGCGCTCTACTACTCATCTCGAGTCAGCGCGCTGACCGGGAGCGAACGCGACGAGGCCTTCGCCAAGCTCATGAGCCTGGTCGCGACGCTCCCGGACAACAGTCCCCAGATCGTCCTCGCGGAGGGGTGGAACGCGGCAGAGACTGGGCGACGCTACGAGGAGTTCATCTCGGCGCTCGATGCTCGACTCGCGCGCGGCGACGCGGTCCCCTCCTATCTCTACGTCCTGAAGGCCCAGGCCCTCATGCGGTCCTCGAAGCCAGGCGCCACCGACGCCGCCCAGGCGGCGCTCGAACTCGCGGCCACCGCGCTCACGCGAGAGACGACCAAGTCGCAGTGGTTCAGCGACTCCCGACGAGAGCTCGCAGAGACGTTCGCCGACCTCCAGTCGTCTCGCGCCCTGGCCGCGACCAACCCGGACCTGGGGCCCTGAGGCCACCGTCAATCACCTTCGTGCCCACAGGCCCACGCTCATGCTGGTCGGGTTCGGACGCTTACCGCCGATAGATATGTGTGACGTATGTCACACGCAACTCCCCCCGGCCCGCCGGGTTGAAGCGGGCATGAACACGCTCAACCGGAACCCCTGCTCTCCCTCCTCGCCGCCTCCGCCCTGATCTCCGCCTGCGGCGGCGAGCCCACCCCCGAGGACTACGACGACATCGCGTCCAGTGTGGGCGCGGTGGTGGCGGACGGCGCCGGCTCCGAGGTCGAGGCCAGCGCCGACGCGGTGGCCGCTGCGCAGGGTAGCCTGCCCTCGGGCATGACCCGCGCCGGGGCCGGCATGCTCACCGGCCGCCGGGGCAGCCTCGAGTACGCCTTCGAGCTCACCTGTCAGGACGCCGCGGGCGGGACCCAGGCCGCCTGCGAGGCGGGGACGACCGACTCGGCGCACCTCGTGCTGGACTGGGAGGGCACGGTGGACACCGCGCGCTGGGACGCGGACTTCTCCCGGCACGGCGACTGGACCCTCACCGGGCTCACCACCGCCACCGCCACCCTCGACGGCGAGGGCAGCTTCGACCTCGACGCGTCCTTCACCGCGATCTACCGGCCGGTGACCAGCGCGCTCCTACTGAACTACGACGCGGTCTACGACGCGGTCCAGATCCGCACTGCGGATCGGCGCCCGATGGGCGGCGTCGTCACCTACCAGATCCACGCCGAGCGCCTGGCCTCCCGCCGCGGGCGCCAGACCGGCCGCACCTTCGACGTGACCGCCACCGTCGAGTTCGTGCCCGACGCGCCCGCCATCATCACCCTCGACGGCACCCGCACCTACCAGGTGGACCTCGACACCGGGGCGCTCACCGCGACCGGGCAGCAGTGACGCGACAGCGCCCTCGTCGATCCACGCCAAGAGCGGCGCGAGCGACCTGTCCGCGACCTCCAGGCTCCCCACCTCGCTGTAGTGCCGCCCGTCGATGAAGGCGTCGTGGCCGAGGGTGTCCAGCCGGCGCCACGCCACGAACGTCTCCGGGTAGGTCGCCTCCAGCTCATCCATGTACGCCCAGTAGCCCTCGTAGAACCCGCTCCGCGCCCGCGCCTCGTACATCGCGGTGTACTGGGGCGGGTGGTAGGCCACCACCTTGATGCCGTTGGCCCTCGCCAGCTCGATCAGGGCCACCATGTGTCGACGGATGTCGGGGTGCAGGCGGAAGGGCGCCGCTGCGCGCTCACGGTCCTGGGGCCGCCACGTCCAGCCGCGTGCCTTGTCGAACAGGGCGGTGCCGACCTCGGGGTCGTAGGTCATGCGGTCGTGCCCGTTCAGGAAGTCGTAGTAGCTCTTGTTGAGGTGCAACTTGGCTTTCAGAAGCTGCCACAGCGCCTTGGGTCGCGCTCGGAACTCGGGCTCGGTCAACAGCCCGGTCAGGCTGTAGACCCGCGACGCGTAGCGGTAGTGATAGTCCAGCGCGGGGTCCGCGCCGTCGGTGCCGCCGGCCAGGATGCTCCGCCAGCCCGAGTAGACCACCGGATCCACGCCAAGGATCACCACCTTCGGCGCGGGGTTGTGGGCCAGGTAGCGCTCGAGCACGTAGTAGGTGGGGAAGATGCCTTGCACCGCGGGCATGGCCAGGTTGTACAAGCCGTGCGCCTTGGCCTGCTCGGCCCGGCCGGTGATGCCGATGGTCCGGCTCTCCCCGAGCAGGAGGGCTTGAGCGGGCCGGCCCTCGTCGATGCGGGCGAGCTTATCCCGGTAGACGCCGAACTCGAGGAAGCGCGCCTCGCCCACGTCTCGGACCTGGTAGGCGAGCCCGAGGAAGAGGGCGAGGCAGGCGGCGAAGGCGATGATGCTCTTGGTCCTCTGCATGGGGCTCCTCAGAACTGGAAGTAGTAGAACGGCGCGCCGCCGATCTCGCCGAACATCAAGATGGTGACGAGGCTGCCCGCCGCCAACGCCGGCCGCAGGAGCCGGGGGAAGAGCTGGGCGGCCTCGCGGCTGTCGCGGTCGCCCTGGATGAGCTCCAGCATCATCAGCGCCGCGATGCTGGCCACCACGATCCAGAGCTCGACCTCGGGCACCTTCACCAGCACCTTCGACCACGCGTCGGCCGGGCCGCCCCAGGTGAAGAGCCGCTGGAGCATGGTGAAGGCCTCGGTGATCGACCGCCCACGGAAGAAGATGGCGCTGAGGCACCACAGGTGGAAGGTCAGGGCGATGGCCGCGAGACCCCACAGGGTGTCCTTGAACCCGGTGATCTGCAGGTTCTCCTTCACCTTCGCGATGTACGGCATCACGATGTGCGAGAGCACCGAGAGGGCGGCGTGGTAGAAGCCGAACGGCCGAAGGTCCACTCCGCCCCGTGCCAGATGCCCACCGAGATGAAGACGATGGCCATGTTGCGCCGGGTGGCCCACGCGCTCTTCTTCTTGGGGGCGAGGGCCATGTACAGGTTGTCCTTCAGCCAGGTGGTGAGCGAGACGTGCCAGCGCCGCCACATGTCTGGGATGGAGCGGGCGAAGTAGGGCCGCCGGAAGTTCTCCATCAGGTCGAAGCCCAGGACCCGCGCGGCGCCGATGGCGATGTCGGAGTACGCCGAGAAGTCGCAGTAGATCTGGAACGCGAAGAGGTACGAGACGAGCAGGATGCTGAGCCCCGACTGCGCGTTCGGGTCCTGGTAGACCACGTCGACGAAGCGGGCGGCGCGGTCGGCGATCATCAGCTTCTTGAAGAAGCCCAGGAGCATGAGGGCGAGGCCGCTCACCGCGCGGTCGAAGTCGAAGCGCTGCCGCTGGCTGAACTGGGGCAGGAGCTGGGTGGAGCGCTCGATCGGGCCGGCGACGAGCTGGGGGAAGAACGAGACGTAGAGCGCGAAGAGGCCGAAGTGACGCTCCGGCGCGCGCCGGCGCCAGTACACGTCGAGGGTGTACCCGATGGTCTGGAACGTATAGAACGAGATCCCGACGGGTAGGATGATGTCGTACTGTGCCGGGACCACGTCGAGGCCGAAGAGCCCGGCCAGGTCCGCCGACGCCCGCAGGAAGAAGTTGGTGTACTTGAAGTACGCCAGCATCCCAAGGTTGGTGCTCAGGGATACCCCGGCCCAGGCCAGGCGCTTCCGCGGCGTCTCCGCCGCGTGGACCCGGAACGCCACCGCGTAGTCGATGACGGTGGAGAGCAGGAGCAGGATCGCGTAGCCCGCGTTCCAGGCCATGTAGAAGCCGTAGCTGGCCGCCAGCAGGACCACCCAGCGTCGCCGCTGCGGGGTCAGGAAGAACGCCAGGACGACGCAGGGGAAGAAGATCGCAAACGCCTTGGAGTGAAAGAGCACGCTATCAGTTGCCTCCGATAATGGATCGTTTCAGCAACATATAGACCAATTTGGGTGAAAGCAAAAACGCCCGCCTGTGACAGCCCGAGGCGTCCTCGGGGGACGTCACAGCGTCCCTCGCGGACACGCTTGGCGAGGGGTGGGCTGGGGTGCTACCCCGCAGCGATGAACGAAGCGGACCTGGTCCTGGACATCATCGCCGGCGACCGCTGGCGGCTCGGGACCCTGAACCTGGTGGCGGAGCTGGAGCTCCCCGACGCCTGGGTGGGCGGCGGCTTCGTGCGCAACGCGGTGTGGGACCGGCTCCACGACCGGCCGATGACCCCGCTGAACGACATCGACGTGGTGTACTGCGACAGGAGCCGCACCGACGCCAGCATCGACGAGAACCTGGCCCTCGAGCTGGCGGCCCGCTCCCCGAAGCGCCCCTGGTCGGTGCTGAACGTGGCCCGAAAGGGCTTCAGGTCGGTGGAGGCGGCGATGCGCAAGTGGCCGGAGACGGCGACCGCGGTGGCGGTGGCGATCCAGCCCGGGAACCGGCTGGCCCTCTTGGCGCCCTACGGGGTCACCGACCTCGTGGCGATGATCGTGCGGCCCACGTCGCCAGACATGGTGGAGCTGGTGAAGGCGCGGATGGAGAAGAAGCGCTGGCTGAAGCTCTACCCGAACCTGGAGCTCGCGCTGGAAGAGGACGCGGGCTGAAAGCCTACTTGCGGACCTCGACCGAGACCTCCGAGATCACCTGCCCGCCCTTCAGCACCCGCAGGTTGTAGATCCCCTCCTGGCTGAGCTTGGCCCCCGCGGTGGTGGGGACGACGGGGCCGCTGGCGCGCCCCTTCAGCGCGAGCTTGCGGAGAGGCGCACCTCGTCGTCCTTCACGAACTGCACCTCGGCCTCGTCCTGGCCGTCGCGGGGCAGGAGCCAGTCGGCCCAGGCGAAGACCTCGGTGCCGGGCTCACCGGGCCGCGCACCGGGTCGAGGCACTCGTAGCGGGTGGAGGAGCCCTTCTTGAGGTCGAGCTTCAGGCACGCGGTGAGGTGGCCGAGCACCGCGCCCTCCTGGCCGTCGCGGAAGTACGCGAACACCCGCTGCACCTCGGCCGTGCTCGGGACCGGGGCGGCCGGCTTCACGGGCTTGCCCACCTTGGGGCGGTGGTGCGGGCCGAGCTTGGCGAACACCTCGGGCGGGAGCTGGATGGAGGCGGTGTTCACCGTGGCCTGCAAGCCGAGTTGACCGCCGACCCAGCGGAAGTCGTTCTCCTTCACCTCGACGTAGGCGTAGGCGAGGTCGAGCTGCTGGCGGTACTCCGTCTCGCTCGGGGTGACGAACTCGGCCTTTCCGGGCACGTAGCCGTCGGCGAAGGGCTGGGAGGACTCCAGCACCACCTGGCCGGTCACCTCCACCTCGAAGTCGCAGCTCTCGACCACCCGCACCGAGGCGACCTTCACCACCTGGACCTTGGCGTCGCAGAGCGAGCAGAAGTCGAGGAAGTAGGAGCCCTCGGGGAAGTAGGCGGTGGCGGAGGCGGCGACCTCCTTGCTGTTGCACTGGAGCTGGTCCGCCCACGCCGTGGCGGGGGCGAGGCCGAGGCCGGCGACGACGAGCGCGAGGGCAGTACGCATGCGCTGGATGTAGCCTGTGCGCGCACCAGGAGCCATAGGTATTTCATGTTGACGCCCTGCGTGTGCCGGCGCCCACAGGGCTCGACGCGGCCCGCCGAAGTCCTTCAACATGGGGAGGTGGACCGGTCCCTGGTGCGCTCCTCTGCGACAGGCCTGGTGCCGACCGGGGAGGACTCGCCCGAGTTCCGCCGCTACCGCGACCGCACCTGGCTTCAGGTCACCGCCGGCACCGCGGTGGTGACCACGGTCGGGATGGCGGCCGCGTTCCTCATGGGTGGCAGCCTGGGCGGGGTGCTCGGGTTCGTGGCCGGGGTCGGGCTGGGGCTGGGGGCGGGGGTGTGGAGCGGGCTCAAGATGAGCGCGCTCGCCAACCGCGGCCTGCGCAGGCGCCTGCGGAGCGCGTTGGGGGTGCGGGGTCGCGGGATCTTCGTGGGGCTGCGGGCGGAGCAGGGCGGGCTGTGGTCCGAGCTGCAGCGCAAGGAGACCGACGACAGCGTGGGCTTCCTGGAGCTGGAGGCGCAGCACCTGGTGATCACCACCGAGGTGGGGAAGGTTGCCTTGCGCAGCGACGACGTCCGCGGCTTCCGGCGGGAGCGGGTGAAGGCGGTGCCCATGCTCTCCTTCGTGCGCGTGCTCTTGAACCACGATGGCTTCGACGCGTCGTTCCTGATCGTGTCGCGCGAGGGGGACACGCTGCGGGCGCAGGTGGAGGCGACCGAGGTCTTGTACGGGCGCCTGGTGGAGTGGCACGCGGAGCACCAGCTGGCCTGGCTGGAGCGGCACCGGGCGCTCGAGTCCGGGTGAGGTTCGGCGATCTCAGACCTTGATCTTGCCGTCGGCGGTGCCGAGCACCCCGTAGAGCTCGGGGCGGCGGTCGCGGAAGAAGCCCCAGCTGGCGCGGGTGGCGGCGAGCTGATCGAGATCGAAGGTCGCGGTGATGACGCCTTCGGTCTGGCCCTGGAGCTCTTCGAGCTTGTCGCCCCGGTGGTTGGCGATGAAGGAGCCGCCGTAGAAGCGCTGGCCCTCCTCTTCGCCGATGCGGTTGGCCGCCACCACCGGCACCACGTTGCTCACCGCGTGGCCGATCATGGCGCGCTGCCACGGGTCCTTGGTGTCGAGGCCGGGATCGTGGGGCTCGCTCCCGATCGCGGTGGGGTACATGAGGAGCTCGGCCCCCATGAGCATCATCGAGCGCGCGCACTCCGGGTACCACTGGTCCCAGCAGATCCCGACGCCGAGCTTCAGGTAGCGGGTGTCGAAGACCTTGAAGCCGGTGTCGCCGGGCCGGAAGTAGAACTTCTCCTCGTAGCCGGGGCCGTCGGGGATGTGGCTCTTTCGGTACAGGCCCAGCATGGACCCGTCGGCGTCCACCATCGCGAGGCTGTTGTAGTAGGCGTGGCCCGCCTTCTCGAAGAAGGAGACCGGCACCACCACCTGGCGCGCCTTCGCGAGCGCCTGGACCTTCGCCACCGTCTCGTTCCCCTCGAGGGTCGGGCCCACGAGAAGAACTCGTCCCGCTCGTGGCGGCAAAAGTACGGGCCCTCGAAGAGCTCGGGGGGCAGGATGACTTGCGCGCCCTCGTCCGCCGCCGCCTCGATGAGGCCCAGGACGCGCGCCACGTTCTCGTCGCGGCCAGCGCCCAGCGGGCACTGGATGGCCGCCACCGTCACGTTCCTCGTCATCGCGAACCTCCTGTGGGGATCTGTTGGGTGATGCAGTGGAAGGCGCCGCCGCCCTCCAGGATGGCCCGGGCCGACACGCCGATGGTCCGGTGCTCCGGGAAGAGGGCCGCGATGGCCGCCACCGCCGCCGCGTCGTAGGCGGTGCCGTACTGGGGCACCACCACCGTGCTGTTGCTGATGTAGAAGTTGACGTAGCTGGCCGGCATCACCCGGCCGTCGTCACCCACCAGGTTGCCCGGGGACGGCACCCGCACCACCTCGAGCCGGCGGCCGGCGGCGTCGGTCATCGCGCCCAGCTCGGCCGCGATGCGCTCGAGCACCTCGCGGTTCGGGTCGTCGTCGCCCGAGGGGGCCATGCACACCACCACCCCCGGCTTGATGAAGCGGGCGATGGTGTCGATGTGGCCGTCGGTGTGGTCGTTGAGCAGGCCCTCGGTGACCCAGAGGACCTTCTTCGCCCCCAAGTACTGCAAGAGGTCTTGCTCGATCTGGGCGCGGTGCCGGCCGGGGTTGCGGTTCTCGTTCAGCAGGCACTGCTCGGTGGTGAGGACGGTGCCCTCGCCGTCGACGTCGACGCTGCCGCCCTCCATCACGAAGGGGGCGTCGAAGCGGGGCCAGCCCAGGGCGTCGGCGACGCGGGTCGCCACCTGATCGTCGTAGGGCAGGATGTACTTCTCGCCCCATCCATTGAAGCGAAAGACGGCGCAGGCGCGCTTGCCATCGGCGTCCTGGACCACCAGGGGGGCGATGTCCCTCAGCCAGATGTCGCCGAAGGGGATGTCGAACACGCGCGGCTTCAGGCGGGCGAGGGCGGCCTCGGCCTCGGCCCGGCGCGCGGCGTCGGGCACCAACACCCAGATCGGGTCGCCCCGGAGCGCCCCGGTCGCGGGGTCCGGGTCGGCGATCGCGGTGGCGAGGGTCATGAGCTCGGCCTGGGCGTCGAGGAGGCGCTCCTCCCAGAGGTCGGCGGCGCTCGGCCAGGCGAGGAGCACCGCCTCGTGGGGGGCCCACTCCGCTCGGAAGGCGAAGCCGGCTTGGTACGGCGTGGTCACGCAGTCGCCCTAACGGCGGGGGGGCGGCAGATCAAGCGCGGTGTGCTGGCGGACGGCGGGGTGGGGGCGTAGAAGGAGGGAGACCTCCATGTTCCGCATCCGCAGGATCTATGACGACCACCTCCCCGTGAACCAAGCCGCCGTGAGAGCGGCCCGGGAGATCCTGAAGAGCCAGTTCGCCGCGGTGCCCGACCCCGAGTGGGACGCGGTGTTCGCCTCGCTCCCCAACCCCTTCAAGAAGAAGCTCCACGCGGTGGTCTTCGTGGCCGAGAAGGCGCGAGGCGGGGTGGTGGGGGCGGCGGTGGTGCTGCGGGATCCCGAGATCAAGTTCGCGTTCCTGGAGTACATGGCCGCCTCGTCCCAGCTCACCAGCCGGGGCATCGGCGGGGCGCTCTACGAGACCATCCGGGAGGACGCCCGGGCGTGGGGGGCCAAGGGGCTCTTCATGGAGTGTCTGCCCGACACCGAGGCGCTCTCCCCCAACCCGGCGCTTCGGGCCGAGAACCAGGCGCGGCTCAAGTTCTACGAGCGCTACGGGGCCCGGCCGCTCGCCGGCACCGCGTACGAGACCCCGCTGTCCCCCCAGGACACCGATCCGCCGCTCCTGGTGTTCGATGGGCTCGGCGTCACCGAGGCGCCGCCCCGGGCCTACGTGAAGGCGGTGGTGGGGGCGATCCTGGAGCGCAAGTACAAGGCGCTCTGCCCGCCCGCCTACGTGAAGATGGTGCTGGATTCCATCCGGGCAGATCCGGTGCCGCTGCGGGCCCCGCGCTACACCGCGCCTCGCGCGCCCGCCGCCGCGAAGCGGGTGGGGGAGCGCATCGTCCTCACCGTGAACGCCGAGCACGAGATCCACCACGTGCGGGAGCGTGGGTACGTGGAGGCGCCGGTGCGCATCTCACGCATCCGGGAGGAGCTGGAGCGCTCGGGCCTGTTCGCCGAGCAGAAGGTGAAGCACTTCCCGGACAAGCACGTCACCGCGGTGCACGAGCCGGAGCTGGTGAGGTACATGGAGCGCACCTGCGCCCAGCTGGAGGGCGACAAGTCGGTCTACCCGTACGTCTTCCCGATCCGGAACCAGGCGCGAGAAGCCCACCGATCGCACGGTCCTGGCCGGGTACTACTGCATCGACACCTTCACCCCGCTCCACAAGAACGCCTACCGCGCCGCGCGGCGGGCCACCGACGCGGCGCTCACCGCGGCGGAGGCGCTGTTGGGTGGGCACCGCCTGGCCTACGCCCTGGTGCGGCCGCCCGGGCACCACAGCGAGCGGCGGGCCTTCGGCGGGTTCTGCTACCTGAACCACAACGCGATCGCCGCGAACTTCCTCGCCGCCCACGGCCGGGTGGCGATCCTCGACCTGGACTACCACCACGGGAACGGCCAGCAGGACATCTTCTACGCCCGTCGGGACGTGCTCACGGTGTCGCTCCACGGGGACCCCAAGTTCGCGTACCCCTACTTCACCGGGTTCGCGGACGAGACGGGGGAGGGCGAGGGTGAAGGCTTCAACCTGAACCTCCCGCTGCCCGAGCACCTGGACCCGCCCGGGTACCTGAAGGCGCTGCAACGCGCCTTGCAGCGCATCGAGGCCTTCGACCCCCGCTTCCTCGTGTTGGCGCTGGGGCTGGATACTGCCCGGGGAGATCCCACCGGGACCTGGGCCCACCGCCCGGAGGACTTCCGCCGCCTCGGGGTGGAGGTGGGCCGGCTGGGGCGCCCGACCGTGGTGGTGCAGGAGGGGGGCTACAAGACCCGGACCCTCGGGCTGAACGCGCGGCGCTTCTTCGAGGGGCTGGCGGAGGGGAGCCGGTGGTGACCGCTCGGTCCTTCGTGTGCTGATTTCCACCAGGCGAAGGCTCACAGATCCCGTTGACTCGGCCTCAGTCGCCGCTACCATCAACGCTCGAAAGGCCCCCTCCTCGAGACCTCATCGAGCCGAAGCGTCCTGCGTTTTGGAAAGCCACCGACCGGCACCCGGTCACCGCCCACAACCGATTGTCGATCCCCGCTGCGCCGATGGCGCGGTGGTCGGAGTCTACTCATGAGTCACAGCCTTGAAACCGAGCTCGCGGAGGAGCCTCCGTCGATGGACGCCTACAACGCGTCCTTCGCCCTGTCCTCCTTCGTCCTGCCCTCCCTCCCCGAGTCCAACCTGCCCGAGCCGAAGGCCGGCTTCTTCGATGCGCAAGGTAAGTTGCGCACCGAGAGCGAGGCGGCGCGCGCGTTCAGGAAGAAGTTCTACCCCGGCACGAGCCTGAAGGAGTGGAACGACTGGCACTGGCAGGCCAAGCACCGCATCAAGAACCTCGCCGACCTGGAGCGGCACCTGTCGCTGTCGCACGGGGAGCGCGAGGCGGTGATCCGCGGGGGCTCGATGCTCCCGATCGGCATAACGCCGTACTACATGACCTTGCTCGATGCCGAGGATCCCAAGCAGGGGCTGCGCCGCACCGTGGTGCCGAACATCGAGGAGTTCGTGCGCCTGCCGGGCGAGGCCGACGATCCGCTGAGCGAGGACGGCCACAGCCCGGTGCCGGGCATCGTGCACCGCTACCCCGACCGGATCCTGTTCCTGGCCGTGGACTACTGCACCACGTACTGCCGCTACTGCACCCGCTCGCGGGTGGTGGGGAGCGGCGAGATCACCGCCAGCTCGGCCCGGCTCGAGCGCGCGCTGGACTACGTGCGGCAGACCAAGACGATCCGCGACGTCCTGATCTCGGGCGGCGACCCCCTGAGCCTCAAGGACGAGAAGCTGGACTGGCTCCTCGGCGAGCTGAAGAAGATCCCGCACGTGGAGTTCGTGCGCATCGGCACCAAGATGCCGGCGGTGCTCCCGCAGCGCATCACCCCGAGCCTGGTGAAGATCCTCAAGAAGCACCGCCCGGTGTGGATGAGCATCCACTTCACCCACCCCGCGGAGTGCACGCCGGAGGCCTACCGGGCCACCGCGCGGCTGTCCGACGCGGGGGTGCCGCTGGGGAGCCAGACCGTGCTCCTGAAGGGGGTGAACGACGATGTCCCCACCCTGAAGGGGCTCATGCACCGGCTCCTGATGATGCGGGTGCGGCCGTACTACCTGTACCAGTGCGATCCGATCTCGGGGTCGGCGCACTTCAGGACCACGGTCGAGAAGGGGATCGAGCTCATCCGCGGCCTCCGTGGGCACACCACCGGCTACGCGGTGCCCAACTACGTCATCGACGCCCCCGGAGGGGGCGGGAAGGTGCCGCTCCAGCCCGAGTACTTCGTGGGCCGGGACGGCGACGATCTGCTGCTTCGAAACTTCGAGGGGAACGTCTATCGGTACCCGGATCCGCTCCCGGATCACGGCCCGCGGGACCCGGAGGTGGGCGGTGGACACAGCCGACGCGCCGCTCTGCGCACGCTGCAATAGCGTCCAGAAGACCTGCTGCCAGGTGCGGGAGATCTACACGACCCCGGGGGACGCGGCGCGCATCGCCGCGTTCACCGGGCGCGATGACTTCGTGCGCATGGCCCCGCCGGACGACCCGGACTACCTGGATCAGGAGGACGATCCCGAGTGGTACCGGGTCTTCGACGGGGAGGGGCGCCGACGGGTCCTGACCCGGAAGGGCAACGGGGATTGCACGTTCCTCGGGGAGCGGGGCTGCACCCTCCCGGGGGACGTGCGGCCCCTGACCTGCCGGATGTACCCCTTCGGCTACTCCGCCGTCGGGCTGGAGCCCGACGCAGAGCACATGTGCCCCACCCCGCTGCTGCGCCCGGGGCAGGCCCTCTTGCGCGTCCTCGACATGCACGAGGCCGAGGCGGAGGGCTGGCGGGCCCAGCTCTACCTCGAGATCTGCAGCGAACCGAACCCCCCGGTGGCCCCCTGGGCCCGCGGCGGCGTGAGTGAGGAGGCCGTCCCATGAGAGTCGGCATCACCTATGACCTGGCCGAGACCTACCTGGCCCAGGGCATGACGGCGGAGGAGGTGGCGGAGCTGGATCGCCCCGACACCATCGACGCCGATCCGGGACACCGTGGCCAGCTTCGGCCACGAGGTGGACCCCATCGGCAACATCCACGAGCTCACCGCGCGCCTCGCGCGCGGGGACCGCTGGGACCTGGTGTTCAACATCGCGGAGGGCCTCTACGGGGCCGCCCGCGAGTCCCAGGTGCCGGCGCTCCTCGACGCCTACCGCATCCCGTACACCTTCTCGGACCCGCTGGTGCTGGGGCTCTCGCTCCACAAGGGGCTGGCCAAGATGGTGGTGCGGAACGCCGGGGTGCGGACCCCGGAGTACGCGGTGGTGGAGCACCTCGACGACCTCGAGTGGGTGCGGCTCCCCACCCCGATCTTCGCCAAGCCGGTGGCGGAGGGCACGAGCAAGGGGGTCACCCCCGCCTCGCTCGTCCGCAGCCTCGCCGACCTGCCCGCCACCTGCGCGATGCTGCTCGAGCGCTTCCGTCAACCCGTCTTGCTCGAGGCGTTCCTGCCGGGGCGGGAGTTCACGGTGGGCATCGTGGGCACCGGGGCCCGGGCCGAGGTGGTCGGTGCGTTGGAGGTGAAGCTCCTGGCCGACGCCGAGGCCGGGATCTACTCCTTCAAGAACAAGAAGGAGTTCGAGGGCAAGGTGGCTTACGAGCTCGCGGATCCGCGCGCCGACGCCGAGGTGGCGGAGGCCGAGCGGGTCGCGCTCGCGGCGTGGCGCGCGCTCGGCTGCCGCGACGCGGGGCGGGTGGACGTCCGGAGCGACGCCCAGGGCCGGCCCAGCTTCATCGAGGCCAACCCCCTGGCCGGCCTGAACCCCGAGATCTCCGACCTCGCGATCCTCGTGGGCAAGGTGGGCCTCACCTACCGCGACCTGATCGGCCGGATCCTGGCCTCGGCCCAGGCGCGGGTGGGCTGAACCATGAAGGTGGCGGTGGTGCACCAGGCGGTCCCGCCCGGGGCCGCCCCCGACGTGGCCGACGTGCTGGATCAGGTCCAGGCGGTGCAGGATGCCTTGCGAGAGCTGGGGCACGAGGCCCAGACCCACGAGGTCACCCTGGACCTCGGCGCCCTCGACCGGGCGCTCACCGCGGAGCGCGCCCGACGTGGTGGTGAACCTGGTGGAGGAGCTGGGCGGGCCAGGGCAGCTGGGGCGTTCGTCCCCGCGTTCCTCGCCGCGCGCAGGCTCCCTTTCACCGGGTCGCGTGCCCCCGTGCTCTGCCTGGCCGACGACAAGCTGGCCGCGAAGGCGCGCATGGTGGAGCTCGAGCTCCCGACCCCGGCCTGGCGCTGGCCGGGTGAGCCGTGGCGGCCGGTCCGGCCGCGGGGTGCGGTGATCGTGAAGTCGGTCTTCGAGCACGGCTCCCTCGGCCTCGACGACGACGCGGTGGTGCGCCTTCGTCGACGACGCGGCGCTGGACGCGCTGATCGCGGCGCGGGCCCCCAAGCTGGGCGGCGCCGCCTTCGCGGAGGCCTACGTGCACGGGCGGGAGCTCAACATCTCGGTCCTCGAGGTGGAGGGGCGCCCGCGGTGCCTCCCGCCGGCCGAGATCTCCTTCCTCGGCCTCCCCGAGGGGGCCCCGCACCTGGTGGGCTACGACGCGAAGTGGACCCCGGGCTCGGCGGAGTGGGACGCCACCCCGCGCAAGCAGGCCTTCACCCCCGACGACCACGCCCTCCTCGAGCGCCTCGCCAGCCTGGCCCGCCAGGCCTTCGTCGGCTTCGGCCTCGCCGGCTACGGGCGGGTGGACTTCCGGGTGGACGAGGGCGGCCACCCCTTCATCCTCGAGGTGAACGCGAACCCCTGCCTGGCCCCCGGGGCCGGCTTCGAGGCCGCGCTCACCGCTGCAGGTCTTTCATTCACCGAGGCGGTGGGCCACCTGTTGGCACGCGCCCTGGAGACGCGAACATGAGCACGCTGTGCTACACGGTCCAGCCCGCCGACGTGGAGCGGGTGGGGCGGCTGGTGGCCGCCACCGGCTTCTTCACCCCCGAAGAGGTCGACATCGCCAAGGAGCTGGTGGAGGCCAGGTTGCAGAAGGGCGAGGCGAGCGGCTACCGCTTCGTCCTGATGGAAGAGAAGGGCAGCCTGCTCGGCTACGCCTGCTACGGCCGGATCTTCGGCACCGAGTCGAGCTTCGATCTGTACTGGATCGCGGTGGACCCGAAGCACCAGGGGCGAGGCCTCGGGCGCAAGGTCCTGGTCGCCACCGAGGCCGCAATACAGGCCAAGGGCGGGCGCAGGATCTACGTCGAGACCTCGGGGCGCGAGCTCTACGTCCCCACCCGCGGCTTCTACCTGAAGAACGGCTACGCGGTGGCCGCCACCTTCCCCGACTTCTACAAGGAGGGGGACGACAAGGTGGTCTTCGTGAAGGTGATGCCGAAGAGGTAGGTCAGCGGGCCTTCAGGAAGTCGATGAAGGCCCGCAGCTTCGGCGCCATGTTGCGGCGATCCGGGTAGTAGAGGAACAGCCCCGGGAAGGTCGGGCAGTACGGCTTGAGCACCCGCACCAGGCGCTTCGCGGCCAGGTGCTCTTCGACCTGCGCCTCGAGGACGAAGGCCAGGCCCAGGCCGTCGAGGGCCGACTGCACCAGCACGTCGCCGTCGTTGGTGATCACGCGGCCCTCCACCGCCACGGTGAGGCTCCGGCCGCCGACCTCGAACTCCCACCGATAGACGTGCCCGCTGGAGGCCTGGCGGTAGTTGATGCAGGTGTGGCCCTCGAGCTGCTTCGGGTGACGGGGGCGGGTCCTCGTCGCGAAGTAGGCGGGCGATCCCACCACCGCCATGCGCATGTCGGGGGTGACGGGCAGCGCCACCATGTCCTTGTCCAGGAACTCGCCCAGCCGGATCCCGGCGTCGAAGCCCTCCGCCACCATGTCCACCAGGCTGTCCTGCACCGTCACCTCGACCGCGATGCCGGGGTGGCGCTCCAGGAACTCGGCGAGCACCGGCTGGATCAACGATCGGTAGGCGAGGCGGGGGACGGTCAGCCGCAGCGTCCCCGAAGGTCGCCCGCGGGCGTCGTCCAGCGCGGCGAAGGCGTCCTGGATGCCCTCCATGGCCGGCCGGAGCCGGGCCACGAAGCGCGCGCCCTCCTCGGTGAGGCGCACGCTGCGGGTGGTGCGCTGGACCAGCCGGACCTGCAGGCGCTCCTCCAGCGCGCTGATCGCCTGGCTCACCGCCGACGGCGTCACCCGGAGCGCCGCCGCCGCGCCGGTGAAGCTCCGCTTCTCGGCCACGAGCAGGATCTCTTGCAGACCGGCCAGCGTCTCTCGCATGTTCCAGGTCGATTATTTAGCATGGCTAACAAGTCCATTCCAATTCCACCCGCTTATCGGCGGCCGGGCCGCCCGATAGCCTCGACGTCATGAGCACATCGAGCGAGCACGGCACCCCCAAGGTCTGGTTCATCACCGGCACATCTTCTGGCTTCGGCCAGGCCATCGCGCGCGCGGCCATCGCCCAGGGCGACGCCGTCGTCGCCACCGCGCGCCGTCCCGAGGCGTTGGCGGAGCTGGTGGCGCTCGCGCCCGCGCGCGTCCTCGCCCTGCCCCTCGACGTCACCGATGCCTCGTCCGGCGCCGCGGCCATCGCCCAGGCGCTGGAGCGCTTCGGGCACATCGACGTCCTCGTCAACAACGCGGGCTTCAGCGTCATCGGCGCCCTGAGGAGACCGAGGAGGCGCTCCTGCGCGACACCATGGAGCTCATGTTCTTCGGCGCGGTGCGCCTCACCCGCGCGGTGGTGCCCCACATGCGCGCGCGCGGCACCGGCACCATCGTCCAGCTCACGAGCATGGGCGGACTCACCACCGCGCCGGGCTTCGGCGCCTACTGCGCGGCCAAGCACGCCCTCGAGGGCCTCTCGGAGTGCCTCGCGCAGGAGCTCCGGCCCCACGGCGTGCGGGTGCTCATCGTGGAGCCCGGGGCGTTTCGCACCGCGCTGTTCGGCGCGGCGTTCCGGAGCGCGCCCGAGCACCCCGCCTACGCCGGGACCTCGGGCCAGGTCCGCACCTGGGTCGCGGACGCCGCCGGCAAGCAGCCCGGCGATCCGGACAAGGCCGCCCGGGCCATCGTCGCCGCGGTGTCCGATCCGGAGCCGCCGCTCCGCCTCCCCCTGGGCGCCGACGCGGTGGACGGGATCCGGGCGAAGCTGGCCGCGGTCGCGGCCGACGTCGATCGCACCGAGGCGGTCGCGCGGGACACGACGCTCTGAGCTCACCCCTCGACATCGCCAAGGAGCTGGTGGGCGCCGGCCTATGAAGCTACCCCTCAGTGGGCGCGGGAGGGATCACGACCCGGACGGACCTGGTTCGACTCATACCCACGATCACCGACAGCTCGATCTCCAGGCCGCCATCCCGGAACCACTGCGCCTCCTCGCTACGAAGGTCCTGCGCTGTCGCCAGCCTGCGCGTCGAAGGCGACTCCGGTGACCGTGGTCAGGAGGCTCGCGCCTGACTTGGCCGCTAGTCGCCCGAACCGGTAGCCGTAGCGCGACCGAGCCAAAGCTTCAGTCTGACGTGACCGCCTGCACCCGGAGCGCCGCTTCGTTGAGCGTCCATGTGATCTCACCAACCTCGGGCGGCGCCAGTTCGGTGAGTACGATCTGGTCGCGTATGGCGTCGAGGCTTGTCTCTGTCGATGACGGCGAGCACGCGGGCGCTGGCTGGGATACGAGGCCAACGACAGACAGGCTACACAGCACAACCAAGCCACGCAGGACTCCACGTACTCCCATAGATGGCGTCCTCACCTCCAGCGAGCTCATGCAATCTGAATCTGCCGGAGCCGAGGCATCGGAGCAACTGTGGATCCGCTGGCGGGCCAACGGCTGCGTTCAATCAGGCTCTGGGTGTGTCTCGAGCCAGTCGACGTCGGCGAGGTCCTTGGGCCGGGCGGCAGCGCGCTTGTTGGCGAGCGACGAGCAGGTCCGTGAAGTCATCGCTGAGCTCGAGCACGCTTGGCCTCGATCTCGAACTTCTCCCCCGGCCACTCACTCCGCGGGAGCTTGGGGGGAGGAGGGTGGTGTGCGAGCCACTGGCGGGCACAGAGGCGGGCCATGGCGTAGAAGCGCTCAGTGGGCGCGAGGTCGATGTAGAGTTCGGGCCGCTCGAGCGTGCTCAGCCTTGTAGCCGACCCGCTTCATCAGCGCGTACAGCGCGTTCCGCGACAGCCCGGCCTCCTTGGCGGCGTGGCTCACGTTGCCCTTGTGGCGCTGCAACAGCCCGTGACGTAGCGGTCCTCGAACGCCAACAACAGCTGGTCCTTCGCCTCGTGGAACGACGCGGCGGGGGTGGCCGAGACCCCGAAGAGGGCCTCCGGATCCACCTTGGGGCCCTCGGCGAGGGCGAGCGCGCGCTCCACCACGTTCCTGAGCTCGCGCGCGTTGCCGGGCCAGTCGTAGGCGGCGAGGGCGGCGTAGGCCTCGGGGGACAGCTCGGAGTGGCCGTCGGAGAGGTCGGCCACGTAGTGGGCGGCGAGGCGGGGGACGTCCTCGGGGCGCTCGCGGAGCGGGGGGACCCGGACCCGCACCACCGCCACGCGGTAGAAGAGGTCGGCCCGGAAGGTCCCTTGCGCCACCATGCCCTCGAGGTCGCGGTGGGTGGCGGCGACGAAGCGGGCGTCGATCTTGCGGTCGGTGACCTCGCCCACCCGCCGGATGGTCCGGGCCTCGAGGGCGCGGAGCAACTTGGGTTGCAGATCGAGCGGGAGCTCGCCGAGCTCGTCCAGGAACACCGTGCCGCCGGCCGCCGCCTCGAAGGCGCCGACCCGATCTTCGGTGGCGCCGGTGAAGGCGCCCTTGCACGTGCCCGAAGAGCTGGCTCTCGAGCAGGCTCGAGGTCACCGCGCCGCAGTCCACCACCACGAAGGGGCCGGTGGCCCGGGGGGAGGCCTCGTGGATGGCGCGGGCGAGGAGCTCCTTGCCGGTGCCGGTCTCGCCCTCCAGACAGGACGGTGGCTTTGGAGGCGGAGGCGCGCTTGAGCTGGGCGAGGACCGCGCCGAGGCGCGGGCTCGCGGTGAGGTAGTCGCCGAAGCGGTCGAGGCGCTCGCCCGTGCCGAGCTCGCGGCTGACGCTGCTCACCCGGAGCTGGGTGCCGCCGAGCTCCACGTGGCTGACCCCAGGGAGCAAGGCCTCTTGCACCTGCGCCCCCATGACCCGGGTGCCGTTCTTGCTGCCGAGGTCCACCACCCGCACCCCGCCCTCCACCGCGATGAGCTCGGTGTGGCGGCGGGAGACGGTGGGGTCGCTGAGGACGAGGTCGCACTCGGGGCCGGAGCCCACCACCACCTGGCTCTCGGGGAACAGGCGGGCGAGGCGGCGATCGGGCCCGGCCACCACCTCCACCGAGAGCTGGCGCTCGGTGCCCTCGCCGGTGTGGCCGTCGAGGATGGTCAGGGTGCGGGTCCCTGCGTCGTCCCTCGTGCCCACGCGCCACCGGTACGGGATGCCCGGGGCGCGTGTCAAACCGGCGGTGCGGACGCGGATCAGAAGGTGTCGGCGGTGAGGCTCAGGGACTCGTCCGAGTAGCTGAAGGTCTCGCCGTCCGCGGTGACGGTGCCGTCCACCACCACGCTCACGCTGCCGGTGGCACCGCCCACGTCGACCCGGAAGGCCACGTCCAGCTCCAGCACCGCGTCCTGGCTGCCGGAGATGGTGACCAGGCCCTTCTCCTCGTGGCTCACCGACACGTCGGCGCCGCTGGTGATCACGCGGGAGGTGTAGACCACCTGGCCGTCGATGAAGTCGACCCCGTCGCTCGAGTAGGCGTCGTAGGTCACGGTGTAGCGGGCCTGGACATCGGCCTCGGTGACGGTGGCCTCGAGCTTGACCGAGGCCTTCCCCGAGGCGCCGTCCACGTCGTACTCGGTGGTGACGCCGCCGCCCGGGTCGAACTGGGCGGCGAAGAGCCCCTGGCTCTGGCGGCCCTGCACGTCGTCGCCGGTCTGCTGCACGGCGTAGGCGGCCTGGGCCGCGTCCTGCTTGTTGCTGATGCTGCCGCCGCCGCCGCCGCAGGCGGTGAGGCTGAAGGCAGTGGTGAGGGTGAGCGCGGGAGCGATGAGCTTCTTCATGATGTGCATCTCCTTGAAGGCCGCGATGCGCGGCCACGCATCGAGGAGGAGCAAGGGCGATGCCAAGGGCGCGGAGGCCGAGACGCGGCGCGGAGTGCGCAGCGGGCTGAGCAGTCGCCCCGCTGGCCGCCGCCCCGCTGTGAGGTGCGCTTCACATCAGAAGGCGAAGCCGACCTGTCCGCCCGCGCCGCCGGGGATCACCCAGACCGTGGCCTCGGCCGTGGCCTCGTCGGGCCGATCGAGGAGCGCCCACAACAGGCCCCCGACGACGCCGGCCGCGCCGACGCCGAGGAGCACGGCGGAGGCGGTGCGCTCCGCCTCGATCCCGCTCAGCTCGCTCTCGGCCGCGTCGCGGTGGATCCCCGTGATCAGCCCCTGGCCGTCGGTGGTGCCGAGCTTGGTGTCGAGGTCCGAGAGCCGGCCGTTGGCGTGGAAGAACAGCACCGCGCTCGCCGCTGCTGCTGCGGCGCCCGCCCCCAGCACCAGCCACGGGGCGACCCCCGGGCCCGGATCCGGAGCAGGTGCGGCGCGGGCCGCCTGGGCCTGGGCCTCCGCCTCCGCCCGGGCCGCCTCCGCGCGGGCCGCCTCCGCGCGGGCCGCCTCCGCCTGGACCCGGGCCTCGTCCGCCTCCGCTCGGGCCGCGGTGGCCGCGCGCCGCTCACGCAGGGCGGCGAGCTCGGCTTCGGCCTCGGCCCGATCCGCCCCGCTGAGCCCCTCGAGGTCTCGATAGCGGGTCCAGGTCGTCTCCGCCTCGGCCAGCGCCTCGGCCTTCGTGTACGCCTTGGCCGCGTTCCGGAGCTGGATCGGGGCCTTCGAGAGCTCGTAGGCCGACACGAAGAGCTCCGCCGCGGCCCGATAACGGCCGGACTGATAGGCGGCGGCGGCCTGCTCGACCAGGGTGACCGCGGGGTCGCCCTGGGCCGGGGCGGCCAGCGGCGCGAGGGCCACCAGGGCCGTGAGGAGGGGGGTGAGCAGGGGCCTCAAGTCAGTTCTCCTTCACCAGATCCTCCACCCGCATCTGCAAGACCCGGTCCTTGGCCGGGGGCGGAGGTTCGGGCGGGGCGGTGGTCACCGGAGCGGGGCGCCGCTTGGCCTTGCGGGCCGGGCGAGCGGGGGCGGGGGCTGGTGCGGCGGTGGGAGGGTCCTTCGCGGCGTTCCCCGCCGGATCGAGGGCGCCCGCCGTCGCACCCGGCGCCTCGCTCGGCGGAGCTCCGGACGCGGAGTCCTGCGGCCGTGGCGCCTCGGCGGACGCGGGTGCGAGTCCGCCCGCGGCGCTCGCGGGCTCGGCCGCCGAAGCTGGGGCCTGCCCACCAAGGGCGCCCGGCGCTTCCGCCGGCGCGACCGCCGAAGCTGGGGCCTGTGCACCCGGGGCACCCGGCGCTTCCGCTGGCGCGACCGCCGCCGCGCCAACCTCGCGCCCAGCCCGGGAGCTCCACCACCACCCGCCAGCCGCCAGCGCAGCGACCGCCACAACCCCGACCCAAACCGCGCCGGCCCGCCGCGGGGGCACCAACGCGTGCACTCCGGTGGTGAGGGACGCCTCGGCCAGCGGCGCCACCGGCGGGACCGGGCCCGGTCGGAGCTGGGGCCCGCTGATCTGATCGGGGCTCGACACCACCGCGAGGAGCGCGGCGCGCATCGCGCGCGCGTCGGTGTACCGGTGCTCCGGCTTCTTCTGGAGCGCCGTCAAGATGACTTGCGCGAGCGCGTCGCCGACCGGCGCCACCGCGCGCGGGTCGGGCACCGCCTCGTACGCGTGCATGTAGAGGGTCTGCGGATCCGACGGGGCCTGGAACGGCAGCTCCAGGGTCGCGAGCTGGTAGAGCACCACCCCGAGCGCGTACAGGTCGGTGCGCCCGTCGACCGCCTGGTTGAACGCGTGCTCGGGCGACATGTACGCCGGCGTGCCCGGCACGCTGGTGTCGCTCGAGAGGGTGTGGCGGTGCCCGGTGCCGAGCTTGGCGATGCCGAAGTCGAGCACCTTCACCACCGGGTCGTCGCCCGCGACCTGGTGGAGGAAGACGTTGTCCGGCTTGAGGTCGCGGTGCACGAGGCCCTGCTCGTGCGCCTCGGCCAGGCTGCGGGTGATGGCGGCGCCGATCTGCACGACCTCGGGGTCCGAGAAGCGCTGACCGCGGGCCTTTCGCACCCGCAGCTCCTCGCGGAGGGTGCGCCCGAAGAGGAGCTCCATCACCAAGAAGACGCGGCCCGCGTCGTCCTGCCCGAAGTCGAAGACGCGCACCGTGTTGGGGTGGGTGAGGCCGGAGGTGACCCGCGCCTCGAGGAAGAAGCGCTGCACCGCGAAGGCGCCGTCCTCCTCCGCCGGGACCCGCAGGAGCTTCACCGCGACGTCCTGCCCGGTGCCGAGGTGGCGGGCGCGGTAGACGTGGCCGTAGCCCCCCTGGCCGATCGGCTCGAGGATCTCGTAGCGCCCGGCCAGCACCTCGCCGCGGGTGAGCGCGGGGGCGGCGTGCACCGGCGCGTCGACCAGGAGGGTGGCCATCCGGTCGCGGGGGCAGACCGCCTCGGCCATCACCTGCTCGCACACCGGGCAGCGGCGCCGGACGGCGCCCTGTGGGGCGTCGCTCAAGGTGGTTCGGAGCATAGCGAGCCCCGCCGCCGCTCACCAGCGGACGTCACATGGAGAGGGCGAAGCTGCCGCTTTCGCTGGGCGGGACGGTCCAGGTGCCAGCCACGGTGCAGCCGGTGTCCATCACCCCGGAGAAGTGAAAGGTGCTGTCCTCGGCGGTCACGACGCCGGCCTCGGTCACCGTGCCCAGCAGGCGGCTCGTCCCGCTCAGGGCCAGCACGTCGAGGGTCAGCCGGCCCTGCGCGTCGAGGGTCCCGCTCAGGGCGGCGGCCCGGGTCCCGTACATGTAGCCGCTATAATCGCCCGCGCAGTGGGCGAGCAGCCCGGAGCCGCCGTCCGATGCGCCCGCATCGCAGGGGCCGCCCTGTTCGCACGCGAAGCGGGCCGGATCCAGGTCCCGCTCTACCCCGCAGCCGGCGCTCAGCGTCGCCGCCAGCAGCACCGCCGCCCCGTGGATCCACGCTCCCACGCGGGGATTCTCGGCAGGAACCGGCGCGGCGGGCAAGCGGTGACCGCGCTCATGGTCGCTGGAGCCGGATGTTGGTGCCGTTGGCCATGCGGACCCCGCGCACCGCCGTCGGCACCTCGCGTGCGCTCGGGAGGATGAACCCTGTCCCGTTGGCGTCCACCAGGCTGTCGCGGACCTCGAGCCCAGCGTCCGCCTCGAGCTCGAGGCCGATGCTGTAGTCGTGCACGTGGGCGCGGTCGAGGACCAGCGTGGCCGGCTTCAGCACCCCGACGCCGCGCAGGCAGCCCGCGCAGCCGTCGAAGCTCGCGTCCTCGACGATCACCGGGGTGGGGCTGCAGTCGCCCACCTTCTTGGCGACCAGGAGCTTGGTCTCGCTGACCCCGGTCAGGCGCAGGCGCTGGAAGGTGGAGCGCTCCTGAGCGTGGATCAGGATCCCCGCCAGGTCGCCTCCGTCGATCGTGACGTCCTCCATCAGCACCCGGCCGCAGCGGACCAATGCGCCATAGTCCCGGCCGCCGAAGAGCTGGGCGCGGTTCAGGCTGAGGACGATGTTCCGATACACGGTGACCGCGTTGGTCGACGCGGGGCCGACCGCCTCGATATGCCAGTCCGTGCCCGAGACCGGGGTGAGGAACCCGGGCTCGACGTCGCCGCCGAGCAGGACCGCCCGGTCTCGGTTGGTCCAGACCCGGAGGCGGCGGATGTCGAGCTGGCCTGCCCACGGCCCCTCCTGGATCACCCGGAGCGCGCCGTCACTGTTGGAGTAGATCACGACGTCTTCGGCGTCCGCCTCCACCGGGATGGTGTTGATCCCATCGCCCGTTCCCAGGAAGACCGCGCGACGCAACCGCAACTTGGGTTGCGGATCGGCGTCGGTGGACCAGCCCGCGCGAACCCGGAGCCCCTGGTGGCCCTGGACCACGAGATCCGTGAAGCTGGCGCTACCGAACCCGCGCTCGATGCCCACCCCCCGATCGAAGGTGCCCACGACGCGGATCCGGGCGAGGGTGGAGGTGCTCACCGAGCGGAGGACGACGCCGAGGCTGCCGCTGGACTCCAGGAGCGCGTCCTCCAGCACGAGCGTCCCCTGCTCCGCCGTGAGCCCCGCGCCGCCGCGGTGGTCCCAGCGCTGGAGCTGGACGGCGGAGCTGGAGGTGTAGACCCCGCGGTCGGTCCGAGTACGCAGCCCCTCGACGTCGAGGGTGGACTCGATGGCGAAGATGCCGCGGACGCCGCCCTCCACCGCCACGCCCTCGACCCGAGCCGTGCAGTCGCTGAGATAGACGCCTGGGGCCTGGTCCGCCACCACGGTGAGGCCTGTCAACCGGAGTTGACCCGAGCGGCAGGCGAGGGAGGCCGTCTCTCCCGCCCCCAGGATCGTGGTCTCGGTCGGGCAGCGCCCGACGAGGTGCAGCGCCTTGCCGACGACCTCGCCCCCGCCCGCGTGCTCGCCCGGGGCGAGGACGAGGGTGGCGCCGTCCGGGGCCTGCTCGAGGGCGGTGAGGAGGGATCGCCAGGGCGCCCCGACGCTCCCGTCGCCCGGGGTCCCCGCCCGCGGGTCGACGTAGCGCAGGACCGCGCCGGGCTCGGTGGGGGTCGGGTCGTCGGGCGCGGGGCACGCGTAGAGCGCGACGCAGCCGTCGTCGAAGGGCCCCTGGACGAGCCCCGCGCCGCACGCCTGGGCCTCGGGCAGGTGCGGCAGACAGGGCAGGGTGGTGATGCCATCCGGGGCCAGGCCGGCGTCCCACCCATCGGGGCACTCGAGGCGTGGAGGGGCGGGGGCGACCGGCGCGGAGACAGTGCAATCCAGGTTGCAGCGCCAGGGGTCGTCCTCGGAGATGCAGCCGCCCCGGTCGGCGCAGGCGTCCACGTCCACCACCGGGACCCGCAGCTGTGACCACGGCTCGGGGCCGGTGATCACCTGCCACGGATCCCCGACCGGATCTGCGCGCCAGGCGAGCGGTGGGGGCGGCAGCGCTTGCCCCTCGGTGGGCTCCAGCCGCGCGAGGTCGTCACCCACCTCGAGGCCGAGGCTCTCGGGGCCGAAGGGGTAGGCGCCGAGCCACGCCTCGCCCGGACGGACCGCCGCGCTCTCGGTGTCGGCGTCGAAGAAGATCGCGTGGTGCGCATCGCCCTCCGGCTGGACGAGGAGGAAGGTCCAGCCCTCCGGCAGCTCGGGCAGCGGCACGGGGACGCCGGGCACACACGCGGTGGCGAATCCGAGGGCCAGGAGGCCGAGCGGCGCTAACATTCTCAAGCGCTCCACCGTCATACCTCAGGGGGAGGAGAACTCGAAGTTGCGCGCGTTCCTCAGGCGCACCCCCCGAGCCAGCCGCTCCATCAGCGCGATGGAGCTCAGGTGGAAGCCGACGTTGTTGTCGAGGAGCGCGCTCTCGGTCAGGTCCACCTCGGCGTCGCCCTCAGTGCTCAGCCCGCGCTTGTGGCCGCGGATCGACACGCGCCGGCCGCTCAGGCGCCCCCCCTGCAAGACCTGGATCCCGGCCTGGCAGGTGTCGCAGGGCATGAACTCCACCTCCTCGAGGAGCACGTCGCCCACCGTGCAGTCGGCGTCGGCGACCCCCACCTCGAGGGCCGCCTCGGTCCCCCCGAGGAGGCGGACCCGGGTGAGGTGGCTGGGCTGCTCGGCGTGGATCCAGAGTCCGGTGAGCGACCCGCGGGCCACCGTGACGTCCTCGAACCAGGTCTCTCCGCAGCGGGCGAAGTAGGCCGAGTGGTGGCCGGGGACCAGGTATGCCCGGCGAAGGGTCAGTCGGCCGTCCGGCCGCGTGCGGACCACGTACCGCACGTCCACGTCTCCCTCGCGGGGCCCGACCAACCAATCGCTGCCCTGGACGTCGGTCACCATGCCGGTCGCCGCGCCGTCGTCGAGATCGATGACTGGAGAGGTCGCGCCGGTGGCCCACATCCGGTTGATCACTGTCGGGGCGGGCCAGACCGGGGACGGGGCGACGCTCAAGGCGACGCCACCGACGGCGTGGGCCACGACGTCTTCTCCCGCGAGCACGATTCCCTTCGCTTGCACCCCGCGGCGGACGTCCAGGAGCCCTACCCGGGCAAGATGCAGGGTGGGTTGCGGAAGCTCGGGCGACAGATCGACGAGCCAGGCCACGATCGCCTCCTGCGCTTCGCCTGTCATGGTGATGTCCTCGAGCCGGGTCGACCTGGACTGCCCGAGCAGCTGGATACCGACCCCGTCGAAGCTCACCGCGCTCAGGTCACTCACGGTGGCGGTGGGCACCGCGGTCAGCGTCACCCCGGCCCCCGAGGCGCGCGACCTGCCGTCCAGCCGCGCGTGGGCGAGGCGGGCGCTGCCCCGGGTGGCGTCGAGGCCCACGCGCCCGCCGTGATCCCATGTGTCGAGCTCGACGTCGGTCCCCTCGCTCCGGATCCCCACGTCGGCACGGGTGCGGAGCCGGCTCGCCCGCAGGACGCCGCCGGTGGCGGTGATGGCGGTCCCCGGCCCCTCGAGGTCGACCGCGCTCAAGGTGGCCTGGCAGCGGGTGAGGCGCAGGAGCGCGGCCTCGGAGCGGGCGGAGGTGAGGTGGAGGCCTGTCAACTCCACCTGCGAGTCCTCGCAGGTCAGCGCGGTCTCGGGCGCCTCGACGTGGGTCTCGGTCGGGCAGCGGCCGATCAGGCGCACGCTCTTGTCGCGCAGCACTCCGCCCGCGGTGAGGGTGCCCTCGGCGATGAGGACGGTGGCGCCGTCCGGCGCATCGGTGAGGGCGGCGGCGAGGGTGCGCCAGGGGCGCTCGATGCTCCCGTCGCCCTCGCTCGCCGCCTCCGGATCCAGGTAGCGCACCACCGCGCCGACCGGCGCGGCGGGCCACCCGGGCTCGGCCGGGCACGCGCTCAGCGCGCCGCACGCCGCCTCGGTGTTCAGGCGCAGGGCGCCTTGCGGGCAGTCCGCGCCCGACGGCGTGGGGGGCATGCAGGCGACCACGCCGCTGCCTGGCGGGCCGTCGGCCTCGCGCCAGGTGGGCGGGCACGCGAAGGTGGGGAGCGCGGGGGCGACAGGGGATGGGACATCGCAATTCAGATTGCATCGCCAGGGGTCGTCCTCGGTGATGCAGCCGCCCAGGTCGGCGCACGCGTCCACCGACATCTTCGGGATGGAGAGCGCCATCCATGGCCCCTCGTCCGTCATCAGTGAGCGCCAGGGCGCGCCGGGGGTCTCCGCGTCCCACGCCGCGTCAGGCGGCAGGAGGGCTTGCGTCTCTTCCGGGGCCAGCGTGGTCAGGTCATCGCCCGGCTCGATCCCAAGGGAGGACGGGGTGAAGGGATAGAGGCCGAGCCACAGCGGGTCCTCGTGCACCGCCAGGCTCTCGACCTCGCCCCCCAGGAAGACCGCGTGGCTCGTCTCCTCGTGCCGCTGGACCAGGAGGAGGCTGCTCTGTTCGGGCACCTCGGGGAGCGAGATCGGCGTCCCGCCGAGGCAGCCGCTCAGCAGCCCGACACCGAGCAGCACACCCCTGGTGCTCGCGCGCATCACGGGGACGAGAACGCGATGTTGCGCTGGTTGTCGAGGCGGACCCCCCGCACCACGTGCTCCACCAACCGCTGGGAGGGCAGCTGGAGGCCCACTGTGTTGCCCATCACGGTGCTGCGCGTGAGGTGCGCATCCCCTTCGCCCTCCACCTCGAGGCCCACCTGGTGGTCCAGGATCTTGAAGCGCTCACCCACCATCTCGACCCCGGTGAGCACCCGGACCGCGGTCTGGCAGTTGCTGCAGGCCGGGAACAGCACGTCCTTGAAGGTGGAGCCGGCCCGCAGGCAGTCCACGTCCGCCACCGCCACCGTCAGCCCCGCGGTGAAGCCACCTTCGAAGCGGATCCGCTCGAACTCGCTCGGGTTCGCCGCGTGGATGACCATCCCCGTGCCACCCTCTGCCACCACCGTGATGTCCTCCAGGTGGCTCTCGGCGCAGCGGGAGTAGTACGCGGAGGTCGTGCCGCTCACCAGGTAGGCGCGGTGGAGGCGGAGCACCGTGTCGGCGCGTGCGTGGATCGCGTGCGTGGGGCCCGTGCCCACGCGGGGCACCACGAGCCAGTCCTCCCCCTCGATGGTGGAGGTGATGCCGGTCTGCTCGCCGTTCTCGAGGTTGATGGTGGTGCTGCCATCGCTCGTCACCCACAGGCGCCGGAGCTCGAGGTCGACGGGCCACGGCTCGAGCGGCTCCGCGTTGATGGCGCCACCTCGGCTGAGGAGCACGACATCTTCACCGCGCACCTGCATGCCTCGCACCGACAGCCCGGCCTGGACCTCGAGGAGGGCGAAGCGGGCGATGTCGAGCCGCGGCCGCGGGGCGGTCTCGGACGCGGCGGCGAGCTCCCCGCGCAGGCCCGATGCGGTGGGCGCGCGCACCACGACGTCGCGGACCACGACGTGGCGGAAGATCCCGGTGGTGCGCACGATGGTGCCGCCGAGGCCGTCCACGTCGAGGCCGCTGACGGTGGCGGTGGGCACCTCGACGAGGGCTACGCCATCCTGATCGACGGGCCCGCTCAGGCGCGCGCCGGTGAGCTCCACCGTCCCGCCGGTCGCCAAGAGCCCGCCGCCGCGGTGGTCCCAGTCGGACACCGTGATCGCCGCGCCCTCGCTGTTCACCCCGACCGCGGCCCGGGAGCGGACCGTGCTCATGTCGAGGCGCCCGCCGGTGACCTGCACCGCGGTGGCGGCGGCGGCGAGCTCCACCCCCTCCAGCGCGCTGGTGCATCGGCTCAGCTGAGCAGCGGGGGCGTCTGCGCTGCTGGTCGCGAGCCGGATGCCCGTCAACGTGACTTGCGCATCCTCGCAGCGGAGCGCGACCTCGGTGGTCTCGACCCGGGCCAGCTGCGGGCAGCGTCCGATCAGGCGCAGCGCTCGACCGCGCACGAGCCCCGCCACGGTGTAGACCCCGTCCGCGAGCAGGATCGCCGCGCCGTCGGGGGCCTGGCCGGTCGCGGTGGCCAGATCACGCCAGGGGTTGGCGAGGCTCCCGTCCCCGCCCGCCGCGGCCTCGGGGCTCACGTAGCGCACCACGCCGGGCGGCGCGGGCGGCCACCCGGGCTCGGTCGGGCAGGGCACGATGGGGCGGCACGTGGCCTCGGCCGGGCCGAGCATGGCGCCGTCCGGGCACTCGATCGCCGACGGGCGGTGCTCGGGGAGGCAGGGCGTGACCCCGCTGTTGGGCGGGCCCTCGACCGGCGCCCAGCCGGCGGGGCACGCGAAGATGGGCAGCGCGGCCGGCGCGGGGTCGTCGACCTCGCAATCCAGGTTGCAACGCCAGGGATCGTCCTCCGAGATGCAGCCGCCGCGCTCGGCGCAGTGCTCCGCCGTGATCTGGGGGACGTGGAGGTCGCCCCAGGGCGCGTCGGTCGCCGGGACCTCGGCCCACTCCGCGCCGAGGTTCGCCACCGCCCATGTGGTGGTGGGCTCGGGGAGGGGCTGGGAGCCGGCCTGGGGGAGGTCCGCGAGGTCGAAGCCGGCCTCCAGGTCCAGCGCGCGGGGCGGGAACGGGTAGACGCCGAGCCACGCCTCGTCCGGCAGGACGGCCCTGGAGGTCAGCCCCTCGTCCAGGAACGTGGCGTGGACGGTGCTCCCGCTCCGCTGGGCGAACAGGAGGCTGCTGCCCTCGGGGACCTCTGGCAGGGGCACCGCGATCCCGGGGACGCAGCCGGCCAGCAGGCCCAGGAGGGCCCCGGCGGTGAGGCGGTTTGGGGTCAACCCGGGTGGAATACCAGAGTGGGACGGCCCGCTGCTAGAGCTCAGCGCCGCCGCCGGGCCCAGAGCGCCAGGGGGAGCAGCGCCCACATGGCCGCGCCCGGCCCGGGGGCGCTGTGTCGGCACCCACACCCTGCGTCGGCGACGTCGCTCAGGCCGGCCCCCGCCGCCACCACCCGGATCGAGTAGGGCAGGGTCCGGCTGGCGCCGGTGGCGTCGGCCACCGTGAGCGCGAAGGCGAAGGTCCCCTGGGCGGTGGGCGCGCCGCGGAGCACTCCGGTCGACTCGATCCCGATGCCGGGCGGGAGCTCGCCGCTGCCCACCATCCACGCGTAGGGGGCCTGGCCGCCGCTCGCGGTGAGGGTGGCCTCGTACGCCTGGCCGAGGGTGGCGGCGGGCAGGGATGCGGGGCTCACCGTGAGGGTCCCGGGGGCGGCGACGGTGAGCGGGACGAGGGCGCTGTCGAGCGCGCCGCTGCTGTCCCGTACCTCGACCACGAAGGAGAACTCGCCCACCTGGGTCGGGGTGCCACAGAGCGCGCCATCCAGCGCCAGGCTCAGGCCGGGCGGCGGCGGGCTGGCGGCGCTCCAGCGCAGGGGCGGCTGCCCGCCCTGGGCGGCGAAGCGGACGATCCCGGCCGCGCAGTACTCCTGGCCCTGGATCGCGGAGGGCAGGTCAGCTTGCACGATGCGGAGGTCGGCGGCCGCGTCGCGCACCTCGATCACCAGGCCGGCCCGCGCAACGTGGTTGGCGGCGTCGGTCGCCTCGACCAGGAGCTCGAAGACGCCGGCCTCGGTGGGCACGCCGGACAGGGCGCCGCTGGCGTCGAGCACCAGCCAGGTCGGGCCGCGCACGATGGCGAACATGTACGGCGGCGTGCCGCCGGTGGCCCCGAGCGAGCCCTCGTACGGCAGGCCCACGAAGCCGAGGGGCAGGTCGACCAGGAGCTGGAGGTCTCCCATCGGGTCCTGGACGGTCAGGGTGAAGGTGCGCTCCGCGGTGGCGCTGCCGCTGGTGGCGCGCACGGTGAACGTGCTCGCCCCCTCGGTGGTGGGCACCCCCGAGAGGGCGCCCTCGGCGCTCAGGGTGATGCCCGGCGGCAACTGGCCTTGCACGACGCTGAAGGTCGCGGGGAAGGCGCCGCCCTGGGCGAAGAGCTGGTGCTGGTACGGCACCCCCACCGTGCCGTCGGGGACGCTGTCGTTCAGGATGATGAGCTCGGGCGCCACCACCTGCAGCAGGGCGCCCTCCGACGCGTTGTTGGTCTCGTCCAGCTCCGGGATCTGGTCCTGGGGATCGGCGATGACACCCAGCCAGTAGTTGCCCGGGGTGACGTCGAGCGCGATCTGCACGTCGTCCTGCACCGGTATGAAGCTGCCGGGGGCGATCGTGCGCTGGTCGACGACGGTCGCGAGCAGGCGATCCTGGGTGGTGATCAGCGGATCGAACGAGAGGTAGTAGCCGTAGGTCACGGGGCCGATGCCAACCTCGCCGGTGTTCTGGAGGTTGGCGCTGAGGTGGAGGACCTCGCCCACCTCGGCGAAGCCGTTGGTGGGGGCGAGGGAGGCTTGCAGGTCGGGTTGCGGGTTCACCACCACCGTGGTGATGGTCCGGATGTTGTTGGTGAGGCGGGTCTCGAACACCACGAGATCGTCGTTGACGGTGAAGGTCAGGGTGGTCGGCCCGGTGCCGGAGAGGGTCAACAGCTCCTGCGAGGTCAGGCTCTGGCCGGGCCCGAGGCTCAGGGGCACCGACTGCACGAGCCGGGTCCCGCCGGTGCCGCTCCCCAGGTAGACCCGGTAGCTGAAGCCGCTGGCCGGCGCCTGGCCCACGTTGCTGACGGTCAGGTCCACGCGGTAGGGCTGACCGGCCAGCGTCGTGGGGGCGCCGTTGACGCTGATGGTCAGGTCGGGCTCCAGCACCAGGAGGGGCTGGGCGATCGCGAAGACGTTGTTGTTCTCGTTGCTCTCCGGGATCAGCTGGTCGGAGTCCACGGTGACCGACACGTTGTAGCTGGTGGCGGTGGCGTTGGCGGGGAGGGTGACACTCGTCGAGAAGGTATCGACAGTCCCGACGCCGGTGAGGGACCGGGCGAAGGTGTGTATGGTGCCGAGGCCGCTGAGGTCGACCCTGAAGGTCACCGGCCCGACATAGATCCCCTGGCTTATGATGTTGCCGGTGATCCCGAAGGTCCCGCCGGGGGCGGCGCTGTTGGGGCTCAGGAACACGCCGAGCAGCCTCAGGTCCTCCTGCCCCTGGGCGGCGGCGGGGCTCACGAGGAGAGCCAGCCCGAAGGCGGCCAGGACGCTGCGAGGCAAGGGGGCGCGGGCCATACGCTGCAGTGTTCCCCCAGGTGCGGACTTTTGTCACCTTACGTCCAGACGTCGCGGCGAAAGCTGGCCGGGGCCCGGCCGGTCGCGCTCTGGAAGTCCCGCGTGAGGTGGGCGTGGTCTGCGTAGCCCAGCTCCGCCGCGAGATCGGCGAGGGAGCCTTCCCAGCCCGCCTCCAGGCGCAAGGCGGCCTCCTGGAGCCGGGCCCGGCGGATGGCCCACTTCGGCGAGGCCCCCACGTGGTCGCGGAAGAGGCGTTGCAGGACGCGGGGGTGGAGCTCGAAGGCGTCCGCGAGCACCGCCGCGCTGGTGACCTCGGGGTGCGCCGCGATGTGGGCCACCACGCGGGTGGCGAGCGCGACCTTCGGGTCCTCGGGGGTCCGCACCCGGGCCCGCAGCCACGCCTCGATGTGCAGCAGGCCGGCCTCGTCCTCGACCGGGGCCAGGACCTGGGGCTCGAGCGCGGTGGCGTCGGGGAACAGCTCGAGGAAGGGCGTGATGCGGTCGGTGAGGTGGCTGGCCGCACACGGCAAGAAGGCTTGCGCCGCGCCCGGTCGGAGCTTCACCGCGCGGACGAAGCTCCTGCCCCGAAGCTCCCGCCGCCACAGCTGGGTGCTCAGCCCTACCACCCGGCTCTGCTCGGTCTCGAACACGATGTGGACCGAGGGGTCGGCCAACAGCTCCACCCGATGCGGCGCCTCGGGCGGCAGGTCCCAGCGCGACGCCCAGTAGTCCGCGACGTAGGGGGCGAGGTCGGGGCTCGGCGCGAAGGTGGCGACATCTACCCGCTCGCCGCTGACGCGGCTGGAGACGAGGCCCCGTGCCCGGCCGTGCCCGGTCGGTCGCGTTCCTTCAAGCCCCGCCACAGGGCCCCATGCTACGAGGAAGCCATGAGCACCACCATCAAGAACATCGAGGACATCGCGCCCTACGCGGGCGAGCACGCCATCCCCGGCATCCGCTTTCGCGCCGCGCGGGAGGCGATGGGGGTCTCGGCGTGGGGCATGAACGTGCTGGAGCTGGACCCGGGCTGCGAGGGCTACCCGGAGCACGATCACGCCCGCGATCAGCAGGAGGAGCTCTACGTCGTGCTGTCCGGGAGCCTGGTGCTCCAGTGCGAGGGCACCGAGCGGGTGCTGAAGGTGGGGGACATGGTGCGGGTGCCGCCCGAGGTCACGCGCAAGTTCGTCACGCGCGGGGAGGGGGCGAGGATCCTGGCCCTGGGCGGGACCCCCGGCAAGGCGTACGGCCCGGATCCGCGCCTGGCCAGCGACGGTTAGGTGCGGGTGAACTCCGCCACCGACTCCACCGGGTGCAGGGTCTCGTAGACCCGCGCGAAGGCCACCCGCACCCGATCGTCGGCCAGCTCCCGCTCCGCGAAGTGGAACAGCCACTCCGCCAGGCGCTCGCTCGTGGGCGAGAACGGGAAGACCGCCACCTTCATCCCGCCGGGGTAGTGGACCTCGGCCGCCCCCACCCGGATGGCGGGGGTCTCGTGGGGGATGGGCTCGTCGTGGACGGCAAGTCGGCTTGCGATGAGGCGCTCGCCCACCGGAGCCAGGGGCTCCGCGATGTCGCGGAAGGTGTCGGCGCCCACCGCGAGGCTGTGATCGAGGAGGCGGTGGCAGGGCTCGAGGACGCGCTGCTTCAGCACCGCGAAGTCCACCACGAAGCCCTCGGCGTCGAGGGTGTCGGCCTCGAGGCCGACCTCGAACTTCCAGGTGTGGCCGTGGATGTTGACGCACGCCCCCCGGTGCCCGCGCACGTGGTGCGCGAAGCTGATGTCGATGCTCCGGTGGATCCGGTAGACCACGGTCGGGCCATCGAGCCCGGCCCGTTCGGGCCTGTCAACCGCCGGACGTAGGGCCCTCGGGAGTCCCCCGAGCCCGCCCGCGCCACTCGTCGGCGAGCAGGCCGAACAGCGCGGTGTCCGAGACCTCGCCCGCCACGATCCAGCGCTCCCGCAGGGTCCCCTCGAGCTTGAAGCCCAGGCGCTCGAGGCTCTTCACCGAGCCGAGGTTGTCGGGGTGGGCGTCGGCCTCGAGCAGGGTGAGCCGCAGGAGGGCGTCGAAGGGCGGGAGGGTGATGTCTCCCTCAGACGGGGAGGGCTTGGATGCGCGGCTCTGGGGTGCCGAGGGCGCGAAGGAGGAAGCGCAACGCGACCTGCAGGGTCTTCTTGGGGCCGGCCGGCTTCTTGAACACCAGCGCCTCGTAGAGGAGGTCGTCGAAGAGGGTGAGGCCCAAGTAGGCGGTCAGGTCAGGGTCGTCGACGGTGAACAGGCCCTCCGCCACCCCCTCCCGGAGGAGCTGGCCGAAGGGGACCGAGAACGCCTCGCGGCCCTGGATCCACACCGTCTCGGTCTCCTCGCCCGTGGTGCCCTGGCGGAACACGCGCAGGAGCTTCTGGTGGCGCCGAGTGACCTGCAAGATGGCCTTCACCCCCGCCACGAGGCGCTCGTCGGCGGGGCCGGGGCGCGCGGCCGCGCGCTGGAAGGCCTGGATCATGTCCACCAGGACCCGGCCCTGGAGGTGGGTGAGGACCCGGGCCTTGCCGTCGAAGTACAGGTAGAACGTGCCCTGGGCCACCCCGGCCCGGCGCACGATGGCGGCCACGCTGGTGCCCTCGTAGCCCTGCTCCACGAACAGCGCCCGCGCCGCCTCGATGAGCTCCTGCTTGCGGGCGTCCTTGCCCTCGGGGGTGTTGCGGCGCCGCCCGGGGGGCGGGGGGGCCTTGCCAACTGACTGACTGTCAGTCATTAAGGGGCACGGTGATGTCCCCGGAGGCCCCTGTCAAGCCATGAGCGTGATCCAGTCCAGCGTCGACACCCGATCCGAGCGCTTCCAGAACGAGCGGGCGGCCATGCTCGCCCTGGTGGCCCAGCTCCGCGACCTCGAGGGGCGGGTGCGGGCCAACTCGGAGCGCTCGCGGAAGAAGTTCGAGAAGCGGGGGCAGCTGTTGCCTCGGGACCGGGTGGCGCAGCTGTTGGATCCGGGCCGGCCCTTCTTCGAGATCTCCACCCTGGCCGGGCTGGGGATGCACGACGACAACGGCAAGGACGACGTGCACGGGGGCGGCGCGATCGCGGGGGTGGGCTTCGTGGCGGGCAAGCGCTGCCTGGTCTCGGCCACCGACAGCGGCATCAAGGGCGGCTCGGTGTCGCCGATGGGGCTGAAGAAGGGCCTGCGGGTGCAGGAGATCGCGCTCGAGAACCGGCTCCCGCTCGTGACCCTGGCCGAGAGCGCGGGGGCGAACCTGCTCTATCAGGACGAGCTGTTCGTGGAGGGTGGGCGCACCTTCGCGAACCAGGCGCGGCTGTCCGCGGCCGGGATCCCGCAGATCACGGTGGTGCACGGGAGCAGCACCGCGGGTGGCGCGTACCTGCCCGGGCTCTCGGACTACGTGGTGGTGGTGCGGAACCAGTCCAAGATCTTCCTCGCCGGGCCGCCGCTCTTGAAGGCGGCCACGGGCGAGGTCGCCACCGACGAGGCCCTCGGCGGGGCGGTGATGCACACCTCGGTGGCGGGCACCGCAGAGTACCTAGCAGAGGACGACGCCCACGCGTTGGCGTTGGCGCGAGAGCTGGTGGACAAGCTCCCGTGGGACGAGTACGCGCCGGCGGAGGCGCCCCGGAGCTTCAAGCCGCCGCGCTACGACGCGGAGGAGCTGTGCGGGGCGGTGCCGGTGGACTACCGGCGGCCCTACGACGTGCGCGAGGTGGTGGCGCGCGTCGTCGACGACTCCGACTTCTTGGACTTCAAGCCGGACTACGGGCCCCACACCGTGTGCGGGCACGCCCGCATCGAGGGTCACGCGGTGGGGATCATCGGGAACAACGGGCCCATCGACCCCGCGGGGAGCACCAAGGCGGCGCAGTTCATCCAGCTGTGCAGCCAGGCGGGGGTGCCGCTGGTCTTCTTGCAGAACACCACCGGGTACCTGGTGGGCACCGACGCGGAGTCGGGCGGCATCGTGAAGCACGGCTCGAAGATGATCCAGGCGGTGGCCAACGCCACCGTCCCCAAGATCACGCTGGTGATCGGCGGGTCGTGGGGCGCGGGCAACTACGGGATGGCGGGGCGGGGACTGTCGCCGCGCTTCATCTTCTCGTGGCCGAACGCCAAGGTGGGCGTGATGGGCCCGGAGCAGGCGGGGACGGTGCTCGAGATCATCACCCGGGAGAAGATGATGAAGCAGATGGGCCAGGAGCCGCCCCAGGACTTCCTGGACGCCCTGAAGAACGAGGTTGTGAGCAAGATGGAGCCCCAGACCTCGGTGTTCTACGGCACCGCGCGGCTGTGGGACGACGGGGTCATCGACCCCAGGGACTCGCGGAAGGTCCTGGCAACCTGCCTTGCGGTGTGTCGCGAGGCGGCGCGCCGGACCCTGAACCCCATCACCTTCGGGGCGGCGCGGCTATGAAGCGGATCCTCATCGCGAACCGAGGCGAGATCGCGTGCCGGGTGGCCCGCTCGGCCCACGCGGCGGGCTACGAGACGGTGGCGGTGTTCAGCGACGCCGACCGCGGGGCCCGCCACACCCAGGTGGCGGATGTGGCGGTACACATCGGGCCGTCGGTGGCGTCGTCATCGTACCTCGATGTATCGCGCCTGTTGGAGGCGGCGGCGAAGACCGGGTGCGATGCGGTGCACCCGGGCTACGGCTTCCTCGCCGAGAACGCGGGCTTCGCGGAGGCGTGCGCGCAGGCAGGGTTGACGTTCATCGGGCCGCCGCCGTCTGCGATCCGGGCGATGGGGAACAAGCGCCAGGCAAAGATCCTGATGGCCGAGGCGGGGGTGCCGGTGGTGCCCGGGTACAGCGGGGGAGCCCAGGACGTGGAGGTGCTCCTGGCCGAGGCCCGGCGCCTCGGGCCGCCGTTGATGATCAAGGCGAGCGCGGGGGGCGGGGGCCGGGGTCTGAGGCGGGTGGACGACCTCGAGCAGGTGGAGGCGGCCCTGGTGGCGGCGCGGTCGGAGGCCGAGAGCGCGTTCGGGGACGGTGAGCTGATCCTGGAGCGGAGGCTGATCACTCCGCGCCACGTGGAGATCCAGGTGTTCGCGGACACCCACGGCAACGTGATCCACCTCGGGGAGCGGGACTGCTCGGTGCAGCGCCGGCACCAGAAGGTGGTGGAGGAGGCGCCGTCCCCCGCGGTGCAGGCTGACCTGCGGGCGAGGATGGGGGCGGCGGCGGTGGCGGCGGCCCGGGCCATCGGCTACGTGGGCGCGGGGACGGTGGAGATGCTCCTCGACGAGACCTGGGGGGCGTTCTACTTCATGGAGATGAACACCCGCCTGCAGGTGGAGCACCCGGTGACCGAGCTGGTGACCGGGCTCGATCTCGTGGCCTGGCAGCTGGACGTGGCGGCGGGGCGCCCCCTGCCGATGACGCAAGACGACCTGCGGATGGACGGGCACGCGATCGAGGTGCGCCTGTACGCGGAGGACCCGTACAATGGCTTCCTGCCCCAGGTGGGCCGGGTGGGCCGGCTGATTTGGCCCGAGGGGGTCCGGGTGGACCACGGCCTGGTGGAGGGGCAGGCGATCACCGCGTTCTACGACGCGATGGTGGCCAAGCTCGTGGCCCACGGCCGCGACCGGGAGGAGGCCCGACGGCGGCTGGTGCGGGCCCTCGGTGAGACGGTGGTCGGGGGGCTGGTGACGAACCAGGCCTACCTCATGCAGATCTTGGCGCACCCCGTCTTCGCGGCCGGAGCGGCGACTACAGCGTTCGTGGCCGAGCACATGGCCGAGCGCGGCGCGCCCGCTCCGGATGCCTCCCAGTGGGCCCTGGCCGCGGCGCTCTTCGTCGGTCGGGCGGGGGTGGACCACTGGCGGAGCACCGGGGTGAGCGTGAGCCCGGTGCGCCTGGCCTGCGGCGAGGTCGACGCGCGCTTCTCGGTGGTGGCCACGACCGAGGGCTACGCGGTGGCGCGGGATGGCGCGACAACCCAGCTTGCGATTCAGAGGGATGACGAGGTGGTGCGCTACGAGGTCGACGGGGTGGTGCGCCGGGCTCACGCGCTGTGGTCGGACGACACCCTGGAGCTCTTCGAGGGCGGCGCGCGGCTCGTGTTCGAGCGGCGGCCTCACAGCGACAAGGCCCGGGTGGACGAGGGCGCGGACCACGTGAAGGCGCCGATGGCGGGCCGGGTGATCTCGGTGTCCGCGGCGCGTGGCGCGGCGGTGAGGAAGGGCCAGCTCCTGGTGGTGCTGGAGGCGATGAAGATGCAGCTCGAGCTGTGCGCGGCGCGCGACGGCGTGGTGGCCGCGGTGCACGTGCAGGCGGGGGACCAGGTGGACAACAAGCAGACCCTGGTAGATCTGGAGGGAGAGTCATGAAGTCCGAGAAGGCTGTGGTTACTTGCGCGCTCACCGGGGTCCTCACCAACCCGCAGCAGCACCCGGTGCCGGTGACCCCGGAGGAGATGGCGAAGAGCGCCAAGGAGGCCTTCGACGCCGGCGCCTCGGTGATGCACGTGCACTACCGGCGTCAGGAGCCGGGGCTTGGGCACCTGCCCTCGTGGGAGCCGGCGGTGGCGGCGGAGATCGACGAGGCCATCCGCGCCGCGTGCCCGGGGGTGATCATCAACCAGAGCACCGGGGTCATGGGCGCGGACATCAGCGGCCCGGTCGACGTGATGCGCCGGATCCGCCCCGAGATGGCGGCGTGCAACGCGGGCACCCTGAACTACCTGAAGACGCGCTCGAACGGGCAGTGGGCGTGGCCGCCCCTGGTGTTCGACAACCCGGTGGACAAGGTGCAGCAGTTCCTCGACGCGATGGCCGAGACGAAGACCCTGCCGGAGTTCGAGTGCTTCGACGTGGGCATCGTGCGCTCGGTGAACCTGTACATCGAGAACGGGATGACGAAGCGCCCGGACGTGAACTTCGTGATGGGGGTGTCCTCCGGCATGCCCGCGGACCCGCGCCTGCTGCCGCTTCTGCTCGACTACCTGAGCGACGACTGCACCTGGCAGGTCACCGCGATCGGGCGCGAGGACGTGTGGCCGCTGCATCGGAAGGCGGCGGAGCTGGGCGGGAACCTCCGCACCGGAGTGGAGGACACCTTCTACCTCCCGGACGGGCGCAAGACGGCTGGCAATGGCGAGCTGATCGAGGCGCTGGTGCAGGTGGCGCGGGAGGCGGGGCGCGAGGTGGCCAGCCCGGACGAGGCGCGGGCGATCCTGGGGCTGGCGGCGCGGGCGTAGCTTTGCGCTACTCGATGCGGCTGGTGTGCTTCGCCACCCGGTGGTCCTTCAGGTAGACGTCGAGGACCACCTTCCTGCGTTCGTCCACGGTGGCCCTGCGTCCGTCTTGAGCTTCGATGGTGGTGGTGCCGTAGACTCGAAGGTAGCGCCAGATGGTGTAATCGCCCAGGGTCAACGTCTCGTCCGGCGCACCCAAGGTCTGAAGTACCTCGGGTTCTTCCTTGCCGTAGAGGGCGGTGAGCGCGGAGTCCCACTGTTGTTGGGCCTGTTGGGCCTGTTGGGCCTTCTGGCGATTGGTCACGCACGCGGAAGGGGCGCTGAGGATGACGGAACTCAGCGCGATGGCGGCGAGGCGACCGAGGGACCACCGAATCACGGCCCCAATCTGGTGCAGATCAGCAAGAAAGTCCACGCCCGGGGGCGAGGCATCCTCGCTACTCCGCCTTGAACACCAGCGGGTAGCTGATCACGATCTTTCCCCCACCCGCCGGCTGCGGGAACCTCAAGGTGCGCGCGACCTTCATCAGCGCCTCTCCCAGGTCCTTGTCGCCGAGGGTGGTGCTCTTGAGCTGCACGTCCACCACCTTGCCGTCGGGGCCGACGGTGATCTGCAAGACGACCTTCCCCGCCAGGTTCGGGTTCCGCTGGAGGGCCCGCTCGTACGCGCGCCGGAAGCGGGGAGCGGCGCGCTTGATCACTGCCTGGATCGCACCCTTGCTCAGCGAGCCCTGGACCTCGGGGGCGGAGCTCGCGTGGATGCGTGCGCGCAGCCCCTTCTTCCCGACCCGCCCGTAGCCGCCGCCTGCGGTGCCCAGGCCGCCGTGGCCCATCGAGTCCCCGATATCAGTTCCGGTGATGCCGCCCAGCGCTCCGATCCCAGTTCCCTTGCCGCCACCTCCCGCGCCGGTGCCGATCATACCCAACCCGCCGCTCTGCGCGAGCTGTTCCGACATCCCCTGCGGGGTGGGGAGCGGCTGCCGGACCTCCGCCGCGCGCTCACCGTTGTGGAGCACGCGCTCGGAGGACACCGCGACGAACGCGGTGTAGTCGGTGAGCAGGCTGTACTTCAGGCCGAGCCGGGTGATCTCATCCTTCGAGCTCTGGCCGCCGGTGGCGTCGAGGTCCGACAGGCGCGAGACCCGGTGCCGGGCCCAGAGCTTGGCCAGCGCGCCGAGATCGTCGCTCGCCGCCTCGGCGGTGACCTGGGTGGTGGCCGAGAACGCGCCGGAGCCCGCCTTGCCTTGCACGGTGATGCGCCCCGAGGGCTGGCCCCGGTACTTGCCGAACACCACCACCGGGCGGCTGGCGAACAGATCCGGGGTGGCGGGCGGCTCCACGTCGTAGACGTCGAACCCGTCGAAGCTCACCTTCACGTCGGTGAGCACCGGCTGCTCGATATAGCGCAGGAAGGCCTGCGACTTGGGCTCCGCCTCGCTCGGGTTGAGGACCACGAAGGGCTCGCCCAGGCCCGCGCGGGCGAGGCCCTCGATCAGGGCGCGGTTCACCGAGCTGCCGATGCCGAAGGTGAACAGGTTGGCCTCATCCAGCCGGCTGCTCACCAGCTCGAGCGCCTCGCGCTCCACGTTCACGTAGCCGTCGGTGATCAGCACGAAGGAGGTGGACATCCCCTCCGCCCGCGGGAGCCCGAGCGCGGTCTGGAGCGCGCTGATGAGCTCGGTGCCGCCCGAGCCGTGGAGCTGGGCGATGGTCCGCTCGGCCTGGGCGAGGTTGGCGGGGTTGGCGGGGACGCTCTGGGCCGCCATCACCGTGCTCCCGCCCGCGAAGAGCACCACGTTGAAGCGATCCTGGGGCCGCAGGCCCTTCACCAGGTTCTGCAAGAGTTCCTGCGCGGTCCTGATCGGGAAGCCGCCCATCGAGCCCGAGACGTCGACGATGAACACGTACTCCCTTGGCACGATCTGCTCCGCCGCCACCCGCCTGGGCGGGGCGACGGTGAGGAGGAAGAACTGCTCGTCCTGGCCGGGGAAGAGGAGCAGGCCGGTCTCGATCCCCGGTCCGCCCAGCTTGTAGCGCAGCACGAAGTCCCGGTCCGCCCCGTCCTCGTCCGTGACCTCGATCCCCACCGCGTGGGCGTCCAGGAAGCGCGGCGACAGGGTGTGGGACGGCGAGCTCAGCGCCGCCACCGGCAGCCCGGCCCGGATGTGGCCCGAGGCGCTCCACTTGAAGAGCGCAGGATGGCTTGCCGAGACGTGCGGGTTGGCGGTCCACTCCTCGGCCGCCTTGGCCTCGCCGGTGAAGCGCGGCCCCACCACCCCCGGTACAACGAGCTCGTAGGTGCCGTCGGTGGGCCGCATGTGCTCGGTGTAGTCGACCTCCACCTCCACCTTGTCCTGGGGCCGGATGTTCGCGACCCGCATGGTGAAGACGTTCTCGCGCTCCTGGGTCAGGAGCCCGGCGTGGCGCCCGTCGTCCCGGGCCTCGCGGTAGGTGGCCTCGGCCGCGGCCTTCTTGTCGACCCGGGCCTCGAGCACCCGCTCGCCGATCTTCATCCGCATGCCGTGCACCGCGGCGCCGGTGGACGCGGGGAACACGTAGACCGCCTCGATCGGCTCCGCGCCGTGGTTCTCGTAGGTCTGGAAGAGCCGGACGCGGGTGATGACCCCGTTCACCTCGAAGCGCACGCGGCTCTCGGTGAGGGGAAACTGCTCCACCGCGGTCGCGCTGCTGAGCTGAAAGTAGGGGCCGGTGGGATGCTCACCTTCGTCTCCCGGCGCGGTCCAGCCCGGGGCGGCGGCCATCAGTGAGAAAAGGAACGCGGAGATCGCGCCGGTGCGTCGCATGTCAGGGTGGACAGCAAGAGATGGTTCGAGGTTCCGGGTGGCGGCGCAGGGTCGACGGCGCTACACATGGAGTATGCGCAGCGTGCACCTGGCTCCCCTGGCCTTGTTGACCCTGATCCCCGCCTCGCTCGGTTGGCTCGAGGCCCCCCAGAAGGCGCCCACCTTGCACGGGGTGTGGTCCCAGGCCGCGCCGGTGAAGGACGGCGACCCGGTGCGCTTCTACTACTTCCACCCGGGCGGCATCGGGCTGTTCCGGTATGGGCGGCAGGGGCTCACCTTCACCCGCTCGTTCCGCTATCAGGTCGAGGGCAAGGAGCTGGCCCTGACCTTCACCAAGAGCGGCGAGGCCCACCGCCTCGGCTTCACCCTCACGAAGGACGCGCTGGTGCTGAAGGCCGATCCGGCGCTCGGCGGCGAGCAGCGCTACACCCGCCGCGGGGCGGGCTCCGGCCACACCCTGGGGAGCGAGCACCCGCTCGCGCGGATGTGGAAGCACGTCACCGCCGACACCTCGGGGCAAGAGCGCTTTCACATGTACCAGCTCGAGGCCCCCGCCCTCGATGGGCGCGGGGTGGGCTGGTACCACGAGGGCGACTACTCCGACTGGTCGACCGAGGCCCTGACCTACCGGCGGGTGGGCGACCAGCTCGTCCTGCAGTTCAGCTTGCGCGGTGAGACCCAGACCACCGCGATGACCCTGGGCAAGGACGAGGCGGGGGAAGCCTACCTCGAGCTCGGGGAGGACCCGCGGAACTTCTGGCACCCCCGGCGATACCTCGATGCCGGCCCCGGGTTCAGCGTGAGCCTCGAGGGGGAGCCCATGCCCTACTACATCGCCGGGCACGGCGCGGGCGCCTCCGAGGGGCATGGCTGCCCCCACGCCCGCTAGAGAGCCCATCGGCGGATGACCTGACGCCGCCAAACCAGTACAACCCCCGCCCGTGAGACGCGCGCTGATCCCCTGTCTGGCCGTGACGGGCCTCGTCGCCTGCGCCCGGAACCCCGGGCCCTCCGAGGGCGTGGGCGCCACCGAGACCGTGGAGGTGAAGGTGGTGGCCTTCAACGACTTCCACGGCAACCTGGGTGTGCCCAAGCCTTGGAAGACCAAGGACGGCGAGGTGCCCTCGGGCGGCGTCGACTACTTTGCAGCCCACGTTGCAAAGCTCCGGGCCCAGAACCCCAACAACGTGGTGGTCTCGGCCGGCGACCTGATCGGCGCCAGCCCGCTCACCTCGAGCCTGTTCCACGACGAGCCCACCATCGAGGCGATGAACATGATCGGCCTCGACATCAACGGGGTGGGCAACCACGAGTTCGACGAGGGGCCGAAGGAGCTGGTGCGCATGAAGGCCGGCGGCTGCCACCCCGAGGACGGGTGCAAGACCGGGCACGAGTTCGAGGGCGCGCGCTTCGCGTTCCTCGCCGCCAACGTGGTGGACGACCACACCAAGGAGCACTTCTTCCCGCCCTACGAGATCAAGGAGCGGGCCGGCATCCCGATCGCGTTCATCGGCATGACCCTCGAGAACACCCCCGCCTACGTGCCGCCGGTGGTGAAGGGCCTGCAGTTCCTCGACGAGGCCGACACCGTGAACCACCTGGTGGGGAAGCTCCGCGATCAGGGGGTCGAGGCCATCGTGGTGGTGGTGCACGAGGGCGGCTTCATCCCCGGCGACTACGACGAGTGCGGCGGCATCAGCGGCCCGATCGTCGACATCGTGAAGCGCCTGGATCCCGAGGTGGACCTCGTGGTCTCCGGCCACACCCACCAGGCCTACAACTGCGAGATCGACGGGCGGCGCGTGACCTCGGCCGGGTGCTATGGGCGCCTGATCACCGACATCGACCTCACCCTCGACCCCAAGACCCGCGACGTGGTGAAGGTGAGCGCCAAGAACCTGCTGGTGACCCACGACGTCGAGCCCACCGCCGACCTCAGCGGGCTCGAGCAGCACTACGCCGAGGCCGCCGCGCCCCTCGCCAACCGGCCGATCGGCCAGCTCTCCGCCCCCATCGGCAAGGACGAGAACGAGCACGGGGAGTCGCCCCTCGGCAGCGTGATCGCCGACGCCCAGCTCGAGGCAACCCAGGCTGCAGACAAGGGCGCGGCGGACCTCGCGTTCATGAACACCGGTGGCATCCGCACCGGGCTCGACAAGGTCGGGCCGGTGACCTACGAGGACCTCTTCGCGGTGCACCCCTTCGGCAACTCGCTCGTCACCGTGACCCTCACGGGGGCCCAGCTCCACCAGGCGCTGGAGGAGCAGTGGGGCGAGGACCGGGTGCGCTTCCTGCAACCGTCCAGCAGCTTGCGCTACGTCTACCACGACGAGGCGGTGGGCGGCGTGCACGTGCCGGTCGAGACGGTCACCATCGGGGGCAAGCCGCTGGACCTGAAGAAGGGCTACCGGGTGACCTTGAACAACTACCTGGCCGAGCGCGGGATCTTCAAGCTGGGCACCGACCCGCTCCCCGGGGTGCTCGATCTCGACGCGCTGGAGGCCTACGTGGAGGCGCACTCCCCCCTCGCGCCCCCGGTCCCCGGGCGCCTCATGCGCAAGTAGCGCCGGGCATGAGCCCAACACTCAGTGCAGGGTGAAGCGGCGACGCTTCGGCTTGGCGGTGTTCGGTGAGTCGGACGGCCACACCGTGCCGTCCAGCTCGATCTCCGCCTTGAAGTCGGAGTCGTTGACGATCGAGGGGCCCTCGGCCGCGACCTCGCCGAACACCACCTGCACCAACGTCAGCTTCGGGCGCTGGGCCGAGCTGCCGTAGGTGTACAGGTGGTGGCCCTTGCGGGCCCCGAGGTTCTCGTCCAGGCGGCAGTGCTCGAGCCGGACCTTCGCGCCGCCGGTCAGCGAGAGCGCGCCGCCGCGCTCGGCGGAGTTCTGGGCGAAGTAGCAGCTCTCGAGCTCGCCCTCCGCGGTGCCCCCGATGAACACCGCGCCGCCCTCGTCGGCCCGGTTGTCGAGGAAGTGGCAGCGGAGCAGGCGCACCGCGCCGCGGTCCACGTTCACCGCGCCGCCCTTGCCCGCGTTGGCGCCGTTGCCGGTGAGGTGGCAGTCGATGAGCGCGACCCGGGCGCCGTTGTCGATCGAGACCCCGCCGCCGCGGGTGCTCTTGCCGCCGGTGATCCGCACCCCCTTCACGGTGACCTCGCCCCCGTCCACCGACAGGACGGTGCCGCGCCCGCCCGCGTCGAGGATGGTGCGCTCGGGGCCGGCGCCGACCAGGGTGATGCTCCGCTTCAGCACCACCCCGCCCGCGATCGTGCCCTCGGGCAGGGTCAGCTCGCCCCCCTCCGGTGTGTCCTTGATCAACCTCTGGAGCTCCTGCGCGTCCATGGGCGGATTATGCCTGGGAGTCCGAGGGCCGTCGAACCCGGGCCGGGAACTTGGTAGTACAGGGGCATGGAGCAGCGGCGGCGAGGACGGATCCGCGTGAACCCACGGGGCTTTGGCTTCCTGGAGGTGGAGGACGGCCCGGTGGCCTTCGTGGCGCCCCCGGACCTCAACCCCTTCCTGGACGGCGACGTGGTGAGCGGGGTGGTGAGCGAGGGGAGCGACGGCCGCTCCTCCGCCCGCGAGCTGCGCCTCGAGGTGCGGCACCGGGACACCCTCTTCGGGCAAGTCGTCTTTCACGGCAAGAAGCCTTTCATGCAGGTCGACCGGCAGGTGAGCAACACCGACTGGCCGCTGGTCGACGTGCCCAAGGCCCTGATGAAGGAGGGCGCGTGGCTGGTGGGTCGCATCGAGGCGGACGCGGTGCGGCCCTCGAGGGGCGTGGAGGCGGAGGACGAGGGGCTCGAGCGGGTGCGGGCGCGCTACGGCATCCGGCCCGAGCACCCCGACCCGGGCGCGGTGCCCGAGGTGGTCTGGGAGGGCCGGCGCGACCTCACCGACCTCGTGACCATCACCATCGACGCGCCCAGCTCCAAGGATCTCGATGATGCGCTGGCGGTGCTCCCCGCTCAGCCGGACGGCGGCCTGCGGGTCTTCGTGTCGATCGCCGACGTGGACGCCCTGGTGCCGGCGGGGAGCGCGCTGGACGAGGACGCCCGCGCCCGGGGCACCAGCGTGTACCTGGCCGGCGCGGTGACCCCGATGCTCCCGCGCGCGCTGAGCGAGGACCGCCTGAGCCTGCTCGAGGGCAAGGATCGCCCGGCCATGACCTGCGAGCTGCGGCTGGACCCCGACGGCGAGGTCACCGCGGTCGACCTGTACCCGAGCCGCATCCGCTCCACCGCCCGCCTCGACTACGACGGGGTGGCCGCGTTCATGGACCGGGGCGAGGCGGCGGGGATGTCGCCCGAGGTGCAAGACACATTGCGCTGGCTCCGCACCGCGGCGGCCCGCATCGCGGTGACCCGCCGGGCCCGCGGCGGCGTCCGGATGTCGCGGGAGGAGGCGTACCTCTCGCTCGACGCCACGGGGCGCGAGATCAACGACATCCAGGCCCGCACCGAGACCTCGGCCCACGTCCTGGTGGAGCGGCTGATGGTGGCGGCCAACGAGGCGGTGGCGCGCTGGCTCAACGAGCGCGGGCTGCCCGCCCTGTACCGGGTCCACGAGGCGCCGGACGCGGAGCGGGTGTCGGCGCTCCTCGAGTCGGCCCGCAACCTGGGCTTCGAGCCGGGGTTCGGGGGCGCCTTGACCCCGCGCGGCCTCGCCGCCTTCGAGGCCCAGTATCGCGGCACCCACCAGGAGGCGGCGGCGGAGCAGGTGGTGGCGAGGGTGCTCGGCCCGGCGCGCTACACCGTGCAGCCGGGCCTGCATTTTGGCCTCGGCGCGCCGCTCTACCTGCACTTCACCTCGCCCATCCGGCGCTACGCGGACCTCGCGGTGCACCGGGTGGTGAAGCGGCACCTGGCCGGGGACCGTGGCCAGGTGGCGCTGGACGCGGGCATGGAGGCGCTGGCCGTGCACCTGAACGAGGCGGCGCGGCAGGCCACCAAGGCCGAGGCGGAGCGGCAGCGGATGCTGGCCGCCCGGCTCTTCCTGCGCCGGGTGGGGGAGCGGCGCCGGGGCCACGTGGTCGCGGTGAAGTCCTTCGGCCTGGTGGTGCAGCTGGAGGGCACCGGGGTGTCGGGGACGGTGGCGCAGGAGGCCTTGCCGGGCGGGCCCTACCAGGTGGACTTGAAGCGTCAGCTCATGGTGGGGCGGGGCCGCAGCATCGGCCTCGGCGCCCCGCTGGAGGTGGAGGTGCTGGGGGCCCAGGAGGCCCTGGGGCGCATCGATCTGGGGGTGGTGGAGCGGGCGTGAGGGGCGTCCTCGCCGTGAGCGCGCTCGCCGTGGCCCTCGGCGCCTGTCGCGGCGCCCAGGAGGCGCAGATCACCTTGCCGGAGGACCTGGCCTGGGTGGCGGTGCTCTCCGACGGCGCGGGGAGCGCGGTGACGCCGTGGCCCCCGGGAACACCGCTGCCGGTGGTGACCCGGGGCGCGGGCCCGCACCTGGTGCTGGGCTACACCGCGGCGCAGCTGGCGGCGTTCGGAACGGCGGTCGAGGACGGCACGGTGCGGGCGGCCGTGGGTTGTGACCCGACCCTCCCGACCCCGCGCTGGGTCGGGACGCTGCAAGACGGCGTGCTCACCGAGTCCACCACCTCGCCGCCCGCGCTCACGGTGCCGGGGCTGGCCGAGCTCTGCCCGGCCGAGGTGACCTCGGTGGCCCTGGACGTGCGCGGGCCTGCGTCGCGGTGTGGCACCGACGTCACCCGCAAGGGAGCCTGCGGTCTCGAGATCGGCACCGACTGTGGCCTCGGCACCTTCACCGGTCAGGTGCAGCCGGACGGCCGGGTGTGCCTGCAGGCGGAGGCCGGGGCATGCGGCGGTGGCCTGGTGTGGAGCGACGCGCCCCTGGCCTGTACCGGGCGGGTCACCGAGGTCGGTGTGGCCGCGCTGGTGGAGGCGGCCCCGCCGCCGTTCGAGCTGGCGGCGGCGCAGGTGGCGGACGGCGCGCCGTTCTTCCCGCCGACCCCGACGAACCAGCTCAACGCGGGGCTGCTTCGGATCGGCCGCGCGTGGGATCTGTTCTGGGCCGGGCCGTACGTCGGCGTCACGGTGAACAGCGAGGGGCCGGGGGGTGAGTGCTTCCAGCCGCCGAACCATCCCACGGCGCTCGTGCTCCTCGATCCCGACACCCTGACCGAGGTGCAGAGCAGCACCGTCCCGCCCTGCACCCAGGACCTCGTCCCTCACCCCAGCGGCGACGGGTGGGTGGGCACCTTCTACGATCGCGCGCGGGGCGGCTACGTCTGGATCGGCGCCGACGGGCGGGTGCGGCGACAGGTGGTGAGCCCGATGGGCAACAGCGCGGTTCTCCCGCGGGTGTCGGTGGTCGCGCCGGCGCAGGATCGCTTGCTCACCTTCTGGAGCGGCTATCAGGCGGAGGCGGGCGGGGTGCGGGTGGTGGCGCACCGCCTCTCGGACCTCGCGTGGGTGGCCACCACAACCATCGGGACCTGGAGCCAGGTGCGCTCCGCCGCGCTCGTCGAGGACGGGCGGCTGCTCATCGCCGCGGACACCGAGCGCTACGGCCTCTTCTCGGTGTCCGCGCTGGCGGTGGAGCGGGAGTTCACGCCCCCGGATCCCGGCACCTACGTCTTGTGGACCCTGAGCGCCTTCGTGGAACCCGATCGGCCCTCCGTGGGGCTCGCGATCAACGGGAGCGCGGGCGGGCTCATCCTCCTGCACGAGCAGGTCACCACGAGCGAGCAGGGTATCTTGCGCCTGCCCCTCGACCCCGCCTTCAACCCGAGCGTCATCACCCCGTGGGGTGTTGGGGGCGACCTCCTGCTCGTGGCCGGGGTGATGGACCCGATCGCCGGTGAGCCTCGTCGCGGCGCGGTCTCCCTCTTCGAGCGCGGGAGCCGGCGCTTCCTGCCCGGCACCTGGCCGGTGGGGGAGGGGATGTTGGCGAAGGCGCTGAGGGACGACGCGGGCCGGGTGTTCCTCCTCGAGAGCTGGACGGGCCGGGTCCTGCGGCTCACCCCCCGCTAGGCTTGCCCGGGCGGGCGGTGGTGGCGGTGGAGGTGGTCCGCGAGGCCTCGATCACCGGCGCACCCGGCGCCAGCGTGGGCGCCTCGAGCGCGGCGAGGTGGGTCTGGGCGGCGTCGGAGGCGGGGTCCAGCTTCACCGCGAGGCGCGCGTAGCGCAAGGCGCGTTGCTCCTGCCCCATCGCGGCCTGGGCCTTCGAGGAGGCCATGGTCACCGCGGCGAGGCGGCGGCGGCGCCCGCCGTGGAAGTGCTCGGGGGTGAGCTGCACGGAGCGCAGGAAGGCCTGCGACGCGGCCGCGGCGTGCCCCGCCTCCAGCTCGGTGAGGCCCTTCTCGTAGGCGGCCCGCGCCTCGACGTAGGGTCGGCACTTGGGGCAGGGCGTCGGGTGGGCGTCCAGCTCCTTCAGCCCGTCCAGGTAGGTGGCGCCCGGGCGCGAGGTCATGAGGCACCCGGCGGGGTGGTCGAAGACGTCGGGGATGCCGAACACGCTGTGGGCGATCTCGTGGGCGAGCAGGTAGGCGCCGAGCAGGCGGGCGCGCTCCTCGAGGCTCGGGACCTTGCCGTTGAGCTCGTTGAGCTCGGGGATGGTGGTGTCGATGCCGAAGGTGGTGGCGAGGAGCGCCTCCCCCGCCAGCGCGGTGCGGTGGGGGCTCTGGGTCGCGATGCCGCCGATCTTGGCCTTGCCGAACACCGAGTGGGGGTGGGGCTCGGTCAGCAGGTCGGACACGATGAAGGTGTTGGTCACCAGCACGTCGAAGTCCGACTGCGTCTTGAGCGCGCAGAGCCAGGCCACGAAGGAGCGCTCATACGAACGCTCTGGCTCCAACAGCGGGGTGCCGGCGGGAGTGCGGAGGCGCTTGATGGTGTCGATCTGCGCTACGTAGCGCCGGGCGTAGAGGGCGTAGATGTCGTCGTACGACCGGATCTGGGCGCGGTCCTCGGGGTTCACGAAGCCCTTGAGGCTCTCGAGCGGCCACTTCTTCAGGAACTTCATGGCCTCCTCTCGGTGGGCGGCCAGCTCCTTGGTGCCCGTGCCCTTGTAGCGGGCGGCGAAGGCCTCCTTGCACGCGGGGTCGCGCGGGTGGGCGTAGATGTCGATGAAGCGCTTGGCCTCGAAGCGGTACCGCACCACGAAGCGGGGGGCGGGGACGTCGAAGCGCCGGGCGAACTCCGCCTCCGCCGAGCGCAAGGCGACCTGCACCACCTGCTCGTCGAGGGGCGGGAAGTCGGGGTCCTCCACCAGCGCCACCACCAGCTCGAGCGGCCGCAGGGGGTAGCGGGGCGCGGCCTTCGCGGGGGGCGCGGCCGAGGCGAGGCCCAACGCCAGGATGACGCCGAGGGCGGGCACGGCGGGATCATCGGCCATCCGAGCGCCCGGGGTCACCTCGGACTTCGGGTTGTCCGCGCTCACGGCCCGTATACTAAACGTATGCATAGGTATGAGCCACGATGGGGCCTTGGGATGAGTGCTCTTGGGGGCCAACCGATGCTAGGACGACCCTACATGCGCGCTTTCAGAGCTGGCCTGGCGGTCGGTCTGGCGCTGGTGGGTTGCACCGAGGCCGAGGCGCCGCCGGTGCTCGACCCGCTGCCCGATGTGGCCGCCAGTGACGCCCCCCTCCGTCGCCTCACCGCCGAGCAGTATGCCGCCGCGGTGCGTGACGTCTTGGGTGAAGACCTCGTGCTCCCGTCCGCGCTGGAGCCCGACGTGCCCTACGCCGGCCTGGTCGCGCTGGGGGTTGCGCGGACCTCGGTCTCGTCCTGGGGCGTGGAGCAGTACGAGGCCGCCGCCTTCGATCTGGCCGAGCAGGTGCTCGCGGACCCGGCGCGGCGCGACGCCCTCGTGCCTTGCTCACCGGCGGGCACGGTGGACGACGGCTGCGCGCAAGCTGCGTTGACGGCGCTCGGCCTGAAGCTCTGGCGGCGTCCGCTGGAGGCGGCGGAGCTGACCGCGCTCACACGGGTGGCGGCGGACGCTGCCCAGACCCTGGGCGACTTCCATCAGGGCCTCGAGTACGCGGTGGCGGCGATGCTCCAGTCGCCCAACTTCCTCTACCGGTGGGAGCTGGGCGAGGCGGGCGCCTTCGGGGACTACGCGCTCGCCTCGCGGATCTCGTTCCTGCTGTGGAACACCACCCCGGACGACGCCCTCCTCGCCGCGGCGGGGCGCGGTGAGCTGAGCACCGAGGCAGGCCTGCTTGCACAGGTCGAGCGCCTCCTGGCCTCGCCCCGGGCCCGGGTCGGGGTGCGGAGCTTCTTCACCGAGCTCTACGAGCTCTATCGCCTCGACGACATGGTGAAGGACCCGACGCTCTTCGTGCACTACGACACCGAGCTCGGCCCGGCGGCGCGGGAGGAGACGCTGCGAGTGATCGAGCGCCTCGTCTTCGAGGACGACGGCGACTTCCGCGACCTGATGACCACCACCGACACCTTCGTCGACCGCCGCCTCGCCGCGGTCTACCAGGTGCGGGCGCCGGTGCGGGAGGGCTTTGGGGCGGTGACCCTGCCCGAGGGCGAGCGCCGGGGCCTCTTGGGCCAGGTGAGCACGTTGGCCCTGCACAGCCACCCCGAGGGCTCCTCCGCCGTGCTGCGGGGCCGCTTCGTGCGCAAGGTCCTGCTGTGCGGGGTCATCCCGCCGCCCCCGGTCAACGTGAACACCGCGCTGCCCGAGCCGAGCGCCGAGGCGCCGACCTTGCGCGAGCGCAACCGCGTGCACCTGGAGCTGCCGGAGTGTGCAGGCTGTCATGCATTGATGGATCCGATCGGGCTCGGGCTCGAGAACTTCGACGCGGTGGGGCGTCACCGCAACAAGGACAACGGCGCGCTCATCGACGCGGCGGGTGAGCTCGACGGGGTGCCGTTCGTGACCCCGTGGGAGCTCGCGGGGGTGGTGCGAGATCACCCCGCCCTGCCGCGCTGCCTGGTGCGCAACCTCTACCGCTACGCCACCGGGGTCGAGGAGTCCGGGACGGAGCAGCAGCTCATCAACGGGCTCGCGGGCCGCTTCGAGGCCCAGGGGTATCGCGTGAAGGCGCTCTTGCGGGACCTGGCCACCAGCCCCGCCATGCGCCGGGTGTCGGAGGTGACGCCATGAGGCTCCATCGGCGGACGGTGCTGCGCGGCATGCTGGGCGGCGCGGCGGTGAGCGTGGGGCTCCCTACGCTCGAGATCTTCTTGAACACGAACGGCACCGCGTACGCGGACGGCGGCGGGCTGCCGCGGCGCTTCGGGGTGTGGTTCTGGGGCAACGGGATCCTGCCCGCGCGCTGGGTGCCGACCGGCGAGGGCGTCGGCGACGAGTGGCAGCTGTCGGATCAGCTCGCGGGCCTGGCCGGGGTGAAGGACGACATCACCGTGGTCTCGGGCATGGACGTGAAGACCGGCAACGCCATCCCCCACGGCTCGGGCCCGGCGGGGATGCTCTCGGGCGCGCCGCTCATCGTGAAGAGCGGCGACGACTACACCTTCCGCGCGCCGAGCGTGGATCAGATCATCGCGGCGGAGCTGGGGCGCGAGACCCGCTTCAAGTCCCTCGAGCTCGGGGTGCGGCCGGACACCGGCCTGTCCTTCAACGGACCCGACAGCAAGAACCCGCCCGAGTCCTCGCCCCGGCGCCTGTTCGAGCGCGTGTTCGGCGAGGGCTTCCGGGCGCCCGGCGACGAGCCGGTGATCGACCCCACCCTGCGCCTGCGCCGGAGCGTGCTCGACGCGGTGCTCGGCGACGCGGCGCGGCTCGAGGGCAAGCTCGGCGCGCGCGACAAGGCGCGGCTCGAGCAGCACCTCGAGGGGGTGCGCGACCTCGAGCGGCGCATCGCGCGGCTCGAGGAGGACCCGCCCAACCTCGCGGCGTGCGTGGCCCCGGCGATGCCGGCCGAGGACTACCCGGACGTCGACGGCCGCCCGCCGCTGCCCGAGATCAACCTGGTGATGGCGGACCTGATGGCGATGGCGCTCGCCTGCGATCAGACCCGGGTCTTCAGCTACTTCTACACCTACCCGGTGAACAACATCCTGTTCCCGGGCATGCCGGCCGGGCACCACCGGCTCACCCACGACGAGCCGGGGGAGCAGCCCCAGGTGAACGGCATCGTGAAGCAGATCATCGAGCAGCTCGGCGTGTTCATCGAGCGGCTCCGGGCGGTGGAGGAGGGCGACAGCACGCTCCTCGACAACTGCGCGATCCTCGCCACCTCCGACACCGGCTTCGCGCGGAACCACAGCCTGGCCGATTACCCGATCGTCATCGCGGGCACCGCGTGTGGGGCGCTGAAGAAGGGCCTGCATTATCGCTCTCCCTCGGGCGAGAACACGAGCAAGGTCCTGTTGTCGCTCGTGCGGGCCATGGGCCTGCGCGCGGCCTCCTTCGGTGAGGACGACGGCATGGTGACCGAGGGGCTGGGGGCGATCGAGGCATGAAGCGGCTGACGATCTTGTGCGCCCTGGGCGCTGTGGCGTGTGGTGCAGGCGAGCCTGCGGTGGAGGAGGCCTCCGTCACCGTGGTGGCCCAGACCCTGGAGTTCGCGCGGGAGTCCCCCCGCGGGGTCTCGGCCGGCTTCAACCTGGACGGCTTCGTGAGCGGCAGCAACGACGGCCGGACCTGCTTCAAGGAGGACTTCGCGTCCCCCGACGGCACCGAGGGCGTGGACAACGAGCTCGCCCGCCTCCTCCCGCTCATCGACCTCGCGGGAGAGGGGGCCCTACAGGCCCTCGTGCAGGACGCGGTGAACGAGGGGCGCCTGTTGATGTTCTTCGAGATCATCGAGGGCGAGGGTGGGCAAGCCAAGTTGCGGGTGCGCCGTGGGGCGGACGTGCCGCTGTTGGGCACCGACGGCTTCATCCTCCCCGGCCAGACCCTGGGCCTGAACGAGGAGGACCCGCTCCTCGGCGAGGGCCCTGCCACCTGGGCCGACGGTGTCCTCGAGGCGGGGCCCTTCCCGCTCAGCATTCCGCTCGTGATCTTCAGCCAGCTCTACCTGGTGAGCCTGCCCGAGGCGCACCTGCGCTTCGCGTTCAGCGAGGACGGCACGGTCGAGGCCGGAACGGTGGGCGGGGGCATCCCGGTGGCGGAGCTGGTGCAGGTGCTGCGGACCGCGTCGAACTTCGGGCCCGAGTTCGAGGAGCTCTTCGGCGGCGCGGTGCGCGACGCGGGGGACCTCGCCCGCGCCGCGGACGGCTCGTGCGCCCAGATGTCGGCCGCACTGACGCTGCGGGCGGTGCCCGCCTTCGTCTGGGAGTAGCGGCTCAGAGCGGGTCGAACTCCGCGAACATCTGCTGGGCCTCGGGGACCTCGATGAGCGGGGTGTAGGTAGAGCAGGCCTCGAACTCGGCCCACAGGGCCTGCACCGCCGGGCTGCCGTGGGCGGCCTCGATCGCCTCCGGGGAGCGCCACTCGAAGACCTCCACCACCGTGCCGTCGGAGCCCACCATGACGTAGGGCTCCCGGGCGGTGATCAGATCCTCCGCTCGCAGCACCTCGCAGTGCTTCGTGACCGCGGCGCGGAGCGCCTGGTCCTGACCGGGCTTGGGTTGATAAGCGACGATGACGAAGCGTCCCATGAAAGCTCTCCTGCAAGATCAGGGTTCGTAGACCCCGCCCATGTTGAGGCCGTCGTTGAGCTGTGTGCCCGGATGGCGGATCAGCTCGACCACGCCGAGGAGCTGGCCGGTCTCGGCGTCGTACCGGGCCATGCCCGACCACGTGTTGAAGTTGGCGCTGATGGCGGTCTCCTGCGGCGTGCCGGGGGAGAAGGTGGCGCTGTTGTCGAAGCGCACGCTGGCGACCAGCTCGTTGCCCAGGATGTCCAGGTCGCGGAAGGAGGCGGTGGAGGAGTCGACGGACGTCACCCACAGGACCGCGCCGGTGGCCAGGTCGAGGCGGGCGAGGTAGGCGCCGCCCACGGTGGCGGTGTAGGCATCGGCGTCGCCGAGCCCGAAGGTGATGTCGCCAGTGTCGCTGCCGAACGCGAACAGCGCTCCGCGGGCCTCGTCCACGAAGAGGTTGGAGAAGCCGCGGCTGCTGATCGATCTCAGCCACGCGATGCTGCCGAGGGCGTCGTAGCGCACCAGATAGCCGTTGGCGCCGGTCGCGAGGTTGACGACCCCCGCCGCGGATTGAAAGTCCGCTTGCTCGGGACCGTTGCCGCTGAAGAGCACCGCGCCGTCGGCGAGGGCGGCGGACGAGAACACCGACATGCTGCCGGCCGTCGCCCCCGCGAGGCGGTGCCACGCGAGCGCGCCGGTGGCGTCGCGCTTCGCGAAGCTCGCCACGAAGTTCGAGGTGACGGCGAAGCCGAGCTCATCGGCCTGGCCGCGGTTGAGGAGGTAGCTCCCGGCCGCGCCCACCATCAGCTGGCCGAGGGCGTAGGAGCCGTCGGTGGCGGACTGCCCTGCGCCCCGCCCGTTGTGCCGGAGCTGGTAGTTCGTGGCGCCGACCACCGGCGCGTCGATGCGCACCGAGTCCTGGGCGAGGGCGCCGGTGGCGGGGTCGAAGGCGGCCACGTAGGCGAACTGGTAGCGCATGCCGATGGTGACCCGCGTCTCGTTGGCTTCGCCCGCCCCGAACACCACCTCGTAGTCGTCGGTAGGACCGTTGGTGGCGCCGTTCACCGAGCCGGCCATGCGGATGAGGCCGCCGGTGAGCTCGAGGCTCGCCACCGAGTAGCCCTTCGCCGCCGGCTCGGTGGCGGCGTTGCCGATGCGCTTGACCCACCGGAAGTTCCCGAGGCGGTCGTAGCTCACGATCGCCGCGCCGCGCGTGAAGGGCTCGGCCGGCGGCTGGGGGTTGAGCACGATCTGGTGCCGGAGCGCGTCACTCGCGTCGTAGAAGCTGATCTCGCCGTTCAGGACGATCGGGAAGTAGATGTCGCCCTGCGGGGTGACGGTGAGGTTCGCGCCGCCGAAGCTGGGCTGAGACGCCGGCATGTTGGCCAGCCAGAGGAAGCAGCCGAGCTCATCGAAGGCGGCCAGGTAGGCCCCGTCGAGGTCGACGGTCCGGCTGTTCGCGTACCCGGCCCCGAAGGTGACGGTCTGGGGGTTCTGGGCAGTTCCGAAGCTGATGTACTCCCGGCCGGTGGGGTTGGGGTTGCACGGGCCGACGCCGCCGTCGCCCGCGTCAACCGAGCCTGCATCCGCACCCGAGTCCGGGAAGCCGGCGTCGGGGTCCCCCGCGTCGTCCGCGACCCCCGAGTCATCCTCGACCCCGGTGTCCGGCTCGACCCCGGTGTCGCGGGGGCCGGTGTCGGGGAAGATGCCGGTGTCGGTCTCGACGCCCCCGTCGACGCTCGCGTCCACCGGGTCGACCGGGTCCGCGCAGGCGGTGAAGGCCAGCAGCGTCAGCGCCGCGGCCAGGCAGAGGAGAGGGCCTGGTGCGTGGGGCATGGGATGACGGTAGCGCGTGACGCGAGGGGAATCGAGGGGTGCGCCCAGGTCTACCTTGGGTCACACTCCCGCCGCCGCACCCCCGCGGCCCACCCAAGGAGACCGCCCGTGGCGAAGGTCAGCACCTACCTCAACTTCAACGGCGACACCGAGGCCGCCTTCAACTTCTACAAGGCCGTCTTCGGGACCGACTTCGCTGGCCCGATCAACCGGATGGGCGACATCCCGCCCGCGCCGGGCATGCCTCAGCTGAGCGAGGCCGAGCAGAAGCTCGTGATGCACGTCGCGTTGCCGATCCTGGGCGGCCACATGCTCATGGGCACCGACATCCTGGAGTCGATGGGGCACACCATGACGGTGGGCACCAACGTGAACATCAACCTCGAGCCCGACAGCCGCGAAGAGGCGGACCGCCTCTTCGCCGCGCTCTCGGCCGGGGGTGAGGTCCAGATGCCGATGGCGGACATGTTCTGGGGCGCCTACTACGGCAGCTTCACCGACAAGTTCGGTATCCGCTGGATGGTGAACTTCGCCCAGCCGCGCTAGCGGTCAAGACGACTTGCGGAACGCGGCGACGTAGAAGCCGTCGGGGCCGCGGGCCTGGGGCCCGGGCCCGATCCGGGCCTCGTGGGTGGCGGCCAGCTTCTCGGAAAGCGCCTCTCCCCACAGCGCGCTCAAGGCCTGCGGCGTCACCTTCGGCTCGTTCTCCAGGAGGTAGCGTGCCTGGTCCTCGTCCTCCTCCCGGAGGATCGAGCAGGTCGCGTAGATCAGGCGCCCCCCCGGCTTCACCGCGGCGAGCGCGCTGGCCAACAGGCGCTTCTGCCGCGCGACATCTCGCTCCAGGTCAGCCTCGCTGAGGCGCCAAACCAGGTCCGGCGCCCGGCGCAGGGTGCCGGTGCCGGTGCAGGGGGCGTCCACCAGCACCACGTCGAAGCGGGCCCTCAGGTGCTCGGGCAGGGTCTCGAGCTCGGTGGCCTCGGTGCTGATGCGGGCGTCCACCCGATCGGCCCGGCGCTTCAGCTCGGCCAGCTTCCTCTTGTCGGGATCGAGGGCCGTCAACTTGGCTTGCCCTCCACCCATGCTCCACATCGCGAGGCTCTTGCCACCCGCGCCCGCGCAGGCGTCCAGCACCGCCTCACCGGGGGCGAGCCCGGTGGCGAGGGCGATGAGCTGCGAGCCCTCGTCCTGCAGGTCCACCACCCCGTCCTTGAACAGGGCCCAAGAGCTGAGGTCCTTCGAGCGGGGGAGGGTGATGCCCCAGGGCGAGAGCAAGGTGGCCTTCGCCTCGGGCTCGTGCTCGGCCTGGATCTTCGCGAGGGCCTCGTCCCGGCTCATCTTGCGCGGGTCCACCCGCAAGGTCACCGGCGCCCGGTGCTCCATCGCCGCGGCCAGCTCCCGGGTCTGCTCCTCGCCGAACGCATCGACCAGCCGCTGGGCCAGCCAGGACGGCAACGAGAGGTCCACCGCGAGGTGCTCGATCGGCGCCCGCTTCTTGAGCGGGGGCAACTTCCCCTGCACGATGCGCTCGAAGACCTTGGGGAGGCGCTTCAGCGCGTAGCGGTCCACCGCCTCCAGGTCCTCCAGCGTCGCGCCCTCGGAGGCCATCCAGGCGAGCACGAGCATGCGGTGCTTCACCGGGGTGTCCAACAGGTCGAAGTCCCGCCGCTCCGCCTTGGCCGCCCGCTGCAGGGCGTCGAGCAGGCGCCGCTGCCCGCGCAGGATGCCGAAGAGCGCGTCGCCCACCTGGGCCCGCTCCTTGCTCCCGAGGTCACGCGAGCGCGCGAAGACGTTCTTCAGCGCCTTGTCGGCCGGGGTGTTGGCCTGCACCTGACCGTAGGCGTCCAGGATGCGATCGAGCACCCGGCCGAGCCGGCGGTGCTGGCCGGGGCCACGGGGCTGCGCGTCGGGGGGCAGGTTGGGGGTGTAGATGGTCATCAGACCCGCCGGAAGAGGCCCTTCTTCTCGAGGAAGCGCACGGTGCCGTTGATCGTCTCCTGGGGGTCGCGCGCCACGAAGCCCAGCTCCGCGGTGGCCTTCTTCGCGTCGCAGTCCCAGTGGTGGTTCGAGATCTCCACGCTGGTGGGGTCCATCGCCGGGGTCCGGTCCGTCGCGTGGGCGAGGCCGTCGAGGAGCTTGGCCCCGGCCAGGGCCCACTTGCCGGGCAGGCGCAGCTTCGGGATCGGCACGTCGCCCGCGGTGCACACCCGCTCCACGAACACCCGCACGCTCATGTTGGCGCCGTTGAGGAGGTACTTCTCGCCCGGGCGCCCGTCGGTGAGGGCGCGGACGAAGGCCGGCGCGCAGTCGCGCACGTCCACCATCGCCACCGTGCCGTCGGTGACCGCGCTGACCCGCCGGTTCAGGATGTTCAGCACGTCGGTGGTGGAGGACAGGCGCTCGTCCCCCGGCCCCAACAACAGGGACGGGTTCAGTATCACCGCCTCGATCTCACCGTGGTGGTTGCGGCGCATGACCTCCTGCTCCTGGAGGAGCTTGGAGGTATAGTAAGGCCACTTGCCGATCACCTCGAAGGGCGGCCGGTCGCTCTCCCGCGCTGGGCGGCGGCGCTTGTTCTCGCTCACCGCGATGGTCCCCGAGGTCGAGGCCAGGATGAAGCGCATCTTGCCCACGTCCTTGATCGCGTCCAGGAGCATCTGGGTCGCCTCGACGTGGATCCAGTGCATCGCCCCCGCGTCGGCGGGGTCGCGCGACACCTTCCCGGCCAGGTGCAAGACAGCTTCACATCCAGCCAGGGCCTCTCGCAGGCGCCCGCCCTCCTCGAACCCGACGTGCACCGCGTCGACCGCCTCGGGGAGGCGGTGGTGGGGGTCCCGCACCATGGCGCGCACCTGGTGGCCCTCGGCGAGGCATGCGTCCACCACCGCGCGGCCCAAGAACCCAGTGGCTCCGGTCACGAACAGCTTCATCTCGTCTTCCGTCCTCTCGCCTCAGGCCTCGGCCGAGTCCTCGTCACTCGCGTGACCCCGCGGGGTACGCTCGGGGGGCGGCTCCGGGGGCTCCAGGCCGCCCAGCCGCCGCACCTCGCCCTCCACCCGCCAGGACACGTGCCGGTAGGCGGCGGAGCGCGACATGCCCGCGGTCTCCGCCTCCATCGCCTCGGGGGTGATGGCGGGGCCGATCTTGACCCACAGCTTGCGCCCCGAGGGGAGCGCCTGACCCACCGGCAGCACGTCGTGGGTGCCGCCCAGGTACATCGGCACGATCGCCACCTTCTCGTTCAGGCAGAGGTGGCCGATGGCGGGCTTGAAGCTCACCATCACCCCGTCCCGCGCGCGGGTGCCCTCGGGGAAGATCAGCAGGTTGTCACCCGAGCGGATGGCCTCGCTCGCCAGCCGCAGCGAGCGCTTCAGCGACCCGTGCCGGTCCATCGGCAGCAGGTTGGTGAAGTTCTCGAAGTACATCCGCCGGTACGCGTCGTCGAAGAAGTAGTCCTTCGCGGCGAGGGTGCGGATGTCGCGCCCGAAGGGCCCCAGCGCGTACTTCACCAGCCCCATGTCGAGGTGGCTGGAGTGGTTCGAGGCCACGATGAAGTTCACGTTGGCGGGCACGTTGCCCTGCCCGTCGACGTCGACGTCGAGCAGGCGCTCGTAGCTGAAGCGCTGCCCGAACCCGAGCATCGCCTTGCCCAGCTGGGCGAGGGGCTTCGGGATCTTGATCGGCCCGGACTCCTCGAGGTGGCCCACGTCCTCCGCCCGCTCGTTCTGCACGTCGGACAGGTCGCGCGAGACCAGCCGGATCACCGCCTCGACGGTGTCCGCGTTGGTCATCTCCTCCTGCTCGATGCGGGCGTGGGGGAACTCGGACTCGAGCGCGGTGAGCAGCTCGAGCTGCATCAGCGAGTCGAAGCCGAGGTCTTGCACCAGGTTCGAGGTGCCGGTGACCTCCTCCAGCTTGCGGTTCGCGATGGCCGCCACCGTGCGGCGCACCCAGGTGCGGCTCTGGCCGCGCGGCGAGACCACCTCGGCCTCGCCCTCCGCCGGCTGGCGCGCGCTGCTGAGGGTGTTCTCGAGCTTGATGAGCTCCTCCCGCACGAGCGAGCGCTTCACCTTGCGGGTGGAGGTCCGGGGCAGCTCGCCCTCCCACAGGTGGAGCACCTTCACCCGACGGGCGAAAGGCAGCTTGCTCCCCACGTCCTTGAAGTGGGTGCGGATGCCCTCGCGCACCGCCTCCGGCGCCATCCCCTGGGCCTCGTCGACCTCGTAGTCCGGCACCACCAGGCAGGCCACCCGCTCGCCGTTGCCGGTCTCGGCCGGGATCCCCACCACCGAGAGCTCCTTCACCAGGGCGCACCCGGCGTAGAGCTCCTCGATCTCGTCCGGGTACACGTTCTTGCCCCCGGTATCGATGATCACGTCCTTCTCACGGCCGACGATGAAGAGGCGCCCCTCCTCGTCGATGCGGCCCTGGTCGCCGGTGTGGAGCCAGCCGCCGCGCAAGGCCTCTTGCGTGGCCTCCTCGTTCTCGAGGTAGCCCTGCATGATGGTCGGGCCGCGCGCGATGATCTCGCCGACGCCGTTGTCGTTCGCGTCCTCGATCCGGACCTCGATGCCGGGCAGCGGCCAGCCCACGCTGCCCGCCGCGTTCTTGAGCCCCGGCCAGCCGACCGTCAGCACCGGCGAGGCCTCGGTGAGGCCGTAGCCCTCGTACATGCTGAACCCGAGGCCGCGGAAGTCGGTGTAGATCTCGGACTTGAGGGCCGCCGCGCCGCTCACCATGTAGCGCATGCGCCCGCCCACCGCGTCCTGCATGGGCCGGAACACCCAGCGCCCGAAGTTCAAGCCGAAGCGGTCCCGCATCCACCGGTTGAGGCGCATGAGGCCCTTCACCAGCATCTCCACCGGGAGCCCCTGGGCCTCCACCTCCTTCATGATCTTGCGGTGGAGCGACTCCCACACCGCGGGCACGCCGATCAGGGCCGAGACCGGGGTCTCGTCGAAGGCGCGGGCGATGAGGTCGGGGTTGCGCTCCTCGAGGTAGGTCACCGACGCGCCCGAGGCGAGCGGCATCAAGAGGCCGGCCGAGAACTCGAAGGTGTGGTGGGGCGGGAGCACGCTGAGGAGCGAGTCGGTGCGCCGCAGCTCGAACAGCGCCGCCATGCGGGCGGTGAGCGCGGTGAAGTTGCGATCGGTCAGCACCACGCCCTTGGGCCGCCCGGTGGTGCCCGAGGTGAAGATGATGCTGGCGATGTCCTCGGCCTTGCGCTTGGCGACGGTGGTGAGGTCCTTCGAGATGTCCACCACCGTGGCCTGGCCGAAGACGTCCTCGATCGGCCACACCGGTATCGGGAACGGCGCGGACTCGCCGTTGGTGCCGCCGGTGAGCTTCCTCGCCTGCTTCTCGCTCGCGATGACGCCCTTCGCGCCGGAGGCCGCCGCGATGTTCGTGATCTCCTTCTTCGACAGCTCGACGTCCACCGGCACCACGGTGCCGCCGCCGATGATCACCCCGAAGTAGCTCATGCCCCACTCGGGGCGGCCCTCGGAGACCAACATCACCCGCTCGCCGCGCTCGACGCCCTGCTCCTTGAGGAACTCCGCAACCGCGGTTGCACCACGCCGGATGTCCCGGTACGTGAAGCTGTCCGCCACGTCGTCCTTGCGGACCATGCGGAACGCCACGCGTCGCCCGTGCTCGCGGGTGCGCGACTCGAACAGCTCGACCAGGTCGCGATAGTCGCGGCTGACCTGCAGGCGCTTCGGCCCGGTGGTCTCGAGCTTCGGGAACACCCACTCCTCGAGGCCAGGGATGTGCACGTCGAGCCAGTAGTGGCGCCAGTCGACCGCCTCGATGTTCCACGCCGGCAAGAGGGCGCGGTCCGCCTCGTTCATGCGGGCGAAGAGGCCGCGCGTCTGCGGGGTGCGGAAGATGTACTTGTTCTCCCAGATGAAGGGCCGGAACAGGTCGAACGCGTCCCCGACCTTGATCAGATCGCTCTCGACCTCGCGCGCCTTCTTGGTGGCGCGGGACACCAGCCCGCCGAGCGGGCCGTAGCGCTCGGGCTCCATGTCATCGAGGATCCCGCGCGCCTTCGTCACCACGCTCTTGAGGGTGGGGCCGCCCAGGCGCTCGTACTGCTTGAGCGACACCGGCTGGGGCTCGGTGCGCAGGAGGAGCTCGCCCTTCCACTTGGGCATCTCCCCCGACTCCATCTCCCGCTTGATCTTCCTGCGGCGGTACAGCGCCACGAGGGTCACGGTGCGGGCCATGGTGCACGGGTTCACGTCGCCCGCCGCCACCTGGTAGACCTTCTTCGACTCACCCGCGAGGAGCGCGGCGGCGGCGGCCACGATGCAGGAGGCCACGTAGTCGACCGGGACCACGTCGAGGATCAGCTCGTTGGTGCCCGGGAAGTAGACCTGGCCGTGCAGGCCCAGGTAGGCGAGCGGCGCGCTCGTGTTCATGCCCTCGTTCCAGCCGGGGAACGGGTACATCAGCGCGCTCTCCACGATGGCGGGGCGGACGATGCACCAGTCGAGCCCCTCCTGGGACGCGATCGCCTGCTCACCCAGGGCCTTGGTGAAGGTGTAGATGTTGGGCCAGCCCCAGTGCTCGGCCCGCTCGACGCCCACGCGGATCTGCTCCTCGGCCACCCAGCGTCGGCGCTGGTTGGTCACCGCGGCCCGCACGGTGCGGGGGTTGGCGTCGCGCTTCTCCTTCTTGAGGCGATCGAGCGCCTCCTTCTTGAAGGTCGCCTCGAGCGCCGCGTCGTCGGTGCGGTCCTTCACCTGCTGGATCAGGCGCTGCACGTCCTTCAGCTCGCGCTCCCAGTCGAACTCGATCCCCTGAAAGTCGTCTTGCTTTGGGAAGTAGCCGACGATCGGGGTGTCCTCGCGGACGCGCCCCGGCCGGGCGCCGGCCACGTAGCAGGTGGAGACGTGGACCAGCTTGGCCTTCTTCAGGGTCTTGGTGAACTTCGCGATCTCGTACGCGCCCACCGCGTTGGCGTCGACCGCGGAGTCGAGGGGCGGGTTGAAGTTCACGAGGCCCGCGGAGTTGATCACCACGTCGACGTGCTCGGCCAGGCGGGCGCGGGTCGCCTCGTCGACCCCCAGGCCGGGCTCGGACAGGTCGCCGGCCACCGGCTCGACCTGCTGGCGCACGTAGCTCTCGAAGCTGTCGCCGAAGCTCCGCTTGAGGGGGTCCATCATCTCGGACCCCATGACCTCGTCCCAGAAGCGGTCCTCGGCGCTCTTGCTCCGGGTGGCCCGGATCATCACGTAGATCCGCCCCACCGAGAAACGCTCGAGGAGCATCGACAGGACGATCTTGGCGAGGAAGCCAGTGGTCCCTAGGATGAGGATGTGCTTACCCGCCAACGTCTCGAGGGGGGAGAGGGCGGGGAGGTCCTCCGGGACCTGGGGGGCACTGAGGGTACGCTCCGTCATGACCGATGCCGAACCCCAGTGCCTTAGCAGACCGAAGCCCATGTGTCTTCGGAACTCGCCGGGGCCGGCTCCGACCGAGACGTCGGAAACCGGATGGCCGGCCGGGAAGCTGACTTGCCTCGCCCTGGGCGCCGCGCTCCTGGTCGGTGGCTGCGCGGCGAGCACGGTGGACCGGCCCCGCCTGGCCGCGGTGCGGAAGGTGGCGGTCGTGGGGTTTTCGGCCCACCTGGACCTGGGCGAGACCGACCTCGAGGGCAACCCGCTGCCCACCACCGCGCCGGTGGGCCCCACCGCGGCCCTCGAGGCCCTGCGGGAGGGCGCCGGCCGGACCGAGCGGGCGACCCGGGCCGACGCCCTCTATGACGGGCTGCGGCATGCCCTGGCCGAGGCCCTCGGGTGGTCGGTGCTGACCCGGGGTGAGCTCCTGGCCCGGCCCGCCTACGCCGCGGTGCTCCAGGAGCAGCAGAGCCCCGCCGGTCGGGGCCTGCTCGCCAAGTCGGGGCACTACCTCCACCCCGAGGGGATCATCTGGGAGATCAAGGCCCGCGCCCTGAGCGAGGAGGATCGGATGCGCCTGCTCGACGGGCTCGGGGTGGACCTCCTCCTCGTGGCGCAGGTCCAGTTGACACGTGATCCGGGCGACGACCCGAGTGGTGCGCGCCCGGTGGCGCAGGTCGAGCTGCTCGCGTTCGCGCGAGGGTCGGTCGACCCGGTGTGGCACTACCAGGGCCCGGCAGGACCGCCTGCAGAGACGCCGGAGGCGGCGGCGGACGAGGCCTACCGGGCGGCGGCGGTGGGGATCGAGTAGGGGCCGGGTTGCCCAGGATCGACGCCCGGGTAAGATCCCGTGGTGGTGGGAGCAGCGGGATCGCGCGCCGCGGGCGGCGCCACTCGGGCCATCGTGGCGCTCGCCCTGCTGCTGGGTGCCCCGGGGTGCAGCGCGTGCGAGTCCCTCTTCGACGCGAGCCCGGCCGCGACGGCGGGGAGCGTCTGGCGACAGCAGGCCGAGCAGCGGAGCGCGGCCGACGACGTCGACGGGGCCGAGGCCGCGTACCTGAAGGCGGCGGAGCTCGAGGCCGGCGCCGGGGCCTTCGCCAACGCGGCGCGCGACGCCTACGAGGCGTTCCTCGTCCGGTACCCCGACACCAAGCGCCCCGATCTCGCCCTCGCCGACGTGCACCAGGCGTGGGCGTGGGCCGAGAAGTCCGACGACGTCGCCCTCCAGCGGCGCGTGCTGCGGGGTGCGTTCGCCATCCTCTACTTCACCGGGGACCTGCAGAGCTGCCAGCGCGCGCTGGCGCTGTTCCACGACCGCGTCGACCCCGGTGATCGCGACGCGCTCTCGACCTGGCACAACAACGCCGCCCTGCTCGACCTCGAGGAAGGGCAATACCGCGCGGCGCGTCGGCACCTGCGCGAGGCGAAGGCGATCGACGACGCCCTCTACCCGGGCGATCCGTCCTTCACCATCTCGACCAACCTCGTCACCGTGAACGTGGAGCTCGGTGAGGTCGAGCTCGCCACATCGAACCTGACCGCGCTGATGGCGGCGCCCCAGGGCGCCAAGGAGGATCCGGAGAACCCGGTCATCCAGTACCTGCGGGTGCGGGTCGCGCGGCTCGCGGGGGACGACGCGCAGGCGGTCGCGCTCGCCGACCTTGCGCTGGCCAAGGCGCCCGACCCGACCTGGGCCCGCGACCTCGAGTACGAGCGGGCGCGCGCGTTGGAACACCTGGGCCAACTCGATGAGGCGGCGGCCGGCTACTGGCGCTCGATCGAGCACATCGAGACCCTCCGCCGCGACGTGCGCATCGACGACCTCAAGCCCGCATCGATCGAGCGGCACCGCCGCCCCTTCGAGGCGTTGTTCATGCTCGAGCTGAGGCGCGGTCGCCCGCTCGAGGCGCTCGCGGTGGTGGAGCGCGTCGAGGGCCGGTCCTTCATCGACGCCCTGTCCCGTGCGCCTCTCGCCGCGCCGAGCGCGCCCCTCGCCCTCGACCGCTCGCAAAGGCGCGCCGAGGCCTTCCTCCGCTTGCTCCCGGAGCTCGCGCGGACCGAGAGCCGCCCCGCCCCCAGCCCCACGGAGGTGGTCGGTGCGCTCGCCGAGCGCCACGTGCTCGTGTACTTCCGCGCCGGCGGGCAGGTGTGGCTGGGCGTGATCTCCCGCGCCCGTGTCGACTTCAAGCCGATCGACGCGCCGCTCGCCGAGCTCAAGCGTTGGATCGCGCGCCTGAACGCCGACCTCACCGACCGCGAGGCCGCCACCCGGCTCGGGCAGGCGCTCTTGCCGCGCTGGGCGCTGCCCGCGCCGAAGGTGACCTTGTCCCTGGTGCCGGACGCCGAGCTGCACCGCGTCCCCTTCGCCCTGCTCCCGGTGGAGGGCGCGGCGCTGATCGATCGGAACGATCTCGCCTATGCGCCGAGCGCAGGCGCGATTGCCATCGCGGTGAGCCGCGCCAAGGAGCCCCGCCGGGCCGCGCCGCCGGTGGTGCTCGCCGCGGGCGAGCTGCAAGGCGCCCAGCGGGAGGCGCGGTGGGTCGCCCAGCGCCTCGGGGTCGAGGCCGAGGTGGGCGCCTCGGCCGACGTCGCGGCGCTGGAGCGCGCGAAGGACGCGCGCGTCTTGCACATCGCCAGCCACTCCGGGGTGGCAGCGGCGAGCGCGTGGCTGGAGCTCGGGGATGGGCTCCTGTTCCCACACCGCGTCTTCGAGCTGGGGCTGCGCCCGCGGCTCGTGTTCCTCAGCAGCTGCGCGTCGGGGGTGCGCCTCGACAACCGGCTGTGGGGCTCGATGGCGGGGGCGTTCTTCGCGGCGGGGGCGGACGGCGTGGTCGCGTCACGGTGGGCGCTCGACGACGACGACGCGGTGCGGGTGGTGCAGGCGTTCTACGATGCGGGCGGTGACACCCGGCCGATCGAGGCGCTCGCCACCGCGCAGCGCGCGCTCAGGGCGGCCGGCGTCGACCCCGCGAGCTGGGCCGGGCTGTTCTTCCTCGGCGTCCCGCCGCCCGGGCTCACTCGATAGACTGTGGCGGGCAGGGGCAGGTCGGCTGGACCTCGAGCGGCAGCACCTGCTGCGCGACCTGAGTCCAAGTGGCGAGCCTCGCCGTCAGCTCCGAGGACAGCTCGAGCAGCTGCTGATCCTGGATCAGCCCGCGCTCGATCGCGCTCCGCAAGGAGACCTCGAGCGCCCTCGCGGTGATGCGCGCGTTGAGCGTAGCGACGGTGGGGCATCGGGGATCGAGGGCCTGACCGCAGCGCCCCACGTCGAGCGCGAACCCCAGACGCTCGGGGCTGGTGTTGGGCCCGAGGCCATCGAGCTCGGCGAGGAACGCCTGCAGGGCCTGCTCATTGTCGAGGGCGACCGCGGTGGGGGTGTTGGGGCTGGCGTCCGGGACTTGGGAGTGCCCACAGGTGGCGGTGACGAAGGCCGCCGCCGCCAGGAGCAGACGCATCTGAGAGACATGCATGAGTGATCTCCTTCTCGGTAGGGGGTTCAGAATACCTCGACCCGGACCTCGCGCGCGTCGACGTCCTCCGGCAGCGCATCGTAGTCGTCGGCGAACGTGGTGAACGGGCTCGAGATCGGGTGGGGCGCGGTGATGAGCAGGATCCGGTAGCGGCCGCGCCGATCGAGCACGAGGTCGACCCCGAGCGCGCCCGGATCCGCGCGGCACCCAGCCGCGCCGGGGCAGCGCACCACCGGCGCGACGCCCTCGAGGTAGACCCGGAGCTCGCCGTGTGCGCCGCTTGGAAAGCTGGCCTGCACATGGAGCGTGTCACCCACCGCGGCCGCGCCGCGGGTGTTCGTAGGCCCGGGCAGGACGTCGGCGGTGAGGGTGCTCGCAGGTATCGCCGGGACGAGGAGCAGCGCCGCCGCAGCGGCCGCGGCCCCGACCGTCCCGACGACGGCGGATAACAGGACCGAAGGGCGCCAGCGGCGGATGTCGGTCGGATGCTCGGCGGCGAGATCGATGTACACCTCGCGGCACGCCTCGCACCGCGCGAGGTGATGGAGCGCCGCGCCTTCGGGCCTGGCGCGGGACTCGGCGAGCACCGCGAGGCGCTCGTCGTCCAGGTGCGGCCCACCGGCCTCGGCGTCGAAGGCCCCCGCTGCCTCGTGCTGCAGCCACCGCTCGAGCTCGTGCCTGATCACCAGACGTCCTCCAGCCGCCGAGCGAGGCGCTCGAACAGGCGCTTCTTGCGCATGCGGACGCCGGTCGGCGAGAGGCCCATCGCCTGACCCACGACGCGCGAGGGTGCCTCGTCGACGTAGGTCAGCGCAAGCAGCAGCCGGTCTTCCTCATCGAGGTCCGCCAACGCACGGCGCACAGCGTCCTCGCGCTGGCGCCGAGTGCCGGCCTCTTCGGGGTTGAGCGTCTGGTCCTCGGCCGGGGCGGCGATGTCATCGAGCGGCCGCGTCCGCGAGGCGGCGTTCCGGAGCTTGCGGACCTCGGCCCGGAAGTATCGGGTGGCCACCGCCTGGATCCACGTGGTGAGCGCGGCCTCGCCGCGGTAGGTGCGGAGGACGCGCCCGTCCTGCTCGAGGAGGAAGAGCGAGAAGCTCTGGGCCAGATCGTCGCGGTGGGCCTCGAGCGAGTACCCGCGCAACGCGCGACCGAGGCACCCGCCTACCACCGAACCCACCCGCGCCTCGAGGCTCGGCAGCGCCCCCGCGGCCCCCTCGACCACCTGCCGCACAAGGCGCAGGTCCGCTTCCCGCTGACTCAAGCGAATGTCCGCCTCGGGCGGACATAGGCGATTCGAGCGGTCCGAACAACCCACCCCGGTCGCGCGGCCCCACGCTACCTTCCCCACTCCCACTCCGAGGGTTGGAGGGCGGCGGGGCTCGAGGTGTCACAAAGAAACTGCGACCGGAGAGACTGCGGATTATTCCGCGGTCGTCACTCGGCTTCGTCGGCGGAGCGCCAGGGGCAGGAGCAGGAGGCCCGCCGCCAGGCCCCACGGGGCGGCGTCGCTCGGGGTGGCACAGGCGCAGCCGCTGCCGCGCCCGTCGATGATGACCGCGCCGCCGTTGCCGGTCTTGGCCCCGGCGTTGATCACCGCGGTGTTGTCGACCTCGACCTCCGGCATGCCCTCCTCGCGCAGCACCTCGATGCGCTGGGTGTAGGGGGTGTTCGCGGTGCGGTTCGACCACTCCACCGCGTTGGTGGTGTACAGGCGCCCATCGGGCAGGGCGAGCTCGCCGTGGGCGGCGCGCTGATCGCCCTCGCACGGCACGGTGAAGGTGGCCTGGTGCACGTTGCTCACGTCGGCGAGGCTCGGGTTGAAGCTGAACACCGGGTCCTTGATCATCTCTTCGGGCGAGAGGGTGGTGAACAGGCGGGTGAGCTTCACGTGGTCGGTGAAGAGCTGCTCGGCGCCCTGGGCCGGCTCCACCACCACTGTCCACAGGCGCGCGGTGATCGCCGCGGGGTCGAACTCGAACGCCTCGCCCTCGAACTGCTCGGGGTTCCGCTCGCGGTAGGTGGTCAGGAACCAGTCCAGGTTCGCGTAGTAGATGTCGTCCGCGAAGCCCGCGTCGCGCACCGCCTGGGGCATCGCGAAGGTCTCGGCCAGGATGCCCACCAGGGTGCTGGTCCACAGGAAGCCGCGGTTCCTGAGGGCGGTGACGTACGCGCCGGCCTCGGTGGTGGCCTCGAGCTCGGACCGGTCGCCGAAGCGGCTCGGGCCGGCCAGCTGGCCGCGCATGCGGTCGGTGGCGCCCGCGAACTCGGTGACGAAGGCGTGGTGCCCGTCGGCCTCGTCGACCGCGCGGGTCACCACCTCGGGGTAGTTGTACCCGCCCCCGAACCAGTCGATGTGCTCCTCGTTCAGGATCACGTGCCGATAGTTCCGCGGGATGGCGCGGTGCTCACCCAGGACGTAGACCGTCACCGGCATGTCGGGCTCCGCCCCGACCTGGGTCAGGGTCATCGGGATCATCGGGAGCTCCGCGTCGTAGCGCAGCACGAGCGGCGCAAGATCACCTGCATCGCGATCGCTGAGGAGCTTCAGGGCGAGGAAGTAGCTGCCGGGCCGGATGTACGGGCCCACCGCATCGGCCAGCGGCCCGGGTACATAGAAGCGGTTCTCCTCGAGCCACGCGAGCATCGCGGCCCGATCGTCGGCCCGCAGCACCGCGGTGTCGTAGGGGCCCACCGCCTCGCGGCGCACCAGCACGTTGGGCGGGGTGCCGCCCTCGTTCGGCGCGCCCACGCTGGAGTCGAAGCCCGCGCCCGCGTCGCCCGCGTTGACGTAGTTGCAGGCGTCCCCGATGAGATAGTTGGTGAAGAAGGTGGGGCGGGTGCTCTGCTCCAGGGCGTAGAAGAGCTCCTCGGTGCCCACCTCGAGGTCCGGCACCGAGGGCAGGGGCAAGAGCCAGCCGAACTCCTCCGCCGGCCCGCTGTACTGCACGCGCACGTGCATCGTGACCTGGCCGCCGTCCATGGCGAAGACCACCTGCTCGCCTGCCTGGACCACCGGGGTGGCGGGGTTGGGGGGCGCGAAGCACCCGCACGCCCACGCTGACGCTGGGGCCCCCACCACCGCGCCCGCCACCCCGGCTACGAACCACGCTCTCGCTCCACGCTCTCGCTTCAAGATCAAGTCCTCCCCCGCCCGGTGAGGGCGGACACAGGGGGGTCTACCGGGTCCCCTGGAGGTCTGGTCTCAAAAAACTGTGGGCTTGCCGCGGGCGGGGTCTGGGTGGAGGGTGCCGCCATGTCGACCCAGACCACCTGGAAGGTCCTGCCGCACGGTCCGCTCGAGCAGCTCGAGGAGAACCTGTGGCGCGTCGAGGGCGCGCTCGCAGGGATGCCGCTGAAGCGCGTGATGACGGTGGCGCGAAGGAGCGACGGCAAACTCGTCCTCCACAACGGCATCGCGCTCGAGGAGCCGCTGATGGCGGAGCTGGAGGCGCTCGGCGAGCCCGCGGTCCTCGTGGTGCCGAACGGCTACCACCGGCTCGACGCCCCGGCCTACAAGGCCCGCTATCCCAAGATCGAGGTGGTGTGCCCGAAGGGCGCGCGCAAGAAGGTGGAGGAGAAGGTGCCGGTCGACCGCACCTACGACGAGGTGCCCGAGGATCGCGACGTCGTGATCCGGCACGTCGCGGGGCTCGGCGAGGGCGAGGGGGTGATGGTGGTGCGCTCGGGCGAGCACGCCTCGCTCGTGCTCAACGACCTCGTCTTCAACATGCCGCACGTCCCCGGGGTCACCGGCTTCGTCCTGCGCCACGTGACGCAGTCCACCGGCGGGCCGCACGTCACGCGGATCGCCAAGCTCTTCCTCATCAAGGACAAGAAGGCGCTCCGTGCGGATCTGGAGGCGCTGGCCGCCACCCCGGGCCTGGTGCGGATCATCGTCTCGCACCACCTCATGGTCAGCGAGGATCCCGCGGGCCTGCTGCGCAGCCTGGTCTGACGTCAGAAGCGCTTCATCCACACCAGCTCGGCGTCGTTGCGCACCAGGCCGAGGATCACCTCGACCATCCAGCCGGGCAGGAAGCGGTACTGCACCACCGCCTCGCTGTCGTTCTCGACCTGGGTGTCGGCCTGGAACTTGTAGCGGTAGGCGAGGAAGAGCTTGCGCGTGATCCACTTGCCCAGGGTGACCCGGGTGCCCGCGCCGGTGGTGGTGTCGCCCAGCTCGACGTCGAGCGTGTCGATCGGGAGCGCCTGGCCCAGCTGCTCCTGGAGGCGACCGACCAGCAGGCCCGCCACCGCGCCCACCGCCTGCTGGCTCACCGAGCGGTCGTCCTTCTTGCCCAGGTCCTCGGGGTCGGTGCCGAGGAAGATGCTGAGCAACTCACCTTGCGAGTAGCGTGAGGGGCTGGCGTCGAAGCTCACCTCGGGCTGGTTGGCGGTGCCCTCCACCATGACCGTGAAGGTGAGGGTGGGGAAGTCGTGGCGCAGCCGCACGCTCACCCGGGGGTCGGGCGGGTCCTGGCCGTCGAAGATCAGCTGGGCCCGCTCGATGATGTAGCGGCGGCGGAACAACGTCAGGGCGCCGTCGGTGGTGAGGACGCGGCCGGTGAGGGCGCTCTTGCCCCCCGCCGCCTTCGCGTCCAGCTCCACCTTCAGCGCCGCGTCGACCGGGCCGCCCCGCACGTCGATGGGCGCCACGGTCTCGATGTGCACCACGGTCGGGGGACCCGCAGCCACCGATGAGGTCCGGGCGCGGGTCCGGCCCTTCCCGCCCGGGAGGGTGTCCACGTAGACCACGTCCTCCGGCGCCTCGATCGGGTGGAGGTCCTCGGCCTTCTCCTCCGGCACGTGGACGAAGCCGTCCTGCAGGCGGACCTGCACGTTGGTGCCGTCCGCGTCGCGCTTGCCCTCCGCGTTGGCCTCGAGGTCCACCCGCACCAGGCTGCCGCCCGCCGCCACCGGGTACTTCTGCATCTTCGCCTTCGCGGTGAAGGTGACGGGTGCCTCCACCGGGACGTTCGCGTCCGCGCTGAAGTCGAGCTTGCCGCCCCCCGAGCCGCCGCTCATCGTGACCCTGGCCGTCCGCGGGCCGAGCTCCAGCCGGGCGAGCCCCTCGCGGACGGGCTGCAGGGCGGCTTGCGAGAACACCAGCCGGAGCTCCCGCACCTCGGCCCAGCCCTCGGGCCAGAGCTCAGCCGGAGGCCCCTGTACGTGGACGTCGGCGAACAGGCGCCCGTCCATGCCCACCGGGAGGAGCCCCATCCTCGACACCGCGCCGAGCTCGAGGCCGGTCGCCCGCAGGTTGGCCTGCACCGGACCCGGATCGAGGCCCGCCTCGGCGTCCGCGTCGAGGGCGCCGCCTGCCTGATCCTGGAGGCTGAGCCGCGCCGCCACCCGCCGCCCGCGCAGGCGTGCGTCGAGCCTCGCGCGGGGGAAGCGGGTCTCGCCCAGCACCAGGTCGTCGAGGCGGACCACCGCCTGCCCGCGCGGGGCGCGGGCCGTCCCCGCGACCGCGACCGAGGCGGTCAAGGCGCCTTGCATCATCGTCGGCGCCACGCCCGCCGCCTGGGCCAGGGCGGGGAGGGGGAGGGCCTCGATCTGCGCGTCGGCCTCGAGCGGGATGTCCTGGGCCAGCGCGGGCGCCTGGATGATGCGATCGAGGGGGAGCGGGGCCCGGGCCGCGAGGTGCGCCACCGCCCGGGCGTTCCGGCGCAGGTCGAGGGCGAGGGTGAGGTCGCCCTCGCCGGGGGCGCCGCCCGGGGTGGGGACGAGGCGGGCGCGGCTCTCGGCGCTCCACTCCCCCGGGACCTGCGGCACGCGAACGCGCTCCACCGTGACGTCGGCGTCCAGCGCGTGCAGGTGATCGCGGGCGACGAGCCGCGCGGTGGCCAGGCCCTCGAGCTCGGGGGCCAGGCCAAGTCGGGCGAGGAGGGAGAGGTCCAGCCCGCTCAGGTCGGCCCGGAGCGCCTGGACCGCGCGGTGGTCCACGCCGGCCCAGCCCGGTGCGTCCAGGAGCTCGCGCGGCGCGCTGATGGTGGCGCTGACGGTGCCTGTCCCGAACGGAGCGCCGTCGAGGGCCGCGCGAGCGAAGGCGCGGCCGGGGTCGTGGCCTGCGTCGATCCGCAGGCTGGCCTGCGGGGCGTCCGCCTTGTTGATGCGAAGCGAGCGGCCCATCACCCAGGCCCGGGTCCGCGAGCCGTCGACCTGGAGCTGTCCGTCCACCTCCCCGGTGGCCACGAGCGGCTGGCCGACCGCGGCCTGGGCGCTGGCGAGGGAGAGCTGGTGGAGGTCGACCGTCAGCTGCTCCAGGAGGCCGTCGTGCAGGCTGGCCTGCCAGGCGGGGCCGGAGTCCATCCGGGCGGGGGGCCGTCCCTGGTGGCGCAGGGTCACCGCGCCGACCTCGGGGCCGCTCACCGAGGCGGTGGTGGTGAGCCGCGCCGGGGTCAGGTCCACCGTGAAGGCGGCGTCCACCGTGGGGCGCGCGGGGGCGAGGGCCAGACCCCGCGCGCGGCCCTCGAGCTTCGCCTCCAGCGTGTGCCCCTGGCGCGCGAGCTCGGCCTCCAGATCGAGCCGCCCCCGCGCCTCGCCCAACGCCGGCACCACCTCGCGGGGGAGGGCGGACAGGTCCAGCGCCTGCAAGCCGACCTGCGCCTTCACGTCGCCCCGCGGGTCGATGTCCGCGTCGACGCGGAGGGCGCCGGCCGGGCCGCTCAGGCCGAGGGCCTCCACCCGCACCCCGCCTTCGGCGGCGAGGGTGGCCCGCGCGCCGTCGCCTCGCCACACCAGGGCGCCGGTGCGGAGCAGGAGATCTTGCACCTCCACCACCGCCCCGCCCGCGGTGGGTCGGGCGGCCAGCACCAGCTCCGCCCCGCCGAGGGGGACGCCCGCCACCACCGTCGCGCCGACGTGGGCGGCGGCGTGCCCCACCGGGGCCGAAGGCAGGCCCTCCAGGTCCCAGTCCGCCTCCAGAGCCGAGACTCGGGTGTGGCCTGCGAAGGCCAGCCTGCGCCCCTCGAGGTGGCCCTCGGCCTCGAGCGCGGTGAGGGGGCCCGACGCGGTGGCGGTGAGGGTGACGGCGCCCGCCGCGAGGTCCCCGGCCACTTTCTCGAGCTCCGGCACCCGGAGGTCGACACGGGCCTCCCGGATCACCGGAGCCCCACCGAACAGGGCCGCCACCCGGGCCGCGAGGTCGAGCCGGGCGTCGCCCAGCCGCCCCCGGGCCTCGACCGTGGCGGCGTCACCCGTCAACTCGGCCTGCACCGCGAGCGGGGCGAGGGGCACCGGGGGCACCCCGGGGGGCTGGACGGTGCCCTGCAGCCGCAGGTCGGCCTGCACCTGGGGTCGAGCCAGATCGGCGAGGCCGGCGGTGGCCTCCAGGTCGACGTCCAGCCGACCGGCGGGGGCGGCGCGGTGCACGCGGTGGGGTTCGAGGTCCCGCAGATGGAGCGCGACCTGGAGGCGCTCGAGGGGGAGGAGGCCCTGGCCGGAGGCGGTGGCGGTGAGGGTCAGGGGGGCCCCGGAGAGGGCGCCGGTGGCGGTGACGGTGAACAAGGCCTGGGGTCCCGGGCCCGGGCCGGCTCCGCGGGTTTCCACGCTGCGCGCTCCGCTTGCCTGGGGGTCCCAGGCCGGCGGAGGCTCCGCGTGGGGTTTCCGCCCGCTGCGCGCTCCGCTTGCCTGGGGTCCCGGGCCGGCGGAGCCGTCCCACCCCTCTCCGCGGGGCTCCGCCCCGCTGCGCGCTCCGCTTGCCTGGGGTCCCGGGCCGGCGGAGCCGTCCCGTCGCGCGGCCCGCAGGCTCAGCTCGAGGCCGCCCACCAGATCTGGCGGGGCGCCCAGGCGCGCCGCGGCGCCGGGGGGCGCGGTCACCGTCAGCGCGCCGTCCACCGCCCCCGGCGGGAGCCCGGTCGCGAGGTGGGGCGCCCGGAGCCGGACGTCGTCGAGGTCGACCCGGAGGCCGGTCAAGACAGCCTGCGCTCCCTCGAGCCCGCCCTTCGCGGCGACCCGGAGGCGGTGCTCGGACAGGAGCAGGGCGGAGAGGTCCCGCAGGTCAGCCTGCACGCGGTCCCCGCCGAGGGTTGCGCCGACGTCCAGGTGGAGGCCGTCGACGCGCTGGGGCGAGGCCTCCCCGTCCTGGAACGAGAGCGCGCCGTCCTCGATCACGAGGCGGCCCACCTCGAGGTGGGGCAGGGACAGCGGCCCGGGCGGCGCCTCGGGCGCCGGGGGCGACGGCGGGACCAGCTCGGCGAGGTTGAGGGCGCCCGAGCTCGAGCGCACGAGCTGGACGGTCGGCCGGGTCAGGGCGACCTCCGAGACCTCGATCGCGCCGCCGAAGACCGAGAGGGGGTGCCAGGTGGCTTGCAGTCGGGCCAGGGTCACCGCCTCGCGGCCGTCGCGGTCGGTGACGCGGAGGTCGGTGATCACCAGGGTGGAGAACGCGCTCCCGGTGATCGCGCCGATCTCGACCTTGCCCCGGAGGGCCTGGTTGGCCGCCCGCTCCGCGCCCCAGCGCACCACCCGAAGCCCTGGGTTGGTGCCGAGGAGGGCGGCGACCGCCACCACCGGCAGGGTCAGCGCGAGCACCCCCGCCACCACGAGGCGGCGGACCCACCGGCGGCGCGGCTTGGCGGCCTCGCTCAAAACGCCTCCCCCAGGGTCAGGTGCCAGGCCCAGGTGTCGTTGGGGGCGGGCTCGGTGGGGCCCCTGCGGTTCAGCCGGAAGCCGAAGTCCAGCCGCACCGCGCCGATCGGGGTGTAGTAGCGCAGGCCGCCGCCCACCGCCCAGTGCAGGTTGATCGGGTCGAGGTCACCGATCCGGCTCACCAGATCTGCGCCGTCCACGAAGGCCGCCGCCCCGAGCCAGAACCCGAGGAGCTGCACGATGCGCAGGCGCGCCTCCAGGCTGGTCTCGAGGATGGTCTCGCCGCCCACCGGGACGTCGCGGACGTCGCCCGAGCTGTTGGTGATCTGGGCGGTGGCGGACAACCTGCGTTGCGAGAAGCCCCGCTGGCTGTTGGCGCCGCCGGCGAAGAAGCGGCGGGGCGCGGGGAGGTTCCCGCTCAAGGTGGCGCCGAGCCGGAGCCGGGCCGCCACGCTGAGGCGGCGCCCGAAGGGGACGTAGCCCCTCACCTCGGGCATCAGGGCCAGGTAGTTCCCTGCCTCGCTGCGGGTGCCGCGGCCGAGCTCCAGCGCGACCCGGGCGAACACGCCGCGGCGGGGCGAGAGGGCGTCGTCGCGGCCGTCGAAGGTCACCGAGGGCTCGAGGAAGATCACCGGGAGCGTCTCGGTGATCACCAGCGCGGCCTCGTCGGCCGGCGACAGATCGGACGAGAAGCTGTAGGCGAAGAAGTGCCAGCCGAGGGCGGCGCGGAGGCGATCGTCCACGAAGGGGCGGCTCAGGGTCTGGCCCACGTCGGGCCCGTACCAGGTGAAGGCCTCGAGCTGGCGGAAGGTGATGCCCACCGTGTTCTCGAGTCGCAGGCGGGGGGCCATGAAGTCGTGCCAGGTCCAGGTGGCGCGCGCCTGGGGTGTAAAGCGGCCTTGCTTCAGATCGGCCCGGAGGAGCGAGTACTCCGGGGTGGCCTCCAGCTCGAGGTTGGCGAGGGGCAGGATGAACGAGCGACGCTTGTAGCGGCCGCGCAAGCGGAGCTGCACGTTGGCGCGATCGAACCCGCCGCCCAGCCCGAGCTGGAGCTCGTTCTGCTCCGCCTCCTCGACCCGCGCCACGATGTCGGCCACCGGGCCCTGGCCGTCGGCGTAGTCCAGCCGCACCCCCGAGTATTGGTCCACCTCGTACAGGCGGCCACGCATGCGCTCCAGGGTCGCGGGCGAGAACACGTCGCCCTCGCGCCAGGTCTGGCGGTTGGTCACCGCGCTGGTGGGGGTCCGCACCAGGCCCTCCACCGACAGGTGCCCGAGGGTCACCAGGGGCCCCGGGATCATGGTGAGGTCCACCTCGGCCTCGCCCGCCGCGCGGTCCACCGCCACCTCGCCCTCCACCTTGGCGTGGGCGTAGCCCCGCTGGACCATCAGGGCTCGGGTGCGCAACTTGGCCTGCTTGTACTCGCCGTGCTCGAAGGGGGCGCCGGCCTCGATCTTCACCAGCCGCTGCAGGTCATCCTGCAGCTCGGGTGGGGCGTCCTCGAGGTGGACCGACGCCACCCGGGTGCGGGGGCCCTCCGCGACCTTCCAGGTGAGGACCACGGTGTCCGGCTCCGCCCCCTGTGCGCTGCTCGGGCCCTCCACCTTCACCGAGAAGTAGCCCCGCTGCTGGTAGAAGGTCTCGATGCGGCGCCGGTCCAGCTCCACCTGGAGCGGGTCGAAGCGCACGTACTCCTTGAAGATGCAGCCGCGCGGGGGCCGGTTGGCGAGGCCCTCGGTGATGTCGTCGGGGTCGAGGGCCTCCGCGCCTTGCAGGTCGACCTGCATGATCACCCCGCCGTCGCCGTTCTGGGCGGCGGGGATGGTGGCGCAGCCCGCGAAGAGGAGCGCTACAAGACCGAGCGCGGCCGGGCCCGCACCCGGTACATCTGCCCGTCTGCCTCGAGCTGCAGGCGCTGGGCTCGCACCGCGGACTGCACCCAGCCCCCGTAGGCCTGGTAGGCGGTCTCGCGCCACTGCTCCGCCGTCACCTCGAGCCGCTCGTCCCGGCAGTGCTCGGTGAGGGCGCGGCGATGTCGGCTCCAGATCTCCTCCACCGACTCCGCGTCGAGCACCACCTGCACGCTGACCTTGCTCGGCGGGCGCAAGGTGGCCAGCACCTCCAGGGTGCTGGTCTCGACCCGGCGCTGGTCCGCGAGCGGGGTGATGATGTGCAAGACGAGCTGCGTGCTCGGGTGGATGCCCGCCTCGATCCCCATCAGGAAGTAGGCCCGCTCGTCCAGGTGTACGAACGGCACCACGATCAGCCGGTGCCCGAAGCGCTGGAGCGCCGGCACCCGGGACGGCAGGTCCGCCACCTCGAACCCCAGGTCGGTCAGCTTCTCGGTCAGGTAGGCCAGCGGCTCCCGGGCGTCGGCCGGGATGTCGCCGCTCGGGATGTCCTTGAGCTCGAGCTCCCGGGGCAGGCGCCCGCGGCGCCCGGTGAGCAGCCGGGTGGGGCCCCGCCCCCACAGGACCAGGGCCAGGATGCCGGCGGAGGCGGCCAGGGCCACCACCGCGTAGGTCATCGCCGGATCCACCGCCTGTCAGCATCCCAGGTGCGTCCTCCGTAGTCCATTCCAGGCGGGGGCGCAGCTGGATCGGTGTGATCCTGGTTGATACCCTGAACGGCGTCGAGGCCTTGGCGCGCCTCCCGACGTGACCTGGTGCGTAATCTCGGCTAGCTACCACGCACATGGGGCTCAGGGACAAGGCTTCGAAGATGCTCGACGCCATTCGTCGAGGGTCGAGCCGCGAGGCGGTCGACGTCCTGGGCGATGCCCTGGATGACGCGCGGGTCCGGTTGATGGACGAGGTGGTGAGCCGCATCAGCGGCCACCCGGTGCACACCGCCCCCGAGCAGCGCGCCGAGCAGGGGGTGCTGGAGGCTCCGGTGCAGCCCTCGACGCCGCCGACGCCTGCGCCGGTGGAGGTAGCGGCGGTCCCCAGTGATGCACCCACGCGATCTTCCGCCGCCCGGGCCACGGTCGCGCCCACCCCGCCCGCTACGCGCGCGCCTGCCACGTCGGCGCAGGAGGCCACCACCGCGGCCGAGCTCGACGTCGCGCGCGCGCCTGCCACGGCCCCCGAGCCCGAGCCGGCGCTCGAAGCCGCCGCGGCGCCCGAGCAAGAGGCGCCCGACGAAGAGGAGCCCGCCCGCGGCTCCGGCAAGTCCCGCCGTCGCCGTCGCCGTCGCCGGCCTCGCAGCAACCGCGAGGCCCCCGCCCCCGAGGCCGCGGCGCCGCCTCCGGTCCCCGACGATCTCCCCGAGGGGCGACTGGTCCTCATGGCCCGCGACCCGACCTGGGCCTTCGCCCACTGGGAGGTGCCGGTGGAGCGGATCCAGGCGATGCAGGAAGGCCTGCGTGATCCGCAGGCGCTGTTGCGCTTCTACGAGAAGGGGACCGAGACCCCGATCATCGACGCCGACGTCACGGTCGAGGCGGGGAGCTACTACCTGCGGGTGCCCCGGCCCGGCCGCGCCTACGAGGCCCGCCTGGTGCTGGTGGGCTCCGGCGGCGAGGTGCGGGAGCTGGTCCGCTCCAACGGAGCCGAGCCGCCCGCCGACGCGCCGGGGCCCCACGCGGCGCCCCAGTTCGTGCGGATGGACGCCCAGCGCGAGGTCCTGGCCCAGCTCGAGGTGGTCGACGCGCCGCCCCCGCGCCTGGTGATGGACGTGGCCAAGGCCGCGGCGGAGGCGCCCGCCCGCATGCCCCGCGACGCCCGGTGGGCGGCGGTGATGGCGGAGCTGCGGGCCCGCATCCTGGCCGAGGGCGAGCCCCTCCCCACCTCCTGATGGCGGCGCCCGACGGCCACCTCGTCCTCTTCCTCCACGCCCACCTCCCCTTCGTGCGCCACCCGGAGCACGAGGACTTCCTGGAGGAGGACTGGCTCTACGAGGCGATCACCGAGACCTACCTCCCCCTGATCCTGGCCGCCCGGGGCTGGGCGCAGGATGGCCTGCGGGCCCGCCTCGGGATCTCCTCGAGCCCCGCCCTGGTCTCCATGCTGCAGGATAGCCTGCTCATGGGGCGCTACCGGCGGCGCCTCGGCAAGCTGGTGGACGTCGCAAGAGCGCAGGCTCGATTGCGCGCCCCCGGCGACCCCCTCGCTGGCCCCGCCCGCGCGGCGGCGGACCACCTGGAGCGCCTCGCCCACGCCTTCGAGGCCGAGCTGGGGGGCGATCTGGTGGCCGCCCTCGCGTCCTTGGAGGCGGCGGGGGCCCTGGAGCTCGCCACCTGCGTGGCCACCCACGCCTTCCTCCCGTTCTACGCGGTCGACCGGGCCGACGCCCGAGGCCACGTGAAGGTGGCGGTGCACGCCCACCGGGCCACCTTCGGGCGCAACCCGCCCGGCGTGTGGCTACCCGAGTGCGGCTACGTGCCGGGGCTGGACCAGCTCCTGGCCGACGAGGGGCTCTGCTACTTCTTCGTCGACGCCCACGGGGCGCTGTTGGCCGACCCGCCCGCCGCCCTCGGGGTGCACGCTCCGCTCGTCTGCAAGAGCGGCGTGCTCGCCTTCCCCCGGGATCCCGAGGCCAGCCGCGCGGTGTGGAGCGCGGAGGCCGGCTACCCGGGCGACCCGCGCTACCGGGAGTTCTACCGGGACCAGGGCTTCGAGCTCCCGGAGGCGGAGCTGGAAGGTCTCCTGCTCCCTACCGGCGAGCGGCGGGGCATCGGCCTGAAGTACCACCGCATCACCGGGCGCGAGGTCGCCTTGGGCGACAAGGCGCCCTACGACCCGGCCGCGGCGGCCGAGGCGGTGCACGCCCACGCCGCCCACTTCGTTGCCGCCCGGCGCGCCCAGGCGGCGGCCTTCGCGGCCCGTCACCAGCGGCCCGCGGTGATCACCGTCCCCTTCGACGCCGAGCTCTTCGGGCACTGGTGGTTCGAGGGCCCGGCCTTCCTGGACGCGGTGGTGCGGGCGGCGGCGGCCACGGAGGACCTCCGGGTGTCCTCGCCCGCCCAGGTGATCCAGGAGGCGGGGCCGTTCCAGCTCAGCACCCCCGCCGCCAGCTCCTGGGGCCGGGCCGGCTACGGCGAGGTGTGGCTCAACGAGGAGAACGACTGGATCTGGCCGCCGCTCCACAAGGCGGCGCGCCGGATGCGGATCCTGGCCGGCGCGCACCGAGGTGCGCAAGGCGTCCTGCGGCGGGCCCTGCAGCAGCTGGCGCGGGAGCTCCTCCTCGCGAGCGCCTCGGACTGGCCCTTCATGATGACCATGGGCACAACGGTCTCCTACGCGCAGGCCCGGGTGCGCGCGCACCTCGCCCGCTTCGAGGCCCTGGCCGAGCAGGTCGAGGCGGGGGCGGTAGACGAGGCGGCGCTGGCCGCGCTCGAGGCGCAGGACAACCTGCTCCCGGAGCTGGTGTTCGAGGACTTCGCCTGAGCCTACTCGACCTGGTCGTCGGCGAGGAACGCCCCCGCGCGCGCCTCTACCCACCACACCGGCGCGAAGGGGTTCCTGCCGCCCACGAACCCCACGTGGCCCCCGCGTGCGGACAGCTCCAGCGTGACCGACGGGGACAGCTCCTCCGGTCGCGGGAGCACCGCGTCGGTCATGAAGGGGTCGTCGCGGGCCTGGAGGATCAGGGTCGGGATCTCGATGCGTCCGAGGAACGGCCGGCTGCTGGAGCGCGCGTAGTAGTCATCCGCCCCCTCGAAGCCGTGGAGCGGCGCGGTGACCGCGTCGTCGAAGGCCCGGAGCGACCTGGCCCGGCGCACCGCGTCCAGGTCGAGGGGCAGCGCCATGCACGCCGCCTTGCGCGCGACCGAGGCCTTCAGGCTGTGGAGGAGCCACCGGTCGTAGATCCGGGAGGCGCCCCGCCGCAGGCGATCGGCGCAGGGAGCCAGCATCATGGGCACCGACACCGCGACCGCGCGCGAGAACGTGCTCTCGGCCCCGCGCTCCCCGAGGTACTTCAAGAGCACGTTGGCCCCGAGGGAGAAGCCCACCGCGAAGCGGGATACATGAGGGAAGCGTTCCGCAAGTGAGGTTGCGACCACGCCGAGGTCGCCGGTCTCGCCCGAGTGGTAAGCGCGCGCCCGCAGGTTCGGCGCCCCGCTGCAGCCGCGAAAGTGCATCAGCACCCCGCGCCAGCCGCGCCGCGCCGCCATCAGGAGCATGCCTCGGATGTACCGGGAGTCGATCGAGCCCTCGAGCCCGTGGAGCAGCAGGAGCAGCGGCGCGTCGGCCGTGTCGGGCTCCGGGCCCCACTCGAGGTCCACGAAGTCGCCGTCGGGGAGGGTGAAGCGCTCCCGCCGGGTCTCGAGGGGCGGGAGCCGGCGCAAGAGGGCCGGCACCATGGTCATGAGGTGCGGCCCGGGGAGCCACCACGCGGGGCGGTAGGCGCTCTGGGTGATCATCACTCCGCGTGGGCCGGCGGCACCTGCACCGTCACTGACTCCGAGCGTACGCCGCTCGCCGCCACCAACGACAGCGAGAACTCACCGCCCTCGTGGCCCAGCCACTCGCCCTCGAAGGGCCCCAGGACCACCCGTCGAGCGATGATGCCCTCGCTCGTGTTGCCGTCCGGATCCCGCAGGTAGATGACCTCGCCGTCCGCGCGCTCCAGCCGCGCGTAGCGGAAGCGCGCCGCCTCCACCGTGAGGGTCAGCGTGGTGCCGCCGCAGCTCAGCTCGTCGTCGATGCAGCCGGAGCTGCGCGCGCCCCCGGTGTGCCACTCCACCGCCATCACGGTGGGCGCGGCGGCGGAGGTCGGCCACACCCCGAGGTCCTCGTCCGCGCCGCTCTCGGCCTCGTAGCGTATGAGTGAGCACGCGCCAGTGGGCTTCGGCGCCAGGGCGCTGGCCGAGCTCAGCGCGAGGACGAGGGCGGTGCGGGCGAGCCAGGTGCGCATGGACATGGGGATAGTGCCCGCGGGTCGCAGGTTCCGTCACGTATCCCGTGCGTTGGCGCCTCGAGAAGTCGCTCCCCTTACCCCATTTTGGTTATGCTGGCGCCGCGCTACGCTCTCCGACCGCCATGACCGAGCTCCCCATCATCTGCCCTCGGGTCACCCTCCGGCGCTTGGAGCCCGGTGACCTGCGGGCGTTCCAGGCCTACCGTCACGACCCGGAGGTGGGCCGCTACCAGGGCTGGGAGCCTGAGTCGGACGACGCGGCCACCGCGTTCCTCACCGAGTGCCAAACCGCAACCCTGCTTGCGCATGGTAGGTGGTGCCAGGTAGGCATCGGCCTCAACCCCAACGCACGGCTGATCGGCGACATCGGCATCTACCTGGCCCAGGACGGCGCCCACGCCGAGCTGGGCTTCTCACTCGCCCGCGCCCACCAGGGGCAGGGCCTGGCCACCGAGGCGGTGCAGGCTGCCTTGACATGGGTCTTCACCGCCACCCAGGTCCACCGCGTCGTCGGGGTCACCGACGCGCGCAACGAGGCCTCGGCGAGGCTGCTCGCCAGACTCGGGATGCGGCTCGAGAAGACGATGCAGGCGAAGTTTCGGGGGCAGATGTGCACGGAGCACCAGTACGCGGTGCTCCGTGCGCAAGCAGCGTTGCCTCAGCTCTGAGAGAAGCCCTCGAGGCGGTAGTGGGCCTCGATGCGCTTGAGCGCGAGCACCATGGCGGCGGTGCGGGTGAAGATGGGCTTGCCCACCATGTAGTTGGTGGAGTCGTGGCCCGCGGTGCGCTGGGGGTTGTTCTCGGCGATGTCCCGGATGACCCGGTAGTTGTTCTTGATCGCCTTCTCCAGCTTCCCGTTCACCTCCTCCTCCGACCAGTGCTCCATCCGCTTGTTCTGGAGCCACTCGTAGTAGGAGACGGTGACGCCGCCCGCGTTGGCGATGACGTCCGGGATCAGCTCGATGCCGCGCTTCTGCAGGACGAGGTCACCTTCGGGGGTGGTGGGGTGGTTCGCGCCCTCCGCCACCAGCTTCACCTTCAGGCGCTCCGCGACCTTGCCGTCGATCTGATCGCCGAGGGCGGCCGGCACCAGGATGTCGGCGTCGACGTCCCACAGGTCGTTGCGGTTGAGCTTCTGGGCCTCGGGGTAGCCGTCCACCGAGCGCCGCAGGTTCTGCTTGTTGTTGTGGACGTAGTCGGTGAGGGCCACCGGGTCGATGCCGTTGGGGTTGTAGATCCCACCATCGGCGTCCGCCACCGCCACGAGCTTGGCGCCCATGCGGCAGAGGATCATGGCCGCGTAGGAGCCCACGTTGCCGTAGCCCTGCACCACGAGGCGCGCGCCCTTCAGGCTCTTGCCGCGGGCCTGGTACCAGTCCTCCACGCAGTAGGCGACGCCCTGGCCGGTGGCGGCGGTGCGGCCCTCGGAGCCGCCGACCCGCACGTCCTTGCCGGTGACCACCGCGCGCATCACGTGGGGCTCGAGCTCACCGTCGGTGAACTGCCGCACCATCCACGCCATGACCTCGGAGTTGGTGCCCACGTCGGGGGCCGGGATGTCGCGGTTGGGGCCGATGAGGCTCTTCAGCCGGTACATGTAGCGCAGGGTGATCGCCTCGAGCTCGCGCTTCGAGTACATGCGCGGGTCGATGCGGATGCCGCCCTTGCCGCCGCCGAAGGGCACGCCGGCGATCGCGGTCTTCCAGGTCATCTCGGACGCGAGCACCTTGAAGAGGTCGAGCGACGCGTCCTGGTGGTAGCGGATGCCGCCCTTGTACGGGCCGCGCGCCTGGTTGTGCTGCACGCGGTACGCCTTGAAGCGGCGGGTGGTGCCTCGCACGATCCGATAGAGGCCGCGGCCGTCGAGCCGGATGACCCCGTTGTCGGTGTGCACGGTGCCCTCGCGCAGCGCGCCGGCGGAGAGGATCAAGGTGCCGTCATAGAGCGGCTCCAGCGCGTCGGGGGCGACGATCACCGAGGGCTTGAGGTTCGCGTGTACGCCCTGCTCGATCTCGGCGAGGGGCACGAGGCGATCCTGAAGCTGCGTGGTGAGGTAGAAGATGTGCTCGTAGTCGGGCTGCTCCAGCTCCAAGCGGACGCGGCGGTCCAGATCGATGAGGTCCGCGGCGTCACGGAAGACTCCCATCGCCTGCTCGTACAGGTTCAGAGAGGTCGGTTCGGCATCCTGTTCGTGGTGATGCATGCGAGGCGTGTATGAGCCTCTCCGAGGCCCTTTTCAAGCGTCTTCGGCATGGCCCGATCGGTCCCCGGTTGCGCGTTGATGCACCGTCAATTTCCGAGACGAAGGACGCTCGACAACGCACCCCGACATCGACCATGGTCCGGCCCATGAACTGGTCGCTTCGACGCACCGAGACCAAGGCCGCCGGGCCCGTCCTCATCGTGGTGATGGACGGCGTCGGAGTCGGGCCCGACAACGCCGGTAACGCGGTGCGTCTGGCCCGCACCCCCACCCTCGATCGCCTCCAGGCCGAGGCCCCCTACCTCACCCTCAAGGCGCACGGCACCGCGGTGGGCCTGCCGAGTGACGACGACATGGGGAACAGTGAGGTAGGGCACAACGCCCTCGGCGCGGGGCGGGTCTTCGATCAGGGCGCGAAGCTGGTGAACGCGGCCCTGGCCGAGGGGCGCCTGTTCGCGGGGGACGCGTGGCAGGCCCTCACCGGCCGGGCCAGGAGCTCGGGCGGCGCCTTGCACTTCATCGGGCTGCTCTCCGACGGCAACGTGCACAGCCACATCGATCACCTCGTGCAGATGATCGATCGCGCGGCCGAGGAGGGGGTGAAGCGGCTCTTCGTGCACCCCCTGCTCGACGGTCGCGACGTGCCCGAGACCTCCGCCCTGACCTACGTCGAGGCCCTCGAGGCCTGCCTCGCCCGGCACCACGGGCGTGAGGGGCGCACGTTCCGCATCGCGTCCGGCGGCGGCCGCATGAAGGTCACCATGGATCGCTACGAGGCGGACTGGGACATGGTCGCGCTCGGCTGGAAGACCCACGTGCTCGGCGAGGGCCGGCGCTTTCCCTCGTGCAAGCTGGCGGTCGAGACCCTCCGGGACGAGCAGCCCGGGATCATCGATCAGGACCTCCCCGCCTTCGTCATCGGCGACGCCGATGGCCCCGCGGGGCCCATCCGCGACGGCGACAGCGTCATCTTCTTCAACTTCCGCGGCGACCGGGCGATCGAGATCAGCCGGGCCTTCGAGCAGGAGGACTTCACCGCGTTCGAGCGCGGCCCGCGCCCCGACGTCCTGTACGCGGGGATGATGGAGTACGACGGCGACTACCACATCCCCAGCCGCTACCTGGTGCGGCCCCCCGCCATCGACCACACCATGGGTGAGTACCTGGTGAAGAACGGGGCGCGGATCTTCGCGTGCTCCGAGACCCAGAAGTTCGGGCACGTGACCTACTTCTGGAACGGCAACCGGGGCGGCATGTTCGACGAGACCCGCGAGGAGTACCTGGAGGTCCCCTCCGATCGGCTCCCCTTCGAGCAGCGCCCCTGGATGCAGGCGGCCCAGATCACCGACGCCACGATCACAGCGCTCGCCTCGGGGCGCTTCGACCTGCTCCGCATCAACTACGCCAACGGCGACATGGTGGGGCACACCGGGCACCGCGAGGCGGCGGTGCTGGCGGTGCAGACGGTGGACCTCTGCCTCGCCCGGGTGCTCGCCGCGGTGAAGAAGGCGGGCGGAGTCGCGCTGGTCACCGCGGACCACGGCAACGCAGACGAGATGTACATGTGGGACAAGAAGGCCAAGGACTTCAAGCGCAACCCCGCAGGCGGGTACGAGGCCAAGACCTCGCACACCCTGAACCCGGTGCCGTTCCACCTGTACGACCCCGCGGCCCGCTTCGGCCTGCGCGCCGACCTCGCCGGCCCCGGCCTCGCCAACGTGGCCGCCACCGCGCTGGAGCTGCTGGGCTTCGAGGCCCCCGAGGGCTACGCGCCGAGCTTGCTGGCCCCCCGCTGAGCACCGCCACCCACGGGGGCCGACATACGCTCGGGGTTTCAGGCTAGAAAATGCTGGAAAACGCTCGCATCTCGGAATCCCGATCAATATCCTGGGGTTCCAAGTCGACCCCATGAGTGCCCCAACGAGTACCGCCGCCATCCCCACCCGACCGTTGGACGAGATCCACCCCCTGCAGACCGCCCGCTTGGACCTCCCGGCCGGGTTGGTGGTGTTCCTCGTAGCGCTGCCGCTCTGCCTCGGTATCGCGCTCGCGAGCGGGGTGCCGCTGTTGTCGGGGATCGTCGCGGGCATCGTGGGCGGGCTGGTGGTGCCGTTGGTGAGCCGCGCGCCGCTGTCGGTGAGCGGCCCGGCGGCCGGCCTCACCGCGATCGTGCTCACCGGGGTGGCGGACCTGGGGAGCTTCGAGGCGTTCCTCACCGCAACCGTGCTTGCAGGCGTGCTCCAGGCGGGGCTCGGCGCCCTGCGGGCGGGCGGCCTCGGGGCGCTGGTGCCGTCCTCGGTGATCAAGGGGATGCTCGCCGCCATCGGCCTCATCCTGATCTTGAAGCAGCTCCCCCACGCGGTGGGCTACGACGTGGAGTCCTTCGGCTCCGACGCCTTCCTCGCCCCGACCGGCGAGAACACCTTCAGCCTCATCACCCACGCCCTGTCCGCCTTCGAGTGGGGCGCGGTGCTGATCTCGGCCCTCTCCCTCGCGCTCCTCATCGGGTGGCCCAAGACCCCCTTCGGCAAGCTGCCTTTCCTGCCCGCCGCGCTGATGGTGGTGCTCGCCGGCACCGGGGTGAACATGCTCCTGTTGGCCTACGCCCCCGAGATGGCGCTCGCCCCCACCCACCTCGTCTCGCTCCCCACCGTCGACGGCCCCATGGGGCTGTGGGCGGCGCTGCACAGCCCCGACTGGGGCGCGCTCGCGAGCCCCGCCACCTGGACGGTGGCGGTGACCATCGCGCTCGTCGCGAGCATCGAGACCCTCCTCAGCGTGGAGGCGGTGGACGGCCTCGACCCGCAGCGCCGCGCTACCCCAACCAGCCGTGAGCTGGTGGCCCAGGGCCTGGGCAACACCGTCAGCGGCTTCCTGGGCGGGCTCCCCATCACCTCGGTGATCGTGCGCTCCTCCGCCAACGTCGCCGCTGGCGGCCGCACCCGCCTGTCGGCGGTGGTGCACGGCGCGTTCCTCCTCGGGGCGGTGCTCTTCTTGAGCAGGTACATCATGATGGTGCCCCTCGCCTGCCTCGCCGCGATCCTCTTGCAGGTGGGCTACAAGCTGGTGCGCCCCAGCCTCGTGAGGAAGCTCTGGGGCCACGGCATGGACCAGTTCGTCCCCTTCGCGGTCACGGTGGTGGCCATCCTCTTCACCGACCTGCTCCGCGGGGTGCTGGTGGGGTTGGTGGTGGGCCTGGTCTTCGTGCTCCGCAACAAGGCGCACCGCACCTTCACGATGGCCCAGGAGGGTGAGCAGGTCGTCTTGCGGATCAACAAGGACGTCTCCTTCATCCACGTGCCCGCGTTGATGAACGTGCTCCGCGGCCTCCCCGACGGCACCCGCCTGAAGATCGACGCCACCGGGGCGGAGTTCATCGACTTCGACATCCGCGAGAAGCTGCAGGACTTCGTGGAGTCGGCGCCCCTGCGGGGGATCGAGGTGGAGCTCGAGGGGGTCTACGCGGACATGGAGTCCCGCCGTGTAGGGAAGGTGCAGGCGGTGGTGCACCACCGCTCCTCCCCCCTCGCGAGCGAGGGTTAACTCGGGTAGGCGGCGCCGAAATCGCCGAGAATCGCCCGGGCCGAGCCCTCGGAGGCGCCCGAACCCGACCTGGGGCCGTAGTGCTGGGGCAGAGCCCGTCGAGGTACTACACTACACTCGGGAGATTGCATGACCCGCTCGATATCCACGGCCTTCGCCGCCCCCCTGTTCCTGATGGTGGCCGCTGGGGCCTGCGTGCCCAACGCGCGGTCCGGCGTCCAGATCGCCAAGCGCGAGCCGGTCTACGTCGACGGCGGCTTCGACGACGCGGGCAACCCGGTCGACGGCGGCAGCTACTACCCCGACGCGGGCTTCGATGATCGCGGCAACCCGGTGGACAGCGGCGTCGACGGCGGCGTGGTCACCAACCGCGACAGCGGCGTGATCGTGGCGCCGCCCGACGCGTCGGTGGTGAACGTCGTCTACGACGAGTGCCCCGACAACGGGCACAGCCTCCAGATCCCGATCATCGTCAACGACACCACCAACAGCGTGGCGCGCTCACCCGCGGTGACCAGCTTCCTCGTGCCCTTCTCGGACGCCGAGGCCCTGTACTCGCTCAACAGCCTGGTGGTGAAGGACGACGCCGGCAACCGGCTCCCCGCCCAGTTCGAGGTCCTCAGCCGCTGGGAGGGCGTCGCGCCCTCGGACTGCGGCAAGCCCATCCGCTACGCCTACGCCCACGTGAGCGCGGTGCCCGCCCCGGGCACCGAAGCGCGGTGGCAGGTCGAGAGCATCGTCGACAACCCCGGCGAGTCGACCACCCTCAGCGTCACGGAGTCGGCCCAGGCGTGGGTGGTAGACACCGGGGTGGCCCGCTTCACCATCGACCGCCAGACCTTCCGCGGGCTCTCGAAGGTGGAGCTGCCCGACGGGCAGGGGGGCTTCGATACCGTAAGCGAGCTTGCAGCGGGGCAGGCCAGCTTCGTCCTCGACCACATGGGCCTGAAGGAGATCGGGGCGCAGGCGCCGTGGTCCCTCGCCCTCGAGCGGCGCGGGCCGCAGGTGGTGACGGTGGCCGCGCGGGGCTACTACGCGGCCCAGGGCGGCGCGCGCGACCTCGCCTACACCCTGCGGATGTCCTTCTACGCCGGCTCGGGCACGGTGAAGGTCGACCACACCTACTACTACGGCGACGTGGCCGGCTGGGGGGCGGACGGGGTCTCCAACCGCACCCAGCTGGGCGGCGCGTGGATGCGGGTGCCCTTCGCCGGCGGGGCGAGCGAGATCACGGTGCGCGCGGATCAGCAGGTGTTCACGCGGCCCGGCACCGAGGCGGTGCGGGTCGAGCAACAGAAGCGGGCCCCGGGCGACATCGCGGTGCGCTACGCGGTGACCGGCGGCGGCAACAGCCTCGAGACGGGTGAGTTCGCCGACCACCCCTACCTCGCCGCGGCCGGCAACGGGATGCACATCACCGCGACCCTCGGCCGGATGAACGTGCGCGAGCCCCAGGCCCTGTCGTGGAACGAGACCACCCAGAGCGTGGTGGTCGAGATGACCTCCACCGCGATGTACGTGGGTGGCGCGCGCGGCATCTACACCCAGGCCGCGCTGGAGTTCGGCCGGGGTGCGCCGGCGGGGCAAGACGCCTTGCAGCTCCACGCGGAGCGCCCGCTCCTCGGGACGCCCGCGCCGAGCTACCTCAACACCACCCGCACCATCGGGCCCTACGCGGCGAGCGCGGCCCAGGGGCCGGCGGCCGCCTACGTGGCCAAGATGGCCGACATCCACCAGCGGACGAAGACGTACCTGCGCGACCTGCGGGTGACCGGCGTCCAGATCTGGCCGGACCTGCCGCGCTCGTCCTGCTACGCGGAGTACAACTGCGCCACCCGGCGCACCGCCCTGTACGAGGGCGGCGACAACAACTACTGGAACTGGTCGAAGCCGGGCATCGACGAGTTCTTCCGCACCGGCAACAACGACTTCATCTACGACTTCTCGCTCGGCGAGGCGCTGACGTACATCGAGACCCTCGCGGTGCGGACCTACCACGACAAGATCACCGACTCCTCGGTGATGGGGCTCGCGGTGTGCTACGGCGACTCCCGCGGCTACGCGGGCGACTACCGCGAGGGCCTCAACAACCGGCGCGACCGCTGCGTGGCCGACTACTCCTATGACAAGACCCTGAAGCTGGCGTTCCTCGCCACCGGCGACGCCCGCTTCGTGGACTTCTTCGAGGAGGCGGGGGAGAGCGTGGTGAACGCGTTCGGGGCGCCGCCGGCCCGCCCCGAGGAGTACCTCGAGGTCGACCTGTCGCGCCTCTCCGAGCAGCGCCTGGAGGTCCTCACCGACGGCGCCGAGTTCGGGCGCAACCCCGCCCTCGCCGACAACCTGCGGGTGAAGATCAAGGACTACGTGGGCTGGATGCAGGGCCGCACCCTGATCGACGGGCACATGTGCTACCTCAGCGGCAGCGGCTACAACGACGCGAAGGCGCTCGGCCGCTGCGGGAGCACCCAGGGCTGGATGCTCCCGGTGGGGATGGAGTGGGCCATCCGCACCTCGCGCTGGCTGCGCGACCCCGGCCTCGCCCAGTGGGTCACCACCTCCGGGCAGCGCTCGGCCCAGAACTTCGCGGTGCTGAACGGGCAGGGCCTGCCGGACTTCGCGCGCGCGGGGAGCACCTGGCGCACGGTGTACAGCTGCACCGCCAACCAGAGCGGGGTCGACAACGCGTCCTGCCAGAAGATCACCAACGGCGAGAACAACAACCTGTTCTACAACAACGGGCTGATGGCCTTCCTGAACGTGTTCGGGCTGGTCCTCGCCGCGGATCCCGTGGATCCCGATCAGGTCTGCGCGTGGCTCCCCGCCGCGTTCACCCAGCACATGAACAGCCTCCAGGACACCGACGTGAACTTCCACATCTGGGGCAAGGAGTCCGGCCAGGCGTTCGCGCTGTCGGCGGAGGCGGCGGGGGCGCTCTCGAGCTGCCCGTGATGCAAGCGTTCTTGCGCGCGGCTCAGTGCGCGCCGCTCGCCTTGGTGTAGGGGTCAGGATCGCCGTTGAGGATGCGCGTGACCTCGCAGGTCCGGCGCCACGGCTCGTTGTACTGGAACGTGGCCCCCGTGACGGGGTCCGTGACCGCGTGTGAGGTGGCGGGGCTGCCGCCCGCCCCGCGGCGCGGCGCGACGGAGAGGAACCCGGACAGCGGCGCGGTGCTCCCCGAGGCCCGGTTGTCCACGTGCACGAAGGGGGTGCCGGTCTCGTCGTGGTGGCAGCCATTGCAGGTGGCGAGGGCGAAGAGGTGCCGCGCGTCAGGGGAGAGGCCGACGCTGCCGCCGCTGACGTTCCAGGTCAGGGGGGCGGTGCTGCCGCCGCCGATGAGGCTGGGGTCCACCACGTGGGTCTCGCTCAGGATCGCGGGCTCGTTCGCCACCAGGTAGGCGTCCAGCGGGCCGCTGGCGTTGAGGCTGTCGTCGGGAGTCTGGGCGAGGGGGTGGTTCACGAGCGACCAGCGGTTCCGCGTCAGCGGGCGGCCCTGGAGGGTGTACTCGCGCAGCTCCCACACCGCGTCCATGACGCGCTCGTTGGTGCGGACCTGGCCGATGGCGCTGCCGTTGTTGGGCGCGCCAGGCATCTTGCCGGGCAGGGTGATCTCGTCGAGGAGCCACTGCAGGTGGCTGAGGTAGGGCGCGGTGCCGGGGGTGATGCTGCTGAGCTGGTGCCAGGCCGACGCCCAGAAGAACGCGTCGCGGGTGGTGGGGAGCTTGTACTCGAAGATCACCGTGCCCGGCAGCGCGCTGCCGGTGCTGGCGTCCAGCATGCCGAAGACGAAGCGGGCCTCCCCGGGCTCCGAGGCGCCGAAGCCAGGCCCGGACTGGTCCACCCGGTTCACGATGGCGAGCAGGCGGAACGGCGCGTTGTCCAGGTCCAGCGCGCAGGCGCCCGCGCCGGTGATCGGGTCCCCCGCGCCGCAGCCGCTGGCCACGACCCACGGATCGATGAAGTTGGCGCGGGCGTCGGCCCGGGCGGGGAGCGTGAAGCCGTTCACGGTCTGGGCGGTCTCGAAGGTGGCCAGCCAGTCCCCGACGAACACCCCCACCGGGCGGGTGCCGGCCATCCGGGTCATCAGGGCCTTGAAGGTCCAGACCCCCACCGTGCCCGAGGGGCAGCCCGAGGCCAGGTTGTCGGTGCGGCAGGGGTCCTCGACGACGGCGAGGTCGGTGATCAGGAGCTCCTGGTCGAAGCGCACCGGGGTGGGCAGCGGGGCGTGCAGCGTCGGGTTCAGGTACTCACAGTCGGTGAGCACGGCGCGTCGGGCGGTGGCGACGTCGGGGGCGGCGCCCGGCGCGCAGTGGGTCAGGCCGAGGCCCAACAGGGCGACGGCGGCGAGGTCTTTTCGCATTCCAGGGGATATGCGCGCGCGGCCGCAATCCTGACCGCGACCTCCTGATCGCTGGCGGCCTTTTGATGGTCGAGGTGCGGATTTCCGTTCGCGTTGTCAGAACGACGGGCGGGTCGGCGTAGTCCTCCCGCGGAGCCCAATGACGCCCCTCACCACCCTCGCCCTGCGCGCCAGCGGAACGAGACGCCGCGAGACGTCCGTGTCAAGATCCCTGGCCTGGCGGGCACTCAGAGGGCAGGTGAGGATGGCAGCGGTGGTGGAGGCCTCCCGAGGGGAGCGTGACAACCAGGACCAGGAGCTGGTCCAAAGGGCCCTGACCCGGGACCCGGCGGCGGTCGCGGCGCTGGTGCGTCGGATGGCGCCGGTGGTCCACGTGCGGGTCGCCCGGGCCCTGTCCCGGCGGCGGGTCGAGGCCCGGGGCCGGGACCTGCGGGCGGACATGGAGGACATGGTCCAGGAGGTCTTCGCGGCGCTCTTCGAGAGCGACGGCCGCGCCCTCAGGGCGTGGCACCCGGAGCGCGGCCTGAGCCTCGAGAACTTCGTGGGCCTGCTGGCGGAGCGCGAGGTGGTGAGCATCCTGCGCTCGGGGCGCCGCAACCCCTGGACCGAGGACCCGACCTTGGACACCACCTTGAACGAGCTCGACACCGACCAGCAGAGCAGCGCCGAGGGCCGGGTGGCCTCGCGGCAGCGCCTGGATCAGCTGATGGACCGGCTGCGGGAGCGCCTGAGCCCCCTGGGGCTGCACTACTTTCGGCTCCTGTTCGTGGAGGAGCGGGGGGTGGCCGAGGTGGCCGAGGAGACTTCGTCCACCACCGACGCGCTCTACGCGTGGCGGAGCCGCCTGGGGCGCCTGGTGAAGCAGCTCGCCCGTGAGCTCGATGATGAGGAGGAGGTGAGCGATGAGTGAGGATTTGCCCATACGGGTCGCTCAGCGCCTCCGGGAGGAGGACGAGGCCCTGGATCCGCGCCTGGAGCGGCTGGCGATGGGGGCGCTGAGCCCCGAGGCGCTGGCCGAGCTCGAGGCCGACGCGGCGCGCGACCCCGAGCTCGCAAGGCAGGTTGCCCTGTTCCGGCCGCTCTCGTCCGAGCTGCAGGACAGGTTGACGGAGCAGATGAGCGCGCCGGTGGCGAAGGTGATCCGGCCCGCCCGGTGGACCCGGTGGGGGCTCCCGATCGTCACGCTGGCCGCGGCGGCCTTGCTGCTCATGACGCTGCGGGGCCCGTCCGCCCTGCCGAGCTACGCGGGCCGGGTGGAGGGCGGTGACGTGGTGCTCCGGGGCGAGCCCACCCCCGCGGCGCAGGGCCGCCGGGTGATGCGCGGCGACTCGCTCCTGACCCTCGAGCTCAGCCCCGCCACCCAGGTCGACGGGGCGGTGGTGGCGCGGGCCTACGTCCGCACTCCGGCCGGGGCGCGGGCGGCGCCGGGCGTGCCCGAGGTCGACCCGAGCGGCGCGGTGCGCCTGCGCGGCGTGGCCCGGGAGCTCCTCGGGGTGGCGAGCGGCACGGTGAGCGTGGCCCTGGTGGTGGCGCGGCCGGGCGCGCTCCCCGAGCCCGACGCCGCGTTCGCGCCGAGCGAAGGGCCCCGCCTCGAAGTGCAGCTCCTGCTGCGCTGACGCTCGGTCGGGGGTGCGCGGCTGGCGGCATCCCCCAAATGGATGAGAGGGACTGGCGTAGTGGGCGTTTTCGCGCTCCCATCGCGGGATGCGCCGCCCTTCCTGCGAGCGGAGCGCGTGGGCGCGGTGGCTCACCGCCGCGTGTGGGCTGATCGCGGGCTGCGGGGGTTGCCCCGGGTCGACGCCGCCGCCAGCGGTCGAGGTCGCGGGCTGCGCCGCCTGGCGCGCGGTCGGCACCTGCGTGGCCGCCGCCGACACCCGGCTGGTGTTGTGGTTCCCGGGCGAGGCCGATGAGCTGCGGCTCGAGGGCGCGGTGGTGACCGCGACCGCCGCGGTGGAGGAGGGCACGCAGGTCATCTTGCAGTCCCCCGCGCCGCCAGCGGTGCTCCACCTCTCAGGGGCGGGATCGGAGGGGCGCTGGCGCTGGCCGCTGACACGTCGAGGCGCCGCCGCGCGCTCCGGAGCGGTGCAGAGCCGCGGTGGCGGCGCGGACCGCAGGCGACGTTGCGGGGCGGAGGCGGCTGGCCCAGGTCCCGGTCTGAGCGCGCCGCCGATGATCCGGAAGTGGCGGTGAAATTCAGGCAGGCCCGGCTGGCCGCGGCACGTGGGGATGGTGGGGCGGCGGAGGCGGCCCGGTTGGCAACAGTGGGATCGCTCGGGCGGGGGGTGCTATCGGGTGCGCGATTGGGGCTGAACCTGGCGCACATGTGCGGCTGTATCTGCCAGGGAACGTGGCCCGGGGCCCGGGCGCGGCCATCGACAGGCAGTGGTGGTGGACGCGCCGGCCGGGCAGCGGTGGTGGCGTGCTTCTGCAACTGCTGGCGCAGCAGGTGGGTGTTTTGCTCGTGGGGCGCTCGCCGCGTTTGGAGGGCGGCACGTTGGGCGAGGAATTGGGTGGGGAGCAGGTGCTCCACGCGGCCTGTGGAAGCCATCCAGCTCCTTGAGCAGGAAAGATTGGAGCAAGCATGGAATCCGTGGTGATAGCTCCAGCAGGGGCGAAAGGTCACTGTGCCGGGCCGCCGCCCATGGAGAATCGCGGCTGGGTCGCGCTCCTGTTTCAAAGGGCGGGTCGTCCACCGCCTCCCGACAACAGTACTCGGCGGGACCTGGAAGGAGCGTTGCGCGCCTCTATGGCGGCGCATGCTCCAACCCCGCCGAGCAGGTCAACGTCTGGGTGAACCTGGCCTGGTGGCCCATTCACGGGGATGACGTGGAGGCGCGCGGCGGGCGCTTCGAAGGCCCGTCGCTTGGGCCCAACCCAGCGCCTCGCCAGCCATGGGCGCTGGACCTCGAGGCCGGACTTCGCTCAGGGGCAGGTGAGCCGGCCGCCGCACGTTCGAGCGCCTTGCTGCGGCGCTGGCTGAACAGGCGGTACTCCCAGGACGCGGCCTGGCAGGCTGCGGTGGGGCAGGCGCGCCGCATAGCTGGAGGAGAGATGGATGAGGCCAGGGCCAGCTTCGGCCGGGCCGGATCTGTTGGATCAGCTGGTCTGGGCGGTGGGGTCACCGAGGTCGCGACTTGCACTGCTGGCCGCGCGGCGGCCAGCGCTGGACGCCCACCTTACGCTCCTCCTCGAAGCAGGACGCGAAGACGAGGCGATGCAGGTAGCCCTGCGCAGCAGAGTCCGCGCGATCCGCGGCCTGCACCGGGAGAGCCTGTTGGCCAGCCTCTCCGGGCCCGAGCGGGCCCGCTGGGAAGACCAGGTGATGCGGTACCAGGCGCTCCGCGAGCTGGACGCCCGTGGCGCCTGGCGCACCACGGGGGCAGGTGCGAGACGCCCGGCACGGTAAGAGCGCTTGCGCAGGCGGTAGAGGGCGCTGGACGAGCCCGCGGGGCACTCCCGCCGCTGATGGAGCAGCAGGTGCCGGACGCGCCGGACACCCCTCACCCCTGCTCTTTGCGCCGATGGGCCGGGGCTGGGTGGGCTTCGCGAAGATGGCGGGCGCGGTCCGGGCCGCGCCGCCTCGCCAGCGCCACGGGCAACAAAGGCCACCGCGTTAACCGCCCTCTCGCCGTTCGAGGCCAGCTTTGGTGCGATGCGGCCTGGTCGATCTGGCCCCCGCGGCCCTGGCCGACCTGGACTTCCACGCGTCGCCTCTGGGCGGGGCGCCGCTCGCCGCGGACCGCATGGTGGTCTACGGCCTCGGGGTCCCCGGGCCGCAGGTCGACGCGGAGGGCACCGTCCTGGTGGTCGCAGATCCGCAAGGCAACCTGCCGGAGGCCCGGGCCGAGGCCCGGGCGGTGCTGGCCCGCGTCGCGCGCAGCTCCTGCAGGGGTTCGAGGCCACCGGCGCCGCGCTGCGGGCAGGCCTGGCCCACGCCGCGCTCCTGCACTACGCCGGGCATGGGCGCGAGCACGGCGGGTGGGGCAGCGAGCTCCCCCTGGCGGACGGGGCGGCGCTCCGGGTGGGGGACATCCTGGCCCTGCCCCGGGTGCCGGCCCGGGTGGTGCTCTCGGGCTGCGAGACCGGCGCCGCCGCGGGCGAGCACGGGGTGGGGCTGGGGCTGGCCCAGGCGTTCATCCTGGCCGGCGCCCGAGGGGTGGTGGCGGCCACCCGACCCGTGCCCGACGCCGCGGCGCGCGCCCTGATGGAGGCCCTCTACACCGAAGACCCGAGCGACCTGGTGGGGGCGCTCCACCGGGCCCAGGCCCGCCTCAGGGCTCACGATCCCGAGGCCGACTGGGCCGCGTTCAGAATCTTCGTGCCGTGATGTCGAAGCCCCTCCGCCACCATGTGGTCAGAATGCGTTCACCGCAGCCAACTCTTCTCGAACCCGGCTCCCCACCCTCTTGCCGCGCTGCTGGCCCCACAGCGGCGGCCTGTCAACCCGACGACCAGGGGCCTGGCCTACGGGACCAGACCGGTGCGCAGGTCATCGCGCCCCTAAAGACAGCAGCAGCGGCCTCACGTTCGGGTGGGGGCCTCGCCCCTGGGGAGGCCTGCCGGGCGACCGCATGATCGGACAGCACCGCGACCCGCTGCCCCAGGCCAGAAGGGGCGGTGGGCAGTCCAGGACCTCTTCCGGGTTAGGCTGCCCGGCTTGCCGCCCGATCAGCTGGCCAGGTACCGTGTACACCTGGACCGCCGTCAGACGCCATCAAGGCGCCTCCCCAGTTGACAGGGGCCGCAGTGGGACCAGTGGCTCGCCCGACTGCAGCGCGTCGGCGGGCAAAGGGCAGGCAAGGCAAACCAGCAATTATTTACAGGCCAGCTTCGCGGCCAAGTCAGCCAGCCGACGCCGCGGGCCGCAGGGTGATGTGCGTCTGGATCGTGGACTCGACGGTGAACTTCAGCTTCGCCCAAAGTGGGCTCGGGCGCCTCGAGCATGGGCGCATGTGGAAACAGCGGTGTCCCAGATGACCTGCGGGGGCAACGGGCTGCGGTACGCAGCGGTGGCCAGCTCACTGTCCCTCAAGCTCACACCGGGACGCGTTGGGCAAGCTGGTCGGGGAACAACACCAGCAGAGCTACTTCGGGGGCCTGGGACCTGGCCGAGGCAATCCTATGGGGCGATCTATCGCGCTGGCTGGCGTTAGGGCCCCGCGGTGCCTCCAACCTGAGCGTGGGCGGGATCCCGACTACGGCGGTACATTCGCGGCGGCGAACCGGTGGGGCGACCTCGCCGCCCTTCGGGCGGTCTACGAGGCCTGATGCTCGCGCGATGCCGCGGGAGCGGTGATCATCGCCGCCGCCGGCCCAGCAACGCCAGCGAGGCTCGCCCGCCAGGTCAGACTGTCCCGCCCGCTGGAGAAGATTGCCCGCCTTTCGGTGCAGCAACCTGGGCTCCGGGTTCCCAAACGCTACCAGCTACCGCCCCCTGGTCTATGGCGCGAGCGGGGTGGACGGCGCCGACGTCACCCGTCGGCAACGCCCGCCCCAGAGCCAAACCCGGCTGGTAGCCCCGGCGGCGTACGCCGTGTTCCCCGACCCTGCGTCCCCGATGGCTACCCGGAAGACCTGCACCGGAAGTTCGGTGGCGGCGGCGGTGACCAGCGCGGCGGTGGCCCTAGTGGGCACCATCCCCACCTCCCGGGCACCGACGTGGTGGACCTGGTGTGGAACTCTGGACCCTCGCTGGGCCGCAACGCCGACTTCTGCCTCAGGGGCCAGTGCAGGCTCCAGCGGCAGGTCTCGCTCTGCGCCTTAAGGCGTGGCGTCAGGCGCCCTCCCGAGACCTGGGATGCGAGGTTCGGCCCGCGGACCAGGACGACCAGCCCCGTGGTCCCCGCCCCGGCCGGCGACATCAACAAGGTGTACTCTGCTGCCAACCTCACCTGGGCGCGTACGGTGGTTCCCCTGCAACGCCGGCGCTTGTGATGTCGCCGAACCGGCAGGACGTCCAGCTGCGGCCCACTTAATACAGTCACGCGGTGGGCCCTGGGTGGACCACAGCGAGAACCCCCATCTGCCCGTATGCACCGCCACCCAGAACCAGCTCATGCTGATGGTAAACAACCCGCTCCCCGGAGCCATCCGCGAGCCCTCGGTGCTGGTGGTGGACGCGGCGGGGACCGAGACCTACTACGCGCTGGAGATCCCCGAGACCGAGCTCCAAGCGGGGGCGGTGATCAAGGTGACCGACTTCCCCGTGGACTTTGGCACCACCGAGAAGGCCTTCATCGAGTTCCTGGTGAAGGACGCCTCTGGTGACGTCTACTCCACCAGCGACCCGCTCCTCCTCGAGAACTGACCACCGCGCCCACGCGTCAGGGCGCGCTCCCCGGCGGTCGGAGGGGCGCGCTCTGCTCCTCCTCTGCCCCCTGCCCCGAGAACGAGGTCTGGGCCCACTGCACCAGGACCACCGCGAGCGCGATCATCAACACCCCCAGCGCCAACAGCAGCGCCCGGCTCAGCCGACGCTGGGTCCCGCCCTCGGCTCCACCTCGTCCGCCTCGAGCCCGGCGTTCGAGATCGAGGACACCGGCGGCGGCAGCAGGCGCCCGCCCGCGTCGACCGGCACCAGCGCGTCGTACGAGGCCTCGCCCTCCTTGAGCTTGCCGAGGGTCGGGTCCGACTCGAGGACGTTGTACGACCCGCCCGGGCTGAGCAGGGCGAGGGGCTTGGCGGACGCGCCGAAGGGGGGCAGGCGCGGGGGCGGGGGGGTGATGCGGTCGTCGGCCACCGGGGCGACGAGGGGGGGCTGGCTGCCCTCGCTCCACGGCCCGCCGCTCACGTTGCTCGGGCCCCGCCACGGGTCGTCGCTCGCGAGCGGGTCCCGGGGATCGCTCCGGCTCCCGACCTCGGCCGGGTCCACGATGTCCTGGGAGCCCTGCTCGGGATCCCACCCCGCCAGCGACTCGTCGAGGTCGTGCGCGAGCTGGCGCTGGGTGAGCTGCACCGCCTCGAGCTCGTGGATCACCGCGTACATCGACTCCGGGCGGTCCGCGCGGTTCTTGGCCAGGCAGCGGCGCACCAGGAGCTCCAGCCGGGCCGGCGCGACCACCGCGGGTTGCCCGCGGCGAGGGGCGGCGGCGAGGCCTCGAGGTGCTTGGCGAGGATCTCGGCCACGGTGTCCCCGCGGAACGGCGGCACCCCGGTGAGCATCTCGTAGATCATCACCCCGAGCGAGTAGATGTCGGCCCGGCCGTCGATCCGCTCGTTCATCGCCTGCTCGGGCGACATGTAGAAGGGCGTCCCGAGCACGTAGCCGCTCATGGTGATGCTGGCGCTCGCGCCCTTGTTGCCGGACGGCTTGACGAGCCCGAAGTCCAGCACCTTCACCAGGTCGTTGTCGTGCTCGTCGCGCTCCAGGAAGATGTTGGCCGGCTTGAGGTCGCGGTGCACGCCGCCGAGGTCGTGGGCCCGCGCGGCGGCCTCTGCAAGTTGGATTGCGATGTGGAGCACCCGCTCCACCGCGATCGGCCCGCGCTTGATGTGGTCGCGGAGGGTGTGGCCCTCCAGCAGCTCCATCACCATCACCACGTTGCCGTCTTCGGTCTCACCGAACGCGATGAGCTCGACCACGTTGGGGTGGTTCATCGCGGCGAGGAACTCGGCCTCGCGCACGAAGCGCTTCTTCGCCAGCTCGCCTCGCGGGCCGTCGGTGCGGCGGAGCACCTTGATCGCCACCGGGCGCCCGAGCCCCAGCTGGGTGCCGCGGAAGATGCGGCCCACCGACCCGCCGTCCAGGAACTTGTCTACGCGGAACCGGCCAAGCACGAGCTTGCCGAGCATCGCCTGGCCTTCGCGCGCGTCGGCGGTGTCGTCCTTGGCGGGGAGCGCGTCGGACATGCTCCCCTCGAGGGAGCGCGGCTTGGTGAGCTCCTTCCAGAAGTCCTCGTCGAGGTCCCTGCTGTCACCCTTGCCGTTGCCCAATGCCTCAGCCCGCCCCTTACCGCGCCGAAGGTTACCCACCCCTGCAGGCGTGTTCGCAAGTGTGCGCTGCAGGGGGTGTGGTAGGGCCCTGGTTCACACCGGCCTCGGGGGGCTCAGGGGTACGAAGTGCTCCCGACAATAGGGCGTCCCCTTCACGGGCCTCCGCAGGCAGCGGGTCCGTCGTCCATCGTGCCGTGGCACCGGTGGGCCTCGCCCAGGGCATCCGCCGCCCGCAGGCCCCGCTTGCTCGAGACCTCCTGCCCCTCGAGCTCCTCCGCCACCCAGGCGCCCCCGGGCTTGTCCTGCTCGTCCTGCTGGTCGTCCCGGCGCTGCTGCTGGCCCTGCTGGTGCTCCGCCTCCTGGGACTCCTTGGTCTGGTGGGCCTCCTTGGCCTCCTTCGCCTCGGCCTGGCCCTGGACCCGGGCGTCGTCGGCCTTGTCGCGGGCGCGGTCGGGGCCCCGGTTCTCGGTGGCCGCCTCCTTGCCGTCGCGGCCCTCGCGCGCCTCGCGGCCCTCCTTGGCCTCGCCCTTCTTCTGGGTCTGGGGGGCCTCTTCGCCCTTCTTGGCCCCGATCTCCTTGGGGTCACCCTCCATCTCGTGGAGGAAGCGCTCGAGGTTCGCCTGCTCGGCCACGTTCTTGGCCGAGGTGCGGTGGTCCTTGGGGTTGTAGCCCAGGCCGGCCAACAGGGCGCCGTCGGCGCCCATCAGGGTGCCCTTCTCGAGCTTGGAGGGGTCCTTGGTCTCGCCCTCCATCCCCTTGGCCTCGCCCTTGACGAGGCCGCCGGGGCCGCCCGCCCCCTTCTGGAGCATACCGAGCTTCATGAGCAGCCCGGTCAGGCCGCTTGGGATTCCGCCGCCACGCACTGCCTCAACAGCATAAGGAGGGTGCTTCGGAGTCGGCAAGGGGCCGGACGTCGTGCTAGTCCGCGGGCGTGATCACCGCCGACGCCCTCGACAAGGTCCTGGTGCTGGACTTCGGCTCCCAGTACACCCAGCTCATCGCCCGCCGCATCCGCGAGCAGCGGGTCTACTCCGAGATCTGGCCCTGCACCCGCAGCCTGGACGACGTCCGCGCCTTCAACCCCCGGGCGATCATCCTCTCCGGCGGCCCGAGCAGCGTCCACGAGGAGGGCTCGCCCACCGTCGATCCCGCGATCTTCGAGCTCGGGGTGCCGGTGTTGGGGATTTGTTACGGAATGCAGCTGATGAGCCACCTGCTCGGTGGCCGGGTCGAGCGTGCCCCGCATCACGAATATGGGCGTGCAGATCTGGAGCTCACCGCGGCGAACCCGCTCTTCCAGGGCTTCCAGGTGGGCGGCCGCGAGCACGTGTGGATGAGCCACGGTGACTCAGTGCAGACGCTCCCCGAGGGCTTCGAGGTGGTCGGGGCCTCGCCGTCCTGCCCCTTCGCCGCGGTGGCCAACACCGCCCGGGACCTCTACGGCCTGCAGTTCCACCCCGAGGTGGTGCACAGCCCGCGCGGGGCAGAGATCCTCGGCAACTTCCTGTTCCGGATCGCCCACCTCACCGCCAACTGGACCATGGGCGGCTTCATCGAGCGCGAGATCGAGGACGTCCGCGCCAAGGTCGGCGACGGCCAGGTGATCTGCGGCCTCTCGGGCGGCGTCGACTCCTCGGTGGTGGCGGCGCTGTTGCACAAGGCGATCGGCGAGCAGCTGATCCCGGTGTTCGTGAACAACGGCGTGCTCCGGCACTCCGAGGCGGAGCAGGTGCAAGCCATCTTTCGCGACCGCCTGGGCCTGAACCTACGCTACGTCGACGCCACCGACGAGTTCCTCGACGCGCTGGCCGGGGTCACGGACCCCGAGCAGAAGCGCAAGATCATCGGCAAGGTGTTCATCGACGTCTTCGAGCGCGCGGCGAAGGAGGCCGGCCAACGCCAAGTGGCTGGCCCAGGGCACCCTGTACCCCGACGTCATCGAGTCGGTGTCCTTCAAGGGCCCCTCCGCCACCATCAAGAGCCACCACAACGTGGGCGGGCTCCCCGAGCGGATGCACCTGTCCCTCATCGAGCCGCTCCGGGAGCTGTTCAAGGACGAGGTGCGGATCCTCGGCCGCGAGCTCGGCCTGCCCGAGGACGTGGTGGGGCGCCAGCCGTTCCCGGGCCCGGGCCTGGCCATCCGCGTGCTCGGCGAGGTGACGAAGGAGCGCTTGCAGGTGCTCCGGCAGGCCGACCACATCGTGCACGAGGAGATCGTGGAGGCCGGCCTGTACGACAAGATCTGGCAGAGCTTCGTCGTGCTCCTGCCGGTGCGCTCGGTCGGCGTGATGGGCGACGCTCGCACCTACGAGAACACCGCGGCCATCCGCGCGGTCACCTCGGTGGACGGCATGACCGCGGACTGGGCCCAGATCCCGTACGAGGTGCTCGGCCGCATGTCGAACCGCATCATCAACGAGGTGCGGGGCATCAACCGGGTGGTCTACGACATCTCCTCCAAGCCCCCCGCCACCATCGAGTGGGAGTGATGCGGTCCGCCACCGCAACCCTGGTTGCGGTGCTCGCGGCCGGGTGCGGCGAGGCCGCCCCCGCGCCGTGGACCGCGGTGACCTTCAACACCGGCACCACCCTCGGGCTCGGGCACGACCGCGCGCCCGACGACGGCTACGGCGAGGCGCAAGCCGAGTTGTCGGACGCCTGGTACGGGGACGGCCTGGCCTGGCGCCGGGCGGTCGACGATACGGCCGCGTTCTTCGCCTCCGTGCAGCCCGACGTGGTGGCGTTCCAGGAGATCTTCTACAGCGGCGAGTGTGGCGCGGTGCCCGAGGAGGCCCGAGCCGGCTTCGTGTGCGAGACCTGGGCGGCGGGCGACCCCACGGTGGCCCAGGTGGTGCTCGGGGCGGGCTATCAGGTGGCCTGTCACAGCGGGAAGCCGGACAAGTGCGTGGGGGTCCGGCGGGCGTTCGGCACCATCGAGGGCTGCGACGACGAGCTGTGCCTGGACGGGCTCGAGGGCGAGAAGGTGGAGGGCTGCGGCGGCGGGGCGCGGGTGGCGCGGGCGCGGGTGCGCCGGGCCGACGGCGCCGCGCTCACGGTGGTGAGCGTGCACGGCTCCTCGGGGGTGGCGCCCGAAGACCAGGCCTGCCGGGTCGCGCAGTTCCAGCAGGCCTTCGCGCTCGTCACCGACGACCCGACCCTGGTGATGGGCGACCTCAACACCGACCCGGTGCGCCTGTACGACGGCGACGAGAGCGCGGGGGCGTTCCGGCGGGGCGCGGTGGCGGCGGGCCTGGAGTTCATCACCGCGGTGGGCGAGGACGCGCCGCCGACCTACGGGGGGTTGTTCGACATCGACCACGTGCTCGGCCGTGGGTTGGCGGGGTCGTGCTGGGTGGCGGGGGTGAGCGCGGGGCGCCCGGCGGTGACGGACATGGTGTACTTCGACCACAAGCCTCACGTGTGTGTGGTGGGGGCGGAGTAGCCGGAGTCTCGTCGGGCTACCATACGCCCCCGTCGGCCGCGCCCTGGTTGGTGGCGCCGATCAGGAGACTCCCTCCGGGGTGGTCTGGTGGTGAATCTCGCGCACCTCGACGACCACCGCGCATCGACGGTGCGCCGCCTGAAGGCCACCGCGAACCCACGCGAGTGGCAGGGAAACCCCAGGGGCGTGAGGAGCGGATGTGTCTTCATGGAGGCCTCCTGACTGCTCTACTGAGCCTGGCTCTGGTTCCTTTTCGTCACGCCCTCGCCCGACCACCATTCTTGGGGCGGCGGCACGATGACGCGGCGCATCATGCCGTCAGGTGTTGTCAGACCTGGACCTACGGTTCAGACAGGATCGATGCGACGCCTGGCCCTGCAAGTACTCTTGCCGCTCCTCGCCCCCGTGGTGGCCTGCGACTGCGACCAGGGGGTGCTCGAGGTGAGCGCGAAGCTCGAGGTGACGCCCGAGGTCCTCGACTTCGGTGACGTGCCGGTGGGCGGCCAGCGCCTGATGGCGGCCAGCCTCGGCAACGGCGGCCAGCTCGGCATCGTGGTGGACGAGGTGAAGGTGGTCGGCCCCACCGTCATGACCCTGGCCAGCGTGGCCCCGGAGCGCCTGGTGGGCGGGGCGGCGGTGGACCTGAACGTGGCCTTCGAGCCGATCGCGGTCGGGCTGGTGGAGGCTACCTTGCAGATCACCACCGACGCGGGCAGCGCGCAGGTGATCTTGCGCGGGCGCGGTGTGCTCGGCGGCGCGGGGGTGGTGGGGGAGGGCGAGGGCTGCGGCGGCGCCGGGCCCTCCGTCGCGTTCGGCGAGGTCGCGCCGGGGACCACCGTCACCCGGAGCGTCACCATCACCTCGACCGGGAGCGCGCCCCTCACCGTGCTTTCGGCGGTGCGCGAGGTCGGGACTACGCCGGAGCTGGAGATCGACGACGTGCCGGCGCCGGTCGTGCTCGGGCCGGGCGAGTCGCTGACCCTGGAGGCGCGCTACACCCCGGTGGACGGCGGGGCCGACGTAGGGGCGTTCGTCTTGACCACCGACCTGCCGCAGCCCATCCGGGTGGCGGCCTGCGGGGCGGCGGCGGTCCCCGCGGTGTGCGTGACCCCGGACCCGCTCGACCTCGGCCTGGTGGCGGTGGGAGACACCGCGCGCGCGCGCTGGACGGTGACGAGCTGCGGGCGGCGGCCCCTCCAGATCAGCGCCCTCGCCCTGAGCAGCGACGCGGCGCACCCCACCGCCCCCGGCTTCGCGCTCCCGACCCCGCCCGCGGCGCCGTTGACCCTCGACGTGGGCCAGTCGGTCGAGGTCGAGGTGAGCTACAGCGCGACCGCGCCCGCCAGCGCGCAAGGCTGGTTGCGAGTGGGCTCCGACGCGTACATGCAGCCCGAGGCGTTCGCGGCGGTGACCGCGCGGAGCGCCCTGCCGTGCGACCTCCAGGTGCTGCCGGCCAGCCTGACGTACTTCGACGTGGAGGTCGGCGCCAACGCCACCAAGCACGTGCTGATCTCGAACAACGGGGCCCGCACCTGCGACCTCACCGCGCTCCGCCTCGCCTCGGCGGAGTTCGCGCTCGTCAGCCCGCCCGCGTGGCCGAGCCAGATGGGGCCCGGGCAGTCCCAGGTGCTCGCGGTGCGCTACGCCCCCGGCGATCCCGGGCCGCACCAGGCCACCCTGGAGGTGGAGGCGGGCGGCGCGGTGCACCCGGTGACCTTGCTCGGGAACCCGAGCGACGTGAGCGGGTGCGTGCCCGACGTCGAGCCGACCTACGTGCGCTTCGGCGCGGTGGCCCTGGGCTCGCGGCGGCTGTCCGCGGTGCTGGTGCGTAACCGCGGCGACGCGGTGTGTCGGCTCCGCTCGTCGACCTTGCAGGACGGCGAGCCCAGCTTCAGCGTGGTCCCGCCCCTCACCGGGCTGATCTTGCCCCAGGTCGGTCGCGCGGAGGTGGAGGTGATCTTCGAGCCCCAGACCGCGGCTTTCCACCGGGACGTGCTGGTGCTCGAGGTCGGCCCCACCAACGGGCCGACCACCACGTTCCTGGTGCCGATCGTCGGGACCTCCGCCGCCCCGCGGATCTGCGTGAGCCCCACCACCTTGGACTTCGGGGTGGTGCCGGCGGGCAGCTCCGCCCAGGCCTCGGTGAGCATCTCGAACTGCGGCGGGGCCGAGCTCGACCTGCAAGGCATCCTGCTCGCGCCGGAGGGCGACGACGCCTTCTCCGTGAGCATGCCAAGCCTCCCGGTGCGCCTCGCGGCGGGGAGCACCCTCGCGCCCGCGGTCACCGTGACCTACGCCCCGGTGGACTCCGGGCCCCACGCGGGGCGCCTGGACGTCTTGAGCACCGACCCCGCGGACCCGTGGGTGCCGGTGATGCTGGCCGGCAACCGCGACCCGGGCTGCACGAAGGTTCTGCGCTGCCGGCCGACCCTGGCTGCCTTCGGGCGGACCGAGGTGGGAGTCGAGAAGATCCGCCAGATCACCTGCGCCAACCTCGGCACCGACCCGGTGACGATCCAGTCCGCGACCCTCCAGGGCGACCCGAGCTTCACGGTACGCGCAAGCACACCTGCAGTGCTCCAGCCTGGGCAGAGCTGGTCGGCGGAGCTCCGCTACGCGCCGGTGGGCCCGGGCAACCACAACGTCGCGCTGCGCCTGGTGCATGACGCCTGCCAGGGCCCGGCCCAGATCGGGGTCAGCGGCATCGGTGAGGTGCAGATGCCGCCCTGCCAGCCCCCTCCGGTGTTCCAGCCGGTGGTGCAGTGGGAGTGGCACGGCTCCCCGGTCGAGCCCACCTTCCGCAACGTGTGGATGACCCCGATCGTGGCCAACATGACGGACGACAACGCGGACGGTGTCATCGACGAGAACGACGTGCCCGACGTCCTCGTGGTGACCTTCGATCGCCTCCCGATCACCGCCCCGAACGAGTCCGAGCCGGGGATCTTGCGGGTGCTCTCGGGCGACGACGGGCACGAGCACTTCTCGGTCTTGGCGCCGCGCATCGCGGAGAGCGCGCAGCTGGCGGTGGGCGACATCGACGGTGACGGGTTCCCGGAGATCATCGCCTCCAAGTGGACCGTGACCCCGACCACCGGCACCGGGATCGGGGGCTACGAGGGCCGCTACACCGAGGGGCGCCTGGTGGCGCTCGATCACCTCGGGCACCAGCTCTGGGAGTCCGAGCCCTACGCGTGGCCGTCTTCGGTGCTCTGGAACGCGTCGGCGCCGGTGCTCGCGGACCTCGACGCCGACGGCTTCTCCGAGATCATCCTCGGGCGCGAGGTCTTCGATCACCGCGGGCGCATCCTGTGGCGTGGCCAGGGGAGCCTCGGGCTCACCCAGGCCGGCCCGAACTCGGTGGTGGCGGACATCGATCTCGACGGGCAGCAGGAGGTCATCGCGGGTGACACCGTGTATCGCGCCGACGGGAGCATCCTGTGGCAGTCCGGCGAGGGCGAGGGCGGGGTCTCGGTGGGGATGTTGGATCCGCTGGATCCGTATCCGCAGATTGTCTTGCAGACCGGCTACCTGCTCCGGGTCTTCGATCACCTCGGGATGCGGAAGTGGACGGTGCAGCTCCCCACCGCCGGGCCCACCGCGCAGCTGCCGGCCCTCGCCGACTACGACGGTGACGGCGACACCGACATCGCGGTCGCGGACGGTGAGGCGATCTACGTGTACACCGGCGACGGCAGCCCGATCTGGACCGGCACCGTCATGGACAGCACCTGCTGCGCGGGCATCAGCGCGTTCGACTTCGAGGGCGACGGCGCGGCGGAGCTGCTCTGGAACGCTTCAGAAGTTGCCATTAGCACCGGGACCGGCTGGGCATACCACGCCGGCGGATCAACCCCACCAACTTCGAGATCCCGGTGGTGGCGGACGTGGACAACGACAGGAAGGCCGAGGTGGTGGTGGCGCTCTACAACGAGCTCGGGACCTCGGGCGGAGTGGTCGTTTACTCGAACGTGGGCGACTCGTGGGTGTCGGCCCCACGCATCTGGAACCAGCAGGCCTTCCACGTCGGCAACGTGTACGAGTCGGGGGCGATCCCTCGCGTGCCGACCCCGATGCCCCAGGCCCCACGCGTGTTTCGCGGCACCGCCGCCCGATGCCAGTAGCCCCGCCCTGTCTCAGGACGTCCCAGTAGAAACCCGCCCTGTCCTAGAGGACAGGTTGCAGTGAAGTTCTCCCGCGACCCCGCCGAGTGCAATCGCAGGGGGTACGGACGGCCGCCCGTGCCCGGAATCAGGAGGCCTCCGAGTATGCTTCGTCGTCTCTCCATCGCACAGCGCATCATCCTCAACCTGGTGATCACCCTGGGTCTCGCCGGACTGGTGACGGTGGCCTTCTCGCTCGCCCTCAGCGACACGAAGACCCAGGCCGGCCAGAAGAGCGTCGAGATCCTGGAGGCGGAGGTGCAGAACACCTTGCAGGTGTCCACCCACGCCATGGCAGGCGCCCTTGCGGTGGCGCTTCGGCATGGCGCACCCGAGCAGACGCAGGGGACGGTGGCCGAGGTCGTGCGCGACCTCCGCTACGGCTCGGACAAGAGCGGCTACTTCTTCGTGTATCGAGGCACGAAGGTCGTGATGAACCCGGTCCGACCCAACGACGTCGGGGTGGAGATGGGAGAGTCGAAGGACGCCAACGGGGTGTTCTTCATCCGTGATCTCCACAAGGCCGCGACGAGCGGCGGCGGCTTCGTGCGCTACGTCTTCGACAAGCCCGGGGCGGGCCGGGTGCCGAAGCTCTCCTACGCGGAGGCGGTGCCGGGCACGGACCTGTGGGTCGGGACCGGTGTCTACATGGACAACCTCGCCGCGCTGCGCGGTGAGGTGGAAGGCCAGCTTGCCGAGATCACCCAGTCCGCGGTGAAGACCTACCTCATCCCGCTCGCGCTCCTGACCGTGTTCTTCATCCTGCCGCTCACGTTCGCCACCGGGCGGAGCATCATCCGGCCGCTCCGCAGCGTGCGCGACGCGATGCAGGAGATCGCGCGGGGCGACGGCGACCTGACCCGGCGCCTGGACGAGTCGGGGTCGGACGAGGTGGCGGAGCTCGCCGCGGCCTTCAACGAGTTCACCACGAGCCTGCGGCAGATCATCCGAGGGCTCGCCGAGGTCTCGGCGGTGCTGGCCGAGTCCGCGCAGGGGTTGGGCGAGTCCACGCACCGGATGACCCACTCCGCGGCCGAGATCCGGAGCCACTCCTCGACCACCCACGGCGTCATGCAGGCGCTGATGGAGCGGGTGGGGATGATCGCCGAACGTTCTCGCCAGGCCTCGGATGAGGTCGACCACGTCGCCACCACCACCAGCACGCTGTCGAGCAGCGCGACCCAGGTCGTCGAGGGCAGCAACGTGATCTCCCGCCAGGTCGACGACCTCGCCGCGGCGATGGAGGAGCTCAGCACCTCGTTCCGCGAGGTGGCGCACCGCTCCGCCGAGACCGCACAGGCCGGGCAGGCGAGCCAGGATCGGGTGGACGCGGTGGTGAGCCAGATGGGGCGCCTCGATCAGGCGGCCCAGGCGATCGGCAAGGTCGTGGACCTCATCCGCGGCGTGGCAGATCAGACCAACCTGCTCGCGCTGAACGCGTCCATCGAGGCGGCGGGCGCGGGCGCGGCGGGGCGCGGCTTCGCGGTGGTGGCGAACGAGGTGAAGGTGCTGGCCCAGCGCACCGGCGAGGCCACCCAGGAGATCCACCGGCAGGTGGAGGAGATGCAGTCGGTCACCAAGAAGACGATGGAGATGGTGCAGGACGTCGGCTCCTACGCCACCGAGGTCGGTCGGCTGACCTCGGCCATCGCCGCCGCATCCGAGGAGCAGACCGCCACCCTCAACGAGCTCGCGAAGAGCGTGAACGAGGGCGCGATGTCGGTGCGCATGATCCGGACCAGCATCTCGGACATCTCCGGCGGCGTGGACAAGCTCGCCGCCAGCAGCGGCCACCTCGCCTCGGGCTCCCAGCAGATGGCGGGCGCGGCGGACCAGATGGCCGGCCAGACCAAGGAGGCCTTCGGCGATCTGTCTGCGCTGCTCAGCGAGACCGATCGGACGGTCAAGGAGATCGAGAGCGTGGATGGGATCGTGAGCATGCTCCAGGGTCGCGCGGCGAGCCTGCAGGAGGTCGTGGGGCGGTTCCAGGTCTAGCTAGGCTAAGCTAGCCGCAACCCTCTGACACGTGGGAGATGTCGTCGTCGTACGCGAGCCAGCGGCAGTCGGCGGGGAGCTCGGCGCCTGCGACGAGGCGCTCGAGCGCCTCGAAGGCGAGGCGACGCGGCATGTGGAACCGGCTTGGATACCAGAGCATGCCGACGCCGCAGCACGGGCAGGCCTGGTCGACGTGCTCGCCGGCCGGGACCTGCTCGGACACGTTCTCCGGTGAGTAGGCGTAGAGGTAGAGCTCGTCCGCGGCGTTCTGATACTCCACGACGCCGAAGCGCGGGCCGAAGGAGAGGCTGAGGCGGGCGCCGTCCGAGGCGAGGAGGAAGACGTCGCCTTGTTCGAGCTGGGCGGCGTCGGCGAGCACCGCCTGGATGCTCGAGCCCTTGTCCTTGATGTGGAAGTCGGGCTCGAGCGCCCACGCCGACGGTGGCGTGGGGATCTCGCTGGCGGCCCTCGCGGACGCGAGCTCGTCCGCGGTCGGTCGGAAGTACTCGCCTGTCTCCACGCTCTGTCGGAAGGCCCTGGTTCGTGCCCTCTCCTCCGGGGAGATCCGCGCGCACCGCGCAAAAGACCGCCGTGCCTGTCGAAGGTGGTCTGGAGGATCTTGGCTCCGCACTCCGTGCACTCGACTCGATTCGTCATCACGCCGCCTTCTTGCGGTAGCTTGGCCTCTCTTGGATCCTCGGGACCCGGCGTCGTCGGTTCCTGGTCGGGTGGCCCATCGAGCGCCCACCGTTGCTCCGTGCACCAGGCGGACCCCTCGAATGCGCGATGGACCACACGGGCCGCTCGGAGCACCTCGGCGCTGGTGGCTTGTTCGAGCTTGCGCTTGAACAGGCCCAGGATCCCCGGCGTGCGTTGCTCGGCTGGAGCGACCTGGAGGATCCAGGCGTTCTCGCCGTACGCGCTGATTACGAGGGTGACCGTGGCGGAGCGCAGCTGGGCGGTGATGGCCCAGCCCGAGTCTCGCCAGTTGTCTGGCTCAGAGGTCTGCCACCCATCTTCGACGAGCGCGGCCCGCAGGAGCTCCACGACCCGCCGTCCGGGCGGTTCGCGCCGGTCCTCGGCGCCTGGGGGGCAGCCGAGGACCAGGGCGTTGTGTGACCCGGCCGCCACTCCCCTCAGCGGCGCGCGGTGTAGCGCATGGACACGTCCACCAGCTCGGTGAGCTGGCCCACCTGGTTCACCACCGAGAAGAGCACGAAGGCGTTGCCGGTGCCGTTGCCGAAGGCCTGGGCGCTGGTGAAGGTCACGTCCCAGAAGGCGAAGGCCGTGGTCACGGTGGCGGCCAGGGTGCGGGTGGTGGTGGTGACGGTGGCGCTCCCCGAGTCCAGGGGGGCGGAGATCAGCTGGAAGTCCTGGGCGAACGGGTTCGCGGACGCTCCGGTAGAACACGCGGAACGTCACGTTGCCGCCGGCGTAGTCGTCGGGCACCGGCGCGGTGCACACCACGGAGGGGCCGGGGGCGATGAAGGTCCAGCCGAAGCTCCCGGTGCCGGGGGCCGAGGCGCCGGCGCGACAGGACATCGACACCCGCACCACGCGGTCCTGCACCGAGGCGTCGTCAACACAGCTTGCGCAGGGCACGCCCGGGATGCCGGCGGCGCCGGTGGGGCCGGTGGGGCCGACCGAGCCGGTGTTGCCGGTGGGGCCGGTGGGGCCGGTGGCGCCGGCGAAGCCGCGGGGACCCTGGAGGCCCTGGATGCCCTGCGCGCCGGTGGCGCCGGGCACGCCCTGGTTGCCCTGCGGGCCGGTGGGGCCGGCAGGCCCGGTCGCACCGGTGTTGCCGGTCGGGCCGGTGGCGCCGCGGAGGCCACCACGGGCGATGGGGCCAGCGGGACCAAAGCGGCACGGTGGAGCCTGAGATTCATTGGGTGCAACAGGCCCAGTTGCGCCAGTGTTGCCGGTGGGACGAAGGTGGCGCCGCGGAGGCCCTGCGACCCTGAGCGCCGGTGAGGCCCTGCGGACCCTGGGCGCCAGTGGCCCTGGGGCCCGAGTGGGGCCAGCAGGCCCCGTTGCACCGGTGTTGCGAGTGTTGCCGAATGGGGCGGTGGCGCCGCAGGCCTGGGGCGGTAGAGACCGGCGAACCCTGCACCAGTGTTACCGGTGGGGCCAGCAGCGCGTGAGGCCCCTGGGGCCGGTGGGGCCAGCAAATGAATCGTACCTAAGGCGAGTGGGGCCAGCGCAGGACCCGCAGGGCGTCGCCGTCCTGGCCGTCAGGCCATCACAGCATCCCGCGCGGGGGCGGCGAGCCCTGGGGACCAGAGCACACTTACCGGTCAGGGGCGCAGACCACCGAGCACAGAGCCGACTGGCAGGTGCAGCTCGGCCGGGTCGCCGACCACCGTCAGCCCGATGAAGCGGTTGTCGCTGAGCAGGGTCGCGTCCTGGACCTCGAACACGTTGGGCGGCAGGGCGTTGGTCGCGCCGATCTGGAGGAAGAAGTAGCCCCCGGAGACCACCACGCCCTCGTGGCGCTCCTGGAAGAGCTCGGTGCCCCCCTCTTCCGCGTCATAGATGCGGATCTCGAGGTCCAGAGGACCCTCCACCGGGAGGTCCTGGTCGTCGGTCATGAAGCCCTCGAAGGGGATCCGGATGTCCTGGGCCCAGCCCACCCTGGGGGCGGCCAGGGCGGCGAGGAGGAGGAGGGTGGTGCGCAGGTTGGCTTTCATCGTGGGCTCCTTCAGCGGGGGGCGGGGGTGGTTCGGACGACGTGGTTGGGCCCGGAGGCCACCCCGGCGGTGGGGCTGTTCACGCGGCCATAGACCGTGCGGTTGGCGTTGGCGCTGACCCCGAGCACCGGCACCAGGCCCCTGGCCTGGACCCGGCGGCCGGAGCCCGCGTCAGGCTCCACCCCGGAGTCGGGCGTCTCGACCCCGGAGTCGGGCGTCTCGACCCCGGAGTCGGGCGTCTCGACCCCGGTGTCGGGCGTCTCGACCCCGGTGTCGGGCAGCGTGCCCGCGTCCGGGGTCTCGGCGGGATCCGCGCAGGCGGCGAGCAGCCAGCCTGCGCTCAGTACGGCGAGCCATCGACGAGACATACTCACTGGCCGCCCCGATCCAGGTGGGCCAGGTACTCGCTCACCGAGCCGCCGCCCAGGCGGCTGTCGCGCCACTGGCGGTAGCCCTCCTGGAACTGCGGGTTCACCACCCCGACGAAGTCGTTGCCGGTCCAGATGAGGGCGCCGGTCCGCGGGGTGCCGTCGTCCTCCTGGGTGTCGGTGTCGGAGGGGTGCCGGCCCACGCCGATCACGTTGTAGTAGCCGTCGGCGATGCCGCGAGCGAGGGCAGTGGCCCGCCCGCGATCCGATGACAAGTCACCTTGCATCATCTGGGTGTCGTCGTTGTTCACCGTGAAGCCTTCCCCCGACGCGCGGTCGAAGACCCCGGAGATGATGTGGCCGGGCCGCGCGGCGTAGCCGACATCGAAGCGGGGCTGCCCACTCTCATCGCGCACTCCGCCGAGGATCGCATCGGTCATGTAGCTATAACCCTCGCAGTCCACCAAGCGCCGGCCGGCGTCGTCGGTGGGCTGGTGGCTGAGGAGCTCGGTCATGTGGGCCGGCCGATCGTCCTCTGATACCGCGCTGTTCCACTCCACCCCTCGGCCGGTGTGGACGTAGAAGGACTCCATGTACCGCTGGTACTCCTGGCGCACCTCGTCGGTGCTGTGGCCCTGGGCGTACTGCTGGAAGTAGGCCCGGGCGTCCTCCATGCGGGTCGGATTGACGCTGTGGCCGAGCGCGGTCTCCATCCGATCCTGGGTGTCGATCTGGGTGAGCCGGTGCTGGGCGAGCTCACCGTAGGTGGAGCGGAAGTCGCTCACGTCGATGGTGTTGGTGGTGCCGCCGGACTCCACCGCGATGTCGTTGCCGGGGGTGTAGGTCCGGTCCTGTCGCTGGGTCTCGTCCATCTGCCGCTGCATCAGGTTGACCTGGGTGTCGGCGTAGGGCGCGCGCTGGAGCTCCTGGAAGACCTGACGCGCCTCGTCCCGGCGGCCGGAGCGCATGAGCGCCTCGCCGGTGTCCGCGAGCAGGCTCTGGGCGTGACGCTGGTCCCCGCGACGCAAGAGAACCTGCGCGCCGGCCACGCCCTCGCGGGCCACCGCGCGCGCCTCGTCGGGGCTGCGCCCGGCTCGGGTGCTGGCGTCCGAGAGGAAGCTGTCTTGCGCGCGGTCCTGGCTGCCCTGGAGCACCATGCCCGACGAGTAGCCCTGGATGCGCCGGCCGCGGCGGCTGACCACGCCGTACTCGGTCAGCTCCGAGCGGCGGTCCTGCCCGCGGACGAAGTCGTCCGAGAGCTGGGCCCGGGGGCCGCTGGTGAGGGTCTGCTCCAGCTGGTCGCTGGTGGGGCTCCCGGTAGTGCGGCCGAGCGCAGGCGATCCATGTCCAGGTCGAGGCGCCCGTTGCCGTCGCGGTCGGTGATCAGCTCCACCAGGCGGGCCTCGTAGGAGGTGCCGCGGAGGCTGCCGCCGGACCCCGGGGGCTCGTCCGCCAGCCGCGCGCCAGCGGGGATGTGCCCCGCGTCCTGGAGGTCACGGAACACGGTGGCCGCCATGGCCACCTCCATGTCCCGGCCGCCGTCCGACTGGGTGTCGAAGCGGCGGTTCATCTCGATGTAGCGGGGGGCGCTGGCGCCGGCCACGGGATCAGGCATGACACACTGTTGTGCACGGCCCGGGCCAACACCGATCGGTCGGTCGGGTTGGCCTCCGGAGCCTCCGGCGGCTTGATGCGCCGCGAGGTGCAGGGCCTGCACCTCGGGATCCCGCGGCCACCTGCAGATCCTGCACGGGGCCGGCCGGGTCGCCCGGCGGGGTGGTGTGCGCCAGATCACTCCATGCGGCGGAGGGTCTGGGTCTGGGCCGCCGCGGTCTCGGCCGCGGTCATGAAGCGGTACTGGTAGTGGGTCTGGTAGAGCTCGGCCAGGGTGAGGAAGAGCGCCACCACCAGCGGCCCGTAGAGGATGCCGATCACGCCGAACAGGCCGATGCCGGCGATGATGGCCATGAAGATGACCATGTTGTGCATCTTCATGTGGTCGCCGATCAGCTTGGTCTTCACCACGTTCTCCACCACGAAGCCCTCGGCCATGCAGAACGTGAAGAAGAGCACCGCCGCCATCACCCGGCCCTGAAGCAGGAGGAAGCCGGTGGCCGGGAGTACCACCACCGAGATGCCTACCAGCGGCAGGAACGCGAACACGCTCATCACCGTGCCCCGAGCACGGGCGAGGGGAGCCCCACCACCGCCATCGCCACGCCGCCCAGCACGCCCTGCAGGGCGCTGCCGATGCCATTGCCGAACAGGATCGCCCGCCCGACGTCCGCGAACTTGGTGACGATGAGCTCCTCCTCTTCGTCGGGCAGCGGCGAGAGGCGGAAGAGGTAGCGCTTGAACCGCCGCCCATCCATCAGGATGTAGAAGAGCATCAGCACGATGATGATGAAGTGGAAGAGGGCGGCCAGGGCGTTCGAGACCAGCGCGTTGAGCTGGGTGTAGACCGCCTTGGCCACCGCCGCCGCGGTGGTGCTGATCGCGTGGCGCACCGAGTCCGGGGTGTACTCCACCCCATATCCGCGCGCGCGGATGTACGTGTCAGCTTCCCGCCGCCGAAGACGCCCTGGATCTGTCGGGAATTGCCAGTCGCCAGCTCGAACGCTGCGCCGGCCTCCACCGTGAGGCTGCTGACGAGGAAGGTGAGGGGGCCGGCCACGAGCACGACGACCATCAGGCACACCAGGGTGGCCGCGAGCCAGCGCATGCGTTTGTCTTGCAGTCTTCGGAAGATCGGGAAGGTGAGGGCGGAGAGGATCCCGGCGAGGAGGATGTCCGAGATGTACGCCCACAGAGGTAGAGCATCGCCCCGATGGCCACCGTGAACAGCGCGAAGAAGAAGACGGTGGCCAGGGTCTCGGGGCCTCGACCGACGTAGCCCTCTTCGGGCTCGGACTTCAGCGCGGGCGGGAGCTCGTCCTTCTTGCCCATCTTCACCTCCTGGCCATGGGCGGGAAGGGCAGCACCGGAGGCCTGATGCGGGTGTTGGCGCGCTGCAGCTCGAGCTCGTCGACCAACATCGCGGGGGCCACGGTGGCCACCGGCACCGAGCCGCTCTCGGCGAAGCAGTAGCTGTTGTCGACTTGGTAGTCCTCGCCGAAGGCGCGGATGCGCTGGATCGCGGCGAGCGGAGTGCCGATGAAGTTGACGTCGCGCACCCGGGTCTCCTTCCCCGTCTTGGGATCCACACGATACACCTCGGTGGGCACCCCCTTGAAGGCCTGGAAGTCGTAGTGGTCGGTGCGGGTCTCGCCGCTGCTCACGCGACGCACGATGATGCCGTGGGGGAGGCCGCGCTCCCGCACCATGGTCATCATCATGTCCTCCAGCTCCGGCCACGGGCGCCGCTCCTCGCTCGTGACGATCAGGTTCGCCATGCGGGCCATCGGATCCTGGTAGCGCTCGTGGCGCCCGTGACCGTTGGAGTGATGGAAGCCCTTCGTGGGTGAGCGGCTCATGAGGAAGGTCTTCAGGACCCCGCTCTTCACCAGCTCCGCCCGCTGGGAGCGGACCCCCTCGTCGTCCACGTCGTAGTGGCCGTAGAGCGGCACGCCCTCCCACTCCGCCAGGCTGGGGTCGTCGATGAGGTCGACGCTCTCGGTGACCGTTATTACGGTAACGCACGGTGACCTCGTTTTCACCATGCGCTCGCCCTCCAGGCGGTGCCCGATCGCCTCGTGGAACACGAGCCCGGTGGCGGTGCCGGACAGCAGCGCGGGGCCGGCGTACGGGTCCATCGGCTCGGCCCGCGCGAGGTCGGAGAGGTCGCGGGCGATCTCGTCGATCGCCTCCGCCACCTTCGCCATCTTCGGCAGCTCCTCGAGGCTGCGCCCGTAGAACTGTCGGCTCGCGCTGAGGTAGACGCCGTCCTTGGTGAGGTACCAGGCGGCGACGATCACCTCGAAGAAGCGCTCCTGGCAGGTGAACTTGCTCCCCTCGGAGTTCACGAAGACCCGCACCCGCGACACCCCGCGGATGCGCACGTAGGGGTCGACGAGGGACTTGTAGCCCTTGAACATGCCCGAGGCCTCGCGCACGAAGTCGGACCACCGCTTCTCGGGGAACTTCGTCGGCTCGACCGGGTTGTTGCGGACCAGCGGGCTCCTTGCTGAAGGAGGGGGAGTCGTTCTTCAGGCGCTGCTCCACCTGGATCTTGCGCTTCTCGTAGTACTCCTGGAGCGCCTCCCAGTACTTGAGCTGGGTGAGCTTCCAGAACGCGTAGCGCACCGCCTCGGGCTCGAGGTCCTGCGGCCCGAGCAGCCAGTTGTACGACTCGCGATCCGACAGCTCGGAGCTCAGGCCGCCGTCGAGGGTCTGGTCCATGCGGTAGGTGCCGACGCGCACCTCGGAGTAGAGGTCGCAGCCCCGGATCGGCTCGGTGTTGAACACCGCGCCGTAGCGGCCCCAGATGTCGAGCCCCTGGGTGTGGTGCAACAGATAGGACATGAAGAAGGGGCGCGGGTGGCCCTTCAGGTGCATGCCCTTCATGGAGCGGCGCAGCTCCTGCGCCATGGTCTTCTGCACGAGGCGTGCGCGGTGCGTGTCCATCATGTCCTGGAGCCCTCGTCAGCCCTAACCCGGGAGGGCGCCGGAGTCCACGAGGGATGTGGGCGGGGCCAGGGCGGTCAAGTCGCGTTGCGGATCAGCAGGTAGTAGAAGCGCACCATCTCCAGGTAGTTGGCGACCGAGATGCGCTCGTCGGTGCCGTGGAGCCGGGCGAGATCGTCGGGCCCCAGGCGGATGTGGAGGTACCGGTAGGTGTTGTCGGTGATGCCCTGGAAGTAGCGGGAGTCGGTGGCCCCCACGGTGAGCAGGGGCACCACCAGCTCCGGATCCTGGGCGGCCTGGCGGATGGCGTCGCGCACGAGGGCGAAGCTGGTGGAGCGCACGTCGGAGATCGGAGAGGGGTCGTCGCCGAAGCCCTCGACCTCCTCGACCTTCACCGCGGGGTCGTCGATCACCGCCTCGACCCTGGTCTTCACCGTGGCCGGGGTCTCGCCGGGGAGGATGCGAAAGTTCACCACCGCCTCCGCGTGCACCGGCAGCACATTGTCCTTCACCCCGCCGCGCATCATGGTCGGGGCGGTGGTGGTGCGGATGGACGCGTTCATGGACGGTGTGCCGCTGAGGATGCGGAAGATCAGCGGCTCGAAGAGCCACAGGTTCGCGAACACCAAGCGCCGATCGAAGGGCATCTTGGGCCCCACGTAGGCGAAGAAGCGGCCGGCGTGATCGATGTGGGCGGGGAACGGGCTCTGCTCGAGGCGGGTCACCGCCTGCGCCACCACGCCCACCGCGGTGCGGGGCGGGGGCATCGAGGAGTGGCCACCCGCGCCCTCGGCCGACAGGCGCAGGCTCACGTAGCCCTTCTCGGCCACTCCGACCAGGGCCACCGGGCCCTTCACCCCCGGCACCACGCCCTCGACCACGCTGCCGCCCTCGTCGAGGACGAACTCGAAGTGCACGCCCCGCTCGGCGAAGCGCTTCGCCACCGCCTTGGCGCCGTGCGTACCCCCGAGCTCCTCGTCGTGGCCGAAGGCCAGGTACACCGTGCGCTTGGGGCGGTGCCCGGCCTTCACCAACAGCTCCACCGCCTCCAGGATCCCCATCAGGCCGGACTTCACGTCGAGGGCGCCTCGGCCCACGATCCAGCCGTCTGCAACCTCACCTGCAAACGGTGGGCGGCTCCACGCCGGCTCGGTGCCGGTGTCGACCGGCACCACGTCCTGGTGGGCCATGAGCAGGATGGGCTTCAGGGTCGGGTCGGTGCCCTGCCAGGTGAAGATCAGCGAGTCGCGGTTCACCGCCTCCGTGCTCAGGGTGGTGAACAGGTTGGGGAAGCTGGCCCGCAGGTGGGCGTGGAGGGCGTCGAAGGCGGCGGGGTCGAAGTGGGGCTCCGTGCTGTTGGCTACGGTGGGGATCCGGAGCGCCGCGGCGAGGCGGGCCACCGCCGCGTCGTCGTCGACCGCCACCGCCACCGCGGGCGGCAAGGGGCCTTGCTCGAGGGTGAAGGTCAGGGCCCGGTAGACAAGGACCCCTACCAGGACCACCAGCCCGAGCCCCACGAGCCCAAAGAAGCGCTTCACGCCTCGGGTCTAGCAGGTGCGGCGGGCCCAGGCCACCGTAAGCTAGAAGTTGGCGGTGATCCCGAGGTGGATGCCCACGTCGTCCGCGAAGTCGCTGAAGTCCCAGTGCTCGACCGAGGCCTTGATCCGAAGGCCCCGTTGCACCACGAAGTTCGCCCCCAGGGTGTGCCGCAGGACCCCGCTCTTGCTCGACAGGGCCGAGGTCCGGGCCACGTTCCCGGTGCGGCGCATCCCGTCGAAGCGGTAGAAGAGCTCGAGCCAGTCGAGCGCCGGGTACTCCGCCTCGACGTAGAAGCCGTCCTTGACGAAGAAGTTCCGGGTGAGGTCCTCGAACGCGTAGCGGAAGCGGTTCTCGGGGTCGGAGCCGAGGGCGAACTCGGTGCGTCGCAACAGGTACTCCGCCCTGATCACCAGCGCGTCGATCCTCAGGTAGAGGTCCAGGCCCCCGATGAAGTAGGCGAGCTCCGCCGATGGGTCGTAGTGGCCGTACATCGCCGAGGCGCCGAGGGTCGTACTCGTGGCGTCGGTGATGTTGACGGTGACCGCCAGCCGCCCGCCCACCGCGGGCTCGGAGTTGTTGTCGACGTAGTACAGGCTCCCGGAGCGGGACTGCACGAAGTCGAGATCGAGCGCGTCGTTCGCCCCCTTGAAGCCGCTCATCACGTAGGCCGCGTAGTCGAGCTGCACGTCGTCGCCGAACCACTGGGTGCCGTTCACCTCGAGGCCGTTGTCGACGTAGGGGGCGGGGAGGATGCTCATGTTCCAGTCCCGGAGCCGGAGCATGCGGCCCATGTCGTAGGGCAGCGGCTTGGAGTTCGCGCGCGGTGGTTCGCGGGGTCGTGGCGGAGCGGAAAGTCGCCGAAGGTCGGGGTCATGCGGCCGACCCGGAAGTTGAGCTGGTCGGCCACCCGCATGTCCACGAAGGCCATGTTGGTCTCGAAGCCGTGGCAGCCGTAGCAGATCTTCACGTTGGCGCTGAAGTTCTCGGTGAAGTCCACCGCCACCTTCATCGCCAGCTCGGTGGTGAAGCCGTCGAAGGTGAAGCCGCGGGCCTTCACCGTGGTGGGCACCACCAGGTAATCGAGCTGGGCCGAGCCGGCCCAGTTCCGCTCGATCTCGAGCGCGTGGGCGGACGCGGGGGCCGACGCGCCGAGCGCGGCCAGCAACAGGAGCGCGCCGCGCCTCACCCCGCGCCTCCGCTCACCGTCGCGGTGGCCGCCGGGCGCAGGCCCTCTTGCACGGCCTGCTGCTCGGAGTAGTAGCGCAGGAAGACCAGGATCACCTCGGCGTCCCGCTTGGAGATGCCGGAGCCGGCCTGGCGGCGCATCCGCGCCACGTAGCTCTCCCAGTGGTTCGGATCGTAGATGGCCGCGTTCAGCGGCCGGGAGAGGGTGTGGCAGCGCGAGCACTTCACCGCGAACACGCGGTACGCGGCCTCGACGTCGGGCGGCATGGCCTTCACCTGGGCCTCGGGGAGGCCGCCCCGCCGCGCCGGGGCGCCGGTGCGGCAGCCCACGATGGCCAACAGCGCCAGCAGCAGGAGGGCGAAGATGCGCGTAGTGCCCGCGTTCCGAAGTCCCTTCCGGGTTTCGCTGGCCCGCTTCGCGCCTGCTCGCCGCGCGGCCTTCGGCCGCCCTTTCGGGCTCCTCGGTCTCAGGGGCCGACCCTGTTCCCTGCGGAGCGCGACGACCAGACACAAAGCGGCCTCACCGAAACCCGGAGCCGACTTCGGAACGCGGGCACTAGTTGTCACGGGCACCCTCCGCGATCCAGTCCGAGAGCAGCTGCCGGGTCGCCGCGTCGAGGAAGGGCGGGCCGTTGAAGGGCATGCGCGACCCGAAGGGCGGACCGGCGCTGACCTTCTGCCAGATCACGCTCTCGCACGGCGCCCCCGGCACCACCACGCCGCCCAGGCTGTTCTTCCCGCCCGCGATCAGGCCGCCATAGTTGGACAGGTCGAGGCCGGTCTCCTCGAGCCCGATGGGGTCGGGGGTGCCTGGGATGTGGCAGCTGCAGCCGGGCTGGCCCTCGACCGCGCCGAGCAGGATGGGTTGCACGTCGCGGGCGAACGAGACCTCGGTGTCCGGGTCGCTGTCGACGTTGGCGCAGCGCTCCGCGAGCGGCTCGCCCACCATCGGGTCGAGCACCCCGAGGCAGCCGGTGCCCACGACGAGGGCGCCGAGCAGCGCCAGTGCCAGCCGCCTCACAGGCCACCTCCCGCCGACTGGATGGGGCAGTTCACGAGCAGGCCGAGGGGCTGGGGCTCGCCCACCACCAGGTCCGAGTTCACCGCGCCGTCGGCGTCGATGAAGTCCGCCTCCGCGCTCAGCCCCACCGCGGCGCTCGAGGTGTCGATCGACGGGAACTCACGCCTCACCCGGACCAGCTTCGCCTCCCACAGCGGGGAGTAGCGGTCCTGGCCGACGTCACCGGCGAAGATGTTGTTGCTGTTGTCCAGCCGGTCGTCACCGTCCACGTCCACCCCCGAGAGGAACTCGTAGAGCGGGGCGGCCTCGTCGATCCGCTGGAGGATGTACACCGGGTAGACGGGCATCTTGCGGACCTCGACCGGCAGCTCGATGCTGCTCGAGAAGCGGATCCAGTGGGCGCGGTGCCCACGGTACCAGATCGGGGTGGCCTGGGCGGTCTCCGCCCCCGCGTCGTCCAGCGTCACCTCGGTGCCCTCCAGCGCCACCGGGGCGCTCACGATCTCGGTCGTGGCCACTGGCTCCGAAAGCAGGCCAGCCTGCACCGCCGCCTCGAGCGCGTCGCGCGACCAGATCACCTCGCCCGCGTAGCGATCGGTCGTCTTGACCACCACCTTCCGCCACCACGGGGTGTAGCCGCCCTCGCCGGGCGCGGCGTCGATGATCGGGTTGCCCACCTTGGCGCCGCCCGCGTCCTCGATGAAGTAGGCCGGCGCCAAGAGGTCGGAGTTGGCGCCGTCCGCGTTCCAGTAGGTCAGGGCGCGGTGGTCCGCGAAGCCGCGCAGGCGCACCACCGCGCTCGTGAAGGCCGCGGGGTCGACGCCGGGGGCACCCGCGGCCTCGAGCAGCGGGGCGTCCGCGATGTCGAAGCCGGCCGGGCCCACGAAGCGGGACAGCGGGACCGACTCGTCGGGCGCCTCGAGGCAGCCGACGATCGGCGCGAGGAGGAGCGAGGCGATGAAGGCTGACTTGCCGTACCTCATGGTGAGCGATACCCGAGCCAGAAGCGCACGCGCACCTCGCCGGTGTCGGGGCGAGGGAGGCGCGCCGCCTGGAACGCCTCACGCACACAGTCCTGGGCCCCCGTCAACCCGCGCGCCACCATGTCGACCAGGCGCCCCTGGGCGTCCAGGTCCGCCTCCACCGCTACCTCACCCCGCTCAGCGCCGCCGGCCGCGTATACCAGTGGTTGCAGGCAGGCCTGCGCCTTCGGCAGGTGGCGGGCCAGGGCGTCCTGGCACCGAGTGCGACTCACTGCGCCCTGCACCTCCACCCGCGCAAGCGTCACCACCACCGGCTGGGGCCGGGCGGGGCTCTCGGGCGCCCGGGGCGCGGGCATGGCGGCGACCGGCGCGGGCGCGGGCGGCGCGGGGGTAGGGACCTCGGGTTCCTCGAGCGCGGGCGCATCGGGGGCAGCGGGCGGGGCCTCGGAGGCCCGGCCCCTCGGTGTGCTCGGGCTCGGGCAGCCAGCTCGGCCTCGGCCGGCGTCGCGGGCGCGGGGGCGGGCATCGTCCGCGCCGGGGCCACCGGCGCGGGGGCGGCCTCGGCCTCGGCCTGCTCCACCTTGCGCAGGACGAGCACCGCGACCAGGGGCCGCGGCGGCCACCAGGGCCAGCGCCCCGGGCACCAGCGCCCACCACGCGGTGCCGCCGCTCGCGGTGGTCGCCACCGTCGGGGGCGGCTCGGGGCGAGAGGCGGGCGGGGGCACGGTGGGGGCGTAGCGGGTGTCGAGGGCGCTCTGCCCGCGGGCGTGCACGGTGGCGCTCTCGGTGTCGAGCAAGGTGTCTTGCGTGTCGAGGGCGTCGTTCCGCAAGCGGACCTGCTCGGTCGGCACCGCGGACTGGGGGCGCGCGGGGGCGGTCATCCTGCCGGTGGCGGGCGGAGCGTGGCCGAGGCCCGCCAGCACCGCCCGCAGCGCGTCCCGGGCCTCGAGCGCGGAGGGGTAGCGGTCCGCAGGGTCCTTGGCCATCGCCCGCAGCATCACCGCCTCGAGGCCAGGGTCGACCTCGATGCCCCAAGAGCGCAGGGGCGGCGGCTCCTCGTGCAGGTGTCCGAGGAGCACCTTGGGGGCGGACTCGGCTCGGAAGGGCGCGTGGCCGGTGATCATCTTGTACATGACCACCCCGGACGAGTAGATGTCGGTGCGCAGGTCGAGCGGCTCGCCGCGGGCCTGCTCCGGCGACATGTACGCGGGCGTCCCGAACACCGCGCCCTTGGCGGTGAGGGGCGCGGTCTCGCCGCTGCCCACGTCGAGGATCTTGGCCAGCCCGAAGTCGCAGACCTTCACGAAGTCCTGGATGGGGCCCTCCTCCGATGCCTTCTCCACCAGCATGATGTTGCCTGGCTTCACGTCGCGGTGGATGACGTCGGAGCGGTGGGCTGCGCTCAGGGCGGAGAAGACCTGGCTCATGATCCAGGCCACCCGGGCCGTAGGCAAGGGGCCTTGCTCTGCCACCAGCTGCTGCAGGTCGATGCCCTCGAGCAGCTCCATCACGATGTACTGCAGACCGTCCGGATCCTCGCCGAAGTCCAGGATCTGCACGCTGTTGGGGTGCTCGAGCCGGCTGGCCGCGCGCGCCTCGGCCCGAAAGCGCCGGGCCTGGGCCTCCTCGACCCCCGGCATCCGGATGAGCACCTTGATCGCCACCGCCTTGTCGAGGCCGACGTGGTGGGCCCGGAAGACCTTCCCCATGGCGCCGACGCCCAGGAGCTCGCGGATCTCGTACTTGCCCGCCACCAGCCGGCCCAGGAGCGGGTCGATGCTGATGCTGCTCACCAGGCGTCGTCTCGCTGCAGGAGGAGCGCGGCGTTCTGTTGCACCTCGGCCGGGGTCAAGGCTTCGTCGTAGATGGCGGAGTAGGTGATGTGCCCCTCGGGGGAGCGGCCGCCGCCCATGGTGTTGCCGATGACCAGCGCGTGGTCGCTGCGGATGTCGATCTGGCTGTTGCCGAGGAGCACTCCGCTCCCGTTGCCCATGCTCTGGCCGTTGACGTAAGCGATCCTGCGGTCGTTGCTGCTCTGCCGGGTGGTGTCGACGACGATGGTGAAGACCACGTGCTGGCGGCGCGCGCTCGTCGGGATCGACCAGGAGTACTGGAACCCGTCGAAGCCCATGTACAGATAGTTCCCCGCGATCAGCATCGCCAGGTCACCCCAGCCGGTGCTGCCGCCGATGTAGAGCAGGCGGGAGGCGTTGTCGTCGGCCAGGACCTGGGTGACGACCTCGAGGGTGGCGGTGCGGGACCCGTCGAGCCGGGTTCGGACCTTGTTGTTCGCGCTCGCCTCGGCCCGCCCGTTCCGACCTGCCCGGTTCCACTCCATGCCACGGCCGGTGCCCAGCTCGATGAAGTCGGGGGTGCCGCCGTTGTAGACCACCGTGAGGTCCAGCGGGTCGGCCGCGGCGTCGTGCACCGCGGCCGGCGGCGAGTCCATCGGCCCCGCCTCGTCGAGGAAGTAGCGGGCCACCAGGCCCCGCTCCACCAGCGGGTTGTCGTCGCCCACGTCGATCGTGGCCGAGGTCGCGCCCGGCACCGCGTTGGTGATCGCTGCGAGCTCCACCGAGAAGGTCTCCGTCAGCTCGGGTACGCCGTCCGCCGCGGTCTGGATCAAGAGATCCGCAGATTGTCCACCCACCGGGATGGTCACGAGGACCCCCGACTTCGGGGTGTAGTCGGCGGTGGCCACCGCGGTGCCGTCCACCGTCGACCACCGGAACTCTACCGGCAGGGGTGCGGGTGCGGACAGGGTGACCACCACCGTGGCCTCCTCCCCCTCGAGCACGGTGGCGCCGCCGATCGTCAGCACCGGGAGCTGGCCACAGCGGCTGGGGGCCTGGTCGTCGCAGTACCAGCCGTCCTCCACCGCGCAGGACAGGTTGCAGCCGTCGCCGGCCACCTGGTTCATGTCGTCACACGCCTCGCCCGCCTGCAGCACGCCGTCGCCGCAGAGCTCGACCGGGCCGGTGTCGACCGGGCCGGTGTCGACGGGGTCGGCGTCCGGGGGCTCGGCGTCCGTCGGTCCTGTATCGGTGGGTCCTGTGTCGGTGGGCTCTGCGTCGGTCGGCCCCGCGTCCTCGAGGCCGGCGTCCAGCCCGGAGTCCGGGGTGCCGGTGTCGACGACCCCGATGTCGATCCCCACCCCGGAGTCCTCCGGCGGGACCCCCACGTCGGCGTCGAGGACCACCGCGGCGTCCTCCGACCCCCCTGCGTCGTCGAGCCAGTCGACGGTCGGCGGGTTGAAGAAGCAGCCGCTCAGCGCCCAGGCCAGGGCCCCGGCAACCAGGAGCCGCGACCGGGGCACAGCGAGGGTGGGACGGCGCCTCACGGGCCCAGCCTAGCGATCAAGAGGTGATGTGACCAGGGGTCAGGAACCCGATCTCGCGCAGGAACGCCTTCGTCTCACGCAGGTAGTTGCCCCGGTCGAGGTGGAGCAGGTGGCTGCCGACGAACCAGTGCATGCGGCAGCGGTCCCAGTGCTCCCACAGCAGGCGGGAGTGCCGCGGTGGGGCGAGCCGATCGCCGATTCCACCGATGATCATCAAGCGCTCAGTGGGGATGCGCGGGGTATACGTGAGCGGGCTGGATGCCGCCAGGAGGTACCGGGCCTCCTCCACGCCCTGCCGGGCGGCCTTCAACGCGCCGCGCATCATGACCCCGATCGGCTCCCAGTCCATGACGAGGTCGGGGATGCTCACCACCGGCACGTTGGGCACCGAGAACGCGAGCCGGGGCTCCACCGCGGCGAGGAGCGAGGCGGTGAAGCCGCCGAGGCTCACCCCCATCACCCCCACCTGCTCGACCTCGGGGCGGCCACTCAGCCAGTCCATGAGGATCCGGAAGTCGAACACCGCGTGGGCGAAGGCCTCGTTGATGTGGGCCGGGCCGCCCGCGAAGAAGCCGTGGCCGGAGAAGGGTGACAACCTGGATTGACGCCTGCCGTGGAAGGGCAGGGTGAAGAGCAGGACGTTGCAGCCGAGCCGGTGGAGCCAGGGGAGGGCGAAGAGCCACTCGTTGAGGTGGTAGAGGTCGGCGCTGAAGCCGTGGATCGCGACGATGGTTGGCCGGGGCTCGCTGCCGCGGTGGCGCCAGTAGCGGACGTGGGCGGTGCGGTTCCGGGTGTGCCGCGCGTAGCTGTCTCTCAGGCGGCGGTTGAAGGGGACGAAGGGGCTCTCGAAGCTGAGGTCCTCGCACACCCCGTCCCGGGGTGAGAAGAGCGGGCGTCGCGCAGGCTGGCTTTCGATGCGAACCCCGGTCGGTGGCCGCACGAAGAACGCGTCGGGGTCCCGGGACTCGGCCAGGGGGCCGTACACCTTCTTGTCTTCGAGCGCCCGACGCAGCGCGCGGGGGTGGTAGCCGATCGGAAAGGCGAGGGCCCCCACCAGGCACGCGCCCAGGGTGCGGAGCACCACGTCGACCCCCGCGGTGGCGCCCACCACCGCCCGGTCCGCGCGGCCGAGCTGGAACGCCTCGGCCTCGTTCAGGAACCCGGGGGCGAGGCGCTCCACCACGGGCCCTCCTCCCCCAGCGCCGACGGCTCCCAGCATCCGGCGTGGGTGTGGCGCGAGACGACGGAGGAGGTCGGCACCGCCCCAGGATACCGCATGTGGCTCGTCGGGGGCTCCCCCTGCTAGGTTCCGGCCGATGCGCCGCGCCTTCGCCCTGCTCGTGCTCGCCCTGACCGCCTGCGGCGGGGATCCCAGCGGCCCGGTGGGGGAGTTTCAGGTGGAGGTCGGGGAGGGCGTGGCCCTCACGTTGCGGCACCCCTCCGGCCTCGAGCTGACGATCACCGGGGCGGGGTTCCGGTCGGCCCTTGGGGTCTACGAGGAGCAGTTCGGCTCGTTCCGCATCGAGGATCGACCGCAAGGTGACTGGCGCGGCGCGGCCCGGCTGGAGGGCGCATCGCGCGACGACACGGGGCTCGAGGCGAAGCTCGTTGACGACGCGGGCGCGCCCCTCGGCCGGCTCACGGTGCGCCCGAGCCCGGGCGGGGTGGTGCTGCGGGTCGAGAGCGCGGACGCCGACGTCAACCGAGCTTTCATCAGCCTGGGGTGCGACGGGGCCGACGCGGGGGGCTTCCTCGGCTTCGGGGCCCAGACCCACGACGTGGATCACCGCGGGCAGGTGGTGCCGGTGTGGGTGAGCGAGCAGGGCATCGGCAAGGTCGACACCGACGAGCCGGCCGACGTGTGGTTCCTCGTCGGGACCCGGCACCAGAGCTACCTCTCGGTGCCCACCATGCTCGCCCCGCGCGCCGGGGCCTCGTACGGCCTGCACGCCACGACCTTCTACCGCTCGATCTGGGATCTGTGTGCAAGCGATCCTGACACCCTCCGGGTCGAGGTGTGGGAGGGCGCGGCGGAGCTGGTGATCTCCCCCGGGCCGACGCCGCTCGACGTGGTGCGTCAGCAGACCGCGGTCACCGGGCGCATCCCGAAGGCCCCGGACTGGACCTTCGGGGTGTGGATGGAGGCGATCGGCGGCTCCGACGCGGTGGAGGCGGAGGCCCAGCGCCTGCGCGCGGCCGAGATCCCGGCCAGCGCCCTGTGGACCGAGGACTGGCGCGGCGGCATCGACCAGGGAGCCAGCTACATCCTGGAGGAGGACTGGCGCTGGGATCGGGCCCTCTACCCCGGGCTCCCCGACCTCATCACCCGGCTCCACGACCAGGGGCTCGGCTTCATGACCTACTTCAACACCTTCGTGGTGGGCGGGGTCGACGTGTACCCCGAGCTCCGGGACGGCGGCTTCCTGGTGAAGGATCGGCGCGGCGAGGACCTGGGCTTCCAGGCCCCCGACTTCGAGGTGAGCTACCTCGCCGACCTCTTCGCCCCGGGGGCCCGGAGCTTCGTCAAGAGCGAGCTGAAAGCTGCCTTGCAGATGGGGATCGACGGCTGGATGGCGGACTTCGCGGAGTGGTACCCGGCCGACCCGCGCGCGGTCAGCACCTCCGACGGGCGCGACCCCGAGGCCGCCCACCACCAGTACCCGCTCGAGTGGGCGGTGGTGAACCGCGAGGCGGTGGCCGAGGCGGGCGCCGACGACGTGGTGATCTTCCACCGCTCGGGCTACACCGGCTCGCAGAGCCAGGCCCACGTGATCTGGGCCGGCGACCAGCGCACGTCGTTCCAGGCGGACGACGGGCTCCCGACAATCGTGCCCATCCTCATGGGCCTCTCGGTCACCGGGTTCCCGGTGGTGACCCACGACATCGCGGGCTACGTCTCCGCCACCAACCCGCCCTCCACCAAGGACCTGTTCCTGCGCTGGACCTCGCTCGGCGCGATGGCCCCGGTGATGCGCACCCACCACGGCCGCGCGGTGCGCGACAACTGGCGCTGGGACCGCGACGCGGACACCGTGGCCCACTTCAAGCGCTGGGCCGACCTCCACACCCGCCTCTTCCCCCTGTGGGCCGGGCTCGCTCAGGACGCGAGCGAGTCCGGGGCGCCGATCGTGCGCCCGATGGCCTTCGCGGACCCGGGCGACGTGCGCCTGCACGGGGTGAAGGACGCCTACCTGGTCGGCGACGCGCTCCTCGTCGCCCCGGTGCTCACCGCCTCGGTGGCGGAGCGCCCGGTGCTCCTCCCCGCCGGCACCTGGTACGACTGGGAGACGGGCGAGGTGCACGAGGGCGGGGGCGAGGTGACATTGCAGGTCCCCTTGCGTGAGCTCGGCCTGCTCGCCCGGGCGGGGGCGGTGGTGCCGATGTTGCCCGGAAGGTGTCCAGACCCTCCGCCGCGCCACCGGCGTCACCACGCTGGACGACGTGCGGCGGGTGCGCGAGGTGCGGGTGTGGCTGGGCGCCGACGGCGCGGCCCGGGAGCCCGAGGGCGGCCGCTACGCTGTGGTGAGCCCGGGGCGCCCGAGCGGCATCGCCTCGGTGACGGGGGCAGAGGAGACCTCGCTCGACGAGCCCAAGCACCTCGTGGTGCGCGCGGGGCCGGGCGAGGTCACGCTCGGCGCGGACGACGGAACGCAACACATCCTGCGGGCGGAGGGCGTCGCCTCCGACATGCGCGTGACGTGGGATGTCCGGTGGTAGGGCCTGTTACCTGCTAGTCCCCTGCGTCAGTGATTCCTCACCAAATTCGCGGCCCCTTCTCGCGCCTGCTGCCCGCGCCGCCTTCGGCTTTCGTCGGTTGCAGACAACGAGTATGCGCCCTCCTCACGCGAGCACCAGACACGAGAATGGACTCGCGACTTCAGCAAGGAATCACTGACGCAGGGGACTAGGGCTTGAAGCGCCGGGGCGGGGGGAGGCGGCTCGCCTTGAAGGTGCCCTCGGGGGCCTTCGCGCCCACCATCGGGGCGCGCTTGGTGGCGCGGTCGAGGCCCTCGTCCAGCTTCGAGCGCAGGGCGTCGGCCTCGGCCTTGCCCAGCCCCAGCTCGCCGCGCACCGCGTGCAGGGCCTTGAAGATCACCGCCGCCGCGCCGGGTGAGCTCTCTTCTTCCGAGAGGGCGATCGCGGCGTGGAAGAGGCTGAGCACGCCGTCCGCCAGGTCGGGCTGGCCGCGGGCCGCGAGCAAGGCCTCTTGCAGTCGCTCCTGGGCCCCCTCGGGGTAGGCGTAGGGGGCGTCGGCGCCCTGCACGAGGAGGCGGGCCGCCAGATCCACCAGGGGGTGGAGCTCGCTCTCGCTCACGTCAGCGACCCAGCAGCCAGTTGAGGACGTTGCCGCTCTTGGCGTTGGTGGCGTCCTTGTACATGCCCTGGAGCTCGTGGGTCATGCCGTCGCCCAGGCCGGCGCGCTCGCCCGCGCAGCCGATCATGTCGAGGACCTCGCTCCGCCGGGCGCCGTCCTTGCCGCCCGCGGTGGCCACGCCGTCGGGGATCATGGGCGGGGTGTTGGTCATCGCGTCCGAGCGGCTCATCCCGGAGTTCAGGTTCGCGCGGAAGCGGGCGTCCACCTCGGTGAAGCGCTGGCGGATGGCGTGCGTGTCTGCCGTAGCACCGGGGCTGACCCGCAGGTCGGCGGCGCAGGTGTTCACGGCGCGGGTGGGATCCATTGGCATACGGTGCCTGCGCTCCCCACGTTGTGACAAGATGTGTGCTCGATGACCGACCTCTGGCCGAAGGTGAAGCCCTATCTCCCCTGGGCGTCCCTGGCGGTGGGGCTGGCGAGCGCGTTCCTGATGAACCGCAGCCCCGAGCGGGCGTGGCTGGTGGTGGCGGCGGCGGTGGGGGCGTGGGCGCTCCTGGTGGCGCTGGCGATGCTCGGCACCCTCGATCCCGAGCGCCTGCCTGCCTTCACGGGCGGCTGGTGCGCCTCGGGATGGCGTCGGCCCCCCTCGCGACCCAGTCGGTGGTGCAGCTCGCGCTGTTCTTCACCCTCCCGTTCTATCTGCGCGCCGCCGCCTGGACGCTCGGGCACACGGTGTTCCTCGGCGCGATGGCCGCCGCCGCCCTCCTCACCCTCTGGGATCCGGCCTTCGCCTGGGTCTTCCGGCACCGCCCGGGGCGGCTGGCCATGGTGGCCTTCGCGTCCTTTGCCGGGCTGGCCTGCGTGCTCCCGGTGCTCGGCTTGAGCAACCAGGTCAGCCTGACGCTCGCCGCGGTGACCACCGCGGTCGGGGTGCCGGTGCTCGACGTGCTCGAGAGCCCCGAGGGCGAGGCGGCGGAGTGGCCGCGTCGCGCCCGGCGCTGGCTGGCCCGCGGCGTCGTGGCGGCGGGGGTGGTCGCGGCGGCGTGGGGGCTCGGCGGGCCGCTCGTCCCGCCCGCAGCCCCTATCGCTGGCCGAGGCGGCGGTGGGGACCCTCGTGGTGGAGCGCTGGGTCTCGGACCCCACCGAGCGTTTCGAGGTGGCGCCGCCCCAGATCACCTGCGCCACCGCGATCCGGGCACCGCGCGGTCTGCAAGACGCGTTGCGTCATGAGTGGTGGCACGACGGGGCCCGGGTCGACGTGGTGGACCTGGACGTGCGGGGCGGCCGGGAGGAGGGCTTTCGGACCTGGTCGACCAAGCGCAACCTCGGGCCCCGGCCCCAGGGGCGCTGGCGCTGCCGGGTGGTGACCGCGGCGGGCCAGGTGGTGGGCCAGATCCGGTTCGAGATCGCCGGGTAGGATTTTGTCACACAACCCCCCAGGGGCCCCGCCGATAACCCCGACACCATGGCGATGTCGTCCCTGACCAAGCTGAACCGGATGCACCAGGTCCTCACCCAGGAGGACGACAAGAAGCTCTCCCGCGGAGAGGTGGACGCCCTGGCCGGCTTCTACCAGGGCCTCGCCTCGCGCTCCCAGGCCACGGTGAAGCCGCGGATGATCGAGATCTACCGCGACTCGAGCTACGCCAAGGGTCAGAAGGAGTTCTTCCGCAACGCGCTCGAGAAGGTCGGCTTCACCACCGAGGAGCTCGAGGGCATCCAGGGCAACGGCGCCGAGGCCTTCGCCAAGCTGCCGCTCGACGAGCAGTTCGAGCGCCTGCAGCGCATCGGCGGTGACTGGGGTGATGGCTTCTCCGTCGCGACGCGTAAGGCTGACTTGCCGCGCGGGGCGGGCGCCGCCATCGCGCGCGGCATCGCGGACTTCGAGCGCGAGTACCGGGCCGGTCGAGCCGACGACGGCATCGACTACGACTTCCACGGCGAGAACTACACCACCGTGTACCTGGCGGAGGGTGAGAACGGCCGCGGCAAGGAGCTGGTCGGCTACATGGTGGAGCTCGGCATCTACACCGGCGACCACGACGTCGACCAGATGCTCTACTTCAACCGCAAGGGGCAGTACCTCGGGAACGAGTACCACGGCGAGTAGCGCCCGCAGCGGGGGCTACTGCTCGGCGCCGGTGAAGTCCGTGTAGAAGACGTACAGCTTGATGTCGTCGAGGCCGTCGAGGTTCACGTCCTCGTTCGCGGCCTCGGTCCGGCGGTTCAAGATCAGCTCCCAGTTCGTGTTCACCAGCGGGCGCTCGCGGAAGCGGTAGTTGCGGAAGATCGACCGCGTGGGGCCGGTGATCGCGCCGTCGGAGTCCTGCCCGAAGTCCCGGAACCCGTTCACCACCGGGTTGATCACCGCGGTCCGCGGCTCGAACGCGTAGAACAGCCGCGAGCCGTCCTCGGTCTTGACCACGCCGGTGCCCTTCTGGCGCACGTACACCCGCGCCACGTCATCACCCACGTCGCCGAACAGCTCGACCTCCATGAACAGGATCTTGTGGTTGTGGGTGAGCGGCGACAGCCGATCGAACCCGGTGCTGAACTGGTAGGTGATGAAGCCGCGCTCGTCGAGGAGCACCGGGTCCTTCAGGCGCTCCCGGAACAGCATCACCCGCTCCTCGCTGCTGAGCGCGCGCCCTGACCCGTCGGCGGCGACCCGAGGGATGCGCATGAGGTCGTCGCGCAGGCTGAGCACCTCGATGCGGGAGTCCGGGTTCCCGAACTGCTCCCCGAACTCGAAGTACGCCTCGTCGAGGTCGGCCAGGTAGTTGCGCAGGTTGGGTTGCCCAGCGTCGATCATCCGGATCAGGTACAGCTCCTCCTGCCGCGCGTAGCTCTGGCTCGTGTAGTACTCGTAGATCTTGGTGGCGCGATACGCGTCGCGGATCGCGCGGGTGAACCATCGATCCGCGTTGATGATCGCGTCGTTCTGGTAGATCCGGACGTTCGGGTCGGACTGGGCCGCCGCCGCGTTGATCACCAGCTGCTCTGCGTCCTCCCACTCCGCGAGGAGCCGCTGTCGCTCGTGATCGAGCTCGATCAAGAGCTGCCCCTCGACCTGGACGTTCCAGATCGCGTTCAGCGCGTCGAGCTCGAGGAGGTTCATGTCGAGCAGGATCTCGCGGATCGTGAAGCCGAGCTCGCTCTGCAGGTACACGCACTGCCGCCCGATCTGCTTGGCCGCGAAGCTCCGCTCGAGGTCGCGGATCTCGATCTGCTTGGCGAGGATCACCGCCTCGGTGATCGTCGTCGCGGCCAGGTGCACGCCGGTCGCGATCTTCGCGCCCGTGCTGTCGGCGGTGAAGATGTCGAGGGTCTTGTCGAGGATCCCGTTGGTGAACGTGAGGCCATCGATCACGTTCTGATAGCCATCCACCACCCCCTGGTGCTCGAGGAACAGGCGCACGTCCTCGTTGATCAGCTCACACTGGGCGGCCACCGACTCGGTGGCGATGTTCGCGCGCGCCTGGACGTTCGAGATCTCGGTCCGCACCCGCTGCAGCTCCAGGGCGCGGGTCTCGATGTCGGCGTTCTTGAGCCACAGCGCGCCGGTCTTGGTGCCGCCGCAGGGGTCGTCCAGCCCGGCGAGGTCCTCGGACAGGTGGGCGTAGCGGCGGATCGCGGGGTAGACGCGGCCGTCGCTGCCGGTGAAGGTGCCGCAGAGCTCCCCGAGTCGCTCCTGGTAGCCGAGGGTGAGCTGCACGAGCTCGTTCTGGAACGCGGCCTCGTCCACGTCGAAGGCCCGGCTGCTCTCCAACGCGCGCGCCTCGAACTCGCCCGCGACCTCGAGCCGCTGCATGGCGCGGTCGAACATCGGCACGAACCCGTTCAGCGAGCCCTCGTCGAGGGCAGGGAAGGGGATGTAGTCGGGCAGGAAGCCGAACGCGTTGATGCTGTCGTCGATGCCCTGGTACCGGGTCTGCATGCCCAGCATGGCCACGCGGTAGCGGCGCTGGGCTTGATCGATCTCGTAGACGATCTGATCCACCTCCGACGGGCTCACCCGCTTCGCGAGCAGGCCCATCAGGGACGAGATCACCAGCGACTCCTGGTAGGCGCGGGTGTAGCCCCGCTCGACCACCCGCCGCGCGAGATCGGGTCGGTTCAAGAGCTGGTAGCGCCGCGCGATCTCGCTCTGGGTGTTGGCGAGCTGGGCCGAGGCGCGGATGATCCGGTTCAGGTACGAGGTCACCGTCTGCTGGGTGATGTACCGGTCCACCGCCTGCCCCTCCAGGTTGCTCCAGAACAGCGGGGTCATCCGGTAGAAGCGGTCCAGGACCAGCTCGTAGAACTGCGCGGCCTGGTAGAGCTTGTAGAGCTCGAAGCCCGCGCCGCCCGACAGGTCGATGCCCCCGACCTCGAAGCGGGTCCCCTCGAACGCGAGCTGGTTCTCGCCCGCGAGATCGAAGCGCGAGGCGAGCGACGCGGTGTAGGCGTCGTCCCCGAGGGTGATCGCCAGCTCCGCGAACAGGCGCTCGAAGCCCTGCTGCAGGATGGGGTCGCCGAGCGGGTTGTCGACCTGGAGCACGCCGAAGTTCTTGGTGAGGTAGCCGAGCAGGAGCTGCGCGGTGTCCACCGGGAGCTTCTCGGCCTGAGGGGCGGCGAGGTCGAAGTGGTAGAGCGCGAGCGCGCAGTCCACCCGCTCGGTGATCTTCTTGATGGTGTCGGGGTCGTAGCAGTACGGGACGAGGCCCGCGTCGCCGCGACACACCTCGGGGGCGAAACCTACGTTGCGCCCCGAGCGGCTCACGAACTGGGTGCGGTATCGGAACGCCTGGTGGATGTCGGTCTCGATCGGGTTGAAGACGAGCCGGCTCTGCGCCGCGGCGAAGAACGTCTTGCCCACCCGCAGGTCGCTCCGCAGGTCGTCGCACTCGGCCTGCGTGCCCATCGGGACCGCCACGATGGGGGGCGCGTTGGGATCGCTCGAGGGCTCGTAGCCGGGCGGGGTGCAGGTCCAGGCGAGGTCGAAGACGGTTGTGGCGGGGGCGTCGGCGAACAACCCCTCGTCGCGCGGCATCAGCCGGAGCCGCTTGCCCCGTCGACCCAGGCGCGCAGCTGCGAGAGGCAGCTCTCGGGTGAGCCGTTGCTGTTCTGGTTGCAGTCCAGGGTCGCGGGATCGATGGCCGCTCCGTTGGCGTCCACGAAGTCTCGGGCGTCGAGCGCGAAGTAGACAATCTGGGCCCCGCCCGGGCACAGCGTGGTCCCGCCCGGGCCGCCGTCGAACACCTCCCGGACCTGGGAGAACGGCTGATCGATGCCGTTGTCGTCCGGCACCACGGTGTCCTCGTTCCAGATGCAGACGTAGTGGATGCTCTCGAGCGCGGGGTTGGAGACGGTGATCGCGTCCCCGCTCGTCGCCCCGGTCACCACCGCGTACGCCAGCCGGTCCCGGTCCGCGACGGAGAGGGTCTCCACCGTGCGGTTGGGGCGGCGGGTGACCTGGTTGATGAGGTCCGAGCCGCAGCTCACCCCGAGCAGCTGGTTGTCGCGGCTGCGGTCGTCCTTGGGCCGGTTGCCCTGGTAGTCGCCGAGCTCGAGGTCGGCGTCGTCCTTGGTGAGGGTGACGTAGGCGTAGGACACGAACGGGGTCGCGCCCCCGTGGAACGCGTCGACCGTCTCGCGCAAGATGAGCTGCATCGTGCTCTGGTTGAGCATGATGCCGTCGACGAGCTCGATGCGGCGCAGCCGGCTCTTGCCGTCGGGGATGGGGTTGGCGCCCGCGAAGGAGACGTTGAGCTCCGGCGCGCCATCGAAGGGGACCCGCTGGTCGCGGCACTCTCGCACCTCGCGGCCGCCGCCGTTCCCGGGAGGATCGAAGCCGGGCACCAGCCAGGGCACGGTGCGGACCTCGAGGCCGGGCACGAGCGCGCAGGTGGTGTCGTCCTCCTCCGGCACGTAGCGCGCGCCCACTCGGACCTCCGAGTAGGCGTCGGCGAGGTACGAGACGCAGCCGGCCGAGCCCATCGTCTGACAGTCGAGCGGGTCGTCCTCGAAGCGGAGCACCACCGCGGGGTTGCCGCCGTACTGCAGCGCCTGCGCGCTGTCGATCCGGCCCACGAAGCAGTGCTCGCCCGAGCCCGGGGTCAGCCCGCGGCGCCCACAGAGCCCGGGGTCGGCCTCCTCCTCGAACGTGGCCGGCTCGAGGTTCAGGACCATGTCCATCTGCACGACCCCGGACGGCACCCGGTTGATGTTGCCGGCGCTGGTGTACGGGATGACCGCCGCGCTCCCCGCGCCCCCGAACGGCGCGCACACCGCGGAGCGCCCGAAGCCCGCCTCCTCACACAGCTGCTGGACCCGATCGAACTGCCACGACCCGGTCGTCGTGGCCTGCACCAGCGCCTCCATCTCGGCGGCGGAGAACTGGTTGTTGCGAAAGCGCCCCCAGGCCTGGATGAACGCGTTCGGGACGTCGTTCAGCGTGCTCGGGTCGCCGCGGTTCGCCCGCCAGCGGTCGAGCGGGGACTGGCCCCCGAGCACGCTCGAGCCGTCCTCGAAGTTGCCGAAGTAGTAAGCGCGACCGCGCCAGCGCCCCTTGACGGTCTCGGAGTACACGAGGCCGGACCCGGACCGCCTTGTCGAACGTCGACGACGAGATCTCGAGCAGGCCCTGCCAGCGCGGCAGGGTCGAGTTGCGCGCGTTGCCGAGCACGATCTTCGCCGAGGCCCCCGGGTTCAGCCGCACCGGGAACGACTGCACGGGGAGCGGCGCGTCGACCCCCATCGTCATCCAAGACAGGGCGCGTCGCCCTCGCTCGCGAGCCGGACGTCCGCGGTGCCGCCGTCGAGCAGCACCCGCTGCTCGACCTTCTTGACGAGGAACTGGGCCACGGTGCCGCTGTCGTTGACGAGCTCGAGCTCGGCCTGGGGCGCGTCGGACGAGAACCGGACCCGATCCACGCTGACGCGGAAGTCACCTTGCAGCACGCTGGTGGCGGGGGCGCTGGGGGTCACCAGGGGCAGGCAGACCCCGCTCAGGTCACAGGCGTAGCCTTCTTCCTTGCAGGGCGCGGCGTCGGTGCAACGGACCCTGCAGACGTGGCGGTGGCAGTCGCGGGTGTCGGGGCACTCCGAGCCGTCCCCGCAGTTCGAGAAGCACCGGCCTTGGATGCACGTCTGGTAGTCGGGGCAGTCGGTCTCCTCGGCGCAGGTCCCCGGCGCTACGAGGGCCGAGACGCGGCTCGAGATGGTCGGGATGCAGCTGCCCTGCACGCACTCGGTGTCGCCGAGGCAGCCCTCGAGGAGGCCCTCGTCCGAGCACGCGAGCACCTTGCCGTCGTCGCGGACGACGTCCTGGATGCAGGGGGAGAAGCACTTCGGCACCGACGGGGCGCAGGAGTCCCCGTCGCACAGCGAGCCGGGGTCGACGCAGATGTCGGCGAGGCAGATCAGGCTGTCGAGGCGGCAGGTGGCGTCCGACAGGCACGGGCACCCGGCGGTCCCGGGGTCGCACAGCTCTTCGGTCGAGCAGGCGGCGGTGGTCGCGAGGAGCGCGAGCAGGAGGAGTCGTTGCATCTTCATGGTTGGGCTCCTCACTCCTCGAAGTTCGTGAAGTCGGTGTAGTAGATGTAGAGGTTCACGTCGTCGAGCCCCGCGAGGTTGAGGTCTTCGTTGGCGGCCTCGGTGCGCTTGTTGATGACGAGCTCCCAGTTCGTGTTCACGAAGGGGCGCTCCCGGAAGCGGTAGTTGCGGAAGATCGACCGCGTGGGCCCGGTGATCGCGCCATCCGAGTCCTGGCCGTAGTCCCGAAAGCCGTTGACCACGGGGTTGATCACCGCGGTCTTCGGCTCGAACGCGTAGTAGAGCCGCCCGCCGTTGCTGGTCTTCACCACCCCGGTGCCCTTCTGCCGGACATAGACCCGGGCCACGTCGTCGCCCACGTCGCTGCCGAACAGCTCGACCTCCATGAACAAGATCTTGTGGTTGTGGGTCAGCGGCGACAGCAGGTCGAAGCCGGTGCTGAACTTCACCGCGATGAAGCCCGAGTCGTCGAGGAGGAGCGGGTCGGTGAGGCGCGCCCGGAACAGCTCGGTGCGCTCCTCGGTGGTGAGCGGGCGGCCGTCGCTCGAGTACAGGGGCACGCGGAACACGTCGTCCTTCAGCGACAGCACGTGGATGCGGGAGTCGGGGTTCCCGAACTGCTCCTGGAACTCGAACAGGGCGTCCTCGAGCTCCGCCATGTAGTTCCGGAGGTTGACGTCACCGGCGTCGACCATCCGCACGAGGAACAGCTTGTCGAGGCCGGCATAGCTCTGGCTCGTGTAGTACTCGAAGATCCTGGTCGCCCGGTACGCGTCCCGCAGCGCGCGCTCGAAGGAGCGGTCCGCGTTGATGACCGCGTCGTTCTTGTAGATGCGGACGTTGGGGTCCGACTTCGCGGCGGCGGCGTCGATCACCAGCGCCTCGCTCGCCTGCCACTCGTCGTTGAGGCGCTTGCGCTCGTTGTCGAGCTGGGTCAGCAGCTGCAGGTCGACCTGCAGGTTCCAGATTGCGTTGAGCGCGTCGAGCTCGAGCAGGTTCATCTCGAGGTGGATCTGGCGCAGCGTGAAGCCGAGCTCGGTCGACAGGTACACGCACTGCCGGCCGATCTGGGCCGACGCGTAGTCCTGCTCGAGCTTCTGGATCTCGAGCTGCTTGGCGAGGATCACCGCCTCGAGGCTGGTGGTGGCGGCGAAGTGCACCACCGCCGCGATCGAGTAGATGATGAGGTCGGCGACCTTCTCGAAGATGTCCTTGAGCGTCTTCTGCTCGCCGACCGCCTGGATCCCGTCCGAGATACCCGCCGCGAGGTCCTTGGCCTTGTCGAGCTGCCGGTTGGTGAACTGGAGGCTGGCGATGGTGGTCTTGTAGCCGTTGACCACCGACTCCTTCTCGAGGAACAGCTGCACGTCCTCGGCGATCAGGCCGCACTGCGCGGCCACGCTCTGCTCCGCGATCTTGGCGCTCTCGAGCACGTTGCCGATCTCCGCGCGCACCCGCTGCAGCTCGAGGGCCCGGGTCTCGATGTCGGCCCCCTTGAGCCACAGGGCGCCGGTCTTGGTGGCGCCGCAGGGATCGGTGCGCTCCGCGAGCTCCGGGTCGAGGTGCGCGAACTGGGCCACCGCGGGATAGACGCGACCGTCGCTGCCCACGAAGGTCCCGCAGATCTCCCCGAGCCGCGCCTTGTAGTTCTGGGTGACGGTGGCGAGCTCGTTCTGGAACGCGGCCTCGTCGACGTCGAAGTCCCGCCGCGTCGCGAGCGCGATCTGCTCCTGCTCCGCCGCGGCGTCGAGGGTGCGGTTGGCCCGCTCGAACATCGGGACGAGCCCGTTGAGGGAGTCTTCGTCGAGGGCGGGGAACGGCACGTAGTCGGGCAGGAACCCGAACGCGTTCACGGAGTCGTCGATGCGGTCGTAGCGGTCCTGCATGTCGAGCATCGCGACCCGATAGGTGCGCTGGGCGAGCTCGATCTGCCGGATGATCTGGTCCTGCTCGGCCGGGCTCACCGCCTGCGCGAAGCCGGTCATGAGGGCCGAGATCAAGAACGACTCCTGATAGGCCCGGGTGTACGCGCGGCCGAGCACCGATCGCGCGAGGTCGGCGCGGTTGAGGAGCTGGTAGCGCCGCGCGATCTCGCTCGAGGCGTTGGCGAGCTGGGCCGAGGCCCGGATGACCTTCTCGAGGTAGGTGGTCACCGTCTCCTGGGTGACGTAGCGGTCCGCGAAGGTGCGCTCGGTGTCCGCCCACAGCCGGGGGGCGAGCGAGAAGAAGCGGTCGAGGACCCGCTCGTAGTACTGGGTGGCCTGGTAGAGCTTGTAGAGCTCGAAGCCGACCGCCCCGAGACGTCGATGCCGCCCGCCTCGAAGCGGGAGCCCTCGAAGGCAAGCTCCGCTGCACCCGCGATGTCGAAGCGGCTCGCGAACGACGACGTGTAGGCGTCGTCGCCGAGGGTGATCAACAGCTCGGCGTACAGGCGCTCGAGGCCCTGCTGCAGGATCGGGTCGCCGACGGGGTTGTCGACCTGCAAGACCCCGAAGCTCTTGCGCAGGTACTCGAGGAGCATCACCCGCGCGTCGGTGGAGATCTGCTCTGCCGGCGACGCGGCCTGATCGAAGTCGTACAGGGCGAGCGCGCAGGTGGCGCGCCCGAGCACCGCCTCGATCTGCTCCGCGTCGTAGCAGTACGGCACGAGGCCGGACTCGCCGCGGCAGACTACCGGCGCGAAGCCGGGGCGGCCCGAGGGGCTCACGAACTGGGTCCGGTATCGAAACGCCTGGTGGATGTCGGTCTCGAGTGGGTTGTAGACGAGCTGCCCCTGCGCGGCGGCGAAGAAGGTCTTGCCGCTCAAGAGGTCTCGGCGGTCGTCCTCGCAGCTCGCGGTGGTCGAGATCGGCACCGCGGCCACCGGCGGCGCGTTCGGATCCGTCGACCCGAACCCGGGCGGGGTGCAGGTCCAGGCCAGATCGAAGCTCGTGGCGGACGGGGCGTCGGCGAAGTCCGCCTCGTCGCGCGGCATCAGCCGGATGCGCACCCCTTGTGCGACCCACTCGCGCAGGGTCGCGAAGCACGCCTCGGGCGCGCCGTTCGCGTTGCGGTTGCACGGGTCGGCGGCGGGATCGATCGCGGCCCCTGCCGCGTCCACCGCCCCCGCCGCGAGGGCGAAGTAGATGATCCGGCTGCCCGCCGGGCAGGACACCGAGCCGTCCGGGCCCGCGTCGAACAGCTGTCGGGTCTGCGTGGTCACCGAGTCGAGCCCCGAGGGGTTCGACTGCACCACGGTGTCCTCGTTCCAGACGCAGAGGGTGTGGATGGACTCGAGGGCCGGGTTCGAGACGGTGATCGCGCTGTTGCTCGTCGCGCCGGTGACCATCGCCCACGCGAGCGACTCCCGGTCGCGGCTCGACAGCGAGGCGAGGGTGCGGTTCGGGCGCCGGATGGCCTCGTTGATCAGCGCGGCGTCACAGCCCGCGTCGAGCAGCCCCTCGGGCGGCGCGCGCTCGTCGCGCGGGCGGTTGCCGCGGGTGTCCTCCGGCTCGAGGTCGCTCGAGTCCTTGGTGAGGGTGATGTACGCGTAGGACTCGAGATCGGGGCCTCCGTCGAAGGACGGCGTGACCTCGCGGACGATCAGCATCATCACCTGCTGGTCGACCACCGCGCCGTCGATCAGCTCGAGCCGACGGCGGCGGCTGCGCCCGTCGGGGATGGGGTTCGCGCCCGCGTAGAACGTGTTGCCCGCCGCGTCGTCGAAGGGCACGCGCTGGTCGCGGCACTCGACGCGCTCGTCGCCGCCCCCGGACGCGGAGAAGCCGGGGACGAGCCACGGCGTCGCGAACGGGGTCATGCCCTCGCCGCCGAGCTCACACGTGCGGTCGCTCGGCGGCCGGAGGTAGCGGCCCCCGACCATCACCTCGGACGCGAAGTCGGCGAGATACGACACGCACCCGGTGATGCCGGAGGTCTGGCACTCCAGCGGGCTCTGCTCGAAGCGCAGGGTCAGCGCGGGGTTGGCGCCGTACTGCAGGGCCTGGTTGCTCTCGATGCGCCCCACGAAGCAGTGCTCGGGCGAGCCCGCCTGGAGCCCGGGCCGACCGCACTGCGTGGGGTCGGCCTGCTCCTCGAAGGACGCGGGCCGCAGGTGTGCCACGAAGTTGAGCTCGACCACCCCGGACGGGATCCGGTTCACGTTCGCGGCGCTCGTGTAGGGGATGACGGCGGCGCTGCCCACGCCCCCGAAGGGCGCGCAGGCGGTGGAGCTGCCGTACCCGGCCTCCTCGCAGAGCTCCTTGACGCGCGGGAAGGCCCAGGAGCCGGTCAACGTAGTCTGCACCAGCGCCTCCATCTGGGCGAGGTCGATCTGGTTGTTCCGGAAGCGGGCCCACGCCTGCAGGAACGCGTTGGGCACCGCGTCGATGGCCGCGGTGTTGCGCCGGTCCATGCGCCACGCCTCGAGCGCCGCGTTCGTCTCGAAGTTGCCGAAGTAGTACGCGTGGCCGGCCCAGCGGCCCTGGACCTCCTCCGAGTACCGCAGGTCGACGCGGGTCCGCCCGTAGCGCTCGCTCTCGACCTCCAGCACGCCGGTCCAGCTGTTGAAAGCGGGGTTGCGCGGCTCGGACAGGACGATCGTCTCCGACCCCCCACCGCGGACGGTGACCGGGATCTGCTGGACCTGCCGCGGGGTCCCGACCCCCATCCAGAGCCAGAACAGGGGCGCCTCGCCCTCCGACGCGAGCACCGTGCTGAGGTTCCCCGACCGGTCCAGGGTGCGCTCCTCGAGCTTGCGCACGATGAAGGTCTCTTCCGACTCCCCGCGGTTGGTGATGGTGATCTCGCGCTGGAGCCTCGAGGTCGAGAAGTCGATGCGGGTCGCGTCGAGCGAGAAGCCGCCCTCTACCGGTGTCTGGATTGGCGCCGAGGCCCGGGTGAGCGGGATGCACGCCCCGAGGAACGAGCACGCCTGGGTGTCGGTGCTGCACGGCGTGACCTCCGTGCAGCGCTGGCGGCATACCTTCTTGCTGCACACCTGATCCGAGCTGCAGTCGGAGTGATGCTCGCAGTTGGAGATGCAGCGCCCGCCCGCGCAGGTCTGGAAGTCGGGGCAGTCCGTCTCGACCTCACAGCGCCCGATCGCGCTCAGCGCAGAGCCGGACTGCGCGAGCACGCTGTCGCGGACGCAGCTGCCGAGGGCGCAGGTCTGGCCCTCGAGGCACCCGTCGACCAGCCCCTCCTCCGAGCACACCCGCACCGAGCCGTCCTCGAGCAGCATGTCGGTGACGCAGGGGCTGTAGCACTTCGGATCGCCTGCGGCGCCGTCTACGCAGAGCCCCTCGATGCACGACAGGCCGTCGACGCGGCACACCCCGTCGAGCAGGCACGGGCACCCCAGCGTGCCCGGGTCGCAGGGCGCGTCATCGCCGCACCCGAACAGCGCGAGGGTCAAACCCAGCCACCAGCCGCGTGTCGCTCGCATGTTCACAACCCACTGCACGCGCTCGGCGTGTACGGCGCGAAGCACGCCCCGAGCTCCGGGCTCGGATCGCAGGCCCAACAGGTCTGCAGGGTCGAGGCAGGTGGCGTGTCGCCGTTGACGACCTGGGTCTGCCCCGGCGCACCCGCAATGCGGCCTGCAGTCACCACGGTGCCGTTCTGCAGCGCCACGTCCGACATCATGCCTTCGCCCCAGCCGAGCAGGATGCCGATCGAGGGGCCGCCCGCGCCCGCGCCGCCGGTGCCGCCCTTGCCGCCCGCGCCTCCCGGTCCGCCGCGCACCCCGTTGGAGCCGTCGTCCTGCTCGCCCCCGCCGCCGTACGTGTTGCCCTTGAAGGTGTTGGCCTCGGCAACCGCGCCTGCACCGCCGGGCTGACCGAGCTGGCCGTCGGCGCCGTTGCCGCCGCGCCCGCCGTTGTCCGCGGTGATCACGCACTGGTCGAACGCCACTTGGGAGTTCCACAGGTAGGCGCCGAAGGACCCGCCGCCGCTCGTGCCGCCCGCGCCGCCCGCGCCACCGCAGCCGCCGGCCCCGCCGCCTCCACCGCCGCCGCCCCAGGAGTCACACCAGTCGTCGCCGCCGCCACCACCACCGCCGCCGCCGCCGCCGCCGCCGTTGCCGCCCGCGCCGCCTGCGCCGCCGGCCCGCGGCGCGTAGCCGCCCGCGTAGTAGCGTGGGGCCCCCGCGAGGCCGCCGATCCCATCGCTGCCGGCGCGACCGCCCGCGATGGTGTCCGAGAGGTACGTGGGGTTGTTGTTCCCCAGGCCGGCCGGCTGACCGGAGCCCAGGGCCCCGCCCGTGCCCGAGGTCGCGCAGCTGCGGACGCCGCTGGACTGGACGACGCATTGGCCTTCGCCCGCCGTCGCCTCCCCGCCCATGCCGCCGTTGGTGCCCGAGTCGTTCTCCTTGCCCGGTCGCCCGCCGCCGCCGCCGCTGCCCGGCCGCCCGCGCTGGGCGCCGCAGCTCGAAGGGGCCGCGCCGCCCGAGCCGCCGCTGGGCCTGGAGCAGCTGGCGCAGAAGCCGCTGCTGTCCTCGCAACCGGAGCCTCCGTTGGACCCCCCGGCGGCGGCCCCTGACGCGCCGGCAGAGGCGCCGCCATCGACGCCGGCCAACCCGGCCGCCGCGCTCAGCTCGACATAGCGGAAGGTGAGCGCGGTGCTGTCCCTCGCGAGCAGGCCGTAGCGGCTCAGCCCGGTCGAGGGGCCCTGGTTGGGGCGCAGGAACCGCACGTTCTCGACCAGGGTGGGGTCGACGATCCCCGAGGCCCGCACCACCGCGTCGGCGCCGTCAGGGGCGCGGATCGCGACCTGGTTGCTCGTCTGGGGCAGGCACCACACGAACTCCGGCGTCGCGTTGGGGTCCGCGTTCGGATCACAGGCCTCGATGTAGGTCGGCCCGACCCCCGGCGCCGCGGCGGTGACGCCTCGGATCAAGGTCGGGCCCGCGTGCACCAGGCCCCCGACGATCGAGACCCCGTTCTCGAGGTAGATCGCGGGGGTGGTCGCCCCCGAGTGCGCCCACGCGTACTCCTGGCCGGTGTCGGCGACGTACACGATCATCCCCTGCGTCAACAGAGCCTGCGCCTGCACGTCGAAGGGGTCCGCCGCGAGCCGATCCCGCGCGTCGTCGAGGCGCGCGGCGGCGAGGCTGACCGCCTGGCTGACCGAGGCGTAGGGGTCGTTGACGGTGCCGACGCCGTTCGGCGTCGCGAACGACGACACGAACACCGCGTTGTTCACGTTGCCGTCGAAGCCGTCGCAGTTGAGGTCGAGCCCGTCCCCGATCGGGTCGGGGATGGTGAGGTCGCTGGGGTCGATGGGAGAGTTGGACTGGCAGACCTCGACGTCGTTCACGCACGCCACGCGCCCGGGGCGACAGGCCCCGAACGCGGCCTGCACCTCGCAGGCCTCACCGACCCGCGGGCAGTTGTTGCAGGAGATCCTGCCGAAGTCGAAGGGGTCCGACGCGCAGCCGGCGTTGTTGAAGTCCGCGATCTCGTGGAAGGCCGGGCACAGGTTCCTGAAGTGCAGGCACTCGCTCACGCACCCCATCGTGTAGTCCTCGATCGCGGTGACGTTGTGGTGGCGGGCCGCCGCGAACCCCATCGCGCCGCTCGCGAGCTGGGCCTGGCTGGGCACCGCGCACGTCACGCCCACCTGCACCGCGCCGTTGCCGTCCGGGGTACCCACCGCGTCCAGGGCGCAGGTGTTGCCGTCGTAGCCGTCGAGCTGGCGGTGCTGGGAGATCGGGCGCTCGTGGGTGACGGGCGGGCTCGAGAGGGTCTGCAGGAACTGCACGCACTGGAACTGGCTGTGGTGGCCCATCCCCGCCCACGCGTCCCGCGCGTAGGGGTCGGCGAGGGGCGGGGCGGAGCACGCGTCGTGCACCGCGAGGCCGCCGTGCGCGGGGTCGGGGGTCGCGTTGACCACGCCGCCGGTCTCGGAGTTGATCTGGCCGTCGGTGACGTAGACGGCGTTCGGCAGCGCGCAGGTCCCCTCGCTGTCGAGGCACGACCACCGCGCGAAGTCGAAGCCAGCCTGGTCGGCGGCGAAGTCGTAGTCCGCGCGTCGGGCGCGGCTGCACTCCTGCCAGTAGGCGCTCTGGCCCGACGCGTAGGCGAGGGGGAAGTCGGCGTCGCACCGCTTCTTCTCGGAGATCACGTAGCGGCCGGGGGCGTCGGGGGTCGCGCCCGCCTTGTACCAACCGCGGTGGAGCTCGACGAAGTAGCTGAACTGCCAGAACGGGTTCATCCATGCCTCGGTCGAGCCAGAGTTGAGGTTCTCCTCGACGTCGGGGATGCGGTTGGCGTTGTAGTCGCCGGAGACGTCGACGCAGGCCTTGGTCAGCGGGTTCAGCTCCTGCGGCTCGAACTTGCGGCCGCCGTAGGCCGGCATGAACTGGTTCTGCTCGATGTTCGCGGCGACGTCGGTGTTGACGCTCTCGTACAGGCCGATGGGCCCGGTGGTGATGCCGATCTCCTCGAGGCCGATGACCCGCCGCGCCCCGCGCTCGTTCTCGAGCTCGAACGCGTCGATGCGGCGCACCGTGCAACGCGCGTTGTCGGACAGCGCGGTGTCCCTGCCCTGGATGAACTGGCGCGCCGGGTACTGCACCCAGCCGTCGCCGTCGGCGTCGCAGGGCCGCGGCTCGAGCGCCGCGAAGGAGGTGTCGTAGTAGTAGCCGGGCAGGGTCTCGCAGACGCACTGAGAGCCCGAGCGGACCGGCCAGACCCGGCCGGTCGAGCCGGTGACCCCGGCGCAGGAGGGGCAGGGCAAGCACCCCTCGGAGTCGCGATCCCAGGCCTGCCCCTGCTCGCCCGCGGCCGGCTCGAGCTCCGTGCACGCGGGCGCCTCGACGCAGCTCGACACGCCGTTGACGGAGAGCTGCAAGCAGTATTGCCCGGCCGGGCACTGGAGGCTGGAGGTGCAGGCGCCCGCCGCGAGCGCGCAGCCCCCCTGGCCGTCCGGTACGAAGTTGTTGTCGGCGTCACAGCCGGTGCAGATCGCGAAGGGCTCACCCTCGCAGCGGCGCCCCTGGGCCCCGCAGTCGAGCTCGAGGCAGGTCCGCTCGACCCGCTCGCAGACGTCGCCCGCGGTGCACTCGAGATCGCCCTCGCAGCTCCCGTCGGTGCGGCAGGCGCAACCGGCCTTGCCATCGACGCAGTCCTGGCAGATCCCCGCGTCGCAGGTCAGCGCCGAACCGCAGGTCTGGTCGCCGCGGCAGGGGCAGGCGCGGGTCCCCAGCACGCACTCTCCACACACCCGCTCGTCGTTGCAGGACAGGCCGGCGTTGCAGGTGCCGTCCTCGTTGCAGGGGCAGCGCGCGTCGCCCGCGACGCACGTCGAGATCGCGCACACGCCGTTGAGGCACGTCGTGCCGTCGGTGCAGTCGCCGGCCTCGGTGCACGGGCAACCCTCGGTGCCGGTGGTGCACTCCACGCACGCATCGGCGGCGCAGGTGTTGCCGAAGCGGCAGCTCTCGTTGGCGAAGCAGCCGCAGCCGACCTCGCCGACCGTGCAGCAGCTCCCTCGCCGCACAGCGAGCCGGCCCCGTAGAGCGGATCCGCGACGCACTCCCGGTCCGCGATGCACGGCAGGCACTGCGAGTCGATGCACACGAGGCCCTCGGCGCAGGCGGAGGAGTCCGAGGCGCACGGGAGCCGCTTCTCGGTGCTGGTGCACGCGGAGAGGAGCACGCCAGCGGCGAGCAGCGCGATCGAGTACGAGAGTTTCATGGCTGGGGATCTCCGGAGGGTGCGGCCGCATCAGCGCCGACGCTGCGCGGACCGGCTCGGAACTCGACGCGTCGGTTGGTCAGCCGGCCGGCCTCGGACTGGTTGTCGCGGACCGCCTGGCGTTGCCGAGGCCCACCGCGGTGAGCTTGTTCGCGTCGACGCCCTTGGCGATGAGGTAGTTGCGGACGGTGTCGGCCCGCGCCTGGGACAGATCGAGGTTGAGCTGGGTCGTCCCCGTGTCATCCGCGTGACCCTCGACCCAGTAGTGGGTCCACGCCGGGCTCGAGCCGAGGGTCACCGCGACGCGGTCCAGCGCGTAGTCCGCGCCCTCGGGCAGCGTCGCGGCGTTGGAGGCGAAGTTGATGACCACGTCGATCGGGATCCGGTCCACGTCCGGGCACCCGTCGGTGTCGTCGACGCCGTCCAGGTCCTCGGGGTCGAGCGGGCAGGCGTCGTCGACGTCGGCCACGTGGTCGCGGTCGTTGTCGAGGTCCGGACAGCCGTCGCCGTCCTCGAAGCCATCGCGGTCCTCGGGGGTCTCGGGGCACTGGTCGAAGCGATCGGTGATCCCGTCGTCGTCCGCGTCCGAGACCGTGTTCGCCGCGACGTCGGGGCACCCGTCCTCGTCCTCGACCCCGTCCTTGTCCTCGGGCTCGAGCGGACATCGGTCGACGTCGTCGGTGATGCCGTCTCCGTCGCGGTCGGTCTGCGCCGGATCCGGCGCGTGGTCTCGGTCAGAGTCGTCCCCGAAGCCGCCCGAGTAGCCGATCGACGCGAACAGGCGCCAGTCCGGGGTCAGGGTCGCGTCCTCGAGCCCCGCGCCGAAGCCGAGCAGCCCGCTGAACCCGAACAGCTCGACCTTGGCGCCGACGATCGTCTCGAGCGACAGGCGCGAGAACACCTCGGCGACGAGGCCAGCCCGCTCCAGCGGCCCGAGCGCACGGACGATCGGGACCTCCAGCGCGCCCGACCACGTGAGCTTGCTGTCGACGCGGGTGTCGAGGATGTCGCCCTCGGACGCGCGCCACATGTAACCGATGTTGCCGGCGAGCCGGATCTCCCACGGGAACACCATCTCCGCCGCGAGCTTCGGCTCAAGCCTGAGGGGCCCGCCCTGCAGCGCGGACCCGCGCCCGGTGGGGAGCGCCGCGTCGAGCAGCACCGCGACGCTGCCTCCGAAGCCGTCCTTCGGGCGGTGGTCGAACAGGCGCAGCTTCGGGACGAGCCGAAGATCGCCCAACCCGAAGGACGCGTCGAGCTTCGCGGGGCTCGACAAGCCGGTGAGGGGCTCGCCGGACTGCGACAGCACGAACGGGAGATCGACGCCGAGCTGGAGCCAGTCCGTGATCCCGTAGGCACCGGTCACGTGCATCATGTGCAGCGACGTCACGACCTTGCCGACCACCGGGCTGTAGCCTGGTGACAGGTCATTCGTATTCCGTACCACGAGCGCGTTGCTGCTGTACGCGTACAAGAGCGACAGCCGAAAGCGCTGGGCGCCGAGCAGGCGGCCCGAGATCGTCGACACATAGTTGGCGCCGAGATCCGGCGCTGGATTGAGCTGATTGACCTCGAATTCCGTCTGCCCTCTCGAGGTGCGCGGCAGGACGGCCATCGACGCAACGAGAAGTGCAACCTTCAACGAAGATGCGGCTGCCGAACGCGACATGGATTCGAGCGTTGTGTCACGAGCAAGGCATCTTGTCGACCGTAGGTCGATGTCGGAGCATCACGCTTGCGTTTCGTATGATGTCGTCGCTGGGTCTTCCGATGTCAGCGTGGTGGTGATACCAAGCCAACATGGCAAGGGTCCGGATCGTACTCGCTTGGGCGCTGCTCGTCGCAGGAGGTGTGTCCTGCGGGGGCGGTGACGAGGTCATCCCCGCGCCCAGGATCCTCGAGTTCTTGTCTTCCGAGCGCGCAGTATCCCGCGGTCGACCGGTCACCCTGTCGTGGCTCGTCGAAGCGGAGCGCGTGACCGTGGTCCAGCTCCCCGCCACCCTCCTGATCGACACGACCGAGCTGCAGGGTAACCTGCGGACCGAGCCCATCTTCGGCAACGAGACCTTCGAGATCACCGCGTTCCGAGACGGCCGGCAGGTCTCGAAGCGCCTGACCGTCACCTTCCTGGGGAGCGAAGCGGACGTCGAGATCCTCTCCTTCGACGCCAACACCGAGGTCGTCTCGCCGGGCGAAGACGTGGTGCTGAGCTGGCGGATCGTCAACGCGAGCGGGGCGAACATCCTCGTCGGCGAGACCCCGGTCGCGAGCGGGATCGAGCTCCCCAACGGCACCGTGACCGTCAACCCGACCGAGACCACCGAATACACCCTCGAGGCGCAGGGCGAAGGCGGGCCGGTGCAGCGTACGCAGACCATCAACGTTCGGAGGCCCCAGGTGCTCCTCTTCGACGCCGACCCCCGCCGGATTCGCTTGGGACGCTCGGTGACGCTGTCGTGGTCGGTGGCGCTGGCCGCGCGATCACGATCGAAGAGGTCGGCGGCGCCAGCGTATTCTCGGGCAGCGACCCGAGCGGCACCGTCGAGGTGAGCCCGACCGAGGACACGACCTATCTGCTCACCGCGACCGACGCGGCGAACTTCACCGCGACCGCGATGGTCCAGGTGGAGGTCGACCGGCCCGTCCAGGCGGTGATCGTCGCGTTCGAGGCGACCCCGTCGACCGGGGACATCGGCGATCCGATCACCTTGAGCTGGCAGGTCGAGAACGCCTCCGGTGGGGTCGAGATCTCGAGCCCGCAAGGTGTCCTGCATACCTCGACCGATCTCATCGGGACGACCACGGTGCGGGTCGGCGAGACCACGACGTTCACCTTGCGGGCCCTCAGCGCGGGCGGTGACGCGGAGGGCACCGCGACGGTGACGATCCTGCCGTCCGCGCCGTACGTGCTCGACTTTCGGGCCACCCCCGACCCGGTGGCGCGCGGGGCGCCGCTGGTGCTCAGCTGGAGCACGCTGGGCGCGACCTCCATCGAGGTGCGGCAGGGGGCCAACGTGCTGGCCACCACCGCCGATGCGGCGGGCGCCGTCACCTACTCGACGAGCGCGTCGACCCCCGACTCCACCCCGTTCTCGCTCGTCGTCAGCAACGCGAACGGGACGAGGACGGCCACCGCGAGCGCGACCGCGATCGACGCGCCCCGGATCGTGACCTTCGGCGCCAACTTCGAGACCTTCACCGGCTCCGCCACCGTGACCATCACCTGGGCCACCCAGAACGCGACGAGCTTGAGCCTCACCCGGAGCGGCGTCCTCGTGCCGGCGTTCCCCGGGACCCCCTCGGGCACCTTCTCGACCTTCGTGTCGCGCACCACCTTGTTCGAGCTGCGGGCCTCGAACCCGGCCGCCACCGCCGCCCGGGTGTTGTTCATCGCGGAGACGACGGGCGAGATCGAGCCGAACGACACCCCCGCGACCGCGGTCCAGACCATCGCCGCGGGCGGCCAGGTCGTCGGCCAGATCGCGAGCCCCGTCGACCAGGACTGGTACGCGATCGCGGTGCCGCCCGGGGGGAGCATCCTGGCCGAGACCACCGACGGCGCGGGCAGCTGCGCGCTCGACACCGTGGTGGAGCTCTACGTGCGCGACGCGGGCGCGATGAACGCGACCCTGCTCGCGAGCGACGACGACAGCGGCCCCGGGCCGTGCTCGCGCATCGACCCCGCGGTGGTGGACGCGGCCAAGGATCTCCCCGGAGGCGGACGGACCTACTACGTCGTCGTCAAGAGCAAGGGCGTACCGGGGCCCTACACCCTGTCCGTCGCCCCGCGCCCCGCGTCGTGCGGCAACGGGATCCGAGAGGTCCTGGCGGGTGAGCAGTGTGACGGGACCCCGGGCTGCGACGCGATGTGTCGTCGCGTGTTCACGCCCGCGGGGACGATGACCGCGTTCGGCAGCCAGACCTTCACCAACAGCATCCAGACCCCGACCGAGGAGGACCTGTACCGGATCGACGTGCCGGCGGGCGGGGCCTGGCTGGTGGCCCGCACCTACGCCCCGTCCGCGCCGAACTGCGCGGCGGACACCGTGCTCGAGCTCTTCGACCGCAACTTCGTGCGGGTGGCGACCAACGACCAGAGCGGCGCCGACGACTGCTCCAGCCTCCACCCGTCGGTCGACGGTGCGGCCCTGAACCTGATCGGCGGGCGCCCGTATTACCTCGCGGTCACCGAGGCGGGGCGAGACGGCGTGATCGCCGCCTACCAGCTCGCGCTGTCCCTCTTGCCGAAGGACGTGTGCGGCAACGGCGTCGTGGAGGGCACGGAGACCTGTGACGACGGCGGCGTGGTCGCGGGCGACGGATGCAGTGTAACTTGCACGTACCCCGGGGCCAACGAGTCCGAGCCCAACGACACCAGCGCCGCGGCCGACGCGGTCACCGGCGGGTTCGGGCGCGGCACCCTCGCCAGCCCCACCGACGTGGACTGGTTTGTCTACTCGATCTCGCCCGCCAACGCGGGGAACAGCTTGCGCATCCGGGGGCGGGGCCCGAGCGGCTCATGCCGCGTCGAGCAGGGCGCCGCGGACACCGCCTTCGAGCTGTGGGGCGACGACGGGATGGGTGGGCTGACGCGGATCGCCGCGGACCGGGACTCGGGCGCGGATGAGCGATGCTCGGACATCGACCCGGTGTTCGAGGCGGGCGCGTCGCTGCTCGCCTCCGGGAGCTACTTCATCCGCGTGAGCGGTGACGGCGGGTCCACCGGGCCCTACCTGTTCGAGGTGGCCGAGATCGCGCCTGCGTGCGGCAACGGGATCCGGGAGCCGACCGAGCAGTGCGACGACGGCGGGGTCACGGCGGGCGACGGCTGCAACGCGACTTGCGCCCTGGAGATCACCGGGACCTCGTCGGTCACCCCCGCGGTGTTCCAGGGCCCGATCGCGTTCCAGGGCTACGCGACCTATCAGCTCGACGCCATCGCTGCGAACAGCGCGATCGCGGTGACCACGGCCCCGATCGGGGGCGGGCAGTGCAACATCGAGACGGGGGTCCAGCTCCTCGATGGAACCGGAGCCCCGGTCGGGCCCTTCTATCAAGGTGGCCCCAACGGCTCCACCTGCGGCCAGATCCCGGCGTTCGACCCCGGTGTCTCCAACCTGGCCGCAGGCACCTACTACCTGCTGGTGTTCAACCTCGGCCCGGCGCAGGCCGGGGTCACGACGACGATCACCCGGTTCTGAGCGCACGGGCGCGAGGCGCCCAGGGCGATCAGCCCTCCCACTTCTGCTGCAGGGTCTTGCGGTGATCCTCGAGGCGCTTCTCGGCGCCCGCGCGGGACTGCTCGGCCGAGGTCATCTTGCTCGTGCCCACCTGGATCTCGAACTGCAGGAGCGACTCGTCGTCCTCCAGGCCGTCCATGACGCCGTCGATCTCGCGCTCGATCGACTCCATCACCTTCAGGTTGCCGCGCTGCGCCGTCGGTGGTGTCGCCGGTGGCGTAGCTGCCGCTGCCGCTGAGGCCGCTGGTGTCCCACGTGAAGTCGGACGAGAAGCCGAGCTCACCGCGCATCGTCTGGAGGTTGGACAGCTCCTGCGCGCTCACGCTGTCGTCGGACATGACCTGGTCGTAGTACTCCTGAAGGTCGCGCACCTCGCGCTTCTGGTAGACCTTCTCCTTCTGGTCATCGGCCAGCTTGTTCAGGTCGGAGGAGGCGTCCTGAGCCTGGAGGTGAGAGACGGCGGCGAGCTTGTGCAGGATGTCAGTCATGCTCGGAGTCAATCCAAGCGGCGTGCCAACCTCGTAGGCGCCTGGGATCTGGTGATGCCGGGGCGGGGATGCGGGGATCCGATCGGATCACACGCCTAGGGTCGTGCAAGGTTCGCGCGGGGCGAGATGCAGCGCTTGCGGCTCAGCGCCGGCGGCGGCGGACCGCGAGCAGGCCGAGCACCCCGAGCGCGGCCCACGGGGCCCGGTCGGAGGTGTGGTCGGTGGTGCTGTCGCAGGCGCAGCCGTCGCCGGTGATCGTGATGTCGTTGAACACGCCGGCCTGGGCGTCGGGCGCGACGCCGCTGTCTGGGGTCACGCCGCTGTCCGGGAGCACGCCTGTATCCGGGAGGACGCCGGTGTCGGGGAGGACGCCGGTATCCGGGAGGACGCCGGTGTCGGGCAGGATGCCGGTGTCCGGGAAGCCGGCGTCGACCTCGGCGTCTGGGAAGCCGGCGTCGACCTCGGCGTCCGGGAAGCCGGCGTCGACCTCGGCGTCCGGGAAGCCTGCGTCGTCGGGGAGGACGCCGGTGTCCGGGAAGCCTGCGTCGTCGGGGAGGACGCCGGTGTCCGGGAAGCCCGCGTCGGGCAGGATGCCGGTATCCGGGAGGACGCCGGTGTCGGGCAGGATGCCGGTGTCCGGGAAGCCCGCGTCCGGGAAGCCCGCGTCGGGCAGGATGCCGGTGTCCGGGAAGCCTGCGTCCGGGAAGCCCGCGTCGGGGAACACGCCAGTGTCCGGGAAGCCTGCGTCCGGGAAGCCCGCGTCCGGGAAGCCTGCGTCCGGGAAGCCTGCGTCCGGGAAGCCTGCATCCGGCACCCCGGCGTCGAGGCAGGCGTTGATGGTGACGGTCACCGTCGCGGTGTCGGTGTACGCGCGGTTGTAGGCTTCGAGGTTGACGGTGGCGGTGCCCACCCCGGTCAGCGCGACCACCCAGGTGGCCTGGGTGGAGGTGACGACGCCGCCAAGGCGCCAGAGCTGCCCCTCGTTGTTGGTGCTGAGGCTGGTGAAGGTCACCAGGTCACCGTCGCAGATCGTGGTGGGGTTGGCGGTGGCCACCGCGGTGGGCTGGCCCTGGCCCCAGTAGCCGGTGACCAGCGCGGCCATCAGCGCGTCGAAGCCGGCGGTGTTGGGGGTGGTGCAGTCCGCCATCAGGGTCGCGGGGCTGGGCTGGGTCGGGTCCGCGGTGCCGCCCGCCGCCACCTGCAAGGTGCCGTAGAGCGGCAGGTAGGTGACGTTCGGGAAGTCGTCCGCGATGCCCTGCATCACCGCGCCGATCGCGCCCACGGTGAAGGTGTTGACCTCGAGCTGGGTGGCGGTGACGCCGAAGTCGGAGGCGAGCTGGATCAGGCACGCCGCGGACTGCTCGTAGTTCGTGTAGTCGTAGCCGAACATCACCACCCGCAGGTCGGGGCGCAGGGCGAAGGCCTGGGCGAGGACCGCGCGGAGGTTGGCGTCGTTCGCCGCCCCGACCTGGAGCACGTCCTCGCCCGGGTAGCGGTTCACGAGGTCGTCGAAGCCCACCGAGATCCACATCCACTGGGCGTCGGGGTTGGCGGCGAGGGCCTGGGCCACGGTGCCGGTGGCGACGGTGGCGTAGTATTCAGCCGTGGCGCCCGCGGTGCCCCGGTCATCCACCACAAGGCCGGCGAGGCCGGCCGTCGTCAAGGCAGCTTGCAAGCGGGGGGCGCCGCCGGAGGCCCACGCGTCGCCGAACGCGATGACCTCGGCCGCCTCGGCCGGGGTGGCGGCCGCGCTCACGGCGAGGAGCCCGACCAGGGGCATGTAAAGCTGGATTGCGCGCATCTCAGTCAGCTCCTAGAGTCGAATCAGCACGGACAAGCCGGCCCGGGCGTCGGAGATGGTTACCCGCGCGTCGGTGAGCGTGCCCACCTCATCCGCCTGCACCGGGCGCGTGGGTTGGTCGGAGAACGACAGGCGGTCCATGGTGAAGCGCGTGTCGAAGGCCACCCCGAGGCGCTGGCCGAACCAGTAGCGCAACCCGACGTCGGCCCCGAAGGTGAAGCCGGAGGGCGAGGCGCCGGTGGTGCCGGGCTTCTCGGAGTAGGCCACCACGAGCCCGGCGTCCACGCCGGCCCGCAGCTCGAGGTGCTCGTCGTACGGGAAGCGCACCCCCACCCCGGCGAGCACGGACACCAGCTGGGCGGTGGGGATGATGTCGCTCGCGTGCTCGGACACCCCGGCGTAGGCGACGCGGACCCCCAGGCCGGGCACCAGGCTCACCGCGCCGCCGGGGCGCTTGGCGAGGCGCAGCTGGTAGCCGAGGAGGCTGCGGAAGTCGATGAGCATGCCGCTCACGTCCTGGATCTGGCCGTCGGTCTCCACGTGGTAGCCCACCGGTCGCAGGCTGGCTTGCGCCATCAGCCCGAGGCCAACCCGGGGCAGGGCCAGGTCGAGGCCCATCGAGACCATCCCTTGCGGGCTGACGCTGTGGGAGAGGTCCGAGACCCCGGCCTCGGACGTGACGCGGTAGCTGCGGACCAGGCCGGCGCCGCCGCCGAGGCTCAGCTCCATCTGGAAAGCCTTCTTGCGCAGGGTGGGCGCATGGGGGCGCTCACCGCGGGCAGGGGCGCTGGGCTTGGCCGCGCGGGCGGCGGCAGGGGCGCTGGGGGGCGGCGCGGTGGCCACCACCACCGGGGCGCGGCGGGCGGCGGCGCGGCGGGCGGCGGCGCGGCGGCGGACGGCGGCGCGGCGGGCGGCGGCTCGACCGGCGGCGGGGGCGCCACCGCCACCGGGGGCGGCGGCGGCGGCGGCGCGGAGCTCGCGCAGGCGGACCACCATGGCCCGCGCGATCTCCTCGCCCGCCGGGCCGGCCTCGCGGCTGGGCTTCTTGTAGGCCGCGAGGTGCTTGTGCACGACCGCCGCGTCGTCGACCCGGATCAGGTAGCCCTTGGCCTCGTAGGTGTTGGCCTTCTTGCGGGTGGCGCGGACGAAGACCAGGTAGTCGGCCCCTACCCCCTTGGCGGCGGCGGCGAGCTGGCTGGGGCGGGTGCGCTCTTCTTGCGAGATCTGCAAGCGATCTTGCTCTCGGTGGAGCGCGCTCGAGGAGCGCAGGCCTCCCAGCGCGTCGGCCAGGGTGCGCCGCAAGGTGGTGGACAAGCGATCGGTGCCCGCGCGCTTGTCACCGCGCAGCTCCACCACCACCGCGGTCCCCCTTAGGGACGTCTGGGATTGTGCCGCCCCGCTCTTGGGCGCCAACGAGAGGCCCACACCCAGCAGGCCTGCGATCAGCCAAGGTACACGCGCGCGAGAGTCCACGAGTTCAGGGAGGTTAGCCTGACCCGAAGCCGGCGTCACGTTTCCTTGCCGTTGTGGATCACCGGAGCGAGATGCTTCGCGCCACCATGTCGGCAACGTAGGCGTGTCCCTCCGGAGTAGGGTGGTAGTCGCCGGGGATGACCCACGAGGACCACCCCTCGGGCGGATCGAGGGCGGGGCTCAGCACCTCCACTCCGAGGTCGTCCAGCGGCCGCGGACCACACAGCTCGGGTGGGGTGTCTCCGGTGTGCCAGTTCACCACCACGAGGCGCGCGCCCGCCGCCTTCGCCTCCGCGTCCAGGGCCTGCACGAGCGCCCGGGTCAGCGCCGGCTGGGGCTCGGGGCCGTAGTGGGTCCAGAGCACGTCGACGTAGGCGCCCACGCGGCTGTAGCTCAGGTCTTCGTAGCGCATGGGCCGCGCCACCTGGGTCAGCTGGCCATCGACGAGCTCGAAGCGCGGCTTCGTGCCCAAGAAGCGCGCCCCCGGGAAGAGGACGCGCCGGTCCTCGTTCGCGTTGCGGCGCACGTGATCACAGATGAAGCCGTAGACCACCACCTTCAGGTCCAGCTCCTTCACGTGCCGCCGGAGCCGGAGCAGGGCCTGGTCGGTGCCGTAGCCCTGCACCCCCATGTTCACGACCTGGTACTCGGGTAGGCGCGCCGCCAGCTGGCCTGCCACCGACTCCTCCCAGGTGACCCCGTGGCCCATGATGAAGGAGCCGCCCACGAGCGCCACGGTGGGGCGGTCGGATTGGGCGTCGTCGTCCACCGCGCGGGCGCGGAACCCGTGCCCCTCGAAGTACATCGGGATGGGGCGCCGGGCGTCGCCGAAGGGCTGGGTGGCCGAGGCGCGGGGCCGGTACACCCAACCCAGCTCGGGGTCGAACTGACCGAGGGCGTTCTCGCTCGGGACCCAGTCGTCCTTGAAGGGCCGGTGCAGCACGCGCAGGCCGAGCTCGGCCAGGGCGAGGCCGAAGAGCGCGGTCACCGACAGCCCGACGGCGAGGAAGGCCCAGTGCCTAGAGCTCTCGAAGGTTCGGGCGAGGCGCGCGTCGAGGGCGCGGCGGGCGAGGAATACGCCGATCCCAAGCCCGACCAGGGTGGCGGAGGCGGTGAGGCTGGCGGTGGTCACCGACCCCACCCCGAAGCGCAGCGTCCCCGCCCACGCCCGAATGCACCAGGGGCAGACCAGGCCGGCGGTCATCAACAGGAGCACCGCCAGGATACGCGCCACCTTCGGCATCGACGGATCAGCATAGCAGGGTTTTGGGCGGCTGCTACCTCGGGGCGGCGAGCATCGCCTCGAAGGCCGGCACCACGCACGCCGCCCAGGCCGAGCACTCCGCGTGGACGTCGCAGGCGAGCATGGCGTCGACGTGGGCCCGCGCCTCGGGCGGGGTGTCGGCCACCACCGCCTCGCACTTCGCCTGCCGGGGCGCGAGCGGGCCGGCGCCGTCGGCCTCCGCCTCCTGCAAGAAAACTTGCTTGATCTCCGCCGCGCCCTCCGGGGTCGCGAGGGCGGCGGCGAGGTCCGGCCGGAAGCGCGCGCGGGCCGCGATCCACGGCTCCATCACCGGCTCGCGACAGGTCCAGACCCGCTCCCGCAGGTGGACGCAGGCTTCGACGTCGGCGCTCAGGCCGTCGCCCTGGCTCTCGGTCTCGAGGCCGGAGCCGGCGCAGGCGGCGATGAAGAGGACGGGGACGAGGGTGGCGATGCGGATCTTGGTCATGGTGGCTCCTTGTGCGAGGCCGTGCAGGCCGTCTTTCATGAGCTTGAACGCGGCCCGCGCGGGGGCGTGACAACGGTTCGGCGTGGGCGTATCAGGGCGCCATGAACACGCCGATGGAGATCGATCGCGCGGCGCCCGTCCAGGCCACCGCGGAGCTGGTCATCGAGGCCCCGCCCGAGGTGGTCTGGGCGACCCTGGCCGACATCGCCTCGTGGCCCGAGTGGAACCCGGACGTGGCGCGGGCCGCCCTGAACGGCGCGCTGGCGGCGGGGACGACCTTCAGCTGGAAGGCCGGCGGCATGGCGATCGAGTCGCAGCTGGTGGCGGTGATGAAGCCGGGCACCCTGGGGTGGACCGGGCGCACCTTCGGGACCCGCGCGGTGCACATGTCCTTCTTCAAGGCGCACGAGCGCGGCACCCGCGCGGTGACCGAGGAGTCCTTCGCCGGCCCGCTGCCGTGGCTCCTGCGCGGGATGATGAGGAAGATGCTGAAGCGCTCGCTCGCGAGCGGCCTCGAGGTGCTCAAGGCGGAGGCGGAGCGGCGCGCTTCGAGCGCGCCACCAGCACCTCGGACGTGATCCCGAAGGCCCTCACCGGGGTACGGAGCTCGACCGCCCACTCCTTCGCGGAGAGCGTCGATCCCACGGTGAGCGGCCGACAGCCACCCACGAGCATCGGGCTCAGCCGATGCAGCGCCGTCCACGTGGTCGAGACCACGCGCCCGAGGCCCGACTCACCGGGGGTGAGGCCGGCGAGACAGAGCAGCCCGCCCGGCGCGAGCACCCGGTGCGCCTCCGCGAGCATCGCGTTGATCTCGTCCTCGGCGAGGAGGTCGAAGACGTAGGTGGCGATGAAGCGATCGACGCTCCCCGTGTCGACCGGGAGCGGCAGGCGCCCGTCGACCTGGACGATCTTCGCCCGCTCGCCGAAGGGCGCGGTGCGGCGGCGGGCGAGCTCGGCCATGGTGCTGCTCAGGTCGAGGCCGAGGTAGCGCGCGGACGCGGGGAGGCGCTCGGCGAGCAGCGCGACCGCGAGCTTGCCCGTCCCGCAGCCCAGCTCCAGCACATGGGTGGCATGCTCGAGCTCCGCGTGGCCAAGCAGGCGCTCGAGCGCCGCCTTCTCGTAGAACGACTGGCTGTCCTGCTTGGCCCCGAGGTGATCGTAGAACCGCTTCGCCTCGGCGTGGGTGAGGGTGCGTGGATCGGACATGTCAGAACCCGTGGAAGTGTAGGACGCGTTGCACTGCCCACACCAGGTAGCTCCCCGAGATCAGCGCGACCGAGATCGGCTCCACCACCCGCACATACGCCGCGGCGAGCCAGGACACCCGCGTGCCCGCGCGTCGCAACTCCGCCTGCGCTCCGAGGCGGACGTGCTCCCGCCGCCAGTCGTCGACGTCGACCGCGGGGAGCTGGCCGAGGGCGGTGAGCAGGTCGTCTTTCACTTCGTCGTCTCGCATCACGTCCTCCCCACCGCCCACCGCTCCTCTTCGGTGAGGGCGGCGGCCAGGGCATCTCGGGCCCGCTTCAGGCGTTGGCGGAGCGCGGGGGCGGAGACGGTGAGCACCTCCGCCGCCTCCTGGGGCTCCATCCCCTCCACCGCCACCAACAGGAGCACCTCGCGGTGCTCGTCCTTGAGCTCGGCCAGGGCGGCCTCCAGCCGGCGCTGGAGGTCGCCGGTGGCCTGCGCCTCGTACGGGGTGCGGTGGTCGGCCTCGCCCGGGCTCAGGAGCCGGAGGGTGCCGAGCCGCGCCAGGTTCAGGGCCGACCAGCGCCGGTGGCTCACGAACAGGTTGTAGGCGATCCGGAACAGCCACGGCTTCAGCCGGCTGTCCGGGGCCAGGGTGCGCGCCGCGCGGGCGGCCCGGAGCCAGGTCTCCTGCAGGAGGTCCTCGGCCAGGGGGCGATCCTGGCAGAGCCTCAGTAGGAACCCGAAGACCGGGGCGCGGTACCGGGCGTAGGCCCGGTCGAAGGCCTCGGGATCTCCCACCCGGAGGCCCGCCACCAGCTGTCCGTCGTCCGCCACCCGCCTGCATCAACGCACGGGTGAGGGCCGCGTGACAGTCCTCCGTCACGCGCGGCCGGCCGGCGCGTTCAGTGGGCATGATGGCGTTCATGCAGGCCGGCGGCCTGGGCATCTGGTTCGTCTTGATCTTCGGGCTCCTCACCGGGGCCGCCTCGGTGGGCTTCGTGCTGCGCCCCGACCCCCGGCGGGAGGCCCTGGTCCAGGCGCTGAGCCGGGCCGCGGTGTTCTCGGTGCTGGCGGCGGTGAGCGCCAATCTCGCCACCGTGGCTTGGCAGGTGCCTCAGCACGCCGAGTGGTCGAAGTCGCCGGACATGCCCCTCATCGTGATGACCGGCATCGCCGAGTCCCTGACCCCGGCCATCCTGGGCTTCTCGCTCCTGGGCATCGCGTGGTTCATCACCGCCTTCGGGGTGCGGCGCGGCGGGGCTTGAGTCGATCGGTGTCAACGCGGCTTGCGTTGGCGTTTGGCGCCGGTGGCCCGCGCGATCCGCGCGAGGTGCTCTCGCACGAAGGTGAGGGCCTCGTCGCCGTCGAGCGCGGCGGGCCACAGCAGATCCACCGTGCCTTCGCCGGTCTCGAAGGGTAGCGGGGCGGTCCTCAGCTCGGGCCGGAGGGCACGCTCGCGCTCCGCGATGCGCGAGGGCACGGTGGCGACGAGCGCCGAGCCGTGCACGATCGCGCCGATGTGCGAGAAGGTGGAGACCGAGCAGCGCACGTCGCGGGTCCCGAGCCCGAAGTCCTCGATCACCCCGCGCAGGTCGCCGTTGTAGGAGACGATCACGTGCCCGTGCGCGAAGTAGTCGGCGGGCTTCGGCGCCCGCGGCATGCGTACGTGGCGCGGGTCGAACAAGCACACGAAGCCCTCACCGATGGTCGGCTCGCGCCGGATGCTCGAGGGCAGCTCGTCGGCCACCGTGAACGCGAGCTCCACCCGGCCCAAGGTGAGGGCGTGGAGCACGGTACGGAACTGCACCGGGCTCACCACGACGCGCATCCGAGGGGCGTGCTCCGCCAGGGCGCGGAGCAGGGGCGGTAGGAGCCAGCCCTCCATCGCATCGGACAAGCCGAGCCGCACCACCCGCTCGCTCGTCTTCGGATCGAACCCCGGAGGGTCGAGCGCGGCCTCCAGGAGGGCGCGCAGGTGCGGGCGGGCGGCGTCGAACAGCGTCGCGCCGCGCGGGGTGAGCTCGAGACCGCGGCCCCGACGCACGAAGAGCGGCGCGCCGATCGCGGTGTTCAGGCGCCCGAGCGCCGCGCTCACCGCGGGCTGGGTGAGGTAGAGCCGCCCCGCCGCGCGGGTGACGCTGCCCTCCTCGGCCACCACCACGAAGACGCGCAGCAGGTTGAGATCGAGGTCCCTTCCATAAGCGTCCTGCATATCGCGTATCATACATATGTACTGGATTGATTCGAGTGCCGAACCTAACCTCGTGCATCGGAGGAACGACAGACATGACGCGAGTGAAGATCAGCCCCATCCGCCTCGGCCGCACCGGCCCCGAGGTGTTTCCGCTCGGCCTCGGTTGCATGGGCATGTCCCCGGGCGTCTACGGCCCGACCGACGACGCCCAGGGCGTGGCCACCATCCACGCCGCCCTCGAGCGCGGCGTGAGCCTGCTCGACACCGGTGACTTCTACGGCATGGGGCACAACGAGCTGCTCGTGCGCCGCGCGATCGAGGGCCGCCGCGATCAGGTCCAGCTGTCCGTGAAGTTCGGCGCCCTGCGCAGCCCCGAGGGCGCCTTCCTCGGCTTCGACGCGCGCCCCGCCGCGGTGAAGAGCTTCTTGACGTACAGCCTGCGTAGGCTCGGCGTCGACCACATCGACGTGTATCGCCCCGCACGGCTCGATCCGACGGTGCCGATCGAGGACACCATCGGCGCGATCTCCGAGCTGATCGAGAAGGGCTACGTGCGGCACATCGGCCTGTCCGAGGTGGGGACGGAGACCATCCGGCGCGCCCACGCGGTGCACCCGATCGCCGACCTGCAGATCGAGTACGCGCTGGTCAGCCGCGGGCCCGAGGCGAAGATCTTCGGCGTCCTCGACGAGCTCGGCATCGGGGCGACGCTGTACGGCGTGCTCTCGCGCGGCCTGCTCGGCGGGAAGACCCCTGGCGGGCCTGGCGACTTCCGCAACTACCTGCCGCGCTTCACCGGCGACAACGGCCGGCGCAACGCGGAGCTCGTGGCGGGCTTCAGCCGTTACGCGGGTGAGCTCGGTCTGAGCCCGGGTCAGCTCGCGATCGCTTGGGTGCGCGCGAAGCGCCCGGAGTTCTTGCCGGTGATCGGCGCGCGCACCCCGGAGCAGCTCGACGACGCCCTCGGCGCGCTGTCAGTCGCGCTCGAGCCCGAGCAGGTGGCGGAGCTCGAGCGCATCGTGCCGGAGGGCGCGGTGGCCGGCACGCGGTACCAGGCCGAGCAGATGGCCCACCTCGACAGCGAGCGCTGAGGGGCCGCGGCGGCCAGGGTGTCTGCGATCAGGGGCTTCCGGAGGCTCAGGGCTCCGGGGCGAGGTTGCGGGCCACGACCTCCGCCCCGCGCGCGCCGAACATCTCGGTCACGACCTTCCGCCACAGCTGCATCCCGTTCTCGGAGTTCGAGAGGATCACCACCCCGTCCCCGGTCCCGGGGAAGCCGAGCGCGAGCGCCTTGAGGCCGTCATCGCCGCCGGTGTGCTGGATCGCAAGCTGACCTGCGGCCACGTCTGGGAAGATCTCCCAGCCCAGCCCGAAGGCGATGCCCGGCTTCTTCTTCGAGGTCGGCGCGAGCATCGCGCTCCTGAGCTTGGGCGACAGGCCCGCCCCGCCCATCACGTAGGCGAGGAAGCGCCCGTAGTCCTCGGCCGTGGTCATCAGGTTCGCGGCTGCGTTGGCCTCACGGTGGGGCGCGGCCTGCACCGGCTCGCCCGTCGCGCCGAAGCGCTCCGCGACGCGCTCCGCGCGCGAGGCGTCTGGCCACCGGTAGGACGTGTCGCGCATCCCGGCGGGCTGGAACACGTACTCCCGCGCGAGATCCTCGAGGGAGCGCTCGAGCTTGGCCTCGACCGCCTTCCTCAGCCACTCGTAGCCCTCGCCCGAGTACTGGTAGCGCGTGCCCGGCGCGAACTCGAACACGAGCTTCTTGTCCTCTCGGAGGTGGCGCCAGTTGGGCAGGCCCGAGCGATGGGAGAGGACGTGCCGCGTGGTGAGCTTCTTCGCGTGCGGTGACCGGGCGACCGCCGGGTCTACGTAGAACCGCGCGAGCGGCGCGTCGAGATCCCACAGGCCGAGATCGACGAGCTTCAGCACCGTCATCGCGGTGACCGGCTTGGCGAGGGAGGCCACGTTGTAGATCGTGTCGAGCCCCGCCGGCTTGCCCGGGGCGCGCTCTCCGGCCACGCGGACCTCGCGGACCACCCCGCTCGAGATCCGGGCGATCGCCATCGACCGGATGACGTGCCGCTCGAGCATCGCGTCGACCCGAGGCGCGGTGTCGTAGATGCGGGTGAGGACGTCGGCGTCGAAGGGCGTGTTGGAGCGCGGATCCTGGTGGTCGTAGCTGAGCGAGGTCTTCAGCACCCACTTGCCGCCCCGCAGGAGCCACAGGTGCGTGAAGCGGGCGATGTTGGTGAGGACCTCATCGGCGCCCGGGGCCTTCAGATAGAAGTCGTGCTCCCCGGTCTGGAGCGCCCCGTAGAGCTTCCCTTGGGCCCTCAGCGGATAGACGTGTGTCGTCCCCGGCACGAGGTGGCGCACGGGCCGCGTCGTCTGCCCGTGGCAGATGTTCTCGCGCATCGCGCGGAAGAACGCGGCGCGATCGTCGACGCCGGCCTTGTCGTGGTACATCACGAAGTCGTCCGCGATGAGGGGCTCGAGCTCGTCGAGCTTGCAGGCGTTGAAGCCGCGCTCGAAGAGCAGGGTGTCACGCTCCAGGATGATGGCGTCGAGTGGTGGCTCGGCCGGCGCAGCGAGCGCCAGCATCGGGACCAGGATCGAGAGCATGCTCAGCTCACCCGCGCCGTCGCGTACGCGACCAGCTTCTGGCCGTCCGCGTAGAAGCGGCGGATGCCGTCGGCGAGCTTGTCGACCGCCATCGCGTCCTGGTTGTGCATCCAGCGGTACGTCTGCTCGTTCATGTCGATCCGCTCCACGTCGTCGGCCTTCGCCTTGTCGACCGTGAGGCGCGGCTCGAGGGTGCCGCTCGCGGCCGACAGCTCCGACAGGAGCGAAGGGCTGATCGTCAACAGGTCGCACCCGGCGAGCTGGGTGATCTGGCCGGCCTTCCTGAAGCTCGCGCCCATCACCTCGGTCGTGAAGTCGAACTTCTTGAAGTACGTGTAGATGCGCTCCACCGACGCCACGCCCGGATCTTCCTCGAGCGGGATGTCGGCCACGCCGCGGTCGGCCTTGTACCAGTCGTAGATGCGCCCGACGAAGGGCGAGATCAGGGTGACGCGGGCCTCCGCGCAAGCGATCGCCTGCGCGAACGAGAAGAGCAGCGTGAGGTTGGTGTGGATGCCCTCCCGCTCGAGCTGCTCCGCCGCGCGGATGCCCTCCCAGGTGGCGGCCACCTTGATCAGGATCCGCTCGCGCTCGATGCCCGCCGCCTCGTACAGGCCGATCAGGTGCCGCGCCTTGTCGATCGTGCGCGAGGTGTCGAAGGACAGCCGCGCGTCGACCTCGGTCGAGACCCGCCCCGGGATGATCTCGAGGATGCGATGCCCGAAGTTGACGAACAGCTTGTCGACGAACGCCTCGGCGCGGGCCTGCGCGGCGCCGCTCTGCTTCTTCCCATAGGCCAGCGCCTCGTCCACGAGGTCCTGGTAGGCCGCGTTCTGGCTCGCGCTCAGCAGCAGCGACGGGTTCGTGGTGGCGTCGCGCGGCGTGTACTGCGCGATCGCGCCGATGTCGCCGGTGTCGGCGACGATGATCGAGTGCTGCTTGAGGGCGTCGAGGAGGCTCATGGCGTCCAGCCTACAACTCTGACTGCGTGGCGGCTACGGGGGCGGCCCTGGGGTGCGAGGCGTCACGAACCGGCCGACTCCGGTCGCTTGGTCGATCACCGCGGTCGGGGGTGCGGCGCGGCGCGAGTTGATCCATCGTTCAGGGGTGGTGAGCACCTCGTCGCCGCCGCCGATCACCGCCGAGCGCCTGGAGGCGGTGTTCCCGCCCCACACCCTGCCCCGGGCGGTGATCCCGATCCTCGCGGATCACCTCCAGCCGATCGAGGTGCCACCGGGCCAGGCGGTGGTGGTGGAGGGCGCCCACGATCGCGCGATGTACTTCGTCCTCGAGGGCACCGCCCGGATGGAGAAGGGCGGCATGGCCCTCGGCAGCGTGGGTCCGGGGGAGCACTTCGGGGAGATCGCGCTGGTGGTGGAGCGCCCCCGCGGCGCCACCGTCACCGCCGAGGTGCCGATGCTGCTCGGGCGCCTGGACCGCCTGACCTACCACCGGATGCTGGGCACCGCCCCGGAGCTCGGGGCCATGTTGCTCGAGCAGGTGGTGGGGAGCCTCGCCGAGCGCCTCCAGGGGATGACCGAGAGCGTCGGGGTGCTGATCCGCGATCGCGCCCTGCCGCGCCGGACCACGGTCGAGCTCCGTGTGCAAGGTATCCGGCGCACGGTCAAGAACGGGACCCGGGTGGGGACGCTCTTGCCCAGCCAGGTCGGCGGCGCGCCGGTGGTGGCGGCCCTGGTGGACCACCGGGCGGTGTCATTGAGCGCGCCGGTGTCGGGCGAGTCGGTGGTGGAGGCGCTGACCACCGCGCACTGGGAGGGGCTGCGCATCTTTCGGCGCAGCCTGGGCTTGCTCGCGCTGGAGGCGGCGGAGCGCCTCGACCCCTCGGCGCGCCTGCGGATGGGGCCCTCGCTCGGCTTCGCGCAGCAGCTCCAGCTCGAGGCAGGCGGGCCTGCATCCGCCCTCGCGGCGCCGCTCGCCGCGCGGATGGCGGAGCTCGTCGGCCGGGACGCCCCGCTCTCCGAGGAGCTGTGGACGGTGAAGGAGGCCCGCGAGTACTTCGGCAGGGTGGGTTGCACGGACAGCGTGCGCCTGCTCGAGGTGTGGCGGGACGGCGCGGTGCCGATGGCCAGCTACGGCGCCGCCTACGCCCTCGCGCTCGGGCCCTTCTTGCCCAGCGCGGCGCCGCTGGTGGGGTTCCGGGTGGTGGCGGACGACGGCGGCCTGCTCCTCGTGCACGACGCGGCGGCGCCGTCCGACGCGCCCCCGCTCGTGACTCGGGTGGAGGCGGCCCGGGCGGTGTCACGCCAGAGCCTGGCGATGACCCGCACCCACGAGCGCTGGATGCACACCCTGGGCGTGACCTCGGTCGGGGACTTCAACCGCGCCTCGGTGCGGGGCGACGTGGCCCGCATCGTCCGGGTGGTGGAGGGCTTCCAGGAGAAGGAGATCGGGCGCATCGCGGACGAGATCACCCAGCGCAAGGACCGGGTGCGGGTGGTGTGTGTGGCCGGGCCGTCCTCGTCCGGCAAGACGACCTTCATCAAGCGGCTCACGGTGCAGCTGTTGGTGAACGGCGTGAACCCGGTGGGCCTGTCGCTCGACGACTACTACGTGGATCGCGAGCGCACCCCGCGCGACGCCCGGGGGGAGTGGGACTTCGAGGCCTTCGAGGCGCTGCAATCGGACTTGCTCCAGGCCCAGGTGGGGGCGCTGCTGCGGGGGGAGCGCACCCCGACCGCGCGCTACGACTTCAAGGCGGGCCAGAGCCACCCCGAGGGCGGGCCGGTGCGGGGGCTGGGGCCGGACGAGGTGCTGATGCTCGAGGGCATCCATGGGCTGAACCCGCGCCTGTTGAGCCGCATCCCCGAGGGGCAGGTGTTCCGCATCTTCATCTGCCCGCTCGCCCAGCTGGCCTTCGACCGGCTGACCCGGGTCCACGCCTCCGACATCCGGCTGTTGCGCCGCATCGTCCGGGATCGTCATGGGCGCAACCACGACGCGGCGGAGACCATCCGGCGCTGGCCCCTCGTCCGGGCGGGTGAGCGGCGCCACATCTTCCCCCACCAGGCCCAGGCCGACGTGGTCCTCGACTCCTCCCTCGTCTACGAGCCGTCGGTGCTGAAGGTGTTCGCGGAGCGGTACCTGCTCGAGGTGCCGGAGGACCACGAGGCCTATCCCACCGCGTTTCGCCTGCTGCAGCTGGTGGACCGCTTCGTGGCCATCTACCCCGACCACGTGCCCCAGAACTCCCTGCTGCGGGAGTTCATCGGGCACAGCGGCTTCACCGGGCCCCAGCCCCAGGACGGCTGACGGCGCGGGGGCCCGGAAAAAAACCGGCCGATCCCCGGGGGGGCCGGGGTAGACTCCTCGACCATGTGTCTTCGGCGCACCCTCCCCGGGGTGACCCTTGCTCTGGCCGCCCTGCTCGGGGCGGGGTGCGAGGGTGACACCTTCTCGGCCGTGGAGCCGGTGCTCGAGGTGTCGCCGGACGCCCTGGACTTCGGCACCGTGGAGCTGGGCCAGGACTCGGTCCGCACCGCGGAGCTGCGCTCGTTCTCGAGCGTGCCGAGCGAGATCAGCGAGATCCGGATCGAGGACGACTGCGGCGGGTGCTTCTTGACCGTGAACCCCACCGACGAGGTCCCGGCCAACCAGAAGTACGCGCTCGATCTGAAGTTCCGCGCCCGCCGGCTCGAGATCGCCACCGGCACCGTGACCGTGGTGAGCGACGACCCCAAGCTCCCCGAGCAGGTCATCTACGTGAAGGGCCGCGGCACCGACACCCGCAGGCCCGACATCGAGGTGACCCCCGAGGTGGTGGACTTCGGCTTCGCCCCCGCCGGCGGGGTGGCGGTGTCGTCGTTCGTGATCATCTCCACCGGCACCAACGACCTCCTCATCGATCGCATCCGGGTCGAGCCGGCCGACGCGCCGTTCCGCATCACCACGTCGACCCCGACCCCCGAGCGCCCCGGCGCCCTCGCCCCCGAGGCGCGGGCCAGCGTGGGGGTCCGGGTCGAGCTGCCCGCGAGCGCCACCGGCACCGTCACCGCGAGCGTCTTCATCGAGACCAACGTGCTCGAAGAGAAGAACGTGCCGGGCAAGCCGGGCTGGGTGCAGGTCCCCTTGCACACCCTGGCCAACCTCCCGCCCATCGCGGTGGCCGGCGAGGATCAGACGGTGGAGCCGTGGAGCCGCGTCACCCTCGACGGCTCGGCCAGCTACGATCAGGACGACCCGCCGGACGAGCCGCTGACCTACCGCTGGCGGCTGGCCACCGTGCCCCCCGGGAGCACCACCGAGCTCGAGCGCGCCCGCACCGCCCAGCCCTCGTTCTGGGCCGATCTGTCCGGGGTGTACGAGCTGGAGCTGATCGTGATCGACGCGCTCGGCCTCGAGAGCGAGCCCGCGGTGGTGGTGGTCGAGGCGCTCCCCACCAACGCGGTCCGCATCGAGCTGACCTGGGACCACCCCGACAGCGACCTCGACCTGCACCTGATCCAACAGGGCGGCACGTTCTGTGACTGCGCCACCGACGTTCACTATCGCGACTGCGGCCGCACCCCGAACTGGTTCCCCCAGACCCCGGGCGCCAACCCGCGCCTCGACGTGGACGACACCTCGGGCTTCGGCCCCGAGAACATCAACATCGACGGCCACGGCGCCTCCCGCTTCATCCCGGACGGCACGTACACGGTGGCGGTGCACTACTACGCGACCAACGCCCAGACCTCCTCGTGGCCCACCCAGGTCAGCACCGCCACGGTGCGGATCTACATCTTCGGGCTCCTGGCGGCGGAGCTGACGCGCGAGATGCAGGAGACGGCCGAGCTCTGGATCGCGGGGGCGATCCACTGGCCGGACCAGACGGTGACCGCGGACGGCGCGGTGATCAACGGCGCGATCTGCGGGGTGTTCTGACCCGTCTCCGCGCCCTCCTTTCGCCCAACGAGGCCAAGGCCGCGGTGGAGCGGTACTGGCTGGCCTACACCCCGGTGTGGGGCGTCGGCACCGGCCTGGTGATGGTCTCCGGCTGGGCCGAGCGCTGGGGCGACCTGGCGTGCATGGTGTACGGGGTCCTGATGGCGGCGGGCGCAATCCTGCCTGCGTTTCGCCCCCACCCGAGCGAGCGCGGGGTGTCGTTTGGGCGACGCGCCGGAGTGAAGCTGGTGGCCAGCGTGGTGGTGCTCTCGTTCGGGCTGAACTACCTGCAGACCCCGTTCTTCTTCGACGTCCTCCACATGCACTTCGGCTTCGACGTCACGATCACCATCGACCGCAACCCAGCCTTCCTCTACCTGGTGACGGTGGCGTACTTCTCGACCTACGCGGTGCTCTGCATGATGGCGCTGCGCGCGCTCCGGGCCCGGGGCATGGGCCTGCTCGCCTGGGCCTTGGCGCCGATGGCGATGGCCTTCTTCGAGGCGGTGCTCAATGCCAACCCCTTCACCACCCGGCTGTTCTGCTACGACGACCTGACCCTGGTCCTGACATTTGGCACCGTGGTGTATGGGTTCGCGTTGATGCTGGCCCTGCCGGTGTGGATGCGCATCGACGAGGGGCCGGCGCGCGGCGGGGTCCTGGCGGCGGTGGCGATGATGACGCTGGTGGTGGTGGTGGACCGCGCGGTGCTGGAGGTGGTGCGGGTGGTGGTGGCGCCGCGCGTGACCACGGTGGTGGAGGACGCGCCGGGGCTGCGGGACTTCGAGGGGAGCTGCCTCAGGTAGTCGTCAGCGGCCGCTCCTGCGGCTGGGGTCACGCCTCGAGTGGAAGAACGCCACGACGAGGATCCCGTGCTCCTCTTCGCGGAAGAACAGCCCATACGGGAACCGCTTCAGGATGACTCTCCTGTTTCGTCCGTCGACCACCGGGAACGCTTCTGGGAGAGTTCGAGCCTTGTGCAGGGCCGTCTCAATCTCGCCCAAGAGTCGGTCTCCGAGACCGGAGACCTCCTGAGCATCGTACCAGGCGACCGCCTCCTCGATCTCGAGGCGGGCTTCTCGATAGAACTCAACGGCGCGCACGGTTCTTCAGCGCGTCGAAGACCTCTTGCTCGGAGTAGGTCTCCATCTCGCCCGACGTGTATGCCGCGTCGCGGCGCTCGAGCTCGAGTCGCTGAGCGTCCGTGATCTCGACATCCTGTGGGCGCTGGAGGCTCTCCCAGAGTTGCTCGATGAGCTGGAGGCGCTCCGCCGGACTCAGCTGCGCGATGTCGACCGGATTCGCCATGAGGTGAAGCTTACCGAGGAGAATCGGGGGAGGCAAGTGTTCAGTGCCTACTCCTTCGCAGGTCGCATTGCGGTGCCTACGGCAGCGTGAGCCGGGCCCAGAGCCCCGCGTGGTCCGACGGCCAGATCGGGAAGAACGGCCCCTCGACCTTCTCGAACGACCACAGGCCCAGCCTCAGGATGGCGCCGCGCACCGCCCGGTTCCCGTGCGCGAAGCCGCGCGCCATCACGTAGTCGATGCGGGTGCTGAGCTCTGCTCGCGGGTTGGACAGATCGTCGGCGTGGCAGCACGTCTCGCCGCTCGACCAGGGCACCAGGGTGGCCCAGACGTCGGCGAAGCCGGCGCCGGTGATCGTCGAGTGCATCCCGGAGTCGGGGACGTCGTTGAGGTCACCGGTCAGGACCACCGGCATGTCGGTCCGGGCGTGGGTCATCAGCTCCACCGCCTGCAGGGTGCGCAGGCCGGAGAGTTCGGCGCCGTTGCCCGACGCGAGGTGCGCGTTGAGGAGCTGCATCGTGTGGCCCTCGACCGTGAGCACGGCGGAGCTCCAGGCGCGCACGATCTCGAAGCCGGTGCCGGGGTCGCCCTCGTTGATCGAGAACAGGGCCGAGTCGACCTCGTGGGTGACGACGGTGCTCCGCCGCACCAGGATCGCGTCGCGGTCCAACAGGCGCAGCCCGGGGAGGTTCGCGTCGGTGGTGTTCTGCACCACGACCGCGTCGTACTCCAGGCCGCGGGCCGCGAGCTGCGCGAGCAGGATCTGGAGGAAGTCGGCCTCGGCGCTCGCCACGCCGGGGATCTGGATGTTGACGTAGAAGACCTCCTGCAGGCCCACCACGTCGGCGTCGGTGAGGTCGATCTCGCGGGCGACGGCGCCCATCCGCGCCACCACGTCGGTGGCCATGAACGTCTCGATCGCGCCCACCAGGGTGGGCAGATCGTCGCTCGGGTCGGGGGTCGCGAGGGCGCCGATCACGAGATCGACGTTGGCGCCGACGTAGAGGTTGCGGCTGATGACCCGCACCACGGGCCGGGCCGCAAGCGCGTGCAGCTCCTCCGCCTGGGTTCCCACGGTGGGGCCGTCGGCGGCGTCGGGTTGGGGCCCGCAGGCGCTGGCCGAGGCCAGGCCGAGGGCGGTGATGATCGCGATGGGATGTCGGGGCATGGTGGTCTCCTTCGCTCGCCCGAGGGCGGTGTCACGGGAGGGGCAGTGCATCCACCGTGCCGGTCACGATCAGGGACCCGGAGCCGGGTCGAGGCGTGCAAGTGTGCAGGTCGGCCGTGCAGCGTGCACAGCGCGGTCACTCGTCGAGCAGGCCGCACCGGTGCATGTGGTTGTAGATCGTGCGGCGGCTCAGCCCGAGCAGGCGCGCGGCCCGGGTGCGGTTGCCCCCCGCGCGCCGGAGGGCGTCGCGCAGCGCCTCGCACTCCGACGTCGGCGCGGCGGCGGGCGAGGGGCTGCGGGGCCCGCGTCGCGAGAGCTCCCGCTCCACGTCCGCCTCGAGGATCCGCTCGCCCTCGGTGAACACGGTGAGGCGCTCCACCACGTTCTCGAGCTCGCGCACGTTGCCCGGGAAGTCGTAGGCCCCGAGGCGCGCGAGGGCCTCGGGGGCGAACTTCAGCTCGGCGCGCCCGTTCTCGGGCGCGATCCGTCGAAGGAGCGCGGTGGCGAGCTCGTCGATGTCGCCCTTCATCTCCCGCAGGGCGGGCAGCCAGAGGGGGATGACGTTGAGCCGGTAGAAGAGGTCCTCGCGGAAGGTGCCGTCGGCCACCATGGCCTCGAGGTCGCGGTGGGTGGCGGCGACGAAGCGCACGTCGGCGCGCTTGGTCCGCCCGTCACCGACCGGCTCGTAGGCCCGCTCCTGGAGCAGGCGGAGCAACTTGACCTGCATCGCCAGGGGCACGTCGCCCAGCTCGTCCAGGAACAGGGTCCCGCCCTCGGCCAGCTCCACCCGCCCCGGCTTGTCGCGGACGGCGCCGGTGAAGGCCCCCTTGACGTGGCCGAAGAGCTCCGCCTCGAGCAGGTTCTCGGGGATCGCGGCGCAGTGCACGGGCACGAACGGCTGCTCCGCCCGGGCGCTCGCGGCGTGGATGGCCTTGGCCACCACCTCCTTGCCGGTGCCGCTCTCGCCGCGGATGAGCACGGTGGACTGCACCCGCGCCGCCCGCAGCAGATCCGCCCGCACCGCCCGGAGCGGCTCCGAGCGCCCCACCAGGCCCACCGGCTCGGGCGGGCGCTCTGCCCGTGCGGCGTAGGCGTGCAGGGCGCGTTGCACGGTGTGCAAGACCTCTTCCCGATCGAAGGGCTTGAGCATGAAGTCGGCCGCGCCCGCGCGCATCGCCTCGACCGCCACCGGGACCGAGCCGAAGGCGGTGAGCATCACCACCGGGACGTCCGACCACCGCTCGTGCACGTGGCGCAACAGGGCCAGGCCGTCCATGCCGGGCAGCTTCAGGTCGGTGAGCACCGCGTCGAAGGAGCCCGAGTCGAGGGCGGTGACCGCGGCCTCCGCGCTCGCGACGTGGCGCGCCTCGAGGCCGCCGCGCCCGAGGAGCCCGGTGAGCACCACGCCGATGTCCTCGTCATCCTCGACGACGAGCACGCGCTGCCGATCGCTCAAGGCGGCGGGATGATAGCACTCCCTCGGGTTTTGCATCGCACCGGCACCCGCGCCAGATCGGCCGATTCGGCCTGCCCGCTGGTTCCTTGGCCCGACCCGTGCAGAATCGGCGGTGGTGACCACCTACGACGTCCTCTCGCTCGTGGCGGCGGTGCTCTTCGGGAGCCTCGCGGTGGCCACCGCGCTGCGGCGTCAGGAGGGGCGCCTCACCGGCGAGCTGGGGCTGATGTCCCTGTTCCTGTTCGCCTACTGCGCCGCGGACGGCCTCGAGGAGGTGGCCCCGGGCCCGCGCTGGCACGGGCTCACCGAGGTCGCGGCGGCGCTCGCGGCGGCCCCCGCCATCTCGCTGTTGGCGGGCTTCCTGGGCCTCAGGCGGCGCCTGCGCCCGCTCCTGGTGCTCATGTACGTCTACTTCGTCGGCCTCGCGCTCCTCAGCCTCGGCCCGCGCCTGCACCCCGCGCTGGCGGGCTTCCCGGGGAGCGACGCGTGGGCCTTCGCCATGCTCGCGGGTCTGGTCGTCGCGGTCGCGGTGCTCGGCCCGCGCTTCGTGCACCACGCCCGCACCAGCCCGGGGGCGGAGCGGGTGCGCTGCTACATGCTCGGCGCGGCGGCCGCGCTGGGCTTCGGCGGGGTTGCAACCGACCTTGCGTCCATCGGCGGCTTGCCCGCGCCCCGGCTCGCCGCGATCGGGCTCGCGCTGGCCGCGCTGGTACTCGGCGCCATGCTCCTCGAGACCCGGGGCCTCTTCGATCGGCCGAAGACCTCCGCCCTCGTCACCATCGTGCTCCTGGCCCTGGTCGCGGTGGTGGGCGAGGTCTTGCTGGTGGCGGTCGCGGTCCGGCGTACCGGGCTGCTGGTCTTCGGCACCGTCTTCGTGCTGATCTCGTTCCTTGTCGCGGTGCGGCCCCTGGTGCACCTCGTGACCACGCGCCGCGCTCGGCGGCGGTACCACCAGACCCTCGGCCAGTGGGTCGATCAGATCACCCACGACGTCCTCAACCCCACCGCCGCGATCAAGGGCGCGGCCCAGCTGGTGCAGGAGGACCTGCGAAATGGCCTGCCTGTGGACCCTGCGTTCCTCCAGCTGATCGAGAAGAAGGCGGATCAGCTCGAGCGCACCGTCCGTGAGCTCGAGCGTCTGGCCCGGGTGCAACCCGACTTGACGGCGCTGGACCTTGGGGCGCTCATCGACGCGGTGGTGGCGGCCGAGCGGGCCGCGCGCGGGCCTTCGGTGGAGGTGGCAGCCGAGGTCGAGCCGGGGCTGCCGAAGGTGCAGGCCGACGCGCCGCTTCTGACCGCGGCGCTCGAGAACCTGGCCGCGAACGCCGCCCAGGCCATGCCCGAGGGCGGACGCATCACCCTTCGGGCCGAGGCCCGCCGGACCCCGCTCGGCCAGCGCGTGGTGCTGGAGGTGGAGGACACCGGCCCCGGCATCGACCCGCGCACGCTGGAGCGGGTGTTCGAGCCCGGCTTCACCACCCGCGCGGTGGGGCGGGGGAACGGGCTGCCGTACGTGCGAGAGGTGGTGCGGGCGCACCAGGGGACGATCAGGATCACGAGCCGGTTGGAGCAGGGGACGCGGGTGCGGATCGAGCTCCCGGCCTAGGCTTACACGATCCGCAGCGCCTCGCCTCCATCGAGCCAGGTGTCCTCGGTGTGGAGGGCGACCCCCGCGGTGACCGCGGACTCCAGGTAGGCCAGGACCTCGGGGAGGGTCATGGGCGTCCACTCCGGGCCGACGATCGGGCGGCCCGGGTGCGCGCGCGACCACGTCTCGACCTGGTCGAAGAGCGCAGCGGCGTTCGGGAGCGGCGTCTCACCGGGGCGCGGGACCTCGAAGCAGAGGAGCCAGGGCGGGGCGGTCGGATCCTCGACGTGCTCGTGCGCGGCGAGGGAGCCGAGGCTCGCGGCGCCGACGTGGAGCAAGATGCGTTGCAGAAGCATCGAGCTCGGATCGCAGATCATCTCCGCCGCGATGGGCACCCGGCACCAGGGGCCGCTCCCCAGGGCGAGGACGGCCTTGCCCTTCAAGAGGGGGGCCCCGGAGTCCCAACGCTCGGCGCTTTCGATCGTCACGCCATCGCACCAGTAGCCCTGGGTGCCTGGGCCGTAGTCGAAGGCATGGGTCAGGACGTACTCGAGGTCGCTCTCCAGCCCTGGAGGCTGGTCATTGGCGGACCCGTTGGCGATGGCACTACGCGTGTCATCCCAGTCCCGCACGCACCGCGCGAAGAGGTGGAGGGGCACCTCGACCTGTGTTGGTTCAGGCGCCACGCTACTCTACGGTACCGCTCTGCAGCCCGATCGAGGCAGCCGCCACGTCCAGGCCGTCGAGGCTTCGCGGCACGACGCGCCCTTCGTGCTGGATGGACTCGGCGAGGCTCCGGCTGTCTCGGTTGCTCCACCGCGCCCATGCCCTCGACACGACGCTGTCGCCTGGCGCGCCCAGGACCTGGCTCGGGTCGTACGAAGGCGGGAAGTCGACATCGACGAGCGCCGACTCGGCCAGCCAGCGCTCGGATATCCAGAGATCGATCGTCAACGGGCTCTCCGAGGGTTGCAGGTGAGCCTGCATGACCTGGATGCCGGCCTGACCCGTGGGGAGCTCCAGCGAGAAGCGCCGCGCCCCCACGTTGCGGATGGCCCCGCCGATCAGGGGATCCGGGTATGCCAGGTTCGTGTCCCGGGGATCTTGTCGATAGCTCAGGGCGGCGAGCCCATTGTCGCCGTCCCTCGTCCAGGCGGACACCAGGTCTATGTCCCCGCTGTCCCTGGCCTCGTCCGGCACGATCGCGAGGCTCTGGAGGCCTGTGCTGGGCATGACGATCGCGGTGCGGTTCCTCGTGACGTAGAGGTGATCGGTCTGTTCGTTGGTCTCGGTAGATCTGGATGGGTGGGAGCCGAAGGAGAAAGGCAGGAAGGGTTGCGCCGGGTTCGCGGTGTACTCGAGTTCGCCCGCCAGCGCCACGTCACGATCGATCCATAGGCCGACGTCGTTCGGGCCGTCCGAGGACATGGTGACCAGGTCGTAAGGTCCCGAACCCTGGCTGAAGGAGGTGATGGTGATCAGGCTGCCTGTCGCGTCGTACCAGGCGGTGTTGATGCTGCCGGCGGCCATCCTGAGCATGCGGTTGTTGGTCTCGCCCACCACGAGTGACAAGGAGCGGAGGCCATCTATGGGCGGTGCTGGGTCGCAGAGCACCGCGGGCTCCAAGGTGTCTTCACTCGTAAGGAAGAGCAGGTTGACTTGCGTGGGCTCGCCTTCGACGCCAGGGCAGGCCACCCACAGGGTGTAGCGCGGGTGCTCGATCTGGTATGCGGTCACGGGCCCGAGGGCCCCGAGGCTCACCCACGCGTCGCCGTCGCCACGATAGGCAACGAAGCTGGGCGTCACTACAGCACGAGCGAGCAGCCCGCCGCCATCGGCGTAGGTGGTGACGGTGCTCGAGAGCGGTGTGTCCAGTCGCGCGATCTCCAAGGGCAGGCCCTCGTCGCTGCACGCAGCGGAGCACACCAGCAGGATGACGGAGGAGGCAGGTAGGAGCCAGCGCATGACGTCCGAGGGTATCAGAGGTGTGGGAATAGTGCCGTGCGATGCCGATCACGTGTCCCGTCCACTCGGTTCAAGGGCCGTGCGCAAGACAGAGATACAAGGCGCCGCCAGCGTATGTAGGATGCTGGTGATGGAGGTGGGTCGGCCGCCCCGCATACAGAGCGATTAGTCTTGGCCTGTGTGACTACACCGAAGCTCCGGCGTTGGCGGAACGACGACGCGCACGGACCGCGAGCGAACCGAATCGACGACCACCGATACTTCGATCTCCGTACCGACACAATCGGAACCCACGAACCACTCCGCCTCCTCGGCGCCGAGGTCGAACTCGAGCGCGTCCGAACCGAATGAGCGAGGTCGAAAGAAGTGAGTGCCAGGGGTGTCGGGTATGACGATTGCCAGATAGTCGAGCTGCGCGGAACGCACCTCGATCGTGATCGATGCGAAGCTGCAGCCATCATCTCCGCCGCACCCCAGCCACGACTCCGGTGGAAGGACCCACTCGATCTGGCCAACCTCCGGTGCGGGCAGCGTGCCGACCGTGAACTCGTCGAGCTTTGCGCCGAGCGAGACCTCCGTCGACGACGGTGAGCACGCCGGAGCGGGGACGGAGATGAGCCCCACGCTGGAAAGACAGCACATCACGGCCAGCGCGCGCACCGCGCTCGAAGGTTTCAGCGGTAGCTCGACGACGAATCGCATTCACCTACCCCACGATCCGAATACACATCCCAGCGTACGCCGATTCGAGCGGGAAATGAACAGGCGGGGGTATGATGGAGCCTTGGAGCCATCGAACCTGATCGCAGCGATCCTCGGCCCGACCCTCTTCGTGGTTGCGACCTCCGAGGCGCTGAACTTTCGCATCTGGAAGGACGTACCGCCGACCGTGGTGACGCTCAACGGCCTCGTGCTGTTCGTCGCGGGGTTGGTCATCGTCGCGCTCCACAACCTCTGGGTAGCGGACTGGCGGGTGCTCATCACGCTCTCCGGCTGGTTGCTCGTCGCGGTCGGCGCATGGCGCCAGTATCTCCCCATGGCCACTCAGGCGAAGCCGGGGCCCGTCGCCTATGCGGGCCTCGGCGCGCTGACGCTCCTCGGCGCGGTGCTCGCGTGGTTTGGTTGGTCTGCCCTATAGCCCCCCCAGCCGCAAGAACACCTCCCGCCAAGCCTCCGGCAGCGCCGCCGCGTCCCGCTCGATCGTCGCCACATCCCCCCGCACGAACGGGCCGGTGCGCCCCGCCTCCCCCCGCTGCTCCACGTTCCGCAACGTAGCCTGCGCCAGCGGCCACAGCCCCCGACCCGGCAGCGCCACCCCCGCGTCGGCAAGCAGCCTTGCCGCGCCCAGCCACAGGGTCGCCGCGTGGCCCGACGTCAAGACCGCCGCGGCGTGGTAGAGCGCCTTGTGCTCGGCCGGGAGCGGGAAGGGCTCGAAGCCGAGGCCGGTCAGGGCGGCGGTGATCGCGTCGGGCACCGGGCCGGTGAGGGCGAGGGGGGTGCCGCGCCAGTCGGCGGGGTGGCCGTCGAAGCTGGTGAGGGGGTGGGCGGAGGGGACGTCGGGGAGGTTCAGGCTGCCCGAGAGGTGGGCGCAGCGGCCCTCGAAGGCGGCGGCCTCGGCCGCGACCGCGTGGTCGGGCACGGCGAGGATCACCAGGCCCGGGGGGCGGGATCCGTGGGGGAGGTTGGGGACGCCCAGGGCCTGGGCGAGGGCCCGGCCGGCCTTGCCGCGCCCGATGACGCTCAGCTCCATGGCGGCATCATCCCTCACCCGGGGCGGACATGGGGGCTTTTCGCACCCGCGGCCTGAGACAACTCGGAGGCAGCCCGCCGCAGTCCTTGACGAAACCCATCAGCGATGTGCGAAGTGCCCGCGTGACGGAGGCCGTGATCTTCGGCGCGTCCGGGTACTCCGGGCTCGAGCTGTTGGACATCCTGGCAGGGCACCCCGCGGTGACGGTGGTGGCGGCCAGCTCGGACCGCTGGGCGGGCGAGATGGTGGCGGAGCGGCTGCGCCGTTGGCCGACCGACTTGCGCTTCACCAGCCACGCCGAGGTCTTCGAGGCCACCCGCGAGGGGCAGATCGCCCTGTTGGCGATGCCGGCCGAGGCGAGCGCCGACCTGGCGCCCCGGCTCCTCGATCGTGGGCTCAGGGTGATCGATCTGTCCGGCGCGTTCCGGCTGCGGGACCCCGCGGCGTACGAGGAGTGGTACGGCTTCACCCACCCCGCTCCCGCGCTCCTGGACGAGGCGGTGTACGGGCTCCCGGAGCTGTTCGAGGTGCCGGCGGACGCGCGGCTGGTGGCCAACCCCGGCTGCTACGCCACCGCCACGATCGCCGCGTGCGCGCCGCTGATGGCCCACCACCTCCTGGTGCCCGGCGCGCCGCTGGTGGCGGACGGCAAGAGCGGGGTCACCGGGGCTGGCCGGAGCACCAAGGATGAGCTGATGTTCCCCGAGGTGCAAGAGAACCTGCGCGCCTACCGCGTGGGTCGGCACCAGCACACCCCCGAGGTGGAGCAGGCCCTGGCCGCGGTGAGCGGGCGGCCGGTGCGGCTGTGCTTCACCGCGCACCTCATCCCGATGCGGCGGGGCATCCTGGTCTCGGTCTACGCGCCGGTGCACCGCGGCGTCTCCTCGATCGAGGTGGAGCGGGCCTACAAGGAGACCCTGGGCGGGCACCCCTTCATGGCGTGGGTAGACCGGCCCCCGGAGACCGCGCCGGTGCGGGGCACCAACTTCGTGGAGGTCCACGCGCGGGTCGAGCCGCGGACCCAGATGGTCTGCGCGTTCGCGGCCATCGACAACTTGGGCAAGGGCGCCGCCGGCCAGGCGGTGCAGAACCTCAACCTCCTGCTCGGGTTGCCCGAGGCCACCGGCCTCTTGCCGGCGGGGGATGCTTGATGGATGAGCTGAAGCTGCCGCCGGGCTTTCTCGCCGCGGGGCGCAACGTCGGGATCAAGAACAGCAAGCGGGACTGCGGCATCCTCCTCTCGGAGGCGCCGGCGGTGATGGCGGCGTGCGTCACCCAGAACAAGAGCCGCGCCCCCAACACCGCCCGCATCGAGGCCCTCCGCGACGCGGGCGGGAGCGTGCGCGCGGTCCTCACGGTGAGCGGCAACGCCAACGCCCTCACCGGCGACGAGGGCGTGCAAGACGACCTGCGGGTGGCGGACGCGCTCTCCGACCTGCTCGGGGTGGAGACCGAGGAGGTCCTCACCGCCTACACCGGGGTGGTGGGGCACCGGCTCCCGATCGAGCGGGTGACCGATGGGATGGAGGAGCTCCTCACCGAGCTGGGGCGCTACCCGCGGCCCTTCGCGGAGAGCGTGCTCACCACCGACAAGGTCACCAAGATCGAGCACCGGGAGATCTTCCTGTCCGGCGATCGGGTGCAGATCTGCGCCGTCGCCAAGGGCTCGGGGATGATCGCGCCTTCGCTCGCGACGACCCTGGTGTTCCTCACCACCGACTGCGCCATCGCGCAACCGATGTTGCAGAAGGCGCTCTCGGCCGCGGTGGACGACACCCTGAACCAGCTCACGGTGGACGAGGAGATGTCCACCAACGACGCGGTGGTGGCCCTGGCCAACGGCTGGGCCGAGAACCCCCGCATCGAGACCGAGGACGAGGACTACGAGCTCTTCGCCGAGACGGTGGCGGAGCTCTTCTTGGAGCTGACCCGGGCCATCGCGGCCGACGGCGAGGGGGCCACCCGCAGCGTCGAGGTGACGGTCACCGGGGCGGCCCGGCGGGAGGACGCCCGGGCCTACGCCCGCGCGGTGGCCTCGTCGATGTTGGTGAAGGCGGCGGTGTTCGGCGCCGACCCCAACATGGCGGGCCGGGTGCTGGCCACGGTGGGCGGCGCGGCGTCGAGGAAGGGCGGGGCGTTCGAGCTGGCGAAGGCCGGCTTGCGGATCCAGGACCTGGTCTTCTTCGAGGACGGCGCCATGGTGCGCCACGACGACCCGGTGCAGCTCCGGCACCGGCTCTCGGAGCCCGTCATCGAGATCGCGGTGGAGGTGGGGCTGGGGGACGCGTCGGCCAAGGCCTTCGGGTGCGACCTCTCCTACGACTACGTCAAGATCAACGCGGACTACGCCGCGATCACCCAGACCTCGGCCGACGGCCGGGTGGCGGTGAACGAGCGCCTGGCCGAGCTGGGCCCGACCATCAAGCGCAAGATCCTGGTCGAGGCCCTGCGCTACATCGAGCACTTCAAGGGCATCCGCGCGGTGATCAAGCTGGGCGGGGCGGCGATGCTCGACCCCAAGCTCGAGGAGCACTTCGCGGAGGACGTGCTCCTGTTGCAGGCGGTGGGCCTGCGACCGGTGGTGGTGCACGGGGGCGGGCCGGAGATCTCCAAGACGATGGAGCGCCTCGGCCAGACCCCGGAGTTCATCGACGGGCTCCGGGTCACCGACCACGCCTCCATCGGGGTGGTCGAGATGGTGCTCACCGGCAGCGTGAACCAGCGCCTGGTGGCGGCCCTGAACCGCCACGGCAGCAAGGCGGTGGGGCTGTCCGGCAAGGACGGCGGGCTCATCCGCGCCCACAAGATGGAGAGCGACCGCGACATGGGCCTGGTGGGCGAGGTGGAGTCCATCGACACGCGCCTGTTGGACATGCTGGAGCGCGACGGCTACCTGCCGGTGATCTCGCCGGTGGGCCTGGGCGAGGAGGGCCTCGCCTACAACCTCAACGCCGATGTGGTGGCGGCGGAGCTGGCCGCGGCCCTGGGCGCCACCAAGCTGATCTTCCTCTCCGACGTGGCCGGCCTCATGGAGGGCGACCAGGTGATCTCGGAGCTCAACGGCGACCAGCTCAAGATGCGGCTCGAGACCGGGCGCATCGCGGGGCCGATGCGGCCGAAGCTGCAGGCCGCCTTGCGGGCGCTCCGGGGCGGGCTCTCCTCGGTGCACCTGGTGGACGGCCGGGTGAAGCACAACCTGATCGCCGAGCTCTTCACCGACCGCGGGGTGGGGACGCTGATCCGCCACGCCTGACCGGTCTGACCGGCGCTTCCGCCTCACGCTGCGACACATCTGAAAGCGGGCCCGCGCGGCCCGCTCGCCCCCGCGTAGGGCGTGACGTGGTCGCGGATCCGGGCTAGGGGAGGGCATGGCACGGAGCTACCTCACCGAGCTGGATCTGACCCCCGAGGAGAGCCTCGCGATCCTCGCCGACGCGGACCGCATGAAGGCCCAACGCAAGGACGGCGCCCACCGCACCGACCTCGCGGGCAAGCACGTCGCGGTCTACTTCGAGAAGCCCAGCGTGCGCACCCGGATCTCGTTCACGGTGGGCGTGCACGAGCTCGGCGGCCAGGTGGTGGAGCTCACCGCCGGCAACACCAAGCTCGGGCACGGCGAGGAGCTCGAGGACTTCGCCCGGGTGGTGAGCGGCTACGTCCACCTCTTCGTGGCGCGGGTGTTCTCGCAACAGAGCCTGCGCGACATGGCGGCCACCGCGACCATCCCGGTGATCAACGCGCTCTCGGACGAGCGGCACCCCTGCCAGGCCCTGGCCGACGTGATGGCCATCCGCGAGAAGGTGGGGCGCATCGAGGGGGTGAAGTTCGTCTACGTGGGCGACGGGAACAACGTGGCCGCGTCCACCGGCCTGCTCGCCGCGGCCCTCGGCGCCGACGTCTACGTGTGCTCGCCCGACGGCTACCGGCTCCCCGACGGCATCATGGCCGAGGCCCAGGGCCTGAAGGGGCGCCTGACCCAGCTCACCGACCCGCGGGAGGTGGTGAAGGGCGCCGACGTCCTCTACACCGACACCTGGATCTCCATGGGCCAGGAGGCGGAGGCCGAGGGGCGGCGCAAGATCTTCAAGGACTACCGCATCACCGAGGCGATGGTGGCCGAGGCCGGGCCCCAGGCCTGGGTCATGCACTGCCTCCCCGCGGTGCGCGAGGAGGAGATCGAGAAGAGCGTGATGTACGGCGCGCAGTCCGCGATCTGGGACCAGGCCGAGAACCGCCTGCACGCCCAGAAGGCGCTGATGCGCTTCCTCATGTCTGGCGCGTGAACCCCACGATGATCCGCCCCTGCAGGATGACTTGCGGTGCCCTCGCCCCGGTGGTGGCGGGGGCCCTCCTGGCCGGCTGCGGCCTCTTCACCGAGGAGACCTCGGTCAAGGAGGCGGTGCCCACCGTCGCGGTGGTGGAGGCGGTGCCCCAGGGGCTCGTGGCCGAGACCCAGCCGGTGCGGGTGCGCTTCTCGGAGCCGGTGGTGCGCCCCGAGCTGGTCGGGCGCCCGGTGGCGGCGGAGGACGTGCTGGTGGTGACGCCCGACCTCGAGGGGCGGGGGCGCTGGGTGGCGCCGGACACCTTCGAGCTGTTCCCGGGCCGGCAGCTGGCCCCCAACAGCCGCTACTCGGTGCGGGTGCGGGAGCGCACGGTGGGGCCGGGCCGCCGCCTCGTGGGCGCCCGGCGCTTCACCTTCCACACCCCGCTGTTCCGGGTGATCTCGGCCCAGGGGCACCGCCAGGGGGCCACCCTGCGCGCGACGGTCGAGCTGAGCCACCCGGTGCGCTCGGACGACGCGGCGGGTGCGGTGACCTTCCGCGACGTCGACGGGCGGGTGTTGCCGGCGCGCCTGTTGGGGAGCGGTGAGCAACGTATCCTGCGCTTCACCCTGCCCGCCGCGTCGGTGGATCCGGACCTCGGCGTGGACCTGCGGGTCGAGCCCACCCTGACCCCGCGCTGCGGCGGGGCGGCGCTCGACAAGGCGGTGGTGATCCGCCTGCCCTTCGAGGCCACGGTGGAGCCGGAGGTGCTCTTCACCGAGGTGGTGGCGTCCGACGCGGGGCCGGCGGTGCGGGTGCGCCTCAACGTCGACGTGGACCCGGTGCGGGCCCGGCCCTTCGTCATCGCGGGCAAGCCCCGGCAGATCACCCTCGAGCCCGAGCACATGGGCTTTCGCATCGTGGGGCTGGATCCGGGCACCCACCAGCGCGTGACCCTGCGGGCCGGGATGCCCACCCTCGCCGGGCCGCTCGTGGACGAGTACGAGGTGGAGCTGGATCTGCCGCACATCTCGCCGCGCCTGAGCTTCACAGCGCAGGATGGCCTGCTCTCCAGCGTGGGCGGGAACCTCGCCTTCACCGCGGTGAACGTCGGCCGCGTCCACGTCCGCGCGATCCGGGTGCCCGATCGCAACGTGGCCCACGTGGACCTCCACGGCCAGCGGAGCCTGAGCAGCCTGGGCCAGGTGGTAGGGGAGCTGGACATGGACGGCACCCGCCGGGACGACACCCCAGCCCGGCTCGAGATCCCGGTGCAGGACATCTTGCGCGGGGGGCGCGGGCTCTACCGGGTGGAGGTCGAGGACGCGGAGCGGGCGTGGGTCCGGGCCGACGGCTGGCTCCTGCAGAACGGGCTCCTCCTCACCGCCAAGGTCGGCGCGGACTACGTGCGGGCCAAGGTCGAGGCCTCGGACTCCGGGCGGCCGGTGGGCGGGGCCCTGGTCACCGCCTACTCGCGGACCGGCCGGCGCATCTTCGGTCAGGCGAGCAACGCGGCGGGGTTGGTGGAGCACCGTGGCGGCCTCGAGCCCGAGGACCCGGTGGCGTGGCTGATCGCGGAGCACGGGGCCTCGGCCGCGTATCTGCCCATGGCCGAGTCCCTCGTCCCCATGGCGGACGGCACCGAGGCGGCGCGCGGGCCCGCCTTCGTGATGCTCGACCGCGACTACTACCGGCCGGGCGAGGCGCTCGAGGTCCGCGCCTTCTTCGAGCGCGGGCTGACCCTCGGGGGCGTCAAGGCCGACCTGGTGGGGCCCAACGGGCCGGTGACCGAGGTCGGCCCGGTGACCTTCAGCCCGCGCGGCTTCCTCGAGCTGCAAGCCAACCTGCCGATCGACGCCCCCACCGGGGCCTACACCCTGCGCCTCCTCGAGGCCTCCGGCGCGGTGGCGGGGTCGGCGCCCCTGTGGGTGGTGAGCCCCGACCCGGAGCCCCTCGACGTGACGGTGCGGTCCGAGGGGGCGGTGGAGCCCGGGCGGCCGACGCCCTTCGTGGTCGCGGTGCGCTCCCGCTTCGGCGCGCGCACCGAGGGCTTCAAGGTGGAGGCCCGGTGCCGCTATACCTCGCTGCCGCTCGAGGTAGAGGGGCAAGAGGGCTTTCACTTCGGCCTGCACGACGGGAGCCGCCCGGTGCGGGGGGCGGAGGTCTCGCTCCCCTCCACCCAGGTCGGCCAACAGGGCGAGGCGCGGCTGGAGTGCCCGCCGCCGCCGCCCGAGATGCCGGCCGGCCGCATCGTCGACGTGGACCTGCGGGTGTCCGTGCACGAGCCCGGCGCTCGGCCGGTGACGCGCCGGCACCGGGTGCGCACGATGGCCGCGCGGTACGCGGTGGGCCTGCGCTATCGCGACGGGCACCTCATGATGAGCGCGGTTGGGGTCGACGGCGCGCCGCGGGCCGATGTGTCGCTCGTGGCCAGCCTCTGGTCCCCCGAGCCGGGGGGCGATCGGCGCCTCGTGGCGCGGGAGGCGGTGCGCTCGGGGGCGGCGCCGGTCGAGGTGCCCTTCGAGGCGCCGCGGGCGGGGCGGTACCGGGCCGAGGTGGAGGCCGCGGCGGAGGGCGAGGAGGCCGCGCCGGCCGGGCTCGCCGCGTCGCTGGACTTCTGGGTCCTCACCGGCACCGCGGCGGAGACGGTGCCGCGGGCGGAGGTGATCCTGCCCGAGGGCCCGCTCCAGGTGGGAAGCACGGTCGAGGCCCAGGTGCGGGTGCCGACGAGCGGGCGCCTCTACCTCACCGTCGAGCGTGGCCAGGTGCTCTATGAGCGCAGCGTCGAGGTGCGGCCGGGGCGACAGGCGCTGGAGCTGCCGGTGCTGCCCAGCTTCGCGCCGAACGCGCGGGTGGTGGTGCAGCTGCGCGGCCCGCGCGGCCTCAGGGCCTACGGCGCCGCGCCCCTGACGGTGGCGGTGGCGGACCGCCGGATCGAGGTGCAGGTCGACCTGCCGGAGGGCGCGTCCACCCGCCGCTTCGGGGTGCGGGTCCAGGCCCGGGGCCACCTCGACCACCCGCGGGCGGTGCTGGTGGTGAGCGCCGCGGACCGCCTCTCCGAGGCCCCAGCCCACCGGGATCCGTTCCACTTCTTCTTCGCCCCACGGCCGGTGGGGATCACCACCCATGACCCGGTGGGCTTCGATGAGCCCTCGATGTCCTCACCCGAGCCGCCCATCGAGCAAGATATCTTGCATCGACCGGCCCGGGCCCCCGCCGCGTCCGAGACCTTCGTCCAGGGGCCCTTCGAGCTGTCCCCCCGGGGCACCGGCTATGTGGCGGCCCGCTGGCCGGAGGGCGTCGGGCGCGGGGTGCTGCGGGTGCTGGTGTTCGACGACGACGCCTACGGGGTGGGCTCGGTGCGCCTGGAGACCGGGGCGGGGCCGGTGGCGTCGCTCGCCGCCCCCGAGACCCTCACCCTCGGTGACCGACTGCAGGTTGGATTGACGGTCGAGAACCCGGGCGGCGAGGCGTGGACCGCCACCGCGAGCGCGGCGGTAGAGGGCGGCCTGGCCCTGCGCGGCGCCGGCCGGATGGAGCTCTCGGTGCCGGCCGGCAAGGCCCGGGTCGCGGACCTCACGGTGGAGGGGCGGGTCGCCGGGCCCGCGGCGCTCCGGGTCGCGGTGGCCGCGGCCGGCGCGCGCACCGAGGCCGCGGCCTCGATGGAGGTCCGCGCCCCGTGGTGCTCGGTGGCCGAGGGCGCCTCCGGCACCGCGAGCAACGGCGCGCCGCTGAGCCTGGCCCTGCCCGGCGCGCCGGCGGGGGGCGAGGCGATCCTGGTCGTGGGGCCGGGGGCGCTCTTCCGTCATGGCGCGGCCTGGCAGAGCCTGCGGCTGCCGCGACCGGAGGACCTGTCGGGGGTGGTCGCTCGGGGCGTAGCCCTGTTCGGGGCCCCCGCCCTCACCAACCTGGAGCCGGACGCCGACGAGGCGATGCAGGAGGTCTTGCGACACCTCGGCCGCGCGACCGGCTCCGACCTCCGCCTCGCCCGCTGGGAGGGCGGGCCGGCAGCGCCGCCGGACCTCGAGGTGCAGGCGAGCTTGCTCTCGGTCCTCGCGGCCCGTCGAGGCAGGGGCCTCGAGGAGCGGGCGGCGCGCGGGCTGGCCCGGCGGATGGAGCTCATCATGGATGGCGAGGGGGTGCCGGCCGCGGTGCGGGCCCGGGCCGCCCTCACCCTCGCGATGGGCGGCGCCCGGCGCATGGAGCTGTCGCCCGAGTGGCTGGCCCCCACCACGGCGCCCGAGGTGCGCGTCCCCGCCGCGGCGGCGCAGGCCCTCAGCGGCGGCGGCGCGGCGCGGCTGCTCGGGCCGGTGGGGGAGGTGCGGGACCCGGCTGCGCTCGCCTGGGTGGCGCTCGCCCTCGCGGAGGCCGCGCCCAACCATCCGGAGCTGGACGCGGTCATCGCGCGCCTGGAGGCGGCGGCGGGGCCCCGAGGCTTCGGCCTGCCCGAGGCCGACGCGGTGGCGCTCGTCGCGCTCGCGCGGCGCGACCGCGCTCGCGCGGCCGAGCGGCCGTACTGGGGCGCGGTGGTCGTGGGCGGGCAGATCGCCAAGCGCTTCAACAGCACCCGGCCCATCACCCTGCGGGTGCCCGCCTCGGCGTGGGCAGGTGGCCTCGAGCTGACGATCACCGGCGCGGGGCACGCGCAAGCCAGCTTGACGCGAGTCGGGCCCCCGACCGCCCCGCCCGCGGCGGCAGGCATCGAGGCGAGCCGCCGCTACCTGTCAGCCGAGGATGGAACCGAGCTGAGCGCGGAGGCCGGGCTGGGGCGCATCGTGGTGGCCGAGGTGAGCCTCACCGCCCCCGCCACGGAGGGCGGCCCCTGGATCGCGCGGGTGCCGATCGCCTCCGGCCTCGCGGTGGAGGAGGTCTGGCCCGGCAAGTTGATGGACACCGCGCCAGTGGGCCAGGTGAGCCGGACCCGGGAGGGGCTCCTCTGGCGGGTGCCGTCGGGGGGCGAGACTCGAAAGCTCGTCTACACCGTGCGCGCGGTGCGCTCCGGGCACTTCACGGATCCACCGGTAGAGGTGTGGCGGGCGGACACGCCGGCCGTCTACGGCCGCACCGCGCCCGGATCGTGGTCGGTCGAGGGCCGCTGAGCCGTTCGCAGGACCTGCTCCACGACCTCCTCGAGCTGCTCGGGGGTGAAGGGCTTGGCGATGAACGCGCGGATGTGCGCCGCCGCGAGCTCCGAGTCGGGGTAGCGCGCACCGGACATGAGGATCATCGGCACGTGGGGGCAGAGCACGTGCAGCGTGTGGCCGAGGCCGAGGCCGCTCATGTGGGGCATGTTCTGGTTGGCCAGCACCACGTCGAAGAGCTTGGGGCTGGCCTCCAGCGCGGCCACCAGGTCGTTGGCGTTGACGAAGGGCGTGGCCAGGTAGCCGCGGCGGGTGAGGATCTGCGCCGCGAGGGTGGTGAGGGCGGGCTCGTCGTCCACCACCGCGATCCGACCCCGCGGCGCGGAGGTGCTCTTCTCGGGCTCCTTGTTGGCCACCGGTAGGAGGATCGAGAAGGTGGTGCCGACCCCGAGGGTGCTCTCGACGGTGATGGTGCCGCCGTGCTCGGCCACCACGCCGTGCACCACCGAGAGGCCGAGCCCCGAGCCCTCGCCCGCCGGCTTGGTGGTGAAGAAGGGCTCGAAGATCTGGTCCATGGTGGCCGCGTCCATGCCCTGGCCGTTGTCTGTGACCTGCACCTGCACATAGGGGCCGGGCGCGAGCCGGGCGCCGAGGGTCAGCTCGGTAGGGAGCAGGGTCTCGCGCACCGCGAGGAGGATCCGCCCGGGGCGATCGCCGATGGCGTGCCAGGCGTTGGTGCCCAGGTTCATCATCACCCGGTGCATCTGGGAGACGTTCATCAGCACCATCGGCTCCTCGTCCATCGCCTCGACCCGCAGGTCGATGCCGGTGGGGAGGTTGGGGCGGAGGAGCCGAGCCACCTCGTGCAAGACCCTGGACACATGCTGGGGCTCCATGGTGGCCGGCGCGTTGTGGCCGAAGGCGTGGATCTGCCGCACCAGCTCCGCTGCCCGCCCCGCCGCCATGTCGATGGCGGCGAGGTGCTCCACCAGCGGGCTGTCCGGAGCCACGTCGTCTTGGGCCAGGCCCAGGTTCCCCACGATCGAGGTGAGGAGGTTGTTGAAGTCGTGAGCGATGCCCCGCGCCAGTCGCCCCAGGGCCTCCATCTTCTCGGCCTGCCGGACGTGCTCCTCGAGTCGGGACCGCTCGGCCTCGATCTTCACCCGCTGTGAGACGTCCCGGATGGCGGCGACCACCATGAGGTCGTCATCGAAGCGCAGCGGGCTGAGCGTGATCTCGACCGGGATCACCTGGCCGTCCCGGTGGACGGCGTTGAGGAGGGCGCGGCCCGAGCCCATCCGGTGCGGCGCGGGGTGCGCGAAGAACGACGCCCGCAGGGCCTCGTGGCGGCCCCGCGCCTCGGTCGGCACCAGCTCCTCCACCCGCCTGCCGATGAGGTCCTCGGTGCCGTAGCCCAGCACGTTCTTGGTGGTGCGGTTGGCGAGCACGACCTCGCCGCCGCCGTTGACGATGAGCAGGGCGTCCGGCGCGTAGTCGAAGACGCTGGTGAAGCGATCCTCGGCGCGCCTGCGCTCGACCTCCACCGCGAGCCGCACCGCGAACAGCCGCACGAGCGACGCGACGCGCTCGGGGTGCTCCATCGGCTGCCGGGTCATCACCGCCACCATGCCCAGGACCGCGCCATGGCTGTCGTAGAGCGGGCAGGCCACGTAGCCCTCCGGGCGGAGGGCTTGGATCTGCGGGTGTCGGGGGAAGGTTCGCAAGACGTCTTGCGCGAGGACCACCGGCCGTCCGTGCGCGACGTCATCACATGGGGCCTCTCGCGGGTCGTACTCGATGGGCTCCTGCGGCTCGCCCTCCACCACCAGGGCGAGGGTGCGGATCCGAGGCGCCGGATCGGCGCGGAGGATCCCGATGAGCCCGATCTCGGCGTCGCAGATCTCGGCAAGCTTGCTTGCCATCGATGTGAAGTAGCTCCGCTCGCGGGGGCCGCTGCCCACCGAGAGGGCCTCCAGGGCCGCGGTCCGCTTTGCCTCTGATGACTCGGCGAGGGCACGGAGGCGCGCCTCGGCCTCGCGGCGCTCGGTGATGTCGGTGTGGGTGCCGTACATCATCAGCGGCTTGCCGCTCGGGCTCCACGTGAACACCCGGCCCCGGTCGTGGACCCAGATCCACCGGCCGTCCTTGTGCCGCATGCGGCACTCGATGTCGTAGAAGGGGGCCTCCCCCGAGAAGTGCCGCTCGAGCGCGGAGTTGGATGCGGCGAGGTCGTCGGGGTGCGCGAGCCTCGCCCAGGTCTCGATGCTCACCGGGGCGAGCTCCTCGAGGGTGTAGCCCACGATCTCGGCCCACCTGGAGTTGAAGTGGGTCTCGCCGGTCTGGACGTTCCACGCCCAGGTCCCCACGTGGGTGCCCTCCACCGTAGCCTGCAGCCTGATCTTCTCTTCCCGCAGCGCGGCCTCGGTCGCCTTGGACTCGGTGATGTCGGTCAGCGCGCCCACGATGAGGGGCTGGTCGGGGAGGCGGCGCAGATCGTCGCGGACCCAGCGCGGGCTGCCGTCCGCGTGGGTCATCCGGTACTCGAGGACCACCCTCGCGTCGGGCTGCGCGCTCTGGAGCGCGTGGAGGACGCGGCCCCGGTCCTCCGGGTGGAGCAGCCGCCGCCAGAGGTGGGGGTCGTCCATCAGCGCCTGGGCGGGGTGGCCGAGGACGTCCGCTATGCTGTCGGCGATGAAGGTGAAGCCGAGGTCGGGCTCGCACCGGCGCGCGTAGACCGGGATGGGGGCAGCTGCCCAGAGCGTCGCTGCGAACGCGTCTCGTCGACTCATCGGCACGCCCCCACCAGGCCGCGCGCGAGGCGCCCGGCCGAGTCTGCGCGGGCCTGCCGCCGCGCCCCCCGGTGCGGTGCAGACCCGAAGTCCTGGGGCTTCTGCCCCCCCGCGCCCAAAGTACACCAAGAGGCCTCCAGCGCAAGACGTTGTCCGGCCGGTTGGTCGGGATGGAAAGGTCGACGGCGCCGCGGGTCCTCGGCAGAATGGTGACGTGAGCACCCACGACCAGCGGCCGGGCGCCATCCCGCAGGCGCCGTTGGGGGGAGACGAGGCGGACGACGACCGCCCCCTCTCCGAGACCATCCAGCTCACGAACCGCAGCCAGACCACCGAGGAGACGGGGAACATCGACCCCGCAGACCTGTTCAACGAGGACTCGGTGATCCTCTCCGCCACGTCGCTCAAGAGCGACTCGTGGCTCCCGCGCCCGTCCATCGCCCCTGGTGAGGCCCTGCAGCTGGTGCGATATGCGCGCCGGGGCAACACCCTGGTAATCACAGGTCTCACCCCCCACGGGCGCAGGCTCACCTTCGAACAGCGGGAGGACCGCGACGGCTGGTACGTGGTGGTGGCAGGCCGGCGCCGTCGGCCCACCGACCGCGAGCTGTCGCTCGTGGTCGCGAGCATCACCCGCGAGATGGAGGCCTCGATGGCTCCGGAGGGCGAGGACGTGCGCAACGCGTATCGCCTCGCCGCCACGTCGGACCAGCCGGGGGTGGAGATCAACGGGCTGCAGGCCTACCGCGACCTGCTGCTCGACGAGGCGGCCGCGTATGTGGGCGGGCAGCTCGAGCGCCTCGCGGTCGTGGCGGTGGAGTACCAGGCCTTCAAGCGCTTCGCGATACGCCACGGCCACCGCATCGGCGCCGCCTTCGTGCGCGCGCTCGGCGAGCGGATGCAATCCATCTTTCGCAATGAGAAGAAGCTCCACGTCTGCCACAAGACGGGGAAGTCGTTCCGCCTGATCATCGGTGACCGCTCCGCGGCCGAGGTGCAGGAGCTGGTCGGGCGCATCACGTCGGACGACACCAAGACCTGGCTGGTGAACCGGGTCTGGGGGCGAGAGCAGCGGACCCACCCGCAGGAGGTCCACTTCTACATCGGCATAGCCTTCGCCTCGGCCGAGGAGCGGCACGCCGAGTACACCGCGCTCGCCCAGCGCCTGAACGACGACGCCTACCGCGCGGCCAAGCTCGGGCAGCTCAAGGGCCACACCTCGGTGCAGCTCGCCAAGACCGAGTACCAGACCACCGTCTACCAGTGGCGGCGCGGCTCCCAGGAGGCCCTGGAGGAGCTGGCGGCCAAGATGGACGACGGGCCGGGGCCGGTGATGGCCGAGATGCAGGACTACCTGCACGAGCTGGTGCCGGCGGACATCGAGGGGATGGCGGTGGAGGGCGACGTTCACGCGCTGATCCACCGCGCCATCGCGCGCGAGGGCTTCTGGCAGGGCACCACCGCGATGCGCATCGCGGGGGAGCGCATCATCGACCGCTTCATGGAGAACGAGCCGCCGGAGGAGGGCGAGAACGCCTACGTGGGTGGCTTCGACCTGGGCGACGAGTTCTACGGGATCAGCGTGGAGGGCGATCGCCTGTACTTCGCGTGGGGCGACCTGAACAGCGCGGGCGCCACCCGGCTCAAGGGCCTGCACCTCATCCAGCACGCGGTGGGCTGGCGCCGCACCGACGGCGGCGGGGTGGTGGGGCGCTTCCTGAAGGCGCTGGCCGGGGTCGACGACCCCCGCTCGCTCGTGGAGCGCGTGGCGGAGCAGGCGGCGGCCGGCCACGACGAGCTCATGGCGGACGAGCGCTTCCGGGTGAACGACACCGTGGACATCGCGGACTACCTGTGGACCCTCAAGGGGGAGCCGGTGACGAGCGCGGACATCGAGGACGGCGCGATGCTGCAACTCGCCTTGCCCGATGAGTGCATCGAGGTCGAGGTCGAGGAGCGGCGCTCCGCCTTCATCGCGCGCTTCATCATCCGCGGCGAGCCCTACCTCGCCTCGATCGCGGACTCACCGGCCGGGCCGTCGATCAAGCTCCGCGTGCGCGACGCGGTGGTGGCGGCCGCGGTGTGCATCCTCGAGATCCGGCGGCGCGAGCTGGAGGACATGCTCACCATCGTCCGCGAGGACAACAACCTCCCCGAGGGGACGCCGATGGACCTGGTGGGCTTCCTGCGCCACGTGGCCGACATCCTCCTCGCCGAGCAGGTGAAGGGCCCGGGCAAGATCCGGCAGGCGCTGGGCGAGCCGTATCGGGCGGAGCGCTTCGTCCGGGGCTTCTCGCTCGAGGAGGTCCGCGAGAAGCACCCCGGCCTCTTCTACGAGGCGGTGCACCACAGCCTGCTCACCTACGTCCCCCTGAACATCGACCACCACCTGGCCGAGATGCTGGCGAGCACCATGCTCGCGCGCACCCGGCCCCAGTCGGAGTTCTAGGGGGGTTGCCGACGCCGCCCCCACGGGCGCATCCTCGAACCATGCGTCCCGCCCGCGTCACCCTGCTCATCCTCGTCGCCGCGACGGCGCTGATCCTCGGCTACGCCGGGTACCGCACCTCCGCCCCCGAGCTGGCCAGGAAGCCGGACGTGAAGATCACCAACCGGGTGTGGGTGAACAAGGTCCCGAAGAACGATCGCGACGTGGTGACGTACTTCGTCCTCCTCGACCGCATGAAGCAGCGCGTCGGGGCGCTGGCCCACGTCTCGGCCTGGCGCCTGTACGCGGACCGCCTGCGCTTCCGCCTCGACGGCTCGACCCTGGTGCTGGAGTCGCCGCAGGAGCAGGCGACGACGAAGTTCAAGGTCCGCACCTGGGCCTGCCCGAAGGAGGCGCCCAAGCCCTACGACCTGTGCATGGAGCTGAGCCAGGGGAGCCGGAAGATCGTGCTCTACAGCGAGCGCTCGGCCGCCTTCGTCGCGCCCGCGTGGGCGGAAGGGGCGGCGCTCGGCCCGTGTGAGGGCTGCACCGAGGGCGACCTCACCCGGCTGTTCGACGCGGAGTGACGACGGCCGCGGGTGCGGTCATACTCACCCACCTTGGAGACGGTGCGCGCGAAGAGGGACGCCGAGGCGGCGAAGTATCGCCTCCAGGTCCGGTTGGGGCTGATCGCCCAGAAGGCCCACGCCGACAAGGCGGCCGACACGCTGGCTCGGGCCGAGGCGCTGCGTCGGCAGGTCGACGGCCTCGCGCTCCCGGATGATGTGGCGGGGCTCACGGCGGCCCAGGCTGCGCTGACCGCGCTCGAGCCCCAGGTGTTGGGCCTGCAGCGCCTCGCCGGGGTCGAGGAGTACGGCCTCCCGCTCTTCCCCAAGTGGCTGAAGTTCCTGTCGTGGACCGCGCCGGTGGTCGTGCTCATGGGCGTGCTCGCGTTCATCCTGGAGCGCCGTCGGCGTCGCAGCTCTCCGGACGCGGCGGCGATCGAGGCGCTCGACGCGGCGCAGGGTGAAGACTGAGCCCTCAAGGCTTCGCCCCGATCCGCCGACTGTCCTCGCCAGATGAGCCAGGATCTCTTCCCAGTGCCGGACCGGGTGGTGGTGCACGCCCTCGGTGTCCGGGCCTGGGCCTACGTGATGCGCATCGAGCCCGGGCTCCTCTGGCTGGTGCCGGGGGAGCGCCTCCCGGTCGGGCGGGGCGACCCGCTGCGTCTGACGTTCCCCGCCGACGGGCCCGGCATCGGCATGGCGGGCCACGCCCGCTGGGTGGGCAGCGACGCCCTCTCGGTGGCGGTGGAGCACCCGTGCGACGTGGAGTGCACTCACGCCTGGGCTCAGGGGCGCGCCGCGGTGCTCCCCAACCGCGTGCCGCGCGTGGCCTGACCCCCCGCCCGCGACCTGCTGCTATATTCCGCCGCGATGACCGGGCAGCCCCTGGCGACGGGAGATCTGTTGGGTGCTCGCTTCCTGCTGGACGCCAAGCTGGGGCAGGGCGCGTTCGGCGAGGTGTGGCGCGCGCGGGACCAGGCGCGATCCGACGCCCCCGCCGCGGTGAAGATCCTCTTCGAGAAGTACCACCGCGACAAGAAGATGATGCAACGCTTCCTGCAGGAGGCGCAGCTCATGGAGCAGCTCCAGCACCCCAACATCGCCCGGGCCTACCACTTCGAGGGCGAGGGCGAGCAGGTCTTCCTGGCCATGGAGCTCATCGACGGGGACAGCCTCGACAAGCGCTGCGACGCCCACAGCGCAGAGGGGAGCTTCATCCCGAAGCCAGGCGTGGCCTGGATGTGCGATCAGCTCGCGACCGCGGTCGACTTCGCCCACCAGCACGGCGTGATCCACCGCGACCTCAAGCCGCGTAACATCATGGTGAACCGGCGGGGCGAGCGTCCGTTCTTGAAGGTGCTCGACTTCGGCATCGCGAAGGTGCTCGTGGGCAGCCAGGTGGACCCGACGACGGTGGGGCGGGTGCTCGGGTCGGTGCTCTACCTGTCGCCCGAGCAGATCGTCTCCCAGAGCCTCGACCACCGCGCGGATCTGTTCTCGCTCGCCACCATCCTCTTCGAGCTCATCACCCTGCACCGCGCCTGGGCCCGCACCCCGGAGCTCACCCCGCACCCCTTCCACGTGCCGATCACCGTCGGCGAGCACAACAGCCACGTGGCGGTGCTCCGCCGCATCGCGCGCGACGTCCGGCCCTCGGCCTGCGCTCTGCGGAGCGACCTGTCCCCCGCGGTGGACGAGGTGCTCGGTCGCGCGCTGGCGATCGACCCGGACGATCGCTACCCCGACGCCGGCACCTTCGCCCGCGCGCTCCGCCTCGCGCTCCTCGAGGAGCGCGGCACCGCGCCGGTCCCGCCCGCGGCGACCACCGTGCCGGACCGCCCGCTGCCCTCGCAGCCGGAGCCCCAGCGGGTGGACCCGCCGCTGAGCATCCCGGCGGTTCCTACCCCCTTCGCCTCCGCCCCGGCCCCCCGGCGGCTCGAGGTCACCAACACCCTCGACGACGTCACGGTCCCGCCCGCGCCGAGCTCGTCCAGCTCGGCCGAGGTCTCGCTGCACGGGCCTCGGAGCATGCCGCGGGTTGTCCCGTGGCTCCTCATGTTCGCGGCGGCGGCGGTGGCGGCAGCAGCCTACCTTGCATTCGGGTAGACCTACGAGCATCGGTTCAGCGCCGATGTCCTGGCGGCGTCAGGCTTCAGAGACAGGGCTCAGGGGGAAGGCACGAGGGTTCAGGCACCAGGCGACAGGGCTACGGCTCGGCCAGGCGCGCCTCGCGCAGCACGTACGCGGCGGCGAGGAAGGCGGCCCGCGGGCCGGGCGCGCGCGGGGCCCCATCGAGGCGCGGCAGCTCCACCACCCGCTCCATCACCCCGCGATCCGCGGGCAGGAAGAGCTCGAGGCTCGGCGCGAACATCGCGCTGGGGCGTAGCGGCCCGCTCATGATCGGGGCGAGCCGCGCGGTGAGGGTCTCGAGGCTCAGGGTGCGGGTCACCAGCTCGGGGAGGAGGGTGAGGAGCGAGGGCGCGAAGGCCTGGCCGGCCTTGGGGCGCGACAGGTCCGCGCTCAGGGTGTAGTCGCCGGAGGTCCAGCCGAAGACCCCCTGGAGGCGCGTCCGCATGAAGGCGGCGTGGCCGAGGTCGGGCCCTCCGGCCTCTCGCGCCACGTCGGCCAGGGGCCGCCGCGCGTTGAGGGCGCGGTGGGCGAGGCGCGCCACGTCGGCCTCGGTGAGGGGGCTGAGGGCGAGGAGCAGGTGGGGGAGCTGGGCCTCGGGCAGCGGGGTGATCAGCCGGGTGGGGCGCCCCTGGTGGATCTCGAGCTCGTACCAGGCGCCGTCCTTGGGGCGCGCCACGGTGAGGACGCCGGTGAGCCGCTCGAGGCCGGCGCGGGCCAGCACCGCCGTCAAGCTGTGTTGCATCAGGCTCCCGACCACGGTGACGTTGGAGGGGGGCTCCAGGTCGAGGGCGAGGTCCTGCCCGGTGAGGCGGCCCAGCTCCGGCAGCGAGATGTAGGACTGGCCGTCGGTGGAGACCTCGAACGGCGCCCCGCGCTCGCCCGCGCGCCGGGCCTGGTCCACCACCACCTCCCATCGCAGGCTCTCTTGCGGCCCGCCTGGCCCCCGGCGCACCTGGAACTCGGGGGGCTCGAGGCGGACCTCCGCGCTGACGGGAGGCGTGGTGTCGCCGGGGAGGGCGACCCGGGCGCCGCTCTCGGTCCGGAGGGTCTCCGCCGCCGCCGCGCTGTCCGCGTCGTCGGCTGGCCAGGACATGGGGGCGAGCAGCCCCTCGGGGGTTGGGGCGTCGACCGCGGCGTCGATGACCTGGGCGAGGCGGCGCAGGGCCTGGACCTCGCGGGCCAGGGCCGGGCTCTGGGTCTCGTCCATGGTGGCGGTGCTGTCGGAGTCGGTGGCCTCCAGATCCGGCACCACCCCGGGGCCGTCGGAGTCCACCAGGAAGCTCTTGGCCCGGGCCCGGGGGGCGGTCGCGGTGCTCCGCGTCTCGGGCGAGGGGGGGCGCCGCCCGAGGAGCTGGTCGAGCACCGAGCGCACGTCGCGCGGGCGCACCGGCGGGTGGAGGTCGTGGAGCACGCGCAAGAGATCTTGCTGGAGCGCCTGCGCGCTCGGGTAGCGCGCGTCGCGATCGGCCGCGGTGGCCCGGGCGCAGATCTCGTCGAGGGCGGGGTGCAGCCCCTCCACCCGGGAGGAGGGCGCGGGGCGGTGCTCCTCGCAGATCGCCATCATCGCCTGCATGTCGTTGAGGTGGCCGAAGAGGCGCTCCTGGGTCAGCGTCTCCCAGAGCACCACCCCCATCGCGAACACGTCGGCCCGGGCGTCGAGGAGCTTGGCCCGCAGCTGCTCGGGCGACATGTAAGCCAGCTTGCCCTTGAGCTGCCCCGCCTGGGTGGTGGGGGACTTGCCCACGAAGTCCGCCACCCCGAAGTCCGACAGCTTCACCCGCCCCTGGTGGCTGATGAAGATGTTCGAGGGGGTGGCGTCCCGGTGGATGACGTTGCGCGGGCGCCCGGACTCGTCCTCGAGGCCGTGCACGAAGGAGAGCGCCTCGAGGATCTCGGTGACCACGTGCACCGAGAACCAGGTGGGCACCGCGAGCTCCCGGCGCGCCGCCTCCTGCAGGAGGAGCTCGAGGTCGATGCCGTCGATGTACTCCATCACCATGAAGTACTGGCCGTCCTCGGTGCGCCCCAGCTCGTAGACCTTGGCGATGTTGTCGTGGTCGGCCGCCGCCGCGATGCGCGCCTCCTCGACGAACATCCGCACCATGAGCGGATCCTCGGCCAGCCGGGGCAGGATGCGCTTCACCACCACCGTCTTGGCGAACCCGGCCGGCCCCACGAGCCGCGCCCGGTACACCTCGGCCATGCCGCCGTGCCCGATGCGGTCCAGCAGCTCGAAGCGGCCCAGCGCCGACATGGCTCCAAGCTAGCCCACATCGAGGCCAGCACAAACGGATGCTTGGCGGGGCGCCGGCGTGGGGCCATCCTCCGCCGGTGAGCGGCCGCTACTCGGACCCGCGCCTGCTGGCCCACGGCACGCCGGTGTACGTCTACGATCCCGCGGTGGCCCGGGCACGAGTTCGCGCCCTGAGGGTAGGCCCCGCCGGCCCCGAGGTGTTCCTCGCCCTCAAGGCCAACAGCCACCCGGCGCTCCTCGCCGCCCTGGCGCCGGACCTGGACGGGGTGGACGTCGCGTCCGAGGGCGAGCTGGCGGTGGCCCTCGCCGCGGGCTTTCCGGGGTCGGGGATCGGGGTCACCGGGCCGGCCAAGACCCCCGCCCTGCTCGCCCGGGCGGTGGCGGCGGGGGGCGTGGTGAGCGTGGAGTCGGTGCCGGAGCTCGTGGACCTCGCCGAGGTGGCCCGCGCGGCCGGGGTGCGGGCGCGGGCGCTGATCCGGCTGAACCCCGCCGAGCGGATCCACGCGTTCCGGGTGGCCACCGCCGGTCTCGCCTCGCCCTTCGGCGTCCCGCAGGAAGACTTGCCCGAGGTGGTGGCGGCGGCGAGGGCGCACGCGGACGCGGTGGACGTGGAGGGCGTCCACGTCCACGCCGGCTCCCAGTGCACGAGCGACGCGGCGTGGCTCCGCCACGCGGTGCGGACCCTCGACCTCGCCGACGCCCTCGCCCGGGCCAGCGGCGTCCCACCGCGGCTGGTCAACCTGGGCGGGGGCCTCGGGGTGCCGACCCCGGGCGAGCCGGGCCTCGACGTGGCGCGGCTGATGCGCAAGCTGTCCGGCGCGGTGGCTCGGTTCCGGGCCGCCCACGGGCCAGGGGTGAGGGTGGTGCTCGAGCCGGGCCGCTTCATCATGGCCGAGGCGGGGGTGTTCATCGCCCGGGTGCTCCGCTGCCCGGTCTCGCGCGGAGCCCGCTTCGCGGCCCTGGACGGCGGCCTGAACGCCTTCCTCTTCGCGGCGGAGCGCTTCCACGACGGGCCGCCGCCGGCCATCCGCAACCTGACCTGCGAGGACCGCCCGGTGGTGCCGGTGACGGTGGTGGGGCCGTCCTGCACTCCGCTCGACACCCTGGCCCGGGACGTCCTCCTCCCGGAGCCTCGCCCTGGGGACCTCTTGCTGTTCGAGCAGGCGGGCGCCTACGGCTGGGGCGCGAGCCCCCACGGGTTCCTCTTGCACGACGTGCCGGTGGAGCTGATGCTCGACGGTGACGACGTGCAGGTCATGGTGCGCTGAGGCGCCCGCCCGCGAGGTGGAGCTGGCGGTGGGCGACCCCGCTCGGGGCCTGCTCGGTGATCAGCACTGCTACCCCCGCCTCCGCCAGACGCAACAGGAGACTCCGCACCGCGGCGGCCGCCGCCGCGTCCAGGCCCAGGGTGGGCTCGTCCGCCAGGAGCAGCCGAGGGCGGGCGAGGCCGGCCCGGGCCACCGCGAGGAGCTGCTGCTCGCCCCCGCTCAGGGTGTCGACCCGCTGGCCGAGGCGGTCGGCGAGGGCGGGGAGCCCGGCCAGGAGCTCCGCCTGGCGGGTGCGCGCCTCGGCCCGCGTGAGCCCGAGGACCGCGGTGTGCAGGTTGTCCTGCACCGAGAGATCTTGGAACAGCGCGCGCCCGCGGTCGGCGAGGGCCACCCCGGCCCGGGCCCGGCGGTGCACCGGCCAGCCCTGGATGGGGGCGCCGTCGAGGGTGACTTGGCCACCGTCCGCGCGCCGCTGGCCGGTCACCGCGCCGAGGAGGGTGGTCTTCCCGCTCGCGTTGGCCCCCGCGACCGAGACCACCTCGCCCGGGGCCACGGCGAGCGACACCTCGTCCAGCACCCGCGCCCCGGTCCGAGCCACCACCGTGAGGCGATCGATCGCGAGGGTGGGGCTCACCTCGGCGCGGGCGGCTGGCGCAGGTGGGCTTGCGAGCGGAGGGGACGAAGCGGCGCCCAAGGCAAGGCGCCGCTCGGCCAGGGCGTCCAGCACGTCGGGGTCGTGCTCCACCAGCAGCAGCGCCGCCCCGGCCCGACGCGCGGCGGCGAGGGCGGCCACGATCACCGCCCGCTCCGCCGGGCCCGCCCCCGCGCAGGGCTCGTCCACGAGGAGGAGGCGAGGCTCGGCCACCAGGGCGCGGGCGAGGTCGACCCGCTTCTGCTCCCCGTACGAGAGCTCCGAGACCAGGCGCCGCGCCCGCTCTTGCAAGCCAACCTGCTCCAAGGCCGACAGGGCCGCCGCCTCCCGCGCCGCGTGCTCCGCACCGGCCGCGGACCGGCCCAGGAGCAGGGCGGCCAGGCCGGCTTCGGCGTAGCGGAGCCGCCCCAAGGCCACGTTCTCGAGGGCGCTCCGGTCAGGGAGGAGCGCGGGCCGTTGAAAGGCCCGGGCCACGCCCCGTCGCGCCCGCTCGTGCGCGGCGAGCGCGCTGAGGTCGTGGCCGTCGAGGTGCACGGTGCCCGAAGACGGCGCAATCTCACCTGCGATGCAGGCGAGGAGTGTGCTCTTGCCCGCGCCGTTGGGGCCGGTGATGGCCAGGGCCTCGCCTGGGGCCAGCTCGAGGTCGACCGGGGCCAGCGCCTCGACCCCGCCGAAGCGGCGCGCAAGGCCGTGCACATGGAGGAGCGCGCTCACGCTGGCGTCCTCTGAGGCAGGAGGCCTTGCGGTCGGAGCAGGAGCGCGGCGAGGAGCACGACGTAGGTGAGGCTGGCCCCGAGCTCGGTCGACACGTAGGCCCGCACGAGGGTCTCGAGGATCCCGAGCGCGACGCCGCCCACCATCGCCCCGAGCGGGGCGCGCAGGCCCCCCAGGGTCGCGGCGGCGAAGGCGGCGAGGAGCGGCGCGCCCATCATGCTCGGCTCGAGCAGGGTACGCGGCGCCCACAGGAGCCCGGCCACCGCGGCGAGGGCGCCTGCGAGGGCCCAGGTGAGGATGCGGGTGCGCGCCACCGGGATCCCGGCCAGGGCCGCCGCCTCGGGACGGCTCCCCACCGCGCGGGCGGCGAGGCCTGCGCGGGTCAGGTGCAGGAACGCGGTCAGGGCGAGGACGGCGACGGCGGCGAGCCCCGCGGCCACGCCATCCACCGCCGCGGGCGACAGGCCCAGCGAGAGGGGGCGGGGGTCGGTGCCGAGGGTGGCGCCCACCGCGCCCTCGAGCGCCATCATCGCCGCGATGGTGACCAGGATGGGGGTGTGTCGGGCCCCGTGGGCACGTTCGAGGACGGCGCCGAGGCTCGCGTTGACGGCGGTGCCCGCAGCGATCGCGGCCCCGGCGGCGAGCGGGACTGCAAGCCCGCTTTCGAGCGCCGCCCACGCGACGAACGCGGCGGTGGCGGCCACCGCGCCGTGGGCGAAGTTGAGGACGCCGGTCGCGCGGTGGACGAGCACCAGCCCCACCGCGAGCAGGGCGTAGGCGCCACCGACCGCGAGGCCGGCGAGGAGGTTGGCGACCAGGAGGCTCACGCGGCGCTCGGGGCGGGTCGGCGCCCGGACAGCCCCTGGGGCGCGGCGAGCGCGGTGATCAGGAGCGCGCCGCCGAGGAGCGCTCGCAGGATGAGCGGGTGGGGTCCGAGGGCGGCCTCGAGCGTCACCACCAGCGCGGCCCCCAAGAGCGGTCCGCGCACGCGGCCTACGCCGCCCACCGTCACCATCACCAACAGGGCGAGGCTGGTGTCGACCGAGAACTGCCCGGGGTGCACGAGGCGCAGCTGGCCGGCCATGAGCGCGCCCGCGAGCCCGGTGAGGGCGGCGCTGGCGGCGAGGGTCCACGCCCGGAGCCGGGGCAGGTCCACGCCGGCGGCGGTGGTCGCGGTCGGCGCGTGACGCAGCCCGCTCCAGGCCAGGCCCAGCCGGCTCCGATCCGCGCGCCACAACAGGGCAGCCGCGCCCGCGGCCACCACCGCGGCGGTGGGGAGGACCGGCGCGGGCGCCATGGGGAGGCCCATGGCTCCGCCGGTGAGCGCGCCGCCCTGGGTGAGAGCCTGCTCCACGACGACCTGTAGGGCCAGGGTCGCCAGGGCCAGGCGCGGGCCGACGAGGCGCAAGGTAGCATGCCCAACCACCAGCCCAAGCGCGCCGGTGACGAGGAGCGCCGCAGGAAGGCTTGCCAGCCACGGGGTCCCTTGTCGCGAAAGGAGGGCGGAGGTGTACGCTCCCACCGCGAGGAAGGCCCCGTGACCCAGCGACACCTGCGCGGTGCGCCCCATCCAGATGTCGAGCCCCCAGGCGGCCACCGCGGAGATCAGGAGCTGGGTGACCAGGTAGGCAAGGTAGCCGTCGATCAGGCGTCCTCCATGACGGACCTGAGCGCTTTCACGAGGTTGGCGGCGCGGAAGGGCTTGGCCACGTAGGCCACGTGATCGTCTGCCAGCGCGTCCGAGGTCAACTCACCGCTGATGAAGAGGGCGGGCATATCCGGGCGCAGCGCCCGCAGGTTGGCCAGCATCTGCTCACCGCCGAGATCGCGGAGGGAGAGGTCGATGAGCACGGCGGAGATCTCACTCTGGTGCTCCTTGAAGATCACCATCGCCGCCTCTGCATCGAGCGCGGTGTAGGCGGAAATCCCGACCCGCTCGAGCTGTCGGCGGGTCACGCTCAGCACCGCGGCGTCGTCGTCGATGACCAGCACCGGCCCGCCGGGATGCCACGCGTCCGCTCCGTCAGGTGTGCCTTGGCCTGGTCCCCCAATCGTCACGTTCATCAGGCTACACCCTAGCGCAGACCCTGAGTCTATTGGGCGTTTACCCTGGGAAATCGAGCATGAGCTACGAATTGGACGTTTGTCCAGGGCGGCTCCTGGATCGGATCAAGGTGTGACCCCCAGGTTGTGGAGGTAGAACGCGTACATATCCACATACTGCGCCACACGCTCCTTCAGCCCCGTACCTCCGCCGTGGCCGGCGTCCTGGGAGGTGCGAAGCAAGACGGGTTGCAGCGGCGTGCTCGCCGCCTGGAGGCGCGCGGTCATCTTCCGGGACTGCATCGGGTCCACCCGCGGGTCGTTCTCGCCGGTGATGAAGAGGACGGGCGGGTACGCGGTGCCGTCCTTCACGTTGTGATACGGCGAGTAGGCGAACAGCGCATCGAACTGCGCCTTGTCCTTCACCGTGCCGAACTCGGTCACGTTGAAGGCCCCGTTGGCGGACAGCTCCACCCGGAGCATGTCGTAGATGCCCACGAACGAGACGACCGCCTTGGCCAGCTCGGGGTGCTGTACGAGGGTGGCGCCCATCAGGAGGCCGCCGTTGCTCCCGCCCAGGATGCCCACCCGGTCGGCCGCGCAGTAGCCGGAGCTCACCATGTGCTTCGCCGCGGCGGCGAAGTCGTCGAAGACGTTCTGCTTGTTCGTCAAGTTGCCTTGCTTGTGCCACTGCTCGCCGAACTCACCGCCGCCTCGGATGTTGGCCAGCGCGTAGACCACCCCGCGCTCCACGAACAGGAGGTTCCGGGGGCTGAAGCCGGGGGTCAGGTTCACGCCGTAGCCGCCGTAGCCGTAGACGACGCAGGCCGCCTTGCCATCCTTGGCGATGGCGTCGGACGTGATGATGTTCACCGGCACCTTGGTGCCGTCCTTCGAGGTGGCGAACTCCCGCAGCACCTTCATCTTGCTGGTGTCCATGGGGCTCTTGGCGGCCAGCCCGGTCTTGGTGGTGGTGTCGGCCTTGGCGTCGAAGCGGTAGTACGCCGAGGGGGCGAGGAACGACGTGACCGAGAAGATCAGGTCGTCGCCCTCGGTCCGCTGCACGCCCGAGACGTCGGAGACGTCGGGCACCTTGGGGCCGGCCGCGGGCTTGCCGTCGAGGGTGAAGGCGCGGATCTCGGAGGGGCCGCCGAGCTGGTACTGCACGTAGAGCCGGGTGTCGGTGGCGAGCACGGTGGGCGGGCCCCAGAAGTCCTCGACGATGGTGTCCTCGCCCTCGGGGATGATCACCTCGGCCGACTTGGGATCCAGCTTGGCGATCGGCATGTGCAGGACCTTGCCGCGCGGCGCCCCGGCCCGGGACAGGAGGTAGAGGTCGTCCTTGGGGCCGAAGGTGGCCTGCAGGATCTGGTCGGGGAAGTCAGCGAGGCGGGTGTACTTGCCCTTGCCATCGCGCAGGTAGATCTGGAACTCGCCGCCGTCGCCCTTCTGCACCGTCACCAGCATGCGGCCCGAGGCCTTGTGCATGGCCACCTGGATCTCTGCGATGCGGGGCAGATCCTTGCCCAGCTCGTAGCGGTCCTTCTCGGTGGGGGTGCCGAGCGCGTGGAAGTAGAGCTGCTGGTAGAAGTCGCGGTCCTCGGCCGGCCGCTCCTCACCGCGTGGGTAGCGGGTGTAATAGAAGCCCTTGCCGTCCGGCGCCCACGCGAGGTCGCCGCCCGCGGTGCCGCCGTTCACCCGCGGGATGACCTCGAAGGCCTCCTTGCCGGTGCCGACCTCGAACACGTGCACGTCGCCGCTCTCGGTGCCCGCCTTCGAGATCGAGACCGCGACGTGCTTGCCGTCGGGGGCGGCCACGAACCAGTCCAGGTGGGTGGTGCCCTTGTCGTCCATCGCGTTGGGATCGACCACCACCCGCGCCGCGTCGGGCGCGTCGAGGTCGGCCAGCCACACCAGGAACGGCTGCTGCTTCGGGGGCTGGCGCTTCATGGCCAGAAAGCCCCCCTCGATCTTGCTCACCCCGAAGTACGACTCGGAGTCCGCCTCGAGCACCTCGCTCACCCGCTTCTGGATCGCGTCGCGACCCGGAAGGGCGTCCAGGTACGCGCGGGCGTACGCGTTCTGGGCCGCCGACCAAGCCTTCACCTCGGGCGCGGCGCCGTCCTCGAGCCAGCGGTAGTCCTCGCTCACCGCCACCCCGTGGTAGTCGTCGCTCACCGGCCGCTTCTCGGAGGCGGGGGGCGCGGCCACCGTCAAGGCGGCTTGCTTCGCCGCCGGGGCCGGCGCGGGAGCGGCGGGGGCCTCGTCGGCCGGCTTTTTTGTGCAGGCGCCCACGGTGAGGGCGGCGGTGAGCGGGAGGGCGAGGCTTCGGCGCATCGGGGGCGGAGCATACCACCCGGGGGCCGGGTGAGAAGACCTGCTAGAGCCGCGCGCCTGCACCCTCACCGAGGGTCTCGGCCCGCACCCTGGCCAGCTCCTCCACCAGCACGTCCACCGTGTGGGCCAGCTGCGCCTCGGTGTGGGTGGCGCTGATGAAGAACCTGAGGCGCGCCTTCTCGTCCTCCACCGCGGGGTACACGATGGGCTGGACGTTGATCTTCCGCTTGGCCAGGTTCTCGGACAGCTTCACGCACACCAGCGAGTTCCCGATGATCGCCGGCACCACCGCGGCGCCGATCGCGTCACCCACGTCGATGCCCTTGGCCCGCGCCCGCTCGAGGAAGAACAGCGAGCGCTGCCGACACTGCTTCACGATCTCCGGGTGCCGGTGCATGAGCTCCAGCGACTTGAGCGCCGCCGCCGCGTTGGGGGGCGTGATGCCGGCGGAGTACACGAAGCCGGGGCCGGTGTACTTCAGGTAGCGCACGAGCGCCTTGCTCCCCGCGATGTAGCCGCCGCAGCTCGCGAAGGACTTGGACAGGGTGCCCATCCAGATGTCCACGTCGTTGGGATCCACACCGGGGAAGTGGTGCGCGATGCCGCGCCCCGCGTGCCCGAGCACCCCGCCGCTGTGAGCCTCGTCCACCATGAGCATCGCCTTGTGGCGCTTCTTGATCTCGATGAGCCGCGGCAGGTCGCAGATATCGCCATCCATTGAATAGATGCCTTCGGCCGCGATCAACACCCGGCGGTAGTTGCCCCGCACCTGGCCCAGCATCCGGTCCAGCGCCTCCAGGTCGTTGTGGGGGAAGGGTCGCCGCGTGGCGCCCGACAGGTAGATGCCCTGGAGGATGCTGTCGTGGATCAGCGAGTCGTGCACCACCAGGTCCTGGCGGTCCATCATGTGCCCGACCGTGGTGACGTTGGTGGCGTGACCGGCGGTGAACACGATGGCGTCCTCGACCCCGACGTGCTCGGCCAGCCCCCGCTCCAGCGCTCCGTGGAAGGGGCGCTCGCCTGATGCAACCCGGCTTGCGGAGACCGAGGTCCCGTAGCGGGCGATGGCCTCCTGGGCGGCGGCCACCACCTCGGGGTGGCCCGAGAAGCCGAGGTAGTTGTAGCTCGAGAAGTTGAGCATCTCGACCCCGTCCACCACGCTGGTGTCGCGGGCGGTGCCCTCGTGCACGTGGAAGTACGGGTTCCGGAGGCCCACCAGCTCGGCCATCTGGAGGCGCTGGTCCAGCTCCTCCACCTCGGGGAACTTGTCGATCTGCCAGGCCTCGTCCGGCACGCTCTCGAGGTTGGCGGCCGGCGCGCCATTACTCTTGGCTGGCTGCGCGCTCACGTCGGCGAAGCGGCCGCGGATCCCGGTGAGCATGCCCACCGGCCGTCCCGCCTCGTCGGCGTAGTGGATGTCACCGGCGAAGCCCTCGTCGGTGACGTCGCGCAGGGTCACGGTGGCCCGGATGGGGCCGGCCCCGAAGGGCAGGCTCAGCACCAGGCGATCGAAGCCGGTCGGGAAACCTGCCTTGCCGTGGTGCTGGAACAGCCAGTACCCAGCGAGCTGGAACGAGCCGTCGAGCACCAGCGGGTCCACCGTCCACCCGTGCCGGTGGCCGTCGGTGAGCCAGCTCGAGATCGAGGCGGCCCGCACCAGGCCCTCCACCCCGCTCGCGGTCGTCCGCAGGATCTGTTGCACCCCGCGGAGCTGCGGGCCGTGGAAGGTCTGCTCCCGGTAGAAGGTGTCGAGGTCGGCGGCCGGGGCTACCGCCTCGCCGGAGAGGATCGGGGCGGGGGGGACATCCTCGACCGTGTTGCTGGCGCGCGCGCGGTAGGCCACCGCGTCGTCGACCCGCACCTCGATCTCGCCCCGGGTGAAGCCGTCGTGCCCGCGCCGGGCGGAGACCTCGACCCGGGCGACGTCCTCGCCCATCACCCCGCGGGTGAGCTCGAGGTCCTCCACCACCAGCGGCCCCTCGCGGCCGGCGGTCTCGCGGAAGGCCCACGCCACCAGGTCGGTGACCGAGGCGAGCGGCACCACCGGCCGCCCCTTGAGGCGGTGGTCGTCGAGGTAGGGGTGCCGGCCGAGCGAGAAGCGCTCGGTGTGCACCGCCTCGATCGGGCGGGCGGGCAGATCCCGGCCCACCAGCTCGATGCCCTGGGCGCCGTCCGCGAACGCGGAGGCGAGGGTGTCGAGGCCCTCCTCGTCGTCGAGGAAGGTGACCCCCTGGCCCTCCATCATCGCCCGCACCCCGGCCGGGATGCTCCGCACCATCTCGGTGGAGGACCACGGCGGGAAGACGATCGAGACCACGCGGGCCGCGCCCGCGCCGATGACCGCCACCCGGTCGAGGAGCTCGTTGGCCGCCGCGTAGTCGGTCTGACCCGCGTTGCCGAAGCGCCCCGCCCACGACGAGAAGAGCACCACGTCGCGCAGGTTGGGGAAGGTGCGCAACAGGACCTGCAGGCCCTTCGCCTTCACCGCCATCACCCGGCGGACGCTCTCGAGGCTCTTGTTGGGGGTCTGGGCGTCTTCGATGAGGCCGGCGGCGTGCAGGAGCACCGTCACCAGGCCCCGCCGCTCGAGGGTCGGGCGCAGGGCGCTCCGGAAGCCCTCCTTGTCGGTGACGTCGGCCGCCACGTACTCGACCGCAACTCCGCCTGCGCCGAGCCCCGCCACCAGGGCGTCGATCTCGGGGGTCGCGGCGCGGCGGCCGACCAGGATCACCGCCCGGGGGCCCTGGTCTACCACCCAGCGGGCCGCGAGCCGGCCCAGCTCACCGGCGCCGCCGGTGATCAGCACGACGTCCTCGCGGGTGAGCTTGCGCTTGGTGGGGCCAGACGGCGTGGGGACCAGCTCCGGCACCCAGCGGCGGCCGTCGTAGCCGACCTCGGGGGCCAGATCACCGCCGAGCACCTCGTCCACCACCCACGCCGCGGTCTGGACCGGGCTGGTCGCCGGGTCGAGGTCCAGGGTGCGGATCCGATCGCCGACCCGCTCTCGGGCCAGCGCCTTGGTGTAGCCGGTCAACGTGGCTTGCAGGACGTTGCGGGCGAGGTTCGGGCCCCGCTCCAGGCCCAGCCGGCCGCCCATCGCGGTGAGCGTCACCAGGTACTTGGGCTGCATGCGCGCCGCGAGCGGGTGGAGCACCTCGACCGGGTTCACGAAGTCCGCCGCGTCGGCGAGGGCCAGGGCGGCCCCGTGGATGAAGCCGTGCACCTGGATGCCTGAGCGCTCCAACGCCTCGGGGAGGCCCTCCACGAAGGCGGTGGGCCACACGTTGAGGGTGCCCCGCTTCAGGGTGGCGGGTGCGCTCACGCCGCCCTCCACCAGGCGCACCCGCACCACGTCCGCGCCGTGGGTGGCGAGGTTGGCGCTGATCTCGGTGGTGAGCTCGGAGCCGTCCTCGGTCACCAGCCAGGTCTGACCTTGCACCTCCTCGACCCCGAACGCGCCGCGCCGGCGCTCCACCGGAACCACGCGATACCGGGTGGCCGCGGCCTTCACCGCGGGGGCGGAGGGCACGTCGAGGGTGGGGGCGCTCTGGGCGGTCACCACCTTCACCACGTGGTCCGCGAGGTCCTTCACCGTGGTCTTCAGGTTGAAGAGCTTGGGAGGTAGGGCCGGCAGCCCGGGGAAGGCGCCTTGCAGCGCCCCGCCGAGGTCGGCCACCATGAGCGAGTCGAAGCCCAGCTCGTCCACCAGGCGCTGCTCGGCCCGCAGGCTGGCCTTCGGGAAGGCGCTGACCCGGGCCACAACGTCCATCACCTGGGCCCGCACCGTCTCCGGGGTCGGACCGGCGGCGAGGGCCGGGGTCGGGACGGCGGGCGTCATGGCCAGGGCCGCGGGGGCCGGCGCAGGCTGGCTTGCCGTTGGCCGCGGCTCGGTCATCAGGGCGCTGACCCGGGCCTTGACCTCGGCCACCGCGTCCTCGGTGCTCCCGCCCATCAGGAGGCGGTTCTGGGCCGCGATGATCTCGGTGGTCGCGCTCAGGATGCGCGTCTGCTCCGCGAAAAGCTCCACCAGGCCCTGTGGGGCGGAGGGCTGACCATCGGCGGCCGGCGCGGGCGCCTGCCCGGCCACGTGGACCGCGTTCTCCCCCGCGCCGGGCAGGGCGACGGTGATCTCGGCCTGGGGGTGGGCGTGGGCCTTGAGCGGCCAGTACGCCTCGCGCTCGAGCGGGGTCTCGGGCAGGGTCACCACCCGGCGCTCATCGCCCGCGTAGAGGCGCTCGAGGGCCACCGGGACGCCGAGGGCGGCCAGGGTGCAGAGGCCCTGCACCAGGGTGTAGCCGCCGTCCGGCTCCACCGGGGCCAGGGTCACGGTGAAGACGTCGTCACGGCCCAGGGTCGCGCGGGCGAGGTTCGTGAGCACGCCCCCCGCCCCGACCTGCACGAACACCGAGGCGCCGGCCTCGCGAGCCTGCTGGAGGGCCCGGGTGAAGACCACCGGCGAGGTGGCGTGCTGCAGGATGACCTGCGCGGTCTGCTCGCGGTCCCCCTGGTGGGGGGTGGCCGCGATGCAGGAGGCGACCACGTGGGTGGGGGCCTTGAAGTCGAGGCCGGCCACCACCGGCTCCAGGCTCCGGGAGACGCCGTCCATCATCGGGGTGTGGAAGGCGTGGGAGACCGAGAGGGGCTGGACCTCGAGCCCCATCCCGGTGAGGGCCTCGGTGGCCCGCGCCACCCCGAGGGTGGTGCCGGAGATCGAGACCTGGCGCGGGTGGTTGATGTTGGCCACCCACACCCCGGGGATGTCTTGCACGGCGGACTGCACGGTGGCCTCGTCGGCCATCACCGCGGCCATCGCCCCGGTGTCGTCGAGGGGCAGGGCGCGCATCGCGGCGCCGCGGACCGTCACCAGGCGCACCGCGTCCTCGGGGCTGATGATCCCACCCGAGGCGAGGGCGGCGAACTCGCCCAGGCTGTGGCCGAGGGAGACCGCGGGCTCGACGCCCACGTCCTCGAGGAACCGCGCGGTGGCCAGCCCCAGGGCGGCCATCGCGGGCTGACAGATCTCGGTCGCCTCGAGGGCCTTCTCGGCCTCCTCTCGCGCGTGGTCGCTCGTCAGGTCCTGCGGGTACAGGTAGCTCGCGAGCGGGCGGGGCAGGCGGCTGTCCGCCGCGCGGGCGTAGCCCTCGAACGCGCTCGAGAAGCCAGCGAAGCGGGCCTTGACGTCGGCCATCAGGCCCACGCGCTGGGCGCCCTGTCCGGGGAAGAGGAAGGCCACCTTGCGCGCGGGGGCGTCGGGCTCGCCCGCGTCGTACACCGCGATGTGCCTGCCCAGGGTCAGGGGAGCCGCGCTGTCGGGCGCCTGCAAGACATCATGCGCGGCCTGGAGGTGCTCCACCAGGGCCTGCGCGGTGGCGGCGCCGATCACCGCGCGGAAGCGCTCGTGGCGGCGCCGCGCGTTCAGGGTGTAGGCCACGTCGGCGAGGGACGCGTCCTTCGCCGGCCCGCGCGCGATCGCGTCGGCCAGCTCGCCCAGGTGGGCGGCCAACAGGGGCAGGGTGGGGGCGCTGACCAGCACCGCCTCGGGGAGCGGCGCGTCCGCGTGCGCGGCCCCGGCGCCTTCGCCGAGGTCCACCGAGATCGGGCGGGAGACCCGCCGCGCCCGGACCCGGGTGGGGGGCTCCTCGAGCACCAGGTGGCTGTTGGTGCCGCCGAACCCGAAGGAGCTCACCGCGACACGGAGCACGTCGTCGCGGGGCGACAGCTCGGTGGGGGCGGTGGGCACGTGGAGCGGGTAGCGGTCCAGGTTGAGCTTGGGGTTCGGCTTCTGAAAGCCAGGTTGCGGCGGCGCGACGCGGTGCTGCAGCACCTTGATCGCCTTCACCAGGCCGGCGATGCCGGCCGCGCTCATGGCGTGGCCGATGTTGCCCTTCACCGAGCCCAGGTAGGCGGGGGCCTCGGCGGTGACGCCGGACTCCAAGAGCGTGGTGCCCAGGGCCTCGACCTCGACCGGGTCGCCGATGCTGGTGGCGGTGCCGTGGGCCTCGAAGTAGCTGACGGAGGCGGGGGAGAGGCCGGCGTCGGCGTAGGCGGCGCGCAGCACCTCGAGCTGGCCCTCCTTGCGGGGGGTCATGGGGCCCTCGCCGCGGCCGTCGTTGTTGGCCCCGCTGCCCCGGATCACCGCGTAGATGCGGTCCTGATCCGCGAGCGCGTCCTCGAGGCGCTTCAGGAAGATCATCGCCACGCCGTCGGACTGCACGAAGCCGTCCGCCCTGGCGTCGAAGGGCCGGCACGCCCCGGTGGGGCTGATCGCGCCGATCTTGGTGAAGGCCACCAGGTTGTCGGGCGCGAGGTTGAGGTACGCGCCGCCCGCCACCGCGGCGTCGATGTGCCCGGTGCGGAGCTGGTTCACCGCGTCGTGCACCGCGATCGAGGCGGAGGCGCAGGCGGAGTCCAGGGTGTAGGCGGGGCCGCCGAGGTCGAAGGTCTGGGCCACCGAGGCGGCGGCGAGGGCGGTGAGGGAGCCGGAGAGGGTGAAGGCGCGGATCGGCACCACGTGATCCGTGAGGTCCAACAGGGCCTTTCGGAGCTCATCGGAGCCGGGGGTGCCGCCGAAGTCGCCGCCGATGAGGCGCATCGCGAGCAGGCGCGCGTTCGTCAGCTGCTGGAACTCCGCGATCGAGAGGCCGACGTAGACGCCGGTCCTGCGCCGGGGGAAGTCGCGCTGCTCGTAGCCCGCGTCCTGGATGGCGACGCGGGTGGTCTCGATGAGGAGGCGCTGCTGGGGGTCCATGACCTCCAGGCGGCGCGGGGCGATGCCGTAGTGGAGGGCGGCGAACTCCTGGAAGTCGTCGATGAAGGAGCCGGCGTTCACCCACGCCTTGTCGACGTCGCGCTGGTTGGCGCTGAAGAAGACCTCGTGGTTCCAGCGGTCCTTCGGGACCGGCCCGAAGGCGGTCTTGCCCGCGTAGATGTTCGACCAGAACGCGTCGACGTCCCTGGCCTTCGGGAAGCGGGCGCCCACGCCGACGATGGCGATGGGAGTAGAGGGTGAGGTCTTGTCAGAGGTCATCGGGTTGACTCCACCACGCGAACAAGGTGAAGGCGCCCCGTCATCCCCCGGCAACGCGACCTGCACCCGGTGGCGCGGTTCGGATCAGTGGTCGGTCAGGAGAGCTTGCGGACCAGACCGGCCAGGTCGCCCATACGCTTGATGGTGGCGAGGTCCTCGTCGGGGAAGCGGATGTTGAGCTTCTCCTCCATGACGCCGATGACCTCCATGGTCATGACGGAGTCGAGGCCGAGGGAAGACAGCTCGGTGGCCATGGTGACGTCACCGACCTTGGTGCCGGTGTCCACTTCCTTAACCGCCTCCTTGAAGAGGGTGATGATCTGCTCGTCGGTGTGCATTGCGATAGGTCCTTGTCGAGAGTTCTCGATCAGCGGCTCTCAGGACGCAGCACCCGGGACGCGATGCGCCGGGCGGGGGCCGAGCCCTTCTTGATGCCGTGCTTGATGCGGGCCACCGCCGAGGCGGTGAAGTGTTTGGCGAGCTTCACCTTGGTGGCGGCGGAGCCCATCGTTCGGTTCTCGCGGCCGAGCTCACCCGCCTCGTACTGGGCCTTGGTGCGCCGCCGCTGGAGCTTGCCGCTGGAGGTCTTGGGGAGCCCGCCGGGGCCCACCAGCACCACGTCCCGGGCGCGGACCCCGAGCACGTCGTGGACGCGCATCTTGATCTGGTGCGCGAGCTCGTCGAGGCCCTCCTCGACCTTGGTCTCGGCCACGATCACCAGCTCCTCGGTGTTGTCGCCGCGGGTCGAGAACGCCACCACGTTGCCGCGGCGGATGCCCTCCACGTGCTCCACCTCCCACTCGATCGACTGGGGGTAGTAGTTGCGGCCGTTGAGGATGATGAGGTCCTTCTTGCGGCCCGAGATGAAGAGCTGACCGTCGAGGACGAAGCCGAGGTCGCCGGTGTGCAGCCACCCACCGGCCAGCAGCTCCTTGCTCGCGTCGGCGTTGTCGAAGTAGCCGGAGGTGATGCTGGGGCCGCGGAACACGATCTCGCCGACCTTGCCGTTCTTCAGGAGGACGCCGTGGTCGTCCATGATCCCGACCTCGTGCGCGGAGAAGGTGGCGCCACACGCCACCAGCTCCAAGGCCCGGGCCGGATCGTCGCCGTCGTACCTGGTCGCGAGGTGCTGCTCCTCGTAGGCGTCGCGGTCGATGGTGACGGTCTTGAAGGGCGAGGACAGATCATCGAACGCGATGGCCAGGGTGGCCTCGGCCATGCCGTAGCAGGGCATGATCGCGTTCGGGTTCAGGCCGACGCCCTCGAAGGTGCCAACGAAGTTGCGCATCGTGTTGGGGTTGATCGGCTCGGCGCCGCACCCCACCACCCGCAGGCACGACAGATCCATCCCCTCCAGGCGCGACGGGCTCATGCGCTTGGCGGCGAGGCCGAACGCGAAGTTCGGCGCGAAGGTGATGGTGCCGCGGTACTTGTTCACCGCCTCCATCCAGCTGGTGGGGCGCTTCACGAACGAGAGCGTGGGCAGGAACACCACCGGCACGTGGGCGAGCATCGGGGCGATGACGAACCCGATGAGCCCCATGTCGTGGTAGAGCGGCAGCCAGCTCACCCCGATGTCGGTCTCGGAGTCGCTCTTGAGCCCGTCGAACATGATCGCCTTCGAGTTCGCGACCAGGTTCGCGTGGCTCACCAGCACGCCCTTGGGGTCGCTGGTGGAGCCGGAGGTGAACTGCAGGAAGCACGTGTCCTCGCCGGTGATGCGGACGTCGGAGAGGTCCTGCTTCACCTTCGAGGCGTCGTGGTTCGCCACCTTCTCGGTGAGGATGATGTCCTCGAGGCCCTTCACCCGGGACAGGAGCGACCAGAGGATGGGCGACACCTGCTTGTTGGTGAGGAGCATCTTCGCGCCCGCGGTGCTGAGGATGCGGGTCGCGGTGTCCACGTAGCTGTCCAGCTTGCCGAGGGCGAGCGGCGGGTACATGGGCACGGGGACGATGCCGGCGCGCACCGCGCCGAAGAACGACAGCACGAAGTCCTTGCCGTCGGGGACGATCATCCCGAGCCGATCGCCCTGCTTCAGGCCGAGGGAACGGAAGTACGCCGCGCGGCGGTCCGCCTCCTGCGCCAGGTCCGCGAAGGACCACTCCTCGGCCGACATGGCGTCGTCGAGGAAGGTGTATCCTTTGTGGGTGACGTTGGAGGCGTCGAGGAGAACGTCGATCAGCGTCTCGGCCATTGGGCGCACCTGCTTCATGGAGATGGTGGGGGCGACTTCGACAACCGGATCCCGCCGTTATTGCGACGTTTTCCGGCCGCGCTACGCCCGGTGCTATGCCCCGGACCCGAGGGTCGGTCAATGACGTTTTGGGGGGTGCGGGATCGCACAACCCTCCGACTTAACAGTAGGTTTCGGTAAGGGCACGTTTCGCGGGGCTAATGTGAAACTACCGACGCGTCGGTAGACAAACCGCATTCTGACACCGACGTTGTGTCAGGCCGGCGCCGAGGGTAGGTAGGGCCGATGCCGGCGCACCTCGCACAGGTCTGCTTGTTCTCCAACCAGGGAGCAGCCCTTCGGAACTTCTGCCAGGTGGTCTCGGGACAGGTGGAGATCGACAACGGCAGCCTCCTGTCCTTCCACATGGGCGCCTCCACCGTGGCCCACCACCCCCCCGCGGGGGACCTGGGGGACGGCGATGTGCTGGTTACCTTGCAGGTGGCTTCCCCCCAGGAGGTGGATCGCATCCACCACTCCTTGCGCAAGTCGGGCCTGAAGGTGGATGACTCCCCCGAGGACACCGAGTGGGGCTGGCGGCTGTTCTACTTCCGCGCCGCTCCGCACCTGGTGTTCGAGGTGGGAGCGCCCCTGGCATGAGCGAGCAACCCGAACCCAAGATCCTGGTCATGGGCCTGGGAGGCATCGGCGGCATCATCACCGCCCACCTCCTCGAGCAAGGCGTCGACGTCACCGCGGTGAGCACCAACGCCGCCATCCGCGAGGCGGTGATGCGCGGCGGCTACTGGCTCTCCGGCGACGGCGAGGCCCGCATGGTCCCCGGCCAGGTGGTGGCCGAGCCCCCCCTCGGCGGCCGCGGCTTCGACTACGTGCTGCTCGCAACCCAGCCTCCCCAGGTCGAGCTTGCCGCGAAGACCGCGATGGGCGCCCTGGCCGAGAACGGCCACATGGTCGTCTTCCAGAACGGCCTCTGCGAGGAGCGCATCGCCCAGCTCGTCGGCAAGGAGCGCGTCATCGGCGGCATCATCGCCTGGGGCGCCTCGATGGTGGGCCCCGGCCGCTACCAGCGGACCTCGGCCGGCGGCTTCACCTTGGGGCGCCTCGAGGGCCCGGTGGATCAGGCGGTCGAGGACCTCGCGATGCTCCTCGAGAGCATCGGCCCGGTCGAGACGACGGACAACTTGCGCGGCGCTCGCTGGAGCAAGCTCGCCATCAACTGCGCGGTGTCGTCGTTGGGCACGGTGGGCGGCGATCGCCTGGGCGCGCTGTTGGCCCACCGCTTCGTAAGGCGCCTTGCGCTCGAGGTGATGACCGAGGTGGTCGACGTCGCCCACGCCGAGGACGTGAAGCTCGTGAAGGTGGCGGGCACCATCAACCTGGATACGCTGGCGCTGACGGCGGCGGAGCGGGCTGCGTCGGGCTCCGCGGGGCTGGTGAAGAAGCACGCGTTGTTGCTGGCGGTGGGGGCGCGCTATCGGCGGCTCCGCTCGAGCATGCTGTCCGCGATCGAGCGCGGGCGGAAGCCGGCGGTGGACTTCCTCAACGGCGAGGTGGTGACGCGGGCGGACAAGCATGGGATCGCGGTGCCGGTGAACGCGCTGGTGCAGCGGACGATCCACCGGATCGCGGATGGGGAGCTGCGGCCGGGGTTGGACTTGCTGCGCCGGTTGTATGAGGAGACGCGGCTGCCGAACTGAGAGCTGACGCTCAACCATGGTGGAGCGCGCAAGCCTGTGCGCGAAGATTCGCCATGTAGGACTGATCCCTGGGGCCAGTTTCGGGTGGCTCCTCCGCCGGTCGACACTCGACCAATGGCTGACCCAGCGGCGAAGCAAGTGGAGGTTCCGCTCCTTCCGGTGCGGATGTTGAACGAGTACGCGTACTGCCCTCGGCTCTTTCACCTGGAGTGGGTGCAGAGCGAGTGGGCCGAGAACGCAGAGACGCTCGATGGGTCGAGGGTCCATCAGCGTGTCGACAAGCGTTCGCGCCGTGGGCTCCCGGAGGGCAGCGACGAACCACCGGCCGTCGTGCGGAGCGTCGACCTCGCGGACGAAGCGCTCGGGCTCATTGCTCGGATCGACCTGGTCGAGGCATCGCCGGATGGGGAGGCGGTGCCGGTGGACTACAAGCGAGGCGTTGCTCCGGATCTCCCGGAGGGGGCCTACGAACCCGAGCTCGTTCAGCTTTGCGCGCAGGCGATCTTGCTTCGCGCACACGGCTACCGCTGTGATCATGGCTTCCTCTACTTCGCGGGCTCGCGTCGGCGCGTGAAGATAGCGATCACGGAAGAGTTGGTGGCGAGGACCCTGGCGCTGCGCGATGAGGCTCGAAGTGCAGCCCGGCTTGCGAGTGCGCCGCCGCCCCTTGTGGATAGTCCGAAGTGCCCCGGCTGCTCGCTCGTGGGTATCTGCCTCCCGGACGAGCAGAACCTGCTCACCGCGCGTTCCAACGAGAAGGTGCGTCGGATAATCCCGCCGTCGGACGATGCCTTGCCCCTCCACCTGACTGCCCAGGGGGCGGTGCTCGGGAAGGACGGTCACGAGCTGGTGGTGCGGCCGAGGGATGGAGAGGCCCAGCGGGTCCGGCTGATGGATGTCTCGACCGTGCACGTTCACGGGCACGCAGAGATCACCACGCCCGCGCTTCGCGCGTTGATGGCAGAGGGGATCGGGGTCAGCTACTACTCCCAGGGCAGTTGGTACTACGGTCGTTCCCAGGGCCACGACCACAAGAACGTGCTTGTTCGGATCGCTCAGTTCCAGGCGGCGATGGACGACGTACGAGCGTTGGAGCTCGCCCGACGTGTGGTGCGCGCGAAGATACGCAACAGCCGGGTGTTCCTCCGCCGCAACCTCCGGACAGCGGATCCTGCATGCCTGGAGGAGCTGGACAAGGCGATGGTGGGTTGTGAACGGGCCGAGTCGCTGGCTTCGCTTCTGGGCGTCGAGGGCAACGCAGCCCGCATCTACTTCGGTGCCTTTCCGGGTGTGCTGACGTCGGAGTTGGGGTCGGGCTTCTCGTTCGAGGGCCGCAACCGTCGGCCACCCCAGGACCCGGTGAACGCGCTCCTGTCCTTCGCCTATGCCCTCCTCACGTCGGCCTGGACACACACCTTGGCGGGGATGGGGCTGGACCCGTACCTCGGGTTCTATCACCAGCCACGCTACGGTCGACCGGCCCTGGCTCTGGACATGATGGAGGAGTACAGATCCATCATCGCTGACTCCGTGGTGGTGGGGGTGATCAACCGGGGTCACTTGGGGCAAGATGACTTTCAGAGAACGAAGACCGGCGTGGCGTTGAACCCTGGCGGCAAGCGACGCTTCGTCGCGGCCTTCGAGCGGCGGATGGACGAACAGATCACCCACCCGATCTTTGGCTACAAGATGACGTACCGGCGGATCTTCGACGTGCAGGCCAGGCTGCTCGCGCGCCATCTGGTCGGAGAGATTGACGAGTTTCCGGAGCTGAGGCCGCGATGAGCGAGCGAACGGTCTACATCGTTGCGTATGACATCTGCGATGCGAAGCGGCTGCGCATGATCTACAAGACCATGCGTGGGTACGGTGAGCATTGGCAGTACTCGGTCTTTCGTTGTGAGCTGACACCCGCCGAGAAGGTGAAGATGATGACCGACCTCGGCAGGATCATGAACGACGCCGAGGACCAGGTGCTCATCGCGCCGCTGGGGCCGCCCAATGGTCGGTATGCTGCCGCCATCGAGACCTTGGGTGTGCCTCTTCCCCGAACAGCGAGGACGGCGTACGTTTTCTGACGGTGGCCTGGGCCTGGGATGGCCTGGGGTTGAGAACAGAAGACATCGTTGGGGGGCTGCGAGCGGGCCGGTGGTGAGGCGATCGTTGGGGCCGCTCGCGGTGCCCGAAGTGGTTGAGATGGCTTGATCTTCTAGGATGGGTCGATGTAGCCTGGATTGCAGTGGTGTTGTTGTGGAGTGCTCGCTCGCGGTCGAGGCCAGGAGGCGAGTGGACTCCAGAGGTTGGGTTATAGGCTCTCTCCGCGCTCACGCGAGCGCGGCCCCACTGCGTAGTGGAGCACCTTCCGCCGTCCGTGACTGAGCGCAAACCACACATAGAGGGTTCGAAAGGTAGCGGCAGGGACGGTGAGCAGGTCCATCGCGGCGATGTCCCCTCGATGGTTCTCGAGGAAGGTTCGCCAACTCTGCTGCTGGTCCGCAGTTGGCCCGTATAGTCTCAACTCACGGATCCGCCGGCTCACCGTTCGTTCCGAGACCTTGAAACCCAGCTTGCGTAGCTCGGCGTGGATGCGAGGCGCGCCCCACGTTGGGTTCTCGATCGCCATCCGGGTAATGTGGGCACCGAGCTTTGGGCTGATGCCGGGCCGCCCGGTCCTCTGCGAGCGCCTCCGCCAGAGGGCGCGGTAGCCCGCTCGATGCCAGCGGATCACCGTCTGAGGCGTGAAAGCCAATAGGCTGCCTCGCCAGCCCGGCCATCCTCGGGCCGCGGCGATCCAGAATGCGCGATCCAACCAGCGGGGCCTTGGCTTTGGACGTTCGCGCTTCAGCAAGATGACCTGCTGGCGGAGCGCCAGGTTCTCTGCGACGAGGCCGGCTCGTGATCGCGTCAGACCACGCACGGCGCTGAGCGCCAGACGAGCGAGCGACACGAGGTCACCCCGGATCACCGTTCTTCACCGATGAAGAGGCCTCCGCCCAAGTGGAGCGTGCGTCCCAGGACGATGGGCCCGGCAATGGCTCGCTGAAACCGCAGTCGGGCGCGTCCTGCCAGTCCGGTGCCCTCCGCCGAGCTCGTCTCGAGTACATCCACGGTCGGCACGGGGAGTCCCCAGCGCCCACACTCCGCCCGGAGATCAGCGCTGAGCGCCTCTGATGCACTGGCAGCGCGTAGGTGCCTCGTGACCCGGTACGGCGTCACCGAGACCCACGTCGTACTTGGGCGGAGCATCGGGTCCAGCGTTGGATCGACAGGTGCGGGCTCCAACCGAAGGAGCCCGTTCGGGCCTGCACGGAGCTCTCGAAGTCCTCTGAGTGCTCGATCGAGCAGGCCTCTGTTCGGTGCACGACCCTCTTCACGGTGCAGGTCCTCTGGGGTGAAGACGAGCAATCGGCGCCGCACGAGGTCGACGGCGACGGCGACATGGTCGTGGCCATGCGCAGCGGGGGCCCCGTCATCGGTGTGCCCCGTGAGCCAGGTGGGCAGGGCTCTGCCGCGACCCAACTCGTCTTGCGCCCGGGCGAGCAGCGCTCGTCGGAAGGCCTTGGCAACCCCCTCTGGATCTGCGTCAGGCACGAGACCATCCCGGATCGCGAACACGAGCGGGCCAACGCGCTGCATGACTGGCGCGAGAACGCCGAGGCCGAGGAACCTGCCGTCGCCGATGACGAGCGGGCCGTGTACACCCGCCTGCAGCTCCACGGAGACGTGCCAGAGCCGCTCCTTCGGGAACCGAGGCTTCACCTCGAACTGCTCGGCCCGCCGCCCATTGTGCTCGAAGGGCTCGCGCTGGACTGCGAGGACGAGCGCAGAGTCCCTGATCCCGGCGTGCCGGAGTGCCTGCAAGACCGCCTGCTTTGCGCGCCGCTCCTCTTCGCTGCGCTCAGAGCCGCCCTTTGACTCCTCGTGGCGACGGGAAGGATCAATCCGCCGTCGCGACGCCACAGGTGGGAGCGCGACGGGGGTCACAGAGTACCATCGCTGCAGGGGACTACCTTGTGTACTGACGCCATAGTGGCGCAACGGATCCGTCGTGGGGGCCTCGACCAGGGTCAACGTAGGCCAGGCCTCGGCCGGAACGACGTCAAGACCCGAAAGCGCCCAGAAGAGGTCAGCTGGCGGCAGAAGAGAGTTTGCTGGCACCTCCACCAGTATTCGGCGGATGCTCTTGTCCACGTGGGCGTGACCGATGGAGGCTAGCGGGATGATCCGAACTCGGTCGGCCGCAGGCACCGCTGGGCCTCGGGCCGTAGCTCGGCCCACCAGGCCACGCTCGAGGTCGTCATCGAGGTCTGGCAGCGCGGCGGCCAAGCGGGCGCGCACTCCATCGCGAATCGCCTCCACCAAGGCCACGCTGAGCTCCATCGGTACCGCAGCCAGGCGGGCGAGCTCGGCCTCCGGGTGCAGCTCGAAGAGTCGCCGCGCTGGTGGCGCGTCGTACGCCGTCCGGAGGAACCGTGGCTTCGGGGGTTGCGCAAACACCGTGACGGTCTTGCGACCTTCCCGAACGGTAGAGAAGCGGGCGCTCGCGAACCTGTGCTCCAGGCTCTCCAGCGTCCCCAGCATCGGCACATCCAGCTCAGTGGAGGAGGAGCCATCGGTGGGCGTATGGAGGACGCCCGGGTGTCTCGTAAGGAGTGCTTCGGCTTCGCTGTCGGTGCAGGTCAGAGCCCTCGCGTAGGCCGCATCAACCCCTCGGCCCAGTTGATAGAGGCGGTCTGCGAGCGCGCCCCAGCGACGCTCGATATCGCTTGGGGCGTCCTCGAATCTCCAGACGTACATCACCGGGACCCGCGCATCGAAGATCCAGGGGCGAACCTGCTTGACAGTCCTCAGGCCTGCAACCTGATTGGGATCACCACCCTTCGCGTCCAGGTCGTTGTTCGGTACGTAGAGCTTGATCGGTTGACCTCGCTCTGCCTTGGGCCTGGCGATCCGAGGTGCAGGCAGCCCCTCCAGCCAACTCAGGATCGCTCGCCCATCATCGTCGAGGTTGGCCCCTCTGGCGGCTCCCGCGACAAGGGCTTGGAACACTCTCGCGGGCGCTGGTGGCCAATCGGGTCCTCCGTGGAAGCGCCCATCGTGCAACCAAACCTGCAAGACAAGGCAGGGATGTGGCTCTCCGGTCACTTCGTCGAGCCCTCCTTCTTCTTGCTCTTCTTGTTGTCTCCGGCCTTGGTGTCCTCCTTTGCCAACTTCGCATCGAAGGCCACGGTGCGGTCTTCGCCGACGCCAAACTTCGAGGCCCACTTGGTGGCGTACTCGAGGAGCGCGTGGTGGTCCAATGCGACCGGCACACGCACGCCGGTCCGCTCGACGCTGACCCAGCCCGTCGGCTGCGGGTGGTCAGGTACGAGCAAGCAACCCTGACGAAGGAAGCCATCCAGCGGTGCGGTCGCCGCCACGAGACACAGGCCCAAGACGTACTCGCGGAGGCCGTCCGCGCCCTCCAGACGGCGCAGCGCGACGAGGTTGATGGTGACATCGCGCCGGATGGGACCTCGGGCCACCATGCCACCGTGGGACCCCGTTGCGGGGACGTCGACGAAGCCGCGTTCTGCCAGCGGCGTGCCCTTCTTGCCCTCGGCCTTCTGCTTCTCCTCTTCCGAGAAGACCTCGAGCGCCGCATAGTCCAGCGCAGGCTTGAACTGGGCGGATCGCGTCAGGGCGCTGACGTCCCAGGCGCGAATGGTCGATTGAACGAGCCGCGGGAGCTTGGCCTGTGTGTCGCGCGAGTCCCACGCTCCGAAGACCAGGGCGGTTGGGTTGAGCTTGGCAATGGCGGTGGCATCCGCACCGTCGAGGAGGCTACGAAACGCAGCGCGGGCCTCCTGGGCGAGTTCGGTGGAGCGCACCACTGCATCTCCCAGGCGGTGTCCAGCGTCGAGGAGTGAGAGGGTGCCGGGACTCGGTGCGTCCGGACGCTTGTAGGTGATGGCGACTTGTGGAACCAGATGACGGTACGCATCCTCCTTGAACAGGGGTTCCATTCGGTTGGCCTGCGCCCCCACGCTGTCCACGAGCGCGACCTTGGTGCCGTCGGACAGGGTGTCGACGTTGTAGCCCACGTCTGCATAGGTCGGAGGGAAGAACACCCCCTCCTTGCCTTCAACCGGCACAAGGTGCTGCTCGAGGTGGAGGGCGACGGGGCCGCCGTGATCGCACGCCCACTTGTCAAGGTCATCGGGGGTCGGGTTGGTGGTCATCGGATGGTCTCCTCAGCTACGGAAGTGATGCAGCGGGCCTGGTTTTCCTTGCCAGGCCAGTCCAGGGTGATTCGAAAGTGGCGTTGCGGAAATGGAAGCGCTGGCGCTACACCCAACGCAGCCCGGAGGAGCGGGAGGGGGAGCAGGTCGCCGTCAGGCGAGCAGATGACGCCGTAGCTGTAGTCGAGTTTGCTCTGATGACGGCGGGGCCGGGCATGGGCGAGGCCGTAGGCGCCCAAGATCTCTACGAGCGGATAGCCGCGGGTGGTCATCCCCGACTTGTGTGCATTCGGCGAGAATCCGGCATCGATCGGGACATAGGTTCGACGCCAGTCGAGGTTGAAGCTGCCCGATTGGTTGCTCGGCTGATTGAACGGGTCGTGCGTGGTCGGGCGCGGTGTGCTGATGAGGTCCAGCGCGTTCCGCAGCAGCTTCGCGCCCGACATGCCCGCCATGCCGGCCCAGAGCTTGAAGTTGTCTCTGTGTGTTGAGTCGCCCCAGTACTGAAACCAGAGCTCGCGACCATCGAGAGATGCGACTGCCGGGAGTGTCGCTGGGCTGTTGGGCCGGGCAATGGGAAACGTCTCGTCTCGACGGAATCGCGTCTGGATTTCTTGTTCAGCAACGAGTTCCTTGTCACAGGTGTACACTTCGACTGTGGCCTGCGTCAGGAAGTCCAGGACATGGGCCAGGGGGTCTTTGTCAGGCGCCAGCACGTGAAACCAGGCCTGTCCTCCGGCGTCGCTCCAATCGAACGCACCACGCGCCTCACCAAGCAGCTGGGCCGCAGCCTCTGCGAGCCCGAAGCAGGCAAACACCTGGCCCGGGTTGAACAGATCCACCGGTACCGATGCACGCTTCACCGCGAGCCTCCTTCATCGTTGTCGCGCGACGCCCACTGGTCTGCCGCCCGGAGCAGTGCCTCCCACCATGCGAGACCCCACGGTCCCCAACGCTCCTGCAGCCGGAGGTAGCGTAGCGCCACCTCCCGAGCGAGCGACGTCACCGCGGTTGGGGGCAGGTCATCGAAGCCCGTCTGGGAGATGACCGGCCTGGCGAAGCCGTGGTGTGACACGATGAGGTGTAGCAGCAGGTCGCGCTGATCATCGGCCAGGGCTGTGACCCGTTGATCATGAGCGATGAGGTGTATGGAGCCAAGCTCGTGGCGATACCCATCGAGCATGTGCGTGTTTACCGGGCCTCGAGTCTTGGCCCATGGCCCGTTTGCAGGGGCTGCGAAGGCTCGCTGCCACCGTCGGGCCCGCTTGCCCTCGTCGTGGAGCCTACCCGCCAGCGCGAGCAGCTCTCGGTAGTCCTCGGGGAGTGCCAGCCCAGACCCGATCCTCCGCGCGCGAGACTCTACATCCTCCTGGTGCTCGTCCAGGCGCTGTGGCCGGCTCGCGGTGGAGCGGTCCTCTTCCGTCTCCGCGGCGCCCAGCCATCGCTCGACGACCAACCACTGGTCCGGCTCGCCCGACGCACGAAACGATACGGGTAGCTCCAGCCTGCGCCTCCAGGCGCCCTCTGGCATGGGTGGCTCGGCGTCCAGCCCTTCGGTGACACACCGACGAACCCGGAACGGCACGTCGGGTTCGGCACCTTCGGCCTCGAAGCGGCCCGTATCCTCTGGCGTCGAGGCTGGACTGCCTTCCTTCGGGTCGAGCAAGCCATCCGGCGAGAGCCCGCCGAGATCGGCATGCAGGACCAGGACACGACCGCTGAGCTTGCGGTCGAGGTGCTTGGCGTTTCGCAGCGCGCGGACGGTGAAGGCCTCTTCCACCTCGAGGCTGCTCCCCAGAACCACAGCAGCCAGGCCCTCGAAGTCCTGGGCCTTGGCTCGGATTGCGAGCAAGTCGGTCACGCGCCGTGTCTCCGTCTCCAACTTCTCCAGGAGGTGAGGCGGGGCGGCCTCGAAGAGGGTCTGGAGGGCGGCCCGGTCACCCTCCGGCGGGAGGCGTCGTCGCCAGACGACCGTGGTCTGTGGCTCCTCGTCGACCCAGCCTCTGAGCCACGGCGCAACCTCGGGCCGTCCTGTGTGGTCCCAGAGCGAGGTCATGGCCCAGGCATCCAGGAGCGGCCGCTCCAATGCCGGTCGGAGTGGAGCCGGAGTCGTGGCCCGCGCGATGAGTTCATTCAGCGCGGGCTCCACCCGGCCGGCAGTCTGTAGCGCGACGAGGCTGTCGGGACTCGCGTCCAAGCCGCCGTTTGGATGACGCCTGAGTCGACCCAACACAGCGAGGGCGGATGCTTCGAGGTCTGTCGTCTTCTCGAGCACCGAGAGCACCACCACCTCCGCCGCGCCGGTCCCCCGCCGGTTCACGCGACCAAGCCGCTGGACCATACGTTCGAACGCCACCAGATCGCAGGCCATGTGGTCCGCGTCGAGGTCCACCCCGACCTCCGCAGCTGATGTCGCGCACAGGAAGGTGTGGCCTTCCTGTGGGTTCGCTTTTCCAGCCAGGAACCCAAGGCCCTCCAGGCGGTCCGCTGCGGCTCGGCGCTCGTACGCGCGTCGTCCTCCCACGAATAGGTCTGCTCGTGCGCCGCGTCGCTCGAGCTCCTGCTTGCACTTCTCGGCGTCGTCGCGCGACGTTGCGAACACCAGGATGCGACTCGGCTTGCTGGCGTGTTCGGCAAGCTGCCATGCGGCTTTGGCTAGGGCCCCCGGGAGCGCCTTGCGTTCCGCCAGCTCCTCGACGGTGAGCCGCTTGGACGCATGGATCCGCTGCCGCACTACCTCGTGCTGGATGTCCTCGGGGCTCAACCGGTGGACAGCACCGTCGTCGCTGGCGCCTCGAACGGTCGCGGAGAGCGCCATCAGCCGCGATCGCGGCAACGACAGCGGAGCGTCCCTTCCCGCGAGGCCGAGCTCCACGGACTCGGTTGTGGCCTCACGGAGGAGGTGCGCAAACGGCGGGACCAGGTGCGCCTCGTCGAGGACGAAGAGGGTATCGTGGCCCAGCAGACCCGCATGCATCGGGCGGGACTTCCTCGACACACCATACCCCTCGAAGAGGAGCCGCGAGCCCACCATGTCGACCGTGCCAACGACGACCGCGGGCAGCGAAGGGTTCTCGAGCCAGCGCCGGTTGTCGGCGAACTGGCCACGCAGCGTTGAGATCGGGAGGCCGGCCTGCCCGAGACCAAGGGCTTCCCGGTGACCAGGGTTGGCGTCGAGCCAATGCGCGATGCGCTCTGCCTCGGTGGTTGCTTGGTCCACCACCGCTCGGCGATCCACGACGTAGGCGAGCCGGCGTGGGATTTGAGAGCTGGGAGACAGGATCCTTGCGGCCAGCCAGATGCCGATGACGGAGGTCTTCCCGAGGCCGGTAGGGATGTCGAGGCTGCTTGGGAGATCACCGTTGCTCAGGCGCTTGAGCAAGCTCACCTGCCATGGAAAGGGATCCGCGCCGGTGGCGAGGCCGAGGGCATCAGCGAGGAGGCTCTTGGGGTCGCCAGGCATGGCGGATGAAGTATGCCGTGACTGGATTCTAGTCCAGGGGGGCAGGGCGGTGGACATTCTTGAAATAGCCTCCCGCCTTGGCCGGGGATTAATCCCTCACAAGCCTCAGCATGTCGGGATAGATTTGGCGCGAGCCCGGGTGACATTCAACTGCAGTCACTTATCGTGACTTGAAGTCTGTTCAGGCCCCGACCGAGCCCACATGTCGGTCAACGAAGCGGTCATAACCTACCGCCCCGTTCCGAACGCCTCCCCCGACACCCCCGCATCCCCCAGCGCCCGCTGCCAAAGCGCCTCGGCGTCCCCCGGCCGCGCCCTCGTCCGCGCCATCAGGTGCGCAGGGGCGGGGCATCGGTCGAACCAGAACCCGCCGCTCCTCGGCGCCAGCGCGCGCGCCGCGCTCAAGAACACGACCGTGTCCGCGCCCTCCTCGGCCGTCCGCAGGATCCGCCGCGTGAGCTTGTGGAAGCGGGGGAGCGACTCCCGCACCGAGCGGGTGTCGGCCCAGCCCGGGTGCATGGCGTGGACGGTCACCGAGGTGTGGGCGAGGCGCTCGGCGAGCAGGGCCGTCAACTCGACCTGCATGCGCTTGGTCTGGGCGTAGGCGGTGACCCCATCGTAGGGGCGCTCCCGCCACTCCAGGTCGGTGAGGTCGAGGCGCTGGGTGTACATCCCGCCCGAGGACACGAAGATCACCCGACCCTCGGGCGCGGCGTGCAACTTGGGCCGCAGTCCGGCGGTGAGAGCGAGCGGCCCGAGGATGTGGGTGGCCCAGGTCTCCTCGTACCCCTGGGGAGACTCGCGGCGGGCAGGCGGGAGCACCCCCGCGTTGTGGACGAGGACGTCCACCCGCGCCTCGGGGAGCTGGTCGGGGAGGGCCCGCACCGCACTCAGGTCGCTCACGTCCAGCTGGAGCGCCCGAACCCGACCGTGCCCCACCAACGCACGCAGTTCATCCTGCGCCTCTCGACCGCGCTCGATGCTGCGGCAGAGCAGGTAGACGGTGGCCCCCCGGCGGGCCAGCTCGCCCGCGGCGGCCCGCCCGATGCCCGCGTTGGCCCCGGTGACCAACACCACCCGCCCCTCGAGGCTCGGGGCGAGGGCGGCCTCGTCGAAGCGCCGGGCGTGGCGGCGAAAGCCGGTAGCGTCGAAGGAGAAGACCACCGACCGGTCGAGGGTTGCGTCCCACAAACCCATGACGGTGCAGGTCTAGCAGCGCCGGATGGCAGGCGTCCAGGCCGCGCGAGGGCGGCGCTCACGCCGGCTCCAGCAGCCGCAGCCCCTCCACCAGCACCAGCGGGCCTCGCACCGGCACCCGCACCTCGAGCCCGATCTCCAGCATCACCGGCGCGCCCGGTCTCCTGAACGCGGTCAAGCGGGCCTGCGGGCGCTGCCCGTCCTCGAAGCTGCCCCGCAGGATCCGCTCCTTCAACCCCACCTCGCCGCCCACGTTCGACGCCTCCAGCCGCGCGCCCCACATCGTGGAGGGCCGACACCAGGTCCAGGAGTGCAGGCAGGCCTGCCTTGGCACCCCGTACGCCACCCGCTTCAGCCTCACCTCCGCTCCGTTGACCACCACCCCCATGGCCGGCGGCTCGCCCCGCCGCAGGCCGAGCCGGCGGGTGGCCTCCCAGCGGAGGATGGCGTCCATCGCGGCCTGGCGCGCTCGGGACGGGAGGGCGCGGGCGAAGATCACCGCGACCCCGGCCACCGGGGCGGCGGGGTCGGGGCGCTCGGGGAGGGGGACGACGAGCACCCCCTCGGGGTCCAGCGCGGCGCGGGCGTGGGCGCTCAAGGCGCGGCGGACGCGCTCGGCGAGGGGGGCGGCGTGGGCGAGCGGGAGCTGGGGGCCCGCCTGATGCTCGAAGACGACCCAGTCTTCGCCGTAGCGGGCAGAGAGCGGGGTGGAGATGGTGCGGGGGGCGGCGGCCGGCTCGTCGAGGTTCATCCTGCATACCCATGTAACGGGCATCCGAGGAGGCTTCGACTGGAGTCGTCTGTCGTGACTTGATCGGTGTTCAGGTGTCCTGGCGCACACTGGCGAGGACGCCCTCGGCCAGGGCGCGGACCGCCTCGCGCAGGCTCTCGGACTCGGGGCGCGCGGCGGCGCCCAGGCTCACCACGTAGCGGGCCACCTGCTGCAGGGACGCGCGCTCGACGTGGACGCGGATGCCGCCCTCGACCGACTCCGCGCTCATCGGGCGCGGCAGGTTGTGTTGCACCCAGCGGGCCTCGGGGAGCCGGACGAAGAAGGTGGAGGTGTCGGCGTCGGACTCCGAGAAGAAGCCGTTCACCGTGCTGGCCACGAAGGCGTTGATCTCGGCCTCGGGGACCTCGACCCAGGGGCCGCTCCACGGGCCCTCGACCTCGACCACGTTGTCGAGGCGGAACCACTTCAGTCGGTCGTCCCGGTGGCAGTGGCCGCAGAGCCGGATCGGCGGGCCCGAGGTGATGCGCTGGACCGAGATGCCGCGGCTCTCGAGGGTGCCGCGGCTGGAGGAGAGGTAGCGCACCTGGAGCGCCTGGCGGTCGCGGATGCTGTCCTCGACCTGCTGGAGGAACTGCATCTGCTGGGGCCGGACCCGGGGCGTCATCCACGCCGTCAAGTCGGGTTGCGCGACCCGGGGCGCGGCCTTGGTCAGGAAGGCCACGATGCGGTCGCGCTCGTCATCGCCCGGCATCCGGGCGAGGAGGCGGAGGAGGGCGCCCACCTCGTCCTTGGGGAGCACGATGCCGTTCGGGAGCCACCCGGGCGGCATCGACCAGTACACCTGAGGCGGCTCCTCGTCGCGCTCCAGGGGCCAGCCCGAGGCGCGGAGCTCCTCGAGGGTCTTGCGGATGACCTCGGTGCTGGTGCTCGCCCGACGAGCCAGGTCGGCCTGCTTCCAGGTGCCCTCCTCGAGGAAGGCCTGCATGACGGCGGCCAGGACCTCCGCGGTGCGCTTTCTCGACACCGGGCCTGTCTACCACGGGGCGGCAGGCGCGGCCTACCGCCCCGGGGCGACCGTCAGTGGCAGCGGAACCCGCCCGGGGTGGTCGGGGTGCTGCAACTCCCCTTGCCGGAGTAGCCGTTGTTGAAGTTGTTCACCCGCATGTAGTTCAACAACAGGCGACCCCGGTTGATCCCGGTGGTGCCGGACGAGCCGTGCTCGTCGTGGCAGTTGAAGCAGGAGTAGCCCTTGTGGGCCTCCTTGTGGAGGGCGTCGCCACCCTTCTTGAACAGGGTCACGATCGTGCCGCCGTTCCGCTCGGTGGCGATGTTCAGCGCCCCGGTGACCCCCGACGGCGGGGTGCCGTCGTGACAGGAGAGGCAGAAGTTGTTGTAGCTCTGCGTCTTGCTCGTCCGCGCGGTGTCCGGCAGCGCGTAGATCTGCCACTTGTTGTCCGGGTTGATCGCCGCGTTCGGGTGCGCCTGCGACAGGTGCGGGTTGTGGCAGTTCACGCAGGCGAGCGAGATCCCGGTGCCGCCCTCGATGCGGTGGTGCGAGATCGGCCCGCCCGACACCTGGTTGAACACGGTGCTCAGGTTGTTGTGACAGCCCGACGCCATGCAGGTCTGCGAGGCGGCGTCCAGGAACAGCGGCCCGCCGGTGGAGCCATGGTACGTGTGGCAGTCGTCGCAGTCGTAGCCCTGCGCGCCGTGGCTCGAGACCGTCCAGAAC
>JACKEN010000069.1 GCA_020632995.1 Deltaproteobacteria bacterium | reverse complement strand
AGCTCGCGTTGGATCCGCGGCGCGTCGGCGACTGGTCCCTCGAGGTCGACGCCGACGGAGCGCCGCGCCTGTCTTGCGAGATGGAGCTGCCGGACGGCGTCGAGGCGCATGTCCCGCCGCCCCTCGAGAAGCGCGTCGCCATCGCGGGCAAGTTCCTCGACGAGACGCAGATCCGGCTGACCGGCACGCCGGGCACGGTCACGCTGCTGAGCTTCCCGCTGCAGAGTCACCGGGCCGTCATCGGCGATGATGGCTCGGTCACGGTTCACACCAAGATGCCCACCGCGGTCGCGCTCTTCGCCGAGGGCGTCCTCCCGCCGATCGGCGGGACGGCGGTGGGGCTCACCGTCCAGGGGCAGACGCTCGACGCGATGGTGCTCACGGGGCTCCGCTGTGACGCGAACGGTGGCCACAACGACATCGCCATCTTGGTCTTCAAGCCTGCAACGGCTGCGTCCGCCAGGTGATCCGGCTCTCTTGGGCTGCACTGACCTCAAGCGAGGCTTGAGTTTCGTGCGCGCCGGCCGCAATCATCGGGTGTGCGCAGTTGGGCTAAATGTAGGATGATGTATTGACCCAGCGCATATCCCCGTGGATCATCCGGGCATGCCCGCCCCCGTCCAACCCCGACACGGCCTCACCTTCATCCCCGCCCTGGGCGCGCCCAAGCGGGGTCTGGACCCGATCCCTGGCCCCGAGGCCGGGGCGGCGGAGCTGAAGGCGCTCCTGGCCGCGAACTGGCCCGCGGTGACCCGGGGGACCCGGCCGCAGCTCTCGCAGGCGGAGGCGGCGTGGCTCACCGAGCTGGCCAACCACCCGTCGGCCGACCGGGCGCTGCACGCGGACATCGCGGCGCGGGCGGCCGAGGTCCCCATGACGGACTCGGCGAAGCGGGCCGGGTTCGATCGCTTCCTCGGTGAGCTCGCGGCGCCGCCGCAGCCGGCGCCGGGGCCGGTGATCCCGCCGGTGCAGCCGGGGGGCATCGGTGATCGGCCGGTCGACATCCGGGTGGGGCGGGACTTCAACCGCGCGCCGCCCGCGTCGGGCTTCACGGTGGATCTCGCGAAGGCGCAAGAGGTCTGGCACAGCGAGTACAACAAGGTCTCCGACCTGTTCACCACCAAGACCGCGCTCCCGAACGGGATGGTCATCGAGGCGCCGTCCCACATGATGGGGCAGGCCGAGGCGGACCTGCGGATCATCGCGTACGACGACGCGGATGGCCCGAACCAGAAGGACATCGCGCGCTTCATCGCGCCGGGTGAGATCGCGATCGCGATCAAGCACCACGCGCCGCACCCCGACGCGGACGAGAAGGAGCGGATGAAGCTCCAGTGCACGCACATCGAGATCGCGGTGGGGGTGGACACGCCGGATGGGCCGGGGGCGATCACCATCAACAACCCGCAGAACTACCAGCAGGGGCTGTTCGGGACGCCCGACTACCCGATGATCTTCGTGAAGCCCACCTTCCCCGAGGGGCTGTCGAACGAAGAGAAGATGGCCTACGTCGACAACATCCGGACGTGGCTGGTCATCGCCAACACCTTCACCAACTTCCCCGGCAACTACAACGGCGGTGATCCGCTCGCCACCCGGAGCCCCGAGCAGGTGAAGGCGCTGGGCGACAAGCTCCTGGCCGCGCTGAGCGGTGACCAGGAGGCGAGGGCGTGGCTCAACGCGCCCGAGAACCAGGTGTACTGCGCGGAGCTGGCCCACGTGGCGCTCAACCTCGGCATCCACGTGCCGCTGAACGAGGCCACCCTGGGGGCGGACCGCTTCGCGATGTTGAAGGGCGCCTTGCGCGACAAGGCCTTCCTGCAGCACAACGACAACCAGTACGCCGACCTGGTGAAGCTCAAGACCGCGCCCGCGGGGATGAAGCCCATGACCGAGAAGCTGGGGCTGCCCACCTCGGAGCCGGGTGAGGCCCGGGCCTTCGGGCAGGGGCTGGCCATCCAGCCGTACACGGTGGCGGACATCCTCGAGGAGTTCATCCAGGCCACCGTGCCGCGCGAGCAGATGGGCGAGCCCCTCGCCGCGGTGCAGGCCGAGATCCTCAAGAAGGCGCAGGACGGGCTCTACGAGGCCACCGGCATCGACCAGCTCCCGGCCGACAGCGCGGAGCGCAAGGGCGTCGACCAGCTCTACGACGCGCTGGTGGCCACGGTGGGCAAGCAGTACGGCAGCTACGCGGAGTTCCGCGGGGCGCTGAAGCCGCTCATGATCCAGGCCCGCGCGGTGGTGAACCCCCGCGGCAACGGCAAGGGCGCTTTCGTTCCGCCCAGCTGCTACCTGACCCGCGCCACCGAGTCGATCACCGGGCAGCCGACCCAGGGGGTGCTGGGCTGGCAGTACCTGGGCCACGGGCTGCACCGCCAGATGCTCAACCCGGCGGAGTAGGCGTCCGCGTCCGCTGGCGTTTCGCCCGCTGAGGCGCAACCATCGCACCGCCCGCCCTGCGGGCGTGAAGCGCCATGAGCACCCGCCGCACGAAGTCGCCCACCAAGAAGTCCCGCGCCAAGCCCATCGAGTGGAGCGGCGGGATCGTCCAGATCCCCGGGACGGTGCAGGGTGAGAGCGAGCCCTTCAGCCCCGCGGCGTTGTTCTGGATGGGGGCCGACGGCAAGCTCCTCGGCCACCTCATCGATCGGTCGCAGGCAGTGCTGGCGCGGGCGGCTGAGAGCCTACAGATCGCCATGGACGACCCGGCCGCGGGCCGACCGCACCGCCCCTCGACGGTGCGCGTCGCGTCGGAGGCGCTGGCCGAGGCGGTCCGGCGCGGGCACCCGGGGCTCGAGGTGATCGTGGCGCCCACGCCGGAGCTCGACGAGGCGCTCGCAGGCCTCGTTGACAGCCTCGCCGGCTCTCGACCAGGGCCGTACCTGACCCATGGCCACACCCCCGAGGCGATGTCCGCGTTCTTCGACGCGACGGCCACGATGTACCGCGCGGCGCCTTGGCGGGTGGTCCCCGCGGACTGCGTGTTCTCGGTGACGGTGGGCGCGCTGGACATCCACGACTTCGCGCTCGCCGTCATCGGTGAGGCGGGGCGCGACGGCGGCTGGCTTGTGTTCCCCGGGCTCGACGCCTTCGAGGAGCTCATGGAGCAGGTCGACGCGTACGAGCCCGGTGACGACGTCGAGCCGCCGCCCCACCTGGCCCTGCACTTCGAGGCGGCGTCCGAGCTCCCCCCAGGTCTCTGGTCGGAGGCCGAAGACAACCGCTGGGCGCTCGCCAACCCGGCCGCTTATCCGCGGCTGGTGGTGGTCGGGGAGGCCGCCCGGCTCCACCCGCCTGCGCCCGAGGACGTGGTCCTGGCCGAGGCGATCTCGCGGGCGCTGACCCACGCGGTGGCCGAGAAGGGCGCGCTCGTCGCCGCCTTCGAGGCGGGTGAGCCCATGACCCGGACCTTCTCGGTGGCGACCGAGCAGGGCGACCTCGACGTGACCCTCACCGCGCCCTTCCTGCACCCGTCGCACCTGCTCGATCCGTCGGGCGACCTCATCGAGGCGCTCGCCGAGCTGACGGAGGACGGCGAGCTCGACCTGGACGCCTACCAGGCGCTCGAGCAGGCGGTCTCGGATCGCTTCGAGGCCTCGCCCGAGGCCGAGGGGCTCGAGCTCAAGTACCTCTACCGGACGGTGATGGAGTTCGGCGCCCAGTACCTCGGTGAGACCATCGCCACGCTGTCGGCGGACGCCCTCGGTGAGCTGTTGTTCGAGGTCTTCCCGCGGAAGCTCAGCATCGACCCCAAGGAGGCCGGCGCCATCATCGACGAGACCCGCGCGCTCTACCGGTTCCTCCAGCGTGAGTTCGACCTGCCCCAGGCCAAGGCGTGCCTCAGCGTGCTGGGCCCGAGCTCGGCCAGGCGGCTCGAGGCCGCGCTGGCCGACAAGAGCAAGTACGGCATGGCGAAGGCCATGGTGATGGCCGGGCTCGACGCTGGCGTCGACATGAGCTCGCAGGAGAGCCTGGAGGCGTGGATGCGGAGCATGGAGGGCAAGCCGCTGCCGCCCTCCATCCCCCTGCCCGCCGCTCGCGTGGCCGCCCCCTCCAAGAAGGCGGTGGCGGCCAAGAAGGCGAAACGCAAGGCCGCGCGCAAGGCGCGCAAGCGCAACAAGTAGCCCTACGCCACCTTGGCCTCGGCTGCCTGCACCGCCTGCACCTCCAGCTCGATCTCGATGCGCTCGCCCACCAGGACGCCGCCGGCCTCCAGCACCTGGTTCCAGGTGAGGCCGAACTCGCGGCGGTCCACCGTGGTCTTCGCGGTGAACGCGACCCGCTGGTTGCCCCACGGGTCCTTGGCCTGACCGGCGTACTCGGCCTCCAACACCACCGCCTTCGTCACGTCGCGGATGGTGAGCTCGCCGTGCACGCGGTAGCGCTCGCCCCCCGCCGCCTCGACCTTCGTGCTCACGAAGCGGAGCTGGCCGAACTGCTCGACGTCGAAGAAGTCGGGGGAGCGGAGGTGGTTGTCGCGGTCCGCGACCCCGGTGTCGATGCTGGCGGCGTCGATCTCGACCTCGACCCGGGCCTGGGTGAGGTCGCTGGGGTCCAGGGTGAGGGCGCCGTTCCAGCTCGCGAAGCGGCCGCGCACCTTGGCGAAGACCATGTGGCGGACGGTGAAGCCGATGCTCGAGTGGGTGGTGTCGATGTTCCAGGTGGTGTTGCTCATGTCTGGTGTCTCCTTGACCAACAACCTAGCGCTGTCCCGCCCTTGTGATTAGTCATCGATTCTTGGAATGACTATCCCATCCATGGGATAATCGCGCGATGGACCTCAACGCGCTCCAGGTGTTCGCGAAGGTGGTGGAGGCGGGGAGCTTCGTGGCCGCCGCGCGCGACCTCGACATGCCGACCTCGACCGTGAGCCGCAAGGTGGCGGAGCTGGAGGCGTCGCTCGGCGCCCGGCTCCTCCACCGCACCACCCGCAAGCTGCACCTCACCGAGGCGGGCCAGGCGTTTCAGCAGCACGCGGCCCTGGTGGTGGCGGAGGCGGAGGCGGCGGAGCTGGCGGTGGGCCGCATGCAGGCCGCGCCCCGGGGGCTGTTGCGGGTCACCGCGCCGCTGAGCTTCGGCTTCCTCGGTCCGGTGGTCGCCTCGTTCCTCCAGCGCCACCCCGACGTGCAGGTGGAGCTGGTGTGCTCCGATCGCGTGGTCGACCTGGTGGAGGACGGCTTCGATCTCGCCATCCGCGCAGGACGGCTTGCGGACTCGACGCTGGTCGCGCGCAGCCTGGGGATGCTGCGGAGCTATCTGGTGGCGAGCCCGGCGTTCCTGAAGCGGCACGGCGCGCCCGAGAACCCCAAGGACCTCGAGCGCTACGCGTGCGTGGTGTTCGGGGGCGCCGCCACCCGGGCCTGGGAGCTGAGCCAGGGCGCGAAGACCCGCAAGGTGGACGTCAAGGGGCGCCTCGTCGTGAACGACTTCGACTTCATCGACGACGCGGTGCTCTCGGGGCTCGGCATCGCGATGGTGCCGGCCTTTCGGTGCATCGAGCACCTGCGGGCGAAGCGGCTGGTGCGCGTCCTGCCGGAGTGGTGCTCGCCCGAGATCCCGCTCCACGCGGTGTACCCGAGCACGCGGTATCTGTCGCCCAAGGTCACCGCGTTCCTCGAGCACCTGCGGGCGCACATGACCCCGCCGCCCTGGGAGCGCGGGCCCGCCCCCGAGGGGCGACGGCCCGCGCGGCGCCGCTGACCGCCTCGCCGGCGTACGTCGCCGAACCCACGCCCGTACCCGCGCGGCGCGGGTATACTCCTTCGCCATGGCCGCTCGCACCGCAGCTCCCCACCTCCTCGGCGCCGGGCTCCTCGCCCTCGCCGCGTGCAACGTGGCCGAGACCGTGCCCCTCGGCGGCCTCCAGGTGCCGGACGGCGGGCTCTTCTTCCCGGACACCGGGTGGCTGCCTCTGCCCGACGCCGGCCCCTGGGACGGCGGCCCCTGGGACGCGGGGGCGTGGGACGGCGGGCCGCTCCCCGACGCGGGACCGGTCTGCCGGCGGCCCACCGCGTCGGGGGAGTGTGAGTGCAACCCGCAAGTCGGCTTGCTCCCCTTCGAGCAGGCGGACTGCCCTGACCCCCGGGACGTGTGCGTCCCGTGGGACGACTTCGCGTGGCGCGACGATCTGGTGCGGCCCTTCGCGCGCTGCACCCGCCCCTGCTTCAGCAACGCGGATTGCGCGGCGGGGCAGTCCTGCTGGGCCGCCGACTACCCGGCGGGCTCGGGGGTGGCGCGGGTGTGCGTGGACGCGGTGGCGGACTACGACGAGGTGTGCAGCGGCACCCGGGTCACGCCGCGAGAGGCGGCCACCGCGACCCGTGAGGTGCGGCAGCCGGGGGTCGTGGTGGGCTGCGTGGCGGGCACCACGTGCGTGCGCGGCCTGCTGCCGGACGGGCACATCGACGAGGGGGTGTGCCTCGGCCTGTGCGACGTCCACGAGGACTGCGCGGCGCCCACGCCCTACTGCAACCCCCGCCTCCTCGAGGGCTTCGCGACGCCGGCCGGGGTGTGCTCCCAGGCGCAGCTGGGCCGCGGCGCGCTGTGCAGCACCGGCGGCCCGCAGCAGAAGGTCGGGCTCACCGCCCAGTGCGACACGTCGCTCATGACCCCTGTCAACACGGTCTGCGCCGGGGCGGACGGGCTCGTCGGCGAGGGCCTGGGGATCTGCATCACCCTGTGCAACTCGGACGCGGAGTGCCCGCTCGAGGGGCCACAGGCGACCTGCTCGTCCCTCGGGCAGGATTTCGGGTTCTGCACCGACGGCTGCACCTCCGCCCTCGACACCTGCGTCGGCCCGGGCCAGGGGCTGGGGCGGACCTGCATGGACTACGTGGGCGACGAGAACGGGCAGACGATCGGGCTGTGCATGGACCGGCTCCCGCCGCCGCTCAGGCCCGCGGTCATGGACCTCACCGGCAACATCCTGGACCCCGGCGACAACTGCTTCCCCCAGCCCTCGACCGACTTCCTGCGCTGCCCGGAGCCTGCATCGTGCATCCTCGGCGGCCTCGACATGGGCCTGTGTATGTACGGCTGCCTGATCGGGGCGCCGGGCGCCGACGCCGAGTGTGCGCAGATCCTCGGGCCCGGCGCAGCCTGCGTTGCCGTCGGCGGCGATCCCCAGCAGAGCTTCTGCGGCGCGCCCTGAAGCTCCCCAAAAAGTGCGACTCGGGTGACGGAACTCGGGGGCCGCGGGCATTCAACCCCAGAGCACCGGGTGGGCGCCTCGCTCGCGCCGGCCTCGGCTCCACCCCGACGCTATGAAGACGCACCCGTGCGCTCTGGGCGCCCCCTTGCCCCACGTCGTCCTCGCCGCCGCCCTCGGTCTGCCCGCGGTGGCCGAGGCCCAGCCCGCCCCGGTGCCCGGCACGCCCTACGCGGTGGAGCGGGTGAGCGAGCCCTACCAGGGCTGTCCGGGGAGCATCACCTTCATCTCCCAGGGCGACGGGGCCGGGGTGAAGGGCGAGTTCGACGTCAACCTGCCTTTCGCCTTTCAGCACTACGACGACCTCTACACCACGGTGACGGTGGTGGGGGCGGGGGTGCTCGCCTTCCCCTCGGGGCAGACGGTGTCGTTCAACAACGCCGCGCTCGGCACCGCGGCCGCGCCCAACGCCCTCATCGCGGTGTGGTGGGAGGACATCGAGCTCCTCAGCGGGAACAACGGCTTCTTGGGCACGTCGCTCACCGGCACCGCGCCGAACCGTGAGTTCTGCATCGAGTGGCACAACTTCAACGACGAGCAGGTGAACGACGCGTTCATCAACTTCAAGGTGGTGCTGCACGAGGGGCCCTCGGGGCGGGCCGACGTGGTGTACGGGTCGACCTCGGGCTCGGTGGGGGCGTACACCGCCACGATGGGGATGGAGGACGCGGCGGGGGCGCGCCCGATCGACTTTCGCAACCCGGCCTGCAGCCCGAACTGCCAGCACACCGACCTCGTGGCCATGGCCAACACCCGGGTCACCGTGACCCGGGACGCGGGGGTGGAGCTGGTGGCGGTGGGGGTGGATCCGCCGCAGTTCGGGTTCCTGGGGGCGGCCATGAACCTGCCGGTGCAGCTGGGGAACCTGCACGGCGCCACGGTGGGGCCGTTCCAGATCGAGGTGCGCGCGGCCGACAACCCTCAGATGAGCGGCGCGGTGGTGGTCGGGCACCGGACCCTGAGCTTGTCGCCCTTCCAGATCACCGAGGTCGCGGTCGAGGTGGTGCCGCCCGAGAGCCTGGGGGAGCAGCGGGTGTACTTCGAGCTGTTGGTCGACAGCGCGGGCGAGGTGGCCGAGGTGCGCGAAGACAACAACCGGGTGGTGTCCGTGGGGGCCACCCGCCTGCTCCCCGGCGGCCCGGACCTCGCGGTCGAGCGGGTCCGCGTGACGCGGGGTGAGGTGGCGGCGGGGGATGCCGTCGATGCCTTCGTGCGGATCCGCAACCTCGGGTCGGTGGCGGTCGTCGGGGGGCAGGTGTCGGTGGTGTTGTCCACCAACCCGGCGATCACCGGTCGCGATCTTCGAGTCGGAGACTTCGCAGTCCAGCTTGCGCCGGGCGAGGCGCGCACCACCACGGTGTCGGTGGTGGTGCCGACCGGCCTGAACTCGGGCAGCTACTACGTGGGAGCGGTCGCGGATCCCGACCAGGCCCTGGGTGAGCTCGACGAGGCCAACAACGGGCGCGCGGCGGACGACCTGCTCGTGGTGCGGGGCGGCGCCCTCGCGGTGACCACCACCCAGCTGCCGGCCGCGCTGGTCGGGGCTGCCTACAACGGCCGGCTGAGCGCGCACGGGGGCGCGCCGCCCCTCGTCTGGAGCGTGAGCGCCGGGCAGCTCCCGGCCGGCATCGGCCTGACGAACGAGGGCGTCCTGTACGGGCGCCCCGCGGCGCCCGAGGTGCAGACCTTCACCGCGCGGGTGGAGGACAGCGCGGGCGCGCGCGCCGAGGTGGAGCTCACCTTGCGGGTGGTGGACCCCGAGGAGCCGCTCACCATCGTGACCCGGAGCGTCCCCGCGGCGGTGGTGGGGCAGGAGTACGCGTTCGGGCTCCAGCTGACCGGCGGCCCTGCGGCGGATCCCGGCCTCACCTGGTCGCTCGAGGGCGGGCCGGAGGGCCTCACCGTCACCCCGCAAGGTGTGTTGACGGGGGTCCTGACCGAGGTGGCGCGCCACGAGCTCACGGTGAGCGCGGCCGCGACCGGGCAGCTCGCCCGCCGGGACCTCACCCTCGACGTGGTGGCCAACCCCCAGCTCCTCATCGTGCCCGCGCCGCTGTCCTCCGCCCGCTTCGAGGTGCCGTATCAGGCCCGGCTCGAGGCCACGGGCGGGCTGCCGCCCTACACCTGGCTGCTCCGCGACGGCGTGCTCCCGGCCGGCATGTCCCTCGATATCGCAGGTGCGCTTGCGGGCACGCCGACCGAGGCGGGGCGCTTCCGCTTCGTGGTGGAGGTCCGAGACAGCGGCCCCGGTCTCCCCGCGGTGGATCGAGCGACCCTGGTGCTGGACGTTCTGGGAGATGGCAGCTTCACCATCGTGACCGAGACCCTCCCGGTGGGGCGGGTCGGGCAGGGCTACGACGCCGCGGTGGCCGCGGCGGGGGGCCTGCCGCCGCTCAGCTGGAGCGTGGTGGAGGGGCGGATCCCGGACGGGATGGTGGTGCGGGAGGACGCGCAGAGCGCGGAGCTCCGGATCGTGGGGCAGGCGGACGCGCCGGTGGTCGCGAACCTCCTGGTGGAGG
>JACKEN010000068.1 GCA_020632995.1 Deltaproteobacteria bacterium | reverse complement strand
GCGTACTCACCGGGCCGAGCCGGCGTCACGCGATAGATCCACGAGGTGGTCATGCTGCGGGCGCCGTTCACGATGCTCGTCTGCATCGACTGCCCCACGGGCTCGATGCTCAGGCCCGCCACCTCGGGGACCTGCGGCGGCCTCGCGGCCTGATCCGCCACCTCGACGGTGAGCTGGGCGCTCTGTTGCCGGCCCACCACCTCAGGCTCGATCCTCGCGGTCACCGTGGCCGCCTCGGCGGTGCTCGCCCACACGAAGCAAGCGGTGAGGAACGTGGGTGCCAGGGCACGTCTGATCGGGTTGTTCATCTCACCAGTCCTTCTCGGGCTCTGCCACGCGTGACGGCTGGCCCGCGTTCGAGTTCCAGCGGCCGAACCCGCGCTCGGAGCGCTCGAGGGCGCGCAGCAGGCGGGACGCGTCGTCCGGGGTCATCCCCTCCTCGCCGGCGCCGGCGCGCCCGGCTTGCGCGAGCTGCTGCGGCGCCTCGCCGGTCTTCGGGGCTCCTTGGGCTGCGCCTGGTTGTGGCTCGGGGCGCTGGTCCTTTGCAGGCTCACCTGCGACAGACCCCTGCTTCTGCTCAGGCGCCTTCGACGCCTGCGCGCCCTGGCCTTGCTGCTGATCCTTCGACGCCTGCGCGCCCTTCGAACCCTCGCCCTGACCCTGCTGCTGTTCCTTCGACCCCTTGCCCTGCTGCTGGTCGTCCTTCGACCCGTCTCCGCCCTGGCTCTGTTGCTGGTCCTTCGAGCTGTCACCGCCCTTGGACTGGTCGTTCTTCTTCTGCTGCTGCTTCAGCGCCTCGAGCCGGGCGCGCGCCACCTCGAGGTTGTGCTTGGCGTCCGCGTCGTCCGGTGTGAGCGAGAGCGTCGCCTCGTACGCATCGATCGCCGCCTGGTATTCGGTGCGCGCCGCGTCTGGCTTCGTCGGATCCGCCCGGCGGAACCGCGCGTTGCCGAGGTTGTAGTAGGCCTTGGCCTGCAAGCCGAGGTCCTCGGCGTGCACCGCCGCGTCGAAGTCCTGCTGGGCCGCCTCGTACTTCTGCGCCCGGTAGGCCTCGACCCCCCGGTTGTAGACCACCCGCGGATCGACGTGCGCGTCGGCCGCGGTGTCGGCCCAGGCCGAGTGCGCGGCGCCGAGCAGCAACGCGAGCGCCGCGGCGGCGCCGACCGCCGTTCGGCGCCGACGCGGACGGCGACGCTCGCGGAACAGGAACTCGGCCAGGAGCCCGAACAGCGCCAAACCCGCGAACCACGCGTAGCGCTCGGTGTAGACGCGCTCCTTCCGCTCCAGGATCGACGCGCGCGGCAAGGCGGCCAGCGCCCCCTCGTAGAGCCGCTCGAGGCCCGCCCCATCGGCTCCCAGCGGCACGTAGCTCGCGTTGGTCGCGCTCGCGATGCTCCGGAGCGCCGCCTCGTCGAGGCGCGACGTCACCGGCCGGCCCGCGCGGTCCTTCAAGACCTGACCGTCGGCGAGGCGGACGAGCCCACCCTCGGCGCTCCCCAGGCCGACCGTGTACACCTTCACGCCGGCCTCGGCCGCCCTGCGGGCCGCTTCGATCCCTCGGCCCTCGTGATCCTCTCCGTCGGTGAGCAGCACGAGCACCTTCGTGCGATCAGCATCGTCGCCGAGGCCTGCGAGCGCCTCGTCGATGGCCGACCCGAGGTCGGTGCCGCCCCGCGGGATCACGTCGACGTCCAGCGCGCGGAGCGACTGCTCGAACGCGTCGGAGTCCAGCGTCAACGGGCACTGCCAGAAGGCGGTGCCGGCGAACGCGATCAGCCCCACCCGATCGCCACGGAACTTCTCGACCAGCGACTCCACCGCGAGCTTCGCCCGAGCAAGCCGGTTCGGCTTCAGATCGTTGGCGAGCATGCTCTTCGACGTGTCGATCGCGAGCACGAGGTCGAGCCCCTTGCGCTCCGTCTTGCGCCAGGTGAAGCCGAGCTGCGGCCTCGCCAGGGCCGCGGACATCGCGGCCACCGCGAGCACCACGAGCGCGGCCTTGAGGTTTCGCCTCAGGCTGGAGGCGCCCTCGACCAGCGCGCCAGCCAGCTTGCCGAACGCGGCCAGCCGACGCTCGCGCCGGCGGGCGCTCCACGCGAAGCCGACGAGCAACAGCACGATCAGCGCGCCGCCGATGAACAACCACTGTGGACTCTGGAACCGCATCACGTCCTCCTCAGGGGATCCTTCGACCGAGCAGGAGCGACAGCCCCATCTCGAGCACGACCAACACCAGCGCCGGCGCCATCGCGTACGCGTACAGCTCATCGTGACGCTCGAGCTTCTCGAGCTTCCGCGTGGTCTTCTCGAGCTCGTCGATCCTCGAGTAGATCGCGCGCAGGGACTCGGTGTCGGTGGCGCGGAAGAACTCCGCGCCGGTCTCGGCCGCCACCATCTTCAGCGTCGGCTCGTCGACCTCCACGTCGGCCATCACCATCTTCGTCCGACCCAGCTCGTCCTTCACCGGGATCGGGGCGCGGCCCTGCACGCCGACGCCGACGGTGTAGACCTTCACCCCCAACGTCTTGGCCGCCTCGGCCGCGAGCTGAGGCGAGATCTTCTGGATGTTGTCGACGCCGTCGGTCAGGAGCACGACGAGCTTGGACTTCGCGTCCTCGTGCTCGAGCCGCTCGACGCTGGACGCGACGGCCCAGCCCACCGCGGTGCCGTCCTCGACCATCCCGATCTTCAGCCGGTCGAGGTTCGAGAGCAGCCACTGGTGATCGAGGGTCAGCGGGCTCACCAGGAACGGCGCGCCGCCAAACGCGACGATGCCGATCCGATCGTTGGGGCGGCGCTCCACGAAGTCACGGACGACGGACTTCGTGACCTCGAGGCGGTTGGCGCGGGCGCCGTCGAGCTCGAGGTCCTGCGCCTCCATCGACCCCGAGACGTCGATGGCGAGCATGATGTCCACGCCGCTCGCCTCGATCTGGTGCTTGCTGCGGTCCCGCTGCGGCTGCGCCAGCGCGACCACCACGAGCGCCGCGGCGGGGAGCCGGAGCCACCGCATCAAGCTCATGAGGCGCGCGCGGGGCGAGCGCCCGACGTCCCGCGCGAGCGCGACGCCGGAGAAACGGACGGCGGGGGTCGATCCGCCCCGGGCCGCGAAGAACGCGGCGATCGGGAGCAGGAGGAGGAGCCAGAGGAGCTCGGGGTGTGCGAACTGGATCATGCCGTGGCCTCCTCGCGTGATCGAGACGCCGCTACGGCCGCGGTGATGTCGGTGATCATCCGCTCCGCGTCTTCGAGCATGTGCTCACCCGCGGCGCGCGGGAGCTCACGCCGCGCGAACCGCGCTCGATCGCACTCGAAGAGCATGTGCTCGACGTTCCGCTCGTGCGGCTCGAGGAGTGGGTTCGGCGCCGCACGGAGCGTCGCGACCAGCTCCTCGGTCGTCCGTCGCGGGGCGGCCACCGCGAGGGCGCCGTCGAGGTACTCACGCACCGCGATCGACAGCGTGTTGGCGAAGGCCACCGCGTCCCCACGGCCGAGCTCGCGCCGGGCGATCTCGAGCGCGCGTCGTGCTCGTGCCTCGGGCGTGAGCGGCACCCTGCGACGACGACGACGACGCACGGCGGCGACCGTCGACCCCACCGCGAGGGCCGCGACGAGCCCGAGCGCCCCGAGGGCCGCCCAGCGCCAGTAGTCTGGGATCTCGATGGTGCCGCGGATGTCGCGGATGTCCTCCGCGTCGACCCCGGTCTTGGGTGATACGGCCTGTTCCGCCACGCCCTGCGCCTTGGGCGGGGGCGCAGCGGCGGCGTCGAGCGCGAGCAGCGCGAACAGTGGGAGCACAGCAGCGGGCCTCTTCATCGCGATGCCCTCCGTCGCCGCTCGGCGAAGAACTGAACGAGCGGCTGCAGGTAGCCGGACTCAGGGTTCACCTCGACCAGGTCGGTCCGCGCCGCGCGGAGCGCCTGGGTCACCTCGTCGGCCCGCGCGGCCGCGAGCTCGGCGTAGCGCTCACGGACGCGCCGACTCGAGGTGTCGAGCTCGACGACCTCGCCCGTCTCGGCGTCCTCGACCGCGATGACCCCGACGTCCACGAGCTGGGACTCGCGAGGATCCCGCACTCGGACCGCGACCACGTCGTGCCGCAGGGACGCATTCAGCAAGACACGTTGCATCGCATCCAGCCGCGCCTTGCGGTGCTCCGGCGCGCCCCCGAGCTCGAAGTCGGAGACGACGATCAAGATCCCGTGCTTCACCGCCGCGGTCGCGGCGACCTCGACCCCCTGGGCGATGTCCGTCCCTCGCCCCGCAGGCTCCACCCCGAGGATCTCCTGCACTACGCGGCCGGCGTGGTTGCGCCCGCGGCGGGGGGGCACCACCTTCTCGATCCGATCCGAGAACAGTATGAGCCCAACCCTGTCGTGGGTCCGCGTCCCCGCGAGCGCGAGCACGCTCGCGAGCTCGGCCGCGAGCTGGCGCTTGGGCGTCGCCGTCGATCCGAAGTCCTGCGAGCCGCTGACGTCGACCGCGAGCATCAACGTCAGCGCGCGCTCCTCGACGAAGGTCTTCACGTACGGCCGGCCCTCGCGGGCGGTGACGTTCCAGTCGATCGCCCGCACGTCGTCGCCCGGGGAGTACTCGCGCACCTGGTCGAACTCGAGCCCGCGCCCGCGGAACGCCGATCGATAGCGCCCCACGAGCAGGTCGTTGACCACGCGGTGGGTGCGGAGGTCGATCTGGCGCGCCTGCGCGAACAGGGCGTCGCTCTTTGGTTGGTGGTCCATGCCTCTCCTCCTCGGCGTCGGGCCTACGGGGTCGGGAGCGTGTCGAGGATGCGGCGGACGACGTCGTCGGGGGTGGTCCCCTCGGCCTCCGCCGCGTAGGTCACGGCGATGCGGTGCCGGAGCACCATCGGCGCCATACGCTTGACGTCGTGCGGCGTCACGTACGGCCGCCCCTCGATGAACGCGGCCGCCTTGGCGGCCAGCACCAGGCCGATGCTCGCGCGCGGCGACGCCCCGAAGAGCAGGCGCGGGCCCAGGTCCGCGAGGCCGTGCACCGCGGGCTCGCGGGTCGCGTGGACGATGTCCACCACGTAGCGCTCGAGCGAGTCGGACATGTAGACGAGGTCCACCGCCACTCGCGACTCCTCGATCGTCTCGAGCGAGACGACCTTCGAGACCTCGGTCGCGGGCCGGCTCCGCGCCATCGACTTCACGATCGCGAGCTCCTCCTGGCGGTTCGGGTACTCGACGAGGAGCTTCATGAGGAACCGGTCGAGCTGCGCCTCGGGGAGCGGGTACGTGCCCTCGTGCTCGATCGGGTTCTGCGTCGCCATCACCAGGAACGGCGAGGGGAGCTCGTGGGTCTCGTCGCCCAGGGTGACCTGGCGCTCCTGCATCGCCTCGAGCAAGGCGCTCTGCACCTTCGCGGGCGCGCGGTTGATCTCGTCCGCGAGCAGGAGGTTGGTGAACACCGGCCCGTGCCGGGTGGTGAACTGCCCGCTCTTGTACTCGTAGATGACGGTGCCGACGATGTCGGCCGGCAACATGTCGGGGGTGAACTGGATGCGCTGGAAGTTCCCCTCCGTCGCTGCCGCGAGGGTCCTGAGCGCCAGCGTCTTGGCGAGGCCGGGCGGGCCCTCCAGCAGGATGTGGCCGCCGGTGAGGAGGCCGACGAGCAGGCCATCCACCATCTCGCGCTGCCCGACGATCACCTTGCCGATCTCGGCCTTCAGCGGGTGGACCCACCGGCCGACCTCGAGGACGCTGCGCTCGACGTCGTGGGTCTGGGCGGACGTGGGGGAGACGACTTCGGTTCTGGGATTCATGGCCTGGAGCTCCTTCTGCGGCCCACCTCAGGGGGGCGCGTCACGAGCTACAGGCTAGAGGCGGGACCTATCGCGTGCCTTTCACGAGGATGACACGTTTGTCATCGGGGCCGATCCGGCAGGATCGTCGCCAGGTCGAGGTCGAGCAGGTCGCCGATGCGCTCGACCTCCACGTCGGCCGCCGGGTACGCGTCGATGATCGCAGGATCGAGCGCATAGTGCCCCTGACGCGGGAACACCGTGGTCACCTTGTCGCCCCACGCTGCCTTGACCGCGCTAAGGATCCGCAGCTTGTCGTCCACGAGCACGTAGCGCTCCGCCGGGTAGCGGCGCTCCACCTGGGCCAGCTCGTGCTCCTTGTGCACGTAGATGAGCACACGGCCGTCGACGGCGGCGCCGATGCCGGAGCGCTCCACCTTCCACGGCTGGAAGACCACGTCGCCGTCGGTGAGGATCACCGTGGTCCCGATCGAGGCCATCCGCGCGAGGAGGTCGAGCGCCCCCGGGTAGACGCGGTCTGCGAACGGGTACTTCAGGAGGAACGACGAGATCTCCCCGACCACACACTCGTGCGGGTGCCGCAGCCGGTAGCGTTGGAGCGCGCCGAGGTAGTCGGCGTAGCCGAGCTCGGTTCGGATCGCCTCGAACTCGCGCCAGTAGAGGTCCGCCCCCTCGGCGCCCAGCGCCTTCGCGAGGTGGCGGCGCATGTCGTCGATGACGCCGTCGTTGTCGAGGAGCGTGTTGTCGACGTCGACGAGGAACACCACGGGTGAGACCGGATGCATAGAGACCTCTCAGGGCTCGGGATAGGCGCTCTTCGGGCAGTCCAGCACCGCGGCGCCGACCCCATCGACGAGGAAGCCCTGGATCGCGTCGTCGACGCACGTGTTGACGTTCTGGAGGCTGATCGCGTGCGAGACCTCGTCGACCCTGATCTGAAACCCTGATTGCACGGACTCCGCAAGGGAGTCTGCGAGGGGCGCGGGCGACTTCGGATCACCGGACGAGCGCACGAAGAGCACCTCGAGGTCGGGCCCGCCGTCGGCCAGGACCTCGCTCCAGGTGATGGTCGAGGTGTGAGCAGGCCAGAAGAGACACGCGTACGCCGTGTTGAAGGTGTCGGCGAAGAAGGACTCCGGGAGCTCGCTGTCGAGGGCGTCGAAGAACTCGGCCTGCTGCAGCTCGATCCGGGTCTCTGCATACGTGGACGTATCCGCGCAGATCGTCCCGATGAAGGCGGGAGGCGCCACGAGCCGGGTCGCGGGGTTCGCGAGGGCCGCCTCGAGGTCCTCGAGCGCGACCGCGAAGGCCTGGGCCAGCTGGGGCCAGCGCGGCTCGAAGAGCAGGTCGCCGAGCGCGGCGAGGAACTCGAGGGCGGCGTCGGGCTCGAAGGCCTCGAGGTCGGTCAGCGCCTGCAAGAAGTCCTGCCGCTCGAAGGCGCACTCGCCCTCGGCCTCGCACCAGTCGAGGAACCGGGTCACCATCGTGGCGCGGGCGAGCGCCTGGGCGCCGAGCACGTCGAGGTAGTTGGCGCGCGGATCGACCGAGGAGTCGAGCACGAGCCGGCCGGCGCGCTCGGGGAAGAGGACGGCGTAGGTCAGGGCGACCCGGGCCCCGTAGCTGTACGCCATGAAGTCGAGCTGCTCCGCCCCGAGCTCGACCCGGAGGCGATCGAGGTCGCGCGCGTGCCGCTCGGTGTTGATCAGGTCACGGTAGCCGTAGCTCTCGCGGCAGGCGGTGGTGGCGTCACCCCACGCATCGAGGAGCGCCTCGGGGGTGGACGACAGGAACGGGTGTTGGAACGCCGCGTCGGTGCTCATCAGGAGGTCTGCGCACCGGATCGGCACGCTGCCCCCCACCCCGATCTCGTCGAGGCCCACCAGCGCGTAGCGGCGGGTGAGCCACTCCGGCAAGATGCTCTGCACATAGGGCATGTACTCGACGGCCGAGCTGCCCGGGCCGCCGAACTGGAACACCAGCACCGGGGGTGCGGCCTGCTCGGTCTGGTTGGCGTAGAAGTAGCGCATCGGGAGGGTCGCGCCGGAGCCGCCGGACTCGTCGAAGGGCACCCGGAGCTCTCGCACCTCGTACGGCAGCTCGACGGTCGGGGGCGCCTCGCCGCCGCACCCGAGGACGGTGAGCAGCGGGAGGGCGGGGAGAATCCTCAGCGGGAGGGAGCCAGACACGCGGGGATCCTAGCCAGGGCCGTCACCGAAGCCCAGCCTCGAGTTGGGCGGTTGGCTCGCCGCCAGCCCAAGGGTACGGGTAGGCCATGGACAGGCGTCGCTTCCTCAAGTGGAGCGCCGGGGTGGGCGCGATCGGCGCCGCGGCGGCCGGGGTCGGAGTGGCGGCGGTGCAGCCGAAGAAGCAGGTCGTGCCCGCGCTGAACCCCGGCGCACCCGAGCGCCCGCGTGAAGGGCGGCGGGTCGGGGTGATCGGCGGCGGCCTGGCCGGCCTGAGCGCGGCGATCCAGCTCGGGCGACGCGGCTTCGAGGTCCACCTCTTCGAGGCGGCACAACACCTCGGGGGCAAGATCGGGGGCTGGGAGGTCGAGGCGCTGGGGCGACGCTTCCCGGTGGAGCACGGGTTCCACGGCTTCTTCAACCAGTACTACAACCTGTGGTCCCTCCTGCGCGAGGCGGGCGCGGAGCCCGATCTCGCCACAGTCCCGAGCTACCCGCTCCTGTTCGCCGACCGGCCGCCCGAGTACTTCGTCCCCTCGAAGGCGCCCTTCCCCTTCAACCTGTTCGGGGTGCTCGCGAACTCGAGCTCGATCCACCTCGGTGACTTCGTGGGTGAGTATCCGGGCCTCTACGAACTCATGGCCTACGACGAGGCGAAGACCTTCGCCGCGCGAGACAGTATCTCGTTCGCCGAGTATCTCCGCACCGCGGGGGTCCCGAAGTCGATGGCCGAGGTGGTGCTCGCCCCCTTCGGGAGCGCGTCGATGAACCACCTCGAGCGCTTCTCGGCCGCGGAGGGGATCCGCTTCTTCCACGTCTACTTCTTCGGGAACCCGGAGGGCCTCGGGTTCCGCATCCTGACCCGCGACGTCATGCACGCGGTGGTGGATCGGATCCAGGCCCTGGCCGAGGGCGCGGGCGTCCACCTCCACCGGGGCCGGCCGGTGCGGCGCCTCGCGCTCGAGGCGGGGCGGGTCCGCCACCTGGTGCTCGAGGCGCCGGACGCCCCGCCCCTCGACGTGCGCGCCCTGCCGAGCGAGGAGCGCTTCGTGCCCCTCGAGGCCCTCGGCGCGGGGTGGCGCGCCCACCCGAGCCGCGCCGGCCACCCGATCTACGTGCGCCGCGCGGCGGACGGCGGCGCCGAGGCCCTCCTCGGCCGCTGCACCCACATGGGCTGCCCGGTGCAGCTGGCCAGCGATGGCTTCCTCTGCCCCTGCCACGGCGGCGCCTACGACGCCGACGGCCAGGTGCTGCGCGGCCCCCCGCCCCTGCCGCTCCCCCGGCTCGACCTCGCCCCCACCGCGGGCGGCTTCGAGCTGCAGCCGCCCGCGGTCCGGGTCGAAGACCCGAAGGTCCCGGTGGACTACGCGATCCTCGCCTGCGACAGCGTGCGCTCCCGCGAGCTCCTCGAGCGCACCGGCGACGCGCTCGACGGCGCGTGGTCGCGGGCGGTGCGCAGCCTGGTGCCGGCCGATCCGTACGCGATCCTGCGCCTTTGGCTGGACAAGCCGGCGCGACCGGATCGGTCACCGTTCTACTCAGTACACGGATATCGGTACACCGACTCGGTCGCGATCTACTCCGCCTTCCAGGCGCCCTACGTCGAGTGGGCCCGGGCCTCGGGCGGCTCGGTGGTCGAGGTCCACGCCTACGCGATCGCCCCGCCCGAGCCCTACGAGGTGGTCCGCGCCGGCCTGGTGGAGGAGCTGCGCGCGATCCTCCCCGAGCTCGCGGACGCGAAGATCCTGCATGAGGAGATGCAGCTGCAAGACAACTTCACTTCCTTTCCGCCCGGTGGTCACGCCGCGCGGCCCGGCACCCGCTCCGACGTCCCCAACCTCTTCGCGGCGGGGGACTGGGTGCGCCTGCCCATCCCCGCCTTCTTGATGGAGGCGGCGGTGGCGAGCGGCAAGTTCGCGGCCAACGCGATCCAGGAGGACGAGGGCCTCCGGACCGAGCCCATCCCCTATGTCGATCCCAAGGGGCCGCTCGCCTAACGGGCCGCCACGATCCACGCGGCGACCAGCTCCGTCAGCGCCGCGCGGTGCTGCTCGATGAAGGCGGGGTCGGGGACGGCGACCACACCACGATCGGGGGCCGCCCACTCGATGAGGCCGTAGGGGTCGACGAACTCGAACGCGTCGGTCCGCCGCTTGGCGCCCCGGTGGAAGATGATCTCCACGCGATCCTTCGGCTGCAGGCGCAGGGTGACGCGGTCGTCGCCGTCGTCGGTGAAGCTCGGCGCGTTCCACTTCACGCGCTCGCC
>JACKEN010000067.1 GCA_020632995.1 Deltaproteobacteria bacterium | reverse complement strand
GGCCGCGCCGAAGAAGGCACCCGCGCTCGAGCTGCCGCTCGACGGGGAGACCCAGGACCTCGAGGCGCCCCGCGTGCGTCGGCGCGAGACGTCGCTGCCGCCGGATCACGAGGTGCTGCCGATGGAGGTCGGGCCGGGCGTGCCCGCGGATCCCGAGGTGACCGCGCAGGCCATCCGCGCCGCGTTCGAGGCGACCCAGAAGTTCCCGGTGAAGGGCCGCGAGGTGTTCGGCCGCAGCCGGATCGATCTGCCGCAGGAGGGCGACGCCGACTACGAGCGCGCACGCCAGGCCCAGGAGGCCGCGGAGGAGGTGATCCGCGCGGCCGAGAGCCTGCTCCAGGAGCAGCGCGCGGTGGACGAGCGCATCGCCCAGGTCTACGCGAGCGAGAAGAGCACCGGCGAGGACGAGTAGCCCCCAGGTGGACCTGCTGCTGGACCTCCTGCACGGGCTCCTCGCGTTGATCGGCCTCGAGAGGAGGCGCGACGACGAGTCCAGCGCGTTCGCGGTGGCCCGCACCCACCACGAGGCGGAGGCGCTCCTCCTCCGCCTCGGCGAGCGCATGGGCTTTCACGCCCGTGCCTCCGGTCAGCAGGTCATCATGCAGGGCGCGCAAGATGGCTTGCCGGTCCTGGTCAACGTGTCCTACCAGATCGTCGGTGGGCAAGCCCGCTTTCACTTGAACATCGAGGTGGAGTCCCCCGCGCCGCTCCTGGCGCCGTGGGGGGTCTATCCTCACGACTCGGCGCCGCCGGGGTCGTGGACCCTGGGGGACCCGCGCCTGGACGAGTCCCTGAAGGTGGCGGGCGAGGACGCGGTGGTGGTCACCGCGGTGGACTCGTTGGTGCGCGACCTGATGCTCGGGCTCGCGGGGACGCTGGAGGTCCGACGGGACCGGATCAGCTTCCGCGCGACCCGCGCCGCCACCTTCCTGGTGCCCCTGGTTGCGCAGCTGGCCGGCCTCGCCTCGCGCCTCGCGGTGAGCCCGGAGGTGAGCGCGGAGGCCCTCCTCAACCGCTTCAGGAGCGAGCCGGTGGCGGAGGTCAGGGAGCGCTGCCTCGCCGCGCTCCTGACCCGCTTCCCCGAGGCCCCCGACGCCTTGAACGGGGCGCGGCGGGGGCTGCGCGACGCGTCCTCTCGGGTCCGGCTCCGCGCGGCCCAGCACCTGGGGGAGGAGGGGCACTTCGTCCTGCGCGGGTTGGTGGCCTCGGACCGCCTGGATCAGGGCCTGCGGCTCGCCGCGGCCCGGGGCCTCGACCCCTTCGACGATGACGCGCTCCTCGCCGAGCTCGACCGTCAGGCGAAGGACTCCGAGCCGGAGGTGGCGGTGCCCGCCCTCCGGATCTTGAGCCGCTTCGGCCCGATCGGAAGCCTGGGCACCCTCGCCGGGCTGTCCGAGGATCGCTCACGCCACCCGTGGATCCGGGACGCCGCGCGCCAGGCCGCGGTGCGTCTGCAAGCGCGCTTTCCTTCGGCTCGCCCCGGCCACCTCTCGCTGGTGGAGCCGGACCCCGCCAGCGGGCGCCTGAGCCTGAGCGACGCGGAGGGGCGCCTCAGCCTCGACGACGCCGACGACGTCGAATAGCGCTCAGCCCTGCTGGTTCCACCAGTCGATCCAGCGCTGCCGAGCCTCGTCCCGCTGCCGCTTCGGCGCGTTCTCGTCGAAGCCCATGTCGAGGCCGGTGACCGCGCGGAGCTCCTCGGCCGCACTCTTCCTCAGCTCGACCTCCTTGGCGGCGAGGCCGTCGACCAGCCACGCGATGCGGGAGCGGGTCTCGTTCTTGGCCCACCACGTGCGCCACTTCTTGCTGGTGCCGCCCAGGCGCTGCTTGGTGATCTCGGCCAGCGCGTCCTCCACCACGTCCAGCATCGTCTTGTCCTTCTTGTCGAGGAGGTCGAAGAGCAGGGGGACGGCGGAGACGTCGCGGAACAGCCCGATCAGGTAGCAGGCGTGGCGCCGCGCGTTGGCGGAGGTCGCCCCGAGGCGCCCGTGCAGGTGGTCGAGCACCAGGGCGAAGTCGGGGTGCTCGCGGTAGGCGAAGAGGGTCCGGGCGGCGAGCATGCAGATGCGCGGCTCCTCGTCGTGGAGGCGCTGGATGAGCCGCGGGATCACCTCGGGCACGTACACCGCGGAGTAGAAGTAGATGGCGAAGAACCGGTGGTGGGGGCTCGGGGCCTCCAGGTGCTGGGCCACGTAGGGGTGCGCGTCGCGCCCGAAGCGCTCGAGCACCGACAGGAGCGGGCCGCACTTGGCGAAGGGCGGCAGGTCCGCGTCGGGCGCGAAGGGGTCCAGCGTGACCGGCCCCGGGAAGCGCTCCGCCATGACCGGGAGGCCGTCCGGGCCCACGCGGGTCAGGGCCTCCGCCGCCGCCATCCGCTGGGCCGCGTCGGGCGACTCCAGCGCGGCCACCCCGCGCAGGATGTCCTCCCGGTACTGCATCGCGTGCAGGCTCTGTTGCGGAACGGGGATGGTGTCGGGGCCGGCCTCGTCGGCGTGCAGGGCGTCTTCGAGCGTGCCCTCGTCCTCCGGGCCCCGGTGATCGTAGAGCCCCGGGTCCTCACCGAAGGGGTCGGCGTCGGCCCCCAGGGTCGGCGCGTTGGCCGCGTAGCCGCCCTGGCTGAGCTGGGTGAGGGGCACCGGCTCCTCACCCTCGAGATCCTCGTCGATGTCCACGTCCACCGTGGTCGGCTGGCCCATGAGCACCGGGATGGGGCCGGAGTCCGGCCCCCCGACGTAGCCCGGCTCGAACACCGAGGGGGGCGGGGTGAGCTTGTCGTAGCGCACGTCCATCCCCTGGGCGGGGTGGAGCTCCTCGTAGCCGGTGAGGCCGCTCGCCTGCCGGCCGATGGTGATCCGGGTGAGGGGCACTGGCTCCGGCTCGGCCGGCCGCGCCGCCGCCTCCATCACCTCGAGCGGGACCGGACGGGCGCGGGTCACCTCGGAGGAGGCCCGGATCCACGCCTCGGCCGAGAGATCCGGCAGGGTGGTGTCCTCGTTGAGGGACGCGCGGGCGGCGGCCTGGGCCAGGCTCTCGGGGAGCGGCAGGCCAGCTTGCGTCGGAGCCAGCGCCTCGGCGCTGAGCGGCTCGTCCTCGTCGAGGTCGAAGGTCCCCTCCAGGATGCTGTCGGCGCCCGGTGGGACGCCACCGGGGAGCGCGCCGACGTAGGTGCTGCTCGAGTTCTCGTCCCACGCGTCGACGTCGACGTCGTCCCAACCCTCGTCGGCCGGGGCAGGGGCGACGGGTTCGGCGGCCTGGGCGCGCTCAGAGTGGGCCAGGGCGGCCTCGAGGCTGGACGTCAGCTCGTCCAGCTCGTCCAGGAGCTCCTGCCCGCCCTCGGCCGCGAGGGCGGAGCGGTCGAGCAGGCCAGCCTGCAGAGGAGGCGGGGCGTCGACGTGCAAGGCGGCCTGCGCGTCGGAGATCGACTGGTCCAGCGCGTGACCGATGGGGTCGGGCGCGGACACCGACTCCCAGGCCTCGTCGTCGTCGAGCAGGGGGTGGCCGCCCTCGCCGTGCTCCACCGCCTCGAGCACCGGGACCGGGTCGTGGTGCTCCACGACCTCGAGCACCGGGAGCGGATCGTGGTGCTCCACGACCTCGAGCATCGGGATCCGGTCGTGCGGGCCGGTCGGATCCTCGGCCCCCGCGTCGTGCTCCTCGGGCTCCATGATGTGGAGCTCGGGGGCGGGCGTCACCGCCTCGGGCTCGGGGTCGGCCGCGGCGAGGCGGAGCTCCTCCGGCTCCTCGAAGACCACCGCCGTGCCCTCGTCGGTGGGCTCGTCGACCGGGATCTCCGCGTGCTCGTCGAGGAGCTGGGCGATCATCGGGTTCGGGCTGCGCGAGCGGGTGGGGTACACCGGCGCCGCCGCGCGATCCGTGTCCTCGGGCGCCTCGAGGTCCGGCGCCACCGCGTCGGCCCAGGACGGCCCCCGAGTCCGCGCCGCGGGGCGGGGCTCGTTGGTCTCGCGGCGGTGGAGCTCCGAGAGGGTCTCCGCCTTCTTGCGTGCCAGCAGCGACTCCAGGGCCAGCTGCAGGTGGGTGGTGAAGAGCATCAGGTCCGCGGCCAGGCGCGGCGCGATCGCCTCGTCCCCGTTCTCACCGTAGAGCACCGCCACCGTGCGGTTGCGGATGCGCACCGGCACGATCAGGACCCCGCGCGGGCGCGGGCGGCCGAGGCGCTCGAGGAGGTCGGCGTGGGTGGGGTCGGACGGGAGCGGCCCGAGGTAGTGGGCCTGGGTGTCGAGCACGACGCGGAAGGCGGAGCTGGCCGTCAAGGGAACCTGCATCAGCGGGATCTGCTCGCTCCCAGGGCCGCGCCCCATCCAGCCCTCCAGGAGGTCGTCGTGGTTGATGAACATCGCCACCAGCTCGAGGTCCCGGCTGGCGTAGCGCAGGGTGATGCGCACGATCTCGTCGCGGTCCCGGGCCTCGCGGAGCTGGCTCACCGCCTCCGAGAAGCCGAGGGGCGGCTCCACGGACCGGGGGGCGGGCGGCTCGGAGGCGGGGGCGGGGACCTCCAGCGGGCCCTCGGACCCGCTGTGGAGCGCGATCAGGGCCACGAAGCGGTCCGGTGGCTCCAGATCGTACAGGCGGGCGAGGCGCTGCCAGACCCGGAACTCCGGGGCGAGCACCGGCACCAGCCGCAGCTCCAGGAGGTCGCCGAGGCGCTCCAGGAGCCCGGCGTCCACCGGGGCGGGGGTGAGGACGGTCAACCGGTCCTGCGCCTCGTCCAGCTCCAGGGGGGCCAGCATGTGCTTGGCCGCCCAGCGCTCCGGGAAGGCGCGCAGGGCCCGGGGATCCGGGGGCGCCAGCATACGCTGCACGGTGGCGGTGCCCAGGCCATAGGCGTCGGCCATGGCGGTCAGTATCTGGGCTTCCCCCACCACCTGCAGCTCCAGGAGCGAGGTGTCCAGGGCTCCGCCCTGTAGGACCTGCCGATCCAGGGCCTCATCGGCCTGGGCCCGGTCCAGCTCACCGGTCCGTACGAGGCTGTCAGTCAGACGTTCTGGCATGGGGCTCGCGGCGCAGACGGTAGCACTCTTGGGGAGTTCGCCGTAGTTTTGCGACGTGCGTTCCTTCGCGCTGCCGTCGTGCGCGCTCGCCGTGCTGGCGGGCCTGGGGTTGGCCCGAGGATCGGGGGAAGACCCGAGCGCCGCCCTGTGGGCCGCAGCCAAGGCCGCCCAGGCCCGGGGCGACGCGGCGGCGGTGACCCGCCTGGCCCGCGCCTGGGCCACCAGCCAGCCCGACGGGGTGGCGCCCGAGGGGCTCGAGGCGGCGGCCGAGGAGGCCCGGGCGTTCGCCGCCACCCAGGGGCGCCTGCGGGTGTACGCCTCCCAGGTCTCGCCGACCCGGCTCCGGGTGGGCCTCGACGACCCGGCGGGGGTGGTGGACCACGTCGACGTGTTCGGGGAGTCGGTCGAGGGCGCCCGGGCTCGCCTGACCCGGGAGGAGTCCGAGTCCGCGGGCCGCCAGGAGTACCGGGTGCCGCCAGGGGTCCGCCTCGCGGTGGTGGAGGCGGTGATGCTGGTGGGCGCGGAGCCGGTGGTGCTGGCCTCGGTCACGACGTCCATGGCCGAGGCGGCGCCCCTGCCAGCCGCCCCCGCGCCCAAGGCCCCGCCGGTGGTGGCGCAGGAGGAGGCGGCGCCGGAGGCGTCTCCGGTGCCGTGGTGGTGGGTGGCGGTGGGTGTGGTGGCCGCGGGGCTCGCGGGCGCCGCGATCTGGCAGGAGACCCGCTAACGACGTGCAGAGATCTGCCGACCTGACCACCCAGGAGGCCGATCGCAGATGCGCTTTCACGGACTCGAGCAGGACGAACGTCGCCGAGCACCCCGGGTGCCTGGGCAGTTCCTGGTCATGGTCCAGGGCGTGGACGGCGGCCTCGTCGCCCGGCGCGGCGACGTCTCCGAGGTCGGGGTGATCTTCGGCGCCGACAAGATGGGGCTCGAGGTGGGCAGCCTCGAGTACCTCCACCTCATGAGCATGGACCGCACCGTCGGGGTGGTGGTCATGGCCCAGGTGGCGCGCGTGATGTCCATCCAGAGCAGCACCCCCGGAGGGCCCAGCGAGGCGGTGGCGTTCGAGCTCCTCGTGCGCGACCCCGCACAGCAAGCAGCCTTGCGCCGCCTGGTCGACAAGCTGGCCTACGCGCTGGAGCCGTTGGTCCCGATGGACGCGCCTGCCCCAGCCCCGGCCCAGGGCGGGGTGTTCAGCCTGAACGTCACCCGGCTCGAGCTCGAGGCGACGTGGCCGGTGGAGGTGGGTGAGACGGTCCAGATGGTGATCAACTCCTTCGGCGGCCAGACCCGCATCCCCTTCGAGGGGGTGGTGAAGTCGGTGCGCCTGAAGCCCCAGTCCGAGGGCGGCGCGCGCTACGTGGCCCACGTTCGGCTCATGGGCGCCGGCGTGCGCGGCGACGGCGCCCAACACAGCATCACCCACTCCATCGATCTGGTGATGAACGATCTGATGACCGCGCTCAGCACGTCCGACCTGGGCGGGGATCGGACCCACCTGAAGGGGCGCCTCGACCGCATCCCCCTCACCGGCCTGTTGGGCTGGTTCAACATGGAGCGGATCAGCGGGCGCCTCGCCCTCAAGGATCAGGCGCAGGCCATCACCCTCTTCCTGCGTGACGGTGACCTGGTGGACGTGGACCCGTGCTTCGACGCGGACCCCCGCGACGTGGTGGCCGAGGCGCTGACCTGGACGCAAGGCCGCTTCCTCTTCGTGCAGGGGGACGTGGAGCGCGAGGACCGGGTCGGGGTGCCGCTACACGCGCTCCTCATGGATCTCGCGCGGGAGGCCGACGAGGCGTCCCAGCATCAGGATCTGATGGTGGGGTAGGGCGCCGGTGCTGCCGCAACTCGTCCGGCGAGGGCGAACCGACGTCGCGGCGGGGCTCCTGAGGGGGAACCACCCGGATTCGCCTCCGCGCCGAACGAGGCTAGGGTTCCACCGTGGGGGCGCGCTTCGAGCAGATCGCGACGCCCGCGGCCCTGCTCGAGGGCCTGAGCGCCGAGCAGGAGACGGTGCGCCGACGCGAGGAGGCGCGGGCGCTCGAGGCGGGCCAGAGCGCAGCGCGCCGCAAGCGGGGCTTCGTGTGGCTCGGGGTGGGCTTCGTGGGCATGTTCCTGGTCCCCGCGCTGCTCAAGGTGATCGACATCGAGGCCATCGGCGGGGTCGGCGCCCTCCTCGTCATCGGTGCGCTCGGCTACGGGGTGTACCAGCTCTTCGAAGCGGGCACCGGCGTCCGCTTCGAGCCGCCCGACGACCCGGCCCGCTTCGCGCTGGCCCGAGCGGTGCTCGAGGCCCTGCTGCCGGACCTCGCGCCGGTCGAGGCCACCCTCTGGGTGGTCACGGACGCGGTGGCGCGGGCCCCGGTCGCCGAGCGCCGGCGCCGCGAGGGCGGCGGGTGGCTCGAGGTCCGGACGCTCGAGTGGTTCCAGCTCGAGGCCCAGGCGGGGGACGGCTCACGGTGGACGATCGGCGCCCGCATCGTGCGGCGAGAGAAGTCCAAGCCCAGCCGCCGGGGCACAAAGACCCGCGTGTTCAGGGAAGAGCGCGTGCGCGTCGCGCTCGCCGCGTCGGCGAAGCAGCCTCTCCCCGAGGGAACTGCAGTGAAGCTTGCGCGCCTGGCAGAGCAGAAGCGCGCGGTGTCCAGCAGCTTGCGGGTGGCGCGGGCCCGCGCAACGAACCGGCGCGCCGAGGTCGAGCTCGTGCTCGATGAGGGGGCGCGCTCCGGGCGGGTCGAGGCGGCGAGGCGAGCGGCGTCCTTCGGCTTCTTCGCGGCGGACGCCGTCTTCGTCACGGGCCCCGAGCTCGTGCTCGGGGCCGCCCTGCTCGGGCGACTCCGGGGCTAGAGCGCCGGTCAGCGCTCTAAACGTACAGGCTGGGGTACCCGGTGTCCCGGGTGAAGCCGGGGAGCACCGCGCCCATCGCGGTGTTGTCGAGCCCGAAGCGCTGCCGCAGGATCTCGTCCATGAGCTGGCGGTGCTCCACCAACCTCGGCAGCGCGTTCCCTGCCTCAGCCTCGGCGTAGTAGGCCGCCCCGGCGTCGTTCGGGAAGTAGCCTTGCGCGGACACCTGCGCCCGCAGCCCGCTCCCCATCACCAGGGCGACGCTGCCGTAGCCGTGGTCGGTGCCCGCGGTGCCGTTCTCCCGGGTGGTGCGACCGAACTCGGTGATCACCAGGACGTTCACGCGGTTCCAGCACCCCTGGGCGTGCGCCTCGGTGTTGAAGGCGGCGAGCGCGTTGGCCAGCCCCTCGAGGTTCTTGGCCAGCGTGCCGGTGAAGGCGCCGTTGGTCTGGGCGTCGCTGCCCTGGTTGAGGTGGGTGTCCCAGCCGCCGATGTCCACGTTGATGAACTTGAAGGCCCCCGAGGTGTCCGCCGCGATCAGCTTGGCGAGGTCGGTGAGCGTCTCGCCCAGGTTGGCCGCCTTGCCGCCGGGGAGCCCCGCGCTGGCGGAGATCGCCCCGTAGGTGGCGAGGGCGTCGGTGGCCTGCCTGCCGGCCTCGCAGGTACCCGTGGTGCAGGTGTCGTTCGGCACGTAGAGCCGACGGACCCGCTCCTGCAGGTCGAGCGCCGCCGCGTTGACGTAGGTGCCGTTGTTCAGGCGCCCGAAGCCGCGCAGGTCGGGCGCGGTGAGGCCGCCGCTCGTGGTGCTCCGGAGCAGGAACGGGGACTGGGTGTTGAGCGAGAGGCCGGCCAGGCCCGCGCCCACCAGGCTCAGCTCGCCGAGCGCGCGCCCGAGCACGCCGTCGCGCCGCGGGGTCCCGTTGCTGGAGCCCGACTCCACGAGGTCCTGCTGCTGGAAGTGGGAGCGGTTCTCGACCGCGCCCGCCACGCCGGCCACCAGGGTCGCCTCACCCGCCCGCATCGCGGGTCGGAGCGCGGCGAGGGCGGGGTGCATGGCCATGTTCGAGGGCACGTTGATGCCGTTCAGGATGCGGGTGCCCGCGCCGCGGTAGCTCTCGTACTTCACGCGCGCGGCCGAGGTGCCGGGGCGGGGGTGGAGCCAGGACATGCCGTCCGAGGCGCCCCGCAGGAACACGGTGAGGAGGACCTGGTCGTTGGCGGTCTGCGCCACCGCGCGGCTGAGGCCGCCGAGGCTCAGGCCCGCGATGCCCAGGCCGGTGGCCCGGAGGAAGGCGCGTCGGTTCGTCTCGATATACATGACTGGTGGCCTCACTTCCGGATGAACATCGGCGAGCCGAGGTAGGTGTGGATGATGGTCCGGACCGACTGCGTGGCGCCGGTCGGGCCCTCGGTGTCGGCGTTCCTGAACGCGAAGCGCTTGGCCCCGACGTAGTTCGGGCCGCGGGGCGGCAGCTTCAGGCCCTCCGCCACCAGCCGCTCGGTCCACCCGTCGAGGATCGCGTTGGCCTCGGCCGCAGGCAGGCCTGCGGTGCCGGCCAGCTCGAGCCGGAAGCGGTCCTCGAGCGCGCGGCCGCGGCGCGCGGTGCCGTCGACGGTGAGGGTCACGTACTGGGTGTCCACGTCCCGGAACAGCACCTCCTGCCACCGCATCACGTAGCCGCCCGCGAGCCAGGTGTTGGCGTCGGGGTAGCCGGTGGGCGGCGCGATCTGCGCGGGGGCGAGGCCCAGCTCGCCCGAGTTCCTGCTCCGCGCGCCGAGCGACTCGATGGTGAGCCAGGACGTGCGGGGCAGGCCGGCGGCGCGATCGGCCGAGACCACCAGCTCGAGCGGGCTCTTGATCTTGTTGCGCAGGGTGGCCTGCACGACGCTCGGGTCGGCGAGGTCGCTCACGCTGTGGAAGAGCTCCCGCTGGGAGAGCAGGTACTGATAGATGGCGCCGAGGTTGCCGAGCTGGCCCCAGACCGCGTCGGAGGCGCAGCCGTCCACGATGTCCGCGCGGCGGGTGCCGAGGATGAAGTAGGACAGCTTGCTGCAGATGTTGTGGCGGGTGGAGGGGTGCCCGGCCAGGTAGCGCAGGACCTGCTCACCGCGCGCGACCGCGGCGTCGCCGGTCATCGCCGGCAGGCTGAGCGGGGTGCCCTGCGGCGCGGTGTCGAACAGGGTCATCGCCGCGCCGTCATGGCCCGCCGCGAAGAACTTGAAGTCGACCCCGTACACGCCGGGGGTGGCCTCGGTGCGCTGGTAGGCCCAGCCGGTGAGGGCGCGGGCGACCTTCACCACGTCGGTCTGCTGGTAGTAGCGGAACTGGTCGTCGCCCAGGGTGTGCAGCTCCATCAGCTCACGCCCGTAGTTCTCGTTGATCTTGCCCTTCCGCGACGAGAAGTTGTCGAGGTAGATCAGCATCGCGGGGTGCTTCGCCGACGTCACGAGCAGGTTGTAGAAGGTCGAGCACTGCGCGCCGCGCAGGGCCTTCTGATAGTCGGTGGCGGCCCAGTACGACTTCTTGGCGTCGACGTTGAAGTGGTTGAGCCAGAACTCGTTCAGGAGCTCGCCGATGTCCACGTTGCTCGACGCGGTGAGCTGGGCGATGCGCCGCACCTGGGCGGTGGCGCGCAGATCGGTGTTGGCCTGGTTCTGGGCCCGCCGGGCGCTGTCCAGCTCGGCCGGGGTGGCCGCGTTCTGGATGGCGAGCTGCCGCAGGTACAC
>JACKEN010000066.1 GCA_020632995.1 Deltaproteobacteria bacterium | reverse complement strand
GGGGTTGAAGGCGCGTTCCCGGCACCAGATCGAGTTGGCCCGGGGCTTGCTGAAGCATGGTGCGACCCGCCGCGGGGCGCCGCGGCGACGAAAGGAGTTCGAACCATGTTGGGTATGTTCCAGGCAGGAATGATCGTGACCGCTCTGATGGCGGGAGCCCCGGGCCAGGAGGCCGCTGCGGCGCCGGACGAGGCTGTGCAGACCCAGGCCGGGCAGATGGTCAAGGCCCAGGATCGCACGCAACTCAAGTTGCATGTGGCGGATGGCACCGGGGACGCGGTGCAGACCAAGCTGCAGAAGAAGACGCAGCTCAAGCTGCACACCGCGGCCCAGGCCGGGACCCAGGCGGGCACCCAGGCCCAGGTGCAGGACAAGGTGCAGGCGCGCCAGAAGCTGATGACCGGCACCCCCGCTCCGGTGGGCTCGGGCCCGCACTTCGTGGACCTGGACGGGGACGGCATCCCCGACGGCGGGGCGGCGCTCGGCGCGAGCCGCGGCACCCACAGGGGCCGGGGCATGATGAAGGCCAACGTGGGCAGCGGGAACGGCCAGCGGGGCGCCAACGTGGCGGCTCAGCAGGGCGCCCGGGGTGCTCGGAACGGCGGCCAGGGTGGCGCGGGCTTCGTCGACGCGAACGGCGACGGCGTCTGTGACAACGGCGGCGCGGCCACCAGCGGTGGCGCGGGTGGGATCTCCGGCGGCAACGGCAGCGGTGGCGCCGGCGGCAACGGCTCCGGCAACGGTCGGTAGCCCGAAGGATGGCGTCCGGGGCTCGGGGTCAGGATGACGCCGAGCTTCGGGCGCGGGTTCCGGCTGGATAGAGGAGGGTGCGGTGATGAAGGCCCGGATGACATGGTTGATCGTGGGGCTCACGGCGGGGCTCCTGATGACCCCGGTTGCTGGCCTCGCCGCGCCTTCCTCTTCACTTCCGGCCGAGCTTCAGGCCGACGGCGTTGGCAAGAAGCCTTTCATCGACAAGGACGGCGACGGCATCAGGGACGGAGAAGAGGATCGTTTCCGCTCACGGCGTCGGCGTCGCGACGACAGGGACAACAAGGACACCAACCAGAAGCAGAAGAGAGAGCGGAACCGGAACGGACCGAAGAGGTGAATCATGATCCCTGCCCTCCTGCTGCTCACGCTCGCCGCCCCCTCCGCCGAGGTCTTCAGCGCGGTCGACGTCGAGACCGCCCACACCAGCAACGTCTACATGGACAGCTCCGAGGAGTGGGACCTGGGCATGCTGGCCCGCGGTGAGCTCGGCCTCGACTTCGACCCCTTCTGGTCGGTGGGCTACACCGGCGAGGTCTCCATCTTCAGCCAGCACCCCGAGCTGAACGCCCACTTCCACGAGCTGTACGCGTTCTTGAACCCGGTGTTCGGGGAAGAGACCCGAACCGACCTCATGGTGGAGCTCAGGCTCTCGACCCTGCGCAACGACGACGAGTATCAGGCCCTCAACTACCTGCTCCCGGGCCTCGCGGTGGAGCTCGGGATCGAGCCCGCTCAGTGGCTGCGCGCGCGTATCAGCGCGGATGTCGCCTATCGTTGGTTCTACGACGCCCCCACCACCAACGCGGTGGACGGCTGGGCGAAGGCCTCGCTCGCGGCGAACCTCCCGACCCGCACCACCGTGAGCACGTGGGCCCGGATGGGCGCGCGGTGGTTCACCCAGGTCCCCACCGGGGTCGAGGACGATCGCGACCTCCAGCTCGAGGTGGCGGCTCACATCGGGCAGGGGCTGTGGCCGAAGGCTGGCCTGCAGCTCGACTACGTCTACCGCCGGGCCTTCGGCCCAAGCGGGCTACTCCTACAGTCCCTCACCGACGCCCAGGTCAACAACGTGGGCACCGAGTTCCTCTACTCCGGCCACCTCGCCTCGGTGGGCGTGAAGCAGGTCATCGTCCCCGGGGCCTGGGTGCAGGCTTTCCTGCGGGTGGAGTCCCGCAACTACGAGGGCTGGCCGGCCTACGACGCCGCCCTGGCCGCCACCGGTGAGGACCGCAAGGACCTGCGCGTCTCCCCCGGCGCCCGGGTGGCCTGGGCCATCCTCCCCGACAGCGAGGACAGCCCCTGGCCGCGCCTCGATCTCAGCGCCGAGTACCGCTACCTCTCCCAGGACTCCAACTCGGACCCCTTCGACACCTCCGCGCACCTCACCTTCATCTCCGCCCGCGCTACCTGGTAGCGGAGCCGTCCCTCCTACGAAGTCGTTCGACCAATGCGTCGACACCGACGAAAGCGTCGAGCCTCGCGTCCTCCAATCTGATGCAAGTCAACTGGCACGGGGTCTGCAATCACAGGGAGCACGATGTCGGCCCCAACTCGGCCGCAGAAGGAGACTCGAAAATGAAGACTGCCCGCACCATCCTCAGCACCCTGACCCTCCCCGCCGCCCTGATCGCGCTCGCGGCCGCGCCCGCCGTCGCTGGCCCGCAGCTCAAAGTGAAGGTCCTCACCCCGACCCCGACCCTGACCCTGACCCGCATCAACCCGGTCATCCGGCCGTGGCTGACCGTGGCCGAGTCGCAGGATCTCACCTTCCTCCGCGAGGAGGAGAAGCTTGCGCGCGACGTCTACCTCGCGCTCGAGCGACAGTGGGGCCTGTCGGTGTTCGGCAACATCGCCAGCTCCGAGCAGACGCACATGGACACCGTGCTCGGCCTGCTGAACACGTATGGCCTCCCGGATCCGGTGGGCGGTCAGCCCGAGGGCGTGTTCACGAACACCACCCTGCAGACGCTCTACGCTCAGCTGGTGGCCCAGGGGAGCCAGTCGGTGGAGGACGCCTTGCGGGTGGGTGCCACCATCGAGGACCTCGACATCTCCGACATCGAGGAGATGGAGGCGAACACCGTCAAGCAGGACATCCTCGACGTCTACGCCAACCTGACCAAGGGCTCACGCAACCACATGCGGTCCTTCAGCGGGCAGCTGAGCGCCTTGGGGATCACGTACGTGCCCCAGTTCATCAGCCAGGAGGAGTATGACGAGATCATCGGGACCGACACCGAGACCGGCCCCGCCGACTCCGGGTCGGGCCAGGGCTCCGGCCGCGGCAAGGGCCCTCGCTAGCGCTTGAAGACGGACTTGTCGTCCTTCTCGATCTCCGCCGCGTCGTCCACGCTCGTCTTGCCGTGCACGACGCTGCGCTGCACCTTGAGGGTGGCGTTCTCGGTGAGCACCGCCGCCCGCTTCCCCTGCACCGTGCAGTTGATCAGCGTGACCTCGGCGTTGTCCTTGATGATCAGCGCCTTGTCCTTCGACTTGAGCACGCTGTTCTTCAGCACCAGGACGCAGTTGCCCTCGGCCTGCAGCGCGGGCCCGCGGCCGTCGACCACGATGTTCTCGAGCGTCAGCTCCTGGTTGTCGATGCACTTCACGGTGTCGCGCACGTTCAGGTCCTCGGAGTTGCCGTCGAGGCCCACCTTCACCGCGACGTGGCCCTTCTTGCCGGTGTGCACCGACGTGGCCCCGCCCTTGGTCTTGACCTTCGTCTTGCCGGCCTTGACGTCGACGTCGCCGCCGCTGGTGTCGACCTTGGTGCCGCCGGTGTCCACGTGCACCTTGCCGTCGGCGCCGACCTTCACCTTGGTGCCGCCGGTGTCGACCTCGACCTGAGCAAAGGCCTGCCCCGCGACCAGGATCCCGGCGGTGGCGAACGTGAGAGCCATACCCATGAAGCGCATCATCTTCTTCTCTCCCAGGGCCCAGGGGGCGAGCTCCGCGCTGCCCTCACCTGCGTATGTCGTTGTGGGCCCGTTGCCCATGCTGGGCTACCCTGGGACGGGCGGCAACGCCAGGTATTCTGCGTGACTCGACGCACGCGGCGAGCGCTGGCAAACCCCCAACACCATTGGCTCAGCGGGGAACGACCGTGCACGGATTGGCCGTCTTGATTTAGTTGCGTGGTCGTGAAATGATTTCGATATCATGAAACCAACGCCGGCGGGGTGGCCCCGCATCTCCAGCAGCCTCTTCTATGACGACGCGCCCGCCGCCATCGACTGGCTGTGCCGCTGCTTCGGCTTCGAGGTCCGCCTGCGCATCGAGGGCGAGGCCGGCCGAATCGAGCACTCCGAGCTGACCTACGGCGACGGCCTGATCTTCGTCGGCTCGGTCGGGGGGCGCGACAGCCGGGAGACCGAGCTGCCGACCCAGAGCCCGCGCGCGCTGGGCGGCATGAACACGCAGTGCCTGTGCGTGGTGGTGGACGACGCAGACGCCCACTGCGCGCACGCGCGGAGCGCGGGGGCCGAGATCCTGAGCGAGCCCACTACCACCGACTACGGCGAAGACTACTGGGCCGACCGCACCTACAGCGCGCTCGACTGCGAGGGGCACCACTGGTGGTTCATGCAGCGGGTCCGCAACCACGGCGAGCCGATGCCGTGAGCGCCGAGCTGAACCGGGCCTTCTTCGCGCTGTCGGATCCGACCCGGCGCGCGATCGTGCGGATGCTCGCGCAGGAAGACCTGCAGCCGAGCGAGATCGCGGAGACCCTGAAGACGACTCGTCCGACCATGAGCCGGCACCTCAAGGTGCTGCGTGAGGCCGGCCTCATCGAGGAGGAGGGCCGGCCCGAGGACGCGCGAGGTCGCGTCTATCGGCTCCAGCGCGGCGCGGTGGTGGAGGTCCGGGGCTGGCTGGAGGAGGTCGAGGCCTTCTGGGCCGACCAGCTCGACGCGTTCAAGGTGCACGCGGAGCGCACCGTCCGGCGGAGGCGCCCGTGAGCCAGGATCAGGCGCGGGTCACCGTCCTCGTCGAGGTGCCGCAGGAGGACGCCTTTCGGGTCTTCACCGAGCAGATCGATCAGTGGTGGCGGCGGGGCCGCCGCTACCGGCAGGGCCGGACGCTCAGCCTGATGTACCTCGAGCCGTTCGTGGGCGGTCGGCTCTTCGAGCGGATCGAGACGGATGGGGGCGAGGTGGTCGCGGAGACCGGCCGGGTGCTGGTGTGGTCGCCGCCTTCGAAGCTGGTCCTGGAGTGGCGGGCCACGAACTTCCAGCGCGACGAGCGGACCGAGGTCGAGGTGGAGTTCGAGGCGGTGCCGTCGGGGACGCAGGTCACGTTGACGCACCGGGGTTGGAGTCGGATCCCGTCCGATAACCCGGTCCGCCACGGGCAGGCGCCGCAGCCCTTCTTGCGCACGATGGGCATGTGGTGGGGGGCGCTGTTGACCTCCTACCGGATGCTGATCCGCGATGAGTCCCCCTGAGCTCCGGCGCAGCCGGTGCTGTTGGCGCCGAGGCCGCATCCGTGGAATTTCACGGAGACCCCTTCGGGGTCTCCTATAGCCCTCGCTGCGAATCGGCCCGGCTGGCGGGCCGCTCTCGCTCATGGAATCCTGCCCGCGCTTGAAGCTCACCTGCGAAGACTGCGGGGCCGACATCCCCGCCGAGAACATCAACATCTCCCGGGCGGTGGCCAAGTGCGCCCACTGTGGCGCGATCTCTGGCTTCGCGGACCGGGTCTCGAACGCGCGCGCCGCGGTCGAGCGGCTCCAAGTGGCCCTCCCACCGGGCATCGAGGTCATCGATCTCGGCGGAGAGCTCACGCTGCTGCGGCGCTGGTTCAGCTGGAAGTATGCCTTCCTCGCCGTCTTCTGCCTGTTCTGGAATGGGTTCCTGGTGGTCTGGTACACGCTGGCCCTCTCCGCGGAGGAGACCCCGGTGCTCATGTTGGTGTTCCCGATCCTCCACGTGGCCGCGGGCGTCGGGCTCAGCTACTACACCCTGGCCGGCTTCCTGAACCAGACCGAGTTCCGCGTCGGGCAAGGCCGGTTGCGCCTGCGGCACGGCCCCATCCCCTGGCCGGGCGCCCGAGACATGGACGCGGGCAAGCTGAAGCAGCTCTACTGCACCGAGGAGGTCAGCCGGAGCAGGAACGGCACCACCATCACGTACATGCTGCGCGCCAACCTGCGGGACGGTGACTCGATCAAGCTCGCCCGGCTCGACACCAGGGACCAGGCGCTGTTCATCGAGCAGCGCATCGAGGCCACGTTGGGGATCAAGGACGTGCCAGTGGCGGGCGAGGTGCCTCGATAGCCAGCTCGTGCTCGAGGAGCCAGCGCTTCATCGGCAGGCCGCCGGCGTAGCCGGTGAGGCTCCCGTCCGACCCGATGACCCGGTGGCAGGGGACCACGATCGCCACCGGGTTCCTGCCGTTGGCCATCCCCACCGCGCGGCTCGCGGTGGGCCGGCCCAGGGCGCGGGCGAGGGCGCCGTAGGTCGTGGTCTCGCCGGCCGGGATGCGCCTGAGGGCCGCCCAGACCTGGCGATGAAACGGCGTCCCCCCGGTGTCGACCTCCACCGCGTCGACCGCGGCGAGGTCACCCGCGAAGTAGGCGTCGAGGGCGCAGATGATGCGGTGAGAGACCACGCCGGGGGCCACCGGCTCGCCCTTGAAGCGCCGACGCAGGTCAGCCTGCAAATGTGCCTCGTCCGCGGCGAGCTCCACCCCGACCAGGGTGTCGCCCCGGGCGGCGAGGAGCAGGGGCCCGACGGGGGCGGTGTAGGGCTGGAACACGATGCTCATGAGTTCTCCTGATCCGCCGCCCACAGGTGGAGGGCGGCGTAGGCGCGCCACGGGCGCCAGGCCTCGGCCTTCGCCGAGAGCTCCCGGGCGGTGGGTCGGCCTCGCTCGCTCTGCAATGCGCGTTGCAGACCCACGTCCGAGGCGGGGAAGGCGTCGGCGTCGCGCGCCGCGCGCATGGCGATGTACTGGGCGGTCCAGTCCCCGATCCCCGGGATCTTGCGCAGGCGCTCCACCGCCCCGTGGGGGTCGAAGAGGTGGGGGTCGGCCGCCGCCGCGGTGGCCAGCGCCCGCACCGCCGCGCCGCGGGCCCGCGGCATGCCGAGGCTGGCCACGTCGGCCTCGGCGAGGCGCTCGGGGGTGGGGAACAGGTGGGTGAGGCCGGGGGCCGGGGCCTCGACGGCGGCGCCGAAGGCCTGCACGAGGCGACCCGCAAGCTCGGTTGCGGCGCGCACCGAGATCTGCTGGCCGAGGATGGCGCGCACCCCCAGCTCGAAGCCGTCCCACGCGCCTGGCACCCGGAGGCCGGGGTGGGCCCGCACCCGGGCGCCGAGCACCGGATCCAGGCCGAGGTGCTCGGCGATGGCCTCGGGCTCCGCGTCGAGGTCGAAGAGGTGGCGCACCCGCGCCAGGGCGGGGCCGATCGCGGTGACCTTCGGGGTCACGATCCGGGCTCGGAGTTGGTCCGCCCCCGGCACCGGCCGGACCTCGAGGCGCCCCACCGCGCCCTTGAGCTGGAAGGTGCGGGCGTAGCCGCCAGCGCTCACGACCTCGACCCCGGGGATGGCCCGGGCGCCGAGGAACTGCAGGAGGGACTGCAGATCGAGCGGAGGCCGGTAGGCCAGGGTGAGGGCGACGTCCGGGTCCTGGCCCGAGCCGCGCCCCTGCCGGAGCGCGCTGGGGGGCCGGCCGAACATGGCGGAGAACGCCTCGTTGAAGCGGCGGACGCTGCCGAACCCCGCCGCGAGCGCCACCGCGGTGATCGGCAGCTCCGTCTCGTGGAGCAGGCGCTTCGCGAGGTGGATCCGGCGGGCCTGGGCCACTGCAACCGGAGTTGCGCCGAGGTGTTGGTGGAAGAGCCGCCGAAGCTGCCGATCGCCGAGCCCGAGGCGCTCCGCCAGGCCCTCGACCGAGCCCTCGTCGAGCGCCCCGGCCTCGATGAGGGTCAGGGCCCGGGCCACCGTGGCCTCGGACCCCCGCCACGCCCCGCCCTGGGGCGAGCACTCGGGCCGGCAGCGCAGGCACGGGCGGTAGCCGGCTTCCTGGGCCGCCGCCGCGCTCGGGTAGAAGACCACGTTGTCGGCGCGCGGGGTGCGGGCGGGGCAGATGGGCCGGCAGTAGATCCCGGTGGTGCGGACCGCGGTGAAGAAGCGGCCGTCGAACCGGGCGTCGCGGGCCCGGAGCGCGCGGTAGCAGACCTCGTGCGGCAGGGTCACGCCCCGGAATCTAGCCGACGGGGCCGCGCCTGGCTGGCGGTTTTCGGACCCCTCCCTCGGACCGAGTCCAGGGCTCGCTGCCCCGCCGCCGCCGCCCGGGGCCGGCCTCGCAACCCGCGACTCGCGCACGCGACCTGCGAACTTGAGCATGCGAGCTGGAACCTGAAGCCTGGAGCCTGACAGCCTGTCTCTGAAGCCTGAGACCGCGCTCGAGCGACACGCAGTCGGTTTCAGGACTCAGAGACAGGCCCCAGGTTGCAGGCGTCGGGTTTCAAGCCTCAGGTTGCGGGATTCAGAGACAGGCCTCAGGTTGCAGGATTCAGAGACAGGCCTCAGGTTGTAGGCCTCAGGTTTCAGGATTCAGAGACAGGCCGCAGGTTGCAGGCGTCGGGTTGCAGGCCTCGGGCTGCGGGCCTTGGGTCGCGGGTCGCAGGCGTGGGGGCGCAGGTTGCAGACCTCAGGTTCCAGGCCTCGGCCGTGGTCCGGACGGTCGAGCTCGTCCGAAGGGCGCGGTCACGCGGCCTGCACCGCCCGCCTGGGCACCCCCGGGCAGTCCGAGCAGTCGCCCTCGGGGTCCAGGAAGGTCTCGTGGCAGCGCGGGCAGTACGCGCGCACCGAGGGCTCCAGCACCTCGGGGGGCCCGTCCAGGCTGTCGGGCTCCACCCCCTGCGCGACCAGGAGCTTGCGGTGGGCGGCCATCAGCCGCGCGCGCGCTGCGGTGAGGTCCGCCGCCGCCTCGGGGTCGTCGGGGCCGAGCGGGTGGACCAGATCCCGCCACACCTCGCCCGCGAAGGCGCGAAAGTCATCTTGCGAAAGGAGCACCGCCGCCACCGCGAGGGGGTGGAAGCCGGCCAGGGCGTCACGGGCGAGCCAGGCCCGGGCGCGCGACGCGGCGGGGGGCGAGAGGACCATGAGCATGAGCTTGAGCCAGCGCTCGCCCCGAAGGTCGGGGTAGAGGCGCCGGTGGGCGATGAACAGCTCCACCCAGGTGAGTAACAACAGCACGCCCATGGCGCCCAACAGGTACGGCCAACGGTCGAGCGCGGCGGGGACGAAGAAGAGGCCGTAGGCGCCGCCCAACATCAGGGGCAGCCACGCATTCCCGTAGACGCCCAGGCGCGCGGTGGCCTTCTCGAACGCGCGCAAGCGAGCCTTCACCGCCGCCACGTCGTGCCCGCGCTCCACCGCCGCCGTCGCCGCCTTCGCTCGGGGCTTGGGCTTCAGCTCGGCCAGCGCGTGCAGGTGCTGCACGAGGTCAGCGGCCAGCCGGCCGCTGCTGGTGTTGGCGCTCCGCTTGCCGGGGCCGAAGATCGCCTTCGCCTCGCGCCGAACCCGCACCGCCTCGACCCACGACCATGATCCCGCGCCGGGGGCGGGGGCCTCCGGGGCGCCCAGGGTCTCGGCCGGCGTCAGCCAGACCTGCTCGGCCCCCACGGTGAGAGGCCATGGCTCCACCACGAAGGTCTCGCCCAGGGGCGGGAGCGGCGACAGGAGCAGGAACCCGCCCCGGTGGTTCCCGAAGGGCCCCTCGGGGCGCACCACCCGGTGCCTCCGGGCGCCGCGGGCGAAGCCCACCGCCTCGCGCCGCACCCAGAACAGGCCCTCGATGACGTGAAGTGCGACCAGGGCGCCGATGAACAGCCAGGCGGGATCCATACCGAGCGCGGGGGAGGTTGCCGGCCGCGCCGACCGACGTCAATCAGACTTGCCGGTGAAGAGCTTCTTGATGAACGCGCCGATGGCCACCAGGCCCACCACGATGAGCTTCGCGCCCTTCTTCAGGAACAGGAGCAGCCCGGTGAGGAGGCCGGTCTTGGCCGCCACCGCGCCCGCGCCGCCCGCCACCAGGGCGATGAGGCCGTACTCCGCGATCTTGTCGCCCGAGCGGTACTCCGCGTAGCGCTCGCCCTCGGTGTACTTGAAGCCGCTCATCAGCTCCCGGTACTTGGGCAGGGTCGCGTCGAGGAGCTCCGGATCCGTCACCAGGATCACCCGCATCACGCCCTTTCGGCCCAGGACGCGGGTGTTGTAGTTCACGCTGACCCCGTCGGCCGAGCGCAGCCGGTTGGCCCACTCGAGCTGCTTGGTGGTCTCGTTGTAGCGGGGCTCGATCGACCACCCGTCGAAGAACAGCTCGGACACCCCGCGCTCCTTGCGCATCTCGTTGCTGTACTCGAGGCTCTCCTTGATGCTGTCGGCGATCTCGTTCGCGTCCAGCTCGTCCTTCTCGTCCTCGTTCACGTAGCCGATGTCGTCGAAGAAGAAGACGACGAACCACTCGAGGTCCCGCGTGCCGATGAGGCCGAGCTCCTTGTGCGAGGTGATGTTGCCCATCGCCTCGACCAATCGGCTCGCCTCGGCCGCGCTGAGGTAGCGGAACCCGGGCGGGATCGCGATCTCGGCGCGGTCACCCAGCTTGCCGGCGCCCGACTCCTGCCACGCGAAGTCCTCGATGGGGTCGTGCTCGCCCTCGGGGGCGTCGGGCGCGACCGGCGGCGGGGTCTGGGCGAGGGCGGTCGAGGCGAGGCCCATCGAGAGGGTGAAGGCGCCGAGGAGGCGGAGGCTTGGGGCAAGCATGATTCGCGACCATGCCCGAGGGCTGCTCATTGGCCAACGGGTAACCACGCGTTCAATGAAAATGGCTCGATGCGATGGGCCACCAAGGAGCGTAGGGCCCGGGACCCCTTG
>JACKEN010000065.1 GCA_020632995.1 Deltaproteobacteria bacterium | reverse complement strand
GCTGAGCTCGGGCGAGCTCCTGGTGGCAGGGAAGACGTGGACCGGCTTCGCCAACTCGGAGGAGGCGGTCGCCGACGCCTTCGTCGGCCAGCGCATCCAGCCGTTCTGGATCGAGGACGAGGCCCGGCGGATCGAGGGCACCAACTTCGTGGTGGACCAGGCCTTTCGGCCCTTCGCGGTGCGCGACGGGCTGCTCGTGACCGGCCAGCAGCAGAACTCGGGCGCCGCCGCGGCGCGCCTCGTCATCGAGGCGGTGGGCCGATGAGCGGCCCGCGGCGGAAGATCGCGATCATCGGCGCCGGCAACGTGGGCCTGACCCTCGGCCGTGGCCTTGCCGCCGCCGGTCACGACGTCACCTGGGCGGTGCGCGACCCGGACGCGGCGAAGTACGCCGAGGCCCGCGCCGCGGGGGCGCGCTTCGACGTCATCCGAGCCGCGGTCGAGGCCTCGGAGGTGGCGTTGCTCGCGACACCGTGGGCCGCGGCCAAGGCCGCGGTGGAGGCAGCGGGGGACTTCGGGGGCCGGCCGCTCCTCGACGCCACCAACCCGATCGGCCCCGGCTTCGTGCTCACCCACGGCCACACCGACTCCGGCGCCGAGCAGGTGGCGCGCTGGGCGAAGAACGCGAAGGTGGTGAAGGTCTTCAACACCACCGGGGTCGAGAACATGGCCCAGCCCCGCTACGGCGACGCGCGAGCCGCGATGTGCCTGTGCGGCGACGACGAGGCCGCCCGCGCCCTCGCCGCGGGGCTCGCCGCGGACCTCGGCTTCGAGCCGCTCGACGCCGGCCCGCTTGCCAACGCTCGCCTCCTCGAGCCCGCGGCCCTGCTCTGGATCGACCTCGCGTTGCGGCGAGGCCAGGGCCGCGGCTTCGCCTTCGGGGTGCTGCGGCGCTGAGGCGGGGACAACCCGAGGTTGGGCGGACCGCCGGATCCCGGCTACCTTCCGGGCATGGGCCTGGGAGAGTTCACGCTCGGCATCGAGGAAGAGTACCAGATCGTCGATCCACAGACGCGGGAGCTCAAGAGCGCCATCTCGCAGATGATGGACGCCAAGACCCCGCTCGACACGGTCGAGCTGCAAGGTGAGCTGCACGAGGCGGTGGTGGAGGTCGCCACCGGCATCTGCCGGAACGTCGACGAGGCGCGGGAGGCGGTGATCGCGGACCGGCGAGCCGCGGCGGGCATCGCGGAGCGGGTGGGGGCGCGCATCGCCGCCGCCTCCACCCACCCGATCGCGAACTGGCAGGAGCAGTCCATCAGCACCGACGAGCGCTACAAGGAGATCGTGCACGACCTGCAGGACGTGGCCCGCGCCAACCTGATCTACGGGCTGCACGTGCACGTCGGGTTGCCCGACCGGGAGGAGGCGATCGCGGTCTTCAACCAGGCGCGGTACTTCCTGCCCCACCTGTTGGCCCTGTCGACGTCGTCGCCCTTCTTCAACGGGCGCAAGAGCGGTCTCAAATCGACCCGCACCCTGATCTTCAAGCGCCTGCCGCGCACGGGCATCCCCGAGGCCTTCGCCTCCTACGGGGAGCTCGAGCGCTTCGTGAGCACCCTCGTCAAGACGGGTTGCATCGACGATGCGCGCCGCATCTGGTGGGACATCCGGCCGCACCCGAAGTTCTCGACCCTCGAGTTCCGGATCTGCGACCTTCCGACCCAGGTCGACGAGGTGGTGGCGATCGCGGGGCTCGTGCAGGCGGTGGTGGCCAAGCTCACCAAGCTCAAGCGCAAGAACCTCACCTTCGCCGCACACCCGGTCGCCTTCATCGAGGAGAACAAGTGGCGCGCCGCCCGCTACGGGGTGCGCGGCCAGCTCATCGACTTCGGTCAACAGACCCAGGTCCCCTTCGCGGAGCTGGTCGAGGATCTCCTCGACTTCGTAGACGACGTGCTCGATGAGCTCGGGGCGCGCTCGGTGGTCGACACGGTCCGCCGGATCGTGGCCGATGGCACGAGCGCGGACCGCCAGCTCGAGACCTACGAGCGGTCGGGGCAGAACCTCGAGGCGGTGGTCGATCAGATCCTCGAGGAGACCATGCTCGGGGTGACCTGAGGGCGACGGCGCGCCGCTCAGGTCGGCGCCTGCTCCGAGAGCCAGGCCTCGATGTCCTTGAGCTCCCGGCGCAAGAGGGCCTGGTCGCCATAGGCGTGGGCCATCACGATCGCCCCCTGCGCCCGCGCGAGGAGGCGCTTGGCCAGCACCTCCGCGTGGCGCGCCGGGTGACCGAGCTCGGTGAAGCGCGCGGTCAGCCACTCGACGTAGAGGTCCATGACGGCCCGGGCGGCCTCGCGCAGATCGTCACGGTGCTTGCCGAGCTCCGTGAGGAGGGACCCCACCGGGCAGCCGTAGGCCACCAGCGCCTCCTCCTCGCTCATCACCATGCGCACGAAGCGCCGCAAGCCCTCCTGCGGGGTCCGCGCCTGGGCCGCCCACGTGTCGAGGGCGGCCGCGACGTCCGCGTGCCGCGCCTCGAGGACCGCGCCCAGGAGCTCGTCCTTGCTCTTGAAGTGGTAGTAGAAGTTGCCCTTGGGCACGCCGGCCGCGGCCGCGAGGTCGGCGTAGGAGGTGTTCTCGTAGCCCGCCTCGTAGAAGAGGCGGCGGGCGGACGCGATGATGCGCCCGCGGCTCTCCGTCCTGTCGCTCACCCGGCCCCTCCTGGCGCGGGCAGCGCGTCGACGAGGCGCGCGGGGCGACGGGCCTCGAGCAGCTCGTTGACCTGACCGCGGACGGAGGCCGACCACGGCACCCGCGGCGCGTAGCCGATGCGAGCGGCCCCCAACGGGTCGGGGGTCAGGGGCTCGGACAAGAACACGATGCTACGGGTGAGCAGGGGGGCGCGGCCGCTGAGGCGCGCGACCAGCTCCGCGCCGTGGGCGAAGCGAAAGGCGGTGTCGAGCGAGACCGAGAACCAGGGCTGCGGCAGCCCGTATACGTCGTGCAGGAGCCGTAGCACCTCGCGGAAGGTCGGCACCTCGGGGCCGACCACGTCGATGGCCTGCCAGGGCTCGAGACCCTCGGCCAGGGCGGCCCGCAGGAAGGCTTGCCCGATGTCGGCCCCGTCGACCAGCGGCAGGGGGACCGCGCCGCGCTCGAGCCAGGGCACGAGCCGGGCGCGCAGCCGCGGCAGGAGCACCGGCATGATGCCGAGGCCACCCCCTACGCCGCTGAAATGGCCGAAGCGGAGCGCGACCATCCTCGTCGTGCCCGCGCGCGCCTGCATGTGGGCCTCGAGCGCGATGACATTGGCGAGGTGTGGCCAGGTGGCGGGCAGCCCTTCGCGGATGCCTCGGAAGCGGGAGCGCGACACCCCACGGACGTTGAGCGCGCTGGTCAGGACGAAGCGCTCCACCCCGGCGGCCACCGCCGCGTCGATGCAGGCGAGCCCCGGCTCGAGGTAGCGGGCCCGCGACGCCTCCGCGTGCCCGTACAGGGCGCTCCACGCCGCCGCGTAGCACACGACGTCGACGCCCTCGAAGACCCGGACCCGGTACTCGGGGTCCAGGAGGTCGCCCGCCCGGACCTCGCCCCGAAAGCTCGGATCGAGCCGCGCGGGCTCGCGGCAACCCGCGATTACGCGCACCTGCGCATCGCGCAGGGCGGCCAGCACGTGACGGCCGACGAAGCCGGTGGCGCCGAGCACGAGGACGGTCGTGGAGCTCATGATGGGTTCAATACTAAGACGTTCGTCTGACTGTCAACTCGGTGTCAGACGATCGTCTGATTTGCCTCAGTGCGAGCGAACGCGGCTGCACGTTGCGCGCGTGGGATGCCGCTCTGAGCAAACGCCGCGCGGGCTATCGAATGACGAACGTCGCCCGCACCGGGCGGTGGTCCGAGACGTTGCGGACGTAGTCCGGGTAGGTCTGGTCCAGCATCACCGGCTCGGTGTGCCCGGGCCCGTACTCGTCGAGGGCGTCGTGGGTCACGAGGATGTGATCGATGACCCCGGGGATCAGGATGTACGAGGACTCGCCCGCGTCCACCAGCTCCTGGCTGAGGAAGGTGTAGCGCTCGGGCGCCTCGAGGAAGGGTCGGAACACGTTCTTGGCCGCCAGGTCGTCGATGCGGTCGTTCCAGTCACCGACGATGATGATGTCCTGCTCGCCCCCCGCCGCCTGTCGTTCGCGGATCCAGCGCTCCAGCTCTTCGCAAGCTACCCTGCGTCGGTCCTGGGACTGCGGATCGCCCTGCGCCTTCAGGTGCACCACGAGGAGCTCGAAGTCGAAGACCACATGCCCCGCGCCGTCCAGCGCCTCGACCCGGGCCCACAGGGGCGGCCGGGGGAAGGCGTAGGCCTCGCCGGTGAAGATCGGCTCCGCCTCGAGGATGCGGATGCGCGCGGGGCGGTAGAGGATGCCGACCGCGAGGTAGTCGTAGGGCTCCTCGACCCGGATCGCCTCCCAGTCGGGGAGGTCGGCCACCATGCGCTCGAAGGGGCCGGGCTCGAGGATCTCCTCGATCCCGATGATGTCGGCCCCCAGCTCGGCCAGGATCTCCGGCACCGCGGTGGTGGTGGTGGCGGTCTTCGGGAACTGCTCGATGTTCCAGGTCGCGATGCCGAGGGTCACGGTGCCGGTGCGGGCCCAGCCGGCGTCGGGGCTGGTCGCATCGACCCCGGGCCCCGCGTCGTCGGCGTTGGACGGCAGGGCATAGCCGCACCCCGCCAGCCCCACCAGCACCAGCGCCCAGATGGCCTCGCGCGCGCCCTTCAAGACGCCCGTCTATCCCAGGCGGATCCGCCGGAGGCAACCCGGCGGAAGCCCCCGGGGTCGAAGGCCTGCGCCCCTCGGCGCCCCACCCTGTCAGCCCCGGCCTGCGCCCCTGTCGGGGCCGGCTGACAGATCCGGCCCCCGGATCGCGTCTAACCCCCTGAAATCAGGTCGCACCCAACCCTGGCACGGGGCGTGCTCTACCAGAGCGTGTCATGTACGCCACCTCCTCCGCCCTGACCGTTCACCGCGAGGCCAACCTGGGCCGCGACATCGTGCGCCTGGTGGCCACGGTGCTGTTCCCGCCCTTGGGGGTGTTCCTGAAGATGCGCTTCACCGCGCACCTCATGATCAGCGTGCTGCTGACGCTCTTTGGCTACATCCCCGGCCTGATCCACGCCCTCTGGGTGCTCGCCAAGCGCCCCGATGACCTCTGGCCCAACCGGCGATGACTCCAGGAAGGAACCCTGCGATATGGAAGTCGTACGGACGGAGTCCTTGACGGTGTACCCCACCCTCCCAGAGCCGGAGCACCGGCGGCGGCGGCACCCGCACCCCTACCCGTGGTGGCGGCGGAGCCCCGAGCCCCCGAAGACCCGCGAGGAGATCGCCTTCGACGAGGCGCGCCGCGCGGTGGACGCCCGGATCGGCTTCTACCGGCACAGCATCTTCTACGGGATCTTCATCCTGTTCATGCTCTTCACCGGCGGCTTCGAGCCGGCGATCATCATCGGCCTGTTGTGGGGCATGGGCCTGGCCACCCACGGCTACAACGCCATCATCGCCCCCGACCTCCGGAAGAAGTACCTGGAGGAGGAGTACCGCCTCCGCCTGGGCCCGGGGGAGCTGCAAGCTCGCCGGCAGATCGAGGGCAAGCACGCCAAGAACCTCGAGGCCCTCTCCGCCTCCCTCGCGCACGAGATCCGGAACCCGATCACCGCGGCCAAGAGCCTGGTGCAGCAGATGGGCGAGGACCCCTCGGCCACCGACAACGTGGAGTACGCCAAGGTCGCGCTCGAGGAGCTCGACCGGGTGGAGCGCTCCATCGCGCACCTGCTCCGCTACGCCCGCGAGGAGGACGTGCACCGCGAGTCCATGGCGCTGAGCGACGTGGTGGCCTCGGCGGTCGAGACGTTCCGCGACCGCCTCTCCCGCACCGGGGTCGAGGTGGTGCAGGGCCTGGACGCGGACACCCGCATGCACGGCGACCCCGAGAAGCTGCGCCGGGTGGTGATCAACCTGGTGGGCAACGCGATCGACGAGCTCGAGGAGTCCGAGACCCCGGCTCCGCGCGTCACCATCACCGGCGGTGTCAACCTGGCTGGCACCGAGGTGTGGTTCAAGGTGGCCGACAACGGCCCGGGGATCCCGCAGGACAAGTTGACGAAGATCTTCAGCCCCTTCTTCACCTCCAAGGAGGGCGGGACGGGGCTGGGGCTGGCCATCACCAAGAAGTTGGTGGAGGCGCACGACGGGAACATCGAGGTCCGCTCGGTGGAAGGTCAGGGCACCGAGTTCGAGATCGTGTTCCCGCGCGCGCCCGGGAGTGAAGAGGCGTGAACTCGAGGATCCTCGTGGTTGAAGACGAGCGGGCCATCCAGCTCGCTTTGAAGGGCCTGCTGTCCAAGGCCGGCCACGAGGTCGAGGTGGCGGGGAGCGGCGAGGAGGCGATCGAGAAGCTGGACGAGGGTCCCTTCGATCTCGTGCTCACCGACCTCGCGCTGGGGAAGAAGAAGAGCGGCATGGACGTCCTCCACTACGCCAAGCAGGTCCGCGCCGAGACCCCGGTCGTGATGATCACCGCCCACGGCAACGAGAAGATCGCGGTCGAGGCGATGAAGACGGGGGCGGAGGACTACGTCCCGAAGCCCTTCGACAACGACGAGCTCCGCCTGGTGGTGCAGCGGGCCCTCGACAAGACCCGGCTGCAGCGTGAGCACCGGCTCCTCTTGGAGCGCATCGAGCGCGAGTACGGCTTCGGCGCCCTGATCGGGAGCGGGCCGCGGATGCGCCAGGTCTTCGAGACGATCAAGAAGGTGGCGGAGACCGACCTCACGGTGATGATCCGAGGCGAGAGCGGCACCGGCAAGGAGCTGGTCGCCCAGGCCCTCCACCACCGCAGCGTCCGACAGAGCCGCCCCTTCGTCGCGGTGAACTGCGCCGCGATCAGCCGCGAGCTGGTGGAGAGCGAGCTGTTCGGGCACGAGAAGGGCGCCTTCACCGGGGCCGACGCCCGCCGGGTGGGCCGCTTCGAGGCGGCCGAGGGCGGCACCATCTTCCTGGACGAGATCGGCGACATGCCGCTCGAGACGCAGGCCAAGGTGCTGCGCGTCCTGCAGGAGCGGACCCTGGAGCGGGTCGGCGGGAACACGCCGATCCCGATCGACGTCCGCGTGGTGGCGGCCACCCACCGCGATCTCGAGAAGGAGGTCGAGGAGGGGACCTTCCGCGAGGACCTCTACTACCGGCTCGCGGTGGTGCCGCTCGAGCTGCCGCCGCTCCGCGATCGCGTCGAGGACATCCCGGCCCTGTCCGAGCGCTTCAGCGCGCTCCAGGCCGAGCGCCTCAACCGCCCCAAGAAGGGCTTCAGCCCCGAGGCGCTGGCCCGGCTCGCCGACTACGGGTGGCCCGGCAACGTGCGCGAGCTCAGGAACGTGGTGGAGCAGGCCCAGGTCATGGCGTCCGGGGAAGTAATCGAGGCCACCGACCTGTTCCTCAATCGAAGGAAGGCCACGAAGGTGAGGGCTTGGGATGACAACCTACCTTACAACGAGGCCAAGCGTCAGGCGACGGAGCACTTCGAGCGCACCTACCTGCTGGACGCCTTGCGGAAGCACGAGGGCAACATCTCGCGCACCGCGGAGACCATCGGCCTGGCTCGGCAGAGCCTGCAACAGAAGATCAAGGAGCTGGACCTGAGGTCCGAGGAGTGGACGTGAGCACCATCAGCCGAATCAAGAACCTGGTGCAGGGCAAGTTGCCGAAGCCCTCCGTCGCCCTGCCCTTCGAGAAGGCGGTGATGGCGCGGGCGCGGCGCTACAGCGAGATCAGGAAGCTCGTGGCGGAGGCCATGTACCTGCGCGCGAAGCTGACGGGCGAGGTCCACGAGCGACGGGCCGAGGTGGCGCGGCTGCACCACCAGGCGCTGTTGGCCGAGCGCGCGGGTCGCGGACGGCTGTTGACGCAGCTGGAGCGCCAGAAGTCCGCCGCCCACGCCGCCCTGGTCGAGGCCGAGGACGAGCTGCGCCTGGTGCAGGACGCGGTGGCCGAGGCCACCGAGCACCTCCGGAGCGAGGGCACCGCCCTCGGCGACCTCGAGCGCGAGCGCGCCTCCGCGGTCCGGGTGGAGCGGGTGCAGGGCCTGGCCAAGCGGCTGAGCGCGGCGACGAGGCACGACGTGCCGAACCTCGAGCAAGCGCGCTTGCGGGTGGAGCAGCTGCGGGCCGAGCGCGCGCTGGAGGCGGAGCTCTCCGGTCGCCGGCTCATCGGTTGAGCGGCGGAGCCAGAGTTCTTCTCGTGGGGAGTTGATTGTGGGGTGGGTCAGCGGACGCCGACCCACCCTCATCCGGTGGGCTTCAGATTCGAGCGCTAGCGACGACCGCGGGGGCCACGGCCACCGCCGCCACCCCGGTCACGCTCCTGGGCCTCGTTGACGCGCAGAGTGCGGCCACCCGCCTGGGCGCCATCCATAGCCTCGATAGCCGCCTGCGCGTCGGCATCGTTCTTCATCTCCACGAACGCAAAGCCGCGGGGACGACCGGTCTCCCGGTCCATGGGAATGTGAACGTCCGCCACGGAACGTCCATCTGCCTCGAAGAGCGAGCGAAGCTCCTCCTCGGTCATTGAATACGGGAGATTGCCGACGTACAGCCGAGTACCCATTGCCTCGAGATCCTCCAGGTCCGGACCTGGAACAGCCCGGACCGCAATTACTGAGCGGCCGTTGTAGCACGCCAAAGCCCAGGGGGCCACGAAACGTCTGGTTTTACTTGGCGCCCACCGGCGCGGCCTCCGCGACCTCGGCGCGGGGCAGGTCGATGTGGACGGTCGTCCCCACCCCCTCCTCCGACTCCACCACGATGTCCCCGCCCAGCTCCCTGACGGTGCGGACGCTGGAGGGCAGCCCCAGGCGTAGGGCCATGCGACCGCCCTTGGTGGTGAAGCCGAACTCGAACAGGTCCTTCTGCTTGGGGGCCGGGATGCCCGGGCCGTCGTCGTGGATGCTGATGCGGAGCTGCGCGTCGCTGGACGACAGCGCGATCCGGATCTCGCCGTCTCCCTCGATCGCCTTGGCCGCGTTCTGCAGGACGTGCAGGAAGACCTGGTTGAGGCGCTGGACGTGGGCGCGGACCGCGGGCACCCGCGCCGGGTAGTCGCGGTGCACGCGCACGCGATCTCCCAGATCCGACGCGAGTACGCGCAGAGCCGCGTCGATCCCCTCGCGCACATCTACGTCTCGGAGCTCGGATTCGTCGAGCCCGGTGAAGCTGCGAAGGCTTGTCATCAGCCCCGAGAGCCGGCTGGCGCTGGTGCGCTGCAGGGCCAGCAGCTCCCGGACCGAGGCGATGCGCCGGCCCCGGGGGCCGTCCAGATCGGCGGTCTCGAGGTCGGGGAGCAGGCGCTCCATCAGGCGCTGCAGGGTGTCGGTGGACGACAAGAGGGCCCCGAGCGGGGTGTTCGCCTCGTGGATGATCCCCGCCACCAGCCGGCCGAGCATCGCCTGCTTCTCACTCTCGATGATTTGGGCCTCGGCCCCCTTGAGGTCGTCGAGGGCCTGCTCGAGGGCCTGGGTCCGGGCCTTGACCTGATCCTCGAGGCCCTCCTTGAGAGCCCGGATCTCCTCGAAGGCCATGGCGTTCTCCGCCGCCACCGTCAGCTGGTTGGCCAGCTGCTGGATCAGCGCGATGTCCTCGGAGTCGAGCGGCTGGCCGTCCTGCCGGGGCCCCAGGATCAGGAGCCCGAGGGGGCCCGATCCCTCGCCCCGCCGCGGCCCAAGCGGCACCACCAGCTCCACCCCGTAGGCACCGAAGAACTCCTTGGGCCGCTCCTCCGAGTCGAGGTGTGAGAGCGACGTGAGATTCTCCGCGTCGTAGGCGCTGACCATGGCCCCGGTGACGAGGGCGCGGGCCAGGGGGGCGTGGGTGTCGAGGCGGATGTCGGTGGGGAGCTCGGGCGGCAGCCGGCCGGTCTCGGGATCCTCGCGGTTGCCGAGGCAGAGCACCCCCAGCCGGCCGTCGGTGCGCACCGCCACGTAGACCCGGGCGAGGCCGAGGGTGTCGAGGAAGGCCTTGCGCGCGGTGTCGACCGCCTGGTCCTTGGTCCGCGCCCGGACCATGGCCTCGCTCACCTCGCGGACCGCCGCCGCATACTCGTCGCGGCGCCGGTTCACCAACCGATCCACCCAGCGCTGGACCCGGAGCTGGAGCAGCCCAACGCCCACGATCAGCGTCACCGACGTGAACCACAGGGCCACGGTCGACTGGGCCCTGCTCCCGACGTGGTCGACCATCAGGAGCACCACCCCCACGAAGGCGAGCGAGACCGCGAGCGAGAGCCCGGCGTACACCGCGCCCCGCCGCACCACGATGCGCAGGTCGAAGAGCTGATAGCGGACGGTCGCGTAGGCCATCATCAGCGGGAAGCTGACCAGGCAGATCAGGTTCGGGATCGCGAAGCCGAGGGGCATGTGCTCGAAGAATGGGAGCACCATCAGCTCGAGCGTGGGCAGGCCGAAGGCCACCGCCACCGCCACCGCGAGGACCCGGGCCCGCCGCCGCAGCATCGGCGGATGGCCCGGGCGCATCGCCTTCCAGCACAGCCAGATGAAGCCGAGGATCGACGCCCCCAGCACCACCCCGACCGCGGTGAACAGGCCGCGGAACACCACGTCGGAGAGGGTCCCGCGGCTCCACGCCCCGAAGGCCGGGATCAGCGCGAGCCCCAGCAGCACCGCGGCCACGGTGTCGACCCGGCGCAGCCACCGCATCCGTCGGCCGAGCGGCAGCCCGATGAAGGCGACCGCCAGGTTGAGGGCGGTGGGCCCGTACATGGGCAGGATCGCCGCCGCGATGATGTTGAGCACGCGGCCGAGCGGGACGTCCGGCGCGGGCTGGGCGAGCTGCACCGCGGCCACCGCGCCGAGGAGCACCAGCCACGAGGCGGCGCGGTCGTCGGGCCGGCGGCGCCAGACCCACAGGCCGACCACGAGGTAGAACAGGCCGCCCAGGTGATAGGCGGCGCCGGTGAACATGATCCAGGGGAGCCCGGAGATCACCGGGCGACCGACCTGCAACTCGACCTGCCGTGAGACGCCGTCGTTGCCGGTGAGGACGAAGGTGTTCCGGGTGCGGCCCTCGGCCAGCGCGTGCCGGCGGAGGCGGATCGGCAAGTCTACTTGCTTCGGCTCGAGGTCATCGACGTCGACGCCGTCGATCGACTCGACGAGGAGGAGGCCTTCCATGCCCGCGAGGGCCTCGGACGCCTCCGCGGTCATCGGCATCGCCCCCGCCGCCCCCGGCCGCTCGATGTGATCGAAGAAGGCGAGGCCGGGGCCGATCGAGAGCTCCTCGGAGATCGACCAGAACGTGAGCCCCTGGAATACGCCCACGGCCAGGAGCACCGCGTACATGAAGAAACGGGGGACTCGAAGGGCCATGGCCGCCGCTGACGACCATGACCCCGGTGCCGACCGGAGGCAAG
>JACKEN010000064.1 GCA_020632995.1 Deltaproteobacteria bacterium | reverse complement strand
CGGGCGGTGGACGCGCCGCTGGCCGACGAGGGCGACACCGCGCCGGTCGACGAGCCGCTCGCGTTCGGCGACTTCGTCACCACCGACCCCGCGATGAAGAAGGTGCTCGGGCAGCTGTTGCGGGTGGCGGCGAGCGACGCCACCGTGCTCATCGAGGGCGACACCGGCACCGGCAAGGAGCTCCTCGCTCGCGCGCTCCACGCGGCCTCGCCTCGGGCCGGCCGCCCGATGGGGGTGGTGGACTGCGGCGCGGTGAGCGCCACCCTCCTCGAGGGCCAGCTCTTCGGGCACCTCAAGGGCGCCTTCACCGGGGCGGCGGAGGCCCGGGCCGGAGTGTTCGAGGCGGCCGACGGGGGCACCGTGTTCCTCGACGAGCTGGGCGAGCTCCCCCTGGAGCTGCAACCGAAGTTGCTCCGGGTGCTCGAGGCGCGGACCGTCCGCCGCCTGGGCGACGTGAAGGACGTCCCGGTCGACGTCCGCTTCGTGGCCGCTACCAACCGGGACCTCTCGGACATGGTGCGGCAAGGTACCTTTCGCCAGGACGTCTTCTTCCGGGTGGCGGTGGTGCGGGTGCGGGTGCCGCCCCTGGCCGAGCGGCCGGGGGACGTGCCCCTGCTCGCGCGCCGCTACCTCGCCCAGCTCCGGGGCCCCGACGCGCGGCTCACCGAGGCGGCGGAGGGGGCGCTCATGGGCTACGACTGGCCGGGGAACGCCCGGGAGCTCCGCAACGTGATGGAGCGGGCGGCGGCCCTCGCCCCCGGCCCCGAGGTGGGCCCCGAGGACCTCTTCGGCGAGGCGGCCCCGGCCCGGGCCACCGCGTTCCGGGAGGCCAAGGACGAGGTGGTGGCGGAGTTCGAGCGCCGCTACGTCCAGGCCCTGATGCTCCGGCACGGCGGGAACGTGAGCAGCGCGGCGCGTGAGTCGGGGTTATCCCGGAACGCGCTCTACGCGCTGATGAAGCGGGTGGGGGTAGATCCGACCGAACCGCGCTGACACCGCGCTTACGGCTGGCAACTCCCGGCAACATCTGCCGAAAATGCCTACATGACGTTCAGCGCCACGGAGTACCTCGGGACCGTCCTCCCCGCGCTGATCCAGTCCCGCGAGGGGCCCGGCCCCCTCCCCGACGCGGTGGTGCAGTTCACGGTGACCGACGGCGAGCCGGTGTCCCTGGCCTACCGCCTCAGCCCCACCGAGGGGCTCGAGGTGCTCACCGGGGTGTCCGACCGCCAGGACCTCACCCTGATCTTCCTCACCGAGGACCTGGAGCGCTTCGCCCAGGGCACCCTCGACGTGCAAGCGGCCCTGCGGAGCCGCCGCCTCAAGGTGCACGGCGACCCCGCCCTCCTCGCGTGGGTGGCCGACCACCTCTCGACCTGATCCCGGAAGCCCAAGCCATGCGCACTCAACGAGCCCCCCTCCTCCCGTCCGACCTCGCCGCGGCCCGGGCCCGCCTCGACGCGGCGCCCGCCCAGCCCGGGGGGAAGGCGCAGGTGCAGGACGACTTTCAGAAGGCCGCTCCGAAGGGCAAGCGGGGGGGAGCCGCCGCTTTCGACGCCGCGGCGCGACGTGAGGCCCTGGCCAAGCTGGAGGGCCTCGCGGCCAGGTACGGCGAGGTGCAGGGCCTCGACGTGGAGTCCACCGCCCGGGGCATGAGCCAGCGCGCGGGCCGCTCGTTGCGGGCGCTCTACGAGGCGCTGCAGGCCGACAAGGCGAAGGGCAAGCTGGTCGATCCCGCTCGGGCCGAGGCGATGAGCGAGGAGCTCCTCGCCCGCCTTTCGCAACGCGACCTGCCGGAGCGGGTGGTGCGCCACGTGCTCCGCCTCGCCACCGAGGACCTGCACGCGATGATCGCGCACCCGACGAAGAACCGGGCCCTGCGCGACGGTCTCGTGACGCACGCCAAGCGCTACGGCGTGAAGCCCGCCGCCCTCGACGGGGGCGCGCCGCCGCCGAACCTGCCCCTGAAGGACCGGAACCGGCGCGAGACCACCGCGCTGTTGGCGCTGCTGCACGATCGGTCCCTGCCCGCGAGCCTCCGGCATCTGGTGATCGAGCAGCTGGGCAAGGTGGGCGACGAGCGGGCCCTGGTGCGCCTGCAGGGGCTCGCTGACCGCTCCACCGACCCGGCGGTGAAGGCGTCGGCCTCGAAGGCGGTGGCGCAGCTGAACCGCGCGGGCAAGATGACCATCGTGTTCGCGAGCATGGAGGTGCGGCCGTACTCGGGCACCGGCGGGCTCGGGAACGTGATGAAGGAGCTGCCGCGGGCCCTGGCCAAGATGGGGCACAAGGTCATCGTCATCACCCCGCGCCACACCACGATCGATCGCGACACCCTGAAGCCCTCCGGCATCGACGGGCACATCGACAGCCCGGTGGCCTCTGAGCCCTTCGGGGTGCTCCACGACCACGCGGACGGCGTGGACCACTACTTCATCGAGAACGACAAGTACTTCAGCGCCGGCCGCAACGGCATCTACGGCGATGAGCACGGGGGCTACGGCGACGAGGCGGAGCGTTACGACTTCTTCAGCGCCGCGGTGCCCCAGATCATCAAGAAGGTCCTGGGCGACCAGGCGCCCGACGTGGTGCAGCTCAACGACGCCCACACCGGGCCGGCCGCCGCGTACCTGAAGGCGGACGCGCACTTCAAGGACACCAAGACGGTGATGGCCATCCACAACCTGGGCGCGGCCTACCAGGGCCGCTACAACGGCGCGACCCGGGACCGGATGATGATCAAGGACATGGGCCTCGGCCATGCAGGCGGTCCTGCGGAGTTCCACGGCGACGTGAACTTCCTGAAGCTGGGGATCGTGCAGGCCGACGCGGCGATCACGGTGAGCCGCGGCTACAAGGACGAGATCCTCACCGACGCGCTGGGGGAGGGCCTGCACGGCGTGCTCCGCCACCTGGACGGCCAGGACCGGCTCTACGGCAACCTGAACGGCATCGACACCACGGTGTGGAGTCCGGAGTCGGACGCGCTTCTGCCCGCGCACTTCTCGTTTCACGACCTCGAGGGCAAGGCGGCCTGCAAGGCGGCGCTCCAGGCGGAGTTCGGCCTGCCCCAGCGGGCCGACGTCCCGGTGGTGGGGGTGGTGGCCCGCCTCGCCCACCAGAAGGGCTGGGGCGACGTCGTGAAGGCGATCGAGCACGCCGCCGCCACCAAGAAGAACGTGCAGTTCGTGCTGTGCGGTCAGGGCGACGCCAAGATCGCGGCGGAGCTGAAGGGCCTGGCGGAGCGCTACCCCGAGATGGTGGCCTTCGACGGGAACTTCACCGCGGCGAAGGAGCACGGCATCTACGGGGGCAGCGACCTGTTCCTGATGCCCTCGCTCTTCGAGCCCTGTGGCCTGCCGCAGATGTACGCCTTGCGCTACCTCACCGTGCCGATCGTGCGCGCGGTGGGCGGCCTGGACGAGAGCATCGACGAGTTCGACCCCAAGGCGGGCAAGGGCAACGGCTTCAAGTTCACCGACGACGTGACGAAGGCCCTGGACCACGCGGTGGCCTGGTACGAGTCGGGCGAGGCGGGCCAGAAGGCGCTCCTTCGGAACTGTGCGCTGTCCGACTTCTCGTGGGAGAACCGCTCCGCGGTGGAACAGACCGCGGTGTACCGCGAGGTCATCAACGGTTGACGCCCCGCCCCGGGCTCCGGCATCCTACAGCCTGATGACCGACCTTGTGCGCTCCTGACCCCTCCTCTTTGGGGTGGTGACCGGCCTCCGGTCGCCCGGACCGCGGCTCCCGAGGGGGGCGCGGGCGCGCCGCGTTCTCGCGGCGTGGAGAGCGCATCATCATGGAGCAGCTTGCTGCGATCGGCTTGTCTCAGGCCCAGGCTCGTTCGTTCGAGGACCTGGGTGACCGTTCCCTCATCCCCGGCCGCGTCAGCGCGGTGGACCGGGGTCGACACCGCGTCCTGACCCTGGACGGCGAGGTGTGGTCCTCGCCCGCGGGGCGCCTCTTTCACCAGGGCGACGACGCCTCACCGGTGGCGGTGGGCGACGGCGTGGCCCTGCGCACCGACGGGGGCGGGTTCCAGAGCGTCCACGTCCTGCCGCGGCGCACCGTCCTGCAGCGCAAGGCAGCCGGCCAGACTGCGGCGCGGCAGGTGGTGGCGGCCAACCTCGACACCATCTTCGTGGTGACCGCGGTCGGCCACGACTTCAACCCGCGCCGGCTGGAGCGCTACGTGGCCCTGGTGCGGGAGGGCGGGGCGGCGCCGGCGATCGTGGTCACCAAGACCGACCTGCCGTTCGACGTGGTGGCGGTGATCCGCGCCCTCGACGAGGCCGCCCCCGGCCTCCCGGTGGCGATGGTGTCGGGCCTATCGAGGCACGGGCTGGAGGAGCTGCAACCGATGTTGCGGACGGGGTCGACGGTGGCCCTGGTCGGGAGCTCGGGGGCGGGGAAGTCCACCCTCGCCAACGCGCTGTTGGGCGAGGCGCGCTTCGCGACCGGGGCGGTGCGGGCCCACGACGAGCGCGGGGTGCACGTCACGACGCGGCGCGAGCTGGTGCAGCTCCCCTCCGGGGCCTGGCTCATCGACACCCCCGGGATGCGGGAGCTGGGGCTCACCGGCGACGAGGCCGCGGTGGACGCGGCGTTCGACGAGATCACCGTCGTGGCCGAGCGCTGTCGCTTCGCCGACTGCACCCACGAGCACGAGCCCGGCTGCGCGGTGCAGGAGGCGTTGCAGTCGGGGGCGCTGTCGCCAGCGCGGTGGGCGAGCTATGTGAAGCTCAAGCGGGAGGCCGCGTTCGCGGCCCGCCGGGAGGACGAGGGGGCGGAGCGGGAGCACCAGCGGCGCTGGCGGGCGATCCACATGGAGATGAGGGAGCGCCGGAAGTACGACCCGAAGCAGAGGCGCTAGAACATCGCGTGGTCGCCGAGCTCCTGGCCGGCCAGGCCCTCGCGCAGGATCCGGGCGTAGTGGTCGCGCAAGGTGTCCTGCCCGTAGGCGGGGGTGGCGCTCGCGTCGTAGCGCCCCGCCGCCTCGTCCCACACCAGCATCGACTCCGTGGCGTAGTAGCGGCCGATGCGCGCGAACTCCGCCTTGTCTGCGAGGCTCGGGACGAGGTGCGCCCCCGCCCCGAGGACGGCGATGATCGCGTCCATCAGGCCCACCGGGACGCGCCGGAAGCGCGGGGGCCGGCCGAGGAGCTCGAAGAGCAGCTCACCTTGCGTGCGCGGGGTGATCGGCTCGCCCGGCCCGCCGATGGGGAGGATCGCGCCCTGGCGCTTGGGATCGGAGAGGCACTCCGCGATGAAGCGGGCGAGGTCCGCCTCGCTGATCGGCTTGCAGGCGGTGAGCTCGCCGTCGCCGAACATCACGAAGCGCTTGCCCGCCTTCACCGCCTCGACCTGCCCCGACAGGGACTTGAAGAACGCGGTGGGGCGCACGATCGACCAGGTCACGCCCGAGTCGACGAGCGCCTGCTCGAAGGCGAGCTTGGCGTGCTGGAACGCGAGCTTCGGCCGCTGCACACAGATCGCCGAGAGCAGGACGAACTGCCGCAGGCCGGCGGCCCGGGTCGCCTCGAGCAGCTCGAGGTTGGCCCGGTGCTCGATCCGCCAGGCGTCTTGCACGCCCCCGGTGCGGCTGGCCAGGCAGGACACCACCGCGTCGAAGCGCTCGCCCCGGACGAGCGCGTCGCGCACCGAGATCGGGTCGGTCACGTCGCCGAAGCGGACCTCGGCCCCGGCGAGCGCCTCGCGCGTGGCGGCCTCGTCCATCGCCCCCTTCACCCCGGCGCGGGGGCGCGCGATCGCCACCACCGGGTGCCCCCGGCGCACCAGCTCGCGGACCACGTGCTGGCCGATGTAGCCGGTGGCGCCCGCCACGAGGACGCGGCCGGGCGACGCGGCGGGGGAGGGCGAGGGCGGGGACATGGCGAGGGCCCGAGTATAGCCCAGTGCGGGCACTACGCCGCTGGCCGCAGCTCGGTGCCGACCATGCGCGCCCAGTACGGGGCGAGGTCGAGGCGCACCCCCATCCGCTTGATGATGTTGAACAGGCCCCCGAGCTTGCGGTGCAGGAACACCAGCTCGCGCGGGGGCGGGCTGTAGCGGAGCGCCTTGACGAAGGCCTGGCCCACGTCGCGCGTCCGGGCCGCGTAGTCGGCGTCGCTGAAGTCGAAGGGCTGGCGCTGGGCGAGGAAGGGCTCGACCGCGCTGAGGAGCAGCTCCGCGAAGAGGTCCTTGGTCTCGGGCGCCTCCCGCGGGTCGAGCATGCCCTGCTCCACCCCGGCCGCGACGACCTCGGCCCGCCGGCCGCGCCCGATGACCTCGAGCAGCGCGAGGTAGCGTAGGCGGAACAGGTCGTCGTAGGCGAGGGTCGCGCCGAAGTCGAGCAGGACGAGTTGACGCTGCTCCGGGCGCACCAGGAAGTTGCCGGGGTTCGGGTCGGTCTGCACGAGGCCGAGCTCGAAGAACTCCAGGCAGTACAGGTCGAGGAGGGTGGTCGCGAGCCAGCGGGTGAGCTCGGGCGGGGCCTCGGGGGTCAGGAGCTCGCGCAGGGGCACGCCGTCCTCCCAGGACGCGGTGAGCACCCGCGCGCTGCTCACCGCGGGCATCGGGGTCGGGACCACGTACTCCGGCCGGCCGGCGAGGTCCGCGCGGAAGCGCTCCATGTGCAGGCCCTCCTGCACATAGTCCGCCTCCTGGTGGAGCACGCTCCGCATCTCCTCGAACACCTGCTCGAGGTCGATCTTGCGGCCGGTCAAGGCGAGCCAGCTCCCCGAGATCCGGTGGAGCATCGCGAGGTCCGAGTCGATGGACTGCGCGACCCCGGGGTACTGGATCTTCACCGCCACCGATCGGCCCTCGTGGCGCGCGCGGTGGACCTGGCCGATGCTGGCCGCCGCGGCGGCCCGGGGGTCGAGGTCGGTGAGCAGGGCGGGCCACCCGGGGCCGAGGTCCTCCTCGAGGACCGCGCGGAGGCTCTCGAACGGCACCGGCTCGGCGTGGGACTGGAGCCGCCCGAGGAGCTCGACCGCCTCGGGTGGGAGGAGGTCGCTCGCGTCGATGCTCAGCAGCTGGCCCGCCTTCATCACCGCGCCCTTCAGATCGGACAGGCCGCTCACCAGGGCCTCGGCCTGCCTCATCGTGGTGCTCAGCCGGTGGGCCCCGAGGGCCTCGGCCGACCGCTCGAGCCGTCGGCGCACCTGGTGGCGGGCCTCGTGGCCCGCGACGTGGGCCGCGACCCCCATGAGGCGGGAGGAGCGTGAGAGGATCCCCGAGCGGAAGCCCTTGGCCACCGGGGCCGAGTAGTGAGCGCTCCGGGCGATCGCAAGGCCTGCCTGCCGGGGCCGACTCAGCCTGGGACCGGCTGGAAACGGCGCCCGTCGAACCGGTACCGCTGGATTCCCCGGAGGCCGTCCGCCTCGACCTCGTAGACCGCCATGCTGGCGGTGCGACCGAGCACGGGGTCGAAGGCCCGACCGGACGCCCCGCAGTTGATGCTCGGGATGCCGACGCCGTCGGGGAGGCGGAGCGTCGTCTGGCGGCCGCGGTGGATGTGGCCGTGCAAGATGAGCTGCGGACGCACCCGCGCGTCGGCGAGGGTGGCGATGACCCGCTCGGCGTCGAGCAGGCCATCGATGGGGTTGATGTTGGGCTGGTCCTCTTCGTCGAGCAGCGGGTAGTGCATCGCGAGGACGACGAAGCGAGCGCGGAGCGCCTCGTCCTCGAGGACGCGCGCCAGCCGCTCGAGCTGGGCGTCGGGCACCCGCCCCGCGCTCGCGACCGACGGTCGGGCCGCGTCCAGGCCGAGCACGGTGACCTCGCCGCGGTCGAGGCGCGCGAGGCCGGCGTCGTCGCGGTGCAGCCAGGGGCCGAAGCGCGCCTCGAAGTCTCGCCGCAGCATCCCCTCCCACGTGTAGACGTCGTGGTTGCCGGGCAGCACGAGGGAGGGGAACGCGGACAGCACCGGCTCCAGCGCCCGCCGCGCCTTGTCCAGCTCGCGCGGGAGGGCCTGGGCGGTGAGGTCGCCGGTGAGCACGAAGAGGTCGGGCGCGAGGGAGACGATGTGATCGATCAGCGCGCGCTGGGCGGCGTCGGTGAACTCGTGCCGGCGCCCGCGCAAGAAGAGGTTCGCGGTGCCCAGGATCCGCTTGCCGCGGATCTCGCCGAGGTGCGGCCGCGAGTACCAGTGCACGTCGGTGGCGTGGACGATGCGCATCATCCCAAGAAGCTCGGCCAGTGGAGGGAGAGCCACCGCCGGGGGCCGATCTCCTCCTCGGTGGAAAGGGGTCTCGCGTGTCGAAGCAGCGCCCTCACCTCGGCCTCGGTCGACGTCACCACGCCCTCGTCCTCGATCAGCAGGGACGCCTCGTTCTCCCAGTATCCGGCGGTGATGTCCACGTTGGCGCTCCCGATGAGGAGGCGGCGCCCGTCGCAGATGGCGAGCTTGGCGTGGACGTGCGGGTAGAGCGCCTCGATCTCCTCCGACCAGCCCTCCGACCGCGGGTAGCCGGCTTCGTAGACCTTGGCCCCCGCCGCCGCGAGATCGTCGAGGCGGCCGAAGACGATCTTCGTGGCGAGGGCGCGGGCAAGCCAGCCTTCGAAGAAGCGGTGCTCGCCGTGGTAGGGGCGAGGGTTGCCGACGAGGTACTCGACCTCGACCCCACGTCGGCACGCGCGCATCAGGCTCTCCCGCAACTCGAACTGCATCGGGAAGGTGTTCACCACCAGGATCCGCTCGGTCGCGGCGTCGAAGACCGCCCGATAGGCGTCGACCGAGTTGGCGTCGACCAGCCCCCGGTGGCTCACCACCCGCGCCGCGATCGGGCCGGGGGGCGTGGGCTCGGGGATCGGCAGGGCCTCGCCCCCGGCGGCTTGCCAGGCCTCGTTGAACCCGATCTCGAGCTGCCGCACGCACGAGCCGGACACCGCGGCGCCCGCGTCGATCCAGGGGACGTCGGGTGCGGCGGTGCTCGGGTTCAGCGCGACCTCGTCGAAGCCGGTGTAATACGGCTTGCCGACGTTCCGGCCTCCGATGAGCGCGCGGTTGCGGTCTACGATCAGGGCCTTTCGGTGGTCGCGCTGCTTCAGGTCGGTGAGGTCGGGCACCCCCGGGATGGGCCGCACCGCGCGCACCGTGATAGCGTCCTGCTTCGAGAGCGCCTCGAGCACCGGGTTGTGGAGCCCGAGGGAGAGGTGCTTGCTGAGCAGGGAGTCGATCAAGATCCGGACCTGCACCCCGCGCTTCGCCGCCGCCACGAGGTGCTCCGCGAACTCGCGCCCGAGCTCGTCCGCCTCGTAGATGTACGCCTGCAGGTGGATGACGTGCCGAGCGCCATCCACCATCGACAGGAAGCGGGTCCGCGCCTCGCGGTTGTCGATGTTGAAGTCGAAAGTGTCGAGCGAGTCGGGGGCCGCGCCGGTCAGGATCTCGAGCTCGTCGCGCCCGGTGCGGGGCTCGCGCGTCCTCAGGGTCGCCGCGCCGTCCTGCATCACCACGAGCGCGGGCACGATCACGCCGAGGGTCTCGAGCCGGCGCGCTACCCGCTCGAGCCGCACCTGGGTCGCGAAGTCCGGCAGGTCGTCGGGGTGCCCATCGTCCAGCACCACCCCGGCGTCGAGCACCGCGCTCACCCGCGCGCGGCCGAGGCGCTCGCGCAGGCTGTTGAAGGTCTGGTGGTGCGAGAGGCGGACCGCCCAGCGCTCGCTCTCGGCCGCGTCGACGTGGAGCTCATCGAGCTGCGCGGCGGTCACGCTCGCGTCGACGAGGATCACCGGCCTCGCGGGGGGCTCGAGCACTCGGATCACCGTCTCGACCCGCGCGCTCTTCGGTCGGGTCAGGCCCAGGGTCGGGGCGGCGGCGCCGGCGGTGAGGACGAAGCGCCCGCGGTCGGTGCGCACGTTCCCGCGGGATGCGCCGTGCGCGAACAGGCCGAGCTCCTTCGCCTCGAAGCGGTGGGCCACCCCGAACGCGTCAGCGAGCTGCACGAAGCCGAGCAGCGGGTGCTCCCCGATGAGGTCGGGGGCGTCGAGGGACGGGTCGAGCAACCCAGCTTGCGTCGTGCCGGGGAGGAAGAGCACCGACCACGCCTGCTCCGCCCGGACGCCCCTCGTGGACTCCTTGACGAGGGCCATCGTCAGCCCCGAGATCCCCATCGACTCCACCACGAGCAAGTCGACCTGCGCCTCGCTCAGGTAGCTCTGGAGATCCGTCAGGGGCTGCGCCAGCCGCGGGGCGAGCCGGTCGACGTCGAGCGGCCCCTCCCAGTCCAACAGTTGGCGGGCCTCGTCGGAGGCAAGGATGGGCTGCCCGTCCTCGAGGCCGATCTGCACCAGCTTCACGTGCTGCTCGGGCGTCACCCGCGCCCGCAGCCACACCGCCGCCGGCACCACCCCGGCCGTGCCCGCCGCGAAGGGCACCGCGATCCGACGAAACGACGCCGGCCGCACCACCGGCACCCAGACCACGGGCACCGCCAAGGAGAGCGCCAGCTGCCCCAGCGCCACCGCGCCCGGCACGTCGGGCCCGAGCACCACCACCTCGGGGCGCCGCGCCTCGAGCAGCGCCCGGAGCGCGGGCAGGTCGTCCTCCATGAAGGCCTCGATCCGAACCGCCTCCGGGAGCGCCCCGCGCAAGGCGCCCTCCGCTCGCTCCAGGACCGCCGCCCGCTCCGCGAGGCTGCTCAGCCAGCTGAGCTCGTCGGCCTTGACCACCACCCCGACGCGCGCCTCGGGCGCGAGCGAGGTGAGCAGGCCCCGGAGCGCGTCAGGGTCTACCTTGGACGGGACGACGACCAGGGTGGAGGTGAACAACGGCCGGAGTATACGCATCTGCGCGGTGCCGGCCACGCTCGGTCGTCGCGTCCGAGCGCGGCGCGGAGGTTGCCAGGCTGGAACCCCTCGGACAGAGTGGCTCCGCCGCCGCCCGGTGCAGAGACCTCATGCTCCCCACGAAGCAGACCATCAAGCGCAACATCAAAGGTGCCCTGCCCCCGGACCTCTATCGAAGGGCGAACCTCGCCCGAAAGTGGATCCAGATCGGCCCCGCGGCCGCCGCCTTCTACGCCTCCCGAGGCGGGCCCGCGTACCTGCCGGCCCGCGAGCTCGAGCGGCTCCAAGAGGTGTATCGCCCCCCCGAGCGGTCCGACTACTCCGCCACCACCCGGAGGGACATCGCGGGGGAGCGCGCCCAGCGGGTGGTGTCGCTGGTCAACAGATCGAACCCGGGCGCGTCCTCCATCCTCGAGCTCGGCTGTGGTGACGGCCGCACCGCGGGGAGTATCCAGGCGGCCGGCTTCGAGGCCACCGGCATCGATCTCCGCGGCGCCTTCACCCCCGACGCCTTGGGCTCGGGCGCTCGCCTCCTCGCCACGGATGCGCACGCGCTCCCCTTCGAGGACGCCGCCTTCGATCTGGTCTTCTCGATCTCGTCCTTCGAGCACTTCTCTCAGCCCGAGCGCGTCTTCACCGAGGCCTTGCGAGTGCTCCGTCCAGGCGGCCTGCTCCTGCTCTCGTTCGGGCCGCTCTACCTCGCCCCGCTCGGGCTCCACGCCTACCGGACGGTGCGGGTCCCCTACTGCCAGGTCTTGTTCGAGCGCCCGGTGCTCGACGACTTCGTGGCCCGCCTGAAGGGGCGTCCGATCGAGTGGGATGGGGTCAACGGCTGGTCCGTCACCGACTTCCGGCGCCTGTTCGACGCGCATCGAGACGTGATCCGCAAGGAGGCTTACGAAGAGCGTCGAGACATCTCGGGAGCCGGCCTGATCCGCCGGTACCCGTCGTGCTTCCGCGACAAGTCGAACGACCTGGATGACTTCGTCGTCGCGTCGATCGATGCGGTGTTCAGGAAGCTGTAG
>JACKEN010000063.1 GCA_020632995.1 Deltaproteobacteria bacterium | reverse complement strand
GACAGCATGGACGTGAGGGAGTGATGTTCGAGGCGCAGGTCCGCCAGGCGTTCCGGCGCCTCCTGGTCGAGCACGGCTTCGTCGTGGACTCGGTCTTGGCGGGTCAGCGCCCGGAGGACGGGGTAGTGGTGCTCTCATGCGCCACCTGCCAGCTGCGGGTGGTGGCGCACGAGGGCGAGGTGCGGCTGGAGTGGGGGAAGGGTGGGGCGTGGATGGATGCGTTCGGCCTGCATCACTACCTCCATCACCAGCTGGGGCGCGCGGGCCCGGTGAGCGTCTCGGTGCCGGGCGATGAGCTGGCGTCCCAGGCGGCCACGGTGGAGCGCCTGGTGGCCGAGGTGGTGGCGTTCTTCGCCGAGCCGGGCTACGCGGAGCGCGCGGCGGCGCTGGCCCGCTACACCGAGGCGCGCCGCGCGGCGCAGCGGCGGCGGTGATTCAGGCCTCCGTCGGAGGAGGCAGGTTCAGTTGTCGAGACCGGCCGGGGTGGCCAGGGGGCCGGGGGCGCCCAGGTCCGGCGCCTCGCGGGGCGCTCGATCCGCCGCCGGCGGCTGGCCGCCCATCGCCGCGACGTTGCTCATCGCAGCCCGCTTTCGGTCCCGCTGGATGGCGAGGTAGCGCTCCTGGTAGCGCTCCCAGAAGGGGCGGTACTCGTGCTTGAACTTGCAGTCCGCGAACAGGTAGCGCCCCGAGATGGGCGGCTTGTGGAACTGCCGGAAGGCCCACGCCATCGCGGCCCAGAAGCCGAACAACAGCGGGCACAGGGCCCACTGGCCAGTGACCGCGATGTAGATCATGGCCAGGGGCATCGTGGCCGCCTTGAGCCCGAACAGCGGCACCGTGAGGCTGTAGGTCGAGAGCATGACGAGCCGTCGGTTCTTGTGGAGCAGGACGCCCATGCCGGCGCTGACCGCGGTCCACGCGACCAGGCTGGCCGCGGGCCCGGTCTGCAAGCCACCTGGCGGGAGCGCGAGGAGCGGCTCGATCACGAAGTCGAGGAAGACGAGGGCCACGAAGAGGTAGCCGAGGAGCACGTCCCAGAACACCGCCAGGAGCAGGAACATCAGGATGCTCCAGTGCTCGTTGTGGGCCGCGATCTTGCGGCCGAGCGCCTCGGCGCCCTCCACCGCGTACTCGCCCTGCATGCGGAACTTGAGGGCGTTGTTGGGGTGCAGGAGCTCGAAGCGGAGGTTGAGGAACGTCTTCCACGGGTTCCAGGACAGGGCGGAAGAGAACTTGCGCCCGATGCCCACGAACTCCGCCACGTCGGCGGTGTACAGGCCGTAGTTCACCAGGTGGTCGGTGGGGGTCTGCTCCTTGCCCGTCGGGTAGTAGTAGGCGTTGTAGTCCTCGACCCGCTGGTGGATCTCACCTTGCAGCGTCGCCGCGCGCTCGGGCTCGCTCAGGAGCTTGTGGATCATGAGCGCCTGCATCTCGGTCATGTTGGCGAGGCCGCCGGTGAAGGGCCGCGTGTAGCCGATGAAGTAGACGTTCCGCAGGTCCTGGGGCACCACGCCCAGGTACGTGCCGCGGTACGCATAGGTGTAGCGGTGGCGGGTGCCGTCCTCGGACACCGAGAAGATCGGGGGGAGCCGCGGGAGCTCCGCGCCCCCATCGATGAAGTGGTCGAAGCGCTCGACGCGCCCGTCGCAGCGGACGCTCTGGTTCTCCATGTCGACGGTGGCCCGGTGCTTGGGCCAGGTCTCGACCAGCCCCTCGAGGTGGAAGAAGGTGAGGTCGTTGACCAGCACGCCCTGTCGGATCCGATCGTCGAGCTCGTGACCGAAGCGCTGCTCGTACATGTCGATCGGCCAGTACTTGATGCCGCTCATCCCGTTGGCGTGCCCGGCGCGCGCATCCGCGTTGGCGCGGATCCGCTCGCGGCGGTAGGTGTCCGGGAACCGCACGTGGAACTTGTGCGGGAGCAGGGTCCGGGCGAGGAGCGACTCCGGCTCCGGCGGCCCGAGCGGGATCGCGAAGAGGTCCTTGTAGAACTTCGGCCACAGGCGCCCGACGTTGTGGAACTCGAGCTGGGCCAGGTCGAGCGCGTACCGCTTGCCGGTGCGCACGCCGAAGATCGGGAGGTACCACTGTGACTTCGGGCCTGGCGTCTCGAAGGTCACGTACTTGTCGAGGTTCACGAAGCCGTCGTTGAGGAGGATGACCTTGTTCCCCTGGGCCACCGCGCGCGCCACCATCATGTTCGCGGTGTCGCCGATGGTGTTGAAGACCAGCGTCTGACCCTCGATGCCGCGCAGGTCGAGCTCCTTGATGGTCTCGTTCTGCGGCCTCCCGAGGCCGGTGGCGAACACCACGTTCCGCGCCTCGTAGACCTTCCCGCTCGAGGTGCACACGACGCTGTGCTCGGCGTGGTTGTCGACCGAGACCACGTAGTCATCGGTGATCTTGTCGCGGAAGGGCGCGAAGATGCGCTCGTGGTACTCGTAGAACTCCCGCGCGGTTGGATAGTAGTTGTCGATCACCCCCGCCGCGACCTGGTCCTGGACATAGAAGGACGCGTGGAACGAGCTGACGAGGTCGAACTCGAGCCGATCGCTGGCCGCGAGCTGCTGCCAGATCGGGGTGCCATGGGACAGCAGGGTGTAGGGCTGGCCGCGCGCTTCGAGCTCGCGCAGGAGCGGGATGGCAGAGAAGCCGAAGCCGATGATCAAGGTCTCGACGCGGGTCGCGCTCGCTGGGTCCATGGACAGGCCATGGTGGCGGCAGCCGGTCGGGGCCGCAACCGCCCTCGGTTCCACCTACCGGGTCAGGTGGGTCATTGTATGCAGGAGGGGTTGCGGGGAGGGAGGAGGGCGCACGGCGACCTGAGCCGCCGTGCGCGAAGGCGGGCTCAGTTCACGCGGAACACCAGGTCGTCGCGGTCGTTGTACGAACCCGACACGCAGGCCCCGGCCGAGCCCCGGTAGCGGAACACGGCGCGGATGGCCTGGCGGCTCCCACCCGAGGGCAAGGTGTACTGCGAGCTGATGGTCCGCAGGCCGCCGCCGCTGGGCTGCGAGGTCCCGATGAAGGTCCAGCTGGGGCTGTCGGCGTTGGCCGCGTAGTACAGGTCCAGGTAGTCCTGGGTGCCGGTGGACCACGCCCACACGTCGACCTCGACGCTCACCGCCGCGCCGGCGGTGAAGGCACCGCCGCTCACGGTGCTGATGCGCACCGCCTCCACCGACTCGTCACTCTGGTAGGTCCCGGAGTTGCCGTCGGCGCAGGAACCGTTGATGGTGTTCGGCGCGTTGGACTCGGCGCCGCCGGACATGGTGCCGCGGCCCTCGACCAACGTCCCGGAGTCGCAGCTCCTGAGCGCCGCCTGGTCGCACGCCGGCGCCCGGTAGGTGGTGTTGTAGACCGCCTGGCCGTCGCTCGCGGACGAGTTCACCACGGTGACGTTCACCGAGGCCGAGCCGGAGTTGCCCGCCGCGTCGGTGGCGCGCACCTCGAGGGTGTGGGCGCCATCGGCCACGGTGGTGGAGTCCCAGCTGAAGGTCGCGCCCGGGCCGCCGGACGACGCCACGTTGCCGTCCACCAGGAACTCAACCGTGTCGACGCCCACGTTGTCGGACGCGCTGTAGCTCACCGGGACGATGCCGTTCACCGTGGCGCCGTTGGTCGGCGCGCTGATGCTCACGGTCGGGTCCACGGTGTCGCCACCGCCGCCGCCGCCGCCGCCCACCGCGAAGACGAGGTCGTCGCGATCGTTGTAGCTGCCGGTGGAGCACGCGGCGGTGGAGGAGTTGTAGCGGAACTGACCGCGGATGGCCTGCAGCGAACCGGCGGGCAGCACGAAGGTGGTGCCCATGGTCTGCGAGCCGCCGCCCGACGGGGTGATCGTGGTGAGCAGGGTCCAGCTGGGGTTGTTGGCGTCGGGCGCGTGGAAGATGTCCAGGCGGTCCGCGGAGCCGGTGTTCCAGGCCCAGGCAGTCATGGAGATGTTGATGGTCGAGCCCGCCGCGAAGGGCTGGCCGTCGGCGGTGGAGATGACGATGCGCTCGAGCGACTCGTCGCTCTGGTAGGTGCCCGAGGTGCCGTCGTTGCAGCCATCGAGGGTGTTGGGCGTGTTGGACTCGGGGCCCTTCGTCGCCCGGCCCTCGATCAGGGTGCCGGTGTCACAGGCGTTGGTAGAGCCGAGGCAAGCCGGGGCGCCGAAGTTGGCGTCGTAGACCGCCTGGCTGCCGCCACCGCCGCCGCCGCCGTTGGAGACGTTCACGGTGACGCTGGCGCTCGCGCTGTTGCCCGCGGCGTCGAAGGCGCGCACCTGCAGGCTGTGGCTGCCGTTGGCGACCGAGGTGGAGTCCCAGGTGAAGGTGGCGGGCGGGGCCTGGGTGGTGACGGTGGTACCGTCGACGCGGAGCTCCACGCTGGTCACGCCCACGTTGTCGGTGGCCGAGGCCTGCACGCTGACCGAGCCGCTGACGGTGGCGCCGTTGGCGGGCGAGTTGATCCCCACGGTGGGCGGGGTGGTGTCGCCGCCGCCGCCGCCGCCGCCGATGAAGCCGGTGTAGAGCAGGACGTTGGGCGACCCGGTGCCGGGGTTGGTGACCTTGCCCGCGGTGCCGTTGTTGACCAGGGCGTCACGCACCTGGGCCGGGGTCGCGGTGGGGTTCTGGGCCAGGTAGAGGGCCGCCGCGCCCGCCACGTGCGGCGTGGCCATCGAGGTGCCGCTGATGGTGTTGGTGGCGCTGTTGCTCGTGTACCACGACGAGGTGATGCTGCTGCCGGGCGCGAAGATGTCGACGCAGGTGCCGTAGTTCGAGTAGGACGCGCGCGCGTCGGTGTTGGTGGTGGCGCCGACCGTGATCGCGGACGCGGTGCGCGCGGGCGAGTAGTTGCAGGCGTTGGCGCCGTCGTTGCCCGCCGCCACCGCGAAGGTGACGCCGGCCGCGATGGCGTTGGCCACCGCCTGGTCGAGGGAGGTGGAGGCCCCGCCGCCGAGGCTCATGTTCGCGACCGCGGGGGAGACGTGGTTCGCGGCCACCCAGTCCACGCCGGCGATCACGCCGGAGGTCGTGCCGCTGCCGCTGCAGTCCAGCACGCGCACGCCGATGAGGTTGGCGTTCTTCGCCACGCCGTAGGTCGCGCCAGCGGTGGTGCCGGCCACGTGGGTGCCGTGCCCGTTGCAGTCGGTGGCGTTGCTGTCGTTGTCGACGGTGTCGATGCCGGACACCGCGCGCCCACCGAACTCGTTGTGGGTCATCAGGATGCCGGTGTCGACGATGTAGATGTTCACGCCGGAGCCGTCGTTGTTGTACGTGTACGTGCCGTCCAGCGGGAGGTTGGCCTGGTCGATGCGATCGAGGCCCCAAGTGGCGCCGGTCTGCGTGGCGTTTGCCTTGACGATTGCGTCCTCTTCCACATACGCGACCCGCGGATCGTCGGCGAGGGCCAGCGCGTCCTCCTGGGACATGATGGCGGAGAAGCCGCGCACCGAGTGGCGGTACTTGCGGCCGATGTTCGCCTGGTAGGTGACCCCGAGCTCGTCCGTCATCGAGTCAAGACCGGTTGCACCCAGCTCCTGCTCGTTCAGGACCACGATGTAGTGGTTCGGGATGGCGTTCTCCACCTGCACGTAGGAGCTCGACTTGACCCGTCCGGGCTCCTCTGGTGCGCAGGCCACCACCGTCAGCGTCGCCGTCACGGCGAGCAATGTCTTCTTCGCGTGCGAATTCGTCACTTGGACTCCCTCTTTCCCTCGTGGCAATTCGAATGGATTGGCCGTTCTGGTGGCCGCGCATGGAGTTACGCACGCAGCAAGTTTTCCTGCCCTCGGGCATTCAGTTGACGTGAGATCCAAGGGTGTGGACGGGGCCGCCACATCGTGCACTTCTGAGGCGGACGGCGGGGCGCGCGCCGCGTCAAACCGGCGCCGTTGGTGGGCGTCAATCCAGACTGCGGATGGTTCGCGTCGTCCGCGCGAAACCCCGCGTCAGGGTAGGTCCATGCAAGAAGGCCTTCGTACTGTCGGATGCAAGGCGACCTGAGGTCTCAGCTGGCTACATTGTGAGGGCTGTTCGCGGCGAACGTATGCGGTACAACGCCAATGTGCGCATACGTACTGCAAAGCGCGAGGATGCGGGGGTGTTGGCCCAGGCGGAGTACGACACCGCCGCCGCGCAGGAGGGCCTGCTTGCTGCGAAACCCTACGAGATCCCCGTCCGGGCGTTCGAGCAGAAGATCGAAGCGCTGGCGGCCGCGGGCTCATACTTCGTCCTCGAGGTGGACGGCGCGCCGGCTGGGCACCTGCTCCTGGACCCCCTCGGCCTGGCCTCCGTCCGGCATGTGGTGCAGCTCACGATCGTGGTGCACCCCGGGCACACCGGGCGCGGCTACGGGCGGGCCCTGATGCTGCACGCCATCGAGTGGGCGCGGCGCGCGGAGGGGGTCGAGAAGATCGAGCTGCGGGTCCGGTCCACGAACCCGCGGGCCATCGCGCTGTACGAGTCGCTGGGGTTCGCGCGGGAGGGTGTGTTGCGGGAGCGGATCAAGCTCCGCGACGGCTACGCCGACGACATCTGCATGGGGCTGTTCGTGCGGGAGTAGCTCAGAGGCTGCGGAGGAGCTGAGCCCGGGCGAAGTCGTCCGCGTTTGTGGCGTCGGGGGGGATGAGCCAGGTGAGGGTGCCGTCCTTCACGAGGAGCTTCCACTCCGCCTTGCTCTTCACCGCGCGGCAGACCAGCTTCTTGGTCGTCTTCTGGATGTACGCCTTGGCCTTCTCGCCCTCGCAGAAGCGGCGCAGCGCGGACAGGGGGCTCCCGCAGTAGCTCGCGATGCTCCGCTTCTGCCACTCGGCGTCGCCCTCGAAGCTGGCCCAGTCGATGCTCGTGGCGATCTTCGTGCCGCACTTCGCGTCGGTGGACTCGGCCTCCTGCTCGAGCTCGCTCTCGTAGCGGGCGTGGCGGACCTTCTCGGACTCCTCGGCGTGGGCGACGGACGCCCCGAGGAGCGCGCCGCAGGCCAGGATGATTGCAATGTTTCTTGCCTTCATGGTGGGCCTCACATCTTCGCCAGCTGATCCTGGCAGAACGCGGTCTGGAAGGGGCTCAGCTTGACCTTCTTCTTCTGGAGGCCCGCGCACAGGTTGCGCGCCTCGTAGCCCGACGAGGCGTAGAAGGCCTCGAGGAGCGCCTTGCCCAGCACGTCGTGGCACTGCTCGAACGCCACGACGCTCGCCGCCTTGGCCGTCTCGTACTCGGGCGGCTCCCCGAGCGCGCGCAGCACCGCGGACTTCACGCTCGGGTCCTTGCACCCCTTGGCGCGCAGGGCCTTGTCGTCGAACGCGCGCACGAAGTACGTCGCTGCCGGCTGGTACATCCGGCCGCGCTCCACCACGAGCTTCCCCGCCGCGAAGGTGAGCTCGGGGTCCTGAGGCGCCATCTTCGTGAAGGCGTCGAGCTGCTCGAGGCATTGGACGCCGGAGTAGGCGTCGGCGAGGCAGTCACCGATGGCGGCCAGGCCGGCCTCTCCGCGCTTCTTCATGAAGGGCTTCGACTGCTTGAGGAGGCCGAAGCGCGTGACGAGCTGGTCCGCCGTCCCGTGCGCCTCCGCGGTGCGCTTCTGTGCGAGGAGGTTGTCGATCACCCCGATCGACGCGCGGCTGAGGAGGTCCTGCCACTCCTTCTTGCGCTCCGAGGGGCGGACATCCTCCGCGTGCTCGAGGAGCTCGGCCCAGCTCTGGCTCTCGCCCAGCGCCCGGAGATCCTCCATGGTGTACTTGCTCGGCTCGGCCGCGAGCGCCGCGGTGGACACCAGGATCCACGCCGCACCGATTGCGACGACTCGATCTATTCGCATGCGGGCGCACGCTAGCATTGGTAGGATCGCCGCTCCAGAGGCCCTCTTGAAGTCTATCCTGCGCTTCGACGTGATCCTGCTAACAGTCTGGCTGGCGCCCTCCGTGACGTGGGCCACAGAGACCGGCCAGCTTGTCGTGCCCACCCTCTCGACCTCGGCGGTCGAGCCCGAGGTGGCGCCGGTCCTGACCGAGCTCGTGCTCGAGGCCCTCCTCACCCGCCACCACCTCCCCGCCCTCGGCCCGGCCGACCTGAAGGACATGCTCGACGTCGAGCAGCAGCGCCAGCTGCTCGGGTGCGACGACACCCGCTGCTTCTCAGAGCTCGCGGGCGCGCTGGGTTCCGCGCGGCTGGTGTCTGGCCTGATCGGTCGGCTGGGCGAGCAGTACGTGGTGAGCCTCAAGCTCGTGGACCTCAGCAGCGCCCAGGTCCTGTCGCGCGCGTCTCGCCGCTTCGGGCGGCTCGAGGAGGCGCCCGAGGTCATCGGGCCGCTGGTGGATGATCTGGTGGGCGCGAAGCCCGCCGCGAAGGTCGATGGGCGGCCGCTCATCGCGGTGCGCAAGGAGGCCGAGGCGCGCGCGAAGGCGGCCTCGGTCGAGGAGTTCTGCGGTGCGCGGATCGCGGCCTACGTGGGTGCGGTCGCGGCGGGGCGTGGGGCGGTGATCGACGCTCGTCGCAAGGTCTTGATGGACCTGCTGCTCACGCCGTTCGTGGCGGAACTGGACGACAAGCTGGCTTGCATCCGGCGCCGGGTTGGCGAGGAAGAGAGTCGACTGAAAGATGAGTTGCGCGCCGCGGTGACCGAGGGTGTGGCGGGCAAGGCGCGGGGTGCGCTGGCGGAGTGGCAGGAGCTCACCCACGGCGTTCGCCTGGTCGAGGAGGTCTACCGGCTCGGCCTCGAGAAGGAGAAGCACGGCACCGGGGCGCGCCCCACCGAGCTGACCTTCGCGCTGCGGCCCGGTCGGGTGCGCGAGGGGCGGGGCGCGGCCGGCTTCAGGAAGACGTTCGAGGCCGCCCAGGCGGTGGTGGCGGCGGCGTGTGTGGCCGTGCGTGATGAGAAGCGCGCGGAGTTCGTGGGCTTGTTCGGCCCAAAGCGGAAGGTGGATCCGCGCGACGCGTACGTAGCGCGGCTCGGTGAGGTCGAGGGGGCGCGTTTGGATGCGTGCCCGGTGTTCGTGTTGGACGAGGGTGACCTGGACGCGCGGGCGAAGGAGTTCGCTGAGCGGAAGGTGGTGCGGGGGTGCGCGCGGTATGTGGGGAAGAAGGATGGGGTGCCGGTGTTTCGGGATGTGGTGTTGGAGGGGGTAGAGGGGGGTTGGCGGATCGTGGAGTGGTCGAGGCTATAGGCGGGCGCGTCCGTCCGGATTTCGGACGTCGTCCCAGGAGCGGCCGGGGCCACGGTCGTCCCATCACTGTGCGTCCACCGGCACCGTCCAGTATGCCTCCACCATGCACACGCCCGCCGCTGAGTTGTCCCAGATCTTAACCTCGATCGCTGGCTTCGTCGCATCCACCGCCCTCAACGCACCCGCCGCGTTGCCGTTACGATAAACCACCCGCTGAGCCGTCTTCTCGTGAATCGCCAGCTCACGCAGCCTCGAGGCGTACCACGCGCGCATCGGCTCACACGATCCAGCCGCGAGGTAGCCGTGCCGGAAGATCTTGTAGCCCTCGCCCGTGGTTTCGAGCAGCGTCATCTCGCCTGTACGCTCGGGGTATGCTGGCAGGCTGAAGGTCTTGGTGTTCAGCAGGCTCCGCGGGTCCGTCAGCGAGACGGTGAGCCACGTGCCCAGAACCACCACCCCGGCGATCGCGGCCTGGTGGATGCGCGCAACCCGGGTTGACGGCATCGGCCGAGGTGCCTCCTCGGGCGTCTCGACCCCGAGGATCGCGAGGATGGTCTCGCCCAGGAACTCGCCGAGGATGATGCCGGAGGTGCCCAGGAGGACTCCGCCAACCAGACGTCCCATGAGGCGGCCCACCGCGGCGGCGATGTTGAAGCGCCAGGTGAGCCGGAGAGACTCCAGGGCGGCCTCGCGACCGGGCCCCTTCTCCTTGGCGGCGAGACCGAAGGCCACCATCGCTACTGTGATGAGGGGGACTCCAGCCTCGCCGAGGTCACCGAAGAAGACCTCGGCGATATGGCCCGAGCCGAGGCCGGCCACCAGCACCCAGCGGGACATGGGGTCGAGACCCCGCACAAGGGCGAGGACTGCCATGCCAGCCAACACCACCAGGTGGACCTCCACCGCGTTCGCCTGCGGCCAATCGGGGCGGCCGATGAGCTGGGGCCATTGGTTGGCGATGCCCAGCTCGGCGAGGGCCTCCCAGAGCCCCACCACCATGGACGCGACCACGGCGGTCCAGAGCACGATCTGGACGGCGACGGCGGTGGGATGGGTGTCGGGGACCGGTGGAAGAGCATCTTGTGTGACTTGCTCCCGGCGAGCGAGGCTCCTGGCGCTGCGGAAGAAGAGGTACCCGCAGGCAGCTTGGCCCAGTGAGATTGCCAGGAGCACGTCAACCGGCCTTGCGAGGAGGTTCAAGCACGCCAGCAGGAGACCCAGTGAGGTCATCAGGAAGATGAGGAATCCTGCGCGTTCCAGGAAGCGCCGCGTCGCCGCTACTATGCCCCATTGGATACGCTGGTGGACCACCCGTTGTAGGGGCTCGGCGAGGCCAGGGTGGACGATCTGGTAGATGCGAGTAGAGAAGTAGGCGGCCAGCGCGACCATCGCGGCCACGAAGACCATGCTGGATGTGTCGAACACCATCCGTCCGACGAATCCGGAGATGAGCACCAGCTGGTTGAGGAGGAAGGCCGCCATCCACGCGATGTAGACCGCCATGCCGACGAAGAATCCCAACCGAAGCCGCGACATCGCAGGGCTCACGTGGGCGTCCAGGGCGACCACGCCGCCGTCGCGTGCGTCGACGATCGCATAGCCGTCGGGGCCGAGGCGCGCTGTCCAGTAGGGCCAGTAGAGGTCCGCCGGGCGGTCGCTCGGCACCACCGAGCCCTCCAAGTGGGGCGGGGCGGGACCAGCAGGGCCTGTCGGCCGCTGGAGGCCCTGGAATGCGGGGGCTTGGGAGAGAACCCGCCCGGACTGATCGAAGGGGACCCATGCCAGCTCCAGATGCAGGTCCCGACCGAGCGGCAACATGCCCGGCCACTCCGAGCGCTCCAGGCGCATCCGTGCTTGGCCCCGCGAGATGGTGGGCCGCCCGAAGAGGGTCACTCCGGCTCCCCATGCAGGCTACAGCGCAGGTTGGCCTGCGAAGAGCCGCTCGGTCGGTCCTGTTCGGGGGTGTACTCAATCCGGCCACCGTAGGGACACTTGCCGAGGACGGGCAGGAGCTTGTGGCAAGCCGCGTACTCCCACTCGGTGGGCCCGCCGGTCGCGGTCGCCCAGGTGTCGGATAGGCCCACCAGGTGCGCCCGGCCTGCCCATCCCCCGAGGCTGATGAGGAGGGCTAGCACCACGAGCCCAAGCCAAGGTTGCCCGAGGAGGTGGTGTCGCAAGTCCTTCGGCGGCCATCCCGGCAGGAAGGAACCACGCAATGAATGTTGCAATAGTGCACCGGCCGCGATGAGTGCGAAGACCACGATCACATCGGCCAGCATGAGAGGCTCCTGCGTTGGCCCGGACCTTAGACCGCGCACGGTGGTTGGTCCAGGTCACCTTCATCTTGGGGATGTGTTTTCCCTAGCAGGGCGCCCGGCTCGGCTCCCGGTTGGAGGGCGCCGGGGTCTGCGTAGATCTCTGTCGTCCGTCCGGATTTCGAACGCCGTCCGGATTTCGGACGTGACCTTCACGGCAGGCCCCTCCCGGTCTTGCGGCACGGCGCGTGCTGATGCCGGCGGCATGCGGAGACCTCGACGTGAGCGCCCGGGTGCGCGGTGGTTCGTGACGGTGCGGTGCGCCCGAGCGCAGTTTCGGTTGCGGCCGGATGAGACCCGGCGGGCGGCGTTTGGCTTCTACCTGGGGCGGGCGCTGGAGGCGCACCCTGGGATCGAGCTGTGCGCGGCGGTGCAGATGTCGAACCACCTGCACCTGGTGGTGGTGGACCGGTCCTCGGAGCTGTCGGGGTTCATGTGCCGGTTCCT
>JACKEN010000062.1 GCA_020632995.1 Deltaproteobacteria bacterium | reverse complement strand
GCGCTCACTTGGCGTCGGGGCCGGTGCCCGGCACGCCAGCGGTGAACTCGCGGGCCTGCTGGAGCAGCCACTCCCGGAAGGTCTGGACCCGGCTCCCCAGCACCGCGCCCTTCGGGACCGCGATGAAGTACGAAAACCCTGAGAGGAAGGTGACGTCGAAGGGCTTCACCAGGCGCCCCGCCACCACGTCGTCGTTCACCAGGGTGCTCCGCCCCAGCGCGACCCCCTGGCCGGCCAGGGCGGCGTCGAGGGCCATGCTCGCGTGGCTGAAGTGCAGGCCGTCCCGCGGGTCGAGCCCCTCCACCCCCGCCGCCTCCAGCCACTTCGGCCAATCCGGTCGGGCGGCGTCGTGCTTCATCATGTCGTCGTGGAGCAGGACGTGGTCCTTCAGGTCGGCGGGGGCCTTCAGGGGCGGATCCTTGAGCAGGAACGCGGGGCTGCACACCGGGAAGACCTCGTCCTTCATCAACAGGGTGGTCTCGAGCCCCGGGTAGCGGCCGGTGCCGTAGCGGATGCAGAGGTCCACGCCCTCGCGCACCGGGTCGATCAGGCGGTCGTTGGCCGAGATGCGGACGTCGATGTCGGGGTGCTGGTCACGGAAGCTCTCCAACCGGGGCACCAGCCAGCGCACCGCCATGGACGGGGACACCGAGACGCTCACCACGCCGGTCGCGCCGGCGCGGGACAGCGCCTCCATGCCGGCGGAGATCCGCCCGAACGCCTCGGTGGCCGCCTCGGCCAGCACCCGGCCCTCTTCGGAGAGCGCCACCCGCCGGGGCAGGCGCACGAAGAGCGGGCAGCCCACCTCCTCCTCGAGCGCACGGACCTGGTGGCTGATCGCCGCCTGGGTGACGAACAGCTCCTCCGCGGCCCGGGTGAAGCTCAGGTGCCGTGCGGCGGCTTCGAAGGCGCGGAGCGCCGAGAGGGAGGGGAGTCTGGGCGCGCTCATGGATGAGTGAATCTCATGCTCCCCCACGGACCCGGGGTCAAGGGCGGGATCAGTGGGCGTCGCCCCAGCTGTCTCCCACCCCCACTTCGGCCACCAGGGGCACCGCCAGGGGGCGCACCTGCTCCATGTGGCGCTGGACCAACGGACAAACCTCGCTCACCTCGGCCTCGGGCACCTCGAAGACCAGCTCGTCGTGGATCTGCAGGAGCATGCGGGCGGAGAAGCCCCGAGCGTCGAGCTCGTCCTGGATCCGGAGCATCGCCTCCTTGCACAGATCGGCGGCGGAGCCCTGGATGCGGGTGTTGGCCGCGATCCGCAGGCCAGCTTGCACATCGGTGGGGTTGTGGGAGGCCAGCTCGGGGATCACCCGCCGGCGCCCGAACAGGGTCTGCACCCAACCGACCTCCAGCGCCTCTGCCTTCACGCGCTCCAGCCACTCCGCCACCCCCTGGTAGAGCGCGAAGTAGGCCGCGATGTGCGCCTCGGCCTCGGCCCGGGGGATGCCCAGGATCTGGCCGAGCGCGGTGGCGCCCTGGCCGTAGATGGTGGCGAAGTTCACCGTCTTGCCCACCCGGCGCTGCTCCGGGTCGACCGCGGACTCCTCCACCCCGAACAGGCCCGCCGCGGTGCGGGTGTGCACGTCCTCGCCCGCCGCGAAGGCGGCCACGAGGGCGCGGTCACCGCTCGCGTGGGCGAGGAGGCGCAGCTCGATCTGGCTCCAGTCCGCGCTCACGATGCGGTGCCCGGGCTCGGCCACGAAGGCGCGGCGGATGCGCTTGCCCTCCGGAGTGCGGATCGGGGTGCGCTGGAGGTCGGGGTCGGTGCTGATCAGGCGCCCCGAGGCCCCGGTGGTCTGCTGGAAGGTCGCGTGCACCCGCCCGGTCTCGGGGCGCACCGCCGCGGCGAGCACGTTGGTGTAGGTGGTGATCAGCTTGCTCACCGCCCGATGCTCGAGCACCAGCCCCGCGATGGGGTGCTTGGGGCGGAGGCGCTCCAGCACCTCGGCGTCGGTGGAGTAGCCGGTCTTGGTGCGCTTCACCACCGGCAGCTTCAGGGTCTCGAAGAGCACCTCGCCCAGCTGCTTGGTGGAGCCCACGTTGAAGGGCGCGCCCGCCTCCTCGTGGATCTTCGCCTCGACCTCGGCCAGGCGCCGGGCCAGCTCCGCCCCGATCGTCTCGAGCTCCGCCTGGTCGACCTTGATCCCCGCCGCCTCCATGCGCCCGAGCACGAAGGACAACGGCCGCTCGTGCTCCGCGTAGTGTCGCGCGAGGCCCATGGCCTCCACCATGGGCCACAGCACGACCCACAGCCCATGCACCGCCCGGGCCCGCCCCGCCGCGTGCTCGGCCACCGCCGCGATATCGAGCTCGGCGAAGGTGCGCAGCGACTTGCCGCTCCCCAAGAGGCGCTTGTCCGGCGGCAAGGCCACTTGCAGGTACTCCCGCGCCACCTGCTCGAGGCGGTGGGGGATGACCTTGGTCGGCTCCACCAGGAACGAGGCGAGCATGGTGTCGCCCTCCACCCCGGCCAGCGCGGCTCCCGCCCGCCGGAGGACGTGGTGGAGCTGCTTGGCGTCGTGGGCGTGCTTGGGGACCTCCGGGTCGGCGAGCCTCCGCAAGACATCCTGCGGCAGGCCAGCCTGCACGTCGCAGTACGCCGCCTCGCCGTCCGCGCGGACGAGGGCGAGGCCCACCGGGCGGGCGAAGATCGCGTCGCCGTCGAAGACCGGGGCCACCGAGAGCGGCCCGGGCTCGCCCAGCCACGCCGCGGCGGTGGCCTCGTCGAGCACCGGCACCGGGCCCTGCCCCTGGGCCGCCTCCGCCGCCACCACCTCGTCCTCGGACAAGAGCGAGAAGAACTCGAGCTCCCGGTAGAAGGCGTTGAGGGGCGCGCGGTCCGGGAGCTCGATCGCGAGGTCCTTCGGGCCGAGCGGGAGGGGCACGTCGGTGTGGATGGTGGCGAGGCGCTGTGACAACAGCGCTTGCTCCCGATAGGTGCCGAGGGCCTTCTTGTAGCGGGGCGGCAGATCCTCGAGCTCGTCGAGGAGCTGCTTCAGGGTGGGCCGGTCCTTCAGGAGCTGGGCCGCGCCTTTCTGCCCGATGCCGGGGACGCCGGGGATGTTGTCGATGCTGTCGCCGGTGAGGGCGAGCAGGTCCACGAACTGCTCGGGCCGGACCCCCCACTTCTTCTGCACCAGCACCTCGTCGTAGGTCACGTCGCGCATCGGGTCGAACATGCGGACCCGCGGCCCGATCAGCTGGGTGAAGTCCTTGTCGGAGGAGACGATCAGGACCTCGAAGCCCTCGTCGAGCCCGCGCCGGGTCAGGGTGCCGATCACGTCGTCCGCCTCGTAGCCGCGGACCGAGAGGGTCGGGAAGCGCTGCGCCTCCACCAGGCGGTCGATGTAGGGGAGCTGGACGCTGAGGGTGTCCTCCATCGGGGCCCGGTCCGCCTTGTAGTCGGCGTAGGCCTCGTCCCGGAACGTGGGGCCGGGGGCGTCGAAGATCACCGCCCCGCAATCCGGCTTGCGGCCCGCGAAGAGCTTGTTGAACATCAACGCGAACCCGTAGATCGCGTTCGTGGGCAGGCCGGTCGCGGTCCTGAAGGTGGCGGGGATGGCGAAGAAGGCCCGGTAGATCAGCGCGGTGCCGTCTACCAGAACCAGCCGGGGGGGAGCGCTCACGACCCCTGCCCTACCAGCACCGCGTGCAGGGCCGCCAGCACCCCCTCGTCCGGGGCGCCGGGCGCCACCGCGGCCACGAGGCCCAGGGCGGGCCAGCGGGCGTCGGGGTCGAGGATGCGCCCCACCGTGCGCAAGGCAGCCTCCGCCTCGCCCGCCCGGGCTCGAGCGAGGGCCAGGTCCCGGTTGGCCACCCCGATCCAGAGGGCGTCCCCCTGCACCCGCCCCACCGCCGCCTCGGCCGCGTCGAAGCGGCCCGCGTCGGCGTGGAGCTTGGCCAGCCTCGCCTCCGCCTGGTGCCGGGTGCTCGGGTCCTCGACCCGGGCGAGCAGGGCCTCGCCCTCGGCGACCTGCCCCGCCTCGACCAGCTCGAGCGCGAGGTCGGCGCGGGCGCTGCTCCGCATCAGGGGGTCGCTGATGTCCTCCGCCGCGCTCAGGGCGCGGGCCAGGAGCCCGCGGCCGGGCCCGCCCGGCGAGAGGACGTACAGGTGCATGAAGCCGCGCGCCCTCAGCCAAAGGGACTCGATCTGCTCGACCTCGGTCACCGCGCGCGCCCGAACCCGGGAGCGCCACAGGGCCTCGGCCAGCGCCACCTGGGCCACCCCGCGCCAGTGCGGGCTCCGGATGTCGTTCAGCGCCGCCGTGACCTCTGGGGCGTGGCCGGCCCGACCGTAGGCCACCGCCACCTCGGCCAGGGCCTCGTCTCGGGTGTCGAGGCCGCCCATGGAGGCGACCTTCTGGCCCGCCGCTGCCCGCTCCCCCGCCGCGAGGAGCCCCCGGACCACCGCGAGCTTGGCCCGGGCCTCATGGGTCGGTACGCGGATGGCCCTGGCGACCTGCTCCGCCTCCGCCAGCCGGCCCGCCGCGACCAGGGCCTCTGTCAAGTAGACCTGCGTCTCGGCCTTCAGCTCGCGGTCCGGGATCTGATCCGCGATGCGGCGGGCCTCCGCTACCTGCCCGACCCCGCACCACAGGGCCACCAGCCGCGTGCGCAGGCCTGCTTGCGCATCAGGGGGCGCGTCCTGGAGCGCCACCGCCGCCGCGGTGAGGCGCGCCGCGGCCTGAGCCGGCTCCTTCGCCGCCTCCCCCTCGGCCAGCCCCAGGAGCACCTGGACCCGGGCCGCCGGGCTCGGCAGGCCGGGCAGAGCGCGCTCCAGGGCATCCACCAGGCTCACCGGGGGCGGGAGGGCGGGGGGCGGGGGCGGCTCCCTGCAGCCGGCGAGGGCCACGGCCAGTGCGCAGAGAGCGCTGAGTGAGCGCATGAGCCGGATCATAGCCCACCTGCGGTCGTGACCGATCCATGGTGACCCAAGGACCGCGCGGATTTCCCCACCTTCGGCGGCAAGACTGGAGACTTCAGTCTGCCCTCCGACCGGAGTGGTTCGGGAGAAGCCGCCAAGCATGAGTGTACGCGTAAAGATGATGGTTTTAGGGGCCGGGGCAGCGCTCGCGCCGTGCCTGATCCTGCTCGGGTCCATGGTCTATGGCCGAAGCACCGCCTCGTCCGAGGTCCAGTCCCTGGTCCGCAGCCAGGTGATGGAGAGCATGGGGATGGTGGCCGAGGACGTGCACCACATGGTGGGGCAGGCCGACGACGGACTCAAACGCGAGCTCGACGGTCACCTCAACGTCGCGCGGGACGTGATGGCGCGGGCCGGCAAGGTGCGCATGGATCCTGGCGATCTGGTGACGTGGACCGCGGTCAACCAGTACACCAAGCAGGGCCAACCCACCCAGCTCCCGCGGCTCATGCTCGGCAGCCAGGGGATCGAGGTCAACGACGACTTCGCCGTCCCCTCCCCGGTGGTGGACAAGGTCTCCGAGCTGGTGGGGAGCACCGCGACGATCTTCCAGCGCATGAACGCGGCGGGCGACCTGCTCCGCGTGGCGACGAGCGTGCGCAAGCTGGACGGCCACCGCGCGGTGGGGACCTTCATCCCCGCCGTCAACCCAGATGGCGCGCCCAACCCCGTGGTGTCCACGATCATGAAGAAGGAGACCTTCCGTGGTCGCGCCTTCGTGGTGAACGCCTGGTACGTCACCGCGTACGAGCCCATCCTGGACGCGTCGGGCGACGTGGTGGGCGTGCTCTACGTCGGCGTGCCCGAGAGCAAGGCGGAGTCCCTCCGCCACACCCTCAGCGATCTCCAGATCGGCGAGCACGGCTCGGTGTGGATCATGACGACCAAGGGCGCGGACGCCGGCAAGGTCGTCCTGTCGGCCCACGGGCGCATGGACGGCAAGGCCCGCAGCGATGAGCAGGACGCCGACGGCAAGCCCTACGTGGCCGAGATCCTGAGCACGGCCACCGCGCTGAAGGCGGGCGAGGTCGGGCAGCACAGCGCGATGATCGTGACCGAGCCCGGTGAGCCCCCGGAGGAGGTGCTGCACTCCTTCACCTACTACGCGCCCTGGGACTGGGTGGTGGTGGTCGAAACCCACCTTGCCGAGCACGACGGCGTGGCTCGGGCCGCGACCGGGGTCCTCGACGGCCTGCTCGGCACCACCGCGATCGTGGGCCTCGTCCTGCTCCTGATCGTGGGCCTCATCGCGGTCCGCGTGTCCGGCGGCGTGGTGCGCCCGCTCGGTGAGGCGGTGGCGGCGCTGGAGGACGTGGCCGAGGGCGAGGGCGACCTCACCGCGCGCCTGAACGTGCACACGAACGACGAGGTGGGCCGGCTGGCCGGCGCCTTCAACGCCTTCGTCGACAAGCTCCGGGGCATGGTCGGGCGCGTGTCGAGCGGCGCGTCGGGCATCGCGGCCCAGGCGGAGGAGCTCCGCAGCGCCTCCGCCCAGCTGACCCGACAGGCGGGCGACGTGCAGGAGCACACCCGCGCCATGTCCGCGAGCGTGGAGCAGGTCTCGGGTTCGGTCGCGAGCTCCACCGAGTCCTCGCAGCGCGCCGCGTCCAGCATGGACGAGGTCGCGCGCGCCACCACCCACATCAACCAGGAGGTGGCGACCATCAGCCGCCAGGCCCACGACGCCTCGGACTCGATGTCCGCGGTGTCGATGGCGGTGGAAGAGATGAACGCCTCGCTCGGCGAGGTGGCCCGGGTCTGCGCCGACACCGCCAACGCCAGCGCGGACGCGGACGGCAAGGCCCGCGATGCCCGAGTGAAGATGAAGAGCCTGGCCGAGGCGGCGACGCGCATCGGCAAGGTGGTGGAACTGATCCAGGACATCGCGGACCAGACCAACCTGCTCGCCCTCAACGCCACCATCGAGGCGGCGAGCGCGGGCGAGGCGGGCAAGGGCTTCGCGGTGGTGGCCCACGAGGTGAAGGAGCTCGCGAAGCAGACCGCCCTCGCCACCGAGGAGATCAGCGCCGAGGTCGAGCGGATGCGGCAGGACACGAGCAACACCGAGGCGAGCATCGAGGGCGTGGGCGAGCAGATCTCGAAGGTCTCCGAGCTGGCCCAGCAGATCGCGGCCGCGATCGAGGAGCAGTCCGCCACCACCCAGCAGATCGCGGGGAACGTGGCGCGCACCGCCGAGGCCGCTTCGTCGATCAGCACCCGGGTGCACGCGATCTCGACCGGCATCGAGTCGGTGGTCTCTAGCTCCGACGAGGTGTCCCAGGGCATCCGGGCGGTGGCCTCCACCGCCACCGAGCTGGACCAGGCGTTCCGCCAGATGGTCGGCAGCATGGCCGCCCTGGACCACGTCGCCCAGGCCGCCTCGGGGGCGGCGGGCACGGTGCGCAGCCGCGCCGACGGCATCCACGAGCAAGCCGCCCTGCTGTCTTCCGAGGTCTCCCGGTTCCGGGTCCAGGCCTAGGACTTCCCCGACATCACCCCGCCCTCCGCGCCTTCCCGGTGGCCAATCCCGACCGAACGGGTATGAGGGGGCGGGGTCCCCAGTGAGCACCATCGACCAGATCCGGGCGGAGGCCGAGCGCCGCCGCACCTTCGCCATCATCTCCCACCCCGACTCGGGCAAGACCACCTTGACCGAGAAGCTGCTCCTCTACGCGCGCGCAATCCACCTTGCGGGTTCGGTGAAGTCCAGGAAGGCGGCGCGGCACGCGGTGTCGGACTGGATGCAGATGGAGCAGGAGCGCGGCATCTCGGTCACCTCGTCGGTGCTCCAGTTCGAGCACCACGGCAAGATGCTCAACCTGCTCGACACCCCCGGCCACGCCGACTTCTCCGAGGACACCTACCGCACCCTCGCCGCGGTGGACTCCGCGGTGATGCTCATGGACCACGCCAAGGGCGTGGAGCCCCGGACCCGGAAGCTGTTCGAGGTGTGCCGGCTCCGCAACATCCCCGTCATCACGTTCATGAACAAGCTCGACCGGGCCGGCCTCGACCCGCTCGAGCTGGTGGACGACGTGTCCAGCTCGCTCAACCTGAAGGTGGCCCCGATCAACTGGCCCCTCGGGATGGGCCGCGACTTCAAGGGGGTGGTGGACATCAAGACCCGGGACATCCTGGTCTTCGACGCCGAGGCCCACGGCACCACCGCGGTCGAGGCCAAGCGCCTGCCGTGGAGCGCGGTGGACGACCTGATCGGCCCGAGCCGGAAGGCCAAGCTGGAGGAGGACCTCGAGCTGATCGGCGAGGCGGGCGAGCAGTACGACCACGACGCGTTCCTGCGCGGCGAGCTGTCGCCCCTGTTCTGGGGCTCGGCCATGAACAACTTCGGGGTGGAGGTCCTCTTGCACTTCCTGGCCGAGCACGCCGCCCCGCCCGACGCGCGCGTCCTCGAGGACGGCGTGTCCATCGACGTGGACGACCCGCGCTTCACCGGCTTCGTCTTCAAGATCCAGGCGAACATGAACCCGAAGCACCGCGACCGCATCGTGTTCATGCGGGTGGTGAGCGGCGAGTTCGAGAAGGACATGGAGGTCACGGTGGGCCGCTCGGGCCAGAGCCTGCGCATGGCCCGGCCCCAGACCTTCATGGCCCAGGAGCGCAACGTGGTGGACGCCGCCTTCCCCGGCGACATCGTGGGCGTCTTCGACACCGGCAAGCTCCGGGTGGGTGACACCGTGAGCAGCAAGGGGCAGCTCAAGTTCTCCGGCATCCCGCGCTTCGCCCCCGAGCACTTCGGCCAGCTCCGGCTGAAGGACCCGCTGAAGCGCAAGGCGCTGGACACCGGCCTCGAGCAGCTTGCCCACGAGGGCGTGATCCAGGTGTTCTATCGCTCCTCGGTGGACCGCCAGAACCCGTACCTGGGCGCGGTGGGTATGCTGCAGTTCGAGGTGCTCAAGGAGCGCCTGAAGAACGAGTACTCGGTCACCGCGGTGTTCGAGGGGCTCGACTTCCGCTACGCGCGCTGGATCCAGGGCAACCCGGAGGCCCTCGCCTGGCTCAAGGCCAGCTCCAGCTTCACGGTGGTGGAGGACCGAAACGGCTCCCCGGTGCTCCTCACGGACTCCGAGTGGGGCATCAACTACGCGCTCCAGAACGCCCCAAAGGGGCTGGAATTGTTCGACATCGAACCGCTGTAGGGGATGCGGGCCCGCCATCGGGGGCGGCCGACAATCATCGGTTGTCGGACCCGACCGGACCCGGTACGGGCGGGGCAGCATGAGTGACGCCTTCGACGCCGTCCATCCTGCGCTCCGGGCGGCGCTCGAGCGCAAGGGTTTCAACGCCCTCACCACGGTCCAGCAGGCGGTGCTGGAGGCGGACGCCACCGCGCACAACCTCCGCATCTCGTCCCAGACCGGCTCCGGCAAGACGGTGGCCCTCGGGCTCGCCCTCGCCGACGACCTGATCTCCGCCGTCGAGGCCCGCACCCCGGGCCCGGTGGTGGTGGTGGTCGCGCCGACGCGGGAGCTCGCGGCGCAGGTGGAGGGCGAGCTGGCCTGGCTCTTCGCCGACGTCCGCGGGTTCGACACCACGGTGGTCACCGGAGGCACCGACCTCGTGCGCGAGCGCCGGCTCCTCTCGCGCCGCGCCCCCCTCCTCGTCGCCACCCCGGGGCGCCTCCTCGACCACGTGCGCAACGGCGCGGTCGACCTGGCCCGGGTCCGGCACGTGGTGCTCGACGAGGCCGACCAGATGCTCGACATGGGCTTCCGGGACGACCTCGACGCCCTCGTCGACGCCCTCCCCGAGGAGCGGCGCAGCCACCTCGTGAGCGCGACCTTCCCCGAGCAGGTGGCCCGCTTCGCCGACCGCTTCCAGCCCGGCGCGGTGCACGTGCAAGGCACCGTGCTCGGCCAGGCCAACCAGGACATCACCCACGTCGCCCACGTGGTCCACATCTCGGACCGCTACCCGGCCCTCGTGAACTGCATGCTCGCGATGGACGAGGCCCGCTGCCTGGTCTTCGTGGCCCGCCGGGTCGACGCGGCGGACCTCGCCGAGGCCCTGGCCGAGGACGGCTTCTCGGCCCTGCCCTTCTCGGGCGACATGTCCCAGCCCCAGCGGACCCGCACCCTGAACGCGTTCCGGAACGGCATCGTGAAGACGCTGGTGGCCACCGACGTGGCGGCCCGCGGCATCGACGTGGCCGACATCCGCACCGTCATCCACTTCGATCTCCCGATCGACGCGGACACCTATACCCACCGGAGCGGCCGCACCGGCCGCGCGGGGCAGACCGGCCGCAGCATCCTGATCGTCCCCACCCACAAGGAGCGCCGGGTGCGCTGGCTCCTCGGCGGGGCCCGGGTGGAGGCGGACTGGTGCCGGGTGCCGAGCGCCAAGAAGATCGAGAAGGCGAACAACAAGCGCACCCGCCGCGCCCTGCACGCGCTCCTGGAGGCGGCGCCGGAGCTGGACGAGGGCGAGCGCGCCTACGCCACCGAGCTCCTCGAGCGCCACGACCCGAACACCCTGGTCGCGGTCCTCATGCGGATGGCGCAACACGACTTGCCGCGCGCCCCGATGAACGTCCGGACCTACGAGCCCCGCACCGACGTGCGGCACGACAAGGACGACGCGCGGAAGCACCCGCCGGGCCGCCGGCCGGTCGGTCGTCGGCCGGCCGGACGGCAGCGGCGACACCAGGGCGGTGCCCACGGCCGCAGGTGAAGACCCATGACCTCAGCCTGCTCCTCGCCCTCGACGCGCTGATCCAGGAGGGCAGCGTCACCCGCGCGGCGCGGCGGGTCGGGCTCTCCGTGCCGGCGATGAGCCAGACCCTCAAGCGCATCCGCGCGGTGCTCGACGACCCGATCCTGGTGCGCGCGGGCCGCGCGATGGTGCTCACCCCGCGCGCGCTCGCCCTCGGGCCCGAGGTGCGCAGCACGGTGGAGCAGGCCCAGCGCGTGCTGCGGCCGCAGGCGCCCTTCGTCGCGGCGGAGCTCGAGCGCACCTTCGTCGTTCGCGCCACCGACTACGTCCTGCTCGTGCTCGGGCCCACCCTGGACCGACTGGTGGGCGCCCAGGCCCCGCAGGCCAACCTGCGCTTCGTGGCCAACGCCCTCGACGACCCGGAGGCGCTGCGCACCGGCGCCGCGGATCTCGCGGTCGGCATCTACGGTGACCTGCCGCCAGAGCTCAGGATCCGCACCCTGCTCACCGATCGCTTCGTCTGCGTCCTCCGGAAGGACCACCCGCTGGCCGGGCGCCGCCTCACCCTCGCCCGCTACGCCGAGCTGCCCCACGTGCAGGTCGCCCCGCGGGGGCGGCCCGGCGGCTACGTGGACGCGCAGCTCGCGGCCCACGGCAAGCGGCGGCGCGTCGCCCGCGCCGTGCCCTCCTTCCACGCCGCGCTCGCCCTGGTGGCGAGCGCGGACTACGTGCTCACGATCTCCGAGCGCGCCGCGCGCGCCCTCGCCCCGGGCCTGGGGCTCGAGGTCCGGCCACCGCCCCTCGAGCTCGAGCCCTACGCCCTCAGCCTGGTCTGGCACCCCCGCCTGGACGGTGACCCGGCCCATCGCTGGCTGCGTGAGCGGTTCATCGAGGCGGCCGACCAGGCCGCCGGCGACCGGCACCCGAACCCGCGCCGCCGCCTCGGCGGAGGTTCCGTCCGGCAGCGGCGCTGAGTTTCGTCTGACGAAACATGTTCTTTCGATAGCTTCGATTGTCGAAACGGTCTGCGGTCTCCACCCTGTCTCTGGCCGGACCCCCGGCCGGAGGAGAACATGAGCACCCAGGCCAACATCACCACCACCCCGAAGCGCGTCTTGATGGTCGCGGCGAACCCGTCGACCTCGCCCACCACCGGCTGGCCGGTGGGCTTCTGGTGGGCGGAGCTGACCCACCCCTACTGGACCTTCGTCGAGGCCGGCTACGAGGTCGAGATCCGGAGCCCGGACGGCGGCGCGCTCGTCGCCGACGGCTTCTCCGACCCCGAGGACGGCAGCGGCTACTCCG
>JACKEN010000061.1 GCA_020632995.1 Deltaproteobacteria bacterium | reverse complement strand
GCCAAAGAGGTCTGCTACAAGGCGGTCTGCACCCCGGCGCAGGCGAGCTACGCGTCGTGTGACAGCGACTCGGACTGCAACCCGAGCGGCGTCGCCCTCATGGAGTGTATCGCGTCCACCTGCCGGCTCCGCACCGGGACGGTGGTCACCGACGCCGGCCAGATCGACAGCGGCATGACCCCCGATACTGGCGTCGACAGCGGAGTCGACAGCGGCGTGGACGCCGGGATCACCGACACCGGGACCTCGAGCACCGCCGACGCCGGCTGAGCCGGGCCCGCCTCACCCACCCGGCGCGTAGTCCGCGCAACACCGAAAACCGTAGGCGTCGTTGACCTCGCCCGGAGGGGCGTGGGCGTCCTCGGTCACGCATCGCAAGCCCGCTTCGTTCGAGCGGAAGGAGCCACCGGCCAGGCCTCGGCGGGTGTCGCCCAAGAACGCGTCGGCGTTCCACTCCCAGACGTTGCCCGACAGATCGTAGGCGCCGTGCACGCTCACGCAGCCGCCCGCGTCGTAGCCGCCGTCGTCGCGGGGGACGCTCTCGATCATCGCGCCGGTCTCCACCACCCCGCCGCGGGAGGCGCCGAAGCCGTTGCAGGTCCCGGGCTCGTAGGTCTCGCCGTAGGGGTAGGCCAGCTCCTCGTCGCCGCGGCAGACCACCTGCCACTCCTGGGCGGTGCAGAGCCGCTTGCCCGCGTTGGCGCAGGCCGCCTGCGCCTGGAACCACGACACGCCCACCGCGGGGTGGGCGAAGCGGACGGACGCCGCCACCGCGGTGGTGCTCCCGTCGCCGCCCTCGGGCTGCTCCGGGTTCCCGAGGGCGCCCTCGACGATCGTGGCCTCGTACTGGTCCACGCAGAACGGCGGCTGGTTGCGGATGCTCGGGATGATCACCATCCCGTCCTGGCCGGGGCACGCGTAGCCCCGCGCGGCCGGGGCGGGCCGATCGGCGCCCGTGTCCTCCTGGGTGTCGGGTGAGCAGCCGGCGGCGAACGCGAGGCCGAGGGCGGCGGCCAGCCAGGCCACCCCGCGCCGACGTCGGGCGCCCAGGAGGACCACCAGGCCCCCGAGGAGCCACAGGCCGCCGCCGCCGGTGTCGATCCCGCGGCACCCGCCGCCGCCGTAGAGGTAGTAGCGGGGTCCGCAGCGGTCGCGGCCCAGCAGAGCGACGGTGGTGGTCATGGTGAAGGGGACGCCGCCCTCCCGGGGCGCGCCCACGTCGGCGGCCAGGGCGAGCGCGCCGCCGTTCGGGAGCGGGCAGTCGGTCTCCATCAACAATACGAGATCGTTCACCTCACCGTGCCGCACCGCCACCCCCTCCACCGAGACCTGACCCCGCCCGAACGCGCCGCCGGTGGGGTCGACGCTCAGCTCGGCCCCCTCGGGGGCCTCGAGCACCTCGAAGGCCCGCACGTTGGCCGGGACGTCCGTCGTCAACTTGACCTGCGAAGCGGGCAGGTTGCCGGTGTTGCTGAGCGCGTACTTCACGCGGAGCGGATCGCCTGGGTAGTAGGCGTCGAGGACCGAGCCGCGGTCGGTGCTCACCTCGATGCGCGAGTCCACCCGGAGCTCGGGCGCGAACACGTCGATGCCCACCACCACGTAGGCCAGGCCGATCAGCTCGCCCGCCTCGCCGTGGGCCGGCATCGGGGTGGTGACCTCCACCCGCACCGACTCGTCCCCCGCCCGCAGCACCTCGGTGATGTCGAAGGTGTCGATGTCGGTGCCGGTCACGTTCATGAGCGGCGGGTCCACGGTGTTGATGGTGCGGTTGAAGATGTCGTTCGGCGGGTTGAGGTCGTCCGTCAGGACCAGGGTGCGCGTCCCGTCGGCGCCGATGACCCGCACGCGCTCCAGGCCGGCCAGGTTGTTCCCGTTCGCGCAGGCGTCCGGCCCCGGGTTGCAGTCCCCCTCGAGCGCGAAGAACGTGAGCGAGCCCGAGGGCTGCTCGGAGACGATGAAGCCCGAGAGGTCCAGCGTCACGGTGGATCCGAGCACCTCCTGCATGCCGTCGAAGAGCACGATGCTCCGAGGGGGCAGGAGCTCTTCCTCGAAGATCAAGACGATGCTGAAGGCGGCGGTGGCCGCGGTGTGCTCCTGGTCGCCGTTGAAGATGTCGGCCGCGAAGCCCCGCAGGGTGTAGGTGCCCGGCAGGCTGGCCTGCGAAGACGTCATGAGCTCGGTGATGTCGGCCCGCACCGAGTAGAGGATCACCTCCGGGAACCCCGGGATCGGCCCGGAGCGGTACACCTGCTCGCCGTCCACCACGCTGAAGCTCGCGCTCCCCGGGACCTGCAACTCAACCTGCGTGTCCGGCTCCTCGATGTCGTCGCCGTCCGCGAAGAGCGAGCCGCCGAAGTAGAGGTAGGCCTTCAAGAGCTTGGCCCGCGGCGGGATCCGACGCTCGGGCACCACCACCGAGGCCTCGTCCAACGCCCGATCCGGTCGGTCGTCGCCGTCGTCGTTCACCGTGAGGGCAGCGCCGGTGGCGAAGAAGTCCACCGTGCCGCGGAAGTCCGCTTGCAGGTCCACGCAGTCGGGGTCGCCCGGGGAGTCGCAGCGCGCCAGCGACGCCCTGGGCGTGAGGAGGGCCGCCACCGCGATCAGGGCCACCGCGGGCCCCGAGCTGCCGGGTGGACGCCTCCGCGGGCCTTCGGGACGGGTGCGCATGGGCTGAGCCACAGGGTACCGAGGGCCCCTCGGCCTCGCCAGTTTGGGGCCCGGGGTCGCATCCGTGAGAGGGTTAACACCAGGTCAAGCCTCGAGTCGCGGCACCCGTTGTATTGGGGGAACCCCCGAATCGGAATGAGAACCTTCCGGCCGGGTGTCCACTAAGAGCGGAGAATTTTGATTTGGGTTCCGGACTTGACTATAGGACTACATCGATGGCGCGAACCCCGCTCGCGGAGGACCTGGTCTCCATCTACCATGAAGCGCTCAAGGCCTCGCACGCTGGCGAAGCCGTAGAGTCGCGCCTCCAAGTCTCGAGCGGTGCCATTCGCGCCGGTCGACGCGCCATCGCGCTCGATCGCGTAGAACGCGTCGGCATCGTGGCGATCGGCAAGGCCGCACCCGCCATGGCGGAGGCGGTGCCGACCGCCATTCGAGACAAGATGTCCTTCGGGCTCATCCTCACCAAGGAGGGCTACGCCCGCCCGGTGGATGGCTTCGAGGTGCGCGAGGGCGGCCACCCGCTCCCCAACCGCGCGTCGGTGCGGGCCACCGACGAGGTGGTGGAGCTGGTGTCGGAGCTGGGCGAAGAGGACCTCCTCCTCGTCCTGATCTCCGGCGGCGCGAGCGCGTTGCTCAGCTCACCGGTGCCCGACGTGGGGCTCAACGACACCGAGTCGCTCACCCGGCTCATGCTCAACTCCGGCATGGACATCGGGAGCATGAACGTCGTCCGCTCGCACATCTCGAAGGTGAAGGGCGGGCGGCTCGCGGTGACCGCGGCCCCCGCGTCGGTCCTCACCCTCGCGTTGTCCGACGTGGTGGGTGACAAGCTCCCCGCCATCGGCGGCGGGCCCACCGTGGCCGATCCCTCCCGCTTCCGCGACGCCATCTCCGCCCTCAAGAAGGGGAGCTGCTGGGACGGCGCCCCCGAGAGCGTGCGCGAGTACCTGCAGGCCGGCGATCGTGGTGAGCTGCCCGAGTCGCCGAAGCCCGGCGATCCGCGCCTGTCCCGCGCCTTCGCGGCGGTGGTGGGCGGCCCCAAGACCCTCCAGCGCGCCGCGGCCCGCGCCGCGCGGCAGATGGGCCTGCGGGTCCGCTGCGCGACCAAGCCGGTGGACGGCCCGGTCGAGGATCTGGTCGAGAAGTACATGGCTCGCGCCGGCTCGATGGTGCGCAGCGGCACCGGCCGCGAGGTCTTCGTGGCCTACGGCGAGCCCACCGTGGCGATCCCGCGGGGCGAGGATCCCAAGGGGCAGGGCGGGCGCTCGCAGCACCTGGCCTTGCTCATGGCGCAGGCGATGGCGGGGGACGAGCACATGGCGTTCCTCTCCGCCGGCACCGACGGCACCGACGGGCCGACCCCGGCCGCGGGCGGCGTGGTCGACGGCAACTCGCTGGCCGAGCTGCAGGCGGCCGGCGTCGACGTGGCCAAGTCGATCTCCGAGTACGACAGCTTCACCGCGCTCGGGAAGATCGACGCGCGCCTCGAGACCGGGCCCACCGACACCAACGTCACCGACCTCCACCTGCTCGCGGTGGAGGGCAAGACCGCGGCCCGCCGCAAGAAGTAGCGTGGGGTACGAGGCCCGCCTCGAGCTCCGAGACGCCGCTGGCGCGCGCTGGCGCGGCGCGGCGGCGCCCGGCTTCGAGGGCGCCCGCGACGTCTTCGAGGCGCTCCTGGCCGCTCCCGAGCTCGACCTCGCCCGCGGCGCCGGCCCGGGACCCGAGCTCACACTGCCGCCCGCCGTGCGGCTCGAGGTGTTCCCGCCCCGTGGAGGGTGGTGGCCGCGCCCCTCGCCCGCGCGGCAAGCGCACTTGCTCACCCACCAGGTGCGGGCGTTCGGGGTAGCGGTGTCGCGGCCCCTCGCCTGGCTGGAGGCGGCCCGCGCGCCCGGCACGAAGGCCAGCTTTCGCCTGGTGGCGGCGGAGCCCGAGACCACCCTGGGGCAGTGGTGGGCGCTGCGCCTGCTCGCCCTCCGCGAGGCGGATCGGGCGGCCTACGTGGCCGAGAAGCGCCGCTGCATCCACCAGCTCGCGGTGCTGCTCCGGACGCTCGAAGCCGAGGGCTATCACTGCCACCGCCTCACCCCCGCCACGTTCGGGGTCGCCGAGGATCACGTCGTGCTGCGCGAGGTCGGTGCCCTGTCCGCGGCCGGGCGGCGGAGCGACGGCTCGGACGCGGCGCTGGCCGAGCTCCTGCGCGACCTGCTCGAGCTCGGCGGGCTCACCCGCGGGGATCGCATGCGCTTCGCGCGGGTCCTCGAGGCCCACCGGCCCGGGCCAGCGGCGGCCGCGCGCGCGCGGTGGGCGCGGGTGGCGGCGTTGGAGCCCGGTTGAGGGGGTGGGCCTTTGCGAAGCTCCGGAGGGGCTCTATCATGCCCGCCATGGCGGCTCCGCGACTCGCGGCCTCGATGGTGGCCCTGGCCACGTGGGCGGGCGCCGGTGCGGCCCTGGCCCAGGGGGTGGGGAGCCCCTTGTTGGCGCCCCAGGACGCCGCCCTGGATCTGCGCGCGAGCGCCCCACCCCGGGTGGAGACGGTCGCGATCCTGATCTTGTCGGGTGAGGAGTCGGGCATCCCCCTGTCCGAGGTCTACGCCGCCGCGCGGTCCGCCATCGAGCGCCACACCGCCCTGAGCGTGGCGCCGCTCGACGCCATCGGCCTCGCGGTCCGGGAGGCCGCGGTCCGTGAGTGCGCTGGCAAGGCAGCTTGCTTCGCCCGGCGCGTGCGCGGGCAGGGCTCCGGCCTGCTCCTCACGATCTCGGTCGACCGCCTCGGCTCCGCGGACGAGGGGCTCCTGCTCGGCCTGCGCCTGGTCGACGTGAACGCCGAGGACGAGATCGGCGCCACCGGCGACGAGATCCCGGCCGGCATGTCCATGGTGGGCGCGATGGAGCAGCAGATGCCCGATGTCTTCCCGAAGACGATCTGGGACCAGATCGGCACCCTCATGGTCGAGACGGACCCGCTGAACGCCGAGGTCACCCTGGGCGGCCGCTCCTGCGCCTCGCCTTGCGAGCTCAAGCGCATGCTCCCCGGGACGTACGAGGTCACCATCCGCAAGTCAGGTTACGTCGACTGGCGCGGCCCGGTGACGGTGCTCGCGCAGCAGAACGTGACCCTGCGCCAGACCCTGCAGGAGCCCGACGCGGGCATCGTGAGCAGCCCCTGGCTCTGGGGCGGGGTGGCGGTAGCGGTGGCGGCGATCGGGGTCGGCACGTACCTCGCGCTCCGGCCCGAGGACCGCCTGGTCAACGTCTGCGTCGCCAAGGACCCGACGGACTGCGTCGGACTCCAGTAGTCGTGGAACTCGAGCCTCCGGCCTCCCCTCCCAGCCGCTGGCATCGCGGGTGGGAGCGCTTCACGCTCGCGGGCCACTCCGCTGAGGGGCTCTCGCCGGAGGAGAACCTCCGGCTCCGCACCCTGAGCATAGGCCTGTGGATCTTCGTCTTCGTGATCAGCGGCTACGTGGTGGACTATCTCCACCGAGGAGCCTGGGCCCTGTTGCCTGGCGCGGTGGTGGCGCTCGTCTACGCGGTGCTGCTGTACGCGATCCTGTGGCGCACCCGGGCGACCGCCTTCGTCGGCTTCGGCATCGTCGCAGGCTTCCTTGCGCTGTCTTTCCACGACGCGATGGTGGCGGGGGGCGTGGGGGCGCCGGGCTACGCGTGGGTGTCGGTGACCCCGCTGTTGGCGGGGCTCATCCAGGGCCAGCGGCCGGGCTTCATCTGGTGGTGGGTCTGCGGGGCGCTCACCGCGGGCGCGATCGCGTGGGAGCGGCTGGTAGGCCCCATCCAGCCCGAGCTGCCGCCCGAGGCGTACTTCGTCCAGGGGACCACCGACATGGTGGTGCTCCTCGTGATGTCGGGGGTCGCGCTGTTCCTCTACACCCGCGTGATCGAGGGGCAGTCCCGGGCGCTCGCGAAGACGGTGCAGCGCCTCGAGGCCGAGGTCGAGGTGCGGCGGCGCGCGGAGGCCGACGCCCAGGCCGCGAACCGCGCGAAGGGGGCCTTCCTCGCCACGATGAGCCACGAGATCCGCACCCCGATGAACGGCGTCATCGGGATGACCGATCTGCTGCTCGACTGCGAGCTCGGGGGGGAGGAGCGCGAGTACGCCGAGACCATCCGCTCCTCCGCCGACAGCCTCCTCGTCCTCCTGAACGACATCCTCGACCTGTCGAAGAGCGAGTCGGGCCGGCTGGAGCTGGAGTCCATCGAGTTTCGACCCCGCCGCCTGCTCCGGGACGTGGTGAGCCTCATGCAGGACGTCGCGCGCCGGAAGGGGCTGGCGCTGAGCTCCTCCCTCGCGCCCGACGTCCCCGAGTGGCTGGTGGGCGACTCACACCGGCTGCGCCAGATGATCACGAACCTGGTGGCGAACGCGATCAAGTTCACCGAGCAGGGTGAGGTGCGGGTCGCCGCCACCGCCCGACCCGACACCGACGAAGCGCAAGTCATATTGCGCATCGAGGTGAGCGACACCGGCATCGGGATCGACCCCGAGCACATGGTGCACCTCTTCGAGCCCTTCATGCAGGCCGACTCCACCATGGCGCGGCGCTTCGGCGGCACCGGGCTGGGGCTGGCCATCGTGCGCTCGCTCGCGAGCCACATGGGCGGCCAGGTGGGGGTCGAGAGCGAGGTGGGCGAGGGCAGCCGGTTCTGGTTCGAGGTGGAGATGCGGCGAGGTACGGGCACCTCCACCGCGACGCCCGCCCTGCCGGCGGAGAGCCCGGTGAGCCCGGACCTGCTCGCGCGGCTGCGGGTGCTCGTGGTCGAGGACAACGCGGTGAACCGCAAGGTGGTGACGCGCATGCTCGAGGCCCTCGGGGTGGGCTACGACGTGGCGTTCGACGGCGTGGAGGCGCTCGAGCGGGTGGCCAACGCGCGCTACGACCTGGTGCTCATGGACTGCCAGATGCCGGTGATGGACGGCTACGAGGCCACGCGCCGCATCCGGGCCTCGGAGGCCCAGGGCCAGCACCTGCCGATCTTCGGGCTCACCGCCAACGCCCTGCCCTCGGACCGCGAGGCGGCGATGGAGGCGGGCATGGATCACTACCTCACGAAGCCGCTGAAGAAGCTGGATCTGCTGCTCGCCCTGGCGCGCCTACCCCAGCGCGCGTAGCAACGTCAGTTGCTGCCGTTGGCGGCGAGGATCTCCTGCGCCTCCTTGCGGAGCTGGTTGAGCTTCTTGACGTTGTCCTTCCCGGCCTCGAGCGCGGTGGCCATCATCGCCTTGCCGCGCACCGGGTCGACCGCGCGCACCTTGCGCGCCAGGGTCAGCACCTCGCTGTAGCTCGCGTCGGCCTCGGGGGCGGCGCTGGTGCCGCCGCTCTCGGGCTTGGTGGCGGGGCGCTTCACGGGGGCCGGCCGGCGCACCACCTTGGGCTCGGTCGCCGCGTCGGCGGGCGGCGCGAGCTCGGCCGGGGGCGGCGGGGGTGGCGGCGTGGGTCGCAGGGTGGCGGAGGGTGAGGGCGAGACCTCGGGCGGTGTGGCTGCGACCGGGCGCTCGGGGGCGGCCGAGGATCCCTCGGCCGGCAGGGGCGAGCGCTCGTTCCGCGACGCGACCACGAAGGCGGTGGTCCCCACGAGGAGGAGGGCCACGCCCACCGCGATGGTGGGGAGCATGCTGCGCTTGGGCGGTGGTGCAACCAGGCCTGCATACGAGAGCTGGCTGCTGGACGGGGTCAGGGCGTCCACCGACCCGGACATCATCACCGGCGCGGCCATGGCCGCGGTGGCCATGGGCCGGTACATGGTCTTCGCCTCCTCGATCGCCTCGGGGGCGAGGGGATCCGAGGCGTCGACGCTGGGCCAGGGCATCGAGGCGCCCAGCACCTGGACCCCGCGATCGGCCCGGGTGGGCTCGGGCAGCGCGGGCGAGGACTCCAGGTTGGCCTTCTGGACCCGGGCCTCGGTGGCGAAGTCCTCGGCGTCGAAGACGCCGTGCATCAGCTCGACGAGCTCGCGGGTCGCGCGGTCGTAGCCGGGGAGGCCCTTGGCCACGGTGTGCAGGGCCTCGTTGAGCTCCCCCGCGCTCTGGAAGCGGTTCTTCGGGTCCTTCTGCAGGGCCTTCCTGATCACCGACCACAGCGTCTGAGGGAAGTCCGGGACCAGCTCGGGCAGGGGCTTCGGCTCGTGCTTCAGCACCGCGTCCATGGACTTGACCGGCTGCGAGCGGCCGAAGAGGCGCTTCAAGCACGCGCTCTCGTACAGCACGATGCCCAGCGCGAAGACGTCGGTGCGGGCGTCGATGGCGCCGCCCACCACCTGCTCCGGCGCCATGTAAGATGGCTTGCCGCGCACCGTGCCCACGCGGGACTCGTGGTCCTGGATCGCGGTGCGGGCCACGCCGAAGTCGGTGAGGCGTATGGACCCGTTCAGGTCGAGCAGGACGTTGTGCGGAGAGACGTCCCGGTGCACCAGCTTCAGCGGCTGGCCGTTCACGAGCGCGCGATCGTGCGCGTAGTCGAGCGCGCTCGACATGTCGATGCCGATGCGCGTCACCACCGCCGGGCTCATGGTGCGGCGCGTGATCACCAGGCGCTGCAGGAGCGCGGTGAGGGAGGGCCCCTGCACCAGGTCCATCGCGATGTAGAGCAGGTTGCCGTCCTGACCGAGGTCGGTGGTCGAGACGATGGCCGCGTGTTGGAGCACCGAGGCCGCCTTGGCCTCGTCGAAGAACATCACCGCGGCGTTGGAGGTGACGTCGTGGGTCTCGAGGACCTTGAGGGCCACCAGCTTCTGGAAGCCCAGATCGGCCTGGCCCTGTGCCGCGGCCCACACCTCGCCCATGCCGCCCTTGCCGAGGCGGAAGAGGAGCCGGTAGCGGCCAACCCGCATACCTGGCGCGAGGACGACGGCCATCCGGGCCATCATGGCACCGAAACGGCCCCGGAATCGAGGCCATCATCGCACCTCAGCCGGCCGGCGAGTCGGTTTGACGCTCCGCGCTGACGGGGCGCGTCATCAGATGAGCATACCGCCCGCGGTGAGCCGCCTCGCGGTCTCGGCCTCCCGCCGGGCGACGTGGCCGAGGAGGATCTCCTTCACCGCGGGGTGGGTCTCGAGCAGCTCCTGCAGGTCCTCCCCCGACAGGCGCAGGAGCTCGCACGGCCCGAGGGCGCGCACCGAGGCGCTGCGGGGTTGCCCCGTGACGGCGGCGATCTCTCCGAAGAACTCGCCGCTCCTGAGCTTGTTGAGGAAGACGTACCCCGAGCTCCGCTCGGAGTAGACCTCCACCTCGCCGCTCTTGATCAGGTAGAAGCCGTCGCTCTGCTCCCGCTCCCTCAGCACCACCTGCCCAGAGGTCCAGTGCTCGAGCTTCAGCTTGTCGACCAGGGCGGATCGGGTCTCGGTGCTCAGCCCGCCGAAGACCTCGCTCTTGGCGAGGAGCGTGCCCACCACCCGGCTCTTGTAGAACTGCAAGAGCGCCTGCGTGAGGTTGGGGAAGCGATCCAGGATCGTGTCGAAGTCGCGCTGGCGCACCTCGAACAGGAGCACGTCCTCGAGGGCCTCGGCGGTGGCGGCCCGCGGCTCGCCGGTGAAGAAGGAGAACTCTCCGAAGCAGTCGCCGTCCGAGAGCGACGACAGGTACACCTTGTCGCCGTGGAAGTTGTAGCAGTACACGAGCACCCGGCCGCGGGCGATGATGCAGAACCCGTCGCCCTTGTCGCCCTCGCGCATGATCGTGGTGCTGGGCGCCACCCGCTTGAGCTCCAGGAGGTTCACGAGGTTCGAGAACTCCGCGCTGTCGAGGAACGAGAACAGGGGTGAGGTGAGGGTGATGGAGGTGGTGGAGGGCCCCTGGAAGGCCACCACCTGGGTCAGGAACGCGCTGAGCTCGTCGTCCCCCAGGCCGCCCAGGCGCGCCAGGACCTCGGAGTTCGGGAGGCCGGGGAGGGCGCGGATGCCCTCGACCTCGACCGCGAGCCTCGCGCTCCAGCCCTCGAGGTCCTTCACACGGACGTAGATGGCGACCGACTGCACGAGGAGGCCGTTCTGCGCGAACTTCATCCCCGCCACGCGCAAGCAGCGTTGCGCGTCCTGGGGGCGGCCGAGGCGGATGAGGTGCTCACCCATCTCGACCAGGGTCCACAGGTTGGGCTCGTCGAGCACCTTCTCCTTCAGGGCCACGAGCACCGGGTCACCGAGGGACCCGTCGCTCTTGCCCTTGCTGCTCATCGCGGCCCTCGGCCGGTGGCTGGGGATGCGCTCGGTCGCCAGCTCGATGTCCCGGCTGGCGGCCATCGAGAAGCGCTCCGGGCCGACCTCGTCCTCGAAGAGGCCCTTCATGAAGCGGGCGAGGTGCGAGTCGTTGAAGCCCGGCGCGAGGTCCTGCAGGCGGGTCTCGAGGGCGGTGGCCAGCTCGCGCGCGCTCTGGAAGCGCTCGTCCGGCTCGATGGCGAGGGCCTTCATCACCATCTGGTCGACCTCGGGCGGGATGTTCGGGGCGTAGCGCGAGGGCGGGGGCACCTTGGGGCTCCGCACCTTGGCGAGGATCGCGGCCGGGTCTTCTGAGTAGAACAGGCGCCGTCCGGTCAGGGTCTCGTACAGGGTGATGCCGGCGGAGTAGACGTCGCTCCTGGCGTCGACGTCCTTGCCCCGCGCCTGCTCGGGCGACATGTAAGCGAACTTGCCGAGCACGACCCCTGGCCGGGTCAGCGACACCTTGGTGCGGGCCTTGGCGATGCCGAAGTCGGTGATCTTCACCTCGCCGTCGTAGCTCACCAGGATGTTGTGCGGTGACACGTCGCGGTGGACGATGCCCAGCGCCTCCCCGTCGCGCCCGCGGCGGGAGTGCGCGTACTCGAGGCCGCGCAGGGTCTCGGAGGTGATGTAGAACGCGACCTCGAGCGGCACGGTGCGGCGGGCGCGGGACTGCTTGATGAGGACCTGGGTCATGTCCCGGCCGTCCACCAGCTCCATCGCGAGGTAGTAGTTGTTCTCGATGCGGCCGAAGTCGATGACCTGGACGATGTTCCCGTGGTTCAGGGACACCGTCAGCTTCGCCTCGTCGATGAAGAGCGAGACGAACTCGGCGTCGGTCGAGAGGTGGGGGAGGATCCGCTTGAGGGCCACCAGCTTCTGGAACCCGCCGATGGAGATGGAGAGGGCCTTGAACACCTCGGCCATCCCCCCGACCGCCACCTTCTCCAGGAGCTGGTACTTGCCGTAGGCCTCGCCCTCTTGCGGGAGCTTCATGAAGTCGCGGGGTCCCACGCCGGGGGGATCGTACACACCTCCTGTGGGCCGCGGTAGTCCGTGGCTCAACCGGGGGTGGGCTCGTCGAAGCGCTCGGTCTTGGCGTAGACCTCGTCCACCGACAGCTCGATGCCGAGGCCAGGCAACGCGACCGTCCCCGCGGTCACCGGATCACTGATCGCCCAGGTGCCGTCGCTCGTGCGGTGGAAGACCTCGACCCTCCGCTCGTCCTGCGCCACGAGGACGTAGTCCCGCAGGCTCGGGATGCGGCGATAGTGGGCGAACTTGGCGCCGCGGTCGTAGGACTCGGTGCTGGGCGAGAGGACCTCTACGAGGCTGATTGGGTTGGTGAGCGCGTCGCGGTCGCGAGGGCCGAACTCGAGGCGACCGCACCCCACCGCCACGTC
>JACKEN010000060.1 GCA_020632995.1 Deltaproteobacteria bacterium | reverse complement strand
GCCATCATCTCGAAGAAGGGGTCGAAGTCCACCGACCGCGACAGGAGCAGGCTGTAGTTGTTGCCCGGCACCCCGAGGTGGCCGCGCAGCACGTCGGTGCTCAGCGCCATGAAGGTCGCCCCGAAGATGCCGCCCTGCGAGATGCCGCTGTAGTAGACCTCGCTCGTGTCGACCGAGATGTTGTTCCCCTGGAGCAGGGTGAGCTGGTTGATGCGCCCGCGCATGATGCGGGTGAGCATCAGGTACTCGACCAGGCCCTGGTGGGTGGTGTCCGCCACCCACTCGAAGGCCGAGAGCTCGCGCAGCGCCACCCCGACCGGGGTGAGCATGTCCTCGTCGAAGCCGGTGAGGCTCGCCCCCACGTAGATGAAGTTGTGCTGGTTCGCGACCGGCCGGTTGTAGCTGGAGAGGGCCTGCTCGCCCGTGCCCAGCAGGCCGTGGCCGTACATCACGAGGCTGGCGGTCGAGGTCCGGGCCGCGTGCGGGATCATCATCCAGAACGGGATGGTGCGGGTCCCGGTCTGCACCGGCAGCCCGTTCGCGTCGCGCTCGAGCACGGTGCTCGAGAACAGCCCGATCAGCTTGGTCTTCAGGTAGCTCGGCACCGTCACCTCGCCCTCGACCCGGAACGCCATGTTCGCATCCACCGGGCGCCCGGTGCCGTCGTCGGCCGGCACGTACTCGGTCACGTTGGTGATGATCGGGGTGGGCAGGTTCGCGTCGATGGTGGCCAGGGCGTCGTCCCGCATGTGCAGCATCGGCCGGTGCAGCGCCCTGTCGCTCGCGGTGTGGAAGTCCCAGGCGAGCTGGATGCTCGTGGTGTCGATGCCCTCACCGGTCAACTGATCGAGGAGGTCGGTGAACGCGTCGGCGCGGTCCGCGAGCTTGGGGTCGTTGGCGGCGGAGCCGTCGACGTAGGCCTGGAACGCCGCGCTCCGGGGGTAGACGGTGCCCGAGGTGTCCATCAGGTTGCGGATGACCACCACGTAGCGCGCGTCCTCCTCCAGGATCACCGCCGGCCGCACGAACAGCAGCTGCTGGGCCGGGTCGGTCGCGTGCCGGTCGAGCTCGGTGAAGTACGGGACGCGCACCAGGCCGCCCTTCCCTTCGTCGACGAGGAGCAGGATCTCCGCGTCGGGGTCGAGCGAGGCCCCGATGTCGGTCTCGTTCGGGAGCTGACTCGCGTCGAGGTTCGGGAACAGCACCATGATCGGCGTCCCGACCCCGTAGCCGTCCATCCGGCGGTAGGGCGTGGGGTCCACGTGCACCCGCACGTTGTTGGCGGGCAGCGAGGTGGCCCCGAAGGCCAGGGTGTAGCCGGTGTCGCGGGTCCCGTCCGGCTCCAGGTAGAGGTTGGACGGCCACGGCAGCGCGCACACCTCGGGCATCAGCGGATCGCAATCCGGGTTGTCGACCGGCTCGCCCCCGTCCGGGGTGCCGGCGTCGGTGTCCCCGGCGTCGACCACCCCGGTGTCGACCACGCCGGTGTCCTCGACCACCCCGGTGTCGGTGTCGACCCCGGAGTCGGTGGCCACCCCGGTGTCAACGAAGCCTGCATCAGGGGTGCCGGCGTCGGTGGCGGTCTCGCCGCTGCACGCGGCGAGGCCGAGGCCGAGGGGGAGCAAGAGCAGCTGGAGCGCGCGCCTCATGGCGCACCTCTGTATCAGCCCAACAGCGCCGCCGCTATCGGGCGCACCATGGTGTCGAAGCGCACCCCGATGCCCTCGAAGTCGTCGAGCATGTAGTTCAGGCGCTCCCAGCGGTGGGTGGAGCGCGTGTAGTCCTGCTCCGGCGGCACCACGCCGAGCTGCTCCTCGCCCAGGTAGTCTTCCACCGACAGCGGCCGCCCTCGCAGCGCTGAGAGCGCCCCCAGCACCCGCACCACCGCGCGGAACTTCTGAAAGAGCGCTTGCTGACTGGGATACGCCTCGAACACGGCCTGCTTCGCGGCCCGCTCTTCGACGCTCAGCGTCACGCGCCGCACGTCACCCTGGAACCACGGCTTGAAGCGGAGGGCGCAGGCGATCACGTACTCGTAGGCCGGGCACTGCACGATCGGGATGGGGCGCCCGGTCTCCCTGCGCAGCATGCGCACCGCGCGCGCGGTCATGACGTGCACGAGGTCGTGCTCGGGGTGCCCGCCCTGCCAGGCGAGGACGAAGACCCGATCCGGATCCGCCGCCCGCACCGCCGCCTCCACCTTCAGGGCCTCGGCGCGAAAGTAGGCTTGCGCTTCCACTGCCAACCCCCCACCGAGGGCGACGTGGGTGAGGCGCCGGTAGTTCTCGATCTCCGAGCACCACAGGTCGGTCTTGCGCGCCTCGGACGCTCCGAGGCACGCGAGGGCCCGGGTCGCCTCCTCCACCCGCATCGCCCCGTAGGCCTCGGGCGCCATGCCGGTCCCTGGGGCGAGGCCGTCGCCGTTGGTCCACCACACGAAGCGCCCGCGGGCGTCGTCGGCCACCACCCGGCGGATCAGCCCCGCCATCACCGTCTCGTCGTCCTGGTGGGCGAAGACGAAGAGCGGCCGGCCCCCCGGGCGCAGGATCCAGTCCGTGGACACGTCCTCGGGGCGGGGCGAGCGCGGGTCCATGGGCGCGGCATCTTCGGCGCGGACCGGAAAAATCCCAACCCCCGACGGCCGTCCGATGGGCTGACCCGAAGCGCGGCCCTTAACCTGTCGGTCAATGCGCGCGCTTCTTTGGGGGGGATGGCTCGCGGCGGGCCTGGCGTTCGCCCCCGCGGCCTACGCCAAGACCGGTCAGTGGGAAGAGGTCTTCGAGGAGGACGGGATCACCGTCTGGCAGCGGAAGATCGAGGGCCAGAGCCTCGTGGAGTTCCGCGGGCGTGGCGTGATTCCCAGTAGTTACAAGCAGATCCTCGCCGTCCTGGCCGACCACAAGCGCAAGATGGAGTGGATGGAGTCCTGCGTGGGCAACCGCAAGGTCCGCGACTACGGGCCGGGGCGGGTGGTCATGTACAACCGCACCGGCAGCACCGTCCCGCTCGTGTCCGACCGCGACGTGGTCATGGAGTCCAACGTCGACATCTGGGCCGACCGCCGGCAGATCACCATCGACATCTGGAACGTCGACGACCCCAGCGCCCCCGAGGTCGACGGGGTGGTCCGGATGCCCGAGATCAAGGCCTCCTGGGTGCTCCGGGCCCTCGGCCCCGACCGCACCGAGGTCACCTACAACGTCCGCGCCGACCCCGGCGGGGCGATCCCGCACTGGGTGGTGAACATGGTGGCCAAGAAGATCCCCTTCAAGACCCTGCGCAACCTCCGCAACCAGGCCAAGAAGCCGGGCTACGACGAGCAGCTGGCCTTCGTGGAGGCGTCCTTCGACTGGTCCGGCTTCAAGTTCGACGCCCCGCCCCCGCCGGCCGAGGTCAAACCCCTGGGTACCGACGCGGTCCAGGCCGTGCGCGATTGATCAAATCTGCTCCTGCTGACCACTTCCACGCACCATATCCTACCCCGCCCCGATAAGATCGAGTGGAGGCCGAGGTTGACCTCGGACTTCCCCGGAGCGGGCACTTGAGACAACAGAGCGTCGCAACCCGATCGATTCGCCGCAGCGGGCGGGCTCCGTCCCGCAGCGGCTCGCTGGCCACCGGCCGGGGTCTGGGCGCCCTGCAGGTGTTCGTCTTCCGGGGCGAGACCTTCCTCGGCACCGAGCTCTTCGACTCCACCCGGCCGGTGATGATCGGCCGCCACCACGACACCCAGCTCCGCCTCGACGGCGACACCGTCTCCCGCTACCACTGCCGCCTCACCGCCACCGCCAGCCAGATCTTCGTCGAGGACCTCGACAGCGGGAACGGCACCCTCGTGAACACCGGGCGCGTCCGCGGCCGGGTCAACCTCCAGGCCACCGACTCCGTCCGGGTCGGGCCCTACACCCTCCGGGTCAAGCTCCTCACCGCCCCCGGGCCGCGCCCCTACGACCCCGCGCTGAGCGAGAACACCACCAAGATCAACGCGATCCTGGCCGGCGAGCAGAGCGGCCTCACCTCCGAGGTGGCCCTCGAGTCCAAGGACGGCCTCTACGAGGCCCTGTACCGGGACGCCCTGCGCCGCACCACCGGGGGCGAGCGCCCCAACGTCCCGCTCGCCGCGCCCCAGGCCAGGATGGAGGGCGACTCCACCCAGATGGTCGGCGAGGAGCTGGCCCTGGCGGCCCGCCTCCAGCCGGTCTCCGAGATGGCCTCCGGCCTCGACGCCCAGGCCGAGGCCCGCCTGAAGGACCTCGACGCGCTCATCGCCTCCCTCGAGGACGACGCCGGCCCCTGGGCGGCCGAGAACACCGCCCCCCACACCGAGGAGGTCGACGCGAGCGCCGCCTTCGCCCCGTCCGAGCAGGGCGTCGCCATCGACACCCGCGAGTTCGCCCGGGACCTCGCCTCCCGCCTCGCCCTCGGCGGCGAGATGCTGACCGAGGCCCCGAGCGCCCAGATCATCCCCCTGCACCGGGATCCCACCCCGAGCGTGGCCCTGGACGACGACGACGCGACCGAGGCCGAGGACCACGACCCCGAGGTCGCCGCGGTGCTCGCGGCCGCGGCCGAGCTCGACGACGAGAACCCCGAGACCGACCTGTTGGAGAACGGCATCCCGCCCCAGCTCCTGCCCCAGGTCCTCGCCCACTCCGGCCCCAACCCGCTGGTGAGCGAGCGCCCGCGCCAGGTCGTCGATCCCGCGGCCACCCTGGCCCCCAACGCCCGTCCGCCGATCCCGCGGGTCCCCACCAAGGGCTTGAACTTCCCCGGCGCCCCCACCCCGCCCCTGGCCCCCAACGCCACCCGGCGGGTGGACCTCGCCCCGATCGCCCAGGCCCAGACCGCGCCGCCGGCCCCCCGGGTCGCCACCATGTCTTCGCGTGGCCAGGCACCAGTGCCGGCCCCGGCCCCCCGGGTCGCCACCGTGGCCTCGAAGGGCCAGGCGCCCGAGTCGGCGCCGGCCCGCCGGGCCCCGACCGTCTCGAAGCACGAGGAGGCCCCCAGGGTCGCCGCGCCCCGCTCGGCCTCCCGCCGCCCCATCCCGGCCGACGCCCACGGCGTGGCCCCGACCGCCCCGGCCCCCGCTGCCGCCCCGGCCCGGCCCAAGCGCCGGCTCGAGGCCCGCTTGATGACCCCCACCTCGCTGCGGGTCGACGTGAAGCCGGCGTCGCTGCTCCGCGACGACTCCGCCCTGGACGACGTCTGGGAGACCAGCGGCCTCCCCGCCACCCCGCCCCCGGCCCTCGAGCAGGTGTCCCGGGCGCGCTCCAACGAGGCCCCGGCCCGGTCGGCCGCGGTCCTGCAAGCCACCGTCGGGCCCCAGAAGCCCCCGCCCCTCCCGAAGCGGAGCGCGGCGCCCAGCCTGATCGGGGTGCGGCCCCAGTCGCGCATCGACGGGTTCACCACCCGCCCGGTGCCCCCGCCGCCGCCGCGCAAGAGCACCGCGCAGCACCTGGCCGAGGGCCTGCAGCGCCTCCCGAAGGAGCCGGTCCCGGTGCACTTCGACGGGGTGGAGGTCTCCGCCCGGGTCGACGGCAAGCTGGTGGACATCGCGGTGCTCCGCAAGGGCGGCGAGGAGTACATCCTCGGCCACCGCACCCCCCAGGGCGCGGTCGCGCCGGCGCGCTGCCACCTCGGCCTGCGCCTGGTCCGCATCAACCCCGACGACTCGGTGGACCTGGTGTTCCCGAAGGACGTGGGCGGTCACCTCGTGCGCGGCAACACGACCGTCACGTTCACGGACCTCGCCGAGGGTCGCAAGTACTCTTGCCTGCGGCTCGAGACGCGGGATGTGGCCACCGTGATCCTCGGCGGCACCCAGGGTGTGAGCTACCACGTGCGCTTCCTGCACCGCCCGAAGTCGCTGTTCCGGGCGCTGCGCGGGCTGAAGTAGCGCCCGCCCGTCGAGGCCGCCCGTATAGGCGGAATGCGAACAGCACCCGCGGCCGCGCTCTTCGTGCTCGTATCATGCGTCGCGGCGCGCCCTGCGCGCGCGACCGAGGGCTGTGTCTGTCCGATCGAGACGGACACCGTGCTGACGGTTCCGGCCTGGACCCCAACGAACGCGCGCTGGCTGATCCCGGCGGGCAGCGAACAGAAGGTGTCGCTGACCTCTCGCCTCGATGGTACGCAGGTCGAGCTCACCACCGAGCCGGGTCCCGTCCCTTCATACGTGTGGCTCCGGCCCTCGACGCCCCTCCCGCCCGATACATCCCTGGCGATGGTGGCGCCCTTCCATACTGCAGGGCTACTTCAGACGGGGGTCGGCCCGGACGATGCGCCACCGATGGTCACCGCCGTCAGCACGATGCCGTCCGGGCTCTTCGGCGCATGCAAGAGCCACAACGCCGCCACCATCGTGGTCCAAGGCGAGGACGAAGGCTCCGGGATCATCGCCACTTTGGCGGAGGTGGACACCGGTCGGGAGCGCGTCGAGATCGTCCTCGCCGGGCTGGAGGGGGTCGTGGGAGAGATGCTCGACGAGGACTGGCGAGACTGCCTGGGCAACCTGGCCGGCGCTGAGGCTGAGCAGGACTATACGCTCCGAGTCCGGGCGGTGGACGCCGCCGGGAACATCTCGCAGTACTCCGACCCAATCACGTTCCAGCTGGGCTACCAGCCAGGGTGTCTGTGCAGCGACAGCCAGGTGGGCGCGGGCGCCGGATTCGCACCCCTGGTGCTGGCCGGCCTCCTGCTCCTGCGCCCGCGACGTCGAACAGGTGGGAACTAGAGGATGGCGGAGGTGAGGATCAACGCAGGGGCGGTGCCGTACAGGGAGCGCGCACCATCGTAGTCGAGCTCGGTCTGCCGATACCCACCCCCGGCCGGAGTCCGGCACTGCGGGTAGTGCATGACAGATTGCTCGTCGTAGACGGTCAGCGCCCGGTTGTTGGTGTTGGCCTCCGTCGTACACGGATTCGCGAGGCGGATGTGCTCATGCCGGAACCCCAGCGTGTGCCCGAGCTCGTGCCTCAGGATCCCCTCGAAGTCCCGCCCGCCCGACGTGGTGGTGAACGCGGAGCTCGTGATCAACACGTTCCGCGCGCTCCGTCCGTCGTTCGGGAAGAACGCGCGGGCGAAGTACGTGTCGGTCACCGGGTTCACGTCGAAGTAGACGTTGTTGTTGCTCGCCGTGCAGTTCGTGTCCTGCGACGCGTCGTGCAACAGATCCACCCCCACCTGGTCCGCCCAGGATCGCGCCGCCGCCGCCATCGTCGTCACCACCTGGTCATAGCGCGTGCCGAAGCTCGTGCTCACGCAGTAGGTCATCTGATAGCGGCGGCCCCACGTCTGGATGTTGTCGGCGCCGCCGACCGTGTCCACGAGGAGGCTCTTCCTGCTCACGCCGAAGCCCTCCACCGCCCGCTCCTGATCGAGATAGTCCAGATAGTACTGGAAGAGCGCGTCCTCGTCGGCCAGCGCGATGTCGCCGTCGACGATGAACTTCCCGCCCTCCCAGGCTTCCTGGTGGACAGAGGCGCGGAAGGACTCCCAGCCCTCCACCTCGGTGGAGGACAGGTCGGCCGCCGACCCCGGTCCGCACGCGGTCAGCGCGACCGCGAAGAGACAATACGTTCGTCTCATGGTCACCTCAGCGGTTCATCACGCCGTAGGCGGTGGGGGTCCGGCAGTCCGACGAGGCGCAGCCGGAGGTGTTGCTGGTGCTGCTGGTGAGCAGGTAGACGCGGAAGAACTTGTTCGACAACAGCGCCGCGTTGGCCAGGCTGACGAAGCGCGCCGCCGCGTCGGCGTCGCTGACGCCCACCGCGATGTAGCGGATCGAGGACGATCCCGCGGCCCAGGTGTTGTCGCAGCGGACGTGCACGCGGTTGCTGAAGGCCAACACCTCGCTGGGCTCGCACGAGAACCAGCCGTCCGCGAAGGCGGCCGAGGGCGCGGCGCCGATGCCGCAGAACAGGGCGGCGGCGAGGGCGAACTTGGTGAGGATCCGAGACATGTTGGTACGCATGGTGTGTTTCCTTTTCTCCTTGAAATAGGCGCGGGCGAAGGTGCCCGCACGCCGGCCCTGTCCAAACTCCATGCCATGGAGGCGCGTTGCGCGGCCGTCTACCGCCATGCTCGAAGCGCAAGTTAGCTGTCAGTGCGCGGGGGTGTGGCGACGTAGGACGCGCAGCCGTTGCGCATCTGCGTTGCAGCTCTTGCAGGGAAAGATTCAGCGCTGGAGAACACTCGATGGTCCACCCACGTGCGAGGCCGCACCCCCTAGCAGATTCCTCAGGCGCCCTGGTGCGGCACGCAGGCGAAGGCCTCGGCACGGGTTGACAACCCCGCCTGGCATACGCCCCACTCTCGGGCGTGAGTCGCGCAAAGGAGGCAACCGCCTCGCTCGAGGACGTCACGCAGGACGGCGTGGAGGTCGAGGCACCGACCGAGACCTCGGCCCGATCGGGTGCTCCCGACAGGTACGTCTTCGCCCTGCTCGTCCTCCAGGCAGCTACGGTTGCGGGACTGATCTGGCTCGCGCCGAGCGTGGCGGAGCTGTCTGCCAATCAGCAGGCCTACCGTCAGGAGCACACCGCGAGGGTTCAGGCGCTCTCAGACCAGACCGCCGAGATGCTGGCCGAGCACCGCGCCCTCAAGAAGGAGGTCGCTGACCTGCGCGCGGTGGTGGCCAGCCGGGTCTCTGGCGACGTCCTGTTCCTCAAGATCATGATCGCCAAGCCCAAGATCGATCACGCGCTCGCGCGTCAGATCGCCGAGAGTATCCAACACTACTCGATGCTCTACGAGCAGGATCCAGATCTCGTGCTCGCGATGATCAAGGTGGAGTCCGACTTCGACCCGTACATCGTCTCGCAGATGGGTGCGACCGGGCTGATGCAGGTCATGCCGCAATGGAGGAAGGTGCTCGCCATCGAAGGCGAGCTCACCGACGTCGACACCTCGATCAAGTACGGGCTCCAGATCTTGGGATTCTACAAGGAGATGTACAAGGACCTGGAGATGGCTCTGACCGCGTACAACCGCGGTCCCGGTCAGGTCGACGCGGCGCTGATGCGGGGCAGTGACCCCACGAACAAGTATGCGCCCCGCGTGCTCGCCGAGTACGGCTACTTTCGCGCCCTCAACCAGCCCCCGAGCTGACGTCTCGGCCCAGGCAGGTCATGCTGCCTTGTCGACGCTCCGCAGGATCCGCTCCGCCTCCGCCTCCTCGAGCTTGCGCGACAGGCGGTCCTGCTCGTGCTGGTCGCGCACCGTCTTGGCGAGCGCGAAGCAGGAGGACACGGTGAAGAACAGGCCCATGCCCAGGTAGCCCCGCATCCACGCGTCCACCGGCAGCCAGTAGATCCCGCTCGCGGTGGCCAACATCGACACCGCGAAGGCGGCCCAGACCTGGAAGCGCCACGCAGGCGAGTCGGAGAGGATGGCTTTGGTCATGCCCCGGTCCGTTCGCAAGGGGCGGGCCAGCGGTCGGGCCACGTCCGGACCGGGATCCGATGCGCTTTTCGTGGCCATCTGTACATTAGGTGTCCATAGCCGTACATCTGATGTACAGTCCGGCCATGGCGCTCTTCCAGGGTGAGTCCGCCGGGCGGTCCCGCCTGTTCTCCGCTCTGGTCCACGCCAACCCCTTCACCCCGGAGCGCCTGGACCTCGAGCGGCGCATCCTCGGCCCCGCCTTCGTCGACGCCGGCCCGGCGTGGTTCCTCGACCCCCGGGAGGCGGACGAGGAGCGGGGGAACGTGGCCGCGCTCCGGGCGGTGGCGGAGGGCCTGGCGGAAGAGGCCAGGGCGGGGCTGGCGCGGGGGGTGCGGGCGGATCCGGAGGGCCTGCGGCGCTACGAGGACCTGGTCCTGTACACCCTCTACGAGCGCTTCGAGGACCGGATGTTCCGGGCCATCGTGACCCCCGGCGCCCCCGAGGTGGGCGGCGCGCTCTACGAGGCGTTCCGCGCCGCCTACCACGAGGCGCTCGCCCCGGCCTGGGCGGTCGGGCTCCCCGAGGTGCCGCCCGAGCTGGCCTTCGCCCTCTTGTGGCAGCTCCGGCGCGGCTTCCACTTCATCCACCGGCGCCTGCTGGGCGGCTCACCCGCCGCGGCGGCCCTGCGGGCGGCGGTCTGGCAGTCGGTCTTCACCCACGACCTCGGCCGCTACCGGCGCGGGCTCTACGGGCGCATGCACGAGATCCCGACCCTGATCCTGGGCCCCTCCGGCACCGGCAAGGAGCTGGTGGCGGAGGCGATCGGCGCCTCCCGCTTCATCCCCTTCGACCCCAGGAAGCGGCGCTTCGAGGCCGACCACGCCGCCCTCTTCCTCCCCGTGCACCTCGCCGCGCTGGCGGAGTCCCTGGTCGAGGCGGAGCTCTTCGGCCACGACAAGGGGGCCTTCACCGGCGCCCACCAGGCCCGGGCCGGCCACCTCGAGGGCCGCGACCCCGCGTTCACCGTGTTCCTGGACGAGATCGGCGAGGTCCCCCTCTCCCTGCAAGTCAAGTTGCTCCGGGTGCTCCAGACCCGGGAGTTCTTCCGGGTCGGCGGCACCGAGCCCCGGCGCTTCGAGGGCAAGGTCATCGCCGCCACCCACCGCGACCTGCCCGAGCGCATCACCGCCGGCCTGTTCCGGGAGGACCTCTACTACCGCCTCTGCGCCGACGTGGTGCGCACCCCGAGCCTGCGGGAGCTCCTCGACGGCGACGCGGCGGAGCTCGAGCGCCTGGTGAGCGCGCTCGCCGCCCGCCTGGTCGACCCCGAGGACCAGGCCGCCCTGGTGGCCGAGGTGGTGGCGGTGGTGGAGGAGCGCCTGGGCCTCGCCTACCCCTGGCCGGGCAACATCCGGGAGCTCGAGCAGTGCATCCGGAACATCCTGGTGCGGGGCACCTACCAGCCCGCCGCCGCCCCACCGCCCCCCGACCCCCTGGGTCAGGTGGCGAAGGAATTTCGCACCGGCGCCCTCACCGAGGCCGCCCTCCTGGCCCGCTACACCACCCTCGTGTTCGCCCAGGAGGGGTCCTACGAGGGGACGGCACGGCGGTTGCAAATCGATCGGCGCACCGTGAAGCGGCGCGTGGACCCGGACCTCTTGTCCGCCCTGCGCGCCGAGTGAGGTCCAACCCTTGTCGCAGCTCAGCCTCCTCCCCGACCGCCGTTTCTGGGCCCTGTTCAGCACCCAGTTCCTGGGCGCCTTCAACGACAACCTGTTCAAGAACGCCCTGGTGATCATGATCGCCTACCGCGCCATGCGGGTGGGCAGCCTGGGGCCGGACGAGCTGGTGGCCCTGAGCGCGGGGCTGTTCATCCTCCCCTTCTTCCTGTTCAGCGCCACCGCAGGCCAGATTGCAGACAAGCTGAGCAAGGCGCGCCTGATGCGCTGGGTGAAGGCGGCCGAGATCGCGATCATGGGCCTCGCCGCGGTGGGCTTCGTCACCGGCAACCTGGTGCTCCTGTTGGCCGTCCTGTTCCTGATGGGCCTGCAGTCCACCTTCTTTGGCCCCGCCAAGTACTCGGTGCTGCCCGAGCTGCTCGCCGAGGACGAGCTGGTGGGCGGCAACGCCCTGGTCGAGATGGGCACCTTCGTGGCCATCCTGCTCGGCACCATCTCGGGCGGCGTCCTCATCGCGATGGAGGGCACCGGCCCCACCCTGCTCGCGGGCGGCGTGGTCGCGGTGGCGGTCCTCGGCTGGCTGGCCAGCCTGAAGATCCCGAAGACGCCCTCCGGCGCCCCCGACCTGGTGGTGGCGTGGGATCCGGTGCGCCCCACCCTCGAGACCTTCCGCGCCACGAAACAGAACCGCCCGGTCTTCCTCTCGATCCTCGGCATCTCGTGGTTCTGGTTCCTCGGCGCCTCGCTCCTCACCGTGCTCCCGAGCTACGGGAAGGACCTCTTGCACGGGCAGGAGCTGGTGGTGACGTTCCTCTTGTCGCTCTTCTGCATCGGCATCGCCCTCGGCTCGATGCTCTGCGAGCGCATGAGCAAGGAGCGCCTCGAGCTGGGCCTCGTGCCCTTCGGCTCCATCGGCATGAGCGTCTTCGCCCTCGACCTGTTCCTGGTCGGCAACCCGCAGGCTGGCCTGCCGACCCCCGACGCCCTCTACACCCTCACCGAGGCCCTGCGCCTGCCCGGCATGTGGCGCATCATCATCGACTTCTCGGGCATCGCGGTGTTCAGCGGCTTCTACACCGTCCCCCTCTACACCATGATCCAGCAGCGCTCGGCCCCCGAGGTCCGCTCCCGGGTCATCGCGGGGAACAACATCCTGAACGCCCTGTTCATGGTGGCGAGCGCGATCATGCTCATGGGGCTGCACGCGGTGGGCGCCACCATCCCCCAGATCTTCGGGGTCCTCGCCGTCCTCAACGCCGCGGTGGCGATCTACATCTATAGCCTGATCCCCGAGTTCCTCCTCCGCTTCGTGGTCTGGATGCTCGCCTCGGTGGCCTACCGC
>JACKEN010000006.1 GCA_020632995.1 Deltaproteobacteria bacterium | reverse complement strand
CCGCCCGAGCTCCGGATCCGCGGCTTCGCGCTGAAGGACGGCCCGCGCCCCGGCTACCTCCTCGAGCCCACGGACCCGCCCGGGACCTACGCCCTCACCTTCCTCGCCGAGGGGCGCTTCGAGGTGATCATCTCGGCCATCAGCCGCGACGGGCGGCTCCTGCTCGAGGAGTTCGTGTGCACCATCGAGGCGGCCGACGACGCGGACGAGGAGCCCACCGCGATCCGCCGGGAGCGCACCAACCAGGCCGAGGACGCGGAGGGCGACAAGGCCGAGCGGGCCGAGAAGAAGGGGAAGAAGGAGGATCTGACCTTCCACTTCCCGCGCCGGATCTGAGGCGCTCTACCACTGGGCGCCGACGCAGCAGCACCCGCCCAGGGCCTCGGGCACCGACCACTTGCGCTTGATGAAGAAGTCGATGCACGGCTCGGGGTCCTTCACCTTGCACTCCAGCTGGACCCCCCGGTGCCCCACTATGTAAGTCAGCTTGCTCTCCACCTTCTCACTGCAGGCCAGCGGCCAGACATCGACCTCGAGCTCGGCGCGCGCGCCACCCACCTCCACCGAGAGCTTGGTCCGGCCGGGGCTGACCCCCCGGATCGCGCCGCCGTCCAGGCGGGCCACCTTCTTGTCCGCCATCGTCCAGGTGGGCTCGAACCCGAACGCCGGTTGTCCGTCGCCGAGGAGGTCCAGCAGGACCGGCTGGCTCGCGCCGACGCGCACCCGACACACGCCCGTCTCGCTCTGCCCGCTGCCATCCTCGGCGCAGGAGAGGGTGGCCCGGTCCACGCGCGTGGCCGACACCCGCACGTCCACGGTGCGGCTGAGGTTGCCTACCTCGAGCGTCACCTTGGACGGACCCGCTGCGACACCCTTGAAGCGGCCCGGCCCGTCCTCCGACAGGACCGCCGCGGCGCTGCGACTTCAGACCGGGCGCAGGCGGACGTCCCCAGGACCACCAGCACGAATGCGAAGGCACGGGCTTGCATCGAGAGGCCGTCTATCACCGACCGACTGCGTAGTGCACTCCTGTCGCGGCGCCCGTCTCGCGGCGGAGCGCCCGGGACGAGACATCACCCAAATGAGGGAACAGCTTCAGGGCGCCAGGCCAGCCAGCGATCGAAGGCCTGCACCAGCGCCTGCCGGTGGTAGCTCAGGGTGAAGGTGTGGTCGGCCTCGGCGAACCGCTCCAGCAGGACGCGCCCGGTGTGCTTGTGCGGCTGGAACCCGGGCCGCAGGTGGGCCAGGTAGTTGTACCAGGCCGGACCCCCCGAGTAGGCCAGGACCAGGCGGGTCCCGTGCTTCACCACCGCGTCGCTGACGCACTCGAAGATGCGCGAGGCCTCGGGCTGCTGCCAGGGCTCCGGCGCCGCACCCTGCCCCTCCGCCTCGGGCACGATGTTCAGGGCCTGCCGCACCCGATCGCCCAGCGCGTGCCGGATGTAGCTGTCACCGTGGATGAAGCTGCTCCAGCTCTCGCGCCGCAGGAGCCGGTGGGCGTAGCCCTGCAGCCAGAACAGCCGGGTCTCGTACGAGAACGGATCGATCAACACCGCCTGCTCCACCCGCGGATCCTCGGCCGCGAGCTTGAGGGAGACGTCGGCCCCCGAGCAGAGCCCGGCCGCCACGAAGCGGGTGAGGCCCCGGGTCTCGGCCAGGTAGTCCATGCCGCGCCGCAGGTCGCGCACCGCGCCCTCCTCGAAGCGCAGGCCGCCGACCGCCGGCGCCGAGTCACCGAAGCCGGCGAGGTCGAGGCGCATCGCAACGTGGCCTGCAGACGCCGCGTGGCGGGCGAGGTCCACGTTCAGGCGGTTCGGGCCGACCCGATGGATGAGCCCCGCGTTCATCAGGAGCACCCCCACCGCCTCGGGGTGTCGGGTCGCGGGGTCGCTGACCACCGCCACCTGGTCCTGCTCCGGCCCCAACAGGGCCACCCGCTCCACGAAGCGCGCGCTCATGACCCGACCACCCACTCGGTGAGGGCGGTCAGGGCGCCCGACGGCACCACCGCCTCGTTCATGCTCTCGTTCTTGAGCCAGATGCAGGCCTCCTCGTAGGGCAGCAGCTCCACCCGGAAGCCGAGGTCGTAGCGGTGCACCTCCCCCTCGCTCCCCGGCCGCGCCACGACGAGGGTGGGCAGATCGAGGGCCGGCCCCGGACGCAGGTCCACCGCGGCGAGCTCGGCCTCGAGGGCCTCGGAGATCGGGTAGCCGAGCACCTCGAAGCGGGGCCCCCGCGCCACCGCCTCGCGCGGCGCGGGGAGCGCGTGGCTGGTGTAGTTGTCCTCGAGGGCCCGCATCTCGGCAAGGTAACCTGCGCCATCGAGGACCGGCGCCCACAGCGCGAGCCGCTGGGCCAGGCGCCCCTCGCGACAGGCGAGCCAGGCGAGGGTGGCGCCGAAGCGCAGCCCCACCAGGGTCACCTCGCGCACCTGGGCCATCGCCTGGAGCTCCTCCACCGCGAGGCGCAGGTCATCCTGCCACTGCTCGAGGCCGCCCTCGCCGAAGTCGCCCCCGGAGTCCCCCGCCCCGTACAGGTCGAAGCGCAGCACGTGGACGTCCGCGCGCGCCAGCCGCACCGCCAGCTGTTGCAGGGCGGGGTAGGCCGGGAAGTACTCGTGCCCGAACGGGTGCACGAGCACCACGCCCTTGGTGGAGTGGGGGTTCGCGGCGGCGTGGTAGGCCCCGAACAGGGGCCGATCGGCCCGCCCGAAGTAGAAGGGGTGCATGGCGTCAGATCAGCCGCCCCGGACGCGGTCGCGGAGGGAGGCGAAGAGGCGCCGGCCGAGGCTGGCGCGTGGCTCCGACCTCGGCAGCGGAGGAGGCGGAGGCGGCGCGGCGGGGGGCCTCGTGACAGACGGCGTCGGCGCCGGGAGCTGCTGCGCGAGCTGCTCGAGGTCCGAGAACACCATCTGCTGCGTAGTCCATCGCTGCCCCGTCCGACGCTCCACCTCCAGCAGCACGCTCATCGCGAGGAGCGAGTGCCCGCCGAGGGCGAAGAAGTTGTCGTGGAGCCCGACTTTAGCCACGCCCAGCGCCTCGGAAAAGAGGCCCGCCAACATCTTCTCGTTGTCGGTGCGCGGGGGCGCGAACTGATCCCCACCTCCTGCTCCGATACGGAACTCGGCCACCAGCTTGCGACGGTCGATCTTGCCGTTTGGCGTCTGCGGCAGCGCCGGCACCTCCACGAAGTGCTGCGGCACCATGTACTCCGGCAGAGTACGGCGGAGCTGGTTCCGGAGCTCGGTGCCGGTGACCGGGACGCCCGGCACCGGCTCGTAGTACGCGACGAGCCGCCGATCCCCCGGGCGATCCTCGCGCACCACGGTGGCGCGCGCCCCGACCCCCGGGTGTTGCCCGAGGGCGAGATCGATCTCCGGCAGCTCGATGCGGTGGCCCCGCACCTTCACCTGGAAGTCCAGGCGCCCGAGGAAGTCCACCGTACCGTCCGGTGCCCAGCGGGCCCGATCTCCGGTGCGGTACATCCGCGCCCCCGGGGTGCCCGCGAAGGGATCGGGGACGAAGCGCTCCTCGGTGAGCTCCGGCCTGAGGTGATAGCCCTCCGCCAGGCCCGCCCCGCCGATGTAGAGCTCGCCCGGGACGCCGAGCGGCGCCGGGCGGCGCGCCTCGTCCAGGACGTACACCTTCGTGTTCATGATCGGCCGCCCGATCGAGACCGGACCCTCGCCGGGGGTCACCCGCGCGACGAGGGACCACACCGTGGTCTCGGTAGGCCCGAACATGTTCCACAGCTCGGTCTTCGCCCCGAGGGCGTTGGCGAGATCGCGAGGCAACGCCTCGCCCCCGCACAGCGCCTTGAAGGTGGGCGCCGGATCCCAGCCCGCGTCGAGGAGCACCCGCCACAGCGACGGCGTGGCCTGCATGACGTTGGCCCCCGAGCGAGCCAGGGCGTCCTTCAGGGCCGCACCACCCGCGAGCTCGGTGGAGGACGCCACGTACACCGTGCCCCCCACGAAGAGCGGGAGGAAGATCTCCAAGACGTGGATGTCGAAGGAGAACGTGGTCACCGCGAGCAGGGTGTCTTGCGCGGTGAGCCCCGGCGTCTTCACCATCGCGGCGAGGAAGGCCGTCACCGCCCGGTGGGGCAGGCGCACCCCCTTTGGCTTGCCGGTGCTCCCCGAGGTGTAGATCACGTAGGCGAGCGCGCCGTCGGCCACCGCCGCGGGGGTCGCGGGTGCAGCCGACGCCGCCCCCTCGATGCCCACCTTCGGCGCCGCGAGGGGCGCGACCACCTGGGCCAGCGCGTCCTCGGTGAGGATCACCTTCAGGCCCGCGTCCTCCACGATGAAGGCCAGGCGCTCGGCCGGGAACTCCGGATCGAGGGGCACGTAGGCCGCCCCTGCCTCCAGCACCCCGAGCAGGGCCGCCACCGCGTCGGGGGTCCGCTTGAGGCACACCCCGACCAGATCGCCGGACACGACCCCGTGGCTCGCGAGCAGGCCCGCGACCCTCGCCGCGGCGTCCATCAGCTGGGCCGAGGTGAGCTGGGCCCCCTCCCCCCTCACCACGATCTTCTCAGGGTGCCGCTCGGCCTCCGCCCGGATCAAGCCGTGCAGGCTGCCTTGCGGGGCCGGCCCCGCGGTGTCGTTGAAGGTCTCGAGGATCCGCCTGCGCTCCGCCTCCGGGAGCACCGCCACGTTCCGCACCGGTTGGGTCGAGTCTCGGGCCGCGTCGGCCAGGGCGGCCTGGTAGGCCCCCATCCAGCGGGCCATGGTGGCGGGGTCGAAGAGCTCCGCGTCGTAGTCCAGCTTGATCCCGAGCCCGTCCTTGTCCTCGATCAGGTTCAAGAACAGGTCGAAGTTCACGTGGCGCTTCACGTTGTCGTGGATCTCGGCCACGAGCCCCTCGAAGCCCCTCGTCACGAAGCGGCGGTCGAGGTTGAACACCACCTGGATGAACGGGAGCCGGTTCCGCTCCTTCGAGAAGCGCACGTGGCGCACGATGCTCCCGAAGGTGGCGTGCTGGTGCTCGTGCGCGTCCAGCATCACCCCCTTCACCTGCTTCACCAGGGCCGAGAACGGCCCTTCAGGCTCGAGGCGCGTCCGCGTGGGCAGGAAGTTCACCGCGTGCCCCACCATGTGGTGCATGTCGGCCACCGCCTGGCCCGCCACCGGGACGCCCACCGTGAGGTCGGTCTGCCCGCTGAGCCGGAACAGGAGGGTCTGCCAGGCGGAGAGCAGGAACGCGAAGAGGGTCACCCCCTCGCGCCGCGCCGCCGCCTTCGCCGCGGCGAGCACGTCGGCCGGGATGCGCCCCTCGAACGAGTCGCCGACGAAGCCCTTGAGGGGCGGCCGGGGTCGATCGGTCGGCAGCTCCAGGGCGGGCGGCTCCACCGCCTTGGCGCCCTCGCCGTCCCCCATGAAGAGCTTGCGCCAGTACGCGAGGGACGCCGCGCCGTCCGGCCCGGCCTGGGTCTGATGCTCCCACGCCACGTAGTCGGCGTAGGCCTCCGCGGGCGCGCTCGGCGCGGGTGCGCCGGTCACCGCCGCGGTGTAGAGGGCGCCCAAGTCCTCCAGCACCACCCCGGCCGACCAGCCGTCCAGCACGATGTGGTGGACGGTGAAGATCAGCTGGTGGTGCTCCGGCCCGAGGCGCACCAGGTGGAAGCGGAACAGCGGCCCGTGCTCGAGGTCGAACGCGGTGGTGGCCTCACGCCGCTTCAGGGCCTCCAGATCGACGCCCTCGGAGTGCACCCGCAGGTCCAGGGTCGCTTGCTGGTACCGCTGGCTCTGGCCGTCGGGCGCGAACACGAAGGACAGCGCGTGGTGCCTGGCCAGGATCCCCTCGATCGCCGCTCGCAAGGCGTCTTGCTCGAGCTTGCCCCTGAGGTCCAGGGTGAAGGACTCGTTGAAGGCGCAGCTCGCCCCCGGGCCCATCTGGGAGGTCAGCCAGATCTCCCGCTGGGCCTCGCACAGGGCCACCGGCCCGGCGGGGGGCGGTGCAGGCGGGGTTGCGGGCTGGGCAGGCCGCAGGCCGGAGGAGTACGCCTCTGGCGCAGGAGCCTGCGAAGCGCGGAGCGCTGAGCTGGCTCCTGAGGGCAAAAAGCCCGCTTCCAACAGCGCGTCCACCCCGGCGATGACCGCGGCCTCGATGAAGGCCAGGTCCGCGTCGGTGTGGGTGGTGGACAGGAAGTTGTTCTGACCGATCTGCCGGCAGAACACCCCGCGGTCCAACAGGTGGAACGCCAACAGCGGCGCGTACACCACGTCGTGGGGGATCTCGAAGCGGAACCACGACGAGTAGTAGCTGATCCGCACCGGCACCCCGCGCGCCGACAGCGCCTCGTTCAGGCGCCCCGCGAACGCGGCGGTCTTCGCGTTTAGGGTCTCCTGCAGGGCCGGCCCCTCTCGCTCGAGGTGGGTGAGCACCGCCTTGGCGGCGGCCAGGGCCACCGGATGGCGGTGGAAGGTCCCCGCGAAGTAGGTGACGTCGGCCTCGGGCACCGAGGCGTCGCCGTAGCGCCAGGCCCCGCCGTCCACCGCGTCCATGAAGGCTGCCTTGCCGGCCAGGACCCCGATCGGCATCCCGCCCCCCACCACCTTCCCGTAGGTGGCGAGGTCGGCCTTGATCCCCCACGCGGCCTGCAGGCCGCCCAGGTGGGTCCGGAAGCCGGTGATGACCTCGTCCATGATGAACGCGGTGCCGCTCTTCTCGGTGATGGCCCGGACCTCTCTCAGGAACTCCACCGGGACCAGCTCCGGGACTCGGCTCTGCACCGGCTCTATGAGCACCGCGGCCAGCTCGTGGGCGTGGCGCCGGATGATCTCCAGCGACTCCGCGGTACCATACTCGAGGATCATGGCCTCGGACACCGCCGCCCCCGGCACCCCGGGCGCGGCGGACAGCGTCACCAGCCGCCCGTTGTTGTTCTGGGTACGACCCAGCACCTCGTCGTGCACGCCGTGATAGGCGCCGGAGAAGTAGACGATCTTGGAGCGCCCGGTCACGGTGCGGGCCAGACGCACCGCCGCCATCACCGCCTCGGAGCCGGTGTTCACGAAGAACACCCGCTCCTGGCCGGTCAGCTTGCAGAACTGCGCCGCCACCTCCCCCGCCAGGGGGGACTGGGGCGCCACCTCGAAGCCCTTGTCGAGCTGGGCCTTCACCGCGTCTCGCACGTAGGGCGGCGAGTAGCCGAGGAAGTTGATGCCGAAGCCGCCGGTGATGTCGACGTACTCGTTGCCGTCGACGTCCCAGATGCGGGCGCCCTGGGAGCGCTCCATCACCAGCTGGTACACCAGCTCCTTGTACGCGGCCTTGAAGCCCGAGACGCCGCGGGGGTCGGCGTGGACGCCGCGGTACTGCTGGGCCTGGGCCTTCGATGTCCTGGTCTTGGCGCTGACGCGCTCGATGAGCGCGTCCAGGTGCCGCTGTTGGGTCTCGGTGAGCCCGCCCCCCGGGGCCTTCTCGATCGGCCGGTAGGGCACCGCGCCGCGGCGGGTGCGGTCCTTGGCGTAGCCCTCGGAGACCGGGATCCCGGCGGGTGCGGCAGGCTGGGTTGCGCCTGCCACCGCAGGCAGACCTGCGGGGAGCGCCCCGCCCTTGAGGGCCTCCAGCTGCTGGTTCATCACCGCGAGCTGGGTGCGGATCACCTCCTCCAGGAACGTACCAGTTCCGCTTGGGGCCGGCATGGCGCTCACCGCGGCGCTCGGCGCGGCGACCGTCGGCGCCGCTACGGGCACAGGCGGCGGCGCGGCGAAGGCGTCAGCGGGCAGCTCTTCGTCCAAGAGCGCGGTGAGGGCGTCGAGGGTCGTGACGTCCTCCAACAGGCGCCGGAACTTCACCTTCACGCCCAGCTGACCCTGGATCTCTGCGCTGGCCTGGGTCAGGAACAGCGAGTCGAAGCCCATGTCGGTGAACGCGGTGCCCCGCGCGTCCTCGGTGATGTCGATGCCCGACAGCTCCAACAGGAGCTCCCGGAGCTTGGCTCGGATGCGGTCCTTCCGGTCCCCCGGGTCCACCGGGGTGGCCGGCGCGGCCTCGGTCGGCTCCTGCAAGACTGCCTGCACCTGGGCCGCGACCACGTCGCCCCCCGCGGTGAGGGGCGGCGGCTCCACCCAGTGCTTCACCCGCTCGAACGGGTAGCCGGGGAGCCGCACCTTGTTGCGCCGCTCGCCGGCCGAGAACGCGGCCCAGTCCGGCGGCGCGCCCGCGATCCACAGGCGGCCCGCCGCCTCGAGGAGCGCCTCGCTCGCGGGGCGGGTGTCCCGGGGCCCGCCGAGGGACGGCACCACCTCGAAGCTGCGCCCCGGAGCCCGGTGCTGCCGGGCCGAGGTGCTGAGGTTCTGGCTCGGGCCCACCTCCAGGAGCAGCCGGTGCGGGGTCTCGAAGAGCGTCCCCAGCGCGGCCGAGAAGCGCACGGTGTGCCGCAGCTGCCGCGCCCAGTACGCGGGGTCGGTGGCCTCGGCGTCGGTGATCCAGGTGCCGGTGAGGGTGGAGACGAAGGGGCGCCTCGGGGCCCGCCGCCGCACCGCGGCCACCGCGGCCTCGAAGGGGGCCAGGATCGGCTCCATCATGGTGGAGTGGAAGGCGTGCGAGGTGTGCAGCTCGATCGTCTCGAGCCCCGCCCCGCTCATCTCGGCGTCGAAGGCGGCGATGGCCTCGTAGGGCCCCGACACCACCGAGAGCCCCGGCGCGTTCACCGCGGCCAGGGCCACCCCATCCACCAGGTGCGGGGTCAGCTCGGCTTCGGACATCCGCACCGCGCGCATCGCCCCGCCCGGCATGGACTGCATGAGCCGCGCCCGGGTGGCGAGCACGGTGGCGGCGTCCTCCACCGTGAACACCTCGGCCAGGCAGGCCGCGGCGTACTCACCCACGCTGTGGCCCACCATCGCGGTGGGCTCCACCCCCCAGCTCATCCAGAGCCGGGCCAGCGCGTACTCGATCGCGAACAGCGCGGGCTGGGTGTTCCCGGTCTCCTTCAGGATCCGGGCCGCCTCGGCCGGGTCACCCTCGGGGTACATGACCTTCCGAAGGTCGAGCCCCAGGATGGGCTGCAAGATCTCCGTCACCTCGTCGATGTGGCGCCGGAACACCGGCTCCTGGTCGTAGAGGGCACGGCCCATGTCGACGTGCTGGGCCCCCTGGCCCGGGAACATGAAGACCACCTGGGGCGCGCCGCCCAGCGGGCGCCCGCGCACGATGCGCTTGGGATCCCGCGTCAACAGGGCTTGCATAGCGTCGGCCGCGCCGGTCGCCACCACCGCCTGCCGCTCGGGCAGGGCGCGCCGCCCCACCCGCAGGGTGTGGGCCACGTCGGCCAGCGGCACCTCGGGGTGCTCGGTGAGGTGCGCGGCCAGCCGCTCTGACTGCCGATCGAGGGCCAGGGCGTCCCGGCCGGAGAGCAAGATCACCTGCGCCGCCCGAGAGGGCCCGGAGGCCTGCCGCGCCGGGGCCTCCTCGAGCACCACGTGGGCGTTGGTGCCGCCCACCCCGAACGCGCTCACCCCCGCTCGGCGCGGGGCCTCGCCCCGGGGCCAGGGCCTCAGGCTGTCGACCACGAAGAAGGGGCTGTCCTCGAGGTGAAGCTCCGGGTTCGCCTTCTTGAAGTGCACGGTGGGCGGGATCTGCTCCCGCTCCAGCACCAGGGCCGCCTTCAGGAGGCCGGTGACCCCGGCCGCGGCGTCCATGTGCCCGACGTTGGTCTTCACCGAGCCGAGGCCGCAATACTGCTTGCGGTCGGTCTGGCGCCGGAACGCCCGCGTCAAGCCCGCCACCTCGATGGGGTCGCCGAGCGAGGTCCCGGTGCCGTGGGTCTCGACGTAGCCGATGCTGTCCGGGCTCACCTCGGCCCGGGCCTGGGCGGCGACGATGACCTCGGCCTGCCCGTCGACGCTGGGCGCGGTGTAGCTCATCTTGACCGCGCCGTCGTTGTTGAGCGCCGCCCCGCGGATCACGGCGGAGATGACGTCCCCGTCCGCCACCGCGTCCTCGAGGCGCTTCATCACCACCACCGCCGCGCCGTTGGAGAACACCGTCCCCGACGCGTCGGCGTCGAAGGCCCGGCACGCGCCGTCGGCCGAGGTCATGCCGCCCTCGTTGTAGAGGTAGCCGCGGGCCTGGGGCTGGCTGATGCACACCCCGCCGGCCAGGACGATGTCCGACTCGTGGGCGAGCAGCGACTGGTAGGCCTTCACCGCCGCCACGAGCGAGGTGGAGCAGCCGCACTGCACCGCCATCGCGGGGCCCTTCAGGTCGAGCTGGTAGGAGACCCGGCTCGCGAGGAAGTCCTTGTCGTTGCTCACCAGGATCTGGAGCGCGTCGGCGGAGCGGGAGCGCACGTAGCGCTCCACGTAGGCCCGGTCCTTGGCCAGGTTGTAGAGCAGGTGGTTGTTGGTGAAGCTCCCGGCGAAGACGCCGATCTTCCCGGTGTAGGTGCTCGGGTCGCAGCCCGCGTCCTCCAGCGCGTGGTAGGCCTCCTCGAGCCACACCCGGTGCTGCGGATCCATCAGGGCCGCCTCACGCGGGTTCATGCCGAAGAACTTGGCGTCGAAGCACTCCGCGTCCTTCACCACCCCGCGGGCGGGGACGTAGCCGGGCTGGGAGAAGACCCGCTCGAGGTCCAGCTCGGTGCCCCGCAACTCTTCTTGCGTGAAGTGGGTGATGCAGTCCCTGCCCTCCACCAGGTTCTGCCAGAACCCGGTGATGTCGTCCGCCTGCGGGAAGCGCCCGGCCATGCCGATGATCGCCACCGCGCCGGTGCCGCCCTGCCGGCGGGCCCGCTCGGCCCGGGCCTCCACGTCCGAGAACACCGCGGCGCCTCGGGCCTCCGCCAGGTGCTTGGCCAGCGCCCGCACCGTGGGGTGCTGGAAGAACGTCACCACCTCCACCGGGTGGCCGAGCTCGGCCTCCACCGCCTCTCTGAGGTCCGCGACGAGCAAGGACGTGCCCCCGAGGTCGAAGAAGTTGTCGTCGATGCCCACGACCTCGAGCCCCAGGGTGGCGCGCCACAACGCGGCCAGCCGCTGCTCCATCGGGGTCCCAGGGGCCACGAAGGCCACCGCGAGATCGGGCCGGGCCGAGGTGGGGGGCGGCAGCGCCTTGCGGTCCACCTTCCCGTTCCGGGTCAATGGCAGGTTGTCCTGCACCACGAAGAAGCCGGGCACCATGTAGGGCGGCACCAGCGGGGCCAACGCGGCCCTGAGCGCCACCACGTCCACCTGGGCCCCCGCCGCCGGCACCACGTAGGCCACCAGCCGGGGTTGGCCGGGCTCGTCCTCCCGCACCAGCACCACCGCCTCCGAGACCAGCTGGGTGTTCACGAGGTGGGACTCGATCTCCCCCAGCTCGATGCGGAACCCGCGCAGCTTGACCTGCAGATCGACCCGCCCCAGGTACTCGACGTCGCCGTCCAGGGTGCGGCGAGCCCGATCACCGGTCCGATACAGGCGCCGGGGGCCGTCGCCGAGGTCCACGGTGGCGAAGCGCTCCTCGGTGAGGGCCTCACGCTTCAAGTAGCCCCGGGCCAGCCCAGCCCCAGCCACGTACAGCTCCCCTGGGATCATCGGTGGCAGGAGGCCCTGCGCCGAGTCGAGGACGAAGAGCTCGAGGTCGGGGATCGGCACCCCGATGACGCTCCCCTTGCGCGCGTCCACGTCGGCCCGGGTGATCGGTCGCCAGGTCACGTGCACGGTGGTCTCGGTGATCCCGTACATGTTGATGAGCCGCGGCGCGGCGTCGCCGTGCCGGTCCATCCACGGGGCGAGGGCGGCCAACTCCAGGGCCTCCCCGCCGAAGATCACGTAGCGCAGGCTGAGCTGCGAAGCTTCCTTCGCCCGGGCCTCGGCCCGGATCAGCTGCCGGAACGAGGACGGGGTCTGGTTCAGCACCGTCACCGCTTCTTGGGTCAGGAGGGCATGGAACGCGTCGGGGGAACGGCTCACCAGGTACGGCACCACCACCAGGCGGCCGCCGTAGATCAGCGCCCCGAACAGCTCCCAGACCGAGAAGTCGAAGGCGTGGGAGTGAAAGAGGGTCCAGACGTCGCGCTCATCGAAACCGAACCACGCCTCGGTGGCGTCGAAGAGGCGCACCGCGTTCCCGTGGGTCACCATCACGCCCTTGGGCGCCCCGGTGGAGCCGGAGGTGTAGATCACGTAGGCCAGGCGCTCCGGCCCGATCTTCAGGTGCGGGCGAGCCGAGCTCTCGACCTCCAGGGCCTGGGCCTCCTCGTCCAGGCAGAGCACCTTGGCCTCGGTCTCGGGCAGGTCATCCTGCAGGTTGGTGGTGGTGAGGACGAGCGGGCTGTCGGCGTCCTCCAGGATGAAGGCCACCCGCTCCTTGGGGTACGACAGGTCGAGCGGCAGGTACGCGCCCCCCGCCTTCAAGACGGCCAGGATCCCCACCACCAGGTCCGCGGTGCGGTCCAGGAACACCCCCACCAGGCCCTCCGGCTGCAAGCCCTCCTTCAGGAGGCGGTGGGCCAGCCGGTTCGCCTTCGCGTCGAGCTCGGCGTAGGTGAGGGTCACCGCGGGGCAGCTCCCCGCCGGAACCTGCACCGCGACGTTGCGACCGAAGCGGTCCGCCGCCGCCTCCACCCGCTCGTGCAGGCTATCCTGCACCTCGAACGACCGAACGCCAGCCCTCGAGGCGGTCAACCGCGCCTGCGCCCCGGCGTGATCCAGCATCGGGAGCGCGCCCACCTCGGCCCCCGGCTGGGTGCCCAGGGCACCGGCCAGGGCCACCCAGGCGTCCAGCCACGCAGCGGCCGCGGCGGGCCCGTGGACATCCGCGTCGACGCTCACCTGCCAGCCCTCGGGGCCGGCCGAGAACACCGCGGCACAGGCGGGCGCGGGGTCCATCGTCGCCCCCGCGAAGAGCGCCGGCCCTGCCGGCTCGGCCGCCGTCCCCGGCGCGGCCGTCACCGCCGCCACCAGCGCCGCGCCGTCGCCCTCGGCCACCACCTCGACCCGCCTCACCTGATCGCCGCGGCGGGCCAGCCAGGCCACCTCCGGCTCACCCGAGGCTCGGGCGAGCAGCGCGGCCAACGCCGCCTCCGCCAGGGCCGGATCCGCTGCCCCCGCGTCCCGCTTCGCCCGGTGGCGCGCCCCCGAAGGCTCGGCGGGGCGGGCTCGGTCCGAAGGGAGGGCGGTGAGCGGGATCGCGCGGGTCATGGTCGGTGCTCCTTGCGACGGCGGCGAGCCGTCCGGCGGTAGAGATCTGCGTAGGCGGCCACCATGCGCTCGGTGGTGTGGCGAGCGCGGACGAGGCGGGCGCCCTCCTCGGCGAGGCGGTGGAGGGTCTGGGGCTCCCGCGCCAGGCGCAGGAGGGCTTGCTCGAGGGCGGCGGGGCTGCGGGGCGGGACGAGGAGACCTGTCAAGCCATCCTGCACCAGCTCCGGGGTGCCGCCGACGCGGGTGGCCACCACCGCCACCTCGGCCGCCATGACCTCCAACAGGGCGTTCGAGGTCCCCTCGAAGTCGGAGGTGTTGACGAAGACGTCGAAGGCGCGGGCCCACGCCCGGGCGTCCTCGATGCGGCCCACCGCGCGGCAGCGGTCCGCCACCCCCGCGGCGCGGGCCCGGTCCATCAGGCTGTTGGTCTCGGCCTCACCGATCCAGAGCAGGTGCACGCGGGGCTCCTGACGCGCCACCGCGACCGCGGCCTCGAAGAGGTCCGAGAGGCGCTTCACCGGCCGGTCGGCCGAGGTCGTGCCGATGACGAGCGCGTCCTCCGGGAGCTGGAAGCGGGCCCTGCAAGCCGCCTTGTCATGCCCGGGGTGGGTCACGTCGATGCCGGTGGGCACCACCTCGACCCGGTCCCGGTGGACCCCCCAGGTCTCGGCGAGCTCGTCGGCGAGGAAGCCGCACACCGTGGTGAAGCGTGACACCATCGGCGCGAGCCCGTGGGCCACCGCGCGCTGCCGGCGGCCGGGCCCCTCGGGCACCTCGCGGCCGCCGACCCCGTAGATGACGCGGGGCACGCCGGCCAGCCGCGCGGCGAGGATGCCGTAGAGCCCGGTGGACCAGTTGTGCACGTGGACCACGTCGGGTTGGAGGCGACGGAGGCTGCGGGCGATGCGCGGGATGAGCGACAGGTCGACGCCGCGCCGGTGGCGGGCGAAGATCTCCCACGGGAAGTCCCCACCCGCCCGTGCGATGAGGGCGGGGTTGGCGCGGTGCCCGAGGGCCAGCCAGGCGGTGCTGAACTCGGCGCGGTCCAGGCCCGCCACCACCCGCGCCATCCGCTCCTCGATGCCGCCGTCCCACAGGGCGGTGGTGAGCTGACAGACCCGAACCACTGGCGCCTCCCCCTTCGGTCTTCGCACTTCGCGGGCTTCGGCGTGAGCCCGCGTGACGTGAGTGTCTCACCCCGGGCCGAACGACGGATGGCCCGAGTTCAGCGGCGCCGGATAGCCTCGGCACCATGCGCCGAACCACCCTCCTCTCCCTGCTGGCCGGGCCAATTCTCGCGCTGGCCGCGTGCTCGGGCGACGGGCCCCAGACCATCGACGACGGCGGTATTCTCGCAGACAGCGGTCAGGTCACTCCGGACACCGGCGCCGCCGAGGACGACGCCGGCACGATCGGCGACGACGCGGGTACCACCGACGCCGGACCGGCCCTCGACGACGCGGGTGTGCCCGACTCGGGCACGGGCGACGCGGGCCAGGCCGACGCGGGCGGATCCGACGCCGGCGTCACCCCGGGCGAGCCGATCGTGGCCCCGGACGACACCTGGACCTGGGTCCCCTTCCCGGGCTCGCACTGCATGAACGACACCCCCACCGGGATCGGCGTGAACCTCCAGCCCGGCGCGACGAAGGTGCTGATCTACATGGAGGGCGGCAACGCCTGCTTCAACCAGGTGAGCTGCGCCACCACCGCCAACACCAACGGCTACGGCGAGAGCAACTTCCGGAGCACCGCGAACGGCCTGCCGAACCGTCCCATCTTCAACCGCGGGGCCGAGAACATCTTCAACGACTACAGCTACGTCTACGTCCCCTACTGCACCGGCGACGTCCACGCCGGCACCAACATGAACGGCTCGGTCGGCAACGCAGCCTACACCTTCATGGGCTTCGACAACGTGCGCCAATACTTGGAGCGTTTGGTGCCGACCTTCTCGGCCGCGACCGAGGTGGTCCTGAGCGGCTCCTCCGCCGGCGGGTTCGGCGCGATGCTCAACTTCGACCAGGTCCAGCGCGCCTTCGGCCCGTCCGTGCGGGTCACGCTCGTGGACGACTCCGGCCCCCCGATGAGCGGCGACTTCATCGAGCCCTGTCTGCAAGCCCACTTTCGGAGCACCTGGGGCTTCGACGACGGCGTCCTGGCCGGGTGCGCCGGCTGCCTCGCCACCCCCGACGGGACCTTCATCGAGCCCTACTTCGACTACCTCCTGAACCTCTACGCGGACCGCACCTTCGCGGTGATCTCGAGCGACGGCGACAGCACCATCCGCACGTTCTGGGGCTTCGGGGTGAACGACTGCGCCCGCCTCGATAGCTTCACCCCGGGCACCTTCTCGGCCGCGATGTACCGGGCCGGGCTCGAGGGCTTCCGCGACGAGATGGCCGACGGCTACACCAACGTGGGCCTGTTCATGAAGACCAACTCCACCCGCCACGTGTGGCTGACCCCCGACCCCCTGGCGAACGTCTCCCAGGACGGCGTCAACCTCTCCGACTGGCTGCTCGGCGCCACCCAGGGCACCATCACCCACGTGCCTGGGCAGTAGCGACCGGCTACTCGTCGTCGTCCCGGCGATCCACCCGGGACTCCGGCAAGAGCCCCTGCAACATCTTCTGGAAGACCCGCTCCACCTCGGCCTGACGCTCCGCCTCGGCCTTGGCCTCCTCGGGGGTCATGGGCTCGGCCCGGGGCCGCCGTGGGCGCAGGTTCGCCACCCCGCGGCGGCGCCGCCACGCCTCTCGCGCCGCGGCCCAGGCGTCGGCCCCGTCCAGCCCGCGGATGGGGAGCAGGTTCAGCGCGATCAGGAGCAGGTTGAGCTGCACCAGCACGTGATGGGCGGCCGCCCAGGACGGCCCGGCGGGGGCGCCCACCGCGAGCCAGAGCGCGAGCCACGTGAGGAGCAGGACCGCTTGCGCGCCCACCCCGGACCACGCGATGACCCCGAGGCCCGAGGTGGTCACCGAGCCACGCCAGCGACAGTAGCCACCGAAGCCGCTGAGGCCCACCTCGTCCACCCGGGCCCCCAGCCCCCGCACCGCCCAGACGTGGCCCAGCTCGTGGATGAGCACCACCCCCACGTAGGCCACCCAGGCCACGGGATCGAGGCCGAGGGCGAGGGCCATGCCCACCGGGAGGCTCCAGTGCACTCGGAGCGGCACGCCGTCCACCCGGAGCACGGTGAAGAAGCCCCCGGTCAGCAGGCTGCGCATGGCGTCAGCGGCACTCCGGGCTGGCCCGCCCCTGGAAGTCCATCACCAGGCGGTCGTGGAGGGCGAAGGTCGCGTTGCCGTTGGCGTCGAACGTGAAGCGCCCGACGTCCCACGCGACCCCGCACTCGAGCAGGGCGCGGGCGTACTGGACCGGCCCCTGCCCCTGGAGCTGGTACGTGATCCGCACCATGGTGGCGGGCGGCACGTCCTGGTCGTAGCCGTAGAACTGCACCCAGAGGTCGTAGGTCCCCTCCGGCGCGTACAGGAAGCTCACGTACTCGGGCCCGAAGCCGTTCACGTCGTCGGTGGTCAGGAGGGGATCGTCGCCCGGATAGCCCGCGGTGCCCCAGTCGGGGTTCTTGTCCTCGAAGAAGCAGTCCCGGCCGGACTCGAAGGGCCGCCCAGCGTCCCGCACCAGGTGGAGATCGAAGTCGCTGTTCCCGGTGTTCCAGATCAGCTCCACCTCGAGATCGGCGGTGCCGGTGGGGGGCGGCGCCACGTCCGCGGTGAGGGCGATCTGGGTCCTCTGCCGGTGCAGCGGCAAGATCTCCACCGCCCCGTCGTAGTGGCCGGGCAGCCCCACCCCGTCGAACTCCACCTCGAACTGCAGGACACCCTGCACCATCACCGGCTGCTCGGGGATCAGGCTGAAGTAGCGGGCGCTCCCGTCGGCCAGGCGCACCGTCTCGACGGTGTAGGGGCCGCCGGTGGCCTCGCAACGGACGGCCTGGCGACGCCGCTCGCCCCGCGGGATGGCCCCCAGCTCGACCACCGTGCTGTCGCAGGCGAGCGTGCCCGGGGTGACCGCCTCGCCCACCACCGCCACCGTGACCGACTCACCGCTGCTCATGGTGAAGCGCAGGTCATCCTGCGCCAAACCGGGTGCGGTGGGTTGATAGTGGATCTCGAGGTCCAAGGTCTCGCCCGGCCCCAGGGGGACGGAGGGCAGGCTCAGCGCCCCACCTCCGGGCATCGTGACGGTGAAGGGCGCGCGGCCGACCACCTGGGCGAGGATCCCGGTGAGCTCACCCGCGTTCTTCACCTGCACCGCCTGCACCGCGTCGCGCCCGAGCTCGGTGAGGGCGAAGTGGACCTCGCCGGGGCTCACCTCGGGCCGCGCGGGCGGCACCCTGCGGGCCTCCGCCTTGATCTCGAGCGGGATCTCGAGCGGGAGGTCCAGGTTCCCCGCCGTCACCACCATGGTCGCGTCGTAGGTGCCCTCCGCCACCGGCCGGTACACCAGGGTGATCTCGACCACCTGGCCGGGGGCGAGGGTCTGGCCGCGCAGGGTGCCGTCCTCGACCAGGGCGGCGTAGACCTCCTGGGGCGGCTCGAAGCGGATGTCCGTCACCTGGATCCGGTCCGCGCTCGCGTTGCGCAGGACCGTGGTGAGCTCGTGCGCCTCGTCCAGCGCGCGCACCTCGAAGTCGAGGGTGGCGGGGGTGAAGAAGCTCCTACCCTCCACCCGCACGAAGCCGGGCTCGCCCTGACACCCGGAGGCCAGGAGCAGGAGTCCCCACGCCAGCCCGATCACCGGGCGCGGGCTTCGATGGCCTGCCTTGGGCGCCACGCCCGATCATGGTGTCACGGCTGACCCGACATGGCCAGGCAGGGGGGCTCCTCCGAGGCCCCCGGTGGGGCACCACCGAGGGAGCGAAACCCAGTACGAGCCACCACGACGTGGTCCACCACCGGGATCCCCAGGATCTGGCCCGCGTCCACCAGGCGGGCGGTGAGCGCCACGTCCTCCACGCTGGGCTCGGGATCCCCGGAGGGGTGGTTGTGCAGGAGCACCACGCTGTGCGCCCGGCACCGCAGCGCGGGGGCGAACACCTCCCGCGGGTGCACCAGGCAGGCGGTCAACGTGCCTTGCGATACCCGGCTCAGGGCCAGGGGACGGCCCCGCGCGTCCAGGCAGAGGACCCAGAAGCCCTCCTGCGCCTCCAGGGCCAGCCGGGGCCCGGTGTAGCGCAGCACCGCCTCCGGGCCGTCCACCACCTCGGGCCACGGCGGCGCCCGGACCAGCCGCCGGCCCAGCTCGAGGAACGCGTCCAGCCGGGCCACCAGGGCGGCGTCCGACCCGAAGAGCCCCGCCCCGCCCCCGTGCCAGAGGCCCAACAGGCCCCCGCCCTCGGTCCACCGCTCGGCCAGCTCGTCCGGGCGCGCGGACGCCCCCACCGCCCGGAGCACAAGTGTCAGGTCGTCATCGTCTCGCACCCTCGAGGTGGGAGCATGGAGCATGCCAACCCCCTCAGGCGCCACAGGCTGATTGTCGCGGCGGTTCGGACCGGATGCCGGGCGCGGCGTCCGGATCGTCCGTCCGGATTTCGAACCGCGTCCGAAATCCGGACGGGACGGCTCCGCCGGCCCGGGACCCTAGAACGGCGCGACGGTGGGGAACGGGTAGCGGAGGGTGTCGCCGGTGCCGATGCTGCCCGGGCCGACGTAGCCCACCCCGCGTGCGGTGCCGTCCGACATCAGGAAGTACGCGCTCGCGTTGCCGCCGGCCGCGCGGCTGACCCCGGTGAAGCCGGGGATCTGGGTCGGCGTCGACTGGGCGTTGACCCCGATGCCGGTGCCCAGGCCGCCCTCCAGCGCGTAGCCCATGCAGGTCACGGTGCCGCCGGTTTCGGTGACGCAGACGTAGTTGTTGCCGCTGGCGAGGGTGAGCGCGCCCGAGATCCCGGGGACCGGGGTCGGCACCCGGATGTCCGTGGTGTTGCCGCTGCCCAGCTGGCCGTACGCGTTGTCGCCCCAGCACATGAGGGTGCCGCCCGTGATCAGCGCGCAGGTGTGGTTCTGGCCCGCGGCGATCGCGGTCGCCATCGCCACCCCCGGCACCAGGAACGGCGTCCGGATGTCGGTGGTGGCGCCGTCGCCGAGCTGGCCGTTGTCGTTGTCGCCCCAACAGTACAGGTCGCCGGTGCCCATGAGGGCGCAGGAGTGATCGCCGCCCAGCGCAAGCTGGGTTGCGGGCCCCGGCAGCCCCGCGACCTGGGTGGCCACGTTGACGTCGGTGGTGGCGTTGTTGCCCATCTGCCCGTTGTCGTTGTCGCCCCAGCACCAGACCGAGCCGTCCGCGGTGTGCCGCGAGCAGAAGAAGTTCGAGCCGGAGGCGATCGCCGCGGCGCCGGTGTCGGCCAGCACCGGGGTGAGGGAGTCGAGCACGTTGCCCTGCCCCAGCTGCCCCTGGCTGCCGTCGCCCCAGCAATACACGTTGCCGCCGCTGACCAGCGCGCAGGTCGAGTCGTCGGTGGCCGCGACCTGCAGCGCGTTGGGCACCGCGGCGACCAGGGTCGGCACGATGCGCGGGGTGACGTCGCCCTGGCCGAGCTGGCCGTCCTCGTTCGTGCCCCAGCAGTAGAGCTCACCCGTGGTGGTCACCGCGCACGCGTCGCCCCGGAACTGGCCGATCGCCCCATCGATCTGCGCGACGTTGCTCAGCCCCGCGAGCGGGCGCGGGGTGAGGATGTTGCGCTCGTCGGAGAGCCCGAGCCCGCCGCCCTCGTTGACGCCCCAGCACTGCCGGCCGGCGGCCGAGAGCACGCAGCCCGCCTGCTCGCCCAGGTGCACCGAGGTCACCCCGGTGAGGCCCGGCACCGGGCCGGGGACGCCGCGGTCGGTGAGGGTGCCGTCGGCCAGCGCCCCGTAGAGGTTGTCGCCCCAGCACTGCACCGTGCCGTCGCTGATCACCGCGCACGAGAACAGGCCGCCCACGTCGAGCTGCACCACCCCGGTGAGGCCGCTCAGGAGCACGGGGGCCCGCGCGTCGGTGGTCCCGTTGCCGTCGCCCACCTGCCCGTTCACGTTGTCACCCCAGCACCAGACCTGGGTCGCGGTGCGCGCGCAGACGTTCTCGCCGCCCGCCTGCAGCTCGCGCACGTCGGTGAGGCCGGGCACCGCGGTGGCCGAGCTCACGTCGGTGGTGGCGGTGACGTTGATCCCGAGCTGGCCGTTGTCGTTGTCGCCCCAGCACACCACCGTGGTGTCGGCGAGGAGCGCGCACGCGTGATCGCCCCCCGCGGTGACCGCGGTGGCGTTGACGACCCCGGTGACCGGCGCCGGCGTGGCCCGGTCGGTGGTGCCAGTGCCCCCGTCGCCCAGCTGCCGGTTGTCGTTGTCGCCCCAGCACCAGACCTCGCCCGTGGTGGCCGCGAGCGCACACACGAAGGACTCGCCCACCGCGATCTGGGTGACGGTGGGGAGCCCGGTGATCGCGATCGGCGACAGGGCATCGTTGGTGGTCGCCCCGCCGTTCGGGCCCATGGCCAGGTTCCCGTTGTCGCCCCAGCAGGCCACGCTGCCGTCGGTGCGTAGGGCGCACGCGATGTCGAGGCCGACCCCGACCTGCACCGCGCTGGTCAGGATCTGCACGGGGGCGCGACGGGTCTCGGTCGTGCCGTCGCCCACCGCGCCCTGGTCGTTGGCGCCGAAGCAGTACACCATCCCGGTCGAGGTGAGCAGGCAGCCCTGGTTGAGCGCGCTGACCCCCGAGCTGCCGCTGCTCAGCTCCACCGCCACCACCGCACCCTGAGCGAAGCAGGTGCTGGGCTCCCCGACGCAGGTGTAGCCCTGCTCGACCATGCAGAGCGCGTCGCAGCCATCGCCGTCGACCGCGCCCTGGTCGTCGCAGGCCTCGGCCCCCGCGATCACCCCGTCGCCGCAGGTCGTGTTGCACACGCTGGGCGAGCCCACGCAGGTGTAGCCCCGCTCGGTCGCGCAGGCCGCGCTGCACCCGTCGCCGGGAGCGGTGCCCGCGTCGTCGCAGGTCTCCGCCCCCGCGATGAAGCCGTCGCCGCACACCGTGGTGCAGACGCTCGGGGCGCCGTTGCACAGGAAGCCCTGCTCCACCATGCAGGTGGCGTCGCACCCGTCGCCGCTGACCAGGCCCCCGTCGTCACAGGTCTCGGGCACGATCACCATCCCGTCGCCGCAGGTTGGGTTGCACACGCTGGGCTCGCCGGCGCAGCCGTAGCCGGCCTCGGTCTGGCAAGTCGCGCTGCAGCCGTCCCGCGCCACCGTGCCCTGGTCGTCGCAGGTCTCGAGCCCGCGGATCAGGCCATCGCCGCAGATGCCGCTGCACGCGCTCGGGGTGCCCGTGCACGCGAAGCCGTCCTCGATCGTGCAGGTGTCCGAGCACCCGTCGCCCGGCACCACCGCGCCGTCGTCGCACGCCTCCGCCCCCGCGACCACCCCGTCGCCGCACAGGGTCGCGCACACGCTGGGCTCGCCGGTGCAGTCGTAGCCCGCCTCCACCGCGCACGTGTCGGAGCACCCGTCGCCGGGCACCACCGCGCCGTCGTCACACGCCTCCGCCCCCGCGATCACTCCGTCGCCGCACAGGGTCGCGCAGACGCTCGGCTCACCGGTGCAGTCGTAGCCCAGCTCCACCGCGCAGGTGTCGGAGCACCCGTCGCCGGGCACCACCGCGCCGTCGTCGCACGCCTCCGCGCCCGCGATCACCCCGTCGCCGCACAGCGTCGTGCAGACGCTCGGCGCACCGGTACAGTCCCAGCCCGGCTCCACCGCGCAGGCGTCGGAGCACCCGTCGCCCGGCGCCGCCGCGCCGTCGTCGCACGCCTCCGCGCCCGCGATCACCCCGTCGCCGCACAGCGTCGCGCAGACGCTCGGCGCGCCCGTGCACGCGTAGCCGGGCTCGACCGCGCACATGTCCGAGCACCCGTCGCCGGAGACGGTGGCGCCGTCATCGCATGTCTCGCCGGCGGAGATGATGCCGTCGCCGCAGGTGATGCCGGCGTCGAACCCGGCGTCCGCACCGGCGTCCACTCCCGCGTCGACGCCGGTGTCTGGCGTCGTGCCCGTGTCGGGCGTCTGCCCAGCGTCGACGGTGCCCTCCTCTCCACCGCAGGCAGCGAGCGCGAAGGCCGCGAGGAGCGGCGCGAGGAGGTGCAGAGGACGACGCGTCACGAACATGGCTCCACTACTCTAAACAGATTCGTGCGGGTTGTGGATCGAGGGGACGCGGAGCAACGGTCCTCCACCGCCAGGCCCACGACCAGAGGGCGCTACTTGGGGCGCACAGGCGTATTCCGCGTGGCTGCAGCGCGCGTGCGACACGTGGACGCACGCGGACCCAGGAGGTATGGCGGACGGCATGGCGAGGTTCCAGGATCGCGTAGTGATCATCACCGGCGCGTCGGCCGGAATCGGCGCCGCGGCGGCGCGGCGCTTCTCGGCCGAGGGCGCCAAGCTGGTGCTCGCGGCCCGAGACGAGGCCCGCCTGCAGGCCTTCGCGGCCTCGCTCGGCGGTGAGGCCCTCGCGGTGCCCTGCGACGTGGCCCGAGATGCCGACTGCGATCGCCTCCTGGCCGAAGCGGAGCGCGCCTTCGGCGGGGTCGACGTGCTCGTCAACAACGCGGGCCTGCACCTGCGCGGCCCGGTGGAGCGGCGCGATGCAACCGAGCTTGCCGCCATGGTCGACGTCAACCTGCGGGCGCCGGTCTACCTGACCCGGTGCGTCCTCCCGATGCTGCGCGCGCGCGGCGGCGGCGCGGTGGTGCAGGTCGCCTCGCTCGCCGGGTGCGTCCCGCTCCCCGACGCCGCGACCTACTCGGCCACGAAGTTCGGCCTGCGCGCCTTCTCCCTCGCCCTCGCCGAGGAGCTCGAGGGCAGCGGGATCCGCATCGGGGTGGTCTCGCCCGGCCCGGTCGACACCGGCTTCATCATGGACGAGCTGCACGAGGTGTCCGACGCCACGATGTCTCAGCCCATCTCCACCGCGGAGGAGGTCGCCGAGGCGGTGCTCGACGCGGCAGAGCGCGGCGGGGAACTCAAGCTCCCGCGAGCCTCGGGCGCGCTCACCACGGTCGCGTACGCGCTCCCGGGCCTGGCCAGGCTCATCCGCCCCGCCCTCGAGCGCAAGGGCCGGCGGGTCAAGGCGCGCCTCACCGCGGAGCGCCAGCGCGCCCTCGGCCAGCGGCCCGAGTGAAGCGCAGCGGGTACCCGGACGCCTCCGCCCCGCTCACTCGGGGACCTTGCCCCAGCCCTCCGCGCTGTGGAAGTAGCGCTCCCGCGTCTCGGTCTGCTCGTCCACCAACACGGACCACGTGCAGCGCATCCCGGGCTCCACCATGTCGTAGACGAAGCTGGGCACGGTGACCTCGGTGTCGGCCGTCTGGATGTGCGCCTGGACGTTCCCGCCGGGCCTACCGAAGCGCTCGCAACCGATGTCGAAGGTGTAGCGGCTCACGCCGGGCACCGCGGACCAGCGGTAGACGGTGTCCCGGCTCAGCGTCACGCCGTCCTCGGGCGCCTGGAGCACCGGCGGAGCGGGCAGCTCGAAGCTGACGGTGCTCACGCCCGCGGGCACCCGCTCCGACACCTCGCTGTGGGCGCCGGAGACCGAGACCTGATCCCACCACCACTCGGCGTTCGGATCGCCCTCCACGATCCGCCCCGGCCCGCTGGCCCAGGCGGAGCCCCAGGCGTCACCAAAGCCCTCGACCACGAGGCCCGAGACGGTCCCCTGGGCCTCGGCGCCGTACCCCGAGCCCACGAACAGCGACGCCTCGGGGTGATCATCGAAGCGCTGCCTCACTATCGCGCCCGAGGCGAGCACCTCGAGGCCGGCCGGCGCGGCGAACTGCAGGGCCAGCGGGCGCGTGGTGACCGGGCTCAGGGGGACGTCGACGTTGGACAGCGTGCCGCACTCGCCGTTCGGGAGCGGTACGTCCATGCGTCCCGCCGCCGTCACCCGGGTCGGGAAGCCACTGATGGGGAAGTCGCCCTCCATCGCGTACACGCCGACCTCGCTCGTACGCAGCTGGTAGGACAGCTCGACCTCGAAGTCTTGCTCGGTGGTGGCCCAGTTCCCCGGGCCCGCGATCAGGTGGCTGATGTCGAAGACCACCTCGTCACCCGCGGTCGAGTCCACGTGCCCGGTGACCACGCAGGTCGGGCCGTCGACCACGTCGTACTGGTCGACCTTCACCTCGAGCTCGCGGGAGTCCACCGCGAGCAGCCGCCACAGGTTGCGGTGGCTGGAGGTGTAGCCGTCGGGGAAGGCCGCGTTGCGCGAGATCTGCTCGTGGGCCTGATCGATCTCCAGATCGAAGGGCGGCGAGAGCCCCTCGAACACCGCGTAGCCATCTTGATCGGTGGTGATCCACTCGCCCTCGTTCGCCCGCATCCGGATCCCGCTCATCCCCATCGAGACGTTGTAGGCGCTGACGGCGCGGACCTGCACCGAGACCGGGTCGGAGCATGCGGGAGCGACGGTGAGGAGTATGAGGAGCGCGAGCGGCGCAGCGGCCTTGAGCGTCATGTCCCAATCTACTTCGGCCCGATCGGTTTGGGATCCCCCCTCCTCATGACCCATTTGGGTCATGCCGCTACTCGGGGATGATGCCCCAGCGCCCCGCGCTGGTCGTGCGGCTCTCCCGTCCCTCGGCCTCGTCCCGGACGAGCACCGACCAGCCGCAGCGCATGCCGGGCTCGATGGCGGCGTAGACGAAGGCGGGCAGCGTGAGCTCGGTGGCGGAGGTCTCGACGTTGGCCACCACGCTCCCGCCGGGCCGACCCAGCGGCGTGCAGCCGAAGTTCAGGGTGTACCGGGTGGCGCCGGGCACCGCCGACCAGCGGTAGACGGTGTCCTCTACCAGGCTCACGCCGTCCTCGGGCGCGAGGAGCTCGACCGGGGTGGGCAGATCGAAGGTGAGGCTGCTGGCGCTCCCGGGCACGCGCAGGTCCACCTCGGTGAAGGCGCCGTAGACCTCGAAGTAGTCCCAAGGCCACTGGGACTGCGCATCACCATCCACCACCCGCCCCGGCCCCACGACCCAGGCGGAGGCCCAGGGATCACCAAAGCCCTCCACCACCAGGCCCGAGATGGTGGCCTGGGCCTCCTCGACGTACTCCGCGCCCACGCCCAGGCGGGCCTCGGGGTGATCGTCGAAGCGCAGCCGCACCGCGGCGCCCGCCCTCCGCGTCTCGAAGCCAGCGGGCGCGGCGTAGGTGAGGTCCAACGCGCGGGTGGTGACCGGGCTCAGCGGGACGTCGACGTTGGACAGCGTGCCGCACTTGCCACCCGGGATCTGCACGTCGATGCGCCCCGCCGCCGTCACCCGGGTCGGGAAGCCGGAGTTGGGGAAGTCGCCCGCCATCGCGTAGACGCCGACCTCGTCGGTGTGCAGCTCGGTGCCCAGGTCGGCCTCGAAGTCCGGCTCGGTCGTGGCCCAGGTGCCCGCGCCAGCGCCCAGGTGGCTGATGTCGAAGACCACCTCGTCGCCCGCGGTCATGTCCACGTGCCCGGTGACCACGCAGGTGGGGTCTTCCAGGCCGGGGTACTCGTCGACCTTCACCTCGTAGTCGCTGGAGTCCACCGCGACGAGGCGCCACAGGTCGCGGAAGCGCACGGCGTAGCCGTCGGGGAAGGCCGGGTTGCGGCCGGTGGTGTCGTGGGCCTGCTCGACGTCGAGGTCGAAGGGCGTCGAGAGCCCCTCGAACACCGCGTAGCCGTCCTGGTCGGTGGTGACCCACTCGCCTTCGTTCGCCCGCAGCCGGATCCCGCTCATCCCCAGCGACGTGTTGTACGGGCTCACGGCACGGACCTGCACCGAGTCGGAGCAGGCTGGGGCGAAAGCGAAGAGGGCGAGGAGCGCCAGCGGCGCGACGGACTTGTGTACCATCGTGCCCCCGAGTTTACACCACTGAGCCCAACGCGGGACCGCCCAAGTCATCCCCCGTTTGGGTGACGCAGCCCCGCTCGCTCAGCCCGCGGGCTCCTCCGAGATGGCCCGCATGATGGCTTGCAGCTCCATCCACCACTGCTTCTTGGGGCGCCGCGCCTTCATGTCCATCAGGTCGGGGAAGTAGGCCATGTCGGTGAAGTGCACACGCCCCCCTTCGATTCCGACCGCGGTCACCGGCCTCGCGGTCTCGTCGAGGTGCTCGGCGAAGAACGCGATCGCCCGCCCCGCGAGGCGGGTGGCCTGGTTCCGGTCGTAGGGGGTCGGGTTCCCGCCCTGCTGCACGTGGCCGAGGATCGCGGTGCGGACGTCGAACAGGTCGCCGCCCTCCTTGTCGAAGAGCCGCGCGATGAAGTCGGTGGTGTAGAAGGTCTCGGCCTGCTCGTTCCGGATGATGAGGCCGAGGCGCTTGCCGTGCCCGAACTCCTCGATCAGGCGCTGCACGTCCCGGTTGAGGGAGTCGAGGGTGATGCCCTCCTCGGGCAGGTAGACCCGCTCCGCCCCGGTGGCCATGCCCGACATCAAGGCGAGGTAGCCGCAGCGCCGGCCCATGACCTCGACGATGAAGGCCCGGTGCGACGCCACCGCGGACTGCTTGATCTTGTCGACGTCGCTGACGATCGAGTTCAGCGCGGTGTCCGCCCCCACGCAGTGCTCGGTGCCGGGCGCGTCGTTGTTGATGCTCGCCGGCAGACACACCATGGCCACGTTCAGCCGCGCGTCGTTCTGCCGCTGCATCAGGAGCTTGTGCACGATCTCGTAGCCGGTGAGCCCGCCGATCATGAGGATGCCGTCGATCCCGTGCTCGACGATGCGCTCGGCCAGCACCCGGAGCTCATCGCCCTCGGGGCGCTTGCGGCTCACCCCCAGCTCCGCCCCGCCCCGGGACACCCAGCCGTGCACCGTCATCCACGACAGCTCGCGAACGTGTCCGTCGAGGAGGCCCTGGAAGCCGTTCTCGACCCCGAGCATGGTGAAGCCGGCGTCGATGCCCAGGCGCACCGCAGCCCGCACCGCGGTGTTCATCCCGGGTGCAGGCCCGCCTGCATGCAGGATCGCGATGCGCCGCCGCCGCCCCTCGGTGTGGGCCTCCTTGGGCTTCGCCGCGAGCAGGGTGTGCAGCGCGTTCCAGTACTCGGTGAAGCTCCCGCCTCGCAGCTCCATCGCCTCGGCGTAGCGGTGCGCGTCGAGGAGCCCGGCCACGCTCCGGGTGCGGTCCACGCACTCCATGAGCGGCACTCGGGTGAGGCGGTTGCGGCGCAGGCCGATCAGCACCGGCGGCGCGTCCGCGGGCTCCTCCACCGCGTAGCGCGCGGCCTCGTAGCCCTGGATGGTGGCGAGGTACCGGTCGAAGGCGCTGGGCGCCCCGCCGCGCTGCACGTGGCCCAAGATGGTCAGGCGGGTGTCGGCCCCGAGCCGGGACTCGATCGCCTCCTTCACGTGCTGGGCGGTGATGGTGTTGCCGGCCCGGTCCCGCGCGCCCTCGGCCACGATGACGATGCTGTGGCGCCGCCCCGCCCCGCGCCCCGCCATCAGGGCCTGGCACATCGCGTCCTCCCAGTCGTCGACGTCCGGGGGGTTCTCGGGGATCAGCACCCAGTTGGCGCCGGTGGCCACGCCCGACATCAGCGCGAGGTAGCCGCAGTTGCGGCCCATGACCTCGACCACGAAGGTGCGGTGGTGGCTGGCCGCGGTGCTCGCGATCGCGTCGACCGCCTCCACGATCCGGTGGAGCGCGGTGTCGGCGCCGATCGTCACGTCGGTGCCCACCATGTCGTTGTCGATGGAGCCCACCAGCCCCACCACCTTCAGGTGGGCGTGGCGCTCGAGCACGTGCTCCGCGATGCGCCCCTCTTGCAGGAGAGCCTGCAGGATCTCGGACCACTCCGAGCGGAACACGTTCGCCCCGGTGAGGGAGCCGTCGCCGCCGATCACCACCAGGGTGTCGATGCCGCGCTCGAGGAGGTTCAGCGCGGCCTGCTTGCGCCCCTCCGGGGTGCGGAAGGCCTGGGCGCGGGCGGAGCCGATCGCGGTGCCCCCCTGCTGGAGGATGCCGCCCACCGAGTTCCACTCCATGGGCCGGATGAAGTCCTTGCCCTCGACCAGGCCCTGGTAGCCGTCGATCACCGCGAACATGCGGGCCTTGAAGTTGATCCCGGCCCGCACCACCGCGCGCAGGGCCGCGTTCATCCCGGGGGCGTCGCCGCCGCTGGTGAGCACCGCCACCGACGCGGGGGCGACGTCCACCGTGGGCAGCGTCTGGGTCTCGGAGTCGTCGCTCATGGCGACGCCAGATCAGCACACTCCGGCGCGGGTGTCCCGTGAATCCAACGCGACACCGCGGCGCTCAGCGCTCACGCCGGAGCAGGTTCCGAAGCACCAGCAACGCCATGCTCGGGCTCTCCGCCATCCGCCGCCGCAGGTAGGCGGTCGCGTCGTCCCAGCCGAGCGCGAACGGCACGTAGAGCCGGACCGGCAGCGCCGCACCGATCGCGCCCTCCATCACCCGGCCCTGGAGCGCGGTCCGCGGCACCCCGAGGAGCATCTGGACCTCGGAGAGGTCGGGGTACTTCGTCGCCACGTCGCGCACGAAGGACTCCACGCACGCGTCGTCGTGGGTGGCGAACTCGACGTAGACCCCGCGCGCCATCAGCGCCTCGCTGTACGCGAGCATGCGCGTCTTCATCGCCGCCTTGTCGGTGATCGCGACCTCCGCCGGCTCGGGGTAGATGCCGATGACCATCCGGATCCGCATCTTGGGCGGGATGCGTTGAAGATCCGCCTCGGTGCGGTGCAGGCGCGTCTGCATCACCGTGCCCACGTCGAAGCCCTCCTCGAACAGGGCCACCGACTGCTCCAGGGTCACGTCGGTCCAGCGGTGGTCCTCCATGTCGACGGTGATCGCGACGTCGTGGGCCTGGGCCCGCTCCACGATCCGCCGGATCGGCTCGAAGGCCTTCTTCTTGTCGGCCTCGATGCTGAAGGCGGAGGGCTTGAGGCTCACCGTCGGGCGCTCCGCCTTCTTCGCGAAGCGCGGGTCCTCGGCCACCGCCCGGATGAGGCGGGTGTACGTGGCCTCGTTGTGCAGCACCTGCTCGGGGCGCTTCACGTCCTCGCCGAGGACGTCGAGGGTGCTCACCACACGGCGCTCGGCCAACAGCGCCCCCGCGGTGTCCAACGCCGCCTGCATCTCGCCCCCCGCCACGTAGGGGCGGGCGAAGATACGAACCAACGGGGCCGGCACGAGGTGCGCCAACATCGCGGGCACCCTAGCTTGGCCCGAGGAGCCGGGCGAGGAAGATCGGCCGCTCCGGTCCCGCGGGCCAAGGCAGCGTCAACATAAGACGTCTCGGGGCCATGTTGAGGGTATCCACGGGCGCCCGCTTTTACATTGGACGGGTAGAGGACCCATCGGTACCGTGCGCGCCGGCGTGAGCACCCCCCTGGTCCACTTCGTCTCCCTGGGCTGTCCCAAGAACCGGGTGGATTCCGAGCTCATGCTCGGCCAGCTGATGGACGCCGAGATGGGGTTCACCCAAGACCCGGCCGAGGCCGACGTCATCGTGGTGAACACCTGCGGCTTCATCGAAGATGCCAAGAAGGAGTCCCTGGACGTCATCATGGAGATGGCGCGCCACCGGGCCGACGGCACCGCCAAGAAGCTGATCGTCACCGGGTGCCTGGTGCAGCGCTACCCCAAGGAGCTGGCCGAGGGCATCCCGGAGATCGACGCCCTGCTCGGCAACGGCGAGTACGACACCGTGGCCCAGGTCGCCCGCGACGCCATCCAGGATCTCGCCGCGGCGGGCCGCCCCGTACAGGTCAAGGACCCGACCTTCATCCACCAGGCCACCAGCCCCCGGGTGAACACGTTCCTGCCCCACGCGGCCTACGTGAAGGTGTCCGAGGGGTGCGATCAGAAGTGCACCTTCTGCATCATCCCCAAGCTCCGGGGCACCCAGCGCAGCCGCACCATCGAGGACATCGTCCTCGAGGCCGAGACCCTCGCCGCGCGCGGCGTGGTGGAGCTGAACCTGGTGGCCCAGGACCTCACCGGCTACGGCTACGACCTGCCCGGCCGCCCTGAGCTGGCCGACCTCCTCGAGGCGCTCGAGGGGGTCGACGGGATCCGCTGGATCCGCCTGCACTACGCCTACCCGCGCCACTTCTCGAAGAAGCTCCTGGCCGCGATGGGGGCGGGCAAGAAGGTCCTGCCCTACCTCGACATGCCGCTGCAGCACATCTCGGACCCCATCCTGAAGCGGATGGCCCGGGGCAAGCCGAGGAAGTCCATCGAGAAGCTCCTCGCCGACATTCGCGCCGCGGTCCCCGGCATCACCCTGCGCACCTCGTTCATCGTGGGCTTCCCGGGCGAGACCGAGGCCGACTTCCAGGAGCTCTACGACTACGTGGCGGCGGAGTCGTTCGAGCGGGTCGGCGTCTTCCGCTACTCGCACGAGGACGGCACCCCCTCCTATGACATGGACGGCCAGGTGCCGGCCGAGGTGATCGCGGAGCGCCACGACCGCCTGATGGGTCTGCTCAAGGAGAAGTCGGCCGAGCGCATGCAAGCCTACGTGGGCCAGCGCCTCGAGGTGCTCGTCGACGGCCCCTCCGAGGAGACCGAGCTGCTCCTCGCCGCCCGCCACAAGGGCCAGGCGGCGGAGATCGACGGCACCGTCTACATCAACGACGGCCAGGCCCGGGCCGGCGACCTGGTGGAGGTCGAGATCACCGAGGCCTTCGACTACGACATGGTCGGGCACATCACGAAGGTGGTCGCCCCCGCCCCGCCCCGCCCCGAGCACGCCCGGATGGAGGCGCGAGGCTTCCTGCCCGGCGTCTCCGCCCCCCTCACCGCGGGCCGCCGCGCGCTGCGGGTCATCTCCTGAGGGTCGAGTGAAGGGGCGCATCGTCACGTGGCTGGGCCTGCTCCTGTCTGCAGGCCTCCTTGCGTGGATCGCCACCCGCTTCGACCTCACCGCCGCCGCCGCCGCCCTGAAGGTGGCCGACCTCGGCTGGCTCGCCGTCGCCACCGTCGTCTACTGCGCGCTCTTCGCCCTGCGCGGGGTGCGCTGGTCGATCCTGCTGTCCCCCCTCGCCCCGGTCTCCTGGTCCACCGCGGCCGAGGTCTTCGTGGTGGGCTTCATGGCCAACAACGTGCTCCCGGCGCGGCTCGGCGACGTGGCGCGGGCCTACGTGCTCTCGCGGCGCCGGAGCATCCCCGCCGCCGGCACCTTCTCGAGCGTGATGCTGGAGCGCATCTTCGACGGCATCATCGTGGTCGCCTTCCTGAACGCGGTGCTCTGGGTCGCGCCGCCGGACGGGGCCTGGATCAAGCCGGTGGCTTACCTCGCGGCGCTCGTCTTCGTCGGCGCCCTCGCCGCGTGCGCGATCGCCGCGTTCTTCGAAGCGCCGATGCTGGCCATCCTGCACCGCCTCCTGGGGCGGGGCGCGCTCGCCGAGCGCCTGTGCGGCCTGGTGGAGCGCCTGGGACGCGGCCTGCACGCCCTGAAGAGCCCGGCCCAGACCGCGAAGGTGGTGGCCCTGTCGGTGGTGGTCTGGTCGATCGAGGTGGTGGTCTACGTCCTGGTGGCCCGGGCCTTCGGCCTCGACCTGCCGCTGTTGGGCCTGGTCCTCACCATGTGCCTGCTCACCCTGGGCCTCGTGGCGCCGAGCGCCCCCGGCTTCCTCGGCGTGTTCGAGACGGTGGTGGTGCAGGCCCTGGCGCTCTATGGCGTGGCGGGCGACGAAGGCCTGGCCTACGCGGTCACCTTGCACTTGATCCACTACGTTCCGGGCACGCTCTTGGGGCTTGCCTTCGCGTGGAAGAGCGGGCTCCGGTTGGGCGAGCTTCGGGCCGCGGCCCGGGCCCCCAGCGCGGCGGAGCCCTGTCCGGCCTCCACCCCTTGAGGCCCTGAGGAAGGATTGTTCGACAACCATGGATTTGGCAGTCATCGGAACCGGTTACGTCGGCCTCGTCGCAGGCACCTGCTTCGCCGAGATGGGGCACAACGTGGTGTGCATCGATCGCGACGTCGAGAAGATCCGCATCCTCGAGTCGGGCGGCGTGCCGATCTATGAGCCCCGCCTCAAGGAGATGATCGCGCACAACGTCGGCAAGAAGCGCCTGCGCTTCTCCACCGAGCTGGCGGCCAACGTGGCCAAGGCCGAGGTGATCTTCATCGCGGTCGGCACCCCCGAGGGGGCCGACGGTCGCGCCGACATCTCCGCCGTGAAGGCGGTGGCGCGCGAGATCGGGCAGGCCGTCAAGGGGCCTTGCATCGTGGTCAACAAGAGCACGGTGCCGGTGGGGACCGCGCAGATCGTGCGGGGCATCCTCGCCGAAGAGACCGACATCCCGGTGGACGTGGTCTCCAACCCCGAGTTCATGAAGGAGGGCGCCGCGGTCGACGACTTCATGAAGCCGGACCGCATCGTGGTGGGCACCGACAGCGAGGTCGCGCGGGACGTGATGACCGACCTGTACGCCCCCTTCAACCGGACCTCGAACCGGATGATCTTCATGGACACCCCCAGCGCGGAGATGACGAAGTACGTCTCCAACTGCATGCTGGCCACCCGCATCTCGTTCATGAACGAGATCGCCGCCCTCTGTGAGCGCCTGGGCGCCGACGTGAACAAGGTCCGCCTCGGCGTGGGGAGCGACCCCCGGGTGGGGCCCTCCTTCCTGTTCCCCGGGGTGGGCTACGGCGGCAGCTGCTTCCCCAAGGACGTCTCGGCCCTCATCAAGATCGCCGAGGACAACGGGATGAAGCTGCACGTCCTCAGCTCGGTGGACGAGGTCAACGATCGCCAGAAGACGGTGATGGTCGACAAGATCGTCCAGGCCTTCGGGCCCGACCTCACCGGCCTCACCTTCGGGGTCTGGGGCCTCGCCTTCAAGCCCAACACCGACGACATGCGCGAGGCGCCCGCCCTGCGCATCATCGACGGGCTCATGGCCCGGGGGGCCAAGGTGAAGGCCAGCGATCCCGAGGCCAACACGGTGGCCAGGGGGATCCTCGGCGACGCGGTGGAGATCGTGGAGGACCAATACGAGGCCCTCGCCGGCGCCGACGCCCTGGTGGTGGTGACCGAGTGGAACGAGTTCCGGCGCCCCGACTTCAAGCGCCTCAAGGAGCTCCTGAAGACCCCCCGCGTGTTCGACGGCCGGAACATCTTCAACCCCGACCGCATGCGGAGCATGGGCTTCGAGTACGTCTGCATCGGCCGGCCGTAGATGTATTCCTGACTCATACCTTGAGCGACACGGTCCTCGGCCGCCCGCCGCTCATGCTCGCCCGACCCTCGCCGATACCCTTGGAAGACGGTGAGCGGTATGCTCACCGCCCGGGGGGGACATGACCGACAAGGCAGTGGTGGCGCTCCGCAAGTTCGTGGCGCCGGAGATCGTCTTCGGGGCGAACGCCCTCGACTTGGCTGGCCAGGCGGTGCTCAACCTCGGCGGGCTCAAGGCCCTGGTGGTCTCGGATCCCGGCGTCGTGGAGGCCGGCTGGACCGACCGGGTCCTGGCCAGCCTCGACGCCGCGGGGGTCGAGCACGAGCTGTTCACCGCCGTCACCCCCAACCCTCGGGCCGAGGAGGTCGCCCTGGGCGCGGAGCGCTACCGGGCCGCCGGGTGCGACGCGCTGGTGGCGGTGGGGGGTGGCAGCCCCATGGACTGCGCGAAGGGCATCGGCATCGTGGCGGCGAACCGTCGCCCGGTGCTCGAGTTCGAGGGGGTGGACGAGGTGGCAGAGCCGATGCCCCCCATGGTGTGCGTGCCCACCACCTGCGGCTCCTCCGCCGACGTGTCGCAGTTCGCGATCATCACCCACCGGGCCGAGCAGCGGAAGATCGCCATCGTGAGCAAGGCGGTGGTCCCCGACGTGTCCCTGGTGGACCCGCGCTGCCTGAGCACCATGAGCCGCTACCTCGCGGCGTGCACCGCGCTCGACACCCTGACCCACGCGATCGAGGCCCTGGTCTCGCTCGGCGCCTCGGCGTTGACCAACCTCCACGCGATGAAGGCGATCGGGCTGCTCGGGCAACGTCTGCAAGAAGCCTTGCGCGGTCCGGAGCTCACACGGCTCGACGACCTGATGTTCGCCAGCCTCCAGGCTGGCCTCGCCTTCTCCAACGCCAGCCTCGGCGCGGTGCACGCGGTGGCCCACAGCCTGGGCGGCAAGCTCGACCTCCCCCACGGCGAGTGCAACGCGCTGCTCCTCGAGCACGTCGTGGACTTCAACTTCGACGCGGCCGAGGACGGCTACCGCGCGGTGGCGGAGACGCTGGGCCTCGAGGTCAGGGGGCAGAGCAGCGCGCGGGTGCGGAGCGCCCTGGTGGGCTACCTCCGCGAGCTGCGCGAGGCGCTCGGGGTCTCGGGCGCCCTGGAGGCGCGCGGGGTCAAGGCCTCCGACGTCCGGGATCTCGCGGCCACCGCGATGCGCGACGCGTGCCTGGTGACCAACCCCCGCCGGCCCACCCCCCGCGACCTGGAGGTGGTCCTTGAACTCGCCCTCTGACGAGTGGGATGAGCTCCAGCGCCGGGTCCTCGGCTTCGGCGACACCTCCGCTCACAAGAGCTACTACCCCGCCCTGCGGCGCCGCCTCCAGGAGCTCGAGCGGGCCCAGGCCGCGCTCGAGGCGAGCGAGCACCGCCTGCAGCTGGCGGTGGAGGGCGCCCAGCTGGGGATGTGGGACTGGGACCTGAGCAGCGGCGTGGTGGTGGTGAACCGCCAGTGGCGCGAGATGCTGGGGGCGGAGGATCAGGAGGACTGGACGATCGGCCAGGTGCTGGCCCTCCTGCACCCCGAGGACCGCGAGGCCGTGCAAGCGCCCTTGCTCGAGGAGGACCGAGGGACCGAGCCAGTGACGCTGGAGGTCCGGCTGAGGCACCGAGACGGGCGCTGGGTCTCGGTGATGCTGCGCGGCGGCATCATCGAGCGCGGCGAGGACGGCCAGCCGCTGAGGGCCGCGGGCACCCAGCTCGACATCTCGAAGCTCAGAGAAGCAGAGCGCGCCCAGCAGCGCCTCGCCGCCCAGGTGCAGCAGGTCCAGAAGCTGGAGAGCCTCGGGGTCCTCGCGGGCGGCATCGCCCACGACTTCAACAACCTCCTGGTGGCGATCCTGGGCTACGCCGAGCTCTGCCGGGACGACGCACCGCCCGGCTCCGAGCTGGCGGAGAACGCGGCCGAGATCTGCACCGCGGCCACCCGCGCAGCCGAGCTCACCAACCAGATGTTGGCCTACTCGGGCCGAGGCCACTTCGTGGTGGAGCCGCTCGACCTCAGCGAGGTGGTGGCCGAGATGGGGCGCCTGTTGAGCGTGTCGATCCCGAAGAAGGTCAACCTGCGCTACGACCTCGCCGCGCGCCTGCCCGCGGTCTCGGCGGATGTGGCCCAGGTGCGGCAGGTGGTGATGAACCTCGTCACCAACGCGGCGGACGCGATCGGCGACCAGCCCGGCGAGGTCCGGGTCCGCACCGGCACGATGGAGGCCGACGCCAAGATGCTGCGCTCAGCCTATCTGGACACCGATCTCGAGGCGGGCACCTACGTGTGCCTCGAGGTCTCCGACGACGGCTGCGGCATGGACGCCGCCACCCAAGAGCGGATCTTCGACCCCTTCTTCACCACCAAGGCCACCGGGCGAGGCCTCGGCATGGCCGCGGTGCTCGGCATCGTCCGCGGCCACGGCGCCTCCATCCACGTAGAGAGCGAGGTCGGCCGGGGCACCACCTTCCACCTCCTCTTCCCCGCCGCGAGCGTGAAGGCCCAGGTCGAGGGGTGTGGGCCCCCGACCCCCGACCTCCCCAAGCGGCAGGCGCGGATCCTCGTCGTCGACGACGAGCCCGCGGTCCGGCACCTGCTCAAGCGCGCGCTGGAGCGCTTCGGCTGGGTGGCGGAGGAGGCGGAGGACGGGCCCACCGCGCTGGCGATCTACGAGGCGCGGCCCGGGTCGTTCGACCTGGTGATCCTCGACCTCACCATGCCGCTGATGGACGGGCGCGAGGTCTTCCGGCGCCTCGTGGCGATCAACCCACGCGTGAAGGTGCTGCTCTCGAGCGGGTTCAGCGCAGAGGAGACCGAGGGTCACTTCCATGAGCGAGAGCGATCCGGCGCGCCGGACCGCTTCGCAGCGAGGGCTGCAGGAGGCGCGGAAGGCGCCCTGGCGGAACACCAGGGGCGCCTGGCCGGCTTCATCCAGAAGCCCTTCACCTTCGACGCGCTCCGCGCCGCGGTGTACGAGGCGCTGACGCAGTAGGCTCGGCCAGGCCGAGCACCTCCCGCGCCCGCTCCGGCTGGGCCATCAGCTCGACGAGGAAGTCCCAGAGCACCGCCACCCGCGGCACCCGCCGGAGCGCGCGGTGCCCCACCAGGAACAGGCTCTCCTCCGGCAGCGCGGCCCACGCCGCCCTCTTCAGGGCGCGGCCGGGCGGGACCGCGACGAGCGGCCGCACGAACTGGAAGGGCTCGGGCATCAGCGCCACCCCGAGGCCCGCCTCCGCCGCCGCAATCTGACTTGCGAAGTGGCTGGTGCGGAGGACCGGCGTCACCCCCGGCCCGTGCGCGGCCAGCCAGCGGGCCACCGGGATGTGCTCGAGCTCCCGGTCCCACCCGATCCAGCGCGCGTCCTCGAGGCGCTGCAGAGCGCCGAGCTGCTGGGCGTACCCGGGTGAGGCCATGGGGAGGGCGCGGGTGGTGACCAGCTTCTTCACCACCAGGTCGCCGCTCTTCGGCATCGTGGTGCGAATGGCGAGGTCCGCCTCGCGACGGGTGAGATCGGCATAGGCCACCGAGGCGCTGAGCTCCACCCGCACCTGCGGGTGGGCGGTGAAGAAGCGGGCCAACAGCGGCGCCACGAAGACCTCGGCCACGCCCGGGGGCACGCTGAGGCGCACCACCCCCTCCGCCACCGTCTCCGCCGCGTTGGCCGCCCCGAGGAAGTCCGCCAGCGCGCGCTCCGCCTCCTCCGCCGCCGGGATCATCGCCTCCGCCGCCGCGGTGAGGGTGGTGCCGTCCTTGCTCCGCTCGAACAGATCCAAGCCGAGCGCGCCCTCGATGCGGGTGAGGCGCCGGCTCACGGTGGACAGGTCCAGCCCCAGCCGCTCCGCCGCGCCCGAGAGCTGCCCGGCCCGCGCCACCGCGAGGAACACCCGCACGTGATCCCAGTCCAGATCGAAGAGCTCCGCCATGGCCCCTACTTTGCGTTCTCGCAATCATCCTTTGCAATACCCCGGATAGACTTGCGCCATCGCAAAGGCCATCGTTTGTCCATGAACAGCGGCCCTCCTTCACCCCTCCACGTGGTCATCGGCGCGGGCCAGATCGGCCCCCAGGTGGCGGCCCGGCTGGCCGCGGCCGGCCTCCGGGTCCGGATGCTCCGGCGGAGCGCGCTGAGCGACGTGCCGCCCGGGGTCGAGGCGGTGCGGGCCGACATCCTGGATCCGCGGCAAGCGGACGACGCGCTGCGTGGGGCCTCGGTGGTCTACCACTGCGCCAACCCGCCCTACCACCGGTGGGGCACCGAGCTCCTGCCCTTGACCCGAGCGGTGGTGGAGGGCGCGACGAGGGCGGGGGCGCGCCTGGTCGCCCTCGACAACCTCTACATGTACGGCCGCACCCCCGGTGGAGTGATGCGCGAGGACACCCCGGTGGCCCCCTGCTCGAGGAAAGGCGCCTTGCGCGCGGAGGCGGCGGCCCTGATGCTCGACGCCCACCGCCGGGGTGACGTCGAGGTGGTGATGGGCCGCGCCGCCGACTTCATGGGGCCCCACGTGACCATCTCGGCCCTGGGCGACCGGTTCTGGGTCCGCTTGCTGGCCGGCAAGCCGGTGGAGGTCATGGGCGATCCCGATCAGCCCCACAGCTTCAGCTACGCGCCCGACGTGGCTCGGGGCCTGGTCACGCTCGGCGCCGAGGCCGAGGGCGCCGACCTGGGCCGGGCCTGGCACCTGCCCGCCCTCACGGCAGAGCCGACCCGGGCGTGGATCCAGCGCTTCGCCGAGGCGGGCGGGCAGCGCCCCCGCCTGACCACCCTCACGCCCTTCACCATGAAGCTGGCGGGCCTCTTCATCCCCGCGGTGCGCGAGCTCCCAGAGATGCTCTATCAGTGGGAGGCGCCATTCATCCTCGACGACGCGGCCTTCAGGAACCGCTTCGGCGTCGCCCCGACCCCGGCGGCGGAGGTGGTGGCGCAGACCCTGGCCTGGGCGACGGCCCACTACGGGGCGCCCGCCCGAGCGGCGTGATCAGGGGCGCCAGCGAGGCGCGCAACCAGTGCCGATGTCTGCGGGGCCTGCGCCACCCGCAGACGACGCGCGCGCCGAGCGAGCTACAGGGGCGGGATGCGCAGCGTCTGGCCGGGGTAGATGAGGTCCGGGTCCTTCAGCATCGGCTTGTTGGCCTCGAAGATGACCGGGTACTTCTTGAAGTCGCCGTAGTACTCCTTGGCGATCTTCGAGAGGGTGTCGCCCTTCTTCACCACGTAGAACTGCGCCTCGGGCTCCGGGGTCACCACCTCGAGGCGGTCGTCGACCTGCGACACCTGCGCGATGTTGCCGAGGGCGAGGATGATCTTCTCCCGCAGCTCGTTGGACGCCACCTGGCCGTGCACGGTGGCCACGTGATCGCTGTACTCCACCTTCAGGCCCTCGACCTCGAGGCCGAGGTTCGTCACCACGCCCGCCAGGCTCTGCGCGAAGGCGGCGTCGGCGTAGCGCTGGGCGAGAGCCTTGCGCTCGGCCTCGGACTGCGCCTCGGCCGCGGCCTTCGCCTCGGCCTCGGCCTTGGCCTTGGCCTCCTCCTCGTCGCTGCCGAAGAGCTTGCTCCCGATGCCCTTCACGAAGTCGAACATACCCATGTGAATCTTCCTCCTGGTCGCCCTGGCCGGGCGGCGCGCAGGGAGTAAAGCAGCCGGCGCCCCGGGTGTCACGCCGGGCCTTCTTGGCAAGCCGAGTTGACACGCACGAGGCCATGTACCCGTACTCATTGGTCTGGGCTCGAAACCCATGACAACCCCCTATCCGCCTGAACCCGCGCTCAGGTATCATGACACCGTGTTCATGAAACGAGTTGCCCCGCTCTTCGCCCTCGCCCTGGCCACCGGCTGCCCCGACGGCCCGCCTGGTCCGGGCGGCCCGTGGACCTCGGTCAGCACCGGCCTGCGGGAGGCGCTCTTGAGCGTGGCCGGCACATCGGCCACCGACGTCTGGGCGGTGGGCGCGGACAAGGGCCAGGGCCCGATCGTGCTCCACTTCGACGGCACCACCTGGACGCGGCGCCCCACCGGGCAGCGCGGGCACCTGTGGTGGGTGCAGCCCTTCGCCGACGGCACCGCGATCATGGGGGGCGGCAGCACCACCCTGCTCCGCTGGAACGGCGCCGCGTTCGAGCGCATGGCGACCCCCGGGGTCGCGAGCCACACCATCTTCGGGGTGTGGGGCGCGGCGCCCGACGATGTGTACGCGGTGGGGAGCGTGTCGAGCCGCAACGGCTTCATCTGGCACTACGACGGCGCCGCGTGGCGCGAGGTCGCGGTGCCCGACGACCTGCCGGAGTACCCCACCAAGGACGTCCCCGGCTTCTTCAAGGTCTGGGGGGACGGCCACGGCACCGTCTTCGTGTGCGGGGGCAGCGGGGTCCTGCTGGTGTCGCGCGACGGCGCCCCCTTCGAGGTGCTGCCCACCGGCACCGAGCTGTCCCTGTTCACCGTCACCGGCCAGGGCGACCGCGTGGTGGCGGTCGGCGGCGGGACGCAAGCCATCCTGCTCGAGGGCGAGCTCGGCAGCCCCCTCACCATGCGCGCGGTGAACGGGCCGGCCATCCTGCAGGGCGTAGCCCTCGACATGGAGGGCCACGGCTACGCGGTGGGCGAAGGCGGCGACGTGTTCGCGCGCGATGGCGACGACTGGGTGCGCATCTCCACCGGCCTCGACCTCGACATCCAGTCGCTGCACGCGGTGTGGATCGACCCCGAGGGCGGGGTCTGGGCGGCGGGCGGCAACGTGCTCGGCTCGGCCCTCGACGCGGGCGCCCTGGTGCACGCCGGCCCCACCACCGTCCCCGCCTACACCCAGGAGCCCGGCCCCGGCCCCGAGGCCGAGACCTGCCCGGCCGCCGCGGTGGACCTCGCGCCCGACCGGTCGATCGCGCGGCGCTGGAACGAGCAGCTGATGAACGCCATCCGCCGCGACATCCCGCGGCCCACCGTGCACGCGCGGAACCTCTTCCACGCCTCCGCCGCGATGTGGGACGCGTGGGCGGCCTACGACGCCGACGCCGACGGCTACTTCGTGGCCGAGAAGCAGACTGCAGGCGACGTTGCGGCGGCCCGGCGGGAGGCGATCAGCTACGCCACGTACCGGGTCCTCGCGCACCGCTACGACCCCAGCCTCGCCGTGGGCGGGAAGGTGACCCTCGACTGCATGAAGAAGTTCATGGGGGTCCTGGGCTACGACCCCGACGACACCACCGTCACCGGCGACACCGCGCGCGCCCTCGGTAACCGCATCGGCGCCGCGATCATCGCGGCCACCGTCGATGACGGCGCCAACGAGGCCAACAAGTACGCGGACACCACCGGCTACACCTCGAGCAACCCGCCGCTGGTGGTCGACAGCCCCGGGGTGCGGGTGGACGACCCGTCCGTTTGGCAAGAGCTCTTGCTCGCGGAGGCCGAGACCCAGAACGGCATCCCGGTGGACGCCGGGGTGCAGGGCTACATCGGCGCGCACTGGACCGCGGTGACCCCCTTCGCGATGACCCGCAGCGCGCCGGGCGCGCTCTACCACGACCCGGGCGAGGGCCCGGTGTGGGGCGAGGCGCTGAGGGGCCACGCGGTGGAGGTGCTCCTGAAGCACACGAAGCTCGACCCCGCGCTCGAGGAGACGATCGACATCGGCCCCGGCGCGTACGGCAACAACAGCCTCGGCGCCAACGACGGCACCGGGCACCCGATGAACCCGGTGACCGGCCAGCCCTACGCGCCCAACGTGGTGAAGCTCGGCGACTTCTCCCGCGTGCTGGCCGAGTTCTGGGCCGACGGGCCGAAGTCGGAGACCCCGCCCGGGCACTGGAACGTCCTCGCCAACACCGTGGCCGACGCGCCGGGCTTCGAGCGCAAGCTCCTCGGGCAGGGCGAGGCGCTGGATGCGCTGGAGTGGGACGTGAAGGTGTACCTCGCGCTGAACGGCGCGGTGCACGACGCCGCGATCACCGCGTGGGAGCTGAAGCGGCACTTCCTCTCCGCCCGCCCCATCACCCTCATCCGGCACATGGCGATGCTGGGCCAGTCGAGCGACCCCCAGGGGCCGAGCTACGACCCCGAGGGCCTGCCCCTGGTGCCGGACGCGATCGAGCTCGTCACCGAGGCGTCCAGCGCCCCGGGCCAGCGGCACGCGCACCTGCGGCGCTTCATCGGCGAGGTGGCGGTGCGCTCGTGGCGCGGCGAGCCGGGCGATCGCGACCGTGAGGTGGGCGGCGTGGCGTGGATCCGCGCGCGTCGCTGGATCCCCTATCAGCGCCGCAACTTCGTCACCCCGGCCTTCCCCGGCTTCGTCTCCGGCCACAGCACGTTCAGCCGCTCGGCGGCCGAGGTGCTCACGCAGCTCACCGGGAGCCCGTACTTCCCCGGCGGCCTCGGTGAGTTCGTGGCCGAGAAGGACACCTACCTCGTGTTCGAGGCGGGGCCCTCGGAGGACATCCACCTGCAGTGGGCCACCTACTACGACGCGGCCGACCAGGCCGGCCAATCCCGCCTGTGGGGCGGGATCCACGTGCAGCCGGACGACTTCGTGGGCCGGACCTTCGGGTCTGACGTAGGCGCGGACGCGGTCACCCGGGCCCGCGCATTCTTCGACGGCACCGCACGCTGAACCCCGCTGGACGAACCCCGCCGTTCCGACTATGGGGCGCCCATGGCGACGCCCGAACTCCCGATCCTCGACTTCGTCCTCACCAACTACAAGAACTTCAACGCGCGCGCGACGCGCGACGCCCTCCTCGCCTACTGGCGGCACGTCGAGGGCGGCGGGAAGATGTTCTGGGCGGTGGCGGGCGCGATGTCCTCGGCCCAGCTGGGCATCACCCTCGCCCCGGCCATCCGGGCCGGCCTCATCCACGGCCTGTCGGTCACCGGGGCCAACCTCGAGGAGTCCCTGTTCCGCCTCGTGGCCCACGACCACTACAAGGACTTCCCGGACTACCGGTACTTCACCAAGGCGGACGACACCCGGATCCTCGAGGACCGGATGCGCCGGGTCACCGACACCAGCATCCCGGAGGACGAGGCGTTCCGCGCGGTCGAGAAGGACATCGTCCCCACCTGGAAGAAGGCCACCGCCGACGGCACCCGCCGGTTCTGGCACGAGTACTTCTACGAGCTGATCCAGAAGGTGGACCCCTCGCTCCACCAGGGCCCGGCCGAGGAGTCGTGGCTGCTCGCCGCGGCGCAAGCCAACCTGCCGATCGTGGTCCCCGGCTATGAGGACTCCACCTTCGGGAACATCTTCGCCTCCCACGTGAAGTACGGGGAGTGCTCGGCCAGCATCGTGAAGTCCGGCATCGAGTACATGGCCGCGTTCTACGACCAGTACGTGGAGCTGTCGCAGGGGGCCGGGGTGGGCTTCTTCCAGATCGGCGGCGGCATCGCGGGCGACTTCCCGATCTGCGTGGTGCCCTCGATCAAGTACGACCTCGAGAAGCCGGTGAAGCCGTGGGCCTACTTCTGCCAGATCTCGGACTCCACCACCTCGTATGGCTCCTACTCGGGCGCCACCCCCAACGAGAAGATCACGTGGGACAAGCTCACCGAGCACACCCCGATGTTCGTGGTCGAGAGCGACGCGACGATCGTGGCCCCGCTCATGCTGCGGGCCCTCTTGGAGTGCAAGGCCAACCCCGAGGCCGCCAACGCCCTCATCGCCCGGCGCATGGGCTGAGCGCGCTGGGCGGGGCGCCTTGACCTCGCCCACCCCCTCTGGTTCCCTACATGTGTCGGCCCCGCCGACGTCGATGACCCTGTCCTGAGCCTCACGCCCCTCCCTTCTGGCCGCGCGGCACGCCCGCGCCGGAGGCTCACATGCCCTCTCTTCGCCTCGACCACGCCACGGTGGCGTACGCGGACGGCACCCCCGTCCTCCATGACCTCTGCCTGCACCTCGACCCCGGCTGGACCGCGGTGGTGGGGGCCAACGGGGCGGGGAAGACCACCCTGCTCCTGGCCCTGGCCCGGGCCCTCCCCCTCCTGCAGGGCGACCTGCACCAGGACGCCGCCACCGTCCTGTACGTGCCCCAGCGGGTGGACCACCCCGACCCACGGGTGCTCGCGCTGGACGCGGACTGGTCGCGCGCGGCGCTCCGATGGAAGGCCCGCTTGCAGCTGGAGGACGACCAGGTGGCGCGGTGGCCCACCCTGTCCGAGGGCCAGCGCAAGCGCTGGCAGATCGCGGCCGCGCTCGCCGCCCGCCCCGACGCGCTCCTCCTCGACGAGCCCACCAACCACCTCGACGCCGAGGCCCGCGCGCTCCTCCTCGACGCCCTGGCCGGCTTTCGCGGGGTCGGGGTGGTGGTGAGCCACGATCGCGCGCTCCTCGGCGCCCTCGCCACCCGCAGCGTCCGGGTGGCGGGGGGCACGGCGGAGCTGACCGCCCTGCCCTTCGAGGCGGCCCGGGCCGCGTGGGCCCAGACCGAGGCGGCCGCAGCCGAGGCCGCGGCCCAGGCCCGCGCCCGCCACGGCAAGGCCCTCGCCGCGGCCCGGCGGGCGCGGCAGGCCACCTCCGCCGCCACCGCCCAGCGGAGCGCGCGGGCGAGGATGAAGAGCGTGAAGGACTCCGACGCCCGCGGGGTGGCGGCGGACATCCGCACCGCCCGGGCGGAGGCCGCCCACGCCGCGCGGGCCGGGGCCATGGCAAGCCGGGTTGCGCTCCTGGAGGCCGCGGTGCCCGCCGGCCCCGAGAAGAAGGCGGTGGTGGCCCGGCCGGTGACCTTCGAGGCCCACCGGGGCGCGACGCGGCTGGTGGCGCTGGCCGACGAGACGATCGCGGTAGGGGGGCGAGTCCTGCTCGAGGGCGTGTGCGTGACCCTCGAGCGCGGCGGTCGGGTCCACCTCGCGGGGCCCAACGGGAGCGGCAAGAGCACGCTCCTGCGCCACCTCGCCGCGGTGGCCAAGGCCCCAGCGGAGCGGGTGGCCCTGGTGCCGCAGGACCTGAGCGCGGCGGAGGCGGAGGCCCAGGTGGAGGCGGTGCGCGCGCTGGCCCCGGAGCCCCGGGGCCGGGTGCTGGAGCTGGCGGCGGCCCTGGGCCTGGATCCGAGCGGGCCGATGAGCGGCCGCCCCCTCACCCCCGGGCAGGCCAAGAAGCTGGCCCTGGCCTCGGCCCTCGGCCGGGGCCTGGCGCTCCTCTTGTTGGACGAGCCCACCAACCACCTCGACCTCCCCGCGATCGAGGCGCTGCAAGACGCCTTGACGCGGGCGGAGCTCGCGGTGGTCCTGGTCACCCACGACCCGACCCTCGCCGCGGCCTGCACCGACCAGGTCTGGCGGCTGGACGCGGGGCGGCTCGCGCTGGCCTGAGCGGGGTGGGTTGCGCGGCGCGGCGCGGAGCGCTACCCCGGAGGTATGGTGGAGCTCAGCGCCTTCTCCGCCCTGCGCTACGACCCGACCGCGGTGGGGGATCCCTCCGAGGTGCTGGCGCCGCCCTACGACACCATCGACGCCGAGGTCCGGGACGCCCTCTACGCCCGCCACCCCGCCAACGTGGTGCGGGTCGAGTCCAACCGCCCGGAGCCGGGCGACGACGAGGACGCCCGATACCAGCGGGCGCAGGCCAACCTGCACGACTGGCTGGCCCAGGGGCTCCTGCGGCAGGACCCCGCGCCGAGCTTCTATGTGCTCAGCCAGACCTTCGCTCTGGACGGGGGCCCGCGCCGCACCCGGACCGGGTTCTTCGCCCGGGCCCGCCTGACCCGCTTCGGTGAGGGCCCGATCCTCCCCCACGAGCGGACCCTGCAGGGCCCGCAGCTCGATCGCCTCCGGCTCCTGCGGGCCACCCGCGCCGAGGCCTCGCCGATCTTCGGGCTCTACGAGGACGCGGATCACCACGTGCTGGCCGCGCTGGAGGCGGCCCAGGTCGGGCCCCCCCTGGTGACGGCCGAGCTCGCAGGGGTCGAGCACCGGCTCTGGCGGGTGGAGGACCCGGGCGCGCAGGATACCTTGCGCAGCGCCCTCGCCCCCAAGCGCGTGTACCTGGCCGACGGGCACCTGCGCTACGAGACCGCCCTCGCGTACCGGGACGAGCGCCGGCGCCAGGCCCCCACCCCCGACGCCGAGGGGGTGCTGATGTACCTGTGCGCGGCCGAAGATCCGGGGCTGGTGGCCCTCGCCACCCACCGTGTTGTGCGCGGCGCCCCGCGCTTCGACGAGGCGTGGCTGAGCCGGGAGCTCCCCCGCTACTTCACGGTGACCGAGGCCCCGGACGACCTGATCGCGGCCACCGCGGCCCTGGCCCGCGCGGGCGAGGAGGGGGTCGCGTTCCTCATGGTGGGCGCCCAGCGGCGGGCGATCCTCACCCTGCGACCGGACGCCCCCCTGGGCGAGGTGCGGGGTCTCGTGAAGCACCCCGCCCTGCGTCGGTTGGACGTGAGCGTGCTCCACGCGGTGGTGCTCGAGCACATCATCGGCCTGAGCGCCCAGGCCCAGCTCACGCAACAGAGCCTGCGCTACGTGGAGGACGACGCGGAGGCCTTCGGCGCCTGCGCCCGGGATCCCGAGGTGCAGGTGGCCTTCCTCCTGAACCCCACCCCCGTCTCCCAGATCCTGAAGGTGTGCGACGCGGGCGAGGTCATGCCGCCGAAGGCCACCCACTTCCACCCCAGCCTGCCCGCGGGCCTCGTCATGTACAGCCTGGACGAGGGCGCCCTCACTCCAGGCTGAGCTGGGCCTGGATGCGGGCGAGGAGCGCCTCCATCCCCTCCATCGCTGCCTCGTCGGCCAGGGCGGCGGGCCCCACGAAGCGGAGCAACGTGAGCTGCGCGGTGAGCTCGTCCGCCACCGCGTGCCCCGCCTCCAGGGCCCCGACCTCCGTTCGCAATATCTCTTGCAGACGCGGCTGGATCCCGGGCGGGGCAGAGGCCAACGCGGCCTCCAGCTCCCGGCGCCGGAGGGCCCGGCGGGCGAGGGAGGCCTCGAGCTCGGCGAGGATCCGAGCGCAGGACTCGGGCGGCGCGGCCAGGGCCTGGAGCGCGGCCCGGGCCCGGTCCACCGCCTGCGCGCTCGGCTCCATCGCCGCGGGGCCCTCGGCCAACAGGCGCGGCGGCAGGAGGAACGGCCACAGCACCACCATCGCCAGCCCCCCAGGGCCCCGGAGCCGCAGCACCACCACCGCGGCCAGCCCCGCCGCCAGGTACAGCGTGCACACCAGCACCTGCAGCGCCATGGCTCACCCCGCGAGGAAGGCGTCGAAGGCCCAGAAGGCCAGGGACACCGTGAGGCCGGTGAAGGCCAACGCCATGCGGGTCAGGACACCCACCCGGAAGCGCGCGCCGGGGTCCATCCCGCCCGCGCTGAACGCGAGGTCGAGGAGGAGCCGCCGGAGCCGGAGCCCGGCCACGCCCCCCATGATCGCGAAGCTCCCGACCGCGGCCAGCGGCCCCGCCCACACCGGGTCCAGCCCCTGGCAGATGTGGAGCACGGGGGCGAGGGCCGGCAACAGGAGCGCCCCGGTGGCCACCGAGGCGAGGAGCACCGCGACCAGGCGCCCCATTGGGAGCCGGGCCGCCATCACCACCGACGTGCCGTAGATCGGCCCCAGGGCGGCGGCGAGGCCGAGGAGCACGCTGAGGGTGGCGAGGCCGGCCGCGCGCAGGATGACCTGCGGCTCGTGCGCGCTCATCAACACCGCGGCGAACAGCGCGATGCAAGTGGCCACCACCGCCAGCGCCCCCACCACGAGGCCCTCCAGCTGTTGGGGGTCCCGGATCCGCGCCAGCACCCCGGCGGGATCCGCGAGGAGCTCGAGGGCGAGGGGCCGCGCCCTGCCCTGGGCGTCCACCAGCTCGTCCAGGCTGGGCCCCGCGACCTCGGCCGGCGGCAAAAAGGGCGAGCGGGGCTCCTTGCGCGGCGCGGGGCCCGCGGGGCGCGGCGGCCGGGCCGGCCGCTCCGCCGACAGGGGGGTGAGATCGGAGGTGACGACGATGGGCTCGGTGCTCATGGGTGCTCCTCAGCGCAGGCGCAGGATGGCCTGCAGGTTCTCGACGGGGACGGCCTGGCCGACGAAGACCACCACGAGGGCCAGGCCCAGGAGGCGAGCGGCCCAGAGCCCCTTGGCCCCGGGGCTGGCCGAGCGGACCACCCGGCCGAGGGTGGCGAGCACCGCCACCAGGGTCGCCGCCACCAGCAGGAGGTTGGGCAGGTCGCCCGCGCCGGCCCTGGCCACCAGGGCCAGGTACAGGAGGAAGGGGACCCCGGAGATCAGCACCACCGCGGCGGTCACCAGGGCCACCGCGAGCGCCCCCAGCCAGACCCTCGGGGTCATCGGCAGGTGGGCCCAGGCGCCCAGGATCACCGCCCCCGGGACCACCATCGCGAGGGCCACCCCCAGCCGCCCGAGGTGCTGGAGCACCGGGGCCCCGGCCAGCGCCCCGGGGGTGAGGAGGGCGGCGAGCGCGCCCACCCCGGCCACCAGGACCGCGCCCGCCACCACCAGCGCCACCGACACCAGCGCGGGGCGGCCGGCCAGGAGGAAGGCGTGGCGCACCGGGGCGTCCACCATGCTCGCGATCGCGCGAGCGGACGGTCGCGCCCAACCTCGGCGCAGCGGGTTCGTGTTCATGCAGGCCTGCTTTCGCAAGCCCCGTGCCGCTGCATCGCCGCCGCCCGCGGCGCTCGCGGTGCCCACCCCGTTGCGGAGGTGGGTCGCCGGCTACCCACCTACGCCCGCCGCTACTCGATCTGGCGGGCCTCCTTGATGCCGTGCTCGTGGATCTTGTTGAAGAGGGTCTTGTAGCTGACGCCGAGGAGGCGCGCGGCCTGGGCCTTGTTGCCCTCCGCCTCCCGGAGCGCGGCCACCACCGCGGCGCGCTCCGCCGCCGCCACCGCCTCTCGCAGGGTCATGAGCGGCACGTCGTCCCGCGGCCCAGGCACGCGGTCGGCAGACTCCGGCGCGGGCGGGGGCTCGAGGGGGCCGGGCGCCGCCGGCGGCTCGAAGCGCCCGAGCACCACCGCCCGCTCCACCCAGTTCTCCAGCTCCCGCACGTTGCCCGGCCAGGGGTGGGCCAGCGCCGCCGCCCGCGCCGCCTGCCCCAGGGCGGGGACGCTGCCGCCGTGGCGGGCGGAGTGCTTGGCGAGGAAGTGCTGCACCAGGCCGGGGATGTCGGCCGCGCGCTCCCGGAGGGCGGGGAGCCGGATCGGCACCACCTCGAGGCGATACATGAGGTCCTCACGGAACAGCCCCTCCGCCGACCGCGCCCGCAGATCCCGGTGGGTGGCCGCGACCACCCGCACGTCCACCGCCACCGGGGCGCGGCCGCCGACCCGCACCACCTCGCGCTCCTGGAGCACTCGAAGCAACTTGGCTTGCGCTTCGAGCGGCATGTCCCCCACCTCGTCGAGGAACACCGTACCGCCCGCCGCCGCCTCGAAGATCCCCTTCTTCTGGGCGTGGGCCCCGGTGAAGGCGCCGCGCTCGAAGCCGAAGAGCTCCGACTCGAGCAAGGTGGCCGGCAGCGCGGCGCAGTTCACCGAGACGAAGGGCCCGTCCCGGCGCGGCGACGCCTCGTGGAGCGCCCGGGCCACCAGCTCCTTGCCGGTGCCGGACTCGCCCTGCACGAGCACCGTGGCCTCGGTCGCCGCCACCCGGGGCAAGAGGGCCACCACGTCGCGGAGGCCCCCGCCGTCGCTGATGATGTGCCCCGCCTCCGGGGCCCCCGGCTCCACCACCCCGGCCTGCAGCGCCACCTCGTCCAGCCGCGCCCCCGCCGCGAGCGCCCCCGCCACCGCGGCTCGGAGGCGGTCGGTGTCGAAGGGCTTCACGAGGAAGTCCGAGGCGCCCGCGCGGAGCGCCTGCACCGCGCGATCCACGGTGCCGAAGGCGGTGATCACCACCGCCGGGGTGTGCACGCCCGATGCCCGCAGCTTGCCCAACAGGGCCAGCCCGTCGCCGTCCGGGAGCTTGATGTCCAGAAGCAGCGCGTCGTAGCGCCGGCCGGCCAGTCGCGCCTCCGCGTCCACCACCGTGGCGGCGTGGACTACGCTCAGGCCATCGCGGCTCAGCACGTCGCGCATCAGCTCGGCCAGGTTGGCCTCGTCCTCCACCACCAGGATCTCGTGCCCCTCGCTCACCGCGCGCCCTCCTCTGTGCGGGTGAGGACCCGCGTCAACCTGACCTGCGCCTCCGCCCCCCGCCGATCCGCCCGCTCCATGAGGGCCAGGTCGCCGCCCGCCGCCTGCACCGCAGACCGCGCGATGGCGAGGCCGAGGCCGGTGCCCCCCGCCTTCGTGGTGTAGAAGGTCTGGAACACCCGCTCTGGGTCCGCCGCGCCCAGCCCGGGGCCCTCGTCGAGCACCCGGACCACCGCGTGTTCGCCGTCCAGCTCCACCCGGACCTGCACCCGACCGCCGCCCTGCTCCGCCATCGCCTCCGCCGCGTTCTTGAGGAGGTTCAAGAGGGCCCCACGCACCGCGTCCGCGTCGCCCCGCACCTTGCCGACCCCCTCTGGCAAGATGACCTGCACGTCCCTCGCCCCGGGCTCGGCCTGGGCCACCGCCACCGCGTCCCGCAGCACCTCCTCCAGCTCGAAGGCCGCGCCGAGATCGCCGGGATCGACCCCAACCCGGGCCAGGTCCAGGAGCTCGGCGACCCGGCGATCGATGCGGTCCACCTCCTCGCGGATGATCCGCAGGCCCTTCGCGAACAGGGCCTGCTGCTCGGGATCCACCGACTGGACGCGGCCCTCGAGCATCTGGGCGTAGCCCCGGATCGGCGCGAGCGGGTTCTTGATCTCGTGCGCCACCGAGGCGGCCAGCTCGCCCGCGATCGCCAGGCGCTCCACCCGCTCCAGCCGCCGCCGGAGCGCGGACAACTCACCTTGCGAGGCCTCCAGCGCGCGCCGGGTCCGAGCGTGCTCGGGGAAGAGCGCGGCCTCGACCCCACGCGTGAGGGGGTCGGCCAGGCCCATGAAGAGGGCCGCCGCGACCAGGGCGAGGGCCACCGTCACCGCCACCGCCACCGGGTCCAGCGGGTAGCCCAGCCGCGCGTAGACCCACGCGGCGAGGCCCGCGACCACCAGCGCGAGGGCCAGGTAGACGAGCGCCCGAGGCAGGAGCAGCGCCACCTGGACCCGCCCCTCCAACACCTCCACCAGCGTGAGCAGCTCCACCGCGAGCACCACGAAGAGCAGGACGTCCACCGCGACCCCGCCCCGCAGGTACGCGGCCGCGCCGAGGGCCACGTAGCCCACCGCCGGCACCGCGAGGGCGGCGAAGGTCCGGATCCGGAGCGCGCGGACCGGGCGCGGGGCCAACAGGCGCACCGCGGCCAGGCCCCCCAGCCCCGCGAGGGCGAGCAGGCGCCCGAAGAGCCCCACCAGGGGGCCCTCCACGGGGAGCCAGCCGCCGGCCTGGATCGCGAAGCTCGCGGCCGCCGCGAAGACCACCACCGCGCCTCCCAGGGCCCAGCGCCACCCGCGCCGCGGCAGCTCGGCCAGGGCGTCCAGGAAGAGGCCGAGGACCCCGAGCACGCCCCCCAGCCACCCCGCGCTCCGGGCCCCCGCGAGGGCGGAGGGATCGAAGGCGGCCACGAACCACGCGAGGGCCCAGATCCCGACCCCCGCCGGCCCGGCCGCGAAGGCCAGGGTGCGCCCGCGCGCCTCCCCGCGCCCGAGCGCGGACGCCGCCGCGTAGCCGGCCACGAGCAGGTTCAGGAGCGCCACCACCAGGGGCACCACCGCGGACAGCAGGAGCTCCACGCCGCCACACTAATGCCATACTCGTGCCAGCCGCGCGCTCCCCCCGCGCGAGCGATGGAACACCGGCCGAAGTTCCTCGTGGGGGCCCGACAACTCTGCTACAACCCGCCCCCGTGGAGACCGACAACGAAGTCCTGGCGGGCCTGGATGAAGCCTACGCGCTGATCGAGGAGGACCGCCTCGACGACGCGCTCCTGAGCCTCGAGGCGATGATCGCCAAGCACCCCGCCGCCCCCGAGGTGTACTACCTCATCGGCGAGGTGCACCTGCGGGCCGACCGCACCGACGAGGGCGCGACCGCCCTCGCGCGGGCGGTGGAGCTCGATCCCGGGTACTCGGACGCCCACCACCTGCTGGCGCGGGCCTACGAGGAGATGGAGCGCTACGACGACATGGTGGCGCACGACCTCAAGGTGCTCGCCCTCGACGAGGAGGCCGACGCCGCCCTCGACAAGGAGTTCGTGCAGGACGCCTTGCAGATGATCGAGGGCCAGGCCGAGCAGGTGCTCGCCCACCTGCCCGAGCCCTTCCGCGCCCGCCTCGCCGACGTCCCGGTGATCCTCGAGGCGCGCCCCACGCCAGACATGGTGCGGCAGGGCTTCGACGCCCGCGCGCTCGGGCTCTTCGAGGGGCCCACCGACGCGGAGCGCAACAGCACCGAGCCGCCCCCCGCGCCCACGCGGATCGTCCTGTTCTGGACCAACCTCCTCGACGTGGCGGACGACGACGACTCGCTGGCCGAAGAGGTCGAGACCACCGTCCTGCACGAGATCGCCCACTACTTCGGGCTCGACGAGGAGCAGGTCGCGGCACTCGGTCTCGAGTGACTCCTACCTCCTCCGACCCGCACTCATAGCTGCCAATCCCGGGCCACCCCGCCCTCACTTCGGATGCAGCGAACTGCGCCCCGCGCGGCGATAAAGTGCCGGCAAGGGGGCTTCACATCGGACTTTCCCGAGTGCTAGATCTGTGGATCTGCGCTGCGGTGCGCAGAACGACGAGCGTCCAACCCGCCTTGGTGGTGCGCGGGGGCCCTCCGATGGAGGAGCGCAGCGGGACTGGACGCACAGGGGGATCTCGATGCGACATTTCCTGTTGGTGGGGGACGATCGCGATGTGCTGGGCGTGTGGGAAGCGAAAGACGCCTTGCATGCATCGCGGCTCCTGATGGAGCTCGCCCTATCCTTCCCGGGCTGCCAGACCCGGATGAACCTGGCCCAGGACTTCGAGGCCTTCAAGCGCCTCGTCTCGGACTACGACCTCGAGGACGTGGTCCCCGAGCCTGCCTACGCCTGATCAGCCCGCGTCGTCAGCGGGGGCTGGCCCCGCGGGCTCTTCGGCGTCCGGCGCCTCGATCTTCGCCGGAGGCTCCGCCGGCTTCGCCGCGATGCCGGCGACGGCCTCCTTCGCCTCACCGATCAGCTTCGACTTCGGGAAGGCCTCCTCGAGCTGCTTCGCGGCGGACTTCGCCTTGTCGGCCTCACCGAGCCGCGCCCACGCCCGGGTGATCTCGAGGAGCAGCTCATCGGTCAGCCCCACGTCCGCGAAGTCGTGCCGGATGACCTCCAGCCGCCCGACGTAGGCCCGCTCCCGCTCGAGGTTCTTGTAGAAGTCGGCCACGTAGCGCTCGTGGGCCATCAGCCGACGGCGCACGTCGTCGAGCACCTTCTTGGCCTCGGTCGCGTTCTCGTCGTCACTGAAGCGCTCGAGGTAGCTCTCGAGGGCGCGGGCCGCGTCCCGCACCGCCGCCTGATCCTTCTCGTGGGCGGGGGGCAGGATGAAGAACTCGCTCGGGATCTCGGCGTGGTGGGCCATGCCCACCTTGAAGGAGGCGTACGGCACCTTCTCGTGGTTGGGGTGCAGGCGCACGAAGTTCTGGTAGCTGTCGATCGCCTCGAGGTAGCGCTCGCGGGCGAACTGGCAGTCCGCCACCCGCAGCTCGGCCTGCACCGCGTAGCGCGAGTAGGGGAACTTGGTGCGGACGAAGCCGAAGTAGCGCTGAGCGGCCAGGTACTGCTCGTCCTTGAAGGCGTCCTCCCCCTTCAGGAAGTTCCCCTCGGCGGTGGACTCGTAGGTGACGGTGACGGCGTTCTCGCCCTGGCCGGGCTGGGCGCTCGGGTTGTTGGGGTCCTCGTCTACGCCTCCGTCGTTGCTGGAGGCGCACCCCACGAACAGGCCCACGGCCAACAGAGCCATCCCGAACGGAGCCCGGCGCATGACCCGGGCCTACCACGCCGGACCCCGCCTGGGCAGGCAAAAGAGCGAGCGCGCCCGAGACCCCAGGCCAGTGCCCGCACTAGGACTTCAGGTTCTTGAACTCCCGATCGAAGGCGGCGAGGAAGTCATCGCCCTCCGCCGGCTGCTCCACCAGGTCCGCGGTGAGCTGGGTGCCATCATCGGCGCCAGGCTTGGGGCGCCGGGTGGGCCGCCGAGGCGCCGGGGTCCGACCATCCCCGGGGGTGGCCCCCACCACCGTCACGTCGTCACCCTCCTCTTCGGTGCTCGGGACGCCGGCGCTGGCCTCCAGGCCGCCGCCCTCGTCCGCCACCGGAGCGGGGGTGGGGAGCGGGCTGGCCGATGTCCGCACCGGCGGGATGCCGGTGCCGGACCCGGTGGCCCCGACGCGCCGGCGCGGCACCGCGCTCGGGCGCTGGCTCGGCACCTGGGAGGGCACCGGCAGCTCCTGCTCGTTGAGGTTGGCGATCCAGGAGTCGAAGGCGGCCTCCGCGGTGGTGCGGTGGGGGCGCTCGGTCTCCAGCTTCTGGATGCGATCCGTGAGGCGCTGCGCGGCCAGCTGCGACGTCTTGAGCTGACGCTTGGCCTCGAGGGCCTGGCGGCGCAGATCCTCGACCTCCTTGGAGTGGGCCTCGTCCACGTCGCGCGCCTTCTTCATGTAGTCGTCGTGGACCTCCTCCAGCTCCTTGATGTAGCGGCTCTCCACCTCGTCCCGCTCGCGCCGGGACGCATCGAGCCGGGCGTCGAGCTCCCCGATGCGGGTGCGGGTCTCGGCCAGCTCGCGGTCCTTGGTCTGGCCGGCCTGGGTGAGGTTGTCGACCCGGCCCCGGAGCTGATCCACCTCGCCGCGGTGCCGATCCGCGTCGGCGGCCCGCTCGGCCGCGAGCGCCGCGGCGCGGTTGTTCGCCTCCTCGAGCCGCTCGGACAGCGCCGCGACCTCCTCGGAGAGGCTCTGCCGCTCCGCCGACAAGGTGGCTTGCGCGTGGTCGAGGCCCCCCGCGAGGCGCTCCGCCTCGGCCTGGGACTCCGCCAGGCTGACCTCGAGCGAGGCCCGGTGCTGATTCGCAGCCTGGGTTGCAGCTTCGAAGCGGGCCGAGAGCTCGGCCAGCTCGGACTCGAGCCGAGACCGCGTCTCGGCCGCCTGCTGCCGGAGCGACTCCTCCGAGGCCCGCGCGTTCGACAGCGCCACCTCCAGCGCCTCGAGATCCTCCCGCGCCTGCTCGTTCGTGGCCTGCTCGGACTCCAGCGCCTCCCGGGTGCTGGCCAGCTCCGCCTCCAGCCCCGCGCGCTCCACGTCGCGCTGCCCGAGGGCGAGCCGGGTGTCCTCCTTGTGGACCTCGTACGAGGCCTGCGCCTCCTCCAAGGTGGCGCGGAGCTGCTCGATCTCCGCCTCGTCCCGGGCCTGCTGGGCCAGGCCCTGCTCGGTGGTGCGGGCGAGCTCGGCCTTCAGCCCGTCGCGGGCCTCCCGGACCTTGTCCAGCTCGCTCCCCAGCTCCTTCAGGCGCTGGCGGACCGAGTCCCGCTCCCCCAGCAGCTCCTGCCGCTGGGTCTCCCAGTCGGCGCGGGCGTGCCCGAGCTCCTCCTCCAGCCGGGCGCGGGCCTCCTGGGCCCGGGCCAGATCGGAGGCCAGGTTGACGCGCACCTGCTCCAGGGCGGCGCCGTCCTGCTTGGCCTGGCCGAGCGCCTGCTCCAGGGCGGCGATGCGGCCGTCGCGGCTGTCCAGCTCGCCCTCGAGGTCGTCGACCTTGTCCTCGAGCCCCGCGAGCTCCACCCCGAGGGCGTCCTTGCTCGCGGCCAGCCCGGCCACGTCCTCGGTGAGGCGGGCGCGCTCGCCGAGGAGCGCGTCCCGCTCCGCGTGCAGCTGATCCCGCGCCTCGGTGACGTCGCGCAGGCGCTCGCCGAGCTCGGCCAGGCGCCGCTCGCGCAGCCCGAGCTCCGCCCGCACGTCGGTGAGCCGCTCGGCCCGCTCGCTCGCCTCGGAGCGCGCCGCCGCCAGCTCGCTGGAGCGCATCGAGAGCTCCTCCTTGGTGCGGTCGAGCTCCTCCTCCAGCTCGGCGTTCTCGACCCGCAGCGACTGGACGTTCTCGTCCAGCACCGCCACCCGGCCCTCCAGGCGGCCCACCTCGGCCCCCCGCTGGTCCATCGCGGTGCGCAAGGCGGCCAGCGCGTGCTCCGCCGCGTCGCGGCTCGAGTGCTCGGCGCGCAGGGTCTCCTGCACCTCCGACAGCCGGCCCTCGGTGAGGGCCAGGGTCTCCCGGACGCTCCCCAGCTCCCGCTCGGTCTTCCTCAGCTCATCCGAGGTGTGGGCGAGCTGGGCCTTGGTGTCGGCCAGGGCCTGCTCCACCTCGGCCGCGTGCCGCTCGGCCAGGAGCCGGTCCCGGCGCTCGCCGTCCAGCTCCCGCTCCAGGTTGTCGGCGTGATCGCCCCGGGCGGCGAGATCGGCCCCGAGGGTCACGATCTGATCCCGGAACTGCGACGCGGCGCTCTCCGCCTCGTCGTTGGCTCGCGTCAACTCGGCCTGCAGCTCGGCGAGCTCCGCCTCGAGGGAGGCCTTCTTGTCGGCCGCCCGGCGCTCGAGGGCCTCGTAGGCGTCCTTCTGCTGGGCCAGCTCGGCCTCGAGGCTCGCGACGTCGTCGTTCGCCGCCGACAGCTCACCCCGGATCCGCCCCAGCTCCGCCTCGACCCGCCCGAGCTCCGCCTCGCGGTCCGCCACCGTGGCGTCGCGCGCGAGGAGGGTGTCCCGGGCCGCGCTGTGGCTGCTCTGCTCGTCCGCGAGGGCCTGGGCGAGCTCGCCGATCCGCCCGTCGCGGGTCGCGACCTCACCGCTGAGGGCGGCGCGCTGGGCCTCGAGGCTCTCGACCTGCTCCTGCGCCGCGGCCAGCTCGGCGTTGAGGGACGCCTCGCTGTCGGCCAGCCGGGCCACGTCGGCCTCGAGCTCGGATCGGGTCTGCTCGCTCTCGGCCTTGAGCTCGGCCAGCTCCACGTCCAGGCCATCCGCGCGCGCCGCCTCGGCGGCGTGGGCGGCCTGCTCGGCCCCGAGGGCGTCGCGGGTGTCCTCGAGCTCGCCCGACAGGTCGCTCTCGAGCTGCGCCGCGTGGGCCTCGGCGTTGGCGAGGTCGGCCCTGAGCCCGTGGATCAGCTCGTCCCGGGTCGCCAGCTCGAACGCCTGGGTGCGGGACAGCTCGTCCACGTCGTCCCGGGTGGACGCGAGATCGCCCCGCAGCTCCAGGATCAGGGCCTCGAGGCGCAGGCGCTGGGCCTGCTGCTCGGCCAGGGCGTCGACCTGCCGGGCCACGGTGGCCGAGAAGCCCTCGATCTGCGCCTTGGCCTCCTTCAGCTCCGCCTCGAGGTCGGCGATCGCCTGCTCGCGGTCGCCCAGGGTGGCCTCGAGCTCCGAGATGCGGGCCTCCGCCGCGGCGAGCTTCCCCTCGAGGTCGGCGATCCGCGCGGACAGCGCCTGGTCCTGGGCCTCCGCCGCCGCCTTGGTCTTCGCCAGGGCCGCCTGCAGGTCCGCGAGCTCCTTCTCCTTGCCCGCGACGATCTGGATCAGCTCGTTCTCGCGGCCGACCTTCTCCTCGAGCAGCTGCTCGAACGAGGCGTTGAACTCCGCCGTCCGGTGATCGAGCTCCTCTCGGACCGCGTCGTTGGTGGCCTTGAGGTCGTCGATGGTCATGCGGAGGGACTGGGCCTCCACATCGCGCTCCACCACCTTCTCGTTCCACTGGTGGTACTCGCGCTCCTTGGCCCGGAACATCTCCATGACCTTGGCCAGCTCCGACTCGCGCTGGCGGAGCTTCTGGCGGAGCATGTCCAGCTTGTGGTCGGCGGTGGTGCGCCGGCCTATCTGGGTCGGCTCGCGCCGGACCGGCGGCGGGGTCGACGGCTCGTCGTCGGACGAGACCAGGGAGTCCATCAAGGTCTCGATGAACGCGGAGTCCTCGGCCGTCACCGGCTTCAGCTCCTCCTCCTTGGGGGCGGGCAGGGGCGGCGGCTTGCTCACGCCGCCGGGGGGAAAGAGGATACCCTTCACACGGCCGCGGATCTCGTCGAAGGGGTACGGCGGCTGCTCCGGGATGATCAGGTAGTCATCGGCCGGCGTGTCCTGCTCCCGGTGCTTCTCGAGGCGCTTGGTGTTGTCGTCGGAGGTGTAGATGAAGACCGGCGTGTTGGCCCAGCGCTTGGCCTTCTTGAGCCGGTTGCAGATGGAGAAGCCGGACTCGTTGTTCTTCCCCTCCGCGCGCACCAGCACGATGTCGGGCCGCTCCAGCTTGATCTCGTCCAGCGGATCTCGATCGCCCTCGGACAGGCCCACCTTCAGCCCGTCCGTGCGGAGGGCGGCGGCCATCTTGAGCGCGAAATCGCGGTCATCGTCGATGATGAAGGCGTTCTTCTGCGGCACGGGGACCCGAACGCTAGCCCCCCGAGGCGACGGGATCAATCTGGCATCCAGGCTTCTGCATCCCTCCACCGTCGGTTGCGAGTGAGGCATCCCCGTGGCACTTTTCAGGCGAGTGACCAAGCGCGGGCAAAAGCGCATCTCCAGGCTGCGCTCCGGTGGGGTGGTGGTGTCGCGAGGCCGCCTCGTGAAGGAGGGCGCCTCCGACAAGAAGCTCAAGGACGGCGCGCTCCCGAACCGCAAGCAGCGCGCCGCGGCGTCCGGCCGCTGAGTCAACCCGCGACGGCGCTACGTACAACCCCCTACACGACCGGATCCTGAGGTCCTGGGCCGGCGGAGCCGTGGCGCCCGCGGCCGCGCCATCGCCGAGTTTTCTCGCGGTGTGCGCCGGCGACCTCTCAGCCGCGCAGCACGGGGAAAGCCCCGCCTGGCCCCGCGCGCCGAGCCGACCGCGGCGCCGCCCGGGTGGACGGATCGGATCGGGGTGACAAGCGAGCTTGCACGGTCCGCAAGCCAACCTGCCTGCGACGAATCGTCGCACTTCGACCAAAGCCACCGTTACCGACCTCCACCATGGCGCGCGGGCCGGTTACCGCGCCCCGCTCCCTCGCCCTGCGCGCCGCCTGCTCGCACCGTCGGGGTCGCGGCACGGGCCTTGCTCCAATGAGCACCGAGGAGGGCACCGATCCTTGGGGCGGATTGGAGCAGCGCTGCTCGTGTTCATGGCGGGGACGGGGCCCGTGGGCGCTCCGGCCGCTTTCGCAGGCGATCCCCCGCTGAGCTACGAGGCCACGATGGCGAGGGCCGAGGCCCAGCGCGCGGCGGGCGAGCGCGACGCGGCCATCACCACCCTCGCCGCCGCGATGGACGTCTACACCCAGGACTACAGCCTCGCCCTCCGCCTCGGCTACCTCTGCCTGAGCGCGGGCCGGGCCGAGGAGGCGCGGCGCTACTACGCGCTGGCCGCCGCGCTCTCGGGGCCCGGCGGCGACGCGGACCAGGGCCTGGGGGAGGCCGCGCTCGCGCTCGGAGCGTGGGACGAGGCCCGGGCCGCGTTCGAGCGGGTCCTGGCCGCCCGCCCAGGTGATCCTGCGGCCCGCGCGGGGCTGGACGCGGCGAGGGCCGCCTGGCCGCAGATCGAGGCGTGGGTCGGGCTCACCGGCCATGTCTGGAGCGGCCACCCCGCCAAGCGCTTCGCGGGGGCGGGGGCGGCCCGGGTCGCGTGGCGCGCCCCCTTCGGGCTCCACCTCGGGGCCGGCTACCGCGGCCTCTACTTCGTGACCCGGAGCGAGCAGGTCTTCGATCCGCCGGTGGAGGACCTCTTGCAGAACGAGGTCTGGGCCTCGCTCGGCTACGACGCCCCCCGCTGGGGGCTGCGCGGCACCTACGGCTGGGCCCGCCCTCAGGGCCAGCCGAACTTCGCGGCCCACGTCGCCGCGGCCCAGCTCCGGATCACCTGGGGGGTCGACCTGCGGCTCGCCCAGGCGATCAGCGTGTACCCCGACCACAACGTGCTGCAGTCCAGCCTGCGGCTCGGGGTGGGCCCCTGGGCCGGCTTCTCGGCCGCGGCGCAGGGTCGCCTGCAGTGGAGCGACGGGGCGGCCCACGGGGCGGGCGAGCTGGTGCTCGGCTGGGACTCCGCCCGCTTCGGCGCCTGGGCCGGCGGCACCCTCGGGCGCGAGCTGCAACCCGTCCTGCCGGAGCTCCACGCGCTCTACAACCTCCCCGAGGCGGTGGGGCTGGGGGCCCGGGGCGGCCTCCGGCTCTCGGTCGGCGGGGGCTTCAGCGTGCTGGCGGAGTACGAGCTGCGGCGGCTCGAGGGCGAGCCCGAGGGCCTGGATCCGTACACCACCCAGCTCCACCTGGTGACGGTGGGGCTGGCGATGCGGCGATGACGAGGAGGCGAGCCATGGAGCTGAGCGACAAGCTGAAGGACCTGGCGGTGAGCGACACCGGCTTCGTGTTCGACCCGTACACCGGGGCCACGTTCAGCGCGAACGACAGCGCCCTGACCCTGCTCCAGGGCCTCAAGGCGGGGGAGGACCGAGCCCAGCTCCGGGCCCGGCTCGAAGAGACCTACGAGGTGGTGGAGCGCGATCTCGTCCGCGACGTGGACGAGTTCATCGAGACCCTGCGGCGCTTCGGCCTGGTGCCGAAGGACGCAGAGGTCTGAGGAGGTGCGCGTGAGCGTCATGGAAGGCACCGTGGCGGTGACCGGGCTCAACGCCACCGACAACCCCGCGCCCGGCGTCAGCGTCATCCGCGCGATCCGCGCCCACCCCGACTTCCGGGGGCGCATCGTGGGGCTGGCCTATGACTCCCTGGACCCCGGCATCTACGCCCGGGAGCTGGCCGACGACGTCTTCCTCATCCCCTACCCCTCCCAGGGGGTGGAGGCCCTGGCCGCGCGCCTCGAGTACATCGACGAAGAGGTGGGGCTGGACGTCATCGTGCCCACCCTGGACTCGGAGCTGCCGTCCTTCATCGCCCTGCAGGAGAGCCTGCAGAAGAGGGGGATCGGGATGTTCCTCCCCACCCCCCAGCAGCTCGAGCTGCGCTCGAAGGCGCACCTGCTGGAGCTGGGCAAGCAGGCGGGCATCGCGGTCCCCGCCTCGAAGGTGATCTCCAGCGTCGCCGACCTCTACAAGGTGCACGAGGAGGTGCCCTTCCCGCTGTACGTGAAGGGCCTGTTCTACGGCGCGGATCTCGCCCGCAGCGTGGACGAGGCGGTGATGGCCTTTCACCGGGTGGTGGCGCGCTGGGGGCTGCCGGTGATCGTGCAGCACGCCCTCGTCGGCCAGGAGTACGACGTGGTGGCGGTGGGCGACGGGCGGGGCGGGCTCGTGGGCGCGGTGCCGATGAAGAAGACCCTCCTCACCGACAAGGGGAAGGGCTGGGCGGGCATCGCGGTGAAGGACCCGGCCCTGATCCAGGCCACCCGCGCGTTCATGGCGGCCAGCCGCTGGCGCGGCCCGTGCGAGGTGGAGATCCTGAAGGACGAGGACGGCACCTACAACCTCCTCGAGATCAACCCGCGCTTCCCGGCCTGGGTCTACCTGTCGGCGGGGGCGGGGATGAACCTGCCCTACGCGGTGGTGCAGCTGGCCCGGGGTGAGGCGGTCGAGCCCCTCACCCACTTCGAGGTGGGCACGATGTTCGTGCGCATCTCGCTCGACCAGATCGCCCGCCTCGAGGACTTCGATCGCCTGACCCAGTCGGGGGAGCTCAGAGGGGGTGTGTCATGAAGGCGCGCTACCAGAGGCCGGTGCTGGTCCGCCACGAGTCGGGCCTGATGAACAAGTTCTCGCGGGTGCAGGCCATGCGCCCCCTCACCGAGATCGACGGGGTCCCGGTGGCGGCGCTGGTGGCCGAGCACGGCTCGCCCCTGTTCGTGTTCTCCGAGAACACCCTGGTGAACCGCTACCGCGACCTCGACGACGCGTTCCGGCGCCGCTACCCGCGCTTTCGGGTGGCGTGGTCGTACAAGACCAACTACCTCGGCGCGATCTGCAAGGTGCTCCACGCCGAGGGCGCCTACGCGGAGGTGGTCTCCGAGTTCGAGTGGGAGAAGGCGCGCAGCCTCGGGGTGCCGGGGAGCAAGATCCACTTCAACGGGCCCTACAAGCCGGAGGCCACCCTGGAGCGGGTGCTGCCGGAGGGGACGATCGTCCACCTCGATCACTTCGACGAGATGCTGGCGGCGGAGCGGGTGGCGGAGCGCCGCGGGCTGCGACCGCAGGTCGCCTTGCGCATCAACCTCGCCGCGGCCGGCGCCCCGCCGTGGACCCGCTTCGGCTTCAACCTCGAGAGCGGCCAGGCGATGGACGCGGCGAAGCGCCTGTTGAGCGGCGGGCGGCTGGAGCTGACCGGCCTGCACTGCCACCTCGGCACCTTCATCCTCGAGCCCGACGCGTACCGGCAGGCGGCCAAGAAGATGGCGGAGCTGGCGAACGAGCTCCGGAGCAAGCTCGGCGTCACCCTCACCTTCATCGACCTCGGCGGCGGCTTCGCTTCGCACAACACCTTGCAGGCCCAGTACCTGCCGGGCGACCAGGCGACGCCCGCCTTCACCCGCTACGCCGAGGCGATCGTGGATGGCCTCTCCGCCCTCGCCTACGCCCCCTCCGAGCTCCCCACCCTGGTGGTGGAGCACGGGCGCGCGCTGGTCGACGACGCCGGCTACCTCGTGAGCACGGTGGTGGCGAACAAGGCCCTCCCCGACGGCCGGCGCGGGGTGGTGCTGGACGCGGGGGTGAACGTGCTCTTCACCGCGTTCTGGTACCGCCACGACGTGCTGCCGGCCCAGGAGATGCGCGGGCTGCCCGAGCCCACCGTGCTCTACGGGCCGCTGTGCATGAACATCGACGTGGTCCGGGACACCCTCCTGTTCCCGCCGGTGGAGGTGGGCGACCGCCTCGTGTTCCGGAACGTCGGCGCCTACAACGTGACCCAGTGGATGCAGTTCATCACCTACCGCCCCGCGGTGGTGATGGTGAGCCACAAGGGTGAGGTGGCCCTCATCCGGCGCCGCGAGACGCTGGAGTCGGTGACCCGGGAGGAGGTCCTGCCCGCGTGGCTGCCGTAGCCGCCAGCCTCGCCCCGCAGTGGCGGGCGCGGGTCCTCGCGTTCGGCGACGCGACCCTGGCCAGCTACGGCCAGATCCTGTTTCGGGGGTCTCGCACCCTCGGCGCCCTCCTCATGGCCGCCACGTTCCTCGAGCCCCGGGTGGGCTTCGCCGGCTTGGCGGGCGCGGTGCTGGCGAACCTGCTGGCGCACCTCGCGCGCCTGTCCCCCGAGGTGATCCAGGACGGACGCTACGGCTACGGTCCGCTCCTGGTGGGGGTGGGGGTGGCCGCGAGCTACGAGGGCGGACCCGCCGCCCTCCTCCTCATCATCGTGGGCGCCCTGGCCCTGGTCCCGGTCACCGCCGCGGCCCAGTCCGCCCTCGGCGCCAGCTTCGGCCTCCCCGCCCTCACCGTGCCCTTCCTCGCCGTCTTCTACCTGGTGGTGGGGAGCGCGCAGGTGCTGGCGCTGACCCCCGGTGGGCTCCTGGTCCCCCACGAGGGGCCGCCCCTGGGCTTCGTGCAAGCCTACCTGCACAGCCTGGGCGCCCTGTTCTTCCTCCCCGAGGTGAAGGTCGGCCTGATGGTGCTATTGGCCCTGGCCGTCTACTCCCGCATCGGCCTGCTCCTGTCGCTCATGGGCTTCGGCCTCGCCTGGGTGCTGTGGCCCGACGTCCACGCCGCCGCCGGGCTCACCCCGGTGATCGTGGGCTACAACTTCATCCTCACCGCCATCGCGCTGGGCGGGGTGTGGTTCGTCCCCAGCCCCTCCGCGTTCCTGCTCGGGGCGCTCGGCGCCTGCGTGTCGGGGCTCATCACCCTGGGCTCGCTCCCCTACCTCGCCCGAGGGGGGCTGCCGATGTTGGTGCTCCCCTTCAACGCCACCGTGCTCCTGTTCCTGTACGCCATGCGCCAGCGCATGCGGGACGAGCGCCCCAAGGCGGTGGACTTCCTCCTCGGCAGCCCGGAAGAGAACTTGCGGTACTTCCGGACGCGAGAGGCCCGCTTCGGCGCGCACTACGCGGTGCGGATCTCGGCCCCGGTGATGGGCCGCTGGATCTGCACCCAGGGCACCGACGGCGCCATCACCCACCTCGGCGCGTGGCGCCACGCCTTCGACCTCGAGGTGCAGGGGCGCGACGGCCGGACCCACCGGGGCGATGGGCTCCTGTTGCCCGACTACCACTGCTACGGCCTGCCGGTGCTGGCCCCCGCCGAGGCGACGGTGATCAAGGTGGTGGACGGGGTCCCCGACAGCCCGGTGGGCAAGCCCAACCTGGAGGAGAACTGGGGCAACGTGGTGGTGCTCCAGCTGGGCCTGGGACTGTACGCGCTCATCTGCCACCTCAGCCCGGGCAGCATCACGGTGAAGGAGGGCCAGAGCGTCCGCCGGGGCGAGGTCCTCGCCAGGTGCGGCAGCTCCGGTCGCGCCGACGTGCCCCACGTACACATGCACCTGCAGGCCACCGCGCAGGTGGGCGCCCCCACCATCACCACCGAGCTGCACGACCTCGTGGTGGCGCGACATCAGCCGGGCCCGGAGCCCTTGGGCCCGCCACACCTGGTGCCCACCGCGGTGCCGGGCCTGGGCGATCAGCTGCGAAACCTCGAGCCGGATCCGGCGGTGCGGCGCCTGTTCGAGTGGCGCTATCACCAGGCCCTCACGTTCAGCGTGGATGGCGTGGCCGAGAAGCTCGTGCCGGACCTCGATCTGTACGGCAACCTGTCGCTCTTCTCCCCCGCCACCGGCGCACGCCTCTACTACGACCTGGGCCTCGGCGTGTTCACGGTCTACGACGTCCTCGGCGCGCGGAGCTCCGCCCTGCACCTGATCCGCGCCGCCCTGGCCCGGGTCCCCCTGGAGGCCAGCGACGAGCTCACCTGGGAGGACGAGGTCGCCTTCGCCCCGCACCCCGGCATCGCGTGGGCCCTCGACTTCGTCGCCCCCTTCACCTCCGCCGGCACCCTCCGGATGCGATACGCCCGCCGGCGGGATGGCGCCCGGTTGGTGGTGGAGGGGCGCTCCGAGGCCTCCCGCCGCGGCGTCCCGCTCTTGGCCACCGAGGCCGAGCTCCAGACCGGGGTCGGCATCACCCGAGTGCAAGTTGCCCTGCGTGGTCGGCTGAGCACCGCCCTGCGCGTCCACCCCCACCCTGAGGAGGTCCCATCATGATGTTCCCCATCGCCCTCGCCCTCACCCTGGCCGGCGCCCCGAACGTGCCCGACCTCTACCAGCGCTCCTACGAGCAGGAGGTCCTGCACGACGCGCCGGGCGCCCTCGCGACCCTGGAGCAGCTGCCCCAGGGCGAGAAGGCCACCTACCTGTACGCGCTCCGCCGGGGCTGGCTCCTCTACCTCGGGGCCCGCTACGGCGAGGCGGTCGAGGAGTACCGACGCGCGGTGGGGCTCGCGCCGCAGGCGGTGGAGCCGCGCCTGGGCCTGAGCCTGTCCGAGATGGCGGCCCGCCGCTGGCTGGACGCCGAGAAGACCCTCCTCGAGCTCCAGAAGCTGGATCCGGGCGGCTTCCTCGTGAACAGCAGGCTGGCCTTCACCTGGTACAACCTCGGCCGCTTCAAGGAGGCGGAGGTCGCGTACAGGAAGGTGCTTGGGCTGTACCCCTCCGACGTGGAGATGCAGGCGGGGCTCGGCTGGGCCCTGTTGAAGCAGGGGCGCGCGGCCGACGCGAAGCCGGTGTTCCAGCGGGTGCTCACGGTGGCGCCGCGGCACGCCTCCGCGCAAGCGGGCTTGTCGGAGTGCAACGCGCCGGCGGCGCCCCGCTGAGCGACTACTTCTCGGGGGTCTCCTTCTTGGGGACCGCCTTCTTGGGCTCGTCCTTCTTCACCGGCTCGTCGTGGCGCCCCCAGGCCCGCTTGAGGCTCTGGGAGAGGTGCTCCACGTTCTCCTTGCCGAACACCCGGGCGAGCAGGCCGTTGTGTCCGGTCGCCTCCGGGATCCGCTGCATGTGGTCCTCGTACGAGGCCGGCACCACGATCTCGTCCTCGATGCTGATCTCGGTGGGCACCACCGGGATCACGAGATCCCCAGCCAGCCGGAGCTGGCTGAGCTTCCAGTCCTCCCGGGTGAAGTCCACGTCCACCAGCGTGCCGAGCAGCTTGCCCTTGATCGTGGTGACGCGGGCCCCCTGCAGGGCGTGCAGGCTCCGGCCCGGGATGGTCTCGGTGTCCTCGTTCTTCGCCGCCTTCTGGGTGGCCACGAAGATGACGTCCTGCCCCACGAGCCGGACGTCCCGGGTGAGGACATAGCCCTCCTTCTTGTTGATGCCCCGCGGGCGGAACCGGATGGCCGCGATCCGCCGCTCGAAGGTGTCGATGTTGATGCCCGTGACCGTGCCGAGTTGGACGCCTTCTTCCTGCGCCACCACCAGCACCCCACGGAGGTCAGAGGTCTCCGTCATGACGGTGTCTCCCTTCGGGGCGTGTGATCTCCAAGGCGCGTGCCGAGGCCTGGGCCTGGCCTTTCAGGGATCCACCGGACCCCGGGGGACCACCCCGGTGGTGAGGCGGTGACGCACCGTGACGAAGGCGCGCGGCCCGGCACCGGCGGCAGCCCGGCGCCCGACCGGGCGCGAGCCGACCGAGCCGGCCGACCATGGCCGAACCGGCATTGGCAAACGCCGCCCTCCCCGGGTATACACCCCGACACTCAGGGGACGTGACCAACGTGGGTCGGCCTGTTATGGCCTCGTTGGCATCGGTGATGAAGGTCGTCTTCTTCAACCCAAAGGGAGAGAGCACCCGATGGCAGCGGGCCCTGCGCTGGCTGGCCTTCCTGGCCCTGCTCGGGGGCGTGGGCGCGGCGCTGGCCGGGACGGTGGTGTACGGGCTGTACGCCGACGACATCCCGGATTTCCACACCATCGACGACTACCGGCCCAAGACGGTGAGCCAGGTCTACGACCAGTCGGGGCAGCTGATCGGTGAGTTCTACCGGGAGCGGCGGCTGGTGCTGCCCTACGACCGGATCCCCCCCAAGCTGGTGCAGGCCTTCCTCGCCTCCGAGGACGACCGCTTCTTCGAGCATGAGGGCATCGACTACTGGGGCATCATCCGGGCCGCGGTGGCCAACGCCCGGGCGGGGCGGGTGGTCCAGGGCGGCTCCACCATCACCCAGCAGGTCGCCAAGTCGTTGATCATCTCGGCCGAGGGCTACAAGGCGGGCTCGGCCAAGAAGTTCTCCCGCAAGATCAAGGAGGCCATCCTCGCCCGCCGGCTCGAGAAGAACCTCTCCAAGCAGGACATCCTCGCCCTGTACCTGAACCAGATCTTCCTCGGGAACCAGGCCTACGGGGTCCAGGCGGCGGCCCAGAACTACTTCCGCAAGGACGTGCACGAGCTGAACGTGGCCGAGATCGCGCTCCTCGGCGGCCTCCCCCAGGCCCCCTCGCGCTACTCGCCCTTCGCGCACCCCAAGCGGGCCAAGGACCGGCGCGAGTACGTGCTCCGGCGCATGCTGGAGGAGGGCTTCATCACCGAGGCGGAGCTCACCGAGGCGAAGGAGACCCCGATCGTGGTCTACCACGCCCCGAACTACTCCCGGGACGTGACCCCCTACTTCACCGAGCACGTGCGGCGCGAGCTGGTCGAGCAGTACGGCGAGGACGTGGTCCTGGATGACGGCCTGCGGGTGTGGACCACGGTGGACGTGGAGCGCTACCGCGCGGCCGAGGACGCCACCTACGAGAACCTCAGGATGGTCGACAAGCGCCAGGGTTACCGCGGGCCGCTCCTCGAGCTGAAGGGGGACGAGGCGATCCAGAGGTTCCTCGGCGCCTACAGCGAGGAGCTGAAGGCGCTGGACCGCTACGTGAAGCTGGAGGACGGCGAGCTCTACGTGGGGGTGGTGCGCAAGATCGATCGGGGTGGAAACGCAATCTATCTTGACATCGGCCCGCACAAGGCGGTGCTGCCCCTCGCCACCATGCGGTGGGCCCGCAAGGTCGACCCGCAGGTCTACTTCGAGTCCGGCCTGCTGAAGAGCATCCCCTCCACCTTCAAGGGCGGCGACGTGCTCCTGGTGCGGGCCACCAGCCTCGAGACGGTGAAGAAGGACCGCTACGCGTTCCCATACTTGAAGGACATCCCGAAGGACCCGACCCTCCGCCTCGTGTCCCTCGAGCAGGAGCCCAACCTCGAGGCCGCGCTGATCTCCGAGGACCGTGAGAGCGGCTACGTGCTCGCGATGCTCGGCGGCTACTCCTTCGATCGCAGCGAGTTCAACCGCGCGCTCCAGTCGTGCCGGCAGCCGGGCTCGTCCTTCAAGCCGATCGTCTACTCGGCCGCCCTGTACCTGAACCACTGGACGCCCTCGACCACCGTGCTCGACGCGCCGGTGACCTTCGACGACCCGTCGGCCAAGAAGCGCTGGAAGCCCGCCAACTTCGAGATGAAGTTCATGGGGGAGGTCACCCTGCGGACCGCCCTGCAGAACTCGATGAACGTGCCCGCGATCCGGGTGCTCGACGCGGTGGGTCTCGGGCCGGCCATCCAGTACGCGCACCGCCTGGGCATCAACAGCGAGCTGCGCCCCGAGCTGGGCCTGGCCCTCGGCGCCTCGTGCGTCACCATGGGCGAGCTCACCGACGTCTACACCCTGTTCGCCAACTACGGGCGGCGGGTGAAGAAGCGCTACATCACCCGGGTCGAGGATCGCGACGGCAAGGTGCTCTACGATCACGGGTACGCCAAGGACCCGTGGGCGGGCATGGCGCTCAAGGTCGAGCGCGCCCTGGAGGACACCGCGGAGCGCCCCGAGCAGGTGATCGATCGCCAGACCGGGTTCCTCATCACCAAGATGATGCGGAACGTGGTGATGGGCGGGACCGGCACCGGCGCCCAGCGGGTCGGCGTGCCGGTGGCGGGCAAGACCGGCACCACCAACGACAGCTTCGACGCGTGGTTCGTGGGCTACACGACCGAGCTCGTGACCGCGGCGTGGGTGGGCTACGACGACTACGTGGTGCCGATGGGCCGCTACGAGCAGGGCGGCCGCGCCGCGCTGCCGGTGTGGGTGGACTACATGAAGGCGGCGGTGAAGAAGAAGACCGACGAGTTCGAGCCGCCCCCCGGCATCGTGTTCGTGGTCATCGATCCGAAGACCGGCATGCGGGCCCGCGAGGACACCATCGGCGCGGTGCGCGAGGCCTTCAAGGCGGGCACCGAGCCCAAGGACTACGTGGCGCGGGCCGGCGAGGCGGCCCCGGACGAGTTCTTCATGATCGACAACTGAGCACCGAGGCTCCCGGCGCGGAGGACTTTGCCGGCACTCCTGCATGCTCTATGCTGCCGGCCGCGTGGCCCCGCCGCCTCCAGGCCCCTCGGACTTCGACCCCGGGGATCACCCGTTCGACCACCGCGGTCGGGCCCGGCCCCTGTTCACACCCGCCGGCCCCCGCCCGACCGCCTCGTGGCGCCCGGGGCGGCTGGCCCGCCTGCTCCTCGGCCTGTTCCCCGGGGCACGCGTGATGGCGGTGTCGAGCGCCTCGGCCGGCCTCCCCTACGCGGTCCTCGGGGTGGCGGCCACGGTGATGGTCGTGCTGTTCGGGCTCGAGTGGAGCATGGCGGGCGAGAACACCCGCAACCTCCAGATCCGGGAGGTCTGGCTCCTACCCCACGCGGTGGCGCTGGTATGCGCGGTCGGCGTGTTCGAGCTGCTCCGCTTCGGCGCGGCCCTCGAGGAGCGCTACTACGGCTCCCGGGCCCCTCGCTTCCTCGCTGCCCTCCTGCTGCCGGCGGGGATCATCGTGGCCTTCGGCCCCACGGTGGTCCGGCTCTGGCCGCAGCTGGTGGAGGCGATCTGGTTCATGGCGGTGGTCGTCGTGCTCGGCGCCCTGCCCGCCACGGTGTGGTCGGCGGCCGAGGGCTTCTTGATGTCCCGAGACCGGGTGCGCTCGTTCAAGCTCCTGGTCCTGGCCTTCTTCGTGGTGGGCGTGGGCGGCGGTGTCGCGGCCCTGCTCACGGTGGAGCCGGCCAAGATGGCGGTGGCCCACTGGGCCTCCGAGGCCGGCTTCGTCCTCCTCCCCCGCCTCCTGGGCCCGTGAGCCGTGCCCCTGCTCCCCCTGGCCGCGCTCCTCGTCGGCCTCACCCAGACGAGCACCGCCGGCCCGGGCCCCATTGAATGGGCTGTCCTACCTGGCGTGGCGCTGGACTCGGCCCTGGGGGTGGGCCTGGCCAACGTCTTCAACATCGCCCGGCTCGACCCGCACCATCCGCCCTACGCCTGGCGCCTGTCCGCCCTCACCCAGGTGTACCTCGGGCGCCCGCCCGGCCGCGGCGTGCAACCCACCCTGCAGCTGTACCGCTTCACCCTCGACGTCCCGCGCTTCTTGCAAGATGACCTGCGCCTCACCTCCACCCTCGACGTCTCGCGCCTGATCAACGCGGGGTTCTACGGGCTGGGCAACGCGTCCACCGCCGAGGCCCCGTGGGAGGCGATCGACGAGGACGGCGACCCCGAGGGGTTCGCGGCGGCGCGGCGCTATCACGAGTACGACCGCATCTACGTCCTCGCGCGAGCGGTGGCCCGCCAGGCCATCGGGCAGGATCTGTTGCTCTTCTACGGGGGCGACGCCTCGTACAACTGGGTCAACGTGTTCCCCGGTAGCCGCCTCGCCGAGGCGCTCGCGACCCCGGGCAACCCGCGCCTCGTCGGGGTGGGCCGGCACGCGCGGCTCGAGGGCACGGTGGGCCTCGCCCTCGACACCCGGGACGACGAGATCGCCCCGACCTGGGGCCGGCTGTGGGAGGGCTCGCTCCGGGCGGGGCAGCTGTTGGGGATGGAGGGCACCTACGGCGGGGTGAACGTGACCCTCCGGCAGTACCTGGCCCCGCTCACCCCTCGGTTGGTGCTGGCGAGTCGGCTCATGGTGGACGTGCTGTTCGGGGACGCGCCGCTGTACGAGCTGGCTCGGCACGGCGGGCTCTTTCCCGGCGACGGCCCCGCCGGCCCGATGGCGGTGCGGGGCCCGCGGGTGCAGCGCTACCACGGCAAGGTGAAGGTGTTCGGGAACCTGGAGCTCAGGAGCCGCATCTTCACGTTCGACCTGTTCGGGAAGACCACCACCGTCGGCCTCGTCGCGTTCGTGGACGCGGGCAGGGTCTTCGCGGACCTGGTGCGCCGCCCCGCGCTGGACGGCACCGGGGTGGCCCTGCACTGGGCGGCCGGCGGCGGCTTCCGCTATCGCCTGGGCCGCACGTTCCTGATCCGGGGCGATCTCGGGTGGTCTCCGGATGGGATCCTGTTCTCGGTCGACGCCAACCACGCCTTCTGATCACCTCACCTTGGCCATCCGGCGCAGGTGTTGGAGACTCGACCCATCTCAGGCGACGGCGCCATCTCTCTCGGCCCCTTCGACCTCCACCGCCTGGTGGGCCGCGGGGGCATGGCCGAGGTCTGGGCGGGCGAGCACCGCGCGCAGCGGGTGCCGGTAGCGGTGAAGGTCATCACCGCGGCCCAGGCCAAGGAGGCGCGGTTCCGAGAGGCGTTCCAGCGCGAGGTGCAGGCGGTGGCGCGCCTGCACCACCCCGGCATCGTCATGGTGCTCGACCACGGCACGGTGCCCGAGGCCACCGCCGCCGCCGCCCCCCGCCGGCTCGCCCCCGGCGCGCCCTACCTCGCGATGGAGCTGGCGAGCTGGGGCTCGCTTGATCAGGCCCATCGGCCCCTCGCCTGGCCAGATCTGCAACCCATCCTGCTCGCGCTCCTCGACGCGCTCGGCCACGCGCACGCCCGCGGGGTGATCCACCGAGACCTCAAGCCCCAGAACGTGCTCCTCGCCGCGCCGTGGGACACGCGACCCGGGGTCAAGCTCACCGACTTCGGCATCGCGCACGCCCAGGAGCCGGTCGACGCGCCGACCCGAGCGGCGGTGCGCCCGGAGGACGCGACGAGCGGCACCCCCATGTACATGGCGCCCGAGCAGTTCCTCGCCCGCTGGCGCGACCTCGGCCCGTGGACCGATCTGTACGCCCTGGGCGGCCTGGCCTTCCTCCTCGCGACCGGCAACCTGCCTTTCCAGGGCAAGAACCTGGCCCAGCTCGCCTACGATCACACCTCCCGACCGCCGCCCGCGCTCCCCGAGGCGCTCGCGCTCCCCCGAGGGTTCGAGGGCTGGCTGCACCGGCTCCTCCAGAAGGACCCGCGGGACCGCTTCCAGCGCGCGGCCGACGCCGCCCACGCGTTGCTCGCGCTCGGCCGGCCGGCGGAGCCTCCACGCCCAACCTCGCCGGGGCAGGCGCCCGGGCCGGCGCCCGAGCCGGCGCTGCGCCTGAAGGGCGCCACCCTGCCGGCGGGGCTCTTCGAGCCCACCGAGCTCCACCTCACGCAACCGACCTTGCATCACCCCGAGCGCCCCGCCGCCCTCGCCACGGTGCTGCACGAGACCCAGCTCGCGGAGGCGATGTCCGCCGCCGCCGCCCCCGCGCCGCCGCCCTCCGCCGGGCTGTGCCCCCGGCCGCTCCCGCCTCTCCCCGCGGGCTGGGCGAGCCCAGAGGCCCCCACGCCCCCGCTCCAGCTGGTGGGCGCCGGCCTGTCGCTGTTCGGTCTGCGGGCGGTGCCGGTGGTCGACCGCGAGGCGGAGCGGGACGCCCTGTGGGCCGCGCTGGCCGAGGTGCGCCGCCTCGGTAAGAGCCGCGCGGTGGTGCTGCGGGGGCCGGCCGGGCACGGCAAGAGCCGGCTGGTGGAGTGGCTCACCCAGCGGGCGGACGAGGTGGGGAGCGCCCAGGTGCTGCGGGCCACCCACGGCTCCACCCCCGGCCCCGCCCACGGCCTGCCGCGGATGGTGGCGCGGATGCTCCGCTCGGTCGATCTCGCGGGCCCCGAGCTCCTCGAGCGCACCGAGGCCCAGCTCCGGGCCCAGGGCGTGGTCGATCCCTACGAGTGGCTCGCCCTGGCCGAGCTGATGCAGCCGGGCACCACCGACCGGGTGCGCCCGGCCCAGGCGTCCGAGCGCCACGCGCTGGTCGGGCGCCTCCTGGCCCGGGCGGCGGAGGCGCGACCGGTGGTGGTGTGGATGGAGGACGTCCAGTGGGGCGCCGACGCCCTCGCCTTCGCCCTCCACCTCCTGAAGCTCCCCGCCCCCATCCTGGTGCTCGCCACCGTGCGGGAGGACGTCCTGCCCCAGCGCCGGCTGGAGGCGCGCCTCCTCGACGCCCTGCTCCAGGCCGAGGGCGCAAGCGAGCTTGCCGTCCTCCCCCTCGCCGACGTCCACCACCGCGCCCTGATCGACGCCCTCTTGCTCCTCGACGGCGACCTCGCAACTCAGGTTGCGGAGCGCACCCAAGGGAACCCCCTGTTCGCGGTCCAGCTGGTGGGGGACTGGGTGAGCCGCGGGGTGCTCGAGGTGGGGCCGCGCGGCTTCGTGCTCAAGCCCCAGGAGCGCGCGGCGCTCCCCGACGACATCCACCAGATGTGGCGGCAGCGGGTGGCGCGGGTGCTGGAGCCGTTCCCGAGGACCGCGCTCTTCGCCCTCGAGGTCGCCGCGATCCTCGGGCACACCACCGAGGCGCGGGAGTGGCAGGAGGCCCTGCTCGAGGCGAGCCTCACCGTGCCCCCACTCTTGGTGATCGCGCTGATGGAGAACCGGCTTGCGGTGCCGACGGACGGGGGCTGGGCCTTCGCCCACGGCATGCTGCGGGAGAGCCTGGTGCGGGGCGCGGAGGAGGCCGGGCGGGCCCCCGCGCACCACGCCGCGTGCGCCCGCATGTTGGTCCACCGGCACGGCCACGAGGCGCCCGGGGTGGCGGAGCGCCTGGGCGGCCACCACCTCGCCGGCGGGACCCCCGAGCTGGCCCTGTACCCGCTGCGGCGGGCGGCGGAGGAGCGGCTCGCGGCGAGCGAGTTCCCCCAGGCCTCGGCCCTCGTGGATCGCCGGGACGAGGCGCTCGACCGGATGGGGGCGGGGCCCGAGGACCCGCGGCGGGTGGAGGGCTGGGTGCTCCGGGCGACCATCCTCACCCTGCGCGGCCGCTTCGAGGACGCCGACGCCTGGGCCCGGCGGGCCCGCGACACCGCACGCCGGATGAGCTGGCGCCGCATCCTCGCCGACGCCCTGGCCGCCGCAGGGCGGGTTGCGCACGAGCGGGGCGACCAGGGCACCGCCCTCAACGAGTTCGACGAGGCCCGGCGCCTGTACGCCGGCCTCGGGGATCGCGCCGGGGTGGCGCGGTGCCTCCTCGGGCGGGGGGAGGCGCTGTATCGGCTCGGCGATCTCGAGCGGGCCGAGCTGGTGCTCGACGAGGCCCTGGTGCTGTTCCAGGCCGAGGAGGACCGGGCCGGGATCGCGCAAGCGCTCCTGCGCCTCGGGGTCGCGGCGCTGTGGCGGGGTCGCCTGGACGAGGCCCGGGCGCTGTGCCAGCGGCAGCTCCGGGTGCTCGAGGGGCTCGGCGACCGCTTCCAGCAGGCCCGCTGCATCGCCGCCCTCGGTGAGGTGGCCCGCCAGGCGGGGGAGCTGGACGAGGCCGAGCGCGCCTACCGCCAGGCCCTCGCGATGGACGAGGCCATCGGCTCCAAGAGCGCGTGGATGGACCGCCTGAACCTGGGCCTGGTGCTCCTGGCCCGGGGCGACTTCGCGGGGGCGCAGCGGCTCAGCGCGCAGGTGGCGCGGGAGCTCGGCCCGGGCGCGGAGCCCTCTCAGCGCTGCCTGGTGCTGACCCAGCGCCTGCCCTCGCTCGCCCACGCGGGGGACTGGGCGGCGTGGTCGGTGACCCTCACCGAGGCCCGGCTCCTGTTGGAGGAGACCGGCCTCGCCGACGGCGACCTGGCCTGGCTCCTCGAGCTGGCGGGCGCCGAGGCCCTCGCGCGGGGCGCGGTGGAGCCCGCCCAGCTGGTGCTGGCCCTGGCGGCCGAGCAGTGGCGCGCGCTCGGCCGGCCGGATCGCGCGGCCGCGGCAACCAACGTGATTCCAGCCACTTAGCCGGCACTCAGGGCCCCGCTACACCCAACCGTCGCGGACTGCGGTATGAGTTTCACCATGGCTCGCACTCTGGCTCGCACGCTGCTCACGCTGATCGCCACCCTCGGGCTCGCGGCCTGCGGGGGCGAGACCACGAACAACAACAACAACTCGAACAACAACAGCACCGGCGGGCTGAAGATCGACAGCTTCACCGCGTCGGCGGCGTCGGTGGCGCGGGGCGGCTCGGTGACCCTGGCCTGGAAGGTGAGCGGTGCTGCGAGCGTCAGCGTGAGCATCAGCCGCACCCCGGGCACGCCGGTCGTCGACGGCGCCAACAGCCTCGAGGGCACCGCGGACTCGGGCGCGATCGACGAGGCCACGACGTTCCAGCTCTCGGTCACCGGCGACGGCAAGACGCTCCAGAGCGCGCCGATCACGGTGACGGTGGATGCGGCCGCGGTGACCATCGACAGCTTCACCGCGACCCCCAACCCCGCGCCGACGAACTCCGAGGTCACCCTGAGCTGGGCCACCGCGGGCGCCGACAAGGTGACGGTGCTCGAAGGGACGACCGAGCTGTTCAGCTCCACGACCGAGGTGGCGTCGGGGACGTTCAACGTGACGGTGACCCAGGCCGCCCAGACCTACACCCTGCGGGCGGAGAACGCGGTGGCGAGCACCACCAGGATGGTCACCGTCACCACCGAGCGGGAGGGGGCGATCAACACCTTCATCGTGTCGCCGAGCGCCTTCACCGGCGCGTCCGCCGACGTGACCCTCACCTTCGCCGCGGTCGGCGCGCGCTTCTCCCTCACCGGCAACGGGCAGGCGGTCGACGGCTACACCGGCCAGGCCGCCGGTAACCTCACCGTCACCGTTATTGAGACCACGGTGTTCGAGTTCACAGCGGAGGGCGCGGGCCACACCGAGCGGCGCCAGGCCACCGTGGCCCAGGCGGTGATGGAGGTGGAGCCCAACGACGATCGGGCCACCGCCACCGCGATCACCGGCGGCGGCGCCCTGGGCAGCATCGCCACCATCAGCGACACGGACTTCTTCAGCTTCACCGTGCCCGCGGGCGGCAACGTGTTCGCCGACATCACGAACGGCGCGGGCGGCTGCGACTTCGACAGCGGCCTCGCGCTCTGGGACGCCACCGGGAGCGAGCCCCTGGTCGAGAGCATCTCGGGAGGCGTGAGCGACTGCGCGCGGATCGACCCGAAGCATGACTCCGGCGCGGCCAACCTGCCGGCCGGCACCTACTTCATCTCGGTCGGTACCCTCACCGAGCCGGGCGACTACAGCCTGGTCGTGTTGGTGGGGAGCCCGGGCTGCGGCAACGAGATCCTCGAGACCGGCGAGCAGTGCGACGACGGCAACACCACGAGCGGCGACAGCTGCAGTGCGACTTGCGAGGCCGAGAGCCAGGGCGCGGTGAGCGGCATCGGGCAGACCCAGACGTTCTCCGGCAGCATCGTCCCGGCCAACCGGGTGGACTACTACCAGGTGACCCTGCCGGCCGTGGGCTTCATCCGCGCCACGACCGGCGTGCCGGTGGTGGGCCAGTGCGCGGGCGAGGCGGACACCGTGGTCCGCCTCTTCGACGCGGGCTTCGAGGAGCTGGCGGTGGCGGACGACACCTCGGACAGCGCGTGCGGCGAGCTGAACCCCCTGTTCTACCAGGTGACCGCGCTCGAGGCCGGCACCTACTGGGTGAGCGTGGAGTCGTTCGCGGGCGACCAGAGCATCGCGGCCTACCAGGTCGAGTTCGAGACCTACCCCGCGGGCTGCGGCAACGGCTGGCCGGAGGCGGGCGAGCAGTGCGATGACGGGAACACCACCGACGGCGACGGCTGCTCGGCCCAGTGCACGGTGGAGTCCACCGGCGGGATCTCGGGCACCGGCGGCACCGTCACCGTCACCGTGCCCCCGCCCGGGGCGATGCCGGTCTACGTGGACATCACGGTCCTGGGCGGCCAGTCCATCGCGGTCACCACCTCCGACGGCCAGGGGGGCTGCGCCGCCCCCACCTTGATGTTGCTGGTGAACCAGGCGAACACCATCCAATACGGCCTGGTGGCCGGCAACGGCAGCTGCCCCTTCATCGACCCTGCGGTCCACCCCTGGGCCACCAACCTGCCCGCCGGCGGCCTCCGGCTGGGGCTGATCGCGGAGCCGAACACATCGGGCGGCCAGGTCCAGGTGGACGTGGTCATCACCAGCGCGGTGTGCGGCAACGGGCTGCTCGAAGACAACGCGGGTGAGCAGTGCGACGACGGCGGCACCGTCCCCGGCGACGGCTGCGACGCGACCTGCCACTTCGACGGCTCCATCTCGGTGGAGATGGAGCCCAACGACAGCACCAGTCAGGCGGTGCCCCTCGGCGTGACCGTGGGCGGCGCCGCGGTGACCTTCAACGGCGACATCCGCCCGGTGGCAGATCACGACTACTACGCCTTCACCATCCCGAGCGGGCAGACCGCGTCGCTCGTGGCCTTCACCTACCCGACGCTGGGGGACCCGGCGAGCTGCGACTTCAACAAGGACACCTACCTCGAGCTGAGAGACGGCACCGGGGCCCTCGTCGCCGAGAACGACGACGACTCGAGCCGCAACGGCTTCTGCTCGCGCCTCGACGCCACCGAGGACATGGCCGCCGCGAACCTCACCGCGGGGACGTACTACGTCGTGGTCCGCGACGCGGACGACACCGCCGCCTTCAACGACTACTTCCTGAGCGTCGAGCTGGTGCCCTGAGGGGCGGTTTTGGGGCATGCTCCGCCCCGATGAACCCCGGCCCGCCCGAGCTGGACATCACCCCCCACCCGTTGGTGGCCCTGCCCCGGCCGATGAAGCCGGGGAGCATCCCCCTGCCCGCCGCGCGCGGGGAGGCGAGGCGGAGCGGCGCGCTCTCGCAGGCTACCCTGCACACCACCCGCGCGGTGGCCGACGCGGTGTTCTCGCGTGAGGGCCACGCCCCGCCGGCGGAGCGGATGGACTGGGTGATGGACGAGTACGCGGACCTCATGGCCCGCACCACCGGCCGCGGGCGCCTCATGTTCTGGGCCGCCACCTTCGCGGTGGGCCGCGTCGCGCCGCTGCTGATCCGGCGCTTCACCCACCTGACGCAGCTGGACTTGCAGGATCGGATCCGGGCCTTGGAGGCGATGGAGGCCTCGCCCCTCGCCGGGATCCTCATCGCGCTGCGCGCGATCCTGTGCATCGTCTACTACGAGCACCCCGACGCGGCCCGGGCCACCGGCATGCCCCTCGGCCCGCTGGTGAAGTCATGAGCGAGGCGGTCTCCTTCGGGCGCCAGCACACCGGGGACCTCCGGCTCGAGGCGGAGGTGGTGGTGGTCGGGTCGGGGGCGGGCGGCGCGGTGGCGGCGGCCATCCTGCAAGAGGCTGGGCACGACGTGCTCGTGCTCGAGGAGGGGGGCTACGTGCACCCCGACGAGCACGCGCGCATGCGCCCCAGCCAGTCGCTGCGGCACCTGTGGCGGGAGGCGGGGCTCACCGCCACCCTCGCCCTCGGCGACTCGCCCCTGATCAACGTGATGATGGGGCGCTGCGTGGGCGGCTCGAGCATGCTCACCGGCGGGGTGTGCTTCCGCATCCCCGAGACGGTGCTCCACGAGTGGCGGCAGGATCATCACCTGCACGACATGACCCCCGAGCACCTCGAACCCTACTACCGGGAGGTCGAGGAGGCGATCTCGGTGCAGGAGGTGCCCAAGGAGATGCGCTCCCGCTCCACCCAGCTCTTCGGGCTGGGGGCGGAGCGCATGGGCTTCAAGCTCGAGTCGATGCGCCGGAACACCTCGGGCTGCGTGGGCTGGTCCACCTGCAACTTCGGTTGCCCTTCGGGGGCCAAGATGAGCGTCGGCCGCACCTACCTGCCGCGGGCCCAGGCGGCGGGCACCCGGATCTGGTCGGACTGCCTGGTGGAGCGGGTGAAGATCGAGGGCGACCGCGCGGTCGGGGTGAGCGGCCGGGTGCTCAACCGCGAGGGCGGGCGCCCGGGCGGGCGGCTCACCGTGAAGGCGAAGCAGGTGATCCTGGCCGCGGGCTCGCTCTACACTCCGCTGATCCTGAAGCGCTCCGGGGTCGGCCGGGCGAGCGCCCAGGTCGGTCGGAACCTGACCCTGCACCCGGCCTTCCGGATCATGGCCCGCTTCGAGGAGGAGGTCCGAGGTGGGCAAGGCGCCCTGCAGAGCGCCTTCAGCTCCCACTACGAGCCCGAGGGCATCCAGTTCAACAGCGTCTTCGTGCCCACCGGGGTCCTGGCCGCCACCCAGCCCGGGGTGGGCGACGCGCACGCCGAGCGGGCCGCGATGCTCCCCCACCTCGCGATGTTCGGGGCCAACCTCCACGACGACGGCGGGGGCACCGTGCACCGGATCATCGGCCGCGAGCCGGTGGTGACCTACCGGATGGCGGACAAGGACCGGGTGGCGATGCGGCGCGCCCTCCGCATCGCGGGGCAGACCTTCTTCGCGGCGGGGGCCAAGGAGGTGTTCCTGCCGATCCTGGGCGCGCCCGCCATGGACCCGGATCAGTTCGCGGCCTACGACCTCGAGCACATGCCGGCCCGGCGCCTGGAGTGCACCTCGCAGCACCCCCTCGGCTCGGTGCGGATGGCGGCCACCGCGGGGGCGGGGGTGGTGGATCCCGACCACCAGTCGTGGGAGGTCCGCGGGCTGTACGTCTCGGACGGGAGCGTGGTGCCGACCAGCCTCGGCGTGAACCCCCAGCTCACGATCATGACGCTGGCTACCCGCTTCGCCCGGCGGTTCCTCGGGCACTGACGATCAATAGGCGGCGTAGGACTCCAGCACCACGTCGCCCGCGCCCGACTGGAGCACGAAGCGGACGAAGCCCCCGCTGTTCGGGTCGACCACGTCCACCCGCATCCCGACCTGGCCCCACTGCAGGCCATCTTGCAGGACCTCGCCCCGGGCGGCCCAGTAGGTGTCGAGCTCTGTCGGCTTGCCGTCGCGGAACGCGCGCTTCGTCTCGATGTCGCGGAAGCCGTAGACGTGCCCGCCCGCCATCAGGCCACCGCGCACCGTGCGCTGGGCGCTGTTGGCCACGAAGCCGCCGGGGCCGTTGCCCGCGACCAGCTCGAAGCGCCAGGTCTCGTCGACCTCGAGGTGGAAGTCGGGGCCCTCGGCCCACCCGGTGGTGTCGAGATCGGCGTTGTACGAGGTGCCGGTGCTGTCGGTCTCGAAGCGCTCCTGGCCGGAGAACGTGAGATCGAGGTCGTAGGTGACGCCCTCGACCACGGCCTTGCCGGTCACCCGCGCCTGCCGCTGGATGCCGGCGCGGCTCGAGCCGAGGGTGAGGTCCGAGCCGGCGTCGCTGGTGGCGTGGACGGTGAGCCGGTGGTCGCCGTCGAAGAACGCCTCGGTGCTGCTCGGGTTGCCCTCGGCCACCGAGATCTGGAACGCCCAGGTGCCGGTGGGGGCCACCACCCGGAGCTGACCGGCCGGCTCGGCCGAGTACTGCACCTGCCCGTCCCGCCAGACCACGGTGCCCTGCTGCACCGCCGGCGCCCCGACCTGCCGCCCCGCCGCGAGGGCGCTCTCGACCAGGAGGTTCAGGATCTGGGCGCTCTGCCCGTAGGCGCCCTCGGAGAAGCCGTGCGCCACCGTGAGGGCCTGGGGCACCGCGCCCGTCTGGGTGTTCCCGCCTGTGTTGTTGTTGTTGTTCGCGTTGCCGCTGCCGCCGGGGGTGCCGGGGGCGCGGTCGACCGCACCCCCGCACGCCGACACGGTGACCAGGAGGAGGCTCAGCCGGGCTATCCGTCGCATCGTGGAGAGCTACAGCAAGCACCATGCCGAACCGTGGTCGCTGGCGGCGCGCACCCACACGGTGCCACCTGCCCCGGACGCCGGACGGACGCCCCCGGACGCCGGACGGACGCCTCAGACCGCCGCGGGCCCGTGCAGGCTGACCTGCAGCCCGCCCTCCGGCCGATTCTCGAACTCCAGCCCGAAGCCGTGCAGCTTCGCCACGGTGTGGGTGATGTGCAGGCCCAGGCCGTGTCCGCTCGTCCCCCGGCCGCGGGCCGCGTTGCCTCGGAAGCCGCGCTCCACCAGCCGGTGCAGCTCGGCCCCGGGGATCCCGGGCCCGTCGTCCAGCACCCGCAGCAGAAAGCCGGGACTGGTTCGATCCAGCACCACCGCGACGTGCCCGTCGACGCGGTTGTAGTGGATGGCGTTGTAGACCACGTTCGACACCGCCTGCTCGATGAAGGTCAGGTCGGCGTCGACCAGCACCGGCGCCTCAGGCACCCCACTCACCAGCTCCACCCCCCGCTCCACCGCCATCGCCCGGTGGCGCGCGACCACCCGGTCCACCACCGCGTTCAGGTCCACCGGCCCCAGCTCCAGGCGTGGTTCCACCACGTCGAGGCGCGCCACCGCGGAGAGGTTCTGGATGAGCGCGGCGATGTAGTGGGCCTCGTCGATGGCGCCTACCACCGGGGCGCGCAGGGGCGCGTCGTCCTCGAGGCCGGCGCGGGCGACGGCCAGGTGCTGCATGAGCACGGTGAGGGGGAGCATCACGTCGTGGGTGGTGTTGGAGAGGAACTCACGCAGGGCCCGCTCGCGATCGTCCCGGGCCGCCAGCTGGCGGCCGACCTCGGCCGAGGCCGCGGTGAACGCGCGCGACAGCGCCGCGACCTCGTCGTGCCCCGCCACCTCGGGGGGCGCCACGAAGCCGCCGGCGGCCGAGGCCTCGACCGCCGCGATGAGCCGCTCCAGGCGCCGCACCACCGGCACCAGGGCGATGAGGACGGTGAGGAGCACCGCGACCAGCGGGGCCAGCCACACCTCGCTCGCAGGCAGGAAGGCGCCAAGGAAGCCGGGGGTGGTGCTCCCCTCGACCAGGATCACCGCGCAGGGCCCCTCGGCCCACGGCATCCGCACCGCCACCCGGACCTCGGCGTCGAGGAGGTCCCGGTCCACAGGGGTCCACTGTGCGTTACGCAGGTCATCCTGCACCAGCTTCGCAATATTGGTTGCACCACGGCGGGACGGCGCCAGGGCCGCGGTGTAGGGGGTGAAGCGCGGCGGCGCGCCCCGCGGCCCCGGCGGCGGAGTGCGGGGCTCGGGGGGGCGTTCCACGCTCGCTCGCGGCCCCGTGGGCCGGGGCACCTCCGCCCCCCACGCCTCCGGATCCGCCTCGCAGCGCGCCCGCGCGCCGGGTCGCGCCATGCGGTCGGTGGCGATGCCGGCCAGGGCGACCTCGGCCGCGCGGTGGCGGCTGAGTGCGTCGAGCGCCACCAGGCCGAGGACCATCGGGGCGGCCACCGCCGCGGTGACCACGGCGACGCGGACGAGGAGCCTCATGCCGGGGACTTCACCGCGAGCCGGTACCCCACCCCCCAGACCGTCTCGACCAGGGCGGGGTCGCCGAGCTTCTTGCGCAGACGCGAGATGTGGACGTCCAGGTTGCGCTCCGCCCCATCGTGCTGGGCGTCGAGGGCGTCGACCAGGGCGCCCCGGGTCACCGCCGCGCCCCGGCGCCGGGCCAGCGCGGTGAGGAGCGCGCGCTCGGTGGGGGTGAGGTCGAGGGGGCGGCCGTGGAGCGTGACCCGGTGATCGTCCAGGTGCACCTTGAGCGGACCGACCTCGAGCTCCTCGCTCCGAGCCAGGAAGGGGCGGCGCAAGCGAGCCTTCGCGCGCTCCACCAGCTCGTCCGGCCAGAACGGCTTGGTCAGGTAGTCGTCCGCCCCGAGCTTCAGCGCGCGGATCTTGTCGGAGGTGTCGGTGCGGGCCGAGAGCACGAGCACCGGGAGGTCCGACTCCGCCCGCAGCGCCTTCAGGATGTCGAGGCCGTACATGCCGGGGAGCATGAGGTCCACGATGACGAGGTCGAGGCCCTCGGGGTCGGGCACCTTGCCCTCGGTCCACCACGTGACCTCGAAGCCCGCGCCCTCGAGGGTGGTGGTGATCTGCCCGCCCAGCTCCCGATCATCCTCGATGAGCAGCACCTTGGGCATGGGCTCAGGAGACCACAGCCACCACCTTGGAGGCCAGCATCGCGCCGTCCGCCATCCGGGACACGCTCAGGGTGTGGCGGTCGATGTTCACCAAGCCGATGCCGGACACGATGTTGTCGTTCGAGAAGGTGGTGTCGGGCTGCCCGAAGCCGCTGTACTCCTCGTGGCGGCTGAAGATCTCGGTGGTGACGTCCTCGGGGAAGAAGACCTGCGAGATCTTGTACGAGGTGCCCCCCGACTTCACCTGGAAGTGGATGTGCACCGCGCGCCCCCGGTACCAGCCGGGGAAGCAGGTGTCGAAGTACACCACGCCCGCGTTGTCGGAGGTCTGCACTCCGCGGAAGAAGTCCATCGCCATGTAGTCGGCCCGGTTCCCGGTGCACATGCCGGGGTTCGGGGTCTGGCCGGAGTAGATGCCCTCCAGGTTGGTGTGCCAGATCTTCACCACCGCCCCCGCTACCGGCTCGCAAGCGGAGTTGACGACCTTGAGGGCGAGGCGCACCGGGAGCCCGGTCCAGCCCTCGGAGACGTCCTCCCGCGCGAGGTCGTCGTTGGTGGTGCACGGCCCCTCGGTGGTGGCGCCCACCACCAGGCAGGAGGCGATGCCCCCGGTGAAGGGGTCCGGGTAGCTGGCCTTGGCGGTCATCGCGCCGGTCCCGCCCGAGGCCCACCCGGTGGCGACGCCAGCGTCACCCTGCCCGGCGTCCTCGACCTGGCCCGCGTCCTGGGCGGTGCCGGAGTCCTGGGCGGTGCCAGAGTCCTCGGCCGCGCTGCCCGCGTCCGCGGCGGCGGCACCGGAGTCGGCGGCGCCCGCGTCCGCCGCGAAGCCGGCGTCCACTCCGACGAGGGGGTCCCCGCCCGCGCAGGCCTTCAGGAGGGGCGCCGCGGCGAGGCCCAGGGCCACGTGGCGCATCAGGGCGCGCCGGTCCATGCCGGTGGGCGCGAGATCGGGGTGTCCAAGCGGAGCGGTCTGCTTCGTCATCGGTGGCCCCCGTTGTAGCCGATGGATCTTGCGGCTTCCTTACGCCGGCGCGGGCCGGCGCGACAGGAGCGGCCGCGCCAACAGGAGCGCCGCCACCCCCGCGAGCACGTTCCCGAGCACCGCCGCCCACGCCACCGCGGCCCAGCCCACCACGTTCGAGAGGAAGTAGGTGACCGGCACGACGATGAGCACGATGCGCACCACCACCAGGGTGGTCGAGGGGAGCGGCCGCCCGAGGGCGTTGAAGGCGGCGGCGGTGGTGATCGCCACCCCGTAGCCCGCGTAGGAGAGCCCGGCCCACGACAGGTAGGTGGAGGCGACCGCGATCACGGTGGCGCTGTCGTCGAACACCGCCGCGATCCGGCCAGCGAGGAGCCACAGGAGCGCCGCCACCACCACCCCGGTGATCAGGCAGATGGTGTGGGAGAAGCGCAAGGTCTCCTGCACTCGATCCCAGCGCCCCGCCCCCGCGTTCTGGCCCACCATCGGCCCGACGCTGGAGGACAGCGCGAGCATCACCACCACCGACAGGGTCTCGACCCGGACCGCCACGCCGAGGCCCGCCACCACCTCGGTGCCGAAGCGGGCCATGATCGCGGTGACCACCGCGGCCCCGATCGGGTTCACCATGTTGGTGGCGGCGGCTGGGACCCCGATGTGCAAGATGGCCTTCCAGCTCTGCCACACCTCGGCGGGCGGGGCGGAGCGCCACAGGATCATGCGCTCCCGAAAGTGCAGGATGCCCAGCGCGGCGACGAAGGTGACCACGTTCGAGATCACGGTGGCGAGGGCTGCCCCCTGGATCCCCATCGCAGGCGCGCCGAGCAGCCCGAAGATCAGCACCGGGTCGAGGCCAATGTTCACGAAGGCGGAGATCGTCATCACCACCCCGGGGACCTTCGCGTCGCCGGTGGCGCGGATGATCCCGTTGCCCACCATGGGCACCACGAGGAAGCCCATCCCCCAGTACCAGGTCCGCATGTACTCCCGGACGTGCACCATCACCTCGCCCTTCGCCCCCAGGGCCGAGAAGAGCGGCTCGAGGGTGAGCAGGCCCAAGAGCGCGGTGGCGCTGACCAGGAGCACCGCCAACAGGAGCCCGTCGGTGGCCCGGCGCTTCACCACCTCGGGGTCGCCCTCGCCGATCGCGCGCGCCACCACCGATCCGGTGCCCACCCCGAGGCCGATGGCGAGGTTGCTCACCACCATCATCACCGGGAACGCGAAGGTCATCGCCCCGAGCTGCTCGGTGCCGAGGCGGCTCACGAAGAAGGTGTCGACGATGCCCTTGCTGATCACCGCCAGCACGCCCCAGATCATGGGCACGGTCATCGCGAGGACCTGACGGCGCACCGGGCCCGTGGTGAGCCGTCCGCCTGCGCTCGGGGGCATGGGGAGGGGCTTAGCGGGTCCGGCCCGGCCGCGCCACGAACTCGTGCACGCCGCGCCCCTTTTTCCGGGGCTCTGGTAGACTCCGCGGCCGATGCGGGTGCTCCACATCCTGGACATCTCGGTGCCGGTGCTCGCCGGCTACACCTCGCGCAGCCGCTACATCGTGCTGAACCAGAAGGCGCTGGGCATCGATCCGGTGGTGCTGACCTCGGTGCGCCAGGAGAACCCGACCGACTGCTCGATGGAGGAGCTCGACGGGATCCGCTACTACCGGACCCACCCGCCGGCGCCCGGCCTCCTCGACGCGGTGGCCGACAAGCCGGTGGCCCGCGAGCTGATGGAGATCCACCACCTGCGCCGCCGCATCGTCGAGGTGGCGAAGCGGGAGGATCCCGACCTCATCCACGCCCACAGCTCCATCCTCTGCGGCATCCCCGGCCTGCTCGCGGCGCGGGAGCTGGGGATCCCGTGCGTCTACGAGATCCGCGCGTTCTGGGAGGACGCCGCGGTGGACCTCGGCCGCACCGCGGTGGGCTCCCCCCGCTACGTGGCGACCCAGAAGGCCGAGACCCTGCTCGCCAAGCAGGCGGATGGGGTCATCGGGATCTGCCAGGGCATCAAGAAGGAGCTGGTGCAACGCGGCCTGCGCGACCGCGACGTGCACGTGATCCCGAACGGGGTCGAGGTCGACCGCTTCACGCCCCTGCCCAAGGACCCGGCGGTGATGGCGAAGTACGGCCTCGAGGGCAAGACGGTGGTCGCGTACATCGGGACCTTCCACGCCTGGGAGGGGGTGCGGTTCCTCGTCGAGGCCCTGGTGAAGCTGATCAAGGGCGGCCGGGACGACATCCGCGGCCTGATCGTGGGGGCCGGCCACACCTACGAGGAGTGCCGCAAGATCGCGGTGGACGCGGGCCTCGAGCAGGCCATCCTGCACCCGGGGCGCGTGCCCCACGACGAGGTGCAGTCGATCTACTCGGTGGTCGACATCCTCGCCTACCCCCGCGACCGCCAGCGGATCACCGAGCTGGTCACCCCGCTCAAGCCGCTCGAGGCGATGGCGATGGAGAAGGCGGTGATCGGCTCCGACGTCGGGGGGATCACCGAGCTGGTGAGCGACGGCGAGACCGGCCTGATCTTCCGGGCCGAGGACGTCGGCGACCTCGCCGAGAAGATCCGCACCCTCGCCGACGATCCCGCCCTCCGGGAGCGCCTGGGCAAGGCGGGCCGACGCTACGTGTGCGAGACCCGGCAGTGGCGCCGGATCATCGAGGGGCACTTCGAGGTCTACGACCAGGCCCGGGCCAACTGGACCCGCAGTCAGTTCCTCTGGAAGGGGCTGGCCCGGGTGCTGGAACCTATCAAGTCCGCAGGATTGTGAGGCGGGGGCGCTGGTTTCGGGTCGTAGGGGATGGTAGGAACCGTCCCCGATGAGCGGTACCGCACCTTCGGCCCCGCACACCCCACACTGGCTGCCCCTCGGAAGCGCGCAGATCATCGACTGGAAGTACCTCGGCCTCGCCGCGGCCAGTCGGGGCGCCACCGCGTGGGCCGGCCGGGTGGGCGGCGAGTCCGTCCTCCTGCGCACCTGGAGCAGTGAGAACACCACCTACTTCGAGTTCGCGTTCCTGGCCTTCGAGGACCTGGCGGGCACCGTGGTGATCACCACCGATCGCTCCGAGCCGGCCCGCCTGAGGCTCGAGGTGAACGTGGATGTCGAGGGGCGCCTCGGCTACACCGACGCCCTCGAGCTGGTCGAGCACAGCCGCACCGGCCTGCACGGCGCGACGCTGCGCACGGTGGACGCCCGGCTGGGCCCCAGCCTGGACGACCTCGTCGAGCCGCCCACCTCGGGCGACGCCGAGATCCTCGAGTTCGCGCCCGAGAGCGCCCTCGGCACCTCCTGCGGGCGCTGGCTCAACCAGCTCCTGGCTGGGGTGAAGACGCGCCTGTTGGAGGGCGAGGCCCCCGAGCTCGCCGCGTCCCAGGCCCTGCAGGCCCCGCCCGCGCCGGCCCCGGCTCCGGCTCCGGCCCGCGCCGCTCCGCCGCCCCCCGAGCCGGAGCCCGAGCCCCTGCCCGAGCCCGAGGACGACTTCGCGTTCGAGCCGGAGCCCGAGCCCAAGCCCGCCCCCGAGCCCCGGCGGCGCGAGAAGCCCCCGGCGACCCCGACCTCGTCGCGGCGCCCCCGGGAGACGATCGACGCCCCGTCGGCCGGCCGCGCCCGGGCCCCGGCCGCGCCGACCCCGGTGCCGACCCCCGCCCCGGCCGCCCCGGACAAGCTGGTGGCCACCACCAACACCGGAGAATCGTGGGAGATCGTGGACGCCGAGACCTACATCGGGCGCTCCAAGCAGTGCGCCATCGTGCTGAAGTCCCAGCGGGTCTCGCGCAAGCACGCGTCGATCACCCACGACCCGGACGGCTTCCACATCAACGACCTCGGGGCCGCGAACGGCATCTGGGCCGGGACCGAGCGCATCGAGCGCGAGCTGATCGAGGACGGGTCCGAGTACATCATCGGTGACGTGCTCATGACATTCACGTACGGCTGAGCCGCGGGCTCTGCGAAGAAGCGTGAAGGCACAACCATTCCGATAGGTTGGGCCCCACATCTGGGTTGCGTTTTTCCGGCCGGTCAGTTCAAGGTGCGCCCCGGGCGGCTCAGGCGGCCCGGGGGCCTCATGGTCAGTGCACCTTCGATCCTCGCGCGCGGCGCGCTCGCCGTCGCGTCCATCACCATCGCTCTACCCGCGCGGGCCGCGCCGGGTGAGGCGTCCAAACCGTCGACGGTCGCTCCGGTCGAGGTGGGGCTGGAGGAGGCGGTCGAGATCGCCCTCGAGCGCTCCTACCGCATCCAGCAAGCCAAGTTGACGTACAAGGACGCCGAGGCGCTCACCGACGCGTCCTATTGGCAGGTGTGGCCTACGGTGGATGCGAGCGCCGGGTACACCCGGAACCTCCTCGTCCCGAACCCCTTCGCGGGCACCGGCGCGGGGAGCCTGTTCGACGGCTTCGATGCCCTGGGCTGGCTCGCGTACAACGCCGACGCGGACCCGACGATCAACCCCAACCCGACGCACGGCAAGCTCTCTTTCGAGGACTACCAGCAGGAGGTCTACAACGGCCTGATCGCCGGCGGGGTCGATCCGAACGCCAACAGCAACCCGTTCTTCGTGGGAAACCAGTTCCGGGCCGGCGTCAGCGTGAGCCAGGTGCTCTACAACGGCGCGGTGTTCTCGGGGATCAAGGGGAGCGAGCGCTTCCTCGAGGCCAGCAAGGTCGCGGTGAAGGCCGAGGCCCAGCAGGTCGTGGCCTACACCGCGCGGGTCTTCTACGCCGCCCTCCTCGCGCAGGAGCAGACGAAGATCCTCGACAAGAGCGTCGCCCGCAGCCGCGACACCGCGGCCGAGACCGCCAAGCGCGTCTCGCAAGGTGTCTTGCCCCAGTTTGCTCAGCTGTCGTCCGAGGTCGAGCTGGCCAACAAGGAGACCGAGCTGTTCCGGGCCCGAAACCTCGCCACCAGCGCCATGGACATCCTCAAGCTGGCGCTCGGTCTGCCGCCCGCCCAGGCGCTCAAGCTCAAGGGTGAGCTGGCCCTCGCGGGGCAGCCGGCCCAGGTGCTGCCACTCTCGGAGGCGATGGATCGGGCGTTCGAACAGCGGCCTGACCTTCGGCAAGCTCGACTGCAGGTCGAGGTGCTCGAGATCCAGGAAGACGTGACGTGGGCAGAGTACCTCCCCATCGTCCGCGCGGTGGGGTCGCTGACGATGCAGGGCAGCGTGCCCGACGACCGCACCGTCGTGAGCCAGGATCCGACGACGTTCGCGGTCACCACCAGCAAGAACAGCTTCTTCGCCGATCCGTATTGGAACCCGAGCGCCAGCGTGGGCCTCACCGTCACCTGGAACATCTTCAACGGGTTCCTGACCTCCCAGACCCTGGAGCGAAACCGGGTCAGCACCTCGAAGGCTCGCCTCGATCTCGGTACGCTCGAGGATCAGGTGCGGGTCCAGGTGGAGCAGGCGCTCCGCGACCTGGACACCGCGCGGCAGCAGATCGCCACCCAGGAGCGCAACATCGAGCGGGCCGAGCTGAACTACAGCCACGCCGAGATCCGGGTGCGGGAGGGCGTCTCCACCCAGCTGGAGCTCCGCGAGGCCTCCCAGCAGCTGGATCAGAGCCGCTTCGCCTACCGCCAGGCCATCCACGACTACCTCGTGGCCCGCGTGAGCTACGACGTCGCCATCGGGGAGCCCCCGGTGAACACCAGCAAGGACACGCCATGAACTGCCCCAACCGCTCAATCCTGTTCGCGTGCCTCACCCTGGCCGCGGCGTGCCAGGCCCCCGGCGAGGGCAAGGACGCAACCAAGCCTGCCGCCCCTGCCCCCGCCGCGCCGAGCGCCGAGCGGGTGACCCAGGTCGAGGTGCTGAAGCTCGTCCCGCGCACGTTCGAGGACCGCATCGAGGTCACCGGCGCGCTCGAGGCGGTGCAGGACGCCACCCTCTCGGCCCAGAGCTCGGGCACGGTGCAGAGCCTGGTCGAGCTCGGGACCGCGGTGCAGAGGGGCCAGGTCCTGGCCTCCCTCGACGCGGACCTGCTCGCGGCGGCGGTGCGCCAGGCCGAGGCCCAGGTCGAGGTGGCGCAGACCTCCGCCGCCCTGGCCGAGGACAACTTCAACCGTCAGAAGCCCCTCGCCGACGACGGGATCATCAGCGCGCTGGAGTTCAAGAACATCTCCGCCCAGCGCGCCCAGGCCCAGGCCCAGCTCGGTCAGGCGCAGGCCGGGTTGACGCAGGCGCGAAAGCAGCTCGCCAACGCCAAGGTGGTGGCGCCCTTCGCCGGGGTTGTGGAGGCCCACCTGGTCGAGCGCGGCGAGCAGGTGAACCCGGGCCGAAGCATCATCCGGGTCACCGACACCCGCACCCTGAAGGTGAAGGCCGGGGTGCCCGAGCGCTACGCGGCCGACATCAAGCCGGGCGCGGCGGTGCGCATCGCCTTCAACGCCTACGGCCTCGCCCCGCGCGAGGGGCGCCTGACCTTCGTGGGCCAGACCATCGACGCCAAGAACCGGACCTTCCAGGTCGAGGCGGAGCTCGACAACCCGGACGGCGCGCTGAAGCCCGAGATGGTGGCGCGGCTCCTGGTGACCCGGGCCAAGCTCGCCGACTCCCTCGCGGTGCCCCTCGCCGCGGTGATCCGCGACGAGGGCGGCGAGGCGGTGTACGTGGTCGATCGCAGCGCGGCGCAGCCCAAGGCGGCCCGGCGGGTGGTCAACACCGGGGTCACGTCCGGGAACGAGGTGGTGATCGAGAGCGGGCTGGCCGCGGGGGACGAGGTGGTGGTGTCGGGGCAGACCAACCTCACCCAGGGCGACCTCGTGGAGGTGAGCCCGCGCGCCGACGCGCAGGCGAAGGTGCCATGAGGGTCACAGACACCGCGATCAAGTACCGCACCAGCGCGGTGGTGCTGACGCTGCTGATCACGTTCGGCGGCGCGTTCTCCTACGTGAAGCTCCCCAAGGAGTCTTCGCCCTCCATCGAGATCCCGTACATCGTCATCACGACCCTGTACGCGGGGGCCAGCCCGAGCGACATCGAGAACCTGATCACCCAGCCCATCGAGCGGGAGATCAAGGGCCTCAGCGGCATCGACAACATCAAGTCCACGTCCACCGAGGGCGTCTCCTCGATCGTGGTGGAGTTCACCCCCGACGTGTCGATGGACGACGCGAACCAGAAGGTGCGCGACAAGGTCGATCTCGCCAAGCCGGACCTCCCCCAGGACGCCGAGGAGCCCATCGTCTCCGAGATCGACATCTCGGAGTTCCCGGTCATGGTGATCAACCTCGCCGCCGACTACCCGCTCGCGCGGCTCAAGGAGGTGGCGGAGGACCTCGAGGACGAGCTCGAGTCGATCCCCAGCGTGCTCGAGGTCGACCTCGTGGGTGGCCTCGAGCGCGAGGTCCAGGTGGACGTCGACCTGGCCAAGCTCCAGGGCTACGGCCTCACCTTCGACGACATCACCAAGGTCATCGGCCAGGAGAACACCAACATCCCGGGCGGCAAGGTGGACGTCGACCGCCTGAACTACCTGATCCGGGTCGACGGGCAGTTCGACGAGCCCCGCCAGGTGGCGGACGTGGTGGTGAAGACGCTGGGCGGCCAGCCGGTCTACATCCGCGACCTGGCCGACGTGCGCTTCGGGTTCAAGGAGCGCGCGAGCTACGCGCGGCTCCGCATCCTGCGCATGGAGGACGAGGACGGCAAGCTGGAGGAGGTCAACCAGCAAGGCTACCTGCAGGTCATCTCCCTCAACGTGAAGAAGCGGGCGGGTGAGAACATCCTCGAGACCTCGGCCGCGGTGCGCGAGACCCTCGACAAGTTCGCCTTCCCCACCGGCACCCGGGTCCTCGTCACCGGCGACCAGAGCAAGGAGGTGAAGGACCTGGTGAAGGACCTCGAGAACAACATCATCTCCGGCCTCCTGTTCGTGGTCGCGGTGCTCCTGTTCTTCCTCGGGGTGCGAAACTCGTTCCTGGTCGGCGTCGCCATCCCGTTCTCGATGTGCCTGACCTTCCTGATCTTCTTCGCGATGGGTCAGACCCTGAACTTCATCATCCTGTTCAGCCTGATCATCGCCCTGGGGATGCTGGTCGACAACGCCATCGTCATCGTCGAGAACATCTACCGCTTCCTGGAGGAGGGCCACGACCACTGGGAGGCCGCGCGCCTCGCCACCGGTGAGGTGGGCGGCGCGGTGGTGGCCTCCACCGCGACCACCGTCGCCGCCTTCATCCCGATGCTCTTCTGGCCGGGGATCATCGGTGAGTTCATGGGCTACCTGCCCATGACCCTCATCGTGACCCTCTCCGCCTCGCTCTTCGTGGCGTTGATCATCAACCCGGTGGTCACCGGCTACTTCGCCCGGGTCGAGGGACGCCACGACCACATGAGCATGAAGAAGCCGGCCAAGGTCATCGTCACGGTGGCCACCGCGGTCTCCTTCATCGTGGTGCTGGTCGAGAACCAGACCACGGCGCTCGTCCTCGCCGGCTCGGTCATCCTCATCTATCCCGCGCACATCTACATGATGAAGCCGATCGCGGACACCTTCGTCGAGAAGGGCCTGCCCGCGATCGTGGCCTGGTACCGCGGCTTTCTGCAGTGGATGTTGCAGCGCGACTACTCGGTGCGGTGGGCCATGGCGCGCAACGCCACCGGCATCACCGGCTTCGCGGGGGGCCTCGGCCTCGCGGTGATCGGCGGGGTGGTGGCCGCCGCCTCCTCGAAGGAGGCCGCGGCGGTGATCCTGTTGCCAGCCGCGGTGATGGTCGCGGTGGGCCTGCTCGGCATCGTGCTGCACACCTTCGAGCTCCTCCTCGTCGGCGGCTGGAAGGCGATGCGCCTCGGCCTCGTGTTCGGCGCGGTGACCGCCTCCGTCCTCGGGATCATGTACCTGTCCCCCCGACCGGTGGAGGGCCAGACCATCCTCGAGATGCTGGTGCTGCCCGCGGTGGTGGTGGCCTTCGGCCTGCTCGGTGGCCTCCTCCGGCTCACCGGGCGGACGCTGATCCTCACCGACAACCGGGCCAAGCTGATGAACGCGGTGATGGGGGGCCTGCTCTCCATCCTCGCGATGTTCGTGCTCGCCCCGACCGGGGTGGAGTTCTTCCCGGACACCGACCCCAACCAGATCAAGGTCGAGGTGAAGGCGCGCCTGGGCACCAACCTCGAGGCGAGCAACGGCACCGCCAACGAGTTCCAGCAGCGCCTCGACGCGCTCCTGGCCGAAGACCCCAACACCACGGTGAACATGGAGAACATCCTGGTCGGGGTGGGCGTGGGCGGCGACCAGGCCTTCGGCGGCGGCAGCAGCCACCCCGAGACCTCGGTCATCACCATGAACCTGGTCGAGTACAACGACCGCAACGAGCCCAGCCGCACCACGCTCGAGAAGATCCGTGACCGGCTGAAGGGCGTGCCCGGGGTGGACATCACGATCACCAAGGATCAGAACGGCCCGCCCACCGGCCCGCCGGTGAACATCGAGGTGTCGGGCCCGAGGTTCGAGCAGATCGTGGCGATCTCGTCCGAGCTGAAGGCGATGCTGAAGGGCTGGGCCGACAGCGGCGAGATCCCCGGCCTGGTCGACGTGCGCGACAACCTCGACACCGGGCGCCCCGAGCTCGCGGTGCGCATCGACCGGGTGCGGGCGGCCCAGTTCGGCCTCAACACCCAGCAGATCGCGTCCACCATCCGCACCGCGGTGAACGGCTTCGAGGCGAGCAAGTACCGCACCGGCGAGGACGAGTACGACATCACGGTGCGCCTGCGTAAGGCTGACCGCGACAGCCTCGAGGCGGTCAAGAACCTCACCATCGTGCACGAGGGGGCCCAGGTCCCGCTCGTCGCGGTGGCGGACTTCGACGTGACCTCGGGCCTCGGCTCGGTCACCCGCAAGGACGCCCAGCGGGTGGTGACGGTCTCCGGCGGCGCGGCCACCGGCTACAACAAGGAGGCCATCCTGCAGCAGGTCCAGCTGAAGCTGAAGGACTACGTCTCGAAGCTCCCGGCCGGCTACAAGCTGGAGTACACGGGCGAGAACAAGGACCAGGAGGAGAGCTTCAGCTTCCTCACCACCGCGCTCTTCGTGGGCTCGGCCCTGATCCTCATGATCATGATCGCGCAGTTCAACTCGGTGACCTCGCCCTTCATCATCATGATCGCGGTGGCGCTGAGCTTGATCGGGGTGCTCCTGGGCCTCCTGCTCACCCGCACCGCGTTCAGCCTCTTCACCTTCATCGGCATCATCAGTCTCGCCGGCATCGTGGTGAACAACGCCATCGTGCTCATCGACTACACGATGCAGCTGAGGGACCGCGGGCTCGCGAAGACCGAGGCGATCGTCGAGGCGGGGGCCACCCGGCTGCGGCCGGTGCTCCTCACTGCCCTCACCACGGTGCTGGGGCTTATCCCCCTCACCTTCGGCATCAACATCGACTTCGTGGGCCTGCTGACCAACCTTGACCCCGACTTCCACATCGGCTCGCCCTCGACCCAGTTCTGGGGGCCGATGGGCACCGCGATCATCAGCGGCCTGACCTTCGCCACGTTCCTGACCCTGGTCATCGTCCCGGTGATGTACTCGCTGATGGACTCGGTGACGGTGCGGGTGAAGGACGTGTTCGCACACGGCCCCGCCCCGACCCACGGCGACAAGGGATAACCGCCACCCAACCGCTTGACTCGCGAGTCAACCGCGGGTTACGCAGTGCGTCACAAGGAGGAAGTGCGCATGGTACGTGCCGTCGCGCCGGTTTCCGGCCTGCCTCGGGTGGCCATCGTGGCCGGGCTCAGGACGCCCTTCGCCAAGATGGGCTCCGCCTACAAACAACTCTCCGCCCTCGAGCTGGGCACGATGGTGGTGCACGAGCTCCTCGAGCGCGCCGCGCTCCCCGCGAAGGAGCTCGACGCCCTGGTCTACGGCCAGGTGGTGCCCTCGCTCGTCGGGCCCAACATCGCCCGTGAGGTCTCCCTCGCCCTCCCCCTCCCGCGGGCCATCGACGCGTTCAGCGTCAGCCGGGCCTGCGCCACCAGCACCCAGGCCACCGCCACCGCGGCCCAGATGATCCAGACGGGCCAGGCCCAGGTGGTGGTCACCGGCGGCGCGGACTCCGCCTCGGATGTGCCCATCGCCTTGCGCAAGCCCCTGGCCGAGGCGCTGATCTCGGCCAGCCAGGCCAAGAAGCCCCTCGACAAGCTCAAGGCCTTCGCCGACGTCCACGCCAAGGACCTCCTGCCCGACCCGCCCGCGCTGGTGGAGCTCTCCACCGGCCTCTCGATGGGGCAGGCGGCGGAGAAGATGGCGAAGGAGAACGGCATCAGCCGCGCCGACCAGGACGCCTTCGCCCACCGCAGCCACAGCCGCGCCGCGCAGGCGTGGCGGGACGGCATCTTCGCCGAGGAGGTGATGACCGCCCGGGTGCCCCCGAGCTACGAGGCTTACGCGCAAGACAACTTGACGCGCATGGACTCCACGGTCGAGGGCTACCAGCGCCTGAAGCCGGTCTTCGACCGGAAGTGGGGCACGGTGACGGCGGGGAACAGCTCCCCCCTCACCGACGGCGCCTCCGCCCTCCTCCTCATGCGAGAGGACGTGGCCAAGGCGCTCGGCTACCCGGTGCTCGCGTACATCCGCAGCTACGCCTTCGCGGCGCTGGATCCCTCGGAGCAGCTGTTGATGGGGCCGGCCTACGCCACCCCGCGGGCGCTCGACGCGGCGGGGGTGAAGCTCTCGGACATGTCGGTCATCGACCTGCACGAGGCCTTCGCGGCCCAGATGCTGTCCAACCTGCAGGCCTTCGCGTCCAAGGCGTGGGCCAAGGAGAAGCTGGGGCGAGCCGAGGCGATCGGCGAGGTCCCGGACGACAAGCTCAACCTGTACGGGGGCTCCATCGCCCTCGGCCACCCCTTCGCCGCCACCGGCGCCCGGCAGATCAACACCGTGGCGCGCGAGCTCAAGCGGCGCGGCGGCGGCCTGGGCCTCATCGCCCAGTGCGCGGCCGGCGGCCTCGGGGCGGCGATGATCCTGGAGTCGGAGGGCTGATCATGACGAAGAGCATCACCTTCGAGCTGCGCGAAGACGGCGTGGGCGTGTTCTGGCTGGACGTGCCCGACGCCCCGCAGAACACCCTCAAGGAGAGCTTCAAGGCCGACATGGAGGCGGCCAAGGCCGAGCTTCAGCAGAGCGGGGCCAAGGCCGCGGTGATCGCGTCCAAGAAGCCGGGGTCGTTCCTGGCCGGGGCCGACATCGAGGCCTTCGGGAAGATCACCACCGCGGACCAGGCGGCGACCCGAGCCAAGGGCCTCCAGGCCGAGCTCGACGCGCTCGAGGCGAGCGCCATCCCGTTCGTGGCCGCGATCGACGGCGCGTGCCTGGGCGGGGGCCTGGAGCTGGCGCTGGCCTGCCACGCCCGGGTGGCGAGCGACGACAAGAAGACGAAGCTCGGCCTGCCCGAGGTGCAACTCGGCCTGCTCCCAGCGGGCGGCGGCACCCAGCGCCTCCCCCGCACGGTGGGGCTCGAGGCCGCGCTCGACATGATGCTGACCGGCAAGCAGATCGACGGTCGGCGGGCCAAGAAGATCGGCCTGGTGGAGGAGGTGGTCCCGCCCTCCATCCTCGTCGACGCCGCAGCGCAGGTCGCCTTGCGCCTCGCGGCCGACAAGCGCGAGCCCACCCTGGCCGAGCGGGTGGCCGAGCTCACCGACGCCAAGGCGCTCCGGGAGCTGGCCCTGGCCAAGAACCCCGCCGGCCGCAAGGTCGTCTTCGACCAGGCCGAGAAGACGCTGAAGAGGAAGGCGGGCGAGCACTACCCCGCCCCCTACGAGATCCTGCGGGTCACCCGCGTCGGGCTCGAGAAGGGCATCAAGAAGGGCCTCGCCGCCGAGGCGGAGGCCTTCGGGCGCCTGATGATGACCGACGTCTCCCGGCGCCTGGTCGAGATCTTCTTCGCCACCGTGGCGCTCAAGAAGGACAACGGCACCGATCAGCCCAACCTGGCCCCGCGCCCGGTGAAGAAGCTCGGGATCCTGGGCGCCGGCATCATGGGCCACGGCATCGCCAGCGTGAGCGCGGGGCGGGCCGGGCTGATGGTGCGCATGAAGGACCGGGACGATGCCGCGGTGGCCCGAGGCCTGGCCGAGGTGCGCAAGCTCGCCGAGAGCGCGGGCAAGAAGCGCAAGCTCCGACCGCTGGCGGTGGAGCACGAGCTCCTCCGGGTCTCCGGGAGCACCGACTACAGCGGCTTCGGGGACTGCGACCTCGTGGTGGAGGCGGTGTTCGAGGACCTGGCGGTGAAGCACCAGGTGCTGAAGGAGGTCGAGGCCGCCTGCAAGGCCGACGTCATCTTCGCCTCCAACACCTCGAGCATCCCGATCACCCGGATCGCCGAGCCGGCGAAGCGCCCCGAGAACGTCATCGGGATGCACTACTTCAGCCCGGTCCACAAGATGCCGCTGTTGGAGATCATCCGCACCGAGAAAACCTCGGACGAGGTGGTCGCAACCTGCGTTGCGGTGGGCAAGAAGCAGGGCAAGACCGTCATCGTCGTGAACGACGGGGTCGGCTTCTACACAAGCCGCGTCCTCGGGCCGTACATGAACGAGGCGGCCTGGATGATGATGGACGGCATCCCGGTCGAGACGATCGACGCCGCGGCCAAGGCCTTCGGGTTCCCGGTGGGCCCGGTGACCCTCCTCGACGAGGTGGGCATCGACACCGCGGCCAAGGTGGCCAAGATCGCGGGCACCGCGTTCGGGGACCGCATGGTGGCCCCCGGCAGCCTCGACAAGCTGGTGGCCGACGGGCGCACCGGCCGTAAGGGCAACAAGGGCTTCTACGTCTACGGGGGCGAGGCCAAGGGCAAGGAGGTGGACGAGAGCGTCTACGGCGTCCTCGGCATCAACCCCGACCGCAAGAAGAAGCACGACCTCGCCGCGCTGGGCGAGCGCCTCGCCCTCCCGATGGTGAGCGAGGCCATCCGGTGCCTCGAGGAGGGTATCTTGCGGAACCCGCGGGACGGCGACATCGGCGCGGTGTTCGGGCTGGGCTTTCCGCCCTTCCGCGGCGGGCCGTTCCGCTACGCGGACGCCCTGGGCCCGGCCGAGCTCCTGCGCCGGGTGCGCGGCCTCGAGGACCGCTTCGGCCGCCGCTTCGCCCCCGCCCAGCTCCTGGTGGACCACGCCTCGAGCGGCAAGCGCTTCTTCTAGCCTCGACCCGCCTCCCTACTCGATCGGCTTGGGCGGCGCCTTGACCGGCAGCGCTTCGAACGGCGCGTCCTGGATCTCGACGACCTCCTTCTTGCGCTGACGGAACTCGATCTCGGCCTTCTTCCTGGCCACCGACTCGAGGGCCACTGCGAACGCCGGGTGGTTGTACTCCCGGAAGACGACGTGCCCGTTCCCCTTGTTGACGATGTTGTGGGAGCTGGAGTTGGGGGCGATGGCGACCATCGGCGCCATGATCGCCGGGACGTAGCCCCCGACGAGGTCGGCGGTCCTCGCCTCGTATCGGCCGAGGGTGATGCGGTTGGTGCGCTCGAGCGCCCCCTCGACGTCCTTCCCCGCGAACGCGCGCAGGTGGGCCCGCAGATCGGTCGGCCAGTTCGGGAAGAGCGCGTCCCTGGCGTCCTCGTACAAGGGTGACACGATCAACACGCCGTTACGCACCTCACGAACCCCGCGCAGTGAGTTCACGAACTCACGGGCGTTCGCGTCGAGGTCCTTCGACAGCGACGCCGCCACCCACGCCCTGGTCCGGATGCTGGGGCTCGCCAACTCACCCGTGAAGAACCCGTACATGACGCGCGGGTCCCTCCAGTATCGGAACACGATGCCCTGCCGGATGTCGTTGAGCGACAGGCGCACGCCCGACACCTCGACCAGGGGCGCGCTGTGCAGCGACAGCCCCTGCGCGCCCACCTCGAGCTCCCGCGGCTTGCTGACCGGGTAGGCCTTCGCCAGCTCGTTGATGACGATCATGTTGTGCAGGTTCATCCAATAGGCGAGCTGCTCGTCGCGGGGCATGCGCGGGATGTCGACCTCCCCGCCGATGGCGACCAGGCCCTCGAGGCAGGACGCGATCGCGGCGCGGTGCCCATCCAGCAGCTCGACGAACCGGACCTTGTTGCCCTCGAGTCGGAACGGGGACGAGTCCTGACCCATGATGCGCGTCCCGGGGATCGGGGCCGGGCTGGGCATCCACTGGCGGAGCGATGGGCCGGTGTCCAGGACCACGGCGTTGAGGACCGCGTCGGTGCACTGGTACTCGATGCGCACCACCCGCCCGTCGGGCTTCGGCTCGAACATCGCCAGCTGGTCGATGCCCTTCGGCACCCCGAACAGCGGGTCAGGCCTCCGCTGCGCATCCACGGTGCTACAACCGATGGACGCGATGATGGCCAGGGTCGGCGCGCCGATGAGCGCAAGCTGCCTTATCATATCGATAAGATCCGGGTACCCCCTCAGATAGTCAACCCTCGGAGGTCTCTAACCCAGGACCCGCCGGAGCCACCTCACCCGCAGGAGGAGGTCTGCGAGGGCGAAGCTCAACGGTGCGGATACCAACAGCACTGCGAGCGCCTTCAGCACCGGATTGGCAGGTGCATAGAGCAGAACATATTGCAGACTCACCACGACTGGCAGGTGGATGAGGTAGGTGGTGTAGGAGGCGCCCGAGAGGCGCCGCAGCAAGCCAGGTTGACCGAGGCGATCCGCGAGACGGCCCGCCACCGCCACGCCCGCCACCACGGTGACGAGGCTGGTGCCCGCGTAGAGCGCCCCGTTCACCAGCATCAGCAAGCCTGAGCCCGACACCGCCGGATAGAGCGTCAGCCCGAAGGCGACCTGGACCCCGAGGGCGAGGGCCACCCCAAGGAGCGCGAGACCGGGGCGGGCGAAGAGCCCCTCGCGGAACGTCCAGCCCCCGCGCCAGGCCTCGGCCCCCACCCAGAAGGCCGCGGCGTAGCTGGCGAGGCGAGAGGGCTGGTAGGTGAGGAGCCCCGTCCCGCCCCACTCCACCCACGCGTACTCACCGAAGTACACCTGGGCCAACGCCTCGCCCCCCGCCACCACCGCGACCAGCGCGGCCGCGAGGGCGACCGACGGCGGTCGGGGCGCGGGCTCGAAGGACCGGGGGCGCGCGCGGTGCAGGCTCCACGCCGCCAGCTGGAACACGAGGAGCATGGAGAGGAACCAGAGGTAGCCCGCACGATAGTCGTGGGTGAGGTAGGCGCCGAGCCAGTAGTCGGTGAAGCGGTCCTGGAGCCCGGACTGGGTGGTCCGCTTCAGGTACATCAGGAGCGGCACCAGGGTGTAGCTCCCGACGAGGAAGGGGAGCCCCAAGCGGAGCAAGCGGCGTTGCACGAAGCCCGCGCGTCCACGGTGCAGCGTGCGGGCGGTGAGCCAGCCGGCGATCAGGAAGAACGCGGGCATCTGGAAGGGGTCGACGATCCGGAGGAGCGCCTCGAAGGCGATGGTCCCGTCCGGATCGAGCACGTACCAGCGCCGCATCGGGCTGCCGTAGTAGGCCAGGGCCGAGTGGTGATAGATGACGACGACGGTGGCCAGCACCCGGAGCCACTCGAAGACCGCCACCCGCATCCGCGCCTCCACGTGCAAGCGGCCTTTCTACTGGACCCCGACCCGCTCCAACACCCACTCGTCGGTGATCGGCAGCCCGCCGTGGCCGTGGGTCGGGATGCGGCGATCGAGCGCGCGACTCCGATCTACGGCCCCTACCCGCACCGCCACCACGCGGTAGCCCACCCGCTGATAGAAGCCCAACGCGGGCAGGTTGTCGTTCGTGGTGACCACACGAACCGGGCGACCCGCCGCCTCAACCTTCGCCATGAGGGCCCGGCCGATGCCGCGGCCGGCGTCCAGGGCGTCGAGGGTGATGACCTCTCGGACGTCGTCGTGGTCCTGGTAGGTCACGAGGCCCACCAGCGCACCGGCCTCTACGAGCGCGAAGCCGGGCAGCGCTGCGGCGTCCACCCGGCGCCCGTCGAGCACGATCTCGGTCTTGCCCCAGCGGGCCTGGAGGAGCGCCGCCGCCCGCGGATCGCCCGGCGCAACCGGCTCCAGGTCCTCGGGCCGCACCTTCACCGCGCCGCGCTCCGCCACCGCCACCAGGTGGCCGTCGGGGTCCGCGACATAGCCTACGGTGTCGCCCCAGGGCCGGAGCGCCAGGGGGCTCACCGAGACCCCGCCCATCGCCTCCAGCCGGGCGAGCACCGGTCCGGCCTCCTTCACCGCGAGGTACAGCTCGGCTCGCAAGGTGCCTTGCGGGAAGGGCCTGGCGGCCCGCTCGGGCCCGGCGAAGGCGGCCGCCGCCTCACGGACCATGAGGCCGACGCCCCCGTCGAGCTCGATGTAGCGCGGGGCCTCGACCCGAGCGCGCCAGCCGAGGCCCTCGCGGTAGAAGCGGGCCGCCCGCTCCAGGTCCTCCACGAACAGGATCACGAGGTCCAGTCGCGTCATGGGCCGGACGATAGCCTGAAGGCGCCGTTCGGGTTCAGGTGATCCAGCGCACGGCCCCGTCCGGCCGGGCCCCGGTCGCCCGCGCCCGCCCGCCGAGATGTAGGCTCCGGACGCAGTGGAGTTGTGACGAGGGGCCACCTGTGGGCTAACATGCCCCGCCATGGCGTGGCTCCCCCTCTGTCTGGCCGCGGCGGTCGCCCTCCCCCCTGGGCTCGGCGCCACCTTCGCCGCGGCCAAGCGCCCCGAGCTGGTGACGGTGCCGATGGCCACCCTCGGCACCGGCGCCGGTGAGGCTCTCGAGGCGTGGGACATCGTGAAGGAGGCCCTCGCCCAGTCCAAGGAGGTCCTGTCGGTGTCGGTCGCGCTCCAGAAGGCGCGGCACGACTTCCTGGTGGGCCCGGCGCGGGAGCAGGTGAAGGACTGCTCGGGCAGCCCGGATTGCCTGAAGGAGATCGGCGCCGCGCTCGGGGCGGACGTGCTCGTCACCGGCTTCGTCACCCCGGCCAAGGTCTCGCTCGTGGCGGTCGAGGTCGCCACCGGGCGCGTCGTCGGCGAGTCCGAGAGCCCCCCCGAGCTGGCCAAGGCCGACCTCGCCAGCCGCGCCAACGCGGCGTCCCGCCTCCTGATCGCGTCGATGGGCGGCGCGCCCGCCCCCAGCGCGCTCCTCGAAGACCCGGAGCCCGAGCCCCTGCGCCCCGGCCCCGACCCCACCCCGGTGGTGGGTGAAGGCGACCTGAAGGGGTTCGACGAGGCGCCGCCCGAGCCGACCCCGGCGGATCCCAACGCCGACCCCGTGATCAGCGGGGTGGCCCCGGAGCCGCTCCCGGACGTGAAGAACCCGATGCAAGGCCGCCTGCGCATCGCCCCCGACCAGCTCCGGGGCGTGTCCGAGATCCAGGTGGACGGCGGCACCGCCCCCTTCTCGGGGGACGGCAGCGTGGAGTGGGCGGGCGCCCCGGGGGACCACACCCTGGTGGCGGTCAGCGCGGACGGCGCGCGCCTCAGGCGCAACGTGTTCCTCGAGCCCGGGTCGGTGACCAACGTGGTGCTGGACTTCCCGGAGCTCGGCGGGAGCCCACCCCCACCGCCCCCCGGTCGAGGCGGTGAGGGCGAGTCCGTCATCACGAAGTGGTGGTTCTGGACGTCCGTCGGCGCCGCGGTGGCCGCCGGCGCCACGGTGGCCGCGGTGCTCGTGGGCGGCACCAAGGGCGGCCCCAGCTTCCCGGACGAGACCGGCGCCATCACGGGGACCTACTGATGCGAGTTTGGCAAGTCATCCTGCTGTTGGTCCTGGTGGCCACCACCGCCTGCTCCGACCCCGGCGGCCCCGGGGGCATCACCGCGAGCATCGTCTTCCAGGACGCTCCGGGGGTGGCCCGCCGCGCCCTGAACACCGCGGCGCTGCCGGACTCGGTGGGCCGCCTCGAGATCAAGGCCCTCACCGCGGACGGCGCCCTCCTTGCCTCCACCGCGCTGGATCTGAACCCCGCCGCGGGCGAGGACACCCTGCTGCCCGCGGGCGGCACCTGGCGCCTCGATGACGTGGCCGCGGGCGAGGGCCGCGTAGTGGAGGCCGAGGCCTTCGTGCGTCAGGACCTGGTGGGCGAGGGCCTCTCCCGCGAGGTGGCCTACCGCGGCCGCATCACCGGCATCACGGTGGCTCCCAACGAGGTGACCAGCGCGGGGGTCCTGGTGATGACCCTGGTGCCCGATCGGCCCGACCTCGACTTCGAGGCCCCCGACGCGCCGGCCCCGGTGAGCGCGAACGTCCTCCCCGAGGGCGAGTCGCTCCGGGTCACCTTCGGGCGACCCGCACAGGACGACGTCGCGGGCTTCGTGCTCGCTGTGGCCACCGCGTCCACCACCCAGCCCCGCCCCAGCCTCGAGCGTGGGCGTACCTACTTCCCCGGCGACCCCCTGGCTGCCGGGATCGTGGTCGACACCGTCTGGCCCCTCGATGCGCCGGCCATCGTCACCGTCGACGGCCTCACCGACGGGGTGCCGCTGGCGATCCTGGTCTACGCCTACGACGAGGCGGGCAACTACTCGGTGGCGGCCGAGGCCCGCGGCGTGCCGAGCGACACCCTGGCCCCCGGCGCCCCCACCGCCCTCACCGCGGTCAACCTCGGGTCGGACACCGCCCAGATCACCTTCGTGGCCCCGCCCGAGGACGCGGGCGGCGCGGGGACGGTCTCCGGCTTCGAGGTGCGCACCGCCGACACCCAGGCCGCGCTCGAGGACCCCGCCACCTTTGCAGGCCTGCCTGCGGTGTCGCCGCCCCCCGTCGCCGCGCCCGGGCAGACGGTGCGCTTCGATCGGACCCTCACCGAGCTGGGGGTGGTGGTCGGCAACCCCCGCTACGTCGGGGTGCGGGCGGTCGACGCGGCGGCGAATGCAGGCCTGGTTGCGGTGGCCCTCCTGGTCGAGAACGCCACGGTGGCCCCGAGCCTGGCCGCGGTGACCCCGCCGGTCGGCCTCGCGGGCCGCGAGCTCGTCCTCACCGGGGTCGGCTTCGGCGTCGCCCAGGGCACGGTCGACCTCACCGCGACCGAGACCGCCACCACGATGGTGACCCTCTCGGTGGCGCGGTGGACGGACGGCGAGGTGGTGGCCGCCCTCCCGATCACCGCCCGCACCGGCCGCCTCCGGCTCACCCGGCCCGACGGCCAGTACGTCGAGGCCTCGCTGCCGGTGCTCGCTCAGGTGGTCGGCCAGGTGCAGGACCAGGTGTACCCCTTCGAGCTGATCGGCACCGGCCTCTCCAACGGGCGCTCCGTCGCCGCCCTCTACCGCGAGGACGGCGAGTTCAACCCCTGGGAGGGCGCGATCGAGCGCTTCTACGACGCGATGGCCGAGGGCACCCCGTGGGCGCCGCGCACGGTGACCCGGCGCTCCACCTGGATCGCGGGCACCTACGGGCAGCAGGTGGATCGCTTCCTCTTCGTGGCCGCGGACGACCTGATCAGCATGAGCACCGCGCTCGTGAGCAGCTCCACCGTGACGCCCGACCCGCTCCGCCTGCCGGTGGGGGTCACCGCGGGCCAGCCGGACCGGGCCGCGGTGGTGATCCTCGGCGGCGGCCTCCCGGGTGAGGTCCCCGCGATGGTCGCGTTCTCGGTCGCGGGCACCATCCGCACCGCCACCGTGTCCGACGCGCGCTTCCAGGCGTTCGACGGGTTCTACGCCAGCTCCTCCCCCACCTCGCAGTACGAGGCGGTGACCCTCGCCCGCCGAAGCGACGGCGCGCTCCTCATGGCCCACCGCACCGTCACCGGCACGGTCTCGGAGCTGAGCCTGCGCGACAACGCGGGCGGCCTCGACCCCGCCGCGTTCGTGGCCCGCCCCTCCACCGGCGCGCCGCGGGTGGGCGAGCGCTTCGAGGTGCTCGCGGTGCCCCAGGTCCCGGGCGGAGCCGAGCGCTTCTGCGTGATCTACGAGCACCTGCATGAGGATGGCACCACCGAGATCCGCCTCTTGTGGGCCGACCAGTACGGCCAGAGCGTGGGCGTTGCGCCCTTCGCGGCGGGAGACCGCCGCCTCGACGACGCGGGCCTGGTGATCCGGGAGGGCGAGGTCTACATCGCGGTGCTCGCCGCGCGCGTGCAGGGGAGCGCGGAGCTCTCGTACACCGAGGTGCCGCTGTCCGCGCTCGCCCTCGGCGCCCCCGACGGCGCCTACCCGGGCGTGGTCCTCGACATCGCCCCGGTCGACCACGTGGCCCGCATGGGCTGCAAGCCGTACCTCCAGCGCGCCTGCCCGATGGTGTGGCTGGGCGACGACGCCGGCGTCATGTTCTACCGCTACTGAGGCGGGCAGCTCACCGTCATCCCCGTCCGCGCGATGCCGAGGCAGGTCACCTGCTGCACCACCTGGCCGCACGGCCCCTGGTTGATGATGCAGGGGCAGTTGTCACAGGCGGCGGGCAGCGCCTCGCAGCTCGCGGTGGGGGGCGGCTGGCAGCCGGTGGCGTTCACCCCCAGGGTGCAGACCACGGTGCCCTCTGGGCACTCGCCCGCGTCCACCGCCTCGCAGGGCGCGCCGTAGACCTTCTTGCAGAACTCGGCGTACCCGTCGCAGGTCACCGCCTCGCACGCGAGCGCGAGCCCCGCGTCGGCCTCGAACCCTGCGTCCGCCTCGACCCCCGCGTCCGCGCCCGCGTCCACGGGGTCCTCGCCCGCGCACCCCGCGAGGGCCAAGAAGCCCACCAACACCAACGTCATGGGGGCCCGGGTCGGCGGCGCCGTCCCACCCCTCTTCGCCGGGCCTCGCCCGGCTGCGCGCTCCGCTCGCGAGTTCCGCATGCCGGCAGGATAGGAGGGGCGAGGACGCTGGCCAAGCCCCGGGGGGTCTGGCACAGGTGCCCCATGGCCGACGCCCTTGACGCCCTCCGCCTGACCCCGGCCCAGCTGGCCGAGCTCCGCGACACGCTGGCGGCCCGGATCCGGGAGGGGCTCACGGAGGACGAGCGCGAGATCCGCGCCCTGCCCGCGCACCTGCCCCCGCCCCCCGCCGGCCTCGCGGGGGAGGCCCTGGTGGTGGACACCGGGGGCACCAACATGCGCGCCGCGGTGGTCGCGCTCGCGGCCGACGGCGGGGCGAAGGTGGTGAAGGGGCCGGTGCAAGCCCGCCTGCCCATGCGCGAGGAGGGCGGCGCCGACATCGACGCCGACGGCTTCTTCGCCCTGCAGGCCGACCTCGCCGCCCGCCTCGACTCGGGCGCCGGGCTCCCCCTCGGCTACTGCTTCTCCTACCCCTCCGCGGTGCTCCCCTCCCGCGACGCTCGGCTGATCCGCTGGACCAAGGGCATCGACGTGCCCGGGGTGGAGGGCGCGCTGGTCGGCGATGGGCTGGCAAGGGCGCTTGGCGCAAGAGGGCTTGCGCCGTGCCGGGTCGCGGTGGTCAACGACACCGTGGCGAGCCTGCTCGCGGGCGCCCAGCAGGCCCCCGGGCGCCCCCGTGACATGGTGGGGCTCATCGCGGGCACCGGCACCAACATGGCCGGCTTCTACGACGCCCGGCAGGCCCCCAAGCTCGCCGCCTTCCCCGGCGCCGGCACCATGGCGGTGAACCTCGAGTCCGGGAACTTCGACCCGCCCCACCTCACCGCGCTCGACCGCGCGGTGGACGAGGCGAGCAACAACCCCGGCCAGCAGCGCTTCGAGAAGGCGGTGAGCGGCTTCTACCTCCCGTTCCTCCTCGCGGCCGCGCTCCCCGAGGCCGGCGTCGACCCCGAGGCGGGGACCGGGCCCCTGGTCGGGTGGCGCGACGCGGGCGAGGGGCGCCGGGGCGAGGTGGCGGGCCTGCTCCTCGACCGCTCCGCCGACATGATCGCGGCCGGGCTCGCCGCCGCCATCACCACCTACCCCGCCGACGCGCTCGAGGTGGGCATCCTGGCCGAGGGCTCGCTGTTCTGGCGCGCCACCGGGTACTCGGCCCGAGTGCAGGCCACCCTGCCTAGCCTCCTGCCCGCCGGCCGCCGGTGCTCGGTCCTCCGGATCGACGAGGCCAACCTGGTGGGCGCCGCCGCCGCCGCCCTCACCCCTTGAGCTTCGCGTTCAGGCCCCAGTCGTAGGGTAGGTAGCGGACCTCCGCTCCCTCCGGGATGTCGTCCCGGCCCCAGCTCCGGCAGAACACCAGCGGGCCGCCCGAGGGGCCGAAGTCCTCCGCGTACCACCTGAAGATCTGGGACAGGTGCACGACGTTCCCCTCCCGGCGCACGTGCCGGCTGTCGCGGCAGAACGCCCGGGTGGCCACCGCGAGCTGGGCCTCCAGGGCGTCGGCCTCGAAGGGGGCGCGGGCCAGGGTCGGGCAGCCCAGGGAGGCGCAGTTCAACGCGAAGTGGATGCGCGGCTCCCCCATCGGTCGGATGAACTCGTTCTCGAGGGCGTGCAAGGTGACCTGCCGACCGCCCATATCGAACTTCGTGAGGCCGAAGACCCGGATCGGCATGTCGTTCACCGACTTCAGCCCCGGGCGCTCGGTGATCTGGTAGAGCATGAACGCGTTGTAGGCGTTCAGGTAGTAGGCCAGCTTCGCGTCGCGGGTCTCGAAGCGCGACGGGGTGGCCTCGGGGGAGGCCTTGGCGAGCTGGGCCAGGTAGGCCTCGAGATCGCCGCGCTGGGCCCGCAGCTCCTCGTAGTCCACCCGCCCCTCGTCGTCGACGAAGCGGGCGAGCACCGCCGCGAAGTGGGCGTGCGAGAAGCCGCGCTCCGGCAGCTCCGCCTTCGCGCTGACCACCATCGTCCGGACCTGGCTCTTGTACAGGAGCCACGCCCCCGCCCCGAGCCCCGCCACCACCAGTCCGATCCTTCGAATCATCATCGCTTCATCCTTCCGCCGCCGAGATCCGGTTGGACTCCGCGTCCCGGGTCACCGGTACCCCGGCGCGCTCCGCCTCCTCCAGCACCGCCCGGCACAGGGCGCGCTGCAGGTAGCGGATGCGCTGCTTGCGCTCCAATCGACTGCCGATGGCGTCCACCTGGGCCACCGCGCGCTTGAACCAGCTCCGCGCCTCCCCCGTCTCGCCCAGCACCTGGTGGACGCGGGCCACCGTGTAGTAGACCGCGGGCGGCTCCTCGCCGCTCAGGGCCCCCTGGGTCTGAAAGCGAGCTTGCGCCGAGTTGGCCAGGTGCAGCGCCCGGTCTCGCTGGCCCCGGAGGGCCTCCACGAGCGAGAGCGCCAGCTCCAGCGCGGCCATGAGCGCGGGGTCGTCGGTCACCGACTCCTGGAGGGCCTGGGTCAGGTGCTCGGCCGCGCGCCCGAGCTCCTCGACCCGGGCGCCGAGGGCGCCGTCCTGGGCCGGCCGCCGCCGCAGGGCCTGGCCCAAGCTCAGCGCGGCCCGCCGCCGCACCGCGCCGAGGCCCGCCTGCTCCGCCGCGGCGTGGATCCGCTCGAGGCGCGCGAACCCATCGTCGAAGCGCTCCTCCTCCAGCACCAGGGTCACCTGGGCCACCCGCACCGAGAGGCGCTGGCGCCGATCGAAGGCCACCCGCAGAGCCTCCTCGAGGAACCCGCGGGCCGCCTCCAGGTCGCCGAGGAAGCGTTGCACGTCGGCCAGCCCCAGCTCCGCCTTGAAGATGCCCGCGTAGTCCCGCACCGCGCGGGAGGTCACCAGCGCGGTGCGGAAGCGGTTCTCGGCGTTGCGATAGTCGCCGGACGACGCCGCGATCCGCGCCAGCCCCCGGCTGCACTGGGCGAGCTCCGCGCTCGCCCCGGCCGGCCCGAGGCCCACGTGGGCGGAGAGGTAGCCGCGGAGCGCCCCCCGCCCGTCGGCCAGGGCCTCCGCCGCCTCCGCGAAGTACAGCTGCGCCCGCGCCACCTCCACCTGGTCACCCAGGGCAGAGAACGCGCGCTCCGCCTCCTGGGCTTCCACTCGGGCCTCCTCGAAGCGACGCGCCATCGCCGCGAGGCGGCTGCGTCGCAAGAAGACCTGCGCCTGGGCCCAGGGCCCCTCCACCAGGTCCGCCAGGTCGTCCATGACGTCCCGGCCACCCTCCCAGTCGCCGCGGGCGAGGGCCACCTGCTCGAGGAGCTCCAACAGGGCCAGCCGGGGCGCCGGCGCGGCCTGCTCGTCCAGCATCCGCAGGCCCTCCTCGGCGAGGATCCCGGCCGAGGTTGGATCACCCAGATCAAGGGCCCGCCGAGCGGCGCGGGTGTAGAGCTCGGCCGCCCGATCGTGCAGGCTAGCCTGCGCCACGTGGCGGGCGACCACCGCGAGGTCCGCCTCACCGTGGGCCTCGAGGTAGGTGGCGGCGCGGCCCTCGAAGTCGACGCGGCGGCGCCGCTTCAGCCGGGACAGGGCCACGCTCCGCACCACCGCGTGCACGAACTCCAGCTCGGTCTCGCCCCGGTAGCGGCTCAGCGGGCGGCGCCGCACCAGCCCCGCCATCAGCAGGCGGTCCAGATCCAGGAGCACCTCCTCCATCGGGCGCTCCACCAGCTGCGCCACCCCCTCGGCCCAGAACACCTCGCCGAACACCGCGGCCGCGGTGAGCACCCGCTGCTGGCGCGGCTCGAGGAACGAGAGGCGCACGCTCACCGAGGCGGCCACGGTGGGGGGGACGCGCTCTGCGTCCTCCGCCCCCGGGGGGAGCACGAACTCACCGTCCGACCCCACCGCCAGGACCCCGCTCGCCTGCACCGCGCGCACCAGCTGCTCGAGGTAGAGCGGGTTGCCGGCCGCGCGCTGCACCAGGCGCTCCAGCGCCTCGGCCTGCACCGCGCCCTTCACCAGGCTGCGCGCCATCTCGCGCGAGGCGCGGGGCTCGAGCGCCCCCAGCTCCACCGTCTCGGCGTCCTCGCGTGGCCCGGCCAGGGGCGAGCCCCCGCGGTTGTCGGGGTCGACCAGGGTGGGGAGCGCGAAGGCCACCACCGCCGCCCGCGACCGCTGCGCGGGGTCGGTGAGCGCGAACAGGATCTGGGCGCTCTGGCGGTCCAGGAGGTGGGCGTCGTCCACCAGCACCACCAGGCCGCTCTCCTCGGCCAGGGCCCGCAGCACCACGTCGAGCGCCCGGCGCATCTGCTGACCCAACAGGCGCGGGGCGTGGCGCGCCGCCACCACCGGCGGGATGTCGGGGTACTCGACGCCGAGGGCCTCGCACAGGAAGGCCGCGATCACCGCGCGGTCCTCCTCCGCCCCCGCGGTGTCCCCGAGCTTCTTCATGAGGTCCGGGCTCATGAACGCGGTGCGCGGGTCGGCCATCCCCGGGCCGAGCGCGTCCATGCCGTCGTAGGCCTCGAGCGCCCCGAGGATCTGCCGGACCGCGTCCACCCGGGGGACCATCCGCAGCACCTTGGCCCGCCGCACCTCGGGGTCGTCGTCCGAGTGCACCTGGGCCTCGGCGAAGAGCATGCGCCGGAGGAACGCGTAGGGGGTGGTGCGGAAGGACTCCTCGGCCCGCCCCGCGAACACCCGCGGCGGGCTCCGGCGCCCGCGCACGTTGCGGGAGAGCTCGGTGCGCACCCGCGTCTTCCCGATGCCGGCCGGGCCGATCACCAGCGTCAAGCTGGGTTGCGAGAGCGAGAGCGCCCGCCCCACCCGCCGCTCCAGGCGGTCCAGGCTCGCCACCCGCCCGTAGAGCATGGCGGAGGGCATGTGGTCGACGTACGAGAGCAGCCCGCCGAAGCCGGCCTCGTCGACCCCCGAGAGCGGGGCGAGCGGGAGCGCCTGCTCCACGCTGACCGACTCGAGCACGTCGGCCGCGCTCATGGACCCGGTGGGGTCCTCGGCCAGGGCCTGCTCGTCCGTGGCCGAGTCCACCTGGGGCAGCGGCTCCGCCAGCTCCGCCTCCAGCTGGGCCTTGGACAGCTCCACCGTCTCGTCGTGCTCGTCGAGGGGTGGGAACCTCCTGGACCCCAGGCCGGTCAGGCGCGCCCCCGGCGCCACCACCGAGCGGTAGCGCACCGACTGGGCCGACGCGGGCAGCCCCGGCTCCGGCCGGAGGGGCGGCAGGTCCAGCGTCTCGGCCCGCACCACCTCGGCCAGGGGGCGGGCGTCGTGCACGTAGGCCACGTCGAGCTCGCTCGGGCTCAGGACGTCGAGGCAGGTCTGGGCCAGATCCCGCACCGCGGCCGCGCTCTGGATGCGGGCCGCGAGCTCGTTCTCGAGCATCCCCGCCACCATGTCCACCACCGGGTCGGGGACCCGCGGGTTCACGTCGTGCATGGGCACCGGGCGCTCGAGGAGGATGTGGGCGAGGCGCGCAAGATCGGTTGCGCTCTTCCAGGGCAGGCGCCCCACCACCAGCTCGTAGGCCACCACCCCGAGGCTGAAGATGTCCGAGCGCCCGTCGACGTCCATGGCCTGGGAGGCCTGCTCCGGCGCCATGTAGCTCGGGGTGCCGAGGATCGCCCCGGCCCGGGTGAGGGCGGAGCTGGTCTCGGGGAGCTTGGCCACCCCGAAGTCGATGACCCGGGCGTCGATCTCCTGCGCGCCGCGGCGGCGCATCAGGTAGATGTTGGCCGGCTTGATGTCGCGGTGCACGACCCCGGCCCGGTGGGCCGCGTCGAGGGCCGCCGCCACCTGGGTGAGGAGCACCAGGGTCTGGCGGAGCGTCAACGCGGCTTGCGTCTTCTGCTCGGACAGGTCGCGCCCCTCCAGCCACTCCAGGGCGAGGTACATCCGGTCCCCGTCGAGCGCGCCGGAGTCGTAGCACTTCACGATGTGGGGGTGGTCGAGGCGCTCCAGGATCTGCACCTCGCGCTGGATGCGCTGCCTCAGGTCACCCGGCGCCTGGGCGATGTGCATGATCTTGAGCGCGACCGGGCGCCGCTCGCGCAGGGACTCGGCGCGGAACACCACCCCCACCCCGCCGGAGCGGACCACCCGGAGGATGCGGTACCGCCCCGCGATGATCTCACCTGGCCGCACTCGCTTGCCCCAAGAACTCGAATCGATACCCCACCACCGCGGCCAGGGCGAAGAATCCTGATCCGCCGCCGGGCGCCTCGCCCGCCCCGGCCCGCACCAGGGGCGAGGCGAGCGCCCCCGCCCAGCCCCGCACCTCGAGGAAGGGGCGGTGCCCGGCCGTGCCCATGGTGACGCCGGCCGACGCCGCGCCCAGGAAGCCCCGGGTCCCCGCGTCGACGTCGCCCCGGTAGCCCGAGAGGGTGGCCCGGCCCAACAGGACCCCACCGCCGAGCCCGGCGTAGAGCTCGGCCGTGTCCCCCACCGCGAGCAGGCGCAGGCGCGCGTCCGCGGTCAGCGCCACGAAGGCGTGGGTGAAGCGGGACACCCCGACCACCGCGCCGGCCTGGGTGACCCGGGCCTCGCCGTTCAGGTAGGCGCCATCCAGCCCCAGCCCGACGCTCAACAGGCGCGCCTGCTCCGCGTCGAGCACCGGCACCCGCAGCCCCACCCCGATCGTCCCGCCGGGGCTCGGGGCGAGGCCGTCCACGTGCATGCCCGCCCTGCCCTCCAACAGGAGCGCGGTGCGCCGCAGCTGGACCCCGGTGTCGAGCTCGATGTCCTCGTTCGGCGCCTCCCAGAACGCGGGGGGCGCCGGCTCGTCGTCGGGCCCGCTCGCGTCGCCCTCGGGGAGCGGCTCGGCCGCGGGCGGGGGCTCGGCCGGCGCGGGCGACAGCTCCTCCGCCGCGGGGGGCTCGGGCGCGGGCTCCGCCGGCTCCGCGGCGAGGGTACCGCCGCCGCGCCGGAGGCTGCCGACCGACGGGATCGACGGCTCGCCCGCGGGCTTGGGCGCCACCAGCGGCACCTCCGCGCCCTCGACCTCGGCCTCGGCGAGGGGCGGCCCGTAGCGCGCAGACACCAGGATCGGCGGGCCCTCGGAGTAGCGCACCACGAGGCGGGCCGGAGCCTGGTCCACCTTCAGGAGGAACACGCGCACCCCCGAGGGCCGCCCGCCCCCGTCCGAGAGCTGGGCGGACTCGTCGACCGCGGCGGGGACCCGGGCGGTGAGGACCACCTGCTCGTCGAGGAGCACCGCCGCCACCGCGTCCACCGGCTCAGGACGACCCAGGGTCCGCAGGCGGATGATCGCCCGACCCGGCTGCGTGATCGTGAAGTGCGCGGGGTGCTGGGCGTCCACCACCCGGAACGCCTCCCACTCCTCGCCCTCGCGCACGGACTCCACAAAGACCACGGAGTTCCGGCTCTTGGGGATCAGCTCGGCCCCCGCCGCTCGGGGCAGGAGGAGCGCGAGCCCCACCCCGGCCACGCGGAGGAGCGAGCGGGCTCTCGGCCCTGGGACCACGGATGCCCGCGCCACGGGCGGAGCATAGCCCCAAACGGCCCCGATCGCCCGTGGTGGAACCCTCGGGCCCCACACTGACGCCTTGACTCGACCCCCGTGGGGCAGAAGACTCCCCCCGTCGTGGACGCGCCGACCGAAGAGGCGTGCGTCGAGCGGGGCCAGCCCAAGCTCGAAGAGCTCCGGAAGCTGGCCCAGGGCAAGACCACCCTGTTGGCCCAGACCCACGACTATCCCGACCCCGACACCATCGCCTCCGCCCTGGGCCTCGGCTGGCTCATGGGCGAGCTGTTCGGCATCGAGACCACCATCGGGTACGGCGGCATCATCGGCCGGGCCGAGAACAAGGCGATGATCAAGGTGCTGGGCATCAAGATGCGCCGCACGAACACCGGGGACTTCAAGAAGTACGACTTGTTGGCCCTCCTCGACACCCAGCCCGAGGTCGGCAACCACTGCGTGCCGATGGATCGGACCCCGGACATCGTCTTCGACCACCACTTCCCCCGGGAGCTCGAGGGGCCCACCCCCGAGTTCCACGACGTCGGCGGCGAGTACGGGGCCACCTCCACCAAGGTTGTGGAGCTGATCATGGCGTCGGGGCTCGAGCCCCCCACCAACATCGCCACCGCGCTGTTCTATGGGGTGAAGTCGGACACCCTCAACCTCGCCCGAGAGGCCTCCCCCGCCGACGTGGCGGCCTACCTCTATCTCTTCCCCCGCGCCGACAACCGGCTGCTGGCGGAGATCGAGCACCCCCAGGTGCCGCTCGACTACTTCCGGGTGTTGGGCAAGGCCATCACCCGGGGGCGCATCTACGGCACCATGATCGTGTCCGACCTCGGCGAGGTCTACACCCCCGACCTGTGCGCGGAGGTGGCGGATCGGATGCTCCAGGTGGAGGGCGTGAACCACGCGTTGGTGGCGGGCTGGTTCGAGGAGGCGCTCTTCCTATCCCTTCGCACCCGCTCCCGGGCCAAGAACGCGGGGCGCATCCTGCACTCGCTCGTCACCAAGTTCACCGACGGCACCGCGGGCGGCCACGGCCCGATGGCCGGGGCGCGCATCCCGATGGCGGGGCGCTCTCAGCGCAGCCGCGCCGACATCCGGCGCAAGATCGTGCAGAAGGTCGTGGCCGCGTTCGGCCAGGACTACAAGCACTACTCCCGGATGGTGAACCCGTCCGACAGTGACCACTCCATGACCCCACCGCCCCCCAAGGAGCCGGTGGAGGAGAAGAAGCCCAAGCCCGAGAAGAACGGGAAGGTGGACTCCCAGCGCCCGGCCAAGAAGAACGGGCGCCCCAAGGAGCCCGCCCCCGCCGAGGCGCGCCCCGAGCAATGAGCGCCGGGCGGCCCAGGCGCTATCTGGACTACAACGCCACCGCGCCGGTCCGGCCCGAGGTCCGGCGGGCGGTGGAGCCGCTCCTGTTCGGCGACCTCGAGGCGGGGGCGGGGAACGCGTCCAGCGTGCACTGGGCCGGGCAGGCGGCGCGAAGGGCGCTGGAGGGCGCGCGCACCCGGCTCGCCAGTTTGTATGAGCGGCACCCGAGCGAGGTGATCTTCACGAGCGGGGGCACCGAGGCCGACAACCTGGCCCTGTTCGGGGTGCTGACCCACCCCACGGTGAAGCGGCCGCGGCTGGTGACGTCCGCGGTGGAGCACCCCGCGGTGCGCGCGGCGGCCCGGGTGCTGGCCCAGCGTGGGGTGGAGGTGGTGGAGGTGTCGGTGGACGGCGCCGGCGCCCTCGATCTCGACGCCCTCGCGCGCGCCCTGGCCGAGCCCACCACCTTGGTGAGCGTCATGGCGGTGAACAACGAGACCGGGGTGATCTCGCCGGTGGCCGAGGTGGTGCGGCTGGCCCACGCGGCCGGGGCCCGGGTCCACGTGGACGCGGTGCAGGCGGCGGGGCGGCTCCCGGTGGACGCCACGCCGGATCTGATCACGCTGTCCGGCCACAAGGTCGGGGGCCTGAAGGGCGCAGGGGCGCTCTTGACCAAGAAGGACCTGCCGCTCGCTGGGCGGCTGGTGGGGGGCCCGCAGGAGCGCGGTCGCCGCGCTGGCACCGAGCCGGTGGCCCTCGCGGTGAGCCTGGTGGAGGGGCTGGTGCTGGCCGAGGCCGAGCGAGCGGCGGAGATGCCGCGGCTGGCCGCGCTGCGGGACCGGCTCGACGTGGTGCTGGCCCAGATCCCGGGCGCGCGCGTGCTGGGGGGCGCGCGGGTGGCCAACACCACCTGCGCGGTGTTCGAGGGGGTCGACGGCGAGGCGGTGCTCCAGGGGCTGGATCTCGAGGGGGTCGCCTGCTCGAGCGGGAGCGCGTGCTCGAGCGGGAGCCTCGAGCCGAGCCACGTGCTCCTGGCGATGGGGGTGGCGCCGGACGCGGCATTGTCCGCGGTGCGGTTCTCGCTCGGCTGGGGGAGCACGGAGGCGGACGTGCTCCGAGTGCAAGAGATCTTGCCGGTGGTGGTGGCGCGGGCGCGGGGGTAGCCGCGGCACCTACTACGAACGAAGCAGTCCCCACACTAGAAGCCATTCACCCAAACGGGTGTCCCGTGGATAATCGGGCTGTTCCTTGCGAGTAGTCGTGAGGCACGGCAATCTTCATCGCCGTGAAGGATCTTCTCCGACGAATCTCTACCCATGCGCCCTACCCGCTACCGTCCTTCTGGCCTCGGCATGCGGCGCACCTTCGATCGACGAGTTGCTCTCGTCAGAGGCCAGCGCCCCTGCCCCACTCCGCTTCGACCTGGAGGTGGAGGTCGGAAACGAAGCACAGCCGACAATCGTATCGCTGAGCCTGTGGAACATCAGCAACGAGGCCGTCACGTTCCTCGACCGACAACTCCCAGGAGATCGGCATGAGCCGCAGATCTTCGACCTCGTTCACGATGGTCGACCACTCGACTTCCACGGGTTCTCAGTCACCTATGGGCCGGTTGTGGAGAGCGACTCCGTCACGCTCTATCCAGGAGAGGCACTTCGCCGCCGCTACGTACTCTCGAAGCACTACGCGCTCAACGAGCCTGGCCTGTACACACTGTCACTTCGAACGAATTCGCTAGCCGCCCCGTGGCCTGGAGGCCGGATCGAGGTCGAGTCTGAACCCGTGACCTTCGAACTTCCGACGGGCGAGGACCTCGCGGACCTGCTCACCCAGGAGGCCTCCCCCGTCCCCTTCAATCCACTTGCTGTCTCCACCTTCAATGGCTGCAGCCAGGGGCGCATCGACGATGTCCTGGAGGCGCATAGGAAGGCGCGATGGATTGTCGACCTGGTGCTCGGTGAAGGCGGCGGGCGCTCCCAGATCAGCCCCACCAACGCCTACTACAGCGTCTGGTTTGGACCCTGGGATTCTCAGCGCGCCAACGGCGTTCGCCAGATCTTCTCGAGCATAAAGAGCAGGTTCGATTCGGACGCCATCAAGTACGACTGCGACGGCTCTTGCGGGGGAGCGGTGAAGGTATACAAACCATTTCCGAACTCCATTCACATCTGCTCCGAGTTCCATGGCTTCAATGAGATCACCCAAGTCAACTCGATCATAGCCGGGCAAGCGCTCTTCATTGGACTCTCCCCAAGCGACAGCCTCGCCCACGGCGAGTTCGCGGTCGAGGTCCACAAGGCGCTTCACCCAGTCCATGACGTAGATGGAGACGGCTTCTCCGACCTCGTTACCCTACGGGCCGACACGCAGAGCGTGTACACCTATCGTGGTCAAGCCAGTGGGGTCTTCCAACCCGCGACCACCAGCTTCGGCGGCACCATGAACGCCGGGCTCCGAGATGGCGTCGGCCACGTGCCCCTCGGAGTCGCAGACGTCAATGGGGATCTCCTCGCTGACCTGGTTACGCTTCACAGCGATGGACACATCTATACCTACTTTGGCCGGAACTCTGGCGACTTCAGCGGCAACCCGGTCGCGAGCAGCCCCGTCTTCGACGTCGTCGTTCCGGGGACGTCGAGCGCCGAGTTCGTGGGTCTCGCGGATGTCAACGGCGATCGACTCGCTGACGCCGTGTTCTTGGACGGCAATCGATCCATCGCCGTATACCTTGCCAGCGGCGGCGGCGGCTTCAGCGCGTCCGCCGTCTACAGCTTCAACGGGACGATGCCCACGGCGTACCTCGGTGGCCAGGGCCACTACGTGATCGGGGTGGCCGACGTAACCGGGGATCGGCGCGCCGACCTCATCACAACTGCATATGGGAACGTCTACGTCTATCCCGGGACGGTGCTGGGGCAATTCCTCGGCTCCTCGTCGGCGGGAATCAGCTTCAACGGAACCTACAACCTCGGCATCTACGATGGCAGCGGCCACGAACCGATCGGGGTATCGGACGTGGATGCCGACGGATTCGCTGACCTGGTCTCGCTCTACAACGGGACTATCTATGTATACCCCGGCAACGCATCAGGCGTGTTCTCCTATTCAAGCGCGTCCTTTGCCGGCACCATGGCTTCATCGTTGTTCTCCCCTGCCGGCCACGAAGTCATCGCGGCCATGGACGTGGATGGCAACGGGACCGCTGATCTCGTCACGGCTCACTCCGACGGCAACGTGCGAGTCTATCGCGGAAACCTCTCCCGAATCTTCTCGGGGGTCACATCGAGCTTCAACGGAACGATGAACTCCAGCCGGCATGACGGCGTGGGACACGAGTTTGCTGCCGAGCAGCGCAACCTACGCAGGCTGGGTTGCGCCCCCGGCGGATGCTAGGCAGTGGTCGTCCCGGCGATTCGAGCGTCTGCCTCCGATCGCCTGTGACCCCGGAGCGCCCATACCAGGAATGGCAGGTAGTAGCAGAGCATCCGCAACCCAAGCCCATACCGCCACTCGTACTGAAACAGGCTGAACACGCCTACGTAGATGCCGCCCAACGCGACCAGGAGCGCCAGCGCCCAGCGGGCTTCTCGGACCCCGCGCCACAGGCAGGCGTAGACCACCGCGCAGAGGCCGAGCAGCCCCAGGAGCGCTTGGACCAGCCCCTCCAGGAGCAGCACCTTCGCGTCACCGAACAATGACGACCAGCTACGCCCCATCCAGAACCAGTTGAGGAGCCGTACCTTGTAGGCCATCCAGGCGAACGGGTGGTGCAGGAACGTCCTCAGAGCGAGCGCCTGTACCTCGTCCCCACTGATGGTCTGCCAGCGCTCCTGCACTTCACGGCACAGGACGGGATCCGCGTGGCAAGCTGCATTGCCGCTCTTCAGATACCAGGGGAGCTGGTCATCGGAGGCGAACGCCCACTTCCAGACGTACTTCGTATCCATGGCGACCAGGCCAGGTTGTTTGAGCACATGCTTCTTGTAGTTGCGCCAGGGCTGGACCACGAGGTGCGCCGTGATACCGGCCGCCAGCAGCAGGAGCGCAACCCGAAGGGCGCCGCGACGCGGATCCGGCAGTGTCCGTGCCCGCACCGACACGACGGCGATACCCAGCAACGCAACCGCCGGCACCGCGACGAAGGTCGCCGGGTAGACCCAGGCAAAGAAGACCCTCACGAGGGCCGTCGCGCCGAGGGCACCGCCCGATAGCACCGCCCAGCCAAGGCGCCCTGTCCGAAGCACGCCAATCACCCCAGCTACCGACATGAGGAGGAGCGAGTGGCTCACGCCCTCGGACAGGAGGCTCCCCATCCCGAACAGGAAGTCGCCCCCTGCGGGCCATAGCCAAAGGGAGACCAGGCCGGCCCCGAGGATGATCGCGTTCCGACCCCGGACGCCGGTCGCCAGCACCACCAGACCCATGGCGAGCCCCATCAGCAGGGCCGTGGCCACCACCATGCTGAGCCCATAGTCGGCTCCGCCAGTGACCGCGATGACGCCCGCGGCGACGACCGATACTCCGGGCAGCCAGAGCGCCGTGAAGTCGGTGCTCACCGAGCGCTTCTCCAAGAGTTGCCTGGCGGCCGTCAGGTAGGCCAGGTGGTCACCGCTCCGGTAGGGCCCCTGGCGGCCCTCCGTGTGCGCGCGGAACTCATCGACGTCCCAGGTGAGCTTGACCGCAGGAGTGCTGGCGGTCCGTGCGTTCACCAGCGGCTCGAGGAAGATGTCGCGGTCCACATCGCGGACGAGCGCGACGAAGAGCATCACCGCTACGAGGATGCCGATGGTGAGCGCAGCGCGCACGCGGCGGAGGTAGCGCCCCGAACAGTCGAGGTCAACGTCGCCATGCGACAACCTGAACGGGGCTGCGCGCCGGTCACCGCTCCAGGTCGGCGGCGTAGTACCGGAAGTGGTTGACCGGAATCTCGGCGACGAAGAAGGCCAGCAGCAGGCGCCGCCCCGACTCCGTCAACAGCGAGATGCGATCGGCCTCCTCAGCGGACAGCCTGCCCCGATCCACGAAGCCCTGCTTGAGCGCGCGGAGCCGATAGAGGTCGACGAAGAAGGGCGTGTCGCGCCATACCTCGACCGCCGCGAGCAGCCCCCGCGCCTCACAGCGCCGCATGTGCCCCTCGAGCTCGGCCGCGAACTTCGGCTCCGCCCGACGGAAGAGCGACCACTCCGCGACCAGCACAGAGGCGGTGGATCGGAGCGCGTCACAGCTCCGCTCGGGGCCTGCCGCCGCGATGAGCGCGGCGCGCCGTCTGGCCGGCGTCTGGGGGAGAAAGGCGACCGGGAGCGCCCAGTAGGCGCGCCAGGCCCGCCGGAGCAGATCCTCGGCCGGGAGGCCCGGGCAGGGCAGCTCGCCGAGCTTCCTGACCGCCACCAGCGCGTGGAGAGAGTCGCCGGAGTGGAGCATGAGCTCGAGCCCATGCGTGGCCTCCCGGCATGCCTGGGCGCGGTGCGCCTCGTCGCTGGCCGCGACGTGGTCGAGGAGCAGGTCGCCCAGGGACTGGGGGTCCAAGATCGGCTCGTTGAGCACCGCCGTCGTCGGGTCGGGCTGTTCGGGCAAGGCGATGGCGCTCGAGCGCTCCGCGTCCCAATGGTCGAAGGGGCCGAGCGCCTCGACCAGGGTGGCGCCGTCCACGGTTGCGGTGGACGTCCGCCCCCAGCGCTGCAGGTAGGCCTGCACGACCTCGGGCGGAGATCCGGGGCGTATCGCGAGGCGGGCGGCGAGGAGGGGTCCGGCATCGTTGCTCCGGCGCTCGGGCGGCGCGAAGATGGGCTCCTTGGCGATGAGCTCGAGGTCGGCGATCAGCGCCGCCTCGTGGCCCGCGGTGTCTCGCAGCATGAGCGCCCTCAGCCGTCGGGCCTTGTCTTCGAGGTCCTCGCCGACGCGGGCCCGTTGCTCAGCCTGGTCGTAGAGCACGAGCGCACCGAGGCCGGCCACCGACATCACCACGACGACGACCACGAGCGTCCTCCACCTGCGCATTCGCGGATCCTAGGCACAGCGGCAGGTGCGACAAGCCGCCGCCGCGTCGTCGCGAGGTTCCTTTGGACGCAATCGATCTTGCCTCTGGTGGATACCCGGGCCCGCGCGTGCGAGCATGCGGTCATGGGCGCCAAAGAGTTCACCGCCGACGACTGGAAGAAGATCCACGCGCACTTCGACGCCCACGCGGAGCAGTACGGGCTGCCCCCGCGGGTGTACGGGTCCGCGGTGCTCGCCTCGTTCAACATCCGCAAGCTCGGCAAGCAGAGCGCGCGCAGCGAGGCGTGCTGGGACTTCCTGGCCAAGGTGTGCCGGCGCTTCGACCTGCTCGCGGTGCAGGAGGTGATGGAGGACCTCGGGGGCTTCTGGCACCTCAAGCGCGAGATGGGCCGGGAGTTCGCGCTGATCGTGAGCGACACCACCGGCGTGTTCCCGGGCGAACAGGGCCTGGGGGAGCGCCTCGGCTTCGTCTACAACTGGAGCATGGTGAGCCGGCGGGAGCTGGCCACCGACATCACCTACGACCGGAGCAAGATCCTGGACACCCTCGCCCGGCAAGGCCCGGAGATCGTCGTCGCCCTATCCGGCTACGCGGCCGAGCTGAAGGCGTGGGAGGCGGCGGACGCCGCGTATCGGAGGAAGGAGCTCACCAAGCGCCCGAAGAAGCCGGAGTTCAAGGTCGAGCTCCCCACCTTCCTCACCTTCATCCGCTCGCCCTTCTGCGTGGCCTTCGAGGTGAACGGCTTCCCGAGCACGAAGCCGTACAAGTTCCTCGCGATCAACGCTCACCTGTACTTCGGCAACTACGTCGAGGATCGCCGCCAGGAGTTCCAGGCCCTGATGCAATGGATCCTGCAGCGGATGCAGGGCGACGACGGCACCGGGTACCCGGACCTCTTCCTCCTCGGCGACCTCAACCTGGACTTCGACAACCCGGAGCAGGACCGGCAACGGATCACCGACATCATCGAGGCGCACCGCGCCGAGCTCCCCAAGGCCACCGACGTCTACTTCCCGTTCCTCGAGGTCCGGCCGGGCTGCTCGGAGGTGTTCAAGACCAACGCCCGGATGAGCGAGACCTTCGACCAGATCGGGCTGTTCACCCGGGACCCGCGCTTCCCCCGCGCCGCCCAGCACTGCGACATGGGTCAGGGGCCCCGCGGGCCCGACTACGGGGTCTTCGACTTCCCTCGCCTCTTCGCGGACGCCCTCGGGTTGGGCCCGATCGCGAGCATGAGCTCCAAGGACAAGGCCGGGTTCTACGCCCGCTTCGAGCACGAGGTGAGCGACCACCTCCCGCTCTGGCTGCGGGTCCCGCTGCCGTGAGTGGCTGACTCGGGCCCGCGGGTGTGCTTTGCCTGCCGCGCGACGTGAGCGCGGCAGCCTGGATCTTGCTCGGGGTGCTGGCGGTGCCCCCACTCGAGCCCGCAGTGGTGGAGGCCCCCCCGACCACCACCGCCACCACCGCCCGGCGGCCCAGCGCGGCGGTGCTGGGCCTGACCTCGGTGGGCTTCGCCACCGGCGTGCTCCTGTGGGGCACCAGCGCGTGGTGGGGCGACGACGACCTCGACTCGTTCCGCATCTACAAGGAGGCGGGGTTCTTCGGGAAGGACACCTACGCGGGCGGCGCCGACAAGCTCGGCCACGCCTACAGCGCGTACGTCAGCACCTCGCTCGTGGCGTACACCTACGAGTCGCTCGGCCTCGACCGCACCCGGGCCACGTGGTGGGCGGGGGTCTTCACGTTCGTCCTCTTCAACGGGTTCGAGCTGATCGACGGCTTCGACAGCCGCTTCGGGTTCGAGCCCGGCGACGTGCTGATGAACACCTTGGGGGTGAGCCTCGGGGTGCTGATGCGCCTGTCCCCCACCGCGGACCGCCTCCTCGCGTTCCGGCTGGGCTACTGGCCGACCCAGGACTTCCTCGCCCACGACCGCACCGTCACGAAGTTCATCAACGACTACTCGGGGATGACCTTCCACCTCGACCTGCGGCTCAAGGGCGTCCTCGAGCTGGCGGGCCGGGAGCCCGGGCTGTGGCGCTACGGGCTCGTGGGGTTCGCGTTCCGCACCGAGAACTACTCGCCAATACGGCGGGATGAAGCCCGGCGGCAGCTCCTCGGGCTGCACCTCGGGCTCTCCCTACCTGAGATCCTGCGAGCCTGGTCTGAGGGAGATCCCGCAGTGGAGACCCTCGCCAGCGTCGGGGACTACCTGGCGGTGCCGTTCCTCGGGGTCACGGTCTTCCACGAGACCTGGCGGGACGCCTGGTCGGTGGAGCTGGGGCTGGGGGCCCGGTTCGAGCTCCAGTAGCGGGCGCCCAACTTCCGGATTGTGCGGACGCGGAGTCCGGTGCTTTGCTGGCGAGGACGTGCGCGAAGGGAATCAGCGGCTCTCTCACACAAAGGCCCACACTGGGATCACGCTCATGGTGCTCGTCCTCGCGGGCTGCTCCTGCGACGAGGAGATCCTGCTGCCGGACCTGCCCGGCACGTGCGAGCCCACCTATGACTGCCCCGCCGGTACGGAGTACCGAAACGGCGAGTGCAAGGCCTCGCGCTGCGCCTCCGATGCGGACTGCTGCCCCGGCCAGAAGTGCAACGTGGCCGCCGGCTTCTGCGGAGACCAGCTGGTCTCGTGCGACGCCGACGCGGACTGCGCCGAGGTGCCGGGCCAGACCTGCATCAGCTTCCGGGGCGACCAGTACTGCGGCTACCCGAACCGCACCGGCTCGCTCTCCGCGGCCGGCACCCAGCCCTGCGTGGCGGACACCGACTGCGCCGCGGGGCGCTCCTGCACCGGCGGCCGCTGCGTGATCTTCGCGCCCTGCAACGGGGGTTGCGGCCAGGGCGAGATCTGCGACATCGACACCAACACCTGCTTCCCCTACGCCTGCAGCGCGAACTGCGGCGAAGGCCAGCTGGCGGTGGTGGCGGACCCGGAGACGATGTCCGGCCCGCAGTGCTGCCTCGTGGAGTGCACCTGCGCCACCCTCCCCCCGGTGCTGCCCGGTCAGTACGGCTGGAACGCCGAGATCGCGGTGGACGCCCAGACGGTGGCGGTGAGCGCCTACGACGCGGTGTACGGCGACCTGGTGGTGGCCTTCTTCGACGACGAGGGCAACGAGATCAGCGTCCAGTACGTGGATGGCTTCCCGGTCGACGGCCCGGTCGAGGCCAACCCCAACGCCCGCCGCGGCGGGCGCTACGCCCCCGGCCCCGACGTGGGTGAGCACACCTCGATCGCGATCGATGGGCAGGGCGTGTTGCACGTGGCCTACTACGACCGCGACGAGGGCCGCCTGAAGTACGCCAACTACGCGGGCGGGCAGTGGACCACCTCGGTGGTCGACGAGACCGACCACGTGGGCATGTACACCAGCATCGCGATCGGCCCGGACGGCAACCCGCGCATCGCCTACATGCTGGTCGAGGGCACGGTGGCCCCGCTGCCGGGCAAGCAATCCGGCCTCAAGTACGCGGCCGCCCGCACCAACATGCCGGCCTCGCCCTCGGACTGGTCCATCCAGCTGGTCGACACCGTGGACAAGCCGGAGCCCATCTGCGGCGGCGGCTGCACCCGGGGCAAGGCCTGCGTGGACCTGGGCGTAGGCCCGGAGTGCGCGTTCGAGACCATGGGCTGCGCGATGTGCGCCACCGACGAGGTGTGCGTGATGGACGCCGGCGGCAACCCGACCTGCGAGGCCGAGATCAACGCGGTGCCCCTCGACAGCCTGCCCGAGGGCACCGGCCTCTTCGCCGACCTGGTCCTCACCGCCACCGGCACCCCGATGATCGCGTACTACGACTCCATCGCGGGCGACCTCCGCCTCGCCACCGGGAACGGCGCCGGCTTCACCCTGCGCACCCTGGACGGCGACGACGCGATGAACCCCACCAACGTGGGCCAGTTCGCGAGCATCGCGGTGAGCGCCGACGGCACCCAGGCCGGCGTGGCCTACTTCGACGCCACGAAGGACGACCTGGTGTACCTCGACCTCGGGACCGGCGAGCGCCAGGTGGTGGACGACGGCCTGATGCCGCCCGACCTCAACATGGTGGGCGCGGACGCCTCGCTCGTCTTCGACGCCTTCGGCAACCCGGCCATCGCCTACCAGGACCCGACCAACATCGATCTCATCTACGCCCGCCGCCTGGGCGAGCCCCCGATGTGGTCCCACCAGACCATGCGCGGCGACCCCCGCGGCACCGCCGAGGGCACCGCGGCCGGCTTCTACGCCTGCCAGGCGCGCCGAGGCGACAAGGCCTACGTGGGGTCGGTGGACGTGACCTTCGACCAGGAGAGCAACCTGGTGCTCGACCTCAAGGTCGAGGTCCGCAACCTGGATTGACGATCGGGCGCCCCGAGCGGGCGCCCTACCCCTGCATCGCCTGCTGATAGAACGCCCTGGCCTCGGCCAGGGAGCCCACCCCGTACATGTCGAGGACCTGCTGCTCGAGGATCTTGTCCGTCGCGGCGAGGGTGACCACGTCGGGCACCTGGTCCGCTGGCAAAAGGACGATCTTCTCGCAGCGGGCGAGGCGGGCCTGCACCTCGCCTTCGGCCTCCTTCACGTCCTTCTCGGCGAAGCCCTCGACCCGGAAGTTGTTCAGCCACGCGAGCATCATCGACTCGGCGTCGGCCTTCTTCATCTCGCCGCGCTGACGCTCCTCGCCCTCTTCGTACTGGAGGGGCCGATACATCATGTGTAGCGCGATGGGCTCGGAGTCCGCGGTCAACCGAGGTTGCAGGTGGAGGTTGATCAGCTCGCCGTCCGCCGCCACCCCCATCATGATCCGGCCGCCGGCGCGGTTGTGGATCTGGAGGCGCGTGTCGGTGAACTGGATGGAGCTGGGGTCGTCGCCCAGACCGCGGGGCTCGGACTCCCAGACGATGCCGAGGGCGGGCTTCTGCACCTGATCCGCGGTGGCGTTCAAGGTGGCGGCGTTGACCCCGTGGATGGTGCTCATCACCCCGTGCTCCCGGGGGTTCGCGTCCTTGGCGTAGGCGGACTTCATGTAGTCGCCGTCCGCCACGCAGCCGTACTGCCAATAGTAGAAGAGCCCGGCCTCGGACGGCACGGTGGAGCCCTGGGTGTAGCCGATGACGCTCCCCTTCTTGTCGGTGATGGCGAGGGCGTGGAAGCCGCCGCCGTCCTCGTGGGCGCCGTTCGGATACTCCTTCAGCCGGGCCCGGATGTCGGCCACCGGCTCGCGCTCGTCGGGGTTCGGGAAGCAGTGCTCGTACAGCGCGAAGGCCTGCTTGGGTCGGAAGGTGGCGACCGAGTTCAGGTTGCCCGGCATCCGGTCGATGGTGCCGATGATCTCCGCCGCCTCGGCCATCTTCGCGAGGTGCTTGGGGTTGGCCGCGTTCGCGGCGAGGGTCTGATCTCCGAGCACCTTCAACAGGTGCACACCCGCGGCCCGGTCGATGGCGGCGCTCTCGGCGCCACGGGAGTCCACCTGCCCCAGGGCCACCTTGTGCTGATGCGCGCCGATCCCCACCTGGGGCCCCGACGGGCGGAGCCCGGCCATGGGGGTTCGCAGCTCCGCTGAGGTGGAGAGTTCACCGCGAGGCGGCGCGGCCTTGCCCTTGATCTGCACTGCCGAGGAGTGTGGGGGGTCGCCCTACAGTTGGCAATAGGTCCTGGTCGCTTCAGGCGTCCTCGAACACCCCGGCCAGGGTCCGGGCGGTGAGGAGCCGGAGGCCCCACCGGCGCAGCTCCTCGGCGCTGCCGGCCTGGACGTGCTGGGCGACGTCGGTCGGGACGGGCCCGAAGCGGCCGGCGAGCTGCTCCAGCAGCATGGCAACGCGGCCGTGGTGGAGCCCCTGCTCCAGGCCTTGCTCGCGCCCCTGCTCCAGCCCCTGCTCGCGCCCTTGAGCGACGCCCTCCGCCCGGCCCTCGTCGATCTTCTGCTGCCAGATACCCATGACTCCCTCCGTCAACTTCGGGCTCGCGGCCCGGGCGGCCCGCAAGACCACCGGCTCGACCTCCGAGCTCGTCCTCATAGCATAGACCAAGAATGCGTCCGCGAAGGCCCACTTCTCCTCATCCGCCAGCCGCGCGAACGCCTCACGGTAGGCCTCGAACCGGTCCGCCGCGCCCTCACCTCGTGACCGAAGCAGCCAGAGGGCCAACCGATAGACCGCCGAGGCCGAGCGGCTCTCGATGTCGTCCTCGGCCAAGCTCGGGAGGTCGTCCACGAGGTAGGCGAAGTCCGGCAGCAGCGGCGCCAACAGCGCCACAAGGTCACGCGGGCCTTCGTAGAGCTCCGACAGGCGCGCGGGCAGGCGCCGACCAGCCGGGTCGTGGAGGATCACCACCGGCACCACCATCGGGAGCCGACCACTGCGCCGGCCGGCGCGGCTCCTCAGGTGGGTGGCCCATCGGTCCACCTCGTATTGGAGCACCCGGAACGGCATCAGCCGGTCCGCGGTGGATTGGTGCTCGAGGAGGAACCAGACGAAGACCTCGTCGTCCCCCCGCACCGGCACCCGGTAGAGGACGTCCGTGAACAGGCTCCGGAGCCGCGTGCTCACCGTCCGGTTCGTGACCTGGGTGAGGGCGTCGAGCTCCAACCGCGCACTGACCTGCGGCGGGAGCAGGGCCAACAGCTCCGCTCGCGCCACCTCGGGCTCGCTGAACGCGAGGTGGAACAGGGTGTCGTGGGGGCTGCCGCCTCTGCTGGTATCCTCGGCCACTGCGGCGACCAATGCGAGGACCATGCCGACGCCGGCACACCCGGCGCTGACGCCGCACGCGTCCGGATTTCGGACGGGGTCCGATTTCCGGACGGACGCGTCGGACACCCCGATGACCGGAGCGCCCCGGCCAGGCTAGAACAGCCGCATGCCCATCCGCGCCGCCACCACCGCCGACGCCGCCGCCGTCGCCGCGATCTACGCCCCGCACGTCACCCACGGCAACGCGTCCTTCGAGCTCGAGGCCCCCAGCACCGAGGTGATGGCGGAGCGCATCCAGGGCACCCTCCGCACCCACCCCTGGCTGGTCGACGACGACGGGCAGCAGGTGCGGGGCTACGCCTACGCCAGCGGGCACCGGACGCGCGCCGCGTACCAATGGAGCTGCGAGGTCTCGGTCTACGTGGCCGCGGCCGCCCACCGGCAGGGCGTCGGGCGCGGCCTCTATGAGGCCTTGTTCCCGCTCCTCGTCCGCCAGGGGTTCTTCAGCGCCTACGCGGGCATCACGCTCCCCAACCCGGGGAGCGTGGCGCTGCACGAGGCGATGGGCTTCACGCCGATCGGCGTGTTCGAGAACATCGGCTTCAAGGGCGGCACCTGGCGCGACGTGGGGTGGTGGCAACTCGCCTTGCAGCCGCGCCGACCGCCCGACGGTCCGCCGCTCCCCTTCGACCCGGCCTGGGTGGGCGCGCCCGACGTGGGGTGACGGTGGATGCGGTGATCCTGATGGGCATCCCGGGAGCCGGGAAGTCCACCTTCTTCAAGGCGCGCTTCGTCGACACCCACGTCCGCATCAACCGGGACATGCTCGGCACCGCGCATCGACAACGCGCGCTGGTGGAGGCGTGCTGCGCCGCCCGGATCCCGTTCGTGCTCGACAACACCAACGTAGCGGTGGCCGATCGGGCCGAGGTGATGAGCCAGGCGCGCGCAGCGAGATTCACTGTGATCGGCTACTTCTTCGAGTCCCGGATCCAGGCCTGCCTCGAGCGCAACGCGGCCCGCCCGAACCCGGTGCCCGAGGTCGGCGTGCGCGGGCGCCGCAACGCCCTGGAGCTGCCCCGCCGGGCCGAGGGCTTCGACGAGCTCTGGTATGTGAAGATCGCGGAGACCGGCGACTTCACGGTGAGCCGGTACGAGGAGGCTACGCCATGACGGACGAGGGCCTGGGCGCGCGGATGAAGCGCTACGAGGCGCAGGAGGCGGGCCGACGCCTGATGCCCCTCTTGCCGGTGCTCGCCCGCATCGACGGGCGAGCCTTCTCGACCTTCACCCAGGGTCTCGAGCGCCCCTACGACGTTCGGCTCTCGCGCGCGATGATCGACACCACCCGCTTCCTGGTGGAGGAGACCGGCGCGCGGACCGGCTACACGCAGTCCGACGAGATCAGCCTCCTTTGGCACGCCACCGACCCGAAGGACCAGCTCTTCTTCGACGGCCGGATCCAGAAGATGGTCTCGGTCCTGGCCGCGCTGGCCACCGTGGAGCTGAACCGCCTCCTCGCTGTCGCCCTGCCCGACTACGCCGCCCGCCGGCCGGTGTTCGACTGCCGGGTGTGGCAGGTGCCCGCTACGAGGTTCAGGCCTTGAACCTCCCGCCGCTCGGCCGGGTCACCAACCGAGTGGCGGTGCTGTTCGAGGGGGCGGAGCCTTCATCAGGCTGAGCATCCGCAGGACGACTTGCATCGAACGCCCCCTGGCCGCGTCTGGCTCAGCCGTCGAGCTTCGCCAGCGCCCGCTTCGGCGCCACCGTCCGATAGCCCTGCACCACCAGCCCGCGCACCTCCTCCCAGTCCACGGCCCCCTCGAGCCGAATCCCGACCCAGCCGCTCGGCCCCACGTAGGGGGGCACGAAGAACCGGTCCGGCGCCGCCTCCACGAGCGCCGCCTGCGCTCCCGGCGGCGCCTTCACCCACGCCGCGATCCGCCCGTCCCCGTGGTGGTTCAGGTGGAAGCTGCAGAAGGTCTTCTTGCCGCCCCAGAACGTGGGTGACCCATGAGAGATCTTCTCGGAGGTCTCGGGCAGCGCGCCGATGATCTCGCGCAGCCGCTCGAGCGGATCTGGTCGCTTCGCCATCCGCCCATGTTCGCACACATTCCACCCGCGCGCCGTAGGCGGCGCTTCTCAGCCGAGGACAACCGTGCGAGGGAGGGACCGTGGCCGACCCACGACCTGGCCGGGACCTGGTCTACCTGGTCCCGGGGTTCTTCGGGTTCGAGAAGCTCGGTCCGTTCGAGTACTTCGTCCACGTGCAGGCCATCCTGCGCGCGCACCTCGACCCGGGGTGGGAGATCCGCGTCGTCCCCACGCCGCCGACCGCGTCGCTCACCGAGCGCACCCGCGTCCTGATCGACACCATCGACGCGACGGCGGGCGACGAGGACCGCCTCCACCTGATCGGTCACTCGAGCGGTGGGCTCGACGTCCGGCTCGTCACCACCCCGGCCGCGCACTTCGACCCCCGCGCGTCGAAGATCGCCGCGCGGGTCCGGTCGGTCGTGACGGTGGCGACGCCGCACCGCGGGACCCCGCTCGCGGCGGCGTTCGACGGGGTGATCGGCAAGCAGCTGCTCGCCCTGACCACGCGGGCGGCGGCGGGCGGCCTGAAGCGCACCACCCGGGGCGGGCCGCTCATCGAGTACCTGGCGATGATCAGCCGCGACCAGGGGCTGCTCACCCAGCTCACCCCCGACGCCCTCGACGTCTTCAACGCGACCACCCCCGACGCGCCCAACGTCCGCTACGGGTGTGTGGTGGCGATGACCCCGGGGCGGCCCCAGCACCCGCTCTACGGGGCCCTCCGACGCCTCTCGGCGCGCATGCCCCAGAACCGCGCCGCCACCCTCCCCGGCGCCGCGCGCGAGGCGCTCGAGCGCGCCGGCGCCGCCGCGCCCACGTGGAAGGACAGCGACGGGATCGTGCCCACCCGCTCCCAGGTCTGGGGCGAGATCGTGCACGCCGCCGCCGCGGACCACCTCGACGTGCTCGGGCACTACGACTGGCTGCGCTCCGGGGCGCCCTTCGGGCCGACGGAGCTCGAGACGCTCTGGACCCACGTCGCGCAGTTCGTGCACGGCGACGCCCTCGAGCCCCCGCTCGCCCCCACCCCGCCCGGCCCGAGCCTCCTCATGCGGCACCGCCGCAGGATGGCCTTCGCCGCCGCGATGCTCTTCGCGTTCGTGGTGACCCAGCCCCTCGTCTTCGCCCTCGGCCTCGACCGGTGGCCCTACACCGACGTGCTCACGTTCTCGGTCGTCGCGGCGGCGCTGGCCCTCGCGGTGGAGCGCTGGGTGTGAGGCGGGGCCCCTCGGCGGAAGGAGGCCACAGATAATCAGGAGTTGGCGCGGGAGCCGGGCAGCCGGCTTCCTTCGCCAGGGGGGTTGGCCCTACTGTGATGTCATGGCGCCGAAGAGCTGGGGCCCCCTGTTGCTGATCACGTTCGCGGTCGCCGCGTGCACCGCCGAGGCGCGCGTCGAAGGCACGGAGCCCAACGACTGCGTCGACCGCGCGGACAACGACGGCGATGGGCGCTTCGACTGTGACGACGAGGGCTGCGCGGGATCGCCCGACTGCCAGGGCGGTGCGAGGGACGGCGGGGTCGCCACGGACGCAGGGACGGCCTCGATGGATGCAGGAGCCACCGACGCAGGGAGCTCGGGGGCGCGCTGCTACGTCGACCTGAGCGCGCTCTGTCCGATCGGCGAGTGGTGTGTGCCGCAAGGTGATGGCGCACGGATCGGGCGCTGCGAACGAGCGGGGCCTGGCGCGCATCGCGCCCCCTGCGCCGCGGCGACCGACTGCGACGAGGGGCTCGTGTGCACCGAGGAAGGAACCTGTCGCCAGCTCTGCAGCGCCGCCCCGAGCGGCGCGTACTACTCTACATGTGACGCCGTGGGGGCGAACCTGTGCGTCTTCACCCTCGGCTCCTTGGAGTACGGGGTCTGCACGGTCGCGTGTACCGAGTGGGGGAGCGATCCGGCGTGTGAGGCGGGCGAGTGGTGTGCGGGGGGCGGTCAGTGCATGCCCGCGGGGAGCACCGCCGAGGGCGGCGCGTGCGAGCGGACGGACGACTGCGCGGCGCTCACGTTCTGCGACTTCGGCGTGTGCGGGCGCGCGTGCCGCGAGACGGGCGGGCTCGGCGGTGACTGCGCGGCGACCGACCTCTGCGTGAGCGGGATCTGCCGGACCCCTTGCGAGTACGATGGCGCAAGGACGTGCGTCGACGCGGGGCAGACGTGCGTGTCGGGGACCTGGTTCGATCCCTTCGCCGTACCTCCGCCGCCCGATGCGTGCCTGCGGGGCGTCCCAGACCTCGCCCCCGGCTCGGACTGCGCGGCGGCTGGGCTAGCGACATCGGACCAGTGCGCGCCGCTGTCGCAGTGCATCGGCGCCGGGGCGGGCGTATGCACGGACCTCTGCCGCGCCTCGGCCGGGCCAGCGAACACGCCAGGCGCGCATCCGGACTGCCGCGACAGCTCGCAGGAGTGCCAGCTGGAGGGCGCGGTCGGCGTGTGCGCAGATCCGTAGCGCGACCAGGAGGCCGACGCGAGGTCAGGCGAGCACGCCGCTCGCGGGGCGCTCCGGCGCGCGGCGCGCCCGCGGACCCTCGCCCATGAACGCCTCGATGCGCGGCGCGAGGGCCTGATCGTCCAGCGCGAACTCCAAGCCGAAGCCGGGCTTCAACGCGGAGTCCACGAAAGCCACCCTGCCGCGGATGGGGACCTCCCACGGTCCGATCTCGGCGGTGAGGACCACCGCGGTGCCCTCGGGGGGGGCCTGCTCGGCGGTGACGTGGCCGCCGCGGTGGGCGACGCCGGTCAACCTGCCTTGCTGGAGCTGGCCCGCCTCGTCGAGGAAGGTCACCGCGATCCCACCCCGCTCCTCGGCGTAGCGCCGCTGGTGGTGACAGGTCACGAACAGGAGATCGGTGAGGGCGAAGGCGGCCTCGAGGAGGCTGGCCTCGGCGTCCAGGACGCGGTGGGCGCCGGCCGCGCGCAGGCGCTGGGCCTCGCCCGCCCGGAGGCGCCGCGGAGCGACCACGAGGAGCCGGGATGCCCCCAAGTAGGGCGCCAGCGCCTCGGCCCCGGTGGCCTCCACCACCCAGAGATCGCGGCAGACGCCCAACTCAGCGGACGCGCCCCCGCGGGAGACCCGATACCCCAGGGCTTCGGCCAGCGTAGCAACTACGCTTGCGGCCGGCCCATCGGCGCAACAGACCTCCTTCTCTTCGAGCGTCAATCCCCCCATACCGCTCATAGGGGGTGCCTTAGCACATCGGCGAAGGCTTGACAGAGGAAATCCTAGAACGTAACCCCAAGGCGCTCCGGGGCCGACGAGGCCTGTTTCGGAGCTCGGAACCGCATGATCGAGGTCCGTGGGCTGACGAAGCGGTATCGCGACCACGTCGCGGTTCAAGGCCTGAGCTTCCAGGTGGAGCCAGGCGAGGTCGTGGGCTTCCTCGGCCCCAACGGGGCGGGCAAGTCGACCACGATGCGCATCCTCTCCGGCTATATGCCGGCCACCGAGGGGCAGGTGAAGATAGCCGGAGTGGACGTCTTCGAGGACCCGCTCGCGGTCAAGCGCCACATCGGTTATCTGCCCGAGATCCCTCCGGTCTACCTGGACATGACGGTCCGCGGGTACCTGCTCTTCGTGGCCCGCCTCAAGGGCGTGCCGGGGCGGGAGCTGAAGGCCGAGGTGGAGCGGGTGGCGGCCAAGGCGGGGGTCGACCACATCCTGCCGCGCCTCATCCGGAACATCTCGAAGGGCTACCGGCAGCGGGTGGGCATCGCGCAGGCCCTGTTGCGCAACCCCGACGTCCTCATCCTCGACGAGCCCACCGTGGGCCTCGACCCCATCCAGATCGATCAGGTGCGCAAGCTCATCATGGAGCTCGGCGAGTCCAAGAAGCACACCATCATCCTGTCGACGCACATCCTCAGCGAGGTCAAGGCAACCTGCGAGCGCATCATCATGATCGCCAAGGGGCACATCGTGGCCGACGCCAAGCTCGCGGACCTCGAGCGGGAGCACGACCTCCCCCTCGAGCAGATCTTCACCAAGCTGGCGGTGTCGTGATGCGGAACATCCTCACCATCGCTCGGAAGGAGCTCTCGATCTACTTCACCACCACCATCGGGTACCTCGGCTTCGGCGCCTACACGTTCCTGATGGGCCTGGTGTTCGTCACCACCCTCAACCGCTACCAGCAGATGACCCAGTACTACCTGGGGCAGCAGCAGCCGCAGCTGTTGGAGCAGCTCAACTTCAACGACGCGATCATCCAGCCCATGCTCAGCACCGGCTACTGGATGTTCCTGTTCTTCGTCCCCTTCCTCACCATGCGCCTGTTCGCGGAGGAGAAGTCGAACCGGACCTTCGAGCTGTTGATGACCGCGCCGGTGAACTCCCTCGAGATCGTGCTCGGGAAGTTCTTCGGGGTGGCCTTCATGATGCTCGTGATGAGCCTGCTCCCGCTCGTCTTCCCGCTCATCCTCCACGTCTACGGCACCAGCTCGGGCGAGGGGTCGGCGGTGGAGTGGATGCCGGTGTGGTCCGGCCTCCTGATGGTGTTCCTGCTCGGCCTGACCTTCGCCGCGATCGGCCTGTTCATCTCGTCCCTCACCGAGTCCCAGATCGTGGCCGCGGTGCTCACGTTCGCGGTGCTGCTCCTGGCCTTCGTCCTGCCCTTCATCGCCGGCCGCCTCGAGGGTGACTGGCGCTCGGTGGTGGACTACCTGAGCCCCCTCACCCACGTGAGCCGCGGGGTCCTGGGGCGCCTGCTCCTGTCCGACCTCGTGTACTTCGGGAGCTTGGTGGCCTTCCTCCTCTTGCTCACCCATCGGGTGGTGGAGTCGCACCGGTGGCGATGAACGACACGCCCAAGACCCCGGGCGAGGCCCGCTCCCAGGAGGGCGCGCTCGCCCAGACCTCGGCCGTGGCCACGGTGGGCCTGGTGGCCGGCGTCCTCGGCCTCACCGCCGCCATCTTCGGGGTGGTGCTCTACGCCCTCGATCCCGGCGCCCTGCCCCTCGCCACCGGCAACCTCCTGGTGGGCGCGGTGGGCCTGGTGTTCTACGCGGCCACCAACTGGAAGACCATGCTCCGGGCGGTCGGCGGCCGCTCCACCACCCTGGTGGTGCTCGAGGTGGCCATCGTGGCCGGCGTCTTCGCCGCCCTCGCCACCTTGAACTACTTCACGGCCCAGGACCCCAAGGAGTGGGACCTCACCCGCGACAAGCTCTACACCCTCCACGAGCAGTCAACCCAGGTTGCCGAGGCGCTCACCCAGAAGGTCACGATCTACGGCTTCTTCCGCTCCACCGAGGGCGCCCGCCAGGTGCTCGAGGAGTCGGTGAACCTCTACCGGATGCACACCGACAAGGTGGAGCTGGTGTTCGTCAACCCCGACGCGCCGCCGCCCGAGCTGATCGCGCGGCTGGACCTCAACAACTCCAGCCCCCGCATCGTGTTCGAGAGCGAGTCCGGTCAGGTGGCGAAGATCCGAGCCCCCACCGAGGAGGACATCACCAACGCCCTCATCAAGGTGGCGGAGCGCCCCCCGCGCAAGGTGTATTTCCTCACCGGGCACGGGGAGCCCACCATCGACGACGGGCAGGCCGAGGACGGCTACGCCATGGCCGCCTCCCAGCTCCGCAACGAGGGCTTCACGGTCGAGTCGCTCTCGCTGCTCGACAAGGAGAACGTGCCCAAGGACGCCTCCGCGGTGGTGGTCGCCGGCGCCAAGAGCGCGCTGTTCCCCAACGAGGTCGAGACCCTCAAGGTGTGGCTCAACCGCGGCGGCCGGGTGGTGGTGCTCCTCGAGCCCGGCCTCGACTACGGGATGGAGTCCATCTGGCGCCCCTTCGGGGTCATGGTGGACGACGACCTCGTGCTCGAGCCCAACCCCACCGGGCGGGCGAAGGGCTTCGGCTACGAGTCGCCGGTGATCACCAAGTACGAGCCGCACCCGATCACCAACAAGCTCAAGAGCGCGGCGTCCCTGTTCTACCGGAGCCGGAGCGTGCTCCCGAAGGTCGGCCTGGCCAACCTCGAGGTGGTGCCGCTGTTCAAGACCAGCCCCACCTCGTGGGGCGACATGAACTGGCGCGACGGCGGGGCGCCGGAGCGGGGCGAAGGCGACGTGCCGGGGCCGGTGTCGCTCGCGGTGGCGGTGACCAAGAAGACCGCGACGGTGGCCGGCAAGGTGAACGACGAGGCGCGGATGGTGGTGGTGGGTGACCTCCACTTCGCCAACAACCGCTTCATCACCATGGGGGCCCACCGGGACCTCTTCCAGAACATGGTGAGCTGGACCATCGGCGACGAAGACCGCATCAGCGTGCGGCCGAAGTCCCGCACCGGGGACCGCCTCCCGATCACCGAGGCGCAGCAGTACGGCATCATGTTCTTCAGCGTGAACCTGCTGCCCCTGCTCATCGTGGGCTTCGGGTTCAGCGTCTGGGCAGTCCGCCGGAGGAAGTAGTGGCCTTGACCCGAGTACAGAAGAACCTCGTCACCGCCCTGGTCCTGCTCGGCGGGGGCGGCGGCGCCGCGCTCTACACCCTGAAGACCAAGGTCAAGACGCCGGACGAGCGCTTCAAGGAGGCGCAGGACCAAAAGCGCCTCTTCCACTTCGGTCGCGACCACGTCGCCTCCGGCCGCATCGCGGCCCCTACGTCGACCCTCGCCTTCACGCGGGACGAGGTCTTCGGCTGGGTGCTCACCGAGCCGGTCCGGTGGCCGGCCGACGTCCAGGCGATCGAAGCCGCGCTCGACCGGATGGCGGGGCTGATCATGGACCCGATCGTCACCGACGACGCCGGGCCCGAGGATCTCCGCCGGGCCGGCCTCGAGCGCCCTCGGATCACGATGCAGGTCGACCTGCAGGCGGGGGGCGAGAAGGTCCTCTTCGTCGGAGCCCTCAACAAGATGGTGGGCAGGTACCCGGTGACCGACGTCGCGAAGAAGCGGGTCGGGCTCTCCGACAAGGAGTTCTACTGGGCGCTGGATCGAAAGCTCGACGAGTTCCGCGATCCGCGCGTGTTCCCCGTCCCCACCATGAAGGTGCGGCGCGTCCTGGTCACCGCCCACGACGCGCGGCGGGTGGGGCTGGTGAGCGACGGCAACGCGTGGACGGCCGAGGGTGAGGGGCTCACCGAGGCCATCCGCGCCGACGACGGCCTCGTGGGGGGCGTCCTGGTCGCCCTCACCAAGGAGGCCAAGGCCGAGCGCTACCTCACCGACGCCTACGCCCCCGCCGACGCCGCCACCTACGGCCTGGACGGCGAAGACGCGCTGACGATCGAGGTGGAGCTCGAGGGGGGCGCCAGGCGCAAGGCCCGGCTGGGGCGCTTCACCGAGGCCGACGCGAGCGCCGCGACCGAGGTGGCCTGGGTCGAGGGCACCACCACCGTGCTGGCCCTCCCCGCCGGGATCCTCGAGAAGGTCCGGCACGGCGCCGCCGACTACCGCGACCGCACCCTGAGCCGCTTCGCGCCGTCCGCGGTGACGAAGGTCCGGCTCGAGATCTCGCAGCAGCCCGCGATCGAGCTCAACCGCAACGGCGACGCGTGGCAGATGAGCGCGCCGCAGGCCGCCGCGGCCCGGGCGTGGAAGGCGGACGCGCTGGTCCGGGCGTTCTCGGGCCTGCGGGTGAACTCATGGAAGACCGACGTATCCACCAAGGCCCAGCGGCTGGAGTGGCTGCTCGAACCGTGGAACCGGCGAGCCATCTTCTACGGTGAGGACGGCGGCGTCCTCGCCGACGTGCGGGTTGGCAACATGGTCGACGACGATCACGTGTTCGTGCAGGCGGCGGAGGCCACCCGGGTCGGGATCATCTCCGCTGCCAAGGTCCAGGTCTTCCCCGCCACCCCGGCCGAGCTCATCGACGACGGGACCTGAGCCCCAACAGCCCGAGCACGAGGAGCCAGGCGCCCGCCGGGCCGGGCCCGCTCTGGCAGCTGCCCCCGCCGATTCCGACGTCGCCGATGGTGCGCTGCGCGGTCACCACCCCGTCGTTGCGGTAGGTGGTGATCTCGCCGTCCTCGGACTCCTTGCCCCGGCCGTCGACCCCGGAGACGTACACGGTCACCGGCCCCACCGCGTCGGTCGGGGCCCGCCAGAAGAAGCTGTACGAGGTGACCCCGTTCCGCCACTTGAAGGTCACCCCGTCGAAGGCGTCGGCCACGATGACGCTGCACTCCGCGTCCGTCAACGTGCCTTGCGTTCGGTGGTTGCGGCAGCCGCCGCAACCGTCGCCGGTGGGCTCCTCGGGGCACACGATGCCGGCCGGCTCGGCCTGCCCGTCGAGGAGCTCGATCGCGAAGGCGTTGATGTCACACGGCTCGTCCTCCGCGCCCTCGCAGCCCCCCTCGGGGGCCAGGCGATCCTCGGCGAAGGCGACCTGGATCTCGTAGAGTCCGCCCGGCTCGTAGCCGAGCCCGAACAGGTCCTCGGGCTCGCCCCGCAAGAGGGCCGAGATCTCGACCTCGATGTCGGTGGGGCCGCCCACGTGGCACACCGCGCAGTCCAGGCCGTGCTGGCGCGGCGAGCCGGTGAAGTAGATGCCCCCGCCCCCGCCGGTGGTGTCGACCGACGGATCTCGGGCGAAGGTGCTGCCGTCGGAGTAGGCGAGCGCCCCAGACGGCAACGCCAGCGCCACCACGATGAAGACCAGCGCCCTCATGAGCCGCTCTCCGGCAGATCGGGCCCGCGCAGGGCCGCCTCGCAATCCAGCCTGCGCGGCTGGCAAGACGGCTGTCGCCCTGCCCCGTCCACCCGCCAGGGGAGCTGACACTCCTCCGGGGCCGGCGCCAACTCCTCGGGGGCGAGCGCCCCGGCCATCCACGCGGTCAGGCACCGCACCTCGGGCCCGTCCGGCTCGAAGAGGTAGTTGCCCTCGTGGTACTGGCTGTAGAGCCCGTCGAGGGTCGTCGGCTTGGTGATGAGCTGCGACTCCGCCGCCGGCACCACCGCGAGGGCGCGAGCTCGGTAGAAGTTCGCGCACAGCTCCTTGTCGGTGAGCACCTCACCGAGCAGGTCGTCCCCCGCCAGCCGCGTCTTCGACATCGAGTACACGAAGAAGGGCCGCGCCGGGTCGCCGTGGCAGGCCACGAAGGCGCAGCTGCGATCCAGGATCGGCTGCACCTGGCACTCGAAGAACGCGATGTCCACGTGGGTCGCGGGCTCGGGATCCTCGCCCGTCGCGCAGCCGGCCACGAGCAGGGTGGCCGCGGCGGCCAGTCTATGAAAGCTCACTTGCGTCGTCCTCAGCTCAGCGGCGCCGGCGCCAGGTCAGCGCGACCAGCCCCACCGCGAGCCACCACAGCCCGGCGCTGCCGCCCACCGCGCGGCACGACTCGGGGGCGGCCTCGCCCCCCAGCACCACCACCGGGGCGTCCTTGAAGGCGGGGTTGGTGGGGGGGAGCACGCTGCAGCCCTCGTCCACCCCGAGCACCGCGTCGCGGCCGTCGCAGTCCTGGTCCCGCGCGTCGCCGCACACCTCGGGCGCCCCCGGGTAGGCCGCGGCGTCGTTGTCGTTGCAGTCGGTGCCGCCCGCCTCGAAGCTCAGGTAGCCGTCCGCGTCGGCGTCGCCCGACAGCGACCCGCACGAGAGGTCGCGCCCGTTGCAGTCCTGGTCGATCTCGTCGTCGCAGACCTCCGCTGCGCCCGGGTACACGCCCGGCGCGCTGTCGTCGCAGTCGTCGCCCCCCGCCTCGATGCGGTCGTGCCCGTCGCCGTCGGCGTCCGCCACCAGCCCGCACGGCAGGTCCTGCCCGTCGCAGTCCTGATCGCGGCCGTCGCCGCAGACCTCCACCGCGCCCGGGTAGGTGCCGCGATCGAAGTCGTCGCAGTCGTCCCCGCCCATGGTGGGGTTGCCATGGCCGTCGCCGTCGATGTCGGCCTGGCACGGCGGATCGCCGTCCGCGCAGTCCTGATCGACGCCATCACCGCACACCTCGAGCGCGTGCGGGTGGACGTCCGCGCGGGTGTCATCGCAGTCGAGCCCGCCCGAGGCCACCGCGCCGAAGCCATCACCGTCCGCGTCCTGGGCGCACATCAGGTCGCCGCCGACGCAGTCGTTGTCCTTGCCGTCCCCGCAGATCTCCATCGCGCCCGGGTGCACCGAGGCGTCCGAGTCGTTGCAGTCGTCGCCACCCCCGCTCACCGGCAGGTACCCGTCGCCGTCTGCGTCGACCGGGCCGCACGGCAGGTCGTGCCCGTCGCAGTCCTGGTCGATCCCGTCGCCGCACACCTCGGTCGCGCCGGGATGGACGTTGGGGTCGTGGTCGTCACAGTCGTCGCGCGGGCAGACCGCGCCGGTCAGGCCGTACACGTACCCGTCGTGGTCCTGATCGTTGTAGTCGTAGCAGTAGTCCGGGATGGCGGCGGCCACCCGAGGCAACAGGAGGAGCGCGAGCGCGACCGTCAGCCGCCTCACCGGCGCCTCCGCACGAGGCCCAGGCCGAGGAGCACCAGGAGCGCCGACGAGGCCACCCCGTCCGAGGTCGCGCAGCCGCCGCACGAGGTGGCGCCGCTGTTCACGAAGCCCAGCGCGTCGGTCGGGATCTCGGGCTGCCCGCAGTGATCGTCCGCCACCCCGTTGCAGTCGTTGTCCACCCCGTCCCCGCAGAGCTCGATCCCGATCGGGTTGATGCGGGAGTCGTGATCGTTGCAGTCCGCGCCGCCGTACGCCGCGCTCTCGAAGCCGTCGCCGTCCTGGTCGGTGTCGGTGGGGCAGGCGCGATCCGGCTGCCGATCGCAGTTGCTGTCGATGCCGTCGCCGCACGTCTCGGGGGCGCCCGGGTACACGCTATCGTCGGTGTCGTCGCAGTCCGCGCCGCCGTACTCGGCGCCGGGGAAGCCATCGCCGTCGCGGTCGAACACGTCGCAGGCCACGTCGCCGCCCTGGCAGTCTTGGTCGATACCATCGCCGCAGGCCTCGAGCGCGCCGGGGTACACCCGGCTGTCGAGGTCGTCGCAGTCGGTGCCACCGGCCGAGACCGCGTCGAAGCCATCGCGATCCTGGTCGCGCACGCAGGCGCGGTCTTGGCCGCTGCAGTCCTGATCGATGCCGTCGCCACACCGCTCCACCGCGCCGGGGTGGATGCTCGGGTCGTCGTCGCGGCAGTCGTGCCCCGCCGAGTAGCCGTCGCCGTCCGCGTCGTCCGGGCAGTCCAGGCCGAGCGGATCGCAGTCCGAGTTCTTGTTGTCCCCGCAGATGTCGACCGCCCCCGGGTGCACCGACGCGTCGCCGTCGTCGCAGTCCGCTGGCGCGCTGTACCCGTCGTTGTCGGCGTCGGTGGGGTTGCCCCCGCAGTCGTCCATCCCCGAGCAGTCCTCGTCCACCGAGTTGCAGGGGATCTCGGGCGCGCCGGGATAGGCCTGGGGGTTGTTGTCGTTGCAGTCCTGGGGCGAGGGGTAGCCGTCCCCGTCGAGGTCCGCGCTCGTGCAGTCGTCGGTGCGCCCGTCGCAGTCGTCGTCGACGGTGTCCCCGCAGACCTCGCAGTTCCCCGGGAAGCGATCGCGGTTGTAGTCGTTGCAGTCCAGCTGCCAGTAGTAGCTCGTCGGATCCGAGGCGCTGCAGGAGCCCTGGGCGATGCACGGCCGCGGGCGGCAGTGCTGCCGCGCCGGATCACACGAGCAGAACGCCAGGTCGCCGCGCCGGTTGCAGCGCTCGGGCTGGATGCTGCAGTCGTCGCAGTAGCAGTAGTTCGAGTCCTTGACCGTCCCGTCCTTGTCGGAGTCGCAAGCGTGGTTGCCGATCTTGCCGCTCGGCGCGGTGATCACGTCCACGAACTGGCCGCAGCTCTGCTGCGCCTGAGTCGGGGAAGCCATGGCCACCCCGAGGGTGACGAGCCCGGCGGTCAACGCCGCTCGCAAGGGTCCCTGCATGTCCCTCACTCATGGCACCCACAGGGTGCGCTCAACCATACGAGGTCCGGCCGATGCGCCGCCGTCCGACCGATGGCCAAGCCCCACCACCAGGCCCTCTACTCGGCCCACTTGAAGCGCCTACTGCCGCTGTTGATTCTCATTCTCGGGAGCTCTCCCCTCGCTGGGTGCGTCAACGTACGACCCTGGGAGCGGGCCATCCTGGCCGACCCCTGCATGGCGGTGGTGCCGGACCCCGAGGAGGCCAAGCTGGAGCAGCACCTGTTCGCGTACCGCGAGGGGAGCGCGGGCGGCTACGGAGACACCGGCGGTGGCTGCGGCTGCAACTAGGCTTGCCATCATCGTCGCCGCGCTGACCGCCCCGCTGGCGGCTCGGGCGGACGACGTCCTGAACAAGCACCGCGACCTGCGACGGCGCTCGGGCGACGCGGCGGAGTCGGAGGTCGCCGCGCCCTTCGGCACGCGGGTGGCGAGCAAGCTGGCCTACTACACCGACGACGACGGGCTCACCGTGGTCACCCCGATCGTCTCGGTGGAGCAGAAGATCTTCGACACCTCGAGCATCACGCTCGAGTACGACGCCGACGTGCTCTCCGCCGCCACGGTCGACGTGCGCACCTCGGCCACCGACAAGTTCAACGAGACCCGCCACGGCATCGCGCTGTCGGGCGGGCACAAGCTCCGCTCGATCGAGACCGACCTCGGCGGCTCGGTGAGCTACAGCCGCGAGAACGACTACCAGAGCGTGACGGTGGGCGGCGGGTTCTCGACCGAGCTCTTGCAGAAGAACGTCACGGTGGGCGCCGGCTACAGCTACGTCTACAACTCGGTGGGCCGCTCCCACACCTCGCTCGACGCGTTCGAGGACCACCTCGACATCCACGCGGTCAACGCGTCCTTCACCCAGCTCTTGTCGAAGCGGACCTACCTGCAGCTGTCGGGCTCGATCATCGTGGCCCGGGGCTACCAGGCGAGCGTTTACCGCTACGTGCCGATCTTCCTCGAGGGCACGGTCGACCCGGCCCAGCTCTCCGAGGCCAGCCTGCTCAGCGGGGCGGTGCGCCCGCTCGAGCGCCTGGCCGAGCGCCTCCCCCGGGACCGCCTCCGCGGCGCGGCGGTGGCGCGCCTCAACCACGCCTTCGACTTCGGGATGACGGTGGCGGGGGACTACCGGTTCTACGCCGACGACTGGGCGATCACCAGCCACACACTGAGCGTGAACATCTACCAGAAGCTCCCGGCCGGAGTGCAGCTCCGCCTGCGGAACCGCTTCTACATCCAGACCGAGGCGGACTTCTATCAGGTGGCCTACACCGTGCCCGACGCCGAGACCCGCCCCACCCTGTTCACCATGGACCGGGAGCTGAGCGCGTTCTGGTACGACATGGTGGGCGTGAAGCTCTCGCTCGAGCTCCCCGTCCCGTCCTTCCTGGAGCGGGTGGTCCTGGATCTGAAAGGCGACCTGCAGTACACCAAGTACAAGGACTTCGCCTACCTCCTCGATCGCACCGCGATCATCGTGGGCGGCGGCCTCACGGTAGAGCTCTGATGTCCCCCCTCCTCGCCCTGATCGCGATCGCGGCCACCCCGCCGCCCATGTACGAGCACACCGCGGAGATCATGACCACCCGGCTGGTGGTCAAGATCGCCCTCGCGAGCGAGGCCGACCGCCCCCGGGCCGAGGCGGCGGTGGCGGCGGCCAAGGAGGAGCTCCTGCGCCTCGACGCGCTCCTTTCGGAGTGGAAGCCCGACAGCCCGCTCGGGCGCCTCAACGAAGCCCCCACGAAGCGGGTGAGGCTCCCCAAGGAGGCCCTCGAGCTCCTGCAACGTACCCTGCAGTGGTCGGCCCGCACCGGCGGCGCCTTCGACCCGACGTTCGCCTCCCTGTGGGGCCTGTGGCGCTTCTCGGCCGAGGACGCCGCGCGGATCCCCACCCCGAAGGAGGCCAAGGCCCGCGCCGCCCTCATCGACTACACCAAGGTGATCATCGAGGGCGACGAGGTCCACCTCGGCGCCCCCGGCATGAAGCTGGGCCTGGGCGGCATCGCGAAGGGCTACGCGGTCGACCGGGTGGTGGCCCTCCTCCGAGAGCGAGGCTTCGCCAACTTCTTCATCAAGCTCGGGGGCGAGCTCTACCTGGCCGGCACGCGGAGCGATCGCCCGTGGGTCGCGGGGGTGCAGGATCCGCGCGACGCGCGCGCCTCGTTCGCGGTGCTCGCCCTCAAGGACAGCGCCTTCACCACCAGCGGCGACTACGAGCGCTACCTGATCAAGGACGGCGTCCGCTACCACCACATCATCGACCCGAGCACCGGCTACCCGGCCCGGGGCGCCCGCAGCGTCACGATCGTGGCCCAAAGGGCCGAGGACGCCGACGCCTTGTCCACCTCGGTCTTCGTCATGGGGCCCGACAAGGGCATGGCGCTGGTGGAGTCGCTCCCCGGGGTCGAGGCGATCATGGTCACCGGCGACGGCCGGGTGCTGCTCTCGTCCGGCCTCGAGGGCAAGGTGCAGCTCAGGCCCCTCGCCCCCCACTCGGGTCCTTGAACAGCGCCGCCCACAGCCGGGCCTCGTGCGGGGTGAGGCCCGCGCGCTTCAGCGACTGCATCAGCTCCCGCGCCCCGTTCCGAGGGCGGTCCGGATCCGCGAAGCCGCTCCGAGCCATGTGACCGCGCAAGGCGGCCTCCACGAGGGCGTAGTCCTCCTCCGCCGCCCGGGGCTCGGCCGCGGGCGCGACCGGGGCCCCGAGGAGCCCGAAGAGCTCCCAGCAGTAGAGCAAGACGGCTTGCGCCAGGTTGAGCGAGGGCAGCTCGGGGCTGGTGGGGATCACCGAGACGTCGTGGCAGGCCAGCAGGTCCTGGTTGGTCAGCCCCACCCGCTCCTCCCCGAACACCAGGGCCACCGAGCCGTGGGCGGCGTGGGTGGCGAGGGCCTCGGCCGCCTCGCGTGGGGTGAGGTGGCGCTGCCCGGGGCGCCGCCGCATCGTCGTGCCCACCACGTACCGGCAGCCGGCCACCGCGGCGGCGAGGTCGGGCACCCGCGGCGCGGCCTCGGTGATCGCGGCGGAGCGGACCGCCATCTGGTTCACGTCCGACCAGTCCACCTTGCCGAGGTCCGCGAGCACGAGGTTCGAGAGGCCGAAGTTGTTCATCGCCCGGGCCACCGCGCCCAGGTTCTTGCCGTTGTGGGTGCGGAGCAGCACCAGGCGGACCTGCTCGAGGCTCACGCCGGCCTCCCGAAGCCCCGGATGAGCGCGTACAGCGCCACCACCACCGGGCCCAGCGCCCCCGCCTCGGCTGCGGGGAAGCGCCAGGCCCCGCCCCAGGCCTCGGGCCACAGCCAGGTGAGCGGCACCAGGGTCGCGATGAGGAGCACCACCACCGCGGTCATCGCCCGCCGGCCCCGAAGGCCCCAGCGCGCCTCGGCCGCCGCCAACACGGACAGGGTCAGCACCCCGAGGAAGGTCACGTGCAGGTAGAGGACCCGCAACCCGGCCTGCACCCCGGCGTCGAGGAGCGCGGGTGAGGTCGCCGCCACCAGGCTCCCCGCGTGCAGGACCAGCATCACCCCCGGCGCAATGAAGCCGGCCGCGCGGGCGGCCCGGCTCCGCAGGATGGCCTGCGCGAGATACAGGAGGCAGAGCCCCGCCGCGCCCGCGGCGCCATGCCGGAGCAATGCGCCGGTGCCGCTCATCATGTCCCCCGGCACCGCGAGGAGGAAGGTGAAGGGCACGGTGGCCGCTGCGCCCAACAGGGCCCGCCGCACCCCCGGGCGATCGAGCTCCGGCGCCGCCTCGAACGCCAGGGCGAGGGCGCCGAACACGAACCAGCCCCCGCCGAACAGATCGAGGAAGAGGTGGAGCGAGGCCTGGTGGAGCACCGGGTTCAGGGGCTGGATGGCGGAGGAGGCCTGCATCCAGGCCCCCACGGTGGAGAACGCGAGGGTGGCAAGGGCGGCGTCCCACGCGGTGCGGGCCACGTCGCGACGGGTGCCCCGGGCCGCGCGGAGCCACGCCACCGCCACGCCGTACCAGGCGAGCATCGCCACCCCGCCCAGCATCGCCGACAGCGGCAACCTGGCTTGCCCCAGGAGGAGCGGAGTGTAGCCGAAGAAGAGGAAGCTGGGGAACGCGAGGGCGGCGAGGACCACGCTCGCCCACAGCGCCCACCGGCCGAGCCGCAGGGCCGGCCGAGCGTCGGCGCCGCCCCGCTCGGCCGCGCTCGCGAGGAGCAGGGCGGCGAGGGCGGGGGTCCCCCACCCCATGTACATCAGGTGAGAGTGAGCGTGGCGCACGAAGGCGAGGGAGAGCGAGAAGGCCTGCTGGAACGCGGCCGCGTGCCGGAACAGGATCCCCGAGGATCCCGCCACCACGAACAAGATCAGCGCCGCCCGCAGCCCCGCCACCGGCGCATGCTACCCGGCCAACGCTGTTCCGCCTCGCAGAAACGCCACCATCGGGGTATGAGGCCCTCCATGGAGCCGGAAGCGGGGGGCGCCCGATGGGCGCGGCGCTCCAAGCGATTCCGCCTGGGCCTGCTCGCCACCCTGGCCACCGCGCTGCCCGCGGTGGACGTCCAGGGGCCGGCGGCGCCCTGGTTCCACGCCGCCGGCCTCGCGGTGGCGTCGCTCGCCCTGGGCCTCGCCGCCCTCCTCGAGGGGCGGGGCGAGAACGGGCGCCCGATGGTGCTCCTCGCCACCGTGGCCACCCTCGCCGGCCTGCATGACGTCCTCCTCACCCGCCCCGCCCTGACCCTCTTGCTCGGCCTCGGCGCGGTGCTCCTCACCGCGCGGAACCAGCGGCCCCTCCCCACCGGCGGCCTCGACCTCGCCGAGCCGTACTCGCTGCCCGCGTGGGGCGCCCTGCTCCCGACCCTGTGGGTGGCCCTCGCGGTGGGCGGCGCGCCGCATCCCCAGCCGCTCCCGGTGCTCGCCGCCACCGCCACCGGCATCCTGGGCGCCGGGCTCGCCCTCGTGGGGTTCTACGGGATCCGCACCCCGCGCTCGTGGCCGCGGCGCCTGGGCCTCGGGGTCTGGCTGGCCGCGGTGGCCACCGCCGCGCTCGCCCTCGAGAACCACGGCCTCCGCCTGTTCGGCCTCACCCTCGCCAGCGCCACCCCCGTCCTCGCCGACGTCTGGGAGGCGCCGCGCGGGCGCCCCTTCGCCTCGTGGGCGGACCCGATCGCAAGCCGCCCTGCGCTGATGCTCGCGGTGACCTTCGGGGTGACCGCGGCGGTGGGCGCGGTGCTGTTGTGGCTGCCGGTGAGCGCGGCGGGCGAGCCCGTCTCCGGGGTGGACGCCTTCTTCACCGCGGTGAGCGCCACCTGCGTCACCGGCCTCATCGTCCTCGACACCCCGAACGCCTTCTCGGGCTTCGGCCAGCTCGTGGTCTTCACCCTCTTCCAGGTGGGCGGCCTGGGCATCATGACCTTCTCCACCGCCGCCCTCGCGGTGCTCAGGCGGCGGCCGAGCATGAAGCACGAGCGCGCCCTCACCGACCTCTTCGTGGCCAAGGAGGGCCAGGATCACGTAGGCGCGGTGAAGGACGTCCTGCGGGTCACCATCATCACCGAGCTGGTCGGCGCGCTCCTCCTCACCATCCTGTTCGCGGCGCGGCACGGCGACGACCTCGGCACCGCCCTCTGGCGCGGCCTCTTCACCTCGGTCTCCGCGTTCTGCAACGCGGGCTTCTCGCTCCAGACCGACAGCCTGATGCCCTACGCCCGGGATCCGCTGGTGCTCTACACCATCTCTGCCATCATCATCGTGGGGGGCCTGGGCCCGGTGGCCACCCTCGCGGTGCGGGACATCGTCCGTCGCCGCCCGATCTCGATCGCGGTGCGCCTGATCTTCATCACCTCCATCCTCCTCACCGTGGGCGGGACGGTGATCATCGGCGCCTTCGAGTGGCAGGCCAGCCTGCAGAACCTCGACTTCTTCGACCGCATCCACAACGCGGTGTTCCAGTCCGTCACCCTGCGCACCGCCGGCTTCAACTCGGTGGACTTCGCCCAGCTCCGCCCCGAGACCCAGATCCTGATGCTCCCCTTCATGCTCGTCGGCGGCAGCCCCGGCTCCACCGCGGGCGGCATCAAGACCACCACCTTCGCGGTGGTCCTCTTGTCGATGGTCGCGGTGATCCGCGGTCGACCCGAGGCGCTGGTGAAGAAGCGCCGCATCGGCCACGCCACCTTCTACCGGGCGGTCGCGATCACCACCCTCGGCCTCGGCTCGGCGTTCCTGTTGTGGATGCTCGTGGTCCTCACCCAAGACATCGACCCCCTGAGCGCGGTGTTCGAGGCCTTCTCGGCCGTGGGCACGGTGGGGGTCTCGGTGGGCGCCACCGGGCGCCTCGACGACGTGGGCAAGCTCCTGGTCGCGGCGGGGATGTTCGCCGGCCGCCTCGGGCCCCTCACCCTCCTGTTGTTGTTCGCGGCTCGGCGACGCCCGCCGCCCTTCACGCACCCGGAAGTGGGCGTACCGGTGGGCTGAGCCCACGGAGAGCAATCGTCATGAAGCAAGCACTGATCGTCGGCCTCGGGATGTTCGGCACGTCGCTCGCCCGCGCCCTCACCGAGCGCGGGGTGGAGGTGCTCTGCGTCGACACCAACCCCGAGCTGGTGCAGGCGGTGTCGAGCTTCGCGGCGGAGGCGGTGGCCTTCGACGCGAGCGACGAGGCCTCCCTCGCCCAGGTCCACCCCGAGCGCCGCGACCTCTGCGTGTGCGCGATCGGCCAGGACTCCCGCGACGCCTCGATCGTGGCCACCGCGCTCTTGCGGCAGCTGGGGGCGAAGCTCCTGGTGGCGCGCGCCTACGACACGTTGCACGAGCGCATCCTGCGCCTGGTGGGGGCGCACGAGGTGGTGAACCCGGAGCAGGCCTTCGGTGAGCGCCTGGCCGCGCGCCTCGCGTTCCGCGGGGTGCTCGACCAGGTGCCGCTCGGCCGCGACCTCTTCATCACCGAGCTCGCGGTGCCGCCCCACTTCGTGGGCCGCAACCTGGTGGAACTCGCCCTGCCGAAGCGCTACCGCGTCTCGGTGGTGGCGGTGCGCCGCGAGGTGCGGGGCGAGGGCTCGGTGCTCCTGCCGGATCCCACCGCGCCCTTCGAGGAGGGCGACGTGCTGGTCCTGGCCGCCAAGCGCGGCAGCGTGGACGAGATGCTGGAGAAGCTCTAGATGCGCATCCGAGTCGAGCTGGGCCTGCTCCTGTTGGGCCTGAGGGCCGCGGTGATCCTGCTCGGGCTGGGGTCGGTGGCCATGTTCAACCGCATGAGCCCGGCGATCGAGCGCATCCTGGCCGAGAACGTGGTCACCCTGGTGGCGACGGAGGAGATGCTGGTGGCCCTCGCCGACCCCTCGCTCTCGGAGGAGGAGGCGAAGGCCCGCTTCGCGGCGGGGCTGGAGCGCGCGAAAGGCAACTTGACGGAGCCGGCGGAGCGGCCGTTGCTCGAGGACCTGGACCGCCTGTGGCCCCGCGCCTTCGAGGACCCAAAGGGCATCATCCGGGGGCGGGTGCTCGAGAAGGTGCTCTCGCTCTCCGAGGTGAACCGGCGCTCGATGCAGGACGAGGACGCTGCGGCTCGCCGCCTGGGCCTCGCCGGCGCGTGGGCGGTGGTCGTCGTCGCCCTCATCATCCTGGGCATCACGCTGATCCTGACCCGCCGGCTCGAGCAGCGGGTGGTGGGCCCGCTGGTCGCGCTCTCACAGCGCGCGCAGCAGATCCGCGGCGGCGACATCTACGTGCGCTGCCCGGAGGCCGGCGCCCCCGAGCTGGAGGAGGTCTCGCGCGTGCTGAACCAGCTCCTCGACAGCCAGCAGACCCCGAAGCGGGCGCAGGACCTCGCCAAGACGGACCGCCGCTTGCTCCTTCATCTGTTGGATCAGCGCGCGGGCGCGTGGATCGCGGCCTCCGACACCGGCGAGGTCTTGGCCGCCAACGCGGTCGCGCTCGAGCTGATCCAGGACCACGGCACCCCCGACCCGGCGCGCCTGGCCGGGCTCCGGACAGAAGAGGGGAGCGAAGAGGTCACCCGTGGGCGCCTCTGGCTCATACCGCTTCCGACTTGAGCCACTCCTTCACGGTGGGCTTCTCGCCCCAGGTGGGCCCCTCGAAGGCCTGCGCCGCCTCGAAGGCCTCCATCAGGCGGTCCTTCTCGCGAAAGCGCGCGAACACCCACTCCGACAGGGCCTCGTCGTCGGTGGGGAGCTCCGCCACCGGGTAGCGGCGCACGTGGATCTCGACCCGCTTCACCTCGCCCGCGAAGCAGTTGGCGAGCGACGGGGTGTAGTCCGGGTAGCCCAGCGTCACGTCGTAGACCGCGTCGAGGTGGCTCCTGAGGCCGAGCATGGTGGCCACGAAGCCCTTGGTGCGGGGCACGAGGGTGTGGGTGGGGACCTCGATCCCCCGCTCCTTCGCGTAGGCCTGCGAGTCGGCCAGCTTCTCGGGCGTGCGGCGGGTCCCTTCCAGGAACGAGACGAGGAAGATCGGGATCTGGTGCTCCTTGTACTTGGCGAAGAGGCGCAAGATGCCTTGCTTGTCCCGCATCCAGTCCCGCTTGAGGAAGATGCAGTCCAACAGCCACATGCCCCAGCCCGGGCCCGGCACGTACTTCACGATGTCCTTCACGAACCACTTGAGGTCGCCCAGGCGCCCGCAGCGCCACGCGAGGCAGATCAGGAGGAGCACGTCGGCCATCGTCTGGTGGTTCGGGAGCACCAGGGCGTTCTCGCGCCGCGGCAGCGGGTCGCCCCGCAGCGTGACGTCGATGCCCAGCCACACCTCCGCCATCAGCACCCACATTCCCCAGATCGATCGCGCGCACCAGCGGTTGGCGCGGCGGGCCAGCGCGGGCGAGATCGGGTAGACCAGCAGGCTGGCCATCTGGATCGGGTTGAGGACGAAGATCAGGTAGCCGAACGAGAGGAGGCCAACGCCCAGACGGAACCAACGCCTCATCAGGGCCCGTTTAGCATCCCTCAGAGGGGGGCGAAACGGGCCGTGAAGTGCCGGAGCGCGGGCGGGGCCTCCGCGATGCGATACCCCCGGAGATCCTTGGCCCGGGCCGCGACGTCCTGCACCACCTCCACCACGTAGTCTACGTGGCTCTGGGTGTATACGCGGCGCGGGATGGCCAGCCGCACGAGCTCCATCGCGGCCGGGGTCTCGGTCCCGTCGGGGTGCTGGCCGAACATCACGGTGCCGATCTCGCAGCTGCGGATCCCGCCCTCGACGTACAGGGCGACCGCGAGCGCCTGCCCCGGGTACTCGAGCGCCGGGATGTGCGGCAGGAGCGCCTTCGCGTCGATGTAGACCGCGTGCCCGCCCACCGGTCGCATGATCGGCACCCCCGAGGCCACCAGCTTGTCGCCCAGGTAGCCGGTGGAGCGGATCCGGTACTGGAGGTAGTCGTGGTGCACCACCTCCTCCAGGCCCTGCGCGATCGCCTCCAGATCTCGACCTGAGAGGCCGCCGTAGGTCGGGAAGCCCTCGGTGAGGATCAGGAGGTTGCGGCACTGGAGCGCCAGGTCGTCGTCGTTCAGGGCGAGCCAGCCGCCCATGTTCGCGAGGCCGTCCTTCTTGGCCGACATCGTCATCCCGTCGGCGAGGGCCGCCATCTCGCGCACGATGTCCTTCACGTCCTTGTCCGCGTAGCCGGGCTCCCGCTCCCGGATGAACCAGGCGTTCTCCGCGAAGCGGCACGCGTCGAAGAACAGGGGCACCCCGTGCTTGGTGCAGACCTCGCGCACCGCCCGCATGTTCTGCAAGCTGACTGGCTGTCCGCCTCCGGAGTTGTTGGTCACGGTGATGAACACCACCGGCACCTTCGCCTTGCCGTGCTCGGTGAGGAGGCGGTCCAGCGCGGCCACGTCCATGTCGCCCTTGAAGGGCGCGACGAGCGCGGGGTCCTTGCCCTCGGGGAGCAACAGGTCCACCGCCTGGGCCCCGGTGAACTCCACGTTGGCCCGGGTGGTGTCGAAGTGGGTGTTGTTGGGGACGATCTTGTCCGGCCCCCCGAGCACCGTGAACAGGATCTTCTCCGCCGCCCGCCCCTGGTGGGTCGGGATCACGTGCTTGTAGGGGAACAGCGCCTTCACCGCGCCCTCGAACCGGAACCACGACGGCGAGCCCGCGTAGGCCTCGTTGCCCCGCTGCACCCCCGCCCACTGCTCGGCCGACATCGCGCCGGTGCCCGAGTCGGTGAGCAGGTCGATCATCACGTCGTCGGCGTGGAGCTGGAACAGGTTGTAGCCGGCCTCGGCCACCAGCTTCGCGCGCTCCTCGGGGGTGGTCTGCCGGATGGGCTCCACCGACTTGATGCGGAAGGGTTCGATGATGGTGCGCGCCATGGAGCCCAGATACGGCCGCCGAGACCGGATGTCAGCCCCCCGGCCGCCCCTCGGCCCCCCGAGCGTCTCGCTTCGGTCTCCCGCACCTCCCCGCGGGACCTTTCGGGCAATCCACGCTAGCTTGGGCCGCTCATGCCGCCCTCCCCCCGCACCTTCCGCCGCCGCCCCGGCCCCCGGCGGGGCCCCGGCCGCTCGTTCTGGGTCCGCCACGTGGACCGATCCATCGTGGTGGTGGAGAAGAAGGCGGGCCTGCTCTGCCAGGCCACCGCGGCCAAGGAGCCCGAGGTCCTCCTGGACATGGTGGCGCAGTTCCTCGAGACCCGCGGGGGCGGCCGCGTGTACCCGGTGCACCGCCTCGACCGGGTGGTCTCCGGGCTGATCGTCTACGCCCGCACCCCCGAGGCCCAGGCCCACCTCGAGGCCCAGTTCCGCGCCCACTCGGTCGACCGGCGCTACCTCGCGGTGGTGCAGGGGCTGATGGAGGAGAGCGAGGGCACCTTCGAGAGCGTGCTCTACACCGAGGGGCGGGGCTACATGGTCTACTCAGTAGACGAGCCTCCGGGCCCCGGGCGACGCCACGCGATCACCCACTGGAAGGTGCTCAACCGCTACAAGGACAGCACGTTCGTCGAGGTCCGCCTCGAGACCGGGGTCCGCAACCAGATCCGGGTGCACTTCGCGGAGGCCGGTCACCCCCTGCTCGGCGAGCGCAAGTACGACCCGGAGCAGAAGAAGACCACCCAGGGCGCGCGTCGGATCTTCCTGCACGCGGCCCGGCTCGGGTTCCTGCACCCGGACGACGATCACCCCATGCGCTTCGACGCGGGGCTGCCCCCCGACCTGGCGGCGTGGAAGAAGGACCTCGCGGGCCGCCCGCCGCGCCCGCGGAAGCCGCCCAAGAAGCCCTACCGCAAGTAAGACTGCAACGGCTCAGATGTCGCCGGAGTCCTCGCCGTTGGACTGGGTGCGCTCGTCGAGGCTCTTGATCCTCGAGTAGAGCCGGCGCCGGGTGATGCCGAGCAGGCGCGCCGCCGCCGCCTTGTTCCCGCCCGCCAGCTCGATCGCCCGGTGGATGAGGTCGCGCTCGCACAGGTCGAGGTTGAAGCCCTCGATGAGGAGCCCGGCCAGGGTGTCGGCGCTGGTGGGGTTGGGCTCCGCCCCCGCCGGCCCGAGGTGCTCGGCGTCGATCGGGTCGGGCCCGGCGAGGATCAGGGCCCGCTCGAGCACGTTGCCCAGCTCCCGCACGTTCCCCGGCCACCCGTAGATCTGCAGGCGCTGCCGCGCGAGGTCGGTCAGCTTGCTCGCCGGCACGCCCCGGGCGGAGAGGCCGGCCTCGGCGAGGGGGAGCACGTCGTCGCGGCGCTCGCGGAGCGGGGGCACGGTGATCCCGAAGACGTTGAGCCGATAGTAGAGGTCCTCGCGGAAAGCCCCGGACTTCACCAGCCCCGGCAGGTCGCGGTTGGTGGCGGCGATGACCCGCACGTCGGCCCGCACGCTCTCCGCCGCGCCCACCGGCACGTAGGTCCGCTCCTCCAACAGGCGCAGGAGCCGGAGCTGGGTGGTGGCGGTGACGTCGCCGATCTCGTCGAGGAGCACGGTGCCCCCCGCCGCCTCGGCGAGCATGCCGCCCTTGGTGCCGTCCCCGAAGAGCGCGCGCTCGAGCGCCGCCTCGGGGAGCGCCGCGCAGTGCAGCTCGACCAGGCGGTGGGCGCTGCGCGGGCTCGAGTAGTGGATGTGCCGGGCGAGCTGTGACTTGCCCGCCCCGCTCTCGCCCTGCAGGAGCACGGTGGCGTCGGTGACCGCAACCTGCCTTGCCTGGGCCACCACCTGGGCCATGGCCGGGCTCTTCGCGACGAGCGGCGGGGTCAGGCTCTCGACCAGGCGAGCGTTCCGCAAGCGCTGTTGACGATGGTCGACCACCCGCGCCACCCGGAGGCGGAGCTCGTCCATGGTGAAGGGCTTGGTGAGGTAGTCCGCCGCGCCCGCCTTCATCGCCTCCACCGCGGACTCGGTGGACCCGTAGGCGGTCATCACGATGACGTCGGGCGCGGGGACCTTGCCCCGCGCGGCCTTCAGCACCTCGAGGCCGCTCGCGCCGGGGAGCATGAGATCGGTGATCACGAGGTCGAAGGCCTGGTTGTCCAGCGCGGTCAGGGCGCCGCTCCCGGACTCCTCGCGGTGGACCCGATGCCCGGCCAGGCGCATGACCTCCTCCACCCAACGACCGAGCTTGGGCTCATCGTCCGTCACCAGCACGAACACCATCGTCTCTTGTCCTTTCCACGCCCGGCGGCCCGGATCCAGCCCATATCACCGCGAAAACGGGACTTGCGCGCCGACCAGCCGCCACGCAAGGTGCCGGACATGAGCGCGTCCGGTCCCAACCTGGGCTTCTCAACCCGTTCCATCCATATCAGGTCGATACCCACAGCGGTGCCGAGCACGCCGGTCGCCGCGCCGATCTATCAGACGTCGTCATTCGCGGTCGGGGAGATGGACGACATGGACCGGATGCTTCTTCAAGGGGAGTCCGGTCACATGTACTCCCGGCTCTCCAACCCCACCGTCGCGGCGCTGGAAGCCGCGGTGGCGGACCTGGAAGGCACAGAGGCCGGCCTCGCCTTCACCTCGGGCATGGCCGCCATCCATGCCGTGCTGACCGGTATGCTGTCCGCGGGAGAACACGCGGTGGTCCCGCGGAGCGTGTACGGGGGCACGTGGGCCCTGTTGCGGGAGGTCCTGGCCCGCTTCGGGGTCGAGACCACCTTCGTCGACAATCGAGACCCCGTGGCATGGCGCAGCGCGTTGCGGCCGAACACCAAGATCGTCTGGGCCGAGACGATCGCAAATCCGACCCTGGAGGTCGCAGATATCGCCGCCCTCGCAGAGCTCGCGCATGGCGCGGGCGCGCGCCTGGTGGTCGACGCGACCTTCACCACCCCCTACCTGTGCCGCCCGGTGGAGCTCGGCGCCGACCTCGTCGTGCACTCGGCCTCGAAGTATCTCGGCGGACACGGTGACCTCCTCGGCGGCGTGCTCGTCGGCCCCAAGGACCTCATGAAGCGCATCCAGCACTCCGCGGTCGAGGTGGGCGGGGTGATGGCGCCGTTCGTTGCGTGGCTGATCCTGCGCGGCCTGAAGACCCTGGGGTTGCGGATGGAGCGGCACACCGCCTCCGCCCTGTCGGTAGCGAGGGCGCTCGAGGCGCACCCGCGGGTCCGCACCGTCCTGTACCCCGGCCTCCCCTCGCACCCCGAACACGTCCTCGCGCAACGCGTCCTGCAGAACGGGTTCGGGGGCATGGTCTCCTTCGAGGTCGAGGGCGGGCTCGAGGCGGCGAAGGCGGTGATGAACCGTCTGCAGCTCTTCCTGCGCGCGGGGTCCCTCGGCGACGCCCACTCCCTCGCCCTCCTCCCCGCCGCCACCAGCCACCGGCGCCTCGGGGCCGAGGCGCGGGCGGCGGCGGGCATCGCGGACGGGCTCATCCGGCTGTCGGTGGGGCTCGAGGACGCCCAGGACCTCATCCACGATCTGGAGCAGGCCCTCAGCTGAAGGCGGGCTTGCGCCCCCGGCTCCGCATCACCTCGTCGTATTCCTCGGTGAGGGGCGCTCCGCTGCTCCCCTTCGGGATCTTCACCCCGAGCACCTGCAGGGCGAGGAGGGCCGAGTAGACGACCACCCGGTCCCGCTCGTTGTAGCGGCTCACGCTGCGCAGGTGGGCGAGGCTCCGCTTGGCCTCCTTGACCAGGCGCTCCTCCACCCGGGACGGGAGGTTGGGGACGTCGAAGATCTGGGGCAGCGCCTCGAAGTGGTCGGCGAGCGGGAGCTCGAACTCGACGTGCTCCTCTTGCAGGCTGGATTGCAGGCGCTCGTCCGCCTCGCGGCGGTAGTCGTCGATGACGGCGAACAGCTGCTTTGCCTTGAAGGGCTTGGGGATGAGGAGGATGTCGAGGTCCTCCGCCCCGCGGCTGATCTGGGCGTCCGGCGCCCCGGTCACGAGGGCGATCTTCATGTGCGGGTTGTTCTTGCGGAGGTACTCCCCGAACACCAGGCCCTCCATCCCCGGGAGGTGGTGATCGAGGAACGCCACCTGGAAGGTGTCGTAGGGGAGCAGGGCCAAGCCCTCCTCGGCCGACGACGCGGCGAAGACCTGGTGCCCCTCGGGCAGGAGGATGGAGACGATGAGGGTCCGCATGTCCTCGTCGTCATCGATGACCAGGATGTGCAGCTGGTCCTCGTCGGTGGGCGTACCCATATGAGCCCCCCGAGGATACCAGCACCGCGGGAACGGCGCGAAACCCACACCGGCCCCTGCCGGAACCCTTGCCAGGCCGGGTCCTGGGCGCTAGTACGCCCCCCGGAGAGGAAACACTGAACATGGATGAGACCGCGACGTACAAGGTGAAGGATCTCGGCCTGGCCGAGTGGGGCCGCAAGGAGATCGAGATCGCCGAGACCGAGATGCCCGGTCTCATGGCCCTCCGGGCCGAGTATGGGGCCTCCAAGCCCCTGAAGGGCGCCCGGATCGCCGGCTGCCTGCACATGACCATCCAGACCGCGGTCCTCATCGAGACCCTGGTCGACCTGGGGGCGGAGGTCACCTGGACCTCGTGCAACATCTACTCCACCCAGGACCACGCCGCCGCCGCCATCGCGAAGGCCGGCGTGCCGGTCTTCGCCTGGAAGGGCGAGACCAACGAGGAGTACGTCTGGTGCATCGACCAGCAGCTCAAGGCCTTCAAGGACGGCAAGGCCCCCAACATGCTGCTCGACGATGGTGGTGACCTCACCATCCACGTGCACGAGAACTACCCGCAGTACTTCGACGGTGCCGACCCGATCCGGGGCGTCTCCGAGGAGACCACCACCGGCGTGCACCGGCTGTACGAGATGGCGAAGAAGGGCACCTTGCAGTGCGCCGCCATCAACGTGAACGACTCGGTGACCAAGTCGAAGTTCGACAACCTCTACGGCTGCCGTGAGTCCGGCATCGACGGCATCAAGCGCGCCACCGACGTGATGATCGCGGGCAAGGTCGCGGTCGTGGCCGGCTTCGGCGACGTGGGCAAGGGCGTGGCGGACTCCCTCCGCGGCCAGGGCGCCCGGGTGCTGATCACCGAGATCGACCCGATCTGCGCGCTGCAGGCCTCGATGGAGGGCTACCAGGTGGTCACGATGGAGGAGGCCGCCCCCCAGGGTGACATCTTCGTCACCGCCACCGGCTGCGCCGACGTGATCACCGGCGAGCACATGATGGCGATGAAGCACGAGGCGATCCTCGGGAACATCGGGCACTTCGATCACGAGATCCAGATGTCCTGGCTCGAGAAGAACCCGGACATCAAGGAAGAGAACATCAAGCCCCAGGTGGACCACTTCGTGTTCCCCGACGGCAAGAAGCTCATCGTGCTCGCCCGCGGGCGCCTCATGAACCTGGGCTGCGCCACCGGCCACCCCTCGTTCGTGATGTCGAACAGCTTCACCAACCAGGTGCTCGCCCAGATCGAGCTGTGGAACCACCACACCACCTACGGCAAGACCGTCAGCGTCCTGCCCAAGAAGCTCGACGAGAAGGTGGCGGCGCTCCACCTCGGGCGCCTGGGCGTAAAGCTGACCAAGCTCACCCAGAAGCAGGCGGACTACCTCGGGGTGCCGGTGGACGGCCCCTTCAAGCCCGACCACTACCGGTACTAGCCTGGACGCTACCCTGCCCCACCGCCGCCGGGCTATCCTCGCCCGGTGGCGGACCCCTCCGACAAGATCCCCGCGTGGCTGAAGAAGGCCCAGGCCTGGGCCGAAGACGCCGGCACCAAGGCCAAGGCCAACCTCGACGAGCTGTCCGAGCAGCTCCAGGTGCAGGTCCAGGGCGCGACCCAGAAGCTCCAGGGCAAGGCGGCGGAGGCGGCCGCGACCGCCCAGAAGCTCGTGGCCTCCCTCGCGAACGCGCCGGCCGACCTCGACAACCCGACCGCCCTCGCGATGCGCCTGTTGGAGGCCCTGGAGTCGGTGAAGGGCCAGCTGGACCGTGAGGCCCAGGCGGTGGCCCTCGGCTACTTCAAGGGCGCCGGGGCCGGGGTCACCGGCCTGTCGGGCACCGAGATCTTCTACGTGCGCCCGGACGGCCCGATGCAGGCCAGCCTGCGGGTCAGCCAGGTGGTCGGGCGCGAGGCCCGGCTGTCGGTCGGGGCCTCGGCCGAGGCCTACGTGGCCTGCCTCTATGGCCCGCGGGAGGTCCTGGCCCGCCCCGCCCGGCGGCGCGGGGCCGACGTCGAGGCGCTGGTGGCCTCGCTCGCGTTCCTGCGGCTGGAGGCCAATGACAAGAAGGCCTGCGGCTACATGGCCGGGATCTCGGCCGGGCTGGGGCTGGGGCTCCCCATCCTGTCGAACTTCGGGGCCTTCGAGTTCGAGGAGCAGCCGATCGGCGGGGTGAAACTGAGCGCGGAGATCTCGGCCCCGCTCGAGAAGCTGATCAAGGAGGCCGAGGACCGGAGCTGGCGGCGGCGCATCGCCCAGGCGCTGTAGCTACTTCACCACCCACACCGCGGGCGGCACCCAGGTGGCGCTGTCGCGGCCCGTCAACTTGACCTGCGAGGCCCCGGCGATCAGGCGCCCGGCCAGGCTCGGCATCACCCGGTAGGTAACGCTGAAGGCCTGCCCCATGCGGCCGGGCGAGGCCCACAGGGTCACCAGGCCGTCCTCCACCTCGAAGCGCTGGATCTTGCCCGCGGTGACGAGGGCGGCCAGGCTCTGACGGTCCGGGCTCACCCCGGCCGGGAGGGCGTGGCGCACCTCGAAGGGGAGCGCACCCGGCACCGCGGCCGACAACGTCACCGCCACCGGGCGCCCCACCCGGGCGTCCTTCGCCACGTCCACCATCAGCTCGAGGCCGGGGGTGGTCGCGCTGTCGTCCCACGGCACGTTGGCCTCGGCCACGAGGCGGTAGCCCAGCCCCGGCACCGCGGGCTCCGCGGTCAGCGCGAAGGCGCCCGGGAGGGCGTCCAGCCACACCATCCGGCTCATCACCTCGCGCCGGGCGGCCCCGGTGAGGGTCCCCTGGGTGATCACCTCATCCCCTGACCGCAAGATGACCTGCACCTTCTCGGGCATCGGCGCCGAGAACACCTGGATCACCGCGCGCAGGGCGAGCAGGTTGGTGCGCCCGTCGCCCCAGCCCCAGCCGGGGCGGTAGCCGGCCAACAGGCTGGCCCCGAGGTCCGGGAGGAGCGCGGCCGCCTCGGCGTCATCGGCGAGGGCCAGGATCGCGAGGGCGGTGGCCTCGGCCTCGGTGGGCCGGCCCCCGTCCGGGCGCTGGGCCCCCCGCGGCACCGGCAGGTGCCGAGCGCCGTCCTCCGACTGCACCAGGGCGCCCCTCACCAGGGTGGCCAGGGTGCCCCGCAGGGTGCCTTGCGCCGCCCCGCTGTAGAGGCCCCACGCCGCGGTGTAGGCGTCGTCCACCCGCCCCGCGTAGCGCTCGAACGCCCCGCTCGCCCGCAGCGCGGCCACCTGGGCACGCTGCTTGCTCGCCTCGTCCCGGGCGCCGGCCTGCATGGCCGCCACGCCCTCCGCGGTGGCGCTCAACAGGCGCGGGAGGGTCCAGCCCGAACCCCCGCCGAAGGTGCCGTCGGGGCGCTGCTCACGGGCCAGGGCCACACCCAGCCGCTCGCCCAGGCGCTGGAGCACCGGGTTGTCGGGGTGGGCCAGCGCGGCCTCGGCGAGCAAGGCGGCTTGCCCAGGAGCCGGGCTCCGCCCGTGCTGGATGACCCGCTGCGACGCGGTGATGGTGAGCCGGCGGAACGCCGCCGCGTCGACCTCCCCGCCCAGTCTGGTCAGTAAGTCGGGGCCGCGCCCGGCCAACAGGAGCGCGTAGGCGTCCTCCGCCACTCCGCGGCGCCCGGGGGCCCGCTCCAGCTCGGACGCCAACAGGGCGAGCGCGCCCGGGAACACCTCCAGCCGGATCCGCGCGCTGCCGGGCTCGGCGTCCTCGACCCCGGGGATCGAGATCTGCCGCGGCGCGGCCAGGGTGCCGCTCCGCTCCGCGCTCCACGGCCGCCCGGTGGGCAGGATCGGGACCTTGCGCTCCACCGCGTCGCGGCCGGGCACCGAGGCGCTGAACACCAGGGTCCCGGGGCGCTCGGCCTGGAGCAGGGCCGCTTGCACCACGCTGCGCTCCGCCGGGACGGTGAGGGCGCCCCCGCCCCTGACCTTCCTCGCCCCCTCCACCTCGACCACCACGTCGGTGCGGAGGGCGGCGTCGGTGGTGTTCACCACCTGCACCGGGATCTCCACCTGGTCACCGGCGTGCAAGAAGGCAGGCAGGAGCGGATCCACGTACAGCGGCAAGGTGCCCTGCAGCGAGGTGACCGCCCCCGCCTGGGCGCCCTCGCGGTTGTGGGCCAGGGCGAGCACACGCCAGCGGGTGAGCCGGTCCGGCACCTTCACGTCGAGGCTGGCCAGCCCCTGGCCGTCGGTGACCAGGCGCGGCACGAAGAGGAAGGTCTCGGGGAACCAGCTCCGGGTCGGGGCCGCGTCTTCCCCGCCCGCCTCACCGTCGGCCTCCTCCGGCTCGGGAGCCGCGTCCGCGCTGAGCTTGTCGGCCGCCATGTTCGCGCCGAGCAAACCGCCGACGGCGCCGCCGCCGCCGCGAGCCATCCCCTTGGCCTCGCGCTTCTTGCGCTCGGGGCGGCGCGCCGCCTCCTTCATCGGCTTGGCCGCGGCGGGCGCCGCCGGCATCGCCTCGTCCTCCATCACGTAGCCCTGCTCCTCCCGCGCCGCCATGTCGCGGTAGACCGCGCTCGGGCTCCTGCCCGAGCTCAGGGTGAGGGCGATGACCGCCCCCATGAAGAGCAGCGTGACCACCACCAGCCCGCCAAAGAACACACGCTTCCAACCGTTCACGGCGCCTCCCTCCGGACCCACGCGATCCAGTTGTCCACGTCCTCCGGCAGGCGGGTGCCGTCCACCACCACCGCCCGCGGATCCGCCAGCTCCAGGAGGTCATCCGGGAGCACCGCCAGGGTCAGCCGCCGCCCGTAGGCGTCCTCTACCGGCCCGTCCTTCTGCTCCACCGATGTCAACGCGTCTTGCCAGAGCGAGGCCATCACCTGCGGCCGCATCAGCTCGCCCTTGGGCGCCTCCTTCTCCCACCGCCGCACCCGGCCGTAGAGCGCGCCCAGGGCGCGGTAGAAGCCGTCGGTGAGGCCCTCCACCGGGTCGAAGCTGGTGCCGCCCACCGCCTCGACGTAGCGATCGAGCTCCGCCGGCTCCGGGATGGCCCCCACCCGCGTGACGGTGGCGGCGGCCGCCGCCGCGCCCCGGATGCGGCCCTCCACCAGGGCCTGGGCGTCGAGCACGTTGAAGGCCATCGCGTTCATCTGCGGCACCGGGGCCAGGCCGCCCATCGCGTCGGGCCCGGGGAGGGACACCAGCTGCCCGAGGGTCTCGTCCACCCCGATCAAGCCCACCGCGGCGGGCGCGCCCCGGCCGCCGGTGGTGGTGCGGAGCGACAGGCGCGCGGTGTCACCCGGCGCATAGGTCGGACGATCGCTCTTCACCTCCACCGCGAGGGTGGACGCGGGCTTGACGAAGACCAGGGCGCGGCCGCCGCCCCACGACACGTCGAACCAGCCCTGCCCGTCCTTCGGGACGGTGAAGCGGGCGGTGCGGGTCTCGGGATCGAGATCCATCGGGTTGCTCCGCCCCTCGTGCTGCCAGTAGAGCCGCTCGGGGAGCGCGCCGGAGAACTCGGGCCCGCGCAGGAGCTGCACCGTGACCTCCTGCCCCGGCGCGGCGAGCACCGGCGTCGCCCGCAGGCGGATATCGGGCACCACGCCGGGGTCGAGGAAGAGCTTGGTCTGGCCCAACGCCTCGTCGCCCACCTTGGCCGAGACCTCGAGCTCGTAGCCGAGCCGCACGGTGTCGGACCGGTGGCTCGCCTCGTAGCGCGGCCCCGCCGCCACCGAGAGCCGCACCACCCCGAGGCTCATCGGCGCGGTCTTCGGGTGGGGCCGGCGCAAGCGAGCCTGCATCATGCGCTCATCGATGCACCGGAGGGCCGCGGCGGACAGGCCGCTCGGCTCCGCCTCGGGGTCGGTGGTGACCTCCACCGCCAGCTCCGTGCGCTCGGGGGCGGCCTGCCAGATGACCACCCGGCCCAGCTCGGCCGAGCGGGCGTCCACCGGGAGGCAGCGCCGGGCGTCGAGGGCGGCGCGCTCGAAGGCCCGCGCCACCTCCTCGGGCTCCTCGTCGTCCGCCTCGAGGCTGGGCTCGAGGGTCGGCAGGTCGGAGGTCAGGCGCCAGCTCACCGCGAGCACCCGCGGACGCCCCGCCGGGAGCTGAAAGCCCCGGACCACCTCCGCTACGCACTCCTCGATCGGCTCGGGCTCGTGCTTCACCGCGGTGACCCGCCCCGCGCTCGACACCCGCAGCACCACGCCGGGCGACGCCTCCCGCTCCACGAAGCGCTGGCAGGAGGCGAGGCGCCCCTCCTGCCGGTCCAGCGCGAGCTGATCCGCCAGGGTCACGTCCCCGCCCACCATGTCCTCCACCGACTGCCGCGCCACCGGCTCGGGGCGAGGTGGTGGGCGCACCGGCGGGGCGGGGATGAGCACGTTGACCGGCGGGCCGGGATCGAGCTGGAGCGCGGCCACGCCGTCCTCGTCCGTCTTCGCCGCCTGGCCCTCGTCGCCCGGCTCCCAGGCCCGCCGCACCTGGAGCGCCGCCCCCGGCAGGGGGCGCCCGTCCGCGGTGGTGACCCGGAGGTAGACCCGGTTGTTGAAGCCCTGGGCGAGGCCGCCGCCGAGCTCGGTCACGGCCGAGACCTGGATCGGGTCCTTGCTGAGGAGCACCGAGAACCCGCCGGTGACCCGGTCGCCGGTCGGGTCGAGGGCCTCCACGTCACAGCGCAGGGTAGCCTGCCCGACGAGGTCGGCCGGAATCCGGGGCAGCCGCAGCTCGAAGTGGCCGTCGTCCTCGGCGTAGGCGGCCTTGGGCAGCGCGTCGCCCTCGCTCCACGCGCGAGGTGGCGGCCACGCACCCGCGACCTCCCAGCGGAGGTTCAGGCGGGCCCCCGACACCGGCGCCCCGCTCGCGTAGCGGACCGCGCCGCGGACCACCGGGCTCGCGCCGACGCCATAGAAGGGCCGGGCGGGCGCCGCCTCGACCGAGAAGCGCGGCAGGGTGAAGGGCTCCACCCGCACCGTGGTGCGGGCCACCTCGTCCCCGGTCACATAGGACACCGACCAGGTGCCGGTGGGCGCCCCCTCGTCGAGCGGGAAGTCGCCGGAGGCCACCCCGTACTCACCCGCCGGGGCCCGCTCCTCCAGCACCACCTGCCCGGTGGGGTCCTCGACCACGAAGCGCCCGGGGCGCGAGTCGAGCGGCGCAAGATCTCTTGCGCGAAGCACCACCGCCCGGAACTGGATGAGGTTGCCCGGCTCGTAGAGCGGCCGGTCGGTGATGATGTGGGCCTTGGCCGGCGCGTACACCGGGAGGGGGACATCGTGGGCGGCGGGGCCGAGGGGCGTCTCGACCTCCGCCCTCAGCACGTGGTCGCCGTCCGGGAGATCCTTCGGCAAGGCGACCTGCCCCCCGAGGGCGTCGCCCTCCTTCTCCCACCCCTTCTCGGGCACCAGCTCGGTCTTCTCGGCCCCGCGCACGAGGAAGAGCCGGGCCGAGATGCGAGGCGTGTAGGTGGTCAGCCGCTGATCCGCCGGGCCGGTGGTGTAGTACAGCGGCGCCCGGATCATGACATACCCGGGGGAGCCTCGGCGGAGGCTCGTCGCGTTGAGCTCCACCCCGGCCTTCGGCGTGCCGGCCGGGCAGCTCCGGATGTCCACCCCATACTGCACCCAGGCCGACAGGCACATGGCCCGGGACAGCCCCCAGAGCACCAGGAGGGCGAGCGCGCCCCCCACCATCATGACGATTCGTAGCTTGGTCCACCGCACCGGGGGCGGACTATACGCTGGTCCGGAGAAAGCCTCACTCACCCCACGTGCAACGGCCGGCGCCGCGCCCGGATCTAGAAGAACTCGAACCCGCTGTGCACGAGGACCAGCACCAGGGGCGCCTCCGCCCCGGCCGAGAACCCGTGGGTGTCGTCCACCGTCTTGTCGAGCACCTCACCCGGCCCGTAGCGGCGCCCATCGTCGTCGATCAGGGTGCCCTCGAGGACGTAGCTCAGCTCGCGGCCCAGGTGCCGGTGGCGTGGGATCACCGCGCCGGGGGGGAAGCGGACCAGGCCGGTGTCGGCGGCGAAGCACCCCGGGCCGTGATCGAAGTGGATGACCTCGATGCCGGGCATCGGCCCGGGCTCCCAGGCCGCGAGGTCGTCCACCTTGCGCAGGATGGCCTGCATGACGCCCCTCGCCAGGTCGCAGATGCGGGCGAGGTCGTCCGCGAAGGGGAGCAGGCGATCTTGCGCGGCGGACGCCAACAGGCGCGCCCGCACCGAGGGAGCGGGCGCCACCTTCGGCAGGTCGTCGGCGAGGGCGAACAGGGCCTCCGAGAGGGCGGCGACCTCCGCCTGCAGCTCGGGCGAGGCGGCCACCGCGGCGGCCACCTCGGCGCGCTCCGCCTCCGCGAGCCCGCCCATCAGGTAGTCGGGGAGAAGGTCGAGGACGCGCTCGCTCACAGGGCACCTCCCGCCACCGGGGTCAGGCCCACTCGGAGCTGGGCCAGCCCCCGGGCCACCCGGGACTTCACGGTACCGATCGGGATCCCGAGCTCCGCCGCGATCTCGGAGCTGCTCAGGCCCCCGAAGTAGCCGAGCTCCAGCACCGCCCGCTGCTCATCAGGCAGCTCGGCGAGGGCCGCCCGCACCGTCCTGCCGTCGACCCGCTCCGCCGGATCCGAGCCCTCGGCCGGCCGATCCGGGGCCTCGGGGGCGTCCGAGAGCACCACCTTCGAGCGTCCCGCGGCCCGGACCCGGTCGAGGGCCCGGCTCCGCATCCTGAGGGCCAGCCAGGCCCGCACCGAGCCCCGGGCCGGATCGTAGGTCTTGGCCTGGCGCCAGACCTCCATGAACACGTCGTGGAGCAGGTCCTCGACCTCGCGCCGGTCGGCGAGGATCCGCACCCCCACCGCCATCAGGAGGCCGCCGTACCGGTCGTACAGCTGGGCCAGCGCCTTCTGGTCGCCCCGGGCCAGGGCCAGCAGGCATGCGTGATCCTCGTCCAACGGTACCTCCGAAGAGCGGGCAGGATAGCAACGCACCGACGCCCCCGCCAGGGCACCGACGCGGGAGGGGCGCCTCGGCGGCCGCCACGGCACGGGGGTCGCCGGCCGGGCCGGCGCGGGCTGGGGTGCGGGGTGCACGCGAGAGGCTCCGACTGGGGGTACGCGCGGGGGCGGGGTTCGGATCCCGGGGCGAGCAGGAAAATCGAGGCCGGGTTGCAGGATTCGGGGACGGGCCGCGTGTCGCCTCTCGGGGGGTCGCTCGCCACGCGGCGCCCCTCATCACCCTTCATCGAGGAGACAAAGAGACATGCGACTGACCTACACCGCCCTCGCCGCCGGCCTGACCCTGCTTGCCCCCGCCCTCGCCTCAGCCCAGACCTGCGCTCAGATCGCCGCCGAGTGGCAGCAGAAGAGCAACCAGGGCTACACGATCGACGTCTTCATCACCACCGTCCAGAAGAACGGCCTGGTGTCGAGCAACGCGTTCTCCACGGACACCTGGAACGGCGGGCAGATCAAGCTGGCCTGGAACGCCGCGGCGGGAGAGTTCAGGGGCGCGTCATGGTGCGGCCCCGGGCTTGCGGTCTTCAACGACCGCTACCGGAGCGACGTCGCCGGGCAGCCGTTCTCGACCCAAGTCAACGCCACCGATCCGCTGGCCTTCACCTTCGACTCGGCGCTGAGCCGGGGGAGCGGGACCAACCAGCGATGGGGGTCGCGGCTCGCCTTCCAGACCGTCGCCTGCGCGAACGGCATCATCTACGGCTGGGGGACCCCGGTCGGGAACTACAACGGCGCCAACGCGCTGTGGGCCATCAGCTATCGCTACGGCAGCCCGTGCCTGAACTGACCCCCTCCGTACCCTCCTGCCACGCAGCGCCCCGAGAAAAGTGAAGGCTTCCTGCACGATGCTCGCGCGCCCTGCGTGTCCTCGGGCATGAAGCGCTCCGAGCTCACTCCCCACCTCCAAGACCTTCGACCACCGGGACCGAGGTACACCGGATCGCTGAGCACCGCAGGGGCCTGCGGCCTGCTCACCCTGTCCCTTCTGGCCTGCGGTGGCCCAGAACCAGCCTTCGAGGTTACCGAGAGCGCGCTCACCACACCGGCGGAGCGGCCGATGCCGATCACCCTCGAGGCAGGAGCGGGTTGTCTCGACGTGGCGAGTGAGATCAACGGCCTGCTCACCCCCACCACCTGCACCGGCGGGCCCAGCCAGCAGTGGCGCGTGCACCCGACCGGAGAGATCCAGAGCGTGAGCACCGGAGTCTGTCTGGCGCCGACCCTGGCCCTCTTCCGGAACTCTCCCCGCTACGCCACCACGATGGCGTGCATCAACGCAGACGCCCGCGCGTGGACCCTCAGCCCGGCGGGTGAGCTGCGCATCGGCAGCAGCTGCCTGACCACGAGCGGCACCGGCAGCACCATAGTGCTGTCGGCCTGCAACGGCAGCATCGCGCAGCACTACACTCCCCGGCTGGCCGCCGACACCTCCCTGGAGGCAACCTTCGGCTTCGGTCAGAAGCGCCGCTCCGCCGGCCACGCCACCCAGCACGTGCCCCTGGTGCGGGTCTACGTGAACTACACCCTGGGCCCGTCGGGTGGGCTGGCCCATGGCGTCGCGTACTACGAGGACCTCATCTTCGGCACCGGCTTCCCACGCCTCAACGGGTTCCTCGACGCCGCCTCCAGCGGGCTCTTCCAGTGGATCGACGGCGGGCACTTCGGCCCCTTCGACCGCCCCACAACCGACTCGGGCTGCGACACCGGGCCAGTGCTCCAGGACATCATCAGCACCAGCCTGGCGGGGCGCCTCGATCTTGCGCGCTTCGATCTCGATCGCGACGGGACGGTTCGGCACGACGAGCTGCAGTTCATGGTGATCGGGAACTGCGGCGGCCGGATCGCCGGGGCCGCTCGAACGGTGGGGTGCATCGATGGCCTCGACAGCGGCACCCGCAACCTGCGGGCCTGCCCGGGATACGTCGCCGAGATCGAGGACGAGGTGCAGTTCGCCACCCTGGCCCACGAGAGCCTCCACACCCTCGGCGCGGGGGACATGTACGGCCTGGGCAGCGAGAGGGCGAGCACCATGGCCGCCACCATCTGGATCGATGCCGGCCCCGATGCGACGCACACGCTGATGCTCGACGCCTGGCACCGATTCCAGCTCGGCTGGAACCGGCCGCGGGTGGTCAGCCTCGATCTGGCCCAACCCACCTCGGGGACCCTGTCCCTCGACGGCGACCCGAACTATCAATCCTCCCTGATCCTCGGCACCCCCAACACCTACTTCTTCCTCGAGCGGCGCTCCCAGATCGGCTACGACGCCGATGGCCGCGGCGATGGAGTGGCGATGTGGCGGATCGGTCCGGGCGTCGACGAGGTCGCACTCTACAATCCCGCAACCAACACCATCGGCAACGGCCCCTATCTTCAGGGCTCGGACAGCGCCGTCCTGCAGTTCCCGGACGGCCACGGCGTGACCGTGGTGACCCAGGGTTCGCTGAGCGGGAGCCTGAACGTGTCGTGGTCTTGGCCCACCACCATGAGCCTGTCAATCGTCGAGAACAGCCACACGTCGGTGAGCACCAACATCACCGTCACGGGCACCAACCACTTCAGCGGAGCACCGCTGACCGCCGGAACCGTGTGGCTCGACGGCAATCAGATCAGCGTGCTCGGGCGGCCCTTCGACTACCCGGTCCGCCTGATCTACACCTGCTTCCGTGGGCTCTGCACGGTCAGGCCGCGGCTGCAGACGTTCACGGTGAAGGCGCCGGGCTACGAGGACGCCACGTTCTCCAGGTTCTGAGCGCGGAGACGGAGTGCGCCAAGGCCGGGTCGTGAACGTCGAGTCCTGGGGCGGCGACGACCGCGGATTCGTCCCCACTCCGGCCAATCCTGCCACCTGCGAGGCCGCCTGCCAAACGAGGTCGCGGGCCAAGGTTGCCGCGCGTGGACCTTCGTGCCCACAAACGACAACTCCGCCGCAGCATGTTTCCTCAAGAATGGAAGCTACGCCGCGAACATTGCCACCAATAAGTTCTACCGCTGACTCGAACCGCCCGCTGGTGCAGATAGGGGAGGCATGCCTCATGGCGGCGACCCCGACGACTCCAACGCGCTCGACGCCGCGACCGACGTGGCGGCGCGCCGATTGCAAGCCTTCCTGCGCGGCGAGGACACCGACGCCGACCTCGCCGAGGCCATCGCGAGCCGCAACGCGCCGGCCGCCGGGCAGCGCCTCGGCGACTACACGGTGGTCGAGGAGCTCGGCGCCGGCGGCATGGGCACCGTGCTCCTGGCCGAGCGGGGTGATGGCGCCTTCACCCGGCGGGTCGCGATCAAGCTGATCCGCGGCTTCCCCACCGAGGACGGGCTGCGGCGGCTCCGGCAGGAGCGCCAGATCCTCGCCGAGCTCGACCACCCCGCCATCGCGCGCCTGTTGGACGGCGGCGAGACCGCCGACGGGCAGCCCTTCCTGGTGATGGAGCTGGTCGAGGGCGAGGGCCTGTTGGCCCACGTGGCCCGCGCCGGGCTCGATCGGGACGCGCGGGTGGCCCTGTGGCGGCAGGTGGCGGAGGCGGTGGCCCACGCCCACCAGCGCCTGGTGATCCACCGCGACATCAAGCCCGCCAACGTGCTGGTGCGCGCAGACGGCCAGCCCAAGCTCCTGGACTTCGGGGTCGCCAAGCTCCTCGACGTGTCCGGCGACAGCAAGGAGACCTCCACCCGCATCTACACGCCGGGCTACGCGGCGCCCGAGCAGCTGCGGGGCGGCGCGATCACCACCCGCACCGACGTCCACGGCCTGGGCACCCTCCTCAGGGAGCTCCTCACCGGCAAGAAAGGCGATGACCGCGCAAGCGAGCCTGCCATCGCTCCGGTGGGGGTGGATCGCGACCTCGCCGCGGTCCTCGACAGGGCCCGGGCCGAGGTCGCCGAGGAGCGCTACCCCACGGTGGACGCGCTCCTCGAGGACGTCGCGCGCTGGGCCGATGGGCTCCCGGTTCGGGCACGCGCGAGCGCGGTGTATCGCGCCCGTAAGCTGGCGTGGCGGTTACGGGTCCCCCTGGCGCTGGCGCTGGCGGCGGTGGTGGCGACCGGGGCCTTCGTGGTGCAGCTCGAGGCGAGCCGCAGCCGCGCCGTCGCCGCCGAGGCCGAGGCCCGCAGCGCGCAGGCGGCGGCGGAGCGGGACGCGCGTCGGACCAAAGAGGTGCTGGACTTCATCACCGCCACCTTCGAGGCCGCTGGCCCCGATGTCTCCGGGGGCCGGAGCCTCACCGTGCGCGAGCTGTTGGCGGCGGCCGAGGCCAAGGTGGGCACCGCGCCGCCCGAGGACACCCCTGCCCTCCTGGCCCTCCTGGCCGACATCCACGGCCAGCTGGGCGATCCCAGGAAGGGCCTCGAGCTCATCCGGACGGCAACCACCGCCATGGGTGAGGTTCGGGACGACGCACAGGGACGTTGGCTCGCCGACGTCCACGCCCTCGCGGCAGTGCAACTTGCCAACGCCGGCCTCCTGGATCAGTCCATGGCCGCGGCCCGGCGGGCACAGGTGCTCCAGCGCGAGTACGGCCCCGACGACAGCAACCTCGCCCGAGAGGTGAGCGCGGCGCTGGGCGGGACGCTCTACAGCATGGGGGAGTTCGACGCCGCCGAGGCAGAGCTCGCCCCCATCGCTTCGGCCACCATCGGCGTGGATGGGGTCACCCTGGACCAGCTGATCCAGGCCAACCACATGCTCTCGGCCGTTCAGGTGGGGCGACGCGACGGGGAGGCGAGCCTCGCCGCGGCGCGCCGACTCCGGAAGATCCTGTCTCAGCTCCCGCCCGACCACGTCATGCAGAGCAAGGGTCTGCACCAGGAAGCGCAAGCGCTCCTGCTCCTGGGGCGGCTCGACGAGGCCATCCAGCGCTTCCAGGAGGCGATCGCGGTCCAGGAGCCCGCGGTGGGCGGCCGGGGGACCTGGCTCGGCGTCCTCTACAACGACCTCGCCAGCGCGGCCAACGAGGCGGGGCGCTTCCATCTCGCGGCCTCGGCCATGGAGCGCTCTGCGACCCTCCTGGCGGACCGAGGTGACAGCCCCGCGGAGGGCGTCACCCTCAACAACCTGGCCAGTATCCTGGAGTCCGATGGCCAGTACGCCCGGGCTGAGGCCCTGTTCCGACAAGCGATGTCGTTCGAGGCCCCGACCCCCGAGGCGCAGTCCATCTTGCGCTCCAACCACGGCCGCACCCTCGCCCTCCTCGGCCGCTTCGATGAGGCGAGGAGGGAGATCACGGCCTCGCGCCCGCCGCGGGGCTCGGGCCAGGCCAGCTTCCTCTGGCTCCGCGATACCCTTCGGCTCGCGCAGGTCGAGGTGTGGGCAGGCCGACCGGCCGCCGCCCTCCCCTACCTCGACCAGCTCGACGCGGAGGTCGGAGAGCGGGCCGAGCTGGCGCCGGTGCGCCGGATCTCCGAGCGCACCCGAGCCCTCGTCGCGCTGGGGCGGGGCCACTCGGCCGACGCCGCGGCCAGCTTGCGACCCCTGGTGGCGACCTTCGCCGAGGCGTACGGCGAGGCGTCCTTCGACGCTGACATCGTCAGGGTTGACCTGGCCCGGGCCCTGGCCGCGGCGGGCGAGGAGGACGAGGCCCGAAGCCTCGTGCAAGCCGTCTTGCCCAGGCTCGAGGCCGCGGTGGGCCCCGGGGAGTACAACCTCGTCAACGCGAAGCGCCTGGCCGCCGCGCTGGCCTTGCACCCAAGGGTGGCGCAACACGTGGGGGGCAACCGTTGACGGCTCGAGAGGAATCGACCGACCTCACCGCCCTCCTCCAGGCTTCGGCCCGCGGGGACCTCGAGGCCCGCAACCAGGCCTTCAAGCTGGTGTACGAGGACCTCAAGATCATCGCCCGCCGGGTCGCCCGCTCGGCCGGCCGCCAGGACACCCTCGACACCACCGGCCTCGTGCACGAGAGCTACCTGCGGCTGATGGGCTCCGAGACCCGCGATCGGGGCCACTTCTTCGCCCTCGCCGCGCGCGCGATGCGCCAGGTGGTCTGCGATCACGCGCGCCGCCGCGTGGCCGCGAAGCGGGGCGGGGGTGGTCACCCGCTCGCCCTGGACGAGGAGGCGGTGGGGGTCCCGGCCGAGGTCGAGCACCTCCTGCAGGTCGACGACCTCCTCGACAAGCTCGGTCAGGAGCACGAGCGCGCGGCGCGGGCCCTCGAGTGCAAGGTGTTCGGCGGGTTCACGGCAGAGGAGACGGGCGAGGCCCTCGGGGTCTCGGTGAGGACGGTCCACCTCGACCTGGACCGGGCGCGGGCCTGGCTCTCGGCCCGGCTCAGCGAGGGCGCTCCCCGCACCGCGAGGCCGCCCCCGATGACCTCGCCGGAGTGACCTCGGACCGGCTCACCCCACCCAGGCGCGCGCGTTCCGGAACAAGCGCATCCACGGCCCGTCTTCGCCCCACCCGTCGGGTCGCCACGAGTACTGCACGGCGCGAAAGACCCGCTCGGGGTGCGGCATCATGATCGTGACCCGGCCGTCTGCGCTCGTGAGGCCGGTGATCCCGTCGGGTGAGCCGTTGGGGTTGGCGGGGTAGGCCTCGGTGACCGCGCCGCGGTTGTCGACGAAGCGCATCGTCACCAGGCCCGAGCCGGACACCGCCTCGGAGCGCGCCGACAGCTCGACCCTGCCCTCGCCGTGCGCCACCGCGATGGGGAGCAAGGAGCCTTGCATCCCCCGGAGCAGGACCGACGGGCTCTCTTCGACCCGCACCCGGGCCAGACGGGCCTCGAACTGCTCGGAGCGGTTCCGCACGAAGCGCGGCCAACGCTCTGCGCCGGGGATCAGCTCGTGCAAGTTGGACAGCATCTGGCAGCCGTTGCAGACCCCGAGGGCGAAGGTGTCCTCGCGCGCGAAGAAGGCCGCGAACTGGTCTCGCACCGCGCGGTTGAAGAGGATGGCCTTCGCCCAGCCCTCCCCCGCGCCGAGCACGTCGCCGTACGAGAAGCCGCCGCACGCCACCAGGCCTCGGAAGCCCTCGAGGGTGACCCGGCCGCTCTGCAGGTCGCTCATGTGCACGTCGACCGCCTCGAAGCCGGCGCGATCGAAGGCGGCGGCCATCTCCACCTGGCCGTTGACGCCCTGCTCCCGGCAGATCGCCATCTTGGGGCGGGCGCCGGTGGCGATGAAGGGCGCCGCGACGTCCTCGGCGAGGTCGAAGCCGACGTGGGCCGAGAGGCCGGGGTCCTCGGCGTCGAGGCGCTGGGCGTGCTCCTCCGCCGCGGACGGGGCGTGATCGCGGAGGGTCTGCATGCGGTGGGTGGTGAAGGACCACGCCTCCCTCAAGGCGGTGCGGGTGGTCGACAGGAGCACCGCGCCGCCGCGCGTGATGCGCACCGCGTCCCCGGGCACCGGCCGACCGATGCGCGCCACCCGCGCCCCCAGGCCGTGGGCCTCGAACACCTCGAGCGCCACGTCGACATCGCTTGCCCGAACCTGGAGCACCGCGCCGAGCTCCTCGCTGAAGAGCGCCGCCGCGTGCGCGCTCTCGGTCTGGGGCAGCGCGATCTCGAGCCCCGCCCCGCCCGCGAAGGCCATCTCCGCCAGCGTGACGAGGAGGCCGCCGTCGGAGCGATCGTGGTACGCGAGCAGCGTCCCCGCTCGGTTCAGGGCCTGCACGGCGGAGAAGAAGCCGGTGAGGAGCGCGGGGTCGTCGAGGTCCGGCGGCTCGGCCCCGATCGTGCTGAACACCTGGCACAGAGCGCTCGCCCCGAGCCGGTCCTGGCCGAGGTCCACGAGCAACAGCGCGGTCTCGCCCAGGTCGAGCCGCAGCTGAGGGGTCAGGGTGCGCCGCACGTCGTCCACCGGCGCGAAGCCGGTGACGATGAGGGAGACGGGGGAGACCACCGCGCGGTCCTCACCGCCCTGGTCCCACCGGGCGCGCATCGACATGGAGTCCTTGCCCACCGGGATCGCGATCCCGAGGGCGGGGCACAGCTCGGTGCCCACCGCCTTCACCGCCTCGTACAGCCGCGCGTCCTCGCCCGGGTGCCCGGCCGCCGCCATCCAGTTCGCGGACAGCCGCACCTTGCCGAGGCCCTCGATGGAGGCGGCGGCGAGGTTCGTGACCGCCTCCCCCACCGCCATCCGGGCCGCGGCGGCGGAGTCGAGGAGCGCCACCGGGGTGCGCTCGCCCATCGCCATCGCCTCCCCGGTGTAGCCGGACAGCGCGCTGGTGGTCACCGCGACGTCGGCCACCGGCACCTGCCAGGGGCCCACCATCTGGTCCCGCGTGACCATGCCGGTGATGGTCCGATCGCCGATGGTCACGAGGAAGGTCTTGTCCCCTACCGTCGGCAGGCGCAAGACGCGTTGCGCCGCCTCCTCGAGGTCTACGCGCTCCGCGTCGAAGGCCTCCGGCGCCGCGGCAAGGCTGCTTACATCGCGCCGCATGCGCGGCGGCTTGCCGAGCAGCACCTCGAGCGGCATGTCGATGGGGCGATCGCCGAAGAGGCGATCGGTGACCACGAGCTGGCCCTCCTCGGTGGCCCGGCCGAGGACCGCGTAGGGGCAGCGCTCCCGCGCGCACCACGCCTCGAAGGTAGCCAGGCGCTCGGGATCGATGGCGAGCACGTAGCGCTCCTGCGACTCGTTGCACCAGATCTCGTGCGGGGCCATCCCCGGCTCGTCGTTGGGCACCTCGCGCAGCTCGAAGATCGCGCCGCGCCCGCTGTCGTTCACCAGCTCGGGCAGCGCGTTGCTCAGGCCACCCGCGCCCACGTCGTGGATCGAGATCACCGGGTTGGCGTCGCCGGCGGCCCAGCAGCGGTCGATGACCTCCTGGCAGCGCCGCTCCATCTCGGCGTTGTCCCGCTGCACCGAGGCGAAGTCGAGGTCCTCCGCCGACGCGCCGGCGTCGAGCGAAGACGCCGCGCCCCCGCCGAGGCCGATGAGCATCGCGGGCCCGCCGAGCACCACGATGGCGGCCCCGGGCGGGATCCTGCCCTTCGCCACGTGGTCCGCGCGGATGTTGCCGTAGCCGCCCGCGATCATGATCGGCTTGTGGTAGCCGCGGACCTCGCCCCCCACCTCGAGCTCGAAGGTCCTGAAGTAGCCGGCCAGCGCGGGCCGGCCGAACTCGTTGTTGAAGGCGGCGCCGCCGATCGGGCCCTCGAGCATGATCTGGAGGGCCGAGGCCATGCGCTCGGGGCGCCCGAAGTCCCGCTCCCAGGGCTGCTCGTCGCCGGGCAGGCGCAGGTTCGAGACCGAGAAGCCCACCAGGCCCGCCTTGGGCTTGGATCCCCGGCCGGTGGCGCCCTCGTCGCGGATCTCACCCCCCGAGCCGGTGGCCGCCCCCGGGAAGGGGCTGATGCCGGTGGGGTGGTTGTGGGTCTCGACCTTCATCAGGATGTGCACCGGCTCGCGCGTCGCCCGGTACACCCCGTCGCCGTGGGCGAAGAAGCGGTCTGCAAGGCTGCCTTCGATCACCGCCGCGTTGTCGCTGTAGGCGGACAGCACCCCATCGGGGCTCGCCTCGGTGCTCTTCCGGATCATCTTGAACAGCGACGCATCCTGCGGCTCACCGTCGATGACGAACTCCGCGTTGAAGATCTTGTGGCGGCAGTGCTCCGAGTTCGCCTGGGCGAACATCATCAGCTCGATGTCGTGGGGGTCGCGCCCCAGCGCGGTGAAGGCCTCCACCAGGTAGTCGATCTCGTCCGGCGCTAGGGCCAGACCCATGCGCTGGTTCGCGGCCACCAGCGCCTCGCGCCCCGCCGCGCCCAGCGGCACCGCCTCGAGCCGCCGCGCCGCGTGGTGCTCGAACAGCCGCGCCGCCCCCGCCAGGTCGGTGAGCACCGTCTCGGTCATCCGGTCGTGGATCGCCCGGCGCAGGGCCACCTCGTCGCCGATGGTGCCGGCGAAGGTCCACATCACCCCACGCTCGATCCGTCGCACCCGCTGGAGGCCACAGATGTGCGCGATGTCGGTCGCCTTGCTGGACCACGGCGAGATGGTGCCGAGCCGAGGCAGGACGTACCGGTGCGCCCCCTGCACCGGGTGCTCGGCCCGCGCCGGGCCGTACTGGAGCAGCCGGTCGAGCACCGCCCGCTCCTCGGCCGAGAGCGCGCCGTCGACGTCGACCACGTGCACGTGGCTCGCGGCCAGGTCGGTGACGCCGGGGTTGCTCGCGCGGACCGCGGCCAGGCGCCGCTCGAGGCGGGCGTCCGAGAGGGCAGGCGCGCCGGGGCAGATCAGCATGGCGGGGATGATGGGGCCCCGCGCCGCCTCTTCAAAGAGATACTTGGGTCCCGGACGGAGCCGACCCACGGCTGCTCGCTCCGAAAACCCTCTTCGGCGAGGCGCTTGCTCCCATGGCGCCCGCGATGACATCCTCGCCGAAGTGATCTCTGAGCCCGGCTGCCCCGTCCGTGACAGCGCCCTGCTGCTCCGACAGGCCTGCATCACCTGTCAGGGTCGTCCGCGCACCGGCCAGGTCGAGATCCCCGCCGGCACCGTGCTCTACATCGAGCGGGACGACTCGGACACGGTCTTCGGGCTCATCGACGGCTTCGTGCGCGAGACCCGCACCCTCCCCGACGGCCGCACCCAGGGCATCCGCCTGGCCTGCCCGGGGGATCTGCTGGGCACCGAGATCCTGGCCTCGCTCCCCTACCAGTGCACGGCGGAGACCCTCACCCCGGCCCGGGTCTGCCAGATCACCCGAGGCGACATCGCGGCCCTCCACCGCGTCCACCCCGAGCAGGGCCTGCAGCTGTCGGCCGCCCTGGGCCGCGAGGCGGCCGAGCTGCGGGAGTCGATCCTGATCGTCGGATCGCTCACCGCCGAGGAGCGGGTCGAGGCCCTTTTGGATCGCCTCATGGAGTCGGTGCCGGCGGGCGAGTGGCTGCGCTTGCCCCTGTCGCGGGCCGAGCTCGCGGAGTTCGTGGGCCTCGCGCCCGAGACCGTCTCGCGGGTGATCCACCGCCTCGCGCGCGCCGGGCACTTCGAGGTCCGGGGCCGCCGCATCCGCGTGCCTCCCGCGATGCCCTGAGCACCAGCTTGGTGCACAACGCAACGCAGGAATTTCATCCGCGTGCCTCCAGCGACGCCCCGCCATGGAAACTGATCTCGATCAGAGTCCACAGCGATCGCTCTGAAGGGTCCTGAACAGTGCTCAGGGAGTCTGCTCCCCGACATTGATCGTACTTCGAACCTACATTGATCTCGATCAGGTCTCCCCGTGGGCAGTGATGCCACCTTCGCCGACGGGAGGCCGGCCATACATGACAACTCATCCTGCATCATCCGCACTCAAGCTCACGTCGATCACCACCATCCTGCTCCTCGCGGGCTGCAGGACCCAGGCAGATCCTGCCCCGGTCACCTGCGGACCGGGGACGATGCTCAGCGCCGAGGGGACCTGCGTGGTGGATCCCGACGGAGCGGGCGTGGAGTGCAGCGCGGGCCAGCGGCTGGATCCCGCGACCGGCGTGTGCACGGCCTTCGACCCCTGCGCCGACGTGGACTGCGGCACCTACATGCCTCCGGGCGCGGCCACCGTGGCGGCCCAGCTGGTGCCCGGCTCCGCCAACGCCTGCATGTGCGCGGTGACCACCTGCGCCGACGGCTGGTCCCTGGCCGGCGCGGGCTGCGTGGCGGCCCAGGCGTGCGCCCCCGGCTACCGGCAGGAGGGCGCCCTCTGCGTGCCCCAGGATGACGTGAGCTGCTACGAGGCGCCCGCGTCGCCCCTGTGCATCCCAACCCGCTGCGCCGAGCAGCCCACCTCGTTCGACGGGCAGGACCTGCGGGCCCTCGGCAAGTGCGTCGAGGATCCGCCGCCGCCGGTCGAGAGCTGCACCAACAACTGCCACAACGGCATCGAGGACTCGCACCCCTGGTTCGGCGGGGCCGACCTCACCTGCACCGGCTGCCACGGAGGCGACGCCAGCGCCAACACCCGCGAGCAGGCCCACGTGCCCCTGCCCAGCGCGTGGCAGGCCAACTCACCCCAGTTCGGGCGCCCGAACCTGCGCTACTACTACAACTACGTCACCCTCCAGGGCGTCCACAACCATGACGGCGGCCTGGAGTGGCTGCGCTTCATCAACCCGGCGGACCTTCGGGTCGCGGACCAGAGCTGCGGCCGCAACTCATCTTGCCACGCGGATCGCGTGGAGTACACCCGCCGCTCCGCCATGGCCCTGACCCCGGGGCTCTCGGGCGTGGCCAACCGCCGCTCCGGCGTGGCGCGCTCCGTCCGGCGCGGCGAGGACGCCCTGTACAAGTGGGACACCACCGAGGGCTACACCACCGGCGCGGGCACCCTGCAGGCGATCGCGTACGACGCCACGATCTCGGGGAGCGTGCAGCGCATCGGCGACTACGCGTCGATCGACCGGGAGCAGAACGGGGCATACAGCGAGACCGACCTGTTGGTGCAGGTCTTCGACAAGGTCTGCGGGAACTGCCACCTCAACAGCAAGGGCGGCTTCAACTTCGGTCAGCGCTACGCCGACTTCCGCGGCTCGGGCTGCGGATCCTGTCACGTCTCCTACGCCCTCGACGGCCGCAGCCGGAGCCGGGATCAGATGATCCCGAAGACCGAGCCCACCTACCCCGCGGCCTACGCCGCGATCTCGAACTTCAACGCCAACGACCTCCAGAACCTCAACGGCGCCTGGCTCGGCCCGGAGCGGGCCCACCCCACCAGCCACCGCCTCACCAAGGCCATCGCGTCGCAGCGCTGCGGCTCGTGCCACTTCGGCTCGAACCGCACCGACTGGCAGTACCGCGGCTACCGCTTCGACCCCAACCGCGACGCGGTGCAGGCGATCGCCAACGGGCGCATCAACGCGTCGCAGATCCAGTTCACGGACGAGATCGACAACGACACCGATCCCTTCGCGCGCTACCACGGCGCGGCCCAGAACCAGGTGCTGAAGTTCGAAGACTGGGACAACGACGGGCAGGACGACACGCCGGCCGACGTGCACTACATCGCGGGCCTCGAGTGCATCGACTGCCACACCTCGGCCGAGATGCACAACGAGCTCAAGTTCGTGAAGGTCAAGAGCGTCACCGACTGGCATGACCCCAGCCAGGTGCTCGACATGTCGGGCGCGATCTGGTCGCAGCAGGACAAGGCCACCGAGGTGGAGTGCGTGCACTGCCACGGCAACCTCGAGTACCGCGCCCTGCCCTTCGCGGTGGACAACCGCAACGTGGTGAAGAACCTGGTGGCCTGCGCCGAGGTCGGCGAGCAGCTCCTCTACGACGACGACCACGACCCCAGCACCCCCGAGGTGCCCTACGACCCGCCGGAGTGCGGCACCCTCGGGGCCGGCCGCTGGCTGAAGGGCAAGTACAGCGGGCGCTGGCACTACCTGACCCAGGTGCGCGACACCGTGAACCTCACCGGCTCGGGCGCGGGCGGCGGCGTGGTCCGGCCCAACGGCGGCCCGGTCTACACCCTGAACGCGTCGATCTTCCACGGCCGCTACAACAACGACCTCGCCGACGGCGCGGGCCCCTGCCCCGGCGGTGACATCAACAACTGCTTCAAGGACCAGTCGAACCCGACCCAGCAGGTCAGCCAGGGCTTCTCGCACCTCGGCCAGCCCGCGCGCAGCCCGGTGGACCAGCACGCGGGCGGCCTGGAGTGCTACTCCTGCCACTCCACCTGGATCCACGGCTGCTTCGGCTGCCACCTCGCGACCGCGGACACCGACGGCACCAAGCTCCTGCGCGACTACTCGCGCTCCACCGGCGAGCTCACCCTGGGCGCCCTGGTGCAAGCCAACTTCGGCTACGTGGACCCGCTGGCGATCCAGCTCGGCATCAACTCCGAGGGCAAGATCGCGCAGATGAACCCGATGGAGAAGCTCTTCATCCGGCACATCGACTCGGACAACAACGACTACTTCGGGACCCGGACCCAGGTGAACGCCGACGCGAACATCGCCTACAACATCTACCGCGACCGCGCCGGCTTCGGGACGCGCCAGTACGCCACCGAGCGGGTGGGGCTGCCGCTGAACGCGGACGGGCCGCTCTTCGAGCAGTACGCAGAGATGGACGACAACGCGGGCCAGGGCTTCAACCAGATCATGCCCCACACCATCCAGCGCTCCTGGGGGCCGCTGATGGACTGCAACGCCTGCCACCTCGACGCCAACGAGACCAACCGCGACGCGGTGCTCGCCCGCTACGGCGCCAACCCCAACGGGTTCGCCAACGTGTCGACCTACCTGATCGCGATGGACGGCCTCGCCATCGACCGCAACTTCGACGACCAGTTCCTGTTCTTCGACAAGGACGCCGGGTTCCGCTTCGACCAGGACACCGATCCCGGCGCCTACGTGGTCGACATCCAGTCGGACTGGGTGGTGCGGGAGGACGGCTTCCCGCTCAGCTACAACAACCACCCGCTGCGGCGCGGGGTGCCGGGGCTGTACTTCGATCCGAGCTACGCCCGGGCCTGGCCGGCCATGGCGGAGATCGCAGGGCCCCTCAACCAGGGCCTGTTGAGCACGGTGCTGAACGTAGTGCGGAACGCGAACGAGGGGGTGCCCTTCAAGCAGGGCCGCCGCTGAGTCAGCGCACCGCCTCGAGGATCTCCCCCGCCAGCGTCTGCAAGAAGTCCTTCACCTCGGGCACCTCGAAGAGCCCCCGCACCGCGGGCCAGGTCGCCTCGGCCCACGCCGCGTAGGGGATCTCGACCTCCACCCCCGCCGCCGCCAGCGCCTCCGACAGGGGCGCGCCCCCCCGCTCGGCGTAGAAGCGCGCCATCACCCGCCGCGCCACCTCGAGGCGCTCGGGGCGCGCGGCCACCGACTCCGCCACCGCGACCGCGACCCCCTCGATCGTGGCCAGGGTCTCGGCGTCCAGCGGCCGGGCGTGGAACGCCCCGCTCTGCTCGAGCGCGAACCGGGTCATGTCCCGGCGCGCGTGCACCGCCTCGGGGGCGTCCAGGCGCTCGCGGGTGTAGGTCGCCGCGCCCTCCAGGGCCCGCCGGGTGCCCTTCTCGAGCCACTTCTTGATCTCGCCCTCCAGGCGCCGCTCCACCTCCTCGAGCACCCGGCCGCCCACCCCGCCGGTGGCCATGCCGCCGAGCTTGGCCAGCTTGCCGATCCCGGACGGCAAGACGCCTTGCACGATGCGGGGCACCAGGGTCGAGAAGTCGCGGAGGGCCTCGTAGAGGGTCTCGGCCACCACCGCCTCCATCGCCTGCTCCTGGAAGAGCCGCTCCACCCACGCCGGATCCACCCAGCCGGGCCGCCCGACGAGGTCGAGGAGGGCGCGGGTGGCGTCGTCGCCCAGCCAGCGGCCGAGCGCCGCCTGATCCGCGTGGCCCTCCGCCGCGACGCGGGTGAGCACCTCGCGCACGGCGAAGCGCGCCCCGCTCCTGAGGCCCACCGCGTCGAGGTGCGCCTCCACCGCCGGCCACAGCGCCGCCTCGGGGAGGAGCTCGGCGAGCGGGCGCCCGAGCGCGTGGGTGACCGTCGCCTCCAACAGGCGCGCCCACTCCTCGCGGGCGGTTTGTGACGAGAGTCGGCTCTCGAGCCACAGGGCGAGGGCAGGAGCGTCCATCGCCGCCGTCCTACCCCAGCGGCATCGGGTAGAAAACCCCAGACACACGCCTCCGCCGTTGACTCGGGCCGCGGATCACCCCAAGCCGCTCAGAGCCGTGACCGTCCCGGTCCTTCAGCTGTGCGCGGCCCTCGCGGCCGCCACCTCCACCAGCACCGCCGCCCCGGCCGCGCCCACGGTGGAGCTCGTGGTCTTCGCGCCGGGCGAGGCGATCTACACCCTGTGGGGGCACGCCGCGATCCGGGTGGTCGACCCCGCTGGGCACGCCGACGTGGCCTACAACTTCGGGAGCATCGACTTCTCGGGGGCCTTCTTCGCCCGGATGATGGCGGGCGAGGTCGACGCCTTCGTGGCCAAGGCGCCCTACCACGCCATGGCCGAGGTCTACCGCCAGGAGCGGCGCTCCATCCGACGCCTCACCCTCGACCTCACCCCCGCCCAGGCCCGCGAGGTCGCGGCGGAGCTCGCGGCGCGCACCGCCGACGGCCCGTCCCACTACCGCTACCACCACTTCGACGACAACTGCTCCACCCAGGTGGCCGACACCCTGGATCGCGCGCTCGGGGGGCGTCTGAAGGCCGGGGCCCAGCAGCCCATGAAAGCCACCTTGCGCCACCTCGCCCTCGGGTACCTGCGCCGCGACACCCTGCTCTACGTGGCGGTCGACACCCTGCTCACCGCGCCGGTGGACCGCCCGATCACCCGCTGGCAGACCACGTTCCTCCCCGACGAGCTGGCCAGGGTCCTGCGCACCGCCACCACCGCCGCGGGGCGCCCGCTCGTGAGCTCCGAGATCCTGGAGTACCGAGGGCGCGACGCCGACTTCCACCCCCAGTGGACCTGGCCCTGGACCAAGATCTACCTCCTCTTCGTCGCCCCCCTGCTCTTCCTGGCCCTGCGCTTCTCCCGCATCGCCGCGATCATCTGGACCGCGGTGGCCGGGCTGTCGGGGTGCGTGCTCGCCCTGGGCTGGTTCGCCACCGGCTACGACTTCCTGCACGGCAACTGGAACCTGTTGGCCCTGCCGCCCACCCACCTGTTGGCGTGCGCGGTGCTGATCCGGACGAAGTGGCGCGAGCGCTGGATCCTGCGGCGCGGGGTGCGGGTCTACGCGGGCGCCCACCTCGCCGCCCTCATCGGCGTCGCCGCCGGCTCGATCGCGGGCGCGATCCCCCAAGACGTGTACCCGGTGCTCGGCCTCGCCTTCGGGCCCGCGGTGGTGCTGGTGTCGCGCCGCTACCGCACCAGTTGACACCGGGGCCAAAAAGCCGTGCCCTGCCCGGCAGGTGATGGTCCCGCGAAGCGCCCCACGCCGCCTCCTCGTGGCCCTCGTCGCCCTCTACGCCATGCCCAGCCAAGCCAAGACCCCGCCGACCCGGCCCGAGGAGGGCCTCCTCGAGGAGATCACGGTGACCCACAACTACGCCCTGGGCCGGCCCGGCCACTTCCGGTTCACCGGGGACGGCGAGGCCCTGCTCTTCCTGCGGGCCGAGGCGAACGACCCCAAGGCGGACCTGTGGATCAAGGACCTCGGGACCAACGAGGAGCGGCGGCTCCTGTCGGCCGAGGCGCTCCTCGAGGGCAAGGCGGAGGCGCTCAGCGTCGAGGAGAAGGCGCTCCGGGAGCGGCAGCGGGTGAAGACCCAGGGCTTCACGGGCTTCGAGCTGGACGACGCGGGCCGCGCGGTCTTCGTCAAGCTGTCCGGCAAGGTGTGGCGCCACGAGCTCGCGAGCGGCGAGACCACCCGGCTCGCCCTCCCCGAGGGCGCGGTGCTCGATCCGCGGCCCTCCCCCGACGGCAAGCGCGTCGCCTTCGTGCAGGACTACGACCTGCACGTCCTCAACCTCGGCAAGGGCAAGCTCAAGAGGCTGACCACCGGCGGCACCGAGGCCCGCCCCTTCGGGCTCCCCGAGTTCGTGGCGGCGGAGGAGATGAGCCGCTACCAAGGCTACTGGTGGGCCCCCGACGGCAAGCACATCGCCTACCAGGCCACCGACAACCGCCCGCTCGAGCAGTTCACGATCGCCGACGCGTCGCGCCCCGAGAAGGCGGCCAACATCTTCGCCTACCCGCGCCCCGGCCAGGCCAACGCGGACGTCCGCCTCTACGTCGTAGGGGTGGACGGGCGCGGGCGCGCCGAGATCAAGTGGGACCGCGCGCGCTACCCCTACCTGGCCCGGGTGACGTGGCCGAAGAAGGGCCCGCTCTCCCTCCTGGTGCAGGCCCGCGATCAACGATCGCAGGTCTTCTTGCGCGCCGATCCCGAGACCGGCAAGACCGCGCCGCTGTTGGAGGAAGAGGACGAGGCGTGGCTCAACCTCACCAACAGCACCCCGCGCTGGCTGGGCGACGGGAGCTACCTGTGGGCCACCGAGGCCTCCGGCCAGTGGACCCTGGAGCGGCACACCCCCAAGAAGAAGGGCAAGGAGAGCACCGAGGTGGTGCTCGACGCCGGGGCGGGGTTCCGCAGCCTCGCCCACGTCGACGAGGCCCGCGGCCTTGTCTGGTTCCTCGGCGGGCCCGACCCGGTGGAGCAGCACCTGTACCGGGCCCCGCTGTCAGGCGGCGCCGCCCCGGTGCGGGTCACCTCCGCCCCGGGTGAGCACACCGCCACCTTCAGCCGCGACGGCGCCCGCTTCATCCTCACCCGCACCACCTTCGAGGAGGGCGCGCGGTCGACGGTGCACGCGGTGGCGAGCCTCGACGAGCGGGTGCCGCCCCTCACCGAGGCGCCGCAGGCAAGCGAGGTTGCGAGCCACGCCGCCCCGAGCCGGGTGGGCCTGAAGGTGGAGCGGGTGCCCCCCGAGAAGGCGGGAGGCTTCCACGCCGCCCTGGTGCGCCCGCGCACCTTCGAGGCGGGCAAGCGCTACCCGGTGATCCTGTACGTGTACGGCGGCCCGCACCACAACGTGGTGGTGGCCGACGCCAGCCGCTACGCGCTCATGCAGTGGATGGCCGACCACGGCTTCGTGGTCGCGATGCTGGACGGCCGCGGCACCCAGTGGCGCGGGCGGAGCCACGAGCGGGCGATCCGCGAGCGCTTCGGCGAGGTGCCGCTCGAGGATCAGGTGAAGGGGCTGCAGGCCCTGGGTGCGGCCTACCGTGAGCTCGACCTGGACCGGGTGGGTGTCTATGGCTGGTCCTTCGGCGGCTACATGGCCGCCCTCGCCGTGCTCCGGCGCCCCGACGTGTTCAAGGCCGCGGTGGCGGGGGCGCCGGTGGTGGACTGGCGCTACTACGACACCCACTACACCGAGCGCTACCTGGGCCTGTTGGGTGACCCGGCGCCCGCCTACGACGCCTCGTCGCTGTTGACCTACGCCGACAAGCTGGAGCGCCCGCTCCTGTTGGTGCACGGCATCGCGGACGACAACGTGTACTTCGCCCACACCCTGCAGCTGGCCGACGCGCTCTTTCGGGCCAAGCGGCCCTTCGAGCTGTTGCCCCTGGTGGGCCTCACCCACCAGGTCTCCGACCCGGACGTGCGGGGGGCGCTCTACCACCGCATCGTGACCTTCCTCGGAGACGCCCTGTGGTGAGGGCCGAGGCCGAGGCGGCCCTCGCCGCCTACCACCTCCCCGCCCCTGCCCTGCGGCCGGTGGAGGTCGGGCTCATCAACGTCACCTTCGAGGTCACGACGCAAGATGGCCTGCGCTATGCGCTCCAGCGCGTGAACCCGATCTTCGGGCCCGGGGTGCACGAGGACATCCACGCGGTGACCACCCACCTCGCCCGAAAGGGCCTGGTGACCCCGCGCCTGGTGCCCACCCGGAGCGGCGACCTCTACACCCGGGTCGGCGAGGCGGTGTGGCGCCTGATGACCTGGGTGGAGGGCGAGAACCTCTCCAAGGCCGACAGCCCGGCCCGCGCCCGGGCCGCCGGCGTCATGCTGGGGCGCTTCCACGCCGCGGTGCAGGACCTGTCGCACGCGTTCGTGAACACCCGCCTCGGGGTGCACGACACCCCCGCCCACCTCGCGGGCCTGGCCGCCGCCCTCGAGCAGCACCCCGGGCACCCGCTCTACCCCGAGGTCGCCCCGCTGACGCAAGGCATCCTGCAGACGGCAGCCGCCCTCGGCCCGCTCCCGCTCGAGACCTCCCGGGTGGTGCACGGGGACCCGAAGCTCAACAACCTGATCTTCGACCCCGCCACCGGCGAGGCGATCTGCCTGATCGATCTCGACACCCTGGCCGAGATGCCGATCGTGCTCGAGCTCGGCGACGCGTTCCGCTCCTGGTGCAACCCCGGCGGGGAGGACACCCTGCCCGGCCGCTTCGACCTCGCGCTCTTCGAGGGCGCGGTGGCCGGCTACGCGACGGGGGCGCCGGGCCTGTTGAGCCCGGACGAGGTGGCCGGCCTGGTCACCGCCACCGCCACCATCATGCTCGAGCTCGCCGCCCGCTTCGCCCGGGACGCCCTCGAGGAGCGCTACTTCGGGTGGGACGCCACCCGCTACCCCACCCGAGGGGCCCACAACCTGCTCCGGGCCCGGGTGCAGCGGAGCCTGGCCGACGCCCTGTTGGCCCAGCGTGACGCCGCGGAGGCGGTGGTGCGACGGGCCCTGGGCCGCGGTTGATAGGGCCCCCGGTCCGTGCCACAACGCAGGGCGCCATGAGCGACAAGACCATCTTCGCCCGGATCATCGACCGCGAGCTGCCGGCGGACATCGTCTACGAAGACGACCGTTGCCTGGCGTTCCGCGACATCGCCCCGGTGGCGCCCACCCACGTGCTGGTGGTGCCCAAGGAGCCCCTCGACAAGATCGAGAACATGACCGAGAGCATGGAGGGCCTGGTGGGCCACCTCGTCTTCGTCGCCAGCCAGATCGCCAAGCAAGAGGGGTTGACGGGCTTTCGGCTCGTCATGAACAACGGCGCCGAGGTCGGGCAGTCGGTCTTCCACATCCACCTGCACGTCCTCGGCGGGCGCAGCATGTCCTGGCCGCCCGGCTGAGCCCGTGATGAAGCGCATCCTCGCCCGCGTGTTCGCCGCGATCGTCATCCTGCTCGTGGTGGTAGCCGTCGTCCTCCTCTGGATGGCGGACGGCGTCCAGGCTCCGAAGACCTTCGACGACCCACCGCGCCAGACCCCCGGGGTCGCCGCCACTACCAGCACCGCGACGCCCGACACCCTCACCGTGGTGACCTGGAACATCGCCTGGGGCTACGGCTGGGGGAGCGAGGGCTCCGGCGGCACCCTCCCCAAGGCCCACTTCGACGAGAGCATCGCGCGCATCGGCGAGGTCCTGAAGGCGCTGAACCCCGACGTGGTGCTCCTGCAGGAGGTCGACTTCGACTGCGGCCGCTCCTACTCGGTGGACCAGGCCGAGGCCATCGCCAAGCAGGCTGGCTTGCCGTGGATCGCGCGGGCCGAGGTCTGGCGCGCCAACTACCTGCCCTTCCCGTACTGGCCGCCCCAGAACCACTACGGGCACATGCTCTCGGGCGGCGCGGTGCTGAGCCGCTTCCCGATGAAGCAGAACACCATCATCGAGCACCCCAAGCCCGAGGAGAACTCCTTCGTCTACAACCTCGGCTACATGTTCCGGTACCTGCAGGAGGTGGAGGTCGACTGGGCGGGCCAGTCGCTCCTGGTCTTCAACACCCACACCGACGCGTTCAGCCCCAAGAACCGCCTGGCCCACGCGGGGAGCATCGCCCGCACCCTCACCGACCGGATGCAACCCCTCCTGCTCTTCGGGGGCGATCTCAACACCGTGCCCCCCGAGGCCAGCGTGCGGAGCGGCTACCCCGACGAGCCCGAGACGTCCCACGACGAGGACGCCACCATCCCCCGCCTGCGGCAGGTGAAGGGCCTCAGCGACGCGGTCTCCCCCGAACGGCTGAAGGCGGACGAGGCCGACTTCATGACCTTCCCCGCCCACGCCCCGAACCGGAAGCTGGACTACCTGTTCTACGGCCCGGGCTTCGAGGTGCTGGAGGTCCGGGTGGTGAAGGAGGCGGGGGACGTGAGCGATCACCTCCCGGTGATGGTGCGCCTGCGTCGACGTCATTGATTCACGCACAGCCGACCACAATGCAGGCGGGTGTGAGGCCTGCCGAGACGTCGACTCGGATGATCCGACCTCTGGGTTCAGGGGGAACCCAGCTCATGTGTCTCCCCGAGACACGCCCGCGTGAGATTCTGTGGGCATATTCAGATCTCCCCTATCCGTGATCTTCAAGCCACGCACGAGACCCGCCGATGGGGTGGCCAGGAGACACGGCTCGTCCATGGCAAGCACTTCGACTTCTCTCACCATCAAGAACAGACTCTACATCGGCTTCACGCTCCTCGTGGGCGGCCTCCTCCTCAGCACCGGCATCTCGAAGGTCGCGCTCGATGGGGCCAGCGACGGCCTCGGCGAGTATCGGGCGGTGGCCCGCCAGAGCAACGCCCTGAGCCGCATCCAGGCCGAGGCGCTGATGATGCGGCTGTTCGCCAAGGAGTACATCACGACCGCGGCCCCCGCCGCGGTGGTGGAGGTCCGATCCCACGGCGCCGACGCGGTGAAGATGGCCGAGGACGCGCTCGCGCTGATCAGCGTCCCGGCGCACAAGGGCAAGGTCGAGGCCACCCGCGCGGATCTCACGGACTACCTGGCCACCTTCGAGCAGCTGGTGACCTCGGTGGAGACGGCCGAGAACCAGAACACCGCCTATCGCCAGTCGGGGAAGGTCCTCGCCGAGGACCTCGGGGGCGACCTGCCAAAGTGGGCCCGGCTGGGCAACACCGCGGCGCTCAAGGACACCGCGGAGATCATACGCGCCGTCCTGCGGACCCAGACCGAGCTGGCCCAGTACCGCGCCCGCCGACTGGACGACCTGGATGCCGCGCGCCGCATGCACGCGGACGCGGCGGCGGCGGCCAAGCGCCTCCCGATGCCCGACCGCGACGAGGTCGGGGCGGCCCTCGAGGCCTTCGCCGCGAGCATGGCTCAGCTCGAGGGGGAGCTCGCTCGGCAGCGCACCGCCCTCATCCCACGTCTGGAGAAGCTGGGCGGCCAGGTGGCCGAGAACAGCGAGGCGGTGAAGGTCGCCTACATGGAGACCCAGGACACCCTGGGGCCCCAGGTGGTGACCGCCAACCAGCGCTGGTCGTGGGTGCTCCTCGGCATCGGCGCGGTGCTCGTGCTGGTCGGCGTCGCCTCCGCCAGCGTCACCACCGCCAGCATCACCGGCCCGATCAGCCGGCTGGTCGAGGTGATCGACGCGATGGCCAACGGCGACTTCTCGCAGCGGGCCACGGTGGAGCGCGAGGACGAGATCGGCGGGCTCGCCCGTGACGTGAACCGGATGGCCGAGGACGTGTCCAAGGTGCTGGACGCGATCCAGGCCAACGCCAAGGCGCTCGGGGTGTCGTCGAGAGAGCTCTCGGCGGTGAGCGAGCAGCTCATGTCGGGCTCCAACCGCACCGCCTCCGACTCGCAGAGCGCCGCCGCCAGCGTGGAGCAGGCGGCCGGCAGCCTCGGCTCGGTGGCCTCGGCCAGCGCCGAGATGAACGCCAACATCGAGGGCGTCTCCGCCGCGGCCGAGGAGATGAGCGCGAACATGCAGTCGATCGCCGCTGCGGCCGAGGAGATGTCCCAGAACATGACCCTCGTCGCCGCCGCGGTGGAGGAGATGAGCGCCTCGTTCCGCGAGGTGGCGGGCAGCGCCTCGTCGTCGCACAAGCTGTCGGTGGAGGCCCTGGATCTCGCGAGCGCGGCCGCGACCGCGATGCAGACCCTGGCCAAGAACAGCGACGCGATCGGCAAGGTCACCGAGGTCATCAAGGACATCGCGGACCAGACCAACCTGCTCGCCCTGAACGCCACCATCGAGGCGGCGAGCGCGGGCGAGAGCGGTCGGGGCTTCGCGGTGGTGGCCAACGAGGTCAAGCAGCTCGCCCAGCAGTCCGGGCGCGCGGCGGAGGACATCGCCGGCCGCATCGGTGAGGTGCAGGCGTCGAGCCGCGCGGCGGCCGAGGCGATGAACAAGGTCGCGAGCTACGTCCAGAAGCTCGCCGACTCGTCGGACACCATCGTCACCTCGGTGGATCAGCAGAACGCCACCGCATCCGAGATCGCACACTCCGTGGCCGAGTCCACCCAGGGCGCCTCCGAGATCGCGCGCAACGTGGCCGAGGCCACCCGAGGGGCGGTCGACGTGGCCCGCGCGATCGAGGAGCTCAACGCCGCGTCGGCGTCGGTCTCCCAGGGGAGCGCCGAGGCGGCCCAGGGGGTGAACCTGGTCAGCACCGTCATCGGCTCCGTGCGCGAGGTAGCGAAGCAGAACGACGAGGGCTCCCGCCACGTCAGCCAGGCCGCCCACGAGCTGGCGGCGGTGGCCAGCACCCTCCAGGAGCGGGTGCAGGGTTTCCGGTTCCAGAACCCGTAGCTCGAGTCCCGGGCTGGCGAACCCAGCTTCGCAGGCCGGTGCCCGCTGCGCGCCGCCACGGTCCCGGGCCGTCTGCCTGGGTCCGAGCTCCCTCCAAACTCGCCGGTTCCAGCCCACCTGGAGCAAACCCGATATTTCGAACCTGACTCGGTCCCCTTCGGCGCCGCCTTACTGCCAAATAGGTACGACAGGGTATTACATTTGGCGGGATTCTGAAGCAGAATCCTCGGCGCGTGGGGGACAAGATCCAGGGAGGGTTTCGACCGCACCAGCGGGCGGCGGCGGACGACGCGGCGCCCGGTCGGGCCCGGCGTCGCCCGGCGCCCGCGGCCGAGGCGCCCGTTCCGCCCGCGGACGCGCAGGTCGTGCAGGACGTCCTCGACCTCACCCATCGCGCGGCCGAGGAGGGCGAGAAGGTCCGCTTCAAGAAGGGTGAGCTGCAAGCCGCCTTGACGCGGGCGGGCCGGGTGGCGGTGCAGGAGAACGCCCTCGCGGTCGGCGACGACAGCCTGAAGATCAGCCGGGCCCACGCGAAGAAGCTGACCCTGCTGCCGTCGAACGCGCGGGTCATCGCGGCGCTGCACGCCGGGATCCGCTCCGGTCAACCTACCCTGCTCTCGGCCCCCGCGGGCTCCGGCGCGGCGTACACCGCCCGCTGGTACCTCGAGGCGGCGGGGGTCCACCACGCGGCGGTCAGCCTCTCGCTCGGCACCACCCTGGAGGCCCTCGCCGGGGCGCTGCGGCCCGAGCCCCCCAAGAAGCTCACGGTCAAGGACGGGCCCCTCGCCGAGTGCATCCGAAGGGGCGGCGTGTTCGTGGTGGACGGCCTCGAGAGGGCCGATCCCCAGGTGAAGGCGGCGCTCGAGGCGCTCGCCCGGGGGAGCAAGGTCTTCCACCACCCCGCGAGCGGCGAGCCGATCCCGGTGCACCCGGACTTCTCGTTGGTGCTCATCCAGGACAGCGGGGTGCGCGCCCCCCGCGACCTGGTGCGCGTCTCGAACCTGGTGGAGCTCGAGGCCTACGGGCGCAAGGACCACCAGCGCCTCCTGGAGGACCAGTTCGGGCTCCCCACCGCCCTCGCGGCCAAGCTGGCGCGCTTTCAGGAGTCGGTGTCGCAGGCGGTGGCGGACGGTGAGGTCACCTTCGGCCGCAACTTCTCGGTCGGCTGGCCTCAGCTCGAGCGCGTGGCAAGTCGCCTTGCGAAGCTGAAGAAGCTCGACGACGCCGAGGTCGCCCGCGCGCTGATGGGGATCTACGAGGCGCGCCTGCCCGCCGACAAGCGCGAGGTGGTGGCGGAGCTCCGGGTGCAGGCCGGCCTCGGGCCCGCCGATGTGGCCCCGAAGGCGGCGGGCAAGGCGAGCCCCGGGTTCCTGTCGCTGGCGCACCAGGCGGCGCCGCTCGCGCTGGCGATGGAGGCCCTCGACGCGGGCGAGACCGTGCTCCTCGAGGGCCCCGGCCAGAGCGGCCTGACCCGCCTCGTCGAGGAGCTGGGCGCGCGCCGCAAGCAGGACGTGGTGACGGTGGTGGGCCACGCGGGCGCCGACCTCGACACCCTCATCGAGACCCCGACCTTCGACGCCAAGGGCGAGCTGATGATGGCCCCCGGGCGGGTGGCCAAGGCCCTCCTCGAGGGCAAGCTCCTGTACGTCGACCACCTCGACCACATGAGCCGGGAGCAGCAGAACGCGTTCTTCCAGCTCCAGGGCCGCACCACCATCAAGGTGGTGGAGGGCGGCAAGGTGGTGGAGCGCCCGGTGCACCCCGACGCGCGGGTGGTGCTCAGCACCACCGCCGGGCGGGCCCGCGGCCGCCTCGCCCCCAACCCCCAGGACCGAGCCACCGCCACCGAGATCCGGGTGGAGGGCCCCAGCCGCGAGGACGCCGCGTCCCTGTGGCCGAAGGAGATCCAGGGCGACGCGGCGCTGCAAGCTGCCCTGCAACGCGCGCTCGAGCAGCTGGAGGCGGCGGATCCCCAGGGTTCGATCAAGCTGCAGCGCGTCCTGGACCTCGGCCGCGCCGCCGGCCTGCTCGCCGAGGTGATGCCGCCCGAGCGCGCGGCGTTCGAGGCCGCCCGGCTGGTGTTCGACCTGCACGAGGGCCCGGCCTTCGAGGCCCTGCGCGCGGAGGCCGACGCGGCCCACGGCGAGGGCCCGGCCAAGGACAAGCGCCCCCTCTTCGCCCAGCTCCTGGGCCTCACGCCGAAGGAGATCGAGCGGCGGCTCGCCCCCACCGGCTACCGCCTCACCGAGAGCATGACCCAGCACCTCGACGCGCTGGCGGTGGCCTACCGCCTCGGGCGACCGGTGCGGGCCATCGGCCCCGCCTCGTCGGGCAAGACGGTGCTCGGCGCGGTCTTCGCCGCCCTCATCGAGAAGAAGAACGTGCGCGTGAACTTCTCGGCCGCCACCGAGAGCCGCGACCTGATGGGCGGCCTCGGGCCGGTGAACGAGAAGGGCAAGACGGTCTTCCGCCACGTGGAGGGTCCGGCGATGAGCGCGGGCCAGCTCGAGGCGGTGCTCACCGCGGACGAGTGGAACCTCTCGCGCCAGGGCCAGATGGTGGTGAAGACCGCCCTCGACCACCGGCGGCGGCTGACCGACGCCGACGCGGACCTCGAGCGGAGCTTCGCCCAGTCCTTCTTCTACGCCGCCCAGAACCCCAACGACCCGCGCACCGGCCGCACCGAGCCCCCGCCCGAGATCGCGGACTGCATGTTCACGATCTACGTGGGCGCGAAGCCGGTAGAGGAGAAGGCCCAGATCGTGGCCTCCCAGTGCGCGCTGAGCCCGGCTCACGTCCGCACCGTGGCCGAGTTCTACTCCGACCTCGAGATCCTGGTGGGCCGGGGCAAGTTCACCAGCGCGGTGGGACCGATCACCACCACCGAGCGCGACATGCTCAAGGCGGCCCGCACCGCCCACTACCTCATCGAGCGGGACGGCCTGAAGGATCCGGAGGACGTCCGGCGCGCGGTCGGGCGGGAGGTCTACCGCCTCGTCTCCGACGCGATGCTCTCGCGGGCCGAGCGCGAGACCGTGCTCAAGCTGGTCCGGAACCACTTCGGCGACGACGTCACCCCACCCCCCCGGCCCCGCGGCCTGGAGGAGGTGAAGATCAAGGGGCAACGCTACCTGCAGATCGGGCAGGCCCGCTTGCCGATCCGCGAGGGCGGCGAGAACGCCGCGCTCGTCCCCGACGCGGCGGGCGTGAAGCCCCCGGTGGGCGAGCAGCTCGAGTTCCTGGAGTCGGTGCTCCTCGCGCTCGAGCTGAACCAGCCCCTGGCGGTGGTGGGGAACACCGGCACCGGGAAGACCATGCTGATGCGCTACCTCGCGCACCGGCTCGGCTACCCCACGGTCGAGGAGCCCTACCACGCCGACATGACCGAGGAGCACGTCTTCGGCACCACGGTGGTGAACGAGAAGGGCAAGGTCGAGTTCCGCTACGGCCGGCTCCCCACCGCGATCAAGGAGGGCCTGCTCTACATCGGTGACGAGCTCACCACGTTGGGCAACGACACCCGCGAGTCGCTCAACCCGGTGACCGAGGGCTCCGAGATCCAGATCGCGCAGAAGCGCCCGCCCGAGACCATCCGGCGCGCCGACTGGGACCCGAACTTCCGGTTCGTGGTCACCACCAACGGCGACGACATCCGCGAGGACGGCTTCTCGGAGCCCGAGGCCAGCCGCTTCCGCATGCTCGGGCTGCGGGAGATCGAGGACCGCGAGGACCTGCTGACCATCGCGCTCCGCGACTACGCGGCGGACGCCCCCCCGGTGGCGCTCGCGCCCTTCCCCCGCACCGCGGATGGCCGGACGGCGGCGGTGGACGCGGTGCTCGGCGCGGTGAAGCTCCCGAAGGCCGCGCAGGCTGCCCTGCGCGACCTCGCCGGGGCGGGGGGCGAGTGGCCGGGGCTCGACCCCGAGGCGGTGAAGCTGCCGGAGGGGCTCGCGCTGTCGGCCGAGCAGGCCACGACGGTGGCCCGGGCGCTGGGCGCCTTCAGCTACGACAAGAAGGACGCCGAGGCGCGCGCCCTCCTCAACCGCGTCCTGGCCGAGGCCGAGGTGCCGAGCGGGGTGCTCCAGGCGGTGGCCGAGGGCCTCGACCACGCGCTGCTGTCGGACGCGCTCCTCGAGCGGGCAGCGTCGGACGCGGTGCGCGACGGCCGGCTGGTGAGCCGGGGCGAGGTCACGCGGGCGGCGGAGCTGTTCGCGGACATCCGGGACCTCCAGAAGAAGGCGCCCGACGACTCGCTCACCCCGCTCACCCCCCGGGTCTTCTCCTCGTTCCTCGAGATCCTGGTGGAGCTGCGCGGCCACCGCTCCTACGAGGCGGCGGTGCAGCGGGCGGCGGAGCTGACGCTGTGGCCCAAGCTCGCGCCCAAGCTGCAGAAGAAGGCCCAGGCCCGGCTCGACGAGGGCTTCATGAAGGCGGCGCTCGAGGCCGAGCCCGGCGTGCCGCGCACCCTCGAGGGCGGCGTCCTCTTCGGTCAGACCTTCGTCCCCTTCGGCGTCGCCCGCCCCTGGAAGGCGAACAGCGAGCGCTTCCCCCTCACCCCGGCCCGGTGCCGCAACCTGGCCTGCATCGCGGAGGCGATGGAGCTGGGCCAGGGTCGGCCGATCTCCCTCACCGACGACGCCAACGGTGAGGCCCTCGAGACCTTGCGCGAGTACGGCCGCCTCTTGGGCCGCCCGGTGACGGTGGTGACCCTCCCGCCGAACGCGGACATCGACGGGCTGATCGAGCGCCTCGAGCTGTCCAGGGATCCCGAGGCGGACGGCGGCTTCTCCCCCGAGCTGATGCAGATCGGGCAGGCGGTGCGGGACGGCCACATCCTCTCCATCCGCGGGGCCGGCAACGTACCGAGCGCCAAGCTGGAGCGCCTGAACTCCCTCGGCGACGGCCGGCGGAGCCTCAAGCTGCCGGTCTCCGAGGGCACCCAGAAGGCCCACGGCGACTTCCGCATGGCGATGATGCGGGCCAACAACTCGGTGCACCACTACTCGGCCGCGCTCGAGAACCGGCTCCTCACCCCGCCCCTCACCACCCAGAGCGCGGTCACCACCCGCGAGGCCCTCGACAACCGAGCGGCGGAGCTCGCCGCGGTGGTCAGGAAGCGCTGCAACCTCCCCGAGGAGCTCGCCAACAAGCTGGGCGTGTTCCACGTCTACCTGAACGCCCTGCTCGAGGAGGGGAACAAGTTCGCCTCCGGGCGGGCGGTGGGCGCGTTCTTGAACCGCGACGCGGAGGCGGTCGGCCGGCGCCTGGCCTGGCTGCTCGAGGCCAAGGAGGTCGACGACCCGACCGAGGCCCTGCTCCGCATGGTGATGGAGGTCTACGGCGAGCGCTTCGGGGCCGAGGCCGACGTGGAGCAGCTCTTCAAGCGGGCCACGCACGCGTTCTCGGCCGAGGGGCGCCAGGCCTCGCTCGGGGCGGAGCTGCAGCCCAGCCCGCAGATCACCCGCGTGGGCCCGTGGATGCTGCAACGTGACCTGCGGGGCGAGCGGCCCGGGGTCCCCGGCCCCGAGGCCATCCTGCCCTTCACCGACTCGGTGGAGGAGGTCCTGAGCAAGGTGGCGGCGGCGGCCCAGTTCGGCGAGGTCATCCACCTGCACGGCGACGCGTACTTCGCGGGCGCCACCGAGGCCGCGCTCGCCCGGCTCTCCACCAGCCCGCTCCAGGTGGTCGAGGGCAACGAGGAGCTCTCCGAGGCCTACCTGTTCGGCGGCCTCATCCAGGATCCGGAGACCGGCAAGCTCAAGCCCCACGAGGGCGTGGTGTGGCGCGCCCAGCAGGAGGGCCAGACCCTGGTGCTCCGGAACGCCTCGCGCCTGCCGGCCGAGGTCCTCACCCGCCTGGCCGAGGTGGCCGCCACCGGCCACCTGAGCCGGATGAAGGACGGTCAGGTCGAGGTCCAGCCCCGCGCCTTCCGGCTCGTGCTCGAGACCGGCGACGGCGATCCACCGCTCGACAAGGGCCTCGCCGCGGTGTGCACCCGGGTGCGCTGCCCCGAGGTCTCGGCCGTCGACGATCTGCAGGCCCTCCTGCAGCACCGCCTGCGCGGGGTGCCCGGCGCGAGCAACCTCGCCGCCGCCCTCATCCGCCTCACCCGCGAGGTGGGCCCCGCGCTCGAGGACGAGGGCCGGATCGGCCGCCAGGACGTCCGCTTCGACGGCGCCCGCGCCCTGGAGGCCGCCCGGCAGCTCTCGGTCGGCTTCGGCGAGGGCCAGCCCCTGGAGGAGGCCCTGGCGGACGTCCTCCGCCGCCTCTACGCCGAGCCCGTCGAGGGGCTCGAGGTGCAGGCCACGTTGACGGCCACCCTCAAGGAGATCGCCGACGACCTGAACACCACCTTGACCCTCGAGAAGGTCGAGGCGGTGGACATCATCAAGAACCCCGAGGTCGGCGCCCTCCGGATGGACTACGGCGCGGTGGCGCCGCTCCTCAGCGGCGCGGTCCTCACCGCGGGCGCCGACGCCCTCGGGGTCGCCCTCGACAAGCGCGACGGCCCGGCCGCTCGTGCGGTCCTGGCCGCGCTGACCGAGAGCCGTGTGCTCCCCTCCCAGCTCCGGCGGCGGGCCGAGGCCCTCGCCCCCGAGGTCCGGGGCGCGAAGATCAGCGAGGCGGCGGCGGAGGAGCTCGACAAGCTCGCCAAGCACCTCACCCGGCAGGTGGCGGACGAGGCCCCCTTCGGCCAGACCCTCCTCGGCTTCGTCCGGGGCGCGCGGGTGTGGGACTTCGAGCACCGCCTCGCCATCGTCGGCGAGTACCGGGCGGCGTTCGCCGGCCTCGCCGCGCACGGCGGCGCGGTCGCGCAGGGCCTCTTGCAGGAACTCGACCGGGTCCAGGAGCGCTTCGACGCGGCGGAGGCCGGTGGGAAGCTGACCCAGGCCCGGGAGGCGGTGGCCGCGGCCAAGCTGGCCTACGAGCGGCGCCCGGGCGAGGCGGACGCGGAGCTGGATCAGGCCTACACCAAGCTGATCACCACGTGGGACCTCGTCTGCACCCGCACCGTCTTCCGGAACCACGCCCTGCCCGAGCTGGCGGAGCTGGCGGCCGACCTCCACCGCCTCCTGGAGGCCCACCGCGCCCGCGGCGAGGCCCTCGAGGAGGTCGCGCACCTGAGCGAGGCCTTCCACGAGGCCAGCCAGGCCCTGGAGGGGATCCGCATCGCCGAGCAGGCCGCCGATCTGCGGCGCGGCCTCAAGGCGGCGGGCGAGAGCGCGGAGGAGCTGGTCGGGGACCTGAAGGACGAGGTCAGCACCATCCGCGCCCTCGAGGACGCGTCCCGGGTGCACCAGCGCCTGGTCCGGGCGGCGGAGATCCTCGATCCCCGCGCCGAGTTCTTCGGGCTCGACTTCGAGCAGGACCGGGTCGAGCGGCCGGCGGCCCGAAGCCCCGCCGAGCTCACCGCCGAGGCCCGCCGCCGGGCCGCGCCCGAGGTGCGCCGCGCGGTCGAGGAGCGTCGGCAGGTCCTGCTGCGCGAGGTGAGCGCCCTCGCCGAGCAGGCCAGGTTGCCGGCGCCGGGCGCCTTCTTCGATCAGTACGATCTCACGAGCGCCGACGTGGGCCTGAGCGCGGAGCCCAAGGCGCCGCCCCCCACCCCGGCCGAGGTCCGCCTCGCGCGGGGCGAGGCCGAGCTGGCCGCCTTCGCCCAACAACAGGCCAAGGCGGTCGAGGCGCGGATCGTCGGGGAGCTCCAGGCCCAGGACGAGGCCCGGGTGGCGTCCGAGTACAAGGACCGGGTGAAGCAGCGGGCCCAGCAGGTGGCGGCCCGGGTCCACCGCACCGTCCAGGAGCTCACCCAGTCCCTGGAGGGCGCGTCGCAGCTCGCCGATCTCGCCGAGACGGATCCCGCGCTCTTCGCCGAGGTGGAGCACGCGCGGGCGGAGTTGCTGGCCGCCTCCCACCAGGCCCGCAACTGGGCCCAGGCTGTGGGCGACTTCTTCCAGGCGGCGGGCCGGCAGTTCGTGCGCTTCGCCACCTTCGGGCTGTTCGGCGGGGGCGAAGAGCGGGCGCCCCAGAAGCTCGAGCTCGGGCCGGCCAAGGTCAAGGCCCTCGAGGCGCTCGCCAAGCTCCAGGCCCACATCGAGGCCCGGCAGGCTGCCTTGCCGGACTTCCGCCAGGTCGACAAGCACCGCGAGGCGAGCGTGAGCCTCAGCGAGGCGCTGATGAGCGCCGACTCCCTCGGTGAGCTCGCCACGAAGTACGCCAAGCTCTCCACGATGGCGGAGGGCGAGGCCGACCCCGAGCTCCAGCGCTACCTGGGGCGCCTGCTCACCAAGATGGCCTCGAGCGACCGGGCCCAGGTCCTGTTGGCCCGGACCCACGCGTTCTGCGAGAGCGCCGACCTGCTCTCCTTCACCGCCAAGCGCGGCGGGGTGGCGGGGGCGCTGGTGGAGGCGGTCGACGAGGTGATGCGGGCGGCCGAAGAGGTCCGGACCGAGTCGCTGGTCTCGGACCACCGCGCCTCCCTGAAGGCGCTCCGGCGGGCCGAGGAGCGCCTCGACGCGGTGAAGGGCGGCCCTGCCCTCCTGGCCGCGGTCAGCGCCGACGTGAAGGGCCTGATCGAGGCCTACGAGGCGGTGCTCGGCGACGACGCGCGCGCGGTCGGGGTCGACCGGGACGCCTTCCGCGAGATGCTGGACGCGATCGGGGTGGAGGACTCGGTCAACGAGCTCGACGCCCTGCCCGCCTGGGCCCAGGGCGAGGCCGACGGCGCCGGCCCCGCCGCGTGGCGCGCCGACGCCCGCACCGCGGGGCTCGAGGCCCGCCTGGACGCGGCGCGGCAACGTAGTGCAAGTTGGGTTGACCGCGCCGGGGTGGCGCGGAGCACCCGCCTGAGCACGGTGGAGATCGCCTTCGGTCGGGCCGCCGCGGTGCAGCGGGCGGCCGACGAGCTCGAGGCCGAGGCCGGGCCCGCGCACGAGCGGGTGGCGGCCGCGGTGGCCGCCCTGGAGGGCCAGGTGGAGGCCGGCGCGGGCGCCCTCGGCCGGGTCAAGAAGACCCTCCTCGAGGATCTCGCGGCCATGGAGGGCGCGGTGGTGAACGAGGTGGCCGGCCACTGGCAGGCCCGCCTCGGCGCCCTCTTCGAGCGCCTCGAGGCCCTGGTCCTCGCCGCCGGGCAGGGGCCGCGTGGCCTCCTGCCGCAGGCGATGCATTGTCACGAGGAGGCCAAGCAGATCGCCACTGGCCTCGCGTCGGTCCAGGCCCTGCCGGCCGAGCTGGCCGCGCGCCTGGACGCGGTGGTCGAGGGCGCGCGCGGGGTGGCCGCGGCCTACTCCAGCCAGCGCCTCGGCCGGGTGGTGCAGGACTGGGCCGCCGCGGCGCTCGAGGCGGTGGGCGAGGCGCAGGTCGCCTTGCAGAAGGCGGCCGACGGGCTGCCGGGCGGGGCCGACGTCGACGTGCAGGGCCTCGTCGCCCGCCTCACCGAGGCGGTCGAGGTGCTGGGCGCGGGATCCGGCCGGATCGGCGCGGAGTCCAAGGTGCAGCTCCTCGCGCACCTGCGGACCCGCCTGGCCACCCTGAGCCGCGGCCTCTCGCCCGAGGATCGCGCCCGGGTGGAGGCGCTGGCCAAGGACGTGGACCGCGCGGCGGCGGCGCAGCTCGCCCTCGCGGTGGGCCCCAACGTGGAGCCGGCCAGCCAGGACGTGTTCGAGGCCCTGGTCGACCTCGCCGAGGCGCTGGTGGGCAAGAAGGCCACCACCGACGAGGTGGCGGAGCGCTTCGAGACCCTGGCCGGCGTGGTGGGCCAGCTGGTGGACGCGGAGCCCCGCACCATCGCCGAGCAGCTCGAGCTGGTCGGCCTCGGGGTCCAGGTGGCGGAGGCGCTGGTGAAGCCGCTCCGAGGCAACGCGGAGAAGGCCGCCCGGGCGCTCTCGAGCCGCCTGGGCCACCTGCGCCGCGCCTACCTCGAGGCGGGCCTGTCCCAGGTGCGCGACGGCCTCGCGGGCACGACGCAAGAGTACCTGCAGTCGGGCCGGGCCGCCCGGGTGGCGCTCGAGGAGGCGCGGGTCGCCCTCGAGGGTTATGACCCGCTCGACAAGGCGGCGGCGCTGCCCGAGGTGGTGCGCGCCTTGAAGGGCACGATCGTCGACGTGCAGGAGCGCTCGCAGGGGCCGCTCGCGCCCCTCTTCGCGGCCGACCTCATCGCCACCTTCGACGCGGTGGACGCCCTCGCAAAGGGCGACGACGCGGTGGCGGCGGAGGCGCGGGCCCTCTCGGGCACCCTGCAGGCCGCGGCCCGGAACGCCCGGCGGAGCACCGAGCCGGCCGACGCCGAGCGGCGCTACGCCGCGCTCCTCGAGCGCTTCGAGACCAGGGTCATGCAGGCGCTGAAGGGCGGCGCGAGCAAGGCCGACCTCGCGTGGGCCGAGCGGGCCCAGGAGGCCCTCGAGGCGCTCACCGAGGTGGCGCCGGCCGAGCTCGCGGCCCGGCTCGCCGAGGTCGAGGCGAAGCACTTCGACCTCGCGCCGAAGGAGCCCGCGGCGGAGCCCGAGCCGGTGGCGGTAGCGCGGAGCAAGGTGGCGGAGGTGTTGGCGGGGGCGGCGGCGGCCGGGCTCGCGGGCGCAGCGGGTGGCCGCGGCGGGGCGGCGGTCGGCGACGCGGAGCTGGTCCGGTACGCGGCGGGCGGCCTGCACGTGGACGCCCCGGCGGCCGAGGACGGCCCGACCCGGCCGGCGGAGGGCGCGGGCGATGCGCCGCACCGCAAGGTCGAGGGGAAGCTGGCCGAGGACGCGGCGCTCGGCGACATCAAGCGCGGCGCCCTGCCCGAGGGGGCGGCCACCGAGCGCTCCGACGACCTCAACGTGGTCAAGCTCTCGACCGAGGGCTTCGACAAGATCCGGCGGCGGATGTCCGAGGCGATCGAGGAGGCCCGGGCCGAGGTCGCGGCCGAGAAGCTCCTCACCGACTACGAGACCTTCATCCAGGAGAACGACGCCCTGGTGGAGGAGATGGCGGCCACCCTGCGCCAGTTCCCGGGGCTCGAGACGGTGCTCGTCCTCGACCAGTCGAAGTCGTGCGAGGACCGGTACGGCGACTCCCGGATCATCGACCAGGAGCGCGCGGCGCTCGCGATCATCATGGCCGCCCACATGCGGGCCGAGCGCAACTGCGCGGTGATCGGGTTCGGCGGCTGGGACTCCGGCGACTCGGAGCCGGTGGCCATCGCGGGCCGGGTGAAGATCTTCGCCCACAAGCCGATGGCGACCCGCCTCGACGCCGAGGTGGCGAACTACGTCTACGGCCAGGCCGGCAAGGCGGACGGCGCCACGGATCTGATCGGGCCGATGGATGTCGCCCTCGGGCAGTTCACCAAGAAGGCCAACAACAAGATGATCCACGTCCTCACCGACGCGCAGCTCGGCAACGCGCACGACGTGCGGCGGTACATCGATCAGTGCCGCGGCCAGGGCGTGGGCGTGGCGGTGCAGGGCTTCGGCGACGCCCAACACGTCAACGTCGTGGCGGGCGAGTACGGCCAGCACGTGCGCTCCTTCTCCGAGGCGGTGCGGTGCGCGAAGGACCTCTTCATCAAGACGGTGGTCGACAACGCGGGCCGCTTCGTCGGTGACGTGGAGGCGGCGGCGGAGGGCATCGGGGTGGCCACCAGCCAGGCGGCGATCGCGCCGGCCGAGCCGGTGGGCCCGATGGACCAGGCGCTCCTGCTCGCCGAGCCCCTGCCCGACGGGGGCGACCCGGCCGAGGTCTTCATGGCGCGGGGCCCGGCTCGCGGGATGCAGAACCTGGCGGACCGGGCCAAGTACGACCGGGCCCTGCTCGCGCTGGAGCGGAGCCAGCGCGAGGCGTCCAAGACGCCCGAGTACAAGCGCTGTCTGGCCGAGGTCCGGTCCCTGGCCCAGCGCCACGCCAAGGAGGGGGTGGTCCTCTCCCTCGCCGAGGCGGTGAGCATGAGCATGCCGAAGTCGCAGCGGCGGGACTGGGAGCGCAAGCAGCTCTCCGGACCGCTCTTCGACGAGCAGCAGCTCCCGATGTACGTGGCCGGCCTCGCCCAGGGCGTCCCAGTGATGCGGATCTTCAAGCGCCGGCGGCCGGTGGAGGACACCCGGGCCACCGTGGTGTTGGCGCTGGACGAGTCCAGCTCCATGGGCGACACCGAGAAGATGCGCGGGCACCTCGAGGCGCTGTTGGCCTATGGCGACGCCCTGAAGGCGGCCGACCCCGACGTGAAGATCGCGGTGGTCGGCTTCTCGGACCGGGTGCGGCTGCACGCGGGCTTCGAGCAGGAGTGGACGGACGAGCTGAAGGCCCACCTGCTCAACCAGGCCCAGGGCAGCCACGACGCCACCGACGACGAGCGCGGGGTCACCGAGGGCGTGAAGCTCCTCGAGATGATGGAGGCCGAGGTGGGTCAGGTGGTCTCCTTCTCGGATGGCCAGGGCATGCCCGGCACCCTCGGGGTGATGGAGAAGGCGGCCCAGGACGGCTACGCCTGCCTGACGGTGGGGGTGGGCCCCGACGCGAAGGCGGTGCGCCGCTTCGGGGTGCACGGGCTGTACGTGAGCAGCCTGGCCCAGCTCTCGAACCGCCTCCCCGCCGCCCAGCTCGCGGCGTGGGAAGCGGCAGGAAGGCTTGCGGGGTGATGCGATGACGTTGCGGATCTTCAACGGCATCCAGATCGACGTCCCCGACGAGTGGAGCGATCTGTCGACGATCATCCTCGCCCCGAAGAAGGACGTGAAGGAGGGCAACAAGCCCTCCATCAACCTGGTGGTGAAGCGGCGCCCGGCCCGCGGCAAGGACCTCGAGAAGACCCTGACCCAATACCTGGCGTTCATGAAGGAGTCCTTCGGCAAGCTGGAGGACGTCGAGGCCAAGCCCATGATGGTGGGGAGCATCAAGGGCAAAGCGGTGCGCTTCGTGACCGAGGCGGCCGGGCAGCGCTTCCGGCAGATCACCCTCCTGTACCAGTCTGGCGGCGACGAGATCTCCGCCACCGTGACCCAGTTGTTGGACGACCCGACGCCCCCGAAGCAGATCGAGAAGCTGCTCAAGTCGATCAAGCCCGCCGCAGGCGGCGTGTTCGGAATTCGATGAGGACTCGAAGATGAGTGATGGTGTGACCCTCAAGCGTTCGCAAGCTGTCCGGCAACCGGAGCCCATGGCACCGGCGGCGGAGCAGAGAGCCCCTGTGGTCGAGGCCGCGGCGCCCCGCGCGGCCGATGCCTTCGAGGCGGCGAAGAAGAGCCTGGCCGAGGACGGCGGCAAGGAGCACCTCAAGCGGATCCACGGCTCGATGGAGCTGAGGAACCTCATGATGGCGGCCAAGCAGCAGTTCGCGGGCGCGGGCCTGCTCGAGCCGGAGCACCTGGTGCTGCAGCTCGGCGCCGACGGCCACATCGACCTGTCGGCCGACCAGCGCGACAAGCTCCTCGGCCTCGCGGCGGAGAACGCCGAGAAGGCGGGCCAGGGCATGTCGGAGCGCACCAAGGAGGTGCTGATCCGGACCAGCCTCGACGCGGGGGCCGCCGGCCCCACCGTCGCGCACCTGACCTCCGCGATGAGCGACTCTCCGGCCGAGTTCGGGCGCATCACCAAGAGCGCGGTGGAGGCCAAGGGCCGGGACGCCCTCCTGGGCGGGGCGGCCGCGGTCGAGCAGGGCCGCTTCAAGAAGCTCAACCTGCCGACCCTGGGCGCGCTCGGCGAGGACCTCGTGCTCCTCGCGTCCGAGGGCAAGATCGACAAGGCGGTGGGGCGCAACAAGGAGGTCCAGCAGATCTTCCGCCGCCTGGGGATGCGGCAGCTGTCCTCGATCGTCCTCACCGGCGACCGCGGGGTGGGCAAGACCGCGATCGCCGAGGGCATCGCCAACCAGATCGTGAGCGGCGAGGCGCCGGCCGGGTTCGAGAACGCGCGCCTGTTCCGGATCTCGGCCGACGGCCTGAAGCGGGAGTGCAACTGCCCCAACAACGGCGGGCCCACCGCGGTGATCGAGAAGCTGATCGCGGAGGCCGAGCAGGCCAAGCACCTCGAGCCGCCGGCCGAGGTGGTGCTGTTCATCGACGAGATCCACTCGCTCGTGAACGACCCCGCCATTCGCGACGCGCTCAAGCCCGCGCTGGGCCGCGGGCGCCTCCGCATCATCGGCGCCTCCACCACAGACGAGTACAAGCGCGACATCCGCGAGGCGGACCCCGCGCTGGCGGATCGCCTCGGCGCTTTCGACGTGGGCGAGCCCGCCCCCACCGAGTCGGTCCAGATGGTGCTCGCCAACCTCGAGAACTACGCCGACTTCCACGGGGTCGAGATCGACGGCAGCGCGGCCCAGATGGCGGTGGAGCTGTCGAAGTACAGCGGCATGAAGCGCCCCCGCGGCGCGGTGGTGTGGCTCGACGCGGCGTGCTCCCTCGTGAAGGGGCAGATCGGGGTGGAGCCCCCCGCGGTGATCCAGCTCCGGAACGACGTCCGCCAGATCGAGGGCGCGCTCGAGCAGGCGCGGGGTGACGACCCGGACAGCAAGCGCCTGCGCGGGCACCTGCAGAAGCGGCTCGACGACTTCACCGGGCGCTTCAAGGACATGAAGGCCCTCGGCGAGAAGGAGAAGGGGATCCTGCTGAACCTGCAGGACCTCGGCGAGCAGCTGAAGCTGGCCAAGGACGCGGAGCCCCGGGACCAGGCGAAGATCGACGGGCTCCACGCCGACATCAAGGCGGCCCGGGGCGAGCTCGCGGAGCTGCCCGAGCGCCTCTACCACACCCGGGTCGACGCCTTCGCGGTGGCGGCTGCGGTCTCGGACGAGAAGGGCATCGATCTTCGGAAGCTCCAGCAGGACGGCGCCCGGCGGCACCGCGCGATGGAGCAGGCGGTGGACGATCGGGTGGTGGGCCAGAAGGGGGCGAAGACCTCCGCCCTCGGCCAGATCCGGCTCGCGAAGGCCAAGCTGCGCGACGCCACCAAGCCGGTGGGCGTGCACCTGTGGCTCGGCCCCACCGGGGTTGGCAAGACCGAGCTGGCCGAGACCCTGGCGAAGGAGGCCTACGACGGCAACATCATCCGCTTCAACGGCACCGAGATGATGGAGCGCCACGAGCTCGCCAAGCTGATCGGCGCTCCGCCCGGCTACGTGGGCCACGACGGCGGAAGCCGCCTGGCGGAGGAGATCCGCAAGTTCAACGGCCACGCGGTGCTCTTCATCGACGAGGCCGAGAAGGCGCACCCCGACATCCTGAAGCTGCTCATGCAGATCATGGACGGCAAGAACATGCGGGACAACGAGGGCAACGAGGTGGACTGCAGCGGGCTGCAGATCATCCTCGCGTCGAACCTCGCCTCCCCCACGTTCTCGCGCTACGCGGGTGACGGGAAGTACACCGACCCGGCGGCGGTGCAGGCCGGGGTCGACGAGGCGTTCGCCCGGTGGGCGCCCCCCGAGGTCAGGAACCGCTTCGACAGCGTCGACGTCTTCAACCCGCTCTCGAAGGCGGACATCGGCAAGATCCTGGACATCAAGCTCGGTCAGCTCGCGAAGCGGGCCGCGAACGCCCAGGGCCTCGAGCTGACCGCGAGCGCCGAGGCGAAGGCGATCATCACCCAGGCCGGGTTCGACCCCGCGATGGGCGGCCGGCCCCTCAACCGGGCGCTCGAGAACCTGGTGCAGAAGCCGCTGGCCGACCTGGTGCTGGAGGGCGGCGTGCCCGAGGACGCCAAGGTCCAGGTGGTGGTGAAGGACGGCAAGCTGACCTTCAACGTGGAGGCGCCCCGCTGAGGCGGGACAGAGGTACGCATGCTGGCTCGGCTCCAACACGGGCGCGCCTTCGAGGCCCTGCACCACGACGTGCTGCGCACCGCGCAGGACGAGGTGGCCACCAGGTGGACACCGGGGCTGGCGGGTGACGCGGAGAAGGCCCAGGCCCACAAGGACATCGCCCTCGCCCTCAAGGCGCGGCTCGACCGGGGCGAGCGCCCCGAGCTGCTCGGTGAGGCCGAGGGTAAGAAGGGTGTCGACCGCTACCTGTTGAAGGTGGGGGACATGGCGTTCCCGGTGGAGGCCGAGCAGTCCGGCTACCAGGAGGTGAGCCTGCGCCTGTACCTCCCGATCCCCGCCAAGCGGGTGAACGCGAGGTTCGACAAGGGCTTCGGCGAGCTCTACGCGCGCCCCCTCAAGGAGGTCCCCCGCATCACCCTGACCCGGGGGAACGGGCCTACCACCCACCTCAAGGTGAACGACAAGGCGACGGACCGGGACATCTCGTACGCGTGGGCCCTGTTCGAGGTCACCGCGTCATTGATCCGCCAGGTGCAGCCGAAGCCGAAGGCCGAGAAGGTGGTCTTCGACCCGGTGCTCGAGCGCGACGTCAAGGTCCCCGCCCCCCTCGGCCCGGGGGGCCGCGCGGTGCGCGCGCTCCTCGCCGCCCAGGGCCAGGTACCGGCCTCGGCCGGGCCCCCGGTGGGCCACGACCTCGTGTTCGCGGGGGCCTGGCGCGGCCAGCTCCTCACCTTGACCTCCCGGCGGACCGAGGGCGCGCAGGCGCAGGTCTGGTTGCAGACGCGGGACGGCTGGGCCCAGGTCGAGGCGCCCGAGCACTTCCAGCTCCCCTGCCGCGGCGCCTCGGTGTACCTCGAGCAGGACACCTTGCACGTGATCGGCGGGGTGGACGAGGCGGGCAAGCCCCTCGACACCCACCTCACCTACGACCTCACCCGCGGCACCGACGCCCGGGGCTGGTCGCGGCGACCCGACCTCCCCGCGGAGGTGGCGTGGCCCGCGGTGCTCTCGGGCACGCGCGAGCCCATGCTCGCGGGCGGGGTGGCCGGCTTCTATCAGCGCGCGGGTCAAGAGCAGGAGAAGTTGCGGAGGCCCCAGGGCCTCACCCGCATGCTCGCGCAGGTGCAGCCCGGGCGCTGGGCCCAGCGGGCCGCCGCCCCGGGCGAGGTCACGGGCGCGTCCACCGTCGAGGCCCACGGCTGTATCTTCGTGGGGCCGGGCAACGCGCGGGAGGGCAAGGTCTACGCCTACGACACCGCGCAGGGCGGGCAGTGGGCGGCCCTCCCGGATCTCCCGGTGCGGGTGGGGCTCGGCCAGCTCTTCGTGGACGGTGATCGCCTGATCTACGGCGGCGGCTTCGACGCCCAGGGGCGCCCATCGGACGCGCTGTACGCCCTGCGCCTCTCTGACGCCGAGCCCCGCTGGCAGCAGCTCGGCCGCTCGCCCTACTGCGCGGGCCTCGCCCGGGTGGTGGATGTCGGCGGCAAGCCGGTCTCGGTGATGGTCTCGCCCCAGGGCAGCCGGGCCTTCCACCTCGACCTCGGAGGGAACCGGTGACCCTCACCTACCCCCAGGAGCTGCACGATCGGCTGGCCACCCTCCTCGAGGACGTGGGCCCCCTCCACACCGTCTCCGGGCTCGGGGTCGAGGAGCGGGATCCGGTGATGCTCTCCAAGAACCTCGACGCCCTCCGGGACGACGCGTGGTCGGTGGTCGACCTGCGCACCCGCGGGCCCGAGGACGCGGTGCGCGCCCTGCGCTTCGCCTGGCGGGCCCCGGTCCTGGTGCCGGTGGTCCGGGCGGAGGAGCCGCCGCAGGCTGTCCTGCGCCTGGTGGACGCGATGGTGGACCGGCGAGCCGACGTGGAGCTCGAGCCACTGAAGCCCGAGGGGCGCACGAAGGGGCAGAGCGTGGTGGTGGTGGTGGTCGGTGCGAGCGAGATGGCGCGGGTCCCCGCCGCGCTGCGCGAGATAGCGTACTGGGACTTCGTACCCCAGGGAGGGGCGAGGCGATGACGGACTTCGACAAGCTGGGCCCTCGCCTCTTCGAGGCCCTGCGCCAGCGCGCGCTGAACGAGGCCGGCGATCCCCACAAGGCGGTGGACGCCTTCATGGAGGCCGCCCAGGCCGGCGCCCGTGTCCTGTACTCGGACGGCGACGGAGAGGTCGCCCTCCTCGTCCCCCTCACCGACGGCTACGACGGCCCGAACGAGATCGCGGTGGCGCCGGACGGCGACCCCACCCGGGTCCTCGCCCAGCTCGACGACGGCGGGGTGGTGAAGGTCGAGGGCGTGGGGCGGTTCCGCGTCTTCGAGATGAGCCCGCTCCAGCTCAAGAAGCGCCTCGCGGCCCAGGAGGGGCGCCCCCGCATCGCGTTCCGCGGCGAGGGCGGCGACGGCTGGTCGCCCCTCGGCTTCGACGGGTGGTTCTGGGAGGACTTCCCCCTCGTGCTGCACCTCGCGACCGAGGGCGGCCTCGAGGTGCGCCCCGACGTCGAGGTGGATCCGCGCGACCCGAGCTGGAAGGCGCTCGAGCCCGAGCTGCGCGAGTTCGTCGAGAGCAGCCTCGGCCGCCCGGTGTCCGAGGTCGTGCACACCTCGACGCTGCGCGAGGCCCTCGACGCGGCCGCGGCCCGCGACGACGGCGCGGTGGCGGGGGCGCTCAGGAGCCTCCGGCTGTGCGTGGAGGGCCCGGCCGCGCCGGCCAAGGCCCCGGCCGGCCCCGACGCGGCCCAGGTCACCGCGCCCCTGTGCGCGGCGCTCGGGCAAGGCGCGTTGACGGCGGGCGAGCACCCGAAGGGCCTCCTCGAGGTCGCGAAGGACATCTTGCAGACCCAGGGCCGCGAGGCCGACGTGGTCCGCCTGAAGCGAGCGATCGGCGGGCGCCCGGTGGCCCCCGAGGAGCTCGACGCGGCGCTGGACGCGGCGTTCGGGGTGGGCTTCGCGGCCGGCCGTGCCCCCACCCTGCCCCTGGTGGACGCGGTGATCGACCGGCACGGCGACGACATGGCCCTCGCCGACCTCGGCGCGGTGCGCCGCTTCCGGGAGGCCCTCGACCTCGCGGCGGAGGCCGACCTCTTCGGGGTGGACCTGGCTCAGCGGCCGCTCTCGACCGCGACCGCCGACGCGAAGCTGGCCGAGCTGGCCGAGCACCTGGGCGCGGGCACCGGCCTCGACGAGCGCGCGGTGTTCCAGGTGGCCTCGGTGCTCACCGCGGCCCTCAACCACGACGCAAGGCGCCCTGCGGTGCTCGTGCTCGCGGGAGCGAAGGGCCCCGGGGTGGACCGCCTGGTCACGCGCGCACTCGACCTCACCGAGGCGGAGCCGATCAAGATCCAGGGCGCGGCCGACCTGCGCCTCGACGACCCCGTGGGCTACCTGGTGGGCTCCCCCGCCAACGAGCCGGGGAGCGCGAAGGGCGCCCTCGTGCACGGCGCCCAGGCCGATCAGCGCTTCGTGGCCAGCTTCAGCGGCCTCGAGCGCGTGGGCGCCCAGCTCGCGGACCGGGGCGAGCGGCAGGCCACCCTGCAGAGCTTCTGGTCCTTCATCGCCCACGCGAGCCGCGACGCGGGCTTCAGGGGCTACGATCCCGACGACGCGAACCGGGCCCGGGGGGCCTGGGTCGATCTCGCGGGTGGGGTGCTGGTGCTCCAGACCTCGCAGTCGGTGGCGGAGCTGCGGGACAGCCTGCCCGAGGCGGTGTGGGCCCAGCTCGCGCCCAGCGTGGTGCCGATGGGCGCCTCGCCGCGCGTCGACGTGGTGAAGGCGGTCGAGACCCTCCTCAGCGAGCACGCCCGCGAGGCGTCCGGCCTGCCCGACGTCAGGGTCGAGCTCGGCGACACCGCGCGCGGCTTCATCGAGGAGCTGATCAACGGCGGGATGGCGCCCGAGACCGCGCAAGAGGTCTTGCACCAGCAGGTCGCGGCCCGGCTCGCCTTCGCCGCGGTGGACCAGGGCCTGGCCCCGAAGGTGCGGGTGGACCTCGCCCGGGGCATCACCCGGGGTGAGCTGACGCGGCTGCGGCAGGCCTGGCTCGAGGGCCGCTTCGTGAGCCTGGCCGGCGTCGGCGCCTCGCCGTTCGCGATCTACGACGCGGGGGCGGAGGCCGCCCAGGCGCCGAAGGCGCTCAGCGCGCGGCTGGCGAAGGCCCTCGCCCAGGGGGACGAGGTGTCGAAGCTGCGGAAGCTCGTGGCCGAGTACCAGCGGAGCGCGGGCCTCAAGGACCAGGACCTCACCAAGCTGGTGACGGCCAACGACGGCCTCGCCCGGCGCGCCGCTGCGGCCGAGGTGCGCATCGACGACCTCTCGTTCCTCAACGCGCAGGCGGTGGCCGAGATCCAGGACCTGCGGGTGCTCAACGACGAGGCCAAGGCCACGATCAAGGGCCTCAAGGGTGACCTCGCGGAGGCCAACCGCCGCATCGAGGCGCTCAACGCCGACCTCGCCAAGGCCAAGGGCGCGGCGGTGGAGCTCAAGGCGGCGCTCGACACCGCGGTGGCGGAGCGCGACGAGATCACGCGCACCCTGCGGCGCACCGAGCAGGAGATCGATCAGGCGGTGCGCAGCCTGGCCGAGAACCAGGGCGGCGACCCCACCGCCACCTTCGAGCTGGTGGCCGCCTCGGCGCGCGGGCAGCAGAACCGCTTCGTGAAGGGCTTGCTGAGCCAGATGCACATGGTGGCGGCGGGCCGAGCGCTGCAGCTCGCGGCCCAGCACGCCCGCCGCTTCGACAAGTTCCGCGACATCGCGCGCATGGCCGACGGCTACGTCCGGTCCGCGCGCGCCCTCGGGCAGCCGGTGGACCACCGGGTGATGCGCGGCTTCGAGGAGGCGGCGCGCCTGTCCGGGAACGGGTGGTCGCCGAACATGGCCCGCGACTGGGAGGCGCTGGTGGGGGCCGAGAGCCGGCACCACGGCGAGGATCCCGACGTGCTCGGGTCGATCGCCAGGAACCTGCTACGCCAATTCGGAATCCGAGTCTGAGGAGTACGGGATGTCTTCGAGAGTCTACGTCGACGGTCGCACCATCCAGCTGATGAACTGCGACGCCATCATCCGCGAGGCCGCCCGGGGCCTGGGCGCCGCCCGCGCCTCCGCCTCGTGCGGCCAGGCCGAGGTCCACACCTCGAACCTGGACGTCTCCGACGCGGTGAAGGCCTTCGAGGCCGCGCGCTACCAGGACAAGATGGACGACCGGCCCACCAACGAGCTGGAGGCCCGCCTGTCCGCGGCCCGGCCCGACTACGACGCCCAGCTCCTCGGCGAGTGGCGGCCGGCGGTGGATCAGCCGTCCATCCACGTCGACAACGGCGAGGCCGAGGGCCACGACAACATGCGCCTGGTCGAGGACCTCGAGTGCGCGGCCCTGGACGGGGCGCGGCTCATGGTGTTCGCGGTCGAGGACGACCTCGGCAACACCTCGTATCAGGTGGGCCTCGAGACCTCGCTCTTCGACGAGCACGGCAACTGGAAGGACGACAAGCTCAAGACCCGCTACGAGGACTTCCTCGCCAAGGTGAAGACGGCCCAGGTCGAGGACAAGCCGGTCGACCCCGCGGACGGCGCGGCGAGGGCCCTCAAGGCCGCCGGCTTGATGGAGCGCCGCCGCCAGCCGCTGGGCAAGGGCCGCACCGCGACCATCTTCACCAACAGCGGCAACACCGAGACGAAGCCCGAGGGCGCGAAGAAGAAGCGCACCTTCACGGCGGGAGGCTGACGTGGCGAACGAGATCAAGAACCACGTGCAACGCAGCCTGCAGCAGGCGAAGCTCGGGGCCGACGCCCTGGAGCAGCCGGGCGCCCACCTTTTGGTTCCGGATGACGACGGCGGGCTGCACGTCCTGGTGAAGCGGACCGAGGCCCACGACGCGATCGAGGCGCTGGCGGCCGAGGTGCGGGGCGCGAAGGGAGTGAAGCTGCAGGTGTCGGAGGGCGAGGACCTCGACCTCGGCGAGCTCGGTCAGTGGCGCGACTTCCTCGTGGATGGGCTCACCGACGAGCGCCTGGTGGACGAGGCGCGGGGCTTCCTCGAGCTCCACGTCTACTCCGCCGCCGGCAAGGCGGTGGACCCGGGCGAGGCCTTCCACACCTCGATGGATCTCGGCTTCGCGATCCACGAGGTCATCTCGGGGCGACAGCTCAGGGTGCGGCCCCTACCGGAGGGTGAGCGCGACGGGCAGCGCTTCGTGGCCGTGGGCCCCGAGCTCAGGAAGGTCATGCACAAGCTCATGGGCCGCTTCGTGGATCACACCGTGCCGGTGGACTCGGTGATGAAGGCGGCCGATGCGTGGCGGGGCCTCCAGAACGAGGTGTACGAGGCCGGACTGGTGGGCGCGATGACCCTCGGGCTCATGCCCAAGGTGCCGCGGGTGCCGCTGCCGGACATGCCCAAGGACGCGCCGGCCCGGGGCCCGGGTGAGCTCTCCGCCGATCTGGCCGCCTTCCTCGACGCGCGGGGCATGGCCCCCGCCGGCGCCCCCACCGCGGAGTGGGCGGAGGGCGCGCTCGACCACCTGCCGGAGGACGCCCCCGACGACCTCGTGGGGGAGCTGCGCCAGCTCTACGGGCACCTGTTGGACGCGGCGGACGCCGAGGCCGGCGCCCTGTTCGGGTTGGACGAGCCGAAGGGCGCGCCCGAGGTGGTACACCGGGGCGACAAGAGCCTCGCCGCCAGCCGCAAGCTCAAGCTCGACGTGCTGGGCAAGGGCCTCGACGGCCTCGAGGTGCCCGACAAGGAGCTCCGCCGGCTCGCCGATCTCATGGCGGGGGGCCTGCAGACCCGGCAGCGCCCCGAGGTGGTGGTCATCGCCGGCCCGCGGCACTCCGCCGCCGACCGCATGGCCGAGCTCGCGGTGGGCATGGTGGGCAAGGAGCCCCTCGTGCTGTCCCGAGACGACGTGGCGGAGCCCGGCTTCCCCGCGCTGTTCGGCCAGTTCCGGGGCGTCCCCACCGGCGCCGACGGCCTGCTCTCTGCAAGTCAGGTTGACGCCGCTCGCGACACCCCGGCCGCCCACGCCCCCATCTACCTCGAGAACGTGGCTGCGGCGGGGAGCGCGGATCCGGAGGGTCAGGCCACCGCGCAGGCCGACCTCCTGGAGCGCCTGGCCCTGATGGCGGAGTCGGGCGAGGTCTCGGCCTACGCCCGCGAGGGCGGGCGGATGCAGGAAGGGAAGACATCCCTCGCCAACACCCTGATCGTGGCCCGCTGGGAGGGCGACCGCAAGGAGCTCGAGGCCCTGCTCGCTCGGCCCGAGCTGGCCCGGCTGGCCGGCAAGGTGGTGGGGGCCGAGCCGATGTCGCCCCCCGCGGCGGTGCGGTATCTGCAAGACCGGTTGACGTTCGACCTGGAGCGGCACCTGGGCCCCAAGGGCGCCAAGGTGCGCTTCTCGCCCGAGCTGGCCCAGGGCCTGATGAGCGCGGCCGAGGCCCGCGGCGCCGCCGCGATGCACGAGCGCTTCCGGGAGCCGATGCTCCGGGAGCTCCTCGACGCCCTCCGAGATCAGCCGCTGGTGGAGATCGAGCTCTCCTTCAGCCGCATGCTCACCAAGAAGGACGTGGCCAACCTGGTGCAAGACGACCTGCCGCCCCGCGCCGCCCGCTGGTTCGGGGTCCGGGACGGGGGCTAGGCGGTGGCGGTGGACCTCGAGGCGGAGCTGATCTCGATCTCCGTCGTCACCGACGAGGCGACCGGCCGCGTGTCGTTCTCGGACGTGCCACAGCGGATCCTCCCCGCCCTGGTCGACACCTACGGCAAGCAGGCGGTCGCCAACGCGATCGGGGCCAGCCCGGGTGAGCTGGAGATGATCAACACCCTGGAGCTCGGGGGGGTGCGCCCGGCCCGGTACCTGTCGGCCCGGCCCGACCTCGCCACCCGGGTCGCGCAGATCGAGGCCGAGGGCCTGGCCCACGCCACCGTCCCGTACTTCATGGCCGCGATCAACCTGTCGGACGAGGCGGTGCTCGGGAAGACGGGGGCCATCTACTTCGTGTGCAGGAAGGGTTGCCACTTCTGCCAGTACCGGCACTTCGACGAGGGCCAGCTCACCCCCGAGGGGATCGCGGAGCGGATGCTGGCCCTGCAGCAGGCGGGGGCGGACAACATCCAGTGGGTCTCGCCCTCTGCCTACACCGGGGTGTTGGTGAAGGCGCTCGCGCTCGCCGCCGCCGACGGCCTCACCCTCCCGGTCGTGCACAAGAGCGAGGGCGAGGACAGCCTCGAGGACCTGCGGCGCCTGGACGGCCTGGTGGACATGTACCTGCCCGACATCAAGTTCATCCGCCCCGAGGCGGCGGAGCGCATCGGCCTGTCCCCCGAGTATCCCGAGCGCATGAAGGCCTGCATCCGAGAGATGTACCGCCAGGTGGGCCCCCTCAAGCGCCAGAAGAAGAGCAGCCTCCTGCAGGGCGGCGGCCTCATGGTGCGCCACCTCCTGATGCCGAACGGGGTCGAGGAGGCGGAGCGCGTGCTCGACTTCATCCTCGAGCTCGACCCCGCCCTCCCCGTCCACATCATGACCGGCTACGAGCCCCTCCACGCCGCGAAGGACCGGCCGGGCATCGACCGCCCGGTGACCGACGACGAGATCGCCCAGGTGGCCGAGGCGGCCCACGAGCGGGAGCTGACCCGGGTCCTGGTGCGCTGACACCGCCTCGGGCGCGCGACCTTGGTGCCCGCCACGACGCGCGCATCGATCACGTCTTCACGAGCGACGAGTCGAAGTGGTCCGTCCATCGGGCGCGGCGTAAGCGCGAGGTAACAGCGGATCGCTCGCGATTCCTGCATTGAGATCGAAGGTCACCAGGAGGGACCAATCGATGGGAATCGATCGAACCAGGAGTCACACCGGGCTTGGGCGCACGACGCTCTTTCGACAGGACACCACCGCGACGGGGCGCGCGTCAGGCGCCGCCTCGCCCATCTCGGGCTCGGGCGCTTCGCCCGCGGCCACCACGGAGACATCCGGCGCCGCGGCGCCGGTGAAGCGCGCGAGGACCGATCCGAACGCCAGCACCACCGCGCGGCACCGCGCGCGAGCTGGCGAGGACTTGCTTCGGCAGCACCTCTTGCGCGGTGCCGACGCGGGCGACGATCCGTCGATCGTCGCGCAGAAGCGCACGCAGACGACCCCCGCCGCCGGGGCGACGTCCGCGCCGGGCACCGGCGGACCCGAGCTGAACGAGGGGATGCACACGCTCGACGACGGCTCGCGTCTCTTCGTGGGCACGAACGGGGCGGATCACTACACCGTCTCCGACAACAGCGGCGGCGTCACGATCACCAACGACGACACGGGGGCGGCCTACTCGCTCTCAGCCGAGGAGGCGTCGCATGGGGTCGGGATGTACACCGCGGGCGGTGACGACGTCGTCACCGTCGCCGCCGGTGTTGGCGCCGAGCTGACGATCGACGGCGGCGCGGACGACGACATACTCGACGGCGGCAACGCGGACGGAGCGCTCACGCTCCAGGGCGGCTCCGGCAACGATCGACTCACCGGCGGCAGCGGCGACGACCGCCTCGTCGGCGACATCGGCGAGGATCGGCTCGAGGGCGGAGACGGCATGGACTCGCTCGAAGGCGGCGCCGACGCAGACGAGCTGCTCGGTGGCGCGGGCAGGGACCAGGTGCTGGGCGGGAGCGGCGACGACATCGTGTCGGGCAACGACGGCGACGACGTGGTCAGCGGCGGCCAGGGCGCCGACACCGTCTACGGCGGCGACGGCGCCGACGCGATCTACGCCGACGCCGCGGATCAGGGGGTCCACGCCGGCGGCGGGAGCCAGGGGAGCGACGGCGACGAGGATCTGATCGTCGCCGAGAACGGGACGGTCGCGGCGGGCCAGCTCGGGACGGAGGACGTGGTCGTCGAGTACGACCCGGCGGCCACGCGTACGTGGCTCGACGCGCACCCCGAGGTCGTGATCGAGGGCCGCACCGACTTCGTCCAGCGGACCGAAGCAGACATCGGCGCGATGCTGGCGACCCAGCAAGGCAAGGATCTGCTCGACACGCTGACCACCGAGTTGTCGGGCCGCGGGGAGTCGCTGACGATCGCCGAGAAGGAGGGCGCGGCGGGCGGCACCTACAGCGGCAAGGACAACCGCGCGACGGTCGGCGCGTGGGCCGCGACGTACGGCGACGGCGCGGTGCGGCACCCGCTGCCGGTGCTCTTCCACGAGCTGGTGCACGCCCACCAGGATCTCTTCGGCACCGGCGCGAAGGGCGGCACGTACTTCCAGGGCATGGACGACCCAGTCGAGAACGACGAGCTGCAGACCACCGGCGTGGACTGGAACAACGGCGGCACGGTGGAGAGCGGCGATGCCTACCAGTTCACCGACAACAAGTTCCGCCGGGAGCTTGGGCTCACGGAGCGCGTCGGCTACAGCGGGAGCAACGGGAACATCGACCTCACGCGCACCGTGGACGAGGGTTGGCTGAAGAGCCTCTGGCCGTTCTGAGCTTGGGTCGACCTGGCAGCCATGGCCGGGACAAACGGCGCTCCACGCTCACCGCGCGAGCTCGGTGCCCGCCACGGTGATCCCGCGGCGGGCGAGGAGCGTCCCCTCGGCCTGGTAGAGGCGCACCAGGGCCGACCGATGGTCAGCCACCGCCCTGAGCGCGGCAATCTGGCTTGCCAAAAGGTCCCGCTGGGCCCTCGCCACCTGCAGGGCGGTGCCCGCCCCGACCTCGAAGCGCTCCTTCTCGGCCACCACCGCCTCGGCCTGGAGGTCGCGGGTGGTGGCGGAGGCCTTCACCTGGGCCCGGGCCCGCTCCACCTCGTTGGCCGCGAGCCGGACCTCGAGCTCGACCAGCTCGGCCATGTTCTCGACCGCGCGGGCCGCCTGCTGCGCAGAGGCCCGCGCCGCCACATCGGCCGCCGCGGCGGCCCGGTGGCCGAGGAAGTAGCCCAGGCTGAGGCCGGCCCGCACGTCGTAGGTGGGCCCGCCGAGCGCGCCCACCGCGTCGCCGAAGCGGCTGTCGAAGCCGGTCTTGCCGAGGGCCACGAACACGTCGAGCCGGGGGAGGAGGCCGTTCCTCGTCACCACCGTCTGCAGGCTGCCCTGCCTGAGCCGGATCCGGGCCTCCGCGAGATCGGGCCGATACAGGACGCCGAGCTGACAGCGCTCGTCGACGTCATCGAGGGGCTCGGTGGACGCCTCGAGCGCGCTGACCGCGGTCACCGGGTTCGAGAGCGCGCCCCCCGGATCGGGGCGCACCAGCCGCACAAGCGACAGCCGGGCCGCCTCCCGCCGGCTCCGGGCGTCGATGAGGGCCTGGGCCCTGAGCGCCACCTCGGCCCTGGCCGCGGCCAGCTCCAGCTCCGGGAGGAGCCCGACGTCTACCCGCTGCAGGATGTCCTGCTCTTCCTGCCGGGCGAGCTCTACCGAGCCCACGTAGACCGAGATCTCCTCCGTCGCCAGTACGTAGGCCCAGTAGGCCAGCTCGGTGTTGGCGATGAGCGCCTCCACGAAGGCCCGCAGCTCGTAGAGGCTCGCCTCCTCCTCGAGGGCGGCCTGGCGCACCGCGGCCAGGTTCACCGCCGGCCCCAGCCCGCGCAGGAGGGCCTGCGTCACCGTCAGCTCCAGCCGCGCCTGCTGCTGGCGCGGGGTCCGGTTCGAGACGTCGAGGGTGTGGGCGAGCGCCGCCTCCACCTCGGTCCCGGTGGGGAGGCGCTCGCGCACCCCGAGCCGGATGGAGGAGCTCTCGCCCGACACGTCGAAGCGCTGGCCGGTGGCCCGGGCCACCTGCGAGGCGCGCTCCCGGTCGTACACCGCGTCCGCGAACACCTCGGGGTCGAAGGCGCCCCGCTCGATGCGCTGGAAGGTGCCCGCCACCACCGGGGTCAGGCTGCGCACCTGGAGGTCCCGGTTGTTCGAGAGCGAGAGCAAGACCGCCTGCTCCACCGTGAGGGCGGCGAGCGACACCGCGACGGTGGCGGTGGGCGCGGGGGTGGGCGTGACCTCGACGAGGGGCACCGGGGCCGCCCTCGCCTGCACGAGGTCGGGCGCGGGGAGCGGCGCGGCGCACCCCGCGAGGGCCGCGACCAACGGCAGCGGGGCCCTCACGGGACACCCCGCCTGCCGCGGTGCAGCGCCACGTACACCACCGGGATCAGGAGCAGCGTCACCGGGGTGGAGCCGAGCAGGCCCCCGATCACCGCCCGGGCGAGCGGGGCCTGGGCGTCGGCGCCCTCCCCCACCCCGAGCGCGAGGGGCACGAGGCCCAAGATGGTGGTGAGGGTGGTCATGAGGATGGGCCGGAGCCGTCGGCGCCCCGCCTCGACCGCCGCGTCGCGCGCGGCCATGCCCTCGGCGTGCAGGGTGCCCGCCTGATCCACGAGGAGGATCGCGTTGTTCACCACGATGCCGCCCAGCATGATGCAGCCGATGTAGCTCTGCACGTTGAGCGTGGTGCGGGTGAGGAAGAGCATCGCGAGCACCCCGATGGCGGCCACCGGCACCGAGAACATCACCACGAAGGGGTCTCGCAGCGACTCGTACTGCGAGGCGAGCACCATGTAGACCATGAGCACCGCGAGGAGGAGCGAGGTCAGCAGCTCCGAGAAGGCCTCCTCCTGCTCCTCGAACGCGCCCGAGACCCGCGCCTCGTAGCCGTTGGGGATGGCGATGCGTCGCAACCTCTCCTGCACGTCCGCCGCCACCGAGCCCAGATCCCGGCCCGCCACGTTGGCCGCCACCGAGACCAGGCGCTGCTGGCCCTTCCGGTAGATGACCACCGGGCCCAGGTTGGGCTCCGCGCTCACCACGTTCCTGAGGGTCACCGCCTTCCCGCTCCGGGTGGTGAGGGTGAGGCCGAGGATGTCGTCGAGCGACAGGTCGCGCACCCCCGCGAGCTGCACCAGGATGCGATAGGAGTTGCCCCCGCTCCGGAACTCGCCCGCCTGGGCCCCCGCCACCGCGGCCTCGATGACCCGGGCCACGTCCCGCACCGTGAGCCCCAGGTCGGCCACCTTCGCCCTGTCGATCTGCAATGAGGCCTGCGGGACACCGTCCTTTCGGTCCACGTCGACGTCGGTGATGCCCGGGACGTCGCGCACCGCCTCCGCCACCGCCTGGGCCAGGGCGTCCAGCCGGTCCAGCTCGAAGCCCCGCACCTCGATCGTGAGGCCGTCCTCGGTGCCGAGCAGCCGCTCGAGGATGAAGCTCCCCTGCGGCGCCCGGATCCGGAGGGCCATCCCCGGCAGCTGGCCCTGCAGGCGCTTCCTGAGGTCGTCCGCGATCTCGGTGTTCGAGCGCCCGCGCTCGGTGGCGGGGGTGAGGGCGAGCTGGATCTCCGCCATCGAGGCGTCCTCGGGCCGCCGCCCGGACGCCCCCACCGTCGTCACCCGGGCCACCGCCTCCGGCACCGCGGGGGCGACCAGGGCCTCCATGCGCTCGGCCTGCACGTCGATGACCCCGAGCCGGGTCCCGATCTCCATCTCGCCCCGCACCCGCACCTCGCCCTCGTCGCTCGGGGGCAGGAACTCGGTGCCGATCGCGGGCACCAGGAGTAGGCTGACCCCGAGCAAGGCGCCCGCCCCCACCACGGTCCGGATCGGGTGACGCAAGGAGGCCTGCAGCAGCTCCAGGTAGCGAGCGGAGAGCCCGAGGAACGCCCCGCGGGCCCGGGCCGCCCACGCCTGGCCCTCCGCGGTGACCGGCCCGGCGGCGGGGAGGAGCTTGGCGGCCAGCATCGGGAGCACCGTCAGCGAGACCACGAGCGAGGCCATGAGCGAGAACACGATGACGAAGGCCAGGTCGCGGAACAGGATGCCGGAGACCCCGCGCACGAAGGCGAGCGGGAGGAACACCACCAGGGTGGTGATGGTGCTCGCCACGATGGCCGGCGCAACCTCTCTTGCCCCCGCCTCCGCTGCCACGGCCACCGGCTCACCCAGCTCGTCGCGCCGACGGAAGACGTTCTCGAGCACCACGATGGAGCTGTCGACCATCATCCCGACCCCGAGGGCCATGCCGCCCAGGGTGGTGAGGTTCACGGTGAGCCCGAAGAAGTACATCAGGGCGAAGGTGGCCACCATCGAGATGGGGATCGCCACGCCGATGACGAGGGTGCTCCGCAGGCTGAGGAGGAAGAACAGGAGCACCACCACCGCCAGCCCGCCGCCGTAGAGCACCGAGAGGGCCACGTTCTCGATCGAGCGCTCGATGAAGTTGCCCTGGTTCATCACCGGGACCAGCTCGATCTGCGGGTAGTCGGCGTTCACCGCCGCGACCTCCTCGAGTACCATCCGCGACACCTCCACCGTGTTGGCGTTGGCCTGCTTGCGGATGGCCACCCGGATCCCGCGCTCGCCGTTCACCCGGACGATGCGGGTGAGGCGGCGGTAGGTGTCCTTCACCTCCGCCACCTGCCCCACGGTGACCGCGGCGCCGTCGCGGGTGGCGATGACGGTGGCCCGGAGGTCGTCCAGGTTCGCGAACTCCGCCGGCGCGCGCAGGGTGATCTCGTGGCGCCCCGCCTCGATCTGCCCGGCCGGGAGGTCGAGGTTCGCGTCCTTGATGGCGTCCAGCACCTGGTCCATCGACAGCTGCAGCGCCTTCACCCGCTGCAGATCCAGCTCGACCCGCACCTCGCGCTCGTAGCCGCCCCACACGTCCACCTGGGCGACGTCGGGGATGCGAGAGAAGCGGTGGCGCAGGTGGTCCTCCACCAGCTCGGTGAGCTCCACCGGATCGAGCCGGCTCCGGATCCCGAGGATCACCACCGGGAAGCTCGCGATGTCGAACTTGCGGATCCGGGGGCGCACCACGTCCTCCGGTAGCTCGTTGGCCTCGTCCTCGAGCTTGCCCTGCACGTCGAGGGCCGCGGTGTCGATGTCGACCCCCCACCCGAAGGTGACCTCGACGTTGCTCGTGCCCTGGGCGGACTGGGAGCGCAGCTCCACCACCCCGGGCACGGTGGCCACGATCTCCTCGATGATCTGGGTGACGAGACGCTCCATGACCTCGGGGCTGGCCCCCTCGTACTCGGTCATGATGGTGAGGGTGGGCAGCTCGATGTTGGGCAGCAGGTCGATCTGGATCCGGCGCACCGACACCACGCCGAGCAGCACCACGATGAGCGTCACCATCGTGGTGAGGACCGGGCGCCGGACGCTGAAGCCCGGCAGGCTCATGGCGCCGACCCGGGCACGATGATGGCGGAGCCATCGTCGAGGAGCTGCTGGCCCAGGGTCACCACCCTCCCGGCGCGCTCGAACCCCACCAGCTGCACCCGGTCGCCGTCCTGGATCCCGACCTCCACCGGCACCCAGGTCACCGTCTCGGCCCCGTCCGCCACCCAGAACACCCCGGTGTCGTCGCCCCGGGTCGTCAACGCAGCCTGCGGCACCACCACCGCGTCGTCGACCCGCGCCAGCTCGACCCTCGCCTTGACGAAGAGCCCCGGCTTCAGGCGCCGCTCGGGGTTGGGGACCTCGAGCTCCACCCGAGCCTGCCGGGAGCCGGTCTCGAACACCGGGGCCACCCGGAGCACCCGGGCCTCGAAGCGCGCGTCGGGGAAGGCGTCGGTGGTCACCACCGCCTGCAGGCCAGGTTGCAGGAAGCGGTAGTCCTTCTCGGCCACGAAGATCACCGCGGTGAGCGGGTCGAGCTCCACGATGCTCAAGATGGGCTCGTTGGCCGCCACCATCGCGCCCTCGTCGACGAAGCGCTCGGCCACTACCCGGGCGCGATCGCCCTGGCTCCAGCGCGCCACCAGCTTGGTGTAGCCCACCCGGATCCTGGCCGCGTCCAGCGCCGCCTTCGCCCGGCTCACCTCGGCCGCGGTCACCTCGACCGCCGCCGCCTTGGCCTGGGCCTCGGCCTGCGCGGTGTCCAGCTGCGAGGCGGAGACCACCCCGCGCCCCCGCAGCGTCTTCAGGCGCTCGAGCTCCTTGTCGGCGAGCGCCGTCGCACCCTTGGCCTCCGTCGCGTTGGCTTCGGCCACCGCGAGCGCCGCCTGCGCCTGGGCCGCGAGCTGCCGGAGCTCGTCGTCGTCCAGCTCCGCCACCACCTGCCCCGCGCTCACCGGGTCGCCGATGTGGACCGCGAGGCGCACCAGGCGCCCGGTGATCTTGGGCGCCACCACCAGCCGCGCGGGGGCCTCCAGTGTTCCACCGAACACCCGCGACAGCGCGATCGGCCCGCGCTCGATCGCGGCCACCGACACCGGGGCCGGCTGCCGCGCCTTCTTCGCCTTCGGACCACCGCCCTCGCAGGCGGAGGCCACCAACGCCCACGCTACCAGCACTGCCCATCCACCGTGCCGCGCCGCGTTCATCGTGGCCGGAGCCTAGCCTGAAGTTCCCCGGCCGAGAAGGCTAATCCGCCCGCAATCACTCAGCTTTCCCGGATTCGGGGTCGCGGATGTAGACAGATCGATCCGGGCCGGCGCCCAAGAAACGATCAACTCGAGCGAGCAGGCCCCGATAACCACTGGGCACATGCACCTGAACCGCGTTCGCAACCAGAATGGCGTTGTCACGGTCCTCGTGCGGGAGACCTACCGCGAGGAGGGCAAGGTCAAGAAGAGGACCCTGGCCAACCTCACACACCTCCCCGCCGACGTGCAAGAGCTGGTGGGCCGAGCGCTGGCTGGCGAGACGATGGGCGCGGCGTCGGACCTGGAGATCCTCGAGACGCGACACCATGGCCACGTCGAGGCGGTGATGTTGGCGATGCGCAAGCTCGGGCTCGCGCGGTTGATCAGCCCCACCCGGACTCGGGAACGGGACCTCGTCATGGCCTTGATCGCCGCCCGGATCCTCGAGCCAAGCAGCAAGCTCGCTGTCACAAGGTGGTGGGAGACCACGACGCTTCCCGACGTCCTGGGGCTCGGCACGGAGGTCTGCGAGGATGAGCTCTACCAGGCGATGGACTGGCTCGTTGACCAGCAGGCAGCCATCGAGACGCGACTCGGAAAGAAGCACCTGGAGAACTGCGGGCTGGTCCTCTACGACCTGTCCTCGTCCTACGTCGAGGGCACCAAGTGCGAGCTGGCGGCCCGGGGCTATAGCCGGGACGGAAAGAAAGACAAGTTGCAGGTCAACTACGGCTTGCTGACGGACGAGAACGGCTGCCCAGTCTCCGTCACCGTCTACCCCGGGAACACCGGGGATCCCGCCACCGTTCGAGACCAGATCGACAAGCTGCGGGAGCAGTTCGGGCTCGACCTGGTGGTGTTCGTCGGTGACCGGGGGATGGTGGCCCAGACCACGGTCGAGAAGCTCCGTGAGCAGGAAGGCGTCGAGTGGATCACCGCGCTGAAGTCGGGCGCCATCAACAAGCTCAACGCTGATGGTGCGCTTCAGATGAGCCTGTTCGACAAGCGGGATATCTTCGAACTTGCATCCCCTCGATATCCCGACGAGCGGCTCATCGCGTGCCGGAACCCGCTGCTTGCCGAACGTCGGGCACGCAAACGCAAGGAGATGCTGGACGCAACGCGGCGGGAGCTCGCCAAGGTCCGCGGCATGGTCCGTCGCGGGACGCTCAGGGGCCGCGCTACCATCGGCATCCGCGTGGGTCGGGTCATCAACAAGTACAAGATGGCCAAGCACTTCAAGGTCGAGATCACGGATGCCGGCTTCAGCTACTGTGTTCGACGCGACACCGTCCGCAAGGAGGCTTCCGTCGACGGCGTCTACATCATCCGCACCAGCGTCCCGGCGGAGGTCATCGACACCGATGATGTCGTGCGCCACTACAAGCGACTCACTCGCGTGGAGAAGTGCTTCCGGACGATGAAGATGTCCGGCCTCGAGGTCAGGCCCATCTACCACCGCAAGGAGCGCCGGGTGCGGGCCCACATCTTCCTCTGCATGCTTGCGCTCTACGTGCAGTGGCATATGCAACGCGCCTGGCGCCCGCTGCTCTTCGCCGAGGAGACCGACACCCTCCCAGACCGCCATCCGGTCCAGCCGGCAAAGCCCACGGCCCAGGCCAAGGCCAAGAGGGCCACGAAGCGGACCGACGACGGTCTCCCAGCCCAGAGCTTCCGGTCGCTCCTCGCCAACCTCGCGACGATCGCCAAGAACGTGTGCCGACTGGGCAAGCGGACCCCGACCTTCGAGAAGTTCACGAAGCGAACGCCGCTTCAGACCCGCGCATTCAGCCTCCTCAACGCGTTGTAGTCAGATCGGTTCGGCGCCATTCCGAGAAAAGCGCTGTGGGATCAGGCGGTTGTCCGAGCGCCCTCGTGGAACTTCAGCCTAGCAGGTCGGCGCCCCGGTGGCGCGTTCCTGCACCGCCTCCAGAAGGTCCCTAGCAGGCCATCGGAGAAGTCCCCCACGCGCTGCGCGGGCTCGTCTTCCGTGGAACGCCCCGAATGGCTTCGCCTCTCATCGGTCGCGTATGGCCAGATATGCTCCCTCTTCGGAGGAACGTTCCACGAAGAGTCGCTTCGCGGATCGCATGGGCTACTCCTCCGATGACCTGCTAGTCCAACAGAGCCCGGGGGAAGAGGGCCTCGTCCTCGAGCCGTACATGCGCCCAAAGGCGTCGCTCCAGCTCCACCAACGCCCCCTGCAGGTCCTCCAACGCTAGACCGACGGGTGCGTCGAATGCTGGCGTCGCGCCCTGCGCAAGCTGGTGCACCTCGGCCAGGGCCTCTCGGTGCTCCCGGTGCTCTTTCAGCATCACTGCCACCGGCCCCCGGGTCATGGGGCCTTGCCCCCGAGCGATGGCGGGGAACACCACGTCCTCCTCCTTCTGGAGGTGCTCGTGGACCACAGCGGCGAAGGCAGCCAGGCGGGCGCCCAGTTCGGGATCGAGCTCCTGCCCTCGCGCCACGACGACGCTCAGCGCCACCGCTCGGTCGAGGGTGAGGCGGAGCATCGGGTGGTGGACCTCGACCAGGTGCTGGATCAACGTGTCGATGGGCGCCTTGCGCCAAGCCTCGATGTCATCCTCCGGCCAGGCCTCCAGCGCGCCGTCGGGCAAGCTGACCTGCGGAGTCCGCCGCCGCACCTCGAGCTACCCCGCGGCCAGACGGCCGTAGATCTCGGCCATGGCGCGAGGCAGGTGGTTCGGGTTCGACAGGACGTGCCAGCCCCCCGGCCCGAAGGTGGCGGGTAGGTGCCCGCGGGTCACGCTGTCGATGGTCAAGGCGTGGGTCACCACCCCAAGGCGATGGGCCTCGCGTACCGCCATGCGAACATCCGCCTCTCCGTGACGGCCCTCGTAGCGATCGTAGTCGGTGGGCTTTCCATCGCTCACAAGGAGCAGGAGCTTCTTCTGGCTCGGCTGAGTGGCCAGCTGTGCAGTGGCATGCCGCAGTGCCGGCCCGATCCGCGTGTAGCCCTGGGGCTCGAGCGCCGCCAGCGCACCCCGGGCCTCGGCCCAGCGCTGCTGGAACGCCTTCACCTCGAACACCCGGCAGACGTTTCGGGTCTTGGACGCGAAGGCCAACACCGACAGCTCGTCTCCCAGTCGGTCTACCACCTCACCGAACACCACTGCGGCGCTGCGCGCCACATCCAGCACCCTGCGATCCGCAACCCACGAGTCGGTGGAGAGCGAGACGTCCAGGAGGACCACCACCGACACGTCCCGCTCTCGCCGGGTTCGACGAAGGTACAGCCGGTCGGAACCCTCGCGCCCCGCCGCACGGTCCGCGGCCGCACAGACCACCGCGTCCAAATCTACCTCCTCACCGTCGCGCTGCCCGCGCACCGCGCGCAGGCGGCTGCGATGCGCATCCACCCTTCGATACAGCGCCTCGATCTCCCGCCGGTGGCCTCGCCGCACAGCCTCGATGGCGGCGCGACCCCCAGGCGCCACCGGGGTCGGGTACACCGTACACCAGTCCTTGCGATAGGCCCCGAGCCCCGCGTCCCACTCGTCGTAGCGCACCCCGTGCTCGCCTGGCGCCACCGACTCCACGTTGGGGACGGCGGCCTCCAGGGTGATGTCCGCTCGCAGGAGGGCTTGCGTTTGCGGCCCACCCCGTACCAACTCCTGCAGCTCCACTTCGTCCAGGGCCTCCAGGTGCTCGTCCAGCTCGTCGGAGCCATCCGCAAAGCGCCGCCCGCCCGCCTGGGCCTCCAGAGTCTCCACCTTCTCGAAAGTGTGGACGATGGGGTTGTCGTCCTCAGGGTCCTGGCTCAGGAGCCGACGGCGAACGTCGCCCAACTTCGGAGCTCTAGCCTCCCGCCCGCGGCCTCCTGCCTCGTCGTCCGCTGGCGAGTCGTCTCCCTCGGGATGGCTGAGCAACGCCACTCGGGCCCCCGTCAAAGCCGCCACTGCCTCGGGTTGGAGCTCGACCAGCTCGGCGAGGATCCAAGCGCGGGCCTCCTCCGCCAGACGCAAGGCTTCCTGCTCTCGGACCGCCGCGCCCAAGGGAACGGCACGCCGGTGCCGGCGCATGGCGCCCGCCAGCATGGCGACGGCTCGGTAGGCGGCCTCGTTCTCGGCCGGATCGGTGGAGACGCTCATGTGGTCGGGCAGAAGGAGTGCGTCCCCCCGAAGAGCGCACGCGGGGGCGCCGCCCTCCACCGTGAGCATCCGACCCGCCATCATGGAAGCGAGCACCGCCAGGCGGCCCTGCAGGCCCTCCAGCGCCACGCTCCCGGGCGTAGCTGCTTGGCTTGCGATTGGTCGAAGTCGCCGCAACCACCGGCCCACCAGCTTGAAGAGCCCCTCCTCCCACTCCAGCTCCAGGCGGGGGGCGGTGGATCCGGTCCCCAGCATCTCAGAACACCATCGCCACCAGGTCATCCAGGGCCCCGCGCACCTCCGGGTCATCGGTGAGGGGCCGCACCACCCCGACCCGGCAGGCCTGGCGCGCGGGCACGCCGACGTTCATCAGCTTGGCCGCGCTCACCAGGAGCCTGGTGGAGGGCACCTCCGCCAAGCCCAGCTCATCCAGACCCCGCACCCGGTTGGCCAACGCGACGAGCTTTCGCGCCTCGTCGCGTCCCACACCAGCCTCCCTCTGCAAGATCGCCTGCTCCAGCTCCGGCTTGGGGTACTCGAAGTCGATGGCGACGAAGCGCTGCCGCGTGGAGGGCTTGAGCTCCTTGAGGCCACGCTGGTAACCCGGGTTGAAGCTCACCACCAGCATGAAGCCGGGGGCGGCCTCCACCACCTCGTTGCGCCGCTCGATGAACACCTGCCGTCGATGGTCGGCCAGCGGGTGGATCACCACCATGACGTCGCTGCGGGCCTCCGCCAGCTCGTCGAGGTAGAGCACCGCACCCTCGCGGGCGGCCCGGGTCACCGGGCCGTCCACCCACCGCGTCTCGCCGCCCTCCAGTACGAAGCGGCCCACCAGGTCGACCGCGCTCGTGTCGTCGTGGCAGGCCACGGTGATCAGCGGGCGCTCCAACCTCGCCGCCATGTGCTCCACCAGTCGGGACTTGCCTGCACCGGTGGGCCCCTTCAGCAGGACGGGGAGCCTGGCTCGGTGCGCGGCCTCGAAGACCGCGCACTCGCCATCCGTGTCCTGGTACCAGGGGAGCGCCTGCATGCCCACCTCACACGCTCCGCGCCATGGCCGGCGTGGACGGCGGCTCCGGCTCCGGCTCGCGCGTCGACGACACCGTCGCCTCCGACACCGGGAGGCCGTGCTGGATGAAGTTGATGGCGAACAGCACGATGCCCACCGTGAACAGCGACGCGGCGAGGATCATCCCGAAGAAGTGCACCTCCACCGCCTTCTGCGCGGCCAGGAAGTCCATCCCCATGCGGCGCTCCAAGTAGACCTGGGCCACGCCGGCAACCGCCAGGGCGCCGGTCATACCGAGCATACCGATGTTGCTGGTCCAGAACGCCCACTCGGGCATCCAACCGCTGTACAGCTTGCGCCCGGTGAGCTCGGGGAGGGTGTAGGCGATCATGCCAAACACGATGGTGGCGTAGGCCCCCCAGAAGGCCAGGTGCCCGTGCATCGCGGTCACCAGGGTGCCGTGGGTGTATAGGTTCACCTGCGGCAGCGTGTGGGCGAACCCCAAGAAGCCCGCACCGACGAAGGAGAGGATGCCGCAGCCCACCGTCCAAAAGAGCGCGACGCGGTTCGGGTGGCGACGACCGCCCCGCCGCATCATGGCCACCGCGTAGATGGCCATGCCGAGGAAGGCCAGGGGCTCCAGGGCCGAGAACACGCCGCCCACCATGAGCCAATACTTGGGGGTCCCGATCCAGTAGTAGTGGTGCCCGGTGCCCAGGATGCCCGAGAGGAACGTGATGCCCACGATGACGTAGAGCCACTTCTCGATGACCTCGCGGTCCACGCCGGTGAGCTTGATGAGGAGGAACGACAGGAGCGAACCCATGATCAGCTCCCACACCCCTTCGACCCAGAGATGCACGACCCACCACCGGAAGTACGAGTCCAGGACCTGGGAGTCGAAGTAGATCATCCCGGGCAGATAGAGCAGCGCAGCCGAGACCAGGCCAGCCAAGAGCACCAAGCCGGTGGTGGTGAAGCGCCGGCCCTTCAGCGCGGTGTAACCCACGTTGAAGATGAACATCAGGACGTTGACCACCACCAGGTAGTCCAGCGGCCGCGGGATCTCGAGGAACTTGCGGCCCTCCCACCAGCCCAGATGGAAGCCGGCCACCGCCACCACGCCCACCAGGACGAGCGACGCCCACTGGACGTACGCCAGCTTGACGCTGAACAGCTCGCGGTCCGCCTCCTCCGGGATGATGTAGTAGCTGGCGCCCATGAAGCCAGTGAGGAGCCAGACCACCAGGAGGTTGGTGTGGGTAGCTCGGGCCGCGTTGAAGGGGATCACGTCATGGAGGCCGTCGAAGCCCATGTGCGCGAAGCCCATGATGAAGCCGTAGATGATCTGAAGGAAGAGAAGCCCGATGCAGGTGGCAAAGAAGATGTACGCCACCTTCTGCGAGTTGTACTTCATCGCGAGGTCTCCTGGGTACCGCGCGCGCGGAGCCAAGCCACCAGCTCGCCACGGACGTCGTCACTGAGGTTGAGGTTGGGCATCGCGGTCCCGGGCTTCACGGCCTGCGGATCTGCGAGCCATTGGTCCAGCGCCTCGGCGGTGTAGCGATCCGCCACGCCATCGAGGGAGGGTCCTGTGTTGCCACCGACCCCGCCCACTGCATGACAGGCCACGCATACGGTGCGGAACATGGTGGGGGCGTTGGCCAGGGGGTCAGCGCCAGGCTTGGGCGCGGCTGCAATCTGGCCTGCGTTCGTGCCAGGCGCCGCGCCGCTCAGGGTCATGTCGGGAGGAGCGGGGAACCCGTTGGTGTCGACCTCGCCGATCCAGGTCAGGAACGCGATGACGTCTCGCCGCTCCTCAGCGGTGAAGTCGTACTTCACCATCTTCCGTTGGCCGGGGAACATCTGCTGCGGGTCCTGCAGGAACAGGTCGATCCAGGCCGCGCCGCGGCGTTCCACCACCTTGGTGAGCTCCGGCGCATAGTAGCCGCCCTCGCCCAGCAGAGTGTGGCACCCCATGCAGTTGTTCTCGTCCCACAGGCGCTTGCCGCGCTTGGCCCTGTCGCTCAGCTCCGCTTCATGGGAGCGCTCGGGGACCGCGCGGACGGTGTCGACGGTGAGGCCGAGGAAGACGAGCGAGAAGCCGCCCGTGAAGACGATGAAGAAGGTTCGTGCTTGGGACTTGGAGAGCAAGGTTCACCTCGAGGCCCAGGTGGGGCCCGCGCCCACCGTTGAGCAGGCGCTGGGCCAAGGGCTCAAGGGCCTGCTTTCAAAGCGCTTCTCCCCCATGCTGTCATATTGACATGATCGCCCGCGTGTCATATCGACATCTTTGATGTCCTCTCGACATCATTCGAGCCAGGCCGCCCTGGTGCAGGTAGCCCACGACCTGACGGCCAGCCTGCCGTCGGAGGAGCGCTACGTGCGCCTGTTGGAGGCGGCCCGGCGGGTGGTGGCGAGCGACGCCGCCGCCCTGTTCCGGCTGCGCCCCGATGGGCTGCTCCACCCCCTCGCCGTGCGCGGGCTGTCCCGCGACACCCTGGGCCGGCGCTTCGATCCCCGGGAGCAGGCCCGCCTGCAGGCCATCTTGCAGAGCCCCGTTCCGGTGCGCTTCCCCGACGCCGACCCGCGACCGGATCCCTTCGACGGCCTCATCGATCACCCCGACACCGAGCGCTTCGACGTGCACTCCTGCATGGGCGCAGCCCTACGCCACGCGGGGGTGCCGGTGGGCCTGCTGACCTTCGACGCGCTCGAGCCCGGCCGCTTCGACCGGGCCGACCTGGAGGCGGTGGCGGGCTTCGCCTCCCTGGCTGCTTCCGCCATCCACACCGCGGAGCTCATCGAGCGCCTCCAACAGCTGGCCGAGTCCCGAGGCCAGCTTGCCCAGGATCTGGCGCAGGACGAATTGCGCCGCTTCGGCGGCACCCTCATCGGCCGCAGCGCCGCGACCTCCGCGCTCGAGCGCGAGATCGACACGGTGGCGCCGTCGGATCTGACCGTGCTGCTCATGGGAGAGACCGGCACCGGCAAGGAGCTGGCCGCGCGCTCGGTCCACAACCGCTCCTCCCGTCGCGATCGGCCCCTGGTGTACGTCAACTGCGCCGCGCTACCGGAGTCCGTGGCGGAGAGCGAGCTGTTCGGCCATGAGGAGGGCGCGTTCACCGGCGCCTCCCGCCGCCGGCTCGGCAAGTTCCAGCTGGCCGACGGTGCCACCATCTTCCTGGACGAGGTGGGCGAGCTCCCCTTGTCCATCCAGACGAAGATCCTGCGGACCCTGCAGTTCCAGGAGGTCCAGCCGGTGGGCTCGGACGAGCTCCGCCGGGTAGACGTACGGGTCATCGCCGCCACAAACCGCCGCCTGGAGGAAGAGGCGCGCCGCGGCCGGTTCCGGCTGGACCTCTACCACAGGCTGGCGGTGTTCCCCATCCACCTGGCCCCCCTACGCGAGCGGCGGGAGGACGTGGCGCTCCTGGCCGGGCACTTCCTGGACCAGGCGCGGCTCAAGCTGGGCGTAGGTCGCATGCGCTTCACGCCGGAGGCCATCCGGCGCCTGGAGGCCCACGACTGGCCCGGCAACGTGCGAGAGCTGGAGCACGTGGTGACGCGCGCCGTCCTGCGAGCCGGCAAGGCGTCGGGGGACGGCACCACCACGGTGAGCCTCGACCACCTGCACGAGGCCCTGGGCCCGGCCGCACCTCACCCCGCCGAGGCGCAAGCTAGCCAGCAGAACACCGCCTCACCTGCGAGCCCCGCCGCCAGTCCGCCGGGCGATCTGACGCTCAAGGCGGCGGTGGAGCACCTGCAACGCACCATGGTCAGGGACGCCCTCGCGCGCGCCGACGGCCGCTGGGCCCCGGCCGCCAGGGCCTTGGGGCTCGACCGGGGCAACCTCCAGCGCTTGGCCCGACGCCTCGGCCTGCGCTGAACGCAGGGCGCCGCTACCCCTCCACCGTCCTGTGCTCGCGACGCTCCAGGGCCCGAGCCTCGGCCCGGCGCGTGCTTTCGACCGTTGCGAGGATGAAGCGCACCGCGTCGTGCAGGTCACCCTCGTTTCCCACCAGCAGGCTCGCCGCGCCGCCCGCGTTGGGGGTCGCGATCGGGGAGCTCCGGGGCGCGCGCCACAGGCCGGTGATGTCCACCCGCACCGCCCGCTTCCTCGGCCGCGGCCGGATATAGGCGAGGGCCCGGCCGTCGCAGTCCAGCCTGCGGTAGGGGGGCGGACCGCCGGACAGCACCTCGCCCTCTTCCAGGTCGGGGAGCTCCAGCGCGAGCACCGCGTCCACCAGCCGGGCCTGCAAGGTCACCAGCGCCTTCACGATCTCGGGTTTGATGGTCGTCATGGGGCCAGACAAGAGCAGGCTCCGTGCCAACCCCTCGGCGCCACCGCCGCCCCCGCGGATCCTGCGCACATGGACCTACCCTCGTCCGAGCGAGCGTCCGGCCGGACGGACAGCGGACGGACGCAGGGCGTCTTGCACTGAACAGACTCTCAGCGTCGAACCAGGCGCATCTCGTAGGGATACGGGAACACGTCGCTGATCACCCCCGCCTTGCTCTGGGCCTGCATGCGCCGCCAGAACTCCACCGTGAACAGGTCGGGGTGGCTCTTCTCGAAGTGGTCCCTCAGCGGCCCCGCCGGCCAGAGGAAGCTCCTGAACTCCTCGGGGAAGATGTCGTTGTCGTCCACGAAGAAGCTGACCTCGCCTTCGGAGGAGCCGTACGACTCGTGGTAGCTCGGGAGCTTTCGGAACCGGCAGGCGTCGAGGAGGCAGAGCTCGTCGTAGTCGTAGAACACCACGCGCCCGTGGCGGGTGACGCCGAAGTTCTTGATGAGGAGGTCGCCCGCGAACACGTTGGCGGACGCGAGGTCCTTCAGCGCCGCGCCGTACTCTTCCACCGCGGCGAGCGCCTTCTCCTTGCTCACCTCGTTCACGTACACGTTCAGCGGGTTGAGCCGGCGCTCGGTGTACGCGTGGTGGATGATCACCTCGTCGTCGGTGACGGTGACCGACGACGAGGCCTCCTCCATCAGCTCCTGCAGGATGCCGGCCTCGAAGCGGTCCCGACGAAAGCGCAGGTGCTCGAACTCCTGGGCGTCGATGAGGCGCCCCACCCGGTCGTGCTTGAACACGAGGTCGTAGCTCTGCTGCACGAGCTGACGCGTGGTCTTCTTGGGCGCCGCGAAGCGGTCGCGGATCACCTTGAAGACGATGTCGTAGGACGGGAGGGTGAAGCAGATCATCACCATGCCCTTGATGCCCCGCGCCTCCGCGAAGCGGTCGGAGGAGTGGTCGAGGTGCCGGTAGAGGTGGCGGTAGCGCACCGTCTTGCCGTGCTTCACGAAGCCGAGCGCGATGTAGAGCTCGGCCACCGGCTTCAGCGGCATGATCGAGCGTAGGAACCCGATGAGCTCCACCGGGCGCACCGGATCCACGAAGAAGTAGGAGCGCGCGAAGGAGAACACCATGCTCACCGCGTCCTCCTCCATGAGCACCGCGTCCACCCGGATCCCGTCCTCGTCGCTCATCAGCGCGAGCACGAAGGGCACCACCCGGATCCCGCGCCGGATGCGCCCCACCAGGTAGGCGCCCTTGTTCCGGTAGAAGATCGGCTCCGCGACCTCGATCGCGTCGAACGCGCTGTAGCTCCACTGGGCGGCGAGGAAGGTGTCGACCCGCCGTGCAACCTCTCTTGCGTCGCCCTCCTTGTCGGCCCACGGCACCGAGAAGGTGAAGGCGTCGAGCACCGCGTCCACCACCTCCCGGGTGTCGTGCAGGCGGTGGAAGGTGCGGTAGGTGGGGAGCTCGTCCCCCGACGGCAGGATCTCGATGTCGAACCAGACGAACTCGATCTTGGCGTCGACCCCCATGGTGGTGAGCACCGCCCGGGTCACCGAGTTGAAGAACGTCTCGGCCAGCTCCTCGTCCACCCGGTCCGCGATGCGGCGGGCGTAGGCGAGCTTCATGCCCTCCCAGACCTCGTGCAGGTGGAGCTGCGCGCCCAGGGCCGCCTTCAGCGCGGTCCGGGCCCCCGCCACCGCCTGCGCGTAGAGGTCGAGGCGCCGGATCGCGCCCGCCTGGGCCTCGTGCCACTGGCGCTGCTCGAACCATCCCCGGGCGGCCCGGCTCATGGCGCGAAAGTCGGTCATGTACTGGGCGAAGGCGGACAGCACGACGTCGGTGCCTCGATCCACCAGGCGGATCCGTTCGACTGGATCCAGGGTGAGCTCGGGGGCGGAGGTTGAAGTAGTCAAGGCGGGCCTCGACCTGCATCATACCCAAGTCCGTGGACCCGGGAGAGCAGCTGGAACACCCCATCGCGCGCGAGCTCCAGGTGCTCGAGAAGAAGCGCTACGACTTCGAGCGCCCCACCCCGACCCACTACACGCTGGAGGTCGCCGCCTACTGGGACAACGACCTGTTGGACCAGGTCGAGTCGGGCCGCCGCCGCCGGGTGACGGTGGGTGCCTACACCGCAGGGCGCCGCACCCACCTCATCGTGGAGCTGCCGCTCGACGCCAAGCGCTTCACCCTCGCCCGGATCCGCGGCAGGACAGCCTTCATCACCGTCCCCGAGCAGGCGCAGGTCGCCCTGCGGACCGACGACGGCCAGGTGAGCCGCGAGGTCACCCGGCGCCCAACGTCGGCCCCGTTCCCGGCCTACGCCGTCCAGATCGGCTTCGGGGACCGCCTCGCGTTCCGGGTCGGGAAGCTCACCTTCGTGTGCCAGTTCGTCCGCTCCCACGGCCGGGCCCGCCACGCGCTCGACTGGCTGATGCCGTACTAGCAGGCCGGCGGAGCCGTCCCACCCCTCTTCGCGGGCCGGGGCCCGCTGCGCGCTGCGCTTGCGGACCGGGTGGTTTCCCTTAGGCGTCCGTGACATCGCCCGATCTCGCCTCAGCGGCGGTTGCCCGACCGTGAGCACCCAAGTACGCCGGCCTCAGCCGTGGATTTCATCCCGCAACACAGCTCCGCCTTCCGGGTGCGCCGGTTCCTGAACTGGTTCCCGCTCGGGCTCGCCTACGCGTTCCTCTACATGGGCCGCTACAACCTGACGGTGGCCAAGGGCGCGCTCGGCGACCTGATGACCAAGGCGGACTTCGGCGACATCTTCGGGGTGGGCGCCATCGTCTACGGCTTCGCGTTCGTGGTGAACGGGCCGCTCACCGATCGCGTGGGCGGGCGCATCGCCATGCTCATCGGCATGCTCGGCTCCATCGTCATGAACGTGGCGATGGGCGTGGTGCTCTACGGCATCACGATGTGGGGTTGGAAGCTCCCCATCGCGTCGGTCTTCATCCCGCTCTACGCGGGCAACATGTACTTTCAGTCCTTCGGCGCGGTGGCCATCGTCACCACCAAGGCGCCGTGGTTCCACGTCCGGGAGCGCGGCACCTTCTCGACCATCTTCGGGGTGATGATCTCGCTCGGCATCTACTTCGCCTTCGACTGGGGCGGCGCCATCGCGCAGGCCACCCGCAGCAAGCTGGACGCCGACCTGGGCCCGCTCGCCGCGTTCTACTCCGCGATCACCGGGACCGGGAACGCCGGCGTGGATCAGAACTGGCACCTGTTCTTCGCCCCCGCCGCCATCCTCACCGTGCTCTGGGTGATCCTGCTGCTCTTCCTGCGCAACACCCCGGGCGAGGCGGGCCACGACGACTTCGACACCGGCGAGGAGCACCTCATGGCCGAGGAGCCCGAGCACCGGCCGGCCAGCGTGGGCGCGTACATCGGCTGGAGCGTGCAACGCACCTTGCGCGTGTTCAAGCTCGCCCTGACCCACCCCGTGCTCCTGGTGGTGTGCGGGATCGAGTTCTGCTCCGGCGTCCTCCGGAACGGCATCATGCACTGGTACCCCTTCTTCATGGGGGAGACCGGCCAGAAGGCCTTCTTCATCCGCGCCAACTGGGGCCTGATGCTCCTCATCTGCGGCATCGCCGGCTCCTTCCTCACCGGCTGGGCCTCGGACCGCTTCTTCCAGTCCCGCCGCGCCCCCATGGCCGGCGTGCTCTACGGCGTGATGTTCGTGTCGACCCTCGCCATGGCCTTCACCCTGACCAGCGACCCGTGGATCCCGGGCCTCGCCGCCCTGGCCATCTCCGCCGCGGTCATCGGGGTCCACGGCATCCTGAGCGGCACCTCCACCGCCGACTTCGGCGGCAGCAAGAACGCCGGCACCGTCACCGGCCTGGTGGACGGGCTCGTCTACCTCGGCACCGGCTTCCAGGCGGTCGCCCTCGGCCATATCACCCCCAAGGCGGAGCTGGCCGGAGACCCCGCCAACTGGGGCGCGTGGCCGCTGTTCCTGGTGCCCTTCGCGATCGTGGGCACCGTCCTCGCGCTCCGCATCTGGAACGCGGCGCCGCGCAAGAAGGCGGCGCCCGCGCTGGCCGAGGCCCCGGCGGAGAGCTGACGCGGGGGCACGCCATCCGCGGCTCCATCGCTACTCAGGGTGCTTGCTCACCCGGAGGTCACCCGCCCGGGCGTCGGCCTCCAGCCGCCACGAAGACGCCAGCTCCAATCGCCAGCCGGGCCCCTCGATCACCGGGCCCTTGGCCTCCGTCGGCGCAGGGACCACCACCGCGCTCCAATCCGACGTCACCAGCGCCACATCCGAGACCGTCAACACGCCCCAGTCATCGACGACGCGGAGGGTCGGATAGACGGATCCGAGGCCCTCGAGCCCGCGCACCGTGCGAGGATCGAACTCGATCTTCATGTGCCGAAACGCGAGCCTCAGCACCGGCCCCTCGACGAGCAACTGCCGATCGCGGGCGAGCACCTCGGCCTGACGCTTCGCCCGCGCCTCCTCCGCCGCGAAGAGCTCCGGCCCGCCGTAGCGAGCCGCGGCATCCGTCGCCGCCAGCGCCGGAACGCCCACCGCCTCCGCGAGGGCCTGGCTCAGGCTCTTCACCTCGCCCACGCGCGCACGCCACCCCTGCGCATACCGATCGAGCAGGAGCCCGTAGGCTGGACCGGTGGCATACGCGAACGAGCGCGCGAAGCTCGGATCATCGACGTGCGCGCGAAGGTCATGGAGCGCGGCCTCCCGCTGCTCGCTCGCGCCGCGCCGCCCGCACACCACCCCCGTGTACTCCGCGAGGCCCTCGTTCAGCTCCAGGGCGTCCTCCGACGCGGCGCTCCCCGCAAACGCTGCGCGCCGCGCCGCGCGGAAGCCGAGGGCATGCGCGATGGCCTCTCGCCGCGCCGCCTCGGACCCGGCCGACAGCGCCGCCGCCAGGGCCCGCCACTCGAGCTGCAGCCAGTACCGGCCCTGCTGGGTGTCGAGGTGCGGGTTCTCTTGCCCTTGCATCCCATCGCCCGGCCCGACGACCTCGTCCGCGATGCGGTGGAACATCTCGTGCGCGAGGAGGACATCGCGTCGGGCCTCGTCCTCGGGGAGCGGCCACACGAGCGCGACCCAGCGCACGCCGGACCAGGTCACCGCGGTGTTCGCGATCGGGACCTCCGGCGTGAGCGGCCCGACCCAGAGCCCCTCCCGCGCCCCGAGCCAACCGTCGACGTCGGGCTGGCTGCCAACCGCAGTTCGAGTCACGGGGTCGACCAGCAGGATCGGACCACAGAGCGATGCGCCCCAGGTGGCGCCGCCATCCGCCTTGCACAACCGGTCGGCCGCATCGAACACAGCGCGCGCGGGCCCCAATGGTATCGCGACGGGGTCGATGCTCGTGAGCGGAGACTCGGCCGGGCGCGGGGTGGTGGCGCTGCAAGCGAACAGGCCCCAGCCAAGGGCAGAGAGGACGGCGACGCGCTTCACCTCGCCAGGGTCGCACGACGGCCCGGAGCGCCGCCATGTCGCACCGTCAGGCTACGGCACACACACACCGTATCCAGGCGGCTGCGTGTAGCAGAACCAACCATTTTCGCAAGACGAGTTGCTCCAGACACCCGCGGTGCAGACCTGGATGTTGCCCTGGTCGTTCGGGGTGGTGCCGGCGCATCGGATCGACCCCGGGAAGAGGTGGGGGTTCGTGTCGTCGCAGTCGCTCCCCTGCCGCCCACCGGGGCCCCGGCACGCCGCGGAGACGAAGCCGTCGCCGTCCTCGTCCACGTCACCCAGGGTCGTGTCGTCGCAGTCCTCGTCGCGATCGTTGCAGACCTCGGGGTTGCCGGGGAAGCGCCCCGGATCAGCGTCGTCGCAGTCGTCCCCGCCGCACGCGGCGCTCATCGCGCCGTCGCCGTCCTCGTCGACGCAGTCGAGGAAGCAAGTATCCAAGACCTCGTCACACGCGAGCGGCGCCGCACAGGGCCCCGCCGCCGCGGGCGCGCACCCGAACGCGTCAGCCTGGCTCGTCATCGGCACGCAGCGCTCGACACCATCGCAGAAGTTGCCGTTGTCACAGTCGGCGTCGGCGTAACAGAAGTTGTAGGCCTCCACCCGGCACTGGATCTGGTAGTCCACCTCGAGCGGCGCCTCGCAGAACTCGCCCCCGAGGGCGCTCCCCTTGGACGGGCGGGGCTTGCCTTCCCGCTCGGCGCAGCGCCGGTAGATGCCCAAGCCATAGACGTCCTCGGCGCACGCGACCGACGCCGCGGCGTCCGGCCCCTCCTCGAAGCGAAACTCGTTGCGCACGAACAAACACGCGATCCCAGGGACGCAGCCCCGAGCGCTGGCCCGCACGCTCGACGGGTCGCACTGCTCCCACCCGTTACAGAAGTTCCCGTCCTGGCACTCCGAGTCGCCCACGCACACCGTCGGCTCCGAGCTGCACCCAGCACCTTGGAGGCAGAGCACCAGCGCCACCGCGAAGTATCTCTTCATGCTCCAACGGCTACGCTCGCGGACGACCGCGAACAATCGGGCGCCGGGTTGGTGCCCGTCAATCCACCCCGATCAGCACCACCTCGTCGTCCGGCACCAGCTCCGGCTCCTCCACCAGGTCGAGGTCGCTCACGTCCACGTGGATCTCCGGCCCGGTCCACATCGCGTCGCGGTCCTCGACCTCGGTGACCTCCACCGCCTGGGCCAGGCCCTCGCTCACCGGCGCCGCGGCCAGGTCCCGGGGGACCACCGCGGTGCTCGCCTCGCTGAAGGCCTCGACCACCGGGCTGGGGTAGAGGGCGTGTCCGGCAAGGTAGCTTGCCAGTCGCCAGGGGCGCCCCAGCCGGCGGATCACCTCGGCGTAGTCGTCGAGGGCCCGGGCCATCCGCGCCGCGCCCTCGAAGCGGTCCTCGGGGCTGGGCTGGGTCGCGATCGCCACCACGTCGCGGAGCTCCAGGGGCACGTGGCAGGCCTCGAGGCGCTCTAGCTCCGGCCCCTCCCGCACAACCTTCCACAGCACGTCGGCCGCGGTGGCGCCGGTGAAGCACGGCGCGCCGGTGAGGAGCTCGTAGAGCATCACCCCCACCGCGTATTGATCCGCGGCCGGGCTCGCCGGCTCGCCCGCGATGACCTCCGGCGGCAGGTAGGCCGCGAAGCCCTTCACCAGGCCGGGCTCGGTGGCGGGGCGGCGGACGTGGTTCATACGGGCCAGCTCGAAGCCGTCGAGCTTCACGTGGCCCCGCCGGGTGATCCGCACGTGGTCCGGGTGCAAGCCACGGTGCACCAGCCCCAGGCTCCGGCCCTGGCCGTCGGTGCTGGAGTGCAAGGCGTCCAGCACCCACAAGATCTCGGACGCAAGCTGGATTGCCAGCTCGAACGGCACTCCGGCCCCCGCGCCCTCGCACCGCCGGAGCACGTCCGACAAGGCCACGCCGTCGACGTACTCCCGCACCACCCCCAGGCGGTGGCCGTCCTCCACCACGTCCACCAGCTGCACCACGCCCGGGTGATCCAGCGCGGCCAGCGCCGCCGCCTCGTCCAACAGCGCCGCCCGCCACGCGTCAGCGTCGGGCGCGCGGTCCGAGACGCACCGCACCCGCACCATGCGCGACAGCCCGGAGCCGAAGGACTGCTGGGCCACCCACCGCTCCACCGGCGGCGGGCCCGCCTCGCGGGTCATCAGGGCGAAGCGCCCGCCGAGCACCGGTGACGGGGTCCAGGGCGCCGGCTCCGCCGCGTCCTCGAGGAGCCGGAGGAAGGGAGCCTCGGGCCGCCGGAGCGCGGCCCACGTATCGGAACTGAGGGCCATCTGGCCCAGATTGAAATCCGGACGATGCGGCTCCGTCAATCCGCGGCACGAAACAACCAGGTCAAGCCACGCCCAGCACGACCTCGACCTTGACCCCGAACGACCGCGCCAAGAGGTCCGAGCGCTGGTTGGCGGCCTGGATCTCGACCGAGGCCTCCTCCTTGGCCAGGGCCTCCACCTGCAGGTAGCCCGCCCCGAGGTGGCAGCGCACGTCCTGCACCCGCTGGGCCTTGGTGCGCTCGAGGTACTCGGCCAGCCGCAGCATGCCGGCCAGCTTCCCCACCCGCTCGTCGTCACCCGGCGCCAACAGCGGCGCGAGCGCGCCGGAACCGGGCCGCCCCTTCCGGTGACCGCCCACCAGGAGCGCCACCAGGGCCTGCTCCCGGTGGGTGAAGCCCGGCATCTCGGACGCCATCGTGAGGAACTGCCCGTGGGTGTGGTGCTCGAAGTAGTCCACCGCCATACCGATGTCGTGGAGCGTCGCCGCGCAGCCCAGCAGATCGCGCTCGGCCGCGCCGTAGCCGTGCCAGGGCTGGAGCTGATCGAAGAGCTGTAAAGACAGCTTGCGCACGTGCTCGGTGTGCCCGGGCTGATCGCAGTACCGACGCGCCATGTTCAGCACCGAGAACGCACGCACGTCGGGCACGAGGTGGCCGGGCTGGTCGGGCCACATGCGCTCGTACAGGAGCCCCTCGCGCAGGCCGTGGCTGCTCACCACCAGGGCGTCGGCGCCGGCCAGGCGCACCATCGTCCGCACCACCACCGCCGCCGCCACCACCACGTCGGCGCGGTCCCGGTTGAGGCCCGACAGATCCGCGCGGGCCGAGGTGGTGAGGCTCGCGAGCTCCTCCACCAGCGCATCCAGCACGTCGGCCTCCAGCCGGTAGCCGTGCAAGAGCGGCACCGGGTAGCCCACGTGCGCTTGGTGGATGCGGGCCAGGTTGCGGATGGTGCCGCCCATCCCGATGAGCGGCAGGCCGCGCCGCACCGACGAGAGGCGCCCCGCCACCTTCTCGGCCACGTAGGCCTCGATCGCCTTGAGCTCCTTGGGCTTCGGCGGGTCGCTCTTGATGAAGGCGTCGGTCATGCGCACCCCACCGAGGGGCCACGACGTGCCCTCCATGAAGGTGCGCCCCTCCATCAGGCTGAGCTGCGCGCTCCCGCCGCCCACGTCGAGCACGAGGGCGTCGGTGTACGCGTGGCTGTTCGCCACCGCCAGCACCCCGAGCCGCGCCTCCTCGTGCCCCGACAGGATCTGGAGCTCGACCCCCGCCCGCTCTCGGGCCGCGGCGACGAAGCCCTCGCCGTTGGCCGCGTCGCGCACCGCGCTGGTGGCCACCGGCACGATGGTCGGGATCTGGGACGCGTCGCAGTAGATCCGGAACGCCTTCAGGACCTCGATCCCCTGGTGGAAGACCCCGCCCCGGATGATCTTGTCGTCCCCCGGGCCGGAGGCCAGGCGCACGGTCTGGCGCAGCTGATCCACCTGCATGAAGCGCTGCCCCGGCTCGAAGGCGAACACCGCCATCCGGCCGGCGTTCGATCCGAGATCGATGATGGCGATGCGCTCCACGGGGGCATCGTGGAGCGGCGGGCGATGAACCGCAACGGGTATGGCTCGCGCCGGTGCGAAGGGCTACGCTCCCGCGCCGTGAGCGCCTACGACCTCCGCTCGGTGGACCTCCCGCGCCTTTCCGGCGCCGGGCTGCGCGTGTTCGCCCGCGCCCTCGAGACCCCCGGGGTGAGCCCCCTGATCCTGGGCAAGCTCGTGGCCGACGCCGGGATCCCGGTGCTCTCGGCCGCGGAGGTGGACGACGCCCCGCGCTACACGCCGCTGGTGCCGGCGCGGCTGCCCAGCGAGGACATGGATCCCCCGGTGGACACGGCCCGACTCGAGCTGGGCAACCCCGGCCCCTTCGTGAGCGCCTTCGACCTCGCCCGGGCCTACCGAAGCGGCGCCGCGGATCCGGTTTCGGTGGCGGAGCGGGCCCTCGCGGGGTGCGAGGGGCTCGGCCCCCAGCAGGCCATCTTCATCGCCCAGGATCGGGAGGACGTCCTGCGCCAGGCCCGAGCGTCGCAAGCGCGCTTGCAGGCCGGCCAGCCCCTGTCGCCCCTCGACGGGGTGCCGGTGGCGGTGAAGGACGAGCTGGACATGACCCCCTACCCCACCACGGTGGGGACCCGCTTCCTCGGCAAGGCGTCGGCGACCGAGGACGCCACGGTGGTGGCGCGCCTGCGAGCGGCGGGGGCGGTGCTGTTGGGGAAGGCCAACATGCACGAGATCGGCATCAACCCCAACGGCGCCAACCCGCACCACGGCTTGGTGCGGAACCCCTACGACCCCGCGCGGGACACCGGCGGCTCCTCGAGCGGCTCGGCCGCCGCGGTGGCGGCGGGCCTGTGCCCGCTCGCGGTGGGCGCGGACGGCGGCGGCTCGGTGCGGATCCCCGCCGCCCTGTGCGGGGTGGCCGGCCTCAAGGCCACCTACGGCCGGATCAGCGAGCACGGCGCGGCGCCGCTGTGCTGGTCGGTGGGCCACGTGGGCCCCATCGGCGCCACCGTGGCCGACGTGGCCCTCGGCTACGCCCTCATGGCGGGGCCCGACCCGAGGGACGCGCACTCGATGGTGCAACCCCCGTTGACAATGGAGGACGTGCTCGAGCCGCGGCTGGATGGGCTGAAGGTGGGCATCTTCACCCCCTGGCTGGAGCACGCGAGCCCCGACCTGGTAGCGGTGGTGCGGCAGGCCATCCTGCACCTGGAGGCGGCGGGCGCGACGGTGGTGGAGGTGGAGCTCCCCCACCTGGATCTCATCCGGGTGGCCCACGCGGTCACCATCCTCACCGAGATGGCCACCGCGATGGACCGCTACCCCGAGCACCGGGGCGACCTCGCCCCCCACGTCCGCGTGAACCTGTCGGTGGCCCGGCGCTTCACCGGCACCGACTACGTGCGGGCCCAGCGGGTGCGCGCACTCGCCATGCGGCAGATGGACGCGCTCTTCGCGCAGGTCGACCTGCTCGCGACCCCCACCACCGCGATCACCGCGCCCAAGATCCCGGTGGATGACCCGAAGGAGACGTGGTCCGATCTGTCCACCGTGACCGAGCTGATGCGCTACGCCTTCCTCGCCAACCTCACCGGGCACCCCGCCCTCACCGTGCCCGCGGGCCACGACGACGCCGGTCTGCCGGTGGGCCTGCAGCTCACCGGAGACCACTGGCAAGAGGCCTTGCTCTTCCGGGCCGCGCGCGCGGTGGAGGCGAAGGTCACCCGGCGCCTGCCCCCGGGCTACCTGGCCCTGCTGAGTGGGGGTGCGGCGTGAGCCTGCCGGAGGGCCTGCGCGCGGGGGATGACGGGGTCACCCGCTGCTGGTGGTGCGGCACGGATCCGCTCTACACCGCGTACCACGACGACGAGTGGGGTCGGCCGATGCTCGACGACCACCGGCTCTTCGAGAAGATCTGCCTCGAGGGTTTCCAGTCCGGCCTCAGCTGGCTGACCATCCTCAAGAAGCGCGAGGGGTTCCGGGAGGCCTTCGACGGCTTCGACTTCGAGAAGATCGCCCGCTACCGGGCCACCAAGGTCGACAAGCTCCTCGAGAACGCCGCCATCGTCCGCCACCGGGGGAAGATCGAGGCCACCCTGAACAACGCCAAGCAGGCGATCCGCCTGGCCGACGAGGCCGGGAGCCTGGCCGCCTACTTCTGGAGCTTCGAGCCCGGCCCCGAGGAGCGCCCCGCCCGGTGCGACAAGGCCTCACTCACCGCCATGACCACCACCCCGGCCGCCCAGGCCCTGTCCAAGGACCTCAAGAAGCGGGGGTGGCGCTTCGTGGGCCCAACGACTTGCTACGCGTTCATGCAAGCCATGGGTCTCGTGAACGACCACCTCGAGGGCTGCGCGCACCGGGCGCCGTGCCTCGGCGCGCGAAAGGCCACGCGGGTGCCCCGCGTCCGATGATACCCTGACCATCGGTACAAGATCCGGGTGGACCCGCCTCGGATCGGCGATCCCTTCGCGTTCGGGCCAAGACCTGGCTAACATCACCGTGTTGCGCCCCCTCGACCCACAGATCGGGGAAGTGCTGGGCTCGTACCGCCTCATGGCCCTGTTGGGTCGAGGCGGCATGGCCTCGGTGTTCCTGGCCGAGCACACCCGCCTCACCAAGAAGGCGGCGGTGAAGGTCCTCGAGGCGCAGACCGCGGCCGACCCGATCTCGGTGAGCCGGTTCCTCACCGAGGCGCGGCTGATCTCGGAGATCGATCACCCCGGGGTGGTCGAGATCCTCGATGTGATCGAGCAGACACACCCGCTGCGTGTGGCCTACGTCATGGAGCACGTCGAGGGCCCCTCGCTGCGGCGCGAGCTCGACCGCCGCACCCCGACCCCGATCGAGGCGGCGCGCCTCGGCATCCAGCTCACCGAGGCGCTGGCCGCGATCCACGATCACAAGGTGGTGCACCGCGATCTGAAGCCCGCCAACGTGCTCCTCACCGGGCGCGTCGACGGCCCGATGTTCCCCCAGGCGAAGCTGGCCGACTTCGGCATCGCCAAGGCGAAGGACCGCCCCGCCCCGCACAAGACCGCGACCGGCCTCATCATCGGCACGCCGACGTACATGGCGCCGGAGCAGGTCTCGGGCGAGCCGGTCTCCGCCGCCACCGACATCTACGCGTTGGGTGAGCTCCTCTACGAGATGTTCACCAAGAAGCGCGTGTTCCCCGAGGACCAGCGCACCAGCCTCCGCATGAAGCTGGACCCGCACCCGCCGCCGCTCGATCCGCTGCCCTTCCCGAACTCCGGCCCGGTCTGGGAGATGATCCGGGCGTGCCTCGATCCGGTGGCGTCCAAGCGCCCGACCCACGACCAGGTGGCGGACGTCCTGCGCATGGTGGACGCCGCCCCGATCGTGGATCCGGCGTGGGTGGAGCGCCCCACCCAGGCCCAGCACACCTCCACCTTCGCGGGGCCGTTCCTGGCCGAGCCGCTGTCGGCGTCCCTCGCCCCCTCGGACCCGGTCACCGCCTCGAGCCTCGTGCTCGAGAGCGTGGAGATGCCGCGGCCCGAGCCCGAGCGCAAGCGCTGGCCCCATGCTCTCGCCTTCGTGGGGCTGCTCGCCGTCCTCGGGGCCGGGGTCTACGCGCTCTCCCGCGATCCGCAAGAAAGCCTGCCGATCGAGATCGAGGTGAAGCCGGGGGTGGTGGATGCGCCCGCCGCGCCCGAGCCGCTCCCGGTCTCGAACGAGCCCATCCGCGCCTACACCGACGAGCCGCCGCCCGAGCCCGAGGGGGACGCCGACCTCGAGGCAGAGGCTGCGCCGGAGGTGCCGGCCGAGCCCCCGGCCGAGGCCGAGGCCGAGCCCGAGGCGCCGGCCCGGCCAGCCCCCGCGCCGCGCTGGGTGCAGGTCAGCTTGTCATCCACCCCGCCCGGGGCCCGGGTGCTGGACTCGGACACCGGTGAGCTGCTCGGCGTCACGCCGTTGAGCGTGCCGGTGCGCGCAGGGAGCCGGCGGCAAGTTCGGGTGGCGAAGGACGAGCACGTGCCCCGCACCGTGACCCTCCGGGGCACGAAGGACAGCCTGCGCGTGCGGCTGCGGCGCGCGGTCACGAAGCCCGCCGCGGCGCCGACCCCGAGCGGAGACCTGATGCCATGGTGAGCGTGCTCCTCTTGACCTCCCTGCTCGCGGTGGCCGCGCCCCCCGCGCCGGGGCGCGTCGAGTATCAGAAGGCCACCAAGCTCTACGCCCAGGAGCGCTACGAGCAGGCGCTGCCGTGGTTCGAGCGGGCCTACGAGCGCTCCGGCCACCGGCCCTCCACCACCTTCGGGCTGGCCCAGTGCGAGCGCGCGGTCGGCCGCCTCGACGCGGCGGAGGCCCACCTCCAGGAGTTCCTCGCCGACGCCGAGGGCGAAGACCGCCGGCGGGGCGAGAAGCTCCTCGCCCAGGTGCGAGCGGAGCGCGTCAAGGCAGCGGCGGCGCTGGTCGCCCGGGCCCCGCCCCCCGCGCCGGGCGCGGCCCCCCGCGACGTGGCGGCGCCCCGACCGCCACCGCCACCGCAGGCCAGCCTGCCGCCGGTCACCGAGGCGCAGACGGAGCCCGAGTCCGACTCGATCTGGTCGGGTCCGCTGCCGTGGATCGTGGCCGGCGCGGTGGTGGTGGCGGGCGCGGTGACCGCGGGCCTGCTCCTCTCTGGCGGGGACCCCGAGGCCTACGGTGGCACCACGGGGCAGGTGTTTCGACCATGAACTCGCAAGCGAAGCGCGCAGCCGGGCGAAGTTCAGCGAAGAGGGATGGGACGGCTCCCATGACTCGGCTTCGAGTGCTCGCCCTCGGCCTGGTCCTCGGCGCGGGGTGCTCGGACGAGCTCACCCAGCTCCTCGTGGTGGTGGACTCCGACCTCCCGCTGGACGCGGTGGCGACGGTGGTGACACCGTCCGACGCCACCGAGGCGCCGGATCCCGTCGTCTTGCAAGGCCCCTTGCCCATCTCCTTCGGCGTCCTGCCCCCCGGCAATGACCCGGGCGGGCGCGTGCGCATCGAACTGGAGGGCAAGATCGCGGACGAGACCGTGGTGGTGGCGGCGCGGGTCTCGCCGTTCCTGAAGGGTCAGACCGCGCGCCTCGAGATCTTCCTCGCGCGCGCCTGCCAGGGCCACTCCTGCCCCTCGGGCCAGACCTGCAGCCGCGGCACGTGCCGGGCGGAGTCGGTGTCGCCGAGCGAGCTGACCCCGGTGGAGCCTGGTCAGGAGATCACCGACGGCGGCGTCACCGAGCCCCCGCCCGAGCTCGCGGTCACCCCCGACTCGGTGGACTTCAACCAACTGGGCAGCAACGGGGTGCGGCCGAAGGTCTATCTGGGGCAGGTGCTGAGCGCCGAGCTCGTGTTGAAGAACGTGGGGGCGGGGGTCGCACGCAACCTGCAAGCCCAGCTCCAGGGCGCGGGGCTCGAGGCGGCCTTCGCGGCCACCACGCTCGAGCCCGGCGCCTCCACCACCGTCACCGTCACCTATCGACCAGAGGCCGTCGGCGACCTCTTGACCAAGCTCGAGCTGAAGGCCGACGCCGGAGACTCGGTGCAGGTCACCTTGCGGGCCTCGCCCGAGGCCTGCCCGCCCGCGGTCGGGGCCGAGACGCGGGCCGACCCCGACGGCACCTGCCGCCTGATCTGCGCCTCGGGCTTTGGCGACGCCGACCTCGACCCGAGCAACGGCTGCGAGTGCATGATCACCGACCCGGTGGACCTCCCGGATCCTGCGGGCGTGGACAGCAACTGCGACGGCGTCGACGGCGACCGCGCCTCGGCGGTCTTCCTCGCCCCGCCTCCGCTCGGCGACGACGCGGGCACCGGGACCATGCAGAGCCCGGTGGCCACCTTCGCGCAGGCCATCACCCTCGCCGCCCCCGGCCGGAGGGACCTCTACGTGTCGCGGGGCAACTACCTCGAGGCGGTCACGGTGCCGAGCGGCGTCTCGGTCTACGGCGGCTACGACGCGGCTCAAGGCTGGGCGCGGCGCATGGACGCGGTGGTCCGGGTCGAGGCAAGCCCGGTTGCGATGCGGGTGGTCGCGGCGCCAGAGGCGGTGCACCTCGAGGCCCTGACGCTCGTCGCGCGGACGAGCGCGGACCCGGGCGCTGCGACCGTGGCCCTCAGCGCCCACGACGCGCTGGAGCTCACGGTGGCGGACTGCGCGCTGGTGGCGGAGGCTGGCGCGAACGGGGCCACCGGCGGCGTGGGCGCCACGGGTGTTGTTGGCGTGGACGGGATGCCTGGCGCGACCGGATGTGAGGACTGCGCGGCGACCTTCGCCGCGGGTCAGGGCGGAGCGGGCGGCACGTCGACGTGCGGCGGAGGCACCGGTGGCGTGGGCGGGCTGGGGGGCCACGACGCCAACTACGGCACCGACGGCGCGGCGGTGGGTGCCGCGGTGGCAGGCTTCGGCGGTGACTACTACGACATCTGCAGCACCTGCGACTGGGACCTGTGCGGCTATGCGCCCGGTGAGCCCAACTTCAACTGGGGCGGCGACGGCGGCAACGGCGCAGACGGCGCCACCGGCGGACCTGGCAGCGCCTCCACCGCGGAGCCCACCATGGTGGACGGGCGCCTCGTGACGCCTTCGGGCGGCGCGGGCCTCGATGGCGCACCGGGGGCACCCGGCGCCGGCGGTGGCGGCGGCGGCGGCGGGTCCTCTCGCTGCGCCTACGACGCATCCAACTGCAGCGCCCAAGCTGGCTGCGCGGCGGACCGCGCGGGCGGCGGCGGCGGCGGCGGCTCCGGCGGCTGCGGCGGCGGCGGTGGCCAGGGCGGCCAGGGCGGCGGCGCCAGCGCGGCCCTGGTGGCGGAGCGTAGTAACGTGAGCGTCGTTCGGACGACGCTGAGCGCCGCCAACGGCGGCGCGGGCGGCGCGGGCGCAGCTGGCGGCGAGGGGCGCAGGTGGCGTCGGCGGCGACTGGGGCATATGCGGCGGCGACGGCGGCGACGGCGGCCACGGAGGCAACGGCGGCAAGGGTGGCAACGGCGGACCTGGCGCAGGCGGCGCGGGCGGCAGCGCCCACTGCGTGCTGCGGCTGGGCGGCGCGAGCGTCACCATCGACGCCATGGCCTGCACCCTGGGCGCGGCCGGGCGAGGCGGCGCGGGCGGCGGCAACGGCGCCCCTCGTGGCCCGGACGGCGTAGCGAGCGAGATGCCCTGAGCTCCACGTCGTGCGATGATGCCGCGTGGCGGAGCACGAGCCCGAGGGCGCAGAGCCCGAAGATCCCTGGGTCGGCCCCGAGCGTGATGCGACGGTGGCCGCGCCCGCCCTGGAGCAACCGGAGCCCTTCCCACCGGTCGCGGTCGGCGCGCGGTTCGCGGTGACCCTGGCCGCGGTGGCTGTGTGTGAAGCCACCTTGCACATCGACCTCCCGGGCGTTGCGCCCCTCGACCACCTGGACGGCGAGCTCCTGAGCCTGGGCACCCTGGGCGTCGCGCCGCTGGCGACCGCCTTCCTGCTGGTGGAGGTGGTCGCGGTCCTGCTCCCCGGAGGCCGACGCCTCCGGGCAGGCGGGGCCGCGGGCCGGGCCCGCCTGGACTTCATCACCGTGGCGCTGACGGTGGTCCTGACCGCGGTCCAGGCCGGGGTCTTCGCCTGGAACATCGCGCCCATCACCCCCACCACGGTGCCCGTAGCCATGGCCTCGCTCCTCGGCGTCACCGCGCTCTACATCGCGGTGGCGCAGTGGATCTCACGAAGGGGCCTGGGCGAGGGCTTCGCAGTGCTGATTGCCTGGCGCCTCGCCCGGAGCTGCTGGGACTTCTGGTTCGATCCGCCGCTGGCCCTCACGCTGGGTGTGGGCGCGCTCGCGACGATCTGGATCCGACGACGCCGGAGCCCCTTGCCGCTGCCCACGGCGGGCCTCATCCCCCTCTATGCGGTTCAGCAGGCGATCGCCGCGGTGTTCCTGATGAGCGCGGTGGGCCTGGTCGATGCGCTGGACATCCTGCCCAACCTCGATGCCTTGGGTCACGAACGTGATGCCTTGGTCCCGGTGGTGGTTGGGGTGGCGCTGATGGCCATGCTCTTCGACCGTGCGTTCGCCCCCGACGAGGATCTCGCGCGCATCACGGACGCGCAGGCCAACCTGCGCCGCACCACCTCCGCCACCGCGCTGGCGTACGCGGTGCCGCTGGCCGGCGCGAGCCAGCTCCTCGTGCCCGGCTACTCGCTGCACTGGGCCATCACCGGCGCGCTCGTGACCGGCCTGGCGATGGACCTCTTCGACGCCGCCGAGGTCACCACGCCGCCCCCGGCCGGGTGGCGGTCTGGACCTTCACCCGCCCCTTGGAGGTCCCCCAGGCCGTGGCCCGCCTGGCCGCGGCGGAGATCGAGGCCCACGTCACCGGGCTGAACCTGGCCACCCTCCTCCAGTTCTTCGGGCCCTTCACCCGCCCCCGGCTCTGGGTGGCGCCGAGCGACGTGGCGCGGGCCCGCGCCACGGTCTCGGCCCCCGCGTCAGAGCTGGTGGAAGGTGCCGCCGGCCTGGATGTGGATGGTGAGGCCGGGGAAGCGCGGTAGGTACTGCCGGGGCGGTGGGCTCCGGCGCTGCCCGCGCACCAGGTGCAGGATGACCTTCCTCCGCAGCGGCTGATACTCGGCCCGGTACGAGGCGTCTCCGAGCTCGACCGTGGCCGGATACTCCCGACCGAGGCGCTCGGCCAGGTAGTCGGGGAGCGCGGGCGGCAAGAGATCTTGCTCGTCCACCAGCTCGACGTCCTCGGGATCCTCGAGCCCAAGCTGGGCCAGGCGAGCCTCCAGCCACCGCTCCAGCTCGGTGGGCAGCCCCCGGAGCGGGGCCAGCTCCTCGTCGTAGGCGTCCATGAGCCCGGCCTCCACCATGCGCACCAGGAGCTGGCCGCGGCAAGCCGGGTTGACGCCTCGCCCCGCACCCCCTTGAAGGCGGAGCCCTGGGCGATGAGGCGGGTGAGGGCCTCCCTCAGCTGCGCTCCCCGGGGAGCCAGGGTATCGGTGCGGAGGGTGCGCCCAGCGAGCGCGTACTCCACCTCCGCCTCCACCCTGCCCCGCCGCCACTTCACCGGACCGAGCTTGGGTCACCCAGGCCGGCCGCGTTGAGCTCCTGCAGGGTGAGCGGGGTGGCGTAGGTCGCGGACAGGCGGGTGGACGGCCCGTCGGTGAACACGCGCAGGCCGAGCACCGCCATCGCCACCGGGAGGTGGGTGTGGCCGTCGCGGGTGACGAGCTGCAGGGCGGAGCGCTTGTCGAGCTCGAGCTCGGTGCCTCCGTTCGCCCACGCCACGTGCTTCTTTCGGTGCCTCGCCAGGTAGGCGGAGCGCGGGTCGGCCGCGAGCACGAGCCGGGCGATGCGCCGCCCGTCCACCGCCGCACGCGGGTCCGGGGCGCGGTCCGGGAGCCCCAGCGCCACCCGCAGGCGGGTCCGGTAGGCCCGCGCCTCCTTCAGCACCGCGGGGTGGGCAGCGTCGGCCCCCGCTCGCACCGCGCGCACCAGGGCCACCGCGTCGCAACCTGGACTGCGCGGGTCGTCGTCGTCCAGCACCCCGCTCGGCTCCGAGAAGAGCGGGCGGTCCACCGCGAGGGCCGCGACGAGATCCACCGCGTCCTCCAGCTGGCCCTGGTGCTCGGCCTCCACCAGCAGGCGCCCGAGCCACGGATCCAACGGGAGGTGAAAGAGGCGCCGGCCTCGCTCGGTGAGCACCCCGGCCGCGCCGAGCGCTCCCAGGGCCGCGAGCTCGGCCTCCGCCGCCTCCACCGCATGGTCCTTCAGGGCGTCGAGGAAGGGCAGCGCGCGCACGTCGGCCCCGCAGGCCTTCGCGGCCAGCACCAGGGGCACCAGCGACTCCCGGTACACCTCGGGCAGCGTCCGGGCCTTGAGCTCGGCGCTCGCCTGCCACAGGCGCAGGCACACCCCGGGCGCAACCCGGCCTGCACGACCGCGGCGCTGCTCCGCGCTGTCGTCGGCGATCGCGGCGAGGGTGAGGGCGCCCCGCCCCTGGTGGTAGCGGGTCTGCCGCACCAGGCCGCTGTCGATGACCCCGCGCACCCCCGGCACCGTCACCGAGGTCTCGGCCACGTTGGTGGACAGGATGATCTTCTGGTGCGCGCTCTGCTCGAACGCCCGGGCCTGCTCCTTCGGGGTGAGGCCGCCGTGCAGCTCCACCACCTCCCGCCCCGGGGCGATTCCCCAGCGCGGCCCGGGCCTTGCCGATCTCCCCCTTGCCGGGCAGGAAGACGAGCAGGTCACCTTGCACATCCGCCATCCGCTCCACCGCCCGCACCACCCGATCCGTGAGGTGCCGCGGGCTGGGGAAGGCCGGACCGTCCGCCTCGTGCCGCACCGTGACCTCGAACGCCCGCCCCTGGGCCTCGAGGTGCTCCCCCCGAGGGCGGCGGCGATGCGGTCCGCCTCGAGGGTCGCGGACATCACCACCAGCCCCTGTGGGGCGCCGGGCCAGGAGCGCATACAGGAGGTCGAGGTCGAGCGAGCGCTCGTGGAACTCGTCGAGGATGATCGTCTGGTACTTCTCCAGCTGCTGGAACTGCAGGAGCGCGATGCCCGGGGTCGCGAACAGGATCCGCGTGTCGGGCCCGGCCTGCACGTCGTCGCGCACGTGGTAGCCCACCTTGCCACCGAGCGGGCACCCCTCGAGGCTGGCCACCCGGGCGGCCAGGGTCCGGCAAGCCACCCTGCGCGGCTCCACCACCAGCACCGGCTGCGGGCACCACCTGGGCACCTGGTGGACTTGCCCGACCCGGTGGGGGCGGAGATCACCACCGGCCCGCGCGAGAGGGCCGCGCGCAAGTCGTCCTTCAGGACCTCGATCGGCAGGCGCTCCGCCACGAGCGCCACCCCACCACGGCGGGCCGGGGGTTCCAAGCGCTCTCCCCACCCAGGGCTTCACCTCGAGCGCACAAACGGGCTATGACCCCGCCATGCGCCGCCTGGCCCTCGCTCTCGCCCTCACCACCCTCACCGCGTGCGCCCCCACCGGCGCCCTCATCACCCGCGCCGCCTTCGACCTGGACTGCCCCAAGGACCGCCTGCAGCTCCACGACCTCGGCCCCAGCACCAAGGGCGTGAAGGGCTGCGGCCGAAAGGCCACCTACGTCTGGAGCTGCGGGACGAACCAGTCCTGCGCGTGGGTGATGAACTCGGACATCGACGCCACGAAGACCGAACAGTGACGCCGTACGATTTTCGTTGACGGGCCGGCGGTTCTGACTACACTGCGCCCTCACCTGCTGCGGGGTGGAGCAGTCTGGTAGCTCGTCGGGCTCATAACCCGAAGGCCGCAGGTTCAAATCCTGCCCCCGCTACTCAAAGGGCCCTGGTCGACCGACCAGGGCCCTTTTTTCGTTCTTCACCTACGGCCCGCACAGCTCACCGGCGCCGGGCCGCTCGCCGCACCTCGTCCTTCAACAGGTAGCCGAACCCTGAGCGCTCGAAGCGCGCCACCAGCTCGGCCATGGAGATCCCCTCGGCCCGGGCGGTGGCCTCGAGGTTCCAGGACTGGGCCTGCAGCGCGAGGAGCAGCCGGGCCCGCCGGCACTGGGCGGTCGAGAGTCGAAACGTCTTCAGGTAGGCCAGCCGCCCCGCCGGATCCACGATCGCCTCCCCGATGTGGTTCTCCTCGCCCCGCAACAGCGCGGTCCGGAAAGCGGCGCAGCTCGAAGCCGTGCATCTTGCGCACCCGCTCCTGGAACAGGGGCGCGTCGAGCAGGCCGTCGGCCTGGGCCCGCCCGTAGACCTGCCACGCGTGCCGGACCTCGCCGACCCGCAGCGCGATCTGATCCAGATCCGCCACCGGGCGGTCCGAGCCCGGCACCTCCAGCTGAAACGGCGGCAGGCGCGCGTAGTGCACCACCACGTCACCGAAGAAGTCGTTCAGCAGGCTCGCGTGCAGGCGCCGATAGTCGTCCGCGTTCGGGGTCACGAAGGCGGCGGCGAGCCCCTCGCTCACGAACAGGAGCACCCCCACCTGGCCGTGCTGGATCTCGAAGGTGCGGACCGCCTCGTCCAACAGATCCACCTCGTCCGCGGAGTAGACGCGCTCGCTCCGGCACCCCAGTCCACCTCGGATCGCCTGCTCGGAGTAGGCGCGCCACGCCACGTCGGGCCCGGAGAAGCAGAGCCCGAGGAAGCCCTCCATGGCCAGATCGAGGGGCAACAGGCGCAGGGTGTCCTTGTCGAGCCGGCGGTGCATCCGCCGCACCAGGGGCACGCCGCGCAACTTCTCCTGCTTCGCCAACAGCTGGCCCCCGTATACATCGCCTCTGGCTGATCCTCGTCGCCGAAGCGGACCACCATCCCGTGCGGCAGGTAGCCGAGATATGCCTGCTTCGCGGCGCCGTCCTTGTCGTCCTTCAGGCTCGCGCCCCACGCGCCCAGGGCCTGGGTGGCCAGGCGCAGGCCCGGCACCGGCGCGTCCCTGAGGAGCGGGATGAGCCGGATCGCGCCGAGGGTCTGGCCCACGCCCACCTGGAGGTCCCGCAGGTTGATCTCACTCAGCATCGCCGCGCCCCTCCTTCGCCAACAGCGCCTCCGCCCGGCGCTGCAGGTAGGCCTCCACCTCCTCGAGCGACGCGGTCCCCGCAGCGAGGCGCGCGAACCCGAGCGCCGCCGGCAGATCTCGCGCGTCCCGCAGCCCCACGGTGGGGACAGCCGGGCTGAGCACCCGCGGCGCGTAGCTCACGTCGTCGAACACCGGGTTGAGGTGCACGATCGAGACGCGCCCCTTGGGATCCAGGTCCCGCTTGAAGGCGCGCAGCGCTACGTCCGCGCCCCCCGGCGGGTCGTTGTCGAACCCGTCCGAGACGATGAGCACCACCTCCGGGTCGGTGCGGAGGGCCTCGATGAGCGGCCCGGCGAGGTCGGAGCCGCCGTAGGGCGTGGCCAGCACGCCGTGCTCCACCGGCGCGGTCCAGAACACCTCGCACGAGCGGGCGGCGGCTCGCACCAGCGCCTCCACCGCCAATGCCACCGCGAGGGGGCGCCGGCGCTTCTCCGCGCTGCCCTGCATGGAGCGGCTCCGATCCAGCACCAGGGCCACCCGCCCCAAGCGCGAGCGGGGCCGCGCGCAGGGTGCGACGGGCCGCTGCTTGCAAGCGGTCCTGCCAGAGCTCGCGCGCCTCCGCCCGCGCCTCCAGCGGCAGGTTCACCACCACGCTCGCGAGCTGGGCCAGGGTCGCGCTGCTGAAGTCCACCTCGTGCTCGGCGTCCGTCCGCTGCAATGCGGCCTGCATCCGGGCCTTCTCGGCCCGGGTCATGATGTCCTCGGCCCGGGCGAGGAAGCGCGCCCGCGGCACCCCATGCCGGGCCGCGAAGCCCTCCGCCACCGTGTAGGGGAGCTGGTAGATGGCCTCCTCCTCGAAGTGGGCCCGGCGGAAGGCGTCGAACATCGGGGTCTCGAACGCCGGCCCCTTGGCGCGGGTCGCCGAAGAGGAACCGCGCGCGCTCCGGTGAGCTCCGCAGGTGCGCGTGGGCGGCGAGGGCGCGGATCCGCCCGCGGTACTTCACCGCGTCGAAGTCCGGGTCGGGGCGCCCGGCCAGGTAGTCGCGGATCACCGCCCGCGCCCGCCGGTTGTTGACCCGCGCGCGGCGGAGGCCGTCCAGCGCGTCGAGGGCGCGAGGGGCGGGGAGCTGACGCAAGGCGACCTGCACCAGGGCGCCTTCGAGGGCGCGCTCCGAGGGCTCGGCCGCGTCGGTGGTGGAGAGCAGGCCGGTGATGATCCGGCCCCGGTTGAAGTGGTTCACGTCGACCGCGAGGCAGCGCGCGTACAGACGCCGGTAGTTCACCCGCATGTACTCATGCAGGAACGCGATGCTCACCTGCTGGCCGGCGCGGGCCCCGTAGTACTCCCGCTGGCCGGTGCACGAGAACGCGGCGTTGATGAAGGTGATCACGTCCTCGTAGGCGACGCGGACGCGCAGGCTATCGGGGGCCGAGGGCATCAAGGGCTCCTGGCGAGCGACGGCCCCGGGGAGTAGAGGAACGACCGGACGTAGCCGCGTACAAAGCAGTGAATCGGAAGTCGCACCGAAGTCCCACGGGGCCGTCGCGGCCGAGCATAGCCGAGTGCAGGGGGCGTGCCGAGGCGCCGCGCGCGAACCGGCCGGAGGGCACCGCCCGAGGCTCTATACGTGGGGATAAGGAGACTCTAGCGAGGGATAGCCCCCGCGCTCACTCTGCCGCCGCCACCGGCACCACGGCGTCGAGGCCCCCGGCGTGCACGTCCGCCACCTCATGCGCGCGCCTGACCCGCGCCGCCAGCTCCTCGCTGAGCCCCGACGACATCACCAGCTTCTCACCCGCCGGCGTCCACCTGGTCTCGGGCCACCAGCGCGCCACCTGGGGCGGGTTGCTCGGCTCGACGCTCTCGCCGGGGCGGGGCACCGCGATCGGCACACCCATGCGCGGGGCGGCGGCGACCACGCGCTCGATTGGCTCGGTCCAGGAGTGCAGCGCGAGGTTGAAGCAGCCCCAGTGCACCGGCATGTAGAGCTTCGCGCCGACCATTTGGGCTGCCACGAGGGCCTGCTCGGGGCCGAGGTGCACGTCGGCCCACAGGGGGTCGTAGGCGCCGGTCTCGATCAGGGCCACGTCGAAGGGGCCGTGGCGCTGGCCGATCTCCTCGAAGCCGGGGAACATCGCGGTGTCGCCGCTGTAGAAGACCCGGTGGGCCTCGGTCTTGAGGACCCAGCCCGCCCACAGGGTCTGATCCTGGTCGGCCATCACCATGGAGCGGCCCGAGAAGTGGCGGGCGGGCACCGCGGCGAGGGTGAGGTCGCCGAGCAAGCTCTCCTGCCACCAGTCGTGCTCGTGGATGCGGTCGGCGGGCACACCCCAGAACTCGAGGTGGGCGCCGATGCCGAGGGGCACGTAGAACGGCACCCCTTTCGCGCTGAGGGCGATGATGCTCGGGTAGTCGAGGTGATCGTAGTGGTCGTGGGAGATGACCACCGCGTCCACCCGCGGGAGCGCGTCCATCGGGAGGGGCGGGTCGTAGAAGCGCTTCGGGCCGACCCAGGTCAGGGGGGAGGTCCGCTCGCCCCACACCGGGTCGACCAGGATGTTGTGGCCGTCGATCTCCACCAGGAAGGTGGAGTGACCGAGCCAGGTGATCCGCAAGCCAGACTGCGGCGGCGCGTCGAAGTCTGCCTTGCTCCGGCCCTGCACCGACAGCGCGGTGCTGGGCTCCGCGTCCGGGCTGCCCCCGAAGAACCACTCCTTCATCATCTTCATGTACGGCCCGTCGTGCCGGGCGAGGGCGTTCCGGAAGCGGCCGTCCCGCCACTGGGGCGACGCCTGCATGCGCTCGAGCCGGGCGCCCTTCGCCCGGGCGCCGGTGGTGGTCCACGCACCTGACAAGCTGAGTCCTCCCGCCGCGAACAGGAGCAGCGCTCCCACCGCGAGCCTACGCTTCGTGAAGATGGCCATCCTTGGTGTACGGGCGCGGCCCGCAGCCAGCAGTGTCCGGGACGGCGCCCGGCGTCGTCAACCGCGTCAGGCGTCCTGGGGCGGGGGCGCGGGATAGAGGAGCGCGAGGAGCTCGCGCACGTGCTCCTGGTAGGCAGCCTCCTCGGCCTCGGGCAGGGCGGGCGCCGGCGCGGCCAGGAGCTGGGCCGGATCCATGTGCCGCCCCTTCACCAGGGTCTCGAAGTGCAGGTGCGCGCCGGAGCTGAGGCCGGTGCTCCCCACGTAGCCGATGGTCTGACCCTGACGCACCTTCCTGCCCGGCCGCATGTTCAGCGCGAACGCGCTCAGGTGCCCGTAGTGGGTGGTGAGTCCGCCCTCGTGGGCAAGCGCCACCATGCGCCCGAGCTGGCCCTTCCAGGCCGCGGTGGTGACCACGCCGTCCGCCGCCGCGAGCACCGGCGTGCCGCGGTCGGCGCCGAAGTCGATCCCCTTGTGCATGCGGCGGCGGCGCTTGATGGGGTGCTTCCTGACCCCGTAGCCGCTCGTCATGTGCGCGCCGGACACCGGCGAGCGCAGGCGGGTGCTCCGCATCGGGGCGCCGGTCTCGTCGTAGTAGCCGGAGCCGCCGCCCCGACCCACGTAGTGGAAGGCCCGCTCCACCGCGTCGTCGACCTTGCGCTCCACCGCGAACACGCGGCCGTAGTCCAACAGCTCGCCCTCGACCGCGCGGCGCTCGACCACCAGGGTCACCTGGGCCTTCCCGGCCTCGGCCGTGCTCGGCATGATCTCTTGCACCATCACCGCGAGGCGCGGGTCCTCGCCCGCCGCCACCAGGGCCTCGCTCAGGGTCCCGTCCTGCTGGACCTGGACCCGGGCGAGGGCGGTCTTGGCCTCCAGGGGGCCGCGGGTGGCCACCAATTGGTCACGCAAGGTGCGACGCGCGCACACCGCGTCCATCAGGTCGTGGCGGTGGCGGAACCAGAGCAGGCGCCCATCCTCGGTGCGGGCGAGGTCGATGCGGTCGCCGATCGAGAGGTTGGACAGCTTCAGGTAGGGGCGCATGGCCCGCGCCAGCCGCGCGGTCTCCTCTGCAGGCAGGCCTGCATCGCGCATCACCGCGGCCAGGCGGTCGCCCTCCACCACGCGGTGGCTGATCACGTTGCCCGGAGCGTGACCCACGCCACAGTCGGTGCCGGCCTCGGGCAGCCAGGGAGCAGGGCCCACCAGAGCGGCGGCCACGAGAGCGAGCTGGAATGGGAGCACTGCCATGGCGCGGGCCGCACGAAACCGTGTTCGGACGGGCCCGGTATATCCGACGAAGTGCGGGTCCTACGCAACCGGGGCACCCCGCCCCACTGCGAACCCGTTCAGATGATACTCATACCTACCTGAAGCAGCCTTCAGTTCTTTTGGATATCTCTCCAGCCGTGGGATAGAGAGGGCCCATGCCCGGAACAGTGGCGGTGTCGCCGCGGCGGAGCCTGCTCGCGCTCGCGGCCAAGGGCACCGTCGCCCTCGTGGGCTCGGTCCTCTGCTTCTGGTGGGCCTTCCACGACGTCGACCTCAGCCACGTGGGCGCCGAGCTCGGGCGGAGCAGCATGCTCATGGTCGGCGCGGTGTTCGCGGGCCAGCTCGTCGGCCACGTGATGCGCGTCGTGCGCTGGCATCTGTTGGTGGCCCCGCTCGGCGCTCCGACTCGACGCGAGGTCTTCACCGCGGCCAGCATCGGCTTCCCCGCCACGTTCTTCCTGCCGCTCCGGCTCGGTGAGTTCGTGCGCCCGCTCCTCATCGCGCGCTCGGGCGTCCCCTTCGTCGGCGCGATGGCGTCGGTGGTGGTGGAGCGCATCGCCGACGGCATCACCGGGGTCGGGCTCTTCTTCGCCCTCCTCACGATCCTGCCCGGCAACGCGGAGGTGCCCCAGGAGCTGGCCACCTTCGCCACCGGGGCGCTCGTGGTGTTCGGTGGCGGCTTCGTCTTCATGATCGTGACCGTGATGGCCAAGAACCCGGCCTTCGCGCTGATCCGCAGGCTGGTGGGCCCGATCTCCCAGAGCCTGGCCACCCGCATCATCACGCTGCTCGACGCGTTCATCGTAGGCGCCTCGGTCCTGAAAGCGCCCTTGCGCCTCCTCGCCTTCGTGGTGATCACCGCGCTGTACTGGGCCCTCACCGCGGCGCTGGTGTGGATCGTCGCCGACGCCTACCTACCCGGCACGCCGTTCCTGTTGGGGCCGGTCACCGCCAGCATCACCACCTTCACCATCATGATCCCCGCCGGCCCCGCCTTCGCCGGCACCCTCGAGGTCGGCATGCGCCTCGGCATGGCGCCCTTCGGCGTCACCCCGGCCCAGGCCGCAGTCGTCGCCCTCGCCTTCCACGCGATCCAGGTGGTGGGCATGGCGGTCATCGGCGGCGTCGGGCTCCTGAGCGCAGGCGGGCGCCAGCGGGTGGACCGCGACCTGTTGACCTTGGACGCCCAGCCCGCGGTCGAGGAGCAGCCATGAGCGCCCCGAAGGTGAGCGTGGCGGTGGTGGGGATGGCCGGCCCCGAGTCCCTGGCCGCCTGCCTCGCCGCCCTCGCCAACCAGCGGGGCGCGCCCGAGCTCGAGGTGGTGGTGACCCATGACCCCGCGCTGGAAGACATGGCGCGGGCCGCTGCAGGCTATCCTGACGTGCGCGTGGTCCCGAACGTGGGCCAGCAGAGCCCGCTGGAGCTGGCCGCGAGGGCGATCCAGAACACCCACGGCGACGTGGTGCTGGTGACCAAGGACTACTGCGTCCCGCACCCGGACTGGGCCCGCACCCTCGTCGACGCGCTGGAGGGTGGCTGGGCCGCGGTGGGCGGGCCGGTGGACATCAACCCCGGCGCGAGCAAGGTGGAGTGGGCCTTCACCTTCATCGACTTCTTCCCCTACACCTCTCCCGTACCGGCCGGGGTCGCCGCCACCCTGACGGTGTGCAACGCGGCTTACCGTCGCGCCGACCTGGAGGCGCTGGACCTCGACTGGCGCACCCACTTCCAGGAGCAGGTGGTGAACCAGGCGCTGGTGGCCCGGGCCGACCTGCCCCTCGGCCTGGTGCCGGAGGCCCCGGTGACCCTGGTGCGGCCGGTCAACCTGCAAGAGGCGATGCGGGAGCGCTTCCAGCTGGGCCGGGTCTTCGCGGCCAAGCGCCTCGAGTACACGTCCCCCGCGAAGACCTGGGCCCTCCGGGTGGGCGCGCCGATGCTCCCGCCCCTGATGGTGGGCCGCATGGCGAACAAGGCCCGGCGCTCGCAATCCCTCTTGCGCACCTTCACGAAGGCCCTACCGCCGCTGTCGGCGCTGGTGGCGGCGCGGGTGGCGGGTGAGTGGGTAGGCTACCTCACCGGAGCCGACGGGTTGGACACCGGGTCCGAGCGCGGATAGGGAGACGACGTGGGGCGAGCCGAGGAGGAGATCAAGCCGAGCTGGCTGTGGGGGCTGTACGCGGTGGCGCTGGTGGTGCGCCTGGTGGACCTGAACGGCCAGATGTGGGCCGACGAGTTCCTCTCGCTCGTGCGCTACGTGCGCCTCCCCGCGTGGGACCTCTTCACCCACTTCTACAGCAACAACCAGCACCCGCTGTACTCACTCCTGGCCCACGGCACGATGGCGGCGTTCGGCGAGGCGCCGTGGACCCTGCGCCTGCCCGCCGCGCTCATGGGCGTCGCGTGCGTGCCCGCGCTCTACGCCCTCGCCCGCCGGGTCACCACCCCGCGCGAGGCGTTCCTGTCGGCCGCGCTGCTGGCGCTGTCGTACCACCACGTGTGGTTCTCGCAGAACGGCCGCGGCTACACCGCCATCATGCTGGGCGGGATCCTCTGCACCACGCTCTTGCTGGATGGCTTGCAGGCCCCGAAGCCCCGCACCTTCATCCTCTACGGGCTGGTGGCGGGCCTGGGCGCGTACACCCACCTCGGCATGGTGTTCATCGTGGTGGGGCACGCGGCGGCGGTGGCGCCGTACCTCGCGTGGAAGGTGCGCCCGGTCTCACGCTGGGTGTGGCCCCTCGCCGCGTTCCCGCTCGGGGCGGCCTTCACCCTGCTCTTTCACGCCCCGATGTTGGGCGACGTGATCGACTTCTTCGTGAACAAGCCCTCCCCCGCCGAGGGCCTCGCGACCCCGCTGTGGGCGGCGCTCGAGACGCTGAAGAGCCTGGCCCAGGGCTTCGGCGGCACGATGGCGATCGGCGCGGTGGTGGTGCTGATCATCGGCGTGGTGGGCCTGGTGGGCTTGCTCAGCTACGCGAAGGAGAACCCGCTGGCGTTGGCCCTGTTCGTGGCGCCGGTGTTGATCACCGGCTTCGGGGTCATGGGCGGCCGCGGCATCGTGTACCCGCGCTTCTTCTTCGGGGTGGCGGCGTTCGCGGTGCTTATCTTCGTGCGCGGGCCTTTCGCGCTCGCGGCGCGGGTGAAGGCGCTGAACGGGAAGCCGGTGGGCGAGGTGGTCATCGGGCTGTTGCTCCTGGCTTCTGCCGCATCGGTGCCGCTGAACTACCTGCGGCCAAAGCAGGACTTCGAGGGGGCCATGCGCTACATCGAGGCCCAGAAGGGCCCCGACGACGCGGTGCTCTGCCTCGGCATCATCAACACGATCTACGAGGGCTACTACGAGAAGGTCTGCCCCAAGGTGTGGTCCGAGCAAGAGATCGAGGCCGCAGCAGAGGGCCACCCCCAGGCGTGGGTGGTGTTCATGATGGCCGACTATATCAAGCACGTGAACCCGGAGGTCATGACCTACGTCCGGGGCGCGTGCCACGACATGAAGTGGTTCTCGGGGACCCTGCGGGGCGGTGAGGTCTACACCTGCCGCATCCCGATGACCGCGAGCGAAGGGACGGAGCACTGACCATGTGCGGCATCTGCGGCTACGTGGGGCTGGACGATCGCGAGCTGGCGGAGGCGATGACCTCGGCCATCACCCACCGCGGCCCCGACGACGCGGGGATCTTTCATGGGCCCGGGGTGGCGCTCGGCCATCGCCGCCTCTCGGTCATCGACCTCGCGGGCGGGCACCAGCCGGTGTTCTCGGGCGACGAGCGCTACGCGCTGGTCTACAACGGCGAGATCTACAACTACCGCGAGCTGCGGCTGGAGCTGGAGTCGGCGGGGGTGAGCTTCACCACCGCGTCGGACACCGAGGTGCTCCTGCAGCTCCTGGTGCGCTACGGCGAGGGGGCGCTGAACAAGCTCAACGGCATGTTCGCCTTCGCCTTCTGGGACAAGCGCAGCCGTCGGCTGCTCCTCGCGCGGGACCGGGTGGGCATCAAGCCGCTGTACTACCTGCACCAGGGCAGCCGCCTGCTCTTCTCGTCCGAGACGAAGTCCATCTTGCAGTACCGGGGGGCGGACCTCACGGTGAACAACACCGGGGTCCACGACTACCTCGCGCTCCGCTACGTGCCGGGGAGCACCACCCTCTTCAACGAGATCCACCGCCTCCCCGCCGCCCACTATGCGGTGTTCGAGAACGAGCGCTTCTCGCTCCACCGCTACTGGACCCCCCGCACCGACGCCCCGACCCGCAAGGGGAGCAGCGAGGACCACTACCAGGCCTTCAAGGCCGAGCTGACCTCGAGCGTGCGGCGCCGGCTGGTGGCCGATGTCCCCTTGGGCGCGTACCTGTCGGGCGGGGTCGACTCCTCGGTCATCGTCGCCCTGATGGCGAAGCTCTCGTCCGGGTCGGTGAAGACCTTCTCGGTCGGCTTCGACTACGAGCACGACGAGCTCACCGAGGCCGCCGCCACCGCCCGCCAGCTGGGCGCGCACCACACCGAGATCGCGTGCCGCGCCTCGGACATCGAGCTGTTGCCCGACGTGGTGCACCACTCGGACGAGCCCCTGGGCGACGCCATCGCGATCCCGATGTACCAGCTCGCGCGTGAGGCGAAGAAGCAAGTCACGGTGGTGCTCACCGGTGAGGGCGGGGACGAGATCCTGGGCGGCTACCTGTTCCACAAGGTGCTGCGCCTGGGTGAGCTGTACCGGCGCCTCCTCCCGAAGACGGTGCGAAAGCGGGTGTTGGAGCCGCTGATCGCGGCGGTGCCCACCGATCTACTGAATACCGCGTTTCAGTACCCCGCCTACCTGGGGGAGCGGGGCAAGCAGAAGGCGCTGGACTACCTCGACATGGTGGAGCCCGACGCCCTCGACCCGGCCTACCGCCACCTGATGTCGCTCTTCGACGCGCGGGAGACCCACAGCCTCTACACCCCGGAGTTCCTCCACACCCTGGAGCGCTCCGGCGCCCTGTCCCCCAGCCGCCGCATCTCGCAGGTCAACCTGCGGGAGCCCTTCTTCCAGCGCATGCTGGACCTGTCCTACGACCACTGGCTGCCGGACAACATGCTGCTTCGCACCGACAAGATGAGCATGGCCCACGCGATCGAGGCCCGGGTGCCGTTCCTCGACCACACCCTCATCGAGTTCTGCCGCACCCTCCCCGACCACGTGAAGATGCGCTTCCTGGAGGGCAAGTGGATCCTGCGGCGCCTCGCCAAGGAGCTGGAGCTCCCCGCGGTGGCCAAGCGCCGCAAGATGCCCTTCTACGTCCCGGTCGAGACCTACTTCGAGCAGCCCGCCTTCAAGGCGATGTTCAACGACATCCTGTCCGAGAAGGCGATCAAGGAGCGCGGCATCTTCCGGGTCGAGGCGATCCGCGACATCCAGAACCGGATGCACAAGAAGGAGTTCGTGCTCGTGAAGCAGATGTTCGCGGTGGTGGTGCTTGAGCTGTGGTTCCGCGCCTTCGCGGACAAGCGCCCGGGGGCTTGAGCTCGACCTGCTTCACCTCCGCACGTCCGGCTCATCCTGCGCCAACGCGAGCCCCGCCGCGGCCTCGCAGAGGGGCGCGGAGCACTTCTCAGCGGCGTACCCCCGACGGCCCTAACGACCCTGGGATTCCCTCCGAACTCGAGGGGTTGAGAGGCGTCGCATGCGTGCTCGACTCGCTCTGCGCCGCGCGGCCGAATTGGCCGGCTCGGCCCCCCTGCGGATGGCGCTCGCCACGATCGGGTTCGCCGGCTTCGTCGTCGCCTACCAAGGCCACCTGGAAGAGGCATCGCTCGCCGAGCTCGACCGAGACGCCGGCGTCCTGGTCGCTCGGGCGTCGCTGCTCCTCGAGCATCAGGTCACTGCCGACGCCACCAACGCCTGCATCCTGCGCAGCCTGATCGAGGGCTCGGAGGCGCCGACCTACCCCGCGCTCGCGCACGACCTGCTGCAGATCGCCTCGATCCAACCCGCGTACGACCAGATCAGGTTCCTCGACACCGAGGGGCACGAGCGTGTGCGGGTCAACGCCGGCCGAGACCGAGCCTGGTTGGTCCCGGAGGCTCAGCTGCAGGACAAGTCTGGTCGCAGCTACATGCGAGACCTGGCCGCGCTGGCTCGCGACCAGCTCTACTTCTCGCGCTTAGATCTGAACGTCGAGCACGGGCAGGTGGAGCTGCCCTACAAGCCGGTCCTGAGGACCGGGGTCGATCTCGCCTGGGGAGGTGAGCGGCAGGGCTATCTGGTGATCAACCACCTCATGGCCCCGACCCTCGAGCGCATCCGGGGCCTGTCGGGCCGACTGCGCGTCCAGCTCGTCGACCAGAGCGGCTACTGGATCCTCGCCGAGACCCCGGAGCTCGAGTTCGGCCAGCTGGTGGAGGGTCGGTCCGAGGCCCGGATGAGCGCCTGGGTGCCGGATGCGTGGGTCGCCATGCAGCGCAACCAGGAGGGCAGCTCGACCACTCGGGAGGGCCGGTTCGTGTTCCGCCGCTTCCAGGCCGCGATCCGATCCGGCTGCGCAGCAACGTCACGCGAGAGCGGCAGCTTCGATCCGGGGTGGTGGCTGGTGGTTCGCGTTCATCCTCAGCAGGTCATGCAGGTGCGCCAGGAGGCACTCGAGGCGGCGGTCTCGCTCTGGGCGCCGATCTACTTGGCGGTCCTGCTGGTGCTCGCCATGCTGAGCCGGCACCGGAGCATCAAGCTGAGGTATCAGCAGCGACTCGAGGCGATGGTGCGTCAAGATGCGCTCACCGGGCTCGCGACGCGCACGGTGCTGGAGGCCGCGCTCCAGTCAGAGCTGCAGCGAAGCAGGCGGCACCATCGACGCTTCGGCCTCCTCTACCTCGACCTGGACGGCTTCAAGGCGATCAACGACGGCTTCGGCCACGCCGCCGGCGACCAGATCCTCCGACACGTCGCGGCCATCCTGCACGCGGAGATCCGAGAGACGGACGTCGCCACGCGGCTCGGCGGCGACGAGTTCCTCGTCCTTCTCTCGGAGCTCCCGGAGCGCAGCGCCCTGCACCGGGCCGCCGAGCGAATCCTCGGGCGCGTCCAGGGGCTCGACTGGGAGGGGCTCCCGGTCGGCGCCAGCATCGGGCTCGCGCTGTGGCCCGACGATCTGCCCCACGGCGGAGCCTCCGAGCTCGTCCACGTGGCGGACCAGTACATGTACCAGGCGAAGGCTCGAGGGAAGAACCAGATCTGCGGCAGGCTGCAGGCGCTCCCCACGCCCGCGGAGGAGGTCGCGAGCTCCGCGTAGGCTCACTTGCAGGGTCGCGAGGGCCGCGTAGGCCGCGCCTCTGCCCGAACCCAGGTCGAGGTCGAGGCAACAAGCGAGGAGGACTCCAGCCATCGGCGTTCGCCGCGAGGCGAGGCCAGGCCGTGACTTCAGGACGGCACCTTCTCGCGCGCCCCCTGCGGCTCCGGCAGCGCGGCCGGGGCCCCCACCCGGGGGGCCTGCACCTGGTACACGGTGTCCTTCGGCCGGATCACCGACAGGTTCTGCTGCCGCTGCATGATCCAGATCTCCTTCATCAGGTTGGAGCTCTGGCGCAGCGACACCCCGAACACGAACAGCATCACGCTGAGGATGAACATCGAGGCGCTCAACAGCGCGGTGTAGGCCGCGATGCCGCCCATCACCTTGGCCACGATCGAGATGACCAAGAGCACCATGCTCAGCGCGAAGGACACCGTGCTGAAGGCCCAGATGTACCGCGTGGGGTTGCCCATGATGCTCATCAGGCTGTGCGAGATGACGAACTGGAACAGGTTCGAGGCGAAGAAGCTGGTCTTCTTCTTCTTCTTCTTCTCGCCGCCCCCTTCCGTGTGGCGCTCCGCCGGCCACTCCAGGATCGCCGGGATCTCCTTGATGTTGAGCCCCAAGGCGACCGCCTTGAGGATCACCTCGACGTGGAACTCCTTGCTGTTCTCGAACAGCGGCAAGGACTGGATCACGTCGCGCCGATAGGCCCGCGTCATGCCGGTGTTCATGGTGACCACGTCGAGCATGAAGGTGCGGATGATGGTGTTCCCGAGCTTGCTCAGGAGCACCCGCTTCCACGGGATGTTCCGGTAGGCGCCGCCCTCCATGTTGGGGCTCGCCACCACCATGTCCGCCTCGGGCCAACGCACCATGGCGTCGTAGAGGTCGGTCACCACGTTCTCGCCCCACGACAGGTCCGCCTCGGTGGTGACGATCACCGCCCCGGTGGCAGCCGCGATGCCGGTGCGGAGCGCGTGCCCGCGGCCCTTGTTCTTGGTGTACGACAAGAGCTTGAGCTTCGGCTCGGTGCGCGCCACCTCCAGGGCCTGCTCGAGCCCCTTGTCGGTGGACCCGTCGTTCACCACGATCAGCTCCCACTCGAGGTCGAGGGTGTGGAGCTTGGCCAACATCTTCTTGATGTTCTTATGAATCAGGGCCTCTTCGTTATAGAAGGGGCTGACCACCGAGAGGTCCATCTACTCAACCACCTCGCCTTCAGGGCTCGAGAAAGTCACGTTGCGCTCCAGCCGCACCCCGGCCGCCACCCGGCGGGGGTCCAGGGCGTGGGCTTCGTCGGAGGCGCTCTCGGGGAACGCCACCTCCAGCTCGTTGGGCACGAAGTACCGTGAGGAGCCCATGTGGATGGTGGTGAACACCGGCTCCCACCGCAGCTCCACCACCTTCGACGCGTCGGGCCCCTCGAGGTTGTCGGTGACCCGCACGCTGCTCGCCCCCAGCTCGATCCGTCGCTTGAAGGCGATGCTGAGGGGCTTCTTCCGATAGATCAGCGTCTTCACCAGCAGGTTCTTCATCCAGAACGCGAGGGCCGGCACCTGCCCCGCGGTGAGGTTGAAGGCCCGAAACGCCATGAACTTGATCGGGTTCATCACCGGCTTCGAGATCGCGGCGAAGGCGCCCTCCACCTCGATCACCTCAGGAGTGACGGACACCTTGCGCTCGCCGTCCTCGTATTGACTCGAGCAGAACCCGCCGCCCTCGAGGCGCCCGATGTAGCCGCAGTCGTTGTAGACCAGGGCGCCCTTCTGCCGGTCGAAGACCTTCACCACCCCGCCCTTGCGGGTGCCGACGTAGGCGTCGTAGCGGGCCGTCCGCACCCGGGCCAGGCCGGCGGCGGGGAACCAGGTGAGCCCCTCGGCCTCGCTGGGGCCCTCGGGGGGCTTCGGGTCGCGATCGGCGTCGCTGAAGGCCTGGTGCGCGAAGACGAGGTTGTTGAGGAACGGATAGTAGTTGTACGCGTCCACCGAGCGGAGCCCGGCGGCCGAGGCCGAGGCCACCGCGGGCCGCATCCGCTCCGCGATCCACGACGCGATCGGCAGGCTGGACTGCAACATCTCGAACGCGGCCGGGTAGTAGGTCTGGGTGTTCCGGCTGGTGTACTCACCGCCCAGGCTGCCGTCCACGTGGATGAAGTTCGCGAGGAACCTCATGGAGCGCTCGATGGACTCCAACAGGCGCGGCTCGGGCCGCAGCTGGTGGATGCGCGCGAGGTAGAAGGTCCCGTGGGTCTGGTAGCCCGGGTCCGCCCCGCCGTACTCGTCGTACCAGCCCTCGGGGGACTGGTGGCTGAGGATCTTGTTCACGAAGTACTGGCTGCGCTCCAGGTACCGCGGGTCCCGGGTGATGAGGTGCATGTTCATCAGCGCCGCCGCCGCCGCGGCCAGGTGGTTCGAGAGGAACCCGTGGTGCTCGTCGTGGCCCACCAGCCAGTCGCCGGCCCGCCGCAAGGCGACCTTCACCCGGGCTCGGGTGGCGTCCGGCAGGTCATCTTGCACCATGCGGAAGCCCTCACCCACGTAGAAGCCGGTGAAGGCGGTGGCGGCGAGGGACCGCTCGAAGGGGTAGGCCTCGTCGAAGGAGCCGTCCTTGTATTGGATCTTGCACCAGTACTCCATGCCGCGGCCGATCCACGTCAGGAGGTTGGGGTTCTTGAAGTACTCGCTGCCCGGCGTGCGGTAGAGGAAGCTCAGCACGCACAGCGACTCCTGGAAGCGCGCGCCGGGGAAGTCGGTGAACTTCCACGCCCAGTAGGTGCGGTCGCCGCAGCCCGAGGTGGGGCTCAGCGCCTCGCGGTCCATGAGGCCCAGCACCCGGGGGGCCTGGTCCACGATGGCCGCCCAGTAGGGGTGCGTCGGCGCGCGCGCGTCCACCGTGCGACCCTCGCCTGACCCGGGGACGGGGTCAACCGCGACAAATCTGCAAGCGCAGCAGGCCGCCCGGTGACGGTCGCCCGGGACCCCGACTCAGATCAACGCCTCGTGGGCCCGGGCGGCCAGCTCGCGCATCGTCACGATCTTCCGGCCGTCCGACAGGATGTGCTCGATGGCCCGCTCCAGGTACGCCACCTTGGTCGCGAGGGGCACGTCCAGCCGCTCGAGGTGCAGGGTGCGCCCCGGCTCCAGGTCCGACGCGTCCACCATGTCGGCGGGGTGGAGCAGGTAATAGAACGCGTCCAGGCTCTGCAGGCAGGACTTCAGGATCCGCTCATAGCGCCGCCAGTCCATGATGAAGGCCAAGGTATGCCAGCACGCCATCCGGGTGGAGGTGGTGGGCAGCGGGAGCACGGTGAGGTGCGGCGCCTCGGGATCGAAGTCCCGGCCGAAGAGCGACCCGTTGGTGAGGTAGGGGGTTCGCGAGCCGGCGAGGAAGTAGCCGTAGTCCTTGCGCCGCATGAAGCGCCACATGCGCGCGTCACCGATGTGGTTCGCGGTGATCTTGGCCAGCGACGGATACATCAGCCACGAAGGGAACGACGAGGTGTCGTACTCGTAGCCCAGGCCGATCAGCGTCTCGAGTACCGCGGCGGAGGTGCTCCACACCGGCGCGATGAAGCCCTTCGGCGCCTCGCCCACCGTCTCCGCGATCAGGCCGTGGGCCCGCCCCAGCTCCTCCGACAGCTCCGCCCGGCTCATGGCGCTCAGGTGCGGCGGGTGGTGGTAGGTGTGGCTCCCGATCTCGTGCCCGGCCTCCGCCCAGCGGCGCACCGCAGCCCGGTTCTCGGGCTTCTCGAGGTCCTTGGCGATGATGTAGATGCTGTACTTGAAGTCGTAGCGGTCCGCGATCTCCATCAGCCGATCCGCGACCTCGAAGAAGGACGGGTCGCGATAGCCCTCTGGGAAGCCGTAGGCCTCGCCCAGGGAGTCGAAGTTGATGTTCATCGCGGCGTACTTCACGGCGATCCTCCCCTCAGGTCGGCCCCCATGCGCTGGCGCACGAAGCGCCCCTCACGGCGACCCGAGGCCCACGTCTCGAAGCCCAGCTTCTCATACAGCCCGATCGCCCCGGCGTTGTCCTCCTCGACGCTGAGGGTCACGTAATCGAAGTTGCGATCCTTCGCCTCGTGCATGAACCAGCTCACCAGCCGACGGCCGATACCATGCCCGCGCGCCGCCTGGTCGGTGAAGATGTAGAGGAGCTCGGCGCTCTTGTCCGGCGTGGCCTCGGCGTGGGCCGGGCGCAGCCATGACACCGCCAGCTGAGGCAACACCTGCGGGCGGTGTCGCAGCACGTGCAGGCCGAAGCGCCACGCGGGCGAGGCCACCGCGGTGAAGGCCTCGTCGGGCTGGCCCGTGCCCACCACCGCGCCCACCACCCGGCCCTCGAGGCGGGCCGCGGCGCCGAACAGGTGCGAGGAGCGCGCTGCCGATGCATAGAAGCGGCGCACCAGCTCGAAGCCCAGGTCGGTGAGCAGCCCGTCCAGCGCGCGGCGATGCGCGGCGGCGAGCACGTCGAGGTCAGCGCCGGACAGGCGCTGGAGCGGCACCAGCTCCACGTCGCTCATGGGCGCTCCGCTCCCCGCGGGGCGTAGATGCGGATCGGTGGGTTCACCATCGGGTAGTCCAGGCGCGGGCGCTTCACCCACGGCAGTAGGGGCGGGGTCTGGAACATCGCCACCCGGTCGTAGCCCAGGCTCCCGTCCTCCAACGCAAGGAAGGTTGCGGGGGGCATCGTGTGGTGGTGCGGCCGGCCCATGCTGGAGTGATCGGGGAGCACCACGATGAAGCGGGGCGGGTTCGTCGTCCAGCGCTCCTTGATGCGGGCCTGCATCTCGGGGCCGACCGGGGCCTTCTTGCGCGCGCTCAGGTGGGGCGCGGCCCGCTCGGTGCGGGCGTAGGCCGGTAGTGGCGGCAGGCGCTCGGTGCCGCCGAAGTAGTCGATGCGATCCCCCTCCTTCAGCTCGGCCTGGAGCCAGGCGCCCGCGGCGAGGCGGGAGTCTTCGATCATCGCGTAGGTGAGGTCCACCGCCCGGAGCCCGTTGAGCCCCGCCGCTGCCACCGCCACCGCCACCGCCACCCGGCGCGGCCAGGCCCCGAGCCCCCACGCCATGCCCACCGCGAGCCCCGCCGCGAGGGCCAGCCCGGGCGCGGCGGGGAGCACGTAGCGGAGCTGCGAGAGCGGGATGTGGAGCGGCATCAACGCGAGGAAGAACAGCGCCGGGGCCACCGCGGCCAGGCGCAACCAGTCTTGCCGGGCCGCCAACAGCACCACCCCGGCCGCGGCCAGCAGGAGCCCCGGCCCCGTCATGGTGTCGGCGGCGTGGGACACGATGGCCCACGCCAGCCCCAACGCCCCGCCCTGGTTGCGGGCCGACAGCTCGGCGAGGTGGTCGTGCCCCTCGACCAGGGCCTGGCCCAGCTGGCGGTGGAACTCCAGGTGGGCCATGTAGCGGCTCGGCTCCACGAAGAGGCCGCTGCCGAACCCGAAGGCCAGGACGCCCACCACCGCGGTCACCACCACCGGGCGCAGGAACGCCCAGGACGTGACCGACACATCCGGCGCGCGCCGCCGCCAGTGCACGAACAAGAGCACCGGCACCACCGGGATGAAGATCGAGTAGCAGGACTCCTTGGTGGCGAGGGCGAAGCCCATGAAGGCGCCGAGCGCCGCCCCGCGGAGCGCGGTGACCCCCCGGCCCAGGAGCGCGGCGTAGGCGGCGAGAGCCAGCGCCACGAAGGCCACCATCGGGCCGTCCACGTTGCCGGTGCGGCAGTAGTAGAAGAACGGGTACGCGGTGGCCATGAACACCGCGCCGAACAGGCCCGCGCGCGGATCGCCGAGGGCGCGTCCGGCGAAGAGCACCGACAGGACCATCGCCACCCCGAGGAGCATGCTCACGAGGTGCGAGATGAAGGTGAGCGACTTCAAGGCCGCCACCGGATCCGCGAAGCCCCACGGGTAGTCGCCGCTGATCCCCTTCAGGCCGCCGGTGGCCCACGCGTAGCCCAGGTACGGCGCGTAGGCGGCGGCTACGGTGAAGGAGTACATGAGCGGGTAGCCAAGGTTGCGGTCCTTCTTGGGGTGCAAGATGTTGTGCACTTCGGCCAGCGGCCCGAGCGGGGTCTCGTCGTCGGTACCCCACGAGAGCTTGCGGTCGGGGGCGGTGGCGGTGGGCGCCCCCCACCAGCTCCCCGGCAGGTAGGCCAGGAACGCCACCAGCCCGAGGACCACGTACAGGCGCGGGACCTTCCGGAGGGCGGCGAGCATCCCGGTGGGTCTAGCAAAGCTCCTGCTCTCGGTCACGCCCCCTGGCGAGAGCGGCGCGGTAACCCTCGACGTTCCCCGTTCTGGGACGGCACGGCGGCGCTCCTGGTGCACCCCCGCCCAGGTCCTGCTAGGTTCCCCGCGGGTTCCGCGGCATGGGTAGAAAGCTCCTGATCAACGTGGCCCTGGTGGTCATCACGGTGGCGGTCTGCCTCGGGGTGGTGGAGGTCGGCCTCCGGGGCTACCTCAAGATGCAGCGCCGCTACGGCCCCGAGCACGCCAAGGACAAGGCCCTCGGCTGGGTGAAGACCAAGAGCGAGGACGCCTTCGATCGGCCGGGCGAGTACTACGGCAAGCACGACACCTTCGCGCTCATGCGCTACAGCACCTACGTGGGCTATTTCCCCGCCGCCCACCACACCGGCGACGGCTACCAGACCAACAACCTGGGCTTCCGGAACACCGAGGACATCGCCCTCGTGAAGCCGGAGGACGAGGTGCGGGTGGTGGTGCTTGGCGGCTCCACCGCGTGGGGGGCCGGGGTGATCCAGGAGGACACCTACGCGGCCATGCTGCAATCCCTCTTGCAAGCGCAGCTGCCGGGCAAGACGGTGCGGGTGTGGAACGCCGGGGTGGGCGCCTACCTCAGCACCCACGAGCGCGCCCTGGTGGTCGACAAGGTGGCGGCGCTCCGGCCCGACGCGGTGGTGCACCTCACCGGCTGGAACGACACCTACAGCGGCTACCGGGGCTTCGACATCACCGACGATCGCTGGGACTACACCAGCTCGGCCGCGGTGCTCGGCCAGTTCCACAAGATGTTCACCTATGACGCCGACTCCGCCCTCGGCGTCGACCCCGGCCCGCCCACCCGGGCCCAGCACGACCTCGCCCTGTTCTACCTGCTCGACCAGCCGTATTACGCCAAGCAGCTCGACGCGAAGCAGAAGCCCCACGACCAGGTGGTGGAGGGCCTGCTCTACAACATGAAGATCGCGCGCACCGCGGCGGACGAGGTCCCGGTGTACCTGGTGGCGCTGCAGCCCACCCTCTACGCCACGAAGAAGGCCCTCTCCCCCTTCGAGGTGGAGATGAAGGCCCACAACCAGGCCCAGACCCCGGCCTTCGGCGACTACAACGCCGCGGTCTACGCCCGGTACCGGGCGATGTTGCCCGAGCGCCTCGCGGCGCTCCGGATCGACATGGTGGACATGGACGAGGCGATCGCGGCCGAGCCCCGCTCGGTGTTCATCGACCACGTGCACTTCGGCGACCGCGGCAACCGCATGATGGCCGAGCGGCTCTTGCAGGCCCTGTTGCCGAAGCTCAGGCCGTCGTCTGCGCCTCTCCCGCCCGAGTGAGCCCCCAGCGGAACAAGATGGGCCCCGCGATCTGGTTGAGGGCCACCGCGGCCACGATCACCGTGCGCAGGGTGGGGCCCACCGCGGGGAGCCGGTCGGCGAGCACCGCGGCGAAGCCGAGCGTCACCCCGGCCTGACCGATGAAGCCCGTCCACGCCAGACCGCGGACCGCTTGGGGCTCCCCGGTGGCGCGCGCCCCGAACCAGGTGCCGAGGAAGGTGAAGGCCATGCGGGAGAGCGCGAGCCCCACCGCCACCGGCCAGGCGACGGCCAGGGCCCCGAAGTCCAGCGCCGCGCCCGCGATGGTGAAGAAGATGATGTAGAGCGGCTGGGCGTGCTTCTCGACCGCCTGGATCAGGGTGTGGCCGTGCTCGGAGAAGTTCTCGACGTAGAAGCCCGCCACCATGCACACCAGGAGGCCCGACAGGTGGTAGGCCTCGTTGAGGCCCCCGCTCACGAAGGCGAGGGCGAGCACCAACAGCGGCATCTCCGCCCTCACCCAGCGCGCGTACTGGGCGAGGATCCAGCCGAGGGCCAGGCCTAGCGCGAGCGAGCCCAGGACCTCCCACGCGGTGCGGAGCGCCAGCGCCGGTACGCCCGCACCTCCTCCCCCCGCCTCGACCGCCATGAGGGCGAAGGCGAGGGCCACGGTGAAGAGGGTCACCACCACCACGTCCTTGGCCACCGTCACCGCCAGCACCAGGTCGGTCATGGGGCCCTTGGCCTTGTACTCCTGGATCACCGCGATGGTGGTGGCGGGGCTCTTGGCCACCGCGGTCACCCCCAGCATGCCCGCCGCCGCCACCATGCTCGCGGTGGGCACGTCGGGGAGCCCGCCCATGAGGTAGAACAGGCCCATCATCACCCCGGCAACGCCGGGGGCCACGACGAGGACGTGGCCGCCCACCACCCACGCGATGCTGCGCCGGCGCTCCCGCACCATCGAGAGCTTCAGCTCGCCGCCCGCGGTGAGCGCGATGAGGCCGAGGGCCGCGCCGTCCAGGAGCTGCAGTGAGACCGCGGCCTCGTGGGAGAGGATCGTGATGCCGGAGAACACCGGCGCGAGCACCCAGGGCCCGAAGAGCACCCCCACCGCCAGGTAGCCGGTGATCGAGGGCAGGTTGACGCGGATCGCAACCCGCCCTGCCAGGTACGAGATCACGAGCACGAAGCCGAGCACCATGGTGGCGTCGGCCGCGCCGTCGACCGGGGTGCCCGCGGTGAGGACCCGCACCGTGAACGCGGTGGCGAGGAGCACCACCACCCCCAGCAGGCGCGAGCCGACCCTCGACAGCCTCACCGGCGCCTCCGGCCGAGCGCCTGCACCGCGATGGGGAGGCCGATCAGATCGTTCAGCACCACCGCGAGCACCACGGTGGTCATGAAGAGGCCGGCCGCCGCCCCCGCGTTGAGTTCGAGGTGCACCGCGATCGCGAGGCCCATGCCCCCCTGGAAGACGAGGCCGGTGCCGAGCATCCCGTGCACGCTCCCCTCCCGCAGCACCCCGCGGGTCCCCAGCCAGGCCCCCGCCACCTTCGCCGCCCCGCGCAGGATCACGTAGCCGGGGGCGAGCAGGAGGACCACCCGGACGGCCTCCCACCGGAACAGCGCCCCCGCCACGATGAGGAACACCGCGTAGAGGGTGTGCTCACGGCGCTCCATGAGCCCGTAGATGTCCTCCTTTCGCGGAGACAGGTTCGCGAAGACCATGCCCCCGAGCACGGCGACGAACAGGGGCGACAACAGGAGCATCTCCGCCGCCCCGGCGCACAGGGAGCCCATCCCGAGGATGAGGAGGAAGGCGTGGGAGGCGCTGTCCCGTCCGCTCGGCAGCAGCAGGTGCGAGCCGAGGCCGAGCAGGGTCCCGAGCACCACCGACATCGCGAGGCGCTCCGGGGCCGAGGCCACGCCGCCGCCGTCGACGTCCCACAGCGCGAAGAAGACGCCGAGCAAGAGCACCGGCGGGAGGTCGTCCACGGCCGAGAAGAAGCGCAAGAGCTCGGAGTCCCGGGCCGACACGCCGCGCTGCCGGGTGAGGGCGAAGACCCCGGCCGGCGCGGTGCCCCCCGCGCACGCGGCGAGGCCCACCGCCACGTGCTCGCGCAAGGCCTCCTGCATGCCCGGGTAGAGCAGCGGGAGCACCCAGTACACCGCCAGCCCCACCACCCCCATGGTCACCACCGACTCGGTGATGCCCCCGCCGTACATCCGGGCCCCGAAGCGGCGGATGCGCCGCCACTCGAAGTGCGAGCCGTACAGGAACCCGATCCACCCGAAGCCCAGGATCACGATGGGCCGCAGCTGATCCAACAGGCCCCCCGGCACGAGGCCGAAGCCCTGGGGCCCCATGAGGAAACCCACGAACACGAACGGAGTGCCGGTCTGCAGGAGGCGTTGCAGCGGCCACATCCGCACCCGTCCCCGCCGCGCCCGCGACCCCAAGAGGGCCACGAGCACGATGACGAGGAAGAGGATGAGGAGCTGGAGGCTCACCGGCCTCCCGGGACCTCGGAGAGATCGACGAACCTGGCCACTGGCAGCGCCAGCACCAGGCCGCGATCCGAAGGGGGCGCCTCGCGCAGGACATCGGTGGCCAGGGCCACCACGTGCTCGGTGACGCTCGGGTCCTCGACCGGGGCGAACACGGTGTACGCGTACGACTTGCTGCCCGCGAACATGTGCCGGAAGGAGGCGAAGATCGGCATGTCGCGCGACAAGAGGCGCCCCATGCCCTGGCTCTCGACCACGGTGGCGTTGGTGATGCCGGCCTCCAGCAAGGCGGCCAGCAGGTCGTTCAGGTAGGCGGGATCATGCAGGATGATCATCACCAGCTGATGGGTGGAGCCCTCAAGCATGCCGGGCCTCCACCGCCTGCATCGCCTCGCGCACGGTGTCGGGGCTGGTCGCCGCCCGCAGGGCCTCCACCCACGCCCCGTCGTGGAGCAGGCGCACCAGCTTGGCCAGCACCTTCACGTGGGTGCGCTTGGCGGAGTCGGGGCCGGTGAGGAGGAAGACGAGGTCCACGGGCTTGCCGTCCGGGCACTGCCCGTAGGCGATCGGCGTGGCGAGCCGCGCGATCAGCATCATCGGGGTCGGCACCTGATCGACGTAGGCGTGGGGGAGCGCGACCCCGAGGCCCACCCCGGTGCACCCCTGGAGCTCGCGCTCCAACAGGGCCTTGGCCAGCCCCTCTGCCGCCTCGGCGTCCAGCCGCCCTGCCGTCACCAGCGGCTCCACCACCCGGTGCAGCAGGTCCGGCACGTCCTGGGCCTGCAGATCCAGCACCACAGCGCCCGCGTCCAAAAGCTCACTCAACCGCAGCATGACTTCTCCTGGGGTCCGGGCGGATCCTACACCGAAGGGCGCCTTCCGTCCCCCAGGCCAGGGGTGGTACCCAGGAGCCGAGATGCGGCGCGGCGCTCCCCTGCTCCTGGTGGTGGTCCTCGGGTGCCCGGCCCCGGGCATCGACCCCGACCTCACCCCCCAGGACCTGTTCCTGGGGCCCTCTGCCACCACCCCCATCCCACCCCCCGACGGGATCCGGGTGCGGGCCGGGACCTACAACATCCACGGGGGCAACGACGGCACCCCCGAGCACATCGGGGCCGCCCTCGCCCGCCTCGACCTCGACCTGGTGGGGCTAGAGGAGTGCCCGGAGGACGTCGCAGGCCAGATTGCGGCCGCCGCCGACTACCCACACCACGTCGCCCTCGAGGGGCGCGCCCTGTTGAGCCGGGGCCCGATCAGCGATCCCACCCACCACCCGCTGATGGCGGGCCGCGCGGTGCTGCACGCGAACGTAGAGCTCGAGGCGGTCACCTTCTCGGTCTACGTGGCGCACATCGGCTGGAACGCGGAAGGTGACTTGCAGGCGCGGGAGCTGGTCGACACCCTCCTCGCCCCCGACCCGAACCCGTACCTGGTGATGGTCGGCGACTTCAACGACGAGCACCTCAGCACCCAGAACACCATCCTCGAGGAGGTCGTGGTGGACGCGATGGCCACCGCCGGCGTCTACCCCCACCGCATCTCGTGGCCCGCCACCGGCTTCGACGGCTCCGAGGGCTCGCAGCTCATCGACCTCGTCTTCTTCGCCCCCACCCTGCGCCCGGTGGTGGTGGACGCGGACGTGGTGAACCTCGTCCCGCCCCTGTCGGACCACAAGCCCACCTGGGCCGAGCTGCGCTTCCCGCGGCAGCCGGTCGCCTACGAAGCCGACCCCTACGCGGCGGGTCGGGATCCGCGCGGCGCCATCCCGCCGGAGGGCGCGCGGACCCCCAACCTCCTGCTGAACCCCGGGGCCGAGCTGGGCCTCGAGGCCTGGACCCCGCTCGGCGGCTTCGAGGCCACGGCGGAGCGCGATCACCAGACCCCGCGCGCCGGGAGCGGCCTGTTCACCGGCTTCGCCCGCCCCGGCGACCTCCCCTACGCCGCCGCCACGCAGCAGGTGGACCTCGCGGCCCACGGGGCCGAGATCGACGCGGGCACGATGGCCCTGGCGGTCGAGGCGTGGACGGCCACCGGCTTCGGGGTGCGCACCGCGAGCGGCGCGGTGTCCAACGCGGCCCGCCCCTACGACGACGCGGAGGTCCTGGTCGAGCTCCGCGACGCCGAGGGCCGCCACACCGGGCGCGCCAGCTCGGGGCGGCGCGACACCCTGGGCTGGTTCCCGTGGAGCGCCCGGATCCCGGTGCCGCCCACCACCCGCTCCGCCGACGTCGTCCTCTTCGCCCACCACCGCAACACCGGCGGGGTCAGCGACGACGCGGTGTTCGACGACCTCTACCTCGGCCTCGCCCCGCTCGACGCCGCGCACTCCATCCTCGGGCCCGATCTGCTGCGCTCGGGCGGCGCGGAGTCCGCGCTGGCCGGCTGGAGCGCGGCGGGGTTCCGCGTCGACCCGGATCAGACCGCCCTCGGGTTCATGGTCTATCCGCCGTGGACCGCCTCCGGCGCCTACCACTTCGTCACCTACCGGGAGGACGCCGCGGCGCCCGATGAGGCGGAGCTCACCCAGCGCCTCGACCTCGAGCCCTACCGCGCGGTGCAGGACGCAGGAGAGCTTGCGGTGCGCTGCGGCGGGCGCCTCCGCACCCTGGCCACGCGGGCCACGATCTCGCTCGTGGTCGACGTCCTCGACGCCGACGGCAGCGTCTTCGCCTCCCGGAGCTCCACCGTGGAGGCGGCGGAGTGGACGGCGGTGGAGTCGACCACTTGGGTCCCGAAGGGCGCCTCCGGGGTGCGGATCCGGGTGCTCGCCCAGCGATGGTCAGAAGGGGCCGCCGCGTTCGCCGACGCGCTCTACGCGTGGCCGGTGCGGGTCACGCCGCCCCGGTGACCGAGAGGGACCGCGGCGCAGCGGGCTGGGGAGCGAAGGTGACGGTGCCGAAGTAGGCCACCAGCCCGAGGCCCGCGCTCGCGAGGCCGATCGGGAGGTGCAAGCCAACCTGCGAGAGCCACGGCTGGAGGAGGGTGTCCCAGCCCAGCACCAGGTGCACGGTCCACACCCCGGTCCCCGCGAGCATCGACACCACCCCCGAGCGCTGCCGACCCCGCCTGCTGTAGAGGCCCACCGCGAGCGGCACCAACAGGCCGGCGAGGCCCAGCTCGTAGGCGCTCTCGAGCAGGGTGTAGGCGCTCTCCCCCGCGTACGCGAGGGCCAGGCTCACGAGGGCCACCGCCACCACCGCGTACTGGTTCAGGCGCAGCACCGGGGTCTTGGAGACCCGGCTGAGGAGGTTCTGCGCGAGCACCCCGGACGGGGCGAGGATCGCGCTGTCGATGGTGGAGAGCACCGCGCTCATCACCGCCACCACGAAGAGCACCGCGACCACCGGGTGCAGGTGCGCCTCGGCGAGGGCAGGCAGGATCGAGCCGCCGGGCGCCGCGCCGAGGGCATCGGCGGACAGGGCGAGGAACACCGGCAGCACCCCGACCACGAGGTAGACCACCCCGGCCACCAGGCACGCGTTCCGCGCGGTGGCCGCGCTCTTGGCCGCGAACATGCGCTGGGTGAGGTCCTGGCCCGGCAGGTTGCCGAGGGCCCCCGCGCTCAGGGCGGCGAGCCACGGCAGGAAGTCGCTCAGGCGCTCCTTCGGGACGATGAGGAGCTTGTCGGGCGGGGTCTCGGCCAGCACCCGGTTCACCCCCGCCGCCAGCTCGCCACCGCCGAGCTGCTGGCCCACGTCGACCACGAGGGCCACCAGGCCGACGATCACGAGCACCACCTGGATCGCGTCGGTGAGGGTCACCGACCACATCCCGCCGATCAGCGTGTAGCCGGTGCCCACCAGGGCAACGAGCGCGATCCCGACCATCGGATCGAGGCCGAAGAAGAGCTCGAGCACCCCGGCCAGGGCCACGAACTGGGCCGCGATCCAGCCGAGGAAGGTCGGCACCATGATCAGCGCCGCCACCGTCTCCGCCACCGGGCCGAAGCGCTTCCGGTAGAAGTCGGCCAGGGTCAGCAGGTTCATCCGCCACAGGGGCCCGGCGAGGAAGATGCCGGCGAGGAGCAGGCAGACCCCCGCCCCCAGCGGGTCCATCGCCGCCGCGCGCAGGCCGTGCTCACGGACCTCCTCCGCCGCGGTGAGCAGGGTGCCGGCGCCGAACCAGGTGGCGAACAGGGTGGGCCAGGCGAGGGCGAGGGGGAGGCGGCGCCCCGCCACCAGGTAGTCCTCTTCGGAGTCGATGCGGCGGCGCGCCCAGAGGCTCACCGCGAACATCAGGACCACGTAGACCACGACGGTAGCGGCCAGGACCCCTCGCACGAACCCTATATCTCACCTTTGCGGCAGATGTGGGTACCGGTCAGAAGTCCTATCCCCCGATTTGGGGATCTGGACCGGATCAGGGGATGGGGCACTGGTCCGGCGACAGACACGGAGGCTGCGGGCGGGCATGAACTCCAGCCTGCGCAACTGCTGTTGCGCAACGCCTGTGCCGTCGACCCGGCGGCGGCCAGCGGCTCGACACGAGGGCCTGGTCGGGCGACCCTGTCCCTGCCGCGCGTCCGGCCGACGGACGCCCGCGGCCCACCGATGCTCGGACTCGCGCTGGCCATCGCCCTGCCCGTCCTCGCTGGCACCGGCCCCGGCTCGGCGCCGCACCACGTCCACGTGCGCCCGTCAGCGTTCGCGGCGCGGCTCGCGGCGGCACTCGAGAAGGAGCTCCCCGTCGGCGCCCTGGTCTCGACGTCGACCGGGGCGGACCTGCTCGTGACGATGGCGCCGGGCCCGAGCGACGAGGCCAACCTCTCGGTCATCCGCGCCGACGGCGCCGCGCTGGTGGACCGAGCCTTGTCCCTGCGAGCGGGGCCGGAGCCCGCCCTGCGGGTCGCGGTGGTGACGGTGATGGAGGTCTACGACGACGCGACGACCCCCGCGGCGCCGCCCACGCGGACCGCGACGCTCTCCGAGGCACGGCCCGCGCCGTCGCCGTCCGAGCGTCGGTTCGCGCTCGCAGTCGGGGGCGCGGGTCGGCTGTGGGGCACGCCGACGACGGCGCGCCTCGGGCTGGTGGTCGGCGCCTCCTACCGGTTCAGCGCGGTCCGGATCGGCCTCCGAGGGATGTGGCTCGGCGGGCTGTGCTGCGCCATCCAGGCCGAGGCCGACGCGATCGTGGCGGACTCGACGGCGTGGGCGGGCGAGCTCGAGCTCTCGGTGCCGTTCGCGCGGCTCGGGCCCCTGTCGGCGGAGGCGGTCGGTGGCGCAGGAGTGTGGCTCGAGCGCACCACGGCCTCGGCCGAGATCTTCGTGGGCGACGCGCCGACCGAGGTCGCGCGCCAGACGGCGGCGGTGGCGCGCGTGGCGCTGGCCCTGCGCTGGCCTCTCGACCGCTTCTTCGTTCGTCTTTCCGGAGGGTTGCAGGTCGTCCTGCCCGACCACAGGGTCTCGACGCCGGCCGCCTTCGACCGCTTCATCGCCCGCTCGCCGTGGTCCCCACAGATCGACCTCGAGCTCGGGGCCGAGGTTTTTTGATCGCGGGGAGCGCGAGCGGGTACCCATACCTGTGCGGGGCGCGCGATCGGCGGGGGCCAGCCTGATGCTGAGCCGGGTCCTCGGCGGGTTCTTCGAGCGGCGCGCCGCGGTGGAGGACCCGACCACCCTCGAGGCGCTGTTCCGCGCCCACGCCGAGGACGTGCACCGCATCGCCACCCGAATGCTCGGCCCGCGCGCGAGCCAAAGCGACGTCGACGACATCGTCCAGAAGGTCTTCCTCGCCGCGCACCACGCCCTCCCCCGCTTCCGCCACGAGAGCAAGACCTCGACCTGGATCTACGGCATCACGACGCGCGTCGTCCTCAACGACCTCAGGAGCCGCAGGCGCTACTACGAGATGGTCGAGCGCTACCAGGAGCACGCCCCGCTCGAGGCGCACGCACCGGATCTCGAGGCGCAGATCGCCGATCGCGCCGAGCTCGAGCGGGTGTGGCGCTGCCTCGTTAAGATCAAGCCCAACAAGCGCGTGGTGTTCGTGCTCCACGAGCTCGAAGGGATGACCGCGGCCGAGATCGCCGAAGCGCTGCGCTCGAGCGAGGGCACGATCCGCTCGCGGCTGCGGCACGCGCGGCAGGAGCTGATCGTCCACCTCGACCGGGACCGCCCGAAGGAGGGCCCGAGATGACCTGTCGCGACAAGGAGGCGCTCCGGCTAGAGCGCCTGACCCAGCCGCAGCTCGACGCGTGGATCCTGCACGCCGAGACCTGCCTCGACTGCGCGCCGTTGCTCCGGGACGTCTCGGAGTCGTACCAGCGCCTCCGGGCGCCCGTGCCACCGCCAACCCCCGAGCGCACCGCGGCCCTGTGGCGCGCGATCGAGGCCCAGGCGCGGATGGCGCCTCGGCCGCGCGAGGTCCGCCCGCTGTGGCCGGCGGCGCTGTTCGCGAGCGCCGCGCTCGCGGCGGCGCTGCTGTGGAGCTCGGGCCCGACGGCGCCGAGCCCAGAGACCGTGTACACCGCGCTCGCCGCGGGCGAGGCGATCCCGATCGGCGCGGCGACGCTGCGGGCGTCGACGGCGGCGACGGTGCGCGTCGTGGAGGACCCTCCCCTCACGCGGGTGTTCGTGGCGAGCGGCGACGTCGAGCTCGACGCACCCGCGCTCGTCGACCCGAGCCGCACCAACGTCGAGACGCCGCACGTCTCGCTGGTGCGCGTCGCGGGCCGGGTCTCGCTGAGCGTCGAGCCCGACCACACTCGGCTCCACGTGCGCGTGGGGGAGGTCCACACCGAGGCCGGCGTCGAGTACCAAGCCGACACCACCGTGACGTTCCCCGAGGTGTTCGGCCAGGGGGGAGCTCGAGACCGCGTCGCCCCGGCGCCGACCCCGTCGGTCGGTGCACCGCCGATCGCCGAGGCCCCGACGGGCGAGGTTGCGGCAATCGCGCCTGCCCCCAAGCCGACCGACGCAGACGTGCCGAAGCGGCGCACGCCACCTTCGAGCGAAGCACCGCCGGCGCCCGCGAGCGACGACGCGGCTCCGGCCGTGCGTGAGGCGGCGCCACCTCCGCCTCCGCGTCCAGACGAGGCCCCGCCGGCGCCCGACGACGCCCCCGGCGCACGCCCCCGCCTCGAGACGGAGGCGCCGGTGCAGGAGCGGATCGACGAGGCCCGGCGCCTCGTCCGCAAGGACGCCAAGGCGGCGCAGGCGATGGCCGAGGCGGTGCTCGAAGAACGCCCGCCGCCCCGGCAGGAGGTCGAGGCGCTGCTCGTCCTCGCGGACGCGAGCCGGCGCAGCGGCGCGTACGAGGTCGCGGCGGAGCACTACGCCGCGGTGGCCGAGCACCCGGCCGGCGCGGCGTATCGCGAGGAGGCCGGGCTCCGCCGAGCGCAGCTCCTCGAGCACCTCGGGCGGCCGCGCGAAGCCCTCGCGTTGCTCGAGGCGGCCGCGGCCGCGTATCCGCAAGGTGGCCTGCGGCCGGAGCGCGAGGCCATGCGCGCGCGGCTGCTCCTCGAAGGCGGCCGCGCCGCCGAGGCGGCGGCGGTCCTCGAGGGCTGCACGGACCAGCGGACGGCGCACGTGCTGCACGAGATGCGCGTCCGTATCGCCGACGCCCTCCTCGCAGCGGACCCAGCGCGTGCGCGCGCGCTCGCGGAGGTCGTCGCCACGGCCAAGGTCCCGGCCGAGCTGAGGGCGGAGGCAGAAAGAGTGATCGCGGCGAGCACGCGCGGAGACTCATCACCGTGACCAACACGACACTCCGGCCACTCGGACACGCCCTCCTCCTTCCCCTCGCCGCCTCGCTCGCGGCAGGCTGTGTCGCCGAGGACCACGTCCTCGGCGAACGAACCGAGACCGTCGTCTCGACCACCGGCGGCACGGCGCTGAGCGCGGACGGTCTCGTCCGCCTCGACTTCCCCGCCGGGGCGCTCGGCGAGCAGACGCTCATCGTCATCGAGACGCTCCGCGGCACCGGGCGCACGGGCCTGCTCTCCGAGGTCTACGACCTCCGGCCCAACGGGCTCACCTTCGACAAGCCGGTGACCATCCGGTTCGAGGTCGACTCGAGCGAACCGGTCGCGATCGCCAACGTCGACGAGGCGACCCCGTCGCTCCTCGAGAGCACGTACGACTCGGTGACGGGGCGGGTCGAGGCGGAGCTCGCGCACTTCTCGAGCTACTCGGTCGTCCCGGCCTACGACCCCTGCGCCGGTAAGGTGTGCGGGGACGCGTGCGACGTCTGCCCGCCGAACAGCTCTTGCGTCCCGCCGAGCTACGCGACCGCGTGCAACCCGGGCAACCAATGTGTGCGCGACGTCCCCCAGCTGTGCGGACCGGCCCCGGCGGCGCTGAGCGTGTTCCCCGCGGCGCTCGACTTCGGGATGGTGCAGGTCGGCGCGAGCTCCACGCTGTCCTTCAAGGTGAGGAACTCCGGCGGCCTCCCCGGGATGCTGACCGGCACGAGCCTCGTGCCCTCGGGCGCCCCCTTCACCACGCCGAGCCTGCCGTCGGTCGTCCCCGCGGGGGGTGAGATCACGGCCTCCATCGACTTCTCACCCGTGGCCGTGGAGGCCTCGACCGCGACGGTGGCCATCACGCACCCCGACGGGACGCTCCTCGTGCACCTCGCTGGGATCGGCACCCCGCAGCCGGCGGCGACGTCGACCGAGGCGTTCCAGCAGCTCCCACCCGCGCGCGCAGACATCCTCTACGTCGTGGACCAGTCATCCTCGATGGCAGACGAGCGCCAGACGATGATCGACGGCGCGCCCTGGATCATCTCCGAGCTCGACGCGAGGGGCATCGACTACCACCTCGCGGTGATCCCGACCTCGACCCACGGCGTGGACTCCAGCCTGCCCTTCGTGGCCCCGGCTACGCCTCAGGCGGGCGCCGCGCTCGCGACCGAGTTCGACATCGATGAGTACGACCTCGAGTACGAGATCGCCATGTACCGGGCGACGTGGACCCTCAGCCGTCCTCAGAACAGCGCGTTCGTCCGCACCGACGCGACGCTCACCGTGGTGTTCGTCTCCGACAGTGATGACGTGGAGACCAACTCCGTGCAGGACTACGTCAACGCGATCGCAGCGGTGAAGAACGGGCACACCGTGTCGGACGTCGAGGTGCACGCCGTGACCGGCGGGGCCACCGGCTGCGGTGACGCAGCGCCGGCGCCGCGCTTCACCCAGGCGGCTCAGCTCTCCGGCGGGCTCTCGACCTCGATCTGCGGCTCGACGTGGCTCGACACCCTCGTCGCGCCGGCTGGCCCCGAGTACGGCCAACGGCGGATCTTCCGCTTGAGCCAGCTCGCGTCCGGCGGCGGCATGCGGGTGTTCGTGAACGGAGTCGAGGCGCTGACGCCGAGCGAGTGGGTGTTCGATACGGACGCCAACGCGGTGGTGTTCGAGCCCAGCGCAATCCCGGCGCCGTTCTCGAGCGTCATCGTCATGTTCCAGCCCCGGCCCTGAGCGGCGGCGCACCCGGCGTCAGCCTTCGGGCGGACGTAGGGCGGTCAGCACCGTCTCTACGAGCGCATCGACGTAGCGATTGGTCAGGGGTGCCTTCGAGAGAAGGAGGCGGAACCAGAGCGGGCCGAACAACATGTCGGCCGCCACGTCGAGATCGAGGTCAGCGCGGACGAGCCCCGCCTCCTGCGCGCGCGAGAGGTGCTGGCGGTTGAGCTCCCGGAGCGGGCGGATGACGCCATGGGTGATCCGCTCCGCGAGCGCAGGGTCGAGCTGCGCTTCGCCCACGAGCTCGGCGATACGCGGCCCGAGCTCGGCCTCGCGCATGACGCGGGCGATCGACCGGAGCTGAAGCCGCAGGTCGCGCTCGAAGTCACCGGTCGGGGTGAAGCGCACCCGCGGGAGGGTCTCCTCGAGCACCGCCTCCGCGACGACGGCGCCCTTGGAGGGCCACCACCGATAGATGGTCTGCTTCCCGACGCCGGCCTCGGCCGCGATCGCCTCGATCGTGAGCTTCGCGTAGCCACGCTCCTTGCAGAGCTGGAGTGCCACCTCGAGGATGGCCCGTCTCGAGCGCTCGTTCCGCCGCTTGGGATCGGGAGAGGAGGCGCCCGCCATCGAGAGGTCCCTACCACGGACGAGACGACACGTCTCGTCTTGACATGAGCCGCCGAAGACGCGCATCGTCTGGTCGGCGAGACGAACCGTCTCGTCTCGCCATCTCGAAAGGAAGCACCGATGAAGACCTTGTTCGAGCATGCCGGCGGCGACGCCGCGCTTCACCGTGTCGAGGAGCTGTTCTACGAGAAGGTCCTCGCGGACGACCTGCTCCGGCGTCTGTTCACCGAGCGCAAGCCCAGACACGTCGATCACCTGACCTGGTTCACCGCAGAGTCGTTCGGTGGTCCGGACCGCTTCTCGCGCGGGGTTGGCTTTCGACATCTGATCGACGTCCATCGCCACCTGCACATCACGGACGAGGAGCGCGAACGCTTCGTCGCGCTCTACCTCGAGGCCATCGACGAGGCCGGCCTCCCGGCCGACGCGCGGTTCCGGCAAGCGATCCGAGAGCATCTCGACTTCGGAGCCACCGTCGCGCAGCAGAACTCTTGGGCCAAGAGTGAGGCGGAGCTGCACCCGATCCGCGACGTGCCACAGTGGACGTGGCCCAAAGAAGAATGACTGACGCCTCCCTGGGCTTTCGCCCAGTGCCTCGTCACACCACGACGGCCAGAAGACCTATCCCCCAGCAGGTCGACCTGGGACCCGACCTTGACTCCGGGCCCGAGCGCGCCCACACACCACATCATGGTTCACCAGGCTGACGACGCTCGCGCGCTCGAGGGCCGGCTCAGCGCCTTCGCAACGCGGATCGAGCGCTTCCGGGCGTTCTCCGACCCCGAGGACGACGCCCGCGCCCGCGCGGCGCTGCAAGATCGGCTCGACGCGGTGCGGAGCCTCGCGAGCCCCGCCGCCCACCGAGCGCTGACCGAGCAGGTGCAGGGCGCACTCGAAGCCGCGAACGCCCTCTCCCTCGCCGGACCGGTGCAGGCCTACGTCTTCTACTTCGGAACCGCCCACGGCGAGGCCTACCTCGCGGGCTACGGGCCCGTGCGCCCCCAGACCCTCGCCGCACCCGGCGTCGGCCTGCCCCTCGTCGACCGCCTGAACAACTGCGTCTTCGAGGAGGTCGGCCCGATCACGATCCCAGGCCTGTTGGAGGCGAGGGACGAGATGCCCTCCGAGGTGGGAGACACCTTCGAGGAGCTCGACCTCTCAGGTGAGGAAGACGAGCTGTCGAGCCTCTTCGCGCTGCAGAGCTTCTGCATGCTGCAAGAGGCCTTTCGCGAGGCCTACCACCCGCGGCGGCTGTCCGCGCACGACCGCCTCAGCCCGTGCCTCTTCTACGCGCAGGAGCACGACGGCGGGCTCTCCGCCCTGCTCCTCGTCGAAGCGTGACCGCAGGAGCATTCCTGGGGTCCCTGGCCGGCGGAGCCGTCCCACCCCTCTTCGGCGGGCTTCCCCAGCTGCGCGCTCCGCTTGCGTCAGCCGGCGAGGCTCGCCACCAGCGCGTCGGGCACCCCGGCCGCGCGCAACACCGCCTCGGTGTGCTCCCCCAACCCCGGGCTCTCACCCAGGGCTTCGGGCGCCGCGGCCAGCTCGGCGAAGCTGCCCACCCGGATCGGGCTGCGGCAGGTGCCGTCGGGCCTGAAGGCGCCGCGCGCCATGAGGTGCGGGTCGCGGCGGGCCTCGGCGATGTCCTGCACCACCTCCACGCAGGCCTCCACGCCCTCGAAGGCCTCGGCCCACTCGGCCGCGGTGCGGGTGCGGAGCCGGGCCTGGATCTCGGCCTTCACCGCCTCGCCCTGGGCCCCGCCGTCCATGCTCGCGTGGGCGAGGTGGGGGAGCTCCACCACCTTCAAGAAGGCGCTCCAGAACTTGGGCTCGAGCGGCGCCACCGCGAGCCAGCGCCCGTCCGCGGTGTCGTAGAGGGTGTAGGAGGGGCGGGAGCCGTCCAGCATCTCCTCGCCGCGGCGGGGCGCCTCGCCCGCGAGGTCCTTGCCGAAATACACTGAAGCGAAGGCGAGCGCGCTCTCGGAGAGGGCGGTGTCCACCACCTTGCCGACCCCGGTGCGCTCGCGCTCGTACAGGGCGAGCAGGATGCCGCTCACCGCCACCAGGGCCCCGCCGAGGTCGGCGATCTGGAGCGGCCCGAGGCCCGGGCGCCCGGCGGTGGGCCCCATCGAGAGGGCGCCCACCTTGGCCTGGTAGGTCATGTCGTGGCCGGCCCGGCTCGCGTCGGGGCCGGTGAGTCCGAAGCCGGTGATCGCGCAGTAGATCAGGCGCGGGTGGGCCTTCATCAGCGCGGCCGGGTCAAGGCCGAGGCGGGCGAGGACGCCGGGGCGGAACGAGTCGACGAGCACGTCGGCGGTGCCGATGAGGATCCGCAAGGCCTCTTGCGCCTCGGGCCGCTTGAGGTCGAGGGCGACGCTCTTCTTGCCCCGGTTCAGCTCGCGGAAGATGCCGCTCGCCGGCGGCTCGCCCATGAGGGGCGGGTACCAGCGGGCGTAGTCGCCGCCCAGGGGGTCCTCGACCTTGATGACCTCGGCCCCCAGCTCGGCCAGCTGGCGCGTGGCGTAGGGCCCGGGCAGGAGCCGGGAGAGGTCGACGACCCGGAGGCCGCGGAGGGGTCCGTCCATGGCGGCGGCGCGGCGCCCCCCGAGGTGTGGAGGGCGCCGAGGCTCGATCTCAGCCCAGGACCTGCTGGAGCTTGAGGGCGAGGCTCATGTCGCCCTTGATCTTGAGCTTGCCCTGCAGGAACGCCATCTGGCCGTTCAGCTTGCCGTTCACCAGGTCCACGAAGTCGCTTGCGGTCATGGTCACGGTGACCCCGGGGTCGGCCTTCTCGCCCGCGAACACCTTGCCGCCGGGCTCGGTGAGGTCCACCACCCACTTGCCGCCGCCGTCGCCGGTGAGGTCGAACTGGTAGGAGTTGTTGATGGAGGTCACCACGTCGGGCTTGCTGGCCAGCCGGCTGGGGATGTGGGTCTCGAAGACTTCCTTCGCGGTCAGATCGCTCATCGGTGTATTCCTTTCAGGGTGGCGGTTGATTGATTCCTCAGTCAACGACCGGAGGGACTCTGCCAAGGCCATGCTGCGCTGTCAACGCCGCCCCACCCACCTTTGACACAGAGCGGCACACGTCCCTATCTTCAAGGGGGGTTAGCGCATGGGGGAGGTCATCCGAATCCACGAGGTCGGGCTGCGGGATGGCCTGCAGAACGAGGCCGCCTTCGTGCCGACTGACGAGAAGGTCAGGTTGGCCGGGATGCTCGCCGACGCAGGGCTGACCCGCATCGAGCTCACCAGCTTCGTCTCGCCCCGGTGGATCCCGCAGCTGGCCGACGCGGCCATGGTGGCGGAGCAGGCGCCCCGGGTCCCCGGGGTCCGGTACAGCGCGCTGGTCCCCAACCTGCGCGGGCTCGAGGGGGCCAAGGCGGCGGGCCTGGACGCTGTCGCCATCTTCCTCTCCGCCTCCGAGGCCCACTCCAAGAAGAACATCAACAAGTCGATCGCCGAGGCGCTCGAGGTGCTGGAGGAGGTCGCCCGCGCGGCCAAGGCCGAGGGCATGTGGGTCCGCGGCTACGTCTCGACCGTGTTCGGCTGCCCCTACGAGGGCGCGGTCGATCCCGCGGTGCCGGTGCGCATCGTGGAGCGCCTCTTCGACGTGGGGATCGACGAGGTCAGCCTCGGCGACACGATCGGGGTCGCGAACCCACGCCAGGTCCGCGACATCGTGGGCCGCCTGCAGGCGATCTTGCCGCTCGACCGGATCGCGCTCCACATGCACGACACCCGCGGCACCGCCCTCGCCAACGTCCTCGCCGGGCTCGACCTCGGCGTCACGATCTTCGACTCCGCGTTCGGCGGCCTCGGCGGCTGCCCCTACGCCCCCGGCGCCTCCGGCAACCTCGCCACCGAGGACCTCGTCTACATGCTCGAGGGCATGGGCTACGAGACCGGGGTCGACCTCGAGAAGCTGATCCTCGCGTCCGAGCACGTGGCGGAGCTGGTGAGCCGCACCCTGCCCTCGAAGGTGCTGCAGTCCGAGCTGGGCAAGCGCATCAAGGATCGCGACCGCGCCGCGCGCTCACGGTAGTCGATGCGCTGGGAGACCCTCGGTTTGCCGGAGCGCCTGCGCGAGGCCTCCGCTGGGCGCTCGATCCGAGCCTCGGACGACGGTGACCCGGTCGACGACGGCCTCGCCGACGTCCGCGACGAGGTGGAGATCCTGGAGCTGCTCGGCAAGGGCGGGATGGGGATCGTGCACCGCGCTCGGCAGCGCGCGCTCAACCGCGACGTGGCGATCAAGCGCCTGAGGCCCGAGGCGAGCGAGGCCGCGGCTGCGCGCCTGTGCCGCGAGGCGCGCATCACGGGCTCCCTCGAGCACCCGAACATCCTGCCGATCCACGCGCTCGGCGTCGGGGCCGACGGGCGCCCCTCGGTGCTGATGAAGCGGGTGTCCGGGGTGTCCTACGAGGCCCTCCTCGCGGACCCCGAGCACGCCATGTGGCGCACGCTGCCCGAGGATCGGTGGCGCGCCCACGTGGAGACGCTCAGCGGCGTCTGCCGCGCGCTGGAGTTCGCGCACAGCCGGGGCGTCCTCCACCGCGACGTGAAGCCGGCGAACGTGATGCTCGGGGAGTTCGGAGAGGTGTTCCTGCTCGACTGGGGCATCGCCCTTCGGGTCGGTGAGGCGCCGCAGAAGGGCGTGGTGGGCACGCCTGCGTACATGGCGCCCGAGATGATCGAGCAGGGGCCCTTCACCCCGCGCACCGACGTGTACCTGGTCGGGGCGACGCTCTTTCACGCGCTGAGCGGGCGCCCCCTCCACGCCGGGGGCCGGTTCGTGGACGTGGTGGAGCACATCCTCGAGGGCCCGCCGGTCGAGCTCGGCCCGGACGTCCCCCCCGAGCTCGCCCGGATCTGCGCCCGCGCCACCGCGCGGGAGCCCGAGGCGCGCTTCCGATCGGTGCGCGAGCTCCGGGAGGCGCTGCAGGCCGCGCTCGAGCACCGCGCGTCGGTGGCGCTCACGACGTCCGCTGAGGCCCGCGGCGCGGTCATCGGCGAGGCCGGCGCCGACGAGGCCACGGTGCGGCGCGCCTTCGACGAGGCACGCTTCGCATTGGCCGAGGCGCTGCGCATCTGGCCCGAGAACGCCGAGGCGCGGCGGCTGGCCACCTCCGTGCGGGGCGCCATGTTCGACTTCGAGGTCCGAGCGGGCAACGCCGGCGCGGCTGAAGCGCTCCTGGCGGAGCTCGAAGCGCCTGACCCCGCGCGCGCGGCGCAGCTCGACCTGCTGCGCACGCAGCAGGCCTCCCGGGCCCAGCGCACCGAGGCGCTCGAGCGCGGTGCGGCGGAGCGCGACCCCCGGGTGGGCGCGAGGACACGGCGCCTCGCCTTCGCCGGCCTCGGCGGGCTGCTCCTTGCGGCGACCTTCGCGCTCTCCATGACCCGAATCGTCGTCGACTACCCGCAGCAACTCACCTTGCAGGTGATGATCGGCGTCGGCAGCGTCGCCATCCTCGCGTTGCTGTGGCGATCGGAGCGGCACAACACACTGAGCCGTCAGCTCGCCGCGCTGGGCGTCTTCACCTACGCGTACGCGTGCGCCTTCACCGCCATCGGCTGGGGGCTGGGGCTCCCGATCGTGCAGCTGCTCCTGTTGGAGTGCTTCGCGGTGCTGCCCGCCTTCCTGTTCGGTGGGTTCGTGCTCGATCGTCGGGTGCTCTTCGGAGCACCGGTGCTGATCTTCGGCGTCGTGTTTGGGATGGTGTCCCCGACACACGCTGGGATCGCGGTCCCCATCGCCAGCTGCGGAGGGGTGATCGCCGCCGCGCTCGCGCTCTGGCTGGACGCCCCGGCCGGCGACTGACACGGTGCTGAAAGTGCCTCGGCGGGCCCGCGGGCCGACGCTCGGGGCATGAAGAACACCCGCTGCTCCCTGCTCCTCCTGCTCGCCCTCACCGCCGCCTGCGGCGGGACCGAGCGCGACCGCCCCGGCGACCCCAGCGTCTCCGACGTCCCCACCGACCGCTTCACCGCCTCCTTTGACCAGGTCTCCTCCACCAACGACTGCGACCCCGAGCCGGGGAACCCAGGTGAGTTCACGGCCTCCCTCGAGATCTACACCCGCGCCGACGAAACCGCGGAGTGGGACCGCGCCGCCGTCACCACCCCGCGGGACCTCGTCCTCAACGCCGAGTACGGGGCGCTGAACTCCAGCCTGGTCAATGAGTCCGCCTGGGTCGACGTCCCCCGCCGGGACGGGCAGGAGATCCTGGTGGCGATCCACGTCGCGGAGCTCGACGAGAACGGCGCGGACGCGAGCCTCGACGGATACACGCAGTACGTCTACGACGCGTACCTCGGCTGCTGGTGGTCCGGCGACAATCGGCGCTGTAACGGTGGGCGCTTCGAGGTGGCGCGGACCTACCGCGAGGACTACTTCGACCTGTTCAACCCGAACGACGAGGGGTGCCAGATCGGCGCGGTGTGGTCGACGACCTTGACCCTGCGGTAGGGTGGGCCGGCTTGACCTACTGGCTCAGCACCTCGAGCACGCAAGCGGAGCGCGCAGCCGGGCAGAGCCCGGCGGAGGCGGGTGGGACGGCTCCGCCGGCCCGGGACCCCAGGCCCGGCGCGCGGGTGGCGGTGTCCAGCGGCGGCGTCCTCATCGGGCGCGCGCCGGACTGCGACATCGTCCTCACCGACGAGCGCGCGAGCCGACGACACGCCCTCGTGCACATGGCCGGTGACGAGCCCCGCGTCGTGCGCCTCGGCAAGGGACGCACGGAGGTCGGCGGAGAGCAGGTCGAGTCCGAGCGCGCGCTGGCGGCGGACGACCTCATCGCCCTCCCCGGCCTCGAGCTCACCCTGGTCCACGAGGATGACGCGCCACCCACCGAGGACGACTGGGTCCTGCGCAAGCTCGACGGCGGCGTGTTCGGGGTGTCGAGCTCCCCCTACACGGTCGGGGGTGGGGACGACGCGCTCCGCATCGACGGATGGCCGCCTCGCGCGCTGACGTTCTGGCGCACCGGCAGCGGGCTCTCGGTGGAGCTCGGGACCGACGCGCGCATCGACGGTGAGGCGCTCGCCGGGGGCCACGTCGCGACCTGCGCCTCGGGCGCGCGCATCGAGGTCGGGGGCGAGACCATCCAGGTCCTCGCGTTCGGGGGCATGCTCGCGTCCACCGTGGCCGACGAGTCCACCGACCGCCGCCCCCGCGCGGTCCGCCTCGCCTTCCTCCCGCGCGGCGCGCGCCTGTACGTAGATGGGTGCGCCGCCTACCTCCCCGAGCGTCGCGCCGAGCTCCTGTCGCTGCTCCTCGCGCCGCCCGAGCCACACAGGCCAGGAGAGCTCATCCCCGACGACGTGGTGTTGGAGCGGCTGTGGCCGCGACAGACCAAGACCACCAATGACATCCACGTCCTCGTGCACCGGATCCGCAAGAGCCTCGTCAGCGCGGGCATCGACGGCGCCGCGCTGGTGGAGCGCGACTCACGCGCCGGCGGCACCCGCTTCGTGCTGCACCCCGAGGCGAGCGCGGCGGTGGAGTAGCGCGCTCGAGCTAGACCTGCGGGAACCCGCCCAAGATCGCGCGGCAGTCCTGCACCATGCCGAGGGCCGCGTCCTCGACCCCCGCGGTCTGCTGCAACAGCACGATGCGCTGCCCGGCGTCGGTGTCGAGCACCACGCCGCCCTGGTTCCCGCGCAGGGCGTAGAGCGGATCGCCGGGCTCGAGCGCCACCGGCTCGACGCTCGCGCGGATGTTCCCGTCGGAGGAGCGCTCCACCTCGGCCACCAGCCGGTAGCGGGCGCCGGTCTCGGCCGCGGCGGCGATCTTGTCGTCCTTGAGGGTCTCGAGGCCGGTGCGGGCCACGTCGACCACCCTGAGGGCGCCGTCCATCCAGACGTTCGCGAGCAAGGCAGCCTTCGCCGCCGCGTCCCAGCCGTCGAGGTCGAGCACGCTGTCCGCCTCGGCGATGCCCTGGGCCTGGGCGCGGGCGAGGCCGCGCGAGCGGGAGGCGCCCTGCCCCACCGTCTCGAGCACCACGCTGGAGGTGGCGTTCAGGACGCCGCGCACCCGCACCACCCGGGTGGCGGGGAGCTGGGACACGAACGAGAACAGGGGCAGGCCGTCGAGCACCGCGGCCTCGAAGCGGAACTGGGCGCCGGCGCGGGCCGCGCGGTGCCGAAGGTCGCGGTAGCCGAGCACGATGGGGGCCTTGTTGGCGGTGACCACGTGGATCCCCATGTCGAGGGCGGTGCGCATGAACCCGAGGGCGGGCTCGCCGCTCCGGATGTTCTGCGGGACGCACTCCACCACCGCCTGGGCGCCCGAGACCTCGATCATCTTCTTGAGGTCCGAGGGGGCGCTGTCGCCCAGCCCGTCGGACTCCACCAGGTTGACCGCGAGCGAGGGGTCGATCCCCGCGGAGTCGAGGACGCGCCCGTGGTGGGCGGTCACGACCCCGACCAGCTCCACCGGACCGCCATGATCCCGGAGCCGGCGGAGGAACCCGCGCCCCAGGGAGCCCGCGCCGATGAGCAGCACCCGCAAGCGGCTGTTGTCGCCCACTGATCGTCCCTGTTGGACCGTCACAAGGCGGTGGTCTACCGCATCCTGGCGGCGGCGGACACCCTGATTGTGCGCGCCGGTGAAACTCCGACATCGGCGCACACCGGCCACGGGTAACTTGACGGGCCCCCCATCGTAGCCAGTGAATAGGCCTCCCATGACCCGGATCATGAACACCCTCCAGCTCCTCGGCCTGTTCCTCGCGGGCCTCACCGTCACCGCGGGCCTCGGCGCCAACGTCGGCTGCAAGCAGGCGCACGAGAAGGTGAAGGGGGTCGGCGACACCCTCCAGGCCTTCATCATCCGCGACGCGGGCTCGGGCGAGCGCTACTGCCAGGTGTGCGCGTACGGCGGGCGCCCCACGATCTTCGCGGTGGGCGACATGGACGACGCCGGCTTCGTGCAGGATCTCGAGAAGATCCAGGCCCTCCTCGACGAGCACAAGGAGGCGGAGCTGTCGGCCTTCGCCCTCTTGGGCAAGATCTCCGGCGGCCACTTCACCCCGCTCGCGGACGAGGACGGCGCGCTCACCAAGCTCGCCGCCCTCCGCAAGGAGAAGGGCCTGACCATGCCGGTGACGATCGTGCCCAACCAGCTCACCGACAAGGAGAAGAAGGACTACGCGCCCTTCACCGAGATCTACGAGATCGGCAAGAGCCGCACCGTGATGATGGCCAAGGCCAACAACCAGATCATCTACGTCGGCACCATGGACGGCTCCGAGGCGACCTACGCCGCGCTGTCCGAGGCGGTGAAGAAGGGCCTGTGAGGCCCCTCGCCCTGACCCTCGCGCTCCTGGTCGGGGCGTGCGCCAAGACGGCCGAGCCCCCCGCGACCCTCCCCGCCCGCGCCGCCGATCCCGCGACCCTCGCAGGCTGGCCTGCGCTCCTCGCCGAGCTCCAGGGCCAGGCCCTCGACGGGGCCGGGAAGGTCACCGCGGCCGGGGTGCCGTTGTTCGACCTGCGCGCGAAGGGGCGGCCCACGATCTACGCGTTCTGGGCCTCCTACTGCCCGCCCTGCCTGGCCGAGATGCCCATGTTCCAGGCCCTCCACGACGACGGAGTGGCGGTGGTGGGGGTGAGCCTCGACGGCGACGACGTCGCGGGGTCGGCGAAGCTCATGGCCGAGCACGGGGCCCGCTACCCGAACGTGGTGCTCGACACCCCGTCGATGAAGAGGGCCGGCAAGGCGCTCGCCGCGGGCCTCCCCTTCACCCTCGTGGTGGACGGCCAGGGCGCCCCCCGGGTGGGCCTGTCGGCCAAGTGCGAGCGCCCCCTCCTCGAGGCCGCGCTGGCCGCGGCGCGCGCGCCCCCTTGAGCCCCGGCCCCCATCGCCCTATGACCGGGGGCGGTGGTCGCGTATCAGCCCCCGGACTCGGTGCTCATCACGGTGGGCGCCACCTTCCGCGTCGAGCCCCTGGTCGAGGCCGGGCGGCGCCTCACGCCCATCGTGCAGGAGGACGAGCGCCACCTGACCCCCTTCGGGGTGGGGGAGGAGGAGATCGTCCAGCTGCGGCGCCTCCTGAACGAGCTGTCCGGCCTGGCCCGGGACAAGAAGATGCTGAAGGCCGACAACCCGGTGCAGATGACCGAGCTGCCGGAGACCCTGGCCCGGATCCGGGGGTGGCTCGAGACCTTCCGGCTGATCGGGAGCCTGAACCTCGCCCTCGACACCCCCGCGCTCGAGCGGGTGGCGAGCGCCGCGCCGGAGCTGGCCGAGGGCTACGCCCGGGACATGCTGGCCGAGCTGGAGCGGCGCCTGCACGCGGCGGCGGACCTCAAGCCGCGCCTCGAGGAGGTGGGGCTGGACGATGACTTCCTGGGCCGCGGGCGGCGCCTGGCCCGCCAGCTGGCCACCGCGATCGGCAAGAAGGACCTCGACGGCGAGAGCCTGCCCCTGTCGGTGCGCCGCTTCTATCACCGAAAGGCCCAGCTCTACCTGCTCGAGAAGCGCATCTGCCGCGCGGGGCGGGTGGCCTTCGCCCTGGTGCCACGGCGGGCCGCCCAGTACCACCTCAAGGAGGTCGAGCCGGTGCTGCCGGAGCCCGCCACCCGAGCGGTACGGCCACGGCCCAAGCCCGAGTAGCTCATATCCGGCGTGACGCGGCCGAACTGACGGGTGCGAGGGTCGTGGGCCAACCACCCGCGATGCTTGACCCCCCTCCTGGGGGGCGCCATGCTCGCAACCGCTTCGTCATGCAGATCTCCAAGCAGCTCATCCTGACCTTCGCCCTGGCGGGCGCCGTCTCCGCTTGCGGCGGCAAGAAGCAGAGCCAGGGCCCCTCGGCCAGCCCCAGCGCCACCCCCGCCGGCGCGAGCACCGGCGGCGCCCCCAAGGCGCCCAAGCCGGGCGGCGGCGGCCCCTCGTCCGAGGACGTGCGGACCTCGGACCTCGACAACAACGGGGTCCCGGAGGTCTACAAGTACTACAAGAGCGTCCCCGACCCCGAGCGCCCCGGCCAGGAGAAGACGGTGCTGATCCGGCAGGACATCGACCTGACCTGGGACGGCAAGATCGACATCTGGCGCTACTTCACCCCGGGCGGGGTGGTGGAGCGCGAGGAGTGGGACACCGACTACGACGGCAACGTCGACGAGACCCGCTTCTTCGAGGGCGGGGTCCTCGTGCGCACCGAGCGCGACCGCAACAACGACGGCCGCCCGGACGTGATCCGCTACTACAAGAAGGGGGTCATCGAGCGTAAGGAGTCCGACACCAACGGCGACGGCAAGGTCGACCGCTGGGAGTACTTCGCGGGCCGCGTCCTCGACCGGGTCGGCATCGACAAGGACCACGACGGCACCGTAGACAGCTGGGCCAAGAACGACGCCGCCGGCGCCCCCGCGGCGGAGTAGCCGCTCACCTCCCCAGCTTCAGCTCGCGCCCCCACAGTCGATAGAGGGCCTCGATGGTGAAGGCCAGGCCCACCATCGCGGCCAGGATCCAGAGCTGGCTCGGGTCGGTCCGGACCGTCTGCCAGATCAAGGCCCCGAGCGCGGCCACGCACGCGAGCACCCCGAGGGCCGAGATCCACCGGCGGCTCCCGGTCTCGCGGTGGAGCTTCACGTTGGCCGCGTTGACCGCGCCGAAGATGAGCAGGAAGCCCGCGCTCCCCATGGTCGAGATGCTCTCGATGTCGCCCACCAGCCCCAGGACCAGCGCCACCGCGGCGGTGATCAGGAGCCCATCGAGATGCTCGTTCCAGATCGTCTGCTCGAGGAACTGAGGCAACTCACCCTCCTTGGCGATGGCGTAGCTGAGGCGCGAGGCGCCGTAGAGGGTGGCGTTGATGGCGGAGAACGTCGACAGGAGCGCCGCCACCGAGATCAGCACGAAGCCGGCGTGGCCCAGCACCGGCTCCGCCGCAGCGGCGAGGGCGTAGTCCTTGGCCGACACGATACGGTCCACCGGGAGCGAGCCCACCGCCACCACCGCGATGAGGACGTAGAGCGCGAGCACGAAGCCGACCGAGGAGTAGAAGGCCCGCGGGAGGGTGCGGCGGGGCTCCGCCACGTCCTCGGCCGAGTTGGCGATCAGCTCGAAGCCCTCGTAGGCCACGAAGATGATCATGCCGCCTGCAACCAGGCTTGCGGCGGGCGCCCAGGCGGTGGGCGACAGGGCCGCGGTGTCGACCCCGCTGAGCCCCACCGCGACGAAGACCGAGAGGATCAGGAGCTTCAGGGCCACCACCCAGGTCTCGGCCCGGCCGATGATGCGGGCGTTCAGGGTGTTGATCGCGGTGGGCACGAGGATCCCCGCCGCCACCAGGACCTTGGTGGTGATGTCGCGGTGCTCGGGCGCGAAGAAGGTGGCGCCGTAGCTGCCGAACGCGAACGCGTACAGCGCCACCATCACCATGTAGCTGAGCCACAGGAGGCTGTTGAAGGTGCCGGTGAGGAGGTCTACTCCGAACGCGCGATCGAGGAACACCACGGTGCCCCCGCGGCTCGGGTAGCGCACCGAGAGCTTCGCGTAGGCGTAGGCGGTGAGGAGGGCGACGACGCCCGCGATGGCGAACGCGATCGGGGTGCCACCCCGGGCGAGCTGCACGGCGAGGCCGAGGACCGCGAAGATGCCGCCCCCCACCATCCCGCCGACCCCGATCGCCACCGCGCCCCAGTACCCGATCCGCTCACCTGCCCCGCTCATCACAACCCCTCTACGAAGCGCCAAAGCGCCCGCGGTCCGAGGCTGAGGGCCTCGGGCCGCGGGCGCAACCTCGGTCGGCTAGAGGTGCGCCTCGACCACGTCGGTGTGGCCGCGCATCAGGCCCCGGGCCTGCTCGATGTCGCCCGGGGTGCCGGAGGCGATGAGGAGGAACTTGTCCGCCTTCAGCGCGCGCTCGTAGCGGATCACGCTGTCCTTCGGGATGCCCATGCCGACCAGGGCCGCGGCGAGGGCGCTCATCCCGCCGCCTACCGCCACGCCGGCCACCACGCCCTCGATCGTGCCCATCAGGGCCGAGCCCAACAGGCCTCCGGTGAGGATCGGGCCCACCCCCGGGATCCAGAAGAAGGCGGGGGCCATGAGCATGCCGAAGATGCCGCCCCAGAAGGCGCCGAACTTGCCCCAGTGCCGCACGCGGTCCCCGGCGTTGTAGAAGCCGACCGCGTGCTCCTCGGTGTGGTAGTCGCGGCCCACGATCGACAGCTTCTTCATGTCGAACCCCGACTGTTGCAGGGTCTTGATGGCGGCCTCGACGTCTTCATGCCGTTGGAAGACGGCCACGCAGTTGGATTGCTTCTGAGCGTTCATCTCGATTCTCCTTCTCTTCCGTCGTCTCGCGCGCGGGCTCAGCTCGCGTGGGCCGGGGCCTCGGTGGGCTGGTAGAGCAGCACGGAGTCGGTGATGAGGCCGTCCTCCGCCACCTTCAGGGCCAGGTTGGCCTCGTAGTACTTGTCGTGGCTCAGCAGGTCGGCCGCGCGGGCCACCTGGCGCTCGGTCGCGCCGACCGGCATCAGGACGCGGGTCACCGAGACGTCGATGTCCGCCGCCTTCAGGGTCTCGAGGGCCTTGCTCCGCTCACCCGCCTTGATGTGCTGGTCGGCCTTGGCGATCGAGGCGTCCTTGGCCGGGGTCGAGACGAAGTCCTCCGCCACCCCGAGCCACGCGTCGATCGGCACCAGCTCGGTCGTCTCGGACGCCTCGCTCTTCGCCACCGTCTTCTTGCCCACCGTCTGTTCGGTCTTCACCGTGACCTTGGTCCGCGGGCCGCTCTTCTCGGCCGCGCTCAGCTGCTGCTGGGCGTCGGCGATGAAGTGCTTCGCCGCGTCCGGCTCGCCCTCGAAGATGGCGAGCCGCGCGGCCCGGATGTCGCGCATGGCCACCGCGGACTCCTGGGACACCTGCCCCAGGGCCTCGGCCCGCCTGGCCGCGTCCTGCTTGACCTTGGCGAGGGCCACCCCGCCGGCCAGGGACACCGACAGCACCCCCACCACCGCCACGGTGGTGCCGGTGCGCCAGTGGCGGCGCCGTGCGTTGAAGCGAGCCTCGTTGTTGGGGTTGAGCGCGTTCATCTCGTTGACCTCCTCGTGTCGAGCCCTCCGTGGCCCGACCACGACGCCAAGGTAGGGAGCGCCGGTTGCCCTGGCCTTGCAGGGACATGACATGAACGTCATCCGGGCCGGTTGACGCGGTCGCGCCTAAAGACTGAACATATAGCCAGTATGGCCATGCTGGAGCTCTCCGGGCTGCGGCCCCGCGTCTGCTGCCTGGATCTGGACACCTTCTTCGTCTCGGTGGAGCGCCTCCTCGACCCGAGCCTCGAGGGCAAGCCGGTGGTGGTGGGCGGCAAGCCGGGGGAGCGCGGGGTGGTGACCGCGTGCTCGTACGAGGTGCGCGCGTTCGGGGTGCGCTCCGGCATGTCGCTGGTGGAGGCAGGCAAGCTTGCACCCCACGCGATCTACCTGCCGGGCCGGCACGGGGTGTACGGCGGCTACGCGAAGCGGGTGCGCGAGATCGTGGCGCGGGTGGCGCCCGAGATCCAGGTGGCCAGCATCGACGAGATGTACATGAGCCTCGCGGGCTGCGAGCGCCTCTACCACCAGCCGGGCGACGTCGACGGCGACGCCACCATCTTGCGCACGGTGCGCGCCCTGACCGCCACCATCAAGACCGAGCTCGGGCTACCTGCGAGCGTGGGCATCGCGTGCACCAAGACCATGGCCAAGGTGGCGAGCGGGCTCGCGAAGCCGGCGGGGGTGCTCATGGTGCCGGCGGAGGACGCGGAGGCGGTGCTCGCCCCCCTCCCCGTCCGCAAGCTGCCTGGCATCGGCCCGGTGGCGGAGCGCAAGCTGGCTGGCATCGGCGTCCAAACCCTGGGCCAGGTGGCGGACACCCCGCTCGACGCGCTCCGGCCGATCTTCGGGGCGTGGGCCGAGAGCATCAAGCGCGGGGCCCGGGGCGGCGGGGCCCAGGAGCTCGGGGCGGAGCGCCCCGCCTTCCGCGAGCACGACCCCGAGGGCGGGACGGTGGGCTCCATCTCGAACGAGCGCACCTTCCGCGAGGACGTGCGCGACCCCGCGGTGCTCGAGTCGGTGCTCACCGGCCTGGTGGAGCGGGTGTGCTGGCGGGCGCGCCGCCGCGGGGTGGTGGCCCGCACCGTGACCCTGAAGCTGCGCTACGCCGACTTCGAGACCCTGAGCCGAGGCCGCAGCATCACCCCGTCCGCGTCGGAGCGCGACGTGCTGCCGGTGATCCGCGGGCTCTTCGCCGAGGCCCGCACCCGCCGGACGCCGATCCGGCTGCTCGGGGTGGCGTTCTCGAACTTGCAGCTGGCGAGCCAGCCCTCGCTGTTCCGGGAGTCCGAGGCGCTGGGCGAGGCGATCGACGTGATCCGGGAGCGCTTCGGCTACGACGCGGTGCACCTGGCCCCGGCGCGGGTGATCCGCGACCGGCTATAGCAAGACGTATTGCGCTCAAGGGCACTCGGGGCAGGCCCCGGCGACGCCCTCGACCCGGTCGAACCAGCTGTTCCCTGCCGTGTCCACCACCTCGGCCTCGAGCAGGAAGGTCGCGCCGCTCACCAGGCAGCAGTCGCTGAGCCGGGGGGCGAGCCCGGAGAGCACCCAGCGGCCCTTGGTGTCCTCCTCGAAGGGGGCGCGGGCCGCGTCGCGGATCAGCTCCGTGACCAGTTGGGCGTCGGCGGTGCGGACCCGGACGGTGTACGTGGCGAGGGTGTCGACGTCGACGTCGGTGAGCCGGAGGGAGGTCCAGATGTGGTAGCCGTCGTAGCGCCCGCTCGCCTGCGGCCCCGCGGTGAGCGCGGTCGGGGTGGCGGGGTCGAGGGGGACGAAGTCCACCACCCCGGTGCCCACCTCGAGCACGCCAGCGGGCCCCGCATCAGGGGTGCCGGTGCCTGGGGCCTCGGCCCCCCCGCAGGCGGTGAGGGCCAGCGCGAGGAGGAGGGTCGAGGTGTCCCAGGCCGTACGCACGGACTCGGAGCGTAGCATCCTTGAGCCGCTTCGCGGCGGATCCGGCGATGCCCTCATCCGCCATCCGCCCGAGGACGACACGGAACCCCGCGTCCTGATTGCCTCGGCCGGCCTGACCGGGGTTGAATGGGGCCCTCATGTTGCAGTGGCGACGTATGCCTGATCTGGCCCGCTGGGCCGCCCTGGGGATCCTGGGCGGCGCCCTGGTGGGGTGCCAGGACTACCGATTCGAGCAGAAGTGCCCCGAGGGCATCACCGAGTCCCAGATCACGGTGCCCGCGGCGCCCCCGGTGCCGGTCGACATCCTGTTCGTGGTCGACAACTCCGGGTCCATGGCGGACGAGCAGGAGAACCTCGCCACCAACTTCAACTCCTTCATCGACCAGGTGGCGGGGAGCGTGGACTACCGCATCGGCGTGGTCACCACCGACCTGGACACCAACGGCGGAGAGCAGCAGGGCCTGTCCATCCCAACCTGGAGCACCAGCGAGTACGCGACCCTGATCAGCACCGATCAAGGGGGCTGCGGGCCCACCTCGCCCGCCATCGCCCACGGCTGCTTCCGAGGCGACAACGAGAACACCCGCATCATCGACTCGAGCGCCATGACCAAGGACGAGCAGATCGCGGCGTTCCGCGCCAATGTCCGCGTGGGCTCGTGCGGCTCCGGTCAGGAGAAGGGCCTCGACGCGATGGTCCGCGCCCTCGAGCAGATGCGCCCCGGCCAGTGCAACGCAGGCTTCCTCCGCGACGAGGCGAACCTCGTGGTGATCTTCGTGTCCGACGAGGACGCATTCGGGAACACCAACATCCAGCAGTTCGTGCAGGACCTCACCGGCGTGAAGGCGGCCGACAAGGTGCGGGTGGGGGCCATCGTTGGGGCCGTTGATGGGCAGGCGGGTGACTGCAGCGCCAAGGTAGGCGGTCAGTGCGGCAGCCTGTGCGATGGGCCGGCGCCGGATCCTGGGAGCAACCGAACCTGCGCACGGAACAACGACTGCGACGCCGAGGAGTTCTGTAACGGCGGGCGGTGCCGTTCCCTCGCCCGGTTCTACTGGGACGACTCGCCAGAGAACTGCAGCTGGTGCACCTACTTCAACGTGGCGGACTGCTGCTCCGCCCTCTCCGGTGGCCGCTACCTCAGCTTCGCCCGCGCGGTGGAGCAAGCGGTCGTCGCGGCCAACTCCGACCTCCAGGTCCACCAGTGCAACGCCCCCGTCGGCACCCGCGCCGCGTGCCTCGTCGACAGCATCTGCCAGGACAACTTCGGCGAGACCCTCAAGCGCATGGCCAACGAGCTGGTGGTCACCAACGAGTACCGACTCACCCCCGCGCCCATCAACCCGGACGGCGTCTCGGTCACCGTGGTCGGCGGCCGCTTCGGCGACGGTGAGACGCTCGAGTACGGCACCCAGTTCAGCGTCACCCTCGACGCGACCGGCGACTCCGCCAAGCTGCTCATCACCGACGGCACCAAGGTCCCGGGGGTGGGCGAGGACGTGAAGGTCTCCTACGTCACCGAGATCTCGAAGCCCACCGAGCAGAAGGGCGCCTGCGGGCCCCAGACCACCACCGACGCCGGCAACTGAGCCGCCTCCCTCCGCTGCCGCCGCAAGGGGGACGTACCCAAAAGGGGTGATTGCCCGCGACGACGGAGCCAGGGTTGAATGTCGGTCTCATGATGCGACGCCGACGTGTGCCCGCACTGGCCCGGTGGGCCACCCTGGGGTTCCTGGGTGGCGTCCTCTTCGGGTGCCAGGACTACCGATTCGAGCAGAAGTGCCCCGAGGGCATCACGGAGTCCCAGATCACGGTGCCTGCGGCGCCGCCGGTGCCGGTCGACATCCTGTTCGTGGTCGACAACTCGGGGTCCATGGCGGACGAGCAGGAGAACCTGGCGGCGAACTTCAACTTCTTCATCGACCAGGTCGCGGGCAGCGTGGACTACCGCATCGGCGTGGTCACCACCGACCTGAACAGCCCGGACGGTGAGCGGGCGGGCGACATCATCGCCACCTTCTCCGACGACGCGTTTCGAACGGTGGAGCCGTATGACCTCCGCGGGTGTGTGATCGCGCCCATCGACCACGGCTGCTTTCGAGGGCCCGACGCCGCCCTCCGCATCATCGACTCCAGCGTGATGAACCGCGACGAGCAGATCGCCGCCTTCAAGGCCAACGTCAGGGTGGGTTCCTGTGGCTGGGGCACCGAGAAGGGACTCGGCGGGATGTTGAGCGCGCTGGAGAACATGCGCGCTGGCCGCTGCAACGCAAGTTTCCTCCGTGATGAAGCCAACCTCGTGGTCATCTTCGTGTCCGACGAGAACGACAGCAGCGACGGCGAGGTCCAACAGTACGTCCAGGACGTCTTGAGCGTGAAGGGCGCGGACAAGGTCCGCATCGGCGCCATCGTCGCCGCGGTGGATGGCGCGGCCAGCAACTGCTCCGCCTCGGTCGGGGGCCAATGCGGCGCGCTCTGCGATGGGCCCGCGCCAAACCAGGGAAGTCAGGTATCCTGTGACAACCGGAACGCCTGTACACAGGCAGGCGAGGTCTGCCGGAACGGCCGCTGCAGCAACCAGGCGTACGAGTATTGGAACCAGAGTCCCAACAACTGCCTCTGGTGCTCCTACTTCAACGTGGCGGACTGCTGCTCCGCCCTGGCGGGTAGCCGCTACGTGAGCTTCGCCCACGCGATGGAGCAGGCCATCGTCGCCGCCAACCCCGACCTGGAAGTCCACCAGTGCAACGCCCCCGTCGGCACCCGCGCCGCCTGCCTGGTCGACAGCATCTGCCAGGACAACTTCGGCGAGACCCTCAAGCGCATGGCCAACGAGCTCGTGGTCACCAACGAGTACCGGCTCACCCCCGCCCCCACCAACCCCGACGGCGTCGCGGTCACCGTGGTCGGCGGCCGCTTCGGCGACGGCGAGGCCCTCGTGAACGGCACCGACTTCACCGTCACCGTCGACGCCAACGGCGAGTCCGCCAAGCTCGTCATCACCAACGGCGCCAAGGTCCCGGGGGTGGGTGAAGACGTGAAGGTCTCCTACGTCACCGAGATCTCGAAGCCCACCGAGCAGAAGGGCGCCTGCGGGCCCCAGACCGCCGACGCCGGCACCTGATCAGCCGTTGCCCCACCCCGCCCGGATCCCGTAAAGGGCGCCCATGCCCTATGAGACCATCCTGCTGGAGCGGGTGGCGGTGGACGGCGGGATCGTCGCGCTGGTCACCCTCAACCGCCCCGAGGTCCGAAACGCCATCAACCTGGAGATGATCCAGGACCTCGGCGCCATGCTGGACGTGGTGGGCGCGGACCCCGACGTGCGGGCCATCGTCATCCAGGGCTCGGGCGAGAAGGCCTTCGCGGCGGGCGCGGACATCGCGGAGCTGAAGGAGCGCGGCACCGAGGACGCCCTCCGGCGCATCAACGCCGCCCTGTTCCGGCGCCTCGAGGAGCAGCCCATCCCCGCCATCGCGGCGGTGCGGGGCTACGCGCTCGGCGGCGGGTGCGAGCTGGCCATGGCCTGCGACGTTCGCGTCGCGGGCGAGAGCGCGAAGTTCGGGCAGCCCGAGGTGGGGCTCGGCATCATCGCGGGGGCGGGGGCCATCCAGCGCCTGCCCCGGCTGGTGGGGATGGGGCGCGCCAAGGAGCTCCTCTTCACCGGGCGCATCGTCGACGCGGCCGAGGCCGAGCGCATCGGCCTCGTGAACCAGGTGGTGCCCGACGAGGCGGTGCTGGAGGCCGCGATGGCGCTCGCCCGGAGCATCGCCCAGCAGGGTGGGATGGCGGTGCGCATGACCAAGATGGCGGTGAACGTCTCGGCCCGCCCCGACCCCTCCTTCGAGCTGGTGGACGTGCTCGGGCAGGCGGTGCTGTTCGAGTCACCCGAGAAGCACGCCCGCATGCAGGCGTTCCTCGACAAGAAGGCCAAGAGGACCAAGTGAACATGAGCGACGGGATTCAGAACGTACTGGTCATCGGCGCCGGCACCATGGGCGCCGGCATCGCCGAGGTGGCGGCCAAGGCCGGCTGCAGCGTCCGGCTGTTCGACGTGAGCGCCGAGGTGCTCGAGGCGGGCAAGGCGCGCATCGAGCGCTCCCTCGCCAAGGCGGTCGAGAAGGGCAAGCTCGGCGCCGACGCGGCCGAGGCCACCCGGGCCCGCATCACCTACGCGGGCGAGTACGGCGACGTGGCCGGCCTCGACCTGGTGGTGGAGGCGGTGCCCGAGAAGATGGAGCTGAAGAAGCAGATCTTCTCCGAGCTCTCCGCCGGCAACCCCACTTGCATCCTCGCCTCCAACACCTCGAGCCTCTCGCTCACCGAGATCGCGGCGGCCTGCCAGGACCCGAGCCGGGTGCTCGGCATGCACTTCTTCAACCCGCCGCCGGTGATGCCGCTGTTGGAGATCGTCGAGGCCGAGCAGACCGCGCCCGAGATCACCGCGCGGGTGCGCGCCTTCGCGGCCCGCATCGACAAGAGCCCCATCGTGGTGCGCGATATGCCCGGCTTCGCCACCTCGCGCCTCGGGATCATCTTGGGCATGGAGGCGATCCGGATGCTCGAGCAGGGCGTGGCCTCCGCTGCCGACATCGACTCGGCGATGGAGCTCGGCTACCGGCACCCGATGGGCCCGCTGAAGCTCACCGATCTGGTGGGCCTCGACGTGCGCCTCGCCATCGCGGAGCACCTCACCAGGGAGCTCGGCCCCCAGTTCACGCCGCCGCCCCTGCTCCGGATGTTGGTGCGAGCCGGCAAGCTCGGCGCCAAGACCGGCGAGGGCTTCTACAAGTGGGTGGACGGCAAGGCCGTCCCCAAGAAGTAGCAAGCGGAGCGCGCAGCCGGCCCTACGCCGTCAGCGTGACAGCGCCGGGGTCATCAGCGCCTCGAAGCGCAAGACCACCTGCTCCGCCGACAGCTCCGGCGCCGTCCCCAGCCACCACGTCACGGTGGCCTCGAACGCCCCCGCCACCGCGTGCACCGCCAGCGGGTCGGCCCCCGGCCACCCCTCGCGGATGAAGTCGGCCCACATCTCGCGCATCAGCTCCTGCACCATCCCGCTCCCGCGCCCGCCCGCGAACAGGGCGTGGAGCCTTCTGTTGTCGCCCACGTGCTCGGCCATGGGTCGGCAGAAGCGGAGCGCAGGGTGGCTGGCCTTCGCGCCCGCCTCATCTTCGATGGCGGCCCGCAGCCCGTCCCGCAGCTCCGACAAGCTGCCTTGCAGGAGGTCCTCCTTGTCGGCGTAGTGGGCGTAGAAGGTGGAGCGCCCCACGTCGGCCCGGTCCGCGATCTCTGCCACGGTCAGGGTGTCGAAGCCCTTCTCCAGCATCAGCTCCACCAGCGCGCCGGTGAGGGCCTGCTGGGTGCGCCGGATCCGCCGATCGGGGCTCACCGGGCCACTCCTGGACACTGCAGGCCCGGCTGTCCCGAAACGCACAGCCCCGCCGCCGCCGTCGCTCGGCACCCTGTCTCCCGGACACTATGGTTGTTTCCGAACACAGTGTTCAGGAACATAGCATGACAGAGCAGCGATACACAGACGGTGCCGGCATTCGGCTCGAGCAGGTGGAGAAGACCTTCCCCGTGGGCCAGACGACCTTTCGGGCCCTGAAGGGGGTGAACCTCGAGGTGGCCCCAGGGGAGCTGGCCTTCGTGGTTGGCCGCTCCGGGAGCGGCAAGTCCACCCTCCTCAACCTCATCGCGGGGCTGGAGCGCCCCACCGCAGGCCGGCTCTACGTGGCGGGCGCGGACCTCACCGCCCTGGACGAGGACGGCCTGGCCCGGTTCCGGGGTGAGCACGTGGGGGTGGTGTTCCAGTTCTTCCAGCTCCTGCCCACCCTCACCTCGCTCGAGAACGTGATGCTGGCCATGGACTTCGTGGGCCGGGTCGCCGCGGCCGAGCGCCGGGACCGAGCGCAAGCGCTCTTGCAGCAGGTCGGGGTCGCGGATCAGGCCGACAAGCTCCCCACCACCCTCTCTGGTGGACAGCAGCAGCGAGTCGCCATCGCCCGGGCCCTGGCCAACGACCCCTCGCTCATCGTGGCGGACGAGCCCACCGGGAACCTCGACCGCCACACCGCCGACGCGGTGATGGCGCTCTTTGCAGGCCTGGTTGACGTCGGCAAGACGGTGGTGGTGGTGACCCACCAGCCCGACGCGGCCAAGAACGGCGCCCGGGTCATCCGCATCGAGGACGGGGAGGTGCGCTGATGCGCCCGTACGTGAAGGTCCTGAGGGACCTCTGGGTGGCCCGCGGGCGCACCGCGTTCATGGTGCTGGCGCTGGCCGCGGGGCTCACCAGCATGGGGATGGTGCTGGTGGGGCGAAGCGTCCTTCGGCGCGAGATGACGCGGAGCTACATGGAGAGCGTCCCCGCCTCCGCCACCTTCGACGTGGGCCCCGAGGGCGTGGACGACGTCACCCTGGCCGCGGTGGGCGCCCGGCCCGAGGTGGCCGCGGTGGCCCGGCGCTCCACGCGCCCCGGTCGCTGGCGCCGCCCCGGCACCTCCGGCTGGAGCCGCGCCCTGCTCTTCGCGATGGAGCGCTTCGGGGACGACGCGCCGCTGGCCAAGCTGAGGCCCCAGACGGGGGCCACCGTGCCCGGGCCGGGTGAGGTGCTGGTGGAGCGGAGCGCGCTGGTGGTGCTGGCCAACAGCGGCGTCCCCTTGGGCCTCGGCGACGACCTGGAGCTCACCACCGCCCGAGGCGCGCCCATCACCGTCCGCATCGTGGGGGTGGTGCACGAGCCCGCGCTGGCCCCCGCGGCGTCGGAGCAAGCGGCCTACCTCTACATGTCACCCGAGACCCTGGTGCAGCTGGGCGAGCCCCCGGCGCTGGAGGAGCTCCGGGTGCTCTTCGCCCACGACCCCCTGGATCCGGCGCGGGTGGAGGCCCAGGCTGTGGCGCTGGCCGGCTGGCTGGGCGAGCGCGGCGTGCCGGTGCACGAGGTCCGGGTCCCGCCCCCCGGCCAGCATCCGCACCAGGCCCCCTCGGACGTGGTGCTCCTGGTCTTCGCCATCTTCACCGCCCTGACCCTGGTCCTGGCCTCCATCCTCGCCGCGGCCCTGCTGTCGGTGACCATGGCGCGGCAGACCCGAGAGATCGCGGTGATGAAGACCCTGGGCGCCACCTCGAGCCAGATCCGCGGCGCCTACCGGGTGATGCTCGGCATCATCGCCCTCCTCTCCCTGGCATTGGCCGCGGTGCCCACCCGCCTCATGGCCCGTCAGCTCATCAGCGCGGTGTCGCAGCTCCTCAACTTCGACATTGCAAGCTGGTCTGCACCCCACGAGGTGTACGCGCTCCAGGTGGCGGTGGGCCTCGCCCTCCCCTTCCTCGCCTCCGCCCCCGCCATCCGTCGGGCCAGCCGGACCTCGGTGCTGGCCGCCAGCCAGGACCACGGCGCCCAGGCCAACCCCAAGGTGCCTCGCTGGGCCTCGGGCCTGCAAGACCGCGTGATGCAGGCCGCCCTGCGGAACCTCCTTCGGGTGCCGCGCCGGCTGGTGCTCACGGTGACCCTGCTCGGGGTGGGCGGCGCCCTCTTCATCTCCGCCGCCAGCCTGGCCTCGGCTTGGGACGCCATGTGCGCGGTGGTGCTGCAGACCCGGCACTACGACCTGGAGCTGCGCCTCAGCCGGCCGCTGCCCCCGGAGGCCCTCACGGACGTCACCTCCCACGCCGAGGCCTGGGGTTTCGCACCGGTCTCGGTGGCCGGCCCGGCGGGGATGCCGCTCAGCCGCACCTACCCCGACGAGGGCCACGGCACCTTCACCCTGGTGGGGATGCCGACCGACACGACCCTGGTGGACTTCAGGCTGGTGCAAGGCCGCTTGCTCCGAGCAGGCGAGGACCACGGCGTGGTCCTGAACCAGCTGGCCGCGGCGCGCCTCGACCACCCCGCCTTGGGGACGAAGGTGACCCTCTGGGTGGAGGGCCAGGCCACCGAGTGGCAAGTGGTAGGCCAGGTGGAGGAGGTGGCCGCGCCCGCCCTCGCCTACGTCACCCTCCCCGCCTACACCCGGGCGGCGGGCGCCGCGCCCAAGGCGCTGCGGGTGCAGCTCGGCCCAGCCGCCGGGCCCGAGGCGGCCGCGCGCCTGGAAGCGACGGTGGCCAGCAAGGGCGCCCGGGTGGCCGCCGCGCTCCCCATCCAGCTCCTGTTCAACGCGATGGGGGAGCACGTGTTGGTGTTGGTGCGGGCCCTGTTGGCCCTGGCCGCCTTGATGGCGGTGGTCAGCGCCATGGCGCTGGGCTCCACCATGACCACGAGCGTGATCGAGCGAACCCGGGAGCTGGCGGTGCTCCGGGCGGTAGGCGCGCGCCCCGGCCAGGTCCGCCGCATGGTGCGCCTGGAGGGGCTGGCCATGGCCGCCCTGAGCCTGCCGGTCTCGCTGCTGCTGGCCCTGCCCCTGGCTGCCGGGCTGGGCCAGGTGATCGGGCGCCTCGCCTTTGCAATCCCGCTTTCGTTGACGCCCAACTTGGCCGCGGTGGGCGCCTGGACCGGGGCGGTGCTGGCGGTGGCGGCGCTGGCCTCCTGGGCCCCGGCCCGGGCCGCCACCCGCGGCGCGGTGAGCCGAGCGTTGGCCCACGTGTAGCCCTCAACCCACCCCACGGAGCGCCGATAGAGTGTTCGGGGTGGAGCGGCCAGAGCACACCACCGAGTCGGGCGAGGCTCCTACGACAGAGCCCACCGCCAACGTGTGGGCCCAACTCGAGGCGTTTCAGATCAGGACCCTGCGGCGCACCCTGATCCTGGGCGCGCTGGCCATCCTGGCCATGACCGTCTCGAACGTCGCCGCTCGCTTGTACATGAGCGCGGCGCAGACCGGCGCCGTCGCGGTGGCCCTGATCGTCGGGGCGTGGTGGACGGGGCGCCGCCCCGAGCACTACCAGCGCGTGAGCCAGGCGCTGGTTGGCCTGTCCATGGCCGTGGTCTTCGGGGTCGCGGTCGTCGAGGTCCCGTCCCAGTCCACTTCACTGTTCTTCCTCGGCGCCGCCCCCCTCCTGATGTCCTTCATCGTGGACCGCGGCGCCGCCATCCGGTGGTCGCTGATCGGCTTCGGCGTGCTCCTCGCGTCGGTCGCGGTCGAGGTCGCGTTCCTCGGCGACCAGACCCACCCCAACGCGGTGTCCCGGATCTCCGACGCCGCGGTGCTCCTGGGCCTGTTCGCGGTGTTGGCCACGGCCGCGCGGGCGGTGGTGGACCGCATCCTCACCGAGGTGGAGGCGCGCCAGCGCCTGGTGGCCGAGCAGGCCGAGGCGCTGGCCGAGGCGAGCCGGGTGAAGAGCCAGTTCCTCGCCAACATGAGCCACGAGATCCGCACGCCGATGAACGGGGTGCTCGGCATGACCGAGGTGCTCCTCGACACCCGGCTCACCGACGAGCAGCGGGAGCTCACCCGCATCATCCGCGCCTCCGGCAACTCGCTGCTCACGATCATCAACGACATCCTGGATCTGTCGAAGCTCGAGGCCGGCAAGGTGGAGATCCAGGCCGAGGACGTCTGGATCCGGAACCTGGTCCGCGACGTGAGCCGCCTCTTCACCGCCGGAGCGGACAAACGCGGCGTAGCCTTCGGCGCTCGGATAGCCGACGACGTCGCGCCGGTGTACCGGGGTGACGGCAACCGCCTGCGCCAGGTGCTCTCGAACCTGCTGAGCAACGCCATCAAGTTCACCGAGCGGGGCTCCGTGCAGCTCGAGGTGCGCGCCGCCGTCGCCGGTCTGCGCTTCGAGGTGCGGGACACCGGCCCGGGCATCCCGGAGCAGGCCCGGGCGCGGATCTTCCTGCCCTTCGAGCAAGTGGACGGCTCCGCCTCGCGCAACACCGGCGGCACCGGCCTGGGGCTCAGCATCTGCCGAGAGCTGATCGAGCTCATGGGCGGCCAGATCGGGGTCGAGAGCGAGGTCGGGGTGGGCTCGACCTTCTGGCTCGAGGTCCCGTGGCCGGTGGTGCACGGGCGCGAGGCCCCGCCGCCCTCGTTCGAGATGCCCGCCGCGGCGCGGCCGGACCTCCCGGTGCGGGTCCTGCTGGCCGAGGACAACGCGGTGAACCGGCGGGTGGCGATCCACCTGCTCGCGCGCCTGGGCATCACCCCGGACGTGGCCGAGGACGGGCTGGAGGCGCTGCGCTCCTCCCGCGAGCGCGGGCCCTACGATCTGGTGCTGATGGACTGCCAGATGCCCAACATGGACGGCTACGACGCGACGCGGGCCCTGCGCGCGGACGAGGCGCACACCGGGCACCGGGCCCTCATCGTGGCCTTCACCGCAAGCGCCCTTGCCCAGGACGTGGCCCACACCCTCGAGGCGGGGATGGACGATCACCTCCCCAAGCCCTACTCGTTCCAAGATCTGGCCGACGTGGTGGCGGAGGCGCGGCGGAGACTGGCCTCCTGATCGTCGCTCAGCGCCCCGCGGCGAGCCTTCGCTCGGACGCGCAGCGCGCGATGGCGTCGTGGAGCGCCTGCTTGCTCACCGGCTTCGAGAGGTAGTCGTCCATCCCCGCCGCGAAGCAGGCGTCCCGGTCCTCCAAGAAGGCGTGCGCGGTGAGGGCGATGACCGGGGTGCGCGCCTCGCCCTCTGCGTGCTCGTGGTCGCGCAGCCACCGCGTGGCGGCCCGGCCGTCGACCTCCGGCATCTCCACGTCCATGAGGACGACGTCGTAGTGCCGTGCCTTCATGGCCTCGATCGCGGCCTGCCCGTCCGCCACCACGTCCACCTCGACCTCGAGCTGCCGGAGCATCTGGGCCGCCACCCGCTGGTTCACCACGTTGTCCTCGGCGAGCAGGATCCGGAGCCCCGGGGCCACGGGGCCGGCGGGGGGGAGCTCGACGGTGATCGAGGACGGCGCGTCCACCACCGGGAGGAGGACCTCGAACCAGAAGCAAGATCCCTTGCCCAGCTCGCTCTTCACCCGGATCACCCCGCCCATCGCCTCGACCAGGCGTCGGGAGATGGCGAGCCCGAGCCCGGTGCCCCCGTAGCGGCGTGAGGTGCTGGTGTCTGCCTGCACGAACGGGCTGAAGACCCGCTCGAGCTGCTCCGGGGTCATGCCGATCCCGGTGTCCGAGACCTCTACCCGCAGGCCCGTCCCCTCCAGCTCCTGGAGGTCGGCGCTCATGCTCACCTTGACCTCGCCCCGGGCGGTGAACTTCAGCGCGTTGCTGGCCAGGTTGACGATGATCTGCCGGAGGCGCCCCTGGTCGCCGAGGACCGCCGCAGGCAGCCCTGCATCCGTCACCATCGTCAACGCGACCTGCTTCTGGTCGGCGGCGAATGCGAGCACCCCGGCCGCCTCCTTGGCCACCTCGGCGGGCGAGAACGGCCGCGCCTCGAGGGTGAGCATCCCCGCCTCCACCTTGCTGAGGTCCAGGATGTCGTCGATGATCCTGAGGAGCGCCTTGCCGCTGGAGGACACGACCTCGACCATCTTGGCCTGCTCCTCGCTCAGGGGCGTCTCGGCGAGGAGCGAGGTCATGCCCACCACCCCGTTCATCGGCGTGCGGATCTCGTGGCTCATGTGGGCGAGGAACTGCGTCTTGAGGCTGCTCGCCGCCTCGGCCTGGTCCCTGGCCGCCCGCAGCGCCTCGGCCACCCGGTGCTCCTCGCTCATGTCGACGAAGCTCACCACGAGCGCGTCGGTGCCCCGGTAGTCGGTGGGGAACGCGCCGAGCGAGATCTCCAGCGGCGTCCCGTCCAGGGCGCGCATGCCGGCTTGCATCTGGACCTGGCCCTCGGACCTGAGCTGCCTGACGAACACGTCCCTGTCCGACGGCTCCCGGTAGAAGTCGCGGGCGATGAACTCGGTCACGTCCTGGGTGTCCGGCACCCGGAACAGCTGGCGCATCCGTTGGTTCGCCAGCAGGAGCTGCCCCTCCTGCACCGTGCTGATGGCCATGGGGGCGGGGCTCCGCTCGAACAGGCGCATGAAGTCGGCGCCCAACCGCTCGGCCAGGCTGCGGCTCCCCCGCTCCCGCAGGAGGTTGTCGAAGGCCTCGCGGCGGGCGACCCGGAGCCGGGCCGAGGCCACCGGCGCGAGCACCATGACGGTGCCCATGGCCAGGAGCATGTCCACCATGTCACCCGCGGGGACCTGGCCCTCGACCGCCTTGTGCACCAGGTACACCACGGTCGGGAGCCCGCTCCCCAGCGCGGCCTCGAGCGGCTCCACCGGGAGGAACATCGCGACGAAGAGGATGAGCACCACGAGCACGGTGGTGAGGCCCATCGAGCTCACCTCGCTGATGACCATGGTTACGACGAAGCTCAGCGACACGACCGCCAGGAAGACCCGGGCCGCGCGCGCCTGGCTCGCTGCGCTCGGTCCCCGGGCGACCCACCACGAGACGAGCACCGCCGTGAGGACCACCGGCAGGCGCGACGCGAGCTGGTTGAGCCCGAACTGGAGATCCAGGCGCCCATGCCACTCGGGGATGGCGCCCGCCAGGTAGGCGACCGATCCGAACACGGAGGCCACCTGGAGCTGGCGCCCGTGCTCGGCGCGGTGCTCCTCCAGGAAGGCGCGCTCGAGCGTCGGATCCTCGAAGCGCCCGGACCAGCGCCGGATCCTGGCGCCGGATGACGCCCCCGTGTCCGAGGGGCCGGACTCGCGCACCACGCTTTGCAGGGCCTCCCGAGGGACTCAATCGGCAACGATCGGCCTGGTGTTAGTCCAAGCCGCGTCGAACCGAGACAACCCGAGGGACGACTTGCAGGCTCGTCGAGCGACCGCCGAAGGACCTCTTCGTGGAGGGAAGGGGCGTGGGGCCGCCGATCCGGGCCGCGGTCGCCCGGCTGCTCAGCGTCGGAGTCGCCTACGCGGACGACGACGACGAGGCCCTCCGCGTCCGCGTCCTGAACATCTGCGCGGTCCTCACCCTGGGCGTCCAGGGGACGATCACCGGCGGCGCGGTGCTCCGGGGCGACCTGCACCACAGCCTGGTCACCGCCCCCATCGTCCTGGTGCCGGTGGTGGTGTTCCTGCTCCACCGCTGGGGGCGGCTCTCCGCCGCGCGCTGGCTCACCCTGATCGCCATCCCCCTCATCTACCTGACCCTCGTGGCCCTGGGCGGCGCCCGACGCGGCAGCGCCTCGGTGCTCGTGATTACGCCCCTGTTGCCCCTCGCCCTCCTCCACCGCCCCAAGGTCCGCGCCTGGTTCCCCGCCTCGGTGCTGCTCGCCAGCGTCGGCGGAGTGGCGACCTACGTGGGCTTCCGTTGGCCGGTGTTCCCGGACCTCCCGCCCCACATGGTGGCGGCCATCAACGCGGCCACCATCGCCGCCTCGGCGGTGGCGATCACCGCGCTGGCCTGGATCATGGTGTGGCGACAGGGGCGCATCCTCGACGTGCTGCGCGACGCCCTCATGGCCTCGGTGCGCGGAACCGAGACCCGCGAGGTCCTCCTGTCCACCGTGAGCCACGAGCTCCGGACCCCCGCCGCGGTCGCCCAGAACCTCCTCGAGCAGCTCGCAGAGGAAGACCTGCCGCCCAAGGCGCGGCGCATCCTGGGCGACGCCCGCGCCGCGCTCTCGGCCGAGATCGACATGCTCGGCGACCTCATCGACGTCGTGTCCCTGCGCAGCCGAGACCTCCCGCTCCGCCCCCGCACCTTCAACCTGCCGGACGTGCTCCGCCGCGCCACCACCCACGCCCAGGCCCTGGCGAAGGAGCGCGACCTCGCCTTCGACGTGCAGGTGGACGACGGCCTGGGCTGGCGCCGGGGCGATCCGGAGCGCCTCGCCCAGGCGGTCCGGCACCTCTGCCACAACGCGGTGCGCTTCACGCGGGTGGGCGGGGTGCGCGTGCAGGCCTCCGCCGGCGACGGCGACGCGGTGGAGCTCAGCGTCTCGGACAGCGGCGTCGGGATGTCGGAGGCCGAGCAGCGGCGGGTCTTCGACGCGTTCGAGCAGGGCACCGCGGGCCACGCGCGGGCCCACGGAGGCCTGGGCCTCGGGCTCACCCTCGTGCGCGCCCTGGTGCAGCGTATGCAAGGCAACCTGCACATCGAGGCCGCCGCGGGCGCCGGCTCGCGCTTCACGGTCACCGTCAGCCTCCCCCAGGCCGAGGCGGAGGCCCTCGACCCCAGCTATCTCAAGGGGCGGCGCGTCCTGGTGGTCGACGACCTCGAGGTGAACCGGCGGATCCTGGCCGGGCTGGTGCGGCGTATGGGCGCCGAGGCCTTCGAGGCAGCCGACGGCGAGGAGGCGGTGGAGAAGTGGAGCACCCTCGGCCCGGACGTGGTGCTCATGGACATGCAGATGCCGGTGGTGGACGGCCTCGAGGCCACCCGCCGCATCCGCCGCGCCGGCGGCACCGTCCCGATCATCGCGGTCACCGCCAACGCGACCCCGGGGGCCGAGCAGGCGTGCCGGTCGGCCGGGATGGACGGCTACCTCACGAAACCCATCCGACGTGAGGACCTCCTGCGCGCCCTCGCCGGGGCCGGGCCGCTGCCGCCCCTGCCCGACCGGCCCCCGTGGACGTCGGTCACGGTGGCGTCGCCCGACGCGTCGGTGGACCTGCCGCGGGGCTAGAACTCCAACCCGCCGTAGCGCTTCTTCGGCTTGGCCGCCGCCACCGCGGTGAGGGTGAGGAGGAACGCCGCCGCCACCTGCACCGCGAGCGCGACGAAGGACACCGTCGACAGCTCGAGGTACTGGCCGACCAGCGGATCGGTGGCTGGGAGCTCCTCCAGCGGGCGCCCCATGGCGGCCATGAGCTCGTTCATCCGGGGCAACAGGTACTGCCCGCCGAAGCCGGCGGCGCCGGTGGCGGCCAGGCAGAGGAACACGCGGAGCCGCAGCGGGACGTTCATCGGCACCCAGCCCACCGCGAGGGTGATCAGGGCGCCGGGGCCGGCCATGACCCCGTAGAGATCGAGGCGGGCCCGGGTGGCTGCGAGGACCGCCTCCGCCGCCTGGCGCGAGTCCAGCGTGTCGGGCACGAGGTAGACCAGGAGCAGGCACAGCGCGGCCGCGCCCATCCAGAGCCCTACCATGAGCACGTGCAGCACGCGGGCCGCGCTGGAGAAGATGTCCACGGGCACCCGCATCCTATCCAGGAGACCCCGCGGGGCAAGTTTTGCTCGGTCGCCGCGGCGCGCTACTCGGGGATGACGGCGGCGCCGTCGAGGAGGGCGGAGCGCACGAACTCCACGAAGCGCCGGTTCGCGTCGGCGTTCTCGAAGATCGGGTAGTGGGTCTCGTTGGGGTACTGCAGCAGGCCGAAGGTCGCCGGGCCGGCGGCGGACACCACGTTGCCCTGGGCCGGCGCGGTCTGGGCGGCCGGCCCGAGGACGGCGGCGGCCTCCGGGAGCCGCTCCAGCGGAGCGACCACCGGCAAGCCGGCTTGCACCGAGAACGCCTCCTGGCCCCGGGCGGGGGAGGCGAAGTCCAAGAAGCCCTCCACCATCAGGATGTCGCTGCGGACCCCCTCTGGAGGATCGCTGAGGTAGCTGTCGGCGTAGGCGATGGGGTCGGCGCGCTCGATGAAGGTCTGGATGAGGTTCAGGACCGGGTCGAGCTCGTCGAGCGGGACGTCCTCCGGGTAGCCGAGCAGGGAGTGCAGGAGCGACTCGAAGTTCACGATGTCCTTCCTGAGCAGCATGGTGAGGGTGAGGACCGCCCCCAACCCCGAGAAGACGTGGGCCACCGGCCGGGGGTCGGCGGCGGCGAACGGGGCCCCGACGAGGGAGCCCTGGGAGTGCCCCACGAAGGCGATGCGCGCAGGGTCGAAGCGCACCTCACCCCGCCCCGCGGTGACGTCGGCCGGGATCCGGAGCTGGGCGAGGACCGAGGTCATCACCGCGAGGTCCGCCGCCCCCTGGCGGACGTTGTCCCGCGCCGCGAGGGGGTTGAAGAGGTTGAAGAAGGTCAGGTTCGGGTCGGAGCCGGTCGGGTCCCGCGGCCCGTGCAGGGTCTGATCGTAGCCCACCACCGCGATGCCCAGGCGCCCGAGTTGACCCGCCACCTCGTCAGAGAACGCGGACGCGTAGTCGCCGCCGGTGCCGTGGCTGTAGAGCACCACCGGCCACCCTCCGGCCGGCATGGTGCCGGCCTGGGGGAGCGCCACCCCGACGCGGGTGCGCTCGGCGTGGTCGACCAGGTAGCCGCCGTCGTCCCCCCGGAGCAGCCCGCCCCCGTCCTCGATGCCCCGGTAGGGGCGCTCGCCCGACTGGAAGCCGGGCAGCTCCAGCTCCGCCCGCAGGCGGAAGGTCCGGGCGTCGCCGCCCTCGAACGCCCAGCCCGAGGCGGCCGGCACCGGGTAGGCGCGGGCCGCCGCGGTGAGCGCGCGCAGCTCCTGGACCGCGGCCTGGGTGGTGAAGACGGTGGCCCCGGCCACCTCGTCGTCGTCCACGAAGCCGTCGTCGATGAAGTCCCGGAGCGGGGCCAGGGCAGCGAACAGGGTCGCGGGGGCGGTGTCCTTGCACCCCTTGGAGAGCGCCGCCCTCAGCCGGGGGTTCGGGGTCAGCGCGGCGCCGTCCGCCCCCCGCACCTTCGGGCTGAGGAGCACCGCGTAGGTGGTGTCACTCCGGAGCCCCGACCCGTACAGCGGCAGGCCGGTGAGGTTGAAGGCCGGCAGGTGCAAGCCCGCCTGCGTTCGATAGCGGAGGGTGAGCGGGAACTGGCGGCCCCGCTCGGGGGAGTCGGGGTCGATGTCCACCAGGCGCACCGAGGCGCCCTCGGCCAGCGCCGCGGCGGGGTCCGCAGGCAGGCTCGCCGGATCTGCGTCGGCGTCGAAGGCGAGGTAGAACGCGGCGCTGGTCGCGTAGGCGCGGGTGTGGGCCTGGATGATCCGCAGGTAGTCCTCCAGGGTGGAGGACTCGGTGACGTTCGGGAAGTGATCGAGCCGCAGCGAGCCGTCCCCGCGCCTCAGGGCGTCGGACGGCCACGGGTGGGCGCCGAAGTCGGCGAGGGACCCCGAGGGGTCGTCGAAGCGGATCGCGAAGCCCTCGGCCTCGGTGGCGTCGCAGGGCACCCCGTCACCGCAAGCCAGGTTGACCGCGCAGACGAGGAGGGTGCTCGACCCGAGCCGGGCCCACGCGCGTGGTCGGCTCACGCGCCCACCCGATCCCGGGCCACCGCCACGAAGCGCTGCAGCAGGTGGGGGCCGGCGGGGGTCGGGGCGAGGGAGCGCCGCGCCGCGGCGAGGGCCGCATCGGGATCCAGCCCCGCGGCCCGGGCCATCCGGAGGAGGCGCTCGGCTCGCAGCTCCACCAGCTCCGCCATCATCGGAGCGGTGAACTCGGGGTGGAACTGCACCCCCCAGGTGCGATCCCCCAGGCGGAAGGCCTGGTTCGGGGTGTGGGCGTTCTCGGCCAGGCGCACCGCCCCCGGCGGGAGCCGAGTGACCACGTCGCCGTGCACCGCGTGGAACACCGGAGGCTCGCCCGCGAGCGGACCGAGCAGAGGATCGGCCGCGCCCTCGGGGGTCAGGGTCACCGGCACCGTGCCCAGCTCCATGCCCCGGTCGCTGACCTGGACCTCGCCCCCCTGGGCCCACGCGATCAGCTGATGGCCGTAGCACACCCCCAGGACCGGCAAGCCGTCCTGCATCGCCTGGCGGGTCCAGGCGGCGAGGGCCTCGACCCAGGGCTCGGGCTCGGTGACCGAGGCGGGGGAGCCGGTGATCACCGCGGCGTCCACCGCGCCCCGGGCGGGGAGCGGGGCGCCGGCGGCGGCGTCCACCACCGACAGGGTCGCCCCGGTCGGGGCGAGGGCGTCCATGAAGAGCTGGGCGTAGCCGCCGTGGCGGGCGGCGATCTCGGGCGAGGTGTCGCCCGTCTGCAGGATGACCAGCCTCATTGGAAGCGCACCACGAAGCGCTGCTCCCCGATGTGGACGATGTCCCCGTCGTGGAGGTCTGCGTCGTCCACCACCTGACCGTTCACGAGGGTCCCGTTGGTGGAGAACAGGTCGACCACCGAGGCCCCGTCCTCGTCGAGGAAGAACATGGCGTGGGTCCGGGAGATCCGGTCGTCGGCGAGGAGGATGTCGGGCCCCCGCCGGAGGTTCCCGATGCGCATCCGGCCCGCCTCGGCCGGGGGCTCGGACGAGCGGCGGCCCAGGTGGCGCTCGATGCGCTCCAGGTCTTCGTTGGAGAGCACGTGGCCCCCGGAGGTCGTGAACTGGACGGTCTCGTCGGCCCCAGCCAGCCGGCCGACCGCCCTGTAGCCCAGCGGGGGGAGCTCGAAGTCCTCGGGGGTGGCCCCGGTCTCCAGGGCCAGCACCACCTTTCGGGGTTGCGTCGAGTTGCCCATGGCGCGGCACCGCGAACGCCCTTCACGCGCCGCGTTTCTCCTGTGGTAGCCTGGACGGTATCGATGAGCAAGCCGCGTGAGCCTGCTTCCCCCGTGACCCCGTCACCCAACGCGGAGGTCGATCCCGCCCGCGCGGACTTCGGCACTTCCCTCACCAAGGAGCTGACCCGGGTGGAGGAGGCCAACCTCGGCTTCTACGAGGCGTTCATGAGCCGCGACCTCGAGAAGATGTCGCGGCTGTGGGCCCACACGCCGCACGTGCGCTGCGTCCATCCCGGCTGGGAGCTGGTGGTGGGCTGGGACGACGTGCGCGCGTCGTGGCAGGAGATCCTCCGCTCCGTGCAGGCGGTGGAGTTCCAGCTCGAAGACATCCACGTCGAGGTCTCCGGCCGCACCGCGTGGGTGAACCTGATCGCCTACGTACACATCGAGACCGAGGACGGCGAAGACTTCCAGGCCACGGTGGTCACCACCAACATCCTCGAGCAGATGGATGGGGAGTGGCGCTTCGTCCTGCACCACAGCTCCAACTTCTCGGACGAGTCGGAAGAGGACGAGGACGAGGACGAGGACATGGACTTCGAGACCAACGGCCCGGGGAGCATGGGCGACCCGAACTAGGGGGTCGGCGGGCCGGCGGAGATGAAGCCTGTGGCCTGAGACCTGCGGCCTGAACCCTGGCTCGTCCAACCGGAGACCTGTCTCTGAAGCCTGAGCCCGCCCCTGTCTGCTCGGAGCGTTGTGCCGTCGGCTTCAGGATTCAGAGACAGGCCACAGGCTCCAGGCCTCAGGCTCCAGGACTCAGGACGGCGGGCAGGCAGGGTCCAGGCTCGAGGCTCCGGGGCGCCGGCGACTATTGAACGCGCAGCGCGACCGCGGGGCCCAAGCGTCGCAGGACGAGGGCCCGCACGAGCACCACGTCGCCGGGCACCGCGTCCACCACCAGGGGGCCCATGCTGCCGTCGGCCTGGGTCTCGACCACCTCGAAGTCCGGCTGATCCGCCCGGAGGCGGTAGACGAAGACCTCCACCGCGGCGCGGGCCGGCGCGAACCCCGCGGCGCCCGTGACCCGCACCCGCCCGACCTCGAACTCGGTGGCGGTGGCCAGGGTGACGTCGAGGGTGGGCAGATCGTCCGCCTCCGCCACTCCGATGTAGCTGCCGTCGGTCTGGTAGGTGGTGCCGCTGGAGGTGCGCACGTAGCCGGTGATGGTGTTGGCGAGGCCATCCGCCGGGACGTCGTCGTCCCCGCGCCCGCCGAGCGCCTCGACCTGCTCGGCCTGGGCCGAGACCAGGGGCCCGGGGAACGCGTCGAAGCGGAAGCGCCCGGTGTCGGACTCGAAGGTCCCCTCCACCGCGTGGGCCGCGCCCACCCCCTGCGCCGACCCAACGACCTGGCCGCCCGCGCTCTGCAGGTCGAACAGGCGCAGCGGCGCCACGTCGAGCCGCGCCACCTCGATGCCGTCGGGCAGGATCTTGCTCACCACCAGCGCCTCATAGGCGGGGGCCAGGGCCAGGCTGGTCGGGGCGGGCGGCGCGGTGGTGCCGCCGCACGCGGTCGTCACGAGGGCCAGCGCGACGCCGACCGAGCTCCCGAGCGGAGCGCGCAGCTTCGTTTCCGGGGCCATCAATCGCCGCAGTACATGAAGGCGGGCTCGCCCACCACCCCGTTGCACTGCCGCTGGTCCTCGCAGTCGGTGTTGACCTGGCAGATGCGCCGGCAGAAGGCCGACCCCTGCGGGGTCGAGACGCAGGCCAGCCCGCGCTGGCAGGCGGGGTTCGCGCCGCCGCACAGGGCGTCCTCCTCGCCCGGGCCCGCGGCGCGGCACCGGAACTCCCAGGTGCCGGTGCGGCGCAAGAAGGGTTGACACGCCTGGTCGGCCTCACACGGGGTCTGGGTGTAGGGATCGCAGCTCGGGGGGAGCTCCTGGCAGGAGCCCCAGTTGGTGCCGGTCAGGCGGGTGCGGCACTCGTACTCGGTGCCGAGGCGCTCGCAGCCCGCGCCGCTCACCAGGTCACACACCTTCACGCACTCACCCACGGTGGAGGTGGTGGAGACGAGGGCGCAGGCCAGCCCCGCCTCGCAGTCCCGCCCCTCGCACGCCGCGCCGAGGGGGCGCTCGTCCGCCAGGGGCTCCACACACGCGGTGCCCGGCATGGGGCCCTCGACCACGCACTTGGTGGCGGGCGGCGCGCAGTCGGACTGGGTCACCGGATCACACTGATCCGCGATCGCCCCCGCGTCGCTCAGCGGGCCGGCGTCGACGGAGGCGCCCGCGTCGGCGTTCACCGACGCGTCGGCGGTGTTGAGGCTGCCGGCGTCCGTCACTGCCCCGGCGTCGACGCCGGTGGGCTCGGAGAGCGCCTCCGCCGCACAACCCGCCGAGACCGTCGCCCACAACAAGGCCGCTGCGGGCCAGTACCTGGTTCGAAGCCCCATAGATCCCTCCCCTGTATACCGGCTGGCGCTGCGTCCGGCGAGCAAAGCGTGCGCCCGCCACCCGACGACTCGACCAGGCGACCACCCCCGTGCTTGCATCCAGGCTCCGGTGACCCCCTGCCAGCGCGCCCTCAAGACCCTCCTGGATGCCCACGGCGACGACCTCCCCCTGGCGGAGGCGCTCCTCGCGGTGGCCCTGGAGGAGCACCCGAACCTGGACCCCGCCCCCTACCTGCGGCGCTTGGACGATCTGGCCGCCCGGGTCGAGGTCCTCATCCACCAGGTGGGGACCCTCCAGGCCATGCGCCAGGCCCTGTTCGAGGAGGCGGGCCTGCAGGGGAACGACGGCCAATACTACGACCGCGGGAACAGCCTCCTGAACGAGGTGTTGGACCGCGGCCTGGGGCTCCCGATCACCCTCTCGGTGGTCTACATCGAGGTGGCCCGCCGGGCCGGTCAGCAGGCGGAGGGGGTGGGGTTCCCCGGCCACTTCCTGGTGCGGCATCACCTCCCCCACAACGCGGTGCTCGTGGATCCCTTCGGCGGCGGCCAGGTGGTAGGCCAGAGCGAGCTCGCGGCCCTGTTGGAGCGGACCTCGGGGAGCCGGGTGACCCTCGAGCCCTGGATGACGAACCCCACCCCGCCCCGGCAGATCGTGACCCGGGTGCTCACCAACCTGAAGCACGCCTACGTCCTCGCCGAGGACCTGGTCGGCGCGGTCACCGCCCTGGATCGCCTGCTCCTGGTGGATCCGAGCCGGTTCGAGGAGCAGCGGGATCGCGGCCTCTTGTACGGCCAGCTCGGCCTCGGCCAGGCCGCGACCCAGGACCTCGAGGCCTACCTCGCCGCGGTGCCCGACGCCCCGGACCGCGACCGGATCCAGGGGCTCCTCCCCCACCTCCAGGTGTTGCGGGGGGAGCTCAACTGATGCCGCGGGTCCGCCTGGGGACCGCGGCGGAGCTCCCCGAGGAGGGGGGCACCGTGGTGCGGGTCCCCGGGGGCGCCCCACCCCGCCGGAGCCTGGTGGTGGTGAGGGATGGAGCGGCGGTGCGCGCGTTCTGGAACGTCTGCCGCCACCTCCCGGTGCCCCTCGACTCCGGCGTCGGTGTTCTCCCCCCCGACCACGACCTCGTGTGCCTCACCCACGGCGCCCGCTATCGCCGCGAGGACGGCCTCTGCCTCGCCGGCCCCTGCAAGGGCAGCCGGCTGGAGGCGGTGCCGGTGGAGGCCGACGGCGAGGCGTGGTTCGCCCTCGTATAGCTTGCGTCAGGATCCGCACGTCACCGTCCCGCCTTTGTACGCGGTGCGCGAACGCGAACGATCGCCCGCGCGCGACCACCCCCGATCGGCGTGAAATCTCCTGTGATTTCGATGGGCCAAGCTTGGTATGGCCCCTGCTTTAGTGCAGGGGGACTGCTCGGCGTGTTGTTCCAACCCATTAACCCCAAGTCCCGTCCCAGGTTCGCACGTCGGCTGGTCAGGTTCCGGGAGGCACGGCATCCGCTGTGCCTCCCGTTTTCCTTTCTGGGCTCCGCGTGACGCCGGCCCGCCTGCGCTATGCTCGGGCCATGCGGCAGTGGGCGGGCGCGGGGTTGGCGTTGTGCATGCTGGCTTGCGGTGACGGGGGCCCCGACGCCGCGTTGAGCGTCCCCGACCCGGGGACGAGCCACGTGGTCTACGGCACCGCCTCCGCCGGCCGCGCCCTCCGCCCCGGCGCGCTCGTGGTGGCGCCGGCGGCGGGGCTCGAGACGGTCACCCCCGAGGTCATCGGGGGCAGCGGGGTGGACATGCTCTTCGCCGGCGTGGACCCCGCGGACCTCCCGAAGCAGCTCGACGTCCTGGACCTGCGCTTCGCGGCCGAGACCGACGTCGGCGCCCGGCGGATGATCACGCTGCACGCGCCCTACGTCCTGCGAGGACCCTCCGATCCCGAGGCGCCTGAGCCGCTGGTGCCAGTGGACGAGGGCGGCCTGTCGCGCGACGTGCGCGAGGAGCGGACCGCGCGGCTCGCCCAGCTCCTGGCCGGGCTCGGGGTGGAGGACCCCTGCGTGGAGCTGCCCACCCCCCTCACCGTCACCACCCCCCGGACCTCGGCCGAGTTCATCGGCGCCATGCGGGTGCTCGGCGGGGGCGACGTGGCGATGGGCTTCTCGATGACCAGCACGGTGATGGTGGGCGTGCTCCCCGCGACCGGGGGCGAGGTCCGGCCGGTGCCGCTCCCGACCGAGGCGCCGATCCTGCTGCAGGGAGAGTCGGCCGAGGCACGGTGGCTCTCGGCTGAGGGGGTCGAGGTGGAGGGGCGGCAGCTGCCCCGCGCGCTCACCTTCGATGTCTCCAGCGGCTTCGGCACGACCGCGGTCGCCTACACCTGGTCCGAGGCGAGCCGGCGCTACGTGCAGACCACCCCCTTCACCGCCGACTCCAGCCCCCGGACCCTGCGCGGGATCGTAGCGCTCCCGCTCGACGGCGAGCCCTCGGTCTGCGCCTTCGGGGGCGAGCAGGGCGCGGACCGGACCGCGACCATCTGGTGCCGCACCGAGACCTCCACCACCTGGCGGGTGAGCCTCTCACTGCCTCGCTCGGCGGCCGTGACCACCGTGGTCCCGCGCGCCGACGAGCGCCACGTGGCGGTGGACGTCACCGGCTCGGTCTACCAGTACGGCGGCCAGGATCGGTGGAGCGTCGTCTTGGAGTCCGCCGTCAACTCGGGTTGCGATCCCCTCTGCGCCGCCTTTACCACCACCCTCCCCGCCCCCGGGGTCGCGTCGCTGGTGACGGTGGCCGCGGGGGCCCAGGGTCAGCTCCTGTTGGTGGAGGACGACGGCGGCCTCACCGCCCGCCGCCCCGCCGCGCTGAACGACGCGCTCTTCGCGGACGAGCGCCCCGGGGCCGAGGACCCGCTCCGCATCTCCGCGGTGAGCCAGGCCGCCGACGGCACCCTGTTCATCGCCGACGCGCACCCGACCCTCCTGCGCCTGGCCCCCGACGGCAGCCGGGTGGATCGGATCTGCCTGCCCCGGGACATGCGGGACGTGCCGATCGCCTCGCTCCTCGCCCACCCGGATGGGCGGCTCCTGGTGGGGATGAGCCCCGCCCTGCTCGCCACCGGCGGGTGGCGCTGAGCGGATCGGGGTGCGCGTCCTCGACGACGCCTTCGTGCGCGAGCACCTGACTCCTGAGCGCGCGATCGCGTGGCTGCGGGAGGTGGTGCTGGCGCTGGAGGGCAAGACGTACCAGGCCCCGCCCCGGGTGGAGGTTCCGCTCCTGGATGGCAAGGTGGTCTACACCGCGGGGGCCCGGACCGGCCGCTGGTACGGGTATCGGTCCTACGACAAGGTCGCGGGGGCAGAAGAGCTGGTGGTGGCCTACGACGCGGCCTCGGGGCGGGCGCTCGGCCTGGCGGCGGGGACGGAGCTGGGGCCCCGCCGGGTCGGCGCGATGACCGCCCTGGCGGTGGACGCGCTCGCGCCCGCAGGCGCGGCGACGCTGGGCCTGTTGGGGGCCGGACGTCAGGCGTGGGCGCAGCTGTGGGCGATCCGCGCGGTGCGCCACCTCGATCGGGTCCGGGTCTACGCCCGCGACCCGGAGCGACGGGAGGCCTTCACGCGACGGGCGCGCGCGGAGCTCGGCCTGACGGTGGAGGCTGCGGCCTCGGCGCGGGGGGCGGTCGAGGGCGCGGGCCTCGTGGTGCTCGCTACCTCGTCCCTGACCCCGGTGATCGAGGCAAGCTGGGTTGACGAGAGCCCCTTCGTGGCGTCGATCGGCCCGAAGCAGGTCGGAGCGTCCGAGTTCGGGCCTGACCTCGTGACTCGCGCCGGTCGGATCGTCACCGACTCCCTGGCGCAGCTGGACGCCTACCACCCCGCCCACGTGGCCGCGGTGCACCCGCGTCGGGGGGAGATCTCCGCGCTGGGTCCGGCGCTGAGCGCGGGCCCGGCGACGGGGGTCACCCTGTTCCTGTCGGTCGGGCTGGCCGGCACCGAGGTGGCGCTCCTGGCCCGGCTGCTGGAGCTGCCCTGACCGCCGGACCGAGGCCGGGGGGCAGATCAGCCGCGCTTGGCCTTCTTGGCCCCGGGCTTCATGGGGGTGACGTTGTCGGGCTCGTCGCCCTCCCCGTCCCCAGCCCCGCCGCCGCCAGAGGCGGTGGGCGCGCCCTCGAGCCCGAAGTTCAGCCGGATCTTGCCCTCGAGCTCGTCCAGCATCTCCGGGTGCTCCTCGAGGTAGATGCGGGCGTTGTCCCGCCCCTGCCCGATGCGCTCGCCGTTGTACGAGTACCAGGCGCCAGACTTGTCGACGAGGCCGAGGTCGGTGCCCATGTCGAGGATCTCGCCCGACTTGGAGATGCCGCGCCCGTAGAGGATGTCGAACTCGACCTCCTTGAAGGGCGGCGCCAGCTTGTTCTTCACCACCCGCACCCGGGTGCGGTTGCCGATGCTCTCCTCGGCCTTCTTGATGGAGCCGATGCGCCGGATGTCGAGGCGCTGCGAGCAGTAGAACTTCAGCGCGTTACCGCCGGTGGTGGTCTCGGGCGAGCCGAACATCACCCCGATCTTCATGCGGATCTGGTTGATGAAGACACAGCAGGTCTTGGACTTGGCGATGGAGCCGGTGAGCTTGCGCAGGGCCTGGCTCATGAGCCGGGCCTGCAGACCCACGTGGGAGTCGCCCATCTCGCCCTCGATCTCCGCCTTGGGCACCAGGGCCGCCACGGAGTCGATGACCACCACGTCCACCGCGTTGGAGCGGACCAGCATGTCGACGATCTCGAGGGCCTGCTCGCCGGTGTCGGGCTGGGCGATGAGGAGGTCGTTGGTGTTCACGCCGAGCTTCTTGGCGTAGCCCACGTCCAGGGCGTGCTCGGCGTCGACGAAGGCGCAGACCCCGCCCCGCTTCTGGGCCTCGGCCACCACGTGCAGGGTCAAGGTGGTCTTGCCGGAGGACTCCGGCCCATAGATCTCCACGATGCGACCCCGGGGCACCCCGCCGATGCCGAGGGCGATGTCGAGGCCCAGCGAGCCGGTGGGGATCGTCTCGACGTTGGCCATCGGCAGCCCGTCGCCCATCCGCATGATGGCGCCCTTGCCGAACTGCTTCTCGATGGTCTGGAGGGTCAGCTCGATGGCCTTGCTCCGCTCGCCCATGTCGGGCCCGCTGGTCTTGCTCATGTGAAACCTGTCTTGCCTTTCGGTGTCCGCCACGCGATCCCCGCGCAGCTGCCAGTCGGGTCACGCCCGAACGAGAGGCACCCTACAGTTGTTCAGTAAACCAGGTCAAGGGGGATCCACATCTTGGGGTGCGGATCGGTAGGGCACCCCCAGGTTGTGGTCGCGCGCGCTGCCAGGGGCTTCGACGAAGATCACTTCGAAGAGAACCATCGAGCGAGGACCGCATCGATGGCGTGGTCCTCCAGCATCAGGATCCAGCGTGGTCGGTGCCAGGCGGCCTGGATCGCGAGCTCTGGGCGCCGTCGCCACTCGGCGAAGCGCCTCGTCGACGCGACGCGCAGAGCGTCCAGCCCGTCCCGTGCGAGGTCGGCGCGCCCTCGGTGGAGGGCGAGCCACGCTGAGTCGGGGGCCGCGTCGGGGAGGACCATCCCGTCATCGACGAGGAACTCGATCGCCTCCTCGTCGAGCCCGGTGCCGCTGATGGCCAGCTGAATCCAGCCTGTTCGCCACTCGACCGCGGGATCCGGATCTCTCTTCCAGACCGCCTCCAGCCTGCTCAGGACCTCGTCCTCCCCCCGCGCGATGGCGAACAAGGTCGCGTCCTCGAGCGCTCGCACCCGCTCGACGAGCTCGTCACTGTGCAGGCGGCCGCGGAACAGGTCTCCAGAGACGAAGTACCCCGTCAGCGCGGCCAGATCCGGCTCGACGGGTGCGCCCGTCGCGAGGGTCTCCAGCGCCGCGCGCCACAGCAGGCCCTCGGGGGTGCCCATGGGAGCAGCTGCTCCCAACGCTTCACGCGCTCGCGATGACACACTCACTCGAACCTGCTCCACATCCTGGCCGACCGCCGCCTGCCCCGCGACGACGGCTCGCGCGCCCCGCTACGGCACCTCGAAGGGCCCGATATCCGCCGGGTCACCCCTGGGCGTGCCCACCCGGTCCTCCGGCACCTCCGCCGTGCGGGGAGCGGCGTCCAGGAAGGGCGCCCCCGCCGCGGGCACGAAGCCGGCGGGGCTGCCCATGCGGTCCGCAGGGAAGGCGCTGAACCAGCCGGGATCAAAGCTCGCGTCGACGTGCTCGGCCCGGGTGGGGGTGTGCCCGTCGAAGTACCCGCCCGAGTAGTAGTTGCCCACGAAGACGTTGGCCGAGGTGGTGCCGTTGTCGAGCTCCACCAACACCACCGCCGCGTTCGCCGTCGGCGCGCCGCCGCCGTAGCTCAAGCCGAGGACGAGGTTGTTCCGCACGTCGTTCCGGTCCGAGTACTGGGTGAACTGGAGCACGTGCCGGTTCGCCTGCTCGCCGATGAAGAGGTTGTGGTGCACCACGTTGTCGCTCGAGCCCAGCCTCGGGTTGTCGGTCTCCTGCCAGAAGCTGGTGCCGTGGCGGGCGTGGGGGCCGATGATGTTGTTCCGCACCACCGAGTTGCGCACCGAGGTGAAGTTGGGGCCCTGCCCCGCCCCGGCGTGGAAGTAGTTGCCTTCGACCAGCACGAACTCCGAGACGCCCTGCCCGAGTCCATCTCGGGCGCTCCCGTCGCAGCGCGGGTCGTCGTACGCGATGCTCACGTCGGCGCAGGTGCTGGCGGGGTCGGCGTTGATCTGGAAGTCGCTGCTCACGTTGTCGAACAGCTCGTTGTTGCGCACCACCATCCAGTCGCTGCCGTTGGACAGGTAGATGCCGTGCCCGTCCCCTGCGCCGGCCCCGTGCCCGGTGTTGCCTTCCAACGCGATCCAGTCGGACTGACCGGTGAAGAAGGGGTCGTTGTCCTGATCGAAGGCCAGGTTGTCGAGCATCGCGACCCCGACCTGGTGCTCACCGCCACCGTAGCCCAGCCCCACCGCGCGGATCCCGTAGCGCCCGCCCTCGAGCTCGAAGCCCTCCACCGCCACGTAGTCTGCGCCCTCGAGGTTGAAGCAGGTGCGCCGGCCGGCGTCGCAGCACTGGATCCGCACCGCCCGGCTCCCGTCCGGGTTGCGGGCGGCCTGGACGACGATCGGCGCGTCGTAGGTCCCGCCGCGGCCCTCGCTCAGCGCCCAGCAGCCCGCGTAGTCACCGGCCAGGAAGTGGATGGCCTGCCCCGCCACCACCGCGGCGAAGGCGTCGTCGGGCGAGGCGGGATCTGCAAGGCTCCCAGCGCCGGCGCCGGTCGGGCTCACGTAGATCGTGCTGGAGGGCTGGTAGCTCGGGTCGGTGTAGTAGCGGTTGAAGCGCTCCGGATCCCCGAAGAACGTCCCGCCCCGCGCTGGCCGTCCCGCGGGCGGGGCCGAGCCGCCGTCCGGCGCCAAGCCCGCGTCGCCGGCGTCCGCCGTCGTGCCCGCGTCGCCCGCGTCCGGCGTCGCGCCGGCGTCACCGGCGTCCGTCGCGAGGCCTGAGTCCGCGCTCGCGCCGGCATCCACCGCCACGCCGGAGTCCGGCCCGCCAGCGTCAACCTGGCCTGCATCGACGGGGCCCTGGGCCTCCCCCGAGCACCCCGCCACCGCGAGCAGCAGGAGCCCCGTGATCGAAACGCTCCGAAGACCGCGCATCCCCACCTCCTCAGACCTCGAGCTGGGCCGCGGGGTCGGCCAGCTTCCGCCGCAGCGCGTCCAGCACCGCGGTGGTGGTGCCCATGCGCACCTGCTCCCGGTTCCCCGGGAACTGCACCTTCCCCGAGATCGTGCCCGAGGGCCCGCTCACCGCCATCCAGACGAGGCCCACCGGCTTGTCCGGCGTGCCCCCGGTCGGCCCCGCGATGCCGGTGGTGGACAGACCCCAGTCCGCCCCGAGGCGGGCCCGGACGCCCTCGGCCATCGCCCGGGCCACCGGCTCGCTCACCGCCCCGTGGGTCGTCAACAAGTCTTGCGGTACGCCCAACAGGCCCACCTTCACCGCGTCCGCGTAGGCGACCACGCCCCCGAGGAAGTAGGCGGAGCTCCCGCTCACGTCGGTGAGGCGCTTGGCCGCCCACCCCCCGGTGCAGGACTCCGCCACCGCCACCGTCTGCCCTGCTCCCCGCAGCGCCGCCCCCAACACCTGATCGAGGACCTCGTCGTCCACGCCGTAGATCCGGGCGCCCAGCACCGCTCGCAGGTCGGCCTCCGCCGCTGCCAGCCGCTCGACCCTGCCCTCGCCCTCGGCCGCCAGCTTCACGTGGTTCTCGAGACCCAGGGTCCGATAACCGAAGCGAACTCCGGGGTGGGCCTTCACCACCGCGCCGATGTCGTGCTCGAGGCGGCTCTCGCCCACCCCCACCACCTTCAAGGTGCGGCGAGCCCGGGCCACCGCGCCTTCTGGGAGAAGCGGCAGGATCCGGTTCTGCATCAACCAGCGCACCTCACGCGGCACGCCGGGCATCAAGAAGACCCGCGCCCCGTCGAGCTCCGCCGTGAACCCGGGGGCGGTGCCCGCCTCGTTCACCAGCACCTCCCCCTCGGCCGGCACCCAGGCCTGACGCTCGTTGTTCGGGGTCATGGTGCGCCCGAAGGAGCGGAACCGGGCCTTGATGAACTCCAGGGTCGGCTCGTGCAACGCGAGCGGGCAGCCCAGAGCCCGGGCAAGGCCGGCCATCGTCAAGTCGTCTTGCGTGGGGCCGAGGCCGCCGGTGGAGAGCACCAGCTGGCCCCGAGCCGCCGCCTCGGTGAAGGCCTCGGCGATGTCCGCCTCCTCGTCCGCCACCGTGACGTGCCGGACCACCGACCAGCCCCGCGCCTCCAAGAGGCCGTCGAGGTAGCTGGAGTTGGAGTCCACCGTCTCGCCCGACAACAGCTCGTCACCGATGGCCAGGATCACCGCCCGTTGCATGCGCCCAACGTGTACCGCCGATGGGCAGCCAAGGCTACAGGGGCCACCAACGCCCGTTCACCCGGACTCGGGGAGACCATCCGGCGCGCCTGCCACCGGGGCCCGGGCGCGCCCGGCCGTGACCTGCTTCACGGCGCTCGAGCCGCCTCGTCCTCGAAGCGAGGGCCCGTGAAGGTCATGGTGTGCAGCGGGGTCGGGTGGCCGGTCGGCAACACCGCGTGGATGCGGATGCGGGTCGGTACGAGGGCACCATCGACCTCATCGTAGGCCTCGTAGCGCGCGATGCCTCGCGCGCCGGCCATGATCTCACGGACGGTGTACTCGACGCGGTCGAGCCGGCCCGTCGCGTGATCGATCCATAGGATGTACTGGTCGTAGCGCGGGTTGGCCTCCACGCTGCCCCAGGTGGCGTAGACGCGGTCGAAGGTCCGCCCGTCCTCCTGTACGGGCTCGAGCGCAGCCACGATCGCGGCTGACGGGATCTCGAGGGGGAGCATCACGAAGTAGCGGAGGGTCGGTACGAGGAAGGAGGCCGGGATCATCGGCGACAGGTCCTCCGCAGGTGGGCTTTCGATGGGCCTGTCCGGCCGCTGCACGTAGACCTCGTTCCTCACGATGCCCCAGCGGGTGCCCTGGTCGGGCCCGTTGGCGAGCTCGAAGCTCGCCGTCCACTCGCTCGTGGCGATGATCCCGCGCAGCGCCTGCTTCGGGACATGGAACGGGTTGTTCAGGCTCCCCATCGTCCCGAGCCACTCGTCCGTGCCCTCGAAGTGGAGCGTTCGGTGGGCATGCCATACGGCCTCGCCGTGGGTCTGGGCGAGGGCTTCCAGGAGCGCTCGGCCCCGAGCCGCCCGGTCGTCTGCAACGCCGCCTGCGACCTCGTCGGGCGTGATGTCGGCCAGCCTCGTCGACGCAAAGGCGAGCCCCCCCACTGCGGCCAAAAGGCCGCCCAGGATGATGATCCGTTTTCGCATCCGTCCTCCTTCGTGCTCTGTCGTTCTTCCTCAGCGCAGGACGCTCAAGGCAACTCGGGCCGTCTCCTTCAGGGCGCGCGCGTCCGTACCGGAGCGCGCGAGGGTGCTCAGACCAGCGGCGGTCGCCGCGAGGTGCCGTGCGAGCGCGCGTGGGCTCGGGTCTGGCCGAAGCTCACCCGCCACGACCGCGTTCTCGAGCGCGTGGGCCAGCGCGTCCTCGATCCGGCGAAAGTGCGCCTGCGCGATCTCCGCGAGGGCGTCGCCCGGGCTCGTCCGCTCCATCGCCGTCTTCACCACGAAGCAGCCCCGCGCCCCCACCGGCGTGGCGAGCTTGTCGGTGACGTCCTCGAAGTAGGCGCGGACCGCGGCGAGGCCCGCATCCGGGGCCTCCATCGGGCCGAGCATCCGGTCGATGAACTCCGAGACGTACAGCGCCATCGCGCGCTCGAACAGCGCCTGCTTGTCACCGAAGGTGTTGTAGAGGCTCTGCGCGCCGATCCCCATCCGCGCCGCGAGGGCCGTCGTCGATGTCGCCTCGTAGCCCTTCGCCCAGAGCTCATCCAGCGCCACCGCCAGCGCCTCGCGCTCGTCGAACTTCCGCGGCCGACCCACGCCGCTCACCCTAGGTTGTTTTTGAGTGACCTGTCAAATACCCGCCCGAGCGCCCTGAGGCCGGGCTACAGCGGCACCAGGCGCCCGTCGCGAACCGTGCTCACCCCGGGCGGGGCGACCTCACCGATCTGGCTCAAGAAGCGGTCCGGGGCGCCCACCACGGTGGCGTCGTTCGGCACCGCTCGGCCGGCCTGCACCAGCACCTGGGCGCCCAAGGTGACCCGGTGACCGAGGCAGCACCCCAGGAACGGCCCCACCGCGTGGCGCTGGCCCTCGTGCTCCACCTGCACCTCGCCCTTCAGCTTGGCGTCGATGAGCCAGGCCGAGGTGGTGAGGAAGACGTCGCGGCCGAACAGCGACATCTGGACCTTGTAGCTCGCCAGGGTGCCTCCCGGCATGGCCGCGCACAGCGCGATGTAGGAGGCCCGCAGCACCTGCACCCGCTCCGCGAGCATGCAGCCCACCACCACCGCGTGATCACCGAGGCGCACATTGGCCCCGAGGACCGAGCGGTGCACGTGGGCGTGCGCCTCCACCACCGCGCCCGGGCCGATGATCGCGGCCTCGAGGTCGGCGGTCGGGTGCACCCGCGCGGTGGGGTGCACGAAGACCAGCTTGCGCGACACCGACCAGGGGTCGCGCTTCGGCATCAGGCGCAGGCGGAGCATCCGGCGCGGCTCGGCGCGCAGCGCGTCCAGGAGCTCCACCCCGATCGAGAGCTGGGCCAGGCGCAGCACCTGCACCCAGTGCCGCACCGGGGCCACGATGCGGGCGGTGATCGGGGCGTCGGCCTCGCGCGCGCCGGGGGTGCGGTCCGCCCCCACCGAGGGCGGCAGGGCCAGCCGCGTGGTGCGCTCGCGGGCGGGCATGCGCCAGGGCTTCGCGCGGCGGTGGAGCTCGGCGAGGTCGCGCACCGGCGCCGGATCCACGAGCACCGCGAGGTCGTAGACCCGGTCCTCGCCTTCGCGGCGCACCTCGCCGAAGGGGTCGGTGGCGCGGGCCAGCGGCCCGTCCTCCATCGCCAGCGCGAGGTCCTCCCGGGCCGACAGCGCCTGGGCCACGAACTGGCGCAGGGCCATCTCGGTGACGAAGACGTCGTCGAAGAGCACGAGGGCGGGCCGCTCGCTCACCTCGGCCACGTCCGCCACGTCCACCAGCTCGAGGCCGCACGCCGCCACCGCCGCCGCCTGGCGCTGGCCCACGGTCGTGAGGCCGACGTGCACGTCGCGGACCGGGTCCCCGAAGGGCAGCACCACCCGGCCGGTGGCCACCCGGAAGCAGCGCAGCCGGCCGCTCTGCAGGCTCACTTGCCCTCCAGCGCCTTCAGCGACGCCTCGTAGCGGAGCTCGTGGGCGTCGGTGCCGATGGAGACCTTGTGGGGCTCGTACCCGTCCAGCTCGAAGCGCAGCTCCACCAGGTCGCCGCCCACCCCGACCGGGCCCTCGTAGGGGGTCGTGCCCACCTCGACCCCGTCCACGTAGACCAGGGCCCCCGAGGGCTCCGAGGTCGCGCGCAGCTGCACCTCACGCGCCCCGCCCCGGGCCGCCACGCCGGCCACGATCAGGATCAACGCCAGCACCGCGGCGCCCACCGCCAGCCACGCCGCGGTGGGGAGCTTCGGCAGGATACCTTGCGAACCGCCCGCCGCCACGACCGCGGGGCTCGGGGTGGGCCGGGCGAGCGCCACCGGGCGCCGCGACGGGGCCTGGATCGGCTCGCGGGCGGGCGGGGGCGGGGCGGGCGGCACGGAGGGGACGCGGGCCTCGAGCTGCCGCGCGGTCTCCTCCAGCTTGGCTGGGTGGCCTCCGCCAGCGGGATGGCGGCGGCCACCAGCTGCCCGCCCGGGGCGGCGGAGGGCGGCCGGGGCGCGGCCGAGGCGGCGCGGGCGCCGGACGCCCAGGCCGCGGCGCGGGCCTCGATCTCCGGGTTGATGAGCACCGAGGCCGCGTCCCAGTCGGCCTTGGCCGCGCGGCGGGCCGCCAGCTTCTCGGCCTGCTCCACCGTCATCATCTGGGTGGGGGCGTCCTCGTCCTCCTTGGGCGGCAGGACGGCCTGCACGAAGGTCCCGAGGGAGAGGGCGTCGTCGAGGAGGCTGTGGCCGAGCTGGATCGACTGCAGGCCTTCCTGCAGGGCGGCGGCGGTGGGGCGCGCCGCGGGGTCGTCGCTCAGGCACGGCTCGAGGAGGGCGAGGAGGTCCTTGGTGAGGCCGGGGGAGGCCTGGCCGATGTGGGTGAAGTCGGTGAGCGCCGCGACCGCGTCCTTCACCGTCATGGTCTCGGCCGTCCACACCGGGTGCCCGATCAGCATCTCGAGCAGGATGAGGCTCAGGGCGTAGACGTCAGCGGGGGGACCGGGGGCCTGCCCCGCCCGCACCTCCGGGGGCTGGTAGGCGGAGCGCTCCTCGTCCTCGAGGAGGTCCGCCCCCACGTGGGCGCCGAGGCGGCTCAGCTGGGCGTCGGCCACCTGCACCTCGCCCTCGTAGGACACCAGGATCTCGCCCGGATCGAGGTCGCCGTGCCCGGGCCGGCCGCCCTGCCCGAGGTAGGCCACGGCCTCGGCGGTCTGCCGCGCCACCATCAGCGCGTGGCCGGGGCTCAGGGTGCGGCGCCGCTTCCGCAGCACCTTGAGCACCGCGGCCAGGGGCACGCCGTCCACCTGCTCCTGGATGACGTAGACGCCCTCGCTCGCGCGGCCGGACTCGAGCACCGCCACCACGCGCTCGTGATCGAGCTCCGCCTGAGCGCGGCCCCACGCGAGCAGGGCCTGGGTGAAGACCTCGTTCCGGGCCAGCTCTGGGCGGGGGCGCTTCACCACCACCTCCAGGCGCTCGGCGCCCACCTCCAGGGTGGCGGAGAAGGACTCAACCGTGCGACCGCGGCCAAGCCGCGCGTGGACCGTGAAGGCCATGGCGCCCGCGGACCTTGGCGCCATCCCCCCCGCGGGTCAATCCGTCTGCCCCGGGAATGGCCCGGCCTACCCCTCGGCCACCGCGAGCAGGGTGGCCAGCTTCTCCTCGCGGGGGACGCGCTTGATCTTGAGCTCCAGCCGGAGCGCGTCGCCGCGGGCCATCGGACCGGCGGTGGCGAGGAGGCTCACCGGGCCGCGGCCGCGCGTGTACTTCGCGCCCTTGCCCGCGTCGTGCTCGGCCAGTCGCCGCGCCACGTCGTCGTGGGCCACCCCGGTGTAGAGGGTGTCGTCGGCGCAGCGGACCAGGTAGACGAACCAGCGCCCGGCCTCGGTCTCAGAACCCGCTGACGGCCGGCCGGTCATCGCCCACCAGGTTGTCGAAGCGCGTGAACTCGTGGAAGAACTTGCAGCGCACGGTCCCGATGGGCCCGTTTCGCTGCTTGCCCACGATGATCTCCGCCACCCCGCGGTCCTCGGTCTCCTTGTTGTAGACCTCGTCGCGGTACACGAACATGATCACGTCCGCGTCCTGCTCGATGGCGCCGGACTCACGCAGGTCGGACAGGCCGGGCCGCTTGTCGGTGCGCTGCTCCACCCCGCGGTTGAGCTGCGACAGCGCCACCACCGGCACCCGGAGCTCCTTGGCCAGGGTCTTGAGGCCACGGGAGATCTCGGAGATCTCCTGTTCGCGGCTCTGGGCCGAGGCGCTGCCGCGCATCAGCTGCAGGTAATCGATGACCACGAGATCCAGGCCGTGCTCGGCCGAGATCCGGCGACACTTCGCCCGCACCTCCAGCACCGACGCGTTGCCCTGGTCGTCGATGAAGATCCGGGCCTCGGAGAGCTTGCCCGCCGCCCGCCCCAGCCGGGGCCAGTCCTCCTCGGTGAGGAAGCCGCCGCGCAGCTTGGAGGAGTCGATGCGCCCCTCGCTGCACAGCATACGGGTCACCAGGCTCTCCTTCGACATCTCGAGCGAGAACACCGCCACCGACTTCGAGGTCGCGACCGCCGCGTGCAGCCCCATCCCGATGCTGAAGGCCGTCTTGCCCATGGAGGGGCGCCCCGCCACGATGATCAGGTCGGAGGGCTGCAGGCCCGACAGCTTGATGTCGAGGTCGTTGATGCCGGTGCTGACGCCGGTGACCGCCCGCTTCTCCTCCGCGAGGCGCTCGATGCGCTTGAAGGCCTCGACCACGATCTCGGAGACCGGGGTCATGCCCTGGCGGGCCTTCTGGCGGGCGATCTCGAAGATCGACTTCTCGGCCTCGTCGACCGTGGTCTCGGGGTCGGTGGAGTCGAACGCGTTGGTCGCAATCTCGGTTGCAGCCGAGATCAAGCGCCGCAGCATCGACTTCTTCTTCACGATGTCCGCGTAGTACTTGACGTTCGCCGCGGTGGGCACCGCCTCGCCGAGGGCCACGATCGCGGCGAGGCCGCCCGCCGCCTCGAGCTGCCCCTTGGCCTTGAGCTGGGCCGAGAGGGTCACCGCGTCGACCGGCTCGCTCTTCGCGACCAGCTCGGTCATGCAGGTGAAGATCAGCTGGTGGGCCGGGCGGTAGAAGTCCTCCTGGTTGAGGTCCTCGACCGCGCTGAACATCGCCTCGTTGTCGATGAGCACCGAGCCCAGCACCGCGCGCTCGGCGTCGACGTCCTGGGGCGGCACCCGCATCACCTGCCCCTCGGGCGCAGGGCGGCCTGCAAAGTTGCCGCGCCCCTTGTCGCCCTTCTTCCACGGGCGCCCCTGCTCCGGCTTGCGGGCCGGCGGCCCCAGCACCATCGCGGGCGCGTCCATGAAGTCCATCGGCGGCGGCTCGAAGTCGGACGGCGGCGGCCCCATGTCCTGATCCAGCGGCGGCGGCGCGTCGTGGTCGTCGGGTGGAGGCGGCTCGTCCAGGAAGCCGTCGGTGGGTCCGTTGGCGCTCATGAGGCGTCGGCCATGGTACCCCAACGCGGCCGCAGGCAGGGGCCGCGTCGGCGGGCGCACAAAAGAAAGAGGCGACCCGAGCGGGTATCCGCCAGGATCGCCTCACACTCCGGCGCAGCTTGTAGGCTGGGGACGACCCCCGGCCAGAGGACGCTCAGTCCTCGTCGCTCCCGAACGAGTCCTCGTCGTCGTCGGTGGGCTCGCGCTCCTCGGCCGCCATGGCCGCCGAAGCCGCCACCGCCGCCGCCGCCTCGCGGGCCGCCGCCTCCTCGCGCTCCTTCTTGGCCGCCTCTTGGGCCGCCTCGACGCGCTTCTTCTCGGCCTCGACGTCCGCCGCGCCCTCCGGGATCACCCAGAAGGGGAGCTTGGCCTCGACGCCGCCGTCCAGCCGGACCTTGGCGACGTACTTGCCGACGGTGCGGATGGTGTCGACCAGGGTGACCCGGCGGTGGTCCGCCTTCACGCCCGAGTCGCGCAGCACCTTCGCGATGTCGCGGTTGGTGATGGTGCCGAACAGCCGCTGCAGCTTCTCCTGCACCAGCTCCCCGTCGTCGTTCATCTGCGGCGGCGCGACCTTGGCCTGCATCACGACCTGCATCTGCTCGATCGCGCTCTTGGACTTGTTGGCCTCGGCGGTGGCCTGGGCACGCCGGTGGGCGGCCAGGCGCTTCTGGTGGTCGAGCTCGCCCACCGAGCGCACCGACGCGAACACGGCCTTGCCCTGCGGGATCAGGTAGTTGCGGCCGTACCCGTCACGGACGGAGACCAGGTCGCCGACCACACCCAGGTTGGGCACGTCCTCCTTGAGGATGACCTTCATCATGGCTCAGTGCTCCTTCTCGGCGCCCCGGGCTCAGCCCGCCGCCTGCTCCCGATCGTCGTCGTCCATGTCGTCGTCGTCGCCCATGGACCGCTCGGCCAGCTCGCGCTCCTTGCGCTCGGCCTCCGCCTTCGCCTTGGCCGCGGCGCGCTCACGCACCATCTTCTCGACCTCGGTCTTCTTGGCCTCCACGTCGGTGACCTCGCCGTTGAGCTGAGTCACGAAGCGGTGCACGTGCTCGAGGTTGCGCATGGTGCGCTCCAGCTCCTCGACCACGCCCACGGGGGCCACGTAGTGGAACAGGAAGTAGTTGCCCCGGCCCTGCTTCTTGGCCTCGAAGGCCATCTTGCGCTTGCCCCAGTGATCCTCGCGCAGGAGGGTGGCGCTCATCTTGTCCAGGACGCCCTTGAGGCGGTCGATGATCTCGCCCACCTGCTCGTCGGTGAGCTCAGGGTTGATGACCAGAACCGTCTCGTACTCTCGGAGCTTGCCCAATGTCGTGCTCATGACTCGCCTTCCGTCGCCTTCGACTCGTTACCCTGGGCCGGGCTGTCCGCCCCACCCTCGATCTTCTTCCGCCTACGCTCCGCCTTCGCCCGTTCCTTCTCGGGGTCGCGGTTGAAGTGGCCCATGGCCTTGCCGATCCCATCTTTCAGGACGGCCCTCACCGCGCTGGCGGCTTCATTCAAGGCGCTGTCTGCCACCGCCCGCTCCGAAGAGGCGAACCGTGACAGCACATAGTCGGCGGTGTCCCACTGGGGCGGCGGCTTGCCGATCCCGATGCGTACCCGCACGAACCCGTCGTCGGGGAGGTGCTGTTTCAAGCTCCTCAGGCCGTTGTGGCCCCCATGCCCCCCGCCCTTCTTCAGCCGAACCGTACCCAGCGGCAGATCCAGCTCGTCGTGGACGACGATGACCTGCGCTGTGCTCAGCTTGAAGAACCCGAGGGCTGGGCCCACCGACTCTCCCGAGAGGTTCATGAACGTCTCGGGCTTCATCAGCAGGCAGTCCTCGCCTTCCAGGCGGGCACGCCCGACGCGCGCCTTGAACTTCTTGTCACAGACCTGGACCCCGGCACGCTCAGCCAGCGCGTCGACGACCATGAACCCGACGTTGTGCCGCGTGTCCTCGTACTCACGCCCGGGGTTGCCCAGGCCCACCACGATGAACACGCGACAGCTCCCGCCGGATCGCGCTCAGGCTCAGGCCTTCGCGCCCTCGCCCTCGCCCGCCGCATCGGCCGCGCGCGGCGCCTTGATGGTGGCCACCGTCAGGTGGCCATCCTCCGCCGCCGTCACACCCGCGGGCAGGCTGAGGTCCTTGACGCGGATCGTGTCGCCGATCTGCATCTTGGTGATCTCGAGCTTGATGTCCGTGGGGATGTCCAGCGGGCTGCAGTCCAGGCGCAGGGTGCGGCGGGTGCCCTCGAGCTTACCGCCCTTCACCACGCCCTCGGGGCGGCCGGAGTACACCATCGGCACCTCGACCACCACACGATCGCCCTCGCGCACCTCGAAGAAGTCGATGTGCAGCAGATCGCGCTTCACCGGATCGGCCTGCAGGTCCTTGGTCAGCGCCAGCACCTTGCGATCCAGACCGGCCAGCTCGAACAAGGTGTTCCGCCGCTTCCCGGAGTGGGTCAGGTGGCGCTCGAGGACCTTCGGGTCAAGGCTGACGCTGACGGGCGCCTCCTTGTGGCCGTAAAGGATGCCAGGGATCCGCCCGGCGGCGCGCATCTTGCGCGCGGCGCCCTTGCCCGTGGCCTCTCGCTTCTCGACTTCGATAACGTGGGTATCCATCGCGATTTCTTCCCTGTGAGCCTCGACCCTTGCCTCGCTTCGGCGCCCGCAACCCGGACGCGCAGAATGCGAGCTCGAACCGCCTCGATGGGTTACGGACCGACCCGGGCCGGACCGAGTGCGCGCGAGTAGCACGCGCCTCCGGGGTCGTCAACGCACTTATTGCGTGGCGATTCGAACCCGGTGGAAGCCCACCTCCAGCTGCCCGAAGATGTCCGCGATCTGGGTGGGCCCCTCGCCATCGGCGCACTCGGGATCCACCCGACGGAGCTCCAGCCGCATCCGCACGACCTCGCCGGACTGCACGGGGATCACCCCCGCGAGGGTGGTGTGCACCCCCAGGTCCAGCCGCCCCGCCACCGGGGCCCCGAAGATCCCCAGGTTCTGGGCGAGCAGCGGCGAGGGATCCTGGTTCAGTCGGAGCCGCACCTCGATCCGGCAGAACCCTGAGCCGTCCCGCTTCGCCACCGTCCCGGTGTAGTGCGCCCGGACCAGGAGGTCCCCGTCGCCGGGGGCCACCACGTCCACCGGGGTCCCGAGCTCCAGGGTGGCGTCTCGATCCCCATACTGGAGCACCTTCCGGAAGGGGTTGGTGAGCAGGTAGGGGGTGCCGCCCTCGGCCCCCGGCTGGCCCGTCGCCCCCTGGGGGCCAACGGGACCCACCGGGCCGACGGCGCCGGTGGCGCCCGGCGTACCTGCGGGGCCCTCGGGCCCCGGGTTGCCCGCCGGGCCCGCCTCCCCCTTGCAGCCCACCAGGGCGGCCAGGGTGAGCGCGGCGGTGGTGAGGCGCGCGAGGTGCCTCATACGAACAGGCTCGAGACGGAGTCGCCGTGGTGGATGCGCCGGATCGCCTCGGCGATCAGCGGCGCGATCGAGATGCTCTCGATCTTCGAGCTCGCCGCGCCGCGCTCCGACAACGGGATGCTGTTGGTCACCACCACCTTGTCGAGCGGGCTGCCCTCGATCCGATCCAGGGCCGGGCCCGAGAACACCGCGTGGGTCGCGTAGGCGAAGATCCTCCGCGCGCCCCGATCCTTGAGCGCGTTCGCGCCCGCGACCAGGGTGCCAGCGGTGTCGATCATGTCGTCGAGGAGGATCACGTCCCGATCCTCGACCTCACCGAGCACGTGCATCACCTTGGCCTCGTTGGGCTGCGGACGCCGCTTGTCGATCATGCCGATGCTGCAGTTCAGGCGCTTGCCGTAGGCCCGGGCCCGCTCCACGCCGCCCGCGTCGGGGCTGACGATCACCGCCTCGGGCCCGAAGTTCTGGCGCATGTGGTCCAGGAGCACGGGCATCGCGTACAGGTGATCGAAGGGCACGTTGAAGAAGCCCTGGATCTGCCCCGCGTGCATGTCGATCGACAGCACCCGGGTGGCGCCGGCGGTGGCGATGAGGTCCGCCACCAGCTTCGCGGTGATCGGGGTCCGGGGGGCCACCTTCCGGTCCTGGCGCGCGTACCCGTAGTACGGGATCACCGCGGTGATGTACTCGGCCGAGGCCCGGCGGAGCGCATCGATCATGATGAGCAGCTCCATCAGGTTCTCGTTCGAGGGCGAGCACGTGGACTGGATCAGGAAGACGTCCGACGAGCGGACGTTCTCCCCGATGGTCACGTTGATCTCGCCGTCGGCGAAACGGCCGATGTTCGCCCTGCCGAGGGGTACGTCGAGCTTGCGCACGACCTCCTCAGCGAGCCTGGTGTTGCTGTTTCCGGAGAAGATCTTGAGGACGTTGCCCACCACCCGCTGCCCCTCGAGGTTCAATGACGCGATGTAGGAAGCTGCATTGGGGCGGCAGGGATCGAACCTGCGAATAGCGGCACCAAAAACCGCTGCCTTACCGCTTGGCGACGCCCCAAGACGTGCCCCTTAGAAAAGATTCACAGCCCTCATGTCAACGTGTAGCGTGGGCCGCGGCGGAAGATTTTGCCCGGCCCCCCAGGGACCGGCCCGCCGCGAGACCGAGGCCCCACGTTGCGACCCCTGTTCACCCTGGCCCTCCTTGCGCTGGCCCTGAATCTGGGCTGCGCCAAGCCCGAGCCCACCCCCGAGGAGGCGGCGGCCCGGTTCCTGGCCACCGTCCGGGCCGGGCAGGCCCGCCAGGTGTGGGGGATGCTCACCGCGTCCTCCCAGGCCGACCTCACCGCCCGCTACCAGGCGCTCCAGGCGGCGCAGGGGGCACAAGAGAAGCCCGGGGAGGCCCCGAGCCCGGTCGACGTCCTCCGGAGCTTCGGCCTCAACGCCCTCGGCAGCGCCCGGAACCCGGTGGTGGCCTCCCCCCTCGGCGATCACGTGGTGGTGCGCCTCACCGGGGCGCGGGGCTCCACCGACCTGCACCTGCTCCGCGAGCAGGGCGGGTGGAAGGTCGACCTGATGCGCTCGCTGACCCCCGTCGCCACCGCGACGGTCACGCCACCAGCACCCCAAGAGTGAGCAGGCTGTAGAGGGTGGCGAGGACGTGCCGCTCGTCCAGCTGCCCCCGGATCACCTCGCAGAGCCCCGCCACCGTCAGATCCCCCGTTGTTTTCAACAACAACAGCGCCTCGGGATCCGTCAGCGGGAGCTGATAGAGCGGGAACGGGGAGTTCGGTGAGGGGTGGGGCCGCAGCTCGGGCCGCACCAGCCGCTGGAGCCGGTCGAGCTCGAACAGATCCCGGACCCCGTTGATCACGAGGGCCGTGGTGTCCTCCTTGAGCGCCACCGGCGGGACGTGGCTCCGCACCTTGAAGCCCACCACGTAGCGCCCGGTGGTCCAGGTGAAGAGGCTGCGGATGATCGTCCAGGTCTGCTGCGCCAGCAGATCCGTGCGGAGGTCGGCGTCCACGTAGCCGAGCTCCACCAGCACGTCGCCGGTCATCTTCTCGGACTCCTGGGCCAGCCGGACCGCGTGGCTGATCTGCGCCTCCGACAGGCCGAGGTGGCGGCGCACGAAGGCCCCGAGGCGATCCACGTCGAGGTTGGACAGCGCGTAGGTCGGCACCCCAGCGTCGAAGTAGACGATCTTCCGCGCGTCCTCGCGCTCGAAGACGATCTCCCCCGTCTCCTGGGCCACGTAGAACGCGTTCAGGAGCCGGGGCATGGTGGTCTGGGCGAGGGTGCCGGTGCGGAGGCTGGTGCGCAGCCCCGCCGCGACCTCGGCCGGCGACTGGGTGTGGACCCGGCCGAAGCCGGTGGTGACCCCGTCGAAGGGCGCCGGCTGGGGGCGGGACGGGGCCCGCGGGGCGCGCCGCCGCGGCGCGATCTGGGCCGCCTCGGTGTCCTCGTTCCACTCCTCGTCCATGTCGACGTCGATGGAGATGTCGAGGTCGTCGCTCACCGGCTGCGGCGCGAGATCCACCGGATCCAGGATGTTGATGTCGAAGGCGCCGGTGATCTCGCCGACCTTCTTGTGCTCCTTGCGATCGACCACCTGCTGCCCGACCCGAGTGACCACCGCCTCGACCAGGTGTCGGGTCTCGAAGGGCTTCTCGAACCAGCCCGCGAGCGGGGCGATCGCCTCCACCCGCTCCTGCTGGGCGGGACCGCGGAACACCCCGCTCATGACGTACAGGGCCGGGGGCGAGCCCCGCCGCACCACCGCCTCGAGGAGCCGGTGCCCGGTCATGTCGGGGAGGAGGAGGTCGACGATCATCACCGCGGGCGCCACCGCCTCGAGCTGGGCGATGCCATCCCGGGCGGTATGGACGACCACCGGGACCAGCCCCTGCTCTCCGATGAGGGTCCCGATCAAGCCGGCGAACTCGACGTTGTCGTCGACGATCAGGACTCGCGGGGCGTCGGAGGCGGCCACGGGCTCTCCCGGAGGTTAGCAACTTCTCGCACCTCGGGCGAGGTGCGGAGCCTCAGCCCTTCCGGGCCACCTCCAGGTAGCGCATCTGCAGGTCGTAGATCAGCGAGTCCAGGAGCTTGTGCTCCCCCTCGTCGAGGTTGCCGCGGGTCTTGTCCTTCAAGAGGCGCAGGATGTCGATGTGCTGGGCGGCCTGGACGAGATCGGCCTTGGCGGGCACCAGGTCACCCTCGGTGTCGAGCATGGCCATGGCGTTCATGCCGATGGACATGACGAACTCGGAGAACGTGATGGGGGTCTCGGGGATGGCGCGCCGCGAGGCGCCGCTGGTGCCGTCCTGCTCGCTCATTCCCCTGCTCCCAGGCGCGCTTCAGTCCTCGTCGCCGATGTCGTCGTCCTCGTCCTCGTCATCGTCGTCCTCGTCCATCGAGGGCCGCGCGGTGAAGGAGGACGCGTTGGGCACCGAAGCCACCGCGGAGGGGGCCACCGAGACGGGCGCCACCGTGGCCGGCGGCGCGCCGTGGGCCGGGGGCACGTAGGCGGTGGCCATCGCGGGGGGCGGGGGCGGCGCGGCGGCGGCCGCGGCCTCGGCGCGGGCCTCCTCGGCCAGGCGACGGGCCTCCTCCTCACGGAACTGAGCCTCGTAGTCGATGAACTCCGCCTGCTCGGCGAGGTCGGGCAGCGCCGAGAGGTGCTGCTCGTAGTCGGCCGAGGTGGCCAGGCCCTTGTGGAGGTACCGATGAACGGTGCGCACGTCCATCTTCCGGGTATCGGTCATCGCCGTTGGCCCTACGCACCCCGCCTCGGGGTGTCAAGCGCGTTGCCGGTTGACCCCGGGCGGGAATGACGTTTGTTGCAGGGCGGTTGTGCCGGCGCGGTGCGTTGGGGCACACACCGGGGGGCCCCCGCGCCGAGCGGGAGGAGGTCGACGAAACCGTGTCCGAGGCAGCGATCCCAGGCGTAGCGCCCGATATCCGGGCCATGATGGACCTCATCAAGGACGAGTCCGCGTTCGTGGACATCCTCCATGGTGAGATCGGCAAGGTCATCGTAGGCCAACGCCGGATGGTGGAGCGGCTCATGGTGGGCCTGCTGACCGGCGGCCACATCCTGCTCGAGGGCGTGCCCGGGCTGGCCAAGACCCTGTCCGTGAGCACGGTGGCCCAGGCGATCCAGGCCCGGTTCTCGCGCATCCAGTTCACCCCGGATCTGCTGCCGGCCGACGTGATCGGCACCCTGATCTTCAACCCGAAGAGCCAGGAGTTCCAGCCGAAGCCCGGCCCGATCTTCGCGAACCTCGTCCTCGCGGACGAGATCAACCGGGCCCCGGCCAAGGTGCAATCCGCCCTGCTCGAGGCGATGCAGGAGCGGCAGGTCACCATCGGCGATACCACCTACGCCCTGCCGAAGCCGTTCCTGGTGCTCGCGACCCAGAACCCGATCGAGCAGGAGGGCACCTACCCCCTCCCCGAGGCCCAGACCGACCGCTTCATGCTCCACGTGAAGGTCGGCTACCCGACCCGCGAGGACGAGCGCCACATCATGGACCGCATGGGCGCGGGCGAGCCGCCCAAGGTGCAGCCGGTCATCGACCTCGCCCGCATCGAGCGCGCGCGCTCGGTGGTGCGGAACATCCACGCCGACGACAAGGTGAAGGACTACATCATCAACCTGGTGTGGGCGACCCGCGAGCCGAAGGCGGCGGGCCTCGCCGATCTCGAGAACCTGATCGAGATGGGCGCCTCACCCCGCGCGTCGCTGTCGCTGGCCGCCGCGGCCCGGGCCCACGCGTTCCTCAGGCGCCGTCCCGCGGTGTTCCCGGACGACGTGAAGGCGATCGGGGCCGACGTGCTGCGCCACCGCATCATGCTCACCTACGAGGCGGAGGCCGAGAACGTGAAGGTGGAGGACGTGGTGCAGCGTGTCTTCGACGCGGTGCCCATCCCCTGAGTTTCGCAAGCCGGGTTGCAGGTGATGGAGGACGGGGGACACAAGGACATCCTGAAGACGGTGCGGCGCATCGAGATCGCCACCCGTCGCGCGGTGAACGCCGAGCTGGCGGGGCGCTACCACTCCGTCTTCAAGGGCCAGGGCATGGCCTTCTCGGACGTGCGGGCCTACGCCCCGGGCGACGACATCCGCCACATCGACTGGAACGTCTCGGCCCGCCACCAGGACCACGGGCTGTTCGTGAAGCAGTTCGTGGAGGAGCGCGAGCTCACCGTGACCCTCCTCGTCGACCTGTCGGGCTCGGGGGAGTTCGGCACGAGGGGGAGCACCAAGCGGCGCCTCCTCGCCCAGCTCGGCGCGCTGGTGGCGTTCAGCGCGATCAAGAACAACGATCGGGTGAGCCTGATCCTGTTCACCGACCAGGTCGAGCTCTACCTGCCGCCCAGGAAGGGCAAGCCGCACGTGATGCGGGTGATCCGCGAGATCGTGGAGGCGGAGCCCAAGGGCAAGGGAACCTGCATCGCGGAGGCCCTCGCCTTCCTGTCGCGGGTCCAGAAGCGGCGCGCGGTGTGCTTCCTGTTGTCGGACTTCCTGGACGATGACTTCGAGTCGCCCCTCAAGGTGGCGCTCGCCCGCCACGACCTCGTGGCGATGCGGGTGACCGACCCGGCCGAGCTCAGCCTGCCCGACCTGGGCCTGGTCGAGCTGGTGGACGCCGAGACCGGCGCCCTCACCTGGGTCGACACCTCGAGCCCCGCGGTCCGAAAGACCTACGCGGCCCGCCGGGAGCGGGCCCAGCGGGACGCCGAGCGGCGCCTGCGCCAGCTCGGCTGCGACATGGTCGACCTCACCACCGGCCAGGACTTCGTGGCGCCGCTCGTGAAGTTCTTCCAGCTCCGCTCCGCGCGGCTGAGGGCGGGCCGATGAGCGGGGCGCAAGCAGCCTTGCTGCTCTTGGCCCTCGCCCAGGCAGGCGAGGGGCCGGACTGGATCCGGGCCGAGGCCCACGTCGCGCTGAAGGCCACGCCGACCGACGGGGGCACCGCCGTTGACGGGGACGGCCCGGGACCCAAGCAAGCGCCAGCGCGCAGCCGGGCGGAGCCCGGCGAAGATGGGTGGGACGGCTCCGCCGGCCCGGGACCCAAAGTCGGTGAGGCGTTCAACCTCGTGGTCGAGGCGGTGCACGCCCCCGGCAGCGTGGCCATCCTGCCGGCCCAGCTGAAGCTCCCCGACGCCCTGGCCGAGCGGGTCGCGGCCCGCCAGCACCAGCGCACCCCCGGCGCCACCGAGGACAAGGACGTCTACACCCTCGAGCTCCTCGCCTTCGAGGCTGGCACCTTCGAGATCCCCGGGATCCCGGTGGCCCTCGGCGCCCGCACCGCCACCACCGCTCCGCTGACGATCGAGGTCACCACCACCCTGAGCGAGGACGAGCAGCTGGTCGCGTCCTCCACCCGGCCCGAGGCCCTGGCCGAGCTCGAGAAGATGACCGCCCAGGGCCCGCCTCCGCGCGAGGTGCTGGTGCCCGACTACACCGCGGTGTGGGTGCTGCTCGGGGCGGTGCTCCTCGTGGCGGCGGTGATCCTCCTGCTCCGGCTGTCGGGCCGGCGCCGAGCCCTCGCCCCGGTCGGCCCCCCGCCCCCGCCCCCGCGGCCGGCCCACGAGGTGGCCCTCGAGGCGCTGGACGCCTTGCAGAAGGCCGACCCGCTCGCCCGGGGCGACTACAAGGGCCACTACACCGCGCTGTCCACCATCCTGCGGGCCTACCTGGGTGGGCGCTATGGCTTCGAGTCCCTCGAGCTCACCCACGACGAGCTGATGGACGCGCTGACCGCCCGGAAGACCGCGGGGCTCGACCGCACCAAGGTCGACATGATCCTCGCCGCGGCGGATCAGGTGAAGTTCGCCAAGTACGTCCCGGTGAAGGAGGACGGCTACGAGGCGATGCAAGGCACCCGGCAGATCGTGCAGGCCACCTTGCCGAAGCCCCCGCCGCCGGAGGGCGCCTCATGACCGGCGCGGCCCTCGACCTGGGCGCCCCCTGGTTCCTCCTGGGGCTGATCCCGGTGGCGGCGACCCCGGCCCTGCTGTGGTGGCGCCGGCGGCGCGGCAAGGACCCCGCGATGCGCTTCTCCAGCCACCGCCTGGTGGCGGGCCTGCCCCGCAGCACCTGGGCGCGGCTGTGGTGGCTGCCGGACGCCTTGCGGGTCGCGGCGCTCCTGATGTTCGTGGTGGCCCTCGCCCGCCCCCAGGTGATGGGGACCCCGGACTCGGACGACGCCGAGGGCATCGACATCGTCCTCGCCCTCGACACCTCGGGCTCCATGCAGGCGGCGGACTTCCAGCCCAAGGACCGCATGACGGTGGCCAAGGCCTCCATCGAGGCCTTCGTGAAGGGCCGGAGCCGCGATCGCATCGGCCTCGTGGTCTTCGCGGGCGAGGCCGCCTCGTGGGTGCCGCTGACCCTCGACTACTCGCTCGTGGTCCAGATGCTGAGCGAGGTCGAGGTCGGGATGCTCCCCGACGGCACCGCGATCGGGAGCGCGGTGGGCACCGCGCTGAATCGCCTGCGGGCGAGCGACGCCCAGAGCCGGGTCATCGTGCTCCTCACCGACGGCGACAACAACGCGGGCAGCATCACCCCCAAGCAGGCCGCGGCCTTCGCCCAGGAGCTCGGGGTGAAGATCTACACCATCCTCATCGGCAAGGACGGCCCGGTGCCCTTCCCCGCCGGCAAGGACCTCTTCGGGCGCCCGGTGTACCGAGAGGCCACCGTCCCCACCAACCCCGCGCTCCTTCAGGAGATGGCCAAGACCACCGGGGGAGAGGCGTACGAGGCCAAGGACGGCGAGGAGCTGGACGCCCGGCTGAACCAGGTGCTGGACGACCTCGACCGCTCGCGCCTCGAGGCCACCGTCTACACCGCGCCGAAGGCCGAGCTCTTCCCGTGGTTCGTGCTCGCGGGGCTCGTGCTGCTCGCGGTGGAGCTTGCCCTGTCCGCCACCCGGCTGAGGAGGTTCCCGTGAGGCTGGCCGAGCCCTGGGCCCTGTTCGCCCTGATCCTCGTCCCCGCGGTCCTCCTGTCGTGGTGGGCCTTCGAGCGCCGCCGGGCCCGCATCATGGCCAGGGCAGGCGACCCCGAGCTGTTGGCCCGCATGTCCGGCGACCCCCAGGACCGGGGGCGGGCGGTGCGGATGGTGCAAGCCATCCTGCTCGCCGCCGCCATGGCGCTGGTGGCGGGGGCGCTCGCCCGCCCGCAGTTCGGCTTGCGCACCGAGGTCCGAAAGGCCCGGGGCATGGACGTGGTGGTGGCGCTCGACCTGTCGCGCTCCATGCTGGCCCGCGACGTGGTCCCCTCGCGCCTCCAGCGGGCCCGGGTAGAGCTGGAGGATCTCTTGCAGCAGATCCCCGGCGACCGGGTGGGCCTCGTGGGCTTCACCTCGGTGGCCATCCCCCTTTGCCCCCTCACCATCGATCACGCCGCGGTGAAGCTGCAGCTGGGCGCGGCCAACCCCGGCGACATGCCCCGGGGCGGCACCGCGATCGGCGACGCCATCCGCGAGGGCATGAAGATGCTCCAGGCGGCCAAGGACACCGGCGGGGCCCAGGCCATCGTGGTGGTCACCGACGGCGAGGAGCACGAGGGCGACCCCGAGGCGGCGGCCAAGGCGGCCCACGAGGCGGGCATCGAGGTCCACGTGGTCGGGGTGGGGTCGCGCACCGGCGAGCCCATCCCGCTCGTCGACGACAACGGCAAGGTCACCGGCTACGTGAAGGACGCCCAGGGCCAGACCGTGGTGTCGCGCCTGGACGAGGACACCCTCCGCAAGATCTCCACCGCGGGCGGGGGGCTGGTGGCCCTCCCCGGCGCCCACGGTGGCCTCGACCTCGGCCCGGTGCGGGCGCACCTCGCCACCCTGAAGAAGGCCGAGCTGAGCGACCGCGTGGTGCGGGTGTACGAGGAGCGCTATGCGTGGTTCCTGGTGCCCGCGTTCGCGCTGCTCCTGTTGGCCACCCTGATCCGACCCTCCCGCCGGGCCGGGGTGCTCGTGGCCCTCTTGCTCATGGCCGCTCGTCCGGCCGCGGCCGCGGGCCCGCTCGAGGCCGAGGATCCCGACGCCCGCGCGGGGCGCCAGGCCCTGTCCGAGGGCAAGGGCGAGGAGGCGGTGAAGGCCTACGAGAAGGCCCTCGACCGCCTCGGTCAGCGCCCCGAGCTCCTCTACGACCTGGGCCTGGCCGAGCAGTCCCGAGGTGAGGTCGACAAGGCGATCGATCGCTTCAAGCAGGCCCAGGGGGCGGCCACCGACCCCAAGGTGCGGGGCCAGGCGGCCTACGCGCTGGGGAACGCGTACCGGGGCCTGAAGAAGTACGACGAGGCGATGGCCGCGTATCGGCAGGCGCTCCTCGACGACCCGACCCAGAGCGGCGCGCGGCGCAACCTGGAGCTCACCCGGGCGATGAAGGCGGTGCAGGCCGCCCAGCCCAAGCAAGAGAACCCGGACGGCGAGCAGAACCCGGACGACCAGCCCCCCGAGGGTCAGGACGGCGGCGTGAACGACGCCGGCGACAGGGACGGCGGGCCCCAGGACCAGGACGGCGGCCCCCAAGATGGCGGAGTGGGCGACGGCGGCGGCGAGTCGGGCGAGGATGGCGGCGCGGGGCAGGACGGCGGCTCGAGCAACCCCGACCAGCAGGACGGCGGCAGCCAGGACGGCGGCGGCGAGGGCAAGAACGACGCGGGCGGCGGTGGTGGCCAGGACGCGGGGAGCAGCGGGGGCGAGGACGGCGGCGGGCAGGACGGCGGGGCGGCGCCCCAGGCCGCACCGCAGCAGGACGAGCCCCAGGAGGCCCTCGATCAGCAGGACGTGGACCAGCTGCTGGACTCCTTGCAGGAGCAGGAGAAGGCCCTCGAGCGCAAGCGGCTGCTGAAGAAGTACAAGGGCAAGGCGGTCAAGAAGGACTGGTGATGAGCACGCGAGCCATGACAGCTCTCCTCGCGGGGTTCGCGACGCTGAGCGCGGGCGCGGCCCACGCGGCGGACGCCCTCACCGTCACCGCGGAGCTCTCGGAGCGCCAGGTGCTGGTGGGCGACGTGGTCACCCTCCAGATCCGCGCGGTGGCGACCGTGAACGGCGACATCCAGGTGCAGGTGCCGCGGGTAGACGGCCTGTCGGAGCTCTCCCGGAGCAGCAGCGAGGGGACGTCCATCTCCTTCAGCAGCGTGGGCGGCCAGCAGGTGCGCCGGGAGCAGACGGTCGCGGTGGAGCTGCAGGCCGACAAGGCCGGCACCCTCAGCGTCCCCGCGGTGGTGGCCCGGGTGGGCGGCCAGCAGGCCCGCTCCCAGCCCCTGACCCTGGTGGTGGTGGGGCAAGAAGACTTGCAGAGCGGGGCCGCGGTGGCCCCGGGCGAGGTGGTGCCCCCCGACCCCAACGAGCAGTCCCTGTTCGCGCGCTATCGGGTGGACCGCAGCCAGGCCTACCTCGGGCAGCAGATCGTGGTGGACCTCGAGATCTTCGCCTCGCCGCGGGGGAACTTCTCGCTCGAGGAGGTGCCGAAGCCGCCCGAGCTGGACGGCTTCTGGAGCGAGATCCTCTACAAGCCGGAGCGCCTCACCCGCAGCGTCGAGAAGGTGGCCGGCAAGAGCTACCACGTGTACCGGCTGTGGCGGGTGGCCCTGTTCCCCCTCACCGCGGGCGAGGCGAGCCTGCCGCCGGTCCGGGTCACCTACAGCACCGGCCGCGGCATGTTCGGGGGTGGCAAGCGCGGCCGCGTGCGCACGAAGCCGGTGGCGCTCGAGATCCTGCCGCTGCCCACCCAGGGGCGGCCGAGCGACTTCGTCAGCACCAACGTGGGCAGCTACTCGCTCAGCGCGTCGGTGGACGCCAACAAGGTCCCCGCGGGCAAGGCGGTGGTGCTGAAGGTGCAGCTCCGGGGCGACGGGAACATCAAGAACGCCAAGCTCCCCGAGCTCCCCGAGCTCGACGGCTTTCGCGCCTTCCCCCCCACCGTGAGCAGCGACGCCAAGCCCCAGCTGGCCGGCATGACCGGCAGCAAGACGGCGGAGATCCTGCTCATGCCGACCCGGGGCGGGCGCCTCTCCATCCCCGGCCTCAGCCTGCCGGTGTTCGACCCCGTCAAGAAGGCCTACGAGCGCCTCACGACCCCGTCCATCCCGGTGGTGGTCGAGGGCGAGCCGGCCCCCGCCGCCGCGCCCCCGCCCACGGTGGGCGCGACCCCAGCCCCCGTCCCGCAAGACCAGTTGCGGCCGATCCGGTTCCGCTCGGACCTCCTCGCCACCCCGGCGCCGCCGTCCGAGCAGGCCTGGTACTGGGCGGTGGTGGCCTCGGTGCCGGTGCTGTTCCTGCTCCTGTTGGGGCTCGAGCGCCTGATCCGCGGGGCCCGGGCCGAGACCCCGGAGCGCCGCCGCCGCGCGGTGGCCCGGGGCGCCCGCGCCCGGCTCGCCGAGGCGCGTCGCCTGGCCGAGGCCGGCCAGGGGGCCGAGGCCTACGCCGCGTTCACCGACGCCCTCTTCGACCTCGGCACCGAGCGACTGCAGGTTGCCTTGCGCGGCCTTACCACCGAGCAGATCGTCGCGACCCTGAAGGCGCGGGGGGCGAGCGACGAGCTGGCCCAGCGGGTCCAGCACGAGCTGGAGCAGGCCGACTACGCCCGCTACGTGCCCGGGGTGGCGAGCGGCGTCGCGGGATCGTTGGAGGCCTGGGAGGGCATCCTGTCCGAGGTCGGAGCCCTGGGGGAGAAGAAGCGATGACCGCCACACTCGCGCTGATGCTCTCGCTGGCCGTGGTGGCCGCGGGCGGCCCCACCGGGGCCGAGGCGGAGCGCGACTTCAGCGCCGCCAACGACAAGGTGCTGAAGGGCGACTTCACCGAGGCCACCCGCCTGTACACCTCGCTCCTCGAGCGCGGGGTCGAGAACGCCGACGTCTACTACAACCTCGGCAACGCCTACGCGGGCCAGGAGCGCTCGGTGGACGCGGTGGTGGCGTGGGAGCGGGCAATCCGCCTCGACCCCGCCCACGCCGACGCCCGCGCGAACCTCGAGGTGCTCCGGGCCCGGCTCGCCAGGGACGTGCCCGCCCCCGCGGCCGACGCCGGGGACGGCGCGGTGGCCCTCGCGGACGTCCTCCGCCCCCTCCTCGCCCCCTTCCCCCCCGCCCCCTTCGCCTGGGCCCTGGTGGTGGCCGAGCTGCTCCTCGCGGCCGCGATCTGGGGCCTGCGCCGGCGCGCCGGCGGCCGCGGCGCCCTCGTGGGCCTCGCGGTGGTCAGCGGCCTCGTGCTCCTTCTGGCCGGGGCGGTGACGGTGGGCCACCACATCGTTCGAGCCGAGCCCCTCGCGGTCGCCAAGGTCAAGACCGAGCTCCGCCAGGGCCCCGACGCCCGCTTCGGTACCGCAGGCTGGGTTGCACCCGGCGCCCGGGTGCGGGTGGTCGAGGCGGACGGCGCGTGGCGGCGGGTGCAGCAGCAGGACGGCACCAGCGGCTGGGTGGCGGGCGAGACCCTCGAGGCGCTCTGAGCCGCAGGGCGTCCCGCGCAGGTCAGCTTGCCACGCCGAGCGACGCGAGGCCCGCCCGGCCCCGCGTGGTGATCCGGAGGGCGCGGGTGTCGGGCAACCGCTTCACCCACCCCTGCTCGAGCAGCCCGCGACAGAGCGCGATGCCCAGCGGGCCACAGACGTGCGGGACCCGCTCTGACCAGTCCAGGCAGGCCCGCCCGAGGAGCGCCCCGCTGTCTGCCGAGAGGAGCCCGGGCCCCTGGAAGACCGCGACGCCGGCCGGGAGGAGCTGCACCTCGTCACCGCGCCACTCGATCCAACCTCGCTCCCAGGCCCTGCGCCACAGCTCGACGGACACCCGACCCGCCAGGTGTCCGTAGCAGGTCCGGATCAGCCCGAGGGGCTCCTCGGGCGTCGGGCGGGCGGGCCCCGGGCGAGCGCCCAGGGTGGCGAGGCGCTCGAGGAGCTCGGCGACTCGAGGGCCCGCGAGGGCGAAGTGGCGGGTCCGCCCCTCGGCCCGGCGCACCAGGAGCCCGACCTCGACCAGCCGCTTGAGGTGCCCGCTGGCGGTGGAGGGCGCCACCTCCGCGACCACGGCGAGCTCGGACGCAGTGCGGGACGCGCCGCCCATGAGCGCGACCAGCATCGCGGCGCGGCTCGGATCCCCGATCACCTCACCGATCTCGGCGAGCCGAGTCCGAGCGCGGCGGTCGATGGGCGATCTCATGCCACGAGCCTACACCGAAGCCCGCCCGAACACTTCGGCCGCCACCGAAGCGTCGGTCCCGCGTGGCCGGCTACGGTGCCGCCATGAGCGACAGCAGAACTCACCGCTACGACGTCGAGACCGCCTGGCAGGACCCTGCCGGGGCGGGCACGGCGGACTACCGGAGCTACCCGAGGGCCTTCGCGCTCCGCGTGCCCGACAAGCCAGTGCTGGCAGGGAGCGCGGACCCCGCGTTCCTGGGCGATCCCCAGCGCCACAACCCGGAGGACCTCTTCGTGGGCGCGCTCTCCGCGTGCCACATGCTCACCTATCTCGCCCTGGCGGCTCGAGAGCGGGTCGTGGTCCTCGAGTACCGGGACGCCGCCTCGGGCATCCTCGAGGTCGAGCCCAGGGGCGGCGGCGCGTTCCGTGAGGTGGTCCTCCGCCCCCACGTCGTCGTCCGTGACGCCTCCAGCCAGGCCCGGGCCCTCGAGCTCCACGCCGAGGCCGCGCGCCGGTGCTTCATCCACCGGTCCGTCGCGACCCCGGTCCGCTGTGTTGCGCAGGTCGACTTGCAGGGAGGTGAGCGATGAAGGACATCACGGTGCGCCTCCCAGATCGCCCCGGCGCCCTCGCGACCCTCGGCGAAGCGCTCGGACGCCGCGGAGTGAGCGTGGAGGGGGGCGGCGCCTTCCGGGTGCCCGGCACAGGGGCGGGGCTCGCCCACTTCCTGGTGGAGGCGGCGGACGAAGCCCAAGAGGCCCTCGAGGCGGTGGGCCTCGAGGTGGTCGAGGTCCGGCCGGTCCTGGTCCAACGCCTCGACCAGGAGCGCCCGGGGCAGCTCGGCGCGATCTGCCGGCGGATGGCGGAGGCCGGCGTGAACATCGAGGTCCTGTACAGCGACCACGATCACCGGCTCATCCTGGTGGTCGATGACCCCGAGCGAGGGCAGGTGGTGTCCGACGGGTGGGAATCGGAGCGCCTGAGCCGCCGGAGGTAGCGCTCCTCGACCCCCGGCGTCTTCAGAACGGGATGGGCGCCCAGCGCCGGGTGCCCTCACTCAGCCTGCGCGTGGCGTCCATCACCCGGATCACCTCGCTCCAGCTCATGGTCCGGGCGAGCACTTCCTTGTAGAGCAGGCGGTCCACCACCGCCTGGAGCTGGTAACACCAGTAGATGGACATCAGGGGGTTGATGAACAGCGTGCTCCCCCGCGTCTTCCTGATCGAGTGGTGGTCGCCGAAGCGCCCCTCCACCGCGGCCACGATCGAGGTGTTCACGATGCTCGGGTTGCTGGGCGCCTCCTCGGTGGCGTAGCGGACCGCGGAGATGTAGTCCTGCGCCTCCGGGTGCGAGGGCAGCAGTGAGAACGTGCCCAGGAACCCACCGGACTCGGTGAGGGCCGCGGTGTTCTCCAGGAAGTGGGCGTGGCAGACCCCGTGATAGGTGTCCACGCCGAACCCCAGCGCCACCAGGAGCCGCGGCACCTCGAGCCCATCGAGCGCCAACATCGAGGCCACGTCCTCGTGGGGGGTCCCCAGGCCGGCCTCGTCGCCGCGCATGAGGCTGTCGGTCCCGCCGTCCACCAGGATCACCGCGTCGATCGCCTCGTCGCGGATGAGGGTGCCGTACGCCTCGCGGAGGGGCACGACCCCGGTCCGCTCGAGGCAGTAGACCGAGTCCGGGAGGCCCCGGGCGCGGAGCCAACGCGCGAGGTACAGCTCCGGGAAGTACTCCCGCTGCGCGGTGGTGTCGCCGTCGACGCGCAGGAGCCCCTCGCACACCAGCTCCACGCCCTCCGCCGCTCGCGGGTCGGCGAAGGTCAGGTTCGACAGGACCACCTCCTTGCCCAGGCTCCTCAGCGCGAACGCGAGGGGCAGGCCGCAGTAGACGTCGAAGCCACCGCCACAGCCCGAGATCAGGATCCGGCGGGCCTCGGTGAGGTGATGAAAGAGCGGGTGCTGGGTGAATGCGCTCTGCATGCCCGTGCCCTCAGGCCACGACCACCTTCTTGACCCCGCGCTCCTTGAACCAGCGCTCGGCGCGCTCCGTCAAGTCGCCTTGCAGCACGATCTCCCCCGCCTCGACCCGCGCCCCGCAGCCCAGGCCGCGCTTGAGGTCGCCGGCCAGCCCCTCGAGCCCCGCCGCGTCCAGGCTCAGGCCCAGGACCCGGGTCACCGTCTTGCCGCCGTGCCCCTTGCGCTCGCGCTGGAGCACCACCCGGCTGCCCAGCGCGAAAGCCGCCTTGCCCTTCGGCGGCTCGGGAACAGGCGGCGGTGGCGGCGAGGCCTCGCCCAGCTCGGCCTTCAGGGCGGCCAGGGCCCCGAAGGCGGCGTTGAAGGGCGCCGCGCTCGGGGCGGTGGTCAGGGGCAGCTTGGCGTTGTCCTTGGTGCGCTTGGCCACCCTTCGATGTCGGCGCCGCGGGGGCCGGGGGTCAAGTCCGGACGGTGCGCGCGGCCAGGGTGTGGTGCACGACACTGAGCAGGGTGTGGGGGGCGGGGGGCTTCTGGATCAGCAGGCCGAGGTCACCGGTCGCCACCATGTCCTCGCTGTAGCCGGACATGAAGAGCACCGGGAGGCCGGGGCTCCGAGTGTGGAGGGCCTCGGCCAGGGCCACGCCGCCCATCCGGGGCATCATCAGATCCGTGAGCAGCAGGTCCACCGGGCCGCGCTCCTCGAGCAGCGCGAGGGCGGCCTCGCCGTCGGGTGCGGTGAGGACCTCGTAGCCGCCCTGCTCGAGGATCCGCGCCACCACCGCGCGGACCCCGGGGTCGTCCTCCGCCACCAGGATGTGCTCGCCCGCCCCGCGCGGCGGGGCCTGGGTGCCGAAGGCCGGGGTCCGCGAGGTCACGACCGGCCCGCTCACCCGCGGCAGCGCGACCCGGAACGTGGTCCCCTCGCCGAGCACGCTGTCGACGAAGATGTGGCCGCCGGTCTGGCGCACCACCCCGTGCACGGTGGCGAGGCCGAGGCCGGTCCCCTGCCCCAGGCGCTTGGTGGTGAAGAAGGGCTCGAAGATCTTGGGCAGCACCTGGGGCGCGATGCCCTCGCCGGTGTCGCTCACCACCAGCACCACGTAGTCCCCCGGCTTCACCACCGCCCCGTCGTGGGCGGTGCCGGCGGCCAGGGTGGTGTTCTCGGTGTGGATGCGGATCTGCCCGCCCTTCGGCATCGCGTCGGAGGCGTTGATGGTCAGGTTCAACAGGACCTGCTCGATCTGCCCGAGGTCGCCCCGGGCTTGCCAGATGCCCTTGCCCGGCGTGAACACCAGCTCCACGTCCGGGCGGACCATCCGCAACAGGAGCGGCAGGGTGGAGTCCACCACCCGGTTCAGGTCCACGTCCTGGATGTCCATCACCTGCCGGCGCCCGAAGGCGAGGAGCTGCCGCGTCAAGTCGGTGGCCCGCCGCGACGCGTCGGCCACCATCCGCAGGTTCGATTGCATCTCCTCGTCGAGGGGCTCCTCCTGCATCAGCGCGGTGACCCCGCCGATCACGGTGAGGAGGTTGTTGAAGTCGTGCGCCACGCCCCCCGCCAGGCGCCCCACCGCCTCCATCTTCTGGGACTCGCGCAGCTGGGCCTGCAGCTGCACCTCACGGCTCACGTCGCGCCCGATCCACACCTGGGCCTGCACGACCCCGCGCTCGTCCTGGATCGGCGACATCAGCAGATCGCAGTCGAATGGAGTGCCATCCTTCTTGCGCGCCACGATGCGCCCGCGCCACGAGCCCTGCCCCACGAAGGCGGACAACAGGGCCGCGCGGTTGCGCTGGGTGGCCTCGTCCGAGCTGTCGTCCCGCACCAGGAGCGAGGAGGGGCGGCGCCCCAGGACCTCCGCCTCCGAGTAGCCGGTCTGCTCGAGGAACGCCGGGTTCGCGTAGACGATGCCGTCGGTCGGCACGGTAACCAGCAGCTGGTCGTCGGTGTTCTCGACCGCCGCGGCCAGCTGGTCCCGCTGGGCCTGGTCCTTGCGCCACGCGGTGACGTCCATCCCGATGAGCCCCTGCCGGAGCACCGCGCCAGACTCCGACAACAGCACCGGGAAGCGGTTCACGAGGAGCACCCGCTCCTCGCCGCCCACCGGCACCCGGACCTCCCGCTGCTCCCCCGCCCCCACCGTCAGGGCCTCCGCGGGCAGGCAAGCGTCGAGGCGCGGGTGCGCCCCCCGCGCCAGCCCGAAGGTCCGCATGAACGCCTCGCTCGCCTGCGCCACCACGCCGTCCGCGTCCTCGATCGTGATGTAGAGCGGCGCGTGCTGCATCACCCCCTCGAAGTCCCGGGCCAGGATCTTGATCGGCGCGCCCAGGCGGCGCCCGAGGTACAGGAACACCGGCCACGCGAGGGCCAGCATCAGCGCCGCCACCCCGGCGAAGGACAGCCCGAGGCGGAGCAAGAGAGGTTGCAGCGGCTCGCCCTGGATGCCCACCCGCAACAGGCCACTCCACTCCCCCTCGTAGCCGCCCAGGACCACGCTGTTGACCTCGGTGAGGGGCCGCGTGCCCAGTTCCAGGTGGCGCACCTCCAGCGGCGCATCCGGGCCCGAGAGCCGGGCCAACAGGGCGATGTCATCGTCGGGCGGAGGCGCATCCCAGCCCTCGGCCACGAGCGCTCCAGTGCCATCCACCAGCCGGATATAGGCGACGCTGGGGTTGGCGGCGCGGATGTCCCGGGCCAGCTGCACCAGGCGGTACTCACCCGCCTTCTTCGCGGTCGCGAACGCCGGCCCCATGCTGTGCGCGATGACCCGCGCCAGCTCCTCGCGCTGGCTGCTCAGGCTGCGGCCGTACATCAGCGCGGTGGCGATCGACCCCCCGACCATCAGGGCCGAGGCCAGGAGCATGAACGCCACCGCCAACCGCCGATCGATCTGGAGCAGCGAGTGGGGGTTCGATCGATCGCCGCCCGCGCTCACGGCGCCACGACCTCCGGCACCGCGCTCGGCGTCCAGAGCGGCTCACGGCTCGGCCAGGGCTTCGCGAACGCCTCGGGGAGCGGGCCCATCCAGCCGGGGTAGGCGTCCACCGTCTCACGGGTGATCGGGAAGGTCGGGATCAGCTGCCGGCTCGCCACCGGCTCGCCCCGGAGCACGCCGTAGGCCGCGCGCAGGGCGGCGGCCCCCATCGGCCCGCAGAACTGCGCGGCGTCGATGACGGTGAGGCGCCCGGCGCGGATGTTCCGCACGCTGGCCGGGTCCCCGTCGATCGAGGCGACCACGATCTCGGTGCGCCCCGCGCCGGCCAGCGCGTCCACCACCGCCAGGCCGCCGCCGTCGTTCACCGTGAACACCACGTCCACCGAGCCGGGTCGCGGGAAGTCGCGCAAGATGGCTTGCCCCACCGCGGCGCCCGCCTTGGGCTCCACCGCCTTGTAGGTCCCCACGATGGTGAAGGGCTGACCGCGCTCCTTGAGGGCGGCGGTGAAGCCGTCCAGCCGCTCCACCGTGGACGAGACGTGGGGGTACTCCACCAGCACCACCTTCAGGTTCTGATCGTCGGGGAAGCGGTGCGCCACGTACTCGCCGTCGAGCTGCCCCGCGCCCCGGTTGTCGCTGGTGACGTAGGCGGCCAGGTGGCCGCCCTCTACGTACTGGTCGTAGGCCACCACCGGGATCCCGGCCGCGTTGGCGCGCGCCAGCGCACCGGCGAGGGCGGCGTTGTCGGTGGGCTGGACGATGATCGCGTCGACCCCCGCCTCGAGGAGGGCCTCCATCTGCTCGATCTGCCGCTGGCGCCCCTCCACGCCGTCACCGGCCACCCGCGGCAGCAGCTCGACCCGCGGACCCTCGCCCGCCCGGTTGATCGTCTCCGCTTCGGCCTCGAGGCCACGCCGCATGGCGACCTGCCCTTCGATTTGGCTGGACCAGTAGAGGACCCCGATCCGGAACGAGGACGACGCGGGCGCGGCAAGCGCGCCTGCAGCCCGCTTCTGCCGGGCGGTCTCGGGCTTGGGGGGCGGGCCATCGGCGGGCGAGGCGCCCCACAGCAGGAGCGCCGCACCGCCGGTCACTGCAACGGAGCCGATCAGTGCCGCGACGAGGCGCGACCGAGACCTGGGACGTCGAGACACTCCGGTTTCCCCCGAAACCAGGCGGAGTCCCTCCTGGGACTTCCCCCAGGAACGACTCTAGTCCGAGGTGGGGGTGAGGTCACGACGACGCGCCCGGGATCGCTCCCGGGTGCGCCGATCGTCTCAGTGGGATCCGGATCGGATCAGGCCTGCGCCTGAGCGCAGAGAGCGGCCATCGTCTTGGGATCGTGGATCGCGACGTCGGCCAGGATCTTCCGATCCAGCTCGATGTTGGCGCGCTTCAGCCCCGCGATGAAGCGGGAGTAGCTGAGCCCGTGCTGCCGGACCGCAGCGTTGATGCGCTGGATCCAGAGGCTCCGGTAGTTCCGCTTGTTGAGCCGGCGCGCCACGTAGGCGTACTGCAGGCCCTTCTCTGCGGTGGCCTTCGCCGACTTGATGATCTTGGACCGGCGACCGAAGGCGCCCTTCGCCAGCTTGAGCCACTTCTTGTGGCGGCGGCGGCCCTTGGTCCCGCGCGTTGCCCTAGCCATCTTGTTCGTTCCTCACTTGGCGGCGTACGGAAGCATGCGCGCCACGGCCTTCTGATCGGCCGGATCCACCAGCACCATGCCCTTGAGGCGGCGCTTCCGCTTACGGTTCTTGTTGGACAGGATGTGACGCCGCCCCTTCTTGGCCGCCTTGAACTTCCCTGAGCCCGTGGCCTTGAAGCGCTTCGCCGCTGCCCGATTGGTCTTCATCTTCGGCATGGCTGATATGACTCCTCGAGACCCCCCGGTGAGGGCCGACGGGCCCTCGGGGTACGCTCGAAGTAGGCCGCCCCTGCTATCACCGAAGGCGCGGGCCGCCAAACGTTTTTCGTGCGCCGATCGCGGATCGGACGCGGAGGGTTAACCTGGGTCACCCATCCATGGAGGCCGCCACCGGGGTGTCGTCCTCCTCGTCCCCGTCCTCGTCCTCGTCGTCCACGTCCTCCAGATCGGCGGAGTCCTCCATCCCGTCCTCGAGGTCGTCCTCGTCCAGATCGGGCTCCTCGGGGGGATGGCCGTCCTTGCCCTCGGGCTCCACCGGCTTCACCGGCTTCGGGAACGCCCCGGGCTTGGCCTGGACCACCGCGGTGAGGTTCCTGCCCTCACGCCGGGCCTCCTGGTCGACGAGCACCTTGCCGGCGAAGGCCGCGAGCACGCGGTTCAGGAGCGCGTCGCCCACCTCGGGGTGGGCCAGCTCTCGGCCGCGGAACATGATGGTGAACTTCACCTTGTCCCCCTCCGAGAGGAACCGGGTGGCGTGGCGCACCTTCGTCTCGAAGTCGTGCTTGTCCACCTTGGGGCGGAACTTCACCTCCTTGAGCTCCACCACCACCTGGTTCTTGCGGCGCCGCTTGGCCTCCTGCTTCTGCTCGTACTTGAACTTGCCGTAGTCCAGGATGCGGCACACCGGCGGATCGCTGTTCGGCGACACCTCCACCAGGTTGAGCCCCTGCTCCTGGGCCATGCGCAGCGCCTGATACGTCGGGATCTCTCCCAGCCGGGACCCGTCCGAGTCGATGACCAGCACCTTCGGCACGCGGATCCGGCGGTCGACCCGCGGCTCCTTCTTCTTGTCGTCCTTCCGACCCTTCATCGGCTTGGGAATGGCTCTATCCTCCGACGCCCGCCCTCATGGGCACGTGGGCGACACCCTTGGCCGGTCCCCGGTGGGCCGCGCCTCGTCCGACGACGGCGTCCGCCCCATCGCGCAAGGCCCAGCCCTGCGCGCGGCACACCGTCAAGACAACTTGCAGAAGGCAGATCGGCGACCGGGTCCGGTCGGCCGGGGCACCACGGTTGCGCAGGGGCGCATGCGGCCGCGGGCTTCAAAGTTCGAGGGAAATCCTAGCAGCGTCTCCCGCGCCGATCACGCCCCTCACCGCCGCTTTTTTGCCGCCGGCCCGGGGACCCCAAGCGCAAGCGGAGCGCGCAGCCGGGCGAAGCCCGGCGAAGAGGGGTGGGACGGCTCCGCCGGCCCGGGCCCCTAATACCGTCTATTCCGCCCGGGGGACCTGGGCGAGCGTGCTCGCGCTCACATCCAGCGCCGCCTTGGGCTCGGGATCCGGGCTCAGGTGCACCTCCAGGCCGCCGTCCGCGGCCAGATGGGCGTGCACCGCGTACACCCCGGCCTTCAGCCGGAGGAGCGCGCCCGCCGCCAGGTGCTCGTCCAGGGCGGTGTGGAAGGGATCGATCCGCACGGTGCCCAGCCGGGGGCCGTCCGAGGCCTCGGGGGGCCCCACGAAGACCACCCCCGACGTCACCTTCAGCCGGGCCCGCCGGGTGGGCTGCCCGGCCGGCGGGGGCCCGAGGTGGAGGCGCACCTCGGTCGGATCGGCGCTGGGGAGCCCCAGCCAGAGCACGTCCCCGGCCCGGATCCGGGCCTCGTCCCGCCGGGGGCGGCCGCCCTTGGCGAGGTCGTCCTGCACCCGGGCGGGATCGAAGAGGCCCACCGCCCCACCCTTCGCGGTCACCGGGCCGGCCTCGCCGACCTGGGGGGCCTCGGCCGCCTCGGCGATCCGCTGCGCCACCGCGTCGGCCCGCAGGGCGTGCAGGTTGGTGTCGACCTGAGGGGGGAGCGCGGCGAGGCGCCGGGCGAACGCGATCAGCTCCTCGTCGCCCGAGCCCTCGGCCGCCTGGAGCACCTGGAAGGAGGCGTCCCGGCCCATGCCGAGGAGCACCGCGCTGGCCTCCTCCACCCCGTCCTCGCGCCACGCCTTCAGGTGCAGGGGCACGGTGCGGAGGTCGCCGTCGGCCCCGATCTCGGGCGGCGCGGCCTTCGCCTTGGCGCGCTTGCGCTCGCTCTTGGGCTTCTTGTTCCCGCGGTTCTTGGTGGCGCCCTGCTTGGCCATGCGGGGGCGAACCTATCCTAAGGCGCGTCGACCCGCACCCCGGAGAACTCCACCGAGATCGTGCACCCGGTCTCGGGCAGGTAGACGTCGCGGGTGCCGGCGATCTGGACCGGGTCGTTGGCGGTCGGCTGGCTGAGCTGGGCCTGCATCGCCACCTGGGGACCATCGTTGGTGGCGTCCAGGTGGTGGATGGCCGAGAAGCCGGACAGATCCTGGGACGTGAAGCGCCCGAAGTAGGCGGCGGGGGGCCCGACCGGATCCGCGGCCACGAACAGCGACACGGTGCGGTCGGCGGCCACGCTGAGCCCCCAATACGCGCGGCCCCCGACCGGCCCGAGGCCGAAGCAGTTGGCCAGGTCGCGGGTCACCGCCATCGTGACCTCGTAGGTGCCGCTCACCGCCGGGTTGAAGTCCTGGAAGAAGCCGCCCCGGATGGTCGAGGACACCGGATCACCGGCCGCGTTGCAGGTCTTGTGGAGGAGCTCGAACGTGGTGTCGGTGCGGGTGTAGCGCCCGGTGATCCGCGGCTCCGGGCACCCCGAGCCCGCCAGCTCGGTGCTCACCACCGCCACGTTGCCGTCCGCGTCGATCGTGCCCACGTAGTCGTAGGGCAGGCCGGCCACCACCAGCTGCAGGTAGCCTTGCACCTCGCGCGCGAAGAGCGGGTTCGAGTCGTTCAGGATCCCGAACTGCCCGGTGAAGGCGTACTCGGGGAGCGGCCCGCTGTCGGGCAGGACCACCAGCACGTCCTGGGGCCCGGAGTCCTCCGGCTCGCCCGCGTCGGCCGGCCCGGTGTCCTCGACGCCGGCCTCGGGGGTCACCGAGGCGTCGGTGTACACCGGGGGGCGGCCCGGGCCGTCGGTGCACGCGGCGAGGATCAGGGCGGCCAGCCCGGCGGCTCGGGCCCCAGCCGGCACACCGAGCGGATGGCGCAGCCCTGACAGAGGATGGGGTCGCGCTGGCGGGGGCACTGCCCGCTGATCCCGAGGTGACACAGGGCCATGTCGTAGACCAGAGGATCGGTCGGCGCCAAGGTGGCGAGTGCTTCGGTGATCTGGAGCGCGGTGACGAGGTCGTCCGCCCGGCGGTCGGTGAGGGCGAGGTGGCGGGCCAGCCGGGCGATGTGGGTGTCGAGGGGGATCACCAGCTTGGCGGGGGACAGCCCCGGCGCGAGGGCCTGCCACGCCCCCAGGTCCAGGCCGTCGGCGGGGCGGATCATCCACCGCAGGTAGAGGCAGAGGCGCTTCGCGGCCCCGCCGGAGCCGGGATCGGGGAGCAGGAACAGGAGCCCCCGGCTGGGCGAGGGCCCCGCCGCGGCCCGCAGCTCGCCGATGAAGCGGGCCATCGCCGCGTCGTAGCGGGGCTCGCCCCGGTCGTGGTGGGCGAAGGCGGCGGCCAGGCTCCCGTGCCGGCGCCGCACCCGGCCGAGGGCGGCGGCGAGCCGGGGCAGATCCTCGCCGCGCTGGAACCGGTAGACGAAGCCCTCGAGCTTCTTCGCGCGCCGCCCGCCGTCCACCGCCCGGGCGGGCGAGGGCCCGAGGGCGTCGAGGAGCCGGGCCGCCGCGGCCTTGATGGAGGTGACGCGGCCGTAGGCGAGGGCCGCGACGAGGTATCCGGCCACCTCCTGGTCGTGCGGATCGGTGTAGCGGTGCACCAGCTCGACCGGGTCGGCCCGGACCAGCGCGGACCGATCCGCGCCCGCCACCAGCGCGTCCAGCACCCCGCGCAGGCGCGCGGAGGGAGCGGCCCCAGCCTGGCCGAGGCCCACTACATTCGTCATGCGCTTGTCCCTACTGCGGATAGCGCGATACAGTCGCCTACACTGATGGCCATCCGAGTGCTCGTCGTCGAGGATCAGCCAAAGATCCTGAAAGCTCAAATCAAGCTCCTGGAGACCTTCGACGACGTCGAGATTGTCGGCGAGGCGCTCTCCGGTGAGAGCGCCCTCGAGAAGATCGAGGAGGTGAAGCCCGAGGTGCTCCTCCTGGATCTGGGGCTGCCGCAGATGAGCGGCATCGACGTCACGCGTCAGGTGAAGGCCACCCACCCCGAGATCGAGATCCTGATCTTCACCATCTTCGATGAGGAAGAGAAGGTCACCGAGGCCATCGTGGCGGGCGCGGCCGGCTACCTCCTGAAGGGCACGCCAGTCGAGAAGATCGTCGAGGCGATCAAGGACGTGAAGGCGGGGGGCGCGGTGATCCAGCCCAACCTGGCCCGGTCCCTGCTGCGCCTGATCGGCAACGGCGCCAACGAGCGGCCGGGCGGGACGGGCTACGCCACCCCGAACGCGGACGCGGTGAGCGTGCTCACCGATCGCGAGCTGGAGATCCTCCAGATCATCGCGAAGGGCCTGTCGAACAACGAGGCGGCCAAGGTGCTCGGCCTCTCCAAGGCCACCATCCGCACCCACCTCGAGCACATCTACGAGAAGCTCGACGTGACCAACCGGGTGGAGGCGGTGACGGAAGGAATACGACAGGGGATCATCAACCTTTGACGGTGGGGGCGATACGGACCCCAGGGGAGGTCGCCATCAACGCCCGCGTCAGAGCCGCTCGCCGCGCCCTCGTCCCGCTCCTGCTCGCGCTGTCGAGCCCGGCCGGCGCCGCGCCCCAGACCCAGAAGGCCGATAGCGCCCAGGATCCCGCGCAGCGCATCGCCTACAAGCCGCACACCGCGGATCGCCTCACCCCCCTGCCCGGCACCGCCCGCCCCTTCGCCGACGCCAAGCGCCTCATGGCGCGGGGTGAGCCGGCGGCGGCGCTGAAGGCGCTCGAGGGGAGCCGCCCCGGCCTCCTCGCGGACCGCGAGGCCCTCCTGAAGGGCGACGCGCTCCTCGCCCTCGGCAAGAAGGAGGCCGCGAAGGCCGCCTACCTCGAGGCGATCCAGCTCGCGCAGGTGGAGTCGGTGGCCCTGCTCGCCGCGCGCGGCCTGGTGGACGTGCTCGGGCAGCTCCGGGACCATGAAGGCCAGCTTGCGTACGTCGACGCGCTCCTGACGGTGAAGAACATCGCCCGGCGCCCGAACCTGGCTTACTCGCGGGCCGAGATCCTGCGGAGCCTGGGGCGCTACGAGGACGCGGCGCAGGCGGCCTGGCGGATCCTGCTCGACTACCCCTCCGCCCCGGTGGCGCGGAACGCGGAGCGCCTCCTGCGCGGGCTCAAGAGCCGCGGGGTGAAGGTGCCGGTGACCACCGCGCGCCTCGAGCTGGCCCGGATCCGGAACCTGATCCAGGCCCGGTCCTTCACCGTGGCGGAGCAGGCGATCGCCACCCTCGAGAAGTCGAACCCCGACCTGAAGCGGGCCCTGACCATGAAGCGGGCCCAGCTCTTCGAGAAGTCGCGCGACAAGGCCAAGGAGGCCGAGATCCTGCAAGGCCTCCTGCAGGAGGGCCTCACCGACGACGACGGGCCGGCGATCCTGTTCCGGCTCGGCCAGCTGGCGATGTCGGCGGACGACGACGCGAGCGCCCTCAAGTACTTCGACCTGTTGAAGGACAAGTTCCCGAAGACGAAGGAGCGGCGCGAGGGGCAGTACCTGGCCGGCTGGATCCCGTACAACGCGGGCGACTACGCCCAGTCCACCCAGCGCATGCTCGCCTTCGCGGAGGACCTCCCCCGCTCCGGCCGGCGCACCGAGGCCCTGTGGTGGGCCGGCTGGGCCTCCTACCTCGACAAGGACTACCCACGGGCCCGGCGCGCGCTCCTGCAGCTGATCCAGGACCACCCGACGAGCGAGATGTTGCCCGCGGCCCGCTACTGGCTGGGCCGGATGCGGCACAACGAGGGTGACGCCGAGCAGGCCCGGCAGGCCTACCGCGAGGTCCTCAAGGAGGCTCCGCTCAGCTACTACGGCTTCTGGGCCGCGGCGCGGCTCGAGGAGCTGGGCGAGACCATCGTGCTCGACCCGCCGCCCCCCGAGGCGCCCCCCGCCTCGCTGCGGGAGGTCCTGGCCCGGCTCGGTGCAGGGCGGCCTGCAAACCTCGACCGGGCGGTGGCGCTGCACGCCGCCGACCTCGAGGAGGAGACCCTCGAGGAGCTGGGCGAGGCAGAGCGGGCGCTCGCCCGGGTTCGCGACACCGAGGGCCGCACCCTGGTGGCGGACATGCTGACCCAGCTCGGCGCCCACCACCTCGCCTTCCGCACCGCGATGCGCATCACCCAGGACGGCGGCGAGCTCCAGGGGGGCGAGCCGTGGGCGTGGCGGGCGTGGCGACACGCCTACCCCAAGGCGTTCGAGGGCGCGGTGAAGGGGGCCGAGAAGGCGCACGAGATCGACGGCCAGCTGGTGCTCTCGATCATGCGCACCGAGAGCCACTTCAGGCCCTACGTGCGCTCGCACGCCGGGGCCCGCGGGCTGATGCAGCTCATGCCGGGCACCGCCAAGATGATCGGCCGCTCGGCCGAGGGCGGGCGGAGCCACGCGGCCCGCTTCAAGAACCCGGACTCCAACGTGTGGCTGGGCGGCTGGTACCTGAAGCAGCTCCTCGGCCGGTACCACGACCAGATCCCGCTCGCGGCGGGGGCCTACAACGCCGGGCCCCGCGCGATGGATCGGTGGCTGGCGGAGTTCGACGGCATGCCCATGGACGAGTTCGTGGAGCGCGTCCCCTACCGCGAGACCCGGCGCTACATGCGCCGGGTGGTCGAGACCCTCATGGTGTACCGCCGCCTCTACGGCGGCGACGTCCCCGCGCTGGTGACGGTAGCCAAACACGAGCCGCCGCCCGAGACCGCGGTGGCCTTCTGAGGGGGCCGACGTGGACGGCTCAATCCCCCGCGCCGTCGTGCAAGCCGTCCTGCGCTTCCTGGAGTCCGAGGCCCCGATGGGCGAGGAGGCCTGGCTCGGCCAGGCCCTCGTGCTGCTCGCGGAGGCGGCGAGGGTAGAGCGCGGCGCGCTCTACGAGGTGTGGCCGAGCCCCGGCGGTGGCCTGTCGGCGCGGCGCGCCCACGTGTGGGCCGCCTCCGCCGCCCCCGCCCGCGCCATCCCCGCGCAGGTCGACCTGCCCCCGGCGGTCCCGTGGGCGGAGCTGGGGAGCGGCTCGGCCCTGATCGAGGCGGCGGGGGCCCGCGGCGCCCTGGTGAGCGAAGACGCCGGCGCCTACTGCCTGGTGCCGTGGATCGAGGGCGAGCGCCTGCGCCGCATCCTGGTGCTCGAGGACACCGCGGGGGACCGCCCCTTCGGGCCGGAGCTCAGGGCGGACCTGGCCGAGGCGGTCGGGCACCTCGGCCGCGCCCTCGCCCGCGGCCGCACCCTCAAGCAGGCCGAGCGCCGGCTCTCGCTCGCGATCGAGGCGAGCGGCGGCGCGTACTTCGAGATGGCCCGCGACCTGTCGTGGATCCGGCTGGACGAGTCCACCGCGCGGATCCTCGGCCACCCGCTCGAGAGCATCCCCCAGTGCGGCGAGGGGATCATCACGTGGTGGCGAGCGCACCTGTACCCGAGCGACGAGCCCCGGCTGCGCGCGGTGCTGAAGGCCCTCGGCCAGGGCGAGACCAGCCTGCGGGTGGAGTGCCGGCTCCGGCGGGCGGACCAGCATTGGCAGTGGCTGCAGCTGGTCGCGCAGGTGGTGCAGTGGAACGGCGACGGCGCGCCCGCGCGCCTGGCCGGCATCGTCCGCGACGTGACCCGGATGAAGGAGGAGACCCACCGCATCGAGCACATCGCCCACCACGACGCCCTCACCGACCTGCCGAACCGCGCCCTCTTCCGCGACCGGCTCCAGCAGGCCCGGGAGCGCCTCGACCGGGATGGGACGTACTTCTCGGTGCTGTTCCTCGACCTCGACCACTTCAAGGCGGTGAACGATCACCACGGGCACCCGGTGGGCGACGAGCTCCTGCGGGCGGTGGCGCACCGCCTCAAGGACGTGGTGCGCCGGACCGACACCGTGGCCCGCTTCGGGGGCGACGAGTTCGCGGTGCTCCAGAGCGACGTGCACGCGCCGAGCAGCACCGCCCGCCTCGCCGACAAGATCATCATGCGGCTGCAGGAGCCGTTCGAGGTGGCCGGGCACCAGGTCCGGAGCGGCACCAGCATCGGGGCGGTGGTGGTGACGAGCCCGCAGGACACCCCGGACGAGCTCCTCGCCAAGGCCGACTTCGCGCTCTACGAGGCGAAGGCCTCGCGCGGCACCTACCGGCTCCACTCCCCCCGCATGGACGCGGAGGTGCGCCGGCAAGCCGAGTTGACGTCGGACCTCCAGGTGGCCCTGGACGACGGCGAGCTGGACCTCGCCTTCCTGCCCCAGGTGGACATCGCGACCGGGCGCCCGGTGGCGGTGGAGGTGCTGGCCCGGTGGCAGCACCCGCGCCTCGGCGACATCCCCCCGGCCGAGTTCATCGCGCGGGCCGAGGACTCCGGCCTGATGGTGCGGCTGGGCGAGACGATCCTGCGCCGGAGCCTGGCCGCCACCCGCGACCTCGAGGGCCGCGACGGCCCGCTGCCGGTCGCGATCAACATCTCGCGGATCCAGGTGCTGGACCGGCGCTTCGAGGAGCTCCTCGTCGGTGCCCTGAAGGAGGCCGACTTCCCCGCCTCGCGCCTGATCCTCGAGCTCACGGAGGACGCCCTCGCCACCGACGACTCCGGGGTGCTGGAGCGCCTGCGCCGGATCTCCGCCGCCGGGATCCGCCTGACCGTGGACGACTTCGGCATGGGCGCGTGCCGCCTCTCCGCCCTCTCCTGCCTGCCCCTGTACCGCCTGAAGCTGGCCCAGGAGCTGGTGGCGCGCCTGTGTGAGGACGAGGACGCGGCGAGGATGGTGCGCACCCTGCTCGCGGTGGCGGTCAGCCTCGGGGTCCCCGCGGTGGCCGAGGGCGTGCGCGACGAGGCGGTGTTCGCGGCGGTGCACGCGCTGGGGGTGCGGGAGGTGCAGGGCTTCTTCGTCTGCTCGCCCCTCACCGCGGATGGACTGCAACCCTACCTGCAGGGCTGAGGGCCGGCTCAGGGCACGGTGATCCCCAACACGCCGTCCGAGAAGGTGCTGAGCACCACCACGGAGGCGCCGGTCTGGGGGTGGGTGATGATCGGCGACTGGGCCGCGCTCCAGGTCGCCAGGCCCGAGCCCAGGCTGACGTCGTTCTGCAGGCTGCCCTGCACGAGGTCCAGGGCGAGCCAGCGGGTGTCCCCGTCGACCAGGGCGGTCATCATGCCCACCGGGCCCGACGCGCCATCGGCAAGGGTGACGGCCGAGCTGGGCTGGGCGTCGGCGCCGAGAAGCGCGCTCAGGTCGAGATCGTCGAGCACCCGAGCGCGCGGCGGCGAGCCGGTGGCGCGGGCCGCGGTCTCCGAGAGGCGCACGAGGCGCGCGCTCCCGGCGGTGAACAGCCACAGCCCGCCCCGCGGGTCGTGCGCGGCGGAGGCCAGGGCCCCGCCGGTGCCGGAGGGCGCGATCACCGGGTCGGTGAGCGGGTGCGCGTAGACCAACGCCCCGGCGGGGCCGGTGTCGCGGACGGCGAAGAAGTGGGGCGCGGTGGGGCCGCTCGCGGTGAGCTGGTCGGCGTCGAAGTACACCACGTCGCCCACCACGGTGGGGCTGGCGCCGCTGCGACCGCCCACGTCATAGAACCACGCCACGTCGATGGCGCCGTCGGAGACGTCCAGGGCGTACAGGCGCGCGGGCTCACCGATGACGTCGGAGGCGTCGTTGTCGTCGGGCTGGAACTCCGCCACCACGTACACGCGGTCCCCGCGGGAGGCAGGGGTGTTGCGGGTGACGAACACCCCCGAGTACCCGTCGATGGTGGCCTCGAGGGCGCGGGTGATGCCGGTGCCGTCGGTGCTGTCGACCGCCCCCACCAGGCCCCCGGTGGTGGCGTAGACCACGAAGCCACCGCTGGTGACCACCGGCGAGACCGGCAAGCCGGCTTGCGGGGGCAGCGCGTGCCGCCAGATCTCGCGTCCGGTGACGCCGAAGCGGTAGACGAAGTCGCCGTCCGCTGCGATCACCTGCCCCTGGGCGTCGATGACGGGGGCGGAGCTGGCCGCGCCCGGGCCCACGTCGGGGGCATCCCAAAGGCGCTGACCGTCGGCGTCGTAGACCACGAGGTAGGGTCCCCGCGCCGGGACCAGGCCGAA
>JACKEN010000059.1 GCA_020632995.1 Deltaproteobacteria bacterium | reverse complement strand
TCCGGAGAGTGGAGCCCAGATGGCGCGGTCAGTCCAGGCCGGGGCCGTAGTGGAGCTCGCAACCAGGGCGCGTACCGGGGGGCCCGACTGAAGGTGGGCCGGTTCAAGGCCGCGGGCCGCGTCGGCCGGCCGGGACGCAGGCGAAATCGTATCGAGGAGAAAAGGGCGGCGGGGGAGGTTCAGTACAGCACCACATGCGGTTGTCACGGCTGTCCCTGGTCATCTTCGCAGCGCTCCCTGCGTTCGCCTGTGGGTCCGAGGTCGAGCTCGAGGAAGCTGAGCTGGCGGAGGACGTCGCGACGACGACGAGCGCGATCAAGAACGTCGACCCCTGCGCGATGGGGTCGACGGCCAACGCGTCTGGGCGTCTGTTCTCGGTCGGTGACTTCGAGTCCTACCAGCGCAGCGCGGCGTGGATCAACGGCATCTGCCCGGCGATCGGGAAGGACAGAAAGACGACGATGGTCGACTTCTATGCCGCTCAAAACACCGGAAACCACTGGTTCAAGCTCATCCCTACGTTCGAGCCCGTCTCCAACGCGGTGGAGTGTGCGTCGCTGCTGGCGGCGATGAGGGTGATGTTCAGACAAGTCCCCACCGGTGAGTTCATCGAGCAACAGTACATCGAGCGGAGGGGTGTCTGGGATCCACCCGGCAGCTTGTTCGATGGTGTTTGTACGCCGCCCACGATCTCCGCCTTCTCCGACAGCGGGTGGGAGACGTTCCGAGTCCGCGCTGTCGCCTACAACGCGGACGGCACCTTCGCCACCGTCCGCATCAACGGATCGAAGTACTGACAAGGGGCCGGCGGTGTCGCCGAGCCCATGCACCGAAAGGAAGTATCGATGAAGACTCCACTCCTTGTTGCGCTCATCTTCGCCGGGCTGATCGCGTCTGCGTGCGGCCCGGAAGGCTCCTTTGACGACGGCCTCGACGACGAAGAGATCGGCACGACGTCGAGCGCGCTCATCAATGTCGACCCCTGCGCGATGGGCACTACCGCGAACGCCACCGGGACCCTCTACACGCCTGGTGACTACGAGAGCTACACGCGCAGCGCGGCATGGATCAACAGCATCTGCCCGGCGCTCGGGAAGGACCGGAAGACGACGATGGTGGACTTCTTCGTCTCCGCCAACAACTCCTATTGGTACGGCTTCGGGCTTCAGCCAACCTTCATTCCGGCCAGCAACGCCACCGAGTGCACGGGTCAGCTCGCAGCGCTGCGGCTCATGAGGCGGGACAAGCAGACGATGCAGTGGGTGGAGGTGGAGTACCTCGAGAGCAAGGGGCAGTGGACGCTGAGTGGCTGTAGGTCGCCGCAGATCGTGACGTATAGTCAGAACTCCTTCGAGACCTACCATACACACACGGATGTCTATCGGGTTCGCGCCATCGCGAAGAACGCGGATGGCACCTACGCTACGGTGTTCATCCGGGGGTTCCAACACCCACCCCTCCCCTGACCGATCACTCGCCCGGGTCAGCGCTTCGGCACCGCGTCCACCGCGAGCACCCCGAGGTCGTTGGCGCCGAAGCCGCGCTGGATGAGGTCGTCCATGCGGGCGGCGATCGCCTCCAGCCCCGGCGTGGCCTCGGCGCCTGCCGCCTCCAGCATCAGGCGCGCGTCCTTCCTGGCCATGGTCAGCTCGAAGGCCGCCGCGTAGTCGCCCCGGGCCATGTTGGCGCCGCGGTACTGGAGCACCCCCACCGGGCTGAAGGTGTCGAAGAGGCTCCGGGCGTCCTCGGCGCTGATGCCGAGGTTCTTCGCCATCGCGAAGACGTCCGACAGCCCCTGGACCACGAAGAAGATCATGGCGTTGCCGAAGAGCTTGAACGCCGCGGCCCGCCCCGGCTCCTCGCCGAGGTACTGGACCTTGCCGGTCATCTCGGCCAGGGCCCCCGCCACCGCCTGATAGGTGGCCTTGGGGCCCGCGGCGAGCATCACCCCCGCGGCGTCCCTGCACATCTGGGGCGACATGAACACCGGCGCGTGCAGGTAGCGGATCCCGCGCTCCGCCAGCGCCTTCGCCCGGGCCGCGGTGGGCTCGGGGCCGGTGGTGGTGTGGTCGACCACCACCGCGGAGGCCAGGGCCTCGGGGGCGTGCGCGAGCACCTGGTCCAGGACCGCCTGCACCACCGCGTCGTCGGTGAGGGCGATGTGGATGCGCACCGCGCCGGCGACCGCGGCCTCGGGGCTGTCGGCCACGTGGGCGCCGGGGATCGCCTCGGCCTTGGCGCGGGTGCGGTTCCACACCGTCACGTGGAGCCCGCGCCGCGCGGCGGCCTCAGCCAGGCCGGCGCCGATCAGTCCGGTGCCCAGGAACGCGATCTTGGTCATGCCGGCCCTCTAGCGCGGCGGGGCGCGACTCGCAAGATGACCTGCGCACGATGTGCTTGCGCCCCGCCCGGGCTTCACCCAGCATCTGGTGGACGTGCGCGGACATCACCTCACCCTCGCCGCCGTGCTGTTGTCGGGTTGCTTCTCGGGGCCCCGCTACTCGGGCCCGGTCTCGGATCACTTCGACGGCGAGCGTTTCACGAACCCCACCGACCGCAGCCGGCCCGGCTTCGGTGACATGCTCGAGCTGGCCACCTCGCGAGACCCCGGCCCGTGGTATCCCGGCACCCGGAACGTGCGCTTCGCGCCCCCGCCCAGGCGCGTGGGCCCCAAGGGGCTTCGGGTCACGTTCGTGAACCACGCCACCACCCTCATCCAGATGGATGGGCTCAACATCCTCACCGATCCCATCTACTCGGAGCGCTGCTCGCCGGTGGGCTTCGCGGGGCCAGCGCGGGTGCGCCCGCCGGGCGTGGCGATGGAGGATCTGCCGCCCCTCGACGCGGTGATCGTGAGCCACAACCACTACGATCACTTCGACCTGCCCACCTTGAAGGCGCTGGCGCAGCGCAACCCCGGCCTCCGGATCTTCGTCGGCCTGGGCAACGGCGCCCTCCTCGACGAGGCGGGGATCCCGGGCGGCGAGGAGGTGGACTGGCGGCAGCGGGTGGCGCTGAGCGAGGCGGTGACGCTGGTGGCGTGGCCCTCGCAGCACTTCTCGGGGCGCGGCCTCACCGACGGCGACGCGACCTTGTGGTTGAGCTACGTGCTCCTCGGGCCGGGCGGCCCGGTGTACTTCGCGGGGGACACCGGCATGGGCCCGCACTTCGCGGCGGCGGGTGAGGCGTTCGGGCCGTTCCGCCTCGCGGTGCTCCCGATCGGCGCCTACAAGCCGCGGTGGTTCATGTCCCCGATCCACATCGACCCCCAGCAGGCGGTGGAGGCGGCGCTCGCCCTGGGCGCGCGGACCAGCCTGGGTATGCACTTCGGCACCTTCCCGCTCGGGGACGACGGCCAGTACGAGCCGGTGCGCGAGCTGAAGGCGGCGCTGGAGGCGGCGCGGCCACGGCCTCGGTTCTGGGTGCTGCGCTTCGGGCAGGGGCGCGACGTGCCGCCTATCGCGCGGGGACGCGCTCGAGCGCCTGCACCAGCTCGTGGCGGCGCAGCGGCTTGGTGATGTAGTCGTCCATCCCCGCCGCGAGGCAGCGGTCGCGGTCCTCGCGCAGGGCGTCCGCGGTGAGCGCGATGATCCAAGGCTGCTCGGTGACCCGGCTGTCCCGGCGGATGCGCGTGCTCGCCTCGAGGCCGTCCATCTCGGGCATGTGCAGGTCCATCAGCACCACGTCGAAGCGCCCCTGGCAGGCGGCCTCGAGGGCGCGGGCGCCGTTCTCCGCCACCTCTACGTGGTGGCCGAGCAGCTCCAGGGTGCGGATCGCGACCTTCTGGTTCACCACGTTGTCCTCGGCCAGGAGCACGCGGAGGGTGCGCAGGGTGGCGTCGCTCGAGCCGCCCGAGTCCACGTCGACCGCGGGGGCGTCGGCGATGCCGAGCACGTGCTTCAGGGCGCGGATGACCCGCGCGGCGCGGAAGGGGCGGCGCAGGTACTGCACCGAGCCGTCGGGGTGCTCGTCGAGGTGGGCCGAGAACGGCACGCTCACGACCATGGGTACCGTGGTGCGGCGGCGGATGGCCTCCGCCTCAGGGAGCGGGGTGACGCAGAGGCACATGAAGAGCGCCTCGAAGTCCACCGGCTGGACCTCGCCGCTCACGAGGTGGGCGAGGTCGGTGGCCTGCACCTGCATCCCCCACGCCGCCATCTGATCGCGCAGCACCGCTCGCATGGCGTCGTGGTCCGAGACCACGAGCAGCCTCCTGCCCACCAGCGGGGTCGGATCGAGGTGCAGGATGGATTGCGAAGGGAAGGCGGGGACGGAGATCGTGAACTCGAAGCGGGAGCCGACCCCCGGCTCGCTCTCGACCCCGATCGTGCCGCCCATCAGCTCCACCAGGCGGCGGGTGATGGCGAGGCCCAGGCCGGTGCCGCCGAAGCGGCGGGTGGTGGACGTGTCGCCCTGGCTGAAGGACCGAAAGAGCTTGGCCTGCTGCTCTGGAGTGATGCCGATGCCGGTGTCCTCCACCGTGAAGCGCAGGGCGTAGCGGTCGCCTTCGACCCCCGCCACCGCCACCCGCGCGATGACGTGGCCCTCGGCGGTGAACTTCACCGCGTTGCTCAGCAGGTTGCTGAGGATCTGGCGGAGCCGTGTCACGTCACCCAGCACCACCTCGGGCACCTCCGGCGCCATCGCGTAGGTGACCACCAGGCCCTTGGTCTCCGCCGACGCCGCGACCATCACCGTGGCTTGCTCGATGCAGGTGCGCAGGCTGAAGCGCGCCTCCTCGAGCTCCAGGTGGTTCGCCTCGATCTTGGAGAAGTCCAGCACGTCGCTGATGATGCCGAGGAGCGACTCGCCGCTCGACATGACGGACGAGGCGAGCTCGCGCTGCTCGTCGTTGAGCTCCGACTCGAGCAACAGGTCCGTCATCCCGATGACCCCGTTGAGCGGGGTCCGGATCTCGTGGCTCATGTTGGCGAGGAACGCGCTCTTGGCCTCGGTGGCGCTCTGGGCCTCGTCCCGAGCGCGGCGCAGATCGGTGTTCGCTTCTGTCAACTCTCGTTGCGCTTGCTCGAGCGCGTCGTTCTTGACCGAGAGCTGGACCGCGAACATCTGGCCGCGCAGGAGGTGGTCGAGGGGGAACAGCAGGATCGCGTCGATCGCCACCATCACCAGGGTGGCCCGGCTCCACCAGACCGGGTCGGCGCCCACCGGCGAGTCGGGGTACAGGGGCGTCATCCCGAGGACCGCGTAGGCGACCCCGAAGCCGGCCATGATCAGGGTCATGATCACGGTGGTCACCACCCCGGCTCGGGTACCGAGGAGCATGCTGGCCAGCAGGGGGGCGGTCATCAGCAGGACGCGCCCATTGCTCGCTATCCCCGCGATGACCAGGCTGAGCGCGCCCAGGGCCACCGCGAGGGTGACGAGGGTAAGCCCATGAAGCCGAGTGCTCGATCGGGGGTGCCAGGCGAGCACCAGCACCACCGCCAGGGTGAGACAGTAGGTGGCGGTGAGGGCCAACGAGATCGTCACGCCCGGCCGCAGCAGCTGGACCAGGAAGCTGAGCGTCGGTGGCACCATCACCACCGACGCGACACGGATCAGGCGGCGCGCCAGGCGGCTGCGCCACTCGGCCAGCGCGGCTTCGATCGCGTGCTGCGGCGGCTGATGATCGACCACCCCACCGTGATGTTCGGCCGGGCCGGGCGAACCTCAAGCGGACTCGACATCTTGGCCGCCCCGGGCCAACCTCCCGGGCCGTGAAGCGCGCCCTCGCCCTGGCAGTGTTGGTCCTGGCCGCCGGCTGCAAGCCCCCGTCGGTGGTCGCGCTGGACCAGTGGCTGGATGCCTACGGCCAGGATGATACAGAGCGGATGGTCGCCAACACCTGGTCGGGGGATCGCCCGGTGCTCCGCGAGGCCCTCGAGGCGCTCCGCACCGCGCCCACCAGCACCCTGGCGATGGCGTTGCCCCCGCGGCCGCTGAGCTACGAGCTGGTGGAGATCGAGACGAAGGCGCCCGGGCGCCAGGTGGTGCTCACCACCATCACGATGAAGAACCCCATGGCCTACGCCTCGGAGCGGGTGGGGCACGTGCTCCCGGACATCCCAAAGACCCGGCCGGAGCGGCGCCGCTTCCTGATGATCCAGGAGGGCGAGGCGTGGGGAGTGAAGCTGGACCTCGCGGCGGCGGTGGCCCGGGTGGACTTCGCGGCGGCGTTCGAGCGGAGGCTCGCGGCAAGAGATCTTGCGGGCGCGGCGAAGATGCTCGAGGCGGTCCCGCCGCCGCCGGACGAGGCCAACGCGATGAAGAGCCACGACCGCCTCGCCGAGGCGTTGCAGGAGAGGTTGCAGAAGGCCGAGGCGCGGACCCGCACCGCCACCGTCACGCGGTGACGCCGCAGAACGCCTCGTAGTCCACCAGGGTGGTGATGGTGGGGGCCTCGCCGCACACCGGGCAGCGGGGGTCGCGGTGGATCTTGAGCTCGCGCCACGACATGTCGAGGGCGTCCAGCTGGCTGAGGCGCCCGATCAGGGGGCGGCCGACGCCGAGGAGGAGCTTCAGGGTCTCGGTGGCCTGCACGGTGCCGATGAGGCCGGGGAGGGCGCCGATGACGCCGGCCTCCGCGCAGCTCGGGGCGGCGCCGGGGGGCGGGGGCTCGGGGTAGAGGCAGCGGTAGCAGGGCCCGCCGAGGTGCGGGGCGAAGACCGCGGCCTGGCCCTCGAAGCGGTAGATCGAGCCGTGCACGTTGGGGAGCTTCCGGAACACGCAGGCGTCGTTGATCAGGTAGCGGGTCGCGAAGTTGTCACAGCCGTCCACCACGAGCTCCCAGCCGTCATCGAGGATGCGATCGATGTTGGCCGCGGTGAGGCGCTCCGGGTACTTCACCACCTGCACGTCGGGGTTCAGGTCGCGCATCGCGCGCTCCGCGCTGTCGACCTTGCGCCCGCCCGCGTCGTCGCTCCGGTGGATGATCTGGCGCTGCAGGTTGGAGGTGTCGACGAGGTCCGGGTCCACCACCCCGACCGTGCCGACCCCGGCCGCGGCGAGGTACAGGCCGATGGGTGAGCCGAGGCCGCCCGCGCCGACGAGGAGCACGCGGGCGTCGAGGAGGCGCTTCTGGCCCGCCTCGCCCACCTCGGGGAGCAGGATGTGGCGCGAGTAGCGGATCTTCTGCTCGGGGGTCAGCTGCTTCTCCACCACCCACGGCAGCCCGTGGGCCTTCCAGGCCGAGAACCCGCCCGACATGGAGCTCACCTCGGCGTAGCCCATGTCCTGGAGGGTCTTGGCCGCGAGGACGCTGCGGGTGCCGCCCGCGCAGTAGACGATGAGCTCCCGCGCCCGGTCCCGGGTCACGTCCTCGATGCGGAGCTCCAGGAAGCCGCGGGGCACGTGGCGCGCCCCGGGGATGAGCCCGGTCGCCACCTCGTCCGCCTCGCGGACGTCGAGGAGGATCGCGTCGGGGTTGGCCTCGAGGCGGTCGTGGGCCCCCTGGGGATCCAGCTCGGGCACCACGGCCCGGGTCTGGGCCAGGAGCTGGTCTCTGCTCACGCCGGACATGCCGCCACAGGGTGCCACCAAACCCGCTCGATGGCCGGAAAAGTGGTCGTTGACACTGTGTGTCATCAGGGGAACCCGGTCGCCCGCCGGGCGGATCCCTGCGGGTTCCGCTTTCCCCCGTGGTCCTGGGCTTCTAGAGTGAAGGGGTGAGCCGGCTCCCGATCGTCTGCGGCGACACCGACGCGCCCCTGGACCTGCCGGACACCCTGCGGAGCGAGGACCCCATTCCCCTCGCCGCCAAGGGCCAGGCCGGCTACCCCGGCTGGCTCGCGGACAAGCAGGGGCGGTCCCTGCGCTACCTGCGGATGTCGGTCACCGACCGCTGCGACCTGCGCTGCCAGTACTGCATGCCGGCCGAGGGCGTCCCCGCCTCGGAGCGCGAGGACGTGCTCTCGTTCGAGGAGATCGTGCGGGTGGTGCGCATCTTCGCCCGCCTCGGGGTCGAGACGGTGCGGATCACCGGCGGCGAGCCGCTGGTGCGCCGGAACCTGCCCGAGCTGATCCGCGGGATCCGCGAGGACGCGGGCATCCAGGACATCGCCCTCACCACCAACGCCACCGTGCTCGAGAAGCTGGCCGAGCCCCTCGTGCAGGCTGGGTTGACGCGCATCAACGTCTCGCTCGACGCGGTCGACCCGGAGACGTTCCGGGTCATGACCCGGGGTGGCGACGTGCACCGGGTCATGCGAGGCATCGAGGCCGCCCTCGAGCAGGGCATCGGGGAGCTCAAGACCAACTCGGTGGTGGTGCGCGGCATGAACGACCGCCAGGTGGGCGAGGTGGTGGACTGGGCCTGGGCCCGCGGCATCACCCCGCGCTTCATCGAGCTGATGCCGCTGGGCGAGGGGGCCAAGCTGGGCCGCGACGCGGTGGTGCCGGTGGCCGAGATCCAGGCCGCCCTGGCCGATCGCCTGGTGGTCGACAGCGACCCCGCCTACCGCAAGGACCGCGGCCCCGCCGGCTACCTCGAGGCGAAGGACGGCTCCGGCTGCAAGGTAGGTTTCATCGGCGCGGTCACCGACAACTTCTGCCACCGCTGCAACCGGGTCCGGGTCACCGCCCGGGGCGAGATCCGGGCCTGCCTCGCCTCACCATCGGGGCTCTCGCTGCGCGACCTGATGCGCCACAACGACAGCGACGACGCGGTGGTCGAGGCGATCGAGGCGGCGCTGTTCGGCAAGGGCAAGGGGCACGAGTTCTACGTGTCCGGGGTCGATCGGCACCACGACGTGCACATGAGCCGCATCGGCGGGTAGCTACTCGCCCTCTGCGTCTCCCTCGGGGAGCTCGAAGTCGGGGGCGGGGGACTCGCCCTCGGGCAGGGGCTCTGCGTCCGACAGCTCGGGCAGGCCAACCTGCACTTCGGCCCGGTCCTTCACGTTCACGCCCTGCTTCCAGACCACGTCCGCGCCCGCGCTGACCCGGAGGTCGTAGGTGCCCTCGGGGAGCTCGATCCAGTCGCCGTGCTTGCCCTCGGCCACCGGCTTGGCCGCGCCCGCGCGGTAGACCTGGACGCGGGCGGTGGGCTCGGGGGCGGGGCCCCGGGCCGCGGACACGATCAGGTACGCGGTCTCGAAGGACAGCTTGCGCACGATCCGATCGCCCAGCTTCACGTCGAAGGGGCCCTCGATCTGCGCGTCGCCGTTCTCGAGGACCGCGTGCACCTCGTAGCGCCCGGGCCACAGGATGGTCTTGCCGCCCTTCATGGTAGCGAGGACGGTGCCGCCGCCGGGCTCGCGCACCGTGACAGCGGCGTCGGCGGGGCGGCCGTTCTTCTCGACCGTGACCTCGAGGGTGGCGGGGGTGAGGTCGATCTTCACCCGCGCTTCCTTCTTCGCGCGGACCTCCACCGCCGGCGGGTGGAGCTCGCCCAGGGGCTGGGCCGCGCCCGAGAGGACGCCGAGCCCGTAGCGACCGGGGGTGAGGGTCACCGGGCCGGGGGCGGAGAAGAAGTTGAAGAACTCCGAGGCGCCGGGGAGCGAGAGGCGCACCGTGGCGTCCACCGGCTTGCCGCCCTGCGTGACGTCGACCCGCAGGGTGCCGGTCTCGAACGCGGCCTTCACCTGGGTGGTCTTCTTCGCCCGGATCCACACCGTCTCGGTCTGGGTGGCGAAGTTGGCGGCGGCCCGCAGCTCCACCAATACCCGGTAGCGGCCGGCGGGGAGCCGGAGCTCCTGCTGGGTGTCGCCGAGGGCGGCCTTCTTGTCGCCGTCCATGAGGTTGACCCGCACCGCGCCCTCGGCCGGGCGGCCGTTCTCGGTGGCCTGGGCGATGAGCGAGCCGTCGGAGAGGTCGGCCACGAGGTCTCCGTTGCGCCCGGGGCGCAGGTTGACCCCGCTCAACAGGGTCTCCGCGTGCGGCTGCTTCGGCGCGGTGAGGTGGACGAGGAGGTCGTAGCGCCCCGCCGCCACCTTGGCGGTCGAGTTGGTGGGGAGGGTGGCCAGGGGCGCGGCGCCGAGGTCACCTCCGGCGGGGTAGAAGCGGACCTCGCCCGCGAGCATGACGTCGCTCCGGCGGCTGGAGACGAGGACGCGGGCCTCCGCGACCTCGACCCGGGGTCGGACGGTGGCCCCCGCGCGCACCGTGACCGTGGTGGGGGGCGGGCTCAGGGGCACCTTCCCCGGGCAGCTCACCCGGACCGTCACCTTGCCGGCCGGGGCCTCGACCGGGGTGCCGACCGGGTGGTTCGGGTGCTCGGCGTCCCCGAGCGCGAACTGGCAGAGGGCGGGATCGCCCCCGCTCCAGCGCAGCTCGGGGTCGACCTTGCCCGGGGCGGCGGCGCTGGCGGGCGCGCTCAACAGGAGGCTCGCGAGGCAGGCGAGGGGCGTCATTCGGGGCCGATCTGGGCGGTGGTGCATGGTTCTCGACGCGCTCCGCTCGGGGGGCAGAGCTTCCCCCGGTTTGGGGACCAAGTGAAGGGTCCGTCAGATGACCGACGGGGGCCCGGAAGGCCAGACAGAACCGGAGGCCTCGGGCGTATGACCCCCCGTGATGGTGCGAGCGCTCGAGCGATGCACGGCTTTTGGACGTCGGTGGTCGGTGGGTATTCTCGGGGTCGCGGCCCTGGGGCTGGCGGGTTGCGGCCCGGCCGACGCCCCGCTGCCCCCGGACAAGCTGCCCGAGACCTTCCCGGTGATCGACTCCTTCACCGCCAGCGCGGCGGCGGTGCGCCCGGGGGAGAGCGTGGCGCTGTCCTGGCGGGTCCGGAACGCGACTGAGGTGAGCATCAACCCGGGCCTGGTGCCCTCGACCGCCCAGCTCGAGGGCGCGGTGCAGACGCCGGCCCTGCAGGCCTCGGTCACGTACACGCTCGTCGCGAAGTCCGCTGCTGGGGACACCCAGCGCAGCGTGGTGATCACCGTGGTCACCGGCAAGGCCGAGATCGTGCGCTTCGAGGCGGACCCGGCGGTGCTCGAGCCGGGCCAGAGCACGACCCTGTACTGGGAGACCACCGGGGCGTCGGGGGTCCAGGTGAGCCAGGTGGGCGGCGCGGAGCTCTACGCGGGCCAGGACGGGAGCGGGTCGGTCGCGGTGACCCCGACCGGCAGCACCACCTACCGCATCACGGTGGAGGGGGACGACGCGGGGCCGAAGACGCAGGACGCGCAGGTGCTGGTGGGGGCCCAGCCCCGGGTGCTGCGCTTCGAGCCTGAGGAGGCCCAGATCACCGAGGGCCAGGGCACCAACCTGATCTGGCAGGTGGAGGGCGCGGAGCGGGTCGAGATCCGCGACGGCGCGGGCACCATGATCGTCGATGGTGGCCCCGCCAACGGGCAGCAGCGGGTCACGCCCGCCGCCACCACCACCTATACCCTCATCGGCACGAACATGGTGGGCACCGCCCAGCAGAGCACCACCGTCACCGTGCTCCCGCCGGGGAGCCCCCGGATCTTGCGCTTCGAGGTCACACCCCAGGCCCTCACCGGCCCCGGGGACGTGCAGGTCTCGTGGGGGACGGCGGACGCCGACACGGTGGACCTCACCGCGGACGGGGTGAGCGTGCCGAACTTCCCGCGCACCCCGAGCGGCAATCTGTCCGTCGCAGTCCTGCAAGACACCTTGCTCATGCTGGTGGCCGAGAACGACCAGGAGCGCACCACCGAGATGGTGATGGTGACAGTGGGCGCGCCCGATACGACGCCCCCGGTGATCATGCACACCGCGGTGGGCGGGGTCCTGCGAGCGGGGCAGGCGGTGCGGGTGGAGGCCACGATCGTCGACGCGGAGACGCCGATCGGCACCGCCTCGCTCTTCTACCGGCAGGCGGGGCAAGCGAACTTCCAGTCGGTCGCGCTGGTGGACGAGGGGAGCGATCGCTACTCGGCCAGCATCCCCGCCGCGGTGGTGATGCCCAACGCGGTGGAGTACTACATTCAAGCGAACGATAGCGCGGCCAGCCCCAACACCGCGCGGGATCCGGCGGGCGCGCCGGCCAACGTGCACCGCTTCATGGTGCAGCCCGATGATCAGGTGCCGCCGACGATCACCGTGACCCCGGTGGCGGCGGACCAGCCCGAGGGGACGGCGGTGACGGTGAGCGCCCAGGTGAGCGACAGCACCGGGGTGGGGTCGGTGCAGCTTTACTACAAGCGGGCGAGCGACGCGCTCTTCACCAGCGTGACGATGAGCGGGTCGGGCGGGAGCTTCAGCGCCAGCATCCCCGCGCAGGCTGTCCTGCCGCCGGCGATGGAGTACTACCTCGAGGCCTCGGACACGATCCTGCCCCCCAACGTGGGGCGCAGCCCGGCCACCGCGCCCGCCGACGCGCACAGCTTCAGCGTGGTCGCGGTGGATCGGACGCCGCCGGTGGTGACCCACACCGCGGTGGCGAACGGCCAGGTCGAGGGGACGGCGGTGACGGTGAGCGCCCAGGTCACCGACGACAGCGGGGTGGGGGCGGTGACGGTGTTCTACAAGGCCCGCGGCGC
>JACKEN010000058.1 GCA_020632995.1 Deltaproteobacteria bacterium | reverse complement strand
CGCGGCCCGGGCCAGGGCCTCGGGATCCCGCCCGTCAACTTGCACGACGGCCTCGCAGCGACCCCCGAGCGACGCGAACACCGGCAGCGCGAAGGCGGCCACAGGCGTCCCCTGGCCGAGCGACTCCAGGAGCACCGTCCCCCCGATCTCCCGCTCGCTCGTCACCAGGGTGACGTCGGCAGAGGCGTACACCTCAGCCATGGCGGCGGGGGCGACCGGCCCGAAGCGCACCCGGCCCGCCAGCGCGGGGTCGTCCCGCAACACGGCTTGCACCGCCGCCGTGTCGGCCCCGCCGGGGGTCGCCCACACCACCTCGACATCAGGGCGCAGGGCCACCGCGTGCCGCAGCACCGCGAGGGTGGCGAAGGGATCCTTGGGGGCCTCGCACCGCCCCACGACCAGGATCCGGGGCCCTCCCCGCCGCGGCGGCCTAGCAACCGGACCTGCGAACCGGGACGAGATCTCCGGGCTCACGTGCCGCGGCGCCGAGCGCGCGAGCGCGCCCGCCGCGTCGAGCGGGGCGAGGTGCTCGGGGGCCGCGGTGAACACCCCGGCCAGGCGGCGGCTCGCCCACGCGAGCAGCCGCCGACGCGCCCAGCGCCGAGGCGGCGTGCCCCCGTGGAACTCCGCGAACACCGGGCACACCAGCCCCCGCACCGCCGCCGCAACGTTCTCGACCGCGAGCAGGTGGTGCAGGTGGAGCACGTCCGGGCGCACCGCCCGTGCGGCGTGGACGAGGTGCGGGCTCCACAGCACCGCGCCGAGCGCCGGCAGCGGCCCCGCCTCCACGTGCACGGTGAAGCCGGCCTCACCCACCACCCGGGGTGGCCCGTCGAAGAAGACGTGGACCTCGTGCCCGAGCGCAGCAAGATGACTTGCGTGCCGGAGCGGGACGTCGCGGTGGGTGAGCTCCGCCCATCGCCCCTCTTCCCCCGGCAGGTGCGGCACCGCCACCACCACCGCGATCCTCACCCCGCCACCTCCTCGAATACACGCAAGAAAGCCTGCGTCGCGGCCTCGAGCCCGAACGCGGCGGCCACCGCGCCCCGCGCCGCCACCGGCCTCGAGGCCGCCTGCAACACCCGAGGCGCGAGGTCCGCGGGCTCCCGCGAAGGGCTCAGGGTCAGCGCCCCCAGCCCCGCCAGCGCCTCCGCCACCCCCACCGCCGGGGCCACCACCGGCACCTGGGCGAGCGCCGCCTCGATGAGGGCGAGGCCCTGGGACTCATGGGCCGAGGCCGACAACAACACGTGGAACTCCGGGAGCCGCCGGTGGAGCTCGGGGGACGGGATCACGGGCGGCAAGGTGACCTGCGCATCGACCCCGGCCGCTCGGGCCTGGGCGAGCAGGGCGGCGCGCCCGGCCGGCGTGGCGAGGGTGAAGAGGGTGAGCCGCACGTCCACCCCGCCCCGCGCCAGCGTGGCCACGGTGCCGAAGATCCGGTCCGCGCCCTTCACCGGCGCGACGTCCACCACCGCGGCCACCTCCAGCCGCGACCCCGGCCGCCAGGGCGGCGCGGCGCGCACGGGGATCCCCTCCGGGGCCACCCCGATCGGCGTCACGTAGGCCCGGGCCCGCGGCGCGAGCGCGCGCACCTGGCCAGCCAGGGGCGCCGACCCCACGGTGAGCGCGCTCGCCGCCCGCAGGACGGCTTGCACCTTGGCCCGCCCCGCCGCGGTGCGGCGCCCGCCGTAGCCGAGCTCGGGCAGGCGAGCCAGCTCGCCCCCCATCACCGAGACCAGGGCGGGGCACCCGAGCAGGCGCCCCAGCGCGCACGCGGCGGGCCCGGCCCGGTCGAGCCAGAGGCCCCAGATCAGCGCCGGCCGCCAGGCCGCGTGCCGCGCGAGCACGGTGGCGAAGCGCCGGGCCTGACCGCCCCGAGGCGCCTCGAACAGGCGCGGCGCACCGCCGCCACCATCGCCGACCCCGGGCCGCGGCGACAGGGGCTGCACCCGGAGCTCGTGCTGCCGCGCGAGCGCCGCCACCTGGGCCGCCACCGCGTGGCCGTAGAGTTCACCCGGGCGCGGATAGCCGGGGCTGAGCACCAGGATCCGCACCGAGGCGGAGCCAAGCCCGCCCGCCGGGCGCGGTCAAGGCACCGCGGCCAGGAGCGACTCGTACGCCGCCTCCGCCGCCTCGAGGAGCGCCGGCGCCACCGGCTCGGCCCGCCCCTGGTCCGGGCGCACGTGGCCGGCCTTGATCACCTCGGACGGGTCGCCCCGCACGCCGGTGAAGCGCCGGGTGGCGTACCGGGCCGAGAAGGGCCCGGGCAGGCCGAGGGCCAGCCGGAGCGGCTCCAGGGTCGCCACGGGATCGGCGGTCAGGGCCTCGTAGGTGATGAGGCGCGGCGCGCGCCCCGCCCCCCGCAGCAGCTCCGCGTAGCGGGTCAGGGTCCCGACCCGCGCGGTGTAGTAGCGGGCGTGATCCTCCACCGTGGCCCCCATGCCCTCGAAGGTGCGGGCCATCGAGCCGATCGCCGGCCCCGGTCGGCGCACCAGGAGCACCGGCCACACCCGATGGTGCAAGAGGAACTGCGGATCCGGCACGAACCGGTCGTGGTTGAGCTGGTCGACCACGTAGCGCACCCGCCCGAACGGCTTGCGGTTCACCAGGAAGCAGTCCCGCGCGAGCAGGTCGAGCTCCGCCCGGCCCCGGTAGGCGGTGTTGCGCTCCCCCGCCGCCAGCACCTCGGGCCGCGTCATCAACAGGTGCAGGAGCAGGGTCGAGCCGGAGCGCATGTGCCCCAACACCAGCACCGCGCCCTCGGGGACCCCCAGGAGGCGGTGGTGCGCGGCCAGGTAGCGATCCACGGCGCGCCGGACGATCGGCGGGATCATGGCGCCTTCGCCCCCTTCGGCCAGCTCGGGTGGAGCTCGAAGAGCCGCTGCTGCAGGTCCTCTGGCCTGACCCAGCGCCGGGTCCAAAGGTAACGCAAGCGAGCCTGCTCGAGCTCGAGGTGCCGCCCGAGCGGCTTGCTCCCGAGGTAGGTCACCTTGCCGATGCCGTACATCGCGATCGCCCCCTGGCACATCGGGCACGGCTCGAAGGTGGTGATCAGCTCCATCTCGCCGCGCTCCAGCTTGAAGAACTCCGGCTCCCCGTAGCGCCGCAGCGCCTCGCTGATCGCCTGGATCTCGGCGTGGCCGCCCGCGTCGTGGTGGGCGCGCACCGTGTTGTGGCCCGCCCCGATCACCTCGCCGCGGTAGACGAGGAGCGCGGCCACCGGGATGTCCTCGGTCTCGAGGGCCTGCCGCCCCAGCGCCTCCAGGCGGGCCACCTGGGCCTCGGGGAGCGCCGGCCCGGGCCCCACCAGGCGCGGCCAGCCCCACGACAGCGCCACCAGCGCCGCCGCGAGGCCGAGCCCCAGCACCACGCCCGCCGCCAGCCAGAGCAGGCGGGCCGACCACGGGCCGCGGCGGAGGGCGGAGAGCAGGTTCACTTGCGTTCGGTGAGCAGCCGCAAGAAGACCTGCGCCACCGCCTCACAGATCGTCCCGAGCTGCGCGGTCAGGTCGGGGGGCAACGCCTCACCCGGGTGCGGGTGCAGGTAGATCAGGTTGACCGCTCGCCCCTTCAGGAGCACCGGAGCCGCCGCCACCTCCGACGCGGGCTCGAGGCGGAGCAGGCGCCACAGGCGCCGGTGGATCGCCTCCTCCGGCGGCTCGGGCGCCGCCACCACCGGCTGCCCCGCCTCACGGGCCCGAGCCAGGATCGAGGGCTCGCTCAGCGGCACGATCAGCGACTCGATGGTCTCGGCGTCCGCCTCGTCGGCGTGCCCGCGCCAGCCCATGGCGGAGTCGTGCTTGACCACCAGGATCAGGATCGCTGCAAGATGGGTTGACAGGCCCTCCGCGAGGGCGTCCGCCACCTCGGCCGAGGAGCCGGCGCTGGCCACCGCGGCGAGCACCGGGGCCAGCTCGAACGCCTCGGCGGCCGCCTCGACGGGCCCCTCCTCGAGGATGGAGTGGGCGGGGGGCGGGAACGAGGGCAACGGCTCGCCCGCCCCCGCCATCGCTGGCGGGGGGCGGATGGGAGGCGGACGGGTCGGGAACGCGGCGGGGGCCAACGACGCCGAGCGCATCGGGGCCACCCGCGCCTCTGATGCCGGGGCCACCTCCCGCACCAGCGCTGGCGCGACCACCGACGCTGCCTCCGCCGCCGGAGCCACCGCCTGCACCGACGTGACCACCGACGCCACCTCCGGCTCCGCCGCGCGCACCGGCGCCGGCGCGACCGCCGACGCCACCTCCGGCTCCGCCGCCCGCACCGGCGCCGGCGTGACCACCGACGCCGCCTCCGGCCCCGCCAGCGGTGGCAGCTCGGGCGCGGTGCCCTGCCGCGTCTCAGGGTCCGAAGCGACGATGAACCGCGCCTCCGGGGCCGGAGCCCACGGCGCCGCGTCGCTGCGCCCCGCCTCTGGAACCTGCACCTCCGATCGAGCGGCGCCGCGCGCCCCCTCGTCGGAGGCGGCCGGGAGCGTCTCCTGCTCCACCGCCGCCTGGGCCAGCGCCGACTCCGAATCGGCGAACCCCGGCGCGGGGGCCCCTGCCTCCGCATCCGCATCCAGCATCAAGTCGTCGGGCCCCAACGCGCCCCCCTGCGCATCGAGGTCCGACCCGGGCTCCGCGAACCACGCCTCCGAGTCCCCGTCCTCCGGCGGCGCCGGCACGTCCACCACCGACCGCGGCGGGGGCGGCGGCGGCAGGGTCTTCGGCAGCGCGGCGGGGGGCACCGGCGGGGTGGTCCACGCCGCGGAGGCCGGGTGGCCATTGCCCGGGACCGGCGCCGGCCCCACCCACACCGTGGAGCCCTCCCGGGGCACGTCTCGGGCCCGCACCGGCAGCTCGTGCAGCGCCATGTCCACCGTCGGGGGCGGCACCGTACCGAGCAGCGTGGGCACCGACGGGGTGGGCGGCCCGAAGCTCGGCATCGGCGCCCCCCAGCCGCCGGAAGACGGCGGCGGCGGCACCATCACCCCGGGCGAGGCCACCGCCCCCGGGGCGCTCTTGCCCCCGCGAGCGCCGTGGATGCGCTGGCTGAAGAGCTCATCCAGCACCCCCTGGTTGACGCCCGGCGGCTCCTTGCCCGCCACCGGCCGCCCCCGCCCGGTGAAGTGGGCGAGCAGGTGGCGGCTCCGGCGCTCCCGCACCGTGACCTGGCCGGAGGCGTCGTGGCGCCGCCGCACGTACTCGACCACGTAGTCGAGCACCGGCCGCCGCGCGGTCAGGGCGCGCCAGTGCTCGCCGTCGACCAGGAGCACGCAGCCCTCGGGGTGGGTCTCGAGCTCGGCCCGGCACTCCCTGAGGACCTGCTCCTGGTTGTCCTCGACCCCGCCGAGGGGGGCGTGGGGATCGAGGTCCACCACCCGGTACGCCTTGGGGCGCGGCACCGGGAACATGCGATCGAGCGCGTCGTCGACCAGCTCCTGGGGCGCGATCCCGGGCACGATGCGGGCCCCGAGGATGAAGCTGAGCTCGTCCAGGCCGTCCAGGTCGGGCGGGGACTCGAACGCCACCAGCACCTCGCCGCCGGGGCCCTCGGGCTTGAGCCACTTCATGGGCACCGCGCGGCGCTTGTGGGCCACCTGGGCGGGCAGGCGCCGGGCGAGCTCCAGGTCGAGGTGGGCGAAGGCCTCGGGCTCCACCCACGGCACCCGACGCAGCTTCCCGAGGGCCCGGGCGAGGGTGGCCGAGTCGAGGTACCCGAGGCGCACCAGGGCGGTGCCGAGGCGGCACCCCTGCTCGGCCGCCGCGTGCAAGGCAACCTGCACCTGCTCCTCCGTGACGTACCCGGCGCGGACGAGGAGGTCACCCAGGCGCAGGTGCTGGGGATTTTGCGGCGACGGGGACACCCGGGGACTCCGACCGTCGATGGTAGCAGAGGGCCCGGCGGACCGCTCGATACTGTCTCAACCTCGCGAGCCCGCGCGCGAGCCCGCGGCGGCGAGGGCCACCGGGCGCCCCGCCCACTGCTCCCTGAGCCCACCCACGCTCACCGCGAGGAAGCCCACGGCGTACATGATCAAGAACGGCAAGGCGCCCAGCAGCCCGCTCTGGAGAGCGTACACCACCGCCGCCACGTAGTACGCGGCGTAGGCCAGCTCGAGGCCGACGCGCCCCCACCGCACCGCGGCCCGGTAGCGCGCGCCGCTCGCGCCGTCGCCCCGCTTCGGGGTGCGCACGAACTCCGATCCTTGCGAGCGCAGGCCTGCGAGGACCTCGGCCGCGTTGGTGAGGGACATGCCCGCCCCGACGCAGAGCGCGAAGGGGATGTCGAGCCAGCCGAGGAGCCCCGCGCCGGTGCGCCGGGCCGCCACGCCGTAGAAGAGCACCATCGCGCAGGTGCCGGTGGCGAGCATGCCGAGGTCGAGCGCGCTCAGCAGGAGCTGCCCCCCCGGCACCCGCCAGCCGAGCCGATCCCGGAGCACCACCGCGGCCGGGAGGAGGGTCGCGAGGGTGGCCATCCACAGGTACGCGAAGTTGTGGAGCAGGTGGATCAGCGCGTCGACCCGCCGCCCGAAGGGCAGCCGCGCGCGCAGCACCGGCCCCACCAGGAGGCGGGCGGTCTCGACGCTGCCGCGCACCCACCTCGCCTGCTGGGCCCGGAACGCGGCCCAGCTCTCGGGGAGCTCGGCCGGGGTCACCACGCCGTCGAGGTATACGAAGCGCCACCCCGCGAGCTGGGCGCGGTAGGACAGGTCGAGGTCCTCGGTGATGGTCGCGGCGCGCCAGCCCCCCGCCGCGTCGATCGCGGCGCGGCGCCACACCCCGGCGGTGCCGTTGAAGTTGAAGAAGTGCCCGACCGCGGCCCGGGCCTGGTGCTCCACCGCGAAGTGCCCGTCGAGGAAGACCGCCTGGGCCCGGGTCAAGAGGCTCGACCCCCGGTTCAGGTGCCCCCACCGGGCCTGGACGAGCCCCACCTCGGGGTCGGCCTCGAGGGCGGGCACGGTGCGGGTGAGGAAGTCCGGCTCGGGCACGAAGTCGGCGTCGAAGATCGCCACGAGGGGGTGGTCGGTCTCGGCCAGGCCGTAGGCCAGCGCCCCCGCCTTGTAGCCGGCGCGGTCCGGGCGCCGCACCACCTGCACGTCGACCCCGGTCGCAGCGAGCTCCGCCGCCACCCGATCCACCACCCGGCGGGTCTCGTCGGTGGAGTCGTCCAGCACCTGGATCGTCAGGCGCCCCGGGTACTCGAGCGCGGCCGCCGCGCGGAGGAGGCGCTCCGCCACCAGGGCCTCGTTGTAGAGGGGCAGCTGCAGGAGCACCGGCGGGTGCTCGCCCGAGACCATGGTCGCGGGCCGCGGGCCGCGCCCCGACAGCGCGACGATCGCCATCCACAGCCGGTGCAGCCCGAGGGCGGCGAGGCTGCCGAGGACCACGAAGTACGTCGCCAGCAGTGGGGTCGAGGCCGACACGGGCTCCCGTTGCTTAGCAGGCGAGCGAAGAGCTCGTCCATGCGATCCGCCCGGCGGCGTGGGGTTGCTCTCGCCTCCGGGCAGGGGTTACCAACGAGGGACATGCTGGAGCTGCAGTGGGCCAACCCCAACGACGTGGAGGCCATCCTGGACCTGATGGAGGAGTACCATCGGCAAGAAGGCTTGCGCGGCCACGCCCGCAGCCGCCTCAAGGGCGTCCTGGAGATGCTGTTCGAGCAGCGCAACCGGGGGCGGGTGGCGGTGGCCCGGGACGCGGGTGAGCTCCTCGGCTACGCCCTGGTGGTGCGGCGGCCCAGCTTCGAGTGGGCGTCGGATCTCGCGGTCCTCGACGAGATCTTCGTCCGCGGCAAGGCCCGCGATCGCGGCCTCGGGCGCCGCATGATCAACTTCGTGGAAGAGTACGCCGCGTCAGAGGGTTTGCCCGCAATCACGCTGCAGGTCGCCAGCCAGAACGTGGCGGCGATGGGCTTCTATCGCGCGGTCGGCTTCTCGAAGGTGGATCGAGAGATCTTCGCGCGTCCCGTGACGGGACCGCGCTGAGGCGAGGGCCGTCGTTGCCCGGTCCAGTTCATTGACCGGGGCTCCGGGACCATGTTCTCTGTGTCCCTGTGACGGGACCCGTCGACAAGGGCGCATCCGTGCCTCCATTCGGGTCTGGCTCGTCTTCCGCCGAAGAAGATCTCTTCATCGAGAGCCCCAGAGGCCACCTCGCCGAGGACGATGATGGCGGTTTCGCAGGCATGGGCAGCTACAGCCCCATGCCGCAGGTGGTTGGGGACTACCAGATCGTCTCACGCCTCGGCGGTGGGAGCATGGCCGACCTCTACCTGGCCAAGAAGGTCTCGACCTTCGGCTTCGTGCACCGGGCGGTGATCAAGCAGGTCAAACGCTCACGCACGGACTACAAGGAGCTCCAGCGGATGCTCCTCGACGAGGCCCGCGCCACCGCGTGCTTCGACCACCCCAACATCGTCCACCTCTTCGACGTAGGTGAGACCGACAACGGGGTCTACCTCGCCCTGGAATACGTCGAGGGCACCGACCTGCGTCGGGTGAACGCGAAGCTGCGGCAGCGCAAGGAGGCCCTGCCCTTCGAGCTCGCCTGCTACGTGGTCTCCGAGGTCCTGCGCGGCCTGCACCACGCCCACACCGTGACGGGCGGGGACGGCAAGCCGCTCGAGATCATCCACCGGGACGTGAACCCGTCCAACATCATCATCGCCACCAGCGGGCACGTGAAGCTCGCGGACTTCGGCGTAGTGCGGATGCGGGAGCGGATCCAGCAGGCGACCGAGCCGGGGCTGGTGAAGGGCAAGTATGCCTACCTCGCGCCGGAGTACATCGCGGGCGAGCCGTGCTCGGTGCAGACCGACCTCTACGCCGCGGGCATCATGCTCTTCGAGCTCCTCAGCGGGCGCGAGTGCTTCACGGGCAACACCGCCTACGAGGTGATGTGGAAGATCGTGAACAAGGGCGTCCCGCTGTACCGCCTCAACCGTGAGGGGGTGCCGGAAGACTTGCAGCGCATCGTGACCCGCGCCACCGCGATGGTGCCGGAGCGGCGCTACGCCACCGCCCAGGACTTCGCCAACGCGCTCGAGGCGTGGCTGATGCGGAGCGGTCGGCACGCCACCCCGTGGGTGCTCTCGGTGTTCTTCAACCGCCACGAGCTGTTCCCCAACGGGGTCGAGGCGGCGCCGCCCCTGCGGCCGCTCCAGCGGAGCATCCCCGCCCAGATCCCGAAATCTACCTTGCGCGCCGACAGCCAGGTCGAGCAGCGCGAGATCCACAGCGAGGTGCAGAAGAGCAGCCAGGCCAGGCACGTGGACGACGCCCACACCCCGGCCCCGGACCTCGACTTCGTGTACCCGCCCCAGGCGGCGGAGACCGAGCCGCCCGCCCCCACCGGCGACATGTGGGCCAGGGCTCGCCGCGGCTCCAGCCCGGCCACCATCCGCTCCGAGGACCCGACCCCGCGGCCCGAGCAGATCGTGTCCAACGACGCCTGGAGCAGCCGGAGCCCCACCCCACCGCAGGTGGACGACCTCACCCCGCCGCGGGTGATGCCGGCGGAGCTGGACATCCCGATCCTGGCCCCGGACGAGCAGCGCACCGAGGCCACCTCCACCAGCCGCCTGAGCCAGCACGAGGCCGCCGCGGGCCTGGCCGGCGCGGCCACGCTCCCCACGATCGACTCGGCGGAGCCGGCGACCAAGAAGAACGGCCGCGCGGACAGCGAGTACCCGCGGAAGGTGACGCCGTCGGACGAGCGCGTGGCCGCCCCGAAGCCGGCGAAGGCCCCGGTGCCCCCGCCCGACGCGCCGGTGCGTGAGGGCAAGCTCGAAGACCTGCCGGCGGCGGAGGTCATCTCGCGCATCACCCGGCAGGGCGAGTCGGGGGTGGTGGAGTTCCGCTGCGGGCTGATCTGGAAGCGGGTCTCGGTGGTGAAGGGGCGCCCCACCGGCATCACCAGCAACATGGGCATGGAGCTGATCGGCGAGCACCTCGTGAAGGCGCGGATCATCAGCCGCGCCGACCTCGAGAAGGCGCTGCAGGCCTCCGAGCGCGAGGGCACCTCGCTCACCATGAAGCTCCTCGAGAACGGCGCCCTCGACCAGGCCACCCTCGAGGAGGAGCTGGGCCGCAACCTGGCCTCCCGGCTCCAGGAGGTCCTGGAGTGGCGCTGGGGCACCTACAGCTTCGCGCCCCAGGCCCTCGAGGCGCCGCGGATCCTCCCCAAGCTGGACCTGTCCGGCCTCCTGGCCAAGGCTCGGGTCAACGCCGGGCTGGGCAGCGACAGCCTCGACGACGGTCCCCAGCTCACCGAGGACACCGAGCCCGACTCCCCCCAGGATCGCCTGAAGGAGGCGCTCCGGGTGGCGCGGACCATCGCCAACGGCACCGGCAAGGGCCGGGTCGACCGCCCCTGGCGCCCCACCAAGTAGCGCCGCTTTCGGCTTCCCTTCCCCGCCGGCCCGATCTAGAGGTCGGGGCCCATGGCCGACGATCGCGCGTACCGCATCCACCTCCGCTTCGACCCCGAGGCGTCCGTGTACCGGGCCCAGGTGCCGGAGCTGGGCATCGACGCCGAGGCCGACACCCGCGCCGAGGCGGTGGAGAAGGCGGAGGCCGCGATCGAGGCCAAGGTCGAGGCGGTGGCCACCCAGGGTGAGGCGCTGCCCCCGCCGGTCGACGTCGCGGTGGCCGCGCCCGGCGCGGTGACCCTGACCCTCGCCGGCCCCCTCTACAAGGACCTCGCCTTCTACGCCCAGCGGAGCGGCATGGACGCCGACGCGTTCGCCACCCAGCTCCTCGCCCAGGCGATCGGGCAGCTCGAGGGGCGCCGCCCGCCCCGCCCCGCCCGCCCCGAGGTCTCCGAGCGCCCCCGCCCCGCGCGCGAGCAGCAGGACGAGGACGCCCAGCCCCGCCACCACGAGGAGCAGCGCCGCCCGGGCGGCGGTGGGGGCAACCGGGGTCGCGGTCGAGGCGGCCGCGGCGGCCAGGGCGGTGGCGGCCACGGCGGTGGTCGGCGCGAGGGCTACCGACCCGAGATGGAGAACCAGGCCGACTTCCTCGCCTACGTGCGCGACATGGAGAAGGGCGGCGGCGGTGGCGGCGGTCGAGGCCGCGGCGGGCGTTAGCCTACGGGATCACGCAGCAACAGCCGCCGGCGTCGAAGCTCATGAGCGAGCCGTCCGCCAGGGTGTAGGTGTCGGGCGGCACCTGGGTGCATGAGAAGACCCTGACCTCGAGGGAGATCGGGCAGATCCCCTCGGTGCAATAGTACCGCGCCGCAGCCGCGTTGATGACACCATCACCGAAGTCGCACGCCGCGGTGCACATCGATCCGCTCCCCACCAGGGTCATGCAGGTCTGCTGACAGCTCCCGGTCTGGGCTGGGGTCCACTGGATCGGCAGCACGCAGCTCCCCGAGTAGCACGAGACCGGGTCCTCGCAGACGTGGCCACACGTGCCGCAGTTGAGGTCGTCGGTCGCCATGTCGACGCAGCTCCCGTCGCAGGCGGTGTCGCCGTTGCAGTGCAAGCGCACCTGCGCCGACTGGGTGACCTGGTTCCCAGCCACGTCGTAGAAGCGCGCCATGAAGGTGCGCTGCTCCTCGGTGGTGAACTCGATCGGCGCCACGAGGTGCATGTCGTTCCACGACAGCGGCATGGAGTACGCGCCGGCGCCCCCGGAGGCCGAGAAGGTCCCGTAGACCTGGCCCGAGCTGCCCTCCAGGGTCCCCCCGACGATGTCGGCGAGCCCGTCCGGATCGGTCACGATGGCGGAGAACGTGACCGACTGCCCGCGGGTGATGGCGCTGACGTTGGTGGTGAAGCTCAGGATGCGCGGGGCGTGCTCGCTCACCGCCTCGCACTGCCCGTCGGCGTTGCAGGTGCCGTCGGTGCAGGTGCCGCAGCTCGCGCCGCACACCGGGTCAGGCCCGCAGACGCGCGCCCCGCACTCCGGGGTGCAGGTGGAGTTGCAGCCAGACGTGTTCAGGCTCGCGCAACCGGCGTTGCACGAGATGGTGCCGGTGCCGAGCCCGAGGCCCTGACAGGTCGCGCCCCCCACGTCGGTGCCGTCGCAGACCTCGTTCCCCTCGCGGGTGTTGTTGCCGCACTGGGCGAGTTGGCCGGAACAGCCGCTGGTGTCGATGACCCCGCAGTTCGCGGAGCACGAGAGCGAGCCCTCCGAATACCCGTAGGTCTGGCAGCTCCGGGTCCCGAAGCTCGCCCCATCACAGAGCTCGCCGCCGTCGGTGGTCCCGTTGCCGCAGGTCGGAGGCGCCCCGCAGCCGCTCCGGTCGAAGTCGCGGCAGTCGCTGGTGCAGGCCAGGCCCCCGGCGCCGAACCCCAAGGTCACGCAGGTCAGGCCGCCGAGGGCGATCCCGTCGCACACCTCACCCTGCTCGACCACGCCGTTGCCGCACGCCGCCCGGTTGTTGTTGCTGTTGCTCGAGCCCGGGAGCGTCCGCGAGCGGCCGTCACCGCAGGCGGCCACGAGGAGGGCGATGCAGAGGGGGGCGAGGATGCGGACACGTCGCATGCGTCGCGTCCCAGATGCCTCGGAATGCGCGCCGGGTCGAGCTGAACATACCTGAAGAGCGCTGGGGCGCTCGTCTGTTCACGGGAGCATACAGCAGCACTCCCCGGAGTCGTAGCTCATGACCGAGCCATCGGCTCGGGTGAGCGTCGGTGACGGGATCTCCGCGCAGCCGT
>JACKEN010000057.1 GCA_020632995.1 Deltaproteobacteria bacterium | reverse complement strand
GCGTTGGGGAAGGTCCGCACGGTCAGGCCGACCTTGGCGTTGGCGTCGATGAAGCGCTTCATCTGGAGCTTCCCCACCGCCTGGTCCGGCTGGATGATGGCCCAGAACTTCCAGCCCGCCTGGACCGCCTGGGGCACGAACGTGTCCATCGCCCACTGGCTGTCGGCCTGCGGGATGGCCCCGTTGCCCTTGTCGTCGGAGAGCCACTTGTGCGCGTGGTTGCGACGCATCAGGTCGACGCCCTTCCCCAGGATGGTCCGGAGATCACCGGGGTTCAGGGCCTTCTTGATCTCGTGGTGTACGACCTTGTCGGGACCGTGGAACCACATCGCGTAGGTGTCATTCTCGAATACTGGCTTGTCCACCGATCTTGCCCTCCTTGGCTCCGGAGACGGTCGACCTCCGCCATGTGGGCCTTGAGCATCTGGAACGGCTTGTCCCACTCCGAGGCGCGCTAGCGCGCGCTAGCGCGCCTCGCCGTCGACGGTGTGCAGGTGGACCTGCAGCTCCGGGACCACGCTCCCCGCGGTCTTGAGCACCCGGCGCAGGGCGGCGCGCACCGCCTCTTCCCTCCGCACCTCCGACACCAGGTCGGGGCGGGCCAGGGCCTCCATCACCGCGTGGGCGGCGCGGTCCACCAGGGTGGCCGGCTCCCTTCGCCCACGAAAGGTGATCGCCGGGCGCCCGGTGGGCTGGCCCCGCTGATCCATCACCACCGAGCAGGTGAGCAGCCCGGTGCGGCCGATCTTGTTCCGGTCGCGCACGTCGCCCCAGTCGAGGAGCCGCCCGCCGCCGTCCAGGGCGCGCTGGGACACGACCTCGTCCGGCCCGCGGTGCACCTTGCCCCCGGTGAGGACCACGCTCTGGCCGTCCTCCACCACCGTGATCTGGTCGTCGGCGAGCCCCGCCCCGCGGGCGGTGCGCGCGTGGGCCTCGAGCATCGCGCGGTCGCCGTGCACCGGCACCAGGTGGCGGGGGCGCACGATCTGGAGGAGGTCCGCCTGCTCCCCCGCGTGGGCGTGGCCGGAGCAGTGCACGGTGGCCATGCGGTCGGTGACCACCTCGGCCCCCTGCTTCAACAAGAGGTTCATCAGGCGCCGCACCTGGGGCTCGCGGCCGGGGATGGTGCGGGCGCTGACCACCACCCGGTCCCCCGGGAGGCAGCGGAGCGCGGCGTCCTGGCCCATGGCCACGCGATGAAAGCCCCCTTGCCATTCGCCCTGGGAGCCGCTCGCCACCACCACCAGCTTGTTCCTGGCGTGCGCGCCCAGGCGCTCGGGACGGACCAGGAGGCTGGGGTCCGCGGGGAGGATGCCCCGCGCCAGCCCGAGGGCGTAGGCGTTCTCGAGCGAGCGCCCGACCAGGACCACCCGGCGCCCGTTTCGCAATGCGGCCTGCATCACCGCGCGCAGCCGGTGGAGGTGCGAGGCGAAGAGGGTCACCACCACCCGGCCCGGGGCGCTCGCGATCAGGCGATCGATGGTGGAGGCCACCTCGGTCTCGGACGCGCCGTGCCCGCTCCGCTCGCTGTTGGTGGAGTCGGAGAGCATCAGCTCGACCCCCGCGTCGCCGATCGCGCGGAGGCGCTCGACGTCGGTGGGCGGGCCGTGGATCGGGGTGGGGTCCAGCTTGAAGTCGCCGCTGTGGAGCACCCGGCCGGCCGGGGTCTCGATGAACAGCGCCGCGCTCTCGGGCATGGAGTGGGTGACCCGCACCAGCTCGACCGAGAAGGGGCCCACGTCGACGTGCCCGCCGAGCGGGACCTCGACCAGGCGCCCGCGCTGCGAGCGCGCCTCGCTCGGCGCCCCGCCGTCGCGCTCGAGGCGCGCCCTCACGAAGTCCAACGTCGTGGGGGTGCCGAACACCGGCACGTCCAGCTCGGCCAACAGGGCGGGGAGCGCGCCGATGTGGTCCTCGTGCCCGTGGGTGAGCACCACCGCGTCCAGCTTGCGCCCGCCCGCGAAGAGGGGCTCGAAGCCCGGCACCGCCTTCTCGACCCCGGGCGCGTTGTGGACCCCGAGGAGCGCGCCGCAGTCGATGAGGATGGAGCGCCCGCCGACGGTGAGGAGGGTGGCGTTGAGCCCCACCTCCCCGCAGCCCCCGAGGGGCACCACCCGGAGCGCGTCGCTGGCGGGCTCGACCCTCAAGCGCCTCCCCTCAGCGCGCGCAGCCAGGCCACGAACTTCGGGATGCCCTCCTCCACCGGGGTGCGGGGGTCGTAGGCGAGCTCCTCCTTGGCGCGGGCGATGTCGGCGAAGGTGCGGGGCACGTCGCCCGGCTGGTCCTCGACCTGCTGGATGACGGCGGCCTTGCCGCAGGCGGCCTCGATCTGCTGGATGAGGCCGGCCAGGGTGGTCGTGGCGGAGTTGCCCAGGTTGTAGACCCGATAACCGTCGGTGGTGGCGGCGCGATCGATGGACGCCACCACGCCCTCCACGATGTCGTCGATGTACGTGTAGTCGCGGCTCGAGGAGCCGTCGCCGTGCATGCGGATGGGCTCGCCGTCCAGGATGCGCCGGGCGAAGAGGTGGATCGCCATCTCGGGGCGCTGGCGCGGCCCGTAGACCGTGAAGAAGCGCAGGCCGATGAAGCGAGTCCCGTGCAGGTGGTGGTAGGTGTAGCCGAGGAGCTCGCCCGCCTTCTTGGTGGCGGCGTAGGGGCTGATCGGGTCGTCCACCCGGTCCGTCTCGCGGAACGGCACCTCGGTGCGGGCCCCGTACACGCTGGAGCTCGAGGCGAACACGAAGGGCCGCACGTCGTACTTTCGGCAGAGCTCCAGGATGCGCAAGGTGCCCTGCACGTTGGTGGTCTCGTAGATCATCGGCCGCTGGATGGAGGGGCGCACCCCCGCCCACGCGGCCAGGTGGCAGATCACGTCGGGGCGGGTCGCGTCGTCCTCGAAGACCCGATCCAGCACCGGGTCGGTGACCAGGTCGGCCCGCAACAGCGTGAACTCGGCTCCGTGGGCGGCCGCGGTGGCGGCCACCTCGGCCGCGTTCCGTTCCTTGATCGCGGGGTCATAGAAGTCGTTGAAGTTGTCGACCCCCACCACCGCGTCCCCGCGCCGGAGCAGGGCCTCCGCCACGCTGGATCCGATGAAACCCGCAGCCCCGGTCAAGAGCACCCGCATCGGCCGGACGCTCCCCCGACGAGGCGCAAAGATCAATCGTCACCGCCACGCGCGGGCCCCGCGCCCGGCGCGAATCTTGACAGCGCCCCTGGTCCGGGCCACCACTGCACTTCGTGCGGGCTCAGAAGCAGCGGGCCATCGGCCCCTGGACCGGGGTGGGCGTCCTCGCGGCCCTCTGCACCGGGACCCCGGCCTGGGCCGGCGACCTCGACTTCCAGCTCAACGCGTCCAAGAACGGCCAGGGCATCCTCTTCGACAGCTGCGGCGCGGGCTGCTACCAGGCGAACGAGGCCGCGTTCCGCGACTTCACCACCCAGCTGGGCTTCGTCCTCGCCCCCCGCATGGCCTCCCCGGCCGAGACGCTCGGGCACGCCGGCTTCAGCGTCGGCGCGATGTGGAGCGGCTCCTTCGTCTCGAGCGACCAGAACTACTGGAACGTCACCAACCGCGGGCAGAGCCCGGCCGGCGCCAAGGCCATGCTGCAGACCCTGCAGCTCGACGTCCGCAAGGGCCTGCCCTTCTCGTTCGAGGTCGGCGCCAACTTCATGTGGCTGGCCGACAGCGAGCTGTTCGCCCCCGGGCTCGAGGTGCGCTGGGCCCTGCAGGAGGGCCACCCGTACATCCCGGATCTCGCGGTGCGCGGCGCGGTGAACCACATGGTGGGCAACCGCGACCTGCTGCTCACCACGGTCGCGGTCGACGGGGTGCTCTCGAAGGGCTTCGGCCTCGGCGGCACCGTGAACCTGGCCCCGTACGTCGGTTGGTCGCTGGTGATGATCGCCGCCACCTCCCGCGTCATCGACCCGACCCCGCTCGACGAGGAAGATCTGGCCGGCAACCTGGTGTTCCAGGAGCGCAAGGCCACCGCCAAGGTGGGCCACAAGCTGACCGCGGGGCTGCGCCTGCTCTACTCGGTGCTCAACGTGTCCGTGCAGGGCGAGTTTCAGATGCTGCCCGACTACGAGACCGGCGGCTCGGGCGTCACCACCATCACCACCAAGCTGGGCCTGGACTTCTAGCCCCGCTCGCTACCCCTCGTCGTCGGGCGGCGGGAGCTTCTTCTTGGGCGTCACGTCGATCTCGTTCTCGCCCTTCAGCCCCTTCTTGAAGTTGCGCACCGCGCGCCCCAGCCCGTCGCCGAGCTGCGGAAGTCGACTTGCGCCGAGGATGAGCACCACGACGAAGACGATGATGAGACCTTCCTGGAAGCTCGGGCACCCCACGGCAAAACCGAGGTCACCCTAGCCACAAATCGCTCGCTTGTCGCTGAGATTCTAGAGCGCCGCTGGCTGCAGGCCCTAGGGCTCCACCGGGACGAACTCGACCTGGAACGTGCGCTCCTCGGCCGCGGGCGGCACCTCGGGGAAGACCACCATGAAGGGGCGCTCGCCGCCGGGGGGGATGACCACGTCCTCCAGGCCGGCGGAGCGGCGCACGTAGGCGCCGTCCACGTCGCCCGGCCCGGCGAGGGCGAAGAGCGCGTCGGGCTCCAGGATCACGCCCACCGGGGCCATGGCGCGGGCGGTGACGGTGTCGCCGTCCATGGCCAGGGCGACGGCGGAGAGGCCCTGGACCGGCTCCGCCCCCACGTTCCTCGCGTTGCCGCGGACCACGAGCACCAGCTGGCCGGAGCCGAGGCGATAGCCGGAGACGGTGGTGTTGAGGGCCCGCAGGGTCTGCAAGCTCTCCGGCAGATACCGCTGCTGGCTCACGAGGCTGAACGCGTCGGCGCCGGTGGTGCTCACGCGATCCAGGAGGCGCGCGCCCACGTCGGGCAGGAGCACCGTGACCAGGCCGAGACCGAGGACGAGCCCCACCAGGCTCGGCCACAGGCCGCCCCGATCGCCCACCTGGGGCAGCTCCCGCTTGAGGATGCTCGGCCGTGGCTCTTGCTCCTCGTACGCGGCGGCGATCGCGGTGGCCTCGAAGCCGTCCGCGTCGCCGAAGTTGGGCAGGGCCACCTGCCCGAGGTCGATACGGGCCAGACGTGCGCCGGGCGCGGGCGTGAGCGCGTTCAGCGGAGCGGCCGGCGATGGGTAGTCGGGCCCGTTGTCGTCGTGGACCGCGAAGGGATCGTCGCCCTCCACCGCCTCGCGGGGCAGGAGCCCGGGCAGGTCACCGCTGTTGCCGCCCGGGAAGCCGTCCGCGCCGAAGCCCGGGAAGCCGCCCTCTGGGAACGCGCCCTCTGCCGCGTCGACGTCCTCGCCGCCCAGGGTGGGGGTGGAGGCCCACTGCGGGGCGGGGTCGTGCTCCTCCGGGGGCGGCTCCGGCGGGGGGAAGCGGTCGCTGAAAGGGTTGTCGCGCCCCGACGTGGGCCCGCTGCGAGGGACCTTGCGCTGGGTCGGGCTCGAGTTGGGGAGGCCGGCCCCCGGGCCGGGGAAGGGGGGCAGGCGCCAGGTCATGCCCTCGGAGGGCGCCGGCGAGTCGAGGGGCGGCAGCGCGTCGTCCAGGGCCTCCAGGTCCGGGGCGGAGTGAGGCGCAGTGGGCGCATCCAGGCCCGGATCGTCTCGGACCGTGTTCAGGCGGCTCTGGACGGTGATCGCCTCGCTGCGGGTCTCGCTCCGACCGGCGAAGCCCAGGGCCAGCGCGGCGGGATCGGGCGAGGCCCCCCACTGCAGCGGCGCGTTGGGCGGATCCGGCACGGCGGGGTGGGTCTGGGCGGCCAGGTTCAGCAGGTCCCGCGGCTTCAGGCGGGCGGTGTCCGGGCCCTGGGCGGTGAACGCGCGGGGCTGGACCTCGGTCTCGACCGCCTCGTCCTCCCGGCGCACCAGGAACACGTGGGCGCAGCGGCTGCAGCGGACCTTCACGCCCTTGGGCGAGACCCGCTCATCCGCGATACGGAACTTCGTCCGGCACTTATCGCATTGGACGATCATCTGCGCGGTGGACCGACGGTCGGCCCGCGAGGCGAGTCTAGGGCGGGGCCGAGGAACCATCAAGAAAGCGCGAGCGAAGTGGCGGGCCTACACCGGCGAAGCCCGGAGGCGACAAGTCGAGGAGTTGACAGCCCAAACGGGGTGTGTGATTGCCGCGAAACCCGCAAAGGGAGAGGCAAAAATGAGCACCGATGGTCACAATGACGCGCCGCCCCAACCCCAGGAGACAGGGAGCCGGGCCGTGCCCAAGGTGATCAAGCGGTACTCGAACCGCAAGCTCTACGACACGGACCGGAGCAAGTACGTCACGCTCGATGAGATCGCGAAGATGATCAAGGCGGGCGAAGAGCTCACCATCATCGACAACGAGACGAAGGAAGACCTCACCTCCGTCACCCTGACCCAGATCATCTACGAGGAAGAGAAGCGGGAGAGCCGCATGCCCCTGGGCATGCTGCGCAACCTGATCCAGACGGGCGGCGCCAGCCTGCAGGAGTTCTTCGACAAGTCGGTGAAGACGCCCGCGCTCGGCTTCCGCGAGAACGTCGAGAAGAGCGTCGAGAAGAGCGTCGAAGAGCTGGTGCACAGCGCGGCGCAGATCCGCGAGGCCGCAACGCGGAGCGTCACCGAGTTCACCGACTCCGCTCGCCGCATGTTCAGCCGCGAGGAGCGACGGGCCGAGGAGTTCAAGCGGGTCAGCACCGCGCTCCTCGACGAGCTCCACAAGCGGATCACCTCCCGCATCGACGAGGTCGGCGAGGCCCTGAGCCACGCGGCCGAGGCCGAGGCCAACGCCAAGGGCGACGAGGCCAAGCACGACATCGTGGGCACCCAGCGGTCCCGGCTGGCGGTCGAGGCGCACGTGGCCCTCCTCCGCGAGCGCCTCGACGCGGTGCGGCAGCAGGTGGACGCGCTGGAGGAGGCGGGCCGGAAGGCCGCGGTGCCCCCCGCCCCCGCTCAAGAGCCCAGCGCGGACGAATAAGCTCCCTGGATCGATCCGAGACGAGCCGATCGAGCGCCGATCCTCAGGGCTGGGACCACCCTCAGACCGCCCTCCCTCAACCCCTGCCCTACCCGGCCGAACCGATCCCACATCATGGGACTGTTCGGTTGGTTCAAGAAGCAAACGGAGAGCGAGCCCGAGCCCCCTCCGGTCCGCGTTGCCCCCGAGCAGCCCCGTGAGCCTGCCGGCCATCACGCCGCCGAAGGGCACGACTCCCCCTTCGGCAGCGTGGTGGCCGCGGGCCTCAGCCGCCAGATCCAGGCCCTGGCGCACGAGATGCGAAGCCCTGGCGACAAGCACTACCTCTCCCAGCTGCTCCGAGCGGTCCGCAACGACGGGGTCGAGATCCCGGCCATGCCCACGGACCTGCTGGAGATCCAGCGCCTGCTGGCCTCCCCCGACGCCGAGATCGCGGTGCTGGCCAAGGCGGTGCAGCGTGACCCGGCCACCGCGGCCAAGTTCGTCAGCGTCGCCAACTCCCCCCTGTACCGCGGGATGCGCGGGGTCTCGAACGTGCACGAGGCGCTGGTGCGCATCGGCCTCAACCACTCCGGCATGATCCTGCTGGCCATCATCTCCAGCTCCAAGCTCTTCCACGTGCAGGGCTTCGACCAGGAGGCGAAGTGGCTGCACGCCCACAGCCTCCGGAGCGCGGTCATGTCGCAGTACCTGGCCCGCCTCGTGGGCGAGAACGAGCAGGACGCCTTCATGGCCGGCCTCCTGCACGACCTGGGCGAGATCTTCATGCTCTCGGTGGCGCACGACGTGTGGCGCAACTCCCGAGGCCAGCTCCAGCCGGAGACCGAGACGGTGCGGCGCCTGGGCCACGAGCTCCACGCCGGCTTCTCCGCCCTCACCGCGCAGTCGTGGCACTACCGGGACGCGGTGGTGATGGCGATGCTGCACCACCACCTCTCCGACAACGGCGGAGTCGAGCAGCTCGCGGTGGTGCCGCACGAGTATCAGACCCTGGCCCGGGTGGTCGCGGCGGCGAACATGATGGACGACGCCGGGGACGACAGCCTGGCCTCCGCCGCGGCGGGCCTTGGCCCGGTCCTCCGGGCGTTGGGCCTCGAGGCGGACGACGCGATCGTCCTGTCCGCGCGCGAGACCGGCCGCACCTTCCTCCAGGACCTCGGCGTGGCCGACACCAGCCGCCCCTGGTAGCCCCCGACCCGACCTACAGCTCCGTCACGCGCCCGCCGATCTGTAACTCATCGGAGTTACAGTCCATATCGCCCCTGCAAAGAAAATCACCGCGCTGATCGCTCCCGGTCGCCGGCCGCCCGTATGAGGACGTACTGCCCATGCGTGCGCCCGCCCCCCAGCTCGCCCCCGCCTCGAGGACCCCCGAGGGCCTCCGAGCCCCTTTGGATCTCCGGGGCGGGGGCTTCTCTTCAGGGTCCGAGGTCGCGTATGGATCCGCTCAGAGCTCCGAAATCGTCCATCCGGCCTGAGGCCGAGGACGAGCGCAGAGAGAGCCGCACATGGCGACCCGACTCGACACCAAATACGCGAAGGACCCCCGTAAGGCCCTGCGCGGGCTCGGGGCGCTGGAGTACCTGCCCGACGAGGCGGTCGCGCAGCTCGAGCAGCACTGCCGTTGGGTCTACCTGAAGCCCGGGCAGCGGCTGTCCCGCTCTGCGCTCCGCGAGACGAGCTGCCACTACTTCGTGGTGGAGGGCCAGGTCGGGGTGGTGCGGAGCCCGGCCAGCGACCCCGACACCATCAACCTCAAGCTGGATGAGGGGGTGTCCGAGCTCGCGCGCCAGTACGTCACCCTCTTCGAGCCGAACGACTCCTTCTCGGACGCCTACCTCGGCCTCCGCGCGCGCCGCGAGGCGATCGACTGCGTGGCCCTGCGCGAGACGATGCTGGTGAGCATCTACGAGGCGGGCTTCAACTACCTGCTCGACCACAACGCGGCGTGGCGCGCCGCGGTGGCGGAGCGCGCGGCCGAGCACCGCTCCCGCTACCTGAAGGCCCGCGATCCGGCCACCCAGGTGGTGCAGGACTTCTTCATCCACCAGAACTACAACCTGGCCTCGACCCTGAAGGTCATCGACCTCGACGCGTGCATCGGGTGTGACGGCTGCGAGCGGGCGTGCGGCGCCCGGCACGGCGTCCCGCGGCTGAAGCGCGACGGCCCGGTGCTCGGCCGCCTCTCGTTCCCGATCTCGTGCCGGACCTGCGAGGACCACCGGTGCCTTCCCGCCTGCGGCTTCAACGCGCTGACGATGAAGGACGACGAGCTCCGCATCGACAAGTCCAAGTGCGTGGGCTGCCGGGCCTGCTTCGACGCGTGCCCCAACAGCGTCATCACCATGATCGAGACGCCCTACGCGTCCGACGACTTCCCGGATCCGATGCCCAACACGGACCTCGAGGGGCGCACCAACGTCCCCGGCCTGTACCTGGTGGGCGAGGCGGCGGGGGCGGCGTTGATCAAGGTGGCGGCCAACGGCGGGGTGGCCGCGGCCCAGAGCATCGCAAAGGAGCTTGCACCTCGGAGCGGCCCGCCCGGGGTGCACGACGTCGCGATCGTCGGCGCGGGGCCGGCCGGGCTCGCCGCCGCGCTCCAGTGCCAGGAGGCGGGGCTGGAGTTCGTCCTGTTCGACAAGGGCGCCTTCGCCAAGACCATCCACACCTACCCGCGCGAGAAGGTGGTGATGGCGGAGCCCGCGCACATCCCGAAGTACGGGACCCTGTGGCTGCGGAACACCAACAAGGAGGAGCTGATCCAGAAGTGGACCGAGGTCATCGAGACCACCAAGCTGCAGATCAACAGCTTCGAGTCGGTGACCGCGGTGACCAAGGGGGCGGACGGCAACTTCGACATCACCTCCGACCGCGGTCAGTACCGGGCCCAGCGGGTGGTCCTCGCGATGGGCAACCGCGGCATGCCGCGGCGCCTCGGGGTCGAGGGCGAGACCGAGCCGCGGGTCGAGTACGCGCTCACCGATCCCGAGCCGTACGACGGCAAGCACGTGCTCGTGGTGGGCGGCGGCGACTCCGCGGTGGAGGCCGCAATGTCGCTTGCGGACTTCGGCGCCCACGTGGCCCTGAGCTACCGACGCGACTCGTTCGGACGCATCAAGGGCGGCAACCAGACCCGCCTCGACGAGTACAAGGCGGAGGGCAAGGTGCGGGTGGTGCTGAGCTCCACCGTGACGCAGATCGCGCCCGGCAAGGTGGTGCTGAAGACCACCGAGGGGCCCCTCGAGCTGCGGAACGACACCATCTTCGCGCTCCTCGGGGCGGAGCCCCCGACCGCGTTCTTCGAGGCCTGCGGGATCGAGATCATCCAGCCGAAGACCCCCGCGATGGCGGCCCTCGCCAAGACCCGCGGGACCCGCTTCTACGCCAACAAGTGTGATCACTGCGCGGGCTTCTCGGACCAGGCCTGCATCCAGGCCTGCCCCACGGGCGCGATCTTCGAGGTGCAGCCGGACGAGGTCTTCATCCAGCGGGATCCGATCAGCGGGGTCGCCACCTTCAAGACCGAGCCGTTCGTGGAGGGCCTCACCGAGCGGGCCGGCTCTCCCGCCCTGCGCAAGGTCGCCTCCGCCGCAGCCCTGCTTGCGGTGGTCGCCACGGTGCTGGTGGGCCTCGAGTGCTTCGCCCGCACCGTGATGCCGGAGCTGAGCGCCACCGCGTGGCTCGCCCCCCACATGGGGTGGAGCGGCAGCATCACCTTCGAGGCGGGTGAGGGCCTCGGCTTCTGGCTGGGGATCATCGGCATGAGCTGCATGGGCCTCACCGCCCTGTATCCGCTCAACTCGCGGCTGGGCTGGGCCCGGCGCTTCGCCAAGACGCGCTTCTGGCTGGCGCTGCACGTGGTGGCCGGCCTGATGGGCCCGGCGCTCGTGAGCTACCACACCATGCTGAAGCTGGATCGGTGGCCCTCGGTGGGGTTCTGGGCGATGTGGCTGGTGGTGATGTCCGGGGTCCTCGGCCGCTACGCCGCCACCGCGCTCCGGCGGGGCCGGGGCGTCTCCGCGCTCGAGTCCGAGAGCCTGCAGTCCCGCCGCGCCGCGTTGATGGAGCGGGCGGCGTCCGGCCATGGGCTCACCCAGATCGCGCGCCTCGACGACCTCCTGAAGGATCGCAAGCGGCGCCACAACGTGCTGCTCGCCCCGATCACCCTGCCCTTGAGCACCGCCTGGAGCTGGCTGCAGGTCACCTGGCACAACTGGATCGAGCTGCGGAAGGTGGCGGACCCCGAGCTGCGCCGGCACGTGGCCGCCAACGCCCGTAGCCACCGCCAGGTCCTGGATCGAAAGCGCATCCTCGAGACCCTGGAGCGCTCGGCCGGGATGTGGCGCAAGATCCACCTCGGCCTCACCGTCACCATGTTTGGCATCGCCACCCTGCACGTGGTCGTGGCGTTGATGTACCGGACGGGCTGACCATGAACGAGACCCACGACATCGACGCGCAGGTGCACGCGCTCCTCGGCGGGGACAAGCTGGTCGCCGCAGCCCTCGAGCCCAAGACCGCACAGCTGCACCTCGCCCCGAAGCGCGGCGTGCTCGGTGACGGCTTCCGTGCAGGGCGGATTGCGGCCGGCGTCATCCTCGGCCTCCTCGCCATCTTCTCGACCGTGGTCTTGTCGTACGGGCTGCGCCGGAGGGCGGCGGCGCGAACCGAGCAGGTGGCCACCGAGCTCGCCACCTTCGCCGCCACCGGGGGCGCCGAGGGCGCGAGCGAGCTCCTGGACGAGCTGGCCGCGAACACGGAGCTCGACCCCGCCCACCGCGCCATCGTGGCCCGGGCCGAGGCCACCCTCTACCGCGGCTTCAACGGCGACCCCGCCCACCTGGATCGCGTGCGCGCCGCCCTGCAGGGCTCGCCGCTGCCCGAGCACGACCTCGTGGTGGTCGAGGGCCTCGTCACCTCCTGTGGGGATCGCCTGCGCTTGCTGCCCCGGCTCGCCGCGCTGGGCGCGAACTCCGACGATCCCATGGTCCCGTTCCTGATGGGCACCGCCCTCGCCCGGGCGGGCTCGGCGCAGCAGGCCACCGCCGCGTTCGAGCGCGCGTTGGAGCTCGAGCCGTCCAACCTGGAGTTCCTCGCCACCCTCGCTGCCCACCGGGTCCAGGTCGGCGAGGTCGACGAGGCGATCGAGCTCCTCGACGTGATGCGAGAGGTCGATCCCACCTCGGCCTGGACCCTCCAGCTCACCGCCCTGCTCGGCCAGCCCCTCCCGGAGGTCGAGGAACCCCACGCGGTCCCGGTGGCCGAGGCCTGGGGGCTGGTGTACGCGGCGGCGGCGGACGTGGCGAGGAACGATCTCGCCGCAGCGCAGGCCAAGTTGACGTCAGCGGTGGAGCGGGTGCACACGCAGGCCGCCTTCCAGGTGGACTTCGCGGACTACCTGTTGGCCCGCGGCCAGCCCCAGGCGGCGCGGTGGATCGTGGAGGCACAGACCTGGGCCGACGACACCCCCAGCGCCCGAGCCACCCGCGGCCGCCTCCTCCTCGCTCAGGGGCGGGTCGCGGACGCCGCCACCGTGCTGGGCGAGGCGGTGGACGCCGGCTTCGCCGATCCGATCACCGGCCTCGCCTACCTCGAGGCCCTGGGCGCGAGCGGCGGGGTGCCCGATACCGCGCGCCGCTTCGCGCGAGAGCTGGCCACCGCCTGGCCCGACCGCCCGGACGTGGCGGCGGCGGCGGGCATCAAGGACGAG
>JACKEN010000056.1 GCA_020632995.1 Deltaproteobacteria bacterium | reverse complement strand
CTCTTCGCGGCCTACCGCCCCTTCTTCGAGCGGGCCACGGTGCGCTGGCAGCCCCACTCCGAGGCGTACTTTCGGCGCCTGTCGGAGCTCGGCCCCCGGGCCCGCATCACCGCGGCGATGACCGACGACGGCGACGTCGCCGGCTTCGTGGTGAACTTCCGCGACGGCCACAACTTCCAGGCCGGCCGCATCGGCGTCTCGCCTCGCTTCGATCGCAAGGACGCGGTGTACTTCCGGCTCCTGTACCACGCGCTCGAGGAGTCCTTCGCCCTGTCCGACACCCGCCGCGCGCGCCTGTCGCTCGAGCCCACCGGCTACCGCATGAAGCGCCACCTCGGGGCGCGCTCGGTGCCGATGGTGAACCTGGTGATGGGCGTGAACGCCACCTGGCGCGGGCTCCTCGGCGGCTTCGCGGGGGTGGGGCGGCGGCTGCTCAGGCACCTCGAGGATCGCGTGGCGCTCGAGCAGGAGTACTGAGCTACGTGCAGGGCCAGGGCCCGAACACCTCGACCGTGACCCCGGGCGAGCAGTGCACCACCTCGGGCGGGAACGAGACCGCAGGCAGGCCTGCAGCGGCCACCAGGCCGTCCTCCAGCCGGTGCACCTCGGCTCGGTGCGCGGGGTAGGGCACGTGGTGCACCTGGCCCTGGAACAGGCGCCCCTCGTGCTCGACGAACAGGTAGTACCGCTCGAGGAGGAAGTGCTCGAACGTGCCGACCGGTGACGGCCCGAGGGCCTCGCCGATGGTGTACTCCACCGAGAGGCGGGCCTGGTTCGAGCGGCGGGTGGTCTCGTAGCGGACGCGATCGCCGTCGCGCTCCATCCGCATGTCGGCGTGGTGGTAGGCCAGGCTCCACTGCCAGCGCGCAACCTTGACTGCAAAGTTGGACGCCGCCTCGAGCGAGAAGAAGTAGACCCCGGGCTCGCCGTTGTAGTGCACGTAGGTGCGGACGTTGGTCTCGAGGAAGTCCAGCCCCAGCGCCTTCGGGACCCAGCTCGGCCGGATGTCCTTCATCGCGAAGGGCACGAGCCCGATCCACGCCTTGTCGTCGTACACGTCCAGCTCGAGGCCGGCCGGGAGGAGCGGGCGGACCAGCTCGGGCGGCGCGCTCCAGTGCATGAAGAGCAGGTCGAGCCAGCGCTGCCGCCCGGTGACTGCGCGGTCCGGGCGGCGGGTGGGGGCGACGCGATCCAGGTTCATGTCAGAGCTCCAGTCTGGCCTGCGTATACCTCGAACTGAAGCCCTCGCCGCGTCCGGCGAGGCCGATGAGAGGAGCAAACATGAAGAAGTGTCTGTTGATCGGTTCCCTGTTCGGCGCCTTCGCGTTCGCCGCCGCCTTCGCCAGCGCGGACGCACCGACCCCTGCGCAGGCCCCTGCGGTCCAGGAGCAGCTGGCGTGCAACGCGGAGACGGTCGGTGACCAGGACGCAGAAGCGGTCGTTCGCGTCTGCAAGTTCCCTCTGTACTGCTGTCACTGGCTCTCCGACGACGTGCCGGGGGCACCGCACATCTGCACCGGCTGCTGCAACTGAGGGTCGACCTGCTTCGCGCCCGGGAGCCCTGCCCCATCGGGGCGGATGGTCGTCATGTCAGATCTCCCCGCCCCGAGCCATATACCTCAGGCCGAAGCCCTCGCCGCGTCGGTGAGGCCACCGAGACGAGCACACCCATGAAGAAGTTTCTTTTGATCGGTTCCCTGTTCGGCGCCTTCGCCTTCGCCGCCAGCTTCGCCAGCGCAGAGCCCACCATCCCGGCCCCGGCGCCCGCGGTCGAGGAGGTGCTCGCGTGCACGGTCGAGGCCCCGGCGACCGAGGACGCCGAGGAGGTCATGGTGGTGTGCGGCCCAGGCACCCACTGTTGCCGCTTCCTCTCGGACACCGTCCCCGGTGCGCCCCACATCTGCACCGGCTGCTGCCGCTGAGCGTCCGACGCTACTTCGCGCCCGCCTCGGCCGGCTCCAGGAAGGTCACCACCTGGGCCTCCGCCCCGGGCAGGGTCACCGGGAGCCCGGCCCCCATCGCCGCGGACAGCCCGGTCCGCTTCGCCACGACCTTCAGCTCCTCACCGAGCACCACGAGGTGGACGGCGTGCTTGCTCCCCTCACCGTCCTTCACCAGGAGATATCCGGGTTTACCTGGGCCAGCGTAGGCGAAGGGCGGCTTGGGGAACACCACCCGGTCCAGCTCGTCGGCCCGCAGGGCCCGCGGCGGGCCGCCGGTGGTGGAGGTCACCACCAAGAGGGACTGGAGCACCTCGAGCTTGCGGGCGTTCATCCCCGCGATCAGCTGGCGGAGGGTCTGGTCGGCCTTGGCCGCGACCAGCTCGTCCCCCTCCGGCTTGCTCTTGCAGCCGAACACCAGGAGCCCGGTGAGGGCCAGCCCCGCCCAATGCAGCGTGCGCATGGGGGCTCCCATACCAGATCCGGCGGCCCGGGTGAGGCCCGGGTTCGTTCTCCGAGGAAACCCTGGGGTGTGCGAATTGCAGGCCCTGTCGGTAGATCGCCCGTTGGAAGGGGGGCCGCAGTTGCGGTTCAACCCCAACGGCACTGGGGCGGAGCAGCGTACGGGGGCTGTTTTCTCGGTTCGAGGACCGAGCGCTGCTAGAGTGAGAGCGGATCGTGGCGAAGGAGAATCCTTCCACCTTCGGGAAGTACACCCTGCTGCGGAAGATCGCTTCCGGCGGCATGGGTGAGATCTTTCTCGCGAAGCAGGCGGGGCCGTCCGGCTTCGAGAAGCTGCTCGTCATCAAGCGCATCCTCTCCCACCACCTCGAGAAGGCGGACTACCTGGACATGTTCCTGTCGGAGGCGAAGCTCGTCGCGCGCCTCAGCCATCAGAACATCATCCAGATCCACGAGATGGGGGAGATCGACGGCGACTACTACATCGCCATGGAGTTCGTGCGCGGCAAGTCGCTGCGCGACGTGATCGACGAGCTCCGCGCCGAGGGGCGCATGCTCCCGCTGCCGCACGTGATCGAGCTCGGGATCAAGCTCTGCGAGGGCCTGGGCTACGCGCACCAGGCGCGCGACATCCGCGGGCGGCCGATGAACATCGTCCACCGCGACATCAACCCGCACAACGTCCTCATCTCTTACGACGGTGATCTGAAGCTCATCGACTTCGGCATCGCGAAGTCCGAGATGACCTCGGTCAACACCGCCACCGGCACCATCAAGGGCAAGTTCGTCTACATGTCGCCCGAGCAGTCGGCGGCGGATCCGATCGATCGGCGCTCCGACATCTTCTCGCTCGGCATCGTGCTGTACGAGATGTGCTGCCTCGAGAACCCGTTCGTGCGGCAGAACGTGGTGCTCTCGCTCGAGGCGATCCAGCGCCAGGAGGTCCCGCCACCCTCGACCAAGCGCGCCGACGCCGGGCCCCTCGACGAGATCCTGGCCAAGGCCCTCGCCAAGAAGGTCGAGGATCGCTACCAGACCGCGATCGACATGCGGGACGAGCTGCGGGACCTCTTCCGCACCGGGCTCGTGAACCCGGCCGAGCAGGACCTCACCGGGTTCCTGCACGGCCTCTTCGCGGCCGACATCGCGGAGGAGGATCGCCTCCTCGCCGAGGCCGACTCCGCCGCGCGCTTCGTGCCCCAGGCCCCGAGCAACAGCATGGTGGCCCCGGCCCCGGCCTCGGTGCCCTTCCACGACGAGGAGCCCACGGTCGCGGGCGACCTCGACGACATGGCCGCGATGTCCAGGAGCGCGGGCGACTCGTCGGACGAGCACGAGCTCACCGACGTGCCGCCGGAGCGCGAGGGCAACGTCATGACCCTGATCCCGCCGGATCAGGTCGACCACGGCTCCGAGCACGGCTTCGAGCCGGGCAAGATCCCCACCCGCTCGGATCGGCTGCCCCGGCTCAGCGACTCGAACCCCGACGGTCCGGCGCTGTCGCGGGAGGCGGCGTTCTCCGAGCCTATGGGCTCGGAGCTCTCGCAGCTCCCGGTGCCGCCGCCCGCCATCTCGCACCTCGAGCCGACCCGCGAGCTCTACCCGAACCAGGGGCAGGGCCAAAGCGCGCTGTCGGGCGCGATCCCGCCCTGGAGCGTCTCGCCCCAGGAGCACATCACGGACGAGGACAGCGGGCGCTTCCGCCCCGCGCCCCCACCGCCGCCGACCTGGCGCTGGCTGGTGCGCGGCGCGATCTACGCGAGCGTCCTCTTCATCACCACGGTGGCCGGGTTCCTCGTGACCCGCGCCTTCATCGGCCCCAAGGACGAGCTGCGGGGCGTGGCCCTCGTGCCGCTCGAGGACGAGCAGCCGCCGCCGGTGGTGCGGGCGCCCCCGTCGGAGCCGGCCGCCCTGGCCGCGCCGCCGCCGACCGAGGCGCCGATCCCCGAGCCCTCCCCGACCGCGGTCACCCCGGCCGCGGTGCTCGCGCCGCCCCCCGCCGCCGCCCCCGAGGTCGAGGCGGACGAGCCGGCGGACGACGAGCCGGCCACGACCAGGAAGAAGCGGCGCGGCCGCAAGAGCCGCGCCTCCCGCCGGCGAACCTCCACCCCGGTGGAGTCGACGCCGGAGCCGGTCTCGACCCCGGTCGAGCCGCCGAAGCCCGTGGTGGTGAAGCCGGTCGAGCCGCCGCCGCCCCCGGCGGAGTCGAAGTCGAGCCGCAAGGGCACCCTCACCGTGCGCACCAACCAGGAGGTCGAGGTGGTGACGGCGGGGCGCTCGGTCGGCACCTCGCCCTCGAGCATCGCGGTGCGCCAGGACACGGGCACGGTGGAGCTGCGGGCCCCCGACGGCGCGATGATCACCCTGCGCTATGAAGTGCAGGACGGCGGGCTGGTGCTGAAGGTGGACGCGGATCCGTGGGCCATCGTGAAGCACGACGGCATCGCCCTCGGTCGCACCCCGCGCAGCGTGGAGGCGGCCAAGAAGCACCAGTTCGCCTTCATGCGGCCCGGGCAGCCCCAGGCCTTCGTGGTGTCGGTGCTCTGGAACCCCAAGCCATGACCATGACGAGACGGGCCGCAAGCTGCATTGCGGTGCTCGCCGCGCTGACCGCGGCGCCGGCCTGGGCCGCCGACGAGGCCCCGCCGGTCATCACCCACGTACGCGTCACCCAGGCCCCGAAGGGCCAGGCCCTGACCATCCGCGCGCGGATCGAGGACGCGAGCGAGATCTTCGCCCCGTCGGTCTACGTGCGCCCCAAGGGGGCCCGGGACTACGACAACATCGGCATGCGCAAGGTGCTGGACGCCTACGAGGCGCTGGTGCCGGCGGAGCAGGTCGACGGCGACCTCCAGTACTTCATCGAGGCCTTCGACGAGCACGGCAACGGGCCGGCCCGCGAGGGGTCGCCGGAGGAGCCGATCGAGATCGAGGTCTACGATCCCAAGAAGGGCCCGCCTGGCGGGGTGGTGGCGGTGCCGCCGCCCCCGCCCCCGCCCGACGTGGTGCCTCCGCCGCCCCCGGTGATCGTGGTGACGCCGCAGCTCGAGGTTGGGGTCACTCGCACGTGGTGGTTCTGGACGATCATCGGGGGGGTGGTGGTGGCCGGCGCCGCCACCGCGGCGGTGCTGGCGACCCGGAAGTCGCCGGTGGACTTCGTGGACATCGAGGTGGTGGGACCGGACCCCACGGGAGGGCTGTGATGCGGAACGCGAAGTGGAGCCTGATCCTGGTGTTGGCCGCCGCCGCGTGCGGCGGGGTCGAGGAGGAGCCCGAGCAGCGGATCTCCTTCACCCGCCACGCCCTGGAGTGCGAGATCCCCGGCTGCTACCAGCTCCCCGAGGGCATCCCGTGCATCCAGGCCAAGCTCGAGGCCACCAACGTGGAGGGCGTGTGCCCCCTGAACGTGAACGGGGACCGCACCGTGAGCGGCACCTGCCGCACCCCCGCCCAGGAGATCCGGGACTTCCGGCTCGTCTACTACACCTACCAGGGGGTGGATGAGGTCCAGCTCGCGGTGGTGACGGCGCGGCTCGACCTGCGCAACGAGACCCGCGACTTCATCCGGCTCGAGTTCCCCCAGAGCCGCCTGGACACCGACTTCGACGACGACCTCGACGAGCGCACCAACATCTCGGAGGTCTGCGCGGGCACCAACCCCCGGCAGGCCGACTAGCGGCTTCTTGCGCGCCCGAGCGGGCTGTGGAACAACCGTCGGCCATGGCCAAGGACGACCTCTCGACGTTCCGCATCAGCGACATGCGTCGCGCCTCGGTCCGCGCCAGCACCAAGCAGGGCAAGGCGGCGGCCCCCGCGGCCGAGGAGCCGTCGGTGGGCTTCCCGGCGGTGGAGGCGCGGCTCGAGACGAGCAGCGCCGACGGGGTGGCCGAGGAGCTGCGCGCTTCCTATGAGCAGCTCGAGGCCATGAGCGAGGGCCGCGACGTGAAGACCAAGGCCGCGGCCAAGAAGGCCATGGGCGCCTACGAGCGGGCCGCCGACCTCTTCGAGTACCTCTTCCAGACCAAGGACGCCCTCCAGGGCCGATAGCGCCGGTCCTGGGCTTCGCCCGGCTGCGCGCTCCGCTCGCCTCGTCCCTGTTTCCCCTTCGATTCCAGTCGGTTACATCAAACCCCAAAAAAGTCGGCAACCGTGGCGGAGCCCTGCCCGATAAACAACAGCGAATCGATGAGGAGATAAAACGGTGGCCTGCGCGCCCTGCGTAGCCAGCCGTTTACCGGAGAGAAAGCCATGGAGAACACGACAGTTCGCAGCGGTTCCATTCGCCTGTCCACGGTGGCCACCACCACCCGGCAGACCCCCAAGACTGACTTCGGCAGCGTCATGCGCAACGGCCTCGTGAAGGCGGGCAGCGTGGTCGCCGACGGCCTGCAGGTGGCCGCGCCCTTCGTGCCCGGCGGCGCCATCGTGTCTGCCGCCCTGGCCGGCGCCAACACCGCCTCCGGCATGGCCGGCCCCTCGTACGCGGCCTCCAGCGGCATCGGCAGCTCGTCCTCGGCCCTGACCGCGGGCGGCAGTGGCCCCTCCGGCACCGTGGCCGCGGGCAGCTACGGCGGCAGCGGCGCCCTGGCGATCCCGGGGGCACGCCCCGGCCTGTCCTCGTCCGTCAGCACCGGTTCGAGCGCGGTGTCCACCACGAGCTCCAGCAGCACCACCAACGCCTCGGACTCCTTCAACAGCATGATGGACGCGACTCGGCAGATGTCCGAGTTCCAGGCCAGCTTCAACCTGCAGTACCTGCAGCTGCAGGAGAAGATCCAGACTGACACCCGTCAGTTCAACCTGATCTCCAACATCATGAAGACGAAGCACGACGCGGCGAAGAACGCCCTGAACAACGTCCGCTGAGTCTCCTCGCGACGAACCGGGCGCCGGGGCTCGATCCTCTCTCCGGCGGTCTCCTGCGCTCGGCGCGTCAACTCGTCTTGCATTTCGCCCGCCCCGGCCAGCCCGGGGCACCCACCTCACCCTCCATACCCATGGGTTTCACCCCTGTAGGCCCCTGTCTGGCAAAGGGTCGTGGAGTGGACGTGGCCGCCGGGGTCCGTGCTAAGCTGACCTTCACATGGCGGACCCGGTGATGGTGGAGGGGTTGATCCCGGTGCCCCAGGCGGAGGTCGCGCTCCTGTTGGAGTGCGGCTACCTCTACATGGAGATGCAGAAGCCCCGGGAGGCCGAGGAGATCTTCAACGGGGTGGCGGCGCTCGTCCCCAGCTCCGAGGTCCCCTTGCTGTGCCTGGGCAACCTGTTCTTCAGCCTGGGCCGCTTCGATCGCGCCCTGAAGTTCCACCAGGAGGCGCTCAAGAAGAGCCCGGAGTCCGCCCTCGCCCAGGCGCACGTGGGTGAGTCGCTCCTGTTCATGAAGAAGCGCGCCGAGGGCAAGGCGGCGCTCGAGAAGGCCGCGGGCATGGCGCCCGAGGGGAGCGACGCCGCGGCGTTCGCGAACAGCCTGCTCGACGCCCTCGCGGCGGGGGTGATCTGAGATGCCGAGGATCGGGGGAGGGGGCGGCCCGTTCGTGCCGCCGCAGACTCAGGCGGCCCAGACGCAGCAGACGCAGCAGGCCCAGAAGTCCGACTTCGCGAGCAAGGTGCAGCAGGCCTCGACCCAGGGGACGGAGGCGGCCCGCACCCAGCAGGCCAAGCAGACCCAGCAATCCCAGTTGACGGGCAAGGCGAAGGACATCGCCAAGCGGCTCGCCAACGGCGCCCTCACCCAGAAGGAGGCCACCCGCGAGTTCGTGGGGTTGGTGATCGAGGAGCGCTTCCCGGCCTTCAAGAAGAAGAAGAAGAAGAAGAACAAGGACGACGAGGAGCAGAGCGCGGAGGAGCAGCTGGAGGAGGCGGTGACCGAGCTCATCCACCGCGATCCGGCCCTCGCGAAGCGCTTGGAGAGCCAGTTCCAGAAGCTGGCGACGAAGGGCTGACTTGACCGACGAGACCAAGACAGGCCCTGGCCGGCCTCGCCCGCGCGGCGCTCCGATGAAGCGCAGGCCTGTGCCTGGTCGCCGCCCCGGCCCCACGCCCGACGCGGAGCGGCCGAGCGACGCGGCCCCCGGCGGCGCCACCGTGGCCACCGCCCCCGAGGGGCCACGGGTGCTGAAGGAGCCGAAGATCGCGCAGGACTTCAAGTCGCTGCCCGCGCCGTCCAAGGACATGTCGCGGCGCGAGCTGGCCGAGAAGTACACGCCGTACGTCCGCTCGATCGCCGGCAAGATCAAGAAGACCCTCTCGAAGGACATCGAGTTCGACGACCTGGTGAGCTACGGCATGCTCGGGCTGATGGAGGCGGCGGACCGCTTCGACCCCAAGCACGGCGCCAACTTCATGACCTTCGCGTACTACCGGGTGCGCGGCGCCATCTACGACGGCCTGCGCGGCATGGGCTGGGTGAGCCGCACCGAGTACCAGCGCTACCGGTTCGAGCAGCACGCCAACGCGTACCTGCAGAATGTCCACGAGCAGAACGCGGCCACCCCGGTCGGCATCAAGAAGAGCGAGGACGACGAGGTCGGCGAGCTGGCCAACGTGGTCGAAGGGCTGGTGACCATCTACGTCACCGCGCTCGACGCCATGGAGGGCTTCCAGATCAAGGACGATCGGGGGCCGGCGATCGACGAGACCCTCGAGGTGAACCAGGCCCGGGAGCTGGTGAGCGCCGCCCTCGAGAAGCTGGGGGGCCAGGAGAAGCAGCTCCTGGAGATGTACTACTACAAGGAGATGTCCCTCGAAGAGGTGGGCAAGCAGCTCGGGCTGTCCAAGTCGTGGACGAGCCGCCTGCACACCCGGGCCATCCAGAAGCTCTCGCGACTCCTCAAGGATCTGGTCGATGAGTACGACGAGGACCGCCGCCCGGGCGAGAAGGTGAGCCCAGGCCGGGCCACCGGCGGCAACCGCAGCGGGGGCGGGGGACCATCCACGCAACCAAGCGGCCCTCCCTTCCGATAAGAGAAGTGTAGTCATCTCGGTACCCTACATGTAGGTGCAGGTGATCCGAGACGACGGGAGAACGAAGATGGCCGATCCCCTTTCCAGCGGCGCCGGCAAGGTCGCCGAAGAGATGATGAAAGAGGTCCAGTCTGCGATGAAGCAGGCGGACCAGCTGGCCCAGGCCGAGCAGACCCCGCAGGTCCAGTTCGGTCAGGTGATGGACGCCCAGCGCGTCGGGCAGGTGGAGGCCACGCGGCTGAACCCCGCGTCCAACAACGTGGACGTGCTCCGGGCGGCGCGGTTGGGCCAGGTCCAGGGCGCCCCGGCGGTGCCCGCGGTGGGCACCAACCTCGACACCCGCTCGCCGATGATGAACGGCGTGCAGCGCATCATGGAGGACGTGATGCAGGGCCAGAACAAGCTCGAGGAGATCATGAACCTCTCCTTGTCGGGCCGGAACTTCTCCGCCCCCGAGCTGTTGGCCATGCAGGCCGGCGTCTACCGCTTCTCGCAGGAGCTCGAGCTCACGTCGAAGGTGGTCGAGAAGGCCACGTCCACCATCAAGCAGACCATGAACACCCAGGTCTGATTCAGACCGGGCGCCCGAGCCTCGCCCACGCCTCCGCCAGCTTCGCGTCGGCCTCGGCCGGCGCAGCTGCGCTCCACGTCCCGTCGCCGTCGTCGCGCACCAAGCCGAGCGCCTGGGCGCGCGTCAACGCGTCTTGCACATCGTAGTCCGGATCGACGCCGAAGCGCGCCTCGAGCCAGCCCTCGATCCGGGCGTCGAGGGCCTCGGGGGTGAGGGGGCCGGCGTTCGTGAGGTGGTGGTGGGCGAGGGCGACCTCGGCCACGCTCTGGGTGAGGCCGGCGTCCACCAGGTACTGCAGGACGCCCACGTCGGTGTCCTGGCTCTTGTCGTACAGCGTTGCGGTGAGGCGGGCCCGGTGCTGGCCGCGCTTCTGGAGGTACTGGCCCACCAGCTTGGTGGCGTAGCCGCCGAGGGCGATGGCGAGTGCGATCGCGGTGCCGCTGCCGCCCATGATCGCCTTGATGATGGCGGGGGTGGCGGCGAGGGCGGTGACCGCGATGAGGAGGGCGTCGAGGCCGCGGATGCCCAGCTTGCGCTTGGGGAAGACCATCTCGGCGTCGGCGAGCGGGATGTCGCGGAAGAGCTTGAGGGTGAGGCCGCCCTCGCCCCGGCTCGGGCGGTAGAGCAGGACGACTTGCCGAAAGCAGGGCTCGTGCAGGGTGGCGCGGTGGAGGAGCCCCGCGTGCCAGGGGGTGTCGGCCAGGCCCACCCGACGCAGCCAGCGCTCCGCCTTGGCCGGAGGGTGCTCGGCGGGCTTCTTGGTGAACAGGCGCCGCAGGGGCCCGCCGCTCAAGATCCGCATGAGGATGAGGTCGAGCTTGGCCGCCACGTACCAGCCCTTCGCCTCCTGGGGGAGGAAGCCGCGGTAGAAGAACAGGGCCCGGTCCCGGAAGGCCTCGGGGAGATCCAGCGCGTCGAGCTCCGCCGCGATCGCGGGGTCCTTCTTCGCCTCGGCGAGCCAGCGGGGGTCGAGGGCCGACCACGAGACCCGGACCGGGATGTCGAGGAGGAAGCGCTGGTCGGTGGCCCGGGCGTAGGTCTCGGCGTCGAGGCCGCCGTACTCGCCCTCGCGCATCACCTGCAGGAAGGCTTGCAAGAACGCCTTCCTCGCGGCGGGGTCCTCGGCCGCCTGGGCGAAGCTCACCTTGAGCGCGTCGAGGGTGCGCCGGCGCTCGGCGTGCAGGGTGCGGGCGACAGCGTCCAGGCGGGCCGGGTCCGCGCCCTCTTGGGCGAGGGCGGCGAAGAGGGCCCCGGGGGGCAGGGCGAGGTCGCGGCTGCGGGGGGCGGGGATCCAGGTGCCGCCGGTGCTCGCGGGCGGCTCTGGCCCGCGGTGGATGGTGGCGCTCACCCCGCTAACTTAGCTGCCCTTGTACATCTCGTCGATCTCGCGGGCGTACCGCTCGTAGACCACCTTGCGCTTCACCTTGAGGGAGGCGGTCAGGATGCCGCTCTCGACCGTCATCGGCGGCACTACGGTGAACTTCTTGATGGTCTCGTACTGGGCCAGGGTCTTGTTGACCTCGTCCACGTGGGCCTGGAGCTCCTTGCGCACCGCCTCGGAGTTCGGATCCGCGGGGACGCCGTTGCGCTCCGCCCACGGGCCGAGCTCCTCGAGGTCCACCGCGAGCAGGGCGCTGGCGAAGTTGCGGGTGTCGGCCACCGTCACCGCCTCCTGCACCAGGGTATGGTTCTTGAGGCGGCCCTCGATCTTGGCGGGGGCGATGTACTTGCCGCCGCTGGTCTTCATCAGCTCCTTCTTGCGGCCGGTGATCTTCACGAACCCGTCGGCGTCCTTGGTGCCGAGGTCGCCGGTGCAGAACCAGCCCTCCGCGTTGAAGGCGTCCGCGGTCGCGTCGGGGCGGTTCAGGTAGCCGGAGACCACGTTGCCGCCCTTGGCCAGGATCTCGCCGTCCTCGGCGATCTTGATCTCGACGCCGGGGAAGGCGCGGCCCACCGTGCCGATCTTGATCGCGCCGGGGAGGTTCGAGGTCAGCCCGGGGCAGGTCTCGGTGAGGCCGTAGGCCTCGAGCAGGTCGAGGCCCATCGACAGGAAGAACTCGTGCACCTCGGGCGCGAGCGGGGCCGAGCCCGACAGGAGGATCGCGGCGCGATCGAAGCCGAGCGCGGCCCGGAGCTTCGAGAGCACCACCTTGTCGGCGGCCCGGTAGGCCAGCTTCACCCCGAGGGGCAGCGGCTTGCCGTTGCAGCGATACGGCAAGGTCGCCTTCCCCGCGCCGAGGGCCCAAGCGAAGAGCTTCTGGCGCACCGGCGGAGCGCCAGCCACCTTGCCCTCGACCTTGGCCTTCACCTTCTCGAACACCCGCGGCGCGGCGGGGAAGAAGCCGGGGCGGGTCTCGGCGAGATCCGCGGCGAGGGTCGGGATGCCGGACACCACGATCGGGGCCCGGAAGAACGGCCCCGCGAACTCGATGAGCCGCCCGAAGGAGTGGGCCAGGGGCAGGAACAGGAAGAGCCCGCCCGGGCGCACCTGGTCGTCGAAGATCGCGGTGGCCTCGACGTACTCGAGCATCGAGAGCATGTTGTGGTTGGTCTGGATCGCGCCCTTCGGCGGCCCGGTGGTCCCCGACGTGTACGTATAGGTGCAGATGTCCTCACGCATCACCGAGTCACCCCACTCGGTGCGCCGCCCGCGGGTGGCCTCGAGCTGCTCGGCCCCGCGCTTCTCGAGGTCGGCGAGGCTCTCCCAGTCGTCGGCCGGCTCGAGCCCGGCCGGGTTCATCACCACGATGTGGCGGATCTTCACCTGCTCGGCCGTGTACTCCTTGTCGAAGAACTCGAAGCCCTGGCGGAGCGCCCGCACCTTGGACAGCTGCTCGGCGTCCTCGACGATCGAGATCAGCGCCTCGCTGTCGACGTGCAGGTAGCCGGCCTCCTCGGTCAGCAGGGTGGCGTACACGGGGATCGTCCGCAGGCCCATGCCGAGCGCCGCGAAGTCGCACGCGATCCAGTCCGCGGAGGTGTTCCCGGTGATCGCCACCGCGGCTCGCGTGGGCAGGTCGTCCAGCGCGGTGGCGAGGCCGGCCGCGATGCGCTCGATGCGCGCGCCGAAGTCTCGCCAGGTGATGTCCTTCCAGACCCCGCCGTCCTTGTAGCGGACGGCCACTTCGTTCGGGCTCTCTTGTGTGCGCCGGTGGACCAATGAGCCGATCGTGCGGTCTGCCATGACCCCTCGGACTATCCAAGCCCGAGCCTCGCCGCAAGGCACCCCAGGGTGAATCCT
>JACKEN010000055.1 GCA_020632995.1 Deltaproteobacteria bacterium | reverse complement strand
ACCAGCGAAACCCGGAAGGGACTTCGGAACGCGGGCACTAGGGCTGAAGCTCCACCGACACCCGGTCTCCCCGCCCGAGCGGGATGTCGGGGTGGCCGACGAGCGCCCGCGTGCCCCGAACCACCCGGCCCCGCCGCGCCCCCGGCATCCAGATCAGCTGGGCCGGGTCCTCGCTCACCCCGGTCCGCACCGTGATCCGCTCGGCGTCCGAAGGCAGCGGCGCGGTGCCGTGCACCATCAGCTCCACCGGGCCGTCGGCCGGGAACTGCAGCTTGGCTTGCGCGTCGGCCAGGGTCACGGTGGCGGTGTCGACGGTGAGGCGGAGGCCACCGAGGGCCCGCTCGGTGAGCTCGGCCTCCAGGCGCGCTTCCTCGGGGCGGGACAGGCGGTTGTCGCGGTCGGCGTCGGCGAGCACCATCAGGGCCCGGCGCTGATCGTCGCCGGTGATCTTCAGGTGCACCACCACCACGAGCCGGTGCTCGGCGGTGGCCTCGAGCATCAGGGTGCGGGTGACCTTGCCCTTGTGGGCCCAGGCCGGGGTGGCCCAGGCGAGCGCTCCGACGACGACGGCTGCCCCGAGCCGCAAGCTCAGTGCCCGTGGCCGAAGAGCCCGAAGAGCTTGGTCAGGGCCGGCATCCCGCGCAGGTCGGGGCGCACGCCCTTCACCCGGGGCGCGGTCCGCGCGGCGGTGAGGGCCTGGGTCGACAGGCCCGGCGGGTCGAAGGCGTGGTTGCCGTCGACGTCGACGAACACCGGGTTCGAGAACGCGTACGGGTGGACCTGGTGCACCTGGCTGGGCTGCAGGTTCCCGTAGGGGGCGAAGTCGAAGCCGAAGGCGCTCCCGATCGAGCCGAGGGCGTCGGAGACCTGGATCGAGGGCACCTCCTTCGGCAGGGCCATGGGGAACATGCCCTCGTCACCCAGGATCTCGACCATGAACCAGCCGTCCTTGGGGAAGGTGAGCTCCTGGGTCACCAGGCTCAGGGTGGAGTTGTCGCCGTCCACCGTGGCCACCTTCACGCCGTTGGCGATGAAGTTCATCTGCTTCACCTTCACCCAGGGCGCGGCCTGCAAGGCGACCTTCACCGTGACGCTGCCGCCGGTGGCGGTGACCAGCTCACCGATGCCGCACTCGGTGCGGCCGAGGCCCTCGCCCGTCTTGCGCGCGATGCAGGCGCCGCTGCCGGTGACGGTGATCCGGGCGAAGGGGCCGTTGGTCAGGAAGGCCTGCTGGTTCTGGATCGCCTTCACGATGTCCTGCTCGTCCACCGACCCCGGCCGATCGTCGGCCACCGGGGTGAAGGTGCGGGGGATGCCGGGCTCGTCGTCCATGCCGTGGGTGTCGCTGTTGGCCATCGCGGTGTAGATGCGGCCCTGGTTCAGCAGCGTGAACCAGTCGTCGAGGCCGCCGGGGAAGGCGACCTTGCCGTTCTCGTCGCGCAGCACGGTGCCCGCGGGCGGGATCTCGTCGGGGATCGGCGGCGGAGGCAGCACCTCGGGGATGCGGTAGTGGTACAGGAGCTCGAAGCGCTTGCCGTTGTAGAGCTCGAGCGCGTCGAAGTTCCACGAGACCTTGTCCGGCCCGAACTCGGGGCCCTCGGGCGACAACAGGATGCTGTCCGACTCCTCCACCTCGCCGGTGTCGGGGTTGAAGTTGTAGTCGTTGAAGTAGCCCAGGATGGTGTCGCGGGGGTGGTTCACCTGGATGATGGTCTGGTCGGGCCCGCGGGAGCCGAGCGCGCGCAGGTCGTTGAAGAGGTCCTGGGGCGGGCGGCCCGACCACTCGAAGGCGCCCTTCGTGATGGGGCCGGGATCGTACTTCAGCGGGAAGCCGTTGAAGTGCCCGACCTCGAGGGTGGTCATCTCGAGCCCCACCATGCCCTGCACGAAGTCCTCGATGTTCTGGTCGGCGATGTAGGGCCGGTAGTCGGTGACGAAGTTGTGGTCGGAGGAGCAGGCGATGTCGACGCCCTCCGCCGCCACCGCGAGCACGCGGTCCTTCAGGGCGAAGCTCGAGTCCACCGAGGGCTGGGCGTGCAGGTGGTAGTCGCCGGAGGCCCAGCCGGAGGTGTCGACCACCCGGCGCAGCACCGCGTCGACCTGGGTGATCTCACCCGCCTTGACCTCGATGTCCTGCTCGTAGACGTCGTACTCCATGCCGCGGGAGCAGTAGACGCGGTACTTGCCGGGGCGCACGCGGTCCTTCTCCTGCCCGTTCACGAGCATGATGTGCTCGACCCAGCGCCGGGTCATCGGGTCCTCGGTGTCGGGGATGAGGTCGACCACCCGCATCTCCTCGCCCACCGTCAGGTCGTAGATGAACTCGTGCGCCACCTGGCCGGTGTGGAGCGCGGCGTAGGTGCCCACCACCGAGCACTTGGCCGGCATCTCGCGGCCGTCCTCGGCGCGGGTGACGCGGGCGCTCAGCACGCCGGGGGAGTCCAGCTCGATCTCGAGGAAGGTGGGCTTGCCGAGCTCGACGGTGAAGGACACCGGGTCGGTCGTGAAGCGGCCGGGGGCCACCACGCGGTAGCTGTACTGCCCGGGCGGATAGTTGCCCCGGAACTGCCCGGTGCCGTCGGCGCTGTGCTGGTTGAAGGCCTCGCCGTCGGCGTCGAAGACCACCACCGAGGCGTCGACCTCGGGGGCCTGCGTCAACCGCTCCTTCACGATGCCGGCCACCTGACCGACCTGCTGCTCGCGGATCTCGTGCACCACGTCGCGGATCGAGGCCACGTCGCCGTTCCCCACGATGAAGAACTTCTTGAACGCGAACGCCTGGCCGGGCCGCAGCTCCTTGGGCGCGGCGCCGTAGAACGCGCCGGTGAAGGCGGAGGCGAGGAACGGGATGAGGAGATCGTCGGTGGCCGCCTCGGCCTCGGTGAAGCCGGTGCGCCGGGTGATCGAGAGCTCGGGGTCGGTGATGCCGCTCATGAACCCGTACGACACCCCGTCGCCCTTGGTGGCGAGGAACGGGGTGATGAGGCCCGGCAGCTTGGGCAGGGCCACCGGGGTCTTGTAGAGGCGCTCGAGGGTGAAGCGCATGTCGAAGCCCGCGCCCTCGGCGAAGACGTGGTTGCCGGCCCCGAACAGGATCACGTCGCCCACCGGGAACTCGAGCTCCGCGTCGCCGATCAGCGAGTTCACCGCGTCGGCCGGGAACTGCACGATGCTGGTGCCGCCGTTGGTGATGGTGGTGGTGATCTCGACGTAGCGCTTGCCGGGGTAGAGCCGATACTCGTTCTGGAAGATCAGGCGGCTCGAGTCGAGGAGCACGTCGTTGATGCGCTGGGCGAGGAACACGAAGTCCGCCGCCGAGCCGCGCACCTTCACCGAGGCCGAGCCGTCCTCGTTCGCCACCGTCTCGATGCCGTTGGCGGCCGGCTTCATCGCCTTCAGGAACAGGCCCGGGAACAGCTCGCTGAAGTTGTCGTGCCCGAGCCCGCCCGAGCCGTCGCTCGTCTGCTCGGGGCGCTGCAGATCGGCGTCGATCAGCGAGCCGCCGTACAGGCCGAAGCCCCGCGAGTAGCCCTCGCCCTGGATGATGAGCCGGATCTGCTCGTTCGCGAGCAGGTAGTCGCCCACCTCGCCGAGGGCCCCCGGCCCGCCGATGAGCTGGGCCCGGCTCGTGATCTGCTGGGCCACCACGCTGGGCTCGTCGGTGGCACAGCTCTGGGCCGCCGCGGCCACGCCCGCCGCCGCGCCGAACACCAGGGCCACCGCGCCCGCTTTCGCCTTCAGGTTCATGTGCACTCCACGCTACCCAAGCGGGCTCAGAAGGTGAACTGGGCCAACAGGGTGAGCCGGTTGTTGGAGAGCTTCCGGCCCGCCTGCTCCTGGGCCACGGTGCCGTTCAGGAGGAACCGGAGGGGCAGGGACTCCATGGTGTAGCCCAGGCCCAGGGTATGCTCGATCACCCGGTCCGCGTCCTCGAGGTCGTCGAGGTTGGGGTCGAAGAAGGCGAATCGGTAGGCCACGCCGATGTTCCACAGCTCGTACGCGACCTGGGCGTGGCCGCCCATGGCGCTGACGTCGGGGCGGCCCGAGGTCTCGAACTGGGTGACCTGGTAGAGCCACTGGGCCTCGAGGCGCAGGTCGCCGATGTGGCCGAGGGCCGAGGCCTCGACGCCCTTGACGTCCTCGTCGAAGAGGTTCGGCAGGTCGCCGGTGGTGCGGGTGTCGGCGAAGCCGGCCGCGTTCAGCGCCACCCAGTCCCGGAAGTACATCGAGAGGCGGGCGAAGGCGGCGGGGCGATCGTTGTCGTTGAGCGCCATGTTCTGGGTGAAGCCGTTGGTGAGGGCGATGGCGTAGCCGAAGTCGAAGCCGGCCAGGTCGAGGTTCATGCGCTCGGCGTGGATCATCACCCCGAGCTGGCGGTCGGTGGCCATGCCGTTCACCTCGAAGCCCTGGGTGGGGAGCACGCCGCGGGACTCCACCGGCTGCTCGATGAAGGTCCTGAGCGCGGTCGCCTCGAGGCTCGAGATGTCATACGGGGTCTTGAAGCGGCCCGCGGTCACCCGCGCGAAGCGCGACACGTTGTAGCGCAGGTACATGTCGCGGGGCATGACCCGGAAGGTCGCGTTGGGGTCGTTGAAGGTCTCGCGCTCGCCCGCCGCCGCCTCGAGGGAGACGTAGCCGCTGAAGTCGCCCTTGTAGGCGAGCAGGCCGATGCGGGCGTTGGCCATCTTGAAGCCGTCGTTGCGCCCGATGAAAGCGGACTTGCTGTCGTTCTCGATCACCTCGGCCAGCATCCGCACGTAGCCGTTCCAACGTACGTGGATGCCGCCCACCACCTGCTCCTCGGCCTGGGTGCCGAAGGCGTCGCCCGCCCGCTGGGGCTCGAGCATGCTCTGCGGCGCCGGGGTGCCGGGGACCACGGGGGCCGCCGGGGCACCGGGGGCCGGGTGCACATGCTCGTGCTCGTGCTCGTGGGGCACCGGGGTGGTCGGGGCGTCCTTGCCCTCGTGCCAGTGGGTGTGCTCGGGCCCCGCCTCGTGGTCGTGGCAGTGGGTGTGCTTGACCCCGTCGTGCTCGTGCTCGTGGCAGTGCTCGGTGTCGGTGCCACCCTCCTGGCCGGCGCGCTGCATGTCCGGCTGCAGGGCATCCTGCGAGCCGTCGTCCACCCCGCCCTGGGGCATCTGCGCCCGCGGGAGCCCACCGCCCTCACCTGGCAGCGGGTGGGTCGACGAGGAGGTGCCGGTCTGGGCCCGGGCCGGGCCAGCCATCAGGGCCAGGGCGAGCGCGGGGAGCAGGAGGAGCGGTCGGGGGCTGTCAAAGCGCATGGTGTTTCCGTTCTTCAAGGTTCAGGGGTCCGCCGCCGGCAGCGGCGCGTCGTAGGCCGCCGCGGGGGGCGGGATGCCGAGCAGCGCGGCGACGGTGGGCGCCACCCGGGTCATGTCCACCGGGCGGCGATCCACCCCGGCGCGGACGCCGGGCCCGGCCAGGAGCACCGGGACGGACTGATCGTAGAGGTAGGGAGAGCCGTGCCCGCTGCCCACCCCGCGCCCCTCCGCGTCCACCTTCGAGATGTACGCGTGGGGCACGACGCGAAGCTGCACGTCGGGCCGCCGCCCCACGAAGAGGGAGCGCGCGAAGAAGGTGGCGAAGGGCTCGGGGAAGCGGGCCACGTCGGCGGGGGCGTGGGCCTCGACGACGCCCTCCTCGGCCGTGAGCGCCGCCGCCACCTTGCGGGCGAGGGCCAGCCGGTCGACGCCGGGGGCGGTGGGCGCAAGATAGACTGCGGGGGCGTCGATATCCTGGACGCGGGCGCCCGTCGGCAAGACGGCCTGCGCCGCGCCCATCAGCCGGTCCTTGCTCACCCGGAGGGCGCTCATGCCCAACAGCGGCGCCTTCTCGGGGGTGGGGGTGGTGCCGTGGTCGGCGGAGAGGACGATCAGCACCCGGCCCCGGCCCAGCGTGCGATCCAGCGCGTCGAACAGGGCCCCGAGGTGGGCGTCCACCCGGAGCAGCGCGTCGAGCGCCTCGTGGCTGTACCCGCCCCACCAGTGGCCCACGTAGTCGGTGGTGGTGACGCCGATCGCCAGCAGGTCGGGGACCTCGTGGCGGCCCAGGGCCTCCTTGTCGACCGCGACCTTCACCAGCTCGAAGAGGTTGTCGAGGGCCTTGGGGTGGGTCGGGTAGATGTGGCGCAGGACGTCTTGCGCCATGTCCTCGGGCATGCGGCGCGGGAAGGTGCGCCCCAGCCCGGGCACGTCCTTCTCCGCCGGGTGATCGTCCGGCCCCGCCCACGCGCTGTAGTCGAGGTCGGGCCGAGAGCGGTCCCAGGGCTGGCCGAGGGCGGAGTCCGCGCCCATCCCCACCACCGCGCCCTCGAACCACGCCGGCTTGTTCGTGCCCGGCCAGGCGCCGGCCACCATGCGGCCACTCGGCTCGTCGTACCAGGCCGCGAGGTCGGGGCGCTGGCCGCCCATGGGGATGGCGGCCCGGTCCTTCAGCGAGATCGAGACCACCTTGCCCCGCCCGGCGGTGGCCAGGCGCAGGGCGTCGGCCAGGGTGGGGGCGTTCAGGTTGGCGGGGCTGCGGCCGAAGCGCGGGTCCTCGTAGCAGTACGTCTCGCGCCCGGAGCCCTCGGCGTACCAGTAGTTCGCCACGATGCCGTGGCTGCTCGGCCAGGCCCCGGTCGAGAGGGTGGCGTGCCCCGGCGCGGTCTCGGTGTTGGCGTAGGCATAGCGCGCCTGGGGGTAGAAGGCCCCCTGGCGCAACAGGCGCCCGAGCCCACCCTGGAGGAGCGGGGCCCAGCGCTCGACCTGGTGGGCCGAGAGCTGGTCCACCGAGACCAGCACGACGAGCTTGGGGGGCGCGGCGTCGGCGATCCGAGGCACGGACGCGACGCACAACCCCAGCGCCCACAAGAAGATCCCCAGGGGACGTCGCACGGCGGGCATCTAATGGCAGGGTGGGCGGCTCGGCAAGCCCCGACCGGGGGGCGGGGCCGTGACGCGGAGGTGGCGAACCCGGTCGGGTGGGCGGGATGGCCGGCCCGGGCCCGCGTGGGGCCGGGGATCCGCGCCCTCAGCGCTTGTCGCCGGTGGGGAGGGCCCGCTCGAAGGGGCCGGCGGCCGCGCCCGCGAAGGGCGGCACCTTCAGGCCCTCCACCACCCGGGCCATGCAGGCGTAGGCCTTCTTGCGCTGCAGGCGCCGAGGCTCCACCCGGACGTGGCGGGCGCCGCCCTTCTCGCCGACCGTGAACACCACCTTCACGTCGGGCTGGGTGGCCCCCAGGCGGGCGCACCGGGCCAGCGCGGGGGAGAGGGCGGCGAAGGCCTGGTCGACCTCCTTGGGATCCAGGGTCCGGGGCACCAGGCCCTCCGCGAAGGCGCCCATGCCCGCCTCGTCGCAGGACAGCCTGCCCGCCTCCCAGTCGCAGGGGAGCTCGGTGCTCGCCACCACCCCCTGGCGGCCCGAGAACACCGAGACCTGCAGGTTCTCCTGCGCGTCGTCGAGCTTGAGGTAGACCACGTTGTCCACCCCCATCATCTCCGCCACCTCGCGGGGGCAGCGCCAGCCGTCGTCCCGGCAGCGGTCGTCGCGCTCCTCGCGGGAGGCGAGGCGGACGGCGCCGCTCACCTTCGCCTCGAAGCTGCGGGCGAGGGGCACCGAGAGCCGCAGGAGGGTGGGATCCTGGGGCGGGGGGTGCTCGCTGTGGACCGGCATGATCACCCAGGCCGGGGCGGCCGCCGCGGGGGCGGCGACGAGGGTGGCGAGGAGCGCGAGGGCCAGGCGCATCGAGGCCTGGGTACACCGGCGGGCGCGCGGCGTCAGTCGGTCAGAGATCGAGCGGGATCCGCAGCTTGACCGGCCCCCCCTCGAAGGGGCCCACGTCCCGGCGCTCCAGGGCGGCCCTGAGGCAGATCCCGAAGGCGCTCTTCGCCACCCGGGCCGGGGCCACCGCCGACACCTCGACCTTCCCGTCGCCCCGGACGGTCAGGTCCAGCTCCACCCGCCCGAAGGTCCGCAAGGCGGCTGGCACCTGGTCCTCCTCCGCCACGCAGGCCCCCACGTCGCCGGCCGCGGTGCGGAGCATCCCGATGAAGTCCACGTCGTCCACCGAGCGGGGGCGCAACCCCTTCAGGAGCATCGGCTCGAAGCCGGGGCAGACCCCCTCCCCCTCCGGCGGGCATGACACCCGAGAGACCGACCACGGGCCCACGGTCCCGAGTACGAAGTGGCTGACCCACACCTGCTGGGTGTCGGCCGCGTAGTCGAGCACCACCACCCGCCCCGCCCCCAGCTGCCGAGCCTCGTCCCGCGGCTCCAGGGCGGCGTCGGGCCCGGTCGGGCGCAAGGCGTCCGGCGGCGGCGGCCGCACCTCGAAGCCCCGCTCCCCCATCGCTCGCACCGCGGCCTGCTCCAGGGCGGCCTGGGTCTTGGGGGGCAGCGGGCAGGGGTCGGCGCAGGACAACCCGAACAGGAACAGGAGGGTGGCGGGATCGGCCATCACGGGCGCAGGTTGTTCCCGCGCGGGGCCTAGGGTACCCAGAGGGGGCGTGGGGACGCCAGCCAGCAGCGTTCGAGGGGGGTGGGCCGGGGCGCTGGTGCCCCTCGCCCTCGCCCTGGGCGCCGCCCCCGCCCACGCCGCCGCGCCCACCCGCCTGCGGGACAGCCTGGCCGTCCTCCCCATGGTGGTCGAGGGGCCGGGGGGCGACAGCTCGGTGTCCGCCATCTACGACGCGGTCATCCGGGCCACCCGCACCCGGCTCGGCCTGCGGGTGATCTCGGCCGAGGAGATGTTCGTGGCCAGCAACGAGGGCCTGGTGGCCCGGGTGCGCGACTGCGGCTCGGACGCGGCCTGCATCGCGGCCAAGCTCCGCATGTTCGACGCCCGCCTGGGCCTGGTGGTGGTGCTGAACTACCAGCTGGATCCGCCGGTCTACTCGCTCCAGCTCCTCGACACCGACGCCGGCCGCAAGGTCGCGGACCGCGTGGGCGAGGTGCCCCGGGGCGAGGCGCCCCTCGACGTGGTCACCCGCGAGGCCGACGCGCTCCTCGGGGCCGAGGGCTTCGTGAAGAGCGGCCGCATCGTGGTGGACGTGGACCCGCCCCGAGCGCAACTCAGGTTGACGCCGGGGCCCGAGCCCGACCCCGGCACCCCGAACGTCTTCACCGTGGCCCCCGGCCGCTACACGGTCGAGGGCTCGCTCGAGGGCTTCTCGACCGAGCACACCGAGGTCGACGTGACGAGCGGGGAGACCAAGACCGCGAAGCTCGAGCTGGACGAGCAGCGCTCGCTCTGGCGCACCCCGTGGCCGTGGGTGGCGATCGGCGCCGCGGTGGTGGGGGGCACGGTGGCGGCGGTGGTGGTGAGCCAGCGCCCCGACCCCTGCTTCTGCACCACGCTGAACGGGCAGGGCTGCATCTGCAAGTAAGGTTGCAGGCTACCAGCCCGAGCTGCCCCCCAGGCTGAAGCTGGTCTCCCCGTTGATGAGGATGGCCGTCCCGGTGGTGAAGAAGTCGCGCCCCAGGGAGAGGTCGAAGATCCCCCCGTTCTTCTTCTGGGCGTCGATGAAGAGGACCTGCTGGGACGGGACCTGGCCGCGGACGGACGCGAGGTCCTTGTCCAGCTGCTTCAGCTCCGCCTCCAGATCGTCCTTCTCCTTCTTCATGGCGTCGGTGCGCTGGCCGACCGGGGTGTCGACCCACTTCTTGGTGAACTCGTTGGCCCGGGTCCGGAAGCTCTCGTAGCGCTTCACGAGGGCCCGCACCTTGGTGCCGCCGGCCCGCAGCTTCCCGTCGGTGGAGGTGGCCGAGATCCCGCCCAGGCTCTTCTCGGCCGCGGCGAAGGAGGCGTCGAACGAGGCGTCCACGTCCGTGAGGCCCGCGCCGGTCTCGAAGGCGGCGCCGAGGCGGATGGGCGCCGGCATCCCGTAGAGCACCTGCATGCCCGAGTGCTTGGCGATGGTCGTCTCTACCCGGCTCTGCAAGCTGTCCGTCGACTTGCCCTCAAGCTTGGCGACCTCCTCGTTGCTCTGGACGAAGCCCTGCTTGCCGTCGGCGGAGGTCACCACCAGGCGCGAGTGCCCATCGTTCTGGACCCCGGTGATCTTCAGGCCGCCGACGCCCGAGAGCATGTGCGCCGCGGCGCGGTTCGCCACGAAGCAGTCCGCGGCCAGGCGCCCGTCGGTCAGGGTCGGGAGGCCGGACGAGGTCCACGCCTTCACGTCGTCGGGGACGTTCAGCCGCGGGTGGGCGTAGGCCACCTTCAGGTACGCGCCCAGCTCCTCCTGCAGCTCGCCCATCTTTTGCGGCATCTGCCCGTCGTACTTGGCCGCGAAGTACTTCTTCATCACCTCGGGCGAGGGGGGCACCTGGGCCTTCTCGGCGTCGGTGAGGGTGAGGCCCGGCAGCGCGGCGGCCTCCTTCTGGAACCGCTGGGTGAGCTCGATCTGCGCCACCTTGGTGCGGGCGATGCTCGCGGTGCTGGTGCTCATCCCGTCGTAGGCCTTCACCGCGGTGCCGTCGGGCGGGTCGTCCAGGGCGAGGGTGCCGCCGCCGCCGGTCTTCGCCACGAAGGTGTCGCCGCTCTTGTAGCCGTCGAGGTTCCTGCGCGCGGTGGTGTCCGAGTTGGCCGCCGCGCCGTAGAGCGCCTTTGCCGCGTCCAGCTTGCCCGCCGCCAGCTGCGATTGGGCCAGGGTGTCGAGGGCGTCGTAGGTGCCGTCGGACAGGTACAGGTGCCCCGGCTCGGTGCCCTTGTTGGCCGCGACCTGGCTGGCGAGCTCGGGCAACAGCGCGCTGGCCACCGGCTCCCCGGCGGCGATGACCTGCTTCGCGTAGGCGTCGAGGGCCAGGCGCTTGGCGTCGGTGTCGCCCAGGGGGTGGCCGTTCGACAGCTCGTCCGCCACCTTCTTCTGGAGCGCCTTGGCCTCGTCCACCTTGCCACTGGCGGCGAGGGCGGTGATCGCCTTGCCCATGCGCTCGCCGTAGCGCGTGGCCAACGCGCGGTCCTTCCAGCCGCTCGAGAGATCGTCGTGGGGCGAGACGATGAGGCCGTGATCGATCTGCTCCTTGTAGGCCCGGTTGACGAGGTCCACGCCCTCCGCGCTCCCCGCCTCGATCAGGGCCGCGCCCTCGGCCTTGCGCTTGGCGCGCTCGCCCTCGGTGGAGAAGTCGATGGTCTTGATCAGCTTTCCGTCCTTGCCGAAGACGTCGACCTTGCTCCCCTCCGCCATCATCGGGCGCGTCTCGGCCCGCACCGTGCCGTCCGCCTGCAAGGTGAGCTTCGCGTAGGGGTAGCGGTCCTCGGGGACCTCCAGCTGGGCCCAGTCCCCGCCGTCGGCCCGCACGGTGTACTTGTTGTTCCCGCTCCACCGCAAGGCAGCCTGCCGGCCGTCCTGGAAGTGGGCGGTGTACTCCATCGTCTTGTTGCCGGAGCCGATCCACGCCTTCTCGAAGCGCGTCGCGCCCGCGGGCACCTGGATGTCGGTCCCGCCCGGCGCGCTGTTGTGAAGGATCGTGCCGGTGTCGGGGTTGAGCGTGAAGGACTCCGCCCGGTCGTTGGCCACGACCGCCCACGCGCCGCCGTCCTTGCGGAGCGCGAAGGCGTGCCCCTCCACCTGCTTGCCGTCCTTGCTGTCGGTGAGCAGGCCCTTGATCTCGAGCTTCTTGGCGCTGCCCAGGTCGACCTTGTAGTGCTGGTGGTCCACCACCGCGACCCAGCCGTCCTTGGCGTCGTTGTAGAGGCGCCCGTCGGTGCCGTCCGCCAGCTGGAAGCTGATCTGGGGCCGGTCGAGGTAGTCCTTGTCCACCACCGCCGGCTTGGCCAGGGCGTCGGGCGGGAACGTGATGGTGCGCCCGTCCACGGTGTAGGTCTGGGCCTTGGTCGCGTCGAAGGTCGCGGTGCTGTGCAGGGCCGCCGCGGTCTTGTTGGCGTCGGCCAGGCTCGTGAGCCCGCGCGCGAACGCCAGCGCCTTGTCGCTCTTGCCCAGCTTGGTCAGGTCGACGGAGCCCGCGTCACCGTTGCTGTCGAAGCTGTCGAAGGCCTTCCACGCCTCGTCCCAGCTCAAGCGGCCGTCGCCGTCGGTGTCGGCCTTGTGGAGCTTGTCCACCGTGGCCTGGTCGAGGCCGAGCTTGTCCGCCTTGCCCAGGTCCAGGGACTCCTGGCCGGTGGCGGTCTCCATCTGCTTCTTCCAAGCGTCGCGGGTGCCCGGCATGCCGGAGAGGGGCGAGGTCATGGGTCCCTCAGAAGCAGCAACCGTGCCAGACCCGTCTCACGGCGGGATCCGGGCCGGCTGAAGGTCGAGCGCCGCACCCTGCGACCCGCACCGGCAGACCTTGCGTGATGACGGGTGCAGGGCGTGCGAGTCAGCGGAGCTGGCTGTCCTTGTTCCCGCGGCGGTCCTGGACCCGCGCGAGGGCCTCCGCCTCGTCCTCTTCGCGCTGACAGGGGACGCAGAGGCGAACGCCGGGCACCGCGGCCCGGCGGCGCTCGGGGATCGGCGCCTCGCACAGTTCGCAGTGGGTGCGGCTCTCGCCGCCCCCGAGGAGCGCCCGAGCGCGCTTCACCGCGTCATCCACGCTGGCGTCGATCTGCTCCTGGACCGCGCCGTCCTTGTACCAGCCTCCGGCCATGGGATCTTCAGGCATACCAGCGCCGGCTGGGATCCACCACCGCGCGGGCGGCGGCCAGGTGGACGGGGGGCAACCCCTTGTTTCAGACGCTGGATCCGTGCTGTCATGCCCGTCTCGTATTGGGATAGGGGGGTGGACCGTGGCAGCAAAGGCTCGCGTGGTCCCCGACACGGTGGCCGTGGTCGGGCACACGCCGCTCGCAGATGTCCTCATCGGGCTCGTCGGAGTGCTCGGCCTCCGCTGCAGACGGGTGCCCGACGTCGAGGCGGAGCTCCCTGACGAGGTCGCGGCCCTGATCCTGCCCTTCTCGAGGGGCGACGACCCGACCGCCCTGGACATCACCGAGGCTGACGTCAGGGTCCCGCTCATCATCGCCGCGGCGCAACCGACCCACGCCACGCGGTGCCCCGTCGTCAACGCGCCTTTCAAAGCGGTGGACCTCGCCGCCGTCCTCCGTGTCCACACCCGCCTGAGCATCGCGGACAACGAGACGATCATCCGGGCCCGGACCGCCCTCAACGCCTTCGTCGGCCACAGCCCGGCGCTGAGGCGCGTCATCGACCGCCTGCCGCGGGTGGCCCGCTCGTCGGCCTCGGTGCTGATCTGTGGCGAGACGGGCACCGGCAAGGAGCTCTGCGCCCGCGCCTTGCACTACCTCGGACAGCGCGCGCATGGCCCCTTCATCCCGATCAACTGCGGCGCCCTGCCCCCCGACGTCGCAGACAACGAGCTGTTCGGGCACGTCCCGGGCGCCTTCACCGACGCCCGTCAGACCCAGAGCGGCATGCTCGAGCAGGCGGACGGTGGGACCATCTTCCTCGATGAGGTCGACAGCCTCGCGCCGTTGGTGCAAGTCAAGCTGCTCAGGTTCCTGCAGGAGGGCGAGTACCGCCACCTCGGATCGCCAGACATCCGCAAGGCCGACGTCCGCGTCGTCGCCGCCACGAACATGACGGACGGCAAAGCCGAACGGCTCCGGGCCGATCTCTACTACCGGCTCAGCACCGTCACCATCGAGATCCCACCGCTGCGCGAGCGTGTCGACGACATCCCTGAGCTGGCCACCCACTTCCTGCGCCGCTTCACACCGAAGGCGGGCCCATCCAAGGCCTCGACGCCATCGCGGCGGGCGTGTCCGTGGTCTCCACTCCGGTGGGCGAGATGGCCCAGGTCACGGAGCTCCTATGGCGGAGCACCGCGGAGGCCATCGAGCACCTCA
>JACKEN010000054.1 GCA_020632995.1 Deltaproteobacteria bacterium | reverse complement strand
GCAAGGAGTGGTTCAGGCTCCGCTTCGTGCCGGTGAACGAGGGGGTGCTCATCCTCTCGACCGACGTCACCGCGACCAACGCCGCGCAAGAAGCCTTGCGAAGGAGCGCGCGGGTGGCCGGGATGGCCCGAGCCTGCCGGACCCTGATCGCGGCCCACGACGACGAGGCGACGCTGCTCACCGCGCTCTGCCAGCGGGTGGCGGAGCGGGGCGGCTACCACCTGGCCTGGGTCGGCATGGCGGAGGCCGGGCCCGAGCGGCGCATCCGGCTGAGCGCGCGGCACGGGGTGGGGGCCGAGCTCCTCGACGGCCTCGACCTCACATGGGGCGAGCGGGACTCGGGGCTGGGGCCCGCGGGGCGGGCGATCCGGGACGGCCAGGTGGTCGTGGCGCGCTTCGTGGACGAGCAGCCCGGCCACGAGCACTGGCGTCGCCGCGCGGTGGAGCTGGGCTTTCGCTCCTCGGTGGCGCTCCCGCTCGAGATCGCGGGCAGGACCGCGGGCGTGCTCTGCATCTACGCGGCGGAGCTCGACGCGTTCGAGGGGGCGGAGCAGCTGCTCCTCGAGGACCTCGCCTTGGACCTCGGCGACGGCCTCACCAGCCTGCGGGCCCGGCGCGCGGCGGCGGGGCCCGGCGCCCTGGAGGATCGCGCGGCGCGGGAGGCGCTGGAGCGGCGGCGCGCGGTGCAGGCCCTGGGCGAGAGCGAGGCGCGCTACCGCCTGCTCCTCGACGAGGCGCCGGTGGGCATCGCGGTGCTCTGTGAGGGGCAGGTCGTGTTCACCAACGCCGCGGGGGCGAGGATCCTCGGCGCCGCCTCACCCGCGCAGCTGGTGGGGCGTCGGGTCGAGCAGATCGTGCACCCGAGCGAGCACGCGGCGTCTCGCGCGCGCATGGCCCAGATGCTGGGGGGCGAGGGGAGCCGGTACCCGGCCGAGAGCCGCTACCTCCGCCTCGATGGCGCGGCGGTGGACGTGGAGGTCCACGCAACCGCGATCACCTTCGAGGGCAAGCCGGCGATCCAGGTCATCGTCACCGACATCACCGAGCGCAAGCGGACGCAGGAAGACCTGCGCAGGGCGCGCGAGAGCAGCGAGCGGCTGGAGCGCATCATCAACAAGAGCCCGGCCGTCGCCTTCAGCTGGAGCGCTCGGCCGGGGGAGCCGGTCGAGTACGTCTCCGAGAACTTCGCGCAGTTCGGCTATCGGCCCGAGGCGCTGCTCAGGGGGGAGCTCATCTACTCGCAGATCATCCACCCCGACGATCGTGACCGGGTGCGGGAGGAGGTGGTCGCCTACGCGGCGGTCCCCGACTGCATGGAGTTCTCGCAGGAGTATCGCGTGCTCACCGCCTCGGGGGAGGTGCGTTGGGTCGACGACCGCACGTGGGTGGTCCGCACCGAGGGTGGCGAGGTGGCCGGCTTCCATGGGGTCGTCCTGGACGTCACCGACCGGGTGCGGGTGCAAGAGGCCCTGCGTGAGTCCGAGCGGATGTTCTCGAAGCTCTTCCGGATGAGCCCGATGGGGATCATCATCCACCGGATCTCGGACGGCCGCGCGGTGCTGGTGAACGACGCCTTCCTCCAGATCCTGGGCTACGACCACGAGGAGATCATCGGGAGGCGCGCGGAGGACGTCGGCGCGCTGGTGGAGCCGGAGGCCCGAGAGCACTGGATGGCCACCCTTCGAGACGAGGGCTCGGTGCACGGGGTGTACGCCACGATCCGCAAGCGGTCCGGCGAGCCGCGGCACGTGTTGGCCTCCATGCAGCTGGTGGTGCTGGAGGGTGAGGTGATGGTGATGGTCCTGGCCGAGGACGTCACCGACCGCCGCCGGGTCGAGGAGGAGGCTCGGCGGGCGAGGGAGCGCCTGGAGGAGGCCATGGACCTCGCGCACATGGCGAGCTGGGACTACGATCGGGGCACCCGCGAGTTCACGTTCAACGACCGCCTGTACGCCCTGTGCGGGACCTCGGCAGCGGCGGAGGGCGGGTACCGGATGACCTTCGACGCCTACCGGGATCGTTTCGTCGCTGCGCCAGACCAGGCGCGGGTGGGCGAGGAGCTCCGGCGGGCGTTGAGCAACCCGGACCCGAACCACGTCGCTCGGATGGAGCACCGGCTCGTCCGCCCGGATGGGCAGGAGCGCCACGTGGTGGTGCGCTTCGTCATGGAGCGGGACGCGCAAGGCGACGTCATCCGTACCCACGGGGTCAACCAGGACATCACCGAGCGCAAGCGCGCCGAGGCGGCGCTGTTGGAGAGCGAGGCCTTCGTGCGGGTGGTGATGGACAACCTGCCGATCGGCGTCGCGGTCTGCGAGGCCGGCCCCGCCGTGCGCTTCAGCTACATGAACGACGCGTTCCCGCGGATCTACCGGACGACGCGGGGCGCGCTCGAGGTGCCCGGGGGCTTCTGGGAGGCGGCCTACGAGGACGAGGCCCAGCGCTCCGCGCTGAGGGAGCGCGTGCAGGCCGACCTCGCGAGCGCCGACCCGGAGCGCATGCACTGGTCGGACATCCCGATCACCCGCGCGGGCAAGGTGGAGGCCTACGTCACCGTGCACTGGGTGCCGATGCCGGGCTCGGACCGCATGATCTCGATCGTGCGCGACGTGACCGCGCGACGGCGCGCGGAGCTCGAGCGCGCGAGCATGGAGGAGCAGTTCCTGGCCGCCCAGAAGATGGAGGCGGTGGGGCGCCTGGCTGGCGGCGTCGCGCACGACTTCAACAACCTCCTGTCGGTGATCATGAGCTACGCGCGCTTCGCCCTCGACGGTCTCGACGCGTCGGACCCGATGCAGGAGGACCTGCGGGAGATCAGCCGGGCAGGGGAGCGGGCCGCGGCCCTCACCCGGCAGCTCCTGGCCTTCAGCCGCAAGCAGGTGCTCCAGCCCGAGGTGCTCAGCCTCAACGCGGTGGTCGCGGGCCTCGAGAAGATGCTCCTGCGCCTCCTGGGCGAGGACGTGGGCTGGCGGGTCTACCTCGCGGACGACCTGGCTCCGGTGCTCGCCGATCCCGGCCAGCTCGAGCAGGTCCTCATGAACCTGGTGATCAACGCCCGGGACGCCATGCCCAAGGGGGGCGTGATCACGGTGGAGACCAGCAACGTGGTGCTCCAGGCAGGGCACCCGGCGCTCCCCTTCGGGCTGCCCCCCGGGCGCTACGTGGCGCTCTCGGTCGCGGACAGCGGGGTCGGCATGGACGAGGAGACCCGCGAGCACATCTTCGAGCCCTTCTTCACCACCAAGGAGAAGGGCAAGGGCACCGGCCTCGGGCTGTCCACCGTCTACGGCATCGTCCAGCAGAGCGGAGGCGTGGTGCAGGTGGAGAGCGCGCCCGGGGCCGGCTCTACCTTCAGGATCCACCTGCCGGTGGCCGAGGGGGCTCGCATCGACGAGCGCCGCAGCCCCCGCACCCTCCCGGTGAGCGGCAACGAGGTGGTGCTGGTGGTGGAGGACGACGCGGCGGTGCGCCGGCTCTCCGAGCGGATCCTCCGGGCCGCCGGCTTCCGGGTGTTCTCTGCCGCGAGCGGAGGTGACGCGCTGGTGGTCTGCGAGCAGGAGGGCGCGCGCATCGACCTGATGCTCGCGGACGTGGTCATGCCGCGGATGAGCGGGCCGGAGCTGGCGCGCCGGGTAGGGGCGCAGTGGCCTCGCATCAAGGTGCTCTTCATGTCCGGCTACACGGACGACGCGCTGGGCCAGCACGGAGTGCTGAGCCCTGACGTGGCCTTCATCGGGAAGCCCTTCACCCCGGTGATGCTGGCGCTGAAGGTGCGGGCGGTCCTGGACGAGAAGCCGAGCTGAGGCCTACTTGAGGCCGCGGTTCTGCAACAGGGCCTCCACCTTGGGGTCCCGGCCGCGGAACTGCCGGTACGCCTCGGCCCGGTCGATGGCGTCGCCGGTGGCGAGGATGATCTCCTTGAACTTCTTGGCCACCTCCGGGTTCCAGGGGTCGCCGGTCTCCTCGAACGCCTGCCACGCGTCGGCCGCCATCACGTCGGACCACAGGTACGAGTAGTAGCCAGCGGAGTACGCGTCGGAGGTGAACAGGTGCATGAACTGCGGGAGCCGGTGGCGGAGCACGATCTCCTTCGGCATCCCGATCTCCTTCAGCGTCTTCTGCTCGAAGGCCACCGGGTCGACCTCGCCCTTGGGGTCGGTGTGGAGCTTCATGTCGACGATCGCGGCGGCGAGGTACTCCACGGTGGAGAAGCCCTGGTTGAAGGTCGCGGCGGCGCGCATCTTGTCGATGAGGGCCTGAGGCATGGCCTCGCCGGTCTTGTAGTGCCGCGCGTACTTGTCGAGGACCTCGCGGGTCAGCACCCAGTTCTCGTGCACCTGGCTCGGGAACTCGACGAAGTCGCGCGGGGTGCCGCCGAGGGACGGGTAGGTGGTGTCGTTGGTCAGCGCGTGCAGGGCGTGGCCGAACTCATGGAAGAGGGTCTCGGCGTCGTCGAGGCTGATCAGGACCGGCTCGCCCTCGGCGCCCTTGGTGAAGTTGTTGTTGTTCGAGACGATCGCGTCGACCTGGCCGTCGAACTTGCTCTGGCCCTGGTAGGTGGCCTGCCATGCGCCGGAGCGCTTGTACTGCCGCGCGAAGTCGTCGCGGTACAGGTAGCCCACGTGGCTGCCGTCGCTCGCGTTGGTCACGTGGAAGACGCGCACGTCGGGGTGGAAGACCGGGAACTGGCCGGTGACCTCCTCGAACGCGTAGCCGTACAGCTTCCCCGCCATGAAGTACGAGGCCTGGATCATGTTGTTGAGCTCGAAGTAGTTCTTGAACTCGGTCTGATCGAGCGCGTACTTCTGCTGCCGCACCTTCTCCATGTAGTAGCGGTAGTCCCAGGGCTGGATGGCGCCCTTCAGCTTGTCCTTCTTGGCGAGGCGGCTCATGTCGGCCACCTCTTGCTTCACCCGCCGCACCGCGGCCGGCCACACCCGCATCATCAGCTCCATCGCCTTCTTGGGGTCCTTGGCCATGGTGTCGGCCATGCGCCAGTGGGCGTGGCTCGCGTAGCCGAGGAGCTGCGCCCGCTCCGCGCGGAGCTTCACGATCTCGGTGATCAGCGCGTTGGTGTCGTGGTCGTCGCGGTTGTCGCCGCGCTTGATGAAGGCGTTCCAGACCTTCTCGCGCAGGTCGCGGCGGTTCGAGAAGGTGAGGAACGGATCCACCGCGGAGCGGGTGTTGACCACCGCCCAGCCCTCGACCTTGCGCTCCTTCGCGGCGGCCGCGTAGCCGCCCACCAGGGCCTCGGGGAGCCCGCCGAGGTCGTCCTTGCCGAGCACCACCCAGGTGTCCTCGTCCGCGAGGACGCGGTTGCCGAAGTCGGTGAAGAGCTTGGCCAGGGCCTGGTTGATCTCGCCCATCCGCGCCTTCTTCTCGGGCGGCAGGGAGGCGCCGCGCTGCACGAAGGCGTCGTACGACTTCTCGACCACGCGCTTCTGCTCGGCGTCGAGGCCGCTCGTCTCACGCGCGTCGTACACCGCCTTCACCCGCTCGAAGAGCTGGGTGTTGAAGTTCACCTGGTCCTGCACCTGGGCCAGGCGCGGGCGGATGACCCCCGTGGCGGCCTGCACCGCCGGGTCGTTCATGTTCCCGGTGTAGACGAAGAAGAGGGTGGCCGACCGGTCGAGGGGCTTTCCGGCCCGCTCCAGGGCGGCGAGGGTGTTCTCGAAGGTCGGCGGCTCGCTCGAGGTCGCGATGGCCTCCACCTCGGCGAGCATGCGCTTCGAGGCCTCCTCGATCGCGGGCACGAACAGCTCCACCTTCACCTTGTCCCAGGGCGGCACGCCGCCGTTCGGCCCCTGCCACTCCGCCAGCAGCACCTCGTAGGGCGCCACGGCAGCGACGGTCGGCGCCGGGGCCGCGGGGGCGGGGGGCGCCGCCGGGGGAGGGGCCTCGGGAGGCGGAGGCGGGGTCGAGCAGGCCATGAGGGCCGCGGTAGCCAGGGTCGCGGGGAGGGTGGCACGCGTCATGGCACTCGCCATGCGTGGGATCGAGGTCCAGGTCAACCCTCGGCCGCGGCGGCCGGGGTGGGGATTAGTGGGCACCCCCGAGGCGGACCAGCCGATCTCGCCGTATGCGGACGAGTCACCCACCGCCTTCGCCTGTTGCGGTCGCGGGGTGTTTGCCCTGAACTGGAGACATGCAGACAGCGCGCCGGTGGGGGCTGGCGTGTAGGGGGTGCGAAGAAGTTGAGCGAGTCACTGCCGCTACCGCGGCTGCTGGAGGGGTGCCGGGTCATCGACCCCGAGTACCGCTACGTACTCGTCAACCCCGCCGCGGCCGAGCAGCTGCGCACCACCCCCGAGCGGCTCCTCGGCCGGACCGTGATGGAGGTCCACCCGGGCGCGGAGTCGACCGAGCTCTTCGCCAAGATCCGCGCGTGCATGGAGCGGGGCGGGCAATATGACTTGCACTCGGAGCTGCTCGGACCGGAGGGCAGCATCCGCTGGTTCCACTATCGGCTCGAGCGGGTGCCCGAGGGGGTGGCGCTCCTCAGCGTCGACGCCAGCCCTCGCCGGGCGGCCGAGGCGGCGCTGCGGCAAGCGCAACGGGCGATGGCGGTGGCGCGCTCGTTCCACCGGGCCATGTCCTTCACCACGGCGGAGGCGCACCTCCTGGTCCAGTTGTGCGAGACCGCGGTGCACTCGGGCGGCTACTACCTGGCCTGGGTTGGGCTGAAGGACGCCGGCCCCGGGCACCCGGTGCGGCCGGTAGCGCGCTCTGGGAACGGGGATGAGTACACCGAGGCCCTGGACATCACGTGGGACGAGGGCCCCCGCGGTGAGTGTCCGGCCGGGCGCGCCCTCCGCATCGGGGGCGTTGCGGTGGCCCACCTGATCGACGCCGAGATCGCGCCGTGGCGGACGGAGATGCTCGCGCGGGGCTTCGGCGCCTGGCTGGCCTTGCCGCTCATGGTGGACGGCGTCGCGATCGGGGTGCTGAACCTGTACGGCGAGGCCGGGGCCTTCGGCGAGGCCGAGCGGTCGCTCCTCGAGGAGCTGGCCGACGACGTCGGCTATGGCCTCAGCAACCTGCGCGGGCGAGCGCGCCTGAAGGAGAGCGAGGAGCGCTATCGGCTCCTCATGGAGCACGCCCCGGTGGGGATCGCGGTGCACTCCGAGCGCAAGGTGGTCTTCGCCAACCCGGAGGCGGTCCGGCTGTTGGGCGCAAGCTCGGCTGTGGAGCTCGAGGGCATGCGGGTGGAGGACATCGTGCACCCGGACGGGTGGGCCGCGATGGAGGACCGGGCGCGCCGGCTCGGGGCGGGGGAGCAGGGCCTCTATCCGGCCCACGATCGCTACGTCCGGCTGGACGGCACGGTGGTGGACGTCGAGGTCACCGCGGTGCCCCTCACCTACAACGGCAAGCCGGCGGTGCAGGTGACGGTGGTCGACATCTCCGAGCGGCTGCGGGCCGAGCGGGTGCGCCGCACGGCGGAGGACGCGCTGCGGGCGAGCGAGGCCCGCTTCCGCCACGTCTTCGAGGCCGCCAACGTGGGCAAGTCGCTGACCCTCCCTACCGGTGAGATCTCCGTCAACCGGGCCTACGCAGAGATGCTCGGCTATACGCAGGAGGAGCTGCGCGGGCGCTCGTGGCAGAGCCTCACCCCGCCGGAGGACGTGAAGGCGCACGAGGCCCAGGTGGCGCCGCTCCTGAGGGGCGAGCGGGACACCCTCCGGTTCGAGAAGCGCTACCTCCACAAGAGCGGTGGCACGGTGTGGTGCGACCTCAGCTCGGCGCTGTGGCGGGACGCAGAGGGGCGACCGCTCGGCTTCATCACTACGGTGGTCGACATCACCGAGCGCAAGAAGGCGGAGGAGGCCTTGCGCGACAACGAGGCCTTCATCCGCGCGGTGATGGACAACCTGCCGATCGGGGTCGCGGTGCACACCTTCGAGCCGATCGAGTTCACGTACATGAACGCCCGCTTCCCCGCCCTCTATCGGACGACCCGGGAGGCCCTGACCCGGCCGAACGCGTTCTGGGCCGCGGCCTACCCCGACCCCGCCGACCGGAAGGTGGCGATGGAGCGCGTCCTGCCGGACATCGCGACCGGAGATCAGTCCCGGTGGCGCTGGCCCGACATCCCCATCCGGCGGCCGGGCGAGCTCAACACGTACGTCGGCGCGTCGGCTGCTCGGATCCCGGGTACCGAGCTCATGGTCTCGTTGGTGTGGGACGAGACGGTGCGCCACCGGGCCTCGGCCGAGCGCAAGCGGCTGGAGCAGCAGCTGCTATCCTCGCAGCGGATGGAGGCGGTTGGGCGCCTCGCGGGCGGGGTGGCCCACGACTTCAACAACCTGCTCTCGGTCATCCTGAGCTACGCGGGCTTCGTGGCCGACGCCCTGGCGGACAACGACGCGACCCTGGCCGACGTGGCGGAGATCCAGAAGGCGGGCGAGCGCGCCGCGACCCTCACCCGACAGCTCCTGGCCTTCAGCCGCCGGCAGATCCTCCAGCCCGAGGTGATCAACCTCAACCAGATGGTGCGGAACATGGGCGGGATGCTCCGGCGCCTCCTGGGCGAAGATGTGCAAGTCGAGTTGACGCTGGGGGCCGAGCTGGACAACGTCCTCGCGGATCCCGGGCAGGTGGATCAGGTGTTGATGAACCTCGCCGTCAACGCCCGGGACGCCATGCCTCAAGGTGGGCGGCTCACCATCGAGACCGCCAACATCCAGCTGATCGCGGGGGCGCCGGAGCTCCCGCTCGGGCTCGCACCCGGGCGCTACGTGCTCTTGACCGTCACCGACACCGGCTGCGGCATGCCGCCCGAGGTCCAGGCCCACGCCTTCGAGCCGTTCTACACCACGAAGGAGAAGGGGCACGGCACCGGCCTCGGGCTCTCCACCGTGTACGGGATCGTGAAGCAGAGCGGCGGGGCGATCCGGGTGGAGAGCGCGCCCGGGACCGGCACCTCGTTCATGGTGTACCTCCCGCGGGTCGAGCAGCCCACCACCCGACGTCGACCGTCCAAGGCGGTGGTGGTGGGGGGCACCGAGACGGTGCTCATCGTCGAGGACGAGGACGCGGTGCGCCGCTCGGCCGAGCGGATCCTGCGCAGCGCCGGCTACCGGGTGCTGAGCGCAGACAGCGGCGAGGACGCCCTGAGCCTGTGTCAGGACCAGGGCGAGGAGGTCGACCTGCTCCTCGCCGACGTGGTGATGCCCCAGATGAGCGGCCCGGAGCTCGCGGCGCAGCTCACCTTGCATCGGCCGCGGCTCAAGGTGCTCTACATGTCCGGGTACACCGACGACGCGATCGGCAAGCACGGGGTGCTCGCGCCGGAGATCGCGTTCATCGGCAAGCCCTTCGCGGCGGTGGCCCTCGCGAGCAAGGTGCGCGAGGTTCTCGACGGGCAGGAGTAGGGCCGGCTGCTACGGCGTGGGCTCGAAGTGCGCGAGCCACCATGCGCTCCACCGTCGCTCGAGCGCGGCGAAGGCGTCGTCGTCGAGGCCGAAGGTGGTGATGTTGACGTTGGCGGTGCCGCGCGGCGGCTTCAGCGCGGCGGGCTTGTGGGCGAGCACGAGCAGCCCCTCGCCCCACGCGGTGACCCGGAGGCCGAGCTGGTGCCCGCTCTTGTGCCAGACCTCGCCGTTCACCACCTCGTCGGTGGGCAGGGCGGCCTCGTAGGGCGCGCCGGCCGGTAGCGCGCGCAGGGGCGCGACCGAGACCGCGGCGAACACGTCGCGGTCGGCGCGGGGGGCGCCGGCGAGGAAGAGCGTCCGCCGGGTCTCGCCCGGGTGTCGCTCGAGGAGCAGGCGCAGCTGGTGGACGAAGGTGAACCACCCCTCGCGCACGTCGTCGTAGACGTCGTCCCAGCTCGTGGGCGGGGCGCCGAAGCGCACCACACGGAGCACGGTGCGGCCGTCGCGCACCTCGAGCTCGAAGCCGTCCGCGATGCCCTCCCAGGTGCCGAAGCGGATGGTGCGCGCGGCGTCGTCCACGTCATCGGGGTGCTGGAAGATGAGGTCGATCTCCTCGTCGAGGGTGTCGGCGTCCCAGCCGAACCAGCTCTTCAGCTGCTCGGGCTCCCGGAGCGCGCGCCACACCGCGTCGACAGGCGCGGCGATGGTGACCTCGAGCAGGACCTGCTTGTTCTCGTTGGTAGCGGTCATCGATCTATCTCCTTGCTCATTGCGGAGTGGGCGCGGCTCGGCCGGCGACCGCGGGGTGGGCGCCGATCACCAGGCGGTACCGCCGCCCGGCGCCGTCGGCGCGGTAGCGCGACGCGAGGTCGGCGACGGTGTCGGTCAGCGCGCGCGCGAAGTCCTCGAGGTCCTGCGGGCGCTCGAACCCGACGTCGGCCTCGATGGTGAAGGTGAGCAGGCGCTGGTCTGCGGCCTCGGCCGCGGCGCGCATGCGGGTGACCTCGCGGACAACGTCGGCGGCCACGCGGACGAGGTGCTCGGCCGCGAAGCGGTCCTGGGCGTCGACGCTCGGGTCGTGGCCGAGGAGCGCGGGGTCGATCACGAAGCTCGCCGCCTCGGCCACGAAGCGCCGCTCCACGAAGCCGCGGCGCTGACGCGCCTCGACCAGCCGGATCAGCCCCGCCGCCTCCAGCGCCCGGAGGTGATAGCCGATGCGCTGGCGGGGCAGGCCGAGCTCCATAGCGAGGCTCGCGGCCGACCCCGGCGTGCGCAGCGCCTCGAGGAGCCGCCGCCGCAGCGGCGACAGCGCGAGGCGCGCGCGCTCGGCGTCGTCGATGAGCGAGGTCCTGGGGGCCTGGTCGGTCATCTCCGCCATGTCGGTGGTAGAATAGACAAAAGAATTTGTCAATATGCCCGCGCGCGATGGACTCCGGTCGGGGCCTGGTCGATGATCCCCGCGTGTGGCTCTTCGTCGGTGCGGGGCAGAAGTACGAGGCCGTCCCTGACGGGCGCGAGGTCCAGCGCCTCTGCAACCAGTGCCATCGGAACACCGTCTTCTACGAGAAGAAGGTCACCCAGCGGATCACGCTCTACTTCGTCGATCTGTTCGCCCACAGCCCCAAGCACCTGATGGTCTGCGGGGCCTGCGGCGCCGGCTACGCGGTGGACAGCCTCACCGAGGAGGGCTTCATGGACGCCCAGCGCGGCACCGCGTTGGGGGTGCTGAGCGACGCGGCGAGCAAGGCGCGGGCGGCGATCGAGGAGGCCGACCTGGCCGAGGAGGCCAGCCGCATCGGTGACGCGGTGGGTCAGGCGGCGGACTCGGCCCGGCGCTCGATCAACGACTGGGTGAAGAAGCGGATCAACAAGGGCTGAGGCGCGGTGCCTGTCCACTGGAGTGGACACCGAGTCTGGCGGAGTGGACGGCGCGCGCGCCGCGGGGCTGTCGGGCCGCGCTCGTCGTCGCTGGCATGAGCGTTGCTCATTCCGCGAGCATGTCCACCTACGAGGTCTTGCCGAGCCCCTGGATCCCGACATCGAGCCACGAACACCGCGTGTTCGCGCAGGCTCTCCTGCGGCTGGGCCCGGCGGTGGGGATGCTGGTGCACCGGGTGGCCATGCTGGGCGAGGTCCCCACCGCGTACGACGTCCTGTGCTGGCGTGGCCCCTCCACGCTCGAGGCCAACGCTCGCCGAGCGCAGCTCGAGCTCGACCACGCGGACCTCGCTCGGCCCTCCGTGCGGCTCCGGAACCGCTTCGCGCCCGGGCCCATCCGCGGCACCCTCGAGGGCCGCTTCTACGACGAGGACACGCTGCTCGGCCGGGTGCTCCTGTCGAACGCCGAGCACGTCTCGCCCTTCAAGCTCCGGCAGGTGGCTCGGCGCCTCCTGGCCGACTGGCCCGACCTCCCGCCGCCCGCCGCTGTGCTGCCCGCCACCTTCGTCACCGATGCGCAAGGTGTATTGCAGGCCTACGACGACGAGTGTTGTCGGGCCCTCGCCGAGAGCCCCGTCCTCGCTCGGCTGGTGCGTGAGGTGGTGCGGCCCGGGCGCGGGCCCGCCCTGGTGCTCCACCAGCACCTGGTGTTGCGGGCGCGGCCGATGGTCGGCCCGCGCGACATGTGGCTCCTGGAGCTCGACCGCGTGGCGCCCGTCCGCGTGGCGGCGGACGCCCTCCTCACCCCTACCCAGCGGGTCGTCGCGGAGTACGCGGCGGCCGGGGCCACCGTGCAGGAGATCGCCCGCTCGGTGGAGTCCGCGCCCGACACCGTCCGGACCCACCTCAAGGAGGTCTACCGGCGCCTGGAGGTGGCGAGCCGGGTGGAGCTGGCCCGGGCCCTCGAGGCCAAGCAGCTGAGCTGAGTGGTATGGACGACTTCCTCTGGTATGCTCCCCGCCGCGTGGGCGGGATGCAGACCGAGCGGGAGCGCGACCTCTATCGGAGGCTCCTCGACCTCGCCCACGGCGAAGCGGTGGGCCCGCTCCTCGAGGAGGCGCTGCAGCTGGCCCTCGAGGTGAGCGGGGCCGAGCAAGCCTACTTGCGCCTCAACCGGCCCGACGACGACGCCCCCCACCCCGCGTCCATCGCCCACCACTGCAGCAGCGAGGAGCTGGACACGATCGAGGCGCGGATCTCCCAGGGGATCGTGCAGGAGGCGATGCTGACCGGGCGCACCGTCCAGACCCCGGCCGCGCTCCTCGACGCGCGCTTTCGAGACCGGGCCAGCGTGCGGAGCAACGCGATCGAGGCGGTGCTCTGCGCGCCGATCGGCGGGCCCCCGGCCATCGGCGTGCTCTACCTGCAGGGGCGCCGGGACGCGGGCCCCTTCAGCCCCGAGATCCTGGCCCTGGTGGAGGCCTTCGCCCGCCACGTGGGCCTGTTCGCGCACCGCCTGCTCGAGCGCGAGGCGCAGGAGGGCGCCGCCGACCCCACCGGGCCGTGGCGCCAGCGCCTGCGCTGCGAGGAGCTGATCGGCCGGAGCCCGGCGCTCGCCAACATGCTCCGGACGGTGTCCGCGGTGGCGCCCCTCGACGGGGTGGACGTGCTCCTGACCGGCGAGTCGGGGACGGGCAAGACCGCCGTCGCGCGCACCCTGGTGGCCAACAGTCCGCGGGCCGCGGGGCCCTTCGTGGAGCTGAACTGCGCCGCGATCCCCGAGGCGCTGTTCGAGGCGGAGATCTTCGGCGCCGCGCGCGGCGCCCACTCCATGGCCCAGGCCGACGCGCCCGGGAAGATCCAGGCCGCGCACGGCGGCACCCTCTTCCTCGACGAGGTCGCCGAGCTGACCCTGGCCTCGCAAGCCAAGTTGCTCCAGTTCCTCCAGTCTCGCACCTTCTTCCGGCTCGGCAGCGTGGAGCCCGTCGTAGCCGACGTGCGGGTCATCGCGGCCACCAACGCGGACCTCGCGGCGCGGGTGGCCGCTGGCGCCTTCCGCAGCGACCTGATGTACCGCCTGCACGTGATGGAAGTGCGGGTGCCCGCGCTCGCCGAGCGGGCCGAAGACCTGCCCCTGTTGACCCGCCACTTCCTGGCGCGGAGCGCCGAGCGGAATCGCCTCCCCGCGCGCGAGGCGAGCCCCGACGCCCTGCACGCGGTCACCTACGCGGCGTGGCCTGGGAACATCCGGCAGCTCGAGCACGCCTGCCAGGCCGCCCTGGTGCGCGCCGAGGCCGACGGCGCGGCCACGGTGACCGCGAGGCACTTCTTCCCCGAGCAGGCCCAGGACGCGGGCGCCCGGAGCTACCAGGACGCGACCCGCGAGTTCCAGGTGCGGTTGGTGAAGGAGGCGCTCACCGCGAACGACTGGAACGTCTCGCAGGCCGCCCGGCAGCTGGGCCTCGCCCGCTCGCACCTGTACAACCTGATCCAGGGCTTCGGGATCACGCGCCCGGGGGCGTAGGTCGGGCGTCTTTTCGCCGCCCGCGGGGCCGCGCGCCCGAGTATGCTCCCCCCGCCATGAGCGACGACCTCGTCCTCGTCACCACCAAGAACAGGGTCAGGACCCTGACGATGAACAACCCGCGCCGCCTCAACGGCTGGACCCT
>JACKEN010000053.1 GCA_020632995.1 Deltaproteobacteria bacterium | reverse complement strand
CTCGTTCAGGCGCCGGACGATGCCCGAGAAGTACTCACGGCCGTCGACCTCACGCGCGATCGAGATGTCCGCACCGGCGTCCTCGCGCATGCGCGCCATCGCCTTCGCCAGCGGATCCACGCCGGCCGCCGCGATCAGCGCGTCGCGCTGCCGGCGAGCCTCGACGGCGTCCTCGAAGTATCGATCGCGCCGATTCGAGTGGTACCCCGCCTGCGGAATCCCGAAGCGCTCGAACGTCTGAAATGCGGGCTTGGTGGCGTACCGCTCGAAGGCATCGGTGGGCAGCGCCCGCATCAGCGCGTCGCACGCGTCGCCGGCGAGGAGGGGGATGCGCACCGCGGGGACCTCGGCGCGGCACAGAGCCGCGAGCGACGCCGCGGAGAGGGGCTCGGGTTCCGTCGTTCGCCACGCCACCGCACGCGCCATGGCGTCTCCACTAGCACGGCTGCCCGCAGGAGGGGTGTCCACGAGACCGGGGGAAGCCCACCGAAGACGTTCCCAAGAGACCGTAAACACCCCGCACCGACCGAGGTCGGAGCGGGGTGGGGGCCCGAGACCCCAGCCCCCGGGCCGGCGGTCTTCGTTTTTCATGGCGGGTCGGGCCCCTCGAATGCGGCTGGGGGCACATGCGACCCTCAATTCTCATGCTCTCGAGCGCATGGCTCATCGCGATGGCCGGCGCCGCGCTGCCCGCCACCGTCCGCGCCCAGACCGGCGTCGACGACGACCGGGTGAGCCTGCCCCAGGGGCCGGGCTCCCTCGAGGGGATCGGCGACGACGTCCAGTTCGACCCCAACATGGGCTCGATGTCCCACGAGATCTCGATCGACCTCCCGTCCGGCTTCCCCGGCGCGACCCCGTCGCTCTCGCTGTCGTACTCCTCGGCCGCCGGCTCGGGCCCGCTCGGCATCGGCTGGTCGATGTCGACCCCGGTGATCGGGCGCATGACGTCGCGGGGCGCACCCGACTACGACACCGACGATCTCTTCGACGCCGACGGCGCCGAGCTCGTGCACGTCGGCACCGACGCGGGCGACTTGATCTACCGCGCACGCTTCGAAGGGTCGTTCGTGCGCTTCCGCTGGGTCGGGGCGGGCGCGGGCGCCGAAGGCCACTGGGTCGCCGAGGGCCCGGACGGGAGCAAGAGCTACTTCGGCGCGGACCAGGACGGGAACGTCGTGGCCGCCGCGCGCAAGACGCGCCCCCAGGGCGGGACCGCGGAGTACGCGCTCGTGGAGACCGTCGACCCGTACGGGCACTCCGTTCGCTACGACTACGCGTCGCTGAACGGCACCGTCCCGCTGCTCACCGGCATCGCGTGGCTCGACGGCGTGTACTCGGTCGAGCTCGACTACGAGGCGCGCGCGGACCTGCTCTCGGACGCGAGCCGCGGCTTCGAGGAGATCACGGCCGACCGCGTGACCCGGATCCGCGCGATGAACGGCGCGGAGACGATCCGTGAGTACGTGCTGACCTACGAGAGCGACGCGTCCTCGGGCGGCTTCACCCGCCTCGCCCGCGTCGAGAAGTACGGGGTCGGCGGCGTGGCCGGCGGTCAGCTCTACCCCGCGGTCCACACGTTCGGGTACAGCCAGGCGCTCGGCGTCGAGTGCACGGGCGCCGACTGCGACCGCCCCTACCTCGTCGACATGGGCGCGCTGCCCGGCGCGGCCGGCATCACCAACGGCCTCGTGACCCTGATCGACATCAACGGCGACGCGCTCCCGGACGTGCTCGACACGAGCGACTCCGCCGGCCATCGCTTCGCGATCAACACCCTCACCCCCGACGGCGCGGGCGGGTTCACGCATGGCTTCGCCACCCCCGCGGCGAGCGCCGTGCAGGGAACCGGCGCCTTCCAGCTCGGCGGCACCGGCCTCGTGCAGGTCTTCGACGTCAACGGCGACGGGCGAAGCGACCTGCTCTCGGCGGGCACCGGGGCGTGGCTCGAGAACGGCGGAGACGGCGACTGGGCGGCCCGCCGGACCTTCGGGGACATCGGCGGCCTCAACGGCCTCGACTTCTCGACCGTGAAGTTCATCGACATCGACGACGACAAGCGCGTCGACCTGCTCACGAGCACCGGCCAGGTCACCACGCTGTACCACAACGACGGGGACGCCTTCTCGACGCGCAGCATCGGCGCCCTCGGCGTGGCCTTCGGCGGCACGAGCAACGTGCAGTTCGCGGACATGAACGGCGACGGCCTGAACGACCCGGTCGAGCTGAGGACGGACGGCTCGGTGCGCTATCGCCTCAACCTCGGGCGGGGCGAGTGGACCAGCGGCGCGTGGCGCACCATCTCGGGGCTCTCGATCAGCCCCACGGACGTGGCGCGCGCGGACTTCGAGGATCTCAACGGCGACGGCATCGCCGACCTCGTCATCGTGCAGGACACCCGGATCCAGTACGCGATCAACCGGAACGGCGCGCGCTTCGACCCGCTCGTGACGATCCAGAGCGCCGACATCACCGGCGACCTCCCCCAGCGCGGCCCGCGCGTGACCGTGCTCTTCGCCGACATGAACGCGAACGGCTCCGAGGACGTCGTCTGGTTCCTCGAGGACGGCCACGTGCAATACCTCGAGCTGTTCCCGCGCCGCCCGAACCTGATGACCTCGGTCACCAACGGCCTCGGCAGCGTGCAGCAGGTCGCATATACCACGGCAGCGCAGGCCTCCGCCGAGGCGCGCGCCGCCGGCCAGGCGTGGACCCGCGAGCTCCAGATCCCGATGCAGCTCGTGAGCCGCATCGACCGGTGGGTCACGCTCACCGAGCTGCACGAGGTCACCACGATGACCTACCGGGACGGGTTCTACGACGGCGTCGAGAAGCAGTACCGAGGCTTCGAGCGCATCGAGACGACCGTCGCCGCCGACGAGTTCCAGGAGGAGGCGACGACCCAGTACGTCTTCGACGTCGGTCGCGCCGCGCCGCACCACAAGGGCAAGAACCTCAGCACGATCGTGCTCTCCGACGGCCGGACCATCAATGTCTCCACCAACACCTACGGGGACTGCGAGCTCACCGGCGTGCCGGCCCCCGCGACCCTGATCGCCGAAGGCAAGAAGGGCGTCTACTTCACTTGCGAGACCGCCATGGAGGTCACGCACGTCGAGGGGCTCTCGGCCGCCGCGTCGAAGACGGTCCGCACCGAGATGAGCTACGATGGCTACGGCAACGTCACGCTGAGCGCCGCCCTCGGGGTCGTCGGGATCGACGGTGACGAGCTGTACACCGAGACCGAGTACGTCACGCCCTCGAGCCGTTGGCTGATCGGTTTGCCGTCCCGGGTGCGGGTCTACGACGCGCCCGGCATCGCGGACTACTCCGAGACGCTGACGTACTACGACGGCGACGCGTTCACGGGGCTGCCGCTCGGCCAGGCGACCGAGGGCTTCGTCAGCCGCGTGACGAACAAGGTCGACGTCGCGGGGGCGACCATCGACGCGGTCCGCGCGCGTCGCGACGCGCACGGCAACTCCGTCGAGACCATCGACCCCAATGGCTCGATCGGTGACACCACCGCGCACCGTCGCACCTATACGTACGACGACACCGGGCTGTTCTTGATCACCACCGACATCGCCGCCGGTGACCACGCGCTGCGCCGCGAGTCGCGCTACGAGCGGAACTTCCAGAAGGTCGTCGAGGTCACCAAGTGGATGCTGGTGAAGGACGGCGCCGTAGAGTCCAACCGCGACAGCGAGAGCTTCCGCTACGACGCGTTCGGGCGCCTCGAGGCCGAGCTGCGGGTCGGCGACGAGGCGGCGACGCCCACGGTCCAGTACGCCTACGAGCTGGCGGACCCGGTCTCGCGGATCCACGTGCGGGCGCGCTCGACCCAGAACGGGCCGCTGGACGAGGAGTCCTTCAAGTGCATCGACGGCAAGGGCCGCGAGTACCAGACGCGGACGCGGATCACCTCGGGCAGCTATCAGGTGTCCGGCTTCGCCGCCTACAACGCCCGCGGCGCCGTCGTCCAGGTTTGGCAACCCTTCTTGTCCTCCACCGGTGACTGTGACTTCACGGTGCCGAGCGGCGTGCTGTCGAGCACCAGCAAGTACGACGCGCTCGGGCGCGGCCTGGAGTCGACCGCGCCGGGGAGCGCGATCTACGGGGAGGACCTCGTGTCGCGGACCGAGCACCAGCCGCTGGTCACGCTCGCCTACGACGCAGAGGACAACAGCGACGGCGAGCACGCGGACACCCCGGTGATCACGACGATGGACGGCCTGGGCCGGACCCTCTCCATCGAGCGCACGTCGATGGTCGGCGGGCAGCTCGTGCGGTCCGGGGACCGGCTCTTCTACGACTCGACCGGCACCTTCTCGGGCTATGAGAACGCGGAGGGCCACCGGCACCGGCTCGTGACGGACCTCATCGGCCGCACGATCCGGGTCGAGAACCCGAACTTCGGGGCGATCGACTACGGATACGACGACGCGTCGAACGTCGTGTCGATCACCGACGCGCGCGGGGTCGTGCAGCGGCGCGCCTACGACGCGGTCAACCGCATCGCCGAACGCTGGGACGCCAGCGACCGCGACGGCACCCTGGTGAGCTGGCACTACGACGTGCTGCCCGACGGCTGCGAGCGGACCGAGTGCACGAACCTCCCGGGGCAGCTCGCCGCCGTGCGCTACCCGATCCCGCTGATGGACGGCGTGGTCGAGGCCGGCATGGATCGCTTCGGCTACGACGTGCGGCGCCGGAGCGTCTTCGGCGGGCGCCGCTTCGGCGACCTCGCGGACCTCGTGACGCAGAAGAGCTACGACAACCAGGATCGGGTCGTGTCGACCACCTCGCCGGACGGGACCACGATCGTGCCCCGCTTCGACGGCATGGGCCGGGTGATTGGCATCGACGGCTTCGTCGACGACGTGGGCTACGACGCGCGGAACCTGCTCGATCGCCTCACGTTCGCGAACGGCGCCGAGGAGCAGACCAGCTTCGACGATCTGATGCGCGTCGCCCGCATCCGCCACGTGGACGGCTCGGCGAGCGCGATCCACGACCTCACGCTGACCCGGAACCGCGCGAGCCTGGTGACCGAGATCGCCGACAGCGCGGGCGCGAGCGTTGACCTGTCGAGCGCGATGAAGCTCGACGACTGGTACCGCACCACCGAGGTCGCCTACGCCGACGCGAGCACCGAGACGTTCGAGCTCGACGCGCTCGATCGCATCCTCTCCCTCGATGGCGTCGCGCAGAGCTATGACTCGGAGCAGCCGCTCGCGGTGACCGCGATGGGCGACCTCGCGATGCGCTACGACGCGGCCGGCCAGCTGATCGCACGGAACGGAATGGCGCTCGAGCGCGACGCGCTCGGTCGTATCGCCAGCATCACCCGGGACGGCGAGGCCTTCGGCGCGCACGCCTACGGCGCGGACGACCGCGTCGTGCAGATGACGGCGGACGGGACCCTCGTGCTCTACGGCTTCGATCGCTTCGAGGTCCGTGACGGGGTGAGCGCGACCTTCGTCTCCGTCTCAGGCCCGCAGGTCGCCTTGCGCGAGGGGACCGCGATGGCCACCGAGGTCTACGGCGACCCGAACGGCAACCTCGTGGTGGACGCGGGTGACGCCTTGCTGCTCGCGACGAACGGCGGGGCGCTGCGCCCCGAGCACGTGCTGGCCGCGGCCGCGAACCGGCTGCTGCTCGCTCGGGAGACCGCCACGACCTTCCTCCACGCGGATCACCTCGGCAGCTACGTTGCGGCGACGGACGAGGCGGGCGCGGTGCGCGGGCGCCAGTCCTTCGAGCTGCACGGGACGTCGCGGTCCAGGGAGGGCTACGTGTCTGCCTACGGTTTCACCGGCCAGGAGATCGACGCGACGACCGGGCTCGTGCACATGAAGTACCGCGACCTGGACCCCGTGACGGGCCGCTGGGACCGCTTCGACCCGGCGTTCGTCACGCTCGGCGAGGGGAGCATGGGGAAGCTCGGTGAGAGCTCGACGGGGTACGCGTACGTCGCGAACAACCCCGCGAACATGATCGACCCCAGCGGCCTCGGCGGGTTCTTCGGTTGGGGCAAGAAGAAGCAGAACAGCCCCGTTCGGAAGATGTCGGCGAACAAGTGGAGGTCCAAGAACTTCAAGCCCGGCATGCAGATCGGTGGCAACGCCGCCCAGATCCACGGCAAGCCCGGCACCTACAAGGAGCGCAAGGCGGCCTACATGAAGCAGAAGGCCCACGCGGCGAACAACGCGGGCCCGCAGCCCGCCGCCGCCGTCAGCCTGCAACAGTCGGCCTCGGTGCCGCCGCCCCCGCCGCTGCCCGCGCCGGCGCAGCCCGCCTTCCAGGTGGACATGAACATGCTGGCGGACTTCGCGTTCCAGATGTCCAACATGATGGAGGTCGCGAAGGACATGCACATCGCGCAGGGCGGCAGCATGAACCAGATGGTCGCGCCGCAGACCTTCGGCAACGCCGCGCAGGCGCTGTTCGACGCGAACACCCGCCGGGCGGCGGAGATGGTGCAGCGTCAAGCGGCGCAGCAGTCGGTGTTCAACGCTGTGCCGCCCCCGCCCCCGCCGCCCCCGTCGAGCGCGCAGATGGACCGGCGCTTGACCACGGTCATCGCGAACGACGTCGACGTCGACAGCCTCTGACGGAGGCCCGCGCCTGGTCGCCGCCGTCCCTCGCGGCGGCGGCCGCGCGCGTCGCCTCTCCTCTCCCCTACTCCTTCGTGCCAGTGATCGCCTGCACCATCGCCCGGTTGCCCTGGATCGCGGTGCGCTGCATGAAGTGGTTCACACCCCGCATCCCGCCCAGCTCCTCACCCCCACCGGCCCGGCCCGGGCCACCGTGGCAGCACATCGGGAGCACCAGGCCGGAGCCCAGCGCCTGGTCCACGATCTTGCTCGAGCCGAAGTAGAGCCGCCCGTGGAAGGGCGCGACGCCCATCATCATGTCCTCGGCGAAGCGGTTGTCGTCGGTGTAGATCGACGCCACCAGCCCGCCCTGCCCGCGCGCCACCAGCGCCGCCGCGTCCTCCGCCTCGCCCGAGTAGGCGCAGACGGTGGCCACGGGGCCGAAGACCTCGAGGTCGTGCACGTACTTCGCTCCGTGGGAATCCCGCGCCTTGAGGATCAGCTTCGGGAAGAAGTAGCCCTTGCCCGCGGTGATGCCGGGGCCCTCGATCGGCGCCGCGGGATCGCCGTACGCGACGTCGGCGTCCTCCATGAGCTTGCCGAGGCCGGCCCGCACGTCCCGCAGCTGGGCGGCGGACGCCAGCGGGCCCATCCGCACCTCCTTCAGCGACGGATCGCCGATCTGCACGTCGTCCAACCGCGCGCCGAGCGCGTCGATGACGTCCGCGACCTTGTCGGCGGGCACGAAGATCCGGCGGACAGCCGTGCACTTCTGCCCGGTCTTCTGCGACATCTCCCGCGACACATCCTTGATGAAGAGGTCCCAGGCGTCGCTGCCGATGTCCACGTCGGGGCCGAGCACCGCGGCGTTGAGGCTGTCGGCCTCGACGTTCACCGGGACGCTGTTCTTGATCACCGCCGCCATGCTGCGGAGCTTCTGGCCGGTGCTCGCGCTGCCGGTGAAGGACAGGATGTCCTGCACTCCGAGGTGCTCGAGCATGTCGCCGGGCGAGCCGCCGACGAAGGAGTAGACGCCGGCCGGCAGCTTGGCCTGCTCGACGATCGCCTTCGTGCACAGGTAGCTGGTGAGGGCGGTGGACGTGGCGGGCTTGGTCACCACCGGCATGCCGCCCAGGATCGAGCAGGCCGCCTTCTCGGCGAAGCCCCAGGACGGGAAGTTGAAGGCGTTCACCAGCACCGCCACGCCGCGGCGCGGGAGCCACACGTGCTGGCCCCAGAAGCGCGCGCCGCGGGCCAGGGCCATGCCCTCGCCGTCCGGGAGCACCCGCACGTCGCCCAGCTCCTTGCCGAGGCGGGCGTAGTAGGCGAGCACGCCGATCGCGCCGTCCACGTCGAACTTGGCGTCGCCGCGGGTGCAACCGCCGTTGACGATGGCGGAGTCGATGAGGGGCTCGCGCTCGGCCTGCAGGGCGTCGCTCATCCGCTGCAGGAGCTCGCCCCGCTCGGCGAAGGTCATCTTGCGGAGGGCGGCGCCGCCCTCTTCGCGGGCGAAGGCCAGGCCCTTGGCGAAGTCCAGCCCGTCGGTGCTGGAGGTGGCCACCACCTCCTCGGTGGCAGGGTTGACGAGGGCCGCGCCCTCGGAGGTTCCGGAGCACCACTCGCCCGCGAGGTGGCTTTCGATCTTCTGGATGGCCATGAGGCGGGTGTTTAGCAGGCCGTTTCGGTCAGGTCATCCTCTGCGCGCGCTGGTGTAAGCCCCGAGACCGACACCTGACCGAGTCCAACGTCTTGCTATGCGCCCCAGGGTCGGATAATGCGGTCCCCGGGCCAGGATTCGACCCGAGGAGAGGTCATGAGCCCGGGACCCGTCAGAAGGAGAGCATAATGGCGTTCGTCGTCGCTGAGCCCTGCATCAACTGCAAGTACACCGACTGTGTCGATGTCTGCCCCGTGGATTGCTTCCACCAGGGCGCCAACTTCCTCGTCATCGACCCGGACGAGTGCATCGATTGTGGCGCGTGCGAGCCCGAGTGCCCGACGTCCGCCATCTTCGCCGAGGACGACCTCCCCGATAAGTGGGCGGAGTACAAGGAGCTCAACGCGCGCTTCGCGGCCGACTGGCCGGTGATCAGCGCCAAGTCCGAGCCGCTCCCCACCGCCGAGGAGTACAAGGACGTCGAGGGCAAGCGCAGCAAGCTCATCGAGAAGCCGGGCTGAGTGCCCCACGCCGCGCCGGTCCTCCCGGCGCGGCGGACCACGCTTGACGCGGTCCGGCACCTCGTGTCGGGTGCGTCGATGCATGTCGTGAATGGTCTGCGGTTGGCCGGCTCCGGCGGCGCCAACCGCACCATGGAAGCCGAGCTGAAGCGGCTGGCGGTGCGGGCCCTCGGTGGCCCCCGCCTCGCGTCCCCCACCCGGCTCGATCCCCAGAACCTGCGCTACGACTTCGATCCGGGCCTCGCCTGGACCGCGGTGCACTACATGCGCACGCCCTCCCGGGTCCTGTGGGACCTCGCGGAGCTCGACGCCGAGCGCCTCGAGCCGCTCTACGAGGAGGTCCGGGACTTCGTGGCCCGCGGCCCCGAGGGCTGGCTGGCCCCCGGCCTGAGCCTCAGCGTGGAGGTGCGGGGGGTGAAGGCGTTCCCTGCCGGGCCCCTCCAGATCCGCGGCACGGTGAAGAACGGCCTCATGGACGGCGCCCGTGACGCGGGGGTGCGGCTGGAGCTGGCCCCCGAGGAGCCCGACCTGCACTTCGTGGTGCAGGAGGTGGCCGAGCGCCTGGTGCTCAGCCTCGACCTCGCCGGCCAGAGCCTGCACAGGCGCGGCTACCGCCTCTCGACCAGCGACGCCCCCCTCAAGGAGAACCTGGCCGCCCAGCTGCTGATGCTCGCGCGCTGGGACCCCCGCACCGAGGCCCTGGTCGACCCGATGATGGGCGGCGCCACCCTCGCGGTGGAGGGCGCCCTGATGGCGGCCGGCGCCCCCCTGTGGCAGCGCCACACCCCCGCCGCCCACCGGCTGCCCGCCTTCGAGGGCTGGGCGGACCGTCCCAAACCCGAGCTCTTCCCCGGCCGCCCCCCCGCGCTGTTCGGCAACGACGTCGACGGCGCCGCGCTGCGGGCGGCCAAGGACAACTGCGCCCGGGCCCGGGTCGACGACCGCGTGGTGCTGATCCAGGGCACCTTCCACGACCTGAGCCTGAGCCGGCTCGAGCGGGCCTGGCGCGACAAGAAGATGGCGGGTTCCCCCGACCTGAGCCGAGGCCTGGTGATCTGCAACCCGCCCTACGGAGAGCGGGTGGGGCACGACGAGGACATCCTTGTGCTCTACGATGAGCTCGTGGCGTGGGGAGAGAGCCTCGGTGAGGGCTGGCGCTTCTGTTTCCTGGCCGGGCACCCTGGCCTCGAGCGCGCGATCCGGGCCCAGCCCCGGCTCAAGAAGCCCATGTCCAACGGCCCCATCAAGGCGCACGTGCTGGTGTATGACAGCCTTGTTAGGTAGATCCTCTCCAGCGCAATGAGATCCGTCACGCGAGAGCCCTCGGCGGCCGTCGAAGCGAAGGAGGCGGTCGGGCCGATCCGGCTGGTCGCGACCTTCACCGCCGACCCGGTCGGGGAGGTGCTCTCGTTCTGGATGGATGAGCTCGGTGAGCGCGGCGGGGTCGAGCTCGCCGGCTACAACCAGGTGTTCCAGGAGCTGCTGGATCCCACGAGCGGCATGTCGATGAACCGCGGCGGGGTCAACGTGGTGTTGGTGCGCCTCGACGACTGGCTGCGCTACCGCGGCAACAACGGCGGCGCCAACGGCGCAACCCAGACTGCAGCGGAAGAGCTGGTGCTCCGGAACAGCCGCGAGCTGGTCGAGGCGGTCGAGAAGGCGGCCCGGCGGACCCCGACCCCGATCGTGTTCGGCGTCTGCGCGGACGGGCCGGAGATCACCGCGGACCCGGTGCTCGGCCCGCGCTTCGCCCGGATCGCCCAGCGCCTCCAGGACGACCTCGCTCGCGTCCCGAACGTGCACATCCTCGAGGCCTCGGACGTGGCGCGCTACCCCGCGGTGGAGGTCCACGATCCGGTGCGGAACGCGCTCGGACACATCCCCTACACCCCGGAGCACGTGGCCGCGCTGGGCACCGCCCTCGCCCGCAAGGTCCACGCGCTGCGCCACCCGCCGGCCAAGGTGGTGGTGCTCGACTGCGACAACACCCTCTGGAAGGGCGTGGTCGGCGAGGACGGCTCCGAGGGCATCTCGTTCGACGGGGGGCATGCCCTCCTGCAGCGCTTCATGGTCGGGCTGCAGGCCCGGGGCACGGTGTTGGCCCTGGTGTCGAAGAACGTCGAACAGGACGTGATGGAGGTGTTCGCCCGGCGCCCCGAGATGCCGCTGAAGCTCGAGCACCTGGTGGCGTGGCGGGTGAACTGGAAGCCGAAGGCCGAGAACCTCGCGTCCCTCGCGGCCGAGCTCAACGTCGGCCTCGACGCGTTCGTCTTCCTCGACGACAACCCGGTGGAGTGCGCCGAGGTGCGGGCCACCCACCCCGAGGTCTGCACCCTGCTCGTGCCGCCCGAGCCCGAGCTCGCGCGCTTCATCGCCCACGTGTGGCCGCTCGACGTCCTCGAGGTCACCGAGGAGGACCGCCAGCGCACCGCGATGTATCGGCAGAACGCGGAGCGCACCCGGTTCGAGTCCAACGTCTCGGACATCTCGGGGTTCATCGAGGGGCTCGAGCTGTCGCTGGACATCGCGCCCCCCACCGCCGAGCAGCTCCCGCGCATCTCGCAACTCACCCTGCGCACGAACCAGTTCAACCTCACCACGGTGCGACGCAGCGAGGCCGAGGTGAAGGCGCTGATGGCGTCCGGGGCCGAGGTGCTCCGCTGCACGGTGCGGGACCGCTTCGGCGACTACGGGTTGGTGGGCGTCCTCATGTACCGAGTGGGCGAGGACGCGCTCGAGGTCGACACGTTCCTCTTGTCCTGCCGCGTGCTCGGGCGCGGGGTCGAGCACGCGCTCCTCCGCAAGCTGGGCGAGGTGGCCAGGGCGGCGGGGAAGACGCGCGTCGACGTCCCGTTCGCCCCCACCGCCAAGAACGAGCCGGCCAAGAACTTCGTCGACTCGCTCGGGGCGGAGTACCGGGAGGACACCGCGGACGGGTTCCTCTACCGCCTGCCGGTGGAGGTCGCGGCGAACGCGAGCTACACCACCGGCTACCAGGAGCAGCAGCTCGAGGTGTCGCGGCAGCGCAAGGTGAAGGCCAAGGTGGCCGACAGCACCAAGAGCCAGCGCTACCAGCGCATCGCGACCGAGATCACCCGCCCCGAGGAGGTGGTGGAGGCCCTCCACGCCCGAAACCTCACCCAGCGCCCCGACACCATGGGGGCGCGGGTGGCCCCCCGCTCGGAGACCGAGCGGCGCCTGGTGACGCTGTGGCAACGCGTCTTGCACGTGGAGCCCATCGGGGTCACCGACCGCTTCATGGACCTCGGCGGGACCTCCCTCGCGTCCGCCTACCTGTTCGCGGAGATCGAGCGGCGCTGGGGCCGGCGCTTCCCGCTGTCGACCATCCTCGAGCACGACACGGTCGAGAAGATGGCGCGCCTGCTCCTCACCGGCGAGCGCGCCCCGGTCCGCGCCCTCCCGGAGTCCGTGGTGCCGCTCCGCCCCGGCGGCAGCCAGATCTCGGTGTTCATGGTCCACGACGGCTTCGGCGAGACCATGCTCTACTACAACCTCGCCCAGCGCCTCCCGGCCACGATCTCGGTGTACGGCCTCGAGCCCAAGCGCTCCGAGTACGCGGGCATGGTCCACACCAACATCGAGGACATGGCCAACTACTACCTGGGTCGGATCAAGCAGATCCAACCCGAGGGGCCCTACTTCATCGCCGGCCTGTGCGCGGGCGGCGTCCTGAGCTTCGAGATGGCGCGCCAGCTCGAGGCCCGAGGTGAAGAGGTCGGCTTCGTGGGCATCATGGACGGCGCCGCCCCCGGCACCCCCCAGATCCGCGGCCGCTACGCGCGCGCGCGCATGGCCCGGGTCATGACGCTGCTCGATCGCTTCGACGCGCAATCTCCCTTGCGGTCCGCCGTCACCACGGTGAAGGCGGTGGCCGAGAAGACGGTCAACATGGTGCGCTACGAGGCGGGGATGGCCATCCTCCAGCGCACCTCTAACCTCCGGGTGCGGCTGGCCCACCAGCTCGCGCACATGGGGGTCGAGGACCCGACCCGCGTGCTCGCGGGCCTCTCGGTGGCCGAGATCTACGACCTGGCCGAGGCGGCCTACGGCCCGCAGCCCCTCTCGGCCCCGGTGGTCCTCTTCAAGGCCACCACGGGCGAAGGCCACGACCTGCCCCACCGCGCCAAGTTCGAGGCCGAAGACCTCGGCTGGGGTCAGTGGTGCGAGGGCGGGGTCGAGATCATCGACGTCCCTGGGGGCCACTCCAGCATGCTGCAGGACGAGCGCGCCGAGGTGATGGCGGCCCGCATCGGGCAGGCCCTGGTGCGGACGGGGGCGCTCTGATGACCGGGATCCTCGCGGTCGTCGTCAACTACAAGACCGCCCAGCTCTGCCTGAACTGCGTCCGCTCCCTCATCGACGAGCGGCGCGACCTCCCCGACCTGCGGGTGGTGGTGGTCGAGAACGACTCCGGCGACGAGGCGACGCTGAGGGCGGGCCTCGACGCGCCGGAGTATGCAGGCTGGGTTGACCTCGTGGTCGCGCCGAAGAACGGCGGCTTCTCGTACGGGAACAACCAGGCGGTGCGCACCGCCCTGCAGACCAGGGACGCGCCGGAGCTGGTGATGCTCCTGAACCCGGACGCCGAGGTGCGCCCCGGCGCCCTCCGCATCCTGCGCGACTTCATGCTCGCCCACCCAACCGCGGGCATCGCGGGCGCGGGCCTCCTCCTCGAGGACGGCCGCGAGTGGAACATCGCCTTCAAGTTCCCCACCGTGTGGGGCGAGCTGGACCGAGGCCTGCGCTTCGGGCCGGTGACCCGCCTCCTCAAGGACTACCGCGTCCCGCAACAGATGAGGAACGTCACCGAGCAGGTGGACTGGGTCCCGGGCGCGGCGATGATGGTCCGCCGCGAGGTCTTCGAGACCGCCGGCCTCATGGACGAGGGCTACTTCCTCTACTACGAGGAGACCGACTTCTGCTTCGCGGCGCGGCGCGCGGGCTGGGAGTGCTGGTACGTCCCCGAGGCCCGGGTGATGCACATCTCGGGCGCCGCCACCGGGGTGACGGTGAAGGACCGACGCCCCAACCGCCTGCCCACCTACTGGTTCGAGAGCCGCAACCGGTACTTCATCAAGAACCACGGCAAGGCGTACGCCACCGCGGCCGACCTCGCCTACCTCGCCGGCCTCTCGCTCTTCCGGGTGCGGAACGCGGTGCAGCAGCGGGGTGACCTCGACCCGCCGAACCTGCTGCAGGATTTCTTGCGGAACAGCATCCTGTGGCCGAAGAACCGCAGGAACTACTGACCGGACGCCAGCGCCAGCCGACCCTGCTCCGAGTCCGGCAGGAGCCAGCGGGCCACCGTCGCCCGGAGCACGTCCATCTCCACCGGCTT
>JACKEN010000052.1 GCA_020632995.1 Deltaproteobacteria bacterium | reverse complement strand
CTCAGCGGCCGATCGACTGGATGATGCCCTTGGCGGTCTCGTTGTACTTGTCGATGATCTGCCGGAGCATGTCGAACATCTGTGAGCGCTTGTCGACCATGCGCTTGAGCTTCATGGTCTCGACGTCGATCGAGGGGCTCTCGCCACCACCGCCCGCCGCGCCGCCGCCCTTGCCCTTGCCGACGCCCATGAAGCCGCCGCCGCCCTTTCCACCCTTGCCGCCCTTGCCGCCGCTCTTGTTCGACTGCTGCTGCTGGATGGAGTTGATGTACTGGGACTGACGCTCGATGTCCTTGTCCATCTTGTTCATGATCATCATGATCATGAGGGTCACCTTGTCCTCCACGGTGAGAGACGGATCGCTGAGCACGCCCGCGATCTGGGCCTGGTGCGCGTTCTCGTAGAAGGGGTTGGTGTTGTTGATGCGGCCGGGCATGGCCTGCGGGTTCCAGGAGCCGAAGCCGCGGCCGCCCATCGGGCCGCTGTTGTCGAACATCCCGAAGCCCGCGCCCGCGGGGCCCATCATCCCGAACACGTTGCCGAGGCCCGCGCCGAGGAAGCCCATGAAGGGGTTGCCGGTGAGCAGGCCCACGCCCGCCCCGAGCACGCCGGTGACCGCGTTGCCGATGCCGGACATCCAGCCGAAGGCGGTGGAGGCCATGGGGTTCATCATGTTGAGGCCCATCGGGGGCATGTAGCCGCCGTAGCCGCCGTAGCTCCCGAAGCGCTGGATGGTCATCTTGCCGTCGTTGCGCAGGCCGAAGTCCACGATGCGGCCGCCGACCGACGCCTCGAACGCGGCGCGCGCGGCGGGGTTGTGGCGGAGCATGCGCTCGAAGTTGCCGGCGGCGCGGCGGCGCGGATCGAAGAGGCTGCTGAAGAAGGGCACGTTGCCGGAGCCGGGGGCGAGATCCACGCGCGAAAAGCCCCCGCCGAAGCCGGAGTAGCCGCAGCCGCAGTACGGCGCCATGGTCGGCATCATCACCGACGGCGAGGGCACGAAACCCATGGGTGACATGCCGCCGTAGCCGTAGCTCATCATCTGCCGCTCCATCGGCCCGGTGCCGCGACCGTAGGCGGTCTCGATCGCCTGGTCGTGCAAGTTGGCCAGCATTCCGGTGGAGTTGAAGGTGAGCGCGTCGATCGCCGCGCCGATGCCGCCGCCCTTGATGCCGAAGATGCCGAGGGTGTCGTTGACGAAGGTGCCGAGGGAGTGAACGCCGAGCATGTTGGTAGCCTCCTTTTCGCCCCGCGGGGCGTGCAGAGGCCTAGAGCAACCGGGATGCCAACCGCGGAGGGCTCCGATCCGCCCCCGCGGGGGGCCGGTGTGACGTCACAGGGTGTCGCCGACAAAAAGCGTGGCGGGGGCAGATTTTGCTTTGCGCTCCGCCGCCGATGTGTAAACTCCACGGCCACTTCGGGCGCGTAACTCAGTCCGGTTAGAGTGCCATCTTCACACGGTGGAAGTCGCTGGTTCGAATCCAGCCGCGCCCACTCCCGAAGCCACAAAGCCCCGCCGCTGACCCCAGCGCGGGGCTTTCGTGTTTCTGGCGCCGGCGTCGCCGACCGGACTCGTCAGGCCGGCTCCATGTCCGCGGTCTTCGGGGTCATCACCATGCTGCGGAGGAGGTCGGTCCGGATGCGCCGGACCTGGGCGAGGATCGACCCTGTCTCGTGGGCGGTCTCCCGGTGGAGGCGCTCGAACATCCGGTAGGCGTCGTCGATCAGCGCCGAGGGCGGCGGCCGCCCCGGGAACGTGTGCCGGACGCGCGCCAGGTTGATCCGCAGCTTGAGGACGTCCATGGCCCACGGGGGTGCCGGCTGGCCCCGGGCCGCCGCGATCTCGACCCCGGTGAGGCCCTCCGCCAGCTGGGCGAGCCAGGGCGGGACCTGCCGCGCCGCGCCGTCGAGCACCGCGCACACCGCGGGGATCTCGAGGTCCCGGGTGCGGGGCACGAAGGCCGGAAGGGGGGAGCGGGCGACGTCGAAGGTCCTGAGGGCCTGGGCGCCGTCGTCGTCGTCCAGCACGAGGTCTCCGAAGAGCTCGTCGATCTCCCACTGCTGGGGCAGCTGCTGGAGGGAGGCCTGGACCTCGGCGTGGATCAGCTCGCGCGCGCCCTCCGGGACGTCGATGAAGGTGAGGCCCGCGCAGGTGTCGCCGTCCTCGTCGAAGCTCCTGATCACCTTGGCCCGCAGGTTCACCGCGCGACCGCCGAGGGTCATGACGAGGTCCACCCGGGCCCCGATGGGGGCCTTGGGGAAGTCGCAGATCGCCACCCCGGACAGGCTCAGGTTCTTGGTGACGCGCTCGTAGACGCGGCCGTGGAGGTCGACCATCACCGGGGCCACGATGTCGGCCCGCGGGTAGCGCGCCAGCCGCAGGCCGGTGTGCTGGGCGAGCAGGAGCACCACCGACTCCACCTCGCCCACCGGCACCACCGCGGTGGCGGTGTCCGGCGGCCACTTGGCGCGATCCTTGGGGTCATCCACCAGGACGAGGCAGGGGGCGCGGTCGAGGGACCGCTTGATGAGCCACACCACCTCTCGATCGTCGAAGTCCGGGGAGACGATGCACGCGTCGACCTTGGAGCGGCGGAGCTGGCTCGCGACCTCGCGGGTGTTGGTCGCCCACCGGGTCTCGATCTCCCGGTGCTCGAGGAGCTCCCCACGGAACGGGAGGCTCTGCCCTACCACCAGGATGCGCGCTGCTCTCGCCATGATGTCTCCGGGCTCCGGGCCCGTCAGACACGATCGGCGCCGTGGGGACGATCTTGAGCGGGGGGGCCCCTCAGCGGGGGAGGCGCAGCGGTTGTCCCAAGCGTTCCGAGAGCTTGGCCTCCAACAGGTCCAGGAGGTCCTCCCCACCCTTGGTCCCCACCCAGCGCCCGTCCACCGGGTCGAAGTGCCAGGCCGAGGCCCCCGCCGCCATCCAGATCTGCCGGGCCGCCCGGTGGCTGTTCACCACGAACTTCCCTCCCGAGTCGAAGGCGATGGTGAGCACGCCGCTCTCGAGGTCGGCCTCGAAGCCCTCGTCCTCCATCTCGCCCAAGGCCTCCACCAGGGCGCTGAGGGTGCGATCCGCCAGCAGATCGAACTGCTTCTCGTCCATGGGCTCGGTCATGCGGCGAGCATGCGCTGTGACGCGCCATGGCGAAAGGGGAACTTGGGCGTGGTGAACCGATGATCAGGGGCCGCGGAGGCGGGTGCGGATCACCAGCCCCAGGTAGAAGACCGCCGCCACCGCCGCGGCGCCGGCCGCCATCCGGAACACCGCGGCCCCGCCCAGGGCCTCCATGAGGCGACCACCTGCAAGGGAGCCTGCCATCGAGCCGAGCGCGGTGGCGCCCTGGGCGACCGTCTGCACCGTGGTGCGGGCTCGGGCGGGGGCGCGCACCTGGACGTAGCGGACCAGGGCCAGGTACCACAGGCCGAAGGTCACCGCGTGCAGGGCCTGGGTGGCGAGGATCGCGGCCTGCTCGGTGACCGCGGCGAGGAGGGCGAAGCGCAAGGTAGCCGTCACTCCCGCCACGAAGAGGTAGATCTCGCCCGTTCGCCCCTCCAACAGGCGCGGCGCGACCAGCATCAAGCCCACCTCGCACATCACCCCGACCATCCACGCCACGCCGACGAAGCCGTCGGAGTGCCCGAGGGCCTCCATGTGGAGCCCGAAGTACACGTCGTAGGCGCCGTGGGCCACGTAGTAGAACGCGCTCCCCACGAACAAGGCGATCATCCGAGGCTGCAAGACGAACTGCATCGCCTCGGCCAGGACCTTGTCCTGCTTCTCGAGGGGCGGGGTCGCGAGCCCGGTGGTGGAGAGGGCGGAGAGCACGTGGGCGACCGCGGCGAGCCCGAGCATCAGCGCGGGGTGGGCGGGGCCCTCCAGCTGCCCTACCCCCACCGCGAAGCCGGCGAAGCCGAGGGAGCCGAAGATCCGGATGCGGGCGAAGTGGTGCGCCCGCTCGCCCAGGGCAGCGTGGGCCGCGGAGTCCGCGAGGGGCACGATGGGGGCGCGGAAGAAGGAGTACAGGGCCATCGCGCCGAGCGCGCCCGAAAAGCCCCCCGCGGGCAGAAAGGCCAGCGCGCCGAGGGCGCAGCCGAGGCCAGCGGTGCGGAGCAGCGCCAGGCGAGCGCGCCACGCGTCGGCCACCCAGCCGAAGAGCGGCGGCACGAGCAAGCCGCTCAGCGGGGCCAGGAGCATGATCCAGCCCACCTCGGTCGGGCTGAGGCCCCGCGCCTTGAAGAGGATGGGGAGGAACGGCATGACCGCGCCGATGCCGCCGAACGTGAAGAAGTAGAAGGCGGACAGGGCGCGGGTCATGGGCGCGTCGAGGTGGGCGTGCGCTCGATCACCGGGCGCGGTCAAGGAGCAACTTTTCTCGCCCCGGTGGGTGGATCACCCGATGGGGCTGGGTATCCTGATCCCATGCGCATCGTGCCCCTTCTTGCTGGCGGCCTCCTCCTCGTGGCGGGCTGCGGCACCGAGCCTACGACACCCCTGAACGGCTACGGCCTCCTGGCCGGGACCTGCGACACCGAGAACGGGGGCAAGGCGCTGCACTGGGCGCCGGGGGACGCGTGCATCCCCGTGACCTACGAGCCAGAGCTCGAACCCGAGCGCGCCAACCTCGAGCGCGCGCTGGAGGCATGGAGCAAGCTGGATTGCAGTCGCCTCTGCTTCGAGGCTCCGGCCGCCCTGGCACGAGATCCCGAACAAGAGGTAGTAGGCGCCATACACTTCGTCGAGGGCGTCCCGGATCCCCGGATCCCCATCTACGCGACCATCACGTATCACCAGGACTCGTTCATGATCTTGGGGAGCGTGATCCGCCTCGATCCCGAGCTCCTCGCGGCCATCCCGGCCGACCAGGTCCCCGGGGCCTGGGCCGGCGCAGTGGGCCACGCCCTCGGGCTCGACGCCATAGAGGACGATGTCCGGTCGGTGCGTGCCCACGTCGGGCGTCACCTCGCCCCCGAACCCACCGAGAGGGATCAAGCAGACTTCTGCGCCATCTACGGCGCCGGTGGGGTCTGCGCGCTCACGCCCTAGGGGCCGCAGGTCGGCGCGCCGCACAGCAGCGACGCCGCGTCGAAGCCCGCCCCGATCCGCGTAGCGATCCGCCGCACCACCTGCCCGACGGGGCAGGCCACGACGTCGCGGGTGCCGGTCTCCTGCAGGGTGCCCATCACGTAGAAGTCCCGCGGCACGCCGGTGGTGGTGCCGTCGGGGAGCAGCTCCGTGCAGGTCATGTTGACCTCGAGGAAGCGGTTCCCGGTCGTCCCCCGCGAGGCGGACAGGCCCGAGAGCAGCCACCCGTCGGGGCAGCGGGTGATGGTGGACTGCGTCGCCGGGGTCCAGCCGAACTGCCCGGTGCCCGCCACCTCGGGCAGGGTCTCGGTCCCGAGGGTCACCCCGAGCTGGGGGTCGATCGTGAGCGCGGCGCACACCGCGGTGAGCCCGACCGCGGACCGTCCGCCGTTGCTGGTGTTGGCGTCGCTGATCCGCGCCGCCACGCCGACCATCTCTGCCCCGGCCGGGCACTCGAGGTTCGGGCCGGGCGAGCCGCCGCTGGCCCCCACCTGCCCCGCGTTGGTCTCGGGCAAGCTCACTTCCACGTCACACACCGCGGGCCCCGCGTCGGCCACTCCGGTGTCAGCGGGGCCGGCGTCGACCGCCACGCCGGTGTCCGCCGGACCGGCGTCGACGGCCACGCCGGTGTCGGCCGGTCCGCCGTCAACCTCGCCTGCATCTTCCGGCCCGGCGTCGAGCTCACCCGAGTCGGGGGCGGCCGCGTCGACCTCACCTGCATCATCGACGCCGGCGTCGGGCGCGCCCGAGTCCGGAGCGCCCGAGTCAACCTCGCCTGCATCGCTCTCGCCCGAGTCCGGAGCGCCCGAGTCGACCTCGCCCGCGTCGAAGCCCGCGTCGGCCTCGACCCCGGTGTCGGCGGCGCCCGAGTCGACGAAGCCGGCGTCCGCGAGCACGCCCGCGTCCGCGAGCACGCCCGCGTCCGAGCCGGGCTCGTCCTCCGAGCACGCGGCGCCGATGACGAGGATCAGGGAGAGAGCGAGACGCGAGCTATACCGCACTGCTCACTTGAAGCACGGCTCTGGCGGGCGGGGCAACGGGTCGGAGCGACGCCTACTGTGCCGCCACGTAGCGGTAGTACTCGACGCCGAGGTCCTGGAAGGTGGCCTCCATCGCTTCGCCCACGCGCTCCACGATGAACTCGTGGGTCGGCTCCGACACCAGCGGGGCCACGCCGTCGTGGGCGCCCTCGTACTCCTCCTTGGTGAGGTCGATGGCGCCCTCGAGGGCGGCGCGGAAGCCCAGCTTGCTCGCCGCGGCCTGCCAGCCCTCGACCGTCCGCACCGGGATGGCCTCGGCCGCGTCGCCGCTGCCGTAGCCCACCATCAGGAGCTCGCGCCCGGCCAGGGCCACGCTGCGCTCGTGGGCCTCCTCGGCCGCGGCGCCGAGCCAGGCGGGGAGGGACGCGCTGTACAGGTTGCCGAAGTGCCGAGCCAGGGACACCCCGAGGGTGCACTTGTCCTTCTTGAAGGTCTCGAAGCCAGGCGACTTGCGGAGCGCGCGGACCACCTTGCTCAGCTCGGGGTAGGGATCCACATCGATGCCCTTGTCCTGGGCGATGCCGAACAGATCGGGCTCCGACTCGAACTCCTCGAGGAGGGCCGCGAAGTCCGCGCCCGCCTGCTGGGCCAGGTCCTCGAGCCGGCTGCGGCCGGCCGGGGTCCAGGAGAGCTGGCGCACGTAGAGCGAGGCGAGGGCCTGGAAGGGCAGGTGCTCGTAGGGGCGGTGGAAGAGGATGCCCGCCAGCGTCTCGAGGTAGTCGGCGCGCCCGCCGGGGGCGCGGTCCATCATCGCCTCGACCGCGCGGGACACCGCGTCCAGGTAGCAGTAGGTGCTGTAGCGCCCGTTGAAGATCGGGAAGTCGTGCAGCCGCCGGGTGCTGGAGGCGTAGGCGGGGTCGAAGTGCCGCGAGAAGGGCTTCCTGAAGTCCACGCCGCGGTAGTCCGACGCGCTGCCCGACCGCTCGAGCTTCACCTCGAACAGCTTGGGGTCGGCCTCGAGCAGGGTCGCCACCGCGCCCGCGCCCTGGGTCTGCTCACCCGAGCTGCCGCGCTCGTACTCCGCGATGTCCGCCGCGATGGTGATCGCCACGCGGTCCTTGCCGTCGCAGCTCAGGTAGCGCAAGGCAGCCTTCATCGCGTACACGCCACCGAGGCAGGCGTGCTTCATCTCGGGCACCTCACACTGACGGGAGATGGGGGGCTTGCCGAGCAGGGCGAGGCCACGATCGACCATGCCCTTCACGATCACCGCGCCCGCCGCGTTGTCGGTGCTGGACTCGGTGCCGAGGGCGAGGAAGCCCACCTTCTGGGGGTCCACGTCGTACTGCAGGATCAGCCGCAGCACCGCGTTGGCGGCCATCGTGTAGACGTTCTCGTGCCCCGCCGGGACACGGAACCCTTCACCCACCACCGCCGAGACCTTGTTCCAGTCGTTGCCGGTCCACGCGCACCAGTCGGAGAGACGCACCCGGTGCCGCGGGACGTAGAGGGCCATGCCGCTGATTCCAGCCATGGGGAGAGGCGGTAGCGGCTTTGCCAGGGGGTCGCAACGATTGTTTGTGCGACGCAACATCCAGGAAAAAATAGTCACTCCAGGATGAGGCACTAAAGTTTGCCCGATGGTCAGCGCCGGGCCAGGAACACGGTATGAATCGGGCCCGAGCGGCCCCGGGCGGGCACCAGATCCGCCCTGACCCGAAGATCCGCCTCGGCGAGCCGCGCCTCGAAGGCGGGGTTCGGATCTGCGGACCAGACCCCGAGGCAGCCCCCCGGCGCGAGCGCGCGCGCCGCCACCTCGAGGCCGGCGGCGCTGTAGAGGCCGTCGTTGGCCGGCCGGGTGAGCGCCACCGGGCCGTTGTCCACGTCTAGGAGGATCGCGTTGTAGCGACCTGGCGTGGCGGCCCGCAGCACCGCACCCACGTCGTCGACCCGGATGTGCACCCGTGGGTCGTCCACCGGGCCGAGCGCGGCGAGGGGGCCGCGGTTCCAGCGCACCACCGCCTCGACCAGCTCCACCACCTCGACCTCCGCGTCGGGCGGGAGCACGTCGAGCGCGGCGCGCAACGTGAAGCCCATCCCCAGGCCCCCGATCAAGACCCGCGGCGCGGCAGGCAGGCCTGCACAACCCTGCTCTGCAAGGTAGGCTTCGGACCCGTGGGCCATGCTCGTCATGAGCTCGAGGCCATCGACCCGGATGGTGAAGGTGTCGTCCCGCTGATAGAGGACCAGCTCCGCCCCGTCCGGTGCCCGGGCCCGATCCAGCTCGACGCTCGCCACCTCAGCCCTCGATCGCCCCGAAGATGAAGACGTGGCGATCGTCGGGGTACTCCACCGTGAAGTGCCCGAGCCCCGCCGCCTCGAGCTGGGCGCGCAGCTCGTCGTCGGAGAACGCGGCCAACAGGGAGTTGTGGAAGTCGGTCCGCAAGACCTCGGGCTCACCCACCGTGTACAGCTCGACCATGCGCAAGGCGTCCTGCGGAGTCGCGGGGCGATAGAGGTCGGCCACGAACACGAAGGCCCCGGGCGCGGCGCGCCGCCGGACCTCGTCCCACAACACGGAGGGGTCGTGCAGGTGGTGCAACAGCGAGTTCGAGACCACCAGATCGCAGTCCCGGGGCGCGTCGGGGCTGGGGAAGGCGCACACCTCGAAGCGCGGGCCCCCCACGCCGGAGCGGGCCCGAGCCGCCTCGATCATCCGGGGGGCGCCGTCCAGGCCGAGGAGCTCGAGGCCGGGGAAGCGCGCCCTGAGCCGCAAGGTGATGTTCCCCGGCCCGCACCCGAGGTCCACCGCCCGAGCGAAGGACCGCGCCCCCGCCACCTGGGCCAGGCGCTCCACCAGGGCCTGATCGCTGGCCGCGAAGTCGGCCCCCGCGTAGGCCGCCACCTGGGCCACCTCGTCCATGAGCTCGGGCTCCACCACGCGTTGCATGGGCGGGGCCTTAGCGCATGAGGGCGGGCAGGCCAAGACACTCCTCGACGGGGCGCGCTCGAGCCGCTATCGTGCGCGCTGAACTCGACACCGCCGGGCCTCGGCCACCCGGCGGCTGACGCGGCCCCGAGCCGCCCCATCGGCCGTAGTGCATGTTCAAGTGCCAGGTCTGCAAAGTGCAGACGCTACCTGGAGCCCGCGCCCACCGGCGCATCGTAGAGACCCGAGAGACCGAGTACCCCACGCGCGCGCGGGTTCACTTCGTGCCCGACCCCGACAGGAAGAAGCAGAAGCGGAGCCGCCGCAAAAAGGCGGACGATCCGGGCGGGCGCGGCCGCGAGATCGTGCGTGAGCTCCTGGTCTGCGCGGACTACGCACCCGCGAGCTGACCGTGTCGCGCCGGGGCGCCAGAGCGTCCCGGCGCCCACTCCTCAGTGCGCCACGGTCTCGCCGGGGTGCGCCTCCAGCCAGGCGTCGACGAGCGGGCGCCAGCCCTCGATCATCTCGGCGAAGGCCGCCGCGGTGAAGCCCTCCAGCCACGCCTCGCCGTCGGGGTTCAGCGCGACGAAGCGATAGCCGACCTCCGCCTCGGTGCGCCCGGGCTCGAGCTTTCTGCAAGTTACGTTGACGAAGCCGAAGCGCGTGGCCGGGCTCACTCGGACGTAGCGGACGCGGTGCTCGGCCGGCCGCCACTCGGTACAGGTCCACAGGGTCTCGTCCGCGCCCTCGCCGGTCCGGAACACCATCCCCTCACGTGTCCGCCCACCCGCTGGGTCCAGGAACTCGGGTGACCAGCCCGGCGCCCAGGCGCGCTCGCCCAGCGGGGTGAACATGGCAAAGACGCGGGCGAGGCCGCCTCCGAGGGTGATGCGGTGGACAAAGGCCTTCTCTGTCATGGTACATTGGTACCAATCTACCGTTGTTCTGGCAAGCCCGAGGGTGGAACAACCAGGGGGGCCCTGACGTAGTATCGAAGACCATGTCTGAGCTGGATCGCCGCACCTTCGTAGCCCAGGCCGCCGCCGTCACCGCGGGCGCGGCCGCGGGCATGGCCTGCCGGGACGAGCCCGCCCCCGACGCGCCCTCGCCGGTGCTCGAGGTGCGCGCGCTCGGCGGCAACCCGTGGCCGACCGAGGATCCCTTCTTGTTCTGCGTGCACCACCTCGACGCCTACCCGAAGGGCGACGCGCGGATGGCGCCGGTGAGCTCGCTCGCCGGCCGCGACATGGGCCAGGACTTCTCGGGCAGGGACGGCTGGTCGATGTACCACGGCCAGGTGGTGCCCGGGTTCCCGCGACACCCCCACCGCGGCTTCGAGACGGTCACCGTGACCCGGCGCGGGTACGTCGATCACAGCGATTCGCTCGGCGCCACCGCGCGCTACGGCGAGGGCGACGTGCAGTGGATGACGGCGGGCCAGGGCATCGTGCACGCGGAGATGTTCCCGCTGCGCGAGGAGGCCGAGGACAACCCGCTCGAGCTGTTCCAGCTCTGGCTGAACCTGCCGGCCCGCTCCAAGATGGTGAAGCCGTACTTCTCGATGTTCTGGAAGGACAGCGTGCCGGTGCACGCGCTGAAGGACGGCGAAGGCCGGGCGGTCACCGTGACCACGGTGGCCGGCGCGCTGCAGGACAGCCTGCCGCCCGCACCGCCCCCGGCCTCGTGGGCGGCCCAGGAGGGCGCGGACGTGGCGATCTGGACCATCACGATGGCCCCGGGTGCCCGCTTCACCCTCCCGGCCGGCGCCTCGGGCCTGAACCGCGCGGTCTACGTGTTCCGTGGGAGCGCCGAGGTCGGCGGCCGGCGCTTGGATGGCGAGCGCGCCATGCTCCGCTCGGAGCAAGCCGCCTTGCTCGTCGCGGGCGCCGCGGGGGCGGAGGTGCTCCTGTTGCAGGGCCGCCCGATCGGCGAGCCGGTGGCCCACTACGGGCCGTTCGTGATGAACACCCGGGCCGAGCTGCAGCAGGCCTTCATGGACTACCAGCGCACCGGCTTCGGTGGCTGGCCGTGGCAGGACGACGCCCCGGTGCACGCCCGCCCGAAGGGGCGCTTCGCGGTGCACGCGGACGGCCGGCTGGACGAGCCGAAGGTCGGGTAGAGGGGGCGCCGCGCGGCAACGAGCGCCGCGCGGCGTGTCAACCAGACTTGCTCAGGGGTCGCTGCGCACGAACATCACGTCGGCCTGCCCGTACATGATCGAGCCGGTGTAGTTGTTCGTGGGCCGGATGCTCGGGTTCGACGAGGTCGACCGATAGGTGCTTCCGATGATCTGGATGTCTTGGGCGTACTTTGGATACGCCCCGACCCCAGTCCGGTAGCTCCCACCGGAGCCGGCCAGGTACACCGCCACCGTATACTGCTGCCCCGCGACCACCGGCACCGGGGCGATGGCCCCGTAGGTCCAGTCGTTGTTGCCGGTGACCTGGGTCTCGGCCAGCAAAGCGCCGGAGCTCCGGTTGAACAGCCGCACCGTCTTGGTGCCGTTGAACACCCCGCCCAGGGCGGTGATGGCACCGTCGGCCATCGGGACGAAGTTGTAGCCCATGGCGTAGTTCCACCCGATGTTCAGCCGCTCCGTCCCGGTGGCGGTGAGCTGCCAGGGCCGCTCCTCCACCTGGCACAGGCTGTTGCAACCGTCGTTGCTCTCGAAGTTGCCGTCGTCACACCACTCCTGGGACTCGATCAGCCCGTTGCCGCAGAACTCGTTGGCCACCTCGAGGGTGCCGGCGACCTCGGCGTTGTTGGACTCGATGAGCTCCTGAACCGTCCCGAACGGATCCACGACGAGGCCTACCGCGTAGGCGCCGAGCTGCCACGGGGCGGGCCCGGACACGCTGGCCAGCGTGCACGCGCCGGGGGCGAGCGAGGGCACCCACACCGGCCCGATCATGAAGTCCTGGCTCGGGGGATCGACCACCAGGTGATCGTCCACCGACGCCACCAGCACCGCGTCCACCGCCGGGCTCATGTCGGTCCCCTGGTTGCACACCTCGACGTCGATGGTGAGGGGCGCCCCGGGCATGGCGAAGGGCGGCAACGCGATGGTGCCCGCCACGAGATCCGGCCCGAAGCCGAAGCCGATCGGCCCCGCCACGAGCGTGTTGTTGGACTCGATGAGCTCCTGCATGCCCTGGAACTCGTCCACCACCGCGCCGAGGTAGTACGCGCCCTGGCCGGCCGAGTAGGCGTTGACGCCCACGCCCGCGCACTCACCCGGGTTCAGGGGCGGCACCGGCGCCTGGCCGAGGAACATGTCGGGGCTCGGGTACGGCAGGTTGAATTGCGGCGTCACCACCGAGTCCTCGCTCGCGTAGAGGGTCACGTCGATCCCGAAGGACGGCGTGGTGCCTTGGTTGCACACGGTCAGCGTTGCTACGAACGGCCCGTTGGCGCTCGGAGGCGCCAGGATCTCGCTCACCACCATGTCCGGCCCCGGCCCGAAACCCATCAGGTCACCCACGAAGGTGTTGTTGCCCTCCTGGAGCTCCTGCAGATTCTGGAACTGGTCCACGATGGCGCCCAGGTAGAACGCGCCGCTGGGCCCCGAGTACGCCATGTCCGTCAGGTCCTGGCACTCACCCGGCTGCAAACCGGGCACCGGCAGCGACATGAGCATGAAGTCGCCGATAGGAGGCGGGAAGTTCGTGTCGATGGTGGTGTCTTCGGTCGCGTACACCGCCACGTCGGCGCCCGGCGCGAACGCGGTGCCTTGGTTGCACACCCGCACCGAGAGCGAGAACTGCCCGTCGGCGCTGGGGGGCGCGGTGATCTGGGTGACGATCAGGTCCGGTCCGAAGCCGAAGCCCATCCGCGGCCCGATGAAGGCGTTGTTGGACTCGATGAGCTCCGCCTCCGCGTCCTGCGGGTCCGCGTAGGCCCCCAGGTACCACTCACCGCTCACCGGCGCCCACGCGCTGGTGGTCTGCGACGCGCACTCGCCCGGCTGCAGGCCCGCGAAGTAGAGCCCGGCAAGCGGGAAGTCCACCGGCGGGCCGTAGCCCGTGTACGGGTCGATGACTCGGTCTTCGGAGACGTAGAGCTCGACCGGGAAGCCACCGCTCGGGCCGGTGCCCTGGTTGCAGGCCACCACGGTCAGATCGAAGGCGCCATCGGCGTTGGCCGGCGCGGTGATCTGCGTGACCACGAGGTCCGGGCCATAGCCGAAGCCGGTGAGGGCGCCGACGAAGGTGTTGTTGCCCTCGAGGAGCTCCTGCTGGCTGTCGCTCTCGTCTACGTAGGCCCCGAGGTAGTACGCGCCCTGGGGCGGCGCCCACGCCGACACCGCGCCGCTGTAGCACTGGCCGGGCGACAGGCCGGGGAGCGGCATGAAGCCGACCGGGAAGTCCACGTAGTACGGGTTGCTCCACGCCGAGGTGATGACCTGGTCCGCCGAGGCGTAGACCGCCACCTCGCTGCTGCCGCTCGGCGCGGTGCCCTGGTTGCAGGCGGTGACCTGCACCATGAAGTTGCCGTCTGCGCTGGGGGGCCCATCGACCGCGGTGACGATGAGGTCCGGGCCGCTGCCGAGGCCGATCTGCTCGCCCACGAAGGTGTTGTTGCTCTCGATGAGCTCCGGAACGGTGTCGTTCTCGTCCGCCACCGCGCCCAGGTAGTAGGCACCCCAGGCGAAGCCGTAGACCGTGCCGACGTCGGTGCTGCACTGGCCCGGCATGAGGCCGGGGAGCGGCACCCACGCGGCCGGGAAGTCGGTGTACGGCCCCGGCATCACCGGCGGGGTGATCACGTCGTCGACCGACAGGTAGACGGTGACGGAGCCCCCCGACGCGAAGTCGGTGCCCTGGTTGCAGGTGGTGACCTGCACGTCGAAGCTCCCGTCGGCGGTGGGCGGACCCTCCACCGCGGTGACGATCAGATCCGGACCATTGCCGAGGCCGATCAGCCCGCCGACGAAGGTGTTGTTGCCCTCGATGAGCTCGGGCATCGACTGGCTCTCGTCCACCACCGCGCCGAGGTAGAACGCGCCCTGGCCCCAGGCGTTGGCCTGGACGGCCTGCGTCTGGCACTGCCCGGGGGCGAGGCCGGGGAAGTTGGCCCAGGCGGCCGGGAAGTCAGGGCTGGGCCCGGGGAAGGCGGTGGTGATGACGTCGTCTTCACTCACATAGAGCACCACGTCGAAGCTCCCCGCGTAGTCGGTGCCCTGGTTGCAGGCGGTGAC
>JACKEN010000051.1 GCA_020632995.1 Deltaproteobacteria bacterium | reverse complement strand
ATCGTCTCCACCGTGAAAAGGAACGCTGGCCCGCTTCAGTAGAGCGGTCGTGAGCAAATCTGCCGTCGATCAGAGAACACCTGCGAACGCGCTCGAGACACGGGCGCGCGCGCACCACCGTCGGCCCCTGCGCCTCCTCGGGCTCCTGGTCGTCGTGCTGGCGCCCCTCACGATGGCGCCCAAGACCCCGATCTGCCCCGACTGCCCAGCCCAGTGGCTGGGCGCCCTGAACAACGAAGACATCGTGAGCTATGTCGCCACCATCGAAGAGGGGGCGACCTACGTGGCCGGCTTGTGGCCGAGCGCGGGCTCGGCGGAGCTGGCGGTCAGCGGCGACGTCAAGGGCGTCTCGTGCGAGAAGGAGGGCAAGATCACCCTTTGCACCTTCACCGCCACGGCGAGCGGCAACGCCTCGCTCACCGTAAAGGCCACCGAAGACGACACTCGCTTCACGCTGAACTACGACAAGGCCGAGTAGGCTCCGCGGCCTCAGAGCCGCTCCACCTGCTCACCTGATCAGGCCGATCCAGCGCCCCACCCCTGGACCGCGGGCCCGGCTCGTGGTGTCTCACCGCTGTGGACTGGTTGGCCACCAGCGCGCTGGAGCTCGACGCCCGGGCGGAGCGCATCCGCCCCCACCTCCTCGCACTCGAGCTCGCCGACGCCAAGACCCTGGTGCGACCCTTCTCTGAGCTCCTGGGCCTGCCGATCTTCGCGCTCGCCGCCGATCGCGTCCTCACCCACCTCGCGCGGGCGGCCAGCCCCCGCCGAGCGCTCCTGGCCCTGCAAGACTGCGTGCAGAACATGGAGGCGGCGCGCGGGGACGCCTCGCCCCTGTTCGTGGAGCCCATCCTCGCCCTGGTGGTGGAGCTGGCGGGGGCGAGCGGGCGGGCGGCCCGGGTGTTGGCCGCGGACCCCGCGCTCGCGGTGGAGCTCGCAGGGCGACTTGCGCCCGAGGCCCACGCGGACGCGGAGCCCTTCGAGCGGCACATGGAGCGCATCCTGCGGCGCACCGCGGGGGACACCGTGGCCTTCGACCGGGCGCTCCGGCGCTTCCGGAACCGCCAGATGCTCCGGCTCGCCCTGTGGGAGCTCCGGGACACCGACGTGCGCCACACCGCGGCCGAGGTGGCGGACCTCGCCTCGGCCTCCCTGCAGGCCGCATTGCAGCATCACCTCGCGATCCTCGAGGCGCAGCACGGCAAGGTGGAGCCGCCGTGCGGCTGCGTGGTCATGGGGATGGGCAAGCTGGGCGGCCGCGAGCTGAACTACTCCAGCGATATCGACGTCATCTACGTCTACGAGCACGACCAGGGGCGGGCGGGGGAGCTCTCGAGCCACCAGTTCCACGTGAAGCTCTTCGAGCGGGTCACGACGTCGCTCGCCGCCATCACCGAGCACGGGATGGTGTTCCGGGTCGACCTCGACCTCCGGCCCGAAGGGCGGCCCGGGCCGCTCGCGAACAGCCTCGCATCGGCCGAGCGCTACTACGAGACCTGGGGCCGCACCTGGGAGCGGGCGGCGTGGATCAAGGCGCGCGCGGTGGCGGGGGACGCCGAGCTCGGGGACCGGGTGGTGGAGAGCATGCGCCCGTTCGTCTACAGGAAGAGCTTCGATCTCGAGGCCATCAAGGGCATCGTCGAGATGAAGGCCAGCATCGACCGGGCCCAACGGCAAGCCAAGTTTTCCGCCCTCTCCAAGGGGCTCGACCTCAAGCTGGGCAAGGGCGGCATCCGGGAGATCGAGTTCTTCGTGCAGGCCCACCAGCTCCTGCACGGCGGCCGGAACCCCCAGCTCCGCCTCACCAACACCCTCGAGACCCTGGCCACCCTGGAGGCCGCGGGCCTCGTCAACGCGAAGACGCGCGAGGTGCTGACCGACGCGTACCTCTTCCTGCGCAAGGTGGAGCACCGGATCCAGATCGTGGAGGAGCAGCAGACCCACACCCTGCCCTCCGACGCCCAGGAGCTGAAGGCGCTCGCCCGCTCCCTCGGCTTCACCAGCCCCGCCGCCCTCAAGAAGGCGCTGGATGGGCACATGCGGCAGGTCCACGAGCACTTCTCGGGCCTGCTCGGCAAGGTCGAGGAGGACGAGGGCCCCGACCCGAAGGTGGAGCAGGTCGCGAACCCGGAGCTGGATCCGGAGGCGCGGGCCGCCCTCCTCGCCGAGCTTGGGGCCCGCGCCCCCGAGTCCGCGCTGGCGAACCTCGACACCGCGCTCCGCTTCTCGGGCAGCCCGCTGCACCCCCACGCCTCACCCTCGGATCGCGCAATCGGACTTGCGTTCCTCGAGGAGTGCCTGGCCAGCCCCAGCGTCGACCGGGCCCTGACCCACCTCCCCGACCTGGTGCGGCGCCTCGCCATCCACCGCTCCTATCTGTCCGAGCTGAAGCGGCCCGAGGTCCGGCGCGGCATCGCCCGGGTGCTGGGGGCCAGCGACCTGTTGGCCCGCATCCTCACCTCCAACCCCGCCCTCCTCTCCCAGGTGCTCCTGGCCGCCAGCCTGCCGGTCACCGACGCGCTGAAGGCCAACCTGCAGAGCCGGCTGGCCCAGGCGGGCGACGACGTGGAGCTGGCGATGGCCATCCTCCGCATCTTCAAGCAGGAGGAGACCCTCCGGACCGCCCTCGCCGACCTCGCCGGGCAGCTCCAGCCCGAGGAGGCGCCGGCCCGCCTCACCGCCCTGGCCGAGGTGTTGGTGCAGGCCAACCTGCAGCTGGCCTTCGATGACATCACCGCGCGCTTCGGCGTGCCGGAGGATCCCGAGGCCGGCCTCGTGGTCATCGCGGGCGGGACCCTGGGCGCGCGCGAGATGGGCTACCGCTCCGACGTGGATCTCTCCTTCATCTACCGGGGTGAGGGTGAGACCACCGGGGGCACCCGCGGCCCGATGGGGGTGGGCGAGCTCTACACGCGGGTGGTGCAGCGCTTCGTCACCTTCCTCACCATGCGCCTGCCTCAGGGCGACCTGTACCCGGTCGACATGCGCTTGCGCCCGAGCGGCTCCCAGGGCCCGCTCGTCGCGACCCTCCGCAACTTCCAGGACTACCACCAGCGCCAGGCCCACCTGTGGGAGCGGCAGGCCCTGGTGCGCTCCCGGGTCATCGCGGGGCCGCCGGAGGTCGCGGCGCAGGTGCAGGCCGTATTGCACCACGCCACCTACGACGGGGAGTGGGCCCCCGACACCGCGGACCGCATCCACGAGATGCGCCTGCGCATGAAGCGGGAGCGGATCAGCGGCAAGATCAAGAAGGGCGCCGGGCGCTTCCTCGACCTGAAGCTCGGGAACGGCGGCCTGGTCGAGGTGGAGTTCCTCGTGCAGTGCCTCCTGCTCGAGCACGGCAAGGCCGACCCGTCGCTCCGGCAGCCGTGCACCCGCGACGCCCTGGCCGCCCTGGCCGAGGCCGGCTTGTTCCCGCCCGAGCGAGCGGAGCGCCTCATTCGCGCGCAAGACTTCCTGCGGCGGCTCCAGAACTGGGTCCGCCTCGCCCACGACGAGATGCTGGACCACGTGGACCTCGAGCCCTCACGCCTGAGGACCCTCGCCCTCGCCGTCGGCTACGCGGGCGAGACCGCGGCCGAGCTCATGCGCAAGGACCTCCTGGAGGACACCGCCGCCATCCACGAGGCCTACCGCGAGGTGCTGGGGCGGGGCTCGGGGCCCAACACCCGCGCCAGGTAGAGGTCCAGCTCGGCGCAGGTCGCCCGGAGCTCACCCTGCAGCGCCCGCACGTTGTCCGCGCTGGGGGTCTTCTCGGCCGCGAGGGCAAGCTCGCGGAGCCTGGCCGCGCCCAGGGTGCCCCCCAGGCCCTTGAGGGTGTGCGCGGTGCGATGCAGCACCTGCCCCTCCAGCGCGCCGAGCTCCAGGCGCTGGTACTCGTCCACGAAGGTCTTCGCCGCGTCCTGGAATAGATCGAGGCTCTCCGCCAGGTTGACCCACGCCACCGCCGCGTCGAGGTGCTCGAACGCGTAGTCGATCGGCGCGCTCGGCGGCTCCGGCTCACTGACCGGCTCGACCTCGCCCTTCGGCGCGACGAAGCGCAGCAGCGTCGCGTAGAGCTTCTCGACGTCGAGGGGCTTGTTGAGGTGCCCGTTCATCCCCATGCGCCGGCTCTTCTCGATGTCGCTCGTCATCGCGTTCGCGGTCAGGGCGACGATCGGCACCACCGTGCTGACCCGCCGGATCGCCTGGGCGGCCTGGTAGCCGTCCATCTCCGGCATCTGGATGTCCATGAGCACCAGCTCGTGGCGCTGGGGCGAGAACGACGCCACCGCCTCGAGGCCGTTCGCCGCGATGTCGACCTCGATGCCGCTCCCCTCGAGCAGGCCGACGACGATCTCCCGGTTGGTCGGGTTGTCGTCCGCGAGCAGGATGCGCGATCCGCGCAGGGTCGAGAGCTGCGATCGCAGGCTCAGCTGCTGTTTGGGCGCGACCTCCAGGGCCTCCGCCTCACCCAGGAGCAGCTCCCCCAGCTGTCGGTTGAAGGCCCATGGGTCGACCGGCTTCCGCACGAAGCCGGTGACCCCGAGGGTCTCCGCAAGATATGTTGCGCATCGCTCCTGGTGCGACGCCCCCAGCATCAGCACCACCGGCTTGTGATCGTCCGACCCCGGCCGCACCGGGTGTACCTGCTCGTAGATCCTGAGCAGGTCCTGCTTCGCGTGCAGCTCCGCGCTCGAAGCCATGTTGCAGGCGAAGAGCATGAGGTCGTATCGGACACCGGCGTCCGCGAGGAGGGCCCTGGCGCTCTCGTAGCAGTTGACCTTGTCGACGCGCGCCCCCCACGCCACCAGCGAACGCTCCAGGATGTCCTGCCAGGCCGCGCTGCTGTCGGCGATGAGGGCCCGCCGCCCCTCGAAGCGGTGCTCGGGCGGGGCGGCCTCATGGCGGGGCACGAGCTCGAGATCGAAGTGGAAGGTGCTGCCCTCGCCGAGGGCGCTGGACACCCCGATGTGGCCCCCCATCAGGTTGACCAGCTGCTTGCAGATCGCGAGGCCGAGGCCGGTCCCGCCGTACTTGCGGGTCGTGCTGCCGTCGGCCTGGGAGAACGACTGGAAGAGGCGCTGCTGCTGCTCCGCTGACAGCCCGATCCCGGTGTCCTCCACCTCGAAGTACATGCGGCCCTCACCCTGAGCCTGCACGCGCATGAAGACCGCGCCCTTCTCGGTGAACTTGATGGCGTTGCTGAGGAGGTTCAGGAGGATCTGGGAGACGCGGAGCGGGTCTCCCGAGTACTCACGACCGAGGTTCGGGTCGTAGTCGACGACGAGCTCGATCCCCTTCTCGTGGGCCTTGAGGCTGTTGAGGCTCACCACCTCCTCGATGGTCCTGAACAGGTCGAACTCGACCTTCTCGATCACCATCTTCCCGGCCTCGATCTTCGAGAAGTCGAGGAGGTCGTCGATGATCCGCAGGAGCGAGTTCGCGGAGCCCTCGATGCGCTCCACGAAGCCGCGCTGCTTGTCGGTCAGGTCGGTCTGCAGGGCCAGGTGCGCCATCCCGAGGATGCCGTTCATCGGCGTCCGGATCTCGTGCGACATGTTGGCGAGGAACTCGGACTGGGCCTTGGCCGCCGCCTCCGCCTTGCGCTTCTCGCGGAGGAGGCCGGCCTCGAGGGCCTTCTGCTTGGTGATGTCCTTGGCGCTCACCAGGATGCGCTTCCTGTCGCCCATGAGCGCGAGCGACAGGTTGAGGGTCAGCAGGGCCCCGTTCTTGTGGCGGCACGTGGTGACGAAGTCGGTCAGGTAGCCCTTGTCGAGGACCGCGAGCACCGCCTCGCTGCCTCGATCCACGTCCTCGGTCACGCTCATCTTGACGAGGCTGGTGCGATAGAGCTCGGCCTTGGTGAAGCCGGTCATCTCGGCGTAGGCGACGTTGACGTCGAGGAACGCGGTGGTCTCGGCGTCGATCAGGGCGATGCCGTCCTTCGACGTCCGGTAGATCGCCTCGAAGGTCTCCTTCTGCTCGAGGAGCTCACGCGTGCGCGCCTGGATGTTCTCGTTGAGGCGCTGCTTCTCTTCGCTCCACGCGCGATAGAAGACGATGTTGTTGATCGCGTTCGACAGGTGGGCGCTGAAGTTGCCCAGCGCGACCATCTCGGCCTCGCTGCTGTCGAAGCGCGCCTGCGCGCGCGAGGCCATGGGCCCGTTTCCGACCACGACGAGCCCGAAGGGGATCTCGACGTCTCCCCCGAAGAGCTCGTAGTACGCCTCGCCGAGGAAGAGGGAGGTGCTGAGCCGGGCCACGATCTCGTTCGGGTGCGCGTGGGTGTGGGTGATCGGCTCGCCGTGCTTCCGCAGGGACTCGATCACCTCGCCCGACAGCAACAGGTTGATGATCCGGATGACGCTCTGCTCGCGCGGGTCGTGGTAGCCGCGCGCCTTCTTGAGCTGGAACCAGCCGTTCGCGTCGTTGTGCAGGAAGAAGAGGCAGCGCTCGAACCCCAGCGTCTCGGTCGCGAACCGAGCGGCCATCTCGAGGGCGTCGTCGATCTCGAGGGTCTCGTTCAGGGAGCGCCCGAGGCGATGCAGCTCTTTGTAGATCTCTGTCTGGCTCGCCTGCGGTTCCTCCAACGATCGCACGGTGAGGGGGTTCATGCGGGGCTCTCAGCGGAAGATCTTGACCTCGAGGTAGTCGTCGCCGCAGCTGATCCCCTTGGTCATTCGCGTCTTGTAGCCCCGAACCGAGCGGCGCATATCCCGAAACCCCTGCTCCGTCTCGATCCGCACGCCCTCGACGAGGTCGGTGTGATAGACGAGCTGCATCAGGCCGGTGAACCCGCCGCTGTTCGCCCAGTGGGTCGGGTACGTGCTCGTGCCGTACATCCGCATGTGGGCGAGGTCTTCGAAGTCGTTGTAGTTGCGGAAGACCGCGCGCTCGGGCGCAAGCTCGATGGCGGTGTGGTACCCCCAACCCATGGTGTTGATGAGCGCGAGGAGCCCCCAGATCCAGTCCTCCTTGGTGTGGAGGAGCGGTCGGATGACGTCGCTCCACTCCTGCGACGTCATCACGCCGCCGTAGGTGAAGAAGCCACAGGCGTAGCCGGCCTCGAGCAAGAGCTCACCCGCGAGGGTGACGCCGTACACACCCGCCACCTCGGTCATGGCGCGGACGAACTCGAACTGGAGCCGGTTCACGTAGTCACTCTGGTTCCGGACCAGGCTTACGCCGAAGGCCGGGATCATGCCCTCCTCGTTCCCGACCATGTTCGCGTGGGCGCCGAGGAAGGCGTTGGTGACGGTCGCCTCGTGCTCCCACGCCAGGGGCACCTTTGGCACCTCGACGAAGCGGGTCGGGGCCTTCGGGGGGTAGAGCTTGAAGTTGCAGGGCGCGTTGCGAACGACGAACGTGTTGTGCTCGTCTCCGCAGGCCATGCACGTGGTCTGCTCGACGAAGACCTCTGCCAACGGCCGCTTGAAGAGCACGGCGAACGCGGCCGCCAGGTAGCCCGCGGTGTAGTAGTCCACCGGCTTCTTGCTCAGGCCGAACTTGGTCTTCCAGGCCCGGGAGTGGAAGGACTTGGTCGTCTTGACCACGCCACCGTCGGCGTCGAGGTTGGACAGGTCGATCAACCCGTAGCCGAAGGTCTTGTAGACGAGCTGGATCTCTTGACGCGCCTCCTGCGTCGACCTGCCGGCGCAGATCCGAGAGAGCTGGTTGAAGGCCGCGTCGGCCGCGCTCCCGATCATGAAGGGGCGGCTGTCGATGTACTCCGCGTCCAGGATCGTCCGCTGCAGGTTCGTGAGGTAGTGGTGACAGTGGAACACCATCGCCTCACCCTCGACGACCAGGCAGTTGTGCTCGGAGTCGAAGGGATAGTCATTGATGTCGAACACGGCGCTCGCCCCCCACGGTGTCCGACGCGATGAGCGCTTCGGCCGTCTCCTTGACCAGGTCGTAGACGGGGTCCGGCACCATGATCTGGTCGTCCGCCTCCACCTGCGCCCCCGACAGCTGGAGGCCGTGGGCCTGGAGCTGCGGCAGCAGCCGGACGATGACGCGGTCGACGATCTTGCTGTCGCCGTGGGCCCGGGCCCAGGCCAACACCGGCTTCACATCGCGCATGTGGGCGCTCCCCTCCTCTGCACAGGGTCGACGCCCGGCGGGAGGGCTGAAGCGCAGATCCGGGGCGACAGGCATGTGCGGCTCAGAGTAGGTCGCCCCCGCCGAGCGGGTCTCAGCCCGAGCCACCTTGCCCGCGCCCCACCGGTGCCCTATCAGGGGCCGATGCGGTGGCTCTCCCGATCCTGGGCCGCGGCTCAGGCCGTGGTCACCGCCCTGTTCCTCGCCGCCCTCGGCCTGGGCGGGCTGGAGCTCCTGGCCCGGGCCTGGCCCGACGACCCACCGGCCCCCAGGGCCACCGCGGACGCGTTCCAGGGGCAGCCAGACGCCGAGGCCACCCTCGACGTGGTCTACAGCGGCCAGCTCCAGACCCGCTTCGCGCCCTTCGTGCACTTCACCCTGGCCCCCCACGACGGCCCGCTCATCGAGATCGACGCCGAGGGGCGCCGCAGGGTGCCCGGCACCGCCACCAGCACCCGCGCGCCGACGGTGTGGATGTTCGGAGGCTCCACGATGTGGGGCATGGGCGCCCGCGACGCAGGCACCATCCCCGCCCACCTCGCCCGGCTGCTCGGCCCCGAGGTGCGGGTGGTGAACTTCGGCCAGGTCGGCTACCTGAGCACGCAGGAGGTGTTGGCGCTCCTCCTCGAACTGCAAGCTGGCCGGCGCCCAGACGTCGCGGTGTTCTACGACGGGGTCAACGAGGTGTTCCCGGCCCTGAAGCTCGGGCAAGCTGGCTTGCCGTTGGACGTCGCCCGGCGGCGCGAAGAGTTCAACATCACCCGGCCGGACGCCCTCCCCCGGCTCACCGGCGCCGCCCTGACCGGCCTCGTCCGATCCTCCCGGCTCCTCCGCCGCTTCCTCCCCGCGCCGGCCCCCGGCCCCGCCGCGATGCCCCCCGAGGCCGGCGCGGCGGCGGTGTTGGAGGTCTACGGCGCCAACGTCCGGGCGGCCCGCGCCCTCGGCGAGGCCTTCGGCTTCGAGACCCTCTTCTTCTGGCAGCCCACGGTGTTCACGAAGGCCCGGCGATCCCCCGACGAGACGCGCTGGGCGGAGGCGGAGGCGGGCTACGCCCCCCTGTACGCCGCCACCCGAGCCCGGCTGGGGGCGGTCGGGCCAGAATACGTGGTGGATCTGTCCGAGGTCTTCGGGGACGACCCGCGCCCCGCCTTCTTCGACTTCTGCCACGTGGCCGAGGCGGGGAACGCGGTCATCGCCGCCGCCCTCCTCCCCCACGTCCGGGCCGCCCTTCAGCGTTGATGCCCGAGGCGAGGCCCCGGATCTTGTGTTAGCACCGGCAGACTCGGGTACGCCCGAGGGGAGCGGTCGGTGACGAAGTCCATTCTGGTGATCGAGGACGACGGGTCGGTGGCCGGGCTGCTGGAGGACGTCCTGTCCCGCGAGGGCTTCGACGTCCGGGCCGAGGCCGACGGCGAGTGGGGGCTGCGCGCCTTCGGTGAGCACACGCCCGACCTCGTGATCATGGACGTGCTCCTGCCGAAGCTGCAGGGCTTCCAGCTCCTCGAGAAGCTGCGCGCGACCCCGGGCGGCGAGCGCGTCCCGGTGATCGTGATGAGCGGCGTGTTCCGCCGCAACCTCTACGAGCGCCAGCTGATCGAGCGCCACCAGATCACCGCCTACCTCGACAAGCCGGTCGACGTGGACGCCCTGCTGGATGTCTTGCACGACGTCTTCAGCTCCGCGTACCCCGAGTCGCGCCAGGGGCAACGCCGCTTGCCGTCCAACATCACCAAGGTCCCTTCCCGCGCGGTCGCGAGCGCCCCCGAGGCGGCGGCGGAGGTGCCCGAGAAGGGCGACCTGCACGAGATCCCCTTCGCGCGCCTGCTCGGGATGTGCTTCCGCGCCCGGGCCACCGGGGCCCTGATGCTGCGCCGGGCCACCGTCAAGAAGATCGTCTACCTGAAGGAGGGCATCCCGGTCTTCGTGCGCTCCAACCTGCTCACCGAGTGTCTGGGGCGGGTGATGGTGGAGGAGCGCCTGATCTCCCAGAAGGAGTGCGAGGTCTCGCTCGAGAAGAAGCGCAAGGAGCCGGAGCGCCGCCAGGGCGAGATCCTGGTCTCGATGGGGAGCATCTCGCAACACAACCTGCAGTTCGCGCTCGAGCTGCAGATGCAGGCCAAGCTCTTCGAGATCTTCTCGTGGCAGGAGGGCGCCTTCCTCTTCAACCGGCACGGCGACTACGAGGGCCCCCAGGTCGCGCTGGCCATGAGCCCCACCGCCCTCGTCCACGAGGGCGCCCTGCGCGGGATGTCGGCCGAGCGGGTGCGCCGCGACCTGGTGGCGGCGGCGCAGGGGCCGCTCCTCCCCTCGCGGGATCCCACCTTCCGGTACCAGGCGCTGCAGCTCGACCCGAGGGCCGAGCGCCTCCTCGACCTGATGGACGGCAGCCGGAGCGCCGAGGACCTCCTCGACAGCGGGGTGGCAGACCCGTCGGACGCCGCCTTCCTCGTCTACGCCCTGGTGGCGAGCGGGCTCCTCTACGCCCCGCCTCCGCCCCCCGCCATCAAGCTCGACGAGGGCGACGTCGAGGTCCTGAAGACGGGCGAGATCGAGATCCCCCCCGAGGTGGCCCGGATCCCCACCGCCCACACCCTCTCCGACGACGAGCGGACCCCCTCGACCGTCGGGAAGGCCCTCGCCCGCACCCTCGCCGCCGGCGCCCGCCTCTCCCAGGCCACCGCGCCGCTCCCCCGCCCCGCGCCCCCGCCGGTCCCGCCGACCGACGTGGTCGAGGACCCGGAGACCGAGGCGGTGGAGGCCCAGCCGCGCGCCGACGCCGAGCCCACCGAGGCGGTGGAGGTCCAGGCGGCGCTCGGCGCGGCGCCGGCGCTCGACGCGGCACACGCCCCCGACACGGAAGCGGACGGGTTCGACGCGGATGCCCAGGTAGAGGCGGAGGCCCAGCTGGACGGGGCCCACGTCGACGCCGATGACCACGTCGAGGACGAGGCCCACGTCGACCCGGAGGCCCAGGTGGACGGCGCCCACGTCGACGCCGACGACCACGTGGAGGAGGAGGCCCACGTCGACGTGGAGGAGGCCCACGTCGACGCGGAGGCCTACGTGAACGCAGAGGCCCACATCGACGCGGAGGCCTCCGCCAACGGTCCAGCCCCCTTTGCCCCGGAGGCCACCCCTGACCAGGCGGAGCCGCCCGCCGACACCAGCCCCGACGACGCCGACGCCCCCGCGCTAACCGAGGAGCCCCGCCCCTCCCGCCTCCCCCGCGCGTCCCGCTGGGGCCGCCCGCCGAGCGGCGAGGTCCCTGCCCCCACCGCGGCCCCGAGCCTCTCCCCCAGCCTGCGGGAGGAGGTCCGGGCCCGCCTCGAGGCGGAGTCCAGCCGCCTGTCCTCGCTCCGCCCGGCGCCGGAGGCCCGGAGCCGCCGGCGCACCGTGGCCAAGAAGGGCCTGGGGCTGGACCTCGAGCAGGAGCGCACCCGGCTCGAGGAGGAGCTGGTGGCGGACGTGGCCAAGCTCGAGGCCCAGGACCACTACGCCCGGCTCGACCTGACCCCGGGCGCGGGGGCGGACGAGGTCGAGCGGGCGTTCGAGCACCTGTCGCGGCGCCTGGACCCCGAGCGGATCACCGCCGGGCTCCGCTCACCGAAGCTCCGGCTCCTCGCTGAGCGCCGGATCCTCCTGCTGACCCGGGCCCACGCCACCCTGACCCAGTCGGGGGCGCGGAGCCGCTACCACATCCAGCTCGGGCTCGCGGCCACCCCGCCCGACGCCCCCCTGGTGCGGGCGGACGACGCGTTCGAGGCGGGGCGCAAGGCGGCCCGGCACGAGGCGTGGATCGAGGCGCGGGACGCGTTCGAGGCCGCGGCGGCCCTCGATCCCGAGGAGGGTGTGTACTTGTCGCACCTCGCGTGGGCCACCCACGCGGCGGCCCCCGAGGATGCCGAGGCCCGCGAGCAGGCGCTCGACATGCTGCGCCGCGCGGCGGAGCTGAACCCGCGCCACGAGGAGGTCTACCTCTTCGCCGGCCGGATCCAGCAGCGGCAGGGGCGGGCCGAGGCCGCGCTGCAGGCGTTCCAGCGGGCGCTTCGGTGCAACCCAGATTGCGTGGAGGCGCTGGCCGCGGTGCGGGAGCTCACCCCGCCGCCGACCAAGAAGAGCGGGCTGTTCTCGCGTCTGTCGGCGCGCTAGCGCGGCGACCGACCGGTCAGCGGGCGGGCTTCTTGTCTTCCCGGTTCAGCTCGAGCAGCCAGCCGCGGATGCGACGCTCGTCGCCGGGCGCGAACTTCTCGAACGCGGCGCCGGTTCGGAAGAGGCCGTTGTCGAGGTGGTCCTGCCAGACCATCCGCGCCTCGACCTTGAGGATCTCGACCTCCTTGCCGCGGGGGATGTACAGCAGGACCTTGAAGCGCTCGCCCTCCTCGAGCGGCTCACCCACGTCGAAGCAGATGCCGCTGGGGCTCATGTTCACCGAGGAGCTGGCGAGCCCCTCCTGGAAGCGCTCCACCTCCACCCGGATCTCCACGGGCTTACGGAGGAAACGCTTGTGAAAGTCGTACTGCTGCTTCTTGTCGGGCATCGCGCGGGCCTTCTGGGCCGGTTCCAGAGCGGGCAGGGCCCGCTTGGCGAAGGGGCAGTCTAGGGCCAGGCTCGGACGGGTTCAAGTCCGCGGAAACGCTCTCACGCACGATCGGGCAAAAGGAGACGCCGCAGGAGCGCAGCCACCACCACCGCACCGACGGCGTGGGTGGCGAGATGGGGCACGGTGGTGAGCGAGCAGTGCAAACCTACCGCCAACACCCCGATCATCGCCGCCGCGACCCCCTGCAACAGGGGCGCGCCCCCGAAGCGACGGCGGGTCTTCCCCAGGAGGAGCCTGCCCACGACCAGCGCCACCAGGCCGAGGGCGGAGATGGTGCCCAGGCAGCCGAGGGTCCCGACCATGACCCCGCCCTCGGTCTCGAACGCGCGGGCGGCGAGGAGGGGGGAGAAGATCGCGACCAGGCCGATGGCCCGGGCGGCCCAGGCCCCGAAGCGGAGGTTGGGGGAGAACGCGGTGGCGGCCCCGAAGAGCACGAAGGCCCCCGCGATGGCGCCGACCAGGACGTCGACCGGCTTCAGGCCGGCCCGGGGCCCGAGGCCGAGGGTCAGGGCGACCGCGAGGCCGGCCCAGACCACCAGGAGGAGCCCGCCCCGGCGGACCCGCACCCGGTTCTCAGCCGCCAGGGCGGCGCGGATCTGCTCGGCCGCCTCGCCGCTGGTGTCCATCATCGCGCTCACGAAGCCCTCCCCGAACGGAACCCCAACAGGGCCTTGGCCAGGCTCTTGTACCCCCGATGGGCACGGACCCGGGCCGCGCCCTCCTTGATACCCAGGATCTCCGCCACTTCGGACATCGGCCGGCCTTCTAGTTTGTGAAGTCGCACCACCTCGCGTGACGACTCCGGGAGCTGCTCCAGGGCGGCCTGCACCGCCGCGATGACCTCCCGCTCGTCCTCGACCCGCCAGGCCAGGGCCTCGATGTCCCGGCTGTCCGGGATCCGGGCGGTCTCCTCCTCGTCCAGGTTCCGATCCCGGGCGGCCCGGGAGCGGAGGTGGTCGAGGGCCACGTTGCGGGCGATGGTGAGCACCCACGGGAGCACCGGGGCGCCGCGCTTGTAGCGCTCGCGGGAGCCGTGGACCTTCAGCAGGGTGATCTGCAGGGCGTCATCGACCTTGTCTTCGGTCTTGAGCCACCGGCGCAGGCTGGACGCGAGCGGCCCCTTGAGCTGACGGAAGAGCGCGTCGAAGGCGGCCACGTCGCCGTCGACGTAGCGCTCCATCAACGCCTCCAGGGACAGCTCCGGCGAGGCCACCGCTCGGCAGCCTCACCGGGTCTCCCCCGGGGGTCAAGCGCCGATGGCCTGAGCCAGGGCGGCGAGGCCCGCCTCGACGTCCTTCAGGTGCACCCTGAGCAGGCGCCGGCCACGGGAGCTGAGCGCCATGAAGTCCCCCGCCTCCTGGGCCTGCTTCAGCAGGCTGAAGCCGAAGCCCTGGCCGGGCACCGGGAGCGCCTCCGCGTCGTCGCAGGTGATCTGGAGGAACACCCCGTTGTTCGCCCCGCCCTTGTGGAGCTGGCCGGTGCTGTGGAGGAAGCGCGGCCCGAAGCCGACCGTGGTCGCCACCTGGTGCCCGTCCCGCACCCGCTGGCGCAGGCGCTGGAGCGC
>JACKEN010000050.1 GCA_020632995.1 Deltaproteobacteria bacterium | reverse complement strand
CGCGATCAGCTCGGCCAGGCGCTGGGGCTTGGAGGCCTGGGCCGGATCATACGCGTTGCCCTGCTTCGGGTTCTGGCCGTAGCCCAGGCGATCGAAGGCGCGCAGGGTGACCTCCTCGATCCCCCAGTCGCTCCGGTTGATGTTGCGGCGGACTGTGTCGATGAAGGCGGGCTCGTCCGCGGCCGCGAGGCACTGGGCCTGGGCCTGGGTCGAGACGCCGAGGGCGAGGGCGGCCAGCGCGATGCTGATGGACCTTCTCATCACTCGCCCTCCTCGGTGAGCTGGACGTAGTCGGGGTTCGCCTCGAGCGCGTCATCCAACATCGCCTCGGTCTCCTGGATCATCTCCAGCATCTCGGCGAACTCGGCGCAGTCCTCGGGGTTGATGGCCTGGGCGGACACCAGGGCCGACAGCTCCTTACGCGCCTCTGGCGTCGCGGCGGTGCTGGTCTGTCGGCAGCGCGCCACCGCGGCCACCTCGTCGAACGTACTCTCAGTCGGCTGCGGCGTTTGTTCGCAGGCCAACAGGCCGAGGCAGAACAGGGCCCCCAGGCATCCTCGCGTCGTCTTCATCCATGACTCCTTCTGGAAGTGGCTCGGGCGCACGTCGCCGCTGCGCGTCACCCCGATCGAGGGCGGCGCGCTGCAAGGGGACTTGCCCTCTCGGAGGGCGGGTCCCCGCGGCGAGGTCGTGGTCGACCTACTTGTGGGGGCGAGGGCGAAAAACGGCCCAAGAAAAAGTGCCGGAGGGTTTGACCTAGCGCGCTTGCAGCCAGACGACCGCGTCGCGGAAGGTCTCCTCGAGGGGCCGGAACGCCACCCCCAGCTCGCGCTGGGCGCGGGTGGAGTCGAAGGCGCCGTGCGGGCCCTCGCGGCGGAGGGTGCGGTAGATGGCGAGGCCCATCAGCACCGGGCGCCCGGTGAGGCGCGCCCAGACCTCCTGGAGGAGGGCCACCACCCCGAGCAGGCCCATCGGCACCCGGCGCCGGGGCCCGGGGACCCCGGTGATCCGCCCCAACAGCTCGAACTGGTCGGCCAGGTGCATGCGGCGCCCGGCCACGATGTAGCGCCGGCCGCGCTGACCCTCGGTCAGGGCACGGACGCACGCGGTCGCCACGTCGCGGGCGTCGACGAAGGAGAAGTGGGCGTTCACCACGCCGGGCAGGCGGCGGGCCATGAAGTCGAGGATGGTCCGGCCCGCCGCGGTGGGGCCCGCGTCACCCGGCCCGTTCATGAAGCCCGGGAGCACGAAGGCGCCCCAGAGCTCGGGGTTCGTGCGCAAGGCGTCCTCCACCACCTCGTCGGCCAGGATCTTGGAGCGGTAGTAGTCGTTCTCGGTCTCGTCCGCCGCGAGCCGATCGTCCTCCCGCACCGGGAGGCGATCCTCGCGCCACGGCCGGAGGGTCCCGATGCTGCTCACCTGGAGGAAGCGACCCACGGCGTGCTCGAGCGCCGCGGCCACCAGCGCGCGGGTGCCCTCCACGTTGATCGCGAGCAGGCGCGCCAGGTGCCGCCCGCCCTGGAAGCTCTCCCGGAAGTAGGCGCCGGCGTGGATCACCGCGTCCGCGCCGGCCAGGTGCGCCGCGAAGGCGGGGACGTCCTGCAGGTCACCCTGCACCATGACCAGGCCCGGATGGAAGGGCAGGAGATCTTGCGCTCGCTCCACGTCGCGGACGAGGGCGCGGACGCGGTGGCCGTCGTGGAGGAGCTGACGCACCACGTGCCCCCCGAGGAGGCCGGTGGCGCCGGTGACGAAGACGGTGAGGGGGGCGTGACTCATGCCCCGAGGCTAGGGGTTCGATGCGTTGCGCAGAACAGAAGTCCATGCAAACGCTGATTGCATGAGCGCAAACCTCGACGAGCTCGACGTCCCCTGGGACGACCTGCGCTACTTCCTCCTCGTGACCCGGGCGGGGAGCTTCCTCGCCGCGGCCGAGCGCCTCGGCGTCGCCACCTCCACCCTGAGCCGACGAGTGGCCCAGCTGGAGCGGACCCTGGGCTACCCGCTCCTGGAGCGCCGCCGCGACGGGGTCCGCCCGAACGAGGCGGGGCGGGCCCTGGCCGAGACCGCGGAGGCACTGGCGGATCAGCTCGGCCAGCGCCTGCGCGCCCTCTCGGGGCGCGGCGCGCTGAGCGGGGTCATCCGGGTGAGCGCGGGGGACGGCTTCACCGACCTCATCGCCGCCGCGGCCCACGACTTCGCCTTGCTCCACCCCGACGTCTCGTTCGAGCTCCGCGTCGAGCCGGAGTTCGTGGACCTCGAGAAGGGCGCGGCCGACGTCGCGGTGCGCACGGTGCGCCGCCAGGAGGGCACCCTGGTCTATCGGCAGGTGGGGACGTTGGCCTACCGGCTCTGCGCGGCGCGCGACTACCAGCGCCGCCACGGCCTGCCCCGGGCGGTGGCGCGCCTGCCCGAGCACCGGGTGGTGGGCTTCGCGCCGCCGCTCCACCGGGCGGGGATGGCGCCGTGGCTCCGCGGCCTCGGGGTGGAGCGCTTCTTCGTGCGGACCAACACCTTCGGTGGCTACCTCGCCGCGGTGCGGGGCGGGCTCGGGATCGGGGCGCTCCCCGAGGTGCTGATGGGCGACCTCGTGCCGGTGCTCCCGCGCACGCGGCCGGAGCCGCAGCCGCTCTTCGTCTGCGCGCACCGCGACCGGCGCAAGGCGCCCCACGTGCGGGCCTTCATCGAGGCCCTCGCGGCGCGAGTGCAAGCGGAGTTGACACGAGGGTCAGCGCTCTAGGTGAGCTCAAGGTGGGGGTCGCAAGACGACCTGCGATGAGAGCCGGCGCGCGGAGTCCTCGGCCCGCACCGTCCACTCCACCTGCGCCACGTGATCCCACAGCGGCTTCAGGGTGAGTCGGAGCGCCTCCATCGTGAGGAGCTCGGGGGTGTGATCGCGCCCGAAGGAGCCGGCGGCGAAGGCCGCGTCGACCGCGAGGAGGTCCACCGCGGCCTCGAGCAGCGGCGCGTCCTCGCGCGGTGGCTGGGCCTTCACCGCGGACAGGCGGCGCACCGCGGCGGGGGCGCTCCCCAGTCCGGTGCCGGCCAGCATCACGTCGTCGCGCACCTCGATCTCGTAGGGGCTCCCGCCCACGCGGCCCTCGAGGTGGGCGCGGCTCCCCGGCGCCACCTCGCCCGGCTCCACGTCCAGCTGCTTCGAGAGCGCCTCGTGCAGGGCGGTGGCGGCCTCGGGCCCCACCACGCCGATCGCCACCGCGGACGGCATGAGGAAGGGCCAGCGCAGGTGTGCGGCGGCCTGGGCCTTCTTGGCCCGCGCCATGGGGCACTCGCTGTCGACCCCGAGGGAGATCAGGGCCAGGTCGCCCGTCAAGCTGTCTTGCGGCAGGGCGAGGCCGAGCTTCTCGCCCAGCTTCGCCACCGAGCGCGGATCGATGCGCAGCACCAGGCGCGCGAGGGCGGGGGTGAGGGCCCAGCCGGTGACCAGCGGGTGCTCGCCCGGCGCGCGCAGATGCGGCGCCAGGAGGCGCGCGCCGAAGTCGGAGAGGGCCACCTCGGTCCGGAGGCTGAGGCTCTCGTCGTCGCGGTACACCCCGAAGGCGGTGCCCTCGACCTTCTTGGCCACGTGGCGGACCTTCTCGCCCATCGCCCGGGCCTCGGCCACCGCGCGGTTCCGCTCCGCCGCGCTGGCGAAGCGGTTGGCGCGGGCGCCGTAGGCCGCGGCCTCACGGGTCAGCCAGCCGGCCATCGCCTCGGTGTTGAGGACGCCGAGCAGGCGCGCGCCGCTCGGGAGCGCGGCGTGCGCGCGGGTCAGCCCGGCCACGTCGCCCAGGCGGGCCTTGGGGCCGGTGGCGACCTCGCGCAGCGCCGCCACCGGGTCCTTCCCGGTCGCCGCGCCGAGCTGGCAGAACGCGCGGTTGTGCCGCGCGATGCAGGTGACGGGGACGTCCGACGCGGCGCCGAGCACCGACGCGTGCTCACCGCCGAGCTCGAGCCGGGTGCGATCGTCGCCGCCGAGGGCGTCGAGCCACCGCTCGAAGGCGGGGCGGCTCACCAGCTCGAAGCCCACCACCGCCACCCCAGACTCGGGGGACAGCAGGGCGGTGACCGGGCCCTGGGGGTCGACGCCGACCGCTCGCAGCCCCTCGGGGGTGGCGAGGCGGGCGAGCACCGGCCGCGCGGGCCCGGGCGCCCCCGGGGTCCAGCCGTTGCCGAACAGGACCTGGGCCAACAGCTCGGGGGCGGAGCGCTGACCCAGGGCGGGGTCGACGGTCTTCAGGATCTCGGTCAGGTCGTGCAGGTCGGTCAGCGCGTCCACGAGGTGGGGCGCGTACAGGGCCGCCTCGGCGCTGCGGGGGAGCTGGGCCAGCTCGGGCGGCAGGCCCGCCGGCCCGCGGGCGGGCTCGGAGCGCGGCGCGTCGGCCCGCACCGGGCGCGCGTCCTGGGCGTAGGCCAGGCCCGGCAGGCCGGCCGCGAGGAGAGTCGACAACAGGTGTATCCGAAACTCCACGATCGTCGTTGGGCGCCTACGCCGAAGCGTGCCTGAGGGGCACAGCGGTCGACCCCTCGCCGGGCGCCGATCAGCCAACCGCCCAGGCTGGGGGGACATTCCGGTGATGCGGGTCGCCTGGGTCGGGTTGGTATGGTCCATGCGAAGGCACTCGGGTGCCATGATCCCCATCGTCCGTCGCTCGGCCCCGCCCCTCATCGCCCTCGCCCTCGTCACGGGCGCCATGGCCTGGCCCCGCGCCGCGGAGGCCAAGGGTACCCTGTTCCTGCTGGAGCTCAACACCGGCATCTCGGAGTCCCCATACGTAGAGGGCGGGCCGACCCTGAGCTATGGGGCGTCCGCCGGGGTCACGGTCCGGGTCCCCGCCACCGTCCTGCGCCTGCACCTCATGGGCACGGTCGCCCACCGGGCCGGCACCGTGGCGGGGATCCACGCCGGCACCACCTACCTGGCCGAGCGCAGCGATCTGGACGTCTACGCGGGGCCGCGCGTGGTGCTCCCGGTGTGGCGGATGATCCGGATCTACGGCGAGCTGGGGCTCGGGACCCGCTTCAGCACCTCGATGCTGCAGCGCGGCGACGGCTTGGGCGGGCTCAATGGGCGGGATCGGCGCTTCCTCGTGGTCACCGCGCTGGGGATCCAGGCCCGGGTGACCCCCATGCTCTCGGTGGGCCTCCGCGGTGAGCTGGCCCCGCTCACCGCCGCCCCCGACCTCGCCACCTTCGCGGCGGACCTCTCCCCCACCCAGAACCGGCTCACCGGGATGGCCACGGTGGGAGTGCACCTCTGATGCGCCGCGCGGGGGGGCTCTTCCTGCTCGTGGGCGGTCTGGTCGCGGGGTGCGGCGGGTCCGAGCCGATCGGGGTGCAGATGACGGTGCGCCCGACCGGCTGCGAGGCGGACGAGGCGTGCGCTTGGAGCGCCTCGGGGAGCGGCATCCTGGTGGAGGCGGCAGAGTCCGAGCGGAGCGACCTCTCCTCGTCGGCAGGTGAGCCCACCCTCTACGCCGAGGCGATGCGCGACGACGGGGTCCTGGTGGTGGCCGAGGTCAGCTTCCTGAACGGGGTGGCGAGGAAGGCGCGGTACCGCGAGGTCGAGGACGGCAAGGTGACCTTCAAGGGCAAGGTGGCGGACTTGCAAGGTATCCTGCCGACGGTGGACGAGCGCGGGCCGGTGGCCGGCTACTTCTCCTTCGTGGCCCAGGACCGAGACGACGTGCGGACGGTGGCGGGGCTGATCCTCCCCGCCACCGGAGACGCGGTCCGGCTGCGGCCGGACAGCAGCGTCTCGGTCAGCACCGAGACCTACGTGAGCTGCGAGGGCGAGGTGTACGTGCCGCCGCCGGACCTGCCGGACCTGCCGGACGTGGTGCCGGACGAGCCGTGGACGCCCGACCCCGAGCAGCCCTCGACGCCGGATCCCGAGACGCCCAGGCCGACGCCGTCGGTGCCGGCGGACTCCGGGTGTGATGACACCACCGACCCCGAGCCCTCCACCGCGTCCGACAGCGGGTGCGAGGGTGATGACTACGACACCAGCTCCGCGTCGGACAGCGGCTGCGAGGGCGATGACTATGGCAGCGGCACCGCCTCGGACAGCGGGTGCGAGGGGGACACGATGTCGAGCAGCAGCGACTCGGGCTGCGAGGGCGACGGCTACGACAGCATGTCGAGCAGCAGCGACTCGGGCTGCGAGGGCGACGACTACGACAGCGACTCCTGCGAGGGCGGCGAGGCGGCGGCGGCGGCGGTGGTGGTGCCGGGCAGCTCGCGGATCTTCGCCTCGCTCTTCCGGCTGCTCTGGCCGGTGGGGCTCGCGGGCGCGTTCAACCGTGGGGCCCGCCGACGCCGCAGGCGAGCCTGACGCAAAGCGAGGCACTCGGCTTCAGACCCCGCGGTGGTGGTCGATGTCACTCCGTCGGGGGCAGCGGCTGCCCCGAGGAGGTGGGTGTCGATGCGAGCGATGATGGCCTTTGTGGCGGTGGGCGTGGGCTTCGCCCCACTTGCGGAGGCGGCGGACCTGACGGTCCTGGTGGCGGAGAAGGGCAGCCCCGCGATGGCGGCGGCCGAGCAGCAGGCCGACGGCAAGGCGGTGTTCGCGGAGCGCAAGATCCACAAGGCCTTCGATCGCGCGGCCGAGCACCTGGCCGGCTGCGGGGCCTGCACCGTCACCATCAAGGTGGCGGCCGGCACCTACGACGGGAAGGGCAAGACCGGGCAGTGGATGTTCCCCGAGGTGGTGGCCCCCGAGGCGACCTTGCGGATCCTCGGCGGCTACGACGAGGGCTTCAAGGCCCGCGCCCCCTTCACGCAACCCTCCTTGCTCCTTGCGGCGGAGCAGCGCAGCGCCCCGGTGCTGACGTTCGAAGGGAAGAAGCACGCGCTCAAGGAGCTCTACCTGTCGGGCTTCGTGTTCGACGTGGCGCCGGGCAACAAGTACGACGCGCGCTCCAACTCCCTGTTGCGCGGGTCGAGCTGCACGTTCCCCATCCTCGCCTTCGGCTACCTGACGACCGAGCGCCTGGTGGTGGCCGACAACGTGTTCATGAACGCGGCCCAGCGCGGGGTCGAGCCCCTGATCCGCGCCGCCTCGCCCAAGACCGAGGTGATCGTGCGGAACAACTTCATCATGAACAACACCCTCGCGTGGATCGTGAAGTCGGCCAGCTTCAAGAACATCCCCGGGCGGTACGTCATCCAGGGCAACAGCTTCATCGTCAACTGGCCTTACAACCCGGACCCGAGCACCGCGCAGCCCGCCGCGCTCGAGATCGGGAACAAGTACACCGCGGCCCAGGTCGTCATCGAGGACAACCTCTTCGCCCACAACGTGGGCGGGGCGATCATGCCCGGCTACGACGACAAGGCGGGGCCGCCGATCACCATCAAGAACAACCTCTTCTTCGGCAACGGCGTCCTCTTCGGCGCCACGGATCCGAGCACCGGGGCGGTGGTGGGCAAGTTCAACCGCGCCGCGACCCACAGCCTCTACTCGGCCGAGGACCTCGAGGATGACTTCTCGTGGTCGGTGAGCGGCAACGTGTCCTTCGATCCCAAGGTGCCGGTGGCCCTGGTCGAACCCGGGGTGGTGGACTCCCACGCGGTCCACGCCAAGAAGACGGTGCTCAACGATGTCCGCGGTCTGTTCGGCCTGAACAAAGACGGCGGCCGGGTGGAGATCAAGAACTTCGCGCCCCGGCTGGGGATCGACCTCGGCAACCTGCCCTTCCCGGCCGAGCCCAAGGCGAAGGCCTACGGCGTGAAGGCGGAGCGCGTCGAGCAGTTCTGATTGCGCTCGCGGCGGTGGATGGGCTAACGCTCACCCGGTGACGCGGCCCGCCACCGCCATCGTCGTCTTCGCGCGCCGCGATGGACGCGGCGGCGCCCTCCGGCGGCTCCCCGAGGTGCTGGCTCGCGCCACCGCTGCGGCGGTCGAGGCCGGGCGGGGCGAGGCCGACGTCGTGGTGGCCTCGGACGGCTTCCCGGACCGGTTCTGGCCGAGCGCCTTTCGTGTCATCCCCCAGCGCGGCGACACCTTCGAGGCCCGCTTCCTCGGCGCCCTCGGGGATGTAGCGGCCCAGGGCTACCGCCGTATCGTGGCGGTGGGCATCGACACCCCAGGGCTGACCCGGGCCGACGTGCGCCGGGCGGTGGAGGGCGACGGCGTGGTGCTGGGGCCCTCGGTGGACGGCGGGTTCTACCTGGCTGGTCTGCCCACCTCGGAGCTCGGGCGCCTCGAGGGGCTCCCGTGGTGCACCGCTCGGGTGCTGACCGCGCTCAGAGCGCGCCTGTCGGCCCCGCCCACCCTCCTGGTCGCCCGCGCCGACGTCGATCGGCCGCGCGACGCCCTCCGCCTCGCGGCCCTCCTGGAGCGCCTGGCCCGCCGACACCTCGGCCGTGCTCTGCAGGACAACCTGCTGCCCGAGGCCGGCGCCTCCGGGCTCCGCCCGCCCGGGTTGGCGCGCCCCGCCCACCGCGCCCACGCCCCGCCCGCGCACGCCTGACCACAGCAGGCCACCGGGATCGCATGGGCGACTTCTCCGATGGCCTGCAGCCCATCGTTGCAGGCTGACTTGCTTTGTTGCGGGCGGCCGAGGGTGGCGGGCCCCGCGGTCCGCCCGAGGAGTCTCGTCCCGTGGACAGGCGTTCGTTCATCCAGGCCTCACTCGTCACCGGCGCCGCCGCCGCCGCACGCACCGCCGCCGCCGCCGCCAAGGCGCCCAAGACCGCGCGGGTCCGGGTGGCGCGGCTCTCGGAGCTCACCGCCGAGGCCACCCTGGTCCGCTATCCCGACGCGGCCTCGCCGGTCTACGTGGTGGCGATGCCCGGCCCGGTGCCGGGCGGCGTGGGCCCGGGGCACAACGTGGTGGCGCACTCCGCGCTGTGCACCCACCGGGGCTGCCAGGTGGCGTTCAGCGACGGGCGCTTCCTCTGCCCGTGTCACTTCTCCGCCTTCGATCCCGGGCAGGGCGGGCGGTGCTACCAGGGCTTCGCCACCGTGGACCTGCCGCGGGTGACCCTGGAGGTCGAGGGCGACGAGGTCTTCGCGACCGGGGTGGAGGGCCTCATCTGGGGCCGGGAGGCGGCGCGATGACCCCGCGGCTCCCGGTCCCGCCGAGGCACGCCGAGCGCTTCGAGACGGTCTGCCAGTACTGCACGGTGGGTTGCGGCTACACCGCGCTGCTCTGGCCGGTGGGCCGCGAGGGCGGCGCGCGGCCGGACGCCAACGCGCTCGGGGCGGACTACCGCCGCCCGCAGGAGCCCCTGCTCGGGCGGGTCTACACCGAGGCCATGCACACCCAGGTCATGCACCGCGGTCGACGTCACAACCTCGCGGTGGTCCCGAGCGATCATTCGCCCGTCAACCCGGGTTGCGAGCACTCCAGCCGGGGCGGGCACAACGCCCGCACGACCTTCGCGCCGTTCCGGGCCACCCGGGACCGGCTCCACACCCCGCTGTTGAAGGTGGGCGGTGAGCACCGGCCGATCTCGTGGGCCGAGGCCGAGGCGCTGCTGGCCACCTTGCTCAGTCGCCTGCACGACGAGCTCGGCCCCGACGCGCTCGCGGCCAAGGCGTTCGACCACGGGGGCGGCGGCGGCGGGTTCGAGAACAACTGGGCGGTGGGGCGCCTGTTCTTCGACGTGCTGAAGATGCAGTACGTCTCGATCCACAACCGGCCCGCCTACAACTCCGAGGTCTGGGGCAGCCGCGATCGGGGCGTGCACGAGCTCAACAGCACCGCCCAGGACGCGCGGGTGGCCGACACCCTGGTGCTGTGGGGCGCCAACAGCTTCGAGACCGCCTCGGTGTACTTCACCGCCCACATGCTCCCCAACCTGCGGGGGGAGACGAAGGACGAGAAGGCGCGGGTCTTCGCTGCAGGTGAACCTGCGGAGCCCACCCGGGTGGTCTTCGTCGACCCCCGGCGCACCGCCACGGTGGCGGCGTGCCAGGCGGTGGACCCGGCGCGGGTGCTCCACCTGCGGCCCCACCTCGGCACCGACGTGGTGCTGGCCGACGCGATCGCCCGGGTCACCTTCGAGACCAGGCTCTACGACGCGGCGTTCCTCGCCGCGCGGGGCGACCCGGAGACGTTCGAGGCCTACAAGCAAGCCAGCCTGCGCATGGCCGAGCCGATCGAGCGGGTGCTGGCCGACGCGGAGCGCGTCACCGGCGTCCCCCGCGCCCAGATCGAGTTGGCGGCGCGATGGATGTCCGCCCCCAAGGCCGGCGGGGCGCGGCGGCGCACCCTCACTCTGTACGAGAAGGGGGTGATCTGGAACCAGCGCAACTACGACACGGTGGCGGCGGTGGTGCAGCTGGCCGCCCTCGGCGGTCACTTCGGCCGCCCGGGGGCGGGGTGCAGCCGCCAGGGCGGGCACCAGGAGGGCTACGTGCGGCCCGCCTACCCCGGCCCGCGACCGCCCCCGAACGTGGACGCCCACCTCATGGCGGGAGGCTCGCGCCTGTACTGGGTGGTGGGCACCAACCCCTACCGCAGCACGCCGCGGGCCCAGGCCTTCGCGGCCCGGATCCACGAGCGCGCAAGCGGAGTTGCGGCGCGGATCGACGCCCACGACGGGAAGGAGGGCCTGGCCGACGCCTTGGTCGAGCACCTGAAGGGTTCGGACGACCTGTTCGTGGTGGTGAGCGACCTCTACCTCACCGAGACCGCCAAGGACGCCCACCTGGTGCTCCCTGCCGCGGGGTGGGGCGAGATGGACCTCACCTCGATCAACTGCAACAGCCGGCTCCTCCGCCTCAGCCCGCGCTTCATGGATCCGCCGGGTGAGGCGCGCCCGGACTGGCAGATCATGGCGAACGTGGCCGACGCGATGGCTCGGCGCTACCGGCGCCTGAAGCGCCCGGCCGACGCGACCCGCTGCGCGGGCTTCGAGTGGCAGACGAGCGAGGACGTGTTCCTGGCCGGGGGCAGGAGCTTCGGCGACAACACGGTGGACGCGGCGGGGGCGGAGGCGCTCCCCGCCGAGTGCTACGCGGGGGTGGACTACGCGCTCCTACGCCGGGTGGGGCAGGCCGGCATCGCCACCCCGGTGCGCCGCGATCCGATCACGAAGGCGCTGGTGGGCACCGAGCGCCGCTACGTGCACCGCTTCGCGACTGAGGACGGGCGCTTTCGCTGGCACGGCTCGGACCCGTGGGCAGGCTACCCTGCGGAGGTGGCGCGCTACCTCGAGGGCGACCGGGCCGCGGCGCACCGCTACTGGCTCACCACCGGCCGCAACCAACAGTGGTGGCAGACCGGCTACCACGATCAGCGCATCGCCCAGAAGCTGGCCCAGGTGCCGTACCCGTACGTCGAGCTCCACCCGCGGGACGCGGCGGCGGAGGGCCTCACCGGCGGGGAGCTGGTGGAGCTCTTCAACGAGGAGGGCCGCGACGTGTTCCAGGTGAAGGTGCTGGACGGACCGCCCCCCGGGACCCTCTTCGCGCTCCAGTACCACCCGCGGGGCACCGCCAACGCGCTGACCTCGGGCTACACGGATCCGAAGACCACCATCCCCTGGTACAAGGGGGCCCGGGTGGGCCTCCGCAGGGTGGCGGCGCGCCCCGACGCGGTGCCGAGCCTGCTCGCCAACAACGAGCTCGGGTAGGTCCGGCCGGTGGGGGCGTAGCACCCTCCACATGAAGAAGCTCAGCCTCGCCGCCCTCTCCATCACCGCCGCCCTGGCGCTCGCCGCGCCGGCCTCGGCCGCCGAGTACAAGTGCAAGGGTGACTCGGTCGAGAAGTCCGGGAGCACCCAGTACAAGGTGCGCACGTCCGGCTCCGACTACACGATCGAGAAGTCGGGCAGCACCAAGGGCAAGGCCCGAAAGAGCGGCTCGAAGTATATGGTGGAGGTGTCCGGGAGCACCAAGGCCACGATCGAGAATGGGAAGATCTACAAGAGCGGCTCCACCTGGGCCACCGTCAGCGACGCGCAGCGCATCTACGACTGCCCCGACGTGGTGGCGGCGACCCTCTGGGTGCTCCAGAAGGTCGGCCAGCTCTAAGGCGCCGCTACACGCGGCGGTAGACGCCGCACACCACGCCCAGGATCGAGGTGGAGCGGAAGTCGGACTTGCGCACCACGATCGGCTCCATGGTGCTGTTCTCGGGCACGAACTCGATGACGTCGCCCTTCGGCTGGTAGCGCTTCACGGTGGCCTCACCGTCGATCATCGCGACCACGATGTCGAAGGGGCGCGCCTCGAGCTGCTTCCTGACGAAGATGTAGTCGCCGTCGAGGATGCCCGCGTCGATCATCGAGTCGCCGGAGACCCGCAGCGCGAACACCTTGGACCCGCGCGCGCCCCCGAGGAGGAAGCTGTCGACCTGCACGGTGGCCTGGATGTTCTCGTCGGCCAGGATGGGGGAGCCGGCCGCGACCCGGCCGAGCACCGGCACCGAGATGATGTCGCCGCTGTTCGGGAGCACCGCGTCGACCACGTTGCCGTGGCCGCGCAGGGGAGTGACCTCGGCCCCGTTGGACTCGCTCGCCACCGGGCGCAGGGCCCGGGACTTCAGCCCCTCGCGCTTCAGGTAGCCCTTGCGCTCCAGGGCCTTGAGGTGATCGTTCACCCCGTTGGTGGACCTTATCCCCATCTCCTCCCCTATCTCGCGGATGGTGGGAGGGTAACCCTGCTCATCGATGCGCTTCGAGATGAAGTCGAGGATCTGGCGCTGCCGCTCGGTGAGGCCCTGCATGGACGTGCACCTTATCTGAACACCTGTGTACACGCAACATTTGAGCGGCGGGTTTTTCTGCTCATGGACTCCGATCGGTGGGTGGCCCCGGGTGGGGCAGTGGATGCAGGGGCCCGGGGCTCCGCCGACCGGTCTCGGTACGATGTCCGGCGACACGCGACGGGCCCCGCACGATGGCCCCCCCGGGTCACGCCCGGCCGTGTATGCTGCTCCGACCGTGAACCGCTCCTCCGACGACCGTCAGACCCGCAAGGTGAAGAACGAGCATGGCACCCGGGTGGCCCGGGCCATCACCTGCGCCCGCTGCGGGGCCAAGGACACCGTCCACTTTGCCCCCCGCCGGGCAGACCGGACGCTCTGCCGCAAGTGCGCGGCCGAGGTCCTGGGTGTGTCGGATGAGGACGCCGGTATCCGACCCGAGCGCGTGCTGGTCTGCATCGAATGCTCCAAGGAGGAGCGGACCACCTTCACCGGTGAGGAAGACGCGTTCAAGTGTCGAGACTGCGCGCGCGGCATCTGGTCCCAGCAGAAGGACCGGGGCAAGAGCGCGGAGCGGGTCGACTCGACGGGGCGGGTCTTGCGCGTGCGCCGGGACGGTGGGACCGCAACATGAACGATGTGCACGCCGGCAGTCCTCGCGCTCCTCGCCCTCGCTGACCCCGGCGCTCAGGTCGCCACGTCCTCCGCCGCCCTCGAGGTCGCCACCTCCACCCAGGCGGTCGCGACCGCCACCATCACCCCCGAGTTCGTCAAAGGTGAGTTCGCCCACGCCGGGGTCATCCGGCTGGTGCCCCAGCGCTCCTTCATCGGGGTCCGGGTCGGCGCCCTCTATCAGGACGAGAAGTTCTACCTCGCGGTGGCCCCCAAGGCCGACCTCATGTTCTTGAAAGGCCGCTTGCGGTTGGGGCTCGAGGTCCCGATCAACCTCGAGATCTACTCGCTGCAGGCGGCGGCCGACGCGGGGGAGACGAGCGGTGGCTTCGACAACGCGGGGCGCCTGCGCCCCGGTGACTACGACGAGGCCCGGGACTACGTGAAGTTCCTGCGCTACCTCACCTACGGCAAGAAGGAGGACAACCTCTTCGTCAACGTCGGGCAGCTCTACTCCGCCACCCTGGGCCACGGGCAGATCATGCGCCGCTACGCCGGCAACGTGGACATCAACCAGACCCGCGTGGGCCTCGAGGTCGACGCGTACGGCGACTACGGCGGCTTCGAGTTCTTCCTCGCCGACGTGACCCGCGGGACCATCTTCGGCGCCCTCGGCTTCATCAAGCCCCTCGCGTTGTTCACCGACAACGAGGTGGCGAGGTCCTTCTCGATCGGCGCCTCGTGGGCCACCGACCAGAAGGCGCCCTACAAGCTCCAGCGCGCGGCCCCGGTGGGGACCTCGACCCTCGGCGCGGTGCTCACCACCGGCGACAGCGCGCTGACCCCGCCCCTCGCCGACACCCGCGCCCTCAACATCTTCGGGGTCGACGCGGAGCTGAAGGTCTACCGGAGCAGCGCGGTCGACCTGAAGACCTACGTCGACTTCTCGATGATGCACGGCGGCGGCAGCGGCATCACCGTGGGCGTCCTGGGTCGCTTCAACTTCCGCACCGGCGACACCGTGCACCTGCTCCGCACGCGCCTGGAGCTCAGGACCTACGAGGCGAACTTCCTGCCGAGCTACTTCGACAGCATCTACGAGTTCCAGAAGTATCAGTTCTCGCCCGACCTCGACAACCTCACCGCGGACTACGCGACCAAGCTCGCCTATATCCGCAACCGCACCGGCCCGCGGCGCTACGGCGTCTACGCCGAGGCGACCTACGCGCTCCCGGGCTGGCTGGTGCTCGCCGCGGTGTTCGAGACCGAGTCCCAGGGCGAGGACCAGCACCTGATGCTCCACGCCGAGATCCCGTGGAAGTACCTCCAGATCTTCGCCACCTACCACCAGCGCAACCTCAGCCGGCCCTTCACGCTCCAGCAGAACGACCTGCTCTACGCGGGGGCGCGGCTGAAGGTCCTGCCGATCCTGTTCTTGAACGGGCGGGTGCAGAAGACCTTCGCGTGGGACCCGGCGGCGTTCGACGACCTCGGGGCCTACGGCGAGCAGCTCAACTTCCAGGTCGACGCCGAGTTCGGGTTCGAGCTGTAGGCGGTGGCCGCCCTCAGGGCCCGCAGGCCTGCTCCAGCAACGTGAGGCCATCCGGGCGCGCCACGTACACCTGGTCGTCATCCAGCAGCATGTCCACCGCGCCGGTGGGGAGGCCGGCCTCCGAGAGGTAGACGGGCGCGGGGCCCGAGAGATCGTAGACCTGGATCGCTGCGGCGCCGCCGTGATCGACCCCGAGGTAGAGCAGCGGCCACCTCA
>JACKEN010000005.1 GCA_020632995.1 Deltaproteobacteria bacterium | reverse complement strand
CCGGCTTGTCGTCCCGGCGGGCTTCGGCCAGGCCGGTGGGGTAGTCGCGCCAGGTGACCTGGGCGTCGTTCCAGTCCTCGACCTGGGCCGGCGCGGGGTTGGCGCCCGCGAGGGCCAGGGTCAGCAGCAGGGGGAGCACGCCTTCAGCCTTCCACGGGGCCCCCCGCCCCTTCAACCTGATAAGCTCGGGGCGCCATGTTCCCCCTCATCGATCCCGCCACCGACCAGGTCCTGGAGCGGATCCCCGCCCACAGCGCGGCCGAGGTGGAGGCTCGGGTGGCCCGGGCCCAGGCGGCCCAGGCCGAGTGGCGCGCCCTGCCGTTCTCGGCCCGGGCCGAGGTGCTCCGGGCGGCGGCGGAGCGCCTCCGCGACGAGGCCGCCGCCCACGCGGGGCGGATGGCGCGGGAGATGGGGAAGGTCCTGGCCGAGGGGCGGGCCGAGGCGGAGAAGTGTGCGTGGGTGCTGGAGCACTACGCGGCGCACGCCGAGGCGTTCCTGGCCGATGAGCCGGTGGAGGCGGGGCTGAAGGAGAGCCGGGTGGTGCACCGGCCGCTCGGGGTGGTGCTCGCCATCATGCCTTGGAACTTCCCGTACTGGCAGGTGTTCCGCTTCGCCGCGCCCGGGCTCATGGCGGGGAACGCGGTGCTCCTCAAGCACGCGCCGCGGACCATGGGGTGCGGCCTGGCGATCGAGGCGCTGATGCTGCAAGCCGGCCTGCCGCAGGGTGTGTTGCAGGCGCTGTGCGTCGAGGAGGCGGCGGTGCCCGCGCTCATCGCCGACCCTCGGGTGGCGGCGGTGACCATGACCGGGTCCGAGCGCGGGGGGCGAGCGATCGGGGGCATGGCGGGGGCGGCGCTCAAGAAGTCGGTGCTGGAGCTGGGCGGGAGCGACGCGTACCTCGTCCTCGACGACGCCGACGTGGGCCTGGCGGTCGATCTGTGTGCCAAGGCGCGGCTGTTGAACGCCGGACAGTCCTGCATCGCGGCCAAGCGCTTCATCGTGCTCCCGAAGGTGCGGGCCGACTTCGAGGCGGGGCTGGTGGAGCGCTTTCGCAAGACAACCTTCGGCGACCCCACCACCGACGTGAGCATGGGCCCCATGGCCCGACACGATCTGCGGGACCAGCTCCACGCGCAGGTCGAGGCCAGCGTGGCGGGCGGGGCGCGGGTGGCGGTGGGGGGCGCGGTGCCCGAGGGGCCGGGGAGCTTCTACCCCGCCACCGTGCTGGTCGACGTGCCCGGGCGCGGGGTGCCGGCGGCGGATGAGGAGCTCTTCGGGCCGGTGGCGGCCATCATCCCGGTGCGCGACGAGGCGGAGGCGGTGGCGGTGGCCAACGGCAGCCGCTTCGGGCTGGGCGGGGCGGTGTTCACCCGCGACGAGGCCAGGGGGCTCGAGCTGGCCACCCGGGTGCTGGAGTCCGGGGTGTGCGTGGTGAACGACTTCGTCCGCTCCGACCCGCGGTTGCCCTTCGGCGGGGTGAAGGCGTCCGGGTACGGCCGCGAGCTGGGGCGGGCCGGCATCCTCGAGATGGTGAACATCAAGACAGTAGGATTGGGCCGGAGTCCTTGACAAAGCGTCGTCCGGGTGGTCTGGGGCCTCGACACCGCCAGGAGGTTCACCCCCATGGATATGCACGAAAGCCTCGGATCCTTCATCGACCACTCGGGTTCCACCCATATGCCCGACGCGGCCGGCCAGCTGTTGGAGCTCCTGGAGGCCGACGAGGTCGAGGCGCTGGACTCCCCCGGGACCGCCCTCATGGCCGAGGACGCGGCCGACCGGCTCGAGGCGCGGCTCGAGCGCATCAAGAAGCGCGGCGGGCGCATGCCCCCCGGGACGCGGCTCATCGAGGACGCGGTGACCCACCTGCGGGCCAACGAGGGCGTCGAGGTCACCCCGTGGACCTACGAGGATGGCGAGGGCGTCCGGTGGTTCGTGCTCACGAGCGAAGAGGACGACGAGATCATCGCCTGCTACAGCTCCGCGCCCTTCGTCGACGCCGAGATGTGAGGCGCCCAGCCCTCCCCCGCTGGGCATTGCTCCGCCCGCGGTGCACCCTGTCCGCCGCGCACCGCGCTCATGGGCACCCCTTCGCCGCGTCCTGACGCGCGCGCGCCTTCGGCACGCATCATGCTCTTGTCCGCTGCGTGACCCGCGAGTGGTTCGCACGCGCGCCGCGCGCCCCGGAGATCGACCTCGAGCTGTACGCCTACGACGCGCCCTTCGATCGGCCTGACGCCGGTGAGGACGCGGAGGAGGACACGCCCGAGGACTCCGGCGCCTACGCGCTGGCGGACCAGGACTTCGTCGACGACTGGGATCCGTGGGGCGACGAGGAGGAGGACGACGACGCGCTGCTGGCGGTGCTGGAGGAGGCGCTGGACGAGGTGGCGGAGGAGGAGCGCGTGGCGGCGATCAAGGCCGCCGCGAGCCCCGAGGCCGACACGGTGGAGATCGCGCCGGAGCCCGGCACGCTCTATCGCGACGCCATCTCCGCGCTCCTCGGCCAGCCGCGCCGACCCTCGGCCCCCCGCTACTCCCAGATCGCGGTGCGCGCGGCCGGGCGCGAGGGCCCGCTCGAGGGGCTGTTGCAAGACAGCCTGCTCAGGGCCCGCAGCAGCCTGGAGCGCTGGCGGGCGAAGGGGTGGGCGAGCGACCTGCCCCCTCACTGCACGGTGACACCATAGCCCCGGGGTGCGCCCCGGACGACAAGGAGCACGAACATGTTTGGAGCCATCGCAGGGATCGCCGCGCGGGGCGCGGCCAAGGGCATCGCGAAGGGCGCGGCCAAGGGCATCGCGAAGGGCGCGGCCAAGGGCGTCGCGAAGGGCGCGGGCAAGGGCATCGCGAAGGGCGCGGCCAAGGGCATCGGCAAGGGCGCCACCAAGAACCTCGGCAAGCTGGCTGGCAAAGCGCCGGGCAAGCTGGCCGAGCAGCTCAAGGGCAACCCGAAGACCCTCGACAAGCTGACCCAGGCCCTCGACAAGGCCAAGGGCGACCCGGCCAAGCTGCAGGCCCTGGGCGACAAGCTCGGCCTCGACAAGGGGTCAGATGGGGAACCTCCAGAAGGCGGTCGACCAGGCCTGAGGCGCAGGCGGTGCCCCGCGGCTCGCCGGCGCGGCCCGGCCGGCGCAGCCCCGGCCCCGCGCGGCGGGCGGCGCGGCCCCTGGCCCAAGCGGCGGCGGCGCGGCCCCGGCGGCAGGCGGCGCGGCCCCGGCCCAAGCGGCAGGCGCGGCGGCGGCGGCAGGCGGCGCGGCCCCAGCTGGCGGCTGCACCAACTGCGGCAGCGGCGCAGGCGCAGGCGGTGACGCGGCCGGCGCGGGCGGTGGCGGCGGCCTCGGCGACCTCCTCGGCATGGCCCAGGACATGCTCGGCCAGCTCGGCGGCGCCCAGGACGCCGGCGCGGCGGGGGAGGGTGACCCCAACCAGCAGCTCCTGGCCCAGATCCAGGGCGCCCAGAGCCTCGACGAGCTCCAGCAGGTCCTCCAGCAGGCCGGCGTGGATCCCCAGCAGCTCCCGCCCCAGGTCCAGCAGGCGGTCCAAGCCAAGGCCGCCCAGCTCGGCGCCTGACCCACCGCCGGACAGCCCTCCAAGCGGCCCGCCAGCGAACCGCCGCCACCCACTCAGCCCAATCCCCGTTGCGGCTTGGCGTCTTCAAGCGACCCAAATCCGGTTCCAGCCCAAGGCCCGGCCCGCGCACCAGCACCAACCCAATCCCCGGTGCAGCTCGGCGTCTTTGCGTAACCCTTCCACGCCCACGAGGCTCCGGACACCCGAATCAGGTCATCCCAATCGCCTCGGGATCATGCGGCACCCCCGCCTGCCAACCTCAGGAAACTGAGCGTTTTCGTGACCCGAAGCGCGAAACCGCCTCCCCGCACACTTGGCACGGCCCTCGCACATTCAAGACCTCGCGAAGGCGCACCAACTCACCGCGCCGTCGGCTCTTCAGGGAGGACTTGGATATGAAGCGGATCATTCAAACGGCAGGCCTGATGACCCTGGGCCTCCTCATGGCATGTGATGGGTCCAGCGGGGGCCCGCAGCCCGTCCAGTCGCGGGTGGCGCTGTCCGCCTTCAACGACTGCGCGGAGCTCGAGCAGTACATCGAGGACGTGGCCACCGATCAGATGCGGGCCCAGCTCGATGGGTACCGGGACGGCCGCTACTGGGGCGGCCCGATCTTCGCCGAGGACGCCGCCGCCAACAGCGCGGGCGGCACTCGCTCTCCCAGCGCCAGCGCCCCCACCGCGTACACGAAGACCAACACCCAGGTGGCCGGCGTGGACGAAGCGGACTTCATGAAGACCGACGGCACCCGCATCTTCGTGCTCTCCGGTCAGAAGCTCTACGCGGTGCGCTCGTGGCCCGCGGTCGACATGGAGGTCGCCTCCAGCATCACCATCCAGGGCTGGCCGCAGGAGATGTTCCTCGATGAGCGCGGCCGGGTGGTGATCTTCTCGTCCTACTATCCGCAGTATAGTGACACCGAGGCCCCCTACTGGTGCATGTGGGGTTGCGGCTACTCGGGCTACACCAAGATCACGGTGGTCAACGCCACCGACGAGGACAACCTGCAGGTCACCGAGCAGCTCTACCTGCCCGGCAACTACGCGAACGCCCGGCGCATCGGCGACTCCGTGCGCGTGGTGCTGCGCGACTACCTGAACCTGCCCGAGGGCGTCCGCTACTGGCCGGACTACACCGGCGACTGGGAGCGCGACGAGGCCCGCTTCCTCGCCGCCCTCGACGACATCAAGGCCCAAAACGAGGCCCTGATCCGCGCCCAGACCCTCGACGACTGGCTGCCCCAGGCCTACCGCGCCGGCATCAACGGCGACGAGGCGATCGCCCGCAGCTGCGGCGACTTCTCGCGTCCCAACGCGCCGGTCCGCCTGGGCCTGGCCTCGATCGCTACCCTCAACATGGTCGGTCAGCAGTCCAGCTTGCACATGAACACCATCATGGGCGAGGTCGGCGAGGTCTACGCGTCCGACGCCAACCTCTACGTCGCCTCCCCCCACTGGTGGTGGTGGCCCGAGGACAACCAGCGGAACTACACGTACATCCACAAGTTCGACATCACCCGGGCCGATCGCGCGGTCTACGTGGCGTCCGGCGGGGTCGAGGGCTACGTCCTGAACCAGTTCGCGATGGACGAGCACAACGGCTTCCTGCGCGTCGCCACCACCATCGATCGCTGGTTCCGCACCAACGACTGGTTCCAGACCGAGACCACCAACCGGGTCAGCGTCCTCGGCGAGGTCGCCGGCTACCTGACCACGGTGGGCCGCACCCCCGAGCTGGCGGACGACGAGCGCATCCAGTCCGCGCGCTTCATGGGCAACCGGGGCTACCTGGTGACCTTCGAGCAGATCGACCCGCTCTTCACCATGGACCTGTCGAACCCGGCGCGGCCGCGCATCGTGGGTGAGCTCGAGATCCCCGGCTTCAGCAGCTACATGCACCCGCTCGACGAGAACCACCTGCTGGCCATCGGCGTCTACCTCCCCGAGCCCGGCCCCAACGGCCAGGTGGACTGGAGCCAGCGCTCGATGAAGCTCTCGATCTTCGACGTCAGCGACCTCGCGCACCCGCAGCAGACCTTCGTGCAGACCGTCGGCACCGCCTACGGCTGGTCGGAGGCGGCGTGGGAGCACAAGGCCTTCAACTACTTCCCCGAGCGGCAGATGCTGGCCATCCCGTTCAGCGACTGGACGCCCAGCCCCAACGGGTACTACTGGGACAACTTCATCAGCGACCTGCGCCTGTTCCACATCGACGTGAACACCGGCATCACCCCGCGGGGCAGCATCGACATGGCCGAGGTCTACCGGTACGTCGAGTACTACGACTGGTCCTGGTACTACAGCCCCTGGATCCGCCGCAGCGTCATGGCCGACGACTTCGCCTACGCGATCAGCGACGCGGGCATCCGGGTCGCCAACATGAACACCCCGTCCACCCCGGTGGCCACGGTGCTGTTCGACGGCGCCCGCACCGGCGGCCGCTGAGCCTCACCGGGCGGTGAGCTCCGCGAGGTCGCTCACCGCCACCTCCCCATCCAGGATCCCCGCCACCGCGTCATCCCCCAGCACCGCGCGCTGCAGGAAGGCCTGCACGTAGACCCGGATCATCCGCCACACCGGGGCCGGCGCGAGCTCGCTGCACTGGATGTCGAGGCCCGCCGCGCACGCATCGGTGAAGTCGTTGTGGGCCCCGCCCAGCAACAGCACCCGCCGCGCCGAGGCCCCCGGCAGCGCCTGCCAGTACGCGTCCTCCTCCGGGTGCCCGGGCCGATGCCCGCTCGCCTCCGCCACCATGTGGAGCGCGGGCAGGCTCACCTGCGCCACCCCCGCCGCCCCGAAGAGGTCGAAGTCGCCCGGGTCCAGGCTCACCACGGCCGAGAAGCGCGAGTCGGCGAGCCCCGCCCGGAACACCGCGGCGTGGGCCGCGTCGAGGTCGGAGCAGAAGGACGCCTTGCCGGTGCCGGCCGCGCACGCCGCCTCCAGGGCGTCCATGTCATGCCGCGCCCCCGCCAACATGTACGCGGTGTAGCCGCCGAAGCTGTGGCCAACCACCGCCATCTGGTCCCCCGCCAGCCCGTGCGCAGGGTGGCTTGCCGGCAGCGCGGCCAGCGCATCGAGGGCGGCCGACAGGTCGAGCGCCCTGAGGTAGTAGATGTCCGTCCGCCGGTTGTCGCCGTCGGCGAAGGTGTTGCCCTTGTGGCTCGGCGCGAGCACCAGCCAGCCGTGGGAGGCGAGGTGCTCGGCCAGGTAGCTCATCCCCGCCGGGTAGCCCTGGTGCCCGTGCGAGAGCACCACCACCGGCCACGGGCCGGCGAGCGGCGGCGCGTCGACGGTGGCCAGCTCCGCCTCGCGCAGCAGGTACAGCGGCTTGTCGCCCCCCGGGTTGGCCTCGGCCGGGTACCACGCGAGCACGGTGATGGTGCGGTCTTCATCCGTCACCGGCGCGGCGTACGTCGCGGTGAAGGTGCTGTAGCCCACGCCGTGCGGCCCGGTGGCGGCGAGCGCCTCCACCGTCGCCGTGAGGTCCTCCGCCTCGCCGCCGCAGCCCATCAGCAAGAGGGCTGGCAGAAGAGCCCACGACACGTCGCGCATGCCGGAGTGCATACCCGCAGGCCGCGGTCCGTGCCAAGCCGGCCGGTTGTCCCTATACTCCCCCGGTGAGCGGCGACGCACCGCAGCGGGGCGCCCGCCTCGTGACCCTGTTGGCCCTGGTGGTGGCGGGCGAGGCGGTGTTCGGCCTCCCCTTCCACATCACGCGCTTCTTCCGGCCCACCGTGCTCGAGGTCTTCGGCTTCACCAACACCGAGCTCGGCACCCTCTTCTCGTACTACGGGGTGCTCGCGTTCCTCTGCTACCTGCCAGGCGGCCCGATCGCCGACCGCTACCCGGCCCGGCGCCTGCTCGCCGCGTCGCTCCTCCTCACCGGGGTGGCCGGCGTCTACATGGCGAGCATCCCCGGCGTCCGCGGGCTCTCGGTGGTGTTCGCGTTCTTCGGCGTCACCACCATCCTCCTGTTCTGGGCCGCGCTCATCCGGGCCACCCGGGAGTGGGGCGGCGCGGATCAGCAGGGCGCGGCCTTCGGCCTGTTGGACGGCGGCCGCGGCCTGTTCGCGGCGGGGCTGGCCTCCCTCGCCCTCATCCCCTTCAACCTCGCCTTCCCCGACGACCCCACCCTCGCCACCGACGCCCAGCGCCTCGACGCGCTCCGCCACGTGATCTGGGTGTACACCGCCTCGACCCTCGGGACCGCGGCCCTGGTGTGGTGGGTGGTGCCCGAGCCGGAGGACACCGACCCCGAGGCGCGCAAGCTGTCCTTCGAACACGTGCGGCACGCCCTCGCGATGCCGAGCGTGTGGTTCCAGGCCGCGATCGTGGTCTGCGCCTATTCAGCCTACAAGGGCCTCGACAACTACAGCCTCTTCGCGGTGGACGCCTACGGGATGAACGAGGTGGACGGCGCGCAGGTCATGGTGATGGCGGCCTGGATCCGCCCGGTCGCCGCCATCGGCGCAGGCCTCCTTGCAGACAGGATCCAGCCCACCCGGGCCGCCCTCCTCGCGTTCGGCGCCCTCCTCGTCGGCTACCTCAGCTTCGCGCTCGTGCCGCCCGATCCCGACGCCCTCACGATCCTGTGGCTGAACGTGGGGGTCACCTGCGCCGCGGTGTTCGGCCTGCGCGGGGTGTACTTCGCGCTGATGGAGGAGTCGCGGGTGCCCGAGCACCTCACCGGCACCGCGGTGGGGCTCATCTCGCTCGTGGGCTTCACCCCCGACATCTTCGTGGCGCCGGTGGCGGGGTGGCTCCTGGATCACGACCCCGGGCTGGCCGGGCACCAGCACTTCTTCGTGTTCCTGGCGGGGTTCGCGGCGCTGGGCCTTCTGGCTACCTGGGGTCTGGCGCGCACCGAGGCGAAGGCGGCGGCGATCAGTCGTTGATCTGCTCGGCGAGGTAGGCGTTCTCGCCCAGCTGGGCGATGAGATGCAGCTGGGTCTCGAGCCAGTCGGCGTGCTCCTCCTCGTCGACGAGGATCTCCTCGAGGAGGGCACGAGTGCCGTTGTCGAGCTCGTCGCGGCAGAGTGCGATGCCGTCGTTCAGCCGGATCCGAGCCGCCTTCTCGAGCTCGAGGTCGAGCTCCATCTGCTCCTTCACCGTCTCGCCCACGTTCACCTTGCCGAGGCGCTGCAGGTTGGGGACGCCATCGAGGAACAGGATCCGCTCGATGATCTCATCGGCGTGCTTCATCTCGTCGATGGACTCGTCGCGGACCTTCTTGGCCAGCCGCGTGTACCCCCAGTTGGCGCACATCTTGGCGTGGATGAAGTACTGGTTGATGGCGGTCAGCTCCGCGGTGAGGACCTCGTTGAGGAGCGTGATGACCTTTGCACTACCCTGCATGTTGGCTCGCCATTAGCGGGATGAGGGGCAGGGAGCAAGCCGACTTGGCCACCTGGGCCTCGTCATGCTCGCGAATCACCTGCTTGATGGTCCGACGGCAGCTCCCGCAGTCGGTGCCCGCCCCACAACGGCGCCCCACCTCCCGCACGGTGTCGGCCCCGTCCTCGACGCAGGCGCGGATCGTTCGGTCGTTCACTCCATGGCATAGGCAGACGATCATGGCTCTCCGCTCGCCCCTCTCTATCGGCCAACCCGGCCGCAGCTTGAGGCGAAAATGAATTTGCGATTCCTTCTCAACTAAGTCAAGCCCCTCCCGGCGTATCGGGGCGGAGCGTGATCTCGAGCACAGCCTTGGCGAACGCCGCCCGTTGGCATGGAATCGAGGGCGATTTCCGGCGGCTCGGTCGGATCTCGGTCAATCCTCGCTTGCCGAAGAGGATCGACAGGCATAGTCAGACCCAATCGGCCCCACCACGTGATGGACGTACCCGCCACCTTCAACTTCGCCCGCTGGCGCCTGGTCGGCGTGGTGTCGATGCCGCTCTACCTGGTCTGGACCCACATCTTCATCGGGCTCCGCCCGGAGCACTTCGTCTTCACGATCGCGTTCATGCTCCTGTTCGGGCTGAACAAGAAGACAGCCTGGTTTGCGTACCTGGTCCTACCCTTCCTGCTGGTGGGGATCGGCTACGAGAACCTGCGGCTGATCATGGATTGGCGGCCCGAGATCCACGTGGCCGACCTCTACAACACGGAGCTGGCGCTGTTCGGCATCAACACCGCGACCGGCCCGGTGATCCCGCCGCTGTTCTTCAAGACCCACAACCACCCGATCCTCGACTTCATCACCGGGCTCACCTACCTGCTCTACCTGGCCGAGACCTTCATCTTCGGTATCTACCTGGTGTTCAAGGCGCCCAAGAAGCTCGCGTTCATCACCTGGGGCTTCTTCCTGTTGAACCTCGTCGGTTGGATCACCTGGATCGTGTGGCCGGCCGCGCCACCCTGGTACGTCGACAAGTACGGCATGGGCCCGGCCGACCTGGCCGCGCCGGGCGACCCGGCGGGGGCGGCCCGCTTCGACGCGCTGTTCGGCATCAACCTCTTCCACAGCTTCTACGCCCGAAACGGCAACGTCTTCGGGGCGATGCCGTCGCTCCACTGCGCCTACCCCACCCTCGTGGCGCTGGTGGCGTGGCCGATGGGCAAGAAACTACGAATCTTCACAATCCTCTTCGCGGGCACGATGTACTTCAGCGCCATGTACCTGCAGCACCACTACGCGCTGGATGTGATCGCGGGCATTACCTACGCAATCACGGTGTTTGCCGGCATGCTTGCGCTCGAGCGGTGGCGGGCCACCGCCGACGCCGGGTTGCCCGAGGCGGCCTCGGCCACGGCCGAGGGATCATGAGGAGCGTCGCGGTATGGAAACGATTCTGAACTGGGCCAGGGGCAACCTGACCTCCGAGGAGCGGATCTGGACGGCGGCGGCACCCGCCCTCCTCTTGGGCTCCTACTTCCTCGTCGGCGCGCTGGTGTACGCGGTGCGCGTGATGATGAAGGGCGGCTACCACGACGCCGAGGTCGAGTCCCGAGGCTCCACCCCGATCCTGGGCATGTGGGCGCGCAACTACTTCGCGTGGATCATGCGGCCGGTCTGGGGCTTCTTCGCCCGCTTCGAGATCCCGCCGAACGCGGTCACCACCCTCAGCGTGCTCCTCGCCGCCGCCGCTGGCGTGTCGGTCGCGGTCGGCCGCTTCGCCCTCGGCGGCTGGCTCTACCTGTTCGCCGGGGCCTGCGACTTCATCGACGGGCGCCTCGCCCGCACCACCGGGAAGGCGAGCCCCGCCGGCGCCGCCCTCGACTCGGTGCTCGATCGCTACGCCGAGTCCGCGATGATGATCGGCCTCGCCTGGTACTACCGCGACAACTGGGTGCTCTTCCCGGTCCTGTTGGCCCTGATGGGCTCCACCATGGTCTCGTACGTCCGCGCCCGCGGCGAGGGCCTGGGCGTCGACGTGAAGGTCGGCCTGATGCAGCGCCCCGAGCGCCTGGTGATCCTGGGCGTGGCGGTGGCCTTCAGCCCCATCCTCGCCGCCTGGTACGTGCCGAACGACCCTCACCCCATGCACCGGCTGGCGGTGGTCGCGATCGTGATCCTGGCCGCGAGCACCCAGTTCACCGCCGCGCACCGCCTGGTGCACGTGGTGCACGCCCTCGACCCCCGCACCACCGCCAAGTGGCGCAAGACCACCGGCCGCGGGTCGCTGCTGCGGAACACCATCGCCGCGGTGGTGGCCACCGCGGTCGACTTCGCGATCTTCGCGGCGCTGGTCCACCTGGCCAACGTCACCCCCTGGCTGGCCACCGCGGCCGGCTGCGTGGTGGGCGGGGTGGTGAACTTCACCATCAACCGGGTCTGGACCTTCGCGAGCAACGGGCACCCGATCGGCGAGGCCTGGCGCTACACCTTCGTCAGCACCTCCTCGGCCCTGTTGAACTCGGGTGGGGTGGCGGTGCTCCTGTTCCTGCCGAACCTCGACCAGCACCTCGCGTGGGCGGTGGTCCGCGCGGCGGTGTTCGTGGCATGGAACTACCCCTTGCAGCGCGACTACGTCTTCACCGAGACCGACGATCTGGACGAGGCCGAGCCCTCCGCCTGCTGAGCTCACGGTGTCCACGAACGACTCCGACGTCACCTTCATCGTCCGAAAGCTCGAGGCGGCGCTGGCGCGGGTGGCCCTGCTCACCCACCGCCGGCCGCTCCTGAGCCTGCTGGCCGTCCTCCTCGTCACGGCGGGTGCAGGGCAGCTTGCCCGGCGGCTCAGCATCGACGCGGACATGATCAACCTCCTGCCCCCGAGCTTCGAGAGCATCCGGGACCTGGAGGCGCTCAAGGAGCGCTTCGGCGGGGTGGGGTACGTGGTGGTGGTGGGCCACGGGGCCGAGCCCGAGGCGCTCGAGCGCTTCGCGGACGACGTCGCGCCGAAGCTGGAGGCCCTCGAGGCGGTGCGCTACGTCGACTTCAAGCGCCCCAGCCAGTGGTTCAAGGACCGGGCCCTCTACTACATGAGCACCGAGGACCTCGAGGTCCTCCAGGAGCGGATCGAGGACCGCGCCAACTACGAGCGCGCGAAGGCCAACCCGCTCCTCGCGCAGCTCGACGACGAGGGCCCCCCCTCGCTCGACTTCTCGGACCTCGAGGCGAAGTACCGCGGGGGCGCCGAACGCAAGACCATCGATCAGCTCGACACGAGCGACGACTACTACATCGACCGTGAGGCGAAGATGATCGCGCTCCTGGTCAAGCCCGCCTTCCTCGCCACCGACCTGACCTTCGCCAAGAAGGTGGTGGGCGAGGTCGAGGGCGCGCTCGCCCAGGTCGACTTGGCGCGGTACCCCGGCCTCACCGTCGAGCTCACCGGCCGCTACAAGAAGAAGATCGATCAGCAGGCCGCGATCGAGGGCGACCTGGGCGTGACGAGCGCCCTCGCGCTGGCCCTGATGCTCCTGTATCTGGTGATCCACTTCCGGCGCCTGGCCGCGGTGGGGCTGATCGTGATGCCCCTCTTGTTCGGGCTGGTGTGGACCTTCGGCCTGGCCGCGGTCGTGTTCGAGCGCCTGAACATCCTCACCGGCTTCGTGGGGGCGATCCTGCTCGGGTTGGGCATCGATCACGGCATCCACCTGCTGGGCCGCTACCAGTCCGAGCGGGCCGACGACGTCGATCAGCAAGAGGCCTTGCGCCGCACCTTCGCCAACACCGGCCGCGCGGTGGTGCTGGCCGCGGTGACCACGTTCGTGGGCTTCGCGGGACTCTCCTTCACCGAGTTCCGGGCCTTCCGCGAGTTCGGCCAGATGACCGCGTGGGGCACCGCGTTCATCGTGCTCGCCTACGCGGTGGTGCTCCCCGCCCTCTTGGGGCTGGCCGGCAAGACCCGCTGGCGCATCTCCCGCCACGGGCCCAGCCGCCTGATCCAGGGCTACGCGCGGGTGGTCCCGCGGTGGGCGCCGTCGATCTTCTGGCTGATCACGGTGGCCGGGCTCTTCCTCACCTTCTTCGTGCCGCGGCTGCAGTTCGACTACGACTTCGCCGGGCTGGACGGCGGCGACATCCGCTCGTACCAGCTCGACAAGGAGGTCAACCGGCTCCTCGGCCGCTCCCAGACCCCGGTCGTCCTCATCACCGACCGGGCGGACCAGGAGCAGGCCGCGGCCGACGCGCTGCGGGCCCGGGCGGTGGCCCTGGGCGCGGGGAGCAAGGTGGACTTCGTGGCCTCCTCCGCCGACCTGGTGCCGACCGGCCAGAGCGAGAAGCAGGAGGTCTTGCAGTCGGTGCGGGGCACCCTGGAGAGCTTCGACCCCGAGCGCCTCACCCCCGACGACCGCGCCCGCTACGACAGCTTCCTCACCCAGGTGAAGGCTCAGCCCTTCGGGCTGGACGACCTCCCGATCGAGGTCCGCCGACAGTTCTCGGCCGACGGGCGCCGCCCCGAGGGCGGCCTCGTGCTGATCTTCCCCTCCATCAGCATCTCCGATGGGGAGCAGGTGGTGGAGCTGGCCAAGGAGGTGCGCGGCGTGCCGCTGCCCGACGGGAGCACGGTGTCCGCCGCGGGCGAGGCGATCGTCCTCGCCGACGTCCTGGGCCTGGTGTTCAGCGAGTCCCCGGTGGTGGTGGCGGTGACCCTGGTGCTCGTCTTCCTGTCGCTTTGGCTGCTCCTCGGCCGCCTGGGCACCGCGCTCCTGTGCTTCCTCCCCGCGCCCCTCACCGTGCTGTGGAGCCTGGGCCTGGCCTACGTCACCGGCCTCGAGCTGAACTACCTCAACATGGTGGTGATCCCGGTGCTCTTCGGCATCTCGGTCGACGCGGGCGTCCACCTGGTGGTGCGCGGCGCGGAGTCTCGCGAGCACCTGGCCGAGGCGATGACCGACGTGGGCCGGGCCATCGTGGGCGCCACCCTGACCACCGCGTTCGGGTTCGGATCGCTGATCCTGGCCCACCACCCCGGCCTCAACTCCTTCGGCCGGCTGGCCCTGTTGGGCCTGGGCGCGAACGTGGTGGCGGCGATGTTGTGGCTGACGTCGCTGTTGGCCCTCTTCCACATCCGCGCCGCCCGCCAGACCGACGTGGGGCTCCGCGGGGCCTTCACCGGGCGCCTGGCCGCCGACATCGGCACGGTGTTCGGCGCCGGCTACTCACCGAAGGCCCCCGGCACGTTCGGGGCGTGGGCCGCCCTCCCCTTCGGCTACCTGTTGGGGCAAGTCGACCTGCCCCTCCGGCTCGCCATCGTGGCGGTCCTGATCGCGGTCTCGTTCCCGGTGGCCACCCGCTACATGAAGGGCAAGATGAGCGCCCTCGACCCCCAGGAGATCGTCTACGACGAGTTCATCGGGGTCCTGATCCCGATCGCGGTGGTGCCCGCCACCTGGCCCTGGATCCTGGCCGCCTTCGCCCTGTTCCGGCTCCTGGACATCACCAAGCCCGGCCCGGTGGGCTGGGTGGACAAGAACATGAAGTCCCCGGCCGGGGTCATGCTGGACGACGTGGTGGCGGGCCTTCTCGCCGCCCTGGTGCTGGGTCCGGCCGCCGCTTTCATGTAGAACGCCCCTGTGGGCGCGGCCAGGACTCTCCTGAAGGTCACCGGGGTCGGGCTCGGCGCCGTGGTGGTGCTGGGCCTGGGGGGCTACTTCGGCCTCAAGGCGATGTGGGCGGACACCGCGGGCCGGGCCCCGGAGTCCGCCACCGGGCGGCGCGACATCGCGCCGGTCCAGACCAGCACCACCATCGTGGTCACCGCCCACCCGCTCGCGACCGAGGCGGGCCTGGTGGCGCTGCGCAACGGCGGGAGCGCGATCGACGCGGCGGTGGCGGTGCAAGCTGCGTTGACGGTGGTGGAGCCGCAGTCGTCGGGCATCGGGGGCGGGGCGTTCCTGCTGTACTACGACGCGTCCGAGCGGAAGCTCCTCGCCTACGACGGCCGCGAGCTCTCCCCCGCCGCCGCCACCCCGAAGCTGTTCATGCACGAGGACGGCACCCCCTTCAACTTCGTGGAGGCGGTGGTGGGCGGCCGCTCGGTCGGGGTCCCCGGGCGCGGTGCGCATGCTCGCCGCGGCGCACAAGGTGCACGGCAAGCGCCCCTGGGCGGAGGCCTTCGGGCCCGGCATCGCGCTGGCCCGCGACGGCTTCGACGTGACCCCGCGCCTCAACGCGCTCCTCCGGCGCGACGCGCTCTTCCCCACCATCCCCGCCGCCCGCGCCCACTTCTACGCCGCCGACGGCGCCGCGAAGGCGGTGGGCACCCGGCTCGTGAACCCGGAGCTGGCCGAGGTCTTCGAGGAGCTGGCCCGCGACCCCGAGACGCTCTACACCGGCCCCCTCGCCCGGCAGATCGTCGACGTGGTGCAGAACGCGAAGCGCCCCTCGACCTTCCTCGCCACCCTCAACACGACCCTCCTCGACATGGGCGCGCCGAGCGTCATGAGCTGGGACGCGAGCGACCCCAACCCCGGGCTCCTCACCGAGGACGACCTCGCGCGCTACACCCCCGAGGTCCGGCAGCCGGTGTGCATCCCGTACAAGGCGTATCGGGTCTGCGGCTTCCCGCCCCCCACCTCGGGCGGCGTCACCACGCTCCAGATCCTGGCCCTCATGGCCCGCTTCGACCTGTCGAAGTACAGCGCCCGCTCCCCCGAGGTGGCCCACCTCTTCGCCGAGGCAAGCCGGGTTGCGTTCGCGGACCGGAACTACTTCATCGCCGACCCCGACTACGTCTGGGTGCCGACCAAGCGCCTGCTGTCGCCCAAGTACCTCGACAAGCGGGCCGGCCTCATCCAGGTCGACGCCCGGGCCCCCGAGGTGAAGCACGGCAAGATCAAGAAGAGCGACGCCAAGGCGGCGCTGTTGTGGGCCGAGGACGCCTCCCCCGAGCTCCCCTGCACCAGCCACTTCGTGATCCGGGACGCCGAGGGCGACGTGGTCTCGATGACCACCAGCGTCGAGAACGTGTTCGGCTCGCGCCTGATGGTGCGGGGCTTCATCCTCAACAACCAGCTCACCGACTTCTCGTTCCTGCCCGAGAGCAACGGCAAGCCCATCGCCAACGCGGTGGCCCCGCGGAAGCGCCCGCGGAGCTCCATGGCCCCGCTCGTGGTCTTCGACGCCGAGGGCAACCCGGTCCTCGCGGTGGGCTCCCCCGGCGGGAGCCGCATCATCGACTACGTGGCCCAGGCCACCCTCGGGGTCATCGAGTTCGGCCTCTCCCCCCAGGAGGCGGTGGAGCTCCCCCACGTGATCAACCGGGGCGACGCGACCGAGCTCGAGGACGAGGGCTGGGCCCCCGGCGAGCGCGAGGCGGTGCAAGCCTACCTGCAGAAGCTCGGGCACCAGGTGGTGGTGATGGAGCAGAACAGCGGCCTGCACGCCATCCAGCGGCACGAGGGCGGGTGGCGGGCCGGCGTGGATCCGCGCCGGGAGGGCACCGCGGCGGGCGACTGAACCGCGCCGCGGCTCAGCTCGGCAAGTGGGTCTGCATCCAGCCGAGGACGGTGGTCGCCAGGGCTCCCGGCTCGTCGTGGGTGGAGTCCAGCGAGAGCTCCGGGTGCCGCGGGGCCTCGTAGGTCGCGCCCACCCCTGGGAGCTGCGAGATGATCCCGTCGTCCTGCTTGGCGTACAAGCCCTTGAAGTCCCGGGCCCGGCGCTGCTCCTCGCTGCAGGTCATGTAGATCTCGATGAAGCGCGGCACCTGGTGGCGCACCCGATCTCGATAGTGCTGGCGCGGCGCGGTGGCGCTCACCACCACCAGCGCGCCGCCCCGGGCGGAGAGGATCGCGAAGTGCCCCACCGCACGGTAGAAGAGATCCCGCTCCTCCATGGAGTAGGTCGCGGCGGGGGTGATGAAGTGCCGCAGGTCATCGCTGTCGAGCCAGAGGGTGACCTTGCCCTCCCCCTCGAAGGTCTCGAGGAGCACCCGGGCCAGGGTGGACTTTCCGCTGGCAGGCAGTCCCGTGATCCACAAGACGATCCCCTCAGGCCGCCGACTCATGACAGCACCTCGTCTACCCGGTGTGGATCGAAGGGGGCGCCGGCCAGGAGGCGCTCCGCGAAGCGGAGGATGCGGTCTCGCACCGGGTCCGAGACCGTCGGGTACCAGGCCGGGCAGGCGAGCACGAGGGCCCGCCAGGTGAAGAACGGCGCCACCACCTGCAGGATCTCGTCGTCCTTGGTGCGCTGCAGGTAGCGGTCCCAGAACACGTCCCAGAGGCGCCGGAGCGCGCCGTCGAAGCGCCCCCGGCCACCAGGGCGAAGAAGAGGAAGTTGATCGAGAGGCAGGCCACGTCGTCGGCCGGCTCGCCCACCCCGCCCCGGCTGCAGTCGAGCACCGACAGCTCCGCCGGCTCCCGGAACAGCAGGTTGAAGGGGTGGAAGTCGCCGTGGGTCCGGCGGCTGCGGTGGGTGAAGGCCTTGAGCTTCCACCGCCACTCGACGCACGCGTGCTCGAGCTGACGCAATCGAAGCTGCGGGACGACCGGCATGTCGTCCGGGTAGGCGTCGGTGATCCCGAAGATGCCCTCGCCGTGACCCAGCGTGTCGCGGATGCACCGCTGGTAGTCTACGTGGGTGGCGTGGACCGAGTGCAGGTCAGCAAGATAACTTGCGAGAACCTCGGCCCGGATGAGGTCCCGCGCCCCCGGCTCGTCGGCCCGCTCGATCGCCTTGAGATCGTGGGCGTAGAGCTCGCCCGGCACGTACTCGGCGATGAGGAAGGGCTCCCCCTCCGCGAAGGGGATCATGGCGCCGTTGAGGTCGAAGGTGCCGGCGTCGAGGGCCTGCACGTGGCGGGGGATGCGGCGGTAGGTGTCGACGGCCAGGGCCATCTGATAGACGCGATCGGCCCGGCGGTCGTGGCCGAAGGCGTCGGGCCGGGCGGTCCGGATGACCACGTCCCGCTCCTCGCCCTTCCAGGCGAAGCGCGCGCGCACCGGGCTGCCGTACCCGTGCGCCTTCAGGTCTTCCTGGATCTCGCCGCCCAGGGCCTCGAAGGAGAGGACGCGCGCGCCCTCGAAACCTGCCTTGCGCAGGTAGGCCTCGAAGCGTGCGCGCCCTCCACCCATGTCAGCGAAGCGCAGCGTGCCGCCGCGCTCCTCCCGACTGCTTCGCCGCGTAGCTCTCGAGCTGCCGCTCGAGCGCATCGAACGCGTCACGGATCACGACGAACAGATCCTCATGCGGATGGCCAGCCTGCACGTCCTTGGTGACCACCATCTCCTCGCCGGGGACGACGAGGTCTACCTTGACCTGGAACTGGTTGCCCTTCTTGTGGCTCCGATGCGGAACCTCCACCACCACCCGGCAGTCCTGGATGCGATCGAAGAACTGGGGCAGCTTCTCTGCCCGCTCCCGGATGGCGCCCTCGATGGCCTCAGAGCCCTCGAGACCGTGGTAGGTGATCCTCAGTGGCATGGTCATGCGTTGGTCCCTCTCAAGATCGGTGCCAACCCGACGGGGCGATGCCCGCCAGGGGGCCTTTCATTCCGACCACTTACGTAACGCTCGAGGGCGCGCGAGACCATTCCCGTCACCCGCGCGTAACCGGCGGGTGCGCCCCGTAACTCTCAGCATGGTGTGTTGCCGCCCAGGGCGGGGGTCGTGGCCATCACCGGATCCACCTCCTCGACCTGCTCACGCACCGCTGGCGGCACCACCAGGAGCGCGCAGTGCGCGCGCAAGAGGACGTGGTTCGCGGTGGAGCCCAGGATCATGCGGTGCCACGCGTTGCGGCCCGAAGTGCCCATGACGATGACCTCGGCCTCCGACTGCCGGGCCACGTCGATGATGGTCTGGGACACCGGCGCCTTCCGCATCACCTCGATCTGGAGCTGCACGCCCTCCCGCGGGACCCTCCGCACCAGGGCGCCCACCGCCTCCTCGTGCCGGCGGCGGCTCTCGTCCTGCTGGCCGTTCGCCGCGCCCTCAGCCCCGAGGAGCTGCTGCTCGAACAGGGAGAGGACCATGACCTGCCCCGCGTAGGCGCGCGCCACCACCACCGCGTTGTCGAGCACGTGGCGCGAGATGGGCGACAGGTCGACCGCGGCGAGCACCCGATCGAAGCGGACCTCGTCGCCCGGCTCGTCCCCCACCACCATCACCGGGCAGGACGCGAGCCGGATGAGGGTGTTGGGCACGCTCCCGAGCACCAGGCGGGCGAGGGCGCTGTGCCCGCGCCGCGCGACCACCATGAGATCCGCGTGGTGCTCCTCCGCCGCCCGCGCCAGCTCGCGGGCCGGGCTCCCGAAGCGGACCTCCCGCTGCACCCAGCACTTCGTCTCGGGCAGGGGGATGGCGTCGAGGCGCTCCTGCGCCTTCTGCAAGCCCGCCTGCATGGCGGCGTCCTGCCCGGGATCCGGCAGGAGCGGGGTCGGGAGCATGGGGACCGAGGGGACCACGTGCACGAGGTGCAGTCGGCTGGCCTCGAAGCGGTTGGCCATCCGCACCGCCGCGGCGACACCCCGCTGAGAGCCGGCGGAGAAGTCGGTGCCCACGATGATGGTCTTGTAGGCCAGCATCCCCGGCCCAAGAGGGTACGCGGTCGCCGCGCCGGGCGCCATTGTGGCGCCGACGACGCCCTCAGGCAGCCAGATCCTGTTTCAAAGCGGCCCTTTGCGCATCATCCAGGGGCGCGCGGACGGAGAGCGCGGGGTGGTCGACCACCATCGCCACTGGGGCCTTTCCCTGGCAGGCGAACTTCAGGAACTGCACCGACGAGACCCGATCCCGGCCGACCTGTCGGGGGTCGTACTCGGCGGTGGCGCGGGAGCCGTCCTCGAGCTCGAGGTGGATGTGCTGGGGCAGCGTGAGGAGGTCCCTCAGGCGCACGTCCCGCACCTCGGGGTCGTCGATCTCGATGAGGAGGGTGCAGCCGAGGCCGCCCTCGTCCCCAGGAGCTCGTTGTAGGTCTCGAGCTCGTGCTGGATGTCGGCCTCCTTCACCATCTGCTCGGCCCGCACCATCTCGAGGATCTGATAGCGGACGGTGTCGTGGTTCTCGAACAGGAAGGTCAGCTCCGACCCCACGTGGATCCGGCGCGGGCGCTTCTGCGCCATCACGTCGGCGCGGATCCCGTCGCGCCGCTCGCCGTAGGTCACGTAGTCCAGGATCTCTTCGCGCCGCACCTTGGCCATGGCGTCACTTCTCCTCCTTGTCGTCGAGGCGCTTGTCGAAGCCGTCCTCGCGGTAGGCCCGCGCCAGCACCGTCATCGGGTGCAGGGCGCGCTTGCCCGCGTGCTGCTCGAACTGCACCGCGGCGAGGGGACACTCGGTCGCCCACACCTCGGCGTCGTGGCCCTTCATCTGATCGAAGGCCTTCTTGCCCACCCGGGCGCTCGCCTCGAAGGACTCCACCTTCATGGCGTAGGTCCCGTCGTGGCCGCAGCACTCCATGACCGGCTTGGGCTGGACGCCAGGGATCTTGCGGAGCAGGTCGCGCCCCCGGAACCCCACCGCCTGGGCCCTGAGGTGGCAGGGGGCGTGGTAGGCCACCGTCTCGGGTGAGCTCTTGAAGTCGGTGTTGAAGCGAGGCTCGTTGCGGATGGACCACAGGAACTCGCCCGGGTCCTGCACCGCCGCCGCCACCGCCCGCGCCTTCTCGCGGTCGGGCTCCGCCACCAGCTCGGGGTACTCGCGCCGCAGCATCATACTGCAGGTTGGGTTGACCACCAGCACCTTCGCCCCGCCTTCACGTGGGGGTAGAGGATGCTCAGGTTGATCTTGGCGTTCTCACGCAGGGTGGTGAGATCGCCGTGCTCCCAGGCCGGCATGCCGCAGCACACCAGGCCGCGCACGCAGGCCGTCTTGACCTGGTTCTTGTCGAGCACCTCGAGCACGTCCTTGCCGATGTCGGGCTCGTTGTTCTGCACGTAGCAGGTCTGGAAGAGCACGACCTCGGCCGGCGGATCCTGCTGGATGCGGCCGTTCTCGTCGGCCCACGCCTCGAAGGTCTTCGACGCGAAGTCGGGCAGGAGCTTGTCCTTGTGGATGCCCAGCACCTTCTCCATCAGCATGCGGTGGAGCGGCACCTTGTTCATGGCGTTGGCCATGCCGAAGGACAGGCGCGCCATCTGGCCGGTGGCGTCGGGGTCGGCGAGCACCTTGTCGCGCAGGGTGGCCGGCTCGCGCAGGCGCTTGTTGGCGTTGTAGCGATGCACCAGCTTCGGGAAGTCGAGCTGGAACTCGTGCCCGTCGCGCGGGGTGTACGGGCACTGCACCTCGCAGAGCTTGCACTGGAAGCACGCGTCCATGACGCCGGCGATGTCGGCGTCGTCCAGCTCGCGCACGTCGCCGTCGTAGCGCTCGTCCAGCAGCTTGAAGAGGCTGGGGAAGCTGTCGCAGTACTTGAAGCACATGCGGCAGCCGTGACAGATCTCGAAGGCGCGCCGGATCTCCATGTCCAACGCCGGCAACGACCAGTAGCGCTCGTCCTCCGGATCGTAGGTCAGGCCTTCGGTGGGCTGATAGGAGATGTTCGTCATTCCGGGCGCTCCGTGGCGTTCACCAGGTTGCGGGCGCCGCGAGGAGAGCTGGCCCCTCGCGGGCACCCTCGATCACCTCAGGAGATGATCTCCAGCATCTTCTGGAAGCGGCCGGCGTGGGACTTCTCGGCCTTGGCCAGGGTCTCGAACCAGTCGGCGATCTCGTCGAAGCCCTCGGCGCGGGCGGTCTTCGCCATGCCGGGGTACATGTCGGTGTACTCGTGGGTCTCGCCCGCGATGGCCGCCTTCAGGTTGGCCACGGTGTCACCGATCGGCTCGCCGGTGGCGGGGTCGCCGACCTGCTTGATGTAGTCGAGGTGGCCGTGGGCGTGGCCGGTCTCGCCCTCCGCGGTCTCGCGGAAGTTGCTGGCCACCTCGGGGTAGCCTTCCACGTCCGCCACCTTCGCGAAGTACAGGTAGCGCCGGTTGGCCTGCGACTCGCCAGCGAAGGCGGCCTTCAGGTTGTCGTGAGTCTTCGTTCCCTTCAGATCGGGCATCGGTTGCTCTCCTCGTCGTTCGCGCTGGAAGGCACCGATATTTCGGTGCCGCCCCCGCGGGTGTGTCCGGGGACCCCTCCGGACGCAAGCTGTCTTGCGGGCCGGAGCCACGGGATCTCCGCGCTTCGAGATCATGCACGTCGCAGGCTTCGTGCCAACCCCGGAAGGCCCGTTCCATCGTGATTCGGGCCCGAATTCGACACCGACATGCGGGTGCACCCGACATTTCGGTGGAGATTTCACCGAAATACCGGTGCATCTCGCTGGTCTGACGCGGCATACTCCGCACATGGTCGACCGCGGTCCCCTCCTGGATCTGACCGCCCACCTCACCGAGATCGCCCTGTTGGCCAACCAGCCGTCCGGGGTGGATCAGCTCCTCAGCCGCGCCCTGGAGTTCCTCTGGGACGTGGTGCCGTACGACCTCGCCGCGGTGTTCGAGCTCGAGGGCGACGTGCTGGTGGTGCGCCAGGCGAAGGGGCCGCTCGCAGGCCCCAAGGTGAAGAAGCACCGGGTGGAGCTCGCAAGGTTCCCTGCGCTCCGCCTGGCGCTGGAGAGCCGCCGCACCCGGGTGCTGGAGGAGCATGACCACGCGCACGAAGGCGACCCCTATGATGGGGTGTTGGATCTGCCGCACGGGCACGCCTGCATGGTGGTGCCGCTCTGGTCGGGGGACCGGACCCTCGGCGCGATGACCTTCGACCGGAGGAGCTGTGGCCGCTACCCGGAGGAGGTCGTGAACCTCGCCACCCTCTCCGGTCAGATCGTGGCCCTCGCCCTCGTAGCGGCGGAGCACGCCGAGCTCCTCGAGCGGGAGCGCCGCGCGCTGGCCGAGCGGGCCCGCTACCTGGAGGACGAGGTCGGCTCGGCCCAGGACGCGGTGGCCCTCCTCACCGGGAGCCCCGACCCCGCGATGCGCCGGGTGGTGAGCATGGCGCGGCAGGTCGCGGCCACCGGGGCGCCGGTCCTGATCACCGGCGAGACCGGCACCGGCAAGGAGGTGCTGGCCCGCGCGATCCACGCGTGGAGCGACCGCCGGGACCGCCCCTTCGTCAAGCTGAACTGCGCCGCCCTCCCCGAGCACCTGGTGGAGAGCGAGCTGTTCGGCCACACCAAGGGCGCCTTCACCGGGGCCGAGCAGCAGCGGCCGGGGCGCTTCGTGGTGGCCAACGGGGGGACGCTCCTGTTGGACGAGATCGGCGACCTGCCCCTCGGCGCGCAAGCCAAGTTGCTGCGGGTGCTCCAGGAGGGGACCTTCGAGCCGGTGGGGAGCGATCGCCCGGTGCGGGTGGACGTGCGGATCATCGCCGCCACCCACGTGGAGCTGGAGGAGGCGATCGCGGCGCGGCGCTTCCGGGAGGACCTCTTCTACCGCCTGAACGTCTTCCCCCTCGCGCTCCCGCCGCTGCGCGAGCGGCCCCAGGACATCGAGGCGATCGCCCGCCAGTGGCTCGATCGCCAGCCCCGGCGCGGCGGGCGTGGGCCGTGGCAGCTCTCGGAGGAGTCGCTGGAGCGGCTGCGGACGCACTCCTGGCCGGGCAACGTGCGGGAGCTGGTGAACACCCTCGAGCGGGCCACCATCCTGTCCCCCGCGGGCGAGCTGGAGGTCGCCCTCCCCGGCCGGCGCCGGCCGCGCCGCGAGGACGCAGGGCGCCCTGCGGGGCCCATCCCCACCCTGCGCGAGGTGGAGCGTGACTACCTGGCGCGCGTGCTCGAGACCACCGGGGGCAAGCTCTACGGCCCCGGCGGCGCGGCCGAGGTGGTGGGGCTGAAGCCCAGCACCCTGCAGAGCCTGATGAAGCGGCTCGGGGTGGCGCGGCCGGCGGGCTCTCGCTGAGGCTGGGCTGAGGGCTCGGAGGGAGGTACCATCGCCCGATGCGGTCGGGCGGCGTGCTCCTGTGCCTGCTCCTCGTCGGATGCCGGGCGGGCACCGAGGCGCTGGAGCGCTGCGACGTCGAGCACCCCTGCCCCGCCGGCTTCGCCTGCGACGCGGTCGGGGCGTGCCGGTGCACCACCGACGACGCCTGCACCGGCGAGGCGTTCTGCAACGCAGCTGGCATCTGCCAGCTGCGGCCCGGTTGTCAGAGCAACCAGGACTGCGCCGCGGGGACCTTCTGCCACCTCGAGGCGGGGCGGTGCATCGCCGACGGCACCTGCGGCGCGGACCTCCACTGCGGGCCGGGCGAGGTCTGCGAGGCCGCGGCCTGCGAGCCCGGCTGCCGAGAGGACGCGGACTGCCCGCTCTTCGCGATCTGCGAGCGGGCGGGCGAGGGCCTCGGGACGTGCGTTCAGGAGCGGTGCCGGAGCAACGCGGCCTGCCCCCTCGGCCACCGCTGCGTGGGCGAGCGGTGCTACTACGAGCAGAACCAGAGCCTGTGCGCGGAGTGTGAGGCGCAGGGCGACTGCCCCGGCCAGGCCGACAGCTGCCTCGTGAACAACAGCTACGACCGCGCCCGCCCCGAGCGCGGCCCGGAGCGCTTCTGCGGCCCGGACTGCGGTGCGGATCCGGAGCTGTGCCCGAGCGGCTACGCGTGCCAGGACGTGGTGGTCCTCACCACCGCGCCGTGTGAGGACGACGCGGCCTGCAACGGCGGTGGCCGGCGCTGCCTGAAGCGCGAGGGCGACGCGGTCGGGCTGTGCACCTGCGCGCGGGACTACGACTGCGCGTACGAGGTGGTCCCGCCCAGCTGCGCGTTCCTCGGCTTCTGCCTGTACCCGCCCGGGCGCCTCTGCGGCACCGACCTCGACTGCGAGAGCACCCCGGTGTGCGGGCCCTACGGGGCGGGCGGAGCGATGGAGTGCTTCAACGTGCCCGGCCGGAGCTGCATCAGCGCCCAGGCCTGCCTCTGCCAGGACGGCGCCTGCATCAACACCGGGCGCCCCTGCTCGAGCGGCGCCGAGTGCAACCCACCCTGCATCGACGGCGGCTGCGTGCTCGGGATGGCCTGCGCCCCCGAGCCCGGCCTCTACTGCCCCGACCTCAGGCCCTGAGGGCGAGGTCGAGCAGGTAGCGGGCCTGGAGGAGGTTGGCCGGGCCAGGCGCGGCCGCGAGGCGTCCGGCCGCCGCCGCCACCGTGGGGTGGCCCGCCTCGATGAGGGCAACCCGGTGCGCCTCGACCCCCGGCTCGGCGAGGGCCACGCCGCGCTCCGCCCACCCCTCGAGGGCCGCACGCCACGCCTGGAGCGCGGGGCTCCGCGGCGCCTCGGGCCCGGGGCCCGCGCGCGGGGCGGGAGGCGCGCCACGCCGGGGTCGCGCCTCGAACCACGGGCACCGCACGACCAGGCCCTCGGGGCCGGGGGCGAGGAAGGAGATCGGGGTGGCGGTGACCCGCGCGCCCGGCGCCTCGAGCTCCACCACCACCGCCTCACCCGGCGCGGGGCGCCACGCCTCGAGGGCGGAGATCATCGCCGCGCTCGCCTCCCGGTATTGAAGGCGCAACCAGACCTGCCGACCCGCGCCGTCCTCGAGGCAGCGCCACGCGACCTGCCGGGTCTCGTCGTAGCCGGGCGGCCCCACCCGGGCCGGCCGGAGCAGGGCCCAGGCCCCCTGGGGCGGCGGTGGCGCGAGCCCGAGGGGGAAGGCGGCGCGGGCCTGCTCCTCGACCTTGTCGAAGTCGTCTTGCGCGAGCTGTGCAAGGTGAGCTGCGGTGGTCGGGCCCACCACCTCGGCTCGGGTGCCGAGGGACGAGGAGAGGCGGCCGTCGAGGCTCACCTTGGCGTCGAAGAGCCGGAGCTCGGAGCGGGCCACGGTGGCGAAGCTCGCCCCCGTCCACACCTCTCCCGAGCGATACCGGACCTCGGGGTCGAAGCCGGGGTCCCCTCGGGCCGCACGTCGGCCACGCTGAGCCACCGGCCCTGCGCGAGGTCGTAGAGGCACGCGGCGACGCCCTCCAGCCCCGACTCGGTCGCGAGGCGGCGCGCCCCCAGGCCCACCAGGTGCAGGCGAGGCACCTCGAGGTAGCGGGCCCGGGCCCGGCCCACGAGGTGCTCGGGGGCCTCGTCGCCCGCGCGGCGGAGGGCCTCGGCCAGCGCGTAGGCCTTCGCGAGGCGCACGAAGAGCCGCCCCTCGTCGGCCTGGGCGTGGCGATCCAACAGGCGCGCCACATCCTCGTGGATCGCGAGGACCGCCTTGCCCAGGCGCACCAGCTTCGCGGCCTGGGCGGACACGCTGGCGGTGAAGAGGCGCTCGGCCGTGGCCTCGGACAGGTGGCTCAGCCCCACCGCGACCAGCTCCCGCAGGATGGCCTGCGTCGACTCCACCACCACCCGCGGCGGCTTCGGTGCGCCGGTGTTCCCGGCGAGCGAGACCCGGTGCAGGGCCTCGGGCGGCGCGGCGAGGCCCTCCCCACGCAGCCAGGCGAGGGCGACGAGGGCGCAGGCGCGAGCGTGGGCCCGGCCGCTGGTGGAGCTCAGCATCCCGGCCATGCCGCCCCCGGCGACGAAGCGCGCCTCCACCCCGAGCTCCGGCACCTGGCCCCAGATCCGACCCGGCTGGACCTCCAGGACCACCGCCGCGCCCGCCTCGAGCAGGGTCCACGCCTCGTGCGTCACGCCGGCCCCCGCCCACGCCTCCACCCCCGCCTGGCCCAGCGCGCGCAACTCCTTCCTGCACGTCGCCCGCGGGCCTCGCGGGGGCCTCGGTGTCCGCCGCCTGATCAGAGAGGAAGGCCAGGACCACGTGCCAGCACGGCTCGAGGGCCCAGCACGAGCAGCGGGCGGCCCCCGGCCCGCCGGGGAGGAGGTGCACCTCTTCCTCGCCCACCGCGACCCGCGCGTCGCCCAGATCGCGCGGCGTCACCCCCCGACGGGCCATGGCCTCGGCGAAGGCCACCAGGCCGGGGCTGGCCCAGGCGGCCAGGGTGTCGCGGTCGGTCGCGCTCACCGCACCACCTCGGCCAGCCACTCCGCCAGCTTGCTCGGGGTGAGGGCGGCCACCGCCATGCCGAGGTCTGCAAGCCGGCCTGCCATCTCGCGGTCGTGGGCGGGGCGCGCCTCCTCGTCGAGGGCGGCGAGGCCGAGCATCCGCACGCCCGCCCCTTGGAGGCGCCGCGCCACCGCGAGGAGGGCGGCGGGGTCCGCGCCCTCCTCGAAGTCGGAGATCACCACCACCACCGTGCGGCGCGGATCCTCGATCGTCTGCTCCGCATAGCGGAGCGCCTTGCCGATGTCGGTGCCGCCGCCCAGGTGGACGCCCATCAGCACCCCGACCGGGTCCTGCACCTCGGCGCTCACGTCCACCACCTCGGTGTCGAAGAGCGCCATCCGGACCGAGAGCCCGGGCAGGCCGGCCAGCACCGCCCCCATCACCGCGGCGTGGATGAGGGAGGGGAGCATCGACGCGCTCTGATCCACCAGGAGCACCACGTGCCAGGGGAGCCGCTGCTCGTTCCGCGCGAAGAAGAGCACCTCGCGTACGCCGAGGCGCCGCCGCTCCGGATCCCAGTGCTTGAGGTTCCTCCGCAGGGTACCTTTCACGTCGAGGGCCGCAGCAGCACGGACCGGGCCATGCTGCCGCCGGTGGATGCGCCGCCCCATCACCCGGCGCACCTCGGGGGTGAGCCGCCGCCGGAGATCCTCGACCACCCGGGCGGCCAGGCGCCGCACCGCGGCCCGCGCCGGGCCCTTCAGGCGCGAGGCGAAGGCAAGGGCCTGGGCGAGCAGGGCCGGGTCCGGGGTCACCCGCTCCAGGAACTCGGGGTCGGTGAGGAGCTCGGTGAGCCCGAAGCGCTCGAGCGCGTGCCGCTCCACCACCTCCGCGGTGTCACGCGGGAAGAGGGTGCGCACCCCCTCCACCCACTCCGGCACCGACATGCGCCCGCGCCCGAGGCCGCCCTGGCGGTCCTCCTCCGGCTCCGCGCCGCGCACGCCGCGCTCGGCGTGGGCGCGCTCGTAGAGGGTGTCGAGGAGCTCCGCCCGGCGCTGATCCTCGGGCCGGGGCGGCTCCGGCAGGTGGTCCTGCGCGAAGCGCCCGAGCACCATCCGCCAGCGGGCTTGCACCTCGTCCGCGCTCACGCCGCCCCCCAGTCCGCGAGGCCGTCGGCCGCGAGGGCGGCGCGCACGCGGGCTTCGGTGGCGCCGTCCCACCCTCCTCCGCCGGGCTCCGCCCGGTTGCGCGCTCCGCTTGCCGTGGGTCCCGGGCCGGCGGAGCCGTCCCACCTTCTCCGCCGGGCTCCGCCCGGCTGCGCGCTTCGCTTGCCGTGGGTCCCGGGCCGGCGGAGCCGTCCCACCCTTCCTCCGCCGGGCTCCGCCCGGCTGCGCGCTTCGCTTGCCGTGGGTCCCGGGCCGGCGGAGCCGTCCCACCCACCTCCGCCGGGCTCCGCCCGGCTGCGCGCTTCGCTTGCCGTGGGTCCCGGGCCGGCGGAGGCCGGGTCGGCGGCGCCGACCGCTACGGCGCGGGCCACCCGGTCCACCTCGCGCGGGGTCAGCTGGCCAAACGCCAGCCTCAGCTCGGGCAGCGCGGCGAGGAACTCCGCCTCGGGCCACTCCACGAACAGGCTGGAGAGGCCCTCCACCACCGCCGGCACCCGCCAGGCCACCTCGCGCGCGGTGGCCATGACCCCGAACAGGAAGGCCACCTTGCCCGCGGTGTCGCGCCCGGTGCCCAGCAGGTGCCCGCGCACCCGCCGCGCGAGCGCCTCGGCGTCCTCGGCGCCGAGGCCGAAGGCGAGGCCAGCCAGCGCCCCCTCTACCTTGGGCGAGCCGCGCGGCCCCGCCAACGCGGCCCCCACCGCGAAGGCCAGCTTGCCGACCTCGAGCCCCGCGGCCTCGGTGGCGGCGAGCTGCCGCAGGCTCTGGAGGGCCGTCACCACCGCCTCCACCCGGGCCTCGGGGGCCACCGCCACCTGCTGCACGAGCTGGCAGGCCCGGTGATAGGCCACGTGCGCCTGCCTCCGCACCGCCTCGGCCGCCGCGCCGACCTCCAGCGGCTCTCGCCCCTCGAGCGACAGCACCAGCACCGTCAGCGCCGCCACCACCCGCTCCAGCCGCGCGTCGGTGGCCAGGGCCGCCTCGACCTTCGGCAACAGGTCCTGCGCGACCTGGAACGCCCCCATCACGAACGCGACCACGAGCAGGCGCACCGCCGCCTCCGCGTCCTGGGCGTGCCCCGCTTCGCCGAGGGCGGCCACCGCCTCCTCGAGACGGGCCGCGGCGGCCTCCGCCACCGTGGGCCCATACACCGAGCGCTCCACCAGGGCCCGCTCCACGTCCGGGGTCCAGCGCAGGCGCCAGGTCTCCTGCCTGCGCTCCAGGCCCTCCCCCGCCTCGTAGCGCGGCCCCGCAAGCCATGTTGCGTACGGGACCTCCAGGAACCGGAGGGCGTGGAGGAACCGGCTCGCCTCGCGGTGGGGGGCCCGCTGGTAGAGGCTGAGCGCAACCTCCCGGGCCACCGGGCCGGTCGACACCTTGAGCGCCTCGCTCCTCGCCTTGAAGTCCCTCACGATGGGCGGGACCCCGGCCTCCTTGGGCACCTGCCCCACCCGCCGGCCACAGAGGGCCGAGCGCAGGATGGCTTGCACCGCCTGTCCCTCCACCTCGGCCGAGCCCTTGCACAGGGTGCTGAGGGCGGCGTCCATCAGGTCCCGGCGAGCCACCGATTGCCGGCCCCGAAGCTCCGCCAGCCGGGTGGCCTGGGTCAGGGCCGCCACCTCGTCCGCCGCCTGCACCGAGGGCTCCCCCGCCGCCCGGAGCCAGGCTCGCCGCCTCCACCAGGGCCTCCGCCGCCGCAACCTGGCCTGCGTCCGCCTCGCCCCGGATCGAGGCCCGCCACAGGGCGTCGTAGAACGCGGGCGAGGGCATGCCGGAGCTGTAGCCGTTGAGGGCGTCGAGCTGCTCGAACCCGTAGCGCAACAGCACCGGGGCCTCCGCCGACGGAACCTTGGGCAGGCTGGGCGGCCGACGCGCGGTCAACAGCTCGACCAGGGACGGGTGTGAAAGCCCCCCGTCACCACCACCACCGGGCCATCGTCCATCACGCGAGCCACGTGAGCCGCCATCCGCCGCTCCTCGAGCGAGGGAGCCGTCGGCCTCGAGGAGGTCCTGGGGGTGGTCCAGCCGGGCCATGAGGCAGTAGACGGCCACCCGCTCCGTGAACGCGTCGTGGTCGAGGGGGCCCACGTCCTCGAAGAGGTGGTCCCAGAGCTCGTCATGGTCTCGGCAACCCGTCTTGCGGGCCAGGGCGTGCAGGTAGGCGCTCCGGGCGAGGTGCACCTCGCGCAGCAATGAGGTCAGGCGGGCCGCCGCCCGTGGGGCCTCGGTGCGGTCCGCCTTGCACAGCTCGGGGAAGGTGAGGTCCACGAACCGGGCCTCGGCCCCCGCCCCGGCCGCCCACCGCACCGCCACCAGCTCGGGGGAGTAGTCCGCGAAGGGGTAGTAGGCGGCGTGACGCGCCCCGCCCTTCGCCCACGCGCAATAGGCGGCGAACGGGGCCTCGGTCTCGGGGTGCACCATCCACGGGATGAGCGGGGTCAGCTCCTCGGGTCCCTCCACCAGCACGAAGCGCGGCCGCACCGCCTCGAGGAGCGCGGACAGGTTGCGAGCGCACGCGGGGCTGTGGTGGCGCACCCCGAACAGGTGCACCCCCCTCGCCCGGAGCGCGGCGAGCCCCGAGCGCAGCGCCGCCACCGCGCCCGGCGCGTCGCTCACTTCTCGCGGCCCTCCCAGTAGCTCCGCCACAGCGGGCTCTCTTCGGCCCGCCGCCGCACCACCTGCTCGAAGTAGGCGTCGAGGCGCTCGTGGTCCTCGGCCTGCCCCTGGGCGATGGCGCCCGCAAGGTGCCTTGCCAGGTGCGCCGGCTCGAGGCGCCCCTCGCCGAAGTACGCGGCGTCCAGGGCGGCGGAGACACCCACGCTGACCGCCTCCGCGGTCGACATCACGGTGCTCGGGCGCTCCACCACCACCCCATCCTCGGTCTCGCCCCGGCGGAGGTCCTGGAACGTCGTCACCAGGAGGCGCAGCACGTCTTCACCCACCTCGGCCGGGGCCCGGGCCTCGCCCAGCTGGGCCCGGGTCTCCCGGAGCACCAGCTCCAGCTCCGCCGCGCGGTCGGGGATCGGGTGCACCGTCTCGAAGTTGAAGCGGCGCTTGAGGGCGGAGGACATCTCGTGCACCCCACGGTCCCGCAGGTTGGCGGTGGCGATGATGTTGAAGCCGGGCTGGCCGAAGCAGTGGGCCGCCTCGCCGTCGAGCTCGGGCACGAAGAGGACCTTGTCGGACATGATGCCGATGAGGGTGTCCTGGATCTCCGGCGCGCAGCGGGTGATCTCCTCGAAGCGCACCACCCGCCCCTCCTCGAGGCCCCGATAGAGCGGCCCTTCACGAGGGCTTCCAGGCTCGGCCCCTCGTTCAGCAGGCGCGCGTAGTTCCACCCATACTTGATCTGGTCCTCGTGGGTGCCGGCGCTCCCCTGCACGGTGAGGGTGGAGTCGCCGCTCACCGCCGCGGCCAACAGCTCCGACAGCATCGACTTCGCGGTCCCCGGCTCCCCCACGAGGAGCAAGCCGCGTTGACTCATCAGGGTCACGATGGCCCGGTCGACGAGGGCGTCGTCGCCGTAGAACTTGCGGGAGACCTCGGCCCCGTCACCCAGCACGAAGGTGCGCACCGCCCGGGGCGACAGGCGCCACCCGGGCGGCCGGGGCCCGGGGTCGGCGGCGGCCAGCGCGCTCAGCTCGTGGGCGAAGCGCGCCTCGGCGGGCGGTCGGAGGGCCTGTGCCATGACGGCCTCGATAGCGCGGCGATCAACCCAAGGCCAGCGCGCCGTCGGTGGGCCGGGCAACCCATCCCTTCCGCCCCTCGAGCGCGCCCTCCACCCGGGCCAGGAAGGCCTCCGCCTGGCCCGGCCGCACCAGGTGCACGGTGGCGCCGCCGAAGCCGGCCCCGGTGACCCGCCCCCCGAAGGACTCGGGGGCGGCCGCGCTCAGCTCGGCCAGGGCGTCCAGCTCGGGGGTGGTGACCTGGTAGAGGTCCCGCAGGCTGGCGTGCGAGGCCGACATCAGGCGCCCCACCTCCACCACGTCCCCCGCCGCCAGCGCGGCCGCGCCGGCGCGGGCCCGGGCCACCTCGGCCACCACGTGCTGGCAACGCACGGCGTCCACGGGGTCCAGGACCGCGTCCAGCCACGCGGGCTGCACCTCGGCCAGCGCGCGCACCTCGGGGTGCCTTTCCTGCACCGCGGCGAGGCCACGCTCGCAAGCTGACCTGCGCTCGTTGTAGCCCGAGGCGGCGAGGGCGCGGGCGGTAGCGGTGGGGATGATCACCACCTCGGCCAGTTCGGGGCGCAGCGGCAACAAGGTGTAGGTCTCGTCCAGGCAGTCCAGGGCCATCACGTGCCCGGCCCGCCCGCCCGCGGAGACGAGCGGATCCATGAGGCCGGAGCGCACCCCCAGGCCCCGGTGCTCCGCCGCCTGCACCCACCGGGCGACCTCGAGCGCCGAGGCCGAGGCGCCGGCCAGCCGCAGCACCAACGTCGCCACCGCCACCCCCGCCGCGGCGGAGCTGGACAGCCCCGCCCCAACCGGCACGTCCGAGGTCAACGCGACCTCGAAGCCCGGCACCGGGACCCCGGCCTGCAACATGCCCTGCACCAGCGCCTCGAAGAGGCGGGCCCACTCCGGCGTCTCCGCCCCGAGGGTCACGGACTCTCCGAAGCCCTCGGACACCAACCTCCGCGTGCGATCTGCGCGCCGCGCCCCCACCGCGGTCACGAAGCGAGGCACCGCGAGGGGGAGCACCAGGCCCCCGTTGTAGTCGACGTGCCCGCCCAGCAGGTTCACCCGGCCCGGCGCCCGCACCTCCGCCTCGGCCGCGGCCCCGAACACCTCCGCGAGCAGCGCCCGCGCGCCGCTCAAGCGCCGCCGCTCCGTCTGGCCTCGCTCCGGCGCTCCGCCTCGAGGCGCTCGAGGTCCACCGCCTCGTGGTTCACGAAGCGCATGGCCGCGGCGATGGCCCGGTGCTCGGCCTTGTCCTCGATGAGCCGGTGCATGGCCTGGGCGACCCGCCGGTAGGCGGCGTGCCCCTGGGGCGCGCTCCGCAGCTCGATGAGGTGCATGGCGGCGCGGGCGTTGAGGTCCATGTAGTAGCGGACCCGGTAGGCCATCGGCACCACGTAGGGCGCCACGCTCGTCAACCCGGCCTGCATCAACGCGCGGTAGAGCTCCGCCGTCTCGTCCATCACCCGTCGGAAGTCGGCCTCGGCCCCCGCCGCCGCCACCGCCTCGCCCATGGTGTAGCCGTGCTCTGGGGACAGGGGCTGCCACTCCAGGGTGAGCATCCGGTGCCGCTGCAGGTCGCGGAACGCCCCGTAGTCGCCGAGGACGTCGAAGCGGTAGCGGGTGCGCTCGAACGCGCGGCCCGGCTTGTGGCGGCGGTTCCCGCGCTCGCCCACGTAGGCCCCGAGCACCCGCGCCCGCTCTTCGTGGCTCATCGCCCGGGCGATGGCCAGGAGCTGAGCGTCGGGGAGCCGCGAAGCCGCGTACAGGGCGGACGCGACCACCTTCACCTCGCCCTCGGGGTCGAACTCGGTGAGGCTCACCTCGTCCACCGCCTCGGCCTCGTGGCCGCGCAAGACATCCTGCGCCACCGCCTGGGTCGCGTCCCGGATCCCCTCCAGGTACCGGCTCCAGACCACCCCACGATCCTCGCGGTCGACCCGCTGCACGAAGGACGGGATCACCGCCCGCAGCTCCTCCAGGATCAGGTCGGCGAACCAGCGCACCTCGGACTCGGGCGACGCCCGCATGCGCAAGAGCAGGTTCTCGTAGGCCTGGCCGGTGGCGTAGATGCCCACGTTGGACCGCGTGGCGGCAGGCAAGAGCCCCCGCAACGCATCCAGCGCCTTGGCCCGGATGGTGGACTGGTAGGCCCGGTCCGCGTTCCCGTCCGGCGGCGGGTGCGCGGCGCCGAGGTGGGCCCGCATCGGGGGCAGCCACCGGCGGTAGGTCTCGAACGCGTTGTCGAGCACCGCCGCGTAGCGCGCCTCGAGGGGGTGTCCGGCCAGCTCCTCGGGCACGTGGTACTTGAAGCGCCCGCCCGGCTGGTCGTCGTAGGGCACGTAGCGCGTGCTCTGCTCGAGGTAGGCGGCCAGGCGCCCCCACTCCAGCACCTTGGTCAGGATGTTCGAGGCGCCCTCGCACGCCAGGTGCACGCCCCCCAGCTGCGCCACCGAGTCGTCACCGTACTCGACGAAGACCTTGTCGTAGAGCTGGGCGCCCCGGGCGTCGCCGGCCCCCGAGGTCACTTCGGCAAGCTGGCCTGCCTCGGTCAGGAACTCGTCCAACAGGAGCCGCCGCAAGGACTTGGCGCTCCGTGAGTAGCGGGCAAAGAGCGCCCCCTTCACCACCTCCGAGAGGTTGGTGAGGGCGAAGACGGGCCGATCCGTGTTCGTCACGTACGCGGCGAGGCGGGCGCGCTCCGCGTCGGTGAAGGGCTCCACCCAGGGCTGGCTCGGGGCGCTCATGGCCCAGGCCCTACCGCACCCCGCCCCGCGGAGCCACCCTTGACCCAGAGCCTCCTTTGCCGAAGGGTCCGCGCCGTGGTGACCATCATCGCCGCGGTGTCGGAGGACGGCGCACTGGGGCTCCGAGGTGAGATCCCCTGGGACGAGCCCGCCGACCGCGCGCGCTTCAAGCGGCTCACCCTGGGCGGCACCCTGATCATGGGCCGCCGGACGTGGGCCTCCCTCCCGGTCCGTCCCCTGCCCGGGCGCGCCTGCCTCGTGCTCACCTCGACGCCGGTAGAGAGCGCGCCCACCTTCACCACCCTGGCCGAGGCGGTGGCCGCGGCCGCGCCCCCGGTGTGGATCGTCGGGGGCGCTCGGGTGTTCGCCGGAAGCCTACGCGATCGCTGACCACATCGATCTCACCCGGGTGCCGGTGCGCGTCCCGGAGCCGGAGGCGGTGCGCATGCCCCCCATCCCCCGCGACCTCTTCACGTGCGTGTCAACGACGCCCCTCCCCGAGGCCCCCCACCTGGTGGTGGAGACCTGGCGCCGCAAGGAGCCCTGCGCGTGAGCGAGCAGACGAAGCCGTCGGTCCTCTCGGTGGTGGCGATGGGGATGCTCGCGTTCCTGATCATCGGGAGCTACGACCTCGCCCGCCCCGCGGCGGAGTCCATGTTCCTCAAGGCCTACGGGAGCAAGAGCCTGCCCTACGTGTGGCTGGCGGTGGCCGCCGCCGCGGCCGGGGTGGTGGCGCTCTACGGGAGGTTCGCCAAGGACCGGTCGCTGCTCGCGGTGATGGCGGTGGTCTCGCTGATCTCTGCCGCCCTCGCGGCGGTGCTCCTCCTGGGCCTTCGGGCCCACGTCCCCGGCGCGCCGTTCCTCCTGTACGTCTTCAAGGACGTGTACGTTGTGGTGCTGATCGAGATCTTCTGGAGCTACGCCAACTCCGTCTTCCCCATCCGCACCGCGCGCTGGATCTATGGCCTGTTCTGCGTGATGGGCTCGGGCGGCGGCGCGCTCATGAACCTGGTCTCGGGCCGGATCGCGGCCGCATCGACCGGCACCGCCTTCGCCCAGGCCCTGGTGGGCCGGAGCGATGAGGGCTCCGGGACCCTGGTGGCCCTGTCGGCCCTCGTGCCGATGCTCATGGTCCTCGCGGTGGCGGCCACCGTGGCGGCAAAGGTGGCCCCCCGGGTGGCCAGACCGGACAAGCAGGACACCGACAAGAGCTACACCGAGGGCCTGCGCCTGGTGCGGGCGAGCCGCTACCTCACCCTGATGCTCGCCCTGATCGCGCTGAGCCAGCTCACCATCACCCTGGTCGACTACCAGTTCAACGCGGGGATCGAGCTCTACGAGGCGGACACCGATCGCCGGACCACCCTCATGGGCTACGTGGCCGCGTCGTACAACATCGGCGCGGTGCTCCTGCAGCTCGGCACCGGGGTGATCATCACCCTCCTCGGGGTCCGCCGGGTCCTGCCCTCCATCCCGGGGATCCTGGGCGCAACCCTGCTTGCCTTCCTCGTGGCCCCCCACGTGGCCCTCCTCGCCGCGGCGAAGGTGCTCAGCAAGGTGCTCGACTACTCCCTGTTCCGAGCCACCAAGGAGCTGCTCTACATCCCGCTCACCTACGCCGAGAAGACCCAGGGCAAGGCGGTCATCGACATGCTCACCTACCGGGTGGCGAAGGGCGGCGCCTCGCTGCTCCTGCTGGCGGTGGTCGCCCTCGACACGCCCCGGGTGGTGGGCTGGCTGACCCTCGGCGTCATCGCCACCTGGGTCTTCGTCAGCGTGCGCCTGGCCCGGCGCTACACCGGCGAGTCGGCCTGACTACAGGGACCGCGCCACGATCAGCGCCACCGCCCACTCCTGGACCGCAAGCACGGTTGCCTGCGCGGAGGCGACGCTCAGGCTCGCGCTCTCTTGGGTGAGCACCAGCTGGTCCGCCTGCAGGCCGATGTTGCCCGACATGGCCAGGATCTGGTCCGCCATCTCCAAGATGCGGTTCGCCATCAGTCCGATGTCGGCCGACAGCTGGAGCATGCTCTTCAGCGAGGCGAGCAAGGTGGGGCTGGAGGTGATGGCCTGCAGGCCCGAGATCGCGACGACGTAGCCATCGACCGCGGTGCTCAGGCCGGCCAGCATGGCCGACAGATCGGTCAGCTGGGTCAGGGCGGTGGCGCTCGAGGCGACCGTGCTCTGGGCGGTGTCACCGAGGAGCACCGCGCGCAGGGACTCCACGTCCTGGGTCAACGCGCGCACGTCGGTGGCGGCGGCCGAGAGCTTCGTCGCCATGTTCCACGGGCTGAGGGTGGTGCTCGACAGCGCCGTCGCCAGCGCCTCCCCGTCCGCGGCCAGGGTCGCGAACGAGAGCCCGTAGGTCGCGTCCTCCACCACCGAGACCAGGGCCAGGGCGTTGGTCTGGGTGGCGAGCACGCTCTGCTGGGTGACGACGAGGTTGTCGCTCTGCACCTCCTGGGTGACGAGGATGCGATCCGCCATCGCCCCGATGTCGTCGGACATCACGAGGATCTTGTCGCTCATCTCCCCGATGCGGTCGGCCATCACACCGATGTCGCTCGAGAGCTGGAGCACGGCGGAGATCGCGGTGGCCATGTCCATCCCGCCCGCCGCGGTCTGCTGCGCGGACACGTCCCCGGTCAGCCGGGCGGCCTCGTTGGCGAGGTCCACCGTGGCGAGGGAGAGGCGCTCCACCGCGTCGAGGGTCGCGCCATCCACCGTGAGGGGGGCGGCCAGGGCCTCATCGACCCGGGTGACCTCGTTCACGAGGTCGCGCGAGAGCTGAGTGGCGCCGACGAGCCCGCCGCACATCCCGGCCACCGGGCCATCCACCGCGGCCAGGGTGGTCCGGAGGGTGGCGGCCTGATCCTCGATGCCCACGAGGTCGCTCGTGAGATCTGCCCGAGCGGAGGACGCCGCCAGGCTCAACAGCCCAAAGAGAACGAAGGTTGACTTGCGGTACTTCATGACGACCTCAGAGCCCCCAGGTCTGGATGACGGAGACTGTGACTGCCTGAGCCGACTGCAGGGAGGCCTGCGTCAGGGCGATGTTGGCCTGCTGGATGTCCTGCGTCTCGACGATGCGCGCCGACATGGCGCCGATGTTGTCGGCCATGACGATGATCTTGTCGTTCATCTCCACGATGCGGTCGCTCATGGTGCCGATGTCGGCGGCCAGCTGGAGCATCGCGGCGGTGGCGTCCCCGAGGACCACGGTGTCGGTCACCGGCGCGAGGGCCTCCACCGAGCGGGCGAAGCCGTCGAGCGCGCTGGCCAGGGCGGCCTGGAGCGGCCCGAGGTCGGCGATGAGCGAGAGGGTGTCCCCGTCGATGTAGAAGCTCGCGCCCTGGCTCGCCGCGGTGACCTGGCCGTACAGCGCGACCGAGCGGGCGCTGATCGCGTCCGCGCTGGCCGCGAGGGCGCCGAGCTGGGCCCCCATCGTGGTGCTGCCCAGGGTGGTCCCGGCCATCTGCTGGGAGAGGGCGGCGCTGTCGTCCCGGATCAGGCCGAGGCTGAGGTTGTAGCCGATGGTCGACAGGCTCGAGGTCAAGGCCACCATGTTCAGCTGCGTCGTGAGCAGGGCAGCCTGCGTCGCGGCCAGGTTCGCGCTCTGGATCCGCTGGGTGGCGACGATGCGGTCCGCCATCACGCCGATGTTGTCGGCCATGGCCAGGATCCGGTCCGCCATCTCCAGGATCCGGTCTGCCATGGTGCCGATATCGCGCGACAGCGTCAGCATCGCGGCGAGCATCGAGCGGAGCTCGAACAGGTCGTAGGCCCCGCTCACGGTCTGGAGCTGTCCGGAGAGCAAGCGGGCCTTCACCGCCATGTCGAGGGCGAAGGCGCTCATGGTGGCGAGGTTGTCGAGGTCGGTGGCGGTGGGCCGGGTCGGCGGCGCGAGGCGCCCATAGACCGCCTCGGCCGCCGCTACGTAGTCGCGGACCGAGGTGCTGAGGCCGCCGATGTCCATGCAGGACTCCAGGGGCGAGAACGTGGCGGTGGTGAAGCTCGCGTCGAGGCCCTGGGCCTGGACCACGAGGTCCGACAGGTCCGCGCTCAGGGTGGCGTGGGCCCGGGGTGTGAGGAGGAGGAGCGCGAGGACGAGGGTCCCCGCACCGAGGTGCTTCGGTTTCATGTCGACCGTCCGGGGTGTGGCGAAGCGCACGCGACATGCGGCGCTCGGCCGGTGGGAGCCGGCGCGGTCAGAAGGGGTTCAGCAGGGCACGGCCACGCACATCTGCTCGACGCACGCGCTGCGTACGCACTGCCCGGGGGGCGAGGTGACGCCGGGGCAGTCGGCGTCCTCGGTGCACTCGGGCGCCTCTACGCAGGTCACCGTGGCCGGATCACAGGTCTGGCCCGGCCCGCAGGCCATGCCCGTGGTGCCCACCTCGCAGGTCACGGGGTCGCAGAAGTCCGACACGATGGCGTCCCCCTCGCAGCGGGGCGGGAGCTGCGGCGGGCACATGCAGCCCGCGTCGGGCCCCCCGGGGTTGCCGCCCCCGTCGGTGCTCCCCCCGATGCCGCCGTCGACGCCGCCGTCCACGCCACCGGTGCAGGCCGAGGACACCGGGTCGCAGGTGCCTCCCTGGTCCGCGCAGTTGGTGCGGTCCTCGATGATGATGGTCTGGTCGTTCTCGTCGCAGCCCTCGCCCACCCGCTGATCTACGAGCACGTCGCCCTCGCAGTGGCGGGGCTGGATCGGCCGTCCGGAGAGGCAAGCGCAGTCGACGCCGGGCGGGCAGATGCACGCGTAGTCGGTGCACAGCCGCCCCTCGGGGCAGTGGTCGTGGTAGAGGCACTGCAAGCCGCCTTGCTCGTACTGCTCGAGCTGCGCGCAGGTCCCGTAGAGGTGGCCGCCGAGGCCGGCCTTGTAGAAGGAGATGTCCGTCCAGCAGGTCTCGTTCTCGATGCGCCGGTCGTCGGGGATCAGCCCGTCGCAGGTGTTGGTGTCGTCGACGCAGTGGTTCTCCGCGTAGTCATCGCGGGTCGGGGACCCTGCCCCGCCACAGACCCGGATGGTCTTCTCGACGAACCAGCACGCCGTCGGCGGCGGGCTCGACAGGTAGATCGCGAAGGGGGCGCTCCCGTACTCCGTGTAGCGCCCGTCGGTGCGCGGATCGAACCCGGTGCCACCGGTACCGCTGTCGACGTTCTCCCTGCTGCCCGCGTCGACATCGCCGGTGGAAGGTCGCTCCCGACCGGCCCCCCCGCAGGCCAGGGGCAGGGCGAATGCGACGAGGCCGAGCCAGCCGAGGGACGCGCGAGGCATGGTCCGTGGGTGCCCCGGGCCCCCCCGGTGTGACCCCCGCGGACCAAAAAAGTCGCGCCCCGCTTGACGGTCCAAGAGTGTGATTAGGCTCGCCCCGAGAGGCGAGCCGAACCGCCGCCAGATCCCGCGGCCGCGGCTCCCTCTGGACGAATCAGCAAGCAGAACGCCCAACGCGCCAAGCGCGGGCGTGGAGGTACACCTGATGTTGACCCTTCGGACCCACACCCTGGCCCACCCCCTCAGCCTGATGGACGACGTCCGGCGCCAGCTGGACTGGTTCTTCGGGGCCGACCCCTTCACCGCGGTCCTGCCGGATCGCTCCACCGCCGCCCCCCGGTTCATGGCCCGGCGCACCGAGGAGGGCCTGCAGGTGCAGGCTGACCTGCCGGGCGTGCTCCCCGAGCACCTGAGCATCCAGGTCGAGAACGGCGTGGTGCGCATCCGGGGCGAGCGCGCGCACGAGCTGGCCGAGGGCTACAAGGCCGTCCGCCGCGAGCGCGTGGCCGGCCGCTTCGAGCGGAGCTTCAACCTGCCCGAGGGCCTGGACGGCGAGCACGCCGAGGCCGAGCTGGCCAACGGCGTCCTGACCCTGCGCTTCCCGCTCCTCCCCGAGCGCAAGCCGCGCGTCATCGACGTGAAGGTGGCCTGAAGCGACAGCGAAGCACATTGGAGGACCTGATCATGACCGACACCGCACTCACCCAGACCAACAACCAGCCCGAGGCCCCGCTGGCCACCATGCCCGCCCGCGACGAGGTCCGGCCCCGCTCCTTCGCCACCCCGCTCGTCGACGTGCTCGAGAACGAGAACGAGCTCCTGGTGGTGATGGACGTGCCCGGCGTGAAGCAGGGCGACGTGCACCTCAAGTACGAGGGTGACAACCTCTACCTCGAGGCCAGCCGCGACGAGGGCACCCACGTGTTCCGGCGGACCTTCGCGCTCTCGGAGCGGATCGACGCCGAGCACATCCAGGCCGAGCTCACCCACGGCGTGCTCACCGTGCACCTGCCGAAGGCGGCCCAGGCCCGAGCCCGGGAGATCCCGGTGCGGGTGGGCTGATCGGCGCGCTTTTTCAGCCCCCCGGACCCCCGGGGGGCTAACCTCTTCGTACCGTGCTCCTCCCCATCGGCGACACCCCGAACCCCAGGAACTTCACCCCCTGGGTGAACTGGGGCCTGATGGGCCTCAACATCGCGGTCTACCTCTTCTTGACCCTGCCGATGTCCGCCGAGCCGGTGGATCTCCGAGATCCCGCCGTGCAGGAGGTCTTGCGAACCGGCTTTCACGCCGCGTCCCGCTGGGACCTCTTCACCTTCGTCCACGGCTACAAGCCGGGGGCGCCGTCCTTCGTGGACCTCATGTCCGCGATGTTCATGCACGCCGGGTTCCTCCACCTGGCCGGGAACATGCTGTTCCTGTGGATCTACGGCGACAACGTGGAGCACCACCTGGGGCGCGCCCTCTACCTCGTCACCTACCTCCTCACCGGGGTGGCCGCGACCCTGGCCTTCGGGCTCTTCGCGGGCCCCTCGCTCGTCCCCCTGGTGGGCGCCTCGGGCGCGATCTCCGGGGTGCTCGGCTGCTACTTCCTCCTGTTCCCCCGGAACCGCATCAAGGTCTTCGTGTTCCTGTTCCCCTTCATCATGAACGTGTTCCTGGTGCCCGCCCGCATCGTGCTCGCGGTCTTCCTCGTCATCGACAACCTCTTCCCGGCCCTCTTGAGCAGCGGCTCGGGGGGCGGCGGGGTGGCCTACGGCGCGCACATCGGCGGGTTCGTGGCCGGCCTGGGCATCGCCTGGCTGGGGGCGCGTGCACTGGGGTCGGGGCCTCACCGCCGGCGCAACCCGGCCTGCCCCGAAGCGCTCGGGCCCTCGGCTCACCACGGTCTCGGACGTGGAGTCGGTCCTGGTGCGCGCGGTGGAGTCCGGGGACCGGGCCGAGGCGGTCCGGCAAGCCCGCTTGCTCCACCCGAGCCAGGTGGTGGCCCTGCTCGGCGGTCGGGCGGTACGGCTCGCGGAGTGGCTGGCCGAGGTCGGCGAGCCGGTGCTCGCGATGACCCTCCTGCGCCGTGCCCTCGCCCTGCCGCGGGGCCAGGTGGACCAGGCCCAGGTGCTGTTGACCCTCGGGCTGGTGCGCCTGTCCCAGGGGCAGGTCACCGCGGCCTACCAGCACCTCCTCTCCGCCCTGGACCACGATCCGGATCCGGCCACGGAGGAGCGGGTCCACGAGGCGCTGCGGCGCATCGGGCCGTTGGCCTGAGCGCCAACAAGTGCGAGGCTCGGCCCGCGATGCGACGCACCCTCCCCCTCCTCGCCCTGGCCCTCGCCGCCTGTCAGTCCGCCGGCGCCCAGAACGCTTGCCCAGAGACCAAGCCGGCCGCCGCGAAGTGGGCGATGCCCGCCCCCGCGCACCTGCCCCAGGCCGCCCGCGCGATCCTGGCCGAGCGCATGCAGCGCCACGGCGCGGCGATGACCGACATGGTGTGGGCCGCCCTCTTCCTCGACTACGACAGCGCGGCGGACATCGCCCAGGAGATCGCCTCCGAGCCCCGGCTCGCCCGACCCTTCTCCCAAGACGCGAGCGAGCTGAACGCCCTGCTCCCGGAGTCCTTCTTCGCCCTGCAGGACGAGCTGGCGGCGCGGGCGGAAGAGGTCGCGCGGGTGGCCCCGACGAAGGACCCCGCCGCCCTGTCCGCCACCGTGGGCCGCCTCACCGACACCTGCATGCGCTGCCACTCCGCCTACCTCCGCGACACCGCGGCGCCCTGACCCACGCCATGAAGCAGACCCGGTTCACGTTCCCCAACGCCGCGGGCGAGGAGCTCTCCGCGCTCCTCATGACCCCGGATCACGGCACCCACACCTACGCGCTGTTCGCCCACTGCTTCACCTGCTCGAAGGACATCGCGGCCGCCACCCGGATCAGCCGCGCCCTCGTCACCCGCGGAGTGGGTGTGCTGCGCTTCGACTTCACCGGCCTCGGGAACAGCGAGGGCGACTTCGCCAACACCAACTTCTCGAGCAACGTGCAGGATCTGCTCGCGGCGGCGGACCACATGCGGGCCACCCTCGACGCGCCCGAGCTCCTCATCGGCCACAGCCTGGGCGGCGCCGCGGTGCTCGCGGCGGCGGGCCGCATCCCGGAGGCGAGCGGGGTGGTGACGATCGGCGCCCCCGCCCAGCCCGGCCACGTCACCGCCCTCTTCAGCGCAGGCGAGCTCGAGCGCATCGAGGCCGAGGGCTGCGCGAAGGTGACCCTGGCCGGGCGCACCTTCGAGATCCACCGGCAGTTCCTCGACGATCTCGAGCGCCACCGCATGCAGGACTACCTGCGGAACCTGCGCAAGCCCCTGTTGATCCTGCACTCGCCCCAGGACGAGATCGTGGGCATCGAGGAGGCCCGCCACATCTACGAGGGGGCCAAGCACCCGAAGAGCTTCATCTCGCTCGACGGGGCCGACCACCTGCTGTCGAAGAAGGAGGACTCGGAGTACGTCGCGACCACCCTCACCGCTTGGGCGCAACGCTACCTGCGGAGGAAGGCCCCTCACCTCGACCGGAACCGCGAGGTGCCCGAGGGCAAGGTGCAGGTCGAGACGCTGACCGGCCCCTACGCCCAGGCGGTCACCACCGGGCGCCACAACTTCATCAGCGACGAGCCGGTGAAGGTCGGCGGCGACGACGCCGGCCCCTCGCCCTACGACCTGCTCCTCGCCGGCCTCGGCTCGTGCACGAGCATGACCCTCGCCATGTACGCGCGGCGCAAGGGCTGGGCCCTCACCCACGTCTCGGTGCGGCTCGAGCACGAGCGCATGCACGCCGAGGACTGCGCCCAGTGCCCCGAGACCGACGGCAAGGTGGAGCGCATCACCAAGCGCATCGCGCTCGAGGGCGACCTCGACGCGGCCCAGCGCCAGCGCCTGCTCGAGATCGCGGACCGCTGCCCGGTGAACCGGACCCTCCTGGGCAACCCGACCATCGTGGGTGTCCTGGACGAGGACGAGGCATAGGCGCCTGAAGGGGAATCAAGCCCCCCGCGTCCAAGTTGCCGTGGTGTTGGCCAACGCGGCCGTGATACGGGTGCAGCCCGAGATGCTCGTTTGCCCCAAGTGTGGGTCGGTCTACACCCGTGAGGTAGACCACTGCGGCCTGGATGGGGCGAGGCTCATCGGGACCTTGGACGATCCCCACATCGGGCGCACCCTCGATCGCTACCGCATCGAGGCCCCGCTGGGCTCGGGCGGCATGGCCCGCGTCTACCGCGCCCGCCACACGTATCTCGAGCAGGACTTCGCGGTGAAGATCCTCCACGGCGAGATCGCCTCGGACAAGGATCTCGCGCGGCGCTTCCACCGCGAGGCGAAGGCGCTGTCCCGCATCAAGCACCCCAACGTCGTGAACATCGTGGACTTCGGCGGCACGCCGGAGGGCCTGCTCTTCATGGTGATGGAGTTCCTGGACGGCCCACCCTCTCCGGCCTCCTGCACGAGACCGGGCCCCTCCCCGCGCGCCGCACCGCCTCGATCCTGCGCCAGGTGTGCCTGGGCCTCGAGGCCGCGCACAGCCGCGGCTACGTCCACCGCGACCTGAAGCCGGGCAACATCGTGCTGGTCCAGGAGCAGGGCCAGGAGGTGGTGAAGATCCTCGACTTCGGCCTCGTGCGCATCGTGGAGCCGGACGAGAACACCGAGCCCCTCACCCAGCAGGGCATGTTCTTCGGCACGCCGGTCTACATGTCGCCCGAGCAGGTGCAGGGCCTCGAGGTCGGCCCCGCGTCGGACCTCTACGCGCTCGGCGTCATCCTCTACCAGATGCTCACCGGCACCCCGCCCTTCACCGGGGACGTGAAGCAGCTCGCCCACCAACACATCACGACCCCGCCCCCGCGGCCGCCGCTCGAGCACGGCGGGCTCACCGAGGTGGCGATGGCGCTGCTCGAGAAGGACCCGGCCCGGCGCCCCGCCTCGGCCCTCGACGTGGTGCAGCGCATCGACGGGCTCTCGGTGGCCCCGACCCTCTCGGCCATCTCGGGCCTCCCCGCGCCCTCCGTGAGCGCCCCCGCGCCGGCGTCCCGGCGGCCGCGCAAGGAGCCCAACACCCGACGGGAGCGCTCGGTGCTCGCGGCCCCGGTGCTGGCCGAGGAGCGCGCCCTGCGCAGCGAGGTCGGCGGCTTCGAGGACGAGGAGGGCATCGACAACTCCATCCGGGCCGCCCTGGGCCTGCGCGCCTACGTGAAGGGCTGGGTGCCGCTCGCGGTGGTCCTGATGTTGGGCGCCGCCTCCGCCTACTACTTCTGGAGCGGGGGCCAGCTGCCCGAGCTCCCCGCGCTGTCGAGCCTGCTGGGCCGCGAGCCCGAGCCCGATGCGGCGCCCGAGCCCGACGTGGCGCCCGCGCCGACCCCGGAGCCGGAGCCCCCGCTGAAGGCCCCGCCCCCCAAGACCACCCCCCCGAAGGCCAAGGCCCCTGTTGCCCGGCGGCCCGCCAAGGCCCCCGAGCCCGAGCCCAAGGCTCCTGCGGTGGCGCCGCCGCCCCCCGCCGCGCCCGAGCCGGTGGAGCTGGTGGAGGTCAAGGACTACGAGACGAAGACCTCGCCCGCCGAGCCCGACCCCAGCGCCCCGCCGCCCAAGAGCTTCGAGGAGCTGGACCCCAACCTGGGCTGGGCGGTGAACCAGAAGGGCCTCGCGTGGACCGACCTGGCGGAGGCCGCGCCGGAGGCCACGCGGCAGTGGCAGCGCTGGTACAGGAAGTCGGCCCAGCCCTCGGATCCCCGGGTGGTGGAGCAGACCTTCAGCACCCTGATGGACGCCCTGGACGGCATCGAGGTCGATCGGGCCCTCCTCGAGCGGAAGCTCGCCCGGTGCAAGCGGAGCGTTCAGAAGCTGGCCGGTTCGGCCGGGGAGCCCCGCTACGACAGCCTCAAGGCCCGCTACGGCGAGCTGGTGAAGGAGGTCGGCTTCGAGCCCTGGCGCCGGGAGGGCCAGGCCCTGGCGGTCGACATCACGCTGTTGGAGGCAGACTTGCGAGTGCTGGAAGCGGAGGCCGCCGCCGCCCCCACGAGCACGTCGACGTCCGGCTGACCTCTGGCCTGGGGTTTGGTAGGGTCCGACGCTCATGCGCGTTCTCTCCATCCTCCGACTGACCTGCCTCGGCCTCCTCACCCTCGCCGCCTGCACCAGCACAGAGGAAGAGCTGGTCGACGCGGGCACGCAGCCCGATGACGCAGGAGAGGTTGCAGACGCGGGCACCCCCGACTCCGGCGAGCCGGCCGCCTGCCCGGCCCTCGGCCAGGAGCTGCAGCAGGGCACCGGGCCGACCCGCCGCGGCGACAGCGCCGCCGCCTACGACCCCGCGTGCGAGCGCGTCTTCATGTTCTTCGGCGACGCGGCCGAGCCCCAGAACTGCAACCCGGCCGCAGCCCAGTTCCTGGGCGACGGCTACACCTACGACTTCCGCACCGGCACCTGGGCCGCCATCGAGGTCCAGGGCGAGCAGCGGCCCCTCGATCGGGTGCGACCGTCCGGGGCCTGGGACACCACCCGCAACCTCTTCTACGTGTTCGGTGGGCGCTGGCGGAACGGGACCGCGGGCGCGTACACCTACCTCAACGACGTCTGGGCCTTCGACCCCGAGAGCCGCTCGTGGAGCGTGCTGTGGCCGCTGGATCAGCCGGGCGCGCCGCTGCCCCGCATGAACACGGTGATGGTCTACGACGAGGTGGGGGACCGCCTGCTCGTCTTCGCGGGCGGCCGCGCCTCCGGCATCACCTTCGCGGTCGACAGCCAGACCTGGGCCTTCGACCTCGAGACCAAGACCTGGAGCCAGATCGCCCAAGGGGGCAGCCAGCCCACCCCGCGCCTGTTCCACGTGAGCGCGCTCGACACCAAGCGCAACCGGCTGTGGGTCTTCGGCGGCGGCGGCGTGGACTCCTTCACCACCGCCGACGACTTCTTCAACGACCTGTGGTCGCTCGATCTGGCCACCGAGACCTGGAGCAAGGTCCCGGACGCCCCGACCTGCCGCAACGACGCGGCCTGTGGCGGCGCGCCGTGTGTCAACGGGACTTGCAACACCCCGCCACCCGCATCAAGGGCGGCCTGGTCACGATGACGAGGCCGGGGACCGGCTCGTGCTCTTCGGCGGCCACGACGGCACCGATCTCGGCAACGAGAACGACCTGTGGACCTTCTCGATCGAGGGCGGCTCGTGGAGCCGCGTGACGGCGGGGGACGAGCTGAACCCGGTGGCCTGCACCACCGACGCGGACTGCCCCAGCACCCGGACCTGCGACACCTTCCGCGGGATCTGCGAGCAGTTCGGGTTCTGCGACTTCGCGTCGGACTTCGCCACGTTCGACCCGATGAGCCCGGAGCGGCGCGAGTCCCAGGTCTTCGTGGGGGGCGGCGCGAGGGCCTTCATGTACGGCGGCCGCACCGACTGCGGCCTGGTCAACGACAGCTGGCTCCTCGACTACGGCACGATGCAGTGGATGGAGCTGACCCCGACCTTCAGCGGGCTCACCTGCTGGCGCTCGGGTCGTCAGGACTGCGCCGAGCCCGACGCCCGCAAGTGCGGTTGACAGCCCTCAATCGCAGACGCTGGTCCCCGGCTGCTCCTGATCCTCGCACAGGGCGCTGGTGTGGACCCGCCGCTCGTCGCTCCCGGTGAGGCCGTTCTGGTCGCGCACCTCCACCCGCAGGTAGATCGTCGCGTCCTCCACCACGCAGCAGTCCATCAGGCGCGGCGCCACCGCGAAGGCCACGTAGGCCTCGCCGTCGGGCTGCAGCCGCGGGAACTGGCGCGCCTGCTCGGCCTGCACCTGCCGGTCCTCGGAGAGGATCTGGAAGGTGGCGAGCAGGTTCACCGGGTCGTAGCCGTCGACCTTCACGGCGGAGAAGATGTGGTAGCCCTCGAAGCGACCGCCGCCCTGGGGGCCCACCCGGAGCTCGAGGACCTGGTCCTCGACGATGGACTCGAAGGCGTCGACCCCGGTGCCGATCTCGACCGTGGGGGTGGCGGCGTCCTGGCCCGCGACCACGCCGGAGTCCGGGTCTTCGGTGGTGCCGGGGCCGCTCGAGCCGCACGCGGCCAGCCAGAGCGCGCGGCGACGGAGATCACCCCTCGAAACCTGGGTTGCATCCGGCCACGGTACCACGGACGCCCCGGCGGGCCACGGGCGCGGATGACCGAGCCCGGGCCGGCGTGACCGTTTCGGCCGGACGGGGTACGCTACGTCACGGTAGCGGGGTCGGCGGAACCCTCTGATGGGGGAGCGCGGCACGTACCTTGCGGAGGTGAGGCGGGATGAAGATGGAGACGTCGTACCTGGGCCTGGAGCTGAGCTCGCCGCTCGTGGTGGGGGCGAACCCCCTCACCGAGCGCATCGACGAGATCAAGGCCATGGAGGACGCGGGGGCGGGGGCGGTGGTGCTCTTCTCGCTCTTCGAGGAGCAGCTCACCCTCAGCAAGGCGGAGCTCAACGATCTGTTGGCGGGCGGCGGGGGCAAGGCCCGGGCGCTGGCCACCATGCCCGACCACGGCCGCATCCAGATGGGCCCGCTCGGCTACCTCGAGCACATCCGCAAGGCGCGCGCGGCGGTGGGGATCCCGGTGGTCGCCTCGCTCAACGGCTCGCCTCGGCGCCAGTGGACGCAGTACGCGAAGCTGGTGGAGCAGGCGGGGGCGAGCGCGATCGAGCTGAACCTCTACTACGTGCCGACGGATCCGGAGCTCGAGCCCCGCGCCCTCGAGGACGCCTACTACGAGGCGGTGCGCTCGGTGCGGCGCGAGGTCGCGATCCCCGTCGCGGTGAAGCTCAACCCGTTCTTCAGCAACCTCGTCTACTCCGCGCAGCGCTTCGAGGAGGCGGGGGCGGACGGCCTGGTGCTCTTCAACCGCTTCTACCAGCCCGACGTGGACCTCGAGCACAGGACGGTGAAGCCGCGCATCACCCTCTCACACGCAGACGAGGCCCGGCTCCCGCTGCGCTGGATCGGGATCCTGCGGGACCGCCTGAAGCTGAGCCTCAGCGCCTCCTCCGGGGTGCACAACGCCCACGACGCCTTGAAGATGGTGGCGGTAGGGGCGGACACCGTGCAGCTCTGCTCGGTGCTCCTGCGGCAGGGGGTGGAGCAGATCCGCATCATCCAGCGGGGGATGGCGGCGTGGCTCAACGCCCACGACACGGACCTCGCCAGCTTGCGAGGGAGCATGAGCCAGCACAACGCCCAGGACGCGGCGTCGTTCGAGCGGGCCCAGTACATGCGGACCCTCGACAGCTACACCACTCCGTAGCTCAGAACGGCTTCATCAAGGCAAGCCAGCCTGCAGCGCAGCCCAGGCCCACCAGGAGCAGCAGCCACAGCCGGGCCAGCGACGGCGCGCGCTTCAGGGGCACCACCGCCGCCCCGAACACCACCCAAAGCACGATCTTCGCGTAGACCCAGCCGCCCCACTTGTCGGGCGCGCTCATGTCGAGCTTGGCGAGCAGCCCGAAGCCGGCCACGAGCAGGACCACGAGGCCCAGGCCATGGAAGGCGTTGAGGACCGCCTTGAACGGCTTCGAGCGCGCGGGGTCGGTGCCGAGGCCCCCGAGCACCGCCAGCCCGCCCAGGGAGGCGAACAGGAGCAGGAGCCCCACCACGTGAACGAGCTTGTACGCGTTGTAGTCCATGCGACGGGGGGACGTGACCCCATGCCGGGCGGGGTGTCAACGGCGGCAGGTGCGCGCCCGGGCCACGCCGGGTAGAGTGCCGGCCCATGACTCGTGGCGTCGTCGCCATCGCCGGTGCCCTCGGGCTGCTCGCGGGGTGCCACCCGACCGAGGCCCTGCCGCCGCCCCCGCTCGGCGCCGCCGCGAGCGCGCTGCTCATCCACATGGTCGACGGCGCCCCCGCGTTCGTCGTCGCGCTGGATCCGGCGCAGCCCACGCTCCCGACCTTCGCCCGCGCGCAGGACAGCACGCTCTACCTCGTCAGCTTCGGGTGCGGCCTCGACGCGCTGGACCTGGCCGCCGGGCCGGTGTCCTTGCGGGCCACCGCGCCGGAGCTCCGGGTGCTCCCGGTGCCGTCGGCGGTGCACGTGCTGCCGCTCCGCGACACCGTGGGGGCGTGGGCGGAGGGCGAGCTCCCCCAGGAGGTGCAGGACGTCCTGTCACGGGTGGAGGTCCCGACCGACTCGGTCTGCAGGCGCATCCAGGCCACCTGGGTGGCCAAGCGCCGGAGCGTGCAGCTCGCGACCGTGGATCGGGTGCGGTCCCGCGCCACGGTCCCGCTGGGGAACGACGCGTTCCTGGTCGGGGTGACCTTCCACGTGGACATCACGGCCACCACCACCACCGGCTACGACGCCCTGAGGATCCAGGGCGACAGCGCCGAGCAGCTCCCCGAGCTCAACGCGTGGGGCCCCCTCCTCGGCGGCCTCGCCCGAAGTGACGGCCAGCTCTGGCTCGCGACCCGCGAGCAGCTCCTCCTCGGCCACCCCGACGTCGGGTTCCAGGTGGTGACGAGCACGGTGATCGACCCGCTCCCCGACGGGCTCATCCTGCTCGGCGCGCCGGACGGCAGCGAGCTCTACATGGCGACCGAGACCGCCTTGCTCGGCGGCATCTTCCCGAACTTCCCCGCCGTGCGGACCCTCTACCGACTCGAGGGCGACCACTGGGTGCGGGTGGTCCGGCGCGAGCTACCGGACGCCCAGCAGGATCGCCTCAGCGTGGCCTGGGTCGGCCCCGGGCACGTGGTCGCGGCCGGGTTCTCGGGCGATCTGCGGGTGCTGAGGCTGAGGGACGGCCAGGTCACGGATGAGGCCTTCGGCGGGACCCGGGCCAACAAGGTGGAGAACGTGACCGACCGCGGCCTGATGGTCGCCGACAACGCGGGGGGCATCTACCTCGACGGCGCGGCGGGGTGGACGGCGATCCGCGAGAAGGGCGAAGCCACGGTGGCGTACATGAGGGCGGTCGGCGCCGACGGCCTGGCCGTCTTCGGCGGCTACCCGACCCTGGTGGTGGGCCAGGTGCTGCCCGAGGTCGGGGCCTGCCCCGCGGTGAGCCTCGACATCGTGAACCCGCGGCGCCTGGTGCCGAGCGGGCCCACCGGGATCTTCGTGCTCTCGGCGGACGAGGGCAACCTGCCCTACGCCTACCTGTCGCTCGAGCGCCCGCCCCAGCGAGAATGTCTGCGGTAGACGGAGGGCCCCATCTCGTACAGGCTCCGGATCGAGCCCGGCATCTCCGAGCCGCGCCCCTTGGGGCGGCAGGCGGCCGGGCGAGAGCGGAAGAAGCCCGTGAGCGCACGCGATCCCGCCACCGAGAAACGCCTCGCGGCCGAGGCCGCGCTGGGCTTCGTGCAGCCCGGGATGTGGCTCGGGCTGGGCTCGGGCTCCACCGCGGAGCTGATGGTCCACGCCCTCGGGGCCCAGGTGCAAGAGGGGTTGCAGATCGCGGGCGCGGTGCCGACCTCGGCCCGCACCCGAGAGATCGCCGCCTCCTACGGGATCCCGCTGTGCACCCTCGACGACGTCGACGAGCTCGATCTCGTCATCGACGGCGCGGACGAGGCGGACCCCGAGCTCAACCTGATCAAGGGCGGCGGCGGCCAGCTCCTGCACGAGAAGATCGTCGCCGCGGCCAGCCGCCAGATGGTGGTGATCGCGGACAGCAGCAAGGTGGTGAGCGTGCTCGGCGCCTTCAAGCTCCCGGTCGAGATCATCGAGGCCGCGCGGCGCCCGCTGATCCGCCAGATCGGTGAGCTGGGCGGCGAGCCCACCCTGCGTCAGTCCGGCGGGGGCGCGTACCGCACGCTCGAGGGCAACCTGATCCTCGACTGCGACTTCGGCCCGATCGAGGAGCCCGCGGGCCTCGCCCGCGCCCTCGCCGATCTCCCCGGGGTGGTCGAGCACGGGCTCTTCGTGGGCATGGCCGACGTCCTGCTGGTGGGGCGCGACGGCGGAGTGGACGTGATCCGCGCGCCCGAGCGGTCCCCATCTGAGTCGTAACTCAAAGTCGAGACACGAATCCCTGGACATCCGAGCGCCGACCTGCTGCAACGCGAAGCAGGGAATGCGCGTGGCCGACCTGCGACAAGACCTCGAGGCGCTCGCGCGTCTCTACGACATCCAGCTCTCCTACTTCGACATCAAGGGCGCCACCTTCGTCGCGAGTGACGGGGCCCTGCTCGCCCTCCTCCCCCAGCTCGGGGCGCCGGTGCGCGCCCTCGAGGATGTCCCGGCCGCCCTGGTGGCCCGCCGGCTCGAGCTGGCCCACCGGGTGCTGGAGCCGGTGCTCGTGGCGTGGGGCGACGAGGCGCCGCAGGTCACCCTGCAGCTCCCGGCCGACGCGGTGAGCGGGCCGCTCCTCGCCACCGTGACCCTGGAGGGCGGCGAGCGCTTCGAGCTCAGCCAGGATCTGTCCACCCTCGCCCGGGACGCGGCACACGAGGTGGAGGGGCAGCGCTTCGTCCGGGTCCACTTCGGGCTGGGGCGCAACCTGCCCTTCGGCTACCACCGGCTGGCGGTCGAGCTCGCGGGGGCCCGCCACGAGGCGGCGCTCTTCGCCGCGCCCGAGGCGGCGTGGCTGCCCGAGACCCCGCGGCACTGGGGCGTCTTCGCCCCGACCTACGCCCTGCGCTCCGCCACCGACCTCGGGGTGGGCGGCCTCGCCGAGCTCGAGCGGCTCATCGACTTCACGGCGGAGCTGGGCGGCCACGTGGTCGGCACCCTCCCCCTCACCTCGACGTTCCTGCGGGAGCTGGCCTCGCCCAGCCCCTACACCCCGGTGAGCCGGCTGTTCTGGAACGAGCTGTACCTCGACCTCGAGCGGCTCCCGGAGCTGGCCAGCTGCGCCCCCGCGCGGGCCCGCATGGAGAGCGCTGAGTTCAAGGCCGAGGCGGAGGCCCTGCGCGCCCGCAGCAACGCGGACCACGTCGGCGCCATGGCCCTCGTCCGCTCGGTGCTCGCGCCGCTGGCCGAGCACGCGTTCGCCGCCGACAGCCCCCACCGGGCCGAGCTCGAGGCGGCGCTGGCCAGCCAGCCGCGGCTGGTGGAGTACGCCCGCTTCCGCGCGGTGGTGGAGCAGCGCGGCGACTCCTGGCACGGCTGGCCCGAGGCCCTCAAGGCGGGGCCGGCCGGGGTCACCGACGCCGACCTCGACGAGGCCGCGTTCCGCTACCACGCCTACGTGCAGGTGCGGATGGCCCAGCAGGTCGAGGCGCTGGCCGCCCGCGCCTCGGCCGACGGCGGAGGCCTCTACCTCGACATGCCGCTCGGCGTGCACCCCGACGGCTTCGACGCCTGGGCGTACCGCGACCAGTTCCTCTCGGCCGCCTCGGCCGGCGCGCCGCCCGACGACCTGTTCGCGGGCGGCCAGGACTGGGGCTTCCGGCCCCTGTCGCCCCACGCGGTGCGCGCGTCGGGCTACGCCTACGTCATCGCCTGCATCAAGCAGCAGATGGCGTGCGCGGGGGCCCTGCGGGTGGATCACGTGATGGGCCTGCACCGCCTGTTCTGCATCCCCCACGGGATGCCGGGCAGCCAGGGCGTGTACATCCAGTACCGGGCCGAGGAGCTCTACGCGATCCTCACCATCGAGTCGCACCGCGAGCGGTGCTTCATCATCGGTGAGGATCTCGGCACGGTGCCGGACGAGGTCCGCGCCGCGATGGATCGCCACCGGCTGCTCCGGATGTACGTGATGCAGTTTGCCTTGCAGCCGGACCGGGCCCGCGCGGTGGCCGAGCCCCCCGCCCAGGCGGTGGCGAGCGTGAACACCCACGACACGCCGACCTTCGCGAGCTTCTGGGAGGGCAAGGACATCGACACCCGGGTGGCCCTCGGCCACACCTCGCCCCAGGAGGCCGAGGCGGAGCGGGCGGGCCGCGGCCCGCTGAAGGAGGCGGTGATCGGCTACCTCCAGGACCACCACGTGCTCGGCGAGGCCACCCGCACCGCCGACGTGCTGGGCGGGGCCCTCAACCTCGCGGCGTCGAGCGACGTCCGGCTCCTGCTCGTGAACCTCGAGGACCTGTGGGGCGAGACCCAGGCCCAGAACGTCCCCGGCACGGTGACCGAGCACCCCAACTGGCAGACCCGCTGCCAATACCCGCTGGAGGGGCTGCTCGAGGTGCCGGGGCTCTTCGGCACCTTGCGTGAGATCCACCGCCGACGTCAGCGCTGACCGCGCTCACAGGGTATACGCCCTATACGATCCCTGACCGAGCATGCTACCCCTGAGGGCTGGGTGCGGAGGGACGAGCACGACGCGCGCGGCGCGGAGCGAACCCGGGCCTTCTGGCCCGCCTGGTCCATGGGCCTGGTGCTGAGCGGCCTCGCGTGCACCGAGGCCCCGATCGGCGCCCCGGCGCCCCACGGGCCCTCGACCACCTCGCCGACGCCCGGCACCGACGGCACCGAGCCCCCGATGCGGCTCGGCCGGCCCACCGACCCCGGCGTGGACCCCGGCGCGCCCGAGGTCTCGAGCTGGGGCCCCCTGGCGAGCCTGCCCGACACGCGCTTCATGGACGTGACCCGCCTCTCCGGCGTGCACTGCGGGCACGCGGACCAACCCGACTACTACACCACCGGGCAGGCCTTCGCGGACGTGAACGGCGACGGGGTGCTCGACCTCTACGTGACCAACACCCACGGCTCGAACTACCTGTACGAGGGGAACGGCGACGGGACGTTCCGGGTGTCGCGCTTCCTCGACCAGGTGGCCCTCGACACCGCGATCAGCGGCGGCGCGATCTTCGCGGACGTCGACGACGACGGAGACCCGGATCTCTACGTCCTGAACCTGGGGCCCAACGTCCTGTTCCGCAACGACGGCGACGCCGGCTTCACCGACATCACCGAGACCTCCGGCCTGGGAGACCCGGGCAAGGGGCAGTCGGCCGCGTTCGCCGACTACGACAACGACGGCGACCTCGACCTCTACCTCGTGAACTGGTGGTGCGTGGAGTGCCAGGACATGGACCTGTGGCACCAGGCCACGGACCGCCTGTTCGAGAACCGAGGGCAAGGCCGCTTTCGCGACATGACCACGATGCTGGGGGTGGAGCACACCGACGGCTCCGGCTACGCCGCGGTGTGGTTCGACTACGACGCGGACGGCGACCCCGATCTCTACGTCGCCAACGACAAGGGGTTCGATGGCCCCCGTGATCACGGCCTGCCGATGAACCGCAACGTGCTCTACCGGAACGACGGGCCGGGCTGCCACGGCTGGTGCTTCACCGAGCGGGCCGAGGAGGCCGGGGTCGATCTGCGCATGGAGGCGATGGGGCTCGCGGTGGGCGACGTGGACGGCGACCTCGACCTCGACCTCTTCGTCACCAACACCGGTCAACCCAAGTTGCTCCTCAACCGCGGCGACACCCGCTTCGAGGAGGTCGCGGTGGAGCGCGGCATCGTCGATGAGAACACGAGCTGGGGCACCGTCCTGTTCGACTACGACAACGACGGCGACCTCGACCTGTACTTCGCGGTGGGGGTGGCCTACGGCCTCGACAACCCGAACCGCCTCTTCGACAACGACGGCCGCGGCCGCTTCACCCCGGTGCCGCAGGACGAGCTGGGCGCCGAATACCCCCGCCACACCGTCGGGGTGGCGATGGGGGACGTGGACGCGGACGGCGGCCTCGACCTCGTGGTGGGCGGGAGCGTCCACGGCTACCGGGTGTTCGGCAACCTGACCGCGCTGCGGGCGGAGCGGCACTACACGCGCGTCCGCCTGGTGGGCGGCGGCGGGGTGAACCGCGACGCGGTGGGCACCCGCGTCTACCTCACCCGCACCGACGGGGTGCTGTTGATGCAGGAGGTCCACGCGGGCTCCAGCAACGGCTCCGGCCACGACCTCGCGCTCCACTTCGGGCTCGGCGAGGCCGAGGTGGCCCTGCTCGAGGTGTGGTGGCCCGACGGCACCCAGGAGGTGGTGGAGGGCCCGATCCCGGTCGATACCGAGTGGTCGCACCGCCACCCCGACGCGCGGTGACGCCCCTCGACCCGGCTTCGATGTGCTGCCACGCGCTCGATGGGGTATGGTGGCGGCCTCGCCATGGCCCAGGGCCCCTCCCAAAATGACGCGAGTGAGTCGAGCAGCCCCACGCTGGGCGGCTACGCCCGGGTGCGAGAGCTGGTCCGCGCCCCCGGGATGATCCTGGCCGAGGGCCGAGGCGAGCCGGAGGGCCGGGTGCTCCTGCAGCTCGTGCCCCTCCGTCCAGCCCAGGGGGCCGAGGCCGAGGCGGCCGAGGCCGACTACGTGCAGATGCTGGCCCGGGCCACCGCGCTGTTGGTGGAGTCCGGTGAGAGCGCCCCGCTCGCCCACGGCGCGGCCGCGCTCCCGGGGCTGGGCACGGTGGCGTTCTGGGTCTTGCCCTGGGTGGAGGGCGCCGACGCCCCGCGCCCCCACGTCGACTCCGCCGACGCGTTGAGCCGCGCCGCCACCGCGCTCCTGGAGCGGCTCCGCGCCCGCCACGCGGCGGGCCGCCTGGATCCCCTGCTCTCTGCCTCCGCGGTGGTGGCCAGCCCCAAGCACCCGGTGGCGGTGATGGGTCTCCCCCTGCACCTCCCCGCCGACGGCCTGGACCCGGCGCTCGCCCCCGCCGTCACCGCCCCCGAGGAGGCCGAGCCGAGCGCGGCGGGGGACCTCTGGCGGGCCGGACGCGCGCTCATCGAGCTGTCCGCCGGGCTCGCCAGCGTGCCCGCGCCCCTGCAAGCCATCCTGCAACGCCTCGCCGCGCAGGAGCTCGAGGCGCGCTACCCGTCGGCCGAGCAGGCCCTCCTGGAGCTCGAGGCCCTGGACGCCACCCTGGGGGCGAGCGCCGACCTCGAGCAGCTCCCGACCCTCGCGCTGGATCCGGAGGGGCCGGACGGCCTCCCCGAGCCGGGCCAGCCCATCACCGCCCCCGAGGAGGCGGCCGAGGAGGAAGACGAGGAGCACGAGGAGGAGGACTCGGACAGCCTCGAGCTGGATACCTCGCCCGAGATGAAGGCGGGCGATGAGCCGGCCACCCCGTCGAGCAGGGCGGAGAGCGCGTTCCCATCCCCGGTGGGCGACGATCGGCCGCCCCGGCCGCTGCCCGAGGGCCGACGCTCCGCCCCCGAGGAGCGGGACCTCGCCACGGTGCGGGTGCCCTTCCCCAACGAGCTCAAGCGCAAGGCGGAGGAGGAGCTCGCCCGGGAGCGCGCGGCCGAGGCCGCGAAGGTCACGACCATCCGGGCGCCGAGCACCCTGGACAGCGGGGAGGGCGAGACCCAGCTCGACCTCAAGCGCCCGGCGCACCGCCCATTGAAGGGGGTCGCGTTCACCCAGACCGTGGTGGACCAGCGGGCGGTGGACGCCTCGAGCGAGGCCACCCTCCAGGACGTGCCCCTGTCCGAGCTGGAGGGGGCCGACGAGTTCCCCACCATGGACGAGATCGGCCCGCGCCGGGATCCGGCGGGGCCGCGCACCGCGTGGGACCGCGCGCGCAAGGACCCGCCCTTCGATCCGACCCAGAACCGGGGCAACCAGCCGCGGCTGCCCCCCGCCACCTCGCCCATGGGGCCCCGCGGCACCGTGGTGGGGGTGCGGATCATCAACGACCCCACCGGCCTGCGGGCCACCGCGGACCTGCCGGGGATGCTCCCGCCCCCCAAGGTCGGGCCGAGCGGGGCGACGCCCCCGCCGCCGGAGGTGTCGGAGGGCCTGCAGGTCCCGAAGGGGCGCACCCTCGGCCCCGACACGTCGATGGCGCTGCCCTCGGCGCCCAAGCCGGTCCCGGCGGCGCCGCCTCCAGCGGGGCCCGTGGCGGGTCCTCTTGCCCTGCCCCCCGCCGCCCAGGAGGGTCGCCCGCTGACCCACGACCTGGATCCGCCGGCGCAGGGTGCGCTCGCGATCCCGGCCGGCCCGACCCTGGCCAACGCGCCCGGGCTGGCCCCGCCCCCGCTCGGCGCTCCGCCCGCCCCCGCGGTGCCGGCGGGGGCCCTGGTGCCGCGCTCACTGCCCCCCTCCATGAGCCCGGGTTGCCGCCCCGCGGCCGGCCCCGTCCGCGCCCCCCGCGCCCGCGCCCACCCCATCGGGCCGGCGGCACCTGATCCCGGGCGCCATCGGCTTCTTCGTCGCGGGTGGCCTCGCCGCGGCCGCCCTCAACCACTTCCAGAGCGCCCAGCCGGTGATCCTGGAGGGCCCCAACGCCACCCAGGTGGCGGGGGATCCGGTGGAGTACGTGGCGACCCCGGCCAACGAGGTGCTCCTGCAGGCCTCGCCCGCCAGCGCGGTGGTGGTGGGCGAAGGCGACGGGCGCCCCCTCGGCCGCACCCCGATGCGCTTCCTCGTGCCCCCGGGCATGGACGCCGCAATCCTGGTTGCAGCGGACGGTCACGAGCCCCAGCGGGTGGCGCTGCCGGTCCGCGGCCGCATCCGCACCGACCTCGTCCCGCTCGACAAGGCCGCCCCGTGCGAGATGACCCTCGCGATGAAGGACCCCATGGACCTCGAGGGGGTGGCGGCCGACGTGCGGCCGGCCGGTAGCAGGCACAGCGTGCCCGGCGCCGCGGTGGTGCGCGCCAAGGGCCGCCCCGGCGCGTGGCTGGTGCGCTGCCCCCGCCTCGGCGGCACGGATCCGCAGACTCTCACGCGGCGTCCCCCGGTGCAGGTGGCGCGCCTGAGCATCGTCGGGCCCTCCAACGCCACCGTCTACGTGGACGACAAGGAGATCGGCGTGACGCCGGTGGCGGTCGAGGTCCAGACCGGGTTCCGCAAGGTCACGGTCGAGAAGCTGAGCGAGAGCTCGGAGAAGACCGAGCGGTGGGTGCCGGTGTTCGGCGAGACGAAGGTGCGGATGCCGCGCCCTCGCGGCGAGGGGCAGCCCGAGTAGCCGTCGCTCAGCGGAAGGTCAGCGACCAGCCCTCGAGGGTGCCCACGTCTTGCGCGTAGCGATCGCGGACGTGGAGCTGCCAGGTGCCCGCGCGCGCCTCACCGCTCAGCTCCGCGAGCTCCCGATCCAGGATCACCAGGTCGTCGGCGCTGCCGCCCTCACCGTCGTGCAGCTTCACCTCGGTGCCCTGCGGCGAGCGGAGCGTCACCACCAGGTCGCCCCGGTAGCTGTGCCGGACATCGAGGGAGACGGTGACCCGCTCCACCGCGCCCGCGCTGGCCACCGTGACCTCGCTCTTCACCCCGACCTCGGAGTCGTCCGGGATGGCCAGCGGCACGTCCACCGCGTGGAACGCGCTGGCCGACGCGCCGTCGAGGCAGGCGGCGAGCTGGGGGGTCTCGGTGAAGCCGCAGTGCCCGGTCGCCTGCACCTCGCAAGCGGTGTTGCCATAGCACGCGTACTCGGGGCGCGCGTCGCAGGTGGTGATCATGCCGGGGCTGTTGCCGCAGGCCTGGCCCGCGCAGCCGCTCCGCTGGCACTCCGCGGCCTGGAAGCTGTCCACGAGGAGGGCGACGCCGCCCGTCTCGTCCACCCGGACCGTGCCCTCGAAGGTGTAGCGGCCCGCCCCCTCCGGCCGGAACTCGCGGCAGGTGGTGGCCCAGCCGCACTCGTCTCCGCGGCAGCTGTAGGCCTGGTCCATCGCGTCGCGCAGGCTGACGCCCTGGCCGATGGTGAAGCCGCCGGAGCACGCGTTGCAGCAGGGGTTGTCGGCGGCGCACGCGCGGCGGGTGCAGAGCGCCCGCACGGTGGGCTCGGCCGTCACCCGCACCCGCTGACCCACGAAGGCGGCGGGGTGCGCGGTGAGCTGGGCCTCGCTCACGTCCTGGTAGGCGCCCACCTGCCCCTCGGTGCACACGTCGAAGCACGGCGCGCGCAGGCACTGGGTGGGGGCGCAGACCTTGCCGGGGCCGCACTCCGCGTCGGTGACGCAGCCGCCGGTCACGTCGTAGGCGTCCACCTCGAAGCCCCACCCGGTGATCGAGTAGTCGCTCACCAGCTTGATCTTCAGGGTGTCGCCCTCGACCACCGCGGAGTGAAAGTCCTCTTGCGTACCGGTGTAGGTCGCCACCACCTGATCGCCGGCGTCGAGCACCAGGATCTTGTCGTAGCCCCGCTCCACGTCCACCCGGCTGAAGTGCGCCCGGATGCTCGTCGCGCCCGGCTCCCGGAGCTCGAAGACCTGCTCGAGGTCGTCGGCATACGGGTGCTCGGAGGCCATGGCGTGGCCCACGGTGTGCCACGCGTCGGCTCGGCACGCCCCGCGGTGCGCCATCCGCACCGCGGCGCAGCTGGCCTCGCACTCGTTGGGATATGTGTTGCCGTCAGCGCCGCAGACCGGGCTGTGGATGCGGGTGCAGGTGCACCCGGCGCGCTGGAACACGCGGATGCGGAACCCCCACTTGGTCACCGAGGCGTCGCTCTGAAAGCGAACCTGCACGTAGTTGCCGGGCAGCACGAGCTCCTGCCCGCTCGCCTCGCCGGTGAAGGTCTGCCCGTCGCCGGCTGCGCCGCCCACGGACACGAAGTCGTAGCCGGCCTCCACCTCGAAGCGCTCGAGCACCACCCGCATCTCGACCGCGTCGGTACCCCCGCGCACCTCCCAGCCGTCGCGGAACGCATCCGCGTACGGGTGCGCGCTCTCGAACACGCTCACCTGCGACCAGCGGCCGCCCGCGGCTTCGACCGCGTCCATGCTCTGGCTCAGATCCTGGGCCAGCTCAGGCTTGCCCTTGTCGGCGCCGCACGCGGCGAGCGTCGTGCCCAGCGCTACGGACAGCGCTCGGATCATGCCTCGATTGTCGTTTCCCATCGTAAACCCCCACACATGGGCCGCCACGCGACCCCACCGATCCAGCGGGCCCCCAGGCCCGCCGCGCCGTGCTCCAACCTCAGGATCGGGGTTGTCCGGCGCTCGGTTGGGGCGCACAAACCACACCTCGGGAACCCTGTCACGCGGTTTCGCCGCGGGAGATTTCTTTCTTATTTCGGGGACATAGTGCTACTTCCGCCCACATCGACCGCCTCGTTCCGAGCCGCCGACGCGGGGTCGCGCAGGTGGCGCTCAAGCGCTCGGATTCCCCACCGTTTCAGGTGAGCGGGATGATCGACGTCGGCATCGCCGGCCCCCTCGGGGCCATGCTCGCTTGGCTCACCGCCGCACTCCTGCTCCTCGCCATGGGGGCCAGCACCCGGGTGGGCTGGTCGGTGGCGCGGCGCGGGCTGTGCCGCGCGTCGGTGCGGATCGGCTCGATGATGCTGGTGCTCACCGCCGGCCTGGCCGCCGGGGTGGCCCACTTCGCCACCACCGCCCAGACGGTGGAGGTGGCGCCGGACGGCGGCTGGACCGCGTACTCGGCCTACGGCCTGAGCCTGTGGCAGATCCCGGCCGACGAGGCGCGGCAGGTGCGGGTCCTGAGCCCGCTGGACCGGCCCCGGACCCAGCTCCAGGTGCGCCGGGCCGACGGCAGCGAGGTGGTGCTCTACGGCTACGAGCTGCGGAGCCGCCTCGGCTATCGCCTCCGCACCTGCGGCGCGTGGGAGGAGCGCCCCATGTGGGGCCCGCACCAGTACGCCGCGGGTGGCCCGCAGTGCGCGGACGAGCCCTGGCCGGCCGCCCTGGACCGCAGCCAGGCCCTCCCGCTCGCGAGGAACTGAGGCGCTTGCTCGAACCCCGGGCCCTCGGGATCCTGGCCCGGTGACCGACATCGTCGACGCCTGGATCCAACACCCCAACCCGACCTTCGTCGCCGACGACATGTTCGAGTCGCTCCGGCGCTGGATGGGGCTCACCCAGATCCCCGAGCACATCCCGCTCGAGCTCACCCTCGGCGCCCTCGACGCGGCCGAGGTGCGGCTGGCCGGGCTGTCGGCCTGGCACGGCCCGCGGGGGCCGCTCATCACCAACGACGAGGTCATCGACGCGGTGCGGGCGCACCCGGATCGCTTCTTCGGGGTGGCCTCGGTGGACCTCTTCAAGCCGATGCCCGCGGTGCGGGAGCTCCGGCGCGCGGTGAAGGCTGGCCTGCGCGGGGTGCGGATCCTCCCGTGGTTGTGGGGCCTGCCGCCCAACGATCGGCGCTACTACCCGATCTTCGCGGAGTGCGTGGAGCTCGGCGTGCCGTTCTGCTTGCAGGTGGGCCACGCCGGGCCCTTGCGGCCCTCGGAGCCGGGCCGCCCCATCCCCTACCTCGACGAGGTGGCGTGCGAGTTCCCGGAGCTCACCATCGTGGGCGGGCACATCGGCTACCCGTGGGCGGAGGAGATGGTGGCGATGTGCCGGAAGTACCCGAACGTCTACGTGGACACGTCGGCGTACACCCCCGAGCGCTACCCCGCCTGCCTGGTGGAGCTGATGAAGAGCAGGAGCGGCAGGAAGAAGGTCCTGTTCGGCTCCAACTTCCCCATGATCCAGCCCGCGGCCTGCCTGGCCCAGGTGGACGCGCTGGGGCTCGACGACGAGGCACGGGGGCTCTTCCTCGGGGGCAACGCCCGGCGGGTGTTCGGCCTGTAGCGCCTGCCGGTGGACAGGCGGGGTGCGGGGCGGTAAGCCCGCCCGCGAGGATCCCGTGAGCGAGACCCGAGACTTTCCCAAGCGGTTCGACTTCAAGGAAGCGGAGCAGCGCATCTACCAGACCTGGACGGATGCGAAGGCCTTCCGCGCGGCGTACGCCCCCGACGGCACGGTGCAGGACGAGAGCAGGAAGGGCGCAGAGCCCTTCGTCATCGTCATCCCGCCGCCCAACATCACCGGGCGGCTGCACATGGGCCACGCCCTGAACAACACCGTGCAGGACGTCTTGACGCGCTACAAGCGCATGGACGGGTTCGACGCGCTGTGGGTCCCGGGCACCGATCACGCCGGCATCGCCACCCAGACCGTCGTGAAGAAGCAGCTCGACGCGGAGGGCATCGACTTCCGCGAGCTCGGCCGCGAGAAGGTGATCGAGCGGATCTGGGCGTGGCGCAACAAGTACGGCGACACGATCTTGAGCCAGCTCCGCAGGATGGGTTGCTCGTGCGACTGGGACCGCACCCGCTTCACGATGGACGAGGGCCTCAACAACGCGGTCCGCGATGTCTTCGTGCGCCTGTTCGAAGAGGGCCTGATCTACCGGGGCAAGCGCATCGTGAACTGGTGCCCGGTCGACCGCACCGCGCTCTCCGACGACGAGGTCGATCAGGAGCCCGAGAAGGGGAAGATGTACCACATCAAGTACCCCTTCCAGGACGCGCCGGACGAACACCTCATCGTGGCCACCACCCGCCCCGAGACCCTCTTCGGCGACGTGGCGGTGGCGGTGCACCCGAAGAACGAGGCGCTCAACCGGCACATCGGCCGGATGCTGGTGCTCCCGCTCCAGGGCCGTATCATCCCGGTGATCGCGGACGAGCACGCCGACCCCGAGAAGGGCACCGGGGCGGTGAAGATCACCCCCGCCCATGACCCGAACGACTTCGAGGTGGGCCTGAGGCACGCCCTCGAGCCGATCAACGTCATGAACGAGGACGCCTCGCTCAACGACGTGGTGCCTGAGGCCTACCGCGGCCTCGACCGCTACGTGGCGCGCAAGAAGGCGCTCGAGGAGCTCGAAGAGCTCGGCCTGTTGGACAAGGTCGAGGACCACACCCTGGCCATCGGCCGGAGCTACCGCTCCAAGGTGCCGATCGAGTACCGCCTCTCGGATCAGTGGTTCGTCAAGATGGCGCCCCTGGCCGACCAGGCCCTGGTGGCGTCGGGCTACGCGAAGACCGAGGACGGCTGGGCGAAGGCCGGCGAGGGCAAGGTGGCCTTCCACCCCGATCGCCACGAGAAGGTCTACTTCCACTGGCTGAGCAACATCCGGGACTGGTGCATCAGCCGCCAGATCTGGTGGGGCCACCGGATCCCGGCCTGGTACCACGTCGAGACCGGCGAGTGCCTGGTGGCCAAGGACGAGCCCGCGCGCGTGACCGCCGAGCCCGGCAAGTGGCGCCAGGACGAGGACGTGCTCGACACCTGGTTCTCGAGCTGGCTGTGGCCGCTGTCGACCCTCGGCTGGCCCGAGAAGACCCCGGACTTCGCGCGCTACTACCCGACGTCGGTGCTCTCCACCGCGAAGGACATCCTGTTCTTCTGGGTGGCGCGCATGAACTTCGCGGGGCTGCACTTCGAGGGGCGGCTGCCGTACGAGAACGTGTACCTGCACTCCACCATCGCCGATGAGACCGGCGAGACGATGTCGAAGTCCAAGGGCAACGGCATCGACCCGCTCACCATCATCGACGGCGCCACCACCGAGGCGCTGAAGGGCCCGGTGTTGGAGGCGCGCCCCTCCAACATGAAGCAGCTCATCAAGCGCATCGAGGCCAACTACCCCGATGGCTTCGAGGCGGTGGGCGCCGACGCGATGCGGTGGACCCTGGTGTTCTCGATCACCGAGGGCGAGCGGGTGCGGCTGTCGCTGCAGCGCTTCACCGAGGGCCGCAACTTCATCACCAAGCTCTGGAACGGCGCGGGCCGCATCATCACCGCGCTCGAGGCGGAGCTGTCGAGGACCGCGGCGGGGGCGCCGGTGGCGAAGGAGACGGACGAGGACCACTGGCTCCTCGCCCGCCTGGACTCCGTCATCCGCGAGAGCCGCGCCGCGCTCGACACGTTCGACTTCGGCAAGCTCGGCCAGGTGCTCTACCACTTCACCTGGAACGACTACTGCGCGTGGGCGCTGGAGCTGTCGAAGACCCGGCTCACGAGCGACGACGACGCGGTCCGCCGCGGCGCGCTGCGGGTGATGGGCACCGTCTTGGCGGATCTGCTGCGCCTGCTCCACCCGGTGACCCCCTTCGTCACCGAGGAGCTCTTCGGCCGGCTGGCCCCCGCGATGACGAAGCTCGACCTGTGGCTCGACGGCGGGCCCGACAGCGCGCTGTTGATCCGGGACCGCTTCCCCAAGCCGCGCCGGGCGCCCGAGCCGGAGATCGAGAGCCGCTTCGAGATCCTGCAGCGCTTCGTGGTGGCGGTGCGTCAGCTCCGCGCCACCAGCAACATCAAGGACTCCGAGCGCCCGGTGGTGATGGTGAAGGCCCTCTCCCCCGCCACCCAGCCCATGCTGGAGCAGGCGTCGGAGGCGGTGAACTTCCTCGCGCGGCTCGAGAAGGTGGAGTTCGTGGCCGGGCGCGAGAAGGGCTGGGCGGCCCAGTTCGATCCCGCGTTCGAGCTCTACGTGAACCTGGCCCTCTACGTGGACCTGGGGGTGGAGCTGGAGCGCCTCGACAAGGAGATCGCGAAGGCTGAGAAGGAGATCGAGGCGGCCGAGAAGACCCTGGCCAACCCGAGCTTCGTGGAGCGCGCCCCCGCCGACAAGGTCGAGGGCACCCGCCAGAAGAAGGCGGAGGCCGAGGCCCGCCTGGCCAAGCTCACCGCCACCCGCGCCGAGCTCGCCGGCGACTGACTCGCCCCTATGAACTACGACCACTTCTTCCACGCCGGGAACCCGGCGGACGTGGTCAAGCACGCCGCCCTGGTGCTGCTCCTTCGCGAGCTGACCAGGAAGGATGGCCCCATCCACTACGTGGAGACCCACGCGGGGGCGGGCTGGTACGCCCTGTCCGGAGCCGGAGGGGGAGTGGCGGCAGGGGGTGGCAAAGCTCCTGTCCCGCTCGGCCCGGCGCCGGCTCCCGGAGCTGTCGCCGTACCTCGACCTCCTCCCGGTCACCGAGAAGGGGACCCTCGAGCGCTACCCGGGCTCTCCCGCGCTCGCGCAAGCCGTCCTGCGCGAGCAGGACACCTTGCAGCTCTACGAGCTCCACCCCGAAGACCGGGCCACCCTCGACCGCGCGCTGAACGTGCGGGGAGACCGGCGGGTAGAGACCTTCTGCGCCGACGGGTACCGGGGGCTGTTGGGCACCAAGCCCAAGGGCGACGCTCCCGGCTGGTGGCCCACATCGACCCGCCCTTCGAGCAGGTGGACGAGTGGGACGCCATCGACGAGACGGTGCGCCGCCTGGCGGTGAAGCGCCCGGGGAGCACGGTGATGCTGTGGTACCCGGTGAAGTCGGGCCCGCCGCACGAGGGCCGCCCCGAGGCCCTGCGCGCCTCGCTCGAGCGGGCCCGCACCAAGGGCGCGGCGGTGGAGCTGGTGCTGCGCGGGGGCCTGCTGACCCCGCGCCCCGGCGCGCAGCCCAAGGTGCGGGGGGTGATGACGGGCACCGGCCTGTTGTTCGTGGACGCCCCCCACCGGGCCCTGGCCAGGCTGGCCGCGGCCCTCCCCGAGCTGGGGCGCTCGCTCGCCCGCCCCGAGGACGGGCTGGGCTTCGAGCTCAGGTGGTGGAGCTGGGGGTAGCGCGCGGCCGTCGCGCGCCGGGCGGGCTCAGTGGTGGTGGTGCCCGCCGGGGCCGTGCACGTGGCCGTGGTGGAGCTCCTCCTCGGTGGCGGCGCGGATCTCGCGCACCGTCACGTCGAAGTTGAGGTTCTGGCCGGCCAGGGGGTGGTTGCCGTCGAGGGTGATGGACTCGGCGTCGGTCTTCACCACCCACAGGGGGAAGATGTTGCCGTCTTCGTCCTGGCCCTGCAGGGCCTCGCCCACCTCGATCTCCATCCCGGGGGGGAGCTCGGTGCGGGAGATCTGCCGGATCTTCTTGTCGTCCCGCTCGCCGTAGCCCTGGTCGGGCGTCAACTTGGCTTGCGTGGCGTCGCCCACCGAGAGGCCGTCCAGCGCCGCCTCCAGCCCGGGGACGATGTTCTCGTGCCCGTGGAGGTAGGCGAGGGGCTCGTCGCCGCTCCGGTCGAGCACCTCCCCGGCGTCATTGGTGAGGACGTAGTCGATGCTGACAACGGTGTCGGCTGCGATCTTCATGGGCGGACCATGCCCGGCCCGACCGGCGCCGTCGAGGGAAACTATTCCCCCTGCGCCGATCTCGCTGGCGTCGGGCACACCACCCCGGCGGTGTCGTCCTGAGTCGAGACGCCCTCCGAGGTCCAACGCATGAGGAGCCGGTGCTCGCCCGGACCGAAGTAGTCCGGCAACTCGGCTTGCACGGTCAGGCCCGCCGCGCTCAGCATGCGCCGCGACGCGGTGTTGTGGGGCGCCACGGTGGCCAGGACCTCCACGACCCCGCGCGCCTGCAGGCGCGCGACGAGCTCCCGGGTCAGCGCCCCGCCCACCCCCTGCCCCCGGGCCTCGGGCGCCACCGCGGCGCTCAGGAGCCAGCCGGTGCGCGCGTCCGCCGCGATCGCGGCCGCCCCGTAGGCCAGGAGCCCCGCCGCGCCCTCCACCACCACGAAGAGCTCCTGCGCCAGCGCGAGGTACTGGACGAGGGCCACCAACGGCAGGGCATCCTGCGCGAACGCCGCGCGCTCGAGCTCGGCCACCCGAGGGATGTCTGCCTCCGTCGTGGTCCGGATCCGCACCCTCAGCGGGCTAACACGGCGCGGCGCCGAAGAGGAGCTGCGGGTTGGCCTCCCGGCCCTTCCCCGACGCCCCGGGAGCCCCCATACTTTCGCCCGATGGCGGGGCGGCTCCAGGAGCGGTGCAGCGGGTGCGGGGCGGCGGTGGGGGTCGAGGCCCTGACCTGCGCCTATTGCGGCGCCGCCAGTCCTCACGCCCTTCGGGCCAAGGCGTCGGCCACCGAGGCCGAGCTGGCCCAGGCCGAGGCCAACGTGAAGCGCACCGAGGACGAGGATCCGGCGCGGGGGCACCACCGCGTTGGTGGCCGCCTCGGTGGGCGTGGTGACCTGCTGCCTCCCGATCGGCGCGGTCCTCGGCCTCATCTTCGCGCAGCGGGCCCGGCGGCAGGCGAAGGAGGCGGGCCTCGTGGCGCCCGCCACCGCCACCGTGGCGCTGATCCTCGGCGGGCTGGGCCTGGCCGCGTTCCTCGGCTTCGCGGTGCTGGTCGCGCTCGAGATCAGGAAGGAGCAGCAGCGCACCGCGGAGCTCCACGCGCTGGTCGACGAGGCGGCGGCCCAGAACGAGCTCACCCAGCCGGTGGCGTGTGGGCTGGCCGAGCTCCGGCTCATCCAGGACGGCTGGGACGGGCACTCGGGCAACAGCGTGTTCGAGTCGATGGAGTGCCCGGGGCGGGTCACGATCGACGGGACCTCGGCCGTGCTGGAGGGCATCGTGATCCGGCCCAGGCAAGGCGAGCGCGTGCAGCTGTCGGCCTGCTTCGACCGGGGCGCCCGCTGGTTCGTCCGGGCCCTCGTCCCGGCCGACTTCGGGTGCGGCGAGCACCCAGGGAGCCAACCGCCGCCGGCCGAGTAGGTCCGACCGGGTATTTACCCCCGGAGCGACCGGGGCGGCGGCGATCTGCAGGTGCCTTGGGCCGTCACTTCAGTGTACAGACCGCGCGGATATGGCGGGCTACGAGCTCTACGTCATCATCACCGCGGTGCTCCTGCTCTCAGGGGTGGCCCTGTGGTCGCTCACCGCGTACCACATGAGCCCCTCGAGCCAGGGGCTGCACATCAGCGACGCGAAGCGGCGCCCGGTCGAGACGTCCCGCTTCTCGAAGCAGGCGATCTTCAACTCGGCGCTGTCGTTCACGCTGATCTACGGCACCGCGTACCTGCTGCACGACGTCGCGTTCACCCCCGCCCCCGCGCCCCTGTGGCGCGTCCTCCTCGAGCCGGTGGGGATCCTGCTCTTCTACGACTTCATGTACTACCTGCTCCACCGCTACCCGTTCCACGAGTGGGGGGTGCTGAAGAAGGTCCACGCCGTCCACCACACCATCAAGCACCCGAACGCGCTCGACAGCCTGTGGCTGCACCCGGTCGAGAACTTCCTGGGCATCGCGCTGATGTGGTTCGCGGTCTTCGTGTGGTCGCGGGTCTTCGGCCCGCTGAGCGTCTACACCTTCGGGGTGGTGTTCCTGGCCTACTCGCTGATCAACATCGTGGTGCACATGGGCTTTCACTTCGAAGGCACCATGCGGGTGTTCAGCTACCTGGGCGAGCGGCACTACAAGCACCACGCCAGCATGAAGGCGGGCAACTTCGCCAACCTCTTCCCGTTCTACGACATGGTGTTCGGCTCGGAAGAGGCCTGAGCGTCGACGCGGCTACTGGGTGAGCGTGGCGTCCTCGATGAGGACCGCGTACTTGTAGCCCGCCCCGAAGTCCTTGCCGGTGGCGAGGGTCCCCTTGATCAGCAGCACCTGACCCAGCTCGGCCGGCGCCGAGGTGGTGACGGTGAGGTCGTTGGTCCCCGCCGCGCCGGACCCGTCCTGCACGTGGAGCCAGTTCTTGCCCATGATCCCGCCGTTGTACTTCACCACCTTGGCGCGCAGGAGCACCTCCTTGCCGTTGAGGGCCGCCGCCTGGGCGAAGACCTCCTCGACCGTGAGGCCGCCCTCGGCCTTGGCGATGCTGCCCACGTCCACCGTGGGGGACGGGTGGCCGCCCTGGGCGGGCATCGACGCCGCCCCCGCGGGCGCGGCCGGCGCAGCGGCAGGAGTGGGGGCGGGGGCGCCGCCACCCTGGAAGGACTCCACGAAGTAGATCGAGTCGAAGGTGCGGTCCAGGGTCTTGCTCGCGAAGCCCCGCATCTCGGTGCCGCCCTTGAAGCCCACGGTGGAGCCGACCTCGAGCTTGGTCAGCGGCCCGGCCGCCCAGACCTTGCCCATCGCGCCCAGGTCGAGCTGGGCGTAGGTGTAGCCGCCCGAGTCCATGGTCTCGAGGACCTTGCCGGTGACCCCGGCGACCCCCGCAGCAGCGGGCTGGGAGGCAGCGGCGGCCGGGGGATGAGCGGGGGCCGCCGCCTGGGTCGGCGCGGCCGCCTGGGCGGCCTCGGCCGGCGGGGGCGCCTTGGTCTCGGAGCAACCGACCAGGGCGACGAGGGAGGCCGCGACGACGGCATCAGCGATCTTCATGGCCCGACCGATACGACAGGTTCACCGCCGGGTCGAGCGTCACCAACCCCGGTGGTCGAGTTTGGGACCTACATCGGTCCATATGGCCCAGGCCGGAGTCGAACCGGCAACTTCTCTCGGTTTTGAGGCGAGCGGCTCTACCAGTTTGCCCACTGGGCCTTGCAGCAACGAGGCAATACACCCTGCAGGACTCGAACCTGCGGCCACCGGCTCCGCTCACCGGTGCTCTTCCAGCTGAGCTAAGGGTGTGTCGATGCATCCGGCAGGACTCGAACCTGCGATCTACGCCTTCGGACGGCGCCGTCCTTCCTCTGGACCACGGATGCGCAGGGACCAAACTATCCAGGCGCAACTATCCACCTCGGTGAGTACCACCGACCTCGATCGACTCGCGGCAGCCCCGCGGAGGCTGCCAGCACACGACCGAAACGAAAAAAGCCAGGCGCTCTCTCGAGGGCCTGGCTCTCATCCGAGTCCGATGATGACTCCGGAGGATCAGCCAGGCCCGCTCACCAAGCGGCGCAACCGTCGCGCCGCCGCGGAGCCGACGCCAAAGCCAGACGCACGACGGGCGCCCGAGCGCGAGGTCACGCCCCGCCCCCGCGCGAACGCGGTCTTCTGGCTCTGGCTCAGCATGGCTCGAGATGAAGTTAGTGGAGGGCCGCCGCGACCGTCAAGCATATTTCGGCGATAGTCATTGAAACCAGGTGAGTCCGTGTCGCCGCGCACACTCAGCCGACCACCCAGAACGCGTCCGGCCGCACCACCTGCAACTCATCCTGCACCCAGTCGTGATCCGGGCGGAGGGTGTCCGAGGCCTCCACCACCGCGGGGCTGGGCAGCAGGATCACGGCACGCGCGGCCTCCAGCTGGAGCCCGAGACCTCGGCCACCGCGCGGTAGGGCCAGGTGGCATCAGCGCCGCCCCGAGCTCCGCGCCGCGGCGGCGGGCGTGGAGCAGGAGGGCCTGCGCGATCCACGCCCGCGTGGTACCCCCGAAGGGCGCCCGGTATGGGAAGTCCAGCTCCGGCGGCTCCAGGTAGAGCACCGGTCGCCCCGACTCATCCGGCAACAGGCGCAGGTAGGCCCGCGCCGCGCCCTGGTGCCAGCGCGGGTCCTCCACCGCCACCACCGAGGTGCGGGGGTTGCTGAGGAGCGACAGGATGCAGTGGTTCATGGTGTCGAAGGCGTGGCTGGGGCCCCCGACCTTCGTCGCCCAGAACAGGGCGTGACCTCGGGGCTCCTTCGTCGCGAGCCTGACCCCGTCCGGCCCGGGGTGCGCGCCACCGCCGCCCGCCAGCCACGCCGCCCGCGCCTGGGCAGGGAGCCAGGCCAGCGCCTCCTGCGCCGCGGGCCGCTCGGTCCGCCAGGCGTGAAAGTTGCCTTGCACCACCGCCTCCGCCGCCTCGAGGACCACCGCCCGCATCCGCGCGTGCACCGCCTCGCCGAAGCGCGCCCGCCCGTCCAAGGCCTCCAGGAGGGCCCGCAGCGGCACGAAGAGCTCGTCCTCCAGGGCCTGGAGCACCGCCGGGGCCGAGGCCCTACCTCCCTCGCCCGCCCCAGGCCGACCTCACGCAGGAAGCCCTGCACCAACGCGGTCTCGACCGCCGCCGCGCCGCCGGCCAGGGCCTCGGTCAGCGCCGCGCCGAGCGCCTCGCGGGAGGCCGCCTGCCGCGCCGCGCTCCGCGCCAGGTGGGCGGGGGCGTAGGCCCGCGCCCGGTGGCGGCGCCGGCACTCGGGGTGCCCCTCGAACATGCCCACCCCCACCGTGCGGTAGTCCAGGGCGTGCACCGCGTGGTCGGACAGGAGCGTGAAGCCGATCAGCGCCTCGTCCAAGCGCGCCGGGTCCACCGATCTGGCCCGGGCCGCCGCGACCCGCGCGGGCAGGTCAGCTTGCATCAACAGGCGCGCCAGGGCCTCGACCGACGCCTCGGCGCAGGTGAGCACATGGGCCGAGCGCCGGAGCCGCTCCGCCCTGATCACCTCGAGCAGCAATCCGGCGCGCGCCTCGCCGAGCGAGACGTGGAGCGCCGCGCGCTCCGACGGTGCAACGTGGCCTGCCCCCGCCGCATAGAGCGCGGCCACCGCCCGGGCCGCCGCCCGCAGCCGGGCCTCCGCCGCCGCCCGCTCCGGGCTCAGGGGCTACTCCTCCGCCGCCTTGGCCGGCACCACGGTGCGCTCGTCCGCCTCGACGTCGACGGTGCGGACCTCCTGGGGTGCCGGCGCCTCCTCGATCCCGCTCTCGGTCGCGTCGTCGAGGCCGATGTCGGTGATCTCGCCGGGCTGCGGGATGACGGTCGGGTCCCGATCCGGGCGCCGGGTGGAGAGGGCGGCGCTCTTCAGGGCGAGGATCTGCTCGCTCCCCACCCGCTCGGTGGCCAGGTTCGGGGGGAAGTTGGAGCGGCGGTAGGCCTGCCGGACCTCGGCCGCGGCGTCCTTGGCGGGATCGTCCAGCTCCTCGTCCTCGACGTCGACCGGCTCACCTTCCGTGTTGGTGGGGCCCTCCGGATCGCCCTCCGGGATCGCGTCGATCTCGGCGTCGGTCATGGCCTGGAAGTCCTCGAGCGACGTGCCCTGGCTCCCACCCACCACCACCGGCAGGGCGTCCATGAAGTCCTCCAGGGCCACCAGGGCCTCGGCGCTGGCCCGGAACACCACCACCACCCCGGCCGGCTCGGTGCACGCGAAGGCCACCTCGCCGTGCAAGGAGATCTCGCCCAGCTGCAAGGTGAGCGCCTGCTTGAAGGTGAGGGGCGCGTCGGTGACGAGGTACAGGCTCGACGGGGCCAGGTTGGCCACCATGGCGTCGAACGCCTCCCCGTTCTCGGGGATGACATGGGCTCGCAGGGCGGTCGCCATCGGGGCGCCATGGTGCCTCAGCCCGGCCGCCCTCCACAACCGGACGACCTCCTTTCGGTCACGCAAGGTGCGTACGCCCCCGGGGTTGGCCTGGGCCGCCCCGATGGGCCACCATCTCGGGGTGCGGATCACCGCCCTCAGGACGTGGATGGCCCACGCGGTGAACCAGTCCGTGGGCGCGGCCCGGCGGGTGGGCAAGGCCATGGCCAAGCGGGTGCGCGCCGCCACCGGGCGCATCGAGGCGGGGGTCGGGGTCGGCGAGGACGAGTCGCGCTTCGGGGGAAACCGAGCCCGGGTCTGGTTCGAGGAGGTGATGGAGGAGACGCGGGCGAAGCTCCTGCAGATCCTCGAGAAGAGCTTCTTCGAGCGCTTCCCCAAGCTGGAGCGGGCGTTGCGGCGCTTCCTCGGGCAGCCCACCAAGAAGGTCGCGCCCAAGCTGCCCCCGCCGAAGCGCCCCACCGGGCCCCTCGGTGCGCACGGGCCGGTGCGGAGCGCAGAGGCCGAGCGCTTCCGCGCGCAGATCGAGCGGGGGATCCTGAAGGCCCACACCACCGAGCGGGCCGGGCTGCAGGAGACGATGCGCAGGAAGCGCGAACAGAGCGATCCCGGCGGCGGGCAGGATCCGGATCAGACGTAGCGCAGGCTCTTGATGATGACCTCGATCTCGCCCGCGGGCCGGAACACGAGGGCGTCGTCGCCGACCTTCTTGCCCAACAGGGCCTTCCCCATCGGGGACATCATGGAGATCCGGCCCTCCTTCGCCTCCACCTCGTCCTCACCCACGATCTGGTAGGTGCGGACGCGGCCCTCCTCGTCCTCCACCGTCACCGTGGCCCCGAAGTCCACCGTGCCCTTCGCGTTGGACTTGGGATCCACCACCGTCACCCGCTTCAGGAGGCCGTTGAGGAAGCGGACCCGCCGATCGATCTCCCGCAGGCGCTTCTTCCCGTAGGTGTACTCCGCGTTCTCGGAGCGGTCGCCCTGGGCGGCGGCGTCCGCCACCTCCTGCACGATGCGGGGGCGCTCCCGATGCCACAGCTCGGAGAGCTCCTTCTCCAGCTTCGCGAAGCCGGCCGGGGTGATGGGGCGCTTGGGGGTGCTGGGCGGGGCCATGGCGTCCGACCACATTTCCTGACACAGCCCACGAACCCCGGCAAGCGGCGTATGACCTCCGACACCAGGGCTGCTAGGTTCCCGCCGGTGAAGCCCGACGGGAAGTCACTCGACATCGTGGTGGTGGGCCTCGGCCAGGCCGGCGGCAACCTGGCGGCCGAGTTCTATCGGCGCGGCTACCCTGCCCTCGCCCTGAACACCGCCGAGACGGATCTCAACGCCCTCGAGGAGGGCGGCCTGTTCCCGGCCATGCCGGCGGAGCGCCGCCTCTACGTGGGCCTCGACGGCTACGACGGCGCGGGCGCGGATCCGGGCTACGGCCGCGACTGCGTGCACGCCCACGCGGATCGGATCCGGAGCGCGGTGATGAAGATGGGCGGCGACGCCGACTGCGTCATCATCACCGCCGGCCTCGGCGGCGGCACCGGCTCCTCGCTCGCGGAGCTGGTGAACGTGCTCGCGGACGAGGACCTGCCCATCGTGGCCCTCATGACCCTCCCTACCGAGGGTGAAAGCGCGCTTGCGAAGGTGAACGCGGTGCGCGCGATCAACGAGATCGTGGACGCGCCCCTGTTGGGCTGGGTGTTCGTCGACAACGGGCGCATCGCCAGCCTCAACCAGGACATCTCGGTGGTGGACTACTACGCCCACATCAACGGGCAGATCGTGCACCCGCTCGACGCGCTGAACCGGCTCAACGCCCGCTCCGACGTGCGCCCCATCCGCAGCTTCGACGGCGAGGACTTCAGGAAGCTCCTGCTCTCGGGCGGGGTGCTGAACTACGCCACGACCCAGATCCCCAAGATCTCCACCGACGAGGTGGTGGGCGCGGTGAAGGACTGCCTGGACGCCTCCGAGATCATGCCCGGCGGCTTCGACATGGCGCGGCTCTCGTACGTGGGCCTGGTCATCGAGGCCCCGGAGTCCGCCCTCGCCGAGGCCCCGATCTCGACCTTCGAGGAGATCGCCGAGACCCTCAAGGACGAGACCGCGGGCGCCGCCGTCTACTACGGCATCTACCGCACCGCGAAGGGCAGCACCCCCACCGTGCGCCTGATCGCCTCGACCCCGTCCCTGCCCCACCGCATCCGGCAGGTGCTGGGCGACGCCAAGCGCGAGGGCATGATCCTCGGCGAGAAGGTGCAAGAGGAGTTGCCGACCCTCGAGCTCGGCGAGATCTCCAGCGTGGAGCTGTTCCGCACCCGGACCCGGCCGAGCGAGCGCCCGCGCAAGAACCGCGCCGGGGGCGGCGGCCTGGGGCGGCGCCCCGCCGACCTGGTGGACGACATCGCGCGGGAGATCGGCGGCAGCCGCCGCCCGTCCATGCTGCAGGAGGCGGACGACGCCGCGGACGCCCTCGGGGCCCGGGGGTGGGCCGCGGCCGCGCCCGGCGACCCGGGCCGCGCTCCAGCTCCGCGGTGGAGCCCGCGCGCGTGGTGGCGGCGCCGTCGCTGACCCCCACGCCCGCGCCCGCGCCAGAGCCGGCCCCCGCGCCTCGCCCTGCCCCGGTGAAGCGCGGGCCCCCGCCCCCGCCGGGCAAGCCCCAGCGCCGCAGCTCGCCCGAGCTGGGCACGGAGGAGATCGACGTGGTGGCCGAGCTGGCCGAGCTGCGCGACATGGGCGAGGTGCAACACGACTTGCAAGAGACGGTGCCCGCCAGCTCGTTGATGGAGGCCCAGGCGGCCCGGGTGCGCTCGGGCGGCTCCCTCGAGGGCACGGCCGAGCTCCCCAGCCCCGAGGAGTACGATCAGCTGGTGTCCTCGTACCTGAACGCCAAGAACCAGGACGAGCGGCGCAAGATCGGCGACCGGCTGGTGAAGGACAGCCGCAACGACCACACCGTGGTGCGCTACTACGCGGTGGAGGCGATGGCGAAGCTGGGGCGCAAGTCCTTCGGCAACGCGCTCCTCGCCGCCACCGAGGACGTGGACGACGCGGTGCGGATGCTCGCGGTGGAGGCGCTGAAGGGATGACCACCGAGGCGGAGTTCCTCGAGAAGCTGGAGGCGGCCCACGAGTTCCCGGGCCCCTACACCTTCAAGCTCTTCGGCCCGAACAGCCCGGAGTTCGAGGGCGCCGCGGCCGAGGTCATCGCGCGGCACCTGCCCGGCGTGACCCCGGAGTTCTCGGCCCGGGTCTCGGGCAAGGCCAACCACCAGTGCCTCACCGTGGTGCTCGAGGTGGCGTCGGCGCGCATGGTGATGGCCCTGTACGCCGACTTTCACGAGATCCAGGGCTTGAAGATGCTTATGTAGCTGCGGCACGTAGTGCCCAGCATGTCCGAGCCCCGCCAGCCGCAGCACCCCATCCACCCCCAGTTCCCCGGCCGGTGGTCCCCCCGCGCCTTCTCGGGCGAGCCCCTGCCGAAGGCGCAGCTGTTGTCGCTGTTCGAGGCTGCGCGCTGGGCGCCCTCGGCCAACAACTCGCAGCCGTGGCGCTTCGTCTACGGCATCCACGGCACCCCCGCCTTCGACGCCCTCTTCGGCCTGCTCGCCCCCTTCAACCAGACCTGGGCCGGTAACGCTGGCGCCCTGATCCTGGTCGCGGCGAAGACGGTCGACGACAAGGGCCGCACCGTGGGCGCCCCCGCCTTCGACAGCGGCGCGGCGTGGATGAGCCTCGCCCTGCAGGCCCACGCGGACGGGCTGTTCGCCCACGCCATGGGGGGCTTCGACAAGGCGAAGGCGCCCGAGGTGGTGGCCCTGCCCGAGGACCACATCGTGCTGTGCATGGTGGCGGTGGGCGCCTACGGCGACCCGGCCCAGCTGGACGAGGGGCTCCGGGCCCGAGAGGCGCCGAACGAGCGCAAGCCGCTGGAGGCGCTGGTGGTGGAGGGGCGCTTCGGTGCGCCGTAGCCCTCAGGCCCCGCCCGCCCCGCCGTTGCGCTGATCCAGCACCTCCTGCAGGAGCACCGCCGCCGCGAAGGCGTCCACGAACTTGCGCCGGTCCTTGGGCAACAGGCCCCGGGCCTTCAGCTTCTCCTCCGCCTCCCACGTGGTCAACGCCTCGTCGTGCTCGAGCACCGGCACGTCGACCGCGGCCCGGAGCGCGGCCGCGAAGGCCTTGGCCTTCTCGGTGGAGCGGCTCTCGGAGCCGTCCAGGCGATAGGGCACTCCCACCACGAGCTCCGAGACGTCGTGCTCCTTCACCTTCGCCGCGATGAAGGCGACGTCGGCCTCGAGGCCGGACACCTTGCGCACCTCGAGCGGGCGCGCGGTCCACATCATGTCGTCGGAGAGGGCGAGCCCGATCCGGGCGGTGCCCGGATCGACGGCCATGAGGCGGCTCACCGGAACTGCTCGTCCAGGTAGGCCTCCACCTTCACCAGGCGCTCCACGTCCACCAGGGCGGACGCCTTCACCTTGATGCGGGCCCACGCGTCCGCCACCAGGGCGGGGTCCTTCTGCTCCATGCCGTACTCGGCCAGGGTCATGAGCCACGCCTCGGTCCGGTCGCGGTCCTCGGCGATCTTCTCGCCGATCGCGTCGGCCGCCCGCTGGCTGAAGGCCTTCCGCGCGTTGTTGCCGGCCCCGTCCTGCTCGTCCCGGGGGATGGTGCCCGCCGGCAGGTCCGCCTTCAGGCTGCCCTCCGCCACCACCTTGCCGTCCTTCGGGGTCTTGATGACCCACTTGAAGCTGGCGTTGCCGGTGGCCGAGCCGAGGGAGCACTGGGTCATGGTCACGGTGAGGCTGCCGCTCACCTCGGGGGCGCGCTCGTCGCCCTTCTCGACCGCCGCGGTCCAGGCCGGGCTCAGCACGTAGCCGCCCAGGTCGGTGCGCTTCGAGGCCGAGGTCTGCAAGGCCTCCTGCAGCATCCCGTCGAGGCCCTTGCACTGGCTCGCCGACACCTTCTCCCGCTTGATCCCCGGCACCACCATGATGAGGTCGAGGCGCTTGCCGAGGGCCTCGGAGACCGCCTTCTGCTCGCCCACCGCGTCCGCGTCCTTCGGGTCGAGGGCCAGCGCGCGGGACAGGTAGAGGTAGGCCACCCCGAGCTTGCCCTGCGCCTTCTGGGTGCGGGCCGCCGCGACCCGCTCGCTCTTCACCTTGCCCTCGACCAGCTTGGCCTTCTTGCCCGCGTCCTTGTGGTTCGGATCCAGCTCCAGGATCTTGCCCACCACCATGCTCTGCCAGAGCACGTCCTTCGCGGTCTCGGCCCGGGCCAGCTCCTCCTCGAGGAGGGCCACCCGGCGCTGGAGCGCCAGCTTGGCCCCGAGCTCGGCCACCTCGGAGCGGTCCGCGCCCTCGCGGCCCGCGTTCACCGCCACGAACTTGCTCTGGGCCTCCACGAAGCTCGCCTTCGCCAACAGCGCGGTGGCCTCCTGGACGCCGGCCTGCTGCTCGCTCGAGATCGCCTCGAGCGTCGCCGCCGCCTCGAGGGCCTGGGCCACGTCGGCGTCCTTGGCCTGGGCGGTGCCCTTGTTCGCGCGGGTCAACAGGAGCTGGTAGCCCTTCGCGACCACCTTGCTGTCGGGCTCCACCACCCGGGAGCGCTTCAGCACGTCGGCGTGGGGCCGCGGGTCGTCCGCGCCCTCGAGGCCGCGCAAGGCATCCTGCTCCTTCTCCTGGCGCCGGGCCTTCGCCACCTCGTAGCCGGTGCTCGCCACCGCGGAGTCCTTCGCGAGGTCCAGCGCGCCCTGGTAGGCCTGCTCGGCCTCGGGGTACCGGCTCGCCGCGAGGTGCTCCGCCCCCACGTCCAGCGCGCTCGACAGGTCGGACGCCGCCCCCGCCGCGATCGTAGCCAGGCGCAGCGACTGGGCCGCCTCCGCGTCCTGCCCCGCCTTCCCCGCCTTCTTGGCCGCATCCAGCATGGCCTGGAACGCCTTCTTGGCCTCCGCGTTGTTCGGGTCGGTGGCCAGGAGCTTCCGCAGGCTCTGGGCCCCCTCCTCGCCGCCCGCGCCCATGCTCCCGGCCAGCGCGCCGAGGTTCCGGCGCCGGGCCAGGGCCGCGCCGCGGCGCCCCACCTCGGAGGTGGAGGCCTCGAACCCGGCCTGGGCGTCGGGGTACTTGCCCGCCGACAGCGCCGCCACCGGGCCGCTCAGATCCTCACCCAGGGCCACCGCCGCCGCGCCCAGCTCCTTCGCCGCCGCCTTGTCGTCGCCCTTCTCGGCCGCCTGGTCCGCCCGGGTCAGGGCCGCCTCGACCGCGCGCCCGACCTTCTTGTTGGCCGGGTCCAACCGCAGGAGCTCCTGCGCCGCCTTGGCCCCGCGCTCGAGGTCGTCGCCCTTCTCGAGGCCCGCGAGCCCCGCCACCAGGCTGGACAGGGTCTGCTCCTTGCAGATCGAGGTGCCGGTGGCCGCGACCTGGCTGTCGCCGCCCTTCAGGACCTCGGCGTAGGCGGCCTGGGCCGCGTCGAGCTCCTTCTTCTCGAGGAGGCCGTTGGCCTTCGTCAACTGAGCCTGCACCTGCTCCGGCTTCGACACCACGTTGGCCGCCTCGAGGAGCTGGGCCGCGCGCGGCACGTTCCCCGCGTCCGCCTGCTTCTCGGCCTCGCGGATGAGCTCGCTGAACGCGGACCGGGCCTCCTTGCTGTTCGGATCGAGGGCCACCGCCGCCTTCATCGCCGCCATCACCGGCTCCAGGCTCCCGCCCGCCTTGGCCTCGGTCAGGGCCTGGGTCAACGCGCCCTGCCGCGCGCCCCGGGCGATGCCGTAGCCCGACACCGCCACCGGGTGCGCCGCCTCGAGGTCCTGGGCGTCGTCGTAGGCCTGCTCGGCCGCCTGCATGTCACCCTTCGCCAGAGCCTCGTTGCCCTTGTCGAGGGCCGCCTTCACCCCGGGGGCGGGCCGGGTGGCCACGGTGGCCAGCTTCAGGTAACGTGCCGCCTCGGCGTCCTGCTTCTTGGCCGCCAGGGCCTCCGCCTTGTCGAGCACCTGCCGCAAGACGCGTTGACCGGTGGGGTCGTCGGGGTGCTTCTCGAGGAGCTCACCCAGGGCCACCGCCGCCGCCTCGTCGCCCTCGACCACCGCCGCAACGTCGCTCTTGAGGGTGCTCATCCGGCGCTTGGCCACCAGCTCCTTGGCCAGCTTGGGCAAGGGGTCGGCGCCCGCCGCGTCCTGGGCCTCCTCGAACGCGGTCGACGCCGCGCCGAGGTTGCTCTCCTTCAAGGCCGCCGCGCCGTTCAGCGCCGGCCCCTTCGCCCCCTCGGGCAGGCTCGAGAGGCGCACCGCCCACTCCACCCACGTCCCCACGTCGGCGTTGCTCTCGCTCCCCACCTTCTCGAGGCGGGAGACCAGGGCCGCCGCCCCGGCCCGGGTGTTGTCGTTGCCCGGCTCGAGGCGGGCCGCGCCCTCGAGGATCTCCACCGCCTTCGCAAGGTTGCCCTTGCCACTCTTCAGCGTCTCGACCGCGTCCTTCTCGGCGGCCTTTCGGCGCAGGCGGGCGATGTCGATGCCCCGCTGGGCGAGGCGCGAGCGCGGCGCCGCGGCCTGGGCCCGGGTGAAGGCCTCCTCGGCGCCGGCGTAGGACCCGATCTTGAGCAGGTCCACGCCCTCCTCCGCCGGGGCGCGCATGTCGTCGGGGGCCTTGCTCGAGTTCAGCGCGGCAACCAGGGTTGCGGCCGCCTCACCGTCGTTCCCCTTCTTCGCCGCGGCCAGCGCGTCGTCCAGGAGATCCTCGAACGAGGACGCCCGGAGCTTGCGGCGCAGCGCGCCGATGCCCGGCAGCTGCTCCTGGAAGCGGTCCAGGTTGGCCACCAGCTTCAGGGCCTTGGCCGCGTCGCGGGACGACACCCGCTCCGCCTGGGCCAGCACCTGCTTGGCCGCGGCCTGGGCGAAGGCGGCAGAGGTCAGCTCGAGCGGGGTCCCGGCCTCGAGCCCCGCCGCCTCGATCGCCACCAGGGTCTGGTCCGGCCGCCCGTTCGCGCCCGCGGTGAGCCCCCGGGTGAGGACGTCGGTGCGCACCTTGTCCAGCTGGGCGTGGGCCATCGCGTCTCGCAAGACTCGTTGCGCCTTGCTGAGGTTGTCCTTGTCGATGAGGGCCTGGGCCGCGTCGCAGTCCTGCTTGACCAGCTCGCCCCGGACCTTGTTCATCTCCTCGCCCACCGAGGCGGGCACCCCGGTCATCCCCATCAGGCCCTCGTAGACCTTGAGGGCCTGGGTGTAGCGGCCGCGGTCGGCCTCCTTCCTGGCCTGGTCCAGCTTCGAGAGCAGGGTCGAGGCCTGCCGCTTCACCTGCTCGAGCTTCTTCTTGATCTCGGGCAGCGGGCGCTTGGCGTAGGCGGCCTGATAGAGCTCGTAGGCGCGGATGGGGTCACCCTCGGCCAGCTTCACGTCGCCCTGCTCCGACATCCCGAGGGCCTCGGCCTGCTCGAAGGCGTCCGCCCGCATCCCGGGGGTCGAGGGATCGATCTCCTTCGCGCGCTGGAAGTACTGCAGCGCCCGCCCACCTGCACCGGCGGTCAGGAACTCCTCCGCCATCTGCACGTTGTGCTGGTAGGCAGCGGCCCGCGCGCCGGCGAGGCTGCGCTGGGCGATCTCGTTGGTGGGGTTCTGCTGCGCCACCACCGACACCGCCACGTACCACTCGTCGGGGCCGAGGTTCTTGGCCTTCTGGGCCGACAGGTCCCGGCGCACCGCGTAGTCCGAGTTGTCGGGCACCAGGCGCGCCGCCTCGCCCCACGCGGCGGAGGCCCCGGTCCAGTCGCCCGCCTTCTCCTTCGCCTGGGCGTCGGAGACGTTCTTCTTCGACATCTCCTCGCGCACCTTCGCGAGGGCGGCCTTGTACTCCGCGTTGGCGGGGTCCTTCTCCAAGGCGTCCGAGTAGGCCTTCTCCGCCGCCGGCAAGTCGCCTTGCGTGTAGGCCTTCTCACCGGCCCTGAACTGCTGAGCACCGCCCCCGATGAGGCAGCCGGCCAGGAGGAGGACCGGCACGAAGGGGAGACCGCGAAGTCGCATGGGCGCTCCCATACCGAACGCGGGCGCAGAAGGGCACCTCTGATTGAAGGGTGGCCCCTTCCTCAGGGATACCCCCAGGCTCTTGCCGCGGGACGCCCACGGCGCCAAGGTCCCGGGCCATGCGACGCACCGCTTTGAGCGTGGCCGCCCTGGCCACCCTCGCCCTCACCGCCTGCAAGCAGGATCAGGCCGCCACCGCCCCCCGGGAGGCCCCGAAGCCGGCGGCCGCCCCCGCCCAGGAGATGCCGGACTGGAAGGCAGCCTTCTCGCACGAGGTGGGCTTCGATCCCACGGGCAAGATGGTGACGGTGACGGTCAAGGTGGCCCCCGGCTTCCACGCCTACACGGTGGGCGAGACCACCGGGAAGCCGATGCAGCTCACCATCGCCGAGGACAGCGAGTTCGCGCTCGAGGGCGACGTGAAGTATCCCGCGGGCGTGGCGAAGGATCTGCCGGTGGGGCGCTCGGTCATCGTGGAGGGCACGGCGGAGATCAGCGCTCAGGTGGCGCCGAAGAGCGAAGCCGCCAAGACCGTGAAAGGCGCCTTCCGCTACCAGGTGTGCACCGACGAGGCCTGCGATCGGCCGCGCACCGCCCCGTTCTCGCTCCCCAGCTCGTGAGCGCGTGAGCTGGCGGCCCCCGCCGACGCGGGGTACACCTTGGGGATGAGGCTCCTCGGGTTCCTCGCCACGGCCTCCCTCGCCGCCTGCGCTGGCGCGCCCCCCGCAGCCCCGCCTGCACCGCCGCCCCCCGCGCCCGAGCGCGAGGCGCCGCCGCCTCCACCACCACCGAAGCGCGCGCCGGCATCTCCAGAGGCGCTGGAGGCCCGGATGGATCGCATCGCGAAGGACACCCTCGTCCGCATGGTGGGCGCCGGCGCGGTCCCACAGCTCGACTACGCGAAGGAGCTCGAGGAGACGAAGGCGGCCTTGCCGAAGGCGCGCTTCGAGGAGCTGGAGGTCCCCTCGGGCGGGCTCCGCCTGAAGGCCTGGCTCGTGAAGCCGCCCGAGGGCACCGCGATCCGCGCCACCGTGGTGCTCCTGCACCCGTGGCAGTCCAACCGCGCGTTCATGGTGAAGCAGTTCGGGTTCCTCTTGGAGCACGGCTACCAGCTCTTCGTGCCCGACGCGCGGAGCAACCTGTTCATCGGGCACGGCGAGGTGTTCAACGCCTACCTCGGCGAGGACATGGGCGATCTCGACCAGGCCCTCGCGGTGCTGAAGACCCACGGCGAGGCGGGTCCGCTCGTCGCCATGGGCTGCGCGTGGGGCGGGCTGAAGGCCATCTTGCTCGCGGCCGAGCACCCGGAGGTCAAGGCGGTGGTCAGCGACGCCCCGACCTTCCACTACGGCCTCATCCTGGTGGACTACATGAACAAGATGCCGCCCGAGGCGCGCGGTGACTGGAACCTGATCAACCGCTTCATCGACAAGGTCTCGAACCTGTTGGCCCAGCGCCTGGGCTACGACATCCAGCGCTTCGATCCGCGGGACGCGGTGACCCACCTCGCGGGCCGCCCGCTCCTGATCGCGCACGGCGAGGACGACACCTTCGTGCCGATCGCGGTGTCGGAGGAGATCTTCGCCGCGGCGCAGGAGCCGAAGACCTTCTTGCGAGGCGAGAAGTTCGGGCACTGCGACGGCATGCACCAGTCCCCCGGGCGCTACATCGGCGGGGTGCTCGTGTTCCTCGAGCGGCAGCTGGCCGCCGCCCCCTGAGTCACGGGGCGGCAGGGCGCGGGCGGCAGCGCCGCGGCAGCGCAGCGTAGGGAGTGTTGGGCGACGGGGGCTTCATGTCCTGTGGGCAGAGGGGCAGCTCGTCCGTCGCCGCGGCCGGCCGGGCCTCGACCGGGGTCGCGCGGGTCGGCGCGGGCCGAGGCGGCGTGAGGGCGGCGGCGGTCACCGGCGGCGTCGGCGCAGGCTGGGTTGCAACCCGGGGCTGGCGTCGGGCGCGGGCGCGCGCCGCCACCGCGCGGACCGGCGCGGGCGCGGGGGCCGGGCGCTCCGAGGCCTGTACCGCGGGAGCGCGCGCTGGGGCCGCGCGCTCGGTCGCCGGCTCTGGGCGCTCTGCAGGCTGACCTGCGCTCCGATCGCCGAGGTCCCGCGCCACGCTCAGCAGCTCCAACAGATCGGGGGCGGGGTTCGGCGCCTCGAGCCCGAGCGTGAACTCGCGCGTCGCGCGCTCGTAGTCCCGGGCCTGCATCGCCTCGAGGCCCGCGGTCCGGTGCGCGGTGGACACCGCGCTGACGGTGGCGCTCGCCGCGGCGCCGGGCTCGCCCGCGATCACGTTGGTGACGACGTAGGTCCCCGCGGCCAGCGCGTTGCCCGCCACCACCCCCACCAGCACCCCGAGCGCGATCCGCCGGGCCTTGGACCGGCGCGGGCGGTGAGGGCCGCTGGGGAGGGTGCTGGGGTAGGTCATGGCGGGCCGATTCTACGCCTCGCGCGCGGACCCCGCGATGTTTGGAACTCGCACACCCCGGGCCCCGCACACCGACATCTCTCCATCGCCCTCCCATTTGACAGGAACCTCGGGCTCGGGTGTCTTGCGTTCGGGAGCTCAGCATGACCGTCACTGCCCTTCGCTTCGGGAAGTACGCGTTGACCGAGCGCCTCGGGGAGGGCGGGATGGGCACCCTCTACCTCGGCACCATCGAGGGCCCCAACGGCTTCTCGAAGCCCTGCGCGGTGAAGCGGATCCGCCCGGCCTTCGTGAGCGAACCCGCCTACAGGGAGATGCTGGCCCACGAGGCGCGGGTGGCGGCCCAGCTGAGCCACCCCAACATCGTACAGGTCTTCGACTTCGGCGAGGTGGACGGCGAGGCCTACCTCACCATGGAGTACGTCGACGGGGCGTCCCTCGCCCGCGTCCTGCGTCAGGCCAGAGACCGCGGGGACCACCTCGGGTGGACCGAAGCGGCGGTGCTCGGGATGGCGCTCTGTGACGCCCTCGACTACATCCACTCCGGCGTCGTCATCGACGGCGCGCGCACCCCGCTCGTGCACCGCGACGTGTCGCCCGGGAACGTCCTCGTGTCGACCCACGGCGCGATCAAGCTGACCGACTTCGGCATCGTGAAGGTCACCCGCGCCCCCGGCCTGACCGAGTCCGGGGTGGTCAAGGGCAAGTATGGGTACATGTCGCCTGAGCAGCTGAAGGGCCAGCCGCTCGATGGTCGCAGCGACGTGTTCGCGCTGGGCGCGGTGCTGTGGGAGGTCCTGGCCGGTCGGCCGCTCTTTCAGCGCCCGGACGTGGCGGCCACGATCGCGGCGGTGATCGCGGGGCGGGTCCCGCGCCTGACCGACTTCGCGCCCGACGCGCCGGCGGAGCTCCAGGGCGTGCTCGAGCGCGCCCTCGCGCCGGATCGCCGGCAGCGCTTCGCGACCGCCCGCGCGCTCCACGACGCGCTGGCCACGTTGATGAGCACGGACGAGATCGCGGAGGCGCAGCGTCGGCTGGCGCGGCGCGCCGCCAGCGCAGGCGACCCTGCCGCCGCGCTGTCGAGCGGGCCAGCCGCGGCGACCGACCCGAGCCTGTTCGCCGCCATGCCAGAAGAGGAGGCGCCCGAGGACAACGCCTTCGTGTGGGCGGCGGTGATCAGCGCGGTGGTGGTGGCGGGCGGGCTGCTCTGGCTGATGGGCGTCGTGTAGTTCCTACGCCTGGGCCTCGTCCTGCCGCGTGAACACCGACATCAGCACGTCCTGGTGGCCGAAGGCGAAGGCCGGCTCGTTCACCCGCTCCTTCTCGAAGCGCGCCTGTCCGCTCGACCACCGGAGCATGGTCTCGACCCCCTGCTCCACCCGCGCCCGGATCACCCGCTCCACGAAGTCGGTGGGCAGCGGCCGTGGGCCCGGGGGCACCTCGAGGAGGGCGCGGATGAGATCCGCATCCCCGCCCTTCCGCGCCGCGGGGAGCGCATCGAGCCACGCGCGGCTGACCAGTCCGCGCGCCACCAACGCCGCCGCGAGCGAGGGCAGCCCCGGGTACTCGACGTCGACAAGGCGCCCCTCGTAGAGCCGGATCACCCCCTCCTGCCCGCCGGAGCGCAGGTGGAGCCGCCCGCTCGCCCGCTGCAGGCCCAGGAACTCGAGCAGCTCCTCCAGGTGGAAGACCGAAAGGTCGCCGGAGAGGCCGCTGTCGCGGGAGGCGGCGGTCTCGACCCCGCCCCCCATCAACAGGGCGCGGGTGAGGGCGGCGCGCAGCTCGGGATCCTCGGGGGCCTCCGCCGCCGCGCGCATCAGCGCCACCGCGGCCTCCTCATGCAAGCCCGCTTGCATGAGCACCTCGCCCAGCCCTCGCTGCACCCCCGGCCGCTCGGGCTCGAGGATCAGGGCGGCACGGTAGGCAGTGACCGCCTCCTCCAGCGCCCCGAGGGCGCGCGCGGCCTCGGCCAGCCCGACCCGGGGCCCCGCCGCGTCCGGGGCCAGCCGGGCGGCCTCCATGTGCTCGGCGCGGGCGCGCTCCGGGGCGCCGAGGGACAGCCACAGCGCGCCCAGCTGCTCCCGCTCCGCCGCCCCCAGCGCCGCGTTCGAGGGGAGCGCGTGGAGCGCGGCGCGCGCCGCCTCGGTGCGGCCCTTCGCGGCCTGCAGGGTGGCGAGGCGGATCAGCGCGCGGTGATCATCGGGATCGAGCTTGTGCAGGATGGCCTGCATCCGCTCCTCGAGCTCCGCCCGACCGAGGCGCGCGGCGAGGCGGGCCGCGAGGGCGACGTCGTCCTTCTTCGGCGGTTGGGCGAGCGAGGCCGCCTCCACCGCGAGCTGCAGGGCCTCCTCGTCCGCTCCGCGGGCGGCGCAGATCTGCGCGAGCAACGCGGCGCGCTCGGGGATGCCGGCCAGCCCCGCCCGCTCGCGGAGCAGGCTCTCGGCCTCTGCGTGCGCCCCGAGGGCCACCGCCGCCGCCGCGAACTCCAGCACCGCGGCCGGCCGCTCGACGTCGAGCACCGCGGCGGCCCGCAGCGCCTCCAGCGCGCCCGCGCGATCACCCAGCGTGCGGAGCGCCTTGCCGAGGGCCGACCACTCCGCCGCGCCCTGTGGACCGCACGCGCGGGCCTTGGCCAGGGTGTGGTGCGCGACGTCGAGGGCGCCGAGCTCGAGCAGCGCCTCGCCCAGACAGAGCCAGACCTCGGCCGCTTCGGGCTGATCGAGCGCTTGCTGGCCGAGGCTCTGCAACCGGTCCATGCGGAGCCGCCAACCTACCAATTACGATGGTGCGGGACTACCCGGGCAGCTCGCCCTGGGATCTACCCCACGCGGAACGCGCGGCGGCCGTTGTTTCGGCCGGTGCCCACCGCCCCGCCGGACTCGGCGCCCTGGCCCTCGCCGGGGAGCTTCAGCTCGGCGTTGATGCCGTAGCGCTCGCCCTCCTTGCGGAAGAACTCCTCGAGCTTGGCCGCCTGCTGCACCCAACCCTCGGGGCTGCGCCCGATGCCGAAGTCCTTCGGCTTGAAGGACGGGGCGTCGATGGACACCGCGCCTCGGGCGAGGCCGTCGCGGCGCCGGTCGCCGGTGAAATCCCCCCACCCCTTCGCGGCCCGGGCGTTGCGCTCGGAGGCGTCCAGCATGGCGTCCTGGCGCGCCCAGCCAGTCGTCTTGGTGGTGCCGGTCTCGCCGTCACGCTCGGGGCGATCCCGGGTCTGACCGACGCCCTGCTTCGGGATGTCGAGCTGGTTCCCAGGCCGCAGCTGGGCCTGGTGGTTCTGGCTCTCGAAGTCGAGCCGAGTGGGCTGGCCGGTGCCTGCGCCCACCCCTGGAATGATGAGGGGACCCATCTCCGTCGGAGGTTATCGGCCCGGGGTGCGCCGAGTTGCGGAAAAAACGTGCGCCTCAGGGCTGGAAGGGGGCCAGGCGCAGGTAGGCGGCCCGGAACTCCGCCCCCACCGGGGGCGCCGCGTTCCCGAAGAACACCAGCCCGTTGGTGCTGGGCACGTAGTCGAAGCCACTCATGCGGCTGCGGGGCACCAGGCCGGCCGGGTGGCTCAGCTCGATCGTCCCGGAGATCGGCCCCCACGACAGGCGCGTGTCGGACGCGTTGGCCGCCGCCGCCACCAAGAGCTCCACCAGCGGCTCGTCGAGGTTCTCGGTGCAGATCGACGCCGCCACCCCGCCGAGGGCCTCGACCACCTGCAGGTAGCTCTCGCCCACGTTGGCCGCCCCGCGGCCCACCGCGATGCAGCCGCGGGGCCGCGGACCCACGATCGCGAAGGCGAGGACCCCGGCCGCGGTGAGGTCGTCGGTGTACTGCTCCACCGAGCGCAGGTTGGTGCTGTCTTCGTCTGAATAGAAGATCACCACCGGGAGCGCGTCGTCTCGCAGGCGCGCCTCGGCCGCGGTGGCGGTGCGCGCGCGCTCGATCGCCCGCACCGCGTACTCGAGCCCCTCCTCGCGCCCGTTGCCGTTGATGCCGACCTGCACCCGCTCTCGGAACACGCTGAGGTCGGTGGTGAAGTCACCGCCCCGCAGCACCTCGCCGTCGGTCGTGACCACCCCCACCCGGAAGTCGAAGCGCGAGTTCGCGAGGGCGGCGAAGAACTGGTCCGCCGCCGCGGCGAGCGCCTGCTGCTCCTCCTGCATGGAGGCGGAGTTGTCGACCACCCACAAGAAGTCCACCCGCGGCCCGTCGGCGCTGAGCGTCTCGCACTCCAGCTTGACCTCCGAGTTGACCTCGGCCACGTGCGTGCCGTTGCTGAGGTCGTTCATCAGCGGCTCGGCCTCGAGCTCGCTGCCCTCGTCCACCAGCGTGATCACCACGGTGGCCCTGCGATCTCCAGGCACCACGTGGGCGTACGCGGCGAGCAGGAACTCGCGGGTCAGCGCCTCGCCCTGGGGCCGCGGCAGGCCACCCAGGTTGCCGAGCGGCACCCGCGCCGCCTCGGCGAGCAGGCCGTCGCGCACGCGCGAGATCAGCACGTCGTTCGTCATCGTCACCCGGCGCACCACCCGCACCGCGGGGTAGGCCTCGTTCCGGAAGACCTGGCGCAGGCGCTCGTCCTGCCGGAGCGCCTGCCCGATAACGCCCGGCACGCCCTGGGTGAGCGGGCGCTCCAGGATCACCGAGAGCGCGGCCTCCGCCGCCCGCAGATCGTTCACGTCCACGCTGGGATCCAGCGCCACCGACGCGGCCCAGCCCCGCACCCCGAGCGCGTCCTCGTCGAGGAGCACCGCCTCGGCCGCCGCGAGGGCGCGCGTGGTGAGGCGCCGGTGGGCGGCGAGCATGTAGCGGCCCTCGCCGACGGTCAGGAGCGCCACCGGGTCCGGCGTCGAGAGGCGGCAGGGCCCCTCGTTGAGGGGGCCGGAGTCGAGCGGCCCCGCGTCCTCCGGGGGCCCTGCGTCCAGGAACCCCGCGTCAACCTCACCTGCATCGTCGCCGGCGTCCACCTCGACCGAGGCGTCCTCACCTGCGTCCTGTGCGCCGCCCGAGAGGCGGGTGCAGCCGGACAGCAGGAGCGCCAGCATGGCCACGAGGAGCGCCCCGCGCCGTCGCCGCAACAGCGGCACCGCCAAGAGGGCCAGGAACCAGCCGGGGTGCCCGCCGCCCTCCCCCGCGGTGCTGCAGCCGCACGAGAACTCCACCTGCGGCTCCCCATCGAGCCCGCCCGCGTCCGCAACCACGCCTGCATCGGCCTGGCCCGCGTCGGGCCCCTCGAGGCCGCCGTCCGCGAAGCCGGCGTCCGGGGTCACCGGGCCCGCGTCCACCACCCCGCACAGGTTCACGCGGGTGACCGGGTCGAGGTCGACCTCGCCGTCGCAGTCGTTGTCCTTGCCGTCGCACACCTCGACCCGACCAGGGAACACCTCGGGATCGTGGTCGTCGCAGTCGCCCTCGCAGTCCGCGATGCCGTCGTCGTCCACGTCGTTGCAGGACATGCAGGTCGAGGCGCCGCGCGGGTCGCGGTCGATGCGACCGTCGCAGTCGTTGTCCACCCCGTCACACACGTCCTCGGCGTGCGGGTTGATCGCGGGGTTGGCGTCGTCACAGTCGCCGCACAGGTAGGTGAAGCCGTCGTTGTCGGCGTCCTCGTCGCCCTCGTCGATGAGGCCGTCGCAGTCGTTGTCGAGGCCGTCCACCACCTCGCGGGCGAAGGGCCCGATGGCCGGGTTGCTGTCGTCGCAGTCCCCGAAGCAGGTCGCGAAGGTGTCGCCGTCGACGTCGAAGCCCTCGTCCACCCGGTTGTTGCAGTCGTTGTCGTGGCCGTCGCAGACCTCGACCGCGCCGGGGTGCACCGCCGCGTTGTGGTCGTTGCAGTCGCCGCCGCACACCGTGTAGCCGTCCCCGTCGAGGTCGTCGTCCGGATCGACCCGCCCGTCGCAGTCGTCGTCCACCCCGTTGCCGCAGATCTCGCGCCGGAACGGAGAGCGCATGGGGTCGTTGTCGTCGCAGTCGCCCGCGCACACGGTGGCGAAGTCGCCGTCGGCGTCGAAGCCCTCGTCCACCTCGCCGTCGCAGTCGTTGTCGAACGCGTCGCACAGCTCGGGGGCGCCGGGGTTGATCACCGCGAAGCGGTCGTCGCAGTCGCCCTCGCAGGTGGTGTAGCCATCGAGGTCGCCGTCCACGTCCTCGTCGACGAGGCCATCGCAGTCGTTGTCCACCCCGTCTGGGCACAGCTCGGGGGCGTCGGGGCGCGCGCTCGCGTCGAAGTCGTTGCAGTCGCCGTCGCAGTTGGTGAAGCCGTCGCCGTCGAAGTCGTGGCAGGCGCCGTAGTCGCAGATCCCGCCGGCGAGGCTCAGCTCGTCCACCTGCCCGTTGCAGTCGTTGTCCGCGCAGTCGCAGCGCTCGGCCAGGCCGGGGGCGATGTGGGGGTTGTTGTCGTCGCAGTCGCCCGCGCACGAGCTGACCCCGTCGTTGTCGGCGTCGAAGCCCTCGTCCACCGCGCCGTCGCAGTCGTTGTCCACCAGGTCGCAGGTCTCGGGCACCGGGAGCACCTGGTCCATGCAGGCGCCGCTCGGCTGCCCGTTCACGCAGACCGCGTGGCCGGCCCGGCACGCGCCCACCGTGGCGGTGCCGACCGGCCCCTCGTAGCAGGCGGTCTCGGTGCCATCCACCGTGCCGTCGCAGTCGTCGTCGACCCCGTTGCAGAGCTCGAGGGCGCCGGGCTTCACCGCGGCGTTCGTGTCGTCGCAGTCACCGCCGCAGGTGGTGTAGCCGTCGTTGTCGCCGTCGAAGCCCTCATCGACCTCGCCGTCGCAGTCGTCGTCGAGCGCGTTGCAGTCGTCGGTGGCCGCGGGCACCACCTCGCCCTGGCACGGGCCACCGAAGCCGGAGGCGCCCTGGCAAGCCTGCCTGCCGCCCACGCACAGGCCCACCCCCTCGGTGCCCGCCGGCCCGGAGTAGCAGGCCTGGGTCAGGGGCTGGCCCTGGTTGTTCTCGTCGGTGGCGCCGTCGCAGTCGTTGTCCTGACCGTCGCACACCTCGGTCGCGCCGGGGTGCACGCCGGGGGCGGCGTCGTTGCAGTCCGGGTTGGGCCCGCAGGTCACGAAGCCGTCGTGGTCCTGGTCGAAGTCCTCGTCCACCTGCCCGTCGCAGTCGTCGTCGCGCTGGTCGCAGGCCTCGGACGACGCGGGCACGACCTGCCCGGTGCAGGGCGTGTTGAAGGTGCCGCCCAGGCACTGCTGCTGACCGGAGCGGCAGATGCCCACCCCGTTGGTGCCGGTCGGGCCCTCGTAGCAGCTCCGCCGGAGCGGCTGGCCGTCGCTGCGCTCATCGGTTGCGCCGTCGCAGTCGTCGTCCACCCCGTTGCAGGTCTCCGGCGCCCCCGGGTGCACGGTGGCCGCGTTGTCGTCGCAGTCGGGGTTGGGCCCACAGGTGTGGTAGCCGTCGTTGTCGACGTCCGGGAAGTCCTCGTCGATCTGCCCGTCGCAGTCGTCGTCCACCCCGTTGCAGGCCTCGGGGGCCCCCGGGTAGATGGAGTTGTCCCCGTCGTTGCAGTCGCCGCCGCACGTCGTGTAGCCGTCGCCGTCGCTGTCGAAGTTCTCGTCGACCACGCCGTCACAGTCGTTGTCCTGGCCGTCGCAGATCTCCGCGTTGCCCGGCCGGTTGTTGGGGTCGTTGTCGTCGCAGTCCCCCGCGCAGGTGGTGACGCCGTCGTTGTCCTGGTCGAAGCCCTCGTCGGTCTGCCCATCGCAGTCGTTGTTCAGGCCGTCGCAGATCTCGGTCTGCGGGAGCACCTCACCCACGCACGCGCCGTAGCTGCCGCTGGCGCAGACCTGGGTGCCGCGCCGGCAGATGCCCACGTTGGCGGTGCCCGCCGGCCCGCTGTAGCAGGTGCGCTGGAGCGGATCGCCCGCCGCGTTGCGCTCGTCGACCAGGGTGTCGCAGTCGTTGTCGATGCCGTCGCACACCTCGGGATGACCGGGGTAGGCGTTGGGGTCGTTGGGCGCGCAGTCGTTGCAGTCCGGCACGCCATCGCTGTCGGAGTCCAACAGGCCGTTGCTCGGGTTGCCGTCACAGTCGTGGTCCAGGGCGTCGCACTGCTCGGGCGTAGGCAGCGTCTGCCCGGTGCAGATCCCCGACCAACCGCCAGGCGCGTTGCAGAGCTCGGTGCCCGCGGTGCACAGGCCCACCCCCTGGGTGCCGGCGGGGCCGGTGTAACAGCTCCGCTGGATCGGGTCGCCCGCGGTGTTCCGCTCGTCCACGAACGCGTCGCAGTCGTTGTCCTGCCCGTCACAGATCTCCGTGCGCCCGGGGTAGCGGTTCGGATCATTGTCGTCGCAGTCGCCCGCGCAGCTGCTGACCCCGTCGTTGTCCTGGTCGAAGCCCTCGTCGGTCTGCGCGTCACAGTCGTTGTCCTGGGTGTCGCAGACCTCGGTCGCCGGGAGCACCTGCCCCACGCAGGCCCCGCCGTAGGCGCCGTTCGTGCACGTCTCGGTGCCGGAGTGGCACAGGCCCACCCCCTGGGTCCCGCCTGGCCCGGTGTAGCAGCTCCGGGTGAGCGGGTCGCCGGCTGCGTTGCGCTCGTCGGTGAGGTTGTCGCAGTCGTTGTCGACCCCGTCGCACACCTCGGTGGCGTTGGGGTTGATGGCGGGGTTGGCGTCGTTGCAGTCGTTCTGACAGACGTTGAAGCCGTCGCCGTCGACGTCCGGCGCGTCGTCGATGAACGTGTTGCAGTCGTTGTCCTTGCCGTCACACAGCTCCGGCGCGCCGGGGTACACCGTGTTGTCGGCGTCGTTGCAGTCGCCCGACAGCGGGGTGAACCCGTCGCCGTCGTGGTCGACGTCCTGCTGCGCGAAGGCCGCGCCGCCGGTGGCCAGCACCAAGAGAATCGAGAGGATCGCGGTCTTCAAAACACCCACCCCAGCTCCCCCAGAGCGTCGATGAAGCGCTCCGAGTAGTCCTCACCCCCCACGTCACCCCCGGCCTGCCGCACCGCGGCGCTCACCGCGAGGTGCAGGCCCATGCCCAGGTCAGCGGAGACGCCGCCGCCCACGTCGAACCCCACCGAGGACGCGACCCCCTCGCTCCCCGGCGACAGGCGCGCCGCTCCCAGCACCTCGACCCGGAGGTCCAGCTCCTCGTTCTGCAAGATCGGTTGCTGCACCGAGCCCCCCAGCCGCATCACCCCGTGCCGGGTGGAGAGCGTCTCGGGGTCGTCCAGCTCGAAGCGCTGCAGCTCGAAGCCCACCAGCGGGCCGAAGCGCGGCAGCATCGCGCCGGGGGACCAGCGGTACACCCCGGTGGCGCGGAAGCGGTCGGCGGTGAGGGCGATGTCGGTGCCGCTCAGCTGCGCGGTGCCGAGCTGTCGGTGATAGGCCACCTCGAGGTCGAGGTCCTGGTTCGCGGGCAGCCACCGCCCGACGTGCAAGCTGAGCTGCACCCCCACCGCGGGCAGGGTGGCCGCGGCCTGGGCCCCGAGCGGGCTGTCGACGGTGCGCCGGAGCATGCCGGCCGAGGCCGAGATGCTCGCCACCGGGAGGTGCGCCTCCGAGCGGGGCGCCTCGGCCGCCGCGGCCTCCGCCTTCAAGGTCTCGAGCTGCTCGTCGACGAAGGGCTCCGGCTCGGGCGGCGGAGGGGGTGGAGGCGGGGGCGCGGGCGGCGCGACCCGCTCCCACACGAAGTCGGACATCACGCCCAGCACCACCGCGTTGTCCTTGCGCAGGTCCAGCTGGTCCACGTCGAAGCGCGGGTCCTTCACCTCGGGCTTCAGGATGCGCAAGGTGAGCTTCGCTCGGGACATGGGGCCGGTGGCGGTCAGATCCACCAACGCCTCGCAGTCCGCGGGCGCGCGCCGGATCGACGGCGCGCGCCGCACCTCGGGCGCCACGTGGTCGGGCGCCGCGTCCGTCAGGGCCTTCTCGACCTCGGCCCGAAAGCGCTTGCGCAAGCTCCCCTTCACCGCGCTGGGCTCGACCCAGCACACCGAGTACGGCTGCTCGGCGGCGGCGGACTTCGCGGATGGGGTGAGGATCGAGAGCGCAAGCAGCAGCCCGCTCAGGCGTGCCTTGGCGTACTCCATTTGGCGCCGATTCTAGGCTGCTTCGGCGAAGGCGCCCAATGTACGCCCACTTCGATGTCACTACGGGGTCGCCCTGTTCGCGCCTTCCCGACACACCGACCCGCCGGGCCGCTCAAGTCCTCACCAGATCTGCCGACCATGACGTATGCCCGCGCGGCTGACCAACGGGTCAGTCCCCGCAACCACCCTGCAACTTGACCGTCACGCTGCCCGCTGCCCCGGCGGCCGAGCCGCTCAAGGTCATCTCGTGCTTGGTGTGAGCGACGGTGAGGTGCCCGGCGCCGTCCGGCAGCTCGAACTCCTCCACCTCGCCCCCGAAGCTCCCGTCGGCGGGGATCCTCTTCACCCTTACGTCGCCCTTGCCAGCCAGCCCGACCCACGACTCGTCCCCGTCGTGCTCGAAGGCCGCCCCCGACAGTGCCTGGCCGGGGGCGAACTCGTAGGCGCAGGAGGCGCCACTCACCCGGGACTCCTTGAGGGCCGCAAACCCTCCCACCGCGGCTGCGGCCTGCTCCTGCACGATCGGCGCCGAGGCCGCAGGCTGGCTCGCGGGCGCTGGCGCCACCGGCGGCGCCGGGGCCGCAGGCTGGCTCGCGGGCGCTGACGCCGCCTTCGGCGTTGCAGGCGGGGTTGCGTCCGTCGGCTTGCAGCCGACCACCGCGAGCATCAGCCCCACGTTCATCAAGACGACTCCAAGGGTTTCGGGTCGACGGAGCCGGCCCACCCCTCTCGGCCGGGCTTCGCCCGACCGCGCGCTCCGCTTGCGAGTTCGCACCGTAGACCTCCTGGCCAGCCTGCTGCGGCCGGCACAGGGGCGCGGTACCACCGGGCCACCGGCGCGACAAGGGAGCTACGAGGGCCCCGCCGTGGCCTCCGACCGCTCGGCGCCGCCGCTCGAGCGCCGCCGCACCGCCACGCCCATCGCCAACCACCACACGATGGCCACGTTCGGGTGGTACAGCACGGTGTGTACCGCCCCGAGCGCGCTCAACGTCGCGAGCGCCAACACCGCGAGCGCGTCGACCGGGTCCCAGCTCTCGTGCAGACGCCGCCCCAGCCGCCACAGGCCCCAGCCGAGCGCGAAGAAGAACCCGAGCGCCCCAAGGAGGCCGGTCTCCGCCAGGACGTGCAGCGCCTGGTTGTGCGGGCTCGTGGCCTGCAAGTCGTTGTGCCCGTTGGGCGGGAGCCGGGGCTCCGCGATGCTCTCGTAGGCACCATGGCCCACCCCCACCAGCGGGTGCTCGCGCCAGATCTCGAGGCCGAGCGAGAAGAGCCACAGGCGCGACTCGACGTCATGCGAGAAGCTCTCTGCCCGGCGCTGCCCGATCCCCGTGAAGCTGAGCCCGGCCACGAGCAGCCCGACCGCGACGACGAGCGCGGGCAGCGCGCGCAGCTTGCCACGCACCAGCAAGAGGGCCCCGAAGCCCACCATCAGCGCGAGCGGCGCGGCGCGCCGGAAGGTCAGCAGCACCGCGACCCCGATCACCGCCGCGGCGAGCCACGCCCACCAGCGATCGCGCTTGTCGCCATGGAGCGCCGCGAGCACCGCGAGAGCGAGCCCGACCACCCCGACGTGCGCGAGCTTGAGGCGGTTGTAGAACAGCCCGCGCGCCATGATCATGCGATGTGGCGCCTCCGGGTCCCGGAGCGACTCGAGCGGGGCGCGCCGCGCGATCGCCTCCTCGAGTGGGAGGTCGCCCACCAGCACCTGCAAGATCCCGTACGCCGCGTTCACGCCGATACCCACGAGCGCGAGGATCACGTAGGGCCGAAGCCGAAGCCCCCGCAGGGCCCGCGCACCCACCGGCACCGCGAGCACGTGGAGCGGCGCGAGCGCGCCCGCGGACGAGACATGGGGCGCCACGGTGTCGAGGAGCCCTGCGTACCCGGCGAGCACCCACACCAGCACCCCGAGCTCGATCACCCCGGGCCGGTAGCCGCGGAGCCGCCCGGTCGCGAGAGTGGTCACCGCGGTCAACGCGAGCGCGACCTGCGCCGGGCCCTCCATGAGGCCGACGAGGAGCGCGAGCGCGCCCACCGCCACCCGATGCACCTGCTCGAGGCGCGCCAGCCCCACCGACACCTCGTCTGACGCAACCTCTCCTGCATCGACGCTGGCGCAATGGCCGACGGTGTCCGTGCGCGGCGCCACCCCTGCTCTCGACCCGGCCGGGCCTCAGCCCTGCATCCGCTCCGCCAGCGCCGCCTCGGGCACCCGGTCGTCGGTGACCTCCGGCTTGGCCCGGCTCCACAACAGCGCCGAGCCTTCCTCCGCGGTCACCAGCACCACCCACGGCACCCCGCGCCCGTCCGCCGCCTTCCGGACCTTCCCCGGCTTGTCGGCCTTGGGCGACAGCTCCACCCGCAACCCCGCCTGCCGGAGTTGGTACGAGAGCTGGAGCGCCGCCTCGACCCGGTCCGGCTCGGTGGCGGCTACCACGCAGTCCACCCCGGCCCCGAGGTCCTTGAACATCCCCCGCTGCTCCATCACCACCAGGATCCGCTCGAGGCCGATCGAGAAGCCGCAGGCGGGCACGTCCTTGCCCGAGAACATCCCGATGAGCCCGTCGTAGCGGCCACCGCCCCCGAGCGACCCGGCGAGGTCCTTGACCTGGATCTCGAAGATCGCCCCGGTGTAGTAGCCCAGGCCCCGGGCCAGGGTGGGGTCGAAGCACAGCCGCGCACCCGCCGGGGTGACGGCGGCCAGCCGCAAGATCTCCTGCAGCTCGGCCACCGCCGCGGTGCCGCCCGCGTGCCCGGCCACCCGGGCCCCGAGCTGCTCCAGGGTCGGCGACCCCAGCACGAGGTCCAACAGCTGCTGCCGGGCCTCGGCCGCCACGCCCTTCTGCTCCAGCTCGGCCAGGACGCCCTCGGCCCCCACCTTGTCGAGCTTGTCGAGGGCCACGATGGCCTCGGTCTCCTGGGCCACGTCGATCCCCGCCACCTCGATGAGGGCGCGAAGGAGCGCGCGGTGGTTCAGGCGGATCTGGTAGTCCTCGAACCCCAACCGCTCCAAGCACTGGGCCACCGCGCCGGTGACCTCGGCCTCCACCACCTGGGAGGGCGAGCCCACCACGTCCACGTCGCACTGGTAGAACTCGCGAAAGCGCCCCTTGCCCGGGGTGTCGGCCCGCCACACCGGCTGGATCTGGTACCGCTTCAGCACCGCCGGGAGCTTCCCGGGGTACTCGGCGTAGACCCGGGCCAGGGGCACGGTCAGGTCGTAGCGCAGGCCCATGTCGGCGAGGAGCTTCTCCGCCCCCGCCGCGGTCTCGCCGCTCCGCCCCACCACGATGTTCCCGGGCTCCGCGATGTGCAGGCTGGCCTGCCGGATCCCGTCCACCAGCTGCTGACCCCGGTGCAGGATCTTGAACACCAGCTGATCACCCTCGTCGCCGTACTTGCCGAGCAGGGTCTCGAGGCGCTCGAAGGTCGGCGTCTCGAGGGGGACGAAGCCGTGGGCCTCGTACACCTCCCGGATGACGCCGGTGACGTACTCCCGCCGTCGGAGGTCCTCGGGCAAAAAGTCGCGAGTGCCCTTGGCGGGCTTGGTGAGGGTCTTCTTGGCCATGGCGGAGCGCCCCGTCTACTGGATGATCTTGAGGCCCGAGGGCTTCGCGGTGACCTTGGAGGCCTGCACCGCGAGCTCGGTGGCCACGCGGCGGGCGATGGAGAAGAACGCCTTGGAGGCCTCGCTCTCGGGGTGCGAGAGGACCTCGGGCTTGCCCGCGTCCGCCGACTCCCGGGTGCTGACCTCGAGGGGGACCTCGCCCAGCACCGGCACCTTCATCTCCTTCGCAATCCGGCTTGCACCGCCGTCCGCGAAGATGTGGTGCTTCTTGCTGCACCCGTCGCAGATGAAGTAGGCCATGTTCTCGACCACGCCCAAGGTGTTGATGCCCACCTTGTCGAACATCGCCTTGCCGCGGGTCACGTCCGCGATCGCCACGTCCTGGGGGGTCGAGACGAGCACCGCGCCGGCCACCTTCACGTTCTGCGAGATCGTGAGCTGCACGTCGCCGGTGCCGGGGGGCAGGTCGAGGATCAGGTAGTCGAGGTCACCCCACTCCACGTCCCGCATGAACTGGATCAGCGCCCCGTTCAGCATCGGCCCGCGCCAGGTCATGGCCTCGCTCGGATCCACGATGAACCCGATGCTCATGAGCTTGAGCCCGTGCTGAGCCACCGGCACCAGCTTCTGGCCGGTCACCTGGGGCCGCTCGTGGGTCCCCATCATGGTGGGGATGGAGGGTCCGTAGATGTCGGAGTCCAACAGGCCGACCTTCGCGCCCATGTTGGCGAGGGCGGTGGCCACGTTGACCGCCACGGTGGACTTCCCCACCCCGCCCTTGCCTGACGCAAAGAGGATCACGTTCCGGACCTGAGGCATCAGGTTGTCGGCCCCGATGGGCCGCACCGGCTTCACGTCGGCCCCGAAGGCCAGCTCCACCGCCCGCTCGCCCGCCGCGGCGCCCACAACCCGCTGAATCTCTTGGGTCAGCAGCGCCTTCGGCTCCCACGCCGGGGTGGGCAGCTCCAGCTGGATCCGCACCCGCTTGGCCTCCACCTGGACGTCCTTCACCATCTTGGCGTCCACCAGGTTCTTCTGGAGTACCGGGTCCACCACCTCGCTCAACAGCGCGGTGACCCGCTCCTTCGTCAGACCGTCCTTGTCCTTCTTGCCAAACACTGCTGCCCTTTCGTACGAGCGACCGGCGATGTCATCACCTCTGGCCCGCTTCCGCCTAGCTCTCGCATCCGCCGTGGCTTCCCGCCAAGGCCTTTCGGAGGACGCCGTCCCCGAGCTGGAGCGGCAGATCCGCCGCCCCAACGCCGACCAGGGTGACCTCGCCTTCCCGTGCTTCACCCTGGCCAAGACCCTGCGCCAGAACCCCGCCGAGCTGGCGAAGACCCTGGCCGCGGCCCTGGCCGAGGACGACCGCTGGGCATCCGTAGAGGCGGTGGGCCCGTACGTCAACGTCACGTACGCCACCAGGCTCCTCGCCGAGACGGTGGTGCCGGCGGCCCGCCTCGACGGCTACGGGGAGAACGAGAGCGGCCGCGGCCAGACCGTGGTGATCGACTTCTCGAGCCCCAACATCGCGAAACCCCTGGCGTTCCACCACATCCGATCCACCGTGATCGGGGCCTCCATCGCCAACCTCCACCGGGCCTCGGGCTGGACGGTGGCGGGCATCAACTACCTGGGCGACTGGGGCAAGCAGTTCGGCCTGCTCGCCACCGGCTTTCAGCGCTACGGGGATCCCGACAAGCGCGCCGACGCCAAGCACCTGGTGGAGGTGTACGTGAAGGCCAACCGCGAGGCCGACGTGGGCCGGGTGAAGGACGCCATCGAGGCCCCCAAGATGGCCCGGGAGCTGGTCTCCGAGCTCCAGGCCGCCCACGCCAAGCTGGTCTCCGAGGCCGGGGCGGACTTCGAGACCCAGAAGAAGATGGGCAAGCAGGTGAAGGCGCTCGAGAAGAAGCTCCGGGCCCTGCGCGGCATCTCGGACGGCGACGCGGATCCCCTGAGCGACGGCTGCACCGACTGGCTCCACCAGCTCGAGGCGGCGGCCGAGGCGGCCAAGGCCGAGCTCCCCCAGGTCGAGGCCCGGGACCAGGAGGCCCGCGCCTTCCTCAAGAAGATGGAGGACAAGGACGAGGCCGCCCTCGCCGAGTGGCAGGAGTTCCGGCGCACCTCGATCGAGGAGTTCGAGAAGGTCTACGCCCGGATGGGCATCACGTTTTCGTCCATCGAGGGCGAGTCCTTCTACCAGGACAAGCTGGACGCCACGGTGGAGCGGGTGCGCGACAAGCCCGGCACCCGCGAGAGCGAGGGGGCCGAGGTCATCGACATGACCTACGACAAGGGCGAGCCCCCCGCCATCGTCAAGACCCGCGACGGCACCACCCTCTACATCACCCGCGACATCGCGGCGGCGCAGGACCGCTTTCAGCGCTTCGACTTCCAGCGGTCCCTGTACGTGGTGGCGCAAGATCAGGCGCTCCACTTCCGGCAGCTCTTCCGGGCGCTCGGGTCCATGGGCTTCGAGTGGGCAGACCGGTGCCAGCACGTCGCGTTCGGCCGGGTGCACGGCATGAGCACGCGTGAGGGCCGCCTCGTGTTCCTGGACGAGGTGCTGGAGAAGGCCTGCGCCAAGGCCAGGGCCATCTGCGAGCAGTCCGAGAAGATCGCGCCCGAGCACCTCGACGACGCGGTGGAGGCCATCGGGGTCGGCGCGGTGATGTTCGGCGACCTCCGCAACCTGAGGACCAGCGACTACACCTTCGACTATGACCAGGTGCTGGACTTCTCGGGCCACACCGCCCCCTACGTGCAGTTCAGCCACGCCCGGGCCTGCAGCATCCTGAGGAAGGGCGGCGGCGTGCCGGCCGCGGCAGACCCGACCCTGCTGACGCTGCCCGAGGAGCGGGCCCTGATGGTGGCCCTCGGCGGCTACCCCGACGCGGTCAAGGAGGCCTGCGACGCCTACGAGCCCTCGCTCGTGGTCCGGGCCCTGATCGACATCGCCCAGAGCACTGCAAGTTACCTTACTGCGGGCAACCGGGACCGGGGGATGCGGGTGTTGGTGGAGGACAGCGAGGCCCTGAAGGGGGCCCGCCTGTGGCTCATCGACGGGGTGCGGCACTGCCTCGCCCACGGCCTGGGCCTGCTGTGTTGCCGGGCGCCGGAGGCGATGTAGGCTCCTTCTTGGGCTCGGCCCTGGCCAGCACGCGCTCGGTGTAGAGCCGGGTCTCGGCCGGCAGGCGCAAGACGCCTTGCTTCGGTACCGCGTAGGGCCCCAGGTTGTACGCCGCCACCGCGCGGCGGGTGTCGCCGTCGTAGCGACGGAGCAGCCACTTCAGGTACCGCACCCCCGCCTCCGCGTTCTCCTCGGGGTCGAAGGGGTCGCCGAGGTCCAGGTGCTCGGCGGTGTCGGGCATGATCTGCATGAGCCCCATCGCCCCCGCGTGGCTGATCGCGTGCGAGTTGAAGGTGGACTCGTGGTGCGCTACCGCCTCGGCCAGGGCCACCGGCACCCGATACTTCTTGGCCGCCGCTCGCACGTGCTTGTTTGGCGCCCCGTCGCAGGCCCCGAAGAGGTGTGCGGGCCCGTGGAGGGCCAGCGCGGCGAGGGCGTGGGCCTTCTCGCGCAGATAGAAGGGGGAGTAGATGAAGACTTGCGCCCCGCCCGCCACCCGGACGCCGGCGTTGATGGCGGCCACCCCGCAGCACGCCACGAAGACGAGGCCGTAGCCGAGGCGCACGAGGCGCTGCTTCGGTGATGTCCGGCGGCCCCCCATCCCCCTCAGGAGGCTAGCGCGGGCGATCCGGCGCTCCAAGTACTTCGCCCACCGCATGGGGAGGAAACCAGGAGGCGCGCGCTCAGCTTCCCCTCAGGCCTCCGGCCACGTCCCACGGAGGTACATCGCCACCAGGGCGGCGTGCGACAGCGGCTTGTCGAGCCGGCGCACGTCGCCGTTGGTCTCGTAGTCGAGGAGCACCAGGGGCGCCTCCGCCGCCAGCGCGCGCAGTCGGAGCACGAGGTCCTGCACGAGGTGCTCGAGCACGTACCGGTAGGTGGGCAGGTAGATGAGGCGGCGCGCGGACGGGTAGTCGAGCAGCTCGGTGCCCTCGACCCCCTTCCTGTGCCCTCGGACCCGCCCGTTCACGCGGACCGAGCGCTTGATGCCCTTCATCGACGTGATCTCGAAGCGCGCCGGGTCGACGTCGGCCCGCTCGAACACCTTCAACCCCTGCCAGATCCCCTCCACGGAAGCTGCGGTGACACCGGGGCTGAAGGGCACCGGCAGCCCGCCGTGGGGGTAGAACGGACTCAGCTGGACCCACGGCGCCTCGGCCTTCGAGGTCACGTCGATGAACCGGGCGCCGGGGTGGGCGCGCTCCAACGTGGCGAGGCTCTTGCGCCGGCTGTCGAAGGTCACCTGCACCGCTACTCTCCCAACCCCGGCAAGGCGAGTTGCCGCGCCCCCCGCGCCTTCTTCGGCGCCGCAGACCGCCTCGGCATCACCCCCGGCCCCAGCGGCGCCCCGCTCGGCGGCGCCCAGCCCATCACGGTGCGGCCGCCCAGCTGGTGCGAGCGGCGACGCTCCTCGGCCATGTACGCCGCGGTCACCGGGCCGGTGGCGTAGGCCTCCAGGCGCCGCGCCTCGGCGTCGAGGCGCTTCAGCGCGTCGAGCTTGTCGTCCTGCCCCAGCTTCGCGGCGTGGATGGCGTCGCGGTACACCTCGAGGGTCTTGTCGTAGACCTTCAGGGGCACCGGGAACGGGTGGCCGTCCTTGCCGCCGTGGGCCATCGAGAAGCGGGCGGGGTCGGTGAAGCGGCTCGGGGCGCCGTGCACCACCTCGCTCACCAGGGCCAGCGCGGCCACGGTGCGGGGGCCGAGCCCCGGGGTGAGGAGGAGCGCCTCGAAGTCCTCGGGGGCGGCGGCCTCCGCCGCGGCGAGGGCGCCGAAGAGCCGGCGGTCCACCACGTCTTCGGGGCGCACGTCATGGTGCTCGGGCATGACCAGGTGCGGCAGGTCAGCTTGCGGCCTCGGCGCGGCGGCGGGGCGCCCGGTGGCGGCCCGGAGCTGCGCGAGCACGACATCTGGCCCCGCCCCCACCAGCTCGAGGCCCACATCGCGGGCCCGGGCCGCCCGGCGGTCGGCCAGGTTGACGATGACGCCCTGCCCCTCGCCGTCGATGCCGGCGTGGGGGTCGTCGAGGAAGCTGGTGATGCCCTCGGAGAGCCAGTGGTAGCGCCGGGCCTGGCCCCGCGCGTCGCTCATCCCCTGCTGCACCACCACCCACTGGCCGTCGGCCGCCACGATGAAGGCGTGCAGGTAGATCTGAAAGCCGTCCTGCACCGCGGTGTTGTCGACCTTGGCCACCAGGCGGCTGGTGCGGACCAGGGCGTCGCCGTCGAGCCCCGCCTGCTCGGCCCGCCCCCGCAGCTCCTCGGGGGTGCGCAGGCTGTGCTTGCCGCGCCCCCCGCACACCCACAGGCCCAGGTCGTCGGCCACGTCGGCCAGGCCCCGCTTCAGGGCCCCGACCACGCTGGTGGTGATGCCGGAGGAGTGCCAGTCCATCCCCATCACCGCGCCCAGGGACTGGAACCAGAACGGGTGGGCGAGGCGCCGCAAGACCTCTTGCCGCCCGTAGTGGAGCACCAGCGCCTCCACCACCACCCGGCCCAGGCGCGCCATGCGCTGGGCCAGCCAGGGTGGGACCCGCCCCCCGTGGAGCGGCAGGTCAGCGCGGCCGGTGGGGCGACCCATACACCTGTTCAGTTACTCCATCAGCACGTCCAGGTCCAGCCCGTTACCCTCATAGCGGATGCCCCGCATGAGGTCGGGCTCGCGCCAGACGTTGACGCTGTGGACCCCCACCGGGCCGTCCCGGATCACTCCATCTCGGAAGGAGTTCATGGACGGGCTCCCGAGCTCCACGCCCAGGGCGGCGCTGTTCTCGACCTCGAACGCCTCGAGGTCGATCTGGGCCCCCGAGTGGACCGCCATCCCGAGCCCCGCCCCCGCCACCAGGTCGATGCAGGAGTCGTTCGCCACGCGCAAGGTGTCCTGCACTCGGACGTGCCGCGCGACGAGGGCGGTGCCCGGGTCGTCCACGCACAGGCCCGCCGCCCGCGACGAGGCCACCAGGGCCCGGGTCAAGGTGGTGGCGGAGCCGCCCTCGAAGCGGAGGCCGAGCGAGGCCCCCGCCACGACGATGTCCGAGGCGTCCACCTCGGTGCCCCTGCGATCCGTGCGCAGGCCGATGATGCCGCACTGCTCGAGCCGCGCGCGGCGCAAGGTGGCCTTCGTGGTGCGGAGGAACGCGAGGCAGGACTCCTCCTGGACCCCGCGCACGAGCACGTCCGAGAGGTCCAGCTTGGGCTCCGGCGCGCCCTCCGGGTCGACCTCGGACCGGAGCCCCTCCCCTCCCGCGTCGGTGAGGGCCAGGCGCTCGCCCAAGAGGCGCACGTCGCCGCTCACCCACACCGCGTGATCTCCGGTATCGGCCACCCGGACGTCGGTGAGGGTGCTGGTGGTGCTCCCGACCAGCTGCACCCCGAAGACCGCGGAGCGCTCGATGACCGCCCGCTCCAGCCTGAGGGCCGCGCCGCTGACCGTCGCCCCGTCACCCGGCGCGTCGTGCACCCAGACGTCGCTCGCCTCCAGCGTGGCACCGTCGAGGCCGATGCCGCCCTCCCGGATCACCGCGGCTCGGAGGTGCGCACGCCCACCGCCCGAGATGCGCAGGCCACCTTGCAGCGTGGCCTCCTGCAGGTCGGCCTGCCCGCCCGCGAAGACGTCGAGCCCGGAGGGGGCCACCGTGACCCGCTGGCCGCTCAGGCTTCCTCGAACGCTCATGCCGCCACCGACGTGGAGCCCGTCCACCGTCACCGCGGTACCAGGAAGCACCGCGGCCGCCCCGAGCACCCGCACCGAGGTCAACGTGACGCCCGAGGCCGTCACCGAGGCGGTCCCAGCCTGGACCCCCTCCGCCGCCGTCCCCGGCCCCGCCAGCGCGAGCGCCCCCGCCACCTCGAGGCCGGCCACGCGCGCGCCGGCCCCCAGCGAGAGGTCGCCACGCACGCTCGCGGCGGTCGGGCACGCGCCGACCAGGCGCACCCCGATCAGAGGTGTGGCGGGCGCGGCGACCTCCCCGCGGAGCGCAACCTCGGTTGCTCCCGGCTGGAGCGCAGCGGCCAGGGTCTGGAAGGGCTGGGCGCGGGAGCCGTCCCCGCCCGCCGCCGCCGCCGGGTCGACGAAGCGCGCGCCGGCCGAGACCGCTGCAGGCCAGCCGTCATCGGTGCAGATCGCCAGGGGCGTGCACGCGGTGGCCAGGCCCGCCGCGAAGGTCCCCGGGCCACACTCCGGCAGCGCAGCCGGGACGCAGCCCGCCACCGCGGCCGACCACTGGCCGAGCGTCGCGGTCGCCTCCGCCGTGCACCCGCCCAGCCGAGGGAACGCAGGGGGCGTCACCTCGGCCGGCGGCTCCACCGCGGTCGGCGTGCAAGACGGCTGGCACACCTGCTCGAGCTCGGGGGTGGCGGGGTAGCAGCCGCTCAGGGCCCGACACTCCGCGTCGCCGAGCGCGGCCAACCGGATCCGCGCCACCACGTCCGCGCCCTCGGTCAGGCTGAGCCGCGCCCCCGACGCGGGAAGGTAGACCGCGCCGAGGTTTGTCGGCGGCGCCCCTCGCCCCTCACCCTCGGGCACCAGCGGCACCAGGCCCGCGGTGAAGCCCAGGGCCTCGAGGGGGACGGGGTAGTACAGGACCACCAGCGGCCCGTCCCCCAGCTCGGCCAAGGCCGGCAGCGGCGCGCCCTCAAGGGCGTCGCCCCAGCCCTGCCGCGCGTCGGGCAGCGCGAGGAGCATGCTCCGGGCCGAGTCCGGGGGCGGGTCCAGGTTCAGAGGCTCGGCCGAGTGGCAGCCTGCCGCGAGCACGAAGAGCGCCAGGCCGACCCACCGCCACACGCGCGGACTCTACCAGGTCTGCAAGCGCGCCAAGCCCCCAAAGACGGACCGGCCCAGAGCGGACCTCGAGCCCAATCCGATGACCTTCTGGTTTTTGCGGCCTTGCGCCTCGTGGAGCCCCAGGTGGTTCGCCCCCAACTCCGAGCAGAGCCACCGCTGTGCCCCTGGAGAATCGCGCGGGGGGCAAGGGCGCCAGGCCCGTAGCGTCAGCCGGGCGCACCATCGCAGTCGAAATGCAGCGCTCCGCATCCTCATGGGCCTGACACGCCCCGCGCCGTGCCCGGGCCTCGGCCTCGCTTGGCGTCAACCCACCTTGCGCTCACTTTCCCCCTCGTGCCCGAGGGTCTCGAGCAGGCGCTGCCCGGTGGTGGTGATGCGCTCGTACAGGTGCCGGGCCCGCGGCTCGGCCCGCTCGAGGTAGCGCTCCAGGATCGACCGCCGGGCCGGGTCCTGGCGCACCTGGGCGAGGAGGAGCTCCGCCACCGCCTCGTCGGCCAACAACCGGGTCAGGCGCTCGGCGTGGAGCATCGCGTAGGCGAAGTCGCGCTTGGGATCCCACTTTCCCTTCAGGTGCCGGCCCCACGCCGAGAGGGGCTCCCCTACCACCTGCCTGCCCTTGTCGGCCACGGTGCGGGTCAACAGGTGCTGCTCGGCCGACCGGGCGAGGCCCTGGAGCCTGGCCACCCGCCGCTCCAGGGGGTCTCGGGCGGTGGTGGCGCGCCAGCGGGCCTGTGCAACTCGGGTTGCGAAGCGCCGCGGGTCCTTCATCACCCCGGTCAGGGTGTCCTTCATGACCATGAGGGACTGGATCTGGCTGGTGCCCTCGTAGATCGGGAGGACCAGGGCGTCGCGGAGGAGCTTCTCGGCCCCGTACTCCTTGGTGTAGCCGACCCCGCCGTGGATCTGGATCGCCATCCGCGCCATGTGCACCGCCTGCTCCGAGGCCAGGTACTTGAACAGCGGGGTCAGGCGCCGCGCCCGCGCGCCGTGGCGCTTCATGTCGCGCTCCCGGCGCTGGCGCTCCTCGGGGTCGGTCACGAGGCCGGTGTTGAGGACGATGCCGCCCTTTTGGGCCAGCTCGACCTCCACCGCGCACTGCACGCCGAGCGCCCTGAGGCCCAGCAGGTCCGCCTCCATCTCGTCGAGGTAGTCGGCGATCATCTCGTGCCGGTCGATGGTCTTGCCCATGGAGCGGCGCTCCGCCGCGTAGGCCCGGGCCAGGCGCAAGGCAGCTTCACATACCCCCACGCCCTCGAAGCCCACCCCGACCCGCGCGCCGTTCATCAGCGTAAGCATCAGCTTGAAGCCCTCGCCCCGCTGCCCCACCAGCTCGGCCGGGGTGTCCTCGAACATCAGCGACGCGGTGGGCGAGCCGTGGTGCCCCAGCTTCTCCTCGAGGCGATCGATGGTGACGTAGCGCTTGCGCCCCTCGGGGCCGTCCTCGTAGGCGCGGGCCAGGAACATGGAGAGCCCGCCCAGCCCCGCGAAGGGGTCGTCCGGATCCCCGGGCTGCTCGGTGCGGGCGATGACGAAGTGGTACTTGCCGTGGCCCGAGGTGATGAAGATCTTCTGCCCGTTCAGGCGCCACACCCCGTCCGCGCCCAGCGTCCCCGTGGTGCGGAGCGCCGCCATGTCGCTCCCCGCGTCGGGCTCGGTGATGTCCATGGCGCCCCACGCCGCGCCGCGCCGGATCTCGTCGATCGCCACGGCGAAGCGCGTCTTCGTGATCGAGCCGGTGGCGGGGTCGAAGTCGGTGCTCCCCTCGGCCCACGAGTAGGCCAGCATGGCCATGGCCATGGGCCCGTGGAACGAGAAGTGGGTCATGGCCGACAGGTCGGCCCGGGCCAAGAGCTCGCTCGCGAGGAAGAACACCGTGAGCGGGCAGTTCTGGCCGCCCAGCTCCCGCGGGAGGCAGAGCCCGTGCAGCTCGAGCGCGCCCAGCTGCTCGAACACCTCGGCGAAGGGGGCCGACACCGTTCCCTCGCCGCCCTCCAGGCGAACGCCGAGGCGATCGATCTCCGCCGCGCGGGGCGCGAGCACCTCCCCCGCCAGCTCACCGATCAACGAGAGGACGTCGCGGTAGGCGTCCTTCGCCTCGCCCGCGTCGGTGAAGGCATCCGGCGCCTTGTGGAGGAACTCGGTGAGCTCCACCAGCGGGGCCCAGTCGATGCCCCGCTCCAGGTACCAGGCCAGGTCCGGGTTGTCGGAGTAGAAGTTCGAGCTGCTCTGACCGACCATGGACGATCTGTCTACCAATCGGTAGAGACATGTCAACCGGGTATCCCCGCGAGGTGTCACCCGATGGGGATCGCGTAGCCGATCTCCGAGGTCTCGGAGCCCGGCGCGTAGGCCGGGCCGTAGATCTCGAGGTCGGGGCCGAAGGTGTGCCGCCGCGCCGACGCCAGCAGCCACGCGGAGTAGACGTAGTCCACGGTGTGGTCGAGCGCCTCCGGCGGACCGCGATGGAGGAAGCGCGCCCAGGTCGCGGCGGGCAGCACCAGCTCCACCATGCCCGGCGGCAGCTCGGCCTGCGCCGACACCTCGGCCACCGCGTGGTACTCGAGCTCCTCACCGCCGTCGACGGCCGGGCCCACCACCCCGTAGCAGACCCCCGGCACCCGCCCGGAGATCTCCCCGAGTCGGGGCAAGAAGGCCGCCCACAAGCCCGGCAGCTGGGCCGCCACGTTGTTCTTCTCGGAGCCGGAGCCGAAGAAGCGCGTCCTCAGGCCCACCAGCCGCAAGGCGGGTTGCGCCACGATCTCGGGCTCGAGGGTGACGCGCGCCTGCAGGTGCTCCAGGTACGCCCGGTCCGCGCGGAGCTTCTTGGGGAACGGGTTGCGCCCGCCGAGCCTGCGGTAGGCGGCAGGCGTCAGGCCGTACGTCTTCTTGAAGGCGCGCGTGAAGCTGGCCTGCGACTCGAAGCCGGCGCCGAGCGCGATCTCGATGATGCGGTCGTCGGTCCGCTGCAGCCGCTCGAGGGCGCGGGCCATGCGCCGCGCCCGCACGTAGGCCATCAGCGTCTCCCGGGTCAGCCCCTTGAAGATGCGCTGGAAGTGCCACTGGCTCATGCGCGCCGCCGCCGCCACCTCCGCGAGATCGATGTCCTCCTCCAGGCGGGCCTCGATGAACTCGATGCCCGCCTGGACCGCCTCGAGGTACTGCACGCCTATGCGCCCGGGGTCTCGAAGAAGCCGGTCATCTCGAGCAGCCTACCATCGGGGGCGTAGCGCCCGTAGCTGATGCCCTCCCCCAGCTTGCCGCCGTCCGCCCCGCGCATGTCCCAGCGCGCGATCGAGCGGTCGTGGTGGGCGTGGAACCAGGTGGTCACGAAGTGCCCACCCGGGACCTGCTGATGGAACTGCACCATGTAGCCTTCCAGCTCGCCCCAGCTCCGGGTCTGCATCAAGGGGTCGGTGTAGATGGCCGCGGGGTCGAGGGCGCGCTCGAACAAGGCGCGCTTGTCCTCCACCGCCTCCGCCTTCCAGGCCGAGGCGTAGGTCTCCCAGACTTCTCTTCTGTCCATGTTCGTCTCCTCTTTCGCTCGTACGAGCGGAGACCAACCTAGCCCTCGGGCCGGGCCGAGTTTTGACCTCCCGTGCGATTTCGAGGGTTCAGCGCCCCGCCCCACCTTGTCGGGCCCGCTTGTCGTCCTGGTGCCGCACGTAGCCGTCCACGAACAGGGCCGCCTTGGCCAGGCGCACCAGCTCTCCCACCGTGCGCTCCACCGGGCCCCGGCCCCCGCCCTCGAACAAGGGCGAGGCGGCGGGGGTGGTGGCGAGGGAGAACAGGGCCATGCTCACCACGTGGAGCACGTAGGGCTCCGGGTCCACGTCGGGGCGCACCGTGCCCGTCCGCTGGCCCTCACGGATGTACTCCGCCACCACCTCGACCCAGGGCCGGACCTGCCGTTGCAAGATTTCTTGCATCTGCTCCGGCCGGTCCAGCAGCTCGCGCACCAGGATGCGCGCCCGGTCGGGGTCATCGGCGAAGAAGCCCACCAGCTCCCCGATCACCGCCTCGAACTTGGCGAGCCCGGTGCGGGTGGACGCCATCAACAGGCGCGGCACCACCTCGGACCAACGCGACAGCAGGCTGTCCAGCACCGCCTGGCGCAGGTCCTCCTTCGACTTGAAGTGGTAGAGCACCGAGGGCTTCTTCACCCCCACCGCGTCCGCCACCGCCTGGAGCGAGGTCCCCTCGAAGCCGTGCCGGGCCAACAGGCGCGTCGCCTCGTGCAGCACCTGATCACGGACCTGACCGACCACCGTCCCGGTCCTCTACCGCACGGTCGAGGTGTGTCAACCGAGCAGCTCGGCGCGAAAGGCCGCGGCGGCGGGGGGCAGGCGCTCCAGGCCCCGGTGGAGCAGGCCCAGGGGGCGGATCAACGGGGTACGCGGGTCGGGGACCTCGATCAGGCGCCCGCGGGCGAGATCCTCGCCCACCGCCGAGCGGCTCACGAGGGCGAGACCGATGCCGGCTCGCACCATGCCCTTCACCGCCGCGATGCCGCCCAGCTCCATGACGAAGGCGGCGCGCGGGAAGTGGGCCTCGAGCACCGCCCGGGACGACGCCCCGGGCCGGAAGGTGACGAAGGGCGCCTCGTCGACCACCGCGGGGGGCGCGAAGTCCGGGCCCCGCACCAGGATCAGCGGGTCGTCGCGCCAGGGCTCCGCCTCGCTGTGGGCCACGATCGCGAGGTCGAGGTGGCCGGCCCGCAAGGCGTCTTGCGCCTCTTCGGTGGTGACCTCGCTCAGGAAGAACCGGATCCCGGGGTGCCGGGCCCGAAAGCGCTTCAAGATGGGCGGCAACAGGTAGGTGCAGACCGTGGCCCCCGCCCCCACCCGCACCTCGCCCGCCGCGAGGCCCATGACCTCCGCCACCGCCCGCCGCCCCTCCTCCACCGCGGCGAGCGCGGCCTGGGCCCGCGGCAACAGGGCCTGCCCCGCCGCGGTGAGGGTCGCCCCACCCCGCCCCCGCAACAGGAGCTGCGCCCCGAAGTCCTCCTCGAGGCGCTGGATGGAGGCGGTCAACGCAGGTTGCGACAGGTGCGCCCGCCGGGCCGCCGCGGTGAGGGTGCCCAGCTCGGCCACCAGGATCAGGTGCTGGAGCTCATCAAGCATAGCCAGCGTCTATGGTAGCACTCAGAAGGTTCGATTGGACGGATAACCAAGCGGGGCCGAAGCTGGGGCCATGACCGAGCTGTTCCTCCTCGCCGCGCTGGGCCTCGCCGCCGGCGCCCTCACCACCCTGACCGGGGTGGGCGGCGGCCTCCTCCTGCTCCTCGCCCTCGCCCTGTGGTTCGACCCCGGCACCGCCCTCGCGGTCACCGCCCCCGCCCTGCTGGCCGGAAACCTGCACCGCCTCTTCCTGTTCCGCCGCCACCTGGACGCCCGGATCGCTGGCCGGCTGGCCCTCGGCGCGGTGCCCGGGGCCCTGTTGGGCGGCGCCCTGGCGGTGCAGCTCCCCCACGGAGTCCTGCGGGGCCTCCTCCTCGGGGCCACCGCCCTCGCGCTCGCCAAGGCCCTGGGCTGGATCCGCTGGCGGCCCCCCGCCTCCGCGGTGGTGCCGGTGGCCGCGGTGGGCGGCTTCATCACCGCCACGAGCGGCGGGGGCGGGCTGCTGGTGCCGCCGCTCCTGCTCTCGATGGGCCTCACCGGGCCGGCCTACCTCGCCACCACCGCCCTGTCGGCCGCGGCCATGCACATCGCCCGGCTCACCGCCTACGGCGCCGGGGGCTGGATGGACGCCACCCGCTGGGCCCTGGCGGGGGCGCTCGCGCTGGCCATCCCGGTGGGGAACCTCCTGGGCCGCGCCCTCCGGGAGCGGGTACCGGCGGGGGCATTGGAGCGCTTCACCCACGCCACCCTCGTGGTGGTGTGCGGGCTCGCCGTGGCCGGAGTCAGCCGCTGAGGGATGGAGGCTCGTGGCCACCGCGCCCCGCCTCACCGCAGTGGCCACCCGAGGTCACCGGCTCGAGATCCGCTCCGCCGCCTTCACCCCGCCCAGCGCCGTCGCGAGGGTGCTCTGACCCGGGAACACGCTGTCCCCCACCAGGTAGAGCCCGGGCAGGGGCGGCGCCGGCACCAGATCGCGGTAGTGGTGCAGGCCCGCTCGGCGCGGCACCCCGCCCACGTGGCCCTCCGGGCGCCCGGTGAAGCGCTGGAAGGTGCGGGGAGAGGCGGTGAGCTCGAAGCGGACGTCCCGCACCCACTCCGGCGCCCGCGCGGCCAGCGTCCTCCGCATGTTCTCTTGCACTCGGGCCACGTAGGCCCCGCCGCCCGCCCGCACGGAGGGGATGGGCACGTGGGTGCTCACCGTCATCGTGCGCAGCCCCGGCGGGCAGCGCCCCTCGTCCGCCTCACCGCTCACCGACGCGAAGACGTGGTTGCCCTCGGTGAAGGGGGCCCCCGGGTCCCCCACCCCCTCGAGGTGGATGGGGCCGGGGCCCGCGTCAGGGGGCGGCGCCACCACCAGGTAGAGCATGATCGCGCCCCACCCGGTCGCCACCGCGGCGCTGCGCCGGGCCAGGGCGGGGAGCGGCGCCTCGTCCCGCAACAAGGCTTGCACCGCGGAGGGCAGGAGGTTCGCCACCACCGCCTCCGCGTGCAGGACGCCTTGCCGGGTCTCCACCGCCCAGCCCCCCGGCGCCCGCCGGAGCCCCCGCGCCCGGGTGGCCAGGTGCACCTCACCGCCCGCGCCCCGCACCGCGTCCACCAGCGCCCCGGCCAGGCGCCCGATGCCGCCCCGCACGTGCCCGGTGCCGCGGTGGTAGTAGTCCATGGTGCCGAGGGCGAAGGGCGCCTCGGCCTCCGCCACTCCACACTGCACGGTGATCTGGCAGAGCCCGTTCAGGTAGGCCACCAGCGGCTCCGCCTCGGTCAGCCCATGCCTCGCCAGCACCGCGCCGAGCGGCTTCCCCAAGAGCGGCAACAGAGGCAGGTAGCGAGGGCTGTTCGCCACGTGCCGAAGGAGCGCCGCCGCCCCGAAGGGCGGCAGGAGCGCGGGGTCGTCGAGGAGCCCCCACAGCGCGTCCGCCACCTTGCGCTGCTGCCGCAGGAACCCGTCCAGCCCCTCCGCCGGGACCCCCAGCGCCACCAGCTGGTCACGCAGGGGCCCCCGTGACGGCCCGACCGCCAGCTCGAAGTCGGGGGTCCGAAAGCGCACCATCGGGTCCTCGAAGTCCACCTGCACGTCCAACCCGTGGGCCTCGATCCAGCGCGCGAAGAGCTGTCCCGGCCCGAAGCCCGAGAACAGGGTCGCGCCGGCCTCGAAGCGGTAGCCAGCGCGCCTGAAGGTGCTGGCGCAGCCGCCGGGGTAGTTGAGCGCCTCCAACAGCGCCACCTTCGCCCCGCCCTCGGCCAGCCTCAGGGCCGCCCCGAGGCCGCCGAAGCCGGCCCCCACCACCACCGCGTCGTACCGCACGCCCGCTTCCTAGCGGGGGCCGGCGCGGACGCGAGCGGTTCCTGAGGCGGCGCCTCAGTACAGGCCGGAGAAGGAGACCGCGACGTCCACCAGGTCCCGGCCGCCCACGCTGAGGGTGCTGCCGGTGGTGCGGCCGGCGATCTCGCCGTCGAAGATGTAGGGCCGGGCGGTGAAGGCCTGGGCGTCGACCGGGGGCACTGCGAAGTGCAAAGTCGCCTGCGCGTCCTCCAGGTAGCGCCCGGTGAGGTACAGCACCAGGGCGTGCTCGGAGGAGTGGTAGCCGCTCTTCCACTCGTTGCACTTGGCGGTGTCGGTGGGCGACCAGTTGTAGCCCCGGTTCCCGGTGCGGGTGATGCCCGGGATGACCTCGCCCGGCGAGCCGTTGAGGTGGTCGACGTACTCATCCAGCCAGTGCTGGGCGGTGCGCTCGAGCTCGTCGCTGTACTGGCCGTCGATCATGTTGAGGGTGGCCGCGATCTGGTCCTCCTCCGCGTAGATCCACCAGTCCGAGCCGTACTCCACCTGGCTGGGCGAGATGGGCCGCTTGGCCCAGCGCCCGTAGGTGTCGTCGTAGGCCAGGGCCACCTGGCCGTGCACGTTCTCTTGCAGGAACCCGTAGAAGGGGTGCTCGGGGAGGCGCTTGTCGATCTGGAGCACCATCCAATACGCCTTCAGGGTGTGGCCGAAGTCCGCGTGCTTGGAGCGGTACTGGCCCTGCTTGTTGTGCACCCCCCAGAACAGGCCGTCCTTCCAGAAGCGGTCGATCATGAGCTGAGCGAGGCGCTGGAGGTCGCCCTGGAACTGCTGGCGCCGGGAGGCCTCGGTCAAGACGGGTTGCGTCAGGAGCAAGAACGCGTTGATCGGGTCCAGCTGGGCCACCAGCTCCCAGCCCCCATCGCCCTCCACGTCGACCTCGGCCGAGAGGTCGTCGGACACCGCGTCCCGGATGCGCCCGAAGGTCTGGTCGAAGAACACGTCCGAGAACAAGAGGTCGCGGGTCTCGACGATCACCGCCTCCGCCGCCGGGTCGCGGGTGACGAAGAAGTAGGCCCCCAGCCCGAGCATGCAGTAGGCGGTGTCCTGGGCGGTCTTGGCGTCGGTCCCGTTGGGGTCGCCGGCCGCGCTCAGGCGCGCGTGGAAGCCGCCGCGGGCGTCGGCCGCGTGGTCCATGATCCACTGGGCGCCCGCGTGGGCCAGCTCGAGGTGGCGGGGGTCACCGTGGAGCATGTAGGCCACGGCGTAGGCGAAGGTCTGCCGCGCGATCATCCGCGGGCGGCGCTCGTTCGAGCCCTGGATGGTGCCGTTCATCCCCCGGTAGGTGGGGAAGTTGCCCTCCGGGGTCCCGAAGGCCTCCGGCATGTCCCAGTACGGCAGGATGTCTTGCGTGTGGTGGGTGAGCCAGGTCTCGCCCTTCAGCACCTCGGGCACCGCGCCGAGCGTAGGCGCCACGTGTGCGTAGCTGCCGGCGGCGACGCCGGTGTCGACCACCCCCGCGTCGGCGCCCGCGTCGTCCGTGAACCCCGCGTCAGCGCTGGGCTCGCTGCCCCCGGAGCACGCCGCCACCAGGGGCAGGGCCAACAACCAGGCCCAGCGCCTCACCCCTTCACCCCGCCCGCGGTCAGGCCGCCCACAAGCTGCTTCTGCAGGGCGAAGAACAGGGCCACCACCGGGATGCTCACCAGGATGGCGCCGGCCGCGAAGTGCCCCCACTCGGTCGAGAACTGGCCCACCATGGTCTTGAGGCCCACCGGCAGGGTGTAGTGCTCGGACGAGTTCATGAAGATGGCGGCGAGGATGAACTCGTTCCACGCGGTCATGAACGAGAACAGCGCGGTCACCGCCACCGCGGGCAGCGAGAGCGGGAGCATGATGCGCCAGAAGATCATGGCCGGGGTGGCGCCATCCATGAGCGCCGCCTCCTCGAGGTCGCGGGGGATGGTGTCGAAGTAGCCCTTCAGCATCCACACGCAGAACGGGATGGCGGTGGTGGCGTACACCAGGGTCAGGCCCAGGAGCTGATCGAGCAGGCCCAGGTTGTCGACGATGATGTAGAGCGGCACCATCATGAGCACGCCCGGGAACATCTGCTGGATGAGGAACATCATCATCGCAGACGCACGCAGCGGGAACCGGAAGCGGCTCAGCGCGTAGGCCGCGGTGCAGGCGAGGAAGACGCCCAGGAGCGTGGTGGTGGCGCTGACCACCGAGCTGTTCAGCAGCCAGCGGAGGAAGTCGGTCTCCTTGAACAGGTAGACGAAGTTCGACAGGTCCGGGTTGCTCGGGAGGGGGCTGGCCGAGGCGTCGAAGCCCTGGGACGGCGTGAGCGCCATCTTGACCACCCACAGCACCGGGTAGACCACCGCGACGGTGACCGCGGCGAGGAAGAGCATCTTGAGGATGCGCCCGCCGCTGAAGGGGTTGTTGTCGTGGTTCATTCGAACGCTCCCTTCGTGGCGCCGGTGATGCGGTTGGTGATTGTGGTGAACACCACCAGGATCACGAAGATCACGGTGGAGTACGCCGCCGCGTAACCATACTTGTCGCGCTCGAAGGCCCACCGGAAGGCGTCGGTGATCAGGATGTCGGTGGCCCCGTTCGGCGCCCCGCCGCTCACCAGGTAGATGATGTTGAACATGTTGAAGGTCCACACCGTCCCTACGATGACCGCGGGCACCAGCGCGGGCATGAGGAGCGGTAGGGTGATGTTCCGGAAGCGCTGCCAGCGCGACGCGCCGTCGACGATGGCGGCTTCGTACAGATCGGTGGGGATGCTCTGCAGGGCGCCGAGGGACACCACCATCATGAACGGGAAGCCCAGCCAGGTGTTGGTGGACAGGTTGGTGAAGAACGCGGGCCAGAAGCTGTTGAACCACGCCACCGGCTCGAACCCCATCGCCTCGAGCGCGAGGTTGAAGGCGCCGAACTGCTTGTGGAACATCCCCTTCCAGATCAGGGCGGTGATGTAGTTGGGCACCGCCCACGGGATGATCAGGAGCACCCGGAAGATGCCCTTCGCCTTCAGGAACTGGTCGTTCAACATCAGGGCCAGGAACAGGCCGATGCTCACGTGCAGGGTCACGTTGGACACCGTCCACAGCACCGTCACCCCCAGCTTGAAGTAGAAGTTCTCGGGTCGGCTGACGTCGAAGTCCGACAGGATGCCGATGAAGTTGTCGAGGCCGACGAACTGGAACGCGCCGTACTGCTTCTCTTGGAAGCCGAGCGAGATGCCGTAGATCACCGGGATGAAGACCAGCACCAGCATCCCGACCATGGCGGGGCTCATGTACGCGTAGGCGTTGCGGTGGGTCACCGCGGCGTCGCCCGCGCGTCGGAGCAGGCCGAGGGCTCCGAGGATGAACAGGCCCCCCGCGATCAGCGCGAAGCCGATGGACCAGATCGTGAGCCCGCGACCGCCGGCCGCGCCCGGGGCCAGGAACCCGCGAGCGTAGTACACCGCCACCCCGTCGGCGTCGAAGCGCAAGGTGTCCGGCACATCACCGGCCACGGTGGCGCTCTTCACCATCTTCAGGTCGGGCGCCGCGACCCCATCGGGACGCTGGGCCAGGGCCACGGGCAGCGCCGCCGCCCCCTCCGGCTCCACCGCCAGCTCGAGCAAGCCAGCCTGCCCCAGCTGCCCCAGGGTGGCGACCATGCGCTGGGCGTGGTCGGCCCGGACCTCGTCCTGCCAGTCCCGATAGGCCCAGGCCTGGGCGAGCACGAGGCCCACCGTGAGCCCGGTACCCCCGACCACCAGGGCGTAGCCCTTCAGGCGGCCGCCCACCAGGGCGAAGAGCACCATCAAGGCCACTCCGAACAAGGGCACCCGCACCGGGAACCGGGTCGGGACCTCCTCGGGGCGGGCGGTCACGCGGGCCATGGCCCGAAACTGCCCGTCTTCCTTCACCGGCACCGCCACCGACACCGAGCCGTCGGGGGCCTGGGCCACCACCACCTCGGGGTACGCGTTCCGCTCGCCCAGGCTGTGGTTCCGCTCCCGCTCCTCGTCGTTGTTCTTGACCTCGGCCTCGAGCTTTCGGCCCTGGTCGAACAGGACCTTGTCGGTGAGGCTCTCGGAGTCCAGCCGCTGGTCGGCCAGCTCCGGGTCGCTGTGGGCCAGGTACTTGTTCCGCTTCAGGAGGAACGCCCGCTCCACCCCGGGCACCGCCTTCGGCAGCGCCTCGGCGAAGCGCTGGGCCAGGCCCTCCGCCGCGTCGTCCTCGCGCAGGCTCTCCTGCACCTGGGCGAACCCCAACGCCCGCGCCATGACCTCGACCCGGCGCTCCTGGAACTGCCTGGCCTCGCTCCGGTTCTCGAAGTGCGCCAACGTCAGGAACGCGAGGGTGGCCACCGCGGCCCCCGCCACGAAGGAGGTCGCCGCCCTGTTCACGACACGCCCTCGAGCAGGCTCCGGCCGGTGCTCCGGTCGAAGATGTGGAGCTCGTCGAGCGCGACCCCGATGCGCACGGTGTCGCCCACCTGCACCTTGGTGTCGGGCTCGAGCCGGGCGGTGAGATCGCTCCCCGCCACCTTGCCGAGCGCGTGCACCTCGGCCCCGAGGGGCTCGAGCACGTCGACGGTGCCGACGACCACGTCGGTCTCGCCCTCGGTCGCCTCGTGCATGTGCTCGGGGCGCACCCCCAGCACGAGCTTGCGGCCCTTCTCGCCAAGCAGGCTCCGGAAGCGCTCCGGCACCCGGACCGAGACGCCCTCGCCCTTCATCACCGGCACCCCACCCTCCTCCTTCACCTCGACGTCGAAGAAGTTCATGGCCGGGCTCCCGATGAAGCCGGCCACGAAGAGGTTCGCCGGGCGCCGGTAGAGCTCGAGCGGCGCCCCGACCTGCTGCACCAGGCCCATGCTCATCACCACGATGTGCTTGGCCAGGGTCATCGCCTCGACCTGGTCGTGGGTGACGTAGATGGTGGTGATGCCCAGCTGCTGGTGGAGCTTCGCGATCTCCGCCCGCATCTGCACCCGCAGCTTCGCGTCGAGGTTCGACAGCGGCTCGTCGAAGAGGAACACCGCGGGCTGCCGCACGATCGCGCGGCCCATGGCCACGCGCTGGCGCTGGCCGCCGGAGAGCGCCTTGGGCTTGCGCTCCAGGTACTCGTCGAGGCCCAGGATGCCCGAGGCGTTCTTCACCCGCGCGTCGATCTCGGCCGCGTCCATCTTGCGGAGCTTGAGGCCGAAGCTGATGTTCTCCCGCACCGTCATGTGCGGGTAGAGCGCGTAGCTCTGGAACACCATCGCTACGTCGCGATCGCGGGGGGAGAGGTTGTTCACCACCTTCCCCCCGATCTTGAGGTTGCCCTCGCTGATCTCCTCGAGGCCCGCGATCATCCGCAGGGTCGTGGACTTCCCACAGCCGGAGGGCCCCACCAGCACCACGAAGTCGCCATCCTCGATGTCGAGGTTGACGTCCCTGACCACGGCGTTGTCGCCGAAGCGCTTGAACACCTTCTCCAGCTGTACGGATGCCACTAGCGTCGAGCTCCCTTGACCAACTTCGACACCTCGTCCTGCGCCTCTTTCATGGCGCCGGCGGGGTCGGCCTTGCCGTTGATGATCTTGTTCATGGCGGTGGTCGCCGGCGACCACACCATGCGCATCGCCGGCGTGTTGGGCATCGGCGCGCTGTTCTTCAGCTGGGCCCGGAACACGCTGAGCTTGGGGTCGTTCTTCACCTCCGGGTCGTCGTAGACGCCCTTCCGCGCCACCGTGATGTAGCCCTTCTTGGCCAGCACCTTCCCCGCCTCGACCGAGGCCAGGTACTTCATCACCTCGAACGAGGCCTTCTTGTCCTGGCTCTTGGCGCTCATGATGATGCCCTCCGCGGTGAGGAAGGGCTTCGCCGGCTTGCCGCCCGCCTCGTCGATGGTCGGGAGCACCGCCACGCCGTAGTCGATCTTCTTGTCGATCTCACCGAGGAACCACGGCCCGTTGATGACGAACGCCGCGTCGCCCTTGTTGAACAGGGTCGTGACCAGGATGCTGCTCACCTCCTCGGGCATGATCCCCGCGTCGTGGGCCAGCTTCTGGGCGAACTTCATCGACGCGAGCACCTCGGGGGTGTCCAAAGTGGGCTTGCCCTTCTTGTCGAAGACCTTGCCCCCGAAGCCCTGCATCCACGCCGACTGGAAGTAGAAGTTGGCGTTCTCGTAGACGAGGCCGAAGCGCCCCGCCTTGGCGTCGGTCGCCTTCTTGGCCATCTCGATCAGCTCGCCCGTGGTCTTGGGCGGCGTCTTCACCAGCTTCTTGTTGTAGATGAGGGCGGTCATCTTGAAGGCCATGGGGAGGCCGAAGACCGCGTCATCGTAGGTGAGCGCCTCGAGGGTCGGCTCGACGAAGGCCTTCCTGAGCTCGTCGTCCAGCCAGAAGTCCACCGGCTCGATCAGCGAGTTGGCCGCCCAGTCCCCCAGGCGGTCCTGGGCGAAGATGAACAGGTCCGGCCCCTTGCCCCGCGGGATGGCCGCGGTCACCTTGTCGGCGAACGCGTCATACGGGATCTGCAGGAGCTTGATCTGGATCTCCTTGTTCTGGGTGTTGAAGGTCTTGGCGACCTCCTCGAGCGCGGCCTGCTCGCCGCCCCGATAGGAGTGCCACACCACCACCTCGGTGGCCGCCATCGCCCCCACGGGCAGGCTGGTCATGGCCAGGGCGGCCAGCGCCATCATCGAGCTACGCATCACTTGTCTCCTCTTGCTGGAATGAAACGGACCGCCGCGCCGATCTTGATCGCATCGGCGCCCTCCACCGCGGTCACGAGCACGAACTTGGGGTAGACGGCCGTCACCACCACCTGAGCCACCGCCTGTCCCTCCTCGTCTAGGACGGTGCCCAGGGTGAAAGGCTTCACCTCGTCCGGGCCCCGCTCCAACACCACCATGTCCGTCTGCACGTCACGCACCCGGAGCACGATCTCTCCTGCTCGCAGACCCGGGGGCGGCTTCAGCTCCACCTTGGGGAGCGCCGGCGCCGCGGCCGCCGCGGCGGCGTGGGCGTCGGGGAAGGGGTACACCATGGGCACCGCGGCCAGCCGCTCGCGCTTCTCGTCGTAGGACGAGAGGATGCGGTGCTGGCTCTGGCCGTCCCCGGTCAGGATGTCCATCACCCACGGGTGATAGTGGGACAGGTCCGCCCCGCCGATGATCCGCGCCTCGGGCACCGTGAACACCGGCATCGTGAAGGCGTTCTTGCGATAGGTGCCCACCAGGCGCCCGACCGCGTCGAAGGACTCCTCCCAGATCGCGCCGGACACCATCACCGCGTAGCCCCACCTCTCGTTCGGCTCGCCGAGCTCGGCCACCGGCACCCGCGCGATGATGGTGGCGCCGCGCACCTGCAGGTTGGACGGCGTCACCACCTCGGCCAGCGGCCGCCAGTCCGAGAGCACCGAGCGCATCCCGAAGGGCTGCGGCGTCAGCACCACCGCGCGGTCCCACGGCGTGGCGCCGTCCAGGACCACGTTCCGCCCCGGGATGGCCTCGGTGGACCCGGTGGTGGGGTCGCCGTCGGTGTCGATGAAGATGTCCACGTTCTGGACGTAGATCGCGTTGTCGAGGTCGATCTGCATGGCGCTGGTGCGCCGGATCTGCGGCGGCCGCCGCGGCGGGGCGGCCAGGGTCACCTCGAAGACCACCGCATCGCCCTCCCGGCGCACCGAGAAGCGCTCGAGGTCGAAGCAGCCGCGCGGGTAGTCGTTGTCGCTCGGGTAGACGTAGCCCCCCGGCCCGTCGTCATCGCCGTGGGCGTCGTCCAGCGTCACCCGATAGGGCGCCGCGGCGGCACCGCTGGGCGGACTGCTCCAGACCATCGCGGCCAGGAGCACGGCGAGGGAGGGACTCATGACACACCGCTCTCGAAAAGAAAGAGGGGACACCAGCTGGGCGGGTGTCCCCTCGTCCAGACCACGGGCCGGCGCCGCACGTGGCGACGCCGAGCCCTATCTGCCTGTCAGTCCAGACCCATCAGGGCTGGATGTAGGTGTTGTGGTTGCTGTCCAGGTAGTTGATGGGCGTGTCCGTCCAGGTCGTCCCGTCGGTGGAGATCTCCGCCTTGACGCCCTGCGTCAAGGGAGCGACCCCCTGCCCGGCTACCTCGCCCTTGTACTCGAGCCCCTCGTTGAACACGAACACGAACTCAGCCTGCTGGCCGGTCCGGAGGAGACCCGCGTGCTTCAGGTTGGTGCCCACGCCCACGTTCTCGCTCAGAACGAAGGTGAAGATGCCATCACCAGCGGTCGCGTCACCCTTGGTCCCGTCGTCCACGCAGGGGATCTCCACCCACGAGGCGTAGGAGCCCTTGACCTTCACGGTGTCGGTGGCCGGGTCGATCTGGTACCCGGCCGCCAAGGTCGAGGTGTCGATGGTGAGCCGCATGTCGATGGTGCCGTGCGCCTCGATCACCAGCGGATCGGCGATGATCTCGGCGGTGGAGTTCGCCGGCACAGTGAACGTGCCGTTGCCACCCACCCAGATCCAGCCGGCGGCGTCTTCGGCGCCATACTCGAAGGGCGTGTCCTCGGTGGGGGTCGCGAAGAATGCGGTCACGCACCAAACATGGTCCCCTGCGGTCTGGCCGATGGGCTCGTGACCGCCAGCGTTCCACGGACCATCGTCATAGACGGGCGGGTAGGGACCATCCCAGTTGCCCGGGTTCTCGACGATGCGAGTGGTCTCGTCGTACAGCAACGTACCCTTCCACTTGAGGCCGTCGCCCGCCTCGTAGGTCCCGTTGGCGGAGTCGTCGATGCAGAACGACAGCGGCGTGGTGCCCTCGGGCTGCTGAAAGCCCGTGTTGTTGTTGTTGTTGTTGTTCGTGTTGTTGTTGTTGTTGTTCGTGTTGTTGTTGTTGTTGTTGTTGTCCTCGCCACCACAAGCAGTGGCCAGACCCAACGCCAACACCGAACCCAGCACTGCGAACTTCTTCCCCTGAAGCATGTTCACTCTCCTTCGCATTTCACTGGCCCCCGATCTCAGCACAGTCGACGGTCGCTGGCCCCACGCCAGCGGGAGTCATCCATTCGTCGAGGACACAGTCGTTATCGACATCAATCATGCGCTCGCGCGCGTCAGGGACACCGTCCATGTTGGCATCGGTCTCCCAGTCAATCCTACCGGACCCGCGGATATAGAGGTTCGAGAGGTCCTTGTTGGTCGCCTCGTCCTGGAAGTTGTCGCGTCGGAAGACGATGTTGTCTCCGTTCACGTCCACCGCCTCCAGGATCCGCTGGTTGCCCGGCCACTCCTCGGTCCCCGTCCAGAGGAGGCCCGGCTTGCCCCACGTAAACTTGTAGCCCACCCGCGCCCCACGCGGCATGTCGAAGTAGATCGTCCAGATGTTGTCTGCTGCCACCGCGTCGCCGTTGGTGCCGTCATCGTACATGGGGATCTTGTTCGGGACCCAGCCGCCGGTGTTGCTCATCGCCTTGTCCAGCTCGGGGTCCTGCACCGGCGAGTCCTTGTGGATGCCGCCGACGATGAACATCGACTTGCCCGGCTCGTCGGACGCCCACTTGAAGCGGTTGATCGCGAAGCAGTTGCCGTCCTTGAGGCCCGAGTTGAAGTCCACCTCGAAGACCACCCGGATCTTGTCGGGGTCGAGGCACTCGGCGAAGTCGTAGGTCTGGGCCAGCTCCTCGAGCGCGGCGTCGAAGGCATCGGTGGCGGTGGTGCCGGTGTTGGTCTGGCCGTTCCCGTCGTAGTCCAGGTTCGCGGCGTCGAGCCAGGCCTGGCTCAGACCAGAGGTGACGGTCGCGTAGCTGGTGTCGAGCACCGGGGTCTGGAAGGGCAGCGTGGTGCCAGCCTCGTCGGCCGCGTCGATGATCTTGGCCACCCAGCTCTGGAAGTCCTGCGCGGTGCCCGGCTCCCCGAAGGAGGTCTCCATCACCCGGCTCACGCCGGCCAGCACCTCGGGTGACACCGTGGCCAGGGTCTTGGCCTCGGCGCTCATCTTGGCCTCGATGATGATGAGCTCGGTGGTGGTCACCGCGTCGACGGTCAGGTCACCCGTGGTGGAGCGCGCCGCCAGCCGCGGCACCAGGGCCCGGACCTGCTTCTCACCCTTGGTCGCGACCAGCCGGAGGTTCTGGTACTCGGCGGAGGGCAGCGCGATCTCGAAGGCGTTGCCCGCGTTGCTGGCGTCCAGCCACTCCACCGCCGTGCCGTCCGTCTGCAAGACCTGGATCTCCGCGTCGGCCACCGACACCGTGCCCGAGATCACGGTGGTGGGCAGCTCGTGCTTCTTGTCGAAGGCCTCTCCGAAGAGAGCCTCCACCCCGCACCCGGGGGCCATGACCACAAGGGCGCCCCAAACCCCCCACCGAGTCAAGGTTGTCCTGCTGAATGTGCGCATCATCACCACCCTGCTTCCACCGTGGCCTTGGAGCGCCACACCCGCCAGTGCTGGTCGAAGGTGCCGGGGAGCTCCGCGTCGCGGTCCTGGTCCTTGTGCAGATACTCTAGCAGGTAGCTGAAGGTCAGGCCGCCGAAGTTGTAGGACGTGGTGAGCCGTGCGGTGTGCTTCTTGGTCTTGTAGTCGCGGAAGCCCGCATCCTGGTTGCCCGAGCGATTGATCTCATCCCAATACTGGAACTCGTAGCCCAGGCCCGCCTTGAGCTCGTCGGTGAGCTGGTAGCTGGCCCCGAGGAACGCCAGGTACAGGTCGCCCTTGTAGTCGTCGCAATCCGCCCGGCGGACCTCCTCGCCCGTGGTGAAGGACTCCCGCAGGCAGTAGGGGGCCTCGCTGCCGTCCACCACGTTGTTGCGCTTGTCGGTGTCGTGGATCCACTTCAGCTTGGTCTTGACCACGAAGTTGGTGCCGAAGGGGAGCAGGTAGTCGCCGTTCAGCACCGCGATGTGCGAGCGCCGGTCCTTGTACTCGGCGTAGACGCTGCGCGCGTCACGACCGCGGTCGTAGATGTTGGCGTAGTCCTTGTCGGCGGTGAAGGCCTGCACGTCGGTGAAGCCGTCGGTGTACAGGAAGTCGGGGTACTGGTTGTCGACGTCCCGGCCCTGCATGTTCGTGTTGTAGGTGATGAAGCTGTACTCGGCGTTGGCCTTGAGCCCGCCCCACACGTACTCGAGCACACCGGTGCCGCCGTGCCACCCGATGATGCTCTCGAACCAGGGCTCGTCGAAGTCGACGAACTCGTTGGCGAGGTTCAGCGTAGGGAGCTGACCACCGGAGATGAAGCCGGTGGCGAGGAAGCCGTCGGTCAAGAGCACGTCGGACTCGCGCCGGGCGCCGAAGATCGCGTTGAAGTGCTGGCCGATGTTGAAGTACTCGAACTTCGCGCTCAACCCGATCTCGAGCGGGTCGTACAGCTCCACCCGCAGGGTGCCGGCCGCGCCGGTGGCGCCCTTCGGGTTCCCGTCGGCGTCGAGCAGGTAGACGATGGGCGAGAAGCCCTGGTCGTTCGCCACCGCGTTGGTGGCGTAGTCGTGGTTCACGCGGTTGTAGGCCATCGCGAACAGGCCGTTGATGCTCAGCCACTCGAGCGCGCTCGGGGAGTACTGGGCCTCGAGGGTGCTGTTCACCGCCTGGAAGCGCGGCTCGAGATCAATCGCGTGGTCCGCGTTGTCGGTGTCGCCCAGCTTGTCGGGGTCGTTCTTGTCGGCCTCCCAGTCGTTGATGTAGACGCCGACGAGGGCCACGTTCAGGTCGCTGGTGGGGCTCGAGCTCAGCTTGGCCGCGTAGGCCCAGTCGGCGCCCCAGAAGCCCGCGAGCGGGTCGGCGTCCTTGAGGCCGGTGTTCCAGCGGGGGCCCACGTAGAGCTTCGGCAGCGCGACGGCCGCGGTGTGGTACTTCAGCAGGCCGTCGCCGATGTCGCCCTCGAAGAACACCCCGTTGCCGTTGTCCCGGTCGATGTAACGAGACTTGCCGATGGTCCATTCATTGAACATCCCGAAGTCGCTGGCCCCGAAGTGGACCCAGCGCACGGTGGGGATGGGCAGCGCGGCCCGGATATAGGCCCCGCGCAGCTTCATGTACGCGGCGTGGTTCTGGCCGAGCGACTCGCCGGAGGTGTTCTCCCAGAACTTGGTGTCGTTCGGGAAGTCCCAGCGGATGTCGCCGTTCTCCCACCAGTCCTGCCACAGCGCGCCGAAGCGGCTCTTCACCCGGACGCCGGTCACCACGTACTTCGAGACCCGGCCCTTGATGTCGAGCTGGAACTCGCTACAGACGCCGTTACCGCCGCCGATGTTGTCCTGCCAGAAGGGGTTCGAGAGCGAGAGGCACCCGCGGGTGTCGTCGTTCTTGTAGAGCCACTTCGTGTAGATCTTCCCGCTCAGCTCGAAGTTGGCGGTGTCGGCCAGCGCCTCGGGGGCCATGCCCGACGCCCCCAGGATCACCAGCCAGCGAATCCAAGACCGTTGTGCGCGTCGCATCGGATGCCTCCAGCCTCGTCAACAGGGCTTCACTGACCGGGGTACACCATCGGCACCACCGCCCAGTCCTCGGGCTTGATGGTGCCGTCCTCGATCGTGCCGGTGGACTCCTTGTTGTACTTGCTGAGGGCCGCGTGCTGGGCGTCGGCCTCCGCCGCGGTGCCCTTGGCCGGGGGCATCAGGATGTCGATGACCTGCGGGTCGTTGTCGAAGTCGGTGCCGCCGCCGAAGCGGTGCTGCCCCTCGAACTCGTTGACCTTGCGGGTCAACAGGTCGGTCTTGGTCGGGAAGCCCTCGTTGCTCTGCATGAGCACCTGGTAGCCCCAGCCCTTGGCCGGCATGCTGCCCAGCTGCTCCTTGCCGACCACCGCGATCAGCGTCTTGCCGGAGGCGCGGGTGATCTTGGGGACGATGACGTTGGCCTTGTAGTCCGCGGCCTTCTGGTCGACCTCGCTGTTCACGCGGGTCGGGCCCTGGGGGCTGATGATCACGACCTTGTCCCAGGCCTCCTCGGGCGCGAAGCGCACGTTGGTGCCCGTCAACCCAACCTGCACCCCGGAGCCGGGCGCGTGATCCATGTCGATGTGGATGAACGCCATCTGCACCGAGAAGCCGTTGCCGCCCCAGGCCTTGCTGTCCCACGGGTCCTCGATGCGGCCCTCGACCTTCACGCGGAACTCGATGTCGTTGCCGACCGGCACCACCTCGAGGCTGCGGAGGTCGAACGCGCCCTTCTTGTAGACCTGGTCGGTCGGGTACACGTAGGTGCCGGGGCCGTTGTCGTCACCGGCCGGATCCAGGAGGGACACGGATCCGTCATCCGCCGCCGCGCCGCCCTCGGCGGCGCCACCGGACTTGCAGCCGGCAACAGAGAGGATCGCCAGGAGAACTGTGGAGCTGAGGATGTTGGCTTTCATGGAATCGTCTCTCCCCGTGGGGTCCGTGATCCGGACCACGCGGGACCTTGCACCACCAGAGGCACTTGCGCAACTCTGACGTGCGTCACTAGTGTTTCCACCACAGAGTGTATCTTCGCGGAACCGACCATGATCCGACCACGTCCGGTTGACAAGCCCATCCAGCGATCCGCCCGCGGGTCGTACACGGGCTTGCCTTTCGGGCCCGGGTCGCGCCCGCTAAGCCTCGGAGCTGAACCCATGAAGACCGTCCTCCCCCTCGCGCTCCTCACCCTGGCCACCGGCCTGGCCGCCTGCAGCGGCTCCGAGACCCTCGACGGAGGCGCCGACGCCGGCACCCCCGACTCCGGCCGCCCGCCGCCCACCTCCCCCAACGAGCAGGGCTGGTGGCGGGGCACGGTGGGCTACGAGGTGTTCGTCCGCAGCTTCGCCGACTCCGACGGCGACGGCATAGGCGACTTCCAAGGCCTGACCGCGCGCCTGGACTACCTGAACGACGGGGATCCGACCACGAGCTCGGACCTCGGCGTGGACGCGATCTGGCTCATGCCGATCCACCCCTCGCCCAGCTACCACGGCTACGACATCGCCGATTATCGAGGCCTCAGGCCCGAGTACGGCGACTTCGACGACTTCGAGGCGTTCGTGACCGCGGCCCACGGCCGCGGAATGCGCGTGATCCTCGACTTCGTCCTCAACCACTCCGCCAAGACGCATCCGTGGTTCGAGTCCGCGGCCATGGGGCCCCAGGCCGAGTTCCGCGGCTACTACGTGTGGCGCGACGAGGACCCCGGCTGGACCCGCTCGTGGGACCGCCGCCCGGTGTGGTTCGAGGAGAACGGCAGCTACTACTACGCGCTGTTCGGCGAGCTCCTCCCCGACCTGAACCTCGCCAACCCGGTGGTGGAGGAGGAGGTCTTCGAGTCGATGCGCTTCTGGGCTTCGAAGGGGGTCGACGGCTTCCGGGTGGACGCGGCCCGGCACCTGTTCGAGAGCGATGACGGACAGCTTGCAGATCAGCCCGAGACCCACGCCTTCATGCAGCGGATGCGCGAGCGCCTCCACGCCGAGTACCCGGACGTGCTCCTGCTCGCCGAAGCATGGGTGGGCGTAGATACGCTGCGCGACTACTGGGGCGACGGCTACGAGTATCAGCTCGCCTTCTCGTTCGACGTGGCGGCCACCATCAAGGACGCCATCAAGAATGGGACGCCGCAGGGCCTGAAGGTGGTCCTGCGGAACTCCGCCGAGGCATACCCCGACCGCGGATACGAGGCGCCGTTCCTGTCGAACCACGACCAGGAGCGAACGCTGCGAACGCTGCTGAAGGACATCCCGTCCTCCCGCCTGGCCGCCGCCACTCTGCTCGCGATGCCCGGCACCCCGTTCCTCTACTACGGCGAGGAGCTGGGCATGGCGGGCGGTGGCACGCCTCAGGACGAGGACAAGCGCGCGCCCCTCCCGTGGACCGACGAGGCCCCCGGCAAGGGCTTCACCACCGGCGACCCCTGGTGGGCGAGCACCGAACCGGCGGGTGTCGAGGTAGCGGCGCAGCGTGACGTCGACGGGTCCATGTGGAGCCTCTACCGCGACCTGATCGCGCTCAGGCACCTCCACCCGGCCTTGGGTGATGGAGGTCAGGACCTGGTGCCGGTGTCCGGCTCGACGAGCGTGTTGGCCTGGACCCGGAGCAAGGGGTCGGAGACGGTGCTCTTCGTGGCCAACTTCTCGGCCGACCCCGCCACCGGCCTCACGGTCCAGGCGGACGGGGCACCGACGTTGCTCCTCGCCGAGGGCGTCGCCACCTCGTCCATCTCCGGCAACAGCCCGCTGACGATCAGCGACATCCAGGGCCGGGGCTTCGCGTTCATCCGGCTGGACTGAGGGCCCGATCTCTGCCCTCCTTGGCCCGTGAAGCGCGCGGTCCCCTCCCTGCTCATCACCCTCGCCGCCATCGTCGGCTGCCGGCACGATCCCGGCCCCGGCGCGACCGCAACCTCACCTGCAGCGGCGGCCGCGCCGGTCCAAACCGCAAGCGGCCCTGCGAGCTCCGAGTGGTGGCGCGACGCGGTCTTCTACGAGATCTTCGTCCGCAGCTTCGCCGACTCCGACGGCGACGGGGTGGGCGACTTCAACGGGCTCACCAGCCGCCTCGACCTGCTGAACGACGGCGACCCGAACACCGACACCGACCTCGGCATCACCGGGATCTGGCTGATGCCCATCCACCCCTCGCCGAGCTACCACGGGTACGACGTCACCGATTACCAGGGCGTGAACCCGGACTACGGCACCATGGCGGACTTCGAGCGCTTCCTCGCCGAGGCCCACAAGCGCGGCATCAAGGTGATCATCGACTTCGTGCTCAACCACAGCGCCCGTGAGCACCCCTGGTTCATGGACGCGGCGAGCGGCAAGGGCGCGGCGCACCGGGGCTTCTACACCTTCCGCGACAGCCCGGACGGTGCAAGCGAAGCGCGCAGCGGGCCAAAGGCCCGCGAAGGGGGGTGGGGCGGCTCCGCCGACCCGGGACCCCAGGCTTGGAAGCGGCCTTGGGACGGGGCCAGCGTGTGGCACGAGACCGGGAAGGGCGACTACTTCTACGGCCTGTTCTGGTCGGGGATGCCGGACCTGAACCTGGCCAACCCCGAGGTCGAGCAGGCCATGGGCGACGCCATGGCGTTCTGGCTGGACAAGGGGGTGGACGGGTTCCGGGTGGACGCGGTGCGCCACCTCTTCGAGAGCGAGGACGGGGTGCTGGTGGACCAGCCCGAGACCCACGCGTTCATGAAGCGGCTGCGGGCGCGGCTGGATCCCGCGCACCCCGAGGCCCTCTACGTGGCCGAGGCGTGGACGGACTCCGACACCGTGGCGAAGTACCGCGGCGACCACGGCGAGGAGTTCCAGCTCGCCTTCTCGTTCGACGCCGCGAACGCCCTGGTCGCGGCGGCCAGGGACGGCCTCAAGGTGTCGCTGGTGCAGTACGACGCCACCGCGGCCAAGGCGTACGCCGACCGCGGCTTCGAGGCCCCGTTCCTCACCAACCACGACATGCCCCGCGTGATGCGCCAACTGCAGGGTGACCTGCCGGCGGCGAAGATCGCGGCCGCTGCGCTCCTCGCGATGCCGGGCACGCCCTTCATCTACTACGGTGAAGAGCTCGGGATGCAGGGCGGCGCCCAGCCCAAGGACGAGGACAAGCGGACCCCGATGCGCTGGGTGCCGGAGCCCGGGCACGGCTTCACCACCGGCCGCCCCTGGTACGACGCGCCGGAGGGGCCGGGGGTCAGCGTGGCCGAGGAGCAGGGGCAAGACAGCCTGCGCAGCGTCTACCGCACCGCGATCCGGGTCCGGGAGGGCCACCGCGCGCTCGCCCGGGGCGACGTGACGATGCTCCCGGTGGAGGGGGCCAGCCGGGGTGGGCTGGCGATCCTGCGCGCCTACGCGGGCGCCCGGGCCCTCTTCGTGGCCAACTTCCACACCGAGGCCGCCCCCGGGCCGCTGAAGATCGCGGTAACCGGGAAGCCCAAGGTGCTGTGGGCCGAGGGGCTCGAGGGCACCCCGAGGATCGAGGGTGACCACCTGGTGCTGGACGGCCTCGGCCCGCGGGGTTTCGTCTTCCTTGGCCTGTGAGGACCGTGCTCGGACAAGTACTCGTCGAACAAGGCCTCTTGAGAACCTCGTCGAGGCGGTGAGACTCCTTTCGTGCCGACCTCTTTCGTCACCCGCCGCATCGATGGTCCAGGGCAACCGTGTGGCCTGTTGGGGGCTCAGCGGCAGGCTGATAGACCTCTTCCGCAGGCAAGTCCTGGTCGACTATTGGCAGGCGAGGGTCAACTCGTACCAAAGGAGGTCTCGTCCGCTCGGCTGAGTGTAAGACCTGCCAATGAGAACATCGTGGTCCCCCCCAAAGAACAGGGTCCCGTAGAAGAGACTATCCGTCTGGAGGAAGCTGGACGCAAAGACCGTCCCCAAATAGGTCCAAGTTGCTACGCCCGCACGTCTGACATAGACGTGCGTACCAGGTGGTGTATTAGACCCGGTTGCCTTGTGGTTCAGTGTGACTACCGCTTGGCAACCAAAACCCGCCAAGCCGTATTGGCCGATCTCGTATCCGGCAAACTGGGTCCCAGAGGCACTATGCACGCACCGATCACCGAGATATGAGAAACCTGTTGGGCAGTACGAAGGCGCAGCCGTGGCCGTGACATACGCATAGGAGGACGGATTGCCGTCAACTGCGGACTGAGGACTTGTGACCCCAGAGGATCCAATCAGTGTTGCTGCGACGGCCGCGACCGCGCTCCCCATGACAACCATGGCTACTCCGACTTGAATGACTGGCTTGGTATTCACGATTCAGGCACTCCTTCTTCCCTGCAACCTGTGCGCCCTGATAATGAACGCGAGATCTCCAGACTATATGTCAAACAACTACTGGCCACCTGTTTGGAACCGAACCAACTACAGTCACACCGCTGCTGCTTGAGACTGCAGTCATCGCCAAGCCGCCGCTAGTATAGCCTGTCAAACCCTCTTCTGTTCCTCCGCAGGCCGCGACCATGAGCGGCAAACCCACCAGAGCGGCCCGAACGATACCCGACATCAAACTCAAACGCATGGCTACTCCTGCCGCGACCAAGCTACATGCCAGCCCCGAGCGAGGGAACTTCTAGGCGGCTTCGAGCGATACTTCAAGCACTCCAGGAATTTTGGCGAGAAGCTGCGCCTAACCCAGATAGGTGAGCGATATTATTCCCATCTCGGAGACGCAATGAGTTGCACGGCAAAGCAAGATCCGGCATCCGGGCTCGGGGCTGCTCGCATCGGCGACGCCGCGGCGGTGGGAGACCCCTGAGCCCCACCAGGCAGACGGAACGCCTCAAGATGTGCCAGTCACCTACAGCCGTCCCGTCGGGTAGGCGGACAAAGCCGCGCGCCGCCGAGCGCTGGCCGGCCGTCGCTCAGTCTAGAGTGACTAGAGCAGCCCTCGCCCTGGCCCGTCGTCAGCGGCGGCGCTAGGCTCCGCCCCCATGAGCATCACTGCCCTGCTCCTGACCGCGATGATTGCCCAGGCCCCGTCAGGTACCACCACTGCCACCGTCTCCACCCGCGCCGTGGCGACGTCGTCGGCCTCTTCGGCGGCGCCCCCGCCGCCTGCCGCGCCGGCCGATGCAGACGTGCCTCGGCCGGCTCCGATCGGTCCGGTCGTGCAGGGCAAGAGCGTGCTCGTGGCGTGGGCTCTCTCCTTCGGGCTGGGGCTGGGCAACTGGTACGCCGAGGCCCCAGGTCACGCGATCTTCGTGCTCCTGGGTGAGGCAGCGGGCGCAGCGATGATGATCGCCGGCAAGGGGCCTGGCCGATCCGCCGGCCTGGTGACCCTGCTGGTGTCGTGGGCGATGGATTGGACGTCGGCGCTTCGGAACGCGCGGCTCTACAACGAGGCGCACCGAGCCCAGGCCGAGCTCTACCCGCCCACCGCGCCGGAGGACCTGGCGGACTCGGGGTCCGACCTGGCCTCGACGCGGCAGGTGGCGATCGGTTTCGGTTTCTAGGGAGGCGGGCCGGGGTGACCGGCCCCGGAGGGCGTAGGGACTACCAGCGGTCGTCGCGACGGCCGCGGCCCCGGCCGCCACCGCCGTAACCACCGTCGCGGTCACCATAGCCACCGCCGCCGCCGCGGTCGCGGTCGCCGTAGCCACCACCGCCGCCGCCGCGGTCCCGGTCGCCGAAGCCACCGCGATCGCCGCCGAAGCCGCCCCGGTCACCGCCGCGATCGCCGCCGAAGCTCCGACCGCCGCCGCCACCACCGCCACCGCCGCCGCGGCGACGATCCTGGCTCTCGTTCACGCGCAGGGTACGGCCGCCCATGCTGTAGCCGTCCAGCGCCTCGATGGCAGCCGCCGCGTCCTCATCGGAGGCCATGGTCACGAAGCCAAAGCCGCGGGGCCGCCCCGTCTCGCGATCGTTGATGATGGCCACCTCGGCCACCTTGCGGCCGTCTTGCCCGAAGACGTTGAACAACTCGTCCTCGGTGGTGGTGTAGGGGAGGTTTCCGACATACAGCTTCTTGGTCATCTCTTGATGCGCCCTTTCCGACTGTCCGATCCGAATTCGTCCGAGAAGGGCCGATCCGCGAGACAGTGAGTCTCGTCCCATCTGACAGATCCGGCGGCGCAAAGGAAGAGGAATCGATGGGCCGACGCTCCGTAGACCCCGCCGTTACGGGCTCTACGGCGCCTGCGGGTCAGGTGGGAGCGCCGACGACCGGGCGCTGGGGATGAGTCCGCGGGGGGGACCGGCCGGGGCGCCCGACCGATCCCTCCGCGCCGGGCCTCACCGCGTGTTGCAGGGCAGCCCCGCCCCCTGGGCCCCGGCCTGGGCCTGGGTGAACACCGCGGTGGTCCGACCGGGCACGCTGAACTCGTGGGTCGCCTCGGTGAAGCTCGCCCCCCGGACCACGGTGTCGGCCGAGGCCTGCTGCACCGAGTGCAGGGCGAAGCCGGTGGCGTCGGCCAGGGTGAAGGCCTGGGCCTCGTCGTTGGCGTTCACGAGCACCACCACGCCGTCGAGCTGCGGATCCAGGTCGGCGCCGGCGCAGGTGCCGTCGGTGATGGTCATGACGATGAGCCCCGGGATCTGGGTCGGGCCCGAGTTGTGGAAGTCCACCCGCGACTTCACGTCCGCCTCGGTGCGCAGGCGGAACAGCGGGGTGCTCTTCCTGATCTGGAGCACCTCCTTGAAGTGCTCCGCCGCCGCGGTGATGTTCGCCTGGGTCACCTGGAGCGAGGCGTCGGCGAGCCGCGGCAGGATCACCCGCCAGTTGTCGCCGTCCTTGTCCTGACGCGGCAGGCCCACGTTCCAGTTGTTGGTCTGGTAGCTGAAGTCGACCCGGTTGTACCAGTCGCCGGAGTCGTAGCTGTCGCGCTCCATCGACTTCGAGCGGAGCAGGTCCGCGCCCATGTGGAAGAACGGCACGCCCTGGCCGAGCATCACGATGTCGATGCCCACGTTCTGAGCACGGACGCGGTCCGCCACCGGGGTCCCGGTCGGCATCTTGTACGCGTTGATGTCCCACAGGGTCTGGTTGTCGTGCTTGCAGACGTAGTTGATCGCCTCCTGCGGGTCGCTCGTGTAGCCGGCGCGAGCGCCGTTGTAGGTGATGAAGCTGCCGCTGCTCACCGCCCCGGTGGCGTCCACCATACGGAAGGATTGCAGGTTGCCCGCCATGCCGAGGCGGATGAGGTCGGCGGAGTTCAGCAGCTCCGCCGTCGCCTCGTCCCCGGTGAGCGGGAGGTCGTTCGGGTCGTACACCAGCCCGTTGATGTAGCCCTGGTTGGTGCGCAGCGCCTCGGTGTTGTCGAAGGGCCCACCGCCCCGCACCCCGTCCCGGATGCGGTCGTTGAAGGTGCCGATGCCGGTGCCGTCCATGTTGGCCTGGGTCGCGTTCACGCCCCTCGCCCCGTTCTGCACCTCACCGAAGTCCCAGCCCTCGCCGTACAGGTAGATGGCCTGACCATCCACCCCGTCGTTCGCTTCGGTCAGCGCGTGCAGCGCGTCTCGCGCGTGCTCCATGTTGGCCTTCATGTGGTGACCCATCAGGTCGAAGCGGAACGAGTCGATCTTGTAGGCCCGGGCCCAGGTCACCAGGGAGTCGATCATCAGCCGCTCCATCATCCGGTGCTCGGTCGCGGTGTTCTGGCAGCAGGTGGAGTTCTCGATGAACCCGGTCTCGAGGTTCTGGCGGTGGTAGTAGCCGGGCACCACCTTGTCGAGGACCGAGGAGTCCGAGAGGCCGGCCGCGTTGGTGTGGTTGTACACCACGTCCAGCACCACCCGCAGGCCAACCTGCGAGAGCGCCTGCACCATCGTGCGGAACTCCAGGATCCGGGTGGCCCCCGCCGGGTCGGTGGCGTAGCTGCCCTCCGGCACCGTGTAGTGGAACGGGTCGTAGCCCCAGTTGAAGCCGTCGAGCGGGCGGACCCACGCCATCAGGGCCTGGGCGTCCTCGGTGGTGGGGTCCATCGCGCCGAGGATGTCGCGCAGCTTCATCGTGCCGTACTGGGTGCAGAGGTCAGCCGGCACCTCCGGGTTCAGGTCGCACAGGACGTTGAAGCCGTCGTCCAGGTTGAACTGCTTCGTCACGTCCTCGTTCACGGTGGCGATGTCGAACGCGGGCAGGATGTGCAGGTGCGTCAACCCGGCCTGCTGCAGCCCGATCAGGTGCGACATGCCGTTGGAGGTGTCGCCCTGGGTGATGCCGTTGTGGGTGAAGGCGAGGTACTTGCCCCGATGCTCGGCCGGGACGGTGGCATCGGAGATCGAGAAGTCCCGGATGTGGGCCTCGTAGATCACGATGTCCTCCGGCGCGTCGAGGGTCGGCTTCGCCGTCATGTCCCAGCCCGCCGGCATCCAGGCGGTGTCGTTGGCCAGGTCGATCAGCTGGGTGTAGGTGCTGTTCATCGACAGGCTCACCGCGTAGGGGTCGGTGACCCGGGTGGTCTCGATCTTGTTGGTCACCGGGAAGTACGCGGTGACCTCGTACTGGTAGTAGGTGCCGTACCAGCTCGCCGCGCCAGAGCTGGTCCACACCCCGAGGTCGCTCCGGCTCATCGGCAGGGCCTCGAGCTCGTTGAGGCCCTCGTCGAAGCGCACCAGCTTCACCTCCTGGGCGGTGGGCGCCCACACCCGGAGGGTCGGGGCGCGCGCCCCGTCGAACTCCGCCCCGAGCGGGCCCTCGTAGGTGTACAGGTCGTCCAGCACCCCGGGGATCTGCACCTTCGTAGCGGCCAGGGCCGCCCCCGCCTCGTCACGGGCCACCACCACAAGCTGCCCGCGCAAGGCCTCCTTCACCCGCTCCAGATCCGCCGCCGCGACCTTCACCGCCTTGTAGCGGCGCAGCTCGACGTGGGCGTTCTTCTGCTCGTCGGTCAGGGCGCCCGGGGTGAGGGTGATGACGTCGCCGCCCACCACCTCGAGCTCGTCCACTGCGATCTCGGCGTCGAGGGAGTAGCGCAGCTCGAACTGGGTGGCCTCGTCCGGGTAGTTCCAGGCCAGGGTCTCGCGATCGATGAAGTGCGCCTGCGCGCCGTCGATCGAGAAGGCCGGGATCTCTTGCGGGAAGGTGAAGATCTCGGTGTTGCCGGTGATGACGAAGACGATGTTGCCCAGCTCGGAGAGGTTGAAGCCCATGTCCGGCCCCGGGTCCTTCTCGTCGCCCTTGTGCACGATGAGGTTCAGGCGATCGCCGCCCGCCGCCATGTCGGCGATGAAGAAGGAGCCCCAGCGCGAGTCGATGCCGTCGGAGCTGTGCGGGAAGCTCCACAGGGTCTCTTCTTCGACGTCACCCCACAGGTGCAGCCCCCAGCCCGCGTAGTCGCTGTCGTCCCTGAGGTAGTAGACGACGGCCTGGTTCTCGCCCGGCACCGCGCCCGGCTGCTGCAAGAAGGCCTGCGCCAGACCCGAGAACACCCAGAGGCCCTCGCCGCCCGTCGCGTCCACCGTGATCTCACCGGTGGGATCGGCGGTGCCCGCCTTGTCGAAGCTGAACGTGACCTGCCCGACGCCCTCGGGGAGCGGGTAGAAGGCGCCGAAGCCGCCCTCTTCGGTGGCGGTGACGGTGGTCTCGGTGATGCCGGTGCCCTGGATGTTCAGGGTCCAGCCGGTGTAGTCGCCGTCGGGCCGGTGATAGTGCAAGCCAAACGGCAGTGGGGTCTCGCCGCCGTCGTTGCCCGCGTCGATGTCGCCAGCGTCGGGGGTGCCTCCGTCCGCCGGGGTGTCCTCGCCTGAGCAGGCGGACATCCCGAGGAGGAGCGCGCTGAGAAGGAGTGGGTTGGCATGGAGCTGAGCGCGCCGCATGCCGAGGATTGTAGCGCCTGGGGCGGGAAGCGCCAGCCCTTAGTCTCTCACGGCTGAGTCACCACGATCACCACCGCGTCGTCGCCGAGGGTGCGGGCGAAGGTGTAGGCCTCGCCCTCCAGCTTCTGGTGCGCGCCGGCCGCGATGGCCGGGTGGCGCTGCCGGAACCGGCCCAGCGTCTGCCAGTGGGCGAGGGTCGGCGCGTCGATGGCGTCCCAGTTCATGTCGGAGCGGGTCCCCTGGTTCGGATCCGACCCGGTGGGCCCAAAGGGCCGAGCGGTCTCGTCGCCGTAGAAGACCTGGATCCCCCCCGGCACCAGCATCAGCGCGGTGCCCACCGCCCTTTGACGCGCGGTGTCACCCTTGGCCTGCTTCTCGAAGAAGAGCGAGGTGTCGTGGCTCGAGATGTACGACAGGACGTTGAAGCTGGGGTCCTGGTTGATGCGCTCGGCGTAGGCCGAGTAGAGGGTCTCCATCTCGTCGGTGCTGTTGGTGAGGCTGTTCGCCCGCCCCTGGAACTCGAAGTTGATGAGCGAGTCCATCTTCGCGGTGCTGAAGTAGTCGTTCTTGCCCTCGCTGGTGACCGAGTAGCTGAAGACCTCGCCGGTCATCCAGAACGGGAGGTCGTCCAGCTTCTTGCTCGGGTTGGCGGCGCGCCACTCGTCGAGGGCGGCCTGCCCCGCGTCCTTCAGCTCGCCCCACGCGGTGCGCTCCACGTGCTTGGCGGTGTCGCAGCGGAAGCCGTCGATGCCGAACTCCCGCACCCAGTCGGACAGCCAGGTCACGAGGTACTCGCGCACCGAGGCGTCGGGGAGCGCGACCACCCGGGTGTCGGGCTTGTGCGCGTAGAACGGGGGCGGCTGGACGCTGAGGGCGCTGTCGGTCTTGAAGTCGGGGAGGTAGCCGACGCAGCGGGTCAGATCGTTGGTGCCGCACGCGGGGTAGCCGTTGGGCCCCACCGGCCCCACGTCGGTCATCCGGATCCAAGCGGGGCTCCACCAGTCCAGCCACGCGTCGTTGTGCCGATCGAAGAGGATGTCGAAGTAGAAGTAGTCCCCGCCCGGCGCCGGCTCCCAGGTGGCCCAGTCCGGCTCCACCACGTTGACCCGCAGCTCCGCCATGTCCTGGGTGTTGGGGTAGCCGGGGTGGTTGAGCACCACGTCCATGATCACCCGGATGCCGCGCGCGTGCGCGGCGTCGACGAAGGCCGCGAGGGCCGCGCGGTCGCCGTAGTTGGCGTCCACCGTGGTGAAGTCCAACGCCCAGTAGCCGTGGTAGCCGTAGTGCTTGAACTCGCCCAGCCCGCCACCGCCCACCCAGCCGTGGATCTGCTCGTACGGCGCGGTGATCCAGATCGCGTTCGCGCCGAGATCCGCGATGTGATCGAGCTTGGCGGTGAGCCCCGCGAGGTCGCCGCCGTGCCAGGTGCCGATCTCGTCCCCGCCGTCCGACGCGCGCCCGTAGCTGTGGTCGTTGCTCGGGTCGCCGTTCATGAAGCGGTCGAGCATCACGAAGTAGACGATGGCGTTGTCCCAGGTGAAGGCCGGCAAGTCGTCTTGCGCGCCGTCCTTCTCGATGAGGATCACCCCCTCCGCCCCCGGCTCGAAGCGGACCGTGCCGTCCGCCTCCACCGTGGCGGTCTTGCCGGTGTAGGCGTCCCGGACCGCGGTCCCGGCGGGGAAGATCGACCCCACCGTCACCGACAGCCCGGCGGGCGGGGTCGGCTCCTCGGTGCCGGAGCAGGCCACCGCGGAGAGGGTCAAGCTGATGAAGAGCAACCGTTTGAGCATGTGTCGAGCCTCAGAGGATCCGCTTGATCCACTTCTTCTTGGTGTCGTCGTAGGGCGGGTACAGGATGGGCGGGTCCATCCCCGCCGGCTTCCGCAGCACCGCCTTTCGGTGGCTGAAGCACTCGAAGGAGTGGCGGCCATGATAGGCGCCCATCCCGCTCGGGCCCACCCCGCCGAAGGGCAGGCCGGGCACCGCGAGGTGCATCCACACGTGGTTCACGGTGGCCCCGCCGCTGCTGGTCTCGGCCAGCACCTGCTCCTGGACCGCCCGGCGGGTCGAGAACACGTACAGGGCCAGGGGCTTGTCGCGCCGGTTGATGAAGCGGATGGCCTCGTCCACCGACTCCACCTTCAGCACGGGGAGGATGGGCCCGAAGATCTCCTCCTGCATCACCGCGGCGTCGGGCTCTACGTCGCGCAGCACGGTGGGGGCGATGTAGCGGGCCGCCTCGTCCCCCTCCCCGCCGCACACGATCTTCTCGCCCTGCAACAGGGCCATGAGCCGCTTGTGGTGGCGGGCGTTCACCACCCGGCCGTAGTCCGGGCTCTTCGCCGCGTCGGGGCCGAAGAACTCCCGCAGGGCCGCCTGCAGCTTGGTGAGGAACGCCTCGTAGACGTCCTTGTGGGCGAGCACGTAGTCGGGGGCGACGCAGGTCTGGCCACAGTTGTAGAACTTGCCGAGGGCGATGCGCTTCACCGCGACGTCGAGCTCCACCTCGGAGTCCACGATGCAGGGTGACTTGCCGCCCAGCTCCAGGGTCACCGGGGTGAGGTGCTTGGCCGCGGCGGCCATGATGATCCGGCCCACCGCGCCGTTGCCGGTGTAGAAGATGTGGTCGAAGCGCTCCTCCAACAGGCGCGTGGTCTCGGGCACCCCGCCCAGCACCACCTTCACCGCGTCCTGATCCACGTAGCGCGGCAGGAGCCGGGCGAGGATCGCGCTCGTGGCGGGGGAGACCTCCGACGGCTTCACCACCGCGGTGTTGCCCGCGGCCAGGGCGCCGATCAGCGGCGCCACCGCGAGCTGGAACGGGTAGTTCCAGGGCGCGATGATCAGGACGACCCCGAGCGGCTCCCGCTGCACGTAGCTCGACCCCGGCTGGCTGATGATCGGCGTCCGGACCCGCTGGGGCCGCACCCACCCGTCGAGCTTCTTCTTCACCAGCTCGGCGTCGTTGATGCTGAAGCTGGTCTCCGCGGTGTAGGCCTCGACGTCGGGCTTGCCCACGTCGGCGGCGAGGGCGGCGTGGATGGCGTCCATGTTCTCGCGGATCATCCGGATGACGCCGTCGAGCTGGGCCTTGCGCCACGCGAGGTCGCGGGTGCGCCCGGACTCGAAGGTGGCGCGGGCCGCGGCCACCAGCCCCGGGATCTCCGCGATGGGGGTGTAGGGCGCCTCGGGCGCCTCCATCTTGGCCGCGTGCATGACGGAGGCAGGCTACTCGATGCGGGCGGGGATCCGAAGTACAACGCGCCGGATGCGGGCGGTGGCCACGGCGGTGTCGATCCTGGTGCTCACCGCGGCCGTCCCGGCCCGCGCGGCCTGCCCGCCCCCCGACCCCGCGACCCTCACCGAGCGCCAGGCGGCGCTCGAGCGCATCTTCGAGGACCACGCGGGCGACATGGACCTGTGGTGGACCGGCTTCATGGGCCTGCACATGGGGATGGTGGTGGCGGGCGGGGTGATCGCCCAGCAGCAGCAGGGGGACGCGCGCAACGAGACCCTGGTGAGCCTGCTCGGCTCGGCCCTCGGCGCCGGCACCCTCCTCGTGGTGACACCGCCCCTCCTCGAGGCCCCGACCCGCCTGGCCCCCCTACCTCTCGACACCCCGGCCCAGCAGGCGGCGTGGGTGGCGCTGGCCGAGCGGATGCTGGCCGAGCAGGCGCGGAAGAGCCGCTTCGCGAAGTCGTGGCTCGCCCGGGGCCTGGCCTTCGCCTACGGGGTGGGGGCGAGCCTGGTGGTCTGGCTGGCCTTTCACCGCCCGTGGGGCGCGCTCCGGCAGCTGGTGGGCGGCACGATCATCGGTCAGGGGCGGATCTGGCTGCACCCGAGTGGGGCGGCGGACGCGTGGGACGCGTACCGGGGGCGCTACCTGGGAGATTGTGGTGCGGCGGCGCTGGAGCCGCGAGCGCGGCCGCCGATCTCGGTGTCGGTCGGCGCAGCGGCGGGGGGCTTCGGGCTCAGCGTCAGGTTCTGAGGTGCCGCTCGCGGCGGCGGCGGATGTAGCCCGGGATCACCCCCAGCGCGACCACGAAGAAGCCGAGGTACATGAGGGTGTCGGCGAGATCGCTCTTGGGGCTGACGCACGTGTTGCAGTCGCCGGTCATGGCGTCCATCAGGGCAAACGCCCCAATCGTGGAGAGCAGGGCCAGGCCGACGGCGATCTCGAAGCGCATCCCGCTGTTCGAGCCTGTAGCCCACCCGAAGGGTTCATGGCACAAACTCAGGGTTATCGAAGATCCGGCCGCAACGCTGAAGATCGCCCTGGCCGCCGCTGCCCGGGGCCTGGTGGAGCGCGAGTCCCTGGTGGAGCTCGTGGCCCTGGCCGCGGTGGCCGGAGAGCACCTGTTGGTGGTGGGCCCGCCGGGGACCGCGAAGAGCGAGGCGGTGCGGCGGGTCGCCCGGGTGCTCGGGGGCACGTACTTCGAGTACCTGCTCGGTCGCTTCACCGAGCCGAGCGAGATCTTCGGGCCGGTGGACCTGAAGAAGCTCCGGGACGGGGTGGTCGAGACCGAGACCACCGGCATGCTCCCGCGGGCCGAGATCGCGTTCCTGGACGAGGTCTTCCTCGGCTCCACCGCGATCCTGAACACCCTGCTGGGGGTCCTGAACGAGCGGACCTTCCGGCGCGGCCACACCCACGTCCCGGTGCCCCTGCGGGTGTGCGTCGGCGCCACCAACACCCTGCCCCAGGACGAGGCCCTGGCCGCCTTCGCGGACCGCTTCCTGGTGCGGGCGTTCGTGGAGCCGATCGCGGATCCCCGGCTCGAGGACCTGCTCGAGGGCGGCTGGGCCCTCGAGCAGGTAGACCTGCCCCCGATCGGGATGGCGCACCTGGATCGGCTGGGGGCCACCGCCCGCGCCATGGACGTCTCGCTCGTCCGCCCCGCCCTGGCCGAGGCGATCCGGACGCTGCGGGCGAACGGGGTGATGCTCTCCGACCGCCGGATGGTGAAGGCCCAGCGCCTCGTCGCGGCGGCGGCGGCGATGGCGGGGCGCGCCGCCCCCACCGAGGCGGACCTGTGGCCGCTGATCTACGCGGTGCCCACCGAGGACGCCCAGGAGGTGGCCCGCGACGCACTCCGGCCGCTCCTCACCAAGGCCGAGAGCGCAACCCTGCCTGCGGCGGCGGAGGAGGCGGCGCTCGGCCCCGCCGCCCGCGCGCGGCGGCTGGTGGGCGAGGCGGAGCGCCTGCTGGGCGCGCCCCCCGAGGGTGACGACGAGCGCCGACGCTGGCGCCTGAGGCTGGAGGGCGTGGCGCGGGAGATCGACGCTGGCTTCTTGCGCCAGGATCTCCCGCAGGACCTCCTCGAGGTCCGGACGAAGCTGGTAGAGCTCCTCGGCGGGGATGACGCCGCGACACGGGGGGCCGCCTCGTGACCCCGTCGTTCCGAGTGGAGTGGGTGGCGCGTCAACCTCCCTTGCCGCCGGTCGGCGTCGCCGCGCGCGGCCACGCGGCCGAGCTGCTGGTGCGCAACCTCCTCACCCGGAGCGACGACGCCCTCGCCAACTTCACCGGGCTCGCCGCCCCGGACCTCGTGGTGGTGTGTAGCGCCGACATCGGGCGCCCAACGAACCGGTCCGAGCTGCCGTGGGTGGACGGGGTCTCGTACCTCGGCGTCGCGCCCGGCTCGGCCGGCCTCTGGGTGCCGACCACCTTGGCCCCCACCGTGCCCGAGGCGCTCCTCGCCCGCGCCATCCAGCACGCCCGGATCCCGGCCCCCGCCGCCATCCTGCTCTTCACGGTGGGCGAGGCGACCGTCATCTCCCTCGCCCAGGCCCGCCCCCTCGCCCGCGACCAGCTCGTGGCGTGGCAGGAGTCGCGCCGTTGACGGGACAGCTCGAGACGTCGAGCTACCTCCCGGGCCTCCCCCCCGCCCTGAGCGCCTGGGGGCCGGAGCTGTCGGACTGGCCGGAGGATCTGATCCTCACCCTCGAGCCCTGGCTCCTGCGCCTCAGCGCGGCCCTCGGGCCGCCCCGGAGCGCAGAGAGCCACGGTGATGGCCCCCCCGACGGGTTCGCCGGCCTCACCCGCCGCGGCAGCTACGAGCGCCTCCTCACCACGGAGTGGCTCCTGGCCGAGCAGCACCCCGAGGAGTTCCTGCGCCGCGCCACCCAGGGCGAGCACCTGTTCTACGCGCTGGCCCGACAGTCCCCCGCCGGCACCACCCGCACCCGGGTCCTCTTCGACGCAGGGCCCCACCAGCAGGGCGCGCCGCGGGTCGTGCACCTCGCGCTCCTGCTCACCCTCGCGCGGCGGGCCCGGGCGGGAGGGGCGGACTTCGTGTGGGGCGTCCTCCAAGATCCGCAGGCCGTCTTGCACCCCGACGTCTCCAAGCGCTCGGTGCTCGACCTTTTGGCCGGCCGCTCGATCCGCCCCGCCCTCCCCGAGGACTTCGAGCGCTGGACGAGCGCCCTCGCCCTCGGCCCACGCCCCGAGGCCGACGACCTGTGGCTGGTTGGCGGGGCCGGGGTCCGCGCGGTGGGCCCGCCCGGCGCCCGGCGGGTGGTGGTGCAAGAGCCCTTGCTCGACCTCGCCGTCGGACCGGTGGACCTCTCGGTGGAGTCGCCCGGCCACCCGCCCCGCACCCTGCGCCTGGCGCTGCCCCCGAGCCGGGCGGCCCTGCGGCTCCTCCGCGATCCCTTCGAGGTGATCCGGCGCCACCCCGCGCCGGACCGGGGCCCGGCGGGGGACGGGCTGGTCTTCACCTCCGACGGCCGCACCCTGTTCGCCCGGAGCGGGCCGGGGGTGCTCATGCGCAGGCTGCGGAACGGCGTGTTCCCGGACGGGCCTCCCACCAGCCTCTCGGCCGGCGGACGCCCGGTGGTCGCGGTCGGCCACGTGGCGAAGCGCACCTGGCTCCTCCTCGCCCCCGACGCCTCGGGGCGCCCGCGCCTCTTGAGCTTCAACCGCCACCGGAGCTGCCAGTCGTCGTTCGATCTGCTCCGGCTCCCCGAGGGGGTCGCGGCGGACCCACCCGGGCCCCTGACCCTCCTGATGCCCCAAGGCGGCCGCAAGGAGTCTGCTCGCCTCTACCTCGACGCGAGCGGGCACCTCGTCGGCCTCACCCCCGTCCCCGACAGCCCGGCGACCGTGCTCTGCCGCGGGGTGACCGGCCTCGGCCGCGACGACGGCCAGCCGGTCTTCGTGGTGTTCAGGTCCGAGCACGACGAGCGCCCGATCGCGCTCCGCTCGCGCGAGGGGGGCGCGCTCCGCCAGGCCGACCTCCCGCGGCGGGCGGTTGTCTGGCTGGCCGGGGTCGAGCGGGTGGGCCGCATCGTGAACCTCCCGAGCGGGAGCGGGAGTGGGCGCGCCTTCTTCGGCCTGCGGGGCTCCGTGGCGGTGGAGGTCGACGCGGGGCGCTGGTACTGCCTCCACCCGCGCCACGAGGCCGAGGTGGACGTGCCCGGGCACGAGGCGGTGGTGGGCGCGCTGCCCTTCGGTGGCGAGGGCGGCCAGGCGCCCGGGGTAGTGACCCTGGACGGTGACCGGCGGCGGCTGCACCTGCGCTCCCGGCACGAGCGCCGCACCGTCGCGCTCGAGCAACCGGCCTTGCAGATCGCGCTCAGCCCCGGCGCGCCGGTGGCGGCCTACACCACCGCGGGGGACGGCCTGGGCCTCATCGACCTCGGGAGCGGCGGCACCACGTGGCTGCGCCGCTCGGAGCCGGGCGCATGACGGTGCGCCCGCGACAGCTCGCCCACCAGGGGTGGGTGCTGGCCCATGGCCTGTGGGTCGACGCGGCGTCCCTCGGGGAGCGCGGGGCCCGCCACCGGGTCCTCGAGCACTACGTGGCGGGCGCCACCGTGCACCGGGTGGGCTCGGGCTACGCGCTCCTCTTGCCCACCCCCGTTCGGGTGCGGGCCGAGCTCGCGCCCGGGGCGCCGCTGGTTCTGCAAGGTAACCTGCTCTCGGCCCTCCCCCTCACCGAGGCCGAGCGCGAGGCGCTGCCCGAGGGCGCCGGGGTCGCCCTGGGCGAGGGGGGCGTGGTGGCGCTCCACCTCCTGGACGCGGGCTCCGCGGTGGATCCCGCGCGGTGGCTGGACCTGTCGGACCTCCCGGTGACCGAGGTCTTCAGCCTGGGCCACCCGCCCGCGCCGCCCCCCTCGCCGCCGGAGCCCGATCCGAGCCTGCGGGCCAAGGTCCCCGGGCTGGGTGACCCGCCGCCCGAGCTGGCCCGCGTGCAGGCCGTCCTGCGGGGGGAGCTCGACCCCGAGCTGGCGGAGGCGGAGGCGGAGGCGGAGGCAGGGCCGAGCGTGGGTTGGTGGGCGCGGCTGCGTGAGTGGTGGTCGAAGCGCGGCGCGCCGGGGCGGGCGCGGGCGGGGCGGACCCGAGGCGCGACCGCCCGCGCGCGAGCGGGGCGGACCGCGTCACGCGTCCGAGGCGCTCCGGCCCGGGCGGGGGCAGGCAGCATGAGGTGGGCCACGCCACCCGGTTGGCTGGGCAGGCTCGCGGGGTGGCTGGCGGCGGCCCTCGGGCCGAGCCGGGGCGCCGCCGAGCCGGAGCAAGGTGCCTTGCGTGCGGCGCCCGCCGGTCCCAGCCTGGGGGAGCGGCTGGCGAACCTGTTCACCCGGCTCGCCCTGCAGGCTCGGCTGGGCCGCCTGTTCGGGGCCCGCCAGGCCCGCTACCTCGACGACCTGTTCTCGATGTTCGAGCGGGGCGACCTCGAGGGGGCCCTGAAGCACGCCATCCCCCTCGCGCGGCACGACGATCCCTCGTCGGGGCGGCCGACCCTCGGGGTGCCCTCGCCCCGCCAGGATCTGAGCATGGACCTGTCTCCCAGCCGCCGCGGCGGCGGGAGCATGATGGTCGTGGACGACGTCTTCGAGCAGCTGCGGGCCCGCTACCGCCGGGCCTTCGAGCGCCTCGTGGCGGCGGGGCGCGTCGAGGAGGCGGCGTTCGTGCTCGCCGATCTGCTGCGGGAGACCGAGGAGGCGGTGAGCTTCCTCGAGGCGCAAGGCAGGTTGTCGATGGCGGCGGAGCTGGCCGAGGCCCGGGGGCTGCCTCCGGGCCAGGTGATCCGGCTGTGGGTGCTGGCGGGCGACCTCGAGCGGGCCACCCGGCTCGCCCGACGCCACGACGCCTTCCAGATCGCGGTGACCCTCCTCGAGCGCGGCCACCCCGGCCGCGCAGAGGCGCTCCGCCTGCTCTGGGCGGACGCCCGGGCGGAGCGCGGGGACTTCGCGGGGGCGCTCGAGGTGGTGTGGCCGGTGAGCGCGGCCCGGCACCTCGCGGCCGGCTTCGTCCAGCGCGGGCTGGAGCTGGGCGGCCCCCCCGCGGCGGGGGTCCTGGTGCGGGCCCTCGCGCTGTTCCCAGAGACCACGCCGCGCCTCCTCACCGAGCACGCCCAGCCATGGCTCGAGGAGCCGGGCCCGGACGGGGTGCTGCTCCGCCAGGCCCTGGGGCGCTCCCTCGCCAACGCCCCGGACTCGCCCGCGGTGCCGCGCCTCGCCCAGGCCACCGCCCGCGCCCTCATGGCCGACCTGGCCACCGAGCCATTGGGGGACGCGGACCTGATCCGGCGGGTCATGAGGCGCGCGCAAGACGACTTGCTCTCGGCCGACGCCGCCGCCCTCGGGCGGAGCCCGCCCCCCTTCCAGGGCACCGACCGGAGCATCGCCCTGGGGATCCTGCCCACCGACGTGGGCGGGCTCGCGGTGCACGACGCGGTCGCGCTCCCGAAGGGCCGGATCCTCGCCGCCCTGGGTGAGGCGGGGGTGGTGCTCCTGACCCGGGACGGGCGCCCGGTGGCCCACCTCTCGGAGCCGGCGGAGCGGCTGGTGGTCTCGTACGGGGGCCACCGCGCGCTGGGGCTCGCGCGCCGCGGGGGCGCGTGGCGGGTCGCGCGGCTGGATCTCGTGCACCGCCGCGCCTCGCGCTGGTGTGAGCTCCAGCTCGACGCCTTCGCGGAGGCCTTCGACGGCTGGACCTGGTTCGTGAGCACCGACGGCGCCCTCACCGGCCTCGACGTCACCCAGGAGCGCGCGGAGGCCACCTGGCGCAACCGGGATTGCAGAGCGGCGCGCCTGAGCCACCACCCCGGGAGCCTGCTCGCGTTCCACCTCGACGCCCGGGGGCCCGAGATCTGGGACTTCGAGCTCCCGAGCCTCACGCTGCGGGACCGGAGCGCGGTCCCCACGGAGTGGGAGGGCGGCGGCGCCTGGGTGAGCGCCCCGACCCCGCAAGGCCTCGTGCACCTCGAGCGGAGCTCCGCGGACGCCACGACCTCCTACACGGTGGGGCTCTTCCGGCGCGAGGGCCACCGCCGGGTGGGCCTGGAGCTCCCCGAGCAGACCCGGGTACAGCAGCTGGGGATGGCCGGGCCCTGGCCCTTCGTGCTCACTCGCGACGACGCCGGCTGCGCCCTCAGGATCCTCAGCCCCGGCCTGGTGGACGGCGGCACCGAGCGGGTCCACATCGACCTCTTGGGCGCCGAGTCCGCGCGCGCGAGGACCGAGTCGGAGCAGGTGATCGTGAGCGACGATCGGGGCCGGGTGCTGCGGGTCAACCTGGTGGAGGGCCGGGTGGATCGCTCGCTCCGGGTGCGCCTGTAGGCCGGGCGAGCATGGCGCGGGCGCTGGCGAGGGGCACCCGGGAGGCAGGCTCGAAGGGGATCGTGCAACGCGCCCTGCGGAGCTGGGCCGCGAAGTCCTCGCTGACCCCGGCCAGGCCCAGGGTGGCGCCCCGAGCGCTCAGGATCTTCTGGGTCCGCTCCAGCCCATCGAGGGCCGAGAAGCGGAGCTCATGGGCGTGGCTCAGATCCACCACCACCCGCCGCACCCCCGGCGGCAAGGTCTGTTGCAGGTGCTCGAAGAACGCGGGCACCGCGGCGTAGTAGAGGGTCCCGCTCACCTCGAGCACCGCCACCTCCGCCGGCTCGCCCGGGCCCAGCGGGGACAGGACGTCGCCCTCCACCCGCAGCCAGTTCAGGTTCGGGTCCGCGCTCACCCCGAGGTGGATCAGCAGGCCCAGGCCGCAGCCCACCAGGATCGCGGCCTCGAGGGGCAGGGTGAGGGTGGCCACGAAGGTGACGAGGAGGAGGCCCCGGGACCCGCGGCTGGCCAGCCAGATGCGCGCCATACGGCCCCGGTTCAGCATGCTCGCCGCGGTGATGAGGAGGACGCCGGCCAGGCTGGCCTGGGGGATGTAGCCCACCGCCTCCGCCCCGAAGAGCAGGATGGGGGCCGCCGCGACGGCCGAGACCGCGGCGGCGACGCGGGTGCGGGCCCCACCCAGGCGCAGGAGCACCGAGCGGGTGAGGCTGGCCGAGGCGGGGAACGCGCTCGCGAAGGCGCCGGCCACGTTGGCCCAGCCCTGCGCGAAGATCTCGCGGCGCATGTCGGGGCGCGCCCCCTCGACCCGGGCAGAGACGGTGAGCTCCAGGGTGCCGAGGAGCACGAGGGCGAGGGACGGCAAGGCGAATTGCGCCCACAGCGCGGGGTCGAGGCTGGGGAGCGCCCCCGGCGGCCAGCCCGAGGGCACCGAGGCCCGGTCCTTCACGAGGAGCAGCCCGAGGCCGTACCCCTCGACCACTCGCGCGAAGATCGCCCCCGCCACCACGCTCAACAGGGCCACCGGGAGGCGCGGCGCGAGGCGGCGCCCGACCGCGATCGAGGCGACGGTGGCCACGGTGATCGCCACCGCGGGGAGGCGCGGGAGGTCCCCCGCCGCGAAGTGGGTGGCGAACGCCGTCGCCTGCGACCAGAGCCCGCCGCCCCGAAAGGGCGTCATCCCCAGGGCCTCGTCGAGCTGCATGACGCCGATGAGGACGCCCGCGCCGGCGGTGAAGCCGGCCAGCACCGACTCCGGGAGGTAGCGCAGGAGCTTGTCGCCCCCGAGCAGGCCGAGGGCCAGGCGCACCAGGCCGACCATCAGGGTCAGGGTCGCGAGGGCGGCCAGACCGTCCGCCTCGACCAGGCCGCTCGGGCCGAGGAAGGGGGTCATCGCGGCCAGGATCAGGAGGCCGGTGGTGTTGGTGGGGCCGGTGACGACGTGGGGGCTCTTCCCCACCAGCGCGGCCACGAGACCGGCCACCGCGGCGGTGGAGAGGCCGTACGCGGGGGGCAACCCCGCCATGAGGGCGTAGGCCAGGCACTGGGGGAGGCCCACCAGGGTGACGGTGAGGGCCGCCACCAGGTCCACCCGCAGGCTGGCGCGCCACGTGCTCGCCCCCGCCGTACCCACGCCCTGCCGTGTACCCTCCCGGGCCCCCCGTCCACAACCCACTGTCTCACCGCAGGTGTCCTTGCCGTTTGCAGATCCGAGCCGTAGGTTGCCCGGATGCGAGAGGGCGACATCCCCCGCGCGGCCGAGCTCCTGCGAAGCGGCGGGCTGGTGGTCTTCCCCACCGAGACCGTCTACGGGGTGGGCGCCCACGCCCTGGACCCCCGGGCGGCGGCGCGGATCTTCGAGGTGAAGGGCCGCCCCCGCTTCGACCCCCTGATCGTCCACCTCGCCGGGCTCGAGGGCATCGACGCGGTGGTGGCGGAGCTGCCCGAGGCCGCGGTGCGGCTGGCCGAGCGGTTCTGGCCGGGGCCCCTGACCCTGGTGCTGAAGAAGACCGCCCGGGTGCCCGACCTGGTGACCGCCGGCCACGACACGGTGGCGGTGCGGGTCCCCCGACACCCCATCGCGCAAGCCCTCCTGCGAGCGGCGGGCATCCCGGTGGCCGCCCCCAGCGCCAACCGCTTCGGCGGCGTCTCGCCCACCCGGGCCGAGCACGTCACCCTGGAGGTGGACATGATCCTGGACGGCGGCCCGTGCGCGGTGGGGGTCGAGAGCACCATCGTCTCCCTCGCCGGACCGCAACCCATCTTGCTCCGGCCGGGCGGCCTGCCCCTCGAGGCGATCGAGGCGGTGGTGGGCGCGGTCGAGGTGCCCCCGGAGGACGCCCTCAGGACCCTGGCCCCCGGGCGCCAGACCCGGCACTACGCCCCCGGCACCACCCTCACCCTGGAGTCCGACCCGAAGCCGGGCCCCGGGCGCTGGGGCCTGCTCTGCCTGCAGCCCCCCGCCGACCCCGCCGGGTGGGCCCAGGTGGAGGTCCTCTCCCCCACCGGCGATCTCACCGAGGCCGCCACCCACCTCTTCGCCGCCCTCCGCCGCCTCGACGCGGCGGGCCTCGAGCACATCGTGGCCCAGCCGGTGCCGGAGCACGGCCTCGGGCGCGCGATCATGGACCGGCTCCGCCGGGCGGCGGCGGGGCGCTGATGATGGCTCGGCATGCCATGCTCCCGTTGGTCCTGGTCCTGGCGAGCTGCCAGACCGCCACCTCGGAGGGAACGATGAAGAAGCTCAGCATCGACGCGGAGGGGCTGGTGGTCACCGTCAGCGCCCCCGAGACCTTCGCCCACCGCCAGCCCGCCGTGGTCACCGTCACCGTCGCCAACCCCACGGAGCAGGCCCGGGTGTTCTGCACCTATCACACCCCGTTCGAGGGGATCCGCAACGACATCTTCGTGGTCACCGCGGGCGGGGCCGAGGTGGACTACCGGGGGAAGCTGGCCAAGCGCGCCCCGCCCGGCCCCGAGGACTTCATCCGGCTCGCCCCCGGCGAGTCGCGGAGCGCGCAAGTCGACCTGCAGGAAGGCTATCCCCTCCCGGTCGGCCCGGTCACCGTGGCCTACCGCGGCACCTTGATCAGCGGACTGCCGGACTCGGCGCCGGTGGAGGTGACGGTGACGCCTTGAGCAGGCGGTGCGCCTCGAGCCACTCCTTGGGGTGGATGGCGCGATAGACCCCGAGGCGCGAGAAGGTGTCGTAGGCCTTCCGCACCAGGGCCGCCCCCTCCTTCTTGTCGCGGCCGCTCTCGTACAGCGCGCGGCCGAGCCAGAACTCCGGATCCGCCTCCGCGCCCGGCGCGCTCAGGTTCTCGTAGCGCAGGGCGACCGAGCGGCGCAGGAGCTCGATCGCCTCGGCCGATCGCCCCGCCTCCACGAGCAGGGTCCCCATGTTCTGGAGGATCACCGCGAGGTCGGGGTGGTGCGGGCCCAGGAGGGCCTCCCGCAGGCGCAGGGCGGCCTGGTAGTGGTCCATCGCCTCCTGCAGGCGGCCTTGCCGTTGGTAGCAGGCGCCCATGTTCAGCCACAGGCGCGCGACCATGGTGTGCTTGCTCCCGTAGGCCGCCTCGAAGATCGTCCGCGCCTCGCGGAAGTCGGCGAGGGCGGCCTCGTGCTCGTTCACCTGGGTGTGCATGGCGGCGCGGCGCGACAGCGCCATGCCGAGGCGGAGATCCTTCGGGCCACCGAGGCGTCGGGCCAGGCTAACCGCGCGGTCCAGGACCGCCCGCGCCAGATCGAACTCGTCCACGCCGTACAGGGCCCGACCCCACTCGGCCAGGGGCTCCACCAGCTCCGGGTGCTCGGGCCCCAGGGCCGCCTCGAGGCGCCCCACCGCCTCGGCCAGGGTGACGCGGGCCGCCACGTAGTCCCGGATGTCGTTCTGGGTGAGGCCGAGATAGAAGCCCGCCTGCCCCAGCTCGTAGGGGCCCGCCTCCGGGCTGCCCTCGAGGAGCGCGAGGGCGCGGTGGGCCTCGGTCATCGCCTCCTCCCGGCGCCCCGCCGCGCTCAACACCCGGGCCCGCGCCCCGAGGAGGGCGGCCTCGTCCCGGGGACGTGGCGCGTGCTGCCCAAGGGTGGCCTCCGCGATGTCGGCCCAGGTGAGCCCCAGCTCGTGCTGCCCGAGCTCCACCCCCACCAGCGCCACCAGGTCCCGGCTGGCCTCCGCCGCCACCGGCTGGTGCCGCGCGCGCTGGGCGGTGAGGAAGGCCGAGGTCAACGCGACTTGCGCCTCGTGGTTGCGGGAGAGCTGGGCGAGGAGGTTCCCCCGCACCACCCGCAGCTCCGACACCGCGGGGGCGTAGGCCGAGCCCTCGAGGGCGGCCGAGGCGGTCTCCACCGAGGCCAGCCCCTCGGTGTAGTGGCCGGCCGCCGCCTGGGCCCGCGCCTCGGCGAGGGCGGCGTGGAAGTCTTGCAGGCTGGCCTGCGTTGCGGGGTCGTCGGGGGCGTCCACCTCCGCCGCGAGGGCGGAGAGGTCGGCGCAGTGCGCGAGATCCGGGAGGGCCGCCGCCGCCGCCACCGCGCGCTCGACCGCCCCTACGTCGGCCCGCGCCATCTCGCCCACGAGGGCGGACAGCGACCGGCGCCGATCCCCGAGGCAGGCCATCCTGCGATCGAGGAGGGCCTGGCTCTGCACCTTGTGCACGTTGGTGGCCTCGCAGGCCTGGACGTAGCCGCGGGTCCATGCGCTGGCGTAGGCGTCCAGCCGGCTCAGCACCTGGCTGCGCACCGCCGCCGCGTAGGGGAGCCCGGTCGCCTCGATGGCGCCGCCGAGCCGGGCCCGGGCCGCGTCGTCCCACACCCCGGCGAGCACCGAGGACGCCCCCTCGCACGGTCCGGGGCGGGCCATGAGCACGCCCGCCCCCACCACCGCGGCGAGGAGCACCGCGCCCGCCGCCAGCCCCACCGTCCGGCGCGGCGGGCCGAGCAGGGACTCCAGCTCGTCCACCAGGGCCTGCATCCCGGGGTAGCGCTCCTCGGGCGCCGCGGACAGGGCCTGGCGGAGGACGCGCCACAGCTCCGGCGGCGCTCTATCCGCGGGGGGCATCCGGAGCTGGCCATCCACCACCGCCACCGCCCGCGCGGCGAAGGTCTCGCCCGGGAAGGGCGGCACCCCGTACACCGCCTCGTAGAGCGCCACCGCGAAGGCGAACTGGTCCGAGCGCGCGTCGGCGGGCCTGCCGCGGTGCTGCTCGGGCGACATGTACGCGGGGGTCCCCACCACGTCACCGGTGGCGGTGAGCGGGAGCTGGTAGTCGGCGCTCGGCGCGTCGGGCACGCCGGCTCCGCCGTCGACCTCACCCGGGAGGCGGGCGAGCCCGAAGTCGCCCACCTTGGCGCGGCCGTCCGCCGCCACGAGCACGTTGGTGGGCTTGAAGTCGCGGTGCACCACCCCCGCCGCGTGGGCGGCGGCGAGGCCCCGGCCCGCTTGCAAGAAGACCTGCAGGACCTGGCGCCAGCGCGCGGGCGCGGCGGCGGGCAGCGCCTCCACCCACGCCTCGAGGTCCTGGCCCTCGACGTACTCCATGGCCAGGAACACGTCGTCGTTGCCCTCGTGCTCGACCAGGCCGACGTCGAACACCTGCACCACGTGCGGGTGGCTGAGCCGGGCCATGGTCCGCGCCTCCCGGACCAGGCGCCCGCGCGCCTCCTCACCCTTGGCCCCCCGCCGCTGGTGGAGCACCTTGACGGCCACCTTGCGATCCAGGTGCGGGTCGTAGGCGGCCCAGACCACCCCCATCATCCCCGCCCCCAGCCGGTGCAGGATCACGTAGCGCCCCAGCTGCTCCGGGTGGGTCATCGCCACCCGAGGCCAGGCACCACGTGGCGTGTCGCGCTCGGTCACTCCAGCTCTTCCTTAGTGGGCCTGGCCCGGCCCGACAATCCCCCGCGGGCCTTGCCACCCGCGTGCTCGGGGCGTATCCCGGGCCCATGACCGCGCCGCAGCTCACGTTCTGGGTGGTGACGGTGGGCGGGGCGGCGGTGGGCACCGCGCTGACGTATCCTGGAGTGCGCAAGCACGCGGCCACCGCCCGGAGCAGCCTGCTCGCCGCGTTCATGGCCTCGTCCATGGCCGCCACCGGCCTGGGCTTCTTCTGCGGGGTGGTGGTGAACGCCCTGGTCGGCTACTGAGCCCAGACCACGTACGAGGTCAGCGAGATGTTCCCCCCCGCGGGCGGCCCGCCCTCGAAGTTTCCGCTGTACTCCAGGGTGTTGGCCTGCCCGAGGTTCACCTTGTCGGTGATGTCCACCCGGATGTGGTCGACCGGCAGCCCCGGGCACCAGTAGGCCCGCTCCGGCGCCCAGTTCCCGAACTGCCCGGGGGGCAGCCCCTGGGCGGTGGTCGGCGCGCAGCCGCCGGACGAGCCCACCGAGCCCTCGTACCGGATCTCGGGCAGCGCCGCCCCGTTCACCGCGAACTGGTGCCGGTGATCGCACCACTCGGCGCAGTTGTTGCCAGCCTCCTGCCCGTGCCCGCTCAGGATCACCACCAGCTCCACCTTGGTCGCGTCGGCGGGCGGCGTGAAGGTCACCGGGGTGCGGTCGTTGTAGGTCGCGTTGAAGTCACCGCCGGTGAAGGCCTCGACCACGCTGGAGGTGCGGGTGCCGGTGCCTTTGCTCGCGAGGCGGAGCGCTACCCGCACGTCGCGCAAGGTGGCCCGCTCCCACTCCGGCCCCATCGTGATCTTGAACCAACGCAACCCACCTTGCCGAACGAAGCCCAGCAGATCCGAGGCGTCCATCACCCAGCGCCGCATCCCCACCCGCCAGTAGGGGGTGATCCAGCGGACGAGCTCCCGGCGGTCGGCGCAGGCCTCGCCGTCCAGGCAGAGCTCGATGTCGGCGATGCGGTCCCACTCCGAACAGGCGAATACGTTGCGGTACCGGCAGTTCACGGTGACGTCGAACTCCAGGGTGTCCATCGCGGCCATCGCGCTGGGGCTGGGGAGCTGGGCCGAGCGGACGAAGGTGCGGTTGGAGGTCGGCGCGTCCAGGAGGATCTCGGTCTGGACCCCGGTCTCCGCCGCCTGGGCGTCGCGGATGCGAGCCTTGTGATCGAAGAAGCCGGGGAGGTAGCTGGCCATCTTCAGCTTCGGGTCGCCCCCCACGAACTCGTCCACGCTCCCGCCGAAGTCCCAGCGCTGGTCGCGGTCGATCGCGAACATCCACGGCAGGGGCGGCGGCGCCATGCCGCGATCGCCCAGGTCAACCCGGCTTGCGGGGTTGCGCTGGTAGGCCATGTAGTCGGTCAACAGCGCCCCCACGCTCCCCGCCACGTCGAGGGCCCGGTCGGTGACGAAGTGGAAGCGCCGGAACTGGGCGAGCCGGGTGGCGTCGTCGGGGTAGCGATCGAAGATGTTGGCCAGGATCCGGTCCCTCAGCGGCTTCACGCGGGCCTCGCGGGCCGCCGCGTCGGACTCCCACGACATGAAGAAGTAGTGCGCGTTGAGCGGGGTGTCGAAGAGCAGCCCGGTCACCGAGGACGAGAAGAAGCGGTCCTGGTAGTCCGAGGTCGTGCCGATGTAGTTGACGAAGACGTAGGACTCGCAGCCGGTCCACTGCTCGGACAGCGTCCACGGGCCGTCCATGGTGTTGACGGTGAAGTCGCCGGCCACGTCGCCCCAGTCATAGGTGCCGTCCCCCGCCTGCATCGCGAGGCCGGGCAGGCCGAGATCGTCGCAGACGGTGCGGACGCCGGAGTCGGGCGGGCCCGCGTCCACCCCGGTGTCAGGGGTCTCGCCCGCGTCGTCGGCTACGCCCGAGTCGGCCGGGCCCGCGTCGGGGGTCTCTTCGCCGGTGCAGGCGAGGCTCAGGGAAGAGGCGAGGAGGAGCGCGCTCCCGAGTCGAGCGCGCGGCGTGCAAACCACCATTGCAGGGACGCTATCAGATCAGCGCCTACAGAGACCAACGCGACCCGGAGGCGCCGTCGTGGATTCTCACCCCGAGCGCCTCGATCTCCGCCCTCAGGGCATCCGCTTTGGCGAAGTCACCCTGTGCGCGGGCGTCCACCCGGGCCTGCACGAGGGCGTCGACCCGCTCCACCTCGAGGCCTCGCGCGGCGGCGAGCTGGGCGCGGCGAGCCTCCACCGCCTCGTGGGGCGGGGTCTGGAAGCACCCCAGCACCGCGCCGAGGGCCTCGGCGTCCCGCACCGCGCGCGCCAGGGTCCGTGCGCGCACCTTGGGCGCCACCCCCTTACCGCTCTGCACCAGGCGGTTGACCTCCTTGAGGCCCTCCATCAGCGCCCCGACCGCGGCCGGGGTGTCGAGGTCCTGGCTCAGCGCCTCGAGGGCGGAGGCGAGCATCTCCTCGACCGGCGCCCGCACCTCACCGTCCACCGCCTTGGGCCAGCCCAGCTCGTCGAGCTTGTGCATGGCCACCGAGAGGGTCTCGTAGCCGTAGGCGAGCTGGGCCTCGGCCTCCTCGAGCGCCTCGGCCAGGGGCAGGGGCGCGCGGTAGTGCACGAGGAGGTAGGCGAGCTGCAGGACCTCGTCGTCGGTGCCCTCGGGGGCCTCACCCTCGACCGGGCCGCCGCTCAACGTCAGCGCGTCGTCCGCCACCTCGAGCCGCAGGAACGGCACCTCGGGCCCCGCCCCCACCGGCTCCACCTCCACCCCGAGGGGTGCAAGGAAGCCTGCGAGGACCTCGCCCACCGCGTGCGCGCGCGCCTCGACGCCGACCAGGAGCGAGAGCGCGCCACCCGGCTGGAGCCACTCGGGGGCCCGCAGCTCACCCTGCTCCGCGTCGTACAGCTCGATGCCGCTCATGAGCGGGCCTTTCGCGTCGCCTTGCCCTTGGGGGCGGGCGCGGCCTTGGCCTTCGTGGCGGGCGGGTAGCGCCGCTCGAGCATGGTGAAGGCGGCGCGCAGACCCATCGCCTCGCCGCCGGCCGGGCGACCGGGACGGCCGGAGAGGTTGTAGGCCATCACGTCCACGTGGCCCCACGGCACCCCCGGCGCCACGAACTCCTGCAGGAACAGGGCGGCGGTGATCGCGCCGCCGTAGGCGCCCTCGGAGATGTTGTTGAGGTCGGCCACCTTGCTGTCGAGCTGACGCCGGTAGCCCTGCCACAGGGGCATGCGCCACAGCTGGTCGCCCACCGCCTCGCCCGCCGTCAACCAGTCCTGCGCGAGCGCGTCGTCGCTCGCGAACAGGGCCGGCACGTCGGTGCCGAGCGCGACCCGCGCCGCGCCGGTGAGGGTGGCGAAGTCGAGGAGGAGCTCGGGCTTGTCCTGGCAAGCCTCGTGCAGCGCGTCGCAGAGGATCAGGCGCCCCTCGGCGTCGGTGTTGCCGACCTCGACCGTGAGGCCCTTTCGGGTCTGGAGCACGTCCAGGGGGCGGAACGCGTCGCCGCTCACCGAGTTCTCGACCGCGGGGATCAGCACCCGCAGGCGCACCGGGAGCTTCGCGCTCATCACCGCGTGGGCGAGCCCGAGGACGTGGGCCGCGCCGCCCATGTCCTTCTTCATCAGCTTCATCGCCGAGCCGGGCTTGAGATCGAGGCCGCCGGTGTCGAACACCACGCCCTTTCCGACCAGGGTGACCTTCGGATCCTTGGCGTGGCCCCAGGTGATGTCGACGAGGCAAGGCGGGCGCGAGGAGCCCTTCCCCACCGCGTGCACCGCGGGGTAGCCGCGCTCGAGGGCCTTGCCGCTGGTGATGGTGACCTTCGCCTTGTGGTCGGCGGCGACCTTCTTGGCCGCCTCGGCGAGCTCGGCCGGGCCGAGGTCACCGGCGGGGGTGGTGATCAGATCCCGCACGAGCGTGATGGCCTCGTAAAGCCAGGTTGCGCGGGCCTTGTCGGCCTCCTTCGGCCACACGAGGGAAGCGAAGGTCTCCTTGCACGGCTTGTAGCGGGTGAAGGCGTAGGTCCCGAGCGCGAAGCCGAGGGCGAGGTCGGTGGCCTGCTGCGGCTCGAGGTCGTGCGCCACCTGGTAGCGCCCGCCGCTGAGCCGGGTCGCGAGGTGCGCGTAGGGCCAGGGTGAGCCGTCGGGGCTCACCACCGCGAGCGCGGCGCTGATGCCACCCTCGCCGGGGATCAGCGCGACCTCGCCCGCCTTCGGCTCGAAGCGGGTGTCGGCCAGCCACGCCTTCTGGGCGGCGGGGAGGCGATCCACGAAGGCCTTGGCGGCGTCGGGCGCGAGCACGTGGAGGTCGAGGGTGCCCTTGGCGGCGCGAGGGATCAGGTACTGCACGCCCTCTGCCTCTCCGGGCTGGAGGGGGGAGTCAACCCTTGGCGCGCGGGCGTGGGCGCGGCACAGTGGCCGAGTGCCCGTGCCCGCGCTCCGACCGGTCGCGCTGACCGCCATGACCCTCCTGGTGGCGGGCTGCCTGCCCGACCCCGACGTGTGGGTCGCCTCGGGTCACGGCCTGGCCCCGGGCGAGGCGCGTACCCTGCCCGGCTGGTACCGCTTCACCGAGGGCCCCGCCGCCACCGCCGAGGGCGACGTGTACTTCTCGGACCTCGCCGCGAAGGAGGTCTACCGCTGGGACGCGGCGGAGGACCGCGTCGCCCTTGTGCGCACGGGCGAGGCCACCAACGGCCTCGCGGTGGGCCCCGACGGGAGCCTGTACGCGTGCGAGCCCTACAAGGGGCGGGTGGTGCGCATCGACCCGCGCGGCGAGACCGAGGTGTGGGCGTCCGGGTATGACAACCGGCCTTTCAACAGCTGCAACGACCTGTGGGTCGATCCGGCGGGGGGCATCTACGTCACCGACCCCAAGTACTCGGCCGGGGCGCGCCCCCAGGCGAAGGAGCGGGTCTACTACGTGCGCCCCGACCGCACCGTGGTGCCGGCGCTGGAGTCGCTCACCCGCCCCAACGGGGTGGTGGGGAGCCCCGACGGAGCGCGGGTCTACGTGGTGGACGACGGCGCGGCGAAGACCTGGGTGTTCGAGCGGGCCGAGGACGGGAGCCTCTCCCAGGGGCGGATCCTGGCCGAGTTCGGGGCGGACGGCCTGGCCCTGGACCGGGCCGGGAACCTCTACGTGGTGGGCGAGACGGTGCGTGCGTTCAGCCCCACGGGCGAGAAGGTGGCGGAGGTGGACACCCCGTTTCGGCCCACCAACCTGACCTTCGGGGGAGCTGAAGGCGATCAGCTGATCATCACCGGCAAGTGGGTGGTCCACCGCCTGGCCTGGCCTGTGCGCGCGCCGTAGGTTCGCCCGCCGCCGGGTTGCGGGGCGCGGACGGCTCGGGTCACCCTGGGTGGGGATGGGCCTCCTCCTCGTGTTGCTGGCGCTGGGCGCGCTCACCGCCACCGCCACCGTGGTGGGGGGGCTGGTGACCCGCCACGGCATCGCGCGGCAGGTCCGCTTGCTCACCGGGCGCACCGCCTCCGGGGCCTCGATGACCCGGCTGGTGGAGGGGCACCTCGCCTACGGGGAGTGGCGCCCGATCCGGGAGGCGGACCCAGGCACCGGCACCCCCCGGCGGTGGCGCTATCGGAGCGTGGTGCAAGACATCTTCCCGTCCTGGCTCCACCTGTTCTGCGGCGGCCTCACCCGCGGCGACGGGCCCGAGGGGGGCTGGCTGCTCGAGGCGGTGACCGGAGAGGTGGTGGCGGAGCTCCCCATCGGGTGGTCGGTGTCGGCGGAGGGCGGTGACCTCTGCGTGCAGACCGCCGAGGTGGAGGTGAACCGCCCCCCGGTGACGGCGGACGCCCGGGCCGACGCCCTCGCCGACGCGCTCGCGCAGGCCTTCCTGCACCGCGGGCTCGACGAGCTGGAGGAGGCGCTGCTCACCGAGGTGCGCGAGCACCAGCGCCCCGAGGCCCTCCGGATCCTCTGCCAGCGCTTCAGCGACCACCCCGAGGTCGACGCGCTCCGCGCCGAGGCCCTCGAAGACGACGACCCCGCCCTCCGCCTCGAGGCGGCGATCTGGTCCGGCCGGGCCGGGCGGCCGGCCCTGGTGGCGCTCGCCGGCGACCCTGGGCTGCCGCTGGACCTGCGGCGCGCCGCGGTAGGGGCGCTGGGCCGGGCGCGGGACCTGGACGCGCTCCTCGAGCTGGCGGCCGACGCCCCGAGCGGGCTGGAGGCGCAGCTGGCCGGGCTCCTCGCCGGGCACCGGGACCCCCGCATCGAGGCGGCGGTGCTCCCGCTCGTGGCGAGCCCGGACGAGGCGCTGGTGGAGCGGGCGTCGGACATCCTGGTGCGCCAGGGGACGATCGCCGCGGTGCCCGCGCTGCAGGCCCGCATGCAGACCGCGTCCTACCCGCTGCAGGACAGCCTGCGCCTGACGGTGGAGCTGATCCAGGATCGCGCGGGCCCGGCCCGTGCGGGGGCGCTGGCGGTGGTGGGCGGGGCGCCGGAGGGGGGCGAGGTCGCGTTGGTCGAGCCGGGCGCGCTGAGCGAGCCGCCGGAGGGCTGAGCTGCCGCTTGCGTCGGCCCCCGTGCCTCGGCCAACCTCGTTGGGTGCTGTTCTTCCTCAGCCTGGCGGTGCTGGTGGCGGTGCTCGCGATGGTGCTGCGCTTCGGCCCTGCGTTCTTGCCGCGGGCCATCGACGGGGAGGCAAACGACGCGCTCCTCAGCCCCAACACCATCCACGGCCGCCTGAGCTACGAAGAGTGGCGCGAGGTGGACCAGGGATCGAGCGACTCGGACATCAAGCGGGCGCGCTACCGCCTGGTGGTCGCGTCCGTGTTCCCGCCCTGGTTCCGCTTCTACCTGGACGCGCAGCCGGATGGGGTCGGCCACGCCGGGGCGTGGCTGCTCGAGGTCGCGATCGGCGCGGTACCGGAGATCCAGGCCGGCCTCTCGGTCACCGCGGACGGCGGTGACCTGTGCGTGGAGACCGGGCCCCTCCCGGTGCCCACCCTCGGCCGGCGGACCGGGGATCCCAGGGCGTACGCGCTGGCCCAAGCCATCGTGGGCGCACTCCCGTCCGGACAGCACGTGCAGGTCCTCCTGCCGGGGTTGCTGGAGGAGGTGCGGAAGAACCAGCGGGCCGAGGCCCTGCGCCTGGTGCTGCAGCACTTCGCCGAGCACCCCGAGGTCGAGGTCGCCCGGCAGGATGCCTTGCAGAGCGACGACCCGGAGCTCCGGCTCACCGCCGCCTGCGCGCCCGGCCGCGAGGACCTGCCCACCCTGCGCGCCCTCGGCGTCGACCCCGGCACCCCTGTGTCGGTACGCAGGGGCGCCACGGCCACCCTGGGCCGCCTGAAGGACCTGGAGGGCCTCCTCGCCGTGGCCACCAGCGCGCCGGCCGGCGTCGAGACGGTGCTGGCGGAGTCCCTCGCCCACCACCACGACCCGCGGGTCGAGGCGGCGGTGGTCCCCCTCCTCGCGAGCGAGAACGAGCTGGTGGTGGAGCGGGTCGCCCAGATCTTGAGCCGCCAGGGTACGGTGGCCGCGGTGCCCGCCGCCCGGGCGCGGGCGAGCTGGGCGTCCAAGGACCTGCGCGAGAGCCTGGAGCTCGCGGTGGAGCTGATCCAGGAGCGGGCGGGCCCAGAGCGCGCGGGGGCGCTGGCGCTGGTGGAGCCTGGCCCCGGAGCGGGGGCGGTGTCGGTCGCGGGTGAGGGGCGCGCGGGCGGGCTCTCGCTCACCGTGCCAGCGGGGGCGTTGAGCACCCCGTCAGAAGACGACCCCAGTTGACGCCCGCGTACGCCGGGACCATGCTCGCGACGAACTGAAGCCCGGCGGGTCGTGGCCGTCGGGTGGAGCCGCGGGACGGTTGGTGTCCGCCCCGCAAAGGAGACTGACAAATGATCCACGTCCGACTGCCGGATGGCAGCTCTCGCGAGCTGTCCGACGGCGCATCCGCCAAAGATCTCGCCCTCTCGATCGGCCCCGGCCTGGCCAAGGCCGCCGTCGCGGCCAAGGTGAACGACGCCATCGTGGACCTCGCGCGCCCCCTCCCGGACGGCGCCGAGGTGGCCCTGTTGACCAAGCGCGACCCCGAGGCGCTCGAGGTGTTGCGGCACTCCGCCGCGCACCTGATGGCCGACGCGATCCTCCGCGTCTATCCGAAGGCCCAGCTCACCATCGGTCCGGTGGTCGAGGGGGGCTTCTACTATGACATCTACTCACCCGACGAGAAGATCAGCCCGGACGACTTCGCGAAGATCGAGGGAGAGATGCAGAAGATCGCCAAGGCCGGCGTGGCGTTCGAGCGCCACGAGGTCGGCGGCGGGGCGGGCGACGAGGTCTACGCCCGCTACAAGGCGATCGACGGCGGCAACAACAAGTTCAAGCAGGAGATCGTGGACGGGCTGAAGGCGCAGGGGGCCACCCTCTCCTTCTACAAGCACGGCGACTTCGTCGACCTCTGCCGGGGGCCCCACGTCCCCGACACGGGCTGGCTGAAGCACGTCAAGCTCACCCACATCTCCGGCGCGTACTGGCGCGGCGACGCCGACCGCGAGCAGCTCATCCGGGTGTACGGGACGGCCTTCTTCTCGAAGGAGGACCTGAAGGAGCACCTGGACCTCATCGAGGAGGCCAAGAAGCGCGACCACCGCGTGCTCGGCGAGCAGCTGGACCTGTTCACCTTCAACGAGGAGGCCCCCGGCTTCCCGTTCTTCGCGCCCCGCGGGACGATGCTGTTCAACCTCCTGGTGGACTACATGCGCTCGCTGCTCAGGCGGCGCGGCTACAAGGAGGTGAAGACGCCGCTGATCCTGAGCGAGGAGCTGTGGCATACGTCCGGCCACTACGACAACTACCTCGAGAACATGTTCTTCACGAAGCTGAAGCTGCGTGACGAGAAGGAGCCGAGCCACATCCACGACAACGTGGAGGAGGAGCGGCCGATGGCGGTGAAGCCCATGAACTGCCCCGGGCACCTGATGGTGTACCGGACTCGGCACCACAGCCACAACGAGTTCCCCCTCCGCTTCGCGGAGATGGGGCTGGTGCACCGCCGCGAGATGAGCGGCGTGCGGCACGGGCTGTTCCGGGTGCAGGCGTTCACCCAGGACGACGCGCACCACTTCTGCACGCCGGACCAGATCGAGGGCGAGATCGGGATGCTGATCGACTTCTTCAAGGAGGTCTACGGCGCCTTCGACCTCGATGACGTGCGGATCGAGCTGTCGACCCGGCCCGAGAAGAGCATCGGGTCCGACGAGATGTGGGAGAAGGCGGAGTCCGCGCTCGAGAACGCGCTCGACCACAAGGGCATCGAGTACGTGGTGAACGCGGGTGACGGCGCGTTCTACGGGCCGAAGATCGACTTCCACATCCGCGACGTGCTCAAGCGCTCGTGGCAGTGTGGGACGATCCAGCTCGACTTCTCGATGCCCGAGCGCTTCGGGCTGACGTACATCGGCGCGGACGGGAACAAGCACACCCCGGTGATGCTGCACCGGGCCTGCTACGGCTCGCTCGAGCGCTTCATGGGGATCATCATCGAGAACTACGCGGGCAAGTTCCCGCTGTGGCTCGCCCCCGAGCAGATCCAGGTGCTGCCGATCTCCGAGAAGTTCTTCGACTACGCCAAGGAAGTCACCGCCAAGCTGCTCGACGCGGGGCTGCGGGCCGAGGCGAACCTGAAGGACGATCGGGTGGGCTACAAGATCCGGCAGGCCAGCCTGCAGAAGATCCCCTACCAGATCGTGGTCGGCGAGAAGGAGCAGGAGAACGGCACCATCAACGTGCGCTCCCGCGACAAGGGCGAGCTGGGTGAGATGAGCCTCGAGGCCTTCTTGAACAGCGTGAGCGAGGAGCGGGATCCGAAGCGGGCCGCCGCTCCGAGCCAGGCGGCGTAGGCCTCACGGGGCCCGTCAGACCTGGATGGCGGCGTGCTTGCCCTGACGTTGGGCGTAGAGGCTGGCCTTCAGGCGACGGGCCCCCACCATCCGGGTGGCGAGGGTGTTCATGGCGGCCTGCATCCGGGCCGCCCAGGCGCTGTCCACGCCCTGGAGCTGGGACGCGGCCTTGCGGACGTCGGCGTCCACCGCGGCGCCGGACTCGAGCGTCAGCTTGAGCTCGTCGAAGGCCTGTCGGCGCATCTCCATCATGTGCTCCGCCGCGGCGAGGACCACCTCGGGCTCCACCTCGGGGTCGGGGAGATCAGCGCTGGCCTCCATCAGGCGGGTGAGCAGCTCGACGAGGCGGTTCATGACGTCAACCCCGCTGCTTCTCTGTTGCTCTCGTGGATCAGCTCCACCACGCGCTTGGCCTCACCGATGCGGCGCGGGTCCAGGCGCAGGCTGGCCTCCAGGAGGCACTCCTCTACGAAGCCGTAGAGGTTGGACAGCTGGTGACAGAGCTCCGGGGCCTGCCGGAAGTCGAGCGCAGCGACCAGCTCGCCGATGATGCGGAGCGCGTGGTCGACGTGTTGGCTCTTCCCCTTGATATCCCGACCCTCGATGGCTACGCGCGCGTCCTCCAGATCACGGAGGAGACGGTCGAGCAGACCATCCAGGATCCGAGCCGGGGAGGTCTCCATGTGGACCTTCTGATATGCAGCGGCGGCTCGACGGTAAAGCATCTCTAATGTCCTCTCTAAGTACTAGTTCGATTTGTTGTTCGAGCTCAGCGCGCTCGTCAGGTAGTCCCCCTGCGCGCTGAGCTCGGCGATCTTGGAGTCCAAAGCGGTGTAGGTGCGGCGCAGGCGCTCTTCCAGGCGGCTGGCGCGGTCCTCGATATCCTGGATCTGCTCATCCCAACCGTCGATGCGGCTGCGCAGGTTCGATTGCTTGGTGATCAGGGTGCCGGTCCCGGACCGGATGTTGTCGTCCACCAGGGCCTTGAGCTTGGCGGTGAAGCTGGTCACGCCATCACCCGCGAACAGATCGTCCAGGGCGCTGGGGTCGGAGCTGATCATGCTGGCGAACTTCGCGCTGTCGATGGTCAGCCCTGCGTCGTTGCCCAGCGTGACCCCCACCGCGCCCAGGGACACGGTGGTTCCGCCATGGGAGTAGGCGCTGGAGGCGATCTGCAGGAGCTGGCGCTGGAGCCCACGCAGGGTGGAGTCGCCGGCCAGCGCGCGGGCGGTGGAGCCCTCCTTGCCGGAGGTCAGCTCTACCGAGATCAAACCCATGACCTCGTTGTACTTGTCGACGACCGCCTGCACCTTCTTCTGGAGGGCGGTGGGGTCGTTGTCGACCTTGACCACGATGTCCGGGTCGGTGGCGGCCATCTCTCGGTCGAGGTTCAGGGTCACGCCGGCCAACAGGTCGGAGACGGTGTTGGTGCTGCGGGTGATGGTCAGGCCGTTGAGGGTGAAGACGGCGTCCTGGGCGTCCGAGAGGTTGGCGCCGGGCTGGTTCAGGCCCAGGGTGATGCTGTTCTCGCGGAAGGTCACCACGTTCGCGGTGCCCGGGTTCAGGCCCTGGATCATGATCCGGTAGTTGCTGCCGTCGTAGATCAGCTGCGCGGTGACGCCGGCGTTGGCGCCGTCGATCTTGGCCGCCACCTCTTCCAGGGTCTCGGTGCCGTCCAGCACCACCGTGGTGGCCGCGTCGCCGTTGATGGAGATGTCGATGGATCCGGTGCCCACCTGGCCAGCGCTGCTCGAGGCGTAGGCCTGTGACAAGGTAACCTGCGGAGTGGCCAGCTGGCTCACGCGCAGGTTGTAGGTGCCCAGCGCGGCGGCATCGGAGACCACCGCTGAGATGATCGAGTCGTCGGTGCTGGCGGCCTTCACCGCGCGCACCTCACCCGTCTGGTCGAGCTCCTCGGCCGCGGCCTTCAAGCTCTGGAGGCGGGACACGAGGCTGCCCAGGGTGGTCAGCTGCTCGTTGGCGGTCGCCTGCTTGGCCTCGATCTGCGCGATCGGGATGCGCTCGACCTCCACCAGGCCATCGATGAGCGTGGTGAGGTCCATGCCAGACCCGATTCCCGTAAAGCTCACCATGACGTCCGCCTGCTCCTTCGCGTCCGGAGACGCTGGGGGGCCGCCGAGGGCGATCGGCGACCCCCCATCAAATCACTACCCGAGCAGCGACAGAGCCGCCGACGGGAGCTGGTTGGCCTGGGCCAGAACGGCCACGCCGGCCTGGCTCAGAATCTGGTTCCTGGTCAGCTGAGCGGTCTCCTCAGCCACGTCCACATCGCGGATACGCGAGTTGGCGGCCGCCAGGTTCTCTCGGGTCGAGGAGAGGTTGCTCACCGTCACCTCGAGGCGGTTCTGGGTAGCACCCAGGGTGGACCGCGCGGTCGAGAGATCCGAGATGGCCGCATCGATGATGCCGATGGAGCCCTGCGCCGACGCCTGGCTGGTGGCCAGGTCGATCGTGCTCAGCGCGTTGCCGCCACCACCGGTGCCCAGCGTCGCCGCGTCGGTCGCCGTGAAGGCCACCGAGATCTGGTCGTTCGCCGTGGCGTTGAGGCCCACGTGCATGTTCACGGAGCTGGTGCCGTTCGCGATCATCGCGATGCCGTTGAACTCGGTGACGGACGAGATCCTGTCGACCTCGGCCACCAGCGCGTCCGACTCAGCGTCGATGAACGCACGCTCGGTCGACGTCAGGACGCCGTTCGAGCTCTGGACCGCCAGCTCGCGCAGACGCGTGAGCACGCCGGCTTGCTCGTTCATCGCGGCCTCAGCCACCTGAATCATCGAGATGCCGTCGTTCGCGTTCCGCTCCGCCTGCGACAGCGAGCGGGTCTGGGCCTTCAGGTTCTCACTGATGCCCATGCCGGCCGCGTCGTCGGCGGCGCGGTTGATGCGCTGACCGGACGAGAGTTTTTCGATGTTACGCTGCAGGGCGTTGGTCGTACGCGCAAGCGTACGCTGTGCCCCGAGAGACGCAACGTTTGTGTTGATGACGACTGCCATTTGTTGCTTCCTCCTTGGGGAATCGAGGCCTGAAGGGTTGAGTTCTTCCGAACCTCGCTCAGCGTAGTCACTCGACCATCACCACCGGGCCGCTAAGGCCCTCGCGCGTTTTTTTCTCGTCACCTCACTCGTGTCATGTCGATGATCTGCTCGGCCGCGGCGCGCGCCGCGTCGAGGGCGTTCCGACCGGCGTTCAGGTCGATGGCCGCGGCCACCTGATCGGTCGCCAGCCGCTCGCTGAACACCGTCTCGAGCTGCACGTCCAGGTCCTGGCGGGCGTTCTCCGCGTCCTCGATGCTGACGTAGCGGGCGCCCACCCGGCGGGTGATGCTCACCACCTGCTCGAAGGCCATCTCCAGGTCGTCCATGGACTGACGGATGCCTTGCAGGTCGTTGGTGTTCAAGGCGTCCACGAAGGCGTCCACGGTGCCGAGGACGTCCACCCCGAAGGCCGAGGTGAACTCGAGGCCCGAGACCGCCATCGGGATGTGCCCACCGTCGGGGGTCTCCACCGTCCGGGTGGACCCGTCGGCGAGGAAGGTGCCCTGCGGGTCGAACGGCGGTTGGTTGGAGAGGGAGCCGCCGAAGAGATACTCCCCGTCGGTACCTTGTGAGTTCAACAGCGACAGGATGCGCTCCCGGAGCACCGCGATCTCCTCCGCCCCCAGCGCGCGAGCCTCGGCCGAGTAGGACTCGTTGGCGAACATCACCGCCCGCTCACGGGCCTGGGAGAGGATGTCGGTGATCTCGGTGGTGCGGAGCTCGACCTCCGAGAGGCGGTCCTGGCTCCGCGCCATGGCGGTGCCGTGGGCATCGCTGAGGGTGAGGCGGACCTTGGCCCGCATCCCGTCGATGTAGGCGGTGGGGTCATCCGAGGGTCGCTGCACCCGAAACCCGGAGGACAGCGCCGCGCTCGCTTTACCGACCTTCTCCATGGAGTCATTCACGCCGCGCGTGGTGACCTGCATGAGTCTGCCTTCGGTGATTCGCATCGATGCTCCTATTCATGGGCACGACGCACGGGTCGCCCCGCCCGATGGCTCGGGCCGGCGATCCGGCAGGTACCCATCAGGGCATTCGGCGGAAATCACACGGATTCGATCAGATTCCCGAGGAGCGAGTCGACGGTCTGGATGACCCGGACGGAGGCCTCCGTGGCCCGCTGGAAGGCCTGGAGCTTGGTGAGCTCCTCCTCCACGCTCACCCCGCTGACGGAGTCGCGGAGCGCGGCGAGGGAGTCGCTCCTGAGCTGGGCGATGTCCTGGTCCTTCTCGGCCCGCTGGACGGTGAAGCCGAGGCTGGTCTGCATCCTGAGGCCCTCGTCAAGGAACGTGCGGGAGCCACCGCCGGCCACCGCGGCGCTCCTGAGGTCGGCCAGGGCGAGCAGGCCCGAGTTGTCGCCGGAGCCCAGCGCCGGGTTCGACCCGGCCAGCCGCGCCGGGTCTGCGACCATCTGGGGATCCACCGCGAAGGCCAGGGCAGACCCCTGCACCCCGGTCGGGGGCACGAAGAGGTCGCGGCCCGAGACGCCGTCCATGCCCGAGTAGTTCCGGTGGGTGGCGTTGATCTGGGTGGCCAGGTCGAAGGCGAGCTGGTCCATGTCCTGCAACATCTGCTTGCTCGTGACGTCGCGGAACTGGAGCTGCGCCCCCACCCGACCGGTGGTCACCGCGCCGGTGACGTCACGGCGCCCGGAGGCGCTCACCACGTCCAGGCGCAGGTGGCCGCCATAGTTGGTGGTGTCCACCGTGGTCTCGAAGTGGGCGGCGCGATCCTGATCCACCAGGACCGAGCCGTCCTCGAGGGTCACTCGCATGCTGCCGTTGGGCACCACCTGGGCCGTCCCGCCCACCAGCTCGGCAAGCTCTCTTGCCGCCTGATCCCGACGATCGGCCACCGACGGGTTCGGATCCTGGGAGAGCTCCCGGTTCGCCGCCGCGATCTCGGCCGCGAGGCTGGATGCCTGGTCGGCCAGGGTGGCGAGGCGATCGTCGGCCCCCTGCTGGGCGTCGACGATCGACTGGGCCGAGCGGTTGAAGGCGACCCCCACCGCCTGGGCGTTGGAGAGGGCGGCCTCACGCAGGGCCACGTCGGAGGGGTTGCTGGACAGCTCGATGATGCCCCCGAAGAGGGCCGCAATGGCGTCCACGAGGTTGCCGCCCGAGGCGGCGAGCTCGCCCTCGAGCGAGATGGCCGCGGTCGCGAGGTCCTCCGATCGGCCCATCTCGGCGTCGGCGAGGCGCTCGCGTGAGGAGAGGATGGCGTCGGCGCTGCTCGAGAAGCCGGTGGCGCGCACGCCCTGGAGCTGCCCGCTCTGGGCCCGGAAGTCCGCGTCGACCCGGTTGTGGCCGGGCGTGTTGACGTTGGCGATGTTGTGGCTGGCTGCGGCTATACCGGTGCGCTGCGCGGAGATCGCGTTGGTCCCGAGATAGAGCTGGGAGAACAGGCCTGACATCAGTGCCTCCCTTCTAGATGCTCCGCGCCACGCCTCGCCGCTCCTCCGACTGGATTGCCCCTCGCGCGTTGTACAGCCCGCCCCCCTTGGGCAGGCCAAGCAAAGCCTGAACGACAGCCAGTGCGTCCTTGATCAGGTGCGCGTTGGCCTCGGCCTCGATCGAGACCTGGGCCACCTGCTCCTTCACGCTCAGCGCCTCGGGCCCCGCCGCCGGGACCCCCGCCATCAAGGTCTGCAGCTTCTCGAGCTGCTCCACCTTGCGCGCGGTCAAGAGGTTGAGCGAGTCGACATCCAAGGACGCGACGGCGCGGCGCTCCGCCCGGAGCACCTCAATCATTTCCTCGATATGTGTCTTGAGGAGGTTCATGGCGTGGCCCTTTGAACCTCCTCCTCCAACAGGCCGTCGGCGAGGCGGTCGAAGTCCACTTCGTACGCGCCGTCGTCGAGCATCTTCTTCACCTCAGCCAACCGCTGAGCCCTGGCCGCCTGCTGCTCGGAGCTCACCTCCGCGAAGCGGCTGGCGCGGGAGGAGAGCACCACCGCCTCCTTCGACGCAGGCTCGGCGCCCGTGGCGCGCTGGGCGGTGTTGCCCTGGGCGCCCTTGGTCACCTCCTCGGCCGCGGCGGTCTTCGCCGCCTCCCGCACCCCCGACGCGGCGCGATCCCGACGCTTGCCGTCCGCAGGCTCGGGTTTCGCCTGAAAATCGCTGGAGCCGTAAATCCTCATGGTCTCCTCCAACTCTTCATCTCGACCGAACCGCGCCGGCGTTAAGTGCCCCGACCACACGAAGTGGATTTTCTGGTCGTCCGTGCCGTCGCACCTCGAAATGGAGGTGCGGGCCGGTGGTGCGACCGGTGTCGCCCACCGTACCCAGGGGCTGCCCGGCGCCAATGTGATCGCCGGGCTTCACCTGGATGCTGTCGAGGTGGGCGTAGCGGGTCTCGAGGCCATCCCCGTGGTCCACCACCACCAGGTTCCCGTAATGACCGGCTTCTTCGGCCCGCACGACGACCCCGGCGCCCGCCCCGACCACGGGGGTCCCCCGAGCGGCGGCGAGGTCCAGCCCTTCGTGCAAGTGGCGTTGCTTGGTGATGGGGTGGACGCGATCTCCGAAGTCGGAGCTGACGGTGCCTCGAACCGGGGCACTGCTCAGGCGCAGATCGCGATCACCCACGTTCCGGAGGGCGTGGCTCGCGCGCATCGCGTCGACCATCGCCGTCCCGCGGGGCTGACCGAGCGCCTCGCCCAGCTCCGCCTCGAGGCCGAGGCTGTCGCCCCTCGCCATCGCGTCGGCCAGGGCGTCACGCACCATGTCTCCATACTGAGAGGCGCCGGCGCCCTCGCCCATCCCGAGGCCCTCGCCCACGTGGGCCGCGCTCAAGAGCTGGCGCACGAAGTAGGCGCTGAAGTCCGAGAGCGCCTCCTTCTGGTCCGGCGCGCGCGTCCCGACGTCGGACGTCGGGGGCAGGGTGGGCATGTTCACCATCGTTCAGTCCTCACAGCACCCGGACCTCGGCCCGCAGCGCGCCGGCCGCCCGGAGCGCCTGCAGGATGGCGATCAGATCTCTCGGCTTCACGTTCAGCGCGTTGAGGGCCGCGGCCACATCGGCCAGGGTGGCGGCGGTCGACAGGGCAACCATCTTGCCGCCCTTCTCCTCCGCCTGGACCTCGCTCTCCGGGATCACGACGGTGTCCCCCTGCGCGAAGGGCTGAGGCTGCGACACCCCGAAGCGCTCCTGGATCCGGATCTCGAGCCCGCCGTAGGCGACCGCGGCCGGGCCGAGGGTCAGGCCGCCGCCCGCCACCACCGTCCCGGTGCGCTCATCCACGATGACCCGCGCGGGCGCGTCGGGCACCGCCTCCACCGACTCCAGGGTCGCGAGGAGCCCGATGACGCGGCCCTTCCAGGCCCCCGAAACCTTCACCTCGACCAGGCCGGGATCCAGGACCTCGGCCACGGTGGAGCCGAGGGTGCTCTCGATCGCCGCCTCGATGCGGCTCGCGGTGGTGAAGTCCGGCTCGTTGAGGAGCAGGTGCAGCTTCTCCTCCGGGAGCCGCTGGGGGACGCCGCGCTCGATCGTGGCCCCACCCGGGATGCGCGCCACCGTGACGTGGTTCTTGCGGAAGAAGGAGCCGGTCTGGTTGGACTCCACCTCGAAGCCGCCCACCGTCAACTGGCCCTGCGCGAACGCGTAGATCTTGCCGTTCACCGCCTTGAGCGGGGTGGACAGGAGGGTCCCGCCCTGCAGGCTCGTGGCCGAGCCGGCGGAGGAGATGGTGACGTCCACCTTGATGCCGGGGCGCATGAACGCGCCGAGCTCGCCGGTGACGGTCACCAGGGCCACGTTGCGGGCCCGGATGTCGCTCGCCGCGACCTGGTTGCCCAAGTGGCGGAGCAGGTTGGCGGTCGCCTGACGGGTGGCAGGATCGCCCGGCCGATCGCCGGTGCCGTCCAGGCCGACCACGAGGCCCAGCCCTACGAGGTGGTTGCTGCGGAAGCCCTCCACCGTGACGAGGTCCTTCAAGCGAGCCGCGTGGGCCGCGGGGGCGGCGAGCACGATGGCGGTGATGAGGGCGAGTGAGGTGCGCATGGGTTCTCCTCAGAAGGGCCAGACGTACGAGAGGAACTTCGTCAACCAGCCCTGCTTGGTCACGTCCCTCGCGTCGCCCTCGGTGATGTAGGTGATGTCGGCGTCGGAGATACGGGACGACAGCACAGAGCCGTCGGGCTGGATGTCCGCGGTCCGCACCACCCCGCTCACGTAGAGCTGGCGCTTCTCGCTGTCGATGAGCACCACCTTGGAGCCCTCGACGTAGAGGTCGCCGTTCGGCAGGATCTCCTGCACACGGACCGGCAGGACCGCCTTGATCTCGCCCTTCCTGCGCACGGCGCCCGAGCCGTCCATGGACGAGCTGTTGCTGTAGCCGAACAGATCGGTGAGCCCCGCCTCGGGGGCGAGCTTGGTGAGGGAGCCGCTGATCCCCATGTCCATCTTGGCGTCCCGGCTCAGCTGGGCCGAGGAGTCGTGGCTGGCGGAGTCGGCCTCCATGATCCGCACCACCACCACGTCGCCGACGCGGCTGGGGCGCTCGTCCTCGAAGAAGCTCTTGCCCTCGACGTAGAGGCTGCCGCCCTCCGCCTCGGGCCGCTCCTGGTACTTGCCGATGTCGAACTTGCGGGTCCGACGCTCGAAGGCCGGGGGCGGCGTGGTGGCGCAGGCGGAGAAGAGGACGGCGGACATCGAGATCAGGATCAGGCGCTTCACGGCAACACCTCCAGTTGGAATTCTTCGTGGCTCACCAGGCGCCCCGCCAACAGGCGGGAGGTCATCGGCACCCGCACCCGGGCGCGCTCACCGGGCCGCGCGGCGGTGGCGAGGGTCCCCTGGACCTCCACCCGGGCGGCGCCGACCTTGGACACCACGGTCACGGTGGTGCCGCGGGGCAGCGGCACCGGCAGCACCACGTCGCGCCGCCCGACGACCTCGCCCTCGGCCAGGTCTCGCAAGACGGCTTGCCCCCTTAACGCGTCGGCGGTGAGGTCGAGTCCCTCTCCCATGGGGACCGGCTGCAGCTCCACCCGCAGGTCCGAGGGCTCGAGGACCGCGCCCACCGCGAGGGAGCGGGCGGTCACGAGGACCGGACGCAAGGTGGCCAGCTTCACCGCGGCCCAGAGCTTCCGGGTCTCGCCGCCGTCGCGCGCGGTCACCGGGACCATGGTGGTGCCGGCCCGCGGGGCGCGCGGCCAGCTCACCGAGAGCTGAGCCCGCTCCGACCAGGTGGCGTCGCCCATGATCGAGACGCTCACCACCGCGAGGTCGATGGGCAGGTCGGCCTGCATCTGGGCCGCGATCTGGGCCTCGGGGCCCTCCAACGCGGGGGCGGCGACGACGAGCAGGGCGGCGAGGACGGCGTACATCACATCGGCTCCTATCGGATGTTCGTGGCCTGCTGGAGCATCTCGTCCGCGGCCTTGACCACGCGGGAGTTCACCTCGTAGGCGCGCTGCCCCGAGATGAGCTCCACCATCTCCTCCACCACCGAGACGTTGGACATCTCGAGCCAGCCCGAGCGCAGGTGGCCGGTGCCGGCCTCGCCCGGGGTCACCGTCACCGGCGCGCCCGAGCCCTCGGTCTGGCGGAACAGGTTGTCGCCCAGGGCCTCGAGGCCACCCGCGTTGGCGAAGGTGGCCAGCTCGATGCGGCCCGCCTCCTCCAGCTCGACCTGGCCGGGCATCCGCACCATCACCACCCCGTTGGCCGCGATGTCCACGTCCGCGTCCCCCGCCTCGGGCGGGATGTTCACGTCGGTGGCGAGCCGGTAGCCGTTGGAGTTCACGAGGTAGCCGTCGGCGTCCCGCGTGAAGGCGCCGGCCCGGGTGTAGGCGGTCTCGCCCGAGGGCATCACCACCTGGAAGTAGCCCGCGCCCTCGATCGCCATGTTCAAGGTGTCGCCGGTGTTCTTCAGCGTGCCCTGGGTCTCGAGGCGGGCGGTGCCGTCCACCCGGACGCCCATGCCCACCTGCACCGCCTGAGGCGTCTTGCTGAGGCTGCTGGTGGCGGAGCCGGCGCCGGACTGGGTCTGGTAGAGGAGGTCGGAGAACTCGACCCGGCTCTTCTTGAAGCCCACGGTGCCGACGTTCGCGATGTTGTTGGCGGTGACGTCCAGCTTGGTCTGCTGGGCCTGCATGCCGGTGGCGGCGGTGGAGAGGGCTCGCATCATCTTCGTATCTCCTCTAGCCGGCCGAGTTGAAGCCACGCGCGGTGCGCTTCTCCACGTCCGAAAGGGTCTGCATCACCTTGGTGGCGCTCTCGAAGCTCCGGGAGTGACGGATGAGCTCCATCATCCCGTGCACCACGTCGAGGTTCGCCCCCTCCAGGGCGCCGGACTCGATGCGGGGCTCGCGAACGTCGGCGACCTCGGCTCCGGGCAGCGCCATCAGGCGCGGGCCCTCGGCCTGCAAGTCGCGTTGCGCCACCTGCACCACTCGGATGGTGCCCACCTCTTCCTCACCCACCTTCACCGTGCCGTCCTTGCCCACCGAGATGGCGCGCGCGTCCGGGGGGACGGTGATCAAGCTGTCGCCCTGCCCCAGCACCGGGTACCCCTCGGGGGTGCTCAGGATGCCGTCGGCCGAGACCTGGAACGCGCCGGAGCGCGTGAAGCGCACCCCACCTGGGGTGCCGAGCACGAAGTAGCCGTCCCCGTTCAGCGCGAGGTCGAGCGGCCGCCCGGTGCTCCGGATCTCGCCCCGGGTGCTGTCGGGCAGGGTGTCGCCCGCCGCGACGGCCGGGGTGTCGCGGTCGAGCACCTCGCGGAACGTGACCCGCTGGGCCCGAAAGCCGGTGGTGTCGGCGTTGGCCACGTTGTGGGCGGTGACGTCCACCGCGTGGGCGCTGGCCGAGGCCGCGGACAGGGCGTTGTACAGGGCGGTGCTCATGCCGCGTCCTCCACCAGGCTGGCGAGCTCCGCCCGCAGCCGGGTCAGGGCCCGCGCGTGGAGCTGACACACCCGAGGCGCGCTGACCTCGAGGAGGCTCGCGATCTCGGAGTACGTGAACTCCTCCACGTAGTAGAGGGCCAGGATCCTGGCGTCCCGCTCGGGGATCGCCTTGAGCGCGGTCTTGAGCAGGACAGCCTGCTCGAGCTTCTCCGCGTTGTCGTGCGGGGTGCGGGCCGAGGCCTCGCTCGAGAGCCGCTCGTAGAGCCGGTCCTCGCCGTCGAGGTCCACGAAGCTGATGTTGCTGGCCGCCTCCAGATCGCTCCGGTAGGCCTCCACCGTCACCCCCAGCGCCTGAGCGACCTCCTCGTCCTCCGCCACCCCACCCTTCTCGTGCTCGATCTTGCGCTGGACCTCGCCGGCCTGCTTGACGCGCTTTCGCACCCGGCGCGGCAGGACGTCGCGCCGCCGGAGCTCGTCGAGCACCGCGCCGCGGATCCGGCGCTGGGCGAAGGCCCCGAAGGGCTCGCCGTTCCTGGGCTCGTAGCGGTTGGCGGACTCGACGAGGCCCATCATGGCCACGCTCACCACGTCATCGCGCTCGGTGGCCATGGAGGTGTTCCGCGCAAGCCGGAGGGCGATGCGACGGGCCATCTCGATGTGATCCGTGATCAGGCGCTCACGTTCGGCCTCCGAGAGCGCTGAGACTTGGGCGTAGGCTCGCACTTCAGGCCCCTCCCTCCTCCGCCGCCCCGCCCTGCGCCATCAGATCCAGCGTCCGCGCCACCTTCTGGATGGCGCGCGAGGCCGGCGCGTCCGGGGCCGCCAGCACCGCGGGCAGGCCCTGGGCCGCGTAGTGCGGCAGGCTCGAGTCGTGGGGTACGAAGGGCAGCGGGGTCACGCCGAGCTTCGGGATGAAGCGGCTGGTGAGGGCCACCATCTGCTCGACCGTCTCCTGCCCCTGGGCATCGGAGCGGACGTCGTTCACCAACAGGAAGACGTGGTCCACGTCCCAGCGCTGGTGCAGGACCTTCAGGCAGCCGTAGGCGTCGGCGATCGACGTGGGCTGCGGGGTCACCACCGCCACGATGTCGTCGGCCTCCGCGGTGAGCTCCACCGCGTTGCGCTCGATGCCGGCGGGGGCGTCGATGAGGACGGTCTCGAAGTTCTCCTTGAGCTGCCCCACCGCGGCCATGATCCGGCCCTGCATCGCGGAGTCCGCGTTGGCGAGGGCGTAGCTGCCGTTGAGCCCGGGCAGCAGGTACAGGCCGTTGGACTCCGCCACGCACGCCTCCACCGGCTCGCCCTTGGCCACGTCGGCCAGGCTGCGCTCGGGGGCCACGCCCAGCATCAGGTTGAGGTCGGCCATCCCCACGTCGCCATCCACGATGATGGTGCGCGAGCGCCAGCGGGCGTAGGTGAAAGCCAGGTTGACGCTCAGGGTGCTCTTGCCGATGCCCCCCTTCGCGCCGGTGATGGCGATGAAACGCCGTCGATTGACGTGTAGAGGAATCACGCGCGCCTCCCGAAGCTCAGTCAGTCCGCTGGCCTGCGTCCGATACATCACGCTGCCTCCTCACGTGCGCTGGACCCCTCGCAGGCCATGGCGAGGAGTCGGCCGTCGGTGGCCTGTACGAGGTCCTCGGGGACGCGCTGGCCCACCGTCAGGTAGCTGATGGGGCAGGACAGGCGGGCGGGGGCCTCGACCAGCTCGGTGAGCCACTCCGCCTCGTCCACCTTGGTGAAGAGCAGGCGGCTGAGGTTCTCGCCGCCGAAGCGATCGAACCACCGGTCCACCTGCGAGGGGCGCGTGTCCGCGGCGAGGGCGAGGTGGATCTCGATGTCGCGCACCGCCAACAGGGCGTCCATGGTGGCGCGGATGTCGCGCTCCGCCTGCCAGCTCCGCCCCGCGGTGTCGATGTAGACGTAGTCGAAGCCGGCCAGGGTGGCCACGGTCTCGGCGAGCTGGCTCGGGTCGCGCACCGTGAAGAGCGGGCACTCGATCAGCTCGGCGAAGCGCTGGATCTGCTCCTCGCCCCCGACCCGGTAGGTGTCCAGGGTGACGAGCGCGACCTGCTTGCCCTCGAGGAGCGCGCGGCGCGCGGCGAGTTTGGCCACGGTGGTGGTCTTGCCGACGCCGGTCGGCCCGACCAGGGCCACCACCCGGCGGCGCGAGGGGGCCGAGATGCGGTGCTTGCGGGCGAGGCGGGTGAGGGCCTGACGGTCCGGCATGCCGAAGCGGTCGCGCAGCATGCTGGCCTGCTCGAGGAGGTTCTTGAGCGCCTCCATCTCGGCCTTCACGTCGCTCGGGTGCACCGCGCCGTAGAGCGGGCGGATCTCGTCCCGGAGCGCCTTCAGCTCGGAGGCCAGGCTCATCGCGTCGTGGTCCGGGCGCCGCTCCACCACGGGGGCGGGGGCGACGATGGGCGCCGCGCCGGCGGGGGCCAGGGGCGCGCCCAGGCCGCCGCTCAGCGACGCGGGGAGCGCGCCGGCGAGGTCCTGGACGTCGAGCGCGGCGGTGACCTCCACCTGGGTCCCGAGGAGCCCCTTTCGCACGGTGCGGGTCGCGACGATCATCGCGTCCGGGCCCATCTCACGCTTCACGCGAGCCACGATCTCTTTCATGGTGGCGCCGGTGAACTTCCGCATCTTCATGACACGGCCTCCTGAAGGTTGACGATGCTACGGGTGACGAAAGGAACCGCGGGGTCGACCTCGCGGTAGCTCAAGACGGCCAGGCCGGGGACGTGGTGCAGGGCCACCTCGGCCAGGGTGCGACGGATGCGCTCAGGGACCACCAGGACCGGCTGCTCGTCCTCGCCCGAGGCGCGCTGCGCGGCGTCGCGGAGGGCGTTGGTGGCGCGGGTCAACAGGCCGGGGTCGCTCGGGCCGGCGCGGCCGCTGAACACATCCTCCAGCTTGGGATCCAGGACCATGGCTCTGAGCTCTCCGGACTCGTTCAGGAAGGACTGGGTGATCTGCCGTCCGAGTCGCTGCCTGACCAGTTCGGTGAGTTCGAGCGGATCCTTAGTCCGAGCTGCATTATCTGCGAGAGTTTCCAGAATGGTCCGCACATCTCTGATTGAAACTCCCTCACGGAGGAGACCGCGCATGACTCGGATGACGTCGCCGAGCGACATCAGGTGCGGGATCAACTCCTCGACCAGCTTCTCGTCCTGCTTGGCCGCGAGCTCCACCAACTCCTGCGCCTGCTTACGGCCGACCAGCTCGTCCGCGTGCTGGCGGATGAGTTGCGCGATGTGGGTGGCGACCACGGTGGAGGGATCCACCACCGGGCAGCCCACCGCCTCGGCGCGGCCGCGCTCGGAGGCCGCGACCCACTTGGCGGGCAGGCCGAAGGTCGGATCTTTCACCTGCTCGCCGCGGATGCCGCGGGTCGCCTCGCCGGTGGGGTCGATGGCCAGGAACTGGCCCACCCGCACCCTGCCCTCGCCCACCTTCGCGCCGTTGACCACGACCCGGTAGGAGCCGTCGGTGAGGCGCAGGTCATCCTTCACGTGGATGGGCGGGACGATGACGCCGAGCTCCAGGGCGACCTGCTTCCTGACCTGCACGATGCGGGTGAGGAGCTCGCCGCCGCGGCTCGCGTCGAGGAAGGGCAGCAGGTCGAGGGAGACCTCGAGGGAGAGCATGTGCACCGGCAGGAGCTGCTTGATCTCCTCCTTCTGCACCTCGGGATCGTTGGGGTCGTAGGTCGGCCGCGCGCCCTCGCCCAGCTCACCCTGCTCGCGGGTCTCGACCCCGGGGTTGAAGCCGCGGCGCCCGACCATGACGAGGCCGCCGGCCATCGCGATCATCGCGAGGTGCGGCATGCCGGGCATGAGCCCCATCAGCCCCACCACGCCGGACGCGATGTAGAGCGGCCGCGGGCGGCCGAGGAGCTGCGCCCCGAGGGACGAGCCGAGCGCGCCGCCGCTCGAGCTGCGGGTGGTGAGGAGGGCCGCGCCGGTGGAGACCACGAGGGCGGGGACCTGGGAGACCAGGCCGTCGCCGATGCTCAGGATGGTGAAGGTCTCGGCCGCCTGGGCCGCGCTCATCCCGTGCTGGATGAGGCCGACGAGGATGCCGCCGACCACGTTGATCGCGGTGATGACCAGGCCGGCCACCGCGTCGCCGCGCACGAACTTCGAGGCGCCGTCCATCGCGCCGTAGAAGTCGCTCTCCTTCTCGATGCCCTTACGCCGCTCCCGCGCCTCGGTCTCGGTGATCAGCCCGGCGCCGAGGTCGGCGTCGATCGCCATCTGCTTGCCGGGGATCTTGTCCAAGGTGAAGCGCGCGGTGACCTCGGAGATCCGCTCGGCGCCCTTGGTGATGACGATATAGTTCACCACCACCAGGATCAGGAAGACCACCGCGCCGACGATGAAGTTGCCGCCGACCGCGAACTCACCGAAGGCCCGGATCATCCCGCCCGCCGCGTCCACCCCCTCGGCCCCGTACAGGAGGATCCGGCGGGTGGTGGAGACGTTCAGGGCGAGCCGCAGCAGGGTGACGAGCAGCAGGAGCGACGGGAAGGACGAGAAGTCGAGGGGGCGCTCCACGTACAGGGCCACCATGAAGGTGAGGAGCGCGAGGCACAGGCTCACCGCCAGGAGGACGTCCAGGACCGGCGCGGGGAGCGGGATGACCATCAGGCCGATCACACCCACGAAGGCCAGCGCGCCAACGCTCGTCGAGATGCCCTTTGCCTCGCTCATGCCGCTCGTCCCTTCAGCCGGTAGACGTACCGGAGCACCTCAGCCACCGCCTCGAAGAGCTCCACCGGGATCTGCTTGCCCTCCTTCACGGACTTGTAGAGGAGCCGCGCGAGCGGGGGGCGGGCCACGATCGGGACGCCGCTCTTCCTGGCCAGCTCTCGGATCCGGGCGGCCAGGGCGTCGGTGCCCTTGGCCACCACCCGCGGCGCGCCGCCCTTCTTGGCGTCGTAGCGCAGGGCCACCGCGAAGTGGGTCGGGTTCACGATGACCACGTCGGAGTTCGGGACCTCGACCGCGATGCGGCGACGGGCGAGCTCCTGCATGCGGCGGCGGCGGGCCTTCTTGACCTCGGGGTCGCCCTCCTGCTGCTTCATGTCCCGCTTGAACTCTTCGGGGGTCATCTTCATCTTCTCGGCCATGCGGCGGCGGGCCACGATGTAGTCGGCCACCGCGAGCACCATCAGGGCGCCGCCCGCGTAGACGAGGACGCGCAGGCTGGCCTGCTGTCCGCGCGCGAGGACCGCGCCCGGGAGGGCCACCGGGTCCACGAGGAACCGATCGCCCTCGATCAGCACCGCGAACCAGCCCGCGAGCCCCACGAAGAGGACCTTCAGCACCGACTTCAGGGCCCGCCACCCGGCCGCCTTGGGGCTGACGAGGTCGGAGAGGCCGCCGAGGGTGAAGGGCTTCGACAGGTCGAAGGACGGGGTGTTCAGGGCGGGGGGCGCGCCGAGCTGGATGGCGGTGGTGAGGGCCAGCGCGGCGAGGCCGCCGCCGATCGCGGGCACGCAGGCCAGCGCGAAGGCGGTGGCCGCCGGCAGGGTGAGGCCGGCCGGCTCCACGCGATCGAGGTGCGAGAAGGCGCCCACGAAGAGCGTGCGGATCGCCTCGATGGAGCTGGTGCCGAAGCCGGCGAGGAAGAGGCCGCCCGCGAACATGGTGGCGGTGCCGGTCAGCTCCTTGGAGCGGGCGATCTCACCGCGCTTTCGGAACTCCTGGATCCGATGCGGGGTGGGGTCGATCGTCCTTTGGTCCTGGTCGGGGGCGCTCACTGCACGACCTCCCAGACCACGTCCCGGGCCACCTGCGAGATGGCGCTCAGGTCGCGCACGAACGCGGGCGCGGTGACCATCAGGATGAACAGGCCGACGACCAGGAACAGGGCGAGCATCACGCTGAAGATGTTGAGGGCCGGGGCCGCCTTCGAGATGAGGGCCATGACCAGGTTCGCGATGAAGCCGGCGATCAGCAGCGGCGCCGCGACCCGCACCGCCGCGCCGAGGAGCGCGCCGGTGGTGGTGATGAGCGCGCGAGCCGGGGCCTCACCGAGCTCCAGGGCGGAGACCGGGATCGCGAGGGCGCGGATCGCCTCCTCGAAGCCGCCCGCGCTCATGAACGCCATCGCCGCGAGGGCGAAGGCGATCCGGCGGGTGGGGAGCGAGGACTCGCGGAGGATGGGGTCGAAGGTGCCGGCGAAGCCGAGGCCCATCGTGATGCCCATCAGCTGGCCGCCCGCCTCCGCCCCCGCGAGGACGAAGCGCTGCGCGGCGCCGAGCACGAGGCCGAAGGCGATCTCGAAGGGGACGGCGAGGATCAGGAGGCTGAAGGTCGCCGCGGGGCGGACCGGGGCGAGGAGGAGCGCGATCGCGCCCACGAGCAGGATCCGGACCTTCGCGGGGACCATGCGGTCGCCGAGCAGCGGGGCGGCGTAGCTCCACGCCCCCGCCCGCGCGAAGACGGCAAGAAAACCTGCCACCTGATGCTCGGCGAACATTCGTTATTGCCCCACCGCCCCGCCGACGCGCTCGAGCATGGCCCCGGCCTCGACGAGGTAGGAGACCAGCCGGCCGAGGATCCAGGTGCCGCCCACCGCGAGGACCACCAGCATGGCGACCACCTTGGGGGCGAAGGACAGGACGTTCTCCTGCAGCTGGGTCGCGGCCTGCAGGACGCTCATGAACAGGCCCACGCCCAAGGCGGTGACCAGGAAGGGGCCGCCGGCGGCGATGACCGTCATCAGCGCGCCTTCCCACATCTCGATGAGGGCGTTCGGGGTCATCCCATCACCCCACGCAGGAGCGAGCCGACGACGAGGTTCCACCCGTCGGCGGCCACGAAGACCAGGATCTTGATGGGCAGGGACACCACCGCGGGGGGCAGCATCACCATGCCGAGGGAGGACAGGACCGCGGCGACGATCAGGTCGACGACCAGGAAGGGGAGCAACACGATGAAGCCCATCTCGAACGCGGTCTTCAGCTCGCTCAGCATGAAGGCGGGGATCGCGATGTCGAGGGACACGTCGTCGGGGGACGACGGCCGCGCGCGCTGGCTGACCTCGTAGAAGAGGCTGAGGTCGTCCTGGCGGGTGTGCGGGAGGAGGAACCGGCGCAGGACCGGCGCCGCCGCGTCCAGGGCCTTGCTCTCGTCCATCTTGCCCGCGAGGTACGGGGCCACCGCCTCACGGTGCAGATCCGTGGCGGTGGGGGCCATGACGAAGAGGCTCATGAACAGGGCGAGGCCCACCAGCACCTGGCTCGGCGGCGCGCCCGCGGTGCCGAGGCCGGTGCGGAGGAACGAGAACACCACCACGAAGCGCGCGAAGGTGGTGCAGGAGAGCACGATGGCGGGGGCGAGGCTGATCAGGGTGAGGATCAGCGCGAGCTGTATTGCGCTGGACGCGCCGCCAGATGTGCCGATGGGGCCGAACATCACTTGGTCCCCACCCGCATCTGGGCCATCAGGCGGCGCGTCCAGGCGCTCTCGGTCTCCAGGGAAGACACCTTGCTCTTCATCACCGGCTTCGGCGCAGGGGTGTTCTGCGCGCGGCGACGGAGCTCCAGGAGGCCGGCCACTGCCTCGCTGTGGAGCCTCGGCTCGGGGACGGGGGTGCGGGACTCGGCCTTGGTCCCCACCGACGGCGCCTCATCGGACGCCTCCGCCCGGCGGGACAACGCGAGCAACGCCTCTGCGTCTGCCTCCACCGGCTCCTCGAGCTTCAGCTCCTGAGTGTCTACCTTGAACTCACGTGAGGCTTGACGGGCCTCGTTCTCCTCAGCCAACCACTCGGTGAGCAGGGTCGCCCCATGCTCTCCGACAGAGATGAGCACCTCGCGGTTGCGAGTGCCTAGCAAGACGACCTTCGTCTTCGGTGCCACGGCCTTCGAGGCCAGGATGCTGATGCCGTCCGCGGTCTCCGGGATCACGCCGCGCTTCTTCAGCACCACCGAGGAGGCCCCGGCCGCACCGAGGACACCGAAGATCGCCAGCGCCGCCCCCCAGGGGTTCCCGCCAGACCCACCGTCGCCCTGGTGAGTCCAATCGTGAGTTCCCTGAGACTTGGGCTGGCTGGCTTCGGTGCCCCCGGAGCGGTCCGGGGAGTTGGCAGCAGTCGTCTCGTTACAAAGTGCGGGCTCCGACGCGAGCATCGGAACCAAGATAGTTACGCCAGTAGCGATGAGTTTGGCAGTCTTCATGACTCAGCGGCCTTCCTGGGGCTGACCCACGATCTCGGTGATCCGGATCCCGTAGCGGTCGCCCACCGCCACCGCCTCGCCGCGCGCTACCAGGCGGCTGTTGATGAAGACGTCGAGCTTCTCGCCGGTGAGCTTGGTCAGCGGGATCACCGAGCCGGGGCCCAGGCGCTCCATGACCTCACGCAGGCTCAGGGTCACCCGACCCAGCTCCACCGTGAGCTTCACCGGGACATCACCGATGAAGTCCGCGAAGGCCGAAAGGTTGCCCAAGTTACCCTCGCCGTCCTGGCCGATGTTCTGCTCCGACATCACTCATCCTCCGAAGTGCCGCGGATGAGATCGACGATCTCTACGGCGAAGTTTCCGTTCTGGCTGATGACCTGGCCCCGCGCCTTCACCACGCCGTCGCAGCGGATCGGCACGGGCTCGGACATGCTCCGGTCCAGCTTGATCAAGGTCCCGGGCGCCAGGCGCTTGACGTCGCGCATCGGGATCCGGGCCCCGCCCAGCTCCACCACCAGCTCCATGCTGATGCCGCCGAGGACATCCAGCACCACCGCGCGCGGCACGGTCTGGGACGCGGTCACCGGGCGGGGGGCGATGAAGGCCTCGGGGGTCCCGATGATGCGGATGCGTCCCGCCACCGGGGACTCCACGTTCAGGGACACCACGATGACCGCGTCGCCCTCGCCGTAGGCGCGGATGCGGCGCTCGGACTCGGTCGCGTCGTCGATCACCTCGATGTGACGGTGGTCGTCCTCGCGCCAGGCCTCGAGCAGGGTGGCCAGCATCATCCGGCCGCCCTTGGTGAAGATCTTGCGGGCCGCGGGCGAGGGGTTCCTGTCCTCGGCCACCGGCTCGGCGTCGTCGTCCAGCTTGGCGCCGAGCAGGATGGCCGCGATGACCTCCACCAGGGCGCCGCCGACCGAGACCACCAGGGGGAGCTTGCCGCCGGCCACGGTGACCCCGCGGCACCAGCTGGTCTGGAGCTCCTTCGTCGCGTACGAGCCGTCGGCCACGTCCGCACCCTCGACCTGGATCTCGACGTCGAGGTTGAAGGCGCGCTTGAGGCGGGCGGCCAGGGCGGGGGCCCAGCGGTTGGCGATGGCCAGGGCGCGGGGCCGGGCCAGCTCGCCCTCGCGGTCGTCCGCGATCAGGGCGACCGGGGTGACCTCGACCTCGCTCGGGCTGGTGATGACCGCGGAGCGCCGCCCACCGGTGGTGGCCTTCTGGATGGCCTCCAGCTCCTCCGGGCTCAGGATCGCGTCGGTCACGCAGCTCTCAAGAGCAACAGTGATGCCAACTCTTGGAAGGCCGGATTTCGCTCGTGTCAGGAAAGGCGTCGGCGACTTTGACGACGGGCAGGGTGAGTCCCAGGGGCTACCGCTTCAGGTTGGCGGTCTCGGAGAGCATCTCGTCGGCCGCGGTGACGGCCCGAGCGTTGGCCTGGAAGGCGCGCTGGTAGGTGATCATGGTGACGAGCTCGTTCCCGAGGTCGACATTGGAGCCCTCGAGCACACCCGAGCGCACCGAGCCCAGGCCGCCGCTGCCCGCGACGCCCACCCCGGGCGGGCCGGAGCCGGCGGTCTCCTGGAAGAGCTGGCTCCCCACGTGCTCGAGGCCGCTGTCGGCCTGGAACGAGGCCAGCGCCAGCCGGCCGAGGGTGCGGGTGAGGTTGCCGCCGTAGCGCCCCACGATGGTGCCGTCGTCGGTCACCTCGATGCCGCTCAGGCTCTCCGCCCCGTGCCCGTCCACGTCGTAGATCATGGCGCCCGCGACGTCGCTCTGGCGCGAGCCGGAGAAGTCGATGTCCACGGTCTGGGACGCCGCGCCGGCGAAGCTCAGGCCGAGGCTGCCGCCGGACTGGTTGACCAGGTTGCCCTCGGTGTCGAAGTCGAGGCTGCCGCTGCCGACGGTGGGCCCGCCGTCGCCCTCGGTGGCGATCCAGTTCCAGGTGTTGGTGCCCGCGCCGGCCGAGGTGAACTCCAGGATGATGCTGTGGGCCTCACCCAGCGAGTCGTACACGGTGAGCGCCTGTCGGTCGGTCGCCGGCACGCCGGTGGTGCTGGAGGTGGTGTCGTTCTTCAGGTGCAGGCGCAGGTTGGCCAGCGTCGTCGCCTCGGGTGGCAGATCCTGCTCCACCTGCAGGTCGCCGCGCACGGGCGAGAAGTCGTTGCGGAGCGGGTCCCACGCCTGGCCCTGCAGGCGCAGGCCGGCCGGGTTCACGATGTAGCCGTGGTCCTCGTGGAAGCGCCCGTCGCGGGTGTAGTACATCCCGTCCTGGCCCAGGAAGTCGCCCTTCACCATGAAGTAGCCGTCGCCCTGGATCGCCATGTGGTAGGAGTCGCCGGTCTGCTGCAAGGAACCTTGCCCGAAGCCGACCTCGGCCCCGTCCATGAAGACGCCCGCGCCGACCCGGGTCTGGTGGGGGCCGATGCCGCCAAGCACCGCCGCGAAGCTGGCCCTGGAGCCCTTGAAGCCGATCGTACCCACGTTGGCGACGTTGTCGCCCACCACCCCCATCGCGTTGCCGTAGGCCGTGATGCCGCTGGTGGCCGTGTACAGAGAAGACCAGATGGACATTGCGTATGCTCCTTATGCGTCCAGGGCCTCAGCCCTCGATGGAAAGAATGTCGGCGGGCGCGACCTCGGCCCCACCCACGAGGAACTTGATGATGCCGCCCTCGAAGTCGAGGGCGTCGGCCACGCCGCGGATCTTGATGTCGCCCTCCACGTCGCCCTCGGAGTTCTCACCCTCGAACTCGAACGTGTAGGTGCCGGAGCCGGCCATGGTCCCGTCCTTGGTCATGCCGTCCCACTGGAACGGCACGTCGCCCTTGAGGTTCGGGCCCAGGTCGATGGTGGCCACCTCGGCCCCCGACGCGTTCCTCACCACGATCTTGCCGTTGTCGGCGTGGTGCGGGACGTTGACCACGTACGACGCGGTGGGCGCCTGGCCGTCCTTGATCACCGCGGTGTTGTTGCGCGCGGTGATCTCGCGCCCCACGATGTTGGCGAACCCCGCCCGCACCCCCGCCGCCTCGGCCGCCTCGAGGGCCTGGAGGCGCTGGTTGGTCTCGGCGCTCTGCTCGACCTGGGTGAACTGGGCGAGCTGCGCCACGAACTGGGCGCTGTCCTGGGGGGCCAGGGGGTCCTGGTGCTCGAGCTGGGCAATCAGGAGCTTGAGGAACTCGTCGCGCGGCGTCTCGACCGCCGACTCGCTCCCACCACCGTTGCTCCCGAAGCTGATCGCAGACACTGACATCGTTCAACTCCTCACGAGATCGCTCGCGCTACACCACGAGCTGCCGCCGCAGGATGGGGACCGCTCGGGCCCCCACCGGGGCCGCCTCCGACCCCGCGACCTCATCGCCGTCCTGCTCCCCGCCCCCGCCCTGGGGCGTGTCGTGCCCCTCCGCGTGGGCCGAGAACTCGGCCAGGTTCACGCCGTGCACCGCGAGGGCCTCGCGGAGCTCGAACACCCGCTGGTTCATCGCCTCGGCCAGGGCGCGGGAGCCCATCCGCGCGCTGAGGTGCATCACCCCGTCGCGCTCCTGGATCATCACCGTGACCCGCTCCCCGCCCTCCTGGATGCTCAGCCGCATCCGGCCGTCCTTGAGCTGGGCCAGCTGCTGGCTGGCTTGCACCTGCTCGACGAGGTCCGCGTCCCAGCCGGTGGCCCGGGGCGCCTCCGCCCCCTCCGGTCGCAGGATCCGCGCCGCCGCCTCGACCGCGAGGTTCCGCGGCGCCTCCATGTGCAAGGGGGCCTGCTCCACCCGGGCGGGCGCCGCGCCGTCGAGGTCGGGCAGCTCGAAGCCCTCGCCCGCCGAGTCCAGCTCGAGCGGCTCCTCGTCGTCGAGCTCCACCTGCGGGCCGTCGTCGACCGCCACGGTGGGGGCCTCGGGCCCGACCAGCGCCACGCCCCCTGGCGTCCGCGGGGGGCCGGCCTCGGCACCCGACCCCGCCGCGGAATCGCCTTCCACCACCGTCCTACCGGGGTTGGCCGACCCCGCACCCAAACCCAAATGCTCACACACGGCCGCAGCGCTCGGCGCGGCCTCATCACTCGCTCGCTGCCCCTCTTCCTCGGGGGCCGCGTCCTCTTCGGTCACGTCGGTGGCCTCGCGCCGGGTCTCGCTCGACTCGGCCGGCTTCGCCGCGGGCTCCGCGCCCGCCGGCTCCGCGCCCTCGAGCGCCACGTCCTCGGGCACCTCGGCCGCCTGCGGCTTCACCGCGGGGGCCGCCTGCTGCTGCAGCTTGCCCTGCAAGATCTCCGCGAAGCCGCCCTTGCCGGCCGGCTGCGCCTTGGGCTCCACGCTGGCCCGCTCCACCGCCCCGCCGCCGCGGGGGCCGATCACGTCCGCCCTCAAGACACACCTCCCAGCCGCGCGGCCACGATGTCGTCCACCAGCCGCTGCTCCGCCTTCAGCTCCTGCTGGGCCTCCTCGAGGCGGAGCCGCTCGAGGAGCAGCTCGGTCACCCGGAGGTCCTTGGTGCGGGCCAACAGGCGCGCCTTGGCCTCTTGGGAGGCCGAGCTCAGGGGGCCGAGGGCGGTGCGGGTCCGCGCCACCGCCACCCGCGCCCGGGAGCGCTCCTCCTGCACGAGGAGGGCGACCGAGACGCTCTGCATCGCCTGCAGGTCATCCTGCGCGCCCTCGTCGTAGGCCTCGGCCGCCGCCTCCGCCCGCTCGAACGCCCGCTCCCCCTCGAGGAGCGCGGCCTCGGCCCGCTGGGCCTCCGCGCTCTCCTGATCCCGGAGGCGGCTCCTGAGCTCCATCAGCTTCGAGAGCTTCTTCTTGTTCACGACGGCCTCCTGCCTGCCGACATCAGCGCCCGCGCCAGCCCCTCGACCGACTCGGACAGCGTCGCGCGCTCCTCGGGCCCCTGCCGGCTCCACTCCACCAGCGCCTGGCCCTGGTGGAGCCGCCAATCCAGCTCCGGCTGCTTGCCGGGGGTGTAGGCGCCCAGCGCCCGCAGGTTCTGGACCTCGTCCACCGTCTCGAGCGCCTGCCGCGCCTGGGCCGCCGCCACGCGGTGCTCCTTGGTCATGACCTTCAGCGCCACCCGGGACGCGCTCGCGAGCACGTCGACGGCCGGGAAGTGGCCCCGGGACGCCATGTCACGGGAGAGCACGATGTGCCCGTCGAGGAGCGAGCGCGCGGAGTCCGCCACCGGATCCGACAGGTCGTCGCCCTCCACCAGCACGGTGTAGAAGCCGGTGATGCTCCCGCCGCGCACCAGCGGCCCGACGCGCTCGAGGAGCTGGGGCAGCTTGGCGAACACGCTCGGCGGGTAGCCCTTCGTGGCGGGCGGCTCCTGGGCCGCGAGGCCGATCTCGCGCAGGGCCATCGCGTAGCGGGTCAAGGAGTCCACCACGAGCAGGACATGTTGCCCTTGATCGCGGAAGCGCTCGGCGATCGCGGTGGCGACCAGGGCCCCGCGCACGCGCTCCATCGGCGGCCGATCCGAGGTGGCCACCACCATCACGGTGTTCTCGTGCGGCGGGTGCTCCAACAGGTCGCGCACCTCGATCCCGCGCTCGCCGATCAGGCCCATCACCACCACGTCGGCCTGGGCCTGGGAGGCGATCTGCCGGATGAGCATGGTCTTGCCGACGCCCGCGCCGGCGAACAGGCCCACCCGCTGGCCGCGGCCGCAGGTGAGGACGCCGTCGATCACCCGCACCCCGGTCTCCAGGGCCTCGGACACCGGCGCGCGCCGGTGCACCGCGGGGGGCTCGGCGTGCACCGCCGCCTCACCCTCGGAGGGGATGGGCGGGCCGCCGTCCAGGGGCTGCCCGAAGGCGTCGATGATGCGGCCCAGCACCGCGTCGCTCACCGGCACGGTGGGGGCCCGGGACGCGGGCCGGATGAACGCGCCGGCCGCGATGCCGCGGGTGTGGGACTCGGGGACGATCAGCACGCGATCGTCGCGAAAGCCCACCACCTCGCCCGCCACCCAGTCACGCTCGCGCTCGATCTGCACCACCGAGCCGATGCGCACCCCGCGCACCCGGCCCTCGACCACGAAGCCGGTGAGGCGGTCCACCCGCCCCAGCTCGGTGACCATGGGCAGGCTGGCGAGGACGCTCTGGGCGCGCCGGACGAGGTCGGTGGCCATGGCTCAGGCCCCCTCCCCGCCGAGGATGCTGTGGATGGCGGCGCGGAAGCGCTCGAGGCGCTCCTCCACCGAGGCGTCGAGGGCTCGGTGCCGGCTCTCCACGATGCAGCCGCCCATGCCGAGGCTCTCGTCCCCCGCGAGCTCCACCCCGTTCCCCTCGAGGTCGGGGCGCTCCTCCCGGAGGATCTCGACCATGAGCGGGTGCAGGCGGATCCGCGTGGGCATCTCGCCCCGCAGCTCCTGCAAAGCGTACTGCACGGACTGCATGACGTGCTCGGGCCGCAGGGTGAGCTCGGCCCGCAAGATCTCTTGCGCGACCACCAGCGCCAGCTCCACCACGTCGGGCTCCTGCACCATCTGCTCGCGCAGCGTGTCGAGGCGCGACACCGCCTCGGCCAGGGCCTTGGTCACCTTGGGGTCCGGGGGCGGGGGCGGCGGGGGCGCCGCCGGCTCCGGCTCGGGCTCGGGCTCCGGCGCGACCTCGGGGATCGGCACCGCCTTCAGGGCGGGGCGCGGGCCGTCGCCGCGGGGGATCCAAGGGGCCGAGGCCACCACCCGGTGCTCGATGAGCTCGGCCAGCGGGGTGGTCGGGCGGGCGGCCGGCACCGCGAAGGCGCGGGCGAAGGGGACGTCCTGGGTGCTCATACGAGCTCCTCTCCGCCGCCGCGCGGCAGCTGGATGCGGCCCTCTTCGGCCAGCCGCATGGCGACCTCGAGGACCGCCTTCTGGGCCTCCTCGACCTCGGACAGGCGCATGGGCCGAAGCAGAGAGAGGTCCTCGCGCAGGGTCTCGGCCGCGCGGGAGGAGATGACGGACATGAGCTTGTCCACCAGCTTCGGGCTCGCGGTCTTGAGGGCGGGCAGCAGCTGATCCGAGGTGACCTCGCGCATGAGGGCCTGCAGACCGGCGGTGCTGATCTCGGCCAGATCCTCGAACGCGAACATCGCGTCGCGCAGGCTGTCCGCGACCTCGCTGTACTTGTCGGCCAGGCCGTCGAGGACCGCCTCGGCGTCCTCCTGGCTGAGGCCCTTGAGGATCTCCGCGGCCAGCTTCTTGCCGTCCACGCCGTCCCCGTCGTCGTCCTCCTCCACCGCGCCGGACTCGGCCAGCGCGTCGGCGAGGGCCTTGGAGGCGTCCTCCACCAGGTCGCGCGGCACCCGCTCGATGGTCGCGAGGCGCCCCACGATCTCGACCCGCCGCTCCTCCTCCATGCTCATCAGGACCTTCGCCGCCTGCTCGGTGTTGAGCTGTGAGACGATGGCCGCCGCGACCTGCGGGTGCTCCTCCAACAGGAGCTGCCCGAGGCGCTCGGGCGGCGCGCGGCGGATGATGCCGATCGGGGTGTCGTCCTCGGCGGTGTGGACGTGGTGGTGGGCGTTGTCCTCCTCGAAGGGGTCCTTGCCGTACGCGCTCACCGCGAGGTGCCGCAGGTACTTGCCCGCGTGGGTGAGCTTGAGCGGGGTCGGGTCACGCATGAGCCGCTCGAAGTGCTTGAGCACCGCCTGCTGCTGGTGCTCGGTGGGCAGCGACATCGCCTCCACCATCTGGGCCAGCTTCTTGGCGTGCTCGGGGTTGAGGTGCTTCATGACCTCCTTGGCCACCGTGGGGTCGATCGAGAGCAGCACCATGGCGGCCCGGTTGGGTCCGACGATTCCGTCCAGAGGGCTCATTCAAGCGCTCCCTTCCGCGCCTTCAGCGGCCTGGTCGTTGATCCAGGCGGCCAGGATCTCCGCGGCGAGATCCCCGTTCGTCAGCATCAGCTCGTGCACCTTGGCCCGCAGCTCGGCCAGGGTCGGCGCAGGCTCGTAGTCGGCGCCCTCGAGCACCGCCTCCAGCTCATCCGCGCGGGCCGGGTACGCCACCAGGTCCGCCTCCTCCTCCGCCGCGCGCCGCCGGGCGCGCTTCACCGCGAGCAGGAAGGCGAGCATGAGGAGCACGACCGAGCCGGCGGCCACGCCGTACGCCCACAGGGGCAGGGTCAGGTACCAGGCCGGCAGCACCGGCACCGGGGGCGGCTCGGGCTTCGGCAGGCTCTCCGGATCCACGTAGAACGGCATGGTGGCGAGCTCCAGCGTGTCGCCGCGCTCGAGGTCCAGGCCGCCCGCCGCCTTGATCATGCTGGCCAGCTTGCCGAGGTCCGGCGGCTCCCGCGGGGTGCCGAGGAGGACGCCATCGTTGAGCGCCACGCCGAGCGACGCGGTCGCCACCGAGCTGGTCTTCACCACCGGCTCGGGCGCGTTCACGAGCACCGCCACGTGCATGCGCTCCACCCGGATCTCGGGCTGCTCGGTGTCGGTGATGACCTTGCTGACCCCGAAGTTGCGGCTCGCGTGGTAGCTGCCGGGGCTGTTGGTGCCGGTCGCCACGAGGCCGGTGGTGGCGGCGGGGGGCTCGGCCACCACCGCGGCGCCGGTGGCGTTGCCGCGCGCGCCGACCACGCCCGAGCGCACCACGCCGAGGCCGCGGCGGTCCTCGCGGACCTCCTCGCTCACCAGGGCGCGCTTGTCGTTGTCGTAGAGCTCCTCGGTGCGCCGCACCTTGGTGCGATCGATCTGCGCGGTGACCACCACCTCGTACTGGTTGGGGCCGAGCACGCGCTCGAGGAGCGCCTCGATCTTGGAGCGGCGCTCGCGCTCCAGATCCCGCTGCAACATCGACGCGTGGCCGTCGTCGCCACCCGCCCAGAGCTCCTTGCCGCTCTTGTCGACCATGGTGACCGAGGCGGGGGTGAGGCCCTCGACGCTGCGGGCCACCAGGTTCACCACCCCGCGCACCTCGGCGGCGGAGAGGTTGTGGCCCGGCTTCAGGTGGACGGTGATCGAGGCCGAGGGGGCGACCTCCATCTTCTTGTAGATGGACTTCTTGGGGGTGGCGAGGTGGACCCGGGCGTCCCGCACCGCGTCCAGGCTCTTGATGGTGCGCGCGAGCTCCTGCGAGAGGGCCCAGTTGTACTTCACCTGGCCCACCGCCTCCGGCACGCCGTAGGCGCCGTCACCGAAGGTCTCGAGGCCGGCCTTGCTGCCGGGGAGGTCCTTGCTCGCGATGCTGAGGCGCACGCGGTCGACGTCCTCGGCCGCGACCTGGATGGTGACCTGCCCGTCCACCGTCTTGACGCGGTGGACGACCTTCGCCGCCACCAGCTCCTCGACCACCGCGCTCGCGTCGGCCTCGGAGAGGTCGGAGACCAGGTTCGCGTACTTGATGTCGGGCTCGTACAGGGCCGCGAAGAGGCCGCCGGCCAACGCCAACGCCACCACCACCGCCAGGGCCACCCGCCGGGCAAAGGAGAGCTTCTTCCAGAGCTCCATCCCCTGCTTTGCCAACTGATCGAGCTGCATCGCCTTGAATCCTCGTCAACCTATCCTGCACGTCAGATCTGGGTGTTCATGAGCTCGCGGTAGGCCTCGAGGGCCTTGTTCTTCACGGTGACCGCGTAGCGCACCGCGATCGAGGCCCGCTCCTGGGCCATGATCGTCTCGTGGATGCCGGCCTCGCCCCGCGCGAACGCGCTGGCGGTCTCTTCCGCCGCCTGCTCGGCCTGGCCGGCCTCCTTCATCGCCGTCTTCAGCACGTCCGCGAAGCCGGGCTCGTCGCTCCGCTCCACCCCGGTGGCGGTGGGGCGCTCGCGCGGCCCCTCGAGGTTGCGCAGGGCGTCCATGGCGGCAGGGCTCAACGTGACCGTCATGACTACCTCCCGATGGACAGCGCGCGATCCGCCATCCCTGACGCCGTCCGCATCGCGGTGACGCCGGCCTCGTAGGCGCGAGAGGCGGTGATCATGTCGACCATCTCCTCCACCACCGAGATGTTGGGGTACGCGACGTAGCCGTTGGCGTCGGCGTCGGGGTGCCCCGGGTCGTACTCACGCCGCGGCTCGGAGGTGTCCTTCCTGACCTCCGCCACCTCGACCCCGCCCACCCCGTCCTCTTCCCCCACCGTGGCGGAGAACACGACGTCGCGGCGCTGGTAGGGGCCGCCCTCCGCGGTGCGGGTGGTGTGGGCGTTGGCGAGGTTGGAGGACGCGACCTCCATCCGGGTGCGCTGCGCCGAGAGGCCGGAGGCCACGGTGTCCATGAGGTTCAAGAGCTTCATCTCGCGTCGCCTCCCTTAAGTTCAGCCGTTGCCGTCCGTGACCACGTACCGGAGCAGCGCCAATCGGCGAGAGACCACCGTGCTGGCCGCGCCGAACCGGACGCGGTTCTCCTCGAGCTTCGCCATCTGCGTCTCGAGGCTCACGGTGTTCCCATCACCCCGAGGAGTCCGGTCGTCGGAAATCTCGACGCTTGAAGCGCCACCGACGGATCCGCCGCCGTCGACGTGCCTCGAGTCGGTCTTCTCGAGCGCGAGCCCGAGCTTGGACTCGAAGGACGGGTCCTCGAGGTCCTGGGCCCGGAACCCGGGGGTGTCCACGTTGGCTACGTTGGTGCTCAGGACCCCATGCCGGTCCCGGGTGTGGGTCATGACCCGCTCCAGCTGGGCCAGGCTGTCCATGAAGACCTTCATCGCGCCCTGGGCCTACGCAAGGGCCGGGCCAAGTCGTGAAGGTTGGATTGCGGGGGTTCGGGCTCGGGCGACTGTCGGGGACCTTGGCGATCCGTCGTGGAGTTTGACGCGAGTTAGAGGCCGACCTTGCGCAGCTTCTCAACCAACGTGGTGCGGTTGAGACCCAGGAGGGCCGCCGCCTCGGTGCGGTTCCCACCCGTGCGCTCGAGGGCCATGGTGATCAGCTCGCGCTCGCGGTCCCGCAGGGCGGCCTTCAGATCCAGCTCCTCGTCGCTCTCGGGCTCGGCCGCGGGAGCCTCGTACTCGGGCTCCGCCGCCGCGGCGACCGGGGGCATCGCGACCGGGGGCGCGGCGACCGGGGGCATGGAGGCCACCAGGTACTCCGGCTCGCGCACCGGGGGGTAGGCGGGGCCAGCGTACATCGGCGCGCTCACCGCGGGGGGCGGGGCGGCCATCGGGCCGAGCAGGCCAGGTTGCGCGCCGACCGGGGCGCTCGGGTAGCCGAGGCCCACGTTGTAGGCGGGGCGCGGCGTCGGGCCCACCGGCGCGTACCCGCGCAGGGGATCGGGGGCCTGCACCGGGGTGGGGACCCGGGGCAATGGCATCGGTGGGACCCGGAGGTGCCGCGCGTCCACGTAGTCGGAGGGGCAGGTGAGCACCGCGCGCTCCACCGCGTTCTTGAGCTCGCGGACGTTGCCCGGCCAGTGGTACTCCTGCAGGCGAGCCTGCGCCGCGTCGGTGAAGTGCCGGGCCGGGCGCCGGTGGTGCCGGGCCGCCTTGGTCAGGAACATCTGGGCCAGGGGTACGATGTCCCCCACCCGCTCCCGCAGGGCGGGCAGGCGCAGCTGGATGACATTGAGGCGGTAGAGGAGGTCGGCCCGGAAGGTGCCCTGACGGGCCATCTCGTCCAGGTCGCGGTTGGTGGCGGCGACCACGCGCACATCCACCTCCACCGGCAGGTCGGCGCCCACCGGGATGATGCGCCCCTCCTCGAGGACCCGGAGCAACTTGGATTGCGCGGGCAGGGGCATGTCCCCGATCTCGTCCAGGAAGAGGGTGCCCCCGTCGGCGGCGGCGATGCGGCCGCCGCGGACCTGGGTGGCCCCGGTGAAGGCGCCCGCGGTGTGCCCGAAGAGCTCGTCCTCGATGAGGGACTCGGGGACCGCGGCGCAGTTCAGGGCCACGAAGGGCCCGGTGCCGCGCTCGGACGCGGCGTGGATGGCGTGGGCGAAGAGTTCCTTGCCGGTCCCGGTCTCGCCGGTGACGAGCACCGTGCAGTCCGAGGGGGCGATCTGCTGGGCCAGCTCGATCTGCTCGAGGAGCACCGGATCGGCGCCCTGGATCGGCGCCGCGTAGGCCTGCCGCCACTGCTCGAGCTCGTCTCGAGCCGCGCTGCAGTGGGCGTCCAGGAAGTCGCGGAGGTCTTCGGGGCGGACCGGCTTCTCGAACACGGTGGCGGAGCCGTTCTGCATGGCCCGCACCACGTTGGTGCACTGGGCCACCCCGGTCATCACGCAGGCTACCTCGGCCAGGCCCTGACGGAGCGCCCACTCCACCAGCTCGGAGCCGTCGCCGTCGGGCAGCATGAGGTCGACGATCGCGAAGCGCACCGGGCGGGCCTTGAGCAGCGTCCGGGCGGCCTCGACCGCGTGGGCCACCACCACGTCGTAGCCGTGGCGGCGCAGGTCGCGCGCGATCATCTTGGCCAGGGACACCTCGTCGTCGAGCACGAGCACGGTGCGATCGTCCGCTCGGCTGAACCCGGGCTGCTCACCTGACCGCTGGCTCGTCATACCTGGCAGCCTCCTCTTCGGCGGAAGGGGCACGCGCCTTTAATCATTGCAGACCCCGCCCGAGATGCCAGGTGGGCGCGATCCGATTCGGCGCGAGGTCGACCAAAAAGCCCGGGACGCACCTGGACCGACACGGGGCTGCACCGACCGTCGCGGGTGGCGAGTGGAGAAACACCGTGCTCCGCCGACAGAGGGAGTCGAAGCCATGGCTGCCAAGAAGGAAGAGAAGAAGCCTGAGGAACCAGGAGCACCGACGCCGTCGAAGCTCCCGCTGATCACGCTGATCCTGGTGGGCCTGAACCTCCCCGCGACCGGGTTCGTCGCCTTCATGGCCCTGAACCCGGTGGTGCCGCCGCCCCCCGAGCCGCCGCCCCCAGGACCGGCGGACGACCCCCTCGCGGTGTGGGGTCCCACCGTGGACCTCGACACCTTCGTGGTGAACCTGAACGAGCCGACCTCCTCGCGCTACTTGCGGGCCCGCATCCAGGTGGAGCTGGCCGACGAGAAGGCCTCGGAGCGCTTCGAGCGGCTCCGTCCGGTGCTGAGGAACGAGCTCCTCGGCTACCTGTCCAACCTCACGGTGGAGCAGACCCTCGGCGCGGAGGCGAAGGAGACCATCCGCAGCGACCTGATGAAGGGGATCACCGACAAGGTGGGCGAGGATCAGGTGAAGCGGCTCTTCTTCTCGGAGTTCGTGGTCCAGTGACCCCTTAAGGGGGCCGCGGAACAGCCGAGTTGGTGCAGTGACCTAGGAGAGCGCGGATGGACATCGCAACCCTCATCGGCGGCGTCGCGGGCTTTGCCCTGGTCGTGGGCTCCATCCTCATCAGCGGCAGCCTCACCGCCTTCATCGACGTCCCCAGCATCTTGATCGTGTTCGGCGGCACCATCGCCGCAGGCATGATGGGGGAGCGCATCGAGCACATCATCAACTCGATCAAGGTGGCCCTGAACGCCCTCTTCATCCGAAGTCCGGCGGTGGAGAACACCATCGAGATCATCGTGGACCTCGCCACCGTGGTGCGGAAGGAGGGCCTGCTCGCCCTCGAGAACCGCACCATCGACGACGCCTTCCTTGCCCGCGGGGTGCGCTTCGCGGTGGACGGGATGCCCTCCGAGGAGGTGCAGGCCGTCCTGCGCGGTGAGCTCGCCTCCATGCGCCAGCGCCACAAGCGCGGGCAGAAGCTCTTCAAGTTCCTCGCCGCCACCGCCCCCTCCATGGGGATGATCGGCACCCTCATCGGCCTCGTGCAGATGCTCCAGACCCTGGACGACCCGGCCAAGATCGGCCCCGCCATGGCGGTCGCCCTCCTCACCACCTTCTACGGCGCCATCCTCGCCTTCATGATCTTCGGGCCCCTCACCAACAAGCTGGAGCTGCGCTCCACCGAGGAGGGGACCAACATGGAGGTGGTGATCACCGGCATCGAGTCCATCGTGCGCGGCGAGAACGCGCGGGTGGTGCAGGAGAAGCTCGAGGGCTTCCTCGCCCCCGCGAACCGGTCCTCCGGTGAGAGCTGAGCCATGGAAGAAGAAGAAGACGAAGTAGAAGAAGGTGCACCAGCGTGGATGGCGACGTTCGCCGACCTGGCGACCCTGCTCCTGACCTTCTTCGTGCTGCTCCTGTCCTTCGCGAACATGGACGTGCAGAACTTCCGCAGCGCCCTCGGTTCGGTGCGGGAGGCCCTCGGTGTGCAGTTCGAGCACCCCGGTGACCGGCTCGGCCTCACCACCTCGATCGTCGAGCTCTCCAAGCGAGAGAGCACCGACAAGCTGAACGAGGTGGAGATCCAGCTCGCGGACCTCATCCGGAAGTTCGTCAAGAAGCAGAACATGGCCGACAAGGTCGACGTCGAGGTCGGCAACCGCGGCATCATCGTCCGGGTGAAGGAGTTCGTGCTCTTCAACTCCGGCGAGGCCGAGCTCCGCCACGAGGCCACCAAGCCCCTGCAGGCCATCGCCACCCTGTGCAAGGAGCTGGAGCTCCCGGTCTGGATCGAGGGGCACACCGACAACAGCCCGATCAGCACGGTGCGCTTCCCCTCCAACTGGGAGCTCTCCGCCGCCCGCGCGGTGGCCACCTTGAAGTTCCTCTCCGCCCAGGGCGGCATCGATCGCGCCGCGCTCAGCGTGGCGGGCTACGCCGAGACCCACCCCATCGCGCCCAACGACACCGCGGAGGGCCGCGCGCGGAACCGGCGGGTGGAGTTCCTCTTCGTGCGCCCGCCCGAGCAGTCGGTGCAGCAGTTCCAGGAGTTCGAGGCCAAGAAGGAGCGCTTGCGCCGGCTGCTGGAGGAGCACAACGGCCCCATCAAGGAGGCCGAGCCCCCCAAGCCCGCCGAGAGCCCCGAGGCGCCGAAGCCCGAAGACCAGGCCCCCGCCCCCAGCGCGGCCAAGAAGGGGCCCATCTTCTAACCCGACGTGATAGGGTCCGCGCCCGTCATGGAGCACGTCGTCACCCGACCCACCGCCCCCTTCACGCTGCGCTCTGGCCTCCTCGAGGTGCACCAGGTGCCGGTGTGGGAAGACAACCTCGTCTGGATCCTGGTGGATCCCGCCACCAAGACCGCCGCCGCGGTGGACGGCCCCGAGGCCGGCCCGGTGCTCGCCTACCTCGAGGCCCGTGGGCTCACCCTCACCACGATCTTCAACACCCACACCCACGCCGACCACGTGGGCATCAACACCGACCTCGCGGACCGCGGCCTGCTCGCGAACATGCGGGTGGTGGGCGCGGCCAAGGCCAGGGACGCCGTCCCCGGGATCACCGAGGCGGTCGACGAGGGCGACACCGTCACCTTCGGCCCGGTCACCGCCAAGGTCATGCTCACCGAGGGCCACATCAACGGCCACGTGAGCTACGTGTTCGAGGACGTGGTGTTCTGCGGCGACACCCTCTTCGCCGGCGGCTGCGGCTACCTCTTCGACGGGCCCCCCGCCAAGATGCACGACAGCCTCACCCGGCTCTCCCAGCTCGCGCCCGAGACCCGGGTCTGCTGCGCCCACGAGTATACGCAGGACAACCTGCGCTTCGCGTGGTCGGTGGAGCCCGAGAACGAGACCCTCGCCAGGCGCATCAAGGACGTCTGGGCGCGCCGGGGTAAGGGGGAGTGCGTGGTGCCCTCCACCGTGGCCGACGAGCTGGCCACCAACCCGTTCCTGCGCCACCACAGCGCGCCGATCCGCGGCCGGGTGGCCGAGGCGTACCCCGAGCGCGACCTGAGCTCCGCGGCCGAGGTCTTCGCCGCCACCCGGCAGCTGAAGAACGACAAGGCCTACAAGAGCATCACCGACCAGGACCTCCCCCTGGCCTGAGCCTGGCGCCCTACCCCGACCGCAGCCCGGGCCGCCGCCTCGGTCTGGGCCCAGCTCGACGCCTCGCCCGGCCACGCGTTGTGGTGCTGGTAGGTGAAGAAGGGCTGCCGCAGGAAGGCCTGCACCGCCGGCGCCTCCGCCCCCATCGCCACGAGCTTGTCGCGCAGGTCGGCCTGCGAAGCGCTTCGCACCGCGGTGGACCCGGTGCGGGCCAGGTCCAGGGCCGGGTACACCCCCGCGTTGGCGAGCGCCGGATCGGTGACCACCACCGCGTCCCACGGCGCGCCCAGGGTCGGGGCGCCCTTGTCGCCCCGGGTCACCGCGGCCCACGGGTCCACCACGAAGGCGAGGCCGGCCCGGCTCAGGATGCCCAGGCGCGCCTCCACCTCGGCCTCCCGGCCCTCCTCCGCGAACACGAACAGGGCCCGGCCCCGGGCCCGCTCCACCGCCGCCTCGACCCCGTCGCTCACCACCTCGACCTCGTCGAGGCCCGCCCCCGCCGCCACCGTGGCCAGCTCCCCCCGCTGCCAGGGCCGGCGCTCGAGCGAGGCCCACACCGGGGCGAGGCCGCGCCGGGCGAGGCCGAAGGTGAGCTCGGTGATCAGCGCGAACAGGCCGGTCTCCGCCGCCCCGTGCACCCGCACCCGCATCCCCAGGCGCAGCGGGGCCAGCAGGTCGAGGCCGCGGATCCCGGTGTCAACCCAACCTGCATCATCGAGCGGGCGAACCTCGGGCCAGGCCGAGAGCCGGACCCCGGGCTCCGCCCCCGCCTGCAGGAGCGCCTGCACCAGGTCCTCGCGCCCCCGGGCCCGGGCCACGTCCAGCGGCCGCACCCCGGCCCGGTTGGCCGCGCTGGGGTCCGCCCTCGCCGCGAGCAGGCGCCGGGTCACCGCCGCCCGCCCGTGGGTCACCGCGGCGAACAGCGGCGTCTCCCCCTCCGCGCAGCCGCAGGGGCCGTCCACCCCGGCGCCCCGGAGCCAACAGGCGCGCCACCAGGCCCTCGTGCCCCCGCCGCGCGGCGAGGGTCAGCGGGGTGAGCCGGTGGGCCAGGGTGAGGCCCCCCGCCAGGGCCTCCTCCGCCGACCACTGCTCCGGCGCCTCCAGGGCCTCGGGGTGGCGGTCCAACAGGGCCTCCACCACCTCCACCTCCCCCGCCCGCAGGGCGACGAAGAGGCGCACCGCGTCGGACATCGGCGCGTCGTGGGTGTTCTGCAGGTGAGCTTGCATATCGATCTCCCGGGCGCGCAGCCGCGCCCGTGCGTCATGGAGGCGCTTCTTCACCGTGGACAGGGGCAGCCCGAGAAGGGCCGCCACCTCGTCCTGGGGCGCCTCGGCCAGGTAATGCAAGGCCACGACCACGCGCTGGTGCTCCGGCAGCGCCTCCACCGCCGCCCACACCGCGGCCCGGGCGTCCCGGTGCAGGGCAGCCTGCTCCAGGTCCCCGCCCACGCCCTCGGGCGCCGCCGACAGGGGCACCGGCCTCCACCGCCGCGGGTGCGGCGATCGCAGTGCTTCACCACCACCCGCCGCAGCCAGGCCGGAAAGGCCTGGGGATCCCGGAGCTGGGGGAGCCGGAGCATCGCGTCCAGGAGCGCGTCCTGGGCGGCGTCCCGCGCCTCCTCGGGGTCCCGCAGCCAGGCCCGGGCACAGGCGAGGGCCCGGTCCTGGTGCTCGGCCAACAGGCGCCCGAAGGCCTCGGTGTCCCCGGCCTGGGCGGCCAGCACATCCTGCACGTTCATCGTAGCCTCAGCCCCAGGACCCACCTGGCGGGGGTCAGGTTACCGGGTTGGGGCGCGCGTTCCGAGTCGGGTGGCCAGGAAGGCCGCCCCTGAGCCTGAATCCTGTCTCTGAAGCCTGACGCCACGCCCAGCTCGAGGCCGATGCGGCGCCCTCGGCTCCAGGTATCAGAGACAGGGCTCGGCTTTCAGGGCTCTGGCTCCAGGTATCAGAGACAGGGCTCGGCTTTCAGGGCTCTGGCTCCAGCCCTCACGCAGCTCGCACGTCGGGACCATCAGCGCGCGGCTCACCCCTCAAATCGCCTCGACGTAGCCCTTCCTGGTCTTCTCCGCCACGAGCTTCGCCACCTCGGCCTCGGCCGCCGCGACGCTCGCGGCCTCCTTCGTCTTCGCCTGCCCCGCCGCCCCGATGCGGCCGTAGCGCACAGTGTACGACGCGCCCTCCACCGCGACCTCCCAGAACTTGGCGCTGTTGCCCTCGACGAGCTCGAAGCGCCGCACGCCGCCGGGCGCGACCGCTGTCGCCTCCACCGCCGCCGCCTTCACCTTCGGAGCCTTCGGAGCCTTCGCCCCCTTCATCGGCGCCCCCGGCCACACGAAGTCCTCCCGCACCGCCACGTAGCTCGGAAAGCGCGGGACCCCATCCGGCGTCAGCTCGAAGTACCGGAACGTGATGATCGCCCCGATCTCCGGCGGCGCCTCACGCTCGGCGTCCGACAGCCCGGTGCCGACCGAGAACGCGGTCCCGTCCGGCAACTCCACTTGCAGCGCGCCGACCCGGCCGGCGTGCCGCCCCTTGCCGTCCAGATAGCCGAGCACCCGCGCCTCCGCGTCGAGGAACGACTTCACCTTGAGCAGCGTCGGGCTCCGCCCCGCCACGTACCTCGAGCCCGGCTGGCGCATCATCAGACCCTCGCCGCCCAGCCCCTCGATCTCCTTCAGGCGCCGCTCCACGTGCTCGGCCCCCTCGCACCGCTCGTGGGCCAGCGACGTCGTGTGCGGGTGCGCGCCGTCGCCGAAGCGCGCGGCGAGCGCGTCGATGCGCGCCTCGAAGGGGGCGCTGGAGGCCGGCAGGTCGAACACCACGTACTTCACCCGCCGCCAGTGCTCGCTCTTGTCGTAGCGCCGCACCACGCTCACCGTCTCCTGGAACGCGGCGCGGCCGATCCACAGCTCGCCGTCGAGCGGCTCCGCCCCGAGCCCGTCCGTGAACCACTCCGGCGCCAGGTACTCGTTGCCGGTGCGCGACAGGAAGCGCTGCCCGTCCCAATAGGCCCGGACCCCGTCGAGCTTCTCGCTCATCCACCAGCCGGTGAGATCGACCTCCGGCTCCCAGCGGTGGGCCAACAGCAGGGGCGGCACGTCCTTCTTGACCGCCGCCGCCTTGGCCCCACCCCCACGAGCGGCGCTGCTGCCACCGGCCGGCGGCTCCCCGACCCGGTCGAGCTCGACCTCCTCGCCGCGCAGCGCCTTCAGGTGCTTGCAGGTGCGCTGGTCGATCGCCCTCGACTGGTTGCGCCACGCCGGACACGAGCAGGAGTAGACCCCGCCGATGTTCTTGAGCGCGTAGGGCGTGGCGGCGGAGCCCTGGACGTACGTGACCTCTCCCTCGCGGAGATCCCTCGTGGTCGACACGCGCGCATCATAGGCCCGGGTCTCTCTGACCACGGTCTGAATACAATCGAGACACCGGCGATTTTTCACCGCTGCCCCCTCCTCTGGTACGCCCGAAAGCCCCGTTGCAGCGCGGTCATCAGACCGGCCATCCATGCGTTATGACTGGGGTTTCTGGGCGACGAGGGCATCACTTTTTCTCGCCATGGAGGTTGAGTTCGGGGTGCGAAGCGCCGAACGTCCAGGGCCAGACGCGATGTCGGTCGAGCGCGGAACCATCGTCGCCGGCTTCATGCTGGTGGGTCGTCACTGGGACGCCAGCCTGGGCCCGGCCTGGGTCGCCCGGCGGGTGGGCGCGCCCGAGCAGGCGCCCCTCTACCTCGTGCGGATCTTCCCGACACCGACCCCCGAGCTCGCCAACCGCCTCCTGGTCTGGGGCGAGGCGACCTCCGCGCTGCCCGCGATGGCGCCGATCACCCAGACCCTGAAGGTGGCCCTGGATCGCCACGGGGTGGTGGTGGTGTCCGAGCTCGTCCTGGGCGAGACCCTGCGCCAGAACCGCCGCGCGGTGGGCCGCTGGCCCCTCACGGTGGCCCTCGCGATGGTGCGGTCGGTCGGCGAGGCGCTCGAGACGCTGGCCGCCCATCCCGACCCCAACGGTGACCCCAACGGGCGGGCCCACGGGCACATCGGCGCGGATCGGGTCCTCCTCGACTTCGAGCGCAACCGGCTGGTGGTCCTCGAGCCCGGCCTCGACGCCGCGCAAGAGGGCCGCGCCCCCCGCCGGAGCGACGACGTGCTCGGCCTGGGGCGGCTCCTGTTCGAGCTGCTCACCGGCCAGCCGGGGGAGACCTGCCCCGCCGGTCGGAGCCCGGTGGCCCGGGCGAGCGATCAGCGCGTCCCGCGAGCGGTCGAGGCCCTGGTGGCCTGCGCCACCGCGGTCGACCCTGGCAGCCGGCACGGGAGCGTGGGTGCGTTCCTCCGCGACCTGAACCAGTGCATCCGGGGGCAGGTCGACCTCCCCCACCAGCTCGGCTCGGTGATGCAGAGCCGGCTCGCGAGCCGGCTCCAGGGCACCCGGGTCCTCGTGAGCCGGTGGCGGCGCGCCCCCTCGACCCGAGGCCGCCCCCCGTCCCTCGCCCCCACCGCCCCGCAAGACGAGGGGCGCGGGCCGCCGCGCCTGCCCGCGTGGCAGGGCGCGAGCGAGCTCCCCGAGGCCCGCCCCCTGGCCGAGCCGGGGCTCGGCGAGGGCCTCCTGCGCACCCTCCCCTCGGTGCAGCCCCTCATCGGCCCCGACACCGAGGACCTCGCCGCGATCACCACCGGCGACCTGCCGGCACCGAAGCCCCAGGTGACGAGGCTGATGCGTCAACTCACCTTGCTCGGGCTCCTCGTGGCCCTGGGCCTCGCTGCCTCCGCCTACTTCGAGACCCCGCACGGCGCGGAGTCGATCCGCGTGCTCCTGTCCCTGATCCCCACCAGCTGGCGCTAACGGGCGCTCAGCGGGTCGAGAGGTGGGGGGCCACCACGAACAGCCCCACCGCGCAGGCCACCACCATCACGAGCGCCCACGCCCAGGTCCGATCGTGGAACACCGAGGGGCGGCTGAGGGACATGACCACCACCACCAGGGCCATGATGATCGCGATGAAGTTGAAGACGAGCGAGGCCTTCAGGAGCCCCTGATCCCACGGGACCTTCTTCCAGCCGGTGTTCATCACCTTGTCGAAGAAGGTGGCCCCTTTAGGCTTCGCGGTGCCGTAGCAGACGAACGAGATACCGGCCACCACCCACGCCACGCCGTGCACCCACCACATCGCCTTGATGGTGGCGTCCGGCGGTGGTGGGCGCGGCTTCACCCCTCGAAGATGCCCCAGGCCTCGTCAGGCCAGCAAGAAAAGCGCCCGGTGGGGCTAGAGCAGCGCGTCGATGCGATCCGGCAGGCCGTAGTCGAAGGTGCCGCGGGGCCCAGGGGAGTCCGGGGGCGGCACGCGGCCGGGGTTCAGGGGCGGCTCGATCGGCCCGGGGCTGGAGGTCATGGCGTCCACCACCATGTCCTGGTGGAGGTCGCCCACGTACTGCCCGTCCATCCGGTAGACGTGGTCCTGCTCGAGGTACCCGCGGGCGTAGCCCTGGAGGTCGTAGACGTACAGCCCCTCCAGGAACGCCCGCGGCTCGCCGTGCCGATCGTACAAGAACTTCATCAGCCCATGTTCTTGATGATCTCGGTGCCGAACTCGGAGCAGGAGACCTTGGTGGCCCCCTCCATCTGGCGGTGGAAGTCGTAGGTCACGATCTTCTTGCCGATGGCGCCGTCCATGCCCTTGATGATCAGGTCCGCCGCCTCGTTCCAGCCGAGGTGCCGGAACATCATCTCGCCCGACAGGATCACCGAGCCCGGGTTCACCATGTCCTTGTCGGCGTACTTCGGCGCGGTGCCGTGGGTCGCCTCGAAGATGGCGTGGCCGGTCACGTAGTTGATGTTGCCGCCGGGGGCGATGCCGATGCCGCCCACCTGGGCCGCCAGGGCGTCCGACAGGTAGTCGCCGTTCAGGTTCATGGTGGCGATCACCTCGAACTCCGAGGCCCGGGTCAGCACCTGCTGCAGGGTGATGTCGGCGATGGCGTCCTTGATGATGAGCTTGTTCGCCTTCATCGCCGCCTGGTACTCGGCGTCCGCCGCCTCGGGGCCCTGCTCGTCGCGGGTGCGCTCCCACTGCGAGTGGCCGGAGCCGCCCCAGCCGTAGGTCTTGTCGCCGAACTCGCGCTCCGCCAGCTCGTAGGCCCACTTCATGAAGGCACCCTCGGTGAACTTCATGATGTTGCCCTTGTGGACGATGGTGACGCTCTTACGCCCCTGCGCGATCGCGTACTCGATGGCCGCGCGCACCAGGCGCTCGGTGCCCTCGCGGGAGATCGGCTTGATGCCGATGCCCGAGCTCCCCGGGAACCGGATCTTCGCGAACCGGCTCGGGAAGTGCTCCTGCATGAGCGCCATGAACTTCTGGGCGTCCGCGCTCCCCTCCTCGAACTCGATGCCGGCGTAGATGTCCTCGGTGTTCTCGCGGAAGATCGCCATGTTCACCAGCTCGGGCCGCTTCACGGGGACGGCACGTTCTGGAACCAGCGCACCGGACGCAGGCAGGTGTACAGGTCGAGCATCTGGCGCAGGGCCACGTTCAGGGAGCGGATGCCGCCGCCGATCGGGGTGGTCAGCGGGCCCTTGATGCCCACCAGATACTCACGGAACGCCTCCACCGTCTCGTCGGGGAGCCAGTTGCCGGTCTCCTTGAAGGCCTTCTCGCCCGCCAGCACCTCGTACCAGGCGATCTTCTTCTTGCCCCCGTAGGCCTTCTCCACCGCGGCGTCGAACACGCGCACCGACGCGCGCCAGATGTCGCGCCCGGTGCCGTCGCCCTCGATGAAGGGGATGACGGGGTGGTCACCCACCACGAGCTTGCCGTTGTCGATGTGGATCTTGTCGCCCGCGGGGGCCTTGCGCTCGGTCATGGAGCCCCCGGTAGCCCACCTCAAAGACCCTGTCCAGATGCTCCGCGGCCACTGTCCGCGGGTGACGCAGGCGCCCGGTCGACGCCCCGCGTCACGGCTGGCGTGAGGGGATCGATGATGGGCTGGTCCAGCCCCCCGTACCGGCGGGGTCTCGGGCCGCGCTGGGCCACTCCAGGTCACCGAAGACGTAGCTCCCGGATCCCAGGGTCACCACCTCGAGCGCGTGGCCCGACAGGCTGATGACCTCCATGTCCCGAAGGCCGACGCCCGCCGGATCCGGCAGCCCGTTCAGGTCGGCGAGGAGCACCTGCCGCGGGCCGAGGTCCGCCAGGAACCGGAAGTCCTCCCACCCGTCGAGGCTCTCACCGTCGGCCCACACCGCATGCACGCTCTGGTTCTCGGCCGAATAGGAGAGCAGCTCCGAGCCTGGCTGCCCGTCGAGGTTGGCGAGCAGAGCCTGTTGGCCGCCGCTGATGTTGCCGCCCCAGACATCGAGGGGCGGCGCCGCCATCTCCGCGCCGGCCTCCGCGATGGTGCCGAGGCCGGCCTCGAACACCACCGCTTGCAGGTTATCCTGCATACCGACGTGGCCGAGGACCACCCTCGCGCCGCTCGTGTCCTTGAGCGCCGCCGTCCCGGTGACCCGCTGGGGCTCGTCCACCTTCCAGGCCCGGTTCTCGATGAAGAGCCGCGCGCGGGCCAGGTCGCCCTCCTCGGCGCCGCCCTGTCTCGGCAACACCACGACCAGCTCTGCCGCCGGCGGGCTGCTGCTCACCACGGCCAGAGCCGGCGTCCAAAGCGACGGCAGCGCCCTGATGGGCGACAACCCGGCGCTCGAGGGCGTCAGGACGTGATCCAGCACGAAGGTGTGGCCCGAGTAGCCAGTCACCACGACGATGTCCCGCCCCGCGGAGGTCCGCAGCACCAGCGGAGGGTAGAGGTTCGAGCTGCCGTCATCACCCGGTGGAGGCGCCAGCCCCTCCAGCGAGAAGGGCTCGGGTTGCACGAGGCCGCTCAACGTGGGCCGAAACCGGAGGAGGGCGTAGTCGCGGCCCGTCCGGGCCACGACGAGCACCTCGGGCGCCCCATCGCCGTCGGTGTCGGCGAGCACGGGGTCAGAGAGCCCATCGACGACGATGGAGGAGTCGAGGGCCGGCCAGGTCTGAAGGTGCACCGCGGGCAGGAACGCTCCGACCTTGAGGTGAGCACCATCGGCGCACACCCCGGCGAAGAACACCACCCTGGTCCCGGCACCGGCCACCAACGCGCCATCGCGCAGCGCACACCAGGTGGGATCGCGCATGGGGAACCGCGCCGGTTCGGCGTCCTCGACCTGGGCGGGGTCGAGGGTACAGCCATCGGGGCCAGCGACGTAGGTGACCCGCGACAGCTGCGCGCCGACGCTCACGAGGAGGCGCTGCGGGCTCATGGCCGCGACCCGCGCGTCGGTGCCCGGGTTGGGGAGCACCACGACAGCAGAGCCACCCTCCTGGGTGCCGGCGTCCAGGTCTTGGCGGCAAGAGAAGCGCGGTCTGGTACGACCCAAGAGCGCCAGCCTGACCTCTCGGCGCTCACCTGCCTGCGGTGGCAAGCGAACCTGCGCAACGGTGGCGGTGACGCTGACGTCCCTCTGTTGCCCGTCCCGCACCATCGCCCGCATCCCGTCCAGCTGCACCAACGCCTCGGTGTCCGGGGCACCGTAGAGGACGAAGGAGAGCTCACGGTCGGTGTCCCACCGACCCGAGCCCGCCTCGAACGGGCAGGCGCCGTCCGCGCCGACGGAGGTGAGGCGGCAGTCGACCTTCTTCACCTCGTCCCGCTCCACCACGACGGTGATGGCGTCGAGCTCCCCTTCTTCGACCGTGACCACCACCTCCAGGGCCGCGGGCGCGCTGCACCCGGCGAGCCCCAGCGCGAGCAACCACCACGCCCCCCTCACAGCTCCACCCTCCCCACCGTGCCGTCCGCGTTGGGCAAGCGAGGTTGCGAGACCACCACCGCGGTCCCGACCGCGCCCGCCGCCACCACGCCGGCCACCACCCAGATCCACCACGGGATCCCGCCGCCGCCCTCCTCCGCTGGCGGCGGCGCCACCACCACCAGCTCGGGGGCGGGGCGCCCGGGGAGCAGGATCTGGGACGAGAAGGGCACCACCACCCGCCCCGCTTCATCGAGGGCCTCACCCGAGAGCGAGAGGGTCTCGGCCCGCACACCGGCGGGCACCGTCACGGTGGCGGTGGCGGCCCGGCCCACCAGGGGGACCTCACCCGTGATCGGGTGGGCGTCCGGCTGCACCTGCCCCCGGAACCGGACCCGGCGGGCCCCGCGCAGGCCGCCCTCGAGCGCGACGTCCAGGCGCAGGGCGGTCGCGACGACCCAGCGGCCGGTGACGGTGGCGGAGAGGGGCCGCACCTCCTCCCGCACGCCCTCGATGAGGGCCCGGGTCGAGGGGGCGAGCGAGGGGTCCTCGACCTGGTGGTCGGGGGCCACCTCGAAGAGCGTGGTGAGGGTCGCCCGCGCGGCCTCGGTGCGCCCGAGGGCGAGCTGCGCGAGGGCCTGGACCTCGAGGCAGGCGGGCACCGCGGGGGCGGCGGCCAGGCCGCGCTCGGCCGTGTTGAGGGCGTCCTCCAGGGCCAGCGCCTCGTACTGGTGGCGCGCGACAAGGCACGCGTCGGCGGGGGCATCACCGGGCGTCTGGGCCACCCAGGCCAGTGCTATGATGGGCAGCACGCCCTCGGACCATACCCGGGCCTCGGGCCCGAGGCGAGCCGATCCCACCCGCCATGTCCGCCCTCCCCATCCCGCCCGGTGTCCCCTTCGGGAAGTACGTGATCCGCACCCGGCTCGGCCAGGGCGGGATGGGCGAGGTGTTCCTCGCCGACCAGCTGGGGCCCCTCGGGGCCGGTGCGCCCGGTGGCGCTGAAGCGCCTGCTCCCCAAGCACACCCATGACCCCCACGTGGTCCGGATGTTCCTGGAGGAGATGGGTGTGGCGGCCCAGCTCAGCCACCCGCACATCGTGGTGACCTACGACTTCGGCGAGCTGGACGGCGCGTACTTCCTCGCCATGGAGTACGTCGACGGGCTGGCCCTCGACCGCCTCGTCGCAGAGCAAGGCCCCTTGCCTTTGGACGCGGTGGTGACCCTCGGCCGGCACATCGCCAGCGCGCTCCAGCACGCGCACGAGCGCGTGAGCGCGGGCGCCCCCACCCCGGTGGTGCACCAGGACGTCACCCCCCACAACATCCTGGTGAGCCGCGCGGGGGACGCGAAGCTCCTCGACTTCGGCATCGCCCGCACCGAGGCCGCCGCCCTGGGCGAGCGGGTCCACGCGAAGGTGCGCTACGCCGCCCCCGAGCAGCTGCGGCGCGCGCCCCCCGATCGGCGCTTCGACGTGTGGGGCCTGGGGTCACGCTCTACCAGGCCCTCACCGGCCGGCTCCCGTTTCCGCAAGCTGACCTGCCGAGCCGGGTCCGGGCCCAGGAGGGCGGGCACTTCGTGCCCCTCGAGGAGCTCGCGCCCGACGCCGCCGCGGTGGCCGACGTGGTGCACCGGGCCCTGGCCGCGCGACCGCAAGATCGCTTTCAGACGGCGGCCGAGCTCGGCGAGGCCCTCGCCGCCGCCCACCCGGTGCCCGAGGCCCGGGGCCGGGCCGCCCTGGGCGCCGCGGTGGCCGAGACCACCTCCGCGCCCGCGAGCCTCGACGGCGGCGAGGTGACCGCGACCGGGGTCGCGGTGGAGCGCCGCGCCACCACCACCGCCAGCGTGGACGTGACCCCCACCCGGGTCTGGAGCGCCGCCCCAAGCCTGGTCCCCGACGCAGGAGCGCGTGGTGGGCGGTCGCGGCCGGGCTCCTCCTCGGGGGCCTGGGGGTCCTGGCCGCGTGGACCCTCCAGGTCCCGATCGAGGCGCCCGCCACCGTGGTGCCGCTGCGCACCGAGGCGGCGGTGGGCCAGCGCCCCCGCGCACCCGCGCCTGCCGCCGACCATGCGGCGCCGGGCACCGCCTTCCGGGGCAGCTGGCGCCTCCGCGCCGGCCGGGGGGCGCTCCGGCCTCGGCGGGAGCGCGGCTGGCGCCTCCGCGTCGGAAGGAGGCCCCGCCGGGTCCGGCGGCGCTGCGGCTCGGGGCCCTGAATCTGCCGGCGGCGCGGCTGGAGGCGCGACGGCCGGGTCAGGACCGGAGGCGCTGCCCCGGCAGGCGCCCCCGCCGCGGAGGGCGCCACCGCGCCGCCAGGCCGCCCCGCGACCGCTGGCGCAGCCCCTGCGGCTACCTGGAGCGCGGACCGACGCGCGCCCACGGCCCCCGCGGACCGCCGCTCGGCCCCGCCCCGCCCCCGCGAAGCCGGCCCCCGCCCCGGCGGAGCCCACGAAGCAAGCCGAGAGCGGCCTCGGCCTCATCTCGGTCCGGACCGTCCCCTGGGCGCGGGTCTCGGTCGACGGGCGACCCCTCGGGGAGGGGGTCATCGCGCAGCGCCCGCTCCCCTCCGGTCCCCACGTGCTGCGCCTGGTGCCGGGGTCCGGCGACGCCGCGCCGAAGGAGGTGCCGGTCACCATCACCCCCGGCGGCACCACCCGCGTATTCGTCGATTTCGACCGAGATGAAGTTCGCGTGACACATTGACGCGTCGCGACGCGCCCCCCTGGGTCCAGGTATGAGACCGTGGTAGCAACGAGGACATGGAAGTCCTCGCTTTGGTGCTGGCCGGCGGCGAAGGGACCCGCCTGCGACCCCTGACCGACGAGCGCGCGAAGCCCGCCGTTCCCTTCGGCGGGCGCTACCGCATCATCGACTTCGTGCTGTCGAACCTCGTGAACTCCGGCATCCAGAAGGTGAAGGTGCTCACGCAGTACAAGTCGGACTCCCTGTTGAAGCACCTGCTGCGCACGTGGTCGCGCTACGCCGGCTTCGGCGGCTTCGTCGAGCCGGTGCCGCCGCAGATGAACGTTTCGCGCGACTGGTACGTGGGCAGCGTGGACGCGGTGTTCCAGAACCTCAACGTCATCGACGACGAGCAGCCCGACCTCGTGGCGGTGTTCGGCGCCGACCACGTCTACAAGATGGACGTGCGCCAGATGGTGAAGTTCCACACCGACATGGGCGCCTCGGTCACGGTGGCCGCGCGCCCGGTGCCGGTGCACGAGGCGCGGCGCTTCGGCTGCATCAGCGTCGACGCCGAGGGGCGCATCACCGGCTTCGTCGAGAAGCCCGACGTGCCGCCCGAGATGCCCAACCGCCCGGGCTTCGCCCTCGCCTCGATGGGCAACTACCTGTTCAACACCGACGTCCTGGTGCGCGAGGCGCTGGCCGACGCGGACCGGCTCGACAGCCGCCACGACTTCGGGCGGGACCTCCTGCCGCGCCTGTTCGAGCGCGAGCCGATGTACGTCTACGACTTCATGCAGAACGCGGTGCCGGGCGAGGAGGATCGCGCGCGCGGGTACTGGGTCGACATCGGGACGATCGAGACCTACCACCAGGCCTCGATGGACCTGGTGAGCGTGTCACCGGTCCTGAACCTCTACAACCACCGCTGGCCCATCCGCTCCGAGGTGCGGTCCGCGCCGCCGGCCAAGTTCGTGTTCGCGGATCAGCAGAGCCGCCGCATCGGCATCGCCACCGACTCCATGGTGAGCGAGGGCTGCGTGATCTCCGGTGGCCACCTCGAGATGTGCATCCTGTCCCAGAACGTGCGCCTGAACTCCTTCGCCCACGTGAGCCAGTGCATCCTCTTCGAAGGGGTGAGCGTGGGGCGCCGCTGCCGCATCCGGCGCGCGATCATCGACAAGGGGGTGCACATCCCCGAGGGCTGTACCATCGGCTACGACCTCGAGGAGGACCGCAAGCAGTGGTTCGTGTCCGACGAGGGCATCGTCGTGGTCCCGAAGGGCGGGATCCTGTCAAGGGGCCGCCCGGGGACACAGGACCTCCCATCCGCGGGAGGATAGATGTAGCATCCGAGGGGCCCGGTGAAGGTCCCACCAAAACCGCCCGAGTACTCGAAGGACCGCACGCTGACCCGCCGCACCGTGGCCGGGGCGGCGGGCGGCATGCTCGGCGTGCACTACGAGGACACCCGGCACAACGACGTCAACACCATCCGGGCCCACACCGAGCAGGGCACCGCGGGCGCGGGCGCCAACCGCGCGGTGGCCGCCGCAGGCGAGGCGCCGGTCTCCGCGCCCCCGCTCGCGCCCGACGCCGACGAGTCCGCGCTGGGGATGGTCCACGGCAAGGAAGAGGCGGAGATGGTCCTCGACGACGAGGACGCGGTGACCCGCGACGTGAAGAAGCGCCAACGCCAGCGCTTCGTCGCCCGCGACCGCCTCACCATCGACAAGGACGCCCCCGAGCTCCGCCGCACCCGCGCCCTGTGGGCCAAGATCATGGGCGAGGACGACGAGGGCGAGGAGGAGGGCGAGGGCCAGGGCGGGCCGCCGCCGGACCTCGAGGAGGTCGACCCCGCCGCGATCGGCGAGGCGATCGCCGCCGCGGGCGACGACGCGCCGCGAGACTACGCGGCCCTGTTCACGCGCCCCCTCCGCTCGCGGGTGGGCGACCCCAGCCTCACCGACCCCGAGGCCATCCGGCGCGCGCTCCGCACCCCGATCGCCTACGCCAAGCACATCCTGATCCTGGGCGAGGCCTTCAAGGCCGCCACCGGCGCGCGGCGCGACGAGGTGGTGACGTACATGGCCGCGATGTACGCGGCGCTCCCGAGCGCCCACTTCGCGCGGCAGGCGCTGAAGGAGTTCGGCCCCGCCACCGGGATCATCGACGTCTACCCGCTCGAGGTGGTCGAGACGCTGGTGCTCCGCTACCCCGGCGTGCTGCCCAAGGTGGGCTTCGGGCGGCTCTTCGCTCGCCCCACCGGGGCCGAGGACCGCGCGCTGGAGCTGGTGGCCGGCCTGTCCCGGGTCTTGGAGTACCCGAAGAACCTCAAGATCCGCGGCTTCGCCCTCAAGGGGGGCGAGCACCCCGGCTACCTCTTCGAGCCGGAGCTCGCGCCGGGGCAATACCGCCTGCGCATCGACACCCCCGGGCGCTACCAGGTGCTGATCTCGGCCATCACCAAGAACGGCCACGCGATCATCGACCGGGTGCGGGTCGAGGTGCGGCCGGCCGGGCGGCGGCCCAAGGCCTCGCCCCAGCCCGTCGCGGAGCCGGCGCGCCCGCGGGACGAGGCGAAGATCGCGGCGTGGCCGGTGCCGAGCGTGCCCCAGCGCGACGCGATGAGCCTGCTCGGCGACGAGGCCGAGACGACGCAAGACCACCTGCTCTCGAGCGGGGAGATCGTGAGCCGGCAGCAGCACGACGCGATGCACGGCCCCAAGGGCGAGTCCTGGGTGCCGGACCTCGAGCTCAGCGGCTGGGAGCAGGACGAGTCCGAGGCGCAGGGCGAGCTGCCGCCCCTCCCCGACGACGACCCCCCGCTCTCCAACGCGGAGCAGGCCATGTTGCGCCTGGCCCTCGCCACCCAGACCAGCCAGGACGACCTCGTGGCGCCGCGGGACGAGCCGGTCACCGAGATCGCCCGCCCCGAGATCGACGTGGAGGCCACCCTCGAGGACAGCGCCGCGGCCTGGGTGCGCAAGGAGGTCGCCGCGCTGGTGGGGGTGGTGGCCCTGAACGCGCCCACCTGCGTGGACGACGACGGCCTGGCCGAGGAGACCCAGCTCCACCCCGCCCTCCCCCGCGAGACCGCGCTCGACGAGGCGCCGGTCACCCTGCTGGATGGCGACCGCGGCGCGGTGGGCGACGAGGAGACCCTCCTCGACGCGGGGGCGGCGCTGGACGCCGACACCGACGTGCCGCCCGCCCCCGAGCCCGAGACCTGGACCGGCCCGCTCTCGCTCGAGGGCGCGCCCGCCCGGCCGGCACCTGCAAGCGAGATTGCTTCGGATCGTGGGCGGTCGCCCAGCGTACCCGGCCCGCGGTCGACGCCCCCGTCCAGCGCGTCGGATGTGAGGCCGGCGCCTGCAATCCGTCCTGCCGAGCGACCAGGCGCGCCCGCCGAGCGCCTGCGAGCGGCCGCCTCGGGGCACCGCTGCGCACCGCCCCGCCGCCCCGAGCGCCTCCAGCGCGCCACCTCGGGCGCAGGGGCCTGCGGCGCGGCCCACGCAGGGCACCTCGCCGCGGCGCCACCCACCTCCGGGGCCCACCCCGCCACCCCCGCGGCGTCGCTCGTGGCCCCGCCCGCCGGGACGGCAGGGCGCTCGCCCGCCTCGGTACGCGCCACCTCGGGCGCGGGGGCCGCGCACCCCGCCGCGGCCCCGATCGTCACCCCGCCGCCGCCGCTCGTGGAAGCACCGCCCCTCGCGAACGCGGCGGTGGAGGTCGTCTCGCCGCCGCCCGGCCCGAGCAGCCCCGAGCGCTCCGGGGTCCGGCGGCGCTCGGCCGAGCTGCCGCAGGTCACCCTGCACAGCCCGATGGATGACTTCGACGACGAGCCCGCCGAGGCCGCGGGGGCGCGCTTCGTCGACACCGGCGCCCGGGGCTCCCCCCTCGAGCCCACCGACTCCGAGGTGCCCACCTACGCGGAGGCGGCGGCCCGGCCCGATCAGCGCAAGCTGGTGACCGAGGTGGTCAGGGCGCACCGTGACGGGCCCGCGCAGCGGGTGCAGGTGGACGACCTGGTGCTGGACGAGGAGTAGGTCAGAGCCGCAACGTCGGCTTCATGTCGAGGCGCACCCGCTCCACCTCGCGGTGCGCGGCGACCGACGCGGTCACGCTGCCGCGCAAGGTCGCCTGCATCGGGAACGGCCCCATCACCCGCTCCGGCGCCGCCCCCGCCCCGCAGCGGGCGGCGACCTCGGCCGGGGTGACGGGGGCCTTGGCGCGCACCGGCTGCACCGCGACCCGCGCGCTGCCGAAGACCGCGTGCACCTCGGCGTCGCCGAGGCAGCCGTACCAGTACGCGTCCTTGGCTGGCTCCCGCGTCCGGTCCCACAGGCCCAGGCTCTCGAGGCGCGGCTCCTTCTGTCGCGCCTTCATCGCCCGCACCCACGCGAACGCGAGGTCCCGCAGCTCGGGGTCACCACCGGCGAAGGCGTAGTCGTACAAGAAGCTCCGGCGATCGGTGAGGAAGGCCCGCTCGAGCTCGAGCGCCCCGGAGGTGGTGCCAGAGGCCAACAGCGCGACGTCGCCCCCGGCCCGAGCCGCCTCGACGATGCCGACGAACCGCGCCGCGGTCGCGTTCATCTGGGCCTCCGCCTGGGCCCGGTGGCCCTCCCGGGGGCGCTCGGGGTCGTTGGTGCTCCGGATGTAGACATCCTGGAGGTAGACCTTTGTCATACCCTCGAGGAGGGCGCGGCGCAGGGCCCGAGGCTCCGTGACCTCGGTCACAACCTCCAGATACGGCATCAGGGCCGTGGTGCTGGTCTCGGTGAGGAACGGGGCCTCGTCCAGGCAGGCCTCGACCTCCCAGGCCCGATCCGTGCTGTACGCCGCGGCCCGGGCCCGTTCCAGGCACACCTGGGCCGCGCGCTCCGCCTCGCCGGGGTCGCTGGACCGGGTGTGCCGGTAGCGGGCGCGGTGGATGGCGCAGGTCAGGTTGTCGGAGACCCACCCCTTCGCCCTCCACTCCTCGATGATCGGGAAGAAGCGCGGGCTGCCCGCGAGGCCCAGGAAGTGGGTCAGAACGGTGCGCTGGGGCTGCATGAGCGGGCTCCGGGGCTTCTCCTCGGAGGCCTCGGCCATCAGGGCCTCGAACGCGTCCACGTCGTTCCGCAAGACAGCCTGCCGCGCCCGATAGCCAAGGCCGTCCTCGTACCCGGTGACGCAGGCCGGGCCGAAAAGGGCCACCAGGGCCGTCAGGGCGGCCCACCGGAGGTCGGTGGTCATGGGGCGCCTGGCTATCACAGCGCGAGCCTCGGGTCCCGACGGATCCGCGGCTGGCTCCCGGTCGGGGTGGGGCGGGCGAGCGGCGGGCAAAAAGTCGGGCGGCTATCACATTTCGGGGAAAAAAACAGGCCCCATTGAGCGGTCTTAGCTCTTGAAAGATCCGTAAGGACTGGTAGATCCACCGCGCGATGGGAAAGTACGCGAGAATCCAGCCCCCGAAGCGTGGATCCAAGATCACGGTGGCGAAGAACGGCCAGCTTCAGGTGCCCGATGATCCCATCGTCCCCTACCTCACCGGGGACGGAATCGACGAGACGATCTGGCGGCCGGTTCGGGAGGTCTTGGACCTCGCGGTGGACCGCTGCTACGCGAACGCCAAGCGCTTGGAGTGGCTGGAGCTCTTCGCGGGCGAGCGGGCCGAGGAGGTCTACGGTGAGCCCGAGGGTCGGCTGCCCGAGGACACCATCCGCGCCATCCAGGAGTACAAGGTCTGCATCAAGGGCCCGCTGGTGACCCCGGTCGGCTCGACCCAGCCCCTCGACTCGGTGCTGCGCGATCGGCTCGACCTGTTCGCACATGTGCAACCCATCCGGCACTTGGAGGGAGCCCCGTCTCCCTTGAAGATGCCCAACGACATCAACATCGTGGTGTTCCGCGAGTACACCGAGGACGTGTACTGCGAGATCGAGTGGAAGAAGGGCTCGCCCGAGGCCAAGCAGCTCATCGGCTTCCTGAACGACGATCTCGCGAAGAAGCTGAACAAGTCGGTGCGCCCCGATTCCAGCATCGGCATCAAGCCGATCAGCGCCACCGCGACCAAGCGCCTCATCCGGCTCGCCCTGGAGTACGCGATCAAGCACCGGCGTCGGAGCATCACCTTCCTGCACAAGGGCTCGGTGATGCGGCACACCGAGGGCTTCTTCCGCGACTGGGGCTACGAGCTGGCGAAGAAGGAGTTCGGCGACTACACCGTCACCGAGCAGCAGGTGCGCGAGGACCACGAAGGCGTGGCGCCGCGCGGCAAGCTCGTGGTGCGTGACCGCACCCCGAACGACATCTTCCAGGAGATGCTCTTCAACCCCGAGGAGATGGACGTGGTGGCCACCACCAACCTGAACGGCCACTACCTGCAGAGCCTGGCGATGGCCGCCGCGGGCCAGGTGGGCCTCGCGCCCCAGGCCTACGTGGGGGCCAAGGCCGCGGTGTTCGAGGCCACCCACCCCTACGTGGTGTCCGAAACCAGCCACGAGCAGAACCCCACCTCGCTCCTGTTGTGCGGGGTGATGCTGTTCGACCACCTCGGCTGGAAGGACTCCGCCGAGCTGGTGACCAACGCCCTGATGAAGACCATCTCCGACGGCAAGGTGACGCCGGACCTCCAGAGCAAGATGGAGGACGCCGAGGTGGTGAACACGGCCGAGTTCTGCGAGGAGATCATCGAGAACTTCGAGGAGGTCCGGAAGTCCCGGGTGCGGCAGGCGATGAAGCGGCAATCCTCCGGCGTCTCCCTCGGCTGGTAGCGATCGCGTGGAGCTTCGGGGCGAGGGCTCCGAGGCACGAACGGACGCCGCGCCGGAGAACCTGCGCGGCGAGGACTGAGAAAGAACGGAGATCCACAACCATGGCACGTCCCAAGATCGGACTCGTCGGCGCCGGCCAGATCGGCGGAAACCTCGCCCTGCTCGCAGCTCAGAAGGAGCTCGGGGACGTGGTCCTCTTCGACATCCCCCAGGCGGAGGGCATGGCGAAGGGCAAGGCGCTGGACATGCAGCAGATGTCCACCATCGAGCGCTTCGACTCCACCCTCACCGGGACCTCGAACTACGAGGACCTGGCCGGCGCGGACGTCATCATCATCACCGCGGGCATCCCGCGGAAGCCCGGCATGTCCCGTGAGGACCTGCTCGCCACGAACCTGAAGATCATGACCTCGGTGGCCGAGAACCTGAAGAAGGTCTGCCCCGACGCCTTCATGATCAACATCGCCAACCCCCTCGACGCCATGGTCTACGCCCTCAAGCAGATCACCGGCGGCTCCAAGCAGAAGATCGTGGGCATGAGCGGCGTCCTCGACACCGCCCGCTTCAAGAGCTTCATCTCGATGGAGCTCGGCGTCAGCATGAAGGACGTCACCGCCTTCGTGCTCGGCGGCCACGGCGACGACATGGTCCCGATCACCCGCCTGTGCACGGTGGGCGGCGTCCCGGTCGAGGAGCTCATCCCCGCCCCGCGCCTGGCCGAGATCGTCGACCGCACCCGGAAGGGCGGCGCCGAGCTCGTGAAGCTCTACCAGACCGGCTCCGCGTACTTCGCCCCCGCCGCCGCCGCGGTGGAGATGGCCGAGGCCTACCTCAAGGACCAGAAGCGCGTCCTCCCCTGCGCGGCCTGGCTCGAGGGTGAGTTCGGCATCGAGAACATGTACTTCGGCGTGCCCTGCGTGGTCGGCGCGGGCGGCATCGAGAAGGTCCTCACGTTCGAGCCGACCGCGGCCGAGAAGGAGATGATCAAGATCTCCCTCGCCTCGGTGTCGAAGACGGTCGCCGAGACCAAGCTGTAGCGCCGGCTGCCGACGCCCCTCCCTCCCCGCGGACGCGCCTCGAGAGGCGCCCCCTCGAGCCAGTCGAACGGTGAAGCGCCGCTCAGCGGATCGGATCGATTCGCCGAGAACCGGATCTGCCCCTACGCGCGACGATCTACCGGCCAAGGCGGCGTGGGTGGATGCGCGCTCGTCCGTGGGGCCTTGGCGCGTTGACAGCGAAGCGCTCGCTCTCGACGATCGCGTCAAAGAACAAGGAGGTGCCTCATGGCCAATATCCTTCTCGCGCCGCAGCTCCGCCTGGTGAAGGTCGACAACGCCACCGGCCTGGTCGAGCTGCTCGTCAAGTACACGGTCTTCTTCGAGGACTTCGAGCTCGAGCAGCACCAGGACTACTTCGAGTCGGTCTTCCTCTTCTCGTCGGACGCGGGGGATGTGCCCCCGGTTCCGGACGTCCTGCCCTCGGGCCCCCCACAACAGTCGCCGAACTATGTCGGGCAGTTCCCCCAGCGGCGGTTCAAGTGCAGCTCGAACGTGGAGCTGCAGGACACGCACGGTCACGTCAGGAGGAGACTCGAGGGGCACGCGCTCACGTGCGAGGTGACGGGCAAGCTCGCCAAGGGCCAGTTGGATGAAGACAAGCCCACCCCCTTCGACCCCGTGGGGGTGGACGAGATCTTCGCCATCGTGAAGGTGCGGCCGCTGGTTCCGGCGGCGACAGAGAAGAAGAGCGACCTGCTGCGTGTCGCGCTCGGGACCTGAGCCGACCCGGGTGACCTTGGGATCACGTCGAAGGTTCGCGCTGCGTCCGGCGGGTCATCACGAGCGCGCTCGGCAGGTTGGTCGAGCGGAGCAGGTCTTCGGCCGTGATGACCCCGAGCACCTCGTGCGCCTCGTCGGCGCCGCTATCAGCGACGATGACCACGTTGTCGCTGGCCTCGCTCCGGAGCTGCGCCATCACCTCGAGGACCGAGCTCTCGTTCTCGGCCACGATGAAGCCTCGATCCGCGAGGCTGGATAGCGGCGTGGTGCGCGCGCGCTGGCGGCAGGCCTCGACGAGCACGCTCGCGGGGATGACGCCGGCGAGCGCGCCGCCGTCGGCGACGAGCACGACGTGGGGGACGCGGGCCGGGTCGCGGCAGAGCTCGCGCGCGCGCTCGAGATCGGCGCTCGCGGGGAGCTCCGCGAAGGGCGTCTCGATCAGCTCGAGGGCGCTCTTCATCATGTAGAGGTTGCTCTGGATGGACGCGGGGATGGTCTGGCCGCGGCGGCTGAGCTTCAGGGTGTAGATGGTGTCGCTCATCAGGAGCCGGCGGACGGTGAAGGCGAGCGGGACGGCGAGGATGAGCGGGATGATCACGTTGTAATCCCGGGTCATCTCGAAGATCATGACGACGGCGGTGGTCGCGGCGCCGGTGCTCGCGCCGATCATGCACGCCATCCCGATCACCGCGGCGGAGGTCACGTCTACCTGGACGCCCGGGAACACGCTCCCGAACGCCGCCGCGAAGGCGGCGCCGAAGCCTGCGCCGAGGAACAGCGCGGGGGAGAACACCCCGCCCGAGGCGCCCGAGCCGAGGGTGAGCGAGGTGGCGAGCAGCTTGAGGCCCACCAGCAACAGGAGCACCGACGCCGCCGGCGCCGCGCCGTCGAGGATGTCCTGGATCCCGGCGTACCCGACGCCCTCGACGTAGTAGTGCCCGTACCGCGCCATCAGCGCGTACATGATCACCCCGACCAGCGCCATGCCGAGGACGTGGCGCGTGTAGTAGTTGCCTGGGATGCGATCGAAGAGGTCCTCGAACGCGTAGATGGAGCGGGTGAAGAGGGTCGCGATCACGCCCATCGAGAGCCCCAGCACCACGTACGCGACCCAGGTCGAGGCGGGCGCCATCGACACCTCCGCGAGGTCGAGCGGCGGGATCGTGAACGAGGGTGCGTTGCCGAAGAAGAGGCGCCCGAGGAAGGTCGCGGTGCCGGTGGCGATCATCACCGGGACCAGCGTGCGCGCGCTGACCTCGACGAGCATGAGCTCCACCGCGAAGAGGAGGCCGCCGATCGGGGTGTTGAAGGTCGCCGCGATGCCACCAGCCGCCCCGCACGCGATCAGCGCGAGCTGCTCCCACTCCGGCACCCGCACCACACGGCCCACCATCGATCCGAACGCGGCGCCGATCTGGATGATCGGCCCCTCGCGGCCGATCGCGCCCCCCGAGCCGATCGAGATCGACGAGGCGAGCGACTTGATCAGGGCGACCTGCGGCCGGATCACGCCCCGCTCGTAGTAGATCGCGTGCATCACCTCCGGGACCCCGTGGCCCTTCGCCTCGGGCGCGAAGGTCTTGACCAGGAAGGCCACCGCCACCGCGCCGATGACCGGGACGGCGATGATCCCCGCGCCCCACGGGCTCGCGTCGGTGTGCGCGAGGGCGTCGTAGTGCAGGTCGAGCCGGCCGAGGAACAGGAGGTTGTGGAAGAACGCGATGAGGCTGCGGAACAGGGCGGCGCCGACGCCGGCCACCACGCCCGTCACGACGGCGAGGGCGTTGAGGCGCAGGTTCAGGGCTGCGCGGACGGGCTCTCGGCCACCGGGTCTCGTTGTGTTCTTGGGCGCCACCGGTCTCGCCGTGGCATCCTACACCCTCGGGACACCCCGGCGCACTTCATCGAAGCTCCGCCACTCCGAGACCTCCTGCTGGGGCCACATCGGCAGATCGAAGGACATCTTGCGCAGGTTCTCGAGGCTGGTGGGGCCCTCGGTGCCCACCGGGATGTTGGCCCGGTTCACCGCCGCGTAGAAGAAGCGGTAGTGGAAGAACATCTTCTGCACGATGGCGTCCGCCTCCCACGGGGACAGGCCCAGCTCGCGCCAGAAGCGGGGCGAGATGGTCAGCGGGAGGCCGCTCGTCAGCGCCACGCTCAGGGTCCCGGTGTCGACCCGGATGACGGTGCCGGACTCGTTCTCGACCCTCGCGGCCAGGGTGCCGCTGAGGGGCACCACCGGCTGGGGCGTTCGACCGGGGATGCCCCGGACCTGGAGCGTGACCGGCTGGCCTACCGCCACGTCGGCCGCGGCCTTCACCGCGTCGGGGTCGTGGATGGGCAGGTAGATCCGCGGCAGGCTGGGTTGCTGCAGGAGCCCCTGCAGGATCTGGGTGTTCCCGCCCGGGGCCCCTGCCCCCACGATGTCTCCCACGTCCACCAGGCTCACCGTCCCCGTCTTTCGGGCCAGGCGCTTGCCCTTCACGTCGGCCAGCGCCTCCTCCACCGTCCGCATGGGGGGCAGCGGCGCGGTGCGGAGGGCGAAGGCGCGGTCCGCGAGGTCGTCGGCCAGCTGGTCCGCCAGGGCCTGGTCATCGTCGGTGGTGACGTGCACCGCCCAACCCAGGTCGGGGGCGTCGCTGTACGGGTGCACCATGAACAGGTGCGCGCCCAACACCTTGGGATCCCGCTCGAGGCCCCGCATGTAGCGGAAGTAGCCGCGCATAGGGGCCAACAGGTCCACCGTGGTCCCGCCGCCGAGGAGCATCGGGAGCTTCCGCCACGCGTGGGTGGGCGCCACCTGCCCGCGCAGGGCCCGGATCAAGCGGTTCCCGGCGCGAAAGCCGGTCTGCAGGAGGTCCCGGTGGGGGTTGGTGCGGTACGCGGTGAGGATGGTGAGCTTGTCGACGATCGCGGGGCAGAGGTTCCCGTGCAGGTCGAAGCTCGCCGCGATGGGCACCCCGCCGGTGAGCGCGCGGACGTCGTCGAGGATCACCCCCTCGGGCGAGGCGCCGAGGCCCGCCACCTGCATCGAGCCATGGAGCGCGAGGTAGACCGCGTCCACCGGGCCCGCCTTTCGCAGGTTGTCCTGCAGGCGCTCCCGCAGCCACGCGAAGGTCTCCGGGGTCACCTGCCCGCTCGGCACCGTCATGGCGCTGAAGAGGGGCACGGTGGTGACCCCGCCCGCCGCGCGGGCCGCCTGCACGAAGCCGGTGAGCTCGGCGTGCCGGAGGAACCCCTCGAGCTCGTGGCCCTTCAGGGTGCACTTTTGGGCCAGGGCCTCCCCCTCGTGCACGTGCAGCCCCATGAAGCGCTCGCGCGTGGTGGGGAGCACGCTGAACGCGTTGCCCTCGTGGAAGATGCGCCCGTAGGCGATGCGCAGGGGGCGCTCGCCCCGGCCGAGCCGGCCCAGCATTCCGATCATGGGGACTCCTCGGCGTCCGGCGCCCGCCGCAGCGGGTCGAGGACGCGTTCCTTGAAGAAGCGGTGCACCGGGGCCACGTCGCACCCGGTCATGAAGCGCTGCACCATCATGCCGTCCACCGTGCTGCGCAGGAGCGCCATCAGCGCGTCCACGTCGCAGGGGTGCATGCGGCCCTCGGCGATCGCGGTCTGCAAGCGGCCTTTCATGACCTGCCGCTGGGCCTCGAAGACCTGGTTGCCGATGTCGATGATGCGCTGGGCCCCCGCCATCCCGAGGGAGGCGACGGCCTGGGAGAGGAAGACCACCCGGTCCTCTCGCCCCTGGTGAAAGGCGTGCACCGAGACGAGCTGGGCGAGGAGCTGGTCGAGCGGGTGCGCCTCGGCCTCCATCCGCGGGATCACGAAGGCGGCCTGGGCGAGCAGGAGCTCCTCCAGCGCGGCCTCGATGATGCTGGCCTTGGTGGGGAAGTAGTACAGCAGGGTCGGCCGCTTGAGCTCGAGGCGCTCGGCCAGGGCGGCGAAGGACAGGTCGAGGCCCTCGGCCTGGAGCACCGCGACGGCCCGGCGGGCCAGCTCGCGGCGCTTCTCGTTGTCGATGGGCCTGGCCATACCTGACGAAGTGTCAGGTTATAGTTTTCTGACGTTCTGTCAAGGAACTTCGGCGGGGACCTGACCGGAGCGGCGGACGTCGAGGTCGGGCGGGCTCTGGGGCGCCTCGAACACCAGGATCAGGGCCGAGAGCCACACCAGGGACACCACGAGCGAGACGCCCACGCCGAGCAGGGCCAACCAGGCCAGCGACCGCAGGCCGGGGTGGTGGGCCAGGGCCAGGGCCCCGAAGCCGGCGGCGGTGGTGAGGGCGGCGCCGAAGACGGCGCGGCCAGTCTCGGCCAGCGCAAGTCGGGTTGCGCCTTCGCCGTGAACGCGGGACACCAGGTGGACGCCGGAGTCCACCGCCATCCCGAAGAGCACCGGGATGAACACGATGTTGAGGTAGTTCAGCTCGAGGCCCACCAGGGGCGCGGCGCCCAGGGTGGCCGCGACCGAGACCACCGCGGGGGCGTAGGCCAGGGTCGCCTTCTTGAGGTCGGCGAGGAAGAGCCACAGGCAGAGGAAGACCAGGACCACGGTGATGGCCAGGACCTTGGGGGTCTCGCGGAAGACCATCCGGAGCACGTCGGCCAGGATCATGACCTCACCCGCCCCCGCCACGGTGTCGCCGCTCGGCAGCTCGAGGCCGCTCAGCTCCTCGGCGAGGTGCAGGATGTTGTGGCCATCGCTCATCCGCACCGCGGGGAAGACGAGCACCAACCCGCCCTGCCCTGCCCCGTCGAGCACCAGCTCGCGTCGGATGGAGTGCGGCAGGTCGGCCTGGGTGAAGGGCGCGGTGGCCGCCATGCGCTGGAGCTGGCGCAAGGCGCCCTGCTCCTTGTCGGGGAACGCGGCCGGGTCGAGGTCCGCCACCTCGGCCCGGATGCGATCGATGATCGCGCGCTTGTCGGCCTGCCCCTCGGGCAACAGGTCCCGGGTGGTGAGGACGAAGTCGATGGCCGAGGCCTGGGCCTGGGCCTTCCGGGTCCGCAGGGTCAGCGCGGCGGCCTGGGCGTCGGTCTCGTCCACGGTGAGGACCGCCACGCTGGACTGCTGGCGCCCGAGCACCCCGTCGATGCGGCCGTCGAGGGCGTAGGCGTCGATGCCCCGGCCGTCCAGGGTGGCGAAGTCGTAGTCGAAGGCCAGGTTGCAGAGCTGGGAGATCACGAGCAGGGCGGCGAGGGAGCTGGTGACGAGCACCCCCACCCGGGCCTCGTCCACCGCGCGGGCCAGCCACGCGAACACCCCACCCTCCTTCGTCGCCGCGGGGCGCGGGGTCGGGAACAGGCGCAACAGCGGCGGGAGCACCACCGCGTAGGCCACCACCACGAGCACGGTGCCGATGGCGGCGATCAGCCCGAACTCCCGGAAGGCCCGGAACTCCGACACCGCGAGGCCTACGAAGCCCAAGGCGGTGGTGAGGGCGGCCAGGATCACCGCGCGGCCGGTGTGCTCGAACGCGGCGCGCACCGCGCCCTCCGCGTCGGCCCCCTCGTCCCTCGCCGCGGCGTAGCGCTCGAGGAGGTGGAGGCCGTGGTCGATCCCCATCCCGAGCAGGATCGCCCCCACGAAGGCGGTGAGGATGTTGAGCTCCTCGAACAGGGCCCAGGTCACCGCGAAGGTGGCGACCAGGCCCACCGCGAGCGGGGCCAGGGCGCTGACGATGCCCCCCAGGCGCCGAAAGTGGAGGGCGAGGTACAGGAGGATCAGGAGCACCGCGGCGGCGGAGGTCAGGCCGAGGTCCCGCTGCAACATGACCTGCTGCTGCACCCGCTTCACGAAGCGGCCGCCCAGCTCCACCGAGACCCCGGGGTGGGCGGCGTTGACGTCGCGCAATGAGTCCTGCACGTCGGCAACCACCCGGCGGGCGAAGGCGAGGTCGGAGGCCAGGTGGGTGGGCTTCACCAGGATCAGCAGGGTGCGCCCGGTCTCGTCGAGGTAGTACGGAGTGCCGCTCCGCTTGATCCCCTTGGGGAAGCCGGCCCCGGCCACGTCCAGCTGGATCGCGGGCGGCCCCTCGTCTTCGAGGTCGACCAGGAGCGGGTTGGCGCGGCGGCGCTCGTAGTTGGCCCGGTCCTCCACCTGCTCGGCGAAGCGCTCGAGGTCGTCAGGGGCCAGGTAGTACAGGAGCCGGTCCTCGAAGAAGGAGGCCGGGCGCTCGAACTCGGCGTAGTCCACCGAGGGGAGCGCCTCGAGCTTGGGCGCAGCGTGCCTTGCATAGGCGAGGAGCTCCGCCTCGGGGTCGACCTGCGCCGCGTCAGCGGGCACGGTGGCCACCACCACCACGTAGCCCACCGAGCCTCCCCGGGCCTTGTAGCGCTCCAGGCCCTGCACGCTGGGGAAGCGCGCGGGCAACAGCGCCACCAGGTCGCTGTCCACCCGGAGCCGGGCCGCCCCCGCGGCGAGGACCGCGGTGACGAGGCCCGCCAGGGCGAGCACGGTGAAGGGGCGGCGGTGGCAGGCCACCGCCATGCGCGCCAGCAGGCGCCCGATGCGAAGCCCGAGCACGATCAGTCCTCCAGATCCTGGCTGTCGATCGCGATCGTGAAGCCGCTACTGGTCAGCGGCTGCACCCAGCGCGCGCGGTCCTGGGCGTCGAGGAGGCGGGCCTCCTTCGCCGACGCGGTGAGGAAGGTGATGAGGAGGCCCACGCTGAGGCTCCCGAGGGCGACGTCGACCACGGTGAGGGAGACGCCCATGAACAGGAAGGGCGCCGGCTGCCAGAACACCAGGCCGAGCGTGATGAGGCCCAGCACGATGCGGACCTCGGTGGGCCCGAGGCGCCCGAAGGAGAGCGGGAACTTCTTCGAGGTGTAGGCGCAGATCTCGGCGTACAGCTGCAGGAGGAGGTAGCCGATGGTCAGCATCATCGCCACCGGCAGGTGCACCAGCGGCGACAGGCCGAGGCCGAGCCCGATGACCACGGTCGAGATCGCGTCGGCGGTGCGGTCGACGTAGTAGCCGTAGCGCTCGCGCTCCATCTTCCGGACCCGCGCGAGGGTGCCGTCGAGGCTGTCGCCGAACCAGTGGACGATGAGGCCCACCACGCTGAGGAGCATCCAGTAGGGCGACAGGTGGGCGAGCACGTAGCCGCCGCCGATCATGAAGGCGGCGAAGATGCCGAGGCCGGTGAGGTGATCCGGCGTGACCCACGCCGGCAGGGCGCGCGCCATGCGCGGCAAGTTGGCTTTCTCCCAGGGCGCGGTGAGGCTCTGGGTGGTGCGCTTTGCGGTCTGGTGTTCTTGTTCGTTCTTCATGACGGGGTCCTCCTCCCGAGCGGGGGCGCTCGGGGTGGGCGAGGCTTTGTTGGGGACGAGGAGCGAGGCGGCGACGAGGAGCAGGCTGGTGCCGACGATGGCCCACCACGGCAGGGCCAGGGTCTGGCCGAGCCAGGCGAGGAGCGCGTAGCGGGGCAGGCGCCCGACCGCGACGGCGGCGAGGTAGCGCACCCGGGGATAGCCCGAGGCGAAGGCCAGGGCCTTGAAGGGCCAGAAGGGGAGCGGGGTCAGGCTGGCCAGCACGAGCACTGCGAAGGGGGCCCGGGCGAACCCCGCCAGCATCCGGGCCAAGAGGCCCGTGGCGTTGCCGCCCCGCCGGGCCAGGGCGGGGGCGAAGAGCCACAGATCGACCCCGGCGGCCAGGAGGGTGCCCGCGGTGGCGATGAGGGCGGTGGGCCAGATCCCCAGCTCGGCCCCTGCCCCGATGACCGCGGGCTCATGCGGGAGCACCGAGATCGCCACGTTGGAGAGCAGCGCGTAGCCGAGGAGGATGATCTGCGCGTCCATCGATACCGACTCAACAGACGGTAATGCCGGCGCCCTCCGGATCGCACGCGCGTGACCGCTGCCACGTCTCTGGATGGGAAGCGTTGGTATGTGGGCCTGGGCGGTGCCAAGATGGCGCGCCGTGGCCAGGGGGTCGGTGGGTTCGTTTCTCGGGGCAGCGCTGAGGGTGCGCCCCGGCGAGGGACGTCAGGTCACCCTGATGTTCTTCTTCCTCATGTGCATCGTGTCGGCCTTCATCTTGGGCCGCACGGTGCGCGACACCCTGTTCCTGCACCGGGTGGACGTCGACCGCCTGCCCTTCATGTACATGGTGGTCGCGGTGTCCGTGGCGGTGGTGAGCTACGGCTACAGCCACATCGCCGACAAGCTCCGCCGCGACCTCCTCATCGAGCGGTCCCTCACCGTCTTCGCAGGTTTCCTTGCCGGCATCTGGGCCCTGATGACGGTCGGGGTCGAGGGCACCTGGGTCTACTTCGTCCTGTACGTGGCGGTGGAGATCGTCGGGGCGCTCTCGATCATCCAGTTCTGGACCTTCGCCAACGACATCTTCAGCGCCCGCGAGGCCAAGCGCCTGTTCGGCGTCATCGGCGCGGGCGGGGTGCTCTCCAACATCGTGTGCGGCTTCCTGATCGGGAGCATCGCGCCGAGGGTCGGGCCGCAGAACCTGGTGCTCCTGTGCGCGCTCCTGTACGCGGCGGCGATCCTCATCGTGCGGGCGGTGGCGGTGAAGGCCAAGGCGGACCTGGAGCTGGCGGTCCATCGGCCCAAGAAGTCCAAGCTCAGCGTGAAGACCGAGGGCGGCCGGCTCTTCCACTCGAAGCACCTCAAGATCATCGCGGGCATCGTGGCGGTGACCTTCCTGACCGTGTCCATCGTGGACTTCCAGTTCAAGGTCATCGCCCGCCAGACCTACTCCGGTGAAGGCGAGCTCGCCGCGTTCTTCGGCTACTTCTACGGCTTCACCGGGATCATCGCCTCGCTCGTCCAGTTCTTCATCACCGGGCGCCTGTTGGAGCGCTCGGGCATCGTGGTGGCCCTGTGCGTCCTCCCCGTCGCGATGCTCTCGGGCGCGGGCGCGATGCTGCTCCCCTTCGTGGCCGCGGTGGCGGCGGCGAGCATCGCGAAGGGGGCGGAGGTGGTGTTCCGCTACACCGTCAACGACGCCACCATGAACCTCCTCTACATCCCGGTGCCCGCCCACCACCGGGGCCGGGCCAAGGCGTTCATCGACGGCATCCTGAAGCCGGTGTCGATCGGCGCCTCCGGCGTGGTGATGTTCGTCCTCGGGCGCTGGGTGGGCGCGGACCGCCTCGCCCACGACCTCGCGTGGCTGGACCTGGTGATGCTCTCGGTCTGGGTCCTGATGGTGGTGGGGATCCGGAAGGAGTACGTCCGCTCGTTGATCGACACCCTGCGCTCCCGGCGCCTGGATCTGTCGGGCGCCTGGTCACCGGTCATCGACGACGGCACGAAGCGGGCCTTGAAGGACCGCTTGCTCTCTGATGACGAGGCCCACATCCTCCACGCGCTCGAGATCCTCCCCTCGCTCGATCTCGACTTCAGCGCCGAGCTGGAGCGCCTGTTGACCCACGCGTCCCGCGAGGTCCGCATCCGCGCCCTGGGCCTGTTGGGTGAGTCCGGTCGGCTGGAGCGGGTGCAGGCGGTGGAGCGCCTGATGCGCGACCCCGAGCCCGAGATCCGCGCCGCCGCCATCGCCGCGTTCTGCGCGATCGGCCGGGAGCGGGCCATCCGCGCCGCCTCGCCCTTCCTCGAGGACCCGAGCGTGGAGGTCCGGGCCGCGGCGGTGGCCGCCCTCATCAAGCACGGCGGCCTCGACGGCATCCTCACCGCGGCCGAGAGCCTCAAGCTCTTCATCCACTCCGACGACGCCGCGTACCGGCACCAGGCGGCCCGGGTGCTGGGCGAGATCAAGGTGCAGTCCTTCTTTCAGCCGGTGCTCCAGCTCCTGCAGGACCCCGATCGCAAGGTGCGGCTGGCCGCGGTGGAGGCGGCGGGGGCGATGCAGAGCCGCGAGCTGGTGCCCTCGCTCGTCTACAAGCTCGCCGACCCGGTGTGCAGCCAGGCCGCGGTGCGGGCCCTGGTGGCCTACGGGCCGGTGATCGAGCGGACCCTCTTCAAGGTGCTCGGCAACGAGAAGGAGGACATCGCGGTGCGCCGCCGGGTGCCCCGGATCCTCGGCCGGATCGGGGGGCCCGAGGCCCTCCCGGCCCTCTTGGCCCGCATCGACACCCCGGACCACCTCCTCCGCATGAACGTGGCCTGGGCCGCGGCCCGGGTGCGTGAGAAGCACCCGACCGCAAGCCTGCCTGCCGAGCTCCTGGATCAGGCCTTCAGGCGCGAGGTCCAGGGCGCCTACCAGACCCTGGCCATCGTGGAGGACCTCGCCCTCCCCGACCAGCACCTGCTGCCCGAGGCGTTGATCCTGCGCTTCAAGCGCCACCTCTCGGTGGCCTTCCGCCTCCTCGAGATCCGCTACCCCGCCCGCACCGTGCAGCTGGTCTACTCGAACCTCGACTCCGACAACAAGGCGGTGCGCGCCAACGCCCTCGAGGTGGTGGACAACGTCCTCGCGAAGGAGGAGTCGCGCATCCTCCTGCCGCTGCTCGAGGACCACGGCCCGGCCGAGAAGGTGGGCACCGGCAAGGGCTTCTTCACCCTCGAGCACCGCGACAAGGACGCCTGGCTCGATCGCCTGGTCGAGGGCCCCGAGCCCTGGCTGACCACCTGCACCCTCCACCTCATCGGCGAGGAGCGCATGGTTGACCTCACCGAGCGCATCACCCCGCAGCTGCGCTCCACCGACGCGGTGGTGCGGGAGACCGCGTTCGTGACCCTGTCGCGGCTGGTGAAGGTGGCGAACGGGGACCTGGCGGAGGAGCTGAAGGCGGGGTTGCGGGAGGCGGCGCGGCGGGCCGCGAACGATCAGGCCGACAACGTGCGCCAGGCCTCGGGCGACCTGCTGCAGCTGCTGTAGTCCGCGGCGCCGCTCCGCTATTGGGCGTCGACGCCGGCCGCGGACTCCATCGCCGCGATCTGGTCGTCGAGCTGGTCGACCTCGCGCTCCAGCTTGCAGGCCTTCGAGCCGGGGCCCTTCGTCGAGCAGCCCTGGTTGGCGGCGATGCCGTGGGTCTTGAAGTACGTCGCCGCGGCGTCGTGCGCCTTCTCCCGGCGAGCCCACAGCGCCTTGTACTTCGGGTTGGACTCGAGCTTCTTCGCGATGGCGATCTGCTTCTTCGCCTGCTGGAGCTTCGCGGTCGCGTCCGCGAGCATGGCCCGGCCGGCCGCGCTCTGCTGACCCTTCAAGGTCTTCTTCTCGTGGGCCTGCAGGGCCACCTCGATCGAGTGGTGGAAGCGCTCGAGCACCGACCACGCCTTGCCGCGGTAGCTCTCGTCGAAGCGACGGGCCGCCTTCTTCACCTCGGCGAAGGTCCGCGTCCCGTCCTCCTCGGGGAGCGCGGTGGCCTGGCTGGCCCCCGTGATGGGCTTGGCTCGCGTGATGGCCTCGAAGGGCGCCTTGTCCTTCTTGGCGAGGCGCATCCCCCAGTCCACCAGGGCCTGCTCGGCCGGCGTGAGGGTGGCGGTGAGCGACACCGGCCCCTTCCCCGCGCGCGCCGCGGCGCGCGCTGCATCTCTCATCTGCTGCTGCTGCGCGTCCGCGATCGCCCGCTGGAACCTCGACACCGCGGCCGCGGTGTTGCAGCCGGGCTGCCGAGCCACCGAGGCCCCGCGCGTGACGACGCCACACGCACAGGCGAGGGCCGCGACCATCTGACGCCTCGAGTCCTGCGCGGGCAGGTCGACCGCCTGGACCTCCTCTGCGCTCATCGGGCAGTCGAAGCGCGATGACTCCGTCACCCACCGATCGAAGTCGGCGGCCGTGGGCGGGTTGGTCGCTACGAGAAGCAAGAACGGGACGATGACCATGCTGGGCTCTCCTGGGCGGCCTCTGGGCCACCACGGAATACGCCCGTAGTCATGAGACCTTCCCCCACGCCGGTGGCGCGGACGGACGCCTCATCCCAGCTGCACCTGCACCACCCCCTTCGGCACCACGCCTACGCCCTCCCCACCCGTCACCACCCAGACCTCCGCCCCCAGCAAGCCAGGCTCCTCCGCCAGCCGCACCGCGAGCGGGGTCACCACCTGCTCCTCGATCACCCGCTTCAGCGGTCGGGCCCCGCGGCGCGGGTCGTAGCCCAGCTCGGCGAGGCGGCTCCGCGCGTGCGGCGTCACGTGGAGCTTCACCTCGCGCCGGGCCAGGCCCGGCCTCGTCGCCACCTCCGCCACCAACAGGTCGACCACCCGCTCGATGTGGTGGGGCAACAGGGGGGCGAAGGGCACCACGTGGTCCAGGCGCGCGAACAGCTCGGGGCGGAAGTGATCGCGCACCGAGCCGAGGAAGCCGGCCGCGCCGTTCTGCTCGCCGAAGCCCAGGGGCGCGCGGTCGGTGACACCCAGGTTGGAGGTCATCACGAAGACCACCATCCGAAAGTCGACTTGCCGTCCCTGGGAGTCGGTCATGCGCCCCTCGCCGAGCAAGCCGAGGAGGAGGTCGAAGACCTCGCTGTGGGCCTTCTCGATCTCGTCGAGGAGCACCACCGCGAGCGGCTGCTGGCGGACCCGCTGAGCCAGGCTCTGGCCGCTCGCCCCCGCCTCCGCCATCAACAGGCGCTGGGCGCTCCCCGGGAGGGCGTACTCGCTCATGTCGAGGCGCACCAGGCGGTCATCGCCGCCATCGGGACCGGCGCCGAAGAGGTAGCGGGCCATCTGCTTGGCCAGCTCGGTCTTGCCCACCCCGGTGGGGCCCACGAAGAACAGCGCCGCCACCGGGCGCTCCGGGTCGTGCAAGCCCGCCTTCAAGCGCGCGATGGCCCGCGCCGCCACCTGGCACGCCTCGCCCTGCCCCACCACGCGCGCGGACAGGCGCGCCGCGATGTCCTCGGCCGACAGCGCGTGCTCGTCCGCCACCAGCTCCAGCGGGAGGCCGGAGTAGCGGGAGAAGAAGGACGAGACGCGGAGGGGATCGAGCGGGAGGCCCTCCGTCCCCGCCTCCTGCAGGAGCCAGGACACCGCGCGATAGGCCTTGCCGGGGAAGCGCTGGCCCGGCACGAAGTCGGCCAGGTGCCGCACCAGGCGCACCAGCGCGTCGGGGCGGACGCGCTCCGGCGCGCCCTTCTTCTCGAGGTACCGCAACATGACCTGCGGCACGGATCGGGCCTCGGGCTCCTCCACCCGCACCACGTGGAAGGCCTCCACCAGGGCCGGATCGCGGCGGGTGAGCGCCTCGAGCTCCGACTCGGTGGCCTCGGCGATCATCGAGAGCTGCTCCTCCCGCACCGCGTCGCGGAACAGCTCCGCGATGCTGCTCCCGTCCGACATCGGGCGCACCAGCTCGGCGAGGTGCCCCACGTAGAGGTAGGCCTTCTCGAACGAGAGCTCCTCCACCAGGGCCAGGCAGCGGGCCTGCCACATGCCGAGGTAGACCTGACCGGCCACGATGCGGTCGCGAGAGGTCGAGAAGACCCGCGGCACCGCCTCGCCCCGCTTCTTCTCGAGCAACAGGTAGCGCGCGAGGCGCTCGACCCAGACCGTCTTGCCCACCCCCGGGCCCCCCACCAACAGGAGCGAGGTGGGCCGCCGGGCGAGGAGGAGCGCGCGCAGGGGCAGGAACTCCTCGTGCCGCCCCACCGCGGGGGCGAGGCGCTTCTTGCGCGCGCGGTCGAGGAGCTCGTCCGCCACCGCCCGCACCGTCTCCATGCCCTCGAAGGGATCCTCCTCGTCTCCCCGCCCGGACGAGGGCTTGGCCCAGGTGGGGCGCCAGGCCTTCACGTACTCCACGCCCTCCCGCCGGAACTCGTAGAGCCACCGCGCGTCCTCGCCCGCCAGCGCGCCCGATACCGCCGATGACAAGACGTCCTGCGCGATCTCGAGATCCTCGAGCACGAACCACCAGTCGAAGCGGGGGAGCATCACCCGAAAGCCACCTTGCCGGGTACGCGACCACGTGTAGGACAGCCGCAGCGGCACCTCACGCTTGCCGATGACCCGGCGTCGGTGCACCGCGGTCTCGGGGTGCACCACCACCTTGGCCGCCCCCATCTCGAAGTCCTCGGACCACAGGTACTTGTCCACCTGCTCGTGGCCCTGGAGCTGGGACGCGGTGAGCTGCACCTCCAGCTGCTCGAGCACCTCCTCCTCGGTCTCGCCGTAGGCCGACAGCGGGGGCGGGTCGAAGGGGAGCGTGATCGCTCGCATCAGGATGCCGGTGAGCCGCCCGTCGTGGTGGGTCACGAAGTAGACCCGGAGCCCCTGCTCGTTCACGCCTCACCCTCCTCGCGGCTCACCACCATCCGGTGCAGGGGCTGCAGGGCCCCCTGCATGGCCTCCGCCCGGTGGCTGTAGACCAGCCCCAGGCGGTAGTCCTCCACCTGGTAGAGCGGCGCCTGGGCGGGATCGTCCGACCCGAAGACCCGCACTCGCCGCACCAGGGGCAACAGCGGCTCGGGGTTCGCGCCGCCCGCCGCCCCGCCCTCGACCTCCAGCCGCGCCTCGAAGGCCGAGCGCGCGGCGGCCAGGCCCTCCACCAGCGCCCGAGGCGCGGGTCCGTCCTCGGGGAGGGCCCGCACCACCGCCAGCTCGGTGCCCTCGGCCAGGGTGTGGAAGGCGTGGGTGCCCTCCTCGAACGCGACAGTGTCCGCCACCAGCGGGCCCATGAGCTCCACCACCGCGTAGTCGAGGGCGCGCTCGTCCTCGGGGAGCGTGCCGCCCGCCCACACCGCGCCGTCCCAACCCCGGGTGGCGGCGGAGAGCACCCGGACCTCGGGGAGGCCGGCCAGGGTCCGCAGGATGTCCTGCACCAGATGCCCACGCCCCTCGGAGCCCACCGCCCGCACCTCGACCCTCACCCCGTGGGCGCCGGGCTCGGCCAACCGGTTCAGGGCCCGGCCCAAGAGGCGCACCCGGGCCACCTCGTCGAGGAGCTCCTCCGGCCGCGCCTTGTCGACCTGCAGGCCCTGGGGGCTGGAGCGCCGGGCCGGCGCCGCCTCGGTGCGCGCGGGGAGCTGCCCCTGCCCATCCCAGTCGTCGTACTCGTCCCAGTCCTCGTCTGGATCCGGCGCCTCGTCCGAGAACAGCGCCGCGTAGCCCTCGAGCCGCACCCGCAGCTCGTCCAGGATGTCCACGTCCATCCCCGCCCCCCCGCGCGTGATGCCGGACTCGAGGTCCGCAAGCCTCCCTGCCTGCGCCTGCCGCGCGAGGGCCTCGCACCCCGCCTCCCACTCCGCCACCAGCTTCGCCCGCTCCGGGGCCTGGTTGGGGTCGAGGCGCGGGCGGAGCGCCACCGGCTCCGCCTCGCGGAGCGCCTCCTCGTGCACCGCCAGGCCCTTCGGCCCCGCGTACAACAGCAGCGCGCGCAGGCTGGCCTTCGGGCCGCGGGTGAGCACGTCGGTGAGCAGGCTCCCCACGTGATCCTCGAGGTAGCGCTTCACCGTCCGCGCCCCGTGCTCGGGATCGAATCCCCGAGCCACCACCTGGTCCAGCACCCGGGCGGTGGCGCGAACGAAGACCCGGCGCTCGGTGAGCCCGCGCCGGGACAACAGGCGCGTGAGCTCCTTGTCGGCGACTCGCCGCGCGGTGAGCGGCTCCAGGCTCGAGAACGGCACCACCCGATCGATGCGGTTGAAGAGCTCGGGCGGGAAGAACTCGCGCACCGCCCGGGCCACGTCCTGGGCTCGGGCCTCGGGGGCCTCGTCGAAGCCCACCGGCGCCCGCTGCCGGGCCCCCAGGTTCGAGGTCATGATCACCACCGCGCGCCGGAAGTCGGCCGCGCGCCCGCTCGCGTCGGTGAGCCGCCCCTCGTCGAAGAGCTGGAGCAGGAGGTTCAGCACCGACGGGTGCGCCTTCTCCACCTCGTCCAGGAGCACCACCGAGAAGGGCTGGCCCTGGATGGGCGCGGTGAGCAGTCCGTCCGGCTGGAAGCGATCGCCCATGAGCCGCGCCGGCCCGTCGGGGCCCGACAGCTCGCTCATGTCGACGCGGACCAGCCGGGCCAGGCTCCCGTACAAGGTCTCCGCTACCGCCTTGGCCAGCTCGGTCTTCCCGGTGCCGGTGGGGCCGGTGAAGAGCATCACCGCGTAGGGGCGATCGGGGTCGGTGAGCCCCTCCCGCACCCGCAGGGTGAGGTCCACCGCCGCCGCCACCGCGGCCGGCTGGCCCACCACCCGCCGCTCGTAGCGGGCGGTGAGGTTGGCCGCGGTGAGTGGCGCCTCGGGGCGCAAGAGGTCTTGCGGCAACCCGGTGCGCCGGGAGAGGTGCCGGATCACGTCCCGCTCCCCCAGCGGGGTGTCGGGGCTGGAGCGCCGAGCGAGGGCCCGCAGCAGATCGAGCGCCTTGCCCGGGAAGGCGGCGGCGGGGAACAGGGCGTCGGTGAGCTCCAGCACCGCTCGGTGCACCAGGGCCTCGAAGCGCACCTGGTGGGCCAGCTCCAGGCGCCGCGCCTCGTGGAACATGAGCTGCAAGGTCTCCTGCTTCGTGGTGGCGGGCACGTCGACCCGGGCGAAGAGGGCGGCGAAGGACGGCGCGTCCTCCTCGAGCCGCGCCAGGGCCTCGGGGGTGGCCTCGGCCACCATCACCACGTCCCCCCGCGCCAGGGGCCCGCGGAAGTAGTCGGCGAGGGAGCGCTCGCTGTCGCGGCTCTGGCCCAGGCGGGCGAAGGCGGTGATGTCCTCGACCCAGAGCACCACCTTGCGGTGCTCGAGGTCTTCGAGGAGCTCGCCGCAGCGCTTCTCCCAGTCGCCCATGTAGCTCATGCCCGCGATGAGGCGCTTGCCGCTGATGCGCCACACGTGGTGCACGCGGTCGAGGTTCTGGTGGCTGGGGTAGTCGTCGTGGTCCAACAGGTCCGCCACCAGCTGGTTCAGCACGGTGGACTTGCCACAGCCCGGGGGCCCCACCACCACCGCGGAGCGCTTGTCCTCGCTGCCCAGGAGGTTCGCGAGCTGGGCCCGCAGCTTCGGGCGCGGGCGCCCCACCGGCAGGCTCCCGTCCGCGGCGGGGGGCGTGAGATCGGTGCCCACCTCCTTGAGCACCTTCAGCGGCTTCGGCCCGGTGTCCTTCTTGATCTCCAGGTCGGCCCACACCCCCTGCGCCTCCTTCGGGAGGTCCGCCATCAACGAGCGCGGCGCGGCCGAGAACGCGACCAGCCGCAGCAGGTCCCGCCCATCGGTCTGCAGGCCCGCGATGTCGACCGCGCCGAGGTCGCGCCAGGCGTCGCGCAGGAAGCGCGAGGCGGCGGCGGGGATCTCGTCCTCGTCGCGCACCGCGAACCAGTCCTCGGGCCGGCGCGGGTGATAGCAGACGTAGACGCTCTGGTCCGAGGTGGTCCAACGCGGCTCGACCACGAGCGGGAAGCGCCCGCTCGCGGTGCTCCGGCCCTGACCGGGCAGCTCCAGGTGCACGCGGGTCAGCCGCACGCTGCGGGTTGCGCACAGCCGCGCCGCCTCGCGCGCCGGCATGCTGCCGATCGCGCCCTTCAGCGCCGCCACCATGGCCTGCTCGAGCTTCATGATGCTCTGGCCGTAGCGCACCTCCCGGATCGGCCCGAGCGTGCTCCAGGTGAAGTCGCCGCCCGCCTTGGTCTGGTAGATGGTGACCAGGAAGTTCACGCCTCCACCCCCTTGCCACCTTCCATGTGGCCGGCGAAGAAGGCGTCGCGATCCCGCGCCACGTCGCGCTCGCACGCCAGCAGCTCCGCCGTCACCACCTCCTCGATCCGCGCCCAGTACTGCTCGAGCGGGAGGGTCAACGTCACGCCGGCCCGCGCCAGCTCGAGGCGGTCGAACTCACGGCCGTGCGTGCGCACCGGCCGCCCGCGCGCGTGGGTGCTGTTCAGCGGGTTCAACAGCGGGGCCAGCTCCGCCCGACGCCACTCCTTCTCGGGGTGCTCGAAGCGCATCGCCGCCAGCCGCACGAAGAGCTTGGGCGAGCCGCCGTCCTTGGAGCGCTTCTCGTACAGGTGCACGCCCTGCTCGAACGTCAACAGCGCCCCCGCCCACGGCCCCTTCACCCGCAACAGGAGGTTCCCGTCGCGCAGGTCCGGCCGCGGCTCGCCCCTCTTCGCCGCCTCGTCGAAGCGACGGCGCAGCTCGTCCGGGCTCCGCCCGGGGCCCCACGGCACCAGCTCGGGCCAGGGCTCGGTCGCGCTCCCGCGCTCCCCCGGCACGTGCAGCTCGACCGTCCAGCCCCGCCGCTCCGCCGCGTCGAGCATCGGCAGCAGCCACAGGGCCATGCCCCCGCGGGGAGAGACCTCCTGGAGGATCAGGGTGATCTCGTCCCGGCGTCGCTCCATCGCGAGCAGGAGGTAAGCCAGGTTGCGCATGAAGCCGTGGTGGGCGGCCTGGGCGTCGTCCATCACCCCCGCCGTCTCCTCGCCCACCATCAGCGCACCCAGGGCCAGCTCCTCCGCCGCCACCAGGGCGTCCCTCGCCCCCTCCGCCGCGTGCAAGACCTCCTGCAGCCGGTGGTGCTCCTTGCTGAGCACCGCCATGTCCTCGGTGGTGCGCCGGTCCTGCCTCATGGCCCGCCGACGCCTCTTGAGGGTGCCCTCGCCCCCCACGTTGAGCTGGGAGCGCACCATCCGCAGGTGGGCCTTCACCTCCTCGACCCGGTCGAGGGCGAGGTTTCGCTCCACCTCGCGCCGGAGCTCCGCGATGGCCTCCACGTGCCGGGTGTCCCGGCGAGCCTGGAGCTGCTGCCCCTCGAGGAGGACGAGCTCGAGGGGGCCGGCGAGCTGCCGCGTGAGCTTCCGGCCGGGGAGCCGCCCCTCCTCTCCCTGCAGGCGGACCTGCACCGTGCCGGCGCGGGCCATCGGGCCGGCCTGGGCGAGCAGGCCCGCCAGGGGCGCGGCCACCGCGTCGTCGAGGTGCCGGCGGATGGCTCGGGCCCCGTAGGCCTCGGAGTAGCCGTCCGCGGCGAGGCGGGCCAGCGCGGCCGGGCTCGCCTCGAGGGCGATGCCCCGGTCGACCACCCCGCGGCGGCGCTGCACCTTCTGCAAGGCGAGCTGCGTCACCTCGGCCAGCTGCTCGGGGGTGAGGGCCTCGAACGCGATGACCCGGTCGAGCCGGTTCACCAGCTCGGGGCGGAAGCTCCGCTCCACCTGCCGCATGTAGTAGCGCTGATCCGCCTCGGGCCGCGCCTCGAAGCCGAGGCCGCCCCGCCGGTGGGCTGCGCCGAGGTTCGAGGTCATCACGATGATGGTGTTCTGGAACCAGGTGGTCTGGCCCCGGGCGTCGGTGAGGCGCCCCTCCCCCGTGACCTGGAGGAGGAGGTCGAACACCGAGGGGTCCGCCTTCTCGATCTCGTCGAGCAGGAGCACCGAGAACGGCTGGGTGCGGACCCGGCGGGTGAGCAGGCCCTCTTGCCGCTCGGTGCCGCGAATGAGGCGCTCCGCCGCCAGCGGGTCCCCGAACTCGCTCATGTCGAAGCGCACGAGGCGCTCCTCGCTCCCGAACAGGAACCGGGCCAGGGTCCGGGCCAGCTCGGTCTTGCCCACCCCGGTGGGGCCCACGAAGAGGAAGGTGGCGAGGGGCTTGCCCGTGGGCTGCAAGGCGGCCTTCACCACGCAGATGGTGTCCACCACCGCCCGCACCGCGGCCCGCTGGCCGACCAGCCGGCGCCCGAACTCCGCCTCCACCTCCGAGGCCTTCAGGGCCACGTCGTCCCGCAGCAGGAAGGCGGGGATGCCGGTCTCCACGCTGAAGGCGTCGCGCACCATCGCGGGGTCGATCCGGGGCACCTCCCCGGTGCCGTCCCGCCGCTGCTCGGCCAGGCTGCGCACCGCCTCGTAGAGGTCCACCGCCTTGGCCGGGAACGGCCGATAGGGGAAGTAGCGATGGGTGAGCTCCACCAGCGGCTCCACCGCCGCGTCATCGAGGCGCGGGGCGTCCGAGGTCGCGCCCTCCACGAAGCGGGCCCGGCGGCGCACCGCCTCCCGGCCCGCCGCGCGATCCTGGGCCTCGAGGCGCACCCGGTTCAGGGCGGCGAAGAAGGCCAGGTTGCGGCTCTCGAGGCGGTCGAGGGCGGCCGGGGTCACCTCGGTCACCAACCGTACCCGCCGGTCCTCCAGGTAGCCCCGCATGGCGCCCGGGATGTCGAGGCCGTGGCTGGTGTCGCCGAACAGGTCGACCACGTCGTCGATATAGAGGATGGCGTCGAGGGTCTCGGCCGCCTCCATGACGCGGCGCACCCGCTCCTGCCACTGGCCGAGGCCGCTCATCCCCGCGATGAGCTGGGCCCCCGAGGTGGCCCACACCGGTGGCAAGCCATCCTGCCGCTTCGCCCGGATCACCTGCCACAACAGCTCGCTCTTGCCGACCCGGGGCTCGCCCACCAGGAGCACCGAGACGCGCTCCGGCCCGCACAACAGCGCCGTCAACCGGCCTTGCGCCTCCTCGACCCCCACCGCCTCGGGGCCGGGGCGAAAGCCCGGGGGCTCGCTCATCGGGCGCGCCACCGACGTCAGCACGCGCCAGGCGTCCGCCTTCTTCTTGGCCTCGGCCAGGCGCTTCCTCGCCTTGGCCCCCGCCGCCCCGCCCGCGTCCCGCGGCAGGGACACGGTGAGGCTGACGAGCTCGACGTCCTCGGGCGGCAACAGCTCCAGGTAGTCCAGCGCCTCGGGCTTGAGCACCGCGGCGGTGCGGCGCACCTCGGCCCGGATGGCGTCGTCCAGGGGCTCGGTGCGGGGCACGAAGAAGGTGTGATCGAGGGTCGGCACCACCACCCACGCGTCGCCCGGCGCGACCTCGTCGCCCTTGGGATCCGCGGGGATCACCAGCGCCGCGATCTCGATCGGGGTGGGCACACCACCCTCGCGCCGGCGAGGGAGATCCACCCGAGGGATCTCCACCTCCACCTTGCGCAGGTGCACGTTGGCGGGCAGCGAGAAGCGCGCCAGCACCGGCGCGGGTGCGTGCTCGAGGTAGCGCTTCAGGAACGCCTCCAGCGCCTCCTCCGCCTCCCACGCGTCACCGAGCGCGGCGCGATCCAGCTCGGACACGGGCGCCATCAGCCGATGCCCGCTCCACAGGGTCTGGGCCCAGACCTTGACCTCCACGTCCAACGGCTTGCCGGCCTCGCGCATCGCGGGCGGAGCCTACAACAAAGCCGGCTCCGGTGGACCGGGGCCCCCAAGACGGCTAGGGTGCCGCGGCCGGCCGGGCGCCGGCTTCACAGGAGGAGTCGCATGGAAGTCAGAGCCGCCGTCGCCGTTGGCGCGAAGAAGCCCCTCGAGGTCACCACCGTTCATCTGGAAGGCCCGAAGGCCGGAGAGGTCCTGGTGGAGATCAAGGCCACCGGCGTGTGCCACACCGACGAGTTCACCCTCTCGGGCGCAGATCCGGAGGGGATCTTCCCCGCCATCCTCGGCCACGAGGGCGCCGGCGTGGTGGTGGACGTCGGCCCCGGGGTCACCACCCTGAAGAAGGGTGACCACGTCATCCCGCTGTACACCCCCGAGTGTCGCAACTGCGACTACTGCACCAGCGGCAAGACAAACCTGTGCCAGGCCATCCGCAGCACCCAGGGCCAGGGCCTCATGCCCGACGGCACCTCGCGCTTCTCGGCTGGCGGCGAGCGGATCTTCCACTACATGGGCACGAGCACCTTCTCGAACTACACCGTGGTGCCAGAGATCGCGCTGGCCAAGGTCCGCGAGGACGCGCCCTTCGACAAGATCTGTTACATCGGCTGCGGCGTCACCACCGGCATCGGCGCGGTGCTCTACACCGCCAAGGTGGAGCCAGGCGCCAACGTGGTGGTGTTCGGCCTCGGCGGCATCGGCCTCAACGTCATCCAGGGCGCGCGCATGGTCGGCGCCAACATGATCGTGGGCGTCGACACCAACCCGAGCAAGCGCGCCATGGCCGAGAAGTTCGGCATGACCCACTTCGTGAACCCCAACGAGGTGCAGGGCGACCTGGTGCCCTACCTGGTGGACCTCACCAAGGGCGGCGCCGACTACAGCTTCGAGTGCATCGGCAACGTGAAGGTCATGCGCCAGGCGCTCGAGTGCTGCCACAAGGGCTGGGGCGAGAGCATCATCATCGGCGTGGCCGGCGCGGGGCAGGAGATCTCCACCCGCCCCTTCCAGCTGGTGACCGGCCGGGTGTGGAAGGGCACCGCCTTCGGTGGCGCCAAGGGCCGCACCCAGGTCCCGCAGATCGTGGACTGGTACATGGATGGGAAGATCAACATCGACGATCTGATCACCCACAACCTGCCGCTGGAGCGCATCAACGAGGCCTTCGACCTCATGCACTCCGGTGAGTCCATCCGCACCGTCGTGACGTTCTAGGCCTCGAGGCTGCGCTCGGTCAGAGATCGACGATCACCGGGCGCAGCTCCACCACCTCTTCGCCGTCGAAGACCTGCTCGAAGTAGACCGCGCGATCGCCGACGGTGATCACGGAGTCCAGGGACCCTGGGCCGAAGTTGACGGGCAGCGGGACTGGCACCGACGACAGCGCCCGACGCTCCCCCGTCGCAGTGTTCACCGCGTAGGGCGTCGTCGGCCCGGCCCCCAGGCCGAGCTCACGGTCGGTTGCCCCGAGCCAGCGGCTGCTGCCGGGTTGCTCGAGGCCAAGCGTGAGACCATCCATGGTCCGCGGGTGGACCTGCCCGGTGGCGAGGTCGATGTCCGCCTGCACGGGCCGCAACCGAACCGGGTCCAGGGAGACGATCTTGTGTCCGGCCAGTCGCAGGGAGCCTTCCCGGACAAAGCCCAGCAGTTGGGTCTCTGGTAGCTCGAAGTCCTCCGGCACCGATAGCCACTGCAAACCGCGCTCATTCGTGATGAGTGCCGGCGGCTGGGTCAGGAAGATCATGAGTCCATCACCGAAGTGCCCACCGTAGAGCGTCCCAGGCGCGATGAGCGGTTGTTTCATCCCGTCGAGCCCAACCCACGTCAGAACCTCCTCGGCATCGATGTAGACGCAGCCCAAGGCCGATGGAAAGGCGCCGATCAGAGGGTGTTCCACCTCGACCTCGAGCCACTCCGGGAGCCCATCGATCTGCTGAAGGCGGGTAGTGGCGCCTCGCATCCCGCAGACCAGGTCCGGCCCGGCGAGGGACCAGAACGGGAGATCCTTGGTATCGTCGGCGGTGATCAGACGACTCGACGCCGATGAGGTCAGAACGAGCGCACCCCGACGCAAGGGCAACGCCCTCGGTCCGATGTCCGAAACGAGGGCGTCGGTCTCCGCAAAGTAGCTTGCCGTGACGTTCCCACGAACGTCGTGCACCAGAGCGACCTCCGTTCGCCCGGCCACCGTCGACAACGCGCTCGCGTCGTCGGCCAGCCGGCGCACGTCACCGGTCCGTGGGTCCACCCGGTGGAGCGCTGGATCGGCGGCGAGCACCACGTCCCCCACCACCACGAACATCTCCCCTTCCACCACGATCCGAGCTCGGCCCGGTCCGGGGTCCACCACGATGCGATGGGGCTCTCGGAACACCGCGCCTTCCCCGAGCGGGCTCGCCAGGAGCCAGAGGTAAGGCGCCGGGTCGGCCGTGAGCAGCTCGAGCTCACCCGAGTCGAGGTGGAGGACCAGCAGGCCCAGCCCATAGGCATGCAGGAAGAGCCGCCCATGGACGTTGTCGACGTTCACGAGCCAGGTCTCCGGTGGCAGCACCAACCGCGCCTCGCTCCCAGCGTCCGCGCCCCCGTCCGCCCCGACGCCCCCCGCGTCCACCGAGGCATCCTGAACCCCAAGCAGGCCCGCGCCGTCCTCACACCCGAACAGGCCGAGCGACACGACGAGGCCAATGACAACGAGCCGAGTCACGCCCCACACGGTACACGAACCCGGCGACGCAGACCCTTCTGATCCAGCACCCCGACCGCGCTTGACCCCCCTCCCCGCCTGGTATCTAGCCGATCCATGGAAGAACGTCTTTTGGCTGCCCTGCGCCGCGAGCCCGGCGCCGCGCACCCCCTCCCTCAGCTCTTGGAGTGGGCGAACGTACCGGAGAAGAAGGGCAAGGAGGCCAAGCGCATCCTGAAGGCCCTGGTGAAGAAGGGCCTGGTGGAGCGCGAGAAGGGGCGGCGCTACCGCCTCTCCCGGGCCGGTCAGCAGATCGAGGGGGTGGTCGAGCTCGACGGCCGCGGCCAGCTCCTGCTCTACCCCGACGGACCGCGTCAGACCGTCACCCCGATCACTCTGCTGCCCGAGGCGGCCGAGCAGGCCGACCCCGGCGATCGGGTCCGGGTGGAGCTGGTGGTGCGCGGCACCGAGGGCCGCCACTACGGGCGGCTGGTCGAGACGGTGTCCCGGCCGCGCCCCCTGCACGTGGGCGTGTTCCAGAAGGCGGGCGCCGCCTGCTTCGTGGAGATCGAGGTGGACCTGCCCCAGGCGCCGGGCTTCGGCCGCCGCAAGGTCAAGAACGACGTCATCGTGGACGTCAAGGACAGCATGGGGGCCAAGGACGGCCAGCTGGTGCAGGTCGAGTTGCAGGACGCCCAGCGCGGCCGGCCGAGCGCCCGCATGGGCCGGGTGGTGAAGGTCATCGGCGAGCCGGGCGATCGGCAGGCCGAGTTGACGAAGCTCATGATGGAGCACGGGCTCGACGTGGAGTTCCCCGAGGAGGTGATGGCGGACGCCGCCCGCTTCGGCACCGAGCCGAGCCCCGACGACATGCGGCACCGGCGCGACGTCCGTGCCCTGCCCCTCGTCACCATCGACTCCGAGACCGCCAAGGACTTCGACGACGCGGTGTGCGCGGTGAAGGACGGCTCCGGCTACATCCTCTACGTGGCGATCGCCGACGTCGCCCACTACGTGCGGCCCGGCTCGCCCCTCGACAAGGAGGCTCGGCGCCGCGGCACCAGCACCTACCTCACCGATCGGGCCATCCCCATGCTCCCGGAGGGCCTCAGCAACGGGCTGTGCTCGCTGAAGCCCAAGGTCGACCGGCTCTGCATGCTGGTCGAGATGCACCTCGACGCCACCGGGCACGTCAAGAAGACCAAGATGGAGGCGGCGGTGATGCGCTCGCACGCCCGCCTCACCTACACCCGGGTCGCCCAGGCCCTGGACGGCAACCCGCCGGACGAGGAAGTGCAGGCCCTGTTGCCCCACATCCTGGTCCTGTCCCGAGTGGCGGCGAAGCTCCTCGAGCGGCGGCTGAAGCGGGGCGCCATCGACCTCGACCTCCCGGAGCCCGAGGTGCGCTTCGACGACAAGGGCATCCCGGTCGATGCGCTGCGGCGCCCGCGGAACGACGCCCACCGCCTGATCGAGGACCTCATGCTCGCGGCCAACGAGGCGGTGGCCCGCTACTTCGTGGAGCGCGACCTGCCGTGCATCTTCCGCATCCACGAGGATCCGGATCCGGAGCGCCTCGCCACCTTCTTGGGCCTCCTCGAGCACCTGGGCCTGAAGGCCCGGCTGTCCGAGAAGCCGCGGCCGGACGAGATCGCGCACCTCTTGGAGTCGCTCTCGACCCACGCCTTCGGCAAGCCCCTGCACGGGCTCCTCCTGCGCTCGCTCGCCCAGGCCCGCTACGCGGCGGAGTGCAAGGGGCACTACGGCCTCGCGGCGGAGCACTACCTGCACTTCACCTCCCCCATCCGCCGCTACCCCGACCTCGTGGTGCATCGGCTCCTGAAGCAGGTGCTGGCGGGCGAGGTCCCCAAGTCCGGCGCGGAGTCGCTGGAGCTGACGGCGGAGGCCTGCTCCACCCTCGAGCGTAAGGCGATGATCGCGGAGCGGTCCTGCATGGACCTCGACCGCTCGGTGATCGCCTCGCAGCACCTGCACGAGGAGTTCGACGCCACGATCACCGGGGTGCAGGGCTTCGGGCTGTTCTGCAGCCTCGACCAGCCGTTCCTCGACGGCCTCATCGCGGTGCAGTCGCTCCCCTCGGACTACTACGAGCTCGATGAGTTCGGGGCGATGCTGGTCGGTCAGAACACCGGCCGCCGCTTCATGCTCGGGGACCGGGTCCGGGTGACCCTGGTGAACGCCAACGTGAGCCGGCGGCAGGTCGACCTGCGCCTGGTGCTCGAGGGTGAGGACGCCGAGACCCCCGAGGGCCAGGCCTACGCTTCGGGGCGGGACCGCATCCGCGGGCGCCGCAGCGACGCGGGCGAGCGGCGCGGCGCCAAGCCGGCGGCGCGCGGGGGCAAGGGTCCGGTCAGGGCGACGAAGCGCCTCGGGGACAAGCCGAGCAAGCCGGGCGGCAAGCCCAAGGCCGGGCCGAAGGGCGCGGCGGGCGGCAAGCGCCCGAGCGGCAAGAAGGCCGGGGGCAAGAAGGCGCCCCGGCGGCGGCGCTAGCGCTCCGACCTAGCGCGCGAGCAGGTCGCCCAGCGTAGTGATGCCCCGCCGCCGCGCCCGGGCCAAGAGCGCCAACAGCGCGTAGGCGGTGGCCAGGGTGTCACCCGCCGCGGTGTGGCGCGCCGGGATCTCGAATCCGAGGCGCGCCACGAGGGCGTCCAGGCTCCGGTCCTCACGAGCCCGGTGGGCGTCCACCAGGGGCCCGCCGTCCAGGCGCCGGACCAGGTGAGCGGTGTCCACCACCGGGTTGGCGAGCGGCGGCGCCCCCAGGCCCACCAACACCCTGGACAACACCGCGGTGTCGAACGCGGCGTGATGAGCGACCAGCACCGCGTCCTTCACCATCGCCAAGAAGCGCAGGACACCCTCCGCCTCCTCCACCCCCGCCGCCAGGTCCCGGCGCACCAGACCATGCACCGAGGCGGCGGCGTGGCCGCCCACGTGGGGGCTCGCGAAGATGACGTCCAGGCGGTCCGCCAGGTGCACAGCTCCGCCCTGCACCCCCACCGCGGCGAGCGAGAGCAAGCCGTCCTGCGCGTGGTCGAGGCCGGTGGTCTCGGTGTCGAGCACCACGAAGCGGACCTGCTCGAGCGGCGCGCGCCGCCGCGGGGTGAAGGACCGCCCCAGGTACTCGAGGAGCCGGGGGTCCGCCCCCGCCTCCGTCAAGCGGCGGCGCACCCAGGCCCTCCGGGCGGCGCCGATCATCGCATGTAGTCCAGCCGGTACCGAGACGAGAGCATGCGCTGCACGTCGGCGATGACCTCGAACGTGTTGCGGAGGGTCCGCCGCTCCAGCTTGTTGAGGCGCTCGATGGCCACGTACCGCCCCGAGTCCCGGTTTCGCAGGCCCTCCTGCGTCCGGATCCGCATCAGGATCTCGTAGGCCTGGGCCGCCTCCTCCGCCAGCTTGGCTCGGCCAGGCTCGGCCGCCCCGATGCGGCGGAAGCGGTTGGCGGTGGTGTCGCCCCGTGGATCCAGGCCGAGGTCGTAGACGAGCACCCGGGCCGCGTCGGCGAGGGGCATCATCGCCCGCGCCTTGATGTCGAAGCTGTCCTCGTGGGCCCCCGAGCGCTCCACCATGAAGCCGCGGAAGAAGGACAGCGGCGGCGGGTTGTGCAGGGCGCTGTCGGCGAAGAACGGGAGGAACCCCCGCTCCGTCTTGATCTCGGCGAAGATGTGCTCCACCAGCGCGTCCCCCAGCGCCTCCTCCCCCACCACCGGGCGCAGGTCGAAGAAGATGTTGGCCAGCATCAGGGCCCGCGGCTCCGGGGCTCGGATCCAGCGAGAGAAGCGCGCCTTCCAGTCCGTGAGGGGCCCGGTGAGCTCCGGGTTGCTCGCCATGATCCCGCCCGGGCACCGCTGGTAGCCCGCGTGCACCAGCAGATCGGTGGTCCGGGTGCCCAGCTCGACGTAGAAGGCGTGGGTGGCCTCCGCCGCCTCCGGCGCGGGGTCGGCGTAGACGATGGCCTGGTCGAGGTCGGTCCGCAGGATCTGCTCCTTGCGGCCCTCGGAGCCGAAGGAGAGCCACGCGAAGGGCACCTCGGGCGCCGCCCGCTCCTCCCGCCGCAGGCTGTCCTGCGCCATCGCCACCGCGGCGCGGATCAGCGCGTCCTGGATCCCCGCCATCACCGTGCTCACGAAGCCCATCCGGGCCCCGCGCTCGAGGGCGTCCACCACGAAGTCCTCGGCCTGATCCCGGAGCCGGGCGAGCTTGTCCGGGTTGCGACAGTGGTCGATGCGCTTTCGGAGCAGGCTCGGGTGCCGCCCCTCCACCCGGATGAGGTCGTGCTCGGACGCCATCCCGACCACGGGGGAGTGAGCGGTGCCGTCCTCGGTGAAGCAGAAGTGGCGCAGGCCAGACTGCATGAGCTCGCCCATGAGCTCCGCCACCGTCTGAGGTGCCATCACCGTGCGCACCGGGTGGCTCATGATCTCGGACACCGTCGTCCGCAGGGGATCCCGGGCCTCGGCCACCACCTTCATCCTGAGGTCGGTGTCGGTGACGATGCCCACCGGGTGCCCAGCCTCGTTCACCACCAGGATCGAGCCCACCCGCCGCGCGCCCATGGCCCTCGCCGCCTCGCTCACCGTGGCCCCTTCGTGGGTGGTGAGGACGTCCGGGTTGGGGTCCACCACGCGATCGGAGTCGGCGCCGGTGTCGGCGCTCCCCGAGCTGCGGTGGAGGTCGCTCGTGGTCTCGAGGAGCTTCTCCCGCATCCGGGGCAGCTCCGCCGCGAAGCCGGCCGCGAGGTGCAACGCAGCCTGCGGGGCGCGCGCCATGACCTCGCTGAAGTCGACCCACGGGATCTCGTAGACCAGGCTGTCCTCCTGGGCGGTGGCGGTCGCCGAGTATACGTGGGCGCCCAAGAGCGCCCGGATCCCGAAGATGTCGCCCTCGTCCGAGAGATCGACCAGATCGCCGGGGGAGCGCTTGAGCGCCACGCAACCCTTCTTGACCACGTAGAAGAACTCCCGGGCCGGCTCCCCCTCCCGGAACACCACCTCGTCCAGCTCCAGGTAGCGCACCTTCGTCGCGGCCACGAGCCGGTCGAGGTCCGAGGGCGGCAGGCCGTCGAAGGGCGGGAAGCGGCCCAGGTGGTCCCGGACGGTGTCCAGCAGGGTCGGCGCCGTCATGGCGGGACAATGTTCCCTCCAAAGCGGCCGGACGGCTACACCCACCCACCAACGACCCGGCCGTCACCGCGCAGTGGGTGATTTTTTGTGGGACACCTTCCAACCGTGGGCTTCAACCCCCACATGTCCCCGCCGACCCGAAACCCTGGAGTAGATCCAGGAGGTCCCGTGGGGAAGATCGATGGAATCTCGGCCCGCCTCGTCGCCGCCAACGCCTTCGCGGCGGCAGGCCTGAGCGGTATGTTCGCGCTGTTCGCGTACCAGCAGATCGCGAGCCTCGGCGCCGACGATGCGGCGAGCCTGGAGCGGGAGATCCGGGCCCAAACCCAGCAGGCCACCGCCGATCTGACGGGCGCCGCGGTGAGCGCCATCGGTCACTACCGTGACCTGGAGGACCGGGGCGTGCTCACCCGGGACGAGGCCCAGGCCCAGGCCCGCGCACACCTGGCCCGCATCGCCTACGGCGAAGGGGGCTACTTCTGGGCCCACACCTACGATCCGGCCAACCCGGGCGCGGTCACCATGGTGGCCCACCCCATCGCGGCCCTGGTCGGAAAGGACATCTCCCAGAACAAGTACTCGAGCGGGGCGAAGCAGGGCGAGGTGGCGCTCGGCTACCTGGTGGACGAGCTCGGCCACCGGGTGCAGGGCGCAGAGGGCCGACCCCTGTTCCAGCAGATGAACCATGTCGTGGCCACCAAGGGCGAGGGCCACGTGGCCTACGACTGGCCGAGGAAGGGGGCCGAGGCCTACCTCCCCAAGATCTCGCACGTGCGCCTCGTGCCCGGGTGGAACTGGGTGCTGGGCACCGGCGTGTACACCGACGACGTGGATCGGGCGGTGGCCAGCATGACCAGCCGCGTGGACGAGCGGGTCTCGGCCGCGCTGGCCCGGCTCCTGGGCATCATGGCCCTGGTGGTGGCGTCCGGGATCCTCGTTGCCGTCTTCATGGGCCGTTGGCTCCGCCGTCGCGTCAACCTGGTGACGGAGCGCTTGCGCGACATCGCAGAGGGCGACGGCGACCTGACCCAGCGCCTCGACGACAGCTCGTCGGACAGCCTCGGTGAGCTGGCCCAGTGGTTCAACACCTTCGTCAGCCGCATCCAGACCATGCTCAAGGGCGTCGCCGAGTCGTCCACCCCCCTCAACGGCTCCATCCAGTCCCTGAACCACGTCTCCAACAACCTCGCCGGCACCACGGATCAGATCCGGACCCAGAGCCACGAGGTCATGACCTCGATGGCCGACATGCGCGACCGGCTGAGCGCGGTGGCCACCGCGGCCAAGAGCGCGGCCCGCGGTGTGTCGGCGGTGGCGGCGGCCAACGAGCAGCTGTCCAGCAACGCGCGGAGCGTCTCCGGCTCGGTGGAGGGGCTGAGCAGCAACCTGAACAGCATCGCGGCGGCGACCGAGGAGATGAACCTCTCCCTGACCGAGGTCTCCCGGCGCTGCGCCGAGTCCGCCCAGGCGAGCGAGCGCTCGTCCCACGTAGCGGCGGACGCCAGCGCCCGCATGAGCACCCTCTTCGAGGCGGCCAAGCGGATCGGCACGGTGGTGGAGCTGATCGAGGACATCGCGGATCAGACCAGCCTCCTCGCCCTCAACGCCACGATCGAGGCGTCGAGCGCGGGAGAGGCAGGCAGGGGCTTCGCGGTCGTGGCCAATGAGGTGAAGGCCCTGGCCAAGCAGACCGCGAGCGCGACCGAGGTGATCGCGCAGCAGATGTCCAGCATGTTGCAGGAGACCGACGCGGCCGTGAGCCAGATCCGCGAGGTCACCGAGCACGCGGCCGAGGTCAACAGCCTCACCAGCATGATCGCGGCGGCGGTGGAGCAGCAGTCCGCCACCACCCTCGGCATCGCCGAGCACGTGCAGCAGAGCGCGGGCCGAGCGCGGGAGATCTCGATGGCGGTCGACGAGATGTCGGCCGGGATCGGCGAGCTGACCGCCCAGGCCGCTCAGGTCTCGGGCAACGTCGACAGCATCGCCAAGGACGTCAACACGGCGGCCAACCAGGCAGCGCAGGCCGCGAGCACCGTCACCCGCTTCGATGGCGCGCTGAGTCAGACCGCCACCGACGCGACCGAGGTCTCCTCCGCCGCCTCGGGGATGAGCTCCGTCGCCTCGCAGCTCACCGACATGGTCGCCCGCTTCACGGTCTAGACCGAACCGCCGGGTGCTTCCCGCGGGCCCGGGGTGGTGTAGGCTGCCCCCGCGATGCCCGACCCGAGGGGCCAGGACCACGCCACCGACCTGGTGGTCATGGGCTTCGGCCTCGCCTTGCTGATCCTCTTCACCCCCTTGCGCGAGCTCTGGGCCCGGGACAACGCCCCATGGTGGGCGCCCTTCGCGATCTGGGGGGGCGTGGTGGTGATGGCGGGCTGGCTGATCTCGCAGTGGATCCGGCATGGCGACTGAGCTCACCGGGCTCCTGGTCGCGACCCTGCTCTACCTGGGCGCCCTGTTCCTGGTGGCCGAGGCCACCGAGCGCGGGCGGTTGCCGCAGCGCCTGGTGCGCCACCCGCTGGTCTTCGCCCTCTCCCTCGGCGTCTACGGCACGAGCTGGACGCTCTACGGGAGCGTCGGGTTCGCGGACCGGCAGGGCTACAACTTCCTCGCGATCTACCTGGGTCCGGTGCTCGCCTGCCTCCTCGTGCCGGTGGTGTGGCTGCCGCTCCTGCGCCTGGTGAAGACGCTGCAGCTGTCCAGCCTGGCCGACCTGGTCGCCTTTCGCTACCAGAGCCAGGCCGCTGGCGTGCTGGTCACCGGCTTCATGGTGCTGGGTAGCTTGCCCTACCTCGCGCTCCAGCTCCGAGCGGTGGTCGACGCGGCCCGCTACGTGGTCCCCGACCTCTCCGGCGACCTCCTGGGTCTGGGCTTCTCGGCCCTGCTGGTGGTGTTCACGGTGCTCTTCGGCACTCGCCACCACCGGATCCGTGAGCCCCGCCCGGGCCTGGTGATGGCCATCGCCGCGGAGTCGGTGGTGAAGGTCATCGCGCTGTTGACGGTGGGCGCGGCAGCCTACTTCGGGGTGCTCGGTGGCCCTGGGGGCATGACAAGCTGGCTTGCGGAGCACCCCCAGGCCCTCGCCCGCCTCTACTCACCCACGCGCGAGGCGCCGTGGGTGACCCTGCTCGTGCTCTCCGGCGCGGCCGCGTTCCTCTTGCCGCGTCAGTTCCACATGGCCTTCGCAGAGCGCCCCGACAGCCGCGCGTTCCTGCACGCCACCTGGCTCTTCCCCGCCCTGCTGTTGGTGATGAACGTGGGCATCGTGCCCATCCTGTGGGCCGGCCAGACCCTCGCCCCGAACCAGAACCCCGACCTCTACGTGCTCGTGGTGGCCGGCCGTATACCGGGCCTGACCACCCTGGCGTTCCTCGGCGGGGTCTCGGCCGCGAGCGCCATGGTCATCGTGTGCAGCCTCGCCCTGGCCGGCATGATGCTCAACCACCTGGTCCTCCCGTTCTGGCGGCCCAGCGGCGACGTCCACGCCCACCTCACCCGAGCCCGCCGAGCCCTGGTGGGCACCATGGTCATGGCGGGCTGGGCGGCCTACGCGACCCTCGAGCCGACCGGCGGCCTGGTGGAGCTCGGCCTGGTGTCCTTCGTGGCGGTGGCCCAGCTCCTCCCCGCGATGTTCGGGGTGCTGTTCTGGCGCCGGGCCACCGCGCAAGGTGTCTTGACCGGCCTCCTCGCCGGGGTCGTGCTCTGGATCATCCTCCTCATCCTCCCGCGCTTCGGCGTGCACGGCTTCCTGGAGTGGACGATGGACCAGGCGGCGCGGATCGACGCCGCGTGGCGGGATCGCTGGGTGGCCTCCACCGGCCTCACCCTCCTGGTGAACGGCGGGCTCTGCGCGCTCGTCTCCATCATGACCCGCCCGCGCCCCGAGGAGCGGGACGCCGCGGCCACCTGTGTGCGCGACGTGCTCTCGCCCGCCCCGATCAGCCACTTCGAGGACGTGGCGACGCTGGAGGCCCGCGTGGCGGAGCTCCTCGGGGAGGAGGGGGCGGCGGCAGAGGTGGAGCAGGCCCTGGCCGAGCTCGAGCTGACCCGGGCCGAGCGGCGCCCCGACGCGCTGCGGCTGCTCACCGAGCGCCTGGAGCGCAACCTGTCCGGCCTCATCGGCCCCATGCCCGCGCGGAGCCTGCTCCGGCAGGCGCCGGATCTGGACGTCGCCCGCGCCGCCCTCACCGGGCACCTCCGGCTCCTCGAGGCCCGGCTGGAGGACGCCGAGCTCTCCGGAGACGCGGCCCGGGTGGACATGGTGCGGCGCTACTTCCGCGGGGTGCTGGACGACCTGCCGGTCGGGGTGGCGGCGGTGGGCCCCGGCGCCGACGTGATCCTGTGGAACCAGCACCTGGCGCAGCTCACCCACGTGAGCCCGCTCGAGGCCGCCGGTCACCGCCTGGACACCCTCCCCGACCCCTGGGGCCCGACCCTGGCGCAGGCCCTGTTGACACCCAACCCTGAGCCTCAGGAGCTCATCCTCTCGGTGGCGGGGAGCGTCAAGACGGTGCGGGTGGGCCGGGCCGAGCTGTCGGAGGACGCGGATGAGCCCCGCGGCTCGGTGCTGGTGGTCGAGGACCTCACGGTGCGGCGGGCCTTCGAGGCCCAGCTCGCCCACCGGGAGCGCCTGGCCTCGATCGGCCAGCTCGCCGCGGGCGTGGCCCACGAGGTGGGCAACCCGCTGACCGGCATCCTCATGGTGGCCTCGAACCTCCGACGAGAGCGCCTGGACGCCGACGTGAGCGAGCGCCTGGGCATGCTGATCGACCAGGCCAACCGGATCCAGGACATCGTGCGCAACCTGGTGGACTTCAGCCGGGCCGATGGCGGCGCGGCGGAGACCGGGCGCGAGGCCCGCGACGCGGTGACGGTGCGCGAGGTGGTGAACGAGGCTGTAGCGCTCCTCGAGCTGGGGCGACGCACCCGGGAGGTCCGCTGCGACGTCGAGATCGACGCGGCCATCTGCGTGCGCGGCGACCGCCAGCGCCTGATCCAGGTGTTCTTGAACCTGCTCGCCAATGCGTGCGACGCTTCGCGGGCCGGACAGGCAGTGGAGGTCCGAGCGTCGGAGGGGGCGCTGGGTTGGGTGCGTGTGGATGTGATCGACCATGGCGTCGGAGTGACGGAGGCCCAGCGCGCGCGCCTCTTCGATCCGTTCTTCACCACGAAGCCGGTGGGTGAAGGCACCGGCCTCGGGCTGGCGGTGGTGTTCAGCATCGTGCGGAGCCACGGCGGCCGGGTCGAGGTCGACGACACCCCCGGTGGCGGCTGCACGATGCAGGTCTTCCTGCTCGCGCAGCCGGAGGACGCGTCATGAGCCGCATCCTGGTGGTGGAAGACGAGCCGATCATCCGATCGGAGCTGCGCCGGCTCCTCGTGCGGAGCGGACACGAGGTGGCCGAGGCCGCCACCGTCGCCGAGGCGGCCGAGGTGGGGCCGCTGAACTACGACCTGGTGATCACCGACCTGCGCCTCCCCGGCGCCCAGGGCACCGACCTCATCGGTATGGCCCTCGGCACCCCGGTGATCATCATGACCAGCTTCGCCACCGTGAAGAGCGCGGTCGAGGCGATGAAGCTGGGGGCGGTGGACTACGTGTCCAAGCCCTTCGATCCGGACGAGCTCCTCATCACCGTGGACCGCGTGATCCGTGAGGCCCGCATGGCCCGCCAGAACGCCGCCCTGCGGAGCGACGTGGAGCGGACCTTCAACGTCGATGGGATCGTCGGCGCCTCCGAGGCGATGCGCAGGATCATGGACCGGGTGGAGCGGGTGGCGCCCACCGACGCCACCGTGCTCGTCCTGGGCGAGTCCGGGACCGGCAAGGAGCTCATCGCGCGGGCGATCCACGCCCGCAGCCGGCGCAAGGACGCCCCCTTCGTCGCGGTGAACTGCGCCGCCATCCCCGAGGGGCTGATCGAGTCCGAGCTCTTCGGGCACGAGAAGGGCGCCTTCACTGGCGCGTCGCGTCATCACGAGGGCCTGGTCGAGAGCGCCCACGGCGGCACCCTCTTCCTCGACGAGGTGGGCGAGCTGCCCCCGAGCGCGCAGGCCCGCTTGCTCCGAGTGCTCCAGGAGTCCGAGGTCCGGCAGGTGGGTTCGAACAAGACCCGCAAGGTGGACGTCCGGGTCATCGCCGCCACCCACCGCGACCTGCCCGAGCTGGTGCGCGCCGGGGCGTTCCGCGAGGACCTCTACTTCCGCCTGCGGGTGCTGGACATCCGGTTGCCGCCGCTGCGCGAGCGCCCCGAGGATCTGCCTCAGCTCGCGGATCACCTGCTCGCGAAGGCGTGCCACAAGGTGGGCCGCAGCGGCCTGAGCCTCAGCCCGGAGGCCCTGGCGGCCATGGCCGCCCACCCGTGGCCAGGCAACGTGCGCGAGATGGAGAACGCGATCGAGCGGGCGGTCATCCTGGCCGACGACCTGGTGATCGACGTCGAGCTGCTCGGGCTGGAGCGCCTGCAGACCGAGCACGTGCACCTGGATGAAGCGCCCACCGACGGCGAGGACGGCGAGGAGACCACCACCCTCGACCTCTCGCTCGAGGACTACTTCCGGCAGTTCGTCTTGCAGCATCAGCACGAGCTGAGCGAGACCGACCTCGCCAAGCGCCTGGGCATCAGCAGGAAGGCGCTGTGGGAGCGGCGCCAGAAGCTGGGCATCCCGCGGCGCTGATCGACGCCCCGCGTCACTGTCACCTTCAGTAACGACGCGTTACCCAACTTCCCGCCCAACGCGCCGCGTCAAGGCACCTTGCATGGTGGAGCCTGTGGGCGTCGGGTTGGCCCGTGCCTTGCGTAAGCGGCGTCACACGGATGCCCCATCCCGGATCACCGCTGTCGGCCTTCGCCCGCCTCTCGCGGGCCGAGCTGCTGCGCCTCGACGCCGAGAGTCGTCGTGATCCCGAGGGCTTCTGGCTCACCCAGGCCGAGCTCCTCGAGTGGTTCCACGCCCCCAGCAGCGCCCTCGACGTGGCGTTGGAGGAGGGCGACGTGGCCTGGTTCAGCGGTGGGCGCCTGAACGCGGCGGTGAACTGCGTGGACCGCCACGCGGTGACGCGCCCCGGCAAGACCGCGCTGATCTGGGCGAAGAACGACCCCGGGCAGTACGAGCGCATCAGCTACGGCGCGCTGAAGCACCGTGTAGGACAGGTGGCCAACGTGCTCAAGGCGCACGGGGTGGGCCGCGGGGACCGGGTGGTGCTGTACCTGGCCGACATCCCCGAGGCGGTCTTCGCCATGCTGGCCTGCGCGCGCATCGGCGCGGTCCACGTCTCGGTCTTCCCTGGCCTGTCGGCCGAGGCGGTGCGCGAGCGGGTCCTCGACAGCGGCGCGCGGGTGGTGATCACCGCGAACGAAGCCCTCCGGGGCACCAAGCGCACCGCCCAGAAGGCCCAGGTGGACGACGCCCTCGCCGGCCTCGACCAGGTGGAGCGGGTGCTGGTGGTGCGCCGGACCCCGCGCCCGGTCTCCCTCGTGCCGGGCCGCGACCGCTTCCTCGACGAGGAGATGGCGAAGCAGCGCTCGACCTGCCCGGCGGAGTGGATGAGCGCCGAGGATCCGCTCTTCATCCTCTACGCCTCCCAGTCCCCCGGCCATCCGCAGGGTCTGTTGCACACGACCGGTGGCTACCTCCTGCACACCGCCCTGAGCCACCGCCTGCTCTTCGACGCCCACGAGGACGACGTGCACTTCTGCCCCGTGCCGCTCAGCTGCGCGAGCGGCCACGCATACGCGGTCTACGGCCCGCTCGCCAACGGCCTCAGCACCGTCATCTTCGAGGGCAAGCCGACCGTCCCGAGCCCCGACCGCTACTGGCGCACCGCGGAGGAGCTGGGCGCACACACCATCATGGCCGCCCCCACCGCGCTGCGGGTCCTGATGCAGCGAGCCCCGCAGGCAGCGCGGGACCACGACCTCTCCAGCGTCCGTGTCCTCGCGACCCTCGGGGAGCCGGTGGGGCCCTCTGTCGCCCGCTGGTACCGCGACGAGGTGGGCGGAGGTCGGATCCCGGTGGTCAACACCTGGAGCCAGGCCGACACCGGCGGCGTGCTCCTGGCCGCCTTCCCCGGGCTCGAGGCCAACAAGCCGGGCTCGGTGGGCATCCCGTTCTTCGGCGCCACCCCGGTGCTGGTGGGCGAGGACGGCGCGATCGAGGAGGGCTCGGAGGCGGAGGGCTTCCTGTGCTTCAGCCACCCCTGGCCCGGGCAGGCCCGCACCGTCTTCGGCGACCACCGGCGCTACCGCGAGACCTACTGCTCGCGCTTCGCCGGCCTGCACTACAGCCACGTGCGCGCGCACCGCGACGCGGACGGCGACTACACGATCCTCGAGCCGGGCGAGGACGTGGTGAACATCCTGGGCTACCGCATCACGGCAGAGGAGATCGAGGGCGCCCTCGCCGCCCACGAGGCGGTGCGAGAGGCCGGCGTGGTGCCGGTGGAGGACGACCTGAAGGGCCAGGCGATCACCGCCTTCGTGGCCCTGCACGACGACACGGACGGGCCCTGGAGCGAGCTGGTGGGTGCCCTGAAGGAGCAGGTGAGGCGCACGATCGGCCCCATCGCGACCCTCGGGAGCATCACCGCGCTCCCCAAGCTTCCGCGCACCCGCGCGGGGCGCCTGGATCGGCAGGTGCTCCGCGACTGGGCGCAGAGAGATCAATCACCGAGACCAAACAATGACCGAGGGAGGAACTCATGAACAATGACCATCGCGTCGCCTACTGGAAGGAGAACCTGCGGTATCTCCTGATCCTGCTGACGATCTGGTTCCTGGTGTCCTACGGGGCCGGGATCCTGTTCGTGGAGCAGCTGAACGCCATCAAGCTGGGCGGGTTCCCGCTGGGCTTCTGGTTCGCCCAGCAAGGCTCCATCTACGTCTTCATCGCCCTGATCTTCGTCTACGTCTGGCTCATGAACAAGCTGGACCAGAAGTACGACGTCCACGAGGACTGAGGAGGTTCAAGAAATCATGAGCGTTCAAGGTTGGACCTTCCTGATCGTCGGCATCACGTTCGCGCTCTACATCGGCATCGCCATCTGGTCGCGAGCCGGGAGCACCAAGGAGTTCTACGTCGCGGGCGGCGGCGTCCCGCCGATCGCCAACGGCATGGCCACCGCGGCAGACTGGATGAGCGCGGCGTCCTTCATCTCGATGGCGGGCCTCATCTCGTTCGCCGGCTATGACGGCAGCGTGTACCTGATGGGGTGGACGGGCGGCTACGTGCTGCTGGCCCTCCTCCTCGCCCCGTACCTCCGCAAGTTCGGCAAGTTCACCGTCCCCGACTTCGTGGGCGACCGGTACTACTCCCACACCGCCCGGCTGGTGGCGGTGGTCTGCGCGATCTTCGTGTCCTTCACCTACGTGGCGGGCCAGATGCGCGGCGTGGGGGTGGTGTTCAGCCGCTTCCTCGAGGTGGACATCAACCTCGGCGTCGGCATCGGCATGCTGCTGGTCTTCTTCTACGCCGTGCTCGGCGGCATGAAGGGCATCACGTACACCCAGGTGGCGCAGTACGTCGTCCTGATCTTCGCGTACATGGTGCCGGCCATCTTCATCTCCATGATGCTCACCGGGCACTTCTTCCCTCAGCTCGGCTTCGGGGCCACGCTGGTGGACGACAACGGTGGCGCGAGCGTCTACCTGCTGGACAAGCTGAACCAGCTCCACACCGAGCTCGGGTTCGCCGAATATACCAGCGGCGCCAAGAGCAAGCTGGACGTCTTCTTCATCACCGCGGCCCTGATGGTGGGCACGGCAGGGCTACCGCACGTTATCGTGCGCTTCTACACGGTGCCCCGGGTGAAGGACGCCCGCGTCAGCGCCGGGTGGGCGCTGGTCTTCATCGGGATCCTCTACACCACCGCGCCCGCGGTGGCGGCCTTCGCCCGGACCAACCTCATCCAGACCGTCAACGAGACGCCCTACGCCTCCGCGGGTGGCGAGAAGTCGATCCCGGAGTGGTTCAAGAAGTGGGAGAACACCGATCTCATCGCGTGGGTCGACAAGAACGGTGACGGCAAGGTGCAGTACCGCGGCGGCGTGCCCTTCGACGGCAAGCCGGCCTTCACGGCCGATCGCGGCCCGGCCGGCCAGCGCATGCTCTCCAACGCTCCGAGCGCCAACGCGAACGAGCTCTACATCGACCGCGACATCATGGTGTTGGCCAACCCCGAGATCGCGCGACTCCCCGCGTGGATCATCGCGCTCGTGGCCGCCGGCGCCCTGGCTGCCGCGCTGTCGACCGCCGCCGGGCTCCTCCTGGTGGTGTCCACCTCCATCAGCCACGACCTCCTGAAGCGGACCCTGATGCCGGACATCACCGAGAAGCGTGAGCTCATGGCGGCGCGCTTCGCGGCGGCGGCGGCGGTGATCCTGGCCGGCTACTTCGGCATCAACCCCCCAGGGTTCGTGGCTCAGGTCGTGGCCTTCGCGTTCGGCCTGGCGGCGGCGAGCTTCTTCCCGGCGATCATGCTGGGCATCTTCTCCAAGCGGGCCAACCGCGAGGGCGTGGTGACCGGGATGGTCGTGGGCATCGCCTTCACCATGGCCTACATCATCTACTTCAAGTTCATGGGTGGCACCCCGGCCCAGTACTGGCTCGGCATTTCCCCCGAGGGCATCGGAACTGTCGGGATGCTGCTCAACTTCGCGGTCGCAGTGACGATCTCCCGCTTCACGCCGCCCCCGCCCGAGGAGATCTCGCACATGGTCGAGAACATCCGGATCCCCAAGGGCGCAGGTTCGGCTTCATCCCACTGAGGGTGACCGGTCAGAGAGCGATGACAAGGAGCAGAGACATGCTGAAGAACACCTTCCGTACGCTGGCGCTGGTCGCCATCCTCGGCGCCTCCTGGATCGGCAAGGCCGAAGCGGCCACCGCCGACGGGAGCAAGATGCAGTTCAACTTCACGGAGGACGGCAAGAACTACATCCGCTTCCTCACCTGGCACCAGATCTGGGGCCGCTACATCCAGAACAACCCGGGCACCCTGGTGAGCGGGCGCGCCCTGGAGAACCAGATGGACGTGGGCATCCGACGCTCGCGCTTCCTCCTGTTCGGGCGCGTGGCCGACCGGCTGACCCTGGTCTTCCACTTCGGTATCAACAACCAGACCTTCAACAACGGGAAGAAGCCGCAGCTCTACGTCCACGACGTGTGGACGGAGTTCGACGTGGCGCCGACCTACTTCTCGCTGGGCGCGGGTCTGCACTACTGGAACGGCGTGTCCCGGATGACCAACTGGAGCACGATCAAGTTCCTCACGCTGGACGCCCCGATCCTGAACTGGCCGACCATCGAGGCCTCGGACCAGTTCGCCCGGCAGCTCGGCGTCTACGCGAAGGGCAAGATCGACAAGCTGGACTACCGCATCTCGCTGAACCGCCCCTTCAACACCGGCAGCCCCACCCCGGGCACCGCGGCCAACTACAATCCGGGCAACAACAGCCCCTCGTTCGCGGGCTACCTCTTCTGGGAGTTCATGGATGACGAGAGCAACACGCTGCCCTATCTCCCCGGCACCTACATCGGCGAGAAGAGCGTCTTCAACATCGGCGCCGGCTGGTACTGGCACCCGAAGGCCATGTACAGCGTCGACGAGATGGGCGCGGTCCAGAAGCACGACCAGCTGGCGGTCGCGGCCGACGTGTTCTTCGACGCGCCCCTGGGCGAGGGCGCCGGTGCCCTCACCGCCTACGCGACCTTCTACCACCTGGACTTCGGCCCCAACAACATCAGGAACATCGGCATCATGAACCTCGGCACCGGCGGCTCCAGCCTCAACGGTGCAGGCAACGCCTACCCGATCATCGGCACCGGTGAGCACTTCTACGTCCAGGCCGGCTACCTGCTGCCCCTGGACCTCGACGGGACCAAGCTCCAGCCCTACGTGGCCGGGCAGTTCTCGAAGTTCGAGGCTCGGGACTCGCTGGCGATCATCCCGGAGGTGGGGTTCAACTGGTTCATCCACGGCCACAGCGCCAAGGTGTCCTTCGTGTACCGGGCCCGCCCGGTCTTCACCCTGGACACGACGGGGGCCGAGGCGAAGTCGACAGTGGATGGATACCGGAGTGAGGCTATCATCCAGACCCAGCTGTTCTACTGACCCGGTCTGAGGCCGGAGCGGGCGCGTCCCCGGGGGCGGGGGCGCGCCCCGGGAGTGCGTGATGAACACCTACGACGAGGTCTACCGCCGTTCCATCGAGGATCCAGAGGGGTTCTGGCGAGAGGCGGCCGAGGCCATCCACTGGGATCAGCCCTTCGAGAAGGTGCTGGACCAGTCCCGAGTCCCCTTCTACCGCTGGTTCAAGGGGGGCAAGCTCAACACCTGCTACAACTGCGTCGACCGGCACGTCGAGGCCGGGCGCGGCGACCGGGCTGCGCTCATCTACGACAGCCCCCTCACCGGCACCAAGGACACCTACTCCTACGCGCGTCTCCAGGGCGAGGTGTCACGCTTCGCCGGGGTGCTGCGCGGCCTCGGGGTCGAGAAGGGGGACCGGGTCCTCATCTACATGCCGATGGTGCCCGAGGCGCTGATCAGCATGCTGGCTTGCGCCCGCCTGGGCGCGGTGCACTCGGTGGTGTTCGGCGGCTTCGCAGCCCACGAGCTCGCCAAGCGGATCGATGACGCCACCCCGAAGGTGATCGTGAGCGCCTCCTGCGGCATCGAGCCGAAGCGCGTGGTCCCCTACAAGCCCATGCTGGATCAGGCGATCGAGCTGGCGAAGGTCAAGCCGACCTCCACCGTGATCCTGCAGCGCGAGCAGGCCCTGGCCGAGCTCACCCCCGGCCGGGACCACGACTGGGCCCAGGCCATGGCCAGCGCCGAGCCCGCGGCCTGCGTCCCGGTAGAGGCCACGGACCCGCTCTACATCCTCTACACCTCCGGCACCACCGGCCAGCCCAAGGGCATCGTGCGCGACAACGGCGGCCACGCGGTGGCCTTGCACTGGTCCATGAAGCACGTCTACGGGCTCGAGCCGGATCAGGTGTACTGGGCCGCCTCGGACGTGGGCTGGGTCGTCGGGCACTCGTACATCGTGTACGGGCCCCTCCTGTACGGGGCCACCACCGTCCTCTACGAGGGCAAGCCGGTGGGCACCCCCGACGCGGGGGCGTTCTGGCGGGTGATCCAGGAGCACGGCGTGAAGGTCTTCTTCACCGCGCCCACCGCCTTCCGCGCGATCAAGCAGCAGGACCCCGACGCGAAGCTCCTCGCCGACTACGACACCTCGGGCCTGGACGCCCTGTTCCTGGCCGGGGAGCGCTGCGACCCCGACACCCTGCGGTGGGCGGAGCGGAACCTGAAGGTCCCGGTCGTAGACCACTGGTGGCAGACCGAGACCGGCTGGGCGATCGCCGCCAACCCGCTGGGCATCGAGCAGATGCCGGTGAAGGCGGGGTCGCCCACCAAGGCGGTGCCCGGGTGGCACGTCAAGATCCTGGACGACACCGGCGAGCCGGTGCCGGCCGGCCACATCGGGAACATCGTGGTGCAACTCCCCTTGCCCCCGGGGAGCCTGCCCACCCTGTGGAACGCGGAGGAGCGCTACCGGCAGAGCTACCTGGACGCCTTCCCCGGCCACTACACCACCTCGGACGCGGGGATGATGGACGAGGACGGGTACATCTACGTGATGGCCCGGACCGACGACGTGATCAACGTGGCCGGCCACCGGCTCTCCACCGGCGCCCTCGAGGAGGTGCTGGCCGAGCACCCGCAGGTGGCCGAGGCGGCGGTGATCGGGGTCCACGACGACTTCCGCGGGCAGGTCCCGGTCGGCTTCGTGGTGCTGAACGCCGGGGTCGATCGCCCCCACGACGACGTGGTGGCCGAGCTGGTGCAGATGATGCGAGACCGGGTCGGCCCGGTGGCCGCGTTCAAGGTCGCGGTGGTGGTGAAGCGGCTCCCCAAGACCCGCTCCGGCAAGGTCCTCCGGCGGACCATGCGGGCCCTGGCCGACGGCGAGACCCCCAGCGTCCCCGCGACGATCGAGGATCCGGGGGTCTTGCCCGAGATCGAGCAGGCCCTGGGCACGGTGGGGTATCCAAAGCCCCACCCCGCCACCTGATCACCTACCTGGATCGATCCGCGACGAGCCAAGGGGCCGTCGCGGATCCACCGATCCTACCCGCCCCCCTGTAGGCCTCCCGCGATCCTCCGACCGGGTCAGAGGTGACTACGACATCCGATACCGCATCCAACATGGTGGTCTCCGCCCTCAGGCTCAACGAGGAGCTGGTGGAGTGCGTGGTGCAGTCCACCATCCAGGGCCTCTCGATGACCGGGATCGAACCGAAGGCGGTGGGCATCTCCCGCTTCACGACCGTCTCCCGCCGGCTCTCGGTGCTGCTCGGCCTGCACGGCGAGCGCAACGGCAACATGAACCTGAACCTCTCGGAGAACACCGCCACGTTCCTCGCCGGTCGCTTCATGGCCGCGGAGTACAAGGAGATCGATGACGACGTCATCGACGCGGTGTGCGAGCTGGGCAACATCATCGCCGGCATGATGAAGACGGGCTTGCAGAACACCCCGTACGCCTTCGACACCATCTCACTGCCGGCGCTGATCTTCGGCTCGAGCTACAACCTCTATCACGTCAAGAACATCACCACGGTGGCGGTCACCTTCGAGATCGAGGAGATCCCGGTGGTCCGGATGCACGACCGCTTCTTCACCACCACCGTCGCGATCCTCGAGCACTGATTATCCCGCGCAAGCCTCAAGGTACGTCACCGACCGTCGAAAATGACCTCGTGATGAGCACCGCCGCCCAGAGGAAGGTGGCCCACCCCCGCATCCTGGGCGTGGGCCTCGTGCTGACCGTGCCCCTCATCCTCGCCGGCCTCACCCAGCTGCCGGTGCACATGAACCGCCCGGTCACCGCCATCCCGCTGCCCTCGGACGCGGATCGGATGTTGCTCTTCTTCGGCTACGTCGACTGCCCGCAGATCTGCCCCACCACCATGGCGGCCCTCCGCCGGGCGCACGACGTCTACACCCTGCATGAGGCCACCCCGCGGCTCACCGTGACCTTCGTGAACCTGACCGAGGCCGCCGACGGCGTGGCGGACCGCTACGCCAAACACTTCGATCCGTCCTTCCATGGGGTCCAGTCGACCGAGCAGGACCGCGCCGCGCTGATGCGCGAGCTCGGGGTCCGGTTCGAGCGGAAGAAGGACGACCCCGCCGGCTGGCACACCGACTCGGTCTACGTGCTCGCCCGGGAGGGCGACACCTGGAACGTGCGCACGGTCATCCGTGAACGCCCGCTGGATCCCGATCGCATCGCCGAACTCGTTGAGGATCTCCACCCATGACTCAAGCAACCTGGTTTGACAGCCACAGCGCCACCCCCTCTTCCCCCCGCGGCACCTCCTGGGTGCAGCGCCTGTTCCCGACCTACGGGCAGCTCTCGCCCGCGGTGCGAGAGGCACTGGACGAGGACTTCCTCGCCGCGGATCAGTTCTTCTTCAAGCTGATGGTGGCGCACTGGGTCGCGGCCGCGCTGGTCATCCCGATCTCCCACGGGACGTGGCTCCTGGGCATCGTCGGCGGCGGCGCGATCACCGCGTTGTCGTTCGTGGCGACGCGCGCCTACGCGGGCACCGCGCTGTCGCGGGCGATCAACGCTGCGTGCCTCATGCTGTTCTCGGCCTTGTTCATCCAAGAGCAGGGCGGCCGCATCGAGATGCACTTCCACGTGTTCGGCGCGATCGCGATGCTGATCCGGTACCGGGACCTGGTGCCGACCCTGGCCGCCGCGCTCACCGCGGCTGTCCACCACCTGACCTTCAACTACTGCCAACAGTACGATGTCTCGGTCTTCGGGACCCCGATCAAGGTCTTCGACTATGGCACCGGTCTCGACATCGTTCTGCTGCACGCCGCCTTCGTGGTCCTCGGCGTGTTCGTGAACGAGCGCATCATCAGCTCCTTCACCGGTCAGTTCATCTCCGCCACCGAGATGGCCGCCTCGATGCGGGAGCTCGCGGCGGAGCGCGAGGCCGACCGAGAGCAGCTCGAGTCGCAGCGCCAGTCGGAGCTGCGTCGGGCGGAGGCGCTCCAGGACGGCGTCAAGGTCATCCTGACCGCGGTCGACAAGGCCGCCGCGGGCGATCTGACCGCCAACGCGCGGGTCGACAGCAACGACGCGATCGGCCGGGTGGCCACGGGCTTCAACGGGATGATGGGTGACCTTCGGACCCGGATCTCGACCGTCCGCGCCCACGCGGAGTCCCTCACCCGCGCGGCCCGTGAGCTGTCCTCCCTCAGCGGCGAGCTCGAGTCGGACGCGCACGCCGCCAACGAGCACGTGCAGGCCGCCCAGTCCCGCGCCGGCTCGGTCCAGCAGGCCATCCGTGAGGTGACCGCGGCGGCCGAGCAGCTCCGCGCCTCGACCCAGCAGGTCGGCGACCACGCCGACCGGGCCTTCCGCATCACCACCGACGCGGCCGGCTTCATCCAGCGCTCCGGCGCCATCATGCAGGAGCTCCAGCAGTCCGGTCGCGAGATCGGCGCGGTGATCAAGATGATCAGCGACATCGCGGCCAGGACCAACCTGCTCGCCCTCAACGCCACCATCGAGGCGGCCAGCGCCGGCGAGGCCGGCCGCGGGTTCGCGGTCGTCGCCTCCGAGGTGAAGACGCTGGCGGTGAGCACCGCCCAGGCCACCGAGACGGTGGGGGGCCAGATCAAGTCGATCCAGGCCCGCACCCAGGAGGCGGCCTCGGCCATGGTCGACGTGCAGCGGGTGATCAGCGAGATCCAGACCGCCTCCCAGGCCATCTCGGACGCGGTGCAGACCCAGCACAGCGCGGCCAGCCAGATCCAGGGCGCGGTCCACCAGGCGGACGGCGAGTCCAACCGGGTCAACGAGGCGGTCTCACAGCTCTCCGCCACCGCCGACCGCACCGCGTCGCGCTCGGGCGACGCCCTGACCTCGGCCGACCAGGTCGTCCGGGTCGCCCGCGAGCTCTACGAGCAGGTGGACGGCTTCTCGCTCTAAGTTAGATGGGCTCGATCGCCGCGAGCTCCGCGATCAGCACCTCCGCCATCGCCCGCACCCGCGCCGACGCCAGCGCGCTCTTCGTCGACACCAGGAACACCTGCGCGCGGTGCTCGAGCCCGAGCGCCAGGGGCAGCCGCACCAGGTCCCGCTGACGCGAGAAGCGGTGGCGGACGTCCGCGAAGATCATGGCGCCGAGCCCCTCCTCCACCGCCCGCACCAGCGCGAGGTAGTTGTCCGACGTGAAGGCCGGCGCGAACCCGGGGATCATGGCCTCGAGCTGGGGCCGGGGCGCGAGCTCATGGAAGGGCGGCGCCCAGGTGACCCAGTCGAGGTCCGCCAGGGTGTATTCGGCCGGCAGGCGCTCCGCGTAGGACCGGCTCACGTACACCCCGACCCCAGCGCTGTGCTCGGCGAGGACGCTCAGGTCGCGCTGGTTGGGCGCGCGCGCCCTCAAGGCCAGATCCGCGTCCCCGCGGGACAGGTCGAGGTAGGCGATGCTGGCCAGCACCTCCATCCGCAGGCCCGGTTGACGATGGCGGAGCTCCGCCGCCAAGGGGGTGAGGAAGTCCCAGGCGACCCCGGGGGGCGCGGCCACCCGCACCAGCCCACCCGGGTCCTGCGCCTCGCCTCCGGCGAGCTGCGCAACCTCACTTGCGGCCTCGGCCATGCGCCGCGCCGCCGGCACGAGCTGCTCCGCGCTCGCGGTGAGCTGCGCCCCCTGCACCCCGCGCAGGAAGAGCGGGTGGCCCAGCGCCTCCTCCAGCTCCGCCACCCGGCGGCTGACCGTGGGCTGACCCACCCCCAGGGCGCGGGCCGCCCCGCTGAAGCTCCCCGTCTCGGCCACCGCGAGGAAGAGCCGGAGGTCGTCCCACTGAATATCCATTCCTGGATGGTGCCATCCAAACAAAGGCAATTTCCATCCAGAATCGGATGCATAGACTGAGGCTCATGAAGCGGATCGTCTTCTCCCTCGTCCTCGCCCCCGCCCTCGCGGCCTGCGCCGCCAGCAGCCACGACGTCGCTCCCGCCGCCCTCGGCACCCCACGCGCCACCGCCGACCTCGAGGCTTTGCTGTCGATCCCCGGCCCGGTGGAGGTCGAGACGGTGGTCGCGGCGGACTGGGCGGTGGAGCGGTCGGGCCTCATCAACCTCGACCACCCGACCGCCAAGGCCGCCCACCTCGAGGACGGCGACGAGCCGATCCAGGTCTACATGCACGCGCTCCGCCACCCGAAGTTCGGCCTCTTCCTCGTGGATACCGGGGTGGAGGCGGCGGTGCGCACCGACCTCGACCACTCCCTCTTCGGGGGCCTCCTCGGCTCCGTCATGCACGCGGACAAGGTGAAGGTGAGGACCGATACGAAGGCGTGGCTGGCCGCCCAGCCCCAACCTCCCGCTGGCGTCTTCCTCACCCACCTCCACCTTGACCACATCTCCGGCATCCGCGACGTGCCCGACGCCACCCCGGTCTACACCGGACCGGGGGAGGCCGCGGCGAGCGACCTGCTCTTCATGTTCACCCAGGGCACGGTGGACGAGGCGCTCGAATCGAAAGGCAACCTGCAGGAGTGGAGGTTCGAGCCGGACCCCTCGGGCCAGTTCGCAGGCGTGATTGACATCTTCGGAGACGGCACGGTCTGGGCGCTGCACGTCCCCGGCCACACCCCGGGCAGCACCGCCTACCTCGCCCGCACCCCCAAGGGCCCGGTGCTCTTCACCGGCGACGCCAGCCACACCCGGTGGGGCTGGGAGCACGGGGTGGAGCCGGGCAGCTTCTCGGCCGACAAGCCGACGAGCGCGGAGAGCATGAAGGCCCTCCTGGCCCTGGTCGCGCGGCACCCTGAGATCGACGTGCGCCTCGGGCACCAGATGCTGCAGAGCACCAGCGTCGCAGCGCGGTGAAGGCCTACTCTGCCACCGCCACCCGGGCGTTGGGCCCCGCAAGCACCCAACCCAGGTCGTCGCGATAGCTGACCGCGGTGGGGTAGAACGGCGTGCCCGCGACGGCGCCGTCCTCCCGCCACACCCCGTCCTCCCAGGACACCACCGAGAGGCCGCCGCGCTCACCCACCAGGCCGTGGGGGACGATCTCCGGGAGGAAGCCGTCGGGGGCCGGGTACGGCCACCACGAGGAGAAGCCGAGCGGCCAGGGCGCCGCCGAGCCGGGAGCGACCGCCGCCTCCAGCTGGCGCCAGCCAGCGGTGGGGGTGATCTGGACGATGTCCGAGGTGTCGCGCGTAGTCCGGCTCTGGCGCACCCGGGGGCAGCCCTGCCCGATGAGGCGGGTCCGGCGGTTCGCGACCAGCACCACGTGGTCCGGGGCGAGCGCGCGCACGTGGGTGAGGCGCGGGCGTAGCGCGAACGGGATCCGCAGGCTGTCCTGCGCGACACGATCCAGCGAGACCCGACGCGCCACCCACCGGGGCACCCCGGCCTGACGCTCCCGGGCGACCCGCAAGACGAGGCCGTCGATGCCGACCGCCCAGCCCACGCCGCCCGCCGCGTCCACCGCCAGGAGGTCGGCGCTGGGCTCGCCGGAGTTCACCTCGAAGGGCTCCACCTCGACCGCCTCGGTGTCCCGGTCGTCGTACTCCACCTCCACCGGCAAGAAGGAGGTCCCGTCGTAGATGAGCAAGGCACCCTGCCCACCCGCGAGCAGGTAGAGCCCCGGGGCCAGCGGGGTGATGTCGCAGAGGAAGGCGCCGCGCTCCAGGGGCACCGGCACGTCACGCGCGTGCTCCAGTCCAGGGCTGAGGCGGCGGAAGAAGGGCTTCCACTGCCGATCGCTGTTCGCGGACCCGCCCTCGGCCGTCACCCAGCTGTTGCCCACCAGCCAGAGCTCCCCGGTTGCCGGATCGTACTGCGCGTCCTCGACCGCCTCACCGGGACCGAGGCGCAGCTCACTCGTCTGATCCTGCTCGACCGCCACCAGGTCCGCCCCATGGCCAGACGGAGCGCTGGCGTCGGGGCGCGGCGTGATGCGGAGCGGCAGAGCGTCAGTGAACGCGTTGTACGCCACGAAGTCGTCCGCGCGCGGTGCCACCGTGTTGTATGCGGTGGCATCGCGCCGCCCGTAGACGTGGCGATAGGCACGGTCGACCCCCACCGTGAGGATGGCGGCGCCCAGCGCTTCCGGCTCCACCGCCCAGCCCGTGCGGTGCAAGACCCAGCCCGGATCCCGCTGCAGGGTGGCGGTGATGGGGTCGCCCCCCAGCCGCTGGCGGTAGGCCCACTGGTCGACCACCGCGGACGTACCGTCCGCGAACACGTCCACGAGCCCGGTGGCCGCGTCCAGCCGTAGACGATCCGGGGCCGCGTCCAACAGCTGGTCGGGGTCGCGCGAGAACTCACCGCACCGGACCGGCTCGAAGAAACCGCCGTTCACCGACTGCCACGCCAGGCCAGCGCCCTCGAACGGTGCGTCCGCCCCGAGAGGGGCCTGGAACACCAACGCGACGTCCCGCAGGTCCGCCACCTCCAGACACACGAAGGCCCGGTCCGAGAGCGCGCCCACCGACACCGGCTGGACCGCCAGCAGCTCCGGCGGGGCGTTGGCGTTGACCGACAGCAGCTCCTTGTCGGCGCGCTGACACCACCAGCTCGTGGGCGACCCGCCCGAGACCGCGGCCTCGGCGTAGCCCCCCGGCCCCACCGCGAGCCAACCCCGCCGAGTGGCGACCAGGCTCCGCACCACGCCGACGTCAGCGCAGACCGCACCCGAGAGCGCGGACTCGGTACACGTGAGGCCGGCGCCGTCCTGCGCGCAGACCACCACCACCCCCCGGCCGCCGCGGCCGCCCAGCAGCAGGAGCCGCCGCCCCGCGTCGGTGTCCACCCATTGGAGCGCCCGCACGTCCAGGGCTTCCGGGGCAGCCAGCCCGGTCAGGGTGGCGGGGCCGGTCGTCAACTCGCCCTGCACATCCTCCACCCAGAGGAACGCCAGGCTCGCGGCGGCGCCCTCCTGACGCCGGTCGGTCACCAGCAGGAACCGCGCCGCTGCCCCGGAGGGCACCGCCACCGCGGCCCGCGGCCGGCCCGGCGGCGCGCCCGCGCTCACGAGGCGACGATCGTCGGAGTACACCACGGTGTGGGGGCCCTCGGTGAACACGCCCACCGTCCCATCCGCGGCCTGAGCCAGGGCCCACGCTGGCCAGGGGGCGTCGTCCGGCCCCACCGGGGACCAGCTGGGCATCGCCGCGAGGGGGCCCGGTTCCTCGGGGAACTCGCAGGCCCCCGGCCACTCCAGTCGCAGGCTCTGTTGCGCCGCGACGAAGACCTCCAGGTCTTCAGGCTTCATGGCGTCGGCGGAGAGCGCCGTCACCTCTCCGTCGGCCCCCCGGTAGAGCTGCCCCTGCGCGAGGACGGGCGGGCACGAGTCCCCGGCGTGCACCACCTGCAGGTTGCCGGCGCCCGGCTCCTGGCAGCGGCGGCAGGCGCCGCGGTCAGCCTGACTTGCATCCTCGTCGAACGCCGCGCGCGCCAGGGCGCCGTGGAGCTCCTCGACCGAGACCTCGCGCCCGTCCGCGTGCAGGTAGTCCTCGGTGCGGAGCGCGAAGGTCACCAGCGGGTGCTCGAAGTCCACCCGGACCGCGAAGCGCGGCACCTCACCGGGGGCCGCCACGACCAGGCGCTCCACCGCCCCCTGCTCGGACAAGAGCGCCACCAGGACCCGATCCGCGTCCGCTGGCAGCTCCAGGGGTACGCTCCGCGAGCACCCCGCCGCCGCCACCACCAGGGCAAGCCAGAGCCACCTTCGGCCCACCATCGCCTCAGCATGCAGAACCCAGGCCCGCCGGGCAACCGGGCCTGCTGGCCTGCCTCCGCTCAGAGCCAACCCCGGGCCGTCACGAGGCGCCCGACGTAGGTCGTCACGGTCGCGACGATCCCAGACAGCGCCATGCCTATACCCCACGCGCCGACCGGATCATGCCCGAGCGCCGCCGCTCGAAGTCGGCGCGCTCGGGCAGGCCGGCGACCTCGCAGAGCTCGGGCACGTAAAGCTTGCAGGATGGGCGGTCCGCGACGGCCTGATCCAGCTGCCGCAACAACTCGACCGGGTCCAGCTGGGGCGGAGCGGCGACGCGGCCGACCACCACGTGCGCTTCGCGGAGCGAGTGTTGCTCGTGGTCGGTCTGCTCCGAACGCCAACAGCGTTGGCACAAGGTCACGAACTGCTCGGTGTGCACATAGACCACGGCGTCATCGTCCAGCGCCCCGCTGACCTCCGCCAGCTCACCCTGCGCCTGCTGCGTCCCGGCGAAGTCGTACAGCTGGTACCCCTGGCGGAGCAGCGTGGCCAGATGCGGAAAGACCGGGATTCGGTCCTCGCCGTAGCGGTGATAGGTGATCGGGGCACCATCGATCATCACGACATCGCCGTAGTCCACGCCCAGCTGCTGATAGAGCACCGAGCGAATGATGCCGTGACATGGGCTGAGTCGTTCGATCCAAATGGTCTCTTCCAGGCCCGGATCATCCTCGGCCGCCGTGCGCTCGGCCAGCGGACGCTGCGCCAGACGCACCTTGCATGACGGATACCGGCCTTCCGGCAGCCCGAAGCGCCCCGCCTGGATCACCTGGCGCATGCCCTGCCAGATCGCCAGGGCGATGGCGCCCTCGCCGGCTCCGGTCGCGCAGATGCCCTCGTTCCAGACGCGGCCCTCGAGAGGCTCAGCCTCCAGCGCGCCCGCTGCTTGATTGGCCCGCAAGCCTTCGGCGAACAGCCCGCGCGTCTTGCAGTACAGACCCAGGTTGTAGTGGTGATGCGATTGCGTCGGCGCCAGTTCAGTCAACCGCCGATAGCACCAGCCCGCCAGCGCGTCGCGTTGTCGCGCCATCATCCGCGTCGTCGCTGCGAGCGCCGACAGCAGCGGGATCTCCTCAGCCGTCCCCGATGCTGAGTGGACGCAGGCCTCCAGACGCTCGACCAGCTCGGGGAACAAGCTGGACGCCGGCGCCGCAAGGTTCAAGTCGTCGATGTCGCGGACGTGATCGGTCGCATCACCCAAGCGACTCAGCACCTCGGCATCCGCTCGATGCGACGCGAACACCGCCTCGAACACCGTCAAGCCGCGCTCGATCGCGACCTTCCCCGACGCGACGACGCGCACCAGCGCCAACGCCGCCTCGCGATCTCGAGGCTGCGCGCGCAGCAGCCGATCGATGCCCTGCTGTGCGTCGTCGGGCCGGTCTCCGTCCAGATCGGCGAGCACGCCGGCTTCGATCGACGCGATGGTCTCGGCCGACAACCCGGCGCCTGGTGGTGCTCCCAACACGTCCCTGATCCCGGGCGAGCCTACCACAGCCCACGACCGGCCTACACTTCGACGCGGGCAACCGGGCCGGCGGACGTGCTAGCCTCCCCGCCCGCCATGGTCTCCGAGAAGCTCCGCCCCTTCGGCACCACCGTGTTCAGCGAGATGACCCGCCTTGCCCTCGAGCACGGCGCCATCAACCTCTCTCAAGGCTTCCCGGACTTCGAGGGCCCCGAGGCGATCCGGGAGGCGGCGGTCGAGGCGCTCCGCGCCGGGCACAACCAGTACGCGCGCTCGCAAGGCGTCCTGCCGCTGGTGCAGGCGGTGGCGGCCCACCAGGCCGGCTGGTACGGGCTCGCCGTCGATCCCCTGACCGAGGTCGCGGTGTTCTCGGGCGCGACCGAGGGCCTGATGTCCGCCATGCTGGGCCTGTTGAACCCCGGCGACGAGGTGATCCTCTTCGAGCCGGTCTACGACAGCTACCCGGCGTGCGTGGCCATGGCCCAGGCGGTGCCGCGGTACGCCACCCTCCGCTTCCCGGACTTCGCGGTGGACCTCGAGCACCTGGCCTCGCTCTTCACCCCGCGCACCCGGCTCCTCGTCCTGAACTCACCCCACAACCCCACCGGCAAGGTCTTCACTCCCGATGAGCTCGCCGCCATCGCCGAGCTCTGCATCCGCCACGACGTCACCGTGCTGAGCGATGAGGTGTACGAGCACCTGACCTACGACGGCGCTCGCCACGTGCCGATCGCCACCCTCCCGGGCATGCGAGACCGCACCCTGACCCTCTCGAGCGTGGGGAAGACCTTCTCCTTCACCGGCTGGAAGGTGGGCTGGGCGTCCGGTCCCGCGCCGTTGATCCGCGCCGCCCAGGCCGCCCACCAGTTCGTCACCTTCGCCACCGCGACGCCGCTACAGCACGCGGCGGCCGCCGCCCTGTCGACCCTCGGCCCCGACTTCTACGAGGGCCTGGTGGCCGAGTACACCGCGCGCCGTGACCTCCTCCTGCCGGTGCTCGCTGGGATGGGCCTGCAACCTGCCCTGCCGAAGGGCGCCTACTTCATCCTCGCGGACTTCACGTCGACCTTCGACGGCGACGACCTCGCGTTCGCCCGCCACCTGGTGGAGGACGTGGGGGTCGCCGCGATCCCGCCGAGCGCGTTCTACCCCGCCCACCCCGAGGAGGGCCGGCGCCTGGTGCGCTTCGCTTTCTGCAAGAAGATGGACACCCTGCGCGCAGCGGCCGCGCGCCTGCGGGGTCACTGAAAGCGCGGATCCTGGGCGGCGAGGGCCCACTGCTTCTGGTGCAGGTCCCGCTCGAAGTAGGTCGAGATCGCGCGCGCGATGACCCGGGCGATGGTGCGGGCCTCGTCCCACTTCGGCCCCACCGGGCGGCCGTCCTCGAAGCGCCACACGATGTCCTTCCGCACCTCCAGGCCGAGGGAGCTGGTGCGCTCCACCGAGGTCCGGTACGCCTTCACCACCGCGCCCCCGTCCGCCCGCGCGAAGGCCCGCACCCGCTCGTACTCGGCCCTGGCCCGCCGGAACACCGACTCCAGGCCGTTCGGCGGGCGCCGGTACATGTGCAGGTAGCTCCGGAGCAGCTCGCTCTCGCTCGAGCGAAGGTTGGTGTCCATGAGCATGGCCCACACGAGGTTCCAGGGCGAGCGCGGGTCCGCCCGACCCTCGATCTCCAGCTCGTCCTCCATGCGGCGGCGGAGGTACTGGAAGAAGAACCAGACCTGGGAGCGGACCTCCACGCTCCCCTCCGGCAGCGCGTAGGGGTAGTTGGCCTCGGTGTGGATCGCCGCCTCCTCGAGGCCGAGCGAGATCCGCGCGCGCAGGATGCGATCGGCGGTGAACTCCACCAGCTCCTCGGGGAAGAGTGGATCGAACACCCCCAGCGGCACCTCGAGGTTCCGGTGGTGCCCAAGGCTGCGCGTCAGCAGGCTCACCGCCGGGCGGCGGCTCTGGTTGGGGTTGTGCTCGTCGTAGGTGTGGACGCCGATCTTGAGGGTCCGCCCGCTGATCACCTCGTCCATACCGACCGAGATCTTGTCGTAGTGCTCCTCGAGGAGGCGCCACTTCGCCTCGAAGCCGAGGTGCTGCGAGAACGGGTAGTTGATCGCGTGCCGGAGCAGGAACTCCGCCCCGCGCGGGGTGCTCCCGGGGAAGCGCCCGAAGTCCAACAGCGCCCGCGCGGTGGTGACCCGGAAGAAGCCCGACATGTGGAGGGCCGAGGCCAGGCAGCCCGCCACCAGCGAGGCCCCCCAGTCCCGCTCGCGCACGAAGGCCTCCTGCAAGTTGGCTTCCCGAATGCGCACCCCGCCCGCGTCGACCAGGTACGCCTCGGGGATGGCCCAGCCGTCGTGGATGACGTCGATGCTCACCCGACCCGCCGCCTCGGACGGGAGCGGGCTCCCGTCGGGGTCGGGCTCCACCGCCACGTGCTCGTGGGGCAGCGGGAGGGTCTCGGTGCTCAGCTCCAGGGGTGGCAGCACGGCGGGCATGGTAGCTTAGAATCGCCATGACGGCGCGTTGGCAGTTCTTCATCGACCGCGGCGGCACCTTCACCGACTGCCTGGGGCGCGACCCCGCCACCGGGGCGATCCGGGTGGCCAAGGTGCTGAGCAGCGATCGGGCCCCGCTGGACGGGATCCGCGCGCTGTTGGGCCTCGCGCCCACCGACGCCATCCCGCCGTGCGACGTGCGGATGGGGACCACCCTCGCCACCAACGCGCTCCTCGAGCGCAAGGGCGCGCCGTGCGCCCTGGTGGTGACCCGCGGGTTCCGGGATCTCCTCGAGATCGGCACCCAGGCGAGGCCGAAGATCTTCGACCTCGAGATCACCAAGCCCGAGGTCCTGTACCGCGAGGTGCTCGAGGTCGACGCGCGCCTCGCCGCCGACGGCGCCGTGCTCGAGCGCCCCGACCCCGACGCGCTCCGCGCCCGGCTGGCCGAGCTCGAGGCCCGGGGCATCGACAGCGTGGCCATCCTGGTGATCCACAGCTTCACCAACCCCGAGCTCGAGGACGCCCTGGGCGCTGTGGCGACCGAGGTGGGCTTCTCGCAAGTCAGCTTGTCGTACCAGGTCGCGCGGGAGATCGGCATGCTCGGCCGTGGCGACACCACCTGCGTGGACGCCTACCTCACCCCGCTCATCCGCGACTACGTGGCCGAACTCACGGCCGAGCTCCCGGGGAGCACGCTCCGCATCATGCAGTCGAGCGGCGGCCTCACCGACGCCACGCGCTTCCGCGGTCAGAACGCCATCCTCTCCGGCCCCGCCGGAGGCGTGGTGGCGCTCGCCCACGTGGCCGCGCTGGCCGGCGCCGACAAGGCGGTGGGCTTCGACATGGGCGGCACCAGCACCGACGTATGCCGCTACGACGGCACCCGGGGCGCCCAGGCCCTCGAGCGCGTCTACGAGACCGAGGTGGCGGGGGTGCGCCTCCGCGCCCCGATGATGGCCATCCACACCGTGGCCGCGGGCGGCGGCTCGATCTGCCGCTACGACGGCTACCGCCTCACGGTGGGCCCCGAGAGCGCGGGCGCCCGCCCCGGGCCGCTGTGCTACGGGCACCCCGACGCCACCGAGCTCACCATCACCGACGTGAACCTCTTCCTCGGCCGGGTGCGGGCCGACCGCTTCCCGTTCCCCCTCCGTCGGGACCGGGTGGAGCGCGCCCTGGTGGATGTGCAGGCCAGCCTGCCGGACGACGCCCCCCGCTCGGTGGCCGCGCTGGCCGCCGGCTTCTTCGACGTCGCCAACGCCAGCATGGCCGAGGCCATCCGGCAGGTCTCGGTCGCCCGGGGCCACGACGTGCGGGACCACGCCCTCGTGGTGTTCGGCGGCGCGGGCGGCCAGCATGCCACCGCGGTAGCGCGCCGGCTCGGCATGAAGACGGTGCTCTGCCACCCCTTCGGTGGGGTGCTCTCCGCCTACGGCATGGGCCTGGCCCCGGTGACCTGGGACGGGGTGCGGGACGCGGGGCGCTTCGTGCTCGACGCGGAGGCGAGCGCGACCCTGGCCCCGCTCTTCGCCGCGCTCGAGACCGAGGGCGGCGCGGCCCTCGCGCAGGATGGGTTGACGGCGGAGCTCCACCGCTGGGTGGACCTCCGCTACCAGGGCACCCAGACCTCGCTCACCCTCGAGGCCGACGGTGACCTGCGAGGCGCGTTCGAGGACGCGCACCGGGCCCAGTTCGGCTACGCGCGCCCCCAGCACCCGGTCGAGGTGGTGGCGGTGCGGGTGCAGGCGGTGGGCCGGGCCGAGGTGGCCCGGGCGCCGATCGCGGTGCCCTACGACCCCGCGGCGCCCACCCGCGAGGCGGAGCTGTTCGTACAGGGCCACTTCCAGGCGGTGCCGGTGCTCCAGCGGGAGGGGCTGGCCCCAGGCCAGGTGGTGACGGGGCCCGCGCTGATCCTGGAGGCCACCGGCACGGTGGTGGTGGAGCCGGGCTGGGTCCTCACCGCGGCCGCAGACGGGGTGCTCCACCTGGTCGACCACGGCGAGGCGGCGAGCGCCGACGCCGAGGTCGACGTGGCCCACGCCGACCCGGTGGCGCTCGAGATCTTCAACAACCTCTACATGTCCATCGCGGAGGAGATGGGCACGGTCCTGAGGAAGACCGCGCTGTCGCCCAACATCCGGGAGCGCCTCGACTTCTCGTGCGCGATCTTCGACCGGGAGGGCGGCCTGGTGGCCAACGCGCCCCACATCCCGGTGCACCTCGGGGCGATGAGCGAGTCGGTGCAGGGCGTCCTGCGGCTCCACCCCGACCCCGAGCCGGGCGACGTCTTCATCACCAACGACCCCGCCCTCGGCGGCTCGCACCTGCCCGACATCACTGTGGTGAGCCCGGTGTTCTCGGGGGGCAAGCTGGCCTTCTTCACCGCCAGCCGGGGGCACCACGCCGACGTCGGAGGCATCACCCCCGGCTCCATGCCCCCCTTCTCCACCCGCCTGGCCGACGAGGGCGTGGTGTTCCGGGCCTTCCGGGCGGTGCACGGCGGCGCCCTGGACGAGGCCGGGCTCCGGGCCGCCCTGGGCGCCGGTCCCCACCCCGCCCGGCGGCCGAGCGAGAACGTGGCGGATCTGCTGGCCCAGATCGCGGCGAACGAGGCCGGCGCGAGGCGGCTTGCCGAGATGGTGGCCCACTACGGCGAGGCCACGGTGGCAGCGTATATGCGCCACGTGCAGGACAACGCCCGGGCCCGGGTCGAGGACGCGATCGAGCGGCTGCCCGACGGCGTGCACGCCTTCGAGGACGCCCTCGACGACGGGACGGTGATCCGGGTGACCCTCACCAAGATCTGCCGCACGATGCAGGTGGACTTCACGGGCACCGGCCCTCAGGTGGAGGGGAACCTGAACGCCCCTGCCGCGGTGACGGTGGCGGCGGTGATCTACGTGCTCCGAGCCCTGGTAGGCGAGCCAATCCCGCTCAACCAGGGGTGCCTGTCGCCAGTCACCCTGCACATCCCCGAGGGCTCGGTCCTGAACCCCACCCCGGAGCGCGCGGTGGCGGGTGGCAACGTCGAGACCTCGCAGCGGGTAGTAGACGTGCTCCTCGGCGCCCTGGGCCGGGCCGCAGCCAGCCAGGGCACCATGAACAACGTCACCTTCGGCGACGCCACCTTCGGCTACTACGAGACCATCGCGGGCGGCGCTGGCGCAACCCCACTTGCGCCGGGCGCCTCGGCCGTCCACACCCACATGACCAACACCCGGATCACCGACCCCGAGGTGCTCGAGACCCGCTTCCCGGTGCGCCTGTTGGAGTTCTCGGTCCGTCGCGGCTCCGGCGGCGCGGGCCGGAACCGGGGCGGTGACGGGGTGGTGCGGGCCTACCGGTTCCTCGCCCCGGTGCAGGTCTCGATCCTGAGCGAGCGCAGGGACCGGGCCCCGTTCGGGCTGGACGGGGGTGAGCCGGGAGCGCCGGGCCGCAACCTGCTGGACGGCGCGCCCCTGCCGGCGAAGGCCAGCGTGGCGGTCGACGCGGACTCCACGCTCAGGATCGAGACCCCCGGAGGGGGCGGGTTCGGCCCTCAGAGGTAGTCGCTGCCCCCGAGCGTGTCGGCGGCGGTGAGCAGGGTCTCGCGCAGCACCTCGAGCTCGTCCTGGCCGATGACCTCGGCCCACCGCGCCTCGATCTCGGCGATGGCCTCGCTCGCGGCGGCGAGGGCCGCCCGGCCCCGGGGGGTGAACTGGATGATCTGCGCGCGGCCGTCCTCCGGGTCCGGCACCCGCTCCACGTAGCCGCGCTCGTCGAGGCTCGCGACGAGCTTGCTCATCCCCTGCTTGGTCATCTTCGCCCGCTCGGCGAGCTCGACGATGCGCGCGCCCTTGTCGACCGGGAGGCACCGGAACACCTGGCCGTCCGACGCGCGATAGTCCGGGAACCGCGCGCGGATCCCGGCGTCGAGCTGCGCCTCGATCAACCAGAACGCACGAGCCAACGCGCGACCCAGGTGGCGGCGCCGAAAGCTGAAGTCCGATTCGTCCACGTTCGTCTGCCTTATTTGGTCTACCAGGTTGACCATAATGGTCAACCTGGTTTACTAGTTCTCTCGGAGGTGGTTCTGATGCGTTCTCTGCGCTCCCTGACCCTGTTCACAACCCTTCTCGTCGCAACTGCCTGTGCCAACACACGCCCGCCGGATGGCCCGGCGAGCCGCCCCTCGGAGGAATCGAAGATGATGGTGATCCGCGTCGTCATGAAGATCAAACCCGCCAGCGACTCCGCGTTCCGGAGCTACTTCGCGGAGGAGACCCGCGCCGTGCAAGCCCTGCCCGGATGCCAGCGCTACGAGCTGTTCGCAGCCGCCGAGCAGCCTGGCGCCTATCTGCTCTACGAGGAGTGGGCCTCGGCGGAGGCCTTCGACGCCTACCGCAACGGCCCGACCTTGAAGAAGAGCTTCGAGGTCCTCGGGCCCATGCTCGACGGCCCGCCCGACAGCGCCTACTACTCGGGCGCCCGGGTCGGGCCGTAGCCGGCCTGGCCCCGCTCGCCCTCGGATGCTAGCTGAGGGGGATGCACGCACGCCTCCTCGCGTTCGGCCTCCTCCTCGGCGGGCTCGGCCTCCACTGCCGCGGGGAGGACCCGCCCGACCCCCGCGCCCTCCCGGTGCAGGCCGTCTTGCCGACGGAGGCCGCGGCGCCCCTGCCGGCCGACGGCCCCACCAGCTGCCCGATCTACCAGGACGAGCGCTGTCAGGCGGGCACCCTCGAGGTCTGCGACATCTACGACCCCTCCGCCGCCACGTTCGTGGACGCTCCAGATCCGCTCCTGCGCCGGGTGTTCCTGTACGACCGCTGGTTCGACAAGTACATGTCCCCCCGCGGCCTCACCGCGGAGCGCGTCTTCACCGGGGCGATGCCGGTCGACACCCCGGAGTCCGAGTGGTCGAAGCTCGAGAACTACAGCCGCTGGGCGGGTGAAGGCGACTCCGCGATCTGGACCGGCGCCGCCCTCGTCTCGGACATCTTCCGCTACGCCAACACCCGCACCGAGGCGGACTACCAGCGCATGGAGGCTCGCACCCGGGCCCTGCTGCTGGACTTCGAGGTGACCAAGATCCCCGGCTACCTCTCGCGCTACCACTTCCTGCAGCTCCCGGCCGACGGCCCCAGGTCCGATCAGCTCATGCTCCAGCACGGCGACGAGACCACGCTGAGCGTCGACGCCATGCCGATCGAGGACCTGACGCTGGAGGGGCTGCCGGAGGAGTACCGGGTCGGGGTGGACGACGGCGCGGGTGGCCGGGTCACGGGCACCGCGTACTGGGAGGGCGACGTCTCCATCGACCAGTACACCGGCCCGATGACCGCCTTCCCCCTCGTCTTCAACCTGCTCCGTGACGAAGACCTCAAGGCCCGGATCGCCTACCAGATGACGTGCTACCTCAAGCGCCTGCAGCGCATCGAGGTCATCAACCTCAAGAAGAATCCCGAGGTCAGCAACGAGCTCTACAACTACTTCGCGGGCGCGGGGCTGAACCTCGACCCCGACGACTTCGACCTGAGGAGCCTCGACACCCTGGTCTGGTACATCCACCCGGGGGTGAACCGGGAGAACGTGGGGACCTACGACCGCACCTGCCCGGACCGGGTCTCGGTGACCCCGACGCGGGTCATCGACGCGGCGAGCGACGACTTCCTCCTCGACATGCTCACCCTCTACACGGATCTCGATCGCAACCGGCGCCCGCGCGAGAACCAGATCGATCACTTCTACATCGTCAGCCTGCGCGGGGGCGACGCCAGCCACCTCATGCACCTCGCCGCGATGGCCTACTACTTCACGGGCGAGGAGCACTACCGCGACTTCCTCTTCGACGAGCTCATCGGGAACCTGCACGCGCTGGACGTGGCCGACACCATGATGGCGTTCCGCAACCCCGACTGGTGCTTCCGCTTCTACGGCGACCACATCACCTACGGCACCCACTGGCAGTTCATCCAGATGCTCGGCCCCTCGGTGCTCAAGGATCAGCTGATCGACGTGATGGAGCGCGAGGTCTGGCAGAAGGCGATGTGGAACCACCACAACGCGAAGGCCGACGTGATGTACGCGTCGTCGGTGCCCGCCGAGCTGGCGACCGGCCACGACGCCGCGGTCGAGAGCCTGGTGGCCCAGCTCCGGGACTTCGGGGCGCTCGGCGACGTCAAGGACGCCCCGCGGCGTACCTACGACATCGATCCGCAGTGGGTGCTCGACAACATGCCGAGCAACATCTCGGTGCGCTGCCCCACCGAGGAGGAGCGCAAGTTCTGCGAGGACGGGGTGTCCTTGTTCGGCTTCCAGGTGGACGGCAGCAACATCGGCTACGAGTGCGACGGGCGCCCCCGCGAGTGCGCGCTCGACGACGGCCGCTGCGCCCAGGGGCTGGCGTCAGAGGGGCTCCCCTCGAGCCTGCGGGCCTACGGCGACTTCATCTGGCAGCGGAGCCCCTTCACCATCGGCGACCCGCGCGCGGTGGACGGCGACAAGCAGTCGCCCGGCCGCGACCTCACCGAGCCCTACTGGATCGCCCGCCACTACGGGTACATCACCGAGGGCAAGGGCCAGGTCCTGGCCTGGCGCCCATCCGGGACGTGCGCGGACTGAGGCGCCTCCGACCTCTTCAACCAGACCGACCCGCTCTGAGCCGAGCCGCGCGCGGGCTCACGCGGTCCGGCGGCCCGACGTAGTACAGGTGCTCCTGCGGCAGCTGGCGCATGAGCTCAGGCGCGGTCTGGGCGCCCTCCACCGCGTTGGCCTGAAACGAGGCCTGGACCAGCGCCCACGCGAGCGCCCCGATGCTCTCGGGAGGAAAGCCCAGATCCAAGGCGATGGCCGAGAACACCAGGAGGATGTTCGGCTTGAGGTTGCGCTCGACCCGGCTGACCTCCGCGACCCGCTCGAAGAGGCGGAAGTACCGGCGGTCCTGGCGCCGGTACACGTCGCGGACGCGCCCGACCAGGCCCACCACCCGCTCGTCCTCCTTGCGGGCCGGCACCCCGAAGCCGGGCGGTCGACGCTCCGGCCAGGCGTCGGCCAGATATGCAGCCAGGCCTGCGTCGTCCAGGTCGTCGGCCCGCTCGGCCAGCGCCACCAGCCGCGCCGCGATCTCGCAGCACGCCTCCATGCTCAGGAGGGAGCGGTCCATGGTGATGTTGCCCGCGGCCAACCCGGCGAACATCGAGCCGTAGGCGCTGACCAGGCGGGTGACCTTCAGCGGCCAGATGCGCGGGTCGGCCACGTTGACCGCCACCGCCATGTCCTCGAGGAGCGCCCGGTCCTCGCCGCTCGAGGCGGGACCCCCGACCGCCAGGCCGGCGATGGAGGCCATGGAGTGGTGCCCGAGGAGCTCCGCGTTCAACCAGTAGCCCCGGAAGTGGTTGTCGCCGTGCTCGGCCCGCGCTACCTTCGTGACCAGCGTCGGTCGCTCACCGCCCATCGCTGCCCTCCTCGGCCGTCGACCGGCGCTCGCCACCGACGTACTCGAAGTGCGGCAGGTCCATCGGGTACTCGTAGAGGCGCCCCCGCCCCCCCGCGAAGGCCTCGGCGAGAACGCAAGGCAACCTGCTCGACATCCACAGCGTGAGGAGCTGCTCGGGCTCGCGAAAGCCCAGGTCGAAGAGCACCGCCAACGCCGCGGTGTGGAGGCCGGGCGAGCACTCGAAGATGCGGTGGGTGTAGCTCACCCGAGCCAGGGCGGAGGCAAAGCGCCGCACCGCGGGGGCCTCGTCCGGTCCCCCGCGGAGCGCCTCCGGGAACGCCTCCACCTCGCCGCGCAGCCACGGCCACAGCGGCGCGTGGCGCTCGAGGACCCACTGCCCCTGTTGGGCCAGCGCGATGGCGCCCACGCTGGCCACCGAGGCCAGGCTGCTCTGGCACGCCTGCGCCACCGACGCGGCGTTCGCCGGCGCCTCCGCCACCGACACCGGGAGGAGGTAGGTCAGCGCGCACTCCAGCACGTCGGCTGCGCCGTCCGCCGGCAGCTCCCGCGTCGCCGCGAGCCACAGGACCTCTGAGAAGCGGTAGTGGTGGGCCAGGTCCTCGTGGACGTCGTAGCCGAACAGACGCGGCGGATCGGTGGGGGTCACCGCCCGCGCAGGGAGCTTGTCCGCCCACGGACCATCCTCGACCGGGCCGTGCTCCCCGCTCATCTTCGGATGAACCCCGCGATGGATTGCGCCCGCTCACCGATCGGTGGGGGGATGGTGACGTCGGGGCGCACCTCCACCACCGAGGGCCCCGCGAGCGACAGCGCCTCCCGGATCACCGACTGGATCTGACCCGGCCGGTCCACCGTCCACGCGGCCAGGCCCATGGCTCGGGCCATTCCCGCGACGTCCAGCGGGCGCCGATAGCGCACCGAGTCGAGGGGCCGGCGGCTCCCTACGAGCTGGCTCCCGTGCCACGTGATCCCATGCATGTTGTTGTTCTCCACCACCCAGATGACGGGTGTGTCGTACTCGACGGCCGTCAGGAGCTCGAGGCCGTTCATGGTGAAGCAGGCGTCTCCGATGATGGCGAAGATGGGCCTCTTCGTAGAGCCGAGGGCCGCCCCCACCGGGGCCACCGTGCCGTGCCCCATGGAGCCGAAGCCGAGGTTGAGCAAGAAGGATTGCCGGCCGCCGATGATGAGGTGATTGATATTGAAGAGCATGTGCCCCCCGATGTCGGAGAACACGATGGCGTTGTCAGGCAAGACCTCTTGCAGGTCCGCGCGCCATCGCTGCGGCGTGACCGGGGCGCGATCGGAGGTCCTGAGCTCAGGCCTGTCGTGGCGCTCGTGCCCCCGACTGAGGGGCTCGGCGACGCTCCAGCGGGAGCGCGGCTCGCGCCCCCCGAGCGAGCGGTGCATGTGATAGGCGAGCTCGACGAGGATGGCCTGCGCGTCACCGACCAGGGCCACGTCGACCGGGTAGTTGCGCCCGATGCGGTCCGCGTCGATGTCGAGCTGCAAGAGGGCCTTCGAGGGGCGGATCTGCGGGCTCCAGTTGAAGGTGGTGGTCTCGTTCAGCGAGGCCCCCACCGTGAGCAGCACGTCGGTCTCGGGGCCGAGGACGACCTCGCGGGCGTCGTCGTGACCGGCGAAGCCGAGCACCCCCATGGAGAGCGGGTGGTCCTCGGGGAAGACGCCCTTGCCCCGGGGGGTAGTGGCCACGCGGGCGGGGAGCATCTCGGCGAGCGACAACAGCGGCCCGGTGGCGCCGCTGAAGCGGAGCCCCGCCCCGGCCAGGATCACCGGGTGCTCGGCGTGCATCAGGAACTCCACCGCCTGCTTCACCGCCAGGCGATCGAAGGTGGTCGTGCGCGGGCGGTAGGTGTCGGGGTCGAACCAGTCCTCGCCGTCGAGCTCCATCTCCCACAGGTCCACCGGCATGTTGAGGTGGACTGGCCCGGGGCGCCCGGTGAGGGCCTGGCGGAGGGCCCGGCGGAGGTGGTGGGGCACGCTGGCGGCCGAGGTGACCATGGTGCTGTACTTCGTCACCGGCCGGAACATCGCGACGATGTCCATGTCTTCCCGGTTCGTCTCCTGTGCCGCGCCCTTGCCGAGGGCGTGGCTGGCCGCCTGCCCGGTCACCACCACCATGGGCACGCCGTCCGCGAACGCGCAGGCGACGCCGGTGAGGAGGTTCGTGGCGCCCGGACCCGAGGTCCCGCCGCAGACCGAGATGCGACCAGTGGCGCGGGCGTAGCCGTCGGCCATGAACGCCGCGCCCTGCTCGTGCTTGGTGACGATCAGCCGGAGATCCTGGCTGGCCTCCACCGCCTCGAAGAAGGGGTGGAGCAGCCCACCCGGAATCCCGAACACCACCCGCGCCTCCTCCGCGACCAGATAGCGCAGGAAGACGTCCACCACCCGGGGTCGAGGCACCCCGGGTGGGACGCGCGGAGCGGGCTGGATCATGGAGTGGGTCTCCGGATCGTGACCACGCGCTCGAGGAGCTCGGCGTAGGCGCCCTCACCGCTGCGCGACGCCACCACCGGCGCCTCGGTGGGCTTGACCGGGAAGTGGGCCCAGAACGTGGTGCCGCGGCCCACCCGAGACATGACCTCGAGGCGCCCACCGATCTCGCCCATCAAGCGCAAGACGATGGACAAGCCGAGGCCGAAGCTCCGAGGCGCCCGCCCCTTCACGTCCGAGCCCTCGGGGACGAAGATGGCCTCCATCTTCTCGCGCTCGATCCCGCGGCCGGTGTCCGAGACCTTGATGGTGAGGTAGCCCGGGGTGCCGCCGACCTCCACCAGGATGGAGCCGCGCTCGGTGTACTTCGCGGCGTTGGTGAGGAGGTTGTCGAGCACGCGGTCCAACACCAGCCGATCGACCATGATGTGATCGGGCGCCTCGCGAGTGCTGAAGACGCTGGTCCGCACCGCCTGATCGAACACGAAGGCCTTCAGGCGCTGCCGGAGCGCGGTAGTCAGCGCCGCGACGTCGACCTTCTGCGGGGTGTGGCGGACCATCCGCGCGTCCGCCACCACCACGCCCATGAGCTGGTCGAGGTGGACGCGCATGCTGGTGACCGCCCCCTCGAGCTCACCGATGCACTCCGCTCGTTCCTGCTCCGAGTCGCCCCGCGCGTGGAGCATGTCCACCGCGCTGGTGATGATCTGGAGCGGGCTCCGCAGGTCGTGTGACATCCCGCGCAAGCGATCTTGCCGGTCCTCCTGCTGGCGCCCGAGGCTCTCGATCATGTCCGTGAGGCCAGCGGTGCGCTCCGCGAGCTGCTCCTCCACCAGGTGGGTCCACTGCACCTGACGACGACCGAGCTCGAGGATCTCGCGCTGGGCCTCCACCGCGGCGGACGCGAGCTCCTGTAGGGCCTCGTTCTGGGACTCCCCGTAGTTCCGGTTGAGACGGTTGGTACGGTGGAGATCCATGATGTGCCCCACCGCCGCCCCGAGCACCGGGAGCAACGCCCAGGCAACCGGACCCGAGGGGAGCAGCCCGAAGTACACCACCGCGGTGACGATCGCCCCCAGGGTCGCGCCGGCCAGGGGGGGCAGCCAGTTCAGCTTCACCCGCCACTTGACCTCGTACTCGCTCCGGCCCCAGTCGTCGCGGCTGTGCACGGTGAGCTGCGCCTTGGGTAGCCCCCACAGCGTCGGGATGGCGCTGGTCTGCGCGAAGCGCGACAGGCTCATCAGGTAGCTCTCGGGGCGGTCCGGGACGTACTTGACCCGCATGAAGTTGGCGCCCTCCGCCACCAGCTCCACCGTGCAGATCGACGAGACCATGTGCATGGTCCGTACCGCCTGCTTGTACATGAGGCGCGGCGTCACCGCCCAAAGCGCGAACCGGAACGGCCCGTAGGCCTCCGACATCCGATAGATGCACGCGTCCTCGAACTCGTCGTCCGAGGCCATGAGCGCGCGACATTCCGCGAGGAAGGCCTCTAGGCGATCATAGGAGACCCAGTGGTTTCGCCCGTCGAGCTGATCAGGGGAGATATCCGCGGCTGCCGCCACGCGAGCCAACACCTCTGCGCCGCGTTGCTCCGCGACCCAGCGACCCAACCCCCACACGATGCGCAGGTTGATGTGCGGGTCGGGTGGCCCGAAGCGATCGACCGACACGCCCTCGCTCTCATCACTCCTCAGGGGAATCACAGTGCACTCGGCGGACATCGTTTCCACTCCTCCCGCTCTGAGAGGTCCGGATGCTAGCACACCGGCGCCAGGCAAGCGTGCGGCAGCGCACACATGTTGTTCGAGAGTGCTGGCGCTCTTCTCGAATACGTGAATACCTCCGGGCAGGTGCGCTTGCGTCGGAGGCCCTCCCACGGCGACTCCGGGGCAGTCTCGTGGCACGGGAGCAAAACGAGGCAGGGGGCCGTTCTTGGGGTGGAGTTGGCTGTTGAAAGCTCCGAACGGGCATTATACCCACGGCATTCCGAGGATGGCGCAGGTCGAGCCCACCCCTCCCGCCCCCACGGGCGATCTCGCGGTCCCTGGGGCGACCCCAGTCGTCCCCCGCGGGCCCTGGGCGAAGGTGCGCCACCTCGTGGTGCACAACATCCTGCACCTCGACGACACCCCCCACCGCATCGCGTTCGGCGTGTTCCTGGGCTTCTTGGTGGGTGCCACCCCCACGATAGGCATCCAGATGGTGGTGTACGTGGCGCTGGCCGCCCTCCTCGGCGCCAACAAGATCTCGGGCATCCTCCCGGTCTGGCTCTCCAACCCCATCACCGCGGTGCCCCTCTTCTACGGGAACTGGCGCATCGGTCGGTTTCTCATGCAGGGCGACACCGACGCCAGCGGCGCGGGGCGCGCGCTCATCGAGAAGGTGATCAGCCTGCCCGGGGCCGACCTCCCGCTCCACCAGCGCCTGTTCAACGCCGAGTTCTGGAGCGCGGCGATGGACGCGTTCGTGGCGATGGGGGCGGAGCTCTGGGTGGGCAGCATCGTGGTCGGGGTGGTCGCTGGCGCGCTGGGCTACTGGGCGACCTACCAGGCGGTGCTGGCCTACCGCCGCCACCACCCGCACCCGCCCGAGCCCTGAAGGCTCAGCCCCCTACCGCGCAGCGAAAGCCGATGTGCTGGCTGCGGGTCGCCTCGAGGTAGACCGCGCGGCGGGTGAGCCGGACCTGCTCTGGGCGCGCGTCACCGAAGGAGGAGCCGCGCACCACCCGACCCGCGCCCCGCGTGGGGCCCTTCGGGTTGGTGCGATCCTTCGCGCGGTAGGCCTTGGGATCGTACCGATCCGCCGTCCACTCCCGCACGTTACCCACCACGTCGACGAGCCCCTCCGCCGACGCGGGGCCAGCGAAGGACCCCACCGGCGCGGTGGTCGGGAAGCCGTCCACGAGGCCGGGCACGATGGCCCAACCTTGCAGGAGCGCGGCGGCGGTGGCGTCGCTGAGGTTGCCCGCCCCGTCGGGCGGCGGCCACGCCTCACCCCAAGGGAAGGCGCGGCCGTTGGTGCCGCGAGCGGCGCGCTCCCACTCCGCCTCGGTGGGCAGGCGCTTGCCAGCCCACTTGCAGTAGGCCTCGGCGTCATCGAACGTCACGCAGTTGATGGGGTGCTCGGCCTGGTCGAGCTTGTCGCGGGTGCAGCGCGGGCCCTCGCCGGCGGGCTTGCAGCCGCCCGCTGCAACGCAGCCTGCGTACTCTCGGGCGGTGACCTCGGCCCGGTCGATGGTGAACGCGTCGAGGCGCGCCACGTGTCGGGGCCCCTCGTCGTCCGCCCCGCCGTCCATGCCCATCAGGAAGGTCCCGGCCGGGATCTGCACCGCCTGGGCCAACGGCGCCTCCACCGGGCCGCGATCGACGATCGGCGACAGCCGCACCGCCAGCGCGTGCGAGCAGCCCTTGGGGCGCCCGCGGGCCTCGTCGGGCCGGCTGCACGCGTCGACGTCCCCTGCGCGGCTCACCTCGACCAGGGGCGGGGTCGCGTGGTGCACGAAGAGCTCCTTCGCCGCGTCCAGCGCCACCGGCGGGCCCTCCACCACCACGTAGCCCCCGAGCTCCACCGCGGTCAGGACGTGGGTCGCGCGCTCACAGTCGGTGCCCTCGAGGGCCGCGCGGTCCCGCCGCAGGCCCCGGGGCGCCACCCAGCGGCCGACCACCTGCTCCTCGACCCGCAGGCCACCCTGCGCGTGGAGCCGCCGCTCCAGCGCCCCGCTCGCGAGGGTGAGGCGGGAGACGAGCTCGGGTCCGGTGCGCAAGACGACCTGCCGCGCGGTGGGCTTGGCGCTCCACGCGTAGCGGCCCCGCAGCCGGCAGCCGCTGATCACCTCGAGCTCCGCCCCGCAGCCGGCGCGCGCGTAACGCACCAGCACCAGGCCCGACGCCGCCGCGTCCTCCACCGCCGAGCGCAGGGTGAAGGGCACGCCCACCAGGGACGCCCGCCTGCTGGAGACCTCGGGGCAGCCCGCGGCCCCCACCGGCGACGAATCCACCGCGGTCCCGTGGGCGGAGGGCCAGATCCCGGCGCAGCCCGCCCACAGCGCGCCGAGCGCTGCCGCCGCCACCGCCGTCCGCGTACGCCTGACCGACATCACGCCACCGGTACCCGCCGGCCGCCGGTGCCCGCAACCCCCTTGACCCGCCCCGCGGTCCCGACCTTGATGGGCCGGTGGAGCGGACCGTCGCCCTGATCACCGGTGGAACCCGCGGCCTCGGCCTGGGGATCGCGCGGGCGCTGGCCGCACGGGGCCTGGCGGTGGGCCTGGTCTACCGCTCGGACGACGCGGCGGCGCAGGCGGCGGTCAGCGGCCTGCGCGCGGAGGGCCACGCGGCGGTGGCGGTGCGAGCGGACATCGGGCAGGCGGAGGCGGTGGCCCGCGCCCTCGATGAGGTGCGCGACACCCTCGGCCCCCCGGTGGTGCTCGTGAACAACGCGTTCCGCGGCGGCCGCACCCCGCAGAAGACCCACGAGGTCCCCCCGGCGGAGTTCGCCGAGGACATCAGCACGAACCTCGTGAGCGCGTTCCTCGTCACCCGCGCCTGCCTCCCCGACATGGTGGCGGCGGGCTTCGGCCGGGTGATCTTCATCGGCTCCCTCGCCGCCCGGGGCGAGGCCGGGCGCGTAGCCTACGCGACCGCCAAGGCCGCCCTCACCGGCCTCTCCGCCACCGTGGCCCAGGAGTACGCGCGCGCCGGCGTCACCAGCAACGTGATCAACCCGGGCTTCATCGCGGCCGGGGCCTTCGAGCGGCTCCCCGAGCAGATCCAGAGCCGGGCCCTCGCCACCGTACCGATGCGCCGCGCGGGTGACGCGGCCGAGGTGGCCGCGCTGGTGGCGTTCCTCGCGTCACAGGAGGCCGGCTACCTGACCGGCCAGGTCATCGGGCTGGACGGCGGCGCAAGATAGACTGCGCAAGCGAAGCGCGCAGCCGGGCGAAGAGGGGGTGGACTGCGCAAGCGCCTGGGCCCCCAGGAACGCAAGCGAAGCGCAGCCGGGCGAAGCGGCGGAGAGGGGTGGGACGGCTCCGCCGGCCCGGGCCCCCAGGAACGCAAGCGAAGCGCGCAGCCGGGCGAAGCCCGGCGGAGAGGGGTGGGACGGCTCCGCCGGCCCGGGCCCCCAGGTCACCCTTCGTGGGCTGCCCGCACCGCGCCGTTGGCGCGCTCGGCGCTGCCCCGCGGGCGCATCAGGCCCGAGGCGCGGCCCACCACCTCGCGGTACTGGGCCAGGATCTCGTCGAAGAGCTCGCGCACCGTCACCACGTCCTCCAGGAGCGCGGCGCCGGAGCCGGCGTAGAAGATGCCCTCCTCGAGGTTCGCGTCGTGGGCCGCCTTCTTGGCGCGGCCGCGGCCAATGAAGGCGCGGACCTCCTCGATCGGGCGGTCCTCCGCCTCCATCTTCAGGACGTTCTCGATCACCGGCGTCTTGAGGGCGCGGCCGGGGTGGAACTTGCGGGAGTGGACGGGCACGTCGCTCTCCCCCGCCTCCAACAGGAGCTTCTGGTAGAGCTCGGGCGCGTTGCTCTCGGCCGTGGCCAGGAAGCGCGTGCCCATCTGGATGCCGTCGGCCCCGAGGCACATCGCCGCCGCCATCCCCGCGCCGTCCACGATGCCGCCCGCCGCGATGAGGGGCACGTCGATGTGCCGCGCCACCATCGGGATGTTGGTGATGGAGGAGATGCCGTCCACGTTGACGTGGCCGCCCGCCTCGTAGCTCTCGAGCACGATGGCGTCGACGCCCGCCTTGATCGCGCTCTGGGCCAGCTTGAGGTTCGGCACCACGTGCACGCACAGGGCGCCGGCCGCCTTGATGCGCGGGGTGAGCACCTTGGGGGAGCCCGCGGACATGCAGATGATCCTGACCCCGTGGTCGAGGCACATCTCGAGGTGCTGGTGGTAGTCGCCCAGGACGAGCGGGAAGTTCACGCCGAAGGGCCGGTCGGTGAGCCGCTTGGTCTCGACCACCTGGGCCTCGAAGTCCTCCACGCTCATGATCGAGGCGCCGAGGACGCCCAGCCCACCCTCGTTGGACACCGACGCCACCAGGCGCGCCTCGCTCAGCCAGGCCATCGCGCCCTGGATGATCGGGTACTCGATGCCGAACAGCCGCGTCACCGCGGTGTCGAATACGGGTCGCTCAGGAACATGCAGCACCGTCATGAACCCCTCCCTCACCACCGAATCAGGTGCGCGCCCCAGATCATGCCGGCCCCGATGGCCATCATCACGATCAGGTCGCCCCGCTTGAACAGGTTCGCTCGCACGCTCTCGTCCAGGGCCACGAAGGCGCTGGCCGCCACCGTGTTCCCGTACCGCTCGATGTTCGTGTACGTCTTGTGCAGCGGCACGCCCGACTGCTCCAGCACGTGGTAGAGCAGGCGCTTGTTCGCCTGGTGCGCCACCACGAAGTCCACGTCGTCGAGGTGGTAGCCGCCGGCCTCCACCACCTCCTGCACCACCCGCGGCAGCTCGCGCACCGCGCACTCCCAGACCGCGCGGCCGTCCATCTCGAGCTTCACGCGGCCCTCGGCCACCGCCTCGGGCGTGTACCACTCCCGGGTGCCGCCCACGTACTGGCCGACGATGCCGGTGAGCGAGCCGTCGGTGCGGAGCCGGCTGTGCAGGATGCCTTGCTCAGGGCTGGGGCTCGCGGTCATCACCACCGCCCCCGCGCCGTCCGCGAAGATCGGCGCGATGGTGCGGTCGCTCCAGTCCATGGTGGTGCGGCTGATGATCTGGGTGCCCACCACCAGGATGTTGTTGGCCATGCCCGACTCGATGAGGCTGCGGGCCAGCATCGTGCCGCCCACCGCTCCGGCGCAGGCCATCTTGATGTCGAAGGCGAAGCCCTTGGTGTGGGCGATGCCGAGCTTGTCCTGGATGTAGCAGGCGGTGGCGGGGACTGGGACATCCCCCGTACCCACCGAGCAGATGATCCCATCCAGGGACTCCGCGGGCATCCCCGCCATCTCGAGCGCGCGCAAGGCAGCTTTCACCGCCATGTCGCTGGTCTGCTCGTCGGGCGCCGCTACCCGGCGCTCGAGGATGCCGAGCTTCGCCTCTACCCACGCAGGATCACAGCCGTGCGCCAGCGCCGCGACCTCGGCGTTGCTCACCACCCGCTCCGGGAGATAGGACCCGGTGCCCGCAATCCAGGATCGCCGCACTGCGTCCAACTGTGCGGTCCGCAGCCCGGCTTGGATACCGGACGGCTGTAGGACGGTAGATTTCCTGAGGGACTCCCGCGCCTCACCGTGCCCGGCGGATGCAGACCGACACCGTCTCGGCGTCAGGCACCGCCCCAGGTTTGAGCACCTCCACCTCCACCGCCGCCACCCCGAGCTCGGCCAGGATCCGCGCCGCGACCTGCTCCGCCACCGCCTCGATGAGCGCGTGGTGGCGCGCCCCGGCCACCTCGCGGCAGATCGCGGCCATCCGGTCGTAGTCGAGGGTGTCGGCCAGGGCGTCGCTCCGCCCGGCCGGGGCCACGTCGAAGTCCGCCGCGAGGTGGAAGATCAGGGTCTGGAGGATCCCCTTCTCGTGATCGTAAACCCCAATTGGGGCGGGAACCTTCAAGCCGCGGAGCCGGATCTGGTCAGCCACCGCCCTCGCATAGCGGGCGGCGCCCCCTCCCGCCAACCTCAATAGAGCGCGGGCCAGTCCTGGGGCGGGCGGGTGGGGGGCTGGGAGGCCGGGACCAGCTCGTCCACCAGCGCCCACTGCGCGCTCCCGCCGAGGATGGTGAGGGTCCCCGCCACCCAGAGGTTCCCCGTGCGCGCGGAGACGTACTGGGGGCCGATCGGCCCCGCGGTGATCGTGCGGCCGTCCATGAGCAGGCGGAGTTGCACGTTGCTCCCCGGGTCCGCGCCGTCGGTGATCGGCTCCGCCACGAGGCCATACACCCCGTCGGGCAGCGCCTCGACCGTGAGCACCTCGGGGCCGCGGCCGTCGCTGTCGTCGATCACCTGGCCCCCGAAGGTGGGGGCCTGGCTGCGGGCGGTGAGGGTGCTCAGCGGATCGCCGAACGTCCCGCCCGGCCCGATGAGGTGGAGGTCGACGTCGCTCGTCGCGCTGTCCCAGGTCATGAGGGCCCGGAGGCCGCGCTCCCGCGCGAGGGCGGAGACCACCGCGGTGGAGCACCGAGCCTCGCCGAGCCCCTCCCCTACCCCGGTGACCATCACCTCCACCCGGTTGGTGCCGGCGAAGAGCGGCAAGCGCTCCTGCAAGAAGCGCCCGTTGGTCACCGGCATGGTGCCGTCGAGGACGTCCCCCAAGCCGCTGTACACCCGCCACAGGGCCTGCACCGGCCCGATGGACGCCAGCCCGGTGAGGCGCGGCAGCACCAGCCCCTGGGCCGCCGAGTTGAAGCGGGGCTCCTCCACCGTGAGCTGGGCGCAGCCGGGGCACGGGACCTCGACCAGCACCTGGCTGACCTGCTTGGAGGCCTGGACCGCGGCGGTGATCACCAGGGTGCTGGGCCCGGAGTCCACCTGGACCCCATCCACGACGAAAGGCAGGTTGACGTACTCTCCGTCGCCCCCGGCCTCGAGCACCACCGAGCGGGGCAGCCCTCCGTAGCACCCACGGTCGGTCCGGGACGAGACAGTGATGGTGACCGAGTCCGCCGCGGTCTCGACCTCGCCGGACACTCGGAGGCGGCGGACGCCCTCCTCGAAGACGGTGTCGACCTCCGGCTCGATCACCTGCAGCCGCGGTGGCCGAGCCTCCACCCGACACCACCCATCGTTGGTGCAGATCGCCCGCTGGGCGTTGCTCTCGGGGGCGGGGCAGTCGGTCGCCTCGAGGCACTCGCTGACGCAGGTGCCCACCACCTGGCCCGCGCCGTTCACGTGCCGCGAGCAGTGCGTCCCGAAGTCGCAGTCGCTCTCGGAGCGACAGGGCGGCCCGCCACAGCCCGTGCCCACCAAGATGAGGAGCGCGCCGAGCGCCCCGATGCCCTTGCTCACCAACCCACCCATACTCAGCACTGCGGCGTGTACTCCACCTCGATCACCGCGCCCTCGGCCGGAGGTTGGTCGAACACCACCGCGCTGGACCCGGGGTCGAAGTGCCACCCGCTGCTGACCGGCTGCCCGTTGACCCACACCTCGATGGTCTCGGTCGGATCGGCGCGCTGGGTGGTGCTGAAGGAGACCTTCAGCCCGAAGGCCGCCTGGCCGATGTTGGCGAGCGTCTGGGCCCAGCTCGAGCAGATCGACTCGGAGAGCCCGCCGGTCAGGCCCGCGAACTCCTCGTAGCGCCAGGCGGGGGTCGCCACGCCGCCGTTGCTCTGGTTGATGCAGCCGCCCGCCTGGCCGCTCACCATGGCGGTGGTGTACCCGTCCCCCGCCCTGCGCCGGAGCTCGGCCAGGTAGGCGGCCACCGGGGCGGGGGACTGGTCGTCCTCGTCGCTCACGATCACCACCACCCGCCCCGCGCCCGCGCGGAGGAGCCCCTGGTTGAAGCCCTGGCCCGACTCCGCGAGCTGGAACGCCGAGGCCATGGCCTCCAGCCCCTGCTCGATGCCCGATCCCCCGATACCCACCGCCGCCTGACGCTGGAACACCGACTCCAGCGCGGAGGTGCTCCGGCTCATCACCGGTCCCACGAGCGCTCCGGGCAAGGGGAAGACGGTGGTGGTGGTGATCCCGATCTGAAAGTCGACCTGCCGCACATCCGCCTGGCGGATGAAGGAGCTGAAGTTGCTCGCGAGCGCGGCCTGGTCATCCGCCATCGAGCAGCTGTCATCGATGACGAACAGGACGTCGACCATGTTGTTCCGCGCCTGCTCGAACCGGTCCGTCACCCGCGGGAACTCGGCCGCCGCTCCGAGCAGCGGCACGTTCAGGAGCAGGCCGTAGTCCGACATGCCGATCTCCACGAAGCCCCGGTCCGGCGCGTAGTCGCGAGCCTCGTACATCACCTGGAAGACCCGCGTCGCCCCGGCGGGCAGGGACACCGGCGGGCTCAGGGGCATGGACGCCCGCAGCTCGGTGGTGCTCGAGGTGAGCGCGAAGCGATCGATGGTGACGTCGAAGGTCCCCGCGTTCACCACCTGCACGCTGCGGACGGACGGCGTGCAGCCCAGGCCGACCGACCCGAAGTCCACGACGTTCGGGATGGTGAAGACGTCGAGGTTGCCGGCCGCGGTGCCGAAGATCGAGATCGTGCGCTCGGGGAACACCGGGTCGTCGGTGCGGAGCACGTAGTTCGCCTTGGACTCCACCGCGTCGACCGGCGCGAACCGGAACGCGAGGGCGACCGACTGCCCGGGGGCCAGGGTCGCGGGCCACGGCGCGGTCCGCTCGGTGATGGCGGCGGCGATGGGGGCGCGGAAGGCGCCGGACACCACGTTGCACGGCTCGCGCCCCGCGTTGGTCACCGTCACCTGCTGGGTTCGCTCGAAGTTCGGCGGGATCAGGCCGAACGAGATGCGCTCGGGCGACACCGTGAGCTCGCAGTAGGACTCCGCGAGCCCACCCGACAGCGGCACCTCGACCCGCGGGAGGCTCGCGTCGTCGGACTCCACCACCGCCGTCCCCGAGTACTCCCCGAGGGTCGAGGGCTGAAAGGCGACCTGCATCACCAGGGACTCGCCGGGCCCGAGGCGCGCGGGCAGCCCGGGGCCGGGCTCGAGGCTGAACTCCGGCGCGCCGGACACCGTCACCTGGGTCACCACGACGTCAGACGAGCCCTCGTTCACCATGAGGAGCGCGCGCCGGTAGCGCCCCGCCTGTCGCTCGACTCCGAAGAAGATGTGGTCGGGGTCCACGCGGAAGCGCGGGCCCTGCCCTCGCCCGATCACCGAGGCACGCAAGGTCTCCTGCACCGGGCCGGTGCGGACCTGGACCTCGCCCATCAGCTCGGCCGCGGACGCTGGCGTGTACTCCACGTTGATGCCGAGGGCGTCCCCCGGGGCCACGGTGACCGGGAGGGCCCGCCCCACCGAGGCGCCCAGCTCGGCGCTCCCGCTCACCGAGACGAGCTCCACCGTCACCGGGTTGTCGCCCGCGTTCTCGACCCGGAGCTGCTGGGTGCGGGTCTCGCCGATGCCGACGTCCCCGAAGTCCAAGAGCGGGGGCGCCAGCCGCACGAGCGAGTCGGCGGCGGACGCGCGGACCTCGACCTCCAGGCCACACCGCGACCCGCAGATCTCGAACACGATGCGCCCGTCGTGGCGCCCCGCGGTCAGCGGGCGGTACGTCAGGTCCAGCACCTGCTCCCCGCGGGCCGGCACCACGAAGGGCGCGGTCTCGGCGAAGGAGGGCAAGAGGGTCAGCGCGAAGTGCTCGGGCTGGGCGAAGCCGTCCGGCACCACGTCCCCGCCCGCCGGCTCGAGGCCGAGGTTGCGGAGCACGAGCTCTACCGAGCGGCTGGAGCCCACCTTGGTGTCCTCCAGCTCCACCAGGGTCGGCGACACCGTCAACACGCCTTGCACACCGCGCCCCGAGAGCGCGATCGAGACCATCGGCTGATCCGGATCGTCGGTCGCGAGCGCGAGGGTGCCGATCTGGGGCTCGTCGTTGGTGGGCCGGAACAGGACGTCGAGCACGACCTTGTCGCCTGGCGGGACCACGTCGCGGTCGGCCTCGACCGCGAACGGCGCCTGGGTATCGAGGCTGAGGATGTGCAGATCAAGGTTGCCGGCGTTCCCCACCGACACCGAGAGGCGCTTGGTGGCGCCGAGCGGCACCTCGCCGAAGTCGAGCGGGTCTGCGCTCACCTCCATGCGCGGCGTGAGCCGACCGAGCTGTGGATCATCACCGCAGTCGCAGGCTCCGATCGCCAGCGCCGCCGCCGCGAGCCATACCCCGTAGATTCGCGAACGGAGCGCGCGGCCGGGAGAACGCTTCATCGAGGCATTCTAACCATCAACCGCCCAGCCGGCCCAGCCGGGCCACGAACGCGGCCTCGTCCACCCGCTCGAGGAACAGGTCCATGATGGCGGCCTTGTCGGCCACGACGGAGACATCGCCCGACACCACCACCACCTGCTCGGCCGCCGGCTTCACCGCGCGGGTGCGCTCGAAGAACACCACGGCGGAGCGGAACACCGGCACGAGCTCCGCGGGCGCCTTGGCCGGCTTGGCCAGGGTGATCCTGAGGGCGTGGAAGCGGCCGTCGGTGCGGATCTGCATGTCGGTGCGGGCCCCCGGAGCCCGCTTCTCGAGCAGCGGCGCCACCGCGTCCAGGCCGTCCTTCCACGCCGCGGGGTTCACCGGCGCGTACATCCCCGGCGCCACCTTCAGCGCCGCGAAACCTCCCGCGGGCGCGGGCGCGACCGGGGCGGGGGCGACCACCGGGGCAGCGGGCGGCGGCGCGACCGGGGCGGGCGTGGCCACCGCTGGGGGCGGCATCGGCGCGTTGGTGGGCGGCACCACCGCCGACACCGGCCGGTCGGACCGGGTCAGGGCGACGACCAGGGCCGGCAGGGCCGCCATACTCGGATAGTCCTGGCGCCGCTTGCAGTCCGACCACTTCTCGGCCGCCGCGGTCATGTCGGCCTTGGCCTTGGCGGCCCGGGGGACCGCGCCGGCATGGGTCGCGACCTCCTCCTGCTGGGCCAGGCGCGCCGCCAACACCAGGTGCCGATCGCAGTCGCCGTCGGACTCCAGCTCGACCCGCTCCGCCAGGCCATAGGCCCGCTCCAGGAAGTCGAGGGCGCCGCGCGGATCGCCCTGAGCCAGCGCGGCCTGCGCCTTGAGGTCGTAGACGAACATGCGCAGGCGCTCCGGCTGCGCGGGCGCGCTCTTGGCGGTGGTCATCTCGGACAGGACCTGGTCGAGGAGCGCGCTCGCCTCCGCCGGCTGACCGAGGCCCAGCATCGCCACCGCGCGCCACGTCCGATACCAGTACACGTCCTTCGAGGCCTGGTTCTGCGCCTCGAAGGCGTTCGCGCGCTCGAGCACCGTGCTGTGCCGGCCGGCCACCGCGGGGGGGCCCAGGTCCTGCTCTCGGCTCAGGTGGGGGGCCAGGGTCATCTTGCCCAGGCAAGCGGCCTGGCCGAGCAGGGCGAGGGCCGCCACGAGGGTGAGGGGTCGTTGAGTGCGCATGGCTGGTTCCGGGCTCCGATCAGCGGAAGCGGTTGTTGAGGTAGCGGGTCAGCATCTCGAGGGTGGCGCGCTCCTCGGTGCCGAGGGCGTCCTTGGCCTGCACCAGGCCCGCGTAGACCCGGGCCGCGCCCTCGGCGTCGTTGGCCGCCATCTTGGCCTTGGCCTCCGCCACCCGCCAGCCGCCGAGCTCCCCCGACGAGGCCTTCACCTTCTGGCTCACCTCCTTGGCCACCGCGCCCAGGAGGTCCATGACCACCCGCCGGGGGGCGAGCCCATCCTGGAGCTCGTCCTTCGGCACCGTGCTGGGGTCGAACGTGGCGGCGAAGCGCTGGTCGAAGAGCACCCGATCGCCCGACCGCAACTGAACCTGCAGCGCGAGGTCACCGCCGGTCTTGGTGGGGGCGCAGGCCACCACCGCCCCCGTCACCTGCACCATGGGCGTCGGCTCGGCCTGGCTCTCGACCCGCGCAGAGGCCGCCGCGTCCAGGAACGTGACCCCGAGCTCCGGGGTCCGGTCGAGGTACAGGCTCACCCGCTCGCGCGCCGCCTGCTCCACCCCACGACAGCGCTCCTGGAGCCCGGGATCCCGGGCGATCGGCGCGACGTAGCCCCGGGGCGCCGCGCTCAGGCCCAGGGTGCGCTCGAGGCTGCCGATCGCCGCCTTGGCCTCGGCGTTCGCCGGATCCAGGGTCAGCACCCGCTGGTAGTAGACGAAGGCCGCCCCCGGCCGCCCGCCGTCGGCGTGGCTCTGGGCGGAGCGCAAGGCGGTGGACACCAGCGCGTCCCGCATCAGGTCCATCGCCGCCTGCGCCTCGGGGTCGTTGGGCGACAGCTCGAGGATATCGCGGTACGCGGCCGAGGCGCGCACCGCGTCGTCCACCGAGCGCGCCTCCCGGGCCTCCTGCCGGAGGGCCTGCAGGTGGGCGCGCTTCGCCACCTGCAAGCCAGCCTTCGCAAGCCGGCTCTTGGACTTGGTGGACGCCTCGAGGAACGCGGCCCGCGCCTTCACCCAGTCGCCGCTCTGGAGGGACTCGGTGCCCACCTGGAGGGGTTGGGCGACGTCCGCAGGCGGCGCGGCGAGGCTGAGCGCGGTGGCCAGGCGGTCCGCCGCCACCTGGAAGCGGCCCGCGTTGGCTTCGGACTCCGCGCTCGCCAAGAGGGTCCCGAAGGCCTCCTTGAGGAGCTTCTTCTTCTGGGCCTCGAAGCCGGGCAGCTCGGCCGAGAAGGGCTCGAGCCGGGCGAGCACAACCAGCGCCTCCGCCGGATCCGCCACCGCCTTGGCCTGGGCCCGGGCAAAGAGACGTGAGGCCTCCTTGCTCAGCACGACCGGCGCCACCTGCACCACCGGCAGGGCCGCGCCGAGCTGTTGGGCCTCGAGCAACTTCGCCTTGGCGACGCCGGGCTTCTCGTCGTCCAGCGCGTCCACCACCGCGCCCATCGCCTTGATCGCGTCGACCGCGCCGTCGGTGTGCTCGAGGCAGAGCCGGAGCTCGGCCCGCGCCTTGTCCGGCATGTTGCGATCCGAGTAGGCCTTCACGCGGTCCGCGCGCAGGCGGGCGCTCTCGGCCCGCGCCTTCACCGCCGCCGCCTTGGCGTCGGCCGGCGCATCGGGGCGGTTGGCCACCGCGCTGTAGATCTCCGCCGCCTCCTCCCACTTCTTGAAGCGGGCGAGGGTCTCCGCCTGCTGGAGCTGCTCCAGGATGGGCCCGGCCCCGCGGCGGGCGGAGTCCATCTTGCGCTTCAGCGCAGACGAGGGCCGGAGCTTCACCGCCTCCTCGTACGCGGCGTACGCGCCGAGGGTGTCCCCCGCGGCCAGCTTGGCGTCACCGGTGGTCTCGAGGAAGCGGACCCGCACGTCGAGGTACTGCGCGCCCGAGAACGCGGCGTGCCCCGGGTCGACGGACCGCGCCGCCTCGTAGGCGTCGTGGGCCTGGCCCCAGGAGCGGGCCTCGCTGTACATCCGGGCGAGGCGCAGGTGATAGCCCACCGCCCCGCTCCGGGCCTCACGCAGGCTCTGTTGCACCACCGGATCCTGGGGCGCGAGCTTCGCGACCCGCTCGGTGGCGCGATAGACGTCCACCGGGTCCGCCTGCCGCAGCTTCAGCTCGGCCAGGGCCTTCCTCGCGCCGAGGCGCTCGTCCTCGGGGGTCAGCCCCATCGCCGCGTCCCACGCCTTCACCGCCGCGCCGTAGTCGCCGCGGGCCTCGGCCGCCTCCGCCTCCTCGACCCGCGCCCGCACCACCTCGGTCTTCGCGGAGCGGAGGGCCTCGTCGTACGTCGCGTTGGCCGGATCCCGCCGGTGGGCCTCCTCGAACGCCGCGATCGCCATGCTCAGCTCGCCGCGGTCCCGGGCCTTCTGGCCCCGGCTGAAGGCGCCCCGCGCCTGGAAGGAGGCGCAGCCGGCCAGGTTGGCCAGGGCCAGCGAGGCCGCCAGGGCGGTGAGGGTTCCGAGCTTCATGGGGGCCATGCCTAGATCGAATGACGGGCCGCGTCGAGCGTTGGGGGCCGGACCCAGGCCGACTCTGCGCCACCTCATGAGTACGCCGGAGCCCGCCCGGCCTTCCCTCCGCCGGGCGTGACAATCCTTTTACAAACTCAGTGGAGATCCCCGGGGGCTCCCGGCCGTTCCCGCTCAAAGGGAGACCCCACATGAGAAGCACCCCCAGCGTCCTCGCCCTCACCCTCACCTCCGCCGCCGCCCTCCCGGCCTGGGCCGGCGAGGCCTCGGAGTCCGCCGCCGCCCAGGTCCTCGAGCAGACCATGGCCAACCAGAGCCCCCAGGACCTCGCCCTCCTGAAGGCGGTGCAGGGCAAGGACATCGTGGTGGTCCGCGGGAGCATGGACCACATCGAGCAGGTCCTGAGCGCGGCCCGGATCCGCCACACGGTGATCGATCCGGGCCAGGTGGCGGGGGCCGACCTGAACGCCGACCAGGTGCTGATGGTGAACTGCCCCGGCACCATGCCGCAGGCGGGCCTGCGCCGGATCGAGAAGTTCGTGCGCGCGGGCGGGCTCCTCTACACCACCGACTGGGCGCTCCTCAACGTGGTCCAGAAGGCCTTCCCCAAGACGATCGCGCACAACGGCGGCTCGACCGGCGACCACGTGACCGCGGTGCGGGTGCACAAGCACCACGACGACCTGATGAGCAACATGCTCCTCAGGGAGGGCGCCGAGCCCCAGTGGTGGCTGGAGGGCGGCAGCTACCCGATCAAGATCCTGGACAAGAAGCGGGTGGAGGTCCTCGCCTCGAGCCCCCAGATGGGCAAGGCGTACGGCGCCTCGCCGGTGGTGGTGCGCTTTCGCTGGGACGACGGCGAGGTCATCCACGTGGTGAGCCACTTCTACCGACAGGTCGAGACGCGCGGTCCGCGGGTGGCGGCCAAGGACGCCATCGACGGGGTCAAGAGCCTCAACACCGCCCAGAAGGCGGCGATCAAGTCGTCGAAGGCGGGCGAGGTCAACATGGGCGACCTCGAGTCCAGCTACGCCTTTCAGCGCATGACCACCAACCTGGTGGTCACCAAGAAGAAGAAGAACGCCGACCTCGACAAGCAGTACACCGCGACCCCCGCCGCCTCGGTGACCCTCGAGGGGCGCGAGGTGCAGAAGGGCGGGCGCCTCAAGGTGCTGGAGCGGAGGGGGACGAAGGTCCGGGTGCGGGACGACCGCGGCAACGAGGGTGAGGTGGCGGCGGACGCGCTGGAGGCCCGTTAGCCACGACGCTGTGGCCCAGGTCGGTGCTCCCGACTGCTCCAGGCGGTGATCCCGACCTCGAACTCCAACGCGATGCGCTCCACCTCGAGCAGGCTCTCTTGCACGACGTGCGCCGGTCCGATGCAGGCCTCACCGACGACCATCGCAGCCCAGGGGTTCGGCTCGAGGTCGGCCTTGATCTTCTGAGCCAAGGCACTGACACCGGCGTGCAACGTCCTCGCGATCTCTTCCGAGGGGACGGGAATGGACAGCCACGTGGCGCCGCGCGCCTCCGCCCGCGCTCGACCCCGATCGCATCCCATGGGGCCGACGAACCACGGCACGGCCCGCAGTTGAATCCCCCCCGGCGCAGCGGTCCGCGGGAAGCCGCGCCCCAGGACGCTCTCGCCCCGATCCACGAGGTCCTCGAGCTCAGGGTCGCACGTCATGATCGCGACCACCGGCCTGGCCCCCACCACGAGCCTCTCGAGCGTCGCGACGTACTCCTGAGGAGTCCCGACCTCCACGACGGTGAGCCTCACCCCGATGCGCTGAATGAGCCGGCGGACGAGGTTCCGAACCGCGCTCTCGTCGTCCAGGTGGAGGAACACCGGTCCCGACTCATCCATGCCACGACGCTCCCGCCCGACACCGTGTGCGCTCGAGGGCCGCTGTGTGAGCGTCCCCGGCCTCGGTGTCCGGCGCTCTGGCCTACGCCTGCTAATTCCCAAGCTTCGGGATGGCGGCCTCGGCCTTCTTGGCCAGCCACAAGAGTTCCCGCATGCTGTCCTGCACAATCTCCCGCGGCCCGAAGCACACCTCGCCCCGGATGTAGTCGGCCAGGCGATCCTTGCGAAGCTCTGCCCTCGCCGCTCGAGCCAGAGAGACCGCGCTCTCGCGCAGCTGCTCCACGAGGTCGGAGATCGGCACCGGCTTGTCGTAGCAGCGTCCCCCCAGGGCCTCCACCGCAGCCCAGCCTGCGCCCCCACCTCCGCTGACGAGCAGGCGCCGCGCGGCGCGGAGCTGAATCCCCCCCGGCGCCGCATCTCGCGGCACCGCGACCGCGAAGGCATGATCGTCTTCCCCGGCGTACTCTTGATGGTGCCGGTCGGTCATGATCATCACCACCGGAGCGCGGCCCCCCGCGAGCTGGTGGAGGACCCTCCGATACTCACTGGAGGTCTGAGCCACCACCACCGACACGCCCACGTCGACGCGCCCGAAGCAGCGCACGACGAACCTGGTGAACATCTGGTCGTCGTCCAGGAGCACCATCACCGGCCCGGAGGTGGGCACGATGGGCCCGGATGCGGGTTCGAGGGTGGACCGCCCTGGTGCGCTCATGGCCCCACGCTGCCCCCCAGGACTGTGCGCGCTCAAGCCCCGCTGTGGGTCTGCGCGGGCCCCCTTGGTGACAGCCACCTCGCGATGGCAGCCTGGGCCCGCTCAGCCACCTCCTCGATATCCCGCAGGCTGTCCTGCACGACCTCGCGCAGCCCCATGCACACCTCACCCCGGATGTAGTCCGCGTTGGGCTCCGCCTGGAGATCTGCCCGCACCGCTCGAGCCAGAGCGACCGTGCCCGCGCGGAGCGGATGCAGGATCGCGTCCATGCTCATCGGCTTGCTGGAGCAGTGCGCCCCCAAGGCGCGGATCATGGCAGCGTCGACCTCCGGATCTCCGGACGCAAAGAGGCGCACGGCCGACCTCAGCTGGATGCCCCCCGGCGCCGCATCGCGCGGGACCGCGCAGACGAAGGCGAGATCCTCCTCCCCCGGGTTGCCGATGTGGTTCCGGTCCATCCAGACCATGACGACGGGCGCGCGGCCCGACGAGAGCTGGTGGAGGGCCCCTCGGAACCCGGCCGAGTCCTCCGCGGTGACCATCGAGACCCCGAGGTCGAAGCGCGCCACGACCCGCACAAAGATGCTGCGAATCTGCGGGTCGTCCTCCAGGAGCACGATCACGGGTCCGGACGTCGGCACCAAGGGGGGCTGCGCGGGCTGAACGAGCACCCAACCACGCTGCCCCCCACCGCTGTGCGCGCTCAAGCCCCGCTGTGCGCGCTTCGCCCTTGCCCCCTCCCCCACCATCGGTCATCACCCCACCCGTGGACCTCCTGCTGTCCAGCGGCTTCCTCGCCTTCGCCCGACACCTGGGCTTCCTGGACGCCCTCACCGCGACCGGCGCGGAGGTGGAGGCGGTAGTCGGCACCTCGTCCGGCGCCATGGTCGGGGCCCTGTACCTGGCGGGGGCGGACCTCGACGCCATCGCGGCCGAGCTGGGCTCGCAGGCGCCCTTGCGGAGCCTGGCCCTGTCCCGTGCGCCCTGGCGGGGGCTGCTCTCCATGGCCCCGGTGCAAGAGCGCTTGACGCGCCTCCTCCCCGCCCGCTTCTCGGACCTGCCCCGCCCCTTCGCGGTAGGCGTAGTGGGCGCGGGCGGGCGCCACACCCTGGTCACCGAGGGCGAGCTGGTCGCCGCGGTGTGCGCGTCGTGCGCGATGCCCGGCATCTTCCACCCGATCGACGTCAACGGCGTCGCCTGCAAGGACGGTGGCGCGGCGGACCGGCTTGGGGTCGACGCGTGGCGGGCCTGGCGCCCGGGCCGCACCGCGGTGGCCCACTGGGTAGAGCGCACCGCCGGCAAGGACGTCGAGGCCGACCTCGCTGGGGTCACCGTGATCACCACCCCACGCTCCGGCGCCAAGCTCTGGTCCCTGGGCGACTTCGACGCGCAGCGGGCCGAGGCCCGGGCCCAGGCCGAGATTCAGCTTGCCAAGGCCGGCCTCGGGCCTGCACCTTGAGCGGCACGTCGGCCACGCGCACGACGAGAGAGGAGGTCAGCGTGCAGGTCCTTGTACATCCCGTCACCTCGCCCGGCCTCCTCGGCCCGCGCTGAACACAGCGCCCTCCCCGAGGCGGTCCCCCCCTGGCACGAGCGTCACATCGGGCGCTCGGGAGGCTGACTCGTTTTGACGAAGACACGTGGGCGCCGGCGCAAGATGCCGGCGCCGTTCTCCGAGGATCCCTTCGCGGATGAGCGCGGGTTCGACAAGCGCAAGCTCCGGCAACTGTGCCGGCAGGTCGAGCGCGCGCTCCACACCGCCCTGTTGGACGACTGCCACGATCCGGTCCTGATGGACCTGATGGTGCAAGACGTCTTGCCCTGGCCCAACGCCTCGCGGCTCCTGGTGGCGCTCGTGCCCACCCAGGCCGACGCGGCGGTGGACCGTGAGCTCCTGCTCGCCCACCTCGAGGCGGCCCGGGGCGTGCTGCGGGAGGTGGTGGCGGGCGCCATCCACCGAAAGCGCACCCCCGAGCTCAGCTTCGAGGTGTTCAGCCCGGGGCTCTGACTGACGGGCGCCCCGGCCTCCAAGCCGGGGCGCCTCCCATACTATAAGCCGGGCGATCCGAAGGGGCACACTCGGCGCCCTGTTCGACGCGGAGGCGAGCACGACCACGATCGGATGATGCATGTACGCAGCACCCCACCCGGTACTGCGCAGATGCGTCATCCGGTCGTGGTCGTGGTCGTGATCGTGATCGTGGACGAACCATTCAATCCGGAAGCGCCCGGGTAGCCATCGCCGCAGTTATCCCCCGGCAGGCCTCCAGAGCCCGCCGCACCGCCAGATCGTGCGCCACCCCGGTATCGGTCACCACCTGCAGGGTGGCCTTCAGCTCCGCCACCTCCTCCGGGTGGTGCGCCTCCGCCCGCGCGAGGGCGGTCCGGAGCCGCGCGCGCGGGGTCTGGGCGAGCACCCGCTGGTGCGCGTCGACCTCCTCCACCGCGGCGAGCGCCTCTCGCAATGCGACTTGCACATCCTCCGCCGCCCCGGCCGGCAGACCCTCGGCGTCCTGGATCAGGATCGGGGTCGCCCGGGCCACCGCCGCCGCAGCCAGGCGGCGAGCCCGGGTGGAGCTAAGGCGCTGCAACCTCGCCTGCAACGCGCTCAGTTCGAGGGGCACCCGCCCCGAATCACCTCGGGGGTGCACGACGAGGAGGGCCCGGCGCGCGTAGCGCATCGCCATGCCCACACCGCCCGCCCCCACCGCGGCGGGCAGCGCGAAGAGCGCCCAAGCAGGAGCGCCTGCGAGTACCAGCGCCAGCCCCGCCGCCATCACCCCGCCGAAGTGGAGGGCGGAGGCGCCCATGATCTCGGGGGCGGACGCCGCTGGCACCCGGAGCGCGGGGCCCAGCACCGCCCTGCCCCGCAGCACCTCGACCCGGCAGCCCTCGTCCCGCGCCTGGGAGGCGAGCGACTCCGCGCTCCGCTCCGACACCCCGACCACGAGCGGCACCGGCGGGTTGGCGAGCCGGCGCTCGAGCCAGCGGTGGGTGACGAGGTGGGGGGCGTAGCGCCGCCGCAGCCAGGCCGCGGCGACCGCTGGCTCACGCACCTCCAGGATCTGCACCGCGAAGGGCCCCACCTCGAGGGTCCAGTCCGCCCGCACCCCGCAGCCGGGGCAGATCGGGAGATCGATGACGAGCGGGGTGCCGCAGGCCGAGCAATCCAGCTTGCGCTCGAGGCGCCGACCCAGGCGAGCCCCTGCGCCGTCGAGCGCCGCCTCCAGCTCCTGGGCGGTGGCGAAGCGATCCTCGGGCCGGTGGGCGAGGGCCCGCTCCAGCACCGGCCACACGTCGGCCGGCAGGTCCGGCCGGAGCGCGTTGAGGGGCGGCGGGAGGTCCGGGCCGTCCTGGGCCGCGAGCTCCGCCATGCTCGACACGGTGCGCACCGGCCGCCCGGCCAGGGCCTCGTAGAGGACCGCGCCGAGGGCGAACAGGTCGGCCCGCGCGTCCACGTCGGTCGACTGGAACAGCTCCGGCGCCAGGTAGCGCGGCGAGCCCACGAGGGCCCCGGTGCGGGTGAGGGTCAGGGCGGAGGAGAACCACGCCACCCCGAAGTCCAGGATCACCGGGCCGCGCTCGGGGTGGAGGACCACGTTCTCGGGCTTCAGGTCCCGATGCACCACCCCGGCCCGGTGGCAGGCCTCGAGCGCGCGGCACAGCCGCCGCCCCAGGGTCTGGGCCTCCGGCCACGCGAGGTTGCCCCGGGCCATGCGCTGGGTGAGGAGCTCACCCTCGACCAGCTCCATCACCAGCACGTCGAAGCGCTCGTCCTCCTCGAAGCGGAGCGCCCGGGCCACCCCCGGGTGGTTCAGGGCGCTCAAGACCTGGAACTCCCGCGCGAAGCGCGCCCTCGCCACCGGGTCGGCGGAGCGGAGGGGATCGAAGACCTTCAGGGCCACCGTGGCCTGGGCCAACAGATCTCGCGCCCGATACACCGCGGCCGCCGCGCCCTCGGCCAGCTTCGCCTCCACCCGGTAGCGCTCGAAGAGCACCACCCCCTCGTCGAGGGCGTGGGGCACCAGGTCGGCATGTGCAAGTGGACTTGCGGTCACTCCGGGTCTCCGTCGGTGGCCTCGATCTGCTCCCACCACGCGGTGGCCGCCCGGGCCTCCAGCTCACCCTCGAGCGCGAGCAGGTCGAAGCGCAGCCGCAGCTCGGGGTCGCTCTCGAGGATGGTGCGGGCCAGGGCGCTGTCGCGGCGGCCCGAGCCCTGCGCCACCGCTTCCAGCGCGCGTCGGAGGCGATCGACGCCCTCCGCCGGGAGCAGGTGGGCGAGGTCCGCGGCCCGGGTCCGGGCCGCCACCGTGAAGGGGTCCGGCGCGGGGAGCGCGGCGAGCGCGTCGGGGGCGCCCAGCCGCGCCGCGCCGCGCCGCACCGGCTCGGCTGGGGCCTCGAGGAGCCCGCCCCCCAGCGCCTGCTCGACCCGCCGGCCCTCCTCCAGCACCTGCCGGTGACGGCGGAGGATGAAGGTGATGAGCCCCGCACCCCCCACCGCCATGAGCAGGGCGAGCAGGTGGGACCAGAGCGGCAAGCCGGGTTGCGGCACGCTCGCCACCGGCGCCACCGGGGCCACTGGCGCGGGCGCGCCCGGCGACACCGGCGCGGGCTCCGGCAGCGCCGGGGCGGGGCTCATCCCCCCAGGCGCGGCCGGCACCCCGGGCAGCGGCGCGGGGAGCGCGGGCGCGACGGGGAGCTGCACCGCGGGCGCGAGCACCTTCGCGAGGCTGGGCACCGCGCCGGCCATCGCGTCGAGCGCCGCCAGCTCCGCCGGCACCAGCGCGAGGACGGAGGCGGTGACGAGCACCGCGGTCTCCGCCCGCATGCGCCGGGTCGACAGCGCGCGCGGCGGCGAGAAGGCCCGCACCAGCTTCGCCCCCAGGCCGGGCTCGGGCGAGGCCGCGCGCGACAGGCGCGGCGCGCTGAAGGACGCCCACCACGCCACCAGGGTGGCCCCCGCCGCCATCACCCCGCCCACCAGGAGCGGGAGGCCCAGCGCGGTCACCGCCGCGCCAGCCGCGCCCGCCCCCGCCGTGACCAGCGCGCCGCCCGCCACCGGCGCGAGCACCGAGGCGCCGAGGAGCCCACCGGTGCTCACCCCGAGGCCGGCCCGCAGGCCCGGCAGCACCGCGGCGGGGTAGCGGCCCGATGACAAGATGCCTTGCGCACCTCGGGCGACCGAGAGGAGCCGCTCCAGCCCCAGCGCGCCGAGGGCGGGGAGCACGAGGAGGGCGGCGTGGGCCATCCCGAGGTCGAGATCCAGCGCCCAGCGCCCGAGCCCCACGAACGCGAACATGAACAGCGCGAGGGAGACGCCGTAGAGGCGCCAGCCGGTGGTGCCCTGATCCTCCTCGACCTCACACTGGGCCCCCGCGTCCTCGAGGGCGTCGGCCAGGCGCTGGGCCTCGAGCTCGTCCACGAAGGACACCACCCGCTGGCTCTCGCGCCCCACCGCCGCGATGCGCTGGCTGAGGTGGGTGAGGTGATCGGCGTGGGCCCGCTCCGGGAAGCGCTCCTGCACCGCGGCCACGAAGGCGCCGGGCTGTCGCACGTTGTGGATCACCACGTGGTGCGAGCCGGGCGCGTAGCTGAAGGGGTGATCGGAGCCGCAGCGGGCGCACACCACGCTGGCGGGGGGGATGGGGGTGCCGCAGTGCAGGCAGGGCGGGTGCGCGCGCCGCCGCTGGCGGAAGCGCCGCTCGGCCCGCGGGTGCTCGAGCGCCCACAGCGCGAGGGCGCAGGAGGCGAAGCGCTGGTCCGCCGCGCGCTCGAGGCAGCGGTCCACCACCTGGGCCAGCGCGGCGGGGACGTCGGCGCGCAGGCTCCGCACCAGCGGCGCGGGCTCGCGGGCGCGACGATAGGCCAGCTCGGTGAGCGCCTCTGCGGTCTGGGGCGGCTGCCCGGTGAGCGCCTTGAAGAGGGTGGCGCCCACCCCGTAGATGTCGACCCGCGGGTCGTAGGCGGCGCCCGAGAACAGCTCGGGCGCCATATAGTCTGGCGTGCCCACCGAGGTGCCGGTCTCGGTGAGCTGCGACGCGGCGTCGAGGCGCGCGGAGCCGAAGTCGAGCAAGTAGACCTGCCCATCCGGGCCCACCCGCACGTTCTGGGGCTTCACGTCGCGGTGCACGATGCCCGCGCCGTGCGCGGTGCCGAGGGCCTCGAAGAGGGTGCGCGCGAGGGCCTCGGCCGCCTCCGGAGCGAGCGGGCCGTCCTCGGCGAGCACGCGGTCCAGGTCCCGGCCCTCGATGAAGTCCATCACCAGGGTGGGGTCGCCCTCCCACCGGATCACGTCGCGCACCGCCACCAGCGCCGGGTGGCGCAGGCGCGCGAGCGCCTCGAACTCACGCTTCAGCCGCGCGAGCGCCTCGGGAGAGCTGATGAGGGTTCGGTGCAGGCGCTTGAGCGCCACTGGATGGCCGGTGCGCGCGTCCTCGGCCCGGAACACCCGGCTGGTGGCCCCGGTGCCGGTGAGGGTCAGCGCCCTGAATCCGGGAGGCCCCCGCATGATGAGGAGTGTACCGCGGGGTGGCCCTCAGATATTCCGCCAGCGGGAACGCTCCGACTCGTCGAGCCGTCGAACGCTACGATCTGGAAACAGCCTCGACCGCCTGGGGGGTCGCGAAGAGGACACCAAACGAGCCCAGGACCGCGAGCCCGTCGATCCAAGGGGTGAGCCCGGCGGTCAGCGGGTTGGTGCGACAGACCAGATCCGCGGCCACCAGGCCCAACAGGACCCAGGTCCAGGGGAAGCGAGGCTGGGGAGCGTGACGACGGCGCATGACGGCGAAGGAGTTAGCAATCCGCCTGCCAACACTGAGCACGGACGTTTCAGGCCGAATGATCCCGATTCGTGCGGCGACCTCGGCCAGTCCGACGGCGCAGCGTCGGCCGCTCGACGCCCTAGGTCCGCGTACCGTCCCGGGACACCCGGGCGAGGGCGGGGGGCTCACCGAGGTCGACCACCTCGAGCGCCGCGTCCCGCTTCAGGACCCGGGCCCACGCCGCGTAGATGGGCCGCAGGCCCGCGGGCACCCGGAGCTCCAGGGCGAGGGCCTGCTCCGGGTCCTCGACCGCGGACCGCACCTGGTCGATGTGGAGCAGCCGCGTGTTCCTCGGGTCGGCGAGGTGCACCCAGAAGCGGCCCGCGAGCGACTCGGGCGCGGCGTCGGACGGGAACAGGTCGGCGGTCAGGCCCTCCAGCTCCATCTCCGTCCGCACCTCGGGGCGCACCCGGGTGAGATCGTGCAGGCGCAGCGAGAGGTCCAGCACGTCGGCGCTCGCCGCCTGCAGGATCTCGGCCTCCACCGGCCCGAGCCGCCGCGTGGTGAGGCGGCGATGCAAGCTGGCCAGCCGCGCGCGCTCGTCATCGGCGTACACACAGCACTCGAGGTACGCCTCGAGCTTCTCGAGCGCGGTGCGCGCGCCCCTCAGCCGATCGATGAGGCGATCTGACGCCTTCACGAGCGGCGGCCCGAAGCCGACCTGGTAGCTCGCCACCCAAGGGTGCGTGAAGGCCTTGCCGAGCACCGAGCCCATGTCGTGCAGGCGCGGCGCGAGGAAGATGAACGAGGCGACCCGGATCATCCGCTAGAGCTTCCTTCGCTCCTTGGTGAGGGTGACGTACTCGAGCACGTCCAGCTTGAGGTCGCCGATGATCTGCGCCGCCACCAGGCCCGCCTCGCGCAGGCCGTCGTGATCCGACTGCCCCTCGGTGAACTTGATATGGGTGGGGTCGGCCACGTCCTGACCGAAGGTGGGGTCCATCGGGATCCACCGCCCCGCCAGGTAGACCTCGACCCACTCGTGGTAGCCGAACATCTTGCGCCCCGGGCCCACGTACACCAGGCCGGTGACCAGCCGGGTGGGGATGCCCGCGATCTTCGCGAGGGCCGAGAACAGGACCGCGTGCTCGGTGCAGTCGCCCTCCTTGCTCTCGAGCGCCTCCACCGCGGTGGCGAAGGCCTTGGCGAGCGACTTGTTCTGGATGTGCCCGTGCACGAAGGCGTTGATCGCCCGCGCCGCCGCCCACGCGTCGGGCTCGTCACCGACCACCCGGGCCACCACCGCCTTCAGGCGCTCGTCGCTCAGGGGCTCGTAGGGGGTGGGCTGCAAGAAGGCCTTCATCTTCTTGCCCGCGCTGGCCCGGGCAACCCGCTTGGCCGGCGGATCCAGGGCGGTGAGGACGAGGACCACCGAGCCCTTCTTCTCGTCCTTCGCCTTCTGGCCGAGGCCGGTGATGAAGGGTGGGCGCGCACCGGAGCGCCCGCTGAGGCGCACCGTGAGCTGCTCGAGCTCCTGGCCGGGGGGCAGCTCGGGCACCGCGAACATGCCGGAGCTGAAGATGTCGACCGTGCCGTCGGGCATCGCCACCGCCTTGTCGCGGGTGGTGCGCGCGAGGGTCGCCTTGATGGGGTCGGTCTGCGACGCCTGCACCTTCCCATCCGGAGACACCCAGAGGGTGGTGGTCAGCGGGCCGAGGACCTGGCGCACCTCGAAGACCGGCTTGCCCTCGCGCTCGGTCTTCTTCACCACCTCCATCGCGTACTCCTGCACCGAGCCCTCCGCCTCGTCGAGGGCCTTGCCGCTCGCCTTCCAGCCCACCTCGAGGTGCTGGGTCACGAGCACGTCGAGGCTCGAGGCCAGCTTCACGCCCTCGAGCGGGATCCGGGTGGTCTCCACGTTCCCGCCCACGTCCTGGCGGATCACCATCACGTCGCCGTCGCGGTAGCCCTCGAGGTTCCGGGCCTCCGCGCCCTCCTTGCGGCTCTGGGTGAAGCGCATCGGGGTCCCGTCCGGGGTGAAGTAGGCGTCGGTGGCGAACTCCATGCGCACCGTCTCGCGCTCCCGGCGCACCGTGACCACCGACCAGCGGTGGGCGTGGATGGCCGCCTGCCCGTTGATCTGGGTCAGCTCGTCCCGGGCCAGCATGTAGCCCACCTTGCGCCCGAGGAAGGCGAACTCGAACCACGCCTCCTCCTGATCGAGCACCGGCTTGCCCGCGGTGGGGCCCGCGGCGGGCTTGGGCCCTGCCTGGGCGGCTCCGCTCGCGCAGGCGGTGAGGAGGAGGGCGGCGGCGTAGGTGATGACGTGCTTCATGGCTCGGACTCGGGGGGCTCTGGTTCCTCGCGCCGTCGTCGACGACTCAGGCGGTACCCGACATAGGCGACGAGGCCCACCACGGCAACCGTGTAGACCCCCTTCTCGTAGACGTGGAAGGCGGCCTCGATCTTCTCCCAGCTCCCACCGATGCTGACCCCGAGCCAGAGGATGGCGGAGATCCACGCGAGATGGGACACGAAGCCGGCCACCATGGTGCTCCAAAGCGGCAGGCGCGCCGCGCCCGCGGCGAGGAAGGTCACCGCGCGCACGCCGGGGAAGGCGCGGTTGAGCACCACGACCCACATCCCGTACTTCCGGAACGCCTCGAAGAAGCGCTCCATGCTCCCCTTCCCCGCCACACGCTCCACCCACGCGGTGCCGCGCATGTGGCCGTCCGGGTGCAGGAGCGCGCGCCCCAACAGGTAGTGGCTCGCGGCGCCGGTCATCCCGCCCGCCACCGCGACCGCGAGCACGGTCAGGAACGACTGCTGCCCCGACACCACCAGCAGCGAGCCGGCGAGCACCACGGAGTCCGCGGGGAGGGGCGGGAGCATGTACTCCAGCGCGGCGCCGACGAAGATGGCCACCAGGGCCCAGGGCCCCGCGTAGTTGCGGACCAGGTCGAGGAGTTGCTCCATGGCTCAGGGCTCTTCATGACCCATTAGCCGAGCGAGGCGTGCCGGGTCCATGCGCACGAGCAGGGTCTTCGACTTCGAGACCCCGACCTGACCGGCGGGCGCGCCCTTGGTCTTCTTCACGTGGCGCGCCTCGGCGTAGATGACCTCGACCTTGGCGTCCTGCCGCGCGCTGGAGTAGTGCGCGGCGAGGTGCGCGGCGTCGAGGAGCGCCTCGGGGCTGGGCGCGCGCCCCTTCTCGCAGCGCAGGATCACATGCGCCCCCGCGGTGCCGCGGGCGTGGAGCCACACGTCGTGCCCCTTGGCCCCGCTGAAGGTCAGGCGATCGTTGGCCGCGGCGCCCTTGCCGACCCTGATCTCCGCCCCGTCCGCCGCCACGAAGCGCCGCGACCAGCGATCCAGCGGGTGCGCCTTGGGCGCCGGCCCCGCCGCCTCGGCGCGCGCGGGCTGCGCGGCGTCGCGGGTGCCGTCCTCGAGCCAAGCGAGGAGCGCGTCGTCGTCCGCCTCCGCCAGCGCGGCGAGGCGCGCCTCGACCTCGGCCAGCTGCGCGCGCGCCCGAGCCAGGCGCGCCTCGACCTTCGGCGCGCCGCGCTTCGCCTTCTTCGCCCGCGCGAAGCAGCGCTCGAGGTTCTCCTTCGGCCCCAGCGCGGGATCCAGCGTCAGCGTGCGGGGCGCGCCGCTCTGCCAGTCCATCACCGAGACCGAGGCCTGCCCTCGTCGCAGCGTGCCCATCACGCTCTTCAAGAGCTCGCCCTCGTGCTCCGCGTCCTCGAAGGACGCTAGCCGCGCGCGATCGGCCTCCACCTTCGACACCAACCGCGCGAGCTTCCTGCGCTGGGCGCTCCACGCCTGGGTGAGGGCACGCACGCGCCGCGCGCGGGTCAGCAGAGGTGCGCGTGTCGCGTACCGCGCCCCCACCGCATCGGCGAGCGGGAACGGACCGAGCGACGGCGACGACTCCGAGGCGCCGGGGGGCGGCGGCGGGGGGAGGTCGGTCGCGGGAGGGAGGATCGCGAAGCCGGGTCGACCGGGACCGAGCCGCACCTCGACTCGCGCGCGCCGCGTGTCGAGCACCACGACCCGGTCGCGACGTCGCAACCGGAGCAGCGGTTGACCCATCAACCTCGCTCGCAAGATAGCTTGCAGTTGCCCCCCCGGCACCTCGCGCGGAGGTCGCGCTTCGACGAGGCCGAGCGCGCCGTCTTCGGGGCGCGCGCTCACCAACAGTCGGAGGGTCCGACCAGGTGCACGGACCTCCAGCACGACCACGCGATCGGCCACGACATCCACCCGCTGGATGCGCGCACCCTCGAGCCCCGAGAGCTCCGAGACGAGCGCCTCGAGGTCTGCCTCCGTGCCGTGCATGGCTCTTCCCAACTAGCCGGAATCACAAAAGAAAAGGCCCGCCCCTCCAGAGTGGAGGGGCGGGCCTTCGCGATCGAGTCTCAGCGAGCTTCAGCTCGCCGCGGGCGCCTCGGCGGCGACCTTGGTCACCTTCTTGGCGGCCTTCTTCTTGGCGGCCTTCTTCTTGGTCGCCTTCTTCTTGGTCGCCTTCTTCTTGGTGGCCTTCTTCTTGGTGGCCTTCTTCTTCGCGACCTTCTTCTTGGTGGCCTTCTTCTTGGTGGCCTTCTTCTTGGTCGCCTTCTTCTTGGTGGCCTTCTTCTTGGTCACCTTCTTCTTGGTGGCCTTCTTCTTCGTGGCCTTCTTCTTGGTTGCCTTCTTCTTGGTTGCCTTCGTCGTCTTCTTGGTCGCCATCCGTAACCTCTCTTGCCCCGAACATGCTCGAGGCCAAAATCGCTTGAAATGTAAAGACGGCCTTGAAGGATGTCAACAAGTGCAGCGTTGCCATCTGGCATCAAACGTGTCTGGTGCAGGCTAGCCGGCACCGGCTCCCGAGACCGGATCGCAACCCGCCCGGCACCCCCTCCACGATCCCCCCGTCGCGCCTCGCTGTTCGTAAAGCATCGAGAAAGTGCACTTTGCAGGTCAAATTTCAACGTCGGCCAGTCAGCCTGCACCCTGTCCCATGCGGTACGCAGGCGCGTCGAGGGACCGACACCAGGGGGCGAACGGGCCGGCGCGACCGACGAAAAAAAAATGACATCCCCCCGGCCAGCAGATCGCATTGCGACACTCGAGGCGCGCTCCCACATGCCGCCCCGCCCCCTGGCCGAGGCGCGGTGCCCCGCTCGATCTCAGCCGCGGGTCGGGCGCGCCTCGCGCGCGGATCGATCGATCCCGTCGACGATGGGGCCCGAGCACGCATGAGGTGACCTCGGCGAAGAAGCGCGAATTCGGGGTCGAAGTGGCTGTTTCAAGGCTGTTCGCGCATGGCGGGTTGACGCGTCGATCGCGGCGGGATCTGTCGTGCCGCGCTCGGCGCGGCCGAAGTGCGGCGAGACTGGTCGCCGATGCGCCGGGTCGCGCGCGCTCGAGAACGCGTAAGCGCCTTCGGACCGATGACCTGGGCGCGCGAGCGGACCCGGAGCCGACTTCGGAGCGCGAGCGCTAACCGCGGAGCGCCCGGGGGCGAAGCAGGCGGAGCACCACGTCCTCACCCTCGAGCTCCACCGCCACGTCGAAGTGGTGGCCGAGGCGCTGGGCCAGGGCGCGCACCGCGGCCGCGGCGTCGTCGCCGGTGGTGAGGGCGGTGGTGAAGATCAGGCCGTCGACGCCCACCGCGAGCGACGCGGGGCGGGCAGCGCGCGGCGCGGAGGGCGCGCGCCCGGCGCGGACCGGCGCGCCCTCGACGAAGCCAGACAGGCGCAGGCCGTCGGCGCCCGAGCGCTGCGCGCGCAGACCGGCGTCGTCGGCGCGCACCCAGTCCACTCGCACCAGCGTCATGTTCGGCGCCGAAGACGCACGACGCGGCGCGCGCTCGGCGCGATCGATCAGGTGGTTGCGGCGGACGATGGCCTCGCGCACCCGGACCTGGGCGAGGCGGCTCTTCGCCAGCGTCGCGCCCGGGTCACCACGCACGCCGAGGCACGGCTCCGGCGGCAACGGCTCGGGCTGATCGTCCTCGGCGCGCGGCGCGGACCACACGCGGCGGAGCCGACGCGAGGCGGTGGGTCGTGGATCCACCGCGGTGTCGCCGTCGCTCTCCGCGAACGCTGTGAGGAGTCGAACGTGCATCGCCGGCCTGCATGGGTTATCGGCCGGGGGCGCAGGTGGTTGCGTGTAGGATATGCCTAATTTCCGAAGGGATCCTGGGAGGTTGGCCCGAAGAAAGGGGCTACCCCGGGGTCTGTGCGGGAGGGCTAGAGGCAGCTGCAGTTGCCGAAGATGCAGCTCGCGTTCGGGTCCGAGCAGGGCTGCATGAGGATGGTGGAGCACTGCTCGTAGCAGGTGTTGCCGGTGAAGGGGTTGTTCACGCAGCGCGCGCCACCAGGGCAGTCCGCGTCGGTGGTGCACGGCCCGCAGAACTGCCCCATCGGGTACTCGCACTGGTGGGCGGCGTTGCACACGCCACCTGGGCACTCCGTGTTGTCGCGGCAACCCACCTGGCAGGTGCTGCTGGAGGTGTTGCAGTAGTAGCCGGCCTGGCAGTCGGTGTCCTGGGTGCACGTCCCGGTGTTGTTGGGGACGCACATCGCGGTGACCGGGTCGCAGGTCTCGTTCGCGGTGCAGAGCGAGGGCTTGTTGAGGCAGTTCTCACCCACGCAGACGTTGTTCACGCAGGTCTGCCCCACCGGGCACTCGTTGCCGCCCACCGTGCACGGCAGGCCGTTCTGGCAGTAGCCCATGCTCGGGCTCCCGGCCGCGGTGTCGCAGACCAGGCCGTAGCTCGAGCAGTCGTTGTCGGTGGAGCAGCTGGGGGCGTCGGCGCACCGCTTCGGCGGGTTGGCCACGGTGCAGAACTTCTGGATGAAGGTGCCGTTGTCGAAGCAGTCCGCGTCGGTCTGGCACTCGTCGGGGCGCTGGCGGCAGGTGCCGGGGGGCGCGCCCTGGATGTCGCAGAAGCAGCGCCCGCCGGTGCAGGCGGTCTCCTGCTCACAGTCCGCGTCCTGGAAGCAGCCCGCGCCGCCGAAGCACTGGCCGGTGGCGCCGTTGCACTCGGGCTGGCTCGCGGGGCAGTCGTTGGGCGAGCGGCACCGGCTGGGAGGCGGGCAGCACTCCCCGTCGGCGGAGCACACCTCGTCCTGACCGCACTCGCTGCGATCGGCACAGGTGCCGGAGCACGGGCTCACGCCAGCATCGGGCGCGGTGAGGACGGCACAGGTGAAGTCGCTCTGACAGGTGCTCCCCGCCGCGCACTGGCCGGGCCGGCCGTCGCACTCCACGCAGTAGAAGCGGCTCGCGTGGCATACCTTGCCATCGGAGGCGCAGTCGCTGTCCATCTGGCAGGACTTCACGGACTGGCAGAGCCCGGCGACGCAGACCCCAGCGCCGCCGCAGTCGGAGGTCTGGGTGCAGGTCAGGGTGGTGCTCCCCCCCGCGTCGGGTCGGTTGGTGGGGTTGTTGGTCCCGCCACCTGCGTTGCGGCAGCCCGAGGCCAGGGCCAACAGCAGGAGGAGCGGGCCGAGCACGAGGCTGAGCTTGCGCGACATCACGGGGACTTTCGCCGCTTGAGCCCCCGGGCGCATCGGACCCGTTACGTAGGCCGCGCCAGGCCCGCAGCCGACTCGTCGTCCTGAAGGAGCGGCGTACGGGCCAGGGCCAGCACCACCACCGCCTTCGCGCCCGCGGCCAGGAGCGCGGCGGTGGCCGCCTCCGCGGTGGCGCCGGTGGTGATCACGTCGTCCACCAGGAGCACCCGGGCCCCGGCCACCGACTGAGCCCCCGACTCCATCGCGCGGGCCAGGTTCGCGCGGCGCGCGGTGCGGCCAAGCCCCACCTGCTCGTGCGCGGGCCGGCGCACCAGGGCCCGAGCGCGCACGGGCAGGGGCAGCCCGCGGCAGAGCTCGCGCGCCTGGTTGTAGCCGCGGCTCACCAGGCGCGGGCGCGACAGCGGCACCGGCACCGCGACGTCGACCGGCGGGAGCGCCACCAGCGCCTCGGCCATCGCCGCACCGAGCGGTCGACCCAGGGCCCAGCGCCCCTCGTACTTGAGGGCCCGCACCGCGTCGGCCACCGGGCCCCCATACGTCCAGATCGCCGCCGCGGCCTCCGCGCCCTCGACCTCGACGGGATCCGCCGGCACCAGCGCCTCGGCGCAGATGCGGCAGAAGGGCTCGCGCCCGACGTCGGGGCACGCCGCGCACGCGGGCGGGAACACCGCCTCCAACAGCCCCACCCCCAGCGTCCGCAGGATCATTTGTGGTAGGGCTCCCCGCGCAGGATCGTGAGGCCCCGGTAGAGCTGCTCCGAGAGCACCAGCCGCGCCATCCGGTGGGGGAGCGTCATCTTCGACAGGGCCCAGCGCTCCCGCGCCCGCTTCATGAAGCTGGGGTCGAGCCCGCTCGGGCCGCCGATCACCAGGGCCACGCTCCGCAGGCCGTCCTGCATCCACCGGTCGAGCCGGCCCGCCACCTCGGGCGAGGTCAACAGCTGCCCCCGCTCGTCCAGCACCACCACGTACTCGTCGGGGGCGAGGATCTTCTCGAGCCGCTGGGCCTCCTCGGCCTTCACCTGCTCCACCGAGCTGTTCTTCTTGAGGGGGACCTCCTTCACCTCGACCAGCTCCACCGGGAGGTGATGACGCATGCGGTCCAGGTAGGCGTCGGCGGCCTCGAGGAGGGGCTCGCCTCGGTCCTTGCCCACCACCACGAGCCGCAGCCGCATGAGGGGAGCATGCCCACCCGCGGGCGTCTGGCCAACAGGCTTCCCGATCCACTGTGCATCACGTAGAACCCCCACGTGCGCCTCCTCCGCCTGCTCCCCATACCTATGTTGATCGCGGCCCTCGCCGGCTGCCCGAAGAGCGAGGCCCCGCGCCCCGACGCGGCGGCCCCCGAGGCCGCGCCGACGGCGGAGGCGAGCGGGGTCGCGCCGGTCTACCCGAGCACGGTCACCGCGGTGCCGCCCGCGGTGGGCGCGCTGTGCGCGGCGCTCCACCAGCTCCCGGCCGAGCGCAAGGCGGCCTGCTGCGAGAGCCGCCCCGGGGTCATGGCCACCGACGAGTGCGTGCGGAACCTCGCGGGCGCCGTCGCCCAGGGCGGGGTGATCCTGGACCTCGACGTGGTGCGGACCTGCACCACCGCGCTCGATCGGCAGCTCCAGGGGTGCAGCTGGGTCGGCCCCCAGCTGCCGCCCCTCCCCGCCGCGTGCGCGGGCGCGCTCGCGGGCCAGCGCGGCGCCGACGCGGTCTGTCGCTCCAACCTGGAGTGTCAAGGCGGCCTGCGCTGCGTCGGCGGAGGTCCCACCGACCCGGGGCGCTGCCGCCCCGCCCCCGGCGCGGGCGCGCTGTGCAACACCGGGGTGGATCCGCTCGCCACCTACCTGCGCCTCGACGTGGACCAGCTGCGCCCGCCCTGCGCCGACGGGTTCTGCGACAAGAACCGCTGCGTGGCCCACGTGCCCGCGGGCGGCGCGTGCCGGGCGAGCGTGCAGTGCGGACCCGAGCAGCGCTGCGCGAAGGGCACTTGCGTCGCGGGGGCGGCCGGCCTCGCGGGCGAGGCCTGCACCGGCGCGGACTGCGCGGAGGGCCTCAGGTGCGTGGCGGGGGCGTGCGCGGTACCCCGCGCCGAGGGCGCGCCGTGCACGCGGCAGGGCGAGTGCGCCGGAGGCTGCGTGGAGGGCCGCTGCCAGAAGGTCTGCAGCGCGGCGGTGCTCCTCAGGGCGCTGCCGAAGGCGGGGCCGAAGCCACCGCCGGCGCCGCCAGCCGCGCCCGGGCGGCCTTGAGCTCGGCCACCTGCGAGGGGAAGAGCGCCGCGCGCCGACCCCAGGCGTCCTCGAGCCGGGCTCGGGCGGCCTCGGCCTGGCCCTCGGCCAGCAGCAACAGCCCCTCGTGCAGGATGACCTGCGGCTCACGCGGAGCGAGGGCGCGCGCGGCGTCCAGCGCCGCCCGCGCCTCGGGGATCCGCCCGAGGCGGAGCAGCACCAGGGCGTGGGCGTCGTGGGTCAGGTGGTCCCCGCGCCCGGTCAGCTCACGCTCCACCGCGCGGAGCCCCTCTTCGAGATCGCGCGCCCGGCTCCCGAGGAGCGCGGCGAGCACCCGCCCCTCGCCGTGGCGGCCGATCTTCTCGGCCCGGGCCCACGCGGTCGTGGCGTCGGCCCCTGCCGCCTCCAGGGCCTCCGCCCACAGCCACGCGGTCTCGGCCAGCGCGCTCTCCTCGAACGCGGCCTCCAGCTGACGCGCCGCCTCGGCCGGGCGGCCTCGGGCCAGCGCCACCCGGGCCACCCCGACCCGGGCGGGCGGGTACTCGGGGAAGACGGTGAGCGCCTGCTGAAAGCCGGCTTGCGCGGTCTCTACGTCGCCCTCGGCCAGGAAGACCCGCGCCGCCTCCACCGTCACCCACGCGAGGGGCTCGGGATCGCGCGCGCCGAGGCCCGCGTCCATCGCGAGGCGGTAGGCAGCCTTCGCCCCGTCCACGTCGCCCTCAGCCAGCGCAGGTGCGCTACTCGCGCGCATACGCCGGGCAGGCTGGGCTTCAGCGCCGCCATCCGGTCCACCGCCGCCACCGCGTCGTCCATCGCCCCAAGCTCCACCGCCGCGTCGGCCACCGTGCCCAGGGCCAGGAGGTCGTCGGGGTCGCCGGCCAGGACCCCGCGGGCCAGGGCCAGCGCCTCCCGGAAGCGGTGCTCGTTCATCAGCACCAGCGCCTGCAGATCCTGGGCGAGCGGGTACCGGGGGCGCAGGGCGAGGGCGCGGTCCGCGCAGGCGCGAGCGTTGGCGTAGTAGCCGGGCTCGGTGGCCTGGCGCGCCTTCTGGATGAAGGCGCGCCCGAGGAGGATCCACGCGTCGAGCTTCTGGGGCTGGTCTCGCAAGCTCGGCTTGCAGCTCGCGGATCCGGGCGTCCACGCGGGAGGTCCCGCCGGGGTCCTCGAGGGCGAGCCGGGTCAGGCTCGAGCGCGGTGGGACAGCGGAGGCAGGGGCGGAGCCCTCCTGACATGCGGCTACCAGGGCGAGGGGAAGCGCGAGGGCGAGGAGGCGATCAGACATCAGTGCGAATACGCTCGCGGCCCGGTGTCGGATCCCTGACACGCCTCACAACGACTCGGCACACCGGTCGTGGGGCGGCATCGGCGGGCCCTCCCCGCTGCTTTTCGCTATCCTGTCCGGGCGTCCCTCGACGTCCCCCCGATGATCCACGCAGCACAGCCGGAGCAGCCTCAGCGCGAGCCCGTGCTCGAGGACCGCCTCGCCTACTTCCTCCAGCTCAGCCCGACCGTCTTGTACGCGATGCGGTGGGACGGTGAGCACTGGCACGCCACGTGGGTCAGCGAGAACATCATGGAGCGCTTCGGCTACACCCCCGAGGAGGCGCTGGCCCCGGGCTGGTGGTTCCACAACGTGCACCCCGACGATCTCCACGGGGCCCTCGCCCACAACCGGCGCATCGTCGACGGCCAACCCCAGGTCGGCGAGTACCGGTTCCGCACCAAGGACGGCCGCTGGCTGTGGATCCGCGACGAGGTGAACGTCGGGGACGACGGCCAGGTGGTCGGCTCCTGGAGCGACGTGACGGCCGAGCACGAGGCGAAGCAGCTCAAGGCCGACCTCAACGGCCGGCTCATCCAGGCCACGAAGATGGACTCCCTCGGCGCCCTGGCGGGGGGCGTGGCCCACGACTTCAACAACCTCCTCGTGGTGGTGCTCAGCTACGCCGAGCTGGTGCTCGAGTCGCTGCCCGAGCAGGACCCCTTGCGGGCGGACGTCGAGGAGATCCTCAACGCGGCGGAGCGCTCCCGGGCGCTGACCAGCCAGCTGTTGGCGTTCAGCCGCCAGCAGGTCCTCGAGTGCTCGGCGCTCGAGGTGTCGTCGGTCCTCGCCGACCTGAGCAAGATGCTGCACCGGCTCCTGGGTGACCAGGCGGTGCTCGAGGTCGAGGTCGGCACCGGGCTGCCCCCGGTGTGGATGGACCGCGGCCAGCTCGACCAGATCCTGATCAACCTGGTGGTGAACGCGCGGGACGCCATGCCGCACGGCGGCCGGGTCACGATCACCGCGGGGCGACCCACCCCGATGGATCTCGAGGAGCGAGGCCTCGACCCCGAGCGCTTCGTCTGCATCCGGGTCACCGACGAGGGCACCGGGATCAGCGCCGACGTCCTGCCCCACATCTTCGAGCCCTTCTTCACCACCAAGCCCAGCGGCCGCGGCACCGGGCTCGGGCTCTCCACCGTGTACGGCATCGTGGAGCAGGCGGGCGGGCGCGTGCACGTGCAGAGCAAGGTGAACCACGGCACCTGCTTCTCGGTGTGCCTCCCGGTGGCAGGCCCGGTGACCCCCGAGCTGCAAGAGACCATGGACCTCGCGGCCGAGCAGCTGGGCGGCTCCGAGACGGTGCTCCTGGTGGAGGACGAGCCGGCGGTGCGGAGGATCGCGCACCGCAGCCTGAGCCGGATGGGCTACACGGTGCTGGCGGCGGAGAACGCCGGGAGCGCGCTGTTGCTCTGTGAGCGGCACGCTGGCCCGATCCACCTGATCCTCAGCGACGTGATGATGCCGATGATGTCGGGGCCGGAGCTGGTGGAGCGCCTGAAGAAGATCCGGCCCGGCGTGCCCGCCCTTTTCATGACCGGGCACACCGCGCTGGATGAGGTGCAAGCCACCTTGCTCGACTCGAGCAACGTGCTCCGCAAGCCCTTCACCCCGCGGGTGCTGCTGCGGAGGGTGAGGCAAGCGCTGGCGATGGCCTGATCAGGGCGTCGGGGTCCCGTGGCCCTGGTCGTAGCCGCGGTGCGGCAGCGGCAGGAAGGGCATCTCCGAGAGGAACGGCTTGTCGTTGTAGTCGACCCCGTCCGAGATCGGGAGCTGCAGCCCGGCGAGGATCAGGGAAAGGAGCACGTCGGTGACGTCCGCCTGCTCCTGGTCCGGCCGCGCGCCGCCCGGGATGGGGCGCCCGTTCGGGAAGCCGGAGTCCGCCGCGAGATCCACCCGGAGCACGTCGCCGGTGGCGGAGAGCGGGATGTCGTGCGCGTTGGCGCTGGGGATGTCCTTCAGGTTGATCACGTCGATGATGTCGGTGCGGTTGGACTTGAAGGGGGTGGGGTCGACGCCGAGGGCGGCGTAGATGCCCACCGCCTCCGCGTCTCGCACCACCACCGGGTTCAGGAAGTACGCGCCGAAGTTCTGCACGTCGCGCTGGGGGTGGCTGCGGTTGTACTTGTCCTTGTCCTGCAGGCCGATGAGGGCCTCGTTCACGAGGGGCAGGCCGAGGCGCGACACCCGGCGCCAGGGGCCGGCCGAGGTCTTCTGACCGTTGTTCTGGAGCACGCTGACCTGCCGGCGGCTCGCCGCGGCCCAGATCCCGAGGGTGGTGGCGTCACCGGGGTGCTGCCGGGGTGCTGGAAGTTGGCGGTGAGGATGCTGGTGGGGATCTCCAGCACGATGCTGTGGGTGTTGTAGCCCGACACGCCGTCCTGCGCGGTGCCCTTGGGGCGCAGGTTGGCGAGGTCGAAGACAGCCGCCGAGGTCGACGTAGAAGCCGTCGTCGCGGGGGCCGGCCCACACCCTGCCCTCGCCGCCCATGCTCGTGATGAAGGTGGCGGCGTAGGCGTCATCGTACTCGGTGGAGCCGGAGCCCGGCGCCCTGAGCAGCCCGAAGGTGCGCGGGCCGATGTTGGTCGGGGCCACCGGCACGTCGCGGGCGATGCGCTCCTTGTGCCCGCCCGCCACCTTGAACACGCGAGTAGGTCTGCTGCTGGCCCGCTCAGCTGGGAGAAGAACTCCTTGCCCCCGCCCACCGGCGCGGCCAGGTCCGACACGTCGACCCGCGGGGCGCGGTTGGTGTCGAAGTGGAAGTAGTAGGTGACCACGTCCTCCAGGCTCTGGTTGCCCCGGGTGATGTGGATCTCGTAGCGCACGTCGTCCGAGAACTTGTGGAAGTGGGCCCGCGGAGGGCTCCTCGAGCGGGATGAAGTTGGCCACGATGTAGAGCTTGTCGTGGGTGCCCGGGGTGACCCACGCGTACAGGTCGGTGTTGTCGGCCGAGGGGTCCTCGGCGATCAGCGGGGCCTCGCGGTGGCTGCTGGCTTGGGCCACGGCCCCGAGGCCGAGGCAGAGCGGGAGGGCGGCGAGCGCCGGGGTGATGCGTCGAAAGTTCATCTGCAGGTTCTCCTTCAGTTCTGATCAGGGGGCGGCGCGGAGCACGTAGACCGTGCCCCCGGGGTTGGCCTCGGAGCCGTCGGCGTTCGACCACGCGAAGACGTTGGCGTCGTGGGCCCGGTGCACACCGCCGGACTCGCTGTTGTCGCCGATGCCGTCGCTCACCATCACCCGCTCCCGGGTGTCGAGGCGGACGGTGTGCACCACCGACGAGTCCTTGGCGTCGTCGAGGCCCGAGGCGAGGAGCGTGGTGCCCGCCGCGTCGATCGCGAGGCCGGCCGGATAGCCGAGCCGCAGCCCCTCGACGAGGCGCTCCGCCGCGCCGTCCTTGATCGCCAGGAGCGCGGCCGCGCCGTCGTCCCCCGCGTCCGAGTCGGCCACGTAGATGGTGCCGTCCGGGCCCATGGTGATGCCGCTGGGCTGAGCCAGGGGGGCGCCCTTCAGCACCACCGTCAGCGCGCCGCCTGCGGCGGGGATCCGAAACACCGCGGGGCTCCCGTCGGCGGGGTCAAGGCCGGTGAAGAGCAAGCTCTCTTGCCCGTCCACCTTCGCCACGTGCAGGCTCCGGGGCGCGGTGCCCTCGGTGCCGGCGAGCGCGGTCGGGGTGCCACCAGCGGCGGGCATGGAGAGGACGGCCCCCACCGGCCCCTCCACCTCGGCGTCGCCCTCGGCGCCGGTGTCGCTGATGAAGAGGGTGGCCCCGTCGAGCGAGGTCACCACCCCGAAGGGCGCGGACAGGGCCTCACCGACGTAGAGCACGTCGGGCGCCTGCTCCGCCCCCGAGGTGCCGAAGCACCGCCGCGCCGTCGGGGGTGGCGGCGGTGAAGTAGACGCGCGCCCCGTCGGGGGACGGGGTGGCGTCCAGGGGCGCCCAGAAGGTGGCGCCCTGGGCGATCGGGGCCACCGACGTCAGCTGGACGCCGTCGGGGTTGGGGGTGTCGGGGGGCGCCTCGGTCGAGGCCCCCTTGCAGGCCCCCACCAGGGTCAGCCCGAGGCCGAGCCAGGTGAGGGCAGGTTTCGCGGTCGAGCGCATACAGATCCTCCAAGCCCCGCGTCGGGCGCACCGGGGTGTTCCGAGGGCGCTGCAAGCAGGCCTTCGATCCGGAGCAGCGCGGCGGGGGGTCGGAGGCGATACGCCGGCGCGCCCGGCGTGGATCACAAGAATCTGGGGCTACGCGCCCTCAGGACGCGGATGCGGTGTGGATCACGTGCGTCAGGTCACGGGCGCGCACGCTGTCGAGGCGACGGGCGGAGCGCCAGATGAGGTCCTCGATCACCTCGTTGTCGGTGGCCCGGGCGCGCTCTCCTGGAGGCGGCGCCGCGCCTCGAGGGTGGTGATCGAGAGGGCGCGCGCGACGTCGTGGTAGACGGTGACGCCGTCCGGATCGGCGAGCCGGGCCGCGTCGTCCTCGACCCAGCCCAGGGACGGCGCGATCGCGGCTCCAGCGCCTGGGAGAGCCCCGTCGCCTGCGCCGGGGTGATGACCCCGGTCGCGAGGCCGCTCGCGATGATCTCCTTGCAGGTGCCGGACTCCGACCCGGATCTGGTGCTTGAGGCTCATCGGCACCGAGGCGTGCGCGTCCTCGGGCAGGCCGGTGAGCATGTCGGCGAAGGAGCGCCCCGAGGCCCGCCAGTAACCGGCCGGGTACTTGAGGAGCCACGCCACCCCGCCCTGCATCTGCTGGGCGGAGTCCGCGAGGTCGTGCACCACCGACTCCAGCGTCAAGGGAGGTTGCGGAGGGTGGACGAGCAGGGGCGCTTGCGTGTGAGGGTCCACGAACTCGTGGCCCCACCACTCGTTCTTGCCCACCACCAGGTCCCGGATGAACTGACTCGAGCCCAGGCCGTGGTGGACGATGCAGCGGTCGATCGCGGTGGCCACCGCCGGATCGAGGGCCCCCACGGTCAGGCGGGTCGCCGCCATCAGCTCGCGCCGGGTCCGATCGCCGAGGTGGTTGAGGCCCACGATCTGGGCCATGGTGAGCATCAGCGGGACCACCTGGCCCGCCCCGTCGCGCACCGCGAACTCGTCGGTGCGCAGGGGCTCGCGGAACGCCTTGTTGAGGTCGTGGATGTACCCCGCCACCAGCGCCACGGTGAGGCTGGGGACGGGGATCCGGGCCATGAGCCCGAACAGGAGCACGTTCTCGTTCTGCGCCCGCACGTGCCCCGCGTTCTGGGGGTCGCTCGCCGCGCCGACCCGCACGTGGATGGTGCGCTCGACCAGCTGCTGGAGCGCCGGCCGCGGCACCACCTCGGTGCTCACGTGGCCGAGGTCGTGGAGCAGGTCGTACAGCCGCAGGTTCCGGCTCCGCCAGTCGCCGAGCGAGTAGCCCGCGACGTCCTCGTCGAGGAGCTGCAGGAGCTCGGGGGTGGCGTCGCGTCGCGAGGACATGGCGCCCGCGCAGGCTAACACGGAGACCGGGGCAGGGTCAGGGCCCGCCCACCAGGGCGGACGCCACGCCCCCGCGACCAGGGCCGCCGCCACCGTCCGGGCGGCCGAGGTGATCGCGCGCGGCGCGCGGCCGCGGCGGGCGAGCGCCGCGGCGGCGCCCGAGACCAGGAGCGCCGCGCCCAGGGCGCCCCAGCGGACCGGCGCCTCCGCGTCCTGAAGGCCCGCCGCCGCCCCCCAACCGACCAGCACGCCCGCGGCCAACCCCCACCCCGCCCGGAGCACCGCCGGGGCGGGGCGCACGCAGAGGCCGGCCCCGAGCCCGATCGCCACCGCCCGGGCCCAGGCCAGGCCAGCGAAGGCCGGCAGCCCCGCCGCCGCCGCGCAGCCGAGGGCGAAGAGCAGGACCGCCGTCGCCCCGCCCTCCCCGCCCGCGAAGGCCAGCGCGAGCACGAGCAGGACGGCGGCCGGCGTCAACAGGCCTTGCACGACCCGGCGCGCGGCCGCGCCCAGCTCCGCCCCGAGGGAGGGCACCTCGAAGCGCAGGGTGAGCTCCGGGGCGTCGACCGAGAACACGTGGGTGGCCTCCACCCCCGGCCCCACCACCGTGGCCACCGAGAGGTGCGGGGGCTCCAGCTCGGGGAGGAAGCGCCCGATCAGGGTGAGCGCGCCGACCCGGGTGGGGCAGCGGTAGCGCAGCTCGGCTTGCACCTCCTCCACCGGGGACCCCAGGCCCCGCACCTCCGCCGGCTCCGGGGCGCAGGGGCGCTCGGGCCGCTCGACCCCCGCCACCACCGCGAGCTGGGCCGACAGGTGGGGCCCGAGGGCCGCCGTGGCGTCCTCGAGCTCCTGCGCCGTGACCCGGCCGTCGCCGTCCGCGTCCAGGCCGGGGGTCGCCGCGGCGAGGTCGTGGGCCGCGAAGCTCACCCGCGCCTCGACCACGCGCCCGCTCACCCGGAGCTCCGCATAGCTCTTGCTCGTGCCGTGCCCCGAGGCGGACGGGGCCACCCCGAGCAGGAGGGCGGCCCAGGCGAGGGCCCGCCTCACCGACCGCAGCTCCGCAACATGCCCTGCACTTCCTTCGCCTTGACCCGCGGGTCGCGCAGGGCGAGCAGGCCCTTGGCCTGGGCGCGCGCCTCGTCGCAGCGCCCGCCCTTCACCAGGGTCTCCACCCACCGGGACAAGGCCACCGCGAGGGCGCGGCGCACCGCGCCGTCCTCGGGGTCGAGGCGCCGGGCCTCGGACAACAGCGCCACCGCCTCCGACGGATCGCTCGCGTCGAGGCGCTGCCGCGCCCGCTCCACCAGGCAGCGGGTGCGCGCCTTCTTCGGGAAGTCCGCCGCGGGCTCGAGGAGCGCGATCTCCTCGAGGTAGGGCCCCGCGTCGCCGCACCGGCCGTCCTTCACCAGGGCGCCGGCCATGCGCTCGAGCACCGCGAGCAGGTTGTGGCGGCAGGTCTCGTCCTTGGGGTAGCGCCGCACCCCCTCGCGGTACACCTCCGCCGCCTTGGCGTAGTCGAGGTCGTCGATGTGCCGGTTCCCCGCGAGGTGGATGATCCGCAAGCCATCCTGCTCGAGCTGGGCCCGGTCCTCGGCCGTGAGCTCGGGGAGCCCCTGGATCCGCTCCAGGTAGGCCCGCGCGGCGGGGTACGCCCCGCCCTTGGCCTGCTCCAGCGCGGCCAGGCGCAGGGCGGCCACGCGGTTGGCCCTGAGGATCCGGGCGAGGTCCTGATCCTGGGGGCCCAGCTGCTCGCGCAGGGCGAGGTCGATCGCCTCCACCGCGCCGTCGTAGGCCCCCTTCTCGATGCGCAGGCGCGCGACCTCGGACAGGGCGAAGGCCCTCAGGCCCGAGCGGTCCTCGGGCTGGAGGCCGAACGAGGCCGCCTCCCCCGCCAGCGCCACCAGGGCCTGCTCGTCGCCCTTCTCGGCGTGCTGGCTCATCACGCGCTCCGCCGCCGCGCGGAGGTTCTGGAACAGGGTCTGGCGCACCACGGGATCCTGGGGGGCGAGCTTCACCGCCGCCTTCAAGGTCTGGTACGCGCGCGCGTACCGCTTCGGATCCTCGGAGAGCACGTCATCGGCCGCGAGCTGGGCCATCAAGGCCGCCCGCTGGTCCCGGAGGACCCGGCGCATGGTGTCGTTGTCCGCGAAGGCCTCGCCCCGGGCGAAGAGGCGCTCGGCCAGCTCGAGCTGCCCGGCCTCCTGGGCGATCGAGGCGCGGTTCACGTAGATGGTGCCGATGAGCACCCGGGTGCTCACCACCTCGCCGCGATCGGAGACGAGGGCCCGGGCGCCGTCCCCCGCCGGCACCGCCACCTGCTGGAGGATGCGGGCCTGGGCCTCGGGGTCGGGGTCGAAGCCGTGGGGCGAGGTGGTCTCCACCACCACGCCGCGCAAGCGGCCTTGCTCGGCCACGCTCAGCAGGGAGCGGGCGTGGGTCGGCAACAGCTGCGCGGCCACGCTGAGTCCCATCCGGGCCGCGGCCAGGTTGTAGACCACCGAGGCGGAGACGCAGTTGTAGCGGCGGCCATCCAGGAGATCTTCCAAGGTGGTGGCCCGGGCGTCGTAGGTGCCGAGGAGCCCGCCCTTGGCGTGCAGCGCGGCGAGCAGCGCCTGGCCCTTGCCGAGCTCGTCGGGCCGGGTCTGGGCCTGGGCCACCGCGTTCGCGACGTGGCGCTCGAGCTCCGCCCGGGCCGCCTTCCTGGCCAGCTCCGCCTCGAAGCCGGAGGCCAGCAGGGCCGCCTCGGTCAGATCCTCGGGGACCTCCGCCACGACGTCGACGCGGGGTCCCCCCGGGGCGGCCCCGGCGGGGGCGACGCAGGCCACCAGGCCCACCACGAGACAGAGCACGACGTGGCGCATCCGATCTGATGCTGGCAACACACGGCCCCCACGTCCAGTTCATTGGGGTTGGTCCCGGTAGGCGCGAGCCGCCGCCGCGGCCATAGCCTCCATCCCCACCTCCATGAAGTGCCGGTACTCGCCTCGCACGAAGGACCCAAGGAGCCAGCTGGCCGGCCATCCCCGAGGCGCGAAGCCGTAGGTCCACGCCACCTCGGTCTCGCCACCGCGGTCGAGGAAGCGGAACTCGCCCACCCCGTACCGCACGTAGGCCGCCGCGCTGGTGTCATAGTTCCACACCACGTACTTGAAGCGGTCCGGAAGCTCGGACAGCAGGATCTGCTCCAGCGCGCTCCCACCGTCGTTCAAGACCACCCGGCGCCGGGCCCCTGGCCCGCCCCAGGTGGGACTCAGGAGTTCGGTCCGCGCCACCCCCGGGATGTCCTCGGTCCCCGGCAGCGCCACCGAGAGCGGCAGCGCCAGGAACCAGTCCCGGACGAAGGTGGAGGGTACGTCGAAATGGCCGATCACCTGGGTGGTGGTGAGGGCCTCGAAGGCCTCCACCTCAGGTGCGGGAAGCTCGGTCTGGAGCCGATCTCGGGCTTCGGGGCTCAGGCCGGGCTGCGCGCCCACCGCGGTGGGGGCGGCGCAACCGGCCAGGAAGAGGAGCGGGAGCTTCGAGGTGAGGTGCATGAAAGGAGAGCCTAGCTATTTCTAGAACGATTGCGGAACATCGTTCCAAAAATCATGCTAGCCTGGCGCATGCCTCGTCCTCGGGGACGTCCACCTCGGGTCGAGGAGGCGGACATCGTGCAAGCCGCCCTGCAGATCGGACTCCAGAACCTCACCATGCGGGGGCTGGCCACTACGCTAGGGGTGGGCGCCTCGACCCTGTACTACCACGTGGGTTCGCTGGAGGAGCTGCGGGGCATGGTGCGGGACCGGCTGCTGGCCGGGCTCCAGCTCCCGGCCCCGGATGTCCCTTGGGACGAGGCGCTCCTCGGCACCGGCCGGCAGCTGCGAGGGCTCTTCGAGGCTGCCCCCGGGCTGGCCGACGCTGCGTTGGCCGACGCGGAGTGGAGCCACGTGCTGCTGACGTTGCACGAGGCGGCCTGCGCGCAGCTCAGGGCCGCGGGCTTCGACGCAGGCGCAGCCTGGCTGGCCATCCGCACTGTGGCGGAGTTCGTGGAGGGCTTCGTCGCCCGTCAACGCGCCCGAGCGCGGGCGGGGTTCGCGGACCTGGCCGACCTCTGGCCTGAGGCAGAGCACCCCAACCTGGTGGCCGCCCGCCGTGCCCTCCCCGACCCCGACGAAGCGCGCTTCGAGTTCGGGCTCACCTGCATCATCCGGGGCCTGGAGGGCGCGCGGCGCCCCGCAACCCGCCCTGCGAAGCCCTCTGGCCCCCCCTGAAGGCATCGGCGTGGTCGAAGACGCTCCTCTCCGCTATCCTCTCACCGGACCCCCCATGGCCCACCACCTCCGCGTCCTCCCGCTCGCCGCCCTGGCCGTCCTCATCGGTGGAACCGCCGCCGCCCAGGGGGTGTCCGCACGCTTCGGCAACGACGTGGCCACCATCGGGCGGCCAGTGGAGGTCAACCTGGAGGTAGAGGACCCAGCGGGGGTAGTCGATCGGGTTCGAGTCGAGCTGAGGCGGGCGGACCAGGCTACCTGGACCGCCACCGCCGCGGTCGATTTGGGCGAGGGCCAGTGGCAGGCCCGCTTCCCCGCCGACGTGTGGGGCGCGGGCGAGGCCCCCGGGCACCTGGAGCTGCGCGCCCTCATGTATGGGCGCCGGGGCGGCCTCCTCATGGTCCTCGGGGAGCTTGAGCCCTTCGAGATGGACGCCCTCCCCCCTGCCCTGGCCGAGGCGCGCGAGAAGGCGCTCACCCGGGCGAGCGCCGCGCCCCCCGAGGTGGTGGGCGCGGACAGCTTCTCCCTCGCCGGCTACGTGGGGGTGGAGGGCCGGCTCGGGAGCAGCGCGCGCGCGCGGGCCTTCATCGGCGCGGGCGGCGGCGTCACCGACCACGTGGAGCTCCTGGGGCGGGTGGTGGTGGGCCCCGCCTTCGCGGAGCCGGACGACCTCGCGGGCGGCGGGCCCCTGGCCCTCGCCTTCGAGGCGGGGGCGCGGATCTACGTGCACCCGCTCGGCTCGGCCTGGAACCTCTTCGCCGAGCCCTGCGGCGCGGTGGAGCTGCGGCTCCCCGGGGTGGACGCGGGCGCGGGGCTCCGCGCGGGGGCGATGCTCTGGATAAGCCCCGAGGTCGCGGTCGACGTGAGCCTGGGCGGCCTCGTCATGGCGATGGCGCTGTCGCCGGCCGAGGGCGAGGACACCCACCTCGGGTTCATGGGCGGCCTCCGGCTCGGGATCCGCTTCGGCCCCGAGCGCCGCCGGGAGCAGGCGCGGTGAGCCAGCGGGCGCAAGCCGCCTTGCTCCTGGGTCTCCTGGTCGCGGCGGCCGGCCTGGCGGGCTGCAAACAGGCCCACTACGACAAGGACGGCAAGCCCATCACCCTCGGGCGCTACCGCATCTACACCTACCCCACCGGGGCCAAGGTCTGGGTGAACGGCGAGCTCAAGGTGGTCTCCACTCCAGCCACCCTCGTGCTCCCGGCGGGCGAGTACGCGCTGCGCATCCAGAAGGAGGGGGCCGAGGCGACCGAGACCACCATCCACGTCGAGGCGGGGGAGGCGCGGTCCATCAACTTGCACATCCCGCACCCGCCCGACGCCACCCTCACCGTGCTCTCGGACGTGGCGGGGGCGGACGTGCGGGTGAACGGGTACCGGCGCGGCGCCACCCCGGTCCTCAACGCGGTGACCCGGCCGGGGCCGGTGGACATCACCATCACCACCCCCGACGGCCGAGCCCGCAGCGTGCGCACCCAGCTCGGCATCTCGGAGGCCAAGAAGATCGAGGTGCGCTTCAACGAGACGAGCAGCGTGGCGGGCTCGGCGCTGGACGGCGGGGTCGGCCCGCGCGGGCTCCTCACCCTGGGGCTGCAGCCGGCCGGCACGGTGCGCACCGAGGACGGCCGCACCCTGGGCGAGACCCCGCTCGTGCGGTTCCCGATGGAGCCGGGCGAGCACACCCTCGTCCTCACCACCCACGATGGGCACAGGTCCCGCACCGTCACCTTGAAGGTGGAGCCGGGCAAGCACGCGGTCTATCGCTTCATGCTCAAGCAGGAGGACGAGGTCCGCCCCCAGGACGCGGTCAGGGGTTTGTGACCTGCCCCGCGTTGGCGGAGCGGTACATCGCGTCGAGCAGGCTGATCGCGGTGACGCCGTCGCTCGCGGTGCCGCCCATCGGGGCGCCCTCGTCCACCGCGCGCATCAGCTCCGCCCACTCGTCGGTCCACGAGGCGTCGTCCTCGTCGAAGGTGGTGCGCTCGGTGAACAAGCGGCCATCGAGGCGGCGGCGGACCACGGTGAGGCTGGGCGCGCCGAAGCCCCCACCCAGGCCCTCCGCGGTGATGCAACCTTCCTTGCCGACCACCTCGAGCGAGAAGTGCGGGCGCAGCTCGGTCCACGAGGTCTGGAGCTGGGCCACCAGGCCCTCGGGCCAGCGCAACAGGGCGAAGGCGCCGTCCTCGAGGCCCGCGCCGGGCCGCGCCGCGCTCTGGGTCCAGGCGAAGACCTCCTCTGGCTCACCCGCGAACCACTGCACCAGGTCGACCAGCTGGATGCCGAGGTCGGTGAGCATCCCGCCCCCGGCCAGCTCGCGGTTGCCCCGCCAGGTGGCCTCGGCTCCCGGGCGGCCCGCGTGCCCATACCGGGCCCGCAGCTGGATGAGGTCACCGATGACCCCGCCGCGCGCCATGCCGTGCGCCCGCGCCACCCCGGGGTGGTAGCGATGGTTGAAGCCGACCTTCAGCACCCGCTGGGCGCGGGTGGCCACGCCGGCGATCTGCACCGCCTCGTTGACGTTGCGCGCCATCGGGGTCTCGACCAGGACGTGCTTGTCGGCCTTGAGCGCCGCCACCGCGACCTCGGCGAGGAAGAGGTGCGGGGTGGCCACCACCACCACGTCCACGTCGTCGCGCGCGAGGGCGTCGCTCCACGCGGTGACCGCCTCACCGCCGTAGCGCGCGGTCACCGCCTGGGCCCGCACGATGTCGGGATCCACCGCCACCCGGAGCTCGGACCAGGGATGCGCAGCGGCGGAGGCCGCGCGCCGCGCCCCCACCTCACCGCAGCCCACCACCGCGACGCCATACCTGTGATCGCTCACGGCGGCGGACCCTAGCACCTCCGGCCGCGCCGCGCCCGCCAGAAACCGGGCGGTACTCTTGCCCGGTGCCTGGATACGGGTGAGGCTCCCCACGCTCCCCGAGCGGGGGCAGTGGGATGCGTATGCGCCGTCCTCCGACCCTCGCGATCCTGCCCTCCCTGCGGGCCATCCGGCTCGACGACGACCGCGTGGTGCTCTCGCGCCGCTTCGTGGCGGGGATGCAGGCGTTCCAGCGGTTCTGGGACGGCCGCGTGATGTGCATCATCGAGCCGGCCCCGCCCTCCACCCTCGAGACGAACCTGGATCGCACCCTCTCCGGCGACAACTACGAGGTGGACCCGGCGGAGCTGCCCTTCGAGCTGGTGGTGCTCGACTTCCAGGATCGGCGTTTTGCAACCGAGCTTGCGCGCGCCGACGTGGCCTCGGCCGCGGTCTACTACCGGCACAACCACGTCTCCGCGGTCGGCCGGAAGGTGGGGACCGCGGTGGTCTACGCCTCCGAGTACACCCTCCGCACCCGGCTCCAGATCGCGCGCGCCGACATCAAGAGCCCGGTCCGCCTCGCCAAGCGGGTGGCGTGGGAGCTCAACCAGGAGCGCCTGCACCGCGAGTCCCTGCGCCTCGCTCAGGGGCTGCACGCCAACGGCGTACCGACCTTCGAGGTGTATCGCGACCTCACCCCCAACTCGATGCTCTACTTCGACGGGCGCCTCAGCGATGACATGCTCATCGACAAGCGCGTCCTCGAGGCCCGGATCCACGGCCTCCTCGGGGGCCGCCCCCTGCGCCTGGCCTGGCACGGGCGCCTGAACCGCATGAAGGGCTCGGACCAGCTGGTGCTGGTGGGCAAGCACCTGCGGCAGCTCGGAGTCGACTTCACGCTCGAGATCTTCGGCGGCGGGGTGCTCGAGGACGAGCTCAGGGAGACCATCCAGCGGGAGCAGCTCCAGGACCACGTGAAGCTCATGGGCTTCTGGGACTTCAAGGCGCTGGCCGAGTACACCCAGAAGAACCACGACCTCTGGGTCTGCTGCCACCCCCAGGGCGATCCGTCCGGCGCCTACCTCGAGACCCTGGGGAACGGCCTGCCGATCGTCGGCTACGCGAACGAGGCCCTGGCCGGCATCCTGTCGAGGGTGAACGCGGGGCGGGTGGTGCCCATCTATCACGCGGAGTCGCTCGCGAAGCTCATCCGTGATGTGTCGCGCAAGCGCCGCCAGCTCGCGGAGTGGGCCCGGACCGCGGTGTCGTTCGCCCGGAACCACACCTTCGACAAGAGCTTCGAGCGCCGCATCCAGCACTACGCCCGGGTGCGGGACCAGTATCCGAAGCCGTAGCCTCGCGCGCCGCGCGAGGGTACCTTCCCCCCGTGAGCGACGGGCCCCTCACCCCCGGCGTGGTGGTCGCCGAGCGCTACCGCGTCACCGGCGTCCTCGGCGCGGGAGCTACCGGGACCGTCTACGCGGTGGATCACGTGCGCCTCGGGCGCCCCCTCGCGATGAAGGTGCTCCACCCCGCCCTCGCGGGGGCGGCCGACCTCAAGCTCCGCTTCGAGCGCGAGGCCCAGGCGATCGCCCGCATGGACCACCCCCACGTGGTGCGGGTGGTGGACTTCGGCGAGGCCCCCGAGGCGGGCTGGTACCTGGTGACGGACCGGGTGGAGGGGCGCCCGCTCACCGCCGCCCTCGCTCAACACCCGGAGTGGACGGGGCAGGCCTTCCTGCAGCTCCTGGACGCGCTGCAGTACGCCCATGAGCAAGGCATCCTGCACCGCGATCTGAAGCCCGACAACGTGCTGATCGCGGAGCGGGCCGGGCAGCCGATGGTGACGGTGCTCGACTTCGGCCTCGCCAAGGTCCTGTACGACGCGGACGCCACCCTCACCCAGCAGGGGGCGGTGTTCGGGACGCCGCGGTACATGTCGCCCGAGCAGGCGGGGGGCGACCCCGCGACCTCCGCGAGCGATCTGTACGCGGTGGGGGTGATGCTCTTCGAGGCCCTGGAGGGCCACCCGCCCTTCAACGGCGACTCGGTGGCCGAGATCCTCACCAAGCACATCACCGCCGACCTCCCCGCCCCCTCCGCCTGCCCCGAGGCGGCCTGGCCCGCGGTGGCCCGCGCGCTCGAGAAGGACCCCGCCGCCCGCTTCCCCGACGCCCGGACCTTCGCCGAGGCCCTGCAAGGCACGTTGACGGGGGCCGAGCCCGACGCCACCTGGCGCGCGGGCGCGATCAGCGCGCCCCCCGCCGCCGCCCTGGTCGAGCGGCCGATGAACCTGCCCGCCGGCCCCTCCGCCCGCTGGGGTCGCTACGCGCTCCTCGCCGCGGTGGCCCTGGTCGGGGCGCTGGCCGTCCGCGCGATGCTGCACGACCCCCTGAGCGACGCGCGGGCCCACCTCGAGGCCGGCCGCCTCGACGCGGCGGCGGCGGTGGTGGACGGGATCCTGGCCAAGCACCCCGACGCGCCGCAAGCGAGGTTGCTCAGCGGGCACGTGGCGGCGGCCCGGGGCCGCTGGAGCGAAGCGGCGGACGCGTACCTGGCCTCGGTCCAGGCGGACCCCGAGGGCCTCGAGGAGCCGCGCCTGATCCGCTCCGTCCTGGAGCTCCTGAAGGTGGAGCCCCGCCAGGGCGCGCCGCTCTTGAAGTGGGTGGCGGAGCAGGCCGACTACGACGCGGTGCCCTTGTTGGTGGCGGTGGCCGAGGACGGCCCTCAGCCCGCGCAGAAGCGGCAGGCCTTCGAGGGGCTCGAGCGGCTGGAGTCCACCGACCGGCTGGAGCTGCCCGGCTACCTGGTGCAGGAGCTGAGCAAGTCTCGCAACCGGAGCTGCAAGATCCGCCGCTGGTACGTGGAGCGGCTGCTCGCCCTCGACGACGAGGCGGCCCGGACCGCGGCCAGGGACGAGATGAAGCGGAAGGATGACCTGCTGGGGATCATCCCCCAGAGCAGCTGCATGCAAGATCTGTTGCGGAAGAGCGAGTAGCAGTCAGGGCGCGGTGCTGGTCCGGGTGCGCGGGACGAAGACGCGGTAGCCCGCCTCCTCACCCTCGAGCCGATAGCGGGCCTGGATGGCCCGGATGAGGGCGACCGAGAAGTGGGCCTGGCCGTACCAGCCCTTCCTCAGCCCCGCCTCCGGATCGGAGAGGAGGATCACCCGGTCGAACTCGCCCGCGGCCACCCGGCGATACAGGGGCGCGGTGAGCTCGGGCCGGCGGGCCTCGATGCGGCGCCACATGAAGGCGTCGAGCACCACCGGGCGCTGGCCGAGCCGGACCGGCACCGTGGGATCCTCCGAGAGCACCCGGTCCCCCGGGCTCGCGAGGCGGGCGTAGACGCCCAGATCGTGCGAGGCGGTGCCCCGCAGCCAGCCCTTCAGCTCCGGCGCCACCTTCACCTCGTAGCCGGCCACCGCCGCCGTCAGCACCACCGCCACCACCAGCCCGCGGGCCCACCCCGCCTGGGGCGCGCGGGCGAGGCGGGCCCACAGGGCGCCCACCGCGAGGGCCACGAGGAGCACAAGGTCGATCAGGTGGTTGGTGTAGACGCCGGGGTCCGCGAACACCACCCAGGTGATGAGGCCCGCCGCGGCCAGGGCGAGGTGGTGCGGGCCGAGGCGCCGCGACAGGGCCGCGCCCACCAGCTCGACCGTGGCGAGCGGCAGCAGGAGCAGGAGCGGTTGCACCGAGTGCTCGAGGGCGATCAGCGCCTTCTCCGCCGCCCCGAGGAGCCCGCGCAGGCTGAGTTGCTCGGTGGAGAGGGTGAGGAGGTTCTCCCAGATCCGCCCCTGGCTGAGCTGGGTGAAGAGCCCGAGGCCCCCCGCTACCACCAACCCGAGCGCGAGGGCGAACTCCACCAGCCGGCGCCGGTCGGTGAAGACGAGCAGGGCGCCGATGGCGAGCGGGGCCCACCCCGCGCTCGCCTTGCTGAGCACCGCCAACCCCGCCAACACCCCCGCCAATACGCCCCCTGCGCGGCTCCGCCAGAGCATCACCGCCACCGCCGACAGCTGCAGGAGCGCGGCCGGGCTGTCCCCGCGGTAGGGCGCCCACAGGGCCAGGAGCATGGGCTCCGACAGGGCCGCTGTCCCCACCAGGGCGAGGGCCATGGGCCGCCCCACCGCGAGCCTCCGGAGCATCGCGTAGAGCAGCCCGAGGATCGCCGTTCCAAGGCAGAGGGAGGCCAGCTTGCCGGTGACCAGCAGGTCCGAGCCGAGGGTGGCGAAGGCCAGGTTGACGTAGATCGCCACCGGCATCCAGCGCGTGCCGCCGTAGTGGCCGTCCTCGAGGAGCGGCGGGTAGAGCACCCCCTCCTGCGCGTAGCGGGTCATCGCCATCCACGCCCCAGAGACGTGATCGGCCGCGCTGCGGTCCTTCAGGTGGACCAGGGCGAGGAGGAGCACCACCCCGACCGCCGCGACCCCGACCGCCGCGAGCAGGATGTCTTGCACACGCTGGAGCGCCTGGGGCGAGGTGGGCCCGCCCGGCAGCTGGAGGTGGGGGACCTCGCCCGCGTCCTCGGCGCCCGCTCCACCCACGGGGCTGTCGTAGCACCGCCCCCGGGCCGGGTCACGGGGGGCCGAGGCAGCGCCTCAGGAGGCGCCGGTCTTCAGGAGCACCGCGGGCAGGGTGCGGAAGATGATCTTGACGTCGAGCCACAGGGACCAGTCGTCGATGTAGCGCAGGTCGAGGGCCATCCACTCCTCGAAGTCCACGTTGTTGCGGCCCGAGACCTGCCACAGCCCGGTGAGGCCCGGCTTCACGGAGAGGCGCCGGCGCTGCCAGGGCTTGTACTGCTCCACCTCGGAGGGGAGCGGCGGGCGGGGGCCCACCAGGCTCATGTCCCCGAGGAAGATGTTGAAGAGCTGCGGGAGCTCGTCGAGGCTGGTCCGCCGGATGAACGCGCCGATGCGGGTGATGCGCGGGTCCCGGGCGATCTTGAAGACCGGGCCGCTCATCTCGTTGAGGTGCATCAGCTTCGCCTTCTGGGCCTCCGCGTCGACCACCATCGAGCGGAACTTCAGCATGGTGAACTTGCGACCGTTGCGGCCGGCGCGGATCTGGCGGAACAACACCGGCCCCGGCGAGCTCAGCTTGATGCCGATCGCCACCCCGATCATCACCGGGCCGGCGAGGAGGATACCGAAGGTCGCGCCCATGAGATCGAGCAGGCGCTTGCCGGCCAGGGCCACCTCGGACGAAGGGGTGCGGCGCAGGCCCAACAGCGGCAGGTCGAAGCCGTCGATGTTGGCGATCTCGACCCGGGCCCGCTGCGGGAGCGAGGGCGGCAGCGGCAGGAGCACGTCGACCCCGCGCTCGTCACAGGCGTGCAGCGCGTTGGCGAGATCCTCGGGGTCGAGGCTCGAGTACGCGAAGAGGACCTCGTCCACCACCGAGTTGTTGAGGATCTCCTCGAGCTCCCCCACCTCGCCGAGGTGCGCGGCGACCTCCTCCGAGATCGTCTCTCCCGGCACCGAGACGTGCCCCAGCAGGCGCACGTTCCAGGGCGGCTGCGAGCGGAGCGAGCGGGCGTAGCGCACCGCCTCCTCGCCGCACCCGATCACGAGCACCCGGTGCCCATCGACCCGCTTGGAGCGGACGAAGGCCACCGTCTCCATCAGGACGTAGCGGCCGAACATCAAGAAGGCGAGGTTCGAGACCCCGAACATCAGGACGAAGGAGCGCGCGATGAAGTGGAGCTTCAGGAGGAAGAACGCGAGCAGCGACACCGCGAGGCCGATCGCGACCGCGCGGGTGTAGCGCACGAAGGCTTGCCGATACGTGCTCCGGAAGTCGGAGGTGTTGGACACCCAGAAGGCCGCCCACCACACCGGGATCATCCCGAGCAGGGTCAGGTGGTACTTGTTCGGATCGTGGACGGGCAGGATGTTGAGGCTCGCCAACCAGCCCCGCAGGCCACCTTCCCAATCCGCCTCCGCCATCCACTGGCGCAGGTAGAACGTCACGAGGAACGCCAGGGTGGTCAGTATGAGGTCCGTGGCCAGGAGGACCTTGCGGAAGAGGGCCAGCTCACGCCGATGCATCAGGCCCTGCTCCCTGCACACGTGATTCGGCAGAGCCGACCGCGCCCCAACCCAGCCCTGGGATCAGGTCGTGGGGCCAGAACGCCTGGCGCATGTCGTCCGTTGCCCCGGTCCAACCGATTACCCGCTGCAATAGTGACGTGAAGCCTTTCGCTGATGCAAGACAAGCCCAACTTGACGCGAAGCAGCAGGCGTATAAGGTATTTACCCCTAGAATATCACACCCGCGTCCCGGCTTGCCGGCATGGACGGTATACAGGGTCGCCTCGCCCATGGCACGCTTGGCGCTGTTCGCGGAAGATCGCACCGCCTCTGAGAGGTTGGTGCAACCGTCGAACTGTGACCGAGTGAGGCCAACTGGATGAGCTCCAAGCGCCCCGTGATCGTGTTCTCGCAAGGGGGACAGAAGAGCGTCCCCACCGAGGCGCACCTGTGGGTGTGCTCCGGCAAGAACATCGGCCGCAGGTTTGCCCTCGACAAGCCCGACCTGCTCATCGGTCGCACCAGCTCGGCCGACGTGCCGGTGGTGGACGAGCGGGTCTCGCAACAGCACGCGCTCATCGAGACCCGAGACACCGGACATGTGATCCGCGATCTTGGCTCCACCAACGGGACCTTCGTCAACAACCAGCGGATCCACGAGACGGTACTTCGCGACGGAGACCTGATTCAGGTCGGGGAGACGGTCTTCGAGTACCTCTCCTACGAGGAGCGCAACCTCACCATCACCCTGAGAGGCGCGGACCGGCAGAGCAGCACGGACGCGGTCCCCGCCGCGCTGCGTGATGAGGCCCGCCAGATGCTGAAGCAGGCCCGGCACACCCCCGGCGCGCAGGTCCCGCCGACGGCGAGCGAGGCACCCCACGGCTACTCCGCGGGGAACGGCCACACCGTCGACATCCCGGCCGAGGATCCGTCCGCGACCGGCACCGGCGCCCAGATGGGTCCCGGCCCGCTCCAGCGCCCCTCCCGCGGCGTGGGCCCGCTGCCCCTGCCCGCGCCGCCCCAGCTCCCCCCGCAGATGTCCATGATGCCGTACGGCGGGCCCCTCTACCCGCCGGGCGTGCCTCCCCTGCCCGCGATGTACTCGCCCCCGATGGAGGAGCGGATCGCGTCGGTGCAGCCCGGGGGTGAGGAGGAGGCCGGGCTCGACCTCGCCGCGATCATCGCGAAGCTCCACATGGTGGCGGGGATCTTCCTGCCGTACTGGAAGTCGGTCCTGGTGCTGGCGCTCCTCGGCCTGGCGGGCGGCATCGCGCACGCCAAGCTGAAGCCCCCTCCGGCGGTGGCGGTGTTCGAGGTCGCGCTGCACTCCCAGACCTCCAGCAACCCTCTGGGCCCGTACTACGGTCGCTTGCAGAAGTTCTTCCAGTCCGCAGAGCAGAACTTCACGAGCGCCAGCCTCATCCAGAAGACCTTGATGGAGCTGGGGGTCGAGAACCCCACGCCGGCCCAGATGGCCGCGACGAAGTCGCACCTGACGTTCAAGAGCGCGGGCCCGCCCACGCCCGACACCTTCACCGGCACGTACACCGACAAGGATCCGGACCGCGCGCTGCGCTTCCTGGAGACCCACGTGAAGCTCTACCTCGAGTCCGAGGTGGAGAAGGCGCTGAAGGTGCTCAAGGCCGAGGCCGACTTCCTCGAGGTCCAGGTCTCCGAGATGGCGAAGGACCTCCGCAAGAGCGAGGTCGAGCTGATGGAGTTCAAGAAGCAGAACCTCGAGAGCCTGCCCGAGCACGTGACGTGGGCCTACCAGCGCCTCTTCGAGCTGCGCACCGCCGAGTCCGACGCGCTGATGATGCTCTCGAAGTCGCGGCGCACCCGCGGCATGCTGCAAGATCGCCTGCGGGCCGAGCAGCCCCTGGTGAAGACCAAGGCCAGCTACGACAACCGCTACCAGCAGGCCATCGTGGAGCTGGACCTGCAGCTCGCCCAGGAGCGGGCCTCGGGCAAGGGCCCCGACCACCCCGACATCATCAAGCTCGAGAAGCGGCGCCGCGAGCTGACGGTGAAGGCCGACGCGGCCAAGGACGACCCGAGCAGCGTCCAGATGTCGCGCAACCCGGTCTACACCGAGATCCAGAACGAGGAGCGCAACCTGCAGGTGCAGGAGCAGCTGGCGGGGCAGCAGCTCGCGCACATCCGGGCGGAGCTGAAGAAGGTCGAGCAGACGGTGTCGTCCATCCCCGAGCTGGAGACGGAGCGCTCGGACCTGCTGCGCAGCTACCAGACCACCAGCGACATGTACAACCGGCTGCTCCAGCAGCTGCAGCTGGTGCAGGTGCAGCTGAACCTCGAGCGCGCCTCCACCGCCGCGCGCTACGACGTGATCGCGGAGCCGGCCCTGGAGTTCAAGTCCAAGACCAAGATCATGGTGATGCGCGGCATCATGGGGCTGATGCTCGGCCTGATCGTCGGCCTGTTCGCCGCCGGCGTCCGGGGCGTCATCGCGCAGGGCCTCATCGCCCGGATTCGGGCCCTCTTGAAGGGCAACGCGGCAGCGGCCGCGCCCGCGCCGGTCGCCGAGACCGCCCTCGCCCCGATCGAGCACGGGCGCCGCGACCTGACCCGCTGACGCTGGGACGGCTCCACCGACAGGGCGAAGCCCCGCGGAGAAGGGTGGGACGGCTCCGCCGGCCCGGGACCCTCAGAACGCCTGGTCGGTGGCCATCGAGAGCTGCGCGAACATCGTGTAGCTCGGGTAGTTGAAGGCGAAGTCGTCCCCGCTGAAGCGCGGCGCGTAGATCTGATAGGTCAGGCCGGCGCTGGCCGAGATGCCCTTGCTGAAGCGGTAGATCACCGGCACCCGAACCTGGAGGTTGGTCTCCGCCCGGCAGAAGGCGGACGCAAGCGAGGTTGCGCTCGTCCCCGACCCGGCGGACGGCACGCACTTCGCCTTGCTCGCGGGGGTGGTGAGGCTCGCGCTGACCCCCACGCTCCACGACGGCATGAAGGCGAGGCTGGTCTGGAGGGTGAGCCCGGCCCGCGGCTCGATGAAGCCGCCCACCGGGTTGCGGACCGAAGAGATCACGCCGCTCACGCCGCCCGACCAGCGAGTCCAGCGCAGGTTCAGGAGCACGGTGTTGAAGGTGAGGCCGGCGAGGGGGCTGAACGCGTTCCGGATGTTGACCGAGCGGGCGAGCACGTTGGTCGCCTGGGAGAGCACCGTGGTGTGCTGCACGCCCGCGTTCACACCCAGGTTCGTGTACACGCCCAGGCGCCGGGTCCAGCCCGCGGTGCCACCCAGGTTGCGGTAGTCGCCGCCCACGTCGGAGTAGCTCAGGCCGAGGGTGGCGCCGAGCTTCAGGGTGTCCTTGGCCCCCAGCTTGTAGCCCAGGTTCGAGCTGGTGTTGATGGTGGTCTGGATGGGGATGAAGGTCTGACCGGCGACGGCGCCGGCGGGCACCGAGATCGGGCGGGAGTGGGCCACCGCGCCGAGCACGTCGACGCTCCAGTCGCGGCTGAGGTTCCCGCGAGCCGTGGCGTTGGTGCTGATCGAGATGGTCTCGATGACCCCGTCGTCGGTGGGCAGACCAGCGAAGTTCGGGTCGTTGGGATCCACCACGGTGGGGGTGCCCGGGTTGGTGGGGGTGCTCCCGGCGCCGGAGGAGTTCTGAAGGTAGCTTGCGGCCGAAGGCACATCCACCTCACCCAGGGTGATGTTGGCGTTGGCGGACATCGACCACCCCGCGGCGAGGCGGGTGGTGGCGGAGGCGCCCATCGTGTGCAGCAGGAGGAAGCGCTGCAGGTCCTTGATCGCCAGCTGACCGTTGGGGAGCTGGGTGCCTTGCGCCACCGGGTTCAGCTCGAAGCGGCGGTACACCCTGAGGCCGTAGTTGATCCGGAAGGTGTACGCGTTGGCGAGCAACGACAGCGACAGCTGTGGCGTCACCGAGGTCGAGACGACGGGCCGGGACTGCTGCCCCGGCGCCACCGCCTGCACGCCGCCCTGCACGTCGCTGTTCACGCCGACGCCCCACCGACCCCCGGTGGAGGCAGGCAGCGCGAGCACGAGGGCGAGGGCGAGGGCGCCGCTCACGTCACTTCACCACCAGGACGTCGCCCTCTTTGAGCTTGAACTCCGCGTGGTGCCGCTCGCCGCCCAGCAGGGCGTCGTAGTCGAAGCGGATCCGCGTGAGCTTCGGATCCTTGCGGAGGATGTAGATGCCGCTCTTGCTCGCGAACTCGTTCAGGCCGCCCACCTTCGCCAGGAGCTCGTGCATGCTCGAGTCGAGCGGGAGCGAGACCACGCCCACCGAGCGCACCTCGCCCAACACCGGGACGTCGATCGCCTTGCGCTTGTTGATGGTGATGGTGACCCGCGGCTCCACCACGATCCCCTTGAGGAGCCGCGCGAGGAGCTGGGCCGCCTCGGGCTCGGTGAGCCCCTGCACCGGGATCTCGCCCACCACCGGCTGGGCGTAGGTGCCGTTGGCGCGCACCGGGAAGAGGCCCGAGAGCTTCTCCTGGTCCTTCACCTCGACCGCCAGCTCATCCCCGATGAGGATCTTGTCCTCGTCCTGCTCGATCGGGAGATCGGTGACCCACACCGACGGGAGGGTGCTCGCGCACCCTGCTCCCCAGATCAGCAAGCTTGCTGCCCAAACGAACGCTCCTGCACGCACGACCCGGCCACCATGGCGGGCCCGGCCCGCCACGTCAAACCGAGTTGCGGCCCCTCCCCACCGGTTTGACGGCGGGCCCGGACCATGGCGTCTTTGTCCGCGATGACCGCGGGCCTCCTCTTGGCGCTGGCCCTGGCCGCGCACCTCCCCACCGGCGACGCGCCGGTGGTGGTGCTCCAGGGCAGCGGAGCGCTCCCGGCCGACGCGCTGCCCGCCACCACCCGAGGGCTGGAGGCCGAGGGGATCAGGGTGATCGACCCCGCGGCCCTCGAGGAGGCGGCGCGGACCCGCGACCTCCAGCCCGGCGCCCGGCAGCTCCTCGAGGCGCTCGGGGCCACCGCCACCCTGCAGCTCCGCGGCCGCCGGGCCCGGGGGCGGTGGACGGTGCGGCTGAGCCTGGCCTCGGCCGACACCGGGGCCGAGGTCATGACCCTGCGGCTGCAGGCCAAGCAGGCCACCCGGATGGCGCACCTGCTCGCGACCCGAGTGGGGCCCTGGACCCAGACCGGCCTGCCCCTCACCCACCCGCCCCGCCCCGCCGCTCGCGTGGTGCTCGCCGCCCTGAGCGGCGACGATCGCAAGGCCACCGGGAGCGCGGTAAAGAAGGCCCTGGGCAGGGAGCCAGGCCTCGCCCTCGTCCCACTGGCCGACGCCCGGGCCGCGGCCGAGGCGGGCGGGCACGACATCGACACCCCCGAGGGCCGCGCGGCGGCCGGTGAGACGCTCGATCTCAGCGCGGTCGTGACGATCGAGCTCACCAAGGCCCAGGCCAGACACCTGGCGGTGGTGACCCTCTTCGTCGAGGGGCGCACCGCCCTGCCCCCCCTGCGGGTCGCCGGTCTGCGGCCGGCCAGCCTGGCCGACCACGTGGCCGCCGCGGTGAGCGAGGCGCTCCAGAACCTGCAGGACCACCCGCTGCCCGCGCAGGTGGAGCCACCGCCGGTGGTCGAACCCCCGCCTCCCGCGGCTCCGACCATCGCCGATCAGGCCGAGGTCCGTGCCCCGCCGCCGGTCGTCGCGGCCGCGGACGGCGACCGGCGCTCCGCACCACCGCCCACCGCACCGTCGCCCGCACCGTCGCCCGCACCCGCACCGTCGCCCGCACCGTCGCCCGCACCGTCGCCCGCACCCTCGGCCCCGGCCCGCCCCGCAGATCCGCCCTCGGCCTCCCGCCCCGCCCCCCGCCCGGCGCGAACGCCGGCCCTGGCGGTCGGGGCCGGCCTCGGCTTCCTCGGCCGGAGCCTCCACTACCGCGACGACCTGTTCGGGGAGCTCCAGGCCTACGACCTGCCCGGCACCCCCGCCGTCCACCTGGACGCCACGTGGTATCCCGGCCGGCACCTCGGCCGAGGCGCCCTGAGCGGGCTCGGGGTGGAGGCCCGCGGCACCTTCGCCCTCGCCGCCCGCTCCAAGGACACCGCGGACAACACCTACGCCACCACCGCCTTCGCGGTAGAGGGCGCGGTCCGCTACCGGCTCGCCCTGGGCCAGCACGGGGTCGGCGCCGGCCTGGGCGGCGGCTACCAGGCCTTCGAGCTGCGCCCGCGCGGCGACGCGCCCGCGCCCGGCGTGCCTGGGGCGGGCTACGGCTTCGCGCGCGCGGGGCTCGACGCGGACGTGCACGTGGGCCCGGTGGTCGTGCGGCCCCGGGTCGGGGCGCGCTACGCGTTGACCGCGGGCGAGCTGGGGAGCGAGGCGTGGTTCCCCGAGGCGCGCGCGTGGGGTTTTGACGGAGAGCTTGCGCTCGCGTGGGCCTTCACGCGCTGGCTCACCTTCGACGCCCGTGGCGCACTCACCCGCTACCACCTGGACCTCGACCCCGCGGTGGGGGCGGCCCGGGTGGCCGGGGGCGCCGTCGATCAGTATTGGAGCGTATTCGCGGGCGCCACCTTCCTGTTGGCGGGGCGCTGAGGCGTCGAGGTTGCCCGAAGGCGAGCGATTGGCTATTCCGCGGCGAAGTGGTGGAGCCCTCCGCGCCGACGGACACCGCGGAGCCGTCCCAGGCCCCGCCTCGTCCGCAAGAGAACATGCGGAGCAAGACCGTCCGCGGGACGTTCTACTCCATCGTCGGGCAGGGCCTGAAGAACATCCTCCGGCTGGGCTCCAACGTGATCCTGGCCCGGCTCCTCACCCGCGACGACTTCGGCGTCTCCCTGTTGGTGAACACGGTGATGATCGGGCTGGAGATGATCTCCGACCTGGGCATCGAGACCAGCATCATCCAGAGCAAGCGGGGCGAGGAGCCCACCTTCCTCGACACCGCGTACTCGATCCAGTTCGTCCGCGGGGTCCTGCTCTTCCTGCTCGCGTGCCTCGCAGCCTGGCCTGCGGCCTGGTACTTCAAGGCGCCCGAGCTCACCAGCCTCATCCCCCTCGCCGCCACCGGCACCCTCTTCCGCGGCCTCTGGCCCACCAAGCTCCACCTCCTGCGCCGCCACCTCGAGGTGAAGAAGCTCATGATCATCACGGTGGGGGCCCAGGCCCTGAGCGTGGTGGTGATGGCGGTCCACGCGTACATCTATCGCTCGGTGTGGGCCCTGGTGCTGGGGTCCGTGACGGTGCTCGCGACCCCGCTCCTCATCTCCGCGTTCATCCCCGGGCACCGGAACCGCTTCAAGTGGGAGGCCACCGCGGCGAAGGAGCTGCTCTCCTTCGGCCAGTGGATCTTCGTCTCCACCCTGATCACCTTCCTCGCCGACCGCTTCGCGGTGCTCGCCTCAGGCCGCCTGGTCGACACCGGCACCCTGGGCGTCTTCGGCATGGCCACGATGCTCTCCACCCTCCCCACCGCGGTGGGCGGGCCGGCGGTGAACGCGGTGATCCTCCCCGCCCTCTCCGAGGCCGCGCGCACCGACCGCTCCAAGCTGGCCGACGGCTTCCACCGGGCCCGCGCGGTGGTGCTGCCGCTGCTCTTGTTCGTGACCCTGGGCCTGGTGCTGTGGGCCCCCGCCTTCTTCGGCCTCGTCTACAAGCCGGAGTTCCGGGACGCGGGCTGGATGACCCAGCTGGCGATCATCGGCACCTGGTTCGGCTACCAGCACGACGCGTGGTCCCGGGGTCTGCTCGCGGTGGGCATCTCGCGCCCCCTCGCGGTCGCGAACGCGATAAAGCTCGTCTTCACCGTGGTCCTCGCCCTCGGCGGCTTCTACCTCTTCGAGTTCCCGGGGCTCATCCTGGGCTCCTGCCTCGGGGCGGCGTCAGGCTACCTTGCGATCTCCTATGCCCTGGCCAAGGCGGGGATGTCCCCCTTCAAGCTGGACGCGAAGTTCGGGCTGTTGGCCCTTGTGCTGGGCGGGGTGGGCTCGCAGGTGCCGATCCATCTCGCGCCACTGCTCGGGCTGGACGACTACCTCTGGCTTTCGATCGTGACCGGGCTGGTGTTCTTGATCCCGGCCGGCCTGTTCAGCGCCAAGCGCCTCAAGGCCCAGCTCAAGAAGAAGTAGGCTTGGGGCTGCTCGAGAACTTCTCCATCACGTGGCGGGCCGCGATGACCCGCTCGGGGCGGATGAGGTCCTCGGTGACGTCCAGCACCGCCATGACCTCGGCCGGATCGGCCCCGCAGTGGATGGCGCCGCGGGCGTGGCTCGCAAGCTGCCTTGCCTGCCCTGTGGCGGCCAGCGCCCCCACCGCGAGGAGCTCACGCCGGGCGGCGGAGAGGCCGGGCCGGGACAGCACCCGCCCGTAGGCGTGCCCGAGGATCCACGCCCCGAAGTCGGGGTGATGCATGACCAGCCGCTCCTCCACCGCGGTCGCGTTCTTGCCGTACACGTCCGCGAACAGGGCCCGGCCCCGCTCGGGGAGGTCGAGCTCCGCCGCGTGCTCGTCGGCATCGAGGGGACCGAGCCCGCCCGCCTGTGAGAGGACCTCGTAGGCCTCCACCTGGCGCGGGAAGCCGGCGAAGAGGTGGACCTGGAGCACCGCCTCCCGCCACGCCCGGTCCGGCTCGCCGGGGGGCGCGGCGGCCCTCAGCGCCCGCACCTCGTCCCACCGCCCGAGGACGATGGCCACGAAGAGCCGGGCCAGCCGCTGATCGCGCGGGTCCAGCACCGTCGGCCTCAGCGGGGGTGCAGGGTGACCTGCAGGCGACCGCCCACCAGCTCGGCCTGACCGGCCTGCAAGGGGGCCTGCACGTCGATCACCAGGCGGGTGTACTCGGGGTGCTTGCCCACCCGGATCTGCGACACGATGCCGTGGCCCGCGGGGACCGCGAGGGGGGCGTCCTGGCCCACCAGGTCCACCACGAAGCGCTCCGGCTGGTGGAGGACGTGGGTCCGGAGCACCCGCACCCCGGGGCTCACCGCCAGGGTCACCGTCTCGGGCGCCTCACCCAGGATGGCCTTGGCCGCCTCGCTCATGGCGCGGGGCGCGGGCTTGGCCTTCGCCTCGGGCGCGGGCTCCGCCTTCATGACGGGCGCCGGCTCCACCGCGGGTGCCTTCACCGCGGGGGCGGGCGCCGTCGCGGGTGCCTGCGCCACGGGCGCGGGCTCCGCCTTCGGCGCAGGCGCCTTCGCCGCGGGCGCAGGCTGGGCTGCGGCGCCCGCCTCGGCCGCGGCGCCCTTCGCTCCGCCCCCGTTCCACGCCTCGTCCACCAGCACGAGGGGCGGCAGCTGACGCTTCTTGGGCGCGGCGGGATCCACCTCGGGGGCGGGGGTGACCGGCAGGACGTCTTGCGTCTCGCCCATCAGCACCGCCTGGGTCCCCGAGCTCACGCCCGAGGAGGCCGGCTCCACCGCGAGCGCCTCGCCGGAGCTGTCGAAGAGCAGGCCGATCGCCACCGAGACCACCGCCCCGAGCCCGGCCAGCACCAGGGCCCCGGGCAAGTAGCGGCCGAGCCGCGACGGCAGGGCCCGAGCCACGCGCCGCGCGTCGTGCGCCTCGTCCTCGACGTCGTCCTCGCCGATGTCGTCCAAGAGCTCGAGCGAGCGTCGCCCCCACGGGCCGTGCGCGAGGGGGCCCGCGCTCGGGTCCTCGGCCGGATGCTCGAGCTCGGTGGAGAGCTCCGGCGCCTCAGGCGTCGCGGAGCCCAGGCTCGGCTCGGGCGGCAGCGAGATCACCGCCTCGAGGCCGTCGATGTCGCTCGCCCCCCGCGCCTCGAGCATGGAGCGGGTCGGGGCCAGGGTCGGCAGCTCGGAGACCGGGGCGGGGCGGGCCGCGATGATGCTGGGGACGAGGGTGGTCGAGCCCAGCTCGGCCCGCACGAAGCGGTTCACCTCGGCCTCGATCAGGGCCCGGTCCACCGGGTCGATCTCCACGAAGTGGACCCCGAACCCGGCGCCGTGGAGGTGCTCGCGGTTGTAGGCCACCTCGGCCTGCGCCACGTAGATCTGCTGCCCGTCCGGGAGGGTGATCTCGGCCGAGAAGCGCGCCCCCACCCGCACCGGGCGATCGGCGTCGATGAACATCCCGTCCGCCGACAGGTCGCGGGCCGACACCAGGGCCTCCGGGGCCTCCTTCGGCGGCCCCACTCGGACCGGGTGGGCCAGGGGGACCCGGGCGCTCCGGCGCCGGTCCGCGTCCCCGCCCAGGGGGGGGCGCGAGTAGTCAGACAGAAGTGCGGCTCCGCTGATCTGCGACATGGTGCGACCAGGGAACACCACCCGAGATCCGGGGTCCAATTTTTCGCCCCAGAGGGGGCGGTGGCCGGCCGTCTCGCGCTGGCGCGCTGCGTTGACTCGAAAATCGAGCGGGTGGATGGTGCGGTCCGGTCTTACCCATGGATACCAAGCCCAAGCCCAGCACCGCCCTCCCCGTCGAGGATCTCCTCCCCGGCGGCGGCTTCCTCCTGGAGTCCGCGGCGTCCAAGGAGATCTTCACCGCCGAGCGCCTCAACGAGGACCAGCGCGCGTTCTACCGGACCGCGGTGGACTTCGTGGAGAAGGAGATCGTCCCCCGCCACGAGGCGATCGAGCACAAGGAGGCCGGCCTCATCCCCGAGCTCCTGCGCAAGGCGGGCGAGCTCGGGATGCACATGATCGACATCCCCGAGGCCTTCGGCGGCCTCGGGCTCGACAAGACCACCTCGTGCCTGGTGAGCGAGGCGGTGGCGCGGCAGGGGAGCTTCTCGGTGTCCCTCGGCGCCCACAACGGCATCGGGATGCTGCCGCTCGTCTTCTTCGGTAGCGACGCGCAGAAGAACCACTGGCTGCCCCAGTTCGCCGACGCCTCGAAGATCGGGGCCTACGCCCTCACCGAGCCGGGCTCGGGCTCGGACGCGCTGGCCGCCAAGACGGTGGCGAAGCTCTCCGACGACGGCCAGCACTGGATCCTGAACGGGTCCAAGATGTGGATCACCAACGCGAAGATCGCCGACGTCTTCACCGTCTTCGCGAAGATCGACGGCAAGAAGTTCAGCGCCTTCCTCGTGCCGGCCGACGCCGAGGGCCTCGACATCGGGCGCGACGAGCCCAAGATGGGCATCCTCGGGTCCAACACCTGCGCGATGTCCTTCGACAACGTGAAGATCCCGAAGGACAACTTGCTCGGCGAAGAGGGCAAGGGCCACAAGATCGCGTTCAACATCCTGAACATGGGCCGCCTGCGCCTCGGCGTGGCGGTGATGGGCGGGGCCAAGTACGTGCTCGGGATGGCGGCCCGCTACGCCAAGGAGCGCAAGCAGTTCGGCAGCGCGCTGTCGGACTTCAAGGCGATCCAACAGAAGCTGGCCGACATGGCGGTGCGGGTCTACATGGTGGAGTCCACCAGCTACCGCACCACCGGCAACGTGGACGCCGCGATGTCGAAGGTCGACAAGAACGATCCGGACCGCGGCCAGCGCATCGTGGAGGCGATCGAGGAGTACAACATCGAGGCCTCGATCATGAAGGTCTCCGGCTCCGAGGCCCTGGACTTCGTGGCCGACGAGGCGGTGCAGATCCACGGCGGCTACGGCTACAGCCGCGAGTACGGCGTCGAGTGCGCGTACCGCGACAGCCGCATCAACCGGATCTTCGAGGGCACCAACGAGATCAACCGGATGCTGATCCCCGGCACGCTCCTGAAGCGGGCCATGAAGGGCCAGCTCAACATCCTCCCGGTGGCCCAGGGCATCCAGGACTCGCTCCACCGCGCCGCCTCACCGGTGCCCGCGCTGGGCGATGGCCCCATGGCCCAGGAGATCCAGCTGGCAGAGCTGGTGCGGCGCGCCACCACCTACACCCTCGCGACCGCGGCGATGAAGCTGATGACCGAGCTCGAGAAGGAGCAGGAGCAGCTCATGATGCTGGCCGACATGGTGATCGACGCCTACACGATCGACACCGTGGTGCGCCGCGCGGTGCAGGCCCAGGCCGAGGAGACCGAGAAGCGGGCGGAGCTGCACCGGCTCATCGCGAGCATCGCGGCCAACACGATCTACGAGAACGCCATGGCCCGGGCCCGGCGCATCGTGGTCGAGCTGTTCCCCGACGAGGACCAGTACACCCGCTTCATGGAGCTGAAGCGCCTGCACCTCGACGTGACCCAGCCCCTGGTGCCCATGAAGCGGCGCCTGGCCGAGGCGGTGGTCGAGGCCGACGGCTACCCCCTGCCCTACGTGAGCTGATCCGCGCCGGCCCGGGACCCGGAGTCCCGCCCATCAGCACCGATCACATGTGGCGCCGGTGTCCAGGCACTGGTTCGGCGCCGAGCAACCCATCGCGCAGTCGTAGATCGTGCAGCTCGACGGGCTCACGCAGGTGACCCCGCAGGCGCATGCGTTCTCGCAATACACAGAGCCGCACGCCCCCTGGGTGCAGGTCACGTTGCATGCGCCATCCCCACAGTGCAACGAGCCAGCGCACGCCCCCGGCGCCACACAGTTGATCTCGGTGGCGCCATTTCCATAGACGTTGCCGCCACACGCGCTGTCGCCAAGGCAAGCCACGCTGCAGTCAGCGGCGTCCTCGCAGTAGATGTTCCCCGCGCAGGAGCTGTCGCCCCCGCAGACGACCTGACAGGACGGGGCGCTCACGTTGGCGCCGCAGTAGATCGAGTCCGTGCACGAGCCAGGCCCCTGGCAGCTCACCAGGCAGGACGTGGCCACGCCACAGTAGATGCTGTCGGTGCAGGTCTGGCCGCTGCAGGCCACCGTGCAACGGTCGGCGCCATTGCACCGGACACGGGCACAGCCGTGGGTCGCGTCGCACCGGACCTCGCACTCCGTCACTCCCACCGGACAGTCGGTGTCGCCGCCGGTCCCGTACACCTCGCACACTCCGTTGGTGCACCCTGCGGTGCACCCCGCGGGGCAAGGCACGCCGGAGTCCACCGGGCCCGCGTCCGGGAGCACGCCGGTGTCGGCGGGGCCCGCGTCCGGGAGCGCGCCGCTGTCGGCCGGGCCCGCATCTGGGAGCACGCCGGTGTCGGCCGGGCCCGCGTCCGGGAGCACGCCGGTGTCGGCGGGGCCCGTGTCGGGGGCGTCCGCGTCGGGCGCGTCCGCGTCAGGCTGAGCGGCGTCGAGGGGTTCGGCGTCATGGGCGCCCGCGTCATCGGCCTCTGCGTCGCGACGACCTGCGTCGAGCAGCGCTCCCGCGTCGTCGCCGGGGAGCGCCGCCGCGCAGCGCCCGGCCGCGCAGACGTAGGGCGCCGGGCAGGGCTCCGCCACCGAGCACAGGCGCCCCTCGTAGCTGGGGCTTCGGGTGCAGCCGGCCACGACGGTGGACATCAGCGCCGCCAGGATCGCCCGCCGCATCGCGAGCAGGGTACTGGGGATCCGGCTGGATCCTCAAGGGCAGGCGCCGCCGAAGCAGGTCACGTCACAGACGCCGGTGCCGCAGAGGATGTCCCCGCCGCAGGTGCCTGGGCCGGTGCAGACCACGCTGGTGTCGGTGCCGCCAAGGATGTCGCCGCTGCAAGCGGTGACGCCGTTGCAGGTCGCCGCGAAGGAGGTGCTCCCAGTGCCGTCCAGATCACCGCCGCAGACGTCGGTGCCGGTGCAGAACAGGTTGCAGTCCGTCACGCCAGCGCAGACCACGGGGCCCTGGCAGGTGTGACCGCCCGTGCACGTGACGGTGCACGTCGCGCTGCCCGGCGCGCACTGGATCGGCCCGGCGCAGTTGTCGTTGCCCCGACAGTCGACGTCGCACTGCGACGCCTGGCCACAGCTCACGCCGTCGCAGGTGGAGCCCAGCCTGCACTCCACCGAGCAGGTCGCCGCGCCCGCGCAGTCCACCGCGTCGCAGTCGGTCACGTCGTCGCAGATCACCCGGCAGTCGACGCCGGGCGGGCAGGTCGTGAGCCCACCGGCGCCGAGCACCACGCACTCCCCATTGACGCAGCCGCCGGTGCAGGCGGCTGGGCAGGCCACGCCGGAGTCTGGCAGCACGCCGGAGTCGGGCGGGACGCCAGCGTCGAGCGGGAGCCCGGAGTCGAGCGGCACGCCCGCGTCGAGCGGGATGCCTGAGTCCACCACCCCGGAGTCCACCAGGATGCCCGCGTCCACCACCCCTGAGTCCTCCGGAACCCCGGCGTCGTCCACCACCCCTGTGTCCTCCGGAACCCCAGAGTCCACCACCCCTGAGTCCTCCGGCACCCCGGTGTCCGCCACTCCGACGTCCTGCGATACCCCCGAGTCTGCCGGCGCGCCCGCGTCCGGCGCGTACCCGGCGTCCGGCGCACCCGCGTCGACGACCTCGAGCGCCATGCCCGTGTCCACCGCGCCCGCGTCCTGCTCGACCACGTCGGGCCAGCCCGCGTCCGATTGGCCCGATACCAGCAGGTCGGACGAGCACCGACCGGCCACGCACGTCAGGCCCGAGGGGCAGGGCTCCTGCTCGGAGCAGAGGCGATCTTCGTAGCTGGGGGCCTGGAAGCACGCCGTGAGGGCGAAGGAGACGATCCCCAGGGTGCTGGCCCGCCGCATCTCGAGCACCGTAGCAGGCGGCTCGGCCCAGTTCGCTTACCGCGCGGGTACGGCTCAGCCCAGGGTCCGCTTCAGCGCCGCCACCAACGTCTCGAGCACCTGGACCCGGGCGAAGCGCTTGTCGTTGCCGGGGATGATGTTCCAGGGGGCGTGGGCGGTGCTGGTGCGGGCCACCATCTCGTTGATCGCGGTCTCGTACGCCGGCCACTTCTCGCGGTTGCGCCAGTCTTCTTGCGTGATCTTGTGGCGCTTGTACGGGACGGTCTCGCGCTCCTTGAAGCGGGCCAGCTGCTCGTCCGGGCTGATGTGCAGGAAGAACTTCACCAGCGCGATGCCGTGATCGACCAGGTGCTGCTCGAAGTCGTTGATCTCGGCGTAGCTCCGCCCCCACTCGTCCGGGCGCGCGAAGCCCTCCACCCGCTCCACCATGAGCCGCCCATACCAGGAGCGATCGTAGATGGTGATGTGCCCCGAGCGCGGGATGTGGCGCCAGAAGCGCCACAGGTAGTGGCGCGCCTTCTCCTCGTCGGTGGGGGCGGCCACCGAGATCACCTGGAGGGAGCGCGCGTCGAGGGCCGCGCTGAGCCGCCGGATCGCCCCGCCCTTCCCCGCCGCGTCCCAGCCCTCGAACACGATGACCGCCGACCGCTTGGCCTCGTACGCGTCACGCCCCAGGCGCCCCAGGGTCTCGGAGAGCTCCTTCAGCCTCTTCTCATAGGCCGCGTCCTCCAGCTTCTGGGACAGGTCCACCCGGTCGAGGATGGTGACCGAGGCGCCGGGCACGGCGGCCGCGGCGTGGGCCAGGCTGGGCGGGGGCGGCGCGGGCGGGTTCTGCAACCGGGCCTGCAGGACCTCGAGGATGGTCTGCCCCACCGTCAGGTCACGGTACCGGGCGTTCTTGGCCTCGATCAGGTACCAGGGGGCCTCGCCGGTGTCGGTCTCGCGGATCGCGGTCTCCGACGCCCGCACGAAGGTGTCGTACGCCTCGTGCCGCCGCCAGTCCTCCTTGGTCACCCGCCACCGGGTGGCCTTGTCACCCTCGAGCTTCTCGAGCCGACGGCGCTGGTCCTTCTTGCTGAGGTGGAGCCAGAACTTGAGGATGATCGCGCCGTCGAGGGCGAGCATGCGCTCGAACTGCCGGATCTGGGTGAGGTACCCCTCGAACGCGCTGGCGTCGCCCCCCTCGAGGACCCGGGTGAGGATGGGGTTGGTGTACCAGGAGCCCAGGTAGAAGGCGCCCTTGCCGCGGGGCGGCAGGGTGATCCAGAAGCGCCACCACGGTGGCCGCATGCGCTCCTCGTCGGTGTGGCGCCCGAAGGTGTGGAACTCCATCCCTCGGATGTCGAGCCACTGGGAGAGCTGGTTCAAGAGCTCCGACTTCCCCGCCCCCTCCACCCCGTGGATCAGGACGAGCACCGGGCACCGCGTCTCGCGCAAGGCGAACTGCGCCTCGAGCAGCCCCGCTCGGAGCTGGGGCAGCGCCGCCTCGTACTCTTCCTTGGAGACCTTCCTGCCCAGCTCTACCGCCTCGAACATGCCCCTGGGATCCCACCAACCGGACCCCGGCGCAAGCCGGGCGCCTCAGGCGACGCCCGCGGTGAAGCCGTCCAGGACGCAGAGGGCCATGGCCTGGCGCTCCTCGGGCCCCAGCACCACCTCCAGCCGCGGGTACACGTGGGCCCGCTCCCGCAGATCGTGGTGCTCCAACAGGTCCGCGAACACCTTCTCCCGGTCCAGGAGATCGAGGCAGGCCACCTTGCGCTCCGCCTCGGCCAGGCCCGCCGCCTCGACCTCGCGCACCGCCGCCAGGAGCTCGGGCAGCCGCCGCTGGATCTTCTCGTGCTCGTTGCTCACGATGTCGGGGTCCGCCCCTCGCGCCCAGCCCCCGGCGGGCGCCGCGTCCCGGTACCGAGGCATCACCAGGCGGTCCTCGACCTCGACGTGGGCGAGCATCGCGGCACTGAAGCGCGACAGGGCGGCGGCGGCCCGGGGGAGATCCGCGTCCATCAGGGCCACCCGGTGCGCCACCAGGAGCACCTCCATCGCCTGGTGGAGGTCAAGGGCGGGCTCGAGGTCCGGCAAGGCATCCTGCGCCGAGTCCGGCTCACCCACCCCCACCACGAGCGGGGCGCCGTGCAGCTCCTGCAGGATGGCCTGCCAGCGCTGGCCGACCGCCCCGCGCGCGGTGAGCCCCGGCACGGTCAGCCGGGCCGCGCGCAGCACCTCGCGCAGCTGATGCAGGGGGAAGCCGGAGCGCAGCGGGATGGGGCCGAGGGGCCCCTCGACCGCCGCGACGTCGGCCCTGACGTCGACCGCCAGGCCCACCTCCTCGAGGAGCCGCGCGAGGCGGGGCAAGGCCGCGGGCACGATGAAGCGCATGCGGCACGGCTAGCAAAGGCGGGCTCAGGGGGCGAGGCCCTGGAGCGCGGCGTCGAACTGCGCATAGGAGTGAAACAGCCGCGCCGGCAGCCCGGCCCGGGTGAGCGAGTGGTCGGCCGGGCAACCGAGCCACACCGGCACCTTCTCGGCCAGGTGGTGGACCGCGTCTTCGAGCTGCTCGCGCTCCGATGGGGGTAGATCCCGGACCACGCTCAGGATGAGGACGCGGGGCCGGCTCATCTGCGCCGCCCAGTCCAGCTCCTGCCACGGGAGGTCCACTCCGAGGTGCGCGACCTCGTAGCCCCGCAGGCCGGCCAGCACCGCCGCCACCAACAGCCCGAGCTCGTGGCGGTGGCCGGGGGGCGCGGCGGTGACGATCCGAGGGGCGTCCTCACTCAAGCCCGGCCGCTCCAGGGAGACGAGCAGCGCACCCAGCTGGCTGCTGACGATGTGCTCCTGGGCCACCCCAAGCTCGCCGTGGGACCAGCGGAGCCCCACCTCGTGGATCACCGGCACCACCACCGTGAACAGGAAGTCCCGGGGGTCGAGGTCCCGGGCCGCTTGGGCCAGGAGCTCGAAGCTGCGGCGGGTCTCGAAGCGGGTCACCGCAGCGAGGTAGCTGTCGGCGAGCCGCTGGAGCGGGACCACCTTCCCACGCTCGGCTCGCGGCGCCCGCGGCGCGGCGGTGGACCGAACCGAGCCCACCAGGGCCTCGAGCGAGGCGGTGTCGAGGGGCGCGACCTGGCTGATGGAGTGACCGAGGTCGGTGACCTCCTTCAGCAGGGTCAGGCGCCGCACGTCGTCGGCCGAGAACTGGCGCGTGTTGCCGGAGCTCCGATCCGGCTCGATCGCCCTATAGCGCCGCTCCCAGGCCCGGATCGTGTCCGAGCTGAGCCCGGTGAGCCTGGTCACCAGCCGCATGGGGTACACCGCAGGTTGCCTTGCTTCCATCGAGAAGTCCCTCTTCAAAGCCCAGGCGGGCCAGCGCTGCCGCCGCCTCCTGGATGGGCAGGTGCCCCGCCCCCGGGAGGGCTTGGACCACCGCCCGGGGCCACATGCTCCGGAACATCGCCACCGACCGCTTCACCGCGCCGAAGGTCCGCTCGCCGTACAGGAGCCGCACCGGCATCGACAGCGCGGCGTAGCGCGACACGTGGGGCACCGAGCAGAGCAGCCGCAGGAAGCGGAACGCCACGTCGTGCCGCACCCGCGCGAACCCCTCGGTGAGGTCGGTGTCCGCGGTCCGCCGGGCGGCCAACGCCACGTTGGTGATCCAGCGGCCGAGCGGGTTGGCGAAGGTCGAGTGGTAGAACAGCCACCCTGGCCAGCCCCAGGTCAGGAGCCGGAAGTACCACGGGGCGTAGGCGAAGGGGTCGATGAGCACGAGCCCCTCGACCCGCTCGGGGTGGCGCAGGGCGAGCTCCATCGCCACCACCGCGCCGGCGCAGTTGCCCACGAGGGTGGCGCGCGCGATGCCCTGCGCGTCCATGCCCTCCAGGATCGGGCGCGTGAGGGCGTCGAAGTCCCAGCGCGCGGGGGGCGGCGCGGCGCCGAAGCCGGGCATGTCAGGAGCCCAGAGGCGCGCCCACTTCGGCAGGTAGCCTTGCAGCGGGGCGAAGGTCCGGTGGTCCCCGCTCCAGCCGTGGAGGGCCACGAAGGTGCGACCGCCTGCGCCGTACCACCGACCGCTCACCCCGCCCTCCCCAAGAGGCGCGGCACGTCGGCCCCCGGCAGCCCGGCCAGGTGCAGGTGGAGCTCCGCCGCGTGGGGCCGCGCCCACGCCACCGCCACCGCCCGCGCGAGCACGCCGAGCACGCCCCCCACCGCCACGAAGGCCTTGCGTGCGCCCGACACCACCGTCCGGCCCGCCAGGACCGGGGTGCCCCGGGCGATGAGGCGGCGCCCGATCTCGCGGTACACCCGCGAGGCCACCGCAATCGCCACCCGCGGCCGCGCCGGGATGAAGCGGAGCCCGCGCTCCGCGCTGTGGTAGTAGCGCTCCGCCACGAGCAAGAGGTCTTGCACCACCCGCTCGACCCCGCCCGCCCGCTCGGGGGCGAGGGCGAGCAGGCCGTCCTGCGAGACCCCCGCCGCGGCCAGCCGGGTCGCGGGCAGGTAGACCCGACCGCGCAGGGCGTCCTCCCGCACGTCGCGACAAATGTTGGTGAGCTGCATCGCCACCCCGAGGTCCACCGCGAACGGGAGCGCCTCCTCGGCCCGCACTCCGAGCACCGGACACATCATCAGCCCCACCGTGCCCGCTACCCGGTAGCAGTACCGGAACAACGCGCGGTCGTCGGCGACCCGCACCACCCCGAGATCGGAGCGCACCCCGCGCACCAGCTCCCGCGCGTGGGCGAGGTCCATCCCCACCCGGCGGGCCATCGCCACCAGCTCCGCCACCTGGGGCAGCTCCGGCTCCTGCGCCGAGAGCTGCGCCTCCACCGCGTCGAGGCGGGCCCGCGCCTCGGCCGGGTCCGGGGCCTCGTCCGCGAGGTCGTCGACCCAGCGGCAGAACGCGTACAGGAGCGCCGCGTCGGCCCGGCGCTCGGCCGGCAGGAAGCGGGCCGCGAACGAGAAGCTCTTCGAGCCCGCGGCCAGGGTGGCGAGGTGCCCGCTCACACCGCAACCCTCCTTGAGCTCGGCAGGGGCACGCGCTCCGACTCGTCGAGGCGGGGCACCAGCTTCTCGAGCACCTTGGCGGTGTTCAGCACCCCCGGCACCCCCGCCCCGGGGTGGGTGCTCGCGCCCACGAAGTACAGCCCCGCCACGTCCTCGGAGCGGTTGTGGTAGCGGAACCAGGCGGACTGGCTGAGGCGTGGCTCGATGCCGAAGGCCGCGCCCGAGACCGAGCGGAGCTCCTCTTCGAAGTAGTCGGGGGTCACGAAGAAGGAGGTGGTCAGGTTCTCCTTCAGCCCGGGGAGCATCCGCCGCTCGAGCGCGTCCATGATCCGCTCGAAGTACGGCTGACCCTCCTTCGACCAGTCCAGCCCGCTCTCGTTGTTGGGCACCGGCGACAGCACGTAGAACGTCTCGTGCCCCGGCGGGGCCAGGCTCGGGTCGGTGCGGGTCGGGGCGTGCAGGTAGAGCGAGAAGTCCTCCGAGAGCACCTTGTTGTCGAAGATGTCGTCCAACAGGCCCCGGTAGCGCGGCCCGAGCACGATGGTGTGGTGGGCGAGCTCCGGGTACTGCTTCTTCGTGCCGAAGTAGGCGACGAAGAGGCTCATCGACTGGTGCTTCCTCCCCACCGCCCGATCGGTGTGCTTCCGGCGGTGCTCGGGCGCGATCATCTTCGTGTACACGAAGGAGGGATCTGCGTTGGACACCACCATCCGGCACGGGATCCGCTCGCCGCCCCTGAGGCGCACCGCGACCGCGGCGCCCGCCTCGACCTCGATCTCCTCTACCGGGGCGCTGGTGCGGACCTCCACCCCCATGTCGTCGAGGAGGGCGCCCAGGCCCTGGACCACGCTGGTGGTGCCGCCCTTGGCGAAGTGGACCCCCCACTTACGCTCGAGCCAGTGGATCAGGGTGTAGATCGACGTCGCCCGGAACGGGTTCCCGCCGATGAGGAGGGGCTGGAAGGTGAAGACCTGGCGCAGGCGCTCGTCCTGCATGTAGCGGGACACCATGCCGTAGACCGAGCGGTGGTTCCCCAGGCGCAACATGTCCGGCACCACCTTCATCATGTCGGTGAAGCGCTCGAAGGGCACGTCGACGAGCTTGGTGTAGCCCACGTCGAAGATCGCCTCCATGTGCTTCACCATGCGGCGATAGTTGTCGACGTCGGGGGGCGACAGCTCGCGGATGTTGGCGAGCAGGCGCTCCTCCTCACCCACGTAGTCGAAGCGCGAGCCATCCGCGAACTCGATCCGATAGAAGGGGTCTACCGGCACGAGCTCCATGAAGTCGCGCATGTCCCGCCCCGCGAGGGCGAAGAGCTCCTCCAGCAGGTACGGCGCGGTGATCACCGTCGGCCCGGCGTCGAAGACGTGCCCGTCCCGCTCGAACACCGCGGCCCGGCCGCCCAGCTGATCACGGGCCTCCAACAGGAGCACCCGGTAGCCCTGGGCCCGCATCCGCACCGCCGCGGCCAGGCCCCCGAAGCCCGAGCCGATCACCACCACCGGCCTGTCGTCACGCATCGCTCACCTCTCGCATGAGGCCCTGCACCGGGGCCAGGCACAGCGCGGTCAGGGCGCGCGCCACCGCCCAGAGCTCCGGCTCGGCCACCAGGGGCGCCGCCTCCAGGAAGCGGGCCTCCACCGTCTTGATCCGCCGCAGGACACCTTGCAGCGCGCCGGCCTCGAAGGCCTCCGCCACCCGCGCCACGTCGGCGTCGGTGGTCTCCTCGCGCGGCTTACCGAGGATCGGGCACAGCCACTCCATGTCCTCGGGGTTCTGGGTCAGGTGCTCCACCACCAGGGCGCTCACCCGGCCCTCGCGCACGTCGCCGCCCGGCTTGTCGCGGCCCTTGTCGCCGAACAGATCGACCACGTCGTCCTGCATCTGGAACAGGAGCCCGAGGTCGCGGAAGCAGTCCGCGAGGCGCTCCGCCTGGGCCGGGGCGCGCCCGGCGAGGAGCGCGGCGCCGTGCACCGGCAGGGTCATGAGGGCCGAGGTCTTGCCCACCGCCGCCTCCTCGTAGGAGGCCCAGTCCCAGCGACAGCTCGACCACAGCGACATCTCGAGCGACTGCCCGCGCACCGTCTCTTCGGCGCGTCGGGCCACCGCGAGCGCGAGCGCCCACTTCAGGCTCGCGGGCACCGCCACGTGCTCGACTGCGAGGTACGGCAGCATCAGGAGCAGGTCCCCCGCGTTGATCGCCTGGGCCTCGCCGTGGCGCACCCAGACGCTGAAGCGCCCGCGCCGGAGCTCGTCGCGATCCTGCAGGTCGTCGTGGATCAGGGAGGCGTTGTGCAACAGCTCGCAGGCCGCCGCCCAGCCCACCCCGTGCTCCGCTGGCACGCCGAGCGACTCCGCCGCCGCGAGGGCCAGGCGGGCCCGCAGCCGCTTACCGCCGGTCAGCAAGTGCTCTTGCACGATGGCGCCGAGGCGCTCGAAGCGATCGCCCGCCGCCAGCTTGAGCATCAGGGCCTTCACCTGGTCGATGGCCTCGTCCCCGCCGAGGGGCTCCTGCCGCGGCGCAGCCGCGATCGGGCTGGGCCCTCCGTCCATTGGCTCGGGGCGATCAGGGGAAACGATCGGGCTCACTCTAGATGACCGCACGGGTCTCCTCCTCTGTCTGGGAAGGGCCTCTGCCGGGGCCGCACATCCTTTGTCGAGGCTCTGTCTAGATTCGCCTTGAAAACTGTCCAGAGGAAACGCACTAGAATGTGACAAAGCCTGGACAACAGGGGAGAGACAGCGATGCGAGCGGAGGGGTCAATCACCGAGGCCGCGCAGGAGCGACCATCCGCCGGGCCCGAGGCCGTGGGCCAGGAGGCGTCGCCGGATGGGCCCCGGCGCGGCGGCGAACACCTTCAGCATCGCCGCCGCGACCTGGGCCCCGGTCGCGGTCCCCCCCAGGTAGCGCCCCCAGACCTCGGCCTCCAGGCTGAAGAAGGTGTGGAAGAAGGCGCGGAGCCCCGCGCCGTCCAGGTCGAGGAGCACCTCCATCCCGAAGCCGTAGACCGCCCAGAGCCTCCGTCTGGCGCGCGGCCACACCACCTCCCAGCCCGTCGCCGCCACCGCGCCGGGGCTGGCCCCTGCCTCGAGGCCAGCGACGAGCACCTCGGCCAGGGCGGGGGCGAGGGCGAGGGCGCGATCGAGCTGGTAGCCGGTGGCGGGGTGGACCATGCCCGCCGCGGCGCCGAAGGGGACCACGCGCTGGGGGCCGCGCGGCGGCGGCGCCCCCATCGGGATGTAGCACCGCTCCTCCGCCTCGACGTCGTAGCGGAGCAGGCCGAGGCTGGACAGGCGCCGCTGCAATCGATCTTGCAGGATGGGCAGGCTCAGGGGCGGCCTCGAGACCAGCACCGTCTCCTCCACGAAGACGAGGTCGGGGCCGAGGGGCATCGCGTACAGGAACGAGGCCGGCTCGTCGGCGCCCGCTGCGACGTGACGCGGGAGCGGCCGGTAGTCCATCAGGAGCAGCTCGTGCTGGGGGATGGGCAGCCGATCGACCCGCAGGACCTGGCCGAACGCCACCTGGGCCGCGGGGACGACGCCCGAGGTCGGCTCGAGGAGGGCGGAGGCGGGCCCGGTGGCGTCGACCACCACCCGCGCCTCCACCGCGCCACCGCTCGCGAGCGCGAGGGTGCTATGGTCGGCGCCGTGGGTGACGCCCACCACTCGGCCCGGCACCCGCTCCAGCGCGGGGCCCGCGCGGCGCAAGATGGCTTGCTTGAGCGCGTCGTTGTCCACCCGGCCGTAGGCCCGCGGGATCGCGTGGCTCCGATCGTCCCCGAGGTGCACCCGCGCGGTCGGCCAGCGCGCGGCGAGGCAAGCCTCGAGGCCGAGCGCGGCGAGGGCGTCGACCCAGACCCCATAGTTGTTGGGCCAGCGGTGCTCCGGGGCCGGATCCACCACCACCACCGAGATCCCGCGCGCCGCCGCCTCCGCCGCCAACATCAGCCCCGCCGGGCCAGCACCCACCACCGCCAGGTCTCTCATGGAGGCTCCGCAAGATGAGTGACACATCCCACGCCGCACCGGCAACGGGGCTGATGGGGCTGGCCGACCCGAGCGCGCCCCTGCCCTCGACCTTGTTGGACGCGCCCGGCGGCTTCGCGTGGTGGTACGTGGACCACCTCGACGAGGCGGGGAACGGCCTGGTCTGCATCTGGTCCTTCGGCCTGCCCTTCCTCCCCGGCTACCTCGACGCGGCCAGGCGCGGCGCGCCGGAGCGCCCGCGCGCCCGCCCGAGCCTGAACCTGGCCCTGTACGCCGAGGGCAAGCCCACCTTCTATTTGCTGCAGGCCTACCCCGAGGAAGAGGCGACGTGGCGCGGCGACACCTGGCGCCTCGGCGCCTCGCGCTTCCACCTCGAGGGCGAGGATGGCCGACGCCACCTGCGGGCCGAGCTGGATCTGCCGCTGCCGCGCGGCGGCCGCCTGCGCGGCCTGCTCGCCCTCGAGGGCCCGACCCCGGTGACCGAGCAGGCCGACGACCCCGACCACCCTCACCTGTGGTCCCCGGTGACCGGCCCCGCCACCCTGCAGGCGGACCTGCACATCGGCGACGAACACCACCGGCTGGCCGGGCCGGCCTACCACGACCGCAACGGGGGCACGGTGCCCCTGGATCGCCTCGGCATCGGCCGCTGGACCTGGGGGCGTTTCGTGACGGACGGCAGCACCCGCATCTACTACGTGCTGTGGCCAGAGGCCGGAGGGCCGCCCCAGGCCTGGGGCGTCGAGCTCGGCGCCGAGGGCCAGGTCCGCCGCTACCCGAACCTGCAGGTGACCCTGCAGGACGAGGTCCGGGCCCGCTACGGGGTCCGCCACCCGCGGCGGGTGACCCTGCACCAGGGCGACGCGCCCTGGATCGACGTCCGGACCGAGGCGGTGGTGGACGACGGGCCGTTCTACCTGCGCACCCTCGTCCGGGACGGCGACGCGCGCGGCATCGGGGAGTGGGTGGTCCCCGCGCGAGTGGACCGCGCCTGGCAGCGGCCCTTCGTGCGGATGCGGGTCCACCAGCCGGCGGGCCCGAACTCGATGTGGCTCCCCCTGTTCGCGGGCCCTGCGCAAGGCCGCCTGCGCCGCCTCCTGGGCGGGGACGGAGGCGCTCGATGAGTGCGCTGATCCCATGGCTCGTCTTCGCCCTGCCCGCCCTCACCCTGGGGCTGGGGCTCGTCAACCTCTTCACCTGGCCCCGCCCCCGGCGGAGCGAGGCCTCGGTAGCCGGGGTCAGCGTGCTCATCCCCGCCCGGGACGAGGCCGCCAACATCGAGGCCTGCGTCCGGGCCGCGCTCGCCGCCCCGGTGCGAGAGGTGTTGGTCTACGATGACCACTCCACCGACGACACCCCCGCCATCCTCGCCCGGTTGGCGGCCGAAGATCCACGCCTCCACGTCCTGGCGGGCGGGCCGCTCCCGCCCGGGTGGGTGGGCAAGCCCCACGCCTGCCACCGCCTGGCCGAGGCTGCGCAAGGTGACCTGCTCCTCTTCGTCGACGCCGACGTCCGGCTCGCACCCGACGGCCCCGCGCGCCTCGCCACCCTGCTCGACGCCGAGCGGGCCCAGCTCCTCACCGCGGTGCCCCGCCAGCGCATGGAGTCCTTCGCCGAGCGCCTCGTGCTGCCCCTGTTGCACCTGACCTACGTGAGCTGGTTCCCGCTCGCCCTCACCCACAAGAGCCGCGACGTGCGCTTCCTCGCCGCGAACGGCCAGCTCCTCATGGCGCGCCGCGAGGCGTACCGCGCGGTGGGCGGCTTCAGCGCGGTGCGCGACGCGGTGGTGGACGACATGGCGCTGTGCCGGCGGGCCAAGGGCGAGGGCCTGCGGGTGGTGTTCGCGGACGGCCACCACGTCGCCGCCTGCCGCATGTACTCCGGCTGGCCCGAGATCTGGTCGGGGTTCGCCAAGAACCTCTACCCCGGCCTCGGCGGGCGGCCATGCGCCCTCGCGGTGGCGGTGGCCCTGTACCTCGCCGCCTTCGTCCTGCCCTACGGGGCGCTCGTGGCGGGGCTCCCCGGGGCGGGGTGGGCGGTGGCGGCCAACCTCGTCCTGCGGACCATCCTCGCCCTCAGGCACCGCCAGCCCCCGGAGGGGGTGCTGCTCCACCCGCTGGGGGTCCTGGCCCTGGTGGCCATCGCGGTGGAGTCCTGGCGACGGACGCGGCAAGGCAGATTGACATGGCGCGGGCGCGTGTACCGCCCCGCGCCCTCGGAGGGAGGCGGGGCATGAGCGACGCGGTGGTGGTGATCGGGGCCGGGATCGGCGGCCTGAGCGCGGCGGTGAACCTCGCCGCGGGGGGGCAGCGGGTGGTGGTGCTCGAGGCCGCCGCCGGCCCGGGTGGCAAGGCCGGGGTCGAGGTGGTGGACGGGGTCGAGGTCGACACCGGACCGAGCGTCCTGACCCTGCCCGACGTGTTCGACCGGATCTTCCGCCGGGCCGGCACCTCGCTCACCGAGCAGGTCGGCTTGCGCCAGCCCACGCCGGCCTTCCGCTACCACTATCCGGACGGCGTGGTCCTCGACGTCGAGCGCACCCCGGAGGACACCCTCGCCTCGGTGAAGGCCGCCCTGGGCGCCGACCCCGCCCGCGAGCTGGCCGGGTTCCTGGATCACGCGCGCAGGATCTGGGACGCGGGGGCGCCGAACTTCGTCTACGGCCCCGCCCCGAGCATGGGGAGCCTGCTCCGCATGGGGGTGACGCGCTTCTCGGCCCTGCGCCAGATCGACGGTCTGCGAAGCATGTGGAGCGCGATCACCAAGCAGGTCCGGAGCTCTCATCTGCAGTGGCTCCTCGCGCGCTACGCGACCTACAACGGCTCCGACGTCACCAGCGCGCCGGCAACCCTGAGCTGCATCGCGTGGGTGGAGCTGGGGCTCGGCGGCTTCGGGGTGGAGGGCGGGATCCACGCCCTCGTGCGCGCCCTCGAGCGGGTGGCGCTCGGCCTGGGGGTCGAGCTCCGCTACGACACCCCGGTCACCGGGCTGCGGGTGGAGCGAGGCGCGGTGCGGGCGATCGAGACCGCGTCGGGCGCGGTGCCCGCCCGCGCGGTGGTGTGCAACGCGGACGTCGCCCAGCTCGCGCAAGACCTCCTGCCGCCCATGCACCGCCGGGCGCTGTCGGCCCCGAGCACCCCGTCGATGTCCGGCTACACCGCGGTGTACCGAGCGCGGCGCCCAGCCGTGCCGCGGCCCGCCCACGCGGTGCTCTTCCCCACCGACTACCTCGAGGAGTTCACGGACATCTTCCGGCGGGACCGCGCCCCACGAGACCCGACCGTCTACCTGTGCGCCCAGGAGCCCTGCCACGGGCGCCCGGGGTGGCCGGACGCCGAGCCGCTCTTCGTCATGGCCAACGCCCCGGCCGAGCCGGCGACCGGTCCGCGCCCCCGCGAGGAGCACGAGGTCCTGGCCGAGACGGTGCGACGGCGCCTGCTGCAAGCAGACCTGCTCGAGGAGGCCGACCCTAGGGTGTGGTCCCGCACCCCGACCGAGCTCGCCGCCCGCTTCCCGGGGAGCCGGGGGGCGATCTACGGCGCCGCCTCCAACTCGACGTTCGCCGCCTTCGGCCGCCCACCCAACCGCGTGGGTGCAGTGCCGGGGCTCTACCTCGCCTCCGGCAGCGCCCACCCCGGCGGGGGCCTCCCCCTGTGCGCGCTCTCCGGCCTCGCCGCCGCCGACGCCTGCCTCGAGGACCTCGGCCCGGCCCGGAGGTGGGCGTGAGGCCCGGCATCACCCGCGCAGGTCTGCCTGCGCTCGCGCTCCTCGCGGTGGCTGGCGCCCCCGCCGCGCCCCCCGACCTCAGCGGGCGGTGGGCCCGCCTCGAGGTGACCACCGCCCTGTCCGACGTCCCGGTGGTCGGTGACATCACCTCCGAGACCCGGGCCATCTCCATCGTAGACGTGCGCAAGACCGCGAGCGGCTACGAGGTCACCGAGCGGGTCTGCGCGCTCGCCAACGACTCCCTGGGCGGCGCGGTGCGGGCCCGCTTCCCCCGCGCCTTCTTGCGCGCGGTGTCGGGGGCCTCCGCCCCCGCCCGCCTGGCCGCGGACGAGGGGCGCCTGCGCTACGAGGAGTCGAGGCCGGTCCGAGTGCGAGGTGCCGCCCTCGAGGATCCGAGCCGCGAGGCGCTCCCCACCGCGCCGAGCGATCCGCGCCTGGTGGACGCCGACGAGGACGGTCAACCTGGGTTGACGGTCCAGGTGGAGGGGCTGGTCAAGGGCGAGATCTACGTGGTCCAGCGCGACGAGAGCGCACTCGAAGGCGCGGTGCTCGCGCCGGACCGCATCGCGGGCCTGGTGCGCTGGAAGGCGGAGCAGGTGGTGCTCGGGGCGAGCCGCGACGTCCTGGCCGGCAACCCCGACAACCGGCCCCACCCGGAGCCGGGGCGGAGCTACTTCCGCATGCGGCGCGTGCCCGCCCGCGCCACCTGCCCCGAGGTCATCCGCCGGGCCTCGACCCTCTTCCGCTGAGCGAGGGCCATGGCAGCCGAGCATCGCTCGCGGTCGTTCGCGCAGGCTGCTTTGCTCCTGCTGCTCGCCGCGCCCGCCGCCGCGGCCCCGCCCACGGACGCGGCCGAGTATCCGCCGCGGCTGAGGATCTGCTGCGCCCTCGGGCACGACCTCGAGCTCCGCCTCGGGGTCCTGCGCCCGCCGGTGGGGGTAGAGAACGTGGTGGCCCGCGGCGCCCTCGGCCACCACCGCTACCGGGCCCGCACCGTATTCGAGGAGCGAAACGGCCTGGTCTACACCTGCCGGGGCGGCTTCATCGACCTGGGGCACCTCCGCTCCGCCGCCGACCTGTACGCCCACCTCAGGGCCCGGCTCGAGGCCGCGCGCGGCGGGCCGGTCGCGCTCGCCACCGCCGACGGCGGCGCAACCCTCCTTGCCCCGCCTACCTCCGACAGCGCCGCGCAGGCGGCGTTCGACCTCACGGTGTGGCACGAGATCACCACCGGGGCAGGCGGCCGGGTCGTGCCCTTCTTCTCCGAGACCTTCAGCGCCTTCTCCCCCGAGGACCTGTACTCCGACCTCCTCGGCGCCACGCTCGGGGCGAGGGCCTGGGCGAGGCCCGAGCCCTGGGATCAGGCGCTGGACGCCGAGATGGACGCCGCCCTCGAGGCCCTCGGCGCCCTGGACCTCGACGCGACCCGCCGAGCCCTCGATCAGGTCGAGGGCCGGTGGTGGAGCGCCGAGGTGCCGGTGCCGGGGGCCGGCCTGCTCCTTCGCCGCAACCTGGCCTTCGGCCCCACCCTGCACCCGTGGCTGGTCCCCGAGCCCACCGCGCTGGGGTGCAAAGAAGGCGCGCCGGCGCCGCTGCACCGACCCGCCGCGAGCGGTGTGCAGCTCACGTTGACGCCCCCCGAGGGCTCCAACCTCGGCCCCGGCCCCTTCACCCCGGCCGACTTCGAGGCCCTGGTGGCCCAGGTCGCCCGCACGACGCCGCAGTCCGCGAGCGGAGGGCGCAGCTCGGCGCAGCCCGGCGAAGCGCGGGACGGCTCCGCCGACGAGACCCTCTCCGGCATCCGGATCCTCGGGGTCCGGGCCACGGCGGGCGCGGTGGGGGCTCGAGCTGCGGGAGGCCTCGAGGTCGTAGGTGCCAGGGCCGACGGGCCCGGGGGCGACCTCGCGATCATCCGCTACACCACCCTCTACACCGCCGAGCGCGGCCTGGTGACCCACTTCACCGGCATCCAGGCCCAGCGCCTCTTCTTCTGCCAAGAGCCGGGCGGCCGCCTCCACCCGCCCGTGGCGGCGTGGTTCCAGGCCTGCGCCCCCCGCGGGGTGTTCGGGCTCGGCGGCACCCTGGCCCAGGTGCAGCACGACGGCGCGACCGGCCGGTGGGCGATGCGCCCGGTGGAGGCCCACGCGAGCTTCGCCCTCCTGGACAACGCCCTCGACCCCACCTTCCCCCTGCGGAACCTCGTGCTCTCCACCGGCCTCGCCCTCGAGAATGTGACGTGGCCGGGCCTCCCGGGTCGCTTCACGCCCCGGGCCCACCTCCAGCTGCAAGGTGTCCTGCGTACCGAGGACGGCGCCTGGGGCGCGGCCGGCCTCGCCACCTTCCGCCAGAGCCTGCGCGGGCTCGACGACCAGGCGCTCGAGGCGAGCGTGAGCGCCGAGCGGCGCTGGCACCTGCGCGACGGCCCCCGCGCCGCACCCTGGGCGGTGCTCTCCCTCGCCCTGGAGGTGGGCTACAGCCGCTGGACCCGGCCCGAGGCCGCCCTCGACGACCTCATGTGGCCCCTCGCGTCGACCACCGCGCAAGGCACCCTGCGGGGCTTGGTGGTGCTGGCCTTCTCGCTCGAGCGACTGGTCTTCTGAAGAGAACGAACCAACTCAGAAGTGGCTGCACATCTCCTGTGACGTCGGGTACTCGTCCAGGTGGGTGATCCGACACACCGACTGGTTCTCGAACACCACCGTGGCGACCTTCCAGAAGTCGTTGGCGGTGCACGTCCCGCCGTCGTTGCCCTGGAGCGGCCGGGAGGTGAAGGTGGCGTCGGCCACCGTCCCGCCGCCGCAGAAGATCTGGATGGTGGCCCGCCGCCCCTGGGCCCGCCCGAAGTTGTGGGCTCCGATGGTGTACTCCTCGCCCACCACCACCACGTTGATCCGGGTGTTCTCGGGGCCGTTGGCGGTGGTGTTGTCGAAGTCCAGCTCGGGGTTGGGGCCCTCGGAGCGCGGCCAGCTCGGGTCCCACTCCGGGGTCCGGTTCGCGTAGTAGCAGTCGTCGTCGGTGAACCAGGGCATGGTCATGCGACGGCGCACGTGGAGGTCGACGTCGCCGGGGCCGTCCCAGGTCAGGGTGACGCGCAGGCCCCGCCCCTCCGCGGTGACCTCGGTCGTGCAAGCTGCCTGGCGCCCCTGGTCGTCGGTCACCGTGGCCTGGAGGGTGTAGACGCCCACGATGAAGGGCAGGAACGCCTCGGTCGCGCTGGTGGGCGGCGCTGGGCTCCACTGGTCGGGGGTGCCGATGCCGCCGGCGGGGGCAGAGACGATCGACCAGTCGTAGGCGACGACGGTCCCGATGCCATCGGCGTGCAGGGCCAGCACCACCGGGTCACCGGCCGGGGTGGTGACGTCGGGGGGGCAGATCACCTCGAGGAGGGGCCGCCCGACCCCACGCAGCGGGATGCGCGGCGCGGGGTTCTGCGGGTCCGACACGTAGAACGTCAACCAGGCTTGCGCGCCGCCGGCCTGATCCGGGGTGAAGGCCACCCCGAGGTCCAACACCTGGCCCGGCCCCAGCACGAGCGGATCCGACACCGGGCTGGTCAGGCTGAAGACGCCCTCGGCGGTGCCGGCCGCGGGCTCGATGCGGACCTGGCGGACCAGGCAGTCCCCGCGGTCCACGTTCCGCACCACCAGGTGCTGCTGCGCGGACTGCTCGACGAACACCGACCCGAAGTTGAGCTCCGGCGGCTCGAGCCCGTAGCGGCAGGGCGGCAGGTCGAGGCCGTTGCCGATCATGTCGACGTCCTGGGTGGGCTCGGCCGCGTCGTTGCTGACGAAGCGGATCTGGGAGCGGATGGTGCCGGGGACGCGGGGCGCGAAGCGCACCTCGAGCTCCACCACCTCGCCCGGCTGAAGGGTGATCGGGCTGGTGTCGGCGTCGAAGGCGCCCGTGCCCGCGAGGTCGGGCACGATCTGCCGGATCTGGAGGGGGTCGAAGCCGATGTTCTCGAGCTCGAGGCGCTGCACCAGGTAGGTGTCGAGGGCCACCTCACCGAAGTCCAGCGGGTTGGGCCGCACCACGAGCCGCGCGCCGCCCACCTGGCCGACGAGCGACACCTCAGAGCGGGCCACCCCACCGCTCACCGGATCCCGCGCCAACAGGGTGAAGATCCCCTCCGCGAGGCCACCTCGAAGCAAGGTGTCTTGCGTCGGCGAGAAGTGCACCGGGATCCGGATCGTGCCCCCAGGGGTCACCCACGCCGCGCTGGGCGCCCCTGCCCACAGCTCGGGCGCGCCGCCCACCGCCACCTCGGCCACGATCACCTCGAGGGGCACCGCGGCTCGGCTCGCGCAGGTCACCTCGCGCGCCTGGCTCTCGCCCGGGTACACGCGCCCGAAGTCCACCCGCTCCGGCGCGCAGACCAGCGCGTCGTTGTCGGTGCTCGCGAGCACCGGGACCGGCTGGGCGCAGGTCAGGTTGCTGCAGCCGGCGAGGCGGAACGTGGCCCGCCCGCCGTCGCCCAGCGGCACCGCGGGCGCCTGATAGGTGAGGGTCAGGCGCAGGGACGCCCCCGGCCCGAGCTCCGCGTTCCCGGCTGGCACCCGGCCCCAGGTCTCCACCGGCTCCGCCACCTCGAAGCGCCCCTCGCCCTCCACCCCGAGGAAGTACACCCGCCCGTCTTCGTGATCGGGCGCGTATACCGTCACCGGCCGGTCGAGCCGGTTGGTGACGGTGATCACCTGAGTCCCCACCACCCCGGCCGGCACCGTGCCGAGGTCCACGGGCAGGGGGCTCACCGCCAGGCCGTAGCGGAGGCCCTCGGCGCGCAGGAGCACCTCGGCTTGCTGCTTCGTGCCGGGCTGCTCTGGGTCGTCGGTGTTGGTGAAGATCGCGAGCCGGGCGGTGACCACCCCCGCTTCGCCGACGGTGGTGAAGCGCACCGGCACCTCCACGCTCTCCCCCGCCAAGAGCCAGTCCGGGAGCGCGCCGACGTCGAATACGTAGGTGTCGTTCGCCGCGCCGGGCTCGAGCCGGGCCTCGCGGAAGAACAGGGGGCCCGGCCCGGGGTTGCTGACCGTGAAGGTGACCTCGCGGGGCTCGCCCGCCTGCACCACGCCCACCTCGACCACCGCCGGCACCTCGAGCCGGCCCAGCTCCAGGCGCAGCGGCTCCACCGGCCCGACGCAGCGGGTCACCAGGAGGAGCAGAGGCACGACGATGAGACGACGCATGGTGACCCTGAAGAGATTACCGCCTTCCCGCCCGACTTGGCGCCCCCCATGGCGGTTTGACCCGCCCTTGATCCGGCGGCACATTGCGGAATTGATGGCTCCGGCCCTGTCCCATGCCGCGCGGGAGGCGCTCGCCGACGCCGTCACTGCGCCGGTGGCGCGGCCCGACCTGCCCGGCGACCTGCTGGCCGAGGCCTGGGCGGGGTGGCAGGCGCTGGCCCTGCAAGAGGACCCCGGACCGCTCGAGGCCTTCGTGGCCCGGCCCCGCGGCGCGTCCCACACCGCAGCCGTAGTGCAAGACAGCTTGCTCGCCCCGGCTCGCGCCGCGCTGGCCCGGCTCCGAACCGGGCCGCCCGAGGCGCTGGACGCGGAGCGGCGCCTCGCGACCCTGATCGATGAGTGGCTCGGCCGCCTGACGCGGGCCCAGGTCCGCCGCGCCGAAGACCAGACCCTCGCCCTCACCGCGGCAGCGGAGGCCACCCGCGCCGCGCAGTCGGCCTTCCTCGCCCACGTCGGGCACGAGGTGCGCACCCCGGTGAGCTCGATCCTCGCCTTCACCCAGCTCCTGAGGGCTCAGGGCGTCCGCATGGAGCCGGACGAGCTGACCCTCTGCCTCGACAACCTGGACGTCCAGGCCCGGTACCTCTTGAACCTGCTGGACGACGTGGTGGAGCTGGCCCGCCTGGACAGCGGCCCCGACGCCTCCGCGGAGGAGGACCTGGATCTGTGGCGCCTGCTCCGCGACGTCCACCACGAGGTCCGGACCGGGCCCGACGGGCGGGTGGGTGGCGCCCTCGACATCACCGCCGCGGTCCGACGCTACGCCCGGGTGGACGGGCGGCGCCTCGCCCGGGCGCTGCGCTGCGTCCTGCGCACCGCCCACCGCCTCTCCCCCGACGCCGAGTTCGTGCACACCCAGGTCGACCTCCAACCGCAAGACGAACTGCACATCCAGATCACCGACGGCGGCGTGGAGCCCCTCGAGGTGCGGCAGGGGTGGTTCGCGGGCTTCCAGGGCGCCAACGATCACCAGAGCCTGGGGAGCGGGGTCGCGGTCGCGGTCGCGGCCCGCCTGGCCGAGGGCCTGGGTGGGCGCCTCGCGGTGCGGAGCCAGGGCGAGCGCTTCGTCTGGTCCCTGACCGTCCCCCTGGCCGAGCTGGCCGACGTGGCCACCACCGCCGAGACCCCCGCCGCGCCCCTCAGGGCCCTGGAGCGCCTGCTCGTGGTGGCGGCCCCCGACACCCCGCGCGACCTCCTCGCGGAGCTGTGCGAGAGCCTCGGGGTGGAGGCGCGCTTCGTGACCCTCGACGAGCTGCCCGCCAGCGCCTCGCCCCGGCCCGACGTGATCCTGGCCGAGGCCCACCCGCCCCTGACGGTGCTCGAGCGGGTCTCGGCCACCGACGGGCTCCAGGCCATCCCGGTGGTGGTCACCGGCGTGCTCGGGGGCGGCCCCAGCCGGAGCGAGCTCCGCCGGGCCGGCGTCTTCGAGGTGCTCGAGCGCCCGCTGGACCTCGACGAGCTCACCACCACGCTCCTCGACGCGGCCGCCTTCACTCCGGAGTGACGCCCCGCCGCCAGCACAGGTGCGCGGCGTGCCTCGCGAGCCCGGGGTGCCGCTCGGCCAGCGCCCGCGCCCGGGCGCACGCCTCATCCGGCGCCCCATCGTGCAACCCGACCTGCAGTTCGAGGAACGCGGCCTGGGCCTCGGGATCCGCCGCGGTCGGCGTGAGCGGGCCCCGCGGGGCCGCGAGCCGGCCGGCCGACGACGCGCCGAGCGCCGCCGGGCTCCGGCGGGCCGCCGCCCGCGCCTCGAGCGCCCAGGCCCGGAGCGTCTGCAGGCTGTCCTGCCGGTGCGCCTCCCACCAGGCGGCCCAGTCGGCCACGTAGGGCCCGCGCGGGGCCAGCCGCCGCGGGTCTTCGGGGGCCGGCCACCCGGGGTCGATGATCCGATACAGGAGCGCCTCGACCTCCTGCTTCACGGTCGTCGGCCCCGGCCCCGCCTCGGCGGTCAGCGGCCCGGGGGGGAGCCTCCGGTCCGCGGCGAAGGGCGCGTCGCCCGGGCGCGACCAGCGCGCCACCAGCGGCGCGAGCGCCTCCCGGCCCGCCGCCTCCAGCTCGACGAGCGCCTGCAACCTCGCCTGCACCGGGACCACCGGGTCGTCGAGGAGCGACACGAGGTAGGTGGCGACGCGCGCCTGCGCCCCAGCGGAGGTCGGGCCGGGGCCTGGGGTCGATGCGCAGGCCACCATGGCGACGGCGAGCGCGGCTGGTCGAACCGAAGGCACCGCCTGCTAGTGAAGCGGAGCCACCGCCTGGGAGTCCAGGCGATACTCGGCCCCGGGGAGCGCCCCCTCGTGCAGGAGGGTCGCCATCTGGTTGGCCATCAGCTCGGTCCCCCGGTTCACCTCGGCGTAGATCGTGCGCTTGCCCTTCACCATCGGGAACGCCAGCTCCACCAGCCCGCGCACCTGGGCGGTGGTGAGCCGGGCGAGGTCGTCGCCGTGCGCCCACGGCGTGCCCGCCTCGGCCTGGTACCAGCGCGCGAAGTCGTCGGTCTTCAGCCAGGCCTGGAGGTTGGCCTTGGTGGCGAGGTGCCCCTGGCCCGTCAACCAATCTTGCTTCTGGGTGAAGCGCTCGGTCTCAACGATCCCCAGCGCCTCGCCCTTGAGGTAGCCGTGCATGGCTCCGTATTGGGTCAGGGTCGAGAACAGCGCGGCCTGGGCGCGCTGTTCGTCGCTGAGGGCGGCCTCGTCCGCCACCCCGAAGTGCTGCACCGCCTGCCGCCGGGTCTCCGCGTCGAGCTCGGCGAAGGCCCTCGCGATCACCGCCCGCCCCTCGCCGGTGAGGAGCTCGTAGATGGGCTTGGCGCCGTCTGCGTCCCGGAGCGGCACCTGGCCCGAGAACAGCGTGGCCGCCTCATCGAGCTTGCCGCGATCGAGGTGGTCCACCAGCCCCACCCGGACCGCCTCGAGGGCGCGCCACCAGCCCATGCTGCCCTCCAGCTCCGCGATGCGGGCCTCGTAGCCCGGGGCCTGCGCCAGCCGCAGCTCCCGGACCTGCTTCTCGAGCTCCCGCACCCGGACCTCGGTGACCTGCTTGGCCCCGCGCCTGGTGTCGGTGTTCGAGAAGTACTGCGCGAAGTCGCTCATCTGGGTGACGGTGATGCGGCTGCTCGCCAGCTCCTGTTGCCAGGCCTTCTCGGTCTGCACGCCGCCCGGGTGGCCCCAGTACCGGCGCACCCCGTCGCGGTAGCCGAGGTCGATCACGTTCTCGCCCACGTAGCCGATCTTCACCCCCTGCACCGACACGCTGTAGTTGTGGAAGTAGCCGGTGTCGCCGCCCGCGGACTCGCCCGGCTGGCTCCGGTAGACCTCGAGCACCGCCTCGTCCTTCCCGAAGATCTGGTGGCGGCTCACCTCGAGCGCGTACGTCACCTCGGGCATCGGGTTGGCCTTCGTGAACTCGTCCCACGACTTCCCCGACCGCTCGTACGCGGCCAGGTACGCCTCGCAGCGGGCCTTGTCGGCGGCGGTGGCGGCGAAGAGCATGTCGAACCGGTAGACCCCCGCCGCCCCGCCCAGCTCGGCCTCGTAGTACCGCCGCAGGCCCTGCAGGCGGATGACGTTGCGCCCGTGCGCGCACTCGGTGGTGTACTGCCCGCCGTTGCCGCCGAAGACGTCGGCGAGGGCATCGGAGGGCCGCTGCCCCGCCTTCAGCTCCCACGAGACCTGACCGTCGTTGGCCTCCGCCACCGACACGCTCCAGAACGCCCCGTTCACCGCCTCCGGGTCACTCTCCCCGCGATCCGCGTGGTAGTGCGGGAAGCGCATCCGCTGGGAGGCGGGGAGCGCGGCGTAGTCCTCGGCGACCTGGGCCGTCGCGAGGTTCAGGCGCACCGCCTTCTTCAGCTCCTCCGGGAGCGCCTGGTAGGTGGTCTCCTTGATCGTGCCGTCGGCGTCCACGAAGTGGACGGCGTCCCCGTCGTCGATCTTCCCGTCCTCGTTGGAGTCCACGAAGATCTTGCCCGTCCGCAACAGGAGCTGCTGCTGGGCCTTGTCCACCGGGGTGCGGCCGGCGAGCCCGAAGAGCTTCGGCGGGGTCAGGTCGAGGGCCGAGGTCACCGACATCCCCTCCACGATCGGGCTCGAGAAGCCGACCGCGGCCAGCTTCTCGCGCATCTGGGTCGCGGTGAGCGGGGTCTGGAGCGCGCGCAAGATCCCTTGCGCCGAGGCGTCGGGGAGGAAGCGGGCGAGGGTCAGGGCGTCGATGTCCAGCCGACCGTCCGCGTCCACGTCCCCCGCGATCGCCGAAAGGAGCGCGCCCCACGTGGTGGGCCGGGGGTCCAGCCCGCCCAGGGTCGGGTCGGCGTCCACCCGCGCCTGCACCCGGCTCGGGAGCGGGGTCGCGAGGGTCGCGTCCTCGGCGAGGAGCTGGCCCTCCTTCAGCCGCACCGCGACCGAGCTGGTCACCGCGTCCCTGACCACCTCGGCCCCGAGGCGGGCGAGGTAGCCCTCCCGGTCACCGCCGACGAGCGCGGCCTCGACCTCCGCCTTCACGTCCTCGAGGCCCCTGCCCGCGGCCTCGAAGCGGGCCGCGGCCGCCGCGAGGGTAGCGATGGTGGGATCCTCCACCGCCGCGCGCGCGATCACCTCGGCCTCCACCTGGGCCGCGAGCCGGGCGTCTGCCCCGCGGCGGACGTCCGCGTCCGAGAACACCCCCGCCGCCTCGTACGCCCGCTCCTCGGCCCGGACGCTGTACTCCACCCGGAGCAGCTCTCCGTCCACCTGGATGCTGCGCTGATCGCGATCGAGCTGCCCCGAGCGCAACTCAGCCTGCCGGAGCAAGCGGCCTTGCTCCACCGCGGTGCGGAAGAGCTGCCCCTCGTCGCCCACCGCGTCCCCGGGGCCGAGCAGGCTGTCGACGTGGTGGCCGATCTCCTCGAGCACCACCTTGTCGAGGCGCGGCAGGTCGCCGAGGAGGGCGCGGCTCACGAAGAGGGTCCCGCCCGCCCGCGGGCTGTAGGCGGCGTCGGCGCCCGCGAGCACCCCCGGGTCCACCACCCGGAGCTGGGCCGGCGCGGGGAACTGGCCGGCCCGGGCCCGGGCCAGAAGGTCGGCCACCGCCTCGGGGCTGACGCGGCCGCCGTAGACCTGACGGAGCACCCCCTCGAACGTCTCGGGGCGGGTGGTGGCCAGGCCGAGGAGCCGGTTCCTCGCCCGGGCCACCGCGGCGCCCACCGGGTCGAGGCGCTGGAACTCACGCACGTCGAGCACCAGCGAGCCCGCCGGGACCCCGAGCTGGGTGGGGAGCCGGGCCGCCATCGTGGTCACCCGGGGCACCGCGCTCGCGGGGGCGGCGGCGGCCGGCCCGGGCCGCAGGCCGACCAGGAGCCCCATCAGGCTGGCCGCGGCGGGGACCACCAGCCCCCGCGGGAGCGACCCGACCGCCCGTATCGCCCCCGCGAGCGGGTTCAGAGCGAACGCGCGGGGGGCGGGGGCCGGGCGGGTCACCTCGGGCGCGGAGGACGCCGGGCCGGTGATCGGGGCCGCGGGCTCGGCGGGCTCGGCGGGCGCGGCGGGGCGGAAGCGGAGGGGCGGGGTCTTCATCGGGGCCTGGGGGACGCGCTGCAGCGTCGCAGCAGGTTATCGCGCACCAGTAAGGGAAGGTGCGACATATTCCCAGGCGGGGCGGGGGCCCGGGCCGTGGGCCTTGCCCGACCCCGGGGCGGCTGATAATCCGGGCCCCAGTCCATGAGCGCCTCGGAGCTGGTCATCCTGCGGGCAGAGAAGAAGCTCCTCCAGCTCCGTGTCGATCGGGCTGAGGTGTGCATCGGGAGTAATCCCACCAACGACGTGGTGCTCCCGGACCCCGAGGTCCCCGAGGTGGCGGCGGTCCTCATCGACATGGGGGCCCAGCGCTTTCGGCTGCGGGCCCTCGACCCCGACCACGTGAAGGTGGACGGCGCCCCCCTGAGTGACGACGAGCGGGACCTCGCGGACGGGGAGGCGATCCAGATCGGCCCCTACAGCCTGACCCTGCAGACCCGGTCCGACGCACGACGCCAGGCGGGCGGGAATACGCGCCTGTTCACCAACGCGGACACCACCGATCCGCAAGCCCGCCTGCGCTACGACGGCACCGTCCACGAGCTGGACGCGCGGCGCCCCTTCAACATCGGGGTGCACGAGGACAACGACCTCAGCCTCGCGGACCCCTTCGCCTCGTCCTTCCACTGCCGGATCTCGTACCAGCGCGGCCGCTGGTTCCTCGCGGATCTGGAGTCCACCAACGGCACCCTGGTGAACGGGCTGCGGGTGCGGGAGGCCGAGCTGCCGACCCAGGCCACCGTCACCGTGGGCCGGGCGGTGCTGCACTTCGAGGGCCCCACGCCGGAGCCCGAGGCCGAGACCGACGGGAGCAAGAGCGAGCAGTTCCGCGGCATGATCGGGCACAGCCCGGCCATGCGCCGGGTCTTCCAGCTGGTGCGCCGCCTCGCCGGGGCGCGGGAGCCGGTGCTGGTCATCGGCGAGTCCGGCAGCGGCAAGGAGCTGGTGGCGCGGGCGCTCCACGAGGAGTCCGCCCGGGTCAAGAAGCCGTACCTCGCCCTGAACTGCGGCGCCCTCACCCACACCCTGATCGAGAGCGAGCTGTTCGGGCACGTGAAGGGCACCTTCACCGGCGCCACCCACGACAAGCCGGGCGCGTTCGAGGCGGCCCACGGGGGCACCCTCTTCCTCGACGAGATCGGGGAGCTCCCGCTCGATCTGCAACCCAAGTTGCTGCGGGTCCTGGAGTCCTCCACCGTGCGCCGGGTCGGCGGCACCCAGGAGATCCCGGTCGACACCCGCATCGTGGCCGCCACCCACCGCAACCTGGAGGCCCTGGTGCAGGACGGGCAGTTCCGGGAGGACCTCTTCCACCGGCTCTTCGTGCTCTCGATCCGCATCCCGCCCCTGGCCGAGCGGCCGGAGGACGTCCTGCCCCTGGCCCGTCACTTCCTCGCCGGGGCCCCGCGCACCGTGACCCTGCACGACTCGGCCGAGACCGCCCTGTTGGACTACACCTGGCCCGGCAACGTCCGGGAGCTGCGGAACGTGCTGGTCCGGGCCCTGTTGATGACCGACGGGGACGTGATCCGGGCCGAGGACCTCGAGTTCTCCCGGGACGCCTTCACCGCCCGCTCCCAGGACGCCCGGCGCTCGGTGCGGGAGCACGACGAGGCGGAGCGGCAGCAGATCCTGGACGCCCTCGACCGCACCAACGGGAACCGCTCGGAGGCGGCGCGCCTGCTCGGGGTGTCCAAGAGCACCTTCCACGATCGGGTGAAACGCTACGGGATCCCGGCAAGATACGGTCAGTGACAGCTGTCCCCTGGAACAGGGGACGAGGCTTGACGCGCACCGACGTCACGACTACATGGTGGGACGTGGCGGGTCGATGTGCTCGCCGTCGGTGAGGAGTCACACCGTGAAGACACGACGCGAGCGATCGAAGGCGATCCACGGGGAGGTCACCATGACCTTCCTGGCGTCCCGTCTGACTCTCCCTCCCAGTCCCAAGGGTCCGAAACGGAGCGGCACCTCGCCGCGGCCCGCCTGACGGTCTGGCAGACAGCTCCTGCCCACCCCGCCTGGCCGGCCACTGAAGAGGTGCCGCGCCGCGAACGTCTGACGCACACGGACTTCGACAGGAGGTGGGCCATGGTGAGCATCAACCAGGCTTCCGCGAACAAGGTTCGGCGGGGCCGCTTCAGCGACCGTATCGAGTTCCGTCGGGGCAAGCAGGACGCCCTGTCCGGCCGCGCCCCGGCCAGCTTCGCGCCCCAGTACGTGGCCGGCTACGCCGAGGGGCGTAGGGCCGGCCGCACCCCCGCCACGGCCCTGGACACCTCCGGGCACGACGGCGACGCCGCCCAACCTCCCAGTACCGTTGGGGCCTGGTCCCGGGCGGTGCCCTCCCCGGCCTGAGCGCCGGTAAGGCGAGATGACCGCCCCCGACTGGCTCCGCGTCGCCCTCGAGGTGGACGCCCGGGACGAGGCCCTCGCCACCGCCCTGTTCGCCGCCGCCGGCGTCGACGGGCTCGAGATCGTCTACCCCACGACCCCCACCGAGGCCCGGATCCAGGTCCGGGCCTACCTGCTCCCGGAGGAGGCGGCGGCCCTCGCGCTCGACCTGTCTCCCCTGCGCGACCCCCGCTGGCTGCCCCCGGCGCCGATCTCCCGCGCCGACTTCATGGGCGCGCCGGACTCGGCCACGCTCGAGGTCCCGCCCTTCGCGATCCTGCCCCCGGGCGCCGCCCCGCCCCCCGACCTGCTGCCCCTGTACCTCGACGCCGGCATGGGCTTCGGGGCGGGCGAGCACCCCACCACCCGCCTCTGCCTCGCCGCCCTCCCCGACGTCGTGCGCCCGGGCGCGCCGGCCCTGGACGTGGGCTCGGGCACCGGGGCCCTCGCGATCGGCGCCGCCCTCCTCGGGGCCGCGCCGGTGCACGCGGTGGACACCGCGGCCGACGCCCGCCGGGCCACCGAAGAGAACGCGGCGCTGAACGGGGTGGCGGTGACCGTGCTCGGGCGCGACCTCGACGCGGTGACCGCAACCTACCCTGCGGTGCTCGCCAACCTCCTCGGCCCGATCCTCACCGAGCTGGCCGAGGCGCTGCTGGCGCGGGTCGAGCCGGGCGGGCGGCTGCTCCTGTCGGGGATCCTGGCCACCGACGCGGCCCGGGTGGCGGCCTGCTTCCCGGGCACCCGGGTGGAGGCGACGCGGGAGGAGGACGGGTGGGCGGCGGTGATCGTCAGCCGCTGAGCCGCTCCGACCGGCTGATCGAGGGCGCCCTCGTGGAGGCCTCGCGCCCCGGGGCCGCCGCGGACCGGGTCCTGAAGGCCACCTTGCGCGCCCACAGCGAGCTCGTGGGGGCCGAGCGCGCCCGGGTGGCGTTGGGCGTGCACGGGGTCCGGTGTTTCGCAGGACGACTTGCGCACCTCCTCACCGCGGTGGGGCTCCCCCACACCCCGCGGGCCCTGTGGGCCGCGTACCGGGTGGACGTGCTCGGGGAGGAGCCGTCGGACGTCGCGGCGGCCCTCGAGCTGCCGGGGGCGGTCGCCGGCCTGCGCCGGATCGCGGCGGGCCTGGTGCCGTGGCCCGAGGATCCCGACCTCGCCCTCGCCGCCCGGCGCTCCATCCCGGCCTGGGTGGCCCGGCGGTGGCGGATGGCCTACGGGGCGGACGAGGCCGACGCGCTGGCCGAGGCCCTGAACCGGCCGGGGCCGGTGTTCCTGCGGGCCCGGGGTGATCGCGAGGCGCTCGCCGCCCGCCTGGCCGCCGAGGGGGCCCGCACCGCCCCCGGCGCCCTCGCCCCCCGCGCCCTGCGCCTCCTGGACCCCTTCGACATCCGCGGGAGCGCGGCGTGGCGGGGGGGCGCGTTCGAGGTGCAGGACGAGGGCAGCCAGCTGGTGGCGGAGGCGGTGCGGGCCGCGCCGGGGGACCGCGTCCTCGACCTGTGCGCCGGCTCGGGTGGCAAGACGCTCGCCCTGGCCGCCCAGCTCGATGGCCGGGGGCGCGTGATCGCGGCCGACGTCGATCCCGCGCGCCTCGCCGACCTCAGAGGCCGGGTCCGGCAGCGCAAGCTGACCTGCGTCGAGGTCCAACCCCTCCCGCCTGACTTCCCCGCCGCCCCCGTCGCGCTCCCAGAGGCGGGGCGGATCCTGGTGGACGCGCCGTGCTCCAGCCTCGGGACCTGGCGCCGGGGCCCGGATCGCCGCTGGCGCACGAGCCCGGGTGAGGTGGAGGCCCTCGCCCGCCTGCAGGTCGCCTTGCTCGGGGCGGCGGCCGAGCGCCTCCCCCCGGGCGGGCGCCTGGTCTACGCCACCTGCACCCTGCTCGAGGCCGAGAACCAGGCGGTGGTGCGGGCGGTGCTGGCCGCCCACCCCGAGCTGACCCCGACGCCCTGCCTGCCGCACCTTCCGGCGTTCGGGGCCACCCCCGAGGTGGAGCTGTTCCCCCACCGCCACGGCACCGACGGGTTCTACATCTTCGCTATGAGCAGACCTGGTGGGGCGGGCAGCGCCCGTGCTCGATCTGCAGGGTGACGTGCTCGACCCCGAAGCGGTCCGCCAGCAGGTGCCGCATCTTGTGCAAGATGGCCTGCTGATCTTGGGTCTGCTCCACCACCACGTGCCCCGACAGGCACTCCCGCCCCTCGGAGATCGACCAGACGTGGAGGTCGTGCACGTCCTCCACCCCCGAGATCTGGGCCATCGCGGCCTGGACCTCGGCCACGTCGATGTGGTGCGGCGCGCCTTCCATGAGGATGGACAGGGCGCGCTTCAACAGCGGCAGCGCCGACACCAGCACCAGCACGCTGATGATCACCGAGGCTACCGGGTCGGCCAGGTACCAGCCGAACGCCCACACGAGGCCGGCGCTCACGATGACCCCCACGCTGCCGAGCGCGTCGGTGAGCACGTGGAGCCACGCCCCGCGCACGTTGAGGCTCTCGTGCTGGCCACCGTGCAGCACCACCAGCCCCACCACGTTCACCGCGAGGCCGCCCACCGCGATGCCGAGCATCACCGGGCCCTTCACGTCGGGCGGCGCCTGGAAGCGCTCCACCGCCTCCCAGACCACGAAGACCGCCACCAGGAGCAGGGTCAGCGCGTGGGCGAGCGCGGCGAGGATCTCGACCCGGTGGTAGCCGAAGGTGCGGGCGCGATCCGGCGGGCGCCGCGCCACCCACAGGGCGAAGAAGGACAGCGCGAGCGCGCCCGCGTCGGAGAGCATGTGGCCGGCGTCGGCCATCAGGGCGAGCGAGCCGCTCAGGTAGCCGCCGACCACCTCCGCCACCATGTAGCCGAGGGTCAGCAGGAGCACGATGCCCAGGCGGCGGCGGTTCCGCTCGCTGCGCAGATCCGCGGCGTGGCCGTGGTGGTGGCCGTGCCCGTGGTCATGGTCGTGGTCGTGGTCGTGACCGTGGTGGTGCCCGGCTCCCATGCGCCCCTTCGTCATTGATACCAGAAATCGATGACCGGGAGCGGCCGGCGGAGGGGGCGGAGGCGCCAGGCCCGCAGACCGCGTTCCCCCGGTCCCGGATGCCACCGAGCCTCAAAGGGCACCTCTTGGCGGACGCCCACGCGAGCGAAGCGGGAGGGGCCGAGGCCTTCCCACGGAGGGGGACTTTGGGGCACTACCACGGCCGCTCGAAGCCGAAGCCCACGGGGCCCCCAAGAAGGCGGATCACCGCCGATCAAAGCCAAAGCGCCCCCTAACGCCGGTCCCCCGGAGAGGGAAGGCCTCGGGCCCGGAAGCGAAGCGACGAACCGCCTCGGAGCCCACGGCGGAGCCTGCCCGGGTGACGCTCTGCGCGACCCCAATTCGGGCGCCGCATCGCCGCCCGGGTTAGCATCCCCCGCGTGCGCCCCACCCGCCCCCGCCCGTGGCTGGAGGAGGCCGGCCTGGGCCTGCTGCGCCGGCGGGCCGCCCAGCAGGTGGCGGTCGTCCCCGACGACGCGATCCACTTCCTGAACGAGCGCGAGCGACAGGACCTCCGCCGGATCCAGGCGTGGGCGGTGGTCCGGGCCGGCGTGGCCGGGGTGCTCTCGGCGGGCGCGGTGGCCGCGGCCGAGGTGGTCGCCCTGCCCGCCCTCGGCCTCGAGGAGGGGCCCGACCTCGCGTCCAGCTTCGCGTTCTACGCCGCCCTCCTCGCGGTGGCGGGCGGGGCCGCGATCCTGGAGATCGGGTACCTCTACCTGGACGCCCTGCGCGCGGTGCACGACCTCGCCCGGGCCGCCGGCCTCGACCTCGGGGAGGAGGACACCGACGACCAGGTGGCGGCGGCCCTCGCCCGGGCCGCCCTGGAGCTCCCGGATCCGCGGGAGCCGGTGCTGGGGGTGGATCCGAACCGGGAGATCTCGGGCTGGCGCCTGGTCGCGGTCTCCGGCCTCTACAAGCTGAAGATCGCCCTCTCCAGCTTCCTCGCGAAGGCCGTACTCCGCCGGGCGCTCGGCCGCGCGGTGGTGCGGAGCTGGCTGCCGTTCGTCGGCGTCCCGATCACCGCCCTGTGGAACGCGGCGGTCGCCTTCAAGGTGCTGCGCGAGGCCCGGCTCCGGGTCATGGGGCCGTCGGCGGTGGAGGCCGCCCTGGACATCGCCCTCGCCCAGCCCCTCAGCCCCGCGGCCCGGGACGCGGCGGCCCGAGCGGTGGCCACCACCATCGTCAAGAAGCACCGCATGCACCCCAACCACCGGACCCTCCTCGAGCGCGTCCAGGCGCGCATCGGGACCTCGGACGACGCCGATCTGGACGACCCCGCCGTGTTCCTTCGGGCCCTGCAGGCCCTCCCCCGGGCCGAGGCCCAGCCGGTGCTCCAGATCCTGGCCACCGCCCTGGTGCTCGACGGCCGCTTCTCGCGCCGCGACCGCGCCCTGATGCAGGCGGCCGAGGCCCTGGCCCCCGAACCTGACCTCTCGGACGCGGTCGGACACCTGAGGCGCGAATTTGTTCGCGGTCACGGGATCGAGGGCGTGCTCATGGGGAGATTTACGCACCAAGCTCGCGAACCTGCTGGTAGATCCTGACAATTGCGCATTGCACCTGTCGCAGTTTGAGCGCTCGAGACACCTACACGGGGGTGGGCGCGGTGCGAATCCTGGCGGTGGATGACGAACCCCTGATCCTGAGCAGCCTCAGGCGCTACTTCGCCCTCCTGGGGCACCACATGACGGGGGCGCGGTCGGCCGAGGAGGCCCTCGGCCTGGTCGAGGACGCCCAATCCTTCGATCTGGTGCTGAGCGACGTGGAGATGCCGGGTATGGACGGGTTCACCCTGCGGACCACCCTCCTCGCCCGACACCCAGAGCTCCCCGTGCTCCTGGTGAGCGGCGACAGCCGGGCGATGGAGGCGGCGATGGTGGCGGGCGTCCCGTTCCTCGCCAAGCCGTGGAGCCTCGAAGAGCTCGAGGCGGCCCTGCGCCGACTCCACACCGGGTTCCGCGCCATCTTGGGGACCTGACCCATGGCAGACCGCGGAGCGGGCGGCGTATAACCCGTCACCGTGTCCGCCCTCCCTGGAAGAACCCTCTGGATCCCCGCCCTGCTCCTGTTGGCCGCCTGCCGCCAGCAGGTCGTGGTCAACGAGTGCGACGACGGCGGGCACCCCGACGCGAGCGCCGATGCGGGCACCGACGGCGGCGGCACGCCCGACAGCGGGGCCGACGCGGGGCCGGGCGAGGATGGCGGTCCGACGGACACCGGCCCGGTCGACACCGGGACCGGGGACGCGGGCAGCACCTGCGACCCGCTCTGCTTCTACGGGGTGACCGCAGACCTCGCGGTGGCCGACGTCCGGCAGCCGGTGACCCTGACGGTGGACGTGGAGTCCTCCACCGGGGGCGCGTGGACGATCTCGGTGGACCCCACCCTCATGGAGGCCGAGCGGGCCGAGAACCGGCCCGCCCTCGACTTCGCCGACGTGGTCCTCGAGACCGTCCCGAGCGGGCAGACGGTGACCTTCCGGGTCGTCGACGTGGCGCCGTGGTTCTTCGAGACCACGTTCCGGGTGCCGGTGACGGTGACCGACACCACCACCCAGCTCCCGTACACCCGCGTCGCCGAGGTGAAGATCCGGGGCAACGTGCTCCTGTCGGACAACAACGTGTACGCGGTAGCCTCGGACGGCCAGCCGGCCACCCTGATGGGCCAATACCCGCAAGGTATCCTGCTCGAGCAGCTCGTCAGCACCCCCCGTGCAATCCACCTTGCCCCTGACGGCCACCTGCTGGTCTACGACGAGGGCGCCTCGCCCGTGCGCATCAAGCGCTTCGAGCTCACCGGGAAGGACGTCCTGGCAGGAAACCTGCAGTACCTCGACGCCAACAACGCCTCGATCTTCACCACGGAGCAGAACGTGACCAACGGGTTCGCGGTCCTCCCCGACGGCCGGGTGGTGTACCCCGAGTACCACTTCTCCGGGGTCAGCGGCGCGCCCAAGTCCCGCCTCATGCTGTGGAACGCGGACGGCACCTACGACCGTGAGGTCTGGGCCCCCACCGCGGTCGAGGAGTGGCGCTCGGCCACCGCGGCCCCCAACGGCAAGCTCCTGGTTTTGGACCGCGGGCCGGACGTGATCAGCCGCTTCGACGCCAACACCTTGTTCGCGGACGGCACCTTCGTGGATCAGCTCCCAGGCACCCCGTACTCGGTCTTCGCCACGCAGGACGCCGCGTACATCGCCGGCTACGCGTACATGATGCAGGCCACCTGGAGCGGGGGTCAGGCCGCGATCACCGGCCTGCCGGGCACCGCCTCGTTCTGGCGGGGCATCGCGGAGTACGAGGGGGGGCGCCTGCTCGCGATCCGCGACACCCAGACCGACTCCGGCAACCTCGCCCTCATCGAGAACCGGCAGTTCGTGCGCTTCTTCCGGGTGGACAACGCGGGGCCCATCATCGCCCCGTACGGGGTCGAGTACCTGCGCTGAGCCTCACCGCTGACGCGTGGGCACCCACGCGGTGGTCCGGCCCGCCACCGTGATGTGCTGGATGGCCTGCCCACCCACCTTCGCGTCCGCTGCCTTCCCCCAGCGGTGGTGGAAGAGCCACCCCTTCGGGAACCGCGCGCTGTCCGCGTCCACCGCCACCGCGGTGTGGACCACGTGCACGAGCTTGTCGCGCAGCCGCTCGACCTCGGCGGAGGTGAGCCCGTCCACCGGGCGGCGCGGATCCAGGCGAGCCTGGTAGAGCACCTCGTCCGCGATCCAGTTCCCCACCCCGGCCGCGAAGCCCTGGTCCAACAGGAGCCCCTTCAGGGTGCCCCGACGCCGGGCGACGAGCGCCCTGAAGGCGTCTAGGGTCGGCATCTCGAGGTAGGGATCGAAGCCCAGGTTGCACAGGGGCGGCTCGGCCCGCGGGTCCTGCCTGAGGCGGATGCGGGCCAGGCGGCGGGCGGAGGTCATGGCCAACAGGCCCCCGTCCTCCATCGTGAGGACGATCTTGGCGAAGCGCGGGGGGAAGGGGGCCTCGCTCGAGCGCTTGGGGCTCGAGGCCAGCACCAGCGGCACCCCGCCCGGCACCCGGAAGGCCCCGGTCATCCCGAAGTGGAACAGGGGCCAGGGGCGTCGGTCGAGCTCGAACCAGATGTGCTTGCCGTGCCGGTGGGTGTCGACCACCACCCGACCGCGCAAGGCTCCTTGCACCACCTCGGGGCCCTCGCCCTCGAAGACGATCTCGTCGTCGGCGCACCACACCTCACGGATGCGGCGGCCCGCCACGACCTCATGGGCGACCTTCCTCCCGAACTCGACCTCGGCCAGCTCCGGCATTTCGTCCGGACTCTACTCAGGCCTTGACCCGGTGGGCACCCGGGCTTTTGCTCAACGGATGCTCATCGACGCGATCAAGAGCCAGATCACCGTGGCCATGAAGGCCCGGGACACGTTGGCGAAGGACATCCTGCGGGTGGCGCTGGGGGAGATCCAGACCGCCGAGGCCCGCGCCGGCGGCCCGGTGCCCGATGAGGAGGCCCAGCGCATCCTGAAGAAGCTGGTGAAGTCCAACGAAGAGACCATGGCGATCGCCAAGGATCCGGACACCCAGGCCAAGCTGAAGCGCGAGAACGAGATCCTGGGCGGGCTGCTCCCCAAGGCCCTGTCGGTGGACGACATCGTGGCCGCCCTCGCCCCGGTGGCCGACGCGATCAAGGCGGCCAAGGCCGACGGCCCCGCGATGGGCCTGGCGATGAAGCACCTCAAGCAGGCGGGCGCGCCGGTCGAGGCGCCGGACGTGACCGCGGCGGTGAAGGCGATCCGCGGGAGCTGAGCTCAGGCCGAAGAGAGCGCCCCGGGCGGCGGGCGCGGCGCCGGGTCGTGGCCGAGGTGGGCCACCGAACCGAAGGTCAGCATCCGCCAGTCGCCGTCCACCCGCTCGAAGGTGCTGATGCACCCGTTCAGGGTGCGCAAGGCGGGCCGACGCTCGGGCGGCAGGCCGAGCACGTGCGCGGTGAAGGCGGACATCACCCCGCCGTGGCTCACCACCGCGAACGCCTCCCCCGGGTGCGCGTCCGCCAGCGCGTCGAGGGCGGCCACCACCCGATCGGACAGGTCGTTGCGCGACTCGCCGCCAGGGATGCGGAACGCGGGGTCCCAGCTCTTCAGCTTCTCGTAGACCTCGGGGTGCCGGGCCTGGACCTCGAACCAGCTCAGGCCCTCGAGGATCCCGTAGGCCCGCTCGCGCAGCCGCCGGTCGAGGTTGAGGGTCAGGCCGAGGGACATCGCCATCGGGGTCGCGGTGTCGCGCGCCCGCACCAGGTCGCTCGCGTAGACGGCCACCGGTCGGAGGCCCACCACCGCCTCGGCCAGGCGCACCGACTGGGCGTAGCCCTCCTTGGAGAGGCTGCTCTCGCTCTGCCCTTGGATGCGGCCGCTCGCGTTGGCGTCGGTCTGCCCGTGTCGAATGAGGTGGAGAGTGGTGACCTCAGCCATTGCGACGCCCGCGCCCCGCCCGTCGGACCAGGTTGGGCAGCGCCATGATATTCCATCCCTGGGTGGGTTCCACCTCCTCCAGGGTCTTCTGGATCCGCGTGTCGTAGGCCGCGATGAGGTCCCGGCGGCTGAGCGTAGCCATGGGTATGGTCTCGTCCTCGTCGCTCACCACCACCAGCTCGTCCCGCTTGCCCTGCACCATCTTGCGCATCGCGCTGTGGAGGGACTCGGTGGGGATCAGGGTGGGGGCGCGCTCGATGAGGTCCGCCGCCACCACCACGTCGGCCAGCCCATCGATGGTGAGGGCCTGGCGCAAGGCGTCCTCCCCCACCACCCCGAGGAGCTTCCCGTTGGCGTCGACCACCGGGAAGCACGAGTGCCGGGTCTCCGCGAAGCAGCGCGACAGCTCCTTGAAGGAGGCGTTGGCCTTCACCGTCACCATCGGCTCGTGCGTAGCGCCGGTGATCGCCTCGCGCACCGAGAGGATCTTGAGCACCTCACCCATCATCTCGCCCAGGTGCACCGGAGAGTCGGTGCGGCGGGCGAGCTGGTGCTCGTAGAGGGTGTGGCGGCGCACGAGCAGGAAGGCGAGCACGCAGACCCACATCGATGGGACGAGGAGGTGATAGTTCCCGGTCATCTCGCTCACCATGATGATGGTGGAGATCGGGGTGTTGGCGGCGGCGGCGAAGAAGCCGGCCATGCCCACGATGACGAAGGCGCCGCCGGGCGGGCTGATCCCCGGCAGATAGCGCTCGCTGACCAGCCCCACCGCGCCACCGATCAGGCCGCCGATGACCACCGCGGGGCCGAACACGCCGCCGGACTGGCCCGACGCCACCGTGAAGGAGGTGGTGATGATCTTGCCCACCGCCACCGCGGCCAGCAGGCCCAGCCCCACCTTGCCGGTAAAGGCAGCTTGCACGAGGCCGTAGCCGGAGGACATCGCCTCGGGGAGGAAGAACGCGAACAGCCCCACCACCGCGCCGCCCATCACCGGCTTCAGGATGGGCGTCACCGGCAGGTGCTTGAAGAAGTCCCGGACCCAGTAGAACACCGCCACGTAGGTGCGGGCCCCCGCCGCCACCGCGAGCGTGAGCAAGGTGTACGGCAACAGGTGCCAGGGGTCGTCGAAGCGAAAGCCCGGGGTGGCGAAGAGCGGGTCGGCGCCGAAGGCCAGCGTGAACACCGAGAACGCCACGATGGAGGAGATGACGGAGGGGACGATGACCTCGAACTCGAGGTCCATCTCGCGGTAGAGCACCTCGGCCGCGAAGAGGGCGGCGGCGAGGGGGGCGCGGAACACCGCGCCGATGCCGGCGGCCATGCCGGCCACCATCAGGATGCGGCGCTCCTGGGCGCTGAGCCCCAGCACGGTGGACATCACCGAGCCGAAGCCGGCGCCGATCTGGGCGATCGGGCCCTCGCGCCCGGCCGAGCCGCCGGTGGCGAGGGTGATGGCGGAGGCGATGGTCTTCACCACCGGCACCCGGGCGCGGATCACGCCGCGCTTACGGTGATAGGCGTCGATGGCGGCGTCGGTACCGTGGCCCTCGGCCTCAGGGGCGACCCAAAGCACGAGGGCGCTGCCCACCAGGCCACCGAGCACCGGCAGGATGGCGAGGATCCACGGACGGAACGGGGTCGGGTAGGGCTCGAAGAGCTCGGACTGCCCCGCCGGGCCCGGGGGGTGGTAGCCGGCCAGCCCGTCCAGGAGGTGGTGCTTCAGGAACTCGGTGAGGATCTCGAAGACGATCCCACCGAGCCCGGCGATGACCCCCACCACCGCGGTCAGCGCGATGAGGCGGCCGACGCGGGTAGCGCGCTCGACGGGGATGAGCTGGTCTTGGAAGTTCGGAAGCTTGAGTGCCATCTTGCGCTCCCGGGCGGAGCCGCCGGTCCCTCTATGCCACCCTGGGGCGGAAGCGGTGAGATTATCTGCCCTAAAATGCCCGGCGGGTCGGAGCGGACCAGGGCATACCATGATCCTCCGGCCAGGAGCACGCGGCTGAGGCCACCCCGGAAATCCCGGGGCCGCCTCGCGGGTTGGGGCTGGGCATGGCTGACCGCCCGGGCTATGGGTCCTTGATGCACGCGCGCAAGTTCCGGCTGGTGCTGGCGCTGGGCCTGGCGGTGCTGGTGGCGGACCAGGCCACCAAGCTCCTGGCGGTGAAGCACCTCACCCCGGGCCTGGCCAACGCGGCCCTCGAGACCGGCGCGGTGACCACCCTGGCCGAGCGGGACCAGGTCCTGAGCGAGCTCGGGCCGCTCCAGCAGATCGCCCTGTACTACACCGCGGTGGAGAACCCCTGCCGCACCAACGGGCGCCTGTGCCCCGAGGTGAAGGTGTTCGAGTCGGGCTGGAGCTGGCGCTACGCCGAGAACAAGGGCGCGGCGTGGTCGATGTTCGCCCGGCTCCCCGACGGCCTGCGCCTGCCCCTGCTCCTCGGGGTGTCGAGCCTGGCGGTGCTCTTCATGCTCGCGTTCGTGCGCAAGGTGGAGCCCGACCAGAAGGCGCTCCTGGTCGCGCTCGGCCTGCTCATGGGCGGCGCCCTCGGCAACCTCGTGGACCGGGCCCACATGGGCTACGTGGTCGACTTCATCCTCTGGTACTACGGCGACTTCTACTGGCCGACCTTCAACGTGGCCGACGTCGGCATCAGCACCGGGATGGGCCTCATCATCCTGACCTCGCTGCTGGATTACCTGGCCAGCCGCCGCGCCGTCCCCGCCGAAACCGGCGTTGCGCAGCCCTGACCCCCAGGGTATGGCCATGCCCGTGCAACGTCGGTGGAAGATCCTCATCGCCATCGGGCTGACGGTGGCCCTGGTGGACCAGTGGACGAAGTTCCTCGCCGTCACCTACCTGACCCCCGGCGTGGCCCAGGCCGCCACCGGTCAGCGGGGGCCGCTGAGTGAGGACCGCCAGGCCGAGCTCCTGAGCGAGATGTCGCTGCCCCAGCAGCTCGGCGCCTTCTACGGCTCCGTCAAGGGGCCCTGCGACAGCTTCGCCGCCCACTGCCCCACCGTCGAGGTGGTCGATGGGTTCTGGAACTTCCGCTACGTCGAGAACCCCGGCGCGGCCTGGGGCCTGCTGGCCAAGGCGAGCGACGCGGTGCGGGTCCCGTTCTTCCTCTTCGTGTCCCTCGCCGCGATGATCTTCATCGTCGCGTTCCTGCGGAAGCTCGAGGAGGAGCAGCTCCTCTTGATGGTGTCGCTCGCGCTCGTCTTCGGCGGCGCGCTCGGGAACTTCATCGATCGCCTCCACCTCGCCTACGTCATCGACTTCATCGACTGGTACGTCGGCACCAAGCACTGGCCGACCTTCAACTTCGCGGACGCCGCCATCACCACCGGGGTGGGCTTCATGATCCTGGAGTGGATTCGCGACGCCCTTCGGGCGAGGCAACGCGCCGGCGTCTGAGGCCAGGCAAACCTAGGAACCGCCATGCATCCTGTACTGATCCACGTGAACCTCAACTGGCTGCACGCCGGGTGGGAGTTCAACATCCACACCTACGGGCTGATGATCGCCCTGGGCTTCCTGGTGGGCATGCAGCTGGCCGCCCGCGAGGCCCGGCGCGTCGACATCAGCTCCAAGGGCAACTACGACCAGTTCGTCCTGGACCTCACGTTCTGGATCCTGATCGCCTCGCTCGCCGGCTCCCGCATCCTCTTCATCATGGTGGAGTGGAACAACGGCTACGCCCAGGACCCGCTCAAGATCTTCCGGATCTGGGAGGGCGGGCTGGTGTTCTACGGCGGCCTGCTGGGCGCGATCATCTTCAGCGTCTACTACGCGCGCAAGAAGGGCTGGAGCTTCCTGTTCGTGGCCGACACCCTGATCCCCAGCGTGTCCCTCGGCCAGTTCTTCGGGCGCATCGGGTGCTTCGCCGCCGGCTGCTGCTGGGGCGACCCCGTGGACCCCGACTTCCCGCTCGGGGTGCGCTTCCCGGCCGGGAGCCTGATCCACTCGAGCGAGGTGAACCACCACGTCATCGACCATGACGCGCCCTTCACCATCCTCGTGCACCCGGTGCAGCTGTACGAGTCGCTCGGCAACCTCACCCTCTTCCTGCTCCTGCTCCTCATCCGGACCCAGAAGCGCTTCCACGGCATGGTGCTGGCCGGGTACCTCTTCCTGTACCCGTTCCTGCGCTACGGGATGGAGACCCTGCGCGGCGACGTGGCCCGCGGCGAGGACGTGCTCGGCACGCCGTTCTCGACCAGCCAGCTCATCTCGATCGTGCTGTTCTCGATCGGCGTGGCGATCGTGATCTACGGCCGCACCAAGGGCAAGAACACCAGCCAGCGCATCGCGCCCGCCGCCTGAGCGCGCGGGTCAGAACACCATCAGGCGCATCGCCGCGGCGAGCACGCGCTCGTTCCCGTAGTCCAAGAGGTCGTCGCCCTTCAGGCGCTGGCGAAAGCCGATGTCGATGCTGAAGCGATCCACCACGAAGCCGAGGCCGGCGGAGATCGACCAGGCCTGGTGGCCGTAGTCGTAGGTGGCGCCGAGGCGGATGGGGAACATCTCTGCGAGCACCACCCCGCCGGCCATGCTGTAGGCTGGCTTGCCTTGCTGGGCGTTGTAGCGGACGTCGCCCTCGAGCGAGAACCAGCTCGACTGCCAGCCGAGCCCCGCGCCCCACGAGATCGGGAGCTCGGGGCGATCGGAGTTGGTGAGGTTGTAGCCCGCCACGCCCACCGAGAGCCCCTCCCAGACCCGCCACTGGAAGCCCGCGTCGATCTGGAAGCTCTTGAAGTCCTCGTCGGGGAGGTCCTCCTCGCCGTCCTTGCGGTTGAAGGTGACGTAGCGCGCGGTGACCCCGATCGCGGCGGTCTCGGCCACCAGGGTGGCGAGCGACAGCTCGGTGCGGTGGCCCTCCAGCCGCTCGGTGGTGCCCTCCTCCGCGTCGGGGGCGCGCTTGGTGTACGTGTACGCCAGGCCCGCGGCCACCGGCCCCGCCTGGCTGTCGACGAGGGAGGCGTTGAAGCGGCGGTCGGAGCCGAGCAGGTCGTCCACGTAGCCCAGCTCGATGCTGTAGACCTTGCCCATCGCGAGCCCGGCCGGGTTCACGTAGATGGCGTCGTTGCCCGCCGCCAGGGCCCGCTGCGCCTCGGCGAACCCCATGAGGCGCGCGCCCTCGAAACCCTGGGCCTGGGCCTGGGGCGCCGCGCCCAGGAGCGCCACGAGGAGGGCGGCGCCCCCGAACCACGTCCTGCCTTCCAAGACCACGCGCGACCATGGTAGCCCACCGGTCATGACAGGCAAGAAAGGATGGGCCGCCGCGAGCGTGACGGCCATCGCGTTGGCCACCGCGTCCCCCGGGCTCGCGTACATCCTGCCCACCGACGCGATCCTGTCGAAGGTGGGCGCGCACCGCTCCGAGCTGTCGATCGACACGGTGGTGGTCCAGGGCACCCGCACCCGCGGCGACCAGACGAGCAAGGTGTGGTGGGCGTTCAAGACCGGCAAGGGCCACCGCCTGCAGGTGCAGGACGCGTCCGGCACCGCGGTCACCCTCACCGTGGGGGATCGGCGCTGGAGCTTCACCCTGGGCGGCGCGGCGGGGAGCCCCAGCCGGATCAAGAGCGACCTGTTCCAGGATCTCCTCTTCCCCAAGTCCGCCGACCCGGGCGGCAAGCGCGGTGAGACGTTCCTCGGCAAGAACGGCATCGACGGCAGCGAGGTCTCCCTCTCGCGCCAGGACGGGCACATCGCCTACGTCATCGGCGCCAAGCCGTGGGAGACGAGCAAGCCCCAGCTGTGGATCGACAAGGAGCTGCGGGTGCCGCTGCGCCTGATCACGGTGAACGGCAACGTGGTCGAGGAGCTGCGCCTGCTCGGCTACGGCAGCGAGCTCGTCGACCAGTGGTTCCCCCGCCGCATCGAGCGGTGGGAGAACGGCGCGCTGGTCGAGGTCACCGAGATCTCCGCCATCGAGGTGAACGCCGCCCTCGACAAGGACCTCCTGGCCCCGCCGCAATGATGCGCCGCCTGTCCGCATGGGCGCTGGCCGCCCTCCTGGGCGCGGGCGGCCTCGCCTGCGACGACCAGGTGCGGGTGAAAGTGACGGCGCGGGTCCGGGACGCCGGGGTGGCCACCGCCACCACCACCGCGCAGTGAGCGCCGAGGGCCCCCGCTTCGCCGAGGTGGCGGTCTCGCTGCCGGTGCGGGGCCGCTTCCACTACGCGGTCCCCGAGCACCTCACGGGCCAGCTCCAGGTCGGGCACCGCGTGCTCGTGCCCTTCGGCACCCGGCGCGTCACCGGCTTCATCCTCGACCTGCCCGAGGCCCTCCCCGAGGAGGTGCAGGCCAAGCTGCGGCCCATCGCCTCGCGCATGGACGAGGCGCCGCTCGTCCCGCAAGACGTCCTGCAGCTCGCGGCGTTCGCGGCCGACTACTACCAGGCCACGGTGGGGGAGGTGCTGAAGATCGCCCTCCCCCCCGGCCTCACCGCGGCCTCGGTGGTGCGGCTCGCTGCCACCCCCGAGGGGCGGCGCTGGCTGGAGGGCGACGCCGAGGTGCTGAGCCAGCGGGAGGCCCTCACCGCGCCGCAGCGCAAGCTCCTCCTCGCCGCGGCCCAGGGGGCCGGGGTGAAGGGCGCCCAGGCGAGGAGCCGGGCCGCCGACGCCCTCGAGGCCCTCGGGTTGGTGACGCGCAAGCAGTCCTTCGCCGCGCACGAGGCCCAGGCCACGGTCGACGTCGCCCGCCGGGTGATGAGCCCCGAGGCGGCGTGGCCGTTGATCCGGCGCGCCCCCGCCCGGCGCGAGCTCTTCGCCCGCCTCGAGCAGGGCCCCGCGCCGGTCGAGGTCCTGGTGAACAGCCTCGGCGGGCCCACCGTGCGGGCCGCGCTCAAGCGCCTGGTGGCGGACGGGGTGGTGGCGGTGGAGGCGGTGCCCTTCACCCCGGAGGGCCCCGGGGCGGGGGGCGACGAGGTCCCGCCCGAGCCCACCGTCGCCCAGGCCGAGGCCCTCGCAACCCTGCTTGCAGACTTCGACTCCGGGGCGCCCGGCGCGTACCTGCTGCAGGGGGTCACCGGCTCCGGCAAGACCGAGGTGTACCTGCGGCTCATCGCCCACGCCCTCGCCGTGGGGCGGGGGGCGGTGGTCCTGGTGCCCGAGATCGCCCTCACCCCCCAGCTCGAGGCGCGCTTTCGCGCCCGCTTCGGCGACCAGGTGGTGGTGCTCCACTCCGCCCTCACCGACGCCGAGCGCCGCCGGGGCTGGCGGCGCCTGCGGGCGGGTGAGGCCCGCATCGCCCTCGGCCCGCGCTCCGCCCTGTGGGCCCCGGTGCGGGACCTCGGGGTGATCGTGGTGGACGAGGAGCACGACCCCTCCTTCAAGCAGGGCTCCGACGTCCGCTACAACGGGCGGGACCTCGCGCTGGTGCGGGGGGCGCGGACGAAGAGCCTGGTCCTCCTCGGCTCCGCCACCCCCTCGCTCGAGACCCTGCACCGGGTGGAGCAAGGCCGCCTGCACCGCCTGATGCTCGACGCCCGGGTGGGGGCGCGGCCGATGCCCACCGTCCAGGTGGTGGACCTCGGCGAGGAGCGGCGCCAGATGAAGGGCGACCTGCCGCTCTTGTCCCGGGCGCTCGGCGACGGCCTGCGGCACGTGGTGGCCCAGGGGGAGCAGGCCATCCTCTTCCTCAACCGGCGGGGCTTCAACACCATCGTCTACTGCGAGGACTGCGGGGCGCCCAAGACCTGCCCCCGCTGCTCGGTGTCGCTCACCCACCACCTCAAGCAGCGCAAGCTGGCCTGCCACTACTGCGGCTTCGAGGAGCCGCTCGAGGCCCCCTGCCGGCAGTGCCAGGGCCGAGCGATCCGGCCGATGGGGGCGGGGACGGAGCGGGTGGTGGCGGCGGTGAAGGAGGAGGTCCCCGAGGCCCGGGTGCTCCGCCTCGATCGGGACGCGACCCAGAAGGTGGGGGTGCTCGAGGAGACCCTGCGGGCGTTCCGGGCCCACGAGGCCGACGTGCTGGTGGGGACCCAGATGGTGGCGAAGGGCCACGACTTCCCGCGGGTGACCCTGGTGGGCATCGTGCTCGCCGACGCCTCGCTCGCGTTCCCGGACTTCCGGGCGGCGGAGCGCACCTTCCAGCTCCTCACCCAGGTGGCGGGGCGCGCGGGGCGGGCCGACGCGCCGGGCCGGGTGGTGATCCAGACCTTCCAGCCCCAGCACTACGCCCTGATGGCCGCGGTGCGGCACGATGTGCAGGCCTTCTTGCAGTACGAGGCCCCCGCCCGTGAAGAGGCCGGCTACCCGCCCTACGGCCGGATGGGGCTGGTGCGGGTGGAGTCCCGGGAGCAGGGGCTGGCCCAGGACGTCGCCGCGCGCGCGGCGGAGGCGGCCCGCGCCGCGCTCCAGGACGGCGGTCGGGTGCTCGGCCCCGCTCCCGCCCCGATCGACCGGCTGCGGGAGCGGTGGCGCTTCCAGGTGATGCTACTGACCCCCTCCCCCGCCCGCCTCCTCGCCGCGATGGGCCGGGTGCGGGCGGCGCTCGACGACCTGCCCCGCAAGGTGGACGTGGTGCTGGACGTGGACCCGATGGACCTCCTCTGACCGGCCGCGGTCATTACACGGCGCAGGAAAGCGACCGGAGCGACCGGTTCCCCGATGATGCTCCTGGAGACGATCATCGTGGTGGGCAGCATCAACTCGACAGCTTCACTCCCCATCGACTGGGCCGCCATCCAGCGGTCCAGCGTGGCCTGGCCGGGGCTCCAAGCCGAGCTGTCGCCCCTCGGCGCCCCTGCCTCGCTCTTCGGCGAGGGCTCGGCGGACCTCATGGAGGCCCTCGCGCCGCTCCCCGAGGCCCAGAAGGCCCGGCTCGGGCAGTACATCGACGCGCACCGGGACGAGTTCGGCCCCACCATCGACACCCCGCAGGAGCTCCGGCAGCTCCTGCAGCAGCTCAACCAGGGCGAGGGGCGCGCGCAGGGGCTGCCCGCGCTCGGACAGGGCCAGGCGGAGCAGGGCCAGGGGTTCCCGGGGCTGAACGGCATGAGCGCGGCGGACATGCTCCAGATGCTGATCGACTACCTGATGAACGGCGGAGGCCAGAACCAGGGCCAGCAGAGCCCGCCCCGCTACGCCGGCAACCTCGGCGGTGGTGGAGGCGGCGGTGGCGGCCGTGCGCCGGCCGGGGCCTCCGGACCGGGCCGGAGCGGTGGCACCTCGGCCGCCGCGCCCACCGGGCCGGCCACCGACACCTCGAGCCTGCGCGGCAACACCAACGCGGAGCGCGCCTTCAACTACTTCGTCGACAAGGGCCTGAGCCCGGCCCAGGCGGCGGGGATCGTGGGCAACCTCCAGGCGGAGTCCGGGGTGAAGCCGGGGCAGCACCAGATCGGCGGGCCCGCCTTCGGCATCGCCCAGTGGGAGGGCCCCCGGCGCGAGGCGCTGGAGCAGTTCGCGCGCGCCCAGGGCAAGCCGGTGGACGACCTCGGAGTGCAGCTCGACTTCATCTGGCACGAGTGCCAGACCACCGAGCGCGGGGCGTTCGAGGCCCTGAAGCAGACCCGGACCCCGGCCGAGGCGGCCCAGGTGTGGTGCTCGCGCTGGGAGCGCGCGGGCATCCCCCACATGGAGAACCGGATCGCCTACGCCAACGAGGCGCTCGGCACCTTCGCCTGAGCGGCGTTGTAAGCAACAGTCCCACCCAGCCGCCGATACCCTCCGCGTGAGGAGCGGGATTGCGGCCTTCGCGTTGGTCCTGAGCGCCTGCGGGGGCGCCGAGATCGTGGTGCCGGTGGTGGCCCTGCCGGGCCCCGACCACCCCGACGCGAAGTGCACCCTGCTCGGGAACGGCTGCGCCCACGACCTCGACTACCAGATGTGCTGCCTGGACGAGGTGTGCACGTTCACCTTCTCGGACGGGGTCGCCTTCGCCACGTTGGGCGAGGCCCTGGGCTACTGCACCGCGGGCCTGCCCCCCGAGGGGAGCACGCCCCTGACCCCCGCCCGCGGCGGCGGCTACCTCCCGGAGGACGACGGCAACGGCACCCGCGAGGGCCACACCCCCAGCGGCGGCGAGGTCATGTCGGGCGGCGACGGCGGGACCGCGCCGGGTTCCGGCAGCGGCGGCTCGGGCAGCGGACAGGCGAGCACCTCGGGCGGCGCCTGCTACGGCGCGGTGGCCGCCTGCCAGGCTCGGCAGGGGCCCTCCGCCTGCCGCGAGAACCCCGGCTGCTACTATGAGTTCGAGGGGTGCTGGGGCACCTCGTGGGCCTGCCAGTCCTTCTACTCGCCCTCGGCCTGCGGCTACCAGCTGGGCTGCCGCTGGGACTACTACTACGACCAGTGCGTGGGGGGCGCGGCGTCCTGCACCTCCCGCGGCAGCAGCGGCGCCTGCTACAGCCAGCGGGGCTGCTACTGGGAGGACGCGGTGTGCACCGGCAGCGCGTGGCAGTGCAGCCACTACACCACCGAGTCCGGCTGCCGCGGCATGGCCGGCTGCTACTGGCGATGAGCGAGCGCAACCCCTGGCGCACCCTCTCGACCCGGGTGGTCTACGAGAACCCGTGGATCAAGGTGCGCGAGGACGAGGTCCTGCGCCCCGACGGTCAGCCCGGCATCTACGGCGTGGTCGACACCCGGGTGGCCACCGGCGTGGTGGCCCTGACCCCTTCGCGCGAGGTCTACCTGGTGGGCCAGTGGCGCTATCCGTTCGACGCCTACTCCTGGGAGATCGTGGAGGGTGGCGCGGACGAGGGCGAGGATCCCGACGACGCGGTCAAGCGCGAGCTCCGCGAGGAGGCAGGCCTGGTTGCGGCGAGGTGGCGCCCCCTCGGCGGGGAGGTGTGGCTCTCGAACTGCTTCTCGAGCGAGGTGGCTCGGCTCTATGTGGCCGAGGAGCTCACCGAGGTGCCGGCCGAGCCTGACGGCACCGAGGAGCTCGTGGTGGCGAAGGTGCCCCTGGCCGAGGCGGTCGAGCGGGTGGCGTCGGGGGAGATCAAGGACGCCATGAGCGTCATCGCGTTGATGCGGGCGTGGGCGCTGGTGCAAGGGAACCTGCTCTAGGCCAGGGCGGCCTGGACCTCGCGCAGCAGCCGCACCGTGTCCAGCGGCTTGTTGAGCAGGACGTCGTCGCTTCGGAGTCGGGCCGCCGCCTCCCCCGACGCGTCGTAGCCCGACATGAACAGCACTACGAGGCCCGCGCGCACGGCTCGCGCCTTCTCCGCGAACTCGGGGCCGCTCATCTTCGGCATGACCACATCGCTGAGCACGAGGTCCACCTCATCCCGGGTCGCGAGGAGCTCCAGGGCCTCCAACGGATCCTCGGCCTCGATCGGCCGATAGCCGTAGCGCCTCAGGACCGCGCAGGCCATCCTGCGGACATCCGCCTCATCCTCCACCACGAGGACGGTCTCCCCCCGCCCGAACAGCTGGACGTCGAGGCCATGGACGCCGGCGGTCTGCTCGACGTCCGCGGGGGCGCGGATGCAGGGCAGGAAGATCTCGAAGCGGGTCCCGCGGCCGAGCTCACTGTCCACGGACAGATACCCCCCGGCTTGCTGCACGATGCTGTGGACCGTGCTCAGCCCCAGCCCCGTCCCCTGGCCAGGCGCCTTGGTGCTGAAGAACGGCTCGAAGACCCGGTCTCGCGTGGCTGCATCCATCCCGGTCCCGGAGTCGCTCACGGTGATGACCACGAAGTCCCCCGGTTCGAGCCCGACGTGGCGCTCCGAGGGGCGCGCGTCGACGCGGGCGTTCTTCAGCTCGATCTCCAGCCGGCCCCCGCTCGGCATGGCGTCGCGGGCGTTCACCGCCAGGTTCGTCAACACGCGCTCCATGTTGACCCGGCTCCCGCGGACATGGCCCAGGTCGGACGCCACGTGGACATGCAGCTCGATGGTCTCGCCGAGCAGGGGGCGCAGCACCACCGCGAGCTCCTCGACCAGGGCGCGGAGATCCAACACCTTGTTGGGGCTGATCTCGCGGCGGCTCATCAGGAGGAGCTGTCGGGTCAGCTCCTGCGCCCTCAGGCCGGCCCGCTCCACCTCCTCCACCGCCGACCGGGCCTCATGCCCCTCCTCGAGATCGAGGAGGGCCAGCTGCCCCTGCCCGATGATCACGCTCAGGATGTTGTTGAAGTCGTGCGCCAGCCCGCCCGCGAAGCGCGCCACCAGCTCCATCCGCCGGGCCTGGGCCATCGCCTCCGCCATGCGATCCGCCAGCGCGCGCGCCTCCTGACGCTCGATCTCCAACCGGTCCATGCGCGCGGCCACCGCATAGACGACGAGGGTCAAGGTCACGATGGTCAGGGTGACGATGAGCGCCACCGAGAACCCCAAGGGGATGATGCCGGAGTCGCTCGCCTCGTGCACCAGGTAGCCCACGACGATCGGCACGAGCACCACGGCCAGGAGGATGCGCTTGCCGAAGCTCACCGCGGGCGTCTCTCCGGTCACGAGGCGCACGAAGCTGTGATGCGGGCTGGCGAGCAGGATGCCCACCGACAGGAGCGCGAACAACGCTGCGGTGTGGATCGCGATGCTGGAGAACAGATCGACCGCGTAGAGGTCCTCTACGTCGTACAGGTACGCCATCAACACCGAGAGGGAGAGGACGCCGACCGACATCCCGAACAGCTCGGCCAACGCCACCTTCCCCAGCCCGCGGCCTCGGCGCAGGGCCAAGAGCCCGACGCCGCTCAGGACGAAGCACAGCGCCGTGCCCGCCGACATGCGCCCCGGCGCCGTCGCGCTCGCCGGGTCGGCCACGACGAGCTCATCGAGCCCCGACCGGAAGCCCGCCGCGTCTTCGAGCAGGGACACCGTGGCCAGGAGCAGGACCGCGGTGGCCAACCCATCCCGCATCCGAAGCATGAGACCAGACGGCTTCCGCCGGGAGACGAAGAGCGCGAGCCCCGCCGTGACGAAGGCCACCGCGGTGTTGAACTTCATGCTGGCGAGGCCGGGGAGGAGTCGGGTGAGGCGCTCCGCGCCGACGAGCCAGGCGCCGGCCACGATCGACCCCAGCCCAGCGACGATGACGCCGAGCCAGCCGGCCAGCCTCGGGGTGTCGGTCTGCACCATCCGCCGGTCTCGCCCCGGCATTCTGCCCGGTCTGGCCCCACCCCACACCCACTCCGCCTGCGGGCTACCCCCGTTGTCTCAATTGGGCCCAGCGCTCGCTAGCGGCGGGACCTCGCCAGGCCGAGCGCCGCGTGGACGCGGCGGGCGAGGACGTCCCGGGTGAAGGGCTTCTCGACCAGGTGGACGCCGACGTCCAGCCGGCCATGGTGGACGATCGCGTTCTCGGTGTAGCCGGACGTGTAGAGCACCGCGAGGCCCTCGTGCGCCTCCTGGGCGGCGCGGGCCAGCTGGGCGCCGTTGAAGTCGCCGGGGAGCACCACGTCGGTGAAGAGCAGGTCCACCGGCTCCTCGTTCATGATCTGGAGGGCCTCCAGCGCGGTGCCGCAGTCCCGGGTGCGGTAGCCGATGGACTCGAGGAAGCTCACCGTCCGCGGTCACGTCGTAGCGCACCGAGCGCGCCTGGCCGTCCGCCCGCACCGCGGCGGCCGCCTCCTCGATGATCGCGGCCGCCTCGGACGGGAACACGTCACGCAGTGAGCGCCCCACCGCCACCACGTCCGGGAAGCGACGGGCCGCGGCGCCGCTCGGCATGTGGCTGCTGAGAAAGCACCTGCCCGCGTCCATCGTGGGGACCCAGCTGTTCATCGACGCGAGGGTGGCCCTCAGGCGCGCCTCGCTGTCCCTGAGCTGCCCGGTGCGGAGGTCGACCTCCTCCTGCAGCCAACGCGCCCGCTGGCTCGCCTGCTCGGCCCGCAGGCGCTTCACCTCGGCCTCGATGGTCATGCTGGAGCGGTAGAGCGCGAACTCCACCACCGGCTCGCCGCCCTCCTCGTACGCGCTCTCGGTGGCCCAGCAGTTCACCCCCAGCGCGTGGCGGAAGATGCCGATGAGCTTGCCGCGCATGAAGGGGCAGCCCCAGCGTTCCTGCAGGTTGGCCTGCATCAGCAGCTCCCAGGGGGAGCGGACCACGACGGTGGCGGTGCCCGCCTCGCGGTCCATCGCGGTCAGCTCGAAGCGACCCCAGCCCACCACCCCCACCGCCTTGCCCCAAGCCAGGAAGCCCTCCTCGAAGGTGTGGGCGAAGACGGTGACCATCGACTCGTAGTCCGCTTTGGTCCCGCGGCTCGCGGAGTCCGCCACCACCAGCTGGAAGAGCTCGGTGCCGAGCTCGTCCTTGAGGGGCGCGAGCATGCTCAGCAGGGACGGGTGGAGCCAGAACGCGGCGAGGTCGTGGCCGATGGAGGACATGGTCCCCCGGGTGGTGTCCCAGAGGATCTCGATGCCGTTGATGACCTTGGACTCTTGCACCGGGGTGCGGGAACTCTGCGGAAGCCCCTGGCGTCCGCGAGGTGGGAGCGAGATATTCCACCCCGGCCCCGTCCGGCGCGCCGGGCCGAGTCAGCCCACGCTCAGGCGCGCCGGCGCAGCACGCGACGGCCCAATCCGACCACGAGGAACATCAGGGCCAGGGACGCCATCCCGCTGCGGCGATCGGAGGTGCTCCGGCAGCCACCGCCGGCCTCCACCTCGGCCGCCGCGTCCAGGGCGGCGCGGTTGTCCACCACCACCTCCGGGTCACCCTCCTGGCGGAGGACCTGGACGATGCGGGCGCGCGGCAACCCCGTCTTGTCTCGGAGCGCGAAGTCAGCCGGCGCCTCGAGGTTGAAGGCGCGCCCGTCGTCGAGGTGCAGGATGAACTGCGCGTCACCCTCCTCGCAGGTGTTCTCCATCGTGGCCTGGTGCACCCGGCTGACCTCGGGGAGATCCGGGTTGAAGGCGAAGACCGGGTCCTTGCTCATCTCCTCGGGGTCGAGGGTGGTGTAGAAGCGGGTGACCATGGGGTGGTCGTTGAAGAGCTGGCCCGCCTCGAGGGTCGGCTCGACGATGCGCTCCCAGAGGTCCGCGACCACCGCGGCGATGTCCACCTCGGCGCTCGGATCGTAGTTGGGCAGGTAGAAGTCGAGGCGCTGGTAGTAGTCCTGCGGCTGCACGCCGTCGGCGCGGGCCTCGGCCGGCATCGGGAGGTACTTCTGCAGGACCGCCTGCACCGGCGCCCAGGGGAAGCTGAGGCCGAGGACCCGGCCCACGAGCTGTCCGGGGGTGGAGGCCGCCTCGAGGTACTCGCGGCTCCCGAAGCGCTGGGGGTCGTCCAGGATGCCGCGCATGGGGGACGTCGACCCCGCGTACTCGGTGACGAAGGCGTGGCCGCCCTCGGCCTCGTCGATCGCCCGGGCCACCACCGTGCCGTAGTTGGCGGCGCCGTTCACCCAGTCGATGTACTCCTCGTTGATGACCACGTGCTGGTAGTTGTGCGGCACCGCGCGGTGCTCGCCGAGCACCCAGACGAGCACGCCCATGTCGGGCACCGCCGCCACCGAGGTGAGGATGATCGGGACCATCGGGAAGTCGGACTCGTACTCGAGCACCACCGGCTGGATGCTGCCCGCGCTCTCGCCCGACCGCAGGCGCAGGGCCAGGAAGTACGAGCCCGGCCGGATGTACGGGTCCATCGCCGCCGCGGTGCCGTCGGGCACGAAGAAGCGGTTCTCGTTCAGCCAATCGAGCATGGGCTGCTTCTCGTCCGCCCGCACCACCGCGTAGTCGTAGGGGCCGGCCGCGCCCGCGTCGACCGCCACCGGCTCCTGGAACTCGGGCGGGAAGTCCCCGCGGGCGGAGAAGCTCTCGGCGGCACCACAGCCGAAGCTGATCCCTCCGCCGCCGCCGCAGAACCCGGTCTGGTTCAGGAGGAACTGGGGCGCGGTCGCGTTGTCGAGCTGGGTGAACATCTCCTCGCTCCCGAGCCGGAGCTCGGGCACCGAGGGCAGCGGCACCAGCCACGCGAACTCCGCCGCGTCGCCCTGGTACTGGATCTGGATGTGGGCCACCACCTTGCCGTCCTCGTGGGCGAAGACGATGCGCTCGCCCGCCTGCACCACCGGCTGGGCCGGGGTTGGGGGCGCGAAGCAGCCGCAAGCCTCGGCGAGCCGAGGGGCGACGAAGGCGAGGCCCGCGAGGGCGAACGCGACGGTGGTGTGTGCTGGGCTTCGATGCATGTTGTTCCAACCTCCCCTTGGCCGGCCCGCCGCGCCCGTGACGCGGCTGTCCCGATCCCGACCGGCGGGAGGGCACCGGAGCAGGGGGCGTACCAGCCCACTGCGGGCGCAGATTGCCAGACATCGCGTCGGGTTGTGAATGGCGCCGGGCGGGGGACCGGGGCACCGGCGTCAGGGCCGGCCATCTGGCCGCCGGCGGCGAGCCGAGCCGAAGGCGCCGGCTTGGGCTGGGGCCGCGGGCGCCGTATGCTGCGGGCGCCGGCCCATGCAGACCGCCGCCAAGCCCTCCGCGCCCCCCACCCGGGAGGCCCGCTTCGCCCGGCGCCTGCTGTGGCTGATCCCCGCCTCCCTCCTGGGCCTGGCCCTGCTGACCCGGCTGGCCGTCACCTCCAGCTTCGTGAGCGAGTGGGTGGCGGAGTTCGTGGCCGGGGTGGTGGCCGACCGCACCGGCACCTCGGTGCAGCTGTCGGGGGTCAGCTTCGGCCTCACCTTCGCGCCTTGCCTCGACGACCTCACCCTCTCGCGAGACGTGGGTCCGGTGCAGGTGCGCATCGTGTCGTCGCGCGCCTGCGTGGAGCGCTGGGCCTCGGCCCTCGGCTCGGGCTTTCGCGCGGTGCAGGTGCGCCTCGAGGCGCCGGCGGTCGAGGTGGTGGGGGGCGAGCCCGACGCGGTGCCCCCGCCCACCGCGGCCAAGAAGAAGAAGGCCGGCGGCGCCGACGAGGCGCGCCCTGATCTGCGTGAGGTGGAGGTGGTCTTCGACGACCTGCGCCTGCGCTGGGAGAGCCTCCCCCTCCCCGGGCGCTTCGGTGAGGGCTCCTTCGGGCCGATCGACGGGGCGATCACCGTGCAGGTGCGCGGCCCGCAGTCGGCGGCGATGATCACCCTGCAGGATCCCAGCTCCGGCGCCGCGGTGAACGCGCGCGCCAACCCCACCCCCACCGGCTGGAACCTCTCCGCCGGCCTCAGCGGCGACCTCGTGCCGATGTTCGGGTCGCTGTTGTCCTCGTCGCTCCTCGACATCCAGAAGATGCCGGTGCGCGGGCAGGCGGGCCTGGACTACGTCTCGGCGTCCCGGCGCCTGACGGTGGACCTCGACCTCGAGGAGCACGACGCGGCGGTGGAGGCCGAGGCGGTGGCGAAGGAGGCGGTGACCGGGTTCGAGGCCCGCCAGCGCGCCCGGGCCCAGATCGACCTCGAGGCCCGGACCCTCTCGGTCGACGAGGCCCTGGTGGAGGTCAACGGCGTCCCGGTGGTGCTCTCGGTGGCGGTGCAGCCAGGCGCAAGCTCACCTGCGTTCTCGGTGAAGGCCGACCTGCGCACGACGCCGTTCGCGCGCCTGTTGAAGTCGGTGCCGGGGGGCGAGGCGCTCGACATCGCCCGGCGCATGTCCCCCACCCTCGCCTTCGCGCTCTCCGCCTCGATCACCGGTGAGCTCAAGGACCCCACGACCTGGGAGCCGCAGCTCGAGCACCAGTTCCAGGCCATCGATCCCAAGACCTCGTTCACCGGCCTGGAGTTCCTGGAGGGCCCGTTCCCCTACTACCCGCTGACCCCCGACGGGCGCCGGGCCGAGGCCCGCACCGTGGGCCCCACCACCCCGAGCTGGGTCCCCTACGCGAAGATCCCGTACGTGCAGCGCCGGGCGATCATCGTGAGCGAGGACGCGAACTTCCCCTTCCACCGGGGGGTCGATCTCGAGGAGGTCCGCGCCGCCCTGCGAGACACGATCGGCGACGAGGACGAACCGCGCGGCGGCTCCACCATCACCCAGCAGCTGGTGAAGAACCTCTTCCTCTCCCGCGACCGCACCGCGCAGCGGAAGGCGCTCGAGCTCCTGCTCACCTTCCACCTGGAGTCGTGGCTGTCGAAGGACGACATCTTCGCCCTGTACGCGAACATCATCGAGTGGGGGCCCGATGTGTACGGGCTGAGCGAGGCGAGCCAGCACTACTTCGGCCGCGCCCCCGCCCGCCTGAGCCCGCTCGAGATGGCCTACCTGGCGACGCTCATCCCGAGCCCCATCCCGCTGCACAAACACTACGAAGACGGGAGCGTCCCGAAGAAGCACATGCGCAAGGTCATCGCCCTCCTGGAGCGCCTGAACCGGCTCGGGCAGCTCTCGGACGACGCCCTCGCCGAGGCCCGGGGCGGGCGCATCCGCTTCACGCGCCCTCGCCCAAAGGACGAGTGAGCGGTACGCTCGGCGCAATGCGAGTCCTCTACGGCGTTGTGGGTGAAGGCATGGGGCACGCCATGCGGTCGGCGGTGATCCTGGAGGCCCTCACCGCGATGGGGCACGACGTGCGCATCGTGGTCTCGGGGCGAGCCGCCGACTACCTCGGCGCCCGGTACCCCTCTCAGGTGCACCGGATCACCGGGCTCACGATGGTCTACGAGGACAACGTGGTGCGGAAGATGAAGACCGCGCTGTCCAACCTGAAGGCGGCGGCGGGGCTCCCCGAGAACTTCATGACCTACCTGGAGATGGCCCGGAGCTTCTCTCCCGACGTCGTGGTCTCGGACTTCGAGTCGTGGACCTACACCTTCGCCAAGGGCCAGAAGGTGCCGATCATCAGCGTGGACAACATGCAGGTCATCGCCCGCTGCCACCACGACGAGCAGGTGCTGAGGGGCGAGATGAAGGACTTCCTGCTCGCCAAGGGCATCGTCCGGGCCAAGCTCCCTCGCTGTAACGCGTACCTCATCACCACCTTCTTCTACCCGCCGGTGAAGCGCCCCCGCACCACCCTGCACCCTCCGATCCTCAGGAAGGTCATCCTCGACGCCAAGGCCCGCGTGCAGTCGGGCGAGCACGTGCTGGTCTATCAGTCGGGCACCAGCCACGAGTCCCTGGTGGACGAGCTCAGGCGGGTGGACGTGCCCTTCCGGGTCTACGGGCTCCGGCGCGACCTGCAAGGCCCGTTGACGGAGGGCAACCTCACCTTCTGCCCGTTCTCCGAGGACGGCTTCATCGAGGATCTCGCCACCGCGAAGGCGGTGGTGGCGGGGGGCGGCTTCACGCTGATGGGCGAGGCGGTCTACATGGGCAAGCCCATGTTCTCCATCCCGCTCGTGGGGCAGTTCGAGCAGGTGCTGAACGCGAACTACCTCGAGCAGCTGGGCTACGGCGAGCGGGCCCAGCACGTCACGGCCGAGAGCCTCACCGCGTTCCTCGAGCGCGCCCCCACCTACGCCGAGAACCTCACCCGCTTCGAGCACGACGGGAACCAGGGGCTGCTCAGCACCCTCGAGAGCGCCATGGCCCAGGCGGTGGCCGAGGGGGCCCGTGGCGTCGACTGAGCCCGCGCTGCACCTGGCCCTGGTGGAGCCCGAGATCCACTGGAACACCGGGAACACCGGCCGCACCTGCCTCGCCACCGGGGCCCAGCTCCACCTGGTGGAGCCGCTCGGCTTCTCGCTCGAGGCCAAGGAGGTGCGCCGAGCCGGCCTCGACTACTGGCCTCGGGTCGACCCGCGGGTGTGGCCGGACCTCGAGGCGTTCGAGGCGGCGCTGCCGGAGCTCGGCGAGCCGTTCCTGGTGAGCCCGGAGGCGGAGCGGCTCTACTGGGAGGTCGAGTACCCGCCCCGGGTGGTGCTGATGTTGGGGCGGGAGAGCGTGGGCTTCTCGAGCGAGGTGCGGCGGCGCTACACCGACCGCATGGTGCGGATCCCGATGCAAGACCCCTTGCTCCGCTCGGTCAACGTCTCCACCTGCGCCGCGCTCGTGATGTACGAGGTGCTCAGGCAGCGGGCGCGGGGATCCTGAGGAGCTTGTCGCGCCCCAGCCCCTCGATGTGGGGCGGCGGGCACCCCACCTCGTCGCGCCAGAAGGCCGGGTCGCCGAGGAGGGCCACGATCGCCTCGAGGTGCCCGTCCTGGCTGAAGATCACCCCGCCCGGGCGCAGTCGCGGGTAGATGTGCACCAGGCACTCCCGGGTGGACGAGAGCAGGTCGACGTCCAACAGCGCCACGTCCACCGGGCCCTCGAGGCTCGGCAGGGTGTCGGCGAACCAGCCCTTCACGAAGCTAGAGACCTCGGGCGCCCCGAGCTCGGCCACGGTGCGCTGCACCTGGGCCAGGCGGCCGGTGAAGGCCCCCTTGCGAAACACCACCCGCCGGCCGTCCAGGTTGCGGTGCACCTCGTCGTTCTCGGGGATGCCCTTGAAGCTGTCGTAGACGAGGAGCCTCCCGCCCGCTCGGGCGGTGACGAGGCTCAGCTTCGCGGTGCTCGAGCCCTTGGCCGCCCCGCACTCCACCACCGTCAACCCAGGTTGACCGGCCCGCAGGAGGATCTCATGGGCCACCGCCAGCATCTCTGCCTGGCTGTGGTAGCCCCGGACCTGGTTGGTGATGTGGAGGAAGGCCCGGATGAGGCGCAGGCGCTCCCGACGCGGGACGCGGGTGGGGTAGCGGGCGGCGAAGAAGCGCAGGACCTCGGCCCGATCCCGGCTGAGCAGGAAGCGGACCGAGGCGAGCCGCCGGTAGAGGGTGCCCGGACCGCGACGCGCCACCGCGCCTGTGACTACAGCTGGTCCGCGTTGTTGTGAAGGATGGTGACGGAGGGGACGCCGCTCTGCACCACCACGAGATCGTCCCGGCCATCCAGGTCGAGGTCGGTGGCCACGAAGTCCAGCGGGCCGGCCCCCACCGCGAGGGTCAGGGGCGGGAAGAACCCGCCCTGGGGCCGGGCCAGCATCACCGAGCAGCGGCTGCTGCTGTTCAGGGTGAGGACGTCGAAGAGCCCGTCCTGGTTGAAGTCGCCGCCGATCACCTTGAAGGGCGAGGTGCCGGCGGGGAAGGTCACCGGGGTTCGGAAGCCAAACTGCGGATCGCCCTCCATCACGAAGATGTTGGCGGAGGTGAGCCCCACGATGTCCGGGTAGCCGTCGCTCCCCACGAACCCGGTGGTGATGGCCTGCAGGTTGGTGGGCGCGTTGTAGGTGGTGGGGAGGAAGCCCGCGCCCGTCCACACCTGCACCGTGATGTTGTCGGTGGCGCCGTTGGCCACCGCGAAGTCCGAGACGCCCCCGAGGTCGAAGTCGAAGTTGCCGACCGCGACGCTGCGGGCGCCCTCGCCGCCGGTCAACGGGCCGTAGACAGGAGGGGTAGCGTCCAGGTTGATCACCACCGCCCCGTCGCCGCCACCCCCGGTCGGGTCGACCGCGAAGATCGCCTCGCCGAACCCGTCGCCGTCAACGTCGCCCACCGCTACCGCGCTGGGGTTGTCGATGAGGAGCGGGTGCGGCGTCACGTTGGGCGGCGCGAGCTCATAGAGGATCGCGGTCGGGGTTGGGTTGGTGGCCTGCACCGCCACCGGCGCCGACACCGCGATGTGGTCATAGCCCGATACCGGGTGGGGCACGCCCACCGCGAGGCCGCTCGGGGGCGTCAGTCCAGCCGGCAGCGGGAGGCCATAGAGGTTCGGGGCTGGGGTGGGCGCCGCGTTGAACTCGTAGATCACCAGCTCGGCCGGGTTCTGGGTCGAGCCGTCGAAGGAGACCACCAGCTCGTCACCCGGCGCGCCGAGCACGTTGCCGGCCGCCGCGGCGCGCGGCACCAGCTGCACCGGCTGGCCATTGTTCCCCAGGATGGACGGCGCAAGGTAGGTTACAGACGCCATGAACTTGCCGGTCCCGAGGTTGCGGGCGTAGGCGATGACGCCCTCCTGGGCCCCGGAGGCGACGACGTCGAGCGCCCCGTCCTGGTCGAAGTCCACCAGCTTCAGGTGACTCAGGTTCTGGGTCACCACGTAGGTCTCGTCGAGCAGGAACCCGGTGGCCGCGCCGGCCGACGCCTCCAGGACCTGCATGCCGTTGCCGTTGTAGGAGCCCACCACTACGTCCGCGGTGGCGTTCCCGGTGATCTGCCCCACCGCCAGGGCCGCAGGCCCCTTCATCACCGAGGTGGGCGGCCCGAGGGCGAGCGCGAAGGGGTTCACGCTGCTGACCTGGAGCACCAGCACCGCGTCGGCGCCCGGCTGCGCGACGATGATGTCGGTCGCGCCGTCCCCTGTCACGTCGCCGAGGGCAACCGTCTCGGGCGCGGTGGCGAGGGTGGTGTCGATGCCCGCCCCGAAGTTGCCGATGCCGCCGTTCCTGAACACGGTGAGGATCAGCGAGGCGCTGCGCCCCACCACCACGTCCCGATCCTGGTCGCCGTCCACGTCGCCGATCGCCACGTCGACCGCGCCCTGATCGCCGCCCAGGATCTGGCCCAAGGCGTACACCCCGTTGTCCAACAAGTAGACGTAGCCAGCCACGCCGGAGGTGTTGCCGCCCACCACCACGACGTCGGGATCCTGGTCGCCGTCGAGGTCTCCGACCTCGAACGCGGTCATGCCGTTCTGCGGGAGGGTGTAGACCGTCCCCGCGTCGAAGGTCCCACCGCCCAGGTTCAGGTACACTCGCAGCGCCCCCGCGGCGAGGCCGATGATGTCGGGCAGGCCGTCGCCGTTCACGTCACCCAGGCGCACGTCCAGGTGCCCGGTGGTCGAGACCGGGAGCGCGGGGGTGAGGGGCCGCCAGCGCCCCCCCGCGATGGTGCCGGTGAGCACGCTGAGGTTGGTTCCGCCTGCGACCACGTCCACCACCCCATCGCCGTCCACGTCACCCACGTCGAAGCCCGAGCGGCCCACGTTGCCCGCCGGCTTCACGGTCGGGGTGGTCCGGAAGCTCGGACCGGGCACCACCTGCACCACCACCGCCGCGCTCCCCGCGTTGCCCGCGTTGTCCACCGCGGTCGCCACCACCGACACCGTCCCGGTGTAGGTGGAGAAGTCGTGGGTGATCGTGTACGGCGCGGTGGCGTCCGAGCCGGCCGGGCGCCCCTCCACGTCGAAGTGGACGACCGAGATCGGGTTGCCGACGCGCGAGGTCACCGCAACCGTGATTGCGGTCGGGCCCAGGACGCCGTCGCCCATCCGCGGGGTCGTGAAGGTCACGAGCGGCGTCGGGTCGATGTTCTCGACCGTGACGTTGATCGAGGCGGCGCTCGTGTTGCCGGGCATGGTGCCGTCGTCGACGATGGCGTTGTCCACCGCGTACGCCACGAGGGCGTACGGCCCGTTCGGGATCCTCGCGGTGTCGAGGGTGTAGGTGAGGGGCGAGGTCGCCGAGGTCGCGACCGACGAGGTCAGGCTCGAGATGTCGCTCGCGTCGGTCGCGGTGACGGTGACGGTGAGCGCGCCCGAGACCACCGCGTCGGCCCCAGGCGCGGTGAAGCGGACCACCGGCGGCGTGTTGTCCACCATGAACGTGACCACCCGTGTCGACGGGTTCTGCCGGGTGTCATAGGCCTTCAGGAGCAGGTTGTGGCTGCCTTCGGCCAGGGTCGAGGTCCCGATCCGGGCCTCGAAGGGCGGCTCGGTCATGACGTCGATGAGGACATCGTCGATCAGGAGCTCCACGCGCTCCACCCCGCTGTCATCGGTGACGTCCGCGACCATCGAGAAGTAGCCGCCGTAGGTCTGATCGGCCACCGGGTTGAGGAGGGTGATCTCGGGCGGGGTGGTGTTGTCGACCTTCACCGTGATCAGGGCCGAGCCGAGCCGCCCCTTGAGGTCGGTGGCCTCGGCCCGAAGCGTGATGCTCCCCTCCGGCAGCGACACCGTGGTCAAGCTGACCTGCACCGTGCGGGTGGGGATGGGCTCGAGCGAGACGCGCCCGACCTCGACGTTGTTGGCCCGCACCACCAGCTCGACCGCGCCCACGTCGTCGTTGACCTGGATGTCCAGGAGCGCCGCCCCCGAGATGGTCTCACCGTCGGTGGGGCTCAGGAACGCCACCACCGGCGGGCTGTTGTCCGCGCAGTCCCGCTCGTCCACCTGGCCGTCGCAGTCGTTGTCGACGTTGTCGCCGCAGACCTCGTTCGCCCCCGAGAACACCAGAGGGTCGTCGTCGTCGCAGTCGGCCCCCGGGTTGAAGGGCGAGTCGACGGAGTTCTGCCCGTCGCCGTCCAGGTCGGTGTCGCGGGTCCGCGCGTTGCAGTCGTTGTCGACCCCGTCGTAGGGGGTCTCGGCCGCGTCACACGCCACGCACACGCCAGGATCTCCCGACGTAGGGAGCTCGCACCGCAGCCCGGTGGCGCAGGAGCGATCGTCAAAGCACTGTTGTTCCGAGCTTCCGCAGGCGGCCAGGAACCCCACGGCGGTGAGCGACACCAGGGGGAGGAGGAGAGCAGAGCGCATTGGGAGGGATGTTCCGCTCCCCCAGGACCGGCGTCAAGGCGAGCCCTTGGCGCGCTCGTGGGCGAAGAGGCGCTCCAGGCCCTCCTCCGTGCTGACCCTGGGCTCATAGCCGAAGTCTCGGGTCGCCTTGACGTGGGAGAAGTAGTGCGAGGTCCCCAGGATCACCGCGGCCATGCGGGTGAGCGGCGGCTCCCGGTCGGCAGGCAGGAGCTTGAACACACCCTCGAGGGCCCAGCCCAGGTTCCACGCCGTCCTGAAAGAGATCTGGCGCTTCACCGGCGGCGCGCCGAGGCCCTCCAGCACCTGGCCCGAGAAGCCCCACAGGCTCACCGGCGCCTCGTTGCCCAAGAAGTATGCCTGCCCCGCCGCGCGCGCGCCGTCCTCGACGAGGGCGTCCATCAACCCCAGGTGGGCGTCCACGCAGTTGTCGATGTAGCACACATCCACCATGTTCGTGCCGTCGCCCACCTGGGCCAGGCGGCCCGCCTTGGAGCGCTCGACCAGGCGCGGCGCGATCTGCGGATCCTTGGGCCCGAAGATGAAGTGGGGCCGGATGGCCCCGGTCTGGAAGCCGTCCGCGTTGGCGGCCAGCACCCGGCGCTCCGCCTCGGCCTTGGTGGGCCCGTAGGAGGACAGGTAGCGCTCGGGGTACGGCGTCGTCTCGTCCACCCCGCGCAAGTTGCCTTCCGGTCCGATCGCCACCGAGGGGGTGCTGGTGTAGACGAAGCGCTTCACCCCGGCCGCGCGGGCCGCGTCCAGCATGGCCTGGGTGCCGCCCACGTTGATGCCCTCGTACTCCGCGTAGGGGCCCCAGTAGCCGACCCGGGCCGCCACGTGGAAGACCCCGTCCACCCCCTCCACCGCGCGCTTCGCCGCCTCGGGATCCCGCACGTCACCTTGCAGGCAGGGTACGTTCCAGTCGTCCAGCTGGGGGTAGCGGCTGCGCCCGAGCACCCGCACCTCGTGGCCGCGGTCCAAGAGCGCGCGCACGATGTGCTCGCCGAGGAAGCCGCCGCCTCCGGTCACCAGGTACTTCACGCCGCCCCTCCCTGCTTCGCCGCCCACACCGCCAGGTCTTCCCTACGGATCTTCGCGTTGTGCCGCGCGTCCACCGGGAACGCGTCGTGGAACAGGATCTTCTGAATGGAACGCGTCAGCGCCGAGGCCGCCCCCAAGGCGAGGAGCTCCTTCGTGAGCTGGGCCCGGTCCGCCGCGTCCTTGGGGCGCTGCTCGGGGTGGCACTCCACCGCGAGCACCGGGGTCTGGTTCCCCTGCGCCCCCACCCCCACCAGGGCGCTCCTGTAGACCCGCGGGTGCTGGTTGAAGATCGCCTCACAGCACACCGTGAACATGGGGCCGGTGGGGGTGGTGATGCGGTGGGACTTTCGGCCGCAGAACCACAGGTCCCCGTCCTCGTCCATCCAGCCCACGTCGCCCATCCGGTGCCACTTCAGCCCGCCGTCATCGAGCTTGGAGCGGGCGTCGTCGCTCGGGCGGCGAAAGTAGCCTTGCGTGGTCACCGGGCTCGACACCACGATCTCGCCGATCTCCCCCGGCGGCACCTCCTTGGCGTCGGCGAGGGCCGCGATGGGCTCGTCGCTGATCTCGATGATCTTGATCCGGGTGTGGGGCATCGGCTCGCCCACGCAGGTCCCCTTGCCCTCCCCCGTCCGGCGGGCCTTGCCCGGCAACAGGCGCCGGGCCGAGGGCAAGGTGATGGGCAGGCTCTCGGTCGCGCCGTAGGGGGTGTAGACGTCCGCCTCCTCGGGGATGATCTTCACCAGCTTCTCGAGCAGGTCCACCGGGGCCGGCGCCCCCGCCATGAGCACCCGCTGCAGGCTGTCCAGCACGATGCCGCGCGGCAGGCAGTGCTCGGCCACCCGCTTCCAGAACGCGGGAGAGCCGAAGGCGTAGGTCACCCCCTGATCGTCGAAGTGCTCCACCATCTTCACCGGATCCACGAAGGCGGGCTTGGTGGCGTCCATGTCCGGCACCAGCACCGTCACCCCCAGCGCGGCGGAGAAGAGCGAGAAGAGCGGGAAGGCCGACAGGTCGACCTCCCCCGGCACGATCTTGAAGTCGTCCTCGAAGATCCGCACCTGCGCGTCGAAGATCCCGTGGGTGTACAAGACCCCCTTGGGCGCCCCGGTGGAGCCCGAGGTGAACAGGATCGCGGCGAGGTCCTTCGACACCGTGGGCTCGGCTGAGAAGCTGTCCTGCCCCCGGGCCACCACGTCCTCCAGGGTGTGGCCGCCCCAGAAGAGGCGCCTCCCCACCGTGACGTTCACCTTCACCGACTTGAAGGCGCCCTTGAAGAGGGTCCGCACCACGTGCCCCTTGGGGATGGCCACGAACGCCTCGGGCTCGACCTCGCTGATCGCGGCGAGCACGTTGGTCTTCCCCATCGCGGGGTCGATCAGCACCGGCACCGCCCCCATGCGCTGGAGCGCGAAGGTGAGCCCGAAGAACTCGAGCGACGGCGTCACCATCAGGAGGGTCCGGGTCCCGCGGCCCACCCCCAATGCAGCAAGCCCGCTTGCATAGCGGTCGATGATGCGGTCCAGCTGCCGGAAGGTGTAGTGGGCGTAGGCCCGCCGCCCGCCCGGGTCGTAGCCCTGGGGCACCACCACCGCCCGGGCGTGAGGCCGGGCCTGGGCCTGGGCCCGGAGCCGGTCCGCGATGTTGAGACGCTCGTCGGGCCCCGGCGCCGTCACTGCGCCACCTCCCGGGTGAGGAAGGGGCGCATCCACTGGGTGATGCGCTCGTGGGCGTCCTCGAGCACGTAGTGGGACGCATCCTCGATGTAGTGGGCCTCGGCGTCGGGGAAGCGCTGGACCCACTCGGCGTAGAAGTGGCGGTTGAAGACGAAGTCGTGGGCGCCCCAGGCGATGAGCATGGGCTTCTTCTTCAGGCCGGCCAGGCCGTCCGCGATGCGGGCGAGGGCGGCGTGGCTGGGGTGGCTCGCGCTCATGGGGATGTCCTCCACGAAGCGCAGGGTCGCCACCCGGTTGGCCCAGGAGTCATAGGGCGCAAGGTAACCTGCCTTCACGTCTTCGGTGAGGCGCTCTTTGTGGTGAACGCAGCGAAGGAGCGCCACCTTCGCGAAGGCGTTCAGCCCCCGCACCGACAGGGCGCCGAAGCCGGGGATCCGGACCAGGTTGATGGTGAAGGGGATGCGGTCCGAGGGGAACGCGGCGGTGTTCAGCACCACGATGCGCGCCACCTTCTCGGGGTGCGCCACCGTGAAGCCCATCCCGATGGCCCCGCCCCAGTCGTGCACGACCAGGTTGATCGCCTCGAGGCCCAAATGGGCTACCAGCCTCTCCACGTTGTGGATGTGGTCCTCGAGCCGGTACGAGAAGCCCTGGGGCTTGTCGCTCCGCCCGCAGCCCAGGTGATCCGGCACCACCACCCGGTACTCACCGCTGAAGGCCTTCACGAGGTGCCGATAGTAGAAGGACCACGTGGGGTTCCCGTGCAGCATCAACAGCACCGGGGCGTCCTTCGGGCCCTCGTCGAGGTACGCAAGCCTTCCTGCACCCACGTCCAGGAACTGGGACGCCCACGGGTACTCGCCCGAGAAGTCCGCCGTCATCACCGCCGCCGCGCTCGTCACCACCGCACCTCCGCCATCATGCAGGACAGCCCGCTCCCGATACCCAGGACCGCCACCCGGTGACCCCGTTGTACGAACCCCGCCTCCACCGCCTGGGCGAGGGTCAGGGGCCACGACACCGAGCCCATGTTCCCCAGATCCTCGAACGTGGTGTACGCGGTGCTCGGGTCCAGCTCCAGCGCCGCGAAGAGGCCCAGGTGGTGGGCCTTCCCCACCTGGTGGGTCACCACCCGGTCCGGCGGCGCTCCGGGCGTGAACGAGGACTCCAGAGAGAGCTCCGCCCAGGTCTCATGCGCCAACGCAACCCCGGCGTGCAGGAGCGCCTCCGCGTCGGTGCTCATCGACAGGGACGTCCCCGCCCCCACCCCGGCGTCCATCGGGGCGTGACCCTCCGCCGCCGCCCCGCCCTGGCAGAGCCGGTGGTGCTCGGTGGCCGCCCGCACCACCACCGCCTCGAGCGAGGGCGCCTCGGGGGCCAGATCAGGGTGGCACAAGAGCACCGCCGCCGCCCCCGACCCGATGGTGAGCGAGGCGAAGTGGGACTTGATGCTCTTCCTCGTCACGGTGGGGTCGGCAAGCAGGCTTGCGATGGTGGCGTCCACCAGGGGCTTGCCGTTCTCCCCCGCCACCACCAGGCCCGCCTCGATCTGGCCCAGCTCGATCTGGTTCGCCACCAGGAGCATCCCGTTCAGCACCCCCAGGCACGCGTTCGACACGTCCAACACCTGGCAGCCCCGGGGCAGCCCCAGGGCGTCGTGCACCACGTTGGCGGTGGCCGGCTCGAGGAAGTCCCGGCACACGCTGGCGTGGACCACGCAGCCGAGCGCCTCCACCGGCACCCCGCCCCGCTCGAGGGCCTGCCGCCCGGCCCGCGCCGCCACGAGGCTCGGGGTGACCGGCTCCGGCCAGTAGCGCCGGGCCCGGATGCCGGTCATGAGCTCGAGGCGCCCCGGGTGGAGCTTCAGCCGCTCATAGACCGGCTGGAGCCGGGCCTCGATGTCGAGGGAGGTCAGGGTGGCCGGCGGCACCTCGTGCCCCAGCGCCGCGATCCGAACCTTGGAGAAACGCACCGCCAGGGGGGGTAGCCGGTCCGGGGCGTTTCGTCGAGGGGGAGGTCAGGGTTGGATGTCCATGCGGACGTACGGAGGATTGCTCCCGGAGAACTGGCGCAGAATGAAGGTGTGGGCGCCGAGCTTGGAGGCACCGTGAATCTGGTTGATGTCCATGCCGCGCCGCACCACGTGAGGCGGGGCGGCGGCCATGTCCACGATGTAGCTGTTGACGCCCGATTGGGACACGAGATAGCGGCCCAGTCCATCTACCAAAACCCAGCTGGATCGCTGCGTCTGAGGCAAGTAGGTTGGAGGCTGACCCGAGAAGGGCTCGTAGTACCCCGCACCCTGGCTTGGAGACCCCGTGAAGTACACCAATCCGCCCGGCCCAGGACGTAGTGGACCTATGCCGTAGGCTGGACCCGTCCACGGCGTGGTCAGCGTACCGTAGAGCGGGCTGGAAGGATCCACCTCGAGGACCGCCGCACCAGCCGCACTGGTCAGCAACAGGGTCCCATTCTGTGGGAGGATGCCGTTGACTGTGGCGGTGGCGCCCACCGGCGGCAACAGAATCTCTTCACAGGTACCCGAGACGAGGTCGATTCGGACCACGCTGAACTGGCTGGAGTCGGTTGTGTTGGTCGGCTCTGGGAAGTAGGCGGCCGAGGTGGTGTCGTCAAAGAGGACGTCAGTTCCAACTCCATTCGACGAGAAGGGGCACACGCCCACCAAAGCGAAGCTGGGCGGGGAGAGGATCCAGGTCCCCGCGGAGTTCGTCGCCACCACTGCCACGGCACCTGACGGTGCCACCCGAAGCGTCACCACCTGGACCCCAGCCGGAAGGATCGGTGCCAGGTCTACGGTTCGCAGCAAGCGCGGGACCGCCGCGGTGCCGGTCATCACGTACACAGCCCTGTTGCCCAGCGCATAGAACTCGTCGCCGCCGACACCGAACCCACCCCCGCTCCCAAAGCTCCCCGTCACCGCGCCCGGGGTCATCGTCACCACGCCCAACCGGAACGGCGTCACCGCGCTCCCCCGAGCCGTGGTCACCGTCACCGGCCCCGGCTGAACCCCCGGCGGCACCGTCAGCTCCACCGTGGCCGCGGTGGACACCAGCCCCGCCCCCGTGACCGCAACCCCACCTGCAAACTCCACCCGGGTGGCCCCGAGGAGGTTCCCACCCGAGAGGGTCAGCGTGTCCCCCACCATGATCAGCTCCGGGTCGGAGCCGGTGAGATACGGCAGGAGCGGATCGATCTGAAGGATCTGACCGTAGACCACCGGCTGATCGGCGGCCGGGTGCACCAGGGCGATCTGCCCCGTCATGGCCCCTGGCGGCACCATCACGGTGGCCAGCACGTCGGTCCACCCCGGGTTCAGGGGCTGCCGGACCTCGGCCCCCCCGTAATCGAAGATCACCTCGGGCGTCGCGGGGTCGACCAGATCGGAGGTGGAGAAGCCGTGCCCGATCAACGAGATCTGCCCGTTCAGTGGGGTGGGGTTGGGGGTCACGCTCTGGATCACCACGCCCGCGTCGGTGACCACGAAGCTCGCCGTGGACGCGCCGCTGCCGAAGCGGTTGGTGATCTCCACCAGCCCCGTGGTGGTGTCGGGCACCTGGAGCTGCACCGTGTCGTAGGCCTGCCCGGCGTACACCCGCGTCTCCACGAGCGCCCCGCTGTCGAAGGGGAGCAAGTTCGCTTGCACACCGTTCACGAACGCGCCGATGCCGTCCTCCAGGAAGCCGTGGCCGATGACCACGACCCGGGAGCCCCGGCGCCCCTGCTGCGGCGAGAAGCCCGCCACGGTGGGGGTGGGCCGCAGGCTGAAGGTGCCGGTGCTGGTGATGGCGCCGCGGCTGTAGACCCGGATCGTCCCGCTCGTCGCGTCGTTGGGCACCAGGACCTCGAGCAGGTCGGGCAGGATCCGGATCGGGTTCACCGGGGCGCTGGGGCCAAAACGGACGATCACCGTCTGATCTCCGTGGATGGGGTCGTCGAGGTTCGCGCCGTAGATCGTCACCGCCTGCCCCACCCCCGCCTCGGTGGGCTCGAAGCGGGTGATCACCGGCAGCGACAGGTTGTTGCCCGGCGTCACCACCTGGCAGGCGTCCCCCACACCGTCCCCGTTGGAGTCGGTCTGATCATCCGGCACGGTGGGGCAGACGTCGTCCCGGTCGTTCACGCCGTCGCCGTCGGTGTCGGCGTGGATGGGGCTGGTGACCCAGCCGTCTGCGCCCTCCGTCACCTCCTCCGCGTCCGGGAGGCCGTCGTCGTCGTCGTCGTCGTCGAGCTCGTCCGAGATGCCGTCGCCGTCGCTGTCGGTGCACCCGCTGGGATCGAGCGGGAAGGCGTCGAACACGTCGACGCAGCCGTCGTTGTCGTCGTCCTCGTCCCTGTCGTCCGGGATCCCGTCCCCGTCGAAGTCCCCCTCGAGCGGCGACACCAGGTAGATCTCCACCAGCCCCAGCACGCCCTCGGGCAGCACCGCCACCCCCTGCAGGAGCACCTTGCCGAAGCCGTCCTTCGCCGCGGTGACGTGGTACACCCCGGGCGGCAGCGTCACGCTGTACGCACCGTCGGCCCCGGTGATCGCCTCCGCCGTCGCGGGCGCCGCGCCCTCTCCCTCGAAGCGCACCGTGATACCGTCGTGCACGTCCGCGCCCAGGATCCGCGCCAAGCCCGACACCAGCCGCGGCTCTGCCTCACCGGCCTCGAGCACCAGGTCCTGGGCGGTGACGGTGCCGCCGGGCAGCACCGGCACCCGCTCGAGCCGCGCCGGCAGGTAGCCGGGCGAGAACGCCACCAGCTCGAAGTCGCCCTCGGGCACACCAGGGAGCTGGAAGGCGCCGCCCTCGTCGGTCACCGCCTTGAACGCGGTCTGCGCGAGCACGACGAGGACACCGCCCTGCCCGGTCGGCTCGGCCGCGCCCGTCGCGCGCAGGAGCGCACGCCCCCGCAGGGTGCCGCCCGGCCCCAGCTGCAGCGCCCCGTAGTCCAGCTTCTCGCCGTCCAGCAGCGCCCGCCGGGGCGAGAGCACCCGCCGCCGCACCGGGCCGGGCTCACGCCGCGGGGCTGTGATGCTCAGCGTGAGCAGGTGGTTCACCGGGAGCCGAGCCAGGGAGAAGATCCCGTCGTCGTCGGTGCTCCCGGACAGGCCGAGCCCGGCCACCGTCACCGCCACGCCCGCCGTCGGCGCCCAGTCGCCCAGCGCCCCCGCCCGGCTGACCACCTGGCCCTCCGCGAGGGCGCCCTCGGGCCGGTCCGGCAGATCGGGCACCGAGCGCCAGCACCCGCCCAACCCGAGCGTCGAGATCATGAAAGCCAGCTTGCAGATACCCAGCCCGCGCATCACGCCCGGACCATGGCACGACCAACGGGCCAAATGAAGCGATACCCGCGCCCCGCCGCAGACGAGCAGGCCCCCTCAAATGGGTGAAGCCGACCTCCGGCGTCTCAGCCGTGGCGACGACGACGACGCAAGAGCAACCCACCTGTCCCCAGGATCAGCCAGCCCCCCACGAGCTCCCCCGGCGCGCTCGTGCAGCCGCCGAAGCCGTCGTCCTGCTCCACCACCGTGAAGCTCGGGCCGTCCGGCGGGTAGCACTGCTGCGTCGGCTCGCCCGACGGGTAGATGTAGCAGATCCCGTCCATGTCGTCGGAGGCGAGGCTGCGCTTCTTGGTCTCGCAGGCCGGCGCGCTCGCGTACATGGTGGTCTCGGCGTACTTCGCGCTGAGGGGCGGGTGCTCGAGGCCGACCACGTGACCCACCTCGTGGGTCAGCGTGTTGCGGAGGTCCATGGTGTTGGAGGTGCCGCGGCAGTCCACCCCCGGCTCCACCCGCAGGAAGTCGAAGCCCTGGGCGTTGAACTCGATGTCCGCGTCGACCACGTGCCCGTTGCGGGTGTCGTAGGCGCTCGTGGTCACCGCGATGGCGCCGGTCTGGTAGGGCCAGAGGCGCTCGACCACCACCACCGCGTTGGTGTTGGTGTCGCTGTTCTCGTCGAAGCCCGCGGTGACGTCGGCCTCGCCCTGGAAGGGGAAGGTGAGGTCCGAGCAGTCCACGTCCTCCCACGCCGCGAACGACGCGAGCGCGTCCTCGCGGCCGATGGTCTCGTCGCCCACCAGGGCGAACAGGCCGGGCCCGGCGTACCAGGGCACCTGCCGCGTGGTCCAGATCAGCGAGGGGCCGATGGTCATCTGGGTGCGGCTACACTCGAACGCCCACCCCTGTGCCGGGAGTAGCAGCGCCGCGAGGAGCACCCCCGCCGCCCAGCGCCCCCTCCGTGACCTGCTTCTTCCGCGCGTCGCCATCAGGATCCCTCCAAGGATGAGCACCCATCCCGTCATCCGTCCAGTCGGCGGAGTGGCGTCACACCTGCACCCGGCCTCCTGATCCCCCGTCCCAGGGACGACCGAGGCGTCCGGGCCGGCACAGACCGGGGCAGGCACCGGGGTCATCCACGCGTCGTACACGCCCTCCGCGGGGTCCACGACGAGCACGTCGCCCTCGGCCGCCGGCGCCGGGATCCGGACCTCCGCCCCCTCGACCTCGAGCACCGGCAACGACACCCAACGCCCGTCGGGCCCCCGCAGCGCGGCCTGCAGCCCCTCGGGGGGCGGCGCGGCGAGGGTGAGCCACCACGCGCCGTCGCACCGCGCCTCCACCGCCAGGATCCGCGGCCGGCTGGTCGCAGCGCCATGCCAGTGCACCGCCAACCCCGCCTTGTCGTCCGCGTTCAGGCTGCGCCGGGCGCTCCCCGGGGCGAGGGTCGGCGCCATCACCGCCTCGAGCACGCGATCGCGGACGTCCTCGGGCACCGAGAAGCAGGACGGGTAGGTGCGACCCGGATCCCCACAGCTGTGAGCCAGCCCGAGCACGTGCCCGAGCTCGTGCAGCACCACGCTCTGGGTGTCGAAGGCGCCCGGGGTCTGATCTGCGAACGCGAAGGTGGCCGCGTTGAGGTGCACGTCGCCCTCCCGCACCACCCCTGAACCGGGGTCGAACTGCACCCAGGCGAAGGCCACCGCGCGCGCCGGGTCGCCGAACGCGGGGTCCCACACCGCGTCCAGGCTCACCGTGCTCAGCCCGTCCCCGGCCGCGCTCATCGCGGTGGGCCCGCGGTACTCGGGGGCGAGCGCGCCTGCCGCCGCGTAGGCCCAGGTGTCGAAGGCGGCGCGGCTGGCATGAGCGAGGTGCAGGCCCTCGAGGTCACCGAGCTCGAAGCGGACGTCGTAGGGCACCCGGGCCGCCGCCCACGTGAGGTCGGCGCCGGTGGCGGTGTGGGTGAGCTCGAAGGCGGACGCGGGGGCGGCGTAGGCCAGCCCCACCAGCAACAGGCCTGCGCGCGGGCGCACGGGCGGGATCAGTGCCCGATCGCGCCAGGGGCGGCGGGGACGCTGGGGATGGTCGGCACGGTCGGGGTCGTGGGGGTCTGGGGCGCAGCGGCCACCGCGGCCTTCACCCGGGCCACCAGGGCGGAGAGGCTGACCTTGCCACCCTTCTCCGCCGCGTCGTGATCGACCTGGAGCTGCCCGTTGGTGTCGCGCCGCGCGAAGGCCAGGCCCTCGACGCTCCCCACCGCCATCGGCTCGGCCCCGCTGCGGTCGATGCGGTACTTGCCCTGGCTCATCCCCACCACCTGGAACTCGCCCGCGTCGAGCGGGTCGGGGGTCAGGAACACCAGCACCTCTTCACCGACCTCGAACCTGGCCACCCCGGCCACGCGCATGCCGATGTCGCCGACCTCGCCCCCCATGGTCCGGATGACCACGCTGCCCGTGACGGCCTGGCGGCTGTGCACGGTCTCGAGCACCTGGAGCTCGGTGTGGGTGTGGATCCGGCGGTGGTCCTTGTCCCACGCGGCCTGGCGCTGCAGCACCTTGGCCCGCACCACCGCGGTCGACGCGACCGCCATCTCCTCCACGCTCTGGGGGACGATGATGGTGGCGGTGGCCACCGCGGAGGCCCCGAGGACGGCGACCGAGGCGAGGTAGGGAGCCCAGCGGGCGACACGGGATCGCATGACGAGAGCGTAGCCCGCATTTTCTGCGGGGTCACCCGATCAAGCGCGCTGCACTTCACTCCGGGACGCCCTTCGGGCAGAACATGAGCCCCGTCACCGTGGTTTCACCCGACGATCCGGCCCCCGAACTGGGCGAGCGCCTCACCCGCCGCTTCCCGAGCATGGCCTGGGCGCTCCAGGGCCTGGACGGGCGCGCCACCTGGATCCTCCTGTGGTCCGCGCTCATCCTCGTCACGTTCCGGAAGTTCGGTGGATCCAGCTACTTCGAGGGCACCCTGCGCCCCGACGCGCTCGCCAGCGACCCCTACCTGTCGGTCTACGGGGACTGGTACTGGTTCGCGGGGTGCTTCCTGTGGCTGGGGCTGCTGCCCGCGCTCCTGCTCGCCCCGCGCGCGCTCCGCCCCGCGAACCTCGGTCTCGGCCTCGGGGACTGGCGCTTCGGGCTCAAGTGGCTCGCCATCCTGGTCGGGGTCATGGTGCCGGTGGTGGCGATCGCCAGTCGCTTCAGCACCTTCTGGAAGTACTACCCCCTGAACGGCACCCTCGGGCACCAGGCGGGGCAGCTCCTGGCCGGGCAGGCGGTGCCGGACGGGTTCCTCGTCCACTTCGTGATCTACGAGCTCCTGTACGCCCTGTACTTCGTGGGCTGGGAGTACTTCTTCCGCGGCTTCATGACCTTCGGCCTGCACGCGCGGATGGGCGTGAACGGCCTGCTCGTGGCCAACATCCCGTTCGCGCTCCTGCACGTGGGCAAGCCGTTCCCCGAGGCGCTCGGCTCCATCCTCGCCGGCGTCGCGCTCGGGCTCTTCGCGCTCAGGGCGCGCTCGTTCTGGTACTGCTTCATCCTGCACGCGATGATCGCGTGGACGATGGACGCCGCCGCCATCGTGCGGCGCGCCCAGGAGCTGGCCGGCGGTTGACACGCCGGTGGTCCCGCCGCACAACCCCAGCATGCGTCGTTGGGCAGCCACGCTCTGTTTCGCCCTCGCCCTGGGCGTGTTCACCGCGCCCGAGGCCCGCGCCGACAAGGTGTACGGTGCGGTGATCCTCGACGAGGCCCGCAAGGTCGGCGAGGGGCGCTACCAGAGCCTCAAGGACTGGGACAAGACGCTGCGCTTCTTCTACAGCGCGTACGGGCGCACCAGCGGGGTGGTGTTCCGGCGCATCGAGACCACGCCGAAGGTGAACGCCATCCACATCGCAAACCTGCGGCGCGGCGCCACCTGGTCGGGTATCAACATCTACGAGACGCGGAATAAGGTGTTCATCTACGTCATCAAGGCAGAGCCTGAAGACGCGCAAAAAAAGCGATGACGCGTCACTTTTCAGTTTCCAGGCGGCCGAGAATCCGTATGATGTCGCCTCGTCGCTGCTGGGGTATCGTCTAATTGGCAGGACGGCGGATTCTGGTTCCGTTAGTCAAGGTTCGAGTCCTTGTACCCCAATGCGTTGAGCTAAGCATCGGCCCCATCGTCTAGCGGTCCAGGACGGCGGCCTCTCACGCCGCAGACCGGAGTTCGAGTCTCCGTGGGGTCACACCGGGCCACGCCAACCTTCGGGTTGGCGTGGCCTTTTCTTTTTCTCCAGCCCCTGGTTCCCTTCGCCCGTCATGAGCGAAAGCCAACGGCGCGTGAAGCTCCCCTTCAAACCGAACCTGACCGCGGTCCTCGTCCTCGCGGTAGTGCTCATCATCCTGGGGGAGCTCCTCCTGGGGACGGGCGGCTTCGTGGAGGTGGAGCCGGGCGAGGTAGCGGTGGTCTACAACAACACCGGCCTCGCCCTCTTCGGTGAAGACCAGCGCACCATCACCGACCAGGGCGCCCTCACGTTCATCCCGGGTCTGCAGACGATCATCAAGCTGGAGCGAAAGCCCCAGGTCTTCGTGATGAGCACCGACGCGATGAAGCAGGTGGGAGGCAGCCGGAGCTACAGCAGCGGCGAGGATCTGCCCACCAACGTGGCGCCGTCCCTCACCGTCCGGGCCAACGACGGCTCGAACTTCTTCTTCGACCGGCTCGAGATCCACTACCAGATCATCCCGAGCGAGGCGGGCAAGGTGATCGATAGCTCCGGCGACGGCGACGGCTACAAGGAGCACCTGTTGGGCACCCACGCCCGCGAGATCCTCCGCGACGAGTTCGGGCGCTACACCTTCTTGGAGGTGGCGGACCCCTCGAAGTACGGCGCCGCCACCACCGACGCGAAGCGCCGCATGAACGAGCGGCTGGCCCGCTACGGGGTGGAGGTCACCCAGATCGTGACCCCGAAGCCGAAGTTCGAAGGCCGGGTCGAGAAGGCGATCGAGGAGCGGCAGAACGCGGAGCAGGAGGTCGAGGTCCAGGAGGAGAAGCGCAGGAAGCTCGACCAGGAGAAGGGCCTCAAGATCCAGGGCATCGAGCAGGCCAAGAACGCGGAGTACCAGTCGCTGGTGGCGGAGCTCGAGTCGCAGAAGAAGGCGGCGGAGAACGAGCTGATCCGGGTGAAGCGTGAGGCCGACAAGTACGCGATCGACCGCGAGGCCAACGGGGCGGCCTACCGCCAGGAGAAGGTGACCCGGGCCAAGGCGAACGAGGTCGCCTACCGGAAGGAGGCCGAGGGCCTGGTGGCCAAGATCACCGCGGTGGGCGCGGCCGGCCCCGACGTGCTGAACCGGGTGATCGCCGAGAAGGTGTTCCCGCAGATGAAGAGCGTGAGCGCCACGCCGCTCATCAAGCCGAGCACGCCGATCGACATCCGGCACATCGACAGCAAGGGGGAGTGAGCCATGATCAAGAAGATCGTCAACATCGCTTGCATCATCTTCCTGGTCTCCTGGATGATCCCGAAGCTCTTCCTCGTCAGGATCGAGCCGTGGGAGATCGGGGTGCGCCGCTCGCTGACCGGCGGCATCGCGGAGGAGGACTTCCACTTCGGCTACCAGTTCCGGGTGCCGCTGTTGCACAGCTACTACCGGCTGCCGCGGACCCTGCAGTACCTCGACTATCGCGAGGCGCCCGGGGGTGAGGCGAAGGCCCTCGAGGTCCGCACCACCGGCAACAACATCATCTTCGTCGACGTGACGGTGCCCTGGCGCATCAAGCACAACGAGGCGTGGCAGATCGTGCGGGAGGGCTTCATCGACACCTACCCGGCCAAGGTGCAGTCCACCGCCACCGGCATCCTGCGGGAGACGCTGGCGTCGATGACCAACCTGGACATCTACGACACCGACAAGCGCCAGGCCACCGCGTCCCAGATCCTGCCGAGGCTGAACGAGGCCCTGCACCAGTACCACGTCGAGGCGGACTCGGTGGTCATCCGGGCCATCCAGTTCCGGCCCGAGTACGAGCAGAAGCTGCAGGACAAGCAGTACTTCATCGTGCAGGGCAAGCTCGACGAGGCCAAGCGCAAGGAGTCCGTCGCGGTGCAGGAGACGGACACCAACGAGAAGACGATCGAGAAGGAGATCAACCTCAAGCGCGAGGAGTGGAACAAGAAGATCGAGGAGCTGAAGACCAAGTTCGAGCTCGAGATCGCGGAGATCGAGGCCCAGGCCATCGCGTACGACCGCGAGAAGCGGGCGGCGGCGGACGCGTTCTACGCCACCGCCAAGGCGGACGGTGACCTGGCCGAGGCCAAGGCGGAGGCCCTGGGCGAGAAGCTGAAGGCCTCCGCCCTCGCCAGCCGCGCGGGCCAGACCTTCTCGGCCATCACCGCGGCCGAGAACTTCCAGCTGGGCGACGTCCAGCTGAACTCCAACGACCCCACGTTCCTGCAGCGCTTCGGCAGCATGGAGGCGTGGCGGAAGTTCTTCATGGGGAAGTGAATGCTGTTCCGACTGATCCTGTTCCTGGCGGTGGCGGCGGGGGTGGCCATCTTCGTCCGCTACACCAGGGCCAAGCAGCTCAACCGCTCCGGCGGGCTCGACGTCTTCGAGATCGAGCGCCTGATGAAGCTGGCGGGTGACTCCCAGCGGCTGAAGGAGGCCATGGTGCTCCGGGTGAGCATCGTGGAGGCCACCCCGCAGTCCGAGAAGAAGGCGATAAGCGCCCGGGTGGACGGGGTGCTCCGCCGCCTGGCCCAGCAGGAGATCTTGCGGAGCCGGGTGGTGAAGACCCTCGCCGCCACCGACAAGGCGTCGCTGGAGCTCCAGATCGCGGAGGCGGAGGCGGACGCGAAGACCGCCCTCGCCAAGCAGCTCTCCACCCAGCTCACCCAGCTCAAGGAGCTGCACGGGCGGGAGGACGAGCTGGACGACGTGAACCACCGCCTCCTGGTCGAGCTGCGGAACCTCCACCTGGCCCTGTTGAACGCCTCGTCCTCCGAGGCCGCGCTGGAGAGCCAGGGGGTGAGCTCGGCCCTCGCCCAGCTCGAGGAGACGAGCGAGTCGGTGCGGCAGAAGACCTCGGCCGACGCCGAGGTGGAGCGCCTGTTGAAGGCGGCGGTGTCGAGCCAGCGCCAGAAGACGTGATAGCGTCCCGGCCATGAAGCGCTTCCTGATCCTTGGGGTGGGCGCCGTCGGCCTGCTCACCGTCGGGCTCGCCTGCACCCACACCACCCAGGTCACGCCGGAGCAGTTCTACCTGCCCCCGGGAGGCGATCCCGCCGCCGGGCTCGAGACCTTCGTCAACCTGGGTTGCACACACTGCCACCGGGTGGAGGGCCGCGACGATCTGCCGGCGCCCACCATCGCCCCCAAGGTGCCGGTGGCGCTGGCCCGGGCCGGCGCCTCGCGCGCGACCGACGCGCGCCTGGTCACCGCGATCATCAACCCGGACCACGAGATCAGCCACGGCTGGAAGGCCGGGGTCACCGGCCCCACCGGTCAGAGCCGCATGGCCCACTTCCACGACGTGATGACGATCCGTCAGCTCATGGACCTGGTGGCGTTCCTGCGTGATCCCACCACCGCGCCCACCCCGGGTCCCGCGTCGCGCCCCGCCTCGCGCCCGGCGACGGAGGCCCCCGCCGCCCTGAGCCCGGCGGATCTGCTCGGCATGCGCCTCGCCGCCGCCACCGGCAACCCGTACGCGGTGAAGGAGCTGCGCTTCGACTTCGTGGTGGTCAAGGACGGGCAGGAGAAGGTGCGCCGTAGCCACGTGTGGCGCCCCCAGGACGGCACCGCCGAGGTGCGGGTCGGCGACACGGTGACCCGGGTGGAGGACCTCGCCCACCACACCCCGGGGCCGGCCCCCGAGGCCCCGGTGGAGAAGGCCTACGCGGCGTGGGTGAACGACGTGTTCTGGCTCCTCGCCCCCGCCAAGGTGATGGATCCGGGGGTGAACCGCGCGGTGGAGCCGGACGGCCGGCTCACCGTGACCTTCCAGGGGGTGGGCCTCACGCCGGGCGACCGCTACACGTTCACCGCGGAGCCCGACGGCAAGGTGACCCGCTGGGACTTCGTGCTCGAGGGCGGGAGCACCGGGGCCTATCGCTGGGAGGACCACCAGCGCTTCGGGCCCCTCACCCTCTCGACCCGGCGCCCCGCGGTGGACGGCAGCCGGGAGCTCCGGCTCGAGAACATCGCGGTCGTCGAGTAGGCGTCAGTCGTCGTCACCCGCTTCGCCGAAGGTCGCCTTCAGCCCGGCGATGAAGGCCGTCTTCTCCTCGGGGCTCAGCTTCGCCTCGGGGTGCAGCGGCGGGTAGATCGGGATGGGCATCCCGCCCTCCTCCACCTCCTCCGCCGCGTGCTTGCCCCCGTTGTGCTTCTGCTGGCCCCAGGCCGACGTGTTGAAGTGCTTGCGGCCGTCTTCCACGTCGTGGGCCACCAGCCAGGAGACCGGGGCGACGTTGCTGTACCAGGGCCACTTGGTCTCGTGGGAGTGACAGTCCGCACACGCCCGGTCGAACATGGCCTTGGTCTTTGGTGAGTCCCAGGTCGGCTCGCCCGTCACCGGGGGGTTGGTGTGGTCGTGCCCGTAGGGCACCAGCTGGATGAGGACGAAGCCCCCCACCAGACCGATCAGGATCTTCAGCGGACGTGAGAGCGCCATGGGCGCCATCAAGGCACTCCGGGCGCCGCGTGGCAACGTCGTGACGACCCGCCACGAGAGCGCAAGTAGTCCTGACGGCCCGCATCTTGCGACGCGGCAAGTCATGCTGCAAACGCCTCGCACCCACAGTCGGACGTTTTGGTCATGCGTCATCGCGCTGGGGGTGCTGACCGCGCCTGGCTCCGCCCAGGCCGTCGCCACCCGCACCTACGGGCTGGTGGTGCGTGCGTACTGTGAGCCGGGGACGTTCTGCGGGCACCCCACCGAGCAGGCCCTGGAGAACCACGTTCGTAACCAGATGCGCCTGATCAACGAGGTGTGGCGCCCCACCGGGGTGTCGTTCCGGTTCGCCGGCTTCCACCTCACCGAGGACATGCACTACTCCCAGATCACCGGTGACGGGGGCATCGACGACCCCGCCACGGTGGAGGGCGGCCGCATCAAGGCCCTGCGCGAGCTGGCGGCGCAGGACCCGGGGGTGGTGACCCTCTTCATCATCCCGAAGCCGAACTTCTGCTGGTCCGCGATCCCGCCCTACGACAGCGTCTATCCCGAGATGCGCTACGGGGTGTTCTGCAACGGGTTCGGCGACTACTCGGTGCTCGCCCACGAGATCGGACACCACTTCTGCCTCGCCCACCCCTTCACATTCCAGGACGCGGCGGACGACGGGGTCCCGAACCACGACGGCGACGGCATCGCCGACACCCCGCCCGACCCCGGCCTGAAGGAGGACGACACCTCGGTCGCCGGCTACGACGTCGACACGGCGGGCAACCCGGTGAACGACCACGAGTGGTGCGACTACGTGCAGCAGCCCGGCCTCGCGGACCCCGGCAGCCCCCTGACCTCGATCTGCACGCCGGACTGCAAGCGGGTGGTGGACGGCCAGGTGCTGAGCAGCGGCGCCGCGCCCAACACCGCCCTCGCGATGAGCTACTACAAGCACGCCTGCCTGGGCCCCTACGTGGTGGGCGGGGTGCGCACCGAGGCGTTCTCGCCCCAGAGCGTGGCGGCGGTGCGGGGCTGCCTCGTCGACATCCCGGAGCGGGCCGCCTACGTGGATCTCTGCCCGAGCCCGAACGCGGACGGCGATCACGACGGGATCTGCGACAGCGCCGACCTCTGCCCCGGGGTGTACAGCGCCGACAGCCCGGACGGCGACGGCGACGGCGTGCCCGACGCCTGCGACAACTGCCTCCTGAAGCCCAACGACCAGGCCGACCTGGACGGCGACGGGGTCGGTGACGTGTGCGACTCCGACATCGACAACGACGGTTGCATCAACGCCCTCGACCAGCACCCCACCGAGGCCGAGGTCGTCACCGGGACCATCCTCACCCCGGGGTGCAGCTCCAACTCCAAGGCCCGCACCACCTTCGAGGGGTTGGACACGGACGGTGACGGCGTCCCGAACTGCCGCGACACCGACGACGACGACGACGGCGTGCCGGACGACCTGGACATCTGCCCGGTGAACACCGGCACCGTGGCTACGTTCTGCATCTTCCCCGGCCCGGACTGTCCGGTAGTCCCGGAGAACGTGTGCAAGGTCGGCTGCGGCCGCGACTGGTTCCTGAAGCTCCTGTCGCGCATCAACCCCGATGACTTCGTGGTCTTCCCGAGCTACGGCCTCACCGACGACCTCATCCGGGTCCGGATCCCCGACGCGCTCGCCCTCACCGAGGTGGTGCGCGTCATCGAGTCCCAGGCCCTGGGCCGGGCCGCAGGCCCGCTTGCGTTCGAGCTGTGGCGGAGCGGCGCCACCGCCCCCGAGGCGGTGCTTATGGAGCTGGACGGGGTGCCGGTGAACTTCCAGGACCGCGGCCGGGGCATCGTGCTCGAGGTGGCCCTCGGCCCCGACGGCGTCACATTGGTCCCGGGCTGGAGCCTCGTCGCCCCGGCCCGCACCATCTTCTTGGACGACGACGAGGACGGCGTGCCGCAGCCGGTGGACAACTGCACCGAGCGCGCGAACTCGAGCCAGGCGGACCGGGACCACGACGGCTTCGGCGACGCCTGCGACCCCGACTTCGACAACGACGGCGTGGTGGGGGCGGGCGAGGTCGCGGTGGTGCACGACTGCGTGGGCGCGCAACCTGGCCTGCGGGCCTCCTACGGCGAGCCCGGGCTGCCGATGGTGGGGGTGGTGCTCCCCGATCGCGCCGACCTCGCCCGGGGCGAGGCGTGCAGGGCGGCCGACCTGGACGGCGACGGCGAGGTCACCGCGGTGGACGAAGCCGCGGCGGCGGCCCGCCTCGGCCTGCCGCCGGGCCCGGCGGGGTCGGCGGTGGTGGCGACGACGGAGCCCGACGCGGGGGTCGCGGACGGCGGGGTCATGGTTGACGCGGGAGCTGCGGACGGTGGGGTCGCGGCGGACGCAGGCGTCGACGAGGGTGAGGACTCGAGCTGCGGGTGCCGCGGTGCTGCACCGGGGGAGCTGGCGCTGTGGGCGCTCTTCGCCTTCGGGCTGCTCGCGCGGCGGCGGGGGGCGGCCTCGCCGCGGTGAGCGCCGACGACGGGACGTTCCCCCACGTGGGCGAGTGTGGTCTGCTGCGGGGGTGCGTGAACCGAGCGAAGCGGAGTGTGCGACGCTGAGCTCTATCGAGCTCGTCGAGCTCGCGCTCAGCCAGGGAGGCCGCTTCATCAAGCTCGCCCTGCCCGAGCTCGAGCGTCGACCTCCCGATCGGGAGGCAGCCGAGATCGTGATCACCGCCCACGACCGGCGCAAGGCACCTGCCTGGTTGGTGGCGTGGCTCCTCGGGTACGTCCGTCATCCCCGCGGATACGCCAGGGCGAAGGAGCTCCTCCTTGGGCCGAAGAACCTGAGCTCGAAGTCGTATGCGGCGAACGCGCTCGCCAGGATCGACCCGGTCCGCGCGGCGGAGGACCTGATGGCGGTCCTGCGGGACGAGGGCCAACGCACCACCTGGCGGGACGTAGCCCGGGCCCTCGGCTCCCTGAACACGCCCCTCGCGCGCTCGACGGTGCTCGAGCTCGCGCTCGCTCGGGGGATACCGATCTCGGACGCGGTCCGCCTGCTACTGAGCCAATGGACGGAGGGCGAGGTGTCGCTCAGCGACCTCCTGACGAGCACGAGCGAGCGCAGTCGGCGGCTCGGCGCCGAGCTCTTGTGCCTGGACCGGGCTCCGGGGCAGACGCCCCGCATCGAGCTGTCGGCGCCAATCCGCGAGGCCATCCGGGCGCTGGTCGACGACACGTCCTTCGACCTTCCCTCCCGCAAGCGGGCGGCCCTGGACGCCATGGTTCGCGAGACCGAGCCCTCAACCTGACGTCCTCGAAGCCCTCGCGGACCTCGGTCGTCACACTGGTGCGAACGGGTTGAGGATCGTCGCGCCGGTTCGGGCGACATCCTGGACGTTGCGCGTCACCAGGGTGAGGTTATGGACCAGGGCGGTCGCGGCTATCAGCCCGTCGACCGTTGGGACCGGATCGGGCACGCGGATCTTTGCCCATCGCTCCGCGACCTCGACGTCCACGGGCAAGATGCGATCCGCGAAGGACTCCACCATCCGAGCCAGCCACTGCTCGAGAGCCTCGGCCTTCGCGGGATCACGCCGGCGTGCTGACTCGACGCCATAGGCCAGTTCGCCAACGACGAGGACGCTCGTGAAGAGGTCACGTGCGCTCACACCATCAAACCAGGCTCTGACCTCGGGCGCTGCGCGCTCTCGTTTGCGCAGCTCGCTGATGACGTTGGTGTCCAGCAACCAGCTCACTGATCGATCCCGCGCGGCAGGTCGCGCGGAGGCGCAAAGTCCTCGTCCACCCCGACGTCGGGCATGCTGGCGAGAAACGCCTTGAAGTCCGGGCCATCCAGGTCGGACGCGAGGACCTCACGCAGGATGGCGCGATGCTCTGCCTCGGCAGAGCGCCCATGTCGGGCCGCGCGGCGCTTCAGCGCTGCGACCAGAGCGTCATCGAGGTTGCGTACGACGAGCTGACTCATGCGCTGGCCTGCTCGTCCTCGTAGGTCAACAGCGGCGGCTCGCCCTTCTCGATCACCTCCTTGGTGATCTTGCACTCCTTCACCCCGGGCAGGAACGGGACCTCGTACATGATGTCGAGCATCTTGTTCTCGAGGATCGCTCGCATACCGCGGGCGCCCGAGTCGCGCTGGATGGCCTCCTTGGCCACGCTCTGGAGCGCGCTCTTGGTGAAGGACAGCTTGACCTCCTCGAGGTGGAAGAGCTTCTGGTACTGCTTCACCAGCGCGTTCTTCGGCTGGGTCAGGATGGTGACCAGGTCGTCCTCGGTGAGGTCCTGGAGCGTCGCGATGATCGGGAGGCGCCCCACGAACTCGGGGATGAGCCCGAACTTCACGAGGTCCTCGGCCTCCACCTTGGAGAGGACCAGGCCGAGGCGCTCGTCCTCCTTCTTGGTGATGTCGGCCCCGAAGCCGATGCCGCTCTTGCCGATGCGGCGCCCGATGATCTGGTCGAGCCCCACGTAGGCGCCGCCCACGATGAACAGGATGTTCGAGGTGTCGACCTGGACGTACTCCTGCTGGGAGTACTTCTTGGTGCCCCGGGGGGCGACGCTGCACTTGGTGCCCTCGAGGAGCTTCAGCAGGCCCTGTTGCACACCCTCGCCCGAGACGTCGCGGGTGGCGGAGGGGTTGTCGCCCTTCCTCGCCACCTTGTCGATCTCGTCGATGTACACGATCCCCTTCTGGGCCCGCTCGATGTCGTTGTCGGCGGCGGCCAGGAGGTTCTGGATGATCGACTCCACGTCCTCGCCCACGTAGCCGGCCTCGGTGAGGGTGGTGGCGTCGGCGACGGTGAAGGGCACCTTGAGGAACCGGGCCAGCGACTGGGCAAGCAGGGTCTTCCCTGTGCCCGTCGGCCCGATCAGGAGGATGTTCGACTTCTGGATCTCGATCCCGTCGGTGTGCTCGCGCAGGCTGATCCGCTTGTAGTGGTTGTAGACCGCGACCGAGAGGACCTTCTTCGCCTTCTCCTGCCCGATCACGTACTCGTCCAGGAAAGCCTTGATCTCGGTGGGCGGGGGGATCCGCTCCTTGGGCCCGAGGGAGCTGTCCTTGAGCTTCTCCTCCTTGATGATGTCGGTGCACAGGGTGATGCACTCGTCGCAGATGTACACGGTGGGGCCGGCGATGAGCTTCTTCACCTCACGCTGGCTCTTCCCGCAGAAGGAGCAGGAAAGATTGATGTTTCGGCTATCCCGGCGGTTCGCCACGAAAAGAGCGTAGCGCCGAGACGGGGCGCGAACAATGCGATTCAGCCCCTCGGTCGGGAGGTCGGGCCCCCGAAGCCCGCTTGACTCGCGTCCTACCCATTGATAGCAACCCGAAATCCCTGGGCTTTTGGGGTCTCCCCGGAAGGCGCGAGGCGCGCGGCTCAGGCGTTACAGCACGGTGCGCGGAGGTTCCCGGATGTCCCAAGATCAATCCAAGCGGTCAGCTGCCAACCTGGAGGCGTACGAGGACGACGCGCCCCCCCCTCGTAGTACGGGGTTCGTGGGCTTCCTCATCCCCGTGGTGGCGGTGGTTGGCCTCGGGGCCGGCGCCCTCTACCTCTACAAGGGGCGCGTCGACACCAACGTGTTCGTGGCCGACAAGCTCAAGGAGGCCCGGGACAAGATCAAGAAGGACGACCTGAAGTCCTTGAAGGAGGCCGAGGCCCTCTACACCGAGGCGCTCGAGAAGGACGGCTCCAGCGACAAGGCGCTCTCCGGCGCGGCGCTGGTGTACTTCCTCGAGTCGCAGCACGGCCTCGAGACCCTCGGCAAGGCGAAGGACTACCTCGCGAAGGCCGAGGCGGCCGACGCCCAGACCTCCGAGCGCTTCGCCACCCGCGCCTACATCGACATCGTCGATGGCCACCCCGACAAGGCGGAGCGCGACGTGAAGGCGCTCCTCGAGAAGGACATCGCGGCCCCGAAGCTGGCCCACGCGCTCGGCTGGGCCCAGGCCGCCCAGGGGCAGTACCTCGAGGGCAACCGGATCCTGCGCTCGGCCACCGAGACGGACTTTTCCGCGGTGGTGTTCCGCCTGACCCTCGCCCAGATCGCGCACCAGCAGGGCGACGAGAAGGGCGCGATCAAGCAGCTGTCGTCGGTCCTGCGCCCCAACATGAACGAGAACCACCACCTGGCCCAGGCCTGGGAGGCGGCGCTGCGCCTGAAGAACTACGGTGAGCTGATCCGCCCGGCGGAGCTCATCGAGAAGGTGAAGGCGGCCAAGGCCGACATCGGGCCCCGCACCGAGGGCCTGCTCGCGTGGGCCGAGGGCGAGTTCGCGCTGGCCACCTTCCACCCCGACCAGGCGATCGAGCGGGCCGACGCGGCCCTGAAGCTGATCCCGAACTACCCCCCGGTGATGGACCTCAAGGCCCGCGCCTACCTCGCCCAGGGCAAGTACGACGACGCGGTCGCCGCCTACGAGGCGGCGCTGAAGAGCCCCCAGGAGTACCGGGGCATCAAGTGGGACCTCGCGAAGCTGAAGAGCAAGCGCAAGGACGACGCCGCGCTGGCGCTGATCGACGACCTCGAGAAGACCTTCCAGGGCACCAAGGGCCCCGAGTTCCTGATCTTCAAGGGTGACCACGCCCTCAACAAGGGCGACCTCGAGCAGGCCAAGAAGTACTACACCGACGCGGCCGAGCTCGGCGACGACGCCGACATCCTGCTCGGGCTGGCGAAGGTCGCGTTCCTCGAGGAGAAGGACAAGGGCAAGAAGGCGGACATCGACAAGGTCACCAACGCCATCTCGCTCGCGCTGGACGCGAAGAAGTCCTTCCCCGAGGCGCACGAGTACGTGGGCGTCATCAGCCTCTGGAACTACCTGATCGGCGGCGCGAACGACGAGTACGGCCAGGCCGAGGCCCAGTACAAGAAGCTCAAGCGCCCGATCCCCGAGGTCATCGCCTTCTACGACCGTACGATCGCCGCGTTCAGCGAGGTCGACGGTCCCGGCAACGTGAAGAAGGAAGCCAAGGGCTTCGCCGAGCAGTGGAAGCAGAAGAAGGGCGAGTACCTGCAGTCCCTCACCCAGGGCTGAGCCGCCCTACCCCTCCGAGCCTGGCGCTCCTGGCGCCGCCGCCTCCCACACCGCCGCGCTGACCGCCTCCGGAGCCCGCTGCTCCGCCGCAGGTGGTCGAACCTCCTGCGGGGTGGGCGCCGCCTCGGGGCCTCCACAGGCCACCATCAGGGCATAGAACGTCAGGGCCCAGCACTCTTTGCCGCGCATCGCGCAGCCCGACCAGAGCTTGAACACCCGAAACCACCTCCTCGTGCCGCTCGGGCACGGACCAGGCGCGGCCGGCTCGGAGCCGGCCACACGCTTCGGCTCGAGTGTTCGCCCGGCGCCGCCGGAGCTTGAGGACAATCTCTGGTCTTTGCGGCTTTGCGGCTTTGCGCGCCCCAATTCTGCCCTGCATCCTCTGTAGCCATGCGTCCCCTCCTCGCGCTCCTCACCCTGACCCTCACCCTCGCGGTGAGCTGCCGCGACAAGTCGGACGACGAGCTGATCCGAGACGCCGTGCACCGGGCCCTCACCGCGGTGAACGAGAAGAAGCCGGGCGCCGTCGTGGAGGACGCCGTCGCCGACTTCAAGGGGCCTCGAAGCGCCAACCTGCAGGAGGTCCGCCGCATCATCACCGGCTACCTGCTGACCCAGGGCTGGGTGCGGGCGTTCGAGCGCAAGCTGGAGGTCGCGGTCGACGGCACCACCGCCCACGTGGACCTCGAGGTGGTGGTGACGAAGGGGAACAAGGTGGAGCGCCTCGAGGACGTGATCCCGACCCAGGCCTCGGTGCTCGACATGGACCTCGACCTCGAGAAGCGCGAAGGCAAGTGGCGCTTCACCGTGGGCGACTACAAGGTGGTGCCGTTTTGAGCCTGCAACCCATCCTGTCCGCGGCGGTGCTCCTGTTCATGGTGATGGACCCGCTCGGGAACGTGCCGATCTTCCTCAGCGTGCTCGAGCGGGTGCCCCCGGACCGGCGGCAGGCGGTCTTGCGGCGAGAGCTGCTCGTCGCCCTCGCCGTGCTCGTGGTGTTCGCGCTGTTCGGGGCCCGCGTCCTCGACGTGCTCGGGCTCCGGGAGGAGTCGGTGAGCGTGGCGGGCGGCATCATCGTCTTCCTCATCGCCTTGAGGATGATGTTCCCCACCGGCCCCGCCACCGCCGACGACCTGGACGGCGAGCCCTTCGTGGTCCCCCTGGCCATCCCGCTCGTGGCGGGGCCCTCCGCCTTCGCCACGCTCCTCCTGCTCGCCGGACACGAGGAGGGCCTGGGCACCCCCGCCCTCCTCGTCGCGCTGCTCGTGGCGTGGGCGGTGTCGGCCGCGATCCTGATGGCGTCGGGGTTCCTGCGTCGCGTGCTGGGCCGCCGGGGCCTCATCGCGGTGGAGCGGCTGATGGGGATGCTGCTGGTAGCGGTGGCCGTCCAGATGTTCCTGGACGGCGTGAAGCGCTACCTGGCCTGAGCGCGGCCTACTTTGTGTAGCTGCTGAAGGGGCCGGTCTGCCAGGTCACCCGCGACAGCTCGCGCTGCCCGGAGGCCGACGGGTGAAAGCAGTCGAAGCCCGAGACCTGGCTCGGCGTGAACTGATACTGGAACGTGGCGTCGGTGAACTCGTAGTAGTGGTGGCTGTCGTTGGCGTTGTACTCCGCCACCAGCGCCTGCAGGATGTTGTTGAAGGCGATGTTGCGGCCGCGGGTGAACTGCCGATCCGCCTCGCTGTTGGTCGGGCTCAGCATCGTGCCGCAGGGGTAGATGTTGAGGAGGGTGGCGGCCCAGATGGTCGGGCAGTCGATGAGGCCGAGCGACTGGAGCTGGTCGCCGAGCTGGTAGAGCTTGTAGATGTCCACGATGGCCTGGACGTAGACGGTGGCGCCGTTCGGGAGCCCCGCGCGCAGGCGGTCCAGCCCGGCCCGCACGTTGGCCTCGAACTCGGCGTCGGTGGGGATGTCCGAGAAGCCGTTCTGGCACACGTCGTTGTGGCCCATCAGCACCGGCACGTACGTCGCCTGGTGCGAGACGGACTGCTGCATCTGCGGGGACAGGTCATAGCTGTCGGCGCCGCTCACCCCCTCCATGTAGTTGGCGCGGCTCTTGGAACCGAAGTTGGCGGTGATGCGCTGGTTGTGGCTCCGCACGTCGGTGCGCCCGAGCAGCCACTCCCAGAAGCCGTGATACCCGTTGGCGTAGCTCGCCCAGTGGTTCGGGTTGATCGGGTTGAACAGGTTGTACTCCTCGGCGTTGATCGCCTCGGTGATGCTGTCGCCGACCGACGACAAGCGGTTGGGCTTCAACCGCGGATCCTTGTTCTGGGCCAACGCCGCTCCGCTGAGCAGCGCGCTCGTCATCACACCGACCATCACGACTCTCACCTGCATTCTGCAAACCTCCGTGTGAAGCGGACCCGGAGGGGCCCGGCGGAGGCAGTCTATGGGGGTGAGGGGGGTAGGAGACCAGGGACCCGGGTAGCTACCTCTGCGCGCCCTGCGCCCGCTGCAGTTCTTCTTGCACGACCCGATCCAGCTGCTCGTAGCCGAAGGTGCCGCCGAACCAGCGGCCGTTCACGTAGACGACCGGTGGGGCGGTGACCCCCGCCTCCTGCACCCGGCCCATCGCCTTCTTCATCCGCATCAGCCACGTCGGATCCTGCCGCGCCGCGTCGAGGCGCTCGGGTTCCACCTGCACCTGACGCGCGACGTCGTGCAGGTCTGCTTGCGACCACGCCGTCGGGCGAAGAAGCAGCGCGTCATGCACCGTCCAGAACAGCCCCTTCTCGTCGGCCATCTCGGCCAGGATCGCGGCGCCGAGCCCCAGCTCGTCGCCGCCGCGGAGCACGCTGCGGTGCGCGAGGCGGAGCTGACCGGGGTGCGCCTCCATCACCCGCGCGAGATTTTGCGCGCACTTCGCGCTCATCGGGCTGCGCCAGTCGAGGAACGCCACCAGCACCACCGGCGCCGACGCCGGCCCGCGGGAGGGCGCGCCGGTGATGTCTACCGGCATACGGGGCGGCTCGGGCGCCACGAGCTTCACCTCCACCTTCGTGGCCCCGCGGAGCGACGCCATGAAGTCCAGCCGCCGCTGGATGCGAGCCCGCTCGGCCAGGTAGAGCTCCACCCGCGGCCGCGCCGCCTCGGGCGCCCCCTGCTCCACCATCGCCGCGTCCACCTCGGCCGCGGTGGGCGGCACCACCTTCTCGTCGACCTCGGCCGCGAGGAGGGCCTCGACGTCGCGGCCGCGCCGCGCCGCCTCGGCCGCGAGGAGGCGCTCGTCGACCATGCGCTCCACCTCGGTGGTCAGCAGCGTGTACACGTCGAGCTCCCGGCGGAAGATCTCCATCCGGGTGGCAGGTGAGACGTCCTCCTGCAAGATGGGTTGACCGTCCACGGTGGCGATGACCCGGTCGTCGGGCGGGGGGGGCGCGGCGGGGGGCGCCTTCTCTGCGCAGCCCGCCAGCAGGAGCAGGCTCCAGAACATGCGGCCCCTCATGGCGCCGGCTCCAGGGGCGCGATGACCACCTCGTCCGTCGCGCCCTCGGTGGTCAGCCCGCCCCCCACCTGCTCGGTGAGCTCGGACAGCGGCACCCCGGCCTGGGTCTGGAAGTCCGCCCCCGCCTGCGCGACCTCGTCCACCAGGCGCTTCCGCTCTCCGCCCTCGGACGGATCGCCGCGGAGCCGGCGCAACCTATCTTGCGCGGCGCGCATCCTCAGCGCCGCGTCGGTCATCGCGTCCAGCTCGCCCGGGCTCGGATCCCGCCCCAGCCCGTCCCGGAGCGCGGACTCGAGCGAGGACCGCACCAGGGCCCGGTGGGCGGCGACCGAGGCGCTCTCGGTCGGCGGCACCGGGGCGGCGGCCGGTGGGCGCACCACGGGGGCGGGCGCGCGAGCCGGAGGCGGTGACGGGGCAGCGACCGGCGGCCGCGGGTCGGCCACGGCGGTGGGGCTCGGGGCTTCGGCTGGGCGGCTCAGGGCCCAGGCGGCGACGACGACCAGGCCGAGCACCGCCGCACCCCAGAGGAGGCGTCGCATGGGGCGGGAGTGTACACGAGGGCGCTGGGCCTAGAGGATCAGGCTGACCCCGAGCACGAGGGAGGCCCGGTGCAGCACCTCGTCGCTGAGCGCGTCGGTGCTCCCGGGCCGATAGACCCGCGACACGAACACCACGTCGCGCACCGCCACCTGCAGGCCCACGCGCGAGGACAGAGTGGCGGTCAGCACCGCCTCCAGGGCGCCGACCGGCCGCCGGGTGTTGGGCTCGTAGAAGACCTGGTCGATCACGCCGTCCTGTGTGGCCGCCTGGTCCGGGTTGCAGACCGTCTGTCCCATGGAGTCGGTGGGGAAGCCGCGGTTCGGATCGAGCTCGGTCTGGTTGTCACAGGGCACTCGGGTGTCGCCGAGCCCGAAGCCCACGCCGATGTCGAGGCCCAGGTGCGCCACCGCCGCCCGGTCCCACGCCACCACCGCCTGGATCGGCCGCCAGCGGGCCACCACCCCCGCCGCCCACAGCAGCTCGGTGTCCAACGCGACCTCGTCCTGGTCGCGAGTCTTGAACTTCGAGACGAGCTCGTCCGAGGGCCGGGCGGGGAACAGGTAGGTGCCGAAGAGGCCGACCCGGAACGCGGCCCCGAGATCGTAGGTCACCTCGCCCCCCACGCTCGGGGTCACCTCGCGCAGGCGCCCGACCATGAAGCCCACCTGGGGCGTGATCCGGAGGGCCCCCGCGTCGGCCCACGGCGCCCGCGGCGCGGCCTTCACCGGGGTCGACGCGCTCGGCGGCGCGGCGGGCTTGATCGGGGCCAGGCGGGGCCCGCCCGGCCGCTCGTCCACCGGCGAGGTGCCCGCCGCGGTTGAGGTGGCCACCGCCACCGCGAGAGCAGAGAGCAGGGGCGCGGGCATCGCGGCTCGGAACGTACGCCGTCACCCCACCTGCAACAACTGTCCCTGGGGACAGGTGACGACCATCGACGGATGGGCACCCCCGCGGGCACTATCGACGCGTGGCGCGCGCCCACCTCACGCTGACGCTCGCCGTGGTGGCGGCGTGCGGCCCTGGATCCGAGGGCGCCCCCACCCTCATCGAGCTGCCGCTGGGCGAGGCCGTGGTGGGGGACGCGCTCGAGCGCGCGGTGCCGCTCGCCAACGCGTGGGATCACGCGGACGCCCCCGCGGAGATCTCCGCGCGCGCCACCGCCGACGGCGTCACCCTGGTGTGGCGCCCGCGGGTGCCCGGACCTCTCGCGGCCGAGGTGCGGCTCCTCGACGCCGATGGCGCGCTCCTGTTCACCCTCCCCGTCACCGGGCAGGCCCGCGCGCCGCGCCTCACGGTGTGGCCGGACCCGTTGCCGGACCTGGTCGGCGCGCCGCTGTGGGTGTGGCCCGAGACCCCCGTCGCCATCACCCTCGACGCGCCGTGGGCCTCGTGCGCGCCCGACTGCATCGCGCTCGACGCGCCAGAGGCCGACGGCGGACTACCGGTGCAGCTCTCGCGCGGCGAGGGGCCCGCCCCGGCCGAGCGCCTCACCCTCCGCGCCTGCCCGCACCCCGACTGCGAGGTGCAGGTCCGGTTGCAGCAGGAGGCCTCCGGCTGCACGCCCGCCGTGCTGAGCCTCCCCGCCGCGGTGGTCGGAGAGGTCGCGGAGGGCCTCATCACCTGCCCCGGCGTTCCCTCCTCCGCCGATCCCGGGCTGGAGGTGGTGCCCGGCGCCGACGGCGTCCATCTGGTGCGCTGGCGCCCGACCACCGTCGGGCCCCTCCGCGCGGGGCTCGATCTCCCCGGCGGGGGCCGCGCCCCGGTGTTGGGCTACGCGCTCGAGGCCCCGAGCTGCCAGGTCGCGGTGACGCCGGAGGCCCTGGTCTTCGGCCTCGCCCCGGTGGGCGGCAGCCGAACCAGGCAAGTCAACCTGCGGAACGACGGCGCTGAGCCCTGCCTGGTGGCCGGCGCCTCGGCCGGCCCCGCCCCCGCCTACCAGGCCCCCCCGGCGCTGCCCCGGTGGCTGCCCGCCGGCGCCACCCTGGAGCTCCCCATCACCTTCAGCCCCCCGAGCCTGGGCCCGCACGATGGGCAAGCCATCCTGCGCGCGGCGGGGCTGACGCCGGAGCGGGCGCGCATCGCCCTGGTGGGCGAGGGGGTGGAGGCGGACCTCTACCTCCTGACGGACACCGTGGACCTGGGTCGGCTCGCGCCGTGCGGCCAGCCTACCCGGATGCCGATCGTCGCGAACCGGGGCGACGCGCCGGGGCTCATCCTGGGCGCCCGCTTCGAGGGGCCGGGCGGCGCCGCGCTCAGGGTACCTGGCCCGCTGCCGATGCTGGTGCCCGCGGGGGGCCTCTTGGGCATCCCCCTCCTCGTCACCCCGGGGTCGGTCGGGCGCCTCGAGGCCACGCTGTGGCTCGAGCTCGAGGGCGCGGGTGAGGTCGCGGTGGCCCTGGACGGTGAAGCCGTGGCCCGGCCGGTGGTGGTGGACGAGCACCTCATGCCGTCGCTGAACAAGGTCGACCTGCTGGTGGTATTGGACGACGGCCCCGGGCTGGCCCTTCGGCAAGACGCCCTGCGAGACGCGATGGCGGATCTGGCCGCGCGCGTCGTCGACAACGACCTCCACCTGGCGTTCATGACGGCCAGCATCGAGGACCCCGCCCGGACAACCCGGCTCCTGCCCCCCGACGGCGACAGCGTGCTGCTCGGCGGCGACCTGCCGCAGCTCGTGGCCGACATGCAGCGCACCTTCGACCTCGTGGGTGCGCGCCCCGCGCCTCGGCTCGGCCAGGGGCTGGCCGCGGTGCTCGAGGTCCTCACCAGCACCGTCGACGGCGCGCGCTTCCTCCGGCCCGACGCGTTCCTCTCCATCCTCGCCATCACCGCCGAGGATGACGCCTCACCCGGCGATGTGGACGACTACCTCTTCGCTCTGGACCGGCTCAAGGGCCCGCCCTACCACGACCGGATGGCGGTCTCCGCCCTCGCCGGCGACCCCTTCGACGGGTGCGAGGCCGAAGATGGGTTCAGCGCGCCAGCTGCAACGCGCTGGGGCTCGGCTGTCTGGCGAACCTCAGGTACGCTCGAGAGCATCTGCGCCTCGACCTGGTTCGCGCAGAGTGGTCCAACCGACCCCATCACCGCCCGCACGCGCTTCCCCCTCAGCAAGTCCCCGGACGAGGCCACACTTGTGGTGATGCTGGACGGCGCGCCGGTGGCCCCGCTGGATGAGACCGGGGCGCTCGTCTGGTCCTGGGCCTTCGGCGACAACTCGGTGCGGTTCACGCCGTCGCACGCGCCGCCGCCCGGCACGGTGGTCACCCTGACCTACGAAGAGCGGTGCCCGTGAGGCCGCTCGTGCCAAGGTGGCGCCTGGCAAGCCTGCTTGCGCTCTTGCCGCTCGCCTGCCAACCGGCGGCGGACCCGGGCTCGGCGCCCTCAGGCCAGGCCGGGGGCACGCCCGCGCTCGCTGTGTCGCCCCTCGGCCAGCTCGACTTCGGGGAGGTCCCAAGCCACGGCGCGGCCCGGCGGGCCCTGGTGATCAGCAGCGTAGGCGCCGGCCCCCTGGAGGTGCACGGGCTCTCCTTCGTCGGCGCGCACCCCGAGCGCTGGGGCTGGAGCAGCCCGGTCCCCCTCCCCGTCACGGTCCCCCCGGGCGAGCGCCTGACGCTCGACGTGGAGCACCACCCCTGCGGCTCAGCGCCCCCGACCGACGCGTGCAGCTGCCCGGTGGGCGCGGACAGCGCCCTGTTGCGGCTCGACACGTCGGACCCCGCGGGGGCCGCGACCCTCGCCCTGTTCGCCACCGCCGCGCGCCCTCCGGGCCTCCTCGAGGCCGCACCCCCCGCGGTGCTCGACCTCGTCGAGGGCGCCACCGTGGCCCTGAGCCTCGTCAACCTCGGTTGCGAGCCGGTGACCATCACCCGGGCCCACCTCACCGGGCCGGACGGCGTGACCGTGCACGGCGCCTCCCGCGACGTGCGCCTCGAGGGCTGCGACTCCTGGCCCTGCAACCTGGACACCCCGGTGTGCGCGCAGGGCAGCAGCGAGTGCCCCGGTCCGACGGTGCTCGAGCTCACCTACCAGAACCGCGACCCGATCACCGAGTCCACCGCCGAGCTGCACCTGCAGCTGAGCGGCGCCGAGCTCTCCGAGCGGGTCTGGCTGGTGCGGGCCCGCGACGGCCGGGACTGCCCGGTGGCCGAGGCCTGGATCGACGCCCCCGAGCCGCCCTGCGTGGGCCGCCGGGTCACCCTCGAGGCGCAGGCCAGCCTGCCGATGGCCGGCGTCGAGTGGCGCTTCCTCTTCGCCCAGCCGGACGACAACGGCCTGCAGCTCCACGCCGAGGGGAACGCGGTGGACTTCGTCCCCGGGCGGCCCGGCCTCTACATCGTGGCCGCCGACGTGCAGCTGGAGGAGGCCTGCGTGGCCAGCGTCAGCGCGGTGGAGACCCTCAACGTCGCGGCGACCTGCCCCTAGCTCCTAGCCCGGGGCGACCTGCTGGAGCGCCGCCGCCATGCGCGGCGCCTCGGGCCCCAGGATCAGGTGCAGGACGCCTGGCGCCGCGCGCATGACCGCCTGCACCCCGGCCGCCCGGGCCTCGGCCTCGTCGAAGGCGGAGGCGTCGACCAGCTCCGCCCGCACCCGGGTCAGGGCCAGCGGCCCCAGGCCACGGAGGTTCTTCACCCCGCCCAGGGCGGCCAGCAACCGCCGGGCGGCCTGCAGGACCGCGGGATCTGCCTCTGGCGCGGCCGGCGCCACCACCGACGGGGGCGCGGCGCCGGTCGAGGTCAAAGCGGGCGCGGCGCCCTCCGTCGGGGTGGCGGCCAGGTAGTCCTCGATCTCGCCCTTGAGGTTCTCGGAGAGGGGCCCGAACACCGCTTGCACCCCGGTGCCGACCACCATCACCCCGCTCGCCCCCAGGGCCTTCAGCGCCGCCTCGTCAACCAGTCCTGCATCGACCACCGCGACCCGGAGCCGGGTGATGCACGCGTCGAGGCCGGTGATGTTGACGCGCCCGCCGAGTGCCGCCACCACCTTGCCCGCCCGCTCCAGCGCGCTGCCCACCGCCACGGTGGCGACGGTGGCGGCGCCGTTCTCGTCCTCGCGACCGGGGGTGGCCAGGTTCAGCCACCGGATCGCCACGGTGAAGGTGCCATAGTAGAGGGCCATCACCGGCAGGCCGAGGACGAGCACCAGCCACCACCGCTGCGAGTGCGGGTTGAGGACGTTGAAGAGCACGAAGTCGATGGCACCCTGCGAGAAGGTGAAGCCCATGTGGGCCCCCAGCGTGGCCATCAGGAACTGCGCGCCCGCCACGAGCACCGCGTGCAAGAGGTACAGCACCGGCGCGACGAAGAGGAACGCGAACTCGATCGGCTCGGTAATGCCGGTGAGGAAGGAGGTCAGCGCGGCCGAGAGCATGATGCCGCCCACCGCCTTGCGACGCTCGGGTCGGGCGTTGCGCCAGATGGCGAACGCCGCCGCGGGCAGGCCCCACATCTTGAAGAGGAACGCGCCGGCCAGGATCCCCGCGGTGGGATCTCCGGCGAAGAAGCGCTGGATGTCGCCGTGCACCACCTTACCGGTGGCGTCGGTGAAGGTGCCCACTTCGTAGAAGAACGGGGCGTTCCAGATGTGGTGCAGGCCGAAGGGCACCAGGAGGCGCTCCACGAACCCGTACACGGTGGCCGCGGTGCGTGGGTCGCCGACCGCCGCCCAGTGCGAGAACACGTCGATGCCCCGCTGCACCGGCGGCCACACCACCGAGAGCACCAGGCCGAGCACGATGGCGGTAAGCGCAGTGATGATGGGAACGAAGCGCTTGCCCGCGAAGAAGCCCAGGTAGGGCGGCAGCGAGATCCGGTAGAAGCGGTTGAACATCACCGCGGCCAGCCCGCCGGCCAGCACGCCCCCGAACACCCCGGTCTGCATGGTGGGGATGCCCATCACCGTCACCGGGGTCTGGCCCCACACGCCCGCCATGACGCCCATGGTGGCCAGCATCACCACGTAGCCGATGGTGGCGGCCACCGCCGAGACGCCGTCGTTGTTGGTGAAGCCCAGGGCCACCGCCACCGCGAAGATCACCGCCATGTTGGCGAAGACCACGTCGCCGGAGCTCCGCATCAGATCGGAGACCACCTGCGGCATCCACTCGAAGCCGGCCGCGCCGATCCCGAGCAGGAGCCCCGCCACCGGCAGCACCGCCACCGGCAGCATCAAGGCCTTACCGATCTTCTGCAGGAAGGAGAACGTGCTGCCGCCCATCACTCAACCCTCCACCCGCGCCTTGCTCACCGGCGCCGGGACCCGCGCCTCCACCACCGGGGCCATCTGCCGCCGCTCGAGGAGCTCGCGCACCTGTTGCGCGGTGCCGAGGCCGAGGGCCTCCCGGGCCAGGTTCACGCAGTCTGGCTTGCGCCAGCGGCCGATCGTCGCCTTCACCGAGGGGATGGCGGGGACGCTGACCGACAGCTCGTCCACCCCGAGCCCCACCAGCACCGGCGCCGCCACCGGATCCGAGGCGATGCCGCCGCAGACCCCGACCCAGCGCCCGTGGGCGTGGGCCCCTTCCACCGTCCGCGCGATCAGCCGCAGCACCGCCGGATGGAGCGCGTCCGCCTTCTTGGCCAGGCGCGCGTGTCCGCGATCCATGGCCAGGGTGTACTGGGTGAGGTCGTTGGTGCCGATGGAGAAGAAGTCCACCTCGCGGGCCAGGACCTCCGCCATCACCGCGGCCGACGGCACCTCGATCATCACCCCGACCTTCACCGGGTGGGGGCTGTCGCCCAGCACCTCGTCCACGAACTTGCGCGCCGCCCGCACCTCGTCGACGCCCGAGATCATCGGGAACATGATGTGCAAGTTGCCGAAGCGGGCCGCCCGGGCCATCGCCCGCAGCTGGGTCCGGAACAGCTCGGGGTGCTCCAGGCTCACCCGGATGCCGCGCACCCCGAGGAAGGGGTTGGGCTCCTTGGGGAGCGGGAGGTAGGCGATGGGCTTGTCGCCGCCCACGTCCAGGGTGCGGACCACGAAGCGACGCCCTGCGCCCAGGACCTCGGCCACGGCCTCGTACACCGCGGCCTGCTCGTCCTCGTCTGGCGCCGCCTCACGCCCCATGAACAGGAACTCCGACCGCAGCAAGCCCACCGCCTCAGCGCCCGCCGCCACCGCCTCCTTGGCGTCAGCGACGCCGCTGATGTTCGCCGCCACCTCCACCCGGTGGCCGTCCTCGGTGCGGGCAAGCGCCCTTGCCGTCACCCGCTCCGCCGCCCGCGCCGCCGCGTCCCTCGCGATGCGCTCGCGATAGAGGGCCATCGCGGCCTCGTCGGGGTTCACGCGGAGCACGCCCCGCGTCCCGTCCACCACCACGCGGGTGCCCTCGGGGAGCGCGAAGGCCGCGTCCTCGATCCCGCACACCGCGGGGATGCTCAGGTTCCGGGCGAGGATGGCCACGTGGCTGGTGGCGCTCCCACCGCGGGTGCACAGGGCGACCGCCTGCCCGGCGGGCAGGGCCAGCAGCTCGGTCGGGCTCAGCTCCTCCGCGACCAGCACCGACTCGGCGGGTATGCGGGTGGGCGCGGTGGCGGCGATGCCGAGCAGGCCCAGGACCCGCCGCCCCACGTCCCGCACGTCCGCCGCCCGCTCCCGCAACAGCGGGCTGGCCAGCGCCTCCAGGCGCGCCGCCTGCTCGAGGTACGCGGCCCGCCAAACCCAGGCCGCGCTGTCACCCGATGACAACCCCGCCTGCGTCACCGCGGCGAGGTCGGGGTCATCGAGCAGGGCCAGCTGCGCCTCGACGATGTCTCGCCGCTCGGTCTCCCGGGCACCCTCCTTGAGGGCCACCAGCTCGGACCGGGCTTGCTCGAGGGCGGAGGCGAGGCGGCGTTGCTCCTCCGCCACCGTCGCCCCCGCCTTCGGAACCTCGGGCTCCACGCGGCGCAGGTGGTGCACCCGCCCCACCGCGAGGCCCGAGGCCGCAGGTTGCCCTGCGATCTCGCCCGCTCCGACCGCGGCCGGCTCCGGCCGCGCCTGCTGCGCCGCCGGCGCGGCCTCCGCCGTCTCCCCACAGCCCTCCCGGAGGAGGGTGGAGAGGGCGGCCACTGCCGCCGCCGCGTCATGTCCGCGCGCCCTCAGGTGGACCCGGTCACCGCGCTGGGTGCCCATCGCCATCACCGCCACCACCGACTTGGCGTTGGCGCGATCCGGACCACGCAAGAGCTCGATCTCTGCCCCATAGCGGCGCGCCGCGCCGGCGAGCACCGCGGCCGGACGGGCGTGGAGCCCCTCGGGGTTGGGGAGGGAGATCGGCGCCCCCTCCACCGTCTCGCCCTCCGCGCGATGCGCCGCCGCGCCGACGAGCTCGAGCGTCAGGAGGGTCGTCTCGCCCGCGACCGCCATGCCTCGGGCCACCGACGTGATCCGCGCCCGCTCACCGCTCGTCACCACGACCTCGGTGAGCAGGCTCCGCGCCGCCGCGCCCACCACCTCCGGGTCGAAGCGCAAGAGCTCCTGCCCGACGGCGACGCGATCGCCGACCGCCACCCGCGGCTCGAAGCCCCGGCCCTGCAGGTACACGGTGTCCAGGCCCACGTGGATCAACACCTCGACGCCCTCGTCGCTGGTCACCGCAAGGGCGTGCCGCGAGGCGTGGAGCTGGCTGATCCGCCCCGCGATCGGGGCCAGGACCCGGTCCGAGGTCGGGTCGAGGGCGACGCCGTCGCCCACCATCTTGCCGGCGAAGACCGGATCCGGGATCACCTCCAGGGGGACGATGACTCCCGATAGTGGCGCACGGATCTCCATCTCCCGTCCCTCCTGTCTCCTCCGCTAGAGCTCGTACAGCACGCGCATCCGCACCGAGTGCAGGATGTTCCGCCAGTCTCCCCCGGTGTCCACGTCCTCGAGGTGGGCCGACGCGAAGCCGTAGACCAGCTTCACGCTCAGCCCGTCCACCGGGACGTGGAAGAGGTACGAGACGAAGGCCTGCTCCTGGGTGTTGGTCTCCTCCTGGCGGTTGGTCCGCATGGTGTGGTGAAAGCCGAGGCCGATCGAGTTCCGCCAGAAGTCGACGTCGACGAAGCCGCCCAGGCTGGTGCGGTTCGCGCTCTTGTCGGTGTCGATCAGCTCCTGGATGTCGATGTACTTCACCCGCCCGTGCGAGCCCACCGCGCCGACCCGGAGCGGCCCCCACTCATACTGCAGGCGGCCCGCGAAGCCCTGGGAGGTCACGTCCACCTTGTCCTCGTCCTTCTGGGCGTACTGCCGGAAGTACTCGTAGCCGCCCACGAACTTGAGGCCGCTCCACTCCAGCACCGCCACCGGCCGGATCCCCAGGTTGTTCTGGTTGTTCTCCTGGCCGTAGATGCCGGACAGCTCGAAGGAGAGCCAGCTGAACGGGTACGCGTGCACCGCAAGCTGCCCTGCCTCGTTCCGGTAGCCCCAGGTGTAGTCCAACAGGTAGATGGGCGGCCCGCCCTGGGCCCCCGCCTCCTCGGCCGTGAACAGCTCGATGCCCTGACCGCGGCGGTAGACCTCCCACCCGAGGAAGCGCCCGATCTGGATGTCACCCCAGCGCCTGTGACCCACCATCACGTAGGCGTCGAGGGTGTGCGGCTCGTACTGGGACTTGGCGAACTCGTTCACCATCCCCATGAGCTCCACCCGGCCGGTGCCGAAGTAGTCACCGACCGTCTTGGTGTAGCTGGCCGCGAGGACGAAGCGCCCCTGCATGTAGTTGGTCTGCTGATCCGGGTCGCTGTCCTGGGCGTTGGCCCGGTTCATGTAGCCGGTGTCCACCCAGATGTAGCCGCCGAAGTCGATGGGGAAGCCGGCGATGGTGAAGCGCCGATCCGCGCGCGGGTACTGCTCGATGGCGCCGCTCCAGCCCGGGCTCGGGCTCGCCTGCTGCACGCCGTCCATCGGAGGAGCGGACTCGGCGACCGTCAGGGGAGTGTCAGTCGCCGAGTCCTCCTCCGGGGTGCCCGGCTGCCCGAGCACCCCCTGGGGGACGAGGAGGAGGCCCAAGAGGGTTGTGGTGAGGGCGAGCTCAGCGCGACGCATGACGGCCTCCGACTATTGAACGGTAAAGGTAGCCTGCAGGAGGTTCGGATCCTGGGGATCCGCCGAGGGCCCGACGAAGAGCTCGTGGACCATCTTCTCCACCACGAAGGCCTTGGCGCTGGCATCCCAGTAGCCCAGCTCGCTCACCGGCACGGTGAGGGTCACCGTCTCGGTGGCGCCGGCCGCGAGGTCTTCCACCCGGGCGAAGGCCTCGAGCTCCTTCACCGGGCGCTTCCACTCGTCCTGGAGCGCGGTGTGGCTGAAGCCGACGTAGAGCTGCACCACCTCGGTGCCCGCGCGCGGGCCGTCGTTGGTGACGTCCACCTTCACCTCGACGGTGCCGTCGGTGGCCACGGTGGGGTTCACGACCTGCAGGTTCGAGAACGAGAAGGTGGTGTAGCTCAGGCCGAAGCCGAAGGGGTATTGGGCCCGGACGCCCTGCTTATCCAACCACCGGTAGCCGTGATAGTAGCCGTACTCCACGTCACCCTGGCTCGAGTTGTCGAAGCCGGGCAGGTCGCTCTCCCTCGTCGGGAAGCTCTGCACCAGGCGGCCGCTGGGGTTCACGTCGCCGAAGATGATCTCGGCGAGGGCGGTGCCCTCCTTCATGCCGGCGAACCACGCCATGATCACCGCGTCCACCCCGCTCACCCAGTCGTTGACCACGATCGCGCCGCCGCTCTTCATCACCACCACCACCTTCAGGTTCGGGTGGCTCTGCTTCAGGGCCACCGCCGCCTGGATGTTGGTGAGGTCACGGGCCGGGAGCTGCATACTCACCCGGTCCTTCCACTCGCCCTCTTCGCCGCTGCTGGTGCGGGCGAGATCCGCGTAGAAGTAGGCGGCCACCACCACGATGACGTCGGCGTCCTGCACGTCCGCCTCGTGGCCGGCCACCGTCTCGTAGGCCACCACCGACTTGCCGGCCCCGGTGAGCGCGTCGCGGATGCCCTCGGTGGGGGTGATGACGAGGGAGCCGTCCACCACCTTGGCGTCGCTGCTCCCCTTGTCGCCCATGTTCTCGCTGTTCGCGAACTTGCCGACGAGCGCGATCTTGCTCACCGCGTCCCGCGATAGCGGGAGCACGTCGTCTGCGAGCGCGGTGGTGGGGCCGTTCTTCAAGAGCACGATGCCCTGCCGCGCCGCCTCGAGGGCCAGGGCCTGGGTGGCCTCGGATTTGGTGAGCCACGGCTTCCACTGGACGTCATGATCCAACAAGCCGAACAACACCTTCTGGTGCAGGATCCTGAGCACCGCCTCGTCCACGTCGTCCTCGTCCACCAGGCCGCTGTTCACCGCGTTGGTGAGGTTGGTGCCGTAGAAGTAGGCGCTGTCGAACTGGCTCGGGAACGTGCCGGAGCTGAAGGGCATCTCGACGTCGAGGCCCGCGGCGGGGGAGTTGATGGTGTTCCCCTTGGCGAACCAGTCCGAGATCACGTACCCGTTGAAGCCCCAGCCCTGCTTCAGGGTCTCGCGCAGGAGCGGCCGGCTGAAGCCGGCGTAGCTGCCGTTGATGCGGTTGTAGGACGACATCACGCAGGCCACGCGCTCGTCCACCGCCTTTCGGAAGTGGGGCAGGTAGACCTCGTGCAGGGTCCGCTGATCCAACACCGCGTTCACGTAGATGCGGGTGTCCTCGATGTTGTTGGCCGCGAAGTGCTTGACGCAGGCCTGGATGCGATAGGTGTCCTCCACCGCCTGCTCGGGGTCGTCGGGATCCGCCACCGTCGGGTCGTACTGAGCCCCGCGGATCATCGCCGCGCCCATGGTCCCGAGGAGGAAGCTGTCCTCGCCGTAGGACTCCTGGGCCCGGCCCCAGCGCGGGTGCGAGACCTGGTTGATGGTCGGGGCGAGGAGCACGTGCCGCCCCATCGCCCGCATCTCCTTGGCCATCGCCTTGCCGATGAGGCGCTCCAGCTCCGGGTTCCAGGTGGAGGCCCGGGCCGCCGCCACCGGGTACACCGTGGTGCCGTAGTCGCTGTTGTACCAGCGCACCCCGCGGGGCCCGTCCACGTACAACAGGCCCGGGATCCCCATCCGCTCGTTGCTCTCCTGGTCGAAGAAGTTGTTCGGGTTGTAGGGCGGCCCGCTCATCTGCTGGACCTTCTCCTCCAGCGACATGAGCTTCAGCAGGCCGTAGGCGCGCTCCACGTTCGCGTCCTCGCAGTCCAGGTTGGCCGCGACGAACACGGGGTCACACATCACGCCCCCGTCGTTGTTGTTGCTCGGGTTGTTGATGGTGGGCGTGCAGCTCACCGCGAACACCAAGGCGAAGGGCAAGGTCCACTGCAATCGGGTGACGACTCGGCTCAACATGGCTTCCTCACTCGAAGGACGGGGTCTCGAGACCGAACCCCCGCACGAAGGTGCTGTCCTGGCCGTCGCCGGCCACGTCTTCACTCTGGGCGCGCGCCGCGACGTTCGACGCGGGGATGCCGACCGGCAGCTTCCCTTCGCCGTCCACGATGCCGAACGCGACATCCAGCGCGACCTTGTCGGCGTAGAGGTTGCTCGGCATCGTGCCGTACCACGACACGTAGAGCGCCGAGACGCCGAGGTTCAGCACCTCCTCCAGCACCGAGGGGCGGCCACCGTCGACGATGACCACGATCTGGGCCTGGGAGGGTACGGTGCCGGTCCAGGCGTCGATGGCCTGGCGCGCGGCGCGCACGAAGTTCAGCTGCTCGACGTTGTCGGCCTCGGCGTACTCCAGATCCTCGGTCGTCAGGCCGAGGTCGCCGCTATCGGGGTCGGCGGTGAAGGGCGCGTCGATCCGGATGAAGATGTAGTCCGACATCGCCATCCGCTCCTCCGGCGTCTCGACCGGCACGTCATTGATGCTGAACACGTCGTTGGTGAGCAGGCCGTAGCCGGCGCTCACCGAGCGCACGTAGTCGAGGTCGAAGTTGCCCATGATGAAGTACGAGCAGCCCGCCGCCACGTACGGCTCACCGGGCGGGGCCGGGAGCACCTTCATGGTGCCGTTGCCCGCGTTGCCCTTGTCGCCGGTCTGGGTGCCGTCACCGTTGCCGTTGAGCCAGTTCGCCGGCTTCTGGGCGTTCTTCAGCAGCACCATGGACTTGTCCATCGCCCGCAGCCCCGCGCGGTACGCGGTGTCGGTGTTGGCGAGGGCCGGCGCCTGCTCCGGATCCACGTAGGGATCCTCGAAGAGGCCCAGCTCGAACATCACGGCAAGGGCTCTTGCCGCCGCCGCGTCCAGCCGCGCGCCGCTGACGTCGCCCGCGTCCAGGGCCGCCTCGACCACCGCGGGGTCGCCGAGGCCGCCGAGCTGATCGACCCCCGCGTTCATCGCCTTCACGAGGCGCTCGGTCGGGGTCAGGGCCTCGACCCCCCACGGGGTGCCGAGGGGCGAGAGGCCGGGGGCCTCGAGCACGCCCCACGGCGCCACCACCAGGCCACCGAAGCCCAGGTGCCCACGGAGGAGATCGGTGACCAGGCCGGCGTGGAACGCCGCGCCCACTTGCTCGGTGGTGGCGCCGTCGATGATGCCACCCGCGCCGGACCACGCCCCTTGGGCCGGGACGCCGTAGCCGGGCATCACCGCCGCGGCGCCGACGTCGAGGGCCTTCGCGAACGCGGCCACGTGCTGGTCGAACGCGGCGCCGGGGTAGACGGTGAACTTGCCCTTCTCGAGCCGCGCGTCCCATCCGTCGGTGGCCGCTCCGGCGCCGGGGAAGTGGCCGAGCACCGCGGCAACGCCGCTTGCGTCCAGGGTCTCGCCCTGGAGGCCGCGCACGAAGGCCGCCACTCGATCCGCCACCTGACCGGAGTCCTCGCCGAAGGTGAACTGCGCGCCGTACCACCGGGGCTCGGTGGCCAGGTCCGCGGAGACGTCGCGGAGCATCCGCACGCCTACCGCCCGCAGCTCCTGCGAGACGACGCCGCCGAAGCCCTCGATCATCGAGAGGTCACCGGTCGCGCCGAGCCCCAGCTCGGCCGGCCACTGCGAGAAGCCGGTGGCCTTGGTGCGGCCGTTGCCGGTGCTGTGGCTCGGGCCCACGCTGAGCACGAAGGGGATGCCGTGGGGCTCGCCCTCGGCCAGGGCCTGGATGTTGTTGGCCCAGAACGCCCGCGCGGTGAGCGGGGCGGCCCCGGCCTCGGTGGCGCCGAAGCGCACGTGCTTGTCGGTGATGTCCTGCGTCAGGGCAGTGGACAGCTCGCCCTGCCCCGACGGGACGTCGCTCAAGGTCGGGTGGAGCACCAGCCCCACCTTCTCGGCCCGCGTCATGCGGGCCACCAGGTCCGCGGCCCGCGCCTCGGCGGTCCGCGTCCAATCCTCGTAGGGCTCCACCGCGCCGCTGCCGTTGGAGTCCTTGAAGCGCAGCGCCACCGAGCAGATCTCGCTCGGATCGTCGGCGAGGCTGGCGAAGGTGCTCGTCACGGTGAGGATGTCGCGGGTCCTCACCTCGAGCTCGGGCTGCGCGGCCTGCAGGGCCTGGATCCGCGCCAGGTTCGCAGGCTTGTTGCACTCCTCGGACAGGCCGGAGTCCACGTCGCCCGCGTCGACATCCGTGGAGCCTCCGTCCCAACCCGCGTCGACCCCGCCGTCGCTGCCACCATCCATGGGCTCTTCACCGCCGGAGCAGGCGAGCATTCCGCAGAGCAGGCTCACGGCCATCGGCAGTTTGAATTGCATAGTCTTCATGACTTCACTCCATCCATGGAGAGCGGTCAGCGGCGGCGGGCGTCGCGGACCAACCTCAGTACGTCATGCCAGCACCCAACGCGAAGGTCGGGTTCAGCGTGTCCGCGGGCAGGTCTTCATACTGGAAGTCCACGTCCGCGTCGGAGGCGGGGATCTCCACCGGCAGGCGGGACTGCCCGTAGGCGTAGCCCTCCGGCTCGGTGGGGACGTTCACGTTGAACAGGACGTCCAGGACCGCGCGGTCGAGGGCGCCGAACTCCACCATGAACCCATCGACACCACCGAGGCCGTCGGCCCGGATGTTCGAGGTCACCGACACCATCGGGTAGCTCCCCGACTCGCCGAGGTTCTCGTCCAGGGTGTTCAGGCCGCTGATGAACGGCTTCACGATGCCGGGCCGGTCCATGTGCATGACGAGGACGATCTTCAGGTTCGGGTTGCTCGCCGCCACCGGGTTGCCGCTGGCGTCGGTGTAGCCGTCGCGGATCCGGAGCAGATCGATGACCTTGGCCGCGTCCTTCATGGCCGAGGCGAGGCCGCCGTCGTTGCTCAGCCCGGGGAAGGGGGCGTCGAAGGACAGCGGGACGCCCGCGTCCAGCCCGAAGTAGGTCCCCTTGCGCGCGGTGATCCGCAGGACCGCGATGTCGGCCTCGGCCGGGGTGGCCACCGCCATGATCGGCAGCTCGTTCGCGCCGCCGACCGTGGTGTAGTCGTAGCCCTCGAGGATGTCGTCCATGTAGTCGCCGCCGACGAGGCCGTCGGTCACGCCGTCGAAGTAGACCTCGACCGTCCCGTCGCCATTGATGTCACAGTTGTACTCGCCGATGTCGGGCGCGCTGTTGCCGTTGGCGTCGGTGTAGCTGGTGCCGCTGATCGGCAGGTACTTCGGCGCGTTGCGGCTGGTCGAGGAGTGCTCGCCGTTCTTGAGGATCACCACCGCCTTCTTCTGCGCGATGAAGCCGTTGGTGCGGTTCTCGACCGAGCGCACCTCGGTCGCCGCGCCGTCCACGTACGGGTTCTCGAAGAGCCCGAGCCTGAAGGTCATCTCGAGGATCTTGGCCGCGGCACCCGCGATCTCATCCTGGGTGAGGAGCCCCTGGTCGTAGGCCTGCTGGATGTAGATGTTGGAGTCGTTGCCGAACTGGTGAGAGCCGGCCTTGATGAACTTCGCCGCCCGCTCGGGCTGGGTCATGGACTCCATGCCCCACGAGGTCCCGCCGATGACGCCCCAGTCACTGGTCACCATGCCGTCGAAGCCCAGGGTCTCCTTCAGGTAGCGGGTGATGAGCCCGTCGCTGTACGCGCTGCCCACCTGCTCGGGATCGAACTCGGTCTGGCCCTTGAAGATGCTGTAGCACGGCATCACCGAGGCGGCCCCCGCCTCGATGGCGGCCATGAACGGGATCTGGTGATACTCGAAGTTGTTGCCCGGGTAGACGTTGTACTTGCCGGGGCGGCTGTGGCTGTCCATGCCGTCCTCGTCCGCGCCCGCGCCGGGGAAGTGCTTCATGGTGGCGGCGATGCCGTTCTTGAGGCCGCCCTTCTCGTAGCCCTGGAAGCCCTGGATGCAGGCCTTGGTGTGCTTCGCCACGTGGAACGCGTTCTCACCGAACGTGTTCTGGACGCGCGCCCAGCGCGGCTCGGTGGCGAGGTCGGCCATCGGGCCGAGCTGCCAGCGGAAGCCCATGCCCATGAACTCACGGCGCACGGTGTCACCGTAGAGGCGGGTCACCGCCTCGTCGTTGATCGCGCCGAGGCCCATCGGGTACGGCCACGGCGACACCACGCCGCTCGCGCTCAGGGTCTGGGCGCCGGTGACCGCGTTGGTGGACATGCCGAAGCCGTGCGAGGGATCCGTGGTGACCACGAACGGGATGCCGAGGGGCTGCTGCTCGCTGAGCTTCTGGACGTTGTTCAGGTAGACGGCCAGCTCCGCGCCGCTGCGCTGCCCGAGCCGGATCAGGGCCTGACGGACGTGGCCGTCGGTGATGCGGGTGATCGTGGTCTCGGACAGGGTGCCGTCCGCGGTGCCGCTGCCGATGGTGCCGCCCTCACTCATGAGGCCGACCATCTGAGGAACGGTCATGCGCGCGACCAGGTCACGCGCGCGGCAGATCTCGGGCAGGCGCCAGTCCTCGTACGGGGTCAGCGCGCCATCGCCGTCCAGGTCCTTGAACTCCAAGCCGTCGACGGTGATCTTGGTCTTTGTGTCCACCCCGATGACCGGCTGCGCGGTGTAGATCGGCTCGCAGGGATCCGCGATGTTGCCCGCGCACAGACCCTCGACGCAGGTCTGGCCGGTGGGGCACTTGCCGGTGGTGTTGGTAGTCGAGCAGAGCTCCCCGCGCGGGGTGCATACGCCCTCGAAGCAGGCGTTCCCCAGCTCACAGGGGCCCTCGAGCTCGGTGGCGCTGCACAGCCCGCTCTCGACGACGCAGCCGCCCGAGAAGCAGAGCTTGCCGGTGGGGCAGCTGCCGGTGAGGTTGGTGGGGCTGCAGATGGTGTCCGTCAGCTGACAGACGCCCTCGACGCAGGTGGAGCCGGTGTCGCACTTGCCCGTGGGCGCCTCTGCGCTGCAGTCCAGGGTGACGATCTTGACCTCTGTCTCCGTCTTTATGGTCTCCTTCTCGGTGCACCCTGCGACGAGCAGGACACCGAAGAGGGAACAGGCCAGGGTTACCTTCGGCGTTAGTCTCATGAGATCCTCCGTTTCGCGTGGGCCTACCAGGCGCGCAGCCCCGTAAGAGCATCAAGCGTGCCGAGCCTCACAGGTGGCCTTCCTGCCGCTCGATGCCCGGAGGCTGGCTGGTTTGAGGACACCCTGTACGCTCAGCGTACAGCTCGGGCGTACGCCCTCAGTCCTCGCCCCGCAGGCCAAACTGCAACATCCGGGCGTACAGGAGGGCGCGGCGGATCCCGAGCAGGCGCGCCGCCTGCGCGCGGTTGCCGCCCGCCCGCTCCAGCGCGACCTCGATCAGGTGACGCTCCACCCGCTCGAGGTTCGCGCGCAGGTTCAGGTCCTCCGGCGCCGCCTCGGGCGAGGCGGCCGGAGCCGGGGCGCCCTGCGACGACTCCAGCGCGAAGTCGCTCGCGTCGAGCACCTCCGCCGTCGACATGATGCAGGTCTGCTCGAGCACATGGCGCAGCTGGCGCACGTTGCCCGGCCAGCTGAAGGCCATGAGCTTGGCCATCGCCGGCTCCGACACCGCCCGGGTCGGCCCCCCGACCTGGCGCAGGAAGGCCTGCACCAGGAGCGGGATGTCGGCCCGGCGCTCCCGGAGCGGGGGCACGTCGATGCGCAGCACCGCGAGCCGATAGTAGAGGTCCTCGCGCAGGGTGCTCCCCGGCCCGGGGGTCACCGGGCGCGCGGTGGCGCTGATGATGCGGGCGTGCGACTCCATCCGGCTGGAGTCGCCCACCCGCTCGTACCCGCCGTCCTCCAGGACCCGCAGGAGCTTGGTCTGCAGCGGCAGCTCGAGGTCCGCGATCTCGTCGAGGAAGAGGGTGCCCTCCCCCGCCGCCTCGAAGCGCCCCTCGCGCCGGGCCACCGCGCCGGTGAAGGCGCCGCGCTCGTGACCGAAGAGCTCGGACTCCACGAGCGACGACGGCAGCGCGGCGATGTTGACCGGCACGAAGGGTCGGTCGGCCGGACCGTGCTCGTGGATGGCCCGGGCCACCAGCTCCTTGCCGGTACCGCTCTCGCCGGTGATCAGCACCGGCACCCGGCTCCCCGCCGCGCGGCCGACCGCCTTCCACACCGCGAGCATGGCCGGGCTCGCCCCCACCAACGGCGTGGGGTCCGCCGCCCGCTCGTCCACCGGCGCGGCGGAGGGCGCCCGCACCGCGCGCTCGAGCACCTGGAGCAGCGCGTCGAGGTCGAAGGGCTTGGTCACGTAGTCGAACGCCCCCGCCTGCATCGCGCGGATGGTGCGCTCGCTGTCGCCGTAGCCGGTCACCATGATCACCGGCAGGTTGGGCGCGCTCCCGCGCAGCTCCTCCAGCAGCTGCAGGCCGTCGCCGTCCCGCAGCCCGATGTCCATGAGCACCGCGTCGAAGCCGGCGTCGGCGAGCAGGCGCCGCGCCGTGCGCACCCCCTCCGCCGGGCGCACGGTGTAGCCGGCCTCGCTCAGCCGCTCCTCAAGGCGGACCCGGGTGAGCCGATCGTCTTCAACCACCAACACTTGCGACGACACGACGATCCTCCTCGGGGGTGCCGGGCAGGCGCACCGTGAAGGTGGTGCGCCCCGCCTCGTGCGCGTAGTCCAGGCTCCCGCCATGCACCGCGGTCAGGGCCCGCGACACGAAGAGCCCCAGGCCGGTGCCGCCGGCCTTCGAGGTGAAGAAGGGCTGGAAGAGCTCGTGGGCCTGCTCCTCCGGGACGCCCTCGCCCTGATCCTCCACCGTGATCACGGTGAGCGCCGGCTCGACCTCGAGCCGGACCCGCACCAGGCCTCCATCGGGGCTGGCGTCGATGGCGTTGCCGACGAGGTTGTCGAGCACCCGCGCCAGCATGTCGGCGCTGGCCGCCACCGACGCCTCCCCGTGACGCTCCACCTGTATCCCGCGCGCCCCGGCTCGGGCCCTCATGTGCCGGATCCGCGCGTCCACCAGGTCGGCGAGGTTGACGTCCTGCCGCTGGGTCGGCGTCCGCGCCACCACCAGGAGCGACTCGACAAGGCGATCGAGCCGCGAGACCTCCTGCCGGCAGTCCTGCACCTCGCGCGCGCTGCGCGGATCCAGGCCCCGCCGGGCGAGGCCGTCCAGGGTGAGCTGGATGCCGGTGATCGGGTTCCTGAGATCGTGGGCCACCCCGGACACCACCGCGCCCAGGCCGGCGAGGCGCTTGCCCCGCTCCAGGCTCTCGGCCAGCGCCCGCTCCCGGTCCCGGGCCTGGGCGAGATCGTCGGTGAGCGTCCCGTGATCCTGGGCGATCCGGGCCAGCGCGGCCGCAACGTCGAGGCCCGCGAGGCGGCCCGACTCCTCGTCCGGGTCGGCCCGCGGCCCGGACACCAGGCGCAGGATCCGCCCGGTGGGAGGCGCCGGGGCCTGATCGAGCGGTGCAGGCGAGCCTGCGCTCCTCAGGTAGTTCTCGATGTCGGACTTCAGGTGCTCGGACGCGGGCCCGAAGATCGCCTGCACCCCGCCGCCCACCACCACCACCGCCGCCGCGCCCAGCGCCTTGAGCGCCTCCGCGTCGATGCCCTCGGAGTCCTTCACCGAGATGCGGAGGCGGGTGACGCAGGCGTCGAGGCCGGTGATGTTGGCCTCGCCGCCGAACGCCGCCACCAACGCGGCGGACTGGCCCACCGCGCGGGTCGCGGGCACGAGGGCCGGCTCCGCCTCGCGCCCCGGGGTGCGCAGGTTGAAGCGGAGGATCGCGAACCGGAACACCGCGTAGTAGAGCAGGCCGTACATCGGCCCGAGCACCGCCAGCCACACCAGGCCGTGGGCGTTGGAGCCCAGCACGTTGAACAGGAGCAGGTCGATGCCGCCCTGGGAGAAGGTGAAGCCCAGGTGCATGTCCACGCTGTTGGCGATGAAGTGGGCGGCCGAGGCGAGCCCCGCGTGCACCACGTACAGCAGCGGCGCGGTGAACAGGAACGCGAACTCGATCGGCTCGGTGATGCCGGTGAGGAGCGAAGTGAGCGCGCCCGAGAGCATCACCCCGCGCACCCGGCTCCGGCGGTGGGGCGGCGCGCTCCGCCAGATCGCGATGGCCGCCCCCGGCAGCCCGAACATCTTGAACAGGTAGGCCCCGCCCAGGATCCCCGCGCTCGTGTCACCCGCGAAGAAGCGGGCGATGTCGCCGTGCACCTCGCGCCCCGCGGCGTCGATGTGGGTGCCGATCTCGAAGAAGAACGGGACGTTCCAGATGTGGTGGAGCCCGAAGGGGATCAGGAGCCGCTCCACCAGCCCGTAGAGGGTGGCGGCGGAGCGCGGGTCGCTCACCGCGGCCCAGCGCGAGAAGGCGTCGATACCCGCCTGGATGGGCGGCCACAGCACGGCGAGGAGCACCCCGAGCCCCATCGCCGCGAACGCGGCCACGATGGGGACGAAGCGCCGACCGGCGAAGAAGGCCAAGAACTCCGGGAGCGAGAAGCGGTGGAAGCGGTTGAACAGGAACGCAGCCAGCGCGCCGACCAGGATCCCGCCGAACACTCCGGTGTCGATGGTGGGGATGCCCATCACCGGGGAGGTCTCGACCCCCATGAAGGCCGCCACCCCACCCATGGTGGCGAGCAGCACCGCGTAGGCGATGGCGGCCGCGATCCCGCTGACGCTGTCGCTCCCGGTGAGGCCGAGGGCCACCGCGATCGCGAAGATGAGGGGGAGGTTGGCGAAGACCGCGCCCCCCGCGTCGGCCATCAGGTGGGAGACGACCGCAGGGATGAAGGCGAACTGCGCCAGCCCCACACCCAGCAGGAGGCCCGCCACCGGCAGCACGGCCACCGGCAACATGAGCGCGCCGCCGACCTTCTGCCAGAACCCGAACGCACCCGTGGGCGCTGTCGAGACCACCGGTGAGTATGTTGCATTCGCCGGGCCGGGTCCCCAGCCTGACCGAAGCGACCATCTTGAAGCCCGACGTCACGGGTTCGGATGCAAATCGGTCGCAATCCGTCACCGGCCCTCCGCGGCCGGGTCACCGGAACCCGACATCCGGTTCCCGGATGGGCTCTCAAGCTGCGACAGCGGTGCGGCGAAACGTCGCACGGCCTGCAACATGACGCTGCAGGCTGCGTTGCGGTCAGGGCTTGGCGTCGGCCGCGGCGAGGAGCGCGTCCACGGCTTGGGTGTACTCGGCCTTCGGATCCAAGAGCCGCGCGGCGAGGAAGCCCACCCGCGACTCGGGCGAGCGGAGGACCTGGGCGGCGCGGCGCTCGAGGGCCTCGTCGCCCAGGATCCGGGCCATCACCCACTCGGTGGTGCCGATGTGGTGATCCGAAAGGCGCCCGGCGAGGGCCGCCGCGGCGGCGAGCTCCGGCTGCGCCTTCAGGGCGGCCACCGCGCCCGGCACCTCGTTGGCCTTGAAGAAGGTCAGCCCCAGGCCGAGGTCGCGGAGGTGGGCGTCCATCAGGGCCGCCAGCTCGGGCGAAGCGGCCTTCGCCTTGTGCGCCGCGACCCGCATCAGCGCACCCTCCTTGTAGGCGGCGGCGCCGAGCTCCGGCCACGCCCGGTCGGCGGCCTCGAAGGCGGCGAGCGCCGCCTCGGCGTCCTCGAGCGCCCCGGTGATCCGTGCCCGGTCGTCATGGGCGTCGCCGAGCAAGAGGTGCACCGCGGCCACGGTCGGCGCGTGCTTCGTCTTCTCGACCCGCGCCAGGGTGGCCTCGAGGCGCCGGATCTGGCCGGCCAGGCCCCTGAGGCTCTCCTGGTCCAAGAGCGCGCGCTTGTCCTCGGAGCGCAGGTCATCCTGCATCGAAGTATCGAAGGCACCAACGCGGCTCATGCGCACCAGCGTCTCGTCCATGAGCGCCTGGTTCCCGACCCGCCTCCCGTGGCTCATCGCGCGCACGTAGGCCGCGGGCCGCGTAGGCGCGAGGACCTCCCCCTGGCGGCTGAGCTGCAGGCTCTTGCGGAGGGCCCCGCTCTGCTCCAGCGCCTCTCGGACCCGCAGCTGGTGCACACCCTCGCTCAGCGAGTCGACGATCAGCGTCACCTCCTCCATCCCCGCGGCCAGGGCCTTGGTGTCGACCCAGCGCCGCGCGACCTCCTCCATCCCCAGGTACGCGTGGGCGGCGGCCAGGTTGTCGACCCCGACCGCGTTGTCCGGGGCGAGCCGCACCGCGGCCTCGATCCCAGCCACGAACCGCTTCAGATCCTGCGGGTCGCCGGAGCACAGATAGCGCTTCTGGTAGGCGAGCGCCGCGTTGTTGGCCGCGGCGGGGCTGTGCGCCGCGTCCTTGCCGTACGCCACCGCGACCTGGCCATAGAGCCGCTCCGCCCGGCCGAGGTCGCCGTCCTGGAGCGCCCGATCGGCCTGCACGCTCAACAGGCGCACCCGGACCACGGGCGACTTGGACCCCGCCTTGACGAGCCACTCCTCCTCTTCCTGGAGGTTGCTCGACATCAGCGACATGAGCACCGCCACGTCGACCCGCACCCCGTCATCGTCGCTCCGCCAGGCCTGCTGGGCCGCCTCCCGGGCCTGCGCGATCCGGCCGAGGTCCCGGTAGACGTGCGCGACCGCGAGCGCGAGCTCCGGATCACCACGCTGCAAGACGCCCTGCAGGACCTGGTCGCCCTCCTCCGCCCGACCCAGCCGGTGGTACACCTGCCCGAGGGCGAGGTCGTAGCTGACCACCCCCGCCGCCTCGGACCGGATCGAGAGGAACACCCGCTCCGCCTCCTGCAGCAGCTTCGTGCGCGCCTCGCCCCGGGCCTCGTTCGCGAGCTGGAGCTTCGCCATCCCCAGGGTGATCGCGACCGGCACCACGTCGCCAAGCGCAAGATAGCTTGCCTGAAGCGCCTTCAGCCCCGGGTCCGCGTCGACCCGGGCCGAGAGCCACTCCTGGAAGATCTCCCCCTGGGCCTCCTCGCTCTTCGCCGCCCGCAGGCGCGCCTCGAGGTCCGCGGGGGCCTGCCCGCGCTCCAGCTGGTCGATGGCCTGCTGCTGGATACGCCGCATCCCCGCCTGGTAGGCGGCGCGCGCCGCCGCGAAGCGCGGGAGCCGGCTCTCGAGGATCGGATCGAGGATGGCCGCCGCCCCCGCCGGGTCGCCTTGATCGAGGTGGAGCGATGCCAGGAGCTGCTGGGCCCGCGGCACCAGCCAGCCGGGCGCACCGAGCCCCTCGAGCACCGCCTGGGCCTGCTTCGCCCGGCCCTGCTCCCGATGTTGGGCCGCCAGCGCCGTCGCCACGTCCTGGTCCTTGGGGTGCCGGGCGAGGAAGGCCGCGAGGGCACTTGGGGCGCCCTTCTCGAGGAGCTGCGCCCGCCCCTCGACCTCGAGGGCGGCGTCGGCCGCCTGCACCGCCTCGGGGGCGAAGAGCCCGGGGTTCGCGAGCACCAGGGCGGGCTGAGCCTCGGCGATGGTGGCGGCCAACCTCGTCACCGCCTCGTCCGCCCCTGCCTCACGGTAGAGCTCCAGCGCCGCCACCGGCTGCCGCTCGGCCAGCGCCTCGGCCATGCGCGCCTGGAGCGCCCGCCGGTCCTCGGCCACCGCCGCGCGACCGGAGATCGACACCTGGGCCGCCATGTCCAACAGGGCCAGGGCCGCCCGGCCGTCCGACGACACCGCCTTGGACCACGTCCGGAGCTGCTCGATCAGCCGCGACCCCGCCGGCCCGGACAGGGTGGAGGCCGGGAGGCTCTGGAGCTGGCCCACGATGCGCTCGGCCACCGCGACGTCCCCCGGCCCGAAGGGGTCCGGCGCCTCGGCCAGCCGCAGGCGCACCAGCGCCTCCGCCGCCTCCCCCGCCGCCGTGGGCGCGCTGCCAGCGTACGACCGCGCCACCTCTTCGTAGGCGCCGAGCGCCGCCTTCGGATCGCTCGCCTCGAGCGCCCGGGCCTCGTCCATGGCGATGCCGGACTGGCGAGCGGGCGAGCCCAGGTAGCCCGCGACGCCGGTGAGGGCGACCGTGCCCACCACCGCGGCCAACACCAGCGCCCGGTAGGCGCGCGCGAACCCGGAGAGGCGCTCCTTGGCCACGAACCCGTAGCGCCCCCCGCCGTGCTCGAAGACCCGGTACGCGGTGAGCGGAAAGACGGGGACGAAGAGCGCGCACACGCAGTACGTGGCCACGTAGGCCCCGTTCGGCCAGCGGTCGCGCTTGCCGTAGAGCCCCACCCCGAACCCGTTCAGCGTGAACAGGGGCGGTGCCGAGTCGATCGGCCGCGGCGCGTTCTGATCGTGACCCGCCGCCGCCCGGAGCACCGGGTGGGTCGCCTCCTTCGCCGCGCGCTTGAACGCCGCGTCGGGCGAGCGCCCGGCCCGAGCCAGGTAGCGCGCGTGGGTCAGCAGGGTGAAGCCGCGCAAGTCATCTTGCGCCGCGTCGAGCTCGGGCTCGTCCGGCGCGAGCCCGCGCGCCCGATGGATGATCGACCGCGCCTCGTCCTCGAGCCCCGCCGCGAACAGGAGCGCCGCCCCCTCGGCCGCGGTGAACGCGATGTTGAGCATCGCGACCCGCCGCTCGTCGTCGCTCAGCTCAGCCGTGATGCGGGCGGCGTCGGGCAGCAGCTCGCTCTCGATCTGCCGGGCGAGGGTGCGCAGCTCGGCGCCCCGGAGCCCCCAGTCCTTGCGGGACGGGTCGGGCGCCATGTCGCGGTGCTCCAGCAAGGCGGAGATCTCTTTGAACACACCCATGAGGCGCTCGAGCTCGGTCATGACCCGGAAGGGGTACGCTCAAGCCGGGCTGTCGACAAGGCTTGGTGGGTGAAACTCATTGCAGCTCCGGCGAGTTGCACCCAAATGGGTGAAAGACGTGCCTCTCAGGCCACGATGGTGGTTGCGCACCCCCGGCGCACGGCAAACGAGCACTGGCGGTCAAGCCGGCCCCCAAGGAGGTGGGCACCCTCTTCCCCGACGCCGCCTCTGAAGCGGCAACAGGAGAACGAGATGAAGCCCACAGACCACCACCAAGACACCCCCATCCGAGTCCTCGGCTACGCCAGCTGGATCGACAAGGCCAGAGCCTCACAACAGATCGGCGCCCTCTGGGGCCAGGCCTCGCAAGCCGGCTTGCTCCACCCCGACCGCCCCGCCTTCGGGGTCTACTTCGACTACCAGGACCGCCTCGCCGACCGCTACCGGGTGCTGGTCGGGGTCGAGAGCGACGCAACCCCGGTTGACGGCCAGGAGACGATCACGATCCCGGCCGGCCGCTACGCGCGCCTCACCGGTGAGGGACGCGCGGCCGAGGTGGCCTCGACCCTGTGGCGCGAGGTCTGGACGGACGGGGCCCTCGGGGCCCAGCGCAGCTTCGGGGTGGACTTCGAGCGGTATGTGGGTGGGCCGGAGGACAGCCGGGTCGAGCTGATGATCAGCTCATCCAGCCCCGCTCCTCGATCCGCACCCTGATCTCGGTCCGCAGGTCCGCGGGGGCGGTGCTCTGGGGCGAGTTCAGGTAGCGCTCCACCACCGGCTCCGCGGCCAGGGCGTAGCCGCTTGACGGGAACCACGCCCCGATGAGGGCAAGGTAGCTTTCGGCCAGCGTCTCGTAGGGGCCGTGGTGGAGCACCACCGCGTAGCGCCCGGCCGGGATGGTGCGCGCCGTGACCGGGCCGTCGGCCAGGCGCGCGGGGTCGAGCCCGGGGGGGACCGGGACGCAGGCGTCGTATCGGAGCCGCGCCTCCTCGGTGACCTGGGGGTCGTCGGGCACGAGGCCGTACATCGGCACCGCGTCGGTGGGCGCGATGCCCGGGAGAGCGAGGTACCACGCGAAGAGGCGGTCCCAGGCCGCCCCCACCTCACTGTAGGTGCCCACCGCGCGGGCCGAGAGCACCGCGAGCGCCGGCTCGTCCCGGACCTCCACCCGCGCGGGGGGCGCCACCGGGGCGCAGGGCCGACGGGCCTGGGGTAGGCCGGCGTCGCGAAAGCGTGAGGGGGGCACCCCGAACGTGTCGACGAAGGCGCGGGTGAAGGCCTCGTGGGAGGCGTAGCCCGCGTCGAGCGCGACCTCGAGCACTGGACGGCCGCCGGTGTAGAGCTGCCGCGCGGCGCGCTCGAGGTGGAGGCGCCGGGTGTATTGCATCACCGACTCGCCGGTGACCCCGCGGAAGACGCGGTGGAAGTGGTGGAGCGCCATGCCGGCCACCCGGGCCAGCTCGGCCGGGGGCACCGGCTCGCCCAGGCCCTCCTCGATGCGCCGCTGCACCCGGAGGATGCGGCGCTCGTACTCGTCGCGGGTGGTGGTGCGACGCACGCGCGGCTACGCGGTGCGGGCCTTCTGGCGCGCCTCGCGCTCCTTCATGATCCGGATCATCTCGGCCGCCGTCTCTTCCACCGCGCGCCCGGAGGTGTCGACCACCGGCCAGGTGGGGTGGCGGGCGTAGAACTCGCGGCACCACCTCAGCTCGCGGGCGATGTTCTCGCGCGCCGCGTACTCGGCGTCGGGCGGCAGGCCCAGTTGACGGAGGCGCTGGTGGCGGACGCGGACCAGGCTGTTGAGGTCGATGATCAGGGCGTAGACCTTCTCCTGGTCGATCTCGAACAGCTCCTTGGGGGCCGGGATCTCGGGCACCAGGGGGACGTTGGCCACCTTGAAGCCCTTGTGGGCCAGGTACATCGACAGCGGGGTCTTCGAGGTGCGGGACAGGCCCACCAGGATCATGTCGGCCCGGCGCAGGTTCTGGGGGGACTGACCGTCGTCGCTCTTGACCGCGAACTCGACCGCCTCGATGCGGCGGAAGTAGTCGGCGTCGAGCTGGTGCTTGATGCCGGCCACGTTCAGGGGCTGGGCGCCGAAGAACATCCCGAAGCGGAGGACCAGGTCACCGATCAGGTCGGCCACCTCGACCGTGAGCTCCATCGACAGGCTCTGGATGAAGTCGCGGTGCTCCTCGTCGATGATGGTGTAGACCACGAAGGCGTCCTCGCGGGCCGCCCGCTCCATGATCTCGCGGATCTCGAACTTGGAGCGGACCCGGGTGAACGTGACCGTCCGGACCTCGATGCCCCGGAACTGGGTCAGGGCGGCCTGGGCCACCTTCTCGGCGGTCTCGCCGGTGCCGTCGGCGAGGATGAAGACCTTCTTGGGGGTGTCGGTATCGCTCATGGTTGGCCGCTCCCAGGGTCACTCCCCCGAGCCTGCGTATTGAGTCAAACGGGAGTCTCACATAATCTGCGCCGGATCATGCAGGCCCCCTCCATCGGAACTCCAGCCCTCGGTCGAACCGCGCGGTGGCCCACCCTGGCCGCCCTGGGGGCCGCCCTCTGGCTGGCCCTGGCCCTGAACCCGACCGCGGCGGAGGCCGGCTCCGGCCTCTACCTGCAGCTGGGGCTGGGCTACGGCAGCTTCAGCGGCACCGAGCTGGTCACCCAGGAGGTGCCGGGCGGAAAGGACGGGATCGGCGACTACCCGGACACCGACAGCGCCACCTGCTGCCCCGGGCCGGGCCTCGCGACCCAGTTCCGGCTCGGCTGGTCCCTGTTCGGCTTCGGCGGCCCCGAGTTCGGCCTCGTGGCCAACGGGTGGGACCTCGGCAACAGCGCGGGCGGCGCCGGCTTCATCGGCGGCGGCATCCGGCTGTTCCCCATCAAGTTCCTCGGCCTGCTCGGCCTCGACGACAAGGACTTCCCCCTCGACGCCGGCATCGGCGTGATGTTCGGCTACAGCCTCGTCGGCAAGGACTTCGCCTACACCGGCACATTCTGGGACGTGGATCTGCACGTCGAGTACAAGCTCACGTCCTTCCTCTCGGCCGGCGTGAAGTTCGACGCGATCTTCCCCAAGTACGGCGACTTCGCCCTCACGTCGTACAAGAACAACCGAGGGCGCTGCCTCGACTCGGGCGCGAACCAGGATCTCGTAAACCAGGCGGTGCCGATCGATCGCGACGCCGCTGACTGCGCGGGCCGCGGCCCCGAGACCACCTACATCACCCCGCAGATCGTGTTCACCTTCCACTTCGATCCCTTCGACAGCTAGCCTTGTCCTCCCCTCGCCCCGCTCGGGACCTCATGGGCGCCCAGCCGGACGTGCCCCACCGGGGCCCGCTCCGCCGCGCCCTCCACCGGGTGGCCCGCGAGCTCGTCGCCCCGTGGGTCGCCCTCGCCGCCCTCGGCCACCGCTTCGGGCGCGTCCTGCTGCGCACCGAGTACACGGTCGCGGGCGGCTGCGACCGACGCGGCGCCTGCTGCCACCACGTCCTCATGGAGTGGTCCGGCTGGCTCGACCGCTCCCCCCTCCTGCGCCGCCTCGCCCTGTGGAAGCTCACCCGCTTCTACAGCTTCTACGACAAGGGCTACTCGTGGGAGGTCGAGCACGGCCTCCTCGTCCGCGTCCTCGGCTGCCACGCCCTCCGCCCCGACGGCCTGTGCGGCGAGTACCGCTTACGCCCCCTCTTCTGCCGCACCTACCCGGTGGTGCCGCTCACCGGCACGCCCCTGGTCCTGAAGGGCTGCGGCTACCGCTTCAACCGCCGAGGGGCTCCGGCGGAGGAGAGCGAAGGCCAGGTTGCAGATACGGAGCTGGTGCAGATCGGGCGGCGGATCTCGGGCGGGCGGTAGCTACGGCTTGGGCGCGTGGGTGCTGATGCGCTGATCGGCGCTTCGATCGGGCTCGGTCGCGTGGGTGCCGATGCGGCGCTTCGCTTCCGGGGCGGAGGTCTTCCCCCGAATGGGGGACCGGCGGGTAGGGAGCAGCTCGGCTTCGGGTGACGGTGGCTCCGCCTTCTTGGGGGCCCCGCGCCTTGGCGCTTCGTGCGGGCCTTTTGCCGCCCCAAAGTCCCCCTTCGGGGGAAGACCTCCGCCCCTCCCGCTCCGCTTGCGTCTGCGCCAGGGGCGCTTCGGGCCAACCGGCTGCAATTCTGATTGCGCTCCGTCGTGGTCGTTCGTCGACCATGCAATCCCGCCTGCGAAGGTCCGGTGCGCTCCCGGCCCAGCACCCGTGACCGTCAACGCCGGTCCTACGCACCGCGCCTCGCCGAAGCCCAGACCCGCACACCACCACCGCTCACTACGCTACGCCCCACCACCGCTTCACCGCGCACACGAGCGTCTCCACCCACGCCACCGCGCACCACGAACACGCCCAGAGCGACGCCCCCCCACCGCCTCACCGCGCACACCCGGGCTGGGCGCAACGCCTCACCACGCCACCGCGCACCACAAACACGCCCAGAGCGACGCACCACCACCCCCTCACCGCGGACACCGGGGCTGAGCGGAACGCCCCACCACCACCTCACCGCGCACACCGGGGCTCGGCGCAACGCACCACCACCCACGCCACCGCGCACCACAAACACGCCCAGAGCGACGCCCCACCACGGGGGCCACAACGCACCACGCCCCCAGCGAGGCCCGGGCGCAGACGCGAGCGGAGCGGGAGGGGCGGAGGTCTTCCCCCGAAGGGGGACTTTGGGGCGGCAATAGACCCGCACGAAGAGCCAAGACAGGGGGCCCCCAAGAAGGCGGAGCCACCGTCACCCGGAGCCGAGCTGCCCCCTACCCGCCGGTCCCCCGGAGCGGGGAAGACCTCCGCCCCGGAAGCGAAGCGCCGCACCAGCACCCACCCAACCCACGCAAGCCAAAGCGTAGAACAAGCGCCAAGCACCCACCCAACCCACGCAAGCCGAAGCTCAGCGAGAGGGCTACAAGCCCATCAGGCGGAGGAGCTCGGGGTACACGCGGTTGGCGAAGTAGCGGCTGCCGGGGACGGTGAAGTGGATGCCGTCGGCCTGGCGCAAGGCCTGGGGGGCCTTGTAGCCGTCGACCTTGGCCTGCGTGAGGAGGCGCTTGCCGTCGTAGAAGAAGTCGGCGGTGTCGACGTGGTGGGCGGTGGCGCCCAGCTCGGTGAGGGTGTCCTTCTGGACGCGGCGGATGGTCTCGAGCTTCGCCTCGAGGCCGGGCTTGTCCATGGCGGGGAGCTCCAGCCAGACGAGCTTGCGGCCGCCCGCGGTGACCTTGGCCGCGAAGTCGAGGAGGCGCTGGCGGTAGGCGTCCTCCCAGGCCTTGGTCTTCCAGAAGACGCGGCGGGCCTTCTTGTCCTTGGCGATGAGATCCTGGCCGTCGTTGCCGCCCATGATCACCACCACGAGGTCGGGGTCGTGCTTCTTCACCTGGGCCGGGCCCTCGCTCATCCAGTCGAAGAAGTCGGGTCGTGCAAGGCCGGTTGCGCTCTTGCCGCGGCGGTGGGCGACCACCTTCGGGTGCTTGTCGAGGCGGGCCTCGAGGGCCTGGCCGAAGTCGGTGGCGGCCATGCTGTCGCCGAGGATCAGGACCGAGAAGCGGCCGCCCTTCCTGGGCTTGGGGCCCGCGGGGGGCGGGGGCTCCACCGGGGGGGGCGGGGGCGGCTCCACCGTGGCCGCGGCGAGGACAGGTGGGGGAGGCTCCGCCGGCGCGGCCGGGGGGACCTGGGGCTCGGCGCGGGGGGCGGCCGCCGCGGCGGGGGGCGGCGGGGCCTGGGTGGTGGTGAGGCAGGCCGAGAGACCGGCCAGCACCGTCAGCATCATCCCAGCGGCGGCGGTCTGGAGCCCGGGCACGGGGGACCTCACTGGCCACCTCCCTGCAACATGTCCAGCACCGGATCCCGCGGGGCGGCGGGGGGCGGCGGAGGTGCCGCGGCGGGGGCGCCGCGGGGGGCGATGGTGTTGCGCGGCTCGTAGGCGTCGCGGAACGCCTCACCCTCGAGGCCCGGGCGCAGGGCGGTGAGGCGCTGCTTCACCTCGAGCACCGGGCTCGGGTCGCCGGGGCGCAGCACGCGGGTGTGGGCCACCGAGGGCCGCTCGAGGGACATCTCGGTCACGAGCAACATGTCTTGCGCGGGCAGGGGTGACATCCGCACCGTGGCCCCCTCGACCTCGTAGGCCCCCACCAGGATCTGGCCCTTCAGGGCCTCGCAGGTGGTGAGGAAGCGGAAGCGCTTGTTGGGGGACAGCTCCCAGACCCCGTACGCGAACCGGCAGCTCTCGACCGCGGCGCGCGGCCCGATCTCGCCCGCCTCGGGGCGGGCCACCACCTCGGGCAGGCCCTCCGCCCCCACCGTCAACCCGTCTTGCCGCAGGAAGCGCAGCACCGGGAGGTCGGGGGTCTCCTCGATCGGGGTGGAGATCACCCCCATCGGGCGCGACGGGGCGGGCGGCGCCTCCGCCGCCGGATCGGCCGGCTGCGGGGGGGCGGGGGGCGGATCGTCCATGAGCAGGTTCACCGCCACGAGGGCGCCGCCCCCGAGGAGCACGAGGGCGAAGCCCACCACCCCGATCGCGCGGCGCTCGGCCCGGCGATCCCGCTCCATGCGGCGCTGCCGGCGCGCCCGCTCCGAGAGCTCGGTGGAGCTCCGCGGCGGCGGGGGCTCGGGCTCGTCGTGGACCTTGAGCTGGGTGGGCGCGGGGCCCTGCTGCCGGGCCCGGACCCGCTGGGTGTGCTCCAGAGGGAGCTCATACTCGCCCCCGGTGGCCTTCGTCGGCCCGCGATCCTCCTCCTGCTCGGACACCGGGGACGGATGCTAGCAGGCTGTGGGCGGAGGTGCACCGTCCTGATGCCGGTGGTTTCCCTTCACGAGGGCGTGGGGTTTGGCGCGGCCGGGGTCGGCGCCGCGGTCTCGCGGCTGCGCTTGAAGTAGAACCACAGCCCGATCGCGAACAGCGGGATCGAGAGGAGCTGCGAGGTCGAGAGCGGCCCGAAGGTCCCGCGCTCCGGATCTCCGCGGAAGATCTCGGTGGTGGCCCGCGCGAGCGGGTAGAGCATCAGGAGGAGCGCGATGTTCTCGCCCACGAAGCGGCGGTGGTGGAAGCGCCACAAGAGGAACACCGCGATCGTGCCCGCCACGAACGAGTCGTAGAGCTGGGTGGGGTGCACCGGGCCGGGCAGCCCCGGGAACCACACCCCCCACGCCGCCTCGGTGGGCTGGCCGTAGCAGCACCCGGCGAGGAAGCACCCCACGCGCCCCACCGAGGCGCCGGCCATGATCGCGGGGGCGAAGGCGTCGGAGTACTGCCAGGCGTCGAGGCGCGGGCGCCGGCGGAAGTAGATCACCGCGACCAGGAGCGCGCCGATCATGCCGCCGTACCAGACGTAGCCCGCCTCACCGAGGCGGAAGGCGTGCCACGGGTCCTTCTGCAGGAGCTCCCACAGCGAGTTGACCCCCTGGTGAGCGTCGGCCTCGAACAGCACGTGCCCGACCTTCGAGCCGATGATCGAGCTGACCACCATGACGATGAAGAGGTCCCAGACCTGGGGCCGCTCGAGCCCGCCGGTGTCGGGGGCGGCCTCCTTCGGGCTCAGCCAGAACAACAGGCCCAGCGCCGCCAGGTAGCCGGCCACCATGAGCACGGCGTAGCTGTAGAAGGGTACCCCGAAGGCGTGGAACAGGACCGGGTACATGGCGCCTGGGCATCAACGCACGAGACCGCCGGCGCAGTCCAGCTCAGCGCTCGGGCTCCGGAGCCGCCGTCAGGTACGGGGCCAGGGCGAGGAGCTTCTGATCGGCCTGGGAGGTCTCGAGGGCCTGGTCGATGAAGTCGGAGAGCGAGAAGCGGCGGATCGCGCCGTTCACGGTGGGGATGACGTAGAGGCCACCCAGGGTCGGGATCACCGCGGGGCGCAGGAAGATCAGGGCGGAGTCCACCACCAGCCAGAGGGGGTTCCAGCTGTCGTAGTAGACGTGCAGCCACAGGCGCCGCCAGTCGAACTGCACGTTCAAGAGGTTGTTCGCGATCCACACCTTGGCCGCCACCGGGCGCACCCCCACCCGCTCGGACATCCCGAGCGCGCGCAGCGCACCGCCGCCCCCCGAGAGGTTCAGGCCGCCGAAGAGGCGCTGCACCAGGGCCTCGGAGAGCTTGCTGATCTCGACCCGCCCGTTGAGGCTGCGCTCCTTCAGCGCGAAGGAGAGGTCGAGCGTGGCGGAGGTGGCGTACTTGTCCTTCGCCGCGGGGTCGGTCTCGGGGGTGCCGCCGGTGGCCAGCGCGTAGGGGATGTCGAGGTTGATGTTGGTGACGGTGCCGCGGGCCCGCACCCGCACGTCCAGATCCGGGGTGAGCTGGAGCGCCATGTCCGCCAACAGGTCGCCGTCCCACAGCGCGGCCTCGAAGTGGTCGAGGCGCAAGATGCCTTGCGCCCACTGGGCCTCCATGATCACCGCCTCGAGCTTGTAGCGGTCCGAGATCAGGCGCTCCGCCCGCAGGTCCGCCCCCCGCATCCGCCGGTAGGGGCGCAGGGCCTCGTGGTCCGCGTGCCGGGGCGGCACCAGGATCACGTCCTCGGTGTCCATCAGCACCTGCACCCGCTGCAGGCGCGCGGTCAGCTCCTCGACCCGCGCCTCGAGGTCGTCGCCGAGGCGCCCCACCTGGGCCGCCACCTCGGGATCGAAGCGGGGCTCGGGCAGCGCGAGGCCCTGGTGCACCGGGATCCGCCCCGACATGCCCACCACCTCGGTGAGGCCCGCCTTGTAGCCGAAGCCGCTCATCTCGACGTCGCCCGCGAGATCCCAGCCCGCCCCGCCGCCGTTCGGGTGCATCGCCAGCTCGGCCATGACGCGGCCGCTCAGCGCCTCGAGGCTCGGCACCAGGGCCCGCAGCAGATCGAAGTCCGCCGACACCGACAGGTCGAGCTCCGGCTCGAGCACCCCGAACGCGCCGCGGGCCAGGCGCCCCTGGCCGTGCGCCACCAGCCCCAGCGACTCCGCCACCACGCTGAGCTGGGGCAGCTCCAGGTTCCCGCCGGTGGGGTAACGCAACAGGAGCTGCGCGGAGACCCCGCTCACGTCGCCGCCGCCCGCCACCGCGCCCTCCACCGTGTCCACCGACACCCCGGAGTCGGCCAGCCACTCCCCCGCCTGGTAGCCGAAGCGGTGGTACATGCGCGCGCCCTGGAGGCGGCGATGGAGATCGCCCTCCCCCACCTCGAGCACGCCGACGGTCACCGTGTTCCGGAACTCCGCCCCCTGCTGGCCGACCGCGAGGTTGGTCTCGGAGTCGAGGCCATCGAAGGACACCTTGCGGAGCCGGCTCGTCAACCCGACCTGCGAGAGCCCGAGCCGGGCCTCGAGGCGCACCGGCGAGGCGCGCAGGTCGATCTCCTGCTCGAGGTGCGACAGCTGCCCTTCGAAGCCCAGGCGCGCGCTGACCTTGCCCCGGGCCACCACGTCCTCGACCCCCGCGAGGTAGGCCTTGGGCAGGCTGGCCACCAGCGGCCCCAGGTTCGCCTCCTCGAGCACCACCGAGAGCGAGGCCCACCGGCTGGGGGCGAAGGCGCGCCGCACCCGGGCGGTGGCGCCGAGGGCGAGGGTGTCCTTCACCTGGAGCTGGGCGCGGGTGACCTCCAGCGCGCCCTCCCCCGGGCGCGCCTTGGCGTCCACGCTCAGGGCCAGCGGCATCGAGAGCCCGGCCATGGGGCCCGCGCCGGTGAGGCGCTCGGTCTCGAAGGTGAGCTTCGCCTGCACCGAGGCGGGCAGGCGCTGCCCGGCGAGGGGCCCGGTGCCCAGCACCGCCGCCCCGGGGGCGGTCAGGCGCAGGCTGGCCTGCGGCGCGGCGAGGGCATAGGGCCCCTGGGTGAGGCGCGTGGCCCGGAAGGTCGTGGTCAGGTCGGCGTCGAAGGGCACCCGCCGCCGGGGGTCCTCCACCTCGCCCTTCACCTGCAGGCTGCCTTGCTCCAACCCGAGGCCGCCGGGGCCGGTGACCCGGGGCAGTACGAGCGAGGCGGTCAGGGGGATGGGCGCGGTCGAGGGGGCGAGCAGGCCCTCGAGCTCCGCGTGGGCGACGAAGCGCGCCTCGGGCACCGCGTAGGGCGCCACCGTGCCGGTCGCGGCGCTGATGCCGCGGGCCTCCAGCGACAGGTCCACCGCCACCGGCGGGGTCGTGCGGGCCTCGGCCAACAGGTCCGCGCCCTCGACTCTTGCGGTGGCGCGGGCCGAGGCCACGGTGGCGCCGGGCGCCACCACCTGCTCGAGCTCCACCGTGAGGGCGAGGCGGGTGGGGCCCTCGAGCGGCACCCCGAGCCGGGGCAGGTGCCCGTCCAAGGCTACTCGGCCGCCGCCGAGCCGCACCCCGGGGACCCGCACCGCACCCAGCGCCAGCTCGCCCCCGAGCCCGAACCCGGGGGCCTCCTCCTCTGCCGAGGCGACGCCGAGGGTGAAGCCGCCGTCCAGACGCTCCACCGCCACGTCCCGGCCCGGGAGCCGGACCCGCGCGGCGTCGAAGCCGACCCGCCCCGAGATCATCTCTGGCAGGCCTGCTTGCAGCTTGTCAGGCGCCCCCACCACCTCGAGGTCGAAGACCCCGGCGTGGCCGGACATCCTCGCCCCCGGCTCGAAGATCGCGGCGTAGGGCGACAGCTGGTCGAGCGGGAGGGCCAGGCGCGGCACCTTCAGGGTGAGGCGAGCGGGATCCCGGCCCGCCTCGAGACCCACCGCCTGGCGGAGCCCGAGGGCCGCCATCGTGCCGAGCTGCTGGGAGAGGGCGGCGTACAGGCCCAACAGCTCGGCCTCCGCCTCGAGGAGCGGGGCGTCGTGCAGGCTGAGCTGCACCGGGGTCAGGGTGAGCCGATCCTCGGGCGGCGCCAGCGACAGGCCCAGGGCGGCCCGAGCGCGCACCTCGGGCAGGTCCCGGGGGCCCAGCTTCACCGCGAGGCGCGGGGTGAGGTCGAGGCGCGCGTCGAGCGCCTGGAGCTTCAGGCCGTCGTGGGTGTCGGCCTTCACCCTGGCGTTCAGGTCGAGGCCCACGTCGCCGTGCCCGGCCACCGCCTCGGCCCCGTCGGCGCTCGGGGGGACGCTGAGGCGCAGGTTGTCCTGCTTTCCCTCGGCGAGCTTCGTGAACAGGCGCGCCTCGACGTCCAGCTTCGCGCGCCCCGCCTCCCCCTTGGCCCGCAACCAGACCTGCTCTTGCAGGAGGACCTGGGGTCCCGGGCCGGCGGAGCCGTCCCACCCCTCTCCGCCGGGCTGCGCCCGGCTGCGCGCTCCGCTTGCGGGGTCCTGGGGCCCATCGCTCACCAGCTCCACCGTCAGGGGCCCGACGTGCAGGTCGTCGAGGAGCACGTCGATCGGCAACAGCGGCCCGCCCTTCGGCCCGGAGGGCGGCGGCGCCTCCTCGGGGGCGGCGCGGGCGGCCAGGTGGGCCAGGATCGCGTCCAGGTTGCTCCTGCCGTAGCGGGTCTCGAGCACGATGTGGGGGTCCTCGAGGGCGACCTCCTCGACCCGTACCGTTCGGGACAGGATCCCCGACAGGTCGTAGCCCACCGCTATCCGCTTGGCCCGGAACACGTCGCGCTCGAAGCCCTCGGGCGGCCCCACCCGGACCCCCTCGAGCTCCACTCCGGTGAAGACCCCGTACTTCAGCCCCTCGATCTCGGCCGGGACCCCCAGGTTCTCGGTGATCGCGGACACCACCTCGCGCCGGATCATGTCCGGCGTCAGGATGTAGGGCAGCTCCACCACCGCCAGCACCAGACCGGTGAGGATGAAGAGCGGGGACAGGAGCAGCACTCGCCGCCAGCGCCGCCACCGGCGACGCCGACGCGCGGCCCTGGGCGCCGATTCCGGCGGGGGCGCCGGGGTGTCCGCGGGCTCGCTCAAGGCGCCGCAGCTTATCAGGGTGCGCGCGCGCAGACGAAGCCTTTGCGCCAAGACGGCACGCGTTGACCCCCTCGGGGGCGCGTGTGAATGTGGATGGGCGGGGGCGCGTCTGTCCCCGCCAGACGGCCGGTGCTAAGCCACCCGAGACACCGGAGGCCAACGTGATCCGAAGGCGAACCCCAACCCTGCTCACCCTCATCGCCCCCCTGGGCGCCGCCCTCGCTGCCTGCGGCGGCGGCACGGAGCCGAACCCGCCCCCGACCTATACGTGCCCCACCACCCTCCCCCAGGTGACGGTGGGCTGCAGCGATCCGGCCTGCAACGCCACCACCGGCACCAAGGCCTTCGCGCTGGCGGATCTCGACTCCGCCAACGACACCTCGTGGCTGGTGATCGGCTCTCTCGCGTCGGAGCTGTACACCAACGAGACCGTCAACCTGAACTACCTGAAGAGCACCACCGGGGCCCTGACCGCCCGGATCCAGCGGGCCCGGCCCGATCTGCGAGCCCGCGTCTCGGCCGCGGACTACGAGACCCTCTTCGGGGCGAAGCGGCGCGCGCGCCTCATGGCCGAGGAGCGGATCCGGGCGGCGTCGATCCGCGCCCGCCCGCAAGGTGACCTGCGCGGCACCGGCGTCCGCGTCCGCCTGGACGAGAAGGACGAGACGCTCGAGCAGAACACGACCTGCACCGCGGCCAGCCCGAGCTGCGGCGAGAGCGCCCTGTGCGTGATCCCGGCCGGGAGCGACGAGGGCACCTGCAGCTCCGCCCTGACCCTCAAGTGGCGCGATCAGAGCTCGCCCGGCCAGTACGAGGACGTCGCCGCCACCGTGCGCAAGGTGGGGGCCCTCGGCGCGATCGTCACCGACGACGCGGACACGATCAGCGACGCCGACGTCGCCGCGATCCTCGAGCGCTTCGAGACCCACATCGGCCCGCTGGATCACGCCTTCTTCGGCGAGCCCCGGGACGCCCAGGGCAAGGACCGCGACCAGAACGGCGTGGTGATCTTCTTCCTGACGAGCAAGGTGGGCGGCATCTCGGCCAACCTGGCCGGCTTCTTCCAGGCCACCGACCTGCAGGACCCGACCCAGGTGCCGTCGAGCAACGGCGCGGACATGCTCTACATCCAGCCCCCCACCGGCGAGGTGAACATCGAGAACATCAGCGGCACCATCGCCCACGAGTACCAGCACCTCATCGGCTACTACGCGAAGGTCATCAACCGGCAGTCCTCGCCCGAGGAGCGCTGGCTCGACGAGGGCATCTCGACCTTCGCGGAGGACGTGACCGGGTACGGGGCGGACGCCTTCAAGAACATCGCCGCGTACCTCGCCACGGTGGGTGAGACCTCCCTCACCGGCTTCGGCCTCACCGCGCAGAGCGAAGACGAGGCCGACAGCCTCGGCCCGCGCCGCGGCATGGCCCACCTCCTGGTGCGCTACCTCTTCGAGCAGAAGGGCGCGGCCACCTTCCCCGGGGCCGGCCAGGTCACCGACGCGGGCGGGGTGGCGGCGGTGAAGGCGCTGGTGCAGAGCCCCTCCACCGGCATCGACCTGTTCACCGCGGGGAGCTCAGGCAGGAGCTTCGCCACCTGGATGCAAGATCTGTTGACGGTGGTCGCGATCGACGGCGCCAACTACAAGGACGTGAGCTGCAACCCGGATTACACCCTGGGCGCGGTCGAGACCGACGCCTACACCGGCTACCCGCGCGGCATCGACCTTCGGACCTCGATGGTGGACTTCTCCGGGGCCACCATCCCCCTGAACGGCCCGGTGCTCAGCACCTTCGAGGCCGAGGACGTCCCGGTGCCGGCGAACGGCGGCGAGGTCCGCACCCTCGCCACCCCGAGCGGGGTGACGCGGGTCGGCATCGCGGCCGACGCGACCCTGGAAGACTACACGGTGGGGCTGCGCGTGCTCCCCATCCGACAGTGAGGACCTGACGTGAGCGCACTGAGCCTGATCCTGCTCTCCACCCTGGCCGGCCACCCGCCCTCCGCGGTGCCCCGCCCCCTGCCCGTGGCCCTGGTCGGCCAGATCCGCGCCGCGGCCGGCGGGCCCGGCGGCGGCGCCCGCATCCTGCTGTTGACCAAGGACGCGGAGGAGTTCGAGCTCCACACCTCGCGGCCCGACGGCAAGGAGGAGCTGGAGCGCCTGGCCGGGGTGAAGGTCCGGATCGACGGCTTCCAGAACGACCCCCGGCTCCCGATGGGCCACCACGTGATGGTGGACGGCTACGAGATCCTGGACGTCGGGGACGGGGTGGTGCCCGAGCTGGGCACCATCGCCGCCTTCACCAAGGGCGGCACCACCCGGCTCCTGTTCGTGAACGAGGCCGGTCAAGCGGCCTTGCTTCCCGAGGGCTGGGGCAAGAAGATGCTTCGGCACGTGGGCGCCAAGGTGTGGATGGTGGGCAAGCGGTCGGGCGAGGCGTTCCGGCCGGTGCGCTTCGCCATCCTGCGGACCTCCGCCGCGGCGGAGAAAGAGGACTGAATCCGATGGCACAGCGAGATGGTTTGACGAAGGGCATGATGACCCTCGTGTTGGGCGCGGGCCTGTTGGCGGCCAGCGTGGCCGGCGCGGACCCCCTGGTGAAGATGGACGGGGGCAAGGCGAGCCCCGGCGTCATCACCGCGTGGAGCGGCAGCGGCAAGAAGATCGAGCTGACGGTGGCCGCGGGCAAGGACGCCCGCGCGGTGGCGGCGTCGATCGAGGCCAACGTGAGCGGCGTCCGCACCAAGGTGCAGGGCGGAAAGGTCCTGGCGATCGGCAAGACCGAGGCCGACCTGCTGCAGGCGCTCGCCGGGGTGGACTTCGGGGGTGAGGAGGACATGACCCTCCTCGCCGCCGCCGCCCTCGAGGACGACGTCGACTCCGGGTCTTCGCTCCGCGCGAAGACCACCGCGGACCTCAAGAAGCTCCTCGCCGACCGCGCCACCGTGGCCCAGGGCCAGGTGGTGAGCGTGACCCAGGGCGCGTTCCCCAACGTCACGGTGAACGTGCGGGTCCTCAGCGGCCCCACCGGTGAGCTGGGCAAGGCGATCCGGAAGGGCCAGACGGTAGCCTTCACCCCGATGTTCGCGAAGAAGGGCGACCAGCTGGACCTCAGCCAGACCACGACCCAGACCAACGTCGGCGCCTACTTCCTCAAGGCGGGCGACCGGGTCTCGGTGAAGGTCGGCAAGGCGGCCGGCAAGGGCTTCGAGGCCGAGCTCATCACCCGCTGACGCGATGTAGGCCAAGGTAGGCTGCGCCGGGTTGGAGCGCGGTCACACCCCTCCCCCCGGGGCGCCCCCACCCTGCACCGGTGCTAGGATCTCCATCATGCGAGCCCTCTTCCCGACCCTTGTCGCCGCGCTCCTCGTGGCCTCCACCGCCGCCGCGGATCCGGTGGTGAAGGCGGGCGCCAAGCCCGGCGTGGCCGCCGCGTGGAGCCAGGAGGGTGACGCGGTCGCCCTCGACGTGGCGAACGGCTACGAGGCAAGCGCGGTTGCAGATGCGATCACCGCCGGGGTGCCGGGCACCCAGGTGAAGGTGGACGGTCAGCGCGTGGTGGTGAGCGGCGTGCCGCAGGCTGCCTTGCTGAAGGCGCTCGAGAAGATCGACGTCAGCCCGGCCGGCGACGACGTCGACGCGATGCTGAGCGCCCTGCAGAACCCCGGGGGTGAGGAGGACGGCTCGGGCTCCTCGATCCGCGCCACCAACAACACCGCGGAGCTGGACGCGGTGCGCGGCCCGCCGGGCGAGCTCGTCTTCGGCAAGGTGGTGAAGGTGCGCCGCGCCCGCTTCCCCCTCGTGTTCATCACCGTGAAGGTGGCGCGCGGGCCCAAGGCGGGCGCTCCGGCCAAGGGCGACACCATCGTGGTGCTGCCCCGGGTGAAGTCTCGAAACGGGGTGGTGGACCCGGACGACGCGACGTCGAAGCTCAACGTCGGGGCCTGGTACGCCCAGCCCGGCGATCGCGTGAAGGTGCGGCTCGAGCCGAAGGAGAAGAAGGTCTGGGTGGCCAAGGCCTACGAGCGCGTCGGCGCCGACGCGAAGTAGCGGCTCAGGTCTCGATGAGCTCGATCTCTTCGTGCTCGGCCTCGACCCCGTCCTGATCCAGCGCGGCCAGGACGTCGTTGTGGGTGAAGTAGAAGCGCGCGCACCAGGCGCGATCACGGCCCCGGGCGATCTGCACCTCCTCCAGGCTCGCGAAGAGGATCCGCCGCAGCTTGTTGATGACCTGCTTGGCGAGGGCGACCCGGTTCGCGAAGCGGGCCTCCTCGACCTCGAGCTGGGTGCGCTCACGGATGATCGCCTCGAGGCCCGCGCGCTTGTCGGCGAGGCGCGCCGCGAAGGCGGACAGCTCGGGGTCGTCCTCGTGGGCCAGCTGCGCCTCGAGGTCCTTCGAGATCAGGATCTCCGCCGCGTACGAGAGGCTGGTGACGTTCGACGGGATGTCCGCGAAGTAGCGCCGATAGATCTCCGCCTCGGTGTCGTGGGCGGCGCGCTCCAGCAGCCGCGCCCGGAACGCGAGCATCACGTCGTCCCACGCGTCGTCCGCGGTCTCCACCGCGGCCTGGGTCTGCATGCGGCGCACCGCGAGCTGGGCCTCCTCGCCCTCGAGCACCGCCATCTTGTCGGCCGCCTCGCTGAAGTCGTCGGCCAGGTGCCGGGTCTCCTCCAGGGCGCTGAGGCGCGCCGCGGTGTAGCTCGCCTGCAGGCGGAAGGCGCGAATGGGGAGGGTATCCGGAAGCTCCAACATGGCTCGGGGGGTATCTCGGGCCAGGGGGTGCGTCAAGCCATGCACCTGGGCTGAGCCTGTATTCCAAGACTCGCGCGCGATCCCCTCTTTTTCGAGGCGGTACCGCGCCAGGCCTTGCCGGTCGCGCGCAGACCATCCAGATTCGAGACGTGGTGGCGGGCGTCCTGGGCCTGGGGTTCCTCCTGGGCCTCCTTCCGACGGCTCCAACCCCTGGGGATCCGGTCGATCTCGGCCCCGTCCGGCCCCTCGCCCACCACAGCGCCCGGCGCTGGATGATGCAGGAGGGGCTGCCCCAGAACTCGATCACCGGCATCGTCCAGACCCACGAGGGGTACCTCTGGCTCGCCACCTTCGGGGGCCTCGCGCGCTTCGATGGGGTCAACTTCCAAACCTACGACCCCACCAACGGCCTCGATGACCCGCGACTCACCGCCCTCGCCCAGGACCAGACCGGCGCGCTCTGGATCGGGTTCCAGAGCGGCGGGGTCGGGCGGTTCGTGAACGGCCAGCTCGAGCGGCCGGAGGACCAACCCCCGGCGCTGCAGCAGAGCACGATCGCCTCCCTCGAGTGGGGTCCGGGCGGGGCGATGTGGGTCGCGGCGCGCGCCGGGGTGTTCCGGTGGGACGCCCAGGGCTGGACCGAGGTCATAGCCGCGGAGCTGAGCTCGGTGCGCCCGTTTGGGCCGAAGAGCGCCCGCGCTGGTGGTATCGCGCAGAGCGCGCTGGTGGTGGACGACGTGGTGACCCTCGACGCGTCACCCGCCTTGCAGATCTTCCGCGAGGACGACGGCACCGAGTGGCGGGTGATGAAGGACCGGCTCGACTTCGTGCGCGGCGCCGAGGTCCGCACCGTGGCGCGCTGGAGCCACGCGGAGTGGCTCAGCGCACCGCCGATCACCGACGCGGCCGGGGCCCTGTGGTTCTCGCTCGGCGACCGGGTGTACCGCTTCCAGGGGCGCCCCCGGCTCCTGGCCGACCCCAGCGGCGCGCTCAGCCCCCGCGAGTTCCAGGATCAGCGCTTCGGGGGCGGGATCCGCCGCCTGTTCATGGACCGGGAGCGCAACGTCTGGGTGGGGACGGACGGGGACGGCCTGTGGCGCCTCCGCCCCGAGCCCCTCGACAACCTGGCCGATCGCAACGACCTCCCGCGCGCCTCGATCCACGGCGTCGTCGCGGTGGACCCGGAGCGCTTCTGGGTCGCCACCGCGTGCCAGGGGGTGTTCCTGCTCGGCCCGAGCGGGGTGGAGCGCCGCGTCCTCTCCGACACCTGCGTGGGCGGCATCGCCCTCGCCCCCGACGGCACGCTGTGGGCGGCGGGCGCGTCCCTGTTCGCGCTCCCCGACCCGCGGGCGGACGGCGGCGGTCCGGTCCGGCGGGTCCCCCTCCCGGACACGAGCGGCGCCACCGCGGTCCTCGTGGACCGCTCCGGGCGGGTGTGGGTCGGCATGCAGAGCGGCCTGTTCCAGCTGGAGGGCGACGCGGTCCGCCGCGTGCCCGCGGTGGAGGGGTCGGTGGTGAGCCTGACCGAGGCCCCGACCGGTGAGCTGTGGGTGGGGATGTCGGGTCGGGTGATGGTGCTCGGCGCCGACGCCGCGCGCACCCTCGAGTTCGAGCAGGGCGTCCCCAACGGCGCGGTGCGGGCGGTGCTGCACGACCCCGACGGGAGCGTCTGGCTGGGGAGCTACGGCGGCGGGCTCACCCGCATCCGCCCCGGCGCCGCGCCGCGGCGCCTGTCTCGGAGCCAGGGCCTGTTCGACAACTTCGTGTCCGCGCTCTTCCTCGATCCGGAGGGGAACCTGTGGGTGAACGCCAACCGCGGCGTGTTTCGGATCCTGCGCGCGGATCTCGACGCCCTCCCCACCACGGGGGAGGTGCAGTCGCTCCCCCTGCCGTCCGGGGAGGCCATGGCGGCCTGCCCCTCGGTGGCGCTCCTCCAGGATCGATACGCGGTGGTGGCCACCATCCACGGACCGATCCAGCTCGATCTCTCGGAGGCCTCGCGGAACGACACCAAGCCGGTGGTGACGATCCTCGCCGCGCAGCTCGACGACGTGACCCTGACCCCAGGCCGCTGGCTGGAGGCGCCCCCGGGGCGCGGCCGCCTGGACGTCGAGTTCGCCACCGCGATGCTCCGGCAACCTCGGTTGACGAGCTTCGAGTACCGGCTGCACGGCCTCGAGGGCGAGACCTGGCACCGCACCGACAACCGCAGCCCGAGCGCGCGCTACGAGAACCTCCCCGCCGGCCAGTACAGGTTCGAGCTGTTGGCGATCAACGAGGACGGGGTGCGCGGCCCCACCGTCACCCTCCCCTTCGCGCTGCGCCCCCACATCACGTCCACCCCCGGCTTCCGCGGCGGCCTCGCGCTGATCGCGCTCATGCTCGGGTGGATCGGGCACCGGCTCCGGACCCGCGGGATGGCGCGGCGGAACCGGGCCCTGAAGGCCGAGATCGCCCAGCGCATCGAGGCGGAGTCCGCCCTCTCGGAGCGCGAGGCCCACTACCGCCGGGTGTTCGAGTCCTCGGTCAACGGGTTCTTCGTCACCGACGAGGAGGACCGCATCGTCGACGTCAACCCCAAGGGCTGCAGCCTCCTCGGCACCGACGCGGAGTCCCTCCTCGGCCGCTCCCTCGACGAGGCCCTCGGCCGCGACGATCCCCCCGACCTCGAGAGCAGCGGCCGCCACCTGCTCGGGATCGAGGTGGCGCCCTGCCGGCGCGCGGACGGGACGGAGTTCCTCGCGCGGATCGACACGCTGCCGTTCCCGGGCAGCGGACACACCCGCTTCCTCACCACCCTGGTCGACGTGAGCCCGCTGATCGAGGCGCAGGCCGAGCGGCAGCGCCTGAAGGAGGAGCTCCTGCACAGCCAGCGCGTGCAGGCGGTCGGGCGCCTGGCGGGCGGCATCGCCCACGACGTGAACAACATGCTCACCGCCATCCAGGGCTACGCGTCCCTGGCTCAGGAGTCGCTGGACGAGGGCGCCCCCGCCAAGGACGTGCACCACATGCTGGACCAGGTGCTGGACGGGGCCCAGCGCACCGCGGACATCACCCGGCAGCTCCTCGCCTTCGCGCGACGGCAGGTGGTGTCGCCGGTGGGCTTGAGCCTCACCACCATGGTGCGGGACGCGGAGCCGTTCCTGCGCGGGGTGACCCGGGAGAGCGTCGATCTGCAACTCCGATTGCAGGACGATCTCCCCATCGTGCGGGCGGACCGCACCCAGCTCCAGCAGGTGCTGATGAACCTGGTGATCAACGCGACCCACGCGATGCCCGAGGGGGGCGAGCTGGTGATCGAGACCGGCACCCTCGATCGCGCCGCCCTGGCGGAGCGCTATCCCCACCTCGGCCTGAAGAGCACCCACGCGTACCTGGCGGTGGACGACGAGGGCTGCGGGATGACCCCGGAGGTCATGGCGCAGATCTTCGACCCCTTCTTCACCACCAAGAAGGTCGGTGAGGGCACCGGCCTCGGCCTGTCCGCGGTGCAGGGCATCGTGAGCCAGGCGGGCGGCCACATCGAGGTGAGGAGCGCCCCCGGCGAGGGCGCGCGCTTCGAGATCCTGCTCCCGGTGGCCCTGGCCACGATGGAGACCCCCTCCCCCACCGGCCTGCGCGCCTGGCTGCACGACGGGGGCGGTCGCACCTTGCTCTACGTGGACGACGACGACGACGTGCGGGTGGTGACCGACCGGGCCCTCTCCCACGCTCACTACCAGGTGCAGGCCTTCCGGCTCCCCGACGACCTCCTCGAGGCGGCGGCCGAGATGCCCGAGCCCCCCGCCGCCCTCGTCACCGACGTGCTCATGCCGGGGATGCAGGGCCCGGAGCTCGCGGCCCGGCTCAGGAGCCGCTGGCCGGAGCTGAAGGTGCTCTTCGTGTCGGCCTACGCGGAGGGGATCCGGGACCTGCCGGAGGGCATGGCGTTCCTCGCCAAGCCCTACCGGCAAGCGGACCTGCTCGGAGCGCTGAAGGACCTGCTGGACGCCTCGTAGGGACGACTACTGGGCGAGGCTCGGAGGCGCCCCCCAGTAGACGCCGGTCTCCGACCGCTCGCTCAGCTCGACGTCCTCGATCCTCGAGGTCACGCTGTCGATGCGCGTGTCGAACCTCGAGTCCTCGACCGGGCCCGAGCGGGTCCTCTCCGTCTTCGTCGTGTTCCAGGCCTGAAGGAACGCCTGCTTCGTCTCGGTCGTCT
>JACKEN010000049.1 GCA_020632995.1 Deltaproteobacteria bacterium | reverse complement strand
GACGCGTAGGCGACCAGGTGCCCCATGTCGACGCCGAGCTCCACCCGCTCCGCGTTCACCGTCTCGTAGCGCACGAAGACCAGCCGCCCGCGGGCCCCGCTCCGGGCGACCTCGGCCAGGAGCGCGGTGGGGCTCCTGGTCTGGAAGGACCCCGCAAGCTCGCCTGCCGGCAGCTGCGGATCCGCCTTGAGGTGCCCCTCCCCGAGGAGCCGGGGCAGGCTCAGCACCGGGTGCCAGGCCCGCTGGTCGGCCGAGATCTCGAGCGCGGCCCGGGCCTCGTCGCTCCCCAGCTCCTCGAGCACCCCCAGGGCCTCGAGCGGGTCCCGGGGCCCGATCTGGACCGCGCCCCGGCTCCGCACCCACACCACCGGGCGCGGCCCGCGCGGCACCGGCGGCTCGGGCAGCTCGGGCACCGCGGGGGGCGGCAGGTGCCGCGGGCGGCTCCGGGCCCGCACCACCGCGGTGGTCTCGGGGTCGCCGTGGAGCGGGTGCTCGTCCAACAGGGCGGCGGGCAGCGCCACGTCCTCGAGGGTCGGCAGGGCCCGGGCGAGCGGGGTGTCGGGCCACGGCCCGAGGTGCATCGAGGCCAGCTCGGACGGCAGGTCGGTGGGGGTGATCGCCCGCGACGACAGGTCCGAGAGCACGTCGCTGATCAGCACCTCGAAGTCGGAGGAGCGCGACGGGACCGGCACCAGCGCCACCGCCTCCGGGTGCGCCGCCCCGCTGCGGGGCGCCTTGGGCCCGAGCGGATCCGGGTCGGTGGCCACGCCGTCCGCCACCCTGACCTCGGCCGAGCCCATGATCACGTCGAGCTGCCGGCGCACCTGCTCGAGGTCGAGCTGGGGCTGAACCCGCGCCACCTCGTTCCGCAACAAGACCTGCATCTCGCGCGCGGAGGCCGGCCGGTCGCCCGGGTCGAGGCTGAGGGCCTGCATCAAGATCAGGTCGAGCTCCGGGCTCACGTCGGCCCGGTAGTGGGACGGCGGCATGTCCACCCCGCGCTGGATCTTGGCCGCCAGCACGTCGGGGTCGTCGCCCTTGAAGAGCCGGCGCTGGGCCAGGCACTCCCACAGCACCACCGCCGCCGCGTAGACGTCGGTGGCGTGGGTGGGGCTGCCGCCGCCGACCAGCTCGGGCGCCATGTAGGCCACCTTGCCCTTCAAACGATCGAGGAACGGATCTGCAGGTCGGGTTGCATCTCGGGCGACCCCGAAGTCCCCGAGCTTCACCTCGCCGTGGCGGGCGAGGAAGACGTTCTCGGGACTCACGTCGCAGTGCACGATCTGGCGCGGCCGGCCGTGGTCGTCACTCAGGCCGTGGGCGAAGGCGAGCGCCTCGAGCACCTCGCACACCGCGTGGACGCTGAGCCAGGGCGGGATCCGCACCCCGGCCCGGCTGGCGTGGACGAGCAGGCTCTTCAGGTCCACCCCCATGACGTACTCCATGGCGATGAACACGCTGGCGTCCGGCCCCTCGGACCCCAGCTCGAAGATCTGGACCACGTTCTTGTGCTGCACCTGGGCCGCGAGCTTCGCCTCCTCCACGAACAGCTGCACGAAGCGCTGGTCCCGAGCCAGGTCGGGGAGCAGGCGCTTCACCACCACCGTCTTCGAGAACCCCGCGATGCCCGGCAGGCGGGCGAGGTACACCTCCGCCATCCCCCCCGCGCCCAGCCGCGAGAGGACCTCGTACTTCCCGATCCGCGCGGGTAGCTCTTCCCCCTTCAACGTCACGCCCTGTCGAACAGCCTAACCCGCTCGCAACTGTGGGTCATCACACGTCAGCGGTGAGGCCCAACAGCGTATCCATGAGCGTCTGCACGCCACGCGCGCAGGCCGCGGGGGTCGAGAACTCCCGGGGGTTGTGGCTGATGCCCTCGTATTCACCCGGCACGAAGATCATCGCGGTGGGGCAGATCGAGGCCATCTCCTGGGCGTCGTGGCCCGCGCCGCTCAATATCTCGCGGTGGGTGTACCCCAGGCCGTCCATCGCCTCCGCCACCCGCGCCACCACCTTCGGGTCGAAGGTCACGCTGTTCGTGCGCGCGGTCTGGCGCCGCTCGATCTGCACACCGTGTGTCTTTTCGAGGTGGTCGAGGAAGTCGGCGAGGTCGCGCTCCGACTTCTCCATCAGGTCGTCGAAGGGGTTGCGCAGGTCCACCGTGCACACCACCCGCCCCGGCACGATGTTCACCCGGTTCGGCATCGGGGAGACGCGGCCCATGGTGACGCGCATCTCGGTGCCGTAGCGGGCCGAGGCCACCATCTCGTGCAAGTGCACGTTGATCTTGGCCGCAATCAGGCCTGCATCCTTGCGGAGCTCCATCGGCGTCGTGCCGGCGTGGGCCGACTTGCCGTGGATGGTGAGCTCCTGCCACGAGATCGCCTGCACCCCGGTGACCACCCCCAGGTCCAGCCCCGCCGCGGCGAGGATCGGCCCCTGCTCCACGTGGCACTCCACGTAGGCGTGGGGCGGCGCTCGCCTCGGGTCCACCTCGCCCAGGTAGCCGATGCGCTCGAGCTCACCCTTCACCGTGAGGCCGCGCTCGTCGGTGAGGCCGTAGGCCTGCTCCAGCTCGAGGCGCCCCACCGCGGTGGCGCTCCCCAGCATGTCGGTCCCGAAGCGCGCGCCCTCTTCGTCGGTGAAGAACGCGATCTCGAGGCTCCGCTCGGTCTCGACCCCGGCCGCGTTCAGCGTGCGCACCACCTCGAGCGCCCCCAGCACCCCGAGCGCGCCGTCGAAGGCCCCGCCGGTCGGCACGCTGTCGATGTGCGAGCCGCACAGCACCGGCGCGAGCTCGGGCCGCCTACCCGGCCGGCGCCCGGTCACGTTGCCGATGCGGTCCACCCGGACCTCGAGCCCGGCCGCCTCGAACCACCCCTTCACGGTGTCCCGGCCCGCCTTGTCGGCGTCGGTGAGGGCGAGGCGGTTCACGCCCTTGAGGCCGGTGGCGGGGTCGTCGTAGGCCCCCACCTGCCCCAGGGTCATGAGGCTGTTCCAGAGGCGATCGGCGTCGATGCGCAGGCCCGACATGGGCCGAGCGTCGGCGGGCGGCAGCGGCAGGTCAAGAGATCCTGCGCATCACTTGAAGACGCCGGACACCGAGAACATGTACATCGGCTCGCCCTCGGGGCTGGGCAGCACCTGGGCGGTCGGCATCCACTGCTCCACCTCGAACACGTGCCCGCCGTGGGTGGTGAGCGCCGGCTCGGCCTCGCCCTCAGGCGCCTCGCCGCGCGACAGGAGCTCGTCCCAGGTGGGGGAGCCGCTGAAGTCGAAGAACGAGGTCACCACCGCGCCGATCACCAGGCCCGAGAGGCTCCCGATCACGTTGCCGGCCTTCAGGGGCTCGTCCTTGGCCGCGCCCGCCACCAGCATGCCCACCAGCATCCCGCCCAGGCCGGACAGGTTGATGTACGCGAAGCGGGTGGGCTTCACGTCGAGGATCCCGCCCACCACCATCCCGGTGAGCGTCATGCCGACGTCCGAGCCGAGCACGGTGGCGAGGAGCGTCAACCCAGCCTGCCGACGCCCGCTGAGGTCAGCGTCCAGCGCGTCCTTCAGAAGCTGCCCGCCCCACCCGCCGATCCAGGTGCCCCACACGTTGCCGGCGAGGAGCATCAGGGTGTCGGGGAGCCCGAGGTCGATGTACGGCGACAGGTACATGCCGGTGAGCGCACCGAGGCCCACCGTGCCCATCGCGACCCCCGCCGCCTGGCGATCGGTGCCATCCAACAGGAGCGTCAGGCCCATGGAGTGCCAGGTCAGGTAGCCGACGTAGGCGCTCCCGAGCGCGAGGTCCTTCGGCTTGAACTCGAAGTAGCGGAGCGTCGGCCCCACCCCGAGCGCGCCGGCCGCGGCGAGGCCCTGGGTGAGGCCCACCGCCACCCGATCGTCGCGCGACAGGAGCATCCCGAAGCCGGCCCCGGTGAGCCCGCCGAGCGCGGCGCCGAGCGCGCCGTGCTTGCGGCCCTCGGGCCCGACCTCGACCACCTGATCGAGGAGCACGCCGGCCCCGAGACCCGCCGCCGCACCGAGGAGCGCGCCGCCGCCGACCTGGGCCCCCGGCACGTCACCCACCCGCGCGCCGTTCCAGTACACCGGGGTGAGCGCGCCGAGCCCCGCGCCGGCGGTGGTCGCGTAGGCGAGGGTCAGAAGCGCCCCGTCGCCGTACTCGGTCTTCGGCGCGATCAACAAGCCCGCCGCGAGCCCGGCCGCGCCGAGGCCGTCCATCAGCCCGAAGCGCAGGCGCTCGCTGCTGTCGGGGATGCTCAGGGCGAGGCCGAGCCCGAGCGCCTGGCCCCACAGCGCGGCGCCGGAGGCCTCGAGCACGTCGGTCGGCGACAGCTCCACCCACTGCGACACCGCGCCCCCGAGGAGCGCGCCCGCGCTCGTGCCGAGGAGGACGCCGCCGGCCCGCGTGCTGCCCGAGATCTCCCCGCTCGTCACGAAGACGGGCAGCGTGAGCCCGAGCTCCGCGCCGAGCACCGTGCCCGCGCCGAGGAGCACCCCGTCGCCGGTCGAGAAGTGCAGGTGGTCCGCCACCACGAGGCCGCCGAGGAAGCCCGCCGCCCCCAGGCCCTCCATCAGGCCCACCGTGCCCCGCTCCTCGACCGACGGGAGCAACAGGCCCACCCCCGCCCCGAGCGCGGTGCCGGTGGACCACAACAGGCCCGCCGTCACCTGATCGCCGCTCGAGACCTCGACGAAGGGCCCCGCCGCCGCCGCGGCAAGCCAGCCTGCGCCGGCCCCGAGGAGCGCCCCGCCCGCCCGGGTACGGTCGGTGGCCTCGCCCCACAGCACCGGGAGCCACGCCCCGTGCCAGGTGCCGAGGGCGGTGCCGAGGCCGAACAGGCCCATGTCCGGCCCGCTGTAGCTCGTGTAGGGCGACAGGCCGAGGCCGAGCCCGAGCCCGAGTATCGCGGCGCCGTCGAGCAAGGCGGCTTGCGCGCGCCGATCGGTGTCGAGCATCAGGCTGAGGCCGCCGCCCACCGCGGACGCGGCCACCCCGAGGCCCGCCGCCTCGCCCTGATCTGCCAACGACAGCCGGTGCACCTGCGACAGGCCCACCGCGGTCGCCACGCCGACCCCGGCCCCGAACAGGGCGCTGCCCCCCACCGCCTCCGTCCGCGGATCGTCGCTGAAGATGTACGGGGCCCAGGTGCCCACCCACGCCCCGAAGGCGCTGTTGAGGGTCACCTGGAGGCCGTCGTCGGGCACGTAGCGGGTGTGGGGCGCGATGAGGGCCGAGGCCACCACGCCCACCGCGCCCGCGGCGTGGAAGGCGGTGCTGCGGGCGGCGGGGGCGTCGGAGTCGATCATCAGGGCCAGGCCCGCGCCCATCCCCTCGGCCACCAGGGTCAGGCCGCTCATCTCCGCCACCTCGGCCGGGCTGAGCTCCACCGCCTGGGCCGCGGCGGCCGCCGCAATGTAGCCTGCACCCAGGCCCACCAGGGCCGCCCCGCCGTGGGCCCGGCCCGAGGCCTTGCCGGTGTAGCTGGGCAAGAGCGACCCGTGCAGCGCGCCCAGGCCGCTCCCGTAGGCCACGAGCGCGGCGTCGGTGCCGCTGAAGCGGGTCATCGGCGCGGTGATCGCGCCCGCCACCAGGCCGACCACGCTCCCCGCCCCCACCATCGCGGCGGAGGCGCGGTCGTTGGCCCGCAGCCACAGGGCGAGGCCGCCGCCCACCGTGGCGAGCACCGCCTCGTCCATGAGCACCTCGACCTCGCCCCGGTCCTCGGCGAGCTGGCTCCACACCACCCCGCCCAGAGCGCCGAGGCCTGCGCCGGCGACGGCGGAGCCCGCAACCTGGTTTGCGCCCGGGTCCTCGAAGATCGCGCGGGCCGCCCACGCGCCGAGCCAGGTCCCGCTCGCGGCGCCGAGGGCGAGGGTCCACGGGGTGTCGCGGTCGTACTCGGTGTCCTTGGCCACCCACAGCCCCACCGCGTAGGCGGGGATGCCGAGGCCGTGCACCAGCCCCATCCCGAGGCGGCGGTCCTCGGCCGCGAGCCCCACCCCGCCCCCCACCGCGTAGAGGGTGGTGGTGAGGAGCGAGGCCTCGATCAGCTCGTCACCCCCGAAGCGCGGGGCGCCCAGGGCGCGGGCGCCGAGGCCCGTGAGGACGCCCATCCCCGCCCCGAGCATCACCCCGCCCGCCACCTCGCGTCCGGCCGGGGTCTCGTCGTTCTTGCGCCAGGTGTAGGGGATGAGCGCGCCGTGCAAGGCGCCATGCACCGAGAACGCGGTGAGGCGGAGCGCGGTGGGCGCCCCCGGCTTCTTGACCCCGGAGCGCGACACCTTGAGGACGTCCGCCGCAAGCAGGCCTGCCACGGTGCCGAAGCCGGCCAGGCCGAGCCCCTGGGCCAGGCCCACCGGGAGGGAGGGGTCGGAGTCGGGCACGAGGAGGCCGGCTCCGGCGCCGGTGCTCGCCGCCGCGAGGGCCGCGAAGGTGGCCACGGCGGTCTCGGCTGGGCTCAGGTCGAGGCGCTGGGCCAGGGCCACGCCCCCGAACAGGCCGGCCGCCCCGCCGAAGAGCGCCCCCGCCGCGACCTCTTTGCCGGGGGGCGCGCCGTCGTGGAGGTGGTACGGGGTCAGGGCCATCAGCCCGCCCAGGGTGAGGCCCAGGGAGGCGCCGAAGTACAGGTTGCGCCCGCTGAGGTCGAGCTGCTCGGCCCACGGTGCGGTGAGCACCAGACCGCCGAGGAGCGCCACCGAGGTGAAGGGGGAGCGCTGGCGCACCGTGAGGTCGGGGATCATCTGCCCGAGGCCCGCCCCGGCGAGGCCGAGCACCGCCCCGCCGAGCACCGAGCGCCACAGGGTCCGGTCAGAGACGTCCACGAACTGCGAGAGCGCAAGCCCGGTTGCGGTCCCGATCCCCGCCCCCATCAGCATCCCACCCGCGAGCCCGGGCTCCCGCAGGGTGCCCTCCTCGGCCCGCACCGAGAAGTCGCCCCCGGCCACCGCCCCGCCCACCGCGAGCAGGGTCACCAGCCACCCGTCGTTCTCGTGAAAGCGCAGGTCGCGGCCGACCAGGCCCAGGGTGAGGGCGCCGGCGGCGGAGCCGGCCTCCAGCAAGCCGAAGCGCAGGCGCGAGTCGGAGCCCTCGAGGAGGATCCCGAGCCCGCCCAGGGTGGCGGCGCCGATGGCGGAGCCGGCCATGGACCACGCGGCGTCCTCGCTCCGGATGTCGCCGAGCTGGGACCACACCACCCCGGCAAGGTAGCCTGCACCCTGCCCCGCCGCGGCGGCGAGGGCGGCGTCGGTGCCGCTCAGCCCCTCGCGCCGGAACAGGCCGGGGGCGAAGGCGCCGAGCCACGCCCCGTGCACCATGGTGGTGGCGAGGACCCCGATCTCGTCCTCGACCACGAGCTTTCGGTTCAGGAACAAGAGGGGCACCAGGCTGGCCGCCCCGCCCACCATGCCGAGGCCCGCGGCCCGCTCGGCTCGGCGCGCGTCGCCCTTCAGGATCATGGCCGAGATCCCGCCGGTGATCAGGCCGGTCTCCATCGCGGTGAAGTTGGCGAAGGCCACGTCGTCGAGGCCCCACTCCAGGCCCCGGAGCGCCAGCGCCCCGGTGGCCACCCCGAGGGTCTCGCCCGCCACCCCGGCCCACAGCACGTTCCGCTTCTCCTCGAACAGCGCGAGGCCGAGCCCCAGGCCGGCCCCGGTGCCCCAGGCCCCGTAGGTGCCGAAGAAGCCCGCGTCGCCCAGGGTCACGTCCTCGCTCATGGTGAGGAGGAACGGGGTGGCGCCGCCGAGCACCGCCCCCGCGCCGCCCACGAACCACGGCGACAGATCCGCGTCGGCGATCTCGGTCGCCATCAGCATGAGCCCGGCCCCGAACGCCGCGCCCTCCACGATCACCGGCACCCGCCCGTACGGGTCCCACGACGGGTACACGGTGGGCATCAGCCGGTGGAGCGCGTTCCGGGCCGCGTGCTTCACCGGCCGCGCCTCGTCCTTGGCGAAGGGCAAGAGGGCTTGCTCGAGCCGCTCGGGCGGGAGCTCGGCCAGGGCCTCGATCGCCTGCACCGCGTCGGCCCGCACCTTGTCCTCGAGCCCCGGGGCCCCGGCGAGCACGCTGAGGCCGTCGAGGGCCGGCGCCGGCGGCTGCTCCACCAGGATCTCGAGCGCCTGCGGCGCCAGCCACGGCCGCGCCGCCGCCGCCTTGGCCACCGGCCCCGGCACCCGCGCGTCCCGGATGTGCCGGAGCGCCCCGAGCGCCTCGGCGTGGTGGCTCGCGAAGGCGTCGTCCCCCAGGATGTGCAGCCAGTACGGGAGCAGCTGGTCGCCGCCCTGGTCCGAGAAGATCGCGAAGAGCGCGTCGTCGTCGGGGAAGCGCAAGAGGCCCCGCCAGGCCGCCTGCAACACGTCTTCACCCTGGTAGCCCATCGCGAGGGCCGCCGCGGGCTCCCGCACCTTGTGATCGAGGTGGTCGAGGAGCGCCACCACCTGGGGCCGGACGTCCGGCTCGGGCCGCCCCCGCAACAGGTCTTGCACCGTCTTGTCGGCCTGCCCCATCGCAAGGAGGTTCAAAAGAGCGTCGGTGAGCGCGGGGTGCTCCCGCCCCCCGAGGAGCCGCCCGGCCCGCCGCCGCCCCTCGGAGTACGGCTCGGTCTCCCCCAGGGCCTCCAGGGTCGGGGGCACCACCTGCCCGTCCGGCCGCCCCGAGAGGTAGCCGCGGGCCAGCTCCGCCACGATGCCGCTCGGGGTCCGGGTCGCGAAGCGCACCAGGAGCGCCGCGCTGGGGGTCGAGGTGCGGGTGCCGAGCCACGCCACCGCCTGCTGCTCCACCACCGCCGACCGCTGGGCCGGCCACGGCGCCATCGCCGCGAGCACCGCCTCTTCGGGCTGCCCATCCAGGGCCCCCCGCAGGTCGTGTTGCACCCGAGGATCCAGCTCCTGGGTCATCCGCTGGGCGAGGAGCTCCGCCGCCCGCGCGTCCTTCCGGGCCGCCACCGCCGCCACCGCCTGCCGCCGCACCTCGGTGTCCGGGTCGTCCAGGCTCCCCTCGAGCGCCTCCGCCGCCGGCAGGTCACCTTGCGCCGCGAGCGCGGTCACCGCCGCCCGCCGGGTCGCCGCCGCCGGCTCCTTCAACGCGTGCACGAGGAACGGGAACCGCCCCGCCCGGTCGGGATGCGCGGCCAGCCGCTCCACCGCCGGCCCATGGAGCGACCCCTGCGGGCTCAACAGGTCCCGCGCCGCCATCAGGAGGCTGTCCTCGGGCACCCCCCAGCGCACCGCCGGCGCCGGCGCCCCGACATCCCCCCGCTCCGCCTCGGCCAGGGTCACCGCCAGGTACGCGTCCAGCCGCGCCCGGACCTCGCTCGCCGGCTGAGGCAACAGCGCCTGCTTCGCCGCCGCCCGCAGCCCGGCCGGGGTCTTCGGGTCCAGCGCCCGCCCCTGCAGCCGCCGCCGCACATCCGGGAACGGGTACCGCCCCAGCGCCAACAGCGCCGCCGCCCCCACCTCAGGGCTCGGATCGTCCCCCGCCCGGTCCAGCGCCTGGGTCAGCCGGAGCAGATCCCCCGACGTCCGAGGCACCCCCAGCGCCCCCAGCGCCTCCACCGCCGCCCGCCGCACCCCGACATCCGGATCCGCGAGGGCCGACAGCAGCGGATCCAGGAACACCGCCCGCCCCGCCCCCCCCGCCGCGCGAGCCGCCGCCGCCCGAACCGCCGGCTCCGGCGCCACCAACCGCGCCATCACCGCCAGCCCGGGCTCCGCCGCCACAGCCCGGGAAGCGGCCAGGCAAGCGATCAAGGCGACGCCAAAGGGGGTCCGCCAGCCCATACCCCACCCCATATCGAGCCCCGAGCCCGGGGACTACCCCGGCCCCAGAAGTGAGGGCCCGCACGGCGAGGTGACGGGTCGTAAAACGAAGCGCTTGACCTGAGCGGCGCTCCCGTTTACTTGCCCGGGGTCTACGGAGACGTGGCCGAGTCTGGCTGAAGGCGCTTGATTCGAAATCAAGTTTACGGGCAACCGTAACGGGGGTTCGAATCCCTCCGTCTCCGTTCTGCCGTCCCCTTCGGGGCCGGCTCCACAAAAACGAAGGCTTCGGGCGTTGTCGCTTCGCGACCGGGCATCGAATCCCTCCGTCTCCGCTTCGCCGCCCTTCGGGGCCGGCTCCCCAATAAGCGAAGGCTTCGGGCGCGGTCGCTTCTCGATCGGCATCGAATCCCTCGTTCTTCCTCAATCGAGGGCAGCGCTACCGGCCGACCAGCGTTGGCCCACCCCGCCAATCGGGATGGTGCCGCGTCCGGCGTCCGACCTCGTCCGTCCGAGCTGTCCGGACGGGGCGTCGACAGGGCGCGAATGGCCTTGCTCCGCGAGCCCGGGCGCGATGGCCCGTCTCTTGCGGAGGAGCGAGCCATGCCGTGGCCCACTGATCGGATCCCAGGCCTCCCACCGCTGAGCTCCCTGCGTCCCGAGCCGCCCAAGGTGGTGCTCCCGGCGCCGGCTGCGCCGCCGCTGGCCACCGCGACTTCGGGGGCCACCGTGGACCTGGGCGCCGCGGGGGATCAGGTGGTGGAATGGACGCCCGAGCCCCTCTCGTGGGGCCAGCAGCTTGGCTTTGCCTCGGCCGAGGTGCGCCCGCTCCCCGAGCCCGAGCCGGGGGCCACCACGCTGGGCCAGTATGCCTTCGGCCCGCCCACGCGACCGCCCATCCGCCACGACAACGGGTTCTTGCAGAACCCACGCGACAAGCTCGACCCGGTGCCCCTGCCCACGCGCCCTCCCACCGCGAGCGACTACCTGCACCTGGCCAAGTGGCACACCATCCTGGAGGGCTCCGAGGCGTTCCGTCCCGACCTCGAGGATGGCAACCGAGCCTACCGTCACTTCTTGGAGGGCGGCGGGCGTGATCTGAAGGTCGACTACGATCGCTTCTTGCGGGGCGACCCCGCAGGCCAGGTGGTGCTGGAGGTGGCTACGCGGGACGCCGAGCTGACGGCGCAGCGGTTCTATGATCGGCTCATCGCGGTGGCTCCGGAGCGCGCCGACGAGGCGGTGCGGTTCTCGTTCACGGGATCGGAGATCCGGGTGGGTGCAGCGCCGGAGCCGGGCCAGGCGTCGACACCGCTGCCCTACCCAGAGGAGGAGAACTGGGCGAAGGCGCTGGGTGCCCACAGCGTCTGGCTGTCTGCCGATGTCGTCGTGACCCCCAGCCCGGAGGGGCCGCAGTTCGACGTCCAGCTGACGATCCACGCCGAAGACTGCTTCAACTTCAATCCCGGCGACCAGGACGTCGCCACCGGGATCGTCGACTCGGAGAACGGCCGCCTCGAGACCTCGGGACTTGGGCGCCAGTTCATGACGTACGGTGAGGCCCGTCGGAGGTTGAGCTGGTCGCGAACCGACAACCCCGCGCATGGCCGGACTCAGCGCGCCGACGGGGTCCGAAGGCACCAGGGTGCGCGCGAGGCGCGGGTGGGGCCGGCACGATGAGGGCGGCGACGCGGCCTGGTCCCGGGCAGGCGTGCGGGAGCGCTTCGAGCCGGAGATGCCAGGTGCTAGAGTCGGCCTCATGATCCTGCGGGCCGTGGTCTTCTTGGGGCTGCTGAGCGTCGCTACGGGGTGTACTCCGGGCGGCGTCCGGACCACATCCACGGTCTCGAAGGATGTCGCGAGGTTTGCGGAGCTCGCCCACCTCCCAGTGCGGGTGCAGGAGGTGACCTTCGAGCTGACTCAGCACGGAGATGGCTTCCTCGGACCGTCAGACTTTGGCGTGACCGCGGTGATGCGGGTGAACGAAGATGACGTGCCAACTCTGCTCGCCGACTTCGAGCCCGTCGGGTCGGACATCGGGCTCCCCGAGCGCCCCTGGCTGCTCGAGGCGCTTCAGGGGCGTGGCTCGGAGACGGGCGGCGGCCGTCTCGTGATTCGCGGCCAGGCCTTCAAGGGGCGAGGGGGCTGGACGGGGCTGACTCGGGTGGGGGAGAGCTCGTGGTTCATCTTCACGAGCATGACGCACTGAGCGGGGTCCCTTGGCTCTGAGCAAGCTCTCTTGCACCAAGCCCACGTGCGCGACCAGCCGCGCGGTTCGCGCGAGCGAGGCCGAACCACGCGATCGTCTCAAGGCTCGTAGTAGGTCTGACCCTCGACCTCGATCCGATCGAGCAACCAGTCGTACTCCGCTCGAGGAAGTTGCGCGTTGCCCCGGACGACCAGGCTCCCGGCGACGCGGCGCAGACTCGTCAGGGCCCGAAAGGACGTCAGCTCGTGGTTGCCTGAGATCACCAGCGATCCCACAGTCTCGAGCTGGCCCAGGCCCTGAAGGTCCGTCATCGGGAGAGCGGACAGCCGAAGCTCACCCTCGACCACTCGCAACGCGTCCAGCCCGTCGAGGGTGGCCAGCGGGATGACTCGGATATCCAACCGCCCCGCTCGCTCGAGTCGTTCGAGGCCGTGCAAGCTCTCCAGCCGACTGGCGGACCCAAGTACGACCCAATCGACCTCCACAACGACCGCGCGGCTTGGCACACAGTCGCCGATGGTCCGCGTGACGTTGGCAGTTTCCCTCCGACGAGTGCTCGAGCCAGCAGGTTCGGACTCCCGGTGCCGCCGCCGATGTAGATCCAACCTAGTACCATCACAAAGTGCCCCACGCGTTCGAGACCTCACGGCAACTCTGATCTACACTCAGTTCATGAGTGCGGTCGAGGTTGGGATTCGAGTCGATCTCGAGGACGGGGTCCAGTACTTCGGTCTCGAGGAGGTCAACCGCAGGATCGCCCGCGGTCAGCGCGTCATGGAGGTCCGACCTGCGGGCGCCGTGATGCGCGACGTCGGCGACGACAGCGTGACGCTCGCCGGCTGCCAGATCCAGATCGTCTTCGAGGACGCCTGACGTGGCGGTGGTCCTCGAGGCCCACGACGTCGTGATCCGGGTCGACGCGGTGGAGGCGGACTATCCCGGCGGGATGCCCGCGTTCCGGAAGGCGGTCCCGAACACGACATTCTGCAGCGACGGCCGCATCGGTCGGGTGAGCTTCATGGTCGACGGGGACCGCGCCATGTTCCTGCACACCCTCGCGCAGACCGGCTTGCGGATGCACATCGACTTCGAGGCGGTGGGGCCCGACGCGGTGCTTCAGAGTGAGCGGTTCACCTCTGGGCGGTACGGGGGGGTGCCGGCGGCCTGGCTGACCGACGAGGATCCGGAGCCTCTCGTCGCCCCCTTGCAGTACCGGCCGCACAGCGTCACGCACTTCAGTGCGGACGAGATCGAGCAACACCTCGAGTACGTCGAGACGAGAGGCGCGGTCGAGGTCTACCGTGACCGCCGGACGGGGCAGCACCACTACGTCGCTCGGACCCAGCGCCAGGATCTCTCCCCTGAGGACGCAGAGCGTCTGGAGCGGCTCCGCATGGACGGGGTGAAGCTGCTGCAACCCTTCCTGCCCCTGGATGGACCGCGGGCGCGCCTGGGCTTCTTCGAGCGGCGCAAGCTCGAGAAGGGTCTGAAGAAGCTCCATGAGGCTCTGGAGGCAGTCCCCGATCATGGGCCGTCGCTGTGGTTCGTGGGCATGGTCCAGCGGGGTCTTGGCGAACACGACGTTGCGTTGGACTTCCTCGCCCGCGCCCACGCCGCGGAGCCCGGCCAGAAGGACTTCGGCCGTGAGTACGCCGCTCAGCTGATGATCGTGGGGGACGGAACAGCCGCGGTGGAGGTCAGCCGCAGGCTCTGTGACCGCTTCCCCGACGACGCAGGGCTGCGCTCCAACCTCGGGCTGGCCCTCATCATCGCGCAGCAGCCTGAGGCAGCCGCAGCCGAGGTCCACGGGGCGCTGCAGTTGGAGCCAAACGACCCTGTGACCCGGGCCCTCGAGCGCATGATCACAAAGGTTCTGGCCGGCCGGCGAGCCGCACCGCACCGCACCGCATGCCCGGCTGGTCATGAGCCGGGGCTCGCCCTTCAGGATCAAAGGGCGAGACCACAATCTGGGCACTCATCGACCTCCTCCGCCACCTCTGCGCCACAACCAGGACAACGCCCATCTGCCTCGTCGCTCGGGGCCTCTGCGAGCATCGGGCTCCCGTGCACCACGAGGTCCAGAAGAAGCGCGCAGTCCGACTTGAGGATGGCCTCGCGGATCTCGAGGTTCCCTCGGTAGTGCATGAGGAACCCGGCGTTCCGTCGGACGAGGGCCACGAGGCCCTCGGTCGCCGGCCACGCCTGATCCCTCTCGATCCGCTTGAACATCGGGTGCCCAAGCTCTCGGAGACACGGCTGACAGCCGACGACGAACGTGAATGTCACTTCGTAGACGAACCAGAGGTCGATCTGCTTCCGCTCCACCATGAAGCCGTTCAGCCAGGTCGGCGACTCGCCACAGTGTGGGCACGGCCCGCGCTGGACCTCCTCGACCAGCGACGCCAGCTCCTCGTCCGTGAGGACGCCGCTCTCGATCTGGATCGCAGGCAAGAGCTCCGGCAGTAGATCTCGACGCTCCAACTCGTATGTGAGGGCGCTGCGTCCGTCCGGGGAGAGGTCTCCCGGCGCAAGGGCGAGCTCGACCAGGAACTGGTCGTCTGCTTCCGCGTAGCGTTCGAGGAGCGAGTCGGTGCTCACGAGGCCCACCCGTCATCCAGGACCGTACTCGTCATCCGATACCTCCACCCCATCCCCCACCTGCACCATCCCACCCTCAACCACCCGACAGTTCACCCCCCGCAACCTCAACACCTTGTGCTCCGGCGCATTCACCCACTTCACCGCCTCCAACCCAAACCGCGCCCTGAACTTCTTGCACCCCGTATGCGGCTCCGGCGTCACCTCCAACAGCGCCGTCCCCAACCGCAGCCGAGTGCCCACCGGGAGCGCGGCCTCGCTGAGGTCCAGGTCGACGTAGAGGTTGTCGCCCGCCTCGTAGCCCGCCTTGCCGGTGTGGGCGATGAGGTCGGCCACCGCCGCGTTCATCAGCGTCACCTGGGCGTCCAGCGGGCGCTCCTTGCCCTTCGCCCAGCGGTCGCCCTCGATCCCGCCCTCCACCGTCACCACCGCCTCCGAGACCGTCCGGTGCTTGCCGTCGCCCAGCCTCAGGCAGATCACCTGCACCGTGCCCTTCCCCACCGGCGGCGCTGGCGTCGCCGCCCACCCTGCCTCCAACTGAGCCCAAGTCTTCATCGTCAACCCTTCTTGCCCTTCTTCTTGCCGGCCAGCTTGCCGAAGCGCTTCAGGGCCCACTTCATCCCGCTCCGGACCGCGGAGGTGCTGGTGACGTCGTAGTAGTAGGCCTGCTCCTGACCGAGGCGGCGGATCTCCTTGTCCAGGACTCCGGCTGGGCTCAGGAAGAAGGTGCGTGGGATGTACTCGCCGTCCACCGCGTACTTCTCGCTGAGCTCGGGGGCGTGGTCGCGGTTCGCGCGGACCATCACGAACTCCTTCGTCAGGGCCACGACCTTGGGGTCGAAGAAGAGCTTTCGGTAGGCCTGACAGCCGGTGCACCAGTCGGCGTAGAAGACCAGGCAGA
>JACKEN010000048.1 GCA_020632995.1 Deltaproteobacteria bacterium | reverse complement strand
GCGTCGAGCCAGACGGCACGCAGTGCGGCGCGGCCTCGAAGGACCGCTGCTGCGGCGGCGCGTGCGTGGACATCTCCACGAACGCGCAGCACTGCGGCGGCTGCGGGACCGCATGCGATCCCAGCTTCAGCTGCGAGCCGATCGAGAGCACGCCCTCTTGCGGGGCGATGTTCCCACCTCGGACGAGCGGCCGGTGCCTGTGCAACAACGACAACGCCCACTGCCCGAGCGGCCGCGGTCAGGTCTGCCGACTCACGCAGTACCTCGACGGGAACCGCTGCGTCCCGGACAGCACCACCGCGATGCCCTGCGCGCCGGGTCAGTCGATCCAGAACAGCAACATGTGTCCTGCGTACTGTACCTACTGACGGTAGACGGTAGGCCGGGCTACAGCTCGATGCCCGAGATGTCCTTCAGCGCGGGGAGCTTCCGGGCCTGGCGCACCATCCAGCACATCACGCCGTACTTGAACTTGTTCCAGCCGGACATGTGGTCGTTCGGCCCGAAGGTCACCACCGGCTTGCCGTCCTTCAGCACCGGGCGGCCCGCTTCGTCGCGCTGGATGGTGTACTCCACCACCTTGTGGGCCGGGTTGGCCTTGTCGGCGTCGAAGCTCTTCCGGATGTCGCGGGCGAGGCCGGGGGACCACGAGGCGGCCGCGATCTCGCCGTTCACCTGCTCGCTCAGCAGGTCGAGGTTGTAGGAGCCCACCACCGAGACCTTGTCGTCCGCGGTGGCCACCTTGGCGTGGAGCTTCTGCTCCCCGGTCAGGGTGAAGATGCGCATGTTGGGCACGCGGGCGAGGATGCGGGGCCAGTCCTCGAGGAAGAAGGCCTGGGTCAGGAGCGAGTCGGTGCTGTCGGGGCTGTTGGTGAGCAGGTCGATGTGGACGCCCCGCTTGCCCGCCGCCTCCAGCGCCGCGACTGCGTGCTTGGTCAGCACCACGTACGGGTTCTGGATGATGATGCGGTGCCGCGCGCCGCTCGCGAGGGCGGACAGGGCGGCGGTGAGGTCGTCTTCGCTCTGGACCGCGGCCGAAGTGCGGTCGATGACCTTCACCTCCTGGCGGGCGTGGACCTCCTTGGTGGCGTCGTAGCTCCGGTTGGCCCCGCGCAGCTCCGCGTAGCCCACCAGCTCCTCCGCCATCTTGGTGAGGTTCCGGCGGTCCCAGGCGCTCATCTCGCGGTCGATGCCGTGCTTCGGGAGGTTCGCGGCCACGACACCGAGCAGGTTCGCCACCGCCTTGTCCCGGGCGCCCTCGTCGCCGCGCAAGGCGGCCTTCTCGGCCGCGCTGGCGGGCGCCATGTTGATCCAGGCGTCCATCATGATCTTTGCGCCCACGATCTCGAGGTCACGCCGCGCAAGGTTGCCTGCGCTGTCGTCGTAGACCTTGAAGAGGATGTCGTCCCGCCCCCACTCCTTCTCGAACGCGGCCTTGAAGGCCTTGGCCGCCTCGCGCCCGCGGATCATCACGTCGGTGTCGCGGTACACGTCGCCGCGATCGCTGGGGTCGGTGAAGTAGTCCTTCGAGATGTTCCGGCCCCCGGTGATCACCGTGTCGTGGGTGCGAAGGAGCTTGTCGTGGTTGTTGGCCACCCCCGCGAAGGGGCGGAGGTCACCGCTCTTCAGGGCGGTGAGCGCCTTCTTGTGGAGCGGGTGGTACACCTTCACCTCGGCGTGACCGGTGGCGGTGAGCTCCTGCAAGTAGTCCTGCCCGCGGAAGGAGAGGGTGAAGCCCTTCTTGCCGAAGGCGTCGCCGGCCGCGTCGAGCATCATGCGGACCTGCCGCCCGTCCTTGGCCGCGAGGTAGAGCTGGCCGAGCATCGACATGCCGAAGATGTCGCGCTGGAAGATGAAGTAGCTCAGGTCGAGGTCACCCTGCGCGCGGTTCAGGGCCGCCCACATCGAGAGCCAGGACTCGTTGTTGCCCTCGAGGAGCCGCAGGTCGGCGGTGATGCCGCGGGGGGCGAGGCTGTCGAAGGCCTTCCGGAGGGCCGAGACCGGGGTCGCCTGCCCGGTGGCCACATCGGTCCGCACCGGGGCCGACACGGGTGCCGACAGCGGGGCGTTGTGCACCTGGAGCTGGGCCAGCCGAGCCGCCGGGGCCTGGTTCACGTGCCGGGCCCGCCGGGGCGCGACGCCGGGGAGAGCCTTGCCGCTCGCCACCTGGGCGTCCTCGTAGATGCCCGTCAGGGGCCGCGTCTTCGCCGCCTTGGGGGCGGGGGCCGGGAGCGCCTCGAAGATCCCGGTCAGCGGGCGGCTGCGCGCGGGGACGCTGCGGGGGGTGGGGCCATCGACGCGGTTCTTGCTCATGTGCCAGGTGCTCCGATGTCATACATCGGTGACGTTTAGGCGACAGTTGCGGCCGAATTGACGGAGGCGCCCCAGATCCGATCTCAGACGTACGGGATAACCCCGTCGAAGTGCACGGTGCCCTTGGTGTCCTCCCGGCCGTCCACGAACTTCACCCGGACCTGATCGGTGAGCGGGTCGATGGTGACCAGGGTGGCGGCGCGGGTGTTGCCGTTGCCGAACACGAACTGCTCGGGTCGGAACGACTCCTCGGGGGGCAGATCGCCGGTGTCATAGAGCACCGCGACCGGGTTCGGGGCCCGGGCCCCGGTGGAGGTGGCCACCTCGAAGATGTTGGACGCGGCGCCCTCCACCTCGACCCGGGCCACGTAGTTGCAGTGGAAGTCGCCGCTCAAGAAGAGCACGCGCCCGCTGACCTTCGTGGCGAGGTGCTGGAGCAGCGTCTCGCGCTGGCGGCCGTAGCCCTCCCAGCGATCGTTGAGGGCCAGGTTCCACAGCCCGAAGAGGCGGGCGATGGGCACCGAGTTCATGATCACCTTGTAGCGGCAGGGGCTGGCGGCCAGGCTCTCCAGGAGCCACGCCTCCTGCGCCTCGCCGATGTAGACCCCGTCGCCGCTCGCCCGGGTGGAGGGCACGCGCTCGCTCCTGCAGTCGAGGACGAAGATCTCCGCCGTGTCGCCCCACCGGTAGCTGCCCCACAGCTTGCGGCTGTCGCTCGCCATCATGGGGATGGGGTTGGCCTCGTAGTAGGCCTCCGTCGCCCAGCGGAGCTGGTCGGGGGCCTCCGCCGCCATCTTCTCGGGGTCGAAGTCGTTGCCGATCTCGTGGTCGTCCCAGGTGCAGTACCGGCCCACCGCAGGCAGGATTGCGCGGTAGCCGGGGTCGGCGAGGGTCTCGGCGTACTTCGCGCGGTACTCCTCCTTGGTCACCGCCCCGTCGTTGTAGCTCAGGTCTCCGAGGTGGCACAGCACGTCCGGCTTCAGCCCCGCCAAGACCTCCAGCGCGCCGAAGGGCGCCCGCTCGAGGTTGGTGCAGGCCACCGGGGCGATGGCGAGCGGGCGCAGGTCACCTTGCCCGAACGCGGTGCGGAAGTGGCCGATGGCGCTCCGGCTCTCGTAGCCCTGGGTGAAGAACATATAGGAGTAGTGCGCGGGCCCCAGCCCGGGGACGGTGAAGCGCACGTAGCCGTCGCTGCCGCTGACCGCGCCGGAGTAGACCTGCTTGATCTTCCCCGCGACGCCCGCGTCGCGCCACACGAGCAGCCCCAAGCTCGGGGCCCCGCTGACATTCGTCCACAGCACCGCGGAGGTGTCGGTCATGGAGCCGGCCTGGACCCCCAGGGGGAAGATCGTCTCGTCCAGGGGGACCGCCTCGGGGTCGAGGTCGACCAGCTCGTAGTTGTCGTCGGGCTCGGGCTCGGGCAGCAGGGTCGGGCCCTCCTCGCCCCCGCAGCCGACCAGGTACACCGCGCCCACCGTGGCGGCGGAGGCCCCGAGGAACACCCGGCGGTTGAAGCGATCGAAGAGCTCCGACATGCGACGGGAGTCCAGCACGCCGACCCCCTCGGCGTCACGTCCTCACTTCAGCCCAGGGCGAACCACGGCCCGCCCTCTCCGTCGTGCGGCGCCGCATCAGGCGCGGCGGCGCCACGCGTGGCCTCGTCCAGCAGCACCTGCCCCGCCTCGGCCAGGCCCTGCGCGGCGGCGGAGCGCTCCACCAGCGGGCCGCTCACCGACAGCTCACCCCGCTCGGGGGTGCGCTGCAGGCGCCCGGGCCCGGTGACCACGCCCACCGACGCCGCGATGGCGCCGCCGAGGTGGGCCTGCCAGCGCTCGCTCACCGCGGCGGCGTCCGCCACCAGCTCCCGCGCCGCGGCCACCGCGTCGCGGGGCGCCGGGCCCACGAAGATCCCCATCACCGCGTCGCCCGAGAAGCGGTCCACCGCGCCCTTGTGGCGGCGCATGGTGGCGTGGGCGGCGCCGAAGAACTCGCTCAGGGCGGTCACCAGGTGCTCGGTGTCGAGGCCGCCCGCGGGGAGGATGATGTCGGCGTAGAGCAAGGTGACCTGCTGCTCCTCCACCTCGCCCAGGGCCTCGTCGGCCGAGGCGAGCGCCTCGTGCACCGCGGCGGAGGACACCATGCGCGACAGGCGCAAGCGAAGTTGCGTGGTCTGCCTCAGCTGGGTGCGGTAGCGGTCGAGCTCGCTCACCGCGGCGTTGAAGGACTCGGTCAGCTCCGCCACCTCGCCCCCGCCCCGGCCGGGGGCGACGGCGCTGAAGCCGGCCTGGGCCGCGCGGCGCACCGCCGCCGACAGGGCCTGGATCGGGCTCGAGATCTGGCGGGCGAGGAGGAGGCCGACCAGGCCCGCGGCGAGCGCGGCGGCGAGGGCCATGAGCCCAACCCGCTGGTGGACCCGGTCGATCGACTCGAAGGCCACCTTGACCGGGCGCGAGGTGCCCACCACCCAGCCGAGGTCGGGGTCCGAGACCACCGCGGCGAGGCGCTCCTCGCCCGCCGCGTCCACGAAGCGCTTCGAGATGCCGGCCGCGAGGGCGCCGAGGCCCTGGCCGTCGCCCGAGAAGGTGAGGCCCTCGAAGGGGGTGCCGCCGAGGCCCTCGCCCTCGTGCACGTCGTGGGAGGCGAGCAGGCGTCGGCCGCGCCCGTCGATGACCTCCACCCGGCCGCCCTCGCCGAGGTAGGTGGTGGCGAGGGCCGACGCCTCCGCGGCGAGGCTAGCCGGCTCGACGGTGGTGCCGAGGTACCCGAGCCGGGTCTCGCCCAGCGTCCATGGCACCGCGACCGCAACCAGACCTGCATCATCCACCGGGCCCACCCCGAAGCCGCGCTCGTCCGCTCGCGCGCGGGTGGCCTCGGGGAGGTCGGCCCGCGGGACCTCGTCGTCCTTCGCGCGAATGGCCGCGTCGAACGCGCCGTCGGGGCGGTACACGAGGACGTGGGGGAGGCCGCCGCTCGCGACCATCGCGCGCAACAGATCTTGCCGATCCGAGAGGGGGAGGGCCTCGATCGCGAGGATCCGCTCGGCGTGCAGGAGCTGGTCCACCGCGTCCCGGGTCTGGTCGGCCAGGGCCTCCTTCATGCGCTCGGCGGTGGACAGGTGGAGCAGCTGCGCCTCGTAGCGCAGTGCGCCCTCGTTGATGCTCGCGACCATCCAGCCGAGCAGCACCGCGGGGGGCACCGCCACCAACAGGTGGCTCATGATGGCCTTGTCGAGGATCCTCATCGGTCGGCCAGGGCCAGGTAGAGGACCACCGCGAGCGCGACCGTGAACACCGCGATCAGCGCCGCCCACACCACGTTGGGCCCGCTCTTCTCGGTCGGCGCGGGCAGGTTGCTGGACGGCGCGGGCATCGGCCGCACCGGGGTGGAGGGCACCGCCTCCTCGGCCCGGGCGCGGGCGGCGCGCGCGGCGGCCCAGTCGATGCGCCGCTTCATCCACACCTCGGGATCCAGCTCCTCGGCCCCGTCGGTGGGGATCTCGGCCAGGGTCTCGGGGGTGCGCTCGAGGAACGCCTGGAACGCCGCGGCCATCTCCTCCATGTTCGGGTAGCGGTGGCGCGGCTCCTGCGCGATCGCCTTGTGCACGATGCTGTGGAGCATCGCGAGCTCCGCGTCCGAGATCGCGAAGCGGTCCCGATCGAAGGCGGCGCGGAACGCCCTCGGCGGCTTGCTGCACACCGCCATCATGATCTGGGTGTGGTTGTCGCCCGACCACGGCAGCGCGCCGGACAGCAGCTCGAACGCCACCACCCCGAGCGAGAACACGTCGGCCCGCGGGTCGATCGCCACCCCGCTGATCTGCTCGGGCGACATGTACTGGGGTGTGCCCACGATGTAGCCGGTCTTGGTGATCTTGTTCGCCTTCAGCCGCGCGATCCCGAAGTCGAGGAGCTTCACCCCGCCGTCCCGGGTGAGGAAGATGTTCGACGGCTTCACGTCGCGGTGCACGATCTCGTGCTGGTGCGCGTGGTGCAGCGCCAGCGCCACCCGCACGATCACCTCGACCCGCCGGTCCAGGCTGAAGCTCGGATCGTCGCGCAGCGGGGACAGCTCGGAGCCGTCGAGGCGCTCCATCGCGATCCAGCCCTGCTCGGCCAGGGTGCCGCACTCGTAGACCCGGATGATGTCGGGGTGCTCCAGCATGGTCCCCACGCTGGCCTCGACCTCGAAGCGCTTCTTTCGCGTCTCGTCGAGCTCGAGCGGGAGCATCTTGAGCGCGACCTCGCGCCCGTCACGCTGGCGCGCGAGGTACACCGTGCCGGTGCCGCCTTGCCCGAGGACCCCGAGGATCTCGTAACCCTCTGGGACCGCGACATCCGCCGTCGCCATCGCGGCGGGACCATACGATCGTCCCTCGCCCCGGTCCATGGGGCGGCTTTCTTGCCGGGGGCGCGGTCCTCTGCCATACGAGGGTCGGGGTGGTGCTTCCTCGACAAGTTGGCCTGCTCTTCGTGGCCGGGGCCCTGGCCCTCTTCCCCGCGGTGGCCCACGCCGACCCCGCCCAGGTCCCCGACGGCACCGTGCGCTTCCAGATGGGCTCCTCGGAGCTGACCCCCGAGTCCCAGCGGGTGCTCGACCGGCTGGCCGCGATGCTGATGCGCCGCCCGGAGCTGGATCCGATCGAGCTGGTGGGGCACACCGACGACCTCGGGGCCGACGCCGCCAACCGCCGGCTCTCCCTCGGGCGCGCCCAGCAGGTGCGCCGCGCCCTGATCTCCCGGGGCATCCGCCCGGGGCGCATCCTCGTGCGCGGGGTCGGGAGCGCCGAGCCCCTGAAGGCCGAGGCGACCGACGAGGCCCGGGCCCTCAACCGCCGGGTCGAGGTGTGGGTGACCCCTCAGCGTGCGGTGGCCTCGGTGACCCGCGTGCACCGCAAGGTCCAGGCCCGTGAGGCGGCGGACCCGGACTGGGAGGCGGCCCGGGTGGGCCAGGGCCTGCGGCGCCAGGCCCAGGTCCGCACCCAGCAGGCGTCCTCGAGCGAGGTCACCTTCCGCTCCCGCGACCGGGTCCAGCTCGGTCCCGAGGCCCTGATCGTCATCTACGAGGACCCCGCCACCACCCGCCGGAGCCGCGCCGACGTGGCCGACGTGGAGGTGGAGCAGGGCACGGTGTTCGCCGCCCTCGCCGCCCGCGGGGCGGTGGTGAACGGCAAGGCGCGCGCGCTCGAGGTGGGCACCAAGCCGTCCCGGGTCTCGGTGCGCAGCAAGCGGACCCGGGTGGACGTGAAGGCCGCGCCGGCCGAGGCGGAGCGCCAGGTGAGCACCGTCTCGGTGTTCGAGGGCCGCTCCGACGTGCGCGCCCGCGGGAAGTCGGTGGGGGTGGTCGAGGGCTTCGGCACCCGGGTGCAGGAGGGCAAGGCGCCCGAGCGGCCGACCCCGCTCCCGCCCGCGCCGGTGTGGGCCACGAAGGACCCGGTCTTGCTCGGGGCGGGTGAGGCGCTGGATCTGACCTGGCAGCGCGCCCCCGAGGTGCCGGTGGCCGAGGTCCAGATGGGCCTCGCGGACGATCCCCGGGTCAGGAACCCCCACCGCCTGTGGCGGGTGCCGGGCGATCGCGCCACCGGCGGGCAGGCCGAGCCCGGGGTCTACTTCATGCGCCTGGTGGGCGTGGACGCCAAGGACATCTCCGGCGCCCCCGGCCAGCCCCTGCGCCTCGTCGCGCTCCCCGAGGTCGTCGACGAGGCAGGGCGGCCTGCGCTTCTTAGGCAAGGCGCCTTGCGGCCGGTAGGGCCGACCATCTTGCGGGTGCCCGCGCCGCCGGGGGCCACCTTCACCGCCACCGGCGCGGTGGACGGCGCCCTCGTGCTCGACGCGCGCCGGGCCGGCGCCCACCGGGTGCCCTTCACCCTCACCGCGTCCACGAGCGAGGTCCGCGGCGCGCTCGAGCTCTGGGTCCCCACCGCGACCCTCACCGCGGAGCGCGTGGTGACCGAGGTGAGGGACGGCAAGCGCCTGGCCACCGTGACCTTCTCGGTCGTGGCGCCCGCGGGGCCCCTCGACGCGCCCTTCGAGGCGGGCGTGGTCTCGCGCGCGACCCCGCGCCTGGCTGCCACCCCCGGCGTCCCGTATCCGCTCACCGGGTGCCGCTGCCGGGCCCCCGCCGCGGCCGCGCCGGCCGAGGCCCTCGGCGGCGGGCGCTACCGCGCGGTGGTCCCGCTCGGGGTCACCGCGTCGAGCACGGTGACGGTGCGCCTGTACGCGCCCGGCCTCGAGGCAGCGGCGGAGCTGGCGGTGGTGCCCCCGCCCCCGCCGCTCGACGTCCGGCCCACCCCGCCCTCACGCCGGGGCGGCTACTTCGCCGGCCTCCGCGTCGGGGCCCTGGTCAGCCACGAGGACGCCCCGACGGCCGAGCTCTCGCTCGAGCTGGGGCGCCGCTGGGCCCTCCCCGGGAGCCTCGAGCTCGACCTGTCGGCCGAGGGGGGCTGGTTCCCGCGTACGGTCGACGGTCAGCGCTACCACGCCGTCCCGCTCCTCGGCCGGCTGGCCCTGGGCCTCGACCTGGGCGCCCCCCGGGTCTACGCGGGCGGGGGCGGCGGGGTGCGGCTCCTCTCGCCCGGGTCCGCGGCCGGGGTGGCCACAGCGTTCATCGGCTCAGGGTATCGCCTAGGCCACTCGGAGTTCATCCTGGAGGGCGCCTACCGGCTCATGGGCCAGGCCGAAGGATCGGACCAGGAGCTCGCGGGGTGGGCGGTAATCCTCGGCTACCGGGTCGGAACATTTCACGTGTATCGATGATGATCGCTCAGGGGGGATCCCATCCGCCCTTGGGGAGCGCCTGATCTTTCCTGCTGACTCCACTCCCCGGGACTGCGCAGAGTCCGGACCAGCGGCCCCGGACCAGGGCCCACGCGCCGATGGACCCCCAGACGACAGTGGTCGTGGTGACCTACAACGCGGCCCGGACCATCGGGCCGCTCCTGGACGCCCTCACCCCCGCCCACGAGCGTCTCGGGACCCGGTGCGTGGTGGTCGACAACGCCAGCGCGGACGGGACCTTGGACCTCGTGCGGGGCGCCTACCCGTGGGTCACCGCGGTGCCGAGCGGGGGCAACGTCGGCTTCGGGCGGGGCTGCAACCTCGGATTTGAGTCCACCCAAACGAGGTATGTGCTATTCCTGAACCCCGACGCGGTGATGTCCCTTGCGGCACTGACTACGCTCGAGACTTTTATGGAGGACCATCCTCGCGCGGGCGCGTGTGCACCGGCGATCCGCGAAGGGGATGAGCTCCAAGCGGCGGGCCTGCTCGCCACCCCGCGGACGGTGCTGCGGGCGGCGGTCGGGCTGCGGAAGGCCTACCCCCAGTCCCGGCCCATCCGGCCCGGCGAGGTCCCCTTCCGCACCCCGTGGGTGTGTGGGGCGGCGCTGATGATGCGCTCGGACGTGTTCCGGTCGGTGGGGGGCTTCGACCCGCGCTTCTTCCTCTACTTCGAGGAGACCGACCTGCTCCGCCGGACCGAGGCGGCGGGGTGGGAGATCTGGGCGGTCGGTCAGGCGGTCATCGACCACGAGGGCGCGGGCGCGGCGAAGGACACCGGCCAGAGCCTGGTGGGCGGCTGCATCGCCGAGCACTACTTCGAGAGCCGGTACTACTACCTCACCAAGCACCACGGGCGCGTCGCCGCCGCGGTGACCGAGGCGGGCGAGGTCGCCGCGCTCCTCGCCCGGGCGGCGCTGAAGCGCGGCCTCGGCCGCGCCGACTCCCGCTTTCGCCAGCGCGTCGCCGCCCCGCTGTTCCGCGGCCCCAAGAAGGTGAGCTGAGGGTGCGGGTAGAGGTCATCAACGGCCGCGAGGTGGACGCCTCGCTGCAGGCTACCTGGCGGGCCATCCAGGCCGACAACCCGCTCCTCGCCGGGCCCTACTTCTCGGTGCAATACACCTTGCTCGCAGCCGAGGTGCGCGACGACGTCTGCGTCGCGGTGGTGGAGGACGAGGGCGAGGTCATCGGCCTCCTCCCCTTCCAGCGCACCTTCGGCCGGGTGGGGCGCCCGGTGAGCGGCCCGATGTCCGACTACCAGGCCTTCATCTGCCGCCCCCACGTGCCGTTCCGGCCGCGGGAGATCGTGCGCGGGTGCGGGTTGGATAGGTTCGAGTTCGATCATCTGGTGGCCGCGCAGTCCCAGTTCGGGCACTTCCACCGCTCCGTCCACCCCTCGCCGATCATCGACCTGTCGCGGGGCTTCGAGGCCTACCTGAGCGAGCGCCAGGACGCGGGCTCGAGGAACGCGAAGAAGATCCGGCGCATGGCCCGGGTGCTGGAGCGCGACGTGGGTCCGGTGCGCTACGAGCACCACACCACCAGTCAAGCCGCCTTTCACCAGGTGGTGGCCTGGAAGCGGCAGCAGTGCCACATGACCGGGACCCCCGACCTGTTCGGCCACGCCTGGGCGGTCGAGCTGTTGGAGCGCATCCACGCCTCCCAGCACCCGGACTTCGCGGGCGTCCTGAGCACGCTGCGGGTGGGCGACCGCCTCGCCGCCGGCCACATGGGCATGCGCTCGGCCACCGTGTGGCACTACTGGTTCCCGTCCTACAACCGCGAGCTCCACAGCTTCTCCCCCGGCCTCGTGCTCCTGTTCGACATGGCCGAGGAGGCGCCCGGTCTCGGTATTCAGTATATCGATCTCGGCAAGGGCGAGAGCCAGTACAAGGACCGCCTGAAGAACGGCGAGATCCTGGTGGCGGAGGGCCGGGTGGCGCTGCCCTCGGTGACCACGTTCGTGACCGAAGTGTCGGAGCGCTCGGCGGACTTCATCCGCAGGACGCCGCTGGTGGTGCCGGCCCGGGTAGGTGGGAAGTATCTGAGGAAGGCGCGGCGCTGGGCGGACTACCGCTGAGCCTGCCCTACTCGGTGATCTGCCCGGTGGTGGCCTTGGCGTAGCCGCCGAAGTCGACGCCGGCGCTGACCGTGGGCGACACCGTGAATCCCTGGAAATCGCCGGTCTTGGTGTCGAACCAGATCCCCACCGCAAGCGACTTGCCCGCCTTGAGATCGAACGCCTTGCTTGCGCTCCCTGCGCCCGCGAGTACCTTGGCGGCGCTGAGCAGGTCGCTCAGGCCGAAGACAAAGCCCTCTGAGTCGCCCCAGATGTGGTTGTTCTCCGCCAACCAGAAGCCGAGGTTGAGGCCGCCGTCCAAGCTCAGCGCCGGACCGAACTTGTAGGACGCTCCGACATACCAATAGACCGGGCGAGTCCCCTTGAAGTCGATGGCGACCCCGGTCTCCAGCGAGCCGCCGACGAAGATGGCGCTGCTGCTGGCGACCGCGCCGACGGACATCGTGTTGAAGCGCCCGTTGGCCTGCTGCGTGGCCTCACCATAGCTCGGCTCGCCCCCGACGCGATCCGCCACGTGCGGATCGTTGCTCTTGATGGCGCTGCCGAACGACGGATTGTCGCCGAGATCGACGGCGAGGTGTGCGGCAGACAAGATCACATTGGCGTGCTTCTGGAGCTCGGCCCGCGCCTTGGTCTCGATCTCCTTCTCCCTGCTGTAGACGCAGATGTTGCCCTGGAGCTTGTTCCCCTCATCGCAGGTGTATTGCGCGTAGACCGTGCAGGCAAGGTCCCCCTTGACGCTGTGGATGGAGCGGTTGTGATACTGCGGACACGACCAACAGCTTCCGCCGTCGGTGGGGTCGAAGAACTGCCCGCCGCCACAGCCCCAGACGGTCCGCACGAAGGTCGCCGCGATGGTCTTGCCGAACAGGCCCTGGGAGCAGGCGTTGCCGGCCGTCACTGGGGCCAACGTGCGACCGAAGCCCGCGGGGCAGCTCCAGCACTCGCCCCCTTTGCGCGGATCGAAGAAGGATCCCTGGGGACAGCCGACGTTCTGTGCCTTACCGTGACTGGTCGCTCGCTTGAACTCACACTTGGTTTGGTAGAGCCCGCCGCAGCCTGGCGTCACGTCCGTGGCGAACGACGGGGTCGGGAGCGCGAGGAGCGCGAGGCAGGTCAGGGCCCCCGCGACGACGGTATGGGGGCGCCTGGTGTCCGTGGTGTTTGTCTTCATACTGGGTCTCCTTGTCGAGCCGTCTGATGCGGGCCGGTGAGCGGCCGCCTGGCGCCCGTCGTTGATGCCCCGAGCTTCCGTTGGGGGGCCCGCCGAGGCACTTTCAGCACCGTGTCAATCGCTGTCGGAGGGGCCTTCCTGGGCACGAGAGCGGCCGCGAAGGCGTCGCGTCGCTCTGCGGCGGTGGGCGCTCCTCGGGCTCGGCCGAAGGCGTGCGGTAGCGGGCAGGTAGGGAGCGGCGGAGAGGGTCGGGGAGGCGCGGCGCTGGGCGGACTGCCGCTGAGGCCGCCCGGCGCGGGCTAGGCGAACGCGGCCTCGACAGGCACGCCCTGCTCGACCGCCTTGTCCACCGCGTCCATCGGCAGGCCCAGGCCCACCGCGAGGGTCTTGGCCATGGAGGCGAGGGTGTCCTCGAAGGCGACGCTGCCGCCCTTGGCGCCGGTGGCGGGGTCGAGGCTGGTGGCCACGTAGTCGTTGCCCGAGCGCTCGATGCCGCCCACCACGCCGCCCTTGAAGACGTTGCCCATCATCACGGTGACGTGGTGGCCGCGGTTGTGGTCTCGGCCCGCGGTGCCCTTCTTCATCAGGGTGCGGCCGAAGACGTTGAGGGTCGAGACGATGACGTCGTGCCGGAGCACGCCCTCGGCGCGGAGGGCGTCGAGCTCGGTCATGAGGCGGCCCATGCGGGCGACGCCGGTGACGTGCTCCGCCGCCTCGCGGGCGAGGCCGGTGTCGTTGTGGTTGTCGCCGCCGAAGGTCCCGTGGACGGTGATCACCGGGGTGATGTTCATCGCCGCGAGCACCGCGGCGGCGGTGACCTGGTTGTCCTCGTTGTCGCCGTCGATGACGTCGAGCCGGCTGAGGAGCGCCTCGCTCACCGTGCGCACCTCGTCGCGGGAGCGGGCCCACGCGTCCAACAGGCGCAGGTCCTGGCGGGTGCCGTGCTCCTTGTAGAGGTTGTAGACCCGGTCGATGTCGCGGTCGCGCAGGGCGAAGGTCGAGGCGAGGGCGCCCTGGGCGCCGCCGAGCGCCCGGCGGATGGAGGTCGGGCCGACGTTGGCGAGGACCTGGCCGCTCGCCGACAACAGCTCCGAGCCGCCCTTGGCGCCGAGGCTCAGGGGGAGGCGCTGGGTGGAGCCCTGGCGAGGTGCAAGCTGCTTTGCCAGGATCGAGACCAGCATCTCGTCGTCGTCGGTGGCGCCCATCATCCGCATCACCTTGGGCTGGTCCTGGTGCACCGGCGTGTAGGTGGCGTGGTGGAAGAACACCGTGCGGTCGAGGACGCTCTGGGGCAGGTCCGCCCACGGCTTCGCCGCGGTGTACGGCCGGCCGCTGAGCTGGAGCGCGGTGGCGGCCATCGTGGGATCCGCGGAGTGGGCGACGTCCTCCGCCCCCGCCCCGTAGGTGCCGGGGACGTTGGCGTTGATGGGGTCGCCCGAGTTCGAGGCGAAGAGGATCAGCATCCGGCCCGGGCCGTCCGCGAGGTCGCCGATGGCGGCGCGGCCGGGGCGCGGGTTGAGGAGGATGCTGGCGGGGATGCCGGTGGCCACCGCGCGCAGGGCGATGCCCCCGAGGGCAGACTTCAGCAGGTCACGACGATCGAGTCTCATTGCAGTGTACCTCTTCCCTGAATCCTAGAAGCCGATGCCGGCCACGCCGGGCGCCATGCAGGCCACCACCAGGGCGGAGCGGAGCGCGTTGCGCTCGTTCGCGCCCGCGGCGCGGCTGTCGACCACGTGCTCGGTCAAGATCTGCAGGGCACCTTGCCGTCGCGGGTCGCCGTCGGGGATGCCCATCACCACCGTGACCATCTTGTCGATCGCGTCGGCCCGGGCGAGGCCGGTGAACGCGGGGTCGAAGGCCCGCTCGCCGACGGTGGTGCACGCCACCTCGCGGTTGGCGCGGGTGAACAGGCCGGTCTCTGCGATCGTGACCGGCTCCACCTCGCCGCGGCTGAAGGTGTCGGCGGGGATGGAGCGCACCCCGGTGACCATGTTGCTCTGGAGGGCGGAGCGGGCGCGCGGGTTGGTGTCGAGCCCGCACACGTCGTCGACCTCGAGGCGGCTCGAGAGGATGCCGCAGAACTGGTCACGCCGCGAGATTGAGGGCGCGACCCCCGCCACCTGGTTCACGCACTCCGCGTTGGTCACGAGCGGAGACGAGAGCAGCTCGATGGCCATGGTGCGGAAGTTGAGGTTGCTCGCCTTGAAGGCCTCGACCACCCGGGTGAGCTCGGCCGAGTCGGGGCAGCGCCCCGCGTTGGCGTACGCGCACAGCTTTTGGGCCCACGCCACCGGGAGGTCGGGGTGGGCGGCGACGATGTCGGCGAGGTCGTGCACGCCGTTGCCGGTGCCGGTGACCTGCACCCCGCGGAACACGAAGATCGCCTCGAGCGCCTGGCGGTCGGTGTCGTGCTGCTCCCCGTAGTAGCTGGAGTACGACTGGCGGAAGAAGTCCCGCATCGGGTCAAGGGTCTGGTGGCAGCCGTAGCAGGGCGTGCCGGGGCCGGAGTGCTCCGCGTCGAGGTTCGGGGGCGAGAAGTCGGTGACGGTGGCGCCGTCGAAGCTCGCCCCGAGCGCGGTGATCAGGGTCTGGTTCAAGGTCACGCGCGAGGAGTTGTCCTCGTTGGTGGGCCAGGTGCCGAAGAAGCCGAGGTGGGTGAAGAAGCCCACCCGCGGGGTGTACAGGCGCATCACGTTCCGGCCGCGCAGGTCGGGCAGATCGTAGAACTTCGTGGCGGGGTTCGCGTCGTTGGCGGGGCGGATCCGCACCGGGCGCCAGTCGTTGAAGTCCGCGAAGGTCAGCAGCGAGGGGCGGGGCCGGTTGGCCGCGGTGCAGCGCACCCCGTTCACGCGCCGCGACAGGTTCTGGGGCCGGCCCATGATGGTGAAGAAGACCATGGCCTCCTTGTTGGGGGCGGCGCTGGCGGGCAGGGCGATCTCGTCCTCGTTCGCGGCGGGGCAGAGGTCGTCGAACAGCGGGATGTAGATCCGCATGAAGTTGGGGCTGCTCGGATCGAGCACCTCGCTCGCGGGGGGCTCGTCGGCCTGGTTGCGGAGCGCGGTGTAGCCGGTGATCTCGGGCAGCGGGCGGGTGAAGAAGGTGTCGTCGTCCTGCACGTGCCGGAAGTCGAGGTACGAGTAGAGGACCATCATCGCGGTGGTCATCTGGAACGTGTCGGTGGTGACCACGTCGTTGAAGGGCCGCCCATCCTTCACGAGCTGCAGCGCGGTGCGCGCGAAGCTCTCCTCGATGTTCTTGATGAGCAGGGTGGTGGTGGTCTCGCGGGTCGCCTCCACCACACCCCAGTTGAGGTTGTTGGTGTTCAGCATGTCCATGAGGCCGTCGTTGGCCACCTGGTTCTGCTGGAAGCTCATCTCGAAGAAGTGCCGGAGGCTGATCTCGGCCTCGGGGGTGTCGAACCAGCCCGCCACCATGTCGCGCAGCGCGGCCGGATCCTCGTCCAGCGTCGCCAGCTCCTCGGCGGTGAGGGCGTGCCCGGTGAGGAGCGTCTTCACCTTGTTGCCGTAGGCGCGCGGCGGCGA
>JACKEN010000047.1 GCA_020632995.1 Deltaproteobacteria bacterium | reverse complement strand
CGGCCGTCGCCGTCGAAGTCGAAGACGCTGGAGCCGGTGCGGCTCGAGGAGTCGTCCTCGGTGGGGGCCTGCCAGAGGATCTCGAGCTGGCCCTCGCCGAGGTAGCGCAGGACCACGTAGTTCTGGGCGCCGGCGGTGCCGATGTCGGGGCGGCCGTCGCCGTCGAAGTCGGCGATGTTCGGGGCGCCGCCGTTGCCGCCGCCCGGCAAGGTAGCTTGCGCGAGCACCGCCATGGTCTGGCCTTGGAGGACGTAGACGATGCCCCCGGTGACGAGGACCACCTCGGGGATCTGGTCAGCGTCGAGGTCGGCCACCCCGCAGTAGCCGTCGGCGGTGGCAGCGCTGACGCGCTCCGCGCCCGCGAAGTCGCCGCCCGCCACCGTGCCGGAGGTCTCGTAGACGGTGCGGCCGGCGACGAGCTCGGGGCGGCCGTCGCCGTCGAGGTCGGCCACGCAGCTGATCGGGCCCTGGCCTGCGATGCCGATGCCCGCCCCGCCCTCGAAGAGGAGGTGGCCGGCGCTGTCGAAGACTGCGGCCCCGAAGATCACCTCGGCGTTGCCCAGGCCGTCCATGTTCGCGAGGGTCACCGAGCCGCTGCCCTCGGTCTCGGTGAAGGGGTCGGAGATCCAGCGCGGCGTGCCGTCGCCGTTGATGCACAGGACGTTCTTCTGGGGGCCCACCACGAAGACCTCGGGGGTGCCGTCGCCGTCCACGTCGCCGATCGCCGGGTTGCCGGTCGCGTCGGTGCGGTAGGCGCTGTCGCTCACCGTCCACACCTTGCTGCCGTCGTCGCCCCGGATGGCGCGCAGGACGCCGTCGGCGGTGAAGTTGCTCGCCGCGTAGGTGTTGAACACGATCTCGGGCACGCAGTCGCCGTCGAGGTCGGCCACCATCGGGATGCTGGTGACCTGGAAGTGCTCGGGCATGTCGCCCGCGGCCGGGGTCACGTGCGGCCACGTCACCTGGCACATGCCGCCCTGACAGACCTCCGCCTTCTGGCACTGCGCGTCGGAGTTGCACGTGCGGGGGCGGCGCTGGCCCCAGGTGAACAGCGGCACCGGATCGAAGACGCCGGCCGGGGGGATGTACGTGCAGTCCTCGTTGACGGCCTGGGGGACGCAGCGCATCAGGCCCGGGTCGCAGATCTGGCCGTCCGGGCACACCCGCTCCTCCGGCCTGGTCGCGCAGGCCGCGCCGGGGACGCAGGCGTCGCCGGGCACCAGGCAGGTGCCCTGGTAGCAGACCTCGTCGCCCGTGCAACACAGGTTGTCTGCGCCGCAGGCGGGCACCCCACCGCCGCAATCCATCCTGCACACGCCGAGGTCACAGACCTCGCCCGCGCCGCAGCACTCCTCACCGCACACCGCGGCGGGGGCGCAGCAGCCGGCGCCGCCGAGGCAGACCTCGTCCGCCTCGCAGCAGTAGTTGGTGCCGCAGAGGGTGGTGGGGCAGGAGGCCTCGCACATGCCGGAGCGGCAGATCTGGTCGCCCTGACAACATGCACCGCCGCAGGGCACGCCCCCCGCGGCGGTGCATGCGTCCGGGGTCTCGCACAGGCCGGTGAGGCCACAGACCTCGCCGACCTGGCAGCAGATGGCGCCGCACGCTGCCCGGTCGTCATCACACAGCTCGGCGCACGCGCCATCCCGACACGTCAGGAGACCGTCGCAGTCTTCTGCCACCGTACACGGCTCACCGACCAGACCGCCGCCACCGCAGTCACAGCCGGCCAGCACCCAGAGCCCCAACAGGAGCGTCCTCGCTCGCATGGGCGCGAGTATGGACGCGCCCTATCCCGAGCGCCATCCGATGACGCGCGCGGGGACGCCCCCCACGATGGCACCCGGCGGTACGTCCCGGGTCACCACCGCGCCCATCCCCACCACCGCGCCGTCGCCCACCGTCACCCCGTCGGTGATGCCGGCGTTGGCGCCGATCCAGACGTCGCGCCCCACGCGGATCCCCCGGGAGCGCACCGGCTGGCTCCGGATGGAGCGGCCCTCTGTCATCCCATGGTCGAACGCGTACAGGGACGCGCCCGCCGCGATCCGGGTGTCGTCGCCGATCTCGATGCCGGCCGACCCGCCGTCCAGCACCACCCGCGGGTTCAGGCTTACGTTCCGACCGACCCGAATGGGGCCGTGCAGGAAGGCCTCCGCCGCCACGGAAGATCCCGCGCCGAGTATGACCGGTCGGCCGGGCTCGGCGAAGATGCGCGCCTCGGGGGCTACGAAGCAGCCGGGTTCGAGCTCCACCGTCTCGAGGGCGGTCAATCGAGCTTGCACTCTTGCCTGCCAGGGCTCGGCCCAGGCGAGGTGACGGGGCTTGAGGGTGAAGTAGAGCCAGGGCATCCACGACAGGCGCCGCTTGTGCTGCGCGCGGTAGAGGCGGGGGTCGCTCACGGAGCGGAAGGTGCCAGATGAGGGGGGCGGTGGGGAGGGAAAGGGCGCGCCGAGGAGGCGCTTGTCGGAAAGGTGACAGGGCGAGCCCCGCGCCTATGCGGCGAGGAGCAGAGCACCCGGGACGCGGGTGGCCAAACCCGCGCCCCGGGCCGGCAATTGTCAGTTGCCGAGGAGACTGAGGGCCGCTTGCGGGATCTGGTTGGCCTGTGCGAGCACCGCGGTGCCGGCCTGGCTCAAGATCTGGTTCCGCGTCATGGAAGCGGTCTCTTCCGCGACGTCCACGTCGCGGATGCGTGAGTTGGCAGCGGCCAGGTTCTCACGCGCCGAGTCGAGGTTGCTGATCGTCACCTCGAGCCGGTTCTGGGTGGCGCCCAGCGTGGAGCGCGCGGTGGAGAGGTCCGTGATGGCCTGGTCGATGATCGACAGCCCCGACTGCGCGGAGGCTTGGCTGGTGCCCAGGTCCAGGGTGCTGAGCGCCGCACCACCGAGGCCAGCGCCCAAGGTGCCCGTGTCGCTCGCGCTGAAGTTCACCGTGATCACGTCGCCCTGGTTCAAGCCCACCTGCATGTCGATGGGGGTAGCGCCGGGGGCGATCATGAAGACGCCGTTGAACTCGGTGACGGCCGCGATCCGGTCGACCTCTGCCACCAGGGCCTGAGCCTCGGTGTCGATGTACGAGCGCTCGGTGGTCCCGAGGACGCCGTTGGAGGACTGGACCGCCAGCTCGCGGAGCCGGGTGAGGATCCCCGCCTGCTCGTTCATGGCCGCCTCAGCGACCTGGAGCATCGAGATCCCGTCGTTCGCGTTCCGAGAGGCCTGGGCCAAGGACCTGATGGACGCACGCAGGTTTTCAGAGATGCCGAGACCTGCCGCGTCATCGGCGGCCCGGTTGACCCGGTAGCCGGACGAGAGCTTCTCGATGTTCCGCTGCAAGGCTTGAGTGGTTCGGTTGAGGGTGCGCTGCGCACCCAACGAGGCAACGTTGGTGTTGATCACGAGGGCCATTTTTTTTTCTCCTGCTCTTGGGTGCTCGCGCTCTGCTTCGCGGCGCCCTGACACCCCCTCCACTCGGTCCAGGGGGGCCCGTCGCTAAGGGCCCCACCGCTTTTTGCTCCGGCGGAGGCGCCCGCAACTTCTTGATGTATGGGGGCTTAACGGCCCGGCAGGGTGGCCGGGGGGCGGCAGGAGCTGACGGCGCAGGCCTACGCCCGGCGGTCGAGGCCCCGCGGGTCGATCTCGAGGTCGACCACCACGCTGCCGGTGGCCTCCGCCACCCGCTGGGCCGCGTCGCCGTCCCGGCTCCACATCACCACGACGTCGCCGCCCCCTGCCCCGCTCGGCTTGGCGGCGCCGCCCGCCTCCGCCGCGAGGCGCATCATCGCCTCGATCTGGTCCGTGACCACCGGCACGCCGGCGTCCTTGCCCAGCCCCGCCATGGCCCGGCCGTACTCCGCCACCACCGCGAGGAACGCGGACGCTTCCTGCTTCCTCCAGGCCGCCACCCCACGCTCCACCAGGGGCCGCATCACCGACATCCACGCCCCCCACTGGGGCGCGGCCTGGCAGGCCCGGAGCATGTGGGGGGTCGAGGCCGAGACCCCGGTGTACAGGACGCTGAGCACCAGGCCCCGGATCCCCCTCGGCAGGGGCTCCACCGGCCCCGGCTGGGCCCGGGTGGCCACCACCCCGCCGGTGAAGCAGGCCGCGACGTCGACGCCGCTCCCCTTGCCGCCGGCCGCGTCACGGTGGCCCTCCACCGCGACCCGCAGGACGGCCTCGTCGCCCCGGCCCATCGCCAACGCGGCGGTGATCACCGCGACCGCGGCGCTGGAGCCCAACCCCAGCTTTGCCCCGTCGGCGTCGTGGAAGGCCGAGGTGTCGATGCGCACCCCGGGCGGGAGCACCGCCCCCGCCGCCTGGGCGCGTGACAAGACGCCTTGCACCACGGGGGAAGGGCGCAGGTCCGGCTCGGTGAGGGTGACGCCGACGGCGCGGCGGTTGACCGCGGCGACCACCGCGAGGCCGCCGTCCACCACCGCGTACTCCCCCAGGAGCATGAGCTTGCCGGGGGCGCTGACGCTCACGGCATGCGCTCCACCAGGTGGGCGCCGTCGCCCACCGGCGAGGTGATGACCTCGGCCACCTCGGGGTGGCCCTCGAGGCGCGCCGCCACCTGCTCGAGGTGCTCGGGCGGGGTGAAGGCCACCACGTGGGGTCCGGCGTCGATGGTGAAGAACACCGGGGTGCCCTCGGCCCGCATCGCGCGGACCTCCTGGATGGCCCACAAGGTCGAGGGGCCGAAGTAGATGATGCCGGGGCGGGCCGCCATCGCGTTCGCGTGCATGGCCAGGCAGTTGCCCTCCACGATCTCGGCGAGGCGGGAGATGTCGCCCTCGCGCAAGGCAGCCTGCGCGGTGCCCAGGTCGCGGTTCACGCAGTCGATCCACGCCGCGTAGTAGGGGCTGGTGTCCCGGGTGAGGTCCATGCCGTCGGTGGAGCCGATCTTCTTCTCTTCCGCCCTCGCCGCCGCCACCGCGGCCGAGAAGGTGAGCGGGATGCCCTCGAGGGGCTCGGCGAAGGCGTCCTGCCCGTCCGAGGCGCTCCCCCCGTGCATGAGCACGAAGCCGCCGAAGATCGAGCGGGCCGCGCTCCCCGAGCCCCGCCGCGCGAGGATGGAGAGCTCCTTGGGAGACAGCGCCACCCCGAAGGCGTCGGCGGTGGCGACCGCGAGGGCCGCGAAGGCCGAGGCGCTGGAGGCGAGGCCGGCCGCGGTGGGGAAGGAGTTCTGGCTCCGCACCGCCACCCGCTCCTTGCGCCCCGCCATCGCCCGGACCAGGTCCGCGAAGGCGGTGATCCGCGCCACCGGGCGCCCCGTCACCGGCTTCCCGCCGAGGGAGAGGGTGTCCTCCTCCGCGTCGGTGAGCTCCACCTGGGTGAAGGTCCGCAGGCTATCCAGGGTGAGGGAGAGGCTGCCCGCGGCGGGCGTGTTCAGCCCCGCGTCCCGCTTCCCCCAATACTTGACCAGCGCGATGTTCGCGCACGCCGTGGCCACTGACACGGGGCCCGGTTACCGATCATGGCGGCGGTCGGCAACAAATACCGTGGGGTCCCGGGCCGCCCCGTGGTACCGCCCAACCCGTGCGAACCCTGGACGACGTGGACTGGGCGGCCTGGGTGCCCCAGCAGGTGGCCACCCTGCTCTTCGTGGTGGAGTCGGAGCGGATCCTGCTCATCCGGAAGAAGCGGGGGCTGGGGGCGGGGAAGGTGAACGGGCCGGGCGGGCGGCTGGATCCGGGTGAGACGCCGCTGGCCGCCGCGGTCCGTGAGACCGAGGAGGAGCTCTGCATCCGCCCCACCGGCGTGACCGAGGTGGGCACCCTCTCCTTTCAGTTCGTGGAGCCCGACGGCGCCCCCGGCCTCTCCATACACGTGCACGTCTTCACCGCCACCGCGTACGCCGGCGAGCCGACCGAGACGGCCGAGGCGGTGCCGCTGTGGGCGCCGCTCGACGCGGTGCCTTACGACGAGATGTGGGCGGACGACCGCCTCTGGCTGCCCATGCTCCTGGCCGGGCAGCCCTTCTCGGGGCGGTTCCTGTTCGCGGGGGACGAGATGCTGGCCCACGCCTTCGACGCAGGCTGAGCCCTGGTGCCCGAGGCCCGAGCCCTGACTCCTTGGGCCTGGTGCCTGAGACCTGTCTCTGAACCCTGAAGCCGCGCATCGCGCTGCGTCGCGCCCTCGACCTTCAGGTCTCAAAGACAGGCTTCAGGCTGCCGGCTCCAGGGTCGAGGCCGCTGGCTGAAGGGCCCAGGGGGCCACCCCGGTCACTCCTCGTCGCGCTGGGTGCGCTTCGGCCGCAGGTTGATCTTCAGCTGCTTCTTCCGCACCCGGATGGACTTCGGGGTCACCTCGACCAGCTCGTCCTCGTCGATCCACTCGATCGCGCTCTCGATCGTGATCTTCTTCGGGGTGCTGAGGATGACGTTCTCGTCCTTGCCGGCGGCCCGGATGTTCGTGAGCTTCTTCTCGCGGCACACGTTCACGTCGAGGTCCGCCTCGCGCGCGTGCTCGCCGATGATCATGCCCTCGTACACGTCGACGCCGGCGCCGATGAACATGCGGCCGCGCGGCTGCAGGCCGAAGAGCGCGTAGGGGGTCGTCTTCCCCGCCCGGTCGCTCACCATGGCGCCGTTGGGGCGGCGGGCCACCTTGCCCTGGTACTCGGCCCAGCCGTCCACGAGGGAGTTCATGATGCCGGTGCCGCGGGTGTCGGTGAGGAACTCGCTCCGGAACCCGATGAGGCCGCGGGAGGGGATGCGGAACTCGAGCCGCACCCGGCCGCTGCCGAGGTGGGTCATCTCGCTCATCGCGCCCTTGCGGGTGGCGAGCTTCTCGGTGATGACGCCGATGTACTCCTCGGGCACGTCGATGAAGACCTTCTCCATCGGCTCGTGGAGCGCGCCGTCGATCTCCTTGGTCACCACCTCGGGCTTCGACAGCTGCACCTCGTAGCCCTCGCGGCGCATGCTCTCGACCAGCACCGCGAGCTGGAGCTCACCGCGACCCGCCACCTCGAACTGGTCGGGGGTCTCGCCGTCGCGCACCCGGATCGCCACGTTCTGCTGGGCCGCCTTCATCAGGCGCTCGCGGACCTGGCGGGAGGTGACGTACTTGCCCTCCTTGCCCGCGAAGGGGGAGTTGTTGATCCAGAAGACCATCCGCAGGGTGGGCGGATCCACCTCGATGCGCTCGAGGGGCGAGGTCTTGTCGTCGCCGGTGATGGTGTCACCGATGTTCACGAAGTCCACGCCGGCCAGGGCCATGATGTCGCCCGAGGAGGCCTCCTCGGTCTCCTTCCGGCCGAGGCCCTCGAAGGTGTACAGGCGCATGACCTTGGCGGTCTGCACCTTGCCCTCCTTGCCGTGCACCCAGATCGGCTGGTTGCGCTTGATGGTGCCGCTCACCACCCGGCCCACCGCGACGCGACCCACGTAGTCGTCGTACTCGGTGTTCGAGATCAGCACCCGCAAGGGCTCCTGCCGACGGTCGGCGGGCGGCGGGATGGTCTCGAGGATGGTGTCGAAGAGCGGGTGGAGGTCCTTGGCCTCGTCCTCCATGCGCCGCTTCGCCACGCCGTCGCGGCCGATCGCGTAGATGACCGGGAAGTCGAGCGCGTCCTCGTCGGCGCCGAGGTCGATGAACAGATCGTAGACCTCGTCCAGCACCTCGGCCGGGCGCGCGTCGGGGCGATCGATCTTGTTGATCACGACGATCGGCTTCAGGTGGCAGGCGAAGGCCTTCTGGAGCACGAAGCGGGTCTGCGGCAGCGGGCCCTCGGCCGCGTCGACGAGCAGGATGACGCCGTCGGCCATGGTGAGCACGCGCTCCACCTCGCCACCGAAGTCGGCGTGGCCGGGGGTGTCGAGGATGTTGAGCTTCACCCCCTTGTAGGTGATGGCGGTGTTCTTCGCCATGATGGTGATGCCGCGCTCACGCTCCTGATCGTTGGAGTCCATGACGCGGTCCACCCGGGCCTCGTTCTCACGCCAGATGCCGGACTGGCTGAGCATCGAGTCCACCAGCGTGGTCTTGCCGTGGTCGATGTGCGCCACGATGGCGAAGTTGCGGATATCGGAACGCTGCAAGGGCGTGCTCATGAGGGCCACCATTCGGCGCCCCATTTGGACGTGCGGTTCGGATTCGTCAATGGATTCCTCCGGTGGGGAGGTCACTGTGGGGAAAGCGTGAGCGTCATCAAGTAGATCTGGGTGCCTCGGGGGCTGGTCTGCCCCTCCAGCCACGTGACGTCCGGATCGTCCAGGGGAGACGTATAGTTGGCCATCAAGAAGGTATGGGCGCCGGTGCGCCGGATCGACGCGAACGCGGTGTCGCCGACCCCCGGGAGGTCCATGACGTGGCGCACGGCCCGCTGTTCCCGGTCGATCCGGTACAGGGCGGTGCGCTTGGGGCGGGTGGAGTAGTCGACAAGGTAGCGCTGACGATTGTCGTCCGCCGTCCCCGGGAGGCCCTGATCGTAGGGTCCCCCCACATCCCGGCGGGCCACCAGGTACAGATCGTCACCGTGCCGGAACATCTCCGGTGAGTCATACCGCTCGGGATCCGAGCGCGCCGCGCACGCCCAATCGGCCAGGTCGCGCTGGGGCGCGAAGCAGACCTGCGAGCCGAACCCGGTGTCGTCGCCGTCCTCGTTGCGGCCCACGAACCAGCCATTGCCCGCCTCGTCCAGCTCGAAGGCGACCTCGGACAGCCCGCCGGAGTACGAAGCGACCCGCTCCGAATCCACCGGAGCCCACGTCAAGCCATCCTGCGACGACTGCAGGTAGACCTGCACCGCGCCTTCACCCACCCCGTAGTGCGCGCCCGCGTAGGACGTCATGTAGGCCACCCCGCCGCGCACCTTCAAGTCCCACGGCACCTCCTTGTCGCGTCCGGCCATCTCGGGTGCGCTCCAGTCGGCCATCCCGCGCCGCGTGATGCGCCACATGTTCTTGGGCCGGAAGGTGATGGGGTTGTCGCCGCTCTCGAAGTAGTACAGGTGCAGCGCGCCCTCGATCGAGACGAAGCGCGGCTCGCGCACGTCGGTGCCGATGGCGATCGTGGTCTCGTACGCCCAGGTGACGCCCTCGTCCTCGCTGCTGACCACCTGCATCTTCACGTCGGGCGACGCGAAGTGGGTCTCGGCCTGGCGCCACGCCATGAAGAGGCGCCCCTGGTGAAAGATGATCTCGACGTTGTTGTTCGCGTGATCGAGCCCGACCTCGGCCGGCAGAGGGTTGGAGGGCACCACGAAGCGCGGCTCGGAGGGTGTGACCACGTACTCCACCGACGTGTCGACGTCCCAGTCCGCGGGGTCGTCGCTCGGGGTGTCGGGACCGCACGCGGAGGCCACGAGGGCCAGGCCAATGCCGGCGAGGCACGCGCACGATGAGGGGTACATGGCGGGAGTCTGACCCACCCGAGAAGACCCCAGCAAGGCTCGATCTGAGGCGGGCGCCCGGAGTCTCCTCACGGATCCGGCGCACCCCTCCGACCTCACCTTCCAGCGGAGTGTGTCCGACGAGGTGACGGCGTTGACCCAGCTCGAGCCCACGACGGCGACGGATGAGCTGACCCGGTGGTTGGGCGCGGTGGCCAGCGGGATGGCGGACATCCTGGCCAGCATGGGCCTGGAGGTGTCCGGCCCCAGCGGCGGCCCGGCGCCCATACCTGATCACCCCGGCAGCCACATCAGCCTCGAGACCACCACCGAGAGCTTCCTCGTGGGGCTGGCCGCGCCCGAGGAGAGCCTGTGGCGGGTGGCCTGCGCGTTCATGGGGCTACCGGACGACGAGCCCTTCGATCGGACGATGCACATCGACGCGACGTGCGAGCTCGCCAACATCCTGGCCGGCAACCTGCGGGACATGCTCCTCCCCGACGAGCCGGGCGTCCTCGTGGGCCTGCCGACGTACGTCGGCGGCGCGCTCCACCCCACCGGCACCATCCTGCGCGGCGCCCTCCCCCTCACCGTCATGGGGGTCGAGCTCTACGTGGTTGCGCAGCGCTACGCCCTGCCCCCCGCGCGCCTCGAGTTCCTCCGCATGACGGCGGAGCTGCGCAACCGCGAGGCCCGCCTGCAGGCCATCCTCAACGCGGCGGTGGACGGCGTGCTCACCATCGACGACCAGGGCCGCGTGGAGTCCTGCAACCCGGCCGGCCAGGCCCTCTTCGGCCTGGAGCAGGTGGTGGGGGTGGACTTCAGGACCCTGGTCCCCACCTGGGCGCCGGGCCCGAACCCCTCGCGCTCAGGGGACCTCCACAACCAGGATCCGAGCAACGATCGGGTGGCGATCCGAAGAGGCAACAGCTTCCCGATCGAGCTGACCAGCACGGCGTTCACTCGGAACGACCGCACCATGTACGCGGTGTTCGCGCGGGACCTCACCGAACGACGCCGCGCCGAGGCCCAGCTCCGGCACGCCCAGAAGCTCGAGGCGATCGGCCAGCTCGCCGCCGGCATCGCCCACGAGATCAACACCCCGCTGCAGTTCGTGGGCGACAACACCCGCTTCGTGCAGCAGGCGAGCGATGAGCTCCTGAAGCTCGCCCGCACCCTCGCCCCGGTGGCCAACGGCGCGCCCGTGGACGCCGGCGACCTGAAACATATCTTGCAGAAGGTCGACGTGGAGTTCCTCGCCGAGGAGGTGCCTCGCGCCCTCGACGAGACCCTCGACGGGATCACGCGGGTGGCGGACATCGTGAGCGCGATGAAGGCCTTCGCCCGCTCGGACGGCAACCAGCGCACCGCGGTGGACATCAACGTGGTGGTGGAGACGAGCGTGAAGGTCTGCCGCAACGAGTGGAAGGACGTGGCCGAGCTCGAGCTCGAGCTGACCCCCGACCTCCCGATGCTCGACGGCTACCGCAGCCAGCTCCACCAGGTGATCCTCAACCTGGTGGTGAACGCCGCCCACGCCATCCACGACGCGCGGCGCGGCGCCGGCCCGGGGCGCATCGTGGTGCGCACCCGCTTCGTGGACGAGGCGGTGGAGATCCAGGTCGAGGACAACGGCAGCGGCATCCCCGAGGCGGCCAGGAGCCGGGTCTTCGACCCCTTCTTCACCACCAAGGACGTGGGGCGAGGGACCGGTCAGGGCCTCTCGATCGTGTGGTCGGCGGTGGTCGACGCCCACCACGGCCACGTCCGCTTCGACACCGCGAGCGGGGTGGGGACGACCTTCTTCGTCCGGCTGCCCTTGGCTGCGGGCGCACCGCTTTGAGGCGCCGAGGCCGAAGTCTCGATGTGGTCTCCCCGAGACCGCCGATTTGATCCAACGATGGTGAGTCCGGAGCGACGCCCCGCCATCCTATTGGTGGACGATGAGCCCAGGGTCCTCGCCGGCCTCCGGCGGGCCCTCTACGCCCTCGGGACGGACTGGCAGGTCTCCACCGCCAACTCCGGGAGCGAGGCGCTCGCCCTGATGGCGGACCAGCCCTTCGACGTCGTGGTGTCCGACATGCGGATGCCCAACATGACCGGGGCCGAGCTCCTCGATCGCGTGCGCCACCTCCACCCCGAGGTCATCCGCTTCATCCTCACCGGGCAGACCAGCCAGGCGGCGCTGATCGCGGCGGCCGGACCGACCCACCAGGTGCTCGCCAAGCCGTGCGAGCCGCGGCTCCTCCGCCAGACCCTGGAGCGCGCGCTCCGCCTGCGCACCGTGCTGCAGGACGCCCGCGTGAGAGCGGAGGTCACCGGGGTGGCCAACCTCCCCGCCGTCCCCCGCCTCTACGCCGAGATCAAGCGAGCCCTGGCCCGCCCCGACACCTCGATCGAGGAGGTCGGGCGCCTGATCGCCGACGATCCGGCCACGTCCGCCAAGCTGCTGCAGGTCGTCAACTCACCTTTCTTCGGCATGACCCACCGGGTGTCCTCGCCCGCGCGCGCGGCGGTGCTGCTCGGGGTCGAGGCGGTGCAGGCCCTGGTCCTCGGCCTCGGGGCCTTCGAGGGCCTCGCCGCGGCGGAGGACGCGGGGCTCCCGGTCGACACCTTCTTCCAGCGGGCGGTGCTGACCGCGCGGCTCGCGCGGCTCGTCGCGCGCGACCTCCAGCTGTCGGCGGACGAGGAGGAGGAGGCCTACCTCGGCGGCCTCATGCACGACGTCGGCTGGCTCGTGCTCGGGGTGAGCCAGGCCGAGAGCCTCGGCCGCTTCCTCGCCGCCCGCGGCAACCCCGCGCGCCCCCCCGAAGAGGCCTTCTTCGGGGCGTCGCACCGGGCCTTCGGCGCCTACCTGATGGCGCTGTGGGGCATCCCGGACGCGGTGGTGGACGCGGTGGCGCACCACCACGACCTGGCCCTCGCCGGCCTCCCGGACGCGGGGGTCCTGCGCGCGGTGCTGGTGGCGGACTCGGTCCTCTCGGCGCAACATCCCTTGCCGACCGACCCCGTGGTGGCGCTCGAGATCCCCGACAACCTGCGCGGGCTGATGGCCCGCGCCCTCGGCCACACCGAGGCGGTGATGAAGGAGGCCGCCCTTGCCTGAGCGCGTCCTCTGCGTGGACGACGAACCGTCGGTGCTCGCCGGCTACCGGCGCACCCTCTACCAGTCGTTCGAGACGGTGCTGGTGACCAGCCCCACCGAGGCGCTCGCGCGGCTGGAGGCCGAGGCGCCGTTCCCGGTGATAGTCTCGGACTTCCGGATGCCGGAGATGGACGGGGCCCAGTTCCTCGCCCGCGCGGCCGCGATCAGCCCGCACTCCGCCCGCATCCTCCTCACCGGCCACGCGGACCTCGAGGTGGCGATCGAGGCGGTGAACCGCGGCCAGATCTTCCGCTTCCTCCGCAAGCCCTGCCCGCCCGACGTGCTGACCTCCGCCCTGAAGGACGGGGTGCGCATGTTCCAGCTCGAGGAGCAGGAGCGCTTCCTCCTCGACGAGACCCTTCGCGGCAGCCTCCGCATGCTCTCCGAGACGCTGAGCCTCGCCAACCCGGTGGCCTTCGGAGTCGGCGCCCGCATCGAGCCGATGGTCCGGCACATGGCGGACCACCTCGCGCTCCCCGAGCCGTGGCAGTACTCGGTCGCGGCCGCGGTCTCCCAGGTCGGCTGCGTGGTCCTGCCCCAGGCCCTGGTCGAGAAGGTGCAGGCCGGCGGCGATCTCGACGACGAGGAGCAGGCGCTCTTCGCGAAGCACACCGAGACCGGCGCGCGCCTGGTCGCGAACGTGCCCCGGCTCGAGGCGGTGTCGGAGATGGTGCGGCGGCAGGAGTCCGCGGACGCGCTCCGCCGACCTGCAAGAGAGGTTGCTGAGGAGGATCCCGCCGCGGTGGGCGGTCAGCTCCTCCGGGTGGCCATCGCCCTCGATCGGCGCCTCAGGCGCGGCGAGGGGCCCGAGCGCGCGCTGGAGCTGCTCGCCGCCCGTCCGCAGCGCTACGCCCCCGAGCTCCTCCAGGTGCTGCGCAGCCTGCAGTTCGAGCGGGCCCTGAGCGCGGTCCGGACCATCCGGGCGGAGGAGCTCACCGAGGGCATGCTCCTCGAGGAGGACGTCCGGACCCGGGCCGGGGTGCTCCTGGTGGCCCGCGGGCACGAGGTCTCCGCCGCCATCCTCGAGCACCTGCGGCGCATCTCGGAGCGCGGCGACCTGAAGGAGCCCTTCCGGGTGCGCATGCAGCTCGACCAACCCAAGCGGGTGGGGAAGTCGTATGCGCGGGCCTGAGCAGAGCGACGGTCACTGCACCTGGGCCAGCACCCTCCTGCAGTCGATGGGCGCGCCGGTGCTGACCCTCGACGCCGAGGGCCGCGTGCGGATCGCCAACGCCGCCGCGGCCGAGCTGTGGGGCCCCGCGCTCGTCGGCGCGTCCTTCGAGGACGTCGCGGTCCCGCCCGACCTGCGGCCCCGGTACCGTGAGCTCCTCCGCGTGTGCATCGACCCGGACGTGATCCCGCCCAAGCGCCTGCAGGCGCGGGTGCGCCTCCCCGACGCGACGGAGCGCCCGGTGGACGTGCTCCTGCTGCGCACCTTCGAGGGCGACGCGCCGGCCCTCCACGCGTGCCTCATCGACGACAGCGAGCGCCGCGCGATGCACGCCGAGGTGGAGGCTGCCTTGCAGAACCAGGAGGCGCTCCTCCGCGCCATCCCCGCGGTGGTGATCGGGGTGGACGGCGAGGGCCGGGTGGTCCAGTGGAACCGCGCGGCGGAGGAGACCCTCGGCATGGCCGAGGCCGCAGTGCGCGATCGACGGTGGGACGAGCTCCCCTTGGAGTGGGACCGCGCCCGCGTCCGCGACGCCCTCGACACCGCGGCGCGCGAGGGCACGGGCGCCATCGACGCCCTGCCCTTCCGCTCCAAGGACGGAGAGCGCCGGGTGCTCGGCTTCAAGACCAGCCGCTTCGAGGTGCCCGGCGCCGACCCCGGCGTGCTCCTCGTAGGGCTCGACATCACGCGCCGCAAGGAGCTCGAGCGGCGCCTCCAGCGGGTGGAGCGCCTGGAGTCGATCGGCCAGCTGGCGGCGGGCATCGCGCACGAGATCAACACCCCGATCCAGTTCGTGGGTGACAACCTGTCCTTCATCGACGACGTGCTGCGCCGACTCCTCCCCATGCTGCGGACCCTCCCGGCCGAGGACCTCGCGGCGGCGAAGGTGGACGTGGACTTCGTGGAGGCCGAGCTCCCGAGCGCGATCCAGCAGTCCCTCGAGGGGGTCGATCGGGTGGCCCGCATCGTGCGCGCGATGAAGGAGCTCAGCCACCCCGCCACCGACGCCAAGACCCCGGCCAACCTCAACCGCGTCATCGAGAGCGTGGCGGTGGTGTCGCGCAACGAGTGGAAGTACAACGCCGAGCTCCGCATGGAGCTCGAGGGCGGCCTGCCGCCGGTGACCTGCCACGGGGACGGGGTGGGTCAGGCCCTGCTCAACCTGGTGGTCAACGCCGCCCACGCGATCGGCGAGCGCAACGGGGCGCGCGGAGAGAAGGGCCACATCACCATCCGCAGCCGGAAGGTCGGCGACTCGGTCGAGATCCAGGTGGAGGACGACGGCGCGGGCATGCCCGCGGACGTGGCCCGCCGCTGCTTCGACCCCTTCTTCACCACCAAGCCGGTGGGCCGGGGCACCGGCCAGGGCCTGGCCATCGTGCACGCGGTGGTGGTGGAGCAGCACGGAGGGGAGGTCGACCTCGAGACCCGCCCGGGCGAGGGCACCTGCTTCACCCTCACCCTCCCGATCGACGCCAAGGTCGCGGTGCGAGCGCCGGCGCGGGTGTGACCAGGCGGAGGGATGGTTCGTCCACGGCTACGACCACGATCACGACCACGAACCGGATCGCACGCACGCCGTGGCCAGGCTACTTACGGGCAGTTGGTCTCTGCTTGGTCCCCGCGCCCGATGACGTCGACGGTCACCGGGTACGCGTAGTCGTCGGCCAGCCCCTGGCCGGGGGCGGTGACGAGGAACCGCAACGTGGCCTGCACATCGCCCGCTGGCGCGAGGAAGGACAGGCTCACCCCGAGGGTGCCGCCCGCCGGGAGGGCGGCCGGCAGGCTGTCCTGCAGGACCAGCTCGTAGGCGCCCTCGCTGGAGGCCTCGAGGCTCACCTCGGAGACGGTGAGGGGCACGTCCACCGCGGAGGTGAGGATCACCTCCTGGGCGGCGCCGCAGCCCGGCATGAAGCGGCCGAAGTCCACCCCGGCGGGTGCGGTGGCCGGGGCCTCCACCCCGCTCCCGCGCCCGGTCAGCGCGACCTCGCAGGCCTCGCCGCAGGCCAGGGTCCACGCGCGGGTGGCGGGCGGCATCACCGCGTCGGGGTGAAAGAGGATCCGGCCCGTCACCTGCGCTCCGGGGGCGAGCGCCTCGGACGCCAGCTCGAGGCAGAAGCGCCCCGCGGCGTCGCAAGTCGTGTTGTCACTCCCGACCAGGGTCAGGGCCTCGCTCGACCCGTTCCCTTGGTTCTCGATCACCACGTCCTGGGCCGCCACCGAGCCGGCGGGGACCCGGCCGAAGACCACCGCGGACGGCACCGCGCGCACCTTGGGGGCGGGGTCGGGGGTGAGGCCGCCGGTCCCGGCGGCGTCCCCGCAGGCGAGC
>JACKEN010000046.1 GCA_020632995.1 Deltaproteobacteria bacterium | reverse complement strand
GTGGCGAGCACCCACGACCACGAGGCGCCGGACAGCATGGGCCCGTGGGGCGCGACCCCGCTCGAGAGCGGGCGCGACGAGGACCACCTGTCGAAGGTGGTGGCGTGGGCGGCGGAGGCGGTGGCCGAGGCCTGGTCGAAGCGCGAGCCGGTGACCATGACCTACGCACAGGTCGACTTGCCGCACCTGGTCCACGACTCGCGCCTGCCCGAGGTGAAGGACGCCCTCGCCACCGGGATCCGCTTCGACGGCGGCGGCGGGCCGGTGGCGGTGCTCGCGGTCTGGGGCAACCACCCGGAGTCCCTCGACGACACCAACCAGGCGCTCACCAGCGACTACCCCCACTACCTGCGGAACGCGCTCGAGGCGGCCAACCCCGGCGCGGTCGCCCTCTTCATGCCCGGCAACCTCGGCGGCCTGATGAACCCCCTGCACATCGAGGGCTGCCCCGATGCGCAGGGCAACGCGACTTGCGACAACGGCACCTACGAGAAGGCCGAGTACATCGGCCGCGGGGTGGGCGAGGCCCTCGCCACCGCGCTCGACGGTAGCGGTGCGGTGCAGGTCGACGCGCCCGACCTGCGCGCCCGGCGGCGCTCGGTGCTGCTGACCTTCAACAACGTCCTGTTCCTCGCCGGGTGGTCGGGGGGGATCATCGACCGCACCGTCTTCGGCGCCGACGGGCGCCGCATGCCCCGGAGCCGGGCCGAGCAGTTCTCGGTCGAGGAGGTCGAGCAAGGCGCCTTGCGGATCCAGTCCGAGGTGGGCTCGGTGGGGATCGGGCCGCTCGAGCTGGTGACGGTGCCGGGCGAGCTCTACCCGGAGCTCTGGCTCACCGGGCCGAACGGCGAGAGCCTGATCACCCACCCCGAGGGCGCCGACTACCCCGACGCCGAGGCGGAGCCCGCGCTCTCGACCCTCGTACCCGACAACCGCCTCCCGGTGGTGATCAACCAGGCCAACGACGCGATCGGGTACCTGATCCCCCGGCCCCAGTTCGATCGCGAGGAGCCCCGGGCCTACAAGCCCAACGGCCAGTACGGCGAGCAGAACAGCATCGGGCCCGACACCCCCGGCGCCCTGGCCGAGGGCCTTCAGGCCCTCTTCGGCTTGTAGCGCTTCAGCCTCGGGACTTCTTCACGAGGATGGTGGCGACCTCCTCGCTCATCTGCAGGAAGCCTTCCTCTTCACACGAGCCGCGGGAGGACGCGGCGGCGGTGGCCACCTCGGCCCGCAGATCCACCAGCTCGCCGTTCAGCACGCAGAGGCTCCCGAAGCGGGTGATCTGCGCGCGCAGGATGTGGCTCGCTGCCAGCGCCTTGCCGAGCTCGATCTGGCACGCGTCGTCGTAGCACTGCTTGTACGACTCCTCCTTCATCGCCTCGACCTGGCTCCGCAAGGTGCGCTCCTGCGCCCCGCGGTCGATGGTGCGCACCCCCTGCTCGGCCATGAAGATGCGGAGCTGGTCGCCGATGTTGCGCATGAGGCCCGGATCGAGCGGGTTGTCGGCCGAGGCCGGCGGCTGCACGTCCATCACCGCGATGACCCATGCCGGGGCGGGCTCGGCCAGGGTCATGTCGCGCGCAACCGGGGTTGCATCCACCGGCGGCTCGGCCGGGGCCTCCGCGACCGGGGCCGGCGCCACCGGGGCGGCGCCGGTGGCCTTCGCGGCGGCGACCGCGACGCCAGGCTGGGCGCAGTCGAAGGCGTCGGCGGTGGTCTTGCCGCCCTTCTCGTAGAGCACCACGATGTGCGTCGCCCGCCGGGCCGCCGCGGCCTCGAGGGCCTGGTTCCGGGACTTGCCGCCGAAGCCGTAGACCACCTGCAGGAACCGGCATTGGGTCACCGAGGGCTTGTTGGCCACGACGATGGCCCGCGCGGCAGGGGAGAGGCCGCCGCAGCCGACGAGGGGCGTGACGAGGGCGGCGAGCAGGAGGGTGCGGGGGTTCACCGGGGCATTGTTTCACATCCGCGCCCGACGCCAAGCGAGAGGTTCGTCACATCCGCCGCGGGAACGCGAAGGCGAGCGGCACCGCGCCCTTCGGGGACGGCGCGGGGCTCGCGGGCCGGGCCGGAGCCCGGTCGGTGAAGCGCACGAAGGCGCGCCCCCGGGTGCCCGCCGCGTCGGTGTCGGCGGCGGAGCGCTCGGCCTTGTGGCGCCGCAGCGCCTTCAAGACCGGGCCGCGCTCCACCAGATCCAGCACCGCCTTGGCGGCCCGGGGGGCGCCCGCCTCCGTCTCGAGGAGATGGGAGGCGTAGAGCACCGTCTTGACCACGTCGAACAGCTCCGGGCTCTCCAGGTAGCCGTCGATCTTGCGAGCCAGGGCCTTGGCTGCGGCCCGCGGGAGCTCTGCCGGCTCTCGTCCGGGCTGCTTCACCTCGACGATGGCGGCAGCGATGTCTTCAGCGATGGGGTGCGCGATGGCTTCGACGGTGCTCATGATGGTCCTCCGCAAAGCGGGCCGGCTAGATGCCGAGCCCGGTGATCCCGCCGGCCATGGAGTTCCGCGCCATGGACTGGCCGGCGAAGAACATCGTCAGGCCGGTGCGGAGCTTGCTGCCGAAGAAGGTGGAGAGGAGGCCCTTGCCGACCTGACCGAGGGTGATGGCGCCGAGCTGTGCAAACATTGGAATCGCTCCTTCTGGCCGGTGTCCCGGCCACATTGGTTGATGCTGGAGCGAGATTGCACAGCGGATGCCAACCGCTGGCGGCCCGGATCGGGCCCTTCGAAGGCGGGGCGTGACGTCACAGCGCGCGTCACGCGCGAGGCTCAGCGACCGAGGACGCGGCGCACCTTCTCGCGCGCCACCTGCACGCGGATGTCGCCGGGGTTGTAGCTCATGGCGAGGGTCAGGTGCCGCTCCGCCGCGGAGTAGTCGCCGGCCACCATCGCCTTCAGGGCCTCCTCGAACAGCGCCTCGCCGCGCTGCAGGTGCCGCACCGGCGTGCCCGGCGGCGGCGTCGCGGGGCGCTCGGGCACCGGGGCGACCATCTGCTGGGGCACGTCGAGGGTCGGGTTGCGCTCCTGGATCTGCCGGAACGCGACGCGCGGCCCGGTGCGCGTGGGGGTGGGCGCCCGCCGGGGGGGATCGGCGGGGCCCACCCCCACTACGTCTGGTGCCCCGAGCTCACGAGGCCGGGGAGTCGGGCGGCGCAGCTCGGGGACCCGGGGAGGAGGGGTCAACTCAAGGGGTTCATCGTCTTGGGGGAGATCGTCGAGGGGGATGAGGGCGTCGGGGTCGAGCATCGGGAGCTCGGTGGACGAGACCTCCGCGCCCACCGCCTCGCGCCACTGGGCGCTGCCCTTCACCGCCGAGTGCAGGTCGAGGGCCCGCCGGGGGCCAGCGCTCGAGTCGGGCCGCGCGGGGCCGGAGCCGAGGACGGTCACCGACGGCGCCGGAGTGGCGGGCGGGAGCGGGATGGCCTCCAGCTCGTTCGCGGCCAGCAGGTCCTCGGTGGGGGCGCCGAACATGGCGAGTGCGCTGTTCCTCATCTCAGGAGCCCTAGACGGCGGTCCGGGGCCAGAACATGAGTGCGCGCAACTGCCCTGTATCACTGGGGATCGGTGCCCCTCGAAGTGTGTCGCGGGCGGAAGGAGGGCCTCGCAGCCAGGGCAAGGAAGCGGTCGACGGCGTCAGGTGGTCAGTTCTCGATGAAGAGCTCGGCCGACCGCACCACCAGCTCGCCGTCGGTCTCGGTGGTGATCTCCAGCATCGCCTTGTCGAGCGTCTGGGTGTCCACGAAGGCCGAGACGTCGACCTTGAAGGGATCGACCGCGCTGGGCAGGTCGACCTTGAAGCCCCCGATGTCGGGGGCGCACCCCTCCCCGCAGGGCTCCGTCCGCATGAAGACCTCGACCAGGTCGGCGTCCGCGGGGAGCGAGATCTGCCCGACGAGGAAGTTGGCGGTCAGCCCGCAGAGCGGACAAGCATCCCCCCCGGGCTGGGGCCCGGCGTTGGGGGAGATGTAGATGTCGTCCTGGGCCGGTACCGAGGGATAGAAGGTGATCGGCGCGACGTCGGGCGGGCGCGTCGTGGTGCCCGGCCGCTCCAGCTCCAAGAGCGCCGCGTAGCCCGGCCGGCCGTCGCTCTGGTAGGGGCGCGGCGCGCACACCTGGGGGCACGAGCTCCCCGCGCACACCGCCGACACAGCCTCGCAGATGTCCACTCGGGTCTGGTTCTGCCCGGGCGCGTAGGCGACCCCGGGCAACTTGGGGAAGTGGATGCCGGTATCGTAGAGCACCTGCATGACCTCGTCCCCGTCGAGCGAGGGCGCCATCGCCCACACGAGCGCGGCAGCCCCGGAGACGCCGGCGGCGGCAAGCGAGGTCCCGGAGGCCAATCGGCCCTGGATTCGCTGACCGCCGCTGTCCGGTGAAGACGCGGTCACCAAGGCGGCAGGCAGGAGCAGGCGGGGGGCCGCCCGGGCTCGCTCCACCATGATGGCGTTGTCCCGCGCGTCCACACCCCCCGCCGCGTGCACCAGCGGCGCGTAGGCGCCCGGCGCGCCGGGGCACACCCGGGGCTCCCACTGCTCCCACCCGGCGGGGAACATGGCCTCCGCCGAGCTCCCCACCTGCCCCCGGTTGCCGGCTGCGGCCACGATCACCGCGCCCTCGCAGGTGGCCCACTGGGCGACCTCCCAGGCCGACAGCACGGTGGTGCGGATGTTCGGCCCGTAGTGACCGGAGTACACCCCGTCCCAGCCCAGGCTGAGGTTGATGATCAGCTTGCTCCGCTTACCCCCCTCCACCCATTCCCGGACCGCGGCCTCCATCGCCGCCGCCACATCCGAGGGCCGTCCACGGGATGCGCCCCCGACCCCGCCGGGCAAGCCCGCGTAGCTCACGATCTCGGCCGCACAGTCCGTGGCGATGCCGTTGATGTGGAGGCAGCTGTTCTCGCGCGCCACCGCCCCCATGAGGAAGCCGTGCCCGTAGGTCCCCGCCGAGGGCAGGCCGGTGTTCTCGTCCTTGCTGTCATCCACCACCGCCACCCGGACCTGGGCGGCGCTCGACAAGCTCGCGCCCGGGGAGAACTTCGGTCGGTCGACGAGCTGCGCGTAGGACGCCTCGAAGGAAGCAGCCGAGAGACCCGGGACGAGCTGCGGGGCCACCGCGTCGCAGTCCCGCTCCAGGCGCATCAACCCGCTGTTGGGGAGGATGGAGGTGACCGGCGGCCCGCTGTACCCACGCGCAGGCTTCCAGTGGTACTTGCAGAACCGGTCGAGCTGGGCCCGACGGTTGGGGGGGCCGGCCGGGAAGAGCTTCGAGATCTCCCACGTGCCGTAGCTGCTGGTCCCGGTCTTGAGGCAGCTGGTGCCCGTGCCCACGCGGTAGCCCACCCAGTCGGTGTCCACGCACGCCTCGGCCAGCTGACCGGTGAGCGTCCCCTCCGTCTTGCCGCACAGGAAGTGCCCGGTGCGGCTGGGCGGACAAGCGCCCGGGTACGCATACGGGCTGGTGTACGGGGTGACCGCGTGGGTGGACACCTCGGTCTCGGGCACCTCCCCACAACCGACGGCGGCGATCAGGAGGGGCAAGGCAAGGGCTCGGGTCGTGCTTCGCATCAGGGTCCTTTCGGGTGGCGCCACCGCCGGGGGCGGCGACGAGCTCAGTTGTCTGCGACGACCCGGAAGCGATGCTCGAGGCGCTGGATGCCCTCGACGGCGGCGTCCGCCTCGGCCGGCCGCGAGGGCAGAGCACCCTCGGGGGCAAGGAGGAACACCAGGCGGTAGCGGCCCGGCGGCGCGGAGAAGGTGTGGCCGAGCTCCGCGGTGAGGCGCACCGCGCCCCCCTCGGCCAGCTCCACCTCGAAGGGCACCACCTGGGGCGGCCCCACCTCGGGGTGGAGCACCGCCACCACCGCCACCGGCACCTCGGCCCGCCGCTCGGGGCGGAGCACGAAGGACAGCACGCTGCCCTCCGCGTACTCGGGCTCCACCTCGCTCGGCCCGTCGGACCGGAGCGCCTTCTCCCCCGCCCGCACCTCCAGCTGGTAGCCGGGGAGGGTCGGGGGCCGCGAGATCACCACCATGGCCGCGATCCCCGCCGCGAGGGCCAGCCCCGCCGCCACCGACACCCGCCGGCGCCGGGACGAGAGGCTCACCACCGGGGCCGCGGCCGGGATCCCGAACAGGGCCTCGGTCATCGCGGCCTGCTCGACCTCGGTCAGCGGCGCCAGCTCGGTTGGCGCGGGCGCGTCAGCGGGGAGCCCCGCCGCGTCGCCCTTGGCCGCCGCGGCCCACCAGGCTTCCACCTCGTGGGCCTCCTCCCGAGCCGCGCGGCTGACCGCCGCCAGGAGGGGATCGGACGCGGATTGGTCGTCACGGTCCGTCATCCGCCACCTCCTTGCCCCTGTCTTCTGCTCGAGGGGCCGGAATCTGACGCGATCTTTGTTGCGACGTCGCGCACCGCCTTCTGGATTCGCGCGCGCCAGGCGTAGACGGCGTCCCGGTTGAGGTCGTAGGTCCGCATCACCCACGCGACCTCGCGCTCCTCCACGAACAACACGTGGAACATCTCGTAGCCCCGATCGCTCAGGCGCTCCCGCAGCCCGGCAAGGACCTTGCCCAGGGCCTCGCGGCTCATCGCGGCGAGCTCCGGGTCGGGGGCCGAGCCGGGAGCCTCGTCGAAGGCCCCGGGCTCGTGCGGATCCTCGGCGTGGCCGCTCTTTCTGCCGCTGGAGAGGATCGACAGGGCGCGCCGCTCCGCCACCAGGCCCACGTACCCCTCGAGGCTCGCCCCCTTGGTGGGGTCCCAGGCGCGCAGGATCTTCCCGTCGTCGTCCAGGAGGACCCGGAAGATCTCCTGCGTCAGGTCCAGCACGTCGGCGCGGCGCCCGGTGCGGCTGCGGATGAGGGCCGCGTTCACCTGCCGCTGGATCACCGGGGTCAGCCGGGCGACGAGGGTCCGGCAGGAGTCGGGCTGACGGGACAACGCGCCCGCCACCAGCGCGTGATCGGGGTGGGCCACCGGCACACCCTGCCTAGCACTACCCGGATCGGGTGAGGAGTACGAAACGCCACCCATCCGGCTGGGCCGCCCTCGCCGCGGCGAAGGCCCGGCCGAGGTCACCCTCTCGCGCCAGCGCTCGGTGGAGGTGCTCGGCGAAGGCGCGGGCCTCGGCGCTGGGCACGGGGGCCCGCGTGGCCACCGCCACCGCGCTCCCCGCGGCCAGGAAGGCCTGGGCCAGCCCCAGGCCCACCGACGCCTTGCCGGGCCGGGTCGAGGCCGCGTCGCAGCCGCTCAGGATCACGGTGTGCGGGGGGGCGCGCAGGGCCAGCAGGTCGCCCAGCTCCAGGTCCCCGTCGGACAGGAGCAGGGCGCTCCCCCACTCGCCGTCGGGGTCGAAGCGGCCGTGGCCGGCGTAGTGGAACAGCCCCGCCCCCTCGAGGGCGGCCAACACCCGCGGGGTCGTCGCCTCCCGCGGCCCGAGCGCGCGGACCTGCTGCGCCTGCTCGGCCAGGCTCTTCACGACCCATCGGCCCTCGGCCCGCGCGTCCTTCAGGTCGCCCTTGGGGTCGAACACCACCACCGCGGCGGAGGCGCTCGTCGAGGGCGGCGCGGGGAGGTCCAGGGTGTAGGCCACCGGGAGCCGGCTCACCAGGGGGGCGCCGTCCACCAGGGCGAGCTCTGGCCCCTGGGCCGCGGGGCCCGGGTCGCTCAAGACCTTCACCTCGGTCACAGCGTCGAGGCGGGCCGCAAGCAGCGCGCCCCACCCCTCGGCGTCGAGGGGGGCCGTCGACACCTCTACCCGGCCTCGCCGCGCGAGGAACACCTGAGCGGGCTCGAGGAGGGGGTAGGGGAGGATCCAAAGCTCGTCCGGCCCGGGCCCAGGCTCGACCGCGTCCCGGGAGCGCGCGGCCCCGCGCCGGGCGAGGATCAGGAGGGCCTCGTCCAGGGCCTTGGCCGCCGTCCGGTCGGCCTCGGCCTGCTGACGCCGCCACGCCGCGCGCTCGGCCTCCGGCACCTGCCAGGCGTCCGCGGCCCGTGCCCGCGCCTGCGCCCGCGCCGCCTCGAAGCGCGCGAGGGCTTCGGCGAACCCGTCCCGGTCCGCGGGTCCCAGGCCGGCCAGGGTGTCCTTCACCGCCAGCGCCCACACCGAGCGCCGACGCGCGTCCCGCGCGGCCTGGAACGCTGCGGCCACCTCGCCCTCGGCCAACAGCGCACCCACCAGGCGACGCTGGCTCTCGTCCTTGTCCTCGAGGAGGAAGCGCTGCCCGCCGTTGACGGGGACGAGGAGGCTCTGTCGATCCAACACCGCCTCCGCCGCGCGGTATCGACGCACCGCTTCCCGCAGGTCACCTTGCCGTTCGGCCACCTGACCCAGACCGAGCTCGGCCTGCCAGGCCAGGACCTCGTGCCCGAGCTGGCGGGCCTCCTCCGCCAGCTTCTCGAAGTGCAGCTTCGCCTGCGGTGGGTCGGCCATCGAGATGCGGCCGAGGAGCGCGTGCCGCCACGCCCGCGCCTCCGGCTGCTCCGGCCCCGCGACCTGCTCGAGAATGCGGCGGGCGTCGGCCGGGTCGTCGTCCACTGCGAGGAAGGCCAGGTTGACACGGACATTGTTGGCATCGATCACCAGGGCGCAAGGCCCGGTGTAGGCGGCGAGGGCCTCCTGCAGCAACGCACGCGCTCTGGGGAGCTCGAAGCGGGGCCGGGCCACCAGCCGGGCCCAGCCCGCGCTGGTCGCCAACGCGGCCCACAGACAGCCCTGCGCGCGGGGCAGCAGGGCGTCGAAGATCCGCGCCGACTCCGGCGCCCTCCCGAGGTCCATCAACATCCGCGCCCGCTCGTGGGCGACGTAGGCGAGGAGCGGGGAGTCGAGGCGCACCGCCCAGCGCTCGGCGGCGGCGAGGGCTTCCTGGGCGGCCCGAGCGTCGAGCATGCGGCTGGCCAGCAGCCCTCGGTGGAAGGCGGTGAGGACGCGTGCGCGGCCATCGACCTCGGGCACCGGGGGGAGCTCGGCGAGGCGTCGCCGCGCCGCCGCCACTTCGCCGAGCTTCGAGACCTCCACCTGCACCGCCAAGAGCTCCGCGTCGCGGGCCAAGGCAAGGTCTCCTGCCCTCCGTGCCTCGTCCGCGGCCTGATCGAGGAGCCCCCGCGCCGCCTCCGCCTGCCCCGCCCGCAGCCGGCGCCGCGCTCGATCCAGATCGGCCCGCGCGGCTCGGCGCCCCGGATCCGTGGGCGTGGCGGTGGCCACCGGGCGCAGGCTCAGCCCGAACGCGGCCCCCGCCACCGCGAGCCTGAGAGCCTGGGCGTCGTCCGGCAGGGGCACCTCGAAGCGCCGGCCGGTGTCGGCCACCGACGCGGTCACGGCCAGGGTCGCGCCGTCCACCGAGACCTCGGCCGGACCCTCGGCGTCCACGAAGACCCGCAGGGCGGTGCCGGGGACGTGCTCACACGCGCCGTCGGGGGCGAAGGCGGTGCAGCCCTCGACCACCGCGGCGAGGGGCGCGGGCGGAGCGCGCTCGGCGCAGGCGACGGCCAGCGCGAGCAGGGGCCACGGGCGTAGGAGCTTCACACCGAGGGCGCCAGCTGCGCGGTCACCTGGCGGAGGGCCGCGCGCACGGTGGCGTTGTCCTTCTCGTAGGCCTGGGCCAGCGTGAGGTGCAGGCGCGCGCCGTTCAGATCGCCGGCCTCGAAGGCCTCGCGCGCGAGGTGGATGAAGCGCACCGCCCGATCGCCGCTCGCCACCGCGCCGAGGGCGGTGATCGGGACGGTCTCGTTGGAGGGCGGGCGGGCCTCCTCGCGCAGCTCGGGGGCGGCCCGCTTGGCGTTCTGGGCGGCGCGCGCCTCATCGTAGGCCTGGCGGCGCTCCTCGTCGGCGAGGATGCGGTACGCCTCCCCGATGCGCCGATAGATGACGTAGATCTTCTCCTTCAGGTCCCCCGAGCGCAGCAGGAAGAAGCGATCGGGGTGGAACTCGAGCGACAGGTCGAAGTAGGCGCGCTGCAGGTCGGCTTGCGATGCGCCGCGCTCGACCCCCAGGAGCTGGTAGTAGTCGACCTCGTCGAGGAGCCGGTGCATGGTGCGCACCCGCTTGCCGAGCCGCTTGCCGAGCTGGCTCTCGTCGAGCCCGCGGCGCTGGCCGCCGTTGGCGCGCTTGGCAACCTGGCTTGCGCGTGCCGCGCCCGAGACCCCGCTCGGGGTGGCGTCGCGGGGCACCTCCTCGATCAGCTGGGCCTTGACGAGCTCGGGGGGGATGGGCCGGACCCCGCTCGCGCCGGTGGAGGTGATCTTGGGCTCCACCAGCGGGTCGGGGCGGACGCCGAGGACCAGGCCCTCGCTCGGGAGCGTGGGCGGGTCGGGGTCGGCGCCCATGGGGGCCGAGAGGTCCACCGGGGTGTAGACGGCCACGGCCGGGGTGGTGCGCTGCTCGGTCACCGGCCCCGGCCCGAGGGGGTCGGAGCTGACCCTCGTCACCGGCTCCTCCGGCTCCTCCGCCGGGTCGTGCGCGGGGGCGCTGCCGAGCGGCCCGGGGCGCAGGTTCTCCTCTCGGGCCCCGACCGGGGTCACCGGCTCCTCCGCCACGAGGCTGGGGCTGATCACCGCGACCCCGGCCGAGGCGGCGGGGTCCACCGCGAGCGCGGTGGGGAGGTCGGCCTCGAAGAACGGGTTCTTGAAGGACACCACGGTGTCCATGTCGCCGCCCTGCTCGCCCTCCCCGATCCCCGGCCGGGCGAGGGGCGCCTCCAGCTGGGGGGTCTCGAGGTCGAGGGTGCCGCTGCCCTCGTCGGTCTGGCTGACGAAGTCCGCCAGCACCGAGCCGAAGGCCACCTCGGCCTCGCCCCGCCCCACCGCGGTGGGCCGCTCGGACGTCTCGGCCACCGGCTCGTGGGTGCGCCCGTCGCGAAGGAGCGCGTCGACGAGCGAGAGGAGCCGCTCGGAGCCGAACGGCATCGCGAGGGCGTCGTCGGCCCCCGCCGCCGCCGTGCGGGCGCGGGCAACCTCGGGGTTCGAGAGCTCCTCGCCCACCAGGAGCATGGGGACCTTGTCGCCGCGCGGCTGCTGCCGCAGGAGCTGGCAGAGCAGCGTCCCGTCCATCTGGCCGACGGTGACGTGGGCGATCACGAGGTCGGGCTTCGACTCGAGGAAGCGGTCGAAGCCGTCCTCACCGTCCTCGGCGAAGACGAGGTGGTGGGGCGCCTCGTGGAAGTGCCGGTTGAATTGCACCCGGTGGGCCGGGTTGTCGGTCACGATCAAGAGCACGCGCCCCGTCGCGAGCGCGCTCGCGTCGGGGTGCCCGCTCACTGCCGGACGCTCACCGGCACGCTGAGCTTCTCGGTCTTGCGCTCGCAGATCCGCACGTCACAGACGAAGAAGGTCGCGTCGACCGCGATGGTCTGGGCGCCCTCCTTCGAGGCGTCGAAGCCCACCGCGAAGGCCGGCGTGGTCTTCCAGCCCTTCTCGGTCGCGTCCCCGGTGCTGAGGGCGGTCTTCTTCAGCGAGAGCCCCTCGGAGGCCAGCTTGATCTTGAGCGGGGCCTCGTTGCTCACCTTGAAGCCCTCGGCCGGCTTGATCACCATCGCGAAGGTCCCCGCCTTGCCCTGCTGGACGTCGGCGGTGGTCCCCTCGAAGGAGATCTCGTACTTCTTCTCGGCATCGTCCGAGACGGGGGTGGCGGCGGTGAGGGCCAGGCCCAACAGGACAGCGGTGACGCTCATGTCGGATATGAGACTAGCACACGGGCACGGGATATTCATCGGCCGTGGGCCGACGGCTCAGAGCAGGTTCGCCGCCAGCTCCGCCAGCTCCGACCGCTCGCCCTTGAACATGGTGACATGACCCGCGATCCGCTCGGTGCGGAACCGGTTCACCACGTGGACGAGGCCGTTGTTGGTGGCATCCATGTAGGGGTTGTCGATCTGGTAGGGGTCGCCGGTAAGGACGATCTTGGTGCCCTCGCCCGCCCGGGACACGATGGTCTTCACCTCGTGCGGGGTCAGGTTCTGGGCCTCGTCCACCACCATGAACTGGTTGGGGATGGAGCGACCGCGGATGTAGGTCAGCGGCTCGATCTGCAGGATGCCGAGATCGATGAGCTCGCGGTACGAGCGCCCGCCCTTCTTGTCGGAGTTCGACAGCCCCATGAGGAACTCCACGTTGTCGAAGATCGGCTGCATCCAGGGCGACAGCTTCTCTTCCACCGTGCCCGGCAGGTAGCCGAGGTCGCGCCCGAGGGGGAAGATCGGCCGCGACACCAGCACCCGCTGGTAGATGTGCTCCTCGGTCGCCTTGTGCATGCCGGCCGCGATCGCCATCAGCGTCTTGCCGGTGCCGGCCTTGCCCACCATCGTGACCAGCTTGATGTTGTCGTCCATCAAGAGATCGATGGCGAAGGACTGCTCCTTGTTGCGCGGCCGCACCCCCCACACCCCGTCCTTGAGGCGGGTGATCGGGATGATGCGCCCGAGCTCGAGCTGCACCTTCCCCAGCGCGGAGTGGCTGGGGTTGTTCTTGTCCTTGAGGTGCACGAACTCGTTGGGGAAGTGGTAGAGGTCCGGCAGCGCCAGGTAGCCCTGGGCGTAGAAGCGGTCCACCTCTTCCGCGTCGACCTCGATCTCCACCACCCCGGTGTAGAGCTCGTTGATCTCCATCCGGTCGTGGTCGTAGTCCTCCGCCAACAGGCCCAGCGCGTCGGCCCGGATGCGGAGGTTCACGTCCTTGGTGACCAGGATGGTCGGCGCGCCCGGGTCCTTCTCGAGGATCTCCATCGCCACCGCGAGGATGCGGTTGTCGATGGAGTGGTCGGCCTGGGCCAGGTGCGGCGGCAGCTGCCGCGCGGTGAAGCCCACCCGCAGGTTCCCGCCGTTCTCGAGCGCCACGCCCTCCGAGAGGGAGTTCGTCTTGCGCAGCTCATCGAGGGTGCGGCTCACCTCACGGGCGGAGCGGCCCAGCTCGTTCAGGTCGCGCTTGAACTTGTCGATCTCCTCGATGACGTAGATCGGGATGATGACGTTGTTCTCCTCGAAGGCGAAGACGGCGCCCGGATCGTGGAGGAGGACGTTGGTGTCGATGATGAAGTTCTTCTTCAAAGCCGAAGACCCGTTCGCGCCGCGGGCAGAGCCCACGGCCTGTCCAGGATCTTGCGAGGGTTTCGAGATCGGCGCAACCGGCGCCGGCTACTCTGCCTGCTGCTGCCCCTCGGGGAAGATGACCACCATCTCGTCGGCCGAGACCCAGCCCAGCTCGTCGCGGATCACGTGCTCGAGATAGCGCTCGTCGTGACGCAGCGCCTGGACCTCTTGGGTCAGGCGGCGGTTCTCGGCCTCCAGGCGCTGGTTGCGCGCCTCGAGATCGCGCAGCTCCTGCTTGAGGCGCTCGTGCCGCGCCACCCCGCCGGTGCCGAACAGCGCCGTGATGACGAACCCCGCCACCAGGAAGCCGCCCACCAGGGCCCAGAACCGCAGGACGCGGGGCATGCGTGGAGCCGCTTCGGACATGAGGGAGCGGTCGGACTCTACTGAGTCCCGGGATCCGGGGCAACTTCTGTAGACACCAGGGCGCGCACCGCGGTCCGGAGTGCCCCAGGAGGCCACACCCCGTCCATGCGGGCCGCGATGTGTCCCTCCCGGTCCAGCAGGACGCTGGTGGGGAGCACACCGATCGGCCCGAAGGGCCCCTGATCCCCGGTCAGGCCCGCCGGGTCGTACGCGCGGGTCACGCGATAGGGGATCTGGAAGGTGTCGCGGAAGATCGGCATCACCCGGGGGTCGTCGTCCAGCAGCACCGCCACCACCACGAACCCGTCCTCGGCGTACTCCCGCTGCAGCTCGCTCAAGAGCGGGACCTCGAGGAAGGCGGGCTCGGACCACGTGGTCATCACCGTCAGCAAGACCACCTGCCCCCGGAGCGCGGCCACGTTCAGGGTCTCGCCGCCGATGTCGACCAGCCGGAGGGCCACCCGGGTATCGGGCAAGGTGGCCTGCCCCGGGCCCGGGCCGTGGGCGCAGGCGCTCAGGGCGAGGAGGAGCCCCGCCGCGACGTCAAGGCCTCTTGCGCAACCCATCCAGCACCTCCGCCAGCGCCCCGCGCACCGGGGCCTCGAAGCGGCGACCGTCGGCCAGGGTCACCGCCGCCGCGTGCAGGCCCAGCCGGGCCAGGAGCGGCTCGGGGCCCGCCCCGTACACCGGGTCCCCCACGATCGGGGCCCCCAGATCGGCCAGGTGGGCCCGCACCTGGTGGCGCCGCCCGGTGGACGTCCGGGCCTCGACCCACAGGAGCCCATCCTCGAAGCGGGCGAGGACCTCGACCTCGGTGCGCGCGGGCTGGCCGCCGGGGCCCACCCGCACCCGGTCCGGCCCCCCCGGCCCGATCGGGCCCTCCGCCACCGCCGCGTCGGGCAGGGTGCCCCGGGCGAGGGCCAGGTAGCGCTTCTCGATCCGGTGGTGGTTGAAGTCGTCCCTGAGGTGCATGCGCTGAGCGGCGTTCTTGGCGAACACCACCACCCCGGAGGTGCCCACGTCCAGCCGGTGCACCAGGCCGCCCTCGAGCGGGGGCCCGGCGGCGGCGATGGCCGGGGCCCGCGCCACCGCCGCCCCGAGGAGGGTCCCGCCCTCCCCCGGCCGCAGCGGCTGGGTGGGGACCCCGCTCGGCTTGTCGAGCACCAGCAGGTGCGGGTCCTCGAAGAGCACCGGCACTTGGGCCAGGAGCTCGGGGTCCGGCGGCACCACCGCGACCGAGCGGGCCACGAAGGCGCTCGTGTCGACCGCCTCGCCCCCCCGGGCGCGGTCGCCCGGGGCCCGGACCCGGCCGTCGAGCAACAGCTCGCCGCGCTTCAGGGCCGCGCGGATCTCACGCACCGAGACCGGCGCGTCGGGGGTGCCGAGGAGGGCGGAGAGGGCGCGATCGAGGCGCTGCCCGCGGGCGTCGGTCGGCAGATTCCTCACAGCCAAGCCCGGAGAGGATCGCGCAAAGACGTCAAACCGCAAGGGGCACGAGCCCTCGACGTGCCGATCCGACCGTTCAGCCTCCGAACAGCGCGCTCAGCTCCGAGAACAACGCGACCACCAGCAGCGCGACCAGGCTGAACACGGCGGTGAACCACACGACGCCGACCACCTTGGCCCCGACCCGGTGCAATCCGTCCTGCGGAGCTTGGACGATTGCGGCTCCGTCGGCGTCGACTTCGACCTCCGATGCGAGCGTGGTGGGATGAGCCTGAATGCGGACGTCGTCGTGGGTAAGTTCCATGTTCGAGTTCCTCCGCCCCTGGAAGAGTGCAAGCCCCAGCCCAGCCGAACGTTCTCGGTGGAAACACGGATCCGGTGACCCGGATCGTTACGTGTCCCGGGTCACGCCTACCGATACATTCCCTAATGGGAACATCACCCAGGGCCGCCAGCTATGCCCACGGATGACCTGCACTCATGACGCGAGGGGCGGCCGCGACGCGTGGCGGCCGAGCGTTGATCCGAGGTCGGCCGAATAATCCGGCCGTTCCGTCTGGGTTTGTAGAATCGGCCGCCGCGCTCGCGGCGGGGGCCGCCGGGCCGACGCGGGCCGCGCGGCACCACCCGGCCGGCGGGGGCGCGACCACCCGGGGCGGGGTTACCCGAAGGACGCGGCCGCGGCGGGGCGCGACCGGCCGGCGCAGCGCGCGGGTCGGGTGCGGGTCGGGGCGCGGCCTGCTGGGGATTGGGGCGCGGCGCCTGACCTTCGGGACGCGGCGCCTGGCCCTCCGCGCTGGGGCGCGGGCGGTTGATGCCGGTCATGAGCGACTCGGTGGAGACGGTGGGGTCCTCCCCGTTCAGGCCGCGCTTGGGCTCGAGGCCCATCACCGCGCCGGGGGTGAGGATGTAGCGCTTCACCGGCTTGTTCGCGCGGGCCATCGTGTAGTTGATGATCCGAGCGAGGGCCACGACCTTCATGGCCTCCACCTTCTGAGTCCAGCGGTCCTCGGCGGTGGCGAACACGTTGTGGCTGACCATCTGACAGAACCACGGACCACCGCATCGGTTCTGAACGAGGAACTTCGCCAGCTCCTCTCGCGTCACGGCGCCGTCCTGATCGGCGTCGAACGCCGCGAGGCGTCGAGCAAGCTCTTCAGCTGGCACGACCTTTCCGTTTCCGAGGCCGCGGCGCAGCTTGACTGGGAGGTCGAGACCCGTCACGGGCAAGGTCAGGACGTACACCAGCCCGGAAGGTGCGTCCAGTCTGGGAGCCGAAGTTTTCCGAGCATGCGCGCGTCACCCCTCACGTCCATGTGCTTGCTGGCGCTGAGCGCGTGCGCTGGCGCACC
>JACKEN010000045.1 GCA_020632995.1 Deltaproteobacteria bacterium | reverse complement strand
GCGGAGTTCACGAAGGGCATCTGGAAGGAGAACCCGGTCTTCGTCCAGGTGCTCGGCATGTGCCCGATGCTCGCGGTGACCAACAGCGCGGTGAACGCGCTGGCCATGGGCGTAGCCACCCTCTTCGTGCTGGTGGGCTCGAGCATCCTGGTCTCGAGCCTGCGGAACGTGATCCCGAAGGAGGTCCGGATCACCGCCTACATCATCATCATCGCCACCTTCGTGTCGGTGGCGGACATGGCGCTGGCCGCCACCGTGCCGGACATCCACAAGGAGCTGGGCGCGTTCATCTCGCTCATCGTGGTGAACTGCCTGATCCTCGGCCGGCAGGAGGCCTTCGCGGCCAAGAACAGCGTCCGCATGGCGGCCCTGGACGCGCTGGGCATGGGCCTCGGCTTCACCTTCGCGCTCTTGTGCCTCGGGTCCAGCCGCGAGGTGTTGGGCATGGGCTCGCTCTTCGGCGTCTCCCTCTTCGGCCCCAACTTCGAGCCGTGGGTGATCATGATCCTGCCCCCGGGCGGGTTCCTGATGCTCGGCGCGATCCTGATCGTCTTCGCGTGGGTGAAGGAGCGGAGGGCGGCGGCGTGAGCAACCTGGCCTGGATCTTCGTCAGCGCGGTGCTGGTGAACAACTTCACCCTCTCCTACTTCCTCGGCCTCTGCCCGTTCTTCGGGGTGTCCTCGCGCCTCGAGACCGCGTTCCGGCTGGGGCTCGCCAACATCTTCGTCATGGTGATCACCTCGGTGTGCGCGTGGTCGCTGGAGACCCTGGTGCTCCCGCACGCCCCCTACCTGAGGCTGATCAGCTTCATCGTGGTCATCGCGAGCACGGTGCAGTTCGTGGAGATGGTGATCAAGAAGCTGTCCCCCGCCCTCTTCAAGGCGCTGGGCATCTACCTGCCCTTGATCACCACCAACTGCGGCATCCTGGGCCTCGCGCTGTTCCAGACCAGCCGCGGCTACGGCTTCTTCGAGGGCCTGGTCTTCGCGGTGGGCGCGGGCATGGGCATGACCCTGGCCCTGGTGCTGATGGCAGGCCTGCGCGAGGAGGCGGAGCTGTCGGACGTGCCGAAGGTCGCAAGAGGGATTGCGCTGAACCTGATCATCGCGGGCATGCTGGCCATGGCGTTCCAGGGCTTCGCGGGGCTCTTCGGCAGCGCGGCGTAGGTCTCAGCAGCCGCAGCACCGCATGTACGATGAGAACAGCGGGGCGCCGTCCTTGCTCTCGACGTAGGTGGAGCAGTTGTCGTCGTAGATGGTCTCGACGTTGCCGTCGCCGGTGACGTCGCGGCGCGCCACCGGGAGCTGCAGGAACAGCACCTCCTCGGTGCGCTTCGTGGCCTTGTTGATGCGCCCAGCCGCGTCGAGCTCGACCCGGTGGAGCTCGTACTTGCCCACGATCTCGTGCTCGTCCGCTGGCCCGAGGTACACCGCTGCCACCCCGTAGCCGCCGCCCGGGAACACCGCGAGGGACTTGAACACCTCGCCGCGACCGGCCAGCGCCTTGGCCACGTAGGCCTCGAACGCGGCCTCGATCGGCGCCTTGTCGGGGGCGGGGGCGGGGCGCTTCCAGCTGGCCGGTGGCTCGCCCAGGACCGCCACCAGGGCGCGCTCGCCCGGCGGGAGCTTGACGTCGAGCTTCAGGTTGATGCCGGTGACCCCGCCGCACTCGTTCCAGCTGTCGGGCCAGACCTCCGCCACCCGCGCGGGCACCGCCGCCCCGTGCTCGGGCAGCACCCAGAAGACGAGGTCCTCGGTGACGTCGTACTTCGCCCAGTCCTTCTTCGGGATCTGGGTCTCCGCGCCGGGCCACTCCGCCTCGTGCCACTCCACCCAGACGCCGGGGTCGAGGTGCTGCGGGATCGGGAACCAACGCCGCTTCAACACCGTCACCAGCGTGTCCACCATGGCCGCCGCCTTCGCGTCCTTCAGCTCGCGGTAGGTGTCGCGGAGCTGGGTCATGATCTCGAGGTCGCTCGGTGAGAGCGCCGCCGCGCGCTGGAGCCACGTCAATCTGTCTTGCGGCGTCTTCGCCGACCTCGCCTGCTCCAGCGCGCCCTCGACCGTGACGCGCGTCGGCCCGAGGAAGGCCTTGCCGACCCAGCCGGTGGACTGGTTCAGCGCGCGGACCTCGACGAACTCGCCCTCCTCACGGAGGATCCGGAGGGGAAAGTTGATGCTGAGCCGCCCCTTGGTCTTCGATTTGGCGGTGGGCTTGTCGCGCAGGCGCAAGGTGGAGGCCTGGACGTAGAGGGTCTCCGGCCCCGCCAGGGACTGCGCGGGGAGGGCCGAGGTGGCTCCAAACACCAGCAGGGTGGCCATCCATGCGGGCTTCATGGCCCCAGTGAGGGCCGCGAGCGGGGGTCGAGTCAACCCGCGAAGCCAAGGGAAGGCCGCCCCACCACCGCCGCGTTCTGCCGGGGCATGCTGCCGCTGTTGCCCCTGTTGGCCACCCTGGCCGCCACCAGCGCCCCGAGCCTGTGCCAGCGGCTCCCGGACGGCGTGGTGGTGGACGTGGACGCGAAGGTCCTGCTGCTGTGTCGCGGCGGCGCGCCTGACGCCACCTACCCGGTGAACCTCGGCCAGGGCGGGGTCGGCAAGAAGAAGCAGGGCGACAAGAAGACGCCGCTCGGGCGCTACGCCCTTGCCCGGCCGCGGGCGTCCAACAGCGGCTTCACGTGGTTCGTGCCCGTGGGCTACCCGACCACCGCGCAGCGCAAGCTGGGTTACACCGGCGGGTCCATCGGCATCCACGGGCCGCCGGACTGGATGCCCCAGGTGGTGATCGACGTGGCGTTCGACAGCCCGTGGACCGACGGCTGCATCATGCTCCGCACCACGGCGGAGATCGCGGCGGTCCGGCGGTGGATGCTGAGGCACCGGCCGGACACGATCGAGATCCTCAGCGCGGCGCGGGTGCGCGCTGGCGGCTGAGCTGGCGCAGCGCGGACTCCGCCGCGTAGTAGCCGCACATCCCGTGCACCCCGCCCCCCGGCGGGGTCGAGGCCGAGCACAGGAAGATCTTCGGGTTCGGGGTCGCGTAGGGGTCGAGCTGGGTGACGGGGCGCGTGAAGAGCTGGCGCCAGTCCGCGACCCCGCCGGTGACCGCGCCGCCCACGTAGTTGGTGTTGTGCAGCTCGAACTGCCGGGTGTTCCAGGTGCGTCGGGCGAGGATCAGGTCGCGGAAGCCTGGGGCGAAGCGCTCCATCTGGCGCTCGACGACGTCGGTGAGGTCGCGCTCGGATCCCGGCGGCACGTGGCAATACGCGTAGCCGGTGTGCTTGCCCTCGGGGGCGCGCGAGGGGTCGTGCGCCGAGGCCTGCACGCAGATGAGATACGGCGCCTCGGGGTGCTCGCCCCGCCACACCGCGGCCTCCGCCGCCGCGATCTCCTCGAGGGTGCCGCCGACGTGGACGGTGGAGGCCTCGAGCACCCGCGGATCCGCCCAAGGGATCGGCCCGTCCAGGGCCCAGTCCACCTTGAAGACCCCGGGGCCGTAGCGGTAGCGCCGGAGGCGATGCAAGAAGGATTGCGGCAGGGCGGGCGCCGCGATGTCCGCGAGCTGCTGGGGGGAGGTGTCGAACATGAGCACCCGCGCGTCCGGCAGATCACTCATGCTCCGCACCGGGTGGTTCGTGAGGACCCGCCCGCCCAGCGCCTCCAGGTGCGCCACGAGCGCCCTGGCCAGCGCCTGGCTCCCGCCCGCCACCACCGGCCAGTCCACCGCGTGCCCGGCCACGAGGAAGATCAGGCCGAGGGCCCCGCTCACCACCTGGTCGAGGGGCAGGACGCTGTGCCCTGCGCACCCCGCCAAGAGGGCCTGGGCCGCGGGCTCGGTGAAGGTCAGCCTCGCGAGGGACTCCGCCGGCAGGGCGGCTCGGAGCCCGAAGCGGGCCAGCCGCACCGGCTCTCGTGGCCACTTGAGGGGCGCGAGGGCGTCCGCGAACAGGGCCTCGGGCCGCTTCAGGAAGGGGCCCACCAGCCGCCGGTAGGCGCCCGCGTCGGACCCGAGCGCCTCCGCGGTGCGCTCGAGGTCGCGGTAGAGCATCGCGGCGGGGCGGTGCTCCAGGGGGTGGGCGACCGACGCGGCGGGGCTGACCCAGCGCAGGCCATGTTGCGCGAGCGGGAGGGTGCTGAGGAAGGGCGAGAGCGCCCCCATCGGGTGGCAGCTGCTGCACACGTCGTGGTGGAAGCCGGGCAGCGTGAGCTCCGCGGTGCGCATGCCGCCGCCCGCGGTGGCCTTCGCCTCGAGGACGGTGACCGACAAGCCGGCTTGCGCCAGGCGGATCGCGGCGGCCAGCCCGTTGGGACCGCTGCCGATGACCACGGCGTCCGGCGCGCTCATGCCGCCGTCGAGGCCTGCACCGGGCGTTCGTCCCAGGGTTGGCGGTCGCGGAGGGCGCTCACCGGCACCTCCCCCGCCTCGATGAGGCCGGTGGCCGCGTCTCGGATCCGGTACTCGAGGGTGCGGCCGAAGAGGGCCTGGGACTCCACGAAGATGCACCGGAGCTCACCCGGGGCGAAGCCGCACTGGGCCTGGAGCGAGGCGAGGAGCTGCTCGTCGTGCAGGTGCGCGTCGCCGAAGTTCCAGCCGAGAGCCAGGCCGGCGACAAGCTCGCCGTCCACCCACTCGTAGCGGGTGAGGTCGTCGACCGCCTTGTCGACCAGGGGGCCGAAGATGCGCCCGTGCAGGTGCATGAGGCGGAACGCGATGACCTTGCCGACCAGGCCGGTGGAGGTGCGGCGGTCGTAGAAGCGGTCCAGCTGGTCGAGGAGCCACGGGGCGGCCTTGGTCAGCCGATCGAGCTTGCGGTAGCTCTCGCCCTCGAAGAGCCACACGCTGCAAGCCCAGTTGCCGGCGTAGTAGCGCATGGAGACGAGGAACGAGATCCAGGCCGGCTTCAGGTTCCCGAGGAGCGGGAGCACCACCGTGAACAGGAGCACGAAGGGTACCAGCGCGGTCGGCGCCATGCTCAGCACCGAGACGTCGGCGTGGTGCCCGAACAGGACGAACGCGGAGTAGACCACGATGACGTTCCACTCGAGGGGCACCCCCATCGGCACGTTGCTCGTGATGAAGGTGTGCAAGGCCACCATCATCACCAGGCCCACCACGGTGAGGGGGCCGCCGTCGCCGAGGAGGAGCACCACCGGGATGCTCAGCTCCAGCGCGGTGCCGAAGTGAGCGGCGAGCTCGGCCAGGCGGGAGGGGGAGAGGTCGTCGGGGAAGCGGCGATACATCAGGCGCCGCAGCCACGCGAAGCGGGCCACCGGGCTGTTGCTCGTCATCACGCACACCACGGCGGGGAAGTGGTGGTTCAGCTTCGACACGCCGGCCCAGAACCACAGCGCGGCGTGCACCGCCTTCGCGCCCGGGATCCAGCTGGCCCCGGTGAAGGCGGCCACCGCGAGGACCACCGTCACCACCCAGTAGTGCTCGCCCCGCGCGGCGAGGAAGATCGTCTTGTCGACGAGGCCGAGCACCGGCACGAGCACCGCGGCCGGGAGGAGCAGCTCGAAGGTGAGGACGGGGGCGATCAGCGCGCGCACCAGGGTGACGATGAGGGCGGCGTAGAGCAGTACCTCGACCGGGCCTCGACGCGGCCTACCGATGATCGGGAGGCCGGGGAAGAGCGGGAGCTTGGTGGTGCCCGGGCGCAGGAAGTACAGCGCGCCGCCCACCGGCGGCATGTAGCGCCCGGTGAGCGGGCCGCTCCCGCAGCCGAGGCCGAGCACCTCGAAGAGCATGCTCCAGAGGATGAACTTCTGGTACGCGATGTCCGCCGCCCACCACTCACCGAAGCGGGACAGGCCGCCGAGCCCGGGGGTGAAGCTCACGAAGACGCTCCACATCGCCACGTAGCCCGCGATCTTCAGGAGGTAGACCACGAAGACGGGCAGCGGGGTGCCGTAGCCCTGCAGCGCCCAGGACTCGCAGACCATCCGCACCTTCTCGGCGAACGGCTTCTCCCGCCACTCCAGGGCGTCATAGGGCGGTGGGATCGGGTTGAGGAGGCCCAAGCCCGAGCAATATGGCCGCAGGCCGGGGGCGGGGGCAAGTCTACGTCCCAGGCCGCCCAGGGGGCCGCTCAGAAGCGACAACCCAGGCTGAAGCGCAGGCCCCCGGACCACGTGACGATCGGTCGGTCGTTGGCCGCCCAGTCTGCCGCGACCTGCTGGCCGATAGAGCTCGAGCTCCATCGTCTGCTCGAAGACCGCGCCCTCGAGCCGTTCGGTCGCGCCGACGGCGGACAGCTCGACCCCGGCGAGCACGCTCGCGCCGCCGATTCGGAGCGCGGTCAAGCGGAGGCCGGCGCTCAGACGTATCGTGCCCCGGGTGGTGAGCTCTGCCACGAGATCGGCCGGGAGCGCAGGTGGGGGGCCATGCACGCCTGTCCCCCGGGTCTCCAACGACAAGTAGACTTGCAGGAAGTCCATGACGAGCATGCCGGCGGAGAACCAGAGCGTCGCCCCGAGCCCCTGGTGCTCGCCGCTTGGGAGGCGGAGTCCGAGGCAGAGCAGGTCGAAGGTGAAGGCGAGCCGGTCGACTCCGGGTCGGAGGTCGGGGCCAAGCAGCGGGTGTGGCGCAGCGAGCCCCTCGAGGCTGCGGTACTTCATGACGTCGAGGACGGCCCTCGCGTCTCACCCAAATGGGGGAACTGCCCACCCCGTCCGGACGGTCCGGTCGTCCGGCCGGACGACGCCGGACGCGGGGCCGGATCTCCCGCATTCCAGGCCCCGCGGGCCTTGGCACGAAGCCTGCGAAGGGGCCGCGCATGATGCGATACACGCGACTCCTGCCCATCTTCTTCCTCCTCCTGTTCGCCAGCACCGCGTGCCGGAGCCTGAGCGTGCGCGGCGCCGAGCCGGGCAAGCTGGACCTCGCCCAGAACACGGCCGAGCAGATCTACTTCGAGCCCTTCTCCCTCGAGGGCGTCGAGCTCGCCGGGAACCACGGCGGGACCGGCAACACCGAGCGCTGGTTCGCCCACGTGCTGGTAGGGGCCCAGGTGGCGGCGCAGGACAAGTTGCCCGGCAGCCGGGTGGTGCTGGTCGGGCAGCGGCCCTCCGGGCTCGCCACGGTCGAGGAGAAGTACGAGACGAAGGTCGACCCGGTCGACGCGGCGCCGCAAGGTGCGTTGCGCGTGCGGGGTCGGTACATCTACTCGGAGGAGGTCGGCGGGGCGAGCCGCGCCCTCATCGGCATGATGGCCGGGAAGTCCTGGACCCGGGCGCGGGTCGAGATCCTGCGCGACGACGAGCCGGTCTACACCTGCTTCGTCGACGGCAAGTACCTCGGCAACGGCTACTCCTGGGGCTACGAGACCCTGGGCGCGAACGAGGAGGTGGGGCGGGCCATCGTGGAGGTCATCGCGGCCCTGAAGGCGGGCCAGGCGGTGGCGTCCGAGCCCCTGGAGGGTCCGGGGAGCTGAGGGTCAGGGCGTGTAGCGGTAGATGGTGTCGGTGGGCCACGACGGAATGTCGCAGACCCCGTTGCACCCGAGGACGTTCACGCCCGCCGTGCCGTCGGGCGACTCCCAGCCCACGGTGGCGCTGTAGACCGACGGCGTGGTGCCGGGGACCAGCGCGCCGTAGTGCACCTCGATGACGTTGGTGCCCTCGTAGAGGCGGACCTCCGCGTTGATGAGCGAGCCCCCTGCCGCCGCGTTGTAGCGGGGCACGTTCAGGAAGGTGAACACGCGGACCCGGTTCGGCGCGGTGCCGAGGAGGGCGGTGGTGGCGGACGCGCCGGGGCCGACCGCCGCGCCGAAGTTCAGGTCATCCCACCACCAGGCGATGAAGCCGTTCGGTGTGGCGGCGGCGGGGACGCTGACGTTCTGGTAGGCGGTGGAGCCCGCCGCGAAGCCCACCAGCCCGTTGGTGCTCGGGAACGCGGTGGGGACCGCGAGGCCCAGGTAGCTGAAGCTGAAGCCCACCGGGATGGCGGCGTAGCCGTCGTCGTCGGTGCCGGTCCACGTGATGGGTGAGCCGGGGGTGGGCACCAGCGGGCTGCCGGGGACGGTCGTGACGGTCAGGTTCGGTACGTTCAAGGTGCAGGCGTTGCTGCACCCGTCGGTGTCGACCAGGTTGCCGTCGTCACACTGCTCCACCCCGCCGTAGATGACGCCGTCGCCGCACACCGCGGCGACGCAGGTGTTGAGGCAGGCGTCGGTGTCGAAGCCGTTGCCGTCATCGCACTGCTCGCCCGTGTCCGTCACCCCGTCACCGCAACCGGGGTTGACGCAGGTCGTCCTGCAGGCGTCGGCGACGGTGTCGGAGTTCGCGGCGCCGTCGTCGCAGTCCTCGCCCGCCTCGATGAGGCCGTTCCCGCAGCCCTCGATGATGCAGTTCCCGTTGCAGCCGTCGCCGTCGACGGTGTTGTTGTCGTCGCACTGCTCGAGCCCGCTCAACAGGAACCCGTCGCCGCACGCGGCGGCGTAGCAGGTGGAGGGGCAGGTGTCGCCATCGTTCGCGTTGCCGTCGTCGCACTGCTCCGGGAGCTGGGGGACGCCGTCGCCGCAGGTGGCGGCGAGGCAGAACGCGTCGTACTCCACCCGCACGGTGTCGCCGATCGCGGGGATGCTGTTCGGGCTGAAGACCACCTGCGCGTTGGCGTAGTCGACGCCCCAGGCGGCGACGGTACCGGTGCGGGCGGGGACCAGCGCGTTGTTGACGTACACGCTCAGGCTGTCGGGCGCAGGCGCGGCGGCCAGCGCGTAGACCCGGCGCGAGCCGATGAAGGTGGCGTCCGCGATGTCGGTGATGATCTGCTGGTAGCTGGGATCACAGATCGAGCGATCGAAGCCGCCGGTGAGCCGGGCCGCCTCGAGGTAGCGAGGCGCCGCGCTGGCGTTGCCCCCGATAGAGGCGCAGCCCGCGGCGCCGCCGGTGATGGTGTAGATCCGCAAGGTGCCTGGCACACCCACCGGCCGGCCCTGCAGCTGGGCGACGTAGGCGGCGACGGAGTTGGGGCTCTGGTCGTCCTCGTCGGAGAGCATGACCACCACCAGCTCCGCGTTCGCGCGCAGGAAGCCGGCGTTGGGCCCGGCGAGGAGCACCGGGTCGGTGACCGCCTGGGCCGAGGTGAAGAGGCCCTCCTCGGTGGCGGAGCCGTTCACCCCGACGTTGATGGCGTTCTGGAGGTCGGCCACGCGGCTCGGGTTGGCGTTGTCGATGACAGTCGGGTTGCCGCGGAGGGTGCCCGCGGCGGGCACGCCGACGGCGCCGCCGGGGTCGGTGGTGGTCACCGCGATGTGATAGCTCGCGCCCGAGGCGTCGGCCCGCGCGATGAACGCGGCCGCGGTCTGGGCCAGCGCGGCCTGCTCCTCACTCATCGAGCCGGAGTCGTCGACCATCAGGAGCACGTCCACGAGCTGCTGGCCCGCGCCGACGAAGGTCTCCACGTTGCGCGCCGCGGTCGTGGCCTCGCCCGTGATGTTGGCGCTGATCGAGGTCAGGCCCGCGGGCGACAGCCGCAGGCGCGCGTTGTGGATCCCCAGGCTGCTCGGCGCGAAGGCGATCACCAGGTCGCGGCTGGCGTTGGTGGCCAGGTTGAAGGAGGTGGTCGTGCCGCCGTCGACCGTGTACGCGCTGGACGCGCCGGCGTCGAAGCTCACCCCGATCGCCACCGCGGGCCCGGTGTTGGTCACGCGCAGGGTCTGTTGCGGGGTGTTCGCGCAGCCCGGCTGCAGCGCCCCGAAGTCGAGGTTCGTGGGGCTGAGGGTGATCGGGTAGCTGGCGTCGAGGCCCTGCCCGGTCACCGGCACCACGATCGGCGCGGGCTGGGTCAGGTCGTTCGACATCACCTCCACCGTCCCCGAGAAGCCGGAGGCCGAGGTGGGGCTGAAGAGGAGGTCCACGCTCAGGCTCGAGCCGGGGTCGATGATCGCGGCGCCGATCCCCGGGCCGAGGGCGAGCTCGGGGCTCGAGCCCGCGCCGAGGGCGACGTTGGTCACCTCGCACGGGTTTACGCCGGTGTTCGTGAACACCACCGCGCCCTGGGCGACGGTGCCCACGTCGACCCCGCCGAAGTCCAGGGCGGCGGGCGAGAAAGCGAGGGCGCACCCGTTGGGCTCCTGTCCCTCGGCCGCCAGCGTGATCATGGTCTCGGGGCTGTCCCGGTCGGAGCTGCTAACCACCACCGTGCCGCTGTGGCTGCCGGCCGCGGTCGGCGCGTAGGTCACGGCGATCTGGGTGCCCTGGCCGGGCAGGAGGTCGCCGGGGGTGCCCCCGGTGAGGCTGAACTCCGGCGCGGTGCCTGCGCTGAGGGCGATCGCGGAGATGCTCAGGGTCGAGGTGCCCACGTTGGTGCAGGTTATGTTGCTGATGCGGCTCGAGCCCACCAGGGTCGCGCCGATGGTGAGGCTCGTGGGCGCGCACTGGATGTCCGGGCCGCCGCCCTCACCGCTCAGGGTCACGGTCTGGGTGCTCCGCTGGGCGTCGGGGTGGTCCACCTCGATGTCCAAGGTGCCGGCCTGGGGGCCCAGCCCGGAGGGGCAGAACGCCACGTCGAACGCCTCGGCGCCGGCCGCGGGGACGGTGATGGGGTAGGTGCGGGGCGACACCACGAACTCGGTGGAGGCCAGGGTGGTGCTCAGGAGGGTGGCGTCGTGGCCGGAGCCGTTGGTGCACGTCACCACGTCGGTGATGCAGCCGCCGGGGTTGGTGAGGCCGAAGTCGACGGCGGTCGGCGCGCAGGTGATCGCGTCCAGGATGCCCTCGCCGCTGAGCTGAAGGGTGGTGGCGCAGCCTGCATCGCAGAGCTCGAACACCAGCCCGGCCGAGCGTGCGCCGACCGCGCCCGGCGTGAAGCCGAAGGTGAAGGTGATCCTGTCGTTGGGGTTGAGGGTCACGCCGCTCGGGCCGATCGGGGTGTCGGCGGTGACCGAGTAGTCCTGGCCCTCGGGGCCGGCCAGGATGCCCACCCGCACCACGACCGGGCCGCTGGTGGGGTTGTCAACCTGGACTGCGAGCACCTGGTGGTCGCCGACCACCGTCCGGCCGAAGTCCAGGGCGGTCATCGAGAGGCGCGCGCTTTCGGGGCCGCCCGCATCGGGGGGGGTGCCACCGTCGTCCACCACGCCGGTGTCCGGGGTGGTGATGCCGGTGTCGGGCGCGGTGATGCCTGTATCGGGGGTGGTGGTCCCGCCATCCGCGTCATCGGTGACGCAGACGCCGTTGACCCGGGTGGTGCCCGAAGGACACGGGGTCTCCGTCCGACCAGATCCGCCGCACCCCGCGGCGAGGATCAACGATGCGATGATGACTGGTGCCTGGAGCTGCTTGATACCCACGTGCCCTCCCGAGCTTGCCGCTGCTGTCCGCGGCGGCGCGATTCACCCTGGCCGCGCTCCGGCCACCTCGCAATGTCGTACCCTGCCGCTGCGGAGGTGTACGCGGTGGAGGTGGGCGTCAGCCTCCCTCCACCCGACATGAGCGCGGTCCTACGGTCGGTAGTACGCAACCCGGGTTGCCGATCTTCCTCTGCCGAGACTGTCGCTCGACCCTGTCCCCAGGGTCAGGTCCGTGTATCCTTGGGGCGACCAATTCACACATCGGGGCGATGTAGCAGTTTACCCAGCCCGCTCCATGATGCAGCGTCCGCCCATGCGCGGCCGGTGGCTCCAGCTCCTCGCCTGGTTGGGCGTGCTCGCCTCGGGGTGCACGAGCACGCTCGATCCGGCGGCCGAGCAGGCCTGCGCCGAGGGCTCGGCGCTGTACAGCAAGCTCTACGTGAACAAGTGGGGCGACCACACGGACCCGGCGTTCGACCAGGTCCTCGCCGTAGCCCGGCAGTATCCCAGCTCCCGGGGTGAGTGTGGGACCCTCGCTGGACTGGCCGACCTCATCGAGTCGGCGCGGGGCCATAGGAAGGTCACCAGCTCGCCCTACACCACCGGGCCCAAGTTCTACTTCGGCCTCCTCCTCGCCATCGTGGGGGTCATCGCCGCCCTGGTCTCCGGAATCTGGCTCCTGATCGTCGTCTACCAGGAGGGCATCATCTGGCTCCTGCTCTACCTCTTCGTGCCCGTCGCCGGCCTGGTCTTCGTGTTCCTGCACTGGGAGGTCGCGAAGCGCCCGTTCCTCTTGAACCTCGCGGGCGGTGTCGTGGCCGCGGTCGGTGCGTTCATGATGGTGAAGTAGCCGAGGCTGGCGTACGCTGGGCGCCCATGCGGCCCATCAACCTGCAAGAGAAGTTGACGAAGATCGACGCGCCCTGGTCGCCGCGGGTGGTGGCCGAGCTCAACGACTACCAGCTGAAGCTCGTCCGACTGGAGGGCGAGTTCGTGTGGCACCAACACGACGACACCGACGAGGCGTTCTACGTACTGAGCGGGCGCCTGCGGATCGAGCTGCGGGGGGACGCGGTGGAGATGGGGCCGGGGGACCTCTACGTCGTGCCGAAGGGTGTCGAGCACCGCCCGGTCGCGCTCCCGGTGTGCGAGGCCCTGCTGATCGAGCCGCGGGGAGTGGTGAACACCGGCGACGCCGGAGGCGCGCTGACGGCGGAGAACGACCGCTGGGTGTGACCTTGACACCCGTCCAGGGCCGGGCGCTACTCGACGCGCGTCATGGCGTCGGGTCCCAAGAGCAAGCAGGACCGGGTCTTCATCAAGGACGGCCTGAAGCACTACAGGAAGACGTACTCGCGCACCGAGGTGCGCATCGGCGCGGTGATCCTCGCGCTCCTGGGCGCGATCGGGGTGTGGGTGGCCTACAAGGGCGCGCACCCCGACCCCAGCCTGCTCGCGCTGGACGTGGTGAACCCCGGGCAGTCCGCGTCGAAGGCGGTGGTCGACCGCGGCCCGGTGCCCGAGGGCCTGGCCCTCGAGGGCTGGAAGGAGTCGGGCCTGCGGGTCTACGACCCGAGCAACGTCTACGAGAAGATCGACGGGCGCGAGGGGTACTACAAGAGCTTCGGCTTCCAGCGCCTGTACTTCCTCACCCTCGAGCAGACCGACGACCCCACCACCCTGGTCGACATCGAGCTCTTCGACCTGGGCACGACCGAGAACGCCCTCGGCGCCTACAGCGGCGAGCTGGGCGAGGGGATGAAGCCGGAGGCCGACGCAACCGGAGTTGCGCACTACGCCCAGAACGCGTTCTACATGGTCCGGGGGCGGCACTACCTGCGGGCCCTGGGCTCGGCCGACAACCCGGTGATCCACGGCGAGCTCGAGCACATCCGGGCCCGCTTCAGCGAGGCCCTCGAGGGCGAGCCGCTGCCCTGGGCCTTCCAGCTCTTCATCGGCCGCCTCGGGCTGGAGCCGGGGGCGCTGGCCTACATGTCGGAGAACGCCTTCGGGTTCTCGGACTTCGCGTCCGACGTGCACGCGGGGCGCCTCGCCGATGAGACCGAGCTGTTCGTGAAGGTGTGCGCCGATGCGGCGACGGCGGCGGCGGTGGCGAAGCAGTTCCAGGCGGGCTTCCTGGGCTACGGCAAGGCGGAGGGCCCCTGGGTGGTCGACGAGTACATCAACACCTATTCGGGGGCGGTCCCCGAGGGCGCCTGGGTGGTCGGGGTGCGCGGGGCCCCCGACGCGAAGGCCGCCGTAGCGGGGTTGGCGCGCCTGAAGGGGGCCCTGGAGGGCTTCCCTGTGCCCACCCCGGCCGCGCCCGCGCAGAAGGCCGACGACACCGAGCACGCCCCGTCCCCGGGTGAGCCCGCGTATGATGAGAGCGAGCCATGAGCGAGCACGACGCCCACCGGCGCGCCGAGCGCCGGCACTTCCTCAAGCAAGCCGGGTTGACGGCGGGGGCGGCCCTCGGAGCGGGGGTGGGCACGTCGTTGCTGTGGGATCCCACCGGCGAGCGGGGCAAGCCGCAGGCTGAGTTGCTCCGGCTCCCCGAGGGCGGCTACCAGGTCGAGAAGCCGAGCACCGCGGCGGACCTCGGCGTGGCGCGGGGCGATCGGGTCGACGCGCTGTTGAAGGGCGCGGTGGACGCGATCGGCGGCATCCAACGCTACGTGCAGCCGGGCGACGTGGTGTTGATCAAGCCGAACGTGGCGTTCGAGCGGGTGGCCCAGCTCGGCGCCACCAGCAACCCCGAGCTGATCACCGCGCTCGTGCACCTGGTGCGCGACGCGGGAGCCAGGGAGGTCCGGGTCGCCGACAACCCCATCGAGTCGCCCGAGAACTGCTTCGTGCGCAGCGGGGTGGGGGCGGCGGCGCATCAGGCGGGGGCGACCGTGTACCTGCCGCGGCCCGGCGACTTCGAGATCCTCAACGTGCCCGGGGCCAAGTGGATCGAGCGCTGGCCGTTCTTCTGGAGCCCGTTCCGCGGGGTCACCAAGGTCATCGGGGTGGCGCCGGTGAAGGACCACAACCTCTGCCGCGCCTCGATGACGACGAAGAACTGGTACGGCCTGCTGGGCGGGCGGCGGAACCAGTTCCACCAGGACATCCACGGCATCATCGCGGACCTCGCCCTGATGATGCGCCCCACCTTCGTGGTGCTGGACGGCACCCGGGTGCTCTTCCGGAGCGGGCCCACCGGCGGGAGCCTCTCGGACGTGAAGCCCGCCCACACCGTGGTGGCGTCCCGCGACATGCTGGCCGCCGACGCCTTCGGCTGGGCGGAGCTGTTGGAGCGCAAGGACGAGCCGCTCCCCGCGTACTTCGGCAACGCGGCGGGCAAGGGGCTCGGCAACCCGGATTACAAGAGCCTGGTGATCAAGGAGACCAGGGTCGGATGAGCGAGGTCATCGTCAGGCCCAAGTGGCTGAAGGACAACAAGGACGGCACGAAGTGGTACGTGCGCACCTTCCGGATCACCAACGTCCGGGTGGCGTCGCAGGCCTTCTTCTTCGCGCTGTTCGTGTTCCTGTTGTGGTCGACCTGGTTCAGCCGCCTCGGCGGCTACCCGGTCTCGCTCTTCCTCGAGGTGGACCCGCTGGTGGGCTTCGCCACCGCGCTGTCGACCCACACCATCTACCGCTGGCTGTGGCGCGGCCTCATCGTGCTCGTGCCGACGCTCCTGTTGGGCCGGGTGTTCTGCAACTGGATGTGCCCCTACGGGACGCTCCACCAGTTCATCGGCTGGGTGTTCAACATCCGGAGCAACAAGGATCGGCTGCAGTCGAACCGCTACCGGAGCGGCTTTCAGCTCAAGTACTTCATCCTCACCGTCTTCTTGATCCTCGCGGTGTTCGGCTCGCTCCAGATCGGCCTCTTGGACCCCATCTGCCTGTTGGTCCGCACCTTCACCGTGGCCTTCGGGCCGGCCCTCGACTACTGGTCGATCGACGGGGCCCGGATGCTTCGGGAGGCGGGCCTCGACGTCAATCTGTCCTTCATCGCCTTCTCCCCCGGCGCCCCCGATCAGCGGGTCTTCGCCGGCGCATGGCTGGTGGGCCTGATGATCATCGGCCTCGTCGGCATGAACCTGGTGATCCCGCGCTTCTTCTGCCGGGTCATGTGCCCGCTCGGCGCGTTCCTGGGGGTGCTCTCCCGCTTCTCGCTGTGGCGCATCGACCGGGACGTCACCAAGTGCACCGACTGCAACCTGTGCATGAAGGGCTGCGAGGGCGCGGCGGATCCGCAGGCTGCCCTGCGTAAGAGCGAGTGCTTCGTCTGCTTCAACTGCATCGACGACTGCCCCGAGGACGCCCTGGCCTTCAAGCTCACCCCGCTCCCGGTGAAGGACAAGATCCTGGGCGACATCAAGAAGGGGGCGGCCACCCTCTTCGGCAAGGTGGTGATCTCGAAGAACCCCGACACCGAGAGGCGCGGCCCCGACGTGGCTCGCCGCCGCTGGGTCTTCGCCGGCGTGGGCGGGGTCCTGGGCTTCCCGTTCCTCCGCATGTCGAAGGCGGTGAACGAGCGGGGCTTCAACGAGAAGGCCATCCGACCCCCAGGCTCGGTGGCGGAGCCCGAGTTCCTCGAGCGCTGCATCAAGTGCGATCAGTGCATCAACGTGTGCCCCACCAACGTGCTCCAGCCGTCCACCCTCGAGCCCGCCGGCCTCGAGGGCCTGTGGACCCCGGTCATGGACTTCTCGGTGGGCTTCTGCCAGCTGAACTGCACCCTCTGCAGCGAGGTCTGCCCCACCGGCGCGATCCAGAAGACGTCGCTCGAGAAGAAGCTGGGGGTCGGCGAGCACGCCGCCGCCGGCCCCGTCCGGGTCGGCACCGCGTTCTTCAACCGAGGCCGCTGCCTGCCCTGGGCGATGGAGACCCCCTGCGTGGTCTGCGAGGAGGTGTGCCCGGTGACCCCCAAGGCCATCGGCACCTACGACGAGGAGATCACGCGGTGGGACGGCACCAAGATCACCGTCAACCGGCCTTTCATGCGGCCGGAGCTGTGCATCGGGTGCGGGATCTGCGAGCACGAGTGCCCGGTGCTCGACGACGCGGCGGTGTACGTCACCGCGATCGGTGAGTC
>JACKEN010000044.1 GCA_020632995.1 Deltaproteobacteria bacterium | reverse complement strand
CGAGCTCGCGCTCCATCCGCCGCAGGGTGCCGTCGGGCTCGCGGATCGCGTCCTCCACCACCTCGTCGGCCCGGGACTGCGAGTCCGCCACGGTGTAGATGCGGAACTGGGGCGCGTTGCCCGATGGGCGCAGGTGCACGATGTCACGGCTCTCGAACCACGCCCGCACGCCGTCCACGAAGTTGACGCGCAGCACCCGACCGAAGCCGTGCTCGGGACCGAAGAAGCGCTCGAAGACCCCGGCGATCGCGCGGTAGGGCGCCTCGTCGGCCGCCGGCTCGGTGCGGCCGTCGTTGTAGCGCAGGATGACTTGCGAACCCTCGAGGTCCGCCTCCGCCACCGTGGCGTCCTTCGGCTTGACGTGGGCCAACAAGGCCTGGCTGCGCTCGGGGGCGAAGTGATCCAACAGGCCCGCGCGGGTGGCGCGAGCGGGGAGGTGCCCGAAGAGGTCCGAGAGGCGCTGCCTGGCCTTGGCCCCTGCGAGGAGCACCGAGACGATGGGCAGGGCGGCGTCGCGGGTGGGGAGGGGCGACAGCGGCGCGCCGTTCAAGGTGACCTCGGTGCCGGTGAGGAAGCCGCCGTTGGCCTCCCAGCCCACCACCGGGGCGTGCCCCGCCGCCACCGCGGCGGTCATGGCGTCGATGACCCACGGGGAGCCGATGCGGGTGCGCTCCAGGGTCACGCCCTTGCCCTCGAAGGCGAGGTCGATCGCGTCGTAGGCGCTCACCGGGATGGCGGCGAAGCGGGCGCCGAGGAAGCGGGCGGTGACGATGCCGACCGCGTCGCCCCGGTGGAAGTGCCCTGCCTCGTCCACGATGAGGGGCCGGTCGCCGTCGCCGTCGGTCGAGACCAGGGCGTAGCCGCCGTGGCGCGTCACCATGTCGAGGTAGCGCGCCTCGTCCTCGGGCATCACGTCCTCGGTGTCCACCGGGACGAACGTCTCGACCCGGCCCTCGGGGATGACCTCGGCCCCAAGGCCCTGCAGGATCTCCTGCAAGAGGTCTCGGGCCACCGAGGAGTGCTGGTAGAGGACCACCTCGAGTCCGGCAAGCGGAGCTGCACCCTTGAACGGTGAGACGAAGCGGGCCACGTACTCGCGCGCGCCGGTCTCGTCCACCGCGGGCACCGCGGGCTCGGCCTTCAGCTGCCCGTCGGGCCCGAAGGGGCTGGCCTCGGCGTCCAGGCAGTAGACCTCGGCCCGCGTCGCCCGCACCGAGGCGAGGATGCTCGCCTCGTCCGACTTCAACACCTCGCCGGTAGCCTTGTAGAACTTGACGCCGTTGCGATCGGCGGGGATGTGGCTCCCGGTGACCATGATGCCAGGTAGCTTGCGCGACATGGCGTACGCGGCCAGCGCCGGGGTGGGTACGGTGCCGAGGTTCACCACCGCGTAGCCGGCGTCGGCCGCCGCCTTCATCACCGCCCGGGCGATGCGCGGGCTGCTCTCGATGCCCGAGTCGGGGCAGCGATCGCGGAGGTCGCGCGCCACCGCCACCTCGCGCGCGCCGGGCGCGGGGCTCAGGGTGGCGAGGAAGCCGCGCACGTTGATGTAGACCTCGAGGTCGGTCATGTCGCGGACCAGGCCGCGGAGGCCGCTGGTGCCGAAGCGCAGCTCCACGGGATCCGCGAGGAGGAACGAGGGGCGATGGGGGGTGGGTTGGCTCATGATGGGACGAGGGGCCGGGCGCCGGCCCGGGGGAGGCAGGGTCCGTACCCCCGAGCGCAAGGTCAAGGCCGGAAGCCCTTCAGTCTCGCCCCGGAGCGCCGTAAGCTCCCGTTGCGGTCATGTCTCTACGGGTGATGACCTATAACGTCCGGTACTTCGCCAACATGGCGCCGGTGAAGGGCGCGGCCTCGACCCGCCGGGGGCTGCGGGAGATCAGCCGGGCGGTGGCGAACATGGCGCAGCTGCCCCACGTGATCTGCCTGCAGGAGGTCGAGACGCGGTCCCTGCGCTCCTCGCTGTCGCACAACCCCGACACCCCGAACGAGAACCAGATCCAGTCCTTCATGCGGGCCCTCGACGCGGCGATGGAGTCGGCGGGGCGCACCCACCGCTTCCGCGCCCACTACTTCCCCGCTCACACCTACGGGGTGGGGCGCGCGCGGCTCTACACCACCGGCCTCGCGGTGCTGGTGCGCAACGACGTGCGGGTGAAGCGGCACAGCCCGGACCCGCACGACATCACCCATCGCCCCACCAACCGGGTGGGCCGCCTGTTGAAGCAGTCGCGCATCTGCGCGCACGTCACGGTGCGCTGCCCCGAGGGCGACGTGGTGGACATCTTCAACACCCACCTCTCGCTCCCGAACCTGATCACGCCGCAGTTCTATCGGACCCCTGAGCGCATGGGCTACGGGCGCAACCAGGCCCTCGAGATCCGCACGCTCGCCAACTTCATCAGCGAGAACAAGACAGGCGATCAGTACCTGGTGATGGGGGACTTCAACTCGTTGCCCGGGTCGCCGGCCTACGACCTCATCTGCGACGTGCTGGACGTGCACGATCCCTTCCCCGACCTCGTCGGCGCCTCGGTCTTCGATCTGCGGACCCGATGGCCCACCGCCGGCTTCATGCGCTTCCGCATGCGCCTCGATCACATCTTCGCCGGGCCGGGCCTCAGGTGGCTGGACTTCGAGGACACCCACCCCTTCGGGGTGGAGAGCCGCTGGCACGGCCTATCCGACCACGTCCCGATCGTGGGGCGCTTCGAGCCGCGCTCGGTACGTATGTCGGTGGCTTGATCCCGCCGCCCGAGGTGTGCGAGGTTGCTCCTCGTGCAGGTCACACCGTGGTCAAACGCCCTGGCGCTGGCCCCCTTCGTGTTGGGGATCGCGGCCTGCACGGGCGGCACCCTGAGCGGCAAGCTCGACGCGGGTGCGCCGGACGCAGGCCAGGCTGAAGACTCGGGCTTCCCCATCGCCGACGCGGGCTTCGCCGACACCGGGGTCGACCCGGTCGACTCGGGCATCGAGGCCGATGCGGGCGAGACCCCCGACGCCGGCTTCCCCGACGCAGGCGAGACCCCCGACGGCGGCCAGACCGCCTGCACCTACCCTGCGGGCGCGGTCGAGCCGATGGCCTTCGGCGAGGTGCTGACCGCCTACTCCTGGCCCACCGCGCTCCTGTACGGCGGCCAGCAGATCGACCTCAGCCTCACCGACGCCTTCTGCGCGACCGACACCGACATCGATTGGAACCAGTGGGACACGATATTATTCGTGTCCATACCGGCTTATTGACCGGCTTGTGTCACGCACGCCCGGGTGGCGGCGCAGATTGAAGAAGACATCTTGGCGGAGCGGGTCCAGATCATCTGGATCCTCGAGGCGGACTCGGGCGGGACCCCGGGCACCGCGGAGAGCTGCCGCGCGTTCATGGACGCGCGCGGCTCCGACAAGGGCATCTGCGTGGGTGATGGCCAGACCATGCCCGTGCCGCGGGTCTGGGATCAGTCGCCGTTCGCCATCGGGCGCGGCTTCGACCTCCTGGTGCGGCGCTCGGACATGAAGATCGGCTGGTCGACGACCCACGGGACCCCGGCCGGCAACGAGAACCTCACCGGCGAGCAGCTCCTGCAGGCCGTCCGCGACTTCGTGAACAACTGACGTCCGCGAGCGCCTGCGCCGACGCACGGTCACCCGTGACGCCGGCGGCAGGCGGGCGAAGCTCACCGCGTTCGCGGTGAGCCCACTCAGCTCAGGGGCCGGTCTGGATGCAGAGCAGGGACATCGAGCTGTTGCAGACGGAGCCCAGACCGCTGCTGCCGAGCCAGTAGGCGTCGGCGCCCCAGCTGGTCACGCCGCGGTCCGAGGAGAGGAAGTAGGTCCAGTTGCGGCAGGTCTTCCTGCCCAGCACGCCGGTGCTGGTGCAGCCCGACCAGGACGAGGTCCGGGCCGCGCCGTCTTCCTGCAGGAGCGGGGCGGCGAGGGCGGTGCCGTCGAAGATGTTGGTGGCCTCGACGAGGTCGCCGGCGACGTTCACCACCGGGTAGGTGATGGCGCCAGAGAGACGATCCACCGCGTTGGAGGTGGAGTCGCAGAGGACGACGCTGAAGTGCCCGGCAATGCCTGCGGCGTCGGCGCGCCTCTGGCACTCCGCGTCACCGAAGGTGAAGGCGCTCCCGCCGCCGAAGGTGGCTAGCGCGCCCTTGAAGGTGGTCGAGGTGGTGAACATCACCGAGCCGGCGGTGGGCGTAGGGGTCGGCGCGGGCGGGCGCTTGCGCGCGCGGACCGCATCGCTGGTCGATGTCGCGTCGTTGGGGTCTTGGCCGCAACCCGCGACGTTCAGCGCGAGCAGCAGGGCAGTGATGGCGAAGGTGAGCTTCGAGTGCTTCATGGGAACCTCCATGGGCGAGGTAGATACGCCCCGGCTGTCCTAGACAGCAACTTGGATTGCCGAGTCGAGAGACGTTCGCATTGCAGCTGAGTATCGGCGGCAGGCTGGCAGCGATACAGCTAACGGAGGTCCCACGCGGTCTGCTCGGGCGTTCGATCCAACAGATCACTCGCCCGCAGTGCGACGGAGCGGAGGAGACGCTCCATATTGTGAAGGTGAGCTTGCGGATCTTCCGCCGGCGGCTCCGCCAGCTTCGCCGCCACCCGGGTCGCCACCGGGTCGTTGGGGGCCTTCTCGTCGAGGCGCCCCAGCCAGTGCCGGATCAGGCGCTCGGTCTCGGTGGCCCTCGCCTTTGCCATCTTCGCCGCGAAGGCGGGCTGGGCGCTCCAGAGCCCCTCCCAGCCCTCGTGGCGCACCAGGGCGGCCCGGAGCTTGGTCGCGGCCTCGGCCTGGGCAGGGCGGCGGGCGACGTCGCTGCGGAGGGAGAGGCGGTAGGTGTCGCCGGTGTTGGCGACGACCCGGTGCTCGGGCGCCACCACCGAGGCGATGAAGACGCCGCCCTCGGTGTCGCCGCGCTTTCGGTAGACCTCGGCTCCCTGGGCCTTCAGCTCCCCCAGGGTCATCGACAGGAGGGTGCCCCGGCCGCCTGCGCCCTTGGCCGCGATGAAGGGGTCGAGGGTCCACTCGTAGGCGTCGAGCGGCGCTCGATGGTCGTAGGTCTTGAAGTGCTCGTAGTCGCCGGAGGTGCCCTCGGGGATGAGGTGCCCGGTCATGCGCAAGGCAACCTGCGCGGGGTCGCGGGCCCCGATGCCCCGGTACACCCGCACCTCGAGCAAGGGGTCGTCGGCGCCCATGCGCTCGAGCGGCACCTGGCCGTACTCGCCCACCTTGCCCTTCGGGAGCGCCTCGTCGAGGGCGCGGTTCTTGCGGCTGCGATCGATGTCGAAGTCGAGCGGCTGCTCCCACTTCACCTGGGTGGCCTCTTCGCCCGCGAACTGGGCGTGCACCGACTGGGCGTTGTGGGTGGGGCCGTCGTCGCGGCCCATGAGCTGGATGAAGAGGGGGTCGAAGGTCGGCCCCGTGGTCGCGGGGGCCTCGGTGCCGCGGGCCTGGCCGTTCAGGCTCCGGGCGCCGGCGCGGCCCGAGCTCTCGAGCCAGTGGAGCTCGAGGGTGGTGCGGACCTCGCTCGGCCGGATGCCCAGCGCCTGGGCCACCGCGCCGATGGTGCCGGGGCGCGCCGCGGGCGGGATCTCCGCCACCTGCCCCTCGGCCGCCCCGAAGGCGTGCCGGAGCGCCGCGCGCTCGATGTCGATGGGCATCACCGCCACTGTGGGAGAGTGTGCGTCAGCTGCCCGCTGTGACGGAAGGCCCGGTCGACCGATGCCGCGCGCGTGTCTCGCGAGGGTTCACCCGGGGAAGAGCCGCCGGCCCAGGGCGAAGAGGAGGGGGATGGCCGCGACAAGGCTCAGGGCCACCGCGGGCGCTACCCAGGCCAGGGTGCCCAGGGCCACCCAGCCCTCGGCCAGCCCGCGCTGGAGGAGCCAGGCCCCCACCGGGAGGTTCAACCCGAGCCCGGTGCCGGTGCCCGGCATGTAGCTCCGGGTGGCGAGCGAGCCCAAGAGGTGCGGCATCACCGCGTTGGCGGCCATCGCGAAGACGTAGCCGAAGAACAGGTACGCGGCGGCCGAGCCGGGGCCCTCGCTGGCCGCGGCGAGCGCGACCGCAACCAGAATTGCAGACAGCACCGTCACCGCGAAGCGGAACTCACGCGGGCCTACCTTCGGGTGCCAGCGCCCGGCCCGGCCCGACCACGCGGGGAGCCACCGGGCCTCCTCGGCGTTGTGGAGCAACACACCCGCGATGAAGAGGGCCGCGAGAACGGGGAGGGTCATGGGTCAGTCTCCGCTGATCATCTGTGATGCGAAGCGGCCCAGAGGTTTGCCGTCGGGGGCCCAGCTCGACAGGCGCAGCTCCTCGGTCCAGGCGATGGCCTCGGGACTCTCGTTCAGCAGGACGTCGGGGCGGCCGTCCCGATCCAGGTCGCCGACGAACTCCACCGTGATGTTGGGGGGCATTCGGGTGGGCTCGAAGGTGTCTGGGCGCTCGAAGAGGGTCACCGGTGGGTAGTCCACCTTGCCGGCCAGCGTCACCCGGTAGTCGGTGATGACGCCAGCTGCCTTGCACTCGCCGGTTGCGCCCAGCCAGAAGCGGGCGGCGCCGATCTCGAAGTGGTAGATGAGGCCCAGCCGAGGCTCCTCCCGGGTGTTGATCCACCGCCCGGGCACGGGCCCGGCCTGGGGCGCCACCAGGCCGCGGAAGAGGAAGACCGGCTGGCGCCTGCCCTTCACCGAGATCTTTCGCAAGGGCACCTGCTCGCCGTCCTCACCTTCTTCGTGGCTCACCTTCACCTGGGCGCAGGCGGGGGCCAGTGACGCTGCCTCGCCGTCCACGAACAGACCCCACCACACCTCACCGTCCTCCACCGGGGTGTCGCCCTCCCTGAAGATGCCCAGCCCGGTGAGGGCGGGCCCCAGGCGCCGCTCGGCCAGGTACTCGCGCAGCTCTGTCAGCGCCAGCGGCTTGCCCAGCTGGGTCCGGACCTCGAGCAGCTGCTTGAAGAGATCCTGTCGCCGACCATCCAAGGCCAGCGCGCGCTCCAGCCATGTCAATCGGACTTGCGGATCTCGAGCCGCGTCGGCTCGGCGCTCGGCCTCGGCTGCGGTGAGGGGGGTGTCGGCCAACAGGGCCTTGGGGAGGAAGCCGCGGACGCCGCAGACCGGCTCCTCGACCTCGAGCCAATCGCCGTGCGCCTTCACCACATCGAGCGGCGTGTTGATGCCCAAGGTGGCCCGCTGGGTGCCTGTCTTCGGGGCGTCCCGGAGCCGGAGTCGGTCGGCGGCGACGTAGACCGGCCCTTGGGCGGCGGAGGCGCACAGGAGCGCGGAGAGGAAGAAGGTGGCCATCTCGGTGCGCTCCAGCCTAGACGGAGCGCACCGAGAGTACAAACCGGGTCAGTGGTCGCCGAAGCCGATGGCGATGCCCGGGTCGAGGAAGGCCTGGTGCGGTCGCGCCGGCCCGATGGTGTTCTGCTTCTGCACGTGGTCGAAGTCCACGAAGAAGTTCGGGTCGATCGCCATGCCGCCGTTCACCGGGTCGGCGATGTCGATCTTCCACATCCCGTAGCCCGTGTTGCGGATGATGCCGGGGGGGAACTCGTCGTCGTCCCAGGTGGAGAGCAGGCTGTTGGACACGTACAGGCGCTTGCCGTCGTGCGACAGCCGCAACATCTGCGCCCATGGGATCGGGACCTGCGCGGTCAGCACCGGGTTGAAGGGGTCGGTGATGTCGTACTGGTGCACGCTGTTGCCGAACCAGTTGGACACGTAGAGGAACCGGTCGTCGTGGGAGACGATGATGTCGGTGGGGATCGAGAACGGCGGCAACGTGATGGCGGGCCGGAAGTCGTAGACGCCGTCACCGTCGACGTCCGACCACATCCAGATCTCGGACGAGCCGGGCGCGTTGGTGTAGCCGATGGTGGTGCCGGGCTCGTGCAGCCAGCGCACCTCGAGCGGGCCGGTGCCTGCGCCGATCTTCACGGTCTGGATGATCTGCTGGTTCTTCCAGTCCCAGACGTTGATCTCGTCGCCGAGGCCGGGGACCGTGATGCCGGGTGCCACGTTGCCCGGCAGCCCGAACGAGGTGGTGATGGCCCGGTTGCGGATGAGGTTGAGGCCGATGTCATACATGTACTCGGGCGGCGCGGTGTTCGGCGAACGGTTCGGGCCGGGGCCGACGTAGCGCACGAAGCGGGCGTGCTCGTCGAGCTCCACCACGCCGCCGGGGCCGGTGCTCGGGGTGTTCGCGCCGATCATGGTGACCATGTAGCCACCGTTGGGCAGCGCGATCACGGTGTGCGGGACGATGTAGCCGGTGCTCGGGACGAGGTCATCGTGCTGCTCGACCAGGGTCGGGTGCCGCGGGTCGGTCTCGATGTCGAGCAGGTGCATGCGCCCCGAGAAGAGGCCAGGCACGAGCAAGCGAGTCTGCGTGATGTTGTAGCCGTAGTGGTGCACCTCATCCCCGATCTGCGTGAGGTCGGTGCGGTGGATGATCTTGCCGTAGGTGCTCGGGTCGGTCTCGTCGGTGCCGATCACGCTGATGAAGTCGGGATCCAGGCCGCCCTTGTCGACCGCCCCGACGTACAGGAACTCCTCCTTGGGCGGGTAACGGAACTTGGCGTTGGGCTGGTAGTCCCGATCGAGCCCCGGCTGCACCTGGTGCGCGAGCCAGGGGCGCGGGCCGCCGTCGAAGTAGAAGCTGCGCACCGCGAAGTGGCGCATCCAGAGCACCTTCGTCGGGTGCGGCCGGTTCGTGTCGGTGGTGACCAGGTGGTGGTAGTGCACGAAGCCCTGCCGCCGATAGAAGGCCAGCTTGCGCTCGCTCCAGGTGTCTACCTGCGCCTGCACGATGTAGAGCAGCTCACCATCCGGCTCACCCGTCGCCCACCAGCTCGGCGCGCCCAGCGGCCCGGTGTTCACGTGCAGGCCGAGGAGCTGGCCGTGCCCGAGATCGATCCAGGTGTGGCCAGGCTGGTCGCGCTTGCCGTCGATCATCGGACCCTTCACGAAGTAGTCCTTGCCGTCGAGGTGCAGCACGACGCCGCGCTCGAAGCGCCCGCGCAGCGCGGAGACGCTCTGCTCGGTCGGGGGGGACTCTGGGACCTCGAGCGAGAAGTTGTCGGTCGACGACAGCTCGGGGCTGCAGGCGGACACGGCCAAGCACATCAAGAAGGTGGGGGCGAGAGGACGTAAGGCGAGTTTCTGCATGCTTACCTGCTTTCGGCTTCTTGGGTTCGAGGCCATCGCTCTCGTCAGCAGCGAGCGATGCCCGTCGCACGACTATGAGGAGCCATCGAGCGCCGATCAATGTGGGCAGGTTACTCCTGAAGTCTACCTTGCAACTGGGGTCATGAGTTGCCCTGAGCGCCGCGACGTCACCCATTTGGGATGCCAGGCGCCTTGCACTGCCTGGTGGCGCCGAGCCAATGGCGCGCCGCGCCAATCTCGAAATGATAAGAGCGCCCAGTAGCGCCGGGCAGCGGACCTGCGCGCGATCAGCCGCGGAGGAGGAAGGCAGGTTGACGTTTGCCCTCCACCGAAATTTTTCGCACTGACTGGAGGTCGCCCACGTCGCTTCATCGCGTGGACGCGGGACGGGCACGAACTACGGCAGGACCTCGACCTCCAGGGTGAAGGCGCCCTCGCCCGCGAAGGAGTCCACCACCAGGTAGTAGACGCCGGCCGCCGGCTCCCGCACCCGGATCTCTGGGTTCAGGACCTCGCCGTACACGAGGTCGTCCTGGCACCAGACGTCGCCGCCCCCGTCCACGCAAGTGTCCCTGCGGATCTCGAGGGCGGGGTCGAAGGTCGCCTGGGTGATGCGGGCCACCAGCTCCGAGGCCCCGGCCGGCACCGCCACCGAGTACACCACGTCGGGCTGGCCGGCGAACAGGCAGGTGGGGGTGTAGTCGTCGTTGGCGGCCCCGGTGCTGCCGGTGACCCGGGCGCTGCCGAAGTCGGCGCCGCCGAAGTCGAGGCGCTCCCCGTTGCAGCGGTCGTTGTCGGGCGCGAGCCGGCACTGGAAGTCGTCGCAGCGGCACGGAGAGCCCCCGCAGCGGTTGAGGTTGGGGCCCTGGCAGTCGGTGTCGATCAGGCAGGCTGCGTTGCGCACGGTGCGGAGCACGTAGGTGCCCTGGTCCGTCGCGTCGATCCCGTCGACCGCCACGTAGTGGGTGGTGCCGCTGGTGGAGGCGGTGAAGGTGAGGCGGGCCACCGGGTTGCTGAAGTCCCTCACCACCGCGCCGGTGCAGCTCGCGGGCATGGTGTCGCAGGCCAGGCCCGACCAGAGCAAGGCGCCTTGCGGGCCGGTGAGCTCCACCGCGGCCAACTCGCCCGGGTTCAGCTCCAGGGCGTAGAAGCGGTCCACCCCCGCCCCGTCGCCCGCCGCGTGGGCGCAGGCGCCGGAGACCAGGTCGCTCCAGAGGCGGTCGTCGTCCTGGGCGCCCCAGCCGGTGCCGCCGTACAGGAGCACCGCCTGGGTGCTCGACGTGGTGAGCGGGGTCGCCTCGGCGCAGCGGTCGTTGGCGAAGGAGACCACCGAGGTGTAGCTCACCTCCAGCTCGTAGGTGACGTCCTCGGAGCGGCCGTCGCTCGACACCATCAGGGTGCGGGCCTCGCCCGCCAACAGGAGCGCCTCGACGGTCGCGACCGAGCGCGGGAAGGGCGCGGTGTGGCACGCCACCGCGGTGTCGTCGTCGGTGCAGTCGGTGAGGAGGGCGAGCGAGGGCCTCGGGTCGGTGCCGGTCACTGCCACCAGGTTGGCGACCATGAGCACGTCCTCGGTGGGCGGGGCCAGCCGCACCAGGGCGTCGCGCCGCTCGGGGAGGGCGAAGACCCCGCCCGCCCCCGCGCAGGTGGGCCGGCCGAGGTCGACCGCCGCTGACAAGTCGCCTTGCACGCGCTGGACGCCGAGGTTCGGGTTCACCACCGGGGCGTCGTCGCAGGCCCCCACCCGGCCGGCGAACACTCGCGTCAGGCGCACCGCGTAGGCCTCGCCCGCGGTGGGGAGCTGGCGCGCCCGCACCCGCAGGCCGAGGGCGCCGGGGCTCGGTCGGGGCGCGGTGGCGGCGGCCGCGGTGGTGCCGGTGGTGGAGGCCATGCCCTCGTCGACCACCTGGCCCTGGGCGTCGACGAAGCGCGCCTCGGGGATGGCCACGCTCGGCTCGCCCTCGGCGCCGAGGAAGGTGGCGGTGGCGAGGAGCCGGTCGCCGGGGGCCGCGTCGACCCGCACGAGGTCGTCGCGCCCGGGGCAGGCCACCGCGGTGTAGGCGATGTTGCCGGGGACCATCAGGCCCTGTGCGTCGCCGTACAGGCCCACCGCGTCGTCCTGGCAGAGGCCGGGGACGTAGCGCACCAACAGGTCGTAGCCCCCGGACTGGTCCGTGCTCCACACCTTCAGGAGGAGCTCGCCGTCCTCGGGGTTGGCCTGCAGGAGGTAGAGGCCGGGGAGGGCCAGGGTGCCCACGCTCGGCACCGGATCCTCGATCGCGTCCTGGAGCTCCGCCCGCAAGGTGGCCTGCGCAGGGTCGCTCCGCAGGATGACCTGCACCCCGAGCCCCTCGGGGACGCTCAGGGCGTAGTAGTCCACGTCGGCGCCGCAGATCTCGAGCCCGAGGTAGGCCGCGTCTTCCAGCACCGTGGCGTGGTCGGCGTCGTCGTTCTCGGACTCCGCGGCGCAGGCGTCGACCCGGCGCTGGCAGCGCCCGCCGGTGCAGCGGTTGCCGACGAAGCAGTCGGCCGCCGCCTCGCAGCGGCTCGGCTCCACGCAGGCCCCGGACTCGCAGCGCAGGCCGCCGCCGCAGTCCGCGTTGACCGCGCAGGCCGAGCACACCCCGTCGCGGCAGACCCCGGCCACCCCACACTCGGGGCCGGCGCCGCAGGCCGCCTCGGGCACCAGGGCGTCGCCCGAGAGGGCGGCCCGGGCCGCGGTGGGGGCGCAGATCCCAGCGGGGAGGCAGTGGCCGCCGCCGCACTCCGCGTCGCTGCGGCAGGCGCCGGGCGGGGGCTGGCAGGTGCCGGGCAGCGAAGTGGTGGAGGTGGGCACCACCGGGCGCACACACACGTCGTGTGGGCCGCAGGCGAGGGAGGTGCCGCACTCTCGGTCGCGCTCCAGGCAGACCCCGTCGGGGCTGCAGAACTGAGCGGGGCCGCACACCCCGGGGTCCCTGAGGCAGTCGGGTGGGCCGCTGTCGGGGAACCCGGCGTCGGGGAACCCGACATCGGCGGTGCCGGCGTCGGTGCCGAAGGTCGGGGGCTCCACCGTGCAGGCCGTCAGGCCCAGGGCCAGCACCAAGAGCGCGCCCTTCGCATGCGAGGTCATCCCCCGTCGCGTAGCCCAGGCGCGCCGACGCGTCCACTGACGGTGTGGGTTATGGGGTTTCTTCGGCCCGCTGGCGCCGCCAGCTCTGGAGCGCGGTGCCGACCACCGCGAGGGCGGACAGGGGGAGGGCGAACAGGAGCATCACCCCGCTGAAGGTGTCGAGCGCGTCGTGGCTCTGGGCCGCGAGCACCAGGTACGTCACGTAGGCCGCGTAGTAGGCGAGCAGGAGCGCGCCCTCCCAGCGCTCGATCGCGTAGTTCGAGAAGAAGATGGGGAGCGCGACCACGCAGGCCGCGACCATCACCGGGAGGTCGAAGAAGAGCGCTTCGCTCGGCACCGGCACCCCGTGGGGGGCGACAAGCGCGGTGACGCCGAGCACGCAGAGCACGTTGAAGATGTTGCTCCCCACCACGTTCCCCACCGCCATGTCGCGCTCGCCCCGGGCCGCCGCGACCACGGTGGTCGCCACCTCGGGCAGGGACGTGCCGATCGACACCACGGTGAGGCCGATGACGAGGTCGCTGACCCCCATGGCGCGGGCCAGGGTCACCGCGCCGCTCACCAGCCACTCCGAGCCGAGCACCAGCATCCCCAGGCCGCCGAGTACGTAGAGCACCGCGAGGCCGGGGCCGGCGGGGCCCTCGACCGGGGCCTCGGGGCCGGAGAGCGCCTCGCGCCGGGACTGCCGGGCCACCCGCACCGTGTAGGCCATGTAGCCGGCCAACCCGAGCACGAGGAGGGCGCCGTCGAGGCGGCCGATCTCGTGGTCGAGCGCGAGCACCGCCATCGCCGCCGCCGCCGCCACCATGAGCGGGCCCTCGCGGCGCACCAGGGTGCGGGCCACCGTCAGCGGGGTCACCACCGCGGCGAGGCCCAGGATCAGGAGCACGTTGCAGATGTTGCTCCCCACCACGTTGCCGAACGCGAGCCCCGGCTGGCCGCGCAGGGCGGCCATCACGCTGACCGACAGCTCGGAGGCGCTGGTGCCGAAGGCCACCACGGTGAGCCCCACCACGAGGGGGGAGATGCCGAAGCCGGTGGCGATGCGCGCCGCGCCCCGCACGAGGAGCTCGGCCCCGCCCACCAGGAGGGCGAGCCCCGCGACGAGCTTGATGACGGTGAGGGCGTCCACGGAGAGGTCCGCTCAACATCGTCGCTGGGCGGTGGAAGGCAAGGGGCTTGTGCGGATTCCTCGCGGGTGCAAACACCTCGGGCCATGGACGCCCTCCTGACCGCCGCCCAGATGCAAGCGCTGGATCGCATCGCGATCGACGAGGTGGGCATCCCCTCCGTGGTGCTGATGGAGGTCGCGGGGCGGGGGGTGCTGGACGCCACGCTGGCCCTGTTGGTCGAGGCGCCGGGGCCGGTGCTGGTGCTCGCCGGCACCGGGAACAACGGCGGCGACGCGGTGGTGGTGGCCCGCCACCTGGTGGAGCGGAGGGTGCAAGTCCACCTGCTGGTCCTGGGCACGGCGGAGCAGCTCTCGGCCGACATGGCGCACCAGCTCCGCTGCGCGGAGGCGCTCGGGGTGACGCCGATCCACGTCACCGAGACCGACGCGGTGGCCGCGGTGCAGGGCAGCCTGCACATGGCGGCGGTGGTGATCGACGGGATCTTCGGCACCGGGCTGTCCCGCCCGATCCAGGGGTGGCGGGCGGAGCTGATCCGGGCGGTGAACGAGGCCGACGTGCCGGTGGTGGCGGTGGACATCCCGTCCGGGATCAGCGCCGACACCGGCCAGGTGCTCGGGGTAGCGATGGTGGCGACGGTGACGGTGACCTTCCAGTGCGCGAAGCTCGGGCACGTGCTCCACCCCGGGCGGGCCGTCGCGGGCGACATCCAGGTGGCGGACATCGGCATCCCGCCCTCGCGCATCCCCGAGGTCCGGCCCCAGGCGGTGCTGATCGACGACGACATCATCGAGGAGGCCTTCCCGCCCCGGATGAGCGACAGCCACAAGGGGACCTACGGCCACGTCCTCGTGGTGGCGGGGGTGCCGGACCGGCCGGGGGCGGCGCTGTTGGCCGCCCGCGCCGCCCAGCGGACCGGGGCGGGCCTGGTGACCCTGGCGAGCGACGCGGAGACGGTGCGGCGCCTCGCCCCCTCCTTCGGGAGCCTGATGGGGCTGAGCGTGGGCGAGGGGCGCATCGACGCCCAGGCAGTGCAAGATGCCTTGACGACCCGCACCGCCCTCGTGCTCGGGCCCTCGCTCCCCCCGGACGCCGCGACCGCCAAGATGGTGCAAGACGTGTTGCTGAGCTCGGCCGTGCCGACGGTGCTCGACGCGGGCGCCCTGGGCGCGCTCGGGGCGGACTATCAGTGGCTGGCCGCGCGCGAGGGCCCCACCGTCCTCACCCCGCACCCGGGCGAGATGGCGCGCCTGCTCGGCTCGGACAGCCACGGGGTGCAGTCGGACCGGGTGGCGGCGGCGCGGCACGTGGCCACCGAGTCGGGCTGCGTGGTGATCTTGAAGGGCGCCTCCACCGTGGTGGCGAGCCCGGACGGCGAGGTGGCGGTGGTAGTATGCGGGAACCCGGGCATGGCCACCGGCGGCACCGGCGACGTGCTGGCCGGGGTGGTGGGGAGCCTCCTCGCGCAGGGGGTGGAGCCGGTGCTCGCGGCGCGGGCGGCGGCGCACCTGCACGCCCTGGCGGGAGACCGGGCGGCGGAGGAGGTGGGGGAGACCGCGCTGTTGGCGGAGGACGTGCTCCGGGCGCTCGGGCCGGCGCTCAAGGCGCTGGAGTAGGGCCTCACTTTGCGCTGCTCGGGTGAGTTCGCAATGAACGTGACCCGCCTGGCCCTGGAGCGAGTAGACGCACCCGAGGGGCTGGTGTCAGGCTTGGCGCCGAGCCCCGTCGCAGGAGTGGCGATGCAGAGATCGAGAAGAGGCACTCTGGCTGCGTCCGTGTTGGCGCTCGCGTTCGGTTGCTCCGGGGCCGCGCGAACGGACTGCGAGGCCGATGAGCCGATCGAGATCCTCGTCGATGAGTACGCACGATACTATGACAAGGACGTAGAGGGCTTCGTCCGAATGTCGGGTGACGAGAAGTCGAAGCTGGTCTTCGACGACGGCACCGAGCTCCACGTCGAGATTCCCAGGTGGCCCCTCCCGGCGGCGGAGAGGGCCTATGCACGCATGGAGTTCCGCTCATGCTGCGGATACCCCTATTCCGAGATCCTCCTGATCGTCTGGGCGGTGGATGCGCAGGACAACCTGCGAGGGGTCGAGCGCATCATGTGGTCGGGTAGCCACTTCCTCGCGGCGGATGCGGGTGGCTTGTCCTACGAGACCAAGGAGAGCGGCGACGACTTCAATGACTGCGGCGCGAGCTTCGCCGAGCTGGACCTGGTCGTGCGAGACGGCAGCGCCGTCCACGAGTTGCCGCAGCACTGCCAGGTCACGGTCGGGGACCTCGAGATCATCCACGCAGAGTCCTACTCCACCGACGAGACCCGCCTGAGCTGCCACGATCAGCCGCAGACCATGTCGAGGGGCGCGATCATCAACCACGGGATCGAGCTGTAGGCCCCTCAGGCCCGCAGCAGCCCGGTCTCGAGCAGCACGTAGGTCATCGCGTAGGTGCTGCGGGTGCCCTTGCCCTCGGGGAGCGCGGCGCCCAGCGTCTCGGCCCGCAGGATCCGCTCCACCAGCTCGGTCTGGCTGGAGGTGAGCCGGAGCAGGCGCACCCCGGTGGGGAACAGCTCGGTGGGCCGCACCCGGGTGCCGAGGAGCGGCACCACCGCCTGGGCGACCTCGTTGGGCGGCATGAAGCGGTAGACGAGGTCGGGGAGCACCGCCATCAGCGAGTACGCGAAGGGCTCGGTGCGGGCGGGGAGGAGCTGGGTGTCCATCTCGAAGCGCCCGCGGGCGTTCCGGAACAGGAAGCCGAGGCGCTCCCGCATGAACACCGCCTGGTAGGGGCGCAGGTCCATCGAGGACTCGCGCGCCACCACGTCCTCGAGGCGGCGGTCGGTGGCGAGGACCAGCTGCATCACCCCCGGGAGCAAGTTCTCTTGCAGCAGGTTCTGGGCCACCATCAGGCTGGGGAGCTGGAGGTGGGGCTCGTTCGCGTAGACGAAGGTCGGCTGCCCCTTCACGAGGTGGATCTCGAACCCGACCTCGCCGGTGGGGCAGTGGAGCAGGAAGGTGAGGCGGCCGGTGGGGCGCTCCCGCGCCACCCGGGCGAAGAGGTTCGGGAGGCTGATGCGCGACAGGTCGCCGCCCCGCTGCTGCCCGCTGCGCTCCCCCCGCACCTCGCGGTCGAGCAAGGCCTCTTGCCCGGTGAGCTTGGCGAAGGTCACCGCCGGCATGAAGTGCAT
>JACKEN010000043.1 GCA_020632995.1 Deltaproteobacteria bacterium | reverse complement strand
CCGCAGGTTGGCTTGCGCCTCAACAACTGGGGCGACCCGATCGACTTCACCAACCCCGACGCCTACGCGTGGTGGCAGGGCCTCATCCGGCGCTACACCGACATGGGCATCGAGGGCTTCAAGCTGGACTACGGCGAGGACCTCGTCGGTGGCCTCGCGGGGGCCCGGGTGGCGTGGCGCTTCTTCGACGGGAGCACCGATCGCACCATGCACCGGGACTACAGCCTGCTCTACCACCAGGTGTACGCGGAGACCCTGCCCGAGGCCGGCGGGTTCCTGCTCTGCCGCACCGGGCGCTGGGGCGATCAGGTCAACGTGTCCGTCATCTGGCCGGGCGACCTGGACGCGGACTTCTCGCGCCACGGGGAGCGGGTCGAGAAGCCGGGCGGCGGCTCCTACAACGCGGTGGGCGGCCTGCCCACCGGGCTGATCATGGGCCTGGGCCTCGGCCCGTCGGGCTTCCCGTTCTACGGGGCGGACACCGGCGGCTACAAGCACAGCCCCCCGGATGAGGAGACGTTCCTGCGCTGGGTGGAGCAGAGCGCGCTCTCCACCGTCATGCAGGTGGGCGACAGCTCCAGCCAGCCGCCCTGGGTCTATACTGAAGCGAACGGCCGGAGCGACGCGACCCTCGCGGTGTACCGAGCCTACGCCCGGCTCCACATGCGCCTGTTCCCCTACGCGTGGAGCTACGCAAGCCGGCTTGCCACCGACGGGCGCGCGATCACCCGGCCCCTCGGCCTCGCCCACCCCGAGCTGAAGGTGCACCCGTTCGACACCTATCTGTTCGGCGACGACCTCCTGGTGGCCCCGGTGATCGAGCGCGGGTCGCGGGCCCGCGACGTCACGTTCCCGGCCGGGCGCTGGGAGCCGTGGGGTGAGGGCGAGGTGGTGGAGGCGGGCACCGCGGGCACCACGCTGAACGTGAGCGCGCCGCTCGATCATCTGCCGCTCTACGTGCGGGCGGGGGCCCTCGTGCCCATGCTGCGGCCGGACATCGACACCCTGGCCCCGGTGGCCACCGCCACCGTGGTGAGCTACGCGAACGACCCAGGGCTGCTCTACGTGCGGGTGGTGCCCGCGGTGGACAACCACGAGCACGTCTTCGAGCTCTTCGAGGGCACCCGCCTCACCCAGCGCGCCCCGGGCGACCTTGTGCTGGGCTACGCGCCGGGCACGAAGTTCTCGGCCGGCGCGGTGTTCGAGCTGAGGGCCGGCGCCGCGCCGTCATCGGTGACCCGCGACGGGGCGGCGCTGGCGGAGGTGGCGGACGCGGCCGCCTTCGAGGCAGCGCAAGATGGCTGGCGCTTCGCCGACGGCTGGCTGCGGGTGAAGGTGGCGGGCGGGGCCACCGTGACGGTGGCCCGCTAGGTCAGACGCGCGGGCGCTGTTCAGGCCCAGTCGACCTTGTCGAGGGGGATCTGCACCCGGGCCACCGGGATGTTGTTGTTGTCCCGCACGATGATCTCGACCGGGTGCGCGAGCTGGCGGGCCTGGGGGAACTCGGCGAAGTTCACGGTGAACTCGGCCTCGCGGCCGCAGCCCTTGGGCCCCGCCTTGTACAGCTCGTGGCTGTCCTGGTGCAGCGCGGGCTGCCACTCGCCCGCGGCGTCGCGGTAGCCCACGTCCACCGTGAAGCCCTTCACCGAGGCGCCGTTCTCGAGCCCGAAGAACTCGGGGGTGAGCTTCAGGTCGATCGCGAGGCCGTTCTGCTCGGCGTCCTTTATGGGGCGCTTGGTGGCCTCGATCCCCACCGTCTCGGCCGAGAACGCGCGATCGCTCATGTGGCTCAGCTGGGCGCCGGCCACCGTGATCCCCGCGTGCTGGGCGAAGTAGAGGCTCTGGACGTTGATGTTCGCCTGCTGGGTGTCGGTCTGGACCCGGCCGAAGCGCTTGGTGACGCTCTGCCCGAGCACCTGCGAGATGTTGTAGTTCTCGGGCACCGGCACTCCGGTGATGCCGGAGTGGGAGCCGTTGAAGTACACGTCGTCCTTCTTCACCTCGGTGGCGAGGGCCTTGCCGAGCAGGGTGACGGTGCCGGACGCACCGGCCTCCATCAGCCAGCGCGAGCCGAGCCGCAGGTTCACGTCCAGCTCAGCGCCCACGTTCGGGGTGCTGACCCACGCGCCGCGGGGCAGGTTCTTGGCCCGGATCTCGACCCCGATCTTCTTGTCCCAGGTCTCGGGCGGGGTCTGATCGTTCACCGGCTGGTCGCGAGGGGCGCCCACCGGCCGCGTGAGGTCGGGCTGGTTGGTGTTGCCCAGCTGCATATAGGTGGTCGTGCGCTGGATGTTCTCCGGGTCGACCGCGTTGGCCCGCGACAGCTCCACCCCGTCCTTGCGGTACGAGAAGTTCACGATGCTCGAGCCGAAGTCGAACTCGGGCTCGTTGATGTCCTTCGTCTCGATGGAGGCGGTCTTTGCGCCCACCCAGTGGATGTCGAGGTCACGAGTGGGGACCTCGCCCGCCGGGTTCCAGGCCAGCTTGGCGACCCGGGACTCCTTGATGAGCTTGTCGAGGTTCGCCCAGTCCTGATCCGTGGGCTGCCCGTCCTTCGCCTCGGTGCGGGCCACGATCTTCATCAGCCGGGGGCGCGGGCGGTCCACGTTGGGCTCGAACTTCGAGCCGCTGACCAGCACCTCCATGGCGGAGTTCGGGTTGAGCTCCATCTTCGCGTAGTAGGGATCGCGCCGCCCGCCGCCCACCACCGTACGGTTGGGGCGCTGGATCTGGACGTTCTCCTTCACCACCTTCGGCCGGCCCACGAAGGCGGTCTTGAACACCGCGTCGTCGTGCCGGTGGTCGCACTTGATGAGGTCGTGGGCCTTCGCAAGGCAACCTGCATCCAGGATCTTCTCGAGGTCGGCCCGGCAGACCTGCTTGTCACCCTCGGTGAGGGCCTGGAGCTGCTGCTCCTGGGCCGGGGTAAGATCCGAGATCTGCTGGTAGGCCCCGAGGAGCCGCTGCGCGTCGTGGTTGAGATTGATGGCCATGCCCGAAGATCCTCCGTGTGCGAACCTCGCGAAAGCCCTCGCAAAAGTGGGCTCAGCGCATACAAGGGACCACTTTCGGTGGCCCTTTACAACGGGGTGTTACGCGAAAATCGGGAAGATCTTCCCCGACAGGTGTGCGGATGTAGTCCTCAGCCCAGGAGGGGGAGGTCCTCTTCGACGATGGGGAAGAGGCGATCGAGGGAAGAACCGGTCAATCCGGCCAGTTGGCGGATGGCTCGGTGCACGTGCCCGGGCTTGATCCGGACCCCGGCCTCGGAGGGGGCCAGGGTGGTCGGGTCGAGCGCGATGGGGCGGTGGCGGTCGGTGGTGCTGCCCACCACCCGGTTCCCCGGCACCCCCTGGCCCATCAGCATCATGCTGGTGATCGACCAGTGGTCCTTGCCGTTCTGGGCGTTGTAGCCCGGGGTGCGCCCGAAGTCCGAGCCCACCACCACCACCAGCTTGTCGGCGATCCCCTGGCGCGCGGCCTCCTCCCAGAGGAAGTCCACGCCCTCGGTGATCCGCTGGAGCGACGGGAAGTGCCGGTTGTCGTGGTCGCCGTGGGTGTCGAAGCCGCCGGTGCTCAGGTTCACGCTGGCGCACACGCCGGCCCGGTAGGCGGCGAGGGCCACCTGGGCCTGCCGGATCAGCCCGTTGTTCGAGCGGTCGAGGTCGGTCGGCATGAACTCGGTGAGGCGCTGGATCTCGTTCTCGCCCGAGCGGGCCACGTAGAGGGCCCCCATCGCCTTCTTGAGCCGGGGCAGGCGCTGGCGCTCCTGCATCCGGTCGAGCCGGGCGCGCTGCGCCGCCTGCAGGCGAGCCTGCGTCGCCGGCGTGAACAGCTCGCTCGCCTCGTTCGAGGGGTCGAGGCGGTTCGGGTACGCGATGCGGCTCAGCGAGCCGGTGTCGCCGGTACGGGTCGGAGCCACCAGCCCCTGGGTCTCGTCGAAGCCGCCGTTCGAGATGAAGGCGAGCGGCTTCGACGCGGCCACGCTGGCCGACAGGAAGGCACCAAGTGCAGGATAGCCTTCGGCCAGGCGGCCGCTCCAGGTGTGGCGTGAGCCGCTGTCATGGCCGTTGGTGGTGGTGTCCACCCCGTTGATGACCATGATCTTCTGGTAGTGCTTCTCGAAGAAGGCCTGGTTGCCGGCGACCGGGGCGTAGCGGATGTTCCCGGCCTGCCCGATGTCCCCCGTGAAGTAGTAGTTCATCGGGTCCGACTCTTCTTCGTTCGCGCGCCCCTTGGGGTCGCACAAGCTGGTGGGATCCCAGCCCCCCGCCGCGTTGACGAGGACGAAGAACGGGCCGGTGTAGGGCCCCTCCTCCTGGGCGCGCGCGGTGCGCACCCCGAAGGGGGAGACGATGCCGAGGCCTGCGAGGCCAGCTGCTTTGAGGAAGTCTCGACGGTCCATGTGTCTATCGCTCCTGGTCACTCGAAGAGGAAGCCGTAGTCGTTGAGGAGGTAGGCCATCACCGCCATCCACGCGCGCACGGTGAACGCTTCGTCGCGGCGGACGCGCAGCGCCTCGGGCAGGGGCTCGCCCGCCGCGTCGTTCTCGGACCGGCAGCGGTAGTCGACGTCCACCGACAGGTCGCCCGCCGCCACCGCGGCCTTGCCCTCGCGCCACGTCTCCAGGAACAGCTGGTAGGTGGCGTCCAGCTCGTCGTTGGACGGGTCCTCGCCCAGCACGCGCTGGTGCAGGTGTCGGATGTTGTCCTTGATCGCGGCGACCGCGCCCGCGACCTCGAAGCCGTTGTCGTCCTCGGGCTGGAAGCTCCGCTCCACGTGCGGGAAGAGCCGGCGCTGGGCCGGATCTTCGATGTTGAAGTCCTTGGGCACCGCGAGGCACGACATCTCGGTGGCCATGCGCGCCGCGATGTTGCTCATGACCCCGTTGGGCTCGTCGATGCGGGTGGTGACGGTGTCGGAGTCGATGCCGCCGTAGAAGATCCGGAACTCGTTGAGCAGGATGTTCCGGTTGTTTCGAATCCACGGGTAGCCGGTCACCGCAACGATCTTGCGGTCGAGCTGCTCGGGGGTGAGCAGGTGGCCGGTGCCCAGCCAGCCGAGCGCCGCCTCGCGCTCCGCCGGCACCGGATCCACGTTCGCCGCCCGCACGTAGGGGCTCACCGCCATCGCCTTCACCACCGCCTTGAAGTCCTGGTTGGAGTCGACGAAGCGCTTCTTCGCCGCGCCGAAGACCTCCTCCTGGAGCTCGAAGGCCTGCAACCTGGCCTTCGCGTCGGCGGGGGAGAGCCCGTCGGTGGCGCCGGACACCGGCTCCTGGCCGGTCAGCGCGGTGAAGACGGTGTGCACCACCGCGGTGGCGAAGCGATCGTCGTCCGCGATCTGCTCGGCCAGCCAGCTCAGGGCGTGGGTGTTCTCACCCGCCGGGACGGTGGCGTCGCCGAAGCCCGGGGGACGCATGTCCGCGTTCCACCCCATCTCCGGGGGCCGGTAGCGGCCGCGCTCGTCCCAGTTCATGAACGCGCCGGCCATGGGGTCGATGACCGCGTGGCAGACCGTGCAGGCGGGGTTGTAGAGGGTGGGGTTGTGGTCCTGGATCTGGGTCGGGTCCACCGGCCGCTCCGCCAGCTTCAGCACGTCGGTGGCGAGGAACATCTTGTAGACCATGCGCGAGCGGTGCCGGTTCACGTTGGTGGCGGTGGTGGGGAACCGGTTGAGGAAGACGTGGGTGGTCAAGAGGCCCGCGTGCGGCACCCCGGGGATCTGGGCCTCGTGGAGCTCGTAGGGGTCGTACATGTCCGGGTCGTCCCCGTCGAAGTAGGCGAAGCCGCTCACCCCGTAGAGCCGCGCCGAGAACGGGCTCATCAGGGTGTAGTTGGCGGTCAGGATCTCCGAGAAGGGCCGGCCCTCCCGCACCACGTGGGCCACCAGCTCGAGCGGCTCCCGCGCGATCGCGCGGTTGGTCATGACGGCCAGCTTGTCACGGATGGTGCCGTCGGGCTCCGCGTTGTACCAGCGGCGGTTCGGATAGTCGTTGCCATCCAAGAGGTCGATGGCCCGGGTGTCCTGGTAGTAGCGCTCGGTGAGGAGGAGATCGTTGTAGACCTCCTTCAGCCGCTCGTAGAACGCGGGCTCGGTCATCATCTGATCGAGCACCGCCTCGACCCCAGGCAGGCCATCTTGCATGACGCGGGCCTCCTCGGAGGGGGTGGGCAGGCGGCTCACGAGGTTGAGGCCGACCTTCCGGAGGACCTGGACGTCCTCGATGTACTCGACCCCGGCGAGGATGTCCTCACCCTCGGTGCCGGCGCACGCGATGGGCTCCTTCAGCTGGGCCACCAGGCTCACGAGGGCCTGGTACTCGGGGCCGTTCGGCTCGATGCGCTGCCCGCCGCCGTGCTCGATCTGCCCGGTGGGCTTCAAGAGGAGCACCGAGGTGCCGTCCACCTCGAAGCGGGCCACCTCTCGGATGGTCCGCATGTTCGCCTCGAGGAACCCGGTCTGCGCCGCGCTCTGGAGCACGAAGTCGGTGTCCTTCGCCGCGCCCTGGGGGTTGTGGCACTGGATGCAGTTCGTGCTCAGGATCGGCGCCCACACCTCGTCCCGGAAGAACGCCTCGGTGGACACGCACCCGGTGACCTCGGGCTCCGGGGTCGGCTCGGTCTGCGTCGCGGTGCATCCCCAGGCGCCCGCGAGGGCGGCGGTGGAGAGGCTCCATGCTACGAGTCTGGTCGCTGCCCGGCGGGGCTTATGGGCTTGAGCTTCGCGCATTGGGAGTCGCCTATTGCAGGTCCTGGGCCGGCTACGAACCGACTGCAATGGTCAGATCGTGGGGGCCCCGGCCCCCGGGCGCCGGCCCCCTGGGGGGCGCGGGCCCCCGCATGGATCCACTCCAGGCGCTTTCGACCTACATCGGGTGATCGACTAAGCTGGCCGGGTGGAGCCAGCCAAGACCGCCAGGGCCCTGGCCCGGGTGCCCCTCCCGGTGACCCACGCCGCCTACCGCGTACAGCAGGCGACGTTGCACTACCCGCTCCGAGCGCTGCAAGGCGTCCTGCGCCGCCTGGCCCGCCAGGGCGGCGAGGCCGACACCGCCCACATCGCTCAGGCCCAGGCGCGGTACGTGGCCCTCTTGAAGCAGGAGATCGACAACGTGGAGGCCGGCCACTACGGGGCGGAGCTCCTCTTCCAGCTCCCGATGGCCGACTACGCCCGTGGGCTCCCGCGCCTGCTGAGCGAGATGCCCGCCCTCTTCAAGCGCTACCGCGCGGGAGACTGGCGGAGCCTCCCGGAGGGGGTGGAGCTGTCCCGCTACCCCGCCTACTATCGCCGCACGTTCCACTGGCAGCGGGACGGCTACCTCTCGCGCCGCTCGGCCGAGCTCTACGACCTCGGGGTGGAGCTGGTGTTCACCGGCTCGGGCGACGTGATGCGGCGCCAGGTGATCCCGCCCATCGCGCAGGCCCTCGCCGGGCCGTGCCGAGGGCCGGCGTGCAAGATCCTGGACGTGGCCTGCGGCACCGGCCGCACCCTGCTGCAGCTCGCGCGTACCTTCCCCGAGCACGACCTCTACGGCCTGGACCTGTCGCCCTACTACCTGCAGGTCGCGCGCGAGGTGCTGGCCGAGGCGCCCAACGTGTCGCTGGTGGCCGAGAACGCGGAGGCCATGCCGTTCCGCGATCAGCACTTCGACGTGGTCACCAGCACCTTCCTGTTCCACGAGCTCCCCCGGGCCGCCCGCCGCGCGGTGTTGCGGGAGATGTTCAGGGTGCTGCGCCCCGGCGGCACGGTGGTGATCGAGGACTCGGTGCAGCGCTCCGACGCTCCGGAGCTGGCCTTCTTCCTCGGGCGCTTCCCCGAAGAGCTGCACGAGCCCTTCTACGCCGACTATCTGCAGGACGACCTGCAGACGGTGATGCGGGAGGTGGGCTTCGAGGTGGAGGGGGAGGCGCCCGCGTTCATGGCCAAGGTGGTCACCGGGCGGCGGCCGAGCGCAGAAACGTGACCGCGCTCATCTCGTGTCACATTTGCCCGCGTCGTGCCAAGTTGGCCGTTCAGGCGAACATATGGGGCGGGTCGAGCGGAACACACTGATCATCATCCTGACCGCGAGCGCGTTGGCGCTGGGCGGCTGCAGCGGGGACCGGCGCTCGAACGCGCCGAGGGGCGTGAAGAAGCCCGACTCCGGCATCGCGGCCGACACCGGTGTGTCCGTGGACTCGGGCGCCGAGGACAGCGGGGTGACCGAGCTCCCGGACACCGGGCTGCCCGGTCCGGACTCCGGGATGTCGGCGGACGCCGGGCTGCCGGACTCCGGGATGGCGGACAGCGGGGTGACGGACTCCGGGGTGCCGCCGGGGCCGTGCCCCGCGGGGACCGAGGGCTGCGCGTGCGCCTCGACCATCGGGCCCAACGACACCGCCTTCTTGCAGGACGACTGTCAATCGAGCCTGCTCTGCGTGCCGTGGGACGTGCTGTCGGGGCGGACCGATCTCACTGGCCCGGTGCAGTCCTGCGTTCGGCCCTGCAGCGTCAACTCGGATTGCGGCGTGGGCCAGGTGTGCGGTGACAGCGGCTTCGACGCCGCGAGCGGAGCCCCGAGGATCTGTATGGACCGGCAGGCGCAGTTCGATGAGTTCTGCGGCCTCTCACGCAGCCTCGTGTCCAGGGTCCCCAACGTCAGCCTGAACACCGCGGGATCGATCGTGGGCTGCGGTGGCACGAGCACCTGCGTGACCGGCGTCTTCAGCGACATCAGCCCTGACGAAGGCGTGTGCCTGTCGTTCTGCCAGAGCAACGCAGACTGCGGCGGCGCGACGCCCTACTGCAACCCCGGCATGTTCATCGACGCCAACGGCCAGCCGATGGGGGTCTGCTCCACCGGGAAGTATGGCCAGGGCCAGGTGTGTGGCACTGCAGATCTGAACAAGGTCGGCGTGGCGAGCCGGTGTGACAGCGCGGCGGACGCGCACCCCAACCTGTCTTGCATCGGCACGCCCGACGTCCCGAGCGGCAAGGGCGTCTGCATCGCCCTGTGCAACAACACCACCGACCCGTGTCGGTCCACCGGTCCGAGCGGGTTGGTCCAGACCTGCACCGCGTTCCCCGAGATCTTCCCGGTGGGGAGCGACTTCACCGGGCTTTGCTCGGTGGCTTGTGACAACTTCCCCGACAAGTGCACGGGCACCGGTGGTCAGGGCGCGGGGCAGTACTGCTCGGGCGCCTTCCAGTTCAGCCAGACCGGGAACGCCTTCTCGCTCTGTGCCGATCGCTACGGGCCATCGTGGACCCTGAGCACCTTCGACTCCACCGCCCAGCTGGTGTCGGTCGGCGACAACTGCGTGTCGGACGCCACCCGCTGCCCCGAGCCGAGCGCGTGCCTCGGCGACGGCGCCGGCGGCGGCCTGTGCGCGATCGGATGCGACACGACCGGAGCGGCGCCGACCTGCGCCCAGCTCACCGGCTCGGGCACCGCGGTGTGTGCGACCCTGTCGGCGCCCGCCGGATTGTGTGGCGACAACTGAGGCCGGTCAGCGGGCCGCGGTGGCGGGCCGCTCGTCGAGGTGCGGGATGAAGAAGATGAGCGCCATCCCGGGGATCGTCGCCACGAAGGTGAACGCGAAGTAGGCGCCGTACCCCATGGCGTCGGCGAGGAACCCGGATGCCACCCCGGCCAGCGTGAAGCCCACGCTCATCAGCGCGGTGAGGATGGCCATGTGCGCGGCCCGGTGCTCGGGGAGCGCGCAGCGCATCAGGTAGACCATGAACACCGCGGTGCCGAGGCCGGCCCCGAACATCTCGAGGGTGATGACCGCAGCGAGGGTGACGAGCGAGGTCGGCTCGCCCGGCACGGCCGAGAAGGCCACCGCCATGTAGAGCAGGTTCAGGAGGTTCTGGGCCGCCACGAAGGGCCAGATCCAGCGGCGGAGGCCGTGGCGACTGATCAGGTACCCGCCCACCGCGGGGGCGATCAGGGCCGCGATCATCCCCACCACGCCGTTCAGGAGGCCGTACTCCCCCAGCCCGAGCCCCACCGACTTCAGGAAGGGGTACTTCATCTTCATCAAGAACGACTCGCCCACCCGGAACAGCACCACGAAGGCGAGGATCCGCCCCACCTGGGGCTGGGCCAGGAAGGTCATGAAGGCCTGGGCATAGAAGGAGTCGGAGCGGGCCATCCGTCGCTTGAGGGCGGGGAGGGCGGCGAGGGTGGCAAGCAGGCCTGCGAGGAGGGCGAGGGCGATCCCCCCCGCGAGGTCGATCCGGCCGAGGATCGCGCCGAGGGCGGGGGCGGAGCTGGAGAGCCCGGCCACGAAGCCGGACCAGGCCTCGGAGAGGGTGTAGGCGGCGAAGGCGAGGGCGCCGATGCCGACGAGCACGCCGAGGGCGGCGGGACGCAAGACAGCCTGCAGGATGTGGCCCATGGGGCGCCGCGCGGTCTCGGCCGGCGGGAGGAAGACGTGGTAGGCGAAGAGCGCCCCCATGAGGGCGGCGCAGCCCAGGAAGGCGGCCAGCCACCCCACCGACTTCACGAGGATCAACGTCGGGCCCGAGACCACGAGCATCGAGACCCGGAACGCGGGGGCCCTCAGGCCCACGAAGGCGGCCTGCTCGGCCTCGTCCAGGGCCTCGAGGTAGTAGCCGTCGATCGCGATGTCGTGGGTGGCCGCCACCAGCGCCATGACTCCGAACAGGGCCGACGCGACCCCAAGCCCCGCGCTCCCCATCGGGGCCACCACCGCGAGGCCGAGCAGGCAGACCACCAGGACGAGCTCCGCCCCCGCGATCCACCGCCGCTTGGTGCCGTAGGCGTCGAGGTAGGGGCCCCAGAGGAACTTCAGGTTCCACGGCAGATGAAAGAGGCTGGTGAGCCCGATGACCTGCAAGCTGGCCTTCAGCTCGGTGAAGAGCACCTCGACCAGGGTGTGGATGATGGCGTACGGGAAGCCCTCCGCGAAGTAGGTGGTGGGGACCCACAGCCACGGGCTCTGGTGGCCACCTCGCTTCGGGTTGGGGGCGGGTGGGGCCGCGCTCTCGAACGGGTTCTCGATGACGACGGTCTATCACCAGGAGGGGCGCGCCACAAAGGCCTGCTAGAGGGCGTCGAGCTGGCTGGTGCCGCTGCAGCGGGCCACCGGGTAGGGGCCGTTCACGGAGTACGTGAAGTCGTTGTGGGTCCCGTTCGGCAGGATCTCCCCCGCGACGAAGTCCTCTACGTCAGACAGCTCGGCCTGGAGCGCCCCGCCGTCCGCGGTGAAGCGCAGGGCCGCCCCGGCGTGCTCGACCCGGTGGCTCATGAACTTGCTGCAGCCCCCCGCGCCGCTCACGTGGATCTGCTGCTCGATCGTGTCGGCGACCTCGAGCGGCGCGGTGAGATCGGCGTCGGTCGGGATCGGGACCGCGAAGGCCCAGCCCGAGCTCGCGTTGCACCCGATCCCGGCCAGGGGCTCTTCGCAGGACATGGGGCGGTTGCTGACCACGAGCACGGTCTCGTAGCTCCCGGTGAAGCTGACCTCCTCGAGCAAGGCGGTGCCCTCGAGATCGGCGAGCGGGATGGCGATGGCGCTGGGGGTCGACTTCGCGAGCAGGGAGCCCGTCCCCGTGATCGGCATCAGCTCGGTGTCGCCGCACGCCATGGCCAACGTCGCGACGGCCAGGATGGAAGTCAGGTTGCGAATGGGGTTCCTCATGATCGTGTACTCCTGATGGGTTGGAGGATTCGCTCCTGTAGTCCTCGGCCGGCCGCGTCGCGGCTCGACTATTCTACATCCTCAACGTCCATCCGAGGTCGGCGCCCACCCCCACCGAGAAGAACGGTCGACCCCAGGTCGCGACCTCCTCGCCCGCGAAGCGCAGCAGGGCCGGCGCGAGCAGGAGGCCCACCGTGGCGTCTGCCCGCAGCCGCACGAGGTCGCCGAGGGTGAAGGCCTGCCCGAGCTGGAGCTGCGCCGCCGCCGTCCACGCCGAGACGTCCTCACCCTGCAACAGCGCGCTCGTGACCTCTCCTCGGCTCCGCAGGAGCGCGGCGGCGACCCCGAGGTCGAGCGACGGCGTCCACCGCTGGCCGCGACCCCAAGGCTGATACCGCACCGCCGCGCCGACCACGGTGACCGCGAGGGTCGCTCGCCCCGCCGGCCGCTCCACCGCCCCGCGCAGCACCGGCACCGTGCCGAACACGCCGGCGCCCCACCGCTCCCCGAACATCCACGTGCCCGACAGCGCGAGGGTGGCGCCCGGTCCGAGCCCGCCCGGGCTCCAGGTGAGGGTGGGCGTGAGGCCCAGACGGAGCGCGGGGCGGCGCGCGCTGGGCTCGCGCGCCCGGGGGGCGGGGGGCCGGAGCTGGAGCGCGCGCACCAGCTCCACGCAGCGCAGGGCCAGGCGCTCGGGGTCGCCGTCGCCCTCCACCGTGAGGTGGTGCGGGGGGTGCGCGTCGCTCGGGGACGCGACCCAGACCTCGACCCGCGCCGGGTCCTCGCCCACTCGGAGCACCGCGAACACGGCGCCTCGCAGGAGGTCGGCGACCTCGGCGTCGCCGAGCGCCGCAGCGTCGGCGCGGATCGCCCAGCCTGGGTGCAGCCCGATCGCCTCGGCCTCCGCCGCGATCGCCTCGGACAGGCGGCTTCGCGCTGGCCCTAGGATCAGGATGCGGTCCGGCGCGACGGTGGCGCTGAGGGTGGGTGCCGCGGCACCGCTCGTCGACGGCGCCACCGTCGCGGCCGCAGCGCGGGGGCCGAGCGTGGCAAGGGCGACGAGGGCGGCGGCCACGACGCCGACCGGCGCCGAGCGCGCGCCGACGTCGACCGACCCCGTCGCGTGCGCCGTGACGAAGCCGAGGCGGCGGTCAGGTCGGTCGAGGAGGCTCACGGCGGGGCCCGCAAGATCCCCTCGGCGTAGGCGCGGTGCGGGCCGTCGGGGTGTGCCTCGAGGTACCGGGCCGCCACCTCCCGGGCGCGCCGCGCGTCGCCGCTCGCGGCGTAGACCTCGATCCGACGGCCCTCGGCCTCGACCGCGAAGGGGCCGGCGGGGGCCTCCTCGAGGTAGGCCTCGAACCAACCCGCGGCGGCGGCGTGGGCGCCCTGCTGTTGCGCGAGGCGACCGAGCATGAACGCCGCGGTGACCGCGTCCGGAGTGCCCGGGAAGCGCACCCGGAGGGCCGAGAAGGCCTGCTCGGCCCGCGTGGCCCGCCCCGACAGCCGCGCCGCGCGGGCCAGCGCGGCCAGCTGGTCCATTGGCGCCTCGGCGCAGACGCGCTCGAAGCCCTCCGCCTCGGCCGCGTGGAGCGCCCCTTCGGGGTCGCCGCCCTCGAGCCGCGCCCACCACGTCGGGGCCGGGGGCTCGGGTGTTGGCTCGACGGTCGGCGCCGGCTCGGGGGCGCGCTGCGCCTGCGGTGCGCGCACCACAGGCGCAGTCCTGCTTGCACTCTCGGCCGCCGCTGGGGCTGCCGGTGCGGTCGCAGGTTCCCCTGCGCCCATGAGGGACGCGCCTTCGACCCGCGCGGGGTCCCGGGGGTCGTTCGCAGGCTCGCCTGCATCCGCGATGGATGCGCCGTCGCCCGCGGGCGCGAGCGCAGGCTCGCCTGCATCCGCGACGCTCGCCTCGGGGGTGGCCGAGCCCCACCGCACCTCACCGCGCTCCGTCGACACCGTCAGGCGCTCGCCCGCGCGCACCGGCTGCGGACCCCCGAGGGCCGGACCCCAGACGAGCACGCCACCCTCGAACAGGCTCACCGCGAGCTCCCCCCGGCCGGGGTCCCAGGCGAGGTCGAACCGGGTCCCGGTCACCTGGACCTCGAACGGCCCACACCGCACCCGCCACCGACTGTCCGTGCGGTGCACGATGGCGGCGTGCAGCCGGCCGCGCTCGAGCTCGAGCACCGCCCCGCGGGCGTCCACCGCCGCGATCGAGGCCCGCCCCTCCGCGTCGAGGGTGAGGGCGGAGCCGTCCGAGAAGCCGACGGACAGCGGGCTGGACGCACCTGCGATCAGCGGCGCGTCGGCCGCGCGCGGCACCGCGTCGACCACCACCGACAGCGGCGGCGCGGGCCGCATGCTCAGCCACACCAGGCCGAGCAACCCGGCGGCGACGGCGAGCACCGCGGCGACCGGCACGAGCGACCGGCGCGGCTCGGGGGGGGCTTCGAGGAGCAGTGCCTCCCAGCGGGCGGCCGCAGCGTCTCGGTCGAAGCCGTCGGCCATCGCCGCGTCCTGGGCCTCTGCCATCCGGCGGCCGAAGTCCCGCAAGCGCTGTTCGGAGGCCATCATCGCGTCTCCTCCTCGACCCAGTCCTTCAGCACCGGTGAGCGCAGCGCCCGGGTCATGAACCGCTGCTGGGCTCGAGCGAGCCTCCGCTTGATGGTGGCCAGCGACGTGCCGCAGGCCTCGGCCACGTCGGTGAGCTCCATACCGTCGATATAGCGCAAGCTGAACGCGATCCGATCGTCGGTGGGCATCGCTCGCAGCACCGCCCAGGTCGCGTTCAGGGCCTCGCGGACCTCAGGGGGCACCGTCTCCGCCTCCAGCTCCGGCAGCTCCTCGGGGGGCCGGAAGCCGAGCCACCGCGCGCGCTGGCGCCGGTTGATCGCGCTGCGGGCCACGTGGACCGTGATCGACGTCAGCCAGGGCTTCAGGGCCGCCGGATCTTGCAGCTTCGGCAGCGAGACCAGGGCCCGCACGAAGACGTCGTGGTGTAGATCCGCGAGGTCCGGGTCCGGCCCCAGCACGCGGTACAGCACGCGCCGCACGTGCCCGGCGTAGCGCGCGTGCAGCTCACGGCGGGCCGCGGGGTGCCCACGGCGGAACGCCTCGACCAGCGCGACGTCGTCGCCATCGAAGCCGCGTTCGTCCGCGGGTGCGAGGGGTTCGACCACTTGGAGCCGGGGGCGCATCGGGTACCCGCGAACATGGTCACTCGGAGGGCCGTCGGCGGCTCAAGTTTCGTCACCTCGGGGTGAGCCCGAGCCACGGTCGCGCCGTGCCAGGGGTGTCTATCTGGTCAACCCCGGGCGAAGGGCGGATGACCGGGCGCGGCGTATTCGCCCAAGATCACCGGATCTTGGCTACGACGGGGATCTGGAAGAACGACGCGGCGCGGGCGGCGCTGGGGCTGCTCCTGGCGGGCCTCTCGCTCGGCGGCTGCAACTGCGACGAGACCTTCGTGGGCCTGAGGGGCTCGCTCGACGTGGAGCCGGCGGAGCTCGACTTCGGCAAGGTGCCGGTCGGCGGCGAGGCCGAGCGCACCCTGACCCTGCGCAACAGCGGGACCTTCACCCTCACGGTCGAGAGCTTCACCGCCGCGCTCCCCTTCGTGGCGCCGGACGTGGCCACCACCACCATCGCCACCGGCCGGGACCGCGAGGTCACGGTGCGCTTCAGGCCGACCTCGATCGGGGCGGCGGCGGGTTCCCTCAGCATCACCACCGACGAGAAGGACGTGGTGCCGCTCGAGGTCCCCCTGATCGGCGAGGGCATCGAGGCCGCGGTGCGGGTCGAGCCGCTGGTGGTCGACTTCGGTGAGGTGCTCTGGGTGGCCAACACCGAGCGCCTGACCCGGGAGGTCACCATCACCAACCCCGGCACCGACGACTTCGAGCTCACGCAGGTCGAGTTGACGGAGGATGCGGGCGGCGCCTTCGGCCTCGATCCGCGGGACGTGGTCCGGACCTTCGGGCCGGGCGACAGCGGCACCATCCAGGTCTCCTATCTCCCGGTGGCGATGGGGCTCGCTCGAGGCAGCGTGCGCATCGCGACCACTGCGCCCACCGCCCCCGAGGTCGTGGTCACCCTCCAGGGCACCGCGGTGGGGCCAGTGATGGAGGTCTGCGCGGGCACGGTGTCGGGCGGAGAGGCCTGCACCGCCGCGGGCGGGGTGCCCGAGGTGAACTTCGGCCCGGTGCCGCTCGGGACGATGTCGAGCGGGGCCATCCGCGTGTTGAACGTGGGGGACCGCGACCTCACGGTGCAAGGCCAGTTGCTCGGATCGCCGGGTGAGATCGTCTTCGCCCCCAGCTTCGACGCCCTGGGCCAGTTCACGGTGGCGGCGGGGGGTGAGCAACGGGTCGACGTGACCTACGCGCCCCAGGACTACCAGTTCGACGCGGTGAACGTGGCGCTCGGCTCCAACGCGGCCCAGCGCCCAAGCCAGGTCGTGCCGGTGCGGGGCGAGGTGCCGAAGCCCAGGATCGAGGTGATCCCGCGCTCCATCAACTTCCGGGTCCAGGGCGGGGTGAACGAGGCGACGGTGCCGGTGAAGGTGATCAACTGCGGCACCCTCGACCTGCACCTCACCCAGAACGTCGCCATCACCCAGACCGGCGGGCCGAGCCCTGGGGCCTTCAGCCTCACCGGCGCCCTCACCGCGGGCACCACCGTGCCGCCGAGCGGCGGCTGCACCCAGGCAGATCCGGGCCCGCAGTTCATGGTGGTGTTCGCCCCCGGCGCCACCGGCCAGTACTCGGCCACGATCGACATCGTCTCCGACGACCCGAGCGAGCCCACCGTGACGGTGGAGATCCTCGGCACCAAGAGCTGAGCGCGAGCGCACTTGCGCAGAATATGATGATCGGTCTATTCTGGCCGGGATGAAGAAGGGCGACCAGACCCGGGCGCGGATCGTCGAGGCCGCCCGGCAGCTCTTCGAGCGCCAGGGGTACGCGGCCACCGGGCTGCAGGAGATCTTGAAGGAGAGCCAGGCCCCTCGGGGCTCGTTCTACTTCCACTTCCCTGGTGGCAAGGAGGCCCTGGCGGTGGCGGTGATCGAGGCCCACGCCGAGGCCTTCGGGGCGGGGCTGCAGGCCGCCCTCGCCAACGCCCCCGACGTGGTGACCGCCGGGCGGCTCGCGGTCGAGCTGCTGGCCGGTCAGATGGAGGCCACGGCGTGCCAGGCCGGTTGCCCGGTCTCCGCCGTCACCCTCGAGATGGCGAGCACCGCCCCGGCCCTTCGCGACGCGGCGCGGGAGGCCTTCGAGGCCTGGCTGGGCCCGGTGGCGGCCCGGCTCGAGGCCGAGGGGCTCGATCCCGAGCTGGCCCGGAGCCGTGCCAGGGCCGTGGTCTCCGCCCTCGAAGGGGCCCTGATCCTGTGCCGCGCCTACGGCCACGCCGGCCCCCTGCGTGACCTCTCTCCCCTCATGCCGCGCCTGCTGGGCGCCTGACAGGCTCGACCCGAACAACGCGCACTCATAGGAGAAAAATATGACGACCGGTCCACATAGCAAAGAAGCCGCCAGCGCGGGAGCCCATGAC
>JACKEN010000042.1 GCA_020632995.1 Deltaproteobacteria bacterium | reverse complement strand
GTCACCCGCGGGTCGAGGAGCTGGTAGATCCGGTCGTAGAGCGCGAGCTCCGCGTCGTTGAGGGTCAAGTACGCGAAGATCCGGTCCTTCTGGAACATGTAGTCCGAGACCGTGCTGTGCGCGAAGAGGTCGCCCTGGGCCAGCTGGAGCTGCTGCTGGTAGCGGCTCAGCAGGAAGAACATCTGGGTCTGGAACGCGGTGCGCTTCGGGTCCGCGTAGAACTCACGTATGAAGGGGTTGCCCTCGATATCCTCTTCGACGAGGCGCGCGCCCAGGCGGTCCGCCAGGGCCCGCGCGAGGGTGGATTTCCCTACGCCCACGGGACCCTCGATCGCGATGATGCGGTGCATGTCCGCCTGGCTCTTCTTCCGAACCATGGGCCCGAGGCAGCCTAGAGGCGCCGGAGATCCGGGGCAAGCGATGAACGATCAGATCGTGCGCCAACGCACAGGGTCTCGAAAGATCGCCAAGATCGGGCCAGCTCGGTAGGGTGATGACGTGAGCACGTTGCAGCGCGCGGGGCTGGCGACCCTCGGGCTATGCGCCCTGGCCCTGGCCGGTCCCTCCTGCGGGACCGCGTACACCGAGACGGTGGACGTGGTCCGCACCGCCACCGTGGCGCTGGACCGGGAGAACACCCTCCTCGTCAACGTCCCGGTCGACGTGGTGGTCGAGGGCCACCCCCGCTCCTCGGACCTGGTCTACACCCTGAAGGTCACCGTCAGCGCCAGCACCGCCGCCGCGGCCGAGACCCTCGCGAAGGCGGTGATCGTGCGCACCGAGGCGGTGCAGCCCGGGGGGATCCAGGTGGTGGTCGAGGGGCTGGAGCCCAGGAACGGCCAGGTGCTCGGGGAGCTGAAGGTGGTGGTCCCGGACGACCTCGACCTGTCGCTCGTGAGCAGCCGCGGCACCCTGAACGTGCTCGAGGTCGAGGGCGCGATGCAGCTCGGCGCGATGAGCCACGTGAGCGTCGACGGCGCGGCGGGGAGCGTGAACGCGGGCAGCCAGCAGGGGAACGTGCTCGTCTCCACGAGCCTCATGCCGGGCTCGGTGGTGGATCTGCTCTCGGTCTCCGGCAGCATCCAGCTCACCCTCCCCTCCGTGGTGAGCGCCCAGATCCAGGCGACCCCGGGCGGCGGCGGCCAGGTGTACATCCAGCACCCCGGGCTCCCGGCCGGGTTGGGCGGGACGGCCCCCTACGGCGCCACCGTCGGCGGCGGCCTCAGCCTCGTCAAGCTGGTGGCCCAGGCCGGCAACATCGTGATCCAGTGAGGTCGCCCGCCGCGCCTCGCTCGTGCTAACGGACGAGCCGCGACGCGCCCGCCCGTTATGGGTGCGTGAGAACGACGGCGATGAGTCAGAGATTCGAGATCGAAGGCGGCCGGCCCATCCAGGGCACCATCCGGCCCAGCGGCAACAAGAACGCGGCGCTCCCCCTGATCGCGGCGACCCTGCTCACCGATGAGCAGGTCGTCTTGCGAAACGTCCCCGCCATCCGGGACGTCGAGGTGCTGCTCGAGGTCATGGCCGGCCTCGGGGTCACGGTGTCGAAGCCGGAGCCCGGGGTGGTGGTGCTGAAGTCGGACCGGGTGAACGGGCAGCAGCCCGACCCCAAGCTCTGCAAGCACATCCGCGCCTCGATCCTGCTCGCGGGCCCGCTCGTGGCGCGCCGCGGCCACGTGCAGCTCCCGCCCCCCGGCGGCGACGTCATCGGGCGCCGGCGGCTCGACACCCACGTGCTGGCGCTCGAGGCCCTGGGCGCCCACGCCACCACCACCAAGGTCGAGTACGCGTTCAAGGCGCAGGGTAGATTGCGAGGCACCGAGGTCTTCCTCGATGAGCCCAGCGTCACCGCGACCGAGAACGCGGTGATGGCCGCCTCGCTCGCGAAGGGCACCACCGTGCTGTTGAACGCGGCGAGCGAGCCCCACATCCAGGACCTCTGCCGGCTGATCAACGCCATGGGGGGCCAGATCCGGGGCATCGGCACCAACCGCCTCGAGATCGACGGAGTGGAGCGCCTGCACGGGGCGGACTTCACCCTCGGCCCCGACTACATCGAGGTCGGCTCCCTCATCGTGCTCGCGGCGGTGACCGGGGGCGAGCTCCGGATCACCGACGCCCGCCCCGAGGAGCATCGGTCAACCAAGCTTGCGTTCGAGAAGCTCGGCCTCGTGTTCCACCCCGACGAGACGGGGCGGGACATCATCGTCCCGGGGAACCAGAAGCTGAAGGTTCGGCACGACCTGGGCGGCGCGATCCCGAAGATCGAGGACTCCCCCTGGCCCGGCTTCCCCGCCGACCTCACCTCGCTCGCGGTGGTGGCGGCGACCCAGACCGAGGGCACCACCCTCATCTTCGAGAAGATGTTCGAGTCGCGCCTGTTCTTCACCGATCGGCTGTCGTCCATGGGCGCGCGCCTGATCTTGTGCGACCCGCACCGGGTGGTGGTGAGCGGCAAGGCGCAGCTGGTGGCGGAGGAGCTGGTCAGCCCCGACATCCGGGCCGGCATGGCGCTGGTGATCGCCGCCCTGTGCGCGGAGGGCACCAGCATCATCCACAACATCCAGCAGATCGACCGCGGATACGAGCGCATCGACGAGCGCCTGAATGCGCTGGGGGCGCGGATCATCCGGCACCACGAGTGAGGGCGGTCACGCTCGCAAGTCTGGTTGCTTGGCGCGGTCGAAGTTCACATCGTGTCGCGCGAAAGGCTCAACACACATGGCTCTCAAGATTCGACTGCTCACCCTCCTCACCACCCCTGTCCTCGCCCTCGCGGTGGGCTGCGGCGGCGACGTCACCTACAAGAGCGGCGTCGACGGCTCGAAGACCGCGGCCGAGCTCTCCGACGCCGACGTCCAGGCGATCTGCGCCGCGGCCAAGGAGACGAGCGAGAAGTGGGCGGAGAACAACAAGGACGCGCTCTGCAACCTGACCGGCGGCGTGGCCGGCGCGCTGGCCGGCGCCCTGGGCGGCGGTGATCCCGTCGCCGCGTGCGAGACCGCGGTCACCGACTGCAAATCCAAGGCCTTCGTGCCCGAGGAGACGGAGTGCAACCCCAAGCTGGAGGGCTGCAACGTCACCGTGGCCGAGCTCGAGACCTGCTTCAACGACACCCTGGCCGCGACCGAGAAGGTGATGGACGCCCTGGCTTCCTTGACCTGCACCGAGCTGACCTCGGAGAACAGCAACAACGCCCTGGAGCAGTACGTGGAGCCCGCCTCCTGCGTGGCCATCGAGCAGAAGTGCCCCGACATCAGCTTCGGGGAGCCGGCCATCGGCACCAGCACCACCAGCTGAGCTCGCCTCGGCCGCGGGGTTACCCGGCGAACTCGGAGGGCGGCTCCAGCGCGCTTCGAAGCGCCCCGCCCCTCGACGCCGATCTCCAACTCTGGTGTCCTCCGCCCGACCGCGCATGGACGCCACACAGCACAGCAGCATCGTCAGCTTCATCTGGGGCATCGCAGATGACGTGCTCCGGGACCTCTATGTTCGGGGCAAGTATCGCGACGTCATCCTCCCCATGGTGGTCCTGCGTCGCCTCGACGCGGTGCTCGAGCCGAGCAAGCAGGCCGTGCTCGACATGAAGAAGAGCCTCGACAAGGCCAAGATCACCGAGCAGGACCAGCCGCTTCGGCACGCGGCCGGTCAGGCCTTCTACAACACCTCGAAGTTCACGCTGCGGGACCTGCGCAACCGCGCCACCCAGCAGGCGCTGAAGGCGGACTTCGAGGCCTACCTCGACGGCTTCTCCCCGAACGTGCAGGAGATCTTCGACAACTTCGAGTTCAGGAACCAGATCCCGAAGCTCACCAAGGCGGACGCCCTCGGCACCCTCATCGAGAAGTTCCTCGACCCCCGCACGAACCTGAGCCCCCACGCCGTGCAGACGGGTGCGGGCGAGCACCCGGGCCTCGACAACCACGCGATGGGTACCATCTTCGAGGAGCTGGTCCGCCGCTTCAACGAGGACAACAACGAGGAGGCGGGCGAGCACTGGACCCCCCGCGACGCCGTCAAGCTCATGGCCCGCCTGATCTTCATGCCGGTGGCGGACCAGCTCGAGTCGGGCACCTACCTGCTCTACGACGGCGCGTGCGGCACCGGCGGCATGCTGACGGTGGCCGAGGACACCCTGCGCGAGCTGGCAGCCGAGCACGGCAAGAAGGTGGCGACGCACCTGTACGGGCAGGAGATCAACGGCGAGACCTACGCGATCTGCAAGGCGGACCTCCTCCTGAAGGGCGACGGCGAGGCGGCAGACAACATCGTCGGCGGGCCCGAGCACTCTACCCTCGCCAACGACGCCTTCACCGCGCGCGAGTTCGACTTCATGCTCTCCAACCCCCCCTACGGGAAGAGCTGGAAGACGGACCAGGAGCGGATGGGCGGCAAGGCCTCCATCAAAGACCCCCGCTTCGTGGTGACCCACGACGGCGACCCGGAGTTCTCGCTCATCACCCGCTCCAGCGACGGCCAGATGATGTTCCTCGCGAACATGGTCTCGAAGATGAAGCACGGCACCAAGCTCGGGAGCCGCATCGCCGAGGTCCACAACGGCTCATCGCTCTTCACCGGCGACGCCGGCCAGGGCGAGAGCAACATCCGGCGCTGGATCATCGAGAACGACTGGCTCGAGGCCATCATCGCCCTGCCCCTGAACATGTTCTACAACACCGGGATCGCGACCTACGTCTGGGTCCTGTCGAACCGCAAGCCCGCCCACCGCGAGGGGAAGGTCCAGCTCATCGACGCCACCCGGTGGTTCAAGCCCCTGCGCAAGAACCTCGGCAAGAAGAACTGCGAGCTGTCCGAGGACGACCTCCAGCTCATCACCGACACCTTCCTCGCCTTCGAGGCATCCGAGGCCTCGAAGATCTTCGACAACCGGGACTTCGGCTACTGGAAGGTCACGGTGGAGCGGCCCCTCCGACTCCGGGTGGACCTGTCCAAGGAGCGGCGCGCGCGCTTTTCGGCCGCGTGCAAGAGCGCGGGGGACGAGGACCTTGCCCGGCTCCTCGACGGCGCGGCCGAGCGGCTGGGCGCGGGGCCCCACGACGACTACGACGCGTTCATCGAAACGCTGAAGGCGCTGGCCGATCAGTGGAGTGAGAAGCTGACCGCGAAGCGCCTGAAGCTGGTGCAGGCGGAGCTGGCGGAGCGCTCGGAGTCGGCAGCGCCGGTGATCAAGAAGGTGCACAAGCCGGGCAAGGCCAAGGCGGACCCGCTGCGCGGCCGGTTCCTGCGTGGAGAGGGCAAGAAGGCCACGGTGGTGGAGTACGAGCCGGACCCGGAGCTCCGGGACACCGAGCAGGTGCCCCTGAACGAGCCGGGCGGCATCGCGGCGTTCCTGGAGCGCGAGGTGCATCCCCACGCAGCGGATGCGTGGTTCGATGAGGGCAGCGTCAAGATCGGCTACGAGATCAGCTTCACGCGGTACTTCTACAAGCCGGAGCCCCTGCGGAGCCTGGAGGAGATCCGGGCGGACATCCTGGCCCTGGAGAAGGAGACCGAGGGGTTGTTGGCGGAGATCGTGGGTGGGCGGGGGTTGGCGTGATCGAGGGGTTGAAGCCGTATCCCAGCTACAAGCCGGCGGAGCTGCCAACCTTGGACGAGGTGCCGAGCCACTGGGACCAAAGGCGCGCCAAGTTCCTCTTTCGCGAGGTCGATGAGCGCTCACAGACTGGTGCAGAGGAGCTGCTCTCCGTGTCCCACAAGACAGGGATTACGCCTCGCAGCCAGAAGAACGTGACCATGTTCAAGGCCGAGTCGTATGTCGGCCACAAGCTCTGCCGGCCGAACGATCTCGCCATCAACACCATGTGGGCCTGGATGGGCGCGCTGGGTGTGTCGAGACACGTCGGGATCGTCAGCCCGGCCTATGGCGTCTACCGACCGACGGGCCGGGGAGGTCTGGTCCCTGCGTATACGGATGCCCTGCTCCGCACCCCGGCATTTGTTCACGAATACAACCGTCGATCTACGGGCATCCAAAGTTCTCGACTCAGGCTCTATCCAGAGGAGTTCCTACGGATTCCGCTCCTCGTTCCGCCTGTTGGTGAGCAACATGCGATTGCGAAGTTCATCGACCACGCGGACCGCCGCATCCGGCGCTACATCCGCGCCAAGCAGAAGCTCATCAACCTGCTGGAGGAGCAGAAGCAGGCCATCATCCACCAAGCCGTCACCCGCGGCCTCAGCCCCGACGTCCGCTTGAAGCCCTCTGGCATCGAGTGGCTGGGGGATGTGCCGGAGCACTGGGAGATTGCTCGTCTCGGCACGCATCTGCTGGGGGTGGATCAGGGTTGGAGCCCGAGAGCCGCTGAAGGCGAGCTGGAGGAAACTCAGTGGGCGGTCCTGAGCCTATCGGCGATTCGACGGGGTCGGTTCGACTCTACGGCATTGAAGCCCATACCGCGCGAGACAATCGTGCCGCAGGGCATCGAGCTCTCCGATGGAGACATAGTCATCACCAGATCAAACACGCGCAAGCTCGTTGGCGACGTCGCAATCGTCAAGGGCAGCCGGCGCCGCACGATCATGTCGGACCTGATGTACCGGCTCAGGCCAAAGGCCTCTGCTGACTCGCACTATCTCCTCTACTCACTCCTCTCCCGCGGCTGCCGGCTACAGATGGAACGGGAAGCAAGGGGTTCAAGTGGAACCATGCCCAAGCTCTCCCAGCGTCACGTTACTGGGCTCCTTCTTGCGCTTCCCCCAATCGAAGAGCAGGCTGCTATCGCGAAGAATCTCCACGACGCGATTGTGAGGCTCGACTCTGTATCGGGAAGTGCCATGGACGAGATCTCTCTCCTCCGCGAGTACCGCACCCGCCTCATCTCCGACGTCGTCACCGGCAAGCTCGACGTCCGCGAGGCCGCCGCCCGCCTCCCCGACGACCCCGACCCCGACGAGCCCGACCTCGTCGACGACCTCGACCCCACCGACGACGACCTCCCCCCCGACGAGGAGTCCGACGCGTGACCCGCACTCGATCCACCGAGTCCATCGTCGGGCTCGTCCGGGAGCTCCTGAAGCAGCCCAGGGAGTCGGAGTGGATCGAGTTCAAGCAGAACAACGACGACGCCCAGGCCATCGGGGAGTATATCTCGGCCCTGGCCAACTCCGCCGCGCTGGAAGAGAAGGCCTTCGCCTACCTGCTCTGGGGCGTGGACGACGCGACCAGACGGGTGGTGGGCACCACCTTCGACCCCGGCGCCGCGCGGCGGGGCAACGAGGAGCTGGAGAGCTGGATCCTGCGGCTCTTGAGCCCGCGGGTCGACTTCCGCTTCTTCGAGGCGCCCTTGCCCGAGGGGCGGGTGGTGGTGCTCGAGATCGCCCGGGCGTTCCCGCACCCGGTGAAGTTCAGCGGTGAGGAGTACATCCGGGTCGGCTCGTACAAGAAGAAGCTCAAGGAGTTCCCGGAGAAGGAGCGGGCGCTGTGGCGGCTCTTGGACACGACCCCCTTCGAGAAGGGCGTCGCGGCGGAGCGGGTGTCGGACGAGGAGGTGCTGCGCCTCCTGGACGTGCCGGCGTACTTCGAGCTCCTCAAGCTGCCGCTGCCGGACGGGCGAGCGGCGATGCTCGCCGCCTTCGCGGCGGAGGGCCTGGTGACCCGGGCCGACGCCGGGGGCTGGGACGTGACCCACCTCGGCGCGGTGCTCTTCGCGCGGGACCTCGGCGCCTTCCCGAGCCTCAGGCGCAAGACCCTCCGGGTGGTACTCTACCGAGGCGAGGGAAAGACCGAGACCGACAAGGAGCGCGAGGTCTCGCGGGGCTACGCGGTGGCCTTCACGGAGGCGGTGGCGCTGGTGATGGCCCTGGTGCCGAGCCATGAGCGCCTCACGGACGGGCGCCAGCGGGAGGAGTCCCCGCTGCCCGAGGTGGCGGTGCGCGAGCTGATCGCCAACGCGCTCATCCACCAGGACTTCTCCGCCACCGGGGCCGGGCCCATGGTGGAGCTCTTCGCGAACCGGCTCGAGGTCACCAACCCCGGCGAGCCCCTGGTGGAGACGGATCGCTTCGTCGACACCCCTCCGAAGTCGCGGAACGAGGCCCTCGCCTCCCTCATGCGACGCTTCGACTTCTGCGAAGAGCGCGGCAGCGGCATCGACAAGGTGGTCCGGGCCACCGAGCAACACCGCTTGCCACCCCCACTATTCGAGGTGCCGCCCGGCTTCACCCGGGCCGTCCTGTTCGGACCCCGGACCTTCGCGGAGATGAGCCGGCAGGAGCGCCTGCGCGCCTGCTACCTCCACGCCTGCCTCAAGTACGCGGAGCGGGACTACCTGACCAACCCCTCCATCCGCGAGCGCTTCGGCATCGAGGAGGGCAACCGCGCCGCCGCATCGCGCCTCATCCGAGACGCGACCGAGGCCGGCCTCATCGTGGCGGATGACCCGGGCGCGGCGCCCCGCTGGATGCGTTATGTCCCGTACTGGGCGAAGCTCGGCCGAGGGGTCGGTCCGAGTTGACCGGGTCCCCCTCCGGAGGGCCGGCCCAGCCCAAAACCATCATGTTTACATGGGCTTATGAACTTGCCGCTAAGTTGATCCGAACCCGGAGGGCCTCATTGCCGCGCCCGGCCCCACCAGGCCCGGGCGCGGCAAAATCCCCATTGAATTCGAAGGTCTATCCAATTGATGCTCAGGTGACGCGGGCGGGTTCGGCGATGACGGGAGGAGGGCGGGCGGATGAAGACCAACACAAGCGAGGCGGGGCTCGAGGCCGTGATCCTTCGTGCCATGACCGGTCGAACCGACGCCCTGTCGCCGACCTACCCCGCCACCGAGACCGCGGGGCCCGTCGCGGGCGGGACCGGGTGGCTCCTGGGCGACGCGAAGCACTACGAGCGGGAGTACGCGGTGGACCTGGTCCAGCTTCGAGGCTTCCTCGGGGCCACTCAAGAGCACCTGGTGGAGCCGCTCTCGCTCGCGGTCGAGGGGCCCACCCGCCACAAGTTCCTGGCCCGACTCCAGGGCGAGATCACCAAGCGCGGGGTCATCGACGTCTTGAGGAAGGGCATCGAACACGGCGCCCACCACCTCGACCTCTTCTACGGGACGCCGACCGCCGGTAACACCAAGGCAGAGGAGCGCTTCAAGTCGAACCGCTTCAGCGTCAGCCGCCAGCTCCGCTACAGCAAGAGCAACCCCGGTCTGGCCCTGGACCTCTGCCTGTTCATCAACGGCCTGCCGGTGGCGACCTTCGAGCTGAAGAACAGCCTCACCAAGCAGACGGTGGCGGACGCGGTGGTGCAGTACAAGCGCGACCGCGACCCCACCGAGCTGCTCTTCTCGTTGGGCCGCTGCATCGTCCACTTCGCGGTCGATGACCACGAGGTCGAGTTCTGCACCGAGCTCAAGGGCAAGGCCTCGTGGTTCCTGCCCTTCAACCAGGGTTCGAATGACGGCGCGGGCAACCCGCCCAACCCCGATGGGCTGAAGACCGACTACCTCTGGAAGCGCATCCTCACGCCGGCCGGGCTCACGAACATCATCGAGAGCTACGCCCAGATCATTCAGGAGAAGGACGAGAAGACGGGGAAGAAGCGGCGGAGGCAGGTCTTCCCACGCTTTCACCAGCTCGAGGTGGTGCGCAGGTTGCTCACGCATGCCCGTGAGCACGGCGTCGGGCACCGCTACCTCATTCAGCACTCGGCGGGGAGCGGCAAGTCGAACTCCATCACGTGGCTGTCGCACCAGCTCGTTGGGTTGGAGCACGAGGGCAAGCCGGTCTTCGACTCGATCTTCGTCATCACCGATCGGCGGATCCTCGACAAGCAGATCAGAGACAACATCAAGAACTTCGCGCAGGTCACCGCCACCATCGGGGCGGTCACCGAGGGCTCGGCCCAGCTCCGCCAGTTCGTCGAGGGCGGCAAGAAGATCATCATCTCCACCGTCCAGAAGTTCCCCTTCATCCTCGAAGAGCTGGGCGCGGCCCACCGCCAGCGAACCTTCGCCCTCATCATCGACGAGGCGCACTCCAGCCAGGGAGGCAAGACCTCGGCCGCTGTCAACATCGCCTTGTCGCAGGTGGGCGAAGAGCCCGAAGAGGAAGACACCGAGGACAAGATCAACCGACTGATGGAGGCTCGGGGCCTGCTGCCCAACGCCAGCTACTTCGCCTTCACCGCGACGCCGAAGAACAAGACGCTGGAGACCTTCGGCCTGCCGTACTTCGAGGGCGACACCCGCAAGTTCCGCCCCTTCCACAGCTACACGATGAAGCAGGCCATCCAGGAGGGCTTCATCATGGACGTGCTGAAGAGCTACACGCCGGTCAACAGCTACTACAAGCTCGTCAAGACCATCGAAGACGACCCGAAGTTCGACACCAAGAAGGCCCAACGCAAGCTCCGGCACTACGTCGAGTCCCACGACTACGCGATCCGGCTCAAGGCCGAGATCATGGTGGACCACTTCCACGACCAGGTCATCGCCAAGAACAAGGTCGGCGGGCGTGCCCGGGCCATGGTCGTCTGCTCCAGCATCGACCGTGCGATCCAGTACCACCGCCACATCGGCGCCTACCTGAAGGAGCGGAAGAGCCCCTACCAGTCCATCGTGGCCTTCTCAGGCGAGAAGGAGCTGGATCTTGAAGGCAACGGCACCACCACCAAGGCGACGGAGGCCACCCTGAACGGCTTCCCGAGCGCGCAGATCCCCGAGCGCATCCAGGAGGACCCGTATCGGTTCCTCGTCTGCGCGGACAAGTTCCAGACCGGCTACGACGAGCCGCTCCTCCACACCATGTACGTCGACAAGCCCCTCTCGGGGGTGAAGGCGGTGCAGACGCTCTCACGCCTGAATCGGGCGCACCCCGAAAAGCGCGACGTCTTCGTCCTCGACTTCCAGAATAAGAGCGAGACCATCACCGAGTCCTTCGCCGAGTACTATCGCACCACGCTGCTGAGCTCGGAGACGGACCCCAACAAGCTCCACGACCTGAAGGCGGAGCTGGATGGGCACCAGGTCTACAGCGACGAGCAGATCGATCAGCTGGTGGCTCTGTACCTCGGCGGCGCGCCTCGCGAGCAGCTCGACCCGATCCTCGACGCGTGTGTCGCCACCTACAAGGAGGAACTCGACGAGGACGGCCAAGTGAACTTCAAGGGCAACGCCAAGGCGTTCGTCCGCACCTACGAGTTCCTGGCCGGGCTCCTGGACTACAAGAACGCGCGCTGGGAGAAGCTCTCGATCTTCCTGAGGTTCCTCGTCCCGAAGCTGCCCGCGCCCAAGGAGGAAGACCTCTCGAAGGGCATCCTCGATGCCATCGACATGGACAGCTACCGGGTCGAGAAGAAGGCCACGATGAAGATCGTGCTGGCCGACGAGGACGCGGAGATCGGTCCAGTTCCGGTGTCAGGGGGCGGGCACAAGCCCGAGCCAGAGCTGGATCTGCTCAGCACGATCCTCAGCAGCTTCAACGACCTCTACGGCAAGATCGATTGGGCGGACAGCGACCGGGTGCGAAAGCTCATCACCGAGGACATCCCGGCGAAGGTCGCCGCCGATGAGGCCTACAAGAACGCGCGCGCCAACAGCGACGCGCAGAACGCGCGGATCGAGCACGACAAGGCCCTGGGGCGCGTGATGATGGGGGTCCTCAAGGACGACACCGAGCTCTTCAAGATGTTCAGCGACAACGAGGGCTTCAAGCGCTGGCTCTCGGATACGGTGTTCCGGCTAACCTACACCGCAACGACCGCGGCCGGGCCGCAGCAGCCATAGCACCGGAAGTGGGCGGTCGGACGCGCTCAGAACATGACCTGGAGCTGGGAGCGGTACTCCACGTCCTGGCGGTCCCCCGGCGCGGTGGTGAGGAGCGCGATGTCGTTCTGCCACTTCAGCTGGTGGTCGACGAAATAGATGTTCACCCCGGCCGCGAACTCCTGCTGCGCCTCGGTGGTGGAGGCGGTGACCCCGGTCTGGGTGGCCGCCCACGCCGCGGCGTCGGTGCGCATGCGGTCCAGAACGTCCACCCGCGAGTAGCGTAGCGCCACCTCGTAGCGCTCGAGGAAGCGGTACGCGGTCTGGGCGAACATGCCGAGGGCGCCGAGCTGCACCTTGCCGCCCTGGGTGGCCTCGAAGAAGCCGGCGTAGCCCACCGCGGTGGCGGACCAGCCCCAGGCCTTCACCGTCACCTCGGGGGCGAGGCGCACCGCGAAGTCGCGGGCGACCTCGGGCCGCACGTCCCACGCGACGCTGAGGCCGGTGGTGAGGCGCAGGGGTCCGCCCTCGAGGTCGGAGTCCGAGGCGAAGGTGTCCTTGCCGAGGTGGTAGCCCACGCGGGCCACGAGCTCGGGGTGCAGGTGGGCGGGGGCGGCCGGGTTCGCGAGGTCCGAGGGGTTGGGGAGCGAGACCCCGTACACCTTGGAGGGACCCCGCTCGAAGCCGCTGCGGGCGTTCACGCCGGTGAAGACGCCGACCGCGTACTCCAGGCCGTCCTCGCTCTTGTAGCCGTCGTGGAGCATCGCGCCGATCTGGCGCTCCGCCCCGAAGTAGCGGACCGCGGGGGACCAGTCGACCAGGGTCAGGCGGGCGAAGGAGCCCTGCCGGTGCCGGGTGAAGGGGGTCTTCTGCTGGCCCACCCGGAGCATGAGGCGGGGGCCGAAGGTGTAGCCCACGAACATGTCTAGGAGCTCGATGGTGGTTGGCCCGGCGTTCAGGTGCAGCTTGAATTGCAGCTTCTTGTCGAGGAACTTGCCCTCGAGCACCGGGCGCACCCGCTGGAGGGTGAACTTGTCGGTCTGGGTGCGCTCGTCCGCGCCGTCCTTGTCGTCGAACGTGAAGCGGAGCTGGCCCATGAACGCGAAGCGCAGGCTGTCTTGCCCGACCTTGAGCTCGAGGGGGCCGAAGCCGTCGGCGGCCTGGGCAGGGTTGGCCACCGCCACCAGGGCGGCGGCCAGCAGGGCGCGCAGGAGCATGTCACCCCCTTTGAGCCACACTCTCCGGATTGGATCCAGAACGGTTCGGGCCGTTCCACGGAAAACGAGCCCGCGCAGCGCATGGGGGACTTCTCCGATGGCCTGCTAGGGAACTCGGGTGACGTGCATGGGGCCCTCGGCGCTCAGGAGCGGCGCCAGGTTCGGGTCGGCCAGCACCTCCGCGAGCGGGCGCCACTGGCCGTCGACCTTCACCTGGTCCGACACGAGGCGCACCCCGTGGCTGTAGTCGGCGTAGGAGGCCTCGTGCACCGTGCTCAGGGGCTGGATCGGCTTGCCGTTGGCCTGGTGCCAACCGTAGATGGCCACCTTGTCTGGGCGCTGGGCGAGGCGCTCGGAGAGCACCACGTCCTTCTTGTGGCCGGAGATCAGCGTCCCGTTGGGGATGCCCGCCTGCTCCCGCTGCCCCTCCACCATGCGCTGGTGGCGGCCGTAGTAGCCGTTGCTCATCATCTGGGCGCTCGGCGGGATGGGCTGCGGGGTCAGGTGGGCCTCTGCGCCGCGGTGGATCTCGTCGACCATCCGTGAGGTGGGGAGCGAGGCGCCGGTGGCGTCGGCGATGCGCTGAGCGGTGGCCGGGGTCATGGGGATGCGCACGAAGTCGTCGTCGCTCCCGATCGCCAGGTAGTCCGGAGCCACCGAGAGCTCGGCGGTGTGGGTCTGCCCGTCGGCGCCGCGCCCCGTCACCGTCACCGGCCGCCCCTCGCGCAGGAAGTCCGGCACGTTCCCGCGCAAGATCTCCTGCGCGATCGCCTCCTCCCGCTCCGCCCGGCTCATGCCCTGGGTGCGGGCCAGGAACTCGGAGCCGCTGACCGCGTCGGCCGGCCGGGGCGGGAGCTGCCCGAGCGGGTTCGGCGCCCCGGTGGTCGGGGCCCGCTCCGGGGTGGCGGCGGACGTCGGGGGAGCGCCGTCTGCCGCGCGAGCGCCGGGCGCGCCGTCGGGCGGGTTGCCGGTGTCTGCAGGCTGGGTTGCGGCAGCACCGGAGGGCGAGCTGAAGTCACCGCGGGCGGGCCGCCCGAAGCCCTCGAAGCGGGCCCGATCGGCGGGGTTGTTGAGGTCGTAGGTGCGCCGCTGCACCCGGTCGCCCGCGTTCCCCTCGATCGTGGTGAGGCGCCCGGTCTCCTGGTCGTACGCCTCCACCATGCCCAGGTGCCCGCGGCTGAACACCGCGGTGTCCCCGGGCCGGATCGGCAGGGTCGAGGGCTCGAACACCTCGTGAGGTCGTCCATGCTGGGCCGCGTGGCTCTGACCGCCGGAGCCGGAGAGGGTCATCCAGCGCCGGGTGCTCCCCTCGGCCGCGTGGGTCTCGCGCAGGCCGTCGAGGCGCGCGTTGGTGCCCGCGCTGTTGTCGGTGTAGCTGCGGTACTCGAAGAAGGACCGCGCCTTCTGCATGGAGTGGAAGCCGTTGATCCCGGTGAACTCCCCGCCCGCCGCGCGCGCCGCCTCGGAGTAGTTGAAGCCGGTGAAGTAGCCACACCACTCCCCCGGCGGCATGTTGGCGCGGGCCGCGTATTGATCCACCCGGGGCCCCCGGTTCGGGCCGCCCTGCTCCCGCACCCCCGCGTCGAGCTCGCGCCGCGCCGAGGCCACCGCGGTGGACTGCAGCCGAGCCAGCTCGGTGTCGGCCGGGGTGTCACCGGTCGGCGCGGTGGCCGGGGTCAGGGGGGCGGTGGGGGCGGTCCCGGGGGCACCGGGGTTGGCGGGGGCACCGGGGTTGGCGGAACCGGGGCTCACGCCGGGCGTCGCGGCGCGGCCGGGGCGGCGGCCGGGCTCGAGCGGCCGCGCAAGCTCCCTTGCCGGGATCGAGCCCCGGGGCGCCCGCGCCCCATAGCGCGGGGCCTGCCGCCAGTCCGCGCGCGGGTTGGCGCCCTCGCCCGGGCCCGCCGCGAGCGGCCGCTGGCCGTGGCCGAGGGCGGCGCCCATGAGCACCAGGGTGACCATGTCCAGCCCGCCAGTGGCGTTGGCGGCGCCGGCCTGGGTCTGGAAGCGGGTCAGGGCGGCCTCGGTGAGCGGGCCGAACAGGCCGTCCTCGGCCAGGGGGGGCTGGGCGCCGAGCCGGTTCAGGAGGCTCTGGACGAGCCGAACCTCGGGGCCGCTGTGCCCACGGCCGAGGGTGCCTCGCCCCGCCGCCACCGCGTCGAGGCTCGGGCCGGGGGTGTACCGCTGCGGCTGGGTGAAAGGTAGGTTGCGTCCGTCCTGGTCGCAGTGATGCTCATGCCGGGCTGTACAGCACGCGGCGGGCCAACCCGGGATCACCGGTCGAACGGTGGCTGGGTTGACGAACCGTCAGCCCCAGGGGGTGACGAACTGTAAAGGGGTTGTCAGCCGTCGCGCCCGAGGAGGCCCAGCTCCTCGGCGTGGGGCAGGAGCGCCGCGATGACGAACTCGACGTGCTCGCCCAGCTCCACCCCCAGCATCTCCGCCCCGATCTTCACCTCCTGGCGGTCCACCTTGGCCGCGAAGGCCTTGTCCTTGAGCTTCTTCTTCACCGAGGACGCCCCGAGGCTCCGGATGCCGTCGGGGCGCACGAAGCAGCAGGCCCCGACGAAGCCGGTGAGCTCGTCGCAGGCCAGCAGGGCCTTGTCGAGGGCGGAGTCGTAGCTCACCCCCCAGTGGGTGTAGTGGGCGCTCACCGCGTGGGCGATCGCGGCCTCACCGCGCGCCTCGAGCCACGCCACGATGCGCTTCGGGTGGTCCTCGGGCCACTTCTCGTAGTCCGCGTCGTGCAGCATCCCCGCGATGCCCCAGGCCTCCTCGTCCGCCGCCCCCGCCCCGTAGCGGTGGGCGGCGGCGCGCATCACGACCTCCACCGCCCGCGCGTGCTTCCGGAGGGCGTCGGTCTCGGTCCAGGCGCACAGGTGGGTCCAGGCTTCGTCCCGGGTCAGGCTCATGGCAGGGCAGGTTGCCCCGAGCGCGCCCCCACCGCAACACGCGGGACACGGCGCGCCCCGGTTGGTACAAGGCGCGCCATGCGTCGCCTCGCCCTCGGGCTCATCACTACCCTGGCCGCGTGCAGGAGCGCCCCGCCGCCCCCGCCGCCCCCGCCCCCGGCGGCGGAAGTGATCCCCGCCAATCCCTGCGCGCTGAGCGCGTTCCTGCCCGCGTCGGACGCGCCGGTCGAGGTCCGGGCCGACGGGGCGCGGCGGTTCCTCGCCCGGTGCGGCCTGGCCGAGGCCGAGGCCCTCACCGCGGAGCTCGTGGCGTTCCCCACCGTGAGCGCGCGGGAGCCCCGGGACGGCCCGGCCTTCAACGCCATGGCCGAGCACCTGAAGACCTGGAGCGAGGCGCGGGGCTTCAGGTTCGAGGCGGTGGGCAAGAACGACGCCTGGATCGTCTCCCACGGCGAGGGCGCGCCCGAGCTCGCGTTCGTGATGCACGCCGACGTGGTGCCGGTGGACGCCGAGGAGAGCCCCGGGGTCACCGTGGGCTGGACCCACCCCCCGTTCGAGGTCACCGAGATCGACGGCCGCCTGTATGGGCGCGGCACCGAGGACGACAAGGGCCCGATCGCGGCGGTGTTGGTGGTGCTCCACACCCTGAAGCGCTTCGACCTCCTCCCCGCCGGCCAGGTCCAGGCGATCATGGGGACGGGCGAGGAGCACGACTGGGCGCCAATGGCGGCGTTCGCGAAGTCCCGCCCCCAGGCCAGCACCGTCATCTCGCTCGACGCCGGCTACCCGGTGGTCATCGCCGAGAGCGGCTTCGTGGCGTGGACCCTCGCCCTGCCCAAGGAGTCGGCCTTCGGGCGCAAGAAGGGTTGCATCGAGCCGCTCGAGGTGTCGGCCGGCCAGTTCCTCACCCAGGTCCCGGGCGAGGGGCGCCTGGCCCTCGCCGCGCGAGCGGGCCTGGCCGCCGCGGTCAAGGCGGCGGCCGACGCAGAGCTCACCGCCCGGGGTGAGGCGCGCTTCTCGGCCGAGGCGCGCGAGGCGGGCGACCAGGTGGTGCTCGACGTCCACGGCGAGGCGGTCCACTCCTCGACCGCGGAGGACGGCGCGAACGCGCTGTGGCTCCTGTCCGGGATCGCGGGCCGGCTCGACCTGTGCGGCGGCGGGATCCGCGACATGCTGGCCCTGGTGCACCGGGACCTCGACGGCGACCACCACGGCAAGCGCCTGGGCCTGTTCTACGCGCACCCGCTGATGGGCGAGCTCCTCGTGATCCCCACCGTGCTCCGGAGCGAGGGTGAGCAGGTCACCTTGCAGATCAACATGCGCCGCCCGGCCGGGAAGGACGACGAGGCCTTCGACAAGGCCCTGACCACCGCCCGCCTGAAGCTGGCCAAGGACTTCGCG
>JACKEN010000041.1 GCA_020632995.1 Deltaproteobacteria bacterium | reverse complement strand
ACGGCGAGGTCCTGAACGTCTCGGACGACACCGCGCGCTTCTCGGACGCCCAGGTCAAGCGCTGGGCGTACAGCGGCGGCGACATGACCGCCGCCTACCAGGTGACCACCACCGGGCTCTACACCCACGACGACGACACCCTGGTGCACGACTTCTTCTACGTCATGAACGACGACCGCAACGACGGCGGCACCGGCACCTGCACCCAGACCGCGGTGGACGGCCTCACCACCCCCGCCGCCTATGGCACCACGACCGGCGCCAACTTCATCCGCCCCACCATCCGCAGCGACCGGAACTTCGCGCTGTGGGCGCCGTCTACCACCCTGGGCAGCTTCGGTGAGGGCCACGTCTACTACTGGGCGCGTGAGTACATGCTCTGGCAGAAGCAGGCGCTGGTCGACCTCGGGGTCCTCACCCTCGGCAGCTTCAACAACTACACCAAGGCGCTGCTCATCGTGAACGCCTGCGCCGGCGGGGCCGGTAACTTCGACGGCAACTTCAAGGTCACCACTCGGAACAACGATGGCGAGAACCTGGGCACCATCCTGCTGCCCGAGGTGTGCCGATCCGGCAACTCGAACTGCGGCGCCACCGACTACGCCGACAGCAAGAGCGGCAACCTCTACACCTACGAGGGCGGCGGCGGATACCATTTCCCGGGCGTGATCACCCACGAGCTGAACCACTTCGTGCTCATCGACTACTTCGGGGTCGCCAACAGCCTGAACTGCAGCTCGAACATCGAGCAGAAGTACTTCCAGGAGGGCGGCATCGGCCGCACCCTGCCCCAGATCTTCTGGGCCAGCCGCTTCGGCATCGAGTACCTGCCCGGCGACACCAACCTGCTCTTCCGTTCGGACGGGGTCAGCGGTCGGCCCCACGACCCCGCCGACGCCAACTCCCTCAACCACCTCTCGGACTTCGCCTGCGCCGACGGCACCGGCGACCCCTACGGGTGGGGCGGCGTGGTGGCGCAGCCCATGTGGGAGATCTATCACGGCAAGAAGGTGGTGGGTTCGACCCTTGTGAACATGGGCAAGCCCGCCGCCGACCTCGGGATGATCAAGGCCATGTACTACGCGGCCGACATGACCGCGGCCTCCACCACGCGCAACCGCGCTCAGCTGGCCAACCGCTTCATGGAGTTCTGGGAGCTGTTCAGCACCGCGGTGTCCACGACGAAGGCCGACTGGTGCGACGTCTGGGAGCACCACGGCGTCGGCGGCTCCATCGACAGCGACTTCTGCAGCTGATCCACCGGTCCTACAGGCGCTCCAGCGCCCGCAATCTCGCCCGCATGTCGCGCACCGCCTGTTGCTTGCGCTCCAGGTCCTCCGAGCGGCGCCACATCGAGATGTCGATCAGCACCTTCAGCGCCTGATCCTTCACGTCGGGCGCAACCGCACCTGCGCTCTTCAGCCGACGCGCCTGCGCCTCCAGCCGATCGAGGTCCGCGTCGAGGCTCGCGAGGGTCACCGGCGCGGGCTTGCTCGAGGGCGGCGCTGCGACCGGCGCGGGCTCGGGCCGGCGGCGGCCCGGGCGCTCGGGCGCTCCCCTCGGCGCCACCAACGGCGGCTCCTCGGGCCGCGCCACCTCGGGCGCGGGCGCAGGCGTCGGGCGCTCGGTGGCGACCGGCGCGGAGGGAGGCGGGGATGGCAAGACGACCTGCGTCGCGGGCGTGACCGCAGCCTCACGCTGGAGGACCGCGAGCACCACCACCACCGCCACCACCCCGCCGAGGAGCGCGGCGGCGAGCACCGCGCCCACCAACACCCCGAGGCTGATCCCGGGGCGAGCGGCGGCGCGCGGGACGCCCACCGGGGGCAGGGAGTGGGCGGTGACCCCGTGCGCCGCGATCGACGCCGGGTTGGCGTTCCTCGAGGAGACCTCGGTGAGGGCGGTGGTCTCGGCCAGCGGCGCGCCGACCACCTCGACCCGCTGGGTGCCCCGCTCGTCCGGCGGCAGGACCCCTTCGCGCATCACGTAGACCCGGGTGGGGCGCGTCTCGAAGTCGTCGGGGTCGGGGAGCGCGAGCAGGCGCTCGAGCTCGGCGTCCCGGAGCTGCCGGGTGTCGCCGAAGAGCTCGGTGAGCAGCGCGACCATGCCCCCGTCGGTGAAGCTCCGCGGCACCACGCCGCGCAGGGCCTGCAAGAAATCTTGCGCGGTCGCGAAGCGGCGCTCTCGATCGGGCTCGAGCGCCTTCTCGATGACCCGATCCAGCTCCTTGGGGATGTCGGGCCGGAACTCCGAGGGGCGCACGAAGACCGGGCGGGCGGAGGCGTCCATCATCTCGGGCACCGTCCCCCGCTTGATGTAGTTGCGCAGGGCCAACATCTCGAACGCCACCACCCCCATGGCGTAGACGTCGGCGCGCGCGTCGACCCGCTCACCGCGGGCCTGCTCGGGCGGCATGTAGCCCACCGAGCCCATCACCACCCCGGTGCGGGTCCGCCAGTCCTGCGCGTTGGACTTGCCGAGGCCGAGGTCGATGACGCGCATGCTCCCGTCCTCGCCCACCATCAGGTTCTTGGGCGACAGGTCGCGGTGCACGATCTCGAGCGGCTTGTCGGTCTTGGGGTCGCGCGCGGTGTGGAGGGCGTGCAGGCCCTCCAGCCCGCCCGCCACCAGGTCGACCACCGACGCCACCGACGCGTGCCGGCCGGAGCGCAGCACCACGTCGAGCACCTTGGACAGCGCCCACCCCGGCACGAACTCGAGCGCGATGTAGAGGGTCTCGCCAACTGCGCCCACGTCGTACACCCGCGCGACGTGGGGGCTGTTCACCGACACCGCGATGGCCGCCTCGTGCTTGAAGCGCGACACGAAGCCCTGCTTCTTCGCGAGCTCGCCGTGCAGGCGTTTGACCACCACCGGGCTGGGGATGCCCCGGCGGCGGTCGCGGGGCCGCGCCAGGAACACGTCCCCCATCGCCCCACGGCCGAGGGCCTGCAGGAGCACGTACCCGCCAAACACCTGCGGATCTGAGAGGGCTTCCTCGCCCACCCGCCGAGCATAGCAGGTGCCCGTGAATATTTAACGGAGACCCCTTCGAGGCCTCCCGGCCTACCGGGCCGCTCTCGCTGGCGGAGGAAGCCGTCGGGGTTTCAACCCCACGAGGCCATGGAGTGATCGCGGTCACACCCTGCCCAGCCCGGGGGTCCCCGATGTAGAGCCAAGTGTGCCCGTTTGCTTGACGTTCCCCGGCGGCGGGGGCGATAGCACGGGCGCTCGCGCAGGTGCCCATGCCCAGCTCGTACCAGCACCGACAGAAGGTCGCGCTCCTGCTCATCGACGTCCTCGCGTTCCTGGTGGCGTTCGTCAGCGCCATGCACCTGCGCTTCGCGGACCCGCTGCACCTGTTCGAGTTCGGTCTGCCCCCGTGGGAGCCGATGCTCGGCAGCCTGCCGGTGATGGCCGGGGTGTGGCTCTTCGCGCTGTGGTCGTCCGGCATGTACCAACGCCGCGGGGTGATCTTCGAGTTCGCCCGGCTCATGCAGGCGCTGCTGATCATGGCCGGCGTCCTGCTCTCGGTGACGTTCTTCTACCGCGGCTTCAGCTACTCCCGCGGCTTCGTGGCCCTGTTCATCCCCGCGGTGCTCCTGTGGACCTTCGTCGGGCGGGTGGCGTTCCGGGTGGTGCGGGCGCGGCTCGACTCCATGCTGCGGGAGGAGCGCCGCGTGCTCCTCATCGGCGCCGGCCCCGTCGCAGAGCACTTCGCCCTGGAGTCGAGGAACCCGGCCTTCCCCCTGGTGATCGTGGGGGCGCTCGACGATCAGCGCGCGGTGGGTGAGGAGCTCGCCCCCGGCGTGAAGATCCTGGGTCGGCCCGCGGACCTCGCCGAGGTCGCGAAGGCGCACGACATACGAGGGGTGGTGGTCACCGACCCGAAGCTCCCCCACACCACCCAGCTCGAGCTCCTGGAGCAGGCCCTGGCCGCCCACCTGGAGTTCCAGGTGGTGCCCTCCGCCTACGAGCTCATGCTCGACCGCGTGCAGATGCACCAGGTGGCCGGCGTCCCGCTGCTCGGCGTGCGGCGCGGCAACATCCAGGGCTCGAACCGGATCGTGAAGCGCGCCTTCGATCTGGTGGCCGCCACCACCCTGCTGGTGCTGGTCTCGCCCCTGATGGCGCTGGTGGCGCTGGCGATCAAGCTGTCCTCCAAGGGCCCGATCCTGTTCTCGCAGCACCGGGTGGGCGAGAACGGCCGGCACTTCCGCTTCTTCAAGTTCCGCTCGATGCACGTGGACAACGACGACACCGTGCACCGCGAGTACGTGAAGAAGCTGATCACCGAGGGCGCGGCGGCGGGCGCCGACGGTGAGGGCGCCATCTACAAGATCGCGCGAGACCCACGCCTCATCCCGATCGGCGCGTTCATCCGGCGCTACTCGGTGGACGAGCTCCCCCAGCTGTTCAACGTGCTGAAGGGCGACATGTCCCTCATCGGCCCGCGGCCCCCCATCCCCTACGAGGTGGAGGCCTATCGCGAGTGGCACCGGCGCCGCTTCGACGGGCCGCCGGGGATCACCGGCCTGTGGCAGGTGTCGGGTCGCAACCGCCTCTCCTTCGACGAGATGGTGAAGCTCGACATCGAGTACCTCGAGAACTGGTCCTTCTCCACGGACTTGAAGATCCTGTGGCGGACCATGGGCGTGGTCCTCTTCGACCGCGCGTACTGAGTTGGCTCCGGATCCGCACAGCGCCGAGTTCCCGCTCGCCCGCCGCGTGGTGGGGGCGCTTGTGCGCAACCTGGCTTTCGTGATCGGGCTGCCGGTGCTCGGGGTCGCGGTGGCCGGCGTCGCCACCCTGCTCGAGCCCGAGCGCTACCAGGACCAGGCCATCCTCGAGGTCGGGCTGCGCTTCCTCGAGACCCCGGTGGAGCCGGCCTACGAGGCCCGAGAGCGCGTGGCCGACGCGCTGGTGCGGGCCGACGGCTTCTCACAGGACGTGGACATCGACGTGTTCATCCGGCGGCTGGAGAAGACCGCGACGCCCAGCCGAGGCCTGGACGTGGCGGTGCGCGCCTCGAGCGCCACCGTCGCGAAGGCGGTCCTGGACCAGGGCCTGGCCCGGGTCCTCGCCGCCCACAGCGCCTACCACGCCGAGGCGGTGGCCGGCGCACAGACCGTGGTGGACCGCCTGAACGCCCTGGCCGCCCGGGTCGAGGCCTCGAAGCGCCTCGTCGCCACCGGCACCGCCGCCGCCGGCCTCGACGTCGAGATGGCCCGGGTGGACCGCCTGCGGTGGGGGAGCGAGGAGGTCCTCGCGATCCTCCAGGCCGCCCCCACCGAGGTGCGGGCCCGCCCCGCCGCGCCGGAGCGGGTGCCCTCGCGCGCCCCCGCGTGGCTCCTCGGCGGCCTCGTCGCGGGGCTGATGCTCGGCATCTCGATCGCCTTGCTGAAGGGGGAGCCGGGGCCGGCTTGAGGCTGGCCCGGGCCCGCGATACAGGCCAGACGATGCGCATCACGAGTGCAGCAGCCTGCGCGGTGCTCCTGGCCGCGTGCGGCGGGGGCGAGGAGGACGACGCCGCGTGTCAGCGCCTCGACGAGGCCTGGCACCTCGACTCGATCCCGCTCGCCGCCGCGCCCGCCCCGAGCCGCCCCGAGCCCGCCGACGTGAGCAGCGCAAGCAAGCTTGCGGTCGCGGTCTATCACTTCAACGTCCAGTACGTGGCCGGCGGCCTGAAGGGCTTCCCTGACGGCACCTACGTGCCCGAGTACGATCTCGACGAGGCCCAGGTCGAGGATCGCATCGTGCAGGAAGGCCTGCGCCCGGTGCTCGACCTCTTCCTCGCGCACCCCAGCTTCAAGGCCGACATCGAGCTGCAGGCCTACATGCTCGAGATCATCGCCCAGCGTCACCCCGAGGTGCTGGAGAAGATGCGCACCCTCGCCACCCGCGGCCAGATCGACTTCGCCAGCTTCCACTACTCGGATCAGCTCTACGTGGCGTACCCGCGGCGGGACCTCGAGGTCTCCCTCGACCTCACCAAGGCGGTCTTCGACCGCGCCGGGATCCCGCTCGGGCGGAGCATCTTCACCCAGGAGGGCCAGTTCGCGGCAGGCCAGCTTGCCATCGCTGACGGGCGGGGCTACGAGGTCTCGATCCTCCCCAAGAACCTGTTCCGATATCAGTTCGGCGACGCCCCGGCCCAGGCCAGCGTGCTCTACCGAGACCCGGCGGTGCCCGACCACACCGTGATCCTGGGCGCCCAGGGGTGGAGCGGCACCGACGGCCAGGGCCAGCCGCTCGAGGTGCGCTGGACGTTCATGGACGACGGCGAGATCGCGTTCAGCGAGGGCGAGCTGAACCCCTACTTCGGCCTCGACTACGTGGTTGATCCGGACGCGATCGCGGCCCACGTGGCCGAGCTCGAGGCGATGGAGGCCGACGGCTACGTCCACGCCACGGTGGCGGAGGCGGTGCGGGCGATGAAGGCGCGCGGCGTCACCCCCGCCCCCCTGCCCCCGGTGCTCGACGGCACCTGGCAGCCCAGCAACACCGGCAACGTGTTCCGGTGGATGGGCGGCGGCGGGCTCTTCCGCACCCAGGAGTCGGACGGCGACACCCTCGCCGCGATCTGGCGGGGCCGCGCGGCGGCGGCGGCGGCCCAGAGCGCGGCCGAGGGGGTGGCGGACGAGCGCCTGCAGGCCGGGGTGATGGCGGCGTGGCGCGAGGCGCTGCTGGCCGAGGTGAGCGACTCCACCGGCTGGAACCCCTTCGTCAACGAGGTGCGCTACAGCCGCGAGCGCGCGGCCGCGGCGGAGGCGATCGCGCAAGACGTCCTGCTCTGCGGCGCGCTGGCCGTGCCCGCCCTGGCAAGCCTGGAGTGCGCGGCCGACGGCACCACCCTGGCCGACCTGGGGGCCGAGGTCCTGGCCGAGGCGCGGGGCCCCGAGGTGGTGGTGGAGCGGTGCACCGACCCCGAGATCCCAGCCCTCCACCGGATCGTGGTCCGAGCCGACGAGGTGGCGGAGGTCGAGGAGCTCTTCGACCCCTCCGAGCAAGCCACCCTGCAACGCGAGCTGGAGGTGCGCTTCGCATGGGAGGGCGAGACCTTCACCCTCATCGAGGCGCTCCGCGACGCGCCGGTGAGCCACACGCTGGGCGACTACGTCTTCGAGTGGATCGGCATCCCGCTGCCCGAGGGGCTCCTCAGCCTCGGGGCGGATCGGTGGGTGGTGCAGGATCACGCCACCGGGCGGGTGGCGGCGCGGGTGAGCACCTCCTCCACCGCCCGCGACCAGGTGAGCTTCCTCGACATGACGGTGGCGCGGTCCGCCCCGGCCGAGCGCCACTTCTATGTCCTCGAGGGGGTCGGGCCAGTGGAGGCCGCCGCGTTCGCGCGGCGCATGAACCGATGAACGACCCGCTGTACCGGGAGCTCTCGCAGCTCACCTTGCGCTACCGCTGGCTGATCGCCAGCGTGACCGTGGTGGTGCTGGCCGCGGCGCTGGCCCAGGCGGTCGCGGCGCCGCCGGAGTACCTGACCCGGGTGGCGGTGCGCCCGGCCCGGGTGAACGGCAAGCCCCTCACCGAGGTGAAGCTGCTGAGCCTCGAGCTCGCCGAAGAGATCCTCGCCGCCAGGGCCGCGGGCCGGATCCCGTCGGACGTCGAGGCCCGGGTCCAGATCGTGCGGCAGGATCCCCCGGCGGACATCGACCTCGACCTGATCGCCTTCACCGCCAAGGGGCTGCGCCCCGACGCCCTCCCCCCGGTGGTGATGGCGCTGGTGGCGCACCTCGAGGCCGCCCAGGCCCCCGCGGTGGCGAAGGTCCGAGCGCGCAACGAGGCGTCCGACGCCCGGCAGCTCGAGCACCTCGCGGCGCTCGAGATCGTCGCCGCGGATCCCAAGGTCCACGAGGCGGCCGGCACCGCCATCGTGGATCTCGGTCGCCGCGCACGGACGAACGAGGCCCTGTCCACCCACGGGGTCGAGGTGCTGTACGGGCCCCACACCTTCCCGCAGCCCATCAGGTCCCGGCTGCTGCCCTTCGGGGCGCTGGGGCTGGCCGCGGGGTTGGTGCTCGGCTACCTGATGGCGTTCTTCCTCGCCGGGTTCCGGGCCCGCTACCGCGAGGCCGCCCCGTGAGCCGCTGGCTCGTCCTCATCCTGCTGGTGGCGGCGATCTTCCCGCCCTTCATCCCGCTCGCCGGGCCGCTCTCCGCCGACGACCTGCTCCCGCTCATCGCCCTCGGGGTCGCGGCGGTGCCGGTGCTCCGCGCGAAGGTTGCCTTGCCGAGGGACGTGACCTACGTGGCCTTCGTGCTCCTGTTGACGGTGGCCGCCGTCTCCAGCGCGGCCAACGCGCACGGCCTGGGCGAGCTGGGCCGCATGCTGGGCCGCTCAACCTTCCGGATGGCGTTCTACCTCACCCTCATCGTGGCGGTGCGGGTGCTCTACGCGGGCGAGGGCTGGCCACGGCGGGTGGCGGTGGCGGTGGCCGGCGCCGCGACGGTCGAGGCCCTGTTCTGCCTCGCCGCGTACGTCCTGCGCTACACCGGCCCCTACGGCATCGGGGTGGTGGAGTTCGCGTGGTGGTCGGTGCTGAAGGGCGAGATCCGGGTGCAAGGCACCTTCGGCGGGGCCAAGGGTGAGTTCGACGCCCTCTCGGTGAGCGCCAACTTCCTCGCCGCGTACATGGTGCTCACCGTCCCCCTCACCGCCGGGCTGGCGTTGGGGGCGAAGGAGCGTCGCTGGAAGATCGCAGGTCTGCTTGCGGCGCTCGCCCAGGCCGCCACCCTCTACCTGACCTTCACCCGGGCCGCCCTCCTCGCGTTCGTGGTGAGCGTGATCGTGTTCGGGTTCCTGGCCGGCAAGAAGAAGCTCGCCCTCGCCGCGGTGGCCCTCTCGATCGGGATGGCCTTCACCGCGGCCCCGGTGCGGGCCAAGCTCATGGGCGAGAAGCACGACCGCTACGCCTTGTACTGGGCCTCCCTCGCCATCACCTGGGACCACCCCTTCTTCGGCATCGGTGACGGCAACTACGACACCGTGCTCCACACCAACCAGCGGTACCACGACACCCCCTTCGGCACCGCGACCGCCACCAGCCACAACTCGATCCTCCTCGCCGCCGCCCACTTCGGGTTCCTCGGCGGAGTGGCGCAGGGCTTCCTGTACGTGCTCCTCGTGCTGGTGATGTTGCGCGCGGTGCGGCAGGCCCAGGGCCACCCCGACGCCCTGGTGGCGGTGGGCATCGCGGCCGGGGTGTTCGGCTACCTGGTGCAGGACCAGATCAACAACCTGGCCTACGTGCCCAAGGTGGCCACCCAGATGTGGCTCCTGGTCGCGCTCCTGCCCCTCCTGGCCCCCGGCCGGCGCGCACGCGCCGCCAGCCCCGCCCCCAGGCTCACCCTGGTGACGGCAGAGCCCATCGCCGCCCAGGCCTGAGGCGGCCCGGTCGCGCCAGCCCGGGACCCCAGTTGACTCGCCCCGCGCGCGACTCTAAGCGGCGTTCAGCATGAGCTCCCAAGGCTACTGGGCCCACCCCTCCGCCATCGTGGACGAGGGCGCCACCGTCGGCGCCGGCACCAAGGTCTGGCACTTCAGCCACATCTGCAAGGACAGCGACATCGGCGAGAACTGCTCCTTCGGCCAGAACGTCTACGTCGGCCCGCACACCAAGGTGGGCGCGGGCGGCCGCATCCAGAACAACGTCTCCATCTACGACGAGGTGTACCTCGACGAGGACGTCTTCGTGGGCCCCTCCGCGGTGTTCACCAACGTCATCAACCCCCGCGCGCACGTGCCGCGGAAGCACGAGTACAAGAAGACCTTCGTGCGCCGCGGCGCCACCATCGGCGCGAACGCCACCATCGTGTGTGGCACCACCCTCGGCGCCTACAGCTTCGTGGCCGCGGGCGCGGTGGTCACCAAGGACGTGCGCCCCTTCGAGATGGTGGGCGGGGTCCCGGCCCGGCACATGGGCTGGATGTGCCAGTGCGGCCTCAAGCTGGAGCTGAGCGGCGACGCTGGCAACTGCTCTTGCGGGAGCAGCTACCGCCTGGGGGCGGAGGGCTTGGAGCAGGCCTGAGCCCGCGTCAACTCGGCTTGCGACCGATCTGGATGCTCTGGGAGTAGTCCTTCGGGGTGAGGAAGCGCCGGTAGATCTCCGCGTCCTCCTCCGAGAAGCAGCAGAACACCACCGTCTCGGGCACCGGGCTGCGCCCGAGGAACGCCCGCACGTGCCCCACCGCGATCTGGGCCGCCCGCTCCTTGGGGAAGCCGTAGACCCCGGTGCTGATGCCCGGGAACGCGAGGGTCCGCGCCCCGTGCGCCGCCGCGAGCTCGAGGCAGGCCTGGTAGCACTGGCCGAGCTGGTTGTCCTCGAGCCGGTAGCCCAGGCGCTCGCGCCCGTCGGCCCGGGGGTCGGTGCCCCACACCGGGCCCACGGTGTGGATGATGTGCTTCACGCCCCGGGCCTCGAGGTCGAAGGCGGGGGTGATGCGCGCCTCACCGGTGGGGCAGCCGCCGAGCGTCCGGTTGTGCGCCAACAGGCGCGGCCCGGCCGCCCGGTGGATGGCGCCGTCCACCCCGCCGCCCCCGAGGAGGCTGGAGTTGGCCGCGTTGACGATGGCCTCCACCTTCAGCTGGGTGATGTCCCCCACCGTCAGCTCCATGCGGGGATAGGACAGCGCGTCGCTCATACCCTGGGTGGTCGCGCGCCGGCCCTCGGGAGTCAACCGGCGCCCATTGGCGCGTGACCTGCCCGCCCATCCAGGCTAACCAGGGCCCGGGTGTCGAACCTGCGCCAGAACGTGCTGGTCTCCACCGCCGCGATGGTGCTGGTGGGGCTGATCCGCCCGGGGTTCCACGCCGTCGTCAACCACGCCTTCGGGGCCGAGGTGAACGGGCGCGCCACCAAGCTCATCGCGGTGCTCTTCCTCGCCACCCTCCCCGCCGCCTCCGCCCTCCCCGCGGTGATGGTGCGCCACGTGTCGCGCGCCCTCGGCGCGGGCGCAGAGGCCGAGGCCCGCGGCCACACCCGCCTCGCCCTCCTCACCGGCCTCGCCCTGTCCGTCCTGGGGGCGGCGGCCGCCATCCCCTACGCGCGCTACTACACCGAGCCCACCCTCACCTCGTTCGAGGCGCTGTGCATCGGGGGCGGGGTGGTGGGCTACTCCGGCTGGCGGCTCCTGAGGGCGCTCCTGTTGGCGGTGGGGCGCGCCCCTCGCTCGCTCCTGGCCGAGGTGGCCTCGGTGGTCGCGCTCTTCGCCGGCCTCGCCGCCCTGGTGGTGCTCGACGCCCCCGCCCTCGTCCTCGGCACCTTCGCCGGGGTCTACGTCCTGTACACCGCCCTCGCGCTCCCCATGGCGCAGGACATGTTGCGCGGCGGCGCGGTGTCGGCCGAGGGCCGGCGGGACTTCTTGCGCTACAACGTGCTCTGGTTCCTCGGCACCGCCACCAGCATCGCCACCCGGGAGCTGAGCATCCTCTACCTCGACACCCGGGTCGACGACGCGCTGGTGGGCGAGGTCGGGGTGGCGCTCTCGCTCCTGATGCTCCTCGCCTTCGCCCCCCGCATCATCGAGGTGCCCCTGGTGCACGAGCTGTCCTCCCTCGGCGGGAGCGCCAACCTCGACGCGCAACGTGGGTTGACGGAGAAGGCGCTCCACTGGCTCAGCGCCTTCACCTTCGCGATCGGGGCGGGGGCCGCCATCCTCGCCGCGCCGATCCTCGCCATCGTGGGGGACGTCCACACCGAGGTGGTGGCCCAGGCCTTCGCCCTGCTCGCCTTCGCGTTCATGACCGAGATGGTGATGACCCCCGCCACCAACCTCCTGGTGGCGGAGGCGCCCCCCGCGGTCCTCACCACGGTGGGGGTGCTCTCGCTCGCCCTCGCGCTCGGGTGGTGGGCCACCCCGTGGGCGGGCGGGGTGCTCGGGGTGATCTTCGGCCTCGCCCTGTCCTACGCCTTCAAGGCGGTGGCGATCGCCGTCTACGCAAAGCGCCGCTTCGGGCTCGTCTTCTTCCAGCGCCCCCTCGCCAAGCTCGCGGCCCTGGCGGCGGGGGCGGCCGCGGTCTGGGGGGCCTTCACCCAGGGGCTCAACCCGTGGCTGGTCTTCGTCGCGTTCGAGGCGCTGATGGGGGTCCTGTTCTTCCCCGAGGCCCGCGCCCTGGTGGAGGCGGCCCTCACCCGCCGGAGGGCGGCCTGATGGCCACGCAACCCGTCCTGCACGTGGTGAGCCCGATGTGGCCCTCGCCCGAGCACCCCCACATCGGGATCTTCGTCGAGAACCTCTCCTCCGCCCTCGCGGCGGCCGGCTTCGTGGTGGAGCCGGTGGCGCTGATCCGCGGGCGCGGGGTGGGCCCACTCCGGAAGGCCCGAGCCCACGCGCTGCTGGCCGCTGGTCTGTTGCAAGATACCCTGCGCCGAGCGGACATCCTCTACGTCCACGCCCCCTCCTGGTTCGCGCCCCTGGTGAGCCTCTCGGCCCTGCCCCGCCACAAGAAGGTGGTGGTGCACCTGCACGGCGGCGAGGCCAGCCCCCACTCCCGGATGGAGCACCTGGCCCGCCCCGCGGTGGCCCGCCTCTGCCGGCGGGCGGACCTGGTGGTGGCGCCCTCGGCCCACTCGGCCGAGCTCACCGCCAGAGCCTTCGGGCTCGACCCGGCCAGGCTCTTCGTCTCCCCCTCCGGCGGGGTGGACACCCGGCGCTTCGTCCCCGGCGACCGCGCCGCCGCCCGCCGCGCGCTCGGGCTCCCCGCCGAGGGCGCTGTGGTGGGCTTCGTGGGCCGCATCGAGGCCCAGAAGGGCTGGGAGGTCTACGTGGACGCCCTCGCCCAACTCATCCAGGATGGGCACCCGGTCACCGGCCTGGTGGTGGGGGCGGGCGGAGACGCAAGCCGACTTGCCGACTCGGCCCAGCGCCTCGCGGTGCCCCTGGTGCGCCGGGGCCTGGTCCCGCAAGCGGACCTGCCCACCGTCTACGCCGCGATGGACGCCCTCTTGTTCCCCACCCGCCGCGCCGAGGCCCTGGGCCTGGTCCCGATCGAGGCGCTCGCCTGCGGCGTCCCCGTCGTCGGCTCGGACCGCTTCGCGGTGCCCGAGTACGTCATCCCGGGCGAGACCGGCCACCTCGTGGCCCCCCTCGACGCCCCCGGCTTCGCCCGTGCCGTGGCCAGCCTCCTCGCCCGGAGCCCAGCCGAGGTGGCCCGCATGGCCCAGGCGGCCCGCGCGATGGCGGAGCGCTACGACGCGCGCCGCGGCGCCGACGCCCTCGCCGAGCGCCTGCGGGCGCTGATCCAGTAGGCCACCGGCCTGGCCCGTGAAGCCTGAGCACGGACCCCTCAACCCCTGGAGCCCGAACCCTGTGGCCTGTCTCTGAACCCTGAAGCCTGAACCCTGCTGCCTTGGTGCGTGAACCCTGAAGCCTGAAGCCTGTCTCTGAACCCTGGAGCCCTCGCGGCGTCAGGCCTCAGAGACAGGATTCAGGCATCAGGCAGCAGGATTCAGCAATCAGGTCGCAGGCACCAGGCCGCAGCGGCTCCGACCGCCCCTTTGCGGCTTTGCGCGACCTCGACAGCGTCGACGCAGCTACGCGCCCCGGAACTCCGGCGTCGCCCGCAGCGCCGCCGCGAACGCCCCCATCGACGCGTGCCGCGCCTCGGGCTGCCGCGCCAGCGCCCGGTTCACCGCAAGGTCGAGCTCGGGCGAGACATCGGGGAGCAGGCTCCTGAGCGGCGCCGCGTCCTCCTGGACCTTGGCGAGGAGCGGCAGGTGCCCGCCGTACGGATAGTTCCGGCTCAGGCAGAAGAAGACGGTGGTGCCCAAGAGGTAGATGTCGGTGGGCGGGCCGATGCGACCGCCGGTGACCTGCTCGGGCGCCATGTAGTTCACGGTGCCGACCTGCATGCCGGCGGCGGCGAAGGCGGTCTTCTCGTCGCGGTCCTGGAGGATGTGGGCGATGCCGAAGTCGGTGACCTTCACCTGGCCCTCCAGGCTCACCAGCAGGTTGGCCGGCTTCAGGTCGCGGTGCACCACCCCCTGGCCGTGGGCGTAGTCCATCGCGTCCGCCACCTGGGCCATGTAGCGCACGATGTCCCGGCGCGCGGGGGGCGCGGAGGCCTTGAGGAGCATCGAGAGGTTCGGGCCGCGCACGTACTCCATCACGATGTACGACCAGTCGCCGCTCTGGCCGATGTCGTAGACCCCCACGATGCCCGGGTGGGAGAGCTTGGCCACCGTGCGGGCCTCCTCCTTGAACTTCGCGATGAAGAGGTCGGTGGCCAGGGTGCGCCGGAGGACCTTGATCGCCACGTCGCGATCGAGGGCGAGGTCCTTCGCGAGGTGCACGTCGCCCATGCCGCCCGAGCCGATGCGCCGGTCGAGGCGGTAGCGCGGCAAGAGGACTTGCGCCAGGTCCGGGCCGGGGTTCGCGACCTGGGGCGGGTCGGCCAGCAGGCCGGCGCCCACGTCGCTCACGGTGGCGGCGGCGGGGTGCTCGGACAGGCTGCCGGTGCCCAGCTCGGTGCCCAAGGTGCCGGCGTCGGTGTCGTTCGGCTCCTCGAGCCCGGGGGGCGGGATCCAGATGGTGTCGGCGCGCTCGAACACCTCGCGCCGGGCCCGAAAGTCCCGCACCGAGCCGGGGATGGCCCGCTCCAGGGCCGCGTCGACCTTCTTGGCCCGCGCGTCCTCGCCCATGGCCTCGTAGGCCCGGGCGAGCTCGAAGTGCTGCTCGGGGGTCTGGCGCAGGGGTCGCCCGCCGATCGCCTCCACCAGGATCCGCACCGCCTGCCCGGGGTTGCTCGCCAGCTGGTGGGCTCGAGCGAGCAGGATCTCGGCCCGGGCGCGCTGCTCTCCCCCCGCGCGGGCGACCTCGAGGAGCCGGATCGCGTCGCCCGGCACCCCGGCGTAGAGGTTCAGGACCGCCAGCTCGAGGTGGGCCTTGTGGTTCGGCGCGCCGGAGGGGAGCACCAGCTCGTCCGCGAGGAGGGACTGCCCGAGCTCGAGCGCCTCGGGGTTGCGGCCGCCCTCCTTGAGGTAGGTGATGATGACCTGCAAGGCCTCTTGCCGCATCCCCATCTCGGCCCGGACCCGGGCCAGGCCCAGCCGCAGATCGGGGTCCTGGTGGCCCCACTGGTAGACCGACTCGATCAGCTCGGCCAGCTCCTTGGCGTTGCGCTGCCGATACTCGCTCTCCATCAGCCGGGCCACGTGCTGGGCGGCGTCGGAGGCCCGCGCCACCCGGATCAGCACCCGGCACAGGCCGGCCCGGAGGGCGGCGTCGCGCGGGTAGCGCGCGACCAGGGTCTGGTACTGCTGCACCACCTGCTCGGTGCTCGAGCCCGAGACCTTGGCGAGGTGATCCAGCTCCGCCCGGGCCTCGTTGACCTGCCCCGCCTCCACGAACAGCTCCACCCGGCGGGAGAGGGTGCGGACGTCGTCGGGGTGCCGCCGGCGCTGCGCGGCCAGGATCTTGCTCGCGCGGCTCCCGGTGGCGCCGCTGTCGATGATGTTCTCGACCAGCGGGGCCAGGTACTCGTCCTCCAGGCTCGGATCGAGCGAGAAGAGCCGAGCCAGGATCGGCACCGCCTGAGCCCCGTCGCCCGCGGCCAGGAGCTGGTCGGCCCGCAGGCGCAGGCAGCGTTGCGCGTCCTCCACCGCGCCCTCGACCTCGTAGGCCGCGGCGGCCTCGCTGAGCTCCCCGAGCGCCTCCAGCACGCCGCCCGCCGGCCGCGCCCCGATGGACTCACAGGTGCGGCGCGCCATCGCGGCGAGGTCGTGGCGGAGAGGGCCGTCGCCCTCGGTGGCCAGCACCACCTGGGTCGCCAGGCGGGCCACCGACTCCCCCTCCCCCAGGCCGTCCAGGAGCTGGGACACCCGGGTGGCGAGCGGCAGATCGGGCTTGTCGAGGGCGCGCGAGATCTCCACCGCGAGCGCCTTGTAGAACTCGGGGATCTGCGCCTCGCCCAGGGCCTCGAAGAGGGTGAAGGCCGAGCGCAGGCAGCCTTGCGCGATGTACTCCTGGGCCGCCGCCCGGGCCATGGCCTCGGACACCGGCGCCCGCGCGTCGAGCGCCGCCTCCAGGGCCTCCCGCGCGCGCCCCCGCAGGAGGAGGCGGCTCTGCTCCTCGGAGTCCGGGGCGTCGCTGATCTCGACCGCGCCCAGGCTCAGCACCCGCGGCGGGCCCACCGGGCCGGACGGGGCCGGCCGCACCGGGGCCACCGTCTTGGAGTTCTTGATCCCCCGCACCGGCGCGGGGCGCGGGATGGGGGCGGGCTCCGCGGTCTGCAGGAGCGCGCTCGCGTGCGCCGAGAGCCCGCGCTCGGCCAGCTCCGCCGCCTCCCGCTCCACCGCGGCGCGCAACTTGACCTGCGCCGCCTCCCGCTCCTCTTCCGTGCGCGCGGCCTGGGCGGCCCGCTCGAAGAGCCGGCGGGCCCGGCGCGGGTTCCGGGCCAGGTGGTGCTGCCCCCCCGCCATGTACTGGGCGTAGGCCCGCGCCACCGCGATCTTCGCCGCCACCGGGCGCAGGATGAGCATGCCGAGCATCCCCATCGCGGCGAGGCCGAAGCCCAGGCCCAGGATGTAGCCGGCGGTCCGGGCGAGGCCCTCCGACGGCAGGCCGCTCGTCATGACCCAGACCATCGCGGCGAGGAGCGTCAACACCCCCACCGCGGGCTCCGGGGTGGGGAGGAGCACCTCGAAGTCCGGCTCGCTGATGTGGGCGTTGCTGCGGCGGCCCCGGAACTCCCAGGTGGCCATCACCAGGGGCATCACCAGGAACCACCCCACCCCGCCGGTGACCAGCAGGCCCGGCAGCATGCGCGCCGGATCTGCGCCCATCGTCACGGTGCACGCCACCGCGAGCCCGGCCGACATGACGGTGAGGGCGATGAGGAGCCGGCGGCGCGCGCCCGGATCCTGGGGCACATGCAATCGATCTTGCAGGGCCTTCCACCAGCCGGCCGCGCCGAGCTCCGCCGGGGGCTGGGGCACCTCGAGCGCGAGCACGACGGCGCCGTTGTCGACCGAGGCGCGGGCGGGCGGGCTGCTGCGGACCTCGGAGGCGCGCCTGGCCGCGGGGCGCTCTGGCTGCGAGTCCCGCCTCGGCCGCGCGAGGGAGGCCGCCCGCGCAGGCGCGGAGGGCGCAGACAGATCCGCGGTGACCTTCGCGGCCCGCTGCTCGTCCCGATACTGACGGACGAGGACCTCCAGCTGAGCGAAGCGCTCCGCCAGGTCGGCTGGGAGGGCGCCTTCGGCCCGTTTGCGGTCCGCGAGATCCTTGTACTCGCGCACCACCTCGAGAATGGACGGCATTCGGTTGGGGGGAGCCTACGCGATCACCGGGGTCGCTGCATCTCGACGTCCGCCCATCCACCGATGTGGAGAGGAGTGGTCGC
>JACKEN010000040.1 GCA_020632995.1 Deltaproteobacteria bacterium | reverse complement strand
GGCCCCGGTGGACGGAGTGCAAGACAGCTTGACGGAGGCGGAGCGGGGCCTCCTCGGCTCCGACGCCCGCCTGTGGCGCACCTCGGGCACCCTCGCCCGGTGCGGCCAGTGGACGAAGGCCGAGGACTACGCCTCGGGGCGCTACAACGTGCACCGCTACGAGATCGGGGTGCCCGCGGGCGGGACCCTCGAGCTGTCGCTCGCGCGCGTCGCGGGTGACCTGCAACCCGCCTTGCTCGTGGCTTCACGCGAGGGCGCGTGGGCCCTCGACCCTTCGGGCGCCGGCGCGGTGCCCGGGGTGAGCGCGCGCCGCACGACCTCGGGGCGCGGCCGGGATCGCGAGGTGGTGACGATCGAGTCCACCCGCGACCTCCGCCTCGACGTCTACGTGACCGCCTGGCCGGTGGTGGACGCCCGCTTCGCGGCCAGCCTGGGGCGCGACGTGAAGTACCAGCTCGTCGCGCAGCACCGCTGCCCGACCGAGGTGCCGGCGGGCGCGTGGGAGGCGGTGCACGACGGCCTGGGGCAGGGCGGGGCGAGCATCCCCCGGGCCGGCCTCGCCAACCCCACCCTCGAGGGCGCCCTCGGCGTCGCGGTGGAGCCCTACGGCACGGTGGTCACCGCGCGCGGCCGCGAGCTGGTGTCGGGCACCGTGAGCCACTTCGGCGGCCCCCGGGACACCGGGGTCGGGCCGAGCGAGACGGGCGCCATCACCGGCGAGGTGCTGCGCGACCTGAACGACCCCCTCGACCCCGACCCCGCCACCGTGGCCGCGCGCCCCGAGGACTACTTCTACGTGGCGATGCGCTTCGACTACACCAACGTCGGCCGGGCCTTCTGGCGCACCGCGCGCCTGCTCGTGGTCGCCCCCGAGACCGGCCGCGCGGTGGTGGTGCGGCCGGTGGACTGGGGCCCCAACACCCGCACCGGGCGCATCATCGACCTGTCGCCCCAGGCGGTGAAGGCGCTGGGCGTGGTCACCGACGACGCGGTGCTCGTGGCCTTCGCGGCGGCCGGGACCCCGCTCGGGGTGGTGCAAGGTGACCTGCCTCCGGTCGAGCCGCCTCCCCCGGAGGAGCCGCCGCCGCCCGAGGAGCCGCCGCCGGATGCGTGCCCGGCCGACGTGGTGTGCCCCACCGCGCTCCCCTTCGAGCACCGCGCCAGCACCCGGGGCGCGGCCCGGGACGCCTTCGATCGCTACGCCTGCGCCCCCGACACCGACGAGTCGGGCCCCGAGGTGGTGTACCGGGTCGACGTGCCGGTGCAAGGTCTGTTGACGGTCTCCCTCTTCGAGGGCCCGGCCGACGTGGACGTCGACGTGCACATCCTGTCGGATCTGGATCCGAGCGCGTGCCTCGACCGCGGTCATGAGAAGAGCGCCCGCCTGGTCGCCCCGGGGCGCTACTGGGTGGTGGTGGACTCCTGGGTCGGTCGCGACGGCACCGAGTACAGCGGCGACTACGCGGTGCGCCTGAACCTGATCACCGCCGACGCCTTCACCGCCCAGGGCCTGTCGGCCACCGCCGCCGGCCCCGCCCTGCACGCCTTCGACCTCGCCTGGCAGGAAGGTCAGACCACCCGCCTGCAGTACGCGGTGCTCGACTTCTCGCGCCGCTCCACCCAGGAGCGCCTCTGGGTGCTCGACCTCTCGAGCGGCACGGTGCAGTTCAAGTTGCACGCGAGCCACGGCCGCGAGTCCGGCAACCCGAGCGACCTCGCGGTCTCGGACCGCTTCTCGAACCAGGAGGGCAGCAACCGCTCCTCCCTCGGCCTGGCGAAGACGGCCGAGACCTACAGCGGCACCCACGGCTACTCCCTGCGCCTCGACGGCCTGGAGCCGGGCTACAACGACAACATGCGCGCGCGGGCCATCGTGTTCCACGGGGCCAGCTACGCCCGGGCCGAGGTCGCCGCGAGCCAGGGCTACCTGGGCCGCAGCCTGGGCTGCCCGGCGGTGGACGACCGGGTATCGGCCGCCCTCATCGACGCCATCGCGGGCGGGACCCTCCTGTTCTCGTGGTACCCGGACGGCGACTGGTCGCAGTCCTCGCGCTACCTCCGCTGACCGGGGAGGCGCTCAAGGGAAGGGCGACGGGCCGTTTGGTGGTTGCCCCCGCATGCTCGCCCTCCGCCGCGGCGTCGCCGCGCTGTTGACCCTGGGCGCCGGCGCCCCCGCCGCGTGGCTGATGGCCGACGAACGTGTGGGCGGTCCGGGGATCATCTGGGTGGCCCTGGCCACCCTCCCGGTCGCCGCGGGGCTGGTCTTCGTGCGCCGCCTGGAGCCGCAGATCCTGGCGCGCGCGGTGCTGTGGGGCCTGCTGGTGGTCGGCACCCTCCTCGCGGTGGCGGTGAACGGCTCCGCTGTCGAGGCCCACCTCGTGAGCCTCGCCTTCGCCCTCGGCGCGGGCGCCGCCCTCCTCACCCTGGGGGCAAGCGGCCTCGACGCGCCGCCCGCCCGCGCCGCCTTCGTACCCCAGGCGTTCCGCGGGGTGCTGGTCTCGATCCTGGTGATGGCCATCGCCGACACCTGCACGCTGATGTTCTGGTCCGGCCTCGCCCTCGAGAACAAGCTCTCCCCCACGCCGGGCCCCCAGATCTTCGTGGTGACCAGCGCCGTGGTCATGCTGGTGGCGGTCATGGGCCTCTACGGCCTGAGGGTCTGGGGCTTCGCCCTCAACATGCTCGCCAACGTCGGCATCGCGGCCGGCGCCTGGCTGGTGGGCCTCGACGCCGCCATCGCCACCTCCCTCACCGCCACCGCGGCCGCCCAGCTCCTGGTGGGCCTGCCCCTCCTCCGCGGCCTCGCCGCAGGCCGGGAGACCGAGGCCCTCCCACCCCGCGTCGCCCGGGCCCTTGCGGCGACCGTGATCGCCGGCCTCATGCTCACCGCGGTGGTCGCCCGGGTGCACCACGCGGGCGCCCTCGGGTAGCCGGCGGCCGGCCCCGAGGCGGTCGGAAAGCCGTTGCTCCGACCTCCGAAACGCGCTATCAACCGTCCCCCGGCACGAGGCCGGCGGCGCGTTGCCGTGGAGCAGTGGCCGAGTGGTCGAAGGCAGCGGTTTTGAAAACCGCCGTACGGTTAACGCTGTACCGGGGGTTCGAATCCCTCCTGCTCCGTTGACCGGTTGTTCTTTGCAGTTCTGACGATGGAGGGGTGGCCGAGTGGCTGAAGGCGCTGGTTTGCTAAACCAGTATACGGGAAACTGTATCACGGGTTCGAATCCCGTCTCCTCCGCTCTCATCAACCCGGCGCTCGCTTGCGAGCGCCGGGTTTAGAGTTTCTGGCCCCTCCACCGCACCGCGAAGCCGAAGGAGCTGGGCCTCCGCCGCCGCCGCCCGCTGCTGGGCCTCACGAAGTCGAAGATCCGCGAAGTGCTCGAAGGCCGCCTTGGGGTCTCGGGTGCCAGCACGCAGCAAGAGCCGGATGACCTCTGACCGTGAGACGGGCTCACCGATGGCCTTGCTCCACTCCCGGGCCATGTCGTCGAGCGTGTTGTAGAGGCTCGCCTCGACTTCGGCGGACAACATCTTCTTGCCCTTCGTCTGCGCCATGGTGGTCTTATAGGACGCTATGAGGGCCATGATAAGAGCTCCTCCGTTGTTCCGAGTCAATGTGAGCGTCATCACAAATCGGACACACCTGACACACCGGACACACCAGTTTCCTATGTGGCGGACATCGATTGGCGGGGGAGCCAATTCGCTGCAAATGGTCCGTAGGAGGTGTGTCAGGTATGTCAGATGTGTCCGAGCCTTTGATTCCAGTGGGTTACGTGAGCCACACCTCGGACATACTTGACATACGTTGCGGGTAAACGATCCAGTCGGGCACGCTTACGGTAAGCATGCACCACCACATCGGAGACACCTTCGACGTACCCCTGGCCGCTCTCGGCCTGAACCCCGCCCGGAACTACCGCCGGGCCACGGCAGAAGACCCCACCCTCGCCGAGCTGGAGCAGTCCATGCGCGAGCTGGGGCAGCTCCAGCCGATCCTCGTGGCCTACGACGACGGCGGGGCTCTCGGTCTCGTGGCCGGCTTCCGACGCGCCACCGCGGCGCAGGCCATCGGCTGGACCACCGTCCGGGCCACGCTCATCGACGGGGCCAACGCGGACCTGGCGCGCCTGGCGAGAACTTCGACCGCACCAACCCACCACCTACGAGACCAGCCGCTACCTCTACGAGCTGGCCACCGGAGCCCACGGGCGGCGGCGGACCTATGGGGAGCTGGCCCAGGCGCTCGGGCTGTCGGCCTCGCACGTCCGGAACCTGGTGCGGGTCTACCGAGACGCGCCTCAGGCGGTGCGGGAGGCGTGGGAGGCGGACCGGGACCGGCGGTTCACGTTCGCGCGGCTGAATGAGCTGGTGCTCAAGGCCAAGCGGGGCGAGGAGTTCCGGGGGGCGTTGGCAGGAATTCTCCCACCGATCGATGAGCCCTCATCTGCCGCCGGACCAATGCCTCCTCCCAGGCCGGAGGGAGGGCCACGAAAGATGGATACGCGACGCCTGGGCCCGCGTGGAGCGGAGCGGATGGCCAAAGCGCTCGCTGCAGCGGGCGAGGAGCGCCTTAGAACCGATGACCGAGCTTTGCTCCTTCTGGAGGTCCTGAGTGCGGTGGCCGGGAAGCCCCAGCAAGCCTCGTCCAAACGAGGGTCTGTGCCGTGCTTCGCGACCTCGGCCTGGAGAGCTGCCAATGAGCCCGGCCCCAAAAGGGAAGACGAGGGATCAAGCGACGTTCGGAGGACGAGTGGTGCGATGAGATCCGGAGGATTCAGCGAATACGAGTCGCGGCGGAAGTTGCGGTGGAGATGGGTGACCGGGCCCCCGGCTGGGCGTCGCAGGTTGTAGCGGCAGCCGACGCGTTGATCCTCCTCTTGGGCACGTCAGCAGTAGGCCAAGAGGAAGCAGTCGCCGCGGCCCGCCGTCGCTGGGTTGTGGCTGCGCCCACCACAGCTACTGGTTCGTAGACTAGCCTGGGGCTAGTCTTCCCTCGGATGTCGCCCTACGACTTCAGTTCGCTTTCGCCCATCGAGTTCGAAGACCTAGCAGGAGATTTGCTCGGCCAAACGCTTGGTGCTCGTCTTGAGCGGTTCTGTCCGGGCAGAGACGAAGGCGTCGATCTGCGTGGCCTACGAACGACTGACGGACAGATCTTGGTGCAATGCAAACACTACTTTCGTACGGGTTGGCCGGGCCTTCTCCGGGCGGCGAAGGCGGAGGCGGCGAAGCTCGTCGATCTCGAGGGTACGTATAGGTACATCTTTGTGACATCCGTCCCGATGACGATCGCTCGGAAGCGAAAGCTACGTGAGGTTTTCTGCGACTGGATTGACCGCGATGAGGACATCATCGGACCGGAAGACCTAAATGCCCTTCTGCGTCACTGTCCCGAGGTCGAAAAGTCGCATTTCAAGCTTTGGCTTGAGAGCACGGCAATCCTTCAGTCGATCTTCAACGCAAATGTGCTTCGGCGGAGCAAAGACCTCCTTGAGGATGTCCGCGAAGGGATGAAGTTGTTCGTCCGGCATGAGGGCATGAAAAGGGCCTCCGAGACCCTCGAGCACTACAATGTTGTGATTCTTGCGGGCAATCCCGGCATCGGTAAGACAGCGCTTGCTCATGCGCTCCTATTTCATCTCGCTGAATCTGGATTCCATATGGTTGCGATTTCTCAAGATATTGACGAGGGCGACCGGGTCTGGGGTGAAGAGTCGAAGCAGGTGTTTTTCTATGACGACTTTCTCGGGCAAGCTGGCTTGGCTGAAAAGTATCTATCGAAGAACGAAGACGACAGGATAGCAAGATTTGCCCGTCGGTGCCGGCGTGAGCGTTCTGGGGCTAAGAAGCTTGTGTTGACAACCAGGGAGTATATTCTTGAGGACGCCAAGAGGTACTATCACAAGCTCCTCGATGTAGAAGATGGGCTCGTGAAGTGCGTGATTGATATTAGGATGTACGGGGAGAGGGTGAGAGCCCAAATATTGTACAATCACATTTGGTTCTCAGGGGTGTCTTCAGGGATCGTGCGCGATTTCGTTGAAAGCAGAGCGTATGTTCCGGTGGTTCTTCATCCAAACTACAACCCGCGAATTGTGGCGACGGTAGTGCGTCGTGCGGAGGAAGGGGGCGTGCCGCTTGATGGCCTAGGCGGAATGATCCTGGATGCGCTCCAACGGCCGGAGGAGTTGTGGCTCCGTCCATTTGAGGATCACCTCAACGAGTATGATCGAAGTCTGGTGCTGGCTGCTGCAAGCTTTGGATATGATTGTATCTATGATGATGTCGAAACGGCAGCGGAGGGTTTGCATCTAAGGAGGACCGGTGTGAGGCCTACCAACGCGGACTTCAGGAAGAGCCTCGGCAAGCTCGTTGGTTCGTTTGTTGCCGTTAATCGAGTTCGTGGCTCGGACTATGTTTCGTTGGGTGGGCCGGCGATCCGAGATGTTGCAAACCAGTTCCTTGTTCGAAGCTCTGCGGAGATTGATAGAATGATCGCTGGAGCGCAGTTCCTTGAACAACTGAGCTACCTACTGGGTATTGGGAGATATTCCGCTTGGACGTCGGGTGATCCTGCGAATGAGCTAGAAGGGCGCAAGGCGGACATCTTGCGGGCGATGCTGCGGTTGGTTGAGTCGCCGCTGCCGAGGCTCAGGCTACGACAGGTTAGTGAAGAGTCGAGGGTGTTGTTGCTCACGGACTATGCTGAGAGCTTCCCTGTGGTTGGTGAGTGGATTAGAGACTGGATGTCGAGGAAATCCGTTGACTGGAGGAGAGGGGTTGGTTCTCGCAACGTCGTCGTTGAGATTATCCAAAAAAGTGGGGTTCGGCCAGATCCGGCGCTTGTTGGTGTTGCTCGTGAACTATTCTTTAGGGATGTCTTGCGTGATAGGGATGACTTTTGGTCGGTAGTGAAGCTGTGGTTCGCCGATCCGGGATTGATTACGAGTGCGGAAAATCACATGGTGCGGGAGGCGTTCGAGGAATTCGTTCAGTCAGAACTGGGGATGACGCGGGATTATTCGAGCATTGAGGATATGGAGGGGGACCTTCTGGATCTGGCTAGACTCGCTGAGGCGCTTCTGATGACCGATGTGTTCAACGAGAACATGGCAATGGACGAAGTAATGATGGCAGAGAGCAGCAGGGAAGAGGAATATGCGGATAGGGATGCCCTGGACTATGACGAGGTTGGTGCCGACGAGGACGTCTTTGATATCTTCGATACGTTGGTGGACGCGTGAGGTGCCCCACTCGTCGATGTCGGCCTATGAGCGAGGGCCAAGGGGCTACGCCACCCAGCTTCGCTGATGGGTCACATCGGAACGGACTTCGGCTTCTTCCCCACCCCGAGGGACCAGTCCCTCGCGGTCTATCTGTGGCGCCCGGGGGCGTTCACGGCGCCCGAGGCCCAAGCGACCCTGGCCGGGGTGCTGTCGCGGATGAACCCCAGCTACAGGCCGATCCGGGCCTGGGTGGCGGAGGTGGTCCGCGAGGCGGTGGCGCCAGCGGCGGAGGAGGCGAAGACCTGGGGGCTCGTGGCGGTGGCCGTGGTGGTGGGTTTGGTGCTCCTCGGAGGCCGGCGTCAATGAGTAGCGCTGCAGCGTTGCCATAGCTCAATCGGCGGGGACATTGCTGGCTTCATGTGGTCTGGCCGATACGATCCGGCTTGCGATGGCCGTGAAGCCCGTTCTTGGAGGCTGGTTGGTGCGGGGCTCGATTGGAGCAGCATCGTGGCGTACTATCTCGGGTTGCTGGATGTTCACGGACAGATCAAAGGACGACGCACGATATTTCTTAAACTTGGCTTCGATGTCCCTCTGGAGGGTGGGATTCAGCCGGTCGAATCTGAGTTGACCAAATTTTCCCTTTATCTCAGTCCTAAGAAATGTCCCGAATACCTCGGGCTCCTTCCTGGTTCTTCTTCGGATTAGTCTCGACTCGGCTGTCTTGGCGAGAAAACTCTTGATGCTGCCGGTGGAGCCCGCTAGCACGAAATAGCACTCCACTTCCGGGCGATGATAGGAAATCGAGGCCAAACGGTACAGGTCCCAAAGAACGCTCGCTCCCGATGGGATGGCGCCGTCGCCGCACCACTTTAGTTCGACGCAGGCGACAAGTCGGCCCTCCCGTAGTTCCTTGGTGTCCTCCTTCAATAGAACCCCGGCATCGATTCTCGGCTGACTTCCCTGCCCATCTGGGCGCTCCAGTGTGGGGTGTCGAAGCTCCGTGAACGCTGTTCCATTTGGGAACCAGGAGGAGAGAATCTCGACTAATGGTTTGGCAAGATAGCTCTCCGAGAAGGCATAGGCGCGACCACACGCAAACTCGTACTGGGCGAACGAGGCAAGCCCAACCGCAAGATTAGAGACTAAGCTCGGCATGTAGCTTCTCGCTTTCTAATATCGGCATTCAGCCGGCGCACCCGGTGCGACCCCCGTCCCCGATGGTGGGATATTGGGAGCCACCATCTCCGGGCTGACCCACCTTCTGTTGTCCGTCTCGCCAACAGTCCAGCTGCTTCGGCACGAGGGAGTATTAGTATTAGTCAAGGGCCTGCGCAAGAGTGGCCGCACTGGCGCAAATATCCGCATCAGTGCAAACCATTATGGCGCATTTCGCGCCAGCCGCCGCCGTCCCCAAGATGGGTGATGTGTCGGCGAGGCAGGGGAGCGCGGTCGCCCGGCACACTGCCGGGCGAGGCCGCGGAACCTCAGTTGGCCTGTGCCCCCAGCCGGGTCCGCAGCCAGTCCAGGTCCAGCTTCATCGGGTGCTTCACGAACTCGTCCGGGTGCTCGACCACGTTCTGCAAGTGGTCCTGCTTCACCTTCCAGGTGACCTTCGGGTCCTTCTTGCCGTGCTCGATGATCTCGAAGGAGCCGTCGTGGAGGGTGATGGTGAACCAGTCGTGGGGGTTCTTGGCGTCGGACTTGTAGACGGCGACGCCGATGCGGTCGTCCTCGAGGAGCTTGTTCGTGGCGTTGAACATGAGCTTGTAGGGCATCTTGTCGCGGTTCTCACCCATCGAACGGTTGACGACGTTGAGGTACTGGGTGAACAGCGCGTTGGTCTCGAGCTGCTGCATGGAGCGCTTCCTTTCATCCCGATCGGGTTGTGGCAGGGCAGCGCGGGCCGGATCGGGGCTACGGCCTGGGGTGGCTCACGGGCTCATGGAGGGCCTGGAGCCAGCTTCGCGGGCGCCACAGGCTTGGTGCTGCGGCGTGCCCTATGAAGAGAACGTAGCACACCACGGCCGCATTCCAAAGGGCGAATTTCGCTTCGCTATTCGGGTCGGCAAGTCAGCTTGCGGTCAGCGCCATCGCCATCGCCACCACCAGGTCTTCCTCGTGCGAGATGCTCAGCTCCACGCCGACGATGCCCTTCTCGCGCGCGGCCCTCGCCATGCCGTGGGTGAGGGTGACGGTGGGGCGACCGGTGTCGTCTCGGCCCACCTCGATGTTGGGGAGGTCGCCATCGGGGCTCCAAGGCACGCCGAGGGCCTTGAACACCGCCTCCTTGGCCGCGAAGGCGGCGGCGTATGCGCGGAGCGGATCGCCGCTGCTCGACGCGCGGGCGCGCTCGGCTGGCGCGTACACCCGGCGGAGGAAGGTGTCGCCGCCGCCCTCCACCGCGCGGGCCATGCGGGCGAGGGTGATGACGTCTACGCCGATCATCACTGCGGCCCGCGCGCGGCGACCATCACCGCCGCGCCCACCACGTCGTCCGCGGTGGCGCCGCGCGACAGGTCGCTCACCGGGCGGGCCAGGCCTTGGAGCACCGGCCCGTAGCTCGCCGCGCCGGCGAGGCGCTGCACGAGCTTCGAGCCGATGTTGGCGCTGTTCAGGTCAGGGAAGACGAGGATGTTGGCGCGCCCGGCCACCGGGCTGCCCTCACCGACCTTCTTCTGCGCCACCGCCTCCACCAGGGCCGCGTCGGCCTGGAGCTCGCCGTCGATCGCGAGCTCGGGGGCCCGCGCTCTCGCAAGTCGGGTTGCCTCGACCACCTTGTCCACCAGGGGGTGGTCGGCGCTGCCGTGGGTCGAGAACGAGAGCATCGCGACGCGCGGGGTCCAGTCCAGCATGTCGGCCACGCTCCTCGCGGTGGTGACCGCGATGTCGGCCAGGAGCTCCGGGTCCGGATCCGGGTTCACCGCGGGGTCGGCGAACACGATGCGCCCGCCTTCGCCGCCCGCGAAGCCGGGGACCTCCATCACGAAGAAGCTCGAGATGCACCTCGCATCGGGGGCGAGGCCGACGAGGAGCTCGGCCAGCATCAGGACCTCCTCGGTGGGGTGCTCGATGCCGGCGACCATGCCGTCGGCGTCGCCGGTCGCGACCATCATCGAGGCGAAGCCGAGGGGCGGGGCGACGAGGCGGCGCCCGGCGCGCTCCGGCATGTTCCTCGCGGCGCAGTAGCGCTGCACGTAGCCGGTCAGCGCAGGTGAGCTTGCAGGGTGAACAAGGTCCAACCCCGACAGACCGCCCGCGCTCGGGTCGGCCACCAACAGGACGGGCCGGGCCAGCTGCTCGTCGGCGAGGCGGCGGGCGGCGGCCCGGATGGTGGGGTTGTCGCCCTCCGGGAACACGATGGTCCGTTGGCGCGATCTGGCCTTCAGCGCCAGGTCCTGCATGGTCCGCATGACGACACCCCTTCACTTCACAGCTTGCTGTTCACCAGCCCGATGACCTCGCGCACCGTCTTGGGCTTCCTCATCTCGAAGTTGCCGATCTCGACCCCGAGCTCGTCCTCGAGGAGGGCGGCCAGCTCGATGCGGCCCACCGACTTCACGCCGAGGTCCTCCGCGATGCGGAGGTCGGGGGAGACCGCGGCGACGTCCTTTCGGGCCACCTTGGCCACAAGCTCCAGCACGCGCTTGTCTTCCGTTCCCATGATCGCCCCCTCAGCCGGCCTTGAAGGCCAGGACCGGCAGGCCCTCGACGTCCAGGATGTCCGGGATCACGGGGGAGGGTCCGGCCTCGAAGTGCTTGCGCAGCGCGTCCGGGCTGATGTCCACCCCGGTGATGATCGCCTGCACGTAGACCCCCTCCTCGAGCTTGACGTGGCCGTAGCCGTAGGGCGCCAGGTCGTTGAAGCGCGGGTTCGGGGGCGGGGCGATGCCGTGGGACAGGAAGAGCAGGCGGCCGCGGCCGGACAGCTCGGTCCAGTCCTGCTCGTAGCTCCCGCACTCGTTGCACGCGGTGGTCGGCGGGAAGGTCACCCCGCCGCACTTGTTGCACTTCTTGCCGAGCAACTTACCTTGCGCGAGGCCATCGTAGTACTTCTTGACGGTCGAGTCGGCCATCTCAGTTCCCTCCCTGCAGCACCAGCACCGTGCTGATCATGGCGTAGCCGTGGGTGTGGATGACGGCCGTCTTCGGGGCCTTCGGCATCTGCCGGGGGCCGGCCTGGCCGCGGATCTGCTTCACCGCCTCGTAGGTGTCCGAGCCCGCGCTGGCCGCCCAGGCGTGCCCGAACGCGTGGCGCCCGCCGTGGGTGCTCATCGGGCGATCCCCGTCGAAGCGCAGGCGGCCTTCCCTCGCGTAGGCGAGGCCCTGGCCCTCGGGCAGGAAGCCCGACGCCTCGGCCGAGCAGATGCTCATGATGTGCGAGCAGTCGTGGGTGTGCAGGTAGTCGATGTCCCCAGGCTGGATCCCCGCCATGGTGTAGGCCTTCGAGAAGGACTCCTTGTCGATCGGCATCACCGTGGGGTCGTCGTCGTACCAGGGCAGGTCCATCACCGAGACGCCGAAGCCCTTCAGCTCCACCGGGGCCGAGGCTCCGGCCACCGCCTCGTCGCCGCGGCCGATGACCATCGCGGAGGCGCCGTCGGCCGGCGTCACCACGCTGTACAGGCGGCTGGGCCAGGCCACGTGCGGGTTGTAGCGGGAGGTCCAGAACGCCCACGGGTCGTCGAAGCCCATGGCCTTCGCCTCGTCCTCCAACGTCTGCTGGCGGATCGCCTTCGGGTTCATCGCGCCGTGCAGGCGCCGCGTGCGGCACAGCTCGAACAGGCCGCGATCGAGGTCCTCGAGTGAGACGCCGTACTTGCGGCAGTACCCCTGCGCCACGAAGGCGTTGTAGGTCGGGAAGATGTCGTAGCCCTGGGGGACGCTATAGGCTTTGTTGACGCACTGATCCGTCCAAAGCCACATCTCCTCGGTCGGGATGGTGGTGCGCGCGTAGGGGCTCAGCCCGTCCGGCTGGCTCTGGGTGGACTCCAGGCCCACCACGAGCACGCGGTCGTAGGCGCCCGAGGCCACCCCCATGGCCGCCATCGTCGCGCCCACGTTGGTGGTGGAGCAGGCGGCGTCGAAGTGGACGCCGGCCTTGAAGCGGGTGCCCAGCCAGTTCGCGAGCTGGCTGTAGGTGGCCGGCATCTGGCTGGTCTGCATGGTCACGTTGCCCACGAAGACCGCGTCCACGTCCTGCGGGCCCATCCCCGCGTCGGCGAGCGCCTCCTTCGCCGCCATCGCGGCCAGCTCCTGCAGGCCGAGGCCTGCGAGCTCCGGAGTCTCCAAGAGGTTCCCGAACCTGGTGCAACCCACTCCCAGGATGTGGGCGGGTTCTTTCCATCGCTTCGACACGGCGTTCTCCTTCTGGGCCACGCCGCGCACGCGCCGGGTGAGCCCGGCGGAACCCTCGACGTCGCCCCGATCCAGATGATAGTTTTGGTCGAAACACGGCGCTTGCCCGTGGGTGCACGGCGACTTGGCCATCCGTGCACCGGCCGGCGAGGCGAGACGGCGATGACCGGGGCACTCGAGCAGTCCTGCTTGCACTGGCGGAGCGACGCGCTCCCGGCGCGCCACCGCTTCGAGGCGTGGGAGAGCGCGCTCAACCAGTCGCACCTCCCGTGGCGCTTGAACAAGGGCAGCTCCGGCGACTTCCAGGCCAGCCTCGGGGTGGCGCGCCTGCACGACCTGCAGCTGGTGGACTGCGTGTGCGACCCGTGCAGCGGGCTGCGCGAGGGGCACGAGCTCGGGGCCGACAGCCAGGCCTGGTTCGGGCTCCTGGTGTTGTTCGAGGGGGCCGAGCAGGTCCAGGTGGGGGCGCGCACCGCGGAGCTGTTCCCCGGTCAGGTGCTCCTTTGGGACTCCACCGTCCCCATCCGCTTCCGGCTCCAGGCGCCCATCCACAAGCTCACGGTGTTCGTCCCGCAAGACCGCTTGCTCGCGGTGGCCCCCCAGGCCTCGAGCCTGGTCGGCTCGGCCCTCGACTGGCGGCACGGGATGGGCGCGGTGGTGAGCGCCCACGTGGCCGCGCTGTGCGCCCAGGCCCCCTACATCGCGCCGGAGCGGGTGCCGGCGGCGGCCGAGACCACCCTGCACCTGGTGGCGGCGAGCCTCGACACGAAGAGCGCCGAGCCCGCGGCGCACACCCAGCTCCTCGGCCGGATCAAGGCCTGGCTCGAGGCGCACCTCGAAGACCCGGAGCTGGGCCCGCCCGCGATCGCGGCGCGCTTCGGCATCTCACTGCGCTACCTCCACCAGCTCTTCTCCCACGAGGAGACCACCGTCTCGCGCTGGCTGCTCGCCCGCCGCCTTCAGCGGTGCCGCGAGGCCCTGGTGATGGAGCCCCACCTCGGCGTGTCCGAGATCGCCTACCGCTGGGGCTTCAACGACGCGGCGCACTTCAGCCGCGTGTTCAGGCGCAACTTTGGTTGCAGCCCCCGGGACTACCGGCGGCACCTGCTGGCCTGAGTCAGCGCTGAGCCTCGATCCAGCGCCTGGCGCGGGCCTCGAGCACCGGGAGGGGCAGGCTGCCGCCCCCGAGCACCATGCGGTGGAAGGCGACGAGGTCGAAGCGCGGCCCGAGGGCGGCCTGGGCGCGCTCCCGCAGCTCGAGGATCTTCAGCATGCCCATCATGTAGGCGGTCGACTGCCCGGGCCACGCGATGTAGCGGGCGATCTGGCCGTCCGCGCTGATGTTGCGCGGATCGAAGCCCGTGGCCTCCTGGAAGTAGTCGCGCGCGCGCGTGAAGTCCCAGCCCTTGGCGTGGATGCCGGTGTCCACCACGAGGCGGGCGGCGCGGAACGCCTCGGCCTGCAGGCGCCCCAGGTCGCCGTAGGGGTCGCCGTCGTACCAGTCGAGGTCGTAGGCAAGGCGCTCTGCATAGAGCGCCCAGCCCTCGGTGTACGCGGTGGCGTTGATGACGCGCCGGAAGAACGGCAGCTCGAGGTCGGTGGCGATGCCGATCTGGGTGTGATGGCCGGGGACGGCCTCGTGGTAGGCCAGGGTCGCCATCGCGAAGCGGGGCTGCTCGTTGGCGCTCGCGTAGAAGGCCCCCGGGCGCTCGCCGTCCAGCGAGGGGCCGATGTAGAAGCCGCCGCCGGAGGCGGAGCCGATGACGGTGACGGCCGCGCTGGGCTGCAGGTCGAAGGCCTCGCTCATGCGCGCCTCGGCCCCACGGATGATGTCGGTGTACGCCTGAACGACCTCGGCCGCGGGGGCCAGCCCGCCGTCCTCGGCCACGCGCGCGAAGCTCTCCTCCAGCGTCTCGTCGCTCGGATAGCCCAGGGCGTCGAAGCGGCTCCGCATCTCGGCGTGGATCCGCGCCAGCTCGCGGATGCCCAGCGCGTGGATCTCGTCCGCGGTGCTGGCGGTGGTGGTGTGGTGGCGGAGGACCTCGGCGTAGTAGTCGACCCCGCCCTCCAGCACCCCGACCCCGACCGCGGTGGGCGCGACGGCGGCGATGTCGAGGAGCGTGTCGTTGAGTACCGCGTAGCCGGGCTGGACCGCGTAGCGCACCGCGTTCGCGGCCTCCTGGAGGAGCTCCGAGCGGGTTGCGGGCGGCACGTCCAGGAGCCGGTTCACGCCGTACTCGAAGGCGCCGTAGTAGGGCGTCCGGGTGGGGCCGGCGTCGAGGATGAAGGTGAGCCGACCCAGGACCCAGTTGATCGCCATGCGGGGCGGTGCCAGCCCCGCGTCGGCCCGCCGCTTCAGCTGGGCGCTGAGCTGGATGAGCTTGTCGTCCACCGTCCAGAGCCGTGCCACGTAGGCGCGGGCGTCGGCCTCGGTCTTCAGCGGGTGGATCTCGGAGAAGAAGAGCTCGGTGTTGGCGGGCTCGCCGTTGATGACGTGGGTGGCCTGGTAGTTGTAGTCCCGGTACTCGAAGGTGCGGTGGAGATCCTCGAGGAACCACGCGTACGCGTCGCGCGTGAGCTGCTGCTCCTCGGTGAGGGCGGTGGGGTCGTAGGTCTCGAGCTGGGCGCGGATCGCCTCGGCCACCGCGTCGGTCTCCACCACGAAGCCTTCGCTGAGGTCGTCAAGCCGGCCTGCATTCTCGGGGAGCTGATCCTCCAGCTGCCAGCTCACGAGCGCCTCCGGGCTCCGCCGGGTCAGCTGCAGGAAGGAGCGCTCAACGAAGTCGTCGAAGGACAGGGGCGCCAGGTCGGCCTGCACCTCCGCCAGGCTGGGGAGGGTGAGGGCGCCGGGCGGCCCGGGGATCTCCACCGATGGGGTGGGGGACTCGCCGGAGCAGGCCAACAGGAGCGCCAGGACAGCGGGCGCGGAGAGGCGACGGACCATGGCGAAAGCATACGCCGCCGGGGGCATACCCGCTACATCCGTTCACCTCAGCGCGGTCCAGTGCCCCGACTCTGGCGGCTGGGCGCCCAGTCGGCTACCAAGCTGGGCATGAGCGAGCGTCAGCTTCCGGCCTGGGCCGAGCAGATCCGGAGCACCTACCTTCGGGGCGAGTCCTCCGTGTTCCTCCTGCACGGGAACGTCTTCGACCTCATCCTCCACGGCGGCGAGTTGATGTCCGTGGTCGATTTCCTGGCCCAGGTGCTCCTGTCCAAGAAGGACGTCATCTGCCACTTCAACCCCTCGAACGGGGTGAAGTTCAGGAAGAAGGAGGCCAAGGTCGCCAACCTCGACGAGCTCCTCACCGAGGACGACACCGCCAAGGTGCTCGCGGGGATGGAGAAGATGCTCCGCACCACCGACGGGGTGGCGCTGATCCTCGACTACGCGGAGACCATCGCCCCCGCGGGTGAGACGAGCTTCCTGTCCGAGTCGGATCGGAAGGCGCAGGTCACCTTGCACCGGTGGAGCCTCGATCGCACCTTCGAGAACGCCGACAACGTGGTCGTGCTGATCGCCGAGCAGCTCCCGCAGCTGTCGCCGAAGCTGGTCTCGAACCCCCGCATCGCGGCGATCGAGGTCCCGCTCCCCACCGAGGAGGAGCGGGCGGAGCTGGTGCGCCGGGTCGACCCCGAGGCCACCGAGCGGGAGCGGGCGCGCCTGGCCGCCCTGTCCGCCGGCCTCAAGAACGTGCAGCTGCGCGGGATCCTGCTCCCGGGCGAGGACTCCGAGGAGGACCAGGGCCGCCGCGAGATGCTGATCCTGCAGGCCCTCGAGCCGAAGGGTGACGTGCGCATGGCAAGGAAGCTTGCGCGCATGACCTCCGGCATGACCGACGACGAGGCGCTCGAGTACCTGCGCGACGTCAAGGGCATCGACGTGCGCTTCGGGGATCCGGACCGCTACGCCGAGGTGCTCGGCCTGCTCGACAAGCGCAAGCGCGAGATCCTCGAGCGCGAGTGCTTCGGCATGGTGGAGTTCGTGGATCCCGACCACGACTTCTCGGCCGTGGGCGGCATGGAGGAGGTGAAGCGCGAGCTCATGCAGATCGCGCACAACATCCGCGAGGGGAACCGGAGCCGGGTCCCGATGGGCCTCCTGTTCACGGGGCCGATGGGCACCGGCAAGACCTTCGTGGCCGAGGCCTTCGCGAAGTCCTCCGGCCTCACCGCGATCAAGCTCAAGAACTTCCGGAGCAAGTGGGTGGGGGCGACCGAGGGCAACCTCGAGAAGATCCTCAGCGTGGTGAAGGCGATCGGCAACGTGCTGGTGATCATCGACGAGGGCGACCGCGCGTTCGGGAACACCTCGGGCGACGACGGCGGCACCTCGAGCCGGGTCATCGCGCGCATCAAGGAGTTCATGAGCGACACCACCAACCGCGGGCGGGTGCTCTTCGTGCTCATGACCAACCGGCCCGACAAGCTCGACATCGACATCAAGCGGGCGGGCCGCCTGGATCGCAAGGTGCCCTTCTTCTACGGCCAGGAGCCCGAGGACGTGGAGCCCATCCTGGTGGCCCAGCTGCGGCGCCACAAGGTGACCCACGACATCGAGTTCCCCCGGGACCGCGGCCAGACCTCGGCCCGCCTGGTCGGCTACTCCAACGCCGACATCGAGGCGGTGGTGCTCGCGACCCACGACGCGGCGGCGGCCACCGGCGAGCAGGTCACGGCGGAGCGCATGGGCGCGGCGATCGACGACTACCTGCCCTCGCGCGACGCGGGGATGCTGGAGTACATGGAGCTCCTCGCGGTCTTCGAGTCCTCCAGCCGCAAGCTCCTCCCCAAGCGGTACAAGGAGATCAGCATGGAGGAGCTGCAACTCCGCCTGCGAAACCTCAAGGCCCAGGTGAGCTGAGGCGACGTTGTCGCTCCTCTTGGAGCCCGGGTACCGGCGCCTGTTGGCCGAGACCCACCCCGAGCTGGCGATCCGCGACGACCGCCTCGACGTCCCCACCTTCGTCGCCCCCCTCGACGTGCGGGAGCCGCTCCTGCACGGCGCGGTGCGCGAGGTGGTCACCGCCTTCACCGAGGTGACCCCGGGGTTGGTCCTGCCCCGCGCGCTGTTCCTGGGCACTCCGTTCGAGCGTTACGACCAGACCCACCTCCTCGACGAGGTCCACGACCCCGCCGCCCTCGCCGCCGCCGCCCTCGAGGCGGGGCGGGCCGAAGACGCCGCGGTGGTGGTGATGACCAACGTCTCGCCCGCCCACCCGCG
>JACKEN010000004.1 GCA_020632995.1 Deltaproteobacteria bacterium | reverse complement strand
CGAGTTGCTCGATGGCCTCCGCGGTGCTCCGCCACATGAGCTCCGTGACCTGCGCCATCTCGCCCACCGGAGTGGAGACCACGGGCACGCCCGCCGCGATGGCGTCGAGGCCTTGGATGGGCCCGCCTTCGGTGCGGCTGGCGATCAGGAAGCAGTCGGCGTCGATGAAGCGATCGCGCGGATCACGCTCGCGGCTCTCGAGCTCCAGGGCGAAGCCCAGGCGCCGCAGCCCGTCCGCCAGCGGGCTGCGCTGGTGGGCCGGCTCGAGCCGAAACAGCACACCGCGTGGATCGAGGCCGCGGGCGATCTCGAGCACGCGGTCCGTGCCGCACAGCGCTTGGCCGATGAGCGGGCGGCCATCCTCATCCTCCGCGCCCGTGGGGACCGGCCCGCGATCGTGCCCGTGCACCACGATGGTGAAGCGCTCCGCCACTCGCTCCCGCGGCCGGATGCCGGGGCGCGGGCCGGGCGAGATGACCCGGTCGGCGGGGCGCCCGACCCGGTGCTCGAGCCACCGCGCCACCGAGGGGCTGTGGGCCACCACCACGGCCGCCTCCGAGAGCACGGCCCGCAGCGTGGGGTCCAGGTGCGTCGCCGCGACGTAGGCGACCGCCCGGCTCGCGAGCTCCGGGGTCAGATCGGCGGCCGGCACCGAGAAGAGCACGTCGGCGGCGCGGTCCCAGCGCGGGGTCGCGAGCACCCGGGGGTGGGCGCGTCGCACCGCCTCGATGAGCGCCCCGGTGCCAGAGGCGCCCTGTCGACGCGTCAGCACGTTCACCGAGAACGAGGTCGACGTGGGCTCGGCGGCTGTGTTCTCAGGATGGCTCGGTGGGGTTGCGGACGGCAATTCCGGTTGCAGGAGCGATCCGAAGTCATCCCCCATCGTCTGCCGGAGCACGTCGGTGGAGATGGTGCGCCACTCGCGAGCGCTGACGCGCTTCGGGGAGACGTTCTTGCCGTGGATGGTGCAGACCGATAGGCCCTCGCGGGTGAGGGCCAGCTTCCGTGAGCCGGCGATGCGCTGCAGGAAGAGGGTGTCCGAGGCCACCTGGACCTCGGGGAAGGGCTTCTGTGCCCACAGGCTCCGCCGATAGCAGAGCAGGCTCAGCCAGATCGGGTCCGGGCCGGGTGCGCGGTACTCGTAGGCCCGCTCCTCGCCCAGGTCGTAGTAGAGCAGGCGATCCACCCCGCAGAGATCGAAGCGGTCGTCCCGGAGCGCTTCGACCTGGAGCGCGAGCCGCTCGGGGGCGTACCAGTCGTCGTCGTCGAAGTGCGCGATGAGATCCCCCCGCGCCTCCTTGCAGGCCATGTTGCGCTTCTTCCCGACGCATGTCCGCGCGGGGAGCCGCACGTAGCGGACGCGGGGATCGCCCGCCGGCATGAGGTCCGCCACCGGGTCGTCGCCGTCGTCGAGCACGATGAGCTCTCGGTTCGGGTAGGTCTGGGCCAGGAAGCACCGGAGAGCGCGCGGGATGAACTGCCGGCGGTTGAAGGTCGGCATGATGCAGCTGACGAGCACGTCACTCTTCATCGTCGTCCCCCTCCGGAGGTCGTGTAGCCTCCGCGGCGCGGCGGAGGCGCTCCGACATCGCGGCGAGGCCGTGCTTGGCCACGTCTTCGCCCAGGTGTCGATCCGCGAAGGAGGTCTCGAGGCGACGCGCGGCATCCTGGGCCCTGCCGCGAATGCGCGCCGAGAGGCCCTGACGAGGCTCGAGATCGGTGTGGAGCCGTGGCTCCGGCACGCCGAGATGCCGCCCGCGTACCGTCTCCACGAACCGCCGGCCTCCTGCTCTTCCGGAGCGCCTTCCGCGGTCTGCCTCGGTCTGGGCCGCCTTGGCGCGCACCAAGAAGGCGCGTCGAGCTGTGCCACGAGCCGGCTGCGGCGTCCTTCACCACCTGGGGCCGGATCCTCGGCGAGGGCCACGGCGTCGTGAATCTGGCTGAGGGCGGCGAGTAGCCGCAATCCAGGTTGCGCCTGCTTCGCTGGCGGCGCCGCCGGGCCTGGGACCAGGGGGCGGCTCACGGCCCCTTCCAGGCCCTGAGCAGCCCGAGATCCCGAGCTGGCGCGGTCCACCGCCTCCGGACGCCAGCCTGAGCCACGCTCTTGGCCCCTCTAAGCTGGGTGGCGGCGTAGGGGAGAGGGTGCGGCGGCGTCTTACCGCGCGCTTGATCTGCCCGGTCATGGAGGAGAGCGGACTTCGCCGGGTGAGCCTGACCGTCGGGGATGAGGTAGAAGCGGCGGGCGTCGGGGTCGGTGAAGAGCCGGCGTTCGGGTTGGTGTGCTGTGGTGACAGCCATGGGTCCTCCGATCACCCGACCTCACGCATCCAGCGCACGGTGCCGTCGAGTGAACCGAATGCGTACACGGGGGCGTGGCTGGCCGCTGCGCAGCACGCGACTCGAAAGAGCTCGACGCCGAGGCTCTGGTGCGCCACCGGGTCGAACCTGAAGTGGGAAGAGGCCTCCACAACCCCACCTCCGTCGAGCGCGAAGACCATTCGATCCGCTGGTGTGTCCTCGTGAAAGACCGCCTCGAGTACCCGCGCTCCGGAGTCGAGGTCGTAGAGGAAGGCGCCTTGCCCGCCCTCGCCGATGAGTCCAACGAGGCGGCCGTCGGGAGAGACGAAGACCTCATCGGCGATCCGTGTCGGTGACCTCCACTTCCGAAGTGGGGCATGGTCCTCGAGGTCGTGGCACGTCAGCCAGCCGGGTTCCTCTCCGGACAAGAACAGGTAGCGGCCGCTGGGATCGAAGTTCGCACGCATCGGAACCTCGGGGCTCATGCCCTCGAAGCTCCGCGCGACCTCGCGTGCGGCGACGTCCCAGACCTCGACGGTCTTACCAACGACGGCCAGCACCTGACCCCGACCGCCGCTGACCACCTCCCGGATTCGGTCATCCACCGAGTAGGTCGCCCAGCGCTCGGGCTGTCCACCCTCGTCTACGGTCTTCAACTCGCAGTTGCCCAGCATCTCGTGCTGGACGGCGAAGGCCATCGTGCGGTTCGACAGGAAGGCGACGCCCCGACAAGCGAAACCTCCGTTCGTCTCCAGCTTCGCAACCGAATCCGTGCCAGGAAGGGAGAGTACTTCGATGAGGCCGCCCGGACCTTCACCCGCGAGCCCCAAGGCAAGCCGGTCACCGTCTGGCGACAACGCGAGATGCGTGACCATTCGAGGACGGGTGAGGAGGTGACAATCGAGACTGGTTACCTTGGACATCGTCAGGACCTCAGGTGCGCGAACTGCTGGTAGGGCGTGGATTCATCTGCGTAGTAGAAGCTCGAGTTGTACTGGTGCGTGAAGCTTCGGCCCACCCGGCGGACGTATGCGCCCACGCCGCGCGGCCCAGCCGCGCCTTTGGAGCGATTGAGGGAGGCCCACATCAGCTTCAAGTTGCCGCCTCCGCTTCCGGCGACACTTTGGCGCTCGTTCGCGCCCATGTTGTTCCCCTCCAGATAGAGCCAGTGATAGGCGAGGGGGGTTGCGTGGTCCACGTCGAAGTTCGATGGGTTCGTGTAGTCCGACCGTCGCCTCGGGTTGTAGGACGGGTCTGGAACGACCTCCTGGCTGGCAAGGGTCGCCCACGAACGAGTCCCGCTCGCCATGCGGATGGGGTCGCCGGATTCGATGTCCGCAATGGTCCGGGAGATGCGGCTGATACCGCGACTCTGGATCGTGCCCCTTGCCGAGGCGAAGTCCGAACCATTGATGTAGTACTTCCGTCGGACGTCCTCGCCGGACCAGGAGGTTGGTAGGTCGCGCCACTCCACATCCTCGAGCGACCACTGGTAGCCGCCCGATGCTTCCGTGAGCCCGTTGCCCTTGAGCTCGTTGACGACCCGCACGAGGACGGCATCCGTGTACAGCGACTCGTCACGGGGGGTGCGCTCATCGGCGGCGAGGAAGGTCTTGATGTCCGCGTTGGTGAACACCGAGCCGTCACGGCCCAACGCGGTGGTGCCTCGCTGCAGCATGGCCTCCTTGGACATCCGGACGAGCTCAGCGAGGTCCGGGGGCTTCAGCCTGTAGGCACCATGCCGAACCTTCTCGACGGACTCCAGGAGGATACCTGCGTCGAAGTCCCGGTAGGATGTCTTCATCGAGACCCCGAACTCCGCCTGCCAGACCTGGGAGGTGAACTCGGTCTGGAGGTTGTCCTTGTTCTGCGCCTGCTCGAGTCGTCGCCGGGTCGCGGGGAGGTCCTCACCGAGGATGTTGAGGATCCCGGTCAGGTGATCGGTGATGAGCTGGCGCTCCTTGGTGACGAAGGTCGCTTCGTCGGGCGCGGCGCCGCCCTCGCTCCCACTCGAGGCCTCCCGCTTGGCAGCGAGGATCCGGTCGGCCTCGGCGTCGAGCGCGTTGAGGTCGGCCTCGAACCGCGCGAGCGCTTCCAGGGCGTTGGCTTTGGCCTCGTCATCGCGCATCCCGTTCGCCTTGGCGCGCCAGTCGGTGAGCTTGCGTTGGGCGCGCTCGCGGCGGCTCGCGATGAAGAAGGTGGCCTCAGAGCCCTCCGACTCGATCGAGAGGGTGTGAGAGGAGTCGTCGCACGGGATCGGCATCGTCTCGCCCACGTCACTGGAGCCGGCCTCGCCCTCTTCGTCCTCCCCGCCGATGCCCAGCGCGCGCAGCAGCCGTCGCGCCTGGCCCGCGAGCCACCCGATGACGCGGTCCAGGATGCGCTCCACGGACTCCTGGAGCCCGCGCACCGCGTTCGCCACCGCGTCCGGCAGGCCGCCCAGGCCCAAGAAGCCGGCCAGGAAGTCGATGACCGGCGGGATCAGCCCCGCAAGCGCCCTTTCGACCGCGTTCGCCATGCCATCGATCCTGCCCGCGATCAGATCCGCGACCCCGTTCACGATGGTCTCGACGAGGGTGAAGATCCGCGCCGCGTTCTCGAAGATCCACTTGACGACGCGGTAGACGGCCTCGATGGCCTGCAGGATCGCGCCGGCGGGGTTGAACATCATGATGATGCGCGCGGTGATGCGAGTGATGAGCGCCTCCATCAGGTAGTCGATGGCGGCGTCGAGGATGGCGTCGAGGATGGTCTGAGGGTTGAGCTGCTCCTTGATCATCTCGAAGATGCCCTCGGGGCCCTTCTCGATGAGCAGCGAGACCAACTCGTAGGCCTTCTCGATCAGCGCCACGTTCTCCTCGCCGATGTGCTTGGCGATCAGGCGGCGGATGCGTGGCCACGTGATCCCCATGATCTGGAGGAAGAAGGTGATGACGCTCTTCAGGGAGAAGTCGGTGGGGATGGTGACGCCCACCGAGCCGAGGCCGCTGAAGAGCCACTGCAGGAACCCGTTGAGGAGGTGGGTCGGGAAGTTGTCGAAGAACTGTTGAAAGCCCTTCTTCAGGGCGGCCATCAGGTTGTTGGCGAACGTCTCCGGATCGTCGGCGATGTCGTCGATGACCTGCTCGATGCGCCGCACCAGCGCCCAGAACGCGGAGGGAGAGATGCCGAGGAGGCGCAGGAGGCCGTTGATGATGAAGCGGGCGGGATCATCGAGGAACGCGTCGATGGCGTCCGCGATGCGGCCGATCAGGCCTCGCGCGGCCTGGCGGAGGTCGTGGATGCGGGTGCGGACGTCGTCGACCGCCTGGGAGGCGCGCTGCCGCAGGTCGCGGTTGAAGTTGTCGCGGGTCTGGTGGACCTCGTCGGTGAGGCCCGAGAGCCGCTCGGAGAACTGGGCCTGTTGCTCGGCCGCCCAGCCCTCGAGCTCGGGGCCGAGGCCCTGGAACAGGGCCGCGATCTCGTCGTCGGCGCTCTGGATGAGCTGCTCCGCCGCGAGGATGACGGTGTTGACGTCGGTCGAGATCTCGCGAATCAGCTCGCACATCCCGTCGCCGAAGGCTTGCTCGGCCCGGTCGTACTCCTCGGTGACCCAGTCCGGGAGACCGAACACCGCGTCGCCGAGGCCGGTGAAGAAGCCGCCGACGCCGGAGTGCCGCTCGTCGATCCAGTCCGACACCCGCTGTAGATCGGTCTCGAACTGCGTGGAGAGGATCGCGACGCCCCGCTCGTACTTGGTCATCGCGTTCTCCGCGAGCGGACGGATCATGTCCATCACCGCGGTACGCGTGGTGTCGAAGATGGATTGGGCCTCGCCGCTGATCCGATCGCGGGTCTGCTGCTCGGACTCGACCATCCCATCCTGTTGGCCGCGCGCGCCCTCCACCGAGCGGGTCCGCGCCGCCATCAACGACTCGGCCGCGCGCAGCTGGAGCGCCTCCATGTCCGCGTTGGCCTGACCCAGGGCCGCGGTCTGCTCTGCCAACACCTCCGCGGGATCTCGGCGCGCGGTCTCCTCGAGGTCGCCCTGGGCGGCGCGGGCCTCCGCGATCGGGCCGTCCTCCACCAGGCGAGCCGGCGCCGAGTCCATGCCCGCCTCTTCCATCCGGCGCTGGTTGGCCGCGACGTCGTCATCGAGGGAGACGTCCTCGGCGGGCACCGCGTCGGGGGTGGCCTGACCCGCGGCGAGGTCCGGGGTGTCGACGGTGGCTGGCGGGTCCTCGATCGCCTCGGGCTCGAGCGCCGGGGTGCCCTGGGGCGGGGTGTCGATGGGCTCGTACTCGCCCGCCACCCGATCCGCGTCGCCCTCGACGTTGCTCTCCAACTGCTGGCCCGCCTCCGTGGCCATCGCCCGGGGGTCGGCCTCCACCAGGGAGTCCTCGTCCGGCGGGCGGCGGCTGCAGATGATCTCGCGGATGCGGGTGCAGAGCTCCTCGATCTCGGGGCTCGGCTGGGCCTGGGCCCGCAGCTCGGCCACCCGGGCCGCCTCCGCCCGCCCCGCGGTCTCGGACTCCGGCTCGGTGACCGCGCCGCGGGCCTCACCCACGTTCTCCTCGGCCGGCGGCAGCGCGCGGGTGGTCTCGGCCGCCGAACCCGCGCGCGCGCCGACCCCCGAGATGCGCCCTTCGGCGGCGGCCGAGAGCGTCTCGGGCGGGGCGGGCATGATCGGCTCGCGCGGATCGGAGGGGATGGTGCGCTCCCGGGGGGCGAGCGGTGGCGGTGGGCCTCCCGCCGGTGCGGCGCCCGCGGCGGCCGCGCCCTCCGCAACCTCTCCTGCACCTGCGGTCTCCTCTGCCGGTGCCTCGGCCTCCGTCGCCGGTGCAGCGCCCTCCGCCGCCGGCCCCTCGGCCGCGGGCGCGCCGGTCCCTCCGCCGCCGCCGCCGGCCCGCAGCCGCCGGTCCCGTGGCTGCCGGACCTGTGGCCGCGCCTCCGGCGCCGGCCCACCGCGCGCGACCTCGGCAGGCGGCGGCCCGCCTTGCCCCAACACCGAGGACACGAAGTCCGCGAAGGTCGTCGTGCGCTCACAGCTCCGGCGCACCTTGCCGTCCTGCTGCAGGACGTGGGTCGACTCGTGCGCCATCAGGCCCACGTCGTGCTGGGACTCGTTCGTGCCCAGCCAGATGTCGGTGCCGTGAGTGAAGGCGCGCGCCCCCATGTCGTGCGCGGCGCGCGAAGCGGTGCCGCCCTGGTGCACCCGCACGTCGCCGAGGTCCTTGCCGAGGGAGTGCTCGATCGTCCGCCGCGTGCTCGTCAACATGGGTTGACCGGAGCCCTTGGACGCGATGGCGGAGGCGGCCACCGACGCGGCCGAGCCATCCCCACCCCCACCGCCGTCCCCGCCCTCCGCCGCCTGCACGGGCTCCTCGGCCTGGGCCTGCACGGGCTCCTCGGCCTGGGCCTGCACGGGCTCCTCGGCCTGGGCCTGCACGGGCTCCTCGGCCTGGGCCTGCACGGGCTCCTCGGCCTGGGCTTGGGCCAGCTCCTGGGTGCCGGCGGCGCCCATCGGCTGGACGTCCGGCGCCTTCTCGCCCGCCGTGACCTTCGCGGCGACCTCGTCGGCCTGTTGCTCGAAGCGGTCCCCGACCTCCCCGACCACGACCTTCTTCTGCACGAGCCCCAGGGGTGGCCCCGCGCTCTCGAACATGGACGGGGTGGGCGCGACGTTGGCAGGCACGGTGATCGGCTGCGCCTTGCTCGCGCAGCTCGAACACGCCTTCTTCTGGACCCGCGCCGTGCCCATGGTGACCTACCGCGCCAAGCCCGCGAAGAAGGCCTCGACCTCTTCGCCGCGCTCTTTGGGCGGACCCTCCATCGGCCAGGTCGCCCCGGCCTTCTCCTGCTCGCTCCGCAGCGCCGACTCGAGGTGGACGCGCCGAACCGGCCCGCCGTCGTCATCGAGCGCCAGGAGAGTTGCAAGTTGACCTGCATTTCTGAGCTGGCCGCCGGTGAGCCGCAGCCGCTCCGCTACCTCGCTCAAGTAGAGCGCGGGCACGCGGTGGTCGTCGGGCAGGTGGACCTCGAGGATCCTCCGGCGCTCCGCCGGCCCCGGGGCCACGAAGTCGACGACCACGTCCATCCTCCGCCGGAACGCGTGATCCACCGCGTCGGGCAGGTTGGTGGTGACGAACAGGATGCCCTCGTAGGACTCGAGCCGCTGCAGCAGGTAGTTCGTCTCTAGGTTGGCGTAGCGATCGTTGGCCGAGCGGGCGTCCGAGGTCCGTGCGCCGAGCAGGGTGTCGCCTTCGTCGAGGAGCAGGATGACGTCGAGGTCCTCCGCCGTGGCCAGGATCCGATGCAGGTTCTTCTCGGTCTCGCCCACGTACTTGTTGAACACCGCCGAGAGGTCGACGCGGTACAGATCCATGCCCAGGCCCGCCGCGATGACCTTGGCGGCGAGCGTCTTCCCGGTGCCGCTCGCCCCCGCGAGGAGGGCCCGCACCCCGCGGTTGGCGCTGCCGCGGAACCCGGGGCCGAGCCGCCCCAGCAGGCGCTCGCGGTGACGACACCGGCGCTCGATCTCGTGGAGCCGCTGCGCAGTGCCGGCCGCCACCACGAGGTCGTCCCAGGTGGCGCGCGTCTCGACCCGGTCCGCGAGCCCGTCGAGCCGCTGGCGGTTGAGCATGCGCATCGCCTCGCGCACGTCGGTGAGCGTCGGTGTCGCCCCGCGGGCGCGCGCCTGCACCAGGGCCAGGCCCGCGGCCTGGTGCACGTGACCCGCGGGGAGGCAGAAGCGCTCGGCGGCCTCATCCGCCAGCGCCCTGTCCTCTTCGGGCAAGCCGGCTTGCCACGCTCGACGCCGGTCCTCCACCTCGAGCGGAGGGATGCGCACGTCCAGCGCCCGGGCGATCCGCTCCCCGCTGAAGCCGCCCTCCCGCCCGGCGATCACGATGATCGGCCCCTCGTAGCGCCCGAGCGGTGGCAATGCCCGCGTCTCGCCCGGGGCGAGATCACAGGTGAGCATGGGCATCGCGCGGGTGAGGGTGGCCACCGCGCCCGCACGTCGCCAGTAGGGATCCGAGGGTGAGGGCCAAGCCTCGAGCCCGAGCCGGCCAAGGTCCAGGGACCGGGCGATCGCGCCGGCGATGCGCTCGGCGTCCGCGCCGGGGGTAGCGCGGAGCACGACGGCGCCGATCCGCTTGGAGCGCACGAGCTCCGGCAACGTCGCGAGCTGCTCGGCGAGCCCGGGCCCGAGGACCAGCGTGTCCGCAGGGAGCAGCGCGGCGCGTGGCTCGAGGCGCATCCGGGTCCCGTCGTGCGCGAAGGCCCCCCCTCGCACTACGTCCCAAACCTCCTCGGGCACCCGGAGGCGCCACGCGGAGCGCGGCACCGAGCGGTCCTCGACGTCCACGAGGCCCCACGCCAGGAGCGGGGTCAGCTGCGCCCAGGGGTCGGCGCTGTCGGCGCTCCACAGGCGGAGCGCCGCCTCCGCGGTCGGCCGTCGCCCGCCATCCTCGGCCAGGCCGGCGAACAGGCGCATGAAGCGGGCGTCCTCCTCCACCAGGCCGACGCCGGTGACGATCAGCCGCTGGGCCATGGTGAGCCCGCACTCGGTGGTGAGCGCGGCCATGGGGAGGCCGGCCGGGCGAGTGGCCTCCCACATGACGATGTCGCGCTCCAGGGTCTTGGGCTCGATCGCCCCGAAGGCGTCGGCGATCTCTTCCGCGTAGCCCCGGAGGAAAGGGAAGTTGACGAGCGGGTCTGCGCCGTGACTCAGGCGATCGAGGAGCCGAAGAACCGCCGCGAACACGTGCAACCGGAAGTGACCGGGTTGGTCGGAGGTGAGTCGCTCGAACGTCTCGCTCGCATCCATGGTCACCTCACACGAAGAAGAACTGCACGACCCTCTGGAACTCCGGCCGCCAGCCCGGGTCGCGATCCAGACCAGCTCGGCGCGCCACGAGGGACGCCCGATCGATCCGGTCGACGATGTCGACGTGGGTCCGCGTCACGAACACCTGACAGGGACGCACCAACAGCTCGGCTGGCCCCTCGAGCCCGGTGGCCGTCTGCAAGCGGTCATGCAGCCGTAGGACCGACCAGCTCAGCCAGGTGAGGAGCGCCGGCTCCAGGTTCGAGAGCCCATAGCCACGCAGCGGCTCCACTGGGGCTTGAAGCCAGGGCGCGTCCTCGACCCGAAGGACACCAGGTCGGCTCGCGGGACCGCGGCGCTCGATCGGCGCGTGAGGTTCCCGCCCGTCGAGCGCGGCCAGCACCGCCCATACCGGATCCAGGCGCCACGTCTCGCCGAGACCGCACAGCAGGCCGAGGGCGTGCAACTCGAGCGTCGCCCACGGCGTGACCGGCGCCTCCTCGACCGAGATGGCCGTCAGCGCGTTGAGGAGGTAGAACACACCGCCCAGCCGGGTCGCGGTGCCTGCGTCGTCGAACACGACGGGCGGGGTAGACGGCGCTGCGCCGGGGTGTTCGTCCGGTGTCGGTCGCCGGGGCTCGGTAGGCGCCGCGCTTGTAGACGCCGGCCCTGTCGGCGCCGCGGCGACGACGAGCTCCGCGTTGGCGGTGGACGCCGAGCGCGTCATCAGGCCCCGCGTTCCATCGCGGGCCGGAGCATCGGCCACGTCGTGAGATGGCAGCCGGTGGCTCGACCCGGCCGCCGTTCTTGCCGGTGTCCGATCGGCCTGAGGCCGCTCCGCGTCGCGCTGGTCCGCGGTCGAGGGCTGCGGCCACGCGGGTCGCGTGTTCGGGTCGCACGCGGTCGTCGGCGAGCCGGGGGGCGAGTGCATTGCTGAGGCGATGTCCGGACGCTCGTCCGGGCGTCGTCCCACGCTCGCCCCAGGCGCCACGGCCGTGCCCACCGGACCCGATGCGAGCTCGAGGCCTCTTGTCGCGTCCGCTCCTGGCCCATCGAGACGGCTGACGAGGCCTACCGCCCAGCGCTCCAGCACCGCCTCGGCCTGCCCGATGTCCTTGAACGCGCTCGGATGCACCAGGGTCACCGCGAGGCCCACGAGCAACACACGCTCGGCCGACATGGACGCGGGCGCGACCCACAGGAGAGGCCAAGGTGCACTGTCAACCGAACCTGCAGGAGCGTCCGACCGTGCAGGTGGGGTGGAGGCCACTGGCACGTGGGTCAACGCCTGTGCGATGGCGATCCACCTCGGGCGCCCGCTCACCGTCGCCATCGCGTGGATGGTGCGCAGCACTGCTGCGGTGGACAGCCCCTCGACCAGCGCTGGCGCCAGGCCGGCGGTCGCGAGCTCCGCGAGGGCGGGCGCGATGGCAGTGGGGCGCGCGACGGCTGCGCTCGCCCAGGCGTCGAGCGATCCGGGGGGCGGCCCGAAGAGGGTGACCCAGTACCAGCGATCCGAGGTGCGCTCGAGGAGGGCACGGGCCCAGCAAGTCAGGAGCTCGGCTTCGTCCTGGAACACCACGACCTCGGCGTCTGCAGGCAGGCGCCCGTCCACCGGCCGCTTCGCCACGCTGCATAGCCGCGCGAAGTCGCGCTCCAGGGCCGCCGTCCATTGCGTCGGAGGCGGGCGGAGCCTGTCCAGCCCGAACCCGCGCGGGGCCTTCACCCGGAGCCGCCGCGCCACCACGATGGCGGAGGGCGGCAGGCTCGCAGGGTGAAGCTCCGCGCTCGAGAGCAGCATGGACACGGGCCCGCGCGCGGGCAGGCGCCTCGTCGAGCGCACCCGCACGCGCCGGACCTCGGACCCACGACCGCTGGTGCCGACCGACAACCGCGCCTCCTTCGTGCCTCAGCGTCGGCGCCCGGCGAAGCGCAACAGGAGGAGCACCCCGAGCACCACGGGCGCCCAGAAGCCCTGGCCCCCGCTGGCCGGAGAGGCGTCCGCGCCCTTGCGGCAGCAGCACCCGCAAGGCGGCTTGCCGCCGACCACATAGCTCCCGGTGACCTCCAGCTCCAGGGTTCCGTCGGCGGGTACCTCGAGGGGCTTGTCGCTGAACCCCGGCTGCTGCAGGAAGTCCACCTGCCCATCCTTGGCCTTGAGCGTCGCCTTCCAGGCGTCGGACGGAGGACGGACCGGCCCGGCTTCGAGTGCCCGGGCGGCCTCCAGGAACGGGCGGAGCAGCTTCGCCTTCTGGCCCTCCGGGAGCGCATTGAGGTAGTCGGGGTGCATGCCCACGATGTCGTTTGGCCCCTGAAGCTTGGGCGAGAGCTCTTCCGCCGCTCGCTTGACCCCCTCCCGGTCCTGCCGCTCAGGCGCGGTGCGATAGAGCTCGGGGACCGTCGGGATGCCGGTGAAGCCCTTCACGTGGGGCTGGACGAGGGGCCCCAGCTCGCCGATGACGATCGGGTCATCGGCCTGCGTTAGCAGGTGCTTGATGTAGAGGCTGAAGTAGCCGGCCGGCTCTCGCAGCTCGATGAGTCGTGGCCCGCCCAGCTTCACCCGACGCCCGGTGGCCCGATAGCCCCGTACGAAGATGAAGTCTTGCACCGCGAGGCGGCCGATCACCAGGTCGTGCACGTCGCCGATCGACATGGTGTAGCGACTCTGCTGGGGCTCGGTCTCGAGGTAGATCTGCTGGATCCCAGGCACCGGCCCGGGTGCGAAGTGCCGCCCATCGATGCGGATGATCTGGCGCCCCACCGAGGGGTTCGACATGAAGCCGAGGTTCTTGCGCAAGGCGCGCTGCACGAACACGACGTTGGGATCCGTCGTGCTCATCTCCGCGAGGACACAGGTGCCGAAGTCCCCGGTGTCCGGAACGAAGTGGCCCGGCGCCGGGGTCTGGAGGGTGGTGGAGCCCGGTGAGGCTGCGGTACCCGCGGACACCGTCGCGGGACCCGCCACGCCGAGGTTCGCGTCCGGCGCGGTGCTGAGCCCGAACTGCTGGTTCTTGAAGGTCACGGTGACGTCGGCGGGGACCGTCCCGGAGTTCTTCACGTCGACGAGGAAGCGGTTGTTCGCGCCGCGGAGCACGGCCGCGCCGTTGTTGGTGCGGATGGATGCCTGGTCGAGGTACACCCCACGGCACTCGCTGCTCTCCATCTTGGCGGGTCCCCACTGCGGCTCCTGCAGGTCCACCCAGTAACCATCCGCGGGGGCCTCGCTGCCTACCGGCGCTCCGGCCGGCCATGAGAAGGCGACGGCGCTGGTGTCGCTGTAGCCGCGAAAGACGCTCGCGAAGAACTTGCTGGTGCTCCCGTTGGGCTCCATCGTCCAACCGGCTGCGGCGAGGTCGATGGCGAGCTCCACCCGCCACTCGTATCGGCCTCCGGAGACCGTGCAGTGGCGGCTGCCAGAGATCCATGCTGGGTTGATCGCCTCGGCGTCGTTGGGCGTCCCGTAGGTGATGGTGCCGGCCGACACCGTCCCCGCCTTCGAGACGTAGACGCCGACCTCACCGCCGCCTCCCGGGAACGTCACCATGGGGGCCGCCGCGGTGCAGTCGCTCGCCACCGCGAACGGCAGAACCACGACCTGCCGGTACGTGCCGCCGTTGAGCCGCACGCCCACCGCGACCGCGTCGGACTCCGGATTGATGGCAGGGTCGTTGACCACCTTGAACCCGAAGTACAGCTTGCCGAGGTAACGCAGCGAGTACATGAACGCCTCGGCGCTGAGGGCCGCGGTCGTCTCGCCGGCGTGGTAGGCGAACGCAGCGTTCCAGCCCAGGTCGCCGTCGAAGACGTTCGCGTCGGTCACGTTGGGCGCGGTCGGCGACGGGACGTACGATGGGCCGTGGAAGCACCAGCTGTCCTGGGCGAATACGGTAGGCGAGATCACCAGCGTGCCGCATGCAGCGATGAGCGCCATGGGCCGCTTTCGGTTGGTCGACATCATGCCATCTCCTCTTCTCCGTCGCGCCGCGCGACGGCCCTCAGTTGCCGAGCGGGAAGTCCGCCCTCGCCACGATCGCCACCGGCGCCGCCTCCAGGTCTCGGACGACCACGCTCAGCGTGTCGGCCCCCGCCCCCGCCGTGAGCTGCACCCGCGTCGACACGACGCCCGGGGAGGCGACCGGCAGGGTAGCTTGCGCTCGGTCGAGCGCCCAAACACCGCTGGTCGCGAAGTCGACCCGGTAGGTGCCGGCCGGTACGAGCACGCCGCTGCTGCCCAAGGTCAGGGTGATCCGCCTGGATTGCCCCGCCGGCAGCGAGATCGGCGCCGTCGTGATGGGGAACGCGTTGACCTGGCCGGCCTGCCCCACCGTGAAGGGGAGCTGGGACGTGACCAGCAGCTGGGGATTGCGCACCGAGGTGAGCTGGAGCGCCACCGTCCCCGCGGTCCCGTTGCTGCCGGCGGGGATCTCGACCCGCACCCGGACCTCCTGCGTGTACGCCGCGCCAGCGGTCGCAGATAGCTGAAGAATCGGGAGCGGCTGCCCGCCCGGGGTCAGGGCTCGCGCGGTGAACGCGGCCGGGGTGACCGAAGGCGTGACGATGAACGTCCCGTCGACCGAGAGCGCCTGGACATCCACCTGGAAGATGAAGTCGGCGTGGGGTGACGCGATCGGCGCGGCCGTCGCGGTGGGCGGCCCCATGGTCAGCGTGCCGACCGGTGGTGGGCCCCCCGTCGACGAGATGAGCTGCCGCAGCGCCTGGATCTCGAGCTCGAGATCCTCGATGGCGCCGGCCATGTTGTTCCAGTCCTGGTAGTGGATGATGTCACCGGGCTGCACGCGTTTCAGACTCAAGGGCATGGCCCGACCTCCCGTTCTCGCACGCGTCCCAGCACGCGCGGTGTGGCGTTGCTCGTCGCTTCGTGTCGTCCACCCGGGACGACTCGCCCTCATCAGGCCTCGTACAGGCCCGGGCTCCCGCCGAGCATCAAGCCCGGCGCGGCCCGCACTTCGAGCAGGTAGATGGACTCGGGGCTCAGGAGCTCCGAGGGTTGCATACCCGCCATCAGGTCCTCGCAGTTGGGGCTCTGCGTGGCGGCCTCACGCACCGTCTCGGCGATGCGACCCTCCTCCACGCGGTAGAGCGCGAGGTCGACGAGGTCGAGCCCGCCCTGCCAACAGACGATGAAGCTGACCTCGGTCAGCCGCATCAGGCCCTCCGCATCCGGCGTCCGGAACACGTAGAAGTCCACGTCGTCGTCGTCGTTGATGGCGTTCAGGGGCATACTGAACCCCATCCAGACCGCCTCTTCGATGACCCCGACGGGCACCGCCTGCTCGGGGGTGTCGTTGGGCTCGGTGTCGGGCCACTCCGCCGCGATGGTCATCGGTGGCGTCGGTATTTGGGTCTCGACCCCCGAGTCCAGTGCCCCCGCGTCCGCGATGCCCGTGTCCGGCGGCCCCGCGTCCATCAGCGAGTCGCCCTCGGCGCAGCGGATGCTGGCGGACGCCAAGAGGGCAAGAAGTATTGCATTGCGTCTCATCGCTTCGCTCCTGTGTCGAGAAGGACATCGACGGTTCGGGATTCGTACGCGAGCACCACGAGGTCCCGGGCCCCGTCGCCGTCGAAGTCGAAGCGCTCGAGCGCGACCGGGCCGCGCCCCACCGGGTACACCCACGGCGCCTGGTCCTGCGTCACGTCGAGCCACACGAAGACCGCGTCGCCCAGGCGGTCCACCGCGGCGACGTCGAGGGCCCCGTCCCCGTCGAGGTCGTCGAGGAGCACGTCGTAGCTCGCCCGACCCCCCTCGAGGTGGCGCACCGAGCTGCCCTCCACCAGGTCCACGCCACCGCTCCGACAGGCCACCGCGATGACCCCGCGCCGGACCGCGACCGCGGACGGGGTGGGGCAGACCGCGACGCGCGTCTCTGCCTCGAAGCCCGATGCGTTTGAGAGCACCACCGCGGTCGCCTCCGACTCCAGGACCGCGACGATGTCCGACCGTCCGTCGCCATCCACATCGCCGATGGCCACTGCGCTCGCGCCTGGGAGCGCACGCCGCAGGGGCGGCCCGAGCCCGTGAATCTGCACCTCGATGGCGCTGGCCACGATGCCGGTGAGGATGGCGAGCTCGTCGTCGTCGTCTCCATCGAGGTCACCGGCGGCCAGCGCGATGGGCGGCGCATCCAGCGCGGTGGTGGTCGCCACCACCATCCCCCGAAGCGTCGAGAGTGACGCCCCGCTCGCGTTGGCGGTAACCAGCTCCGTGGATCCTCGGTCGACCCGCGCGATCCGGCGCGGGCCCAAGCCGACCTCCACCTCCGCGCGTGAGCCGTCCCGGCGCCACAGCGCGACCCGGCTCGAGAGGTGGAAGGCGATGGCCAGGCCGTCGTCCGTGGCCACCAGGGCGCGGGCTGGCTCGTCACTGGGCAGCGCCGGGCCCGCCACGAAAGGCCCGCCGGGCGCGGAGCACCCGGCGACGAACCCGAGCAACGTGGCCAATCCAGGTTGCATGATGTAGCGAGCCTCTGTCACTCGCACCCCCTCCCGCTCGCGAAGTTCGAGTAGTCCCACCGCGCCACGTCGAAGCGCGCGAGGCCCTGCTCGGGGACGTGCGGTGAGGTGAAGACTACGACGTCCTGGATGGAGGCGCCATGGTCGCGCTCCCAGACGTTCTGCCACGGTCGGTAGAGCCACACGAGCTCCTGCTCGCGCACGTCGATCGGTTCGTACCGGAAGCTCCGGGCTACCAGCTGGTCGAGGAGGGCGGCGTCGACCATCGGCGGCTCCCGCCGCGGGAAGCCCTGGAAGAAGACATCCACCGCTACCCCGCGGCGGCCTGGCTGCTGCACGCGCAGGAGCCCGCAGGGCGGGAGGAACCGGAAGTAGTCCGTCGCTCGCACCATCGAAGGCTGGCTTGCGGTGGTCAGGACCTGCTGCATCTGCTCGAAGAACTGCAGGTGCACCGCCTCGCCCTCCCGACGCGCCCGGTCGTCCCCGAGCGCAGGGAGGGTCGCGGAGCGAGCGGGCGGGATCGGTCGTCGCCGCACCGGCCACACGTCGACGAAGTCCAACGTGGCGCCGCGCCACGAGATCAGCGCGAGGGGGACGTCGCAGGGGCGGAGGACGCCGCTGCCCCGAAGGGCGTCCACCGGGCCATACGCGGCGTAGGCCGAACCGGCCGAGCCGGTGGCGAAGGGATCGATGCCCGCGCGACGGCGGGCCAGGGTGCCGAAGAACAGGTGCGCGATGTAGTTCCGACGGAGGGAGCGCGAGGCCTCGTCGTTGGCCGCGTCGAGGGCCGCGAGCTCCGTCGCGAGCGCTCCGGTGAGCTCGGGGAACAGCGCCGCGTCCAGCTGGACGTACTCCATACGGAAGACCACCGTCTCGAGCACCCACCGCGCCTCGCAGCCGAAGGCGCGCCCGTCGGTGCCGAGGCCGCTCTTCGGGGCGCGGTCCACGCTCAGGGTGGCCTGGGGGGACATCACCAGCAGGTAGACGCCCACCCCTTCGAGCAGGGCACCTTGCGGGGGCAGGCACACGTCGAAGTCCGGAGCGATGGCGACGAGCTGCTTCTCGCGCTCGGTGAGCGACAGCGTGACGGGTTGGGGCAGGGTGAGGTCGGTGCCGTCGCCGTCGATGGCCCGGCCGGCCTCGACCCGGACGGCCGGTCCGCTGCCGCCCGACACCGAGGTGACCCAGAGGCCTTCGACGACCCCCGCCCCGACGCCGCGCCCCAGGGCTCGGCGGTGGGCGCGGGCGGCCTCGCGCTCCTCCCGGAGGTCTTCGGCGGTGAGGAGCCGACCGTTGAAGAAGTTGACGCTCCGGATCGGGTCCACGAGCACCGCCTCGTCGAGCTTCTTCATGGCACCATCCTCCCGTAGGCGGTGATTTCCAGGTGGAAGTTCCGGTTGAGGTGCTGCCCGCGGTAGTCCGAGACCCTGATGTCGATGCCGTTCGCTCGGTAGCCGATGAGCTGCACGATGCCGGCGGCGAGGTCGAGCGCGCCGCCGGTGTCCACGGTGCCGCGCACGATGTAGCCGCCGCCGCCGGTGGCCGGGTCGATGTACTCATCGAAGGTCACGTGAAAGTCCGTGTTCCGGAGCAGCGGCGCCAGGGCCAACGTGGGGTTGAAGGCGCTCGCGATCGAGCCCCCGGCGGCGTCGAAGGAGCCCGCGGCCACCAGTGCCTGTGGGCCGTACGCCATCAGCGGGGACGCCGGCGGGGGCGCTGTCTGGGCGAGCATCCACTGCTGGAGCACCGAGGTGTCGAGCAGGATGGGGCGCTCCGACTCGTCGATGTCGACGTTGGCCATCGCCACGGTGAAGTCCGCTTGCACATCGAGCTCGACGTAGCCGAGGGAGACACAGGCCTCCGCGCCGCGCGGGGTCCGCGCGCAGCAGCCGTCGAGCATGACGCGGGGCCGCACCTCGGTGACCCACACGACGAGGGCGGCGCGCAGCATGTCGAACCCGGTGGCGCGCGGCAGGACGATGACCGGCGGGACCGCGGAGGGGGGCGACGTCGCGGCGATGCCGCCGATGCTGCGGACCCAGGCCAAGAGGTCACCGAGCGAGGCGTAGGGCCCGACGTCGCCGAGCTCTACGTGGGAGAGCAGGTCCGAGAGGGCCCGCGTGGCCTCGCTCTCCGAGCGGCCGGTGGTGGGCGGTGAGGTCAGGGGTGGGGAGGCGGGCGGCGACGTCACGAACCCGTCGCGGGGCACCAGCTCCAGCTTGAAGTTGTCCTTCACCCGCGAGGGCTGGATCGCGTCCTGCTGCGTGCGGCAAGGGCCGCCGGGGATCGGGACGGGGTCCGTCTCGCACTCGAGGGCGCACAGCCGCACGTCCAGGACGAGGCGGGTCGGCGGGGACGCGGCGAGGGCGAGGTGGCCCTGGTTCTTCTGGAGCCAACCGTTCAGCGCGGCGCACTGATCGCTCGGCACGCAGATCGTCTCGCCCGCGCGATCGACCGCCATCCCCCTCGAGAGGTGGACCTCGGGGCCGCGGCCGGGGTTGTCGCGGATCGAGAGGCGGAGTCCGCACAGCGTGCCGTAGCCGTGCAGCGCACGTTGGTGCCTCCGGTCCCGCTCCATGAGGTAGGCCTGCTCCTGCTCGAGCTCATCGACGCCCAGCACGAGGCCGTAGCTGTAGCGAACGCGCTTGCTCGTATCGGGCGGCGGTCGGGTCAGCGTAACGGTACCGAAGTCACTCATTCTTCAACCTCTCCAGCTCAACTCAGCGGCGGTGTCCGCTCCACCGGATCACGCCCGAGCACGAGCCGATCTCGCTCGGACGCCGGGTACGCCTCGGGGACGAAGGTCTCGGCGAGGTGGCTCTCGTCGAGCACGAGCGCGTAGAAGCGGCTGCCCGCGCCGAGCTCGTTGTCGATGCCGAGCCGGGCGTAGCCGACTCGGAACAGGTCCCAGAACAATCGGATGTCGAAGTCGGTGTGCCCGGGCTTCTCGCGCTCGACCACCGCGCGGACCCGGCTCATCCGCTTCGAGAGGACCTCATCAGGCTCCCCCGGCGACGCGGGGACGAGCACGGTGAAGCGGTGGGCTGCCTGGGCCGCCGGCAGCACCACCGACACGAAGTGGATCCAGTCGTCGAGCGCGACCCCGTCGGGCAGGAAGTCGTCCTCGGCCGGCAGCGGAATGGTCTGGAGCGTCGCGCCGTCCTCCCCCGGGGTCAGGCCGTATGCCTCCACCAGGCCCTCGGAGGTGCCGTATCGGCTCATGAGGAAGCTCCGGTAGGTCACCACGTCCGCCGCGGCGACCGGGGCGTAGTCGAACGTGATGTTCGCGTTCAGGAAGTCGCGGCGGTCGCGGGCCTTCGCCGCGCTCCTTGGTTCGACCGCCGAGAATCGGACGTCGTCGAAGCGGGCCATCCGCGCGCCCCAGGCGAAGGAGAGGCGATCGACGTCGTCTTCGTATCGCGCCCTGACGAAGGCCCTGAAGCGCGCGAGCAGCGCGTCGGCGCCGTGGCTGGGGAGCCAGGGGTCCGTCGGTGCCACGGGAGGGCGGACCGCGGCCTGGCTGGGGTCGAAGGTCGCGAGGCCACGGCGGGAGCGGGTCAAGAAGCGCTCTACGACGCGCGGGCGGCCACGGCGGCTCGCCGGCTCGGCGGGCGCCTCGAAGAGCTCGGGGCAGGGCGTCTCCGATGCAGCCAGGGTTGCGAGGCGCTCGAGGCCGCCCACGGTGCCGCGCTCCCGGAAGAGCGCCACCGCGTTCTCGATGAACAGGCGCTGGTGGGCCTCGGTCCAGCTCGGATCGAGGAACGCCCCCAGCCACGACGCGAGCCACTCCAGGAGCTCACCCGGGACCGTGCGTGGATCGAACAGGGCCTGAGCCTGGGCGATGCGGCCCTCCAGCTCGGTGAGCATGCCCTCGACGTTGGAGAGGTAGCGGTCCATGAAGGAGGCGGAGGCCTCCTCGTTTCGGTAGACGGCGGGCAGGTAGCGCTCCAGGTACGAGAAGCGCGGGTAGTGGACCCGGAGCGCGCGGAGGGTCGGCGTCACACGGCCGCTGGCGGTGAAGCGGAACCTCAGCTCCAAGAAGCGACCCTGGGCGCGCTGGAAGAGCAGCTCCCACGTGCCCTCGCGTTGGCCGCGCGCTCCCCCCACCACGCCGGTGTACGGCAGCTCCGAGCCCGTCCCGCGCAGGTAGAGCTCGGGCTCCCTCGACCAGGCCTGCTCTGCGAGGCGCTCGCGCTCGTCGTGGGCGCGGGTCTCGACCACCACCTCGCAGCCCTCGGGGATGCAGCCATCGATGAAGAGGCGATGCCACACGCAGCCTGGGGTTCGTCCGTCGAAGCCGACGCCGTCGGGCATCGTCGGCCCGGTGATGCGGGCCTCCAGGGCGTAGCGGGGCTTGGGGATCCGAGACAGTGGGAGCCAGCGGGCGTCCTCGTCGTCGTAGAAGACGTCGACGCCCGCGGCCACCAGCGCGCGGCGGCCGAAGCGCCGCAGCGGGAGGTAGCTCGCTAGCGGCGACAGCGACCAGCCCCCGGCCTGCGAAGTGAGCACCGCGAACGCGAAGGCCTGCCGGGTGTCAGGGACGGCGAAGTAGAGCCGGCCGATGGCGTCCGGGAGGCCCGCGATGCGCTCGGGGGTGAAGGCGAAGTCCTGGGCGCGCAGGCTGGCCTGCAAGGGGTCGGGCGGCGAGGTCGGCTCGATGAGGTGGGCCAGCGCGTCGAACAGCGGCACGGGGACACCGGCCGGGGCGCCCGCCACGTAGCGATGCACGGTGGAGGAGAGGCCCTCGTCGACGAGGACGAGCACGGAGTCGTCGGACAGCACCTCGACCGCCATCGCCTCGAAGCCGGGCAGCGGCGTGGCCATCCCGAGGTCCACGCCTTCGGCGAAGACGCGCTCGGGCGTGGTGACCGACGGGCCACAGCCGGGGCGAAAGTCCTCGACGCGCGCGGGGGAGAGGATCGCGTCGGGGCCGGAGGGCGGGACCACGCGGAAGTGGCCGTCCAGGGTCCACAAGCGCGGGCCATCGGGTGCGCGCTCGAGGACGACGAACCCGCCTCCGGGGCGCACCGCGAGGTCGAAGGGATGGAACTCGATCGGCCACCGCAGCTCGAGCGGCGGGCCTCCGGCGTGGAGGTCGAAGACGAGGAGCCCGCCGGGCGCGAGCGTGCCGACCACCAGGTGGTGATCGCACGTCACGCACAACCCCCGCAGCGCGGGGCGGGCAGGTGCCCCTTCGGGGAGGACCGAGTCGAAGTCACCTTCGGTCGGCGGGCAGAACGGCTCGAGGTCGGGACGTGGCCAGAAGCGCTGACCCGCCTCGCCCACCTTGGGTGCGAACCAGATGGTGGGCACACCGTTTTCGTCGGGATCGATCCAGTACCAGTGGCCGTAGCGGTCCGTGGCGGCGCCGCGGCGCGCCTGGACGTCCACGCCGACCCCGTCGTCGCGACCGGGGGCGCGGAGCGCGCGCGAGACGAAGGTGACCCCACCGCGCTCGGGCGTGTAGGTCGCTCCGGACATCGCGAACCTGGCCCAGTCCTCCCCCGTCAGCACGAGGTGCAGGCGTGTCCCGTTGACGTCCATCAGCAGCCCTCCGGGACGACGGGCACCGGGCGGCGGCGCGACTCCGATGACGTGCCTTCGGGGGCCGAGGTACCGCGCACGTCGTCGATCGGTTGAGCATCTCCGACCCGAGCCACGATGCGCATGAGCTCCGGGAGCTGGAGCCCCGACATCGCGATGGTGCCCGGTTGTCGCCGGTGCCCTCTGCGAGCAGCAGGCCCGTCACCTTGGCCACGCCGGGGACCCGCGCGACCACGCCCGAGAGCCCGCGGCGTCGACGGTGCGGGTGAGCGGCCAGCCTGCCTCGTCGAACCCGCCGGTCAGCGGCGAGAGGAAGGCGCGCACCTGGCGCTCCACTGCGTCCTCGACCTGGGTGCGGTCCGCGCCCGGGATCAGGGCGATGCCGACGCTCACCCAGATCGGCACGTAGTCTGGGCCCCAGATGTAGAGCTTCGGTGGTGAGGATCCGCTTGGGCGACAGGTGCGCGCGCACCCGCCTCGAGGAAGGCGGCGTCGGGGCGGGGCGCGTCCGGGTGTGCGCGATCGGTGGCGGGGATCACCAGCACGGTGACCGCGCCCTCGAGGCGCCCACCGGGCATGGTAGGTGCGTACAGCGGCAGCACGTCCACGCGCCCCATGCGCACGCCGGGTGTCTCGTTCGTGATCTTCTCGTAGTCCTCCTCCGACACGAGCCGGTCGCGGTGCTTCAGCCAGCTCGGGATGCGGCGCTCGCCTGCCTCGAGGGACTCCGCGTCGGCGCCGCTCCAGGTGGGGACGGGGTTGGTCACCCGCATGCCCGCGGGCACCTGAGGGCCGGCCGCGATGGCGCCGATCCCCACGTTGCCGGCCTCGCCGCCGCCGTAGGCGTAGCGGGCGAGGATGGTCGCGCCGAGGGCCGGGCGCGCGCCGTGCAGCCCGTCGCCGAAGGTGAGCTCGCCGCGGCCGGGGTCGAGGCGGAACACGAAGGCGTCTTCCGCCCGCTCCGCGTCCGCTTCGCCCGGGGCGACGTGCAGGTCGTCGACCTGCGTCCAACGTCGATCATCGACGCGCAGCTCGACGCTCTCGGGGAACACCGGTGTCTTCTGCAGCTTGAAGGTCTGGTCGGGCTCGCCCGAGCCCCGGCCCACCGTCTCGGCCGGCACGTCGCTGCGTTGGATCACCGGCGCGGCGTTGACGCCCAACCACCCGAAGCGCGTGTCGAGCTGGCCGCTCGCGGGGCGGATGCGGAGCCAGGTGATGACGCGGTCTCGGACGTCGTCGTCTTCGAGCGAGGGGGGCAGGCTGGCCGCGCCCTCGTCGGTGGGCGGTAGATCGCGCCAGGTGTCGAGCCGCGCCACGTCGGGCAGGCTCACCTCGTACACCACGGCGCGGCCGGTGGTGACGAGGCGCGCCTCCAGGCCCTCGTAGCGCGCGCTGTCCACGATGGGCTGTTCGCTCTGATCCTCGATCTTGGGGCGTTCGAAGGTCAGCCGCGGCACGCTCGACTCCGACTCGAGGCCGGAGGCGAGGCGCTTGCCCGTGGCCGCGAGCGCAGGCACGACGCCGACGGACAGCTTGCGGTTCGCGATCTGTCGACGCACCTCGTCGAGGTCGTCCCCCGGTCGCGCCAACAGCGCCATCCAGATCTGGTCGTCGACGGTGTCGGCGCCGAGGTCCAGCGCGACCTCTGCCTCTCCTGGACGCGGGTGCTCACGCAGGCGGGTCTGGTAGAACAGGAGCGTCTCGCCGGCCGCGACCGCGTCGAGGTAGAGCTGGCTGTAGAGGGTCTGAAGCGCCGCGGTGTCGACGTTCGGGTCGAGCTTGCCCTTCAGGTAGATCTGGGCCTCGACGGGCAGGACGTCCACCCCGAGCTCGGTGCTGAAGGTCCGGCCGCCGGCCAACAGCTCGATCCCGGGGGCCACCGTGATCGCGGCGGGCCGCCCGCGCGGGCTCTGGAAGCTGACGATCCCGCGCGCTGCCACGGCCCCGAGGAGCTCTACCCCCAGCAGGTTGAGGAACTTCTTGCGGTTGCGCTCCGGGATCTTGTTGGAGCGGTAGAGCAAGCTCTCCGTCATCGACGCGAAGAGCTGGAGCACCGTGATCCCCGGGTCGGCGTCGCTGTGGTTGGTCCACTCCGGGTTGTGGACCCGGATGCGCGACACCGCCTCCGACAGGATCTGACGGTAGGTGCGATCGTCGATGCTTGGGATCTCGATCTTCATCGCTCACCTAGCCCTCGAGCTGCACGGTCAGCCCCACGCGCTCCTTCGCGCCCGTGGCCACCAGCACGTAGCGAATGTCCACCCGCACCGCGCGCGCGTCGTCCGGCTCCTCGCTCACCTCGACGCTCTCGACCTTGATGCGGCGCTCCGACTTCGCCAGGGTCTTCTGCACGCGCTCCCGGATCGCGTGGCGCGTGGCGACGTTGTTCGGCTCGTAGAGGAACCGCTGCAGGCCGGCGCCGAAGCGCGGCAGCATCACGCGCTCCCTGGCCTCGGTGGAGAGGATCACGCGGATGTTCTCGCGGACGTTGTCACGCCCAGTGGACCACGCCACCCGGCCGTCCGCGCCGACGCGCGGCGGGAACGCCCAACCCTTACCGAACAACCGCGCCTCGTCAGTCATCTTCGCGCCTCCTCACCAGATGTTCCCCGCCCCGGGCGTGTAGCTCGACCCGACCACGGAGTTGCTGATCACCGTGTCGGCCTGCACCACCCCGCTGAAGCGTGACATCCCCGCGTTCACGGTCAGGCTCCCGGCGGAGATCTCCATGGTGGAGGCCTGGACCGTCACCTTCGCCGACGCGGTCACCGTCACGCCGGAGGGGGCCAGCTCCACCGAGTTCCCGCTGGAGTCCTCCACCGTCAGCGAGCGCCCGCCGTCGTCGAGCGTCACGCGGTTCCCACCGGGCGTCTCGAGCACGAGGCGCTCCTGGCCGCTCGCGTCGTCGAAGGTGATCGTTACCCCGCTGCGGCTCGTGATGCTCTTGATGTCGTTGTTCCCCGCCCCATCCATGGACTCCGGCGGCGCGTCCTGACCGTTCCAGAGCGCGCCCACCACATAGGGGCGGTCGGGTCGACCGGCCTCGAACGCCACCAGCACCTCGTCGTCGACGTCGGGGATGAACCAGGTGCCGCGATCGCCGCCGGCCATCAGGGTCGCGATGCGGGCCCATGCCTCGTAGCGCTGGCTCTCGCCGTCCTCGGCCCACGGCAGCCGCACACGCACCCGCCCCTGGCCGTCGGGGTCGCCGACGTCCACCACGAGCGCGGGGTAGACGCCGTAGAACAGACCACCGAAGCCGGTCGGTAGCCGCAGGTCGAAGCGCGCGTCGAGGTCAAGCCGTGATCGCAACTCAGCCTCCTCTCAACCCCGGCCGCTCCACGCCGAAGTGCGTGGAGAGGCCGCTCTCGAGGTCGTAGGTGTGCTCGACCCAGGTGACCGGATACTCACCGTCGAACAGCGGGCCGAGTCCCTCGAGGGACACCCGCGCGCCCACGCGGATGCGGGCGTCGCCCTCCGCCACCCCGCGGCCGGTGCAGAACCGGCGCGCGGAGCGCCGGAACGCGGCCTCGGCGTGGGCCTGGGCCTCGTCCTGATCCTGCGGCGACGTGTGGACCATCCGCTGCACACGCCGACCGAAGGCCTGGTCGAGGATCGACGCGCCCGAGGTCATGCTGCCGAGCTCGGTCTGGAGGCTCGTGTCACCCGCCTCGACGCTGATCGCCTGCTTCTGCGCCACGTCCCAGCCGGTGACGACCCACGCCGACGCCTGGTGAGCGAGGTCCGCCATGACCGAGAACTGCTGGAGGCGCTGGCCGTAGCGGAGCGACACCGGTTCCCCCGCGCGATCCGCGCGGTCGCACGCCATGAGCCGGTCGCCCTCCACCCAGAGCTCCGCCCCCACCGCGCGCGCTCGGTCGCGGAGGAACGCGAGGTCGCTCTGGTTCACCTGCGCCAGGGCGCGGTGCGTCGGTCCGTTGAGGGTGATGTCCCCCGTCATGTCGTGGTCGCGGGCGATCTGCTGGAACACCTCGGCGTCGGTGAGATCCTCGAAGGTGCGGGTGCGGCGGGTCATGCGAAGATCGAAGAGGCGGTCCTCGGCCAGGACCCGGAGCTCTGGGGCGCGCCCTCGAGGGAAGCGCCCTTCGATCGCGGTGATGTGGCCGTCGAAGGCCACGTCCTCCGCTGCCCCGGAGCCCAGGCGGACCGCGATTGGTGTCCCGAAGTCGATGAGGTCCCGGTCGAAGTAGAGGAAGTCGACGCGGCGGTCCGTGTTGCCCCAGTTGGTGAGGGTGAGCTCGCAAGCGTACAGGCCGTCCTCCTCTTCCGAGATGCGGAGCGAGCGGATCCGATCGGACAGCTCCGGCTGAGCCTCGTTCGACAGCTCGACCGTCGGTCGGGCCGGATAGAGGTTGGAGATCTGCGCGCCTTCACTCATGGCGACCTCAGTGCGCGCGCATCCGCTGGGCGCGATCGCGCTCCCACTCGATCACGTCCATGACGTCACGCGGCCTCGGCGGCCGCTCCTGCGCCCGCGGCGCCTCGCCGTTGGGGCGCGTGCGATCGTTGGACCGGGTCTCCTCCGGTTCCGTGAGCAGCTCGAAGTCGTTGATGATCACTGCCATCTTGCTCTCCTATCGCCTCGGCCCGGCGGGTACCCGCGCGCCCGCGGGCGGCAGGCGCGGCGTCTCCAGCTCCTGGTCGGCCTCCACCGCGTCGGCGGTGTCTCGCCACTGCTCGGGATCCCCGGCGAGGCCCGCCGCGTCGTGGATGGACTCCCCGTCCTCGAGCGGGCGGCTGCTCTCGGTGCCGGGCACGCCGGCCTCACCGAAGGTGAAGTCCTTGATCTCCTGCTGTGACATCTCGACCGTGACCGAGGCGCGCAGCGGCCGGCCGTCGGCCGAGAAGAACTCGAGGGTCTCGTTCATGGAGTCCATCACCCCCTCGAACACGAAGGTCCCCCAGTGGAAGCGCACGCCGCGCTGCACGAAGTTGTCGTCCACCGGCTGCGGGATCATGAAGTGGGCGACCTTGGCGGTGAGGCGCCGCACGTCGTCCGGCCGCGCGCCGTCCACCTCAGGGGGCTCCGCCACCGTCACGTCGAACACCAGCTCGACCGATAGCTTGGTCGTCCCGGAGCCCACGAACTGGATCGAGCCCCCGCCGGGTTGATCGCCGCCCGCCTTCTGGTTGGTGTAGCTGACCTTCAGGGTCGCGGGGTTGAACTGGACGTCGATGACCTTGCCGAGGTCCCGGACCTCGCGGTCCTCCGTCCACTCGATCTCGCGCAACTCGGCTTTCAGGAGGCGGGTCGGATCCGGCATCTACTCCCCCTCCGGGAGGCGCCGCAGCGTCTCGTACGCGATCTGCAGCTCCTCGATCGCGATCCCACCGTCCTTGGCGCTGAGGCTCGGGCACTTCACCTTCGTGGGCAGGCACCCGGTCAGCCGGAACGCGGTGACCGGCGGCGGGAGGTTGTCGTCGCCCTCGCCCTCGGTGCGGTCGGTGGAGAGCAGCTCCACCCGCGCCTCGGCCCGACGTCCGTAGCCGCCCGCGGCGATCGTCTCCTCCATCCAGTCCCAGATGCTCGCGTCCTCGCTCATGCCGCGCTTGAGCGAGAGCTGGCCGTAGCTCACCGGGCCCATGAGGTGGATGGGCTGGAAGTTGTTGCCCCCTTCGCGGATCGTCTTCGGCTCGATGGTGAGCTCGAGCCCGTCACACTCCGAGAACTCCGCCGCGCCGATCTCGTCCCCGTCGGCCACGCGGATCGAGACGCGGAAGTTGAAGGTGAGGAACGGCGACGAGGCCATGGTCAGATCACCTCCACCGTGAGCCCGGCGTTCGGGCGCTCGACGAGCCGGACGGTCAAGAACTCGAGCGGCCTGGCCGGGGCGTACCGCAGCTCGACGATGAAACGTCCGGCGTCCACGTCTCGGGCGGTGTTGACGCGCGCGTCCGTCCTGACCTGCCAGCTCTCCCCTGGACCCGCGCCCGCCAGCGCGCCGAGCCGCCACAGCCGATTGAAGAGCCGATCGAAGTCGTCGCGGACGCGGGCCCGCAGGGCGCGGCCGTGCGGCTCGAACACGTAGGTCGGCCCACGCGCCATCACCACGCGCCGGACGAGGATGCCGAGGCGGACCACCGGGAGGTCCATCCACAGCGGGCGTTCGTCGAGGGTCCGCGCGACAAGTGGAACGAAGCCGCGGGGCGCGCGCTCGAGCGCGTTGACGCCGGCGAGGAGCATGCGATCCGCGCCGCCGCGGTCGATGGCGGGGACGAGCGCCACGACGCCTTCGAGGACCTGGTTCGCGGGGGCGCCCCACGCGCCGACGGCGACCGCGCGGCGCGCGGTGAGGCCCGCCAGGTGGCCGTCGCACGGCACCGGCTCGAGGGCGCCGTCCCGCGCCGACACCACCCAGGGGTGGTAGAGCGCGCCGTGGGACCACGCCGCGGCCGTCGTCCCGATGGCGGGGACGACGAGCGCGCCGGTGGGGCCCAGGGCGTCGGACAGCCGACCTCGGTGCAGGCTCGCGCTCCTGGCGTCGTCGTGGGCCGGCAAGGTCAACACCGCGGTGGCGTCGCCTCGCGCCGCGCAGAAGGTGAGGAGCGCGCGGTGCACCGCCACCAGCTCGGCGCGGGTGCCTCGCTCGTACTCGAGTGTCGACTCGAAGCGATAGCCGGTGCCGAGGACGGCCGCGGGGAGCCGCACCACGCGCGACCAGGGGCCAGGCTCGGCACCGAGGACCGCGCGGACGCGGAAGAAGCGGTCTGCGCTCCGGCCGCGGGGGATGAGCGTCGTCGTCACCGTCCCCCGGTGGATGATCGCGCCCGCGAGGAAGCCGGGCTCGTCGGACTCCTGGACCTCGTAGCCCTCGGCCCCCACCACCGCGCTCCAGTCGAGCGCATACTCGGAGCGGGGGGAGCCCGGCGTCGGGTCCTGCAGATCTGGCGCCTCGAGGTCCGCGGCGCCGCAGGGGCGGAACGAGGTGGGCGGCCACCGCAGCGCCTCCGTCTCGGACCAGCCGCCCGCAACGTGGCCTGCGTACGCGCGCACTCGATAGAACAGGCGGCGGGCGCAGCCCTCGTCTTCGTCGAGCGCGTAGCGCGCACCCGGGCCGCGATAGAGCTCCACCGGCAGGGTGAAGTCCACGTCGTCGGCGCGCTCGAGGCGGTACTCGAGGATCCCGGGGGCCGTGCTCCAGACCAGGGCGAGGGGCGCCCCGCCCGGGTCCCGCTCCACCGCCAGGTCCGGGGGCGCAGGATACTCCAGGCCGCCGGGGGGATCGAAGGCCCAGCCCCGCTGGACCACGTCCGGGACCGAGATGAGGCTCACCTCTTCGATCGGCCACAGCGCGTGCAGGCCCCGGAGCACCGGCTCCACCGGCGGCGGCACCGCGTGGGTGCGCAGCAAGATGGATTGCACCATGGAGGCCAGCGTCGTCTCGGACTCGCCGGCCAGGCGGGGGTCGACGAAGAGCGCCGCCGTGAGCCTCGTCAGGCCGTCCCGCTCCAGGTCGCGAGACGCCGGGGCGGGGGAGGCCGGGCCCCGGTGGATCGCGTCGGAGGGCAGGGACGGAGATCGGAGCGGGTACGTATAGGCAGCGGTCGCGGAGGGCCCCGCGAACGCGAAGCGCCCACCTTCTGGCGGCGACCACCACTCGAGCCGCGCCTCGGGGCGACCGAAGAAGCGCGCGTCGCTGGGGAGCGTGGCCCAGTACCGTGGGTGCCGGGCGGTCAGGCCGAGGTCCCGCAGGGTTGTGGTTCCAAGGTCCAGGTGGGTGGCGACGAGCGCGAGCTGCACGCGGTCCACCGTCGGGTGGCGCATCGGCGCGGCGCCGAGCCACGCGGTCGCCGCCGCGCGCCCGCCCGCCTCCGAGACCGGCCAGAACGCGCGGTCCCCGGACACTCGCCCCCCGCGCTCCGGATCCACATCTACGTGGTCCAGCGGCAGGAGCGCCTGGCTGCCGTCGTCGAAGACGAGGCGCAACAGATCACCGGGCAAGAGGGCTTCGCTCGAGGGCCCGCGCAGCTCGAGCGCGAACCCCCGTCCGTCCGCCCCCGTCGATACCGTCAGCAGGTTGGCGAGGGGCGTCTCGCCGTCGAGGTGCCGGTGGTGTGCCTCGACCGCAACCCGCCCTGCGAGGGGGCGATCGAGGTGGAACCACGTGCTCGGCTCGGAGGCCTCCGCGATCCAGGTGCCGGCCTCGACCGTCGCGGTGGCCACCGGGAAGTACGCCATCACATCGCCGAAGGACAGGCGCAGCAGATCCCCCGCGCGGACCGCGGTGTCACCCACCGCGCCTCGGAGCTGCCAGGCCCCCGAGGGCGCGGGCCCGAAGGCCCGGCCGAGCAGCCGGATGGCCTCTTCGACGAAACCTGCGTTGACGCGCTCGGCCCAGCTCCCCTCACTCCGGGCGCGTACGTGGGCCAGCCGCCCATCCGACCCGACGAGGCCGGTGATCGCGACTCGATGCAGGGTCGCGGGGCCCGCTACCCGGACGACCCACGCCCGGCGACCGCCGTTCGCGAAGAACGCCTCGAGGGCGGGGCCGAGGAAGCCCCGGCCGCGTCGAGCCGCCTCCGCGTCGTAGGCGAGCTGGGGGTCGCGGCCGAAGACGGAGCGGAACGCGGACACGTCCTCCACCGCGACCGGCACGTCGACCGGGCCCGCCTCCGCGAAGCCCACGAACGCGGCCACGTCCATCCGCGGCAAGGCGGGTTGCACCGTCCTCGCGCCGGCCTCGAACCGCAGGTCGGGCCGTGCTCTTGTCGTCGCGCCGACCATGGCCTACTTCAGGTCGATCTCCTCGCACGAGAGCACGAGCTCCTCGATCGCGACGTCCGTGCCCTTTCCGTTGAGCGCCGGGCCGGTGTACTTCATGGGCCGAGCGCGCTTGAGCTCCCACTCCTGCGCCGGGTTCTCGCTGTCGCGATCCTCCCCGAGGAGCTTGATCGTCACCGTCTTGAGGCTCTTCTGGGAGCCGTCGCGGACCGCCTTGATCCAGTCCCACAGGTCACGCTCGCCGATCACGCCGCGCTTCAGCGTGATGTCGGGCACCTTGAACATCGTGGTGATCTTCTGTGGCCCGTTGGTGGGTGCGTTGCCCGGCCGATACTCCGCGACGGTGATCTCGAGGCCCAGTCCGCCGACCTCCTGAAAGCCGGCCTTGACCTCGGTCTCGGACAGCTTCGCGCCCTCCGAGCCGGGCGCGGCGGCCCAGCTGACGAGGAAGTTGAACTGGCTGTATGGAATGTCCCTTGGCATGGTGTTGCCTCCTAGCTCCGCCGATCCGCGGTCCACTGCCCGATTCGGAAGATGACGAACTCTGCCGGCCGCAGCGGCGAGACGCCGATGAGGCAGACCATCCGGCCGTTGTCGATGTCGTTGGCGCTCATGGTGGTGCGATCACACCGCACGAAGAACGCCTCGCCCACGTTGAGGCCGAAGAGCCGGTTGTTCTGCCACTCGCTGTACAAGAAGTCCTCGACCGAGAGCCGGACGTCCTTCCAGAGCTTCGGGCCGTTGGGCTCGAACACCGCCCACTGGGTGGCCCGCTCGATCGAACGCTCGAGGTACGCGAAGTACCGGCGGAGGTTGAGGTACTTCCACTCGCTGTCCGAGGTGGCGGTGCGGGCGCCCCACACCCGGATGCCCCGGCCCTCGAAGGACCTGAGGCAGTTGATGCCCTCCGGGTTGAGCACGTCCTGGTGCGCCTTGTTGAGCATCTGCTCCAGGCCGATCGCGGTGCGGATCACCTCGTTGGCGGGGGCCTTGTGCACGCCGCGCTCGATGTCGTTGCGCGCGCAGATCCCCGCCATGGCGCCGCTCGGGGGCACCAGCAGCGGCTCGCCGCGGACCGGATCGAGGATCTCGATCCACGGGTAGTAGAGCGCGGCGTGCGTCGAGTCGATGGCCGACCTGAAGGCGCGGATGCCGGCGATCGCGGTGTTGTCGGGAGCGTCGACGAGGCAGACCCGGTATCGCATGCGCTCGCAGTGCGAGATCAGGAGGCGGACGATCTGATCCGCGTCGTTCCGATAGGGCCCCGCGTAGCGGAAGGTCGACCCCGGCGCGGCGACGATGGAGATGTCCTCCACGTGCTCGAACGCCCTCAGGCCGGTCGCGGTGGCGGGTGAGTTCGCGCCCTGACCCTCGAAGTGGCTGGCTCGGGGCCGCAGCCCGTCGTTGCCTCCCGTGAGCCGTGCCTCGTAGGTGCGGTCCGCGTCCGAGACGCGGTCGTCGTGCATGATCCCGAGCACCGACAGATCGGTCGTCACGTCGAGCGGGCTCAAGGTCAGGCCGAGCCGAGGGATGAGCCGCAGGCGCTCGGTGGGCGCGCGAGGCTGCCCGAGCAGGATCCGCGCGACGCGCGGGCCGAGCAGGTTGCCAGTGGGGACCACCACGATCGGATAGGCCATCTCCTCTTCGCGGTTGGGGAGGTTCGCGGCGAACACCGTCTGCACCGCGCGGGGGTGCGCCGGGTGGAACGCGAGCCCATCGAAGAGGTCACGCCGCTGCACCTCGCTCTCCGGGGGGGCGCCGAGGTACAGGACCTCCACCGCGAGGGACACGATGTGCACCTCGTCGCCCGAGGTGGGGTCGAGGGCCGCGAGCGGGATCGGGGCCCCCGAGTCGGGGTTGAAGCGCCAGGCCATCCGGTTCAGGGCGGGATCGAAGTAGTACTCGGCCCAGCAGAACTCGGCGGTGGCCGCGGGGCTGATGTTGTTCACCACCCGGACGAGGTCGAAGGGCTGGACGCCGCGCAGGACGGACTCCTGCGGCCCCGTCAGGTTCGCGGGGTCGAGCGGGCGTCGGCCGAGCACGTTGTCCGAGATCCGCCCGATGAAGCGCACCGTCAGGTTGCCGCCCGAGCCCGGATGGCGGGCGCGGACCAGGATTGTGTCGGTGCCGGGTGAGCGGGGGTCGGTGAGGGTCAGCCGCGCCACCCCGTCCGCGTTCTGGTTGGCGGGGACGTTCACGGTGGCGTCGTCCGACAATGGCCGGAAGACCCTGGAGATGTAGAGCCGCCGCCCGCCCTCCTCGAAGAACGCGCGCACCGCCTGAGCCAGGAAGTTGGGCTGCGCCTGAGCGTCGTCGGCGAAGCTCAGCGCGTCGAGCCCATGGAAGTAGCGCTCGAAGTCGCTGAGGTTGGTGACGAGCGCGGGCTCGCCCGAGGTGACGCCGAAGCGCGCGGCGCCGACGAAGCCCGCGGTGCTCGTGCTCACCCCCTCGATGGTCTTTTGCCGGAAGCTGACCTCTTCTACGTAGACGCCTGGCGCCAGATACTCGGGCATGAAACCATCCTCCTGTTCAAGGCGGTGATCCGGGGCGGATCACCAGGGTCGGGATCGACTGTGTGGTCACGGCGAGGTCGCGCCCGGACTCCAACGTGGTGCGGAGCTCCGAGACCGCAGGCCCGGCCGGAGAGACGAGATCTTCGATGATGAACGCGTCGCCTTGCGCCCACGCGTCGGCGACGTCGGGGACGCGGTTCCTCGAGACGAAGACCGCGCCCGGCTGGTAACGCACCGCGATGCGCACCTCCCAGGTCTGCTGCTCGGGCGGCGTCCGCGCCGAGAACGGCGGCGAGCCGACGACCCCCGGCCGGAACGGCGGGTAGGGCATGAGGACGCAGAAGCGGCCCCCCTCGTCGCTCATCCCGTAGTAGCGGCCGAAGCCAGCTACCCACACGCGAACGATGGCGTGAGGGCAGGGCGCGCCGGCCTCGGTGACGAGCTCGCCGTGGACCCGCACCCAGGGCGAGCGTCGCCTCCGCTGGGGAGCGGAGAAGAGGAAGAAGACGTCCTGCCGCGCTCGAGGCGGGCTCGTCGGGGGGCTCTGGACGGCGCCTATCCCGGTGGCCGGGCTGGTCGGGAACCGGAGGAACCCGGGCAACCCGCGGCTGGGGTCGAGGTGGAAGCCGGCGGGGAGGAAGCGCGCCTCCGTATCCACGATCTCGATGAACAGCGTGGACGCCGCAGGTGGACTTGCGCGGACCGGCAACGGATCTTGCGCCAACAGCCCGGGCAGGCCCAAGAACGCGTACAGGCCCTGGCGGGTGACCGAGGCCTCCGTCATCGGCCAGGTCTGGTTCGGGATCGTGGCGGTGACCCGGAGCCCGCCCTCTACCGGCTCGTCGTCGGTCATGTCCCAAAAGCGCAGGCCGAAGCGCGTGGGCAGTCGGTCGGCCTCGAGCGCCGCCGTCGGGGGGTAGAGCGGCGCGCTCATGAGCCGGTCTCCGCGGTGATCCGCCGGTACTCGAAGAGCCGCTCGTCGACCGCGCGCGCGGTCTGCGCGTCGTAGTTGGAGTCGATGAGGAGCGTCCGGGCCGCGTAGGGCACGGACAGACGGTAGCCGTTGGGCAGCAGGCCCTCCCACAGCCGGAGCAGGTCCTCCGTCGCCAGCTCGGCGGGGGCGATCTCCAGCATCTCATCCGGGCGGAAGGTGTCGGGCTCGGCCACGTTCAGGAAGCCGGCGGGCAGGACGAGGTGGTCCTCGAGGGTGCGCATGAACCAGCCCGCGATGGTGTGCTCGAGGGAGGGCGTGGAGGCCCACGCGGTGAGGATGAAGTGGAAGTCGATGGGGAGGCGGGGTGGGTCCCGCCGCCCGTCCAGGTGGCGGCGCCCCGCGGGCATGCGGTTCGTGCCGTTGTGGAAGATGCGGTAGACGAACAGCGAGACCCCGGCGCTCATGGCGCTGCGGAAGCTCTGGTGGCTGTAGACGTCGAACTCGAGGTCGCGGCCGAAGTCGTTGCGATCGAAGCTCGCCCGCAGCAGCGCGATGATGGCGTGGCTGGCAGCGGAGACGGCGCGATACGAGGCCACGCTCAGACCTCCTCGGCGTCGAGCAGGTGCTCGGCGCGCTCTTGCGAGTCCGGCCTCAGGGCGTAGACGACGCGTCCGTCGGCGTGCTGGGTGGACTCGAGGACGCCGAGCTCGACGAGCTCATCCACCGCCTCCTCCACCTCTCTGCGGGTCTCGGCCACACGGCGCTCGAGCAGCCACCACTCGGTGAGGCCGTCGATGGTGTCCTTGGCGCCGGGGTGCTTGAGGAGATAGCCGAGGATCATGCGCGCCGCTCTCGATGGGTTGCCCGAGGCCAAGTCGGCGGGTGGGGTGAGCAAGGGCCGGGCCACCGTCGCGGGGTTGGTCGAGGCCGAGGACGGTAGGCCCATTTCGTCCGATCGCTTCCCCTCGAGGCGCGCCGGGGGCGCTCGAGGCTCAGCGATGCCCCGCTACGGGGAGGACATTTTCGTCCTGCGGGCGTAGGCGTAGAGCGAAGGCGAGCGCCACCGACATCGTGAGGGATGTAGGGGCAGCGCTCAGGCGCGGAAGCGGTCGACGTCGATCTGATGCTTGCGGATCAGCTCCCAGAACGCGCGCCGGTTCTTGTGGGCCAGGTCGGCGGCCTGGCTGATGTTCCCGGAGGTCTGGCTGAGCATGCGCTCGATGAAGCTCTTCTCGAAGGCGTCGACGACGCGCCGTTTGGCCGCTCCGAACGACTCTGGCTCCGTCGCCAGAGCCTCGCCGGGGAGCTCCAGGTCGGACGGCGCGATCGCGTCGCCCTCCGCCAGGATCACGGCGCGGCGGATCACGTGCTCGAGCTCGCGTACGTTGCCCGGCCAGCGGTGGCGCTGCAGGGACGCGACGCTCTCGGGGGTGAGTGAGCAGTCGGGTCGACGCTCGAGCGCTGCGAAGCGGCGCAGGAAGTGGGTGGCCAGCTCAGGGATGTCGTCGACACGCTCGCGCAGCGGCGGGATCTCGATGGTGACGGTGCTGAGCCGGTAGTAGAGATCGGCCCGGAGCCGCTCGGCTTTGCCGTCCGTCATGTTCGTGGCGGCGACGACGCGGACGTCGGCCTTGCGGATGTCTGGCGATCCGAGGTGGCGGTACTCGCCCTCCTGCAGGAACCTGAGCAGCTTGACTTGCACCAGGGGCGCGAGGCTGTCGACCTCGTCGAGGAAGATGGTCCCGCCGTCCGCCTGCTCGAGCATGCCGCACTGGATCTGACGAGCGTCGGTGAAGATGCGCCCGACGTGCCTGAACAGCCTGTTGTCTGCGACGTCGGGGGGGCAGGGCGCCGCAGTTGATCGGGATGAAGGGGCCATGCGCGCGCTGTCCGAGGTAGTGCAGGCGCATGGCGCAGAGCTCCTTGCCGGTGCCCGTCTCGCCACAGATCAGCACCGAGGCGGACGAGCGGGCCACCCGCGGCAGGCGGTCGATCATGCGCCTCAGCGCCGGGCTGTGGCCGACGAAGGCGTTGAGGGCGGTCCGAGCCCCGGATGATCGTCTCGTTGTCCGCGACGCTCCAGGCGGGTGTGCAGGCGGAGGACGGCGGCGAGGTCCACCGCTTTGAAAGGCGCGTTGACGACGGGGCACCGCGTGGCGTGGGTCGGTTGCGCCGCGGCGATGATGAGCGGGACCCTGACGTCAGCCTCGGGTGATGTCCCAGGGCGGTCGGGTCGTCGCCCCTCGAGAAGGGCAGGATCAGGGCCGCGACCTCGTCGGGGGAGCTCCGCCTCGACGTCGGGCACCCAGTCTGCAGCGGAGGCCGAGCACTCCGACGAGCCCGATGAGGACATCTGCGAGCAGCGTGTGCCCGACCACGGCCACCGTGTCAGGGGACCACGCGAGCCTTTGCTGCCACGGTCCACCCCCTATCCCAATACGAGACGGGCATGACAGCACGGATCCAGCGTCTGAAACAAGGGGTTGCCCCCGTCCACCTGGCCGCCGCCCGCGCGTGGTGGATCCCAGCCGGCGCTGGTATGCCTGAAGAGCACGATGGCCGGAGGCTGGTACAAGGACGGCGCGGTCCAGGAGCAGATCGACGCCAGCGTGGATGACGCGGTGAAGCGCGCTCGGGCGCTTCCTCGGGGGCGGCGAGAGCCGCACCCACTGCGAACTGTGCGAGGCGCCGATCCCCGAGCGCCGCCGGGCCGGGCTGCGGTGCCCGGCGTTCGCCTCTGCGTCCCCTGTCAGCGCGAAGAGGACGAGGCGGAGGCCTCGCGCGGGTCCAGGACCGCCGCGGGAACAAGGACAGCCAGCTCTGCTGACTCGCACGCCCTGCACCCGTCATCACGCAAGGTCTGCCGGTGCGGGTCGCAGGTGCGGCGCTCGACCTTCAGGCGGCCCGGATCCCGCCGTGAGACGGGTCTGGCACGGCTTGCTGCTTCTCATGGACCCATGACTCGCCCCTCTCCGGCATGCCGGGCACCCGCGACGCTTGGAAGACGCAGATGGAGACCGCCACTGGCCAGGGAGTCCCCGGACCTGGGCAGGCGGACAAGCTCGGCCTCGACCAGGCCACGGTCGACAAAGCCCCGCAAGGCCGACACCGACGGAGACGGACGCTTGAGCTGGGACGAGGCGTGGAAGGCCTTCGACAGCTTCGACAGCAACGGCGACGCGGGCTCCGTCGACCTGACCAAGCTGGGCAAGAGCGACAAAGGCGCTGGCGTTCGCGCGCGGGCTCACGAGCCTGGCCGACGCCAACCAGACCGCGGCGGCGGCCCTGCACAGCACCGCGACCTTCGACGCGACCAAGGCCCAGACCTGGCACCGTGGACGGCGCACCATCACGTTCCTCGCCCGACGCCCCCTGGCCAGGCCGGCGGTGGTGGACAGGGGGACTACCTCGACCGGCCCCAGATCAGCTTCCAGCTGGCGGACGGGTACCGACGGGCGCTCTCTACAACGACGCCGCCAAGCGACGGCTGGGTCGCGGTGGTGGACCACCAGCACTACAAGGTCGACCTGGGCAGCGCCAAGAAGCTCGAGATCGGCGGGCCTGCTCACCGACAGCAAGCGACGGCAAGCAGGTGGAGGCACGTCTCGCGCCTGCAAGGACGGCGGCGCGTGGGCGGTCGTGGCCAACGACCGGGCGGAGTCCTTTCACGCTCAACCCTGACACCGGCACGCTCCTTCACAACAGCGCGCCGGGCGGGACCGACATCCAGGTGCCTGCGGGCGCGACGCGCTTCGAGAAGGCGTGGATCGGCTCCGGCAACAAGACGATGGAGTACACCGCCCACTTCCAGGACGGCCGGCAGGCTGCCTTGCGGTGGAGCGGGAACAACAAGCACACCGTGCGGGCTGACGGCGGGGACTGGGCCCAGCTGGAGGTCCCTGAGGACCGCTACCCCTACGCGAAGCTCACCTGCAGGCGGACGGCACGGTGCGGGCCGAGACGCGCCCGATGATGGCGGAGGGAGCAAGGTCGACGTCTTCGGCAAGGACGGAAAGCTCCTCAAGACCATCGACTTCTCCACCGAGGGCGAGCGCGCTTGAAGCGCAAGGGCCGAGGCGCGGCCCTGATCGAGGCGGGGAGCGCGGAGGGCGTGACCTCGTCAACCGGGCCTACAAGGAGCAGATCGATCACGGCCTCATCGTCTCGCCCCCACGACGATCTCGAGCGGCTGGAAGGACCGCGCGTTGGCCACGCGCTACGGCGAGCGCATGGGCAAGGCGCGATCACCGCCCTCGCCGCCAGTGGCAAGGTGGACGAGGCCAAGGCGCTCCAGAAGAAGGTGGCGGACGAGCTGTCGAACGGCCACCCCCTGGGCGACACACCGACGCCAAGCGCCTGGCCCTCGACGCCTACGCGAAGCAGGTCATCGCCGCCGGGGAGCCGGTGGCCAGCGCGCTGTTGCCCGAGCTCGCCAGCCAGGTCGCGGCCAACAAGGGCACCGGAGCCGGGGCACCTGTACCTGTCCGACGGCACCTGTGACGACGCCCTCGACACCCTGGCCCGATCGCAGCTGGCGGCGGGCAAGCTTGACGCGGCCAAGGCGCTCGACGGCGCGGCGGCCAAGCTCGACACCACCGCGCGCAGGAACTCGACGGCTACAAGAGCGGCGCGACACCTTCGTGGCGAAGACCGGCGGCGGCGGCACCTCGCGCCCTGGACGACCCGCCTGACGGCACCGCGGTGAAGGCCTGGCTGACGGATGAGCACCAGCACCGCGAGCATCGCCCGCACCAAGGTGGCGCAGATCGAGCTCACCCAGCGGTTCCAGAAGGAGGCCGCGGCGCTGCTGGGCCTCACTCCTCACCGACGCCGAGAAGGCCCAGGTGCCCCTCGCCCGAGGTGATGAAGAAGTACTTCGCGGCCAAGTACGACGGGCAGATGCCCCAAAAGATGGGCGAGCTGCAGGAGGGGCGCGTACCTGAAGGTGGCCTACGCCCACCCGCGGCTGAACGTCCCCGACGACGTGAAGGCGTGGACCTCGTCCGGCCTCCCTGACCCCTGACCGACGGGCGCCTGGCCGCGGACTGCTTCGTGGCGAACCAGCCGCGGCGCACATGCTCTCCGGCGTCGGCGGCCTGAAGATCACCGGGGGTCCAGAACGACGGGCACTGCGCCTGGTGGTGACCTCCGCCGACGGCAAGCAGGGCTTCGTCCAGAGCAACGAGGAGGTCGCCAAGCTTGAGGGCAAGTCGACGGACAGCTTGCAGAGCCGGGTAGAGACGACCATCGCCAAGCACTCTCGGGCATGCAGGTGCTCTACGGGATGCCCGGCGCCCATCCGCCTCGGCGCCGCCTTCGAGACCGGCGCGGGCCCTCACGGACGTGGACGCCTCGTTCGACGCCTCCTTCGCCGCGGCCGAGAAGAGCCTGGGCGGGATCTCGGCCACCTCCACCGACGACGGAAGCTGCGGGCCGGCGGCACCCAAGGTGCGGGCCCTCGTGAAGCGCTACGAGAGCTTCCGGACCCGGGCCAACGAGTTCACCAAGAAGTGGGTCGACACCCCGGTCGACCAGCGCACCGACGCCATGAAGAAGGAGAAGGACGATCCGGAGGCGGAGCTGAAGCAGCTGGACAAGGACCTCGCGTCCGTCCGCGGTCAGGTCCCGTCCCAGCAGGTCCTCTTCATCGACGCCCAGAAGAAGAACGGGGGATCTTCGACCTCTCCCTCCAGGGCGCGACTTCTTTCACCACCGGGACGGCCATCCTCATCAACGGGGAGACCATCTTCAGCCTGGGGGCAGCTCGGGCTGGTAGGCCTGCAACCCATTTGCAGATGCAGCCCCGCCCGTTCAGCGTGGTGCAGAAGCAGGGGTCGGGGCGCTGGCTCACCACCACCGCCGCCACCGTGCCCCCACCACCGCGGCGCCGATCGCCACCCACGGCCACGGGGTGCGCCAGAGCGAGCGCTGCTCGTCCAGCTCGAGCTTCGCGGTCTTGGTCTCCCCTGCTCGTCACGTCGACCTCGGTGTGCTCGGTCGAGAAGCCCTCGAGCGAGCCCTCGACCGTGTAGCGGCCGGGCGCCACGCGTGAAGACGTTCAGGGGTGCCGGGTCGGGCCTCGGGCCCCGGCGTCAACCGGAGTTGCGCTCGGGGCGGGTCCACGTCCACCACGATGCGGCCGCTCTTCACGAAGCCCTCGGCCCCGAGGAGCGCGTCGGCCTCGCGGGTGACCACGTCGAGGGCGCCTCGCCCCGGGGCACCTCGCCCACGCGGTCCGCGACCTTGCGGCCGGCGTCGGTGTCGAGGAGCTGGAGCGAGTAGGACCGGCGGATCCAGCTGGTAGTTCAGACCACCACCAGGCCCAGGCGGGCGTCGAACATGCGGAGCTTGGCCGCGATGCAGGCCGCGTCCGAGCTGCAGTCGCGCGCACCCGGGCCACCAGGCCCTCGTTGCTGGCCACGAACATCTCCCTCGGCTGAGATCACCCGCAGGCCGAGCTGAGTGCTGGGTGGCCCGGATGACCGCGCGTCGTAGATCGCGGAGACCGAGCTGTCGCCCCCCGGCCCTCGACCACCATGCGCGGAGGACGGCCAGGCTGTCCCGCAGGCGGGTGGGCGCGGCGGCGTGGGCGGGGGCGGCGCCCAGGGCGAGGGCGAGGGCACCAGCGCCCGGCCCACCCCCCTCGAACGCTGCTGGCTGGCGTCCCCACGCCCCTCTGGGTACCCTAGGCCCCGCGCGTGGAACAACCTGCGCCCGTGATGGCTGATCCCGCCACCCTCCTGTTCCTGTTCGGGTTGTCCTGCGCCGACCCCTGCCCGCTGCCCCCCCCCCAAGACCCAGGCCGCCCTGGAGCAGGCCGCGGTGCGAGCGATGGGGAGCGGGGCTTCGAGGTGGCGGCTGCCGCCGCTGGACGCCTTGCGTGCCCGACCGGGCCTGACGCCGCCCCTGGAGCCGCGGACGAGGCTCGGCAGCTGGGGGCGGGCGGTGGTGGTGCTCGACTACGCGGCCGACACCCAGCAGGTGTGGGTCAGCCACTTCGTGCTCGGGACCGTGGGCCCGTGGTCGGTCTCTCGGGTGTCGCCCGCCGGAGGGGAGGGGGTCTGCCCCCGGCTTCGAGCCGATGCTCCTGGAAGGGGGCTCCGCCCCCGCTCGGTGGACGACGTGGACTTCATCGGGATGCCCGCACCGCGGCCGGCGACGTGGGGGCCTGCGTGGCGGAGGAGGACCAGGTGCCAGCCGCCTTGCGGACCTTCGGGCGGGTGGAGCTGACCTGACCGTCCGGGGCGACGGGAAGGTCGAGGTGGTGTCGGCGGTGGCCCTGGCCCGGGTGGCGAAGAGCGCCTTCGGGATCTGCCTCAGGGCTGCCCTGGAGCGCCTGGGACGTGGGCCCTTCGAGGGGGGGCTGGTCAAGCTGCGGATCCCGCTCGATCTCTGACTGACTGACGCCGCGCGCCCGCCGGTGTACCCAGGCCTCGATGCGCCTGGCCCTCGCGCTCCTCGCCACCCCTCGTCGCCGCCCCTGCGGCGGCCGCCCCGGCCTGGGTGATCATGCCGGTCCACAGCGAGCACCCCCGCCCCAGGATCCCACCTCTCCCTGCGGCTCTCGGTGCCCCTCGCCCGCAGCTTCGAGGCGAAGGTGAGCGGCGCCGTCCGCCTCGCCTCCCGCGAGGAGCGCGACGACCGCTGCCGGGACGACGGCTGGCGCTGCCCCCGCGAGGTGGCGGAGATGATGGGGTGGACAACGTGGTCTACCTCAAGCTCGACGACGCGCAGGAGAACCTGCAGGTCTCGGTGTTCGGGCCGCCAGGGGGTGGTGGCGAGCACCGAGCTCCCCTGCGACTGGGAGGCGGGCAGGCTGTCCTGCGACGAGGCGGGCATGGGCGCCTTCGCGGAGGGCCTGGTGCCCCGGACCCTGGATCCTGCGGCGGTGGTCGACCAGGCCTTCGCCGCCCTCTCCCCGCGCTGGCCTGGTGCCCGCCTGGGGCCACCCAGCCCGACGTGAAGGTGGTGTTCACGGTCGGCGAGAAGGGCGGCGCCCGCCACGTCCGGGTGGAGCCTCGGCGCCTGCAGCGCAAGAAGGCCTACGCCTGCATGGCCCGGGTGGTGGAGGGCCTGAAGGTGCCGCCCTTCGCGGGCGCGGCTGCCGGCCCCTTCGAGCGGGCCCTCCCCACCGGCGACAAGCGCTGAGGGCGCGGATCCCCGGCCCCACGCGGGCCCGGGCCGCCATCCCGCCCACCCGACCGGGTTCGCCACCTCTGCGTCACGGCCCCGCCCCCCGGTCGGGCTTGCTGCCGAGCCGCCCACCCTGCCATTAGATGCCGCCGTGCGACGTCCCCTGGGGATCTTCTTGTGGGCGCTGGGTTGTGCGTCGCGTCCGTGCCTCGGATCGCCGACGCCGCGCCCCCCAAGCTCGTCGTGCTGGTCTCGGTGGACCAGCTCTCGGCCCACCAGGTCGAGCGCTGGGCCCCTGCTCCTCCAGGGTGGGCTCCGGCGCCTGTTGCGCCAGGGGGCCTTCTACCCCCAGGCGCGCTATGCCTACGCCAACACCGAGACCGCGCTGGGGCACGCCACCCTCTCGACCGGGGCCTGGCTGAGCAGCCACGGCATCGTGGCGAACTACTGGTACGCCGAGGGCTCCGGGCGCGAGACGTACTGCTACGAGGACCCGCGCTTCGGCCGCAGCCCCGCCAACCTGAACGCCCCCACCCTGGCTGACGCCCTGCGCCTGGCCACCGCCGGGCGGGGCAAGGTGGTCTCGATCTCGCTGAAGGACCGGGCCGCCATCCCCATGGGCGGCCAGCGCCCTGACCTCGCGGCCTGGTACGACGAGCCGAGTGGCCGCATGGTGGCCGGCGCCTGGCCGGGCACGAACAAGCCGGCGTGGTTCGAGGGCGCGGTGGTGGGATGGGCGCGGACTCCGCCCTCGGCCAGCCCTGGGACCGCTCGGCCCGACCTCGACTACAGCGCGTGGGCGGGGCCGGACGATCACCCGGCGGAGAAGGACGTGCCCGGCTGGGGCGCACCTTCCCGCGCCGCATGCCCGAGGACATGGCGCGCAAGACGTCCTGCGCCACATCTACCCGACCCACCCCAAGGCCCTCGACAACCTCTTCGAGCTGGTGAAGGTCGCGGTCGACAAGGAGGCCCTGGGCCGGCACGAGGTCCCTGATCTGCTGGCGATCGGCGTCACCACCACCGACTACGTGGGCCACTTGGTGGGCGCGGGTACAGCCACGAGGCGCTCGACGCGCTGCTCCGGTGGACGCCCACCTGGGGCCCTGTTCGACGCGCTGGATCGCACGCTGGGCGGGGGGCCGGTGCTGATCGTCCTCTCCGCCGACCACGGCATCCACCCCCACCCCGAGAAGGCGCCGCTGTTGGGCATGAGCGCCCTCCGGGTGAGCAAGGACCGGCTGATGGGCGCGGCGCAGGCCGTCCTGCTGACGGGCGCCCGCGTCCAGGATATCGACGCCCCGCAGTCTATCTTGCGCCCACCGCCCCGGCGTCGACCGGCTGGCCCTCGCCCGCAAGGTGGCGGCGGCGCTCACGGCCGAGGAGGGCGTCGTCGAGGCCCACGCCCCCGCCGACGTGGGCCCGCTTCCCCGAGCCCTTCGCCACCTTCTTCGCGCGCTCCCTCTTCGTGGGGCGGCGGCCCGACGCAGCTTCGCGTCGTGCCCCACGCGTACATCTCGAAGGTGGACGCGGAGGGGCGCGGGGTGGGCAGCGGCACGGCTCTCCCTACCTCTACGATCAGTCCGTCCTGGTGCTCTGGCTGGGCCTGGCGTCCGCGCCGGGTGGATCGCCGCCCGGTGGATATGACCCGGTGGCGCCCACCGTCGCCGCGCTGCTCTGGCATCCCGCCCCCGCGGCGGTTTCCACGCTGCGCGCGGCGGCGGACCCCTGAACCTGAAGAACGGAAACACCATGCGCTTTGACAGCCCCCGACCGCTCCTCCTGCTCCCCTGCGCTCGCCCTGGCCCTGATGGCTGGCCCGGCCCGGGCCCAGACCGGCACCTCCTCGTCGACCCACCCGCTGCCGGGTGAGGGCGGTGGGCTCCCTGCGGGCGCAGATGCCCCAGGGCGGGGTGGACGACGGCTCGCAGGATGCCCCTGCAGCCGGACATGCAGCGCGCCGGCCAGGAGGGTGGCACCGACACCGAGCACTGCCACGAGCACGAGCACGACGGGGTCAAGCACACCCACTGCCACGACCACGAGGCGGGCCCCGAGCACACCCACTGGCATGACGGCAAGGACGCCCCCACCACCCCGGTGCCCCACGAGCACGAGCACGAGCACGAGCACGGGCATGAGCACGCGGCCCCGGTGGCCCCCGGCGCCCCGGCGGCCCCCGCGGTCCCGGGCACCCCGGCGCCCCAGAGCCTGCTCGAGCCCCGGCGCGCGGGCGACGCCTTCGGCACCCAGGCCGAAGAGCAGGTGGTGGGCGGCATCCACGTGCGCTGGAACGGCTACGTGCGGATGTTGGCCGAGGTGATCGAGGAACGACAGCAAGTCCGCTTTCATCGGACGCAACGACGGGTTCAAGATGGCCAACGCCCGCATCGGCCTGCTTTCGCCTACAAGGGGCGACTTCAGCGGCTACGTCTCCCTCGAGGCGGCGGCGGGCGAGCGCGAGACCTTCAACGACCCCAACGCGACCTTCCGGGTCATGCCCCCTCGCGACATGTACCTGCGCTACAACGTGTCGCGCTTCGCGCGCGGTGACTGCGGGCCGCTTCAAGACCCTGTATGACATCTCGAGCCTCGAGGCGACCGCGCTCAGGACCTTCATCGAGCAGCCGGTGGAGTCCCGCGGCGTGCTCCCCACCCAGGGCTTCGAGGTGAACGGCATGGGCCACCGACCGCCAGCTCGGGTGATGATCCACGCCGAGCGCATGAACCTCGACCTGGCCGGTTTCGACTTCGGCTACGCCATCGCCCTCACCAACGGCTTCACCCAGAACATGGCGCTCAACGACAACGATCGCCCCGCCGCCTTCGCCCGCCTCTCGATGTACTTCCGGACTGGGTGGCGCTGAACGCGGCTGGCTTCGCCGACACCCGCACCACCGGCGACCTGCCGAACCTCTTCGACGAGGACGTCAAGGGGCGTCGAGGCCTCGGCCCTCGGCCACATCGGCGACCTGCGCCTCGAGGCCCAGTGGCTCTACCAGGTCACCCAGTTCGAGACCTCGGGCCGCCCTGACGTCAGCGCCATGGGCGGCCACGCCCAGGTCGCGTACGAGTTGTGGAACATCGGCGTGGCCTACCGATTCGCCTTCTTCGACCCCAACCTCGACGACCCTCGAGGACGCGGACCGGGTGATCGAGCATACCCTGGGCCTGGGCTACACCATGGAGTCCCTGCCCCTCCGGTTCCTCCTGAACGGCACCGTGGCCCAGGAGCAGGCGGGCCGGAAAGCTCTCCAACAACCGGCTCACCCTGTTGGCCCAGTTCACCTTCTGAGCCCGCTTGGGTAGCGTGGAGTGCACATGAACCTGAAGGCGAAAGCGGGCGCGGTGGCCCTGGTGTTCGGCGCGGCGGCGGGCGTGGCTGCGGCGGCCCAGAGCTGCGCCACCGACGAGCCCAGCGTGGTGGCCCAGCAGATCACGAGCCGGGCCCAGCTCATCGGCGGGCCGGGGCCCCTCGGCGAGGTGGGCGACTACCTGCTCGCGAACGAGCAGATCCGGCTCATCATCCAGGGCGAGGGCTACTGCGGGGCTTCGGCCTGTACGGCGGCTCGCTGATCGACGCCGATCTGCAGCGCCCTGAGCAGACGAGCGACGGCTCGGGCGGGCTCTGGCACGACAACTTCAGCGAGCTGTTCCCGGCCTGTTCCTGAAGGCGATGAAGCCGGCCGCCAACGGGATCGAGACGGTGGCGAACGAGGACGGCTCGGCCTCGGTGAAGGTCCGCGGCTCGGCGGCGGACTTCGTGTTCCTCGCCCAGCGCATCAACGACGTGCTCCTCGACTCGAGCCGCCTGATCTTCCAGAACGAGTATCGGCTCTACCCCGGCAAGCGCTACGTCGAGATCACCACCACCATCACCAACGGCGGCACCAGCATCGTGCAGTTCCGGCCGACGCGGTGAACTCGCTGATCGGCGACGCGGAGCTCTGAGTTCCCGGTGGGCGACGTGATCCTGTTCGGGGCCGGCAACCACGTCTTCGCCGAGGGCGCGGGCTTCGACATGCGCTTCACCCTCGAGCGCTCTCATAAGACCCCTGGTGGCCCTGCCTGCTGCCTGGCCGGCCCTCATCACCCCCGTTCCGCCACCAAGGGCGACGGGGTGTCGTACGGGTTCATGAGCGGCATCACCGACCCCGAGCTCTCGATCACCCGGCGCACTGGTTTCACCGAGGCCGAGGCGGCCACCGACGATCCCTCATCCTGTTCCTCGCCTCCGCCTTCACCGGAGCGTTCTACGGCGCCGCGCCCAAGGAGCTGCGGCCCGGTCAGGCGTTCGCGTTCAAGAAGTTCTTCATCGTGGGGAACGGCGACGTGGCCTCGATCCGCGACGTGGTGCACGAGATCCGCGAGCAGCAGGTCGGTCAGGTGGCCGGCATCGTGAAGGAGCGGTTGACGCAGGCCCCTGAGGTCGACGCCTCGGTGGTGGTCTTCGACGCCGACGGCGAGGCCTTCAACCAGCACAGCGCCGACGGCACCGGGCAGTTCCGGGGCAACTATCCGCCCGGGCAGTACAGCTACCGCGGTGGCCCTCGGCCGCTTCACGACCGACCCGGTGTCCTTCACCGTCGAGCTGGGCAAGCCCACCTTCCTCGAGATCGAGCTGGACTCCCCCGGCGTTGAGCGCCCGCGTCACCTGCGCTGAGGACGGCCGCGAGATGCCGGCCAAGTGCTCGGTGGTGGGCACCTACGCCGCGCTCCACACCGGCCAGGTGGCGCACGAGTTCATCTACGATCTGACGGTGGGCGAGGAGATGCGGGTGGTCGACCTCATCCCCGACACCGAGGACCCGATGACCTGGCGCTGGTCGAGCACATCATGCTCGTGAACGGGCAGGAGAAGGACCGCGTGCGCCCCTGGCAAGTACCGCGTCTACCTGCTCCCGCGGCATGGAGTACGACGTCTACGAGCAGGACATCGAGGTCAAGGCGGGTGAGATCACCCAGGTCGACGCGGTGCTGCGCCGGTGGTCGACACCTCCGGCTGGGCCTCCGGCGACTACCACCTGCACGCCCAGCCCTCGGTGGACTCGGAGCTTCGCCCTGAAGGACCGCGTGCTCGCGGTGGCGGCGGAGGGCGTCGACATCGCCTGCTCCTCCGACCACAACTTCGTCACCGACTACCGGCCCCACATCGCCGACCAGAACATCGAGGACTTCGTGCAGGGCATGGTGGGCCTCGAGATGACCACCCTCGAGGTCGGGCACTTCAACGGCTTCCCGCTGAAGTACGATCCCGGCCCCATCACGAAGGGCGCCTTCGAGTGGTCGTCGGGCCGCCCGCCCCAGGACCTCTTCAACGACCTGCGCGCGCTCGGCTCCCTGCGGGCCCGACCAGACCATCATCCAGGTGGTGAACCACCCCGCGACACCATCCTGGGCTACTTCAACGACTACAACTTCAACCCCGACACCGGCGAGGTGGAGGAGTCGGACAGCATCCTGTTGTCGCCCGAGGGCCCTGAGTTCGCCGGACAAGGTCTCGTGGAACTTCGACGCGCTCGAGCTCTACAACGGCAAGCGCTTCGAGCTCCTGTACCACTACCGCATCCCCGAGGTGCTGCCTCCGCCGCCGATCCCCGACGAGATCCCGCCTGCGGGCACCGTGTTGCGCGACGACGAGAACGGCAAGGTCGCCTTCCCCGGCGGCCTCGACGACTGGTTCACGCTGCTGAACCAGGGCCGCATCTACACCGCGATGGCCAACAGCGACACCCACGGCATGGACGACGAGCCTGGCATCCCCTGCACCTTTCACCCCGGTGGCCGACGATCGGCTGGGGTCGGTGGACGAGCAGGACATCGTGAAGGCGATCCAGAACCAGCAGGCCTTCCTGACCAACGGCCCTTCGCCCGGATCACCGTCACCGGCAGCGGCGCCTGCATCGCGCGCAAGACGGGCGAGGGCCTCGGCCGCACCGAGTGCGGCATCGGTGAGCTGGTCACCGCCACCGGCGGCAGCGTCACGGTGAAGGTCGCCTTGCAGGCCGCGCCCTGGGTGAAGGTGAAGCAGATGAACTTCATCGCCAACGGCGTGAAGGTGGCCACGGTGGACGGCGACAACTCCACCCCTGAGCCTGGTGACCCAGGAGCTCACCTTCCCAAGGACGGCTGGTTCATGGTCGAGATCCTGGGTGACGAGGGCATGTTCCCCATGGCCCTGCCGAAGGAGGTGCCCTCGATCCAGGTCTCCGACGCCCTCGGCTCGATCGGGAGCGCCTTCGGCTTCGACTTCGCCCCCCTACGGGAACCTGCAGCCCAGCCAGGTGCACCAGGTCCACCCGTACGCGTTCTCGAACCCGGTGTTCGTCGACGTCGACGGCAACCACGCCTTCGACCCGCCGGGCCTGTCGACCCAGGCCCTCACCGCCGCGCGGACCGCGCCCCGGGTGAAGGGCGTGCGCCCCTGACCTGCGCGGGATGCCGGCCCTGACCAAGCTCTTCGGGCTCTTCGGCCACGGGCACTGAGCTTGCGGGCTCGGGGCAGCCGTCGTCGTCGGAGCGCCTGCCTGGGCCACCCCGGCCTGGGCCCACAAGGGCAAGGTCACCCGCACCCTGATGCTCGAGGCCACCGCCGAGCACCGGCTCGTGGTGGTGGTGCACCTGAAGATCACCGGCGACGATCAGCGCCGGGCCCTGATGGTGCTCGCTGACGCCGACCGCGACAACCGCCTGTCCTGCCCCGAGGAAGCGCGCCTGGAGGCCGAGCTCACCGAGCGGGCCCTCGGTGGCCTCCGCCTCACCGTCGACACCGCCACCGTGACCCCAGGCCGACGCGCAAGCTGTTGCAGTTCCCGGCCGACGGCCCGGTGGAGCTGATGGTGCACGGCACCGCGCTGCTCCCCGCGGACGCCGAGCGGATCACGGTGCGGACCGGGGTGAGCGAGGACCCGGCCCAGCTGATCTGGATGCCGGGGGCGCGGCGGGGCCGGGTGGTTCGGGGCACGCGGGCGCTCTTCGGCCGCCCCGACATCCCGCTCGGGCGGGGAGACCGGGTGTCGGTGGAGCTTCAGCCCTAGTACCTCGACACAGGGAACCTGATCGATTCGCTGCCCTGCTCATCGGAGCAGGGGCAGCTCCTCGGGCGGGACGAGGAGCTCGATGCTCCGTGCGGCGCGAGGCTGTCGTCGAATGAGGCCCTTCGCTTCGAGTTCCTTCACCATGCGGTGGACGGAGGGCGGGGTGACCTCGAAGAAGCGCTGCATGTCGGCCTCGGCTGGCGGTCGGCGGTTGATCTTCAAGTAGGCGTAGATGAACGCCAGGTACTGCCCCTGGAGATCGGTGAAGGTCGGCGCATCGCCCTGGCCACGGATCGACATGATCGGTGCATGGTGATCCGGTGAAGCCCCTGACGGAAGGGGGCTTTCAATGCACGTGAAGTACATCGTCGAGTTGTCGGAGACAGAGCGGTCGGAGCTCGAGGACTTCGTCAGAAGCGGAAGCAAACTCGTCCGCAAGGTCAAGCGTGCGCAGATACTCCTCGCTGCGAATGAGGGCTACCTGGACAAGGATATCGCGGGCTTGCTCTCAACCAGCACTTCGACCATCTACCGGGTCAAGCAGCGTCTGGTCGAGGGCGGCGTCGAGCGTGCTTTGAACGATGAATCTCGGCCAGGAGGAAGCCGCAAGCTGAGTGGCAAAGACGAGGCCCTCCTCGTGGCCGTCGCTTGTTCGGACCCTCCGTCGGGGCGAGCCCACTGGACGCTTGAGCTTCTCGCTGATGCCTTTGTTCGAATCTCTAAACATGCATCCTTGTCGCGTGAGACGGTCCGTCGTCGGCTGAAGGAGAAGTCCTTGAAGCCGTGGCTCGAGAAGATGTGGTGCATCCCGAATGTGGACGCCGAGTTCGTGGCGAGGATGGAGGACGTGCTCGAACTGTATGAAGAGCAGCCTGCGGACGACGAGCCGGTGATCTCGTTCGACGAGTCTCCGGTCCAGCTCATTGCCGAGACGCGGACACCCGTTCGCGCTGTGCCTGGCAAGCCGGGACGTCTCGACTACGAGTACCGTCGCAACGGCACCGCCAACCTCTTTCTCTTTCTCGATGCACACCGCCCCTGGCGCCACGTGAAGGTCACGGAGCATCGGACCTGTTCGGACTTCGCGGAGTGCATGCGTGACCTCGTAGATCTCCACTTCCCACACGCCCGGCGCATCCACGTAGTCCTCGACAACCTCTCGACCCACAGCGCCGCAGCGCTCTACAGGACATTCCCGGCTCCCGAAGCCCGTCGCATTCTGCGCAAGCTCCACTTCCACTTCGTCCCCAAGCACGCCAGCTGGCTGAACATGGTGGAGATCGAGATCGGCGTACTGAAGGGCCAGTGCCTGAGCCGCAGGATCGCCGACCGAAACACTCTCGAGCGCGAGACTGCAGCCTGGGCCGCGCAGCGCAACGACTCCGGAGCCTGGGTGAAGTGGCTGTTCACCGTCGAGAAGGCTCGCCGGAAGATGGGGCGGTCCTACCCAGACCCCGAAGCCGCCGAGCGAGCGGAGGCCGCCTGAATCGTTCAGGTTCCCTGTGTCGAGGTACTAGTGCCCGCGTTCCGAAGTCCCTTCCGGGTTTCGCTGGTCCGCTTCGCGCCTGCTCGCCGCGCGGCCTTCGGCCGCCCTTTCGGGCTCCTCGGTCTCAGGGGCCGACCCTGTTCCCTGCGGAGCGCGACGACCAGACACAAAGCGGCCTCACCGAAACCCGGAGCCGACTTCGGAACGCGGGCACTAGCCTTCATCCACCACCGACACCGCGCCGCCGCTCACGTCGGCGAGGGCCAGCCGGCCTCGGAGCTCGGTCCGGGTGGCGCCGAGGGCGCGCGGTCGGAGCAAGGCCTCGTCGTCCGCGTAGCGCAAGGCGGCCTGCGTGGCGGGGTCGCCGGGGAAGCGCTCCTCCAGGGTTCGCAGGCAGGCCTGCCGGACCTCGAGCTGGTCCTGGGACATCACCGCGACCCTGAGCCGCTCCGGCAGGGACTCCGGCAGGGCGGCGAGGGCGAGGGCGATGCGCTCCATGCGCCCCACCATCACCTCGAGCTCGCTCAGATCTGCCCAGGGCACCGCGGCCTCCAGCTCCCCGCGCCGGATGCAGATCCCCAGGCCCGGGCCGAAGTGGTGGGCCTCGAGGAGCGCGTCCCGCACCTCGGGGGTGAGCAGGCCCAGTAGCTGGGCCGCGTCCCCCGCCGCCACCCACTCCAAGAAGCGCGGGTCCGGCACCAGTCGGCGCAGGCCGCGGATCGGCGGGGCCACGGTGTCGACCACGAGCCCCGGCGGCACCCAGCGGGGGAGGGCCAGGCGCAGCTCGAGGTGGGGCGTGGCGTGGGCCCTGAGTGCGAGCCCATGGGGGCTCAGACCCCGGAGCTCGGCGTGCCCGTGGGGCGGTGGGGGCAAGGCGAGCCGCCGTGCCGCCTCCTCCAGCACCGCCCGGCGCTCCTCGCCCCAGTCCAGGGCGAGCAGCCGGCGCCCCAGCCAGAGCAGGGTCACGGTGCCCAGGCTGGTGCACACCCACGAGGCCAGGAGCACCCCCTCCGCGCACGCGGGTAGGAGCACGAGGCCGCCCAGGGCCAGCGCGGCCCGGGCCGTGAGGCGCCAGGTGGGCACCCACCCAGGATAGGCAGGCCCCGCGGACTCCGCCACCCGCGCCTCTGTCGCACCCGGGTTAGCCCCTTGTTGTGCGATGCCTCGCAATAATCGCGGGGGCTCGAACGTATGAGTGGAGGGAAAGGAACGCCTTGCCGGCCCTCGGAGAGGCGACTAGCGTGTCATCAATGCAGACCTCCACCGCCGAGACCTTCGAAGACATCGGGCACATCGTCCTGAGCGCCGAAGAGGAGCCCCCATTGGCCCTCACCGACAAGGCCATCGAGATGGTGAAGGAGGCCATGGAGGCCGAGAACCTGGTCGACCACGGCCTGCGGGTCTACGTGCAGGGCGGCGGCTGCGCTGGCTTCCAGTACGGCCTCGACTTCGACAACAAGCCCCGGGTGGGCGACTTCGAGATGAGCTTCTCAGGCCTCAAGGTCTATGTCGACCCGATCAGCGCCATGCACCTCGAGGGCACCACCATCGACTACGTCATGGGCATCTCCGGCGCGGGCTTCAAGTTCAACAACCCCAACGCCAAGTCCACCTGTGGCTGTGGCTCCAGCTTCTCCTAGGTTGCTGCTGGCCCTGGCCCTCGTGGTGGGGGCCGCGGCCCACCCCGCCCCCGCCCGGGCCGAGGCGACCGCCAAGAAGGCGGCCAAGGCCCCGGCCTGGGACCGCGACGAGCTCAAGCAGATCTTCGTCCGCATCCAGGCCGCGGCGTCGGCCCCCACCGTCGAGGCCAAGGACCGCGGCCTGGTGGACGCCGCCGCCGCCGCCTACCGCAAGACACCTTCCCCCGCCTCGGTGGAGGACATGGCGAAGGACGTCTTGCGCGCCCGCGACCCCGAGCACCCCGCGGTCCAGAAGGGCCAGTGGCTCACCGCCCTGACCCGCCGCCTCTACCTCGACCTCTCGGAGCGCTGCGACCTGGTCTCCCGCTTCTCGAACACCCGCGACGACCGCCGCTACTTCGAGTCGATGGCCCAACAGACCAAGGCGGTGGCCCAGCAGCTGGGCGAGGGCCTGGTCCTCGTGGTGGAGGGCCTGGACGTGGAGACGGAGGCCCTCCCCGCGGTCGGCGGCAGCGCCCCCACCGAGCAGGGCGTGGTGGCCTGGGTCCACAACGGCGGCGTGGTGACCATCCAGAAGCTGGACCGGGTCCGCTTCGTCGACCACCGCCCCCCACCCGAGCACGCCCGCACCACCACCGGCGCCCTCCGCGAGGTCTACGGCGCCCAGAAGCAGTTCAACACCTTCGCCCAGACCATGGGCAAGTACGACAGCGCCACCCGCGGCCAGTTCGGCCACGTGCAAGTCATCCTGCCGGCCGCGTACCCGGCGATCTACCTGAACGAGATCGTGCGGGGCGGGGTCGAGGCGGGCATGCACACCCTCCACCTGAAGACGATGACCCCGCGCGGCGAGCTGCGGGAGCTGGTGCTGGGCATCGGTGACGCGAAGGTGGTGAAGAAGAAGGGGCGGGGGAAGAAGAAGGCGGCGGTGAAGCCGGAGGTGCTGGTGGGGTGTGAGGACGCGGTGCCGATGGGGGACTGCGCGAGGAAGCTGCAGCACGCGCTGGAGGCGGGCGCGGCGCGGTATGCGCCGAAGTAGGGTTGGTTACCGCTTGTAGCGCAGGAGCTTTGAGCGCTCGTAGACGAGCCCAGTGTCGACCTGGGTCGCCTGGTAGAGCTGGGGCACCGGACCACCGCCGAAGAACCCGTATCGAATGGGCGCTCCCGCTGGGAGCTCGCCGGGGGCGTAGTCGACGGATCTCCACTCCGTGCCAGGGAGCGGACCGGCGGGGTTCAAGACGCGATCCCCCACCGCCACGCCAACCTGGCCGTTGGCGTGGACGATGAACCCCTCGGTGGCCAGGACCTCCAGCGTCTCGAACACCAGCGCCCCGCCGTCGGGGTTGGTGATGCCGTCCTGGTACTCGACCAGGCGGACTTTGAGCTTGATGTCCGCTGACTTGTAGTCCCAGACGTCCTCGGCGCTGCGCTCTTCGACGTACGGGAACTCGAGCGGCTCGCCGCAGGCGGACTGGCCGAGCCTGGTGGCGAGTAACGCTGCGGTGAGGAGGTGTCTCGAGTGCGGTGCAGAACGCCAAAGCATGACCAGCTACCTCTTGTAGCGCAGGATCTTCGCCGGATCGTACACCAGCCCCGTGTCGATCTGGCTCGCCTGGTCCAAGGTGGGCGTCTCAATACCTCCGCCGCCGAAGTACCCGCATCGAATCTGCGCTCCGGTCGGGATCGCACTCGGGGCGTAGTCGACGGACCGCCACTGCGCGCGGGGTGGCGGGCTCGCGGGGCGCAGGACCCGGTCGCCCACCGCCACCCCAACCTGATCATAGGCGTGGATGATGACCCCCTCGGTGGTCAGGACCTCCAGCGTCTCGAACACCAAGCCCCCGCCATCGGGGTTGGCGATGCCCTCGGGGTACTCGACGAGGCGAACCTTGAGATCGACTTGCGCAGAGGTGTAGTCCCAGACGTCCTCGGCGCTGCCTTCTTCAACGTACGGAGCCTCGAGCACTTCGCTCGAGGCGAGGCCGCAGGCTGACTGGCCGAGCGAGATGACGATCATCGACGCGGTGAGGATGGGTCTGAAGCGTCTTGCCGTCATGGCTGCACCTGTACCGATGAGCGCTGTCGAGGGCGATGACGTCGCCGATCAGGCTCGCAGACTACCGCTTCCCGTCGACCGGCGTCCACCGTACCCAGAGCCCTCTCGCGGTGAGCGTATTCGCTGCTGTCGAATCGTCGGCCTCGAACGTCCCATGAGCGACGACCGGCCGGATGGAGTCTGTCAGGCGCTGCGATGCCGCACCGAGGCCCGTCATATTAGTCGGTCACGGTGTAGACGCGCTCTCGCTCGCCGTTCGTCATCGCTCGCCTGCCTCGGTATCTGGCGCTTTGCCCACGACACCAGCGCCGTCAGTCCTCAGATCGTTCGGTAGCGCCGCCTCCGGCGTCAATGACCCCTCCGTCGGGGAGGCTGTAGTCGCAGCCCCGGTTCCAGCACCGTGTGGTGCCTGGGCCGAGGGGCTCGCCGCACTCCGGACAGGGATGGGGAGGGAGCCTGAACGTGCGGAAGCGTGCTGCCGAGCGTGGCGCAGGAACTTCGACCTCCGCGATGAAGTCGAGGTTGAGCGCGCCACAGAACCCACAGTGGACCAGTGCGCCCGTTGGCAGACGCCGGAGGCACCGATGGCATTAGCCACCGTGGGTGGTGATGTGCAGGAACGTGAACTTCGCATCGTGACCCGAGAACCCGAGCTCCCGCAGGAGCTTGAAGGCAGTGATGAAGTCGAAGTCTCGCGCCAACTCCACGAGTCGCGGTCTCGCCTCAGCCGGGATCAAGTGAACATCGGTTCGACCAACACAATGTTTGCAGCCGTGAGGGAGCACATCATCCACGCCAAGCCCCTCTTCTTCGTGTGCCCAGCCATCGCACTGGCGCTGTCGCAAGACGTCGACCCCGGGCCCCCCGCGTCCGGTTGGTCGGTTGGTCAGCGTCGAGCAGCGCTGGCCGAGCGCCGAGCCGCGCTCGGTCGCTTCGACGACGTCTTCGAACGCAAAGGCTTGATCCGCCCCTCCGTCTTGATCACGTCGTAGCTCTCGGGCCACCCGCCGTCGCCGCCGAAGTCCTCGACCAACATGAAGGCGTCGTCCCGGAGGGGAAGGGCGTCGAACAGCTTCTCCCTCCTGAGCTTCTTCATGAGGTCGGCGAGCATCTTTCCAATGAGAGCGACCAGCTCGTCGCACCCCTCGTCGCCAACCAGGACCTTCTTGGCGCCGCGGAGCGTGGTGAGCTCGACCGCCTTCCCGTCGCACAACGCATCACCGGCAGCCACCCACTTCGGGAACATGAGCACCGTCTCGTCTTGGAGAAACAAGGTCCACGCCCCGTCGCTGTCAGCATCGGGCCTCGTGTCGAAGATCAGCGAGATGTACGCGGCATCCGCCACGTAGTAGCCGAGTACGATCTGGGCGATCGGATCCTCATCCGCACCGGGGCCGATGTTGACGTACTTCGGGTAGCGACGCACCCGTCGCTCGATGAAACGCCGGGCTCTCGCCACATCTGATCGGAGATCGACCTTCACCATGAAACGCACTCTCATGTGCGGGCCGAGACCCGCTCAATACCTGAACGTAGAGCTCACGAAGAAGTAGAGGAAGAGCTGACTGTAGTCCACCTTCAAGTAATCCGTAGCCTGCCCCAGCGCCGCCAGGCCCTGGGAGCTCGGCACCACGTCCGTACCCTCACCATACGACATCGTGAACCCGGCCCGGGTGAGCGTGTACTCCCCGAAGAAGCCGAGCACCAATGAACCACCGAACGCGTCGATATCCGGCAAGCTGTCCTGCTTGAAGGTGTCGCCCACCGCGCCCGGGATGTTCGGGGCGGTGCTGAAGTTGGTGAACAGGCCCAGGGCGACCGAGAGCGACTTCGTCAGCAGGTACTCACCGCCCAGGTTCATGTTCAGGACCGCGCGGCGCTCCACGTGGGTGGTGAGGGTGATGGCGTCCCTGATCTCGGTCTCGCCGGGGGGCAGCTCCACCAGATCGTACTTGGTGGGCGCCCGAAAGTCGGCGTCGAAGGCGAGGGTGGCGGTGCCCGGGATGACCCACGCCAGCCCCACGCGGATCGCGGTCGAGTAGCGGGTGTTGGCGGTGAGGTCGGTGAGCTCCTTCAACAGGAACTCGGAGTCGCCGCTGTCGGGGTCCACGCCGCCGCGGCGGACCCGGATGGAGCCGGAGTCGAAGAGGCGGATGCTGGGGGAGGTGATGGTGCCGCCGAGGTAGAGGTTGTGGCCGAGGTGGGCCTTGATGCCGAACGAGAGCAGGAGCGAGGCGGCCGACAGGTTGAGGTTGGTCGAGGCGGAGGAGAACGCGCTGCCGTCGCCGAAGCAGGCGACCTCCTCGCGATCGCGGAGGCTCCGATAGGCCAGAAAGGCGCTCGTGCCGAACTGCCAGGTGTCGTCGAGGCGGTGGCCGGCCGCGGCGCCGAACAGGAAGGTGCGATCGAGGAGCGAGCGCTCGTAGGAGAGCTGGCGGCACGGACCGATGTCGGACTCGCTCGCGGAGTCGAGGTTGAGGCTGCGGTAGGACGGCACGAAGGAGCCGAGGGCGTAGCTCGTGGTCGGCTTGCCGTCGTCGTCCGCGTCGATGACCCCGGTGAAGGCGGCCGAGGACGGGATGATGTTGAGGTCGGCGAACACCGTCTGCAGCTCGCCCACCTGGCCGAGCGCGTCGAAGAAGGTGTCCGCCACCTCGAGCCCGTAGAGGTTGGTGCTGATCTGGACCGAGTGGTGGCGGCTGTCCACGATGCCGGCAGGGTTGTAGTACAGGCCGCTCGGGTCGCTCGCGAGGGCCACGAAGGCGCCGCCCAGGCCCACCGCGCGGCCGCCGATCGGGTAGTCGTGGTAGTGGGTGTCGTCGGCCCGGGCCGGGCCGGCCAGGGTCAGCGCCAACAGCGCAAGGGAGCAGGCCGCGCGCCGCACCCGGGCCCCATAGCAGGTCGGGCGGCGGCGGGGGAGCTACATCGCCTGGCTGCCCTCCAGGTGGGCCCTCAGGCCCAGGAACACGGTCTGGCGCAGGAAGCTCGCCTGGGCGGTGCTGAACTGGTTCGCGAAGAGGCTGTAGTTCAGCTCCACGTCCACCGCCGAGAACAGGGGGCGGCGGAGGTGGACCCGGAGGCTGTTCTGGTTCTCGTCGTCCTCGGCCAGGTACTTCGTGTCGGTGACGCTGACCCCGTTGTTGATCTGCAAGGTGGCCATCACGTTGGCGGTGATGTCCCACCACGGCAGCGCCCACGTGCCCTGCACGAAGGCGCGGTGGCGGTCGATGTTCTCGTAGTCGCCGTTCGAGCGCTGCATCCGGAGCTGGTAGCCGCCCCGCACCAGGAGCGGCCCGCGGCGGTACTGGGCGGAGAGCTCGGCCTGGCCCTCGTGGTCGCGGCGGTTCCCCACCGGGCTGCAGATGAAGCCCGCGGGGTCCACCGGGGTGGTGCAGAACACCGGGCCCACCTCGCCGCCCGGGTAGGAGCCCTCCACCAGCGCGGGGCCGGCGTAGCGGCGGAGCATGTAGCCGACCCGCGCGATGAAGGTCAGGGGGCGGGTCGGGCTCACGGTGGCGCGCAGGAACGCGTCGGGGCCCCAGTAGTCGAAGCGGGGCTCGTTGTAGAAGCGCAGGCCCCGCACCCCGCCGCCGACGTCGAGGCTGATCAGGTCCGAGAAGCGCAGGCCAGCCTGCAGGCTGGCGATGCCCAGGTTGTAGTCCCTCAGGCCGCTCCGGATCCGGCTGGACTTGTACCAGCCCGAGCCCGACAGGCTGAGGACGCTCCCCAGCTGGTGCTGGGTGCTCAGCGTGAGGTTGTGGTTCAAGAGGTCCTCGGTGCCCTGGTAGAAGAAGCGCTTGGCCCCGAGGACGTAGCTCAGGAAGATCTGGTGGTCCCGGTTGATCTGCAGGATGCCCTGCGTGTCGACGAGGAGGCGCACCAGCCCGTCCGCCACCTGGTCCTGGGGGCGTGACGCGCCCGGCAGGACGTCCTGCGAGCCCAGGCCGGCCACCGCGCGCTTGGCGTTGGTGTCGACCTCCGCCCCGGTGGACGCCTGCACGCCCCCCCACAGGGTCGGCGCGCCGAGGGTGAGGAGGAGGAGGGCCGGGGTCATGGCGCGGGGTCAGGGCGCCAGGGTCTTGGCGTCCTCGGCCTCGATGTTCTGGGCGCGCTGCCGGATCGCCTTGGCCTGGCCGTCGAGGTAGCCGTCCAGCGCCTCCAGCTCCTCGACCAGGCGCTCCAAGGTGGCCATGTCGAGGCCCTGGGCCGCCAGCTCATCCACCCGCAGGTTGATGAGGAGCTCGGCGTTGAGGTCGCGGGCCACCGACCCCGCCTCGGCGCTCGGTGTGCTCACGGTGGGGGAGGGGATCTGGCCCGAGCCCACCTTGTCGCCGCCCGCGTTGCCGACCTGACCGCCCAGCTCGAACCCGTTGCCGCGGCCCGGGTCGGTGCTCGGCGGAGTGGGGTTGCCATCGGTCTGTGAGTCGGTGTTGGGCTGGCCGCTGTAGTTCGGGCTCTCGGGCGCCGGGTTGGCGACCTCGGCCCCGTCGGTGGTGCGGTCCCCGGTCGCAAGCGCGGTTGCGCTCTGCCGGGTCACGCGATCGGTGCGGGTCTCTTCGTCGAAGAGGCGCACGTAGGTGTCGAAGTCGCGCGCCGCACGGGCGATCTCGCGCTCCTGCTTCGCCTCCTGGAGGAGCCGGGCGAGGGCGAGCCGCTTCTTCTTCAGCTTGTCGCGGGTGTCCTCCACGAAGTCCGCCTTCTCGTTCAGCTCCGAGGGGCCGTCGAGGGGCTCGATGTGGACCTGGTACTGCGCCCACTCCTTGCGCGGGGCGGGGGCCTCGTCCTCGAGCGCGGCGAGGGCGTCACGGAGCGCCTTCCGGGTCTCGCGCAGGGCGTTGATCTGGCGCGCGGTCTCTTGCCGCTCGGCCAGGGCGCCGGTCTTCAGCCCGGGCACGAGGGTGCGGATCTCGCGGTCGATGCGACCCACGCCGCCCCGCACCGCGCGCTCGACCTCGGCCTTGGCGTCCGCCTCGTCGGTGAGGGCCTGGGCCAGCTTGGCCTCCGCCGCCACCGAGGCCCGCAGCAGCCGGGCCAGCTCGCCGTCGGCCGCGCCGGGCCGCGCCTTGGCCTTGAGGGCCTCCACCCGGGCGGCGAGGGCGCTCTGCTCGGCCCGCGCCTGGAGCCGCAGCTCCCGAGCCGCCCGCCACTTCGCCAGCCGCCCCTCCACCCGATGGGTCAGGGTCTGCACCGATACCGGCGGGGTCCCGGCCTCAGCCGCGGGGGCCGCGACGGAGAGCAGGCCCACCAGCAGGGCAGCCATGGCGAAGGGGGCGCGCATCCTCGGCAACTCTATCAGCAAGCGCCGTACCGGCCCCCGATCACGCAGGACCAGGGCAGATCTGGCGCTGTGGCCCTCAGATCTCTGAGGGCCGTGTCGAACAGACTACTCGCTTTCTGGACGGCCTACATCGCCCTCCGCGTCCTGCTCGAGGTCGCGGCCGGCCACCGTCCCAATCCCGTACTTCTCGAGCTTGTAGTACAGCGCGCTCGTCTTGATCTTGAGCCGCCGGGCGGTCTCGGTCTTCACCCCGCCCGACTTGTCATAGGCGTCCAGGATCATCTGGCGCTCCGCCGCCTCGAGGAACTCGTTCAGCCCGATGTCCCCCGCGGGCAGGCGGAAGCCCTCGTCCTTCGGGGTGGCGCCGGACACCTGGGGTGGCAGGTCCGCGGTCTGGATCTCGGGCGGCTCCGCGAACACCAGGGCCTGCTCGATCACGTTCTCGAGCTCTCGCACGTTGCCCGGGTAGTGGTACGCGAGCAGGTGCCGCTCCGCGTCCTCGGTGAGCCGCACCACCGCGGGGTTGATGCGTCGCCGCAGCTTGCTCACGAAGTGGCGCGCGAGCGGGATGATGTCGTCGGTGCGCTCCCTCAGCGGCGGCAGGTTCACTGGCACCACGTGGAGCCGGTAGTAGAGATCTTCGCGGAAGATGCCCGCCTCGACCATCTCCTTCAGGTCGCGGTTGGTCGCGCTGATCACCCGCACGTCCACCTTCACCGGGCGCTCCCCACCCACGCGATCGATCTCCTTCTCCTGGAGCACCCGGAGCAACTTGACCTGCATTCCGGGGGAGATCTCGCCCACCTCGTCGAGGAAGATGGTGCCCCCGTGGGCCAGCTCGAAGCGGCCCAGCTTGCGCTTGATCGCCCCGGTGAAGGCGCCCTTCTCGTGCCCGAAGAGCTCCGACTCGAGCAGGGTCTCGGGGATCGCGCCGCAGTTGACCTTGATCAGCGGGCCGGCCGCGCGGGTGCTGCGCCGGTGGAGCGCGGTGGCCACCAGCTCCTTGCCGGTGCCGGACTCCCCCGCGATGTGCACGTTGGTGTCGGCCCGGGCGATCTTGTCGATGGCGCGAAAGAGGCGTTGCATCGGCGCGCTGGCCCCGATGATCCCCTCGAAGCTGCCCGGATCTTCCTCGTCGTGATCGCGGGCCCCGGAGAGCACGTGGGTGGTCGCCTCGAGGCGCTCCGCCGCGGTGCGCATGGTGCGCCACTCGAGCGCCTTGTCGACCCGCACCCGCAGCTTGTCGGTGGAGACCGGCTTCTCGATGTAGTCCTGGGCGCCGGTCTTCATCGCGTCCACCGCGGTGTCGACCGAGGCGTAGGCGGTGATCAGGATGACCGCGATGTCGGGGTCGTGCGCCTTCACCGCCTTCAGGACCCCGATGCCGTCGAGCCCGTCCATCTTCAGGTCGGTGAGCACCAGGTCCACCGGCGCGCCCTTCAGCTGGCTCACGCCCTCGTCGCCCGAGGCGGCCTGCACCACGTCGTGGCCCATGCGCTCACAGACCGCGGCCACGCCCTCGCGCATGGTGTCGTTGTCGTCGATGACCAGGATGTGGGCCATGCCGGCCCGGGTGTATCACGATGTAGGGCCGGGGAGCGACAGGGTGAAGCGCGCCCCGCCCAGGGGCGCGGTGCCCACCGTGATCTGGCCGCCGTGCGCCTCGGCCGTCTTCTGGACCAGGGCCAGCCCCAGCCGGTGCCCTTCTGCTTGGTGGTGAAGAAGGGCTGGAAGATCTCACCCCGCTTGTCGTCGGGGACCCCGGGGCCGTCGTCGTCCACGTGCACCGCCACCCGCCCATCCCGGCCCTCGGCCGAGATGAGCACGTGGCCGTCGGAGGCCGGCGCGGCCTGGATCGCGTTTCGCACCAGGTTCAAGAGCGCCCGCTTGGTGCTCTCGGGATCCGCGTACAGCTCGAGGCCATCCGGGATCTCGAGCTGCACCTTCACCCCGCGCTCGCCCGCGTCGCGCTCCACCAGGGACGCCACCTCGAACGCGAGGTCGAAGACGGACAGCTTGCGCGGCTCCGGTTCCCGGCGGCGCGCGAAGTCGAGGAAGTCGTTCACCACCTTGGCGAGGGTCCCGAGCTCCTTGAGGATCTTCTCGACGTGCTTTCTGCGCGGGTCGCCCTCGAGGTCCTCCTTCAAGAGGCCCCCGAACAGCTCGATGCCGCCGAGGGGGTTCCGCACCTCGTGGGCGATGCCGGCGAGCATCATCTGGAGCTGCTCGTCCCGCGCCTTCAGCGACGCGGTCATGCTCCGCATGGTCTCCGCCAGCACCTGGGCCTCCCGCGGGCCGTCGGCCGGGATCGTGGTGTCGAGCTCGCCCGCCCCCACCCGCTCCGCCGCCTCGGACAGCGCCGACAGCGGCACCGCCACCCGGCGCGCCGACCAGAGCGCGGCGCCGAACAGGAACAGGAACCCCACCCCCGCCACTACCGCGAGGGTGGCGCGGAGCTGATCGATCGCCGCGGTGTAGCCGGCCGGGGCGCTCACCCCCACGTAGCCCGCGACCTCGCCGTCTTCACCCCGGAAGGGGGCGTACCCCGTCTTGAAGGGCTGCCCGCCGGGGGCGGTGAAGAGGATGGACGATGCAGGCTGGCCTGCCAGCACCCGCTCGAGCTCCGCTCGATCGAAGTCCGCCCGCACGTAGGGGTCGCCCACCGCGATGTCGAGCTCGGTGTCCACCACGATGCGGGCGCCGTCCGCCGCCACCACGAAGATGCGGCCCACCTCGGTCGCGCCCCGCAGCTCGTCCAGCTTCTGGCGCGCGCTCCGCGCGACCCGGCTGTCGTCGTCGCCGCGGTCCAACAGGAGCACCTTGGGCGAGGCCCCCGCCGCCGCGGCCTGGGCCACCGCGCACAGACGGGTGCCGAGGGCCGCCTCCAGGGCTCGGCGCGCCACCAGGTCGGCCATCACCGCGAGGGCGGCCATCGCGAGCACCGCGGGCACCACCAGGGCCACGAAGAGCTGGTTCCTCAGGGGAGGGACAGAGGTCGCGCCTGCGCCCATGGCGGCCGAGAGGCTGACACGGGCCGGGGTCCGTGGCTACCGCGCTGCGGCTCGGGCCCGCAGCGCCTTCCAGGTGGGGTCTTCAGGGGGCGCGGCGTCGAGCAGCGCCCGAGCCAGCTCTGGCTGCTTCAAGTCGAGGTACGCCTCGACCAGGGCGCGGCGCACCGGCAGGGCGCCCTGCGCCCGAGTGAGGACGTCGGCCAACCCCGCCGCCGCCTCCGGCAAGCGCCCTTGCGCGCGTTGCCACTCTGCGCGCAGGAGGGTGGCGGTGGGGTCGGGGGTGAGGGCCAGGGCCCGGTCCAGGTCTTCGAGGGCGGCCTCGGGCTGGTGCTCGGCCCAACGGATCCGGGCGCGGGCCACGCGGGCCTCGAGGTCCTCACCCCCGGCCGCGAAGAACGCGCTCAGGGCGGCGAGGCCCTCGGCGCGCCAGCCGAGGTCGAGAGCGGCGAGCCCGAGGGCTCTATGGGGCGCTGCGTCATGAGGGGCGAGGGCGCGGGCCCAGCGGGCCTCGAAGTAAGCGGTGAGCCGGCGGCCCTCGCGCCGGGCGACGCTGGCGCGTGACAAGCGCGGTTGCACCGCGAAGGGATCCTCGGCCATCGCCCGCGTAGCCTCGGCCCACTCGTGCGGCGCGCCGGGGTGCGCGTGGGCTTGGCAGGGCAAGATCAGGGCGCCGGTGAGCGCGGTGATGGCGAGGGGTCGGCGCATGAACGGCTATTCAAGTTGTGGGGTTCGCTCAAACTCGATAGCCTGCCCGAACAGGCTCATGTCGAAGAACCTCATCGCCCTGCAGAACAAGTTCCTCGGTCAGGGGCAGACCGTCTATGACGCGCTGAGTCGCTTGCACGACCAGCAGGGCCACATCTCCGATCAGGACATCCTGGAGCTGGCTCGTCAACACGACCTGCCGCCCGCCCATGTCCGGGCCACCGCCAAGTTCTACGACGACCTGGCCCACGCCGAGCCCGCCACGCGGACCCTGAAGGTCTGCATCGGCGAGGCGTGCCGGGCCGCCGGGTGCGACGGGGTCATGGCCCGGGCCGAGGCGGCCCTGGGCTGCGAGGCCGGGCACGTGAACACCGCCGGGGTGCGCCTGGAGCCGGTGGCCTGCCTGGGTCACTGCGGGCTCGGGCCCAACGCGCTGGTCGACGGCGCGCCGGTCTCACTGGCCGGGCCCGAGGCCGAGGCGCGGGTCTTGGCCGACCTGAAGGGTGGTCCGGCGCACGGGCTGGGCGAGCCCAAGAACCCGGTGTATCCGCCCGCGGCGGGCAAGCCGAGCATCCTGATGCGACACTTCGGCAAGGGGGCCGAGACCCTGGCCGGCGCGCGGGCGCTCGGCGTCTACGGCGCGCTCGAGGCGGCGGTGAAGGCGGGCTCGCCCCAGAGCATCATCGATCAGGTGAAGGCGAGCCAGCTCCGCGGCCGAGGCGGCGCGGGCTTCCCTACCGGCATCAAGCTCCAGACCGTGGCCGACCACGACGCGCCTGACGGGTCGGGGCGGCGCTTCATCGTGGTGAACTTCGACGAGGGCGACGCCGGCTCGTACATCGACAAGGAGCTGGTGGAGCGCGACCCCCACACATTGCTGGAGGGGGTGCTGCTCGCCGCCTACGCCACCGGGGCCCAGGCCGCGTACATCTACGCGCGGGCCGAGTACCCCGTCGCGCAACGCGTCTTGCATGACGCGGTGGCCGAGGCGCGGGCGGCGGGGTTGATCGGCGCCCCGCTCTTCGGGAGCGACTTCGCGTGTGAGGTGCAGGTGGTGCGCGGCAAGGGGGCTTACATCTGCGGGGAAGAGACGAGCCTGCTCCGCTCCATCGAGGGGGTGCCCGCGCTGGTCTCGATCCGGCCGCCCTTCCCGGCCCAAGAGGGCCTTGTGGGGCTGCCCCACCGCGGTGAACAACGTCGAGACCCTCCACAACCTCTCGTGGATCATGCAGCACGGCGGGGCGGCGTACGCGGCCCTCGGGGTGGGCAAGTCCCGCGGCACCAAGGCGGTGAGCCTGAACCACCGCGTCGCGCGGCCCGGCATGTACGAGGTCGAGCTGGGCGTGACCTTGCGTGAGATCATCTTCGAGCTCGCGGGGGGGATGGCGCCGGGCCAGACCTTCCAGGGGGTGCAGGTGGGCGGCCCGCTCGGCGGGATCCTGCCCGAGTCCATGCTCGACACCCCGCTCGACTTCGAGGCGATGGCGGCGAAGGGCGGCATCGTGGGCCACGCGGGCATCGTGGTCTATTCGATGGAAGATGACCTGATGAAAGTGGGCCGAGGGCTGATGCACTTCTGCGCGGTGGAGAGCTGCGGCAAGTGCTTCCCGTGCCGCATTGGCTCGGTGCGGGGCACCGAGCTGATGGACCAGATGATCGAGACCGGGGTGACGGACGCGCGGCTCGCGCTCCTCACCGACCTCTGTGAGACGATGAAGTACGGCTCGCTCTGCGCGATGGGGAGCATGACCCCGGCGCCGATCGAGTCGCTCTTGCAGCACTTCCCCGAGGCGTTGGAGCGCTACCGCCGGCCGGCGGCGGAGTGAGGACGAACCCATGTTGGATCGCAACAAGATCGACCCCGCCACGGTGACGGTGAAGGTGGACGGCATCTCGGTGGAGGTCGCCAACGGCACCACCGTGCTCGACGCCATCAAGGGGCTCAACAAGAGCGTCCCCACCCTCTGCTACTCGGACCGCATGAAGCCCTATGGGGCGTGCCGGACCTGCCTGGTCGAGGTGGAGGGGCGAAAGCCGGTGGCGGCCTGCCACACCCCGGTGATGGACGGCGCCTCGTACCGCACCGCGTCCCCGTTCCTCACCAAGCTGCGCCGGAACATCACGGAGCTGATCGTCTCGGACCACCCGCTGGAGTGCCTGGACTGCTCGGCCAACGGTCGCTGCGAGCTCCAGAGCCTGGCTCAGCAGGTTGGCTTGCGCACCCCGCGCTACGAGAGCCCGCGCACCCACAACCCGCCGAAGGACGACTCCCACCCCTTCGTGAAGCTCGAGATGAGCAAGTGCATCGGCTGTGCGCGGTGCGTGCGGGCCTGCGATGAGGTGCAGGGCTCCTTCGTGCTCCAGATGTCCGGGCGGGGCTACGACACCAAGGTCATCGCGGGGAACGACACCGGCTTCGAGGCGGCCAACTGCGTGAGCTGCGGGCAGTGCGTCTTTGAGTGCCCGGTGGCGGCGCTGGCCGAGCCCGGCACCCGGGAGGCGGGCCTGCCCGACCAGGTCGTCAACACGACTTGCTCCTACTGCGGGGTGGGGTGCTCCTTGGACGTGAAGACCAAGGACGGCCGGGTGGTGAACATCGAGCCCTCCAAGCGGGGCTCGGCCAACCGCGGGCACACCTGCGTGAAGGGGCGCTTCGCCCACCAGTTCGCGCACAGCGACGATCGCCTCACCACGCCGCTCATCAAGGAGGGTGGGAAGTTCCGCGAGGCCTCGTGGGACGAGGCGCTCGACCTGGTGGCGCGGCGCTTCAAGGAGATCCACGACCAGCACGGCCCGGACTCGATGGCCCTCATCAGCTCCTCGCGCTGCACGAACGAGGAGAACTACCTGATGCAGAAGCTGGCCCGGGCGGTGATGGGGACCAACTCCATCGACAACTGCTCGCGGGTCTGCCACTCGCCGTCGGCCTTCGCGTTGGGCGAGGCGCTCGGCACCGGGGCGGGCACGAACAGCTTCCAGGACGTGCACCTGTCGGATGTCTTGATGATCGTGGGCGCGAACCCGACCGAGGCGCACCCGGTGTTCGGGGCGCGGATCAAGCAGGCGGTCCTCGCGGGCTGCAAGCTCATCGTCCTCGACCCGCGGAACACCGAGCTCGCGCGGATGGCGGACCTCCACATCCCGCTCCGGCCGGGCTCGAACGTGGCGGTGATCAACGCCATGCAACACGTCCTCATCGCCGAGGACCTGTTGGATCACGACTTCATCGCGCGGTGCTCGGAGGGCTTCGAAGAGGTGAAGGCCACGGTGGCGGAGTGCACCCCGGAGTGGGCGGCCGAGATCGCCCACGTGGATCCGGAGCTGATCCGCGCCGCGGCCCGCATGTATGCGGCGGGCAAGGCGTCCCAGATCTTGTGGGGCCTCGGGGTCACCGAGGCGGGCCACGGGAGCAACACCGCCTTCGGCATGATCAACATGGCGGTGATGACGGGGAACCTGGGCCGCCCGGGCACCGGCACCAGCCCCATCCGCGGGCAGAACAACGTGCAGGGCGCCTCCGACGTGGGCGCGCTCCCCAACGTGTTCAGCGACTACCGGTCGGTGAAGGACCCGGTGGCGCGGGCCGAGCACCGCGAGGCGTGGGGGGTGGAGCCGCCGACCAACACCGGGCTGCGCATCCCCGACATGTTCGAGGCGGCGCACGAGGGCAAGCTCAAGGCCATGTACATCCTGGCCGAGGACGTGGCCCAGTCCGACCCGAACACCACGTTCGTGGTGGGGGCGCTCGAGAGCCTCGACTTCCTGGTGGTGCAGGAGATCTTCATGAACCCCACCGCGGAGCTGGCCGACGTGGTCCTCCCCGGCACCACCTTCCTCGAGAAGGACGGCACCTTCGTGAACAGCGACCGGCGCATCCAGCGGGTGCGGCGGGCGATCCAGCCGGTGCCGGGCACCCGGGTCGACGCGGAGATCGTGCACGAGGTGGCGCGCCGCATGGGCGTCGACCTGGGCTTCGCGGCCGAGGACGGCACGGTGGACGCGAGCAAGGTGATGGACGAGCTCGCCCGCCTCACCCCCAAGTGGCGCGGGGTGAGCTACGCGCGGCTCGAGGCGCATGGCTTCTTGCAGTGGCCGTGCCCCGACCCCGAGCACCCCGGCACCGACATCGTGCACCGCGGCGGCGAGTTCCTGCGGGGCAAGGCCCGCCTCACCGCGACGCCCTGGCAGGAGCCGGGGGAGCTGCCGGACGACGAGTACCCGTGGATGCTCACCACCGGGCGCCAGCTCTTCCACTACAACGTCGGCACGATGACCCGGCGCACCGACATCGTGAAGCTGCACAAGGCCAAGGAGGAGACCCTGCGCATCCACCCGGGCGACGCCCGGCAGCTCGGGATCCACACCGGCGACAACGTCAAGGTGCAGTCCAGGCGCGGCGAGGTGACGGTGCGGGCCGAGGTGACCCGCGCCGCCAACAAGGGCACCGTGTTCATGACCTTCCACTTCCCGGAGTCCCGCACCAACCTGCTGATCGGCGACGCGGCCGACGAGTTCACGGGGTGCCCGGAGTACAAGGTCTGCGCGGTGCGCCTGGCCAGGGTCGGCTCTGCTGAAGCCTGAAGCCCTGACGTGCTGCGTCCTGAGGCCTGTCTCTGAAGCCTGAAGCCCTGACGTGCTGCGTCCTGAGGCCTGTCTCTGAAGCCGGCAGCCCGACGGCGCGGCGTCAGGCTTCAGAGACAGGTTTCAGGCAGCGCGCGTGGCTCCGGCCTCAGCCGACAGGCTCCAGGGGGCAGGGCACAGGTACCGCGACAGCCAACCGCATGATGCGCGAGGCGGGAGTCGAACCCGCAGAATCTCTCGGTTCTGAACCGAGCGGCTTTACCAGCTTGCCCACTCGCGCGTCGAACATGGCCCAGGCCGGAGTCGAACCGGCAAGATCTCTCGATTCTTAGTCGAGCGGCTTTACCAAATTGCCCACTGGGCCGTGGCACGTCGTGGTCCAGCCGAGCTGGGCCACGACGCGTTGCCGGCGCTCCCAAGCGTCGGCGAGTGGAGACGAAGGGATTTGAACCCCCAACCCCCTGCGTGCAAAGCAGGCGCTCTCCGTTGAGCTACGTCCCCATGTTGCGTACCGCCCGAGGGCGGCATCGGCAGGTGCGGGATTCGAACCCACTCGGGCGGGTTAGCAACCCACCTTCACTCCAAGTAGAACCTGCCTCGGTTCTCACGGAAGGCAGACGAATCGAACGCCCACGGCTCGTCACCGCGCCCCGGTTTTCTAGACCGGTTGCCGACCATTCAGCGGTGCCTTCCAAACTCGAGGCTCGCCTCGATACTCATAAGAGTATGTCGACGAAACAAGTAACTATCCGACGCGGTGACACTCACCGGCATCGCATCACCCGGGCCGAAGCCCGAGGTCGTCTTCTGCACCCGCTGTCCGGCGGCGTCCCAGTGGACCCAGAAACGAAAAAAGCCAGGCGCTCTCTCGAGGGCCTGGCTAATGCCGAGTCATTACGGGACTCTAGGCGTCAGCCAGGAGGCCTCGCGAGGGCGCGCGGAGCGAGGCCGGACGGGACAGCAGCGCGAGGGCGCTACTCGACGAGCTCGAGCTCTCGCATAGGCGCTGCGCGTTCTGATGCCCGTTCTTCATGGCTGTGGCGAAGGTACAGACGCGGATAGATGCCGTCAAGCATCTATCTGTACTTTCTTCGGGATGACTCGTTTGGACGAAACTCAGCCGCGCGCGGGCCGGATATGCAAGAAGACCTGCAATGACGTCAGCCCCCGAGCTTGATGCGCCAGCCGTCGGTCAGCGCCCGGTAGTCCGGCTGGGTCAGGCCACCGAAGAAGTACAACGCGTCCTCCTCCGGCACGAACGCGTGGGACGCGCCCGCCCTCGGCATGGGCAGGGTGACGTCCTGGTGCTGGGTCCACGCCCCGGTGTCGAGGTCGAGGGTCCACAGGTCCTGGTGGTCCTCGGTCTCCTGGGTGCCCGAGAACAGCACGAAGCGGTGGCGGGCGGGGTCGACGCCGAAGGCGCCCCAGCGCCGCTCGGGGGGCGGGCCGCCCGTGGTGGTCAGCTCGGCCCAGTCCGCGCCGTCGAAGACCCAGGTGTCGTTGTAGTGGGCGCCGCCGGGGCCGATGCGGCCGGCGCCGCCGTGCAGGACGACCTGCGCGCTCACCGGGTCGTAGGCCATCATGCCGTCCCGGCGGGCGATGGGCGGGTTGGCGACGTCGAGCTTGGCGAAGGCCCGGCTGACGGGATCGTAGGTGTAGCTCTGGCGCTGCAGGCCCGAGTAGCCGTCGCCTCCGAACACCAGGGCGTAGCCGCCGGGTGGGAACCAGGCGGCGTGGCAGCCGACTACGCCGGGCGGGATGTCGCCGTCGGTGACCGCGGTCCAGGCCAGGGTCTCGAGGTCCAGGGTCCACGCCCCAACCGGCAAGGGGCCTTGCGCGTTGCGGCCGCCGACGAAGAGGATCTCGTCCTGATCGGGCAAGTAGGTTGCGCACAGGCAGTACCTTGCGGCGGGGACGTCACCGCTCGTGCTCAGCTCGCTCCAGGACTGGCTCTCGAGGTCGTACGACCACGCCTGGGCGCTCGAGGCGTTGCTGGTTGGGTAGTGGCTGCCGCCGAACTGGTAGAGCGCGTGCCGCGCCGGGGCGTGGACCAGCCATGCGCCCCAGCGGCCGGCCGGGGTCGAGGGCGCGGTGCCCGAGAGGGCCTCGAAGGCGGGGGCCAGGGGCGGCGGGCCCGCGTCCTCGAAGCCCGCGTCGGTCTCGCCGGAGTCCGGGGGGAACCCGGCGTCGGCGGTCAGGCCCGAGTCCTCCGCGCCGGCGTCGGGGGTGCCGGTGATCTCGGGGCCGGGGCACGCGGTGAGGGCCAGGGCCAGGGCGGTCAGCCCGGGGATGGCTCAGGCGGGGCAGCGTGGTGCATCACCCCCACCAGCCGGCCGGAGCGGCCCCTCCCCATCGGACATCGGGTGGGCTTCCTGGTTCGCGATTCACGAGCGGCGCCCGGACGGCTAGAAGGGCGGCGATGCGAAGGCTTCTGCGATGGCACCTCGTCCTCGTCTTGAGCGCCGCCTGTGGCGACGTGGCGGCGCCCACCGCCCGGAGTGATCACTCGGTGGTCTATGGCGCCGACGACCGCCGGGAGTACTTCGAGCACCCCGACGAGATCCTGCGGGCGCGGACCCTCGAGTCCACCGTCGCGCTGATCCAGTCGAACCGGGTCGATGCAACCGATCCTGCGAACCAGGTGATCCTGGGGACCGAGCTCGGCGTCAGCCAGGGGCTCTGCACCGGTGAGCCCTACGCGGAGCAGATCGGCGCCGCCAGCTGCTCCGGCACCCTGGTGGACTGGGACCTGGTGCTCACCGCCGGGCACTGCGTGACGGATCTGGCGGACTGCCAGAGCTACGCCTACGTGTTCGACGACTACTACGTCGCGCCGGGCCAGCTGGCCCAGGTCGGGGCCGAAGACGTCTTCTTCTGCCGCGCCATCGCCGCGCGGCGCCGGGTGGGCAACGTGGACTACGCGCTCGTCCAGCTGGACCGGCCCGCCGCGCCGCCCCGGCGCCCCGCCCCCGTACGGCAGGTCGACTTGCCCCTCACGGTGGGGAGCTCGGTCGCGGTGGTGGGCTTCCCGGACGGCATCCCGGCCAAGCTGGCCGCGAACGGGGTGGTGATCGACGACGACCAGCCCGCGCTGCAGGCCTTCGTCGCGACCCTCGACACCTTCGCGGGGAACTCGGGCTCCGGGGTCTACGACCCCACCGGCCTCCTCGTCGGCAACCTCGCCACCGGCGCGGCCGACTACGTCCGCCGGGGCAACTGCTACGTGGTGAACCGCCTGCCCGAGGGCGGCGACCAGGGCGACGCCGAGGGCGTGGTGTACGTGGGCCGCGCCCTGGAGGGCCTGTGCGCGGCGGGCTGGCGCGGGGTCCTGTGCGGTGACGCCGACGGCACCTGCAGCCCCTGCGCGGGGGACGAGGCCTGCCCGAGCGGCTGGACCTGCCGAGCCTCCAGCGCCGACCCCGCGGTCACCTGGTGCGCGGCCCCCTGCGCCACCGACGCCGAGTGCCCGGCCGATCACGCCTGCGTCAACCTGGCTTGCGAGCCGCGCGAGGCGCTCTCCTGCGTCGGGAACTCGGTGTGGAGCCAGAACGCGTGCGGCCGCTCGGTGGCGGAGGTCGAGGCCTGCAGCGGCGCGCTGCCGGTCTGCTCCGGCGGGGCCTGTGTGGCGGGCGCGCCGGGGAACGCCTGCGCCGACCCCTTGGACCTCCCCGCGGTGTCTGGTGTCGTCACCGGTAACGTCGGCGCTGGGTTCACCAACGCCTACCAGGGCGAGTGCGGTGGCAACGGCCCCGAGATCGTCTACCGCCTGACCTCCGACCACCCGGTGACGGTGACGGTCACCGCCTCCGGCTACGACACCGTGCTCTACGCGCGGAGCACGTGCGACGACGCCACCACCGAGGTGGCCTGCAACGATGACGACGAGACCAACCCCGGAACTCGTGGCTCTCGGCTGCAGGTCGAGTTGACGACGGGTGAGCTCTTCCTCTTCCTCGACGCGTTCCGGGCCCGGGCCGGGAACTACACCCTGACCCTCGAGGTCGAGGACCTCGCCCTGCCCGACGCTGGGGTCGAGCCGGACACCGGGATCGCGCCCGACACCGGCGTCGCGCCCGACACCGGGGTGTCACCGGACACCGGGGTCGCACCAGACGGTGGGGAGGCCGACGCTGGGGTGGCGGCCCCCGACTCGGGAGCGCCCCCCGCTCTGGCCCCAAGCAGCTCCGGCTGCGGCTGCACCGCCGCCCCCGACGAGGCCGGCGCCGCGTGGCCCGGCCTGGCCCTGGTGCTCGCGCTGGCGCTGGGCCGCCGGCGGCGGCGCTGACACCCCCGCCCACCTCCCGGCTGGGCTGACGTCGACGCCCCGATCCGGGGTCGTGCAGGCGCCCGGCGCGAGTTATCCTCGTGGGCACGGGGGTTGCTGTCTCCCCCATCGGGAGGGACACCCATGCGCCTGAGCCGGAGCCTCGCCTTCACCACCCTGCTGACCCTGGCCGCGGGCTGCGGCTCGAGCGAGCAGTTCTCGTGGATCGCCCCCGAGGGATACACCGGCGACACGTCGAGCTCTGACCGACCCAGCAGCGGGATCCCGGGCGGGCTCCTCACCGCAGGCGCGTGGGACGACAACCGCAACTTCGCCCTCTTCGAGGCCTACCTTGCCACCCATGCGTCGCTCGCCGGTCAACCCGAGTTGACGGCGGCGGAGCGGGAGGCGGCCCATGAAGACTTCAGCGGCGCGCGCGAGCCGCAGGGCGCCCTGGACATCGCCCTGTTGGTGGACACCACCGGCAGCATGGGCGACGAGCTGGCCTACCTGAAGGTGGAGCTGGGGGCGATCGCGACCCGGCTCGCGGAGGAGTTCCCGAACGTCCCGCAGCGCTGGGCCCTGGTGCTCTATCGCGACGAAGGCGACGCCTACGTGACCCGCAGCGTGGACTTCACTGCCGACGTGGCCGCGTTCCAGGCCGAGCTCGACGCCCAGGGCTACGACGGCGGCGGTGACACCCCCGAGGCGGCAGATCAGGGGCTCGCGGAGGCGGTAGCGCTGTCGTGGAGCGCGGGCTCGGTGGCCCGGCTCATGTTCTGGGTGGCCGACGCGCCGCACCACGAGGAGCGGGCCGAGGCGATCACCGACGCAATGCGGGTTGCGCGCAACCGCGACGTGCACATCTACCCGGTGGCCGCGAGCGGGGTCGACGAGCTGGCCGAGCTCAGCATGCGCTCCGCCGCCCAGCTCACCGGCGGGCGCTACCTCTTCCTCACCGACGACTCCGGGGTGGGCGAGACCCACAAGGAGCCCACCATCCCGTGCTACTTCGTCACCCGCTTGGACCACGCGATGCTCCGGATGGCGGCGATCGAGCTGTCGGGGCGGTATCGCGAGCCCGCGGCGGCGGAGCTCATCCGCACCGGCGGCGACCCCGCGGACGGCCGCTGTGAGCTGGCGGGCGGGCAGCAGGCCATCATCTTCTGAGCAGCCCCGCTTGCATCCGGCCGGTGGCCTTTGACTCGGCGGCCGGGATCCCGTAGCAGCGGAGACATGCAACGCTCGAGTCACCGCCTCGTCGCGGCGCTCCTCGTCTCGAGCGCGGCAGGCTGCAGCGCGAGCACCGAGTTCGAGGCCGACCCGGCCGGGCGCTGGTTGCAGGGTGACCTGCACGTCCACGCCACTGGGGCCTCCAACGACACCGGCGGCGATTCCACCCCCGAGGCGATCAAGACGGTGGCCCTCGAGCGGGGTCTGGACTTCGTGGTCCTCACCGACCACAGCAACAGCACCGGCAGCGACCCCAGCACCCGGGACGAGGATCCCGCCCTGTTCAACCAGGGGCCGGAGTTCGTCTACTTCGAGGAGGCCGAGCGCCTCTCGGAGCCGGGGCGCTTCCTCATGATCTCGGGGAACGAGCTGTCGCCGGTGGCGGACCCGCCCAACGCGCCCCGCGGCCACGTCGGCTGCCTGCCGCGCATGCTGGCCGGCTTCGACACCGACGCGCCGTTCGTCGACCGGCCGATGAGCGCGGTGACCGGGGGAGAGGCGCTGGCCCAGGCTCGCGATCGCGGCTGCTTCACGGTGGTGAACCACCCCTACGGGCAGGTGGCCTGGATCCGCTACGACTGGACGGACCTCGACTACGACGCCATGGAGGTCTTCAACGGAGGCCTCGCGTTCGACGCCGGGGATCTCGAGGCCTACGACGCGTGGCGCTGCGACCTCCTCGCGGGGCGCACCGTCACCCCAATCGCGGCGAGCGACAACCACCGGGTCCACATCGAGGCCCCCGGCCTGTACCTCGACTCCGCCCTCGGCTATCCGAGCACCTCGGTCTTCGCGGCTGACGCAAGCTGGCCTGCCATCGTGAGCGCCCTGGAGGCGGGGCACGTGATGCTGCACGAGGGTGGGTCGCGCCTCGAGCTCGACGCCTACGACGGTGATCGGCGCCTCGCCGCCCCGGCCGAGGCCCGCTGGCTCCGGGTGCGGGGCGCGCTGGACCCCGCCGCCACCGGGGCGCTCCTGGAGCTGCGGCGCGCCACGGGGTGTCAGGACCCGCGGCCGGCCTCCGAGGCGCCGGTGGTCGAGGAGCAAGCCCTCCTGCGTCGCCGGGTCGCTGCGGGCGAGACCCTCGACGAGGTGGTGGCGGTGACCGGCGCGCCCGGCGTCTACACCGCCACGCTGATCACCGACGACGGGCGCTACACCGCGCTCTCCCGGGCCCTGGTGGTCAGAACTCCGCGTTGACCCCGACGATCGGCAGGAGCGGGAGCCCGGCCACGTTGCTCTTGGTGCGGAAGTCGTAGCTGTACTCCACGTCCTCGGCGTTCGCGCGGTTGTAGACGTTCGACACGCTCAGGTAGGCGGTGAACGCCCACTGGTCGAAGGTCCACCGCTTGTCGACCCGCACATCGAGCATGTGGAACGACGGCAGGCGCCCGGAGTTCGTGGGGCCGGGGATGGGCTCGTAGCCGTCCCGCTCGTCTACGAACACCCCGCCCGCGAAGGGCGTGGTGGGGCGGCCGGAGACCAGGCGCCAGCGAACACCGAGCGCCCAGTCGGCGGGGAGCGCGTAGCGGGCGACCAGGGTGAGGATGTGGGTCTGATCGTAGTCGAAGGGGCGCGAGCTGGTGGCGCCCGCGTCGGTGCGGCGGGCCTGGCTCAGGGTGTACGAGAGCCAGCCCGATAGCCCGAACGCGAGCTCCTGGCGCAAGTAGACCTCCATTCCCAACACCTCACCCGTCCCCTCGTTGCGATACAGGTCCGCGTCGTCCACCCGCGAGACGAGGTGGTCGAGGCGCTTGTAGAAGAGGGTCACGTCGGCGCTGAAGAAGTCGAGGGGCTGCCACCGTGCTCCCACCGAGGTGTGGAGCGCGCGCGACGGATCGACGGCGGGGTTGCCGAAGGGCGCTATGACCTCGTCCAGCTCCGGGGCTTGATGCACCAGGCCCACGCCGGCCGAGAAGGTCCACGCGTCCAAGAGCTGGTAGCGCACCACGAGGCGCGGATCGAAGTGGGCGGAGCGGGTGAGGCCGAAGTAGTCCACCCGCGCCCCGGGGACCACGGTGAGGGCGCGGGCGAGGCGCCACTCCGCCTCCACGAAGCCGGCCACCGAGGTCTGGGTGTCCTGGCCCACCCCGTGGATGAACTCGTCGGCCGGGGGCAGCACCGCTACCACCTCGCCCTCCTTGGGCGGTCGGAACGAGGTGACGTCGTATTTGGCCTGCTCGGTGCGGAGGTCCAGGCCGGCGATGATGGTGAGGGCCTCGCTCACCTTCCACCGCGCCTCGTCGCGCACGCTGAGGTTCAGGAAGCGGAACTGGAGCGAGAAGCGGCCGAGGACCTGGGTGAGCCCGGTGTCGCGGCCGACGCCCACCCTGAGGTCGTTGCTGAGGGCGCCACCCGAGGTGTAGCGGTGCTGCACACTCAGGCGCTGGTAGTTGTACTGGGCCCCGATGGAGCCGGTGGTGGCCTCGGGGTCGAGGTCCGCCGCGCTCCGGAAGAGGATGGTCATCGCGTCGTCCCCCCCGAGCGCGAAGAAGCGCAGGTCGTGTTGCGCGTTGGGGCGCCACTGTATGATCGCCTGGTAGTCGTACCAGCGCGGGGCGACGCTGAGGCTCAGGTCCCCGTCGTCGGGGATCGCCGCCCCAAGCACCGCGTCGATGTAGCTCCGGCGCCCCGCCACCGCCACCGCGACCTCGTCGCCGAGCGGCGCCTCGAGGTAGAGCCCTGCGTCGAGCAGGCTCACGTCCAGCGCGCCGTGGAGCTGGTCCGGCTTCAGGTCCTTCAGCTTCACGTCCACCACCCCGCCGGTGCCGCGGCCGTAGCGGGCCGAGAAGTTGCCGGGGTAGAAGTCCACCCGCTCCACCATCTGGCTGGGGAGCACGCTGCGGAAGCCGCCCACGTGCTCGTCGAACAAGATCCCCAGCCCCTCGACGTAGTAGCGGGTGTCCTGGGGCGAGGAGCCCCGCACCGGCCGGCCATTGCCGATGCCGGCCCGGGCCACCCCGGGCAGGTTCTCGAGCGCGAGCACCGGGTCGCCCATGGTGCCCGCAACCTGGGTTGCGGCCTCGGCGCTCAGGATGCGTCGGGTCACCTCGCGCTGGGGGCGCTGGCCCTCCACCACCACGTCGTACGGGTTGTCGCTGGCGCGCCGGAGGTACACGGTGACCTCCAGGACCTCCCCCGCCCGGAGCTCCTCCTCGCTGCGGTCGGGCTCGAAGCCCGGGACGTCCACCACCAGGCTCCAGGGGCCGGGGGCCAGATCATAGAAGCGGAACGCGCCCTCCGCGTCGGCGGTGGTCTCGAAGGCGTCCTCGCCCTGCTTCACCACCACCAGGGCCCCGGCCAGGCGGCGGCGGGTGCCGGCCGCCCTGACCTCACCCTGCAGGCTGACCTGCCCCGCGGGCGGCGCGGGCGGCGCCTCGGCCACCGTCGCGGTGGGCACCGGCGCTGGCACCTGCGGCGCCGGCGCCATGAAGGTGAAGGTGTAGGTCAGAGACACCGGCACGGGCTGCCCCTCGGCCTCGGCCGGGGTGAAGCGGAGCCGCCGCCCCGCCTCCACCGCCGCGGTCACGAAGGCCGCGAGCACCGGCGCGGGGGCGGGGGCACCGGCGCGGTCCACCGCGCGCGCCGCGCTCACGGTCGCGCTCTCGACCTCGCCGCGCACGTCCAGGTCCAAGACGAGCGCGACCTCGGCTCCGTACCCACCCGAACGGGCGACCTCGGGATAGGCGGGGGTGGCGGCCTCGGCCAGGGTGGGGAGGCGATCCAGGCCGCCCTCCGCCGCGCGGGCGCTCACCGGCAGCGCGGCGACGAGTGCAATCAGGGTTGCGATGACACGACTCATGGCGCCTCCACCTCCACCTCGAAGGTGCGCCAGGTGGTGCCCCCCTCGGCCGTCCTCAGGACCACATACAGCCGGGCCAGACCGGGCTGGTCGGGGAGGGTCCAGGTGTTCTCGGGGCCGGTCGGCTCCGGCCGGGTGCGGGCGAAGGCGAGCTCGCCGCCCGTCACGAACCAGCTCACCGTCATGGCCCCCTCGGTCGCGCCCGCGGCCTCGAGCCGAAGCTGCGCCTCTGCGCTGGCGGGGAGGGCGAGGCCGGCGGTGGACAGGGCGGTCTGGAGCGCCTCGGTGCGCAGCTCGACCTCCACGATCTCGGGGTTGGTCGGGCCGGGCTCGGAGGCCGCCATCAGGGTCACCGTCCTGCGCGCCTCGATTTGGTCCCCGGCCGCCGCCACCGTCAAGGCGATCTCGACCTCCGCCGCCTCGCAGGTAGCCTGGCCCTGCAGGGCGCACAGACGCCGCAGGGCGTCCTGCGTGAAGGCCGGGAGCTTGGCTTCGGGCCCCTCACCCAGCGCGAGCGACGGCAGGTCGGCTTGCGCCTCTACCGGGCAGGCGTGGCCGTCGTCCGCGCGGGTTGGCACCGGGCACCAGCGCCAGCGGTAGGTCGCGTCCTCCGCCCCTGCCACCAGGGTGGCGAGGGCGCTGGGCTGGCCGGCGGGGACCCAGGGCGGGGTGGCGGAGACCGCCAGGACCCTGAGGCCGTGGACCTCGTTGTAGGCCGGGAGGTCGCCCGCGCAGGCCGAGACCACCCCCAACAGAGCGCAGGCGCTCCTCGTTGCAAGTCGCATTGTCATCTCCTTCACTCGCTGGCGCGGAATCGATAGGTGAAGCTCAGGGTGTACTCGATGGGCACGCCGTCTCGGGCCGCGGGGGAGAAGCGCTCCTGCCACGCGGCGGCGAGGGCGGCCTGGTTGAAGGCGTCCTGTGGGGCCGGCCGGAGGATCCGGGCCGCCCTCACTGCGCCCTGGTCCGTCAACTCGACCTGCACCATCACGTCCGCCTCCACCCCGAGGGCGCGGAGCTGGTCCGGGTAGGTGGGCTCCACCCGCCGCAGGCGCCGCGGGCGGGTCAGCGTCACCTCGGAGCCCGGGGTCGCGCGGGCCCGGCGGTTCAGGCTCGGGGTCGGCGCTGGCTGCGGTGGGGCCGCCTCGCGCACCGGGGACTCGGCCACCGCCGCGGTGCGCCCCTCGAGCGTGTTCCCCACCGCGAAGGCGGGGCCGCCGCCCCCCTGCACCGTCGCGCCGAGCGACAGCCCGACCACCCGGCGGGGGGCCGGCGCAGGTGGGCTTGCGGGCGCGGGCTTCCGGGGTGGCCCGCCGCGCCCTCCGCGCGGGGGGCAGGGGGCGGGGCCGGCGCGGGGCTCGGCTCGGGCTGGACCGTGGGCGTGGGCGCGGGCGCGGCCGGCGCGGGCGCGAGGGTGACCTCGATCGGCGCCGCTCTCCGCGCGGACGCGGGTCGGGGCGCGAAGAGGAGCCCCAGCGCGGGGAGGGCGTGCACCGCCCCGGCCGCGAGCAGCCAGGGCAAGCAAGCGAGCCTGCGCGCCATCACTCCGCTCCTCGGGGGGCGACGTCGAGGGCGAACCGGCTTACCCCGGCCCCCTTCACCACGTCGATGACCGCCACCACGCGTTGGTAGGCCACCCGCTGGTCAGCCGAGATCACCGCTCTGACCTCGGGGTCGTCCCGCTTCGCCTGCGCGGCGGCGTCGTAGAGCGCGGCCTCGGTGGCGGGCGCCCCGTCCAGGATCAGCGCGCCGTCGGCCGCCACGAGCACGTTGAGGGTGCGGGGCACCGCCTGCCCTGCCGCCGCCGCGGTGGGGAGGTCGACCTGGATGGAGCGCCGCACGATCTCGGTCGACGTCACCATCAAGATGATGAGGAGCACCAGGACCACGTCCACGAAGGGGGTGACGTTGATGGCCGAGATGGCCTCGTCGGGGTTGGGATCCAGCGCCGCCGCCATGGCTACACCCCCGCCCGCTTGAGCTGGTAGAGGATGGTGCTCGAGAGCAACCTGGATTGCGCGCTCATCGCGCGCACCCGGCCGGACAGCGCGTTGTAGGCGATGACGGCGGGGATGGCCACGAGCAGCCCCACCGCGGTGGCCACCAGCGCCTCGGCGATGCCGGACATCACCGAGCCCGACGCGTTCCCCACGTCCGAGGCGAGGTCCTGGAACGCGCGGATGACCCCGAGCACGGTGCCGAAGAGCCCGATGAAGGGCGCGTTGCTCCCCACCGAGGCGAGGAAGCCCAGGCCGCGCGAGAAGCGCAGGCGCTCGACCGCTTCGGCCCCGCCGAGGATCTCCTCCACCGCGGTGGCGCCGTCGGCGAGCTTCTCGACCCCGCGTCGGGCCACGTTGGCCTCCAGGCTGTCGAAGCTCGCGAGGTAGGCCTCGGCCGCCGCGAGGTCGCCCACCTCGAGGAGGGCCTCGAGGCGGCGCTGCACGTCGTCGATGTCGTGGCGGCGGCGCCGGAAGAAGAACCAGCGCTCCAGCATCACCGCGACGGAGATGAAGGAGATGGAGAGGAGGAGCCAGAGGACCCACTCGGGGTTGAAGAGCGGGAGGTGGAAGAGCTCGGTGGTGAGGTTGGGTTCGTGCTGCATCGACCCTTCAACACCGGCGGGGTCGAAGAGCGTCACCGGGGATCGAACGATCCGGCTAGAAGAACTGCAGGCCGGCCGTGAAGCCGGGCCACAACACCGTCTTGCCGCTCTCGCTCACGTGGGCGTAGCCGGGGTAGAGAGACGAGCCGTCCGCGCTGTCGTGGATGATCTGCACGTTGAAGGTGGGGCCGGCCACCACCGCGATGTCTTCGGTGAGCTGGAAGCCGGGCAGGAGGCGGGTCTGGACGATGGTCGACTCGTTGTCGCCGAGCTCCACCCGCTCCTGGGCCATGTAGCTGATGGACTCGAGCTCCACGAAGAAGCGCTCGGTGAGCGGCACGTGGCCGCCGAGGCCGAGGCCCATGAGGAGGCCGCTCCTGGAGCTCATGTTCACCATCCCCACCGCCAGGATGCCGTAGAAGTACTTCGCGCCGAGCTTGAGGCCCACGTTGGCGAGCGCGAGGTCGCTCGTCCACACCGAGGGCTTGAGGGTGCCGTTCCTCGCCACCACGCTGAGCAGGCCCACCGGCGCTCCGCTCAGCTCTGTCGCGTAGTTCGCGATGCCCAGCTGCAGGCCCCGCATGTGCCCGGTGGCGATGTTGAGCAAGCCGACCTGCATGCCGTCGACGTCGCCCCCGATGTTGAGGATGCCGATCTGGGCGCCCCCGATCCCGTCGCCGAGGTTGAGCACGCCCACCTGGGCCCCCCACACCTCGTCCACCAGGTTGATGCCGGAGCTGAGCTGGGCGCCGCGCAGGCGGTTCGCGATGTTGATCCCCGCGGTGGCCTGCAGGGCGTAGGCGTCGCCTCGGGCGATGTTCAGGCCCGCGCTGAGCTGCGCGCCCCACAGGTCGGCCGCGTTGTTGAAGCCGGCGGTGGCCTGCAGGCCGGTGAAGTCCTCCGAGACGTGGTTGAAGCCGGTGGAGAGCTGCGCGCCCACCGCGCGGCCGAGGACCATGTTGCCGACCGTGTTGATCTGGGCGCCGAGGGCCTCGTCCCGCACCACGCTCAGGCCGGTGCCGAGCTCGAGCCCCTCCAGCACCGCGTAGTCCGACCACAGCAGGTTGATCACGAAGTTCTGCCGCTTCTTCGTCGCGGGCCCGAAGCTGAGGGCGGGGATGATCGAGAGGTTGACCGGCACGTGCTCGTAATCGGCCTTGCCGCCGCGGGCGGTGGTGGGCTCGCGGTCCACCTTGCCGAGGGTCTCGGCGTCGAGCGGGGTGCGCTGGCCCTCCACCAGCTGCACCTCGCCCCCGAGCACGTCCCGCCGACGCTCCAGCGTGACCTTGTACGTGCCGGGGGCCAGCCCCAGCTCCACCACGCGGCCGCCCGGCTTGTTCAGCTCCGCCACCAACGCGCCGTTGGCGTCGCGGAGGTAGAGGCGGCCCTCGAGGTCGCCATCCAGCACGAGCGCGGCCGAGGTGCTGCGCAGATCGGTCATCACCACGTCGCCCATGCCGACCAGCTGCATCTCGTAGCCGGGGTGCTGGGCCCCGGCCTGGGTGCGCTCGGTGCGGGCCAGCGTCTCGTGGAACGCGAAGTGATAGGCCTCGTTCAGGGTTGACGCGGCCGTCGCCGCCGAGGTCCGCCGCGCCGCGCAGGCCGGTGACCAGCGCGTGGGTGAAGAAGGAGGCCTGGATCCGGTCGGACTCCTGGGCCGCCTCGGTGTCGGAGCTCGAGGTGAGCACCGCGTAGCCGCGCACCTGGTTCGACGCGTCGACCAGGAACGGCGGGCGCTTGGTGCCACCCTTCTTGCGGGTCATCGCCCCCGACGCGCACGAGTCGAGGATCGCGATGCGGACGTCGGCGTGGCTGGCCTCGAGCGCCTCGCGCAGCTCGCGGTAGGGGAGGCGCTCCTCGCCGAGGAGGAGCCCCTCCTCGTCCGAGTGCCCGGAGTAGTACAGGAACAGCTCCACCCGGGCGCCGCGGTGCGCGGTGATCTCGGGCTCGAGGTTCCGGATGGCGGCGAGGAGCCCGGCGCGATCGGGATCCTCGAGCCGGGTCTGGTGCGCGAGCGGCACCCCGCCGAGATCGTCCAGCACCCGCGAGACCGCCTGGGCGTCCTTGCTCGCGTAGCGCAGCACCGCGCGATCCGGCCCGCCGTGGCTGGCGGCGGCGAGGACCGCGTAGCGGTGCACGGTGGCGGGCGGCCTCGGTGGCGGGGGCGCCGACGAGGGCGAGGAGAGTGACGACGAAGGCGACGCTCATGGCTGCTCCTTCTCGAGGCGCAAGGAGACCTGCCGGAGCCCATCGGGGAGCTCCAGGGGGCCGCTGGCGGTGCCCAGGCGGCGGATGGCCTCGACCACCACGCCGACCTCGAAGGGCTCGGCCGCGGTGACGAAGAAGAAGCGCTCGTAGCCGGGGGCGTCGTCGAGCTCGTAGGCCGACGGCACCGCGACGAGCGCCTTGCCCAGGCTGGCCGAGGGGCCGTCCAGGCGGTCCGGCAGGTGGGGGGTCACCACCCCGCTGCCGTCCACCGAGACGATCGCCCCGTACTTCAAGCCCCGAGCGTCGTAGCGGAGCTGCAACAGGTCTTGCGCCTGCACGCGAGCTCCGGCCGAGAGTCGCTCCTCGCCCGCCGCGGTCCGCCGGAAGACCTGCAATACTGCGGGGCCCTTGGTGCGCTCCTCGGGGCCCCGATCCGGGCCGAGGAGGCCCGGGCCGACGGTGAAGAGGAGCCCGAGGGCGGCGCACACCGGCACCGCGGTGAGCACCGCCCGGCGCCGGGCCTGGCTCTGCTGGCGGCGGACCTGGTCCACCTTCCGCAAGATGGCCAGCACCTCCCGCCGCGGCGGGTAGGACTCCAGGATGCGCCGGTTCTCGTCCTTGAGGCGGGCCACCTCGGCCTCGACCTCGGGGCCCACCGGCTCGTGGCCGGGCTCGTGCCCGTGCTCGTCGGCGGCCAGGCGCTCGAGGAACAGATCGCTCTTGTGCAGCTCGGTCATCAGATTCCCTCCAGCTCGGCGACGTGGGCGCGCAGGGTGCGGAGTCGCTTCCTGACCCCGGAGACGGACAGGCCCACCTCCCGACCGACCTCCTCCAGGCTCATCCCGTCGAGCAGGTGCATCACCGCGATGGTGCCGGTGGTGGTCTGCTCGTCTCCGAAGATCAGCCGCAGGAGGTTGCGGGCGATGGAGCGCTCCTCGTTTCGGCCCGCCACCGCGATGCGCTCCAACAGCGCGTCGCCGTGCTCGGGGTGTCGGCGCTTGGAGCGCAGGCGGTTCAGGCACTCGTTGGTGGCCATGCGATACAGGAGCGAGACCGGGGCCTCGTGCTGGATGCGGTCCTGGTGGAGGACCAGCTTCACGAACACGTCCTGCATGGCGTCGTGCGCCAGCTCCTCGTCTCGGAGGAGGTGGCGGCACCGCCGCAGGACCATGGGCCCGTGGGCGCGGAAGTAGCTGTCGACGTCGATGCCCAACGTGGCCTCGCAGCGGGTTCAACACCGCACCGGGGGCCGGCTGTCACCTGGGATACCCTGCGGAGGGCTGTTTTTCTGCAAGCGGAGCGCGGGGCCGGCCGCAGGCCTGGCGGAGAGGGGTGGGACCGCTCCGCCGGCCCGGGACCCCAGGACTAGAGGTGGCGGGTCTCGGCCGGCGGCTCCCACCACCGGTCGTTCCGGCCGTCGTAGTAGGTGACCGGGGCCTCGGCCAGCACCTCGGGGGCCAGGTCGTCGAGGGTGCTGAGGTTCACCGAGACGTAGTCGCCCCCGATCTGCTCGAGGTGACCCTCGCCGAAGGGGCGGACCCCGCAGCGCTGGCAGAAGTAGTCGTGCATCTTGGGCGAGCGCTGGTAGTCGCTCAGGTGCTCGCGCCCCTGGAGGAGCCGGAACGCGTCCGGGCGCACGATGGCGCCCCACTTCCGGGTCTTGGTGCAGATGGTGCAATTGCACTTGCCGGTGCCCCGGGACAGGTCGAGGTCGATCTCGTAGCGGACGAGGCCGCAGTGGCACGAGCCGTGGTAGGTGCGGGTGTTGTCGTTGGTCTCGCTCATGTCAGCGACCCTAGCCGGTATTGCGGTCAGCTTCTGTCCTCCATTTTCTGGCATGCTCCGGGGGTGCTCGAGACCTCCGCCCGGCTCCTCCGCCTCCTGGCCGTCCTCCAGGCCCGCCGCTTCTGGGCCGGGTCCGAGCTGGCCCGCCACCTCGAGGTGACCCCCCGCACCCTGCGCCGCGACGTGGATCGCCTCCGGGGCCTCGGCTACGCGGTCGAGGCCACCTCCGGCCCGGGCGGCGGCTACCAGCTGGGCAAGGGGCGGCAGATGCCCCCGCTCATGCTGGAGGACGAGGAGGCGGTGGCGCTCGCGGTGGCGGTCCGCGCGGCCCTCGACGCGTTCAGCGGGGTCGAGGACGCCGCGATGCGCGCGCTGGTGAAGCTCGAGCAGCTCATGCCGGCTGGCTTGCGCAAGCGGGTGGGCGCGTTCTCGTCCGCCACCCTGTCGCTCGGGCGCGCTCGGGTCGCGGTGTCGGCCGACCTCCTGGTCGGGCTCGCGGGCGCGTGCCGCGACGAGCGCAAGCTGTCCTTCGAGTACACCGGGCACGATCGCGTCGGCAGCACGCGGGAGGTGGAGCCGCTCCGGTTGGTGCACAGCGGCCACGGGCCCTGGTACCTGGTGGCCTGGGACCTGGCCCGCGAAGACTGGCGCACCTTTCGGGCCGATCCGGATCCAGGGAGCACCTCGGGTGGGGGAGCGCTTCGTGCCGCGCCCGCCGCCCGATGACCTCGGGCGCTACGTCTCCCACGCGATCAGCACCGCGCCCTACGCGTGGACCGCGCGGGTGCGCCTCGCCGGCGACCCGGCGGCGTTGGCCGGGCGCGTCCCGAGCTGGTGCGGGGTGGTGAGCCCGGACGGGGTGCTCACCACCGGGCGCCAACAGCGTGGAGGCCCTGGTGGCCCAGCTGGTCCACGTCAACCTGGACTTCGAGCTCCTGGAGGCGCCCGAGGAGGTCCGAGCGCACCTCGCCCTGGTGGCAGGGCGCCTTGCGCCCGCGGCGCCGATCAAGGCGCGGGCAGCTGGCCGGCGCGCAGGGCCTCGCACGCCGCGTCGGCGCTGAGCGCCACCCCACGCCAGGCCAAGCTCGGCCGCCACCATCTCGGCGCCGGTGGCGGAGGCCTGGGTGTCCACCGCGTACGCGGTGATGCGCGGGTCGCAGAGCGGGGCCAGCCGCGGGGCGAGGAAGGCCACGTCCACGCCCTCGGCCTGCCGCTGGTGCATCAGGGTGAGGAGCGCGCGGAACGAGGCGGTGTCCCAGGGGAGCAAGAGGGGTTGCGCCGGGCCGCCGAGGTGGGTCAGCAGGTGGGCGAAGAGCGCGGGGTACACGCCGAGGCCCGCGAACTCGGCCATGAGCGGGCCGTGGGTGTTCGGGTTCTGGTCCCATGGGGTGGGCGGGGCGTCGTGGAGGACCCACAGGGGCAGGAAGCGGTCGGGGGCCAGCGCCACCAGGCGCTGGGACTGCTCGAAGGAGACCAGGGTGTCCCAGTCCTCGTGCACGACGAGGAACGGGGCGTCGATCCGGGCCACGAGGTCTTCGGCCCGCAGGCCCTCGAAGCCCCCGCGCGCCACCACGGTGGCGTCGATGCGCCGCAGGTAGGGCTCGAAGAACTCCGCCGATGCAGCCCTGGTTGTCTCTTCAGTATATCGTTGGGGGAGGACCTCGGTGACGAAGCGCCGCTCCGCCTCGAAGTCCGACAGCGGGTACAGCGCCGCCCCGACGGTGGGCCGGAGGTCCGCTCGCGCGTACGCCGCGCCGTAGAGCGCCTCGAACCCGCCCCAGGAGCCGCCCAGGATGCCCACCCGGGTCCGGTCCACGTCGTCCCGGGTGGCGAGGAGGTCGAAGCCCAGGGTCATGTCCTCGATGTCGTTGGCCACGTCGCCGCCCGCGTAGAAGCGCCCGAAGAGCATGAGCACCCCGAAGCCGTGGTGGCGCCAGATGAAGGTGCTCTCGGCCGCCTTGTCCGCGCTCATGGGCTCGTAGACGATGCTGGACCCGGTGGCGGGGTCGTAGCCGGGGCCGTCCTCGTCCGGGTGGAGCCGGCGCCCCGGGTCGCCCACCGGGCGTCCACCGCCTCGCCCGTCCAGTCGATGCCGTCGTAGGGCTGGGTCAGCACCATCACGGGGGCGGGGCCGGCGTCGGCCGGGGCGGGTACCACAGGGCGTAGCTGGCCGCGCCCTCGCCCCGCTGGAGCCGGTAGCGGACCGAGCGCACCCCGGCGTCGTCGGTGAGCGCTTCGAGCACGGTGAAGACGGGCTCGGCCGCGTCGGCGGGGGCGGCGTCGGCCACCCCGGCGTCGGCGGACGGGGTCGGGCGTGGGGTGCGCTCGGCCCCGGCGCAGGCGCTCAGGGCGGCGAGCAGGAGGGCGTAGGGTCGGTGCACCGCACCTGTATGGACAGGGCAGCGGCGGAAAATGGCAACGGGGGATCAGCTCCGGTTCCAGGGGAGGACGCCGATGCGGCCCCAACCATGAAGATCACCTGATGGAGCATCCTCGGACCCTCCCCGAGGTCGATGCGGTCATTCTCCTCCACCACGAAGTCTTGGACATCGCCGTTCGCCCGGACGAACTTCACGCTCGACCAGCGGGTGAGGGTGTAGCGGGCCTCGAGGGTGACGCCGGCCTGGACCCGTTGGATGGGGAGGCTGCTATACATGACCCCCACGCCGAGCCCAGCGGTGAAGCCGTGGAAGTTGAGGTGGTCCAGGAAGGCCACCGTCTTGCACCTCGACTCGAGATTGGACCTACGGGTGGAGGTCCTGTCGCACTCCTCGATCTTGTCCTTGGTCCCCATGGTGGCGACGCCGGCCCTGACCCGCGCGAAGGGCGTCCACCCCAGCCAGGGGGGGCGGACCTCCACGTCCGCTGCGGCGCTCAGGCCGCCCCCTCCAGGCTCGACGTAGGGGTCCGTGCTCTCGAAGAGATCTGACCTCAACGCGACGCCACCGACGGCCAACGTGCCCCCGACCATGAGCCACGCGTTCGGGAAGTGGAGCTTGAGCCCGAGCTCGAGCGTGGGCGCGGGCCCGACCTCGTCGGGGTGGTCGGCGCCCAGCGCGAAGCGAGACGAGGACAAGGGGTAGCCACCGCCGACCCCAACCTCGGCCTCGAGGTTCACATCGCGGAGAGTGGGGTCCGCCCGCCCGACGCTCGGCGCCACGGTCAGGCCGAGCGCGACGATGCAGGCCAGCCTGCTATGCGCCGCCACGCGATCTCGCACGGTACGCCTCCACCTGAGGCAGGATGGCTTGCCACCGCGCCAGGCTCTCTTCCGGCCAGTGGGCCTTCCGGTCGTAGTACTCCTCCATCACCGGGGCCCCACCCGCGAGCACCACCCAGGGCTGCTTGGACGCGGTGAAGATGTGGATGTCGGGGGGCAGGTGGTCGGGCTGCTCGAGGGTGCCCACCCGCACGAACTTGATCACCGGGCCGGCCCCCGCGTAGTGGCTCCAGACCGCCACCTTGCACTTGGGGCAGCGCGCGATCTGCTGGCCCTTGCCGCTGTTCGACGGGGTGTCCACCAGCTCGGGCGGCGCCCCAAGGTCTTCCACCCGATCCGCCTCGATCATCGCGTTCAGCGCGAACGAGGCCCCCGACTCCCGCTGGCACCAGCGGCAGTGGCAGCAGTGCACGAAGAGCGGCGCGGTCTGCATGCGGTAGCGCACGTGGCCGCAGTCGCAGCCGCCGGTGAGGGGGAAGACGCTGGCGTCGCTCATGGCGGAGGACTCTAGCACGCCGCCCGTCCCGAGGCCCGACGCGCCGACGCGGCCGCGGGCCGGAGCGGCGGCATCTGCCAGCCGGCCGCGAGCCGCGAGGGCGCGAGGTTCTGCCCGCGGCCGTAGAACTCGCAGAACTTCATGATCAGCGGGTCCCAGCGCTCGGGGTCGATGTGGTGGTCGCTCCCCTCGACGATGATGTGCTCGTCCACGTGGCTCCGCACCACCCGCGCCTCGATCGCCAACAGGTGTGAGGCGGCGAAGGGGCGCATGTCGGTGATCTCGACCTCCAGCTGGATCTGGCACTCCGCGACCCGCGGCGCCCCCACCAGCTCGGCGGGCAGCGGCGACAGGCCGGCGGCACCGAACTTGTCGGGCTCGAAGGTGTACCCTCGCGCGCGCTTGGCGGGCGGGATGTCGCGGCTGCCGGTGAGGAGCGCGATCCGGTCGACCGCGTCGACGAGGTCGGCGTGGGCCAGGTTCAGGACGGCCTCGCGCTCACGGCGCAGGTTGGACGCGGTGTGCGAGTGCCCGCTCAGCCCGAGCATGCAGGCGCTCCCGAGCCACCAGGCCGACGACATCGGGGCGAGGTTGGCGGTGCCATCTTCGTTGCGGGTGCTGATCAGCACCACCGGGGTGCCGACGTAGAAGACCTTCGGTTCGATCACGCGATGAGACATGCGCTGACTGTCCTCGAACTCGAGTTGGCGTGCTGGCGGGAATCGGACCCGGCGTCCCCTGTATCAACCGCGACGGAGCGCGCTCGACAAGCTGTCCCCAGGGTCAGGTGTCAGCCCCGGGTGGCTCAGCCTGAGGCTGGGCCTTCGCCCGTGCGGAGACCACCGCAGCCTGGGCGCGCGGGGCGTGTTCTGCTTGGCGATGGTCCCCGCCTTCGCCCTCCTCACCCTCCTGTCCGCCCCAACCGCCCAGGCCGGCGCGCTGAGCGTCAGCGCGGGGACCGAGGTCCCGCTCGCGGTGGGGGCCGCGGTGGGCTACCGCCCGATCGCGCCGCTCGAGGTCCGGGTCTTCGCCGGCGTCATGCCCGGGGCCTACGTGGATCTGGTGAACGCCGTGGTGGTTGGCCTCGGTGGCTACGACGACAACACCGCGGAGCTGGTGGCCAGCGCCCTGAAGAGCGCCTTCGTGCTCCACCTGACCGCGGAGTGGACCCCCTTCGTCGAGCGCGGCTGGACGGTGGGGGCGGGCTACGCGTTCGCCGGCCTCGGCGGCGGCGCGGCGGCGAGTGACATCGTGGCGGTGGCGGTGGGGCAGTCGGTGGGGGTGAGCGTCGGCCCGAACATCGACATCACCTCGGCCATCCACATGCTGACGGTCTCCACCGGCTGGCAGTGGCGCTTCGAGGGGCAGTGGCTCCTGCGCGCCCAGCTCGGCTTCGCGGCCACCGTGGCCGCGCACACCACCGCGCAGGCAGATCCGGACGGCCCGCTCGGGCGCGCCCTCGCCGACGCGGGCGCGGCGTACCTCGACGACGTCTACACGAGCTACGTGTTCACGCCGTACGCGGAGGTCTCGGTCGGCTACGTGTTCGACCTGTAGTAGCGCGCGGTCAGCGCTCGAGGCCGTAGCGCGCCATCATCCGGTGCAGGATGTTGCGGTGGATGCCGGCGGCGCGGGCGGCGGCGGAGACGTTCCCGCCGTGCGCGGCGAGGAGGGCCTTGATGTAGCCCTGCTCGAAGTCCGCCATCACCGCGTCCTTCGCGTCCTTGTAGCTCCTGCCGTGCCACAGGGGCCGCGTGACCACCCCGACGTCGGGGGCGGAGGGCTCCACCGTCTGGCGCGGGTTCAGCGGATCCTGGGCGGGCGGGGGCGGGGCGTCGTACTCGTCGTACAGGCCCACCCCGGAGCCGGGGGCGAGGCCGTCCGCGCCGTCGATGTCGAGGGTGCGGCCGAAGTCCTCGGGGAGCCGGAACCAGCGGTCCGACATCGCGGCGCCGCGGTCGATCAGGTTGCGGAGCTCGCGGATGTTGCCCGGCCACGGGTGGGCGAGGAGCTTCTCCTTGGTGTCGTCCTTCAGCTCGATCGGGTCGAGCCCGCTGAAGTCGGCGAGGAAGCGCTCGGCGAGGAAGATGATGTCCTCGGGGCGCTCCCGGAGCGGGGGGAGGGCGAGCTTCACCACGTTGAGGCGGAAGAAGAGGTCCTCTCTGAAGCGCCCCTCCGCCACCTCGCGGGCGAGGTCGCGGTTCGTCGCGGTGACCACCCGGACGTCGATCTTGCGGGTGGCCTCGGCGCCCACCCGCTTGATCTCCTGCTTCTCGAGGACGCGCAGCAACCTGGGTTGCAGGTCCATCGGGAGCTCGCCGATCTCGTCGATGAAGATGGTGCCGCCGGAGGCCGCCTCGAACGCGCCCTGGCGATCGCTCATCGCCCCGGTGAAGGAGCCCTTGGCGTGGCCGAAGATCTCGGACTCGATGAGCTCCCTCGGGACCGCGGCGCAGTCCACCACCACGTAGGGCTTGGGGCTCCGAGGGCTGAGGTCGTGGAGCACCTCGGCCACCAGCTCCTTGCCGGTGCCGGTCTCGCCCTGGATCACCACCGAGGTGTCGCTCTTCGCGACCTCCTCGATGCGGGCGAAGAGGGCATGCATCGACGGGGAGCACGCCCACAGGCGGCCGAGCTGGCGCGGCATCCCCACGCGGTCAGTCCACCCGCCAGGTCTCGCCCGAGGTCAGCAGCTGCCGGATCGTGCCCTCGCCCCGGGCCTTGGTGACCTGGGCGATCTGCGCGTGCACCTGCTCCTCGTAGACCGGCCGCTGCACCTTCCGGAACACGCCGATCGGCATCGGGAAGGTGGGGGGTTGCACCTTCGAGAGCATGAAGGCGAGCGCCCCGGTGGCCTCGGTCTCGTCGTGCACCGCCACCTCGGACAGCGGCACGCCGCCCTCGCCCACCGTCACGATCTCGGGGTCGAAGCCGCGGGCCCCGCCGAAGCGGATGCCCTTGGTGCCGTTGGCGAACAGGAACGGCTTACCGTGCTCGACCCGCAGCTGCATGCTGTCCTTCACGTCCTTCTCCGTGAAGTGCACGTAGGCCCCGTCGTTGAACACGTTGCAGTTCTGGAAGATCTCGAGGAGGCCCGAGCCCTCGTGCGCGGCCAGCTGGGCCAGCATCTCTTCGAGGTGCTTGGCGTCGCGGTCGATCGAGCGGGCCACGAAGGTGGCCTCGGCCCCCAGCGCCACCGAGGCGGGGCTGAAGGGGTGGTCGACCGAGCCGAAGGGCGAGGACTTGGTCTTCTTGCCCGCCTCGGACGTCGGCGAGTACTGCCCCTTGGTGAGCCCGTAGATCCGGTTGTTGAACAGCAGGATCTTCAGGTTCACGTTCCGGCGCAGGGCGTGGATGAGGTGGTTGCCGCCGATGGAGAGGCTGTCTCCGTCGCCCGTCACCACCCACACGTTGAGCTTCGGGTTGGCGATCTTCACCCCGCTGGCGATGGCCGGGGCCCGCCCGTGGATGGTGTGAAAGCCGTACGTGCTCATGTAGTACGGGAAGCGGCTGGAGCAGCCGATACCCGAGATGAACACGATGTTCTCCTTGGGGATCCCGAGGGACGGCAGGAAGCGTTGCACCGTGGCGAGGATGGCGTAGTCACCACACCCCGGGCACCACCGGACCTCCTGGCTGGACTGGAAGTCCTTGCGGGTCAACTTGACTTGCGAATTGTCAGCGACGGTCACCATGGTCGTTCTCGCTTCTCGCTCAGGCCAGCTCGCGCTTGATGCAGGCGAGGATCTCCTCGACCTTGAAGGGCTTGCCCTGGATCTTGTTGAGGCCGATGGCCGGGATGAGGAACTTGTCGCGCACCAGCCGCCGGAGCTGCCCGTTGTTCATCTCGGGCACCACCACCTTGTCGAACTTCCGGAGCACGTCCTCGAAGTTGCGCGGGAAGGGGTTCAGGTACTTGAGGTGCATGTGGGAGACGTCCAGGCCCTCGGCCCGGGCCAGGTTCACCGCCTGGTGGATGGCCCCGTAGGTCGAGCCCCAGCCCAGCATCAGGAGCTTGCCGCCCTCCCGCGACCCGTCCACGTGGGCGAGGGGGATGTCGTTCGCGATGCGGTCCACCTTCTCCTGCCGGACCCACGTCATCTTCTCGTGGTTCTCGGGGTCGTAGGAGATGTGCCCGCTCGTGAAGCTCTTCTCGAGGCCGCCGATGCGGTGCTCCATGCCGGGGGTGCCGGGGAGCGGCCACACCCGGGCCAGGGTCTCCTCGTTCCGCAGGTAGGGGTGGAACTCGCCCTCCGGCTTCTCGGTGAGGAAGTGGCCCTGCACGTCGGGCAGCTCGTCGTCCTCGGGGATGCGCCACGGCTCGGAGCCGTTGGCGAGGTAGCCGTCGGTGAGGAGGAAGACCGGCACCATGTACTTCAGGGCGAGCCGGCAGGCCTCCATCATCATGATGAAGCAGTCCGAGGGGGTCGAGGCGGCCACGATCGGCACCGGGCACTCGCCGTTGCGCCCGTACATCGCCTGGAGCAGGTCCGCCTGCTCGGTCTTGGTGGGCAGGCCGGTGGAGGGGCCGCCGCGCTGCACGTTCAAGATGACCAGGGGGAGCTCCACCATGGCCGCGAGGCCGATCGCCTCACCCTTGAGCGCGATGCCGGGGCCCGAGGAGCCGGTGATGGCAAGCTGTCCTGCGAAGGCCGCCCCGATGGCGGAGGTCACCGCCGCGATCTCGTCCTCGGCCTGGAACGTGATCGCCCCGAAGTGCTTGTAGCGCGACAGGGTGTGGAGCACGTCCGACGCGGGGGTGATCGGGTAGCTGCCGTAGAACAGCGGGATGCCCGCCTTCTTCGACGCGGCCAGGGCGCCCCACGCGGTGGCCACGTTGCCGGTCATGTTGCGGTACAGGCCCGGCTCCAGCTGGGCCTTCGGGATGTCGTAGATCTCCTGGAAGATCTCCGAGACCTCGCCGTACATGTACCCGGCCTTGAGGGCGAGCCGGTTGCCGAGCGCCACGTCCTCCTTCGCCCGGAACTTGTCCTCGATGAACTTGAGGGTGTGCTCGAGCGGGCGGCCGTAGAGGTAGTAGAGCAGGCCGAGGGTCCAGAAGTTCTTGGCCCGCTGGACCTCCTTGAAGGACAGCCCGGTCTCCTTCAGCGCGGCGTCGGTCTGCGTGCTGATCGGGATGGAGAACATCCGGTAGTGCGACAGGACGCCGCTGTGGAGCGGGTTGTCGTCGTAGCCCGCGCGGTCGAGGTTCTGCTTGGTGAAGGCGTCCTCGTTGATGATCAGGATGCCGCCCATCTTCAGGTCCGGCAGGTTGACCTTCAGCGCGGCGGGGTTCATGGCCACGAGCACGTCGGGCTGGTCCCCGGGGGTGAAGATGTTCCGCGACGAGAAGTTGAGCTGGAAGCCGGAGACCCCGAAGGTGGTGCCGGCCGGAGCCCGGATCTCGGCCGGGAAGTCGGGGAACGTGGCCAGGTCGTTCCCCAACACCGCGGCGGTGTTGGTGAACTGGGTCCCGGTCAGCTGCATGCCGTCACCGGAGTCACCGGAGAAGCGGATCACCGCCCCCTCTAGCGCGCGGTGGGGCTTGCCGCCGTCGTGTGGTGTGGTCACATCATCGGACGCTGTGGACATGTGCGAAGTTCCTCGCCCGCGGCCTGGGGCATGGGGTTGGGCCGCCGGCGTCTCGACCGGGACATGTAGCAGAAAGGGGCGGTGGTTTCACAGAGAAACGGCCACGACGCTGGCCCTGCTCGCCCTCCTGGCCGCGTGTGACGTGACCCCCCCCGCCCCCGCCTCCGGGGAGCCCCTGCCCGAGGGCCAGGTCCGGCTCACGGACGTGGTCATGGATCGCTTCGAGCGGGACCACCTCCGAGAGCGCGCCCAGGTGGAGTCCATGACCCTGGCCCGCTCGGCCCGGGCCGCCCGGGGCAAGGGGGTGGAGGTGGAGGTCCGGGCCAAGGCCCCCGACGCCGGCCCCACGCGCCTCTTCGCCCCCATGGGGGCGGTCGACATGCGCACCCAGCGCACCTTCCTGACCGGCGGGGTCCGGGTGGTCGACGCGGCGGGCCGCACCCTCACCACCGAGGCCCTGACCCACGAGGGGGCGGAGAACGTGGTGCGCTCCGAGCACCCGGTGACGTTGGAGGGCGAGAACTTCCGGATCCAGGGAGCGGGCTTCGTGCTCCGCCCCGACGCGGACGACCTCCAGGTGGCGGGGCCGATCCAGGCGGAGCTCAGCGAGGCCCCTGCCGCTCCAGGTGGGCGATGAGCCCGTCGTAGGCCGCGCGGAGCTGCTGGGTCACCTCGGTGGCCACCTTGGCCCGGGCGGGATCCAGGGCGTGCTTGTCGGGATGGTAGCGGCGCATGAGGCGCCGGTAGGCCGCCTTCACCTCGTCCGCGCTGGCCCCGATCGGGAGCTCGAGGTTGGCGTAGAAGGTCCGGATGTCGGCCGGCACGTCCACCGCGGCAGCGGCGCGGCTCTGGGCTCGCTCGCCCCGACGGCGCGCCGCCTCCTCCCGGCGGATCTCGGTGCGGATCGCCTCGAGCTCGGGATCGTCGGCCCCGGGGCGCACCTCGTTCACCAGGTGCTGGGCGGACGTCTTCAGCTTCCGCGCCGCGTCCATCAGCTCGGCCTTGGCCACGTTGAACAAGCGATCGCGGAGCGTCATCGTTCCCTCTCAAGGATCCGATGTGCGCGCCCGATGCAAGGGGCGACGTTGCGATCCCGGCTCACCTCGGCCTCGTCCAGGCACTTGGCCATGGCGGCCCAGGAGGCGTCCGAGAGGCTCGCCTTCAGCGCCCGCAGGTGCCGGACCACCCCGTCGGTGTCGCCCCGCGCCTGCGCGGCCTCCGCCGCCGCCACGTGCTGGGCCGGGGTCTTGGCCGCCGCGGGGGCGGGCGGCTCCGGCCGGGCGGTCTTGGGCGGCTCGGCCGGGGCGGCGCGGCGGGCGTCGCCCTCCGGGGCTCGGCCGGGGCGCGGGGCCGCACCGGCACCTCCGCCCGTCGGGCGGGCGCGGGCAGGGCCCTGAGCGGCACCGGATCCTCGGCCAGGGGTCGGGTGCGGGGGCGGGGCGACCTCCACCGCCGGCCCGGGGGCCGCAGTGGTCAGCACGACCGGGGTCGGCTCGGGCCCGAGCGCGAACACCGCGGCGAGGACCCCAGCCGCCACGACCACCGTCCCCGCCGCGAGCCACGCGACCCGACCCCTGCAGCGGTCGGCGGCGCGGGCGGCGCCAGGGTGGGCAGGGGCGAGGCCACCAGGCCGGACGGGGCGGTGGCGGTGGGCAGGGTCAGATCCTCGGCGCTCAGCACCGAGGGGCGGGCCTGGAGGGGCTCGTCCATCGCCGCGAGGCCGGCGGGCGCCACGTTGGTGGCCTCCACCGGGGGCTCGTCGTCGCTGAAGCGGTGCCGGGCCCGCTCGATCTCGAGCTCGCAGGACTGCTTGCGGTCCGAGAAGTGCTCGGCCACGAAGGCGCCGAGCTGCTCGGGCGGGGTGTTCGCGTAGTCGGGGGCGGCGGCGAGGAGCGCCTGCCGGAACGCCTCGGCCGAGGGCGGGCGGTCGTCGGCGACCTTGGCCATGGCGCTCTGGAGCACCGGGGTGAGCGCCTCGGGGAGGTTCGGGTTGAGCCTCGAGAGGGGCTCTGGCTCGTGGGTCACCACCATCCGCATGGTCTCGAGCCGGTCCTCGAGGAACGGGATGAAGAAGCTGCCGGAGAGGGCCTCGTACAGCCACACCGCGAGGGAGTAGACGTCCGCCCGTCCGTCCGCCCGCTCGCCCAGGACCTGCTCGGGGGCCATGTAGCGGGGGGTGCCGATCGACATGCCCGGGTTGGTCTGCCACTGGCTCACGTCGGTGCGGGCGAGGCCGAAGTCGATGATCTTCGCGCGCCCGTCGAAGGTGAGCATCACGTTCCGCGGGGTGAGGTCGCGGTGCACGATGCCGAGGTGCTTGCCCTCGGAGTCGGTCAACCCGTGCAGGTGGTCCAGGCCCCGCAAGACATCTTGCGCGATGGTGAGGGTGAGGGCGGGCGGGACCATCCGGCGCAGCGCGCGCACCGGGTTGCCCATCAGCTTGTGCATCAGGGCCTCGAAGTCGCAGCCCGCGATGTACTCCATCGCGAGGTACATCCGGTCCTCGAAGCGCCCCGCGTCCACCACCCGGGCCACCGAGGGGTGCTGCACCTCGGACGCCACGTGGGACTCGCGCAAGAAACGTTGCGCCACGGTCGCGTTGTCGTTGTACTCGTCGCGGATCAGCTTGATGACGCAGAGCTCCGCGCTCCCCTTGCGCTGGGCGAGGAACACCGCGCCCATCCCGCCCTCGTCGAGCTGGCGGATGATCTGGTAGTTGGGCAGCCGCGGCAGGTTGCTCCGGCCCTCCACCACCTGGGTATGCTCTGCGCGCACCAAGCCCCGTCCCCCGGATCGCTAAACGCTCCGTGCCCTCACCTTACTCCGCCGAGACCACTTCGTGGATCACCACCGGCTCCGGCCGGCCTCGGAGGCGCTGGTCGCCCCGCGCCCGCAGCCGATAGTGGCCGCCGAGCGCCATGCGCATCGCTTCGGTGATCAAGATCGCGCCAGCGGGGGCGGCGTTGCTCAGCCGCCCCGCCACCTCCACCGGGTCCCCGAGCACCGAGAACGTCACCCGGTGCGGGCCGCCCACCGGACCGAGGAGCAGGCCGGCCGTGATCCAGCCCCCCGCGGAGGCGGCAGCCGGCCAGCTCGGGGTGGCGGCTGAGGAGCGCGTCGACCGCCTCGCGGAGCTCGAGCGCGGCGGCCACCGCGCGCACGGGGGCAGGGCCGCTGCCCACCAGGAAGGTGGCGCACAGCTCACCCCCGATGCCGACGCTCACCACCGCGCCCGCCGGCTCGAGCACCGACAGGCTGGTCTCTACGAAGGCGTCGTAGAAGGCGGTGTGCTCGGCCGGGCTCCGGCTCTGGCTGGCCGCCACCGGCGCGCCGAGCAGCCCGGCCCGAAGGACGGTCCCTTCGGCCCGCACCAGGCCGCCCTCGGCGTCGTCCAGGCGCCGCTCCACCGCGGCGGCCGCGCCCTCGGAGAAGAGGCGGCCCAGGTTCCGCCGCCCGGCGGTCGGCTGGGACCAGCGGCCGGCGCCCCTGAGGGCCAGGTAGGCCACCGCGGTCAACGCGTCCTGCTCGGTCTCGGTGAACGCGGGGGCGGGGCGCGACAGGTACAGGGCCCCCCGGGTCTCGTGCTCGTCCCCGAAGGGCACGCAGAGCACCGCAAGCTGGCCTGCAACGCGGCTCGGGCTGTCCTCGAAGCGGACGTCGTGCCCCACGTCCTCGGTGTTGACCGCGAACGCCTTGCCGATCACCCACCGCACCACCGAGCCGGCGACGTGGGGGCGCTCCACCGGGCCCTCGGGGCTGCGGGCGACCACGATGCGGGCCTCCTCCCCGGCCGAGCCCTCGAGGTACACGCCGAGGCTCGCCCCGGTCTGCTCGAGGGCGAGCTGGAGCATCTCGTCCATGTAGGACGCCAGGTCCCGGGCCGAGGCGAGGGCGTCGGCCCCCCGCAGCACGAAGCGCAGGGCGCGGGTGGCGGGGTCGTTGGTGGCGCCGGCGGCCTGGAGCTCCTCGAGGAGCACCGACTCCGAGCGCCGGGGACCCTCGGTGACGTCGGGGTAGCCCACCAGAGGGCGCCGGACCTCACCCTGCTCGTTGGCGGTGGTGCGCTCCTGCTGGACCCCGCCCGCGGGCTCGCCCACGTGGAAGAAGACCTGGAAGTTGCCCACCCGGCAGACGTCGCCGTGCCGCAGCACCTTGGTGGTGACCCGCTCCTTGTTCACGTAGCAGCCGTTGTGGCTGCCGAGGTCCTGGAGGGTGGCGCGGCCCTCGAAGAAGGTGATCCGGGCGTGGTTCCGGCTCACCAGATCTCCCAGGAGGATCAGGTCGTTGGAGGGGAGCCGGCCGAAGGTGGTGATGCCCTCGCGGAGGACGTGCGTGGTCCCGTCGTGGCCGGGGCCGTGCACGACGATGTAGGCCGAGTGGCGGGCCTCACCCACGACGTCGATGGTTTCAGCCTTCGCACCCCCCGTCCAGTCCAGGGCGCGGGCCGTGCTTTCTGGCGCATCGGTGGGCCGGTGGTACCATCCGGCCCCGTGCGGCGCGTGTGGTTGCTTCTCGCCCTGCTGGTGCTGGCGCCGGGGACGGCCGAGGCCCAGGACGCCGTCCACGGCGTGGCCACGTACTCTGTCAAACCCCGCCCGGAGCTGGCCCTGGTCGTCCACTACGTGGGCGAGGTCCAGGGTCGGGAGGCGGACCTGACCCGCATCCTCCAGGGCTTCGACCGGGTCCTGACGCGGGAGACAGGCCTCGCGATGGCGAAGGGGTACGAGGCCACCGGCGCGGAGTGTGTCCAGGCGGTGGGCCAGGTGGAGGTGTGCCTGCTCGGGCGCCTGGTGCCCGCCTTCGACCCGGCCCAGCCGACCTTCGCCGACAAGACCCCGGACGAGGTGGAGGCCGGCCTCGCCGCGCTCCCCGACGTGCCGAAGGTCCTGGTCGTGCTCGGGGTGCAGCAGGACGGGGCGCGCGGGCGCTGGCGGGTGAAGGCGCTGCCGGTCGCGAAGATGCTCCTCGCCGCCGCGCGCCTGCAGGCGAGCCGGAGGGCGGCCGGGCGCCCGCCGCTGGATGCGCTGGCCCTGCAGGACGAGCTGGACCTCGCCGGGGCGAGCATCTCGACCTCGATGGACGTGGACGATCTGGCGTCCGAGGCCGGCTTCGCCCAGCTGTTGGCCGGCCCCCTCGCGCCGCTGCTGACCGCGTACCCCGCCCTCGCCACGGTCGAGCTGACCGGCGTGGGACTCGGGGCCACGGTGCGCCTCGACGATCAGGCCTTCGAGAGCGGGGCCAGCGCGACCCGGCTCGAGGACCTGCCGGCGGGGGCGCACCGCCTCCGGGTGGAGGCGCCGGGCCGCGTCGATTGGGAAGACGCGCTCACCCTCGCGTCGGGGGAGGTGCGGCGTGTGCAGGTGGACTTGCGCTCCTCGCTCGGGACCACCGGGCGGCAGGTGACCCGGTGGGGCGGGGTGGCGCTGATGGCGGTGGGGGCGGGGTTCACGGTGGCCGGGCTGGCGGTGCATCAGGGCGTGGACTGCGACGGTGATGGCAGTCAGTGCGTGCGGGGCTTCGCTACGCTGCCCGCGACGAGCGTGGAGGCTGGATCGGACGGGCTGCATCAGCCGAGTCCGAGGGACGGCGCCCTCATGCTGACCCCCTTCGGCTACTCCCTGATGGGCGCGGGCGCGGCGTGGACGACCGGCTCGTTCTTCGAGGGTGAGGACGACGACATCCCGTGGCTGAGCGTCGCGGTGGGCGTCGCGGTGGGCGTCGCGGCCTACGGGATCACCTGGGCCCTCGACGACGTGCAGCAGGGCAGGGACCCGCGCCAGTAGCCATTTGACTCGACCCCCTCTTCGGCGCAGGGATGGCCCCTCGGGGCCGAGGTGATGCGTATCGCGAGTGGAGCGCCGTGGCTCGCGCTGGGCGTCCTCCTCACGAACCCCCTCTCAGCCCAGGCCCAGACCACCACCGCCACCGTGGCGCCGCCGATCGAGGTGCAGGCGCCTCAAGATGACTTGCCTGCCACCCCCGACCCCACCGCCGCGGTGACCCGGATCCCGGCCGAGCGCCTCGCGCGGGCCCAGGTCCGGGGGGAGGGGCTGGGGCGCCTGGTGGACCAGGTGGCGGGGGCCCGGGTCCTGGATCTCGGGGCCCCGGGGGCGAGCAGCAGGTCACCTTGCGCGGAGGCTCTGGGGCCCAGGCCCTGGTGGTGGTGGACGGGGTGCCGCTGCGGCTCCCCTTCGCCCGCGGCTTCGATCTCGGCCTCATCCCGCCCGAGCTGCTCGACTCGGTGGAGGTCGCCCGCGGCGGCCAGGGGGCGGCGTGGGGCGACGGGGCCCTCACCGGCGCGCTCCTGTTGAAGAGCCGCGACGGCGCCGAGCCGCATCAGGCGGTGACCCTGACGATGGGCTCCTTCGGCACCACCCAGGCGTCGGCGGTGGTGGCGGGGGAGGGGCTCTCGGCTGCGGCGAGCTACCAGCGCACCGAGGGGGACTTCGGCTACACGTCCTCGCTCGTGGGGCTCCCGGACGTGGAGCGGGTGCGCGAGAACAACGACAGCCAGCGGGCCGCGCTCAGCCTGGGGGCGGGCGGCGCGGCCCTCGGGGGCGAGGTGGCGGTGCGCGCCGCGGGCGCGCTACCGGGAGGCCGGGGTGCCGGGCCTGGCCGACTCTCCGGGGGAGAGCCGGGTGGCCCGGGAGCGCGCGTGGCACGGCCGGGTGCAAGGCAGCCTGCGACGGCCGATCGAGCTGGCGGAGGGCGGGGAGCTGCTGCTCGCGGTGCACGGCGCCCTCCTCGACCTCGCGTACCGCGATCCCGCCCAAGCGATCGCGAGCGACGTGGGGCTGATCTCGGCCGGGGCCGACGCGGCGCTCACGGTGGGCGCGTTCGAGGCCCACCTCTTCCAGGCCCAGCTCTCGGCCGCGGGGGAGGGGGTCTACGGTCCGGACTACCCGGGGCGCTGGCGCCTGGGCGCCGCGGTGAGCGACGAGTGGGCGCTCGGCGACCTCACGGTGTACGGGGCGCTGCGGGGTCAGGGGGTGGGCGGCCAGCCCTTCGCGCTCCTGCCCCGGCTCGGCCTCAGGTACGAAGTGACGGCCGGCTTGCATGTGCGGGCGGGGGTGGGGCGGAGCCTGCGCACCCCGACCCTGGACGAGCTCTACCACCCGGTGGAGGTGGCGTTCTCCGGCAACCCCGAGCTCACCTCGGAGCGGGCGTGGGAGGCCGAGGTCGGGGTGGGCTTCGAGCGGGGCCGATCACCGCCGCCGCGTCCGGCTTCGTACGTCGGATCGAGGACACCGTGCTGTACCTGAACCGGGACGCGTTCCTCGTGCGCCCGAGAACGTGGGAGCGGCCCGGGCGGCGGGGGGCGAGCTGGAGCTGGCGGGGCGCGGCGGCGCGCTGGGGCCGGTGCGGCTGAGCGGGGCGGCGCAGGTCAGCTTGCTCGCGTCCGAGCTGGAGGCCACCGGGGCGCGGCTGCCGACCCAGCCCTCGTGGAGCTTCGCGCTCGACGGCGCGGCGAAGCTCGCGGTGGTGGAGGTGGACACCGCCCTTCGGGGCTTCGGGCCGACCTTCGTGACCCTGCGCCCCTCGGACGAGAACCGGGTGCCCACGTATCTGCGGTGGGACGCCGGGGTGCGGGTGGCGCTCGGCCACCACGTGCTGGTGGGGGTGGAGGTGCTCAACCTCCTCGACGTGCGGACGCTCGGCGTCGGTGAACCGCTTCCCGCTGCCGGGGCGGACGCTCTTCGCGTCGCTCCGGCTGGCGTCTTCAATCTACTGAAGCGAAAGCGGCGCCGCCACCGGGTAGCTGGGCAGGCCCACCCCGGCCGGGGTGGTGGTGGTGAGCAGGTAGCCGTTCCGGGTCCCGCTGCTGCTGCCGCAGGTCGGGTTGTCGATGGCGGCCGAGGTGAAGGTGGCGTTGGGGGTCTGTCCGTTGGCGTCCAGTCCGGTGGGGACCATCAGGGATCCGAAGGAGCCGGAGTAGACCACCTCGACTCCGCCGAAGGGGCCGGCGCCGCTCCAGCCGGAGTTCAGGTACGCGGTGCCGGTGCAGCCAGCGCCCGTGTAGTAGATCTGGCCGGGGCTCATCGTGCCGTCCCAGTTCAGGAACACCACGTGGCCGGTGCTGGTGAGGAAGCCGAGGCCGTAGCCGCTCGCGTCGAGGAGCCGGCCCAGCTCCACCCCGTTGTGATCGTAGACCTTCACGCCGCCCACCCCATCCGCGCCGGCCGGGCCCTGCGGACCGGTGGCGCCGGTTGCGCCGGCCGGGCCCTGGGCGCCGGTCGCGCGTCGCGCCAGCCGCGCCAGCCGGACCCTGGAGGCCCTGGGCGCCGGTCGCGCCGGTCGCGCCGGTTGCGCCGGCCGGACCCTGGAGGCCCTGCGGCCCTGGGCGCCAGTCGGGCCGGCCGGACCCTGGATGCCCCTGCAGGCCCTGGGCGCCGGTCGCGCCGTCGAGGCCGGCGGGCCCTGGGGACCCATCGGGCCCACCGCGCCGTCGAGGCCGTCCAGAGACGAGGCCAGCCGGGCCCTGGGGACCCATCGGGCCCTGCGCCGTCGGCCGTCCGCGCCTGCTGGGGACCGTCCGCCCCTGGGGGACCTGCGGGGCCAGCGGGACCCTGGGGACCCGCCGGACCCTGGGCGCCCACCGCGCCGTCGAGGCCGCCCGGGCCCTGCGGACCCGCGGGGCCGACCGCGCCTTGGGGACCCACCGCGCCGTCGAGGCCGGCCGGGCCCTGGGGACCCATCGGACCGACCGCGCCCACCGCGCCGTCGAGGCCGGCCGGGCCCTGGGGACCCACCGCGCCAGCCGGGCCCTGGGGACCCATCGGACCGACCGCGCCGTCCGCGCCGTCGAGGCCGGCGGGCCCCTGGGGGCCCACCGTCGAGGCCGGCCGGGCCCTGGGGACCCACCGCGCCGGCCGGGCCCTGGGGACCCATCGGACCGACCGCGCCGTCCGCGCCGACCGGACCTTGCGGTCCCACCGCGCCGTCCGCGCCCTTGGCACCGACCGCGCCGACCGGACCCTGCGGTCCCACCGCGCCCGGGGCGCCGTTGCACAGGGTGCTCTCGCCCGCGGGGCCGACGACCTTCAGGCCGCCGTAGGGGCAGTCGTTGTCACCGACGCTCAGGGCGACGGTGGTGACGGAGGCGCCGTCCGCGCCGTCCGCGCCGGGGGCGCCGTTGCAGAGCACCGCGGCGCCGCTGGCCCCGGTGAGCTGGACGCCGCCAGCGGGGCAGCGCGGGTCACCGACGAGGATCGCGTTCGCGGTGGCGGAGACGCCGTCCACGCCGTCCGCGCCGGCCGGACCGCGGGGGCCCGCCGCGCCGGGGGCGCCGTCGAGGCCGGCGACGCCCTGGGGGCCGGCCGGACCCTGGGCACCTTGGGGCCCCTCCGGACCCTGGGGGCCGGCCGGGCCGGCCGGGCCCTCGACCCCGTCCCCGATCAGCGAGCGCACCGCGAAGGGCACCACCGGGATGGGGAAGCGAGGCGCGAGCTCCTGCCGGTCATCACCGACCGTGATGCCGATGAAGCGGCCGCCGCCGCTGAGCTGGCCGTCCACCACCTCGAACACCGACGCGTTGAGGGGGGTGTAGGCGCCGATGTCCAGCTCCATGTTGCCGTCGGACACCTCCACCCCGCGGTGCAGCTCGTAGAAGAGCTCGTTCCCGGCGAGGGCCTGGTCGAGGATCCGGACCTGGACGTCCACCAGCCCGTTCACCGCGTTGCCGTTGAGGTCGGTGAGGTAGCCGCTGAAGTGGATGGTGACGCCAGGGACATCCTGGGCCTGGGCGGGGGCGGTCGAGAGGGCGAGGCCAACGGCGCTCAGCAGGGTGAGGCCGAGGCGTGATCGTGCGTACATTCTGGTGCTCCTTGCAGGTCTACTTGCGGAACTTGGGCTGGAGGTTGGTGGTGACAAGGCGGTAGCGCTGGCTCTGCGCGGCGGCGCCGGGGGCGCTCACCGCCCCCTGCAAGGCGCTCGTGTCGGAGCGCGCCTCGACGGTGGGCGGGGCCAGCGTTGTCTCGGTCTCGGTGGCCAGGGTGTGGCCGGCGGGGCTCCCCGCGGGAGCCTCAGAGTTGCAGGCGGCGAGGCAAAGCGCGGCCGCCGTGGAGAGCAAGAGCGTGGTGGTCTTCACGTCCTGCCAGGAACGGCGGTTTGGCGATCATCCTGAGGAGAGATCGGGGATCTGCCCCGAACCGAGCCGGACGGGGAGGGGCGCTCAGCGCGCGCTCTTCTTGGCCGCCGACGCCTTCCTGTGCGCTGCGCCCGGCTTCCCGCTTCGCGGGCTGCCTACCGCAGCTACAGAGGCGTAGCCGTCAGGCCTTCGGCCCGTAGCGCCGGGCATCTTCGTCGCCGGCCTCTTGGCGGGGGTGGGCTTCGCGGCGGCCTTCTTCGCCGCGACCTTCTTGGCGGTGGTGGCCTTCTTCGCGCTCGCCTTCGCCGGGGCCTTCCTGGTGGTGGCCTTCTTCGCCGGCGGGGCCTTCTTGGCGGTGGTGGCCTTCTTCGCGGGCGGCTCCACGGCCGGGGCCTTCTTCGCGGTGGTGGCCTGCTTCGCGGGCGGCTCCACGGCCGGGGCCTTCTTCGCGTTGGTGGCCTTCTTGGTGGCGGTGGCCTTCTTCGCGGGCGTCTTCGGCGCCGCGGGCGCGGCCTCCGCCGCGGGCTTCTTCGTGGTGGGCTCGGCCTTCGCCGGGGTAGCCTCCTGCACGGGCGGGGTGAGCGGCTCGGCCGGCTCCGCCGGGGGCTCCGGGGCCGGCGGCGGGGCGGGCGCCTCGGCCCGCACCTTGGCGTGGCTGTGCGCGGTCTCCAGCCAGCGGGCGACGGTGGTCAGATCGAGGGCGCGCTCGAAGCGCACCCGGACCGCGTCGTTGGGCTCGAAGGGGTGGGGGCGCGCGATGCCGGAGGCGCGGGCGTCGTGCAGGATGTCCTGCGGGAGCCAGAGATCCAGGATCAGGAAGTCGCGTTTGACCTCCATGGACATGAAGGGCACCGTCCCGCGCTCGAAGATCTCAAGCCCGTCCTTCTTGACCACGGTGACGCCCAGGAGGCCGTCGATGCGATTTCGGAGGGCTTTGATCAGGGGGCGAAGCTCGTGATCGATCGATGATCGGAGCGCCACGCTCCAGGCTTATCCCTCAAGTGTGAACGAAATGTCCACCTGATAGCGGCTCCGCATCCGGGAGCCCGGGATGCCCCCATCCAGCGAGACGCTCGTCTCACGGCGCACCTCGAGGGTCTGCAGCCCGTCGAGCAGCGGCGCGAGGGGCAGCTCGGCCTCGCCCGGATCGTGGTCGAGGGTGACGGGTGGGCCGCCCGCGGTGAGCTCCACCGCCTCCGCCGCCTGGGCCGCCTCCCACTGCACGAGCAGGGTGTCGAAACCCGCCCTGCGCACGCGGGCGCCGTCGGTGGGGCGGGTGATGACGTGGGGGGCCGGGCCCTCCAGCTGCGCCTCGAGCGCGTCGCCGTCGGGGGTGGTGAGGGCGATGTGGATGGTGCGCGCGTAGCCGTTGAAGGCGGCCCGGAAGCTCCCCGGCGCGGCGGCCTCGGCGGTGGCGCTGCCGCCGCGGTCGACGTCCTCGAGCAGGACCTCGGCCTCCGCGATCGGGTTGCGCCCGGCGCTGAGGTCGACCTCGACCACCGTGCGCTCGGGGGTGGCGGAGATCTCCACGAGCGCGGTGAGGGTGCCGGTCCCGGTGCCGGGGTCGGTCTTGCCGCCGCACGCGGCCAACACGAGGGCAGCGGCGGCCGCGACGCGGCGCATCACAGGAAGAACAGGAGCTGGGTGGTGGCGGTCACGAACGGGGCATCCGGTCCCTCGAAGACCAGGGCCCAGCCGGCGTCGACCTCGAAGCCGAGGAACATGTCTCGTCTCAACCGGAACTCCACCCCGGCCTCGATCTGGGGACCCCAGAACACGCTCGACTCGATGGTCTGGTTGAAGAGGAAGTTGAACACGCTCCCCACCCCGACGAAGGGCCGCAGGTTGTCGGTCAGGAAGTAGTAGCGGGCGTCGACCGGCATCAGGTTGAAGATCACCACCGTCCGGTTGGAGATGGCGCTCTGCTCCCCGCGGAACGAGACCCCGGCCCGCGCGGTGAACCACCAGTTGTCGGTGCCCTTGTAGGCGCCGCGCAGGCTCAACAGGAAGCTGTGCTCCTTGAGGAGGGTCTTGGAGCCCATGAGGAAGTAGCCGCCCTCGAACCCGATCTGGCCGTTCTTGTACTGGGCCTGCGCCTCGCCCCCCACGCCCAGCAGGCCCAGGCAGAGCAGCGCGGCCGGCGCCCACTTGATCAGCACTCTCATCCAGCTCATGGGGGCCCTGAGCTTTGATGGCGTTGGGCAGGGAGTCAATGGGGTGGGGTAGTGGCGATTGACGCCGTGCCGCGGACCGCCAATGATCAGCCCGACGACCGGGCGCCTCGGAATAACCCTGGCACGCATCGCGACGAGGCCCCGAGCCGATATCGAAGCATGAAGCACACTCGTCTCTACCTCGGCGCCCTGATGGTCGCGCTCTTCGCTACCCGCTGCGCGGCGTGCATCGAGAAGACGGTGCACCCCGACGCGATCCGGCACCACGACACGGGGGTCGAGTACCTCAAGCAGGGCAACTGCGTGCAGGCGGAGGAGCGGTGCCGGCTGGCCCTCGAGTACGGGCCCAACTTCGAGCACCCCCACAACTGCCTGGGGATGGTCGCGCTCACCTGCCACGGCGATCTGTCCGAGGCGAAGGAGCACTTCAAGGACGCCCTGGCCGTGAACCCGGACTTCGCGGAGGCCCACAACAACCTCGGCACCTGCTTCTTCCGGGAGAATCCGCCCAACTACGACATCGCCTGCGACGAGTTCCTGGCCGCGCTCGAGATCGACCCCGGCTACTTCGACGCGCGCGAGAACCTGGGCATGTGCCTCATGCGGCAGGGGACGGTGGCCGGTGATAAGGGGGACGTGGACAAGCGCAAGGACCTCTACGCCAAGGCGCGCAGCCACCTGATCCGCCTGCTGGAGATGAACCCGAACAACTTCAACGCCCGGCACCACCTGGGGTTCATGGACGTCACGGAGAAGAAGTACGCGTCGGCCGAGCAGAACTTCAAGCGGTGCCTGGAGATCGATCCCGAGAACCCGGTGTGCGCCTACAACCTCGGCAACACCTACCTGCAGACCGGGCGCTGCTCGGAGGCCATCCAGGCGTACATCACCGCGCTCCGGGACAAGGACCAGTCCGAGGTGGCGGTGGGCGCGCGCATGAACCTGGCCGCGTCCTATGAGATGTGCGCGGCGCAGGACGGCGCGATCAAGGAGTTCCTGGACCGCATCAAGCAGGATCCCGGCAACCCCACCCACCACTACGATCTGGGCAGCATCTACGCGGAGAAGGGCCTGCCCGACAAGGCGGTGAACGAGTGGGAGAACACCGTGCGGCTGGATCCGCGGTACTGCCCCGCGTACTACGAGCTGGCGATGCACGCGAACAAGACCCTCGACACCACGCGCACCATCGCCCGCTGCCAGGACTTCGTCTCGTGCGCGACCGAGGTGAACAAGGACGAGCCCACGCCGAAGTGGGGCGACCGCGTCGAGACGTGCAAGGAGCTCGTGCGCAAGTTGGAGCTGGAGTAGCCGGTGGCGATGGCGGGGACCGCATCCAGGCAAGAGCCACCGCCGGTCCACCTGAAGGTGGTCCTCACCATCCCGGACAAGCCGGCGCGCGAGTTCTCGTACGACTTCTCCCAGCCCGTGATCTCGATGGGCCGGGACCCGAGCAACGACATCCAGATCCCGCTCACCACGGTGTCGCGGCGGCACGCCCGCATCTTCTACGAGGTAGGCGACTACTTCCTCGAGGACCTCGGCTCCACCCACGGCACCGAGCACAACGGGCGGCGCATCCCCAACGGCGAGAAGCGCCTCTTGCGCGACGGGGACGAGATCCGGGTGATGACCTTCGCCATCACCTTCAAGACCACCGCCCACACCCCGCTCGATCGCCAGCCGGGTGAGAAGACCGAGGCCCTCGCGCGGCGCATGGTGCAAGAGGTCTTGTCATCGCTGGGCGGCGACCAGCACGAGCCCCCGGCGCTCCGCATCATGAACGGGCCCGACGAGGGCAAGCGCTATGAGCTGGCCGAGGACGCGTCCGAGCTGACCCTCGGGCGCAGTCCAGATTGCGACATCACCCTCAACGATCACAACGTGTCCCGGCGCCACTGCCTCATCAAGCGGGACTGGCACGGGTTCACCGCCCAGGACCTCGGCAGCAAGAACGGGGTGATCCTGAACGGGAAGGTCATCCAGGGCGCCCAGCTCATCAAGGACGGTGACGAGCTCCAGATCGGCGGGGTGAAGCTCATCTTCATCGACCCGCCCTCCCGCCTGCTCGACAAGATCGGCGGGCCCGAGCTCCACACCCTCGACCCCTCCCAGGCCCAGCCGGAGCCCGAGCACGCGCTGGCCGAGGAGGAGGACGACTACGTGGAGTCGGATCCCCACCACGATCCGGAGCCGGCCGACGAGCCGGTGAGCAGCTCGGGCTACTCGCAGAGCGACCTGCACGCGGAGGACGACGAGGAGGAGCCCCTCCCCGAGATCGAGATCCCGCCCGAGCTCCAGCAGGTGGCCAAGAAGGGCTGGACGGCGGAGCTCCTGATCCTCGTGGTGGGCGGCGCGGCCCTCCTGGCCGCGGTCGGCGTGGTGCTGTTCCTGGTGCTGTGAGCCCTGCGGCCCGGGCCTGGCCCGCCGGCTATTGGATCGTCAGTCGACCGATCAGGGTGTGGCGGACCCGGACCGAGAAGTCGACCACCACGTCGTCGGTGATGCCGTCGATCGTGAGGCGCTGCGCGCTGTAGCGCTCGAAGTACAGCGCGTACACCCCCGGCCCCTCGCGCGTGCGCCACTCGGTGAGGGTCGTGGCCACGAGCCTGAGGGTGTCTTCGCCGTTCGGGCCCTCTCGCGCGTCGCAGCTGAGCTCGTTGTTCACGCCCATGAGCCTGACCTGCACGTACTCACCTTGCGGGCTCCCGGTGTCGACCCGGTCCCACTGGAAGACGAGGTCGTCCGTCGGCGGGTTGGTCACCGTGGCGTCGCGCAGGAGGGTCTTCGTGGCCTCGGTCGGGAGGAGCTGGAACGGCACGTGGTGACCGAGGAAGCCGCCGCCGGCGTTCGGCCACGCGCCGTTGGTGATGCCGGGCGCCGTCTGGCCGGTGACCGAGAGGTAGAACGTGTCGAAGGGCTGCTGCGAGAGCTGCAGCAGGTTCAGGGGCGGGGTCGCGGGGACCACGCCGTAGCCCGGTATCCCGGGGTCGAAGGTCGCCACGAGCTGGGTGGCGATGCTCCCCGGGAAATCTGCGTGGTCGCTGACTCGGATGACGCCGAGGTCCACCGGAGCGGGGCCGGCGCTGGTGGTGGAGGTCACCGAGCGGAGCGGGCGGATGACACACTGCCCCAGCTCGAACGCGGCCCGGTTTCCACAGTCGACGTCGTCGTCCCGGCACTGGATGAGGGGCGGACTGAACTCAGGGCGCCACTTGAGCCCCAGCCCGTGGCCGCGCACGTCCCACGCGCTCACGTTCACGGCGACCCCGGGGGTCGGGTTGCCGCTCACGCCTCGGTAGTCCTCCTCCTGCGCGAGGTCGACGATCCCGGCGTAGGTGACCTCGATCTCCCGCGGCGTCTCCTCGATCCCCGCGTCCACGTTGCGGCTGAGGCCGCCGTCGAGGGGGCCGGCGTCCAGCGGGTAGGGCAGGGTGTTGGGCGAGCCCGGCGGGTTCGGGCTATCGGGCAAGGGAACCTGCACCGAGAGCTGGCAGATGTTGAGGGTGGGCACGCACACCTCGCCCTGCTCGCAGGCCGAGCACTTGCCGTTGACGCAGGTGCCGAGCGGGGCGCTGCAATCAGAGTTGCTCGTGCAGTCCACCGAGAGCTCCTGGCCGGCGGTGCACCCACGGATGCAGCTCCCCTGGTAGCAGAGCTGGCCGCTGGGGCACTCCAGGGCGGGGGAGGGCATGTCGGACTTGAGGGAGGTCGGGTTGCACGCCTGGTCGTTGCAGCCGCCGAAGAGCGCGCCCGCGCTGGCCATGAGCAGGCCGGTGGACAGCAGGGTCGCCGCCGCGAGCGCGGCAGCCATGACACGGGGCCTGCGGGTTGGAGCGTCGCCCTGGACTCGTCTGGTCATCTGTCGGCCTCATTCGCAAGCGGAGCGCGCAGCCGGGCGAAGCCCGGCGAAGAGGGGTGGGACGGCTCCGCCGGCCCGGGACCCCAGGAGTTCAAGAGCGGTGCGTCTCGGCGGTCGCCGCCTGACGGGTTCAACACATCATACAGATCATACGAGAACCGGATCTCGGCGCCGATCTGGAAGGTGTTGGCGTTTCGGACGGAGCCCAGCGGGAACGCGATCCAGAGCGCAGGCTCGAGGTGCTCGAAGAAGCGCGCACGAGCGCCAAAGTACGTGAAGAACTCGGTCCGGCCGGGGCCGGCGAGGAGGCTGGTGGCGCGGGCCTCGGCGTAGAAGCCCACGAGGTCGCCGAAGGGGAGCGCGCCGAAGCTCACCCCGTAGTTCAGGGTGAAGAAGCTCGTGGGGTCGACCGAGCCGGCCACGGGGATGAAGTAGTCGGTGTAGAACTGGGCCCCGAAGTAGAACAGCTGGTACTGCCAGGCCGCGCTGGCCCCGAGCCCCACGTTGGTCTTCTCCATGAAGAACGCATAGGTGTCGGCGAAGTGGACCTCCCGCGTGAAGTTCTCGGCCACCCACGAGGGCGGGACGGTGTGCAGGGGCGAGAACGGGATCCCGACGCGGGTGCGGAGGGTCAGGGCGGGGCGCCGACCGAGGACATCGGGCAGGAAGAGGCGCCACTTGAGCGCGACCAGGGGCTTCCCCATCGCGAAGACCGAGCGGGCGCCCTCCACGTCGACGTTCACGTACTGGGTGGGGATGGTCAGCTCGGCCCCCAGGTAGCGTGTCAACGCGAACTGCGCGTCGAGGAAGAACGCGGAGGCCACCGCGGGCACCAGCACCTTCGCGTTGGCCCACGCCATGCGGAACGCGCCCCCGAACGCGATGTTGGGGTCGTCCAGCACCAGCCCACGGCTGTAGCTGGGGATGCGGAGGTAGCGGCGCGCGCCGCCGTCCGAGAAGGGATCGTCGCTCACCTCCTCGACGAGCTCGTCGGCCGGGGGCTGGTCCGCCTTCGGAGCCGCGGTGGGGGGCTTCGGGGGCTCGGCGGTGGCCGCCAGCTCCTCTGGAGTGAGCTCGTCGGTGCGTCGGCGGGAGGGGAGGGTGGGCTCCGCCTCGCTGTCGCCGGTGGAGTCGTACGAGCCGACCGGGGTCAGCGGAGCGCCGCCGCCGCTCGGGCTGCCGCCGCCGCCCGCCGGCTCCGACGCGGTGGGCTCGAGGCGGACGATGGTGCTGCTCGGGGGCGGGGGTGCGGGCGGGGGCGCCGCGCCCTCCACCAGGGCCACGTCCGGAAGCCCGGAGAGGCCGTCGTCGGGGGCGTCGAGCGCGTTCAGGTAGGCCCGCGCCGCGTTGGCCACCTTGGCGTCGCCGCTCTTGGACGCGGCCACGAGCTGGCGGTGGGCGGACCAGAGGCGGTCCCGGTCCTGGATGAACGTGAAGACCCGGGCCGTCACCTTGTCGTTGGCGCGGTTCAGCGGCGGCATCCGCACGTCCTCGCGCAGGCTGACCTGCACACCCGCCTTGGCCAGCACCGCGCGCCCGACCTGGGCGCGCTTGGCGAAGTGGCGGTAGCCGTAGAAGCTGGCCGCCAGGTCCCGCGGGCTGGGCTCGGGGCCCCCCACCGTGATCCAGTGGGTCACCTCCTGCTTCGCCACCACGTTGGCGAGGCCCCGGCGCTCCACCAGGCTCAGCGTGAGCTTCACCCGGCCGCCCCCGCGGGCGCCGGGGTCGGCGTGGATGAGGTAGGTGAAGTGGATGGCGGTCCCGCCGCTCGTGGGCTCCAGGCGGACCTCGTCCACCCGGGTGTGCACCACGACCCCATCCGGGGCCACCACGCCGGTGACCAGGCCCTCGTAGTCGGTCACGCCCCCGCGGATCACCCCGGGCTTCGCCTCGACGGTGCGCTCCAGGAACAGGGTGTCACCCGAGGCCACGCTGTGCTTGGCCGCGCTGGGCTGGACGTTGGCCACCCGACGCTCGACCACCGTCAGCTCCTCGGGGTTCAGGGGCCCGCCCAGCGCCGCCGGCGCCCAGGCCAGCGTCACCGCGAGCGCCAGGCCCGCGAGGGGGCCTGGGTGGTTCTGCGGGCCCGAGGCCCGACGCGCCCTCCGCTGTGTGGTCGCGTACAAGGTGCGCGGATGGTAGCAGCGCCCGGGAAATCGCCGCAATGACGCGTGGCCGGCGTCTTCCCCTGGCGGGGCCGAGGCTTTCTCCCTAGGACATACTCTGAGAGACTCGGGCCGATGCAAGACGTGATCGTCATCGGCGCAGGCCCCTCGGGCCTCGCGGCCCTGAAGGAGATGCTGACCCACGACCTCTCGGTCACCGCGATCGAGCGGTCCGCCGGCTACGGAGGCGTGTTCCGGGCGAACAATCCCGCGGTCTACGAGGACCTGTACCTTACGACCTCGAACTACTTCATGGCGTTCTCCGACTTCGCGCCGCTCGAGCCCGAGGCCCACTACTCCAGCAAGGCCGGCTACCAGCGCTACCTCGACGCCTACGTCGAGCACTTCGACCTGTTGCCGCACATCCGCTTCGAGACCCGGGTGTCCCGCGCCCGCTTCGACGCGGCGACCGACCGCTGGATCGTCGACGTGGTCGACGCGGAGGGCGAGCACACCCTCGAGGCCCGCCACCTCATCGTGGCCACCGGTTCTCAGCAGGAGCCCCACCGGCCCGAGTTCGAGGGGTACACCGGGCGGGTCCTGCACAGCTCCGACTACCGGGGGCGGGAGGAGTTCGAAGGCAAGCGCGTGCTCGTGGTCGGGATCGGGGAGTCCGCGTCGGACATCGCGGGCGAGATCTCGGAGGTCGCGGCCGAGACCGTGGTGTGGTCGCGGCGGCCCTTCATCGTCGCCCCGCGCTACCCGGTGGCGTCGATGGCCAGGGGCTACGACGAGAACGCGACCCTCGAGGCGCGACCCGAGTCGCTCGCGAAGGTGAACGAGCTGCTGGAGATCCTGTCGACCAGCCGCATGAGCAACCAGCTCCCGCTCGCCGCGTTCGGCCTCGTCCGGATCGGCATGTTCACCGCGATCCGCAACGTACCTTCCATCTCGGACGTCGCCAAGTGCGCGGTGCGCTGGAACGACGTGGCGATGAACAGGAACTTCTGGATGCAGGACCAGTCGGTGGTGGTGACCAAGACCATGCGCCTGCCGGTGGCCGCCTGCGCGGGAAAGCTCGGGGTGGTGGTCGCGCCCCGCGCGCGCTTCGAGGGCCTGCGGGTGGAGTTCGAGGCCCCCCTGCTCGACGAGCGGCGCCCGGAGACGGGCGACGACTTCGACGTCATCGTCGCCTGCACCGGCTTCAAGACGGAGCTCCCCTGGCTCGAGAGCGAGATCGAGGTGAACCCGCGCGCCTGGTTCCGGCACTGCTTCCCTCCCGAGCACGAGGGCAGGCTGGCCTTCCTCGGCTGGGCCCGCCCCCACCAGGGTGGCCTGCCCGCCGCGGCCGAGCTGCTCGCCCGCTACGTGGCCCTGCTCGCCACCGGGCAAGCCAGCTTGCCGAAGGACCTGCCCGCGCGCATCGCGGAGGAGGCGCAGATCGAGCGCCGGTACTACCGAGGCTCCCCGCACGTCGACACCCTCGTCGACTACCCCGCGTTCATGGACTCGGTGGCCGACCTGGTGGGCTGTCGCCCGCGCATGCCGAACCCGCTGCTCGAGCCGAAGCGCTTCCTGCAGTTCTGGACCTATCCGAACTGGCCGTGCTGGTACCGAAAGGACGGGGTCGGGCGTGACCCGCGAGCCCTCGACGCGGCGCTCGCCTCCGCCGGCGTCGACGTGGGGGCGATGATCCCCCTGGTGAGCCTGCACTTCCTGCTGTGGGCGGTCACCGCGCCGCTCGTCGCGCTCGACCGGCTGGTCGGCGGGGGCCGGGGCGACCGGCTCGGCCCGGGCTGGCTGGTGCGGCGCCCCAAGCGGACCCTCCTGCATCGCTCCGAGGTCGGCTGAGCGGCTGAACGTGGCCGGTCCGGGGTGGGGCAGGCGGTGCCTGAGCACTGGCGCGAACCGGGCCCGCTTGCTATGGGCCCGATTGCATGAAGCTCAGCCTCTACACGGACGACCTGCGCGAGGCGCCAGTGGACCTGCTGGCGGTCGGCGTCTTCTCCGACGAGCCGGACCGGGGCCTGACCTTCGCGCACCTGAACCGCGGCCTGGACGGCGCTCTCGAGAGCGCGTGCCGCGAGGAGGACTTCAAGGGCCGGCCCGGCCAGACCCTGGTCTTCAACGTGGGCGGCGGACTGTTGGCCAAGCGGGTGCTGGTCTACGGGTACGGGCCCCGCGCGGGCTACGGGCCCGAGGCGGCCCGACGCCTGGCGGGTGAGGCGGCCCGGGTGGCCCTGAAGGTCGGGGCGGCGTCCATGGCCCTGCAGCTCACCATCCCCGAGCAGGGCGACGGGGAGCCCCAGTCGGTGCTCGCCCTGGTGCAGGCCCTGGCCGAGGGGGCGGAGCTGGGGACCTACCGCTACGTCGAGTACCGCACCAAGGAGCAGCGCCCGACCGCCCTCAAGGAGGCCAAGGTGGCCTTCGTGGCCGAGGACGTCCAGGGCATCCGCGGGGCGCAGCTGCGGGCCGCGCTCCAGAAGGGCCAGGCCATGGCCGACGCGGTGGCGGTGGCCCGCGACCTCGTGAACTGCCCGCCCAACGTGCTGACCCCGATCGAGCTGTCGGAGCGCGCGAAGAAGGTGGCCAAGGCCCACGAGCTGGCGATCAAGGTCCTGACGGTGCGGGACATGGAGCGCCAGAACATGAACCTGCACCTCGGGGTGGGGAAGGGCAGCCGCAACGAGCCGCGGCTCGTCCACATGACCTACACCCCGGACAAGAAGACCTCGGACCGGGTGATCTGCCTGGTGGGCAAGGGGCTGACCTTCGACGCGGGCGGCCTTTCGCTCAAGCCGGCGGACGGCATGATGGAGATGAAGATCGACATGGGCGGCGCCGCCGCGGTGATCGGGGCGATGCAGGCGGTGGCGAACCTGAAGCCAGGTTGCGTGGTGCACGGGATCATCGGCGCGGCCGAGAACATGCCCGACGGCAACGCGATCCGGCCGGGCGACATCATCACCGGCAAGAAGGGGATCTCGGTCGAGATCCTCAACACCGACGCCGAGGGGCGCCTCGTGCTGGCCGACGCGCTGGCCTACGCCCAGGACCAGCGACCCACCGACATCGTGGACCTCGCCACCCTCACCGGGGCGTGCATGGTGGCGCTCGGCAAGCTCACCGCCGGTGCCTTCGTGCGCGAGGAGGACCTGGCCGAGGACCTCGCCGCGGCGTGGAAGGAGAGCGGCGAGGCGTTCTGGCGCATGCCGCTCGACGGCGCGCTCCGCGACCAGCTCGACAGCGACGTGGCGGACATCAAGAACCTCGGCGAGCGCTGGGGCGGGGCGATCACCGCCGCGCTCTTCCTGCAGGCCTTCGTGGACGAAGGGGTCCGGTGGGCCCACCTCGACGTGGCGGGGCCGGTCTTCTCCGGCAAGGCGGCGGGCCACACCCCGAAGGGGGCCACCGGGTTCGGGGTGCGCACCCTGGCCGCGCTGGTGGAGCGCCTGGCCGCCCGGACCGAAGCCTAGCTTAGGGGTCGTCGCCTCAATCTGGCGCGCGGTCGCCGACCGCTTGACGCATATCTAACGGGATATATATAAGCGCCGATATCGGTTGTCGGGTGTCGGTGGGCGATGAGCAAGCAAGCCTCCAGCGATGAGCGCGCGACGACGGCGGGTCTTTTGACCAGCCCGCTCCGCCTCGCCATCCTGGAGCGGCTGCTCGACGGTCCCGCCATCGTCGGCGAGCTGGTGGAGACGATCGGGGCCGAGCAGGCCGTGGTCTCCAAGCAGCTCGGGATCCTGCGGGACGCCGGTCTGATCGCGTGCGAGCCGCAAGGCCGCTGTCGCAGCTACGCGCTGACGCACGCGCGCCGGACCAGGAGCCTCATCGCCGCCCTCGACGCCATTACGGAGGCGCGCACTCCGGCCCCGACCTCGGACACGAGCCCGAAGCCGTCGCGGGGCGCGCCCAAGCGCTAACGAAACGGAGATCCCAATGCTCAACACCAACCTTCAGCACATCGAGTCCGTGGAGCAGTACGAACAGCTCATCGCGAGCGGCGCCAAGGTGGCCGTGGTCTGCGGCCGGATGGGGCCGATGTGCGTCCCGGTCTACAGCGTCATGGACGCGCTGAAGTCCAACTACCCGGACGTCAACTTCTACGACATGGACTTCGACACCGCGGTGGCGATGCAGACCATCCGGCGCCTCCCCGAGACCAACGGCTTCATGGGGCTGCCCTTCACCGTCTACTACAAGGACGGCGGGGTGGTCGCGGCGACCAGCAGCATCCAGAACAAGAAGCAGGTCAAGGAGATCCTCGACGGCAGGCTGTCGCCATGACCGAGCGCTATGACCTGATCGTCTTGGGCGGCGGCGCCGCGGGGCTCACCGCGGCGCTCTACGGAGCGCGCGCCCACCTCAAGACCCTGATCATCGACACCGGCACGCCTGGCGGCCAGATGAACCTGACCTACAAGGTGGCCAACTATCCCGGGGTCCTCGAGGCCTCCGGGGCCGACATCGTGATGACCATGCGGCGACAGGCCGAGTCCTTCGGGGCGCGGCTGTTGTCCCACGCCGAGGTGGCCGAGGTGGCCCTCACCGGGGCGGAGAAGAGCGTGGTGGTCGAGGACGAGGGGACCTTCGTGGCCCCCGCGATCATCCTCGCCCCCGGCGCGATGCCTCGCACCCTGGGCCTCGGCTCCGAGGCGCGCTTCCAGGGGCGTGGGATCTCGTACTGCGCCACCTGCGACGGTGACTTCTTCACCGACCAGGACATCGCCGTGATCGGCGGGGGAAACTCCGCGCTCGAGGAGGCAGTGTCGCTCACGAAGTTCGCGTCCAGCGTCACAATCATCCACGAGTTCGATCACTTCCAGGCCCAACCGTGGGCGGTGGAGCAGGCCAAGAAGAACCCGAAGATCCGCTTCCTCATGGAGCAGACGGTGAAGGACTTCGAGGGCGAGGAGAGCCTCACCGCGGTGATCTCCGAGCACAAGCGCACCGGCGAGGTGACGAGGACCCCGGTGAGCGGCGTCTTCTTGTTCATCGGCTACGTGCCGAACACCGGCTGGCTGCGGGAGAAGATCGACATCAACGAGCGGGGCGAGATCCTCACCGACGAGTCGATGAAGACCAGCGTGGCCGGGGTGTTCGCGGCGGGTGACGCCCGCCAGAAGCGGTATCGGCAGGTCACCACCGCGGTGTCCGACGGCGCGATCGCCGCGATCGCCGCCTCGGAGTACGTCGCGTCGCTCGCCGCCTGACCGGGCGAGCGCCGCGCGCGCCCCGCCGTGCCGGTTCTCACAGTTGGACTTGGTGTCCCGTTGTGGGCAAGGTGATGAGCGCGATGTCTCGTGCCCGTCCGGTACTTACCGTCCTCACCCTCTCGGCCGCGCTGATCTCGACCGCGTGCAGCAGTGAGGAGGCTCCGGTCTGCGCGCCGGGTCGCAGCCTGGCTTGCACGGGGCCCGGTGGGTGCTCGGGCAGCCAGGTCTGCAACCCGGCTGGCACCGGCTTCTTCGCCTGTACCTGTGGTGAGCCCGACGCAGGACCGGTTGCGGACAGCGGCACCACGCCCGACTCAGGGGTCGAGGTGGACTCAGGGGTCGAGGTGGACTCGGGGGTCGAGGTCGACTCGGGGGTCGAAGCGGACTCAGGGATCGCGGCGGACTCGGGGGTCGCGGCGGACTCCGGGATCGCGGCGGACTCTGGGGTCGCGGTGGACTCTGGGGTCGCGGTGGACTCTGGGGTCGCGGTGGACTCGGGGGTCGCGGTGGACTCTGGCGTCGCGGCGGACTCCGGGGTGGATGCGGGGCCGGCGGACAGCGGCGTCAGCGCGGACGCGGGGCCGGCAGACGGGGGCGTGGTCGGCTTCATACCCCCGGCGGGGACCACGCCGCTGTCGTTCTGCATCGACGACAGCGCCAACCGCACCTACGGGCCCAACGACGGCCTCGCCTGGAAGGGCTCGCTCTCCTACAACTCCGCCACGCGCATCGTGACCCGTGACCTGGCGTGGTCGGGGCCGTATCCCCGGGTCTATGACGATGGCCCATACACCCAGGGTGGCCACGAGCCGGTGAACGCGGTGGCGGGGGACCATCGGTGGTGCGTGACGACGTTCCTCCCCACCCCGAACCAACCGCTGATCTTCGAGTACGGGGCCGAGTCATCGATGGGCTGGATCTGGATCGGCTCGAACGCGACGTTCACCGTGCCGGCGGGCTGGACGCAGGAGATCGTGGCCCAGCCTCTGGTGATCCCGGCCCACGGCCAGATCGACCTCCGGGTGAGCATCGACACCTCGAACCTCGCGGTGGGGTGGATCTTCGGCCCGGGCCTGCAGCCGGTTCGGGTGAAGGGGACGTTCACGAGCTGGTGGGAGGTCGACGCGGTCGACGACGGGACTGCGGGCGATCTCGTGGCCAACGATGGCGTCTACACGATGGTCTTGAGCAGCAACGTGGGCCCGGGGACCCTCCTCCCGCACCTCGGCCTGCTCCAGGCGGGCATCGACGCCGAGTTCGTGATCGTCTTCGGCGGGGTCGAGTACCGGGGCACGGTGGTCGGCTGGCCCTCCCCCGTGGGCCTGGCGGACGGCGTGAGCGCCGAGCTCATGCCGCCAGGAGGCGTCTGGAGCGCCACCCCGATCCTGCGGACCACCACCTTTGGCAACACGATCGTCCGGCCCTGAGCCGCGCAGGCGTTGGCCGCCGTCCGGGTCCCGGTCGAGCCCCTCCATCGGTTCATGGACTCGATGAGGAAGTACCATCCACCTCAGGCGATACACCCGAACTCCTGCGGAAGTAAGCTCCCGCGCCGCGCGGTCAGGCCGCGGAGGAGGGTACACAAGTGGTCGGCATTCAGAGGGTCATGAGCACCAACGTCATCACCGTCGAGCCCAGCTCGACGGTCCAGGCTGCGGCGGAGACGATGGCGTCCCACCACATGGGCGCGCTGGTGGTGGTGAAGCAAGGTAGGTTGCACGCGATGTTCACCGAGCGCGACGTGCTGGAGCGGGTGGTGGCCAAGGGGCTGGATCCAACGAAGACCCAGGTCGGCGACGTGGCGACCCAGAACCCGATCTCGGTGCGCCCCGAAACCTCGGTGCTCGAGTGCTACCAGCTCATCAAGACGCACCGGTTCCGCCACCTCCCGGTGGTGGACGCGGACCAGGTGCCCCAGGGCATCTTGTCGGTGCGCGACTTCTTCGAGTGCCTGGCGGTGAGCCAGACCGACGAGGTCACCATCGACGAGCTGTGCGAGCGCCTGGGCAGGATGTCCGGCCTGATGTCGCAGGTGGAGGCGCTCCGCTGAGGCGCCGACGAGCCGGCGTCAGCAGCTCTCGGGGGGCTTCGGCCCCTGCTCCTGCACGCACCCCGACACGAAGCTGCGCATCGCGCACATCTGCTGGGCGGTGAGCCCCTGGCCGATGAAGGGCACCCCATACAGGAGGGCGGCGAGCGCGCCGAGGACCGGCAGGCCCCACAGCGCGGTGGGGGCCTGGTCGGCCAGCCACTGCGAGACGCCGAAGAAGAGCAGGCCCAGGGCGGTGAAGCCGAGCATGGCGTACAGGGCCATGAACAGGGTCCAGGCCGCGGGGTGGGGGGCGAAGCGGCCCTCGAGGCGGCTGCCGCCCTCGTCCTGGCGCACGTCGAAGGTGAGCCAGGGGGACCAGAGGTGGCGGTCCTTGGTGGGGACCATCACCTGGACGTGGCTGCCCCGCATGTCGCCCTCCCAGGCCACCTCGTGGAAGCGCCGCTCGAGGCAGGCCAGGACCTGGTCGGGGGGCCGCTCCACGAACAGCTCGAAGTGCGGGCGCATGTCGAGCTGGGTGGTGGGGGTCTGCGTGGTGGGGGTGGCGTCCGAGGTCACCGTAGCCCCATAATCTGGCAGGGAATACGCGAGGGCAACACGTCCCTCGGCCGATTTTTTCCTCGGGAACCCACCGCGGGAGCTGGTTGTCCGTTCCAGGTGTTGATGCTGCGCGCCATGCCCGAGCCCCCGACCAACGCCCCCATGGCTCGCTCGGCGCTGACCGTGGCTGATGAGCGCTCCTCGGAGCGCGCTGCGGGCCCCCGGCCGGCGGAGCGCGGCGGGGCGTCGACCCGGGACCCGGCCACGCCCATGGACGAGAAGGTCCTGCTCGAGCGGGTGGCGGCGGGGGACCAGCGCGCCTTCCAGCTCCTCGTGGAGCGATACCAGCACCGGGTGTTCGCGTTCTGCGCCCGCATGGTGGGCGACCGGGCCGAGGCCGAGGACCTCGCCCAGGACGTGTTCCTCACCCTCTATCGGAACGCGGGGGAGTTCCGCGGCGAGTCCGCCTTCTCCACCTGGCTGTTCCGCATCGCCAAGAACCAGACCCTGAACCGGATCAAGTACCTGGAGCGGCGGGGGCGGGCCGCCGGCCGCGTCCCCCCCGAGCTGGCCGAGGACCGGCTGGCTCGGCTCACCGACGAGGACGCCCTGGACGCCGACGAGCGCCTGGCCCAGAGCCAGCGCGCCGAGGCGGTGCAGGCCGCCATCTCGGAGCTGGCCGAGGACCACCGGGCGGTGGTGGTGCTCCGCGACATGGAGGACATGTCGTACGAGGAGATCTCGGACATCACCGGGCTCCCCCTCGGCACGGTGAAGAGCCGCATCCACCGCGCCCGCTCTGCGTTGGCCAAGCGCCTCGCGAGGATCTTCCAATGACTGCACTCGACGCGCTCACCCCCCTGTTCTCCGCTCACGCTCGCGCCGAGCGGCTGATGGACGCACGCCTGGACGCCGATCGCGGCGAGGGCCCGCTCTCGCCCGAGGACGAGGCGTGGCTCGAAAGCCACCTTGCGTCCTGCCCCCGCTGCCGGGGCGCGTTCGAGGACCGGTCCCGGCTGGTGCAGGGCCTCTTGCGCGAGCCGCCGCTGATGGCCCCCGAGGGCTTCGCGGACCGGGTGCTCGCCCGCGCGCAGCAGGAGGTCACGCAGCGCCCGGCGGTCGCCCTGCACGAGGAGCCGCGCCACTGGGGGCAGTGGTTGATGGCCGGCGCGGCGGTGGCCGCGACCGTGCTCTTCGTCGCCCTCGCGGGCCCGGGGCGCGGCCCCACCGGCGCGGTCGAGGTGGGCGGCGCGGGCGGTGGCGCCCCGGTGGTGCGCGAGGCGGCGGACTTCGAGGTGCGGGCCCCCAGCGTGGGCGCGGCCGAGGTGCGGGCCCGCGTGGTGCGCATCGCCGACGCGCACAGCGGGACGGTGACCGCCCACGACCGGGTGCTGGTGGTGCGGATCCCCCGGGCGGAGCTCGTGGGGGTGCTGCAGGACCTCTCCCGGGGCGGAGAGCTGGCGGTGACCCGCAAGAGCACCCTGGCCCCCGAGCAGGAGACGGTGGTCCTGGAGGTCGCGCTCGAGTAGCGGGCGCCGAGTCGAGCACTACTGCCGCGGCTTCGCTTGTCGGCTCAGGTGGTGGCGCACCTTGGTGACCATCCTCCGGCTCACCGGCACCCGTCGCCCATCGATCAGCTCCAGCGCTGCGCCGCCTCCACCCGTGCACAGCGCGCGGGCGTGGTGGAGGTTGACCAGCTCCGCTCGGTGGACCCGCATGAAGCCCAGGGGGGCGAGCCGGGCCTCCAAGGCGCTGAGGCTCTCCTCGAGGAGGAGCTCGTCGCCGCGGTGCAAGAACACGCTGTACTTGTCCCGTGCGCTGAACACCGCGATCTCGGGAGCGGGCACGAGCACCACGCCGGCTCGGGTCCGTGCATGGATGCGGAGCTGAGGGCCAACGCGAGCGCGAGCGCGCTCCAGCGCGCGCTGCAGGCGCGCCTCGGATACCGGCTTCAGGAGGTAGTCCACGGCAGGCACGTCGAAGGCCGGCAGGGCGTGCTCGGCGTGCGCGGTGACGAAGACCACCGGCGGGAGACCACCGCGCTGGGCCAGGGCCAGGCCGTCGAGCCCCGGCATCCGGATGTCGAGGAAGACGAGGTCGGGGGAGACCGCCTGGATGCGCTCCTGTGCATCGACGCTGTCGCCGGCCTCGCCGACCACCTGCACGCCCTCGATCTGGCTCAGCATCCGCACCAGGCGTCTGCGCGCCAGGGGCTCATCGTCCACCACCAGGACCCTCACCGGGGGCCCTCCAGCGGGACCAGGACGCGGACTCGATAGCCGCCCATGCGGCCCTGGTCCACGGACAACCTGGCCCGACCCTCGTAGGCGAGGTCGAGGCGACGTCGCAAGTCATCTTGCGACGTCCCGGTGCCGACCCGAGGAGAGGCCCCCGCGCCATCGTCCTCGACCTCCAGCGTGAGCCCACCATCGGCCGCGCGCACCGCCACATGCACGCGCCCGCCCTCGCGGCGCCCCACCCCGTGGTTGACGGCGTTCTCCACCAGGGGCTGGAGCACCAGGGGCGGCACGCGGACCTGTTCGAGGCCTGGCGCCACCTCCACCTCGAAGCGGAGCCGCGGTCCATATCTGAGGGCCTCGAACTCCAGGTAGCTTCGCGTCGCCTCCACCTCGTCACCGAGGGCGATCCAGTGCGCCTTCGCGCCCACCACCGTGTGCCGCATGAGCTCGGAGAGCCGCACGACCGCGACCTCGGCCCGGGTCGGATCCTCGCCGATCAGCGCGGCTACGGTGTTGAGGCTGTTGAAGAGGAAGTGTGGGTTGAGGCGGGCGTGCAGGGCCGCCAGCTCGCTCCGCATGCGCGCCGCCTCCGCCTCCCGGGTGCGCAGCTGCAGGCGGGTCAGCGCCTCGCTCACGCCGACGATCACGAGGGTGACGGGGAACGCGACCCGGACCACGGCGGAGAACGGGAACATCCGCGCGATCGGGAGCTCGAGGTACTCCAGGGCCGCGAGCCCGAGGTACGCCCCGCCCAGGACCCCGACCACCAGCGTCGCGGCGCGCAGGAGCCAGCCCGGACCGCTCGCGGCCCCGGGAGGTGTCGCACCAACCCGGAGGGCGAGGCGACCCACTGCCCACATCGAGGCGCCGATCGACACAGAGATGAGGAGGTTGACGAGGAACACCGCGCCCAGGACGGCCGGCGCCATCGTGCCCATGTAGCCCACCATGAGCGCGCTCAGCCCCGCCGCCAGCGGTAGATAGAGCGCAGCCCGGGCCCCGGCGGCGCGCAGCCAACGCCGACGTCGAAGAGGCTCACCCCTCACGGAACCGCACCCGGTAGCGTCGGACCCAGGACACGAAGGCCGGGACCATGATGGCGGTCGGGAGGACCCATGGCACCCACGCCACCGCAGGCGGGAGCTGTCCGACCAGGCGCGAGACGTTCAGGATCGCGAAGGCGGTGATGGCCGAGATGCACGCCACCATGATGCTCAACATGTGCCTGTACCACCATGCCATGGGCGTCGGCAGCGGTAGGAGGGCGAAGCGGAGGTCGCCCACCGCGGACAGGAGCGCCAGGGTCGCGAACACGGCGAGGAGCGGCCGGCCGGCCGAGAGGCCGTACCCGAGCCCCGCGAGGGCGGCGAGCCCCGACGCCACCGGAGCGGCGACGTCCAGGAGGCGGCGGCTGGGCGCGGGCTGGCGCTTCCTCGCCAGGGCGGCCATGGCGCTCCACAGCGACTCCAGGAGCAAGACGGAGAGCACCCCGAAGAACGCACCCCGCCCCGTCCGATCGGCAAGGAAGAAGCGGCCGGCCATCCACAAGCCGGTCAGCCCTGCGATCGTCATCCCCGCGACGAAGAGCCACCCCGCGCGGCGATGCCAGCGCCCGCCCTTCTTCGCGATGAGGGGGATGGGCATGGTCAGCAGACCGGCGGCGCCGCCGAAGATGTGCAAGGTCAAGGCAGGATCCAGCATCGGCCCCGGATAGCACCACGCCGAGCCGAGCCGAGAGCCGAGCCGACGAACGGCGCCTTGCGCGCGATGGCCGGTCGGCGGGCTTCGAGCGGTGGGCCCCAACGGGGCCGAGCGAGGGCCCTGGAGGTTCTGCGCCGGGGCGGTGAGCTGGCGAGCACTCGGGCCCCGGGAAGGTGGTCCTGGAGGTGCCGTTGGAGTATGGCTCCATCCTGGAGGATGGAAAGCCACCTTGCATCGGCCCCGGTCCTGCTCGCCGTCTTCGTGGTGAGCGCGCTGTTGGGGCTCCCCGGCTCCGGCATGACCATCGCGTGCGGGGCCCTCCTCGGGCTCTGGTGGGGCACCGCGGTCGCCTCCAGCGGCACCGTGATCTCCGCCGCCATCTCGTGGTGGCTCGCTCGCACCTTCCTCGCTCAACGGCTGGAGCGCTGGCTCCTGGCTCGCCCCCGGCTGGCCGCCGCGCACCGGGTGGTGGTGGCGGGGGGCTGGCGCCTGGTGGGGCTGATGCGCCTGAGCCCGGCCCTCCCGCTCGGCGCGAGCAACTGGGTCTTCGCCCTCTCGCGCCTCCGCCTGGGCCCCTACCTGCTCGTGACCTGGTTGGCCACGCTGCCGAGCAAGCTCCTCTGGGTGAACCTCGGGGTCAGCGGGCGCACCGGGCTCCGGATCCTCCAGGATCCCGCGGCGGCGCCGCCAGAAGAGCTGGCGGTGCTGGGCCTCGGGCTGGTGGGGACGGTGGGCGCGCTGGTGTTGCTGGGGCGCCTGGCCCGGCGGGCCTCGCTCTAGCAGCGTGGGCGCGGCGCCTACGGGATCTGCACCCGGTCGAACACGATGTACGCTTCGGACGGGAGCGTCGAGGAGTAGCCCCTCACCGAGATCCGGTAGACCCCGGGGTAGACCAGGCCCTGGAAGGTGAATGCGCTCGTCGCGCCATTGCAAGGGACGTTGACGGTGTGGCTGTAGCCCTGGACGCTGTCGTGGAAGTCCACGTAGGCGCGGTCGCTGCTCCCACAGGAGCTCATGGGTTGCTGTCCGTTCATGGTCACGACACCTCCGACCGGGACGGTGACCACGTCGAGCACCAGGCCCGTGGCGTCCTGGCCGACGGACAGCGAGGGGAGCGCGACGAAGCGCTCGCTGGGGATGTTGGAGGAGTAGCCGCGAACCGACACTCGATAGGTGCCGGGGAAGACGTCTCCGTCGAACGCAAAGGGAGAGCTGGCGCCGTCGCAGGGGACGGCGATGGTGTGGTGGTAGCCGAGATTGTCGTCGTCCAGATCCACGTAGGCGCGGTCGGAGCTTCCGCAGCTGCTGATGGGCTGCTGTCCGTTCATGGTGACGGTCCCGGCGACCAGGTGGGTGACGACGTCGAGGGTCAGGTTGCTGACGGGTCCGCTGACGGTGAGGCCCTGCCGGACGGTGAAGGCTTCGCTGGGTAGGTTGGAGGAGTAGCCGCGGACCTGGACCCTGTAGGTTCCGGGGAACACGGACCCACTGAAGGCGAAGGGCGACGTGGCGCCGTTGCAGGGGACGGCGAGGGTGTGGTGGTAGCCGAGGCTGGGCTCGGTGAAGTCGACGTAGGCGCGGTCGCTGCTCCCGCAGCCGCTGGTGGGCTGCTGCCCGTTCATGGTGACCACGCCGCTGACGGGATGGGTGACGACGTCGAGGGTCAGGTTGCTGACCGGCCCGCTGACGGTGAGGCCCTGGCGGACGGTGAAGGCTTCGCTGGGTAGATTGGAGGAGTAGCCGCGGACCTGGACCCTGTAGGTTCCGGGGAACACGGACCCACTGAAGGCGAAGGGCGACGTGGCGCCGTTGCAGGGGCACGGCGAGGTGTGGTGGTAGCCGAGGCTGGGCTCGATGAAGTCGACGTAGGCGCGGTCGCTGCTCCCCCGCAGCTGCTGGTGGGCTGCTGCCGTTCATGGTGACCACGCCGCTGACGGGGTGGGTGACGACGTCGAGGGTCAGGTTGCTGACCGGCCCGCTGACGGTGAGGCCCTGTCGCACGGTGAAGGCTTCGCTGGGTAGATTGGAGGAGTAGCCGCGGACCTGGACCCTGTAGGTTCCGGGGAACACGGGCTGAATGCGAAGGGCGACGTGGCGCCGTCGCAGGGGACGGCGAGGGTGTGGTGATAGCCGAGGTTGGGCTCGATGAAGTCGACGTAGGCGCGGTCGCTGCTCCCGCAGCCGCTGGTGGGCTGCTGCCCGTTCATGGTGACCACGCCGCTGACGGGGTGGGTGACGACGTCGAGGGTCAGGTTGCTGACCGGCCCGCTGACGGTGAGGCCCTGGCGGACGGTGAAGGCTTCGCTGGGTAGATTGGAGGAGTAGCCGCGGACCTGGACCCTGTAGGTTCCGGGGAACACGGACCCGCTGAAGGCGAAGGGCGACGTGGCGCCATTGCAGGGGACGGCGAGGGTGTGGTGATAGCCGAGGTTGGGCTCGATGAAGTCGACGTAGGCGCGGTCGCTGCTCCCGCAGCTGCTTATGGGCGGCTGCCCGTTCATGGTGACCACGCCGCTGACGGTGTGGGTGACGACGTTCAGCGTGAGCGTGGTGGCCGTGCCGCCCACGCAGCTTCCGGAGCCGGGATCGCACGTGTACCCCGACGGGCAGCTCACGGCGCAGGTGGTGCCACACACGTTGGGTGTCCCGCCGCCCCCGCACGACAGCGGTGCCGGACATCCGCCGCAGTCCAACGGTGAGCCGCATCCGTCATCGACCGTCCCGCACTGGATCCCCAGGTCGCCACACGTCCTGGCAGTGCAGCCACACACGTTGGGTGTTCCGCCGCCGCCGCAGCTCTCGGTTCCCTGGCAGGTCCCGCACGTCGCGGTGGTACCGCAGCCGACGTCGACGGTGCCGCAGTCGAGGCCGAGCTCGAAACAGCTCGAGACCTGGCATCCCTGGCCACAGACGTTGGGGGTGCCGCCGCCGCCGCACACCTCGGGCGTCTGACAGGACCCGCAGCTCAGCGCCTGGCCACAACCGTCATCGATCGTTCCGCAGTTGGCGCCGACGCTGGCGCAGCTCATGGGCTGACACCCCTGTCCGCACACGTTGGGCGTTCCACCACCGCCGCAGGTCTCGGTGCCCTGGCAGGTGCCGCACTGGAGGATGTCCGAGCAGCCGTCGCTGATCGCGCCACAGCTCGCGCCCACGTCGGCGCAGGTCTTCGGCGTGCACGTCCCGGCTGCGCAGACGTTCGGGGTGCCGGCGGCGCCGCAGGACTCACCGGTCGGACAACCGCCACATTCGAGCTGTCCACCGCATCCGTCCAGCACCTTGCCGCAGTCTGCACCCAACGAGGCGCACGTCGCGGGCACGCAGCTCGGAGGTCGGGTGTCGGTGCCGGTTCGATCTCGGGTTTCGTCACATCCCGCCAGGCAGAGGGCACCGAGGACGGCGACGAAGAGGTGCACTCTCACGAGGGCGTACTACGAGGAGCGGTGGGGGGATCTTCCTCCGGCGTGCTCCGGGAGGGCTGGGCTCAGAGCGCGACGAAGTAGGCCACTACCGCCGCCGCGCCCATCGCGGCGCCCACCGCCAGGCCCATCCAGAACTGGCCCTGCAGGCCGCCGCTTGGGGCGGGCGGGAGCTGCGGGACGGGCAGCGGGGTGCGCGGGGCCACCCGCGGCGCGGTCGAGATCGACCGCGGAACGGGCGTCGGGTCCGGGAGGCTCGGGGTCGGGGTCGGGAGCCGGACGTGCGGCGTGGCCGTCACCGCCGGCGCGGGCGGAGCCGCGGGGGGCGTGGCGTACGAGACCAGGCTTGGGCTGTCGGCCGCGGGGGCCGGCGTCACCGAGGGCCGGAGCGCGGCCGGGGCCACGAAGGGCGCCGGGACCGACTCGCTGGGGCTGGGCACCGGGCTCGGGATCACGAGGGTGCGGGCCTTCGGGTGCTGGTACGCGTCCGGATCACGCTCGTCCCGGCGCGCCTTCAGGATGGCGTCCAGCGCCGCGTCGGGCGCCGGGGTCGTGGAACCTGGGGCGGGGGTGAAGCTGCCGCTCCTGCGGCTCGGGTTCATGGGGGGCGGCATCCGCGGGGGCGGCGCGGCCTCCAGCTCCGGGAAGAGCGGCCGCGGCTCGGGCGGGCCGTAGAGCTCCTGGGCCTTGGCCAGGATCTCGTCGTCGTTCTTCGCGTCCCAGACGAAGTCGGGGAGCGGGGTCTTGGCGACGAAGGGCTCCATGTCCGGCATGTCGGACAGGTCCCGGTGGATCTCGGGCGGCACCTGGAACAGGTCGACGCTGCTGTCGTCGTTGCCCAGCAGGCGGTCCAGCTCGAGCAGGGTCTGGTCGAGGTCCGCCGCCTGCATCCCTGGCTTCGCCAGGGTGGGGGCCTTCACGATCGCCTCCTCCAGCGTCGGATCCATCTCGGGCACGTCGGGGTCGTCGTTGAAGAGCACCCGCACCTGGTAGCCCAGGGTGGCGGGAGGCACCGGGCCGCCGCGCTTGGTGAGCTCGTTGAGCACGTCGGCCGCCATGGCCTCGGCGGTGCGGTAGCGCTCGGTGGGGTCCTTCTTGGTGGACTTCTCGAGGATGCGGACCACGCCCTCGCCGTGCTCGCCCAGCTTCAGGTTGAAGTCGGGCAGCTCGTTCTTCGCCACCGCGGAGAGGGTCTCCTTCACCGAGGCGCGCGCGAAGAGGGCCTGGCCGGTGAGGAGCTCGTAGAGCACCACGCCGACCCCGTAGATGTCGGCGGTGTTGTTGACGCGCTTGCCCGCGAGCACCTCGGGCGCGACGTAACGTGGCTTGCCCTTGAGGACGCCCTTCCTCAGCCCGCCGTCGCGTGACGTGACATAGCTGATGCCGAAGTCGGTGACCTTCACCTCGCCGAAGAACGAGACCATGACGTTGCTCGGCGTCATGTCCTGGTGCACCACGCCGAGGGCGTGGCCGTCGTTGTCCTTGAGGCGGTGGACGAACGCGAGCCCGCGCAGCACCTCGGAGATCACCGAGAGCGCGAACTCCACGCTGAGCTCGCGGGCGGACTGCTGGGCGGCGCGGATGATCTGATCGAGGTTCCGGCCCCGCACGTACTCCATCGCGAGGTACGGGATGTGGTCGATGATCGGCTGGTCGAAGACCTTGACGATGTTCGGATGCTCGATCCGAGACATCACCTCCTGCTCCACATCGAACATCGCGATGTGGTCCTCGCGCTCCGCGTCGGCGCGCAGGCGCTTCAGGATCACCAGCTTCTCGAAACCACCGGTGCCGTTGACGCGGCCGAGGGCGATCTCGCCCATGCCACCGCGGTTCACGACCCGGAGGATCTCGTACCGGCGCCGCTCGTCATGCCGAGTGGGCTCGAGCACGCGCCTAGTATGCGCCGAACCAAATTTTTGTCCTACTTCAGCGCCCATCCTCATGACTCTGAGTGATCTTTTCGACGGCCCAGCGGACAACTTCAGCCGGGAACCCCGCCCGGGCCAGGCGCCGGGCGGCCCGCGCGGGATCTCCCTCCCTCTCGACCAGGGCCCAGGCGGACCCCCGGGGGTCCCAGCTCTCGAACGCGGCGTCCACCGCGGCCTTGGCTTGGCCTCGGTCGAACCCCTTCTCGGCCAGCTTCGCGCTGACCTTCCGGGGCGTGGCGCCGGCCTTTTGGGCCAGCTCCCGGGCGTAGCGCACCGCGAGGTCCTCCTCGGGCTCGAGCAGGTGCAGCTCCGCCGCACGGGCCAGGGTCTCGTTGATCACGTCGGGGGTGAAGCCGCGCTGGCGGAGCTTTCGCACCAGCTCGACCCGGGTGTGGGCTCGTCTCGAAAGGATACGAGCCAGGGTGTCCAGCGGGTTCTGCGCCGCGGGATCGGGCGCCCCGGCCCGGCGTCGAGGGCGCCTCACTGGCTGCGGCTCTGGTTGCGGGGCGGCGGGGTGGGCTGGGACTCGGTGCGCTCGAAGTCGCTCCACTTGCCGTCGGAGGCGGACTCGACGCCCTGGACCCGGAGGGCGAAGTTGCTCGGGTTGGTGGCCTGGCGCATGGCCTCGTCGTAGGTGATGAGGCCGCTCCGGAACAGGAACATCAGGGCCTGGTCGAAGGTCTGCATCCCGTAGGTCACGTGGCCCTCGGCGATGGCGTCGGTGATCTCCTTGGTGCGGTCCTTGTCCTCCACCATCTCACGCAGGCGCGGCGTGACGCGCATGATCTCGAGCGCCGCCACCCGGCCCTTGCCGTCGGCGGTGGGGACCAGGCGCTGGCAGATCACCGCCTTCAGCACCGCGCCCAGCTGCAGGCGGATCTGCCGCTGCTGGTGGGGCGGGAACACCGAGACCACGCGGGAGATGGTCTCGGTGGCGTCCAGGGTGTGCAAGGTGGACAGCACGAGGTGGCCGGTCTCGGAGGCCAACAGCGCGGTCTCGATCGTCTCGAGGTCGCGCATCTCGCCCACCAGGATCACGTCGGGGTCCTGGCGCAAGGCAGACTTCAGAGCCTGCGAGAAGGACATGGTGTCGACCCCGACCTCGCGCTGGTTGATGACGGAGCGCTTGTCGCGGATCAGGAACTCGATCGGGTCCTCGACCGTCATCACGTGCACGGTCTTGGTGCTGTTGATGTGATCGATCATCGCCGCGAGGGTGGTGGACTTGCCCGAGCCGGTGGTGCCGGTGACCAGGATCAGCCCGCGCTCCTCGTTCGCGATGTGCTTGAGCACCGGCGGCAGCTTCAGGTCGTCGAGGCCGCGGACCTTGAAGGGGATGGTCCGGAGCACGATGCCCACCGTGCCCCGCTGCTGGAAGACGTTCACGCGGAAGCGGCCGAGCCCCGGGACGCCGTAGGCGAGGTCGAGCTCGTTGAACTGCTTGAAGCGCTCCCGCTGGTAGTTGTTCATCACCGACAGCGCCATGCGCGACAGCTCCTCGGGGGAGATGCGCGGCGCGTCCTTGAGCGGGACGAGCTGGCCGTTCACCCGGAACATGGGCGGCAGGCCAGCCTTCAAGTGGATATCGGAGGCGCCCCCCTTCACCGCGACGCCGAGGATGTCGTTCAGCTCCATGCCTCGGGCCACGTTAGCAGGCGTCGTGCCTCAAAGCACGATGGGGACGAATGGGACCACTCTCAGGCTCAGCCCCACCGTCCACGCCCAGTCCCCCGAGCCGCGGTGCCCGTCGGGTACGAGGCGGCGGTACATGTTGACGTCGGCCTCCACCACCGCGCGCCCGTACCACAGGCTCCAGGCGAGGACCCCTCGGGCCCCCGCGCTCAGGTCGCCGCGCACGTCGGTGCCCAGCCAGCCCCCGGCGGTGATGCCGAGGGGGAGCCCCTGCCCCGCCCGCAGCCCCTCGCCCCAGTAGCCGGCGAGGAGCGCGAAGGTGGCGTCGACGCGGTGGGAGGTGTCGACCCGCAGCGCGAGCGCCGGCCCGGCGGAGTGTCACCCAGTCGAGGCCCGCGCCGAGGCGGAAGTCGAGGTGCTTGGGGGCGGTCGGGAGGTCGGTGAGGGCGCCGCCGATCTGGAAGCCGGGCAGCAGGGTGGACTCGGCTCGGGCGCTCCCCGCCGTCGAGAGCAGCATCAGGGTGAGGCCGGCGCGGAGCGCGGCGGGGCTCAATGCAGCTTGATCACCGCGGCGTTGCTGTCGGGCAGCGCCGGGTCCTCGCGACCCAGGCCGGCGCGCGCTGGGTTCTCGGGGCACTGCTTGCAGTGGAAGCTCCGCCACTTCACCTCGGCCGCGAAGGTCAGGCAGTCCTGGTAGAAGCCGCAGCTCATGACGCGGAGGCGCTCCACCTCTTCGAAGTCCAGGTAGGCGATGGGGGTGGGGCGGGTGCCGCGGGGCAGGTGCACGAGATCGATGATCTCGGCCTCGTCGTCATCCTGGCGATCTCGGGACAGGGCGAAGCTCTTTGCTCCGTGGTTCGAGGTCGGCGACACTCCGGCCAGTGTAGCACAGGGCCCTGGATGCCCAAGCTGGGGGATGCGCGAAACGCGCGATCAATGACGCGATTGACGCGCGAGCGTTTCTCGGATTTCCTGATTGTCACGGCCGAGGCGCGCCAGCTCGTGCTCGAGCTGACTCATGCGCTCGGCCAGCTGGCTCTGCATCAGGGCCAGGTTCCTGAACTCATCCAGCACCATGTCCGGGCTGATCCGCACCGGCTGCGGGCCCTCGCGCTTGGGCTCGGGCCGCGGCGCGGGCGGCGCAGGTGCAGGGCGGCTTGCAGGCTCGGCCCCGGTGAGGCTGGTCTTCGGGATGGCCGCCGACCACCCGCCGGGCTTCACGCTGCCGATGTTGCCGGGGCGCGCAGCCGGCGCCGCCGGGGTCGGCGGCACGATGGGGGCGGGTCGGCTCATCGGCACCGCGCCGTGCGGGTCGGTGATCGGGGCTGCAAGCGGGCTTGACGCGGGCTTCTGCCCGATCTTGCCGCCCGCCTTGATGTGGTTGAACACGCCGAGGGTGATGTGGCGCAGGGTCTCGAGCACGCCGTCGCCCTGGGACGCCACCGCGCTCACCGTCTTCATCGCGCGCTCGTTGAGCATCGCGTTGAGCTCGGCCTCGGGGATGAGGTGCGGCAGGTCGCGCTTGTTCCACTGCATCACGAGCGGGATGGTGTCGTAGTCCAGCCCGTTGGCGCGCAGGTTGGTCTTCAGGTCGAGGAGGGACTGGCGGTTCTCGTCCGCCATGTGGTCCTGGGAGTCGGCCACGAACACCACGCCGTCGGCCCCCTTCAGCACGAGCTTACGGGTCTCGCTGTAGTAGACCTGCCCGGGCACGGTGAAGAGCCGGACCATGAACTTCATGCCGCTGATCGTCCCCAGGTTCAGGGGCAGCAGGTCGAAGTAGATGGTGCGGTCCGTCTCCGTGGCCACCGAGAGGAGCTCGCTCCTGGTCTCGGGGCGCATGCGGGCGTGGATCTGCTGCAGGTTGGTGGTCTTTCCGCAGCGTCCGGGCCCGTAGTAGACGATCTTGGCGATCAGCTCGCGCGACTTGTAATTGTAGGTCGGCATGGGTGGAGGCCGCTGGGAGTGTCCATTCGGCCGGTACCCGGGTCAAGTTCGCAACCCTACGGGATCTCGGGGCGCCCGATCCGGCGGGCCGCCTCCATGAGCACGGTCTGAGCCCGCGGGTCGGGGAACGCCACCAGGGCCCGGGACAGCGCGAGCTGCTCGGCCGGCAGCGGCGCGGGCTGGCTCCGGAAGGCCTGCATCAGGCAGGGCAGGGTGCTGGGGTCGGCCCGCGTGCGGAGCCGGTCGATCAGCTCGAGGCGCAGGGCCAACAGGCCGGCGCGGCTCCGCTCGGGGGCGCTCCAGGGGTTGGCGGCCAGCATCGAGGCGAGCCCCTTGGCCTGCTCGGGGCCCTGGGCCACGATCGGCACCACCGCTCGCTGGATGCGCGCGTCAGGGTGCACCCGGAGCATGTCGACCCGGGACCGGAGCTGGTCGGGGAAGTGCTCCGCCAGGACGCGGTAGGCGAGCCCACGGAGGGGCGCGGGGTGCCGGGCGTCGTCGGCGTAGGTCAGCATCCGGCCGGGGAGGTCGCTGCCGCTGATCTGGCGCAGGGTCTGGCGGGCGAACGCGGCCACCCGGCGGTCGGCGCCCTCGGTGAGGGCCCGGATGTCGGGGGCCAGCCACGGCGGGGCCCACTGGGCCAGGGTCTCGAGGCCCCGGATCCGCACCGCCCGCTGGGTGCTGTTGAGGGCGGCGTCCTTGGCCGCCATCAGCTCCCGGGCCAGCCGCGCCTCGGAGCGCGCGGTCTTCAGCCGCCGGTACTCGAGCCCGAGGGCGTAGGCCCGCTCGTCCCGGGGCACCACGTACAGGGCGGCCCGCCAGGCCGGGGTCTCCTTGCCCAACAGGAACTCCCGCCCGAGGTCGCTCACCCCCATCGCCCCCTCGTCCGAGTCCGGCAGGGGCCGGGCGTCGGGGAAGCGCAGGCGCGCGAAGTCCCAGGGCGACGTGGCTCGGGCGACCTGCTCCATCGCCACCTCGATCGCGATCTTGCCCACCTCGCGCCGCTCCCCGTAGCGGGGCACGAAGGTGCGGGCGGCCTGGGTCAGGCCGTCGCGGTCGCCGGTCGGCTCGAGGCTCCGGGCCGAGCGCACCGGCGGCCCCTCCTCGGTCTCGTCCGCGAACACGAAGCCGTGCAGGGCGCAGATGTACCGGCCCACCCCCTCGGCGTCGATGGTGAGGCGGGAGGCCCGCCCGCGCCGGAGCAGGGCCAACAGGTCCAGCTCCCGCTGCATCAGGTCCACCGTGATGTTCCGGGACTGGTACTCGGGGTCGATCTCGTCGAAGCCGCGGTGGATCTCGAGCGACCCGTCCCGGCCGAACGCGAAGGCGCGGGTGCCGCTCCACACCGGCTTCCCGTTCCGCGCCACCCCGACCAGCGTCAGCTCCACCGCTTGATCCGGGGCGGCGTGGATGTCGACCGCGAAGGTCCGGATCCCGGGGAACCCGGGCTGGAACAGGCGCGAGAGGCCCTCCAGCCCTGGCCGCACCCCGACCAGCCGCGCGAGGGCCTCCGCCGACTCGTTGGGCAGGGGCCGCCCCTTGCTGAGGGTCTCAAGGAGGCTCTGGACGCCGGGGCGGAGGGTGTCGGGCTGCGTGAGCACGCCCGGGCGGTGTAGCGCCGGCTAGGGGTAGATGTCCACCCGGACGAGGCTGGTGCCGCTGGTGCTGAAGAAGGTGTGGGTGCCGGGCTTGGCGGCGGCGAGGTTGGAGGAGAAGAAGGTCAGGCCGCTTCGGACGGCGCGGGGTGGGGTGAGGGTGGCGTCCACCAGGACGGGCCCCGGGGCGCTCACGGGGACAAGGAAGTAGCGGCGGGCGCCGTCGGGGACGATTCCGGTGCCGCTGGCTGCGGTGGGGATCAGGACGGGGGTGACGCCAGGCTGAGGGTCGAAGGAGCCGAGGCCTCCCGCGCTACCCTCGAAGAACAGGTCGTTGCCGGGGCCCGGGAAGATGCGGACCATCCAGGCCGATGTTGGACCAGCTGGCCCAGGGGCTGGTGAGGGTCCCGTAGAGGGGCTCGCGGGGTCGACGTCCAGCACCGCGGACCGCGCGGGCCTGATTGGTGATGAGCAAGCTCCGGCTCTGAGCCAGCGCTGCAGTGATCGCCCCGCCCGCCTTGGGCCCCACGAACAGCTCCTCGCAGCTGCCGTCGCTCAGGTCGATCCGCAGGACGCCCTCCTGGGTACCATCGGCGGTGTTGGTGGGCTGCTGGGCGTACGCTGCCGTGGTGGTCCCGTCGAAGACCACGGAGAACCGCCGTATTGTTGGCCCGGCCGAGGGGCAGACACCGATGAGGTTGAAGGCGGTAGCCCCACGGTCAGGAGGCGCCCGCCAGGGTTCATGGCCTGGGTGGTCTGGAGGATGGCGAACCTGACCGGAGGGGGGCCACCACCATGCTCTCCGCCGTACTTCCAGGAGGCGGAGCCCCAGGATGGGCTCTGAGCGACGTGGTGCGAAGGACCTGCGGGGCGTTCCCCGGCCCGGTGGACGAGGCGACCAGGGCCAGGTCGCTGCCCAACCCAGACGTGACCGCAAGGCCGTAGAACTCGTTGCCGTTCACTCCGAAGCCGGGTGTGGCGCGGATGGAGTAGCCCATCGCTGTCCCCGGAGACACGACCATCAGGCCCAGCCGGAAAGCCGAGGTCGCGACGCCGAACGGGTTCGTCACCGTGATCGGGCCCGGCTGCACGCCAGCGGGCACGGTGAGCTGCAGCGCTCCGGGGCTCGCGGTGATCCCGCTGTTCACCGTCACACCGCCCCCGAGCACCACCTGGGTGACGCTCTGGAGGTTGCCGCCGTACAGGTTGAGCGTGTCGCCCGGCATGACCACCATGGGGTCGGCGCCGGTGAGGTACGGGAGGTCGGGCACGACCTGCAGCGCCTCGCGGTACACCACCGGCGTGGTGCTGGCCGGGTGCACGAGCGCGATCTGGCCGGTGGCCGCGGCCGCCGGGACCACCACCGAGGCGAGGGTGTCGGTCCACCCCGGCTCGATGGCCTGCCGGACCTCCGCACCCCCGTAGTTGAAGATGACCTCCGGCACCGTCGGGTTCGCGATGTCCGAGGTGGAGAAGCCGGCGCCGACCAGCGTGATCTGCCCACCCAGCGGCGCCGGGTTCGGCGTGGCCTCGTTGATGACGATCCCCGCGTCGGTGACCACGAAGGGGTCGCTCGCCTGCCCGGACCCGAAGTCGTTCCTGACCTCGAGGGGGCCGCTGGTGGTGTCGGGGACCTGGAGCTGGATCGCGTCGTAGAGCTGGCCGTCCAGCACCCGCGCCTCCACCAGGGCGCCGCTGTCGAAGGGGAGCAAGGTGGCCTGCACGCCGTTCACGTAGGCGGCCAGGCCACTCTGGTTGAAGGACTGGCCGACGACCACCACCCGTGAGCCGCGGCGCCCGGCGGTGGGCGACATCGCGACCACGTTCGGGCTCGGCCGGAAGGTGAAGGTGTCGGAGCTGGTGGTGGTGAGGCCGTGGCTGCGCAGGATGAGGCGGCCGGTGCTCGCGTTGGGCGGTACGGTGAACAGGAGACGGCCCGCGGCGACCTCGGTGGGGACGGCGATGGCGCCGTCGTTGGCGGGGTAGCCGAACTGGAGCTGGATGCTCGCACCGCCGTAGATCGGATCGTCGAGGTTGCGCCCCAGGATCTCGAGGGCTGCCCCTGCGCCGGCCTCGGCGGGGCTGAAGCGGGTGATGACGGGGGCGGGGTAGTCGGTGCCGGAGGAGACCTCGGGCGGGCAGGCGTCGCCGCGCCCGTCGCCGTCGGAGTCGGTCTGGTCGTCCGGCACGGTGGGGCAGACGTCGTCGCGGTCGTTCACCTGATCGCCGTCGGTGTCCGGGTCGAGGGGGCTGGTGACCCAGCCGTCGGCCCCCTCCGAGACCTCCTCGGCGTCGAGGAGGCCATCGCCATCGTCGTCGTCGTCGACCTCGTTCGCGAGGCCGTCGCCATCGGTGTCGACGCAGAAGGCGGGGTCCTGGGGGAAGTCGTCGAACTCGTCGATGCAACCGTCGTTGTCATCGTCTTCGTCCTCGCTGTCGAGGAGGCCGTCGCCGTCGCCGTCGCCGTCGGTGGGGGCGGCGAGGTAGATGTCGACGAGGCCGAGGACGCCCTCGGGGAGGACGGCGACGCCCTGGAGGAGGACCTTGCCGTAGCCGTCCCGGGTCGCGGTGACGTGGTAGACGCCGGGCGCAAGCGAGGCTGCATACTGGCCGTCGGGCCCGGTGGTGGTCTCGAAGATGGGGTCCTCGGTGCCCTCGACCCCGAAGCGCACGGTGATGCCGGCGTGGCCGGTGTCGGTGTCGTCGCCGAGGATCCGCGCGCGGCCGCGGACGCTGACGTCCTGGGCGGCGCCCTTCGCGAGCACGAGGTCCTTCGTGTTGATGGTGCCGCCGGGGAAGACGCCGACGCGCTCGAGGCGCGCGGGGAGGTAGCCCGGGTGGAACGCGACGAGCTCGAAGGTGCCCTCGGGGAGGTCGGGGAGCTGGAAGCGGCCGTCCACGTCGGTGACCGCCTTGAAGGTGGTGGTGGGCACCACCACGAGGGTGCCGCCAACGCCGACGGGCGGGACGCCGAGGCCATCCGAGAGGAGCGCGCGGCCCTCGAGCGCGCCGCCCGGCCCGAGCTCGATGGTGCCGAGGTCGAGGACCTCACGATCGAAGAGCGCGCGCTCGGGCTCGAGGACCCGGCTCTGGGGCAGGCGCGCCTGCGCGGCCGAGGAGGTGCGTGCGGCGGTGAGGCGGAGGGTGATGAAGTGGTTGATCGGGAGCCGGGTCAGCCTGAACTTCCCGTCCGCGTTGGTGGTGGCGGCGACGCCGATGCCGGCCGCGGTGACCGCGACGCCCTTCGCGCCCGTCCAGTCCCCCGAGGGCCCGCCGCGCTGGACCACCTGGCCGGTGAAGACGATGCCTTCGGGGCGCTCGGGGAGGGGGTCGGTGGAGCGGAGGCACCCGACGGTCAGCAGCAGCGGGAGCATAGCGATGATCTTCCGGGCCATGGCTTCGGGGAACCTGCCACGGCCCATGCACCTGGGGAACGGTGAAGACGCCGGCACGTCCGATTCCCGATGCTCAACCTCCAAATGGGTGAAGGGCGCTCCCGCGTGCAGCCCTCAGGGCAGGATCTCCATCCGCGTCAGCACGTTCAAGCCGATGCGGCGCACGATGAAGACGTGGGTGCCCGTCTTGCTGCCGCCGACGGTGGTGTCGAAGTCCAGCCGTCGTCGCAGCACACGAGGTGGGGTGGTGCTCATGTCGATGACCGACGTGGAGCTCTGGCTGATGCCGGTGATGAGGTAGCGCCCCGCGCCGTCCGAGAGGCTCGCGGCGACCGCCGGGCTGTCGGGCACCAGCTCCGGGGCCTGACCGGAGAACGGCTCGAAGTAGCCGACGTTGGCCGTGCTCGAGGAGTAGAAGACCCGGTTCAGGGGCCCCTGGTGCAGGACGCTGGTGTTGAAGGCCGGCAGGGTCCACGGGGTGGTGAGGGTGCCGTAGAGCGGGCTGCCGGGGTCCACGTCGAGGAGCGCGGTCCCGCTGACGGAGTGGGTGAGGACCAGGCTCCGGCTCTGCACGAGCAACCCCTGCAGGTCGCGGTTGCTGGGCTTGGGGCCGAGCAGCAGCTCCTGGCAGGAGCCGTCGCCGAGGTCGACGCGCACCACGCTGAGCTGGCTGGTGTCGGCGGAGTTGGTGGGTTGCAGGAAGTACGCGGCAGAGGTGTCGTCGGCGAAGCGGACCACCCGCGGCTGGCTGGTGGCGCCGAGCGGGCAGATGCCCACGACGCCGAAGCTGGGGAGCGAGACGACCCACATCTGGGCGCTCAACTGCAGCAGGGCCACGCTGCCCGAGGGCGCGACGTGGAGGGCGTCCGGGGTCACGCCGCCCGGGAGGATCGGCGCGAGGTCGACGGTGCGGAGCAGCCGCGGCGCCGCGGCGGTGCCGGTGAGCACGAACACCTGGCGCAGCCCGAGGGCGAAGAACTCCTGTCCGGCCAGCCCGAACCCACCGACGCCGTTCGTCCTGATGATCAACGCGTTGGGGCCGTCGTTCATCTCGAGCACCGGCAGCCGGAACGGCGTGCTCGCGGTGCCCCGGGCGGTGGTCACCGTCACCGGCCCGGGCTGGACGCCGGCGGGCACCGTGAGCGTCACCGTGCCCGCGCTGCTGCTCAGGGCGGCGCCGGTCACCGCAGCGCCGCCGGTGAACTCCACCCGGGTCGCGCCCAGGAGGTTGCCGCCCGAGAGCACGAGGGTGTCGCCGGGCATGATCAGCTCGGGGTCCGCGCCGGTGAGGTAGGGCAGGAGCGGATCCACCTGGAGCGGGTCGCGGTAGACCACCGGCGCGTCCACCGCGGGGTGGTCCAGGGCGATGAGCCCGGTGGTGGCGCCGGCGGGGACGAGCACCGAGGCCTGGGTGTCGCTCCAGCCTGGGTTGAGGGGCTGCCGCACCTCGACGCCCCCATAGTTGAAGATCACCTCGGGGATGGGCGGGTTCACGAGGTCGTCGGTCGAGAAGCCCTGCCCGATGAGGCTGATCTGCCCGTTGATCGGCGTGGGGTTCGGGATCACGCGATCGATGACCACGCCGGCGTCGGTGACCTCGAACGCGTTGGGGCTCTCCGAGGATCCGAAGCGGTTCCTGATCTCCACCCGCCCGGTCGTGGTGTCCGGCACCTGGAGCTGCACCGCGTCGTAGAGCTGGCCGCCCAGCACCCGCGCCTCCACCACCCCGCCGCTCGGGAAGGGCAGCAGGTTGGCTTGCACACCGTTGATGAAGGCCACCAGGCCGTCCTCGTCGAAGGACTCCCCGATCACCACCACCTGCGAGCCGCGACGCCCGGCGCGCGGCGACAGATCGACGACCCGGGGCCCCGGGCGGAACGTGAACGTGGCGCTGCTGGTGGCGGTGAACCCGTTGCTGTAGACCCGGATCAGGCCGGTCTTCGCGGTGCTCGGCACCGTCACCCGCACGTAGGTCGGCTGGACCTCGTCGGGCTCCTGCAGGGGGAGGTCCTCGCTCGGCAAGCCGAATTGCACCCGCACCGGGTACACCGTGCTGGTGAAGTTGCGACCGAAGATCTCGAGGGTGGTGCCCGCCCCCGCCTCGGCCGGGGTGAAGCCGGTGATCACCGGGCGCGGGAGCCCGGTGCTCGCGCCCTCCGGGCAGGCGTCGCCGCGCCCATCGCCGTCGGAGTCGGTCTGGTCGTCGTACACCGTGGGGCAGACGTCGACGAGGTCGTCGTAGCCGTCGTTGTCGGTGTCGGGGTTGCGGGGGTTGGTCACCCAGCCGTCGGCCCCCGGCGTGACCTCCTCGGCGTCCGAGAGGCCATCGTCGTCGTCGTCGAGGTCGCGCTCGTCGGGGATGCCGTCGTCGTCGAAGTCGAAGCAGGCGGACGGGTCCTTCGGGAACTTGTCGTCCTCGTCCGCGCAGCCGTCGTTGTCGTCGTCGTCGTCCTGGCTGTCCGGGATGCCGTCGCGGTCGAAGTCGGCGCTGTCGGGTGCGGACAGGAACATCTCGACCAGGCCCAGCACCGCCTCCGGGAGCACCGCCACCCCGTAGAGCACCACCGGGCTCAGGCCGTCGCGGCTGGCGGTCACCCGGTACACGCCCGGGGCCACCGAGAGGGTGAAGCGCCCGTCGGCGGCGGTGGCGCCGTCGACGCTCACGTCGGTGCCCTCGCCCTCGAACCGCACCGTGATGCCCTCGTGGCCAGCGTCGAGGGACGGCGCGCCCTGCACGCGGGCGAAGCCGGACACCTCGACGTCCGCGGGCTGCCCCGCCTGGAGCACCATGTCGCGCACGGTGAGGGCGCCGCCCGGCACCACCGCCACCCCCTCCACCCGGCCCGGGAGGTAGCCGGGCTGGAACGCGACGAGGTCGAAGACCCCCTCGGGCAGATCCGGGAGCTGGTAGAGGCCGGCGTCGTCGGTCACCGCCTTGAAGGTGGTCTGGGTCAGCACCACGAGGGTGCCCCCGGCCCCGACCGGCGCCGCGTCGGGCCCGGCCTGGAGCAGGGCGCGCCCCTCGAGCGCGCCCCCCGGGCCCAGGCGGAGGGTCCCGAGGTCGATGCGCTCGCCGTCTTGCAGGGCCCGGACGGGGTCGAGCACGCGGGTGCGATCGGCCTCCCCCTCGGTGCGGGGCGCGGTGAGCCGCACCGTCAGCAGGTGGTTCACCGGGAGCCGGGCGAGGCTGAAGTTGCCGTCCTCGTTCGTGGTCGTGCTGATCCCGAGCCCGGCCACGGTCACCGACACCCCGGGGGCGGGGGACCAGTCCCCGGACACCCCGCCGCGGCTCACCACCTGGCCCGAGAGGATGGCCCCCTCGGGCCGATCCGGGAGCTCCGAGACCGACCGGATGCACCCGGCGGCGCCCAGCACCAAGATCAGCCCCGGAACCCCAGCTCGGCCACGCATGACGAAAGGAAACCTGCCACGCCCCGCCCAGGATGGGAACACGGGGACCCCGGGGTGGGCGGGGTCACCGCTTTCTGGGCGAACCGGCTGCACCGCTGATAAGCTCCGCCTCAGGCCCGTGATCACCAAGGCCGACATCCAGCGCGTCCTCCGCACGGTCGAGCGCTTCTGGACCCACGACATCTGGCGCATCGACCGGATGCACCAGGAGCTCCCGGTCATGGCCCGGCTGGGCATCCTCGTGGCCCGCAGCCTCTACATCGTGGTCTCCGGGTTCCGGCGGGAGCGGATCCGGCTCCGGGCCGCCTCCCTCACCTACGTGACCCTGCTCTCCCTCGTCCCCGCCCTGGCGGTGGTGTTCTCGATCTTCACCGCCTTCGGGGGCCTCGAGGACACCCAGGCCCGCCTCAAGGCCCTGATCATCGACGCCCTCGCGGTGAACCAGCGGGAGGTGGTGCTCGAGTACCTCGAGCGCTTCGTCGGCCAGACCCACGCCGGCCGCCTCGGCACGGTGGGCACCGCGTTCCTCCTCGTCACCGTCATCTCGCTCCTCACCAACATCGAGCGCGCCTTCAACGACATCTGGGGCATCCGCCGCGCCCGGTCGGTGCTCCGGCGCTTCCAGGTCTACTGGCCGCTCGTGACCCTGGGGCCGATCGTGATGGGCCTGTCGCTGTCCACCAACGCCGCGGTGGAGGCGAGCGACACCTACAAGCAGGCGGTGCAGCTCGCGCCGTCCCTCGCGGTGTTCATCCAGCTGGGCCCGCTGCTCCTCACCTGGCTCTTCTTCACCTTCCTCTACATGGTCATGCCGAACACGCGGGTGCCGTTCCGCTGCGCCCTGGTGGGCGGGGTGGTGGGCGGCGGGCTGTGGAGCCTGGCCCAGAAGCTCTACGCGATCTACGCCGCCAACGCGCTGACGTACTCCGCGATCTACGGCTCCCTCGGCGCGGTGCCCCTCTTCGTCATCTGGGTCTACGTCTCGTGGACGGTGGCCCTGCTCGGCGCCACCCTGACCTTCGCGGTCCAATCCGTGCGCACCTTCGAGCCCGAGCGCGTGGTCTCCCAGGAGGAGCGGGAGTTCGTGGCCGCCCGCCTCATGGTGGCGGTGGCCGCCCACTTCGCGAAGGGCGGGGGCCCGGTCTCGGGCGACACCATCCTCAGCCAGGTGCTCGCGCCGCCCCGCCTCTCGCGCCAGATCCTCGGGGACCTCGTGCAAGCAGGCTTGCTCGCGGAGACCTCGGGCGAGGACACCGGCTTCGTCCCCGGTCGGCCCCTCGAGCAGCTGGACCTCGCTCACGTGGTGGCGGCCATGCGCAGCCGCAACGCCCCGCCCCACCCGATGGACGAGACCGACGCGCTCTCCGCCGCGGTGGCGGAGCGGCTGTCGCGGGCGGTCGGCGCCTCGGCGGCCGAGCTGTCGCAAGAGAGCTTGCAGGAGCTGGTGACCCGAGCGCCCGACCCCGAGGAGCCGGCGCGGCTGGTCCCCAAGGCCTCCGCCTAGGCGATCGAGATCGTCTGGCGGAGCGGCGCGCTCCGGCGGGGCGCGGCTGGCGCCGGCGTCGTGCGAGCCTGGACCTGCTCGAGCGGCTGGGCCTTCCAAAGGCCGGGGTGCGGGAGCTTGCCGAAGCCGCCCGACGCGCTGCCGTTCTTCTTGGGCACCATCCGCTGGGCCCGCACCCGGGCCTTGCGCTCGGCCGCGGCGGTCGCGAGCAGGCTCTGGGGGGGCTGCTGGAGGGCGGGGCGCTCCTTGAGCCGGAGCATGGCGCCGGCCATGGCCTGGCCGTCCGCCTCGATGTCGAGCTTGGCCGCCTCGTGCTGCAGCCGGGTCTCGCGGTGGCCCTGGGTCCGGCGCTCGAAGCGGTCGGCGGCCCGCTGCTTCAGCTCGGCCCCGACCTTGCGGCCCTCGGCCCCGGCCGGGCCGGTCTCGGCCACCGGGGTGAAGGTGAGGGGGGTGACGGACGCGCCCACCACGGCCCGCTCCGCGTCCTCTTCCAGCTGGCGGCGGCGGATCTGGTCCAGATCCGGGCCACCTGACTGCCCCGCGCGCATCACTTCACCTGGGCTTATCGGGGGGCGCGGGCGCGAGTTGCGGAAAATAGTACATGCACGTACATCACGAGGGTGCCCGCCCTGATCCCCGCCCTGGCGGTCGCCACCGCGCTCCTCGCGGCCCCCACGCCCCTGCGCCTGACCGCGGACGTGGAGGACGCCTACGCCCTGGACGCGAACCCGGCCGGCCTCGGGTTCCTCGCGGGCGGGGAGCTCCGGCTCCTGTACGCCCACGACGGGCTCCCCAGCGCCCCAGGGGCCGCGACCCGGGTGAACGGCTTCGCCACCTACGTGGCTGGCCACGTGGGCGGGCCGCTCTCGCTCGGGTTTCGGGCCGACGTGGACGTCGACGACCTCGAGCGCACCGGCTACCAGCTGGGCTTCGGGGCCGCCCTGCGCGCGCGGGCCCTCGCCCTCGGCGTCTCGGTGGACCACCTCAAGCGCCCCGGCGGCGACCCCACCACCCGGGTCAACCTGGGTCTGACCTTGCGTTTCACGTCGTGGCTGGCCGGCGCCCTCGCGCTCCAGGACCTCGGCCAGAACCTGGACCGGCGCCGCTGGGATCTGGGCCTCGCGCTCCACCCGTTCGAGCGCGTGGTGGTCTCGACCCGGCTCCGCCTCACCCAGAGCGCGCCCCTCGACGCGGACCACCTGGGCCTCGGCGCCCTCCTCGCGGTCGAGCCCCTCGACGGCCTCACCGTCGGCCTCGGGGCGGAGCGCAGCTTCGACCTCGGCTGGACCTTCACCGGGCAGCTCGAGGTGAACTTCGGCCAGGTGGCCCTCGGGGGCGCGGCGCGCGCGGGCGACGACGCGGTGCGCGGGGTGGCGGAGGTGGTCGTCCGGACCCGGCGGCGCCCCGGCCTCATCCCCGAGTCCGCGGTGGCGGTGGTCGACATCTCGGGCGACCTCGTGCGCGAGCCCGGCTTCGACCTGTTGCGCCGGCGGGTGGACGTGGCCCCCTACGGCGACCTGCCGCTCCTCCTCGAGTCCCTCGCCACCGCGCCCTCGGTGGACGGGGTGCTGGCCCGCATCGGCCCGATCAGCGCGGGGTGGGCTCGGGCCCGCGAGGTGCGCGCGGGCCTGATGCGGGTGCGCGGGGCCGGACGTAGGGTGGATTGCATCCTCTCCGGCATGGGCGATCAGGCCTACTACGTGGCGACCGGGTGTGATCACGTGGTGGTGCCGCCCCCCAGCGTGCTCCGCACCGACGGGGTGGCGGCCACCGTGCTCTTCTTCGGCGACCTCGTGGGCCGCCTGGGGCTGAGCCCACAGGTGGTGCGGCGCGGGGCCTACAAGTCTGCCCCCGAGCAGCTCACCGAGTCGGCGATGAGCCCCGAGCAGCGCGAGGCCCTCGGCGCCTACCTCGACGACGTCTACGCCGAGCTGGTGGACGCGATGGCGGAGGGCCGGGGCCTGACCCACGCTCAGGTCGAGGCCGCCCTCGCGCGGGGCACCCACACTGCGTCCCAGGCGCTGTCCCGAGGGCTGGTGGATCACGTGCTCTATCCGGACGAGCTCGAGGAGCACCTGAAGGCCCAGTACGGACGCTCGCTCCGCTTCGTGGAGGCCGAGCGGGCCCTCGCCCCGCGTCGGGTGCCGTGGGGCCCCCGCCCGCGGGTGGCCCTGGTCTACGTGGACGCCGCGATCGTCGGGGGCGACTCCTCGGACCTGCCCTTCGGGCTCGGCCAGTCGGTGGGGGCCCGCACCCTCGTCACCACCCTGGAGGCGCTGCGGCAGGACAGCGGGGTGCAGGCGGTGGTGCTCAGGGTGGACAGCCCCGGCGGCGACTCCCTCGCCTCGGACCTCATCGCCCGGGCGGTGGGCCGCCTGGCCGAGGTGAAGCCGGTGGTGGCCAGCTTCGGCGACGTGGCGGCGAGCGGCGGGTACTACGTGGCGGCGCCGGCCCGGATCATCTTCGCGGAGCCCACCACCCTCACCGGCTCGATCGGCGTGTTCTCGCTCGGGGTCTCGGCCGAGGGGCTGCTGAGCCGGGTGGGGATCGGGGTGGACCAGGTGGCCCGCGGTCCCCTCGCCGGCGCCGGCACCCCGTTCCGCGACTGGAGCCCGGAGGAGAAGGCGCGGGTGGAGGAGGGGGTCGAGTTCTACTACCAGCAGTTCCTGCAGGTGGTGGCGGCGGGCCGCGACCTCTCGGTGGCCCAGGTGCACGAGGTGGCGCAGGGCCGCATCTGGAGCGGCAAGGCGGCGAAGGCGCGCGGGCTCGTGGACGAGCTGGGCGGCTTCGTGGACGCCATCCGTCGGGCAAAGCAGGAGGCCGGCCTGGATCCGGACGAGGAGGTGGAGCTGGTGGTGCTGCCCGACAACCGCGAGAAGCTCCCCGAGGCGGTGCGGATCGTGGCCGATGCCCTGGTGGGGACCTCGCCCGCGGCCGCCCTGCCGCCGATCCCCCCCGCGCTGAAGGACCTGCTCGCGCCACTCTGGAGCGCATCCCAACCCCGCGTTCCCATGGCGATTCTCCCCTTCGCCCTGGATATCGACTGAGGGTCGGGACGCGTGCTATTCAGCCCCCAAGCCCCATGAGGGGCCCCAGACCCCGATGCCGCACCGGATCCTGGTCGTAGATGACGAAGAGCCGATTCGCTCGCTGCTTCAGGCACACCTGGAGGGCGTGGGTTATCGGGTCGTAACCGCCGCCGACGGCGTCGAGGGCATCCGCGTCTTCCAACAGAAGAAGCCGCACCTGGTGATCATCGACTTCCTGCTCCCGCGGAAGAACGGGTTCGCGGTTGCAGAGGCCATCCGCAAGAGCGGCGAACGCGCGGGCACTCCGCTCTTGATGATGAGCGGAGTGTTCAAGAACCCGAAGACCGCGGTGGAGGCGCGGGACAAGTACCAGGTGCTCGAGTTCCTCTCGAAGCCCCTGGATCTGAACCAGCTCACCACGTTGGTGGCGAAGGGGCTGGTGAACATCCCCGAGGACGACGACGTCCCGGATGATCCGCCGCCGCCGCCGACCCCGGATCCGATCGAGGAGGCGGTGCGCGAGGCGGCCCCGGTGGCGCGCGGCACGCTGGAGCCGGTGGCGGCTCGGGTGCGTGAGAGCGTGCCCGAGCAGGGCACCGCGGCGGCCCGGCCGCCGCCCCGCGGGCTGTCATACTTCCCGTCCGACAAGCCGTCGCGGCCCCCGCCGCGGCCGGCCTCGGTGGCGGCGGGCGGGCCGGTCCGCGACGGCGTGTACCAGGCGCGCCCGTTCCCGGTGCTCGCGGAGTCGGGGGACATCGAGGTGCTCCCGGTGGCGCTCCTGTTGTCCACCATCCGCTACGACCAGAGCACCGGCATGCTCGACATGACCGACACCGGCGGCACCCACCGCCGGATCTACATCGTCGGCGGCAACCCAACCTTCATGCAGTCCAACGCCGAGGGTGAGAACGTGGGCGCGCTCCTCTTGCGGCGTGGTCGCATCACCGAGCCCGACTTCGAGCGGTGCCTGCGCTACATGAAGGACAAGGGCCGCACGCTCCAGCAGTCGGTGCTCGAGCTGCGCCTGGTGAGCGAGTCCGATCTCGCGACCGCGTACAAGCTCCTCGCCGGGCAGCTCTTGCCGCTGGCCCTCGGGATGTCGTCCGGCACCTACCGGTGGCGCGAGACCGACGCCTTCGTGGGCCGCGTGCCCGAGGGGAAGTTCGAGCCGGTGACCACCCTCTTCGAGGGGATCAAGCGGCACGTGCACCCGCCCACGATCCTGAAGTTCTTCAAGGGTCGCGAGGACGTGCCGCTCATGCGCACCCTGGAGTTCGATCGCCTGATGCCGTTCTTCCGGCGCTCGTTCTCGGCCTCCAACGTGGCGTCCGAGGTGGACGGCGCGAGCACCTACCGCACCATCACCCGCGCCCACAACGCGGACGCGGCCCAGGTGGTGCCGCAGCTCTTCGCGCTGGTGACGTCGGGCATGGCGGTGCTGCCGGAGGTGGACGCCGAGAACGCGATGGCGGTGGCGGTGAACGTGGCCGCGGCGGAGGCGGCGGGGATGTTGGCGCTGGACGAGGTCAGCGGCATCGAGCTGTCCTTCGAGGACGAGACCGGCGACGCGGCCCAGCGCGACGACAAGAAGGCGCGCGAGATCGTGGCGCGCTACTACGACGAGGTGCGGGGCCAGAACTTCTTCGAGATCTTCGGGGTGGGGCCCAAGGCGAGCGACGAGGAGATCAAGGCCCGCTACTTCGAGCTGGCCAAGACCTGGCACATCGACGCCTTCACCGGGCAGCACCTCGGCCCGGAGCAGGCGAAGCTCGAGGCGATCTTCCAGCGCATCACCGAGGCCTACGAGACGATCACGGACCGGGTACGTCGCGACGAGTACCTCACCTACCTCGATCGGAGGGCCCGCGGCCTGCCCACCGACATGAACGAGATCCGGCGGACGGAGCAGCTCTTCGAGCAGGCCCTCGCCATGATCCGCCGGAGCGACTTCGCGGGCGCCCAGCCGGTGCTCGAGGAGGCGATCCGCAAGAACCCGGATCCGCCGTACCTCGCGGCGCTCGGGTGGGTGATCTACAACCTCGATCCGGACTCGCAGGTGAACGTCACCGAGTCGGTGAAGCTCCTCCGGAAGGCCATCCACGAGCAGGAGAACCTCGGCGCGGCCTACCAGTACTTGGGGCAGATCGCGTACCGCAGGAACGCGCTCCCCGAGGCCAAGAAGTGGTGGGAGCGCTGCCTGGAGTGGGAGCCCAACAACCCCGAGGCGACCCGCGGCCTGCGGAACATGGTGCAGCGGGGTGAGATCCCCAGCGCGTCCACCAGCGCCTCCGGTCAACGCAGCTTGCTGACCAAGCACCCCGGTCGGAAGTAGCTCGCCTGCCGGGGAGAAGCCCCGCCGGCGGGTTTTTCCGAGACGCCCAAACAGAAAAGACCGTCGCGCCTGAAACCTCTGGCGCGTTCTTGGCACAAACGGGGCGTCTTATGTCAGCTGTCGCGATCATCGCCGCTCTCGTCATGGGCTATGTGCTCGGTCTGCTCGGGGGTGGAGGCTCCATCCTCGCGGTGCCCATCCTCGTCTATCTGCTCGGGGTCGAGGCCAAGGCCGCCATCGCCACGTCACTCCTGGTCGTGGGCGCCACCAGCGCCTTCGCCGCCATCAGCCACGCCCGCGCCGGCAACGTGATCTGGCGGACGGGCCTCGTCTTCGGCCTCTTCGCCATGATGGGCGCCTTCGGGGGCGGCCTCTTGTCCAAGTACATCCCCGGGCAGGTCCTCCTGGTGGGGTTTGGCCTCCTCATGCTGATCACCGCGGTGGCGATGCTGCGCAAGAAGGTCTCCGCGGCCGAGGCGCGCACCCAGGACAGCCACGCGCAGCTCCCGCTCCTCAAGATCGCGGCGGAGGGGTTGGTGGTGGGCGCTATCACCGGGCTCGTCGGCGCGGGCGGCGGCTTCATGGTGGTGCCCGCCCTCACCCTGCTCGGCGGCCTCTCGATGCGGCACGCCATCGGCACCTCGCTCATGGTCATCGCCATGAAGTCCTTCGCCGCCTTCGCCGGCTACGCGGGGCACGTCGACATCGACTGGAACATGGTCATGATCTTCGTGCTCGCGTCGCTCGTCGGCACCGTCCTCGGCGCATGGTCGGCCAAGCGCATCGACGCCGCCCACCTGCGGACCGGCTTCGCGTGGTTCGTCCTCGTGATGGGCGTGTTCATCGTCCTGCAGAAGAGCGGGATCGTGCAGCTCGACAAGCGGCCCGCCGCCCCCCAGGTCCAGACGAACGGCGCGGCGGAGGGGCCCAAGGCCCACGCCTCGTCCGCGCTCCCGCTCGCCGCCCAGCCCGGCTGAGGCGCGCGGCGCCGCGCACCCCGGGCCCGGTGGCCTCGCGGCTGCAACCGGGCCTACCATGGTCCGGTCGATGCTGCCCCTGGTGGTCCTCGCCGCCGCCTCGAGCGGTGCGCCCGAAGTGCAAGATGACCTGCTCCAGGTCATGACCTTCAACATCCGCTGGCCGGCGCCGACCGACGGCCCCAACCAGTGGCGCTTTCGGCGGGAGGCGATGGCGGAGTACCTGGTGGCCGCGGACCCCCAGCTCGCCGCCCTACAGGAGGTCGCGGGGGTGCAGCTGGCGTACCTGGCGGCCGACGGCCGGCCTCATCGCTGGGCGCCGCCGGCCAACGTGCTCATGCGCAGCGCGCGCGACGTGGCCTGGGTGCGCACCGAGACGGTGGCGCTCCCCGGCGGCGACTACCCGCGGGCCGCGGTGCTCGTGGCCTTCGAGTGGCGCGGCCGCCGCGGGACCTTCGTGGCCGCCCACCTCAACGGGGGGCCCGAGGGGTTGGCCCAGGTGGAGCGGCTCCTGGCCCGCCTCGTCGGCTGGCCGCGCCCCTGGATCGTGGCGGGAGACTTCAACGCCTTCACCCAGCCCGAGGACCGCTGCCCGGTGCTGGACCGCTACCGCGTGGTCCTCTGCAACCGGGCGGCGGATCGCCTCCGCGCGGCCGGGTTCGTGGACGCCTGGGCCGCGGTGCACGGCGAGGCCCCGGGGAGCACCGGGACCGGCTTCGAGCCCCCCGAGGACCGCTGGTGGCCGCCCTTCGACGCGCGCATCGACTGGATCATGGCCACCCCCGAGGCGGTGCCGGTCGCGGTGGAGATCGACGACCCGCTGACCCCCGCGGATCGACCGCTCTCCGATCACCGCCCGGTGCGGGCGTGGTTCAGGCTGCCCGGGCCCGCGCCCACCGCCCGATCCCCCGGTACATGAGCCGGAGGACCCAGCGCGGGGTCCACCCGCCCAGCCAGAGCACCACGGTCATGACCGCGCCCGGCACCACCAGCGCGCGGTCGTGGTCGAGGCCGAAGATCGCCACCCGGGCGCAGTGGTCGGCGTCGATCTGCACGAACGCGGGCGGGCTCCGCCCCACCGGGTTGCCGGCCATGCCCTCGAACTCAGTCGCGACTGGGCCCGGGCAGATCTGGCTCACCCGCACCCCGGTGCCCGACAGCTCCAGGCGCAGGGACTCGGTGAACCCGGTGATGAAGTGCTTGGTGCCCACGTAGGCCGCGGCGAGCGGCATGAACTGCAGCCCGAAGCCGGAGCTCACGTTCAGGATCCCGCCCCGGCCCCGGGCCAGCATCGGTGGCAGGAGGGCGTGGGTGAGGCGCAGGACGGCCTGCACGTTCACCCGGAGCATGATGCCCAGTCCTGCAGGCCGAAGGCTTGAGGACTACGCCTCTGGGGCAGCCGGCGGTGATCCGCGGAGCGGAGCGCCGCGGGCTGCGGCCAGGAAATCGAGCTTGCTCAGGTCGGAGCGCTCGAACAGCCCGATGTCCCCCAGCCCCGCGTTGTTCACCAGGACGTCCACCGCGCCGTGGCGCTCCAGCACCCGGGCCGCGAGGGCGTCCACCGCCGCCGGGTCCGACAGATCGACCGGCTCGATCTCGCAAGCGGTCTTGTCGCCGATCGCCTCGGCCAGGGCCTGCAGGTTCTCTTGCCGGCGGGCGACGAGGATGAGCACCCGGGCGCGGCCCGCGAGCTGGCGGGCGAGGGCGGCGCCGATCCCGGAGGAGGCGCCGGTGACGAGGACGACGCCGCCGTCGAAGGGGGAAGACACGGACGAGGCTACTTCTCGTCCTTGATCTTGACCTTGTTGTCCTTGACCGCGCCGAACACCCGGCGGGGCCCGTCCTTCTTGGTCGTCTTGGTCTTGGCGGGGCCGGCCAGCGCGCTGGTGTCGGGGGCCGCGCTCACCTCGTTGATGGTGGTGGTGCTGCGCACGGTGGCGTCGATCGACGCGATCATGGGCTTGGGCGCGCTGAAGCTCTTCACCGAGGTCTCGACCTGGCGGGCGATGCGGATGACGTCGGCCTCGGCCGTCAGGAGGTCGAGGTCGAACTTGATCATGTCGAGGGGCTGCATCTTCCCCGACTTCACGTCCACCACGAAGGTGTGCATCTTGAAGTGGTCCTCGCCCTTGCTCATGCCGCCCGCCACCACGTAGTCGGCGCCGGCCGCCTTGCCCGCGTTCACCGCCGCGTTCACCGCGTCCTTGCTCAGCGCGTTGGTGCTGATGGCGTCGGTGACCTCGCCCACCGCGGGGCCGCCCTTGGTGCCGCCGAAGGTGACCCGGTACTCGCTCTTGGCGCCCGACTTCACCTCGACGATCGCCTTGTAGGGGGGCACGCCGGCCACCTGGGCCGCGATGAGGTGCTTGCCGGGCACCGCCTTCTGCAGGAGCACCGGGGCCACGTCCATCTCGCGGCCGTCGAGGGAGATGGTGGCGCCGGGGAGGGCGCTCTTCACGAGGAGGTCGCCCGGCTTCTCGGTCACGACCTTCTTGGCGCTGTCGCGGAACCACTTGCGGTACAGGCGCGAGAACTCGCTCGCCGGCAGCTCGGGTGACGGGTTCATGCGCGCGGCCTCCGCCATGACCTTCTCGGACTCGGCGTCGGCCCCCGACCACATCAGGGCCCGGGCCAGGTAGTGCTGGGCCAGCACGTACTGATCCGCGTTCTCGAGCGCGGAGGCGTTCTCTTCCATCGCGCGCAGCACCGCTCGGCGCTGCGCGATCGCCTCGCCGATGTCGCGGTTGGCCTCGGCCTGCTCGGCCGCCTTCTTCGCGGCTTCGGCGGTGGCCAGGCTCGGCGTGGTGGCGGAGTCGTCGGCCTCACCGCCGCGGATCACCACCACGTCTTCGGACAGGGCCTTGTTCAGGAAGTCGGTGGCCTTCTCGGCCTTGTCCTGATCCACCGTGCGGTAGATCGGCTGGTAGGGCAGCACCAGGAGCTTGGCCTTGGGGCCAGAGGGCGCCGCGGGGGCGTCTGGGGCCAGATCATCGTCGGCCCCCTCGCTCTGCTGGGCCAGCGTGGGCACCGACCACAGCAGGGCCACGGTCATGCCGACGAGGGCGCGGGTCCGGAGGGTCTTCACAGGCGATCGCATGGGTACAGCTCCCGATTCGAGTACGTATGAACCTCGTGGTCAACGAAGTCCTTAGGCAGTCTGGGTCAGCACCGATCTGAGATACGAGGACAGGAGCGCCCGGGAGCCGCGGCCCACGAACGACACCACCCGATACTCAGGGTCGGACCGGAGGGTGGCCCCGGCCCGGGTGTGCACCCAGAGCGGCTCCTCCTCGTCCTCCACCCAGCGGGTGTCGGGGGCTTCGGCCCGGGCCGACTCGCCGGTGAAGGCGGCCAGCCCGCGCACCGCCGCCGGCTGGAGCACCCAGCGCCCCCGTGTCGCCCCGCGCGCATCGAGGATTCGACGCTCGAGGGCGGCCAGACCATCCAATCCGGGGGCGAGCAAGAGCCGCAGGTAGGTCCGGGCCGCCCGCACCACCACGTCGGAGGCGGCCTCCGCGACGAGCCAGAGGTCCCCGTCCGGGACCTCCTCCATCAGGCAGGCCTCGAACTCCGCCAGCTCCGCGCTCGTGTCCCGGGCCCGCCCGTAGCTGAGGCGCCACCGGTCGAGCTTGGCCCGCTGCCGCTTCTGGAAGCGGGAGAAGAGGGAGCGCTGCTGCTCGCCCCCTGCCTCCGAGGCCTGCGGGGTGAATCCCAGGCTCAGGAGCACGTTCTGCAGGCCGTCCGGGAGCGGATCCCGCGACTCCAGGCAGGTCGCCACCTCCAGCTCATCCGGGTCCAGGATCGTGGGATCCGTCATGATCTGGTACTGGTGCTCGTGCAGGAGCGCTTGCACTGCGGCGCCGAACTCCTCGGCGGTGTCGGTCTCGGGCGCGGACACCGGCACCGTGAGCTCCACGACGCCGTGCTTCACGGCCAGCAAGAGTGCGTCATCCAAGGGCACGGTGGCGGCGGACGCTAGCACGGATCCAGAGCGCCCACACCGGGACGTGGACCACCCCCCGCACCCACCCGAGATCGACCCACTCGCCCGAACGGAGCTCGAGCCACCCGGGGTGGTGCAGGAGCACCGAGAGGGTGGCCAGGAGCAGCGCGGCGCCGCGTCCGGTGAACCCCTCGCCCGCCACCGCGAAGGGGAGGATCCAGAGCACGTACCAGGGGTGGAGGGTCGGAGACAGCAGCAGCAGGAGCAGGAGGAGGGCCCCCGCCCGCGCCGCGACCGGGCGCCCTGGGGGCCGGAGGATCGCGAGCGCCCCCGCCGCGAACACCACCGCGACCAGGGCCCGGGCCAGCTGGTGCCGGGTCACCGTGACCCCCGCCACCCGAGCCCAGTCACCGCCGAGCAAGAGCTCCGCCGCCGCCAGGAGCCCGCCGAACGCGCCGTCGCCCGCCCGCCAGCGGGTCGCGTACTCCGAGAGGCCGCGCCCCGCGCCGGGGCCGGCCAGGAGCCAGGGCAGGGCGAGGAGGGTGCACAGGGCCAGGGCCACCCAGAGCCCACGACGGGTGACCCGAAGGGCGGCCGGGAGCACCACCAGCCCGTTGAGCTTGGCCAGGGCGGCGAGGGCGAACCCGGCGTAGCCCAGCCGCGGCCGCAGCCGGATCGAGAGGAACCCGAGGAGACCGAGCGCGAGGCCAAGGGCGCTCAGGCTGTCGGCGTGGCCCTCCCGGGCCACCTCCAGGATCACGAGGGGCGACGCCCCATACCAGAGGGACTCCGACGCCGGGCGGCCCCGGGCCCTCAGGATCAGGGCCAGCACCGCCCAGGTGCCGAGGTCCGCCGCGACGAGGAGCCCCTTCAAGAAGAGGAGGTGGCCGCCCCCGAAGAGCTCCCCCAGGCCCCCGGCGAGAGCGAAGGTGAGCTGGGCGAGCGGTGGGTAGATGGTGCTGATCTCCGGGTGGTTGATCCGGAGCCACGCCTCGTCCAGGAGGCCGGGGGGCAGCCCCAGCCCAGGCCCCGCGGCCGGCGGGTGGGCGAAGGGGGCGCCCGGGCCCAGGTACCAGACCAGGCGGCCCTCGTAGACGTAGCGGAAGACGTCCTCCGAGAAGGCGGGGGGCAGCGCCAGGGCCCAGACGCGCAGCACCACGGCGGCACCCACCACCAGGGCGAGCACGCGCCCGCTCGGGGCGCTCCGGGCGAGGCCCCACCAGCCGAGGGTGGCGAGGGCGTAGGCCCCGAGGTGGGCCTCGAAGCGGAGGCGGGGATCGTCGAGCGAGAGGCTCAGGGCGAGGCCCGCCACCCAGGCGAGCAGGGCCAGCGGCGCGGGGCTCCAGGCGGGCGTCGCGGAACGAGTCATGGGGTCGCGTCCTGGCCCGGTCCGGCCGGGGGCATGGAGGCTCGCACGGGGCGCCTCGGCGGGGCGCACGGACCCTTCCTTGGCGCTTCGCTTGTTTGACACCTCGTCCGGTCTCTGCGATCTATCCCAAAAGTACCGGCATGAAACAGGTTTTTGCCACGCGTCCCCTGGCCGCGCTGCCCGTGGCGCTGGCGGCCGCGACAGTGTTTTTCCCCCTCTCTGTGCGCTCGGCTCCGGTGCGCGGTCGCGTGGATGCACCTCGGCCGCCCCAGATGGACGGGATCCTCGGGTACACGAAGACCCGGGTCGCAGGGCCCTCGTCCGCGCTGAAGGATCTGCGCGCCGACGTCGCGGTGTTCCTGAAGGTGGAGACCTCGCTGCCCATCCCGAAGCCCGACCAGAACTCCAGCGTGGCGGTGCAGGGGATGCGCCTCGTCCCCGACGTGGCCACCTGCGCGGTCGACGGCAGGGTGACCTTCACCAACCTGGATCCCGAGGCGGTGACGGTGCGCGTCGGAGACGTCGAGCTCCGGCTCGCACCCGAGGCGAGCCAGGACTTCGAGTGCACGGCGGGCGACGCGCTGCGCTCGGTGCGGGTGAAGGAGTGGCCGCACATCCGCGGGCTGGTCTTCGTGGGTGAGGTGGGGGTGGCAGGTACGTTGGACGCCCGCGGCGCCTTCAACCTGTCGGCGCCGGACGGCAAGTACGAGCTCGAGGTGGTGACGCGGGATGGAGTGATCGCGCGCCGTCCCCTCGAGGTGAAGGGCTCGACCGTCGACCTCGGGGCCATCGACCTCGCGGCTCCGGCTGAAGACCCCGCCGGTGAGGAGACACCTTAGGTCATGCGGTTCTGGAGTCGACACATCTTCCTGGTGTTGCTCTGCGTGGTGCTCCCGCTGGGCGCGGCCCTCTACTTCGACGCGCAGCGCGAGGTGGAGCGGGTGCGGCTCGCGGGCGCGGCCTCCGCCCGGCTCGGCGCGCAGGCCCTCCGCCAGCGCCTCACGCTCGAGGCCCACAAGGAGGTGAGCCAGGCCATCTCGCTCGCCCAGACCATGCGCAACGACGAGGCCCTGGACTCGTTGGCCCGCGGGAAGAGCGGCGAAGCGTACGCCCGCGTGCAACAGGTCTTGCAGGCGGCGGCCCCCGCGAACGGCTTCGTCTGGCTCGCCGACGCGACCGGGAAGGTGGTGGCGGGGAGCGACATGCCGGAGCCGCCCGAGGCGATGATCTCGGTGGCCGGGCACCCCATGTTCGAGGCCACCCAGGACGGCTACGCCTTGGACGGCTTCTGGCGCGTGGTGGGCCGGGTGGAGCTGGCCGCGGCGGCGCCGGTGCTGTCCCAGGGCAACGCGGTGGGCGCGGTGCTGGTGGTGCACAAGATCGACGACAAGTGGCTGGCGCCCCTGGCCACGTCGCTCGGGTCCAACCTCACCCTCGTGCTGGGCGGGGACGTAGTGGCGACCACGCTCGACGGTGCCACCGCCTCCGAGGTCGCGGAGGCCTCCAAGACCGCGACGGAGCCGGTGCTCGCCGGCCGCCTCGAGGCGCCCCTCGAGGGCGGGAAGTACCTGCCCTTCCTGCCGCTGTTCATCGACAAGGACGCCGACGGGCTCGCCTTCAGCTCGATGCCGGTCGAGGCGCAGGGCGCGCCGCCCAACCTGCGGTGGGTGGTGACGGTGGACGCGGCCCTGGGGCTCGGTGATCTGGGCGCACGCCAGGAGGTCATCATGGGGGTGCTCTTCGCGGCCCTGCTCCTCGCGTTCCTCATCGGCCTCGTGAACTACCGGACCTTCGTGAGCCCGATCGAGCGGGTCGCGGCGCACCTGTCCGAGATCCAGCTCGGGCGCGGCGACCTCGAGCTGGCCGAGGATCGGGTGAGCAAGCCCTATCGTCGGCTGGTCCGGCTCATCAACATGACGGTGCAGAAGATGCCGGCGCGGTCCCTGTCCGCGCTGGGCTCCTCCTCCGAGCTGTCGCCCAGCCTCAACCTGAACCTCAGCCGGGAGCCGGGCCCCACCGGGGCCTCCTCACTCCTGGGCATGATCCCGGCGAGCCCGCCCGCCCCGGCGCCGATGCCCCCGCCTCCGGTGCCCGCGCCGGTGCCGGTGCCCGTGGCGCCGCCGCCCCCGCCCCCCCAGGCCGCGCCGCCGCCACCGCCACCGGCGCCCTCGTTCGCCCCGATCACCGCCGCGGGGGGCCCGCCGCTCCTCGACGACGACGAGGCCGAGGCCACCGACGACGACATCGAGGCCGCCATCAAGGCCCTCGAGGCGCGCACCGGCGGCCTGGATGATCTGGCCCTCACGCCCCCCGCGTCCTCACGCTCGGCGTCCGAGATCCGCGGGCGCAACGTGTCCTCCCCCTTCCCGGTCGACGAGGGCTCCGAGTTCGGGCGCATGCGCGCGCCCGGGCCGATGAACCGGCCCACCCCCGGCGGGGTCCGGGGCGGCGGCAGCCTCGACCTCTCGGGTGGGGCCGGCATCAACCAGGAGTACCAGGACTACCAGGACCACGCCGAGATCGACGACGGCGCCTTCAACCCCGAGGCCACCGTGGTGGCTCCGGTGCAAGAAGAGTTGCTCGCCCGATCGGCCCGCGACGAGTTCGGCGACGCGGTCCCCTCGATCACCGGGGACGAGAAGCCGGACCACACCCTGGTGGCCTCGGTGCCCCCCGACCTGCTCGCCCAGTCGGCCCGCGAGGCGACCGGGAGCATGCCCGCCCTGAACATGCAGGACGGGCTGGACGCGGCGGATCGCGCCCACTTCAAGGAGGTCTACGAGCGCTTCATCGAGATGCGGCGTCGGTGTGGAGAGAACACCAACGACCTCGCCTTCGATCGCTTCCTCGCCAAGCTGACCCGCAACCGGGACACGCTCATGAAGAAGTACGCGTGCCGGACGGTGCGCTTCCAGGTCTACGAGAAGGACGGCAAGGCCGCCCTGAAGGCCACCCCGGTCCGCGCGCGCTGACCCAGGGCTTCTAGTTCATGAAGCTGCCGGACGGCGGGGGCTGGCCGCCGCCGATGTCGAGCGCGCCGAACTTGCGCTCGTAGGCGGTGACCGCGTCCTGCAGGGCGACGAGCATCCGCTTGGCGTGCTTGGGTGAGGTGATGACCCGCGCCCGGACCTTGGCCTTGGGCTCCTGCGGCTGCACGTAGATGAAGTCCAGCGTGAACTCGGTCTCGCTGTGGTTCACCATCGCCATGTTGATGTAGACGCCCTGGGCCGTCTCCGGATCCAGCTCGATCTTGACCTGGACCGGGCCCTGGATCGGGGCGTGGGCGGGCTTCTTGGGGTCGTTCATGGGGCCCGGGCTTACGCGCTCGGGCGGTGCAGGGCAACCGGCGCCTACTGGAGCTTCTTCAGGCGGGCCTTGGTGGCGGCGGCGCCCTTCTTGTCGCCCGCCTTGGTCTGGGCCTCGAGGAGCAGCTCCAGCAGGGGCTTCTCGTCGGGGTTGGCGGCGGCCACCACCTCGAGGTGCTTCACCGCGTCCTTGTAGCGCTTGGCCGCCATCGCCACCTGGGCCGCCTGCACCCGGAGGCGCCCGTCCTCGGGGTGGGCCTGGACCATCGCCTCGTAGAGATCCCCCGCGGGGCCCACCTGGCCGGCGAGGAAGTGGGCCTTGGCCAGCCCGAGCTGCGCGTCGTCCGAGCTCGGATCGAGCTGCCGGGCGGTGCCGTAGGCGGCGACCGCGCCGGGGAAGTCGCGGCTCGTCAACTTGGCTTGCCCGAGGGTCATGGCGCAGGTGAAGCAGCGCTCGTCGAGCTTGAGGGCGCGAGAGGACAGGTCGACCGCCTCCTGGAGGCGCCCCGCGAAGACGTACGCGTAGCCCAGGTCTGCCATGTACTCGGGATCCTGGCCGCCGGTGAGGTCGTTGGCCTCCTCGTACCGCTTCACCGCCTGCTCGACCTCGCCCACCTGGAGCAGGAGCAGGCCGAGCTCCCGCCGGATGGCGGCGGAGCGGGGCAGGGCCTCGAGGCCGCGCTCGTAGGCGGCCCGCTCTCCCTGCAGGTCATCCTTCATCCCGCAGCTGCTGCCGAGGAGGAGGTACGCGTGCTCCAGGTTCGGGTTCTTCTCGATCGCGGCGTTGGCGCGCTGGATGGCCTGGTCGAGGTCGTTGGCCTTGGCGGCGGCGATCGCCGCCTCGAGCTCCGCCTGCCCGGGCTTCGCGCCGGGCCCGAAGCCGGGGCGCCGGGGCGGCCGGGCCGAGCTCGGGGGCGGGGGCTCGGCAGGCGCGGGGGGCGGGGTGCTGGCGCACGCGGCGGCGAGGAGGAGGGCGGAGGAGAGGGCGAGGCGCTGCACGGTGCTCCCCAGTTACACTAGAATCACCGCCATGCCGAGGTTGGCCTGGAGTCTGGGGTTGCTGCTCGCGCTCGTGGGGTGCGCCAAGGGGGCGGGCGGATCTGCGCCGACACCGCAGGCGAAGGACCCCGCGCCGCTCGAGGCGGCGGCCCCCGAGCACGCGACCTGGCACTGCTTCGCGTGGGTGCACGGGGAGGACTTCGGCGATCGGTGCTTCCCGAACGCGGCGGTCTGCGAGGAGGCCCGGGCCGCGGCGGAGAAGGTCCACCGCGAGACCCGCGCCTGCCGCGCCCAGCGCGACGCGGTGTGCCTGGGCGCGGACGATGGGCGCTGCTACGGCACCATGAAGGCCTGCCTCGAGGCCCGGGCGCGCATCGGGTCGGACGAAGAGACCACCTGCGAAGCGCGGCGCTGACGCACCGCGCTTCGCTCGCCTACTTCCCGCCGTGGGTGGTGGTCCGCGTGTCGACGCACGCCTTCTCGTCCGGCACCTGCGCGACCTTGCACACGTCGTCGTGCAGCGGCTTGCTGCCGTCGCCCATGATGCTGAACTTGCCGTTCGCGTCGTAGGGCTTCTTGATCTGCACGTTGAACCAGTGCAGGCGCGTCTCCATGTCCATGTCGGCGTTGTCCGCGTGCGACTCGATGTAGTCGTAGCGATCGTCCAGGCCCAGCAGGTGGTGCGCCTCGTGGGCGATGTCGAAGGTCGAGCCGACCCAGTTCCCCGAGGTGGTCCACTCCTCGGGGTTGGCGCCCACCGTGAACACGTCGGCGCCGTCGTGGTCCACGAACTCGATGTCGAGGGTGTAGCCGTGGGTGGCCGCCTTCTTCTCGATGTCGTCCTCGAGCGCCTTGGTGTTGGCGACGTCCGCCGCCTTCCCCGTGACGTGCACCTTCATCTTCACCACCACGTTGTTCACGTCGGAGCGGTCCACCTGATAGGTGGCGCCGTCGCCGCTCACCGTGGTCCACTTCCGGGCCGCGTCGCCGCTGAGCTTCTCCTCCTTGTCGAGGTTGGCCTTGGCGTCGGCGGTCTTCATCCGGTCCTTCGACTCCTGCAACGAGACCTGCACATCGGCCGCGTTGTTGGCGGAGACCGCGGCGGGCGGGGCGTCGGGGGTGTTGAACAGGAGCTCCAGCTTGTCCGCGTAGTACTGCCGGTTGTCCTTGCCGCGGGCGGTGTTCATGATCTCGTCCGCGGTCTTCTTCCCGTCGGCGGAGAGCGCCTTGTACGCGGGGTGCTGCTTCAGGGTCGCGACGCGAGCGTCGAAGCGGGCCAGATCTGCGGCTCGCGCCGCCGCGGCGGCGAGGCCCCCGTGGGCCTTCTTGGCGTCGGCGTCGCCCGAGGGGCGGTCCGGCTTGGGGGGCAGCGGCGGAGCGTCAGCGAGCTCGGCGAAGAGCATGTCCACGCCCGCGTTCGCGGAGCGATCGACGTAGTCACCCTCGGGCGGCGGCGGGGCGTCGGCCGGCGGCGGCGCGGCCTGGCCGGCCCCGGGCGGGGGCGGCGGGGGCGGAGCCTGGATGGTGGTGCGGGGGGTCGTGGTGGTGAGCTCGGACATGACGGGGGCCAGGTCAGCAAGGCTCGTGCCACACGCCAGCCGCCCGGATCGGGCCGCGGCGGCGCCGGCGGCGGGTCCCGAGTGGCAAGGCCTGCGCTGCGGCGCCCAGGCGCGAGCGCGGACCTTGCCAGAGCTGCGCTCGCTACGGCTCGTCCTCCTCGTCGGTGAAGGCAGGCAGCCGGGTCTGGGAGCGCCGCGCGATCTCCTTGGCCTCCTCCTCGGCCTCGCTGCGCTCCACCCGGGCCCCCTTGGGGGCGGGGGGCAGGAGGATCACGAAGGCCGCGCCGCCGCCCGGGGCTCGGCGCAGGCTGACGCTGCCGCGGTGCTGGAGCACGATCTTCTTCACGATGGCGAGGCCCAGGCCGGTGCCCTCGGCCTTGGTGGTGAAGTAGGGCTCGAAGATCTTCTCGGCCTGGTCGAGGGGGACGCCGGGCCCGTTGTCCTCCACCCGCAGCTCCACCATCTGGGTCGCGGGGATGGTGGAGGCGCGTATGGTCAGCCGCGTCTTCCCCTTGCCGGTGGCCTGGATCGCGTTGGTCACCAGGTTGAAGAACACCCGCTTCAGCATCACGCGGTCGATGGGCGCCACCGGCGTCTTGGCCGGCAGGTCGACCTGCACCTCGGCGTCGGGCTCGAAGCGGTTGTAGGCGGTGAGGAACTCCTCGACGAAGGTGTTCACCTCGAGCGGCACCGGGTGCACCTCGGGCAGGCGCGCGAACTGGGAGAACTCGTCCACGAGCCGGGTGAGGGAGCCGATCTCCTCCTCGACCACGTCCGAGGCGTCGTCGACCAGGCGCCGAAACGCCGGATCCTCCTCCGGGGCCCGCCGGCGGAGCTCCTGGATCGCGAGGCGGATCGGGGTGAGCGGGTTCTTGATCTCGTGGGCAAGTCGTCTTGCGAACTCTTGCCAACCCGAGACCTTCTCGAGGTACACGATCCGGTCGCGGGCCTCCGCGACCTCCTCGATCATCTTGTTGAAGCCGTCGGTGAGCTCGGTGATCTCGTCGTCTCCGCCCACCGGCACCGTGAAGCCGGACTCGCCCCGCGCCACCCGCTCGGTCGCGGCGGCGAGGTGGGCGATGCGCCGGGTGACGCTGCGGGCCATGACGAAGCCCACCCCCAGCGCCATCACCATGACCGCGAAGGCGATGGAGAAGTAGGTCCAGTACAGGGTGCGGGAGCGCTGGTCCTCGGTCCTGAGCGAAGCGTCGTAGAGGGTGGCGATCTCCTCCGCGTGGGCCCGGTCCACCAGGTAGCGCTTCGGGAGGATGAACTCCGCCTCCAGCCGCGGGGCGTCGCCCACCCCGAGGGGCAGGGCGATGGTCTTTGGGACGAAGTCCGGGCCCTGGCGCTCGGGCGGCCCCTCGAGGCGCACCATCTCGACCCCGGCGGGGCTGATCACGGCCAGGCTCCGGATCTCGGGGTTGTCGTCCAGCACCTGCTGCAGGCGAGCCTGCACGTCGTCCGGGCGGGACTCCTGCGCGGCCCGGATGAGCACCGGATCCCGGGAGATGGTCTCGGCCCGGGCCGAGTACTCGCGCTTCTTGGCGTCGAAGAACTCCTTGAAGAACACCGCCGAGGCCTCGAGCTGGGCCTTCACGTCGGAGTGCATGGAGAGGGCGAGCCGCGTCTCGATGATCTGGGGGATGAAGACGAGCGAGATCAGGAACGGGACGAGGGCAGACAGGAAGATGGCCGCGATGATCTTGCGCTCGAAGCGCGAGATGCGGGGGGTGATCACGGCTCACCTCCCGCGCTCGGTCGCGCGATCGGGCCCGACAGGAACACGAAGGTGGTCCCCCGGACGTCCTCCTCCGAACGGAACAGGCGCGCCACCGCTCCGAAGAAGGCGCGCGGCCGGCCGCCGGTGGTGCCTCGAGGGTTGGAGGTGAACTCGCGGGTCCGCTCGAGGAGCTCCTCGGAGACCGGGTTCAGCGACACCGTGACCTGCACCTTGTAGCCGCGCCGGTACTCGAGCGCGTCCGCCTCGCCCATCACGGTCTCGACGACGCCGCACGCGCGCAGGGCGTCGTCGATCAGCTGGTAGGTCCGTCGGCTCACGCGGTTGGTGTCCAGTATGCGCGCGTAGATGAGGTCGTCCCAGACGTCGAGGCGCAGCTCGCAGGTGCGGACCTGCGCGAGCATGGGGCGGCCGTCGGGCCCGAGCAGCAGCGTCTCGATCAGCACCCGGCTGGTGAGCCCGCCCGAGAGGCGCTTTCGGAACGCCTCGGTGAAGGCGGAGGTGACGTCATAGCGCGTCACCACCTCCCGACCCTGCAGCGTGAGGTCGGCGGACAGGGGCGCGGGCTCCTCCTGGCCGCGGGCCACGCCGGCCCCGCTCCCCACCACCAGGGCGACGAGCGCGATGCCGAGTCGGGTCCTCATGATCAGAACACCAGGTCCAGCATGTAGGACAGCGAGAGGGTGAAGTTGCCGATGAAGGTGTCGAACTTCACCCCCAGGTCGAAGGACAGGGGGATGGTGCCGCCCACCCCGCGCCCGGTCGGATCCTCCTGCAGCTCGTCGAGCGAGGCGGTCGCGGTGAACTCGAGCCCGCCGTAGAGCCACATCCGGTACAACAGGTCCTTCCCCCGGAGCACCGGCACCCCGTAGATCGCGCCGGCCGAGGCGACGAGGTCGTCGTAGTCGTTGGACTCGCTGAAGTTGAGCTGCGCGTTCCGCGGCAGGGAGTCGCGGTTCCACGCGAAGTACGCGAAGTCCGAGATGAAGAACTGGTTGAAGAAGGGGGTGTGCCCCTGCACCAGCCCGCCGTAGAAGTGCAGCTCGAGGCTGTGCTCCTCGAAGAGCAGGAAGGCTTGCGAGAGCTCCACCGTGTACTTGCTGAACTCGTAGGTGGAGCCGATCAGGGTGGTGCCCACCTCGGCGGTGAGGGCCACCCGGTTGCCCTGGGTGGGCATGAAGGGGTCGTCGCGGGTGTCGCGCTCGTAGCGCGCGGTGAGCGAGGACAGCACCGAGTCGTCGAACTGGATGGACGGCGCCTGGCGCAGGAGCGCCGGGTCGAGGTTGGGCAGGCGGTCGGCCCGCACCGACTCCAGGCGGTAGATGAGCGAGACCCGCTGGGCCATCCCCACCCGGAAGCCCACCCCGAGGGTGCCGCCGAGGCGGCGGTAGGTGAGCTGCTGGCCCTGGAGGTCGTCCTCGTCCAGGACCTCGGCGCCCTGGAGCAGGATGGCGGAGCCGGAGATCTGGAGCGGAGTGCCGGAGATGCTGGGCGCGAAGGCCCGCAGCTCGAGCGAGCGGCGATCACGCCCGAGGACGAAGCTGCCGCCCACCGTGACCCCGCGGCCCAAGAAGTTCGTCTCGGCGAGCCCGAAGCCGCCGAAGAACGGCGAGACCCGCGAGTAGCCGAGGTAGAGCTCGTCCACCAGGATGGTGTTGCGCTCCTCGACCTCGACCACGAGGAGCACCCGGCCCCGGTTGGAGCCGCGGCGCAGGCTGAACTCCACCGACTTGAAGAACCCGGTGCCGAGGAGGCGCAGGCGCGACTCCTCGATGCGCGCCTCGTTCACGAGGTCGCCCACCTCGACCTGGATCCGCTCCAAGATCACCTGACGGTCGGTCTTGGTGTTGCCCACCACCTCCACCGCCTCCACGAAGCGGGCCTCCTGGTCGAAGGGCGCGGCCTCGTCCGCGAACGCGGCGTCGAAGACGTCGGCGTCGGGCTCCTGGCCGTCGGGCGCGACGGAGGCGGTGCTCACCGCGACGGTGGCGGTGCGAGTGGGGTCGGCGCGGGCCCCGGAGGCCCAGGCGACGGTGGCCAGGGCGAAGATGAGCACGACACCGATGGGACGCCGCCCCGGGCCGTGATCTTCAACCCGGCGATGGCCCGCTAGAACCAGAACCGATACCCCACGTCGCCCCTGAGGTTCAGGAGCGAGCCGTCGAGGGTGACCTGGGGCGTCGAGAATCCGCTCATGTCGGCGCCGAGGCCGTCCACCATCGCGCCGAAGAAGAGGGCGCCGCTGCCCACCCCGAGGGCGCCCTCGACGCTGGCCCGCCCGCCGAAGCCGAGGCGGCTCCCTGCCCCAGGGGTGTCGCCCTGGATGTCGATGCCGCCCCGCTCCGCCCGCAGGGCGAAGCCCGCCCGCACCAGGAGCTCGAACGACTCGCTCTTCAGCACCGCGAAGCCGACGTCGAGCGGGAAGAGGAACCCGGCCACGGTGGTGGTGGTCTCGAGGCGTCGCTCGTCGTCGAAGGTCACGCGCCCGGTCTTGCTGCCGCGCACGTACTCGGCGCCCACCCGGATCGCGAGGCGCTCATCGAGGATCGGCAGCCGCACCTCGCCCATCAGCCCGCCGCCGAACATGAGCATGCCCCCGAGGGTGCCGCCGAAGGACCCGTGGAGCGACGCCCCCACCTTGAGCTTGGGCCCGTGCCCCCTGCGCCCCTCGGGCGGCGGTGGGGGCGGGGGAGGCGGCGCGTCCTTCGCCTTGAGGGCGGGGGGCGGGCCGGCGAGCGGTGTGCGCAAGCGTGCTTGCGCGTACTCGAGCGGGGCGCCGGTGACCTTCGGCAGCGGCGGCAGCTCGGCCACCACCTCGACCTCGGTGCCGGGGGCGCCGGGGTAGCCGGCGGGCAGGGTCGCGCGGTAGCGCCCCACCGCGACGCGCTCGAGGGGCATCGCGTCGCCGCCCTCGAGGCGGACCTTGGGGGTGGGGAGGTCGGTCGGGTCACCCTCGGGGGTGGTGACCACCACGCTGGCGGCGAGGCGCTCACCGCTCCGGGCGGGCAGGCTCTCGAGCTTCACGCTCTGGCCGCGGGCCGCGCCCAGCTCGATCGTGCCCACCGCCTGCTCGTCGAGGAGCACCCGGACGGTCTTGGGCTCGAGCGGGCGCGCGAGCACCAGGGCCTTCACGCGGGGGCCGACGTCCTCGGTGCGGACGAGGGTCGCGCCCTCCACCTCGATGTCGGGCCAGAACAGGGGCGCGCCGAAGGTCGGGGGCGGGATGACCACCACCACGGTGGGGCCGGTGCCGCCGTCGGCCACCGCCTGGCCGGGGATGGGAACCGCAATCCCGGTTGACACGACCCCGGTGGGCACCACGGTGGAGAGCTGCTTGCGCTTTCTGCCCGTCACCTCGAAGACGGTCAGGGGCGAGGTGAGGTCCACCTCGACGTCCTCCATCACGGTGCGGCCGTCGGCGGGGGCGGGGACGGGGGCGGGGTTGTTCTTGGCCCCGTTCACCTCGAGGCGGGAGCCGGGCGGGATCTCGACCGACAGGCGCACCGGGGCCGCCACCGGGACGTCGCCCACCTTCACCGCGTAGCCCACCCCGGTCGCCGCGACCGCCACCACCATCAGGTGGCTTGGGGCGTCCGGAGGCAGCTCCGGCGGCTCGAGGGTCGCGGTGCGGCCGAGCGTCTTCCCCCGGCCGGAGACCGGCTCACCCGAGAGCCGGCCGTGGTCGGCCTGGACCTCGAGGCCCTCGAGGTCGTCACCGAAGGCGCTCGCCTCCACCCGGATCGAGCTGGGGGCCTCGGCCAGGAGCTCCCCCGGGTCCACCGTCAACTCCACCTGCGGCTTCGAGGCCGCGGGGATGCTCAGGGTGAAGGCCTCGGCCACGGTGTTCCCGTCGCTGAGGGTGAGGGCCACGTCGAAGATCTCGTCCACGCCCCGGCGCCGCTCGGGCGCCTTGTAGAAGAAGTGCACCCGCCCCGGGCCGATGACCCGGGTGCCGGTGATCTCGCCCTCCGACGCCACGATGCGTGCGCTGCGGATCCGGGGCCCGCGATCGCGGACCTGCAAGACGATCTGCATCGGCACCACCGAGACCCCGTCCGCGGCGAGGATGCCGCCGCCCGGGCGCACCACCGTCAGCGGCGCGAACTGAGCCTCGGCGGTGGAGGAGGCCAGCAGGGCGGCCAGGAGCAGCCCCCGCCGGATCACGGCCGCACCCCGGACGGCGCGCGCACCAGCACCTGGTAGACCTCCTGGTGGAGGTCGCTCCTCGCCTCCACCACGATCGGGCGGGCCAGGCGCTGCTCGAGCGCCTCCACGTGGCCGGACTCGCGCTCCGCGAGGCGGGCCGCCACCTCGGGCATCGCGCTGACCACGATGTCGCCCTCGGGGTGCAGGCGAGCTTGCCGCTCCACCTCCCGGAGGATCTCGAGGCACACCGTGTGGCGGGAGCGGATGCGCCCCCGCCCCTCGCAGTACGGGCACGGCTCGGTCAGGGTGCGGCCGAGGGAGGGCGTGGTGCGCTTCCTCGTCATCTCGAGGAGCCCGAGCCCGCTCATGGACAGGGCGTGGGTCTTGGCCCGGTCGTGCCGGAGCGCCTCGACGAACTTGTTGTAGACCTTCTCTCGGCTCTCTGGGGCCTGCATGTCGATGAAGTCCACGATGATGATGCCGCCCAGGTTGCGCAGGCGGATCTGCGCCGCGATCTCCTGGGCCGCGGCGAGGTTGGTCTCGAGGATCGTCGCCTCGAGATCCCGGGAGCCCACGAAGCGGCCGGTGTTCACGTCGATGGCGGCGAGGGCCTCGGCCTCGTCGATGACGATCGAGACCCCGTTCTTCAGGTGGATCTCGCGCAACAGCGCGCGCTCCAGGGCCTGGTCGACCCCGTAGCGCTCGAAGAGGGCCACCGGGTCCTCGTACTCCACCACGCGATCCACGAGGTGCGGCGCGAAGCGGGCCACGAGCTTCTTGACCCGCTCGACCTGCCGCGGGTCGTCGATGCGGAACGCGGCCACCTCGTCGGTGAACAGATCGCGGGTGGCGCGCAGCACGAGGTCGAGGTCGGGCTGCACGAGGGAGGGGACGGGCGCGCCGTTGGCCTTGTCCGCCACCTCCTGCCAGAGGGAGCGCACGAACTCCATGTCTTGGGCGATCTCTTCGCCGGTGAGCCCCTCGCAGACCGTGCGCACGATGAACCCGCCCTCGTCCGGGCGCTGGTGGCTGGCCACCACCTCCTTCAGGCGCTTGCGCTCGGCCTCGCTCGTGATGCGGCGCGAGACCCCGATGCGCTTGATGGTGGGCATGTACACCACGTACCGCCCGGGGATCGTGAGGTAGGTGGTGACCCGGGCGCCCTTCGTGCCGAGGGGCGCCTTCACCACCTGCACCGTGACCTCCTGCCCCTCGCGGAGCAGGGCCTCGATCGGGGGGCGCTCCGCCGCCGACGCGGCTCGGGACGGGGTCTCGTCCTCGTCCAGCTCCTCCTCGGCCACGTCCTCGGTCACCACGTCGTCGACGTACAGGAACGCGGCCCGCTCGAGGCCGACCTGCACGAAGGCGGCCTGCATCCCGGGCAGCACCCGGGTCACCCGACCCCGGTAGATGCTCCCCACGACGTTGCGGCCCTCGTCGCGCTCGACGTGGAACTCGGTGACGGCGCCGTCCTCCAGGAAGGCCACCCGGGTCTCGCCCAGGGCGCGATTGACGAGGATCTCCGCCGGCATGTGCGGGGGGAGGCTACCCCGTCCGGAGCCTCGATTCACCCTTTCAGATAGGCCGGATGGCGGTTTGACCGGGGGTCCGGGCCTCGATCACCCTCCCGGCATGCAGCGAAGTGCAGTCTGGGCGGCCGCGGTTGCGGCGGTGTTGGTGGTGGGGTGCGGGAGCGCCCGGGATCGGCCCACGGGGACGCGGAACGGGACGGTGATCCCCGACTCAGGGGTGGTGGCCGACTCGGGCACCCAGGACGCGCCGGACGGCGGTACCGCCGGGGATGCGGGCACCGACCCGGTGACACCCCCGGATCGGAACACCCTGGTGTCGGACTTGAGCGAGGGGGAGAAGGCGGCGCTCTGCCAGCAGATCGTGCAGGCGCAGGGGACCGAGGAGGTCCAGTGCGACGGCTTCACCGTCACCCCGCCCACCTACGAGGAGTGCCTGGCGGACGTCCCGGCCGGGAGCACCTGCACGGTGGGCATGGTGCAGGACTGCATGGACTCGCTGAACGGCAACGCCTGCAACATCTTCTCGACCACCGAGTGTGCGGCGCTCTTCGAGTGCTAGAAGCAGGCCTCGCTCCGAGTGCGCTGGCAGGTCGCGGCCCCGCTGAGCTGGAAGCACTCCTGAAAGGCCGCCTGCACCGCGGCGCAGCCGTCGGTGGAGGCCTCGATGCTCGGGCAGCGCACCAGATCCATGGTCTCGGTCGGGCACCGCTCGAACGCGCATGAGAACGCCTGCCAGTCCAGGCACAGCCGGCAGTCGAGCTCCGCGACCTCGGGGCCCACTTGGAGGGTCCCGATGGGGCTCGCGTCGGCGGCCACCGCGTCGGCCCGGCACTCGGCGGGGTCCGGAGCGTTGCTGCAGCTCGACAGTGCGTTGAAGGTCTCGGAGGAGCACCGGGGCATGCAGGCGGCGGGCAGCGGGGCCAGGCCTCGGCTCCCCACGATGTCGCAGGTGTCGGGCTCGGGCGCGGGGGCCGGTGGGGCGATGTCGGGGCCGGGGGCGGCGCCCTCGAGGATCCACGCCGCCATCACGTCGAGGCCCTCCTGGGTGAGGTCGCCGGCCGGGATGTTGGCGTCCCGACCGTGGATGAACAGCTCGCTCGACTGCGGATCCCCCACCGCCACGTAGAGCCGCCCGCTCTGGGCCCGGCGCTTCAGATCCCGGAGCGCGATCTCGGGGGTGGAGAGCAACAGCCGGGGCCCGCCGCCGGTCACGAGGGTCCCGTGACACTCGGCTCGGCCGCAGCCCACCGACTCGAACACCGGCCACACGTGCTCGGTGAAGGTGACGGAGGCGCTGGGGCCAGCGTCGGGTGCAGGCTCACCTGCGTCGGGCGAGGGCTGCCCCGCATCGGGCGAGGGCTGCCCCGCGTCCGGTGTCTGCGCGTCGATGGAGCCTGCGTCTTCGCCGAGGCCGGCGTCCGATTGGAGCTGGCCCGCGTCGACACGGGGCTCGAGGGTCGAGGGGCTTCGCTCCGCGCCGCACGCGGCGAGGAGGGTGGTCGCAAGCAGAGTTGCAGAACGCTTCATGGTGGGCCGGGTCTCAGCAACTCCCGGTCCACCGCGAGCGGCGGGCCGGGACCACTCGGTATTCGGTGTTCGCGAACGGCCCGTCACGACATGGGGCGGTAGCTTGTGAACTCCAGCTCTACCCGAGCCGCGGGAGCAGCTCGGGCCAGCGGTGGTGGAGGGCGCGCCCGGCCATGGGGAACAGCACCCCCTCCTCCTTCATGTTGTGCTGCTGCACCAACATCATGAGGGTGTCGCCGTAGTCCAGGACCTGCGACCACTGGCCGAGCTGCGCCGCGCTCCGCATCTGCTCCAGCACCGCCCGCATCTGCTCGTGCTCCATCCGCATCACCACGGTGGGGCCCTGGGTCATCCCGGTCTCGCCCTCGAAGGCGGGGAAGAGCACCTCCTCCTCGCGTCGCAGGTTGGCCTGCATGGCGTCGACGAACTCGCGCCACGCGGCCACCGCGGTGGGGGCGTCGCCGCCGTCCGCCGCGGACTCCAGGGCGGCCCAGGCCGCGTCGCAGCGCCGGTGATCGGCGATGAAGAAGGTCTCGAGGTTTTGGGTGCTCACCGGGTGTCTCCTGTGGTAGTTATCAACTGATAACATGGAGTCCGTCGTCCGTCGCCGCCAGATCGTGGGTGCAGTGCTCGAGCTGCTGGCCGAGGCTCAGATCGAGGCGGTCACCACCCGGAGCATCGCCCGGCGCCTGGAGATCTCCCAGCCGGCCCTCTTCCGCCACTTCCGCTCCCGGGACGCCATCCTCGCCGCGGTGCTCGCGCAGGTCCGGGCGGACCTCGGCGCGGTGGCGGAGGGCGCGCTCCAGGCGCCGGGGGGGCCGCTGGCGGGGCTGGGGTACCTGGTGGAGGGCCTGTTCGCCTACGTCGAGGCCAACCCGGGGGTGCCCCGGCTCCTCTTCGGCTCGGTGGTCGGGCCGCGAGACGAGGTGCAGGTCGGCTTGCGGGCGATGTTGGCCCTCCAGGTGGGCCTGGTGAGCGCGCTGGTGAAGGAGGGCCAGGCGGCTGGGGTCCTCGCCGCGGGTGAACCGGAGGCGCTCGCGGCGGGGCTGGTCGGGATGATCCAGGGCTTCATCCTCCAGTGGGAGGTGGCGGACCGCGCCTATCCGCTGCCGGCCAGGGCGGCCAGCCTGCTCGCCCTGTGGCTGGACGGGGCGCGCGCCCGGGCGGGCGGGGCGGCCCCCGTGCCCGCTCCGCACGCTGCCCCGCCCGCCGTCCTGCGGGGCCTGGTTCCGCTGGACGTGCGGCCCATCCTGGCCGCGGGTCGCGACCCCCTCGAGGACATCCTCGCCGCCCTGGCTACGGTGGCCAGCCCCGGGGCCCTGGAGCTCACCGTGCCGTTCCTGCCCCGCCCCCTCCTCGCGTTGCTCGCCCGCCGTGGCCTCGAGCCCCAGGTGAGGGTGTCGGGCGGGCTCCACCTCGTGGTGGTGCCGGTGGCCGCCGCCATCGTCGACCTCAGCGACCTCGAGGCCCCCGAGCCCATGCAGCGGGTGCTGGAGGCGGCGGAGGCCCTCGAGCCGGGGGCGTTCACGCTGGCCCGCGTCCCACGCGTTCCGCACCCGCTCCTCTCCGAGCTGTTGAGTCGCAACTTCTCCTGCGAGGTCCTCGAGAGCCCCGACGGCACCGCGCTCGTCCGGGTGGGGAGGCCCGCGTGAGCATGATGGGCGGCGTCCGGCCCGAGCAGGGGCCGCCCCTGACGGTGCCCGCGTCGTTCTTCGTCGCCGCCGCGGTGGCCCTCGCGGCGGCGGGCGGCTGGCTGCTCTACCACGGGCTCGGGGCGGTGGCGGACCGCTACCTCCCCGGGGTCCTGGGCCTCACCCACCTGATCACGGTGGGGCACCTCGGCGCGGTCATGCTGGGCGCGCTCTATCAGATGGTCCCGGTGGTGGCGGGGGCCCCGGTGCCCGCCCCGAGGCTGGCCTACGCCGTGCTCGCGCTTTGGATCGCAGGTCTCCTTGCGCTCCTCGTGGGCTTCGGCACCGGCCTGCCCGCGGCCTTGCACGCCGCGGCGGCGCTCCTGTCGCTGGCGGCGGCCCTGTTCGTCGCGCCGGTGGGCTGGGCGCTGGTTCGTGCCCCCACCCGCGGGGTCACGGTGGCGGGGCTCCGGGTCGCGGTGCTCGGGTTCGCGGCGGTGGTGACCCTCGGGGCCCTGATGGCGTTCATCCGCTCCGGCGTCTCGGTGGGGGTACCGCTCCTGCCGGCGTGGGCGGCCCACGTGGGCCTTGGGGCCCTGGTGTGGGTGGCGGGCCTGGTGGCCGCGGTGTCCTGGCAGGTCCTCCCCATGTTCTACACCGCCCCCGCCGCGCCCAGGGGCCCGAGCTGGACAAGCCTGCTTGCGGTGATCGTGGCCCTCGGCGCCGGAGTGGCCACCGCGGTGCTCGGCCTCGCGCCCACCACCGCCGCGGCGGGGATGCTCCCCGCCGCCCTGGGCGCCTTCGCGGTAGCGCCCGCGACCTGGGGCTGGCTCATCCGGCACCGAAAGCGCCGGCGCTCCGACCCCAGCCTGGTGTTCTGGCGGGCCGCGGCCGCCGCGGCGCCGGTGGCCGGCGGGGCCTGGGCGGTGGCGTGGTGGCGCCCCGAGCCGAGGTGGCTGGTGCTCGCGGGGTGGCTCTTCTTCGTGGGCTTCGGGGTCACCGTGGTGCACGGGATGCTGACCCGCATCGTGCCCTTCCTCGCGTGGTTCCACCGCTTCTCGGCCGTCATGGGGAAGGCCCCGGTGCCGCCCATGCGTCAGCTGTGGCCCGAAGCGCGGGTGCAGGCAGGCTTGCGGATCCAGCTCGGGGCGGCGCTCCTCGGGGCGGTGGCCATCGCCACCCAGAGCGACGCGCTGGCGCGGCTCAGCGGCCTCGCGCTGGTGGGGGCGGCGGCGGTGCTGGGGCGCGGGCTCTACGGAGCGCTCAGAGCCCCAGCCAGCCCGCGATGATGTTCCGCTGCATCTGAGACGTGCCGGAGTAGATGGTGCCGCCCACCGCGTCGCGTAGGGTCCGCTCCACCCCGTACTCGGTCATGAAGCCGTAGCCGCCCAGGATCTGGACGGTGTCCATCGCGCTCTTCACCAGGGCCTCGCTCACGAAGAGCTTGGTGATGGACGCGTCCATCCCCACCGTGCGGCCGGAGCTGAGGCGGGACGCGGCGTGATAGACGAGCAGGCGGCTGGCCTCGAGGCGCACCTTCATGTCGGCGATGGCGTGGGACACCGCCTGGAACTCACCGATGCGCTTCCCGAACACCTTGCGGGTGCGGGCGTAGTCCACCGCCTGCTCCAGGAGGCGCTGCATGGTGCCGACGTGGGCCGCGACCAGGCAGACCCGCTCCCACTCCATCGACTGGGCGAAGATCGGGCCGCCGCCCCCCACCGCGCCCAGCACCGCGCTCCTCGGGACCCGCGCGTCCTCGAAGACCAGCTCGCCGATGGCGCAGCTCCTCAGGCCCATCTTGTGGAAGGTCTGGCCCTTGATGAACCCGGGGGTGTCGCGCTCCACCAGGAACGCGGTGACCCCGCCCAGGTAGGCCTTGTCGGGGTTGGTGTTGGCGTAGAGCACCGCGAGGTCGGCCACCGGGCCGTTGGAGCTGAAGGTCTTGGCCCCGTTCACCACGAAGTGGTCGCCGTCCGCCACCGCGCGGGTGCTCATGGCGAAGGCGTCGGAGCCCCCGGCCGGCTCGGTCATGGCGTTCACCGCGATGAGGCGGCCCTTCGAGAGGTCGGGCAGGTAGCGCTGCTTCTGCGCCTCGGTGCCGTGCTTCCAGATGGGCACCACGCAGGCCAACAGGTGGGCGCAGATGGCGAACACCAGGCCGCCGTCGTCGCAGCCGTAGCCCAGGGCCTCGAGGGCGGTGGCGGCGGAGAGGGCGTCGAGGCCCGAGCCGCCGTACTCCGGTGGCACCACCAGACCCTGCAGCCCCATCTCGCCGCACTTGTCCCACTGCTCGCGCGGGAACTGGTGCAGCTCGTCGCGCTCGCGCGCGCCGGGGCTCAGCTCGGCCTTGGCGAAGCGGATGATCTCGTCCTTGAGGAGCCGCTGGTCCTCGCTCAGGTTGAAGTCCATGGGGCCTGCTCCTGTAGCCGTTGGTAGTCGATCTTGTCGGAGGTGGTCATGGGCAGCGCGTCGAGCCCGATGAAGCGGTCCGGGACCATGTAGAGGGGCAGGCCCCGGGCCGCGAACTGCTTCAGCTTGATCATCGAGGGCGGCCGCTCGCCCGACCAGGTGTAGAACGCGCAGATCTGGACGTCGCCGTCCTCACCCCGCACCGCCACCGCCGCCGACTCCGAGATCTCGGGGTGCCGGTTCAGCGCCGCCTCGATCTCGCCCAGCTCCACCCGGTAGCCCCGGCGCTTCACCATCCGGTCCCGCCGGCCCACGTAGAGGTAGTTGCCGTCCTCGCGGATCCGCACGAGATCCCCGGTGCGGTACCACCGCAGGCCACCCTGCTCGAGGAAGCAGGCGGCGTTGCGCTCCGGGAGGTTCCAGTACCCCACCATGACCGAGCCCCCGCTCACCAGGAGCTCGCCCTCCTCTCCGGGGGCTACGTCCTGGTCCGCGGTGTCCACCACCCGGGCCACGTCGCCCGAGGCCGGCACCCCGATGGGCGTCACGTCCTCCTCACCGCTCGTGGGCAGGGCGTAGGCGTGGCAGACGTTGGTCTCGGTGGGGCCGAAGAGGTTGAAGTAGCGCGGGTGGGGCCACAGGGCCCGCAGCGCTCTGAGGTGCTTGATGGGGAACACCTCGCCCGCGAAGAGCACCAGGCGGAGGCTCGAGTGGTCGAAGGTCTCGAGCCGCCCGAACTCCACCAGCATCCTCAAGATGGTGGGGGTCGAATACCACACCGTGATCCGCTCCTCCGCCACCAGCTTCGTCAGAACGCCGGGCTGCTTGCCCTCGTCGCTGTCGATGAGGAACAGCCGCGCCCCGTGCTTCATGGAGACGTAGAGGTCCAGGATCGACAGGTCGAAGTGGAAGGGCGCGTGGGAGGTGAAGCGGTCCTCCGAGCTGGGTGACAAGGCGTCCGAGCACCAGTCCACGAAGGCCAGGGCGCTGGCGTGGGTGTGCATCACCCCCTTGGGCTTCCCGGTCGAGCCCGAGGTGTAGAGGATGTACGCGAGCTCGGCGTTGGCCGCGGGGGGCGGGAGGGTCGGTGGCGTCAAGAGATGCAGGTCGTCCTGCAGAACACCCCGATCTTCGAAGCCCGGCAGCTCGGCCATCAGGTCCGCCTTGCGAGTCTCGTGCACCACCAGCGCGGCCACCTGGCAGTCCTGGAAGATGAAGGCGCCTCGGGCGGCGGGGCCGGTGACGTCCACCGGGACGTAGGCCGCGCGAGCGTCGAGGATCCCGTACACGGTGGCCACCGCGCCCAGGGTCTTGGGCACGAACATCCCCACCCGGTCGCCTGGTCGGACCCCGGCCGCCACCAGGGCGTCGCGGACCTGGCCCGCCGCCCCGGCAAGCCCGGCGAAGGTCAGGTTGCGCCGGCTGAGGTCCGAGATCGCCACCCGCTCGGGGGCGCGCGCGGCGCTCGCGGTGAGGAGCTCCTCGAGGCGCATTCAGCGGCTGCGCTCCGCCACCAGGGCGGTGATGTCGTCGATGTTGTCGAGGTGGTCCGCGTCGACCTCGTGGGCCTCCAAGGTGACGCCGAAGCGCTCCTCGAGGAACGCGACCAGGCGCAGGCTGGCCAGCGAGGTGAGGATGCCGTCGGAGACCAGGCGCACCGAGGCGTCCAGGTCCTCCGGGTCCTCGCCCGGGAGGAACTCCTTCACGATGAACTCGCGGATGGTGGTCTTGATCTGATCGTTGCTCATGGGTCGTTGGTCTCCAGCTTCATCGCCGCCCGGATGGTCGGGTCGGCGCGCATCGCGCGCAGGAGGGCCTGCGTGATCAGCAGGTGCCCCTTGGCGTTGGGGTGGTGGTCCCAGTCCGCCACCCACAGGGTGGGTAGGGACTGGCCGGCGTACACGTCGGACAGGTCGAGGATCTGAAAGCCCGCTTGCTCGGCCAGCCGACGCACCACCTGGTTGCGCTCCGCGGTGCCCTCGGCCTCGGTGGGCTCGGGCAGGAGCAGCCAGATCGGCAGCGCCCCGGCCGCGCGGCACCGCTCCACCACCCGGGTGTAGACGAAGGCGAGGAGGCGCTCCCGGTAGGGGTCGAGGCGCCGGGTGATCTCCGCCTTCTCCATCCCCCGCTCCAGGCCGGCCTCTTGGGCGATCTGCTCCAGCTCGGGGTAGGGGAGGGCGAGGCCGCGCTGGTACTTGCCCACCAGCTGCCAGAAGTTGAGGTCCACGTCGGCCGCCACCCAGAGCACCGCGTCGGGCGCGAAGCCCAGGATGGGGTCCTCCAGCTCCATGAGCCGCAGGATCTGCTCATAGCCGCCGATGCTGAAGTTCAGGACCTCGTACTGCGCGAAGCCGCCGCGCGCCCGGTTGAGCTCGTCCTCCATGCGCCAGCCGAAGGTGGACTCGACCTCCACCCCCGAGCCCATGGCTCGGGAGGCGCCCAGGAGCGCCAGCCGGAACGCGCCCGCGGGCTTGTCCTTCGGATAGTCCTTGTCACGCATCCGCCAGCGGTTGGTGGTGATCGTCACGCCCTTGGCCTTCCCCCGGGCGTCCGCCTTGAGCCGGTACACGCGGTAGTCGTTGACGTACTCCGCCACCGGCGAGTCGGAGACCGCGTGCCAGTCCTTGGGCTTGTTCAGGTGGACCTCCCAGAGCTGGGAGCTCACCAGCCGGAGGTCGGTCAGGTTCTCGTAGTAGCCCTGGACCAGCATCGCGCTGTCCCGGGCCGACAGCTTCGCCGCCTTCAGGTCCAGCACGACCTTCTCCACCCCGCTGCCCAGGCTCTGGTAGACCGCAGGCACCTGCACCAGCACCAGCCCGGCGGCGATCGCGGTGGTGGGGACGGCCATCCGCACCGGGGAGGGCTTCTTGAGCCCCTTGAGCCCGCCTGCAGGCGCGCTTGCGCCCGGCCCGTACTGCCGCGGGCCGAGGCCCATGTCGAAGCCCAGGGTGAGCGCGACGATGAAGACGAGGAAGGCGACGAAGAGCCCGAGAGCGAGCCATCCTGATGCGGGCACCGGCGCCGAGCCGAAGGGGTCGATGCCCACCGCGGCGGCCACCAGGTCGAGCCACGCCCCGAAGGTGGGGGCCGACCACAGCGACCAGAGCACGCAGATGGTCAAGAAGGCGCCCGCGGTCCGGAGCGCGTGGAACACCTTGGGGCCGAGGAGCCCGGGCTTCTTCGGTGCGGCGGGGTCGACGACGCGGTTGTCGAGCGCGGTCTGGAGGATGAGCAGGAGCCCGAGGAGCGCCCAGAAGAGGGTGTCGGGGGCGGTGAACAGGAGCGTGCCCCGGAGCCAGAACCACTGATAGGCGTGCAGGACCCAGGTCAGGAAGAAGACCACCGCCATGGAGGCCATGACGTTCCGCATGTGCTCCAGCCCCCGCTTCTTGAAGAACATGAAGACGGGGTTGAAGAAGAGCTTCTGCATGAAGTCCTTCCAGTAGATGTTGATGCGTCGCCAGAACTCCGTGAAGCTGAAGGACAGATAGTACCGGGTGTGGGTGTCCGGCAGGTTGAAGCCGAACAGGTGCATCAGGCCGATGATCAGGTGGAAGAGGCCCGAGATCCTGAGGTAGAGGCCGAAGTTCGTGACGATGTAGCGCAAGAAGTCCGGCAGATCGCGCACCTGCTCGGCCCCGATCGACAGGTGGTAGTTGTCTACGCGGTACAGGATCAGGTGGATGACCCCGAACAGCACGAGGCGGAGCCCGCGCTGGTAGATGCGGAGCGCGTCGTCGTTGTAGTAGGTGCGCCCCAGGGTGGCGAAGTCCACCACCGGGAAGAACGGGAACACCACGTTGGGGAGCATGAAGAAGTAGGCCAGGCGCGCCGCCCAGCCCTTCGGGCCCTTCTTGTGGTGGACGTCGTACAGGTAGATGCCCAGCCGGAACATGAACATGGAGGCGAGGATGGGCAGGACCATGTTCAGGTCTTCGGACTCCCACCACCCCACCCGGAGGGCGGCCAGCGCACCGGCCGCGGCCAGGAGCACCACGACCCGCGCGTAGAGGTGGACGGGGAGGTGGCAGACCCCGATGAGGGCGAGGCCGAGCGCAACCAGGATTGCGCCGTGGAGCGGGCCGAGCACGTAGGCGATCCCGGCGAGCGAGAGCGCGGCGAAGAAGGGGAGCCGCAGCTTGGGCTCCAGGTAGAGGTGCGCGACGAACCCGAACCCGATCAGGATCGAGAGCCGCTCGTAGAGCGCCGCGCTCTCGAGGCGATAGGTGTAGATCGCGAACAGGAGCAGGCCCACCTGCAGGGCGGTGGCCACCTGCATCGCCCACTGCCGCGGGTCGCGCCGGGCCCAGACGAGGTCCAGCGCGAGGCCGAGGCCGAGCCCCGCCGCCCCCAGCCACGGGAGCCGGGCCCGGCCCAGGACGAGACCGGTCGCCGCCAGGCAGGCCCCGACCACCACGAGGGCGGAGACGACGGTTTGGGCGCTGAGGGCAGCTCGCGGCAGGGCAGCGCTCAGCGTCCCGGCGCGGGGGGTGGGGTCACCCATGGGCTCGTGCCCTCCAAGGCGGCTCCAGGGCCTTCAGGAGTGATCGACTGCAAGCCCTATTAGCAATGCCATGGGGTTGACCCGGCCCAAATTAGGATTAACCCGCCTGATGGCGCAAAAATCAGGACTGAGATGTCGGCAAAGGGAGGAGGCGCCCCTCACGCAGGGTCCACCGGGGTGGCCGGGTAGCCCGGTTGCCCCCGGGCGCCCCGCTCGATCGCGGCCATCACCGCGAGGCAGACGTCCTCCTGGTAGGGGCGGGCGGCCACCTGGACCCCCACCGGGAGCCCCACGCTGTCTGCGTCAACTTCGCTTGCGGTGCGCTCGAGGCGGTCGGCGGCGTGGGGGCGGGTGGTCTCGCCGGGGCGCACCCGGGTCACCGGCACGACCCCGGCCGGGAAGTTCAGGGTGTTGTAGCGCATGGCGTAGCTCCCGCCGAGGCTGAAGTCCTTGGACTGGCCGTGCTTGAGCGCCACCGTGGCGTGGGGCGGGCAGATCACCGCGTCGAGCTGCACGTGGTCCCAGGCCTCGAGGACCTCGGCCCGGTACTGGGCGCGGAGCTTCACCCAAGACCACAGATCGCTCACCGGCTTGGCGTGGACCACGCTGAGCAGGCGCTCCACCCGGGCCTCGCCCTGGGTGGCCATGAACGCCGCCGCCACCCGGCGCACCGGCCCGGGCAGCCGGGCCACGGTGCGGAGCATGCTCATCTGCGGCACCACGTCGTCGCCGTCGAGGAAGCGCTCCAGGGTGCGGCCGCCATCCGCGCTCAGGATGGCGAAGTACAGGTAGAGGAGCTCCACCGCGCGGGGCGGCTCGAACGACATCACCGTCGCGCCCTGGGCGCGAAGCGCCGCCGCCGCCTCCCGCACCCCGCGCATGACGGCTTGCGAGGGGGAGAGGAACCCGTCCGTCTCGTAGTAGCCCACGCGGAGCCCGCGCAGGTCGACTTGCGCCGGGTCCCGGGTGGTGAGGGGCGGGACCATCGGGTCGAGCACGTGGTGCATCGGGCCGTCCGCGCTCCTGAACACCAGCGCGAGGTCCTCGACCGTGCGGGCCATCGGGCCGCACTGGCTGCGGATGCTCTCCTGGCCGCCGATCGCGCCCACCGAGCCCACCATCGACCACCGGTCCACCGTGGGCTTGAGCCCCGCCACCCCGCAGTAGGCGCAGGGCACCCGGATGGAGCCGCCGATGTCGGTGCCGACGCCGAGGGGCGAGATCCCCGCCGCGACCGCCGCCGCCTCGCCGCCGCTGGAGCCGCCGGGGACCCGGCCCTTCATGAAGGGGTTCTCGGTCGCGCCCCAGATCGGGTTGTCGGACTCGTTGAACAGGAGGGTCTGCGAGATGTTGGTCTTGCCGATGACGATGGCGCCCGACTGGCGCAGCACCTTCACCACCACCGCGTCGTCCTCCGCCACCTGGCGCTGGCGGGCGCGGACCCCGAGGGTGGTGGCGGTGCCGCGGGTGTCGAGCGACTCCTTCACCGTGATCGGGAGGCCGTGGAGCGGGCCGTAGTCGATGTTGCGCAGCCGCGCCTCGTCCGCGCTGTCGGCCGAGGCGAGGGCGGTGTCGCGGAACCGGTGGACGAGCGCGTTGATCGCCGGGTCCACCGCGTCGGCGCGGGCGTACAGTGCCTCGATGATCTCTCGGGACGAGAGCTCGCCCGCGTCCAGGGCGCGCTTGAGCGCGGTCAGCGAGAGCTGATGGATCTCGGTCACTCGGGGTCTCCTGCCGGGCGGTAGGCCTGCACCCGGTCCCGCCCCTTCTGCTTCGCCTCGTACAGGGCGGCGTCGGCCTCCACCAGCAGCTCCATCATCGAGGTGCTGCGGTCCCGGCCGTAGGTCACGACCCCCGCGCTCGCGGTGAGCTGCAGGCGCTGGCCGAGCGCCTCCATCGGGCGCTCCCTGAGGACCTTGAGGATGCGCTCGCCGAACGCAAGGCTGCCTGCGTGGTCCTCGCCCCGGGTGAGGACGCAGAACTCGTCCCCGCCCAGGCGGCACAAGAGGTCCTCGGCCCGCACGGTGGCGTGGAGCACCCGGGCCACCGCCCGGAGCACCTTGTCGCCCGCCCCGTGCCCGAACTCCGCGTTCACCCGCTGGAAGTGGTCGAGGTCCACCATCACGAGGGAGAGCGGGGTCTGGTGGCGGCGCGCGAAGGCGTACTCCTCCTCCAGGCGCCGGGTGAGGTACCGCCGGTTGTAGAGCCGGGTGAGGGGGTCGCGGATGCGCTCGGCGGTGGGGCGCTCGAGGGCCTCGGGCTCGCGGCTGTCCACCGCGCGCACCCGGAGCACCGTCTCGGCCGAGACCTGGATCCGGTCCCCGTCCTGCACCACCTGGCGCGTGATCTGGTCCCCCTCCACGAAGGTCCCGAAGCGGCTCTCGAGGTCCTCGACCTCGAAGTAGCCCCGGTCGTTCCGCTGGATGCGCAGGTGCTCGCGCGAGATCCCGGGGTCGTCGATGCACAGGGCGACCTCCCGGTCGCGGCCGAGCACCCCGCCCTTCTTGGGCACACGCAGGAACCGCCCCCGGGCCGGGCCGCTCAGGATCCACAGGACGAGGTCCTCGTCCGGCGGCGGCGGCCCCACTCCGACCCGGGTGGAGGCGTCCTCGGGGGAATGACGCATGATCCGCCGCCCTTATCGCGAGCGACGGCATCCCGTCACCGGTCGGACGGCGGTATCCTGCCTGCGATGCGCCTCGCAGACTTCGACCCCGACCTGGCCGCCCTCGCCCCCGCCCTCGCGGACGTGCGGCACGACCTCCACCAGCACCCGGAGCTGGGCTTCGAGGAGGTGCGGACCCAGGCCCGGGTCCGCACCTGGCTCGAGGAGCGAGGGTATACGCCGAGAGACAGCGCGGGGACCGGCCTCGTGGCCGACCTGCACCCGTCCCTCGCCGACGACACCCCGGTGGCCCTGCGGGCCGACATGGACGCGCTCCCGATCCACGAGCGCACCCCGCTCCCCTACCGCTCGGTGAACGACGGCCGGGCCCACAAGTGCGGCCACGACGGCCACACCACCATCCTGATGGGGGTGGCGGATTTGCTCGCCAGGCGCCGCGAGCAGCTCCCCTTCAACGTGCGCCTGCTCTTCCAGCCGGCGGAGGAGGGGGTGCGGGGCGGCGGGGCCCGGGTGATGGTAGCGCAGGATGCCTTGCAAGGGGTGCGTGAGGTCTACGGCCTGCACAGCTGGCCCGGCTATCCCAAGGGTGAGGTGCGGGTGCGTCCCGGGGCGATGATGGCCCAGGTCTACACCCTCCGCCTGACCCTCACCGGCAAGGGCGGGCACGGCTCCCAGCCCCAGCTCACCCGGGATCCCGTGGTGGCGGGCGCCCACCTCGTCACCGCGCTCCAGACCGTGGTCTCGCGCGGGCTGGGTTACGAGGGTGGGGCGGTGGTGACGGTGGGGCGCTTCATCGCCGACGGCTCCCACAACGTCATCCCCGACAAGGTCTATCTGGAAGGTACCTTGCGGACCTTCGATCCCGCGGTGACCGAGCGGGTGCTGGAGCGGATCCGCACCATCGTGGCCGGGGCCGAGGCGATGTTCTCGGTGCAGGCAGACCTGCAGCTCGAGCCTGGGTACCCGGTGCTGATGAACGACGCGGGGTGCGCGGAGGCGGTGCGCCGGGCGGCGGCCCAGGTGGTGGGCGAGGCCCAGGTCAGCGGGGCGGGGCTCCCGATGGCGGGGGGCGAGGACTTCGCGTACTTCGCCCAGGCGGTGCCGGGGGCCTACTTCTTCCTCGGCGCCAAGCGGCCGGGAGAGGACACCCCGGTCTGCCACCACCCGGACTTCGACTTCGACGACGAGCTGATCCCGGTGGGGATCCGGATGTTCCTCGCCCTGGTCCTGGACCGAGGGAAGCGCTGAGATCGCAAGCCGTATTGCGAGGCGACGCCAACGGTGTGCCGTCGGGTTGGAGCGTGTGAGCCCTTGCCTCGGCCGATGTCCTGCCGCCATCATGGAGCCGTGCATGTCCGGCCGCTGCTGATGTCCCTGCGAGGCTACCTGGCCATGGAGGCCGCGGAGACCGAGCACCGTCACGAGTATTGGGACGGGGACTGCTGGGCAATGACGGGCACCACGCCTGCACACAACACGCTGCTCTTCGTCCTGCGGAGCGCGCTCCATCCGCAGCTCTCTGGGGGGCAGTGCCTGGCCTTCCAGGAGAATATCCGGACCCGGGTCTCAAAGACCCGCTACGTCTACCCAGACCTCGTGATCGCCTGCCCGCCGGAGTTCGACCAGGGCACACAGCCGCCGACCCTGCTGAACCCCAAGGTCGTCGTGGAGATCCTGTCACCCTCCACCGCCGACTTCGACCGTGGCGCCAAGCTCCGGGCCTACTACGCCCTCGACACGGTGGCGGAGGTGGTCCTGGTGGAGCCGGACGTGCCGGAGATCCAGCACCACCGGCGGCAGGCGGACGGGAGCTGGCTCGTGCGCACCCTGGGCCCGGGCGCCACGCTGGAGCTGCCCAGCGTGGGGGCCCGGCTCTCGATGGACGCGCTGTACGCCGAGGTGGCCGCCGAGCAGGCGCGCGGCGGGCTAGCCTAGAGCACCGCGACCTGGCGCGGCGGGGCGGGCACCGCCCGGGGGGTCCCGAGGAGGGAGATCAGGGTCACCTCCGCGTTGCGGCTGGCCCGCGGGCACCGGGTCCTGAGCGCATCCACCGCGGCCATCAGGGCGTAGAAGGTCGGGTCCCGCCGGGCGACCTCGGGCACGCACCGGTACAGGGGCGGCACCGCGACCCCGGTCACCGGGCCGTCCGCGGTCGGCCAGACCGGGGGCAGCGCGCCGGGGTGGGCCTCGGCCCCGTGCAGCATCGGGGCGGCCCAGCCGGTGGGCATGCCCCGGGCGTGGGAGAGGGGCTGCACGGGAAACACGTACTTCAGCCCGGTGAGGCAGAGCTCGAGGAGGGCGGCCCGGTTCACCCGCTTCTCGTGGGCGAGGGTCCGGTGCTCCACCACCTCCACCAGCCGCGCCTCGACCCCCCGGTGGATGGCGTGGTGCACCTCGGAGGGGCTCATCTTCAGCTCCGCCGCCAGCCGATGGATGGGGACCTGTGGGGCCTCCAGGGACACGAGCTTACAGAGGACCACCACATCCTGGGGCTTCAGCATCGACCACCTCCTGCGTTCTGAACCACGCCAACTGCGACATCGGACGGTCGATCTGAAGTGTCCGAAGTCGCTATGCTGGAGTGATGCTGCGTCGAAACCCGCTGATGATGCTCATGGCCGGGGTCCTCCTGGCCGCCTGTGGTGGCGCCTCGGACGCCACCGTCGACGCCGACGTCGAGCGGGGCAGCGGCCACGCCTTCGTGCGGGCGCAAGCGGATGGACGCATCGACTTCGCGTTCCAGGATCGGATCGCCGGGACCTGGCAGGACGGCGTGGTGCGCGTGGTGAACGCCGACGGCCTCCTCGTGACCGGGCTGGACGAGAGCCTGGTGCACCGCGTGGCCGAGGGCGTGGCCGAGGCGCTGATGACCCCTCCGACGCCGCAGCGGTCGGTGCTCGCGCCCGCGGTCGGCGAGATCGGGCCGACCTACCTGGTGTGGGGCGACGACGGCTCCGCCGAGCCGCACCGCCCGAGCGACGAAGGGAGCCCCCTCCCCGGCGGCGCAGAGCCTCATCAGGAGGCACCCCTCACCGTCCCGGGACTCGGCCTGGCCGAGCCCCACCGCGTGCTTGTCGGCGCCGAGCCCCACTAGGGCCAACGAGGGGGTGAGGGGATGTTGCTGCAAGTCGATGAGGCGATGGGGTGGATGGGGTCGGCGGCCCTTGGCGCGGACCTGTGGGCGCGGGTTCTCGCGCGCTACGATCGGATCGTTGAGGAAGGGCGCACCGTCCACGGTGAGGATCTCGGCGCCCTGATGGTGATGGCGCTCCCGGCCGAGGGTGACCTCGACCTCGAGCCCGCGTGCCAGGAGATGGAGGCGCGGATCCGGCGCTACCACCTGGACGTTTGCCTCGAGCACGTCCAAGGTAGCGACCAGGCCCGGCCCAGCGAGCGCCTGATGCGCCGCTGCTTCAAGGGCTGGCCGGTGACCCCGAAGGTCATGTTGCGCAAGCTCATGACCCCGGAGACCCGGCGCAAGAAGGGGCAGCCGGTCCATGGGGCGCAAGAGGTTGATCTGGCCGCGGCGCTGTTCGAGCGCGTGGCGCGTGACTCCGAGGCGGAGATCATGATGAGCCAGGCCAACGTCCTCCCCGACGCCGAGACCGTCCGTCGCGCCGCCCACGGGGCCGCGGTGCCGGTGCTGGCCGCGCTCCTGCGCGCCGCGGGCATCCGCCACCGCCAGATCGCCGAGCTCCTCGGGGCGATGGGCGCCCTCAAGGACGGCGCCCCCGCCGCCCAGGAGAAGGCGGTGCAGCGCGCCGCCCTCGACGGCGAGAAGCTGCTCGACGGCGAGGAGCCCTCCAAGCGCCGCAGCCTGGCCTACACCCACCACCCGATCGTGGAGTTCGTGGTCGGCGACGAGGCCTTCCTCGACCAGCTGGCCGACGATCCCCAGGGCGCGGGCGCGATGCTGGCCGCGATGGCGACCGACCTGCGCGCGATGAAGGTGCGGATGGCCCTCGTGGACTTCTCGCCCACCGTGGTCAACGCGTTCCAGACCCTCGGCCGCGAGGAGTGGCCCCCCGTCCTGCAGCGCCTGAGCGCCCAGGAGAAGGCGGTGCTCGCGGACTACGGCGCCGAGCGCCTCAGCCGCACCGACGCCGAGCTGGCCCTCGGCCGGCACGGGGCGGAGCACGGTGCGCCCCTGATGCGCCCGGTGTGGCGCATGTTCGTGGCCTCGTCCCTCACCCGCATGGCCCTGCAGGACCGCGCCGACGTGCAGGATGTCCTGCGCCAGGTGGCGGTGGAGGAGGCCAAGATGGAGGACGACCGCGCCGCCGCGGCCGAGGCCCACCAGGCCATGGTGGCGTCGCTGGTCGACTACGCGCAGGCGTACCTGTGGCTCGACCGGGTCGACCTCGCGGTGCTCGCCGACGGCTCGGTCGAGGACGCCCGGGTGGCGCTGAAGTCCGCGGTGCGCGCGGCCCGCGGCCACTCCCGCCTGACCCACGACCTCCTCTTGCGGCACCTCACCCTCGAGGTGAAGGCGCGCCTCGGCGCGATGACCGCAGCCCAGGTTGCAGATCAGGTGGAGCCAGAGCTGCGGCGCTTCGTCGCGGCCTGTGCGACCCCGGCCCTCGCGGCGGACAACCTGCGGCAGTACCTCGGGAGCATCGCGCCCAACGTGGCGCGGGTCCTCGCGGAGCGCTCGCAGGTGGTGAAGGACGCCTCGATGCCGAGCGCCTGAGGCGGGGGGCTACTTTCGGTCTCGCTTGAGGCTGAAGCGCTTCGACATGCCGTCGACGCGGGTGGCCAGGCCGGCCATCTGCTGAGCGCCTGCGCTCGTCTCGGTGATGGCGGCGGCGTTGGCCTGGACCGCGAGGCTCACGTCGTGCACCTGGCGGGTGACGGTCTGGGCGAGCCGGGCGGCGCCGGTGGCCTGCTGCGCGATGCCCTCGCAGGCCTTGCGGGTCCCCTGCACGTGCTGGGTGAGCACGCCCATGGTCGCGGACTGCTCCTCGATCGCGGCGGCGGAGGACTGTGACATCGCCTCGAGGGAGCGGGCCGCCTCCTTGATCCCGTCCACCGTGTCGCTGGCGCGGCCGGTGCTGGACTGGATCCGCTGCAGCACCTCTTGGATCTGCTGGGTCGCTTGCGCGGTGCGGTTCGCGAGCTCCTTCACCTCCCGCGCCACCACCGCGAAGCCCGCCCCGGCGCTGCCCGCGTTCGCGGCCTCGATGGTGGCGTTCAGGGCGAGGAGGTTGGTCTGGTCGGCGATGTCCGAGATCAGGTCGACGATGCCGGCGACCGAGCTCACCGAGCTGGCGAGCTCGTCCACCACCACCCCGACCGAGTCGGCGCGGCGGCCGACGTCCAGGGCCAGTGAGGCGGTGTTCGCGGCGGACTGGCTGATCTCGCGGATGGCGCCGCTCATCTGCTCCACCGCGGTGCTCGCCGAGACCATGAGGTTGAGCACGCCGTCGGACGCCTCGCGCACCCCGTCGAGCCGCGTCTCGATGTCGCCGGCTGCGCTGCTCGCCTCCCGGGTGCTCGCCGCGGCCACCTCGGCCTGCTCGCTCAGGCTCCGGGCGCTCTGGGAGAGCTCGCTCGACATGGTGCTGAGCACGTCGGTGGCGTCCCGGAGCTCATCCACCACGTCGTAGACGTTGGTGAGGTCGATGATCGCCTCGAGGGCTCCGTCCACCCGCCCGCGCTCGTCCAGCACCGGCACCCCGGTGTAGCGGATGGGGACGCCGCCGGCGCAGGTGCTGGGCCGGGCCACCGTCTCCGACGTCTCGACCCGCTGGGACTTCATGCACCGGGTCAACGCGCAGCGCTCGCTGCGGCAGTCGCTGGTCCGGAACAGGTCGTAGCACTTGCGGCCCGGGATCTCGCTCTGGGGCAGGCCCGCGACCTGCGCGCCAGCGCGGTTCATGAAGCGGACCGTGTAGTCCTTGTCGATCTCCATCACCGGGATGGGGAGCTCGTTCAGCTGGCGGGTGAGGCGGCTGGAGACGGCCTCGAGCCGTATCCGCTCCTCGTCGTGCTGGGTTGGCTCGACTCTGGGCCGTGCGAACAACTCGAGAATACTCGCCATCTCCTACCCCTCCCCTCTCCGGGTAATCGCGGATCTGGATCCTTCGATCCGGAGTGCAGGGGGAGGAGTCGGCGCCAGTTTCACCTGTTTGAGGTAAGCGACGACAATGCGCTTCGGCGCTCGATATTCGAACAGCTACTGGTTTCCATGAACTTGGAAACAACATTCCGTCAATTTCGACGCATTTTTGCTCTTCTTTGAAATCCAGTATCCACATCCCGGATCGTGACCTGGATAACCCCCCGGGCGTCCACCTCGTAGCGCTCCTCCACCGTGGAGGCCGCGCCTCGGGAGCGCTGCACCGGGACCTGCTTCAGGGGCACCGCCTCGTCCTGGAGGGCGGGGTCGAAGGGGAAGAGGAGGTCCTCGAACGGAGTGATGTCCCCGGACGGGGTGCCCGCCTCGTCCAGCCACCCGCACTCCACGAAGCGGAAGTGCCCGATGTTGTGCACCGGGCGGTAGGTGCGCACCTGCACCAGGTTCCCGGCCGCCGGGCCGGGGAGCTGGGTGTCGCCCCCGAAGATTGGGTCGAAGGCGACCTCCTGGCCGCCGTTGGCCTCGCGGAACACTCCGAAGCTGCGTGACAGGCGCTCCTTGACCTGGATCCCCTGGGCGAGCGCTACGGCAAGGCCGATTGCGGTGGCGCCCGAGGGGTACTGGGAGCGCTTCACCCGGCGCCCGTACTTGTCGCGCAGGCGTCGGCCCACCACCGGGAGGCTGCTCGCCCCGCCCACCACGTAGACCGCGGCGACGTCCTCGAGGTCGGCCTCGGCGCCGCCCCGGGCGAGGACCCGGTCCATGACCTCGAGCGCCGCGTCCACGAGCGGGGTGCAGGCGTCGTAGTAGTCGGCGGCCGCGAGCGAGACGGTGGCGTCCTCGGCCAGGCCCGCGATGGTGCGGTCGACCTGGTCGACGTGGTGGCCCAGCTCCACCAGCACCTTGAGGGTGTTGGGGTTCATCGCCTCCTTCAGGGCGCGGCAGTGCTCGAGGAGCCGGTCCCGCGATGTCAACGAGAGTTGACGCGGGTCCATCCCCGCCGCCTTCAGGGCCTCGCTCATCAGCACCACGTCGAGGTCGTCCCCGCCCAGCCGGGCCAGCCCCGCGCTGGCGAGCACCTGGTGCTGATCCGCGCCCATGTCGACGAGCGAGGCGTCGAAGGTGCCGCCGCCGAGATCGAAGACCGCCACCTTCTCGCGCTTGGTGGTGAGCACCTTCTCGAAGCGCGAGGCGAACTCGACCCCCGCGGCGGAGGGCTCGTTCATCATCCCGTGCACGAGGAAGCCCGCCCGCCGGAACGCCTCGAGCGTCATGAGGCGCTGGTTGCTGTGCGCGTTGGCCGGGGTGGCCACCATCGCCTCGAACGCCTCGTTCTTCTTGAGCCGCGGCAGGTTCGACTCCGCCACGAGGTCCGCGCGGAGGGCGGCGAGGAAGCCGGCGAGGAGGTCCACCAGCTGCAGGACCGAGCGCCCCACCACCACGCTGGTGGTGAGGTTCACCCCGGGGTCCGAGAGGAGGCGCTTGAAGGACCGGAGGACGCTCCAGCCGGGGCGCCCGACCTTCTCGAGGGCCTCGAGGCCGTACACGAGGGTGCCGTCCTTCTCGGCCACCACCGTCGGGTAGTGATCGAGGGTGCCGCCGTCCGGCGTCGTGAAGCTCACCACCGGGTAGTTGCCCCGGTCGGCCACCGCCACCCCGGTGCGGGTTGTTCCGAAGTCGATCCCCAGCTGGACCATACGTCTCCCAGCTCCGAGTTACGATCGAAGCCCCTGACGCTTCCTTAACCCTGGGAGGGATCGCGAGACAATCCCTTCGTTCGCCCTGGCCAGGATACGCGCCACCCGGCCCGCGAGGCGCACCGCGTCCGCCGCGGTGGACCCGTGGTGGTGCGGGAACCTGAAGAGCGGGCTGTCGAGCCCCGGGACGCGCTCGAGGAGCGCGCGCGCCTGTTCGAGGGTGAGGCCCGCCTCCGCGAGCGCGGCGTCGCGCTCCGCGCGGGCCACCTGCTTGGCCTTGAAGAGCATCATCTGCACTCGGCTCTGCACGTTCACCGCGCCGTCGCCGCTCGTCTCGATCGGGCAGAAGATCGCGTTCGGGTGGAGCTCGGTGATCTTGGCCTGCACCCCGTCCGAGACGCCGGAGGACGGCATGCAGCCGAACGGCTTCACCGAGACCGTCATGTTCACCTTGTCGTGCACGACGTTCTGGATGAGCTTGCCGACCTCCATGTGGCCCTCGCCGCCCCGCAGGTCGTTGTCGTAGTGGGCGTGGCTGATCTCGGCCAGCGCCTCCATGTCGGGCAGGGCGTAGCCGTAGAGGCCCATCGCGTTGGCTACCCCCTGGAACGTCGCCCTGAGGGCGCGCTCGGCCGCCCAGAGGGTGGCCAGGCGCTTCGCCACGCTCACCCCGCGGAGGCCGCGCCGCCCGCCGTCCTGCTCACGGAGCGTGGCGCGGCGGCGGGTGTCGTGGCGGAGCGTCCACAGGTTGTAGAGGAGCCACGCGGTCAACAGCTGCACGTCGACCTCCGCCCCCTCCGACTCCAGGAAGCGTTGGAGGCGATAGTTGCCCTCGCCCTCGGTCGTCATCGCCCAGAACTCGCCGATGATCGCCACCTTGGGCTTGGCCTGGGTGCGGTCCACCCGGATCGCGGCGAAGCGGCGGCGGACCTCGAGCAGGGCAGGGAGGAGGGGCTCGCGGTGCCTGAGGGCGTCCGCGATCCGCGCGCGGGCCGCGCCCACGGCGGCGTCGGTGGCTCCGGGCTCGAGCTCGTAGGGGCGGACTCGGTAGGTGAGGGCGTTCAGCGCGTCACCCGCGGTGAAGGCCTTGGCCAGGGCCCAGAAGAAGGCGGGCCCGGTCTGCAGGGCGTCCTGCAAACCGGATTGGCCCATGCCGCCCTGCTGCTGGAAGACGAAGACGCGGAAGCCCTCGAAGCCCGCGTCCCGCAGCGCCTTTCGGTACTCGGTGACGTAGGTGCCGAAGCGGCAGGGCCCGCAGGCCCCGGCGGTGAGGTAGATGTAGCGGGCGTTGATCTCGGCCGGGCTGAGCCCCTCCTCGTCCCGGAGGCGAGTCAGGAACTGCACCAGGTTCCCCACCGTGAAGTAGGTTGGGTTGCACTGGCCGCGGTTGCCGAACTCCTTGCCGAGGCGGAGGGCGGCGCCGTCGGGGGTGTCCATCGCGTGCACCCGGTGGCCCTGGCCCTCCAGCGCGGCGGCGAGGAAGAGGTCGTGGGCCACGGTGAGGCCGCTGACGAGGATGGTGGTGCGCCCGCGCTCCTCGGCCGGGAACGGGGCGCTCACGAGATCACGCCACGCCTCGGGCCTGGTGCGCAGGCCGCCGAGCTGGACCAGGTCGTCGTCGGCCTCCTGCAGGCGCTCGGCCCGGCGCCGCAGGGTGTAGTCGTAGGTCTTGACCCGGATCTTGATCGAGCCGGTGGGCTTGTTGGCGTCGATGTCGTGCAGGGCCGACCACGCAGTGCCGGACGCGCCGATGACGCGGTCGATGATCCCGTAGGTGGGGGCGTCGTGCCCGCACTTGAAGCTCGAGAGGTCGAGCACCGCGACGTTGGGGTGGTGGGCGGCGAAGCGGGCGGCCCAGACCTTCTGCACGCTGTTGGCGGAGTAGTTCTCGGGCCACACCTCCCGCACGTCCAATGCGCCCTCGTGGCCGAAGAGGTCGGCAAGGTACCCTGCGTCCTTCGGGAGGCTCCGCATCGAGAGGATGGGGTAGCCGAGGGCCTGGAGCTCATCCACCACCCCGTGGTGCATGCCTGGGTCGAGGTGATAGGGGCGCCCCAGCATCAGGACCGCGAGGCGGCGCTCGCGCACGCAGGCGTCGAGGACCGCCCGGCCTCGGGCCTGCATGCGCAGGTCGAGCTCTGCGAGGGCGGCCATGCCCTGGGCCACCGCGTGGTCGCTCTCGTCCTCGGTGACCTCCAGCCGGGGCCCGAAGACCTCGTACAGGGCGCGCTTCAACAGGTTCGGCTCGGCGAAGGTGAGGGCGGGATCCAGGTACTCGACCCCGCGCTGGGCGAAGAAGTCCGTCTCCTTGGTAAAGGCGGCGCGCAGGACCTTGGGGGCGCCGGCCACGATCGGGCAGGAGGCGGTGTCCATCACGTGCTCGACGAAGGTCGGGACGTGGGTGAGGCAGGGGAAGAAGACGTAGTCCAGTCGCGCCCGCGCGTGGGTCTCGAACAGGAGGTGGTGCAGGTGGGCCTGCGCGACCTTGGCCGGGAAGCACGGGTCGGTCGCGCCGTAGCGCGCCCCGACGGTGAAGAGCTCCTCGCTCGTGTCGGGGGAGAACACGACGTTCTTGCCCTGGAGCCCGAGGGCCTCGAGGTAGGCCCGGAAGAACGGGGCGGTGCTCCACAGGTTCAGGACCTTGGGGATGCCCACCCGCACCTGGCGGCGACGTGCGGCGGCCTCGGCAGAGGAGCGGCGGGGGCCCCGGGTGACCGGTCTGCGCCGCACGTCACCGAGGGGGCCCCGGGAGACCTCCACGTCGCCTACCCGCGTGCCGGCCTCGGGCATCGCGGCGGGGGTGAAGAAGGACTTGAAGAGCAGAGTGGCCTCCTCCTCCACCAGGTTCGGGCAGGCCTGCTTGCGCTCCCTGCGCACGCGCTCCAGGGCCCGGAGGGCGTCGACGTCCTCCACCGTGCCCTTCTCGCACGCGAAGCCGCTGATGTAGCGGCTGGTGCCCCCGTCGGGGGTGCGGGCGTCGATGAAGGTGCGGCTGCAGGTGTTGGGGCAGAAGTGGCAGCGGGTGCCCTCGTCGTTCCTCGTCTCGTACTCGAGGGCGATCGCGGCCTCGAGCCCCACGAAGGTGGAGCGGCCGCGGCGCCGGACCACCCGGAGGGTCTCCATCGCCGCGCCGATCGCGCCCGCCTCGCCGGTGTGGGGGTGCACGAGGACCTCGGCCTCGGGCACCCGCTCCTGGATGTAGTCCACCTGGGCCTTCACCGCGGCGAGGTTGTGCTGGGTGCCGCCCTGCAGGACGAAGCGCCGGCCGAGCTCCGCCATGCGGGGGATCTGGACCACGTACTGCCAGACGTTCCGGGGCAGCACCTGGGCGAGGCCGGCGAGGAGCTCGTCCCGCTCGAAGCCCTCCTTCTGGAGGTTCACCCGGTCGGTGTCGAGGAACACCGCGCAGCCGTAGCTGAACCTCGGGCTGAGGGCGGCGGCGAAGGCGTGCTCCGCGTAGGCCTCGACCGGCACCCCGAACTGATCGGCCATCGCCTGAAGGAGCATCCCGTTGCCGGCCGAGCACTGGTTCGAGAGCCGGAAGTTCCGGATGTCGCCGTTCTGCATGAACAGGACCTTGATGTCCTGCCCGCCGATGTCGCAGATCACGTCGACGTCGCCGAAGTAGTGCCGGGCGCTCATCATGTGCGCCACCGTCTCCACGATGTTGACGTCGGCGCCGAGCGCCCGCTCGAGCACGTCGGCCGCGTAGCCGGTGGCGCCGAAGCCGAGCACCTCGAGCCGGGCGCCCTGGCCCCGCACGTGGTCGCGCAAGCTGGCCAGCATGACCCGGGTGTCCTCGATCGGGTTGCCCTTCGAGAGCACGTACTCCTTCTTCAGGATCCGCCCCGACTCATCCACGAGCACGCACTTCGACGAGGTGCTGCCCCCGTCGAGCCCGATGACCGCGCGCACGACCTCACCCGGGCGGAGCGTGGGGGGCTCGAAGCGCGGCACCTGGTACGCGGCGCGGAACGCCTGGAGCTCGGCCCTGCTCGACACGAGCGGCGGCCCGGCCTGGACCTGCAGCCGCGCCGCGCGCCCCTCGTGGCTGAGGCGCTCGAGGGCGTCGAGCCCCCGGTAGACGCCCACGGTGTCGGGCTCGTGCAGGCCGTACAGCGCCGCGCCGAGGGCCGCGTAGTACTGGCTGCCCTCGGGCACGAAGACCAGCGCCTCTGGCCCGGCCTCGGGAGGTGTAAAGCCCCGTTGCGCCCAGCTCTCGGGGATGCGGCGCTGCCAGCACTCGACCAGGAACGGGAGGAAGGTGTTCGGGCCGCCGAGGAGGAGGACCTTGGGCCGCAGCGTGTTCCCGCGGGTGAGCACCGAGAGGTTCTGGTTCACGATCGCGTCGGCGAGGGAGCACATGATCTCCGGCGCCGGGATGCCCGACTTCACGAGGTTCACGATGTCGGTCTCGGCGAACACCCCGCACTTGGCCGCCACCGGGTGGAGGTGCTCGGGGTCGAAGCGCAGGCTGGCCAGCGCCTCCGCCGGCATCCCGACCTTGATCATGCACTTGTCGATGGTGGCGCCGGTGCCGGAGGCGCACTTGTCGTTCATCGAGGTGGTGGTGCTCCGGGCGCCGGTCTTGGGGTCCACCTTGAACATGATGATCTTGGCGTCCTGCCCGCCCAGCTCCACCACCGAGCCAGCGTCGGGGTGGAGGGCCTCCACCGCGAGGGTCACCGCGTTGACCTCCTGCACGAAGCGCGCGCCGATCGCGGGCGCAAGCGGGCCTGCGCCGGAGCCGGTCATGAAGACCCGGATGTCCTCCTTGTGCACCTCGGGGAAGGCCTGCCCGATGCGCACGAGGAAGTCCGCCACCCCCGCCGCCTGCCGGGTGTTGTGGCGCTGGTAGTCCCGCCAGAGGGTCTCCCGGGTGATCGGGTCGACCACCGTCGCCTTGACGGTGGTGGACCCCACGTCGATCCCGAGCACCAGCCGCCCCCCGTGACGCATGTGTGAAAGATAGCGCGTCTGGTGGCCGGGTGGACCGCCGTGCGTCACAGCGCACGGCGCGCGTGACGCCCTGGTCCGGGCAGGCTAGGGTCCGGCTCGTGAACGGACTCGAGGCGCTCTTCGCTCCCCGATCGGTGGCGGTCATCGGGGCTTCCCGCCGAGAGAAGTCGGTGGGTTATCAGCTGGTGGCGAACCTGGTGAAGTATGGCTACGACGGCCCCGTCTACCCGGTGAACCCCGCCGCCCGCTCGGTGCACAGCGTCCCCGCCTATCCGAACCTGGCCTCCATCCCCGACGACATCGATCTCGCGGTGATCACGGTGCCCAGCCACCAGGTGCTCGAGGCGATGGACGACGTCATCGCGAAGGGCGTGAAGGCGGTGGTGACGATCACCGCTGGCTTCAAGGAGGTCGGGGCGGAGGGGGCCAAGCTCGAGCGCGCGCTCAAGCGGAAGGTGCGCGAGGCCGGGATCCGGATGGTGGGGCCGAACTGCATGGGCATCGTGAACACCGACCCCGCGGTGCGCCTCAACGCCTCCTTCACCGCGAGCGAGCCGCCGGTGGGCGGAGTCGCGGTGGCCAGCCAGTCGGGCGCGCTCGGCGAGGCGATCCTCGAGACCGCGGCCGACCTCGGCATCGGGCTGTCGAGCTTCGTGTCCCTCGGCAACAAGGCGGACGTCTCCGGCAACGATCTCATCCAGTTCTGGGCCGACGACCCGCGCACCAAGATGGCGCTGTTGTACCTCGAGTCCTTCGGCAACCCGCGGCGCTTCGCGCGCCTCGCCCGGTACATGACGAAGGAGAAGAAGAAGCCCATCCTCGCGGTGAAGTCGGGGCGCAGCCGGCGCGGGGCGGAGGCGGCGAGCTCGCACACCGGCTCGCTCGCGGGGGCGGACGAGGCCATCGACTCGCTCCTCAAGCAGTGCGGGGTCATCCGGGTCGACACCGCGGCTCAGCTCTTCGCCGCCGCCCAGGCCTTCGCGGCCCAGCCGGTGCCCTCGGGCCGGCGGGTGGGCATCCTCACCAACGCGGGCGGGCCGGGCATCATGGCCACCGACGCCGCGGTGCACTTCGGGCTGGAGCTCGCGGAGCTCGCCCCCGAGACCCGGGAGCAGTTGCAGGCTACCTTGCCGCCGGAGGCCTCGGTGCGCAACCCGGTGGACGCGATCGCCACCGCGGGGGGCGAGGAGTACCGCGCGTGCACCGAGCTCATCCTGCGCGATCCCGGGGTCGACGCGCTCCTCGTGATCTTCGTGTCTCCGGTGATGATCGACGCCGAGCAGGTGGCCCGTGCGGTGGTCGAGGGCATCGAGGCCGCGCGCCCCTACGCCCCCGACAAGCCGGTGCTCTCCTGCTTCATGGGCAAGCACAAGGGCGACGTGGGCCTCGAGGTGCTGCGCGCGGCCAGCGTGCCGGTGTACCCCTTCCCCGAGGGCGCGGCCCAGAGCCTGGCCCGCATGGCGAAGTTCGGTGAGTACCTGCGCCGGCCGCCGGGGGTGGAGCCGGTGCTGGACCCGCCGCCCCGGGTGGCCGAGGTGGCCCAGGTGCTCGACGCCTTCCACGCCGCCCACCCCGAGGGCGGCTGGCTGCGCTTCCCCGACGCGATGCAGGTGCTCGACGCCTACGGCGTGCCTACCCCCGCCTGGGCCCGGGTCGACACCCCGGCCGCGGCGGTGGAGTTCGCCGAGCAGCACGGCTACCCGATCGTGCTGAAGGTCGACTCCGACACCATCTTGCACAAGTCCGAGCACGGCGGGGTGCGGGTGGATCTGCGCCGGGCCCAGGACGTGCGCGGCGCCTTCGCGGAGATCCGCGCAAACGTCGACGACACCCCGGGCGATCACGCCCTGGTGGCGCAGCGCATGATGACCGGCGACGCCGAGGTGCTCATGGGGGTCACGGTGGACCGCATGGTCGGGCACCTGTTGGCCTTCGGCCTGGGCGGTGTGTTCACCGAGGTGATGCAGGACGTGGTGTTCCGCGCCCACCCGCTGACCGATCAGGACGCCAGCGACATGATCGAGGGCATCCGCGGCTACCCGATCCTCTCCGGGGCTCGGGGCGGCCACCCGGTCGACAAGGCGGCCCTGGAAGACGTGCTCCTGCGCCTGTCCCGGCTCGTGGGCGACTTCCCCGAGATCGTGGAGATGGACCTGAACCCGTTCCTGGCCCACCGCACCGGGGCGCGGCAGTCCGCGGTCGACGCCCGGATCCGGGTCGCGCCGACCCCGCCCAGCGAGTAGTCAACCTACCTTGCGTTCACGCGAGGCCAGGTCACAGCCCACCGAGGCCACCAGGGCCTCGGAGCGCCGCCACAGCTCCGCCCCCGCCGCGCCGTCGTAGCACTTCTCGTCCATCCGCTTGGGGTTGAACATGTGGAGGTAGCGGTTCGTGCTCCCCTCGAAGTCGGGGGACGCTGCCATGAGGATCACCGGGCGCGCCGCGACCTCGGGGCTCCGGAAGAAGACCTTGAACACCCCGCGCAGGAAGCCGCGCAGCAGCACCGGGGCGTCGCGCACGATGTTGGTGTCGACCGGGCCCGGGCACATCACGTTGATCGAGACGTCCACCGCGCCAACGCTCGGGTTCACGCGCCGGGACAGCTCGGTGGCCCAGGTGTTCAGGATCAGCTTGAAGTAGCTGTAGTTGTGGATCGCCCCGTTGACCCCGAACTCCCGGTAGCGCCCGAAGTCCTCCCAGTCGATCGCCGCCGCCCCCTGGTGGGAGTCCGAGGAGATCACGATCACCCTGGCTATCGCCCCCGCCTCCTGGCCGGCGAAGGCCTGGTTGCGCAGGGTGCCATCGTGCAGGAGACGTTGCAGGAGGAGGAACTTGGCGAGGTAGTTGGTGACGAACATCGCCTCCAGCCCCTGGGCGCTCCGCCGCGCGCGGGGCGCGGCCACCCCCGCGTTCTCTACCACCACGTCCAGGCGCTCGCCCCGGTCGCGCAGGGTGTCGGCGAGGCGGTGCACCTGCTCGAGGTCTGACAAGTCGACTTGCAACATCTCCACCGCGCCGTTGCCGGAGGCCGCCTTCACCTGCTCGCCCCGCTCGGGGATCCCGCTCCGGCACGCCATGAGCACCCGGGCCCCGCGCTGGGCGAGCTGGGTGGCCACCGCGAGCCCGAGGCCGGAGCTCGCCCCGGTCACCAGGCAGGTGCGGCCCTCCAGGCGGAGGTCGTCGGTGAGGCGCTCGGCCAGGGCCTGGCGCCCGAAGAGGTCCTTGAGGCCGGTGAGGGCGGCCTCCACCGGGTTGTCGAAGCGTCCGCGGCCCACAATGGCGGCATAGCGGCGCCCGGGCCCTGGCTCAAGATGGTGTGCAACTATCGCACATCTCCCCGGGCAGAACCGCGATAACCGGGGGCAGAATGCCGGTTGAACAGCCTCGCGGGCGCCCGGGCGCTCTCGTCAACGACCCCCGCCTCGTCCCTGGGCCCGACGCCGCCCCCGTCGGCCGCGTTCGACGCACCGCGTCACCGGCTCGCGTCGACGGCTTCGACGGGGCGACCGCCGGGCGGGCGGCGGGCCCGAAGATCGTCGGGCCCTACGCCAAGTTCGCGAGCGGCGGGGACTTCTCGCGCACCGTGCTGACCCCGAGCGGCGAGATCTTCGTCGCGGTCCGGGTGAGCAAGCAGGACCCCGGGGGCGAGCGGCCCCTCGTCTTCCTCGACGGCCTCGCGGCGCTCCGGGAGCGCGGGGAGGCGATGGCCGACAAGTTCCGCGACGAGGGTCAGCGCACCGTGATCAGCGTCCTCCTCAAGGGGCAGGGTGACACCCTCCTGCGCGACTTCGAGAAGACCGGGGGCAAGAGCCTGGACCACGACTTGAGCGACACCGAGCAGGCCAAGGTGGTGACCGACGTACTCGACGCGCTCGGCATCACCGCGCCGGTCGACGTGTTCGGGCTGAGCTACGGCGGCGCGATCGCCGCCGCGGTGGCGCGCGACGCCCCGGACCGCGTGGCGAACGCGCTCCTCGTGGCCCCCCACGTGCGCAGCCAGGCCCGCGCCCAGATGGGCGAGGCGGCGTGGCAGATGGCGGTCAACAACCCCTGGAACCCGTGGGGGCTCTCGATGTACCGCTCCGCCGCGAAAGCTACCCTCGGGCACGGCTTCGGCCAGCGCGAGATCTTCAAGGCGCACCCCGGCGCCTTCCACGAGGCGCTGTTCCGGCTCGCGATGGGGGTCGACAAGAACGAGCTCGAGGACACCGTCGCCGGGGTCAAGAACGTGCACGTGCTGGTGGCCGAGGACGACGGCGCCTCTCCCCTGAAGTACAACGTGGCGGCGGCCGAGGGCTCCCCCGGCGGCAGCTTCACCCAGGCCCCCGACGCGCTGAAGGGCCAGCACGACCTCGTGAGCGCCGACCCGGATATGCTGGTGCGGTGGGTGAACGAGAAGCTCAGCCCGGAGCGCGCCCTCCCGTGAGCCCCGCCGCGATCCCCGCCACGGTGCGGATCGGCACCGTCAGCGACATGGCGCCGCTGGTGGAGAAGACGCTGCGTGACGTGGCCGCGCTCGGTGGTGGCGCCCCAGAGCTCACCGCCGAGGCGCTCGAGGCCGCCCGCGCGCGCTTCGCGGAGGAGCTCGACCAGACCTTCGCCGCCGGCGCGGCCGAGGTCGAGCAGAGCATGCAACGCACCTTGCCGAAGGGCGTGAAGCTCCTGCCGCTGGAGGCCTCGCGCGAGGGCCTCGTGGTCACTTCGGTCACCACCTTCGAGGTCGACGATCTGCGCGTGCTGCCCATCTTGCAGATGGCCTTCGAGCCGGGTCAGCCCCGGCGCCGCCCCTTCGAGGCCTTCACCGTGACGGTGGAGGACGGCGCGGTGACCATCGAGGGCATGCCGCCGCCGATGGCGCTCGAGGGCCCCGAGGACGAGCTGCGCGCGCAGGCCCTGAGGCTCGCGCTCGAGGTCGAGGTGCCGGTGCTCGAGAGCAACGCCACGTCGAGCCGCCGCGCGGGCGACAGGACCCACCTCGAGTGGCGCTTCGACGGGGCGCAGCTGCGCGCCCGGAGCGCGGCGGACCGCGGCTGGGTGCAGGCTCGATTGCAGCGGTGATCGTCAGGGTGGGACCCCGGGTCCGACCCCGAGCCACGGGGTGCACCCGGGGGGCGGCGGCGGCCGGCGCCGGGGGCGCGGGCCGGGTCGGTGGCGCGCCCGCGGGAAGCGCGCCACCGTGACCATGGCCTTCAGCTTCGCGTAGCGCCGCGCGCCGATCCCCTTGACCCGGCGCAGCTCCTTCACCCGGAGGAACGGGCGCCGAGCCACGATGGCGCGGGCCCGCTTCTGACCGACGCCAGGCAGGGTCATGAGCTCGGCCTCCGAAGCGGCGTTCAGGTCGACCAGGGCAGGGGGGCCGACGTCGGGGGCGGCGAGGAGGAGGGCGAGGACCAGCGGCAGCATCGGGGGGCTCGGTTGCGACGACCATGCCAGCCGCGGTGGGCGCGGCGTCGAGCTCGGGCGCGTCCGGATTTCGGACGAGTTCGGATTTCGGACGGACGCCGGACGCACGACCGTGAGGGGGTCGACGGCGGCTTCTCGTTACGGGGGCATGAAGCTCCAGCGCTGCTTCAGCCTCTTCGCCGTCGGCGCGCTCCAGGCCGCCTGCGGCCCTGACGACGCCCCCGGGACCCCGGGCGTCGGGGGCGGCGCCCTGACCGCCGATGAATCGAGCCGCATCCACGGGGCGCTCCTCTCCCGCGTCGACGCCACGGGGTCCGAGGTGTACGGCTGCGCGCCGGAGGGCGCCGCGGCGTCGGGCGAGCGGCGGGAGCTGGTGCTCGGGGGCGGACTGGCGACGCGACGGGCGGCGTGACCGCGTCCGGCAGCCTCGACTGGGCGGCCAGCGGGGGCCGCGGCGGCACCTGTACGCTCATGGACGGGCAGTGCCTCTGACGCACGCCCCGGTGTCTCGCGCCCCACCCGTGCGCCTCGCGCCGAGGACGACGCGTCGATCGCGCCGCACCTTGCCGCGCCTTCGACCAGCGGTGGCCGCGCCTTGCCGCGCCTTCGACCAGCGGCGGCCGCGACCGACCTTCTCCCCCGCGGGCGGTAACACGCGCTCGAAGGCCGGATTTGGCTCGCGCCAAGACGCCAAGACGCAAAGAAGGAGAGCCAGAAGACCCCTTTGCGTCTTGGCGCGCCTCCCGCGCCTTGCCGCGCCTCCTCAGAGAAAGACCGCGGCTGTCGGCCCGCACGAAAGAAAACACGCCGGTGGGTGAGGGGGTGCGGGCCGCGATCTCGTGAGTGGGCCATGAGCATTGCCGTCCGCGCCGCGCCGCATCGCCTCCCTGGGGTCCCGGGCCGCCGTCCCACCCTTCTTTGCCGGGCTGCCCCCGGCGGTGCGCTCCGCCTGCAGATCTTCAGCCTCGTCGCCGTCCTCGGCCTCGCCGCCTGTGGCCCCGGAGGTGGCAAGACCGACGCCGGCGCCGCGGATGTCGGCCCCGTCGGCCCGGACGGCACCGACGCGGGCGCCGACGCGGGCGTCGACGGCGGCATGGTGATCGTGCCGCCCCGCCCCGGCCTCGCGTGCACCCCGACGAGCGAGGCGCTGTCCGCCACGACCCGCTGCCGGGTGGACTCCGACTGCCCCTGCGGCGCCCACTGCGGCCTGGGCGTCTGCGCCTGGGACTGCCTGGCCGACGACCAGTGCCCGGCCGAGCAGGCCTGCGACCGCTTCGGGCGCTGCCGCCCCGCGGACGACCTCCAGGCGCCGAGCCCGCTCGCCGCGCCGGAGCGGCTCGGGCGGATGGTGGTGTCGACGGAGCCGCTGATCCTGATCGACGCCCCCGTTTTGCTTTCGGTCGGCGCGTCGGGGGCGGACCTCGACGGCCTGAAGGCGATCGCCGGGCAGGGTCTCCTGGTCGCGTGCCTCGGGGGGCCGGATGGCGACGCCCCCGCCGCCGAGTGCCGCTTCGAGCGGGTGTCCGTGAGCGAGGCGCCGCGGCGCATCGAGATCCGCCGCGACCCCGCGGTCGAGCTGCCCGCCCTCCCGACCGGCGCCGCGAGCCTGGTCCGGCTCTTCGCGCCGGCCCAGAGCGTCGAGGTCCCGGTCAACGCGCTCCCGCCCAGCGCGGTGTCGAATGATCCTCCCTTCGGCTCGACGCTGCCGGCCGGTCGCTACACCGGCTTCGCAACCCCGGTTGTCACCGGGAGCGTCCTCCCCGAGGACCACGCCTTCTCGCGCATGCGCATCCCCCTCGAGGTGAACGCGTACGCCAACCAGGTGCTCGAGCTCATCGATCGCTCCCAGGCCGTCATCCCGGGCGGCCGCGTCTCGACCTGGGTGGCGCCCGGCGGCGCGGCTCCGGAGGGCGTCGCGGCCCGCTTCCTCCTGAGGGGCGGCCCTGCGGTGCTGTTGCCGGCGAGCCCGGCGAGCGACCCGGACGCGCTCGACGTGACCGTCGCGCCGTTCGCGGCGGACCTCGACGCGTGGTCCTCCGGCCGCGTGGAGGCGACGGTGTCCATCCCCCTCGGCCCGCACCACGCGCCGCCCGGCGACGGGGTGCTGGTCTGGGACTTCGAGGACGGCACCCTCCAGGGCTGGACCGCGGTCTACAACGACGCCACGAATGGGATGGGCGTCGGCACGACGTTCAGCTACCCGAGCGGCGGGCGCTACGCGCTGGAGCCCAGCAACTTCGGTCTGCGCGACGATCACCACGACCGCATCGTCCTGCGCTCCCCGCCGTTCCTGCTCGATCCCGCGCACGACATCGTGGTGCCCATCGTGGGCGGGAGCGCGGCGGGCAGGAACGGCTCCGGCTTCTACCCGGCCAACGCCGAGGACCTCGCCCTCAACACCGACCCCGCCACCGGCCCCGGCCAGCGCAAGATGGGTTTCGCCGTCCGGCGCGCCTCCGACGGCGCGTACATTGCGTATGGGCAGAAGAGCGCGTTCGGCGACTCCGACTGGGAGCGCGTGACCATCCCCGGCGCCACCCTCTCGGGCTACGCCTTCGAAGAGGTGACCATCGACATCTACGACGCGTACGCGGGGAGCTGGGGTTGGATCGCGGTGGACTCGGTGCAGGCGGGCGGTGAGCTCACGAACCCGCCCATGGTCGACGTGCCCGACACCTTCGGGACGGAGTGGAAGCTCGTGCTCACGCGCGCCGGTGACCTCCCCGCCGGGAGCAGCGCGCCGAGCACCCCGAGCGCCCTCCAGACCGCGTACACCGCGGGCCTCGACGGGCTGACTGGACGCGCGCCCTTCGATCGCACCGGGCCCGCCCGCGCCGCGGCCGCCGCGTTCGCCGCGCCCGTCGGCGCGAGCAGCGCCACCTTCGACACGCTCCGGACCCAGACCACCCTCGCGTGCACGTCGCCGACCCCCGAGTTCGATCGGGTGTCCTTCTGGGGCGACTACGCGGACTGGCTCTGCCGCCGCCCCGGCGGCCTCGCGGACCAGCTCAAGGCGATGATCGAGGACGGGCTCGGCGCGACGACCAGGCTCCACTACCCGGGCGTCTTCTTCCAGGGCTCACGCGAGCAGGGGCAGAACGGCTCGGCGTGGTGGCGCGACAACCTCGTGCAGCTGATCTGTGACGGCGTCTCGGTGGACGGCGCGGGCCGCCCGGACTACGCGCCGGGGCTCGGCTACATTCCCTGCGCGGGGACCTTCGCCACCCGCAGCGCCAACGCGGGGCCGAGCACCGAGTGCTGCGGCACGCTGAACAACTGCCCCCAGACCTGGGACTGCCGCGCGCCGGAAGGCTGCCAGAGCTTCGACTTCTGCGACGAGATCGACGCCGCGCTGCGCGAGGCGGGCGAGCCCGGCTGCCTCATCCGTGATGACTTCGAGGCGCGCCCCATGGTGACCACTCCGCCGGGTGGGTGCCGCTTCTACCAGGCCAACACCATCCGCACGAGCTTCACGTACTACAACCTCGGCCACCAGTACGAGACGATCTACCCCCAGGTCTCCGTCACCCTCACCCGCGGCTGCTGGCAGCCGCAGGGCGCGTCCACCCTCCTCGAGCCGGCGCCGGCCCGCTGCGCCGAGGGGCTGCTCTGCGCCGCGCAGCCCTCGAGCTACGAGGGCGGCACCTTCGCCACGACGGTGGATGAGGGGACGCAGGAGCTGTCGTGCTCCGGCGACGCGAGCAGCGTGGCGGGCCCGCTCGTCGGGCTCTTCGAGGCGGGCGCGCCCACCGGTCGCGCCGCGATCGACGCCTGCGTGAGCGACCTCTCCGCCCCGGTGAGCGGCACCACCTTCCCGTTGACCACCTGCATCAGCAAGGGACGCGTGCTCGCCGCGCTCGACTTCGCCCTCTCCGGCGTCGACGGCCGACGCGCCGCGGATCCGGCGGCAGGACGCCTTGCGCACGACCTGATGCGCCAGCTCCTCGGGGTGCAGGCCTTCGTCGCCAACGAGCTGCGGGGCCAGGCGGAGCTCGAGCAGGTACTCGCGGCCGCTGGAGGATCTCCGTGCCAGTACGACTTCGACGCCCAGCTCGAGGACCTCGCCGCCTCGATCGAGGCGTGGGACGTGCTCCTGCACCCCAACCAGACCGACGCGATGCGCACCGAGCGCTTCGTCTCGACCTTGCTCGCGCCCGACGCTCGCCCCGACCACGTAGAGAGCGTGCCGACCGACCTCGTCCCGGCCGGGCTGCCGGTGGCGATGGCGGAGACGCTCCGCGCCCAGGCCGAGAGCCTCGCCTACTTCGTGCGACGCGGGCAGCTCACCGACGCCGCGTGCCAGGTGACCACCGACTTCTCTGCCTTCCACGACGACTTCGCCTGGCGCGCGTCGCTCGCCCTCGGCGCGATGCGGACCCTCGCGGAGCGCGCCGCCGCCGCCGCCGCGCCGGGTGAGCCGGCGTGGTGGGCGGAGTGGGAGAACGCGTTCGCGCGTGCGCTCATCGCGGTGCGCGGGCTCGACGCGGCGGTCGAGGCGCTCGAGAGCGACCGGAACCCGCTCGGCATCGAGGACGAGGATCTGCCCCTCTACTTCCAGGGCAACGAGCGCACCGCCCAGGAGCGCTTCGGCGCGATCTCGGGCTTCATGGTCGGCGTCGACCCGCTCGACGCTGCGCTCGCCGCGGACTACGTCGAGGGCGCGCGAGAGGCGCTCGCCGCGGCCCGCGACACCTGGATCGCGCAGGCGGACCGGAGCATCCTCGCCCGCCGCGCCGCAGGGGACACCGCGCGCCGCCTCGAGGAGCTGCGCCGCCGCTTCGGCACGCCGATCTGGGACGCCTGCGGCTTCTCGCAGGGCTCGATCCTCGACGTGCTCGACTGGGACGTCGACCCCGCGCGCTGCTTCGTGGATCCGGCGTGCGAGTGGACGCCCGAGCAGCAGGCGCAGCACGCGAACGTGGGCGACGTGGCCTACAACCTGTGCATGGCGTCGCGCCTGCGCGCCGAGTACGGCGACGGCGTGAGCACCGGCGCGCCGGCCCTCGACGCGGTCGCCGATCGCTCCGCGGACTTCTTCCGCCGAGATCCCGGCGACCCGCAGTGGGGCCTGCGGCGTCGCGCCGCCACCGGCGGGGTGGACGTCGACCTCGTGTCTCGGGGCGAGGTCCTGTACACCTTCGGGCTGCGCGAGCCGGCCGGGGTCGGGGCGTCGCTCGTGACGCTCCGGATGCCGAACGACGTGGCCCCGACCTCGATCGCGGTGCATCGCGCCTACTGCGGCGCCGTCCAGCAGTGGATGGACCAGCGCCGCCCGACCGCCAAGCCAGGCGCGTGCAGCCTGAGCGACGAGTGCCCGCTCGGCATGCTCTGCAGCAGCGGGGCCTGCATCGTGGGCACGGACCCGCTGGACACCGCGGCGGACACCTGCCTGCGCGGCACCCTGGCGGAGATGAAGCAGAGCGAGCGCGCCGCGCGCACCGCGGCGGAGGCGGCGCGGCAGCGCATGAACGAGTCCGTGGATCGCTACGACATCGCGATGCGCTCGTGCGCCATCCTGCAGGAGGGCCAGGAGGCGCAGGCCGCCGCGGTCGAGGCGCATAACGCGACGATGCAGGAGCTGGCGGACTGGAAGCTGGCGATGGACGTCACCGCCAACGCCGCGTCGGCCACGAAGGACTGCGCGAGCCAGGCGAACGGGGCCTCGATCGGCGCCGTGTTCACCGGCGGATCCGCGATCGGCGTGGCGTGCGGCGCGGCCGCGGTGGAGGCGGCCGCGAAGTCCGTCTCCGACGGCCTCGAGTACAAGATGGACCAGGTCCAGCGGAAGCACGAGGCGACGATGATGCTGATCCAGGCGGACACCGACCTCCGCATCTGCCTCAACGACGCGGAGCTCTACCTCGCGGGCACGCGGAGCCAGTCCCTCGAAGCGGCGCAGGCGTGGCAGGAGTACGCGGTGGCCGCGCTCGAGCTCCGGAACGCCCAGGCCACCGTCGCCGCGCTCCACTCGGAGGGCCGGCTCGCGCTCGCGAACGAGGGCGCGCGGACGGTGCCCCTCCTCGAGCATGACCTGTGGCTCGACGAGAAGGTGGACCGCTTCCACCGGGTGATGCGGCTGGCGCGTCGCATGACCTACCTCGCGGTGCGCGCGGTGGAGTATGAGTTCCAGTACTCCTCGGTGGAGCGCGGCAACGTCATCGCGGCGACGCACCCCGACGTGCTCGAGAGCGTGCTCGAGGGCCTCAAGACCCAGATCCTCACCGGGGGCATCGGCGGGTCGAGGCCCTCGCAGTCGCCGCCCACCGTGGTCAGCCTGCGGGATCACATCCTCCAGCTCGGCGATCGCACGATGGCGCCCGAGTGGAGCCAGAACATGTCCCCGACCGAGCGCTTCCGCGCCCTCCTCACGTCGACGCGCTTCGCGGTCTACGACGAGGACGGCGAATATCGCGGTCAGCGCATCCCGTTCACGGTGGCGCCGATCGGCGCGTTCGAGCTCGGCAACGACAACCTCGCGCCGATCTTCTCGACCTTCAGCTGCGCCGAGCGCCTATGGTCGGTGAACATCGGGCTCCCCGGCGTGAGCCGAGAGGACGGCGCGAGCTTCACCAACGTGATCCTCGAGCAGCGGAACACGTTCTACAGCCAGCGCTGTTCGTCGCGGGGCGACGAGGACCCGTTCCAGGTGGCCTCGGTGCGGCCCCGCCGGAACCTGTTCGCCGACCCCCTCGTGAACGGCGACGCAGCCCTGAGCCTGAACGCCTCCACCTTCGAGTACGGGGACCAGACCGCGGACTTCGCACGCGCTCGCATCGCGGCCCGCGCGGTAGGGCGCGCCGAGTTGGAGGGGGAGGGCGTGAACATGGTGCCGGGGGAGAGCGAGGAGCTCGCCACCCGCGCGCTCTTCGGCGACTACGCGATCTTCTTCCCCGCCGGAGAGCTCGACGGCTACGGGCGGCCTGGCGGGCTCGAGCTGCAGACCCTCGAGGACGTACTCATCCGCTTCTCCTACGTCAGCGTGGCGAATTGAGCGCTCTCGGTCCCAGAGTTGGACGGACGCGGCCTGCGCCTGCTCAACCGTTCACTGTCGACCTGCGGCGCTGGACCCTGGCTCGACCGGGCTCTAATCTCGGTCGACGTGGAGCTGACGCCCTCGCTCTATGGGCACCTTCGTGCCATCGCTGGAAGCTACTTCCGGGCGCAGTCCTCGAACCACACCCTCCAGCCCACCGCGCTCGTCAACGAGGCCTTCATCAAGCTCTCGGGCTCCGACGCGGCCGCCTTCGTGAGCCGGGAGCACTTCGTCTCGGTGGCCGCCCGGGCCATGCGGCAGATCCTGGTGGACCACGCGCGGGCGAAGGCGGCAGCGAAGCGCGGCGGCGGGATCCCGACCCAGACCCTGACCGAGGTGCAGGGGGATGGCGGGGCCCGGATCGTCGATCTGATCGCCCTCGACTCGGCCCTGAACGCGCTGGCCGAGCTCGACCCGCGCCACGCGCAGGTGGTGGAGCTGCGCTACTTCGGGGGGCTGTCGGTGCCCGAGATCGCGGAGACCCTGGAGGTCTCGGTGGCCACCATCGAGCGCGACTGGAAGAAGGCGAGGGCGTGGCTGGTGGTCCACCTCGAGGACATCGACGCCTCATGACCCGCGCCGATGACTATCAGCGGCTGATGGCCGACTTCGACGCCCTGAGCGAGGCGCCCCCCGAAGCCCGCGCCGCGCGCCTCGAGGTCTTGCGGGCCGAGGCCCCCGACACCGCCCGGATGCTGGAGCGGCTGCTCGCCGCCGACGCCCGCACCGCCACGCCATTGGAAGGTGGCTTGCCGTCGCTGGGGGCGGTGGCCGCCCCCGCGGAGGTGGTCGACGATCGGCCGCTCCCGGCCCAGCTCGGAGAGGTGGTGGGCGCCTATCGGCTGGAGTCGGTGCTCGGGCGGGGCGGCATGGGCTGCGTGTACGTCGGGGTCCACGAGGTGCTCGGGCGCCGCGCGGCGGTGAAGCTCCTGTACCCGGACCTGTGCGGCAGCGACGAGTACGTCTCGCGCTTCTCGTTCGAGGCGAAGATCGTCAACGAGGTCCACGATCCCAACGTCGTCGACATCTTCGACTTCGTGGTGGAGGCGTCGCCGCGCAGGGTGGCCTGCGTGATGGAGCTGATCGAGGGGCCCACCTTGTCGGTGGTGCTGGCGGAGCGCCGCCTGACCGTCACCCAGGCCGCCAACATCTGTCTGCGGATCTGCCGCGCGCTGGCCGCCGTGCACGCGCGGGGGGTCATCCACCGCGACCTCAAGCCCGACAACGTCGCCCTCACCGCGCCGCTCGACTCCGACTTCGCCCACGAGGGGGCGATCAAGGTGCTGGACTTCGGCATCGCCAAGCTCGAGTCCCGGCACGTCGAGCACCGCACCCGGAGCGGCGCGATCCTGGGGACGCCGGCGTACATGGCGCCGGAGCAGGTGGCGGCGGGGGCGGTGACCGCCGCGACCGACGTCTACGCGGTGGGGGAGATCTTCTACGAGCTGTTGACCGGTCGGCGCGCGTTCGCGGGCGGTGGCCTGGATCTGATGGCCAAGAAGATGTCGAAGGGCCCGGTGGAGCTGGAGTGGCCCGCGGGGACCCAGGCGGCGCTGGTCTCGGTCGTGCAGGATTGCTTGCAGTTCCAGCCGGCCGCCCGCATCGGGCTCGACGAGCTCCAGCGGCGCCTGGAGGCCATCGTCAGCGGTGCGGCCCTCCTCGACGGCCTGGAGGTGCAGGCGGGGCTCTCGGGCATCACCCTCGCGGAAGCTCCGACCGTGCCTCACGACGCGCCGGTCCAGGGGGCGACCCCGGCGACGCGTCGGAGCGAAGGCCAGCTTGCAAGGTGGGGGCTCGCCGCGGCGCTGGCGCTCCTCGCTGGCGCGGGGTGGCTCGGGCTCAGCGCCCGCCTGGATGAGGCCCCCGGCCAGGTAACCACGCGCGGCGTTGCCGGGGCAGGCCGCGTCGAGGCTCCGGGACGCGTCGTCCCCGCGGTCGCCGAGGCCCCTGGGCACGTCGTCCATGCTGACGACCTCGCCGAAGCCCCGGAGCACGGCGCCCCCTCGGCCGACCTCGCCGCGGCCCCCGAGCGCGTCGTGCCCGCCGAGGACCTCGGGGCGGCCAACGAGCGCGGCCCCGCGGTGGACCTCGCCGAGGCACGTGGGCACCTCGTGCCGGCGGAGGCCCTGGGCTCGCCCACCGCCGTCGTGGACCGCACCCCCCGCGCCCCTATCCCCGCGGCGTCCACTCCGGCGCCCGCCGCTCGCGCCGCCGACCCCGCTCCGGCCGCCCCGGGCTCCGCGGCTCGGCCCGGAGCCGCGCCCCCCGCCGCGCAAAAGACAACGCCTCGTGAGCCCGCCGCGCGCGCCCCTCGTCCCGCCGTGCCCCCGCCGTCCCCCGAGCCCGTTGCCCCCAGCGCACCCGCCACCCTCGCCCTCGACAGCGTCCCCTCCGGCGCGGTGGTGGAGGACGCGGCCACCCAGGAGGTGTTGGGCACCACCCCGCTCGCGCTCGAGGTCAGCTCGGAGCGGCCACGCACCCTGCTCATCACCGCGCACGGCTTCGCGCCGGCGCGGCTCCGGGTCTCGGACCAGACCGGCGCCCGCACCGTCCATCTGGTGCCCGCCACCATCCAGACCGATGAGGTCAAGCCGTGGTGAGCCCGTGGCTCGCGCTCGTCGTCGTGACCTCCACCTCCGCCGCCGCGCCGCCCGGGAAGCTGGAGTTCGAGCAGGCGCAGGGCCTCTTCCTCGAGCGGCGCTACGGCGAGGCCCTCGTCCTCTACGAAGACGCCTACGCCCTCTCGGGGCAGCGCCCCTCCACCATGTTCGCGTTGGCCCAGTGCCATCGAGCCCTCGGGCACTTCGAGGAGGCCCTGCGCTTCTACCGGGAGTACGAGGCCACCGGCCTCGACCCCGACGAGGCCCTGCGCGTGGCCAACACCATCGAGGCGGTGGAGGCCCAGCTCGCCCAGCAGCGCTTGGTGCAAGCTGAGTTGCCGAAGGTCGAGCCGCCCGCCCCAGCCTCGCCCGAGCCCGCGCTGGTGCTCGGCCCCGACCCAACCGAGGGCTCGACGCACCTCGGTCTCCAGCTCGCCGTCGGAGGCGTCGGGGCGGTCGCGGTCGTCACCGGGGTCGCGCTCGGGCAGGCGGCCCTGGCCGACGCGCGAAACGGGGAGGTCGACGGCACCCTCACCCGGGGTCGCGCCGCCGACGGGCTGATCATCTCGGGCTCGGCGGTGCTGGCGGGCGCGCTCTTTTGGTGGATCCTCGACTGACCTGCGCCTCAGTCCTCGCGGCTCGGGCAGAAGAGATCGAAGGTGACCGCGGCGGGGACGTCACCGCGCCGCGCCTCGGCGCCGACGCCGAGCCCCAGCTGCCCGAGGCGGTTGTCGCCCCAGCAGCGGACCGTGCCGTCGGCCAGGAGGGCGCAGGCGTGGTCCTCGCCGAGCGCGAGGTCTACCGCCGGCTGGCCGAGGGGCACGAGCGGCGCGCCGCTCGGCGCCTCGTCGTCGCCCACGTCGCCCGTCGCCTCGACCCCGAGCCCGAAGCCGACCGCGTCGCGCCCCCAGCACCGGACGCCGCCGCCGGCCAGCCTCGCGCAGGCGAGATCTCGCCCCAGCGCAACTTGCGTTGCGGCCTCGCCCAGCGCCACGTCGCTCGCGTCGGCGCTCCGATCGACGGGGCTCGTGTCACCGCGCCCGAGCCCCCCGCGGGCGTTGTCGCCCCAGCATCGGACCGCGCCGTCGATCAGGCGCGCGCAAGTCTGGTTGCCGAGCCCGAGCGCCACCTCGGCCACCTCCGCGAGGCCCGGTAGATCACCGAGCTCGGCCGGGGTCTCGCCGAAGTCGTCTCCGACCGGGGCGGCGCCGCCGTAGCCGATGAAGCGCCCCCCGCCCCAGCACCGCGCGGTGCCCTGGGCGGTGACTACGCAGGTGCTCCGCGCCCGGGCCGACAGGTGCGCGACCGGCGCCCCGACCCGGGTCTGCTTCACGTCGCAGCGAGTGCCGAAGCGGCTGAGGGTCCGGGGCTCGCCGGGGACGCCCTGCTGCCCCCAGTCGTTGTCGCCCCAGCAGCACAGCGCGTCGGCGTGGAGGGCGCAGACGTGGCCCGCCCCCACCGCGACCTGCTCGACGTCGGTGAGGATCGGGGGCCGGGTCGCCGGGGTCTCGCCCGGGTCATCGCCGACGTGGGCGGTGGGATCCAGGAGGTTGGTCTGCCCGAGCTGGAAGTCGCTGTGCGCGCCCCAGCAGAGGAGGCGCTGGTCCTCGAAGACCGCGCACGTGTTGACCGCGCTCGCCGCCAGCGCCCGCACCGGGCCCGGCAGCTCGACCCGGGCGGGGGCGGGCTCGCTCTCGGTGCTCCCCTGGCCCAGCTGCCCGAAGTCGCTGGCGCCCCAGCACCACGCGGAGCCATCGTCGAGGCGCGCGCAAGTGTGGTTGACACCGGCGGCGAGGCCGAGCACCGCCTGGTCCCCCGCCTCGTCGTCGACGCGCCCGTCGCAGTCGTCGTCCACCCCGTCGCAGGTGAAGTCCCGCGCGGCGAGGGCCGGCCCCGGTCGGCAGGAGTCCGCCACCCGCCCCTCGACGCAGGACGTGACCCCGTTCGCCCGGCACGGGCCCGCGCCACACGCGGTGACGCTGCTCGCGAACCGGTCGAGGCGGCACGGGGTCCCGGCGGGAGCGACCGCGCACTGCCCGCCCTCGCACGCGAAGCCGTTGGGGCAGGGGCCGGCGTCACCGCACTGCGCCGCGCGGAGCGCGTCCTCGATGACGGGCGCGTACAGGCACCCGAGGGGCCCCACAAGGAGGAGGGCGGCCGCGCACGCGTGGCGCCAAGCCTGGGGTCCCGGGCCGGCGGAGCCGTCCGACCCCTCTACGCCGGGCTTCGCCCGGCTGCGCGCTTCGCTTGCGGCCTGGGGTCCCGGGCCGGCGGAGCCGTCCGACCCCTCTCCGCCGGGCTTCGCTCGGCTGCGCGCTTCGCTTGCGGTCATGGGGTCCTGGTCGGGCAGCGCCACGCGATGGGCACCGGCTCGACGTCGGCTGGTGACTCGTCGTCGCCGATGAACGCCACGTCCCCTCGACCGAGGGCCCCGCTCGCCCCCGACCCGAAGCAGCGGACGTCGCCGTTCGCCATGACGGCGCAGCCGTGATCCGTGATGACGATGTCCGAGACCGGGCCGCCGAGGTCGACGGGGGGCGTGTCGCGCACCAGCTCGTCGTCGCCGATGTCGCCCCGCTCGGGGTGGCCCAGGTAGCTCCAGGTGTCCTTGCCCCAGCACTGGACGGCGCCGGTGTCGAGCCGCGCGCAGGACCGGATGGTGGCGTACGCCAGCGCGGTGGCGGGTCGGGGGAGGGTGACGTAGGGCGCCGCGCTCGGCGCGTAGACGGGCCCGTCGTGCCCGGCCCCGAGCATCCCGCCCCAGTTCGAGCCCCAGCAGCGCACGTCGCCGGTGACCAGCAGCGCGCAGCCGTGGGTCCCGCCCCAGATGTCGGCCACCTCGTCGAGCCCGAGGACGTCGCCGGCCTGGGCGGGGGTGTCCGCGACCCCCACGTCGACCTCGCGGCCATACATCTGGGCCGTGCCCTGGCCCCAGCACCGCGCGCTGCCGCCCGAGAGGACCACGCAGGTCGCGGTGCCGTTGGCGCGCAGGCGCGTCACCAGGCCGCCCACCGACACCCGGGCGGCGGGCCCTGGGGTCGACACCGGTCGGGTGTGGCCGAGGCCGAGGACGCCGTCGCGGTTGCCGCCCCAGCAGAAGACCTCGTTGTGACTATTGAGGGCGCAGACGTGGCCCCAGCCCACGCTGACCTGGGTCACCACGCCGAGCCCCTCGATGGGCGGGGCGCTGGTGACCGGCTCGTCGTCCCCCAACGAGGCCGACGTGGGGCGGCCCGGGAGCCCCAGCGTGCCGTCCTGGTTGGCCCCCCAGCAGCGGAGCGCGCCGCCCTCCAGCAGGGCGCACGTCTGCCAGTTCCCCACTGAGACGTCGACCACCCGGGCCTCACCGAGCGGCACCAGGCCGGCGTCGGCGGGGGTGTCGACCTCACCCACCCGCCGGGTGTGGCCGAGGCCGAGCTGGCCGTCCTCGTTCCGCCCGCCCCAGCAATACAGCTTGCCGTCCTCTACCACCGCGCAGGTGTTCACGCCGAACGCGGCGAGCTTCGTCACCCTGGGCGCCGCCACGTCCTCGTCCACCTGGCCGTCGCAGTCGTCGTCCACCCCGTCGCAGGTGGCGTCGACGTCGGTGGTGGGCGCGAGGGGCTGGCAGCTGTCGACCACCCGGCCCTCCACGCACGACGCGCGCCCCTCCGCCTTGCACGCCCCGACCCCGCAGGTGCTCGGGCCGCCGATGAAGGCCCCGGGCGCGCATCGCTCAGCGTTCGACACGCACTCTCCGCCGCCGGCGGTCGCAAGGCAGCTTGCGCCGTCGGGGCAGCCGGGGAGGCACGCCCCCAGCGCGGACTCGACCGCGGGGCCGTACAGGCAGCCGCTGGTCGGCCCGAGCACGAGCACCCCCGCGAGGGCTACACACAGACCGCTCCACGAAGGGTCGCGCCGCGGAGCGCGTGGGCGACTGCTCCGATGGCCGGCTGGGGTCGGGGGTGGGGGCATGGGCTCCTCTGCCTCGAATGTACCACCGCCGCACCGGACCCGAGGACCGGGCGGATGGGCTCCGGCGCGGGGGCGCGGTATCTTGTCGACCCGGGCCCGGCGCCCGGGGTGAAGAGGGGCGAGGCATGCAGTCGGGACAGGCGCGCTGGGTGCTCACCGCGGCGTTCGCGCTGGTGGCGGGGCTCGTGGCCCGCCCTGCTGCGGCGGGGTGGCGCGTCGGTGACCCCACCCTCGACGGCCGCGGCGCGGACTGGGTGGTGGCGTCCGGCGGCGTCGCCACCCTGCGGCTCGACTACGAGCTCACCGACTCCGTCGGCGGCGCCATCGTGCAGCTCTTCGCCGGCATCGGCGACATCCCGAGCCGCGGGTGCGCGTACAACGGGGTGCCGCCCGAGGCGGGGGTCAGCGGCGTAGGGCAGGTTGTCTTGCAGGCGCCCACCGCCCCCGGGGACTACGCGGTGTGGTGGGGGCACTCGTCGAGCTTCTCCTGCGCCGACGCCCTGGCCGACACGGCTCGGCAGCTCATCTATCCCCTCGGCACGGTCCGGGTCGGCGACGCCCGCGCGGTGGGGAACCTCGACATCGACGGCCAGGGCCACCTCGGCCGGGCCGGCCCCGGGCAGCCCGTGGTGCTCACGGTGGACTTCGCGGTGACCCTCCCGGACCAACCGGGGGCGCGGACCCAGCTGGTGGTGGGCCTCGGCGATCAGCCGCTGGCGTGCGCCTACGATGGGGTCCCGGGCGGGGTGTGGCAGCGGGGCTCGAGCAGCGTCCCGCTCACCGCGCCCACCGCGCCGGGGTCCTACGCGCTGACCTGGAGCTGGGACGACCGGCCCACCTGCGACGAGGCCCTCACCACACGGTTCGGGGACCCCGCGCGCCCCCTTCAACTCCTCGGCGAGCTCGTGGTCCTCGACCCAGGCTCGGTGTGCGCGCCCGAGGCCACCCGAGCCTGCGTGTGCCCGGGGGGCGGCGATGGCAACCAGGCTTGCGCGCCCGACGGGGCCCGGTGGGACGCCTGCGTCTGCGCGGGGCCCGGCTGCGCCCCCGGCGCCACCCGCGCGTGCACCTGCGCGGGCGGCGCCCCGGGGGCCGAGGCGTGCGCGGACGGGGCGTGGCAGGCCTGTGTCTGCGCCCCCGCGCCCCAACCAGGCGGTTGCAGCACCGGCGCTGGGTCCGCCCCGGTCGGGCTGCTCGTGTTGGCGCTGGGGCTTTGGCGGCGGCGTCGGCCGGGCGTTGGTTGGGGCCTGGTGTTGGTCCCGTGCCTCGCGTCCTCCGCCCTGGCCCAGGAGGTCACGCTGTCGAACCCGCGGGTGAACGCGGCCACCGAGGATTGGGTGGGGGCCACCGGCCAGGGCCTCCTGGTGGAGGTGGACTACGCGCTAGGCGCGGCGGAGACCCGAAGGCAGATCATGCTCGGGGTCGACGGCGTCCCGCTCGGGTGCCTCTACGACGGCGTCCCGGGGCCCCAGGGGGCGGCGGGGTCCAGCGCTCTGAGCATCGCGGCGCCGCATCTTCCGGGGGCGTACGCCGTGCAGTGGGCCACGGCGCAGGCGCCGGGCTGCACCGCCGCCCTCGTCTCTGCCTGGCCCGACGCGCCCCAGGCGCTGGGCTCGGTCCAGGTGGGGGACGCGTGGTTGGTGGGCGGCCTCGACCTGGGCGGCCAGGGCCCGGTGGCCGCGGTGGCTCCGGGCCAGCAGGTCCGGGTGGAGGTCGAGTACGCCCTCACGCTGCCCGATCAGATCATCTTCGACGCGACGCTCGCCGCCCCGATCCTCCCGGTGGCCCAGCTGGTCCTCGGCCTCGGGGACCGGCCGCTGGCGTGTATCTTCGACGATGATGTAGGGGCCACGTGGAAGCGGGGGGTCGCCACCCTGGAGCTCACCGCGCCGCGCGCCTTGGGGGTCTACGACGTGACCTGGGGCCGCGACGATCGCCCCTCATGTGCCCTCGCGCTGTCGGACCGGTTCCGCGGCGACGGGGTACGGGCGCCGGTGGTGCTCGGGCAGCTGACGGTGGTGGCGCCCGGGGCGGCCTGCGTCCCCGGCCTCACGCGGCCCTGCGCCTGCGAGGATGGCGCAGCCGGCGCCGAGGTGTGCGCCGATGACGGCGCGGCGTGGGGATCCTGCGCGTGCCAGGCGCCCGCGTGCGCGCCGGGGGCGACCCGGATCTGCGCCTGCGTCGACGGGGCTGAGGGCGCCCAGCGCTGCGCGGGCGACGGGGCGGGCTGGGAGGCCTGCGCGTGTGCAAGCCCCGAAGGCGGCGGGGGGTGCGCTGCGGTCCCGGGTGAGGGGCTCGGCGGCCTGGGGTTGTTGGTGCTGGGTTGGGCGTTTCGGCGGCGGCGGTCTCGCCGCGACGCTTCGTAGCGCCGGCCTGCGGTCTGTGGCCTGCGACCGCGTTTCGGACGGGGTTCGGATTCCGGACGGACGGGGATCCGGATACGGTCCACCCGTGCAGCCCCTCGGCCCCTACGTGCTGTTGGAGCGGATCGCCAGCGGCGGCATCGGCGAGATCTACCGGGCCCGGAAGTCCGGCGCGGGCGGCTTCGAGAAGCAGGTCGCGGTGAAGTGCGTGCGGCCGGAGCTGGCCCGGAGCGCGGAGCGGATCCAGGACCTGATCGACGAGGCGAAGCTCGCGGCTCGCCTGACCCACGGCAACATCGCGCAGACCCTGGACCTCCTCCAGATCGGCGAGGACTGGCTGGTGGTGCAGGAGTACGTCGACGGGGTCGACCTCTTCCAGCTCGCCCGCACCCTGGTGCGCCACGAGCGTCGGCTCGGGCTGCACGAGTGCGTGCACGTGGTGAAGCAGGTGCTCCTGGCCCTCGACTTCGTGCACCGCCTCTCCGACGACGACGGGCGCCCGCTCGGGGTGGTCCACTGCGACATCGCCCCCGCCAACGTGATGGTGAACGTGGGCGGCGAGGTGAAGCTCATCGACTTCGGCACCGCGCGGGGTCCCAGCCTGGCCGCGGTGGAGGGGCGCTTCGCGGGGGGCAAGGTGCGCTACCGGGCCCCCGAGCAGGTGCGGGGGCAGGAGTTCGATCACCGCGCCGACCTCTACTCCACCGGCGTGGTGCTGTGGGAGCTCCTCGCGGGGGAGCGGATCTACGAGGCGCTGGAGCTGGAGGAGATCCTCGCCGCGGTGGCGGAGGGCGCGATCCCCGACGTGCGGGAGGTGCGCGACGACGTCCCCGAGGGCCTGGCCGCGGTGGTGCGCCGGGCCACCCACGCCGAGCCGAGCTACCGCTACCCCACCGCCGCCGCGTTCCTGCGGGCGCTCGAGGACCAGCCGCTCGACGTCGACGCGTCCCGGAGCCGCCACGTGCTCGGCGAGATCGCGGCCGCGGTGCGCGCGGACCTCCGGGCCTCCCGGCCCCCGGCGCGCCGCCTGGTGCCACTGGCCGAGGAGCGCACGCTCGAGGACAGCCTTGTGGATGCCCTGGACTGAGCGAGCTATCATGCCCGTGTCCATGTCCGAGGATGCCTCCGACCGCGATCGCCGCCGTCACGTGCGGGTGAAGCTGAACCAGCTCATCCAGTACCGCTTCGCCGCCTTCGACGACTTCCTCTCCGAGTACGCGGCCGACCTGTCCGAGAGCGGCATGTTCATCGAGACCGACGAGCCCCGGCAGCTGGGCGACACGATCTCGGTGCAGTTTGCCTTGCGGGACGGCACCCGGCTGGTGGAGTGCCTGGCGAGGGTGGTGCGGGTGGAGCCGGCCGGCTCGAGCGCCCCCGGGATGGGGGTGGCGTTCATGGGCCTGGACGACGAGTCCCTCAGCCTCTTGCGGGAGATCATCGTCCGCACCCAGGACCTGGAGGAGCGCTGAGGGCCGGCGCGCCTCAGTGGGCCAGGAGGTAGGCCACGATGTCCATACGCTCGGCCTCGGTGAGGTTGCAGCCGTAGGTGTGCCCGGCGTCGCGGTAGGCCGGCTCGGTGATCCCCCCGCGGGGGGCGCCCAGGCAGAGCACCGACTCCAGGGAGCCAACCGAGCCGTTGTGCAAGAAGCGTTGCGTCGCCCACATGCCCACGAGGCGCGGGGACTTGATCGCGTGGGTGACCACCTCGTCCGGCTGCAGCGGGATGTCGCAGCAAGGGGTGCCGTCGAGCTCGGGGTCGAGCCACCGCCTCATCTCGTCGTCGGTGCCGATCTCTTCGTAGGTGTACAGCTCGAGGCCACTGCCGCGGGGCCCCGAGTGGCACGTCAAGCAGCCTTGCGCCGCGAAGAGCACCTCGCCGCGGGCCACCGCGTCGGCCGGGGGCGGGGCGGGGTTCTCGGGCGGCCGCAGGCTGAGGATGTACTGCTCGAGGGGCCGGAGGCGGTCGTCCGGCCACTCCGCGGTGGGGCCGCCCCCGAAGACCACGAACCCGCGCAGGAAACCCAGCAGGCTGGTCGCCACCCCGGTCCAGCCCAGCATCGCGTGGCGCATGCCTGCTTGCATCTGCTCGTCGGGTGACGGGATCCCGTAGAGCGAGCTGATCTTGCTGATGGTGTGGACCTGATCGTCGACCGGGAGCGGCGCGATGAGGAAGTCCATCGTGCCCACCGGCCAGTGGGCGTAGTGCCCCTCGGTCGCCGCGTCCATGGTCGGCACCGCGGCGCCGAGCAGGGGCAGGAGCGCTGCGAGGAAGCGCAGGCGCAGGGGTCGATCCGACTCGAAGCGCTGGGTGAGGGGCTGCACGCGCGCCACCGCGTCGGGGTGGTGGTCCGCCGGATCTGCCCCCGGGCTCAGGAGGGTGGGCGCGAGCATCAGCGCGAGGAGCTGGCCACCGTAGTCGTAGCCGTGGTTCGCCGTGCCCACCGCGTATCGACCGTCCGGCAGCTGACCGAAGTGGCAGGAGGCGCAGGTGAAGGCGACCGACGGCGCGTTCCCGATCGGCGCGCCGGGGGCGAGGCCGAGCGGGCGCCCCTCGGTCGAGAAGGGGTCGGGGATCATGCCGTAGCTCGACCACCCCGGGCCCACCACGTCGGTCAGGTTCTGGCCGAGGAAGTCGACGATGGCGCTGGGCACCCCCGTCGTCCCGAAGGCCTCGTAGAAGAACATGGACTTGCCGCACAGGAGGGTCTTCTGGCGGTCGCCGGGGTCCGCCTCCCAGGCCGCGCACGCGCCCTCGAGCGCGCCGCGCTCGAGCAGCGCCTCGAGGTCGGCGGAGACGTTGGTGAGGCCCGCGCTCTGGTCCGGCTGGGGCGCGAAGGGGTCGGTGGCCGGCGCCCCCGCGTCTGCAGGAGGGTTGCCCGCGTCGGGCTCCGGAGCGCCCCCGTCGGCGGGATCGGCGCCGGCGTCCGGCGGCTGCCCGGCGTCCACCTCCGTCATCCCCGCGTCGGGGTCGGCGCCGGAGTCCACCTCGGTGGAGGCGTCGGCGCTTGGGAGCTCCGGCGTGTTCCCGCCGCACGCGGACATCGTGAGGCTCACCGCCACCGCGAACATCGCTCGCCTTCGTGCCATCCCCGCGGCAGTAGCGCGGGCCGCGCGGCCCCCACAAGGCTTTCCTTGACCGCCCGTCGATCGACCGAGGCCGCGGTGCTAGCGTCGCGGGCATGGAGCTCGGAGCGTTGAGCCTGTCGGCGCTGGTGAAGGGGCTGCGGAGCGGCCAGATCCCGGTGGCCGCGTTGGTGGCCCACGTGCGGGCCCGGCACGCCGCGGCGGCGGGCGCGCCGGGGGCCTACGTGGCGTGGGACGACGCGGTCCTCGATCGCCACGCGGGCGCGCTGGAGGCCTTGCAGCGCGCCGGCCACGCCGAGGGTCGCCTCTTCGGCGCGCCCACCTCGATCAAGGACCTCTACGGTGTGCCCGGCTACCCGACCCTCGCGGGCACGCCCCGCCGGCTCCCCGCGGCGTTCGAGGCGGCGGGCCCGGTGGTGCAGGCTGTCTTGCGGGAGCGCGGCCTCGTGGTGGGCAAGACCCACACGGTGGAGTTCGCGTTCGGGGGCATCGGCGCCAACGGCCACCACGGCACCCCCGCCAACCCGTGGGATCCGGCGCGCGTCCCCGGGGGCTCCAGCAGCGGCGCGGGGGTGAGCGTGGCCGAGGGCACCGCGTGGCTCGCCCTCGGCACCGACACCGCCGGCTCCATCCGCATCCCCGCCGCGTGGACCGGCGTGGTCGGGGTGAAGACGACCCAGGGGCGCTGGTCGACCGAGGGCATCGTGCCCCTGTCCTCGACCCTCGACACCCCAGGCCTCATGACCCGCACCGCGGCCGACGCGCGCTGGGCCTTCGCGGCCCTCGACGACGAAGACGCGGAGCCCGAGGCCGCGCCCCCCGCCCCGCCGCTGTTGCGGCTCGGGGTGGTGGAGGGCCTCTTCGACGGCGCCGACCCCGGGGTGGCGGAGGCCGTGCAGGACGCCTTGCGGAAGGTGGCCGCGGCCGGCGCCCGAGTGGAGGCGGTGGACGTGCCCGAGGTCCGCGAGGGCCTCGACCTCTTCATGCGCGGGAGCGTGGCCGGGGCGGAGCTGTGGGCCTTCCTCAACCGGAGCCTGCCCGGGTGGATCGAGACCCTCGAGCCCCGAGTGAAGCAGCGGGTGGAGGCGGCGGAGGGGATGAGCGCGCGCGAGTACATCGACCGGCGGCACCTGCTGTCCGAGCTGGCCCGCAGGGCGGCGGCGCGCTTCGCGGGCTACGACGCCCTGGTGGCGCCGACGGTGGTGAGCACCCCGCCGAAGCTGGCCGACCTCGAGGCGCTGGACGCCTACGCGCAGGCCAACCTGCGGGCGCTGAGGAACACCAGCGTGGCCAACACCCTCGGGCTGTGCGCGGTGACGGTGCCGGTGGGGGTCGACGCGGCGGGGATGCCGGTGGGCCTCATGCTGATGGGCTCGCCGCGGGGTGAGGGGCGGCTGTTGCCGGTGGCCGACGCGGTGGAGCGGGTGGTGGGTTGGCAGGTTAGCCTACCGGGATGAGCGCCCTGGCCGCCGCCTCCGCGGTGGCCAGGCGCGCCTCGCGGTCGCCGCGGAGCACCACGTAGCGTCGCCCATGGGCGGTGAGGGCGGCCTCGCAGGCGTCGAAGAAGGTCTGCCGTGCGTCGGGGAGGTAGCGCACCGGGTCCGGCTCGAAGGGGACGTCGGTAGCGCACAACAGAGTGAGGTCGTAGCGCTGGGCCGCGGCGAGGGCGGCGAGGGCGGGGTCGGTGCGGCCGAAGAGGGCCTCGCTCCACACCGCGGTCTCGAGGGCGTCGGTGTCGGTGACGAGGAAGCGCTCGGCCGAGGGGGCGAGGGCGGCCTCGCTCGCCGCCTGCCCCTTCCCGATGAGGGCCATGTCTTCGTAGGCCGGGTCGCGGCCCAGGGCCTCGAGGTAGGTGCGCGCGTACTCGGGGACCCAGACCGTGCCGAGGGCCTCGGCCAGGTCCCGGGCCAGGGTGGTCTTGCCGCAGGACTCCGGGCCGAACACGCAGATCCGCTTGGCGTAGTGGGCGCGCACCGGTCCGGGGAGGTAGCGCCAGTGCTGGTAGGGGTCGGCGCGCACCGCGGTGCCGCTCACCGGCATGATCTGGCGGGCGGGGTCGGCAGGGACGAAGCGCGCGCCGAGCTCCTGGGCCAGACGGGCGCCGTAGGCCTCGGACGCGAAGACGAGGTCGGGGGCCTCGGGCAGGAGGCCTTGCAGCGTGCCGCGCCACAGGTCCCAGAACGTCGGGTGTTCGTCGGGGGCCTGGGGCATCGGGGTGGTGAGGTGCAGCACCTCACAGTCGGGGTTCAGCGCGCTGACCCAGCGGTGCCGGAGGGTGGAGGGGATGGGCTCGTCCGCGATGTGCTCCACCACGATGTAGAGGCGCTCCACCATGCCCCGGGCGAAGCGGAACAGGTACTGGTGACCGAGGTGCGGGGGCATGAACTTGCCCAGGACCATCCCGACGCTCACGTGGCCTCCAAGATGTGGCAACGTAGCTTGCCGGCCCCGCCTCGTCCAGGGTCGGGGCGGGCTCAGCCGGCCCCGGCCGAGGCGACCCGCTCGAAGAGGTCCTCCAGGCGGGCGGGGCCCGCGTAGCCCACCTCGTGCGCCACCACCTGCTCACCCACCAACCCCACGAGGGTCGGGACCGCCATGACGTTGTGACGCGCCGCGACGGCCATGTGCTCAGTGGTGTCCAGCACCTCCACCTCGACCCGACCGGCCAGCTGGGCGCTCAGGCGCTCGAGGGCCGGGGTCATCGCGGTGCAGGGCGGGCACCAGGTGGACTTGAACACGAGGATGCGGGGAAGATCGGGGGTGCGTGAGGGTTTTGACATCTGCATGCTCCTTCAATGAGGTCCAGATGCGTCACACTCCGCGGGTGTGACGCATCTTCTTCGAGCACCCGATGAGACGCCCGCCCGCCACCTGTGACTCCGCCGTCATCACCGCGCTGGCTCGAGAGGGCGCGCCGGAGGCCCTGGATCGGATCGCCGAGTGCTACCTCGATCACCTGCGGGGGGTGGGCCGCTGCGCCTGCGGAGATCCCCAGGGGGCCGAGGACGCGGTGCAGGACGCCCTGGTCGCGGCCAAGCTCCACCTCGACGACTTCCGGGGGGAGGGCACCATCGAGGCCTGGCTCTCGCGGCTGGTGGTGAACGCGTGCCACGCACGGCGCCGCGGTCGAAAGAACGACCCCACCTGGAACCTGCCGCTCGACACCGCGCCCGAGCCCCACGCGGAAGACGCGCACCAGTGCGTAGCGCGCGCCCAGCTGGTGGACCACCTCGCCCGCGCGCTGAGCACCCTCTCCGAGCGGGACCGCTGGATCTTCCTCATGACCGAGCGCGAGGGGTGGAGCGCTCCGGAGCTCGCGGAGGCGACCGGCTGCACCCCCGCCGCGGTGCGCAAGCGCCTCTCGCGCATCCGCGGTGCGCTCCGCCAGGAGCTGGAGTCGGTCTGGAGCGAGTGGCGCTGAGGCGGTCGCTCAGCCGCGCGCGTCGTCCAGGATCCTGGCAACGTAGGTTGCGAGCTCGGCGTCGTCGACGCGCGGGGCAGCGAGGCCCGTCGCGGCCTCAGTGCGCGCGCACTCGAAGCGCACCCCGGTGCTGAGGAACAGATCGAAGGGGCTCGGCGCCCCCGCTCCGGGCGCGGCGAGGCGGGCCACCGACGCCGAGCCAGCCGACGCCGGGGCAGGCAGGGCGGCGCGGAGGCGGGCCGCGGTCACCGGCGCCTCCGCCGCCACATGGAACGTCCCCTCGGGTGGCTCGGCGCGCAGGACCAGGCGCGCCAGCACCTCGGCCGCGTGGTCCACCGGCGTCATGTCGAAGGCCGCCTCGTCGGCCACCCCCTCGAAGCGATGAGCGAAGGCCCGCACCGCGCGGGAGAGCCAGTCCTGGGGGGCGCCGAGGTGCGCGTGACGGCTCCCCACCAGGAGCCCCAGGCGCACGTTCGCGGCCGGCACGGTGACCTGCATGACGAGTCGCTCGGCCAGCGCCTTGCTCTGGGCGTAGGCCCCCACCAGGCGGGCGTCGACCGGGAGCGCCTCCTCCCCGAGCGGCCCCCGCCGCTCGCGGCTCGAGACCAGCACCACGAGGGAGCCGGCGTGGATGAAGGCCTTCCTGCGCCGGTGGTGGGCGAGCTCCAGCGCGTGGTGGGTGCCGAGCACGTTGGCCGGCCACAGCTGCTCGAGGCTCGCCGTGAGCGAAAGCTGCCCTGCGCAGTGCAGCACCCGCTCCGCCGTAGTCGCGATCGCCTCGTAGTCCTCGGGTGTCATCCCAAGCTCAGGTCGGCCCACGTCGCCCGCCACCCACCTCGGCTCGGCCACGCTCAGCGCGTAGCTGGCCGCGGCCTCCCGGAGGCGCAGGCTGGCCTGCGCGGGGTCCCGGGCCAGCGCTACCACCTCCACCCGGCCCCCTAGCAGGCCATCGGAGAAGTCCCCCACGCGCTGCGCGGGCTCGTTCTCCGTGGAACGTCCCGAACGGCTTCGCCTCTCATCGGTCGCGTATGACCAGATATGCTCCCTCTGCGGATCGCATGGGCTACTTCTCCGATGGCCTGCTAGCGCGGCCAGCACGTGGACGCCGAGGAACCCGGTGGCCCCGGTCATGAAGATCGTCCGCGGTCGCGCCTCGGAGGGCGGGGGACCGGCGCCCCAGGTGAAGGCGGGCAGCCGGGCCTCGAGCTCCCCCAGCGTGACGCCCGTCGGCGCTGGCGCAGCCCGGGACCACGCGGCCAGGGCGCGGGCGGTGGGGTGTCGGTGCAGGGTGGCCACGTCGAGCCGGAGCCCCTCCGCCTCGGCCCCCGCCACCAGCTCGAGCACCGCCATGGAGTCGGCGCCGGCCTCGAAGAAGCTCTCGTCCGGCCCGACCTCGCGCAAGAGGGCCTGCGCCAACCTGGCCTGCCAGGCCTCCACGGTGTGGGGCGCAGGGGCCGCGGCCTGGACGCGGAGCGCGGCGTGGTCCACCTTGCCCGACGGCAAGAGAGGCAGCGGCCCCACCCGCACCTCGGCCGGCACCATCCAGCCCGGCAGGCGGGCCTGCAGGTGGGCGGTGAGCCCCGGCGCGGGGGCGCCCTCGACCCGGGCCAACAGCCGCAGGCCCTCCGCCCACACCGCGGCCCGCTCGACCCCGGGGTGGGCGGCGAGGGCCGCCTCGACCTCCTCGGGGGCGATCAGGCGCCCGGCCAGCTTGAGCTGCCGGTCCACCCGGCCCATGAAGACCAGCTCACCCGCCTCGTCTCGCACGTGGTCGCCGGTGCGGTACCAGCGCAGGCCGTCCTGCACGACGAAGCGCTCCGCGGTGAGCGCCGGCTGGCCGCGGTAGCCCAGGGCGAGGCCGGGGCCGCCGAGCCAGAGCTCGCCCTCCACCACCCGGTGCCTCATGCCCGCGATGGGCTGGCCGATTGTGGGCCGGGCCCACGCCTCGGGCGCGACCACCGCGAGGTGGGTGCACACCGTGGCCTCGGTGGGCCCGTACGCCTGCACCAGGCGACGGCCCCGGGCCCAACGCCGCACCCGCGCCGGAGGGCTGGGCTCGCCGCCGAAGATCACCACCCGCAGGTCGTCGGGCAGGGCCTCGGGGTCGAGCGCCGCCATGAGGGCGGGAGGGAGATCCACGTGGGTGATGGCGAGCCGCGCCCACGTCGCAGGCAGGCTTGCGACCTCCACCTCGCCACCCACCACGAGCGTCGCCCCGGCCAGGAGCACGGTGCCGACGTCGGAGACGGAGGCGTCGAACACCGGGGCGAGCATCCAGTAGCCCCGGTCCCCGGGGCCGAGCTGGAACGCGGCGATCTGGGCCTCGAGCATCGGGACCAGCCCGCGGTGGGTGACCTCGACCAGCTTGGGGGCGCCGGTGGAGCCGGAGGTCGCGATGACCCACGCGAGCGCCTGGGGCCCCGGGAAGCGGTGCGGCTCTGGGTCGGCCGGCTCGGGGAGGGCCCGGAGGGGCGGGTGAGCGCCGGCCCGGGTGATCAGCTCGGCCCGGCGAGCGTCGGGCCAGGCAGGATCGAGGGGCAGCCACGCCGCCCCCGCCATCCACGCTCCGATGATCTGGGCAACCCAGCCTGCGGAGCGGGGCGCCTCCACCGCGACCACGTCTCCTGGCAGGACACCCTGCGCCACGAGGGCACGTGTCACCCCGCCCGCGGCCGCCCAGAGCTCGGCATAGCTCCAGGTCAGCGCTCCGTCCTCGAGCGCGGGCGCGTGGGGCTGCGCGGTCACCCGGGCCTGGAGCTGGGCGAGGAAGCTCACGGCGCGGGGTGGATGTAGTCCGGCAGGGCCGAGCCCCGGGAGCGGTTGTCCACACTGGGCGCCCCCTTGCCCGCCGCGTGCTCGGCCAGGTGCACCACCCGGAAGTCGAGGGAGAAGCGGGTGGTGCCGAGCGCCTGGGGGAGGGTGGCGTGGAAGTGCGCGCCCGCGAACAGGAGGTTCTCGGCCGCTCGGCACCCGAAGCCCACCGCGGGGCCGGGCTCCACCTCGCCCGTGACCCCCACGAAGTGGGCGTTGATGCCGTCGTCGCGCTTCTGCCAGCCTATCTTCAGGTCCCAGCCGTCCTTGGTCCACCGCTTGTACTCGAAGCGCTCGGAGTCGTTGGGCACCGGAACGCGGAAGCGCTCGGGATAGAACACGAAGGTCTCCTCGGGGGCGAGGTCGTCGAGGGGCATCCACCACGTGATGAGGCTGGGCGGGTGCCCGTACCAGATGTCGCGGTGCGGGTAGTAGACGGCGCGGGCCCGCGGATCCTCGTGCCCGCCCGAGGCCACTACGCGGAGCCGGAGCGGATCGAAGGCCACCTCCGCCGGGTCCCAGCCGAGGCCCGCCACCACCGCCCGCACGTGCTGGTGGTGGGCGGGGTCGGTGTAGAGCAGCCGGCGCAGGGCCCGCATGTGCTCGAAGAACACCTCCGGCGGCAGGCTGGCCTGCGCAAGGCGGTACTCGGGGCCGAGGCGCTCGACCAGCGCCGCGCGCACGGCGTCCACCAGGGCCCGGGAGGCGCCGGTGGGGGGCACGAGGAACAGCTCACCCTCGTAGAGGGCCTGGCGGAGCGCCTCCGGGGCGGGGACGTCGCTCCGGACTCTCACGCCGGCCTCCGGGCCACCGCGATGCAGCGGGGGCTCTCGGCCGACAGCGCCCCGCCCTCGAGATCCCCCACGAAGCGCACCGCCTCGAAGCCCGCGGCTTGCAACAGGGCCTGCAGCTCGTGGGGGAAGTACAGGCGCACCCGGCTCTCACGGCGCACGGTGTCGCCGCCGGGGAGGAGGTAGCTCCAGACCTTGTGGATCACCCCCGCCGCCGGATCCAGGGTGCTCCGGCGCCACAGCGTCACCCGGCCCCTCGGGGTCTCGCGCTCGGTCACCACGTCGGGGGCGAAGTGGCGCACCACCTGATAGGCGTTCATGAAGTCCAGGGCGAAGCGGCCCCCCGGGCGCAGCGACTCGAAGGCACGCTCCAGCATCCGCCGGTTGTCCTCGTCGCGCTCCGCGTAGCCGAAGCTGGTCCACCAGTTGTAGGCCGCGTCGCAGGCTGGCTTGACGGCGTAGCTGAACGCGTCCGCCGCCTCGTGACGCGCGCTCGTCCCCTCGGCGGCGGCGTTGGCCCGGGCCACGTAGCCGGGCATCAGATCCACCCCGACCACGTCGTGGCCGCGCCGGGCGAGGGGCACGCTGAGGCTCCCGATGCCACAGCACTGGTCGAACACCCGGCTGCGGGGTCCGAGGGCCAGGACCTCGGTGAGCAGGGCCAGGGTCCGCTCGGTCTCCGCCGCGTCGGCCCGGGTGAGGAGCACATCGGCGAGGAGGTCGTCGTAGAGGTCGGCCCACCACGTCACGGGCTCGAGGTTAGCCCGAGGCGCTCCTCCAGGATACTCGCGGAGAGCAGGAGCATCAGCGCGGGATCCCGGCGGGCCCGCTCGGGGGCGGGCCGGGCCGCGAAGTCGGCGAGGAAGGCCTCGACCCTGGCCCGCGCGAAGGGGGCGGGGCAGCGATCGAGGAGCCGGGCGGTGAGCTCGGGCCACAGGCGCCCCTCGGGATCGCCGAGGGGCGGGGCGACGAAGGGGTGCTTGCGCCGCGAGCGGAGGGGCTCCGGGAGCACGTCGGCGAGGGCGGTGCGCAAGGTGGCCTTCTCCAGGCCGTCGGCGAAGAGGGCATCGGCCGGCAGGCGCCAGGCGCGCTCGAAGAGGTGGTGGTCCAGGAAGGGGGTGCGGCCCTCCACCCCGTGCGCCATCTCGGTGCCGTCCCCCAGGGTCCGCAGGATGTAGCCGGCGAGGGCCCAGCGGCTCCACAGCCACGCGGCCCGGCGGGGGAAGCTCGAGAAGCGCTGGCAGGCCTCGAGGTCCTCCGCCACCAGGCTCAGGGGGTCGGGGCCGACCTGCAGGTCCTCTTGCAGCAAGCCGGCGAGGTGGGCGGAGAGCTCTGCCTTCGCGGCGACGAAGGTGGGCACCCGCCCGAGCGCCCGGGCCACCGCCGGCGCCTCGACCGCCCCGGCCGGGAGCATCAGGGCCGCCGCCCCCGGGTCGCCCGCCGCGACCGAGGCCGCCGCGCCCGCCGCGTGGTCCGCCAAGAGGTGCGGGTAGCCGAGGAAGGCCTCGTCCGCCCCCTCGCCCGAGATCACGACCTTGGCCCCCGACGCCCGGATGGCCTGGGCGAGCAGGTACTTGGCGGGGAGCTGGGCGTTGATGCAGAGGCCCTCCGAGAACGCCACCGCGTCGGGGAGCGCGACCCACAGGCGCTCGGGGGTGGCCTCCACCACCTCGAGGTGCGCCCCCAGGTGCAAGGCCGCCTGCCGCGCCGCGTCGAGCTCGTCGTACCCGGCGGCGGGGAAGCGCACCGAGAACGCGCGCTGGCCTCGGGGGGCCATGGCGAGCGCGCCGGTGGAGTCCAGGCCGCCGGAGAGCGAGAACGCCACCGGCGCCTCCGCCTCGAGGCGCGCCTGCACCGCCTCCGCGAGCAGGCGCCGCACCTCCTCCGCCGCGCCGGCGTCGATGGGATCCTCGTCCGCGGGGGGCTGCCAGTAGGTGCGGGACGACACCCGCTCGCCCTCCACCGTCAGCACGGTGGCCGGGGGCACCGCGTGGACCCCCGCGAAGTGCGTGCGGTGAGGCGGCAGGTACTGGTGCCGGGCCACGTGCCGGAGCGAGGTGTGGTCCCACGCGGCGGGGGCCCCGAGGGCGAAGAGGGCCTTGGCCTCCGACGCGAAGGCGAGGCCGCCGGGGACCCGCGCCCACACCAGCGGCTTGATGCCGAAGCGGTCGCGCCCCACCACCAGCCGGCGCCGGCGGCCGTCCCAGAGGATGAACGCAAGCTCACCTGCAAACCGCTCCACGCAGGCCTCGCCCCAGACCTCGTAGGCGTGGAGCACCCACTCGCTGTCGCTCCGGGTGCGGAGCCGGTGACCCCGCGCCTCGAGCTCGGCCCCGAGGTCACCGTAGAGCTCGCCGTTCACCACCACCGCGACCTGGCCGTCCGCGCTCACCAGGGGCTGGTGGCCGCCCGCCTGGTCGCGGATGGCGAGCCGGGTGTGGCCGAGGGCGACCCCGGGCCCGCGCCAGGTGCCGCGCCCGTCGGGGCCGCGGTGGGCGAGGGCGTCGAGGGCGGCGGAGAGCCGGCCGCCGTCGTCGCCCAGGATGGCCACGAGGCCGCACATCAGGGCTTCAGGAAGACCTTGGACTCCTCGTGGTCCCAGGCGCGCTCGAACGCCTCCTCCGCCTGCTCGAGCGGGAACGTCGGGCCGCAGAGATCGTCGACGCGCAGGCGCCCGGCGTGGAGCGCGCCGATCGCGTCCTCGAAGCTCCCGTGCCGCACCGCGCGCAGGGTGATCTCGTTCTGCACCGCGTACGCGACGTCGAGGGCCACCGGCTCGCTCGGGCGGCTCTTCAGCACCATGACGCCGCCGGGGGCGAGGGCCTTCAGGAGGGCCGAGAACACCTTGGGCGAGGGCTCGGTCTCGACCACGAAGTCGTAGCCGCCCCGCTCCAGCTCCAGGCTGTGGGAGCGCATCACCCCCTCGAACCCCTCGGCCCGGAGGGCGCGGTGGGTGAGCTCGGCGATGCGGCCCTGGCCGTAGACCAGGCCGCGGGTCCCACGTCGCAAGCCAGCCTTCAACACCGCCATCGAGGCCGCGGCGGGCTCGACGAACGCCGCGCGCCGCAGATCCATGTTGCGGGGCACCGGCAGGACGACCTGCGCCGGGACCACCAGCTGGTCGGCGAAGGCTCCGTTGACGTCGATGCCGAGGGTGCGAGGCTCCAGGCACCGCCGCGGGTCGACGTTGCACATCCGGCACCGCATGCAGGGGAGGATCGGGTTCACGGTGACCCGGGTGCCGGGGCGCAGGTCGCTCCCCGGGGCCTCGATCACCTCGCCGACCAGCTCGTGGCCGAGCACCCGGCCGTCCGCCACCGGGATGCGGCCCTCGGCCGCCAGCAGATCGGTGCGGCACAGCCCGGCGAGGAGGACCTGCACCCGCACCTCACCGGCGCGGATGTGGGGCGAGGCCAGGCGCTCCACCGAGACGCCTCGCTGGCGTCGGACCACCGCGCGGAACATCGAGCCAGAGGGTGGTCCGGCTCGACCCGCACGTCAACGGCCTCCAGGCGGAGGGCGGAGCGGACGGTGCTCAGGCCCGCTCGAGGACGATGGCGATGCCCTGGCCGCCGCCGATGCAGGCGGAGCCCACCGCGTAGCGGGCCTGGCGGCGCCGGAGCTCGTAGACGAGGTGGGTGGTGATCCGGGCCCCCGAGGCGCCCAGGGGGTGGCCGAGGGCGATGGCCCCGCCGTTCACGTTGGTCTTCTCGCGATCGAGGCCCAGCTCCTTCTCGACCGCGAGGTACTGGGGCGCGAAGGCCTCGTTGACCTCCACCAGGTCCATGTCACCGAGGGTCAGGCCGGCGCGGTCGAGTGCAATCCGGATTGCGGGGGCGGGGCCGATGCCCATGATGTTGGGATCGACGCCCGCGACGCCCCACTGCACCACGCGGGCGAGGGGGGTGAGGCCGTGGGCCTTCACCGCGGCCTCCGACGCCACCACCAGGGCCGCCGCGCCGTCGCAGATGCCGGACGCGTTGCCCGCGGTGACGGTGCCGCCCTTCTTGAACACCGGGGGCAGCTTGGCCATCGACTCGAGGCTCGCGTCGGGGCGGGCGTGCTCGTCGGTGTCGAAGATCTTCACGCCCTTCCTCGACTTCAGCTCGAGGGGGGCGATCTCGTCCTTGAAGCGGCCGGCGGCGTGGGCGGCGGCCCAGGTCTGCTGGGAGCGCAGGCCGTACTCGTCGCAGGCCTCGCGGGAGATGCCGTACTGCTCGGCCAGGTTCTCGGCCGTGATCGCCATGGCGCAGCCGGTGTAGCTGTCGGTGAGGGCGCCCCACAGCGAGTCCTGGAACGCGGGGGACTGGCCGAACTTCAGGCCCCAGCGGGCCCCGTAGACCACGTGGGGGGCCTGCGACATGTTCTCGGCCCCGCCCACCAGGCACGCCTCGGCGTCGCCCAGGATGATCTGCTCGGCCCCGCTGATCACCGCCTGGAAGCCCGAGCCGCACAGCCGGTTCACGTTGAAGGCGGGGCGGTCCTGGGGCACGCCGGCGCGCAGGCCGATGTGGCGCGCGTGGTAGATGGCGTCGGCCGAGGTCTGCTGCACGTTGCCGAAGATGGTGTGATCCACCGCGTCGACCGGCAGGTTGGCTTGCGCCAGGGCCGCCTTGGCGGCCTCCACCCCGAGGTCGGTGGCGGAGAGGTCCTTCAGGCTGCCGCCGAAGGTGCCGAAAGCGGTCCGCTTGGCGGCTACGATGAAGACGTCACGGGAGAGGGTCTTGGCCATGGCCGGACCCTTGCCCATCGTCCCGGTGAAGTCCACCGGACTCGGCGGGGGCCGGCGGACCGAGCGCGGCCTGGGCCTCGGCCACCGCGTCGAGGATCCGCCGCGCGTGCGCGAGGAACACCTCACCGCGGGGCAGGAGGGTGACGCCGCGGGGCCGCCGCGCGAACAGGGGCGCGCCCAGCTCGTCCTCGAGGGCCCGGATCTGGCGGGTGAGCGGCGGTTGGCTGATGTGGAGCCGCCGCGCGGCCCCGGTGATGCTGGCCTCCTCGGCCACCGCCACGAAGTATCGGATCTGATCCAGGCTCACCCCATGAGGATACATACCGAAGGGGTATTCGACGAGCGCCACCTCGTCGGGGCACCTGTTCGGCCATGGGCGTGGAGCTTTTCGGGGCGCGGGATCGAGCGCGGCTGCGGGCGGCGGGGCGCGCGGCCGCCCTCACCCTGGCCGAGGTGGGGGCGCGCCTCCGTCCCGGGGTCACCGGGGCGGACATCGACCGGTGGGTGCGCGAGGACACCGCGCGGCGCGGCGGGCGCCCGAGCCAGCTCGGCTTCGAGGGCTTCCCGGCCACGGTGTGCGTGAGCCCGAACCACGTCGTCTGCCACGGGATCCCCACCGCGCAGGTCGTCTTGCGCGACGGCGACATCGTCAACCTGGACGTCACCACCGAGCTGGACGGCTTCCACGGCGACACCTCCCGCACGTTCATCATCGGCGAGGTCCGGCCCGAGGTGCGGCGACTGGTCGAGTCCACGGAGGCTGCCTTGCACGCCGCGATCTGGCAGGTGCGCCCCGGGGCCCGGCTGGGCGACGTCGGGGCGGTGCTCGAGGCGGCCGCCGCGGCCGGGGGCTACGGGTTGGTGCGTGAGTACTGCGGGCACGGCATCGGCCGCCGGATGCACACCGAGCCGCAGGTACCCCACCACGGCACCGCGGGCCGGGGCCTGAGGCTGCGGCCGGGGATGGCCTTCACCATCGAGCCGATGTTCAACCTCGGGCGCCCGGAGTGCCGGGTGGCGGGCGACGGCTGGACCGTCCACACCGCCGACGGCCTGCCCTCGGCCCAGTTCGAGCACACCATCCTCGTCACCGAGGAGGGGCACGAGGTGCTCACGTCGTTGTAGCAAGCTCGCTTGCAGGCGTGGTCACCGGGGCGGGGTAGGGGCGCGGCGCCTCGCCCCCCGGCGGCCACTCCAGGAGCTCGGGGCGGCGCCCGCCCGGCCGGGGGCGCAGGCGCACGAAGGTCTGGGTGCCGAGCCGGGTCTCGCAGCTCGGCTCCTTGAAGGCGGGGGACCAGAAGCCGCCGTTCACGTAGGTCATCGGGCCCACGGTGCGGACGAGGGGGCCGTGGGTGTGCCCGAACACCACGTTCTTGGTGCCGGTGATGTTGTGGAGCATCAGCGCGCGTTGCTCGGTGAGGAGGGTGTCCTCGGTGTCGGGCGGGCTCACCCGGAACGAGTAGAGCAGGAAGGGCGGAAAGAGCAGGAGCAGGAACAGGAAGCCCCACCACGGCGAGATCGGCCACACGAAGTTCACGGTGAGGAGCACCTGCCAGGCCAGGTAGAGGATGCCGAGGAAGAACAGGCCGCGATCCAGCCACAGGACCCGGGCCACCTGCACCGGGTCGGTGCAGGCGGAGGGCACGGTCAGCGCCATCACCCTGCGCACCACCGCGGCGGTGGTGTTGGAGCGCCGGGCCACCGACTCCGTCTTCTCCTCCACCAGCATCGGGTCGCGCATCTCCGGCTGCCAGAAGTCGCGCAGCGACAGGATCAGGGTGGTGAGAGCGCTCCAGAACCACGTCCAGATGAGGAATGGCTGGGTGCGGGCCATGAAGCGGAAGAAGAAGCGGGCGTAGTCCCGCGCGCTCATCACGTAGTTCGCGGTGGCGTGGGGGTTGAAGTAGCCCATGCCATTCAGCATGTAGCGCATCGCCATGTCCCCGAAGGGCAGCCGGATCCGGGGCCGCCCATGCACCAGGATCAGCGGGTCGATGGGGGACTTCTCGCTGCACAGCGGGTCGTAGAGGTGGCCGTGGCTCACGTAGGTGTCGCCGCCGCTGATGTAGAAGGCGGTGGCGAAGGTCACTCGGTGCTCGTCGCCGTCGTCATGAAGCGCATCGCGCAACCTCTCCTGCACCGAGGGCCAGTGGAGCTCGGCGTCGTGGTTCCCGATCACGAACACCGCGCGGTGGCCCTTCTCGATGAAGCCCCGCATCGCCTCGAACCACACCGGGTGCTCCTCGATGATGAGGTCGATCTTGAACAGCGACATCCACTCCTCGGAGGGGAGGCCGCGGAGTCGGACAATCCAGCTTGCGGGGCCCTCGAAGTGCTCGGGGAGCCGGGTGATGCTGTCGAAGTCGAAGATGTCGCCGTTGAGGATGAGCTCGATCGGGCCCTCGGCCTCGGCGTCCGCGTGGGCGAGGAGCCGGGCGAAGTCGTCGTCGATGAAGAAGCGGGCCTGCTTGTAGGCGCGCCAGTACGGGCGGCCCTTCGCCACCGGCTCGGCGTCGGCCAGGTGCATGTCCGAGACGATCACCGTCTCCGGCACCCCGGGCTCGGGCTGGACCTCTGCCTCCACACCCCGAGCAGAGGAAAGGCCGCGCCTTTTCGCAAGCCCCACCGCGGCCTGAACCCATGCTCAGCCTTTGAAAAGACATGTAGACATGCTTATATATGCATGTGTTGATGAGTGACGAGGCGGAGGCCCTGGCCCAGCTCTTCCGCGCCCTGTCGGATCCCAACCGCCTGCGGCTGTTGTCCGCGCTCGAGGACGGCGAGCGCTGCGTGCACGAGCTGGTGAAGGCGATGGAGATGACCCAGCCCGCGGTGTCCCAGCAGCTCCGGCTGCTGCGGGATCTCGGGGTGGTGCGGGGCCGGCGTCAGGGCCGCCACGTCTATTACAGCCTCCAGGACGAGCACGTGCGGGCGGTGTACGCCACCGCCCTGTCCCACGTGCGCCACGTCCCGGCGGGGCGGAGGGCGAAGCGATGAGTTGGTTCCTGGTCGGGTACTTCGTGGTGTTCGTGGGCGCGGCGATGGGGCTGCGGAGCTGGCTGGTGTGGCGGCAGACCGGCGTGAACCCGGTGGTGCTCCACAGCCCCGACCCCGCGCACCGCTACCTGGCGCTCACCTTCGTGGCGCTGATGGCGGGCATCGGCGCGGCCCTCGTGGCGGCCGCCCTCGACCGTGCGGAGCTGCTCGGACCGCTCCCGCTCCCGAAGGGGCACACGATGCTGGGCGCGGTGACCCTCGCGCTCGCGCTCGTGCTCGTGATGGTGGCCCAGGCCCAGATGGGCGCGTCGTGGCGCATCGGGGTCGACACCCACACCGAGACCGTCCTCGTGCAGAAGGGGCTCTTTCGCTACTGCCGGAACCCGATCTTCCTCGGGATGCAACTCAGCCTGCTCGGGCTCTTCGTCAGCCTCCCGACGTGGTTCACCTTGTTCGCGGTGGTGCTGGGGCACGTGGTGATCCAGCTCCAGGTCCGCCTGGAGGAGGCGCACCTGTTGGCCCGCCACGACGGGGCCTACCGGCAGTACATGGCCCAGGTCCCGCGGTGGCTGGGGCTTGGTGCTGGCACAACCTAGCGCCCCGCGGGCTGTGAGGCCGGGGCGGCGGGCGGCGCCTCCGCCTCGAGGAGCGGCGCGAACGGATCCACCCCGCCGTTGAGCGCGGTGGCGACGGTGGCGGAGCTGACCTCGGTGAGGCGCAGGGTGATCGGGCCGGTGTGGCGCAAGCTGACCTTCGCGCCGCCGGGGAGCTCGACCCAGTCGTCCCAGCCCACCTCCATGCCGCCGATCGGCACGATCTGCACCCACATGCGCCACGCGCGGGGCAAGCCATCCTGCCCCAGCAGCCACAGGTAGGCGTCGCCGGGGGTGACGCCGCCGCTGCTGTACGAGACGAGGAGCGCGTCGGTGCCGTCCTCCGCCTTCACGAGGCGGCGCTCGGTGCCGGCGTCGAAGAGCTTGGCGAGCGGGTTCAGCCAGAAGCTGTCGTTGGCCCAGGCCTCGTAGGCCTCGGTGCGGAGCTCCTGCGCCTCCTCGCCCGTGATCCGGGCTCCGGCCTTGGTGATGTGGGCCGCGCTGGTCGACAGATCCAACAGGGCCACCACGTTGCCCCAGCGCACCCGCGCGAGGCTCCGCGTGCGATCCCAGAGGTGATCGCGGCGGCCGCCGAAGTTCCACGTGATCGCCCCCACGTCGCGGTTCCACGCGTCCACGTGGGCCGCCGCCTCGATCGCGTGGGCCAGCGCCTCCGCCTCCGGACCCGCGGTGCCCTCGGGGCGCGGGTTGCGGAGCGAGAGCACCGTCACCGCGAGCGCCAGGCCCAACACCGCCACGAACCCCGCCAGGATCTTCAGCCAACGCATGCGGCGCGCATCATGCCCGACGCGGGGCGAGAGCGCGACGCCCCTCACGTCCGGGGCCGCGCATTGACCCCGAGGCCCACCTTCCCTATGCAGGGGCCATGCGGAGCGCCATGACCACCGTCCTCGCCGTCCTCGCCTGCGGGCTGATGGCCACCCCCGCCCTCGCCAAGGGCAAGGGCTACGCCGGCCCCGAGATCGAGGCCAAGGCCAAGGAGCTGGCCAAGGAGATCGACATGCCCCTCGCGTCGCGCGAGGTGGTCCTGAAGCGCCTGAGCAGCCTGCTCGACGAGTCCGAGTTCAAGGCCAAGATGAAGAAGGCCCCGGTGACCGGCGTGTTCGCCTACCAGGTGGGCGAGGGCGGCTTCATCGTGAAGGTGAAGGAGGGCAAGGGGAAGATCTGCTTCAACGCGGAGGGCAAGAACCTCCCCCTCACCATGGAGGCCACCACGGTGGGCGCCCAGATCGGCGGCTCCAGCCAGTGGGGCGTGGGCCTGGTGATGGGCCTCGAGGATCCCAAGGAGTTCGGCGGCAAGTACGAGGGCGAGAACTACAACGCCACCGCCGGGAATGCGGGCGTCATCACCTCGCAGCTGACGCCGAAGGGGGCGAGCGAGCCCCACAACGTGGTGCTGATGGCGACCGCGAAGGGGCTGTCCGCCGGCGCGTCGGGCGAGTTCCTGAAGATCTACGTCGACCGCTGAGCGCGTCGCTACTTCTTCTGCCCGAGCATCCCCTCCTTCAGGTCGGAGTTCGGGGGCTTGGGCCCGAAGAAGATGGTGAACATCACCTTGGCGAAGTCGGCGCCCTCGATGGTGCCCTTGTCCTTGCCCTTCACGTTCACGGTGACGCCCTGGCCCGCGACGTAGGTGATGGACATCTTGTCGCCCTTCTTCATGTCGGCCATCCAGGAGTTGAGCTTCGCCACCCGATCCTTGAGGGCGGCCATCTTCCCGTCCGCGTTCTTCTCGAACCCTTCGTTGTAGGCGCCCTGGATGTCGGAGGCGTCCACGTCACGCACGAAGTGCATCAGGATCTTCTTGGTGGCCTCGGGGCTGATGATCTTGGCCGCATCCCCCGTCTTCTCCTCCACGTAGAGCCCGGCCACGTACACGTTGACGTTGAAGATGGTGGCCTCGCGGATGCCGATGCCGTTCAGGACCAGCTCCTTTTCGCCCACCTTCTGGCTGTCGGGGAGGGTCACGCCTTCGCGGCTCGCGGCCAGGGCCGAGGTCGAGACCGTGGCCAGCGCGCCGAGGATGGTGAGGGATTGAAGGATTCCACGCATTGAGTTCACTCCTTGTTGGGGGTGGTGGGCTCGGAGTCCTCCGAGAGCCACGCTGTTACTCTCCGCCACCGCCCGTTCTCCGCCTGGGCGAAGAACAGCCGATCATGCCCGAGGTGCCGGGTGTCGGAGAAGGTCAGGGGGGGATTGACGCCATCGCCCTTCCAGTACGGTCCGCCGCCCGCCCAATCATGAAATGTACGCAGCGCGGCATACACCTTCTCGGGGGTGGGATCCGGGCCGGCCCGGTCGAGGGCCTCGACGAAGGGCTGGGCGAACGCGAAGCCGGACACCGTGAAGTTCCCCACCGGCAGGTCTGGGGCGTGGCGCTTCAGCACGTCACGGTACTGGACGGCGGCGGGGTCGTCGGAATTCGCCAGGACCCGCGCGGAAGTGGTGAGGGTGCCCTCCCACACATCGGCCCCGGCCAGCTGGAACATCACCGCGTCGCTGAGGACGAAGCTGGTCACGATCTGCGGCTTGTTCCCGAGCGCGTGCAGGCGCTGCACCGCGAGCACCGCGGGGCGGGGCGCGGTGAAGATCACCAGCGCCTCGGGCGCCGCCTCCACCACGCGGCTCACCTGGCCGGACACGTCGGTGTCGGAGGCCTGGCAGGCCACCTTCAGCACCAGCTCGCCGCCCGCCGAGGCGAGGCCCTCGGCCAGGCCCGCCGCGCCCTGGGCGCCGAAGTCGTCGCTCTGATGGAGCACCGCCACCCGCTTCAAGCCGAGGGTGCCCGCGAGGTGGCGCCCGATGATCCGGCCCTCGGTGTCGTAGCGTGGGTAGACGCTGTAGATGTTCTCTCGCGGCGGGTCGGTGAAGATCGCGGCGCCGGAGGCGGGGGTGAAGAAGGGCACCTTGCGCTCGGCGAGGTAGTCGGCGACCGCCCGCCCGTTGGCGGTGCCGATGCCCCCAACCATGGCGAAGACGCCCTCGCGCTCCACCAGGTCGCGCACCGCGAGCGGGGTCTTCGCCGCGTTGTACTGGTCGTCCCGGTAGACGAAGGCCAGCTTGCGCCCATGCACCCCGCCGTTCGCGTTCACGAAGTCGATGTACGCCTCCATCCCCCGCAGCATCACCCCCCACGAGGCGGCCGGGCCGGACAGGGGCCCGTAGCTGCCGATCTTGAGCGGCGCGCTGCCGGCCTCGGGGGCCCGGCAGGCCACCAGGGCGAGGAGGCCGGCGGCCAGCAGGAGCGGGCGCATGGTCGAGCCTCAGCAGCAGGCGCCGGTGGCGCAGTCGCTGGCGCCGGCGGCGGGGGCCGGCCCGCAGGGGAAGACGCCGTGGTGGACCGAGCGATCGCCCACCACCTCGAAGTGGGGGGCGAAGCGGGTCTCGGACACCATGGCCGCGGTGTTCCCGCACACCAGCATCGGGCGGCCGGTCTCGAAGACGTGGTGGTCGTCGAGCACCCAGCGGTGGGGTGCTCCGGTGATGGTGCCGCGGTAGGTGGCGACCTGCCCGTAGTCCTCGCAGATGTCCTCGAGCGAGGGGAGCTTGAAGGCGCGGACGGTGAGGGAGGTGAAGTTGACCATCCCGATCTTCGCGTCGACCTCGGGGTCGTGGAGCTGGATCGGGGCCTTCGACACCACCCGGTAGTCGAGGCAACCCAGGTTGCGGAGGGCGCGCCGGAAGTCCTCCACGTACATCGCGCCGGCCAGGCACTCCCCGTGGAGCACCGGATCCTCGTGCAGGTGCTCCGGCACCCGGCGGTCCGAGAAGACGTCCGAGAAGTAGAGCTCGCCCCCCGGCTTGAGGACCCGGAAGATCTCGGAGAGGACCCGCCCCTTGTCGGGCGACAGGTTCACCACGCAGTTCGAGATCACCACGTCGACCGAGGCGTCGGCGATGTCGAGCCCGGCGAGGTCCTCGATGAACCCGGTGCGGAACGACACGTTGGGGGCGGGGAGCCCGAAGGCCGCGGTCATGTGATCCACGTGGCGGCGGGCCACCTCGAGCTGGCCGTCGGTCATGTCGACCCCGATGACCCGCCCCTCCGCCCCGACCAGGGCCGAGCACAGGTAGGCGTCCCGGCCGGTGCCGCAGCCCAGATCCAGGACCGTCCGGCCCTCGAGGGCGTGCGGTATGGGGGAGCCGCACCCGTAGAACCGGTCCAGGATCTCGGGGTGGAGCTTGGAGAACAGGGGCCTCAGGTAGGGCGCGGGGGCGTCGGTGCTGCAGCAGGCGCTGGTCTTGAGGTCCGCGCTGCTTGCCAGGACCCGGCCGTAGTAGTCCCGGACCGCCTCGAGGGAGAGAGCCTCGTTCTTCATCGTCGGGGACTGCTAGCATACCCGGACCCCGAGGTCAGGCGCCCTGGGACGCGGCCGGCCGGGGGGCGTGGGCTTTCCCGCTCGGGGTCTCCGAATGGGCTGACCGGCGGATGAGTCACTTTCCCTGAGAACATGTATGCTCCGCCCCGATGCGGAAGCTCTGGTTGGCGGCGGTGGTGGTGGCGTGCGGGGCCTGCGGCGGAATGGAGCCGGGGCTCGAGGTGTCCCAGGACGCGGTGACGTACGCGGTGTCCTATACGGGGAGCGACTTCCAGTTCAGCGGGGGCTTCAGCCCGAGCAACGCGCCTTACGGCGGGTTCGGCGGCGGCAGCTGCGTGGCGAGCCGGACCCCGGTGGTGTTCGTGCCCGGCAACGGCGACCCGGCCAAGAACTGGGACTACCCGCCCTCCACCGGGGTGCCGTCGGTGTACGAGACGTTCCGCAACGCGGGTTACAACGACTGCGAGCTCTTCTCGATCAACTACCTCTCCGAGTCGGAGCGCTCCACCGGCGTGACCGCGTACCACACCTCGGATCGGGCCGAGATCATCGCGGACTTCATCCAGGACGTGAAGGCGTACACCGGCAAGTCGCAGGTGGACGTGGTGAGCCACTCCCTCGGCGTCACCATGGCCCTCGAGGGCTTGCGGCAGTTCAACCTGTGGTCCTCGGCCCGCCGCTTCATCTCGATCGCGGCGGGGATGCGGGGCCTGGCCTCCTGCTACTACGCGGGCTACGCCAACCCGGCCGTCCCGGTGTGCGGGAGCGCCAACTGGTTCGACCCCGACGTGTTCGGCTTCTACCCCAGCCAGTGGTACGCGCCGAACCCGCGGATGGCGAACGGCGGGTTCCGCGACGACCCGAGCCGCGCCACCAACACCCGCTTCTACGCGCTCTCCGCCGGCTACAACGACCAGGTGGCCTGCACCACGAGCACCTACTACACGGGCTGCTACAACACGAACTTCTTCGACAGCCGCACCAACGTGAAGGCCCAGCTCTTCGTGGGCGAGGGCTCCACCGCGGGGCAGTACGACTTCGACTGGTCCGACTGGAGCCCCTTCGCGCTCGGGGCGGGCGACACCGACGGGGTGGGGCACTTCCGGGCCAAGAACAACACCGGGGCGATCCAGGTGCGGATGCTCAGCACCACCTGCACCGGCACCGGGTGCTGCAGCGGCTACGCCGCCACCTGTCAGTAGTCAGCAGCGCTCCTCGGCCTTCTCGCCGTCGTCTGCCACCCACCGCTGGAGCAGGCTCCGCACGTCCTCGATGCGCACCGGCTTGCTCACGTAGTCGCTCATCCCCGCGTCCAGGCAGCGCTGCCGCACCTCGGCCCGCGCGTCGGCGGTGAGGGCGATGATCGGGATCTGGACCACGTCGGGCCCCGCGTCGCCCCGGCGGATGCGCCGGGTGGCCTCGAAGCCGTCGGTGCCGGGCATGTGGCAGTCCATGAGCACCGCGCTGTAGGCACCGGTGCTGAGGGCGGCCACCGCCGCCTCGCCGTCCGCCACCACGTCCGCGGTGAGGCCCAGGCGCTCGAGGATCCGGCGCGCCACCAGCTGGTTCACCGGGTTGTCCTCGGCCACCAGGAGGCGCATCGAGGGCGCGAAGGCGCGCCGCGTCTCATCCGCGCCCCGGCGGGCGGGGACCGACTCCAGGGCGCGAAGCAGGCGCGCGCGCGCCACCGGCTTCACCACCAGGCCGTGGAAGTGCAGGTCGGCGGGGGGCGCGCGCAGGTCCGCCGCCGCGGTGGTGGAGCAGAGCCGGAGCAGGCGCAGGTCTGGGTGGTGGGCGGCCTGGGCGGCGGCGAAGGTGCGCAGGTCGGCGGGGGGCAGCTCGTCGGAGATCAGCGCCGCGTCGAGGCTGGCCCAGCCCCCGTTCTCTGGCAGGTCAGCTTGCACCTGGCAGCCCCAGCCCTCGAGGGTGACGGCCAGGTTCTCGTGGGCGCCGGGGTGCGGGTCGAGGAGGAGCACCCGGCGACCGCTCAGGTCCGCGGTGACCTCACCCGGGCCCGCCACCGGCTCGAGCACCACCTCGACCCAGAAGGTGGAGCCCACTCCCGGTGCGCTCTCGAGCCCGGCGTCGCCGCCCATCAGGCGGGCGAGCTCGCGGGTGATCGCCAGCCCCAGGCCGGTGCCGGCGTGCCGCCGGCTGGGGGAGTCGTCCACCTGGCTGAAGGGCGAGAACAGGCGCGCCTGCTTCTTGGGGTCGATGCCGACCCCGGTGTCCTTCACCTCGACCCGCAGGCGGAGGCCGTCGGCGGTCGAGACCCGGCGCATCGAGACCGCAACCTCGCCTGCATCGGTGAACTTGATGGCGTTGCCGACCAGGTTCATCAGCACCTGCTGGAGGCGGTGGGGATCTCCGGCGCACAGGGCGGGCACCGAGTTGTCGACCACACCGACGAGCTCCAGCCCCTTGGTGTGGGCGGGGGGCGCGAGCAGATCGAGGACCCCCTCCACGAGCGAGCGGGGATCGAAGCGCTCGAGGCTGAGCTCGAGGTGCCCGGCCTCGACCTTGGAGAAGTCCAGGATCTGGTTGAGGAGCGACAGGAGGAGCTCCGCGCTGTCCTGGATGACCGCCACCGCCTGGCCCTGCTGCTCCGACAGGGGCGCCTGGCTCATCAGGCTCGCCATCCCGATGATGCCGTTCATCGGGGTGCGCAGCTCGTGGCTCATGTTCGCGAGGAAGGCGCTCTTGGCCGCGTTGGCCCGCTCCGCCTCCGCCGCGAGGGCGTTGGCCCGCTCGATCGCCGCCGTCAGCTCGTCGTTGGTCTCCCGGAGGCGCGCCTCGGCGTCCTTGAGCGAGCTCAGGTCGGTGACCGCGGCGATGGCGCCGTCCACCTTGCCGGCCCTTCGCCGAGGCACCGCGCTCACCAGGACCGGGATCTCGCTGCCGTCCACGCGGCGGAGCCGGGTCTCGTAGGTGCCGGCGTGCCCGGCCAGGCGCGCGTCCCGCTGGAGCTGCAGGGTGGCTTCCTCGGCGGCCGGGGCCACGTCCTTCGGCCGCTTGCCCACCAGCTGCTCGGGGGTCGAGCCGGTGAGGTCCGCGTAAGCCGGGTTGACGTAGGTGAAGCGCCCCTGGCCGTCGGTGACGGTGATGCCGGAGGCGGTCGCCTGCATCACCTGCTCGAAGAACTCGCGCTGGCGCTCGTCCGCGATGGCCCGAGCGCGCAGCTCGACCCGGTTCCAGTAGTGGGTCGCCGCCGCGCCCAGCAGGACGCCGACGACGGCGGAGACCAGGATGACGAGCATCGCCGCCGAGTCTAGGCGTCGGGTTCCACTGCTGTGCAACCAGGGAGTATCCCGGTGACCGCCAGCGCATCGAGACGGGGCGCTCAGGTGGGCATCATCAGCGGCGCCCGTACCTTCTCGGCCACCTCGGGGCCGATCAGGTGCGCCAACAGGGCGAGGCCGAACTGGAACGCGGTCCCCGGGCCCTGGCTGGTGATGAGCAGGCCGTCCTGCACCACCGGCTCGTGGCGGAGCTGCCCGTGCCGGGCCACCACCTCGTGCACCGCGGGGTGCGCGGTCATCGGCCGGCCCTCGAACAGCCCGTGCCGGGCCAGGGCCATCGGGGCGGCGCAGATCGCGCCCACCGCGCGCCCCGCCTCGACCTGGGCGGCCAGCAAACCGCCGACCGCCTCGGACGCGGCGAAGGCCTTGGCCCCACCCATCCCACCCGGGAGCACAACCACGTCGAAGTCGCCTCGCACGTCGGCGAGGGCCAGGTCGGGCACCAGCTTCACCCCCCGTGCGCAGGTCACCACCCCAGGACCGTCCAAGCCGGCCATGATGACCTCGACCCCACCTCGGCGGAGGAGGTCCACCGTGATGGTGGCCTCCATCTCCTCGGTGCCGTCCGCGACGAGAACCAGCGCGCGCTTCATGCCGCGATGATACGCCTCGGGGGGACGGAGGTCACCGGAACTGCTTGGCGGTGACCTGGCCCAGGTCCAGGTAGGCGCCGTCGGTCATCACCACGAACGGCCGCTCGTCGAAGGACAGGCCGCCCTTGCCGTCGTGCTTGATGATCTGGACCCGGCCCATGCCGTAGCCCATGGGGCCCTTCCGGTAGTAGTGCGCCTCCATCCGGTAGGGGAACGCGCCGCCGTTGCCCGGGATGGTGAAGCACTCCGGCCCGTAGCCGGTGGTGACGTCCGCGTACAGCGTGCCGCCCGAGCCCAGGGTGGGGGACGAGTAGTACGCGTGGCCGCCTCGAGCGTCGTGGATGTGGAAGTCCACGTCGTTCGCGTCGGTCTCCCAGCTCAGCACGAAGCGCAGGGAGGGTTGCGCATCGAGGGCACCGCCGGCCTCCTGGAGGCGCCGCTGGATCTGCTCGGCCTGCTTCGGGTCGGCCCGCATCCACGCCGCCGCTACCAGCCCCAGGTCCTCGCGCAGGATGCGCTGCACTCCAGGGAAGCGCGACGGATAGTTCTGGGCCAGGCCGTACACCAGGGCCTCGAACGCCGCGGCGTGCTCGCCCCGCTTCACGAGGGCCATGGCGAGGGCGCGGTGCGAGCCCGGGTGATCCGGGCGCTGGGCCACCGCCTTCTTGTACGCGTCCACCGCGATCTTCTGGGCCGCGTCCAGGTTGAGCCGGTCGAGGCGATAGCCGGCGAAGCGCAACAGGTCCGCCCGGGTCGGGAACAGGTCGATGATGCTGCCGTACGCGCGGGACGCCTCACGCAGGTTGCCTTGCTTCTCGAGCGCCTCGCCCAGGGCGACCAGGGCCAGGACGTCACCCGGCTTCTCCTCTCGCCACGCCTGGGCGCGGCGCAGGGCCTCGGCCACCTTGTCCTTCGAGAGCAGGGCCATCACCTCTGCCAGCTCGCCCGACAGGGCGGGGTTCAGCTCCTTCTTGTCCATCTCCATGCCGGCCTGGGCGCGGCGCTGAGGCGCGGGGCGCGACTCGCGGCGCTGGGCTGGCGCCTCCTCCTCCACCCGAGCGGGCGCGTTCATCGGGGCCGGGGCCGGCTCCGCCGCGGGCGGGGGCGGCGCGGCGCCGGTGGTGGCCTCATCTGCGTCGTCCAGGCGCTCGGCCAGCTTGGCCTCTTCCCGCGGGTCCTCGAGCGCATTCTGCGCTTCGGCCGCGCCGCTCGGGGCGGCGGCGGCGCCGGCGCGGACGCCGCCCAGCAGGTCGTCGGATCCACCCTCGTCGGCCGAGGGGGACGCCTCCGTCGGCGCTTGCTCCAGGTCGAGGCTCGCGCTCCGGCCGCGCGACGCGGTGCTCTTCGCGAGCGGGCGGGGGCGACGCGGCGGCGGCTGGATGCGCGGCTTCTCGACCACCGGGGCGGTGGGCTGGGGCTGCGCTCGGGCGCGGTTCAGGACCTCGATCCCCTGGCCGCCCACGGTGAGGATGTCGGCGAGCGCGGTGCGCGCGATGCCGTAGCGCTGGTAGTCCCACTCGGTCTCGAGCACGAGGAGCGCGGTGAAGGGCGACAGCACCCGGTACTTCGTCGACAGCTCGATGATCTGGTTCTTGAGCGCCGCGCCCATGTCCGGGTCGCCCGCGAGGGCCGCGCGCTGGGCGATCAGGCGCTGGATGCGCGCGCGCACCCAGGCGCGCTCGAGGAGCGGTCGGGGCGCCTCGAGCACCGCGTCCGCGGCCAGGTTCACGTCGTGGCCCCCGATCTTCATGCGGAGCGGGCGCCCGGCCGGGAGGTCGGCGTAGACGAGCACCGCGTCGCCCGGCTGCACCCCGTCCAGGGTCTGCGGCCACACCCAGCTCGCGCCGTCGACCTCGACCTTCAGGCCGGAGGTCGTGGAGCGCGACAGGCGCCGCCCCAGCTCGGGCAGCGGCAGGGCGCCGTCCAGCACCACGCCGTCCCGATCGAGGCCCGCGGTCACGATCCGCTTCAGGGCGTCCGCGTCGCGGAGCCCGCCGAGGGCGAGGGCGTCGATGCGCTTCACCCCGGCCTGGCCGAGGGCCTTCGCCGCGGTCTGGACGCCGCCGCCCTCGGTGTCCCCCACCGTGGCCACGCCGTCGGTGATGAGGAGGACCCGATCGTAGCGCTTCTTGCCCGCCTCCGCCGCCCACGACAGGGCGCCCTCGAGGTCGCTCGCCCCCAGGGCGCGGCGCTTGTGCAAGGCCTCCTTCGCCTTGGCTCCGAAGTCGCCCGCGGTGCCCTCGTAGAGCACCTCGACCTCCTGATCGAAGGCCGCGACCATGAGCGGGGTGTCCGCACCCGCGCCGCGCACGAGGCCCGACACGAGATCGGAGAGCAGGCGAACCTGCGACGAGAAGCCGAGGGCGCGGGAGGCGCTGGTGTCCACGAGGACCATGACCCCGTGCACGAGGTCGGGCTCCGCCGCCAGCTCCGGGGTCACCCGGGCGAGCACCAGGTTCTCGTGGCGCAAGGCGAGTTGCCCCTCGGGGGTCTGGGCCTGCACCTCGAAGTCGCGATCCGGGACCCAGTTCTCCTTCGCCACCCGCACCGTCTCGTGCCGCACCGTGGTGCCGCCGAGGGAGGTGGCGGCCCCCGCCGCCTCGTGCTTGGCCACCACCACCTCGATGTTCAGGCGCTGCACCTGGGGTAGCCCGGCGAGCGGGATCCGGTAGGGCTCGGCCGCGTCGGAGAGCTCGTGGCTGTAGGAGACGATCAGCTCCTTGGTCGCGTTGGCGGGGATCGGGAACACGCGGGCGGTGAACTCGTTGCCCGCGGCCTGCTCGAGGAGCGCGGGGTCCTGGCGGCGGTGCAGGAAGTCCTCGTAGGTCCGGCGCGCCTTCTGGCGCTCCACCACCTCACCCTCCTGCCAGCGGTCGCCGATCTTCATCGCGAAGCGGCTGATGCTCGCGTCCTCGGGCAGGGTGACCCGGAAGCGCCCCTCCCGCACCCGCGGCTCGGGGTTGCGGAACACCAGGTGGAGCTCGGTGAAGGCGAGCGGCCCCTCCACCACCCCCTTCGCCTCGAAGCTCACCAGCTCGAGGCCGCTGCCGTCGGACGCGGTGAGGTCGAGCGGGCTGTCGGTGGTGCGCGGGGTGTCCTCGGGGGCCTGCGGCATGAAGAAGGGCCCTGAGTTGGGCGGGGCGCTGCTTCGCATGGCCGCGGCCTCGGCGGCCTTGGGGGCAGGGTCGACCTTGGGGGTGGGGTCGGATCCGGACCGGGTGTCCTGGCTCTCGGCTGGGCAAGCCAGCAAGAGGGGCAGGGTGAGGAGGGCGAGGAGGCGCGGTGAGGCCATGCCCGGGATCAACGGGCCTTCCGGGGAAAAGATCTACTCCGCCGCCCGAACTATCGGGGCGCGCACGATCACGCTCGGGCGAAGGTCCAGTGGTCGCGGTCCTTGTAGACCCCGGGGAAGGCGAGGGCCTGGCCGTGCATCACCACGTAGACCCCCGGCGCCAGGAGCTGCACCGCGAGCAGGGCCTCGGTGAGGTTCTGGAGCGCGTCGGTGGTGCGCAGCTCGTAGGGGCGCATCGCCCCGGTGAACACGATGGGGGTGGGCGGGACGCCGAGGGCGAGGGTGGCCTCCCCCGACACCGCCAGCCGGTCGGTGCCGTGCACCACCACCACCCCGTCGTGGTCCCGGGCCAGCGCCTGGGCGGTGGCCGCGATGAGGGCGTGGTCCGCCGGATCCATGTCCAGCGAGTCCTTGTTCATCAGCGCCACCCGCTCGATCTCGAGGTGCCGCAGGTCGAGGGAGGCGAGCATGATGTCCAGCACGCTGACCTGGTTGGCCAACACCCCGGAGAGGGGGTCGTAGGTCTTCTCGATCGTGCCCCCGGTCGACACCAGCGCCACACGCTTCACGTTCGCCGTCACCGCCAAGTGGTTAGCCGGGCGGTCGCGATTGTGCACGCGAAACCGCGCCGCGGCCGCGTCGCCTGAGCCCGAAGAGGAGCAGGAGCCCGAGCAGGCCGAAGGGGCTCCCTGCACCCTGGGTCGTGCCCTGGCACCCGCAGCCCTGGGGGGCCGGCGTCTCGCTGAGGCCGCCGGGGCGGGTGCAGGCGCCGGTGTTGCAGAGCTCCGCCCCGGCCGGGCACATCGGCGGCCCGTCGCCGGCGGGGCAGATCGGGTCCACCGGGCTCCCGCCGAGGCAGGCCCCCGAGCAGCACTCGGTGCCGACCGGGAGCGCCCCGCAGGCCAGCCCGGAGTCCGCCGGGCCCGCGTCCGCGCCTGTCCCCGCGTCGGGGGCCACGCAGGCCCCGTCCTGGCAGACCAGCCCGCTCGGGCAGGGCACGGTGGCGCTGCACGGCGGGGGCGGGTCGTTGGGATCGTTGGGGTCGGTCTCGCCCGGGTCCAGGGCGCCGTTCCGGTTGGCGTCCTCCACCCCGTCCGCGAGGCCGTCGCCGTCGGTGTCCGAGGCGAGCGGATCGGTGCCCTGGCCGGGGTCCGCGTCGGCGCGGTAGGCCCCCGCCGCCACGTCGGTGCCCTGGTAGGGGTACGCGCCGCCGCCCGCGGGGACGGGCGTGGTCACCCGGCCCTCGACCCCGTCCAGGACCCCGTCCCCGTCGCTGTCCGGGTCGAGGGCGGCGGGGCGGCCGTCCCCGTCCGGGTCCGCGGTGCCGTCCCGGCCGTCGGGCACCCCGTCGTCGTCGGAGTCCGCGTCGAGGGGGTCGGTGCCGAGGTCGAGCTCCTCGCCGTCCGTCAGGCCGTCCCGATCGGTGTCGGCGCGGCTGGGGTCGGTGTGCAAGGTGGCCTCCTCGTCGTCCGAGAGGCCGTCGCCGTCGCTGTCGGGGGGCGGGATCACGTCCACCACCGCCCAGTCCGGGTTGGAGCTGGCCTCGCCGTCGCTCACCACCAGCTCGAAGCGGAGCGCGGTCGGCGCCGACACCGCGGGCGTCGTGAAGGACGGGGTGGGGCCGTTGACCCCCTGCAAGGTCACGGTGGGTCCGGCCAGCTGGCGCCAGGTGAAGCGCAGGGTGTCTTGCGGATCTGGATCCGAGGAGCCGGAGCCGTCCAGGGAGACCGGCACCACCCCGGTGACCATCTGGTCCTCGCCCGCGTAGGCGGTGGGGGGCGTGTTCAACACCAGCACCTCGGGGCTGCTCACCGCGGCGCCGAAGCTGACGCCGTCGTGGGGTCGCACGGTCGCGCGCCACCGCTGACCCTTCACCACCCGGACCCCGGCGACGGTGCGGGCGCCCTGCAGGGCAGGTTGCGCGACGCCGCTCTCGGTCCAGGAGATCTCGGTCGCGCCCTCGGGGTCCCCGTCCGCGTCCTGATAGGTGTAGGTGAGCCGCAGGGTGGTGCCGGTGCGGGGGGCGGTGGGGGCGAGGTCGACGTTGGTGGCGGTCGGCGGCGCGCTCTGGATGACCACCGTGTTGCTGAAGGCGGGGCTGCCGAGGTTGGTCCCGTCCGAGGGGGTGACCCGCGCGCGCCACGCCTCGCCGCCGTGGGTGGCGCTCGCAGGCACGCGGCGCAGGCCCTCGAACGCGGGCTGCACGAGGTTGTCGCGGGTCCACGAGATCAGGGTGCCGGACTCCGGGTCGCCGTCGGGGTCGCTGTAGAGGTAGGTCAGCACCAGGTCTTGCGCGGTGGTCGGGGCGGAGGGGCTGATCGCGACGAGGCTCGCGGTGGGCGGGGCGCTGGTGAAGGTAGCCAGGCCGGTGCCGACGGCGGTGCCGCCGACCGAGGCGAGGGTGATCGTGACCTGCCCGACCGTGTTGCTCACCACCGGGACCCGCACCTGCCCGTCGTAGGCGCCGAGCTGGTGCCCGGCGCGGGTGGGGTCGGCGTCGGGGGCGTCGATGGTGGCGGAGGCCGGCGCGGTGACGGTGTAGAGGGTGCCGTCCACCACCTGGAGCCCGCTCACCCCCACCGCGGGCGAGAACGTCAAGACGGCTTGCGTGACCCCGTCCGCGGGGGCCTGGGCGGGCGGCGCGCTCAAGCTCCCGGCGGGGAGCTCGCTCCGCACCACCCGGTAGTGGATCCGGTTCGGGCTCCCGAAGCGCACCGCCACCACCAGGTAGTCGTTGCCCGGGCCCTTCGCGACCGCCGGCTCGTAGGCGTTGCCGGTGGTGGTGATGATCGGGAACCCGTCGGGCACCACCGCGGCGCCGGAGGCGGGGTTGAGCTGGGTCCCGTAGATCTGCGCGATGGGGCCCCCGGCCCGCCGGTCCTGCCAGACCGCGAGCCCCTCGCTCGCGTCGCCCGCCACCGCGGGGGTGAGCTGCCCGGAGGCGGCGAGGCTGACCGCGACCTCCGTCGGCCCGGCGACCAGGGTCGTGGGGTAGCGGCGGCCGTACACGTCCTCGAGGCCGGTGCCGGCCCGGGCGTCCTGCCAGATCACCGCCCAGCCCGGGCCGAGGGGGCTCACCGCGCCGTAGCTCTGGCCGAGCGCCGCGTTCGAAACGGTGATGGCCGCGCTCTGGGCCGGCAGGGGCCCGGTGGCGGGGAGGGACAGGCCGAACAGATCGCCGGAGCGCTCGAAGACCAGGGCCGCCGCGCTCCCCTGGGCCGCCACCGCGGGGCGCAGGGCGTTGGCCCCGGACATGTCGGTGGCGGTGGCGTCGATGGCGGTGAGGGTGGTGCCGTAGCGCCGCACCAGGGCGCCGGAGGCGCCGGAGAGCCGGTTGACCTGAAACGCAACCCAGATTGCATTGCTCCCCGCCGCCACGCTCGGCTGGCTCTCGCTGTCCTGGCCGGAGGTGACCTGCACCTCGCGATCAGAGAGGCACGGCACCGGGCGGAGCCGGGCGGCGAAGATGTCGTTGAGCCCCGAGCGCGCCTCGGTCCAGGCCACCACCAGGCTCCCGTCGGTGGCGTTGTAGGCGACCGAGGGCTGGACCTCGTCCCCCCCGCGGTTGGCCGCCGCGACCACCGGGCAGGGGGTCGGGTCGAGGAGCGCGCCCGCCGCGCTGATCCGGACCGCGCTGATGTTCACGCCCTCCGCGTCGCCGCGGTCCTCCTGAAAGACCACCACGTACGCCTGGGCGGTGGCGTCCCACACCACCGCGGGGGCCCGCTGGTTGGCGGTGGTGGGGCCGGAGGTGAGCTCCTGCTGGGGGCCCACCGTGGTCGCCCACGCGCTGCCCGAGGTCAGGAGCGCAGTGAGTGCGCCGAGGTATCGCGTGGTCTTCACCGGCACTTCGTAGTGTGCCCGAAGACCCCGGATCCCGTCACATGGAGTCGATGGCGTCGGCGTAGGCGAACAGCTCGAAGACCCCGCCGGTGTGGACGAACACCGTACTTTTGGGGTCGAGGTGGCCGGCCTCGGCCTCGGCGCTCAGGCCGAGGAGCGCCTTGCCGGTGTAGACCGGGTCCACGAAGAGGCCGTGGCGGCGGGCCACCTGGGCGTGGGCCCGAAGGGCCTCAGGGGTGGTGCGGGCGTAGCCGGGGCCCTTGTGGCCGTCCAGCACCCGCCAGCGCGCGCGGCGCCGGGTGGCCTCGTCCGCCCAGCCCCGGGCCACCGTCTCGTCCAGGATGGCGTGGATCTGGCGGTCGAAGTACGCGGCGTCGTTGCACACCGCCACCGCCAGGACCTCCACGTCCTCGCGGTGCGCGGCGGCCATGCCGAGCGCGAGCCCGGCCGCGGTGCCGCCGCTCCCGCACGCGTGCACCACGTGCCGAAGGCCCAGGCCCGCCGCCTCCGCCTGCGTCAAGATCTCTTGCGCCGCGCGGGCGTAGCCGAGGCTGCCGAGCGCGTTGGAGCCGCCCTCGGGGATGACGTAGCCGTCGCCGCGCGCCGCCTCCGCCATGAACGCGTCGCGCTCCGCCCACTGGGCCTCGGTGATGAAGGTGAGCTCCGCCCCGAGCCAGCGGTCCAGCACCAGGTTCCCCATCGGCGGGTGCCGGTCCTCGCCCCGGAGCACGAGCCGGGCGGTGAGCCCGAGGCGCGCCGCCGCCACCGCGGTGGCGCGGGCGTGGTTCGAGTTCACGCCCCCGCAGGTCACGAGCGCCTGCGCGCCTTGGGCCTGGGCCTCGGCGGCCAGGAACTCGAGCTTCCGCACCTTGTTGCCCGACAGCGCCACCCCGGTGAGGTCGTCGCGCTTCACCCACAGCCCGTCCGGGAGGCCGGCGTCCGGCCGCGCGGGGAGGCGCTCGAGGGGGGTGGGGGTGTTGGCCAGGGGGAGGCGATGGGGCCAGCGCAGGGTCATGTACGGAGACTAGCGCAGGACGGAACCGGCTCGCTGGTCAAAACCGCTCGAACCGGCTAGCGTCCCCGCCCCATGAAGAAGCTGATCCTGGTCCTGGGTGTGGTGGTGGCGGCGGTGTTCGGTCTGGTGATGATCCAGAGCCCGAAGCTGCACGTCGAGCGGAGCGCGGTGGTGCCCGGGGCCCCCGCGGTGGCGTATGGGCTGGTCGCCAACTTCAAGGGCTGGCAGCAGTGGAGCCCCTGGGACAACCTCGACCCCGCGATGGAGCGCACGTACAGCGGCGCCGAGGCGGGCCAGGGCGCGGTCTACGGCTGGACCTCAAAGAACGATCAGGTCGGCGAGGGGCGGATGACCATCACCGAGGCCAAGCCCGACGAGCGCATCGAGATCAAGCTCGAGTTCATCCGCCCCTTCGCGGACGTGAACACCATCATCTTCACCTTCGCGCCGGAGGCCGAGGGCACCAAGGTCACCTGGATCATGGACGGCGACAAGGCCTTCATGGAGAAGGCGATGGGCCTGTTCATGAACATGGACGAGATGATCGGGACCGACTTCGAGAAGGGCCTGAACAGCATGAAGGACGCCGCCGGCAAGGAGGTCGAGCGCCTGGCCAAGGAGGCCGAGGCGAAGGCCGCGGCCGAGGCCGCCGCTGCTGCCGCCGCCGCCGCGGCCGAGACCGAGGGTGGGGCCGAGGCTGGCGCCGCCGCCGCCGCGGGGGCGGACGCGGTGCCCGAGGCGATCGAGCAGTAGCCTTCGACCCGGCGGTCTACGCCGGCTCCCCCAGCATCACCTGCCGTGCGGTCTCCACGAACGCCTGTAGTGGCCCTGAGCGCTGCGCGCGGCTTGGATAGTAGATGAAGTAGCCGGGCACCTTGGCCGCGTACCCCTCGAGCACGATCTCGAGCCGCCCGGCCGCGATCTCCGCCCGAAAGTTCGGCTCCGGCACATAAGCCAGCCCCAAGCCCAGCGCCGCGATCTCTCCGCACGCGAGCCCGTCGTTCGTCACCACCGCGCCCCGCACGGGCAGGCGCCACTCCTTGCGCCCCCGCTCCAGCTCCCACGAGTAGAGGGCCTTGTTGGTGGGCGAGCGGAACGTGATGCACTCGTGCTCGAGCAGGTCCTCGGGCTTCGCAGGGCGCCCTGCGCGGTCGAGGTACTCGGGCGTGCCGACGACGACGAAGCTGAAGGGTTGCGTGAGTCGAACATGGACCATGTCGCGCTCCACCCGCTCGCTCAGCCGGATGCCGGCGTCGAACCCCTGACCCACGATGTCGACCAGGCGATCGTCGGTCACCACGTCGACCTCGACCCGCGGGTAGCGCTCGCGGAAGACGGGCAGGACAGGCTCGATCACGAGGGGCATGACGCCCCGGGGCATGGTGAGCCGCAGGTGGCCGGTCACCTCGCCCGGCTTGGCGGCCACCTCGGCCAGGGTCGCCACCGTCTGCTCCACCGCGGGGGCCACTCCGTCCGCCAGCCGGCGGCCCGGGTCGGTGAGGGCGACGCTCCGGGTCGTGCGCTGGACGAGGACCACCCCGAGCTGCTCCTCGAGCTGCCGCACCGCCTGGCTGACGGCGGAGCGCGAGACCCCCAGTTCGCGCGCCGCCGCGCTGAAGCTGCTGGTGCGCGCGACGGCGAGGAAGGTCTGGAGCTGGGCGAAGGGGAGGGGCTCCATCCTGGGTATTGTCAAGGACAACTGAACAGGCTGTCAACGAGAGCGGCCTTCCGCTTTACGCTGTGCCTCCGCATGATGCTCACATGCGAGCAACCATTCTCCACCGACCCGGCGACATTCGATTCGAGGAGCGCGAGGACCCGAAGATCCTCGCGCCCACCGACGCCATCATCCGCCTCTCCGCCACCTGCGTGTGTGGCTCCGACCTGTGGCCCTACCGCGGCATCCAGGAGGTGCCTGGGCCGACCCCGATGGGCCACGAGTACTGCGGCATCGTCGAGGAGGTCGGCCGCGACGTGCGCACGGTGAAGCCCGGTCAGTTCGTGATCGGCTCCTTCTTCGCGTCCGACAACGCGTGCCCGCACTGCAAGGCGGGTTACCACACGTCGTGCGAGCACCGGGAGTTCGTGGTGGGCGCGCAAGCCCCCTTGCTCCGCGTACCCCTGGCCGACGGCACCCTGGTGGCCACCTCCGAGGCGCCGCCCAAGGAGCTGGTGCCGAGCCTGCTCGCTACCTCCGACGTGTTCGGCACCGGCTGGTTCGCGGCGGACGCGGCCAACGTGAAGCCGGGCTCCGTGGTGGCGGTGGTCGGGGACGGCGCGGTGGGCCTGCTCGCCATCCTGTCGGCCAAGCACATGGGGGCCGAGCGCATCATCGCGATGAGCCGCCACGAGGCGCGCCAGAAGCTGGCCCGCGAGTTCGGCGCCACCGACATCGTGACCGAGCGCGGTGAGGAGGGCGCAGCCAGGATCAAGGAGCTCACCAAGGGCGTGGGCGCCGACGCGGTGCTGGAGTGCGTGGGCACCCAGGAGTCGATGCAGCAGGCCATCGGCGCCGCTCGCCCCGGGGGTTTCGTGAGCTACGTCGGCGTCCCGCACGGAGTGCAGCTCCAAGGGCAGGACCTCTTCTTCCGCCACGTGCACCTGCACGGTGGCCCCGCGCCCGTACGCCACTACCTCCCGGAGCTCATCGACCTCGTCGTCGAGGGCAAGGCGGAGCCGGGCAAGGTCTTCGACCTCACCCTGCCCCTCGAGCAGGTGGCCGAGGGCTACCGCGCGATGGACGAGCGGCGCGCCATCAAGACGCTGCTTCAGCCGTGAACGCGATGAGCGCGATCGGGCGGGCGAAGGCGCTCTTCGAGCGGTGAGGGTGAAGTCATGCCTCATCTCATCGTGAAGATGTACTCGGGCCGCTCCGAGGACGAGAAGCGCGCGCTGACCGCCGCGCTCACCCGCGCGGTGACCGCGACCCTCGGCTACCCGGAGGCGTCGGTGTCCATCGAGCTCGAGGACGTCGAGCCCTCGCGCTGGGTGGACGACGTCTACCGGCCGGATGTCCTGGCCCGGATGGACCGCTTGTCGAAGAAGCCGGGCTACGACCCGCTGAAGTGAGGATCCCCATGTCACACAGTAGATCCGTCATGCTCGGCCTCCTCGCGGCGCTCTCCGCCTGCGCGAGCGCTCCGAAGGCGCCCGAAGTCGCCGCAGGAGCGCCGTCCGAGATGCGCATCAGCGGCGCGAGCGAGCGTCCGGAGGTCGTCGGCGCGCCCGCGAACTTCACCGGCCGCGCGGTGATCACCCCGCTGTTCGGGACGACGCCGTACACCCGCGCCACCGCGGCCTCGGTGCGCTTCGACGCCGGTGCCCGCACCGCCTGGCACTCGCACCCCGCAGGCCAGACCATCATCGTCACCGAGGGCACCGGCTGGGTGCAGGCGGAGGGCGGCGAGAGGCGAGAGATCCACGTCGGCGACGTGATCTGGACCCCGCCTGGGGTGCGCCACTGGCACGGTGGCACCGCGACCAGCGCCATGGCTCACACCGTGGTGCAGGAGCAGGTCGACGGTGAGGTGGTGAGGTGGGGGGCGCACGTCAGCGACGTGGACTATCTGGGAGGTCCAGCGCTCAGAACCACTGACGGAAGGTGAGGTGGGCGCCGCCGCTGTTGTCCGAGAGGTTGGGGTCGTTGAACGCGGTCTTCAACGGCGTGGGGACGACGTTCGTGGCGTCGTAGAGCACGCAGGGGCCGGGATCAGCGAGGCGATCGCCGAGGAGCTTGAACCACTGCTCCGGCTCGAACCAGCCCTGTCCGTCGACGAAGAGCCGGCCTGCGCCGATGACGCCCAGCAACGCGTAGGGCGGAACGCCGGGGGCTGGATACCCACCCGCGGCGGACATCCAATAGTAGCCGCGGGTCGGGTACCTGTTCCCCCAATAGTCGATCGTGTACTCCTCCTGCGGCGCGGTCGCTCGGAAGACGTCGCCGTGGATGAGGCCCACCGGCGAACGCCAGACCTCGACGTAGTTCGCGCGCGAGAAATAGGCCGAGCTCGAGCTCGGCGCAGCGTTCGTGCGGCAGCGGACCAGATCCGGGGAGTCCGGCGTGAGCAGGTTGCCCTCGTACCGATATTCGCCGTACCCCGCCGGCTGGTCCGGGCGCCACGCCGTCACCGCCGCGTTGTCACCCTCGGCCGGGTTCCAGTAGCTCCTGAGCGGAAGGGTGGCAGGCAGGCCCGGGGGATCGATGTAGCCCTCGATCCTGAACAGCCCGTAGCGGACACCGCCGCCGATGTCCTTGACCGCGCCGACGGTGCCCGCCCAGCCGGGATCCGTGGTCAGGAAGTTGTCCATCCGCTCCCAGCTGAACCAGTGATAGAGCGTGAGCGTCCCCGGGGGCTGCGGGAGCGCGGGGTTGTACACCTCCCCCTGGAGCCCGACGACCACATAGTCCGCGTCCAGCGGGCCCGGGCAGTCCTTGAAGTACTTGCAGGTCCAGCCGGGCTGGCTCGTCGTGAAGTAGTCGCCGCGGGCGGCGCTGTGGAAGGTCACCAGCGGCAGGCGGGCCGGCGTCTGCGCCTGAGCGTTCTCGTTGGCGACAAGGAGCGCACCGGCGAGGGCCGACACAGGCAGCATGATGCGTAGGATTCCGTAGATCACGTTCGTCTCCATGAAGTTCTGCGGTTTTTCGACAGGGTTCGCGCGACGGAGGCCGTCATCGCGCATCCGTAGTACTCGCAGGAGACGAGGATCTTTTTTCGCGTGCTCGGGGGATGTGGGGCGCCGGTGATGTCGTAGGCAGGCTAGCTTGCCGATTCGTCTCGCTCGGCCTCGTCGATGCGGCGCATCCCCTCCAACAGCAGGTTCATCACGCCGCTCTTCACCTTGTCCTCGGTGGGGACCCGGCCGGGGTCGAACGCGAAGTCGCCCTCCTGCCAGGCCAGCAGGGCGTAGACCGCCTCCTCCCCGGTCAGGCTGTCGAGGTGGGCGTCGAAGACGTCGCCATCGCTGAAGGCCACCTCGCCGCGGCGGCGATCGTAGCCCTCCACCACCAACGTGCCCGAGCGCCGCGCGTCGGCGAGCACCTGCACCACGGTGGGGATGTTCATGACGGCCAGCTTGCCGGAGAAGCTCTTCTTGCCCTCCTGCACGATGCGGAAGTTCGCGGCCACCAGGCGCTGGGCCATGAGGCGGGTGAAGCGGGCGGCCATGAAGGGGTTGTCGCGCAGGAGGTGCTCGAAGTCCTCCTTGGTGAGGGCGTAGAGCTCCACGTGACCGCGCGCCCGCACGTTGGCGGCCACCGGGGCGCCGGTGAGGATCGACATCTCGCCGAAGCAGTCCCCCGCCTTCAAGGTGGTGACCACCGAGGCCATCTTGGTGTCGGCGAAGTCCATCACCTCGACCTTGCCCTCGCGCACCACGAAGAACGCGTCGCCCGGGTGGCCCTTCTGGAGGATGAGCTCGCCGTCCTCCTTGCTCTCGGTGCGGATGCGGTGGGCGAGCCGGGACAGGAAGGCGGCGGGGAGGGGGCGGAAGATCGGGATGCTGCGGAGGTGCGCCACCGCGGCGGTGATGTCACGGACGAGGTCGCCCTCGGGGGCGCTCACCTTGCGCTCCTCGTCCACCGCCTCCACCTCGAAGCGCACCGGGCGGCTGGTGCGGGGGCAGAGGAGCTCGCCGTCCCCCACCGGGGCGGAGAGGCCTTCGCAAGGCGACTTGTCGAGCCCCTCGAGGAACTTCGCAATCGTCAGGGCGCAGACCTTCCGTGAGCTGGTGAGGTCCACCTCGGGGAGGTCCAGCACCATCTCATCGCCCTGGGAGAACAGGGGGCAGCCGTCCTCCTCCAACACCCGCAGTACGACTCGGGCCGACGTCACGCCCCAATCAAACCACGAAAGCCGGCCTGCGGCCAAAGCTCAGCCGGAGGACGGCAGCCGGTAGTGGGCGGCGAGGATGCGGGCGGTGAAGCGGGTCCGGAGGTAGAAGCCCCGAGGCAAGGTGCGGATGGGGTCGCCCTCGTCATCCGGGGCCCAGGTCCGGATCCGGGCGTGCGCGGCCTTGGGGCGGATCTGGAGCCACTGGCCCCGGTGGGCGGTGATCGTCTCCACGTAGCCGTCCGCCACCAGGCCCGACAGCTCCCGCCAGTCGGCGCCGAGGGCGGCGTCCTCCTCGGGGCTGGGGCTCCACAGGCAGGGCGAGCCCAGGCGCCGCTCCCCGAGCGGCACCTCGGGGTCTGCCTGCACCGGCACCCACAGCACCCGGGCGAGCTTCGCGCGCACCGGGGACTCGGCCCAGGTCAGCTGGCCCAGCACGGTCAGCGGCGCGGCGCACACGAAGGTGGTCTCGCGGGGCGCCCCCCGGGCGTCCACCGGGATCGTCTTCAGCTCGACGCCGAGGTGCGGGAAGTCGGGGCCGGCGGCGGAGCCCGCCTCGCCCCCCAGGGCCGCCTCCACCAGCTGCCCCACCCAGCCCTTGTGCCGGCGCTGGTCCGGGGGCACCGGGCGCCCCAGGCGCTCCGCCACCCTGGCCAGGGGGCGCCCGGCCAGGGCCTGGGCGCGTTGCAGGAGGGCTTGCTCGGACTCGGGCGGGGACGGGATCAGGCGTACTCCTTCACCATGCGCTCGGCCAGCTCCACGTCGGCCTTGGGGCCGATGATCAGGGTGGCGCGATCGTGCAGCGCGGTGGGCTGGAGGTCGAGGATCGGCCCGAGCCCGTTCGACGCGTAGCCGCCCGCCGCCTGCGCGATGAACGCGAGCGGGTTGCACTCATAGAGCAGGCGCAGCTTGCCCTTGTTGGTGCGCGAGTCGGCCGGGTACAGGAACACGCCGCCGTAGAGCAGGTTGCGGTGGAAGTCGGAGACGAGCGAGCCGATGTGGCGCGAGGACACCCGGCGCTTGTCGTGGTCGTTGCGCCCCTTGATCGTCTCTACGTACGGCTTTACCCACTTGGGCCAGTAGGGCTCGTTGCACTCGTTCACCGAGAGCACCTTGGTCTTGTCGGGCATCCGGATGTTGGGCCGGCTGAGGAAGTACTCGCCCGCCGCCGGGTCGAGGGTGAAGCCGTCCACCGACGTGCCGTCGGTGTACACCACCACGGTGGAGGAGCTGTAGATGATGTAGCCCGCCGCGATCATCTCGCGCCCCGGGCGCAGGAAGTCGGTGCGCAGCACCTCGTGGGGATCCTTGCGCTTGAAGATCCCGAAGATGGTGCCGATGGAGACGTTCGCGTCGATGTTGCTCGAGCCGTCGAGCGGATCGAAGACCACGATGTAGTCGCCGGCCAGGGCGGGGGGCACCTCGATGCTGTCGTGCTCCTCCTCCGACGCCATGCCGGCCACCGCCCCCGAGTACTTCAGCACGTCCACCAGCGCGTCCTGGGCGATGCGATCCAGCTTCTGCACCGTCTCGCCCTGCACGTTGGTGTCGCCGGTCGCCCCCCAGATCTCGATCAGCCCCGCTCGGCGCACCTGGGCCTGGATCAGCTTCCCGGCCACGCCGATCTGGGTCAGCAGGCTGGAGAGCTGGCCGGTGGCGCCGGGGTGCTCCGTCTGCTTGCGCAGGATGTGCTGGGTGAGGGTGACGCGACTGGGCGTTGTCATGACGCAGTGGACCATACTCCCGGGCTGGCATGGCGGGAACCGCTTTGCGTCCCGGGGGTGTATGCGGCGCGGGTGCGGGCTGTGCTGAGACGTCGCTCGGAGTTGAGTTACCCCAGCCTACCCATCCTCCGCCGTCCTGCGGCCCGCCAGGTCGCAAGCCAGCATGCCCGCGAGCATCGCCACCACGAACACCACCGCGCCCCGGGACGCGACCAGGCCCACGATGGCGGGGCCGGGGCAGAAGCCGCCGAGCCCCCAGCCGAGGCCGAACACCGCCGCGCCGCCCAGCAGGCGCAGGTCCACCCCGCGGGGCGGCGCAGCGGGGAAGCGCCCCCCGAGGGCGGGGGCGGAGCGCCGGCGGGTCCACCGCCAGGCCGCCGCGAACACCGCGAGGGCCCCCACCATGACGAAGGCCAGGCTCGGGTCCCACGCCCCGCCGAGGTTCAGGAAGCCCAGGACCTTGGAGGGCCGGACCATCCCCGACAGGCAGAGCCCCAGCGCGAACACCAGGCCGGACGCGAAGCTGAGCGGCACCATCACGCGGCCCCCAGCACGGTCGCGGTGGCCGCGCCCACGAGCATGAAGGTGAGGGTGGCGGCGACCGAGCGCGGTGAGAGCCGGCTCATCCCGCAGATCCCGTGGCCGCTCGTGCAGCCGTTCCCGATCCGCGTGCCGATCCCCACCAGGAGGCCCGACACCGCGAGGACCGCGTCGCTCCCCGCCGGCGCCTCGAACGCCTCCGGGCGGGCGAGGCCCATGGCCGCGCCGCCGGCCAGCATCCCGGCCAGGAAGGCCAGGCGCCACGCGGTCTCGCCCCGGGGCCTCCGCAACAGGCCCCCCAGGGTGCCGCTCACCCCCGCAATGCGGCCTGCGCCCACCAGCATCCCGGCCAGGCCCAGGCCGATGAGCAGCCCGCCCAGGAGCGCGGGGATGGCGTCGATGTTCGTCTCCATGCTTCGGTCACCTCCGAGCCCCCGGGGCGGCGGGCGGGAGGGACGAGCACACGCACGGGCCCCCACCGCCTGACGCGGGTGGTGGGCTCCGTTCTGCTTTCGCGATTGGTCCGCCGGGGAGGGTCAGCTCGCCGGCGGGCGCGAGCCCACCACGGTGCGGCAACAACAACAACAGCGACAGGCGCGGTGCTGGCTGGGCCGACGGGGGGTCACGTTCGACCAGGGTAGGGAGGCCCGCTGCCGCCTGTCAACCGGCCCCCCGTCGGGTGCGGATCCCGGTCTACACCCGCCCGCTCGCGGGGTGCGGACGACGGTCCGCAGGTTGGCCTGCAGGTGAGCAGATCGCGTTGGCCCGCAGGGTGCAATGGCCGACTCCAGCTACGCCACGAGGCGCGGCCGCCCGAAGAGCGGACCGAACATTCAAGGAGTGAACATGAGCAGCATCAAGACCCCCGGCATCACCCATCGTCAGCACAACCAGCACGCGCGCATCGCACAGGGCATCCAGAGCGGCGAGCTCACCCGCCCCGAGGCGAGGGCCTTGATCAAGGAGCAGCGCGAGATCCGGCAGGCGAAGGTGGAGGCCAGGTCCGACGGGCAGGTCACGAAGGAGGAGCGGCAGGCGATCCGGCAGATGCTGAACGACGCGAGCCACGACATCTTCGAGCTGAAGCACAACGATCGCGAGCGCCCCAACAAGTTCGTCTGAGGCACCGCGGGCCCGCTCCACCGGGCGGGCCCGCAACCTACCCCTCGTCTTCGTCCGCCACCCCGTAGCGCTGGAGCTTGCGCGTCAGGGTGTTCCGGCCGATGCCCAGGAGCTTCGCGGCCTGGGTGCGGTTGCCGCCCGCCTGGGCCAGCACGTCCATGATGTGGGCGCGCTCCACCGCCTCCAGGGTGGCCACCCCCCCGCTGGACACCGCGCGCGGGAGCGGGGCGCGGGGCACGGTGTCGCCGAAGGGGATGCCAGGCAGCTTGCGCCCGTGCAGGGCCCCGAGGTCCACCGGGCGCTCGGGGAGCGGCAGATCGGCCGCGGTGATGACGTCGGCCTCCATGATCACCACCGCGCTCTCCACGCAGTTCTCGAGCTCCCGCACGTTCCCCGGCCACGGATAGCTCAACAGGCGCAGGTAGGCGTCCTCGGTGATCCGGGGGAGCGGCCGCCCGTGCCGCCGGGCCGCGGTGCGGGCGAAGTGCTCCACCAGGCGCCGGATGTCTTGCGGCCCGCGGGTCCGGAGCGCGGGGAGCTCTACCTCCACCACCCGGATGCGGAAGTAGAGGTCGCCGCGGAAGCGCCCCGCGTTCACCATCTCCTCGAGGTCGCGGTTGGTGGCCGCCACCACCCGCACGTCGGCTCGCACCGGCTCGCTCCCGCCCACCCGGTCGAACTCCCGGTCCTGGAGGACCCGGAGCAACTTACCTTGCATCGAGGGCGGGAGCTCCCCGATCTCGTCCAAGAAGATGGTGCCCCCGGCGGCGAGGTCGAACTTGCCCTCGGCCCGCTTGTCGGCCCCGGTGAAGGCCCCCTTCTCGTGCCCGAACAGCTCGTTCTCGATCAGGCTCTCGGGGAGCGAGGCGCAATCCACCTTGACGAAGGGCCCGGCCTCACGCGGCGAGTTCACGTGGATGGCCCGGGCGAAGAGCTCCTTGCCGGTGCCGGACTCCCCGCGGATGAGCACCGTGGCCTCGGACGCCGCGGCCCGGGCGGTGATGCGGCAGGCCCGGCGCAGGGCCTCGGAGCGCCCCACGATGCCGTTGAAGTGCCCGGCCAGCGGCAATTCGCTCTGCTCGAGCGGGTCGGGGCGCGACAGCTCGGGGTACACGGTGGTGGCCTCGAGGGCCACGCTGGCCTGGGCCGCCAGCTCCACCAGCGCCTCCGCGTCGCCCTCGGTGAAGGCGCCGCCCACCTTGTTGAGGAGCTGCACCACCCCGATGATCTCGCCCCGCCGGTCGCGCATCGGCACCGCGAGGATCGACTCGGTGCGGTACCCGGTCTGGTCGTCGACCCCCGGGTAGAAGCGGGCATCCGTGCGGCTGGTGGGCACGTTCACGACCTGCCCGGTCTGCCCCACGTAGCCCGCCACCCCCTGCCCGAGCCGGAGGCGGATCTCCTCCAGCTCCGGCAGGTGGGCGGCCCGCGACACCAGGGTGTCGGTGGCCCGATCGACCAGGTAGATGGTGCCGCGGTCGGCGTGGAGGGCCTGGGCGATGCGGGCCACCATGCGGCCCAACAGCTCGTCCAGGGCCACCTCGCGCCCCAACAGGTCACCCACCGCCAACAGGACGGCGCGGCTCAGGTCTCGCTCGTCGAGCGCCATGGGCGGCGCCATCCTATAGCGGGCCGCCTCAAACATCGATGGTGGCGCCCTCCCGAGCCGCGAAGGCGGCGGCGAAGTGATCCCGGGCGTCGGCCTCGATCTTCGCGACCATCGCGTCGTCGTGGCCCGGGTCGTGGTGGAACAGCGCCAGCCGCCGCGCCCCCGTGACCTCGGCCACGCGGCACGCGGTGGCGTAGGTGGAGTGCCCCCAGCCCGCGCGGCACGGCCCGTCCGCGCCCGCGTACTCCGCGTCGGTGTACTGGGCGTCGTGGATCAACAGGTCCGCGCCCCGCGCCAGGTCCAACAGCTCGAGATCGATCTGGTCCGGCGTCACCTCGGTGTCGGTGGCGAAGCAGACCGCCTTGCCCCCGGCCTCGATGCGGTAGCCCAGCACCCCCTGCGGGTGCGAGAGGCGCCGCGCGTGCACGGTGAAGGGCCCGAGCTCCAGCACCTGCCCCGGGGCGAGGGTGCCGAAGCGCTTGTCCGCCGCCATCGCGGCGAGCGGCACCGGGAAGCAGGGCGGGGTCATCTGCCGCGACAGGGCGTCCTCGAGGGTGACGAGGCCCCCCTCCTCGGCCGGGCCGAGCAGGGTGAGCTCGGTGCCGGGCACGAAGGCGGGGGCGAAGAACGGGAACCCCTGGATGTGGTCCCAGTGCAGGTGGGTGAAGAGCAAGGTGGCCTTCACCCGGCGCCCACCCTCTCGCGCCTCCCCCAGGAGGCGATCCCCCAGCCCGCGCAGGCCGGTGCCCGCGTCCAGGATCAGCCGCTCGCCGCCGTGGCGCACCTCGACGCAAGTCGTGTTGCCGCCCACCCCCGCGAAGCGCGGACCGGAGGTGGCGATGGACCCTCGAACCCCATGAAATGTGACCTGCATGACGTCTCCTCGCTGTTGGCCGCCGAAGCGGCGTACGGCAGGAGGTATTGCCAGGCCCGTGCCAGCCGTGAGGCTGGGGCTTTGGAGGGCGGGCGCCCCAACTTCGAGCGCCCTGCACCACTCTGGTGCGCGCCGTTCTGTCGCGTCAGGCGGCCAGCGTGGCCTTGCGGACGAGCCCGAGCTTGCCGAGCCACCCGTCGAAGGCCTCGGTGAGCTTCTCCTGCGCGGCCTCGAGCCGGTGGCCGGCCTTGGTGTCGAGCGCCTTGTCGCGCTGCACCTCGAAGCGCTTCAGCAGATCCTTCTGGACCTTGCCCACCGTCTCCTCGACGTCGTGCTTGAGGTCGCTCAGGACCCCCTCGAGCTCGTGCCGGGTCTCGAGGCGGGTGCGGGTGATGCGGCGCCGCCGCTTGATCAGGATGTCGCGGGTCCGGGTCACGTAGCTGACCTCCTGCACCCGGGCGGGCAGGATCTCGAACACCCGGGCCACCGGGGTGTCGGCGGGGGTGGTGCGGGGCTCGGGGGCCTTGCCGTTGCTCTTGGCGACGTGGGCCACCCGGGCCTTTCGGGGTTGCGCCTTCTTGGCCGGCCCCTTCTTGGTGTCGGTGGTCTTCGTCGAGCTGCGCGCTCGCTTCGCGGTCGTGGTCATGGCTCTCCTCCTCGACGCAACCGTAGCGCGATGCGTCATATGGTTATCCTTTGCGCACTGCGTCAGAGGCGTCAAGGCTGCAGGGTGAATACTCCTGCACGTCGGTGACCCCCTGCTTGCCCACCGCGGCGCGTCCGGGCCACGAAGGGGGCGCCGGTGCGGAAGGTGATCCACGTCGACATGGACGCGTTCTACGCGTCCGTGGAGCAGCGGGACCGGCCCGAGCTGAGGGGGCGCCCTGTGGCGGTGGGCGGCGATCCCGACGGGCGCGGGGTGGTGGCGGCGGCGTCCTACGAGGCCCGGCGCTTCGGGATACGCTCGGCCATGCCGTGCGCGCGGGCCCGGCGCCTGTGCCCAGACCTCGTCTTCGTGCGGCCCGACTTCTCGAAGTACTCCGCCGTCAGCAAGCAGATCCACGCGGTCTTCCACGAGGTCACCGAGCTCGTGGAGCCCCTCGCCCTGGACGAGGCCTACCTCGACGTCACCGAGAACCGGCTCGAGGAGCCGCTCGCAGGCAAGCTTGCGAAGCACCTCAAGGCCCGCATCCGCGAAGAGACCCAGCTCGTCGCCTCGGCCGGGGTGGGGCCCAACAAGCTGGTGGCGAAGCTGGCGAGCGCCCTCCAGAAGCCGGACGGGCTGGTGATCATCCCGCCCGAGCGGGTCGACGCGTTCCTGCTCCCGCTGCCGGTGCGCAAGCTCTGGGGGGTGGGCCCGAAGACGGCGGAGCGCCTCGAGGGCATGGGTATACGCACCGTGTCCGACGTACGCGACCTGACCCCCGAGCACCTCGAGCACATCCTCGGGAGCTTCGGGCCGTTCCTGTACGAGCTGGCCCACGGCCGCGACGATCGCAAGGTCTCGCCCCACCGGGCTAGGAAGAGCCGGGGGGCGGAGCGCACCTTGGACCGGGACCTCAGCGATCTGCAAGACGTCCTGCGCCTGGTGGATCACCTGGCCCACGGGGTGGGCGAGGACCTCGCCCGCATCGAGCAGCCCGGGCGCACCGTGGTGCTGAAGATCCGCTACAGCGACTTCACCACCGTGACCCGCAGCCGCACCCTGGCCAGCCCCACCACCGACGCCGCCCGCATCGCCGCGGCGGCCAGGGAGCTGGTGGCGGACACCGAGGCGGGTCGCCGCCCGGTGCGCCTGGTGGGGGTGACGATGTCGAACCTGGTCGAGGAGGGGGCGCCGCTCCAGCTGGAGCTGGAGCTGCCGGGTTGACTCCGGGAGCCTCAGCCAGTGGGGTGCCGCGGTGGCCGCGCTGATCCTCATCCTGCTCGCCACCGGGGCGGCGGGCCCGGTGCTCAGGGTGGCCCGCACGCGCCGCGGGGTGCTGGGCGCCTACGCCGCGTTGCTGGGTGCGGCGGCCGCGGCCTCGGTGCTGGATCCGGTGGGCCAGAAGGTGCTCGGGAACCTGCTCATGCCCACCGGCTGGGTGTGGCTGGGCCTGCTCGGGTGGGGGGCGGACGCGGTGTTCCGGCGGGCCCGCGGCCAGGCGGCGGGCCTGTTGACCCTCTTCGTGCTCCACACCCTGGCCGGGAACGTGCTCCTCGGCACCCTGGGCGTCATCTGGCTGCAAGATCAGTTGCCGCGGGTGGACTGGCGGCAGGGCCCGCCCTTCGACGCGGTGCTGGTGCTGGGCGGCGGCACCAAGGAGGCGCCGGATCCAAACCGCTTCGAGCTCTCGGCCGGCGGGGACCGGGTGCTCCTCGGGGCGCGCCTGTACCGCGCGGGTCGCGCGAAGGTGCTCGTGACCTCCGGCCGCGGGGTGCCCGGGATCTCGCAAGACGACTTGACGGAGGCCACCCTGCACATCTGGCGCGAGCTCGGGATCCCGGAGGCCGACGTGGTGCGCCTCCGCGAGCCCTACAACACCAAGCAGGAGCTCATCGCGTTCAAGGCGCTGGTGGCCGAGCGCGGGTGGCGCAGGGTGGGCCTCGTGAGCTCGGCCTATCACCTGCCCCGGGCGATGGCCCAGGCGGAGCGCCTCGGCCTCGACGTGATCCCCCTCGCCGCCGATCATCACCTCGGGCCGGACCGCTTCGACACCATGAGCATCATCCCCCAGATCCAGGGCTTCATCCGGGTGCAGAAGGTGCTCTGGGAGCTGATCGGGCGCTGGGTGGGCCGGTGAGCGGTGCGCGGGTGGTGGTGAGCACCGCCCGGGATCCCGGGCCGGCCCAGGTGGAGCGGGCGCGCGAGGTCGCCGCGCAGTGCCTCCTGCCCTTCGTGCCTCGGCGCGGGCCGCTGTCCGAGCTCCTCGAGCGCGAGGACGTCGACCTCGTCTACGTGGTGGACCGGGACCGGGAGACCCTCCGGGACACCACCGAGCGCCTCTCGGTGCACGAGGGGCTGATGAAGCTCCGCGCCAAGGTGGGGCCCGAGCACCCCTTCTTGCGCGCGGTCGCCCCCGACGGCGGGGTCGACGCGGTGCTGGACGCCACCCTGGGCCTCGCGCAGGACGCCCTGCACCTGGCCCACGCCCTCGAGGCGCGGGTGACCGGCCTGGAGGCAAGCCCGGTGCTCGCGTGCCTCGCGCAGGCTGGGTTGCGGCGGATGGCCGCCACGGGCGGGCGCTTCGCTGACGCCGCCGCCCGCATCACGGTGCGGCGGGCCGAGGCGGGTCGGCACCTCGCGGGCCTCGCCCCTGGCTCGTGGCCGGTGGTCCTCCTCGACCCGATGTTCACCACCCCCCTCAGGGGCCCGCCGGGCTACGAGGTGTTCCGGCGCTGCGCGGTCGACGCACCGCTCACCCCCGCCCTCTTGGCGGCCGCGGCGCGGGTGGCGGCCCGGCGCGTGGTGGTGAAGGCGCCGGTGGGCTGGGCCCCGCCGCCCGACCTGGCCGAGCGCTTCCACCGCCGGATCCGAGGCAAGGCGCTGGACTACTTGGTGGTGGAGCACGGCGCAGCCGCGGAGGATGCCGCGCCGGCTCCGAAGCCCTACCCCTACCGGCAGCCCCGTCGTCGAACCCCGGACGGCTGAGCCCTACCTGGTCGAGGCGCGGATCTGAACGAGCTTCTCTTCCTGCAGCGCCATCGCATGGGCGTCGTCGGTGGCGTCGCTGTGGCAGTCCGCCTTGTGATCGGGATCTGCGCCCATGGCGGCGCGCGTCCTCGTCGCGAGCCGGTGGATCTCCTCCGGAGGGAGCACGCCGCGCTGCTCGAGGATCTCCCGCTGCGCGGGGGTGAGCGCCGGGCTCGTGAGCACCCGCTCGCGTTGGTAGCCCTCGGCCTTGCCGCTCGCGAAGAGCTGGATCTCCTTCGAGATGCGCACCGAACACCAGTCGTGGCCACACATCGCACAGAAGTCGGTGTCGACCGGCAGGTCCTCGTCGTGCATCGCGCGGGCGTAGTCGGTGTCGAACGCGAGCTCGAAGTGCTTCTCCCAGTTGAGGGCGGCGCGGGCCTTGGTGATCGAGTCGTCCCAGTCACGGGTGCCCGGGATCCCGAGGGCGACGTCCGCCGCGTGGGCGGCGATCTTGTAGGCGATGCAACCCTGCTTGACGTCGTCCTTCTTCGGCAGGCCCACGTGCTCCTTCGGGGTGACGTAGCAGAGCATCGCGGCGCCGTGGTAGGCGGCCGCGGTCGCCCCGATGGAGCTGGTGATGTGGTCGTAGCCGGGGAAGGCGTCGGTCACGAGCGGGCCGAGGACGTAGAACGGCGCCCCATGGCAGAGCGCTCGCTCGAGCTTCATGTTGTACTCGATCTGATCGAAGGGGATGTGCCCGGGGCCCTCGATCATGACCTGGACGCCCTTCCTCCAGGCCCGCTCCGTCAGCTCGGCCAGCGTCTCGAGCTCCGCGATCTGGGCCGCGTCGGTGGCGTCCGAGAGCCCGCCGGGACGGAGCCCGTCGCCGAGGGAGAGGCTGACGTCGTACTCTCGACAGACGTCGCAGATCTGTTCGAAGTGGGTGTACATCGGGTTCTCGGCGTCGTTGTGGAGCATCCACTTCGCGAGCAACGAGCCGCCACGCGACACCACGCCGATCAGCCGCTCCCTCACGAGGGGCAGGTGGGCCTTCAGGATGCCCGCGTGCACGGTGAAGTAGTCCACGCCCTGCTTCGCCTGGTGCTCGAGGGTGGTGAGGATCTCCCGGACCGTGAGGTCCTCGATCCGGCGGCCGATGACCATCGAGTAGATCGGCACGGTGCCGATGGGCACGGAGGACGCGCGTACGATGGCGGAGCGGGTGGCGTCGAGATCTCCGCCGGTCGACAGGTCCATCACGGTGTCCGCGCCCCAACGGACCGCCCACCGCATCTTCTCGACCTCCTCGTCGGTGCCCGAGGAGACCGGTGAGGCGCCCATGTTTGCGTTGATCTTGGTCCGGCTGGCGCGCCCGATCGCCATCGGGTCCAGGCCCAGCTCGAGGTGCACCCGGTTGGCCGGGATGATCATACGACCCGCCGCGACCTCGTCGCGCACCCGGGTTGCGTCGAGGTGGGGCTCGCGCTCGGCCACCCGCCGCATCTCGGCGGTGATCGTCCCCGCCCGCGCGTGCTCGAGCTGGGTGAGCGGTGCAGGTGCCGACGCAGGCAGGAAGTCCCACGCGGTCTTGGAGGACGGCGGAGGCATCCCGGGAGAGTCCGGCGAGGCGTAGCTCAGGGGCCCACCGATGTCAGGAGACCTTGCAAACGAGGGCGGGGCGGTGCCCTCGGCCTCGGTGGACGGGTTCTGGGCGCCGTTCAGGGGGAGTGGATGTCGCATGCGCTCTCCATGGGTGTCACCACCACGGGTGGAGGTGGTGCACCGGGCCGTGGCCTCGCCCGACGGCGAGGCGGTCCGCTTGTTCTATGGCGCGGTGGACGTAGGCCGTGGCTGTCGCCACCGCGTCGGGGGGGTGAAGCCCGCGCGCCAGGAGGGCCGCGAGGGCGGATGAGAGGGTGCAGCCCGTGCCGTGGGTGTTGCCCGTGTCGACCCGCGTGGTCGGGTAGCGGCGGACGCCGTCGGGCGTGACGAGGAGATCCACGAGGTCGCCCGAGGGGAGGTGGCCCCCCTTGACGAGGACACGCTGTGGACCGAGCTCGAGGAGGGCGCGGCCCGCGGCCTCCATCTCGGCCTCGTCCCTCGGCGCTGGGCGGTCGAGGAGCGCCCCCGCCTCGGGCAGGTTGGGGGTCAGCACGGTGGCGAGCGGGAGCAAGCGGGCTTTCAGAGCGGCGATGGCGTCGGGCTGGAGCAGCGGATCGCCGCTCTTCGCCACCATGACCGGGTCGAGGACGAGCGGCGCTCGGTTGTGCCGTTCGAGGGCGTCGGCGACCACCTCGATCACCTCGACCTTGCTCAGCATCCCGATCTTCACGGCGTGGATGTGCAGGTCCGCGAACACCGCCTCGAGCTGGGCCGCCACGAAGTCGGCGGGCACATCGTGGATGGCGGCCACCGCCAAGGTGTTCTGGGCGGTGAGCGCGGTGATCACCGAGGCGCCGTAGGTCTCGAGGGCTGAGAAGGTCTTCAGATCCGCCTGCACCCCCGCGCCGCCGCCAGAGTCGGAGCCCGCGATGGTGAGCACGTTGGGGATGAGGGTCATGTCTCGCTCCTTCGGAGGAGGGCACGATCGACCGCGCTGCGAAGCTCGGCCGCGGCCTCCCGTGGTCGGTCCGAGGCCAGGATCGCAGAGACGACCGCGATCCCGTCCGCGCCCGCCTTGATCACGTCGGCCGCGTTGGCTACAGACACCCCGCCGATGCCGACGAGCGACAACGTGGTCGCCCCGCGGAGCGCGCGAACGGCGTCGAGCCCAAGCGCGGGGCCGGCGTCGGCCTTGCTCGGCGTGGGGAACACCGGGCTCGCCGCGAGGTAGTCGGCGCCGTCCGCCTCGCGGGCCTGCTCGACCGAGTCCACCGAGAGCCCGATCGTCGCCCGAGGCCCAAGGATGCGCCGCGCCACCTCCACATGCAGGTCGGATTGCCCGAGGTGGACACCGGCGCCGACCGCGTGCGCGACATCCACTCGATCGTTGACGAGCAGAGCGACGTCGAGCGGCGCGAGGGCGGCGGCGAGCGCTCGGCCCGCCTCGTACAGCGCGCGCCCGTCCGACTCCTTGTCGCGGAGCTGCACGACCGTGACCCCGCCGAGCACAGCGTCCAGCACCACCGAGACGAGCCGATGCGCGGGCACATAGTACGGGTCGGTGACCAGGTAGAGGCGGAGGTCGACGGGGCTCATGCCTCGATCCGCGCCTCGCGGCGAAGCTCCTCCGGACTCAACGTGTACAGCGCGTCGAGGAACCGGGTGCGGAAGCTCGCCGGCCCCGCTGACCCCTCGCCCGCGCGGTGGCCGGCCACCCCGAAGCAGGCGAGGGCGGAGGCGGCGGCGCGAGCACGATCAGGCACCACCGCGGCGAACGCCCCGATGACCGCGGTGGCCGAGCAGCCGATCGCGGTGACCTTGGCCATCAGCGGGTGGCCCCCGTGGACGAGCACGCGCCGCGCGCCGTCCGTGACGAGGTCGACCACCCCGGTCACGGCAACCACGCAGCCCATCTCTCGGGCCAGCACCTGGGCCGCCTCGAGCGCCTCCTCGGTGCCGTGGGTGCTGTCCACCCCCCGGGTCGGGCCCATCGCGGCCCCCGCGAGCGCGAGGATCTCGGAGGCGTTGCCTCGCACCACGTCGACTCCGTCCTTCAGGAGCTCGGCCGCGACGGCGGTGCGGTACGGGGTCGCGCCGGCCCCCACCGGGTCGAGCACCACCGGGATGCCGCGCGTCCTCGCGCGCGACCGAGCCGCGTGCATGGCGCGCACCCACGAGGGCGAGAGCGTGCCGATGTTCAACACGAGCGCGGAGGCGATCTCGACGAAGTCGACCACCTCCTCCTCCGCGTGGATCATCGCGGGGGAGGCCCCCACCGCGAGCAGGGTGTTCGCCGCGATGTCCATCGAGACGTAGTTGGTGATGTTGTGTACGAGGGGGCTCGCGGCGCGGAGCGCTTCGAGGTCGGCGGCGGCGTGTTGGGCAAGCTCGTTCATCGTCTCCTCCACCAGGGACAGAGAGCTTGCACGTCGAGAGGTCGGTCTCGAGGTCGAGCAAGGCTCCCTGCGCTGGCATTACCCAGATCAGGTTCGACGGGTTTGTTCTCAGCCCCTCGCTTCGCGAAGGGCACCCCGGCGCTTCAACCGCTTGTCGAGAACATGCGATAGCACGCCCGCTCGGTTGTCAACCCGAGCGCCGGTCGCAACCGGCTCCTTCACGATCGCCGGACGCGTGATGGTGCGGTGCGGTATATTGCCGCCGCCGTGGCACCCCCCTCCTCGCTGGTGATCCCCGCCCGCCTGAAGGCGAGGCTCGAGGCCGTGGATCGGCCCGCCCGGCTCCTGGAGCTAGGGAGTCGCGCCTACAGCACCGACCCCCGGATCGCCCTCGGGCGGGCCTCCGCCGCCGGTCTGGCCTTCGTGGTGCTCGACCTGTGGGCCCCCGGGCAGGACCCGGATCGGGAAGACGTGGCGCCACCCGAGCCCGCGCTGCCCCCGGCGGTGTGGCTGCAGCGGGTGGTGGCCCGGGGTGCCCCGGGCGCCGGGTACGCCGTCGCCTACGGCTGGGCGCGCCACACCGGCCTGTCCGCGGTGATCCTGCCCCTCCCCGAGGACCTCTCGGCCGACGCCATCCTGGCCCTGGGACGGGCCCTGGCCTCCCGGGATACCCCGGGCCCAGACGTCTGGGTGGAGGTCCCCTGGAGCGCGGCCGGCCACGAGGCCTGGCGCCGGGTGGCGGCCCTGGTGGACCACGACCCGCGGGTCGCGCCCTGCCTCAGGATCGTGGGTCGGCCCCCGAAGGCGGAGGTGCTGGCCGGGTGGCGCCGCGCGGTGCCCGCCTGCCTCGCCCTCACCGCGCCCCCCACCGGCAAGGTCCTGCAAGCCGCGTTGACCGAGGTGATGCGGGGCCGCACCCGCCGCGCCTACCTGGACGGCGTCTCGCAGGAGGCGGCCCAGCCCGAGCTCGAGACCCTCTTCGCCGAGGCCTGGACCGGCGTCCCGCACCCCGCCCAGCTGGCGGTGGACCACGCCGACGGGCTCATCGACCCGGTGCAGCCGCTCCGAGACCACATCGGCGCGGTGGTCTACCAGAACTTCGAGCAGGTGGCCCCCAAGTACGAGGCCTACCGCCGCGCGGTGGGCAGCGCCTTGAAGGATGCCTGGCAGAAGGTCCAGCGGGGCAAGAAGGCGAAGGCGGTGCAGGTCGCGGTGCTCGGCGCGGGCCGAGGCCCCCTGGTGGACGCGACGCTGGCCGCGGCCGACGACACCGGGGTCCCGGTGAAGGTGACCGCGGTCGAGAAGAACCCCCACGCGGCGGTGACCCTGCGCCAGCGCAGGAAGGCCTGGGGCGGCCGGGTCGAGGTCATCGAGTCCGACATGCGCCAGGTCCCGCGGGAGGGGCGCTTCCACCTCGCGGTGAGCGAGCTGTTGGGTGGGTTCGGCGACAACGAGCTGTCGCCGGAGTGCCTCGACGGCGTGCAAGGCCTGTTGACGAAGGACGGAGTGAGCCTCCCCCGCCGGAGCACCAGCTACCTGGCCCCGGTGGAGTGCGAGTTCCTGTGGTCCGCCGCGCGCAAGAAGGCCTGCTCCCTCGACGTCGCCTACGGCGTCCACCCCGACCGGGCCGAGGTCCTGGCCGCCTACCAGCCCTGCTTCACGTTCGAGCACCCCGATCCGAGCAGCGACTTCACGCGTCGGGTCGGCCTGCGCTTCGTGGCGGAGCGGGCGGGGGTGGTGCACGGCTTCATGGGCACCTTCGACGCCGCCCTCGACGATGTGGAGATCTTCGGGAACCACCCCGACGCCCCGATCTCGGTCGCCCTCGGCTGGGCGCCCCTGTTCTTCCCGCTGCGCCAGCCGCTCCGGGTCGAGAAGGGCGAGGCGCTCGAGGTGGCGTTCTTCCGGGAGCGGGACGCGCGGCGGGTGTGGTACGCCTGGGCCCTGATGGCGCCGGTGCAGGGTGCCTTGCAGAACGCGGGCGGTGAGGGCGGCTTCCTCACCTACTGAGCCGCTCGGGGGCGGGCGAGGGCGAGGAACGCGGCGTAGAAGACCTCCTCCGGGAACAGCTCCGGGGTGAGGAAGTGCTGAAAGAGCAGCCCCTCGATCAGCGCGTTGATGACGAGCACGAGGGTCTCGGCCGGCATGGGCAGCTCGTCCGGTGGGATCGCGCCCCGGAGCCAGGCCGCGCCGTCCTCGTAGCCCCGCGCCATGGACTCACGCACCCGCACCCGGATCTCTTCGTGCTGCAGCGCATGGCTCCGGAAGGTCAGCGCGCCCACCGCGGCGACGCGGCGCTCAGGGATGGACGCGATGGTGGCCTCGGCCAACGCGCGCATCAGCTCGGCGAAGCCGGCGCCGGGCTCGAAGGCCGGCTTGATGACCCCCCACTGGCGCTCGGCGAGGGCCATGAACAGGTCGTCGCGGTTCGCGAAGTTCCCGTAGATGGCGCCGCTCGTCATGCCGGCGCGGTCGGCGATGTCGCGGAGGGTGGTGCGCTCGAAGCCCTGCTCCCGGATCAGATCACGCGCGGCGTCGAGGAGCTTCTCGCGGGTGCGCGCCCGCTTGTCCCCCTTCGGCCGCCCCCTACGGTCCTGCTTCGTGGCCATCCCCTGTTTCCTGGCCTCCGCCGGTTGCCTGTCATATAGCAGATGTATTAAATAACAAAGTTACAAAATGACCAACGCGACCCTGGAAGCCCACATGACCGACATCATCCGAGCGCCCGAGCACCGGCTGGCCGGCGCCAACGCCCTGTTGTGGCGTCGTGGCGAGCTCGTCGCGGTGGCCTGCGCCGGCGTCCGCGACCTGGACGCGGGGCTCCCGGTGGAGCGGGACACGGTCTTCCGCATCGCCTCGATGTCCAAGCCGATCACCACCGTCGCGGCGCTGATGCTGCTGGAGGAGGGCCGCTTCGAGCTCGACGAGCCGATCAACCGGTGGGCGCCGGAGCTCGGCGACATGCGCGTCCTGCGCTCGCCCGATGGGCCCCTTGGCGACACGGTGCCGGCGGCGCGGCCCATCACGTTCGACGACCTCCTCACCCACCGCTCAGGGCTCACCTACGGGGCCTTCTGGCCCGGCCCGCTGGCCGACGCGTACGACGAGGCGCTCGGCGGTGACATCGACTCCAACCGCACCCCCGACGCCTGGATCGAGGCGCTCGGCACCCTCCCGCTCATCGATCAGCCGGGCGCGACCCTCCACTACGGCCACTCCACGGACCTGTTGGGCTTCATCATCGCGCGCATCGAGGGCGCCCCGCTGGAGGCCGTCCTCGCGCGGCGCATCTTCGCGCCGCTCGGCATGAAGGACACCGGCTTCACCGTGGCGCCGGCCGCGTCTTCGCGCCGCGCCGGGGACCAGGGCTTCGACGCCGCCGGCAACCTCACCACCCTCCGTGGTGGCCCCGGGGGAGCCTTCCTGCAAGACCGCCCCGAGGACATGACCTTCGTCTCGGGCGGGCAGGGCCTCTGGTCGACCCTCGACGACTACCTCGCGTTCGCGCGGCTCTTCGTGGGCGATGGGCCAGCGCTGCTCCGGCCCGAGACCCTGGCGTTGATGACCACCAACCGGCTCACCCCCGCGCAGCGCGCGAGCGCGGAGGTCGGCGGCATGCCGCTGTTCACCCACGGCCACGGCTACGGGATGGGGGTCGCGGTGGTCATGGAGCCCCAGCAGGCGCTCCCCACCATCTGCGGCGGGCCGGCGGGCACCGTAGGCTGGCCGGGCGGCTTCGGCGGCTGGTGGCAAGCCAACCTGCATGACGGCACGATCGCCCTGTTCCTCACCCACAACATGCTCGAGCGCGCCCAGCTCGCCCAGGGCATCGGCCACGGTGTCTTCGGCGCGATCACCGAGGTCGCGAAGCTCGCCGAGACCCTCTGATGCGCACGTCAGAGCGAATTAGAGGGTTTGTGCCCCATTGGCCAAACCTATCGCTCCCATAGTCGGCGGACATGGCCCGGCTCAGCGCGTCGCGTCGCACGACGAGCAGAGCCATGCATCCTCACATCACCAAGACCAGCTCACTCCTCATCGCCGGCCTGCTCGCCGGAGTGCTCACCCTCTCGGCGTGTAGCGGCGAGAACGGCGCTACGCCGTCTCCCTGCACAGAGTGTGGGACCCAGTCGGGCCAGCTCCGGGTCCCGGACCGGTCGGCGCGGGCCTGCGAGGTCCTCGTCGAGGCCACCGATGGCCGCGTCGCGTCCGTGGACTTCGAAGCCGGGGTCGTCGGCAAGGCGATCGTCGAGGGCGACCGCGCTGGGATCGCCCTCATCGCGACCGGTGCGGCCCCGCTGCCGGAGGTCGCGGGCACCGTGCACTTCGACGGCGCCCTGAAGCACGTCGAGAGCACCTGCTTCGGCGAGACCGGCGAGGCCATCGCTGGAAGCGGCGTCGACCTGTGACCTCCCTGGCGCGAACGGACGAGGCGACCATGACTCCCACGAAGTTTCTCGCACTGTCGATTCGAGTCCTGCCGCTGTGCGCCCTCCTGGTGGGGGCCGGCGGTTGCGGGGGCGGCGGCGAGGCGAGCCCCGCTGGCCACACCTGTGCCACCGCCCTCGACTGCCAGCTGGGCAGCGGCTTCGAGTGCATCGGCGGCACCTGCACCGCCTGCGTGCTGGGCGAGATCGGCTGTCCCTGTCGACCGGGCGCGCGATGTGAAGAGGGCGCGGTCTGCGGCGGCGGCAACGTCTGCGCGATCCCGACCTGCGCCCTCGGCACGGCGGGGTGCGCCTGTACGCCCTCCGGCACCTGCGCCGACTCCAGCCTCCATTGCTCCCGGAACGTCTGCACCACCACCAACACCCAGTGCACCGCGGGCGAACTCGACTGCGCCTGCGCCGGTGGTTCGTGCGCGCCGGGGCTCGCCTGCTTCGAGGGCCGCGTGTGCATGGACGGCACCGGTCACCTCGGAGGCGCTTGCTTCGAGGACGGCTCCTGCTTCGTGGGCAACCGCTGTGAGCGCGGCGCGTGCGTCGCGTGCCGTCCGGGCACCCAGGGGTGCAGCTGCGGGGCGAGCCAGACCTGCGCCGAAGGCCTCGAGTGCCGCGCGAGCCTGTGCGCCGCGACCACCGGCTTCGCGAACGGGCCCGTGATCAACCCGAGCTGCTACACCCCCTGCAGCGACGACCTGAACGATGGCAGCGGCTTCCACGCGTGCGTGGACGGCCTGATGGAGGGCTGCTTCGGTGGCCTCGCGTGTGAGGACGGGCAGTGTGTCCCGCCGACCGCACCGCCCACGACCTGCAACCTGGACATCGACTGCCCCGACTTCCAGGCGTGCCTCGGCGGCTTCTGCGCGTCGAACTGCGAGAGCGACGCCGGCTGTGTCACGGGCGCGGTCTGCCGCCGGAAGGTGTGCAGAAAGGCGTGTACGCTCGACGACGACAACTGCCCGGCGGATCACCACTGCGACCTCGAGGACGGCGTCACCGGCGCATGCATGCAGGACGACACCAGCACGCCGAACACGAACGCCCCGGCCGACGCGGGCTTCACCGTCAGCACGAGCGCGCTCACGCTCTCCAACGCCGTCGCCCAGGGGACGGTGACGATCACGAACACCAGCAACATCGACGCGACGTACACGGTGGAGAAGCGAATCCACCGCCGCTTCGGTGACGACCAGGGCCTCGTGACGACCGAGCTCGGCAACGTCGGCCACGCCGTGCAGGACGACCTGTCGACGTGCACGCCCGGTACGCTGGGCTGCCGATGCGCGGGTCCTCAGCGGGACCTGTGCGGGGAGCTGCCTTCGGGCCTGCAGATGGCGTGCGGCGCGATCGGCGGCGAGGGCGTCTGCCGCCCCCCACAGTGCACGAGTCGCGACGCGATCGGCTGTGTCTGTGAGGGTGAGGACTGCCTGACCTACTGCGAGGCCGAGGCCTGCCCGATGCGGTGGCTCGACCTGTCGGTGACCCGGGGCTCGTCGACGCTGGTCGCCGATACCCAGAAGATCGTCGCGAGCTTCTCGGTGCCCGCGGGTGAGTCGGTGACGCTCCGTGTGAAGGGCGCCGACCGGAGCCCCCACACCTGGTGGATGGGACAGCTCACCGTGACCGAGACGCGCACCCAGCATTCGCGCGACGTCGGTCTCACGTACAGCCAGCGCCCCGACGGCGCCTGGTCGGGCGAGATGTACTACTTCGGCGACTTCCGCGTGAGCAGCTCCGGCTTGAGGAACTGGATCGACAGCGGCCACACGCAGGGCGCGAGCGCGATGCAGAACGCCTTCCTGCAGTCCTGGTCGAGCTTCCGGAACGGGACGCTGGAGCTGGATCGCTTCAAGGCCCTGCTCACCGCGACGCAGACGGAGAGCTGGCGTTCACCCGGGATGCGCGAGGCGTGTCCCTCTGGTTCGATCTGCTATCCCTTCACCAACAGCGAAGGGTTCCTGATCTACACCCTCGACTCGAACGCGGAGCCCGTACCCTCGGGTGTAGTCGAGCTCCCCTTCGCGATGAACCTCCGCCACGAGAGCGGACCACGATTCGATGGCAAGGTCGTCAGCGAGTCTGCGCTCCAGTTCCCGGGCGATCCCGCGGTCGACGTCGCGTTCGAGCGTGACCCGTCCGAGTGCTCGACCGGCGGCACCGGCGCGTGCCTGGTGTTCGTCGACGACTTCACGTTCACGTCGGTCGTCGGGGCCCGCCACCAGGACGGTGAGTGCACCGGCCGCTTCGAGCGTCAGGTGACCCCGTGGCTGGTCCCCGGGTTCCTGGGCGAGGCGGTGCTCGATCCCGCGAGCGGCCGCTACGGCCGTCCGGTCTGCCGCGACACCGAGGGGCCCTACACCCCCAACGGCGCGGCCGCGCTCGATCGCAACGCTTCCCTCGCGGCGGCCAACCCGGTCGCCGACGGCCAGACGCGGACCCGCACCGTCGAGCTGATCGACGGCGCGCTCATCAACAACGACACCCTGTTCGTCATCTTCCGCGAGCGCACGAAGACGTGGATCCCGGGCAGCCCGGATCTGTGGGCCTATGGCTACATCCTCCTCGTCAAGCAGGAGCGCACGCTCGCCGAGACCGACTACGTCGGTCAGGAGCCGGCGCCCGAGACGACGCACACTTCCCCGCCGCTCACCTGCGACGCGGGCCTCCTGGCCGAGGTCGGTGTGGGGATGAACGACCCGGTCGCCCTGAGCCAGGTCCTCCTCGAGGGCGTCACCGAGGCGCAGCGCGGCGCCGTCATCACGCCCGAGAGCACCGAGAAGGTGCACTACCTGTGCGTCGAGACGGGTGAGTTCGACGGCGGTCTAGATCCGGTGAGCCCGAACCCTTGCCCCAGCGGGAGCACTGTCCGCTTCTTCACGACCCTCGAGACCACGCTCGTGTCTGACGTGGTCGACGGTCACGCCTGTCAGAGCAACGGAACCTGCGGTCGCACGCTCGAGAACTGGCGTCGCCTCGGTCTCATCGAGCAGGAGGACCCCTTCTGGCTCTGTGACGACGAGACGCGTGCGTTCTGCAGCGATGACCGGCATGACCTCCGCAACGGCAAGCGCTTCTATCATCATCAGCCGGGCATCGAGTCGTTCCCGAGTCTGCCGATCGCGGTGGACGACGCGTTCCGATACCGCACGCGCTTCCAGAACCGCGCAGGCACGAACCTCGGGTTCACGCCCGAGCTGTGCGTGGGGAGCTCGGATATCGTCCCGTACTGCTACGACGCGGCGGCGATCGAGCACATCGAGAAGCGCGTCGACTGCCTCCTGACGCTCTACGTGGAGCAGGGCCAGACGATCCGCCAGCGGAGCGTCGTCACGTACACCCGGCTTCGCGACTACCTGTCAGAGAACTTCTCGTTCGACAGCGAGCTCGACGCGACGACCAACACGACGGTCTTCCACTCGGGCTTCGAGACGCTCGACCTCGAGCTCCTCATCATGCTCGGCGACGACGCGTACACCAAGGCGCTGTCGTCTCGCTTCGACCTCGCGGGGCTGGCGATCGGCTCGTTCCCGGGGAGTGAGCTGGAGCCGGGCGGAATCAACCTGTCTGGCGTCGCGGGCGCCGAGATGGTGCAGCTCTACCTCGCGACGCAGTACTACCAGCGGGGCCTGGACCGGTTCTTCCGGATGCTCGGCCTCATCGACCGCAGCCTCGACGCCGCGCCCGGTGATCAGTTCATCGGACAGCGCACCGTCGCGACGTACATCGGGCACTTGATCCGCGCCTCGGCGCAGAAGGCCCGCATCTCGAGCGAGATCGCGGCGCGCTACCAGAACTTCAGCCGTCCGGAGCTCGCGCGGCTGGTGATCGAGCGCGGCTACGTCGCGGCGTACCTGGAGTCGATGATCCTGACGCACCTGATGCGGACCATCGTCGACGTCAGCGCCCCCCAGGACGTCGCCCAGATCTCCAAGGAGATCCAGACCGCGCAGACCACCTACCGCGTGGCGCTGAGCGACATGCGCGCACGCTACGACGCCATCAGCGAGGACGTCGACTTCTTCGGCTTCCCGGCGGACTTCATCCCCTTCCCCGCGCTCGAGGCCCAGGTCGGTCGCGACACCGGCTTCGAGGTGGCGGTGAACCGCGCGTTCCTCCGCATCCAGATCGGCCAGGCGGCGGAGGAGCTCGCGATCAGCAGCGGTCGCAGCTTCGATACGGACGCTGCGAGCTTCCAGAACGAGCTGACGCGGGTCGAGAACAGCTACGAGGCGCAGCTCCTGGAGCTCTGCGGTTCGTTCGAGGCGGAGGGTCGCATCTTCCCTGCGATCCGGAAGTACGCGTACCTCGACCCTCGCACGCGGGTCGTCGGTGACCCGTGTGGCCTCGTCGGGAACGGTGGGATCCACGCCGCGCTCGGTGACGTCGACGTCGCCGCCGTCCGCATTCAGCAGGTCCAGACCCAGCTCTCGAACGTCGCCGAGGAGGCGCGGATCGAGGAGGCGCGCATCGACGCGACCTGCGACACCAAGAACAGCTGGGAGCAGGTCTTCGTCGACGCGCGCGCCGACCAGAACTCCATCCAGCGCCGCATCGACCGGCTGAGCCTCGCCCAGAACGAGCTCGAGCGCGCGAGTCAGCTCGCGCAGACCGTGGCTCAGCTGGGGAAGTGCCTGGTGGTCGCCGGGACGTCGAACGGGACGGACTGCGCCAGCGCCGGGATCTCGGGGGCGATCCTCGCGGGGACGATCATCGGCATCGAGGCAGGCATCGCGGGCCTCGGCACCGCGGTGATCCACCAGCAGGAGGAGCTGCGTGACGCGCAGACCCGGGAGGCCGCGATCATCTACGACTTCTGCACCGAGGACGGCAGCGCGCTCGTGCAGATCGACGCCGAGGCGCGCATCGCGACGATCCTCCTCAGGATCGCCGAGCTGGAGCTCGAGGCGCTCCAGGCGCGGTACCAGCTGCAACAGGCGCTCGCGCGGGTAGAGCAGCTCCGGAACCAGGCGCGACGGGTCGAGGCGGAGCTCGAGGAGATGACGCAGCTGACCATCAACGTCGAGGCGGCGCGCAACAACCCGAACGTCCGGATCTACAAGAACGACGCGATCATCAACGCGGACAAGTCGTTCCTGTCGGCGCTGCGCGAGGTCTACAAGGCGACGCTCGTCTTCGAGTATCACACGAGCCAGAGCTACGCGCCGAAGGAGGAGCTGTTCCTCACGAGGATGGTCGCGCGCGGTGACTACAACCTCCAGAACTACCTGGTTCGTCTCGAGGACGAGTTCCGGTTCTTCGAGGACACCGTCGGCGTTCGTGACCAGCGCCTGCTGCGGCTGTCGATGCGTGACGACATCCTGCGGATCCCCTTCACGAAGCCGTCGGGTGAGCCGCTCACCCAGGCCGACCGCTTCGCGATGTTCCGCGAGCGCCTCACCAGCGGTTCGCTCCTCGATGAGAACGGCTACATCGCGGCGCCGTTCGAGGTGGACCTCGGCGCGCTCTCTCCACTCACCGGGAACCACAAGATCGGCTCGGTGGAGGCAGAGCTGGTGGGTTCCGGGGTGGGTGACCCGCTCGCGAAGGTCTACCTGCGGATGTCCGGTACGTCGGCGATTCGCGAGCTGTCGGGCGGGATGGCCTACTACACGTTCCCGCCGAGGACGGGGGTCATCAACGCCTTCGTCAACGGCAGCAAGCCCTTCGACCCGTCGATCTATCGCACCTCGCGGTTCACCGAGCGGCCGCTCGTCAACTCTCGCTGGGAGTTGATGATCAACCGCGTCGACGAGCCCGACAACGAAGACCTAGGGCTCGACGGTGTCACCGACATCTTCCTCTACTTCTACTACAGCGATTTCACGAACCTCTGAGGGAGCACGAGAGATGAACAAGTTCGAAGTCATGGTGCTCGCCCTGGCGAGCATGGCGGCCTTGTCTGCCTGCGGGTCCGGTGAGAACCCGAGCCCACTCGGTGATCCCTGCGCCGCGGCGAGCTGTGCGGCGGACGAGCGGTGCATCGTCGCCGGTGGCGTCGGGGTGTGTGAACGCATCTGCGACCCGGCAGACGCGACCGACGACTGCAACGACACGCCCTGCACCACGGTCTGTGCGTCGTGCGAGGGCGAGCACCGGAGCTGCGAGGCATCGGCGGACTGCGTCTCCGCCGCGTGCGGCGCATGCGTAGCCGGCTTCCACGAGGAGGCGGGCGCATGTGTCGTCGACCCGGGGTTCGACTGCGCGACGTGCGCAGATCAGAACCGCGTCTGTGACACGGCCTCGGAGCGCTGCGCGGGATGCCTCTCCGGCTTCTTCGAGGACGCGGGGCTCTGCGTCGAGGCCCCGACCTGCGAGGCCGGCGTCTCGGGCAGCATCGCGGCCGAGTGTGAGGCGAACCATCGCGTCTGCGTCGCGGGCAGCGCGACCCGGGTCGCACACTGCGGCGATTGCTCAGATGGGTTCGCGCCCGTCGCCGGCCAGGACGAGTGCCTCCCGACGGGCGCGTGCCTCGAAGACGGGACCTGCGCCGACGAGGCGCAGTACTGCGTGCAGCTCGCCGACGAGACCACGCCTTCGTGCGCGGCGCGCCCGTGTGGCGCGGGAGAGGCGTGGGATCGTGGCGCCCAGCGGTGCCGCAGCTGCCCGGTGTGCCCCGTCGGCGAAGGGACGACGGGCGCGGTGTGGCCGGTGACGGACCGCGCGGGCTCCTGCGTCTGCGAGACCACCGACGGCTTCTTCTGGGACCCCGCGGTCTCGGGGAGCCGCGCGCTCGAGTGTGACATGGACGGCGACGGCTGGACCAACGGGAAGGTCGCGCAGCTCCTGAGCAGCGCCTCGGTCGGCGGCGGCGCCGCGATCGACGACTTCGCGCTTCTGCTCAACCTGCGGTGCGACGTGAAGACCATCTCCGGGTTCGTCCTCGAGAACGAGCTGGGTCAGCGGCTCGACGTGACGCTGGCCGAGCTCGGAACCAGCGCGACGACGATCCCCCTCTACGAGAGCAACCGGAACGACCGCGGCGCCGCGGCCTCTCCCATGCCGTCCCTCGGGCGTGCCTTCGAGCCCGCCGAGGTCAACGGGCTCACCAAGGTCTGCGGAGTGAACCTCGACCTCAACGACAACGGCCTCGCCGACTTCGAGGAGGCGCACGACTTCCAGGGTGGTGAGCAGTTCCAGCAGGTCTTCAACAAGATGAGCTACTTCGTCGAGCTGAACACCGGCGCCCTCGAGGAGGACAGGTTCGTGATCAGCGAGCGCTCGCGCTGTGACCTCGAGGGCCTCGCGATCCGCGGGCCCGCGACGAGCACCGAGTACTGGCAGCGTTGCCACCGGCGTCGCCCCGAGAGCTACACCGCGAGCCGGCCGCTCGGGAACGACTTCGCGCGCTTCGATTGCCCGGCCCAGTCCGGCAGCTGCCCGCTGCCTCCGCTGTGGCCGGCCACTCCGGTCGGCGGGACGGTCCCCGCGCACTCGGTCTGCGACCTGGCCGGTCAGGGCATCCCGGGCTGGCGAGGCATGACGCACTACAGCCAGTTCTCTTGCGTCACGGTGAAGAACGACTCGGCGGTGCGCGCGCCTCAGGAGATCGATCGCGTCGACGTGAGCCTCGATCGCGCCGAGGGCTGGCACATCAACAACTGCCAGCTCGGCGCGGGACTCGGCGAGTTCGACTGTGACCAGGTCAGGACCTCGTCCGCCGCCGACGCGGCGGTGGACCGCGTCGTCTGGGCCGTCCGCGGCTACGTCGACTACACGGATCCGCTCGACTACGAGGGGGGCTGCGTCAACGAGTTCACCGAGTTCCCCGATACCTGCCCTGGCCAGGCGACGGCGCCGCAGTTCGTGATGGGACGCGGCTCCGAGGAAGACTTCGGTCGCCTGGTCTGCTCGTACAACGAGCCGCCGGTGGCCGACGCCGGATCGCGCTTCAGCGGAACCATCGGCACCGCGCTCACGCTCGATGGGACCGCGAGCAGCGACCCGGACGGCGACGCGCTCGAGTTCACGTGGACGCAGATCCTGGGCCCCGACGTGACGTCCGGTCTGGGTGTCCTCGTCGGACCCCAGCCGACCTTCGTGGCTCCCGGCGGAGTCCTGACCTTGGGCTTCTCGCTCGTCGTCACCGACGGCGAGGAGTTCAGCGCGCCGGCCACCGTCATCGTCGACGTCCTCGAGGACGCCAGCGCCGCGCTCTTCGTCGACCGCGACAACGGTAACGATCAGTCGGGCAACGGCAGCCGCGCGCAGCCCTTCGCGAGCATCGGGGGCGCGCTGGCCATCGTCTCTGCGGCGCGCGAAGACATCTACGTGATGACGAGCGCGGACCGCTACGACGAGCGAGGCGCGCGTCTCCAGGTTCCGGCCGGGACGAGCGTGTACGGCGGCTTCGACTCGAACTGGGTCCGTGACGTCGTGTCGAACAAGACCCTGGTGTCCACCGACAACGACGGCTTCCGGTTCGATGATGTCGCCGACGACGCGTGGCTCTCCGGCTTCGACATCGTGACCATGGCCTCCAACAACGCGTCCACCGACGTCTACGGCGTCCGTGCCGTCGGTGATGGCTCGGCGAGCTTCGTCCTCGAGCACAACGTGATCTCGACCGGCGACGTGGGCTCGGGTGTAGCCGCCAACCCGGCCGACGCGTATGGCGCGCTGCTCGTGCAGCTGGCCTCGGCGCACGTACTCGACAACGTGATCACCGTCGGCGCTGGCGGCCAGGGGCGCGATGGCGCCAACGGCGCCACCGGCTCCAGCGGCAGCAGCGGCGCGACCAGCAGCGGGACCGGGGGATCCGGTGGCCCGGGGGGGGACGGCGGCGGCGGTGGTGACGGTGGCACCGGCAGCAACTCGAGCGGACGCTCCGGCGGCAGCGGCCAGTCGAGCACCAACCCGCTCGGCGGCACCGCTGCAGGCGGCAGCGGCGGTCGCGGTGGACCCCAAGGCGGTACCAAGTCCGGCGCTCCCGGCGGCGATGGCGCGAGCGCGGGGCGGGGAGGCCCCGGAGGCCGCGGCGGCGGCTCAGGCGTGAGCGGGACGGTCGAGTTCTCTCCCAGCCACGGGAGCCGCGGCGGTCGTGGCGGCCACGGCGCGGGCGGCGGCGGCGGTGGCGGCGGTGAGTCCGACTTCTTCGGCCGCAACGGCAGCCGAGGCGGAAGCGGCGGCGAAGGCGGCGAGGGCGGTGAGGGCGGCTCGGGCGGCTCGGGCGGCGGGGCGTCGATCGGTCTTTGGCTCGCGTCGGTCGGCAACCCGAGCGTCGTCGGCAACGTCATCCAGTCGGGCGCGGGCGGCAGCGCTGGCTCGGGCGGCGACGGGGGCAACGGCGGCAACGGCGGCAACGGCGGGAGCGCCAACGGCACGAATGGCTCCGCGGGGCGTGGCGGCGTCGGCGGTCGAGGCGGCAACGGAGGCATCGGCGGCCGCGGCGGTGGCGGCGGCGGCGGCCCCAGCTTCGGCGTGGCCTTCGCGGCGGGCGTGGCACCCACGCTGACGAACAACGTCGTCGCGAGCGGCCTCGGAGGCAACGGCGGTGTCGGTGGCACGCGCGGCAACGGCGGTGAGGGGGGCTTCGGCGTCGCGGTCTTCGACGCGAACCCGAACGACAGCTTCCACGCGACGCTGAACAACAACCAGCTCGTCGCCGGCATCGGTGGATCGGGCGGGAGCAGCGGAGGCCAGGACGGCGCCACGCCGGGAACGCCAGGGCTGAGCGACGCGGTCAACTTCAACTGAAACCGAATGACGAGTTCGACTCCAAGGACGGTACGAAGAAGATGAATGCAAAGAAGAAGAAGCCGGTCTCGAGCCGGTGGAGCCCGGGCAGGCACAACGCCTTCTCCGGAGCCCTCGCGTTGGCGATCACGATGTGCTCGAACGCCGGGTGGGCGTTCGATACGGGTGTATCGGACGACCGAGTGAGCCTCCCGGACGGACCGGGGACGCTCGAGGGCGTGGGTGAGAACGTGAGCGTCGAGTCCAACATGGGCCTGATGCGCTACTCGGTGCCGGTCGAGGTCCCGGAGGGCTTCGAAGGCATGACCCCCCAGCTGTCGTTCGGGTACAGCTCCGGCGGCGGTTCGTCGACGCTCGGCATGGGTTGGATGATGTCCCTGCCGTCGATCGAGCGCATGACGATGCGTGGGGTGCCGCGGTACGACGAGAGCGATCGCTTCGTCGCCAACGGCGGCAACGAGCTCGTCCGCATGTCCGAGGGCATCGGCGCGGGCGAGGCGGCGATCTACCGCAACCGCTTCGAGTCCGACTTCACTCGCTACAAGTGGGTCGACCGCGCGGGCGGCACGGCCGGCTACTGGCAGGTCGAGTATGCGGACGGCCGCGTCGGGTTCTTCGGCGCCGACGCGAACGGCCAGGTCGTGACCTCCGCCGTCGAGGCGGGCGCCGCGGGCACGTTCGCGTACCACCTCGTCGAGTTGGTCGACGTCTACGGTCATCGCGTTCGCTACGACTACGTGAAGGACGGCGCGAAGCCCCTGATCTCCGAGATCGCCTACGTCTTCACGGACGGGACGCCGACCTACACCGTGCAGTTCGCGTACGAAGCGCGCGGCGACGTCGTCTCGGACGCGAAGCCGGGCTACGACTCGCGGCTGACGCAGCGGCTCGCCGGCGTCACCGTGCTCACGCGCGGTCGACAGCTCCGTCGCTACGCGCTCGGCTACGAGGCCGAGGCGGTGTCGGGCCGTCGTAGCCGCCTGCGGCAGATCGAGACCTTCGGCGCCACGGACGAGCGGTACCCGATCGTCCACAGCTTCGGCTACTCCCGGGGCCTTGGCGCGCAGTGTGAAGACGTCGACTGCGGCCTCCCGTTCCTGACCACGATGGTCGGCAACGAAGGCCTCGGCGTGGACCTCCAGGCCGGCACCGCGAACCTCGTCGACATCAACGGCGACGCGCTGCCCGATCTGATCGACGCCTCGAACGCCCAGGCGCGTCACCGCTTCTTCATCAACCAGCTCAGCTCGGATGGGCGACATACGTTCTTGGAGCCCACCACGTCGGCGATCGGCGAGGTCTCGGCGTTCGCGGTGGGCAACCCCCGCGTGCAGTTCATCGATGTCAACGGCGACGGGTTCACCGACCTCCTCGCGGGCGGGACCACGGACCAGAAGGTCCTCCTCAATCGCGGCGCGGGAGACTGGAGCACGCTCGAGGACCTCCCCGGCTCCGCGGTGTGGACCGGCGCCGACGCCGAGCTGCGGTTCATGGACTATGACAACGACATGGACATCGACCTCATCCGCAGCACCGCGACCGAGACGTTCGTGTTCGAGAACGATGGGGCCTTCAACTTCGTTCGTCGTGATCTCGCGCCGCTCGGGATCGCGTTCTCGGAGAGCATCCAGTTCACGGATATGAACGGGGACGGCCTGCTCGACGTCGTGCAGCTGCAGCCGAACCAGATCCAGTACAAGATCAACTTCGGTCGCGGCCGCTTCGCGTCGCAGTTCTCGACCCTGAGCCACCCCTTCGGTGCGGGCGAGGTCGAGCTCGCGCTCGTCGAGGATCTCGACAGCGACGGCTTCGCGGACATCGTCGTCGCGAGCGGCAGCACCGTTCGATACGTCCTCAACCGAAACGGTGAGGCCTTCGAGCCGGTGCGAACGCTGAGCGAGGCGGGCGGTGTGGGCCTCCCCAACCGGGAGTCGACGACCACCGTGATCGCGGCCGACATGAACGGCAACGGCTCCGTCGACATCGCCTGGGTCAGCGCGAACGGCGCCGTGCAATACCTCGACCTCTTTCCCGTGCGCTCGCACCTGCTCACGCGCATCGAGAACGGGATCGGCCGGGTCACCGACATCGCCTATCAGCCGTCGGTGCAGCAGCTCGCGCTGTCGGCCGAGGCGGGTTCGCCGTGGATCAACCCGCTGCCCTACCCGATGACGGTGGTCGCTCGGACCGACGAGTTCGACCTGCTGACGAACGTCCACGACGTGACGGACTACCGCTACCGTGACGGGTTCTACGACGGGGTAGAGCGTCAGTTCCGCGGCTACGCCGAGGTGCTCGAGCTCCTCGGAGGCGACGCGACTCACCTCGATGGTCGCGTCCTCTCGCGCTACGACGTGGGCCGCACCGAGCCGCACCTCAACGGCCAGAAGCTCTTCGAGAGGCGGGAGTCCGACGGGGAGGTCATCGACGAGACGACGCACCACTTCGGCGCCGCCTCCGAGTGCCCGGTCGCGGAGGTCCTCGACAACGCGCGCCTCGCTGCGCTCGGTCGCCGGCCGATCGGGTACGCGTGCGAAGTGCGCACCGAGGCGGTCGTCAAGGAGGGCGCCGAGTCGAGCGCATGGGTCACCACCGAGACGCGCATGGCCTATGACGGCTACGGCAACGTCGGCCTGATGTCAGAGCTGGGCGTGGTGTCCGTGGGCGGCGGCGCTTGCCAGCCGTGCCAGCGGGCTGCGGGCGACTTCGGCGCGCCGTGTGGCAACCAGTGCGCCGGCGACGAGCGCTTCGTCGAGCGCACGTTCGTGCCCGTCACCGACACCGGCGGCCGGTGGCTCCTGAACGCGGTCGCGCGTGAGCGTCGGTTCGGCGTCGCGGACGGCACCGGTCAGGTCTCGGAGGACATCTACCACTACGACGGTGAGGACTTCGTAGGCCTGCCGGAAGGGCAGCTGTCGCAGGGCAAGCTGACGCGCATGACGAGTCGGGTGGACGACGCGAAGGTGATCGAGGCGGTCCGCCAGCGGTTCGATGTCCACGGCAACGCGGTGGAGACGATCGATCCGAACGGCAGCCTCGGCGGCGCCGATCATCGGCGTGTCTACACCTACGACGACGATGGCCTCCGGGTGGTCCGGACCGACCTCCTCAACACGGCGCCCGATGGCTCGGCGTACCGCCTCCGACGTACGTTCCAGTACGACGAGCTGTTCGACAAGCCGGTCCTCGCGTCCTCGTGGATGCGCGTCGAAGGCGACACCGCGGTCACCGCGGCCGACCCGACGGCCTACACCTACGACGCGTTCGGTCGCGTCGCGAGCACGCTCCTGCCCGGCGGCGACACCGGCGCGAGCCCTTCCATCGAGTATGTCTACGAGCTGGGCAACCCTACGACGAGGATCATCACCCGTCGCCGGTCCGAGGTGGGGGGCGCGCTCGACCTCGAGACCGTCGCCTGCACCGATGGCCGCGGCCGGACCTACCAGACCCGCAAGAAGGTCGAGGAAGGAGAGTACATCGTCGATGGCTTCACGCTCTTCAACCTGCGCTCGGAGCCGGTGGAGGTCTTCCAGGCCTACTCCAGCGGATCTGCAGCGTGCGATGCGGCGCCGCCGGAGAGCACCCTCTCGCGGAAGTTCCGCTACGACGGAGTCGGTCGCATGATCGAGGAGAGGCACGAGGATGACGACGCCGCGGGGGGGGCATCCTTCAGCCGTCGCAGCTACCTCCCCCTCCGTACGGTGATGCTCGACGGCGAGGACAACGACGCCGCGAGTTTGCACGCCGATACGCCGGAGATCCACACCGTCGACGGGCTCGGCCGCCTCGTGTCGATCGAGCGACGCCTGGTCGGTGAGACCGCCGTGACGCGGCTCGAGTACGACGCGCTCGGCCACGACGCGGGGTACGTCGACGCGATGGGTCACGTGAAGAAGCAGCTGCACGACGCGCTCGGGCGTCTGCTCCGCGTCGAGGATCCGAACTCCGGCACGACGACGTTCACCTACGACGACGCCGGGAACATCACCCAGCGCGTCGACGCTCGAGGTGTCGCCGTGGTCTACGGCTTCGACGGGTTGAACCGGGAGATCGAGCGGTTCGAAGGCGGCAACCGAGACGCGACCCTCATCGCGACGCAGTACGACCTCTCGGCGGACTGCGCGCCGTCGAGGTGCCCGAACACCGCAGGTCACGTCACCGCCCGCACGTATCCGGGGGGCGCGGACTTCTTCGGCTACGACGTGCGTCGCCGGCCGTTCCTCAGCACGCGGATCGTCGAGGGTCAGACCTATTCGATCGAGACGCGGTATGACAACGCGGACCGCACGGTGGAGCGCGTCTTCCCCGACGGTCGGAGCCTCGAGCTCGCCTACGACGGCGCTTCGCGCGTCGTCTCGATCCCCGGCGTGATCGACGAGGTGACGTTCACCGACGAAGGCTTGCAGGACGAGCTCCGCCGCGCGAATGGCGTGGTGGAGCGCACCCGCTATGACTCGCGTCTCCGTCTGGCGGGCGTGTCCGTGGCGTCCGGCGCTGCGATGCTCCAGGCCATCGAGCTGGTGCGCGATCGCGCGAGCAACGTGGTCGCGGTCGGGGACTCGGCGGTGGATGCGATGCTGCCCGCGACGACGTACGGGTACGACGCCTGGTACCGCTCGACCGAGGTCGCCCGCGGTGGTCGGACCGACTCGATGTCGTTCGACCTGCTCGACAACGTGTTGGTGAAGGGCGGCGCCGAGTACCGGTACGACGCGCGCCCAGGCGCTGCTGTCGCCATGGGTGCGGCGTCGATCACCTACGACGCAGCGGGGTGCGTCACGAACGCGCGCGGCTTCGAGAACACCTGGGATTTCCAGGGGCGTCTCGTCTCGAGCGTGGGCGCACACGAGGTGCGCTCGGTGTACGGGCCCGATCACTTCCGCGTCGCACGGCACGACGACGATCAGGTGTCGCATTACGTCGACGCGGACTTCGAGGTCCATGACGGCATCTCGGTGATCTACGTGCGCATGGGCCAGGCCCGGGTCGCGCGACTCGAGTCGACGGGCTTCGCCTCGACCTGGCTCGGCGCGGTCGGTAGCTCGGTGGACGCGGGCGGTGCGTATCGCGCTCGGATCGACGGCGTCGCCGGGAGCGAGAGGTGGCTCACCACCGTCGCGCGAAAGATGCTCGTCGAGGGGCGGCCGGCCGTCGTCGCGCTGCACCGCGATCACCTCGGCTCGCTCGTCCTGGCCACGGGCGACGAGGGGGCGGTCCTCGGTCGTCGCAGCTTCGGCGACAGCGGAGAGGTCGTCGGCGAGTCGGGCTACGTCGATCGGTACGGCTTCACCGGCCAGGAGCACGAGCCGCACACCGGCCTCGTCCGGTTCGCGCACCGGTACCTGTCGACGCAGACCGGCCAGTGGCTGAGCCCGGACCCGGCGTTCCTCGCCGTGACGGAGGCGGAGCAAGCGCGCTTGCCGGAGGCGGTCGCGCGCTACAGCTACGTGCTGAACAACCCCGGGACGTTCGTGGATCCGAACGGCCTGTCGCGCTGGGGCAACTTCAAGGCATCGGTGGGCGACCTCGGCAAGGGGATCAGTCGGAGGGCCAGGCAGGCCAAGGCCTGGATCGGCGGCCGCGTGGCCGCCGCAGGCCGAGGCCTGCGTGCTCGAGCGGGGCGCCTCGCGAGCCGCTTCACCGCTCGGCCGGGGAGGAGCCGCGGTCTGACCGACTTCGACGTGACACCGCTCGAGGTTCAACAAGCAGATGACGCGCTCGGCGATCTGCTTCGCCAGGCAGGGCAAGACCCGGCGACGGCGGGAACTCTCAACCCGCGGGCAGCGCCCCGCGGTCCGCGCCCGCGAGTGAACAGCATCGACTCGGTGGGGACGGTCGACACGGTGGCGAGCGACCGAGGTCCCAGGTTGCAGGCGGTTCCGCCCGGTCTGGCACCGAGTCAGGTCGTACGGCTCACCGGGGCCCCCTATCCCAGCCAGATGAGCCTCGACTTCTTCTACGTGGCCCGCTGATTGCCCCCGCTCGCGGGCCGGCGTCCGCCGGCCTGCGAGCCCCTCCCCACGCTCTTGCGGCCCCGCCGCTCACACGGCGTTCGACGAGCTCCTGGCGTCTTGCGGATTCAGATCGAGTCGAGCGACCGAAGGTCCGGCTCGAGCCAGTAGTAGCGCGCCTTCCAAGAACGCAGGCGCGCGCGAGTATAGAACTCGAAGATGGCCGGTGACTGGTGCGCGCGCGCGGAGACGAACGCGTTCACCAGGTCGAGCGTGCAGTCACCTCGGCCCTCCCGGTCGAGGAAGCGTCGCGTCACGGCGAGCCAGAAGAGCGTCACCGTCTCGTGGTATCCGCGGTCGCTGCCTTGCTGGACTCCGTGCAGGCGATTGTGGGCGCGGATCCCATCGATGGTCCGGGCGGCCGCCTCGTACTCGGGGTGATGCAGCAGATACCACAGCCCGATCGTGAGGTGCGTCGTGTGGTTCCACTCGCCCGGCGAGAGCGAGCCCGCTTCGAAACGACCGACCAGGCCTTCGATCTGCTCGAGCGAGGTGTACGTCATGGTCACGGACAGCGGGCCCACCCCCGCAGTCCTTCGTGCGCAATGCGGGGATGAGGTGGCTCACGCTCCGCGCAGGAACGTCGCCTTCGAACCGCCTTCGTGCCATCCGAGGTCACTGCGGTCCGTCGCGCTCGTCGCTCCCGGCCGTCTCCTTCGCGAGTCGGGCGGCGCGACGCTCGATCAGGCGCTCGAGGCGGTCCGCGCGGATCTCCGCGAGCGGCGCGTCACCCAGCGCCTTCGCACAATCGACCCGCGCGCGGGCCACGGCCACCGTGAGCGGGTGGTCGGCGCCGAGTCGTCGCTCGGTCTGCGCCGCGAGCTCGAGGAGCTCGGCGTCGACCTCGCGCGCCTCCCCGAGGCCGATCCGTGCGCGGAGTCGGAGCAGCCTCGCTTCGAGCAGTGCCCCGTGTTGCGGGTGAACGAGCTCGAGGAGCACCGACTCGCATCGTTCCGCGATCTGCGCCGACTCGACGAACGCGCCCCGCCGTAGCTGGTACTCTGCGAGGAGCGCGTCGACCTCGGCCATCCGGACGTGGCGTGCACCCACCGTTCGCTCGAACTGAGCCTTCGCCTCGAGCAGCTGCTCGGCCGCTGCGTCGAGGGCGTTCGACTCGAGGAGGACCTGCGCGAGGACGAGCTTGGCGCGGGCGCCGATGTAGGTCTGACCTTCGCCCTCGCATAGGGCGACCGCCTTCCTCGCGAGCCGCTCCGCGCCCTCGCGGTCGCCGCGGAGCAGCGCGACCATCGCGCGGCCGCGCAACGCACGGCTGATGTCGGGGTGGGCGGCGCCGCGCTTCGCGCCGATGAGGCGGGCGCTCTGCTCGAACGCGGCGTCGGCTGCGCTCAGGTGGTCGCGCGCGAGCTCGATGATGCCGACGTCGAGGGAGAGCCAGCCCTGGGCGGAGGACTCGCTGAGGCCGTTGGCCTCGTAGATCGCGGTCGCCTTGTCGAGGTAGTCCAGCGCGCCATCCATGCTCCCTTCGTGCTCGAACAGCAGGTAGGCCATCGCGATGTACGAGCGCGCGGTCTGGAGGTCCCCGTCCCCCAGGAGCTGCCGGCGGATCTCGAGGGAGCGCCGCAGGTGTGGCTCGGCCTTGGTGAACATCGAGAGCCGCCGATAGGCGACCCCGATCGACTCGCGCACGGAGGCCTCGACCTCCGGGTGGTCACGGAGGTCCTTCACCGAGCGCGAGGCGAGATCCATCACCTCGAGCTGCGAGAGCTTCCCGCCGCCATACTCGGGGTCGACCTGGAACAGGACCATCTGGAGGAAGGCAGCCGCCACTTGAGCATTCTCTGCGCGTCGGTCGGCCAGGGCCTGCGCGTTGCGGGCGTTGACCAGTCCGACCGCGAGGCCGGTGATGCCCGCGGCGACCCCGAGCAAGGTCAGCGAGATCGCGATCGCGGCGGCGCGTCGACGCTTGGCGAACTTCCAGAGGCGGTAGCCGGTGCTCGGCTTGGAGGCGTGGACGGGGAGGTCACTGAGGTAGCGTTGGATGTCCCTACCCAGCGCGTTGGCGGATTCGTAGCGGCGGGTGCGGTCCTTGTCGATCGCGCACATGACCACGCGATCGAGATCGCCACGGACCCGTCGCGCCTGGACGAGGAGGCGACGGTTCCGGCTGCCCGAGCTCCGCGCGAGCTCAGTGAGCCGGACGCTGGGGCGGGTGGGCTCGACCTCCCGGATGATGCGCTGGATCTCGGCGAGGCCGCCCGAGCGGAGCGCCTGCGAGTCGAAGGGGAGGACGCCGGTCAGCAGCTCGTAGAGCATGACGCCGAGCGAGTAGACGTCCGTGCGCGTGTCGACATCCAGACCGGACATCTCCGCCTGCTCGGGCGACATGTACTCCGGCGTACCGATGAGCTGCCCCTGCTCGGTGAAGACGGACTGGTCGCTGAGCTGGGTGGCGGTGGCCTTGCTGACGCCGAAGTCGATGACCTTCGGGACGGGTCGATCGTTGGTCACCGCGATCAGGACGTTCGAGGGCTTGAGGTCCCGATGGATGATGCCCTTCTGGTGCGCGTGGTGGACCGCGTCGCAGACCTGGGCGTACAGCTGCAGACGCTCCTGGAGCGGGACCTTGTGCCTCGTGCAGTAGGTGCTGAACGGGACCCCGCGCACGAGCTCCATGACGAAGTAGGGCCGCCCGCTCTCGGTGCTCCCCGCGTCGAACACGCGCGCGATGCAGGGGTGGTCCAGCATCGCGAGCGCCTGCCGTTCGGCCTCGAAGCGCGCGATGACATGCTTGGTGTCCATCCCGAGCTTGATGACCTTGATCGCGACGCGGCGTCGGATCGGCTCGATCTGCTCGGCGGCGTACACCACGCCCATGCCACCTTCGCCGATGACCTCCAGGACCTGGTAGGGCCCGATGCGCTCCGGGACGGGGTCGACGAGGAAGGCGCTCGTGGGCCCGCCCGCCTGCTCGGCCCGTTCGTGTCCCGCCACCAGGCGGCGAAGGCGCTCGGCCAGCGCCGGCTCATCGCCGAAGCGCTCTTCGATGAAGGCCGCGCGCGCCTCGGGGCGCTGCTCGAGCACCTCGTGGAACAGGTCGATCTCCTGGGGTGTCACTCTTGCATCCGCTCGAAGAGCCACGCGCGGGCGTAGATCCAGTCGCGCTTGACGGTGGAGGTCGACTGCCCGAGCACTGCCGCGACCTCCTCGACCGTCATGCCGGCGAAGTAGCGGAGCTTGACCACGCTGGCGAGGCGAGCGTCGTGCGCCTCGAGCGCCTTCAGCGCGTCGTCCATCGCCAAGAGGTCGACGTCGGGATCCACCGCGGCGACCGCGAGCTCGTCGAATGTGACGTGCTGGAGTCCGCCACCGCGCTTTTGAGCCGCCCGTCGTCTCGCGTGCTCGATCAGGATGCGGCGCATCCCCTCCGCCGCCGCGCCGAAGAAGTGCGCGCGGTTCTCCCAGCTCACGTCACCCTGGGTGAGCCGCATCCAGGCCTCGTGCACGATCTCCGTGGGCTGTAGGGAGTGACCCGCGCGCTCGTACCGCATCCGCGCGCCGGCGAGCTTGCGAAGCTCGGCGTACACCCGCAGGAACAGCCGCTCATCAGCGTCGGCTTCGCCCTCTCTCAGCGCCGCGAGGAGCAGGGTGACGTCGGATGGTTCGCCCACGGGGATCTCCGAGCACCATTTAGCCGCAATTTTGCCGAACGCGGGGAGCCTTGTTTCGAGCACGTGCCGGCAGGCCGTATGCATGCCGATCACGCGCGGTAGATACCCTGCCCGAGGGACATGGCGCGTGAGCGCGGCCTCAGGGCAGCGGTGCGTCGCTGAACAACAGCGTCTCCCAGGCCACCGTCACCGTGGTCACGGTGAGGTACTGCACCTTGTCCGCCCCCTCCTGGAACACGAGGTCGAGGCGCCCCTCGAGCTTCGCAGGGCCCACCTGCTGGCTCAGCCCCACCCGCGCCCGGTGGCTCCGGGGGCCGGCGTAGACCGGCTCGCCGTCTTCGCTCACCGAGGCCGCGAGGCCGCCGTCCGGCAGCCAGAGGCGGTAGCCGAGGGTCACCAGCTCGAACATCGTCGCGTCCACCCCCACCTCGAAGCCATAGTGCCGGGTCTCCCTCGCGCCCGGGGTCTGGATCACCCGCCCGTTGATGAAGGCGAGCGGCAAGCCCACTTGCAACCACGACAGGTGGAGCGGCTTCGGGGTCAGGGTCACCGCCAACGTGGTGGGCTGGCGCTTCGGGTCGAGGCCGGAGGCGCGGATCGGATCGCGCTGGGTGAAGCGCTGCCCGCCGTAGTGCACGAGGCGATACTGAAAGCTCGCCTCCACCCACTTGCCGGCGTACTCGCCCAGCACCCCCACCGCGAACTTCTCGCGGTGCTCGGCCGTCTCGAGGAGCTGCCAGTCCACGTAGACCTCGCTCCGCACGTCGCCGTACTGCAAGATGACCTGCCCGCCGTTCTCCATCGGCATCGCGAGGTCCATGAGATCGCGGTGGGCCTCGGCCGGGATGCTCGCGTTGTAGGTGTCCTCGATCGGGCGGCCGTAGCGGTAGCGCGCCTCGTCGAGCACCGCGGGGTGAAAGCCGTGGTCGTGGTCCAGGGTCCCGAAGCGCATCAGGGCGATGTCGCCGAAGGGCATGAGCTCCACCGCGAAGGTGGGGCGGGCCGCCGCCTCCTCGGGGAAGTCGAGCGCGAAGGGGAGGCGCCCGCGCACCCCGAGGCGCACCGCCACGTGCCGGTCGTACTGCCACACCAGCCCCAGATCCCCCACCGCGCCCACGTGCCCCGCCCCGACCTTGGTGGGGTGCCCGGGGAGCTCGTAGTCCAGCACGGTGGGCCGCACCGAGGCGGTGAGCTTCAGGCTGTCCCCGAAGGGGAGGGCGGCGCCGGCCGGGGCGGTCCACAACAGAACGATTGGAGGGCGATGGGGGCCTTCCCTTTGGCGCTCACGCTGGTCATCCTCGACCTCGGACCGTGCTCGCGCGATGCCCAGCCTGCTCGGAGCGCTTCCCGGTGGTGGGCGGGGGAGCGCTCACGTGCCCGTTCTGCGGGGCGCCGGTGCAGGTCACCGTCCAGCGGCTGGTGGGGAGCTCTGGCGCGCCCCGATCCCGGGCCGAGGGCCACCAGGGCCGGGCGCGCCAGGCGAACATCACGTTCGAGACCCTGGCCGAGGCCGCGCTGAAGGACAAGTTGCCGACCGCCTTGCCGGGCCTCCACCGGCTCCGGGCGTTCCCCGCCGTCCCGCCGATCCCCGCCGTGCCCGGCTTCAAGGCGGCCCCGCCGCCCGAGCCTCCGCCGCCCCCCGCGGCCGAGGGCCCGCCGCGCCTGGGGTGGCTCTTCGTCGCGCCCCGGCGCTTCTTCCGGAGCCTGGAGCGCGGCCGCCCGAGCGTCGCGCCGCAGCTGGGCTGGGTGATCCTCGCCGCCGCCGGGGCGGTGCAGGGGGCGGCGTTTGCCTGGGTGTGGCCCGGCGCCCTCGCCCCGGCCGAGCAGGCGGGGCGGGCGGGGGCAGCGGCCCTCGCGTTCGCGGGCTTCCTCTACGTCATCTACCGGCTGGGCTTGACTCTCGCCAACGCGCCGGACGACGTGGCGCGGCGGCTGCCGCGGGTGCTGGGCTACGGCTTCATCCCCGCCGCGCTGGGCCTGGTGCCGCTGATCGGGCCTGCCCTTCGCGGTGGGGGCGGCGTCCCGGGCCCACGCGGCCGGGCTCGAGCACCACGTGGGGGTGCGGAAGAGCGACGCCGGGCTCCTGGTGGGGCTCTCGTGGCTGTGCTTCGCGCTGATGCTGTGGATGGTGAGGTGATGGCGTGCCGGCGCTGACTCCAGCCGAGTGGGGCCTCCTGGTGGGGGCCTACTTCTTCGGGGCGGTGCCCTTCGGGCTCCTCCTGGCCAAGCTGGCCGGGGTCGACGTGCGCGCCGCCGGCAGCGGGAACATCGGCGCCACCAACGTGGCCCGCACCGCGGGCAAGGGCCTCGGCATCGCCACCCTCGCCCTCGACGCGCTGAAGGGGGCCACCCCGGTGCTGGTGGCCCGCCTGGTCCTCGACGCCGGCCCCGCGGTGCAGGCGGGGGCGGGCCTCGCCGCCATCCTCGGGCACGTCTTCCCCAGTCTACCTGCGCTTCAAGGGCGGCAAGGGGGTGGCCACCGCCCTCGGGGTCTTCGCCGCCCTCACCCCCGCCGCGACCGGGGTGGCCGTCGCCACCTTCGCGCTCCTCTTCGCCCTGTTCCGGGTGGTGAGCCTGGGCTCGCTCGCGGCGGCCCTGGCCCTCGTCGGGGCGGCGGTCTACCTCGACGGCCGGCGCGAGGTGGTGGCCCTGGCCGGCCTGGTCACCGCCTTGGTGTTCCTCCGCCACGCCGGCAACATCCGGCGCCTCGTCGAGCGCCGCGAGAACAAGCTCTGATCGCCCCGCGGGTGCCCTCCGCGCGGGTGCACCTGCACCGCCCTTGGGGTGTCTACACACGGCTGGACCGCCAGTCGCGACCTCGCCGAAGTGAGACCTCGATGCCTCACATTCGCCGAGATCCGTGGCATCGATGCCTCTAAGCGTGCCTTCTTCGCGCGCCCGCGCCGCGCACTCCACCCGGCCCCGCTTGGCACCCTTCCTGCTTTGTCGAAGCGCATGGTGCTCGCGCAGGCCCTCGACCCCACCCGCAGCGACGACGATCTGGCGCCCCGCCGCCCGGCCACCGTGGCCGCGCTCGACGCCTCGGCTCTCGGTGTGGGGGCAGGCCGCTCGCGCCGCGGTGGAGCGCCGGGCCGAGGTGGTGGCCCAGGGCGCCGCGCTGTACGTGGAGCGGGTGGGGCGCAACGCCGAGGTCCTGCGCCCGGTGCCCCTCGACTACCGGATGGCCCTGTTGTCCACCGAGGTCGACGTGCTGGTGCTGGTGGCGGCGAGCCTGCTGCCCGACGCGGTGCGCCGCTCGTGTCGCCTCCTCTGGGTGGACCCCGACAAGCTCGAGGCCAACGTCCTGGCCGACCTGCAGGACGCGGTGGAGGGGGCGCGGGCCGAGATCCGGCGCCGCCAGGCCCTCTACCGCCGCCGGGCCCGGCTCTGGCAGGACGACCCCGAGCGCCTCGACGTCCTCCGCGAGGAGGTCGAGGGCCTGAGGGTCCCCGCGCCGGGGACACCGCGGCCGAGCTGGTCACCCGGGCCTCCTCCTCCGGCACCGCGATGACGCACGGCTGGGCTACGCCGAGCCGTCCGAGCCGAGCGGGCAGAACAAGCTGAGCATCCGCGCCGGGAGCATCTCGCGCTGGATCTCGGAGATCGACCAGCGCATCGCGCGGGCCTGCTGAAGTCGCGGGTCAGCGCTCGCCGTCGTCGCCGTAGCCGAGGTCGCGCAGGCGGCGCAGGTTGCCTTGCACGACTCGATCGCCCGCGCGGACCGCCTCGGCGGCGGAGAACGCGGCGTAGGCGTCGTTGAACGACTTCGAGAGGAGGGCGTCGATGCCCGCCTCGAGCAGTGACTCGAAGGAGTCGAGCCTCAGGCGGGCCTTGCTGTCCGGCCGCTCCGCGGGGCGCGGCTGGGCCTCGTCCCAGGTACGTGCGGCCTCGAGCAGGAGGTGCTCGAGGGACCCGTCCAGGTTCCGCGGGGCCAACGGCCCACGCAGCCCGCGCACGGTCGCGTGGCACCCGCCTGAGAAGCTGTCCGCCGCCACCAGGCGGAGGAAGGCGGCCTCGCCATGGCCGAGGCGGTCCTTGGCGCACCAGGGCTCGCCGTCGCGCATCACGATCTCGCCCACGGTGCCGTTGCCGTTGTCGATGGACACGATCATGGAGCGGCTGCCCAGGCTCGCCATCTGGAGGTACTCCACCGCGGTGAAGAGGCCGTCTTCCGAGGGGGAGTTCGACATCGGGGCGGCGCTCATCTCTGGGACTCCAGGATCGTGAAGCGCCACAGGGCATCGTTGAGTCTTCGGACCCGCCTCACCACGACCTCCTCCGGACGGAGCAGGTCGATGTCAAGCTGGGTTGCGGAAACCGCCACCACCTACGCTGCATGGGTGACGCTAGTACGACATAGAGAAGCGGATTTGTGCAAGCGGATCAGCTCATGGATCGCATGAGAGATTTCTCAAGATCTTGCTTCGCACTGACATCAATTCTGAGCCCTGTAATCGCCTTCACGAACGCGTCATCGGAGATCTGACGCAGATCAATTCTCGAAGTCAGAGCCCCTGACCGCCTGACACCTCGATCCGTTGCGCATTGATCCACCCGCCGTCCTCGACGAGGAGCGCGGTCACCGCCCGCCCGACGTCGTCGGGGCGGCCCACCCGGCCCAGCGCGGTCATCGACGCCACCATCGCGTTGATCTGCGCGTTGTCGCGCACCGCGCCGCCCCGAAGTCGGTCTCGATCGCGCCGGGGGCCAGCGTGTTGACGGTGATCCCGCGCGGCCCGAGCTCCTTCGCGAGGTAGCGGGTCAGGACCTCCACGCCGCCCTTCATGGTGGCGTAGGCCGCGTAGCCGGGGAGGCTGAAGCGCGCAAGCCCGGTTGACACGTTGAGGATGCGCCCGCCGTCCTTCATCAACGGCAGCAGGCGCTGGGTGAGGAAGAAGGGCCCCTTCAGGTGGACGTTCATCAGCCGGTCGAAGTCCGCGACGGTGGTGTCCGTGAACGCCGCGTGCAGGCCCATGCCCGCGTTGTTCACCAGGAAGTCGAAGCGCTCCTGGCCGAAGGTGCCCTTCAGGCTGGCCTCGACCGCGCCCGCGAAGTCCGAGAACGAGGCGGCCTCGCCCACGTCCAGCTGCAGGGCCACCGCCTTCGCGCCGGCCGCCTCTACCTCGGCCACCGCGGCGTCTGCCTCGGCCCGGTTGGTGTTGTAGGTCAGGATGCTGGCCACGCCGCGGCGGGCCAGGTGGACGGCGGCGTTGCGGCCCAGGCCACGGCTGCCCCCGGTGATGATGGCGATCTTGGTGTCGTTGCTCATGGACCCAGGGTGCCAGCGGGAGCGGACCGAACAAAGATGCACCAGCGGGCTAGACTGTTCACTCAGGCGGAACAATCCTCGAGCCGATGGATCGACTCCAGGAGATGGGGGTGTTCATGAGGGTGGCGGAGCTGAAGAGCTTCACCCGGGCCGCCCAGGGCCTCGGGCTCCCCAAGGCCACGGTGTCGGGGGCGGTGCAGCGGCTGGAGGAGCGGGTTGGGGCCCGGCTCCTGCACCGCACCACGCGCCGGGTGGAGCTCACCCAGGACGGCCACGTCTTCTACGAGCGCTGCCGGGACCTGTTGAGCGACGTGGACGAGCTGGAGGGCCTGTTCCGGGATCCGCGGCAGGGGCTGGTGGGGCGCATCCGGGTCGACCTGCCGAGCCGGATGGCGCGCCTGCGCTTCATCCCCGCCCTCCCCGCGTTCCTGGCCGAGCACCCTGAGCTCACCCTCGAGCTCGGCACCACGGACCGCGCGGTGGACCTGGTGACCGAGGGCTACGACTGCGTGGTGCGGGTGGGGAACCTGGGCGACTCGGGGCTGGTGGCCCGGCGCATCGGGAGCATGGAGGTGATCAACGTGGCGAGCCCCGGGTACCTCGCGGCCCACGGCCGCCCGCGGGGGCTCCGCGATCTGGCCCGCCACCAGCTCGTGCACTACGCCAGCACCCTCGGACAGCGGCCCGACGGGTTCGAGTACCCCACCGACGAGGGCTACCAGACGTTGGCGATGGCGGGGCGGGTGGTGGTGAACAACGCGGAGGCCTATATCGCAGCCTGCCTTGCAGGGCTCGGGATCATCCAGTCGCCGTGGCTGGGGCTCGATGCGCACATCGAGGCGGGCGAGCTGGTCGAGGTGTTGCCGCGGCTGCGGGCCGAGCCGATGCCGGTCTCGATCGTGTACCCCCACCGCCGCAACCTCTCGCGGCGGGTCCGGGTGTTCATGGACTGGCTGGCGGAGCTCCTGGCGTCTTCACCGGGGCCAGGGCCTCGCACGCGTTGAGGGCGTCGAGCGCGGCCACCCGGGCGGTGTCGCCCCCCGCGCGCAGGGCGGCCTCGTTCGCGACCCGCTGGGCGGCGCGGAGCCAGCGCTCGAGCCGGGCCGCGCGGCGCTGGTGGAGGAGGAGACGGTGGTCGAGCGCGCTGATGGAGCGGTCCATCGCCATCAGCTGATCCAGGCGGCGCTGGCGCTTCACGAAGGTCACCACCTCGGCCGCGTCGCCCGCGAGGAGGGCGCGGGCGCGGGGGTGATAGGGGTTGGTGAGCTCCGGCCACTTCAGGAGCACCGCGTCCACCAGGCCGCGCCGGACGTCCTCGCGCCGCTCGGCCAGCTGCTGGATCTGCTCGTCGAGCACCGAGATCTGCTCGGCCAGCCCGTCGGCCGCCTTGGCCACCGCCCCGGGCTAGACCCCCGCATGCGCTTCGGCAGGACAGCTTGCATCACCGCCCGCTCGGTCGGACGCGCCTGCTCGAGGAGGTCGGCGAGGGAGACGGTGGTGATGTCGGGGGCCTGGGCGCCGACGCGGGCGGAGAGCCACAGCTCGCTGGAGCTGACCGGCACGTCCACCGTGCCGTCGTGGATCTTCGCGAAGGCGTGGGCCTCGGCGAGCGAGATGCGCCCGTCACGGTCGAGGTCGGCCTCCTTGCGGGTGAGGGCCTCGGCGATGGACGCCACGTAGGCCTGGGCGCCCGTGTCGTCCATGTCCGGGGTGCAGCCGGCGGCCTCCCGGTCCGCCGGCACCGCGGCGAGCACGCAGCGGGTCGGCTCGGCCAGCCCGACCTCGGGGTCGGCGCCCACGAACATCACGTCGGCGAAGGCGCCGGAGTGGCAGTGGCCGAGGACCAGGGCGACGCGCCCGCCCCCGGGCTTCTTGTCGAGCGCGCGGGCCAGCTCGGGCACGTCGAGGCGGTCCTGGGGCCCCCACAGCTCGAGCGCGGCGGACGCGCCCTCGGCCGCGGGGGCGCCGTGGCCGGCCCCGAAGACCACCACGTCGCCCTGGCCGCGCAGCCGCGGCCAGCTGCTGCAAGACGTCTTGCTTCGCGGCGCGGCCGTCCGGCGCGACGGTGGTTGGGCGGTAGCGGACCTGCAGGCCGTCCGTCCGGTCGAACACCAGGCCGAGGACGCGGGCGGCCTCGTCGGGCTCGGGGCTGGCCTCCTGCACCGCGGGGGCGGTGGTGGGGCCGTCGGCGAACAGCACGGTGGGCTTCGTGAGGGCGAGGGCGCTCTTCAGCGCGGCCACGTGGGCCTCGATGGAGGCCTGGGTGCCCTCGGGGCCCCAGCCCCCGCCCACCACCAGGATCCCGGGGGGCGGGGCGGCCGGGGCGGTCCCTGGGGCCAGGAGGGCCAGCCCCAGGAGCAGCGCGGACCGGAGGATCACGCCTCCGCGGTCTTGGTGGCCTCGGCCTCCGCGGTCTCGGCGGGGGCCTCGGCCTCCGTCTCCGCCTCGGGCGCGGCCTCCGCCACCACGGCCTCCGCCGCCTCGGGGGCGGCCTCCGCCACCTCCGCTGCCTCGGGGGCGGCCTCCGCCGCCGCCTCGGTCGCGGCGTCCGCCGTCGCCTTCGCGGCCTCCTCGGCCTCCTGCGTGGCCTCGTCGGCGAGGGCCGCCGCGACCTCGTCCGCCGGCACCGGATCCGCCTTCAGCGACTCGGGCTTCTTGGCGCCCTCGTACTTGCGGCGGAGCAGGGCGACCTTGTCCTCGGCGAGGTCGAGCTGACCCTTGATGAGCTGGTAGAGGGCGTGGTTGTTGTTCGCCCGCCGGGTCGACGCGCGCTCCCGGCCCTCCAGCTTGCGGAGCTGGCGCTCCAGGTCCTTCTCGCGGCCGCGGGCCGCGTCCTTCAGCGCGGTGAGCTGAGTCTCGAGCGCCGCCACCTGCTGCTCGGGCGCCGCGCCCTCGGCCGGCGCGGCGGCCGCCGCCTCGGGGGCCTCGCTCGCGAGGGAGGCCTTGGCCTTCTCGATCTCCGCCTTGCGGCGGGCCTCGGCCTGCTCGAGCTTCACGATCTTGGCCTGGGCCGCCTCCAGCTCCTTGCGCAGGCCGGTCAGCCTGCGCTCCGCCTCGGCCTCGACCTCCTTGTTGCTCACCCGCACCACCGCGGCCGCGGACTCGCTGGCCGGCGGCTCTGCGGCGGGGGCCGAGGCGCGGGACTTCTTGGAGCCCCCGCCCTCGGTCTGCTTCTCCTGGCGCTTCAACTTGGCACGCGTGTCTTGGAGTTGCTTCTTGAGCTGATCGACTTCCGCCACCTTGGTGCGGGTGTCGGCCCGGGCCTTCTCGGCCTCGGCGCGGCGGTCCTCGGAGGTGGCGCGCTCGGTGCGCACCGACTCTTCGAGGGCCGCGATACGGCGCCAGAGGAAGAAAGCCACGGCCACGAGCACCGCCACGGCGACGAGGAGGATGGCCTGGACGTTCGTCATGAGATTGGTCTCCGATCCCGAGCTTCGGGTCTTCCCGGTCGGCGCCTGGGCCGACCTCAGGGGGAGTAGCGCATAGCGCACCGCGCCGGGGGCGGCAAGCATCCTTCGCCTTCTGGTATGGTACGGCCGCGCCGCCCCGGCGCCCTCTATGGTCCTGCGCCCCGAAGACCGAGCCCTCGCCGCGCACCTGATCCGCCGCGCCGCCCTGCCGGTGGAGACGGTGCTGGCCGCCCTCGAGGATTCCGCCCGCTCCCGCCGGGACCTGGGGGAGAGCCTCGTGCACCTGGGCGCGATGGACCCCCAGAAGGTGGTGGCGTTCCGGGCCGAGGTGGCCCGCCGCCGCGAGGGGATCACCGAGGCCCGCAGCGCCTCCGGCCCCTCCGCGCCCGTGGGGCCCGCCCGCCGAAACGGCTTCGAGGACGACCACGACACCTGGTTCGACATGCCCAAGGTGCCGCTCTTGCGGGACACCGACAGCGACCCGGAGCCGATGCTCGAGTCGGCCTCGGAGGGCGAGATCCAGCTGGCGGAGGTCCGGGAGGCCCTCGACGAGGAGGACGACGACGCCCTCACCCCGCGCCCCCTGACCGCGGTGGGGGCCGAGGGCGTGGCCCGGGTGGGCTCGCGCGAGTGGGACGGCCTCGGGCCCACGCGGCCCTCGGTGCCGGCCTTCGACGCCCGGGCGGTGGGGGTCGACCGGTTCTCCGGCCTCGAGCCCACCACCCTGCGGGCGGAGGTGCCCGACGTGTCCCTCATCGACGTCGAGACGGTGTCCTCGGCCGCCCGCGACCCGTGGTCCGACCCCGAGGCCACGCGGCTCCCGGAGCTCGCGGGGCCGTACCCCTCCGGCGCCCTGGACGAGACCACCACCCGCGGAGCCGAACGAGGTGGACGTCCCGCTCGAGCCCCTCGAGGAGCGCCTCGCCCCGAGCGGCCGGCGCATGGACGAGCGCTACCGGATGCTGGGCGAGATCGGACGCGGCGGCATGGGCCGGATCCTGTGCGCCAAGGACGCCGAGATCGGGCGGGAGGTGGCGGTGAAGGTCCTGCTCGGGGGCAACGACGCCCCCGACAGCATGGTCCGGCGCTTCTGGACCGAGGTGCAGGCCACCGGGCAGCTCGAGCACCCGTCGATCATCCCGATCCACGACGTGGGGCGGCTCCCCTCGGGCGAGCCCTTCTACGTGATGAAGAAGCTCTCCGGGCGCACCCTGGCCGAGATCCTCACCGACCTCGAGGGCGGCGATCAGCCCACGGTCGAGGAGTTCACCCGGCCGCGCCTGCTCACGATCTTCCAGCAGATCGCCAACGCGGTGGCCTTCGCCCATGACCGCGGGGTCATCCACCGCGACATCAAGCCGGCCAACATCATGGTCGGCCGCTACGGTGAGGCGATCCTGATCGACTGGGGCCTCGCGAAGGTGCTCGGGCGCGAGGAGCCGTCGGTGGACCTCGAGGAGCCGCGGGTGGAGCTCCTCGGGCGTTACTCGGCGGCCGAGACCCAGTCCGGCACCATCACCGGGACCCCACAGTACATGTCCCCCGAGGCGACCGAGGGGCGGCCCGAGCTGCTCACCAACCGCAGCGACGTCTACGGGCTGGGGGCGGTGCTCTACGAGATCCTCACCCTGGAGCCGCCCTACCTCGACCTCGGCTTCGTCCCCACCGTGATGAAGGTGCGCCGGGGTGACCTCACGCCGCCGCGCGAGCGGGCGCCGCACCTCGCCATCCCCGAGGCGCTCGAGGAGCTCTGCCTGCGGGCGATGGCCCACAAGCCGGCGGAGCGGCCTCGTGCAGGTGAGCTTGCAGGCGGAGCTCGGGCGGATCCTCGAGGGCGCCAAGGAGCGCGAGCGCCGGGGCCGCGAGGCGAAGGCTCGCTTGCGCGCGGGGCGCGCCTCGGTGGAGCGCTGGCAGATGCTCAAGGTGGAGCTGCAGACCGCGGAGGCCGAGGCGAAGCGCCTGGGCAAGGAGGTCCCGCCCTGGGCCGACGTGGCCGACAAGCAGCGCATCTGGGCGGTCGAGGACCGGGTCAGCGAGCTGAAGATCGACGCGGTGGGCGCGTTCGAAGAGGCGGAGGCGGACTTCCTGCGCGCGCTGGGCGAGGTGCCGGACGACCGCGAGGCGAGGAGCGCCCTCGCCGCGCTGTACCACGCGCGCTTCGGCGAGGCGGAGCGGGCGCGGGATCGCGAGGGCCAGCGCTACTACCGGAGCCTGGTCGCCCGCTACGACGACGGGGTGTGGGCCCGGGTCCTCGAGGGCGACGGCACCCTCGAGATCACCGCGGACCACGACGACGTGGCGCTGCGCCTCGCTCGGCTCGAGCCCCGCGATCGGGTGCTGGAGCCGGCGGACGAGCGGGACCTGGGGATGGCGCCGGTGGAGCGCTTCGAGATCCCGATCGGGAGCTACCTGTTGATCTGTCACCGCCCGGGCGAGCGCACCATCCTGCGCCCGGTGAACGTGGGCCGGGCGGAGACGGTGCAGGTTCACTTGTCGTTCCGGAGCGGGCGCGAGGTGGGCGACGACTTCGTCTTCGTCCCCGGTGGCCCGGCGATCCTGGGCGGCGACGCGATCGCCCACGGGGCCGAGGAGCGCCGGGTGAAGGACATCCCGGACTTCTGCATCGCGCGGTACCCGGTGACGTGCGACGAGTACCTGGCCTTCATCAACGCGCGGGCCCGCGAGATCTGCAAGCCGCCCTGCGGCACGTGCCCCGGGCCCGGGCTCAGGAGGGGCACTACTGGACGTGGGACGAGTCCCGGCACAGCTTCGTGTACCCGGAGCGCTCACCGTCGGGGCACGAGTGGACGGGGAGCCTGCCGGTGGCGGGCATCAGCATGGAGGACGCGAGGCCTACATCGCCTGGCGCCGCGACCTCACCGGGGAGCGCCTGCGCCTGCCGGAGGAGGACGAGTGGGAGAAGGCGGCCCGCGGGGTGGACGGCCGCTTCTTCCCGTGGGGTGACCACTTCGACCCCACGTTCTGCAAGATGAAGAACTCCCGCAACACGCCTTACCCCGAGCCGGAGCCGGTGGGGACCTTCGCCACCGACACCTCGCCCTACGGGGCGCGGGACATGGCGGGCGGGGTCCGGGAGATCTGCCTCACCGAGGTCGACGGCGAGCGCGCGCCGGTGATGCGCGGCGGCTGCTGGGCCGACACCGGCCTGTTCTGCCGGGTGGCCTTCCGCCACATCACCAAGCCCGACTTCGTGAACACCGGGCTGGGCTTCCGCCTCGCCAAGGACGTGGGGTAGCGCGCCGCCTACTCGGCGGTGGCGCCCTGCTCCTTCATGAGCTCCATCACCGACTTCACTCGGCCCCCCTCCGCCGCGCCGTCCTCTTCGTCGTCCTCCAGGTCGTCGTCGTCGTCCGCCGCCCCCTCCTGATCGCGGACGGTGGCGCCCCCGGGCGCCTTCCGCCTGGCTCCATCACCGACTTCACGCCGGCGCCCAGGCCTCGCAGGCGCGAGGCTCGTCGTCCAGGTCGTCGTCGTCGTCCGCCACCGCAGGCATGGGCGGGGGCCGGGGGCGCGGGGCTGGCAAAGCGAAACTCACCGCCGTTCAGCACCTGGGGATGCCGCCCGCGATGGGCTCGGACCAGGTGATCAGCACGAGCCCCACCAGCATGATGGCGGTGAAGCTGGCCGCAGAGCGCATCACGAAGCCGATCGGCTTCGAGAACAGGGTGGCGGAGACGAAGAGGTTCAGGCCGATGGGCGGGGTCAGGTAGCCGATCTCCAGGTTGACCACGAAGATGATCGGAGTGCAGCGGATCGATCTCGAACCCCGCGCGATGATCGGCGCGACGAGCGGGGTCCACGATCAGGATCGCGCTCACGATGTCCATGGGGCACCCGATGAGGAGCAGGAAGACGTTGAGGATGATGAGGAAGGTGACCCGGTCGAGGTCAGGCTGGTCATCCACGCCACCCGCCGCGTCTCCTGGGACCTGCTCCTCGACGAGGAAGTGGTTCAGCGCGAAGCTCATCACCAGGATCCCGGGCGACCCATCAACACCGCGGACTCGAACAACAGGGGCGGGATGGCCGCGGAAGCGAGCTCGCGGTGACGAACAGCTCCACCACGAACGCGTAGACCACCGCCAGGCCGCGGCCTCGGTGGGGTGAAGATCCCTTGTCGCCGAAGATCGGGTAGATGCCGCCGGGACGATCACCGGCAGGAGGAGGGCCCAGAAGCCGTCCATGAAGCGCCTGAAGATCATCCGAGGTGAGGGCGGGCGGACCTCGCCTCAGGAGAAGTCGGGGCGGCGCACCCCATGGAACACCGAGTACGCGATGAGGGAGCCCGCCGATGAGGAGCCTCAGGGCCCGATGCCGGCCATGAAGAAGTCGGCCACGTTCACCGACATCACCCGCTCACCCATGATCGCGTAGATGATCGGGGGGATGGAGCTCCGGGATGAGGATGCCGAGGGAGCCCGCGGTGGTGACCAGGCCCAACGAGAACTTTCTCGCCGTCTGCCCTTCGCGACCAGGGCCGGCATCATGATGGAGCCGATGGCGATCACCGTCGACCGGCGAGCTGCCGGAGATGGCGGCGAAGAGACATGCACGACAGCACCGCCACCGCGGCCATGCCCCCAGGGAGCCAGCCAGCCGATGAGGGCGTCCGCGAAGTCCACGATGCGCCGCGCGATCCCGCCCGCGGTCATCAGGGAGCCCGCCACCACGAACAGGATGGCCAGGAGCACGTTCTGGTCGGTGAGGCCGAAGATCTTCCCGATCACCAGGCTCGAAGGCCGAGAACTCACGATAGTCGGAGGACAGGAAGTACAGGCAGCCGAAGGTCAGGACGCCGATCGTGACGAACAGCGGCGTCCTGAGGATCAGGAGCAACAGCACCAACCCCAGGACGAGGAACACGGTGGGGAGGCGACGAAGTACAGGCTGACCGCGAAGCCCGCGAAGAGCGCGGAGACCACGCGGTTCTTCGAGAAGGCGGCGCCCCCGCCGCCACCAGCACCGCGCAGGAGGATGACGTCGAAGACCTGGAGGCTCACGCGCGCACCTCCTGGCGCTCAGAGCCGCCTGCGCCCCACCGACGTGAGGAGTGTCGACCTCCCTGGCCCCGTACAGCACCACCCCCGAGGAAGCGCGCCGCCATCAACCCGAAACCCGATGGGGATGGGGACCGACGCCACCCAGTAGGGGCGCCTCCAGGGACTCGAACAGGAAGGCCTTCATGTCGGACTGATCCAGTCCACGTAGTTGCCCCGCGCGTAGCTGGTCGCGAGGAGCATCAGCACGACGCACAGGCCCACCGTCAGGAGGCCCGCGGCCACCTCGAAGCCACGTCGGAGGCGCGCTCTGGCACCGCGCGCTTCACGGCGTCCACCGCGATGTGCCGGCGCCTCCTGGGTGGCCATCGACGAGCCCAGCATCCCCACCCACAGGATCAGCACAAGGGCCAGGCGCTGCGACCACCCGAAGCCGGTGGGCGCCGCCGCCACCGCCGCGCCGAACGCCGAGAGCAACCCGAATGCAAGCAGGCCTGCGCCCGCGCGCCGCGCGACGGAGGCCCCCAGCCAGCGGGCGGTGTAACCCGCCGATCAGGCAGAGCGCGAGGATGCTACTGGCGGTGGAACCCGTCGAAGACGCGGTCCTCCCTCCACGGCGTGGATGGTGCGCCAGACCACGGTGCGATGAACACCACCCCGGCGCATGACCATCAGCGCGACCGCCAGGCCGACCGCCTGCTCGCCCCGGTACACCGCCTCGTTGAGGGCGGCGAACCAGGCTCGCGGGGACAGGCCCCTGGCCAGGCGGGCGGCGATCGGGCCCGCCGACGACCAGGCAGCCAACCAGGCCCACTCCCGCCCAGGGGTGCAGGACGCTGACGAACGAGCTGAGGAGGAGGCCGCCGAGGCAGGCTCTTCATGGCAGCGCGGCTACTTCGCGGCGTTCTTCTTGGCGAAGGCCTTCTTGCCCTCGAGGATGGCGCGTCGAAGAGCTTCTTGGTGCCGTCTGCGCTGGCCGCCTTGCGGTAGGGTCTCGAAGATCGACCCGGTCGCCTTCTTCATCTCCGCCTTGAGCGCGGGCCTCGCGTCGCAGACCTCGATCTTGGACTTCCGGAAGTTGTCGATGAGGCCCCTTCCCTGATCGCCCGGATCCCGGTGCGGCCGAAGGTCTGATCACCTCCACGCCGCCCAGCAGGACCTTCTGACATCCGCGGGCTGCTTGTTTGAACCGACTTCTTGGGAAGTACACCAGCATGGCCGGATGGTAGATGTGCTCGGTCACCGTGTATCGAGCTGACGCCCTGGTACCAGCTGGTGGCGAACGAGAAGAGCGGGGGTGCTGGAGAACCCGTCGACCAGCCCCTGCTCCGGGCCGGCAGCACCGGGCAGGCACGCTCATCTCCACCGCGTTGGCGCCCATCGCGGGTGCTGGTGTCCAGGTGGATCTTGGCCTCTCCTGGGAGCGGATCTTTCGCCCTTCAGATCGCCCAGCGACTTCAGGCACTGGCCTCTTCAGCGCGAGGCCGTGCCAGCTGTTCTCGGAGTACTGGAAGAACTTGAAGCCCGCCTTCTCGAGGAGCTCGGGCTCGACGTGCGGCCTGGCGTACTGGTCGAGCACGAAGTCCGCCTCCCGGAGGACTCCGAACAGGAACGGCGCCTCGAGCATCGTAGAGCTCGGGCACGATGGTCGCGAGGGCGGCGGTGGAGCCACCGAAGAGCTGGATCCGCCCTCGTCGCGTCTCCCGGGCCATCGCCTTCTCACCGCCCAGGCGCCCGCCCAGATAGACCTTCAGCGCGCTGATCTTGTCTGCGGACTCTTCCCAGAAGCGCTTCTTGACCCTCGGCTTCATCAGCTCGGACCACGGCGTCCCGTCGGGGGCCACCGTGCCGACCTTCACGACGAACTGCCCGTCCGCGTCGCCCGCCCGGGCGGGCCCCGCCAGCAGGCCCACCACCAACGCCGCGGTCAGGCCTCGCGCAAAAGGCTCGCGCCGCGCCGCATCAGAACACCTCACCGATGCCGTCGAGCATCTTCTGGGCGGCTGCGCTGCGCGGCCGGTTCTCGGGCCGACCTCGGGCACCGCGTCCGCGTTGGCCTTGATCACCTCAGCGAGGAGCGACGCGGTACAGGTCCTCGTCGTCCCGCCTCTACCGCGAGAAGGCTGGGCGACGACCTTGGTGCCGAGGTAGCCGGGGCGGCGCCGCCAGCAGCGACCGGGTGAAGTGCTCGGCCGACTTGTCGAGGTCCTTGCCCGGCGATCGAGCGGAGGATGGCGTAAGAAGGCGCCGAAGTAGCGGTGCGGCCGCCGCGCCGTGGAACGCGTAGCCGCGGTCGAGCTCCATGATGCGCTCCATCGTGGCCTTGAGCTTGTCGCCCAGCAGAACAGGCGCTGGCTGAGGCCCCGCTTGCTCGCGAAGCGCCCCAGGCGACCGCGTACCAGCACGCCGCGGGCAGGGCGTCGCCGCCGATGCCCTTGATCGCGTCCTCGAACTTCGCCTCTGCCCGCATCTGCTGCTCGAAGCCCGGGTCGAGGATGAGGAGGGCCCGCTCGCCGTAGTCCACGCGGTCTGGTAGGCCGCGAACTCTCGGCCTGGGCGCGCCCTCCACCGCCAGGAACCCGTCGGCCAGGAAGTAGTGGGCCCGGACAGCCGCGCCCACCAGGGCCTGCGCGTTCTTGGCGTCCTCCGCCACCACCTTCCCAGGCGTTGATCGCCTGCTCGAGCTCGGGCCTTGTCGTCGCGCTTGGCCCAGTGGCCCTCGCCTCGCCTTTTTCCATCAGCCCGGTCGCGGCCGGCAGGAGGTGCGCGTGCCGACGGCGGCGCTGTCTTGCTTCTCCCAGGCCGCGGTCCGCCCGGCCGAGGCGCAGGCTGCCAGGCCGATGGTGCCGAGCAGGGTCAATCCGAGGTACGAAATCGTCCGCATCAGTTGGCTGAAGTAGTGAGGGTTCACATTTATGTCAACTCGATCGCATATCGCGAGGTCACCCCCACTCCATGGCGCGCTCGTGCGCTGCGCGGTGCGTTTGCCGGGAGCCGGGCCCCGCCTGGCAACCCGGACACAGGGTTTACTCCCGCGTCAGGCGGGCGTTCCGCCTGGCCAGGTCCGTGGGGTAGCTTCGCGCCCATGTCCGCTCGTCTCGCCGGGGTCATCGCCCTGTTCGCCGCGGCCTCGCTGCACCCGCTCGCCGCCCACGCCGAGGCGGAGCGCTTCTCGGTCATCACCGGCGGCAAGGTCGTCGGCCACGTCGACACCGACACCCAGGGGTCGGCGACGACGATCGACTTCGACGTCAAGAACAACGGCCGCGGGCCGACGATGAAGGAGGCGCTGGTCCTCGACGCGAAGGGCCTGCCGATCGCCTGGAGCGTCGACGGCAACACGACCTTCGGGAGCAAGGTGGCCGAGCGCTTCAAGCTCGTCGGCCGCGCCGCGCGCTGGACCGACAACACCGGGACCGGCAGGGCGCGGCTGAGCGAGCCCGCGTTCTACGTGCCGCAGAGCGGCAGCCCGTGGGTGCTCGGGGTCGAGGCGCGCGCGCTGCTCGCGGCGCCGGGCCGGAGCCTGCCCGCGCTGCCGAGCGGCCGCCTCAAGATCGTCGAGGGCGAGACCTTCACCATCGATGGCGAGGGCGGTCCGGTCCAGGCGACGCAGTACACGATCTCGGGCGTCGACCTCGACCCGTCCTACGTCCTCCTCGCGCCCGACCGGTCGCTCTTCGCGGTGATCAGCCCGCACTCGGTCGTGGTCAAGAAGGGCTACGAAGGTGAGGAGGTGCGCCTGCGCGACATCGCGGCGGACCTCTCGACGCGGCGCTACGTAGACCTGCAGCGGCGCTTCGCCCATCGCTACGAGGGGCCGGTGCGCGTCACCGACGTGCGCCTCTTCGATCCCGTCGCCAAGGCGCTGACCGAGCGTGTCTCGGTCGTGGTCATGGGCAGTCGCATCGCCGCGGTGGAGCCGGCGGACAGCCCGATCACCCCGGGCGAGACGGTGATCGACGGCGCGGGCGGCACCCTGGTGCCCGGCCTCGCCGACATGCACGCCCACCTCGGGCAGGACGACGCGATGCTCAACCTGCTCGCGGGGGTCACCACCGTGCGCGACATGGGCAACGACAACGCGGTGCTGTCGAAGCTTGTCGCGCAGATGGACGGCGGCGAGATCGCCGGCCCGCGGGTGGTCCGCTCGGGCTTCGTCGAGGGCAAGAGCCCCTTCAACGCCAACAACGGGATCCTCGCCGACTCCGAGGCCGCCGCGGTCGCCGCCGTCGACTGGTACGGCGCCCGCGGCTACTGGCAGATCAAGATCTACAACTCGATGAACCCCGCCTGGGTGCCCGCGGTGATCGCCGAGGCGCACCGGCTCGGGATGCGCGTCGCGGGCCACGTGCCCGCCTTCACCAACGCCGACGCGATGATGGCGGCGGGCTACGACGAGATGACGCACATCAACCAGATCGCGCTCGGCTGGGTGCTCGAGCCGGGCGAAGACACCCGCACGCTCCTGCGCCTGACCGCGCTGAAGCGGCTCGGCCCGCTCGACCTCGCCGGCGCCAAGGTGCAGGGGACGATCGAGACGATGGCGAAGGGCGGGATCGCCATCGACCCGACGTTCGGGATCCACGAGCACCTGCTGTTGAACCGTGATGGCAAGGTGCCGCGCGGCGCGGTCGACTACTTCGATCACATGCCGCCGAGCGTGCAGCGGAGCCTCAAGCGGCAGTGGATCGACACCAGCGCCCCCGGCGACGACGCGGCCTATCGCGCGGCCTACGCGAAGCTGGTCGAGGTGCTGAAGCTCATGCAGCGCCGCGGCATCTTCATCGTCCCCGGCACGGACACCGGCGGCGCCTTCACCCTCCACCGCGAGCTCGAGCTCTACACCGGCCTCGGCATGAGCCCGGCCGACGTGCTCGCGCGCGACACGCTGGAGGTGCAGCGCTACATGGGGCGCGACCAGGAGCTCGGCTCGATCGCCAAGGGCAAGCTCGCGGACTTCTTCCTGGTGCCCGGCGATCCGACGAAGGACATCCGCGCGATCAAGACCATCGCGCTGGTGGTGAAGGACGGCCTGCTCTACTTCCCGAGCGAGGTCTACCCGGAGTTCGGGATCGAGCCCTTCATCGCGATCCCGAAGGTCACCGCGAGCGCGAAGGCGGCGGAGCCGGTCCCGCCGCCGTCGGGCGCGCACGAGCACTGAGCGCTCAGTCTTCGGGGAGATCGCGCACCTCCACCGTGCCGCCCGCCTCGTACACCGGGTTGCCAACGACCAGCTCGCGCGCCGACTCCAGGTCGGCGGCGGTGACCCGGATGTAGCCGGTCAGGTGGAGGCAGGGCGGCCGAGGGACGCCCTCCTTGCGCATGGACACCCCGTTGCCGATCGCGCTGCCGCCCTGGAACGCGCCGCGGGCGTGGAGGGCGTCGAAGTACGCCTCCCACTGGGCGTCGGTCTCCGCGCCCTGGCGGCCGTCGTCGTGCATGAGCAGGATGTAGTCCTTCACGCCGCCGATCGTAGCAGGGCGGCGGCCGCGGTCAACCTGGCCTGCGCCAGCGCAGGACCTCGAGCGCCGCCGCCACCTGGACCCGGTGGTGCTCGAGGGGGCGGGGGAGGAGCTCCTCGGCCCGGGCCAGGCGTCGGAGCAGGGTGTTCCGGTGGGTGCGGAGCCGGGTGGCGGCGCGCACCGCGTTGCAGCCCTCCTCCAGGAACACGAGCAGGTTGGCTTGCAAGTCGGGGCCGGCGGTCGCGAGCGCGCCCAGGGTGTGGTGGACGAAGGCGTCCGCCGCCTCGAGGTCCTGGGTGGCCAGGGCCACGAGGCGGACCATGTCGAAGGAGGCCACCCGCGCGTCGGCGCCGAGGTGCGCGAGGAGGCGCTGGGTGGCGAGGGCGTCGAGGTGGCTGCGGCGAAAGCCCTCGACCCCGTGGCCCGCGGTGCCCAGCGCCACTCGCACCCCCGGCGCGCGCGCCGCCGCGGCCCGCAGCTCGTCGAGGGGGGACGCCTCCGGGGACCAGGCCCAGAGGGTGCCGGCGCTCGCCACCACCACCAGGAGGGGGCCGGCTATCGTGAGGGCCTCGGCCACCGCCTCGAGCGCGGCCAGGTCGGCGCGGGCCGCCTCGCTCCACACGATCGCGGCCTGGTGGGGCCCGCCCAGCGGGTAGCCGAGGCGCTCCGACGCGAGCGCGACCGGCATCGGGGCGCCGTCCAACAGGAGCGCGACCACCTCGCGCCGCTCGGCCGGGGTGCCGCGGGCGAGCGCGTCCCGGGTCGCGTCCATGTGGGCGGCCAGGCCCGCGATGGTCGCGTCGAGGAAGCCGTGGATGGAGCGGGCGGAGACGTCGAGGAGCTCCCGCAGCTCTGCGGGGTCCGAGGTGAGCTGGAAAGCAGATCGCCATCCACCGCAGCCACGCCGCGTTCTGGCCGGTGCGGAACGCGTGCAGGGCGGTCTCCCGCACCCCGCGCCGCACCAGGTCCCGGGCCACGTACAGGGCCTCCGCCCCCAGGTTCGGGGCCACCGGCGCCCCCGGGTCGGCCACGTTGGCGTTCGCCCAGTGCAGGAGGTTGGCGCGGTTGGCCCGCCGCATCGAGGCGGCCAGGTTCGGGTCCTCCGCGATCGCCCGCATGATGCCGGGCGAGAGGGTGGCGTCGTCGACCTCCTCCAGCCACTCGGGCGGGGCGTTCAGGGCGAGCTCCGCCCCCAGGCGCATCAGGGCTCGGACCCGCTCGGACGGCGGCTCATGGTGCATAGAGCACCAATCATCGTCTGTTTTGGTGCAAAATGCACGTTGCGCCCTGCGGTGGGCTTCTGGATGCTGGGCCCATGAGCGCGTCGGTCGAGCACGCCGCCGGGCCCCCCGTGGCCGCCGCCCCCGAGCACCTGGACGTGCTGATCGTGGGGGCCGGGCTGTCGGGGATCGGGGCCGCCTACTACCTCAAGCGCGCGCACCCCGGCCGCAGCTTCGCGCTCCTCGAGGCCCGCGCTGCGACCGGGGGCACCTGGGACCTGTTCCGGTACCCCGGCATCCGCTCCGACTCCGACCTGTACACCTTCGGCTACGAGTTCAAGCCGTGGAAGAGCGACCAGGCGATCGCGAGCGCGGACCTGATCCTCGACTACCTGCGGGAGACCGCGTCCGAGAACGGCATCGACGCGCAGGTCCGCTTGCACCACAAGGTGCTCGGGGCGGCGTGGTCGAGCGCAGACGCCCGGTGGCGGGTCGAGGTGGAGCGCACCGACACCGGCGAGCGCAAAGAGCTCACCTGCAGCTGGCTGTTCTGCGCCGGCGGCTACTACCGCTACGACCAGGGGCTACGCCCCGCGCTTCGAGGGGAGCGAGCGCTTCACGGGGCCGATCATCCACCCCCAGCGCTGGCCCGAGGACCTCGACTACGCGGGCAAGCGGGTGCTGGTCATCGGCAGCGGGGCCACCGCGGTGACCCTGGTGCCGGCGATGGCCGAGACCGCGGCCCACGTCACCATGCTCCAGCGGACGCCGACCTACGTGCTCCCGGTGCCGGCCGAGGATCCGTTGGCGCGGTGGGCCAAGAAGGTGCTCAGCCCGCGGCTGGCCCACGCGGTGACGCGCCGCAAGAACATCGCGCGGCAGCGCTGGCTGTGGCGCTTCTGCCAGCGGTACCCGAAGGCGGCGCGGCGGCTGATCCGGGCCGCCAACGTGAAGCAGCTCCCGGTGGGCTTCCCGGTGGACGAGCACTTCAACCCGCCCTACGACCCCTGGGACCAGCGCCTGTGCGCAGTGCCCGACTCCGACCTCTTCAAGGCGATCGGGGCGGGGCGGGCCTCGGTGGTCACCGACCACATCGAGACCTTCACCGAGACCGGGGTCCGGCTGCGCTCGGGCCGTGAGCTCGAGGCAGACATCATCATCACCGCCACCGGGCTCAACCTGCTCCCCTTCGGCGGCATGCGCCTGGTGGTGGACGGCGCGCAGGTCAGCCTGCCGAAGACGGTGTCCTTCAAGGGCATGATGCTGAGCGGGGTGCCCAACTTCGCGTTCGCGGTGGGCTACACCAACTCCTCCTGGACCCTGAAGATCGGCCTGTTGTGCGAGCACTTCTGCCGGCTCCTCGAGCACATGGACGAGCACGGCTACACCGCGTGCCGCCCCGAGGTCAGCGACCCCGACATGCCGACCCGGCCCCTGTTGGACTTCGAGGCCGGCTACGTGCAGCGCGCCATCCACGAGCTCCCGCGCCAGGGTGATCGCGCCCCGTGGCTGGTGTCGATGGACTACCACGCGGACGTGGCGCTCCTCAGGAAGGGCCCGGTGGCGGACCCGAACCTGCGCTTCTCGGGGCCGGGCGCCTGAGCCCTTGACTCTCGGGGCGGGGTGTTTCGTCCTTTGTACGTGAGCGCGCTCGTCCTGATGGCGTTGGGGTTGGCGGCGGCCCAGGCCCGGCCGGTGCTGGTGGGGCCCCCGGAGGACCCCCGCCGCTCCCCCGTGGTGGCGGTGGTGGAGTCGGCCGGCCCGGCGGTGGTGAACATCGGCGCCGAGGTGGTGACCAACCAGAACCCCTTCGGCCGCGGGGGCGAGGGTGAGGACCCGTTCTGGCGCAACTTCGGGGGGCGGCAGCGGGCCCAGCGCGCCCAGTCCCTCGGCTCGGGGGTGATCATCGACGCCTCGGGGCTGGTGCTCACCAACGAGCACGTGGTCGCCCGCGCCACCGAGATCACCGTGACCCTGGCCGACCGGCGCGCCTTCAAGGCCGAGGTGGTGGGGGCGGATCCCCAGTTCGACGTGGCGGTGCTCAAGATCCTCGACGCCACCGACCTGCCGGTGGTGAAGCTCGGGAGTAGCAAGGACCTCATGCCGGGGGAGCCGCTGGTGGCGATCGGCAACCCCTTCGGCCTGTCCAACAGCGTCACCACCGGGGTGGTGAGCGCGCTCCACCGCTCGATCGAGTCGGACGAGCGCGCGTACGAGGACTTCATCCAGACCGACGCCGCGATCAACCCCGGCAACTCGGGCGGGGCCCTGCTGAACATCATGGGGGAGCTCATCGGGATCAACACCGCCATCTACCGGAGCGGGAGCGGCATCGGCTTCGCCATCCCCATCGACCGCGCCACCGCGGTGGTGCAGGAGGTCCTGCGCTACGGAGAGGTGCGGCCGGCCTTCACCGGGCTGATCATCGACGCCGAGAGCACCCCCGGGGCCCGGGTGGCGGCGGTGGTGCCGGGGAGCCCGGCCGAGCAGGCTGGCCTGCAGAAGGACGACGTGGTGGTCGACCTCGGCGGCCAGGAGGTGAAGTCGGGACGCGGCTTCTGGCAGATGGAGCGCGGGCTCATCCCCGGGCACGAGATCCGGCTCACCGTGCAGCGGGGGAAGGCGCGCCAGGCGCGGACCCTCGCGGTCCGCGAGCTGGCCCTCGACATGGCCCAGCGCCTGGGCGCGGCCCGCCTGGGCCTGTCGGTGAAGGCGCAGCAGGGCCGCCTGCTCATCACCAAGGTGGCCCCCAACAGCAGCGCGGCCAAGGTCGGGGTGAAGCCCGGCGACCTCCTCATGGCCTTGGGCGGGCGTCGCCTCCGCAGCGTGCAGGAGTTCGAGGGGGTGTGCGCGGCGATCCACGACGCGGCAAGCGTGCTCGCGGTGGTGGGGCGCGGTCGCGTCGCCTACAACGTGCCCCTGGAGCTGGCGGTCGAGGGGATCACGGCGCTCTAACAGCTAGAGCGGCTCCACCACGCACCTGAAGCCGATGTGGTTGTAGAGCCCTTCCGCGGATTCTTCGAACCGGGCGGTGGCCTCGAGGTAGGGCGCGGTGCTGAGCCACGAGCCGCCCCGGAGCGCCACTTTGGAGCCCGAGACGTCAGACGTGTACTCCCACACGTTCCCGGCCATGTCGCACAGGCCGCTCGCGCTGTTCCCCGCGGGCTTGCTGCAGGCGGGAGGGTGCCGTCCACCCCACACCCGTACATGTCGCCCTCGCGCATCGCCGCGCGCGCGCAGGTCGCCGCCTCCTCACCCCAGGGGTACGTGCGTGACGCGTCGGCGGAGGCCTCGGCGTACCACTCCGCCTCGGTGGGGAGCCGGGCGCCGACCATCTGGCAGAAGGCCTGGGCCGCTTCGAGGTTGGCGCAGTTCATCGGGTCGTCTCGGTGGGCCCGGTCGTTCAGGTTGCAGCCGGGGAAGAACCAGTCGTTGTAGTTCTGCGCGTCGGTGCAGGTGGACGTGATGCAGAGCTCGAACTGGGGGACGGTGATCTCGGTCTTCGTCATGCACAGGTCGGCGTAGGGGCTGTAGATCCACGTCAACTCAGCTTGCCCCGCGGCAGGGCAGGCGCCCGCCACCCCGGCGTCGGTGCCCGCGTCCGGGGGCGCGCCCGCGTCCGGGGGCGCGCCAGCGTCCTCGGCTGGCCCGGCGTCGGGCTCGCCCCCCGCGTCCTCGGCCGGGGCGAGCCCACACGAGGCGGCGCTCCCGCCGAAGGGGACGCACACGCTCGCGCCGCTCGTGGTGAGCGCGCACGAGAGCCCCTCGCCGCAGCCGCCGCCCTCGCACGGCTGGCAGAGCGGGTCCTTGGGCAGGCACGAGGTCATCACCAGCACGGCCAGGGTCATCCACGCGTGCTTCATGAACCGCCTCCCACCAGCTCGTAGAGGAGGGCGGCCCCCACCGCAACCCCACCTGCGGCCAGGCCCCCCACCATCACCGCGCGGCTGAGCTCCGCCCGGTCCCGCGCGGCCCGGACCGACTCCGCGTTCTCGGCGGTGTAGACCGCCGGGCTCGCGGCGGCGCGGGCCTTCGCGAACACCACCGCGGCCACCGCCCCCACCGCGAGGGCGGCGCCGCCCCCGGCGAGCAGGCCCACCGACAACGGGCGCAGGCCGGGTTGACGGCCGACCGCCGCGCTGAGCTCGGGCACCGCCCGGAAGGAGACCGCGGCGTCGAGCCCGGCCACGAACTCCGGGGTCAGGGGGCGGAGGAAGAGGTGCTCGCGGAGCTCGTCCGCCACCGGCCCCCGGGCCGAGACGGGGGGCCGGGCCTCGGGGTCGGCGAGCGGGCGCAGGGTGCCCGCCTCGTCGCGCCCCCAGGGGGTGGGACCGAACCAGACCAGGAGCGCGGGATCCGGCGGCACCACCAGGCTCAGGAGCTGGCCCCGGGCCTTGTGGGCGTCCAGCAGGCGCTGGCCGTGGCCGTCCATCACGAAGAGGTGCCCGTCGGGGTCCGGGGGGAGCTCCAGCCGCGGCAGGTCGGGGGCCGAGGAGAGGTCGAGGAGCACCGGCGCCCCCACCGCGGGGCGCCGCACGAAGGGCTGGACCCGCGCGGCGGGTTTTGCACGCCGCTGTTCGCTGCCACCACGTAGGCGTGGGCCTCGGCGTAGGTGACCTTGCCGTCCCGGTCGACGTCGGCGGCGCCGCGCAGCGCGCCCAGGAGCTGGTGGCTGAACACCCCCGCCTCGTAGCCGGACCACTCCTGCACCTCCTTTCGGGCCGAGGTCGACAACAGGAAGCCGACCCGGGGGTAGCGGTCCAGCCCGTCGTCGTCGTCGTCCGTCGGCACCCGCTGCCCGCGGGGGTTCACCATGAAGTAGGCGTGGCAGGAGTCCACGATCACGTGCAGGCGCTCGGCGTCGAGGCGCTCGAGGAGGGCGGAGCGCATGTCGGTGCGGGTGAAGGGGCCGTCCAGGAGGTGCAGGAAGGCCTGCGAAGAGCTCACCGAGCCGTGGCCGGAGAAGTAGACGAAGACCTCCCGCGGGCGGTCCCGCACCGCCTGCAGGTCTGCTTGCAGGTCGGCGATCGCCTGCAGGACGTCGTCGCGCCGCGGGGGTCGCGCCTGCTGGGCGAGCGCTCCGAACCGCTCCGCGGTGGCCTCGTCCGGCCCGGTGAACAGCCGCACCGAGGCCCCGATCTCGGTCATGAAGGCGGCGAAGCGCAGGGCGTCGTCGTCGGCGTACTGGAGCGTCTCGTAGCCGCTCCCCGGGAGGGGGTGGTTGTTCCCGACCACCAGGGCGAAGCGGGCGGGCGCCGGGCCGGCGAGGGCCGGCCCCGCCGCGACCAGGCCCAGGGCGGCCAGAGGGAGCGCGCGCCACATGGGCTCGTGGTAGCCAAATCCGTGGCCCCGCGCCACCGGCAGGTTGTCGCGTGACACCTGGGCCTCGCGCTGCCTCTCACGGGGCGCGGGGTCGTGCGCCCTGGTCGAGGGCCTGGTAGTGCAAGAACCGCGAGATGTGGTCGGCGGACCAGCAGCGGGTGCGACGGCTCCTGGCCGGAGAGGCCGACGCCTACGGATCGGTGCAGCATGAGGTCCACCAGGCGTTCGAGCAGGTCTGGGCCCGGCTCCGCGCGCGCTACCCGGGGCTGGACGACCACCGCGCGGACCTGCGGCAGTCGCTGGAGGTGCACCTGCTGCGGGATGGCTATCGGGTGCTCGGCACCTACCGGGGGGAGGCGCGGCTGTCGACGTGGCTCTACGCGGTGGCGATGCGCCACGTGGCGCGAGACGCCCAGCGCCTGCACGCCCAGCGGGTCCGGGAGGGCGGGAGCCTCGACCCGGACGCGCGGGCCCCGGACACGGACCCGGAGGTCCGCGCGGTCCGCCGCTCGGAGCGCGATCACGTCCGCCGGGTGCTGGACGGCCTCTCGGACGAGGACCGGACCCTGGTGGCCCTGTTCTACGAGCAGGGGCTGGACGCGTCCCAGGTGTCCGCGATCCTGGGGATCAGCCCGGCGGGGGTCCGGATGCGGAAGAAGCGGCTGTTGGCTCGGCTCCAGGCGCAGCTCGAGGAGGTCCAGGCATGAGCACCGACGATCGGCTCCAGCGGTGGGCGCGGGAGGCCATGCAGGATGACCTGCACTCCGGGCCCCACCTCGAGGACGCGCGCCTCGCCCAGCTCGCCGAGGGCCAGGGCCCGGCCACCCCGGAGGAGCTGGGCCACCTGGCCCGCTGCCCCGAGTGCCGGGACGTCCTCGGGGCGGCCGCGGCCGGCGCTGCCCCGCCCCCCGGGGTCATCTGGTGGCGTCGACCGGCGGTGTGGGGCGCGGGGGTGGCCCTCGCCGCGGCGGCGGCGGTGCTCCTCGCGGTGTGGGCGGGCCCCCCGCGGGACGCGGGCTACGGCGTCCGGGGCGGCCCAGCCTCGGACGCGCCCTCGGTGACGTTCCTGGCCGTGGCCCCCGATGGCGCCCGGCGCGCGCTCGCGGCGGGGGACGAGGTGCCGCTCGATGCGCAGGTTGGCTTTCAATACGGCAACCCCACCGGCGCCGCCCACAGCCTGACCCTGCTCGGCTGGGACGGGGCCGAGGTGCACTGGTACGCGCCGGAGGCGGAGGGCGACCGCCCCGAGCCCGTCCGAGGCGGCGCGGACGCGCTCAGCGTGCCGCTGCCCTTCCGGATCCGCCTCGCGGATCAGCACCGGGCCGGGCCCCTGACCCTGTACGCGGCCTTCGACGTCGACCCCGCGGCCCTTGCCGCGCGGCTGCAGTCCGGCGCGCCCCCGGGCCCCGGGGTCACCGCGGTCCCGGTGCGTCTGGTGGCGTCGGCCGAAAAGCCCACGCCGCCGTGACACCTCGGCCTGCGCGCGCCTCCAAGGGGTGATGACGCGAACCTGTGCCCTGACGCTCCTCGCCCTGGCGGTGGCCAGCCCCGCCCGGGGCGCCTCGACCACCGCGTGGTTCTCGGACCCCGGCTCCGCCGCCTGCACGCCGCTGCAGGCGGTGCGCGGGGTCGCGTGCAAGGGGCGCTTCTGCGACGACCTCCAGCTCACCTGCGACAGCTTCCCCGGGCGCTTCTACAGCGGATACCGGTGGACCGAGTGGTTCTCTGAGGAGGGGACCAACCACGCCTCCTGCGCCGAGAACGAGGTGATGACCGGCCTGCGCTGCGCCGGAGACTTCTGCGACCAGCTCTCGCTGCGCTGCCAGCGCACCGACCAGACCCTGAACCGCTGCAGCTGGGTGGGGCCGTACTCCGAGGAGCAGCACCCCTACGTCGACAACCAGGGGCGCTACATGCGCGGGATGTGGTGCACGGGCAACTACTGCGACAACAAGTGGTACCTGATGTGCGAGGCGCCGCTCCCGACCCCGCCGCCGCAAGTCAGCCTGCTCGGCTACACCGGCTGCCCCTCGGGCGCGGCGGACTGCAACGTGTGCGCGAACGACGTGGAGGCCCAGGTGGCCGACGCCTTCAGCGCTAGCTACCCGCGGACCACCTGGGCGGGCCAGAGCTGGTCCTTGAGCTGGGGCGCGCGCTACCTCCCGTATTACCTGACCCCGGCCGAGGTCTTCGACGACGGCGAGCTCCCGGTGCCGAGCCACCACGTGCAAGGCTTCGCCCGCACCAACTCCACGAGCTTCCCGTACGTGGGCACGTACAGCGACGACACCACCGGCTCGCTCTTCATCCTGGGGAGCGGCACGACGCCGGCCCTGCGCTACATCCACCGCTCCAACACCGTGCACCCGAGCGGCGTCCACGCCCTGGGCCGCTACGCGGCCTTCGCGGAGGACGACAACCTCCGGCTGGTGGATCTGTCTCGCGCCGGCGTGCAGACGGACCTGCGGTACCTCATCCCGCGGGACGACCCCTTCTCGGCCGGGATGAACCGCGCCGGGGGCGGCATCGGGCTGGCGCGGCTCGCCGCGGGGGGCTACCTGCTCGTGGCCACCACCCCGGGGGGCGACGACCTGTCGCGCCCGCGCTGGACGTACTTCTATCACCTCGCCGGGAGCCTCGAGGCCCCCGCCGCCCGCTACCTCGGGGCCTGGGCCTACGAGCAGCCCATCTCCTGGAACCAGGACTACTCCCGGGCCGAGAACCTGTCGGTGATCACCGAGTGTGGGACGGGGCGCCTCTACGTGCTCCACACCTACGGGCACTACGAGCCGTGGCTGAACGGCTACTGGCGCCTCTCCCGGGTGGAGGCGGGCCCGCTGGGGCCGAAGCTCCGGCCGGTGGCGTCCTATCTGCAGCCGCAGGACTTCTTCGGGTGCCACCACCGCTCCGCCGCCACCGCCTTCGTGGCACCGGATCACATCGTGGACTTCTACTGCCACGAATACGACGCCTCGTACGAGGGCTATGCGCAAGGCACCATGCAGTTCACGGTGGGGCGGAACTACACCCGCTGATCGTCACTCATCGACGTCGATCGGCATGGTGGACTCGTCGCCGGTGACGCGGATCGGCCCCGTGGCCCCTCGAGGTCGGTCCGTCGGGTCGCGATCGCCTCGGAGCGGCCGCCGAGGATGGGGGAGGGGGTGGAGGCGGTGATCTCCACCCGCTGGTGGTCGGCGCCCAGGACCACCTCGAACGAGGTCCCGTCGAAGCCGCTGACCCGAGCGCGCAGGCCCTCTTGCGTGGCTACCGCGTCCGCCGAGGGTACGATCAGCGCGGCGCCGCTCTCGTGCTCGATGTACAGGCTGATCCCGCCCTCCCGCGAGGGCTGGGTCACCCGGACGCTGAGGCCGTCGCCGCGGAACTCGTACTTCGGCATGGCGCTCCCGCTCGCTCGGCTCAGGACGACGTCAGGTCCACGAAGATCCGGCGGTGCTCTCCCCGCTCCAGGTTCACCTGGAGGGCGCGCTGTCGCTTGTTGCTGCCGCCGTACTCGAGGCGCACGTCGTGATCGACTCCGGGCGGCAGGTCGAGGGCGCCGTCGCCGGTGAAGCGGCCGGTCGGCTGGCCGTTGATCAGGATCCGGGCCTTCGGCTCGCTGTCGATCAGCAGCTGGGCCATCGCGTCGGCCTTCGGCACCTTCTTGTAGACCTTGGTCTTCTCACCGACCTGCACCGTGATCTCCTCGTGGACCTTGGCGCGGTCTCCGCCCCCCACCTCGAGCAGGTGCTTGCCGTGGGGGACCTCGCGGATCAGCGGCGTCTCGCCCACCCGCTGGCCGTCGATGAACACCGGCTGCTCCGACGGCTGGGACGACACCTCGAGCCGCCCCGGATCACCCTCCAGCTTGGCCTCGAGCACCGTGATCGGCCCGGAGTCGTACTTCACGGAGCGCTCGGTGCTCGCGTAGCCGGGCATCGAGAGCTGCACCTGGTGGGCCTCCGCGTCGCGGTCGCGCTCCACCGCGAGGGGGGTCTTCTCGGACAGCTCGCGGCTGTCGAAGCGCACCGTGGCGCCCGGCGGCTCCGAGCTGATGAACACGGTGACGGTGGCCAGCCCGCCGCCCTCGCGGTTCGCGACCTCCATCTGGCGGAACGTGGTCTGCCGCGAGACCTGCTTGCCGCGGTACATGCCCACCGCCGCGCCCGCGGCGAGGGCCAGCGTGGTCACCACCCCGCCGATCAACCAGGTCCTGAGCCCGCCGCCGGTGCCCACCCGCTGGATCTGGGTCAGGCCGGGCCGGAGCTGCTTCCTGCCCACCGGCACCTTCGGGGTGTCGCTGGCCTGCTTGCCCTTCTTCTTGGCTGGCGCCTCGGCCTTGGCCTCCTCCGGCGGCTTGTCGGCCCCCTTGAGCCGGGCCGGCTTCTTCTCGGGCTTCTTGGCCTCCGCCTCCGGCTTCGGTTCCGGGGCGGGAGCCGCCGCCTTGGGCTCAGGGGCCGGCGCGGGCGCGGGCGCCGGGGTCGGCGGCGCCACCTCCACCGCCTGCACCGCGGGGGCGGGGGCCTCGGCCGGGGCTGCGGCCCGCGAGCGCGCGGCCTTGGTGGCGCGACGCTTGGCGCGCTCCAGGGCCTCCTGGCCGACCTCGGCCTTGGGGGCGGCGGCCTTCGGCTCCGGCGAGGGGGTTGATCTGGTGCCGGGCCACCTCGGCCTCGGACTTGGGGGCGGGGCCCACCACGCTCGACAGGGCGAGCACGCCGGTGGAGCCCGCCTTCTCGCGCTCCTCGGCCTGGGCGAAGAGCTCGCGCATGAAGCGCGCAAGCTCGGTTGCGGTGGCCACCGAGTTCGCCTTCTTGGCCCAGTCGGCCAGCGCGCCCTCGAGGGCGAGGGCGTCCTGGTAGCGATCCCCGCGCTCCTTCGACAGCGCCTTGAGGACGATCGCCTCGACCTCCGGCGGCACCGAGCGGTTGATCTTGGTCGGCGGCGTGACCTCGGCGTTCCGCATCAGGTTGAGGGTGCTGAAGTCGCTGGAGCCCGCGAAGCAGCGCTCCCCCACCAGGAGCTCGTAGAGCACGATGCCGGTGTTGAAGATGTCGGAGCGGTGGTCGAGGGGCTGCCCGCGGGCCTGCTCGGGCGACATGTAACCGTACTTGCCCTTGAGGATCCCCACCGCGGTCTTGTTCATGATGGAGGAGGCCTTGGCGATGCCGAAGTCGGTGATCTTCACCTCCCCCATGAAGGACACCAGCACGTTGTGGGGGCTGATGTCGCGGTGGATGATGTTGAGGTTGGCGCCCGAGGGGTCGGTCTTGGAGTGGGCGTAGAACAGGCCCTTGCACACCTCGCGGGCGATGTAGACCGCGATGTCGGCGGGCACCTCGCGCCCCGCGAGCTGGGCGGCGCGGATCACGTCGGACAGGTCCTTGCCGTTCACGTACTCCATCACGATGAAGTACTCGCCTCCGGCGGAGACGCAGAGGTCGTGCACCTGCACCACGTTCGCGTAGTTCAACGTGGCCGCCAGCTTGGCCTCGTTGACGAACATGTTGACGAAGGAGTCGTCCTCGGTGAGGTGCGGGAGGATCTTCTTTACGCAGACCTCCTTCTCGAAGCCCTGCAGGCCGGTGGTCTTGGCCTTGTAGACCTCGGCCATCCCGCCCTTGGCGATCATCTCCAGGATCTCGAACTTCTTGAGGGACACGCGGGGGCGATTATCCCGGAGGCCCGAGGCCCGTTCAACCTTCCATACATACGAGGGTCATGTCGGAGGCTTCCCTTGGCTCCCAGAGGGCGGGTAGGATGCGCCGGGACCCGCCTCCCCGGAGGCGAACCCCGGACGGATCACGAACCAGGATGGCGACCTCCGAGCCGAAGACCCCAGACCTCGAGCGCATCGAGGCGCTCAAGCGCTCGCTCGCCGAGGATCCGCGATCCCTGGCGTTCGTGAGCCTGGCCGAGGCCCACAACCGCCTCGGGCAGCACGCGGAGGCCGCCGACGTGGCCCAGCGTGGCCTGCTGTCGCATCCGGACTCCGTGGCCGGGCGCCTGGCGCTGGCGGTGGCCGAGGCGGAGCGCGAGAACATCCGGGAGGCCCTCGAGCAGATCAAGCGGGCCCTGATCATCGATCAGGAGAACCCGAAGGCCCTCGCCCTCATGGGCCGCATCCTCCTGAAGCGCGGGCTGGCCAAGCGGGCGGTCCAGTTCCTGTCCCACGCGGTGAAGCTCGAGCCGCGCAGCGCCGAGTACGCCGAGCTCCTCCGGCAGGCCCGGCGCATGGCCAAGGCGGAGGGCTCCGAGGACTCGGTGCCGGTGTTCGACGGCTCCAAGGTCCCGTCGGGCGAGGACCCGTGGTCGTCCGACGGCACCAACGACGGGGCCGAGTCGGAGCACACCGTCTTCGATCCCGACGCCCTCAAGCAGCTCCAGGGCGGCAACCGGCTGCGCAAGCCCGACAAGGCCCAGCGCCTCGGCGGCGTGCCCGAGGTGGGCGACTTCCACGACGAGGACGAGCCCACCGCCTATCTCGACGCCCCGCCGGGGCCCGATCCCCGCGAGGAGCCCACCGCGTTCGGCGCCCCCAACCCCCTGTCGGCCGAGGGCCGGCGCAAGGCCAAGATGGGCGGGAGCGCGGCCGAGTTCAGCCAGATGATGAAGCGGGCCGAGGCCGACGCGCTGATCGGCGCCGCTTCGGGCGGCCAGACCTCGGGGATCCGGCCCCCGATGGAGGCGCCGTCGGTGCAGAAGGCGCGGGAGCTGCCCGCGTTCCCGCCGGCCCGGGAGGCCTCCGCGGTGGAGGCGCCGGAGCCCGAGCACGTCGAAGTCGTGCGGGCGGCGCCAGCCGCCGTGCCGGCTCCCGAGCCCGCCCCTGCGCCGACCGCCGACCTGCCGCCCCCGCCGGTCGCGGCGCCCCCGCCGGTCGCGGCGCCCGCGCCGGTCGAGAAGCCGGCCAAGGTGGAGAAGGCGGCCAAGGCCGAGAAGCCGGCCAAGGTCGAGAAGCCCGCCAAGGCCGAGAGCGCGGCCGAGGCCCCGGCGGCCCCCGCGCCCCACAAGCAGGTGGGCCACGTGGCCACCCGGATGGTCGACGACGCCCTGTGGGCGCTGATCGGCAAGAAGCCGGACGAGCCCGCCCCGGAGGCCGAGGGCGAGGCCAAGAAGGCCCCGGTGCGGGCGAAGCTCCGGGTCAAGGACGCCCCGGCCGAGGGCGGCGCCGCCCCCGTGGCCGAGGGCAAGGGCCCGATGGTGGTCCGGACCTCGGCCCAGTTCGGGGCCTGGACCCGGGTCGCGACGATCCTCGTCATCGCGGTGGCGGCCGGCTTCGTCGGCCACTGGGTGGCGCTGGCCAGCTCCGGCCCGGGGCCCGAGGTGGCGAGCGAGGAGCTGAAGGGCGTGGCCACCGACCTCGAGCGGGGCGGCCTCGCCTCCCTCCTCGCGGCGGAGGATCAGATCGCGGTGCTCACCCGCGGCAACCCGTCGCTCGCGCCGCTCCTCGACGCGGCGATGGCCGAGGTCTACGCCCGCCGCTACGCCCGCTTCGGCGAGGATCCGCAGATGCGGCAGCGTGCGCAGGGCAAGTTGCATGACATCGCGCTCCAGCCGGTCACGGTCGAGCAGCTGGCGGCACAGACCCTGCTGTCCACCTCGGCCGTGCAGCGCTCCGCCATCCGCGATCGGCTGGTGGCGGCGCGCCACGAGTACCCCGACTCGCCGAAGACCTTCGTGGTGGAGGGCTGGTCCTACCTGATGGACGGGGCGCGGGCGAAGGCGATCGAGGCGTTCTACGCCGCGCAGGCCCTGCACCCGCAGCACCGCGCCGCGCTCCTCGCCATCGCCCGCTGGCACGCCCAGGCCCAGGCCTACGGCGCCGCGTTCACCTTCTTCGACAAGCTCCAGGAGAAGTACCCGGACGACGTCGAGGTCGCGATCGAGCGCTTCGTGCTCGGCAAGCTGTCCGGCGCGGACCCGGCCGAGGCGGAGGCGGTCTCCACCCTCGCCGGCCTGGTGCGCGAGGAGATCCCGCAGGTGGCCAAGGACGAGACCGGCCGCGCCGCCCTCGCGTTCGCGGTGCCCCTGTTGGCGCAAGGCCAGTTGACGGAGGGGGTGGTGGAGCTCGAGAAGGCCGCCGCCGCGTTCGAGAACAGCCCTGTCTTCAAGCGGGCGATGGGCGACGCCTTCCTCGCCATCGGTGAGTTCGGTCGGGCCAAGAAGCAGTACGAGCGGGCCCGGGAGCTCCGGCCCGACGACGCCGGGATCCGGGTCGGGCTGGCCAGGGCTCAGCTCGGCCTCGACGGGCGCCTGAAGGTCGATCTCGCCGACGCCGGCGCGGCGATCCAGGCCGCCCGGGCCAAGGGCGAGGGCAGCGATGGCCACGCCGATCTCCCCTACGGCCGGCTGGAGCTGGTGCCGGGGCGCTTCGAGCTCCTGGCGTTCACGCCCAAGGGCGAGGTCTTCCCGGAGGACACCTACGCCGCCCTGGCCGGGCGCCTGGAGGGCGCGGCGCTCGACAAGGCGCTCGCCGCCGCGTCGCTGGTGGCGCTCGGCGAGGCCCGCATCTCGGGGGGCGACTGCGACGCCGCCACCGAGTACTTCCAGAAGGCCAACGCCCTCGAGCCCACCCCCGCCGCCCGCTTCGGGCTCGGGCGCTGTCGCCTGGTGCGGAGGACTGGGCGGGGGCGGAGTCGGCGCTGAAGAAGGCCCTCGACGAGGACCCGGACCACGTCCCCGGCTGGCTGATGCTGGCCCGGGCCCGGCGCGCGCAGGGCAACCTCATCGGCGCGATCGAGGCGCTGGAGCGCTTCGAGGGCAAGGGCCCGGTGGCGCCGGACGCCCTGGCGATGCTGGGTGCCTTGCGGATGAGCCGCGGCGACTGGGAAGGCGCCTTGCGGAACCTCAACGCCGCGGTGGCGATCATGCCCGGCGACGCCGAGGCCCAGCTCAACCGGGGTGAGGTCCTCCACCGCCTCGGGCGCACCGGGGAGGCGACCGAGGCCTTCCGGGCCGCCCTCGAGGCGGATCCGCGCCTCGCGAAGGTGGGCAAGGCGCGCGGCACCACCGCCATCCAGCTCATGTACCTGGGGATGCTCGAGACCGATCAGAGCTCGCGCCGCGCGGTGTCGCTCCTGAAGGACGCGGTGTCCTTCGAGGACGCCCCGCTCGAGGCGCAGTTCTACCTGGGCCGCGCCCTGATCGGGAACAAGCGGACCAAGAAGGAGGGCAAGCGAGCCCTCGAGAAGTACGTGCGCGTCGGCCCTGACGGGCCCCTTCGCCAGGAGGCGGAGCGTCTGTTGAGGCGGCGATGAGCCCTCGTCCAGGCGCCAAGGATCTCCGGGCCGCGGAGTCCGCGCCGTCCTTCGGGGCGGTGGATCAGACCCCCGCCCAGGCCCTGGCGCGGCTCGAGTTCTTCCGCGAGCTCTCCGAGGCCGAGCTGGGCAGGGTCGCGGCCTCGGCCGAGCTGATCCAGCTGGAGCAGGACCGGGTGGTGCCCCGGGCCGGCTTCGAGGGTGAGGCGACGGCGTATTACTTCGTGCTGCGGGGCCAGGTGGCCTTCGCGGAGTTCGAGCAGGGCAAGGTCCCGAGCGGCCCGATCAACAAGAAGAAGCGCGTGGAGCCGGTGATGCAGGTGGCCCACCGCATCGTGTCGTTCTTCGACGTGGGGGAGTTCTTCACCAACGAGCACGTCGAGAAGGCCCGGGCTCGGACGGCAACAAGTACGACATGGGGCTGTTCACGTGCATGAACGTCGTGGCCGTGAAGCTCCCCAAGGCCGCGGTGGACGCGGCCCTCGCCAACCTGCCGAGCGTGCGCTCGGCGGTGGAGCTGAAGGCGGAGGAGGCCTACTACCGCCAGACCCTCCTGAAGCTGGAGGACCGCGCCGACATCCTCGACTTCTACTTCAAGCAGGGGTTCGAGTACGCGCACGCGATCAAGGTCATCCAGTCCGACAAGTGCATCGACTGCGACGAGTGCGTGAAGGCGTGCGAGGACCGCCACGGCATCTCGCGCATCGAGCGCTTCGGCCCGCGCCTCGGCCTCATCCAGTTCACGTTGAACTGCCGGAGCTGCGCCGACGCGCGCTGCATCTCGGAGTGCAACTTCGACGCGATCGGCTACGACGAGAACGCGCCGGAGCCCGAGGTCATCGTCTACGACAACTGCGTGGGGTGCACGAAGTGCGCGAAGGCCTGCCCCCACGAGGCGATCCGGATGGTGGACATCAAGGAAGAGGTCCCGGATCTGGTGCAGCTGGCCAAGGGCAAGGACCCCAAGCAGAAGCAGGGCACCATGATCGCCCCCGGTGAGGAGGAGGCGCCCAAGAAGAAGAAGGCGAAGCGCGTCGCCAACAAGTGCGACCACTGCTTCGGCTACAAGGACATGGCGTGCATCACCGCCTGTCCCACCGGCGCGATCATCCAGATCGACCCCGCCACGCTCTTCCGCCGCGATGGCGGCTACGTCGAGCGCGCCGACAAGTACTTCGAGCCCGCGCCCTTCGAGCGCGGCTTCGCCCAGACCACGCGCCTGCAGGGCGTGCGGCTCATGTACGGGCTCTTCGCGCTCGCCACCCTCTTCGTGCTCGCCTGCACCTGGGAGTGGATCGCGCGGCGCTGGGTGCCCGACGCGTCCCTGCTCCGGATGACGGTGGGCGCGCTCCAGGGGCCGCTCGCCGCCAAGACGGTGCAGCTCACGTACACCGCGGTGTCCGGCATGGGCCGGTGGATGGGCTACCTGGGCGGCGGCATGATGGTGATCTCGGCGCTGTACACCTTGCGCTTGAACCTGCCGGGCCTCCGCCGCATCGGCAACTCGCGCACGTGGTTCGACTTCCACGTGGTGTTCGGCCTCGCCGGCCCCGCCCTGACCCTACTGCATACTGACTTGCAGATCTTCAGCCCCCTCGATCGGCCCCTGGTCACCAGCCTGTGGTGGGCGACGGTGGCGATCGTGCTCTCGGGCGTGGTGGGGCGCTTCTTGTACACCGCCATCCCGCGCTTCGAGGCGAGCGCCGACCGTGAGCGCCGGCGCCTCGACGAAGGCATCCAGCAGGTGGCGGATCAGTGGGCGGCGATGACGATGAGCGCCAACGTGCTGGCGCAGTTCCTCAAGGCCCAGGAGAAGGCGCAACAGAGCGGCGCGCCCGACGCCGAGGACATGGGCGTCGTCGGGTTCCTGGTGGCGATGTTCAAGGCCGAGGTCGAGCGCTTCAAGGCCGAGGCGCAGCTCCGCACCAAGACCATGGGCGGGATGAAGAACAAGAAGCTGCGCAAGACGACCATCAAGCTGATGAGCGCCCGGGCGGTCATCGAGCGGCGGGTGCAGCTCTACGGCCTGGCGAAGCGACTGCTCGCCCAGTGGCGCGGGATCCACATCGGGATCTCCATCTTCATGTTCGTGCTGCTGTTCGCCCACGTGGCGATCTCGGTCTACGCCATGGGCTGGTAGGCCTCATCGGGCTCTCTCTGTGTAGTCGGGGGGCTCAGCCCTCGCCCGGATCGCCGGTCTCGGTGCCCATCTTCGTCACGATCGCCCGCATGCGTCCTCCTCAGTGCACCGTTTGGTACGGGTGTGCACTGGCAGGCATCATCAGGGAACGCCCCTGGGCCGTCCATGCGACGAATTCCCATGTTGGGGGAGCAAATCTCTTACCGGCGCCTACGGGTTTGTGCCTATCTCCCCAGGAGCGCGTGCAGGGCGGGGATCAGCTCGGGGTGGCGGAAGGCGTAGCCGGTGGCCAGGAGCTTCTTCGGGATGGCCCGCTGGCTGGCGAGGACGGTCTGATCCGCCATCTCGCGGCCGAACGCGGCCCTCAGCGCGAAGGCGGGGGCGGGCAGGGCGGCCGGACGCCCCAGCACCTCACCGAGGGCCTGGGCGAGGCCCCGGCTGGTGACCGGGGTCGGGGCGGTGAGGTTCACCGGCCCTTCGAGGCTCGGGGTGACGAGGGCGTGGTGCAGCGCCCCCACGACGTCCTCGAGGCTGATCCAGCTCAGGTATTGCTCGCCGTGGCCGAGGGGGCCGCCCGCCCCCAGCTTGAAGGCCGGGAGCATCTTGGCGAGGGCCCCGCCCTTCGGGCTGAGCACCACCCCGAGGCGCGCGTTCACCACCCTGACCCCCGCGTCGGAGGCGGGGCGGGTGGCGTCTTCCCAGGCCTCGCAGACCTCGGCCAGGAAGCCGTCCCCGCGGCGGTTGCCCTCAGGTGAGCACGTTGTCGCCCTGGTCGCCGTAGAAGCCGACCGCGGAGGCGCACACGAAGACCTTGGGCCGGGTGCTCCGCCGGGCCATGGCCTCGGCCAGCATCCGGGTGGAGATGACGCGGCTGTCCAGGATCTTGCGCTTCTTGGCCTCGGTCCACCGCCCGGACGCGATCGGCTCGCCCGACAGGTGCACCACCGCGTCGACCCCCTCGAGGGCCGCCGGGTCAAGCTCGCCGGACCTCGGATCCCAGGGCACCGCGTCCGGTCCCTTCGGCCCCGAGGCGCGCACCAGGCGGCGGACGGTGTGCCCGCCGGTGCTGAGGAACGCGCACAGCGCGGTGCCCACGAGCCCGCTCGCTCCGCCCACCAGGATGTTCATGGGACCTTGTTGGCGCGTTTGGGCGTGGGCGTCCAGGTCCAGGGCGGTGATCCGGTGGCGGTGCTCGAACATGCGCTCGAGCTTCCGGGTGACGAACGCGGCCCCGAGCAGGCGCCCCACCGGCCCCAGCGGGAGCTCGTACTCGATGTCGTCCACGAGCACCGCGCCGCGCTCCGCCGGCTCGAAGCGGTGGGCGTGGTGCCACGCCGAGAAGGGGCCCGCGAGCTGGGTGTCCTCGAACTTGCGCCCGGGCACGAAGCCGGTGTGGTGGGCGACCCACGGGAGCCAGAGCGGCCCCACCCGGGTCTCCAGCCGCACGTCGGCGCCCTCCCGATCCCCTCGGGCGGTCGGTCGCGCACCCGCACCCGCTCCCAGGGCGGGGTCAGCCGCTCGAACGCCCCCGGGCGGAGGTGCCAGGCGTAGAGCGCCTCGGGAGTGTGGGGGAGGGCGGTGCGTCGGACGAAGCGGGCCATGGGCCCTGGTTAGCGGGCGTGCGCCGTCGCGCCAGGCGGACTACTGGCAGTGGCCGGTGGACGCGTTGCAGCTGGTGCCCGTCCCGCACGCGGTGGCGCCCGGCTCGGCGCAGCCGGGCACGCAGATCCCGGCCACGACGAGGATCAGCTCGCACACCGAGGCCGGGGGGTTGCAGTCGGTGTCGGCGAAGCAGAGCCCGAAACCATCGCACCGGCCCGTCAGGGGGCTGCAGTCGTTGGGATCCGCGCACACGAGGGCGTTCGGATCGGGCTGCCCGCAGCCCGGGATGCACTGGCCCGCCTCGCACACCGCGAGCGGGGCGCCGCACGCGACGTCATCGGTGCAGGGGCCCGCGGGCCCCGAGTCCGGGAAGCCGGCATCGGGGCGGGGTCCGGAGTCCGGGAAGCCGGCGTCGGGGCGGGGTCCGGAGTCCGGGAAGCCGGCGTCGGGGCGGGGTCCGGAGTCCGGGAAGCCGGCGTCGTTGGTGGGGAAGCCGGCGTCGTTCGTGGGGAAGCCGGAGTCGGCGCCCGGGAAGCCGGAGTCGGCGCCCGGGAAGCCGGAGTCGGCGCCCGGGAGACCGCTGTCGAAGTCAGGGATGCCGCTGTCCTGCTCGAGGAGGCCGGAGTCCGAGGTGCCGGCGTCGCCGTCACCGCAGACGCAGGCACTGAACTTCTGGCCGTCGCAGGTCGACAGGCCGGAGGTCCCGTCTGCGCACTGGCAGTTGAGGAAGCTGCCCAGCGCGCACCCCTCGGTGCGGCGGTAGGTGGAGGCGCGCTTGTCGCCCCCACAGGCGGCGACCGCGAGGCCGGCCAGGAGCGCGGCGCTCCAGGCCGCCCATGCTCGGGATGCGTGCATCGCCCCGTACTACGTCACCGCGCGCTCGATCTGGCAACCGGAGCCGGGCGGAGGCGGGCACGGCCTCGGTCGTTGATCCGAGGGGGCTGAAACATGGGCGGCCGGGCTCCGTACCGCGCGCATGAAAAAGCTCATCTCCACCCTGGCCATCGGCCTCCTCACCGCGGCGTGCGGCGGCGAGGAGACCACCAGCGACGCTCGCGACTACTACGACGGCGCCAAGAGCGCGGCGCTGGGCGCCAGCACCAACAAGGCCACGTGCGCCACCTGCCACGCGGCGGACGGCGCGGCCGGCTACCCCGGCAACACGTTCGAGGACATCGCGTATCGCAGCAGCTACAAGGGCGGCGATGCCGACCTGTTGGGCGGCGTGAACGCGTGCGTCACCGGTTGGATGGGCGGCACCGCGCTCACCGCGACGAGCGAGAGCTACCTGAAGATCGTGGAGTTCATGCAGTCGATCTCCGACAGCGCGGTGACCGATCCCAACGCGCTCGCCCCCGAGGTCCTCGCCGACGAGGCGGCCTACGAGGCGGCCTACGCGGGAGGAGACGCGACCCGCGGTCAGGCCCTGTACGGCACGTACTGCGGCCGATGCCACGACGCCGCGCTGGTGGTGGGGGCGGTGACTTCGCCGCCCAAGGCAGGGTTGTCCTCCCGAACTGTCGGTCGGATTGCCCAGCAGGTCAGGACCGCCGGGCCGCCGCCCTCGGGGATGAGTGACGCCAGCGACACCACCCCGGGGCCGATGCCCTTCTTCGAGATGAAGGATCTCTCCGCGGCGGACCTCAAGGACATCATCGCCCATATCAAGGGGTGACACGTTTCCTTTCGTTTTGTGCCAAGAGCGAGACATCTCGCGCAATGCACTTCCCTTCCTCCCTGACTTGATCCTCAGACCGGGTCCCGGTACAACGGCTGACGTACCGGTTGGTATGGCTCCAATGTAAGTTGCATTGCCAGCTTTCGCGGGCTGTTTTCGCGTCCTGCGAACGCAGCGCAGGGTTGCGGCTCGCAACGGAGGTTGACTCCGGAAACTGAAGCCTGGCTTGACGCGCGGCTTATTAGAGGCCATGGGTCTTTGGCCGATCATGAGGGACGAACTCGCGCGCTTCAGGAAAAAAGCAGCGGTGGGTGTGCTCGCCGTCGCTGCTGTGCAGATGCCGGTACAAGTGACCTGCGCCAGTGACTTCGACAACGCGCTGCGTCTGGTGCTTCAGATGAATGAAGCCGCCGCGCAGTCGCAGAAGAAGGTCGAGAAGCTGGATGACGACAAGGCGGATCTACTGAGCCGCTACCGATCCGTCACCCAGCAGCTGGCCTCGCTCAATGGCTACAACGAGCAGGCCCAGAAGCTGGTCGACGCGCAGCAGGCGCAGGCGGACGAGCTGCAGAGGCAGATCGACGACGCGACGGTCATCGGGCGCGGCGTCACGCCGCTGATGGCCCGGATGATCGACGCGCTGGCCGCCTTCGTGGAGCTCGACGTCCCCTTCCTCCTCACCGAGCGTCACGATCGCGTGAAGCAGCTGAAGGATCTGATGAGCCGGCCCGACGTGACCGAGGCGGAGAAGTACCGCCGGATCATGGAGGCCTTCCAGATCGAGAACGAGTTCGGTCGCACCATCGAGGCGTACACCGCCGACATGGCCACCGAGGGCGCCGAGGACGCGTCAGCTCGAGTTCCTGCGGGTCGGGCGTGTGGTGCTGCTGTACCGCACCCTCGACAGCACCGAGATGGCGGTCTGGGATCAGAAGGCTCGCAAGTGGCTGCCCCTCGGGGCCGAGTACCGCGCCTCCATCAAGGAAGGCTTCCGCATCGCAAAGAAGCAGGCCGCGCCGGATCTCTTCCGGATCCCGGTGCCCGCTCCGGAGGTGGCGCAATGAAGCGCTTCGGTTCGTTGATCGTCGCGGCTGCCGCGCTGATGCCCGCGGTGGCCTCGGCGCAGAGCGCGCCCGCCTCCCTCGACGCCCTGCTCAAGGAGGTCAAGGAGGGGTACAACAAGGACGCCGACGCCCAGAAGGCGCGCGAGGCCGCCTTCATCAAGGCCAAGGCGGATCAGGCCAAGATGCTGGCCGACGCCGAGAAGGCGCTGGCCGCCGCCGAGGCGCGCAGCCAGGCGCTCGAGCACGGCTTCCAGGCCAACGAGCAGAAGCTGGCCGAGCTCGAGGAGACGCTGCGGACGCGCCTGGGGAACATGGGCGAGCTGTTCGGCGTGGTCCGGCAGGTCGCCGGTGACACCGCCGCGAACCTCGACTCCTCGCTGGTGAGCGCGCAGATCCCCGGCCGCAGCGAGCGGGTGGCGAAGCTGAGCGACAGCCAGTCCCTCCCCTCGATCCCCGAGCTCGAGCACCTCTGGTACGCGCTCCAGCAAGAGATGACCGAGTCGGGCAAGGTCGTCCGCTTCGAGACCGAGGTCGTCGACACCAAGGGCATCAAGCGCAAGGCGCCGGTGGTCCGGGTCGGAACCTTCAACGCGGTCGCGGGCGGTGAGTTCCTGCGGTTCGAGACCTCGACTGGATCGCTCGTCGAGCTGGGCCGTCAACCGCCGGAGCGCTACCTGGCCGCGGCGGCCGACCTCGAGAAGGCCACCACGGGCATGGTGCGCTTCCCGCTCGATCCTTCGCGCGGCGCGATCCTCGGGCTCCTCATCGAGACCCCCAGCGCCGAGGAGCGCGTGGCCCAGGGCGGCATCATCGGCTACATCGTCATCGGCCTGGGCATCTTCGCCCTGTTCGTGGCGCTCTTGCGCTTCCTGGGCCTGACCTTCACCGACATGAAGATCCGGGCCCAGCTCCGCTCCAAGGAGGCCAAGACCAACAACCCGGTCGGCCGGGTGCTCAAGGCCTACCAGGATCACCGGAACCTCCCGGTCGAAGATCTGGAGCGCAAGCTGGACGAGGTCATCGTGCAGGAGTCGGCCCGGCTGGATCGGTTCCTGTGGGTCGTGAAGGTGGTCTCGGTGTCCGCGCCCCTCCTCGGGCTGCTCGGCACGGTGACCGGTATGATCAAGACCTTCCAGTCCATCACCCTGTTCGGCACCGGCGATCCGAAGCTGATGGCCGGCGGCATCTCCGAGGCGCTGGTGACCACCATGCTCGGCCTGGTGGTGGCCATCCCGCTGGTGCTCGCCCACGCCATGTTGTCCAACCTGGCCAAGCGTCTGCTCGACATCGTGGAGGAGCAGGCGGCGGGCGTGGTGGCCGAGCAGGCCGAGGCGCGCGCGGAGGCCCGGACGGATGGCTAGCCTGACCGAGTCCTACGAGGACCTGCTGGCGTTCATGGATCTCGGCGGTCAGGTGGCTTGGCCCCTGGCCTTCGTGGCCTGCGCCATGTGGACCATCATCGTGGACCGGTTCTGGTATGTCTGGTTTGGCCACCCGAAGGCGCTGAAGGTGGCCTTGCAGCAGTGGCAAGCGCGCTCGGATCGCGGTAGCTGGTACTCGACGCAGATCCGGCGCCGGATCATCTCCGAGATCATGACCCCCTACGAGCGGGGGCTGGTGGTCCTGGGGAGCCTGATCGCGGTCTGTCCGCTGATGGGCCTGCTGGGCACGGTAATGGGGATGTTGGAGGTGTTCGACGTGGTGGCGCTCTCAGGGAACGGGAACGTCCGCGCCATGGCCTCCGGCGTCTCGCAGGCGACCGTCTCCACCATGATGGGCATGGTGGTGGCGTTGTCTGGACTCTACTTCGGCGAGCGGCTCCGGCGGGGCGCGCAGTCCGAGCGGCGGCGGGTCGAAGACCTGCTGGGAACCACCTAGGAGCCTGAGAGCATGCGGCGCGCACGGTCCCGAGGCGAAGACGATAGCTCACTCGACATCACACCGATGATCGACATCGTCTTCATCATGCTCATCTTCTTCATCGTGACTGCCTCCTTCATCAAGGAAGCGGGCATCGATGTGAACCGCCCCGGCGCGGTGACGGCGGAGCGGAAGGAGCGGGCCTCCATCCTGGTGGCCATCGACGAGAACGGTCAGGTCTGGGTCGACAAGCGCCCCGTAGACATCCGCGCGGTGCGAGCCAACATCGAGCGGCTCCGGGCCGAGAACCCGGAGGGCGGCGTGGTGATTCAGGCTGACACCGAGTCGAAGAACGGTATCCTCGTGAAGGTCATGGACGCGGCGCGCCTGGCCGGTGTGATGGACGTATCGTTGGCCGCGACCCCCGAGGGGGAGTGAGGGATCATCGTGGTGCGTCTTCCCGTCTCCGTGGTGGTGGCCGCCGGCGTGACCTTCGGGTTGTTCACGCTGATGCGGGTCCTCGTGGAGCTGACCGAGGTGAAGCTCGAAGACACGGGGAAGCGGAAGGCCATCGACTTCGTGCGCCTCAAGCGAGAGAGCACCACCGAGGTCAAGAAGCGCGAGCTGCCCAGCCGGCAGCGTCCGGAGGCGCCGCCGGAGGCGCCGAAGATGCAGATGTCCTCGGGCGGTCCGGGGGCGCTCTCCGTGGCGTCCTCCACCCCGCAGTTCGACACCGGGCTGAACCTGAAGGGCGGCCTCAACCTCGGCCCGGCCCCTGCGGACACCGAGGCGGTGCCCGTGGTGCGGGTGGAGCCGATCTATCCGCGGCAGGCGGCCGAACGACAGATCGAGGGCTGGGTCACCATGCAGTTCGACATCGGGCCCAGCGGCGCGGTGCAGAACGTCAGGGTCATCGCTGAAGACCCGAAGGGCGTATTTAGCGCGGCAGCAGTGGCGGCCGTGAAGAAGTGGAAGTACAAACCCAAGGTCATCGATGGCAAGGCCCTCGTGACCAGAGGCGTGAAGGTCCGGTTGACCTTCAACCTTGATGAATGATGCGTGCTCTGGCCGCCATTGTTGTGACGCTGGGGATGGCGCTTTCGCTGTCGACGCCCGGCTACGCCCAGAAGGACGACGAGGAGCGGACGAAGAACTTCGTCTGCCGCCCCGAGGTCTACGATCGGCTGACGAAGGCCCAGGAGGCCTTCAACGCCAAGAAGTACGACACCGCGCTGGCGGAGGCCGACAAGGCGCGCAAGCGCCTGCGCCTCAACAAGCACGAGACCGCGCTGGTGCTCCAGACCATCGGCTACATCTACGCGGGCAAGGAGAAGCTGAAGGAGTCGGCCGAGAACCTCGAGGGCGCGCTCGCCCAGGACGCCCTCCCTCGGCAGACCGAGACCAGCATCCGTTACACGCTCGGGCAGATCTACCTCGCGCTGAAGGAGTTCAAGAAGGCCGTCGCGGCCTTCGACGCGTGGATGAACGCGGTCGAGAACCCGAACCCGAGCGCGCTCTATACGATCGCGGTGGCGAAGTTCCAGGCCCAGCAGTTCGCCGACGCCGTGCAGTACGGTGAGTGGGCGGTGAAGGGCGTGAAGAAGCCGGCCGACAGCTGGCTGCAGCTCCTGCTCTCCGGCTACTTCGAGACCAAGCGCTTCCGCAAGGCGGTCGACATCCTGATCGAGCTCATCGAGCGCCACCCGGATCGGCGGTCGCAGTGGCTCCAGCTCTCCTCGCTCTACTCGCAGCTCGGCGAGGAGGACAAGGCGATGGGGGTGCTCGAGATGGCGTACCGTGGTGGTCTCCTCGAGAAGCACGAGGAGATCGTCAACCTCGCCCAGCGCTACCTCGCGGCCTCGATCCCCGCCAAGGCGGGCGTGACCTCCTCGAGAAGGAGATGGCGGCGGGGCACGTGAACAAGAACGCGGACTCCATGCGGATGCTGGCCACCGCCTGGTTCCAGGCGCGGAACCTGGTCAAGGCAGCGCCGGTGATGGCGGAAGCCGCCGGGATGGCGACGGACGGGGAGCTCTACGCGCGCCTCGCCCAGATCCAGCTGGAGCGTGAAAATTTCTCTGAGGCAGTTAAGGCCGGTCAAAAGGCCTTGGACAAAGGGAAGCTGAAAAGCCCCGGGCAGGTGTACCTGCTCATGGGGGTGGCTCAGCATCGTTTGGGAAACAACGAGCGTGCGCGGAGCCTGTTCGCGCGCGCGGCAGAGCAGCCCGGCACGAAGAGTTCGGCGCAGGGCTGGCTCAAATACCTTGCTTCGGTCGGGGGAACCGCCGGCGGAGCAGGAGACTAGCAAAACGGGCATGGTCCTTTAGTGGGACCCGGGAACGAGGGGAGTCGATGCAACGCAAAAGGGTAGCAGTGGTAGTCCCGGCTTGCTTGGCGGCTATGTTGCTGACGGGGCCGGTGGGAGTTCAGGTCGCTTCCGCGCAGGAGACGCCGGCGGAGTCTGAGGCTCCGCCCGCCGAGGCTGCGGGGGACGACGAAGGGGCGGGCGCCGCGGAAGCAGCGCCAGAGCCCGAGGCTGCGCCAGAAGTGGCGCCCGAGCCGGAGCCGGCGCCTGAGCCGGAGCCGGTCGCTGCGCCGGCGGAGCCGGCCCCGGCGGCCGACAACGCCGGTGAGGTAACCAAGGACAAGGACGTCGAGGACCTGATGGTGACCGGTTCCCGCATCAAGCGGATGGACCTCACCACTCCGGCTCCGGTGGCGGTCATCGACCGGCAGACCATCGACAACTCGGGTCTGACCACCATCGGTCAGATCCTGCAGAACCTCCCGGCCCAGTCGAACGCCATCAACGTGCAGTTCAACAACGGCGGCGACGGTTCGACCCGAGTCAACCTCCGCGGTATCGGCTCGGCCCGTACCCTGGTGCTGGTCAACGGCCGCCGCTTCGTCGCGGGTGGTACCGGCGCCGACTCGTCGGCCGACCTCAACATGATCCCGATCGAGATCATCGAGCGGGTCGAGGTCCTGAAGGACGGCGCGTCCGCGATCTACGGCTCCGACGCCATCGGCGGCGTGGTGAACATCATCACGAAGAAGGAGTTCACCGGGGTCGAGGCCAACGCGTACACCGGCTCCTCGCAGCACGGCGGGCCGATCTACCAGGCGTCCATCACCGCGGGTCACGCGTTCGACAAGGGCAACTTCATCCTGTCGTTCCAGTACTACCAGCAGGAGAGCCTGTTCGCCGGTTCCCGTGACTTCTCGAAGTCCGACCTGGACTACGACTGGTACACCGGCCAGGAGTCGACCCTGGGTTCGTCGTCCACCCCCGAGGGTGTGATCATCGACCGCCTCGGCCAGACCGGTAACGACGCCTGGCAGAAGCTGGTGAACGACACCAACGACGCTGGCCTCTACGTGAACGACCCGACCGTGGGTTGGCGTGAGGGTGCCTTCACCGGTAACTCCGACGTGGGCGAGGGCGACTTCTACAACTACCAGCCCGAGAACTACCTCGTGACCCCGTCCCGCCGCTACAGCATGTACGGCGAGGCCGAGTACGCGATCCACGACAAGGTGAAGGTCTACTTCGAGGGCCTGTACGCGAACCGCCGCTCCGACCAGCTGCTCGCTCCGGAGCCGCTCTTCACCATCACCGAGGGCCTCACCGTCTCTGCGGACAACGTGTACAACCCCTTCGGGCGCGACTTCATCGACGTCCGTCGCCGCTTGGTGGAGTTCGGCAACCGCCAGTACATCCAGGACCTGAACACCTACCGCACCGTGCTCGGCGTGAAGGGTGACTTCCCCGATGACCTCGGGACCTTCAGCACCTGGACCTGGGACTTCAACTTCATCTACGGCCGCACCGAGGGTACCCAGACCAAGTCCGGCAACCTGAAGCTGTCGACCCTGGCCAACGCCATCGGGCCGTCCTTCTACGACGACACCGGCGTCGCTCGCTGCGGCACCCCCGACTCGCCGATCGACGGCTGCGTGCCCCTGAACCTGTTCGGTGGTCCCGGCACCATCACCCAGGACATGGTCGAGGGCCTCACCTACACCGGCGTCGCCCGCGGCTACTCCGAGAACCGGATCATCACCTTCGAGACCGGCGGTGAGCTCTTCGAGCTGTGGAACCGTCCTGCCGCCCTGGTCCTGGGCTTCCAGCACCGGCGCGAGGCGGGCCTCTTCCAGCCCGACCCGATCACTGCCTCCGGTGACACCACCGGTAACAAGGGCGAGCCCACCGGCGGTGCGTACAACGAGACCGCTGGCTACATCGAGCTCCAGCTGCCCGTCCTCGCCGACCTGCCCGCGGTCGAGCTGTTCGAGCTGAACGCCGCCATGCGCGTGTTCAACTTCGACACCTTCGGCGGCGACTACATGTGGAAGGTCTCCGGCATGTGGAAGGTCTACAGCGACGTCAGCATCCGCGGCACCTTCTCCCGCGCGTTCCGCGCGCCGAGCGTCAACGAGCTGTACTCCGGCACCGCCGACTCGTTCTCCAACGTGCAGGATCCCTGTGACGAGGCGAACGGCGTGACCGACGCGGCCAGGATCAACTGTGAGGCGGACGGCGTGTTCAACCTGAACGCCAACCAGTCGCAGATCCGCACCCTGGTCGGTGGCAACCCCGACCTCGGCCCGGAGACCGCGAACACGGTCACCGCCGGCATGGTGTGGACTCCGACCTTCAACCCCTGGCTGAAGGGCTTCTCCTTCACCCTGGACTACTTCAACATCAGCATCGACAAGGCCATCCAGGCGGTCGGTCCGAGCGTCATCCTGAACAACTGCTACCAGAGCGCGCCCGGCGAGCGCTCGAACTGCGACCAGGTCGTGCGTGACGCGAACGGGCTCATCACCTACCTGCTCGACACCCAGCAGAACATCGGCGCCCTCGCCACCGCGGGCCTCGACTTCGCGTTCGCGTATAGCCGCGGCACCGACTTCGGCCGCTTCGGCTGGAGCCTCGACGCGACCTGGCTGCAGAAGTTCAACCAGACCAACCCGGACGGCACAGTCGTCAAGGGCGTGAACAACTACGACCTGGGCGTCTACCCGAGCTTCCGCTTCAACTCCACGCTGCAGTGGGCGATGAAGGGCCTCGGCGCAGGTATCAACGTTCGCTACATCGGATCCTACATGGACTGCGAGAACGCGGACTGCAGCGAGGACTCGAACGCCGCCGCGCGGAACGTGGACTCCAACACCACCATGGACCTGTTTGCGTCCTACGGGTTCAGCAACCCGGCGGGCTACACCCGGGTTCAGGCGGGCATCAACAACCTGTTCGATCAGGCCCCGCCGAAGATCTACAATGGCTTCCTCGCGAACTCTGATGCATCGATGTACGACTACCTTGGTCGGTACTTCTACCTCGGCATCAGCCACAAGCTGTAGGCGGAGGAGGACATAGATATGATGAAGCGATTGAGTGTCCTTCCCTTGGGTCTGTTGCTGCTGTCGGCGTGCTCGTCCGACGCGAACCGGCCCGTGTACCCGTCGTACGACACCTCCATCCTGGAGCTGGCGAAGGCGGACTCCAACCTGACCAAGTTCGCCGAGCTGGCGGACAAGGCGGGTCTGGCGGATGCCCTGGCCAACACCCAGAGCGTGGTGACGGTGTTCGCGCCGACCAACGCGGCCCTGGCAGGGGTCGACGAGACCGACGCGGACGCCCTGAACGCGCTGCTCCGTTTCCACATGACGGGCGGCACGTTGACCCTCAACAACGTCAAGCTGAGCCGCAACCTGGAGACCATCACCAGCACCACCATCGTGGTGTCGGTGTCGGGCGACACGGTGAAGCTCTCGACCTCGCGGGACCCCGCTGGTGTCACCGTGACCGAGGGCGACATCCGTGCGATCAACGGCATCATCCACAAGATCGATGGCGTGCTGACCCCGCCGCCGCCCGAGGTGGAGCCCCTGGGCAACATCATCGAGGTGGCGACGGATGCGGGCGGGTTCGACACCCTGCTCGGCGCCTTGGATGACGCCGGCCTGACCAGCACCCTGCAGGGCACCGGGCCCTTCACGGTGTTCGCGCCCACCGACGCGGCCTTCACCGCCCTGGGAGACATCTCGGGCGTGGACGGCGCGGTGGTGACCAACATCCTCCTCACCCACGTGGTGTCGGGGAAGCTGGACAGCGCGGCGGTGGCGGCGGCGGCCTCGGTGGACACCCTGGCCAACACCTCGGCGGCGGTGGATGCCTCGGGCACCCCCGTCACCGTCGGTGGCGCGGCCCTCAGCGCGGACACCGTGGACGTGGAGGCCAGCAACGGCATCATCCACGCCATGGACGCGGTCATCGTGCCCCCGACCATCCTCGAGGTGGCGGCGGCGACGGCCGACCTGTCCTCGCTGGTGACCGCGGTGGGCACGGCCACCCTGGGTGCTGCGGTGGATCCGGACACCCTCGCGGGTGACGGGCCGATCACGGTGTTCGCGCCGACCAACGCGGCCTTCACCGCCGCGGGCATCGACGTGACCGTGGCGACCTCCACCCTGACCGCGGTGCTCACGCACCACGTGGTGGCTGGCCAGTACGTGTCCGGTGACCTGACCGACGGCCAGACCCTGACCGCGGCCAACGGCACCCTCACGGTGAACGTGGCCGGCGACGGCTCGGTGAGCATCACCGACGGCCAGGGCAACACCGTGAACGTGGTGGGCGCGGACATCCGCACCCTCAGCGGCGTGGTCCACGTCATCGACGGCGTCCTTCTCCCCTAGTTCCCACTCGGCGGGGAGGCCTTCGTGGCCTCCCCGCGCCCGAGTCCCTCCTTCCTCTCTCACATCGTGCGGAACATGCCGTCGAAGCGGACGGCGTCCTTCTTCCACACCCACTCTCGCGGGAGCTCGGGGCGCTGCTGGACGGGCGGCGATGCCATCGTCGCGGTCTCGAGCCCGGCGTCGGAGCGCGCGGCGCACACCACGCTGCTGCCCACCAACCCGAAGGTCGCCAGGGCCAGGGCGAAGGCGGCGAAGATGCGGGGCTTGGGGAGATGAATGATCTGCAGCATGGTGTCGTTCCTCTTGTGAGGTTCCTAGAGCAGGGGGCGTGCCAACGCCCCCGACGCCCGTTCCCCTGACGGTTCGGTCCCGGCGTCGGACCGGCTGCAAGGTGGCGCCTGACAGGCGGTGCCAGCGCCTGCTGACAGTGATCCGGCCCACTTGGACGCTCCTCCCAGCCTGAGACCCGATGTCGGTGTCGATCCGGCCCCGGGTGGGCTAGGTTCACGGCGATGCGCATCCGCCTCGGCCCGCCCGCCTCCACGCCGGGTCTGACCTCCAGCTCGGAGGCCCCTCAGGACCGGACGTCATCCGACTCCACCTCGGCCGAGGCCCCTCTGGGGATGGTCCCTGCCTCGGTCCCGAGCGCACCCGCCCAGACGACCGCGGCCCAGCACGCGGGGGGCGCGACGGCCGCCCAGCGCGCCCTCGGCATGTTGGGCCTGGGCCGTGTCCTCAAGCCGGCGGTCGCGGCGGCGGTGCTGGGGGCTCAGCTCCTGGTCGCCGCGCCCGCGCAGGGGGCCCCGGTGGACAGCGCCTGCGCCGACACCCTGAAGGAGGTCGTGGTCACCCAGGCGGCCCTCCGGCCCTCGGAGGCGGAGATCCAGGCCCAAGTGGCGGGCTTCCGGGCTCGGGTGGACACGCTGGCCGAGCAGCTCAGGGCCAAGGGGCAGGACGGGGCGGCACAGCACCTGGTGGCGTGCATGAACGCCTACGCGCCGCCGGGGGCGGGGGACGCGCCGCTCCCCACCCTGATCCGCGCCCTGAATGGCGACCCGGCGGCCGAGGGGGCGCTGGCCGACAGCCTCCAGAAGTACGGTGTCACCGCTCAGCCCAGCGGGAAGGGCTGGAAGCTGGCCGCGTACCTCAGGACCGGCAACGACAACATGGCGAGCTTCGACGGGCGCTATCGCAGTGACGACGGCGCCACCGCGGGCCTGGGCGCTGGCGTGGTCCTGCGCCGGGGGAACGAGGCCTACGCGGTAGACGCGGACTACCAGCTGTACACCCAGCGCGGCGGCATGCTCCGGACCGACCTGGTGACGGGCCTGCTCTCGTACACCCGGGAGAGTGAGCAAGGTGGGTTGCAACTCCACTACGGCTACGACCTCGGGGTCCAGGCCACCGGCGACCTCGGCGGGGCCGAAGTGCAAGACGGCTGGCACGGGCTCAACGAGGGCAACATCATGGCCGGGCGCCGCCTGGGGCAGGGCCTGCAGGACACCTACGCCACCGACCCCCAGGCCTCCGCCCTGGTCGGTGTCCACGCCGGCGTCCTGAAGGACCTGGGGCTGCTGCAGCTGAAGGCGGGCGCCGACGTGCGCGTGCCCATCGGCCCCACCGGCCTGGGCTGGGTGGGCGCCGACGCGGGCCTCGGACTGGGCAAGGACAAGGGCTTCCAGGTGGACGCGGACCTGACCCTGCGCGGCCAGTGGACGCAGGGCGACGCGCTGAAGTTCGACGGCGCCCCGCTCGACGACGCCACCGTGCTCATCCCCCACGTGGGCGTGGGCTGGCAGGGCAGCGGCTGGCGGGTGGGCATCGACTGGTATCGGAACTACCAGGGCACCATGCCCGGGGTGGGCAACCTGGACAGCGACAACGTGATGGTGACCACCCTTCAACCTCGACACAGGGAACCTGAACGATTCAGGCGGCCTCCGCTCGCTCGGCGGCTTCGGGGTCTGGGTAGGACCGCCCCATCTTCCGGCGAGCCTTCTCGACGGTGAACAGCCACTTCACCCAGGCTCCGGAGTCGTTGCGCTGCGCGGCCTGCAGGCGCTCAGGGTCGGTCCGATCCTGAGACCGGCACTGGAGTTTCGAAAGGGATCTCCACCATGTTCAGCCAGGCCGCGCGGCGAGCAGGCGCGAAGCGGGCGTGGATGCCAGCCCAGGAACCCGGAAGGCTGCGGGCGCTGTGCATCGAGAAAGAGAAAGAGGTTGGCAGGCCGTTGAACGTAGGGCGCCTAGCTGCCAGGGCACAGCGATCTACGGTCAGCTTGTACTCCGGACTCATCAGGCGCTGCCGACGCTACCAGGTGGCGCTGTGGAAGGTCAGGCGCATCCTGGTGATCGCGGCGGTGCCGGAGGTGGGGTCGATGCGGATCGCCTGGAGGTTGGAGCCGAGGGTGAAGCAGCCGCTGAGGTCGAGGTTGAGCTGGGTGGGGGTCCACGACTGGCTCATCGACGCGGTGACCCCGCACCCGGTGGCGGGGTTGTAGATGTCCATCTGCACCGGCGAGCAGCACGCGTAGCTGCGGCCCTCCATCTCGACCGTGACCTGGCCGGTGCTGGTGAGGCGCTGCAGGCCGAACATGAGCTGGAGCCGGCCGGACACGATGACCGCGCGCCCCACGTGATCGTCGATGACCTGGCTGTTGTTCTGGAGATCCCAGACCTCGGCCCCGGTGGTCGTGCTGCCCAGGAAGTCCCAGTCCGCCGCGGTCCAGCCCGGGCTGTTGGAGTAGTACCAGCGCGGTGAGCGCGGGGTGTAGGCGCCCGCGTATTGGATCTCGATCCACAGGTCGCCCTGGCCGGGGATGACGCCGGAGTCGGGCGGGAAGCCTGCATCGGGCGCTACGCCGGAGTCGGGCGGCAGGCCGGAGTCGGGCGGCAGGCCGGAGTCGGGCGGGAGGCCAGAGTCTGCAGGGAGGCCAGAGTCTGCAGGGAGGCCTGCGTCGGGAGGCAGGCCAGAGTCTGCAGGGAGACCTGCGTCGGGCGGCAGGCCAGCGTCGGGGTCCGCGCCCGAGTCCATGACGCCGGTGTCGGGGTGGTCTACGCCCGAGTCGTTGATGCCGGCGTCGGGGTCCACGCCCGAGTCTGCAGGCCAGCCTGCATCCCACCCGCTGTCCGCCTCGAGGCCGGTGTCGGCGAAGCCTGCATCGGTGAAGCCTGCATCGGTGAAGCCTGCGTCGGCGAAGCCCGCGTCGGCGAAGCCCGCATCGGCCGGGCCGGAGTCCTGCTCGCCGGCGTCGTCCGATCCCTGACCCGCGTCGTCGCCCGCGTCATCGGCCAGGCCCGAGTCGTGGGCAGGCGCCGGGCCGCCGGGGCGCTCGTCGCCGCACTGGCAGGCGGCCAGGGGCAGGGTGACCAGGAGGGCCACCAGGCCCAGGACCGACGGACGCACCACCACGGCTTGTACTACGTCGTCGTCGCCACGGTCTTCCCGGAGCTGCCCGAGCCCACCCAAGGAAATCGGCGCCTCGTGGCCTGCGGTTCCGTGCTCGTGCATGCCCTCGCCCTGGCCCTCTGCCTGGTCGCTGGGCCCCCGGGGATCGCGCCGGGGCGCCTGCCCGAGCCTGCCCAGCCGTCCACCGGGGCTCCACCCAGCTCGGCGACCCGGACCTCCACCGGGCTTCGGCCCGCCGCCTCGACCCGGGCCAGTGACCCTCGCCGCCCGGCTCCGGAGCGCCCAGCCATCGCCGGTGACCGCGAGTCCCGCCGCTGCCCGAACCGCGCTCGAGTCGTCGAGGCCGCCGAGCGGTGGCTGGGCACCGAGTACGTCTCTGGGCGGCCGGGCCGGCCGGCGCGGGTGTCGGCGAGACGGGCGGCGGGTCCGCTGCCCCGACGGCGTGGACTGCCAGTCCCTCATCTTCTTCGCCTACGAGGAGGTCTTCGGCGTCCCATGGACCCGCTTCTCGGTGATGCCCAGCGTCAGCGTGCGCCGGCGCCTCCTCGGTCGGCCGGCGCCGGGGCTCGGCGGCGTCCTCCGCTCGGCGCTGAAGCCGGATCGCCTGAGGCCGGGGGACGTCCTGTTCTTCCTGGCCGAAGGGTACAACCTGGAGGCGGACTCTCCGCTCCTGGTGCAGGACGGCCTGCGCTACGGCGTCTGGCACACCGGACTCGTGCACCACGTGGAGGGTGGGCAGGTCTTCGTCATCCACGCCCGCCCGGGCGACGAGGTGGTCATCCAGCCCCTGGACGATGTCTGGTTCGATGGGCTCTACGTGCTTCGCAAGCCGTGTTGACGACGAGCTCGGTCAGAACGACCGCACCAGGTGGGTGGGGCGCTCCGACTCCGGCAGATCGGCTGGAAGCGGGCCGGTGAGGCCCCAGGTGGCGAGCCCCGCCGCGAGCCCGAAGCCCCGGGCCCCGCGGATGTCGGTGGCCAGCGTGTCGCCGATCATGACCATGTCCATGGTGCCGGTGCGGGTCAGGGCGGCCTCGTAGATCGCGCGATAGGGCTTGCCGAGCCGGGCGAAGCGCAGGCCTTCCTGCCCCGGGTGCCGGAGCTGGAGCGCGTCCTCGAGCACCCGCGCGATGCTCCCCGCCGCGATGCCGAACTCCATACGTTCGGGTCCCGGGCCGGCGGAGCCGTCCCACCCGTCTCCGCGGGCCGTGGGCCCGCTGCGCGCTCCGCTTGCCGCATCGGGTCCCGGGCCGGCGGAGCCGTCCCACCCGTCTCCGCGGGCCGTGGGCCCGCTGCGCGCTCCGCTTGCCGCATCGGGTCCCGGGCCGGCTCCCTTGCGCTTGGGGTAGATGAGGTCCGGGTTGGGGAGGACCAGGCGCATGGGCTCGCCGCGCTCGGCCCGGTAGAGGACCACGCTGAGCACGTGGTCCAGGGTCTCGAGGAAGGGGTAGCCGGCCTCGTCCGCCACCACCAGCACGTCGGCATCGACGCTCGTCAGGGGCACCACCTCGGCCCCCGCCTCCCGGGCGTAGGCCTCGGCGTCGGGCGGGCCCATCACCATGGTGCGGGCCCCCTGCAACCCCTCTTGCGCGAAGTAGGGGGCCAGGAGCGAGCCCGAGGTGATGATACGCGAGGCGTCCAGCATCAGCCCCCATGCCGCGTAGCGCTTCACCGCGGTGGTGGGGTGCTTGGAGGCGTCGTTGGTGAGCACCAGGTACGCTCGGCCCGCCGCGTCGAGGTCGCGGATGAACTCCGGGGCGCCCGGGATGACCCCGTGGCCGGTGACCAGGACCCCGTAGGCGTCGAGGAGCACCACGGCGTGGGCCTCGGCCAGGGCTCGAGCGGTGGTCTCGGGGATGCTCATGCCGAGGTGCCGGCGAGGGTCATCTTGCTCACCCGGAAGGTGGGGCAGGCGTAGCGCGTCTTCGGGTCGAGGTCGGAGGCCACCGCGTCCACCGAGGCCCACAGCTCATTGAAGTTCAATGAGATCGTCACCTCGCTCACCGGGAAGGTCAGCTTGCCGTCCTCGATCCAGAAGCCCTCCGCGCCCCGGCTGAAGTCGCCGGTGACCGCGTTGAAGCCGAAGCCCATCATCGACGTGACGTAGAGACCGGACTTCACCCCGGCCACGACCTCCTCGGCGCTCGCGCTCCCGGCCAGGAGGTGGAAGTTGGTGGGGGCCACGCTGGGCCGCCCGCCCACGCCTCGAGCCGCGCTGGCGGTGCTCTGCTTGTCGAGCTTCCGCGCGCTGTAGGTGTCCATCAGCCAGGTGCGCAAGATGCCTTGCTCCACCACCACGTTCCGGCGCGAGGCCAGCCCCTCGCCGTCGAAGGGCCGCGAGCCGGGGGCGCGGGCGAGGAGCGGGTCGTCCACGAAGGTCACGAGGTCCGACGCCACCCGCTCCCCCTCCTTGCCGATGAGGTAGCTGGCCCGCTTGTAGATCGCGCCGCCGGACACGCACGAGAAGAAGAGCGACAAGAGCGCCCGGCCCGCGTCGGGGTCGAACACCACCGGCACCTCGGCGGTGGGCACCTTCTTCGCGCCCAGCTTGGCGAGGGTGCGGCGCGCCGCCTCCTGGCCCACCGACTCCGGCGTGGCCATGGCGGCGAGGTGCCGCCGCGCGTCCCAGTAGAAGCCGTTGCGCTTCTTCCCGTCCGCGTCGTCCGCGATCGGCGCCACGTGGAGCGACTGGTAGGAGCCGCGATAGCCCGCGCTGAAGCCGCCGCTCGTCACAAGGGCCACCGCGCTCCGGGTTCGACCGTAGGTCGCGCCTTCGCTGTTGGTGATGCGCGGATCCACGTCTCGCGCCGCCTGCTCCGCCGCCAGGGCCCACTCGGTGGCCTGGGCCGCGTCCACCCCGCCGCCCGCCGGGTCGTAGAGGTCCAGCTCGGGGAAGGCGGTGGCGAGCTCGGACGGGTCCGGGGGCAGGGCCAGCTCGTCCGGCTCCGAGAGCGCGGCCAGCTCCAGCGCGTCCGCCACCAGGGCGGCCAGGCCGTCCTCGGTGGGATCCGAGGTGTAGGTGATCGCGCTCCGGCCCTCCTTGATCACCCGCAGGCCCAGCCCATGGCTGCCCGCCTCCTCGATCAGCTCGGGCTCGCCCATCCGCACCTTCGCCGACAGGTCCGCGCTGTCCACCGCCAGCACCTCGGCCACGTCGGCGCCGGCCTTCCTGGCCGCCTCCACCACCCGCGCGCCCAGGTCGATCAGTGCCTTCACGTCATCGCTCTTCATCGCCTCAGCCCACCTTCGTCCCGCCCACCGTGATGGCGGAGATCCGGGTCGTGGAGCACCCCACGCCCACCGGCACCGACTGGCCCTCCTTGCCGCAGGTCCAGATGCCGTCCGACACCTCTACGTCGGTGCCCAGCATGTCGACCTTGCGGAGGACGTCGGGGCCGTTCCCGATCAGGTTCACGCCCTTCAGGGGCGCGGTGATCTTGCCGTCCTCGATCAGGTAGCTCTCGGTGAGCGAGAACACGAAGTCCCCGTTCGAGATGTTCACCTGCCCGCCCGAGAAGCGCTTGGCGAAGACCCCCTTCTTGACGCTCTTGATGATCTCCTCCGGCTCGTGCGGCCCGCCGAGCATGATGGTGTTGGTCATACGGGGCATGGGCGCGCTCTTGAAGCTCTCGCGCCGGCCGTTCCCCGGACGCGGTCTTGAAAGTGCAGGCTGCTCTGCCGATCCTGCATGTAGCCGCGCAAGATACCCTGCTCGATGAGGGTCACCGGCTTGGCGTCGTGCCCCTCGTCGTCCACGTTGATGGAGCCCCGCGCGCTCGGCAGGGTGGGGTCGTCCACCACCGTCACCAGCTCGGACGCCACGGGGTTGCCGACCTGCCCGGAGTAGTTGCTGGTGCCCTTGCGGTTGAAGTCCGCCTCGAGGCCGTGCCCCACCGCCTCGTGGAGCAGGATCCCGGAGTCGCCGGGGGCGAGCACCACCGGGAGCTCGCCCGCGGGGGCGTCCTCGGCGTGGAGCATGTCGATGGCCACGCGGGCCGCCTCCTTGCCGTGGTCCTCGGGCTTTCTGCCCGCGAGCAGGAAGTACGACAGATCCACCCGCCCGCCGCCGCCGCTGGAGCCGCCCTGGCGCAGGGCGCCCTCCTCGGCGATGACGTAGACCCCGAAGCGCAACAGCGGTTGCCGGTCGTGGACCATGGCCCCCTCGCTGTTCGCGACGAGGATCTCCCGGATCTCCTCCGTCAAGCTGGCCTGCACCCGCTGGATCCGCGGGTCGTAGGCCCGCGCCGCCTTGTCGGCGCGCCGCAGCAGGTCCCGCTTGTCGGGCCCCGCCGCGAGCAGGGTGAGGCGCTCGTCGTCGTAGCGCCGCGGCAGCCCTCGCAGCGCCGGCGCGGCCACCGCCACGGTGTCGCCCCCCGCCGCGATCTGGCCCGCGGTGCGGGCGGCGTTGAACATCGCCTCGGGCACCAGCTGCTCGGTGTAGGCGTAGCCGGTGGCCTCGCCCTTCTGCACCCGCACCCCGAGGCCCATGGTGACCCCACGGCCCGCGCCCTTCAGGATCCCCTCCTCGAGGGAGAGGCTCCCCGAGGCTCGGTACTCGAAGTAGAGATCTGCATACTCTCCGCCCTTCTCGAGGGCGGCGGACAGGAGGCGCCGCGCAAGCTCCGCGTCGATGGCCAGGGGGCCGCCGGGCGCGAACGGCGCGTGGTAGCGACTGCTCATGCCGGCACGGTAGCAACCCCCGAAGCGGCGGCAAACACCCGGCTTGCCACCGACCGCCCCAAGGGCTACCCGGGGACCCTCCATGGGCCGTTTCAAGAGGATCTGCGTGTTCTGTGGGTCGGCTGAGGGCGCCGATCCGGCCTTCCTGGCCGCGGCGACCGAGGTGGGAGCCCTCCTGGCTTCCCGGGGCATCGGGCTGGTCTACGGCGGCGCCAAGGTCGGGCTCATGGGGGCGGTGGCCAACGCGGTGCTGGCCGGCGGGGCCCAGGTCATGGGTGTGATCCCGGATCGCCTGCGCACCAAGGAGGTGGCCCACGACGGCCTCACCGAGCTGTTCGTGGTGGACTCCATGCACGCGCGGAAGGCGATGATGGGGCACCTGTCCGACGCCTTCATCGTCCTCCCCGGGGGCTGGGGCACCATGGAGGAGATGTTCGAGGTCCTCACCTGGACCCAGCTCCGCTACCACACCAAGCCGATCGGGCTGCTCAACGTGAACAGCTACTACTCGCACCTGCTCGCCTTCGCGGACCACGCGGTGGGGCAAGGCCTCTTGCGCCCCGAGCACCGGGCGCTCCTGTTGGCCGAGTCGACTCCGGACGCGCTCCTCGATGCATTGGAGAAGGCCGAGATCCCCGAGGAGCCCCGCTGGATCACCAAGCCGTGAGGGGGCCGGCCCAGCACGCCACCTACGCGGTGCGCGGCCTCGAGCTGGCCTACCACACCTGGGGCGCGCCCGAGGGGCGCCCGGTCCTCGCCATCCACGGCTTCATGGACCACGGCCAGTCCTACGCGTTCATGGCCGAGCACCTGAGCGACGCGCTCCGGCTGATCGCCCCCGACATGCGCGGGCACGGCCACAGCGGCTGGGTGGGGGCGGGCGGCTACTATCACTTCTACGACTACTTCGACGACCTCCGGGTCCTGGTGGACCACCTGGGCCTCGAGCGCTTCAGCCTGGTGGCCCACTCCATGGGAGGCAGCGTGGCGGCGGGCCTGGTGGCCCTGATGCCGGAGCGGGTCGACGCCCTGATCCTGCTCGAGGGCATGGGCCCGCCCTTCGTCGATCCCGCGGACCAGCCGATGCGCCTGAGGAGCTGGACCGACGCCCTCCGCAGGAAGAGTTGCGAAGGGGACGTGCCCCAGCGGCGCGCGGCCCGCCGCGCCCTGGACTCGCTCGACGAGGCGGCGGCGCGCCTGGTGGCGATGAACCACCGGCTCACCCCCGAGCGGGCGGCGGCCCTGGCCCGCACCTTCACCGAGCCGTCGGAGGACGAGGCCGGGGTGGTGTGGCGGCAGGACCCCTTGCACCGCACCCCTCCCGCGAAGCCCTTCCTGCGGGCGGAGGCCGAGGCCCTGTGGCGGCGCTTTCGGTGCCCGGTGCTGTCGCTGGTGGGGGCCGAGAGCCCCTGGCGCCCCGACGACCTCGAGGCGCGGCACGCGGTGGTGGCGGAGGCCCTCGCCGCGGCGGGCGTCCCCCGGGGGCTGGTGGCGGCGGCGGTCCCCGGTGCGGGTCACAACATCCACCATGACGCTCCGGAGCTCCTGGCCCGGGCGGTGGAGGCGTGGATCCACGGGGCGGCGCTCCCGGCTGAGCTGCTCGGCTGAAGCTTCGAGCGCAGGCCCTAGTGCCCGCGTTCCGAAGTCGGCTCCGGGTTTCGGTGAGGCCGCTTTGTGTCTGGTCGTCGCGCTCCGCAGGGAACAGGGTCGGCCCCTGAGACCGAGGAGCCCGAAAGGGCGGCCGAAGGCCGCGCGGCGAGCAGGCGCGAAGCGGACCAGCGAAACCCGGAAGGGACTTCGAAACGCTTTGAAATCTCTGCGTCAGTGATTCCTCACCAGATTCGCGGCCCCTTCTCGCGCCTGCTGCCCGCGCCGCCTTCTGCTTTCGTCGGTTGCAGACAACGAGTATGCGCCCTCCTCACGCGAGCACCAGACACGAGAATGGACTCGCGACTTCAGCAAGGAATCACTGACGCAGGGGACTAGGTGGAACCCGCCGCTCGGCGCACGAAGTGCCATCCGCCTCAGGATCACATATGCTCCCCGTGGTGGCGACGCGCTGGGGCCTCATCCTGCTCGCGGTGGGGACCGCGGCCCTGACCGGGTGCGTGCTGCCCGAGCTCGATCTGGCCGGGCGTCCCTGCCCCTGCGCGCCCGGCTGGTCCTGCCAGGCCGACGTCTGCGTGCGGGGCGAGGTCGACGCGGCGGTGGACCCGCCCGACAGCGGCGCCCCCGACACTGGGGTCGACGGCGGCGTGAGCCTGGACGCGGACGTGCCCGAGGCGGGCCCCGACACCGGGGTGCCCGAGGACGGCGGCGCCCCTGACGCGGGTTTCGACGGCGGTCCCGACGGCGGCGCCCTCGACGCGCTCCCCGACACCGGGGTCGATGCAGGCCCGGTTGACACCGGAGTCGACGCGGGCCCGTCCCCCGTCGCCTGCTTCACCGACGCGCCGTGCGACCCGCCCCGCACCGTGTGCGCGGGCGGCTTCTGCGCCCCCGGCTGCGCCAACGGCGGCCCCGCGTGCACCGGCGGCGCCACCTGCGACGGCGCGACCGGGCGGTGCTTCGATCCCCAGGCCGGCTGCGCGGTCGACGCGGAGTGCGGGGACGGTGCGCCCTACCAGGTGTGCGAGGATCGGCGCTGCAGGTACGCTTGCGGGGTGCCCTCGGCGGCGGGCTGCGTGGGCGATCGGCGGTGCACCGCGGGCGGGTCCTGCCAGGTGGCGCCCACCTGCGGTCAGGACGCGGACTGCGGCGACAGCGAGCTGGTGTGCACCGCGGGGCACTGCACCCGGCGCTGTGAGCTCACCGGGGCCTGGCCCTGCCTCGGCGGATCCTCCTGCAGCGCGAGCACCGGGCGCTGCGAGGGCGCCTCGCCCCTCGGCCAGGCCTGCACCGGCGCGGCGGACTGCACCTCGGGCCACTGCCAGACGATCACCAGCCCGGTGAACCAGAGCTTCTGCAGCCGAGCTTGCGGTTCGACCTCGGACTGCCCCCTCGACATGTCCTGCCTCCCGGTGGACGGCGCACACATGTGCATCCCGGAGTCGGTGTTCGGGGTCCAGATGGACGACCCCACCGGCGAGGCGTGCTCGGTGGTCTCGAACACCTGCCAGAGCCTGCTCTGCCCGGCCGGCGCCTGCGTGGAGCGCTGCGTGTCGGACCGCGAATGCGAGGCGCTCGGCACCCCCTGCGTCACCATCACCATCACCGGCGGTGGCAACCCGGTGTTCCTGCACGAGTGCGCGGCGCCCACCGCCACCCTGCAGCCCGGCGACGTCTGCCCCAACAACGACAACAGCCTCTGCGCCCACGGCATCTGCAACCGCTACGACGACGTCTGCCAGCGGGGTTGCTGCGCCGACGCGGACTGCGCGAGCAACGAGAGCTGCCTGGTCTACGACCTCGCGTTCGACACCCCCTTCACCACGTGTCAGCCCCGCACCGGCCCCGGCACCACCGGGCTCGGCACCGGCTGCACGAGCAACGCGACCTGCGCCACCGACAACTGCGCGCCGCGCGACCCCGCCAACCTGGCCGGGCCCAAGGCCTGCACCACCCACTGCTGCACGGACTTCGACTGCGTGGGCTACCCTGGCGGCGCTCGCTGCGCGCCCCTGCCCGCCCCGGGGACGGCCGGCCGGGTCAACTACTGCGTTCCGCTCGTGCCATGACCGGCTGCTTCAGCATCTGCTGGATGCGCTTGACGAGCTTGCCGGGGGTGAAGGGCTTGGCGATGAAGTCGGTGCTGCCGTTGGAGGCGCCGAGCGCCTCGGACATGTCCTGGGCGTAGCCGGACATGAAGATCACGCGGAGCTCCGGGTTGCGGATCCGGAGCCGGCGCACCAGGTCGTGTCCGTTCAGCGCCGGCATCACCACGTCGGTGAGCACCAGGGCCAGCCGGTCCTGGTTCTCCTCGGCCAGCTTGAGGCCGGCCAGCCCGTCGGGGGCGCTGATCGGCTGGCAGCCGGCGAGGCGCACCACGCGCTCGGCCAGGGTGCGGACACCTTCGTCGTCCTCCACCACCAGCACCACCGGCCCCCGGCCGTTGAGGACCTCCTGCGGGATCGGCGGGGGCGTGATGGTCGAGACGAAGTCCTCGGGGGCGGTCAGGCGCGGTAGGAGGATGTCGAAGGACGTCCCGCGGCCCGGCTGACTGTAGACCATGATGCCGCCGCCGCTCTGGTTGACGATGCCGTACACCGTGGCCAGCCCCAGGCCGGTGCCCTTGCCGTGCTCCTTCGTGGTGAAGAAGGGCTCGAAGATCCGGCTGCGGTGGCGTCGTCCATGCCGACGCCGGTGTCGGTGATGCGCAGCCGGGCGTACGGCCCCGGCGGCACGGTGAGCTGCAGCTCGGACTCGTCGCCGGTGACCTCGGTCGGGTTGGTCTCCAACAGGAGCTGCCCGCCGGTGGGCATGGCGTCGCGGGCGTTCACCGCCAGGTTCAGGATGACCTGCTCGAGCTGGCCGACGTCCACCCGAACGCGCGTGTCCTCCTCCGAGAGCCGGCTCACGAGCTCGATGTCCTCGCCGATGAGACGCCGCAACATGCCTTGCATCTCTTCGACGACCCGGTTCAGGCTCACCACCTTGGGCGACAGGACCTGACGGCGCGAGAAGGCCAGGAGCTGCCGGGTCAAGGTCGAGGCGCGCTCGCCTGCCTTCAGCACGTCCTGCAGGTCTGCGCGGAGCGGGCTCCCCGGCGGGAGGTCCTCGAGCGCGAAGCCGGTGAGGCTCAGGATCACCGAGAGGAGGTTGTTGAAGTCGTGGGCCACGCCCCCGGCGAGGCGCCCGATGGCCTCCATCTTCTGGGCGAGCCGCAGGGCCTCCTCGGTCTGGCGCTGCTGGGTCAGGTCGGTGAGGACGCCGACGTAGCCCGAGATCGCGCCGTCTTCGTCCTCCAGGGCGCGCCGGGTGTCGCGCATGGTCCGGACCGCGCCGCTCCAGTCCACCACTCGCAGCTCCTGGTTGAGCCGGGCCACGCCGCGTGTCGTGGCCGCCGTGCCGTCCTCGGGGTGGACGATCGCGTCGAGGCCCTGCCCCATCACGTCGGCCGGCCGGTAGCCGAGGTGGCTGATCGCTCCGCTCACGTAGGACAGCCGCCCTTCATCATCCAGGGAGTAGACGATGTCCTCCATGTTCTCGACGAGGGAGCGGTAGCGCGCCTCGCTCGCCTGGAGCTGGGCCTCCGCCCAGCGCCGGGCCACGGTGTCGATGACGACGTCCGCGAGCGTGCTCAGGGTGTCGAGATCCTCGTCGGTGTACGGGCTCGCCTTGTTCCCCACCCCGATCGCCGCGACCACGCGGCTCCCGCGGTGTATGGGCACCACGAGCTCGCGGGCCCGCGCCATGTGGCCGGGGGGGAAGCCGACGCGACCTCGGCCCTTCTCCTCGTCCACGAAGTCGAAGAAGCCGGTGCCGCTCTCGGTGAGGCTCTTTGCGGTGTCGAGGGCGAAGCGGAGCAGCACGTCCACCGACGACGTCTCCGCCAGGCGGGCGAGCTCGAGCCGGGTCCGCGTCAGCACCTCGGAGCGCTGCCGGTGGCTCAGGTCGCGGAAGAAGGCGAAGACCCGGCCCCCCGCCACCGAGCGATAGGAGGCCACCACCTCCACCTGCCAGAGGCTGCCGTCCTTCCTGCGGTGGGCGGTCTCGAAGGTCAGGCCGCCGCGCTCTGCAGGACCTGCGCGCCCCGGTCCCAGTCCTCCTCCGTCCGGTCTGCGTCCAGCTCCCACGCCCACATCCCGAGGAGCGCCTCGCGGCTGTACCCGGACTGGCGCGCGTAGGCCTCGTTGGCCTCCACGATGCGGCCCGCGAGGTCCGACATGAGGAAGCCGTCCACCGAGCTCTCGATGACGCCGCGGTATTGGGCCTCGCGCTCGCGAAGCCCCCGCTCCGCCGCCAGGCGATCGGTCAGATCGAGGACGGTGGTGAGGAGCTGCCCGCTGTCGAGTCGCACCGTGTCCACCGAGGCCTGGAGCACCTGGCCGGTCGCGCTGACCAGGGGCAGGGTGCTCTGCGCCCGACCGGCGGAGTTCGCGATCTGCAGGTGCGCCTGCATCGCCGCCGGCTCCACCGCCAGCTCGGGCAGGGTGCCGCCCTCGAGGTGGAGCCCTTCCTCGGCCAGGAGCGCATCGGCCGCCGCGTTCGCCTCGAGGAGCACCCCGGCCGCGGTGCTCACGAGCACGCCTACCGGAGCGTGCTCGAGGTACGAGCGGAGCTTGGCCTCGCTCGCTCGCAAGGCTTGTTGCGCACGGCGGGCCTGGGTGTCGAGGGCGGACGGGGTGAGGGCGTCCAGCTCGATCGTCTCGAGGGCGTGGGCCAGGCCCTCCGCGATCTCTGGCCCCAGCTCGAGCGCGGCGCGCGAGACGGGGGCATCGGGGGGCTCGGTGGCGAAGAGGGTGCCCATCCGCCGCGGGCCACCGGACATGGGCCATGCGTGGTGGCCAGGGCTCGAGCTCGGGCGTCGATCGTCTCCGCCCAGCTCGACCCAGGCGCGCGCGAAGCCCAGGCGCTCAGTCATCACCCGGCAGGTGCGGTCCACCAGGACGTTGGGGTCACGCTCGTTGCGGAACACTCGCCCCAGGTGGCGCAGTGCGGTGAGCGCGGCGTCGAGCTGGCCTTCGTGCTCCACCTCGGGTCTCCGTCGGCCAGCTTAGCCGGTTCGCGCAGTCCTGTTTCGAATCCAGTTAGCAAAGCAACCCAGGTGCCCCGAACCAGGACGCCCAGGCCGGTTCGGTCGGCTGAGCCGGTGTGGGACTTGACCCCCTGTCTGGGCTAGAACCGCCCGAGGACCCCGACGGAGGTCGGGCCGACCCGGAGGCTCACCGCCGAGCCGTCGTCGTCGCCGCCGAGGGTCTGGAGCAGGCCCCAGATAAGCCCACCCGCCGCGACCGCGCCGCCCGCGATGAAGGCGATGTTCGCGCCTCGGGCCAGGCTCCGGGCGTCCTCGTCCAGGAGCACCGCGTCGGCCTGCGCCGGGGCGCCGTCGGCCTCCTGGTGCTTGTTTCGGGCCATCACCCCCAAGACACCACCCGCCGCGACGCCGGCCGCCCCCAGCCCGGCCACCACCCACGGCACCACCGGGGTGGAGCGCGCGGCCGGCGCCTCGTGGGCCAGCTCGACCTCCGGGGGCCGCGGGCGCGATCGGCGCGGGGGCAGGGGCGGGGCCGGGAGGCGGGCGCGCCTGGGCCTCCTTCAGGCGGCGTTGGAGCTCTTCGCGCTCCGCGATCTGGGTCTGCAGGTTCTCGATCCGCTGGGCGATCGCCGCCCGATCGTCGGCCTTGGGATCCGCGGCGAGGTAGTCCTGGTACGCCTTCACCGCGCCCTCGAAGTCGCCGTCGGACTCCAGGGCGCGAGCCAGGTTGTAGAGGAGGGTGGGGGCGGGATCGAGGGCGTACGCCTTCTCGAGGAGCGCGGCGGCCGCGCGGAAGCGGCCTTGCCGATACGCGGCGCGGCTCTCCTGGAACAGCTGGATGGCCTGGGCGCGGGGTGACTCCGCCTTCTTGGCCGGCGGGCGCTTCGCCAGCGCGCTCCCGGGCGCCCCGCCCAGCGCGAGGAGCGCCACTACCGCGACCGGGACCAGGCTCCGCCGGCCCGGGACCCTATGATCTTGCAAGCGGAGCGCGCAGCCGGGCGCAGCCCGGCGGAGATGGGTGGGACGGCTCCGCCGGCCCGGGACCCTATGTATTGTCGGGCCAGGTCGCATGACTTCCCCACCGTGGGGCGATTGGCGTTTGACGGTATCACCGAGATTGAGAGAATGGCCATCCAGGCGGGACCCTTGAGCAACTTCCCACCCCAGATCGGCCGCTATCAGGTGCTCGGGATCCTCGGCACCGGCGGCATGGCGGAGGTGCTGCTGGCCCGAGTGGTGGGCCCCAGCGGCTTCCAGCGCCCGGTGGTGATCAAGCGGATCCTCCCCCACCTCGCCCGGGCGGAGCACTTCCGGAACATGTTCCTGGACGAGGCCCGCATCGTCGCCGGCATCAGCCACCAGAACGTGGTGCACGTGCACGAGCTCTGCCAGGACGACGGCGAGCTCTTCATGGTGATGGAGTACCTCGAGGGCGAGAGCGCGGCCGGCCTGGCGCGCCGCCTGTCGTCCAAGCGCAAGCTCCTGTCCTTCGGGCTCGCCGCCCACATCGTGGCCGAGGCCGCCGACGGCCTGCACGCCGCGCACAACCTCCGGGATCCCTCGGGGCGCTTCCAGAACCTGGTGCACCGGGACGTGAGCCCCGCCAACATCTTCGTCAGCTACGACGGCGGGGTGAAGATCCTCGACTTCGGCATCGCGGTGGCGGCGGACCGCGTCGCCCGCACCGAGGCCGGCCAGGTGAAGGGCAAGTACGCCTACATGTCGCCCGAGCAGTGCCGCGGCAAGGCGCTCGACCGGCGCAGCGACATCTTCTCGCTCGGGACGGTGCTCTACGAGATCAGCACCTGCCGCCGCCTCTTCAAGCGGGACAGCGACATGCTGACGCTACAGGCCATCTGCGCCGAGGAGGTCGTGCCGCCCTCCGAGCTGGTCGCCAACTACCCCGCCGCGCTGGAGGCGGTGGTGATGAAGGCGCTCGCCAAGGACAAGGCGGACCGCTACCAGAGCGCCCTCGAGATGCGCCGCGAGCTCCTCGAGGTCTCGCGCCTGCTGAACGAGGGCAAGGTGCCCGAGGAGTCCCTCGGGCGGGTGATGCACAAGCTCTTCGAGGAGCGCATCGAGCAGAAACACGCGCTCCTGTCGCGCATCGAGTCCGGGAGCGAGGTCACCGCGGTGCCCCTGGCCGAGGCCGACAGCTCGGTGGAGCTCCCGGCGGTGGCCTTCGCCGAAGATCCCCGCTCCGAGTCCGCGGTCTCCATCCCCTCCGGCCAGCTCGTGCGGCCGCGCAACCGCCACGTCGTCGCGTTGGTGGCGGCCGCGGTGTTGCTCCTCGGCCTGGGGATCGCAGGTGGTCTTGCGATGACGGGCGAGGACGCGGAGGCCGAGGCCCCCGCGACGCCCGCCGCGGCGGTCGAGCCCGCGGCGCCGGCGGAGCCCCAGACGGTGGCGGTCAACGTCGACAGCCGCCCGGCCGGGGCGCGGGTCTTCATGGCGGGCGAGCCCAAGGGCGAGACCCCGCTCCGGCTCGAGGTCGCGCGCGGGGCCGTCCCTATCGAGGTCACCCTCGAGCTGGACGGCTACACCAAGGTGCTCGAGCGCGTGGTGCCCGACATGGATCAGAAGATCCAGCTCGTCCTGGTGAGGGCCCCGCCCAAGGTCGCGGCCGAGAGCCCGCGCCCTGCAGGCCGGGTTGCACGACCCCCGCCTCCCCCGGTGCGCCGCCCGCCGCCCGCCGCGCCGGAGGAGCCGAAGCCGGAGCGGGAAGAGGACCCCTACAAGCGCTTCAACTAGCGGGGGTGGCCTTCACCTGGGCCACCCACGCCTCGACCCGGCCGCGCAGCACCGGGAGGGACACCGCGCCTTGCCCGAGCACCACGTCGTGGAACGCCTTGATGTCGAAGCGCGCCCCGAGGGCCGCCTCGGCCTCGCGGCGCAGGCGCCAGATCTCCATCTGGCCGGTCTTGTAGGCGAGGGCCTGGCCCGGCCACACGATGTAGCGGTCGACCTCGTTGTCGATGTTGTTGGGGGCGAGCGCGGTGTGCTCGAGCATGAACTGCTTGGCCTGATCGCGGCTCCAGCCGAGGGCGTGCACGCCGGTGTCGACCACCAGGCGCGAGGCGCGCCACGCCTCGAAGCTCAGCATGCCCATCCGGTCGAGGTCGCCCTCGTACAGGCCCATCTCCTCGGCCAGCTGCTCGGTGTACAGGGCCCAGCCCTCCACGAAGGCGGTCATCCCGCCGTGCTTCAGGAACCCGGGCACCGCGGGCAGCTCCTGCGAGATGGCGATCTGCAGGTGATGGCCGGGGATGGACTCGTGGTAGGTCAGCGCCTCCATCTCGAAGCGCGGCCGGGTCTTGGGCTGGTAGGTGTTCACGAAGTACTCGCCCGGGCGCGAGCCGTCCGGCACCGCGGGTCGGTAGTACGCGATGGTGGTGAAGGGCGCCTCGTAGTCGGGGATGCGGGCGAGGACGCAGTCCGCCTTCGGCAGGATGCCGAAGTAGTTCGGGATGGCGGCGCGGGCCTTGTCGAGCGCCGCCTGGGCCTTGCCCTCGAGGCTCTCGACCGAGTCGAAGTAGAGGCTGGCGTCGGTGCGCAGCCGGTTCAGCGTCTCCGCGAGGTCCTTCGCCCCGAAGAGCTTCTGCCCGAGCGCGGCCATCTCACCGTTGATCCGCGCGATCTCCGCGAGGCCGATGTCGTGGTGCTCCTGGGCGGTCTTCTTCAGGCTGGTGAAGGCCTCCACCCGGGCCTGGTAGCAGGCCTGACCGAAGGGCAGGGCGCCCACCCCGGTGTGCGCCTCGTCCCGGCTGTGGGGCAGGACCTCCTGCTCCACGAAGGTCTGGTAGCGCTGGATCGCCGGCTTCACCTGGTCGGTGATGACCTTCAGGAGCGCGCCCGAGAAGCGCTGCTTGTCGGCGTCCGACCAGTCCGCGGGGGGCTCGGCCGCGGGCTTGGCCATCGCCCACTCCGCCACCGGCTTCTGCAACAGATCTTGCGCCATCTTGATCACCCGCCGGGTCGACTCCTGGTTGGCGAACCAGCCCTGCTTGGCGCCGCGGCGCAGGTTCTCGATCTCGAGGTCGATCGACCACGCCGCCTTCTGGAAGCGGGCGAGGAGGTTCTCGCCGTCCTTCACCGTCTTCACCCGGTGCAGGTCCGACAGGTAGCTCCACCCGCTGATCGGGTTGCCCCGGGGCGAGATCGTCCACTCCTCGAAGTGGCACACCTCGCTCGCGATGTTCGACTCGAGCTCCTCGATGAAGAGCGCCAAGAAGATCTGCTCCCGCGGGGTCATCTTGCTCGCGTCCAGCGCCTTGGCTGCGGCGAGGAAGGCCCGGGCCTTCGCCTCGTCCTCCTTTTGGGCGGCGAGCGAGGGGTCGTGCACCTGATCGTCGAAGCGATGATCACCCAGCTCGGTGGCCCACATCGGGTGCCGGCGCATCACGTAGTCCCAGTGCTCGGCAAGCAGGGCTGCGAAACCGCTGTCGCTCACCCCGTCGGTGGCCACGCTCCGGACCTCGGCCGGCATCGCGGCAGGGGCGGGGACTGGGCGTGGGTGCAGGCGGCGGCGCTCGACAGGAGCAGGAGGGCGGACCAGCGGCTCATGGCCCCGGGTCTACCACACGTTGTAGCGCCGGCGGTTGGCTTCGTGCTCGTCGGGGGTCCGGCCGAAGTGGATCTCGGCCTGGGCGTCGTGCAGATAGTACCAATACGGCGACTCCACCGGCCGCAGGGCCGCGACCAGGGAGGGCAGGCTGGGGGCGCCGATGGCGGTGGGGGCAGGCCCGCCTTCGTCCGGCTGTTGTACGGGTCTTCCGGGGTCTCGGAGCTTCTTCAGGAAGGCCTTCCTGTCGTTCCAGCTCTCGAGCGTGTAGCGGCTGGTGGCGTCCACCCCGAGCGGGGTCTTGGCGTCGAGCCGCTTGTAGAGCACCCCGGCCACCTTGGGGCGCACCTCGGGCTTGGGCTCCTCGCGCTCGAGCATCGAGGCCATGATCACCACGTCCTTCAGGCTGCGCGGGCTCTTCGCCAGCTCGTCCCCGTACGGCACCAGGAAGCGCTGGTGGAACGCGTCGATCTGGCGCTGCAGGAGCGCCGCCACGTCGAGCTTCCCCGGCGGCACCATGTACGTCTCGGGGAGCAGGTAGCCTTCGAGGCTGGTGACCCCCTCCGGCAGCTCGAAGGGCAGCTTCAGCTTCGTGGGATCCTGGGCCGCGGCGAGGTAGGCGCCGGGCTCGATCAGCCCCTTCGCGGCGAGGGCGGCGTCGGCGTCGACCAGGCGCCACCCTCGACCATGGTGAGGGGCACGTCCTCCGAGATCGGGTTCTCGGCCAGCGCGTCGCGGAGCTGGCCCATGGTCATGGCCGCGCTCACCTCGTGCTTGCCCGCCTTGGCCCCTCGGCCCGGATTCACCTTCAGGAACAGGCGCCACATCCGCGCGTCGTCGATCAGCCCGGCCTGCTCGAGCTGCAAGCCAACCTGCGTCGCCGAGGCCCCCTTCTCGACCTCGAAGACCACCTTCTCGGCCGCGCCGGAGGGATCCTTCGGGGTGTCGAAGGACCGCTTGACGAAGACCCAGGCCCCGCCCGCCCCGAGCGCGAGCAGCACCACCAGAACCAACAGAACGCGGACCACGCGCATCAGGGGAGGGAGTCAACCCAGGCCGGGGCCCTGCGTCAACGGCGCGCCAGTCACCTTGCCGACGCGGCCTGGCGGTTGCTAGCCCTTCATCGGGGCCCAGCTCCGGGTCTGGTTGGTGGCGTTCTTGGCCCGAAAGGCCGCCTCCACGTCGAGGTCGAGGCGGTTGGCGATCGCGAGCAGGTAGTTGAGGACGTCCACGATCTCCTCCCCCACGTGGGCCCGGGCCGCCTCCGCGTCGACCGGGGCCGCGCCCCCCTGGGCGAAGAGCTTCTCGTACTTGCGCACCGCCTTGAACAGCTCGCCGACCTCCTCCCCCATGAGGAAGCAGTTGTGCACGAGGTCCACGTCCAGCCAGCCGTGCAGGGTCTCCAGGTCGTGGACATAGGACTGGAAGCGGGCCATGGGGGCGCCCTCGGGCAGCTCGATCATGCCCGGGGCATGCCACGGGCGGCCGGGTCCGTCGACCGGCGGATGGGATCCCATGGGGTATGGATCTCTCCTACATAACTCGACATACTCCGGGGATGGCCACCCGCGTCCCCGCCCCCGGCACCCAGAAGCTGACCCAGGTCCAGGCGGACCCCGCGGCCCCCGCTCCGGCCGCCGCGCCGAAGGCGGGCCCTGCGCGGGAGCGGCCGGCCCCCACCGCGGGCGGGCGCCACCCTCCCGCCTCGGTGGAGGGCTTCGCGCCGCCCCAGGGGAAGAGCCAGGTGGCGGCGCGCGGCTTCGACCCCACCGCGGGGGCGAGGCTGTTCGCCTTCGACCCCCGGCACGCGCCCAACAGCGTCGGCTTCATCGAGGTGCTGCGCCAGGTCGCGGGCTCGCCGAAGGCGGCGGAGGCGGTCACCAGCCTCGCCAAGGGCTTCGAGCAGATGGTGGGGCCCCTCGCCCGCCCCGAGGTCGTGCAGGCTGCCTTGCTCAAGCCGGAGCTCCTCGCTGGGGCCCTGGTGGTGACCCCCGAGCAGATGAAGCTCGGCTTCACCGCGCTCCACCGCACCCCGGCCGGCCAGGGCATGAAGCCGGCCGAGAAGGCGCGGCAGCTCCCGAGGCACTTCGACTTCGCGAAGATCGGCGATGTGCAGGTCAGCCTGCCGAAGGCGGAGGCGCTCGAGGAGCTCGCCCCCGGCCTCTATCGGGGCTCGGTGCGCGACCCAGCGGTGGGGGACGCCGACGCCAAGGCCCGCATCGTCCTCGCCGAGGTGATGGATCGCCTGGCCGAGAACGCCACCCTGCCCAAGGGGGCGCGCTTCAGCGTGACCTACGAGGGCGGGACCCACACCCGGCTCGAGGGCTTCTTGGAGGCCCTGGCCGCCCACGGGCACGTGATCGAGGCGCGGGTGGACCATCGGGTGGCGGACTTCCTCGACCTGAAGGTGAAGACCCCGGACGGCGTGAAGAGCGTGGCCGCCCCGGTGATGGTGAAGACCGGCGTCACCGGCAGGAACGGTGAGGAGGCGGTGATCCCCGCGGTGCACTCCGAGGTGGTCTACACCGTGCGGCCGGGCCCCGAGCTGAAGGGGCAGGCGGTCACCGGCGAGGTGAAGTGGTACCAGGGCGTGCCCGACACCGGCTTCTTCGCGAGCGGGCTCACCCAGAGGGGCGACTGGGTCGGCACGATCACCACCGCGCGGCTCGAGGGGGCCGAGGCGCTCACCGCGGCGAAGTACTCGGGCCTGCTCTCCGACGTCATCAACGCGGCGGCGAGCCGGGCCAAGCGCCCCATGGCGGGCTACGGTGACACCGGGGTGTGCATCGACAGCGTGGCGATGATCGTGCGCCTCATGGGGCGCGAGATCACCGCGTTCCCCATGCTCCAGGGGGACGAGCTCCTGGTGGACGAGCTCCAGCGCCGCCTCGGGCAGGCCGGCGCGGGCCCCGTGAACCGCCAGGACGCCCCGGAGTACCGGGCGCTCCTCGAGGCGGTCCGCGAGCTCCCGAGCGACGCGGAGGGCAGGCTCTCCCCCGCCCGGCCCGAGATCGGCCTGGGCTCCCCCCGAGACCGCGTCCTGGGCTCCCTCCCCTGGGCGCCTGGCGCGGAGCCCCTGGCGGTGGCGGCCCACGCCCGGGCGATCCTCGGGTAGCCGGCGGCGGTTTTCGCTTTCTGACCCCAAGCGGTTTGCGTAGGGTGACCCGCCGTGGTCACGAAGCTCCCCGTCGTCCAGCCCCTGCCGCCCGAGGAGCCGGCCCCGGTGCAGTCCCCCTTGCACTTCGCGGCGAGCCTGGCCCCCCGGCGCGTCTACATCGACACCTTCGGGTGCCAGATGAACATGCACGACTCCCAGCGCATGGTGAGCCTGATGGCCTCGGAGGGCTACGTCCCCACCGAGACCCCCGACGACGCCGACCTCATCATCCTGAACTCCTGCAGCGTGCGTGAGAAGGCGGAGCAGAAGGTCCGCACCCGGGCCGGGCAGATGAAGAAGGTGAAGCGCGCCAACCCCGACGTGGTGCTCGCGATCGGCGGCTGCGTGGCCACCCAGGAGGGGAGCAAGCTCCTCGAGCGCATCCCCCACGCCGACATCGTCTTCGGGCCCGACCACATCGGGCGCCTGCCCGAGATGGTGCGGAGCGTCCAGGCCGAGCACGGCCGCTTCGACGAGACGCGCCTGTTGGGCCGCAAGGCAGGTTTCGACTTCCCGAAGCTGGGCGACGGCCCGGTCGAGGTGAGCGCCTTCGTCAGCGTGATGAAGGGCTGCGACAAGTTCTGCACCTACTGCGTGGTGCCCTACACCCGGGGGCGCGAGGTGAGCCGGGCCGCGAGCGAGATCCTGGACGAGGTCCGGGTCCTGGCGGAGCGCGGCACCAAGGAGGTGGTGCTCCTCGGCCAGACCGTGAACAGCTACGGGAACCGGCCCGACGACGGCCAGATCCCGTTCGCGGAGCTCCTCTACCGGGTGGCCGAGATCGACGGCATCGAGCGCATCCGCTTCACCTCCTCCCCACCCGTCGTCCTTCTCCGACGCCCAGATCCGGGCCTTCTCCGAGATCCCGAAGCTCTGCCCGCACATGCACCTGCCGGTGCAGAGCGGCAGCACCTCGATCCTGCAGGCGATGCGCCGGGACTACACCCGTGAGGAGTACCTGGCGATCATCCACCGCCTCCGTGAGGTCGCGCCGCAGGTCGCGTTGACGACGGACGTGATCGTGGGCTTCCCGGGCGAGACCGAGGCCGACTTCCTCGACACCATGAGCCTGATGGAGGAGGTCCGCTACCAGGGCGCGTTCTCCTTCGCCTTCTCCGAGCGCACCGGCACCAAGGCGGTGGAGTTCCCCGACCCGGTGCCGGTACCCGAGCGCTTCGAGCGCTTGCGCATCCTGCAGGCTCGCCAGGACGAGATCACGCAAGAGTGGTTGCAGAGCATGGTGGGCGAGCGCCAGACGGTGCTGGTGGAGGGCCCCTCCAAGACCGACCCCACCCGCAGCACCGGCCGTAACGGCCAGAACCGCCCGGTGCACGTGGACGGCATCTACGCCCCCGGCACCCTGCTCGAGGTCGACGTGGTCGAGGCCTACAAGCACTCGTTGCTCGCTCGCCTCGCCTGACCATCGCGAACGCGGTGACCGAGGACCGCCGGGTTTCGGGCCGCGACTGCGGGCCGAGCCTGTACCTCGGGACAGGTTGCGGGGGTTGGACAAAACCGGCACATAGAGGCGATGCGCACCGTCCCCTGCGCCCTGCTGGCCCTCGTTGGATGGGCGCTCCTGTCGGGCTTCCGGTTGCCCGTGGTCAAGCCGCTGGCAGAGGCGCCCGCGCCCGCGCCTGAGGTCACTTCGGCCCGGTATCCGCGCGCCGACGTGGTGTTCATGGAGCAGGCGGGCGATCTGCGGTTCCAAGACCCGCGGGACCCGAGAGCCGGCCATCGCCACACCTACCGCATGCGCTACAAGGTCCTCACGCGCCGCGGACGCGAGCTCGCGGACGTGCGCGTCGACATCGGGGTGGGGGAGTCGCTCGAGTCGGTCTCTGCAAGGTCGATTGCGCCCAGCGGCGAGGTCCAGGCGCTCACCAACGCGGGCGTGGCGCTCGTCGCCGACGTCCGGCCGTCCGAGTACATCTTCACCGGCTACGGGGAGGCCCGGCTGGAGGTGCCGGGGGTGGACGTCGGGGACGTGGTGGAGGTGGCGTACACGATCCGGGGCGACCGGGGCGCCGCCGTGCGGCAGTGGCGCTTCGACCGCCCGGGCGTCCTCGTGCTCGCGTCGCGCTTCTCGGTCGAGGTGCCGGCGGGCTGGACGGTGGAGGGGCGCATGCAGCGCGAGGGCGGCGTCGAGCGCTTCCCCGCGCAGGTGGCGCGGTCGGAGGCGGGGCAGGTGCACACCTGGGCCTCCACGACCTCGCACCGACGGAGCCCGTGCCCTATGCGCCGCCGGCGGAGCTGGTGGCGCCGGTGCTCGGGGTGGTGGTGAAGGGCCCCGGGGGCGAGGGCGTGGGCACCTGGGAGGACCTCGCGGCCGAGGTCCGTGGCCAGTGGGCACAGCTGACGCCGCTCGCTCCGGAGGCGCTCGAGAACTTGCAGGTGGACTTGCGTCCGGGAGACCCGGCCGACGCCTACCGGTGGGTGCGGGACCAGATCCGCTACGCCGCGGTCTATCAGGGCCTGGGCGGCTACCTGCCCCACCCGCCGAGGGAGGTCCTCGAGCAGGGCTGGGGGGACTGCAAGGACAAGGCGTGGCTCCTCATCCAGCTCCTGGCGCGGCAGGGGGTGACCGCCCACGTGGCGCTGGTGTCGCCCCTGGCGCGGGACCTCAGCGAGCAGGTACCGCGCCTGTCCGCGTTCTATCACGCGGTGGCGGCGCTCCCCGACGGCGCGGGCGGGTACACCTACCTCGATCCGACCATGACCACGGTGGCCTTCAGGGAGCTGCCGCCCTCGGTGGCGGGGCGTCAGGTCCTGGTGCTCGACCCGGCGGGCGCGCGGCTGTTGCGGGTGCCGCGCCCGGTCGAGGTGCGCCGGGAGATCACGTGGCGGATCGAGGGCGCCGAGGGGCACCTGGAGGCGCGCCTGACGGGCTACCAGGCGGTGGCCTGGCGTGGGCTCCTGGGCGCGCCGGCGGGGCAGCTCGCGGAGGCGGCGCGGGGCTTCGCGGCAGATCCGGACGGGCTCGAGATCGAGCAGGTCAGCCTGCAGACCGAGCCCGACGGCGCGGTGCGGGTGACGGCGCGCTTCGACCCCGCGGCGCTGTGGATCTCGGCCGGGGACCACCGGGTGTTGGGGTTGGGACGGCTCATCATGTCGGCGGGGGAGCACCGGGTGCGGCGCGGGCGCAAGGCGCAGATCTGGTTCGGTGACACCTGGAGCCGGGTGGAGCGGGTCGTGTACCGGCCGAGCGGGCAGGGCACCATCACCCGGGTCCCCGCGCCCCGCGCCTGGTCGGGGGCCGGCCTCGCGGTCAAGGTCGCGGTGGCAGAGCGGCCCGACGAGGTCGAGTTCACTCGCACCGTCTCGGTCGAGGCCGACCACCTCGAGGCGTCGGACGAGGCCGCGCTGGCCACCTTCGCCGACCACGTCTTCACCTCCGCGGCGGAGGCCATCCACGTGGCGCCCGCGGTCGCGCAGGTGGTGGCACCATGAAAGCGAGCTTGCGCTTCACGCTCCTGCTCGGGGCGGTGGCCGTGTCCGGCTGCGGCATCAACCATTACGGCCTGGACGCCCGCCTTCGCGTGTCGGGGCACGAGGCCTTCGCGCCGGAGGCGCCGGCGGTGGTGCTGAGCTACAAGCGCCACGTCGAGTACATGTTCGTGGGCCAGTACCAGCCCGTCATGCGGGTCTCGGTGCACATGGCGGTGCTCGTCCGCCGCCCCGAGGCGCTGACGCACGCCACCCAGCTCATCTGGCTGCGACCCCTGGACATCCAGGGCCTCGAGGCGGTCACCCATCGGCCCGACGGCTCCACCGTGCGCTTCGAGGCCGAGGAGCTGTGGAACACCAAGGTCTTCGAAGATCTGAGGGGCAACGCGCAGCCCCTCACCCTCATCCCCTTCCGGCACGTGGTGCCCGGCAGCGTGGTGGAGCTGACCTACGCGCACGAGGCGCGTGGCTGGTCGAGCCGGGTGGCGCTGGACCTCCCCGCCCTCCCCATCCGCGACGCGGAGCTCCGGGTGGTCTCGGGCGGGTGGCGCACGCCCGGCAGCCTGGCGTGGTACAGCCTCGTGCCCCAGCCCGAGCTGCGCCTGGAGCCCCACGGCGCGCCCTGGCGCACCGAGCGCACCCCCGACGGCCTGCTGGCTCGGCTGGTGGACCACATCCCGGTCGCCGGTGAGGAGGCGCCCGAGGTGGTGGCGGCGATGGAGGGCATCGTCGCGAACGGCAGGTCCAGGTCGGTGCTCCGAGACTGGGCGGGACCGTTCGAGGAGGTCTCCGAGGAGTTCGAGGCGAGCCGGAAGGACGCGGCGCTGCCGGCCGACCTCCCAGGCCCGGGCGCCGACGAGCCCCCTCGCGCCCGCGCGGCCCGCGCCCTGCGGTGGGTGCAAGACAAGCTGCGAAGGCAGCCCTTCCGGTGGGACCGGCAGCACATCCGGCCGGTGAAGGAGGTCGTGACCGACCGCTCGGGGACGAGCTGGGAGCGCAGCGCGGTGCTCGCCGCCCTCCTGGAGGGCATGGGCCTCGTCCCCGCATGGTGGTGGCCTCGCTGCCCGAGGCGGATCCGGTCAAGCCGCGCCCGCCGACCTCGACAAGGACGTGCTCCTCGTCGTGGTGGAGGCGAGTCCCTCGTGCTGGATCCGGGCTGTGATGCCTGCGGAGTGGACGAGGTCCGCCCCCACCCTGGCCGGCCTGGTGGGGTGGAAGGTGACGCCCACGCCCGCGAGCTCGAACGGCGACCCCTCCGTGCCCCGGCCCCGGCGGTGGCCGTGATGGAACGTACCCTGCCGTTGGCCGAGGCGACGCCTCGAGCGGAGCGCCTCACCCTCGCCCTCAGCCCGCGCGGCGTGATGCTGAAGCGGGGCGAGGTCCGCCTCCGCGGCGTCGAGGCGCGAGAGATCAACCGACGCTTCGGGGACGGCCCTCGGGACCAGTCGGATCGCGACGCGGAGGCCAAGCGCTTCCTCGACGCCTGGGCGGACGGCGAGGTGCGCTGGCAGCTCGGCGACGACGTGGTGACGGCGGAGGTGCAGGACGTCCTGCTCGCGCGCGGGGCCTGCTCGCGAGCGGCGACCTCTTCTCCGCCACCCTCGAGCAGCTCTTCGGTACGCCCGACTCGAGCGCGCGCTCCCCGCCCGGCCCGCGCCGTATTGGGTCGGGCCGTCGGTATCCTTCACGCGGCAGGTCAGCTTGCAGATCCCGGCCGGCGGCGTGGTCCTCGACGCGCCCGACGACGCGAAGGTCGAGGGCCCGCTGGGCTACTACTCTCGGACGGTGCGGCCCCACGGCAGGGCGCTCGAGGTGGAGGAGGAGCTCCGCCTCCCCTCGCGCTGGTACACGAGCGAGGAGCACGCGGCCCTGGGCACGTTCTTCGACGCGGTGACCAAGGCGAGGGACGCGGCGCTGGTGCTCCGCGTCCCCGGATGGCTACTTCGACAGCCGCGCGGTGAGCCAGGTGGCCAGGTCGTCGGCGGTGCCGACGACGTGCTTGCCGTCCACGAACACCTGGGGCGTGGTCCGGGCGCCAGGGAGGGCGCGCAGGATCCGCGGGCTGGTGGGCAGCTCGGCGTAGGGCAGACCGGCCTCGTCGAGCATCCGCTTGGCGCGGGCGCAGTGGGTGCAGCCGGGCTTGGTGAACAGCAGGATGTCCGGCTTCGCGGTGCCGCCCAGGTACTTCAGCATGGTGTCGGCGTCGGAGACGTCAGAAGGGGTCGCCGGGCGCTCCTCCTCGATGAACATCTTCTCGACGACGCCGTTGTTCACCAGCATCGAGTAGCGCCAGGAGCGCGCCCCGAAGCCGAGGTCGTCCTTGTCCACCAGCATCCCCATGCCCTTGGAGAACTCACCGTTCCCGTCGGGTACGAAGGTGATGCGGTCGGCGCCCTGATCCTCCTGCCAGGCGTTCATCACGAAGGTGTCGTTGACCGACACGCAGAGGATGTCGTCCACCCCCGCCGCCTTGAAGTCGTCGGCGAGCTGGTTGTAGCGCGGCAGGTGCGAGCTGGAGCAGGTGGGGTGAAGGCGCCGGGAGGGCGAACACCACCACCTTCTTGTTGGCGAACAGGTCGTCGGTGGTCACCGTGTTCCAGTTGCCGTCCTTGTCGCGGGACGCGGAAGCTGACGTTGGGGACCTTCTGACCTTCACGGTTCTCTTTCATGACTCTTCTATCTCCTTCTTGGTCGAGCAACTCAAGTTGCGTATCGTGTATTTCTCAGGCGGCCCGGCGGAGCGCCGGAGCCAGTCGATCTCGCGCCCCACGGAGCGCGGTGCGCAACCCTCCTCCACCACCGGGTGGTAGAAGGGCATGTCGAGCATCTGGGGCACGGTGAGCCCGGCCTGGTGGGCCCAGGCCGCCAGGAGTGGGCGAGGTGCTCGGCCCGCGGCCCCACCATCTCCGCCCCCCAGGAAGCGGCCGGTCTGGCGATCTGCGTACACCGGAGGTGGCCGCGGTTCTGCCGCATCACCCGGCTGCGGCCCTGGTCGGCGAAGGACACCTCGCCGATGGCGACGTCCCGGCCCCGAGGTCGACGTAGCGGTCGCCCACCATCGCGATCTGGGGGTCCGAGAAGACCACCCCGATGGGCGAGCGCCGCAGGCCAGCCTGCACGTCGGGGTAGCGGGCCGCGTTCTCGCCCGCGATCCGCCCCTCGTCCGCCGCCTCGTGCAAGAGGGGCCGGTCGTCGTTGACGTCGCCCGCCACGAACACCGGGGGCGTCGCCCACCTGGAGGGTCCGCGGGTCGAAGACCAGCCTGCCGCAGGCGTCCCGGGGCAGCGAGGTGTTCTCGAGCCCCAGCCCCGCCAGGTTGGGGACCCGGCCGATGGCGGACAGCACGTACTGAAAGCGGTCTTGCCGAACCGCGACGTCCTCGCGCCAGCGCACCTCGACCCCGCCCTGCACCGGTCGGACCCATTCGATCTCGACGTCGGGATGGAGCGGCACCTCCTCGGAGAGCGCGTCGGCGGCGGCCGCCCGCACCACCGGGTCCGTCAGGGGGCCCACCGACCCGCTCACCCCGAAGATGCGCACCCGCACCCCGAGCCGGGCCAGGGCCTGGCCGAGCTCAGAGGCCGATGACCCCGGGCCCGAACAACGCCACCGACTCCGGCAGGTCGTCCCACTCGAAGACGTCGCGGCTGGTGAGCAAGCGATCTTGCACCTGCTCGAACAGGGGATGATCTTCGGCGACGACCCGGTGGCGAAGCACCACGCGGCGGGCGTGGACCTCCACCCCGCCCACGTCGAGGACGCCGTCCCGCACGAAGCGGGCCAGGCCCTCGAGGCGCTCCTCGGCCGGCAGGGCCTGGTGGCCCTCCACCACGAAGCCGACGAACCGGTCCTGCTCCGCCCGCACCCGCGCCGCTGACCGCCCGGCCGTCCACCCGCACCGGCCCGGCGTACACGCCGAACCCGGAGGCGCTGGCCGCCGCGTGGGCCGCCTCCGCCGCCGCGATGAGCAGCTTGCTCGGCATGCAGCCCTCGCGGGCGCAGGTGGTGCCCCTGGGGCCCGCCTCGATGAGCACGCTCCGGGCGCCCGCAGCCCGCCGCCCGATGCGCGGCCAGGCCGGCGGTGCCCGCGCCGACCACCGCGACGTCCACGTCCAAACGCTTCGACATCATGCTGCGAGCCATTCGCAACAGCGATGCCAGCCGTAAGTGGTTGAAATCAGGTCGAAGCGGTGAAACTGATGACGAGATATCGTCAAAGAGGCGGCGAGACCTCGTGCCTGTCACGAAATTTCGGCACCAGCGCCCGGCCGCCCGCTCAGCGTGTTGCAGTGGGTCTGGTAGCACCTGAAGCTCTCGGGGCTGGCTCGGCGTAGGCCTCGCAGCCGGGCTGGGCCTCGAAGGGCCGGGCGAGGACCTCCAGCAGGCGCGTGGTCGGGCCCAGGTCGCCGCCAGCGCGGCGCTCAGGGCCTCCTCCACCTTGTGGTTGCGCGGGATGTAGAGCGGGTTGACCTGGTTCATCTGCTTCGGCGCCGAAGCGCCCAGGCGCGCCCGCCAGCGCGGCAGCCAGGCCCTGATCTCGGGGTGCAGGTCTGGTTGCGTTTCGTGCTCGAGGCCGTCGGCCAGCCGCCGGAAGGTGAGGGTGTAGTCCGCGCGCGCGCGCGCCATGGCGTCGAGGAGCGCCTGGATCAGCGCCCCGTCGTCGTCCTCTGCCCCTGGCAGGCCCAGCTTGGCGCGCATGAGGTCCAGCCAGGTGGCCCGCAGCTCGCTCTGGAAGCGATCCAGGGTGGCCTGGCCGAGCTCGATCGCGGCCTGGCGGTCGTCGGCCAGGAGCCCAGGAGGGCCTCGGCCATGCGGGCCATGTTCCAGGCCCCGATCCCCGGCTGGTGGCCGTACCGATAGCAGCCCTGCTGGTCGATCTGGCTGAAGACGGTGTCCGGGTCGTGAGGCGTCCATGAACGCGCAGGGGCCGAAGTCGATGGTCTCGCCCGAGAGCGCCACGTTGTCGGTGTTCATCACGCCATGCACGAAGCCCACCGCCATCCAGCGCGCGATCAGGCGGGCCTGGGCGCTGGCCACCGCCTCGAGGAGGAGGGCGACCGCGCCGCCGTGGGCCCCGTTCGGGGTAGTGGCGTTGCAGGCTGTATTGCACCAGACGCTGGAGCGCGTCACGGTCGTCGAGGGACGCGAAGAGCTCCAGGGTGCCGATCCGGAGGTGGCTGGCCGCCACCCGGGTCAGGACCGCCCCGGGCGCCGCGCGCTGGCGGAGGACGGTCTCGCCGGTGGTCACCACCGCGAGCGAGCGCGTGGTGGGGATGCCGAGCGCGTGCATCGCCTCGCTCACGATGTACTCGCGCAGGGCAGAGTCCAGGGCGGCGCGGCCGTCCCCTGGCGGGAGAAGGTGGTCCCGGCGCCCTTGAGGTGCAGATCGAAGCGGCGGCCGGCCGGGTCCACCACCTCGCCGATCAGGAGCGCGCCCGTCGCCCAATCTGGGGTTGAAGTGCCCGAACTGGTGGCCGGCGTAGGCCTGGGCCAGGGGCGCGTGCCCTCCAGCACCGCCGAGCCGGAGAGGACGGCGGCGCCGTGGGCTTCAAGCCAGGCCGGATCCAGCCCCAAGGCGGTGGCCAGGGGCCGGTTCAGGAGCAGGAGTGCGGGCTGGGGAAGCCTGCGGGGTCGATGGGCGCGTAGAGCCCCTCCAGCGCGGCAGGCGTAGGTGTGCTCCAGACCGAGCGCGCGTTGTCGATGCTCACGGTGGTCCTTGGTCGGCCAGCGTACTCGCGTTCGTCAACCACCTCCGGCGTGGAGCAACAGGCCTGCGCCTACTCCGGGTCGGGGTCCCAGCCGGGGTCGGGGAAGGACTCGAAGCGATGGGTCTTGATCTTGGCCTGGAAGTCCTTGGTGAAGATGGTGTCGATGGCCCTCGTGACGCGACGGCCGCGGCTCAGGTGGGCGTAGAGCAGCGCGGCGACGGCTTCGATGTCGGTGGCGACACAGTCGGAGAGGGAGTCGAGCACCGCCGCCCGGGTCTCGTCGTCGAAGAGCAGGCAGTGCCGTTCGAAGAACGCGAGCGCGTAGGCGCGGCGACCTTCGGGGTCAGGGTAGCCGCAGAGCGGCACGCCGGAGAGCGAGCGCGAGAAGACCATGCCCACGATCGCCCGCACCCACGTCCGCGCGACCCCTACCCAGGTGAGGCCGGGGGAGGGCATGGCCTCGTGCTCGGCGATCGTCGCTGCGAAGCGCGGCCGAGTGCATCGTGCGCCTGTCCTTGAAGTTGTCGACCAGCACTCTGTCGATCGCAAGGATTCGTGGGTCTTCGTCTCGCCCGTCGGGCCTCGTCCTCCGTCTCGGGTCCGAGAGCGGCGAGGGTTCGCCGCACGACCTCGTGGGTCTCGCGGAGGAGAGCGAAGGTGGTGGGTGCGCTGATGCCGCCGGGTGGAAGCCCGGCCGCCCAGTGCCCCCCGGAAGCTCGGTCAGGATGTCTGCCGCGGCGAGCAGCCGCCTCTTCGGGTTCATTCGATCGGCTCCTCCGGTGGCCAGACGATCTCCCAATCATCACCGAGTAGATCCGCGAGCCGTCTCGCCATCCTTGGTAATGGGGATGTCGAGCGCCTCTTCTCCGCGCTCCCCGAACACCATCGTGAGCTCGAGCGGCTGCCCGGACTCCCGGTTGGAGTTTCGGAAGTCGGTGAACTTCTTCAAGTACTCGTGCCGATCGCTCCTGCTTGATGGCCATCCACAGCGCGTTGGCCGTCCGCTTCACCTCCGCGACCTCCACCGTCTTGCCGTCCGGACGCAGGTATACCACGTCCAGGTCGTACAGGCCGTTGGTCTTGCCTGCCACATCCTTCAGCTCGATCACCGGCCCCCGCCGCAGGCTGTACGCGCGTGCCCGGCTTCACGCCCAGGAACACGGTGGTCCCCTCCATCACCCGGCCTTCGTGCACCGCCCGCAGCGCCCAGTCGAGCTCGTGCATCCGATCCGACAGCACGCTGGTGATCGAGCCCTTGCTGATCACCACCTCGTCGAGGCCAGCCCCTGAGGTGTTCGCGGTCGATCACCGCGCGCTCCTCGGTCACCGCCCGCTCGACCGAGCGCAAGGTGCGCTGCTGCAAGTCCACCGGCGCGTCGCTCGCGGCCAACGCCTCGAGGCCGGAGCGCAGCTCGGGGGCCTCGGCGACGATCCGTCGCGCCCTCGCTGACAGGACCGGCGGCGGGAGGCCCGCGAGGTCGTCGATCACCCGCCGCACCTCCGCGCGCTCGATGCCGAGGCGTTCCGAGAGGTCCGTGAGCTGCCTGCCGGTCGGCTTCGTGCCGCTCCGCCGGTCGTCCGCCAGCTTCCGGATCCACCGGATGTCCTGGCCATCGACGTGCTTCACCCGCTCCCCGATCGGCCCCAGCTCCCGCTTCATCGCGGCCCAGTCGTCGCGCGCCGCGATGGTCCTCGCGGCATCGCCCCGCGCAAGGGGTGCGCGCGTCGTAGGCGAGCGCGCCATCGAGCCGCACGTACGGCGACGGCTCGGCGAGGGTCAGCGTGTGCGCGCCGGGCTGACCCGCGAGGTCGACGAGGCCCTGGCCCTTGAGGGTCGGCGCGAGCGACCGCAAGACGTCCTGCGGGAGGGTGACCAGCACCGCGCGCGCCTCCTTGGGTCCGATCTCCGTCGCCAGCAGGTGGGGCCATGACTCCGCCGGCATCCGCCGGACGAGGTCCGCGAACGCCTCCGGGCCCAGCGCTTCGCTCCACTCCACCCAGCGCTCGGGGCCGAGCGCGCGGGTCGCCGCCTCCAGGGTCGCGGGGTCGACGTCTGCCAGCTGCGCCCACAGCGCGGGTCGGTCCGCACGAACACCTCGAGCAGGGTGTGCTCGTCCCCGAGGGCCAGCACCACCGCTCCGCGCGCCCCGCCCCGAGCTCGCCCTCGAGCGCACGGGCCATGTCTCCGAGCGGATCCGGGCGCGCGCGGAGGGCACGCCAGCCCAAGCCCGCCCCGACCGCGGAGGTCACTGCGGCAGCCACGTCGAGCAGGAGCCCGCCGGCCGGCGGGGCGTCGTGGGCGAAGCGCGCGGCGCGGCTCGAGGTCGGTGCCCGCCGCGTCCGCCTGGAGCGAGAACGCGTCGATGGCGAGGAACAGCTGGTAGCCGTCCGCGACCGCGGCCGCGCTCGCGCTGATCACGAGGCTCGCCCCGCCCGTCGGCACCGAGGCCGCCACCCCTGAGGCCCATCGCCACCAGCGACGTCGCCGTTGCCCAGGCGCCGCCGTCTTGCCCCGCCTTCCGGGTCAGGTCGCGGGCGTGCGCGCGGCGAGCATGCTCCGAGGGTCGACACCCTCCCGGATCAGGGTGGCCTGCACGAGGTCGGGAGCCGCCAGATCACGTCGGGCTCCTCGCGCAATCGAGCCTGCATGCCCTCGATCGCGCCCTCCATGCCGTCGAGCAGGCCGCGGAGCGGGTCGGCGAGCGGGCGCGGGCGTGGACCCGGCCCGCTCATGGACCTGGTCGATGCTCAGGTCGCGCAGCACGCCGAGGTTCGACGCGCCGGGGCCGAAGCTGGTGAGCAGCGGGTGCGCCTCTCGGACCTCCGCGTAGACCACGTCGAGCCGCGCCCGGGCCGCCTTCACCCGCACCGCGCGCTCGCGGGGCTCGGGTGGCCTCGGCCCGACGGACCTCGGCGTGCGCACCCCAGAGCTGCTTCGCGCCCGCGCGCAGCTCCGTGAGCGCCGCGTCGCGGGCGCGCCGGAGGGCAAGAAGTACTGCGCGCGGAGCCCAGGATCCGCGCCCGACTCGCCGCGAGCATGCGGTCCGCCTCCCGGAGCACGTACGGCTGCAGGACGTCCTGCACCCGCGCGCGCTCGGCCTCGAGCGCGTCGAGCACCGCGTCGGCGCGGTCCGCGAGCCCGTGCAGCGCGGCGGCCCTCTCGAGAGCCGGGCCGGCGCCAAGCGCCTCTGCGCCGGCCCGCATCGCGGCGGCGCGCCCTCGCGGAGGTCTCCGGACGTGCCGCCGAGCGGCCTCGATGCCTTGCCCGCGCACCGCCCGCGTGACCTGGCTCCGCAGGCCGGGGTCGTCCGAGGGCAGCGGCCCCAGCCCAGGCACGAACACCGCGTCCGAGCGGCGAACCCCCCGGAGGCTGGCCTCGCTCGGGAGGTGCGGGAGCAGCTCGTACTTCGGGGCGGCGGCGCAGACACGACCACGTCGCGGTCCACCGCGGTCTGTGGGGTCTCTCGGTCTCAGGGAGCTCAGGCGCCCAGAAGAACGCCAAGGGCGCGGAGGGGAGGTAGCGCGCACGCTGTCGGTCACGCACGCACAGAAAGCAGATGCCGTGCCAGGCGAGGGAGACCACCGGTTCCACCGGAATCAACGGCTTCGTCCGGCCGATCCGGACACCGTCCGGAGGGGCACCGGACGCCGACCCTCGCTCCCCTCGTGGCGCTCGAGGTGGGGTGGGGACCTCGGCCGCCCTTCGTTGGCCCCTGGGCCGAGGCACACCCCGTCAGTGGTGTCGCCCGCGCCGTCGCCCGCGGCGGTGCTCGTGTGCTCCAGCTCCGGCGCGGCCTCGCTGCACATCGGCGCGTCCCCCGGCTCGAAGTCCCAGATCCAGGTCTGCCCGTCGGCATCTCCAGGTTCACCTGGTCGACGTAGCCCAGGTAGCTCCCGTACCAGCCCGAGCCGACGGCCAGGTTGAGGCCGAAGATCACGGTGTCGGGGCCGAAGCCCCACGCCGAGAACAGGAGGTACCGGTGGCACTCGGTGGGGTTGTCGCTGCAGAACGAGGCGCGGCACCCGCTGGCCGTCGAGGTAGATGGGGGTGCGCCAGAAGTTCCGTCGTCGACCCTGGACACGATCCACTGGTCGGTGGGGACCACCAGGGAGCCGTTGTAGACCGGCTCCCAGATCAGCACGTACGAGCTCCCCTGGGTCCCGAGGTCGGGGGTCGTAGACGTAGATGCGGACCGCCTCGCCCAGCCACGGCCACGCGGTGCTGCTGCCGTCGCGGTACCAGGTCACCAGGAGGTCGCGCAGGTCGGCGAGGCGCCCGTAGCCGCCCGCGGCAGTCTGGGCACCAGCCCCGCGCCCGGGGTCAAGCTGGTGTCGGGGCTGAAGATCTCGACCTCGGTCTTCCACTCGTCGGAGCCCGGCGCGGGGATGCTCTGCTCGAGCGACCCGCTCCCCCGTAGGGATCAGGGCGCGTCGTGCTCACCTGGCTCACCCCGCCGGTGCGGACGTCGACCACCCGCCAGTCGTGCAAGCCAGCCTCCAGTGACCCCCGGTCACCGTGAACTGCTGTGGCGTCGCCGCGGCGCTGCTCGCCACCAAGACCGCGAGCGCTCCCATCCATGCGTGCTTCATCACATCCTCCTGTCGGGCCGGTCCCCCGCGCCCCCTCTGTCATCGACCGATCTCCCCTGCGGATAAGCCCACCGTCGACATCGTCGATGCTTTCGCGTACGCCGGGCCCATGCCCGTGCTGCCGTACCTCGAGCACCAGCCGCAGCTTGCGCCCGACTGCTTCGTGGCCCCCAACGCCTACGTGATCGGTGACGTCCACATCGGCGCGCAGAGCTCCGTGTGGTTCGGCGCCGTGGTCCGCGGCGACGTGTTCCACATCCGCATCGGAGCGCGAACGAACATCCAAGACAACTCCGTGGTCCACGTCACCACGGATCGGCACGCGACCATCATCGGCGACGACGTCACGGTCGGGCACCGCGTGATTCTCCACGGGTGCACGGTGGAGGACGGCTGCCTCATCGGGATGGGCGCCATCGTGATGGACCGGGCCCGGGTCGGGGCGGGCTCGCTGGTCGGGGCAGGGGGCGCTGGTCACGGAGGGGATGGAGATCCCACCCGGGGTGCTCGTGGTGGGCTCCCCGCGCGGGTGAAGCGGCCGCTCACCGAGGCCGAGCGGGCGCACATGTCGTGGTCGGCCCCCCACTACTGCGACGTGGCGGCCGACTACGCCGCAGCCCTCGGCTGGATCGCATAGCACCAACGCTCCGTTCGGGGCGTTGCGCGCAATCGGGCCGCTGGTACACAACTCTCGATGACGTCGCGGGACCCCGACGATCGTGCTTCGGCGCGGTCGCCGAGGTGGTGGCCGGGAGGCGCCCTCGCTTCGCTTGCGAGCCGAGGGTGCGGCGTAGGATCCCGCGTCGTCGTCATGTCATGTCCCAGAACCCGGACATCATCGCGCGCCTGAAGAGCGCCGCCCTGTTCAAGAACTTCACCGACACCGGGCTGCAGATCATCGCGTCGATCACCCACGAGAAGCGCGTGCCCGCGGGCGCGCCGCTCTTCGTCGAGAACATGATCGGCGACGGCCTCTACATCGTGGCGCAGGGGAGCATCCGCCTCTCGGTGCGCGGGCCGCGGGGCGAGGAGCTGCGCCTGGGCACCCTGGGGCCGGGCGACTCCCTCGGCGAGGCCGCGCTCCTCCGGGCGGGGCCCACGCATGTGCTCGGCCACGGCCGAGATGGCGAGCGTGGTGCTCGAGATCTCCCGCCGCGAGCTGGCGGTGCTCCAGCGCGCGAAGCCCAGGCGGTGCTGAAGCTGATGATGGGGTGGTGGAGCGCATCGGCGACGGGATGCGGGACTCGCAAGACGACTTGCGCGAGATCCTCGCCTGGCGCCTGAACTCTTGACCGCCTGCCACGAAACTTCCCGGATCCGTCGCCGCAAGTTATCATGCCGGGCATGACGTCCCCGGGGCAGGTGAGCGAGGAGGTGGCCTACACCGAGCTCGACGCCCAGCTGGACGCGTACCTCACCCACCTCCGGGTGGAGCGGAGCCTGGCCGCCAACACCCTCGAGGGCCTACGGCCGTGACCTCGCGGACTTCGCGGGGTGATGATCGACCGCGGCCGGGCCGACGCCCGGGCGGTGACCTCAACCGACCTCTCGGAGGTGGCTCCAGGGGCTGGCGAAGGCCGGCCTCGCCGCCACCACCCAGAAGCGGATGCTCGTGGCGGTCCGGGGCTTCTTTCGCCATCTGGTGCGCCGGCAGGTCCTCGAGGCCGACCCCGCGGCCCCTGTTGCGCCTGCCCAAGGTCGGCAAGCGCCTGCCCGAGGGGGTGAGCCACCCCGAGGTCGAGGCCCTCCTCGAGGCGGCCCAGGCCAAGCCCGGGACCTCGCCCTGGTGGTGCTCCTGTATGGGGCGGGGGTGCGGGTGAGCGAGGCGGTCTCCCCTCGACGTGGGCGGGGTCCACCTCGACGCGGGCCTGGTCCGGGTGGTCGGCAAGGGGAGCAAGGGAGGTGGTCCCGATCGGGGAGCCAGTGATCCAGGTGCTCCGGGCCTACATGGCGGAGGACAGGAAGGCCCGGCTGAAGGACGGCCCCAACGACGCGCTCTTCCCGGGCCAGGGGGGCCGCGGCCGGCTCACCCGGCAGGCCGCCTTCGTCATCTTGAGACGGCTGGCGCGGGCGGCGGGCATCCCGCGGGACCTGTCGCCCCACAAGCTCCGGCACGCCTTCGCGACCCACCTGGTCCAGGGCGGGGCGGACCTGCGCTCGGTGCAGGTGATGCTGGGGCACGCAGATCTGCGGACCACCGGATCTACACCCACGTCGACGACGCCCACCTGCGTCGGACCTATGACGCCCATCACCCCGGCGGTGATCCCCTGCCGACCTCAGCCGTTGTCGAGGCGGCGAGAATGGGTTTAGCCTTGGACGGGCGAGGGGCCCCAGGCCCCGATGGCTCGGCCATGACGCTCAGATCAAGACCCAGGCGCACGAGGGGATGTCGGATGACGTCCTCGATCTTCTCCTCGACGAGGCCGACCGCGCGCTCTTGGACGTCGAGGCCCGCACCGACGAACCGGGTCGCCGCTACGCCCTGCACGATCCCGAGGAGCGGATCTCGAGGAGCTCCGCCTCGCCATCGCGGAGCTCTGCGACGCCTACCCGGGCATGCAGTACGAGCTCGAGGCGATCGGGGACCGGCTCAGGAACGTGGGGGCGATCGCCGCCACCACCGAGCTCGAGCAGCGCCCGCACATCATCCACCTGGTGCGGATGTCCCTCGAGGCCTTCTTCCGCCAGTACCCCACGGTCGAGGCCTACGAGGCCTACGCCGCCGACACCGAGGACGAGCCGGAGGAGGAGATGCAGTCCCCGGCCGAGAGCTACGACACCCTCCGTCAGCTGCTCGACGTCCTCCGCCAGCGCGTCAACTGAGCTCGGGCTCGGGCTCGGGGACGCTGATCAGAACCCGCAGGTTGTCTTGCACCTTCAGCGCGCCGAGGAGCGCGGTGTAGGGCTTGATCCCGAAGTCGGTCTGCCGGAGCGTGACCTCGGCGTCGAGGCAGGTCTTCTTGCGGATCACGCTGGCGCTGATCGGGCGGGTGGTGCCCGCGATGCTCAGGTCACCCTCCACCCGGTAGCCGTCGGGGCCGGGGGTGACGCGGGTGCTGACGAACCGGATCTCGGGGTGCCGGGAGGCGCTCAGCACCTCCTTCGCGATCAGATCCTCGATCTTGACCTTGTCCTTGGCGCTGAGGAGCTCGGGGGCCTCGCGGCCATCGAGCATCGCGTTCACCACCCGGAGCGCGGTGGCGGGGCAGGTCAGGCGGACCGCCTCTTCGCCCTCGATCTCCAGCTCGAAGCGGCCCGCGCGGATCTTGAGGTCGTGGGCCACCTTGGACAGGAGGCCCTCCTTCTTGGTGAAGACCACCAGCTCGGCGTCGTGGGCGTCGTGTCGACGCATCGGGAGGGTGTAGCGCCGATCCGGGGAGGGGTCAAAGGCGGCTCAGATCGGCGACACGGAGCTGAGGCCCGAGGTCTCGGTGTTCACCGACTTCGGGGCCCCCGCGTAGCGCACCGAGGTGGCGCCGGAGGCGTCCACGTCGAGGGCCTCGGTGGCCCTGACCTTCACGTCGGCCGCGCCGGAGGCGTCCACCGAGACCCTGGCCGCCTCGAGGGCGAGGGCGTGGACCTCGGCCGCGCCGGAGAGGTCCATCTTGAGGATCTCGACCTTGCCGGCGAGGGTCAGCTGGGTGGCGCCGGAGCCCTCGACGTCCAGCGACTTGCCGCTGAGGCGCCGGGCGGTGACCGACACCGCGCCGGAGGTCTCCAGGGCGTCCAGGGTGGGCGTGCTGATGTGGACCTGCACCGAGCCGCTGTCGCCCCGCGTGGACTTGCGGCGGAGGGTGAGGACGCCGTCGCGCACCTCGGAGATCACGGTGGCCAGGGCCTCGGAGCGGCCGACCAGCTCCAGCTTTGGCTCCTCCCCCACCTCGATGAAGATCTCGAAGGCGCTGTGGGCCTCCACCGCGTGGAAGGGCGTGACGGTGCGGGCCTCGCGGACGTCGGCCAGGGCGAGGCCGCCGCCGGTGATCAGGGTGCCGGCGACCAGGGAAGCGATGAGGGCGGGGTCTTCATGATCGCCGCCCAATCGCAACCCGCGTGCCAAGCTGAGCGCCTCCGGGTCGGCAGGGGATTCGCGCCCCGCGTTCGCGCGCCTGTCAGGCCCGCCCGACACCCCTGTCGGGACCACATGGCATGGTCAGGTCGGCCCGGATCTGAGAGACAGGGACCATGAGCCTGCTGTTGAACCTCCTCTGGATCGTCTTCGGGGGCGGCCTGGCGATCGCCTTCGAGTACCTGGTGTTCGGCGTGCTGCTCTGCCTCACCGTGGTGGGCATCCCCTTCGGCCTGCAGGCCTTCAAGCTGGCCGGGCTGGGCTTTCTGCCCTTCGGCAAGGACATCCAGGAGGTGACCCGCTCCGGCGGCGGCGCCGCCCTGGGGACGCTGGGGAACGTGCTGTGGTTGGTGCTGGCGGGGGTGTGGATCTTCGTCAGCCACATCGGCCTCGCCCTCGGGCTGGCCGTCACCATCATCGGGATCCCGTTCGCCCTGCAGCACCTGAAGCTCGCGGTGCTGGCGCTGTGGCCCTTCGGGCGGGCGGCGCGCTGAGCTACTTCCCGCCTTGAGCACCACGAAGGTGAAGGCGCCGTTCTTGTAGACCCGCAAGAGGGCTTGCCCACCGTCCCGCTTCAGGAGCTTCTCGACGTCGCCCGGCTTCTTCACGGTGCGGCGGTCCACGCTCACGATGACGTCCCCGGCTCGAGGCCGGCCAGGTCGGCCGGGCTGCCGGGGGCCACGTTCATCACCACCACCCCGTCGACGCGGGGGGGCAGGCGGAGGCAGGCCGCGGAGCTCGGCGTCGAGCTTCGCGAGGCCGAGGCCGGCGCCGAGGGGCGCGGCGCCCTCGCCGCTCTCTGCAAGGCGACCTGCCCGCCCTCCTTCTCGGTGAGGGTCACGTAGACCGTCTTGGCCTGACCCTCGCGCATCACGTCGAGCTTCACCTTGGAGCCGGGCTCGATGAGGGCGACCCGGTTCCTGAGCTGCGCCGCGGTGAGGGTGGGGTTGCCGTCGACCTGGGTGATGACGTCACCGACCTCGACGTTGGCCTTGGCGGCGGGCTGTCCTCCTGCACGTCGGTGACCAGCACGCCCTTGAGGTCGTTGGCCTTCACCCCGCTCGCGAGAGCTCGGGGGTGAGGTCCTGGATGTACACGCCGAGGTAGCCGCGGCGCACGCGGCCGTACTTGGCCAGCTGCTCGCGGATGGGCCGCACCATGTTGCTCGGCACCGCGAAGCCCACGCCCTGGTTCCCGCCGCTGCGGGACAGGATCGCGGTGTTGATGCCCACCAGCTCACCCTCGAGGTTCACCAGCGCGCGCCGCCAGTTGCCGGGGTTGATCGATGCGTCGGTCTGGATGAACTCCTCGTAGTCGACGATGCCCATCCCGGCTCGGCCCTTGGCCGAGACGATGCCCATGGTGACGGTCTGGCCCACGCCGAAGGGGTTGCCGACCGCGAGCACGAACTCGCCCAGGCGCAGCTTCGAGGAGTCGCCGAAGCGCAGGTACGGCAGGCCCTTGGCCTCGATCTTGAGGAAGGCGAGGTCCGAGGCCTTGTCGGTGCCCACCAGCTTGGCGTCGAACTCGCGCTTGTCCGCGAAGGTCACCTTGATCTCGTCCGCGCCCTCGACCACGTGGTTGTTGGTCACGATGTCGCCGTCGGCGGACACCACGACGCCGGAGCCAGCGCCCATCATCGGCATCCCGCGGCCGAACATCTCCCTGGAGCATCGGGTGGCCCTCGGGCACGTTCCCGTTCTTGCGGGTGGTGATGTTGACCACCGCCGGGGTCACCTGCTCCGCCACGTCCGAGATCATGGTCGGGTCGAAGGGCACCTTGGCCTGGGCCAGGGGCGCGTACGCGAGGATTGCGGCGGCGCCCCAGGGTGACGAGCGCCAGCCTCGAGGGGGTCTGTGTGTTCATGATCAAACCCGTTAACTCGATAGACGGGCCGAGCATTTCCGAGGCCGAGCGCTACTCCTCGGCGTCGGGCTCCGAGCCGCCCTCAGGCGCCAGGGGTCTGGGCGGCGGCCGCGGGTCCCAGCCCAGCACCTCGTCGTCCCCGCCCGCCGGGGCCACGTCGGGCCCCAGCTCCGGGGATGGAGACGTCGGCGAACACCGAGTCCTGCCGCGGCGGGGGCCTTCTTGGCCAGCTCCGGGGGCTTGAAGCGGTCCATCTTGGCGAAGAACTCGAGCCGGGCCTCGCCGATCTCGAACACGTCGCCGTCGACGAGGTTCAGGCGCTTCACCCGCCGCCCTGGTAGATGATCCCGTTGGTGGACCCGGGGTCCTCGAGCCGGAAGTAGCCCCGCTCGTTCACGCTCAGCCGGGCGTGCTGGCGCGACACCGCCTCGTCGTCGAGGGTGAGGTCGACCCCCTGCAGGGGCGCGGCCGATCAGGAACTCCGGCCGCTCGATCGGCAGGGTCACGTCCGGAGGCCCTCCCGGTGCACCACCAGGCGGGCGTCGGCCCGGGCGAGATCGAAGCCGTCCTGGCCGTCCACCGACGGCCACATGGCGGTGGGGGCGCCGCGCTCGCTCACTCGTTCATCCTCGTGGGATCGGCGCCCCGGATCAATGGGATCCCGGGCTCCGCGCTCGGCTCCGCTCAGGCTCGGGGTCCGGGGCGGCGTAGACCTGGGACACGATCTGGCCGGTGACCTGGTTCTTGATCGTGCAGACCTCCTTGCCCTTCGGCGGCTCGCCCCGGCGCGGGAAGACGTACAGCTCGCCCGGGGACACCACCGTGCGCGTGCCCAGCCGCCAGATCCGCTGCCCCGCCGCCCGGTCGGGTTGGGCGAAGACGAACTCGGCGAACACGCTGGCCACCTGGAACTGGGGCGAGATGATCAGGGTCTCGTCCTTGCGCTGGTCGAGGGCGCACTGCATCGAGCGCGCGATCTCGAACTGCCAGTCGCGCTCGGTGATCATGGGGTAGCGCACCAGCGTGCACCACCACACCGCGTATGCGGTGGCGCTCCAGCCGCCGACCATCGCAAGCAGGGTTGCGACGCCGAGGCCCCGACGCCAGACCGCGCCCGCCTCGAGCATCCGACCCCAGGCCCAGCGCGCGATCACGAAGCCCCGAGGCCGGAGATGATCTGCGGGGCGGGGATCCAGCCGATGGCCCGGCCCATGTTGTGGCTCTCGTAGGTGAGGCCGCCGGGGAGCGGGCCGATCAGGAACCAGTACAGCAGGAACCCGCGACGCGGCGGTCGGGGGTGCGCAGCAGGAGCGTGCCCAGCCCCACCACCATCAGGGGCAGCTCCACCAGGTTCCAGCGCCCGAGGCCCGGATGCTCTGGGCCACCGCCGCCGGGCCGCCCCGGACGAAGAGCATGCCGGGGTCGAAGTACGACAGGTAGTTGCCCACCATGACGCGGACCAGCGTGATGCCCTCGTGCGCGTACCAGGCCAGGACCTGCTGCTGGCGGGCCATGCCGCCCTCGCTCAGGGCGACGACGAAGGAGGGAGCACGCCGAGGGTGAAGACCAGCGCAGGGCCCACCACGTGGTGCCGCTGCCTGCCGCTCCACAGGGCCTTGATCAGCGGCCACTCGAGCACCAGGAAGCCGAGCAGCCACAGGGGCAGGAACACCTTCGCCGCGTGGTAGGTGTGTAGGCGGCGGCGGCCAGCCACGCTGCGCCCAGCCAGAGCCCGGCGCGGCGCCCCTCGGCGCGGCCCCAGTCCACCAGCGCCCAGCCGAGGGTGAGGCACGCGGGCAGCAGGATCGCCTCCGACCCGAAGCGGGAGAAGTGCAGCCAGGTGGGGGCGAAGGTCGCGCTCAGGGGCGGCGAAGAGGGCCAGGCCCCGGCCGAGCCGCTGCCGTGCGGCCCAGAACGCGGCCAACACGAGCAAGGTGCCGAAGATCGCGGCCACCAGACGCTCATGCCCGGTGGTGAGCCCGAGCAGGCCCACGATGGGGGCGCTCAGGTAGCGGTAGCCAGCCAGCGGGTAGTCCCCGAAGGAGCGCGCGATGATCGGGAAGGCCTCACCCGCCCGGTCCTTGCCGGTGGTCCACAACAGGTAGGCGTCGAGGCCGGTGGAGGCCTCGTCCTGCCACAGGCCGGGCGGGTTGGTCTCGAGGTCCGAGAAGCGCAGGAACGCGGCCACCGCCAGCAGTGTCAGCAGCGCGAGGGGCGGTGAAGGCGGGACCCTGGCGGATCGTCCTCAAAAAGACATGGTACGCGAGCCCGACATGCGCCTCTGGAGATCGCCGAGGGTTCTAGCAGAGGGTCGACGGGATCGAAGGATGATGTTCCCCCTGCTGCTCGCGGCCAGCCTCGCGGTGGGCCTGCCCTATCAGGATACCCGCGGGCGGTTCGCGCTGGAGCTGCCCGAGGGCTGGGCGCTCGCCCCCCGCTTCGGGGACACGGACGGGATGCGCTTCGAGCGGCGGCTCTCCGCCCGGGTCGGCGGCGGGGTAGCGCACCTGACCGTCCACGCGCGCCCGACCTCGACCCGAGGGCCCAGGCCCGCCCGAGGCGGCGGAGCTGCGGGCCGCCGGCTACCGCGTCAAGGAGGGCAGGGCGAAGGTGGGTGGGCAGGCTGCCTTGCGCGTCACGGCGGAGCAGGGCGGGGAGGTGATCCGCGACGATCACGTCCCGGGCTTCCGGATCCGGCTCGAGGTGCAGGGCCGCCAGCTCCGCCCGGTGAGCCGCGAGGTGAAAGCCATCCTGCGGAGCTTCCGTGCCGGCGCTCCCGCCAGCCGTCCGCCCGACGAAGACGTGGAGGCGCCGCCTCCGCCCCCCGCCCCGCGCGGACCTGGTCGGCCGCTACGAGAGCGACGTCGGCACCGTCCTCGAGCTCGATGCGCAAGGTGGCTTTCGCCTCGGTGGGAGCGCGGGTCGCTACCAGATCCGCGGCGACAGCCTCACCCTGGCCCCCACCGGGGAAGACGCTGACCTTCACCTTCCGCCTGTCGGCCGACGCGCTGGTGCTGAGCGCGCCCGCCCTGAAAGGCCCCGATGGTGTATCGCCGCGCCGCGCAGCATCCGAGGGCGGAAGAGGCGGCTCGCCCGCCGGGCGGTGGCGCGCCGCGGGTCCCGACGGGCCGGTGGAGCTGCTCCTCAGCCCCGATGGACGCTTCGAGCTGGCAGGGCAACAGGGGCAGTGGGTCGTCGACGCAGGCATGCTCCGCATGCGTAGGAGCGAGACCGAGGTTGTGAGCTACCGCTTCACCTTGTCAGACCACGCCCTACGCCTCTCCGATGGCGATCTCGACGACGAGGTCACGTTCCAGCGGGTACGGCCCTGAGGCGTTCTCCGCCGGGGAAAAACACGCAGGCTGGCTTTCTTCCACGCTTTTCACGCACCATGACCCTTGCTTGGCTGGCGGCCCCAACAAGGGACCTGATGGTCCGGCTGGATGCAGCGGATCGCGACGATCTCGTGACATCCATAGGCCCACGTCTTCGCTCTGACGGGGTCTTTGTCACCACCGATGCTCTATTGCCCGTCGGGACCGAGGTGCAGTTGGAGTTGCAGTTCCGCGATGGCCGTCGGGCGTTGTGGGGACGGGGATGGTCACCGAGGTGACCTCGGGGCTGGGCGAGCGCGGGATGGGCCTCGACATGACGTGGGAGATCGAGGCGCTCCCGCTGCTCGACTGGGTGGTGCGCAGAGCAAGCGGGCTTGCGCCCACGTCGGCCGAGCCGCCCCTCGCGCCGGCCGAGCCGCCCCCCGCGCCGGCCGAGCCGCCTCCCGCCGCTCACAAGGCGCGGGTGAAGGCCTCGATCGACATCGCGATCGAGCCGCCGGTGGAGGAGGACGGGACCCTGTCCGAGGATCTCCTCGAGGTGGTGGCCGCGGTGGGGCCGGTCCCCGAGGCGCACCCGGAGGCGGCGGCGGAGCCCCTGTTGCTGGTGGACGTGGTGGAGGAGGCGGCGGGCAGCTCCGCGACCGAAGACATGGGGTCCCGGGCCGGCGGAGCCGTCCCACCCCTCTCCGCCGGGCTTCGCCCGGCTGCGCGCGCCGCTAGCGAATATGCGTTCTCCGGTGGCGGCGCACGGGACCAGCTCGGCCCCGCGCCCGCGCCCCCCGACGCCCTCGCGGCGGCGGACGTGCCGGCCCGCCCGATCCTGGACAGGCCGCTCTCGGAGCGGGTCCCGGGGGAGGTGACGCCCCTGGCCCGGGTCGACCTGGTGCGGAAGACGCCCCTGGTGGTGCAGGGCGTGCTGGTGAGCCCGCCGCCCAGCGCGGCCTCCACCGCCATCCCGTCGAAGCGGGACAAGGCGCCGCTGCCCGACCCCTCCCGGCTGGCCCTGGGGGTGGACCCGGGCAACCAGACCACGCGGGTGGCGGTGGTGGAGGCGGGCAAGGCACGAATCCTTCAGTGCCGGCGCGGCGGGGACGGCTTCCCGTCCGCGGTGTTCATGGAGCCGAAGGGGCGCACGATCGTCGGCGAGCCGGCCGCGCGGCGCCTGGTGTGGCAGCCGGAGCTCGGGCTCCGCGGCACCGGGCGCCTGCTCGGGCGCATGTTCTGCTCGCCCCGGGTCGAGGCGATGAAGGCCAGCTTGCCCTATCGGCTCGGCGCGGCCGAGGAGGACGAGGTCGCGCTCAACATCGGTGAGCACTTCATCTCGCTCGAGGAGGTCCAGGCCCTGATCCTGAAGGAGGCGCGGGCCACCGCGGACCTGAGCCTCGGCGACGCAGTGAACCGGGCCGTCCTCACCTGCCCCGCCTCGTGGGGGGTGCGGCAGCGGATGGCCCTCCGGATCGCAGGCAAGCTTGCGGGGCTCCACGTGGCGAGGATCCTCTCCGCCCCGCTCGCGGTGGTGCTCGGCGAGCTCATGGAGGAGCGGCTGGGCCTGGGCACGTACCTGGTCTACGACTTCGGGGCCGGCGTCTTCGACTGCGCGGTGGTCAGGGTCGGGCCCCACAGCGCCCAGCTCCTCGCCGCGGGCGGAGGCCCCGGCCTGGGCGGGGTGGAGCTGGACCAGGCCCTCGCCGAGCGCCTGGTGGAGGAGGTGGAGCGCGCCTACGGCCACCCCCCCAGCCCCGAGGGCAGGAACGAGCTGCTCGACGCGGTGGAGGCGGCCAAGCGAGCCCTCTCGACCGACGCCGCCACCCGGGTCCACCTCACCGGGGTTGGGCCCGACGTCGCGGTGGAGGTCGAGATCCTGCGCGGCGAGGCGGAGGCCCTGTTCACCCCGATCGTCGAGCGCAGCTTCGACGTGGTGAAGGACGTCTTGCGCCAGGCGGGCCTCGAGGCGGACGGGCTCGACGGCGTGCTCATGGTGGGCGGGCAGTCCCGGATCCCGCTCGTGCGGCGCCGGGCGGAGCAGGTCCTGGGCGATCGCATGCTGGTGGTGGATCCGGCCCACGCGGTGGTGCGGGGCGCGGCGTGGGCGGCGGCCCAGCTGGAGTCCACCGCGCCGTACAACCTCTTCGAGATCCTGCCCGAGCCCCTGTCGGTGGGGCGGGATCAGGGCCGCACCGAGACCCTGCTCGAGGCCGGGGTGGTCTGCCCGACCCAGGCCCGCTTCGAGCACGTGGTGCGCGGGCCCCACGACCTCGAGCTCTTCCTCTTCCAGGGCGTCCACGGGCGGGTCGAGCAGGACGAGCCGGTGGCCCGCCTGCGCCTCGCTCCGCCGGAGGGGGTGGAGTTCCCGTGGGCGGTCGACATGGAGCTCGACCTGAACGAGCAAGGCAGCCTGCGCTGCGCGGCCCAGGACCGGGACAGCGGCATCCCGGTGCGGGTGACCGACGTGAAGGAGTGCTCGCGGGCGCTGATCCGGGCGCACTTCGAGCGGGCGCCGGAGGCCAAGCCTCCGGGCGCGGCGACCCCGGGCTTCTTCGACCGGCTCATCCGGGCGCTGAAGCAGCAGAAGGACGAGGCGGCGTCCTGAGCAGCGGCGCTCAGCGCTGGAGCACCACCGCGGAGAAGAGGTCCCGCTCGTCGTAGGCGGCGCGGTGACCGGCGCTGCCTTGCGGGATGAGCGAGGGCGGCCGGTCCAGCCACGCGGGCATCCGCAGCTCGCCCTTCCGCTCGAGGAGCGGCCACAGCTCGGTGCGGCGCGGATCGAAGCCGTCGAGGTCGGCGTCGAGCGCCGCGTCGAGCGCCTCGGCGGAGGCGGCCTGGTGTCGGCGGTCGGGGTGGAGGCGGCCATCGAAACCGGGGCCGATGTGCCAGAGCTCGTGGGCGAGGATCCGGGCGCGCTCCGCCGGCGTGGCGGCGAGGAAGAAGCGAGGCCGCAGGCACACCTCGTAGAGCATGCGCCGCCCCGCCACGATGACGGTGGGCTTGCCGAGCCCGCGCCCGACCTCGTCAGGGCCTACGGCGAGGCCCCGCACCGACGCTCGGGCCCCGCGCCGGGCCGCCCCGGCCACGAAGAGGATACGCGCGGGATCCAGGTGCCGGAACGCCGCGCGCGCGCCCAGCGCGGCCACGAAGGCGGTGAGGTGGGGCGCCAGGTGGGGGCGCTGCTGAGCGTCTTCGCCGACCTCGAACATCAGGGGTAACCTTTTTCGCCGCTTCTCGTTCCGGTATGGAGGCGAGACGTGGCTGAGGATAGACGAACTCTGCTCAAGGTGCTCTCCGGCGTTGTGGGCACGTCGGTGGTGGGGGCGGTGGCTGCCCCCGCCCTGCGGGCGGTGCTCGCGCCGGTGTCGCTGCGCACCGTCACCGGGGTGGGCGAGCTGGTCCCGGTGGTGGCGCTGGACGCCATCCCGAGCGACGGCACCCCGGTGAACGTGCCGGTGGTGGTGGAGGCCCCGATGGACGCCTGGACCCGCCAGCCGCCCACCACGGTGGGGGCGGTGTACCTGCGGCGCACCGAGGCGGGGGTGAAGGCCTGGTCCAGCATCTGCCCGCACCTGGGCTGCGGCATCGACTACGACGCCGCGGCCGGCAAGTTCGCTTGCCCCTGCCACGAGAGCTGGTTCGACACCGACGGCGCGGTGGCCAGCGGCCCCGCCCCGCGCGGGATGGACGCACTCGAGACCCGGGTGGTGGACGGCATGGTCCAGGTGCGCTTCGAGAAGTTCAAGATCGGCACCGCCGACAAGGAGCCGGCGTGATGTTGCCGAAGGCCCTCCTGGACGCGCTCGAGCAGCGCACCGGCTACCGAAAGCTCCTCTCCGAGGCCCTGGACGAGCGCGTCCCTGGCGGGGCCTCGTGGGCCTACGTGCTGGGGAGCGCGACCCTGATCCTGTTCCTGATCCAGCTGGGCACCGGCCTGGTGCTCGCCATGTTCTACAGCCCGTCCGCCACCGACGCGTGGGCCTCGGTGGCGTACCTCGAGCGGGCGGTGCCCGCCGGCGCCCTCGTCCGAGGCATCCACCACCACGCGGCGGGGGCGATGGTGGTGATGGCCGGCCTGCACCTGCTGCAGGTGGTGCTGTGGGGCGCATACAAGGCGCCGCGGGAGGGCAACTGGATCACCGGCATGATGCTGCTCGGCCTGGTGCTCTCCTTCGCGCTCACCGGGTACCTGCTCCCGTGGGACCAGACCGGCTACTGGGCCACCAAGGTGGCGACCAGCATCGCGGGCACCGTGCCGGTGGTGGGCCAGTACCTGCAGCCGATCGCGCAGGGCGGCAACGACTACGGGAGCCTGACCCTGACCCGCTTCTACGCGCTGCACGTCATCGCGTTCCCCATCGCGACCCTGGGCCTCATCGGGGCCCACATGTACTTCTTCCGTCGGCACGGCGTGACCCCGAGCGCGCGCCTGTCGGCCGAGCAGCTCGCCCGGCGCGAGGAGTCCTTCTGGCCCAAGCAGGTGCTGATCGACGCGGTGTTCGCGGCGGCGGTGGTGGGCGTGCTGATCTACGTCGCGGCCACCGCGGGGGCGCCGCTCCAGGCCCCCGCGGATCCCTCGAGCAACTTCATCGCGCGGCCAGAGTGGTACTTCCTCTTCCTGTTCCAGCTCCTGAAGTACTTCGAGGGGCCGCTCCAGGTGGTGGGCACGGTGGTGATCCCCGGCCTCGCGAGCACGTTCCTCCTCGCGCTGCCCTTCATCGATAGGAAGCCCTCGCGGCGGATCATGCACCGGCTCCCCTTCGTGGGCGCGCTCGCCGCGGGCCTGGTCTGCATCGGCGGCCTGACCCTGCTCGCGGTGCGCCACGACGCCGCCGACCCCACCATCCACGCCCAGAAGAAGGTGGCGGCCCGAGAGGCGGCCCGCGCAAGGGAGCTTGCCGCCCAGGGGGTGCCGCCCCAGGGCGCGACCTGGATGATGGCCAACGATCCCCTCACCCGGGGCGAGCGCCTGTTCTGGCGGGAGTGCGCCTCCTGCCACACCCTCGAGGGGCGCGCGCCCAAGAAGCCCAAGGCCCCCGATCTGACCGGCTACCTCTCGAAGGCCTGGTTGCGGCAGGTGCTCCGGGACCCGGACAGCCATCGCCTCTTCGGCCTCACCAAGGTCGAGGGGATGAAGAGCTTCGCGAAGCTCCCGGAGGCGGAGCTCACCCAGCTGGTCGACCTGCTCTACCAGCTCCGTCAACCCGACCTGCCCCCGCTGGAGGAGCGGCCCGGGGCGGCGCTCCTCGACACCCACGAGTGCACCGACTGCCACGACTTCGGGGAGTACTACGCCCTCGAGGGCCCGGCCCTGTTCCGCTACGGCAGCGCCGAGTGGATCCGCAAGGTGGTGGACGACGCCGGGCACGAGGCCTTCTACGGGGAGGCGAACGACATGCCGGCGTTCGAGACGCGGCTCCCCGAGGCGGACCGCGCCGCCGCGGTGGCGTTCCTGTTGTCGCTCGAGGGGCGCGCCGAGGTGGGGGTGTGGCCCACCGTGGACGACCCCGGCCCCGTGCCCACCCCCCGCGTCAGCACCAGCACCGCCGCCGACCGCCCTGAGCAGTAGGTGGGGCAGGTGGGTAAGCAGCTACCGTCGGGATCCCGACCCCGCCCCGTCTCAGTGTCAGACTGCCAGCGCTCGGGGTGTCGAGGATCGGACGCCTCCTAGAAACGCAGGTTTTGCGCGCATTCCCGTGGGTGATCACCTCCTGACGGTGGGGCCGTGTTGTCGCTATGGCACGGCGGTGTGTCGATTTTTCATGTGGTGGGGAGGGGAGTGGCCGCGCATTCGGAGCCGGGAGAGGTTGGCACGCCCCCTGCTAAAGCCAAGGACATCATGTTCGACGCGTGGCCCTGCTAGATGACCCCTTGAACGCCCACGGGAGGCCCGACGGGCCTGGAGTGCTGGGGTAACTACCTCCCTCCAATCCGTCGATGGATTACCGAGTGGCTTTTTGGCTACATTGCCCGCGGTGACCCTGGACTCCCAGACGCCCGGCCCCCAGGAACAGGTCGAGTACAGCAGCACGGTCCGGGAGGCGAGCCGCCCCCGGGACCCGCGGCGCTCCGTACCCGCCGCCCTGTCCCTCGAAGGCCTGGCCGCGGTCCCCGGGAACCGCAAGGTGCTGGTGGTGGACGACGAGCAGGACGTCCGCCGCGTCCTGGCCGCCCTGCTCCTGGACGAGGGCTTCGAGGCCCACACCGCCCCCGGCGCCGAGGAGGCGCTGGCGCTCATCGCCCAGCTGGAGCCGGCGGTGGTGGTCAGCGATCTGAAGATGCCGGACCGCGACGGGCTGTGGCTCCTCGAGCAGGTCCGAGACCGCTTCGACGACGTCGAGGTGATCCTCCTCACGGGCTACGGGCAGCTGGAGACGGCGGTGCAGGCGCTGCGAGAGGGCGCGTCGGACTACCTCACCAAGCCGGTGCGGCTGAACCAGCTCTCCACCGCGGTGGCTCGGGCCCTCCTGCGCCGGCAGCTCCTGTTGGAGAACCGCGCCTACCAGCGGGGCCTCGAGGCGATGGTCCAGGCCAAGACCAAGGAGCTGGCCGCGGCCTACGAGCGCATCAGCGAGACCTACAACCTCACCCTCGAGGCCCTGGTCACCGCCCTCGACGCCCGAGAGTGCGAGACGAGCAACCACTCCCAGCGCGTGGTGCGGACCACCTTGGCGATCGCCCAGCGGATGGGCGTGCCCGAAGCGGCCATGGACGACATCGCGCGCGGCGCGCTCCTGCACGACATCGGCAAGATCGGGGTGCCGGACGGCGTGCTCCTGAAGCCCGGCCGCCTGGACGAGGCGGAGTGGGAGGAGATGCGCAAGCACCCCGACATCGGCGCGCGCATCCTCAGCGGCATCGCCTTCCTCGAGCCGGCGGCGGCGATCGTGCTCGCCCACCAGGAGCGGTGGGACGGCAGCGGCTACCCGAAGGGGCTGGCGGGGGAGGCGATCCCGCTCGGGGCCCGCATCTTCGCGGTGGCCGACGCCCTCGACGCGATCACCTCGGACCGCCCCTACCGGCGTGGTCGCGACCTCGCGTACGCCCGAGCGGAGATCGGCCGGTTCGGGGGAACGCAGTTCGATCCAGAGGTGGTGGAGGCGTTCCTGTCGATCAGCGACGAGGAGTGGGACGCGATCCGGGCCGAGGCCGCCCCGTACACCGCATTGCCCTAGGTCTTCTTCAGGCGGGCGAGGAGGCCGTCCGCGACGCGGAAGGCGTTGGCCATGATCGTGAAGGTGGAGGGCACGCCGCCGCTCGAGGGCAGGGCGCCGCCGCAGGTCACGTAGACGTTCTCCACGTCGTGCAGGTTGCCTTGCGGCGTGGTCACGCTGGTGCGGGGGTCGGTGCCCATGCGGCAGGTCCCGTGCTGGAGCACCCAGGTCTCGCCCCCCACCGAGTGGGTGGTGATCTCGGTGGCGCCGAGGGCGCCGAGGAGGCGGGCGCCCTCGTCCACCAGGACCTGGCTGCCCGCCTTGTCGGAGGGGTGGCGCCGGCCCACCGTGATCCGGGCCGCGGGGAGCCCGAAGCGGTCGGTGGCGTCCGGGTCCAGGGTCACGTGGCAGTCGGGGGTGGGGAGCCACTCCGAGAAGCACTCCACCTCGAGCTCGCGGCCGTCGCGGAAGCGGTGGCTGAGGCGCCGGGTGAGCTCCTCGCCGTAGACCAGCCGACCGCCGTCCCGGGTGAGCTGCTCCGCCGCGTGGATGGGGTTGGGGTGGGACCACAGCAGGTGGAAGGTGCCGCCCTTGCCGATGCCCACCCCGGGCGCCTCGTAGCGGTCCTGGAGCGCGCGGCCGAGGAACGGGGCCGAGTTGCGCAAGACTTCCTGCATCTCGGGTGAGAAGCGGTCGTACTGCAGGAACCCGGTGACCTGGCCGAGGGTGGACAGGCACAGGTTCTGGCCCACCTGCCCGTGGCGGTTGCCGAGGCCGGCGGGGTGGCCCTGTGAGGTGGACAACAGGAGCAGGCGCGCAGACTCGATCGCGGTGGCCGCCACCACCACCACGTCGGCCTCCACGGTGTGGACGCCGGTGTCGTCGACGTACTCCACCCCCGAGGCCCGCCCGTCGGTTCGCATGAGCACGCGCTTGACCATGCAACCCGGCTTGACGACGCAGTTGCCAGTCGCCTCCGCCTTGGGGATGAGGCTGGCGAGGGTCGAGCTCTTGGCGTTGACCTCGCACCCGTAGGAGCCGCAGAGGCTGCAGTAGACGCAGGCCCCGCGGTCGTGTCCGTCGCCCTGGGTGATGATGGCCCGGGGGGTGGGGAAGGGGTGCAGCCCCAGCTCCGCCCCCACCTTGTCGATGTGGCTCGCGAAGGGGTGGTTCACCACCGGCAGGTAGGGGAACGGGCCGCTGCGCGGGGGGGCGAAGGGGTTCTTCGAGACGTCACCGCTGACCCCGACCTCGCGCTCGACCCGCTCGTAGTAGGGGGCCAGGGTCTCGTAGCCGAAGGGCCAGTCGATCGCGGTGGAGCCGTCCATCGGCCCATAGGCGCTGGCGAGGCGGAAGTCGTTCGGGTGGAGCCGGAAGAAGAAGCCGCTCATGTGGACGGTGCCGCCGCCCACACACTGCGCAATCCAACCTGCGGTGGTCTGGGTGATGGAGCCGTCCTCGCGGGCCACCACGTGGGGGTCGTCCTCCAGCGGGGGCACCCAGAAGTTGCGCCGACAGATCGAGATCTCGTCGTGCAGGAAGTCCTGCACGCCGTGGCGGGGGCCCTTCTCGAGGACGAGCACCCGCACCCCGGCCTGGGCCAGGACCTGGGCCACCGGGGCGCCGCCCGCCCCGGAGCCCACGATCACCACGTCGAACCGCTCGGGGGCGCTCACTCGTGGCCTCCATGCACGTGCGCGGGGCTGCGATCCATCGGCATGGGGATCGCGAGCGCCTGCCACACCTTCCCGTCCCGGTTCCCGCCGTGGAACGGGTGCCCGAGGTAGCCCTCGAGGGCCAGCCGGAGGGTGACCTCGAGCGCCTGGGCGGGGATGAAGCGGCCCCGGGGGCTGGCGTCGGCGGCGGCCTCGGCCACCACCCGGGCCTGCTGGGCCGGGTCGCTGAGCTGGCCGAAGCGCACCCCGGCCAGGCCCTGCGCCTGCTGATCCAGGAAGCGCGCGAGCTTGAGGATGTCGTTGCGGATCGGGGTGAGCCCCGGGGCACGGCTCGCGGAGGTGAGGAACTCGAGCACCCCGGCCTCACGAGCGGATGGCAGGCCGAGCGCGCTATCTCCAGGCAAGAGGACGTCGAGCAGGGGCCCCAGGGTGGCGAGGGCGGGGGCGGGGTAGGGGGCGCTCGGCAGCCCCGCGGTGGGCGGGCGCTCGGGGCCGCCGCCGACCGAGAGCGGCGGATCCACCGGGTAGCCCCGGCTGCGGAGCCAGGCCCAGGTGCCCGCGCTCAGGGCGGCTGCGCCCACGCCGGCGGCGAGGAAGGTGCGACGCTTCACCGCCGGCAGGTTGGCGAAAGGCGGGGTCGCCGTCAACGCGCCCGCTGACCCGAGCGGCCCGCCGCGCGGCCGAGGCGGGCGGACAGGGTCCGCAGCTCCTCGGTCAGCTCGGGCGGCTCGAGCACCTCGAACTCGACCCCGAGCATCGCGACGTGGAACGCGAGCGCGTCGAGCCGGTTCGTGCCGGTCTCGAGCTGGCAGCGCGCCTCGTCCAGCGCGGTGACGCGCCCGTAGGCCTGGGGGATGCGCTCGGCGATCAGCTCGCGCGGCGCGTGCAGGACGATGCGCCCGCGGTACTTGTAGGCGTCGGTGGAGATCGAGCGCGCCACGTAGCGCGCGACGTCGCCCTCCGGGAGCGGTCGGGGGGAGAAGCGCCCCGTGACCCGGACCTTGCCGGTGATCCGGTCGACCCGGAAGGTCCGGAAGTCCTCTCGAGTCCGGTCCCAGGCGGCCAGGTACCAGCGCGGGCCGGAGTGCACGAGCCCGTGCGGCTCCACCTCGCGCTCGCTCTGCTGCCGTTGGCGATCGCCGTACCCGAAGGCCACCACCTCCTCCGCGCGACACGCGCTGGCGAGCGCGGAGAGCACGCTCGCGTCGACCGTCGGTCCCGCGAGGTACAGGGGCATCACCGCGGCGTGGAAGGAGCGCAAGCGACGTTGCAGCCTCGTCGGCAGCACCTGCTCCAGCTTGGCCAGGGCGCGCAGCGCCGCCTCCTCCATGCCCCGGATGGTGCCGGAGGCCGCGTTCTGGAGCCCCACCGAGACCGCGAGCGCCTCGTCGTCCTCGAGCAACAGCGGCGGGAGCTTGGCGCCGGGGCCAAGGCTGTACCCGCCCGCCACGCCGGACGTGGCGTTGACCGGGTAGCCGAGGCCCCGGAGCTTGTCGATGTCGCGCCTCAGGGTCCGCTCGGTGACCTCGAGCGCCTCCGCGAGCGCGCCGCCCGTCCATGAACGCCGCGACTGCAACAGGGAGAGGAGCCGGAGCAGGCGCGCCGAGGTGCCGACCACGAGCGGAGCGTAGCACTCGATTCAGGACAGGAGTTGTCCGCAAGGCTGGGTAGCCTCGGGTGCATGAAGATCACCTTCTACAACGCACCCTTCTCCAGCTCGACGCCGGTCTGGTCCGCCCTCCAGGAGCTGGACGTCCCCCACGCCCAGGTCGACCTCGACCTGAAGAAGGGGGAGACCAGGACCCCCGAGCACCTCGCGCGGAACCCGAACGGGAAGGTCCCCACCCTCGTGGTCGACGGGGCGCCGATGTTCGAGGCGCTCGCGATAATGCAGTGGCTCGGCGACCGCTTCGGCGTCGACAAGGGGCTCTGGCCCGCCGCCGACTCGCAGGACCGCCTCGCCGCGCTCTCGTGGAGCACCTGGGCCTATGTCTCCTTCGCGGGGACGGTGCGCATCTGGAACATGGCCAACAGCGAGGCCGTGCGTAGCGAGGCGCTCGCCAGCTTCGCCGACAAGGAGCTGCGCGGGCACCTCGGCGTCCTCGATGGCTGGCTGAAGGCGCGTACGTACGTCCTCGGGGACGACTTCTCGCTCGCGGACCTCATCGTGGGCAGCTCGATCCTCTGGGCGCGGGTGTGCAAGGCGCCGGTGGACGAGTACCCCCACGTGAAGGCGTGGGCGGAGGCGGTCGCCGCGCGTCCGTCGATCCGCAAGGCCTGGACCTGAGCCGCCCTCCGTGATCCGAGCGCGCGCGCCGCCGCCGGTGGATGCGCGCCTCGGGCCCCCGGGCTATCCTCGCGCGGTGTCACCCGTCGACGCCCAACCGGTCATGATCGTGGCCGGAGCCCAGATCCTCCCGCGCGCCTCGGGCGGCCACGTCGCGATCCTCCACGGCAAGCTCATCGCCGACAGCGCCCGCCCCGAGACCCTCGGCGACGTGCTCATGGCCGGCGCGTCGGCCCGGGCCGACGCCGCCGAGCTGGCCCAGCTGGCCCTGTGGTGGTGGCCCGAGCGCGCCCCCGGCGCCCTGGTGGAGGGCGCGTTCCCCACCAACCCCTCGGGCTCCCTCGCGCCCCTCCCCGAGAGCCCGGATCCCGCGTTCACTCGGACGCAGGCTGGCCTGCGCCTGATCTTCTACGCCTTCTCGTCGAGCGCCCAGCGTCTGTTCCGGGCCGAGGTCGCGGTGGAGGATGGCAAGGTGGCCTTCACCGCCGAGGAGCTCACCCGCTCCTGAAGCGCGTCGCCCCGGTCGGAATCCCGGGGTCCCCGGGCCGGCGGAGCCGTCCCACCTCTCTCCGCCGGGCTTCGCCCGGCTGCGCGCTTCGCTTGCGAACTGCGGGCGAAACGTCAGAGCGCGCGCTCCAGCGCCTCCTCGAGCCGCCGATCCGTCAGGCGCCCCAGGCGGCCGCGGCCGAGGTCCGCGCGGAGCACGATCGCGGTGCCGTCGACGGTGGCGTCCACGGCCTCGCCGTCCTGCACGACGACCCGCTCGACCTCGCCGAGCGCCGACCCCCCGAAACCCGCGATCAGCGCCGTCACCACCCGCTCGAAGGACTCGAGGAGCAGGCGCAGGGCGTGCCGCCGCGGGGCGTCCTCCGCGAACCGGGTCCAGTCCACCTCGAGGGCGAGCGGGCGACCGGCCCGCTCGGACAGGGCGGCGATCCTCGCGGCGCTCTCGCGTCGGACCTCGAGCAGCGCGGGGACCTCGGTCTGCGGCGGGAGCTCCACCTCGCCCCGGGTGATCACGTCGACGCGGTCGAGCGCGCGCTGCACCCGCACGGCCGAGATCTCCGACGCGTTCAGGTAGGTGAGGTCCGCGGTGACCCGCGCGGTGGCGAGCTCCTCGACGACGATGTCGTGGGTCTTCAGGTCGTAGGCGAGCAGCTGGCCGGTGATCGCGTGCCCGCTCCTCGTCAGCAGGGTGACGACCGGGAGCGCGGCGGCGTCGTCCTCGAAGGATCGGGCGCGGGCGGCGAGCAGCTCCTCGAGGAGCGTGCGCACCGCCAGCGCCGGGATCCGCTCCCAGACGGAGCCTCTCTTCACAGACCCTTCTCGAGGATCTTCTGGATCGCCTCGGCCCGCTCCTTGACGTTGTCCACGTTCGTGGTGGGCTTGTGGTCGATGGTCAGCACGCCGCCATCGAAGGTGAAGTCCCTCGGGTTGCTGCGGCCGCCTTCGTTCTTGATCACGATCTGCTTCAGGCCCTCCGCGAGCGCCTCCTTGCCCATGTCGTCGATGCAGATCGCGGCGAACGCGTCGATCAGGGGCTGGAAGTACACCTTCGGGAAGCACTCGTCGTACAGGTGCGAGCTCTCGTCGATGGCGAGGCTCGACCAGTCGACCTCGAGGCTGGTCTCGAAGCCCGCGGCCTCGTCGATGGCCGTCTTGAGCTTCGGGTAGGATTCGTCCTGGAATCTCTTGGCTGCGCGCCGTTCAGCTAGTCCCATTGGGGGTGCAATCTCCTTTCGCTGGCCCTCGCGTGCTCGCGTGGGGCAACGAGCCTGGTAGCACGGATATGCCGCTGACGACACGGGGGGCTTCGAGCCGGTCGTGGACCGGGATTCAGCCTGGGGCGGCGCCAGCCTGCTGCCTGCGGCGCCTCGTTCGTCCATACTCGATGCCCAGCTTGTTCATCCGGTTGCGAAGCGTGCCCGCGTTGATGTCGAGGCGCTCCGCCGCGCCGCCGGGACCGTGGATCTTGCCCCCGGTCTCTTCGAGCACCCGGACGATGTGATCTCGAACAACATCGTCGAGTCGTCGTGATGCCTCGGCGGGCGGGGCGCCGCGCGGCGTCGCTGGACGAACGGCCGAGGGTTGGAGGCCGGTCTCGAGGCGCAGGGGACCCTCCCGATGGAGGATCAGCGCGCGCTCGATCAGGTTCGCGAGCTCCCGTACGTTCCCCGGCCAGCTGTACTCCATGAGCCGATCGATCGCCCCGAACTCCAGCTCGGGGGTCGCGGGGAGGCGTAGATCGATCCGCTTCCTCTCCAGCATGTGGTGGACGAGCTGGGGGATGTCCATTCGGCGCTCGCGCAGCGGTGGGACTCGGATCGGCAGCACCGCCAGCCGGAACCAGAGATCCTCGCGGAATGCCCCGCTCGCCACCATCTGCTCGAGGTCCCGGTTGGTCGCCGCGATCACGCGGATGTCGAGCTGCAGCGCCTGGGTGCCGCCCACGCGCTCGATCTCGCCGTTCTGCAGGACGCGCAGCAGGTGGGCTTGCGCCCCCGCCGGCAGCTCGCCGATCTCGTCGAGGAAGATCGTCCCCGTGTTCGCTCGCTCGAAGCGTCCGCGCTTCTGCGCCACCGCACCCGAGAACGCGCCCTTCTCGTGGCCGAACAGCTCGCTGTCGATCAGGGTGTCCGGGATGGCGCCGCAGTTGACCTTGATGAACGGCCTGTCCCGCCGGGGAGAGAGCTCGTGGATGGCGTTGGCGATGACGTCCTTGCCCACGCCCGTCTCGCCGAGCAGGAGCACCGGGGTCTCTCGCGGGGCGATCTGGCGGACGGTGGACATGACCTCGCTCAGGCCGAGGTCCGCCCCGATGATCGGCTCTCCGAAGGGGCGGAGCTCACGTGAGAGGTAGCGGTTGTCGTCGGCGAGGATCCGCTGCAGCTCGAGGACCCGGTCGTGCTCGATCGTGTTGGCCAGGGCGAGGCTGAAGGGGGCCTTGAGCCGCTCGAACAGCGCGAGGTGCGCCTCGGTGTAGCGGTCGTTCCCCTCCGCGATCAGGGTCAGGTGGCCGGGTTGCCGCGACTCCTCGGTCTGCAGGAAGAGGAGCAGCAGAGAGCAGGCGGGGAGCCCGAAGTACTCGACCATCTGGCGGTTGATCGGCTCCCGCTGCGGTCGGTTGGATATGCGGGCCTTGGGGAGCCGCTCGGGCACCTCGGGGCCGGTGATCTCCGGCGGCAGCTTGGTGATGTGCTCGGTGCGCTCTCCGCCCGCCGCGGTCGCGACCGCGATGGTCCTCATCGCGCGGAGGCCCCGGTCGTAGATGTGCAGCATCATCTGGTCGGCCGGCATGTGCTGGCGGAGGAAGGTCAGGCAGCGATGCATCGCGCGCTCGACCGCGGTCGTGCTGCAGATCAGCGCGGTGGCGCGCTCGAGGAACTCGTCTGGCCGCATCGAGTCCATTGACGGATACGGCAATTGTCCGCGCCATTTGACGTATTCGTCAAATGAAACTGACGAATACGTCAATCAACGAAGGGCTCCGGGCACGCGGCCAGGCCGGCCGGATGGCATGCCCCATGCGCTAGTGGGCGCTCAGGGGAGCACTGCAGGGAGGTCGTATGAAGGTCGCGATCCTCGATGGTGGCGCCAACTCGGTGAGTGCGCACGAGGTCGAATACTCGAGGTACCTGGGCGACCTCGCCCAGACGATGCGCGCTCGGGGGCACGAGGTGGAGCACATCCGCCTCGTCGAGCTCGATCTTCGACCGTGCACCGGGTGCTGGTCCTGCTGGATCCGAACGCCCGGGCGGTGCCCCCAGCGCGACGACTGCGCAGAGGTCACGAGGACCTATCTCCGCTCCGACCTGGTGCTGTTCGCGACCCCGCTGCGGCTCGGCTTCGTGAGCGCCCTGACCAAGGTCCTGCTGGACCGGCTGGTCCCGCTCTTCTTGCCGCAGATCGTCCTACACGCCGGCGAGTTCGTGCACGCCGATCGATACGCGCGCTACCCGCGCGTCGGCTGCGTGCTGCACCGGGGCGTCTACGACGAGGATGACCTGCGGATCACCCGCGCGCTCTTCGAGCGCTACGCCTTCCACTTCAAGTCCGAGCTGGCCGTGGCTGCCAGCACGGACATCCCCGTGGCGGAGGTATGTGATGCGATTGACGGTCTTCAACGGCTCACCGCGGACGAGGCGAGGCAACACCGCGCTGTTGCTGGGTGACCTGCTCGGGGGCTTCGTACAGACGGGCCCTCACACGGTGGAGGTCCACTATCTCAACAGCGACCGGCGCCGGCGGGCGGCGGCCGAGGCGTTCGGACGGAGCGAGGCCGTGCTCCTCGCGTTCCCGCTCTACATGCACGCCATGCCCGGGATCGTGATGACCTGGCTGGAGCTGCTCGAGCCCCTCGATCCGAGTCGGCAGGTCAGGATGGGCTGCATCGTGCAAGGCGGCTTGCCTGAGGCTCGTCAGTCCTCGGCCGTCGCCGCCTTCCTCGGCCGCCTCCCTGGTCGGCTCGGGTGTGTCCCGGCCGGGACCGTGGTCCGGGGTGGGGTCGAGGCGATGCGGTTCGCGCCGGCCTTCATGTTCCGCCGGCTCAGACGGCACTTCACCACGCTGGGTCGACAGCTGGGCACGGCGGGCAGGTTCGACGACGCTACGATCGCCGCGGTGGCCGGACACGAGACCATGCCCGCCTGGCGGCGCGGGCTCTTCCGGATCCTCGAGGTGGCGGGCCTGTCGGATCGGTACTGGGTGACGACGCTGAGGGAGAACCACGCGCTGGAGCACTGCTTCGACCGGCCCTACGCGCCGGGGTCGGCCAGCCCGACCGGCCCAGGGCCGGGGTGAGCCCCGGGAGCGGCCAAGGCCCAGCAAGCTCGACCTCGACCGCCTCGGGCGCCCCTGCGGGATCCCCGCGCTCGCCCAGGGGCGGGCCAGGGGCCGGTGTAGGCGCGCCCCGGCCCAAGCCGTAGCAGTCGCCCCCACGGCAGGTGGGGGCGGTGGTTGCGGCTACTTCGGGGCCGATGCTAGCGTCCCCCTCGAATCATGTGGGAGGTCTTCAGAACCCTCAGCCAGGGTGGCGTGATGATGTTCGTCAACCTCGGCGTGTCCATCGCCGCGGTGTCGATCGTCGTCATGCGCGTCTACATGCTCTGGTTCCGGTACCGGATGTCGAGCCAGGCGTTCGCCGACAACATCGTGGCCCACGTGGACCAGGGGTCGTACGCCAACGCCATCCAGACGTGTAGCCAGAAGGAGTATCATCCGCTCGCGGCGATCACGAAGGACATCCTGCTCAAGGCGGATCGCTCCGACAAGGAGATCGAGCGCGCCTATGAGACGTCGGCGGCCCGCGAGATCCCGCGCTTCAAGCGCTTCACCGCGTTCCTGCCCCAGGCCGGCAACCTCGGCACCCTCATCGGGCTGCTCGGCACCATCCACGGCCTGATCGAGGCGTTCGGCGGCGCGCAGGCCGAGGATGCCGCGCAGCGTCAGGCGGTGCTCGCCAAGGGCATCACGGTGGCGTTCTACAACACGTTCTTCGGGCTCTCGATCGCGGTGTTCTGCGCCATCGCGTTCATCATCCTGAACGGGCGCCAGGGGCTGCTCCTGGAGGGCATCGAGAACGCCCTCAACCGGATCCGGGAGCGCATCATCGATCGTAACAAGGCGGTCCGGACCGCGCGAGCGGCCTAGGCCGGCGGAGGCGCTGAATGGCGGGCGGCGGGGGTGGTGATCAAGCCACCGACTTCGACCTCACGGCGTTGATGGACGTCTTGTCCAACATCATCTTCTTCCTCATGGCGAGCTTCGGAGCCGCCGTGGTGGCGGTGCTGCCCACCTCGGTGCCGACGCTCTCGGACTCGGGCGAGAACGACACCGCTCGCGACGAAGAGCAGGTGACGGTGACCATGCGGCTCTTCCAGGACGGAGGGGTCGAGATCAGCGCCGCCAACAACGACATGCTCCCGGAGGAGCTCGCGCCCTACGAGAAGAAGATCCCGGCCAAGGACGGGAAGATGGACCTGGTGGCGGTGAACGACCACCTCTGGGGCATCAAGAACAAGTTCCGCAAGTCCAAGAACATCGTCATCGTCCCCGACGACAAGGTGACCTACGAGCTGCTGGTGGACGCGATGGACGTGTCCAGGGAACGGCACATGGTGGCGGACGGCAAGTCCGTCTACCCGCAGATGTTCCCCGCGGTCGTGGTCTCCTCCATGGTGAAGTGAGATGTCGGGCAAGAAGAAGCGGAGCCCGTTCCACGGGGCGGAGGACGACGCGGGCGCGCCGACGCGGATCAACCTGACCGCGCTGATGGACATCCTCTCGAACATCATCTTCTTCCTCATGGCGAGCTTCGGGGCCCAGACCCTCGAGCTCACCTCCGCCTCCAAGGTGCAGCTGCCGTCCTCGACGTCTGAGCTCACCCTCAAGATGAGCATCTCGGTCGCGGTGGGGATGGAGGAGATGTTCGTCGAGGACGAGCCGGTGGGGCGCCTCGACAAGGGCGCCCTGGTGGGCCTCGACGAGGCGCGCTTCCACCCACGGCTGGAAGAGACCTTGAAGCGGGTACGCGCGGAGCGGCTGGCGAAGAACGAGCAGAAGAAGGACGCCGACGAGGTGATCCTGTTCATCGCGGACCGGCGGCTCGAGTTCAACACCATCGATCGCGTCATGAAGACCTGCGCTCGGGCCGGGTTCACGAAGTTCAGGTTCGCCGTCTCCAAGAAGTGAGAGCGCGTTGATCACCCGGCGCCGTATCCTCCTCGCGCTCGTGTTCGGTGGTCCTGCGCTGGCCCTGATCGGGCTGCTGGTCTACGTGCTCATCGCCGGCCACACCGAGGTGCTGCTGGAAGAGGACGGGCTCGAGGCCAGCTCGACCGTGAGCTGGACCGGGCCCACCCGCGCCCCGGCCGAGTGCCCCCGCTTCATGGCGGAGGGCGCGGAGCTCTTCGGGCTGGACCGGATCACCGACAAGACCACCCTCGACGGCAAGGTGCACGACCGCACGGTGGAGCAGGTGGGCACCGAGCGGGTTGCGGTCCGGACGGTGAGCTTCATCTCCTACGAGATGGACGGCTGCGAGGTCCGGCCCATCCGGATCCGCGCGGTGGTGGCCCTGCCGGTGGGGGCCGAGAACACCCGCTCCGGGCGCCTCGCCGGCATCGTCCGCGCCCACGGGCTGCTCCCGGGGGGCGAGGCCAAGGACGCAGCCGAGCTCGCCGCGCAGCTGGACGCCGCGGTGCTCGCCTACTACGGACCGGGCTTCCTGGGCTCCGAGGGCTGGGACTCCCGACCGGCCCACATGTTCGACACCGCCCACGACGCCCGTCGGAGCTGGCTGTGGTCCCACACCGTGGCGTTGATGCGGGGCATCACCTTCCTGGAGGCGATGCCGGAGGTGAGCGAGGTCCAGCTCGGGGTCTTCGGGATGTCCTTCGGTGGGGCCGCGGCGTTGATCGCGGCGGGGGTGGATCCGCGGATCAAGGCCACCGCGGTGGTCTCGGCGTCCGGCTACCTCGACCTGGCGGCCCGGGCCGAGCCGGTGCCGGGCTGGGAGGTCGCGCTCCTCGGCCAGATGAGGCCGCCCCGCGGCCTCGACTCACCTGAATGGCAAGGTTTCTTGCATAGCTTGGATCCCAGCGTCTTCCTCTCGAGCGTCCGGCAACCGGTCCTGCTCGTGGACGGCGCGCAGGATCAGTACTTCCCCCTGAACAGCCTGGCGCGGACGTTCACCGACCTCACCGCGCGCTCCAAGACCCACCGGCTCGACGTGATCTCGGGCTTCGACCACGGGCCCATCGCGGAGACGGTGATGCGCTCGGTGCGGCCGGCCTACATGAGCAACGTTCGGTATTGGTTCCGGCTCCACCTGCACCTGGGCGACGGTCAGGAGGAGGAGGCGCCGGTGCCCGAGGTGGCGGTGCAGGAGGTGGAGTGCTGCCCCGAGGGCAAGTGTCGGCGCTGCGCCGAGGTCACGGTGGAGCTGGCTCGCCTCAACCGCTACACGGTGGACGAGGTGGAGGTGCACGTGTCGAGCGACCGCGCCCGCACCTTCATCGGCTACCCCGCCACCGGGAACCGCAGGACGTTCCAGCGGGTGGTCGAGACCCACTCGCTCGCGGAGCTGGAGGACGCGGTCTACTTCGTCGAGGTGGTCTATCGCCCCCTGGGCGAGGTGCGCCGGGTGCGGCTCACCTCCGTCCCGCACCTGCCGACGGACTTCTCTCCCCGGATCTGGCCGGACGGACGGGGGGGCTGAGGTGAGCGCGCCGCCCCGCCTCCCCGGGCTCCCGGTGCTCGGCTCGCTGCTCGACGTGCAGCGGGACATGATCCAGGTCTTCGAGCGGGCGGCCCGCCTGGGGGATCTCGTCGAGCTCAGCTTCCCCGGCCGCCGCGGCTTCCTGGTCGTGCACCCCGACCAGGTGAAGCAGGTGCTGGTGGACGAGCACGCCAAGTTCGGCAAGAACACCGCGGGCTACAAGGCCCTGCAGGTGGCCCTCGGCCAGGGGCTGGTGACCTCCCAGGGTGAGTTCTGGCGTCGACAGCGCCGCATCGCGCAACCTGCCTTTCACCACCAGCGCATCGTGGGGTTCGCCGGGATCATGGCGGAGGCGTGCGAGGTGATGCTGGGGCGGTGGCGCGCGCTGCCCGACGGCGCGGTGGTCGACGTGGACGCCGAGCTGATGGCGGTCACCCTGCGCATCGTGGGTCAGGCCCTGATGAGCGTGGACCTGTCGGACGAGACCGGCGACGTGGCGGCGGCGATGACGGTGGTGCTCCGCGGGACCGTCCACCGGCTGCTCCACCCGCTCTCGCCGCCCCTTTGGGTGCCGACCCCGCGGAACCGCCAGCTGAACGAGGCGCTGGCGCGCCTGAACCACCTCGTCCGCTCCCTCATCACCCAGCGCCGCCAGCACGGGGGCGAGCACGGCGACCTCCTCGACATGCTGATGACCGCCCGGGACGAGGAGACGGGGGAGGGCATGACCGACGAGCAGCTCCGGGACGAGGTGCTCACGATGGTCAGCGCGGGCCACGAGACCACCGCGAACGCCCTCACCTGGACCCTGCACCTCCTGGCCGGCGCGCCCGAGGCGGAAGCCCGCCTGCACGCAGAGGTGGATGAGGTGCTCGGTGGTCGCGTCCCCACCCTCGAGGACCTGCCCCGCCTCGTCTACACCGAGGCGGTGGTGAAGGAGTCCCTGCGCATCATGCCCCCGGTCTGGATGCTCGCCCGCTCGGTTGAGGCGCCGGTCACCATCTTGGGCCACGAGCTCACCGGGCCGAACACCATGGTCTTCCTGAGCCCGTGGGTGACCCAGCGCGACCCGCGCTTCTGGCAGGATCCCTTGCGCTTCTACCCCGAGCGCTTCCTCGCGGCGGAGCAGGGCCCCAAGTACGCCTACTTCCCGTTCGCGGGGGGGCCGCGGGTCTGCATCGGGAACGCGTTCGCGATGATGGAGGCCAAGCTCCTGCTCGCGTCGATGGTGCGCGGCCATCGCCTGGCCACCCTGCCCGGGCACCCGGTGGAGCCGGAGCCCACCATCACCCTGCGCCCGAAGTATGGCCTGAAGATGATCCTCAGCCGCCGCTGATCAGCTCGCCCGGCGGCACCGCGCCGCGCTCGGTGATGATGCGATGGATCCACTTCGCGGGGGTCACGTCGAAGGCGGGGTTCCTGACCTTCACGCCCTCCGGCGCCACCCGCACCCCGAAGACGGTGGTGACCTCGTCCGCGCTCCGCTCCTCGATCTCGATGTCGGCGCCGGAGGCCAGGCGCTCGTCCACCGTGGACCAGGGCGCGGCCACGTAGAAGGGGCGCCCGTACGCGTTCAGGATGCAGGCCACCCCGTGGGTGCCGATCTTGTTGGCGGCGTCCCCGTTGGCCGCGATGCGGTCGGCGCCGGTGACCGCGCAGGTGATCTCGCCCCGGGAGGCGAGGTGGGCCACCGCGCCGTCGGCGATGAGGGTGACGTCGATGCCGTCGCGCATGAGCTCCCACGCGGTGAGGCGGGCGCCCTGGAGGACGGGCCGGGTCTCGTCCGCCACCACCTTGATGTGCTTGCCCTGTGCGTGGGCGGCGCGGATCACCGCGAGCGCGGTGCCCAGCTCGGCGGTGGCGAGGGCGCCGGCGTTGCAGTGGGTGAGGACGGTCGCGCCGTCGGGGATCAGCGCCGCGCCGTGCTCACCCATCTTGCGGCTCGCCTCGACCTCCTCGGCGTAGATCGCGTGGCCCTCCGCCTCGAGGGCCGCGGTGTCGGCTCCCGCGTGCCACCGGCGCTGCATGCGGTCGAGGGCCCAGAACAGGTTCACCGCGGTGGGCCGGGTGCGGCGCAGGCGCCGGTCCGCCTCGGCGAGGTCCAGGCCCTCGCGCGCGGCGACCGCGATCCCGTAGGCGGCGGCGATGCCGATGGCGGGGGCGCCGCGCACCACCATGGTCTCGATCGCGCGGGCGACCTCCTCGAGGTGGGTGAGGTCGACGTAGGTCTCCTCGCGGGGGAGGCGGGTCTGATCGAGGAGGGTGAGCCGGCCCGGCTCGTAGGCGAGGGTGCGAAAGGCAGCTTGCGTCATCGTCGTTCCTTCGGTTCGTCGACCTGGCTCAGGGGCACCCGGATCTTCCGCCGGGTGTGCTCGGTGCGCATACGCTCGTGCCCGTGGCGCCGCGCCCGGAGGTTCAGCACGATCACCAGGACCGCCAGCGCCGCCACCACGACCGCCTTCCAGCCCAGGCTCATGCCCCTGTCCTGGCCCGGGGCGGCGGATGGGTCAAGCGCTCAGCGCTCGCGCCTTTGCCGAGCAGGGTGATCCGTGCGATCAGGGCGCATGGCACTCGGCGCGCGCGGAGGACGTCCCTACAGCCGCGAGGCTCCGGCGGGGCCCTGGGACTACGTGGTGGTGGGCTCGGGGATGGGCGGCATGACCGCGGCCGCCTTCCTCGCCAAGCTGGGCAAGAAGGTGCTGGTGCTCGAGCAGCACTACGTGCCTGGCGGCTTCACCCACACCTTCCGGAGGAAGGGCTGGGAGTGGGACGTCGGGGTGCACGCGGTGGGCGAGGTCACCGCGCACAGCATGACCGGGCGGCTCTTGTCGCGGCTCACCGACGGTGAGCTCCGCTGGGCCTCGTTGGGGCCGGTCTACGACGCCTTCAAGTACCCCGAGGGCTTCACGATCGACTTCCCCGACTCGCCGCGCCAGTTCCGCGAGAACCTGGTGGCCGCCTTCCCGGACGAGGCGGCGAACATCGACGACTACCTCGCGCGGGTGCGGGACGTCGCGGGGAGCATGCGCGGCTACTACCTGGCCCGGACGCTCCCACCGCGGGCCACCTCCTGGGTGGATCGAGTGCTCGCGAAGAAGGCGCAAGAGTACCTGCAGAAGAACACCGCCGAGGTCATCGGCGAGATCACCTCCGACCCTCGGCTCGCCGCGGTCCTCGTCGCTCAGTGGGGCTACTACGGCTCGACCCCCGACCGCTCCTCCTTCGCCATGCAGGCCCTCGTGACCAAGCACTTCTGGCACGGCGGCTACTACCCGGTGGGCGGCTCGAAGAGCATCGCCCACGGGCTCCTCGGCGCGGTGGCCAAGGCGGGCGGCTGGACCCGGATCCACGCCGACGTGGCCGAGATCATGCTGGAGGGCGGGCGCGCGGTGGGGGTGAGGCTGGCCGACGGCGAGCAGATCCGGGCGCGGCGCGTCATCAGCGCGGCGGGCATCAAGTCCACGCTGCAACGCCTCCTGCCGAGCTCCGAGGCGTCGAGCCCCTGGGTCACCAGCGTGGACACCCTCCGCCCCGCCTCCGCCCACGTCTGCCTCTACCTGGGCTTCAAGGGCGACATTCGGGCCGCCGGGGCGGGCTCCGCCAACCGCTGGTTCTACGAGACGTGGCGCACCGACGAGGACGCCTGGGCGGTGAAGGCCGAGGGGCCACTCCCGCGCGCCCCGGTGCTCTACACGAGCTTCCCGTCCCTGAAGGATCCCAGCTACGACCCCGGCCCCGAGCAGCTCCACACCGGCGAGGTGGTGACCTTCGTGCCGTGGTCGGTGTTCGAGCCCTGGGTCGACTCGCGCTGGAAGAAGCGAGGGCCGGAGTACGAGGCCTTCAAGACGAGGATGCAAGAGCAGTTGCTCTCTCAGCTCTTCGAGAACATGCCGGGGCTGAAGCCGCACCTGGAGTGGGCCGAGCTGTCCACCCCGATCTCCACCCAGCACTTCTGCCGCCCGGTGGCCGGCTCGATCTACGGGCTCGAGCCCACCCCGGAGCGCTTCCACAACCCGTGGCTCCGGCCCCGGGCCCCGATCCCCGGCCTCTTCTTCGCGGGGAGCGAGGTGACCACGGTCGGGGTGCTGGGGGCGATGATGGGCGGGGTGCTCGCCGCGCTCTCCGCCGAGCCGGTGGGGGCGATGCGCCTGCTGGCCTCGGTGCGCAAGCGCTGAGCCGCTGCTCACTGAGCCGTGATTCAGCGCCGGCCGGAGCAACCCACCTTGCGGCGATGCGGCCCCGAGGCGTGAATGAGTCGTCATTCACGTGGAATGCAGATGGAGCAGCGCGTCAAACGTGATGCTTACATGGCGAGGGCCAGGGCGACGGCGTACCGTGCGCGGCATGAGCTACGCAGGTGAGCCCGCCCCCGAGTTTCGCGCCTTGAAGGACCTCTCCCCGTCGGTGATGGGGACCGAGGAGGACCTGGCCCCCGTGCTGGTGAAGCCGGCCCGGGCCGAGATGCAAGGTGACTTTCAGCAGGCGGCCCAGTGGTTGGCCCCCGTCCAGAGCGGCCTCGTGAGCCTCTGGCCGCAAGAGGACCGCCTTCGGCTTTCGTCGGTTGCAGACAACGAGTATGCGCCCTCCTCACGCGAGCACAGGGGACTAGGACCGACCTCACTCCACCGTGAGGTCGACGTGCGCCTTGACCTCCGGCACCAGGAACCGGTGGTCGTCGGCGTTGAGGCGCACGATGAGCTGGTGCGGTCCGGTGGACGCGGTCACCGTGACGTTCACGGTCGGCGTCCACGCCATCGTCAGCGGGTTGACGTCGGTGCTGTCGAGGTAGACGTGGTAGTGGCCACCGTCCGAGGTGACCTCGCCCGCGGTCTGCTCTTCGTCGCCGTGGGCCGCCCGCAGCGCCTGAGCGGGGGCGCGCAGCTCGAAGTTCTCGACCGTGACGGTGAGGGTGACCGTGTCGCCGCTCGCCAGGCTGCTCTTGTCGGCGGTGACGCTCACCGAGGGATCGCCCCCGCCGCACGCGGCGAGGCTCAGGGCGGCCAGCGCCAGGGTGAGGGTTCGACAGGGTATACGCACGGTGGCTCGGGCTCCGGCCCGGAGCATGCGGGCCAGCGCGTCGCTCGGCATCGGACGATGCGCGGAGATGTGGTTGCAGAGGCGAGTCCGTCCACTAGACTGATGACGCCGCCATGCGCCGCGCCGTCCTCCCCATCCTCTTGGGCCTCGGGCTCGCCGCCTGCGGGTCGGAGGGCACCGCCCCGACGGACCAGCGCGCCCGTCAGTGCGCGGCGGAGACCCGAGCCGCAACCTACGCGCCCGGCATGAGCGAGCTCAGCTCTGGGGGGCTCGAGGTGCGCCTGGTCGAGAACCTGGTCGGCGACCAGCCCGGAGCGCCGGACCGCGGCATGAACACCCTGCGGCTCGAGGTCCTCGACGAGGCGGGGGTCGTGCACACCGACCTCCCCCTCCGCATGAAGGCCTGGATGCCGGACCACGGCCACGGCACCACCCCGCTGTTCCACGACGGCGAGGTCGATGGCGAGGTCATCGAGGTCGGGCCCTTCGACCTGCACATGGCCGGGTTCTGGGAGCTCACGGTCCTGGTCGAGCGCGCCGGCGCCGAGGATCCGGTGGTGTTCGCCTTCTGTGTCGAGGGCTGACGTGCGCTGCAACCTTGCTTGCGTCGTCGGCCTCGCGCTCGTCGCCGTGGGTTGTGGCGCAGGGGAGAAGCTCGACCGCGCGGCCCTCCTCGACCCCACCGCGTGCCAGCAGTGCCACAGCGATCACTACCGCGAGTGGTCGGGCAGCATGCACGCCTACGCGGCGGACGACCCCGTCTTCCTCGCGATGAACGCGCGGGGCCAGCGTGAGACCAGCGGGGCCCTCGGCGACTTCTGCGTGCGCTGTCACGCCCCGATGGCGCTGCGCGAGGGGCTCACCACCGACGGCCTCAACCTGGCGGACCTGCCCCAGGCCTACAAGGGCGTCACCTGCTACTTCTGCCACAACGTGGAGGCGGTGGAGGGCGAGCACAACAACCCGCTGCGCCTCGCCAACGACGCGGTGATGCGGGGGGGCATCGCCAACCCCGCGCGGGGGGCGGGGCACGAGGCCGCGTACTCGCCGCTCCTCGACCGGGCCGAGCCGGCCGCGTCGGGGGTGTGCGGGGCGTGCCACGACGTGGTGACCCCGGCCGGGGTCCACCTCGAGCGCTCCTTCGAGGAGTGGCGCGGCTCGCTCTTCGCACACGAGACGCAGGCTGAGTTGCAGACGTGTGTCCGGTGCCACATGCCGGGCCGCGACGGGCTCGCGGCCTACGTAGAGGGGGTGCCGGTGCGCCGGGTGCACGATCACGCCATGCCGGGGGTGGACGTGGCGGTGACCGAGTGGCCCGAGGCGGACGCCCAGCGGGCCGCGATCCAGCGCGACCTCGACACCACCGTCTTCGCGGTCCTGTGCGTGAAGCGGGTGCTTGGCGGGGTGGAGCTCCGGGTCGACCTCGAGGACTTCGCGGCCGGCCACCACTTCCCGAGCGGCGCGGCGCACGATCGGCGGGCGTGGGTCGAGCTGCGTGCCTCGCGGGCGGGACGCACCGTGTACGAGACCGGGGTGCTGGCGGCGGACCGCCCGCTCGTGGCGCTCGAGGCGGAGGACCCAGATCTCTGGCGCATCGGGGACCGCGTGACCCGCGCGGACGGGAGCCCCGCCCACATGTTCTGGGACGTGGCCGCGGTCGAGTCGATGATCCTGCCGGTGCCGACCGCCCTGAGCCCACAGGATCCGGCGTACGTCGACCCACACGTGGTGCGGACGTTTCAGGTGGATGACGTGCCGGACCGGGTGGAGCTGCGGGTGCACGTCCGCCCCATCGGGCTCGATGTCCTGGACGATCTGGTGGCCTCGGGCGATCTGGACCCGGCCCTGCGCGCCCGCTTTCCGACCTTCACCCTCGGCGCGACCGAGGTGGTCTGGACGCCGGAGGCAGACGACCGCGACGGGGATGGTTGCATCCCCGACGTCAACTGAGCTTGCGAGGGAGCCTTCAGCGTCCGAGGACGTTCTTGAACTCTTCCAAGGTCCGGGCCCGAATGGCGCCCGGGATGTCGGCAGGCCAAGCCCCGGTGCCCCCCAGCACCAGGCGGTTGTTGCCGGCCTTGCACGCGTCGGCCAGGGCCAGGGCGGCCCGGTTCAGGGACTCGGGGTCGGCGGACCAGCGCGAGGCGGAGACCGCCACGAGGTCCACTCGATCCGAGCTGGCCCAACGCACCAGCTCATCCATGGGGGTGCGGCCGCCGGCCCAGATCGTGGACCAGCCCGCCTCCCGCGCGGTGAGCTCGGCGAGGGACAGCCCGAGGGTGTGATCATCCCCCGGCGCCACGCAGAGCAGGCACCGCGGCGCATCCGGCGACACCGGCAGGTTGGCCGCAGCCGCGGCCAGGGACCGATGCAGGAGCTCGCTCGCCACGTGCTCCTCGATGATGGACATCTCGCCCTCGCGCCATGCCCGCCCCATCCTATCCAGAACACCTCCCAGTTCTTCCGCGACCCTCCACCAAGAGCCGCACCGTGCACGCAGCTCGATCAGCTTGCTCTGCACGAGATAAATGTCGTGGGCCTCGCGTAGCGTACGCAGCCACCCGTCTGTGTCTGGTGTGTCATCCTCCGACCCGCTGTGCGGGAACTGACTCCTGAGGAACCGATCCACCTCCGACCGAAGAAAGCGCCGGTGCCCCCCTGCGGTCTTCACGCAGCGGAGAACCCCGGCGTCAGCCCAGCGCTTCACGCTGGTGGCTCCGACGCCCATGAGGGCCGCGACGTCGCTGGTTGTGAGAAGCGCGTCGCTCATGGGCGGATTATCACACCTTGGGCTATTCTGTAGCTAGATCACGGACTTGTAACTACTGCGAGGCCGGGTCGGCCGGTTCGGTAACGCGCTGCGCTGAAGCCTGGCTCATGCTAGTTCGTGAGCCGTGACTCAGCCTTCGTCCTCGGACGCCGACGACCTCATGACCGTGCTGCGGGAGCGCTTCGACGCGACCGCGGCGGACGTGGTGCCCTGGTTCTTGAGCCAGATGCCGCAACCCTACTTTCAAGACACGCCCGAGGCCACCCGCATCGCCCACCTGATGGCGATCGTCGCGTCCCGCGCCTCGCAGATGGCGCCACGCCTCATCCTCGAGAGCTCGGGGGGCGCGCAGCTCACCTTCATCGAGGCGAGGAACCACCCCGGCTTGCTCGCGGAGCTGATGGAGCAGCTCCCGCGAGACCGTCCGCTGAGCTCGGCCAAGGTCCACACCGCCGCGGACGAATCGCTTGTTTTGGACGTCTTCCGCTTCGGCAACCCCGAGGAGCGCTTCGATCCCGACGATCCGACCATGGCGGCCAAGCTCGCCGCCACCGAGGCGCACGCGCGGAGCCGCGGCGACGAGGTCGCGGTGGAGGGCCTGAAGTCCAGCTTCCAGGCCAGCTCCCGGGACTATCTGCGCTCCGTCCCCCCGTTCCGGATCTACGAGAACCACCGGCTCCGGGAGGCGGTCCGAGGCACCGCGGACACCGTGGTGCGCGCCACCGCCCAGGCGCAACCGGGCCTGCTCCGGATCGATGTGGCCACCGGCAACGCCGACGCGCGCTCGCTCTTCGAGCGCGTGGTGTCCGTGTTGGGACACCGCGGCGTGGACATCGCCCGCGCCTACCTCGACGTGTTCGACGCGGGGGAGGGTGACCAGCCGGTGACAGTGCTGGGCTTCGTGGTGACGGCGGGCGCCGCCACCGAGGGCGAAGCGTGGGGCGTACTGCAACGTGACCTGCAGAGACTTCGATGGGTGGACGACAGAAGCTTGCAGCTCTTCCTTCGTCGAAGCGATCTCAGCTTGCTCGAGAGCGAGATCCTGGTGGCGCTCGCCGATCTGGCCCACGCGCGCCTCGCGCGGGAGGATCCGTTCGCCTTCTCGCGCGATCGGCTCATGGAGGGACTGGAGCGTCACCTCGGCGTGACACGGGCCATCGCCCGCATTTTCTTGGACCGTTTCGATCCGGACCAGTCCAACACGGAGGCTCGGTTCGAGGCTCAGCAGGCGGACTGGCTCACGCGCCTCGAGCGTGAGGTCGACGCGGAGCACGAGCGTCGCTTCGTCTCGTGCCTCATGGAGGCAGTGCAGCGCACCTTGCGCACAAACGTCTACGTCCATGGTCGATATGGTCTTTCTCTGAGGTTGGATCCGACCTTTTTCGCCCGCGTGGACCGGGCCGTGAACCCGTTCGGGGTGTTCTTCGTGCACGGCCGCGGCTTCGACGGCTTCCACGTGCGCTTCGCCGACATCGCCCGCGGCGGGGTGCGGGTGGTGCGGCCCCGCGGCCCCGAGCAGCACGAGCTGGAGGCGGAGCGGGTGTTCGAGGAGGCCTACGACCTCGCCTTCGCCCAGCAGCTCAAGAACAAGGACATCCCGGAGGGCGGCTCCAAGGCGGTGATCCTGGCCGAGCCCGACGCGTCGGTGAGCCTGTCGGTGCAGGCCTTCGCGGACAGCCTGCTGGATCTGATCTCGAGCGAGACCCGGGATCGGGTGGTCGATCGCCTGGGGCGGACCGAGCTCCTGTTCCTCGGCCCGGACGAGAACATCTCGCCCGAGCTCATCGAGTGGGTGGTGGAGCGGGCCCGCGTGCGGGGCTACGCGCTGCCGGACGCGTTCATGAGCTCGAAGCCGGGCGCGGGCATCAACCACAAGGAGTTCGGCGTCACGAGCGAGGGCGTCACGGTGTTCCTCGAGGAGGCGCTCCGGGCGGTGGGCATCGATCCCGCCACCGAGCGCTTCACCGTCAAGCTCACCGGGGGCCCGGACGGCGACGTCGCGGGCAACGAGCTCCGCATCCTGGCCCGGGACTTCGGCTCCAGGGCCAAGGTGGTGGCCATCGCCGATGGGAGCGGGTCGGCCCATGATCCCGAGGGGCTCGACATGCAAGAGCTCTTGCGGCTGGTGGACGCGGAGGCGCCGATCGCCGGGTTCTCGCCCGCCCTCCTGTCGCCCCACGGGCAGGTGGTGCCGCTCGACGCGCCAGACGGGCTGCGCCTGCGCAACAACCTCTGCTTCGAGGTGTACGCGGACGTCTTCGTGCCAGCGGGTGGGCGACCCCAGACCATCCACGTGGGGAACTGGCGGCGCTACCTCGATCGCGAGGGCCGCCCCTCGAGCAAGGTGATCGTGGAGGGCGCGAACCTCTTCATCACCCCGGAGGCCCGCGCGGCCCTGGAGCGCGAGGCAGGGGTGGTGGTGGTGAAGGACAGCTCCGCCAACAAGTGCGGGGTGATCTGCTCGAGCTTCGAGATCACCGCGAGCATGATGCTGAGCCCCGAGGAGTTCATCCGCGACAAGCCGGTCTTCGTGGCGCAGGTGCTCGACCGCCTGCGGGTGCTGGCGCGTCGGGAGGCGCAGCTCCTGTTCCGGGAGAAGGCCAAGGACCCCGGCACCACCCTGCCGGACCTCTCGGTGGCGGTCTCACGCACCATCCTGCGCACCAAGGAGGCCATCCGCGCCGCCCTCCCCACCTTGGATCCGGCGGCGCACGCGCTCCTCGACTCCCTGGTGCAGGAGCACCTGCCGGAGAGCCTGCGGGCCCACCAGGACCGAATCCCGCGTCTGCCCGAGGCCTACCGCGACGGCATCATCGCCGCGTCGCTCGCCACCCGCCTGGTGTACCGGGAGGGCATCGACTTCCTGGCCCACCTGCCCGAAGGCCAGCTTGCGCCGCTCGCGGTGGCGTACCTGACCCAGGAGCGGGAGGCGGCGCGCCTGGCCGAGCAGGTCGCGGCGTCGGATCTGGTGGACCGCGATCGGATCGCGGCGCTGCTCCTGGCTGGGGGCGCCCGCGGTGGGCTCACCGCGGGCTAGTCGGGCGGCGGCTACTCCTCGATGTTGGCGGTGAGCTCGAAGCCGCCGCCCGCCGGGTTCCACGAGTCCACCACCACGAGGTACTGCCCGGGGGCGAGGTTCTCGAGGATGAGGCTCGAGCCGATGTGCTCGCCCACGTTGTCGTTGCAGCCGAGCACGGTGGGGCTGCTCTGATTGCAGGAGCTCATGACGTAGAGCACGGTGTCGAAGCCGGTCCCCGCCTCGTCGGTGCTCAGCGACACCCGGCGCGCGCCGTTGGGGAGGCTCAGGATGGCGATGCTCTCGGGGCGGCCCTTGGGGTCGAGGGCGGCGCACCCGCTGGGCGCGTCCCAGAGGCTGACCCCGTTCGCGATGCCGGTGACCTTCGGGCGGCTCGTGCTGAGGACCGGGGCCGTGCGGCAGGTCGCGTTGCGCCGACTGATCTTGTCGCCGCACGCGTTGGGGACCCCCGGGATGCCGGGATAGCAGACCGCGCTGGACATGCAGGTGTCGGAGCCCCACGGGTCACACGCCGCGCCGTTGGCGCGGGTGGGTCGGCCGGAGATGGAGCCGGTGACGCGGTTGCCGCCCTCGTGCCGCGCGTCGTACGCGGTGGCGGCCAGCTGCTGCACCAGGCTGGAGAAGTTCTCGGCCGGCTCGAGGGCCAGGACGAACTCGCCCCCGGATGAGCTGTAGGTGGCGTCGATCTCGAACTCGGTGGAGTCGGGCTCGCCGTCCGCGTCCAGGTCGAGCTCCACCGTACCGCCGCCCGAGTCGAGGAACTCGAGGCGGATGCGCCAGACGTCGTCGTCCAGGTCGCGCCCCTTCAACAGGATCAACGCGCCGCGCTCGGTGGTGAGGAAGGAGAGGCTCTCCATCTCGGGGTTGGTGCCCGGGACGCAGACCGGGGTGTCGCCCTCGCCCCCGCAGCCCAGGCCCTCGTCGCAGCGGTCGAAGCTCAGGGTGGGATCGCACGGCTCGGACAGGCCCATCACCGGCTGTGCGGTGACGCTCGCCGAGCTCGCGCCAGAGCTGTTGCCGTACTCGTCCAAGAGCCGCACCTCGGCCGACACGATGCTGGCCTGGCGCCTGGCCATGAGGGGGAAGGTGACCACGGCCTCGAACTCCACGTCACCCATCACGGAGGGGTTTGGAGCGCCCACCACCTTGCCGGAGTCGGGGCGCCCGTTGAGGTCGGTGTCCGTGATGAGCACGTCGTCCCCCATGGCGTCCTTGAAGACCACCACCGCGATGGTGACGTCGCCCTCGGGGTCGGTGCCCGAGATCCGGAGCTGCAGATCCTGCCCGTCGCGGCCCGACTGCAGCAGCGCGACGGACGTGATGGTGGGCGGCGTGGTGATCACGAGGCCGCCGCCGTCCGAGCCGGTGCTGCCGCCGTCGCCGTCCACCCCGCCGTCGGAGCGCGGCGTCACGGTGATGCCGTTGTTGTTGTCGTCCGGCAGCCTGGGGCCGGATCCCGAGCACCCGAGGGCCACGGTGGCCAGGGCGGCGAGGCTGATGGAGAGCTTGCTGCGGGTGATCATGGTGCTCCTCGACTCCTGAAGCGTCGGCGTCCCCAAAAAGCGGAACGCCCGCCCCACCGAAGGTCGGCGGGGGCGGGCGCTCCTTGAGCACCTGGGTTCAGGCCAGGACGCTACAGCTCGCAGTTGACCCGCGTGCCGCCGCTCGCCACCGCGAAGCCGATGTCGCCCTCGCCAGCGCCACAGTCCACCACATCCGCGTCACCGCCGCCGTCGATGGTGTCGTCGCCCGCATCACCGTTCAGGGTGTCGACGCCCGTACCGCCGAAGATCTCGTCGTTGCCGAGGCCGCCGCTCACGGTGTCGGCGCCGGCGCCGGCGTTGATGCTGTTGTCGGCGTCGTTGCCGGTGATGGTGTCGTTGCCGGAGCCCGCGTCCAACCACTCCACGTCGCTGCCGATGTTGTCGCCCTCGCCCGACTCGCCGTCGTTGGCGGTAGCGTCGCCCATGGTCACGGTGAGGGTCGAGGTGCGGCTCGAGTAGTCCACCAGGTCGTTGCCGATGCCGCCCGCGATGACGTCGCTGCCGTCGTCGGCGCTGCCTTGCGGGAAGATGTCGTTGCCTGCGCCGCCGGTCAGGGTGTCGTTGCCCGCGCCGCCGTCGATGGTGTTGGCCAGGGCGTTGCCAGTGATGGTGTCGTTGCCTGCGCCGCCCGTCAGGTTGTCGCAGTCGCTCTTGACGTCGTCGCCTTCGCCGTTCTCACCGTCGTCGGCGCCGGAGGCCATGGTGATGATGAGGGCGTTGGAGCGGCTGCCGTAGTTCACGGTGTCGACGCCCGCGCCGCAGGTGATGGAGTCCGCGCCGTTGCTGGCCGAGCCCTCGTTGAAGGTGTCGTCGCCGTTGCCGCCGTCGATGGTGTCATCGCCGTCGCCGCCGTCGATGACGTCGTCGCCGCCGTTGCCCTTGAGGGTGTTGTCGTTGGCGTCGCCGGTGAGGGTGTCGTTGCCCGAGCCGCCGTACACGCCCTCGACGGTGCCGGTGACGTCGTCGTTCTCGTTGGCCAGACCGTCGTCGGCGACGGTGCCGGTGGTCACGGTGAGGTCGCCGGTACGGGCGGAGTAGTCCACCACGTCGAAGTCGGCGCCGCCGTTGAAGGTGTCCGCGCCGTTGGAGGCCGAGCCCTCGTTGAAGGTGTCGCTGCCCGCGTCGCCGTTCAGGGTGTCGTCGCCCGCGTAGCCGGCGATGATGTCGTCGCCCGCGCCGCCGTTGATGGTGTCGTCGCCGTCGCCGCCGGTGAGGGTGTCGTTGCCGTCACCGCCGAACACCACGAGGTTGTCGCCGGTGTACGCGGCGCCCGCGGTGGCGCTGCCCTGGGCGGAGAACACGTCGTTGCCGCCGGAGAGGGTCACCACGATGTCGTCGATGTTGGCGAACGTGATGTCGAGGGTGGTGTCGGTGTTGGTGGTGAAGCCGGAGGCGCCCAGGGTGACGCGGTCCGCGCTGCTGCTACCACGGATGGCGAACGTGTCCGCGCCCGAGCCACCGAGGTCGATGTCGAAGCCGACGCCCGCGGAGGAGCCCACCGCGAACAGGCCGTTCAGGAAGTCCAGCACCACGGTCTCGTCGCCGGTGGCGGAGCTGTTCTCGACCACGCTGACCTTCTTCAGGGTGGTGGTGGTGGCGGCGCCGCAGGCCACGCCGTTCACGATGACGGCGGAGTCGACGAGGCGCTTGGCGATGACCGCGGTCTCACCGCTCTCGACCGTCACCAGCGCGATGCCGGTGCCGCTGTCCCAAGAACAGGCGGTGGTCAGGGGGGTGAGGGCCTGATCGATCTGGGGGAGCCCATCCGCGGGCTCGGGGGTGTAGCCGTAGAGCTCCACGGGTGAGGGCTCGCCGCCGCAGGCGAGGAGCACGGCTCCGAGGATGCCTGCTGAGACGGCGGACATGGTGCGAGTTCGCAGCCGAAGCCGTGCATTGAGATGCATATCGATTCCCTTTCGTCCTTGTAGAAACAAGACGGCGCCCGCCAAACCCGGCAGGAGCGTCACCAAGGCTTGTCGACCGGGAAGCGAAAGCGCTTAAGAGCGGACGGGGGATGATCGCGAAGTGGACGGATCTGGAACGATCGGCGCCCGCTCAGAAGGAGCGCACCGTCACCGGCGCGCCACGCTGCACGCCCAGGCCATCCGACGCGCTCTGCTCGGAGCGGGCCACCTCGAGCACCCCGAAGGAGTTGATGAGGGCGAGGTAGTCCCCGGGGCGCACATCACCGTAGGTGCGCCGGAAGGGGATGACGTGGCCCCCGATGTGGACCTGGGGCACACTCAGGGCGGAGACCAGCTCCTGGCCGATGTTGGTGATGAGGTTGCCGAAGGTGTCGATCGTGATCACCACTCCGGTCACCAGGTTGTGCGAGGCGGCGGGCGCCTCGACCCAGCACGGGATGTACTCCGTGGTGGTGGGACCGACGTCGGAGGGGGCGAGGCGCCCCGACGCCAGGGCCGCGGCGAGCGGCGCGAACACGTCGCGGCCGTGGAAGGTCGCGCTGACCTCCTTCACCCCGAGCTCCCGGAGGCGCGCCATGTCCACCCGATGCACGACCGCGTCGGAGGTCTGATCGATGAGCGGCGCGAGCAGGCCGTTGTCCGGGGCGAGGAAGAGGTGCTGGCCCACCTGCACGAGGATGATCTCGCGGCTGGTGCCCACGCCGGGGTCCACCACCGCCATGTGCACCGTGCCGTCCGGGAAGTAGCGGTAGGAGCGCTCCAGCCAGAACCCCGCCTCCGCCGGCCAGTGGGCGATGATCTCATGCGTGAGGTCCACGATCCGGACGGTGGGGAAGCGGGTGAGCATCACCCCCTTCATCGAGGCCACGAAGGGACCCTTGTGACCGAAGTCGGTGGTCAGGGTGATGACGCCTGAGGGGGTGAAGGGCTGGGACATCGGCCGCACGATAACACGGCCGGAGGGTCGAGACTCTAGGGCCCTCGCTGGAGGACCAGCCGGTTGCGGGTGGCCTGGATGACCTCCTGGGCGGCTCGGGCGAACTCTGAGAACCCATGGGGTCCCGGGCTGGCGGAGCCGTCCCACCCCTCTCCGCCGGGCTTCGCCTGGCTGCGCGCTCCGCTTGCGAATCCAGGGTTCCCCGCCCCGTCGGGGGGGATGCGGACCATCCGCAAGGTGTACTGCAGGTCCAGCCGCGCGGTGCCGGTGGCGGGGTCGAGCTCGAAGCGCTGGGCGAAGTGGCCGAAGGGCAGCTTGCGCTCGAACGTCCCCGGCTGGACGTCGGCGCGGGCCCCGGCCGGGAGGTGCAGGGTGACCTGCAGGTGCTCGGACGCCGGCCGAACCAGGAGCGGGGTCTCGCGCCGGGGGGCGACGAGGTAGGCCTCAAGGAGCGGGAGCCCCAGGGTCCGCAGGCCGGGTGGGTGCTCGAAGAGCTCCTCCGCCACCAGGTGGTCGCCGTCGGGCACCATGAAGTGCGGCACCTCGACCTCGAGGGTCAGGGTCAGGGGTTCGAGCGGGGCGTCGAGCGGCGTGGCCTGGGAGCGGAGCAGGCGCCCCCCGCGCAGGAGCGCGGCCACCAGGCCCTGGAGCTGGCGCGCCTTGTCCTCCGCCCGAGCCGAGCGCAGGAAGGCCCGCAGGCCCGACGCGTAGCCGGCGGGGAGGGTGATCTCGAGCCGGCCCTGCGCGTGACCGTCCTGGGCCACCGTGAGCTCGGCGCGGCTCGCCACCGCCCAGCCGTCGGCCCCCTCGTCCAACAGGGGCAGCACCTCCAGCCGCGGCCCCGTGCGCCGCAGGTATGCGCCACCCACCAGGTAGGGCGGCGGGGCGCCGTACCACCACCGCTTCCCCTCCAGGCTTGCCCAGCGCACCTGGCCGGGCCGGGGCTCGAGGCGCACCAGCCGGATCCCGAAGGCCTGGGGATCGGGCGCCGCGGGATCCAGGGGCGGGGCCATGCCGGCCCGGGCCCAGACCACGTCGGCGGGGATCTCGGCCGCCCGCAGGAGGGCGACGAACAGGCCGCTCCGCTCGCCCCGCCGGGTGTCCAGCACCAGCTCGGGCGGGCGCGGCGGGCCATCGTCGATCGACTCCACCACGAACTGGAACAGGCGCTCGGCCCGGGCCTCCATGGGGTCCCGGGCCGGCGGAGCCGTCCTACCCCGCTCCGCCGGGCTTCGCCCGGCTGCGCGCTCCGCTTGCGGCTCCGCGATGGTCGCGGTCAGGACCAGGGCCTGGTCCGCCACCTGCCGGCTGCCCCGCGCGGCCTCGTCGGTGCCGAGCTGCTGCGTCGCGAGCGCGTGCTGGGGGCTCACGCCGACCGACACCACCACGTGGGGCAGGAACTCATCCGCTCCCGGGGTGTGGGGCTCGGGGGGCACCGCGGGGACCTGCTCCGCCTGCCAGAGGTAGAGCACCTCGTCGCCCGCCTCCATGATCTGGGGCGCGGGGGCGCCGTTTCGCTCCAGGTGGAGGACCCGGGTCCCCTTCTTCACCACCACCGCCAGCTCCGAGCGCACCATGGGGTCGCCGCTGGCGAAATAGAACTTGCGGATGTAGCCGCCCCACGGGGTGGCCGGGCCCTCGATGCGCACCCAGCGCCGCTCCACCGCGTCCCCCGGCGCGAGGGCCGAGAACGACAGGTCGTCCTTGCCCGCGTGCCGATCGACCTCCAGCCGTCGACCGTCGGGCTTCAGGGTCACCAGGGCCAGGGCCAGGGCGTCGGTGGGGAGCTCCAGCTCGCCCGCCCGGTCCGCCGCCTCCTTGGTCTGCAGGCGGCTCACCGCGTGAAAGGAGGTCATGGCGCGCCCGTCCGGGAGCACCCGATCCACCACCCGGTCCAGGAGGAGCACGCTCTGGTGCGAGGCCCAGCGATCGGCCGGGTCCTGCCCCGGAGGCAGGTCGCCGGGCTGGGCGGGGCGCACCCACGGCCAGGGATCGAAGGCCAGCTTGCCGCACAGGAGGTCGGCGAGGGGCGTGTCGACGCCCTTCGGGCACTGGCCGAGGAGGAGCTCCACCTCGGCCGCCCCCCCGACGCCCGCCTCGCTCGCCATCGCCTCGAGCTCGAGGGTGGCGTCGGAGTGCAGGCGGAGCTGCGCCAGGGCGTCCCCCGCCCCGTCCAGATCTCCGGTGAGCAAGGCAGCCTGCAGCGCGATCCGCCACGCCCCGGCGTGCGTCGGCTCCCGGTCGAGGGCCGCGCGGGCCGCCCGCGCCGCGTCCCGGGGCCTGAGGGCGCCGAGGTAGAGCTCCGCCGCCCGGGCGAGGTTGTCGGCGGCGTCGCCGAGGGCCGCTGCCTCGGTGTAGGCGTTGACCGCGTCCTCCAGCGCCCCGACCTCGGCCGCGCGCTCGGCCCGCAGGCGCGGGGCGTCGCGGGGGCTCTGCCGGATCAGCTCCGCCTCCAGCGCGTCGGCCTGGGCGTCCCGCCGCAGCCCTCGCAACAGGCGCACCCCCGCGCGCAGCACCCGCGCCGGCGCGCGGCGCGCCACCGCCGCCTCCAGGGCCGCCACCGCCTCGGGTTGGTAGGCGAGGCGCCGGTACACGTCCATCGCCTCGGCCTCGGTGCGCCAGGCCTCGGGCGCCACCACTCGCGCCGCCTCCACCAGGGCCAGCGCGCGCTCGGGCTGCTCCTCTCGGGTCGCCCGTGCCATCCGCAGCAGGGCGGAGGGGAGGGTTGGGTCTGCGTGCAGGACGTCTTGCGTCTTCGCCCGCGCGGTCGCCGCGAGGTCCGCGCGCTCCAGCCACGCCGCCCACACCAGCCCGAGCGCGGCGGAGTCGGGCAGCGCCGCCACGGCGCCGTGCAGGAAGCCCCAGGCGAGGTCGGGGTCGTCCACCCAGGGGTCGAGGGCGAGGGCGGCGCCCAGGAGGCGCCCGAAGGCGGCGTGGTTCGGCGCCTGGGTGAGCTGCCGGACGAGCCCGAGGGCCGAGGCGTCGCCCTCCGCGCTCATCGCGTCGCTCCCCACCGCGGGGGGGCGAGTCACCGGCGTGCCCACCAGCGGTCCGGACTTGGACGCCCGCACCACCGGCTGACCGAGCCGGGTGGTGATCGCGAGCGCGAAGGTGTCGCGCGACCCGGACAGCAGCGTCACCGCCACGCGATGCCAGCCCGGACCGAGGCGCAAGGGGACCTGCGTTCGGCGCGCGGCGCGGCGGTCCGCCGCGTCGCGGGCGGTGACGAGCCCGCCGTCCACCGACACCCGGGCCGAGGCGGGCAGGTGGGCCTCCAGCATCAGGGGCTCGGTGGCCGCCTCCTCCGAGACCTCGAAGTAGGCGTCGAAGACGTAGAGCCCGGGGGCGTTGCCGAGGGCCGAGGCGACCCGGTGCCCCTCGGCGTAGACTACGCGCGGGCGCACCGGCGCCCCGCGGAAGCTCGGGAGCATCGACCAGTCGCCGGACTGGGCGTAGCGCGAGTCGGCGAGGAAGGCGCCGCGGTCCATCGGAGCGAGCGGCCCGATCGCGCGCCACTGGGTGAGCCAGCCGCCGCGGGCCAGGTGGCTCTGCTCGAGGTCGAGGTCCACCTGGTGTCGCGCGATGCGCGCGAGGAGGGCGGAGGCCAGGGTCACCCGCCCCGCGGTGGCGGCCGGGCCCGAGCCGAGCAGGTCAGCCTTCACCACCGCGGCCTCGATGTCCGCCTGCCGGTACCGGAGGTCCTCGAGGCGCTCGTACAGGAGCAGGAGGGCGACCTCGGCCTCGGGGCTCTCGGGGGCGTGGGCGATGATCTGGGTGAGGGCGTCCACCGCCGCGTCCGGCCGCAGCTCGACCAGGTCGAGCACCGCGCGGCGCAGGAGCAAGGGAGCCTTCAGGGGTGTGGCGCGCAGGCCAGCCTCCAGGCGCGCCCGCGCCTCCGCCCGCCGGTTGGCGTGGACCCACAGCAGGTCCGCCGCCATCGCGGGGTCCTTGCTCGCCTCGGCCAGGGCCACCGCCTCCTCCGCTCCGGGGAGGGCGGGCAGGGGCACCAGCACCGGGGCCGGGCTGGTGGTCCGGCACCCCGCCGCGGCGAGCACCGCGGCCAGGAAGAGCAAGCGAGCTTGCGTCACCACTGGATCACCACCTTCCGCTCCAGGGCCCGGTCGATGGCCAGGCAGGCCTCCCTGAACTCCGCGTAGTCCTCGGGCGGGATGATCCGCGACTTCAGCACCACCAGCTCGCGGCTGCTGAAGCCGTCCGCGGCGGAGGACACGGTGTGCTCGAGGCGGATGTGCTTGCTGTCGACCGTCACGCTGCTCGGCAGGCTCTGGACGCTGGCCCCTGCCGGCAGGTGGTAGCGGATGACGTTCTCGGTCTGCCAGGGGTGTTCCAGGTACAGGGCGGTGCTCCGGTGGGCCAGCTGGGCGTAGGCCGAGGCCACCTGGTGGCGGAACAGCGCCACCGGCACGCTCAGGCGGTCGCCGTCGGTGCGCCCGTAGCGGGGCACGGTGAAGCGGTAGCGGTACCAGACCTCCTCGTCGAGCGCGGCGAGGTTCGAGAACTCCGCGTCCTCGACCTTCACCCCGGGCAGGATCTGGGCGAGCGGCTCCTCGAGGTGCCGCACCCGCTGCTCGGGCTCGTCCAGCTCCTGCCGCAGCTCCGAGGCTCGGGCGCCTCGGAAGCGCTCCTTGCCCTCCATCACCAGCCGCGTGTCGCGCGAGAGGGTCGCGTCGTAGTCCGACGCGTTCAGGTTGTCGGCCGGGGTCGACGTCGGGAGGTTGAGCAAGCGGACCTGCCCGTCGGGATGCACGACGAGGGCCATCGCGCCCTGATCCAGCACCGGGAGCTCGGTGGCCGCGTTGAACTCCGCGGTGGGGTCCAAGAAGCGATCGAGGCCGGGCACGTAGGTGATGGCGTGGTTGAAGGCCCACATGGTGGCGTGGTCCGGCGGGAGCTGGCCGCGGTCCGCGGTGCGCACCAGGGTGATGGTGGCGTCGACCCCGTTGTCACGGAGGAGGGCCGACAGGAGGGTCGCCTTGTCCTTGCAGTCGCCGTAGCGCCGCCGGTTCACCTCCGCCGCGGAGAACGGCTTCCAGCCGTGGATCCCGAGCTCGATGCCGACGTAGCGGGTGTTCTTGACCACGTACTCGTACAGGCGCCGCACCTTCTCGGCGTCGGTCTTCGCCCCCGCGATCGCCTTCTTGCCCGCGGCGCGGGCCGCGTCGTCGAGCTCCATCTGCTCCGAGAACAGCCGCCCGTACCACGCCCCCAGCTCACTCCAGTCCTTGTAGGTGCTCACGCTGACCAGCCGCCCGATCTCGGGGTAGGGCGGCCCCAGCGGCTCGATCTCGAGGCCGGGGACGTCGGTGACCTCCCAGGTGAGGGCGTGCCCGCCGTCCACGTCCTCCTCCTTCGGTGGGGGCATCCGCACCTCGGCCGAGTACAGGGGCAGGCGGTCGGGGGTGATGACCCGGTACATGAAGCTGGCCTTCGGCAGGTTGCCTTGCACCGCGGTCACGTCGCCGAAGAACCCCCCGAAGATGTTGTCGCCGATAGAGTCCACCCGGTACCGGATGTGGATCACGTCGCCCTCCGCGAGGTCGTCGAAGACGATGATCTTCATCCGCTGGTCCACGTACATCCCGTAGACCTTCCCCCGCGGCCCGTCGTCCTGGATGTTCGACGCGGGGATGATCTCGCCCGAGGGGCGGATGCGCGCGGCGTCCAGGATCTCGACCGACTCCCGGCTCGGCGCGTAGGGGATCTGGTGGGCCCTCAAGGCCGAGGCCAGCTCCGGGTTCTGGATGCGCAACAGGAACTGCTGGAACCGCGCGCTCTTCTGGTTCTCGAAGAGCTGCACGACCTTCCTGTCCTCCAGGTACGCGGCGCCGAAGTGTCGCTCCGCCGCGCTCACCGGACGCGCCGCGACCTTGGCCGGGTCCACCGAGTAGCGGTCCTCCAGCTCGCCCGGGCCGCTCGCCCGGGCCAGGGCCCGTCGCCGTCGCCGCACCTCGGGCCGGTGCGGGTCGAGGGCGAGGGCCTCGTCCAGCGCGGCGAGCGCGGCGGCCTGGTCCCGCTCGAAGAGCGCCACCTCGGCCAGGGCCAGCTGGGGCTCTGGGTGGGTGGGGAAGGCGGTGGCCGCCGCGCGCAGGGTGGCTTGCGCCTGCTCCATGCCGCCCGGCTGGCCCATGCGGATCCGGGCCTCGAGGAGGCGCAGGCTGAGGACGTACGGGGCCAGCACCTGCCCTGCTGCCACCAGGGCGAGGGCCCGCTCCGGGTCGCGCGCGTCGAGGGCGAGCTCGACCGCCAGGCTCCGGGCGAGCTCGTCGTCCGCGCGCGCAGCCAGCGCGGCCTCCGCATCGCGCCGGGCCTGGCCCGCGTCGCCGAGCACCTTGCGCATGGTCGCGGTCTGCCGCAGCGCCCGCCAGCGCGCCGCCACCTCGGGTCGAGCCGCCAGCCGGGCCAGCGCCAGCGCGCCCTCGTCGAGCACCTCGAAGCCGAGGACGGCGCGGGTGACCTGGATGAGGTCGAAGCCGGGGTCGGCGGCCACCGCCGCGTCGAGGTGCGCGCGCGCCTCCAGCGCCCGCCCGCCGTCCCGGGCCGCCTCACCCAGCGCGAGCAGCGCGGGGGCGAAGCCGGGGTCGGAGGTCAGCGCCGCCTCGAGCTGGGCCTGGGCCAGGTTGGGATCCCGTCGGCGCACCCGGTGGGCGAAGAAGAAGCGCAGCTCCGGATCTGCGGGGGCCTTCCTGATGGCGTCGGCGAGCAGCACCTCGGGCGGGGAGGGGAGCTTCCGCGCGTCGAAGAGCCCGAGCACCGAGAGCAGGTCCGCGAGCAAGGCATCCTGCGGCGCGGGCCGGCGCGCCTGCGGCTCGACGGTGGGCAGGCCGGTGAGCGGCCCGCGGAGGCCGCGGCTCGGTCGGGGGAGGGGCCGCGCGGCGTCCACCGGGTACTTCTGCAGGGCAGCCTGCACAGACGCCCGGTCGGTGCGGTAGGTGACCCCGCGGAGCGGGCCGCCCTGGGGCGCGCTGAGGCGCACCAGGAGCTGCCCCTCGTCGCCCGCCCACGAGGCCTTCACCAGGATCAGGTTGAGCCCGGGCTCCAGGGTCACCGGCGCCGCCTCCTGATCCAACGCGGCGAAGCGCCGGGTGTCGTGATCGAGCGCGGGGGCCCCGTTCAGCCAGGCCTTCACCCCGTCGGTGCTCCCCACCCGGAGCGCGGCGGGGGTGCGGCGCGCGGCCTCTACCGCCACCGCCAGGTACGCGGTGGCCTCGGACCCGCCGAACAGGAGCCGGGCGAGCTCGACCCGCCCCGAGGGGGCGAGGCCGTCCAGGGCCCGCCACGGGATGGGGCCCTGGCTCCCGGTCATGTGGGTCTCGAGGGTCGCGCCGAGCTCGGGGGGGAAGGCCGCGCCGTGGCCTGCGCCCGCCGCGTTGTCGAAGGGGCCGGCGAAGAAGCCGCCGGTCACCAGGCCGAGGGCCTCGGCGGTGGCCCGGACCGCCTCGACGTCGCCCCGCCCCTCGGCCCGCCGGCCCTGGAGCCAGGTCGCGTGGTCCCGGACGAGCGGGGCGGCGCGCCGCGCGCTCGCGACCTTGGCCAGGGCCGCGTCCACCGCGGGGGAGGCGTCGTGCAGGTGGGTGAAGTTGTAGAGCCGGTACAGGTGCGCCAACGCCCACGGATCACCCGCCTCCGCCGCCCGGGTCGCGGCCTCCGCCAGGCCCTCCAGGTGAGCCTGGGCGCCCGGCCAGCGGGCGGCGGCGGGCGCCGGCCGGGGCGGGGGGAGGTCGGCCCCGGGGTCGGGGGCCTGGGCAAGCTGGATTGCGAGGAGGCTCGCGAGGAACGGCACCATGGGTGGGTCCGGGGCAGTCGAGCAGAGATCCCAGATCCAGACAAGCACGGCCGATCCGCTGCTCGGCCGCTTGGTGTGTCGGTCGACACTCGGGGTCCACCCTGCCTCCGCGACGCCACCCCTGGACGGCGGCCCCGCGGGTGCGCACACTGCGCCGTGCCCCTCGGGGCGTGAAACCATGAGCGAGCCCTCCTTCCTGATTCGGCGCGGCCTCAAGCCCGGCCTCGGTGGCTTCTTCACCGGGGTGGGGGCGGTGTTCTGGGGCCTGTCCCGGGTGCTGTCCGAGCCCCGGCTGCGGCGGCTGGCCCTGGTGCCGCTGTTCCTCACCGCGGTCCTGTACATGGTGCTGATGGCCCTCACGGTCTGGCAGGGCCCGGGGGTGGTGGACTGGATCTGGAGCTCCCTGGACTGGGGCCGGGAGGCCTGGTGGCAGCTGGTCCTCTTCTATGCCGCGGTGGTGGCGGGGGTGCTCGGCCTCCTGGTCCTCCTGATCCTGCTGTTCAGCAGCGTGGCGGAGGCGGTGGGCGGGCCCTTCTACGACAAGATGGCCAGCCACGTGCTCGGGACCCACGGGATCCCCACCAAGGAGCCCGGCCTGATCGAGGGCACCGTGCCCGATCTCATCCGCTCGGTCCTGTTCATGGCGCCGGCCGCAGTGTGCTGGATCCTCGGCTTCATCCCGGTGGTCGGGGTGGCGTTCTGGGTCCTCGGCGGTGCCGTGGTGTGGCTGGGCTTCGCCTCGGCCGCGGTGAACCCGGCCCTCTCGGTCACCGGCAACGGCCTCGGGGCGCGGGTGAGCTTCGTGTTCCGCTTCTTCTTCACCATGCTCGGGGTGGGCGGGGTGGTCGCGGTCGCGATGCTGGTCCCGCTCCTCGGCCTGGTGGCCATCCCCGCCAGCATCGTGGGGACCACCGAGCTGTACGCCCGCAGCCACCGGGCGATGTAAAGGCGTCTTACAACCGCGGCCCTGCGACCCGCCCCGCGCGCCCCTCGCGCGCCCCAACCCCGCGGGAACACAGGAGCCTGCCTTCGGAACAGGAGATGCAACTCCGCCGAGCATGATACGGCGTCAGCTCCTCATGGGCCTGTTGGGCCTGCTCCTGGCCGGGCCCGCCCGCGGCGCGGACGGCCAGGGCTCCGACGGCCAGGTCATCAAGATCTACAAGGGCGCGCGTCGCCTGGAGCTCTGGGTGGACGGGGCCCGGGTGGAGTCCTTCTCGGTGGGCCTCGGCGGGGCCCCCGCGGGTGACAAGGCTCGGCAAGGTGACTTGCGGACGCCGGAGGGCACCTTCTACGTGGCGTGGAAGAACCCGCGCTCCCAGTTCCACCTGTTCCTCGGGCTCTCCTATCCCATGCCGCGGCACGCGCGGGCGGCGTGGGAGGCCGGGCGGGTGTCCCGCGAGGTCTACGAGGCGGTGCGATCCGCGGTGAAGCGCCGCGGCATCCCACCCCAGAAGACGAGGCTCGGCGGCTACGTGGGCATCCACGGGGGCGGGGCGGGCTCCGACTGGACCCTGGGCTGCATCGCGCTGTCCGACGCCGACGTCGAGCGCCTGTATCAGCGCGTGCGCCGGGGTGACCGGGTGGAGGTGTACCCGTGAGCGCGGCGTGGGCGGTGATCGTGCTGACCACGATGGACGGCGGGGCGGCGCGCGCGGTGGACGTCCTCGCGCGCGCGGATCAGCAAGTCAGCTTGCACGTGGCGGTCCGCGAGGAGGGCGCGGGCCGCTGCGTGCTCTACACCGACGCCCCGAAGGTGCGCTCCGGTTGTGTGGTCCGGGGCTGGCCGAAGGGGTGGAGCGCCACCTGGTACAAGGTCGAGAGCGCCGAGGCCGCGTACGACAACCTGGCCGGCGGCCGGTTCGCCTTCGCCCCGATCCGGTGGACCCGGAGCCGGTGGCGGGACGCCGTCTCGGTGGAGGCCGACGTGACGCCGATCCTGAGGCAGGGCCTGCCCGAGGCGTGGAAGGCCGGCACCATGCGCTACCAGGTGGCGGTGTCCGGCCCCGGGGGCGGGGTGGTGTGGTCGCCGGGGCTCGAGGAGGCGGCCCCGGGGGGACCAAAGCGAAGAAACGACATCCGTAAGGTCACCTTGCGGTGGGCTGATACGTACCTCGGGTACATGGCGGAGCTCGCGGGGCTCCCCTACGTGTTCGGGAGCGCGGCCCAGGGGCGGGAGCCCCACCAGGCCGAGCGCCGGGTGGGCGTCGACTGCGCGGACCTCATGGTCTACGGGCTGCGCAGGATGGGCCACGACGTGGCCTATCGCTCGAGCCGCACCCTCTCCCCCGTGAGCCGCGCGGTGGTCCCTCGGATCACCGCGCGAAAGGGCGGCGTGTACCTCTTCGAGGGCGCGCCGATCACGGTCGGCCCCGACGGGGTGCGGCCGGGCGATTGGTTGGTGTTCGAAGGGCACGTGGGCGCCTTCGTCGCCGACCGCGGTCAGCTCGGCGTCTTGGATGAACAAGATCTCCTCATGCACATCGCCTGGCGGGAGCTGGCGGTGGAGCCCCTCTTGCGCTCGGGGTATGGCGCGGCGCCGTTCGAGATCAGGCGTGCGAACGCGCTTGCCCTGGAGTCGGCGAATTGATCGAATCAGGGGGTGTCCAAGCCCATGATCCTGGGAGGCGGCGACGACGCCTTCCTGCAACGCCCGCTGGCCGAGATGTCCAAGGACGACCTGGCCCGCCTCTTCCTGGAGGCGGCCAAGCCCGACACCCAATGGTACATCGGCCTCGAGATCGAGATCTTCCCATACTGGCAAGATAGCTTGCGCCCGGTGGAGCACGAGCAGCTCGCCGGCGTCCTCGCGCGCCTCGGCAAGCTGGCTGGCATGACGGAGACCCACGAGCCGAACGGGGCCCTCACCGGCCTCAAGGGGAACGGCGAGCTGATCTCGCTCGAGCCGGGCGGTCAGCTCGAGTTCGCGTCGCGACCGCACCGCGCGCTGAAGGCGCTCCGCCAGGAGGCGCTCGAGTACGCGGCGCACCTCAAGGAGGCGGGGGCGCCCCTGGGGATCGGCTACTGGGCGGCGGGCTTTCAGCCCCTCGCCACCCGGGACAGCGTCCCGGTGATGCCGAAGCCCCGCTACGAGCACATGCGCCGCTACCTCGGGCCTCGCGGGCGGCGCGCGCTCGACATGATGCACCTGACCGGCAGCGTGCAGTGCACGGTGGACTTCCAGAGCGAGAAGAACCTCGCCGACAAGGTCCGCACCGCGGCCCGCGTCTCGCCCTTCTTCAGCGCCCTGGTGGCGGCCTCACCCTTCAGCGGCGGCCAGCTCAACGGCTACAAGACGGTGCGCTACCAGACCTGGCTCGAGGTCGACGACGAGCGCTGCGGCATCTGGCCCGAGATGGTCGACGAAGAGGGGCTCACGGTGGGGCGCTACATCGACCGCACCCTGAGCGTCGCGCCGATGTTCTTCATCCGCGACGGCGAGTACCTCGCCGCGGGGCCCGAGCCCTACTCCTGGTACATCGAGCATGGCTTCCAGGGCGGGCCGGTGACGGTGGGCGACTACCTCGACCACCTCACCACCTTCTTCCCCGAGATCCGCCCCAAGGGCTACGTCGAGCTCCGGGGCGCGGACTGCGTCCTCCCCGAGGAGGCGGTGGCGGTGGGCGGCTTCTGGCGCGGCATCCTCGACCACGAGCCCACCCGCCAGGCGGTGGACGAGCGCCTCTCGATGATGGACTGGGGCGCCATCCGGGCGCTGCAGCCGAAGGTCGCGGTGGAGGGGCTCGACGCGATGAGCCCGGCCGGCAAGGTCCGCGACGTGATCAAGTGGGTGGTGCAGGCGGGCTACGACCGCCTCGCGAAGAGCTCACCCGACTGCGCGGAGTGCGTGGTGCCGCTGGTGGAGCGCGCGCACCGCGGGCGCTCCCCCGCGGACGAGATGCTCGAGATCGCGGCCAAGAGCGGCGTCGCGGCCGCCCTCGAGATCGTGAAGCTCTAGCCTCGCAAGCCTACTTGCCGAAGAGGCGGCTCAGGATGCCCTTCTTCTCCTTGGGCGGGGCCTTACCCAACCGGGTGGTGACGGCGGGGATGTTCTGCAGCTCCGCCCGTCGCTCGTCCGGGGTCTGGGCGGTCGCGATGACGAGGCGCTGCGAGGCCTGGGTGGTGGGCTCGGTGAGCGTCGCGGTGAGCACGCCGTCCGTGTCCAGCTCCAGCTCGAGGTCGATGCGCACCTGACCCCGCGGGCCCTTCGGGATGTCGCGGAGCACCAGGCGCCCGAGGGGCGCGCACGCCCGCACGAACTCCGCGTCGCCCTGGAAGATCCGCAGGTCGACCTCCACCTGGTTGTCGCGGGTGGTGGGGATGTGGCGCTCGAGGCGCGCGGGGAGCCGGGTCCCGGCCCGCACCAGGGCGCCGAAGCGACCGCCGGGGAGCTCGATCCCCACCGAGGCCGAGAGGGCGTCTTCGCGGCTGGCTCGCTCGCTCCGCTCCACCGCCACCCCGGCCCGGGCCAGCCCGACCAGCACCACCTGGGGCCCCGGGTAAAGGACCAACGGCTCGATGTTGGTGAGGCCCTGCAGGGCCTGGATCAGCGGCGGGAACTGCCCGGCGCTCCCGCAGAGCAGGACGGCTTGCAGATCGCGCGGGTCGACCTTGTTCCGGCGCAACAGATCTTGCACCTTGACGCACATCTCCATCACCACCGGCTCGGTGGCCTGGTACACCCGGCTCCGGGGCAGGCGGATCGACCGCTCCAGCACCACCCCCGCGGCGCCGCCGGGGGCGGCGAGCTGGACCTTGAAGTCGAGGTGCGGGACCCGAGCCAGCTCGGGGCGGGCGTGCTCCACCGCCTGGACCAGCCGGGCCCTGGCCGCCAGGTCCTGGGTGTGGTCCTCGCCCGCCTTGTCGCGGAGCTCCTCCAGGGTCATCTCCGCCACCTCCTCGTCGAGGGTGCGGGCGCAGGGGGCGTCGGCCTCCTGGTAGGCGACCACGTCCACCGTGGTCTTGCCACGGCGGGCGAGCGCCACGCCGAGGTGGCTGGCGCCCACGTCCAGCACGAGGGCCCGGTCCACCGGGCGCTCGTCGATGTTGTAGGCCCGAAGCACCGCCTCGGCCTCGGTGAGGAGCTCGAGGACCTCGAGCCCCACCTCGCGGCAGGCGTCCTGGAAGACGCGGCGGGCCGCGGGGTCGAGTTCGGCGGGCAGGCCCACCACGACCCGGACGTGCTCCGCGCCGAGGTGACGTACGATCGAGGTCCGCACCAAGAGGAGCAGCACCTCGAGGACCTCACGGATGCTGAAGCTCTGGTTGCCGAGGCGGAGCATCGGCTGGCCGTCTTGCCAACCGGCGACCGCCGCGACGTCGTCGTCGGTGATGTGCTGGCCGCGCCACTTGGCGAGCACCGCGATCGGGCGCACCGCCCGCTCGGGATCTGCGCGCAGGACAGCCTGCGCCTTCACCCCGGCGACCAGGGTGCCGTCGTTGCGGAGGGCGACCACCGCGGGCACGTATGGGCTCCCGGCCGCGCCGATGAGCTCCAGGTCCCCGTGCTCCATGAGGCCCACGCGGACCCAGTTGCGGCCGAGCTCGAGGCCGACCACCCGGTGGGCGCGCAGATCCTGGCGCGACGACGCGCGGCGCTCACGGGCCGGGGCTCGCGGCCGCACCTGGGCGGTGGCCTGCTCGCGGGTGGCCGGGACCTCGGTGGCCTCCTCGCTGAACGCGGCCTCGCGGGCCCGGCGGAGCATGGCGTCGGGGGTCTTGTGCGCCTCCTCCGGCTCCTCCACCGGGGCCGGCGGCTCAACGTGGGGCTGGATCCGGGGCCCGCCCTCGGCCGGGTCCATCGGGCCCTCCACCCCGGTGACCCGCACCTCGGTGGAGAACATCGGCGTGGCCTCGCGGCGGCGCTCGGGCGCCACCTCGTAGGCCTTCACCATCTCGGTCGCCGCCTCCAGCTGCACGCCCGGCGCGCGCGCCGTGAGCTCTGACATCGCGGTGGAGGCGGAGCCGCCGGTGCGGGGCCCCACCACCGGGATGACCAGCGCGGCCTCGGTGGCCGCCTCCTCGTGGGCGCGCGGCGCGGCAGGGTCCGGGCGGGTGTCGACCTCGTCCGGCTCCGCCACCCGCGTCTCGGCCTCGTCGTCCAGCGGCTGGGCGAGGGCGACCGCGACCTCGGGCTCGTCGGCGGCGCGGGTCTCGCGCTCGTCGTCGAGGGGCTGGGCGATCGGGGCGGCGACCTGCGGCTCGTCTGCGGCGCGGGTCTCGTCCTCGTCGTCCAGGGGCTGGGCGATGGGGGCGGTGATCTGGGGCTCGAACTCGTCGGCGGCGCGGGTCTCGTCCTCGTCGTCCAGGGGCTGGGCGATCGGGGCGGTGACCTGGGGCTCGTCTGCGACGCGGGTCTCGCCCTCGTCATCGAGGGCTTGGGCGACCGCGACTGCGACCTCGGGCTCGTCGGCGGCGCGGGTCTCCTCCTCGTCGTCCAGGGGTTGGGCGAGGGGGACCTCGGCGTCCTCGACCGTGGCGGCGGGCGCCTCCTCCACCTCGGGCGCGCCGGTGTCCGCGGTGGGCTCGGCGTCCTCGGGGGCGGGCGCCGGCAGGCCCTCTTGCAGCAGGGCGCCGGGGGGGATGGTCGACATCCACCGCTCGGGATCCGCCTCCACCTCGATGGGGAGCTCGCTCGCCATCACCTGGGGCTCGGGCAGCCGCTCGACCGTCGCCGGGTCGAGCAAGGTGTCTTGCCGAGGCTGGGCCATCCGGACCGGGCCCTGGGCGTCGACGTCCGCCGGCACCTCCACCTCGGTCCCGGTGCGGGTGGGGGCACGGTAGCGGGCGCCGAGGAGGTTCTCGTTCACGTCCGGCCACGGCGTGTCCTGCACCGGCACGCTGAGGCTGGCCTCGAGCTTGTCGAGGAAGTCCCCGCTCTGGATCAGCTCGGTCTGGGGGCCCACGTCCTCGCTCGGGCCCGCGATGGCCGGGGGCTGCTCGCCCTCGGCGTACGCCGCCAGGCCCTCGGGGGGCAGGGCGGCGGTCTGGGCGCTCGCGGCGGAGATGAAGCTCTCGAGCGCCGCGTCGAAGCCGTCGTCGTCACCGAAGGGCGCCTCACCCAACGGCAGGTTGTCCTGCGTCTCGGGCAGGCCCTCGGCCAGGGCCGAGGCGGTGTCCACCACCACCGCGGCCACGCTCTCGGGCATCGGCTGGGCGACCTGGTCCTGGGTGTCGTGCTCCTCGACCGGGGGAGGGCCCGCGAGCCGCTCGGTGGGGGAGCGGGTGTCGAGGAGGGTCTCCTCGTCCAGCCACGCACGCGGCACCGGCCCCTCCGCGGGCTCGGCCTCATGCGGGGGCTGGGTGGGATCCAGCGCGGCGAGGTGGTCGGTCCTCGCCGCCGCCACCGCGAACTCCTCGCCCCACGAGTTGGACAGGGCGGTGGGGCGGCGGCGCGCGGCCTGGCCGTCCTCCGTCAGGCCCAGCGCGGTGGGATCGAGGGCGGTGGTGGGCGCGTCGTGGAGCTGACCCGCCTCGGCCAGCACCTGGCCGGCGTCGTCCGCGGTCGGCGCGGCGGCGACAGCCTCGCCGCTGGCCACCGGTGACGCCCAGCCGCTGCCGAGCGCCTCCGCCAGGGCCTGCGCGGTCTGCTCCATGCCCGCGTCCAGGGCCTGGGCCCGGGCGAGGGCGTCGTCGAGCGAGCGGCTCGTGGCTTCGAGGTCCAGCTCCGGGGTCTCGTCGGCCGCGTCGCCGTCGAGCGAGCTGGCCAGGGCCGCCGCCACCGCGTAGGCCGCGGCGCGCTCCACGTCCTCGTCGTCCGCGGCGGGGGTCACCACCGCGTCCGGGACCTCGTCCTCCGGGGCCAGCCAGGCCACCGCGGGGGCGGGCAGGCCCGAGATGTCCATGCGGGTCGTGCGGTCGTCCTCGTCGTGCGACGGGGCCTCGACCCCGGCGTCGGTCTCCGCCGCCAGCCACGCCGGCGCCTCGGGCTGCACGTCGGGCTCGTCTGCGCCGGCAAGTTGGCCTGCGTCGTCGCCGACTGTGCCGTGCAAGGCCGCCGCGTGGCCTTCGTCGTCCGCGCGGTAGACCGCGGGCTGGCTGTCGTTGGTCACGTCGTGGAACGCGGGCAGCTCTTCGTCGTCTACGGCGTGGAACGCGGGTAGCTCTACGTCCGCACCCTGGAGCGCGGGTTGGTCATCGTCGGGCGCACCGAGGAACGCGGCCTCGCGCCCGTCATCCTCGGCGCCGTGGGGCGCAGGTTGGCCTTCGGCCTCGTTGCCCGCGTCGTCGTCCGCGATGTGCTCAGCCGCGGCGTGGTCTTCCGCGTCCTGGGCCGCGTCGTCGGCGCCTCGAGGCGTGGCCTCGGCGCCCTGGGCGCCGGCCTCGGCGTCCTCGGCGTCCTCGGCCGCATCGTGAGCGGCGGTCAGGTGGTCGGCACCCTCGGCCGCGTCGTGAGCGGTGGCCTGGTGCTCGGCGTCGGCGGCGACATGGTCACCCGCGGCGCCGCCCTCTGCGTCTTCGGCAGCGGCGGCGGGGCCCTCCTCGGCGTCGTCGGCCTCATCCCGCGCGGTGACCTCGTGCAGGCCTGCGCCCTCGTCGACCCCCGCGGCGTCCTGGCGCTCGGCCTCGTCCACCGCGGCCTCGTGGTCGCGCAGCTCGGCCTCGTCCACCCCGGCGTCGCGGTCGCGCAGCTCGGCCTCGTCCACCGCGGCCTCGCGGTCGCGCAGCTCGGCCTCGTCCACCGCGGCCTCGTGGTCGCGCAGCTCGGTCTCGTGGCGCTCGTCAGCCGCAGCCTCGTCGTCGCCCGGCAGCTCGGCCCCCGCCGCGGCTTCATCGTCCCCGCGCAGCTCGCCCGCCTCGTCATCGGCATCGGCATCGGCCGCCTCGTGGAGCTCGGCCTCGACGATCGCACCCTCGTCCTCGTCACCGTCTGCGCCGAGCTCGGCCTCGTGCGCATCGAGCCCTGCCTCGAGGCGCTCATCCGTCGCCGCGACGTCATCGTCGGCCTCTGGCTCGCTGACCCCCACATCCTGGGGCACCGCGGCGCCCAGGCTCCGCATGACCTCGGGGAGCTTGTCGACGTCCAGGCGCTGGGTCCGCTCGTCCTCGTCCATCGGGGCGCCGGGCAAGGGCGCGGCGGCCCAGGGGCGCGGGAGCTCGGAGCGGCTGCGCGGGAGGACCGGCCCGCGCTCCGGCAAGGGCTCGGGGCGGGGCAGGGTGGGCTCGGGCACCCCGAAGGCCCGGGACGGGCGCCGGGGGAGCAGGCCGCCGGGGCCGACCGACGAGCTGGAGCGGGAGGGCGGGGCGCCCATGGAGCTCCAACCGCGCCCGGTCTTGGCCCGCCAGGCGGGGGCGCCGGAGGCGGGGGGTGCGGCGACCTCGGGGGCCGCGCCGTCGCGGCCGAAGCTGGTGGCGAGCGGGGTTGGGGCGAGGGAGCCCTGCCCGTGGGCCTTCACGATCCGGTCGACGACCGCCCGGGACTCGGCGTCCAGGACGTTGAAGCGGAGCGCCATCCCCGGCTTGTCGTCCTCCCTCACCGTCACGACCACGCCCTCGCCGCGCAGGGCCCGGACGCCGTCGGCGAGGAGCAGCTCGAACCGGATCTTTGTCCCGGTGGGTTTGGGGGCGCGCGTGCGCAGGAAGAGGCCCGCGGACGAGATATTCTCCGCGTAGCGCTTCACGAACTCGTCCAGGTCTTTGTACCGGAGGGTGATCCTGAGCGAGACGGTGTCCAACGGGCCTCCCACCTTCGCCGCACCATACCCCGGGATGGGCGCGGAGGTAACTTCCTGGCCAGCCCTCGGGCGGGTGCCTGGCCGAGGCGTACCCTCAGGCCCGGTGGCTGGTGGGGCCAGCCCTCGGGGGCGGCCCCGGGGTTGGACCGCGGGCTACCCGGCGATGGTGGCGCGGGCCGCGGCGAGCCCCTCGGCCAGCTTCTCGGCCGGGCCGCCGCCCTGGGCGAAGTCGGGCCGGCCGCCGCCGGAGCCGCCCATGGCCTCCGACGCCGCCTTCACCACCGCCCCCGCGTTCACCTTGCCGACCAGGTCCTTGGTGGCCGCCACCAGGAGGGCCACCCGGCCGTCCTCGGCCGCGGTCAGCACCACCACCCCGCTCCCCAGCTTGTCGCGGAGCTGGTCGGCGAGGGGCCGGAGCGCCTTCTTGGGGGTGCCGTCCGCGCTCTTGAAGAGCACCTTCACCCCGCCCAGCTCCTCCACCTGGTCCTGGGCCGGGCCGCTGCCCAGCGCCGCCGCGGTGCGGGCCTTCTCGAGGTCGCGCTCCAGCTCCCGGTTCTTCTTCTGGAGCTTCTCGATGCGGTCCGGCACCTGCTCGGGGCCCGCCTTGAGGGCCGCCGCGGCCTCCTTCAGGACGCGCTCCTGGTCCTGGACCCACTTGAGGGCCCCCATCCCGGTCACCGCCTCCACCCGGCGCACCCCGGCCGCCACCGCGCCGTCCGAGACCAGCTTGAACAGGCCGATGTCGCCCGCGCGGGCCACGTGGGTGCCGCCGCACAGCTCCAGGGACTCCTGGCCGATGCGCACCATCCGCACCCGGTCGCCGTACTTCTCGCCGAAGAGCATCATCGCCCCCTCGGCCCGGGCGTCGTCCATGCTCCCGACCTTCGAGACCGTCTCCGCGTTCTCGAGCACCAGCTCGTTCACGCGGGCCTCGATCGCGGTGACCTCCGCCGGCTTCAGGGGCTCGAAGTGCGAGAAGTCGAACCGCAGCCGGTCGGGCGCCACCAGGGAGCCCTTCTGCTGCACGTGCTCACCCAGCACCTCCTTCAGCGCGAGGTGGAGCAGGTGGGTGGCGGAGTGGTTCTTGCGGGTCGCGTTCCGCTTGGTGGTGTCCACCTCGGCCCGCACCGTCTGGCCCTCCGTCAACGTACCCTGCGCCACCTTCCCCTCGTGCACGAAGAGCTCGGGCAGGGGCTTGATGGTCTTCTCGACCTCCAGCCGGCCGCCCTCGAAGGCAAGCTGGCCTGCGTCACCCACCTGGCCGCCGGACTCGCCGTAGAACGGGGTCCGGTCGAGGAGCACCAGCACATCGTCCCCCGCCTGCGCTTCCTTTACCCGGGCGCCGTCCTTCACGATGGCCAGCACCTTGGCGTCGCCCGCGTCGTGCTCGTAGCCGGTGAAGGCGGTGGCGCCCAACGCGTCGCGGAGCTGGAACCACAGGCCCTCCACCGCCTTGGTGGTGGCGCTGAGCCCCGTGTCCTCGCCGCCCGACTGCCGCCGCTTCACCGCCTCCTGGGCCGCCGCCTCGTCCACCGTGCGCCCGTGCTCGTTGGCGATGACCCGGGTGAGGTCGATGGGGAAGCCGTAGGTGTCGTAGAGATCCGCCACGAAGTCCGGGTCCAGCGCCTTGGCGTCGGTCCGGGCCATCTCCGCCTCCAACAGGCGCAGGCCACGTTGCAGCGTCCGCCGGAACGCGGTCTCCTCGAAGCGCACCGCCTTCTCGATCAGCGGCACCGCCCGCTCCAGGTCGGGGTAGGCGCCCTTCATCGCCTCCACCACGTCGAGGCACGCCTCGTGGAAGAACAGGTCGTCGAAGCCCAGCCGGTCCCCGTGCCGGATGGCCCGCCGCATGATGCGCCGTAGGACATAGCCGCGGCCCTCGTTCGAGGGCTGCACCCCGTCCGCGATCAGGAACGCGGTGGCCCGGGCGTGGTCGGCGATGACCCGCATCGAGACCGAGTCCTCGCCCCCCGCGAACCCGCCGTAGGTCTTGCCGACCCGGGCCGCGATCTTGTCCAGCAACTTGCGGAAGCCGTCGGTGTCGTAGGTGGACTCCACCCCCTGGAGCACCATGGCCACGCGCTCGAGGCCGGCGCCGGTGTCGACCGAGGGCTTGGGCAGGGGCAACAGCGGCCCGTCTGCGGTCTCGCGCACGAACTGCATGAAGACCAGGTTCCAGATCTCCATCCAGCCGTCGCTCTCGGCCACCTTCTGCTCGGTCACCATCCCGGTGGTGTCCTCGCTCATGCAGAAGTGGATCTCGGAGCACGGGCCCTGGGGCCCGGTGTCGCCCATCTGCCAGTAGTTGTCGGCCTTGCCGAGCCGGAAGATCCGCTCCGCGGGGACGCCTGCCGCGACCCACATCGCCGCCGCCTCGTCATCCGCGGGCACGCCGTCCTCGCCCTTGAACACGGTGACCGCGAGGCGGTCCTCGGGGAGGCCGAAGCCCTTGGTCACCAGCTCCCACGCGAAGGCGATGGCGTCTTGCTTGAAGTAGTCGCCGAAGGAGAAGTTGCCGAGCATCTCGAAGAACGTGTGGTGGCGGCGGGTGTAGCCCACGTTCTCGAGGTCGTTGTGCTTGCCGCCCGCGCGCACGCACTTCTGCGAGGTGGTGGCGCGCGAGTAGGGGCGCGTCTCCTTGCCGGTGAAGACGTCCTTGAACTGGACCATCCCTGCGTTGGTGAACAGCAGGGTGGGGTCGTTGGCCGGCACCAGGGGGCTCGAGGCCACCTCGGTGTGGTCCCGATCCTTGAAGAAATCGAGGAACGTGCGCCGGATCTGGTCCGTGCTCAGACGCTTCATGGGGCGGCGAGGGTAATGGCGCGCTGCATCGAAGCCCACGGTTTTGTTGGGGGCACGACGCGGCTAAGTGTAAACCCCTGAACCCTTTGCCCCCCCCGAGGCTCTCAACCACCGTGGCCGCAAACCTGGAACGCCTCCGCATGCCCGTGATGACCAGCCTGACCCTGGGCCTGGCCCCGTGGCTGCCTGAGCCCCACATCGTGGGCAAGATCCGCTGGGTCCTGGGCGGCGCCAAGGACATGGCCCCCATGGACTGGTGGGACCTCCTAATGCACGGCGCGCCCTGGATGTGGCTGGCCTACACCCTGGTGGCGGTGTTCGTGCTCCCGAAGGTGCTCCCCGCCCCCGAGCCCAACGAGCAGTCCTGATCTACTGAATGTTGGTCGTCACGAAGTCCCGGAAGCGCTTCACGGTCGGGCCGCTGGTGTAGGTCGAGATCGCCGCGGCGATGCCGATGATGAAGTGCGACTGCCCCGTGTACACGGTGTCATCGTCGGTGAAGTAGAAGATCGAAGATCCGGACTGCCCGTCCGAGGCCTCGAGGTAGGTGTGGAGCTGGTTGGAGGTCGTCGCCGAGGCGATCGAGCCGTAGGTCTTGTACTGTCGGGCGCCCCCGAGCTCCCACCGCTCCCCGTTCACGAAGAAGGTCCGCTGCTCCTGGTTCCACTCGCCGTCCGGCGCGACGAGTGGGTAGCCCTGTGAGACCGCGGTCTTGGTCTCGAGGGTGGCCGCGCTGTCGATGCCCGACAGCGCCATCCACCGGCCGGCGCCGAGGCCGTTCGGGTGGTTCGCGCGGCTGAGGGTCAGCAGAGCGTAGTCGTCCTCGAGCGCGCCGCCGCTCGGGTAGGCTGGGGCGACCTGGGTCACGGAGACGAACTCGCAGTCGTCCGCGAACATCGCGCCGCTGCTCGGGTAGCCCGACAGGCACACGTAGCCGAGGCCCTTGTCCACCCCGTAGGGGGTGGACTGCCACGCGAAGTTGGTGCCTCGGCAGCGGATCTTGTCGTTCGGGAAGCCCGAGTAGAAGCAATCTTGCACGTGATCGAAGACGCAGTGGGCGGCGGTCAGCACGTGGTCCTCGTCCACGAAGGTGCCCGAGCAGATCGGGTAGTCGAGGTGCGCGTTGCTGCCGTTGGTGTGGTGGTCCATGACCACCTTGACGAACTTGCTGTTCGGGTAGCTCTGCGCGCCGCTGACCAGGGTGCGGGAGTCGGTCCCGAAGATCCGCTTGCACATCCCGTCGGGGCCGGCGTCGGTGAGGGTCCCGGGGCAGGAGCCGAGCGAGCCCCCGCCGCCCGGGTCGCCCACCACCTCGTCGCCCGGCTGGCTGACGATCGGCCGGCCGGGCTCCACGAGGTCGAGCTCGGGGCCCGAGGGCGCCGCCTCGAGGTCCAGCTCGGCGCCGTATGTGGCCTCGACGCGAGCCTGGTAGGCGAGGCGCTTGAACGAGAGCCACTCCGCGTACTCCGGCCCCGCGAGCACCACCTGCGGCACCGTCCCGTCGGTCTCGACCGCGAGCAGCGCCGGGTCCACGCTCGACCCGGACCGCGAGGCGTCCGAACGGCCCGGGCAGGCGGGACTGTCGGGTGCGCGCGCGCAGTGCTCGTCGAGGGGCACGCGCTCGAGCGCGGTCCCTGGTGCGCCGCAGCCCACGCATGCGGTGAGCCAGGCGATGGCGTAGATAGTCCGGTCGTTCCTCATCCCAACCTCCATCGGGCCGTGCGGGCATGCGACGGCCTCGTGCATCGGTCTATGCAGCAGGGATGGGAAGGCTCACGCGGGCGAGCGCGCTTTTGTCGGCGGCTACTCGAGCGAGATACGGGCGATCGGCTGGATGTTCATGTCCGGCGACAGCTCCTGGTAGCTCAGCACCGCGAGGTGCGGGAACTCGAGCTCCACCAGCTTTCGGAAGTAGCGCCGGATCTCCATCGTCGTCAGGATCACCGGGTTCTGCGCGGTGGGCGGCAGCGACCCCACCTCGGTCCGCACCGCCGACAGGATCTCCTGCGTGATCTCCGGCTCCAGCGCCAGGTACGAGCCGCTCGAGGTGTGCTGGATGGACGAGCGCACCGTCTCCTCGATCTGCGGGTCCAACAGGTACACGATGAGGGTGTTCTGACCCCGCGTGTACTTGTGGCTGATGTAGCGCTTCAGCGCCGCCCGCACGTACTCGGTCAGCATCACCGTGTCGTGCTCGACCTGACCCCACTCGGCCAGGGCCTGCAGGATGGAGCGGAGATCGCGGATCGAGATCTCCTCCTCGATCAGGCGGCGCAAGATGTCCGTCAGCTGGAACGGTGACACCACCTTGGGCACCGTCTCCTTCACCAGGGCCGGGAACGCCTGCTCGAGCTGCTCGAGCATGTTCATGGTCTCCTGGATGCCGACGAACTCCGCGCCGTTCTTCCGGAGCACCGACGACAGGTGCAGGACGATGTAGCCGGAGGCGTCCCAGGTGGTCAGGCCGGCCTGCTCCGCCACGTCCTGGTACTGGGCGTCCACCCACGCGCACTCGTTGCCGTTGGCGGGGTTGGTGGCCGGCTCGCCGTCGATGTTCAACAGGCGCAGGCGCTCCACCGTGTCGTTCACCAGGACCTTGTCCTGGCTGACGGTGCCCATGACCAACGGGATCTCGTTGATCATGATGAGGTAGCTGCCGGGCGGCATGTCGGTCTCGTTGCCGCGGACCCGGATGCCGGGGAAGCGCACGCCCAGCTCGTAGAACAGGCCGTCGCGCATCATCGGGATCATCTCGCCGAGGAACTTGCTGCCCTCGCCGGTGTCCTCCACGAGCGGGATGAGGTCGGCCGCCACCTCGAGCGCGATGGGGGTCACCACCGGCAACATCTGTTGCGACTGACCCTCCTGCATCTTCTGGGCTTGGATGCGCTTCTCGCGCTGCTCCTTGACGTCCTGCTCGCTCGGCATCCCGCCGTCGTCGATCGGCTGGAGCTTGCCCTCTGCCTTGAGGCGCTTGGTGCGGTTCAGGCCGTAGCCGGTGGCCCCGGTGACCGCCGCCATCAGGAAGAAGGGCAGGGTGGGGAGGCCAGGGACGAGGCCGAACAGCACCAGGAGCACCGAGGCGATGACGAAGGCCTTGGGCTGGGCGAGCAGCTGGAAGCTGATGTCGCGGCCCAGGTGGTTCTCGCTCTCCTCGGAGGCCACCCGGGTCACGATGAGGCCGGCGGTGATCGAGATGAGGAGCGCCGGGATCTGGGACACCAGCCCGTCGCCCACCGTCAGCAGGGCGAAGATGCTGAGGGCCTCGCTCGCCCCCATGTTCATCATCGTCACGCCGATGATCACGCCGGCCACGATGTTGATGGCGGTGATGATCAAGCCGGCGATCGAGTCGCCCTTCACGAACTTCATGGCGCCGTCCATGGAGCCGAAGAGCTGGGACTCGCGGTTGAGGTCGTTACGCTTGCGGCGGGCCTCGTCCATGTCGAAGGCGCCGGCCCTCAGGTCGGCGTCGATCGACATTTGCTTGCCGGGCATCGCGTCCAGGGTGAAGCGGGCCGCCACCTCGGCGACGCGCTCGGCGCCCTTCGTGATCACCAGGAACTGGATGATCGTGAGGATCAGGAAGATCACGATCCCGACCACCAGGTTGCCGGACACCACGAAGTTGCCGAACGCCTTGATGACCTCACCCGGCTGGGCGGTCAGCAGGATCAAGCGGGTGGACGAGACGTTGAGCGAGAGGCGGAAGAGGGTGGTGACCAGGAGCAGCGATGGGAACGACGCCAGGTGCAGCGCGTTCGGGATGTACATCGCCAACAAGAGCAGCAGCACCGAGATCGAGATGTTCACCACGATGAGCACATCCAGCATGAACGGCGGCAGCGGGATGATGAGCATCGAGATGATCAGCATGACCAACGCGGCCAGGCCGATGTCGGAGTAGCGACCGATGGCTTGGCGCAGGTCGCCGGTGGTGAGGACTGCGATGAAGCCTTTCATGCGCTCAGGTGTGCGTCGGGGCGCGCACGGGATCTAGAGGCTGCCACGAACGGCGGGGCCTCGACCAGAGGGGGGCCGGGAGGCGGGTTGGTCGGAGCCAGGGCGGCTACTTCTTCGGGGGCTGGGCGGCGGGCTTGTTGGGGCCGCGGGCCTGGCCCTCGGCGCTGCCCTCGGCCTCCTTGCGCTCGATGAGCTCCTTGATCGCGGCGGCGGTGGCCGCGGCCAGGGCGCGGGCGCGCAGGGAGGCGGGGTTCTTGCCCTCGGGGTCGAGATCGATGGCGGCCTTCAGGTCCTCCATCGCGTACTCGAACTCGCCGTGCTGGAGGAGCAGCTCACCCCGGTTCACGTAGGAGTTGATGTCCTCGGGGTCGAGCTCGATGGCGATCGAGAACTCCTGGGCGGCCTCCTCGTGCATGTCGAGCTTCGTGTAGATGGCGCCCAGCATCGCGTGGAAGTACGGGTCGTACGGGTTGCCGATGACCAGGCCCTCGAACAGGGTCCGAGCGTCCTTGTAGCGCCCCTGCTGGTACATCGTGTAGCCGAACTCCGCGATCGCGTAGGCCTGCTCCATCGTCATGCCTTCGAGCTGGGCCCACGTGATCTTGCCGAAGAGGAACTTCTTGAAGTTCTCCTCGGTGAAGTTGTCGATCGGGTTCGGCGGGTCGACGTACTCGATCTCGATCTCGCCGCGCTCCACCGCCTTGATGACGTCTTCCGCCGTCATCCCTTCGATGTCGCGATCGACCTCTTCGAGGATCTTGCGCTTCTCCTCCTCGGTGAGGTCCTCGGCCTTCTTGCCCTGGGCGATCAGCTTGTCGATGAAGCTCTCGGGCTTCGTGCCTTTGCCAGGAACGGTCTTGGTCGGCTTCTTGTCGTTGGTAGCCATCGCTGGGGTCGTGCCTAGATACCATCCCCCGGGAAATTCGCAAACTTCTCGACCCCACCCGGCGTCGAGCACGGGGGCAGAACTCGGGCCAGAAAGGGGGGAGGGGTGAAGGGGAGGGGAGGGGGCCCGGGGGCGGCCGGCCCGTGGGGGGCCGCCCCGGGGGCGTCACTACCGGCCGATGGACTGGATGATGCCCTTGGCGGTCTCGTTGTACTTGTCGATGATCTGACGCAGCATGTCGAACATCTGCGAGCGCTTGTCGATCAGGCGCTTGAGCTTCATCGTCTCGACGTCGATGGACGGGGAGTTGTTCGAGCCGCCGTCGGTCGCGCCGAAGGGCCCGGAGGCGCCCATCCCGAACTTGCCGCCCTTGCCGCCGCCGCCGCCGTTGGTGCGGCTGCTCTGCTGCTGCTGGATCGAGTTGATGTACTCGGCCTGCCGCTGGATGTCGTCGTCCATCTTGTTCATGATCAGCATGATCAAGAGGGTGACCTTGTCCTCGACGGTCAGGGACGGGTCGGCCAGGAGGGCCGAAGCCTGGGCCTGGTGGGCGTTCTCGTAGTAGGGGTTGGTGTTGTTGATCCGACCCGGCATCGCCGTGGGGTTCCAGGAGCCGAAGCCCCAGCCGCCGCGGGCGCCCGTGTTGTCCAGCATCCCAGCGCCGGCGCCGGCCGGGCCCTGCATGCCGAGGACGTTCATGAACCCGCCCATGGTCAGGCCCATGAAGGGGTTCCCGAACATCGAGGAGGCGCCGAACATCGGGAAGCCGCCCATGGCGCCCCCGAAGCTGCTCATCACCGCGCTCTGCATCGAGCCGAAGTAGCCCAGGCCGGAGGCGGCCATGGGGTTCATCATCCCGTACATGCCAGCGCCGTAGCCGGGCATGCGGATGATCTCGAACTTGCCGTCGTTGCGGAAGTCGAAGTTGCTGATCCGGCCGCCGACCGCCATCTCGAACTGGGCGCGGGCCTGGGGGTTCGAGCGGAGCATCCGCTCGAAGTCACCGGCCATGCGACGCCGGGGGTCCAGCAGGCGCGAGAAGAACGGGACGTTCGACGAGCCCTGGGCGAGGTCGATGGTCTGGACGCCGCCCGCGTAGCCGCAGCCGCAAAGGGGGGCCATCGTCGGCATCATCATGGCCGGCGACGACATCGCAAAGGGCATTCCCCAGGGCATCATGCCCATGCCGCCGGTGAGCATCATGCGCTCGATGGGGCCGGTGCCGCGGCCGATCGCGGTCTCGATGAACATGTCCTGCAGGTTCCGGAGCTGACCCGAGGAGCTGCCGATGAGGGGCATCGAGTCGATGACGTAGCCGATGGCGCCGCCCTTCACGCCAAAGAAGCCCAGGGTATCGTTGACGATTCCGCCGAGTGAGACCATTTCCTACTCCTTCATGGGGGCGTCGTGCCCCGCGTAACCATGTAACACGACCCAGTCACCACAACCACGGTCGCGTCCCTACTGCGCGTTCCTTTTTTGGTTCGTCGCAGCCCTGTTATCGGATCCAAACCTTCGGAGTTGCTCACGATTTTCGTGTGTTGAAGTGTCTGGCGGTATCCTACATGGGCTGCCCTCACCAGGGGGCTTCGCGCACGAGGGAGAGTGACGTAACAGCCCGGATCCGTGACAGCTCAAGTGCGCTTCCAGAGGAGCGAGCGGAGGGCCAGGGCTTTTCTGGCGATGGGCGCCCTGAGATCGGGGGCCACCTGGATGGCCTTCTCGAGGTCGCGCAGCGCCTGCTGGGTGTCGCGCCGGGAGATGTGCACCTCGGCCCGGTTCACGTAGGCCGCGGGCGACTTCGGGGCCACGGTGATCGCGTGCCCGAACTGGCGCAGGGCCCGCTCGGCGTCGCCCTGGCGGTGGTAGACCACCCCAAGTGCCCGGTAGTAGTAGTCATTTCGAGGATCGATGGCCACCAGGCCCTCGAAGATGACCTGGGCGTCCTTCACCTTGCCGTTGAGGAACAGGGTATACCCATGCTGGGAGATGGCGTAGAGCTCCTCCCGGGTATAGGCCTTCAGCTCCTGCAGGGTGGCGTCCCCCGCCGCCCACTTCTTCACCGCGGCGCCGGGGTTCAGGGCCAGCTCGCGATCCGGGTCCCGCTTCTCGAGCGCGGCCTCGGACGCCTTCATGAGGGGACTTGCTTTGGGCATGGGGTGTCTTCGCTATCCCTTCGCCTCGGAGAGGAGCCGGGCGTACACCATCTCGGCCATGGTGTTGTAGCGCTCGAGGAGCTCCAGCATCGCGGACTCCCGCTTGAGCATGGCGCGCATCTGCTCGCGGCGCGCTCCGGGGAGCCCGTCGAGGTCCTCGTCCTCCACCGCGTCGGAGAACGCCGACCAACCCACCCGGCGCCGCTTGGCGAGCAGGCGCCGCAGGACCACGTGGTTCAGCTCGAGCTGGGTGGCCTCGAAGGGGTCGTCCGAGATGGGCTTCGGCTCGCCCATCCTGAGGTTGTCGCTGGACTGCTTCGGCGTGAGCAGGCGGCTCGGCGCCACCTGGGGCATCGGCGCCGCGTCCGGGTTCTTCTCCAGCTTCTGGAGCTGCTTCACCTCCTCGGGGAAGGTCCCGAGGGTGCCCACGTTGGCCGGCCAGGGCCATCTCTGCTTGATGTCCGCCATGGTGTGCGCTCCTAGAGTGGGGCCGAAGGGGGCCCGGGATCAATCACCCCTTCAGGCGCCCGCCGCCCCGCACCGGCCCCCCGCCGGGGGCGCCGGGGCCCTGACCCGATCCGCCGGGGGCTGAGGGCGGCGCGGCGTGCCGGCCCATCTGGGCCATGCGGGCCTTCCTGGCCGCGTCCCGATCGTCGGCCTGCTTCTGCTGCCGGTTCTCCTGCTCTTCCTTGATCTTGTAGACGAAGGCGAGGACCTCGGCCACCGCCTCGTAGAGGTCCTCGGGCACGTCCTCGTCGATGTCCAGCTTGTTGAGGGCCTGGGCGAGCGGCACGTTCCTCAGGATCGGGACGCCGTACTGCTTGGCCAGCTCCTTGATCGCCTCGGCGTGCTTGCGCATCCCCTTGGCCACGACCTTGGGCGCCTTGTCCTTGTCCTGATCGTACTTGATCGCCACCGCGATGTGCTCGGGGTTCACGACCACCGCGTCCGCGTTCTTCACGTTCTGCATCCCTCCACTGAAGAGGAGCTCGTGGGCCAGCTGCCGCCGCTGGCCCTTCATCTGGGGATCGCCTTCCTGCTGCTTGTACTCCTGCTTGACGTCGTACTTCGACATCATCTGCTCCTTGTTGAACTGCTTCCTGGAGTAGAGCAGGTCGGCCACGCCGATGACGACGAAGAGCACCACCGTCTTGATCAGGTACTCGAACAGGAGCGAGGCGCTGTAGTCGACGGACTGACGGATGGGCAGCGTCACCGCGAGGGTCATGTCGTAGAGCGCGTCCTTCATGATGCTCCACGCCAGCCAGGCCGCGAGGCCCATCTTCAGCATGTTCTTCAAGAGCTCGACGAACTTCTTCACCTTGAAGAGGCCCTTGAGGCCGTTCACCGGGTTGATCTTGTCGAGCTTCGGGGTGAGCACCTTGAAGGCGAGGAAGAAGCCGGTCTGCAGGACGTTCGAGAAGACGCCCATGACGAAGACGGCCATGGCGATCGGCAAGGAGAGCTTCAAGATCAGCGGCACCGCGTCCCGGATGAGGCGGGAGATGGTGGCGGGGGTGGGCTCCCGGGTCGCGGCGTCGATCGCGGCGCGGGTGAACTCCTCGACCGCGGTGAAGACGTACGAGAGCAGGCCCACCAGGGCCAGGAAGCCGATCGCGAAGCCGAGGGCGCCCACGAAGTCCTGGCTCTTGGGGACCTGCCCCTCCTCCTGGGCCTTGCGGAGCTTTTCTGGGGTTGCTTCCTCGGTTTTCTCCCCAGTATCGCCCACGGCGCCACGCTAGCAGGCTTGCAGCGGCGCGTGCTACATCCTTCGAGATCGGCATGACGGACGCTCCGCTCGCACGCGCCATCGACCTCGACGAGGCCGAGCTCCTGGCGCTCCGGCTGACCCTGGAGCTGTACGGGGACGAGCACTGCCCCTTCGGGCCGATCCAGCCACCGCCCGATCCGGCACGCATCGAGGTGGGGACCCGCTCCCTCGTGCGCCGGGGCCTGGTGGAGCGCCGGGGCTTCTCGCCCGACCGCGACCTGACCCGGCGGGTGCTCGTGGTGTCCGAGCCCGACGCGCGGGTGGTGCTCCTCGCCACCGGCCCCGGCCAGGCCGAGCGCGTCATGGACGTCTACGAGCGGACCGGCGCCTACGTGGAGCACGCCCGCCCCGGCGACCGCCACCGGCTCGGGCCGGTGCTCGAGGCGCGGGAGATCTTCCAGTCGGTGCGGGAGCGCTTCGCGCCCCGGCGCTCCACCGGCGACTTCATCGAGCTCGGCCTCGACGCGCCCGAGCACTTCGCCCTGTTGGCCTTCGCCCAGGAGCTGGCGGTGGACGCCGAGGCCCCCGCGGTCCTGGGCGATGACGCTCAGCTCGGCCCGATGGAGAGCACCCTCGACGGCGCGGTGCTCGTGCCCGGCGCGACCCCGCGCCTGGTGGGGGGCGAGGCGGGCGGGATCCCGCCCCCGCCGGTGCCGACCGAGGCCGAGTGGCGGGCGGCGCTCCGGAGCCTCGAGGCGAAGGACATCCTGCGCCCGGTGCAAGGCGGCTTTCAGCTCAAGCCCTACCTTCGCGACCTGGCGGTGGGGCTGGTGCAGGGGGCGCGCTCCGTCTTGACCCGCTTCGACTTCCGGGCCGAGGGGTGGGTGGTGCGGGACGCCACCTTCGTCCCGGTGCCGGGGAGCCTGTTCGTGATCAAGCGTCGTGGGCAGGCTGGGTTGCGGATCCAGGAGCTCGAGCCGCGCTCGCTCGAGCGGGCGCTGCACGAGGTGGTGGACCCGATCTGAGCTTGGTCACTCGGGGCGGCGGGGGGTGCTGCGCTCCAGCGCGTCGGCCTTCTTGGCCTGGCCGGTGGCGCGGTAGGCGGCGCTGAGCAGGGTGTAGGCGTCCGGCGGCGCCTCGCCGAGGGCGATCGCCTGCTCCAGGGGCCGGATGGCCTGCCGTGGGCGGCCCCGGGCGAAGGCGACCATCCCCAGGGCGAGGAGGGGCTTCGGGGCCCGGGGGGCGAGCCGATGGGCGTCACCGCAGGCAGCTGCGGCCACCGCGAACTCGCGCTGCTCCGCCGCCGCGATGCACATGTGCTCGTGCGGGCCCGCCACGGCGGGGAAGCGGGCGGCCAGCGCCTTGCGCGTGGTCTCCGCGCCCGCGAAGTCCCGCGCCCGTAGGGCGTCGAGGAGCGCCCGCGCGAGGGCGAAGAACTCGGGCTCCTGCTCGGGGGGGAGCTGGCCCACTTCGAGGTGGGCCGCGCGCCGCGCATCGCGTTCCTGCACCGCAAGCTCCCTTGCGAGTTCGGGGTCGCCCTGGTCGCGGATCCGGGCCGACATCGCGTAGGCGTCGAGCGCCTGGTACGACTGGGCCACCGCGCCGTACCAGGGCCGCCGCTCCTCCTCGGGCAGGCTCGCGATGCGGGCCTCGGCCGCCTGCACCGAGGCGAGGGCGCCAGCGCGATCGCGCCGCTGCTGGGTGGCGGCCAGCCGCAGGTGGGGCCCCGGGCGCTCCGGCCTGGCCGCCACCGCCCGCTCGCACCACGCGCGCGCCTCGTCCGACGTCGGGTCCCGGGTGATCTGGACCTCGCAGGCCAGGTTGACGAGCTCGGGATCATGGCCGCTCATGTCGAGGAGCGGGGTGAGGCGGGCCCAGGCCTCGTCGGGCGCGCCGCGCTCGAGGGCCTCGGCCACCCGCTCGCGGGGGCTCAGCGGCGCCGGCTTAGAGGCGGGCTCGGCCGCGCGGGGCGGGCTCGTCGGCTCGTGCGGCGCCTCGTCCGGCATGCGGCCGGTGCGGAAGGCGCGGGCGTACTGTGCCCGGCCCTCGTCCGACCACCCCGGCCACCGACGCTGCTCGAGGTGGGCGGCCATCGCCTCGCGCGTCTCCCGGGGCACCCCGCGCCCGGGCTCCCACGCCGCCACCGCCATCCGCATCAGCTCCAGGGACTCGGGGGCGAAGCCGTCCTGCTGGGGGTCGTAGTGCGGGGACATCACCGCGCGGTCCATGAACACGTGCGGGGCGCCCAGGATGTGCCCGACCTCGTGCAGCAGGAGCAGGGTCTCCTTGTGGCGGAGGCGGGCCTGATAGAGGTCGGCCCTCGCCTCCGCGCTCGCCTTGCGGAGCGCCTGCTCGAAGGCCGCCATCTCTTCCGGCGCGTCGGTGCTGCGCATGACGATGTGGCGGCCGAGCACGTTCGCGCGGCCCAGCGCGCTGAAGGTGGGGTTGAAGGTCGACAGCGGGGTCACGAGGCCGATGACGAGGTCCACGTCGTCACCCTTGTCGTGCGCCATCAGGGCGTTGACGTCGTCGATGAGATCACCCCGCCCGCCGTCCCGGGGCCAGGGGCGCACCGTCACCACCTCCAGCTCCAGCCCGAGGTTCGCGACCAGCACCGGGTTGGCCGCGGCCACCTGCTCGTGAAAGCGGACCTGCCAGCCCATCACCGCGCGCGCGTGGCCCTCGTCCGCCCACACCCGGACCCGCAGCGTCTTCGTGCTGGCGTCGCGGAGCGCCACCGGGCCGAGGGGGCGGGGCTGGTTCCGGAGCACGTAGAGCTCCTCGGGGGTGGGCCCGCTCCGGCACGCCGCGAGGTTGGCCAGGCACAGGGCGAGGGCGGCGAGCGGGGCGCGCATCGCGGGGGTGATACTACCCAAGGTCCGGGTCCGTCGCCCCCGCCCCAGGGTCAGGTTGGGAAACCCGCAGGCGTTAGTTGAACAGCTCGATCCAGCGCCGGATGAACTTCAGGGAGTCCTCGAGTTGGTGCGCAAGCTGGCCTGCCATCAGGGATCTAGCGGGCAGCCACGCTGAGAAAGACGCTGTCTGGTTGGAAGATGCGCGTAGAGGTCTCGGTCTCCAACGTGAGGCCCCCGGGTCCAGCGAGCCGTTCCTGATCGATGGGATCGATGCCGGAGTAGATCTCCAGAGTAGAGTGCAGGGTACACGGGCAATCAGGCCCCGCGATGCTGCCCGAGTAGAACCCCACAGCATATCCAGCGTCCCAGCCCAGCCATCTGCTCTTGGCTGGGCCGGTCAAGGTATAGGCGCCGTCGGCGAACGATAACCGGTACTCGGAATCGAAAGCGACTGAGCTGGTGACCTCGGAGTAGTTGCAGCTTTCATCTGTGCTGTGAACCTCCTGGACCTCAAGAGTGGTAGCACCATCGAACTCGAACGTGACTGCGTCCGTGCTGCCGTCGGTCCAGGACCCTTCGAGCGTGAATGTCCAGGCCACAAGTGTGTCTCTCCACGAGCCCACTGATGGCTGTTGCCCTGCAAAGTCCTGGTGTGGATTGTAGGGGACGTAGTCCCATGTGGGCGGGACCTCCGCGAAAACGCTTGTGGGATCGCAGGTGAGCGGGTCATCCGGGTCTGACCCACATGCGATGACGCCAAAGCCGATCAACGCGATCAGGGCTCGAGTGGGAAGCATAGCTCGTCCTCCTTGGTGGCTAGGCGTAGGGCTATTCAGCTCCTCCTGCCCGAAACAGCCCCGCGGGCGTCAGTTGAACAGCTCGATCCAGCGCCGAATGAACTTCAGGGAGTCCTCGAGCTGGTGCGCAAGCTGTCCTGCCATCAAGGTCATCGCGAACATGAACATCGCGAGGCCGCCCATCGCCTTGATGCCCATCGCCATGAAGTACGCGTTGAGCTGGGGGGCGATGCGGTTGAACATGCCGAACACCACGTCGACCATGAACGCGGCGAACAGGCCTGGGAACACCAGGCCGAACGCGACCGCGAAGAGCCCAGAGGTGTACTCCATCAACAGGTTCACCATCGGCTCGAAGCCGTTGGTGAGGTTGGGCCACTGGTCGATGGGCACCAGCTCGAAGCTCTTGATGATGCTCTCGATGAAGTGCCCGTGGCCGTTGAGGGCGCAGAAGATCACGAGCAGGAACTGAAAGTTGAACTGCGAGACGGGGGAGACGCGGAGCGCGAGCTCGGGCACCTGCACCTCGGCCATGTTGGAGCCGCGCATCGTGTCGAGGGCGCGGCCCGCGAACTCCATGGCGTAGAACAGCTCGGTGGCCACGAAGCCGATGCTGAAGCCGATGAAGAGCTCCTTGCCCATGAGCGCCACGAGCACCATCGGGTTGGTGTTCATGGGGGCGACGTTGGCGGTGGCGTAGGGCCAGACCAGGATCGCGAGGCCGGCGGCGAGGCCCATGCGGGTCTCGGTGGGGACCATCTTGCCGCCCAGGAAGGGGGTCTGGAAGATGATCGGGAGGATGCGCATCAGCATGATGGCGCCGAGGAGCAGGGGGTCCCACAGGGCCCCCCGCCACCCGAAGACGTCCATGATCCGCTCGAACGCGCCGTCCATGGTTGGCCTCAGAAGGGGAGGGTGAGCGCGAGCGCGGCGGGCGCGGTGGGGGTTGGGGGGCGGCTGAGGGCGGTGAAGGGATCCTGGGTGGGGGCGGGCGCCCACGCGGCGGCGGGCGGCGCGTCGAAGGGCGCGCCCGGCTCCACCGGTGAGACGGCGCTCTTGATCACGTAGTAGCCCGGCCACACGGTGTGCGCGGCGAAGAACAGGGCGCCCAGCACGTGCCAGCCGGTCAGGGAGCTCTGCACGCCGTCGGCCATCAGGGCCACCGTCATGGAGCCGGTGACCGCGATCGAGAACATGGACACCGCGACCCACGGGGTGTGGAAGCTCCGGCCGCGGACCGAGTAGACGATGGCCGCGATGCTGGTGGTGATGCCGGCGAGGGTCCCGATCGTCACCGCGCCGATGATCGCGGGCTGATCATCCAGCACGTCGGCGCGCGCGGGGGTGGGGCGCGCGCCGGCGGCGAGGCCGGCCACGAGGCCCACCATGACGGCCAGCCTGCGCATGCTCAGTGTCCGACCACCGTGGCGAAGCCCTCGAAGCAGATGCGGCCGAACTCCGCCATCGCGGCGCCGAGGGTGGGGCCCATGATGGCGAGGGTGCCGAACACCACCAGCACCTTCGGCACGAAGGTGAGGGTCTGCTCCTGGACCTGGGTGACGGCCTGGAAGAGCGCGATGATCAGACCCACCAGGAGCGACAGGAGCACCGGGGGGGCGGAGATCACCAGGACGAGGAGGATGGCTTCGTTCGCGACCTTGAGGATGAAGTCCTGGACCATGTCAGATGTACCCCGTGATCAAGCCCTTGGTGATGAGATACCAGCCGTCGATCATCACGAAGAGCAGTAGCTTGAAGGGGAGGGAGATGGTGGTGGGCGACAGCATCTGCATGCCCAGCGCCATCAGGATGTTCGAGACGATGAGGTCGATGACCAGGAACGGCACGAAGATGATGAAGCCGATCTGGAACGCCTCCTTCAGCTCGGAGATGACGAAGGAGGGCACGAGGACCATGAAGTCGTCGGGGCCCACCCCGTTCCGGTCTTCGGGCTTGCGGAGGCGCTTGGCCATGCTGAAGAACATCGCGCGGTCCTTCAGGTGGCTGTTCTTGGCGAGGAACCCCTTCATGGGGCCCTCCGCCTGCACCGCGGCGTCGAAGACGAGGTCCACCGTCTCGGCCGACACCAGCGACGAGCCTGGTCTCTTCTCCTGGATGAGATCTTGCGTGGCTTTGTAAACCTCGAGCCCCACCGGCGCCATGATGTAGACGGTGAGGATGATCGCCATGCCGGTGATGACCTGGGTCGGCGGGATCTGCTGGGTGCCGATGGCCGAGCGCACGATGGAGAGCACGACCGAGATCTTCACGAAGCTCGTGACCATGATGATCACGAACGGCAGCAGGGTGAGGATGCCGAGGGCGCCGAGCAGCACCAGCGGGCGCGCGGCGACCGAGCCCTTCAGGGTCAGGTCCTGGGGCTTGAGCCGGGTCCGCCGCTGCTGGGCCTCGGCCTCGCCGCTGAAGGCCACCGTGCCGAGGGTGAGGGTGAGGAGGGCGGCGGAGACGAGCCCGAGCCACCGGCCCCGCCGCGGTACGGCGCACTCTCGGCGGACGGTGGGGTCCGGCAGAATCGGCTCCGGCGCGCGGACGCGCGGGGCCTCGGCGACGTGAAATGCAGGTGCGCGCGCGGGGCGGGCGTCGGGGGTGGCGCGGCGTCGCCGGGTCTGGCTTCGATCTGCCCGGCGCTCGGCCCGGTTGGGGGTGGGGGGCTCGGTCACCCGCCACACCCGCACCGGCCTCGTCAGGAAGTGGCCTCGGTCTTCAAGAAAGCCCACGTCAACTCTCCTTGCCACGGCCGGTCAGGGCCTCCGCGAAGCGCGACAGGCCCGAGGGCCCGCTGGGTTGGGCCGCGCCCGCGGCCTGCTGCACGCTCTGGGCGTCCAGCCGGGAGATCAGGTTGATGCCCCCCTCGGAGGCCCCCACCATGAAGTAGTCGTCGCCCACCGCCACCACCAGGATGCTCCGGCGCTGGTCGATGGGGAGGCGGTCCACCACCCGCATCATCCGCGGCTGCTGGCCCGGCATCGGGATCTTGAGCACCTTCGGCAGGAGCTTGCCGAGGAGCAGGTACACCAGGATGATCACCGCCCCGAGCACGAAGAACATCTGCACGAGGGCGCCGCCCATCGACGGGGCCTCGCGCTCGTCCTGGTCGGGGCCGCCCACCGCGGCGAGGTCGCCGTCGTAGTCTGCGGCGAGCCGGATCACCTCGGCGTTCTCTGCCTCTAGCCTCGGGTCCCGGGCCGGCGGAGCCGTCCCACCCGTCTCCGCGGGGCCCTGCCCCGCTGCGCGCTCCGCTTGCTCGTGCGGGTCCCGGGCCGGCGGAGCCGTCCCACCCGTCTCCGCGGAGCCGCCCTCCGCTGGCGGCGCCTCTCCGCCCGCCTTCCCGGCCGTGATCGGCTCGGGCGCGGGCGCCTCGGCCGCCGCGGGGGGCGGGGGCTCGGCCCAGGCCGACCCCGCCGTCACGCCCAGCCCGAGGGCGAGCACGCAAGCCAACCTGCGCCGCATCACTCCGTTTCCTTCATCAGGTTGAGGATCTTCACGCCGAGGGCGCCCTCGATCTCGACCAGCTCGCCCCGGGCGAGGAGCCGCCCGTTCACCACGAGGTCCACCGGGTCGGCGGGGGAGCGGCCCAGCTCGATGAGGTGGCCGGCCCGCAGGCGGATGATCTCGTCCGCGGTGAGCTGCACGCGGCCGAGCTCCACCACCATGTTCACCGGGATGTCGCCCAACAGGGGCTCGGCCTCGGCCAGGTTGTCGGCGTCGTCGACCGCGATCTCGTCCTCGGCCGGGGCCTCCTCGTAGCCCTCCTGGTAGGCGCCCTCCTCGTAGCCGCCCTCCTCTTGGTAGCCACCCTCCTCGTAGCCCTCTTCGTACTCGCCGTAGTCCCCGTACTCCTCGTCGTCGCCCTCGTTCTCGTCGTCGAGGCCGTAGTCCTCGTCGTACACGTCCTCGGGGGTGGCGGGGCCGTCGTCGTTCTCCTGGTAGGCGTCGTGGTCCTCGTACTCGGCCATGACCTCCTCGGGGTTGCTGTGCGCGCCGTGGACCTCGTGGGGGTCGTGGGCGGGGGGGGTCTCGAAGATCTCGATATGTGTCACCTGGAACACCACCTGGGCGCCGTCGCCCGTGTTCTGCAAGCCAAGTTGCCCATGGAGGACGCCGTTGTTCCCGAGGCCGACGTGCATGCGGGCCGCGCCGTGGACACCGCGGGCGTCCAGCTGCTGCACCAGGCACTCGTCCAGGAGGATGATGTCGCCCGGATCCAGCGCCTTGATGTCGCTCGGGGTCAGCTCGATGTGGCCCACCTCGATCGCGCAGTCCGTCACCACCCCGGCGAGGCGGTTCATGCGCTTTCGGATACGCCCGCGCACCCGCTCCGCGAGCGCGGACTCGGGCGGGGGACGCTGGGGCACCACGCGCCGGGCGAGCGACGTGGGCAACAGGACCCGGACGTAGCCCACGTCGAGGTCGAAGTTCATCTTCCACGCCGCCACCAGCCAGAAGTCGTCGTACCGCACGATGTCCGCGCAGCTCTTCAGGTCGTTGCGGATGTCCTCGAGGCGCAAGGCGACCTGCTCGCCGTGGCCCATCTCGGTGCGGAACAGGGCCAGCGCCTTGAGGAGCAGGTACGAGAAGACGCCCTGCTCGATCTCGGTCAGCGGCCGGTGGATGTCCACCGAGATGCCGTGGCCGCCGAGCAGGCGATCGATGACCTTGTAGGCGAAGGCCAGGTCGATCTCGATGAGCACCTTCTCACCCGCGGGCTCGAGGCCCACCACCGCGAGGAGGGTGTGGCCCGGGATCATCGCGCGGAGCTGGGTGCGCTTCATGACCCGGATGGAGTCGAGCCACAGGTCGATGTCCATCTGGGTGTACTGCTGCAGGATCTGCTGGATGAGCCCCATGAAGCCCGGCTCGAACACCGCCTCGGGCATCAGCCGGTGCAGGGCCTTGTGGATGTCGCGGTACTCGCGAGGCACCCGCTCCAGCTCGTCGAGGCGGAAGCGCTTGAGCCGCTTACCGCGCAGATCGGGGTCTTGAGGCTCGTAGGTGCGAGCCTGCCGGGTGTAGGCCGACGCGTCCACCACGGACGCGGGCGGGGGAGGTGGGGGCCGCGCGGTCAAACCACATGGTCGTACCGCCCGGCGGCCCCGTAGGCAAGGGGAGGGCGTTCCGGGCGGTCAGGCGGGCGGGGGCGGGGGGACCAGCGGGGCGCCGTCGAGGGACCGCACGAGCATGGCGGGGGGGAGGATGCCCGCGCTCTTGAAGCCGAGGGTCACCCGCTCGGTGACCTCGGACTCCAGGGCCTTCTCGTAGCGCACGTCGAGCACGTACACCTTCGCCCGCACCCGGAGCGCGAAGTAGCCCCCCTGGATCACCTGGTTCGAGAGCACCGCCCACGGCTTCTCGAGGAAGGCATACCGACTGGAGGTGATGGCGTCGGTGACGACCTGCTTGGCCCGCGCGAGGTCCTGGTCGATGCCGATGTAGAAGTCCATCTGGATGAGCATGTCGAGGGCGCCCGCGTTGCCGCTCGACACCGCGTCGGTGAGGAACTTGTTGTTGGGGATGGTGACGAGGTTGTCGTCGAGGGTGGTGAGGCGAACCGAGCGCAGGCCGATCGACGTGATCTCGCCGTAGAAGCCCCCGAAGCTCACCCGGTCGCCCACCTGGAAGGGGCGGTCCACCAGGATGGTCATGCCCGCGATGACCGAGGCCGCCAGGTCTTTGAACGCGAAGCCCACCGTCACCGCGATGGTGCCGCCCAGCGCCAGGAACATCTGATCCGTGAACTTGAAGATGGCGAGGATCGAGGCGATGAACCCGAGGATGTAGAGCAGGAACCGGGTGAAGGTGCCGATCTGCTGCAGCAGCAGGCGGCGATCCGGGAAGCGATCGCCCACCCGCTCGAAGGTGCGGCGCACCAGGTGGCTGGCCCCCCAGGTGACGGCCAGGATCACCACCGCGGTGACGAGCCCGCTGACTCTGACGAACTGGAGGATGTTGCCGGGATCATCCATGCGTGCACCTCACACGTGGAGCAGGTTGTTCCGGCGCAGGTACCGGATCACCGCGCGGTAGTTGTCGGTGGTGAGGACGAAGCGCCCGTGTCGGAGCTCGAGCAGCTCGTCGTTCACCAGGTAGGTGACCACCGACTTGCAGAGCTCGAGGGGGTAGGCCAGCGTCTCCGCCAGCTCCTCGATGCTCACGTTCTCGTGGATGGCGGTGGCGGCGAGGGTGAAGCGGGCCTCCTCGCCCAGCTTGAGCAGCCGGTCCTCGTCCGGGCGCGGGAACAGGCGCACCCGCATGTGGTTCCCGGCCGCCGGCACGAGGGAGCGCAGCCAGAAGTGGATGGCCACCCGCGGGTTGCCGTCCGCGTAGTCCCACAGCAGGCGCCGGAAGCGCTCCGCGGTGCGGGTGGTCTCGAGCTCGAGGGCGGAGCCCTCCACCGGGTCCATGATCAGGTCGCGGTAGTCGGCCACGTAGCCCGAGGCCTTCATCCGCTGATCGATCAGCTGCCCGATCTCGTCCTCGCTCCAGTTGCCGATGGTGAGCACACGGTTGAACAGCGTCCGGGTCTTGAAGCGGCACTCCAGGTGGCGCCACGCGTAGCGTGAGAACGCCACCACCCACACCACCCGGCCCGAGCTCTGGGAGGCGATCTGCATGAACAGCTCGTAGGTCGCGGTGCCGCCCACGGTGCGCTTCATCAGGTTCTGGCCGCCGTCGATGAGCACCACCCGGGGCGGGCCGGCGAGGAGGCGCTCGACCAGGGCGTCGGCGCTGTCGGTGACGGCCAGGCCCAGGGTGTGGGCGAGCCACGGGACGAGCGAGCGCGGGTCGGGCCGCCCGAGCACGGTGGCGCGGTCCACCTGGATGAAGTCCAGCCGGCTCGCCGCCTCGTCCAGCCATGAGGTCTTCCCACCCCCGCGCTCCGCCACCAGCGCGACCGTGGTGCCGTCCTCACCGCTCAACAGGCCCCTCGCCTCGTCGAGGAGCTCGGCCAGCCCCGGCCAGCGGTCGATGCGCAGGTCGGCTTGCACCGGTGCCTCCGAGAACGCCTTCGCCAGCGCCTCGGGGATCGCGACCCCCACGTCCTCGGTGCCGAGGGCGGTGGACTTGCGCTCCAGGCGGCGCCGGAACACGTAGGCCAGCGCCTTGCGGGTCTGCTCGAACGAGAGCAGCTGCTCGCGGAGGTAGACCGAGATGCCGCGCGCCGCCACCGAGGTGAACGCGGCGAGCACCACGAAGAAGCCGAGGGAGCGCTTTCGGGTGCTCCGCACCAGCACCGCGAAGCGCCCCTTTGGGTACATCGTGAGGTAGGCGTCGGCGATGTCCTCGCGCCACCGGTTCACCAGGACGAGGGCGATGGGCACGGTGCCGATCCAGAAGAACTCCACGACGAGCTGGTAGAGGTAGCCGCGGCCGAGGACGGTGCGGGAGGCGATGAGGAACACCACCACCACGAGCCCGTAGCGCCCGGCCAGGCGCACCGAGCGCAGGATCTTCTGGTTGCGCGCCTCCGACAGCTGCACCGTCCCGCTCCGCACCGCCTCGGTGATGGTGTGGTGCACGAGCGAGAGGATCAGGCGGTACCAGCCGTACGAGAGCACCACCGCGCGGAACAGGCGGACCTCGGGCACGTCCCAGCCGCCGAGGTCGAAGAACAGGTACGCGAAGACGAGGAAGCCGGTCTCGAAGACGTGAGCCTCCAAGAAGCGCAGCCAGCGGTCCGCGAGGCCCCGCATGTGCCGGTTGCTGATGTGAGCGAGGACCAGGGTATGGATCCGGGCCAGCCAGCGCTGGTGGTTGCGGCGGAACCACAGGGCGAGGATCACGAGGCCGATCAGCTTCAGCACCTCGAGCCCCGCGAGGCCCAGGGTCACCAGGTCCCGGAGGTTCCGCTCCACCGAGTCCATGGTGCGCACGCGCTCCACGTACCAGCGGCCCATCACCGACAGGTGGTTCACCTCGAGCACCACCTGCTCGAAGCCCACCTTGGTGAAGCCCATGAGGCGCCGGTGGTACTCCGGGGTCAGGCGGGGCAACAGCGCCAGGCGGAGGTCGTTCAGGAACGACAGATCGGAGGCGTAGGCCTCGGCCCGGCTCCGGCGGAGCATGCGCATGTCGCTCCGGAGCTCCTCCGCCTCGCTCTTCGCCGCCGCGATGCTCTGGTTGAGCGCGGCCCGCTGCTCGACCAGGGTCTCGTGGTCGGGCGCCTTGGTGTTCATGTCGAGGCCCGGCACCGGCAACTTGTCTTGCAAGGTGTCCATGGCCCGCATCGCCTTGTCGCGGCTGTCCGCGATGTAGCCGAGGAGCTCCTGGAACACCTTGTCCGCCGCCTCCGGGGCCAGCTCCTGGGCCAGGGCGGACTTGGTGAGGGCCTGGTGCCGCTCGAGCAGGGCGGATTGCGTGCTCACCCAGGTCTGGCGGGCCTCCGCGTGGTCCGCCCGCAGGCTGGCCAGGGTGGCGCGGTAGGACTCCACCCGCGCGCGATCCGAGGCGAGCGAGCGCTCCGCCTCGGTCACCGCCTGCCGCGCCGCCTCGAGGGCCTCCTGCCGGGCCTGCTCGGCCTCGAGGGCCTCGCGCTCCGCCGCCGCCCTGGCCTCGGCCGCCACGCGCTTCTGGTCCTGGATCGCGCGCTGCCGATCCTCGTTGTGCAACAGCGCGGTGCGGGAGGTGCTGGGCTGGCCGAGGAAGGCCCGCCGGAGCTCGCTCCGCTTGAGCCGTGCCCGCGCGAAGCGCGTCCGCACCGCCAGCTCCACGATCTGGTCGGGGTTGGGGCTCGCGGCGGAGGTGGCGGTGCGGGTGGCCACCCGCAGGGCCTCCACCATGCGCTGCTCCCGGGCGATCTCGAGCCGCAGGGTCTGCAGGCGCGCCTGGATGGCCGCCTCGTTGCTCACGTCCACCTCGAAGAGGCTGCGGATCTCGAACGCGGTGGGGAGCTCGCCCGCCATGAGCTGCTCGAGCGCGTTGTTCTCCGCCTCCACCTGCTCCACCTCCGCCTCGGTGGGGATGGACGGCGCCACCGTGCTCGTCCCGATGTCGAGGAGCGCCTCGGCGGACACCGCGGCATCCAGCACCACGCCCCCGTCGGAGGGGCCGGCGTCCTGGGCCGCCGCCAGCCCGGGCGCCAACAGGGCGAGCAGGCCGGCGAAGATGAGGGGGCGGGGGATCATGGGGCGGCCGCCCAACAACCTAGCGCGGCCGTCCGACAGAGCCAAAAAAGAGGTCTATCGCGCGCTGAGCCGCTCCAGGCGCAGCCCGCGGCGCTCCAGGCCCCGCGCCAGGGCGCCCTGGGCGCTGTCGAGGAGCCGGGCGGTCTCCTTCGAGCAGCCGCTGAACTCGCAGCTCACCTTGCCGCCCTCGGCCCGCACCTGGAGCTGCACCCCGTCGAGCAAGCCGCCTTTCAGGGTGATCTGCATGTGGGTGCGGCCGTCTTGGGTGACGCCCTTGTAGATCGCGCCCACGATCTGCTTGAGGACCTCGGGCGGCAGCTGCGGCGCGTTTGCGCCCGCCGCGCCCTGCGCGCTCGCCACCCCGTCGCTCCGGTTCTCGTCGCGCCCCTGGCTCCCGCGGCCCTGCCGGGGGTCCTTCCGGCGCTGGTCGTCCTCGCCCACCGGGGCCAGCGGCCCGCCCTCGTGCTTGAGCGCCTGCTCGGCGTCGGCCTGCCGGTCCTCGCGCCCGCGCACCTCGCGCTCGTCGTCATCCCGGGTGGTGCGGTCCACGAAGGTCTGCTCGACCTCGCCCTTGGTGGTGAGGTCCTCGACCCGGGCCGACTCGGCCCCCTTCGCCTGGTCCGCCTCCTTGCCCCGCTTGCCGCTCAGGCCCTTGTGCATGGCCTGGGTCAGCGCGGCGTGGCGGGCCAGCTCCCGACCCTGCTTCGGCGCACCTTTACGCACCAGGTCGAGCACCCGCTTGGCGGCCTGGCCCTGCTCGGCCTCGGCCTGCCGGGCGGTCTCGCGCTGGGCCGCCCCGCGGCGGGCCCTGTCGCCCATCACCTCGCCGAAGCTCTTCTCCAAGCGCGCGTTCTGGCTCCGCTTTTCGTTGTCCAGCTTCCGGCGCAGCTGGGCCTCGGCCATCTCTCGGATGCGCTGGGCGTCGCCGCCATCATCGACCTTGCTCATAGAACCTGCCCTTTGAAGGGATTATCGCCGCGGGGTTGTCGCGGGTTGCGTGAACTTCGCAAGCGGAGCGCGCGCCCATCAAGGGCACCCCAAAACCGCCGACCAGGCAAGTCGTGGGCTTCCTCGAGCGGATGCGACGCCTCTTCGGCGGCTCCCGGGACGCCGGCCCGGCGCCTCGGCCCGCCGCCTCCGTCGCGGACGGCGACAGCCCCCGGCACCACGCCGAGCGCGAGGTCTCGGTGCTGGTGACCCGGCCGGTGTTCTCGAGCGACGTCACCCAGCAGCTCATCCAGCGGATCCGGGGCCTCATGCGCGAGGTCAGCGGGCCCGGCGACAAGCTCCTGCTCTCGACCCTGCTGCGGGCGGTGAAGAACGACGGGGTCGACCTCCCCGCGATGCCCAAGGAGATGGTGGCCATCCAGGGCATGCTGAACCAGCCCGAGGTGGACGTCCCCAAGCTGGCGCAAGCCATCCAGCGGGAGCCGATCATCGCCGGCAAGTTCCTCGCGGTCTCGAACAGCCCGTTCTACAGCCGGGGCTACAAGGTGGTCTCGGCCCAGCAGGCCATCGTGCGGCTGGGGCTCACCAACACGCGGCTCCTCGTCACCGCGATCCTCGCCCGCTCCAAGGTCTTCCACGTGGCCGAGTACCAGGAGGAGGCCAACCGCCTCTACACCCACGCCCTCGGCTCCGCCTCGGTGGCCCAGCTGTTGGCCCGGCTGGACGGGCGCTCCGAGGAGGACGCGTTCATGGCCGGGCTCTTCCACGACCTCGGCCAGATCTTCGTCCTCACCACCGCCGGCAACATCAAGGCGAACCCGAAGCACGACGTGGCGCCCACCGCGGACCTCGTAGCGAAGGCTGCCTTGCAGCTGGACGAGGGCTTCTCGGCCCTCGTCGCGGAGTCGTGGGGCTACGGCCCCGACGTGGTCTTCGCGCTCGAGAATCACCACCGACCCGGCCCGATGAACGGCGAGGAGGTGGTGGCCTTCCCGGAGGACGAGGAGCGCCTCACCTACCTGCTGGCCGCCGCCGACCAGATGGCCTACGGGTTCACCGACCCCGAGGACCCCCGCTGCGACGCGGCCCGCCAGATCCTGGACGCCCTCGACCTGAACCTCACCCCCGAGCTCATGGCGATGGCCAAGGAGACCGCCGACGCCTTCGCGGCCGAGGTGGGCCTGCAGAGCGCAGCGTAGAACCGCCCGCAACGTCGTTGGTGTGCTGCCCCGGAGGGCCTGCACCTGTCTTGGTTCACCCTCCGCCCGGGTGCACACGATCCAGCCCGGCAGGGCCCCCGAGGCGTTGGCCCGCGCCGTGCAATCGAGGGCGGCCATGCACGCCCAGGTCCTCCGCCCCGCTCCGACCCCCGTGGCGCAACGCCGCCTGCCGGAGCACCACGCCCAGGCCCAGTACCGGGCCTTCCGCCTCCTGAACGAGGTCGGCGGTCGGCGCGGGCCGGGCGCGGGGGCCCAGGTGCGGGACCGCGCCAAGCACGACGCGCCGTTCTCGGGCTACCCCGCCGCGCTGCAGGCCAACCTGCAGGCGGCGCTCGAGCGCGCGGTGGACGACGCGGCCCGGCGGGCCCTCCTCGACGGGCTCGCCCACGGCGCGCGGCGCTCCGCCGCGGTGGAGGTGCTCTCGGACCTCCTGGTGGCCCTCCGTCACGCCCCGTTCGAGGCCCGGGACGCGATGCGCGCCTCTGCGTGGCTCGACGTGGTCGGCTTTCACTGGCTGACCCCCTCGGTGCGGCGCCGCTTCGTCGAGGCGGACCTGCGGTTGGCCGCGTGCGCGAGCTGGAAGCGCCTGGCCCCCGTGCTCCTGCGGGCCGAGGGCGTGACCCACATGCCGGTGGAGGCGCAGGCCGAGCTCCTGCTCTTCGCGATCGGGCCGGTGGCCGCTCCCGGGTCGGCCCCCGCCCGCGCCGCCTTCCTGGCCGAGGAGTGGGCGAGCCGGCGGACCGCGCTGCGCGTGCTCCTCGAGGGCCGCGCGTTCCGCGCCGCGCGCCCCAGCCTGCAGGCCGAGTTGCTGCAGGACTACCTGCACGACCCGGTGTGCGAGGTCTGGGTGCTCCAGGCCACCGCGCTGACCGGCCACGCCGCCGTCGTCCTCGGGGCCCCGGGGGAGCGGGGCGCGCCGAGCTACGGGCGCCGGTGGGTGCGCACCCCCTCCGGCAAGCCCCGGGCGGTCCTCTCGAGCCCCGATCCCACGGTGCGCTCGGGCTGGCGCCGCCCCGCCATCGACGCGGTGACCCGCTACGCGGGCGACCGCTACGTCGTGAGCCGCGCGGCCGAGGTGCGCTTCGTCAGGTGGCTGGAGGAGACCTGGGGCGCGGGGTTCGGGCAGGACAAGGCGCCGGGGGTGCGCTCGGGGCACGCGGCCCCCAGCCGCTTCATCGGGGCGCTCGAGGATGCCCTGCGCTTCTTCGCGGGGCGCGGCCCCACCCGGGCGGTGGTGCTCGGCGGGGAGCGGGTGGACGAGGGCGCGGCGCGGGACGAGAGCTCCGAGGCGCTCCTGCAAGCCTACTTGTCGGCCTGATCCTCGCGGGCGAGGATCCGATGCACCATGTTGCGGTGCAGGCCGGCCCGCTTGGCCGCCTCGGTGACGTTCCCGTCCGCCTCCGCCACCACGTGCTTGGCGTAGGCCACCTCGAACGCGGCCATCACCGCCTTGCGCGCCTCCCTGAACGGGAGGTCGTAGTAGGCGTCGAAGGTGTCGGGGGCGGGGGCGTTGCCTTCGCCCTCCTGGAGGGCGGCGGCGAGGGAGAGGCCCTCGGGCGACAGGGCCGCGGCCTGCCGGATCACGTTGCGCAGCTCCCGCACGTTGCCCGGCCAGTCGTGGCTCATGAGGCGGGCGAGCGCCTCGGGGCCGAGCTGCACCCTCCCTGCGCGCTCCTGGCTCGCGAAGTGGCGGGCCAACAGCGGGATGTCCTCCCGCCGCTCCCGGAGCGGGGGCAGGTGCACCCGGATCACCGCCAGCCGGAAGTACAGGTCGGAGCGGAACCGGCGCGCCCGGACCTGGGCCTCGAGATCGCGGTGGGTGGCCGCCACCACCCGCACGTTCACCGGCACATAGGCGTTGCCGCCCACCGGCTTGACGGTCTGGGTCTCGAGCGCGCGCAAGAGGCGCGTCTGCAGGTCCACCGGGAGCTCCCCGAGCTCGTCGAGGAACAGGGTGCCGCCGTCCGCGCTCCGAAAGGCGCCTTGCCGATCGCCGTGGGCTCCGGTGAAGGCGCCCTTGACGTGCCCGAACAGCTCGGACTCCACGAGCGAGGCGGGGAGCGAGGCGCAGTCCACCACCACGAAGGGGCCCTCGCGGCGGCCGGAGGCCTGGTGGAGGGCCTGGGCCACCACCTCCTTGCCGGTGCCGGTCTCGCCGGTGACAAGCACCGTGGCGTCGGAGCGGGCCGCCCGCTCCAGCACCGCGAACACGCTCCGCATCGCGTAGCTCTTGCCGAGGAAGGCCCCGAAGCGATCGGCCTTCGAGGGCGGCAAGGCGTCCTGCGACCCCCGGACCAGGATCTGGACGTGGGTCTCACCCACCCGCACCACCGCGCCCGGCCCCAGCTCCACCTCCTGGAACCGGTGCCCGGCCAGGAAGCACCCGTTGGTCGACCCCAGGTCCCGCCCCCGGACCCGGCCCTCGGCCACCCGCAGCTCGAGGTGGAGCCGGGACACCGCGGAGTCCGGCAGGGGCACGGTGGCCTCGGGGCTGCTCCCCAGGATGGTGGGGCGCGACAAATTCAGCGGGGCCCTGCGGCCGGCCTCCGGGCCGTCCAGCACCACCACCTCCCACCCCGCGTCCGCCCCCTCGAGGGCGTCGGTGAGGGCACGGGTGGGGTCCTCCTTGGGCGCGCCGGCCATGATGGCCCACACGATGGCAGCGCGCCGGCCGGGCGGCAAGGTGGTAGGGTCCGGGAGCATGAGCGCGGACCTGATGGAGGTGTTCGGTCCGTACCTCCTCCTGCGCCCCCTGGGCCGCGGCGGCATGGGGGTCGTCTACACCGCCCGAACGCAGGACAGCCTGCACCCGCTGGTCGCCCTGAAGCGCATGCGGGCCGACGCGGACGTGCCGACGTTCCGGGAGCGCTTCGAGCACGAGTGCGCCCTGGCCCTGCGCCTGCGCCACCCGCACCTGTTGGAGACCCTGGACGCGGGGGCGCTCGACGGGCAGCTCTACGTGGCCTCCGAGCTGATCCGGGGCCAGGACCTCGCGTCGATCGTGTTCCGCCTCGGCGAGCAGGGCCAGGGCATGCCGGTGGCCGGGGTGGCCCGGGTGCTCGCCGATGTGCTGTCCGCCTTGCGTTACGTCCACACCGCGGTGGAGGACGACGGCCGCCCCCTCAAGCTGGTGCACCGGGACGTCACCCCCGGGAACGTGCTGGTCGGCTACGACGGTCGCGCCCACCTCGCCGACTTCGGCCTCGCCCGCTCGCTCCTCACCGATCCCCTCGCCCTCACCGCGACCGGGACCATCCTCGGCACCCCGCGCTACATGGCGCCGGAGCTCCTGCACGGCGTGCAGGCCACGCCGCGCACGGACCTGTACGCGGTGGGGGTCCTCGCCTACGCGATGCTCACCGGCCAGGGGCCCTACCCGGGCGGCCCCAAGGAGGTGATCAACGGGATCCTGGACGGGCCCCCCACGCCCCTCGCTGCCTTCCGGCGCGACGTGCCGCCGCGCTTCCTGGCCCTGGTCGAGGCGCTGATGGCGCGTGAGCCGGAGGGCCGACCCGAGAGCGCGGCGCAGGCCGCCTTGCAGCTGGCGGAGGTGATCTCGGCCGAGGGGCTCGGGGCGGGGCACGGCGCCCTGGGGGCGTGGCTCGGGCGCCTGTTCGACGTGGAGCGGGCGAGGCAGGAGCGCCAGTACGAGCAGGACCTGAGCGCGCAGCTCCCGAACACTGCAGCGCCGCGGCCGGTGACGCGGGTGCTCCCCACGTCGCGTCGCCCCTTCAGCGGCGAGGACCAGCTCCCCACCGCCACCCCCGACCTCCCGGACGCGACGCAGCTCGCGGGCGTGGTGCCCCTCGCCGCCCTCGAGGCGGACATGGAGCCCGACACCGCCCGCGATCGGCTCCCGGACTTCGGCCTGTACCCCACCATCGTCCCGGTGAGCGGGGCTGGCCCGCGCCCGGAGGAATTGGACACCTATCCCGGGAATGGGCCGCTGCTCGCGCGGCCGGCCGTGGCCCGCCCGCCGGTGGTGGACGCGGTGCCCACCCGGCCCATGCGGGCGGCCGACCCTGCGCCGGAGGCGCCGGCCCGAGCCAGCCCCACCCGGCCGGGCGCGCCCCCGACCTCGGCCGTCGCCCCGCCCGCGCCGCGACGCGGTCCGATGCGGCTCGTGGTGGTGCTCGCGGTGGGGCTCCTCGCGGGGCTGACCGGCGCGCTGGTGGCGCGGGTGCGGCCCGAGCCGCCGCAGGTCGACATGATGGCGCTCTCGGAGCGGGTCGGGGCGGCGCAGGCCCGGGTCGCGGCGCTCTCCGATCCGGAGCGGCGGCAGGCCCTGGAGGCGGTGCTGGCCGAGGCGCGGGCCCGGGTGCGGGCGGGCGAGCCGGGTCTCGCCGCCGCGCTCCTCGACAAGGTCGAGGCGGCGCTGGCGCGGCCTGGCCCGGTTCCTGCTCTACCCGAGGGGCATGAGCAACCCCGCTGACCTCCGCCAACTCCCGCGCCTCGCCCTCGATCGCCCCGAGCTCCTGGACCGCGCGGTCACCCACGCCTTCTGGACCATGCGGGCCCTGATCCGTGGGCTCGACGACGCGGAGGAGGGCTCGGACGAGGCCGAGCGCGCCCGCCGCCGCGAGGTCATGCGGGCCCTCGCGACCGAGCTGAGCGTGTGCACCGAGGCCCCGCCTGCACCCCGCCCGGTGCAGCGCCGGGCCCGGTGACCACGCCCGCGCACGCTGGCGCCCACCCGGGCGTTGGCAAGGAACCTGCAATCTCCGACGACACAACCCACGGCCACGGCAGGTCCGAGGCCACTCCAGGAGGAACCACCATGTCCGTCATCAACACCAGCACCTTCATCAACCTCGACCCCGCCATGTTGCTGGCGGCCATGGAGGGCGCCCTCGAGGCGGCCTCGGAGCCCGGCTTTCAGCAGTCTGCCTTGCAGACCCACGACTCCGTCACCAAGGGCAAGAGCAACGTCGACGCGATCATGGAGCGCGCCCCCATCGACATCAGCACCATGTCGGTGGAGGACATCCTGTTCTGGCTCATGATCTCCATCCAGGACGCGTACAACACCCACATCCAGAAGAAGGCGCAGGACGTGCAGAACGCGCAGAACGCCTACGACGGGGCGTCCGGGGCGTCGGAGCAGGACCGGCAGGAGCTCCAGAGCTCGCTCGATCAGGAGACCCAGGCGCTCCAGCGCCTGCTCACCAAGCGGGACCAGTTCGTCACCATGTTCCAGCAGATGCTGAAGAAGTACGACGAGTCGGTGGCCAAGGTCTGGCAGTAGGGGGCGGGAACGGCAGGGAGCGGCTAGCTCTAGCTTAGCGCGCGCGGATGACGATGTCGTCCATGTGGACGGTGTCGTCGTTCGCGGACGCGTCCGCGCGGAAGCGGACGCCCACCGTGGCGGGGCTGCCCAGCGCGGTGAGGTCGACGCTCACGGTGCGGTTGTAGAAGGCGTTGTTGTTGAAGTCGACGCCCCGCACGAAGTTGCCCACCGCGGTCCACGCGCCGCCGGGGGCCTGGACCTCCACGAAGAAGTCCTCACCCGCCTCGAAGCTCACCGGGAAGAACCAGAAGTCGATCTCCATCTGGGTCCGGCCCGCCACGTTGAAGGCGCTGCTGTTGGTGTAGAACACCGACGTCGAGCTGTTGTCGCGGATCCGGACGCAGTAGTTGCCGCTGTGGGCGTAGGCGTTGTCGTTGATGTTCCGACGCGCGTCGTTGCCACCGTCGATGTACGGGCCCCAGCCGGACTCGAAGTCCACGCTCGAGATGGTCACCCAGGTGCCGCCGGTGCAGACCGGGTCGTTGGCGCAGTCGGAGTCCGCGCAGTCGGTGGCGCCGTCGCCGTCGTTGTCGACGTTGTCGTCGCAGATCTCGGCCGGCGGGGGCGCGCAGACCGGGTCGTTGGCGCAGTCGGAGTCCGCGCAGTCGACGGCGCCGTCGCCGTCGTTGTCGATGTTGTCGTCGCAGATCTCGGCCGGCGGGGGCGCGCAGACCGGATCGTTGGCGCAGTCGGAGTCGGCGCAGTCGACGGCGCCGTCGCCGTCGTTGTCGATGTTGTCGTCGCAGACCTCCGCCGGCGGCGGGGTGTTCCCGCTCGCGCTCACGGTGAGGGTCACGCCGGAGTAGGTCGAGTAGGCCCGGATCATCACGTAGTACAGGCCGGCCTGCGAGGGGTTGAACTCACAGGTCTCGGCGTTGCCGGCGGTGTAGGGCCGGCAGTCGTACGCGGTGGTGGTGGGCGCGGCGCCGAAGCGGACGTAGAGGTCCGCGTCGCCGGTGCCGCCCGACATCTGGAAGCGGATCGCGTTGTAGGTCGACGCGTCGTAGGGCCCGAAGGTGGCGGTGGCGCCGGTGGCGCCGGCGAGGCCGGTGTGGGTGGCGATGACCGAGTAGGTCGGCGCCGCGGCCACGCCCACCGCGTCCCAGGCGGCCTGCACCGAGGGGGTCCAGCTGCTGTTCAGGTCGTTGGCGGCGTTGATGGTGGCGGCGCGGGCGTCCGCGAAGGTGGTGGACGGCGTCATGTAGACGGTGAGGGCGCGGTACCAGATCCGGGCCGCGTTGGTGATGCCGATGCCGGTGACCACGGTGGAGGTCTTGCCTCGGGGGTGGGTGCCGCCCACCGAGAGGAGGTGGAAGAAGAGGTTGGCGATACCGGAGTTCCAGTGCACGCCGCCGTTGTCGGACGAGCCGGTGTAGCGGGTGGGGTAGTAGTCGTAGTCCCCGGCCCGCGCGGGATCGTCCATGTAGCGCAGCGCGGTGTCGGCCAGCCAGGTGTCCTCGCCCACGTACCAGATGTCGGTGAAGGTCCCGCCGTTGGCGGCCTCCACCGCGGCGGCGAAGATGTCGGAGGTGGCCTCGTTCAGCGCGCCCGACTCGTTCGAGTAGATCAGGTCCGCGCTGTAGTCGGTGACGCCGTGGGAGAACTCGTGGGCCACGATGTCCAGGGTCACCAGCGGGCCTGAGTTCACGTTGTCGCCGTCACCGTAGGTCAGCACCGAGCCGTTCCAATACGCGTTCACGTAGCTGCTGCTGTAGTGGACGTAGGAGTCGACCCGGGCACCGGCGCCGTTGAAGCTGTCCCGGCCGTGATCGGCGAGGAAGTAGGCGAGGGTCAGGCCGGCGTTGACGTGGGCCTGGTTGGCCACGTTGTCACTACTATCCGCGATCACCGCGCTCGTGTAGCTGGTGCCGTTGTTCATGGTGTAGGTGCGCTTGTCGGCGTCGCTCAGCGAGACGTGCTGCAGGTCGTCGTAGCCCCACACCACCTTGCCCGCGTGGGCGTCGACGAAGAGCACCGGCATCGCGGGGTCGAAGCCCAGCTCGAACTGCTGGATCTGGACCTGGTAGACCAGGTGATCGGTGCCGTCGTGGCGCATGACCTGGAGCTTGGCGGTGGGGAGGTCGCTCACGCGGTCCCAGCCTCCGGCCTCTGCCACCGCGACCTCGATCGCCTGCTCCTCGGCCAGGGCCGGCACCGTGCTCACCTCCACCTTCGGCACCGTGCCGTCGGTGTGGCCGACGGCCGTGCCCTTGCCGTCCATGTGCACGATGACCTCACCACCGAAGACGGGGACGCCGTTGAAGGTCTGGGTCAGGCGAGCGTGGAGCTGGCCGAGCGGATCCTGCATGACGCGCCGCACCTGGAGGCCGTCGAAGGACACGTTGCGCGTGGACTCGCGGATCTGAACGTCCTCGAGATACGCGAGGCTGATCTTCTCGGCCCGCTCCGCGGTCATGGCACCGGTGGTGCTCACCGCGGTCCCTGAGTTGTCCGGATTCGACGGACTACAGGCCAACAGGGAAAGGGTACAGACAGCTGCGCCAGCGATTCGCCTGGTCTCTTGCATGGAACCTCCTCGAAAGAACGATTGATCTTCTCTGGGTGGTCGAAAGCCCGGCGGACCATAAAGCAGGCTGGACTTCGAGGGGAGGAGGGTAGGTCGAACAGCGGATGTGGCCTCAAGCGGAGGCGGAGGACCATCGGGTGGGAGTTGGTGGGTGCGGGGGCGAGGCCGGCGTCAGCGGCCGCCGCGCTGGGAGTTGAAGATCACCTGCGCGATCTCGTCGAGGTTGTCCTCCTCCCGCATCTGCCGGGCCTTCTTCAGCTCCGCCGCCCACTTCTCCTTGTGCTTCACCAGCGCCTTGAGGTCCTGGGTGGCGCGGACCAGCTCGTCCTGGGCGAGCTTGAGCTGCTTCTCTGCCTCGCGGACTTGCTCGCGCTGGGCGTCGATCTTTCCCCGCTGCTCCTGCTCACGCTCCTTCATGCGGTCGATGAAGCGGTAGGCGGCGGCCTGGTCGGTGACCTTCATCTCGCCGGAGGCGAGCTTGCGCGCGTACTCCTCCCGCCGACGGTAGCGGTCCTGGATCATCGCCTCGAGCTCGTCCTCGAGGGCCTTTTGGAGCTCCTGCTCCTGTCGCAGCGCCCTCGTCGCCTCGGAGAAGGCCTGCTTGGCCGCCTCCTCCTCCCGCTCTCGGATCTCCAGGAGGGTCTGCAGTCGGTATTGGGCCATTCAGCTAGTCTCCACTGAAGCGAAAACACTCAATAGAACAGGTTGATCATGTGCTGGATCGCGTCGTCGAAGGGGGTGTTGTCCTCGGTGCGCTGGCGCAGGAACGCCTCCACCGCCTCGATCTTGTCGATCGCGTAGTCGGTCTCGGGGTCGGTGCCATACTGGTACGCGCCGAGCAGGATCAGGTCGCGCTGCTTCTCGTAGGTGGCCAGCACCTGCCGCAGCCGCCCCGCCGCCTCCTTGTGCTCCTCGGACGCGATGCCGCTCATCACACGGGAGAGGGAGGGGAGGACGTCGATCGCCGGCCAGTGGTTCCGGGCCCCGAGGTTACGGTTGAGGATGATGTGGCCGTCGAGGATACCGCGCACCTCGTCGGAGATCGGCTCCTCCATGTCACCGCCCGCCACCAGCACGGTGTACAGCGCGGTGATCGAGCCGCGGGACGAGTTGCCGGTGCGCTCCAAGAGGCGCGGGAGCATCGAGAACACCGACGGCGGGTAGCCCTGGCGGGCGGGGGGCTCGCCCACCGCGAGGCCGATCTCGCGCTGGGCGCGGGCGAAGCGGGTGGTGGAGTCCATCATCAGGAGCACCTTCGCTCCCCGGTCGCGGAACCACTCCGCGATCGCGGTGGAGACGAAGGCCGACTTCTGGCGCACGAGCGACGACTCATCGGAGGTGGCGCAGACCACCACCGACTTCTTCATGCCCTCCTCGCCCAGGGACTCTTCGATGAAGTCCCGCACCTCGCGACCACGCTCGCCGATCAGGCAGCAGACCACGATCTCCGCCTCGGTGTTGCGGGCGATCTGGCCCATCAAGGTGGACTTACCCACGCCGGAGCCGGCGAAGAGGCCGATGCGCTGCCCCTTGCCGATGGTGAGCAGGCCGTCGATGGCCCGCACCCCGAACGCGATGTGCTCGGTGATCCGCTCGCGCTCGAGGGGGTGGGGCGGATCGCGCTCCACCGCCCACTCCTCGAGGCCGCGGAGATCCGAGAGGCTGGCCCCGTCGATCGGCTGGCCGAGGCCGTTGATCACGTGGCCGAGGAGCTGCTCGCCGCACTTGATCTCGAACGGGCGCCCCGACGGGATCACCTCGGAGTCCGGCCCCACGCCCTCCGGGAAGCCGAAGGGCATGAGCATGACCTCCTTGTCCCGAAAGCCCACCACCTCGGCCTTGAGGCTGCGATCGGCGGAGTTGATCTCGACCATCTCGCCGATGCGGACACCGGGCACCGCGGCCTTGATGATGAGGCCGGTGAGCTCGGTGACCCGGCCACGCACGCGGGTCAGCTTGGTGCGCTGCACCCGGCGCTTGTAGCGATCGAAGTCGATGGGGGCCTGCACCATGGCGCGCTCCTAGTACCCGCCGCCGGGGTCGTCCTCGGGGTCCAGCTCGCTCTCGTCGTAGGAGGCCCCGGAGGAGCCCTCGCGGTACTCGATCTCGATCGCCTGGGCGAGGGCCTCGAGCTGCCGCTCGAGCGAGGCGTCGATCGAGCCGAGCTCGGTCACCACCACGCAGCCGCCCCGGGTGACGCTCGCGTCGGGGCGCACCTCCACCGTGTTGGCGCGGGCCAGGATCTCGAGGAGCCGGTTCTTGTTCCGCTCGAGCGCGTCCGCGTCGGCGGGGTTCACGCGGACGATGATCTCGCGCTGCTGCCGGGCGTCCACCAGGGCGCCCCGCACCACCCCGACGATGGCCTGGGGGTTCACCTGGAGCTCCTGGTTGAGCACCTTCTCGACGCAGTCCCGGATGAGGCCCACGTAGAGGGGCTCGAGCTCGTCCGCCATGCGCTGGACCTGCAACAGGGCCTGCGAGATCTGCTGGGTGTACTGGGCCAGGGCCTCCTGCTTGCCCTCCTCGAACCCGTGCTGGCGGGTCTCGTAGGCCTGCTCCTGGGCCTCGTCGAGGATCCGCTGGGCGTCCTCCTCGGCGCGCCGGCGGATCTCCGCCGCCTCGTGGGTGGCGCCCACCACCTCGCGCTCGATGATCCGCTTCTTCTGGGGCGGCGCCGCCACCGGCGGTGGCCCGGGCATGGGCCGGCTGCTGGTGGGGGCGGGCCCGATCCCGCGTTTGATGACCTTCGGCAAGACGGCCCCATGCTACACAGGACCACCCGAGCCGGGCCACCCCCTCTCTGCTAGACTCCCCCGCGTCATGGCGAAGGTGGCCATCCTGGGCTGTGGATACACCGGCAGGGCGCTGATCCCGCCGCTTGGGGCGGCCGGGCACGAGGTGGTGGCGACCACCACCCAGTCCGCCCACGCGCCCCAGATCGAGGCCCTGGGGGCCGAGGTCCGGGTCGCCCGGCTGGAGGATCCCGCCGCCCTCAGGGCCGCGCTGGCCGGGGCCACTCGGGTGATCCACCTGGCTCCCCCGGACCGCGAGGCGGCCCCCGCGGCCCAGGTCGAGGCCCTCGCCCGGGTCCTCCCCGGGGGGCTGGAGGCCTACGTCTATGGCTCCACCACCGGGGCCTTCGGGCGCCCCGCGGGGCCCGAGGCGTGGATCGACGAGACCACCCCGCCCCGGAACGTCACCGGCTGGGGGAAGGCCCGGCTGGAGTACGAGCACGCCCTGGCCGCCCACGGCGTCCCCCTGCGGGTGGTCCGGATCGCGGGCATCTACGGGCCGGGGCGCACGCTGAAGGACAGCTTGCAGAGCGGGATGCTCCTGTTCGAGGGCGGGCCGCCCACCAGCCGCATCCACGTGCGGGACCTCGCGCGCCTCCTCGCCGCGGCGGTCGAGGACCACGCTCCGCCCCTGATCCTGGCCTGCGACGAGCGGCCCGCCCCCACCCTGGAGGTCGCCCGCTACACCGCGGAGCTGTGCGGGATCGCGCTCCCCGAGGTGGTCTCGCTCGAGGAGGCCCGCGCCCGGCTGTCCGGCCCGGCCCTCGAGATGCGGCTCGGCGGCCGGCGCTGTCGCTCGGTGGTGCGGGAGGCGCTCATCGGGGCGCTGGAGTTCCCGTCCTACGTGGAGGGCGTGAAGGCCAGCCTGCAGGAGGAGGGGGTATGCTGAGACGCGGCCTATTGCTCTTGATGTTCGGGGCGGGCTGCGCGACGTCCACCCCTGCCGCCACCCCGGCGGCCCCCGGGCCGACCCCGGCGCAGGCCAGGTTGCGCGCGGCGCTCCAGGCGGGTGGGGCGGTCGAGGGCGGGCGCCCCGACGACCTCGTGGATGACCTGGCCGAGGTCCTCGGGCACCCCGACCCCGCGCTCCGCGACGGGGTGGGCTACGAGCTGGCGGCCCTGTGGATCGGCGGGGAGCAGGGGCCGTCGCCCGATGGCCTGCGGCGGCTCACCGCGCGCCTCTCGGCCGCGCTCGTGGTGCCGCCCGACGCGGGGGAGGACGACCGGACCCTCCGCCGCTCCTTCTCGGCCGAGGTGCTCTCCATGCTCCTCACCCGAGATGGCAAGGCGGCCTTCCTCACCCCCGAGGGCCGCGCGGAGGTGACGGAGGCGGTGCTGGCCTACGCGGCCCGCGAGGTCGACTACCGGGGCCACGTCGAGGGGCTGGGCTGGGTGCACGCCGGCGGCCACACCGCGGACGCCCTCCTGGCCCTGGCCGGGCACCCCGCCTGCGACCAGGCGCTGGCCGGGCGGCTCCTGGACGCGGTGGCGCAGGTGTCGGTGCGGCGCCACGGCTACAACCTCCACCACGGGGAGGACAGCCGCCTCGGCCGGCCGGTGATGGCGCTCCTGGGCCGGGACCTCGTGGCTCCGGAGCAGCTGCAGGCCTGGTTGCAGACCATGATGGCGCCGCTCACGGAGCGGTCGCCCGCGTTCGATCCGGCGCTCTACGCCGCCCAGCGCAACGGCCGGAACCTCCTGGTCACGGTGTTCGCCGCGGTCACCCTGGACCCGGGCCAGGGGCAGTCCCTCGAGGCGGCGCGGACCCAGCTCCGCGCCTTGTTGGGCGGGTAGCGGTGCCTGCGCGGCGTCAGGCTTCAGAGAAGCCTGAGGCCAACGCAGCGCCTCAGGCTCAGGCACCAGGCTGGAGGGGCAGTAGGGTCACAGATAACCTCGGCACCGGGCAGGCGCCTCCGGTCAACGCGCCTTGCGCTTCAGCTCGGCCAGCTGGGCCTCGAGCTTGCGCTGCTTGTCCTCCGCCGCGGTCTTGGCGTCGACCTCGGCCTTGGCCGTGGCCTTGGCGGTCGCTCGGGCCTCGAGGCTCTTCTGAACCTTGCCCCGCAGGAGGTACCAGGCGCCGGCCGCCACCGCGCCGCCGAACACCAGCATGAGGAGGTAGGCGCCGATCTTGGAGATCAGGCTCCACACGAAGAGGAAGCCGAGGCCGGCCACCACCACCCCGGCCCCCACCGCCCAGCGCTTGCGGCGCGCGATGGTCGCGGGGTCCGCGTCCTTCACCGCCTCGGCCGCCGCCGCCTTGGCCAGGTCCTTCAGGTCCGCCACGCCCTCATGGTGCGGGGGCGGCGGGGGCGGGGGCAAGCGGCGCGGGGGGCCACAAGAGGGCGTCGAGGGCCTCCACCCCCTCCATCAGGCGGGGGCTCGGCCGCAGCAGGGTGGCGAGGGGCAGGGCGTGGATCCGGCCCCGCTTCACGGCCGGGATCCCGTCGAGGCCGCGCCAGGGCGCGCTCTGGGCCACCCCGTGCTCGCCCGTGGCGTCGATGATCACGTCGGGCTGGGCCATCACCAGGGCCTCCGGGCCCAGCTGGGGATAGGGCTTGTCCACCCCGCCTGCCGCGTTCCGCGCGCCCAGGATGCCGAGGACGGTGTCGGCGAGGCTCCCCGGCCCCGCCGCGACGAGGGGGTCGTGGCCGAACACCACAAGCACCTTCACCGCACCGCGCCGCCGCGCGGTGGCCGCCTCGAGCCGGGCCGAGAGCGCGGCCAGGACGCGCTCCGCCTCGGCCTCTGCCCCCATCCGCTCTGCCACCGCCCGGGTGGCCACGAAGACGTCGGCGAGGCTGTTGCCGGGCACCGCGTACACCGGGATGCCGAGGGCCGAGAGGCGCTCGAGGCCCGGGCGGTTCGAGGCGTTGGCGGCGGCGAGCACCAGGTCGGGGCGCAGGGCCACGATGGCCTCGACGTTCGGATCCGTGAAGCCGCCCACCTTCGGGAGGGTCGCGACCTCGGCCGGGCGGTCGTCGAAGCGCGACACCCCCACCACCCGGTCGCCTCGGCCGAGCGCGAAGAGGGTCTCGGTCACGCTGGGGGCCAGGCTGACCACTCGCTCGATCTTCGCCCCCGCGGCGGGGCGCGCCGGGCCCACCCACTGGGGCGGCACCGAGGGGGCCGCCTCCCACGGGCGGGCCGCCCCGAGGAGGGCGAAGAGCAAGGCAGCCTTCATGGCCCGAGCACCTTCCGCAGCTCCACCGGCGTCACCCGCGCTGCGATGCCGCTGAGCACGAAGAGATCGGGGCCCACGAAGTCCACCCCCGCGCGCCCCGGGCGCAGGGCCGCCACCTGGAGGCCCTCGAACACCTCGCCCCCCGCCCCGACCTGGAGCGGGCCGGAGAAGGGCGCGGGATCGAGGGTGCCCGTCCGCGGGTCGATGACGTGCAGGCGATCGGTGTTGAAGGAGGGGGCGCCGATCAGGCCGCAGGGCAGGGCGATCAGCCGGAACACCGAGTCCACCGGGAGCGCGTTCAGGGTGAGGGTGGTGGTGCCCTCGTCTTCGAAGCGAATGCGCACCACCTGCCCGCGCGCAAGGGAGCCTGCCCAGATTGCGCCGCCCGCGGTCATCGCGGTGGTGGGGAGGAGGTCCTCGAAGGCGCGCTCGGCCAGGACCTCGAGGGTCACCGGATCCAGCCGCAGCACCGCCCCTGGGGTCACCGCGCGGACCCCCTGGATGCGGAACGCGCCCGAGCAGGTGAGGAGGGCGGCGCCCGCGCCGTCGTCGCGGAGCTCCTGGGGGTTCAGGTACTCGAGCACCCGGACGGTGGGGGGCGCATCCAGCGCGGCGAGGTCGAAGCTCGCCACCACCGCGGGCAGGAGCACCTGCCCGGTGGCCCCGCCCCGGTCGGGCTCCACCACGCTGGCGTAGGCCACGAGCAAGCGGCCTTGCACCACCGCCAGCGGCTGGGGGTTGCGGGGGGAGAACGCGCTCACCTCGGCCTCCGGGGTGCCGTCGCCGTCCACGTCGGCGGGGCGGGGGAGGGTGAAGGGTTGGTCGAGGGTTACCGGGCCGGGGGCCGGGAGGGTGCGCACCACCTCGCCCCGGCCGAGGTCGACCACGTAGACCCGGTCCTGACCCGCCGCGCTCACCGCCACCCGGGTCCCGGCCGCGTCCAGCGCGGTGACGAACCAGGGGGCGGCGGGGACCGGCCCGTGGGGCCCCTCCACCGCGGGCAGGCGCACCCCGAGGGGCGCGCCGCTGAGCCCGGTGCCGAGATCGAGCGGGCTCACCGCGTTGTCACCCGAGCGCACCACCACCCCGTGGCTGTCGGCGGCGGGGCCGGCGACGATCAGATCGTTGGGCACCGCCCCCACCCCGCCGAGGCTGGGCATCACCGCGGCGGCCAGGGCCTCGGCCGGATCGCGGACCCGAAAGCTGACCTGCGCATCACCCACCTCGAGGGTGAGGGCCTCGCCCGCCGCCGCCTCGTGAGAGGCCGAGAAGCGGCCGGCCGCGTCCGGGGTGAGGGTGGCGAGGAGCGCGCCGTCCGGGCCGAGCAAGCGGGCTTGCATGCCCTCGGCGAGGGCCTCGTCCAGGCCCCCGAGGTGGCCCGGGGTGGCGTACACGCACTCCAGGTGGGCCCCGGCGAGGTCGGGGACCGGGCCCTCGTGCTGTGGGCTGGGCTCGGCCGCGCCGCACGCGACGGTGAGGCCGAGGAGGGCGGCGAGGCCGCCGCTCTGCAAGGCCGCCTTCATTCCAGGTGGACGCCCCCCACCGCGTCCAGGTCGAAGCCGGCGGTGGGGGCCTCCCCCTCCCGGGAGAGGTCGCGGACGCGGATGAAGCGGGCGTCCGGCACCCCCACGTCCGCGAGGTCGAAGTGATCGCCCCCGGTGATCGCGGGGTCGAGGGGCTCCATCACCTCGGCGTCGTAGGTGTTGACGATGCCGTACCCCGCGCAGCCGCCCCAACCCTCGGGCCCGGCCGCGTCGGCATCGCAGGGGAAGTCGAACCAGGTCTCGCCGTCGCTGCTGACCGAGACCTCGCCCAGCTCCGCGAACACCGAGGCCTGGCCCGCGATCCGGAACGGGTTCTCGAACACCACGAAGTCAGTGCCCGGGCCGTCCACCACCCGGCGGTCGCCGAAGCCCAGGATGATCTCGCCTCCGACCCCGAGGGAGAGCACCGCGAGCCCCCCTGCCCCGGTCGCGCCGGGAGCGGGTGGGCCGAGGACCACGTCGGGCAGGTCGTCCTGCCCGTAGCCCGCGCCCGGCCCCAGCTTCAGGTCGACCACCTGGGTGGCGTAGATCGGCGGGTAGCTCGCCGCGCTCGGGGTGCGCCCGAGCTCGAGGCCGTCGGCGCCCCCGCAGGAAGCGCAGGCGAGCAGGCTCATGCAGGCGAGCTTGCGCGCGCTCATTTCACGCTCAGCTTCGTCCAGGAGAACCCGCCGCACCCGGTGGCGTCGGGGTCGCTCGCGTCGGCGGCCTGGGTGCTGGTGCGGGCCGCCTCCACCGTGTCCTTCCCGAAGTCCACGTAGCAGTAGTAGAAGCTGCCAGCGGCCGGCTCCGTCCACACCAGCTTGCTGTAGGTGCCCGGGAAGTACTGGGCGTCGTCGGGGTTGCGGGTCACCGCCCAGTTGGCGTCGTTGTCCCAGTCCTCGATGGTGGCGTCGCCCCAGTTGGACTCGGTGATCGTCTCGTCGTCCCCGAAGTTGGAGGTGTACGTGCCCACCAGCTCGATGGCGCTCCCGCCGCACGCGGCGAGGCTCAGGGTGATGAGGGTGGCGAGGGGGAGCAGGATGCGGCGCATGGAACGTCTCCTGGCCAGTCTCCGCGCTGGCCGGGCGCTACCACGCTTCGAGATCGGGTCAGGGGAGGGTGCGCGGCTCTCGCTGCGCGCCCCCGTAGCCGTCACCCGCGGCGTAGGAGGTCAAGCGCGAGGGGAGGAGATATCCTGGCTCGGGTCCTTGGCAGTGCGCGCCGCCTTCCCCGCTTCGCCGCGAGTGGCTGGGCTCTTCGCCCCGACGTGCACCGGACCGCTCACAGTGGCGGGACCGCGCCGGATTCACACCGGCTTCCCTCCGCTCCTCGCGTAGTTCGGTTGTCGGGGCTTGAGTATCGGGGTGGGTGGGGGGTGTCAATCGCCCGCTTCGTCTCCGTTGGCGAGCCGAGGCTTCAGCGGTAGGGTGCCGCGGTGAACGAAGACGCCTCCTGCCCCGCCTGCGGCGCCCCGATCGGGCAGGGCCGCTTCTGCAGCGGGTGCGGCGTGCCGTTGGCAGAGAGCAACCCCTTCGAGGCACCTCACAGCGCACCGAGCTTGGCGCCGACCTCACCCTCCACCAACGTCAAGGAAGTCGCGAAGCTCCAGCGGTACATCATCCTGCTGATCGTCGCTACCGGAGGACTCTTCGCGCTGAACACGATCGGAGTGTCGGTCCTCGACACGACCACGGCCCAGCTGCTCGCATTCGGAGTGTTGGCGGTGGGCATCGTGCTCGCTCTGCTCCGCATCATCCTGGTCTATCGGATGGCGGTGGCGGTCGGGATCTCGGTGGGTTGGGCGGTGGTCGCGGCGGTCTGCGGATTCCACCCCTTCGCCGGCCTCATCGCGCTGCTGGTGGTCAACGCACGAGCGAACAGCTTGCTCAAGCAAGCGGGCCTGCGCGTCGGGCTGTTCGGGGTGAGCGCGGCCGACCTTCGCGCGCTGCCCTGACCGAGCCTCATCCCGAGAGCGGCGGGGGACGCGCCTCCGCATGGGACACCCGTCGCTGGACGTAGTCTCTCGTCGGCGATCCGCTCAATAGTCCCCACCTCCGGTCGACCCAACCTGTTCGGAGGGTGGGACAAATGGCGCGGAGGGTTCAGATCGATCCAGTGACCCGCATCGAGGGGCACCTGAAGGTGGAGGCGCACTTCGAGGGGCACGAGGTCCGGGACGCCACCACCAGCTCCCAGATGTTCCGGGGCATCGAGGCCGCCCTCACCGGCTATGACCCGCGGGCCGCGCTCCAGGTGACGCAGCGCGTCTGCGGCGTCTGCCCGTACGCGCACGCCGAGGCCTCGGCGAAGGCGATCGAGCAGGCCATGCAGATCACCCCGCCGCCCAACGGCGTGGCGTTGAGGAACATGATCGTGGGCGCCTACCAGCTCCACGACTACCTCCTGCACTTCTACATGTTGTCCGCCCTCGACTTCATCGACGTCACCGCGATCCTCGGCTACCGCGGCCGGGATCAGTCGATGGCGCAGCTGCGAGACTGGGTCGACACCGAGCTCAAGAGCGGCAAGGTCTTCCCCGCCGCGCCCTTCCTGCCGCGCCTGGCCGCCGCGTACGCCAAGGACACCGAGCTGAACCTCTCGGTGATCAACAGCTACCTCGAGGCGCTGGCGCTCCTGCCGCGCCTGCATCAGATGGTGGCCATCTTCGGCGGCAAGGCGCCACACCCGGTCACGATCGAGGCGGGGGGCATCACCACCACCCCCGACGGCCAGGCCCTCGGCCGCTACCGACAGCTCCTCGACGAGGCGGAGCGTTTCATCGAGGGGCGGTACCGCCGCGACATCCTCGCGGTGTCGAAGGCGTTCCGCTCGTACTTCGACGAGGGGCGTTGGCAACGCAACCTGCTCTCCTTCCCTGCCCTCGAGGCGTCCAACGGCGCGGCGCCGCTCTTCGCGGGTGGCGCCACCCTCGGCGGGCGCTTCGAGCCGCTCGATCCGAGCCGGATGTACGAGGACCACACCCACGCGTTCTACGAGGACGAGGGCACCGGCACCGCGCCGCTGAAGGGCGCCCCGCTGCAGCCCATCAACTTCAAGATCCCCGACGGCGCTCGCAACACCGCGGCCGGCAAGTAGAGCTGGACCCGCTCTCCCCGCTACGGCGGCCAGCCCATGGAGGTCGGCCCCGCGGCCCGCGTGGTCAACACCTACCGCGCCGGCACCAACCCCCGCTTCAACCGCAAGGTCGACGCGGTGATGCAGGAGCTGGGGGTCCGCCTCGAGGACCTCCCGTCGGTGATGGGGCGCCACCTGAGCCGGTACCTGTGTGCCTCCGCCACGGTCGAGCTCCTGAAGGAGGAGCTGGACCGGGTGGAGCCCGGCAAGCTGGCCTTCGAAGAGCACCCGATGCCGGTGAACGCGCGCGGGATGGGGCTCACCGAGGCCACCCGCGGCGCCCTCGGCCACTGGGTCCAGACCGACGACAAGGGTCTGGTCGCGCGCTACGAGCTGGTGGTCCCCACCACCTGGAACATGTCGCCCCGCGATGACAAGGACGTGCCCGGGCCGACCGAGCAGATGCTGATCGGGACCCGAGTGGTGGACCCCGAGAACCCCATCGAGCTGGCGCGCATCGTGCGTTCCGTGGACCCGTGCATGGCGTGCTCCGTGCACTGAGGGACGAACATGTTGGTGAAGATCGGTCGACGCGACTTCCTCGAGGGGCTCTACCGCGGCCTGGTGGCCATGGGGGTGGGCAGCCTCGTCTCCTTCGAAGACCTCGCCCGGGCGGCGGCGCTTCCCGTGGCGCAGAAGCCGAAGCTCGTCTGGCTCCACGGCAGCAGCTGCAGCGGGTGCTCGGTGAGCTTCCTGAACTCCACGAGCATCCCGGTGCTCGACATCGTCACGAAGTTCGTCGACCTCGTCTATCACCCCGACATCTCGTCGGCGACGGGTCACCAGGTGGAGCAGCTCCTGGAGCGGGTCGCGGACGACAAGACCCCCATCGTCTTCCTGTTCGAAGGCGGCATCCCCGAGGGGCTGCCCGAGGCCTGCGTGATGGCCGAGCGACCCATCGGCGCGTGGGTGGAGCGGCTGGTGCCGCACGCTCGCGCCGCCATCGCGGTGGGCACCTGCGCCACCCGCGGGGGCATCGCGGGCATGCCGGGGACCCTCACCGGCTCCACCTCGCTCGAGGGCTACATCGAGCGCCGCGGCATCGAGACCCCGGTGGTGTCCATCCCCGGCTGCCCGGTGAAGCCGGAGCACATCGTGTACGTGCTCCTGCACCTCATCCAGAAGGGCGAGCTGCCGCCGCTCGACGAGCGGCATCGGCCGCTCGCCCAGTTCGGGCACACCGTGCACGAGCGGTGCATCTACTACGCCTCGTTCCAGGAGAAGCAGTTCGCGCGCTTCATCGGCGACGACGGCTGCCTGTTCAAGCTGGGTTGTCAGGGCCCGATCACTCGGAACGACTGCCTGGTCCGCGGGCACAACGACAACATCAACACCTGCATCCGCGCGGGCCACCCCTGCATCGGCTGCGCCTCGGATCGCTTCCCGAGGCGCTTCATGATGCACGCCTACGATGACCCGCGGGTCGGGAAGCTGAAGGAGTGATGGGCATGAAGAACCGAGAGTCCATCGCGACGCGTGCGCTGGTGACGGTGTTGGCGGGGATGCTGGTGGTCTCCGCGGCGTCCATGCTCGCCTTCTACGTGGTGCAGAAGCAGCGCTACGACGACAAGACGGTCGAGGCGGGCAAGGCGCTCCTGTCGGGGCTCGATCACGAGTCGGCCGAGTCCCTCGAGAAGGGACAGCGCGCCACCTTCCAGGCGGTCCTCGACAGCTTCGCGAAGATCGACGCGATCGAGTACGCCGCCCTGTACTCACCCGCCGGGCTCATGACCTACCGCTCCGGTCAGGTCTCGGTGGGCATGCCCTTCGTGCACGAGGACGGTGAGTTCAAGAACCCGAACCTCGAGCTCTACCAGGAGTCCGACGGCCGCTACGCGCGCGCGGACTGGGAGATGGTGAACCACGTGGACTCGGAGCGAGCCCTGGAGCACGTGAAGGAGAAGCGGCAGAAGAAGGAGCAGTGCATCGACTGTCACTTCTCGGTGTCGAAGGACCTGGCGTTCGACGACGACCAGATGGCCTGGATCCTGGCCGACGAGGCGCCGGTCTTCTTTCATCGCATCGACGCCACCGCCGACTGCCTGACCTGTCACACGAACTGGAAGGTAGGAGAGCCTGCCGGCTATCTCTCCGTTCAGATGGACACCACCGCCGAGCAGGCGGCCTTTCAGGGCGCGCTCACCGGCGTGGGGTTCACCGTGATGGCCCTCGTGGCCACCATCGCGCTGTTGATCCTTCGGGTGTTCTCCTCTCGCATCAAGGGCCCCATCGTGGCGGTGGCCGAGGTGTTCGAGCGCGCCCGCACCGAGCGCGACCTCGGCCTGCGCGGCGATGACAGCCGCCCCGACGAGATCGGGGCCATGGCGAAGAGCTTCAACTTCCTCATGGGCGCCATGCGCTCCATGCTCAAGGACGTGAAGGACATCTCCGGGGTCCTCCTCGGCGCCTCGGGCTCCCTGCGTGACGCGTTCTCGCGGCTCTCTGCCGGGATGCGGGTGACACGCAGCCGCACCGAGGAGGCGTCCGAGACCCTGGGCTCGATGGCCGCGGACATCCGTGAGGTGGCGGGCCTCGCGGTGGAGGCCAACTCCAACGTGGGCACGGTTGCCAGCGACACCCACGCCATCGCCGCAGCCACCACCGGGCTGGCCTCCGAGGCCGACGACGTGGCCAACAACATGACCCAGGTCGCGGTGGCAGTGGAAGAGATGAACGCCGCGCTCACCGAGGTCTCGAGGAGCGGCGAGCGGGTCGCGGTGGCGAGCGCCGAGACCCAGCAACGGCGGGCCGAGGCCCAGTCGCGGCTCGAGGAGCTGGCCGCCCTGGCCGCCAAGGTGGCTCGGGTGGTGGGCGTCATCGAGTCGGTGGCGGATCAGACCTCGCTGCTGGCGCTGAACGCCACGATCGAGGCGGCGGGGGCAGGTGAGGCCGGCCGCGGCTTCGCGGTGGTGGCGGGTGAGGTGAAGACCCTGGCCGGCCAGGCCGCCAAGGCCACCGACGAGATCCGCGAAGAGGTGGGGGCGATGGAGCGCGCGATGTCCGAGGTCGTGGTCCTCATGCGGACCATCGGCGAGCGCTCCGAAGAGGTGAACGAGATGACCCGGGCCATCGCGGTCGCGGTGGAGGAGCAGACCTCCACCACCGCCGAGATCGCCAAGCGGGTCAGCGCCACCGCGACCTCGGTGAACGCGGTGTCCAACAGCGTGGGTCAGATCGACGGCCGCGTGCGGGCGGTGCTCGCCAACAGCGAGATGGTCTCGAGTCAGGTGGCGTTGATCTCCGATCGCGCCCAGCGGCTGGCCGAGAGCGGCGAGCGCGTCTCGCGCGACGTGGACGACGTGCGCAAGAGCGCCCTGTCCGCAGACGATGACTGCGTCTCGGTGGGCTCGGCGGCGGAGAAGATGCAGGAGCTGGTGGGCCGCCTGGAGTCGACGGCCTCACAGTTCAGGGCTTGAGGCGGGCGCTCAGGCGGAAGCCATCTTGCGGAGCACGGTGTGCAGGATGCCGCCGTTGCGGAAGTACTCGACCTCGACCGGGGTGTCGATGCGGCACAGGGCCACGAACTCGAGCTTGCCGCCGTCGGGGCGGGTGGCGGTCACCGTGACGTCCGACAGGGGCTGCAGGGCGTCGTCGATGGCGAAGTCGAAGGTCTCCTCGCCGGTGAGGCCGAGGGAGGCCCGGGTGTCGCCGTTCTTGAACACCAGCGGCAGCACGCCCATCCCCACCAGGTTGGAGCGGTGGATGCGCTCGTAGCTCTCGGCGATCACCGCCTTCACACCCAACAGGAACGTGCCCTTGGCCGCCCAGTCGCGGCTCGAGCCCATGCCGTAGTCCTTGCCGGCCAGCACCACCAGCGGGATCCCGTGCTCCTTGTAGGCCAGGGACGCCTCGTAGATGGTGGTCACCTTGCCCGCCTCGACCCCGGCCTCGTTCTTCGCGGGGCCGTAGTAGGTCGTGAAGCCGCCCTCGGTCCCGGGGGCCAGCTCGTTCTTCAGCCGGATGTTGGCGAAGGTGCCGCGGGTCATCACCCGGTCGTTACCGCGCCGCGAGCCGTAGCTGTTGAACATCGCCTGCGCCACGCCGTTGGCGAGCAGGTACTTGCCGGCCGGGGTGTCCCGGCCGATGGAGCCGGCGGGGCTGATGTGGTCGGTGGTCACCGAGTCCGCCACCTTCACCAGGCAGCGGGCGCCGGTGATGGGGGCGATCGGGCTCACGTCCCTGCTCATCCCCACGAAGAACGGGGGCTCCTGCACGTAGGTGCTGCCCTCGTTCCACGCGTAGGTGTCGGTGGCCTCGACCTGGATGGCCTGCCACTCCTCGGGGCCCTTCTCGGCCAGCGCGTACTGGGTGGTGAACTGCTCGGTGGTGACGCAGGACTCCATCGCCGCCTGGACCTCGGCGTTGGAGGGCCAGATGTCCTTCAGGTAGACCGGCTTGCCGTCCTTGGAGGTGCCGATCGCGTCCTTGTCGAGGGCGATGTCGATGGTGCCGGCCAGCGCGTAGGCCACCACCAGCGGCGGGCTGGCCAGGTAGCTCGGCTGCACGAGCGGGTTCACGCGCCCCTCGAAGTTCCGGTTGCCGGAGAGCACCGCCGCCGCGAGCAAGTCACCTTGCTTCACCGCCTCGCCCACCTCGGGGATCAGCGGCCCCGAGTTGCCGATGCAGGTGGTGCAGCCGTAGGCCACGGTCTGGAAGCCGAGCGCGTCGAGGCTCTCGGTGAGGCCGGCCTTGTCGAGGTACTCGGTCACCACCCGGGAGCCGGGGGCGAGCGAGGTCTTCACCCAGGGCTTCCTGGTGAGCCCGAGGGCGTGGGCCTTCTTGGCCACGAGGCCCGCCGCCACCAGCACCGACGGGTTCGAGGTGTTGGTGCAGGAGGTGATGGCGGCGATGGTCACCGCGCCGTCCTTGATGGTGTGGGTCTCGCCGTTCAGCGTGAAGGAGGCCGACTTCACCTCGGGGTGCTTGTAGGTCTTCTCGCGGTGGATGCCCCACTCGCCCTTCATGTCGCTGAGCAGCACCTTGTCCTGCGGGCGCTTGGGGCCGGCGAGCGACGGCTGCACGGTGGAGATGTCGAGCTCCAGCACGTCGCTGTACTCGATGTCGGCGTTGTCGTCGCGCCACAGGCCCTGGAGCTTGGCGTACTTCTCGACCGTCTCGACCAGCGCCTCTTCGCGGCCGCTCTGGAGCATGTAGCGGAGCGTCTGCTCGTCGACCGGGAAGAAGCCCATGGTGGCGCCGTACTCGGGCGCCATGTTGGCGATGGTGGCGCGGTCGGGCAGGCTCATGCCGGCCAGGCCGGGCCCGAAGAACTCCACGAACTTGCCCACCACGCCGCGCTTACGCAGCATCTGGGTCACGGTGAGCACCAGGTCGGTGGCGGTGGCGCCCTCGGCCAGGTTGCCGGTGAGCTTGAAGCCCACCACCTCGGGCAGGAGCATGTAGATCGGCTGGCCAAGCATCACTGCCTCGGCCTCGATGCCGCCCACGCCCCAGCCCACCACGCCGAGGCCGTTGATCATCGTGGTGTGCGAGTCGGTGCCCACCAGCGAGTCGGGGTAGGCCACGGTCTCGCCGTTCACGTCCTTACGGAGCACCACCGAGGCCAGGTACTCGAGGTTGACCTGGTGCACGATGCCGGTGGCCGGCGGCACCACGCGGAAGTTCTGGAAGCTCTTCTGGCCCCACTTCAGGAACTCGTAGCGCTCCTGGTTCCGCTCGAACTCGAGCCGGGCGTTGTTGGCGAGCGCGCCGATGTGCCCGAAGTCGTCGATCTGCACCGAGTGGTCGATGACGAGGTCGCACTGCACCAGCGGGTTGACCTTCTGCACGTCACCGCCGAGGCGGGTCATGGCGGAGCGCAGGGCGGCGAGATCGACCACCGCGGGGACGCCGGTGAAGTCCTGGAGCACCACGCGACCGGGGTTGAAGGGGATCTCGACCTCGCCCACGTCCTTGGCGTTGTACTGAGCGATGGCCTTGACGTGATCCTCGGTGACCACGAAGCCGTCCAGGTTGCGCAGGACCGACTCCAGGAGGACCTTGATGGAGTAGGGGAGCTTGCTGATGGGGCCGACTCCGGCCTTCTCCAGCGCGGCCAGGTGGTAGGCGCTCAGCTTGCCGAGGGGGGTGTCGAGCGTCGTCTTCGCTCCGAAGGTATCTGTGGTGCTCATGCGGCGCGGACCGTACGCCCGCGCGGTCGTTTTCTCAACGGGTTTCCGGGGGGTGAGCGCCTACTGGAGGCCGAGGCGGGAGAGGTCCAGGCGGCCCTGCACCAGAGGGGGACACCACAGGTACCGGGTGTCCTCGGGGTGCGTGAAGGTGAACAAGGCGTCGGTGATCCCGTCCTCCAGGCCCACCATCCGGGTGAGGATGGCCTCGAAGGCGTCGAAGGTGTGCCCGAAGGCGACGAAGACCAGGCCCTCGCGCCGCGCGTCGGCCCACGGCATGGAGCGCCGGAGCACGAAGGCCTCGGGCTGAAAGCTCTCCTGCGCGGTGCGCTTCACGTGCGCCGACCTCGGGGCCTCCTCGAACTCCTCGTTGTCGGCCTGGCGCCGGCCGAATATGTCGTCACGCTCGGCTCGAGTGTGGGCCTCGAAGCGGCTGAGCTCGTGGACCCAGGTCTGCACCGCCACGAAGCTCCCGCCGTCGAGGCCAGGGCCCCGGCCCGCGGTGAAGGCGGCGGCCACCGCCTCGTCGCCCTCGGGGTTCTCGGTGCCGTCGACGTAGCCGCTGAGATCGCGACCGTCCTGATACTTGAAGGCGTCGACCACGTGCTCGAGGGTGAAGCCCTCCTGCAGGATATCCTGCAGCCGGCGCCCCTCGTGCAGGAGCTCGCCCCGATCACGGCCTCGGAGCCAGAGCCACAGGGCGGTCGGGGTGGCGGGGACGGAGATCCCCGCGCCGGCGAACACCTTGGCCTCGCGGAGGCCCTTCACCTGCCCCCCCACCGCGGCCACGGTGGCATGCCCCAGCCCCACCACGAGATCAGGGCTGATGGGCTCGGCCGCCAGTCGCTTGAGCGCGGCGCGGGGGTCTCCCTCGGGGGTGAGCCGGAAGCTCATGTAGCGGGCGAGGGCGGGGACCTCCTCGGTGATGCCAGGTTGGTGGGTAGCCATGGCGCGGACCGTATCACTCCGGCTTCGTGCCCACCACCACCGCCTCGTAGCCCTCGCCGAACAGGTGGACCTCGCTCCGCAAGCCAGCCTTCTCGAGCTCGGCCGCGATCTCGTCGGGGCGGAGGAAGTGGTTCCCTTGCACGTGCTCGGACAGGTTCTGGAACGCCATCCCGCGGCCCCGGGGGTGCCGGAGGGCCGCGGGATCGTCGGGCCAGCGGGGCTCCCAGATCACCGCGGAGCCGCCGGGCGCGAGGTGCTCGGCCAGGATACGGAACACGTTCTCCTTCTCGTCCCACACGTGGTGGAGGGCCCGGTTCATGGCGATGAGGTCCACCGGCCCGTCCACCGTGAAGTGGTGGAGGTCACCGGCTCGGAACTCCAGGTGGTCCTGCAGGCCCGCCTGCGCCGCGAGCTCGGTGGCCTGGCGGATGTTCTCCTCGAAGCCGTCGAGGCCGATGCCCCTGAGGTGACCGCAGCGCTTGGCGAGGGCCCGGAGGTACCAGCCGTTCCCGCATCCCAGGTCCACCGCGAGGCCGCCGCGCTCGTCCACCCGGGCGAAGGCGGGGATGGCGGGGACGATCTGCTGGGCGAACATGGTCGCGAAGGAGTGTTCGAGCATCGGGCCGAACCACGGCAGGATGGTCTCCCGCTCGGCGAGGACCTTCTCTCCCGGGCGCTCCCCGGTGCGCATCAGGCCCGCGGCGCGCTCGGCCATGTGAGCACCGAGCACCGCCTGGACCGCCATGGGCATCAGGGTGTCGGGGGCGTCGGGCCGGAACGCCTCACCGGTGGCGGTCAGGTGAAAGCGGTCTTGCTCCCGCTCGAGGTACTCGAACGCGTAGGCCGCGTCGCACCACCGGGTAACGTAGCCCAGGTCTCGCCCCGCCTTCGCGGCCAGCTCGGCCGCGGTGGCCGAACGCAGCCCCGAGAGGACGTCGAAGAGGCCGTTGCTCACCCCCACGAACGCCACGTTCAGGGCGGCGGCGCCCTGGAGCTTCTGCATCATCTGCTGCCGAGTGGTATCCACGAGGATGAGAGCCACCCCAAACGGCGGAGATTCGCAAGCGAAGCGCGCAGCCGGGCGCCCGGCGGAGAGGGGTGGGACGGCTCCGCCGGCCCGGGACCCCAAGACCTGCAAGCGGAGCGCGCAGCCGGTCGCAGCCCGGCGGAGAGGGGTGGGACGGCTCCGCCGGCCCGGGACCCCAAGATCTGCAAGCGGAGCGCGCAGCCGGTCGCAGCCGGGCGCAGCCCGGCGGAGAGGGGTGGGACGGCTCCGCCGGCCCGGGACCTCGGCGAAGCCCTCAGCGGTGGACGGGCAGCTGCTCGGCCCGCCAGGCTCGCATCCCACCCGCCAGCACCGACACCTGCACGAACCCCGCGGCCATCATGATCCGGGCCGCCTCGAGGGCGCCGTCGCCGTCCTCGCTCACCACCACGAAGCGCCGGGGCTCGAGGCCCCGCAGCTCGGGCAGGCGCTCCCTGAACCGCTCGGCCGGGAACAAGCTCGCGCCATCGATGTGGCCGCCCTCGCCGCTGAAGTCCTCCGGCCGCCGCACGTCCAGCACCAGGGGCGCCTGGGGGCCGTGCACCGCGTCGGCCAGGTCTCCTGCGGAGATGGACATGATGGTGCTGGTCAAGGCGAGCCTCCCCGTCCGGCGTCCAGCCGCTCGGCGCCCGAGCCGGCGCCGAGGCCGGCATCGAGGTTGTGCTGAGATTGTTTTGCAGGAAGCGTGCCCTGGTCGACGGCGTCGCGCATGGCCGCCGACCCCCGGGATCCGGTCCGGCCTGGGTAACCGGACGCGCCGCGCGCTGGTGACCTGGAAACACTGGTGCGCTGGCCGGAGGCCCGGTAGATGTTGGGGGTAGTGGCCGCCCCAGGACACGAGGATGTCCTGGTGTTCCGCCTGGAGCACCAGCGCTTCGGGCTCCCCGCGCACGCCGTGGTGGAGGTCCTGCGCGCGGTCTGGGTGGAGCCCCTGCCCGGCGCGCCGCCGGTGGTGGAGGGACTGGTCGACTATCGGGGCACGCCCCTGGCCGTCTTCGACCTGCGCGCCCGCTTCGGCCTCCCCCTGCGTCCGGTCCAGCCCGAGGATCACATGGTGGTGGTGCAGACCACCGCGCGGCAAGCCGTCCTTCGGGTCGACCGCGTGGAAGCCCTCGCCTCTGCGCCGGCCGCCACCACGCCGCCGGGGCCGGCGGCCCAGGGCCTGTCCGGGGTGGTCCGGCTCGAGGACGCCCTGCTCCTCATCCATGATCCCGAGCGCTTCCTCAGCGAGGCCGAGTCGGCCGCCCTGGACGCCTGCCTGCAGGAGCAGGGGGTCGCCCATGGCTGAGAGGCTCGAGCTCGGTGAGGGCGGGGACGGTGGGGCCGCGGAGGGGGCGGCGTCCGAGCTCGTGGTGGTCTACGAGCCGCTGCTGGAGGAGGTCCATCGGCGCGCCGGCTTGGCGTTCTCCTCCCACCGCGAGCCCCTGGTGCTCGCTGACCTCGAGCGACTGAGGGGTGAGCTCGCCATCCCGTCGGTCGACGCCTTCGTGCAGGCCTTCTTGCGCTCGCCGGAGGTGTCGGAGCAGGTCCTGTCGACCCTCACGGTCAGCGAGACCTACTTCTTCCGGGAGCCTGCGCAGCTCGGCTTGCTGAGGGATCAGCTCCTGCCGCAGCGTCTCATGGAGGTGAGGAGCGGGCCGGCGCGGGTCTGGAGCGCCGGTTGCGCGACGGGTGAGGAGCCCTACTCGGTGGCCATGATGGCCCGGGAGGCCGGCCTGCATGAACGGGTGCGGGTGTTCGGCACCGACCTCAACCGCGGCTCCCTGGCGCGGGCCCGGGACGGGCGGTACCGCCCCTGGTCCTTCCGGGGGGTCGGCGCCGATCTCCAGGCGCGCTACTTCCAGCCCGAGGGCAGCTACCAGGTGCTGGATCCCGAGATCCGCGCACAGGTGACCCTCTTCCCTCTCAACCTCGTGCACCCGGTGCCCTCGATGCTCACGGTGGGGCTGTGGAACCTCGACGTGGTCCTCTGCCGGAACGTCCTGCTCTACCTCTCTCCTGAGGCGCAACGGGTCGCCTTCTTCCACCTGGTCGAGGCCCTGGCGCCCGGTGGCTGGCTCCTGCTCGGGGCCAGTGATCCGCTGCCGCCCGAGTACCTGCCGGTGGATCCGGAGCCGGGCGCCCCGGGGCTGGTGTTCCGACGCCGGAGCACCCTCACGCGCGCCGAGCCCACGTTTCGCTCTGCTCCTGCACCGGAGCCGCCCCGTCGCCGTCCGCCGCGCCGGGTCGCCCCACTCCCGGGCACCGCGACCTCCCGGCTCGAGGCGGTGGCGCGGAACTACGGCGCGGTGGTCGCGCTGCAGCGCGCCCAGGACGAGGGGCTGGAGGATCCGGCCGATCCCGAGGTCCTCTACATGCAAGGGATCCTGCAGCTCGAGCTCGACCGACCCGCGCTGGCGGTGGCGGTGCTGCGGTTGGCGGTCCAGCGGGCCCCCGGGCTCATCGCGGCTCACTACCTGTTGGGGCTGGCGGCGGAGCAGGCGGGTGAGCGGGCGCGGGCCCGCCAGGCCTTCCGCGTCGCACGCCAGCTTGCCCTGGCCTGCAACCCAGAGGCGGAGGTGCCCCTCACCGGAGGTGAGCGCGCAGGCGCGCTTGCCGCGGCGGCCATGGTCTCGATCGCCGGGCTGGATGACGAGGGGGCCGAGTGAGCGAGGTCTTCGCGGAGATCCGCCGGCGCCTGCAGCGGATGGCGGTGGCCTCCGACCATCGGGCCCTGGCCTCGGATGCCTCGCGTCGCAGGGTGCTCGAGCTGCGGGCCCAGGCGCTCGCCCGGCCCGCGGAGGCGGCGTCGGAGGAGGGGCCGCAGGTCGTGCGCTTCGCGGTGGGCCGCGACCGCTACGCGCTCCCCATGGGCTGGGTGCGAGAGGTGGCGCGCGCGCCGATCGTCACCGCGGTGCCCGGGACCTCCGCCTGGTTCCGCGGGGTCTGCCACCACCGCGGCGAGGTGTTGGCGGTGGTGGATCTCCACCGCCTCTTCACCCAGGACCTGGCCGGCGCCTCGGAGCAGGCCCGCCTGCTCGTCCTCGGTGACACCCGGGCGGAGCTGGCGGTGCTGGTGGACGAGGTCTTCGACTTCGTGCGGGTCTCCGCCCGCGCGCTGCGCAGCCTGGACGGGACCCCGGTCGGCGCGGCGGACTGGATCCTGGGCATGACGCCGGACGGCACCATCGTCCTCGACGGCCGCGCCCTCCTCACCGACCCCCGCCTGTTCGCAGAGCCGGGCGACTCAAGAGACCACGAAGGAACACGAGCGACCTGATGGCCACCCGCAAGAAGACCACCAAGAAGACCCCCCGGCGCGCGCCGAGGAGCCGGACGACCGACGTCGACGCGGCGAGGCTGAAGGCGATCCTGGACTCCACCCCGGACGCGATCGTCACCATCGACACCCACGGCGTGGTCACGAGCGTCAACGCCGCGACCACCCGCATGTTCGGGTACGACCCGGAGCAGATGCTGGGCGAGAACGTCTCGATGCTCATGTCGCCGGGGCACCGCGACGCGCACGACGGCTACCTCGAGCGCTACCTGCGGACCCACGAGCCGCGCATCATCGGCCGGGCCCGGGAGGTCGAGGCGCGGCGGCACGACGGCGCGCCGATGTGGATCAAGCTGTGGGTCACCGACATGCGCAGCCGCGGGCAGGACGGCTTCCTCGGGATCATCCAGGACGTCTCGGAGCGGCGGGCGGCCGAGCAGGCCCGGGAGCGCCTGCTCTCCGCCGTGCTCGAGACCGCGGACCAGCTGGCCGAGTCCGCGACCGAGATCTCCGCCGCCACCACCGAACAGGCGGCGGGCGCTCAGCAACAGGCGGCCGCGGTGGCGGAGACCATGAGCTCGGTGGAGGAGGTCTCGCGGACGGCCGAGCAGGCGGCGGAGCGGGCCCGGGCGGTGGCGGAGGCGTCCCGCCGCAGCGCCGAGCTCGGGGAGGCGGGCCGGCAGTCGGTGGAGGAGAGCATCGTGGGCATGCGCGACGTGAAGGCGCGCACCGAGTCCATCGCGCAGTCCATCTTGCAGCTGGCCGAGCAGGCCCAGGCGATCGGAGAGATCATCGCCACCGTGAACGACATGGCCGAGCAGACCAACCTGCTCGCCCTCAACGCTGCGATCGAGGCGGCCCGCGCGGGCGAGCACGGCCGCGGGTTCAGCGTGGTGGCGGCCGAGGTGAAGGTGCTGGCCGAGCAGAGCAAGCGCGCCACCGCCCAGGTGCGCCAGATCCTCAACCAGATCCAGAAGGCGACCAACTCCGCGGTGTTCAGCATGGAGGAGGGCACCAAGAGCGTGACCCGGACCATGGACGTGGTGAGCGAGGCGGGCCACACCATCAAGTCGCTCGAGGCCACCGGGGCCGAGGCGGCCCGCGCGGGGGCCCAGATCTCGGCCTCGGCCGGGCAGCAGGCCCTGGGCATGGGCCAGGTCAGCCACGCGATGCGGAACATCGGGGAGGTGACGCACCAGAACCTGAAGGCCACCCAACAGACCGAGAAGGCGGTCCACGGGATCTCCCAGCTCGCGGACAAACTCAAGGGCCTGCTGGCCGAGTTCGGGATGTGAAGTGGATCGCCAGGAGCTGCTCGAGCACCTGCTGAAGACGTTCCTCCTGGAGCTCGACGAGCACCTGGCGGTGCTCAGCCGTGGCCTCTTGCAGCTCGAGGCGGGCGCCGCGGGCGAGGCCCGGGCCGCCACCCTCGACGACCTCTTCCGCGCCGCCCACAGCCTGAAGGGCGCGGCGCGCGCGGTCGAGCAACCGCTGATCGCGAACCTCTGCCACGCGATGGAGACCGCCCTCGGCGAGCTCCGGCGCGGCGCCCTCGAGCCCTCCGCCGCGATCTTCTCCCTCCTGTTCGGGTGCGTGGACGCGCTCGACGACGCGGCGCGGGGCGCACAGGGCACCCCGAACCTCGACCAGCCGCACTTCGAGGCCCTCACCGAGGCCCTCAAGACCGCGGCGGCGGGGGGCGCGTTCCAGACCCCCGCCCCGGCGCCCACCCCGGAGGTGGTGCCCGAGCCGGAACCGCAAGTCAGCCTGCCGCCGAGCGACGCCAGGACCCGGGTCTCCCTCGGGCGCCTGGACGCCCTGTTGGCCAACACCGGCGAGCTCATGGTGGCGCGGCGCAGGGTCCGGAGCGACGCCGAGGCGCTCCTCGAGCTGGCCGAGCAGGTGAGCGTGGCGGGGCGCGCGCACCGCACCGCGGAGGCTCGGGCTCGAGGGATGCTGGAGGAGCTGCGCGAGCTGCACCCGGCCGCCGCGGAGTGCTTCGCCAACCTGAGCCGCGCCCGCTCCGTCCTGGCGGGGGCGGAGCGCACCCTGGAGCTCATGGCCTTGCAGCTCAGGGCGGACGTGCAGGGCCTCGAGCGGGTGGCCGAGCCGTTCGAGCATCAGGTGCGGCAGCTCCGCATGCTCCCGTTCCGCGAGCTGGAGCCGCTGCTCGAGCGGGCGGTGCGGGACGCGGCCCAGGCCTCGGGCAATCGGGCTCGGCTCGAGCTGGTGGGCAAGGACGTCGAGGCGGATCGCGCGGTGCTGGACGGGCTCAAGGACGCCCTCGTGCACCTGGTCCGCAACGCGGTGGTGCACGGGATCGAAGCTCCGGCCGACCGCGCCGCGGCGGGCAAGCCGCCCGAGGGGCTGGTCCGGGTGAAGGCGACCCTCCGGGGCTCCAACGTGTCCCTCTCGGTGGAGGACGACGGCCGCGGCATCGATCGCCCCGCGGTGCGCGAGAAGGCCCGCGCCCTCGGCATGAGCATCCCGGAGACGGACCGGGAGCTGGTGCGCCTGGTGTTCCTGCCCCAGCTCTCCACCGCGACCTCGGTGAGCCAGAGCGCCGGCCGGGGCATCGGCCTCGACGTGGTGCTCAATCAGGTCGAGGCGCTGCACGGGAGCGTGGAGATCTTCAGCGGGGCCGGCACCGGGACCCGCTTCTCGATGCTCCTGCCCCTGACCCTCACCAGCCTGCGCGCCCTGCTCGTCGAGGCCGGCGGCACCCCCTTCGCCCTGGCCGCGAGCAACGTGCTGCGGCTCCTCCGGATCGGGTCCGATGACGTGCGGCAGATGGAAGGTCGAGACATGCTCAGCCATGAGGACGAGCTGATCCCGGTGATGGAGCTGACCCGCGCCCTCGGGATCGAGGCGCCTCGCCGCCCCGTCCCGGCCCGCCGCCCCGCGGTGGTCGTCGCGGGCGGCGAGCGCAAGGTGGCGCTGGTGGTGGACGAGCTCGTCAGCGAGCGAGAGGTGGTGGTGAAGAGCCTCGGGCCGCGACTCCGCGCGGTGCGCCACGTGGCGGGTGGGACCCTCCTCGACTCGGGGCAGGTCGCCTTGCTCCTCAACGCGGCCGAGCTCGTGCGCACCGCGCAGCGCCCCGCGCGGGACGGAGCGCTGAAGTTCGCAGGAGAGGTTGCGAGCCGCAAGGGGGTGGTGCTGGTGGCGGACGACTCGGTCACCACCCGGAGCCTGATGCGGAGCGTCCTCCTCGGCGCGGGCTACCAGGTGCTGTCCGCGCCAGACGGCCGCGACGCGTGGGAGCAGCTCCAGCGCGCGGCGGTGGACCTCGTGGTGGCCGACGTGGAGATGCCGCGCATGGACGGGGTCACGCTCACCGAGCACATCCGTGGCTCGACGAGGCTCCGCAGCCTCCCGGTGGTCCTCGTGACCGGCCTCGGTGGGGAGGCGGATCGGGCGCGGGGCCTGGCCGCGGGGGCCAGCGCCTACGTGGTGAAGGGGAGCTTCGACCAGCGCGAGCTCCTGGCGGCGGTGGACCGCCTGGTGAGCGCATGAGCCCGATCCGGGTCCTCGTGGTGGACGACTCGCCCACCAGCCGCGCGCTGCTGGTGGCGGTGCTCGAGCGTGCCCCGGACATCCAGGTGGTGGGGCAGGCTGCGAGCGGGCGAGAGGCGGTCCAGCTCGCCCAGGCGCTCCGGCCCGACGTGGTCAGCATGGACGTCCAGCTCCCGGACCTGGACGGCTACGAGGCCACCAAGCTGATCATGACCTACGCGCCGACCCGGGTGATCATGGTCTCCGGGGAGCGGGTGGAGGACGTCCAGCGGGCCCTCGCCGCCCAGGGGGTGGGCGCCCTGGCCGCCGTGGCCAAGCCCGTCGGGCCGGCCTCGCCCCGCTTCGAGGCCGAGGCCCGAGCCCTGGTGGAGATGGTGCAGATCATGTCCCAGGTCGAGGTGGTGCGCCGTGTGGCGCCGCCGCGCCGGGCCCCCGGCCGCCGCCTGACCCCGGCCCGCAAGGGCCCCAAGCCCAGCCTGGTCGCTTTGGCCGCTTCGGCCGGCGGCCCGGCCTCGCTCCACGCGGTGCTGGCGCGGCTGCCCCGAGACTTCGCGGCCCCGTTGTTGGTGGTGCAGCACATCGCCCGTGACTTCGTGGACGGGCTGGTCGAGTGGCTGGGCACCGCGGGGCCCTGTCGGGTCAAGATGGCCCAGGCCCGGGAGCCGCTGTTGCCCGGCGTGGTGTACGTGGCGCCCTCCGACCTCCACCTGTCGGTGGCCCGGGGGCAGGTGGCCCTGAAGGACACGCCTCCGCAGGGGGGCTTTCGTCCCGCCGCAGATGTCTTGTTCGCAGGGGTCGCTGACGTGTATGGGGCCGAGGCAGTGGGAGTGGTGCTCTCGGGAATGGGCAGCGACGGCGCGAATGGGTTGTACAAGCTGGCGCGGGCCGGTGGTACGGTCGTCGCCCAGAGCGAGGCCTCGTCCCCCGTGTTCGGCATGCCCCAGGCGGCCATCGAGGCCGGCATCGTGAGCTACATCCTCGAGCCCGACGCGATCGGTCTGCTCCTGGTCGAGCTGGTGGGGAGGCTCGCATGACGCGGGTGCTCCTCATCGAGGACAGCGCGACCCAGGCCGCCAAGTTCCGCGCGCTCCTGGAGGGCGCAGGCTACCGGGTCGACCTCGCGGAGAGCGGCGAGGCCGGGCTGCGGCGCTTCGAGGCCAGCCCCTATGATCTCGTCCTCAGCGACATCCTGATGCCGGGCATCAACGGCTACGAGGTGTGCAAGCGCATCAAGGCGATGGGGCGGACGCCGGCGGTGCCGGTGGTGCTCCTCACGATGCTCGAGGATCCGCGCGACATCATCCGCGCGCTGCAGTCCGGCGCCGACAACTACATCACCAAGGCGCACGCGGACGAGCGGCTGATCCCGCAGCTCCAGGACCTCCTGGCCGCGCGCGCGCGCCGTGAGCAGACCCCGGGAGACAGCCTCTCGGTGCGCTTCATGGGCGAGGACTACGCGATCGAGGGCAACACCGAGCAGATCCTCGATCTCCTCGTGACCACCTTCGAGGACAACGTCCGGGCCCGCGCCGAGCTCGAGGCCTCCAACCAGAAGCTGGAGCACCAGAACGTGGCCCTGCGGCGGGCCGAGACCCTGAAGCAGGAGCTCTCGGCCCTCGTGGTGCACGACCTGAAGAGCCCCACCTCGGGCCTGCTGATGCTGGCCCAGATGCAGCTCCGCAAGACCGACATCAAGGAGTCCGATCGGGCCCGCTGGCGCATGGTCTTCTCCACCGCCGAGATGCTCCAGCGCATGATCCTGAACCTCCTGGACATCAGCCGGAGCGAAGACGGCGCGCTGTCCCTGCACACCGAGCCGGTGCCGGTCATGAGCCTCGTGCACGACGTGCAGGAGATCCTGCAGTTCCAGATGGAGGAGCGGCGGCAGGAGCTGGCGGTCACGGTCGACGACGAGGCCCGGCTGGTGCGCGTGGATCGGGAGCTGGTGCGTCGGGTCCTGTTGAACCTGCTCGACAACGCCTGCCGCCACGCGCCGGTGCGCGGGCGGATCGAGGTCCTGGCCGGGATCTGCCGCCCCGGGTGGGTGCGGATCTCGGTCGCCAACTCCGGGGCCACCATCGCGCCCGAGTACCGGGAGCGGGTGTTCGAGAAGTACGTCCGCCTGGATCGCGAGGCGGCGGATCGGATCGAGCCGGGCCGAGGCCTGGGGCTGCCCTTCTGCCGGACCGCGGTGGAGGCCCACGGCGGCCGGATCTGGGTGTCCGAGCGCGACGAGGGCGGCACCGCGTTCTGCTTCGAGGTCCCGCTGGACCACGAGTCGCGACAAGACTAGAACTCGCGGGATGAGCACCCCGCGCTTCTCGGTCGATGATCCCTACACCGGTGAGGTCGTCTACGAGGCCCCCCTGGCCTCGGTAGAGGAGGTCCACGCCTCGGTCACCCGGGCCAAGGCCGCCCACCGGGCGTGGCGCGGCACCACGATCCAGGAGCGTATCGCGGCCCTGGAGCGGGTGTGCCAGCACTTCGAGTCCAACATCGACGCCTACGCCCTCGAGATGACCCGCTCGATGGGCCGCCCGCTCGCCCACGCCAAGGGCGAGATCCGGACCATGATGGATCGGGCCCGGCAGCTCTCGAGCGTGGCCGAGGCCGCCCTCGCCCCGATCGCGCTGCCACCCAAGCCGGGCTTCGAGCGCTGGATCGCCCGTGAGCCGGTCGGGGTGGTGGCGGTGCTCGCGGCCTGGAACTACCCCCACCTCATCGCGATCAACCCGATCGCGGCCGCGGTGCTCGCGGGCAACGCGGTGGTGCTGAAGCACAGCCACCGCACCCCGTGCTGCGCCGACCAGATGGGCGCCGCCTTCGCCGCGGCCGGGGTGCCGGAGGGCCTGCTCACGGTGGTCCACGCCGACCACCCCACCACCGCGAAGCTCGTGCAGCACGAGGACGTCGGCTTCGTGTCCTTCACCGGCTCGGTCTTCGGCGGGCGCCAGGTCTACCAGGCGGTGGCCGAGAAGCGCTTCATCGACGTGACCCTCGAGCTTGGGGGCAAGGACCCCGCCTACGTGATGGCCGACGCCAACTTCGACTTCGCGGTCGAGAACGTGATGGACGGCGCGTTCTACAACGCCGGGCAGAGCTGCTGCGGGGTGGAGCGCGTCTACGTCGAGGCCCCGATCTACGACCGCTTCTGCGAGGCGGCGGTCGCCTTCGCGGAGGCGCTGAAGATCGGCGATCCAAAGACCGAGGGCACCAACCTCGGGCCGATGGCCCAGCCCAACGCGCCGGGCTTCCTGCAGAACCAGGTCGAGGAGGCGCGGGCCAAGGGGGCGCGGATCCTCTGCGGCGGCGCGCCGACCCACCACGACGGCAAGGGCCGCTTCTTCGCCCCCACCGTGGCGGTGGACACCGATCACGCGATGGCGATCGCCCGCGAGGAGAGCTTCGGCCCGGTGGTCGCGATCCAGAAGGTCAGCGGCGACGAGGAGGCGCTCGGCCGGATGAACGACTCCGAGCTGGGCCTCACCGCCAGCGTCTGGACGAACGACGTCGCGCGGGCCAAGCGCCTGTTGCCGCGCATCGAGGCGGGCACGGTGTTCCTGAACCGGGCCGACTACCTGGATCCGCTCCTCGCGTGGACGGGGGTGAAGGACTCGGGGAAGGGTGTGTCGCTTTCGCAGCTTGGCTTGCAGGCGGTGACCCGCCCCAAGAGCTACCACCTGCGCACTCAGATCGGCTGAGCGCTCACCACCCGGTTCCGGCCGGCGTCCTTGGCCTCGTAGAGGGCGGCGTCGGCGGTGGAGAACAAGAGCTCCGCGTGGTCCTGGCACCGAGGCCCGGAGGTGTAGGCAACCCCCGCGCTCATGGTGACCTTGATCGGCCCCGCGGGGGTCTCGACCGCCAGGTCCTGGATCGCCTCCCGCGCGCGCTCCAGCGCGATGCTGGCGTCGATGCGGGACGCGGTGGGCAGGAGCACCACGAACTCCTCGCCCCCGTAGCGGGTGACCAGGTCGGAGCCCCGAAACACCCGGGTCAGCGCGCGGCCGACCGCGGCCAGCACCACGTCGCCCACCGCGTGCCCATAGGTGTCGTTGACCCGCTTGAAGTGGTCGAGGTCCACGATGGCGAGGGCGAGGCCCTGACCGGTGCGCTGGGCCCGGGCCAGCTCGCGGGCCAGGGTCACCGTCAGCACCCGTCGGTTGGGCAGGCCGGTGAGGGTGTCGGTCTCCGCCATCGCGGTGAGGCGCGCGTTGGCCTCCTGGAGCTGGCGGGCCAGGACCTCCTTCTCCGCCAGGGTCCGCTCCAGGGCCTGGACCACCGCCTCGTACTGGAGGTTGGCGTTCGCGAGGTGCAGGTTCGCGTCCAGGAGGAGCGCCTCGAGCGAGGGCTGCGGGCCCACGTTGCGCTCGAAGATCTGGCCCGCCTCGATCACCGCCTCGGGGAGGGTCAGGACGATCGCGTCCAGGTCGGGGCCGGTCAGATCCAGGGTCTGTAGCGCCGCGCCGGCCTCCACCTTGGCGCCCCGGGGGTCGCCGGCCTCGAAGATGCTCGCCACCTTCTCTGCCGCCCAGGCCACCCTAGCCAGCCGGCCCTCGGGCGGGGTGAGGTCGTGGTGCTGCCGGATCGCGGTCACCAGGTCGGCCGGGAGCCGGTGGGTCTCGGCCAGGCGCGCGCCCACCTGAGGATGCGGCGCCAGCCCCAGCGCGCGCTCGCGGAGGGTGCGGTGGCCGGCCGGGCTGGTCGCCACCGCGACCGCCCGCCCCATGTCTTCACCCGCCATCGCCATGATGCCGGTCTCGAGGAAGAGGCCGGCGGTGAACGCGGTGTCCACGAGATCCGGCGTGGCCCGCTTTGCCACCGCCTGGGCGGCCAGCGCTCGCCGGAGGCCCACCGCGAGCAGGTGGTGATCGTCGGCGTGGCGGGGCACCATGTCGGTCACCACCACCCCGAGGGCCAGGTTGCGGAGCCCTCGGACGCCCAGCAGGGAGACGGCCTGGGAGATGTCGGTGACCGGGCGCGGGCGCCGGAAGGCGGAGCTGTTGGCCCAGTTCAGGGTCCTGAGCGCGAAGCCCGGGTCGCCGCGGACCAGGCTGATCAGGTCCTGGGGAGAGCAGTCGTCCTGGAGGGCGACCTGCAGGACGCGCACCGCGCCAGCGCTCGTGAGGTTGCCGGTGGCCTGACCCTTGGATCGGCTCGACCTTGCGGATGTGGGGTTTTCTTTCGCGGCCTGCACAGGTTTGCCTCCCACCGGGCATGGTTCGGTCGCGCCGGTGAGCACTTGAATGCAGGCGGTGTACAGGAGTGCGTTTTTTGGACGGATATTGGGGATTTATCTCTGTTTCAGGCATCCCGTCCGGTCCGGAATGGGCTAATGTTCGCACCGCCATGAGCGCGATCCTGGACAACCCCTTGGTGCTGGCGGTGCTGGCCCTGGCCATCGGGGCGGTGGTGTTCGCCGTCCTGAAGAAGCTCTTGAAGCTGGCCCTGATCTTCGCGCTGGGGATCGTCGCCATCGGGGCCTACTTCGCTTGGACGGGGGAGACCCCACCCCCCGCCATGGAGAAGGGGGCCGAGAAGGCCAAGGCCCTGGGGGCGAAGGTCAAGGCCGGCGCGACCAAGGCGGCCAAGGAGGGGGCGAAGGCGGCCGCCCGCAAGATCGAGGAGGAGGCCAAGGAGGCGCTGGAGGAGGCGCGATGAAGAAGGCCCCCAAGACCCCGGAGGCGATCAAGCGCGGGGTCCGTACCATGGCGATCCTCACCATCGTGGTCGGGGTGTTCGTGCTCCTGAGCGGCCTGATGCCGCTGGTCCTGACGCCGCTCCTCGATTGGCTCTCGTCGCTCCCGATCAACCACCACAACCCGCAGCAGCGGCAGGCGCTCCAGGACATGTACCTCACCCTGGAGGCGTCCAAGGCCTCGGCGTGGGTCATGGTCCCGCTCGCGGTGGTGTTCGTGGTGGCGGGCTACCGCGCCCGTGATGCGTCCGAGGTCGGGGTCGAGGCGCTCCGCAAGGCGGCCTGGCTGACCGTGCTCGCGATGCTGGCGGGCGGCGCGATCTGGCTGTGGAAGGGCCTGGAGCTCGACGCGCGGGCGCCCATCTACGTGATGGGCGTGGGCGGCCACCTCCTGCAGGCGTGGCTGGTGTACCGGGTGGCCGTCTACCTGGGGAGCGAGCCGGTCCGGGCCGCCGTCACAGGCGGGCCCGCACCGCCTGGGTGAACTCGGTGGTGGTCGCGGAGCCCTTGAGGTCGGGGGTGAGGTGCTTGCCCTCGGCGATGACCCCGCGCACCGCGGCCTCGAGGCGCTTGCCCTCCTCGTGATAGCCGAGGTGGTGGAGCATCATCGCCCCCGAGAGGGTGAGGGCGGTGGGGTTCGAGATCCCGCGGCCGGCGATGTCGGGCGCGGTGCCGTGGATCGCCTCGAAGATCGCGGTGTCTTCGCCGTAGTTGCCGGAGGGCGCGAGGCCCAGGCCGCCCACCAGGCCGGCGGTGAGGTCGCTCAGGATGTCGCCGAACAGGTTGGTGGTGACGATGACGTCGAAGCGCTCGGGGAACATGACCAGCTGCATGGCCATGGCGTCCACGATCCGATCCTCGAACACGATGTCGGGGTACTCCTCGGCGATCTCCTGACCGACGCGGAGGAAGAGGCCGCTGGTGAACTTCAGGATGTTGGCCTTGTGGACCAGGGTCACCTTCTTGCGGCCGTTGGCCCGGGCGTACTCGAAGGCGAACCGGATGATCCGGTCCGAGGCATAGTGGGTGACCAGCGCGATGGCCTGGGCGGTCTCCTTCTTGGGGTCGAGGTAGTGCTCGATCCCCGCGTAGAGGCCCTGGGTGTTCTCGCGGACGACCACGAGATCGCACTTGTCGAAGTGGGTCTTGACCCCCTCGAAGACCCTCGCCGGCCGGACGTTGGCGTACAGGTCCAGCTCCTGGCGGGCCAGCACGTTGACGGAGCGATAGCCGCCCCCCACCGGGGTCATCAGGGGCGCCTTGAAGGCCACCTTGTTCTTCTTGATCGAGGCCAGGGTCTCGGCCGGCAGCGGCGTGCTGTGCTCAGCGATGGCGCTGGCGCCCGCGGGGTGCTCCTCCCACTCGATGGGGGCGCCGGTGGCCTCCACCAGGCTCGCGGCTGCTTCCATGATCTCCGGACCGATGCCGTCGCCCCGGATGAGGGTCACTCGAGTCATGGGCGGCCGCATCTCATGACCGGCTGGTCAGAGCCAACGGAAAATTTTGGCGTACCCGTCTGGACGTAGGCCTCGGACGGCGCTATTGGCTCAACCGCAATCGGGCGGGGGCTGGGCATCGCAAGGTAGTTTACGTGCCCGACTACGTAGTTCACGCCTGACGGGCTCCGTCACGAAGGACGGATCCGGACCCCGAGTCGGCAAGACGTCGAATCGATACAGGAGAGTGGGATGAAGAAGGTTTTGGCTTTCGTTGCGGTGGCTGCGTTTCTGATGACCGTTGGTTGTGGTGCTCTCGGGCCCGCGGGCTTTATCTTCACCAGCGTGAAGAACCCCGGCCAGTTCACCACTGGGCAGACCACCAACCCCGGTGGCTCGGCCATCACCGGTGAGTCGTGCGCCATGAGCATCCTGGGCGCCATCGCCCTGGGTGACTGGTCGGTCGACGCGGCCCTCAAGGCGGCCGGCGCCGAGGGGAAGACCCTCAAGAACGTGGCCATCGACCACCCGAACATGAGCATCCTCGGCCTCTACGGCAAGTTCTGCACCACCGTGAGCGCTCAGGTCGCCCAGTGACCTGCGTCGCGTGAGCGACGCGCTGACGTGATGCCACCGCAAGGTGGCCTGCACTGAAGCAAGGGACGCCCTCCCGATCGCTCAGGTCGGGGGGGCGTTTTCTTTTTCGGGCTCCGGGACTCTCGATGCTGAACTGGATCTTCCTCTTCCTGATCGTGTCCGCCACGGTGACCGGCGCCCTCACCGGCACCATGGGCGCGGTCTCCAAGGGCAGCATCGACGCCGCCAAGTCCGCGGTGGAGCTCGCCATCGGCCTCATCGGACAGATGGCCCTGTGGCTTGGGGTGATGCAGGTCCTCCAGGATGCGGGGCTGATGCGCGGCATCGCGCGGGCCCTGAAGCCGGTGATGGGGCGCCTGTTCCCCGATGTGCCCACCGATCACCCCGCGATGGGGGCCATGATCATGAACATCGCGGCGAACATGCTGGGCCTGGGCAACGCGGCCACCCCCTTCGGCATCAAGGCGATGATGGAGCTGAACAAGCTCAACCCGCGGCCGGGGGTGGCGACCAACCCGATGGCCCTGTTCCTCGCGATCAACACCTCGGGCGTGGCGGTGCTCCCCCTCGGGGTCATCGCGGTGCGGGCGACGATGAAGGCCGAGAACGTCACCGGCATCTTCCTGCCCTCGATCCTCTCCACGATGTGCTCCACCCTGGTGGCGATCGTCGTGGCCAAGAGCCTGGAGCGGGTCGGCGTCTTCTCGATGGCGCGCGCGGCGGCGGGCAGCGCCCCGGAGGAGGGCGCGGAGGCTGCCCTGGCGCCGGACGCCAAGGCGCTCGAGGAGGCTGAGGCCGCCGCCGCGGTAGAGCGTCCGCTGTCCCTGCCGCGGGCCGGCGTGGCCCTGGCGGTGCTGTTCACCTTCGTCGTCGGCCTCGTGCTCACCGTGCAGGCCGCGCCGCCGGAACAGAGCGCCTTCGACACCCTGAAGCTGGTGACCCAGGACTGGATCCTCCCGGTGCTCCTGGTGGGGATCCTGCTGGTCGGCTTCTCGAAGCAGGTCCAGGTCTACGAGTCGGTGGTCAAGGGGGCCAAGCAGGGCTTCTCGGTGGGGGTCATGATCATCCCCTTCCTGGTGGCCATCCTCGTGGCGATCGGGATGTTCAGGGCCTCGGGCGCGATGGACTACATGGTGGGTGCCCTGGGGCCGATCACCGCCCCGTTGGGGCTCCCGGCGGAGGCGCTCCCGATGGCGTTCATCCGGCCCCTCTCGGCAAGCGGGGCCCTGGGGGTGCTCATGGAGACCATGCGCACCTACGGGCCCGACTCCTTCGTGGGCTTCCTGGTGTCGGTGATGAGCGGGAGCACCGAGACCACCTTCTACACGCTGGCGGTCTACTTCGGGGCGGTCGGGGTGCGCTCGGCCCGCCACACCGTCGCCGCGTGTCTGGCCGCCGACGTGGCGGGGATCCTCGCCGCCACGGTGTGGGCCAGGGTCTTCTTCTAGGCCACGACGCGCCCCGGCCCGGCCTGAGTGGTTGCGCCTGCCTTCGCCAGAGCGTAGAAGGCCCGGCGGAGCCGCATCCATCCATGAAGATCCACGAATACCAGGCCAAAGAGCTGCTCAAGCGCTTCGGGGTGCCCACGCCCTCGGGCAAGATGGTGACCAGCGCTGAAGACGCCATGGAGGCCGCGAAGGGCCTCGGCAACCCGCCCTACGTGGTCAAGGCGCAGATCCACGCCGGTGGCCGCGGCAAGGCCGGCGGCGTCAAGGTGGTGCAGAGCGTCGAAGAGGTGAAGCAGAAGGCCAGCGAGATGCTGGGCATGATCCTGCGCACCCACCAGACCGGCCCCGAGGGGCAGGAGGTCCGGCGGCTCCTCATCGAAGAGGGCGTGCAGATCGAGAAGGAGCTCTACATGGGCCTCGTCCTCGACCGCGCCAAGAAGCGCGTGGTGCTCATGGCGTCCTCCGAGGGCGGCATGGACATCGAGGAGGTGGCGGCGAAGTCGCCCGAGAAGATCCACAAGGTGGCCATCGACCCGGTGGCCGGGCTGCAGGCCTACCAGGTCCGGCAGCTGATCTTCGGCATGGGCCTGCCCGCCACCCTCGTGGGCAAGGCCACCAAGATGTGCATGGCGCTCTACAAGGCCTACCTGGCCACCGACGCCTCCATCGTCGAGATCAACCCGCTGATCATCACCAAGGGCGGCGACCTCCTCGCGCTCGACGCGAAGATGAACTTCGACGACAACGCGCTGTTCCGCCACGACGACGTGAACGCGCTCCGGGACCTCGACGAGGAGGATCCCAAGGAGATCGAGGCCAAGAAGTACGACCTCAGCTACATCGCGCTCGATGGCAGCGTGGGTTGCATGGTGAACGGCGCCGGCCTCGCGATGGCCACCATGGACATCATCAAGTCCTGCGGGGGCTCGCCCGCCAACTTCCTCGACGTGGGCGGTGGCGCCGACGCCGAGAAGGTGGCCGCGGCGTTCTCGATCATCCTGCAGGACCCGGCGGTGAAGGCGGTGCTGGTGAACATCTTCGGCGGCATCATGAAGTGTGATGTCATCGCCGAGGGCGTCATCACCGCGGCCAAGCAGCTGCACCTGAAGGTCCCCGTGGTGGTCCGCCTCGAGGGCACCAACGTCGAGATCGGCAAGAAGATGCTGAACGAGTCCGGCCTGGCCCTCACCAGCGCCGACGACATGCTGGACGCCGCCCAGAAGGTGGTGCAGCTGGCCGCCCAGGCGGGCTGATAGGAAGGCGAAGAGTCGTGTCGATCTACGTCAACAAGGACACCAAGGTCCTGGTCCAGGGCATCACCGGCGGGGCGGGTTCGTTCCACGCCAAGCAGATGCTCGACTATGGCACTCGCATCGTGGGCGGCGTGACCCCCGGCAAGGGGGGCATGCGCTTCGAGGACAAGGTCCCGGTCTACGACACCGTGGCCCAGGCCAAGGACGCCACGGGGGCCAACGCCACCGTGATCTACGTGCCGGCGAAGTTCTGCGCCGACGCGATCCTCGAGGCGCTCGACGCCGAGATCGAGCTCATCGTGGTGATCACCGAGGGCATCCCGGTGCTCGACATGGTGAACGTGGCTCGGGTCCTCGAGACCTCGAAGTCCCGGATCATCGGCCCCAACTGCCCCGGCGTCATCACCCCCGGGGCGTGCAAGATCGGGATCATGCCCGGGCACATCCACAAGGAGGGGCGCATCGGCGTGGTCTCCCGCTCCGGCACCCTGACCTACGAGGCGGTGGGCCAGCTCACCGCGCTCGGCATCGGCCAGAGCACCTGCGTGGGCATCGGCGGTGATCCCGTCAACGGCACCAAGTTCATCGACGTGCTCGAGGCCTTCAACGCGGATCCCGACACCGACGGCGTCATCATGATCGGCGAGATCGGTGGCTCCGACGAGGAGGTGGCCTGCGACTACATCAAGCGCGAGATGAAGAAGCCGGTGGCCGGCTTCGTGGCGGGCGTGACCGCGCCCCCCGGCAAGCGCATGGGTCACGCGGGCGCGATCATCTCCGGCGGCTCGGGCGCGGCGTCCGACAAGATCGCGGCGATGGAGGCCGCGGGCGTCCTCGTGGCGCCGAACCCGTCGGCGCTGGGGACCACGCTGCAGAAGGCCATGGCGAAGGGGCGCTGACCGAGCGCTCAGGAAGTTGAGGCGAGGGGTCGATGAGCATCTACGCGATGAAGAAGCCGAAGCGGGTCAACTCCGTTTCGATCGCCCTGTTCATCGGGCTCGTACTCATCGGCTACCTCGTCTACGCCTTCCTCCCCATCTATTGGCCCATCTTCCAGCTCGGCGGGATGATGCAGACCGCGTGCAACGAGGCCTACCGGCAGCTGGACAACGAGCTCGTGGTCGAGGGGCTGGTGAAGAACGCCAAGCGCACCGGCCTCCCGCTGACGAAGGACAACTTCCGGATGACGCGCCTGCCGTACAGCGACGAGGAGCTGATGAAGTTCCAGGGCAACACGGGAGTCCAGGAGACCATGCGCAAGCGCGGCAAGGAGTGCTTGGTCGAGATGCGCTACCGTGGGAGCTACACCCTCCCGTTCACCAACTTCACGTTCACGAAGGAGTGGAGTGGAGAGAAGCGGGCCCCCTTGGAGCTCATCAAGTGGGAGAAGCAGTGCACCTGCGTCACGGTCCCTGGCGGGGGAGGCGAGTGAGGCCATGCCTGGCACCGGTCGCCTCACCTCTGACCGTCACCTGCTGGGCATAGAGCCCCTTACTCGAGAGGAGATCCTGCGCATCCTGGGCCGCGCGCGCGAGCTGCGGAGCCAGGACGGCGCGGTCGAGCGCTCGCTCGCCGGCCGATCGGTGGTCACGCTCTTCTACGAGGCGAGCACCCGAACGCGGGCCTCCTTCGAGCTGGCCGCCCAGAAGCTCGGGGCCTCCATCGTCAGCCTGGCCTCGTCCTCCTCCAGCGTGAGCAAGGGCGAGAGCGTGTGGGACACCGGCCGGACCCTCGCCGCGATGGAGCCCACGGTGATCGTGTGCCGGCACAAGAGCGCCGGCGCGCCGCACCTGCTGGCCTCGGCGGTGGAGTCGGTGAGCGACACCAAGGTCATCAACGCAGGGGACGGGGCGCACGAGCACCCCACCCAGGCCCTCCTGGACGCCCTCACCCTGCTGGATCGCCTGGACACCCTCGAGGGGCGCACCATCGCCATCATCGGCGACATCGCCCACTCCCGGGTGGCGCGCTCGAACCTGTTCCTGCTCAAGAAGCTCGGCGCGACCGTGCTCCTCGGCGGCCCGCGCTCGCTCGTGCCGGATCAGCTCACCACCATGGGCGGGGTCATCGTGCGCGACGTCGACACCATCATCGAGGTCGCGGACGCGGTGATGATGCTCCGGGTGCAGTTCGAGCGCCTGGTGGGCCCGCCGCCATTCCCCAGCCTGTCCGACTACACCCGCACGTACGGCCTCACCGTGGACCGGGCCAACCGAATGAAGCCCGCCGCCTTCGTGATGCACCCCGGCCCCATGAACCGGGGGATCGAGATCGACCCCGAGGTGGCGGACGGCCCCACCAGCGTCGTGGCCCACCAGGTGCGCAACGGCATCGCGGCCCGCATGGCGGTGCTGGAGCGGGCCACGGGCATGGGCCCGTGGGCGGGGCGGAGGGCGCAATGAGCAGGCTGGTGCTGCGGCACGTCCGGGCCTTCGACCCCGGCGCGGGGCTGGATCTCGAAGACACCACGGTGGTGGTCGAGGACGACCTCCTGGTCGACCTCGCGGCGTCCCGCGACACCACCGGCGAGCGGGTGATCGAAGGGCAAGGCCGCTTGCTCATCCCCGGCCTCGTCGACCTGAGGGCGCACCTCGGCGAGCCCGGCTTCACGAGGCGGGAGTCGGTGGCCACCGGGGTGCGGGCGGCGGCGGCGGGCGGCTTCACCACCGTCCTCGCGATGCCCACCACCCAGCCCACCGTGGATCGGCCCGAGGTGGTGGAGCTCATCCAGGCCCGCGCGCGCCAGGCCGGGCCCACCCGGGTGCTGGTGGCGGGGGCCCTCTCGGTCGGCCGCCAGGGTGAGCGCCTGGCCGAGATGGGCAAGCTCAAGGCTGCAGGTTGTGTTGCGTTCACCGACGCCGACCGCGCGGTGAAGGACTCCCAGCTGTTGCGCTACGCGCTCGAGACCGCGGGTGACCTGGGCCTGCCGGTGATCACCCACGCCGAGGACGAGTCCCTCTCCCTCGGCGGGGTGATGCACGAGGGCATCATGTCCAACCGGCTCGGGGTGGCGGGCGCGCCGGGGGCGGCAGAGGTCGTGGGCGTCGCAAGAGATCTTGCGTTGGCCGAGCTCACCGGCTGCCGGCTCCATATCGGCCACGTCTCCACCGCGGCCGCGGTGGAGCTCATCCGGCAGGCGAAGCGCCGTGGGATCCGGGTGACGGCCGAGGTCGCGCCGCTCCACCTGCTCCTCACCGACGAGGAGCTGTCCGGCTACGATCCTCACGCGAAGGTGTTCCCGCCGCTGCGCCCGGCGCCCGACGTGGACGCGATGATCATGGCCCTCGCCGACGGCACTGTGGATTGCGTGGCGAGCGACCACACCCCCCAGACCGAGCTCGAGAAGAAGGTCGAGCTGGATCAGGCGGCCCCGGGCGCCATCGCCCTCGAGACCACCCTCGCGGTGATCCTCGGGCTCGTGCGGGACAAGCGCCTCACCCTCCACCGCGCGGTGGCGGTCCTGACCCGGGCCCCGTCCCAGGCCCTCGGTCGCAAGGACCTCGGCCGGCTGCGGTTGGGGGGGCCCGCGGACGTGTGCCTGGTCGACCTCGAGCGCAGCTGGTGCTTCGAGCGGGCCGAGGTGCTCTCCCGCTCGCACAACTCGCCCCTCCTCGGCCGCACCTTCACCGGGCGGGCGGTGCTCACCGTGGCCCAGGGCCAGATCACCCATGAGTCGCTCTGAGCGGGGCCTGTATGCTCTCGCCCTGGTGGCCTGCGCCGGCTGCGCGGGGGCCCAGCCCGAGGACACCCTGGCCGCCTACCGCGACGCGCTCCAGGCCCGAGACGCGGCCCGCGTCCACGCCCTCTCGGACCCCGCCAGCCAGGCCGAGCTCAGCCCCGAGGCGCTCGCCGAGCGCATGGCGGCGGCCCCGCCGGGCCCGCTGGCCGAGGTGGCGCGGGTCGACGCGCTGATCACCCTCACCGACGGGCGCCGGGTGCGCCTGGTGCGGGTCCCCGCCGGGTGGCGGGTGGCCGAGGGCGGGCTCTCCCTGGCTGCCTACGACACCCCCGAGGCCGCCCTGAGGACCCTCCTGGCCGCGGCGGAGGCGGGGCGCCTCGACGAGGTCCGGCGCGCCATGCCCGAGGCGTTCCAGGCCCGCTACGCCTCGGACGAGGTCCTGTCGGCCCACCTGGAGGCCCAGGCGCCCCGGCTGGCCGCGGTCCGCGCCGCCCTCGGGCCCCTGAGCCCCGGACGGGCCCGGATCCAGGGCGATCGGGCCTCGATCGACTACGGCGAGGGCCGAAGCGTCACCCTCGTCCGGGAGGGCGAGCGGTGGCGCGTCCTCGACGTGGAGTGACCGTTCGTGTCAAACAACCTGGGGATGCGTGGCGCGGCAAAGGTGCTGCTGGCGGCATCAGGCCTGGTGGGCCTGGTCGCCTGCGGGGGGGATGACCCCGGCCACTGGCCGGTCGAGCGCCCCCGGATCGACTCGGTGACCTACGCCGGTCAGAGCCCGAGTGACGCCCTCGGTCTCCGCTTCACGGTGACCTTCGTGGACCAGGACGGTGACTTGGGGCAAGGGAACTTGCAGCTCTACCTCGGGGAGGCCAGCGCGGGCGCGATCGGGTTGCCCGAGCTCTTCGCGGCCCAGACCCCGCCGCTCGACGCGGGGGCGACCGAGGGCGAGTTCGAGGTGCTGGTGCGCCTGAGCGAGGCCCCCACCTCCGGCGAGAAGATCACCGTGGCCTTCGAGCTGGAGGACGCCGCGGGCAACCGCTCCAACAAGCCATCGCTGACCCTGGCCACCCTGGCGCCGGGAGGGACCTGAGCATGAGCAACGAACGCGACCGCGACTCCGAGCCCGTGGAGGGCGAGTACGACGAAGACGAGATGTTCCAGCGCCGGGAGCGGCAGCGACACAGCTCCCGGGTGGTGTCCGACTTCGTGCGCCGCGCGATCGAGAACACGGTAGGGCAGGTGTCGAGCACCGGGGCCCTCCCGAAGGACGCCTTGCACTACCTCATCCAGCAGGGTGACAAGGGGCGCAAGGAGATCGTGCGCATCGTGGCCAAGGAGGTCGGCGACTTCCTCCGGCACACCGACGTCTCGTCGGAGGTGGTGAAGATCCTGACCAACGTGCAGGTCGACATGAGCGCCTCCATTCGCTTCAAGCGAAACCCCGAGGGGCGCCTGAGCACCGAGCTGGGCGATGACACCCACGTCTCCGTCACCGCGCCGAGCGCCGAGGAGCCCCCCGAGGAGCCCGAGGGGAGTAAGGACCTGCCTTGACCGAGGTGAGCACCCGAGACCGGCTCCGGCGCTTCGCTCGCCCCATCCTCGGGGTCGCGGCGGTGGTGGGGGCCCTGTGGCTGGGGCCCAAGCTCCGCGGGCGCGTCGTGGTGGTGGAGGCCGAGATCCGCAACACGACCTGCGTCGAGGGCCTCTCGGTCTCGATGATGCAGGAACAAGAGCTGATCCGCCGCGTGTTGCTCCGGCCTGAGCACCTGGCCCACGTCCGAGACGAGACCCGTCTCCCCGAGGGGAAGTACCGGTTGCACGCGGTGCTCCGGTGCGAGGACGGTGAGGTGCGCGACGTGCTGGAGCGCCCGGTGGACATCGACGGAGACCTGGTCATCCCCTTCACCGTCACCACCACCTGCGGCTGCGCCGGCAAGGACGACTGATGGCTCTCGCCCCACTGCTGTTCCTGAGCATCCTGGGCCAGACCCAGACCGCAACCATCGCGCCGGCGTGGCTGCCGGCCGAGGATCTCCCACCCCCGCGGTCCGCCCCCGCGCCCACGCCCCCGCCGACCAGCAGCCGGCTCGGGGGCTCGGCCTTCACCCTGCGGGCGCAGGGCGGCTTCGCGAGCGGGGTGCCCGGGGGCAGCGGGGGCGGTCTGGCCCTCGTCGGCGGCCTGATGCTGCAGGAGCGGGTCCGGGTGGAGCTCTCGGGCCGCTACCGGCTCCCGCGCACCGCGCGCTTCCCCACCACCGCCCCCTACGCGGCGTCGGTGTCGCTCACCGAGGTGGGGATCCGGGGGTGCCTCGAGCTCGACTTCCGAGCGTTCCAGGTGCCGGCTTGCCTCGGGATGTCGGGGGGGCGCTGGAAGGCCAACACCCTCGGCGGCACCCCCGAGGCCGACGTCGCCAAGCTGTGGGTTGGGGCGAACGCGGGGCTGGCGCTCTTGTGGGTGCTGGACGAGGCGGTGGCGCTGTTCGCGGGCATCCAGGGGGACGTGAGCCTGGTGCGCCCGGAGCTGGCCCTGGACCCGACCCTGGGGATCACGCCGCTCAGGCCCACCCGCTTCGGGACGCTGGCCGAGGCGGGGGTCGAGGTCCGCTTCTGGTGAGGGTCCGGGGTGCCTGGGGCCTCGCGCTCCTCGGCGCGCTGGGGTGCGCCACCGCGGCGCCTCCGCCCGAGCCCGCGGTGGCTCCGGCGCCGCCCGCCGCGTCGACGCCGCCCGCCCCCGAGTCCCAGCGGGGTCAGCTCCTGCGGCCGGACCAGATCTTCGAGATCCTGGAGCAGAGCAAGATCGCGTACGACCTCGACTCCGAGGCGTCGGTACCCCCGACCCGGCTGGTGGACGCCACCGAGCTGCCGGTGCCGCGCTCCCGGCCGGTGGACGCGTACATCGAGGTGCGGGCGGACGGCGATGGCCCGCGCAAGGTCGAGTCGCGCTACCCCCCACCAGAGATCGCGGAGCTGTTCGGGCGCGCCTCCGACGCCTTCGCGGCGGAGCGGTGGGACGAGGCGCGGGCGCTGTACCAGGCGGCGATCGAGGTGGCGCCGGGCTACTTCAAGACCTACACCTACCTCGGGAACACGCTCCTTCGCCTCGGCGCCTTCGCCGAAGCGGAGGCTACCTTGCAGAAGGCGCTGTCCCTCAACCCGTCCGACTACCAGGCCCTGATCTTCCTCGGCGACACCTACTTCGAGACGGGCCAGTTCGCGCGGGCCAAGGGGGTGCTCCTGCGCGCGTTCGTGCTGAACCGTGGGAGCGACGCGGTGGAGCAGCGCCTCGACGCCACCCTCGCCAAGCTCGACCTCAAGCGCCGCGATGGGCGGCTCGCCCCGCCGTTCCGGGTGGAGCGCACCGACGAGATGAAGGTCTCCTTGCGCTTCGACGGTGAGCGGGGGATGCGCTGGCTCGCGATGGCGGCGTGCATGGCGTGCTGGACCTACGAGGACGGCTGCCGGAGCCGCTCCCCCGAGGCCGACGACCCGCTCCACCTCGCGATGTTCCGCGAGTGCCTGGTGAACCAGGCGGCCTCGGTGGCGATCCGGCGCGACGAGCACCCCGAGGCGGTGGGTGAGGACGAGGCCCGGCTCCTCGCCTCGATCGAGGACGGCTTCCTGGAGGCGATCATCTTCTGGGAAGTGGTGGGGGAGACCGCGCCGCTGGTCATCTACCTCCTACCCGAGGCGGTGCAGGCCGACATCGTGCGCTACATCGAGCGGCACCTCCTGGTGTCCACCCGGCTGATCTGAGGCGGCCCGCACCGACGGGTCTGCTGCACTGCACAAATGACGTTGACATCGGGTCGAGATGGGATGACCGTCCGGTCATGAACCCCAGAGACGTCGTCATCCTCGCGGCAAAGCGGACCCCCATTGGTTCCTTCCAGGGCGCGCTCAAGAGCGTCCCTGCGCCCCAGCTGGGAGCGGTGGCCGCGAAGGCTGCGCTGGCCGAGGCGGGCGTGAAGCCCGAGCAGGTCGAGGAGGTCTACGTGGGCTGCGTGCTCCCCGCCAACGTCGGCCAGGCGCCGGCGCGACAGGTGGCGCTCGCCGCGGGGCTCCCGAACAGCGTGCCGTGCACAACCATCAACAAGGTGTGCGGCTCGGGCCTGAAGGCGGTGATGCTCGCGGCGCAGGGCATCAAGGCCGGGGACTGTGACGTGGCGGTGGCCGGCGGCATGGAGAGCATGAGCAACGTGCCCTACTACGTGGCGGGCGCGCGCGACGGGCTCAAGTTCGGCAACAGCACCCTGATCGACGGCATGATCAAGGACGGCCTGTGGGACGTGTACAACGACTACCACATGGGCAACGCGGCCGAGCTCTGCGCCCGCGAGATGGACATCAGCCGGGCCGCCCAGGACGAGTTCGCGGCGGAGTCCTACAAGCGCGCGATCGAGGCCCAGAAGGCCGGCATGTTCGCGGACGAGATCGCCCCGGTCGAGGTGGCCCAGCGGAAGGGCCCCGCGCTGGTGGTGAGCGCGGACGAGGAGCCGGCCCGCGGCGACCCCGCCAAGTTCGCGGCCCTGCGCCCCGCCTTCGACAAGAACGGCACCGTCACCGCGGCCAACGCCTCGTCGCTCAACGACGGCGCGGCCATGGTGGTGCTGGCGTCCAGGGAGTGGGCCGAGAAGAACGGCCTCACCCCCCTCGCCACGATCGCTGGCCACGGCAGCTTCGCCCAGGCGCCGGAGTGGTTCACCACCGCCCCCGCCAAGGCGATGGCGAAGACCCTGAACAAGCTGAGCCTGAAGGTCGAGGACATCGATCTGTTCGAGGTCAACGAGGCCTTCGCGGTGGTGTCGATCGCGACCGAGCGGGAGCTGAAGCTCGACCGCAGCAAGGTGAACGTCTACGGCGGCGCGGTGGCCCTCGGTCACCCCATCGGCGCCTCGGGCACCCGGATCCTCGCCACCCTCGTGCACGCGCTGAAGCGGCAGGGCAAGAAGCGTGGTATGGCCTCGCTCTGCATCGGCGGCGGAGAGGCCGTCGCCCTGGTCGTGGAACGTTGAGGAGAGCATGGCAGAGGTAGGTACCCTGGGCGTCATCGGCGCCGGTCAGATGGGCGCGGGCATCGCGCAGGTTGCGGCCCAGAGCGGGCTGAAGGTCATCCTCGCGGACGTCTCGGCGGCCGCGGTCGAGAAGGGGCTGGTCGGGATCCAGAAGGGCACCGACAAGCTGGTGGCCAAGGGCCGCCTGTCGGCCTCGGATCAGACCGAGCTGCTGGCGCGGATCCAGGGCGCCTCCGAGCTGGGCAAGCTCGCCGAGGCGGACTTCGTGGTCGAGGCGATCGTCGAGAACGAGGCGGTGAAGAAGAAGGTGTTCGCGGAGGTGGACGGCGTCGCCAAGGAGGGCGTCATCCTCGCCTCCAACACCTCGAGCATCTCGATCACGCGCCTCGCCGCCGGCACCTCCCGGCCCGACCGCTTCATCGGCATGCACTTCATGAACCCGGTGCCGGTGATGAAGCTGGTCGAGATCATCCCCGGCCTGCAGACGAGCGAGGTCACGCTCCAGCAGACCCGGACCCTGGCCGAGCGCTTCGGCAAGGTCACGGTGCAGAGCGATGACCAGCCCGGCTTCATCGTGAACCGGATCCTGATGCCGATGATCAACGAGGCGGTCGTTGCGCTGCAGGAGGGCCTCGGCACCCCCGAGGACATCGACGCGGGCATGAAGCTGGGCACCAACCAGCCGATGGGCCCCCTGACCCTGGCCGACTTCATCGGCCTCGACACCTGCCTGGCCATCATGGAGGTCCTCCACAACGGCCTGGGCGACTCCAAGTACCGCCCCGCGCCCCTGTTGCGCCGGTACGTCGACGCCGGCTGGCTGGGCAAGAAGACCGGCCGGGGCTTCTACAAATATGAGGGGTGATTGATCTCCGCCTGCCCCGCCCCTACTGTAGGGCGGTGAAGGCGGTAAATCATACCTTTGAAGTCGCCTTTTGCCTCGCGGTCGGCCTCCTCGCCTGCGATGGGCCGGACGACGAGCCGACGCCTCCCGGGTCGATGACGGGGAGCTTGCACTTCTCGGATCCGATGAGCTGCGGCGGCTGTCACCCCGACCACCTGCGGGAGTGGCGGGGCTCCGCCATGCACTACGCGGCGGTGAGCCCGGTCTTCAACGCGTTCGAGCTCACCATCCGCGAGCTCTCCGAGGGGCTGGTGGCCTCGGACGGCGAACAGAAGAACTTCTGCAGCAAGTGCCACTCGCCGCCCGCGCACCTGAACGACGAGCTGCCGCCACTCGGCGGGCCGGCGGCCCGGGACACGATGTCCCCGGTGTCGCTCGAGGGGCTGAGCTGCGACTTCTGCCACTCCGTCCAGGGGCCGGACGACGAGGCCAGCTTCACCCACGACGGCATCGGGAACCTGGCCTTGAGCTACTCGCCGGCCCTCACCAAGCGGGGCCCCTATGACGACGTGAACCCGGGGCAGGCCCACGGGGCGGAGGGGCTGGCCTACTTGAAGAGCTCCGAGTTCTGCGGGGCCTGCCACGACGTCCGCTTCCCGAAGCCGGACCTGGTGACGGGCGAGCCGTTCCAGCGGGTGGAGAACCTGTTCACCGAGTGGGCGGTGAGCGCCTACGCCTTCAACGTGAACCGCTACGGGCGCCCGATCAGCTGCCAGGACTGCCACATGTCGCTGTACCCCACCACCGAGCCGGGGGTGTATCCCGAGACGCCGATCGCGCTCGGTGACGGCCTGCCGGCCCGACGGCACGCGGTGCACGCCTTCACCGCGGTCTCCACCCCCCTGATCGACGACCCGCGCTTCCCCAACGTCTCGAGCCCCGAGGTGGACCGCTTCGGGTTCCCGGTGGGCCAGCACGAGCGGCGCACCGCCATGCTGCGGGCCGCGTGCACGCTCGCGCTGAAGGTGCCCGAGCGCCTCGACGCGGGGGCCGAGGTGCTGCCGGTGGACGTCACGGTGACCAACGTCGGGGCGGGGCACCGGGTGCCGGCCGGCTTCTCTCAGGAGCGGCAGGTCTGGTTGCACATCGAGGTGCGGGACGACGCGGGGCTGCTGTACGAGTCGGGCTACCTCCGAGACGAGGCGCACCCCGAGACCGGCGAGCTGGTGCCGGACGGGCGGCTGGATGACGAGGACCTCGAGGACGTGCACCGGGTGGTGGATCCGGCCACGCTGGCCGATGAGACGACCCCTGGCCCCGACGTGGACCTCGTGAACTTCCAGAACGCGTTCCTCCAGAAGGTCGAGGGCGGGTGGCGCCCGGTGATCAACCCGCTGGCCGCCGACGCCATCGACCACCGCCCCTCGCTCGTGCCGGGGGTCCCCCGGGTGGTGCGCTACGCGGTGCCGCTGACCCGGCCGGTCGAGGGGCCGGTGCGGGCCTCGGTGCGCCTGCGCTACCGGGCCCTGCCCCCCGAGCTCCTGCGGGCCCTGGCCGCGCGGCACCCCGACCTCGTGACCGAGGCGATCATCGACAACAACCGCATCGTGGACATGGCCGAGGCCGAGGCGGTGGTGCCCCGCTGAGGGCGGGACTATGCTCCCGCGCCATGACCATCTCCGACAGCACCGAGGTCTTTGGCGGCAAGCCGGTCCGGGCCTACGACCCCGCGGAGGGCCTGACGGACGCCGGCAGCACCGCGCCTCGGATCCACATCGACTACGACCGGCACGAGGACGGCCAGAGCGCGGTGGACGACCTCCGCCAGCTCGCCGCCCACCCCGACGCGCACCTCGTGACCGCGCTGGTGGTCGGGGACATCGGCGGCACCGGGGAGGGCAACGACTTCGGGCCGCTGGTGGCGGCGCTGGTCGAGGTCAAGGGGGCGCTGTCGGGGCTCACCGACCTCTTCATCGGAGACATGATCTACGAGGACTGCGAGATCTCGTGGATCAACCAGACCGACGTCTCACCGCTGTACGCGGCGTTCCCTGACCTCCGTCAACTCCGCTTGCGCGGGGGCAACGGCCTCTCCCTCGGGGCGCTGGAGCACGCCCGCCTCGAGACCCTGATCGTCGAGACGGGCGGCCTCGACGTGCAGATCCTCCGGCAGGTCGCGCAGGCGGACCTGCCGGAGCTCACCCACCTCGAGCTCTGGCTGGGGGACGACGGCTATGGCTGGAACGGCGCGCCGTCCGATGTGCAGGCGATGTTGACGAGCCTGCGCTGCCCCAAGCTCCGCTACCTGGGCCTGCGCGACTCGATGATCGCGGACGAGGTGGCCCAGGTGCTGGCCACCGCGCCCTGGCCGAAGGGGCTGAGGGTGCTCGACCTGTCCCTCGGCACCCTGGGCGACGTCGGGATCCAGGCCCTCGTCGACTCCGGGCGGCTGGGCGGGCTCGAGAAGCTCGACATCCACCACCACTACGCCAGCCCGGAGGCGGTGGCGCGCCTCGGCGGCCTGGGGATCGAGGTGGACGCCAGCGATGTGAAGGCTCCGGACCGCTGGGACGATCGGGACCACCGCTACGTGGCCGTCTCCGAGTGATGATCGCGGTGGTGGCGGGCCCCGGGTGCGCCCGCGCCCGGGCCTTCGAGGCAGCGGCGGCGAGGGCGGGCCTGGCCACGCGGCGGGTGGAGTACGGTGAGCTCCTCGCGGGCGGGTGGGCGCGGCTGGAGGGCGCCGACGGGGTGCGGCTGGAGACCCCCGGCCGGGATCCCGGGCTCCGGGCCGCGTTGATCACGCACGGGGCGCCGGCGGTGGAGGCCGAGGGCGGAGCGCCGCTGTCGGCCGCGCAGGCGGCGGCGGTGGTGGCGGATCGCGGTCGCCTGGCGGGGGCGCGGCAGGCCCACCTGGGCTTCGTGCGCTTGCTCGGGGCGCTGGCGGCCCGCGGGCTCGCCTTCACCAACCACCCGGACGAGATCGCGCTCGCCTTCGACAAGCCCGCTTGCAAGGCGCGGCTGGCCGAGGCCGGGCTCCCGGTGCCCGCGCTCCTCGGGCCGGTGCGGGACCTCGCGGCGCTGCGGGACCAGATGCGCGCGGCGGGGGTCGGCCGGGCCTTCGTGAAGCTGGACTACGGCGCCTCCGCCAGCGGCATGCTGGCCCTCTCCACCCGCGGGCCCGCGGTCCGAGCCTTCACCACGGTGGAGGTGGCGGACGGCGCGCTCTACGACACCCGGCGGGTGCGGCACCTGACCCGGGAGGCGGACGTGGCGGAGGTGGTGGCCGGCCTGGGGGCGCTCGGGGCCCACGCCGAGCGCTGGTTCCCGAAGGCCAGCCTGCACGGCGGCGCCGCCGACCTGCGCCTGGTGACGGTGGCGGGCCGGGTGACCCACGGCGTGACCCGGGTGAGCCCGACCCCCTTCACCAACCTCCACCTGGGCGGTGACCGTCGACCGATGGCCGCGCTCGAGGCGCGGGTCGACCCCGCGGCGTGGGCGCGGCTGCTCGAGACCGCAACCCGGGTTGCGGCGTGCTTCCCGCGCTCGCTCAGCCTGGGGCTGGACGTCGCGGTGGGTTCGGACCTGCGCCGGCACGCGGTGCTGGAGGTGAACGCGTTCGGAGACTGGCTGAAGGGGGTGGCGCCGGAGGGGGAGGGCCCCCACGACGCGCAGGTGGCAGCGCTGATTCGGTCGAGCCGGGCGCAGGTCCCGCCACTCGACGCGGTCTTGTTCGACCTGGACGGCACCCTGGTGGGCCCCGCGGCCCCGGCCGGGGTGGCGGCGCTGCTCGAGGCGGTGGCGGCGCGGTACAAGTTGGCGCTGGTCAGCGACGGCGGCGGGGCGAGGCAGCGGGCCAAGCTCGAGGCGGCGGGGCTGGCCGGGCTGTTCGAGGTGGTGGTGATCTCCCAGGAGCTCGGGGCCCAGAAGCCCAGCCCGCGGGCCTTCGCGGCGGCCCTTGAGCGCCTGGGGGTGGGGGCGGCCCGCGCCCTCTACGTGGGCGACGACCCGGTGCGCGACATGGCGGGGGCGCGGCAGGCGGGCCTTCGGACCTGCTGGGTGGCGAGGGGCCGCGGCTATCCCGAGCGGCTCCCCGCCCCGGATCACCAGATCTCGGACGTGCTCGGGCTGCGTGAGGTGCTCCGATGCTGAACGCGCGCCGGGCGGTGGGGGCCGCCGACATCCTCCTCATCACCCTCGACACCCTGCGCTGGGACGTGGCGCAGGAGGGCCTGCGCAGCCGGCGCACCCCGGCGATCGCGGATCTGCTCGGCGAGGCGGGGTGGGAGCGCCGCCACAGCCCCGCGACCTTCACCCTCGCCGCCCACCAGGCCTTCCTGGCTGGGTTCCTGCCCACCCCCGCCGCGCCCGGCCCGCACCCGCGCCTGTTCGCGGCCCGGTTCGCGGGGAGCGAGACCACGGTGGACGAGACGTGGGTGTTCGACGCCCCGGACCTCCCGGCGGGGCTGGCCGCCGCCGGCTACCACACCCTGTGCGTGGGTGGGGTGGGCTTCTTCAACCCCGCCTCGCCCCTCGGGACGGTGATCTCCGGGCGCTTCGCCGAGCGCCACTGGGCGCCCGAGTACTCGGTGACCTCGCCCATCTCCACCGAGCGCCAGGTGGCGCGGGTCCTGGCCTCCGCCGCCGCGCTCCCTCCGGCGCGGCGCCTCTTCACCCTCTTGAATGTCTCCGCCCTCCACCAACCCAACTGCATCTTCGCCGACGCGGCCGAGGACAGCCCCGCAACCCAGCTTGCCGCGCTCGCCTACGCCGACGCCCACCTCGGGCGCCTGGTCGCGGGCCTGCGGCGGCGGGCGCCCCAGCTCCTCATCCTCACCAGCGACCACGGCACCGCCTACGGCGAGGACGGCTACCGCGGGCACCGCCTGGCCCACCCCGTGGTGTGGGAGGTGCCCTTCGCGGCCCGGCTCCTGCCCAAAGAGGAGCAGGCGGCGTGAGCGGTCTGACCCTCGACGCGGTGGCGAGCGGCAGCCCCTACGTGGGCTACGTCTACAGCTACCCGCACAAGACCGCGCACCGGCCGCTCGAGCCCGCGCTGCCCCTCGCCCGGGTCTGGGCCGAGGAGCCGAAGGAGGGCCTCTTCGGCTACGTGCACATCCCGTTCTGCGAGATGCGCTGCGGCTTCTGCAACCTCTTCACCACCACCGACGCCCGGCGGGGCCAGGTCACCGCGTACCTGGGCGCCCTGGAGCGGCAGGCCGCGGCGGTGGCGGAGGCCCTGGGCGCGTGGCGCTTCGCCCGGATGGCGGTGGGCGGCGGCACCCCCACCTACCTGGAGCCCGGCGAGCTGGAGCGCCTGTTCCGCGGCCTGCAGGACAACCTGCGGCTCAGCCCCGAGGGGCGCCTCGCCTCGGTGGAGACCTCGCCCGCCACCGCCACCGCCGAGCGCCTCGCGGTGCTGAAGGCGTGGGGCGTGCACCGGGTGAGCATCGGGGTGCAGAGCTTCTTCGCGGACGAGACCGACGCCCTGTACCGCCCGCAGCGGGCGGCCGAGGTCGAGGCCGCCCTCCAGCGGATCCGCGACGCGGGCTTTCGGTGCCTGAACATCGACCTCATGTACGGCGGGGCAGGGCAGACCCCGGCGCGCTGGCAGGCCAGCCTGGACGCGGCGCTCGCCTGGGCCCCGGAGGAGCTCTACCTGTACCCGCTCTACGTCCGCCCCCTCACCGGCCTCGGCCGACGGGGGTGGTCCTGGGACGACCAGCGCCTGGACGCCTACCGTCGCGGCCGGGAGCGGCTCCTCGCCGCGGGCTACGAGCAGGTGAGCATGCGTATGTTCCGCCGGCCGGGAGGTGACGCGCAAGACAGCCTGCCGTACCGCTGCGACCAGGACGGGATGATCGGGCTGGGCTGCGGGGCGCGCTCGTACACCCGGCGTCTGCACTACGCCTGGCCCTACGCGGTGGCCCGTGCCGCGGTGAGGAGCCTGATCGAGGACTACTCGGGCCGCGCGAGGGCGGACTTCGCGCTCGCCCACCACGGCATCGCCCTCGCCGACGAGGACATCCTGCGGCGGTACGTGCTGCTCTCGCTCCTGCAGGTCCGCGGGCTGGCGCGGGCGGAGGCAAAGGCCCGCTTCGGGCGCGATCCGATGGCGCTCCTCCCCGAGCTCGAGCAGCTGGCGGCGCGGGGGCTCGTCCTCGCGACCGACGACCGCCTCGCGCTCACCGAGCGGGGCCTGGAGCGCTCGGACGCCATCGGGCCGTGGCTCTTCTCCCAGGCGGTGCGTGAAAACATGGAGACCTTCACATGGACCTGAGCGATGCCCTCACCGTGCTGTACCGGGGGCGCCTGGTGAGCTGCAACTACGCCTGCGACTACTGCCCCTTCGCGAAGCGGGTGGAGTCGAAGGAGGAGCAGGTCGCCGACGCCCACGCCCTCGCCGACTTCTACGAGTGGGTCGAGGCCCGGCGTCGGCCCACCGCGGTGTTCTTCACCCCCTGGGGCGAGGCCCTGGTGCGCCCTTGGTACCGCGAGACGTTCATCGCTCTGTCGAAGCTTCCCCACGTGGTGAAGGTGGCGGTGCAGACCAACCTGCACGCCTCGGTCGCCTTCCTCGAGGGGGCGGACGTCACGAAGGTGGGGCTGTGGTGCACCTACCACCCCTCCCAGGTCTCCCTCGAGCGCTTCGTGGGGCGCTGCGAGCAGCTCATCCGGAGGAGGGTGTCCTTCAGCGTGGGGGCGGTTGGCCGACGCGACCAGCTTTCGGCGATCGAGGCCCTCAGGGCCGCCTTGCCGCCCGAGGTCTACGTGTGGATCAACGCGTACCGGCCCGAGGTCGAGACCCACACCGAGCAGGAGCGCGCCCGGATGCTCGCGGTGGATCCGAGGATGCAGGACAACCTGCACCCTCACCCGAGCCGGGGGTTGGCCTGCCGCACCGGCCACACCGTGGTGACGGTGGACGGGGTGGGCGACGTGCGCCGTTGCCACTTCGTGCCCGAGGTGCTGGGGAACATCCGGGACCCGGGCTGGGAGCGGGCCCTCGGGCCCCGGCCCTGCCCGAACGAGGCGTGCCGCTGCCACATCGGCTACGTGCACCTCGAGCCGCTCCAGCTCCACCAGGTCTACGGCGAGGGGCTCCTGGAGCGGGTGCCGGTGAGAATCGGAGGCCCACCGCCCTCCGCGACGACGTGACGGGGGCCACGCCAGACGGGCTGCCGCTTGACCCAAGCGCGCCCGCTGTTGATAGACGGCCCATGCGGCGTCGCCTGATCCCCGTGCTCCTCGGCCTCGCGGTGGGCTGCGCCGGGCAGCCGGTGGGGCCTGGCCCAGAGGTGGGCGGCACGTTGAGGCCGCCGGCTGGCTTGCAGGATGGCGCGGCGGTGGCCTACCGGATCCTCGACGGCGAGCGGGTTGTGGGCCGCCTCTACGCGCGCTACGCGAGCACGGGCGATGAGCGCCAGGTGGTGACCCGCGAGGTCCTCGGTGCGGCGCGGGGCGACGGCACCATCATCCCGGTGCGCACCACCGAGTTCGCGACCACCACCACGAACGACTTCAGGCCGCGGTCCTACAAGCGCCTCTCCTCGCGTGATGGCCGGCTCACCCTGCTGTTCAGGGGCGACCGCGTCGCCCGCACCACCGACCTCGACGCCCAGGAGGTGCCCACCGCCGATGCCCCCGCCGCGCTGCCCTGGGCCCCGGCGGACCTGGGGGCCCTCGCCCTGTTGGCTGAGGCGAACCACCTGAGGCCGGGGAGCAGCGCCCCGCTGGACGTGCGCGATCCGGAGACGGCGGGGCTCGAGCGCCGCCTGGCCCAGGTCTTCGCGGACGGCCAACGGCGCACCGTCCTCTCGCTGCCCGAGGGCAAGGCGACCTTCGCCCCCGACGGGTGGGTGGAGCGCTTCGAGGCGCGGGGCGGGCGGGTCTACGAGCGGCTCCCCGAGCCCGGCCAGCCGCCGGCGCTCCTCCCGGTGCCGGAGCCCCTGCACTACGAGCGCCCGGCCCTCGCGGGCTGGCGCGATCGCGACGTGCTGGTCGACGTAGAGGGCGGCCAGCTGGCCGGCACCCTCTCGGTGCCGCGCGCCACCAGCCAGTGGCCGGCGAAGCTCGCCCCCGGGGTGCTCTTCATCTCCGACCTCGGGGCCCAGAGCCGCCACGGCTTCACCGATCACCTCGACTTCGGGACCGGCCGGATCCTCGACGCGCTGGCCGAGGCGGGCTTCGCGGTGCTGCGCATGGACGATCGCGGGGTGGGCGGCTCTCGCGTCACGTCCGCCGGCGTGCAGGACGACCTGCAGACCGCGGTGGCCGACGCCCGGGCCTGCCTCGAGGAGCTGCGGCGCCAGCCGGGCGTCGATCCGGAGCGGGCGGTGGTCATCGGCCACGGGTTCGGCGCCCGGGTGGCGGTGGAGGTCGCGGCGCAAGAAAAATTGCAGGCCCTGGTCCTGCTCGCCCCGGCCTACCGTGCCGTGAGCGAGGTCCTGGCCGAGCCGAAGGTGCAGATCGCCTCCGCCGACCCGGCCCGGGCCGAGCAGCAGATGCGGGTGGTGCTCCAGGCCCTGGGCGGGAGCGAGGCGGCCCAGGGGCAGGCAGACCCCGACGACCTCGCGCGCCTCACGCCCTCGGCCGAGCGCCTGGTGAGCATGGTGCAACAGAACCTGCCGGAGCGGCTCGAGGCGGTGGAGGAGCCGATCGGCGTCTTCCAGGGGATGCGGGACTTCGAGGTCTCGTGGCGGGAGGACGCGCAGGCCCTGGTGGCCGCGGTGAACGCTCGGCACCGAAATCAGGCCAAGCTCTTCGTGTTCGAGCTGGTGGACCACCACATGATGCAGGAGTCGGGGCGCTCGGGGCCCGAGCGCTACGAGGACCGGGCGAGGGCGATCGACCCCGACTTCCTGAAGGCCCTCGTGGGCTGGCTGCGCGAGCAGATCCGCTGAGCCGGAGGAATGGTTCGACCACGCTCACGACCACGACCACGACCACGACCGGAGGTGCATTGGCCTGGGCCGTCGCTCGATCGACGGCGCGATCCGGTCGTGGACGTGATCGTGAGCGTGGACGTGGTCGAGGACGCGCCGCATCACGCAGGGCGCCGAGCGAGCTCAGGTGCCGCCGTCCGTCGCCGAGTTCGCCCCGGTCTCGCAGTGCGTCTTGCACTCAGAGATCAGCACCGTCCTCTCCGGGCAGATCCAAGCCCCGCACCGACAGTAGAGCGGATATCCAACGTCGCCGCAGCAATGCCCCGTGGCCGGATCGCCGCTCAAGCACGACGCTGTCGTCCCGCTGCTCGGGTTGTCGTCTTCACACCCGTGCGTCGGGTCCGGGCCCGCGCTGTAGATCTCGAGCGCCTCGGGGGCGGTGAGCCGCGGCTGGGCCTCTTCGGTGCACTCCAGCGGCCCGTCCTGGCACCCGACCACGGCGGCCAGGAGGAACGTGACCCCCAAATGGGTGATGAGCTGAATCTGGGTGCTCGGCATGACCTCGATCATACCGCCGAGCCGCCGCGCCGGGCCCACCTGAAACGCGGCGCTCAGGTCTCGAGGCCCGGCACCCGCACGCCCTTCTCGGCCGCGCAGGCCACCGCCTCGTCGTAGCCGGCGTCCACGTGGCGGATGACGCCCATCCCCGGATCCGAGGTGAGCACCCGGCGCAGCCGCGCCGCAGCGCGCTCGGTGCCGTCGGCCACGATGACCATGCCCGCGTGGAGCGAGTAGCCGATGCCCACCCCGCCGCCGTGGTGGAACGAGACCCAGCTCGCGCCGTTCACCGCGTTGATCAGCGCGTTGAGGATCGGCCAGTCCGCGATCGCGTCCGAGCCGTCCTTCATCGCCTCGGTCTCGCGGTTGGGCGAGGCCACCGAGCCGCAGTCGAGGTGGTCGCGGCCGATGACGATCGGCGCCTTCACCGCGCCGCTCCGCACCAGCTCGTTGAAGGCCTCGCCCACCTTCGCCCGCTCCCCCATCTCGAGCCAGCAGATCCGGCTGGGGAGCCCCTGGAAGCGCACCTTCTCCCGCGCCAGGTGGATCCAGCGGTGCACGTGCGCCTTGTCGGGCACCGCCTTCAGGAGCGCCTCCTCGGTGACCCGGATGTCGTTCGGGTCGCCCGAGAGCGCCACCCACCGGAAGGGCCCCGAGCCCCGGCAGAACAAGGGCCGGATGTACGCGGGGACGAAGCCGGGGAACGAGAACGCGTCGGCGTAGCCGCCCTCCTGGGCGAAGGCCCGGATGTTGTTCCCGTAGTCGAAGACGTGCGAGCCCGCCTTCTGGAGGTCGACCATCGCCTCCACGTGGGCGGCCATGGAGGCGATGCTCTCCTTCACGTAGCGGTCGGGGTCCGAGGTCCGGAGCGCGATCGCCTCGTCCAGCGAACGACCCCGCGGCACGTATCCATTCAGTGGATCGTGGGCGCTCGTCTGGTCGGTGGTCAGGTCGGGCACCACCCCGCGCTTCACCAGCTCCGGGTACACGTCGGCCGCGTTGGCGCACAGCGCGACCGAGAGCGGGCGCTTGCCCTTCATGGCCCGCTCGATGCGGCGGAGGGCGTCGTCGAGATCGTCCGCCACCTCGTCGAGGTAGCGGGTCTCGAGGCGGCGCTGGATGCGGTGGGGGTCGACCTCGATCCCGAGGAACGCCGCCCCGCACATGGTGGCGGCGAGGGGCTGGGCGCCCCCCATGCCCCCGAGCCCGGCCGAGAGCACGAAGCGCCCGCTGAGGTCGTCGCTGCCGAAGTGGGTGCGCCCGGCGGCGGCGAAGGTCTCGTAGGTGCCCTGCAGGATGCCTTGCGTGCCGATGTAGATCCACGAGCCGGCCGTCATCTGGCCGTACATGATGAGGCCCTTCCGCTCGAGGTCGCGGAAGTAGTCCCAGTTGGCCCACTTGCCCACCAGGTTGCTGTTGGCGATCAGCACCCGGGGCGCGTCCTCGTGGCTCTTCATGATCCCCACCGGCTTGCCGGACTGCACGAGCAGGGTCTCGTCGTTCTCGAGGTCCTTCAGCGAGGCGAGGATGCGGTGGAAGCTCGGCCAGTCCCGCGCCGCCTTGCCGGTGCCGCCGTACACCACGAGGTCCTGGGGCCGCTCCGCCACGTCCGGATCCAGGTTGTGTTGGATCATCCGGTACGCGGCCTCCTGGACCCAGCCCTTGCAGGAGAGGGTGGTGCCGGTGGGCGGGTGGATGACGGGCGCGGTCTCGGCCATGCCCTCGTCATAGCCAGGGGTGGCGGTGAGGTCGAGCTTCCTGTGGGCCGCCGGCTGTGGTGACCTTGGCCGGTGCTCTACCAGGCCCTCCTCGCCGCCCTGGCGGCCCGCGGCGTCACCCGCACCGCGGGGGGGCCGGTGGTGGTGGCGTGCTCCGGTGGCCCCGACTCGGTGGCCCTGGCCCACGTCGCGGTGAAGCTCCTCGGCCCCGAGCGCGTCGTCCTGGGGCACGTGGATCACGCCGTCCGTTCCGACTCGGGGGTCGACGCCGCCCTCGTCCTGGCCCTCGCCGGGTCCCTCGGCTGTCGCGCCGAGGTGACCCGGCTCCCCCCGGGCCCAGCGGACGAGGCGCGGCTCCGGGCCCTGCGCTACGAGGCGCTCGAGGCGCTCCGGACCACGGTCGGCGCGAGCGTCGTGCTCACCGCCCACACCCGCGACGATCAGGCGGAGACGGTGCTCCTGCAGCTCCTCCGCCGCACCGACCTCGGGGCCCTCGTCGGCATGCCCCCCGAGCGCGGGGCCCTGGTGCGGCCCTGGCTGGGGGTGCCGCGGGCCGAGGTCCACGCCCACGTGGCCCGGCACCGGCTCCCCGCTCGCCAGGATCCGAGCAACGCGGAGCCCCGGTACCTGCGGAACCGGCTCCGCAAGGAGCTCCTGCCCCTCTTGGAGCGCCGCTACCGGCCCGGCTTCGCGGCCCGGCTGGCCCGCCTGGCCGAGCACCTGCGGGCGGCGCTCCCGGACGAGGGCGCGTCGCCCGAGGGGGTCGCGCTGACGCGGCCGGCCCCGCCGCCGCCCGTCGCCCCGGCCCTGGAGGCCCCACCTGAGCTGGGCCCGCTGCTGCCCATCCACCTGGAGCGCACCAGCTGGGACGGTGTTCCGTTTCCGGACGGCCGAAGCGCCGCGGTGTTCGACGCGGACGCGGTCCAGGGCCTGGTGGTGCGCCGCGTGCGGCCGGGCGAGCGGGTCGCGCCCTTCGGGGGGGCCGGGCACCGACAAGTGCGCGACGTGCTCCGCGAGGGCGGAATTCCTGAGGCATGGCGCCCGTTCTGTAGCGTGGTCGCCGACGCCGACGACCGGATCCTCTGGGTGCCAGGCCTGCTCCGCTCGGCCCACGCGAAGGTCGGGGAAACGACCCGACATGTGTGGTTTTGTCGAGTCCGGGCAAAGACGAGTTGCGGGGCGGAGGTTGTCACGCCACTCTAGAGCTTGGCGGCCCAGGTGTTCCGGCGAGGAAGATGCCTGTCGACCACTGAAGAGAGAACCGACCGATGCGGCAGAGCCACAAGACCCTAGCCCTCTGGGTACTCCTGATCGTCGTCTTCTGGGCGATCTACCACATCATCGCGCAGGACAAGCCGCCGAAGGAGAAGTACACCTACTCCAAGTTCCTGCGGCAGGTCGACGACGGCAACGTCAAGGACGTGACCGTGACCCTCACCGGTCAGGGCACCGCAGGCGTATTCGAAGGCAAGCTCACCGACGACCGCACCTTCCAGACCACCGGCGTCTACTCGGACTCGGTGGAGACGGCGCTGGTGAAGCACAACGTCACCTTCGAGGTGATCCCGAAGCCCGAGGGCGCGGTGTGGCAGTCCATCTTGCTGACGTGGCTGCCGATGATCTTCCTCGTGGCCATATTCTTCTTCTTCATGCGCCAGCTGCAGTCCGGAGGCGGCAAGGCGATGAGCTTCGGCAAGAGCAAGGCCAAGCTCATGAACGAGAACCAGAACAAGGTCACCTTCGCCGACGTGGCCGGCGTGGAGGAGGCCAAGGAGGACGTGCAGGAGATCATCGAGTTCCTGCGTGACCCCAAGAAGTTCACCCGCCTGGGCGGCCGCATCCCGAAGGGCGTGCTCCTGATGGGCCCCCCCGGCACCGGCAAGACGCTGATCGCGCGCGCCATCGCGGGCGAGGCGAGCGTGCCCTTCTTCTCGATCTCCGGCTCGGACTTCGTCGAGATGTTCGTGGGCGTCGGCGCGAGCCGCGTCCGTGACCTGTTCGAGCAGGGCAAGAAGAACGCGCCCTGCATCATCTTCATCGACGAGATCGACGCGGTCGGCCGCCACCGCGGCGCCGGCCTGGGCGGCGGTCACGACGAGCGCGAGCAGACCCTGAACCAGCTCCTCGTAGAGATGGACGGCTTCGAGTCCAACGAGGGCGTGATCCTCATCGCCGCCACCAACCGGCCCGACGTGCTCGACCCGGCGCTCCTGCGCCCCGGCCGCTTCGATCGCCGCATCGTGGTGCCGCGCCCCGACGTGCGGGGCCGCGAGGGCATCCTGCAGGTGCACTGTAAGCGCGTCCCCCTCGACACCGGCGTCGACCTCGAGGTCATCGCCCGCGGCACCCCCGGCTTCGCGGGCGCGGATCTCGAGAGCCTGGTGAACGAGGCGGCGCTGCTGGCGGCGCACGCCAACCGCGACAAGGTCACCATGGACGACTTCGAGCGCGCCAAGGACAAGGTCCTGATGGGCGGCGAGCGCAAGTCCATGGTCATGAGCCGCGAGGAGCAGCGGAACACCGCGGTGCACGAGACCGGGCACGCGCTGGTGGCCAAGCTCACCCCCGGCACCGACCCGGTGCACAAGATGACGATCATCCCTCGCGGCCGGGCCCTGGGCCTCACCCAGCAGCTCCCCGCGGAGGACCGCTACTCGATGGACCGCGAGAACGTGCTGTCGACCATCGCGATCCTGATGGGCGGCCGCGCGGCCGAGGAGCTGGTGTTCGGTAAGTTCACCACCGGCGCGGGGAACGACATCGAGCGCGCCACCGAGCTGGCCCGCAAGATGGTCTGCGAGTGGGGCATGAGCGAGAAGCTCGGCCCCGTCTCCTTCGGCAAGAAGGAGGAGCAGGTGTTCCTGGGCCGCGAGATGGGCACGCAGCGCGACTTCTCGGAGCAGACCGCGATCGAGATCGACGCCGAGATCCGGCGCATCGTGCAGAGCCAGTACGACCGCGCGATGACCGTCCTGCGCGACCACCGCGAGATCCTGGAGCAGATCGCCGACGCCCTGCTGGAGTACGAGACCCTCGACGGCGGCGACATCGACAAGCTCCTGGCGGGCGAAGAGGTCAGCCGCGAGAAGCCCGAGAAGCGGCACCTCCACACCCCGGAGGAGCACCGGGCCCGCAAGGACAAGGAGAAGGAGTCCAAGGACCGCCGCGAGGGCGGTGGTCGCGGCCTCCTGGATCCGTTCCCCAAGCCCTCCGCGTAGACCGCCTGCTCGCCTCGCCCTTGCGAGGCGGGCTCAGCCCTCCAGCTCGGACCCCGCCCGCTGCGCCAAGTGCTGCAGCCGCGCCGTCGCGCGCGCCGACAGCGGCCGCGAGCGCCGCGTGGCCTCGTCCATCTGGACGATCACCGTCTCCGCGGTGGCGGCGCAGACCCCGTCCTGGAAGATCCCTTGCGCCAGCGTCACGCTGCTCGTGCCGACGCGCTCGACCCGCGTCCCGATCACGACCTCGCCCGGCCAACGGAGCTCGGCCCTGAAGTCCAGCACGAGGCGGGCGATGACGAACGCCGCGCCCGGGTCGGCCAGGGGGTCGGCCGGGTCGTAGAGGACCTCGACCCGGCCGGTCTCGAGGAAGGTCGCGAAGGTGGCGTTGTTCACGTGGCCCTGCCGGTCGGTGTCGGCGTAGCGCACCTTGTCGGTGGCTCGGGCGGGGTAGGCGTCGACAGAGGGCGTGGTGCTCATCGCGGGGACTCCTTGGGGGCGGTGTTGATGCGGGCCGCGGCGCGTCGACCCGCCCGCAGGATCTGATCCGAGAGCGCCCCCGGGCCCACCGCCCGGGCCAGGGCCACGCTCCCCACCGACAAGGCCATGAACGCGAGCGCCTCGTCCCAGAGCCGGGCCTGGTCCGCCTCCGGGGCCTCGGCGAAGGGGGCCACGATCGCCTCGAGGGTCTTGGTCAGCTCCGCCGCGTAGGTCGCCTGGAGGGCCGGGCCGGCCCGGGCCGCGTCCGAGGTCAGGGCGGCCAGGGCGCAGGCGTCGGCCGGGTGGTCGCGGTGGGCGGGGTTGATGTAACGGCGGGCCAGGCGCTCCAGCCGGGCCGGCCAGGACGCGTCCGGCGCCCGGCCCATCCACCGGCGCCGGGTGTCGGCCAGGGCGTGCACGAGCGCGGCCTGGACCAGGGCCTGCTTGTCCTTGAAGTGGGCGTAGAAGCCCCCGTGGGTGAGCTGGGCGTCCCGCATCACCGTGTTGATGGCGACCCCGTCCAGCCCCTCCTGGCGAAGCCGGGCTGCGGCCGAGGCCAGGATCCGGGCCCGCGCCGCCGCCTTTCGCTCGGCTCGGACCCCACCCTGCGCTCGGATGTCAGCCATCATATGAGCCCATCTTTGGCAGGATCATAGTCATGTCAAATGTATGACGAGCATCATGTGAAATTGCCCGTCTCTGAACCCCCCGGAATGCGGTCAGATCTCGCTCTGCCGCGGAGCCGACATCGGGCATGTCTTGCCTACATTTGGCTCCATTGACCTACGTATGCGGATTCACTGAAGAAATTGCACGATCATTACGCAACCGGCGGGGGGCCTCGCCGATACAGCACTCGGACCGGAACGCAGGAGCGATGCCGGGGCCTGGCCCGAACGGCCAGTGTTCGCGTAAAAACGGAGAAACCGCCATGAGCAACAACGTCAACGTCAACGCCAACGTCAACATCACCGCCCTGGCCGCCCAGTCGGCGACCGACGAGGCTTCGTCGCGCTCCAACTCGGCCCGCGACATGATGGAGGCCTTCAACCCCATGCAGCTCCTCAACGCGATGGGCGAGATGCTGATGCAGGTCCTCGGCGCCGCGCTCTCCGGCTAGTTTCCAGCTACCTCTGGATGTTGTAGGAGGATCTCATGTCCAACGAGGACCAAGAGCTCCTCAGGGCGGTGCGTGAGTGGCGCCCTCCCAAAGCGCTGCATCCGATGGCGATGACGGCGTTCGGGGTCTACGACGAGAACGGGTCGGACCTCCCGCCGCAGGCCATGGCCGAGCTCAAAGCGGCCCTGGACGCCTACGGGGACGACCTCAAGGGGCTGGCCGAGGCGTGCGAGGGCATGACTCGGTTCATGCTCCTGCTGAGCGAGCACTACAAGGACGCGCCCAACGCCCAGAAGGTGGGCGCCTTGTTGCGGAGCTACGCGGAGCGGTTCGAGCCCTTCTGGCGCAAGGTGGCCGAGGCCATGGAGCGCGAGGGGGGCGCGAAGCTCGACTCCTTCAAGGGCTTCATGGGCGACGCGAAGGACGACAAGGCGCACGTCGCCAAGGTCGGGGCGGCGCCGCCGCCGAACTCCGTCCCCCTGTCGAGCATGCTCCAGCCCGGGCGGCCGCCGCCCTGGGCCAAGAAGGGCCCGGGCGACAAGTAGCCCCCGCCCATGCTGGAGGGCGTCTCCAAGACCGCCATCCTCACCCTGCGGGCCCGGGTCGATGAGCAGGCCCGCCCCGATCGCACGTTCGAGGACCCGCTCGCCCTGAGCTGGTGGGCGCGGGTGACCTGGCCGCCGGAGCTCGACCTCTGGTACGGCGACGCCCCCCAGCGGGCGCTCGCCCTGCGCGCGGCCGACATCGACCACATCGTGCGGCGCTACGTCGCCGCGACCGGCCCGCTCGCGGTGACCGAGCTGGGCTCGGGCTTCTCCACCCGCCAGGGCCGGCTCGCCGACCTCCCGATCACCGCCTGGCACGACGTGGACCTCCCGCCGGTGGCCGCGCTGCGGGCCGAGTGGGGGGCGGGCGGGGTCCAGCTCGGGGCCTCGGTGCTCGACCTCGAGGCGTGGATGGACCGGGTGGCCGAAGCGAAAGGACCCCACCTCTTCATCGCCGAGGGGCTGCTCTACTACCTGCCCCGGGCCGAGGTGACCCGCCTGCTCGCCGCCCTGGCTGAGCGCTTTCCCGGGTCGGCGCTGCTGATGGACGTGGTGGGCAACAACGACGCCGCGGCGCTGCGGGCCCGGGCCGAGGCGGTGGGTTCACCGCTCGCGTGGACCTTCACCGACGACTACGACCAGGTGCTCGAGCACTTCGGGCTGGGGCCGGTCCCCGAGTTCGAGCCCGACCGGCTGATGATGGACATGCTGGACCGCTACTGGTCCCGCTTCGACGCCACGATGCGGAGCCTGATCTACTTCGCGATGCACCAGCCCCTGGTGTGGGCGGGGCGCAGCGGGATGGTGCTGGGGCGCCTCGGGGCCTGAGGCTTTCGCAGGTTGGTTTGCAGGCGCGTCAGCGGACCGCCTGCTCGTAGAGCAGCTGCACCGGGAGCTGCTCCTCGTCGTCCGAGGCCTGGGTCCGCACGACCGCGGCGCCGCCTCGGTCGGCCGTTGTGTCAACGGGGCCCAGGAGGTGGCGCGAGGGGGACCACGGTGGGGGCGGAGTCCTGCAGGAAGAACACCGCCGCCGCGACCAGGAGCAGCAGCGCCACCGCGGCGAGCGCGATCCACGCCACGGGGAGCCCCGGCTTCGCCGCGGTAGGCTCCTTCTCCATCACGAAGCCGCTGCTCTCGACCTCGTGTTCGAGCAGCAGCGCCTTCATCACCTTGGCCACCTCCGCGGCGCTCGCGGGGCGGTCTGCGGGGTCCTTCGCCAGCATCTGCATGACGATCGCTTCGAGGCGCTGGTCCACGACCAACGGTGGATCGAGGGTCTTGAAGGGGCGCCGCGGCCCGTTGCGGTGCTGGTTGATGATCTTGAGCGGGCTCCCCTGGAAGGGCGGGTGGCCGGTCAGGCAGTGGTAGGCGACCACACCGAGGCTGTAGAGATCCGTCTGCGGAGACACCGGCGCGCCGAATGCCTGCTCGGGCGACATGTAGGTCGGCGTGCCGAGCGCGAGCCCGGCCGCGGTCAGGGCCATCCCGCCGCCGCCCTTGTCCAGCGGCTCGAGGAGCTTGGCGATGCCGAAGTCGAGCACCTTGACGTGTCCCCGGCCGCCCTTCGAGGTGATGAAGATGTTGGCCGGCTTGATGTCGCGGTGGACGATCCCGTGCCGGTGGGCCTCGGTCAGCGCATCGGCCACCTGGGCGATCAGCTTGACGGTCCGGATCTCACCGAGGGGGCCGGCCTCCAGGCCCTTGTCCAGGGGCGTGCCAGTGAGGAACTCCGTGACGAGGTACGGGGTGCCGTCCTCCGTCTCGCCGTAGTCGATGAACTGGACGGTGTTCGGGTGGTTGATCTTCGCGATCACCTTCGCTTCGCGCTTGAAGCGCTCCCGGAGGTGCAGCTCGTCGGTGCCCTGGACCGAGAGGACCTTGATGGCCACCTCACCGCCTACGGCCTGGTGGATACCCCTGTAGACGGCACCCATCGCGCCTTCGCCGATCTTGGCCTCGACCTTGTAGCGGCGATCGAGTTGGACGCCGATGAGTGGATCACGCGGCGCGGGATCACCCCCTCTCGTCAACCCCTGGAGGAGGGTGGCGTCTTCGATCAGCGTGTCCCCATCGAATGGGCAGTACGTGCCGATCGGGAATTCCTTGTCGCAGGTAGGGCACCGCACGATGCTCAGGGGTCCCCAGCATAGGAGCGAATCTGACGGTGAGCAATACCTGCCTGACTTGCAGGGAGGACCACATCGCCACAAGCTCCCGACGCCCCATGTCGGCACACTCAGCAAGAAGCGTCACGTCGACGCTGTGCGCCCCGATCCTGATCTCGCTCGTCCTCGCGCGCCCTGGGCTCGGCGCCACGCCAGACGGACGCTTCGATCACGCGAGCCAGCCGGAGCACGCCGCGAACTGCAACGACTGTCACCGCCTTGGCCCCGGGAGCCAATGGGAACAGAAGGTCCGTGTCGCCAAGGGCGGCGGTACGCACGCCGTCTGCACGAAGTGCCACCAGGAGGAGTGGGCGACCTTCGACCCGCGAAAGGGCAGCGCGGTCTGCGCGGCGTGCCACGCCGCGCGTGATGGGCGGCTCGACTTCAAGAAGGTCGTGTACCCGCCCTATCGCCACCGCGACGCCAGCCAGTTCACGCTCGCCGCGTTCAGCCACGCCGATCACCTCCGCGAGGGCAACCGCGGTTGCGCGCAGTGCCATGTGATGGGCGCGAAAGGCGCGAAGGCCGAAATGGACTTCGGACCCGTCGGCCACGAGACCTGCGGCAACCAGATCTGCCACGGAGAACGCGTGTCCCCGAAGATGTCCGAGTGCGAGGGCTGCCACCGACTCGGCAAGCGCCCGCCGCCCGCGCCGGCCGACGTCGCGTTCCGGGTGGACGCGGGCTTTGGGCACGACACGCACGCGAAGGCGGCGAAGGACGCCCAGTGCGGCGACTGCCACACCAACGTCGCCGTCGGTGCCGGGCAGCGGATCCCGCGGCCGGAGATGATCGCGTGCGAGAGCTGCCACGATGGCGCCAAGGCGTTCAGCGCGCTCGGCGCGCAGTGCATGCGCTGTCACGCCGGCAAGCAGTCCGTCCAGGTGCCGGTAGAGAAGCCCAAGGAGCCGGTCATCTACACGCACGCGCTCCACCAGGCCAAGGGCGTGCCGTTGACCTGCGACAAGTGCCACCCGAGCGCGCCCTCGGGGCGGATCGAGTTCCCGGTGCCCAACAAGGAGCACAAACCTTGCGCGACTTGCCACGCGGTGGAGTTCCGCAAGAAGAACAGCACCCTCTGCTTCACCTGCCACGCCCACAACCAACCCTGGCGGCCGAACCCCACCCTCGCGACGTTCTCGGGCCGGATGGAGTTCGGGGTGTCGATGAAGCACGCCGCACACAGCAAGGTGACTTGCGATGCGTGTCACTTCGCAGAGGCCGGAAAGCCGCCGGAGCCGGCGCCACCCGGGCTCCTCGCGCCGAGCCACCGCCTCTGCGCGCGCTGCCACGAGTCGCTGCAGAAGCCGATGATGACGAGCTGTGGCGAGTGCCACGCGCTCGAGGCCGGGCTGGGGGCCGACGAGGGCGCCTCCGGGTGGAGCGTGCGCGCGACCTTCTCCCACGACTTGCATCGCAAGTCGGAGCGCACCGAGGCGTTCGAGTGCGGTACCTGCCACGCGGGCACCGCCGAATCGAACGGGCCGCCGCCGCACCCGACGAAGGCGTCGTGCGAGACGTGCCACACACGCGGCGAGAAGGCCTTCGGCGTGACCGGCTTCCAATGTTATCGCTGTCATGGGACGGCGGCGGTGAAGGCAACGAACCCCTAGGTTCGTCCATCCGAGAGGCGATGACCGACAGCATCCACCAGCTCGTTGCCGTCCTCGTCGTGATCGCGGCCCCCGTGCCCGCGGTCGCGAAGGACCCGACGATCTTCGACCACCGAGAGCACCTGGCGGAAGCCAAGGGCTTTCCGAAGTGTGGGGTGTGCCACACCCAGCAAGCCAAGGCGGACACGATCCGACCGGGTCGGGAGGGGCACGCCACCTGCGACGGCGCCGGGTGCCACGCCGACGCGTTCTCGCCAGCCGCCTACGGGAAGACCCAGGTCTGCACGATTTGCCACGTGAAGAAGACGCGGCTCGCGCTACCGAACAACCTGAAGCCGTTCCCGCCGACGAAGCCGGCGCTCGAGTACTACGCGGAGTTCAGTCACCAGAGCCACCTCGTCGCACGCGTGAAGAAGAACCTGAAGGACGCCTGCCTCGACTGCCACGTCGTCGACACGAAGACCAAGGAGGTCGCCCGCCCGGGCCACGACCAGTGCGTATCGTGTCACGGGGAGAACGACGAGGTCCCGATGAGCAAGTGCGACGCGTGTCACCGGCCCCGCGTCGACGGCGAGGGTCGCACCGTGTCGACCGGGCCGCGGGGCCGCCCCAACCCGTGCCGGGTGACGAAGCACTTCAGCCACGCGGAGCACCGGGTGGACCGGCGCGCGCGCGAGGCGGACAAGCCGGTGAGCTGTGGGACGTGCCACTTCGGGTTGAACAATGCGAAGACGCTCGGCGCGATCGTCCCGACGAACGCGCGCAAGACGATGCTGAACGCCTGTGGCAAGTGCCATCGCCCGGGGCAGCGGACGGCGCAGGGCAAGGCCGTGTTCACTACTACGGGTGACTGCACGCGCTGTCACCAGGATGCGTGCCTGACGAGCGGGCCGATCCCCAGCTGGCACAAGGAGTAGGAGTCGAAGGTGGATGGCACGATGCAAGGCAGCGACGTCCTGCTGACGCAGTTCCAGCGGATGGCCCTGTCCCCGGCCGGGATCGCGTCCATCTTGAAGAAGGTGCCGTTCCTGACGTCGGTCAGCACGAAGCGGCTCGACGCGCTGGTCAAGGCGTCGTTCCTGCGGAGCTACGACCACGGCGAGAAGGTCGTTCGCGAGGGCGAGCACGGCCACACCATGTTCGTACTCCTCAGCGGCGAGGTGGCGGTGGAGGCGACGGACAGCCTCGGTCAGACGATCCGGCTGACCACCATGACCGAACCCGGCGGGTGGTTCGGGGAGGGCGCGCTCCTCGGCCGGACGCGGCGCAGCGCGTCGGTGGTGTCGGTGGGTGAGTCGCTCCTCCTCGAGATCGAGAAGATCCGGATCGAGAAGCTCAACAAGGTCCACCGCGACGTCCTCGACAGCATCCAGCGGGCTGCCGACCGACGCGCGATGGAGACCTTCCTCGCCCAGCACCGCGCGTTCAGCAAGCTGACCAACTCGGAGTCAACGGTCCTCCTCGACAAGGGCGCGATCGAGCACTTCCCTCGCGGAGCGACGATCTTCGAGGAGCAGGCGTCGGCGGACGACGTCCTCGTGGTGAAGACCGGCGTGGCGAAGCTCGTCCGCGCGGCCGGTCAGGGGACGAGCGTGCTCGCGTACTTCAACGCGGGCGACGTCATCGGACTGCACGACGCCAAGACGCGCCCGGGGAGCCTTGTCACCATGGGCTTCGTCGAGGTGATCCGGTTCCCGACGCGGATCTTCCGGCAGGTCTGTGGGTCCGTCGATCAGCGGGAGCAGGGCTGGTCCGATCAGTTCCACAAGGCGGAGATCGGATCCGGTCGCCAGATATCGGTCCCGGTGGAGGACCAGACCGTCTTCAACTTCGTCGACGCGTTGATGGCGGACGGTGCGCAGCAGGCGCAGTCGTTGCTGACGATCGATCTCGACCTCTGCATCCGGTGTGGCAACTGCGTGCGCTCTTGCGAAGCCCGGCACGGCCACGCAAAGCTGACCCGGCGAGGGAAGAAGCTGACCCGTCGACGCAACCTGGAGACGAAGGGGGACCACAAGCCGATCCTGTTTCCGTCCTCGTGCCGTCACTGCGACTCCCCGGAGTGCATGATCGGTTGCCCCACGGGCGCGATCCATCGCAAGCCGTCCGGCGAGGTCGCGATCCACGACTTCTGCATCGGCTGCTCGAACTGCGCGCTCCGTTGCCCTTGGGACAACATCACCATGGTCGAGACCCCGGGCCGCGAGGTGGATGGGCTCGACACGCCCAAGATCGCGAGCAAGTGCGACCTCTGCTCGGGCTATGACGAGCCGAACTGCGTCCACAACTGTCCGACGAAGGCGATCCTGCGCGTGGAGCCGACCGCGTACTTCGAGGAGGTGCGCGCCCTGCTCGGGAGCACGCAGGACCACGCCGTCGGCGGCGCGCGCACGGCGACGGAGGCCGAGAAGGACCGATCCCGCCCGATCCTCGGCGCGATCGCCGCCGCGTTCGCGCTGCTCGCGGTGGTCCTGTACGTGAGCGCGGACCCGTACCTCGCGTACTCCGCGCGTGGGGTCGCGCTCGGGACGATGGGGCTATCCTTCATGCTCGGGGCGACCGCGCTCGCGGGGCGCCGGAGGCTGAACCGGTTCCCCAACCACGCGCCGGATCCGAGCGCGCCGCGGCGCTTCCCGACAGGGGCGCTCCAGCTCGGGCGCTTCTTCTGGTGGGTGCGCGCGCACGTGCTCCTCGGCCTGCTGGGGTTGCTCGCGGTCGTGCTGCACTCCGGCTTCTCGATGGGAGGCTTCGTCACGGGGATCCTCGTGGTCCTGTTGGTCCTCGAGGTCACCACCGGGTTGTTCGGCGTCGCGTACTACAAGTGGTTTCCGCGCGCGGTGAGCCGTCTGGAGCGCGAGTCACAGCTCGAGGAGGACGTGGTCTCGGAGCACCAGGTGCTCGAGAAGCGCCGGGAGCAGCTCCTGCAGGAGCAGTCGGATCGGGTGGTCGCGGCCGCGAAGCAGCTGGCGGGCAAGGTCGGCTCGGGGCTCGGCCGGCTCGGCCGCGGCTACGACCCCAAGCGGGCCGAGGCCGAGGCGCTGGAGCGGATCTCACCGCTGCTCGGTGGGCTGGACCAGACCGAGCAGCGCCTGCTCGAGCGCCTCGCGATCGACGCGGTGCGCCTCTCCGAGATCCGCACCGCGCTCAACCTGTACCGCGTTCGCCGGGGCTGGCTCGTCTTCCACATCGCGATCACGGCGATGCTCCTCACCTTCACGGTGATCCACGTGGCCTCGGTGGCCCGGTTCGTCCTGGGAGCGATCGGATGATCGTCCTCGAGTTCAAGTCCGGACCCAACGCCGGCCTGCGGGTCGAGCTCGACAAGGACTCGATCGTGCTCGGGCGCTCGCGCAAGGAGGCGGACCTCGTCGTCATCGACGACCGGGCGTCCAAGAGGCACGCGCGGCTGACGCACCGCGCTGGCGAGTACATCCTGGAGGACCTGGGGAGCAGCAACGGGACGTCCCTGGGCTCGCCGGGCGCGAGCGTCATCGAGGGGCAGGTCCGCATCCGCCCCGGCCAGTCGTTCTCGATCGGCATGACCGAGCTGCTGCTCGTCGAGGAGACGCCGGAGCCGGTCCCGGATGACGCCGACGCGACGATCCTCGACCTGCGCGCCGTCCCGCGCCGCGACTTCGACATCCGCTACCAGACCTCCTTGGTGGTCGTTCAGGAGAGCGACTGCGTGGTGATCAACACGCTCGATGCCGAGGGTGATCCGGCGGAGGTCATGGCGCCCTACGACGGGTGGGGTCGCCTGCGCTTCCTCACGGGCCCCCACATGGATCGCTACATCTTCCTGGGTCGGCTGCGCGTGATGCTCGGCCGCTCGGAAGACAACCACGCCTCGCTGTACGATCCGCTCGTCGCGGAGCACCACGCGGTGGTGTTCCGGGAGAACGACGACTTCTACCTGCGTGGCGTGGCCGATGCTTCCGTCCTGCTCAACGGCGCGCCGGTCTCGGAGGCGCGGGTCCTTGGCCACGGTGACATCATCTCGATCGGCGCGAGCGACATCGAGTTCCAGGCTCCGGGCATCGACATCGAGCGCGACGATCCGATGGCCACCGTCGCGGTGCCGATGCCGCGCTTCACCTTCGCGGGCGAAGTGAGGATGCAGCCGGAGCTTTCGATCGGGCGGGATCCGCAGTCCGATCTCTTCCTCGACGACCGCCGGGTCGAGAGAAGCCACGCCCAGATCTACTTCAGCTACCCGGAGTTCCGGGTCGTCGACCTCAGCACCGCGGGGACCTACGTCAACGGCAAGCGCGCGGTGGACGAGCCGCTCGAGACCGGCGACGCGATCCAGCTCGGCGGCTTCGAGCTGAGGGTCGACGTCCAGGCGCTCCGCTGCAGTCTGGAGGTCGTGCCGCCGGAGGCGGACGTCGAGATCCCGAAGTTCGTCCAGGACGTGGAGGTGGCCTCCCCGTTCATGACCATGTACCGGCTCCCGACCGACCTCGCGGGGCCGAAGGACGCGCCCGAAGGCGCTGCACCGCGGTCGGAGGAGGAGGCGAAGAAGGACCGCAAGTCGGTGCTGTGGGTCGAGCCGGACGACGTGAAGCGCTCGGCTCGCCTCCCGCTGGTGATCGGCGTGGGCGTCATGGCGAGCCTCGCGCTCACCTACTTGTCCTTCGCCCAGGCCGGCAGCCGGGCGCTGCTGTCACGACCGGTCTCTTCCGAGCACGCGAGCGCGGCGTTCCTCCAAGAGGCCTCGGCGAAGCTCGAGGCGAGCGACAGCTGCGCCGCCTGCCACACCTCGAAGGACACCGTCGTGGCGGCCTGCACCACCTGCCACGCCGCTCACGCGCTCCGACCGAAGCACGAGGATCTCGAGGGCAAGTGCAACGACTGCCACGCCGAGCACGTCCACGGGCCGCGCCAGACCGCGCTCGTCGACGGTGCGCGGTGCGTGGCTTGCCACGCGGACCGGCACCAGCGCTTCGAACCCTTCGACTTCGGCAAGTTCCAGGTGAAGCCACCGCCGCGTGAGGGCTTCGCCGTCGATATCGAGGCGGATCTGGCGTTCGAGCCGGAGGCGCGCAAGGAGGCGATCCACGCGAAGCATGAGGCGGTGGAGGGGCGCTGCGCTGCGTGCCACATGAGCTCTGCGGGCGAGGAGCGCGAGGAGGGCCACGCGTACCAGGCCTGCTTCGGCTGTCACGGTCCGAAGGACGCGCTGGTGTCGACCGCGTGCGCGGACTGCCATCGCGAGCACGGCGACACGTGGGCGAAGCCACTGCCCGAGGAGGTGAGCGTCGCCTCGACGGGTGGGCCGAGCCCATGGCTGGCGTCCTTCGCGCTGCTCGGCCTGGTCGGGCTGGCGGTGGGCATGCACAGCCGGGGACGCAAGAACGAGCGGGCCCAGGCGGCGCGCGAGCAGGAGGAGGCGGAGGCTCAGCCTCCGCGCACGGACGGCGTGGTGAAGTGCGGGGGCAGCGGACGTGGCACGGCGCGCAAGCTCCCTCGCGTGTCCCCCAACAAGTGCACGGGCAGCGGAGACTGCGCCGACGCGTGCCCCTATGACGTCCTGCACATGGTCGACTCGATCCCGCAGGTGCTCCGGCCGGAGCTGTGCCACGAATGTACGACCTGCGTCGCGGTGTGCGGACCGCAGGCCCTCACGATGGCGGTGCCGGGCGAGCCGCCGCCGATGATCTCGGTGCCCGACCTCGACGCGAACTTCCAGACCGGTCTCGGCGAGGGTGAGGAGGGCGTCTATGTGATCGGCGAGGCGTCGGGGAAGCCGCTGGTCAAGAACGCGAACAACCTGGGGCGGTGGGTCGTCGAGCACATGGTGTCCGAGGGCTTCGGCCCGGGGAGCGCGGGGCAGAAGGGCTTCGAGTACGAAGTGATCGTGATCGGGAGTGGGCCGGCCGGGCTGTCGGCGGCGATGACCGCGCAGAACCAGGGGCTCGCCTACGTCCTGCTGGAGAAGGGGCCGGAGTTCGCGACCACCATCCACGGGTATCCCAAGAAGAAGAAGCTGATGGCGAGCCCGGCGCACGTCGAGAACCTCGGCCCGCTGCCGGTCTGGGACACGACGCGCGAAGAGGTGATCGCGAAGTGGGAGGAGGAGCTGGCGAAGTACCAGCTCCAGCTCCGTCACGATGAGGCCGTGCTCTCCATCGAGCAGGACGGCCCGGGGTTCCTGGTGACGACGAAGCGGGGGCGCTATCGTGGGCTCCGCGTGGTGATCGCGACCGGAACGCGCGGCGATCCGCGCAAGCTCGGCAAGCCCGGCGACGACCTGCCGAAGGTGCTGTACCGGTTGGCGGATCCGGACGAGTACGATGGCAAGGACTGCATGGTCGTCGGCGGCGGAGACAGCGCCCTGGAGGCGGCGATCGCGCTCGCGGAGGCGCACGGCGGCAGCAACCGGGTCTCGATCGTCTATCGCCAGGGCACGTTCTCCCGGGCGAAGACGGGCAACCAGCAGAAGGTCGAAGCGCTGGTCGGTGCCGGTCGGCTCACCCTCATGATGGAGAGCAACCCGGCGGAGGTCACCGAGAGGTCGGTGGTCGTGGAGCGCAAGGACAGGTCGAAGGTGGAGGTCCCGAACGACGTGCTGTTCTGCATGCTCGGCGCGAACCCACCTACGAAGTGGCTGGAGAAGCTCGGGATCGAGATCGTACAGAAGCCGTCCGACTGGGATCCCGGTCGGAGCGATCGCTTCGCATTCAAGAACTTCTCGGAGAGCTAGGTAGGGTGATGGTGAAGAAGGTGTCGATCATCGCGCTGGCGGCGCTGCTCCTCGGTGGGTGCCAGCCGCCGCGGGTGCGGCCGTCGCTGACAGCGCAGGGCCAGACCGAGTTCCAGCACGACGTGCACCTCGCGTTGAAGGGCGAGGACGGTAAGCCGGTGTCGCTGTTCTGCGACGCGTGTCACGCGGTGCAGCCCAAGGACGGGTACGCGGTGCTGCGCCCTGGGAGTGCGCAACACGCGCCCTGCAACACCTGCCACGCCGACGAGTACAAGAAGCCGCCGGGGCCGTTCTGCGGGGTCTGCCACGAGTCCGTGAACCCGAAGGCGAAGGGCGACAGTCCGCTGCTTCCCTACCCGGGGTCCCAGCGGGGCGCGCAGCTGGTGAGCCGCTTCGATCACGCGGTCCACCTCGACGCGTCTTCGAAGAAGACGGCCCTCGAGTGCGGCGCCTGTCACGTGGTGGAGAGCGAGACGTCGCCGTACATGGGCTTTCCGAGGCACCAGGCCTGCGCCGGGTGCCACGCGAAGGAAGACGGCGAGCGCGCGCAGCCCGAGATGTCCGAGTGCGGTCGCTGTCACGATCGCGAGAGCCCCGTTCGGCCGAAGAACTTCTTGGAGAACGACATCCGCTTCACGCACGCGAAGCACAAGGTGGACAGATCCGGCGCCGAGATCATGTGCACCACCTGTCACGCGGCGGTGACCCAGAGCGCGTCGGAGGCGAGCCTCCAGCTGCCGGAGATGAAGGACTGCGCGAACTGCCACGAGGACGCGGCGCGGACCCCGGACGAGGTCCGCATCGAGAAGTGCCAGGTCTGCCACCTGGATCACGTCGACGCGGTGGTGCGCCCTGGTAGCCACACCGCGCAGCTCCCGGTTGCCGGTTGGGGCGACGAGGGCATGCTCGCGAGGTTGGCGCCGGCCCTGCTCCTCCCCTCGATCGCGGGCTCACCTTGACCCAGCTGCAGGGGCGCGCGCCGGGGCGTCCGTGATGGCGGAGGTGGGGACGGAACCGGCCGTGCAAGAGAGGCCGCTCCCGTCGACGCGCCGGCCGGACGACCACAACGCGTTCTTCCGGAAGCGTCACGCGGCCGCCGCCGAGAGCGACAACGCGAAGTGCCGCTACTGTCACGTTGGGGTCTCGGGGTCGCCCGTCAGCTCTTGCCAGGACTGTCACGCGGTGATGCGGCCGCGGAACCACACCGGCCGCTTCAGCACCACGCGACACGGTCGGCTCGCGGCGCTGGACACGAAGGCCTGCGCAACATGCCACGAGATCGACTACTGCACCTCGTGTCACAACATCCCGCCGCCGAGCCACCTGCCGCTGGAGCGCTTCAGGCTTCGGCACTCGAGGCGAGCCAGCGCCAACGGTCGGGCTTGCGTGACCTGCCACACCTTCCAGTCGACCTGCGCGCGCTGCCACGCGTCGGACGTCGGCACGGGGAGCCCATGATGAACGCGAAGGTCGCCCTCACCGCGCTCCTGCTATGGGCGATGCCGTCGGTGGCGTCGGCGCAGGAGTACCTGGTCGTCCCCGAGACGCTGCGCGACGCGGAGTCGCGCTTCATCGTTCGCTTCGGCGTGGGGATCACGCCGACGTTCTCGAGTGTGTCGCCCCAGGAGTCTTCGGCCCTGTCGCTCACGGGGGATCAGATCCGAAGCGGCAACACGATCCTCGATGGCAACCTGGCCTTCGGCACGCGGCACATGTTGCTGCCGACGCTCAACAGCTACGTCCTGCTCCAGGGCGCGACGGATCTTCGCGGTCTGCCGACGGTCTCCGCGCCGGAGCTGCTACAGGGCGACGAGAGGCCGAGCGTCCAGCCGAGCGTGTACCATGGCTTCCGCAACGGCCGAGCCTTCCTGTTTCACCTCGGCTACGCCGAGCTCGACGGGCTGACGCGGGAAGGCCTCTTGTCCGGGTTGAAGCTGCGCGCGGGCCGTCAGTTCCACTGGGGCGTCGCGCCGGTGACCTTCGACGGCGCGACCATCGGGTTCGACTACGAGGGGTTCGAGGCCTACGTGCGCGCCGGGCAGCGCTCGGGCGTCTTCGACACCACGACCGACGACTACGACGCGCAGAGCCTCGGGCTCCTGGTCGGCGGCAACGCGGGCTACACCTATGCGTCGGGCGACTTCCATCTACGGGTCCGCGGTGAGTACGTCTACTTCGCGCGCACGCTGGGGCTGATCCCTCGCGACGCGATCCGCGAGGGCACGGACTCCGTGAAGCTCGAGAGCAACCTCGCCGTGGTCTCGGTGACGGTGCAGCCGATGCAGGCGCTCGACGTGACCGCGCGGGTCCACATGGCGCTGCCCGACCTGAGCCGAGTCGAGCTCCATGGCAACCTGCAGCTCGACCGCACCCTGGTGACGCTCGACTTCACCCAGCGGGTGGGGCGTGACGTGTTCTACGATCTGGCCGGTGGGCGCGGGTTCTCACGCGATGCGCGCGAGCGGACGTACGAGTCGTTGCGGCTGAACGTCCCGAACAAGCAGCCCTACAGCGACCTCAAGGCCGCGGTGCTGTTCGATCTGGCGAGCTGGCTGGAGATCGGTCCGTCGGTCGGTGGGCGCTTCGTGTGGGCGGATCAGGAGGAGCGGACCCCGTTCGACGCCAATCGGGTGGTGCTCGGGCTGTCCGCCCAGAGCCGCTTCCGGCTCTCGGAGCGGACAGGGATCGAACTATCCGGGGAATACCTGGGCATCCTCTATGATCGACGCGCGGACGTGACGATGGGTATCTTCGATGACGTCTCCATGGGTGGCGAGAAGTACCTCCACGACCTCTCGGTCTCCCTGCGCTACGTGCGCGGTACGCGCGCGATCGCCGGTCGTATGCTCAGCCAGCAGAACCTCAACGTCGGCCTGTTCGGCTACCTGACCACCGCGACGCTCGACAGTCGCTACGTCGAGTCATCCGCGACTGAGGTGTCGGGGGGCGGCGGGATCGACGCGCGCGTCGGGCTGACGCGCTTCGTGGAGGTGCGGGGGGCATACGAGTTCGTGCGGGACTCGAACATCCTGTACAGCGAGCTGGGCGGTTTCCACCTGATCAAGACGAGTCTGGAAGGTCGGTTCTAACGTGAAGAGGTTCTTCAGGCGTCTCCTGTTCCCGCTGTTCCCGTTGGCTCTGGCCGGCTGCTCGAACTGCGACGATGGGCTCCCACCGACGGAGGAGCGTCAGCTCACCCTCCAAGGGCCCATGGGCGCGGACGACCCGAATAGTTGCAAGACTTGTCACCCGCGCCAGTTCCGGGAGTGGGTGGGCTCGTCGCACAACTACGGCAGCGGGATGGATCCCGTGTACCAGATGCTCGAGGTCACCGCGAACTACTACGCCACGTTCGCGGCGGGGCGCCCGGTGTTCCGGCAGAACTCGCTGTGCATCGGCTGCCACGCGCCCTCGGCGATGTCGTTCCGCGACGGGGTGATGAGTCCCAACGCGTCGTTCCGGCTCGCCGCCGAGGACGTGGACCCCTACGAACGTGAGCTCTCCCGCCCGACCACGGGTGGCCTGTTGCGCCCGCCGGGGCGCGCCATCGAGGAGGAGGTCAACCCGGACCTGGACATGGAGACGGTGCTGCGGCGGCGCCGCTTCACGTTCCAGGGCATCACCTGCGACGCATGCCACAAGGTGGGGCAGCCCTTCGACGACCTCACCGAGGAGGATGACCGGGTGGAGGGCCCGATCTGCCGCGAAGACACACTGGAGTGTGCCGAGGAGTTGTTCGAGGCCTGCGAGACGGTCGACGATCCGCGCTGCCGACGCATCTCCCGTGAAGGGGAGCACCACAATCCACCGGAGCACGAGCTGGGCATCTCGAACGTGGGCTTCGTCTTCGAGCGCGAGGGCTCGGTCCGTTACGGCCCCCTCGATCCGGACATCTTGTTCCCGAACACCGCCCACGACTTCTCCACCGGAGCCACCCCCGAGGCGCGCGAATACAACGTCTCGTTCGCGGGCGAGGAGCCGCAGGACATCCGGCCCTACTTCAAGACGTCCCAGTTCTGCGGCGCCTGCCACGACGTCCGTCTGCCGGGCGCCGAGCCGGTGCACGAGGAACCGTACCAGCGCCTCGAGAACCTGTACACGGAGTGGTACCTGAGCCCGCTCAACCTTCACCCGGACAGCGAGTACGAGGACCGGAACCCGTACCTCGACGACGCGGGCAAGCCGAAGCGCCTCGTCTGCCAGGACTGCCATATGTCGCTGTATCCGTACGCGCCGCCCGGCGCGTACCCTGGGGCGTACACGGCGACCGACGCCGACTGCGACCCGCAGGGCCACTGCGGCGAGACGGTGTTCTCGGGCGGCGCGACCGCAAACCTCCGACCTACGGCCCGGCCTCGCGTCACCACCCACAACATGAGCGGGCCCGACCGAGCGATGGGATACCTCCGCCCCACGCCGGAGAACCTCGGCCTCGACCCGAGCGCCGAGCTCCCGGAGTCGGTGTCGCTGCCCCACCAATCCGGCGACGCGAGGGACCCGGACTACGACCTCCCGTCCTCGCTCGACGAGCGACGCAAGCAGCTCTTCAAGACCGCGGCCTCCATCTCGCTCGCCGGCACGCCCGAGGTGGTGGACCCGGGCGACCGCGACTGCAGCGATGGCCTGTGCTGTGACGCCGCGGGGAACTGCAACCTGCCCATCAAGGCGTGGCTGACGAACGTCAACGGCGGCCACAACGTCGCCGCCGGCTTCTCGCAAGAGCGGCAGATGTGGGTCGAGCTGACGGTGCAGGACATGGGCAGCATCGATCCCAACACCGGGATGGCGAAGGTCGTGGACTGCGCGCTGGGGGATCTGTCGGATCTGTACGGTGGCGAAGAGGACAGGGATGGCCGATACCCGGTCTGGAAGGACCCGGTTCGGCACACCGTCACGGGCGCCAACGACGTGATCAACCGAATGTTCGGCGTGCGGACGGGGAGCGTGGCCGCGCACCACGAGGATGCCTGCCGCGGGTTGTCCGGGCACCTGATCGACAAGCCGCACGACGAGACCAGGGAGCGGACCGCGGACGGGAGCCTCGAGGACGAGGACATCTGGCTGCACCGCATCGGGAACACGGTGCCGGAGCTCGAGGACGGCACGTTGCTGTTGAGCTGGCACGTGGCCGACCTGGGGCTGGACTCGGATCTGACGGCGGCGCCGATCGGTGAGCGTGTGGCGCGCGTCGACCAGTTCCATGTGGTGGGCAACGATCCGTTCGCGTGTGAGCTCAGCAACGAGGAGCCGGAGAGCGCCGACTTGAACCTGTCGTATCCCCTCGTGACGCTGGATCCGCTCACCGGCCAGACGGGGACCATCTCCGTCGCTTACATGCAGATGCACCCCCTCAAGTGGCGCGTGACGGATACGTCCGATGAGCGCCCCGAGATCCTGTACCCCTTCCCGGAGTTCGGCCCGCTCATGCCGAGCATCCAGGGCGGGTCCCTCCACGCGGGCGATCGCTTCGGGTTGGTGTACCCGACGAACATCTTCTTCCGCGTGTGTGGCTGCCCGAACACGGACGGCAGGAGCTGCGAGGCCGAGCACACCGTCGAGGGTCCGAACACAATCCCGGGCGTGACCGGGCTTGAGGCCCAGACGCCGTGGCTGCTGACGTTCCCGGCCCTCCCGATCGCGCAGGACCTGGCGAGCGATAACCGCTATCACTTCCCGATCGAGAATGGTCGGCAGCTGTTCCAGCCGCTCCTCGACAACCTGGGGCTATCCAGCGGGACACGGGCGAGCGAGGCCTTCACGTTCATCCCCCTCAACGCGAACCACATGCCCAACAACCGCTCGCTCGTGTTCTACAAGCCTCAGCGACACTACTGGGACATCCGCTTCAACGAGAACGAGGTCGTCGGGCCGATCCGCGTGAGCGTGAAGCTCTACTACCGGCACTTCCCGCCGGAGTTCCTGCGCCTCATGGCGCGCGCGGCTCGCACGACCTACGACGTCGCGGAGGCGAACGGCTCGGCGGCAGAGTTCTTCCCCAACGGGCCGCTGGTCGTGGAAGGCGAGGCGGACACCGCGCGCTGGCCGGAGACCGGCAACGTCGACAACGTCCACCGGGTGATGGTGGACGAGGCGGTCTTCTACGTGGCTGTGACCCCCGAGCAGAACGCGAACGACGCGCTCGTCCGCGTCCCCGACGCGCCGACGTTCGCGAAGGACGTGAAGCCGATCCTCCAGGACAACTGCGTGCCCTGCCACAGCGACGTGCTGCGCCATGGGCGCTTGATCCTCGACTACGACGGCTTCCCCGAGTGGGACGACCCGGCCCGCGGCGACAAGCCGAACGCGGCGCAGGACGCTCGGCTGAACCTGGTGGGGAAGGCGTCGTCGTTCACGGATAGGACCTTGGTGGTCCCGGGCGATCCGGACAGCTCGTTCTTGATGAAGGTGCTCGCGGAGGACACGCCGGGCGCGCACCGTGTCCGCAAGATGCCGCTGTTCACCGACGGTCTGTCGCCACGCGACGTGGAGACCATCCGACGATGGATCGAGCGCGGCGCGGAGTGAGGTCCGGCGAGGCAGGCTGAGTTGCAGGAGTCTCAGCGGACCGCGGCGCCGATGAGCTCCGCCAGCCGGTCCAGGGCCCCGTCGCGCTGGAAGCGGTCGGACAGCCCCACCGCCACCTCGGTGTGATCGTCGAAGCCGTTGAGCGAGACCACGCAGCCGGAGTCGCCCACGAGCGGCACGAAGAACGCGCCGGTCGCGGTGAAGCCGGGGCCCGAGAGCAGGGCGCCTTGCAGGACTCCCAGGTGCGAGAGGGTGGCGCTGAAGCAGTACAGCCCGGTGGCGTGCAGCTGGTGGAGGTCCCAGTAGGCCTTGACCCGGATCGCGTCGAGGGAGCCGCTCTTGTCGGTGGAGTACAGGCCCACCGGCCGGATCCCCTCGTGCTTGTAGAGCAGCTGCACGACCTTGATCGCGATGGCCTCGGGCGTGGCCCCCGGAGGGACCTCGACGTAGAGGGAGGCGAACATGTTCCCGGTGGTGCGCTCCTCGGGGCAGTGGCTCCGCAGATCGGTGGGGAGGTTGATGCGGACGATGCCCTCGTCGCTCCCGGCCCGGGCCTGCTCGGCCAGGGCCACCGCGATCCGCCCGGTGGCGAGGGACTCCAGCGGTCGATCGGCCACCACCCGGCGCCAGTGGAAGGACCAGATGGGCTGGGGGTTGGGGGGCCCGAAGGGGTGCAGGGCGTCCGGGCCGGGGTAGGGGCGGCGCTTGAGCTGCTTGGGGTTCCGGAGCACGAGGTCGTCGACGCTGAGGGGGCTCTCGTGGCCGAGCGGCGCCTCGCCCCGGAGACACCGCATGACGTCTCGAGCCCAGGCCAGGGTGCCCTGGCCGTCCATCACCGCGTGGAGGGCGCGGAAGATCAGGTAGTGCTTGTGCTTGCCCTGCACCGAGAGCAGCTCGCAGGTCGGCCCAACCCGTGCGTCCATCGGCCACATCAAGAAGGGGACGTCGTCGCCGTGCGCGGCCTCGAACTCCGGCGCCTCGAGCACGGTGAGGGTGGGCGGGGGGCCGATGACCCACTTCGCGTCCCGCTCGCCCTGCTCGATGCGCAGGGACGCGCCCGGGTTCACCGCGGTGCTGGCCTCGAGGGCGTCGTAGAGCGCGTCCGGATCCGGCGCGCCATCGCCCTCCACCAGGAGCTGGATCACGAAGGGCGGTCGCAGCTCGTTCACGACGGTGAAGAACTTGTCGGCCGAGGAGGCCGGCTTCTCGAAGGTGCTCATGCGCGCCTCTTCTTCCATCTCGCGGTGTGGAGCGGCTCGGTCGTGACCTCCACCTTCTGGGGGACCTTGAAGCCGGGCAGGGCGGCGGTCAGCGCCGCGCTCATCCGCCGCCGGAACTCGGCCCGGCTCTCGCCGCTCGCCAGCTGCACCGTCGCCTTCACGATGTTGCCGGTGATCGCGTGGGGTTCGCCGCTCACCACCACGTCGAGGACGTCGGGGAGCTGGGCGATGAGGTCCTCGATCTCGGCCGGGTACACCTTCTCCCCCCCCACGATGATGATGTCGGACTCGCGGCCGAGCACCCGGATGTACTCGCCCCGCACCTCGACCCGGTCTCCGGTCTTGAGCCAGCCGTCCTCGGTGAAGGGGCTGGCCTCGTTGAGGTAGCCCACCATCGCGGTCTCGACCTTCAGCTCGAGCAAGCCATCTTGCACCCGGACCTCGACCCCGTCGCCGCCGAGCTTCATCCAGAGCGAGCCGGAGGCCTCGCTCCGGGTGTGGAGGATCCCGGCCTCGGAGAGCCCGTAGTTCTGGTTGATGTGCACGCCGGGGAAGGCGGCGGTCAGCCGGGCCAGGGTGGCCTCGGGCATGCGCTCCGCCCCGTAGCCGAGGATCTGGAGGGAGCTCAGGTCGTGGGAATGGTGATCGCTCAACAGGAGCAGGTTCAAGAAGGTCGGAGTGGCGGGGAGGACCTCGACCCGGTGGGCCGCGATCAAGCGGCAGATCGCCTCGGGGCTGCGCTCCTTCGCGAGCACCGCGGTGCCACCGGAGGAGAGCGTGTGGAGCACGGTGTTCATGCCGCCGATGTGATCGAAGAGCATGAAGGGGATGATCACCGCGGGGCGGCGCGGGGTCGCGTAGCGGGCCACCAGCTTGGCCCCGTCGTGCACCACGCCCTTGATCTTGCCGGCGGAGCCCGACGAGAACAGCACAAGCCCGCCGGTACCGCGGTCGAGGAGCTCGGCGAGCATGGGTTGAGTCACCGCGTGCCCCACCGGCACGACCGTGAGCGCGTCCGCGTCGTCCAGCACCAGCTCGGTGCCCACCTCGGCCAGGGCGTACAGGGCGTCGCGCTGGGGGCGCGAGCCGGGGGCGAGGGGCACCACCACGCAGCCCCGGCCGAGGAGCGCGAACAACAGCGCGAGGGCGCGGGGGGAGTAGTCGGCGTTCAGCCCCACCACGCTGCGGGGCCCCACCGCGAGCGAGCCCTCGAGCGCGGCCACCTCGTCCGCGAGCCACCCGTAGGTGAAGGTCTGGCCCTGCCAGACCAGGGCGGCGCGCTCCCGCCACCCGGCGAAGCGCCGCAGGATGACCTCGGGCACTAGGCCACGCCCCCGAGGTAGATGTTCTGGGCGGTGACGAAGTCGCTCTCCTTGCGCAGGAAGAAGTCGATCACGTTGGCGACGTCCTCCGGCTCCCCGAAGCGCGGGATGGCCTGCCGGGCCAAGAGGGCGTCGAGCTTCTCCTTCGGCACCGACCGGATGAGGTCGGTCTTGACCGGGGTCGGGCCCACCGCGTTCACCGTGATCCCGAAGGGTGCAAGCTCCCTTGCCAAGACCTGGGTGAGGTTCAGGACCGCCGCCTTGCTCGCCGCGTAGATCGCCTCGCCCTCGAGCATGAGGGGGGTGGCCACCGTGGTCATGTTCACGATGCGGCCGTACTTTCGCTTCTGCATGAGGCGGGCGGCCTCTCGGGCGAACAGGAAGGTGCCCTTCACGTTGGTGTCGAAGATGCGGTCGACGGTGGCCAGGGGCGTGAGCAGGGTGTGGTTCATCGACGCGATGCCCGCGTTGTTGATCAGGTTGTCGAGGCGCCCGAGGTCCTTCCGGATGAACGCGAAGATCGCCTTCACCGCGCGCTCGTCCGCCACGTCGGCCAGCAGGTGGTGGTAGCCGTCCGCAGCAAGGTCGCTTGCATCCCGTGAGCAGCCGACCACCACGTGACCCTGGGCCAGGTAGCGCTCGGCCAGGTAGCGGCCGAGGCCCTTCCGGGTCCCGGTCACCAGGGTCACCGGCCTATCCACCGTAGCCCTCCTCGGTCAGGCACTCCTGGATGTACTCGGCGAGGCTGCCGAGGGTGGCGAAGGGGCTGGAGCGGCGGGACATCGCCTTGTCGCTCGCGAGGGTGAGGGCGACGTCGGTGGCGTCCTCGATCCGCTCCTCCACGAGGACGATGAAGCGGACCAGCCCCATGGAGTCGAGGCCGCCGTCCCCGAACAGCGGGCTGTCGGGGGTGGGCTGGAGCTTGTCGGTCTCCAGGAGACCCTTGGCCTCCTCCACCGCGGGGTAGAGGATCTCGGTGAGCACGTCCATGCCCTGGGTATCGCGGATCCCGGGGGCGGGCGCCAGGGGGGTAGGGAAACCGAGCCGAGGGTGGGGCAGAGGGCTGCATTGGCTCGCGAGGTGTAGAGAAGTACTGTCCGCATCAGTGCAGTCCGGTCGCGCAGGAGTGCTGGCCATCTTGGTCATGACGGTGGCCGGGGCACTCCTGTACGCCACCGAGATCCGCAACTACGAGCTTTGGTGGCACATGGCCACAGGTCGCTGGGTGGTAGAGCACCTGGCCGTCCCGGACACAGACCCGTTCTCCTATACCTTCCAGGGCCGGCCCTGGTTGTTCGTGAACTGGCTGGGAGGGCTGATCCTCTATGGCTGGTGGTGCGCGTTTGGTGAGTCGGGGCTGGTACCCCTCAAGATGCTCACGATGTTTGCGAGTGGTGTGCTGCTGGCCCTCGGTTGCAGGAGGCTCGGTGTTCGAGCGGCCGCAGCTGCGGCCGCGGCCTTCGCGACCCTCGCGCTGGCGCAGCCCCGCTACGCGGCTCTTCGCCCAATGGTCCAGGGCACCGTGCCTCTGGCGGGCATGATCCTGCTGGGGGCCTGGTACCAGGTTCGACCCGGTCGTGGCCTGTGGTGGGCTGTGCCGATCATCCTCGTCTGGAGCCAACTACACGGTACTGTCATGATCGGCTTGGGGATCCTCGGGGTCCTCTGGGTTGCGGGGATCCTGGAGCGGAGGCCCGCCCGAGACTGGGTCCGTCCGTTGATAGTGCTTCTGACCTCGGTTTTGGTGATGCTCACAACGAACTCTGGCCGCGCTGTCTTCGAGATCGTGCGGCAGGGTGTCACGTTGGACTCGTCCATCAGGATGATGGACGAGTGGGCGCCCATGTCGTTGGACCTGCGGTTCGTCTGGGTGCCGTGGATGATGGCTTTGATCGGTGGGATGGTGACGCTACGCCACCGGCGCCTCTATGCGTTGGGCTTGGTCGTTCTGGGTGCGATTCTCGCAGGTCGCTTCGTTCGAAATCTCTACGAGGCGTTGTTCTTGTTCGCGCCTGCATTTGCGATTGCAGTCGACGTCGCGGCCGGCGCCCTGGAGCGTCTCGGTAGGCGGACCTTGGCTGCCTCTTCGCCGTACCTGGTTGCATTCGCAACCCTGTCGGCGCAAGTCGCGTTGATCCCGTCCCAGTTCTCCTGGAGCCACCGTCATTTCGATGCCCACTTCGGTCTGGGTGTGAATTGGGCGATGTACCCCCGCGATACTTACCCGACGTTGGCTGCTCTGCCCGCCGGACGCACGATTCACGAGATAATGTCCTCGGGCTATCTCATCTGGGAGCGAATCCCAGGTGGCGTCTTCGCTGACGGGCGAACTACTGCGCTCTATGATGGCGAGTGGATGACAACGACGTACGCGAAGATCGACCGCTCGCCCGGTGATCTGAAGGACGTCGCGGATGAGTACGACGTGCACTACGGACTCGCCGACTGGGCGCGGCCAATCTGTACGAACATGATGGTGTCCGACTGGACGCCGATCCATTATGGAGAGTCCTCAGTGGTGTTCGTGCGTGACGCCTATCTCGCGAATCTGCCGGATCGGGAAGCGCTCGACCTTGGTGCCCTCCGCTACCTCGAACCCCTGGAAACGCACGAGGCATGGTTGGACGCCTACTACCAGCGACTCACCGCGTCTGAGGATGGCCGACGGCGCCTCGAGGAAGCGATGGAGCGAGCACTAAGTCGCCATGGCCACACTCGGACCCTGGACGCGGCCATCGCCTTCATCAAGGCGAGGGGCTACCTCCAGTGATCTGATGGCCGGTTCGCTGTCGCCCTTGTTCTGCGTCCTGATAGCCGGGTCGCAGCCGAAGGGCCTCCTGGTAGGCCTGGGACGCCTCCTCCAAGCGGTTCTGGTTCTCGTGCACCAAGCCCAGGTAGAGGTGCGCTCGCGCCGCGCTTGGGTCCAGCCTTACCGCCTGCTCGATCTCGCGCTGGGCTTCATCGAAGCGCCCTGTTTCCATCAGGACCACACCGTAGAGCAGCCGGGCCTCGGCGTGACCGGGGTCGAGCGCGGTGGCGCGCCTGAGGGGCTCGATGGCTTCCTCCGGACGGTGCTGGTCTCGCAGTGCGCTGCCGAGCATCATCCAGGGCGTGGTCCGGGTGGGATCCTCTTCGATGGCGGTCTGGAGGAGCCGCATGGCGTCCTCGAAGCGCTTCTCGTCGAGCGCTACGTTGGCTTGAAGCACGAGGCCACCCACGTCCCGAGGATTGAGCTCGGCCATCATGCCGATGTACTTGGCGGCTCCCGCGCGATCGCCGCGCTCATAGAGTATTCGTGCCGTGTTGCCGATGGCGCCGAAGTAGTCGGGCGCGACGTCCAGGGCGTTGGCATAGGCCTTGAGTGCCTGGTCCAAGTGACCCGCGTTCTCGAGAACGACGCCTTGGTTGAAGAACCACGCGGCTGAGCGCTGTTGGCCCGCCGACTGTGCCTCGACCGCCAGGCGGTCGAGCTCGGGGTCGTTCATGACGCGCTCGAGGGTGGGGACGCCGAGCTGGGCCAAGTGGTGGTAGAGCGCCTTGGCTATCAGCCGATGTCCCTTCAGTGTCGGGTGCACGTAGTCCTCGATCAGGTCGAACCCGATCAGTCCATGTGCCGCGGTTGCGGTGAAGGTGGCTTCGACGTCGAGTACAGACAAGCTCGGTGTCTGACCTCGACCAGCTGCGGCGACTATGGCAGCGTTGAACTCGGAGAGCCGTCGCTCGGGCGACGCGTCCAAGTCTGCCGCGTCGGCGTACGCACGTCGTGCGCAGTCGTAGTCTTCGAGCGCCTCACAGGCTTGGCCGAGGAGATAGGCGGTCTCAGCGTGGCCGGGTGCGAGCCTACGGGCTTCCTCGAACATCTGCCGGGCCTCTTCGGCAGCATGGCGGTTGAGGGCGTCTTTCCCGGCGGCGAACGACTGCTGCCAATGCTTGGGGTCATCCGTAGCGAGGAGGGATGCGTTGGGCTGCCAGTCGGCCAGGTTGGCGGGGACGGTGCAGAGCACTACGGGGACCTTGTGAGCGTGAGCCGTGGCGATGAGCTCTGCAAGGCCTGCCCGGAAGTCTTCAGCGACTTCCTCCTTCTCCTCTGTTGTGTAGCGGTGGGTCAGACTGCGCTGAACCGTCAGGAACTCCGATGCCTTGGCTGGCTCCGGGTGTGCAAGCTGGACTGCGAACGAGTAGAGCCGAGTATGTGCGAGGCCTCGCCGCACTTTACGCATGACCTCGCTCTCAGCGTTGACGTTCGCGAAGTGAATCCGCTCGACGAACTCGTTGTGGCCACTGTAGATGATGAGCACGTCTGGCGAGTATCGGACGAGCTCCTGGCTCAAGATGCTCAGTCGGTGCATTGCATACGAGAGGCCGCCGACGTTGATGACTTCGACGGGCCCCGAACGACTTCGTTGGAGGGCTGCATCGAGGATGCCGGAGAACGCCTGCTTGTCTGACCAAGGGAAGCCGTAGGCGCTGGAACCACCCAGCACGAAGGCCCGAAATCCATCGACCGGCTTGTCGGCCTCGAAGCGAGTGTCGTTGAATACCGTGCCTCGCACCTCGGGGCGCACTCGAAACACATCGCCTTCCCGCACGAACACGGTCCGGTCCGACGAGAAGCCGAAGCTGGCGTCACCCTGATCTGCGACGAGGGGAACACCGAGGCTCCAGAGCACAGCCTCGGACACGAGGAGCAGCACTGTCACAGAGGCAATGACGAGCAGGTACTGAGCCAGGCGGATGTTCTGTGGTTGCTTCACGTCGAGCTCGTCGCCAATCCGCTGCAGCACGCGAGCGGATCATCTCCGAGTATGCACCGGCTACCCCTGCTTGCGCACCTTGTTGGGGCGCAGGATCCAGACCTTCTCCTCACCCGTGAACTTGAACAGCGCCTCGTCCCGGATGAGGCCGGAGGCGCGCGAGGCCTGGGCGCAGGAGATGCTGCCGTTCCCGCCCTCGGTGAGGTCGTTCGCCATCACCACCCGGCAGTGCCCGCCGTCCGCGACCTCGTCGCCGCGGTGGTCGACGATGATCATGTCGCCCGGCTCGGCCCGGCGGAGGAGGGCTGTGAGGCGCTCCTTCACCCGCTCGGGGCCGGAGACCTCCTCGAGGGACTGGATCGCCAGCTCGTCGACGAGCTTGAAGTGGGTCTTGTTGTTGTAGCGGGCGGCGTACTTGTCGCTCCACTTGAAGAGCTGGTTGGCGTTCGGGTACTCGCCCTTGCCGCGGTTGCCGTAGTAGGGCGGCGCGAAGCCGGCCTGGTAGACCGTGTTGCAGGCGAACAGGTTGCACTTCCACTTCCCGCGCAGGCCGCCGAGCGGGACGTTGGCGGGCAGGCTGTGGTTCGGGTCGAGGTTCCACCACGGCTGATCCACCCCGTAGTGATCACCGTGCTTGGCGATGAGGAACTCCGCCGCCTTCACCATGTCGGCGCCGCTCGGGCCCACGCCGCCGGGGCCGAACACCGGCACCACGTTGGAGGCCTTGAGCGCCGCGTCCAGGGCGCGGGCGGTGTTGCCGTCCAGCTTGCCGGTCTCCGGCAGGCCCTTCAGCGCTTGGAACGCGGCCACCGCGGCCACCGTCTCGGCTCCGTAGTCGCCGTCCGCGCCCCAGTCGGGCAGGGTCAGCTCGGCCTTCTCGAGCCGGTTGGCGAGGGCCATCAGCGCGCGCTGCACGGTGGTGACCTCGGGATGCCGCCGGTTGTGCTCGGACGAGAGGGTGACGAGGCCGGAGAGCACGCCGGGCGCCGCGCCCAGGTTCGCGATCGGGGCCTGGGGCAACACCGCGCCGCCGAGGGTCTTGGCCAGCTTGGCGAGGGCCGCGCCGACCCCGGCGTCCAGGGCGTCGTGGTAGCGCTGGCCGAGCTGGGTGAGGTCGCGGCCGGTGAGCTCGCCCGCCTGGGCGAGGGCCTCCAGGCGCGACACGTCCTGCGCGGTGATGCGGCCGTCGGCCACCAGAGGCTTGATTGAGGCGTGGATGGGCATCGCTCCGTGGTCTCCGGAGCTAGTTGTCGGAGATTTCCGACATATGGTGCGTAAATCCTACCTCGGGGTACGCCGCCTCCAGAGCAGGAACCCGATGTAAACCCCAATGAGCGCCACGCCCGGGTCCGGTCGATCCGCGTCCCGGCAGCCGCAGGAGCCGCCGAGGCTGCCGCCGCGCGGGCCGCCCTCGAGCTTGTCCGGCGCCCCGGGGTCGGAGGTGGTGGCGGTCCGCACCCGGACCTCGAGCTGGAGCGGCTCGCCGAAGGCCGCGCCGCCGACCCGCGTGAGGCGCCACACCGAGGTGGCCCGGGTGGCGGTGGCCACCGCGGTCAGGCTGAGTTGCAAGGCGACCTGCTCTCCCGGCGCGACCTGCTGGTCGGGGGCCACCACCGGGGCGGCCTCCGCGTCCCAGCGGGCGCCCTCGACGAACGCCAAGGTCACCTCGCCCTCGGCCCAGGTGGTGGTGCCGCTGTTCTCGACCCACCAGGTGGCGACCACCGGGTCCTCCGGCTCGACCTCGATCAGCATCGGCGCGTCGAGGATGCGCGCGTCGTCGCGGGGCGGGGGCGCGCCGTCCTCGGGCTCGAGGCCCATGGAGGCCCACGCAACCTGTCCTGCACTCACCGTGACGTCGCGGCTGGTGGGCAAGAAGCCCTCCAGCTCGGCGGTGATCCGGTGGCTGCCCGCGGGTAGGCTCAGCGCCCAGTAGCCGTCGCCGGCCCGGGCCGACGTGGTCGTCCCGTCGTCGGCGGTCACGTGGCCGCCCACCACCCGCACGTTGCCCGCGTCGTTGGGGCCGGTGGTGACCCCGAGGTTCCAGAGCACCCCCTTCACCGTACCCGCCTCCACCGGGGGCGGCGCGCCGCCCGCGCACTGCTCGCCGGGCAGGGCGTTGTACGCGCCCTGCGCCACCCAGAAGGAGATCGGGCCGCCGCAGGCGCCCGCGTAGGGGTCGTCGGAGACGTTGTTGGCGTAGCGGGGCTCGAAGTGCAGGTGGGGCCCGGTGGAGTGGCCGGAGGAGCCCACCTTGCCGAGGCGCTGACCGCAGGTCACGGGCTCGCCGGTGGTGACCCGCACCGAGCCGCGCATCAGGTGCCCATAGTAGGTGGACTTGCCGTCCGGGTGGGTGATCTTCACGTAGTTCCCGAACCCGCCCCCGCACTCACACTGGCCGCTCGTGCACCGATCGAAGCAGCCGTCCACCGCGGCGGTGACCTCGCCCTCCGCCGCCGCCACCACCCAGCGGCTCCCGGCGTCCATCACCGCGAAGCCACCGATGCCGATGTCCGTGCCGCGGTGCCCGTTGTAGGCGTTGGTGCCGCACGCGTAGTCCTCGACCCCCGCGCCGTCCTTCAGGTCGCGGTGGGCGGTGATATATTGGACGGTGCCGCTCGCCGGGAGCTCGCTCGGGAAGCGGTACTCCTGGGCCCAGCCGGTCGATGTGGCGAGGAGGGTCGCAAGCAGGGTTGCAGACCGGATCACCGCGCCACCTCCCGCGCCACGCCCGACGCGAGGTCGAGGCGCCACGCCGCGCCGCGCCCGTCGTCCCAGGTGAGGGCCTCGTCGGTGCAGGACAGCCAGCGGGCGGGCGGGGGCACGAAGCCGGCCAGGCCGCGCCCTGCCGCGAGGCCGATGTTGGTGAGCTGGACCGGCGCCGAATCGGGGGCATGGAGCCACACCGACGCCACTGAGGTCCGGGTAGAGACGAAGGCCAGCTTGCCGTCCGGGAGGGCGCAGGGGAGCTCCGCCGCCTCCAGCAGCGGGCGGGGCGGGCCCTCGTCGGCGAGCACCCACACCGCGCTCGCCCCCGGCTCGGCGCCGCGCACCGTCACCAGCGGCCCCTCGGGGCCGAGCACCGGCGCGGCCAGGACCCCGTCGAGGAGCCGGATCCGTCGATCCGCGCCGACCTTCCAGAGCGCCCCCGCGCCGTCCACCGCGTAGACGAAGCGCTCGAGCACCGTCGCGCCCGCCACATCGCCGAGCCACGGCGCGCCCGCGCGGGTCACGGTATGGAGGGGCAGGGCGTCGGTCTCGGGCCAGGGCGCTTGGGTTGGCGTCAGGGCGAGGGCCACGTCCGCGCGCAGGGGGCGCGGCGCGCTGCGGCTGGGTGGCGGCTCCGCGCAGGCGAGCGGCAGCACGAGGAGCAGGAGGGGCCACCGCATGGCGTGATGATCGCTCGACCGGCGGCGCGCCGCATCCGCACGAAAGCGGACTTTCGCTTACCGCGGCCCGGTAAGCGCCGGATCACTTCGAGGCTCTCCCTCGCCCTCAGGCTTCCCTCGATTGACTCCCAAAGGGGGCGGCGGGGAGGATGCCGGTGCCCATGTCGACGCGCTCCGCCAGCCACCGGGACGAACCACACCACTCGGAGGAGATCCCCACCGCGGTGGAGCAGAGCCCCTTCACCGACGACAGCCTCACCATGGTCGAGGGCCACACCGACAGCGGCCCGACCCCGACCGAGGGCACCCCCGGCGACGGCCGCTTCGACAAGTTCCGGCGGCCCACCCCCTCCGAGATCGTGCAGGCGGTGGACGCGGTGAACACCGAGTCGGTGGACCTGGCCGAGCTGGCGCGCGCCCGGGCCGCGGCGTCGGACGAAGATGAAGACGAAGCGGCCGACAAGTCCGAGGAGGTCGACCTCGACCTGGACTGATCAGGGGAAGAACCGCCCCCGTGCCACGTAGATCGGAGCACCGATGCTCCGCCTTCGCGCTCTCTCCGTCCTGATCTGTGCGCTCACCGCGTGCTCCGACGGCCTCGTGCAGCTGGAGCGGACCGGCCCCTTCTGCTCCGAGATCAGCTGCGGGATGTACGAGTACTGCGTCGACGACGGCCTCGCGGCCACCTGCGACTGCATCGCGGACTACGTCCGGTGTGAAGGCGCGTGCGTGCACGAGTCTGCCCCCTGCGGCGGCGAGAGCGACGGCGGGGTGGCGGGGAACGACGCGGGGCTCGACCCGACCCAGGTCGGGCGGGTGAGCGGCGTGGTCCTGCTCCTCGGCGCGACGGATCACGCCGGCACCCGGGTCACGGTGGCGGGGCTCGTCGGCGTGACCGATGCGTCGGGGCGCTTCGAGCTCGCGGGGGTGCCGGTGGGGTCCCATGCCATCCGCGCGGTCCAGGGCCCGGAGCCGGCGACGGCGACGGTCGAGGGGCGCGTGCGCTTCTCCGACGGGCGCGCCGATCTCTCCGAAGTGCATGCCTTCTTGCAGGTGTTCCCGACCACCTGGGACCCGTACGAGCGCAACGAGGTCGCGGTCTTCGCGGGGCAGGAGACGGTGGTCGACACCATCACCCTCAGGCGGACCGCGACCTATCTACAGAGCGCTCCGGTGTCTTCGGACGGGCGCTACGTGCTCCGGGATGTCCCCGTCGGCACCTTCTCGGCCCCGAGCGACCTCGACGCGCCGGGCGAGCTCGGGACCTACGGCTTCGTCGCGTCGGACCTGTACGACCTGCGCCCGATGCAGATCGAAGGGCCGCGCCCGGTTGGTCTCGGCTTCGCCCAGGACATCGACGATCTCTCGTACGTCGACCCCGAGGTGGCCCACGCGGGGACGCTGATGGTGGACGCCAGCGCAGGTGGCGCCATCCCCGACCTCGCGCTCTACCGCTACGAGCCCATCGATCTGTACGAGCCGGCGTCCCGGCCGCACGACGGCTACGACTTCGACGCGGACGCCTGGGTGCGCAACGATGAGGCCGGCGCGGACCTCCGCGTGGTCGACCCCAACCCCACCGGTGGCCCGGCCAACGTGACCCTCTCGGTGCAGGCCGGCGCCGGGAGCCAGATCGTGTCGACCGGCCCCGGCACGCTGACCGCGCTGCGGATGATCCCCGCGGTGGCCGGGATGAGCGCGCCGTTGGCGCTCGGCGCCGACAGCGCGCCCGACCTCGCGGACGACGTGTTCGTGCTGCGCCTCGGCGACGGCAGCCACGTGAAGGCGCGGTTCTACCTCGACAGCACGAACATCGTGGGCGGGTACCGCCGCGTGCGCCTCAACATGCTCTTCCACCACGAGCCGGCCGGGAGCGCGGTGTTCTCGGATCAGGGCTGAACTACGGGTAAACACCAATCCCCCCCGGCCCCGCCGGTGACCCGCTCCAAGTGGCGCGGCCCTTCATCAGCGCGTGGGTGCACGCGGTCCGCTTCTCGAACAGCCCGCGGCCTTCGCGCGACACGCCGATCGAGATCCGCCCCAAGAGCATGACGAGGGCCTGAAGGTCAGCCAGGACGGGCAGTCCACCAGCGCTCCTTCTACGTGGGTACTCAGGCCGGTGAGTCCGCGCAGTCGGTGGCCCAGCGCCTGGCCGACATCGTGAACGCGGGCGATGGCTTCCGCGCGAAGGTCACCGCCCAGGGCGCGAAGGCCACCATCACCTTCGAGCGTCGTTGAGCCTGAGTACGCGCGCCTCGGGGCCCTGTATTCAAGAGTGTAAAGGTGCGGTGAAGTCCCGGTCGGAGTATTCAACATGACATGGCGCTGCGTGGCCGGGTCGAAGACGATGGTCTCGTCGACGTGCTCCAGCTCGTCGTGCAGCAGTCCAAGAGCGGCGTCCTGCGCGTCGGTGACGACCAACGCGACGTTCGGCTGACCGTGGTTCGCGGCGCCGCGGTGGCGGCGTTCGTGCGGGGCAGCGCGCAGAGCACGGCGTGGCTGAGCCGGCTCGGGCGTTTGGGGGTGCTCGATCCCGACGGCCTGCGCCGCGCGCTCGCCGCGCAGGACGCCCTGCCGTCCAGGGGCGCGGTCGCCCACGTGCTCGTCGATGAGCTCTCGGCGGATCTCCAGGCGGTCCGCGCGGCGCTGCGTCGCGACCTCAGGGAGGTCGCGCTCGAGCTGTTCCTCTGGACGCGTGGAGAGGTCGCCTTCACCTCTACCCTGGTCGAGATCCCGGACATCGGCCCCGAGCCGGTGCGGCTCGAGGGCCTGATGCTCGATGGGCTCAACCTCCGTCGGGAGTGGGCCCAGACCCAGGCCGACCAGCCGCCGGGCTCCGCGAAGCTGTTCAAGGTCGGGCCGATCCCGGACGCGGTCGACACCCTCGACCTCGCGTTCGCCGAGTCGGTCAGCTTGGACCTGGGCTCGGTGGAGGTCGATGAGTTCGAGCGCAGCGTCTATGATCGAGTGTCGGATGGGGTGAGCTACCAGGCGCTCATGGATGAGTCCCCGATCGATCACTTCACGACCCGGCGCTCCGTGGTCAGGCTGCTGAAGCAAGGCTTCCTTCGCGCGTCCGCCACTGCTCCGGCCGCGGTGTTCGAGGACTCGACGTGGTCACAGCTCGGCGCCGAGATGGACCGAGCGCCTCGGCCCGAAGAGCGTATGCCGTCGGGCTACGTCGCCCTCGCGCCCGCGGCGTCCTGGGCCCTCGGGCGGATCGTGCTCGCGCACCGGGACGGTGAGATAGAGCCGGTTCGGCTGGCCACGGTGGACGATCCTGCGCGGGTGCGCGCCCTCGACGCCCAGTTCGACGCGGTCATGCAGATCGCCACGCGGGCCGGGCGCGATCAGGTGGACGAAGTGCTGGATCATGGCCGCATCGACGGCGGGGGCCTGTACTGGGCAACGCGGGCCACCAACGCCGCCAGCCTGGCGGAGTGGCGTGCCGCGCAAGGGCCCCCAGCGCCGGGCGCGATGTGCGCGCTGTGTGTTCAGGCCGCAAGCTGCCTCCGCTCGGTCCACGCGCAAGGCGTCCTTCACAACCAGCTCTCGAGCGCGAGCTTCGAGGTGTCGGAGGGCGGCGACCTGCACTTGGTGGATCTACCTGAGGCGCTCCTCGACGCCCTGAGTCCCGGTGGGCGCTCGGGACAGTGGTGGCGCTACGCATCACCGGAGCGAATGCGACACGAGGCGGTGGACGAGCGGTCTGACATCTATGCTGTCGGCGCAGTCATGTACGAGATGATCTGCGGGAGCCCGCCTCACGCGGGCGCTGACGAGAACGCGCGAGATACTTCAGAGGAGTCGCGTCCGTTTCACGAGGTTGTCGAATCGGTTGAGATTCCTCTCGGTCTCGAAATGATCATCCAGCGGTGTCTCTTTCTACGCCCAAGCCGCAGGTATCAGGACGCCTCATCCCTGGTTCGCGCCCTCGAGGCGGTCCGCGCGCAAGCGAACGAGGGTTGATGAAGAGTGTCCTTCTGCCGCGTCGGCGGCCGCCGATTACAGCGTCTGGTGGTCCTGATCCCGCCAGCCCTGCTCGCTCAGCGATACCTGCTCGGTGAGCACCTCACCGACGGTGGGGCGTGCACGGTTCGACGCGCCCACGATCAGCGCCTCGACGTGGACGTGGTCATCAAGTTCCTGGGCAGGCGGGTGGACGACGCGGCTCGGGAGGTCCAGGCGCTGAGCCGCCTCCGCCACCCGAACAACGTCCGAGTGCTCGACTTCGGCGTCGAGACGCGCGGCGCCGACGAGGTCCCCTTCGTGGTCCTGGAGTCGGTCCGTGGGCGGACCCTGCGCTCCGTGCTCCGCCACTGTCGGCGGATCTCGCCTCAAAGAGCGGTCAGCATCTGCCTCCAGGTCCTCAGGGCGCTGGGCGAGGCGCATGACCTCGGCATCGTCCACAGCGACGTGAAGCCCGAGAACGTGCTCGTGAGCCATGAGTGCGTCGGCGATGAGTGCGTGAAGCTGGTGGACTATGGCGCCTGCTGGATTCGGTCGAGGGAGGCGCTGGAGGGTGAGCGTCCTCGACCCGGCACCCCGCACTATGTAGCGCCGGAGGTCATCCGCGGTCAGACCCCGACCCCCGCCGCGGACATCTACGCGGTGGGCGCGGTCCTGTACGAGAGCATCGCGGGCACGCGGCCCTACGAGGCGAGCGATCCGAAGGACGCCCTGAAGAAGGCCCTCCGCGAGGCCCCGCGCCCCCTCTCGTCCCTCGTCCCGGTCAGCCCGGCGCTCGAACGGGTCGTGACCCGCGCCCTAACCCCGGATCCGATGGCGCGCTACGCCGGGACCCGGCAGATGCAGGCCGACCTGCAGGACATCGCGGACGTCGACCTCAGCGGGTTCGATCTCGGGAGCTTCGCCCAGGCCGAGTGCCTGAGCACGCTGGCGACGCTGGAGTCCGTGGAGCCGCCCATCGACGTCGAGCCGGTGCAGGAAGCTGATGCGCCGGAGCCCACCATCCAGATTCGATCGAACGAGCGGCCGGTGCTCTGGTTCCTCGACGACGACCCCGCGATCCGCAGCGGGTCGGTGACCGCGCTCCGAGGGCAGCTCGAGGACCGGTGCGAGGTCGAGGTGCTGGACGAGGACGATCGCTTCATCGCCCGCTGGGAGATCGACATCGGGCGCAGGCAGCGGCCCTGGCTCGTGTTCTTCGGCGGCATGCACGTGCTGGTCGAGGATCCGCTCCTCCAGATGCTGGGGGCCTGGCCCGACACCGCGAAGGTCCTCGCGGTCAGCCAGCGGAACGTCGAGCTGGTGCAGACCGCGGTGAACTGGTGCGGGCTGGACCACCTGATGAGCCTGCCCGACGACCCGGACGCCCTCGTGCGCCGGGTCGACGGCCTGATCGAGCGATGCCGACGTCGGCATCAACAATACGACTGCCTGCGGCTCGCGTTTCGCGACGCCCGCGAGGACCGCGCCCGCGTCGGGATCGGTGAGGAGAATCGTTGATGGATACGGTCAAGGTTGATTGCCGTGGGATGCAGTGCCCGGCCCCGATCCTCGAGATCGCCAAGGCCGCGAGGTCGGTGGCAAACCAACCTGCGGTGCTGGAGATCATCGCGGACGACGACGACTTCCCAAACGACGTCGAGGCGTGGTGTCGCACCACCCGGGCCGAGCTCAAGACCATGCGGCGGGACGAGCAGGGTCACCGGGCGGTGATCGCGCTCAACGGTGCGCAGTTCGAGGGTCAGGGGATCGTCAGCCGCGCGACCGTGGAGCTCCCGGTGGCGGTCCTGAAGCAGCGGCCGCGCCACATCTCCGAGGTCATGTCGGCGAACCGGAGCGCGCCCGCACGTCGGCCCGAGGCCCTCGGCGCCGCCCCCGCCGCGCCTGTCGCTCCACCCCCCGTGGCCGCCGCCCCGTCGGTGCCCGAGGTCATGATCCTGCCCCCCGATCCCATCGATGCCCCGCTGCAGGTCGACCTCGTCGGTCAGCGGGCACCGCAGCCCGTCTTGCGGCTGTCACAGGTGCTGGTCAGCAACCCTGGGCGCCTCGTGCACGCCCGGTGTGATGACCCGAGCTTCATGACCGACGTCGTGGTGTGGGCGAACAGCATCCACGCGAAGGTCGAGGGGCTCGAGCAGACCCCGGCCGGCCTGATCGCCAGGCTGGTCCTGCCCGGGGAGGCCTCGACCTCGACGTCGGTCGAGGTGCGGCCCCTGGTGAGCGCGCCCGCCGCCCTCGCGGCGCCGACGGTCGGGCCCGCGCCCGAGCCCCAGGTCTCCAATCGATGCACCCTGCTCGTCATGCGCAACGACTTCGAGTCGCTCATGGCCGCGATGCTCACCGCGAACGCGGCCCGCGCCCAGCAGATGGACGTGGTGGTCTGCTTCTCGTTCTGGGGTGTCAACGTGCTCCGGGGCGACCGCAAGCGAGAGGACGTCGACGCGGAGCCGGTGTCCTTCCTTCAGCGCATCATGAAGTGGCTGATGCCCAGGGGGCCCAAGCGCCAGAAGATGAGCAAGATGCACATGGGCGGCTTCGGCCTGAGCCTCATGGAGCACTTCATGAAGCGGAACCAGGTGCTCACGCTGACCGAGCTCATCGAGTCCGCGGTGGAGTCGGAGGTGCGCTTCATGGTCTGCACCATGAGCATGGGCATCATGGGCATCCAGAAGCGGGACCTGATGGACCTGCCGAACCTGGAGTTCGGTGGCGTGACCTGCTTCGTCGAGCAGGCGCGGGACTCGCGCATGGCGTTGGTCTTCTAGAGGGAAGTGATGACCGAGCGGATACAGGTCGAACTCGCGCCCGATGGCGGAGGCATGCGCGCGCTCGAGGTCCGCCCGGTCAAGCGCGAGGAGTCTTCGACTTCGCGGTACGTGCTCGGTGACCTCCTGCACGCGGGCACCAGCGCGGTCTTCCGCGCCTACCATCGCCACATGGACCGCGAGGTGGTGGTCAAGCGCTACGCTGGCCTCACGATGGACGACGCGGACGCGCGGCAACGACTGGCGAGGGTCGGGGCGCTGTGCCACCCCCACACCGCCCGCATCCTGGACGTGGGCGGGGCCGGTGGCTCGGTGTTCGTGGTCCGGGAGTACTTCGAAGGGAAGACGCTGGCCTGGCATCTGCAAGCGGGCCTGCGCTTCGAGGGTAGGGCGCTGGCCTCCCTCGCGACCCAGCTGCTGAAGTCGCTCGGGGAAGCGCACGCGCGGGGCCTCGTCCACGGCAGCCTCTGCCCCGAGCACATCCTCGTCGCGGGCTCGGAGGACGAGGCCTACTTCGAACTCCTCGACTATGAGAGCGCGGCGCTCGGCCTCCCTCTCTCGGCTCATGCGACGCCCTACGCGCCACCGGGCGTGGCGCCCTCGGCCCTCGCCGATCTGCAGGCGCTGGCCATGGTCCTGAGGAGCGCGAGCACGGGGTTGACGCCCGCCTGGTCGGGGCGGACCTGGCCGGCGGGTGGCGCGCCCACCTCCGAGGTGCTCGAGCGGGTCCTCCACGGTGAGCTCGCTGATGCCGCCGCGTTCGAGGCCGCCTTCAGGGCCGCGTGCGGCGGCCCGGCGCCGCGGAGCCCGGATCCCCTGCTCAGCTTCGGGCACTACGAGCTGCTGGCAGAGCAGCCCCCGACGCTGTGGGTCTTCTCGGACGGGCCGAGCACGAGCTGGAGCACCCTGGCCGAGGTCTGGAACGAGCTCGAGCCCACCTACGAGGTCGTCCGGCTCGACGCGGTCGCCCGCGCCCGGGCGCTCGAGGACCTGCGGACCGGGCGCTCGAACCCGCCCTGGTTGGTGGTGTTCAGCGATCTCCACGTGCTCCTCGGAGATCCGCTCCTGGAGTGCCTGCAGCAGACGGGCGAGGTCGGTCGGGTGCTGGTCTCGACGCACCCGAACTACGACCTGCTCGAGGCCACCGTGAACGGGTGTGGGCTGGATCGGCAGGTCTGCTTGCCGGCCGAGCCCGACGTCATCGTGACCGCCGTGCAGCGATCGATGGCGGTGATCCACAAGCGCCGAGAGCACTACGACGAGCTCCGCCGCCGGGTACGCCTCGAGCGGGCCCAGGTCCAGGCGCTCGTCCGCTCCCTGGCGGAGACGGGGTGAGGGTGTTGAGTATGGGCGTCGACATGATTACGCCGCCGCTGGTCGTGGCGGACCCCTCCTTGGTGATCCTCGATGTGCGGCCGCGCCCGGAGCGCTTCGGCGAGCTCGGGTTCATTCCCTGCTTCGTCGCGGAGTCGGTGGAGAACATCCTGAGCCGGGGGCTGGACGAGCACTTCGATCCCCGGGAGGTCGTGCGCGACATCGAGATGGTGGTGTTCGCGCGGCACCCCGAGCCCGACCGGGACGCGCTCGTGGAGGTCGTCGAGCGGCTCGGAGAGCTCGCCCGCGCCCGGGGCCACTCCCTGGAGACCATCGCGGTGAACGTGAACCGGTTCCTGGACATGATCGACCGCGTCGCCGAGCCGGTGCCTGATCTCGCGTGGAGCAGCTGAGCTGGCGGTTGCCGGTTGAACGGGTGTAGGCAGAGGGCTCACTCTCCGGCCCTGAATCACTACATCGCGTGCGGGTAGAGTATGCGCATGCGGCGCGCGATCATCATCGACGACGAGCCAGCCCTCGCGAACATGCTTCGTCGCGTCCTCATGCGTGGCATGGACTTCGAGGTCGTGGATATCGCGCACGACGGTCCTTCCGCCATCCCGTTGCTTCGGGCGCATGGCTATGAGTTGGCGATCGTCGACACGATCATGCCCGACACGGACCCGGTCGCCCTGCTCGACGCGGTGATCTGTCATCCCTCGAGTCCCGCGATCCTCTACTACGCACCCTGGAGGGCCGAGCCGCTCCGGCGATTGGCGGCTGGGCGGGCGGTGGAGGTGTGCTACCCGAGTCCGCCAAGCGCTCTGCTCGAGGCAGTGCGGGTTGCCTACGGCCTTCGACCGGAGGTTGAGGCACCTGATTGCCGCCGCGGCGGGGTTGGAGCGGACGAGTAGACGTGCTTTCGTCGACCGGTGCTCGCTCCTTCCCTCCTCTTCGCCTCTGCCCTCGTCGCGGCTCCCTCGGCGGGGGCCAAACCGGACCCGCAGCTCAGCGCCGCGAAGCCTCTCGGCCCTTTCACATCGTACGTGAGCGAGCGCGGCTCGTCCTTCGACCTCGAGGACGGCACGCCCATCGCGCATGTGACCATCTATTCCGCCAACCCAGAGGGTAGAGGCTACATCTCCAACCGTGGGCCGATTGCGCACCTCGGCGACACGTACGTCCTGAACGGGCGCAGCGGGTTCGAGCGGAAGCCCGGCGGCTATCTCGAGGGTGGGATCGCGGTGATCAACGGCTCCCGGTGGTGGCCCTTCGATCGCGCGGAAGTGAAGACCGCGGCCCAGGAGATTTGCCACGCGGCCGAGACCTCCGGGGCCAAGGGCCTATATCGCGAGCTCATGCTGGCCTCGAGCCGAGGACCGGAGGCCTCCGTGAGGCTCTTCGGCGCGCTGGTCTCCTCTGAGCCATCGGACTTCGTGGGCCTGTGGCGCTTCGGGCTCGGGGAGCTGGGCATCGACGAGCCGTGTGAGGCGCTCGAACGCGTGATTGCGCAGGTCTCGGGTAGGCGGTGCGCGACCGAGCTCGACTGCTTCTATGCCGGGCAGTGTGGCGGCGAGCCCGGCGCATGTGTCGCCGTCGGCCCCGAGGACTGCAAGGGCAGCGTCATGTGCGCGCTGTACGGCATGTGTGAGGCAATCGATGGGCGGTGCCGTGCGACCGCGCCCGCTGCATGCAAGGCGTCGGTGGGGTGCAAGACGGAGGGCCGCTGCGGCTGGCACGAGAAGGCGAGGGTGTGCATCGTCGACCGGGCCGAGGATTGTGCGCGGTCGCTGGAGTGTCGGCGTACGGGGCGGTGTCAGCTCGTCGACGGCCGCTGCGAGGCAACGAGCAAGAAGGATTGCGACGCCCTGTGCAAGAGCCGGGGGTTCTGTGAGCTGGGCAAGTTTGGCTGCATCCCTCAGTCGTCGCCGTCTGCGAAGTAGCCCGACCGACGCCGTCGAACCGCGAAGAAAGCCAGGAACCCCACCCCCAGGAGCCAGGAGCCGCCCGCACCCGGAGTCGCGCAGCGGCAACCCCCACCCACCCCCTGGGCGGTGCTGCCCGCGTCGGGTGACCCGCCACCGTCGGGCGCGACGCCCGCGTCGGGGTTCGGCTCGGCACCCGCGTCGTTCTCCACCCCCGCGTCGGTCTCGACCCCCGCGTCGACCTCGGCCCCTGCGTCTGGTTCGACCCCCGCGTCGACCCCGGCCCCGCTGTCGACCACCCCGCCGTCGACCGGAGGCGGCGTTCCCGCCTCGGGCTTGATCGCGGCGGCCAGGGGCCAGCCAGGGTTGGCGCCCGAGCCGGCGTAGGCGCCGCGCCAGGTGCCGTCGCGGGGCTGGCCGTTGAAGTCCAGGTTGACGTCAAGGTGGCTTGCGTAGGCCGACCAGTCCAGGGCCGCGCCGCGCAGGGTCTCGTCGGCCGGGAACGGGTCGAGCTGGCCTAGGGTCGGGGTGGGATCCACCAGCGCCGCCGCCGCCTCGACGAGGCTCCCGGTGACGTTGTCGGCCTGCGCGCCGCCGCTGATCGCGGGCATCCCGTTCGCGTACACCGCGTTGCCGCGGACGCTCTGGGTGTAGCCCGCGCCGCCGCTGATCGAGATGCCCACCCCCTGGGTCAGGATGGTGTTGCGGTAGATGTCTACCGTGCGCACCAGGCCGTTGTGGGGCTGCACGAGCAGGCCGGTGCCCCCGAAGGCGTTGACGAGCACGTTGTCGTGGAAGGCCAGGTTGCCTTCGCCCTGGAAGAGGGGCTCCACGTCGGTCTGGTTCTGGAAGAGGAAGTTGCCGTAGATCTCGTAGCGGTCGCCGTTCCCCACTCCGCTCGGCGGCACGTCGCCGATCAGGAGGTTGGGCCGAGCGTCGGCGCCGAGCGCCGCGTTCTCGGCCTTGATGAACACGTTGTGCCTGAGCACGGTGACCCGGCCGTCCGCCGGCATCCCGGCCACCGCCTCCCGCGGGAGCTGGTGCTTGATCTGCATCCCGTAGCCCTTGGGGTTGAGGATGAGGTTGTGCTCGATGGTGGCCCCGATGAAGGGGTCGGTGCCGTCGGAGTCCCCGAGGTACATGCCGAGGCCGGTGCGCTCGATGGTGTTGAAGCGGATCACCCAGTCCCAGGCGGTGGCGAAGGAGGAGATGCCGGAGGGCTGGTTGTCGACGTCGTTGTCGTGGATGTAGAGGTGCTCCACCGTGATGTGGTGGACGGGCACGGTGCCGAAGCCGCCGCGCACCCCGCTCACCTCGGTGCCCTCGGCGTCCAGCTCCATGTACCGCAGGGTGATGTAGCTGGCGTCCGAGAGGAAGATCATCACCCCCTCCCGCGGGTTGGAAGGCATCCTGCAGTTGGAGCCGAGGAAGACCGCCGGCGCCCCGGACTCGGGGCCGGTGATGGTGATCGGCGCGCCCGGCTGGCCGTGCTTGCCCACCAGGCGCAGGCACCCGGTGTACTGCCCCGCGCTCAGGTGGAGGGTGTCGCCGGGGCCGAGGCCGTCGACCGCGGCGAGGTAGTCTGCGGGGCCGGCGCTGACGTCGGCGGCCCGGGCCTCGGCGCCCGCGGTGAGGATGAGGAGGCCGAGCAGGGCGCGCCGCATGTCGACATCGGACCCCAGCCGCCGGGTCATGACAAGGGGCAGGCGGACTTGCGGCGGCGGAGCGCCGGCAGGAGCAGCAGGAGCAGGCCGGCCCATCCGGCGCCGTCTCGGTCGGGGTGGCCGGAGCAGCCGCAGCCGCCGGAGGTGCCCCGGCTGGTGGGGCCGACCGAGGCGTCGTCACCAGCCACGCCCGCGTCCTCGGCCGCGACGCCGCTGTCGCTCGGCGCCACCCCGGTGTCGACCGCGACCCCTGCGTCGTCGGCCGGGGCGCCGGTGTCGGGGGCGGGGCCGGTGTCGGGGGCGGGCCCGGTGTCCACCGGGCTCCCCGTGTCGTCGAAGCCTGCGTCCGCGGGCCCGGGGCCGGAGTCCGGGGTGACGCCGGCGTCGACCGGGGGCGGGGCGCCGTTCAGGAAGGCGTCGAGGAAGGGCGACAGGTCGATGAGGTAGAGGTCGGCCTGGTCCGCGGTGTTGGGGCGGGCCCAGTCGCTGGTGAACAAGGCGTAGCGGCCGGTGGGGGAGAGCACCGGCCGCACGAGGTTGTAGTAGCTCCCGGCCGAGCTGCGGTGGTGGGCGAGGCGCGCCACCGCGCCGTCGCCGAAGCGGATCAGCCACACCTCACCCTTGAAGGGGGCCTGGCCCGGGCTGCCGTAGTCGTCCGACGAGAGGCAGAACCCGCCGCGCTGGAGGCTCCGGCAGGTGGTGTAGTTGCCCACCGGCGGGTCGTAGATACGCAAGTGGTCTTGCGTGCCCGCCTCGATCGCGTCCGGGAGCGGGGCGACCGAGAAGCAGGGCATCGCTCCGTTGGCGCACAGGTCGGTCCAGGCGAGGGTGCCGTAGATGTCGTTGCCCTGGGCGTCCACCCCGAGGTCTCCGTGCTCGTGGTGGTCGGTGACGTGCCCCAGGGCCTGACCGGTGACCGCGTCGTAGATAACCTGGCCGTCGGTCGGTCCGGTGCCGCGGGTCGTGTACTGAACCGCAAGGTACCTTCCGGACGGTGACACCGAGGCCCAGTCCACCCCGCCCACCGCGAGCGAGGCGCCCAGCTGGCCGGTGGTGGTGTCGAACACCGCCGCGGTGGTCGTGCCGTTGCGCTCGCCGAGGAGCGAGATGTAGCGGCCGTCGGCGGAGGCGTCCTCCCACGAGCCGAGCTCGAGGCTCTGGAAGCCGGTGGCCGACACGTCGGCCACGTTCTGGGTCATGAACACCCCGCCGCCCATGAGCTCGAGGTGGATGAACTGGATGCCGCCGCCGGAGCGGCGGTTGAAGCCGATGATGATGTCGGGGTCCACCGGGTGCCAGCGGGGCATCGAGATGTCGATGCCGACGTGGGTGACCTGCCCGGTGGCGAGGTCCATCACGCGGTTGTCGGTCTCGGTGCTGAGGAGCACGCGGGTCTCGTCCGCGTTCACCGCCTGCAGCTGCGGGTACTCGGCGGTGGCGAGGCCCCCGTTCTCGCCGCGGTTGGTGAGGCGGCGGATGGTGACTCCGAAGGCGGGGTCGGTGACGGTCGCGCCCGCTGCTGGGGCGCTGAGGTTGGAGTTCGGTATGACCCGGGTGGGGTCGCTGACCTGGGCCGCGGCAGGCGCCGCGGTGAGCAGGACGACCAGGCCCCACGCGCTCTGAGCTGCGCGCATGCGAGGATTGGAGCACCGCGGCGGCCGGGGGTCATCAGGGGTATGCCCCAGGGTTCCCCGTCTGGCGCCCACCTGCCGCACGGTGTCATAGACGATCGGGTGGCCTTCGAAGACTACGCCTTGGACGGTTTCTACGACGAGATGTTCGTGGGCCCCGGCGTGCCTCGGCCCGGCTGTGAGCGGCTGGCCGAGCGCCTCGCGGAGCTCGATCCGGCCGAGCTGACCTTGCGCCAACGCGCGGCTGAGCTCGCGATGCTCAACATCGGCATCACCTTCAACGTGTATGGGGACACCGCGGGCACCGAGAAGATCTTCCCGTTCGACGTGGTCCCGCGGGTGGTGCCCGCGGCGGAGTGGGCGGTCCTGGAGCGGGGGCTCAAGCAGCGCATCGAGGCGCTGAACCTGTTCGTGGACGACATCTACCACGACCAGAAGATCCTCGAGGACGGGGTGGTCCCGCGCCACATCGTGGAGACGAGCAAGTCCTACCTGCCCGCGTGCCAGGGCCTGAACCCGCCGCGCGGGGTGTGGATCCACGTGACGGGTACGGATCTGGTGCGGGGGGGCGACGGGCAGTACCACGTATTGGAAGACAACCTGCGTTGCCCCTCCGGCGTGTCGTACGTGCTCGAGAACCGCGCGATCATGAAGCGCACCTTCCCCAAGGTGTTCGAGAAGGCCCACGTGCGGCCGGTGCACACCTACCCTTCGAAGCTCCTCGAGACCCTGGAGGTGCTGAGCCCCAACGCCGGTGACCCCACCGTGGTGGTGCTGACCCCCGGCGTCTACAACTCGGCCTACTTCGAGCACTCCTTCCTGGCCCAGCAGATGGGCATCGAGCTGGTGGAGGGGCGCGACCTGGTGGTGGACGGCGGCTTCGTGAAGATGCGCACCACCCAGGGGCTCAAGCGGGTCGACGTCATCTACCGCCGCATCGACGACACCTTCATCGACCCCAAGGCGTTCCGGCCCGACTCGCTGCTCGGGGTGCCGGGGATCATGGAGGTGTATCGCGCAGGACGGGTTGCGCTCGCGAACGCGCCCGGGCCGGGGGTGGCGGACGACAAGGTGGTCTACGCCTTCGTGCCGGAGATCATCCGGTACTACCTCGACCAGGACGCGATCATCCCGAACGTGCCGACCTGGCTCTGCGAGCGCGAGGACGACCAGCGCTACGTGCTCGAGCACCTCGACGAGCTGGTGGTGAAGGCGGCGGGGGAGTCCGGCGGCTACGGCATGCTCATCGGGCCGGCCTCAACCAAGGCGGAGCAGGCGGAGTTCGCGGAGAAGATCCGCGCCAATCCCCGCAACTACATCGCGCAACCAACCCTGCAGCTCTCACGTGCCCCGACCCTGGTGGACGGACACCTCGAGGGGCGCCACGTGGACCTTCGGCCGTACATCCTCTACGGAGACCAGATCCACGTGAACCCGGGCGGCCTCACGCGGGTGGCCCTGAAGAAGGGCTCGCTCGTGGTGAACTCGTCGCAGGGCGGCGGGAGCAAGGACACCTGGGTGCTGGCGGAGGACAACTCGTGAAGTACATGCTCAGCCGGGTCGCGGACTCGGTGTACTGGATGTCGCGGTACATCGAGCGGGCCGAGAACGTGGCCCGCTTCGTCGACGTGAACCAGCAGCTCCTCCTCGACCAGCCGGACGCCGAGGACACCCAGTGGGCGCCCCTGGTGGCGATCACCGGCGACACGGAGCTCTTCGAGGAGCGCTACGGCGCCCCCACCCGGGCCTCGGTGGTGCGCTTCCTCCTCTTCGATCGCGAGTACGGCAACTCGGTAGTCACCTGTCTTCGCTCGGCGCGCGAGAACGCCCGCGGGGTACGGGAGATCATCTCGCGCGAGATGTGGGAGGAGCTGAACCGCGCCTACCTCCTGGTGACCGACGCCGCACGGAACCCCGATCCGGTGGTGGAGGATCCGGACACCTTCCTCCGGGCGGTCAAGGACGCCTGCCACCAGTTCGTGGGGACCATGCTCGTCACCATGACCCACAACGACGCGTGGAACTTCATGCGCATGGGGCGGGTGCTGGAGCGCGCGGACAAGACCTCCCGCATCGTGGACGTGAAGTACTTCACGCTGCTTCCCACTGCGGCGGACGTGGGCACCCCCATCGACGAGCTCCAGTGGGCGGGCCTGCTGAGGAGCGCCTCGGCCCTGGAGATGTACAGGAAGCGCTACGGCCGCATCAGCCCGCAGCGGGTGGTGGAGTTCCTCCTCCTGGATCCGAAGTTCCCCCGCGCAGCTCACTACTGCGTGCACCTGGCGGAGGCGAGCCTGCACGCGATCACCGGCGGCCGGCCCGGCGCGGCCAGCAACCCGGCCGAGCGCCACATCGGGCGCCTACGGGCGGAGCTGGAGTACGCGGAGGTCGAGGATATCGTGCAGGTTGGCCTGCACGAGTGGGTCGACGCGTTCCAGACCAAGCTGAACAAGGTGGGAGACGCGGTCCACGACACCTTCTTCGCCCTCGACCCGGTGGGGGCGGGGGCGGCGAGCGACGAGCAGTAGCTGGCTCAGTCGGCCTCTTCATCGAGCCGGTTGCGAATGGCCTGTTCGAGGGTCTTCAACCGCTGGCTGTAGTCTTCGAGGTCCGCCCGCAGGGCCTCCAACGCGGCCTGCGCGTCGTCGCGCTCGTTCTCGGCCTCGACCTTGCTGGCGATGGTGGCGCGGCTGTCGGCGTGCCTGCGAGCCAGCTCGGCCTGGGCGCGCGCGAACGCGACCTCGGCCTTCGCAACCTCGGGCTTGGTTGTGGCGATCTGGGCTCGGAGCTCGGACAGCTCCCTGCGCTCGCCCTCGTCGAGGGGGAGTTGCGACAGGGGCAGTGGACGGAGTGTCACGTCGAGCTGGCGCTGCGGTCGTCGGCCCCCTACTCGGAGCGTCCGGGTCGAGAAGCCTGGCCGTGTGACATGGAGCTGCCCCTTCCGCGCGGTGGGGACGTCGATCTCGAGGGGCGTCTTGCCCAGGCGCTCTCCGTCGAGCTCTACGCTCGCGCCGGGTGGAGTGCTCTTCAGCTGGAGCTTGGCGCCGGGCTCGAGCTTCAGGCTGATTGTGGTCGTCTCCTCCGAGAGCCGCAGCTTCCGGTGGGCCGGCAAGTAACCTTGCTGTTCCACCGTGACCTCGACCTCGGTGCCCCTCGCCAACGTGATCACGGCAGGGGTCGGCCCCTCGGCCACGAGGTTGGCGGTCACCTCGGCGCCCGGCGGGTCGGACTCGACGACGAGACGGCCCGTCGGGATGGGCGCCGCTGGCTCCGCGTGCCGGGCATTCTCCTCCTGCACCGAGATCGTCGGGGTGGCCGGCTTCTCGTCGGAGCCGTAGAGGATCCCGAAGAGGACAAATGCCACGCCGAGCAACACGACCGGCAAGCCGACGAGCCAGACCGGCACGATGAAGAAGAGCGTGCCACCCCTCGACGAGTCGAACAGAGGGATGCTGCCATCCCCGGACACGATGAGCCGGAGCAACAGGTCGCCGAAGAAGGCGCCGATGCCGAACCCGCTCACCGGGTCGCCGAACAGTCCCATCGTGATGAAGGCTGGGATGAGGGCGAATACTCCGACGATCGCGGCGTAGATGTTGAAGATGATCATGGCCGAGGCCGCTACTGAGAGATACTGAGGCCGGTGTCGAGCGCCCGCAGGTTGTCGCAGGAGGCGGGGAAGTCTCGGGAGACGACGCTGAAGTCACCGAAGTCCGCGCAGGTTGCGGACTCGAGGTCTCGGAGGCACGCGGGATAGTCGGTGGGTTGGTAGCTTGGATCGGAGTCCTCTTCGCAGTCGCTCCTGAGGGACTCGACGCAGGCGGTCTGGGGGTACGTCCAGGTCGCGTTGGAGGCCGCTTGGATCTGGGTGCTGCTCAGGCAGGCGTACATCTGATCGCAGACGATGTTCGCCATGCACGGACACCGCACCGCGGGGTCGCTGTTGGTCGGATCGCAGGTGAGGGTCGGGCCGGTCGGTGTCTCTTCTTCTCCGCCGCAGCCGATGAGACCCATCATGAGGACCGCGATGAAGAGCGAGGTCGCTTTGCGCATGGGTCATTCGAACACCCGGGCCGGCGTATTCGCAAGACGGCGGCCACCATCGGCGCATACCCAATTTGGGTGAGTGCGACCGCAGCGCAGCCTGCATTGGGAGTCGGAGATGGTCAGGGCATCAGGACCCGGGTCATGAACCCCAGCATCTCGCGGTCGGGGCCCGCGGTGCGGTCCTGGGTGCGGATGGAGCACTCGAGCCCCGCGGCCTGGCAGCGCTCGAAGAGGGCGACGTGGGCGCGCGGGTGGTGGATGACCTGGCTGGGATCGGTGATCTGAGCCTCGCTCAGATCGGGCAGCAGGTTGATGGTGAGGAACGGCGGGTCGCCCGGGCCCATCTGCTCGTAGTAGTCCATCACCGCGCTGAGCTGCTGGCCGTCCGCAGTGTCGATCAGCGCGTCGAGCGGGGTCTGGGTGAGCCGCACCGCCTCGTGCTCCACGTTGTCGAACACGAACACGGGATCCATGCGCAGGAGATCCGGCCAACGGGGCCAGTTGTAGGTGGGCTGCCCGTTGGTGTGCCCCACCGCCTGCAGGCGGGACGACTGCCGGAGCACCGGATCCGGGTGGCCGGGCACCGCGAGGTCGGGCACCGTGCCCGTCCAGGTCGCGCAGCCCGCGCCGGCCGAGCCGCCGTAGGCGCCGATGCGGGTGGGGTCCACGTTCAGCTCGGCCGCGCGGTAGCGGATGAACTGGATCGCGCGGGCGCAGTCGCGCAGCACGTAGTCGAGGCGCGCGCCGTTCACGTCGTGCACGCTGCCTACGTCGTCAGGGTTGGTCGCGTTCACCGCCGCGTCGGGGTCGCGGTAGGTGTAGCGGTAGCTGATGGAGACCACCGTGAAGCCCGCGGCGAGGTAGCGCGGGATGGTCTGGACGTTGTTGTGGATGTCCTCCTTGCTCCCGCTCTGGAAGCCACCGCCGTGGATGAAGACCACCGCCGGGGCAGCGCTGCCTTGGGACCACACGTCCAGCACGTTGCGGGGGTGCGGCCCGTACGCCACCTCTGGGTGGAAGACGTGGGCGGGGGCGGCGGCGTAGCGCGGGTCGGGGCCTGCGCCGGTGATGGGGAGGTTCAGGTAGTCGAGGGTCTGGTCGGCGTTGTAGCTCGCGAACCAAGCCGTGAAGTCCACCGGCTCCGCGGGGGTGCCGGCGTCCGCAACCTCGCCTGCATCATCGGGGATGCCTGCGTCCTCGGGGGCGCCCGCGTCTGCAACCTCACCTGCATCGGGCTCGGGGACGCCCACGTCCGCGGCCTCGCCCGCGTCCTCCTCGCGGAGGCCGGCGTCCGGCGCAGGCTCCGAGGCGTCGGAGGCGGTCAGGGGGGTCGAGGTGCCGCCACCGCACGCGGCCAGCGCGCCGAGGAGCACGAGGGTGATGGAGAGCCTTCGGAGCATCCTCCGACATCAGAGCACGGGGCGTGCCAGGGCGCACACCCGGGCTGACCGGGTCGAGTTGTGCGGACCGTGGTCCGCAGGTCGAAGGCGGGTGCGGACAGCCGTCCGCAGGTCAGAGCGCCTCGACCTCTTCGACCTTCACGTCGACCTTCAGGGACTCCCGGCCCCCGCCCTTGTAGATCGTGCCGGAGGTCGGGGTGGCGTCGCCGTAGTTGCGGCCGCAAGCCGTCCTGACGTGGTCGGTGGTGACCAGGATCCCGTTGGTGGGGTCGAAGCCCTGCCAGCCGGTCCAGGGCAGGTAGAGCTCGGCCCAGGCATGGGACGCGTCGGACTGGGCTTTGTTCTCGTAGTCGCCGCCCGTGTAGATGTAGCCCACCCGGTAGCGCGCGGGCACGCCGAGGAGGCGGGCGAGGCAGATCAGGAGGTTCGCGAAGTCCTGGCACACCCCGCGCCGCGACGTGAACACGTCGAAGGGGGTGGTGGCCATGGTGGTGCTCCCCGAGACGTAGGCGAAGTCGCGGTAGAGGGTGGTGTTCATGTCGACCAGGGTCTGCACGAGGTCGAAGTCCTGCCGCTGTACGAAGCTCATCGCGAACTCGGTCAGCTCGGTGAGCTGAGTCTCGGGCAGCTCGGGGGGCAGGAGGTAGGGGAGCATCATCTGGCGCTGCCAGGGCATCCACACCAGCGGGATGGTGAAGCGGCGGTGGGGCGAGTGCAGGTCATCCGGCACGTTGCCGCGCACCCGCACGAGCGAGCGGGCCGAGAGCTTCAGCTCGGTGTACGGCTCGGTGACCTCGATCCGGGCGGCCAGGTTCCCGAACACGTCCTCGAAGTCCCGGAGCACCCCGTCCACCGAGAGGGTGAGCTCATGGTGCAACAGGTCTTGCCACCGGTCGTGCACCGGCTTCAGCCGGAAGAGGTGGAAGCTCCGCTCCACCGCCTTGTCGTAGCGGTACACCGTCTCGTGGCGCACCGAGAGGAGCCGGCCCTCGCCCTCGAGCTCCGCGTGGTGGTGCAGCGCCGGCAACCGCACTTGGCGCGGCGCCTCCGGGACCTCCGGCGGGGCCTCGGGAGGAGGCGCCTGCGTCACCTGGGGCGGCGGAGCCGACTCGACCGCGGTGCCGGTGGCCGCGTGCTGCAGGCCGGCTTGCGCTTGCTCCCCACCCACTGGACGCTCCCGGGGCGAGGGCGCGAGCGGTGGCACCATCAGGCTCTGGGTGACCTCGGTCGCGGCGGAGTCGTAGATGTAGGCGCCGCGCCTGACCACCACCAGCTGCCCGTTGCTCATGGGGACGAAGCCGTCGGCCAGGGGCTCGGTGGAGAACACGATGGCGGTGCGGGTGCGATCGCGGATGTCGTCGAAGTCCACCTCGAGGTCGTCGGTCTCGAGCACCGGGGGCACGTTGGGGGGCATCAGGCGGGCGCGGTGGAGCTGGTTGTAGCCCTCCTCGTCGCGGTACACCGCGAGGTCCCGCCCGTCGGTGAGCATGAAGTTGGCGGTGCCCATCGCGTCGAGGGTGCGGAACCACTCGTGCAGACGCGCCCAGCCCACCTCGGCCAGGCTCCGGGCGCCCACCGCGCGGGCCTGGGTGAGGAGCCAGCAGAACGCGCGCTCGGAGTCGGTGCGACCCACCGGCTCGAACACCGGATCCGGGCCGAGGGGGAGGGCGGTGCTCAGGTCGCCGCCCGGTGGGGGCTCGAGGTCGCCGTTGTGGGCCAGCACCCACTCGCGGCCGCCGTGGCACTTGCTGAAGGGGTGGGTGTCCTGCTCGGTCAGGGCGCGGGCCGCGCCCCTGAGGTGGCAGAGGAAGAGGGTGGAGTGGAAGCGATCCCACTCCCTGAGGAGCTTCGTCATGGCGTTGTCGCCGGACGAGGTGGCGTCCTTCACCAGCAGCGCGGACGCGCTCTGCTCGGGGTACCAGGCGAACCCCCAGCCGTAGGGTTGCCCGCGGCTCCGGGCGAGCGCCTTCAGGGTGACGGTAGGGGATGCGGGGGCATCGAACGACATCGCCACCAGGCGGGTGGCCTGGTGCTCCCGGGGCGCGAGGTTGGGGCGGACCCAGCCAGAGAGGCGGTTCGGCACGCCCCTATCAAGCACCAATAAGCAGGATCTGGCTAGATCTCGCCGGGGACGTTAGCAAGGGATTGTGCGCATCCGGATCAAGCACGTCACCCGCTACCGCTACCCCGAGCCCGCCGCGTTCGGGCCCCACATCGTCCGGCTCCGGCCGGCGGATCACACCCGGGCCCGGGTCCTGTCCTACAACCTGGAGATCTCGCCGAAGGCCGCCTTGCGCTGGCAGCAGGATCCCTGGGGCAACCGGGTGGTGCGCGCCACCTTCGACGACGACGTGCGGTCCGAGACCTTGAGCTTCGAGGTCGACGCCGCGTTCGAGATCCGGCCGGTCAACCCCTTCGACTTCTTCGTGGACGAGCGGTGCCAGGAGCTGCCCTTCGCCTACCCCGATGGCCTCGCAGGAGAGCTTGCGCCCTTCCTCGACAAGCCCATCTTGACCCCCAAGCTCGAGGCCTTCGCCGCCGCCTACCCCGCGAAGGGCTACATCATGGACTACCTGGTGGGCCTGAACCGGGACGTGGCCAACGAGGTGCGCTACCTCATCCGCAACGAGCCCGGCATCCAGACCGCAGAGGAGACCCTCACCGCGGCGTCGGGCTCCTGCCGCGACTCCGCCGCCCTCCTCGTCGACGTGCTCCGGGCCAACGGCCTCGCCGCCCGCTTCGTGAGCGGCTACCTCGTGCAGCTCACAGACGAGGGCAACCTGCCGGACGAGGCCAAGGGGGTGGACCACGACGTCCTCGATCTGCACGCGTGGGCTGAGGTCTACGTCCCCGGCGCGGGCTGGATCGGCCTCGACGGCACCAGCGGCCTGCTGGCGGGGGAGGGCCACATCCCCCTCGCGGGCACCGTGCAGCCCTTCACCGCGGGGCCGGTGGAGGGCACCGCCTCCCACCTCGCCGTGGACCTCGAGGTCGAGATGAAGGTGGAGCGCCTGGGCCACGAGCCCCGGCCGCTCGTGCCCTACACCGAGGCGCAGTGGGCGGCGCTGAAGAGCGCAGGCCGCGACGTGGACGCTGCGCTGTCGCAGGCTGGCCTGCACGTCACCATGGGCGGCGAGCCGACCTGGACCTCGCGCCTGCATCCCCGCGCCAAGGAGTGGAACGAGGGGGCGCTCGGGCCCACCAAGTGGGCGCAGGGCATCCAGCTGGCCCACGAGCTCCTCCCCCGCCTCGCCCCGGGCGGGCTGCTCTTGCACCGGATGGGCAAGCACTACCCGGGCGAGAGCCTCCCCCGCTGGGTCATGCACCTGCTGTGGCGCAAGGACGGCCAGCCCCTGTGGCGGGACTGGGCCCACCTCGACACCCGGGCGGGCGGGCACGCGGCGGACGACGACGGGCGCACCCCGCCCGGCGGGCACGGGGTCGAGGACGCGCGGCGCTTCGCCGAGGCCCTGGCCCGGCGGCTCGGGGTGGCGCAAGACGACCTGCTCGACGCGTTCGAGGACCCCTGGGTGGCGCTCACCGACGAGGCGAACCTGCCCGACGACGTCGACCCGCTGCAGGCGGACCTGCGAGACCCGGAGGAGCGCCGGCGCCTGGCCCGGATCCTCACCCGGGGGATCGGCACCCCGGTGGGCCAGGCCCTCCCCATCCTGCGCTCGGGCGGCGCGTGGCGCTCCACCCGCTGGACCTTCCGGCGCGGCCACCTCTTCCTCGTCCCTGGTGACTCGCCCATGGGCCTGCGCCTACCCCTCGACCGGGTGGGGGGCGAGCCCCCTGCGGTGTGGCCCCAGGATCCGTCGCAGCGCTTCGGGCCGCTCCCCGCGCCGCCCTGGCTGATGATGCAGCGACCCGGCCAGGCGCTCCCGGGCTACGAGCACCCCGCGGGGGTCAACAGCCGCACCGCGCTGTGCGTGCAGGCCCGGGGCGGGGTGCTCAACGTGTTCCTGCCCCCGCTCACCACCACGGAGGACTTCATGGACCTCGTGGCGGCGGTGGAGGACGTGGCGGCCGAAAGCCAGGTTGCGGTGAGCCTGGAGGGCTACCCGCCCCCCGCCGACCCCCGCATCAACGCGTGCCTCGTGACCCCCGACCCTGGGGTCATCGAGGTGAACCTGCCGGTGAGCGAGCGCTTCGACGACTACGTGGGCCTGATGGAGACCATCTCCGAGGCGGCGCTCCACGCCGGCCTCACCACTGAGCGCTACCAGCTGGACGGGCGCCAGGTGGGCTCGGGGGGCGGGCACCACCTGACCCTCGGCGGGCCCTCCACCCCCGAGAGCCCGTGGTTGTCGCAACCCCGCTTGCTCTCCGGGCTCATCCGGTACCTGCAGCACCACCCCTCGCTCTCGTACCTGTTCGCGAGCCAGTTCGTGGGGCCGACCTCCCAGGCCCCCCGCGTCGACGAGGCGCGCCACGACGCCCTGTACGAGCTCGAGATCGCCCTCGCCGAGGTGGAGCGGCACGGCGCCGCCCCCACCCCGCCGTGGCTGGTGGACCGGCTCTTCCGGAACCTGCTCGCGGACGTCTCGGGCAACACCCACCGCACCGAGGTGAGCATCGACAAGCTCTACGACCCGAACCTCCCCTCCGGCCGCCAGGGCCTGGTGGAGTTCCGGGCCTTCGAGATGCCGCCCCACCCGCGGATGGCGGTGGCCCAGATGCTCCTGGTGCGCGGCGTGGTCGCCATGCTCACCCGGCGCGAGGACACGAGCCCGCTCGTGCGCTGGGGCTCTCAGCTCCACGACAAGTTCATGCTCCCCCACTTCCTGTGGGCGGACTTCGAGGACGTGATCCGCGACCTGGTGCAGGCTGGCCTGCCCTTCGATCCCGAGCACTACCGGCCCTTCTTGGAGTTCAAGTGCCCGGTGGCGGGGCGCTACGAGGTGGACGACCTCCACATCGAGCTCCGCACCGCGCTCGAGCCCTGGCACGTGATGGGCGAGGAGGGGTCGAGCTTCGGCACCGTGCGCTACGTGGACTCCTCGGTGGAGCGGGTGCAGGTGCGCGTCAGCGGCCTCACCGAGGGCCGCCACGCGGTCACCGTGAACGGGCACCGGCTGCCGCTCAGGGCCACCGGCCGCGCGAGCGAAGCGGTGGCGGGAGTGCGCTTTCGCGCGTGGCAGCCGCCGCACTGCCTGCACCCCAACATCGGCATCCACCACCCGCTGCGCTTCGACCTCGTGGACACCTGGGGCAAGCGCGCGCTCGGCGCGGCGACCTACCACGTGTGGCACCCCGAGGGCCGGGCCTTCGACGAGCCGCCCCTCACCGCGTTCGAGGCAGGGGCGCGGCGGGCCCAGCGCTTCACCTTCGACGGCCACGCGCCGTATCCAGTGGTGCCGGAGCCCGCGCCGAGCCACCCCGAGCAGCCCTTCACGCTGGATCTGCGCCGCTTCGACCCCGGGGCGTGAGCCCTTGCCTCGCGGCCCGGGCCCGGGCACCGTCCCGCCATGGCCGACCCCAGCACCCGGGAGCCGCACAAGAACCCCATCAAGCGCCTGATGGAGACCACCTGGCAGGTGACCCGGCCCCTGGCCGAGACCCTGGCCGAGACCCCCGAGGGGGCGCGGATCTGCGACGTGGGGGCGGGGGGCCGGCGGGTGCGCCCCGACGCGGTGTGCGTCGACATCACCGCGGGGCCCAACGTCGACGTGGTGGCGGACAGCCACGACCTCCCGCTCGAGAGCGGCACCTTCGACCTCGTGATCTGCACCGGGACCCTGAACCTCTGCCGGGACCCGGCCAAGGTGCTCTCCGAGTTGCAACGCATCCTGCGGCCGGGGGGGCGCATCCACCTCGAGGTCGGGATGTTCCAGCCCTACAACCCCGAGCCCGAGGACTACTGGCGCTTCACCGTGCCGGGCCTGCGCCTGCTGCACGAGCGGGCGGGGTTCGAGGAGGTGCGCTCGGGGGCCCACATCGGGCCCATGTCGGCCCTGGCGACGTCGGGAGCCTACCTGGCCGGGCGCGTCTTCGAGGGGCCCGGCGTGGCGATGAAGGCGGTCCGGGGGGCCTCACACCTCGTGTTCGGGCCCTTGAAGTACCTGGACGCCCTCCTGGGGCCGGAGCGCCTCGCCAAGACGCCCTTCGCCTACGGCATCTACTACGTGGGCACCAAGGTGTCAGGCTGACCTGCGGCTCCCCTTCCGCAAGGGGACCTGCCGCTGATCCGCGCGGTGCTGCCACTCGCGGATCACCTCCCGGAGCTCGAGGTTGAAGGGGTCGTCCTCCAGCGCGGCCTCGCCCGCGGTCAGGGCGCCCTCGAGGTCCAGGCGGTTGATGGCGCGGATGGCGTCCGCCGCGTTCTTCTCGGCCTGGCGCACCCGCTCGGGGAAGGTGCGATGCCAGCGCTCTCGGATGTTCTCCACCGCGCGCGCCCCGCCCGCCAGCGCGATGCGGCGCTCGGCGTACACGTGGCCGTGCTGCAGGTCGTAGTCCAGGCGCCGGGACGGGTCCTTGAGGAGCGCGCTGACCCGCCGCAGGAGCGAGCGCGCGTGGTGGGCCCGCGCCACCATCGCGGGGGGCAGGGCGTCGGGTGAGCTCTCGAAGAGCTTGCCGAGGCTCTTGAGGCGCTTCGTGAGATCCACGTCGCTGGCGGTCGGCTCCGCGCCCACCGCGCCATAGAGATCCTCAGCCTCGAAGCCGCGCAGGAAGACTTGCATCGCCCGCACCACGTCCTCGGGGCGGTGGGCGGGGCCGGCCTGCTGGTCGGCGCCGCCGTCGAGACGCTCCGCCAGCCCCTCGACGTAGGCGTGGATGGCCTCGCGCCGCTCGGGGGTCAGGTTGATCAGCTGCAGGCCCACCCCCACCCCGGGGATGGCGTGCACGACCTCGGCGTCCAGGCTCAGGTCGCCGTCCGGGGTGCGGATGTAGACGGTGACGGCGGCGCGGAGCGGGACGTCGTCGTTGGAGCGGACGAACAGGCCGCCCTTCGAGATGTCGCTCATCCACGTGAGTCGGAGGTCGTTCCGTCCCGCCACCTCCAGGAGAACCTGATCCCGGGTGACGAATCGCGGGTCCTTGCGCATGCCTCTGTCTCCCGATGGGAAGAGTCGTCGGTTCGGGGCGCCGCTACAGTCCTATGTGCCGGTTGGACCAACTTCGCGCGCCCGTCGAAATGGGGTATCACCGAGGGGTGCGTTCCGGGCAAACCAAGGTGTTGATCCTGGGCGGGGGCATGGGCGGGCTCGCGGCCGCGTTCGAGCTGACCCGCCCCGAGCGCCAGGGCCAGTACGAGGTCACGGTGTACACCCCGGGGTGGCGCCTGGGCGGCAAGGGCGCCAGCGCTCGCAACCCGGCCCACCACCAGCGCATCGAGGAGCACGGCCTGCATCTGTGGATGGGCTGCTACGAGAACGCGTTCCGCGTGATGCGGGACTGCTACGAGACCCTCGCCCGACCCCCCGGGACCCCCCTCGCCACCTGGGAGGACGCGTTCCAGCCCAAGGACACCGTGGTGCTCCAGGAGCGGATGGCCGACGGGTGGGTGCCCTGGCCGCAGCGCTTCCCGGTGCTCGACTCGCGGCCGGGCGAGAGCGACGGAGTGGCCGGCCCGGTGGAGCTGCTGACGGGCCTGGTGCGGTGGGCGGTCAGCACGCTCACCGACCCCCTCGGCGACACCCGCTGGACCCCGGGGCGCGCGGCGGTCCGGCGCGCCGACCCGGCCCCGAGCGCGGGACACGTGCTCTCCGCCGACGTGCTGCTCGGCACCACCGGCGCGCGGTGGATCTCGTGGCTGTCGGAGCGCATCGAGGGCGCCCTCGACCGCCTCTGGTACGCGCGGGAGCCGGCGCTACTGGGCCCGGCCCTCGCGGCGATGGCCCGCCTCGCGAAGGTGGCGCGGTGGGGCATACGACGGATCATCGGGCGCCGCCTGGAGCACCCCGACCTGCGCCGCACCTTCCTCACCGCCGACTACCTGTTCACCACCGTGGTGGGGGTGCTCGCCGACGGCCTGGTCCTCGACCCCGCCGGCCGCTGGGCGAGCTACGGCGAGTGGCTCCTGAACCTCGAGCGCGTCGACCACGAGGACTACCGCGCCTGGCTGCTCCGGCACGGCGCTCACCCGGCCACGACGGAGTCGTGCATGGTGCGCGGCCTCCAGGACGCCGTCTTCAACTCCGCGTACCCGGGCTCGGCCGGGGTGGCGTTGAACGGCCTCGTCCGCCTGAACATGACCTACCGAGGGTCGGTCTTCTACAAGATGATGGCCGGCATGGGGGAGACCGTCTTCACCCCCTTGTACGAGGTGCTACGCGCGCGTGGGGTGCGCTTCGAGTTCTTCCACCGGGTCGACGCGCTCCACCTCGACCCGACCCGGCAGCGGGTCGCGTCGGTGGAGGTGACGAGGCAGGCCCGCTTGCGTGACGGAGAGTACCGGCCGCTCGTCGACGTCGAGCTCCCCAACGGCAACCTGGCTTGCTGGCCCTCCGAGCCCGACTGGGCGCAGCTCGAGGGCGGTGAGGCGCTCCGAGCGGCGGGGGTGGATCTGGAGGGGCCCGGCACCATCCCGGGGGAGGAGCGCTACACGGTCGAGGGCTTCGACGCGGTGGTGCTCGCGGTCTCCCTCGCCGGCCTGCCGCCGATCACCCGGGAGCTCGCGTCGGCCCGACAGGAGTGGCGGGACATGCTCGAGCGCATCGTCACCACCCGCACCATCTCGGCCCAGGTCTGGTTCGATCGGGGCGCGGCCGACATGGGCTGGCAGCACGGGGCCGCGGTCTCGACCGCCTACGCGGACCCCCTCGACACCTGGGCCGACATGACCCACCTCATCCCGATGGAGCGCTTCGACGGTGCGGCGCTGCAGTGCTCGTACCTGGTGGGCTCGCTCGACGACGAGGACGACGGGGTGGCGCCGGCGCTGCGGGCGCGGCGCATCGTGGAGGACTGGCTCCCGCAGCACCTCGGCCACATCCTCCCGCGGGCGGTAGAGGGCGGCGCGGTGCGCTGGGAGCGCCTCGTGGGTGACGCCCCGGGCGCCGCGCGGCTGGACCAGCAATATATTCGAGCGAACGTCAGGCCCTCCGATCGCTACGTCCTCTCGCTGCCCGGCACGACCCGGTATCGGCTCCGGCCCCACCGCTCGGGCTTCGAGAACCTCATGGTGGCCGGCGACTGGACGAAGACCGGGCTCAACGTGGGGAGCGTGGAGGCGGCGACGATGTCGGGGCTGCGGGCGGCGAAGGGGCTCACGCGCGACGACGTGTTGATCGTGGGGGACTACGACGACTGAGCGCCGCCCGGGTGGGTCAGGGCCGCGTCCTGGAGCCACTGGGCGAGCATGAACGAGAGCCCGTCCGGGTTGCAGCGCAGCAGGGTGTAGAGGGTCGGGTTGCGGTACACGCGGAGGCGCTTCTCGAGCACCACCACCGTCTTGCCCGGGGCCAGGGTGCGCGCGAGCAGGTAGCCCTCGTCCACGTCCAGCACGTCGTCCAGGCTCCGCTTCAGCGCGTACTCGGTGCGGGCCTGGTCGGCCTCGTGCACCACCCGCCCGAACAGGAGGTTCTCGAGGGCGAGGGGGTGGTGGGTCAGGTACGGGTAGAACAGGTTGACGCGCTCGTAGAACACGCCGCCGCCGTTCACCGGCGCGTCGACCCAGTGCGTCTCCTCGACCGGGGTGATCGCGTCGTCCCAGCGGTCGGGCGAGAGCATCCAGCGGACCGCCTCCAGGTCCACGTCGAACACCGCGGCGGCCTTGGCGGTGAACACGCGGGTGTCGGGATCGTAGCCCCCGTTGGGGTCGTCGAGGATCGTGAGGACCGCCCCGGCAGGAAGGCCTGCAGCGTCCAGCGCGTCCACCGCGGTCGAGAGGCGGGCGCGGGCGGCGTCGAAGCCGCGCCGGAGGACCTCCACCAGCGCCTCCTGCACGTCCACCGCGCGCAGCGCTGCGCCCTCTCGCACCCCGAGGGCGCGGAGCCCCTCGCTCCGTATGGGCTCCGGGAGGTCGGCGACCAGGGCGGCCAGGGTCACCTTGGTGTCCGGGCGCTCCTCGGCCGCGCGGGGGAGGTTGGCCCACCAGCCCTCGCCGTCCACCGCTGCGCCCAGTCGGCGCACGTCCCCCGGGGTGAGGAGGCTGTCCAGCGGCCGGTTCTGGAGGAAGTGCCGCAGGTTGTCCTGCAGGAGGCGGCTCGCGTTCGCGGCCCGGCGGGTGTGGGCCCCGAGGGCAGCCTGGGCCCAGGCGGGGACGGTGAGGTTGTGTGCACCGTCTGCGCAGCGGCTGTAGAAGGCCTCCGCCGCCGCCGCGTGCCGGGGGTGACGCCGGAGGGTACGCACCGCGCGGCGGAAGAGGCGCCGGGGGAGGGTGTGGCGGCGCGGCCGGCCGAGGAGCAGCCGGCAGAGGGCGCCGACTCGCGCGTCGATGTCCTTGGCGGTCTCCTCGCCGCTCTCGGGGTGTCGGAGGAGCTCTGCATCGTACCAGGCCCGACCGCGGGCGCTGCGTATGCCGGCCCGCGCGATCTCCTCGTCCATCCCGCCGAGGACGCGATCCACGACCCCGACGATCGGGTTGTAGCGCTCGGCCAGCCGGTCCTGGATGGGGTCGATCGCCCGCTCCAGGACCAGGTTCACCCGGTGGAAGTCCGCGATGCGCGAGCGGCCGTCGGGGGTCGTCAACCCAACCTGCGCGAGGGCCCGGGGCAGGTCGTGCCCGATGTGGACGCCCATCGAGATCAACAGCTCGTCCACCACCGTCAGCTTGCCGCTGAGCATGAGGTCGATCGCCTCACACCAGGCCCAGGGCGCGCCGCCCTGGCCGTACGTCTGCATCGCGGCGTCGTAGCGCTGCGCGAAGGCCTTGCCGAGCCGCACCACCCAGTCCGGATCCTCGAAGCCCTGCTCGTGCAGGCCGTACGCGAGGTCCCGCAGGAAGTACGCGTAGACGTGGGCGAAGACGGCGCGGGGGTCCTGCCGGAGGTCGAAGTCGCGGCACCGCGCCTCGATGTCCCGGGCCAGCTCGAGGAGCGCCTCGCAGCGCGCGCGGGCCTGGGGCTCCGTCGGCTTGAGCGGGCAGGCCCGCGTCATCACCTCCTCCACCTCGGCCCAGGCCGAGGCGTACCTCGCGTCCAGGTGGAGGCGATCCTCGGCCACCAGGTAGTGGCCCTCGAAGTCCTCACCCAGCAGCTTCATGTCGTACTGGGCGCGGCGGCCGGCATGGCTGATCACGGCGCGGCCGGGGCGGTCCTCCCACGGGAAGCCGTGCGGTCCGTAGCGCTGGGTGATGTGGATCCGGACCCCGTGCCCGCCCTCGTCGAGCGCGTAGTGGCCCCTCAGCCGTGAGACCTCCATGCCAAAGCGGTAGACCGAGACCTCCACCCGGGCCACGCCGTCGCCTTCGTCCGGTGCGCCGAGGATCTCGGCCCGCATCACCGTCTTGCCCGGCAGCCTGCCGAGGGCGTGGAGCAGGACGGCGAGGGCCTTCTCGCGCGGTGAGATCTTCGCGCGTAGGAATCCGCGCACGTCGAGGATGGTGAAGGACAGCTTGCCCTCCCAGCGACCCTCGCCCAGCTCGAAGTAGTAGACCTGGCTGTCGCGGAGCGCCGGCATGCCTTCGAATGTGGCACGCGATTTTCTCGCACGTGAAGCGCGGGTGCGCTCTAGGGGCCGATGTTCGCGATGGGCATAGAGCACATAACCCATTCGCGTTAATCAAAGAGGGTGGGTCAAAGATCGTCACCTTCTGGCTGACGACACCCCATCGCCTCGAGCCGTCGCACCGCCTCGCGCCTGTATTCATCGGCCTCCGGGCCCGCCGGCACCGCCCGGGCGAGCTCGGCCAGGATGCACGCGGCGTCGTATTCCAGGTGCATTCCGTATGCGGCGTCGAGCGCGTGCTCGAGATCACGCCGCGCGACACGCGCTCTGCCCTCGAGCCGCGCGAGCCGACCAGAGAGGAGCAGGGCGCGCGGTATGCCGACCTTGAACACCGCGGTGGTGGCGCGCAGGCGCTTGGTCGCGCGGCGCGCGGCGCGCAAGTCATCCTTCGATTTCGAGGCGGCGAAGCGGTGGACCGCGACCTCCGCGACGCCCTCGTAGCCGTGCAGGGTGATGAAGGCGGTGGGTGGGGTGCGGCCGATGCGCTGTACCGCCTCCTCTGCCAGCGCGTAGGCTTGTTCGAGCTCACCCGCCCTGAGGTGCGCGCTCGCAAGCAGCCCTGCGACCACGATGTCGGACATCTGGTCGGTGAGCTCATCGAGGATCGCGCGCGCCTCCGTCAGGTGCGCCTTGGCCTCGTCGTAGCGGCCCTGGGCGAGCCGGGCCCGGGCGAGGCAATACAGGCTCCACGCCACGTGCTGGAGGTTGTTCCGCTCCCGCGCCGAGGCGAGGACCTTCTGGTGCCGTCCCTCGGCCACGTCGAACTCGCCTCGGTAGAACGCGGGGTGGCCGAGGAGGGTCTCGGCCAGCTCGGCGGACTGCGGGTCTTGGGCGTCGGCGCAGAGCACCTTGCAGGACTCGAGCGCCTCGTCCGCCGCCTCGAACTCACCTCGACCGATGCGGTAGAGGGCCTCGGAGGTGAGGCAGAAGATGAGGCCGGCCCAGTCCTTCGCCTCCTCACCGACCCGGCGCGCGCGGGCGAAGTAGCTGTCGGCCACCCGGTGCAGGCGGGTCAGCCCGAAGGTCCAGCCGAGCCCGCTGTAGTTGCGGGCCGCGTGGTCCAGCTGGCTGCCGCGCTCGGCGAGGTTGATCGCCCACACCGAGCTCGCGATGATCCGCAGGGGGTCGTTCTCGAAGAAGGCGACCCGCGCCAGGTTCGCCGCGGCCTCGGTGGCCTCGCCCAGGGCGCCGCGCTGCTCCGGATCCTGGTACAGCCCCTCCGGCAGGAAGCGGTGGGTGAGCTGGCGCAGGAGCTGGGAGATCAGGTGGCGCACCCAGCCGCCCTGGCTCCGCGGCGGCGGCAAGTGCACCAGGGTCAGGGCCTGGCTCGCGTGGGTGCGGCTCGCGTCGAGGCGCCCCGCGGCCAGGTAGGTTTGGCCGAGGCGCTGGTGCCAGCTCGCTCGCTTGAGCGGGGCGAGGGCCACCTCGCGGCCATCGTCGCGGGGCTGGCTGGCCTCCAGCGCGCGCTCGAGGTGCAAGGTAGCCTCCTGATAGGCGCCGGCGGCGAGGGCCTCCTCCGCCGCCGCGTCGAGGTGCACCACCGCCTTGGCGGGGTCGCCCGCCTCGAGCCAGTGGTGGGCCAGGGTCGCGGAGGCCACGTCGCCCTCGCCGCGGGCCAGGAGCTGCTCCAGCTCCCGCGCGGTGCGCCGGTGGAGCTCCTGCCGCTCGGTCGCGGGCAGGCGCCCGTAGGCCACCTCGCGGATCTTGTCGTGTGAGAAGCGGAGCATGCTCCCGCCGGTCTCCTCCAGGATCTGCTTGCGGAGCAGCTCGGCCAGCGGGGCGTCGAGCGCCGTCGAGCCGAGGAGGGCAACCCGGGCCGCGCGCTCCGGATCCACGTCGCGGCCTGCAACCGATCCTGCGTTCACCAGGGCCTGGGCCTCCGGGGTCAGGTGATCGAGGCGGTGGCCGAGGAGCGCGCCAAGCGAGCGGGGCAACCCGAGCACCCCGTTGCTGTAGTCGGCGATGGGCTCGGCCGCGAGGCTCCACTGGCCGCCGGGCGCGCGCACCAGGAGCCCGGCGCCCACCGCGGCGCGCAGGTACTCGGCCACGAAGAACGGGTTCCCCTCCGACTCCCGGGTGAGGAAGGCGATGAAGCCCTCAGGCGGATCCACGCCGAGCATGTCGGCGACCATGCGCGCCACCGCGCGCCCGTTGAGCCGGCCGAGGAGCACCCGGTCGACCTCGGGGCGCTGAAGGAGCGCCTCGAGCGCGGGCGGAACCTCCTCCGAGCGATAGGTGGCGAGGATGACCACGTTCTTCAGCTCGCCCTTGCGGCTCAAGAGGTGCTCGAGGAACGCGACGGTGATCGGGTCCGCCCACTGCAAGTCGTCCAGCACCCAGAACAGGCGCTCCTTCCTGCCGAGGGCGGCCAGGACCTGTCCGAGGGCCTCGAGCAGGCGGATCCGCTCCGCCTCGGGCCCAAGGGGCTCCGGCGCGGGCTCCTCCGCCACCCCCGGGAGGTTCATGAGGGAGGGCTCGAGGCGGGCGAGCAGCCGCGCGCTCCGCCCGAGGAGCTCCGGCTGCTCCGCCGGATCCTTGTGGCACCGGTCGACCGCCGCGGTGAGCACGTTGCGCACGGGAGCAAGCAGACCTGCGTTGGGGACGCAGTCCCCCGTCACCACCCGGAGGCCGCCCCGCTTCGCCATGCGCGCCGCCTCCATGGCCACGCGCGTCTTGCCCACCCCGCTCTCGCCGCCGAGGGCAACGAGCTTGCCCGGCTCGTCGTCGCTCGCCACCCGCTGCACCACGTCGTGGGTGGTGCGGCCGCGGCCCACCAGGGAGGGCCGGAACAGGTAGGGCCGAGGCTCCGGGCCGGGCTCGGGGCGCTCCGCGCCGAGGGACTCCAGCACCCGCGCCACCTCGTCGGCGTGGCCGGGGCGCAAGCCCGGTTGCTTCGCCATCAGCGCCTGCAGGAGCTCGTCCAGGGCCTTCGGTACCTCGGGCGACAGGCTCGAAGCGCGCGGGGGCAGGGTGCGGAGGTGCTCCTTGTAGAGGGTCTTGCGGGGCCCCGAGAAGGGCGGCTGCCCGGTGATGCACTCGTGGAGGATGCACCCCAGGGCGTACAGATCCGTCCGCGCGTCCACCGGCTTGCCCTCCCACTGCTCGGGCGCCATGTACTCCGCGGTCCCCACGAAGAGCTCGAGGTCGAGCACCTCGCGATCGGCGGCGGCGCCGAAGCGCGAGATGAGGCCGAAGTCCACCAGGACGGAGCGGCCGTCGTGGCAGAGGAAGACGTTCTCGGGCTTCAGGTCGCAGTGCACCAGCCCCTCGCCGTGCACGAAGGCGAGGGGATCGCAGAGGCGACGGAAGAGGCTGAGGAGCTCCTGGAGGCGCCCGTCCCCTCGGGGGGCGGGGGGCGGCGAAAGCTGGGAGGGGAGCAAGGTGGCCTGCTCATCGGGGTCGCTCCAGGGGCTGCCGGTGCCGGTGCCGGTGGCCGCGTCGTCGGTGAACATGCCCCCCGGGTTGCCCAGGCGGTGCTCGCGCAGGGTCACGCCGCTCAAGAGCTCCATCGCGTACCAGGGCAGCCCCGCCTCGTGCACGCCCTCGTCCATGATGCGCACCACCCCGGGATGCTCGATCCGAGCCAGGGCCCGGATCTCGCGGCGGATCGCGGCGAGGTGCCGCTCGGAGGGGAGCCGCACCGTCTTGAGCGCCACCGCCTCGCCGGACTCGTGGTGCCGCCCCCGGTACACCACCCCCATGCCGCCGCGGCCGAGGCGCGCCTCGACCTGGTACGGGCCGAGCTGCTGCGGCAGCTCTTCCTGCATGGCGATGGTCAATCGACCTCCCGGTCGAGGCCCACGAGGAGGAGGCCGTCACTCAGGATGCGCAGGTGCACTTGCATCGATGGGATCTCGGGGGTCGGGAGGGGGCGGCGCCAGGTCACGCTGATGAAGGGGGCCGCGGACAGGCGCGTGCCCGCCTCGGCCCGCAGGCGCTCGACCACCTCGGTGAGGTCCAGGCTGGGGCTGTCGATCTGGCCTGCGCGGAGGTCAACGTCACCGTCTGGCCCGTGCCACACGACGCGGTAGTCGTAGCCCACCTGCTCGGGGGCGAGGAGCGCGGCGCGCACCGCGAGGTCCTCGAGGGTGAGGCGATGGCCCCCCTCGAGGGTGGGGCGGTCCAGCGGGAGCACCCGGCCGAAGATCCAGCTCAGCAAGGTGTATTGACGCTGGAGGAGCACCCGGAGCATCCAGGCCGACGCCCCGGGGCGACGATAGCGCGCCTCCTTCACCACCGCCATGAGATCGTCGACGTCGAAGCGAGCGATGATCGAGGCGGCCCAGTAGGTGTCGAGGAGCTCCGCCTGGTCGAAGGCGGGGTTCGGGAGGGTGGGGCGCCAGCGCTCCGGATCGAAGACCTGGGCCTCGAAGACCCCGACCTCGCCGTAGGGCGAGCGCTGCAGCGGGAGCCAGTAGCGGTACCAGAGCCCGGCGGTGATCAGGCTCTTGAAGATCTGCGGCCAGTCGATGAGGCCCTCGTAGCCCTCGCCGAGGTACTTGGGGCCCACCCCGGCCGAGCCGACCGCGTCGCCGAAGTCCAGGAGGTAGTGCTTCACGTAGCCCCGCTCGGGCTGGGCGGGGTCGGCGATGAACGCGTCGTAGGAGTTGGCGTCCCGGGTGTCCACGTTGTTGAGCCAGGCCGAGAAGAGCCACAGGCCGCGCAGGCTGCGGCGGCGCTGGTGCGGGATGACGTCGTTGGGGTCGTCGGCGCGCAGGCCGCCGTACGAGAACGGCCCGAGCGCGCGCCCGGGGATGATCTTGCTGAACAGCGCGCGGATGGTGCCGTCGGGGTACGGGTTCACGAGCGCGATCAGGTCGACGAGGCGCTCGCGCGTGAGCGGGATCCGGCGCCCGTACTTGCCCGCCGTCTCCGCCTGGGGCGACAGGGCCAGGCGGTTCAGATCGAAGCGGACCACGTAGTTCTCGGGCACGTGGTAGCCCGCCGCCCACAGGACCTTGGTCGCGATGAGCTCGGCCCCCGACGCGAGGTTGGGGAACGCGGGCGGGTCGAACTTCACCACGTAGCGATCACCGCGGCCGTCCTCGACCACCAGGCCCGGGGTCGCGCCCTCGAGCTTGCCCCCGAGCACCACCAGCGGCCCGGGCGCCGGGCCCTGGCTCTGGTTGGGGCCGCGCGCGATGGTGGCGGGGTCGAGGTCGGAGGGGCCGAGCCGGTTCTCGAACCACGGCGAGTCCGGGACCTGCCCGAAGGTGTTCACGTCGAGCGCGGGGACGCCGAGCAGCTCGCGCTCCACCCAGTAGCCGGGGTTCACCGTCTCGGCCAGCGGGCGCACCGTGCTCTCTTCGAGGGTCGACCAACCCTCCACCACCTCGGCCACCCGTGGTGGTTCGTGCAACCTCGGTTGCGGCACCCGCTGGTAGGGCACGTCGTGCGGCGCGGTGCGCCACGCCGGGGCGGCGCAACCGGTGGCGAGGAGCAGCGGGACGAATGCGGCGCGCCGCATCACAGCACCTCCCCGAGCCCGACGCTGAAGCGGAAGCCGTCCGGGCTGAACGCGACCTGGAGCCGGCCGAGCAGCACGAGGTTCTGCTCGGCCCTGATGTTGACGCCGACCGACCATGGCAAGGTGCCCTTCACCAGGTCCACCGGCTCTGCCCCGACCTTGCCGGTGTCCACGAAGGCCGCGGCCGACAGCTGCATGCTGCTCGCCTCGTACTCGTAGAACTTGAAGCGATACTCCGCGGTGGCCCACCAGCCCAGCCGGTCGAGGTAGCGGTCGGCCACGTAGCCGCGCAGGGTGTTGGTGCCACCCAGGTTGACGAGCTGGTGCAGCGGCACCCGATCGCCGGGGATGAAGGGGATGGCGGCCGCCACCCCCACCGAGAGGAACACGGTGCGGTAGAGCGGCAGCACCGGGATGAACACCGCGAAGGAACCGCTGGTGCGGATGGCGGAGGTGTTCCCGTCGTTCATGTCGCGGGTCGCCACCACCTGCAGGCGCCCCACCATGCCTCGGGTGGTGCGGCCGAGGCTGTCGCGGGAGTCGTACAGCAGGCTGAGGGTGAGCTCGGGGTAGTCCAGCACCTGGCCGAAGCCGGCGGGGAGCGGGATGTTGTCGTTCTCGACCAGCACCGGGGCCCGGGTGCCGGTGCCCAGCCCGAGCCGTCGGCGGCGGTAGGCGACCTCGACCTCGGCGTCGTACTCGGGCAGGCGCGCGGGGTTGAGGAGGGTGAAGCTGAAGGACGCGTTGACGGCGTCGGTGCGGATGATGCGCTGGTCGTCCTTGGTGCGCTCCTGGCCGATGCCGAAGTACCGGGTGTCGTGGTCGGCGGAGTACGAGGCGCCGAGCGAGAGGGTGCGGCCCGAGAAGGTCGGGACGCGGCGGCTCAGGTGGATGGAGAAGTTGCGGTCCCGGTTGGTGCGCATCAGGCCGAGGAGCACCAGGCGGTCCGCGCTCCCCAGGGGCTCGTTGTAGATGAGCGAGCCGCCGAGCCCGAGGCCCGAGCTGTTGAAGGGGTCCACCACCGGCACGAAGGCGATGGTCTTGTCGTCGTTGGTCAGCAGGTCGATGACCCGATCGAGGAGGTGGTACTTGTCCATCGCCACCGCCACCGGCAGCAGGGGGGTGAAGGCCAGCTCGATCAGCGCCCCCGGGAACCTGAGGGCGAGGCGGCCGACCTCGAGGCCTGGCCCCTCCTCGGGGCGCTCGCGACGCACCAGGCCGTCCTCTGCCGCGCTCGACGTGGCGGTGGGCTCGGCCTCCGGCTCTCCGGCGCGAGCCTCGGCCACCGCGGCCAGCGTCAGCAGGGCAGAGGCGAGGGCGCTGGCGCGGCACAGACGCATGGCGAGCTCAGCGCACCCCGCCTGATGTAGCAACACGTCTTGCAGGAGCCGGAGGCACCACGCTCTCGAGCTCGAAGTCGGGGCGCGGCGGGTTCGGGGGGATGACGAAGCTGTCGAAGGTCTCGCCGTCCAGGTTGACGGCGCGGCCGACCAGGCTCTTCTTGTCGACGTCGAAGATCACGAAGTGGGGCTCGGTCCGCACCGCAGCGGAGAACCAGCTCGGGCGCACCCGCCGGATCGGCGCCCCGCCCGACGCCGCCACCATGTACGTGACCCCGTCGATGCGCTTGGTGCGCTCGTAGTTGTGGTCGTGGCCGGCCAGCACCAGCTCCACCCCGTAGCGCGGGGCCAGCTCGCCCAGCACCTCGCGCAGCTCCAGGGTGGAGCCGTGGGCGCCGGACGAGTACGGCGGGTAGTGCAGGCTCAGCACCATGATCATGTCCTTCGCCGCGCCGTCGCGGAGGGCCGCCTCGAGGAAGGCATATTGCTCCGAGCCGCGCCGCGCTTCGACCTCCGAGTCCATGATGATGACCCGGAGGTCGCCCCAGTCCTGGTAGAAGTACCGGTTGCCCTCCGCCACGGCGTCGGCGAGGAAGTAGCGCCGGTAGTGCAGGCGCTGGCTGTTGTCGTGGTTCCCCACCGCGGCGAGGAGGGGCCGGCCAGCCATGAGGGGCTCCTCGATCTGCAGGAAGAGCGCCCACTGCGCCGCGACCCCGCCGGTCTCCACCAGGTCGCCGGAGTGCACCACGAGCTCGACCGGCTCCTGGGCCATGGCCGCGACGAGCGCGCGGTGGACATCGTGACCGGTACGGGTGTCGCCAAACGCAGCAAACGAGAAACGTTGCCCCCGGGATCTCCCGGCTCGGAACGCCACCGGGCCCACATTCCCCGCGGCGGAGCTCACCTGGTAGCTGAGGGGCTCGTCGAGCGGCAGGCCCTCCAGCGTCGCTACCCACAGGCCGTCGATCTCGAGCGCGGTGCGCTCGCCGAGCGGCGTGGTCGCGGTGCGCCACGAGATGCGCGGTGGCTCGGGCAGATCGTGCTCGAGCACCACCGCCATGCGGCCTGGGGCCAGCATGACGAGGTATGGGCCCACGTCGAAGGGCGACGTTCGCTCCAGATAGAGCGGCGCCTCGGGCGGCGGCCAGCCCTTCGGGAAGCACGCGGGCGCCGCGGCGACGAGGGCCAGGATCAACGGCAGGGCGCGGTGCGCCGACATGAGGCGGACTGATAGCAGATCGTGTCGAATCGCAACACCAACGTCAGATCTCCGCCGGAGCGAGCGGGCCCTCGATTGACTGCCCAGGGCGTTGGGTCAACCTGGAGTCGTGTTCAGCGCCCAGATGTCGCTCCAAGGCGCCCGGCGCGCCGAGGTCTTCCAGCGCACGCTGGAGGACGTACGTCGAGCCAGGGCGGACGCCATGGTCCTGGTCGACAGGCCGACGCCCCCGGCCCCGGACATGCTCCGGGCGGTCCGGCACACCCAGGCCGGCTACCAGGGCCTGGCCCACCGGGTGGACGAGAACCACCTGATCATGGGCCGAGAGCTCACCGAGGCGCTGCGCTCCTACCTCAGCCTCCTCGACGCCGGCCTGTCCGAGCTCGTGCTCGGCCAGCTCCTCGGCCTCGACGACGACATCGGCCGCGGGGCGCTGGGGCGGGCCCGTCGGGCCATCACCGAGGAGGCCCAGCAGCTCGAGGCCGCGATCCGGCGCAAGATGGCGGTGCTCCTGGCCCCGCCCCGGGTCAGCTACTCGAGGGCGGGGCCCTCGTAGGTCGCGTCCGCCTCGTCCTCCTCGTCGAACGTGTCCGAGTGGTGCGCGGGCAGCACCGCCAGCTGGTCGGCCACCGTCTTCGAGGGCAACAGGTCGTCCTCCTCGAGCGGCACGAGCGGGCCCCAGGCCGGATCGTCGAGGGCGTCGGGGAGGGGCTCGGGCGGCGTCAGGTCGTCCACCACCGCCGCGAACTGCACCTGATGGGCGGGGCCCGTCTCCTCGGGCAGGCCGAGCAAGTCAGGTTGCGTCAGCGGGAGAAGGTCCTCGTCGGGGAGGACCAGGAGGCCGTCGCCGCCATCCTCGGCCTCTTCGAGGTAGGCGATCGGGGGTAGGGGCTCGACCTCGTGGCGCTCGTCCAGGGTCACGTCGGGGAACGCGACCTCCGGGAGCTCCTCCGGCAGCACGTCCTCCCCCTCGAGGAGGTCGTCCAGATCCGCGGTGTCACGGCGGCTCGGCACCGCGGTCTCGTCCATCGGCGCGTCCACGTCGTCGGTCAGACCCGCGAACCGCGCGGTGCTGGCGATGCGGTCCACGAAGCGCCCGCCCTCTCGCAAGGACAGATCCAGGATCCGGGGCGGGGCGCCGTCCACCTGCACCATCGGGCGGTCCCAGCGGGCGCCGCCCAGCTGGTTGGTCACGGTGGCGGTGGCCCCCGAGTCGAGGACCACCCGGGCCCCGACCGGGAACGCGCGGAGCACGTTGATCAAGAGGTCCACCATGCCCGGGTCCAGCTCCGCCGCGCCCGCGTTGTGCATGCGGGCGAGGGCGCTGAGCGGATGCAAGGGCGGTTGCGTGGCCCCGAAGCCCCCCGTCCAGCGATCGAAGGTGGCGGCCACCTTCACCAGCCGCGAGTACGGGTGGGGTTGCGCGCCGGCGCCGGGCTGGGCGCGGATGGCCTGCTCGCCCACGATGAGGCCACGCAGGTACGAGGAGGGGCCCACCCCGCTCTCCGCCACCAGCCGGGCGAGGGAGGCGTGGCTGATCTGGGGGGCGTAGGTGAAGTGCCCCGCCAGATCGACCGGCGCCCCGATGTGGTGGAAGAGGCCGGCCACCGCCACGTCCACGAGGTCGGGTCGCGGCAGGCCGAGCGCGTGGCCGAGGACGATGGCGAGCAGGCTCGTGTTCGCGCCGTGCAGCTCCACCTCGCCCGCGCCCTTTCGGTTGGTGGACAGGCGCAGGAGGAAGTCCGCGCGATCCGCGCCGAGCTCCACCATGTCCTGCACCACCCGCACCAGCCGCAGGCGCGGGGGAGAGACCTGGGCCGCCCAGTCACACGCCCGGGCCTGGGCGATGCGCTCGAGCTGCTCGCGCACCGCGAGCAGGAGCTTGCCGTAGCACTGCACCGCGAAGACCCGCCGGTCGACCTTGATGTCCTCCCGGTTGTCCACCAGGCGCTGCACGCCCAGCGTCCGGATCTCGTGGGCGAGGTCCATGGAGACCTCGGCCTTGGCCCCGGGGGTGAACATCCCCACCAGCTGGCGCACCGAGGTGGTGCTCGGGGGGCGCATCAGCTCGATCCCGCCGAGCCCCTCGGCCTCCAGCAGGCGCCGCAGCGTCCGCATGGTGGCGAAGGTGCCCGACTCGAAGCGCATCCGCCCGCCGTTCAGGAACACCGAGTCCTCGACGAACTGGATCGTGAACCCGCCGGTGGCCGAGAAGAGCGCCTCGGCGGAGCGAAAGACGGCTTGCACCGCGTTCTCGAACGCCTCGTTCGAGGGGTCGTGGATCTTGGCGGTGCGCACCGCCATGAACAGCGCGGACAGGAGGTTCCGCGCGAGGTCCTGCGCCTTGGCGGAGACGGGGGCGCCGCGCCGCGCGGCGGGGGGCTGACTGCCGGGCGCGTTCACGCCTTCTCCTTCATCCGGAGCAGCCGCGCCCGGGCCGCGTCGCGCACCCGCTTGTTGCGGGACACCGCGGCGCGCTTCAACAGCTCCACCGCCCGGGGCACTCGGACCATGGCCACCGCGTCCATCGCGAGGAGCGCCTGGTCCTCGGCCTCCTTCTTGGAGAGCAGGCCCTCGCCGCGCTTGATGTAGCGCGCGAGCAGGTGGAGCGAGCGGACCCCGCAGAGCAGGGCGTAGGCGCGGAACAGCTCCTTCTTCACCTCCGCCGGCAGCTCATCGAGGTCGGGGCGCTCCACGTAGCTCTCGACGAAGCGGGCCGCCTGTACGTCGCCCAGCCGGCCCAGCACCTGGGCCGCCGCGACCTTCGCGCGCGGCTCGGGATCCTCGAGCATGCGCTCGGCCCGCCGCACCGCTACCTCGGGGTTGTGCTCGGCCGCCGCGGCGAGCGCGGCCACCCGCACCTCCGCCCGGACGTTCTGCTCGGCCCGCTGCTCGAGCGCTTGCGCGGCGGGCGTGTTGAGGCGGTGCAGGATGTACAGCGCCTCCTGCACCACGAAGAGCTGCTCGTTGTTCAGCAGGTCGAGCAGGTACTCGACGTGCTCTATCCCCAGCTCCAGCGCGAGGTCCGAGAGCGCGCGGCGCATCGCCGGATCTCCGAAGCTGGGTAGGAGGCTCAGCATGATCGGCACCGCGAGCGGGCCCGACGCCTTGAAGAGGTTGAACAGATCCCGGTACGCCACGCCCGGGTCCTGCCCGCCCTCGAGCGCGGCTCCCGCGACCGGGCGCAGGCGGGTCTCGGAGATCGCCTCCTCGAGCCACCGGGCGAACCGGCTGCTCCCGTCGTCGAGGTGCCGCACCCCGGCCACGATGCGGGTGGCGAGGGGCACGTCGCGGCTCATCACCGCGGCGTCGAACATGCGGAGCAGGGCGTCGGCCACCGCGTCCTTGTCGGCGCTGGTGATGTCGGCGCTGAGCGCGCGCAGGGTGGCGTTCGCGGCGCGCGCGCCCACGCGGTTCGGTGTCTCGAGCGCGACCTCCGCCTCCACCGTCGTCGCGTACGCCGGGCGCTCGAGGAAGGTCCGCGCGGGGTGGAAGCCGGGCGCCATGTCGTCGACCGCGTCGAGCGACTCGGCGATCGACTTGGCCGCGAGGTCCGAAGCGTCCAGGTGGATCGAGCGCGGGCCCACGTCGTCGCTGCTGTCGCCGTAGATCGCGCGGAGCAGCCCGTCGATCTGGGTGTCGAGGTCGCTGATCGGCTCGGCGCCGTCGACCGGGGCGGTGGGCGCGCCCGCCGCGGCCGCCGCGTCGACCACCGACGTGTCCACGACCAGGTAGCGGATGTGCTCGAGGTCGTGGCGCCACAGGTCCGAGACGATGTCGTCCCCCAGACCGGTGAAGTGGAAGCCCCGCGCGGTGCACGCGAGCAAGGTGTCCAGCTCGCTCTCCTCCAGCCCCCGCGAGAAGTCGAGGCGCCGGATGCCGTCGCGGTACAGGGCGAAGGGGATGGACTGATCCGGGTTCTCGTCCGTCAGCACCACCTGGTCCTCGAACACGAAGGCCTCGGGGCGCACACGCAGGCTCAGCACCGGCCGGTCGGCCAGGATCTCCTGGAAGCCGCGGAACAGGTCCGACCGCATCCGCTTCAGCGCTGCACTGTTCTCCTGGTAGAGGCTCCGGGCTCGGGCCACCCGCGAGAAGGCCGCCAGGGTCCGCCCGACGTCCTTGGCGGTCAGCCCTCGTGCCCGCTCCTCGACCACGCGCGGGAGCCTACACGAACGGCGCGCGGGGAACGAAGGAAAGCAGGGGGCGCGCCGCTCAGGGTTTCAGCTCGGCCCGGATCGCCTCGACCTGGGCCTCGGCGTCCGCCCGCTGAGTCCGGGTCTCGTCCAGCCGCGCCTTGATCTGCGCCGCCAGGCGCTCCGCCTCTCGGAAGCGCCGCTCCGCCTCCTGGCGGTCCCGCTCGGCCTGGTTGTGCTCCCGCTCCAGCCGGGTCTCGGCGTCGCGGTGGGTCTCGAGGCTCCGCCTGAGGGCGTCGAGCCGCTTCTGGAGGGTCATCCGCCGCTCCTCGGCCGCACGGCGCTCCTCCTCGACGCGGCGCCGCTCCTCCTGCTCTTCACGCTTGTGGGCGGCCTCGCGCCGGGCGGACTCCAGCTCGAGGTCGATCGTGCCTCGGGGAGAGGTGCGCGCGGGCGCGGGGCTCAGCTGGGCGGCGAGGCCCTCGAAGCCGACGGGGTCGATGTCTTCGGCCAGGCACCCCCGCTCCAGGACGGGGCGGTGGATCGGGTCGGCGGCGGCGGCGCGCAAGGTGCGGAGCGCCCGATCCGTCACCGACTTGCTCGCAACATAGCCCGCGTCGGCGAGGATCTCCGGCGCCGCGTCCTCGAGCCGCGACATGACCTCACGCTCTTCACGCATCGTCTCGTGGAGCGAAGGCGCGTCCTCCTTGCCCTCGAGCGCGCCGAGCTGGGCGGCCCGCACTCGATCCAAGGCGGCCACGAGATCGGCGACGAGATCACGACGCTGACGCACCAGCTGATTCACCGCCCACGCCGACAGGCTCGGCTTCGGCAGCGCGCGGGCCTCTTCCGCTGCGTCGGCCTCGCCCGCTTGCTTGAGGGCCTTCACCAGCGCGTTGCGCTCCGCGGTGAAGTCCTTCAGGGCGAGTCCGTAGAGCCGATCGAGCTCCTGTTCAGGCACGGCCACGACGTCCTCGATCGCCGCGCGCTCAGCCGCGCTGACGCTGTTGGGCGAGGGAGGGAAGAAGCCTGAGGCGCTTCATGGCGGGCGACTATCCGCCCAAAGACCTGCCGTGCGCAAGGATGGCTTGTGTAGAGGCGACAGGCCGGGGAAGCTTCCGCGCCGTGGACGCCAACAAGCTGCAAGACTTCGTGGATGCGCGCTGGGCCGAGGAGATCGTACCCCGCCTGGTCGAATATATCCGCATCCCCAACAAGTCCCCGCTCTTCGACTCGAAGTGGGCCGAGAACGGGTACATGGATCAGGCGGTGGCCCTGATCGAGGGCTGGTGCAGGAAGCAACCGATCCAAGGCATGACAGTCGAGGTGCTGCGGACCTCCGGTCGCACGCCGCTCATCTTCATCGACGTGCCCGGCCACCCCGACGCGCCCGACGACTGCGTGCTCCTGTATGGGCACCTCGACAAGCAGCCCGAGATGACCGGCTGGCGCGAGGGCTTGGGCCCCTGGGAGCCGGTGATCGAGGGCGACAAGCTCTACGGGCGCGGCGGCGCCGACGATGGCTACGCGGCCTTCGGCGCCCTCACCGCGATCGCCGCGCTGCAGGCGCAGGGCGTTCCGCACACCCGCTGCGTGGTGTTGATCGAGGCGAGCGAGGAGAGCGGCAGCCCCGACCTTCCGTACTATATCGAGGCGCTCGGGGATCGCATCGGCACCCCGAGCCTCGTGGTGTGCCTCGACTCGGGCTGCGGCGACTACGAGCACCTGTGGTGCACCACCTCGCTGCGCGGCCTGGTGGTGGGCAACCTCTCGGTCGACGTGCTGCGCGAGGGCGTGCACTCGGGCGAGGCGAGCGGGGTGGTGGCGTCCTCGTTCCGCGTGGCGCGCACGCTCTTGTCGCGCCTCGAGGACGAGACCACGGGTGAAGTGCGCCTGCCCGCGCTCTTCGCCGAGATCCCCGCCCAGCGCCGCGAGCAGGCGGCGGGGGTGGCCGAGGTCCTCGGCGACGAGGTGGTGGGCGCGTACCCGTTCCTGCCCGGCGTCCAGCCGATGGCCACCGACCGCACCGAGCTGGTGCTCAACCGGACCTGGCGGCCGATGCTCTCGATCACCGGCGCGGACGGCATGCCGCCCCTCGCCAACGCGGGCAACGTGCTGCGCCCCGGCACCGCGCTGAAGGTCAGCTTGCGCTTGCCGCCCACCGTCGAGCCGCAGGCCGCCTTGCGATTGGTGAAGGAGACCCTGGAGCAGGATCCCCCCTACGGGGCCAAGGTCAGCTTCGAGGGTGAGTCCGCGGGCGGCTGGAACGCGCCCCCGCTCGCGGGGTGGCTGGAGGCGGCCCTCGACGCCGCCTCCCAGGCCACCTTCGGGCGCGGCGCGGTCCACATGGGGGAGGGCGGCTCGATCCCCTTCATGGGGATGCTGGGTGAGAAGTTCCCCGAGGCGCAGTTCATGATCACCGGGGTGCTCGGGCCCGCCTCCAACGCCCACGGCCCCAACGAGTTCCTGCACCTGCCCACCGGCAAGAAGGTCACCGCGTGCGTGGCGCACGTCCTCGCTGCCCATGTGGGCCGTCCTCGGTAGCCCTTCCGTTGGAGCCCGCCTGAGCGGCATCGCTGGATGTGATCGTCGTCAAGCCTGATTGATGTCTGCTTGAAGTTGACGTTTCTGCAGGGTTTTCTGATGCTCGAGTGGGGTGTCGGGGCGAGACGATGAAGGCCCGAAGAGGCTGCCGCTCTTCGAGATAGGCAAGGGGCGCCC
>JACKEN010000039.1 GCA_020632995.1 Deltaproteobacteria bacterium | reverse complement strand
AGGATGCCGGTGGCGGGGCCGAACTCCCGCAGCGCCTTGTTGGCGTAGGCCCGGTCGCCCAGCCGGGTGTAGAGGTCGGCCAGCATCTGGATCGCCTCGGCGCGGGAGCCCCCGGTGTCCATCCGGTTCTGGGCGAGGAGCATGGCGTGCTGGGCGAAGCGGGCGGAGGGGCCCAGCACCCGCTTCATCTCGTTCGGATCGGTGAGGGAGAGGTCCCCCATCCGGTCCTCCGGCATGTCCTGGAAGTACTTGCCCGCCCCGTCGGCAGAGGCGAGCCCCTTGGCCTTCGCCTCCGCCGCCGCCTTGGCGGCCTCCTCGGCGTCGGCGTCCTCGGTGTCGTCCCGGTCTCGCCGGCCGCGCTTGTTCTTCTCCTCACCCCAGGAGATGCGCTCGACGAGGTGGTGCTCGTGCTCCACCCCCTCGTCCCGCCGGGCCTCGGACTCGCCTGCGGCGTGGAAGTGGCGCCGGGTCTCCTCCTCCAGCTCCTCCGCGTGGTGACGCTCGAACGCCGCGTGCTCGTCCGCGTCGGTGTCCACCGGGATGTTGCCCAGGTTCTTGGCCTTGGGGGCCCCCTTCACCTTGGGGTCCTTCCCGTCACCGGAGGGGCGCTCGCGGACGCGCCCCGGCTTCGCCTTGGGGGCGGGCATGGGGCGCGGGAGCGATGGCGGGGGACCCTTTACGGCCACGATCCAGGAATCTAACACGGAGTGGCGGCGCCCCGAACCTCCTGGAAGCTAACGGAAACCTGGGCTTGCTTGGGGTGTTCGCCCATCGCACACTCTTGGCCGGGCCCCCGCCCCCTGTCCCGATGACCTCGTACACCACGTCAGACGCGGAGCGGATCTTCGGTAAGTACCACGTGGTGAGACCCCTCAAGATCGGGGGGACCGCCGCCATCTACCTGGCGGTGATGCGGGGCGAGGACAACTTCAGCCGAGAGGTGGTGATCAAGCGGCCGCTCGCCCACCTGGTGGCCGACACGCGCTCCCGCAAGATGTTCCTCGACGAGGCCCACATCGCCTCGCGCCTCAACCACCCCAACATCTGTCAGGTGCTGGACCTCGTGGCTCGCGAGCACGAGATCTACCTGGTCCTCGAGTACCTGCGGGGGGTCGACCTGCGCGAGATCCTCAAGCGCTGCATCGAGCTGGGCCGGCTCATGCCGCCCGAGGTCGCGGTGTGGATGGGGGTCGAGGTCTGCGCCGGCCTCGACTTCGCGCACGAGTCGGTGAACCTGGACGGCCAGCCCCTGCACCTGGTCCACCGCGACGTCTCCCCCAAGAACATCCGCATCACCCACGCCGGCTCGGTGAAGGTCATCGACTTCGGCATCGCGTGGGCCCACGGGCGCCAGACCGAGACCGCGGCCGGCACCATCAAGGGCACCCTCGGCTACATGTCGCCCGAGCAGATCCTCGGCGACGAGATCGACCGGCGCAGCGACGTGTTCGCGTTCGGCATCTGCCTGTTCCAGATGCTCACCAACCGGAACCCCTTCGACGGCCCGAACCTGAAGGAGCGGGTGCGCCGGCTGACCCAGGCCCCGGTGCCGTCGGTGCGCGAGTACAACCCGGCGCTCGACGACGAGATCGAGGCGATCGTGGCCCGCTGCCTGGAGCGGGACATCTCCCGCCGCTACCCGCGGATGCGCGACGTGCAGGCCGACCTCGAGCGGTACCTGGCGCGCCTGCAGGTGGTGTCCCCGCGGCAGGTGTTGGTGCGCTTCCTCGAGGACATCTTCCCGAACATCCACCAGATGGACGAGGGCCTGGCCACCGCCTTCTCCGAGATCAGCCGGGTCACCGGGCGCATCGACACCGCCCAGCGCCTCATCTTCCCCGACGACCCGCCCACCGAGCCGCACGCGGCGCAGGGCACCTTGCCCGACGCCACCGGCGCGACCCGGCCCCAGGGGGGCACCACCGAGGCCCAGCGGACCTCCGCCACCGTGCAGGAGACCCGGGCCACCGCCGCCGCGTCCCGGCCCCCGGTGCAGGAGGCCTACACCGAGGCCGGCGCGACCCGCCCGCTCCTGCTCACGGATGGCCCCGACACCGTCGCCGTCCCACCCCCGGGGACCGAGACCGCCGCCCCGCCGGCCGCCTCGTCGGGCCGCTGGCTCCTGCCGGTGGCGCTCGGGGTGGTGGTCCTCGCCGCGGTCCTGGCCGCGGCGTTCTGGCCCCGTCCGGACGAGGTGCTGGCCACCAGCCTCGATCCCCAGGCTGCGCGGGTGGTCGGCCAGGCCCCCGCGGTCGGCACGGAGCCGTTCGCCATGGGCCAGGACGCGGGGGTGACCGTGGCGCCTCCTCCCACGGCCCCGCCGCCCGCGGCGCCGCCGCCCGGCGCGGTGACCCCGGCCACCGCGGTGCGCCCGCCGCCGACCACGGTGGCGCCCCCGCCCCCCCGGGTGGTCAGGCCTCCGACCCGCCGCAAGCCGATCGACGACCGGCAGCGGTCGCGCATGTTTTTCCGCACCGCCCGGCGCCTCCAGCAGGGGGGGCGCACCGCGGACGCCGAGCTCCTCTATCAGCTCGCCTACGCGTACGGTGGGGCTCGCCCTGACGCCGCGGTGTTCCTCAACCTGGGACTCATGTACAACCAGGGGGGCGACGCGCCCAAGGCGAAAGCCTGCTTGCGCGGCTTCCTGGAGCGCAGCCCCGACGATCCCAACGCGCCCCGAGTGCGCACCCTGATCTCGAGCTACCCCTCCACCCGCAGCGTGGACTGCGTCAGCCGCGCCGAGGCGAGCGCCGCGATGAAGCGCTACGCCCGCAACGGCACCGCCATCGACGGTTGGGTTCAAGACACCATGGAGGGGATGCTGCGTTAGCTTGCGCCGACCGGCGTCGGGCCGCGTAGGCATTTGCACCGGAGGCTGCTAAGTTCTCTGCGGTGCGGGCCCTGGGCAGCTACCTGCTCTCGTCACGACTGGCGACCGGCGCGCTCGGAGAGGCGTACCTGGCGGGGCGGCCCGAGGAGGACGCGGACCCGCTGTGGGTGAAGGTCCTCCGGCCCGAGCTGTCCAGCAACCTGCGCTTTCGCCGGATCCTGCAGACCGAGGCGCCGGGCGGGATCGCGTTCGCGCACCCCAACGCGGTGCCGCTGCTCGAGATCGGTCAGGACGGAGATGACACCTTCCTGGTCACCCCCTTCGTGCGTGGCCAGTCCCTGTCGGCGGTGATGCGCCGGGCCCGGGTCGAGGGCCCGCCGCTCTCGCAGCCGTTGGCGTGCTGGATCATCCTCCAGGTGTGCCGGGCCCTCTCGGCGGCGCACAAGGTGCCGTGGTTCGAGGGCGCGCCGGGCCCGCTGGTGCACGGCGCGGTGTCTCCCCGCAGCATCCTGGTGGGGTACGACGGCTCGGTGCGCCTGGCCGGGCTGGGCTACGGCCGCTCCCGGGCCACGGTGGCGCCGGCCGGGCCCCGCCTCGCCTACGCGGCGCCGGAGGTGCTCGCCGGTCGCGATCTCGTGCCCCGCACCGACGTGTACGGCGTCGGCGTGACCCTCCACGACGCGTTGAGCGGTCGCACCGTGTACCGCCGGCCCGACGAGGCGGCCACCCGGGCCGCGGTGCTCGCCGGCAACGCGGCGCCGGTCTCGCCCCGGAACCTCACCGTGCGCCCCGAGGTCGGCGAGGCGGTGCAGCACATGATGGCCCCACGGGTGGACGCACGAGCGCCGGACCTCGCCGAGCTCGAGGCCCTGCTCGAGGTCGAGGCGGGCGACGAGGTCGTGCGCCGCGCCGAGCTGCAAGCCCTCTTGTCAGACCTGTTCCGGGAGGAGCAGCAGGTCCAGGCGCGCCAGGTCGGGGCGGCGATCCGCGCCTCGGGCGGCACCGGTGACCTGCCGCCCTCGGTGAGCGGTGATCTGGCCCCCGCGCTCGTCCCTCCGGCCCCCGTCGTGGTCGAGGTGGAGGAGGACGTGGACCTCGACATCGACGTGGTCGAGCCGCTCCCCACTCCGGAGCCGGTGGAGGACGATCCAGGTCCCGCGGTCGCGGCGGTGCCACCGGACGACGACCTCGACATCGAGGTGGTGGAGGAGGCGATCCGGTCCGACGACGCGCCGCCCCCCAACCCCTTCGTGACCGCGGTGCTCGGGCGACGGAGCTCCAGCGCGCTGCCCCGCCCTGTCTCGGTGGGGCCGGCCAAGCCCCCGGCCGCGCCACCGCCGGACGACCCGAAGCGCCCCTTCCTGGGCCTGCTGAGCCAGGCCGTCGACGAGGGGGAGTTCGTGGATCTGGGGGACCTCGACGAGCCCCCGGTCGACGCGCCTGCGGTCGACGCGCCCCCGGTCGACGCGCCCGCGTCGTCGGCGGCCCCCGAGCCTGTCCCCGCGGCCGCCGCACCCACGGCGCCCGTCGACGGCGGGGCTGTCGCGGAGGCGGACGTGCCCGAGGCGCCACCCGCGCCGGTCTCTGCGCCCGGCGTGCGCGCCAACGACGGCGCGCCCGGGTCGCCCGAGGCGGTGCTGCCCCCGCCCGAGCCCGCTCGGCCCCTCATCCCGCGGGTCCCCTCTTCGGGCGGGTGGGCCGTCCCGGATCCGCTGGCCCGGCTCGGGGGCGATCCGGGCCCCGCGCACGCGAGCCATCGCGCGCCGACGCCGATGGACGGCACGCCGGTGGCGTTCTCGGACCTGCCCCACCCGGCCGCGATGCCGGGGGAGCTGGTCGCGCCCAACCTGCCCAAGGTGGCCCGGTATCGGCTCGTCCACGCGGTGCCGACGTCCCAGCCGCGGCAGCGCTACCTCGCCCGAGACCCCTCGCTGTCGCGGGACGTGTGGCTCGACGTGATCACGCGTCGTGAGGCGAGCGACCCGCGGCTCACCCCCGACGGGTGGGTCGAGCGCTTCAAACTCGAGGCGCGGCTGCTCGCCCGGGTGGCCCACCCGATGCTGCCCGCGGTGCTCGACGCGGGGCGCGACGGGGAGCGCTACTTCACCGCCCGCACCCCGGTGTCCGGGGCGCCGCTCCTCGACCCCGAGGCCCCCGACGCGCCCATGGCGGCCGAGGTGGTGGCGCGGGTGGTGCGGGACCTCGCCGAGGCGCTGGATGCCTTGCACCAGGCCGAGCTCCGGGCGGGCGGGATCCTGGTGGAGGACGTCTGGCGGGACGCCGAGGGGCGCGCGGTGCTGGCCGATCTGCCGCGGCTGTTCCCCACCGGGGGCCCCGAGCACCCGCTGGTGGCGACCACGCTCCGGGTGCTCCCGCCGGAGTTCATGGACGGCGCCCCCTTCGGGCGCTCCGGCGACCTGTTCAGCCTGGGCCTGCTCGCCCACCGCCTCCTCACCGGCGCGGAGGCCCTGCCGGCGGAGTCCGAGGCGCGGGTCGAGGCCCTGCGCGGCGGCCAGATCCCGGTGCCCCGGGTCGAAGACCCGCACCTGCAGGACGTCTTGCAGCGCCTCCTCGCCTCTGCCCCCGCCGCGCGCTTCATGTCCGCGCGCGAGGTGGTGGACACCCTGGGCGGGGCCCAGGCGCTGGCGGCGGGGGCCCAGGAGGGCAGGGCCGACGTGATCCTCGTCGACCCCGACGTCACCCCGGCCCACGTGCGCCGCATCCTCCGCGAGCGCGGGGTGCGGGCCGCGGTGTACCCGACGGTCGAGGCGGCGCTGGTGGAGCTGCCGCGCCTGGGCGCGCGCTCCCTGGTGGTGGCGCGCTCCACCCGGGTCGATCAGGCGGAGCTGCAGCACCGCATCGCGAAGCTCGGCCAGCCGGTCGAGGTGCGCTTCGTGCCGCCCGCCGCCACCCGCCTGGTCGGGCCGCCCCTGTCGATGGAGGGCCTGGCGGAGGCGTGGATCACCCTCGCGCCGCGGGTGCTCGCGCTCGGCGGTCCGGAGCCTGGCTTCCTCCCGACCACCGCCGCGCGGGCGATGGCCGCACACATGGAGCTCGGGCTCCGCACCGAGCTCCTGGCCGGGCTGACCGCCGCCGCGCGGCTGTTGGCCCGGCGGTTGGGCGAGAGCCCCCTGAAGCTCGCGGTGCACCTGCCCGAGGAGGTGCCGGAGGTCCTCGAGGCGGTCGCCCGTATCGAGGCGGGGACCCTCCCGCTGAAGGAGGCCCGGATCGTTGCAAGGTTGGTTGCGGTGGCGGACCAGTTCTACCAGGCCACTCGCCTCGATGGGGTGGCGCCGAGCCGCGCCCTCGAGCAGATGAAGGGCACCTTCACCTGCCGCGCGGGGCGGGCGGTGGTCGAGGCCCTGGTGAGCCACCTCCGGGAGCTCTACTCCACCGGCGACCTCGCGCCCCCCGCCGCCGACGCGCCGCGGGTGGTGCTGGCGCGCCGCGCGCGCACGCCCTCGCTCGTGAAGATGCTCGAGTTCGACGGCCTCCAGGTCGACGAGGCCGACGACGGCGTCGAGGCGTGGGAGCTGATCCGCACCCTCCGGCCGCGGGTGGCGGTGGTGGACGATCGGCTGTCGGGACGCGACGGTATAACCCTGGCCGAGCTCGCCCAGGTCCATCCGGGCCTGGCCGAGGTGCACTTCATCGTCCTCGGCGACCCTGAGGACGCCGAGCTCCGCGCCCGCGCGGCCGCCCTGGGCGAGGCCCAGCTGGTCGACCGCGCCGCCTCGGTGGAGGCCCTGCGGGCCCGGGTGGGCGCTGTCTTGTCCCGAGCCGGCTGAACCCTGTCCCCAGGGTCAGGCGACAGGCGCGGCCTGGCGTGGGAGAGTCACCTGCGTGAGCCAGACCATGCTGGCGTGTCCTGTTTGCGCCCAACCGCTCGGGGTGCCGCCCTCGCCGTGCGCGCACTGTGGCGCCCCGTTGACCTTGAACCTCTGGGTCGGCCCCTCGGGGGCGGAGGCCGGCCGCCACGCCGACGTCCTGCTGCAGGCTGGGTTGCGCCTCCACACCACCGTGCGCTCGGAGCTCGCCGCGGTCCTGGTGGGGGGGCGCATCCGAGTGGGCATCGGGCAGGATCCGGGCGAGGTCCTGCGGGGCTTCGGTGCGCTGTGGGCCCAGGGGGTGCCTGCGTCCGTAGAGATGCGCCCCGGGGTGGCGACCGCGGGCCGGGCGCCCTCCCAGGTCTCGCAGGTCTCCCAAGCGGCGCCGCCGCCGGTGGCGAGCGCGCCGCAGCTGGAGGCGCTGGCCGCCGACCTGCCGGTGCCTGCGCCCGCGGTCGCGCCCGCGCCCATCGGCGCGCAGGTCCGGGTCCCCGCTCCGGTGCCGCGGCTGTCGACCGCGCCGCGCGCCCCCGAGGGGGCGGCCCAGCTGGGCTCCAGGCCGGTGCCCTGGGGGTGGCTGGTCGCCCTGCTCGCGATCTCCGTGTACCCGGTCATGTACTTCATGCGCGGCGACTCGCCCGAGGCGCCGAGCCCACCTCCGGCCGCCGCGGCGCCCGCGAAGGTGCCGGTGTCGACCGCTCCTCGAGCGCCTCCGCAACCTGACTTGCCCGCGATCGATCCCGAGCAGGTGCTGAAGAGCGTCTTCCGGGTCGAGACGGAGGAGGGCTTCGGCACCGCCTTCGTGCTGGGCGAGCAGGGCCTGCTCATCACGAACCAGCACGTCCTCGGGGACCAGGGCTACGCGGGGCGCGAGGTCACGTTGGTGTCGGGCTCCGTCCGCGAGAAGGCCAAGATCGTGGTGAGCAGCCGCCGCCTCGACCTCGGGATCCTGGAGTGCGCTCCAGGAGGCCACTGCGCGAAGCAAGCGCCCTTGCCGTTCGCTGAAGGCGCGCAGCTGAAGGTGGGCCAGACGGTGTACGCGGTGGGCACCCCCGCGGGCCTGGACCTGTCGGTCTCTCGAGGGATCATCAGCCACACCGGGCGCAAGGTGGGCGACGCGGTGTTCCTGCAGACCGATCTGGCGGTGAACCCGGGGAACAGCGGCGGTCCGCTCCTGGACGAGCATGGCCGCGTGGTGGGGGTGGTGACCGCCAAGCTCGCCAGGGCCGAGGGCATCGGCTTCGCGACCCCGATCGAGTACCTGGCGGAGGGCTTCCATCCCGGCCTCGCGGCCCTGATGCGCCAGCCCGACTGGGTCGGCGGCTTGAGCCCCGAGATGCGCCAGATGATCACCCGGGCGAGGCCCCTCGATCAGCCCATGCCCGCGCCCGCCGAGGCGCCGGCCAGGCCGAAGGTGAACGTCAACGCCCCCACCCTCGAGGCGACGGACATCGTGACGAACGGTCGTGAGCTCGGGCTCCGGTTCTGGATCCGGACGCCGGAGGGCCGCCCCCTCCGCTCCGATCGCGTCACGGTGCACGCGGTCTTCAAGGACTACCAGGTGGACCTGGGCGACGTGGCGCCGGACATGGTGCGGGAGCGTGAGGGGGAGGGGATGACGTATCGCTACGAGATCATCAGCGGCCTCCCGCGTGGCTATTACCTCAGCGGCGGCATCACCGGTCGCATCAGGGTCGACGGCATCGGGACGAGCGACCAGGTCAGCGTCCAGATGATCTCCTACGGGCCCGTGTTCATCCGGTAGCAGGCTAGGGCAGCGCGTTGGCGCTCTCGTCCGTGGTCGACACGTAGAGCCCGCCCACCCACGCCTTGGGCGCCTCCTGCACCCAGAGGACGTTGAGGTCGCCCTCGTTGTCGAGGGTCTCGGTCAACAGGGGCGGGATGAAGAACCACTGGCTCCCGCTGACCGAGCTCGTCGCCGCGGTGATCGCGGTGCCCACCGGCTTGCCCTCCGCGTCCAGGAGCTCGTAGATGACGAGGGGGCGCGTCCCATGCGGCCACCAGAGCAGGAGCCCGTGCTCGAACAGGTCCGTGCCGACGGTGGACAGGGGGAGGGCGGGGGGCGGGGCGGTGGCGTCGCCCAGCGCGTCGAGGTGGGCCCTCAGGAAGCGCGCGAGCTGGGTGCCCAGGAAGTCGTCGTAGGGGCGCTCGGCCAGGGCCTGCAACTCGTCTTGCACCGCCTCGCCGTGGCGGCCGAGCCGGTGGAGCAGGGTGGCGTGGGTGTCGCGGTACTGGGTCATCTCGGGCGCGATGGCCAGGCTCCGGGCGGAGAGGCTCAGCGCCAGCTCGAGGCGGGCGAGCGTCGAGTTGGGGTCGGTGGCCTCGAACCACGCCCGGTTGTTGAGCTCCAGCGGGTCCGGCATCGAGTCCACCAGCGCGGCCCAGTCCGCCTCTGCCCCCTCGTCGTGAGTGAGGCCGTGGCTCACCGCCACCAGGCTCGCCGGGAGCACCAGCGCCGTCGCGGCGGCCGCGACCACCCGAGCCGCGCCCGGCCGGCTCTCGCCGACCCGCCCGAGGCCCACGCCGAGCCCGAGCCCGAGCACGAGCGCGAGCATCGCGCCGCCGCTGTGGGCGGAGGTCGCGAGCAGACCCGCCGTGGCCAGGGCGCCGACCGCGATCCACCACCAGCGCCCCGGGGCCTCGGAGCGGTCCTGGAGCGAGGCGGAGATCAGGGCGCCGAGCACCCCGAAGGTGCCGGCGGAGGCCATGCTCCACAGCCCGCCGTGGCTCAACAGGCCCACCACGACCGCCGCGAGCGCGGCCGGGAGCAGGTACGCGGCGAGGGTGGCGAGCACGCCGAGGCGCCGCTCCAGCGCCACCGCGGCCATGAGCAGGGCGGTGCCGTCGAGCGCCAGGTGGATGGTGCCGCCGTGCAGGAGCACCGAGGCCGGCCCGCGCCAGATCTGGCCCTGCCGAAACAGGGCGGGGGCCAGGCCGAGCCGCAGGAAGCCTTGCAAATGGTCGGGGTACCTGCCCCGCACCGCACCGTCGGCGACGGCGGCCGCGAAGACCCCGCCCAGCAGGATGAGGAGGGCCCACCCCGCCCAGCCGAAGGGCGGGGCCCCGACGCGCAAGCGAGGTCGCGCCTTCCTGCGCGCGAAGCGCACCACCGCCCCGGTGGCGCCGCCCAGGATCATCGGGAGGAGCCAGGGCGCCACCATCATGGCCAGCCCGTACTCCACCTGGGACGAGATCCCGAGCAGCAGCCCGGCCACCGTCCCGATGATGATCGCCGCGCTCATCGGTGCCTCAGGGCTCGAAGCGGTACTCGGTGTCGCCGCCGCGGGTCAGGGCCACCGCGGTGCCCGCCGCCGCGCCCGCCACCGCGACCGAGATCAACGTGATGCCCCACCAGGAGGTGTACCAGTGGCCCTCGTCCTCGTCGGCGAGGGCGTCGGAGTCGAGGAGCAGGGCGGCTTGCAGGAGCTGCTCCACCCCGGCGCCGAGCTCCTGGGTCGAGGGCTGCCCGGACAGGGTCACCGCGCCCTGGGGCGCGGGCTGGCCGGTGCGACCGTCGTAGAGGGTGAGGCGCTGCTCGCCGCTGCCGATCGCGGCGGTGAGGACGAAGCGGGTGCCGGCCGCCTGGGCCACCGCGACCACCCGGGCCGGCTGGCCGGGGTCGAGCGCCTCGAGGGCCTGGGCCCGGGCCGCGTCGTCGCCGGGGAGGCCGGGGACGAGGGCGACCTCGACGGTCCGCCCGGAGCGCAGGTTGACCTGCACCGTCTGGTCCCGGCGCCCGGGGGCGCTCACGGAGACGAAGTGGCGCCCCTCGGAGAGCTTGATCTCGTAGGGCGGGGTGCGCTGGGGGCCGAAGTCGACCTGGACCTCGGCCCCGGGGAGCCGCGGGGTGTCCACGGTGAGGGTGGCGAAGTTGAGCTGGCGGGCGGTGCGGCGCACGTCCGAGAGGAGCTGGACGTCGGCCTCCTCGAACTCCTCGGGGTCGGGGGAGAAGCCGGGGTCGAGGGCGAGCGCCTCGAGGAACATGGTCTCGGCGGTGGCGGCGTCGCCCACCGCGCGGGCCGCCGCGCCCTGCTCCATGAGCGCCTGGGTCAGCATGTCGAGGTGGCGGCGGTTGCTCGCCGCGCGCTCGAGGAGGCGGGCCGCGCCGGCCGAGGCCCGGGCCGCGCCGGCGTACTCCTGGCGGAAGCGGAGGGCCCTGGCCTCCTCCAGGCCGCGCGCGGCCTGGTCCAGGAGGGCGGGGGCGTCGGCGGCGGGGACGAGGAGCTCGTCGAGCACGAAGCTCTCGACCCCGCGGGCCACGAACGCGGCGGCCAGCTGGCGCGGGCGGGGATCCTGGCCGTCGACCGGGGGCACCACCGCCACCGCCACCCCGCCCTGGGCGGCAGAGACCGAGCGCGCCCCCGGCTCGGCCCCGGCGGCGGGGAGGGCGTAGGCGAGGAGCGCCGCTGCCAGCAGGGCACGCACGAGCGCACCGTAGCCTGGGCCGGCGCCCACGTCACCCGCCTTGCGGAGGGGGAGGCAACCTGCTTGATTCCGGCCGTCATGGCGAAGCTCTCCGATCTGCTGAGGGACCTGGACCGCGCTCTGGCCGCCGACGACCAGGACACCGCGGCCTCGGTGCGGCGCACCATCGCGGAGGGCCACCCGGGCACCCCCGAGGCGGCCGAGGCGCACTTCAAGCTCGGCCTCTTCCAGCTCTTCAAGCGCCAGGACCTCGACGCCGCCGCCACCCACCTCAGGGAGGCGGCGAAGGCCAAGCACGCGGTGTGGAGCCCCCAGGCGCGCATCTCGCTCGGCCTCATCCTGCACCGCCAGGGCAAGTTCCAGCAGGCGGTGTTCGAGCTGCGGCGGGTGAGCGGCATGACCCCGCCCAGCCTGATCACCGCCCAGGCGGCGGGCCTGGTGGTGCTGTCCCTGCGCAGCGACGGCAAGGCGCAGGAGGCCGAGCGGGCCCGGGGCCAACAGCTGGACATGCTCGACAAGCTCACCCGCAGCCTGGCCGGCGAGGAGCAGGCGATGGCCCGGTTCATGTTGGGGATGGAGCACAAGCACGACGGCCGTCGCGACAAGGCGAAGCCGCTCTTGCAAGCTGCGTTGACGGGTGGGCTCCCGGCGGCGGAGGCCGCGGTGGCGAAGCGGGCCCTCGCGGACCTGTAGGCTACCTGTGGCGGAAGCGGACCCGGTACAGCGCGTTCTCGGACGGCGCGGTCATGCCCGCCACGACCTCGGCGCCGCTCGGGCCGAGCTCGGTGCCGAGGGCCATCTCGCTCAGCAGGCCGGTGGGGAGCTCGACCTGTGGGCCGGGGGCGAAGCGTAGCCTCCCGCCGCCGAGGAACACGGAGAGGGTCCGGTTGCTGCGGTGTAGGAGGATCAGGTCGTCATAGGCGTCGCCGTTCAGGTTCGCGGCGCGCACCGCCAGGAACTGGGGGTTCGTCTTGGTGGCGAAGTCCAGGGGCGGCGGCCCCGCGTCGAAGCCAGTGCAGGTCCGACCGCCCACCGCCTTGAAGCCGGCCTCGGTGGAGGCGGCCCGGATCGAGCCCGCCACCACCACGTCCTGGCCGGGGACGTCGTCGAACTGGCCGGTGGTCACCGAGTAGTTGTTGCTATAGTCGGTGCTCGCCTCGAACACCGTCGCCTCGTTCAGCCCGAAGCCCACCTCACGCTGAAAGCGCCGCCCGCAGGCGCCGTGCACCTGGGTGTTGGAGGTCACCACGAGGTCCTGGCTGGAGTCCCCGTCGAGGTCGGCGAACTTCAGCTCGCGGAACCCGCCTCGGAGGTCGGCGCACGGGATCACCGCCTTCTGGCTCAGGCTCGCGCTGCCGGTGGCGACGTAGAGCGCCATCTCGGAGTCGGTGCGATCGTTGACCCCCCCGAAGCAGCGCACCAGCGGCGACTGCCCGCCGTCCTGGAGCTTGAGGTACGAACACCGGCTCACCGCCAGCTCGTCCACCCCGTCGCCATCGAGGTCCGCCGCGGTCATGCTGCTGGCCACCTTGTCGAGCGGCACGCCGTCCACCGTGTCCAGGATCCGGACGGGGCCGGCGAGGGTGCCCGTGGCGTCCGGCGCGCCGAGCCCCGAGTAGATCTCGAGACCTGGCTGGGTGACCGTGTACGTCCGGCCGTGCGGCGTGTCGGCCAGGACGTTCGAGGCGCGGTCGGCCACCGAGACCACCACCGAAGGCAGGCCAGGTTGCAAGCGCGCCACCGCCAGGGCCCTGACCTGGCGCGGCAGGACCGGGCCCAGGTGCAGCTGGTCGGCTCCCCCGTAGTGGATGAGGAGCCGGTGGCTGTCGTACCCGACCGCGGTGACGAGATCGAGCCGCCCGTCGGAGTTCAGGTCGGCCATGTCCACCGGCATGATGGTGGCGTCGAGGCCGCCGAGGTTCACCGCGCTCGCGGGGAGCACGACGCGCTCGAGCTCCACCTCCACGCTCGGCAGGGCCTTGGCGTAGAAGCGCACCGGCGAGCCCTCGAAGCCGGGCGCGTGGGCGATGACCACGATCTTCCCCTCGTTGCGCCCGGCGGCGTAGGCCTCTGCCCGGAGGCTGGCGTGGACCAGGCCCTGATCCTGGATCCGGGGGTCGGTGGCGGTGAGCAGGGGCTGCGGCTCGAGGATGGTCCCTGCCCCCGCCTCCACCATGTACCGGACCTTCACGTCGTTCTGCTCGTCCGAGGTGCCGTCCAGCAGCTGCACGGTGAGGCGGGACGGCGCGGGGAGGCCCTCGACCACCAACAGGGGCGCGTCCTCGTCGAAGCGCTCCGCCTCGGCCGGGAAGCCGATGGGCACGGTCATGGAGGCCCCCACGTCAGCGAAGGAGAACAGGTCCGCCGCCCCATCCACCCGGCGGCTCCCGAGCTCGAAGCTGTTGCAGTAGTAGCCCCGCAGCACGGAGGGACCCGATGAGGTGGCCAGCCGGGCGCAGATCGTCTCGGTCGCGCCGCTCTGGACCTCCTCGCAGGCGGGGCCCCACGCCTCCAGCACCACCGAGTAGCGCCCGTCCGGCACCTTGGGGAGCTGCACCTCGTCGGCGTCGGGGGGCAGGACCTCCTGCGCGGTGGGGGTCAGCCCGGTGCGCGCGGGGGCGTCGCCGGGGCCCAGCCCCCGGGGATCCAGCGCCTCGCAGTCGGCGCGGCCGTCCGCGCCGTCGGCGAACAGGAAGAGCCGCAGCTCGCTCGTCGCGTTGCCCTGGCTGGGGGAGACGAAGCGGATCTCCAGCTGGTCGGCGGGGCGGCAAGCCGAGGCGGCGACCAGACCGAAAAGTACGAGTTCGGGGTATCGCACCAATCGGATCTTGGGCGGAGTGGGGTCGGATGTCGATGGTGGCGCCGCCTTTCACGCCGTGCCCACGACACCTACATCCGTAACCCGGTCGATAGGCGTCTGGCAGCACCAAACCCCAGACTCCGCAAGGGACCGGGGTCCAGGCGGACCTCAGCAACGGGAATGGGTCGGCAGGGGCGAGGACGCCCCGTTCCGGCCGCGGGGTGACTGCCCATCATGACGTACCGAGCGCGCACGCGAGTTCAAAGAAACCTGTGGGTCGTGGCGGGGGCAGGGCTCCTGCTCTCGGCTGTCGGCTGCAACTGCGACGAGGGCAGCCCGATCCGACGGCTCGCGCCCGAGATCGCGGTCTATGATCCCGCGGGCGATCGCGGGGTGGATCTCACCGACCTGAGCTTCGGTGAGGTGCCGCTCGGCGCCACGAAGCAGCTCGCGGTAGGGGTGGCCAACCCCGGCACCGACAAGCTGGTGGTCTGCCTGAAGGACAACAGCTCCACGAAGTGCACCGACGTCAGCCGCATCCAGCCCGACACCGCGCCCTTCTCGGTGCAGTTCGACAACCCCGACGGTGACGGGAACTGGGCGGTGGACGACGGCGCCGACCGCGAGTTCGTGGTGAGCTTCACCCCGGTGGAGGAGGGCCAGGTCGCGGCCTCGCTGATCCTGGTCCACAACGCCACCGAGCGGACCACCACCATCAACCTCAACGGCAACGGCGTGGCGCCGAACGTCGCGTTCTCGACCGACACCATCGACTTCGGCCAGGTCACGGTGGACCAGCGCAAGGGCGTGGTCCTCACCCTCACCAACGGCACCCAGTTCGTGCAGCCGATCACCATCGGTCCGATGATGCAGTCCGCGTGGACCTTCGGCGTGCTCGACGTCTACGGGGCCGAGGTCCCGGTGGACGGCACCTACACCAGCGAGCTCGCCGGCAACAGCAGCCTCGACATCGTGGTCTTCTTCCGGCCCCCCACCGAGGGCCCGCACATGAACACGATGATGGTGCAGTTCTGCCCCACCTGCACCCAGCCGATCACGCTGCGCGGCGAGGGCATCAAGCCCCTCTTCGAGCTCGTGCCCGACCTCCTGGACTTCGGGACGGTGGAGGAGGCGACGCAGGTCTCCGACGCGTTCCGCATCCGGAACATCGGCAACGTGCCCCTCACCGTGTTCAACGTGGCCCTCGAGCAGGGCACCACCCAGGAGTACTCCATCGCGCCCCAGGCCGCGATCCCCGCGGTCATCGACCCGCAGCAGGAGATCTCGGTCGCGGTGACCTACGTCGGGACCTCGCCCGGCGAGGACCAGGGTCGGGTCGAGGTCATCACCAACGCGTGGGACGACCCGAACACGATGGTGAACGAGACCACCGGCTACGTGTCGCTGCGCGCGGTGGCCCGCGGGCCCGAGATCGACGCCTTCCCGCCGGTGGTGAACTTCGGCACGGTGGCGATCGAGAGCAACGCCGCCCGCACCCTCGCCATCCTGAACTCGGGCAACGCGCCCCTGACGATCAGCGACATCCAGTTCGCGCCGTCCACCGGTGAGCTCACGATCGCCGGCATCCCGGCGTTCCCGCTCGTGGTGCAGCCGGGGACCTCGGTGGACCTCAACCTGAGCTACCACCCGACCGACGCGGGCCAGGACACCGCCACCGTCAGCGTGATGAGCGACGACCGCGACGAGCCCACCCTCACCGTGCCGGTGAACGCGGTGGGCGGCGTGCCCACGACCTGCTCGGTCAACGTGGCCCCCGCCCAGCTCACCTTCGGCCTGGTGGAGCGCGGCCGCGTGGCCCAGCTCCCGGTCGAGATCCGGAACGCGGGCGCGCAGCCCTGCACCGTCTCCAACATCGCCCTGAACGGCGCGGCGGAGTTCTCGATCACGTCCGGCAACGGCGGCAACGTCACCGTGCAGCCGGGCGCGAACCACGTGGTGGGCATCGCCTACGCCCCCACCGCGTACGGCACCCACAACACCGTGCTGTCCTTCAACTCCGACGACCCCGGCCAGACGACGGTGCAGGTGCCGGTGAGCGGCTCCTCGCTCCAGAGCGACGTGCTCGTGATCCCGTCCTCGCTGGACTTCGCGGTGGTGCCGGTGACCTGCCGCTCGCCGGTGCGCGACGTCATCATCTACAACACCGGGAACAGCGTGGTGACGGTGACCAACGTCTACCTGGATCCCACCACCACCCCGGAGTTCGAGCTGACCCCGTTCTCGACCCCGTACACCCTCGCCGCGGGCGCCCAGGTCACCGTCAACGTGCGCTACCACCCGACCGACATCGGCACCGACAACGGCGTGCTCTTCATCGCCCACAGCGCGGCGCCGGTGCCGGTGGCGGTGCCGCTCTCCGGCGAGGGCCGGGTCAACCCGACCGTCACCGACGTGTTCAGCCAGCTCCCCACCCCGCAGGCCGACGTGCTCTTCGTGGTGGATAACTCCTGCTCGATGTCCGAGGAGCAGTCGAACCTGGGCAGCAACCTGACCTCGTTCCTGGCCTTCGCCCAGTCCCAGGGCATCGACTACCAGATCGCGGTGACCACCACCGACGTCACCTCGAGCGGCGAGCAGGGCCGCTTCGTGGAGCGCGGCGGCACCCGGATCATCACCCCGCAGACCGCCAACGCGAGCCAGGTGTTCCGGACGAACGTGACCCTGGGGACCAACGGCTCCGGCACCGAGCGCGGCCTGGAGGCGGCGTACCTCGCCCTCTCCGACCCGCTGATCAACACCTGGAACGCGGGCTTCCTGCGCCAGGACGCGGCCCTCGCGGTGATCTTCGTGTCCGACGAGACCGACCAGAGCACCCGGGCGGTGAGCTTCTACGAGAACTTCCTGCGGAACATCAAAGGCTTCCAGAACAGCGCGATGTTCTCGGCGAGCTCGGTGGTGGGCATCACCAACCCGCGCTGCACGAGCGTGAACGGCGACGCGGACTACGCCCCGCGCTACATCAGCATCGCCAACAACACCGGCGGGGTGGTGGAGTCCATCTGCGCCGCCAACTGGGGCCAGACCCTCGCCAACATCGGCCTGAACAGCTTCGGCCTGCGCCGCCAGTTCACCCTGAGCAGCCGGCCGGTGCCGGTGACCATCGCGGTGACGGTGAACGGGAACGCCATCCCGAACACCACCGCCGGCGGTCAGGTGAACTGGACCTACGACTCGGCGACCAACAGCGTGTCCTTCTCCGCCGGCTCGGTGCCCCCCGCGGGCTCCACCATCAGCGTCACCTACGCGGTGGCCTGCCTCAGCTGACCCGCCGCGGCGCGGCGAGGCCGCCGCGCCGCGCGCCCTGTTCCCGTTCGTGAGGAGACGCCCGCTGCAGGACTACTTGCGGTGGAGGGTCAGGATCCACTTGCCGTACATGTAGATGCCGGCGGCGGAGATCAGGCCCACGATGGCCATGATGTACCAGACCATCCCCACGTTGTTCGCCTGATACAGCACGTGGGTCATGGCCTCGGGGGTCTGGCCGGTGAACTCCACGAGCTTCTGGAAGGCCTCGCCGTTGGGGATGGCCTCGATCAGGTTCGCCGCCATGCCCTTCTCCTTCAACAGGGCCCGGGACAGGAGGTCCTTCGAGGCGAAGACGTCGTAGAGGGTGGGGCCGAGCCAGCCTTCCAGGGTCCAGCCGATGGCGAGCGGGATCTGCGAGAAGCCGAGGTACATGGCCTTCTTGTCGGCCGGGGCGAAGTTGCCGATGAACTCGCTGAACTTGGGGCTGGAGAGCATCTCGCCCACGCTGAAGGTGAGGATGGCGAACACGCTGATCCAGCCGATGCTGGAGTAGCCGGACAGGAAGATGGCCACGGTGGCGAGCAGGGTGCCCACCACCATGGAGGTGGTGGCGCGCATCTTCCCGGACACCCACGCGAACAGGAAGCAGGTGGTCATGATGAGGCCCGCGTTCAGGTTCAGCATGCCCTCGGGCTGGATGTGGGTGCCCTCGGCGTTCATCACCACGAAGAACTTGATGAACTCGCTGTCGGTGCCG
>JACKEN010000038.1 GCA_020632995.1 Deltaproteobacteria bacterium | reverse complement strand
GGTGTTGCCGAGGGCGTCGGCGGTCCTGGTCAAGCCATCCACGTCGCTGGTGAAGCCGCCGGCGTCGACCTGGGGGAGGTCGGTGGCGACGATCGGCACCCGGGCGTTGCCGGAGACGGTTGTGGCGATGTGGGTCAGGCGGTCCTCAGCGGAGGTATCGTATGCATAGGTCCGGTTGTAGCTAAGGAGAACAGGGATTCAGAGATGAATTGTTCCGCTGGGTTCATTCAATCCACTCCGGGTCTAAACAGACCGGATCCGGCCTGCTCCTTGCCCGCGCGAATAGTTGTGCTCATCGGTTGCTCGAGTTGGGTGCCGCCCAATCTCCTCACCTACTCCAAGGTCCGGAGCCGCTCTGGTGCGCCTGCCAGCAGGCGCAAGAACACATCCCTGAAGTCGCCGAATCGATCATCGTAGTCCTCGTAGGTGATCTCCACCCCATCGTAGGGGCCCGTGTAGCCTCCACACCCAGCGAACTCCAAGCGCACGACCCGCGGTCCGACCTCCGCCACGGCGATCCGAACCAGACACTCGTCCTCGCCACGGACCCCGTCGTGCCACCACATTCGGCCGACCTGTCCATCCTCGACCATCAACGCGAAGTGCCTGACGCCGGACTCGAATCCACAGCCGAACTCGTCGACCGACGTGGAGTCGGCATGAAACGCTAGCCTCACGGGTGGTCCCTCGTGGTGCGTCGGCGCCGTCCATTCCCAACCTCGCGTCGCCCCGTCCAGGTCCGGGTCGGGCGCAATCGAGTAGGGCGTCCCACCAAGCTCGCATCCCTCTCGTGCCCCCCCATCACCGCCCCCCCGTCGGCACCGTCCAATACGCATCCACCACGCAAACCCCCGTAGCCGGGTTGTCGGAAATCACCACCTCGATCGCCGGCTTGCTCGCGTCCACCGCCCTCAGCGCGCCCGCCGCGTTGCCATTGCGATAGACCACCCGCTGCGCCGTCTTCTCATGGATCGCCAACGCACCCAGCCGCGAAGCGTACCACGCGCGCACCGGCTCACACGACCCGGCAGCGATGTAGCCGTGCCGGAAGATCTTGTAGCCCTCGCCCGGTATCTCCACGATTGGTATCTCGCTCATATGCTCAGGGTACGCGGGCAAGCTGAACGTCTTGGTGTTCAGGATGCTGCGCGGGTCGGTGAGCGACACGGTGAGCCAGGTGCCCACCACCACCACCCCGGCGATCGCGGCCTGGTGCATGCGCGCAACCCGAGTTGACGGCATTGGTCGAGGCGCCTCCTCGGGCGCCTCGACCCCGAGGATCGCGAGGATGGTCTCGCCGAGGAACTCACCGAGGATGATACCAGACGTGCCGAGGAGCACGCCGCCGACGAAGCGCCCCAGCAGACGGCCCACCGCGGCGGCGATGTTGAAGCGCCAGGTCACCCGCAGGGACTCCAGGGCGGCCTCGCGGCCAGGGCCCCGTTCTTTCGCGGCCAGGCTGAACGCCACCAGCGCGACGGTGACCAACGGGACGCCCGCTTCGCCGATGTCACCAAAGAAGATCTCCGCCACGTGGCCCGAGCCGAGGCCGGCGACGAGCACCCAGCGGGACATCGGGTCGAGGCCCTGGACGAGGGTCAGGACCGCCATGCCGGCCAGCACCACCAGGTGGACCTCCACCACGTTCGCTTGCGGCCAGTCCGGGCGCCCCGCGAGCTGGGCCCACTGGTTGGCGATGCCCAGCTGCGCCAGGGCCTCCCACAGCCCCACCACCATCGACGCGATGACCGCGGTCCACAGCACGACCCGGACCGCGATGGCGGCGGGGTGGGTCTCGGGTACCGCGCCGTGACCTTCCTCTGAGGCCTGCTCCTGGCGGGCGAGGCTCCGCGCGCGCAGAAAGAACAAGGCGCCGAACACCGCCTGGCCGACGGAGGCCAAGAGAAGCAAGCCAACCTTCGTCGCGGCAGAGTTCAGGCCCGCGATGAGGAGCCCGATGGACGTCAACGCGAGGATGAGGAAGCCCGCACGGATCAAGAAGCGCCGTGTAGAGGCTACGGGGCCGAGGCGGACACGCCGGTGCACCACGCGTTGGAGGGGCTCGGTCAGGCCCGGCCGAACGATCTGGTAGATGCGGAGCGAGAAGTAGCCGGCCAGCGCCACCATCGCGGCCACGAAGACCACGCCCGAGGCGTTGAAGACCGCGCGCGCCGCGAGGCCGAACACCAACACCAGCTGGTTCAGCAAGAAGGCCGCCATCCACGCGAGATAGATGGCCAAACCCATGAAGAAGCCCAGGCGGAGCCGCGACACCGCCAGACTCACCGGGGCGTCGAGCGCCGCGACTGCGCCGTGGTGGGCGTCGATCAACGCGTAGCCGTCCTGTCCGACGCGCGCGGTCCAGTACGGCCAGTACAGCGCCGCGGGCTGGGTGCTCTCGACCATCGTGCCCTCCATGGGGCTCGGGGCTGGGCCGGTGGGTCCGATCGGCAGCTGAAGGCCCTGGAACGCGGGGGCTTCCGAGAGCGCCCGACCGCGCTGATCGAAGGGGACCCACGCCATCTCGAGGCGCAGGTTCCGGTCGAGCGGCAACATACCGGGCCACTCCGAGCGCTCGAGCCGCACCCGGGCCTGGCCTCGCGAGATCGCAGGTCGCCCGAACAGCGTCACTGCGCGTCTCCGTGGAGCGAGCAACGCAAGTGAGCCTGCGCTGAGCCCTCAGGTCTACCCGGATCCGGCACCAGCTCCACCACGCCACCGTAGGGGCACCTCCCGAGCTCGGGCAGGAGCTTGTGGCAGGTCTCGAACTCCCACTCGGTGGGGCCGCCGCCGGCGGTCTTCAAGGTGGCCGGGAGCCCCACCACCAGCGCGCGCCCCACCCAGCCCCCGAGGCTGATCAGGAAGGCCAGCGCCACCAGCGCCAACCACGGCTGGCGGAGCACCTGGACGGTCAATCCGCGCGGCGGAGGCGCAGGGAAGAAGGCGCCGCGCAAGAAGTGTTGCAAGAGCGCCCCCACCACCACGAGGACGAGGACCACGACGCCATCGGCCAGCATGCGCTGCGCTCCCGCGCAGCCGCGGAGGTTAGACCCGGCCTCGAGGCCGGTCCAGGCGACCCCCGTTTCGGGGACGCGTTTTCCCCAGGCCTACTCCAGGTCCGACAGGTTGATGATCTCCGTGACGTCCCGCTCGTCCTCCTCCGGCTCGTCCTCCCCCCGCCGTCCCGCCCCGCGGCGCGCGAGGGCGGCGTGGTCGGCGGTGGTGGGCTCGGAGGCGAAGCTCTCGTCGAAGCCCTTGCGGGGGCCGGTGAAGGTCGGGGGACCCTCGTCCTCCTCGGCTGCGGCGCGGAGCTCGCGGACGAGGTCGGCGAAGGGCTCGCCGGCGGCCTCGGCCGAGCCGCCGGTGCGGGGGCCGGGGGCGAAGGGGCCGGAGTGGGTGGTGGCGGAGCTCATCTCGAGGGGCTCCACCTCGCCGGTGAACTCCAAGAGCTCGACCGCGCCGGCGCCCAGCTCGGGGATGTCGTGGCTGTCCTCGACGCCCTCGAGGAGCTCGCGGGTCTGGGCGATGGCGCGGGAGACCTTGCCGAGGAGCAGGCTGTATTGCGCGGTGAAGCCCTTCTGGTTGCGCGACTCCTTGGCGAGGTCGCGCTCCATCGCCTGCAGGGTGCCCTTCACGGACTCCTGGGTGAAGCGGGCCTCGTTGACGCGCTCCTCCAGGTCGTCGATGCGCGCCCGCATCGAGTGCTCGTTCGCGTGGAGGGCCCGGACCTCGGCCTGGGCCGCGGCGAGCTTCTTGCGGACGTCGGCGTCGGCCTCCTTGCCGGGGCGCATCTTCGCGTAGTCGCGCTCGGCCTCGACCTTCGCGAGGTGCTGCTGCATCGCCTCGAGGGAGGCGCGGAGCTCGCCCGCGTGGGCCTGCCACTGCGCGATCTCCTGCTCCTTCGTGGCGAGCAAGCGGGCTTGCTCGGAGCCGCTCGCGCCGCGAGCCTCGACCTCGGTGCGGCTGCTCTTGAGGTCGCCCTCGAGCTTCCTGACCCGGGCCTCGGCGGTGCGGGCGGCGACCCGGAGCTGGTCGCGCTCCGAGCTCACCGCCACCAGCTCGGTCCGGAGGTCCTCGGCCGCGGCGTGGGCGGCGGCCCGGGCCTGCTCGGCCGCGCCGAGCGCGTCGTCTCGGGCGCGGGCCAGGTTCGCGGCCGCGGTCTGGGCGTCGCCCGCCGCCGCGCTGCTCGCGTCGAGCTGGGCCTTCATCACGTGGAGCTGCCGGTGGGCCTCGGCCAGGGCCTGGTCCGAGTCGCGGGTCTGGGCTTGCGCGTCGGCGGCGAGGGCCTGCGCCTCCGCCAGCTGATCCATGAGGACGCTGGCCTCCTGGGCCCGCGCCGCGAGCTCGCCCTCCAGGCGGGCCATGTCGGCCTCGCGGGTCTTGAGGGCCCGCTCCGCCTTGCTGATCTCGGCGTTCTTCTCGCGCCGCACCGCCTCGGCCTGGCGCACCGTCTCGAGGCGCGCCGCCTCGGCGTCGGCCAGCGCGGCCTCCCGCGCCTGCAAGTGGGCCTGCGTGTTCGCGAGGTGCTGGGCCAGCTGCTCTCGCGCCTGCAACTCAGCCTGCCGCGCCGCCTCGGACTCGTCGCGGGAGGCCTCGAGGTCGTCGAGGGCCCCCTCGAGCTCCATGCGGGCCCGCTCCTGGATCTCCTTGGCCTGCTCCAGCGCCTCCCGGGCCAGGCGCTCGGTCTCCACCTCGTCCTCCAGCTCGACCACCGACTCCTGGGCGGCGGCGAGGGCGGCGCGGACCTTGGTGAGCTCGTCCTCGAGGTCCCGGATCGTGGCGCGCTCCGACTCCAGCATCTGCCGGGTCTCGCGCACCACCGCCTCCAGGCGGCTGTGCTGGGCCTCCAGGCGCTCGACCTGCTCGGCCAGCTTGTCCTGCTCGTCCTCCGCCGCCGCGGCCCGGACCTCGGCCTCGGACACCGTCGCCTCGGAGGCCTCGAGGGCCAGCGCGGTGGTCTCGAGCTGCTGGCCCAGCTCCTGGTGGGCCTCGACCAGGCGCTCGTGGGCGGCCTGCAGGGCGTCCAGGGTCGAGGAGCGCTCGAACAGGTCGTTCCGCGCCTGGTCCAGCTCGTCCTCCAGGCTCGCGACGCGCTCCGCCGCCGAGGTCTGCTCGGCCTGCAGGAGCCCTTGCAGCCGCACGCTGTCCGCGGCGCCCGCGTCCCGCACCTCGGCCAGCTCGACCTCGAGCTCCGCGATACGGCCCCGGGTCTCGCGCAGGGCGTCGCCGGTCTCCTCGAGCTCCTGCTCCAGCTCCGAGCGCTCCTGCTCGAGCTCCGCCTCGTGCTGGGAGAGGTTCGCGACCTGGGCCGACAGGCGCGCCGCCTCGCCCCGCGCGGCGTCGCGCTCCGCGGTGAGGCGCGCGGTGGTGTCGGCCAGCTCCACCCGCTTGGCGTCCAGCTCGACCCGCGTGCCCTGCAGGACCTCCTCGAGGTCCGCCGCCCGGTTGAGCGCGTCGTCCCGGGCCTCGGTGAGCTCGGCCAGCTCCGCCTCGTGGGTGCCGCTGAGCGCGTCCAGCAGGTCCGCGTGGCGCTGGTTCACCTCCGCCAGCTCCTGGATGCGCTGCTCGTCCATCCGCTCGGTGGTCTCGGCCAGCTCCACCTCGAGGGCGTGGATCCGGTCCTCCGAGACCTGCTTGAGGTTCCGATACGCGCTCTCGGCCTCGTCGCGCAGCGACGCAACCGTGCTTGCGTGCAAGGCAGCCTGCTCGGCCAGCTGGGCGGAGTGGGTCTCCACCAGCATCCCGTGCTCCTCGGCCCGCTCCGCCCGCTCGTGGGCGAGGGTCTGGGTGTGCCGCTCGGTGAGGTCGGCGAGGGCCTGGGCGTGCGCGGCCTCCATCGCCTGCCGCGCCTCGGTGGTGTTGATCGCGAGGTCGTCGAGCTGGTCGCGCAGGTTCGAGACCTCGTCCGCCCGCTCCGCCGCCACCGTCTCGGTGGTGCCGAGGCGCGCCTCGAGGTCCGCCTCGGAGCGGGTCTTCTCGTCGAGCGCGGTCTGGGTCTCGGCCAGCCGCTCCTCCAGGCCGTCCTTCTCGGTCTGCAGGTAGTCGAGCTCCTCCTGCATGATCTGCAGGCGGCGCTCGTCGTCGAGCTGGCGCTCCTGCGCCTCCTGGAGCTGCGCCGACAGGGCGAGGTTGCTCTGCTCGAGCTGGCCGTAGTGGGCGAGCCGGCCCTGCTCCTCCGCGTCCTTCTCCTGGAAGATCCGCGTGATCTCCTCCTGGAAGGCGCGGAACTCGTTCCGCACGTCCTCGAGCTGCTGGGCCGCGCGGTCGCGCTCCCCGATGAGCTCCTGGATCTGGCCGTCCTTCGCCTGACCCTCGAGCCCCAGCGACACCACCCGCCGCGCGAGCTCCTGCCCACGCAGGTCGATCCCGCCCCACGCGTCCTGCACCGACCGCTTCTGCTGCTCGAGCTGCTTCACCTGCTGGCGCAGCTGCTCGATCCGCTCCTCGGGGGTGGCGCGCCCGGTGAGCCGGATCTCCTGGCTCATGGGGCTCACCGCCCCCCGGATCGCGTCGTCGTACTGGGCCCGCGGCCACAGCTCCTCCTCGGGCAAGGCAGCCTGCGGCGGGCTCGAGCCGCCTCCGTCGGTGCGCCGCAGCTTGGGCGGCATGGGCGGCGGCCCGCCAGCCGGCGCCGCAGCCCCGCTCGGGATGGGCGGTGGGGCCAGGGGGGGCGGGCCCTCGGGCTCGGGCTCGGGCTCGGGGCGCTCCGGCGCGATCGCGAGCAGGCGCTCGATGCGCACCACCACGTCGCCCGGCTGGAGGGGCTTCTTGGCGTAGTCGTTCGCCCGGTCCGGGGTCTGGGCGTGGCGCTGCAGCGCCTCCACCGGGGTGTCGGAGCTCGTGAGCAGGATCGGGGTCTTCTGCAGCGCCTTGTCGCGCCGGATGCGGCTGCAGATGGAGAAGCCCGAGCCCCGAGGGAGCTCGACGTTGAGCATCAGGACGTGGGGGCGGAGGGCGCGGACTACGTCGAGGGAGGCATCAGGTCGGACGTGGGCCGTGATCCCTGCCGCTTCCAGCGCGCTCTGTGCAGATTCTGCAAACTGCTGATCGCCGTCGATGATGAGGACCGAACCACCCATTCAATGCCCGGGCGGGAGTCTCCCCGGAGGATGGGGGGCGGTCAATTCCTCCGCCCGCCCCACCTCCCCCGGGCTCGGGCTCAGTTCGGGATGGGCGGGCAGGTCCGGCTCCCGTCGGCCGGGCAAGCCGCCCCGACGCAGCAGATCCGGCGCGGCACCGGGTCGCTGTAGTTGCTCGGCAGGGCCTGGTTCGGGAGCCGCCGGACGTAGGCCAGCAGGGCCAGGAACTCCTTCAGCTCCTGCCGGAAGCCCCCATCGATGGGCACCGTGGTCCGGATCGAGAAGGCCGCCGGCTCACCGCCCTGGCATACCCCGGCCAGGGTGTTGCACGACCCGCCCGGCGCCGTGCAGTCCAGGTCGGTGGTGCACGGGGCGCAGTTGGGCAGCGGGTCGAGGTAGTAGTCCCGGGGGCAGATCCCCAGGCCGGTGGCGAACAGGTCGATGTACAGGTTCGTGGCGACGTGCAGGCGCCGGGTGGGGTCGGGAAACCCGCCGTTGTTGGCGTCGAAGATCGGCTCCAGGATCCCGTTCACGTCGTCCCAGGGCTGGGCCTTGTAGTTCAGCTCGAGCTTGGTGATCCGCCCGGTCGTGGTCGGGTTGGCGGGATCGAAGGCGGGCAGCGACGGGTCGTACTCCACCCGGGCGCCCGAGACGCCGAGCCAGAACGAGTCCGCGCCGTCGTAACCGACGCCCACGCCCACCTCGAGCGCCGCCTTCAGCTCGGGCGGGGTCAGGTAGAAGTCCACCAGGGTGTAGCCGGGGGTCCGCTCCTGGGGCGAGATGCCGAGCGGCACCACCCGGAAGAGGTCCGCGGTGGTGAGGGCGCCGGTCTCACCGAGGAAGAGGCCGTCCCGGACCACGCCGTTCGCCACCACCGCCACGTCGATCCAGGGCTCCTTGCGGTCCTGCAGGCCGAGGGTGTTCACGATCTCGCGATCCGCGTCCGCCACCAGGTTCAGGATGTTCGACTCGTTGCTCGCCTGGCGCTCACCCACGTCGAAGGTGGTGGTGCCGAGGGCGTGGAAGAACAGGCTGCCCCTGCCATTGTAGACGATCGGGGCCTCGGTTTCCGGGCGCTGGAAGTTCAGCGCGGTCTCGAGGAGCGAGGGGAAGCGCACCGTGCAGGCCGACACGTCCAGGGTGCAGTTGGCGGCGCAAGCCATGTTGCCGCCGGTGTAGCCCAGGTCGGTGCAGGCGAGCGGGATGGTGGCGCCATCGCACTGCTCGGGGACGTTGATCGTGGTGTCGCCGCAGCTGGGCAGGCCGGTGGCCATCACGCAACCCGAGAAGTCCAGCTGGCGGTTGGCGTGGCAACCCAGGTTGCCGATGAAGCCAGGGATGACGTTCTCGCAGAGCCCGCCCGCCGGCAGCACCAGGCTGCCGTCCGGGCGCCGGTCGCACTGCTCGCCCGGGAACACCAGGCCGTCGTTGGCCTGGGCGATGGGCGCCTGCTCGAGCGCGTCCATGACCCCGTTCACCAGCTGGTCGAGGAAGAAGCGGTCCACCCCCGACGTGTTCACGGTGCCGTCCACCGTGGTCAGGCCAGAGGCCTCCGCGTCGAGCGTCCACGGCAGGGTCACGTCGTCGCGGTGGAGCCGGAGCTTGCCCACGTAGCGCCCGTAGTCGCCGGCCTGGACGATGTACGTGTTGATGCCGCTGCGCGCGTTGGGGATCACCATCGGCGCGGGCACGATGGAGTGGGAGTGGCCACCCACGATGACGTCGATGCCCGGGATGTTGGCCTGGGTGAGGGCCATGTCGACCCCGCGGGCGAGCAGGATCTCCTCCGACGCGACCGCGTTCTCGAGGCCGAGGCCCATCGCCTGCAGGGTCGCGACCTCCTGGTCGTTGATGCCGGCGTGCGAGACCGCCACCACGATGTCGACCCCCTGGGCCCGCACCTCCGCCACCGCGGAGGCCACGTCCGCCACGAGGGCGGGGAAGTTGGTCGCGAAGTCGAAGCCGCTGCTGTCGAGCGCGCACTTGCCGGCGGCGGCGGTCGGGTCGTCGGCCGGGGGCACGCACACCGAGCCGGGGCAGTCCGAGTCGGCGGTGCAGCTCGCCGCGTCGTTCACCGCGAGCGAGAACATCACCGGGCTCTTGAAGGGGGCGACGAGGGCCGCGTCGAGGCCCATCACGCCCACGAAGCCGATCGTCACCTCACCGAAGCGGCGCACCCACGTCCGCCGGATGGGTTGCTCCGGCCCGTAGAGCGCGGCGAGGGCGTCGTCCTCGGCCGAGGACATCGAGAAGCGGATGTTGGACACCACGAGGGGCACGCGCAGGGGGATCGGGGTGCCGGTCGGCCCGATGCTGCCCTGGCTGATCATCGAGGCGAGGATCCCGGGGCCGAAGTCGAACTCGTGGTTGCCCAAGGTCATCACGTCGTACCCGAGCAGGGTCTGGGCGATGTAGTCGGGGGCCTGCACCAGGTTCGCGATGTGGAAGAGGCTGCCCATCGAGATGTCGCCCGCGCTCACCGTCACCACCGCGTCGCCGGTGGCGGTGGCCTCCTGCTCGAGGCTCTTCAGCACCGCGGCGCGGCGGTAGATGCCGCCGTGGATGTCGGCCGAGGTCGACAGGTCGGGGAAGTCGTCCACGTTGGGCGAGAAGCCGAGGTGGTGGCTGTGCTCGTCGTTGGTGTGGATGAACGAGATCGCCTGGGGCGTGCCGGAGTCCGGGAAGCCGGCGTCCGGGGTCTCACCCGAGTCGGGGACCTCACCGGAGTCCGGGGCGCCGGTGTCCGGGGCGCCGGTGTCCGGGAAGCCGGTGTCCGGGAAGCCAGCGTCCACGGCGGGGCCGCTGTCGGGCTTGTCGGTGTCGTCGGGGCAGCCGTAGAGGGCGAGGCCCACCGTGCAGGTCAGCAGGATGAGGGGGAGGCGACGGGTCATTAGCCGACGGGTGTAACCCCCGGCCCCGGGTGGGCGCAAGGTGGGCGGCGGGGCTCACATGGGGGCGCAGAGCCCGAACGGCAGGCCCACATTCACGCAGGCGTAGTTCGCAGTCGTGCACATGCCGTTGGGGAGAGTGCACGGCTCGTAGCACGTGGGCGTCATGCTTACGTCGGTGAGCGTGACGCAGATGCCGCCGCGCCGGCAGCTGTCCATCGAGCAGTTCGCCCCGAGGGGCTGGGGCCCGGCGGGGACGCACCCGGTGGTGCCGTCCTGCTGGACGATGTCGCAGTTCTCCTGCGCGCCGCACATGTTGTTCAGCGGGTCGCAGGCCTCGGCCGCGGGGGCGCAGAAGCCGTAGGTCCGGACCACCCCGGCGAGGCGGATGGTGCACGCGTAGCTGGCCGCTGCGCCAGAGAGGCCCTCGCAGCCCGTGCCCTCCCGCAGCCGGCAGACCTTGCGGCAGGTCGCGGCGTTCTCGCCCTGGAGCTGGAGGCAGGCCATCCCGGGGTCGCAGTTCTGCAAGGCGGTGCTGCACTCCTCCTCGAAGCCCACCGCGTTGATCAGCTCGCGGCAGGTCCCCTTGTCAGTGCTGCTCTGGTAGACGCAGTAGTTGTCCATCTCGCACCCGGTGCCGTCCACCGGGTTGCAGGGCCCCACGCCCGCGTCGACCTCCTCGCCCGCGTCGGGCTCCACGCCCGAGTCGGCCTCCACCCCGCTGTCCTCGGCGATCCCGGCGTCCGGGGTCTCGCTCGTGCCCGAGCAGGCGGCCACCGAGAGGGCCAGGGCGGCGATGGGGATCAGGATCGGAGCCCGGAGGGCAGGCTGGGGGCGCGTCATGGGAGGCCGGTTGTACCCCCAGCGAGTCGAGGAAGGAAGCCCGGAGGGCCCGCAGGGGCCGTCGGGACCCCCGGGACCCCCATGTGCTGGGGCGAGCGCCGGCTGGCCTGCGTCGATCTGGCACGCCGCGGTGTATGCAGGCCGTCCTGTCGAGGATGCGTGCCCAGCCCGGGGCGGCGGCGCCGATCCCGGTGCCAGCCGACTTGCATAATGCTGCAAGATGGCTGGCGTTTTCGGATCGCAAGGTGTCCTCACCTGCCAGGCGACTTGCGCACTAAGGGTAATTACCATAGGCTAGTTTTGCCAAGCAACTTGCATTTGTTCCGTCAAAGGACTTGCGGATTAACCTCGATTGTGGACACTTCGACCCAACGGCCCCGCTCTCCAAGTCTTTGGGTTCGGGGGGGCACCAAGCAGAAGAGGCGGATCAAGGATGGCGAGCAAGAAGAAGAAGGCGGCGACCAAGAAGGCCACCGCGAAGAAGGCCACGGCCAAGAAGACCACGACCAAGAAGACCGCGCCTGTGAAGGCACCGGCCGTCAAGAAGGCGACCGGCTTCCAGGTGAAGAAGGGCATGGCCCCGAAGGCGGCCAAGGCGGTGAAGGACGCTGCGGACGCGATGTGGGGCGTCGGCGTTCCTCCCCACGAGCTCCTGCAGGAGCTGCACGCGGTGATGTTGCTCCGCTGCCTCGACGAGGCGGACGGCAACTACGCTGGCGCGGCGTCCCTGTTCGGGCCCAGCCGGCAGTCGGTCCAGCAGTACGCGAACAGCCCGCTGCGCGACGCGCGCTGGAAGCAGTACCAGCAGAACCGGCGCAAGAAGCGCGCCTGAGTCGGAGCGCTGCCCCGCCCTCGTGGGGCAGGTGAGTGGAGCCCGGGCTCCTCCTTCGGGAGGGGCGCCGGGCTTTCTCTTTTCAGAGCCGGATGAAGACGCCCAGGCCGGCGTTCCAGTCGTCGACCGCCTGGTAGCCGCCCTCCTCCGGTCGGGCCTGCCACACGCGGGCCCATCGGAAGTTGGCGGAGAGCACCCACAGGAAGGGCACGCGGACCTCGGCCATGAGGGCGGTCTTGTCGTCGAACGCGAACAGGTCGCCGAGATCCTCGGTGTTGATGCGGTAGTAGAAGAACTTGGCCTGCACGTACTCGAAGTACGGCACCTCGAGGAAGAGGCGGAACGAGCCGTCCGGCTTGCCCCGATCGTAGGCCAGGTACTCGGCCCCCACGAAGACGACGTCCTTGAGGCCGAGCGAAAGCTCCAGCCACAGGCCGTTGCGCGCCGGATCCGCCCCCGTCTCGCAGGTCGGGCTGCCGCAGAGCGAGCGCAACTTGGGTTGCCCTTCGCCCCCGCGGGAGGCGAGGCGCTGGTAGCGCTCGATCTCGTAGACGGTGTTGAAGTACTGCCCGAGGTAGTCGCCGGAGACACGGCGGTACTCGACACGGAACATCGCCTCGAAGGGCGGCTTGAGCCCGCGGCCCACCTCGAGCTTCCACATCGTGCCGAGGTGGAGCCCGAGCCCGTGCTGCACCACCGAGATCTTGTTGAAGTCGGTGTAGGGGATGAAGGTGAGGTGCTTGCCGAGCGGGATCGGCAGGCCCACGTCGAGCCCGAAGGCCGAGAACGCGGCCTTGTCCTGGACCTGGGGGATGTAGTCGTCGTCCACCACCACGCGCCCCTCCTCGTCCTTCTGGAGCTCGAAGGGGGCGGTCCAGTCCGCGAAGAACGAGGCGCCGATCTCGAGCGTGTCCCACCAGCGGTGGCTGTAGCCGCGATCGATCTCGAAGGGCCGCACCGCGACCCGGCCGCCCATCAGGTACGGCGACAACAGGTCGCCCATCATGAAGTCGACGCTGAAGCCCTCGATGTTGGCGGCCGCGTTCACCCCGGTGTGCCAGCGGGAGAGGTCGAGGTTGTTGTGGTAGCGGTGCATCAAGGTGCCGTGCCCCACCGTGAGGTTGAGGAGGTCACCGCCCTGCACGAAGTAGGGCCCGGTCTTGTCGGACTCGCCGACGTACACGTAGCGCAGGATCTTCAGGTAGTCGGTGAAGTGGTCCCAGTCCTGCTTGCGGATGACCCCGGCGACCTCCTCGTCCTGCGGGTCGCGATCCTTGAGGCGCATCCGCAAGGGAAGTTGCAGGCCGATGCCCCAGAAGTCCTGGTTGTAGTTGAGCTGGAAGACCGCGGTGAAGAACCAGTCCTCCCCCAGCTCCCCGAAGCGGGCCTGGGCGGCGATCAGGGAGGGCTCGCGGTAGGGCTTGGTGCGGTTCGCCTCGTCCCGCGCCCCCTCGGTGGTGAGCTGGGCCTGGGCGGGCCCGGCGGCGAGGAGGACGGCGAGCAGGGCCAGGGCAGGGCGCAGGGGGGACACGCGGGGGCTCCGGGCGGAGGATAGCCGGGTTGGGGGGCTTGGGGGGATGGGGTTGATGGGGATCACGGTTTGTGGGGTCAACCCACCACCCATGTGGGGGCGTTGACGGTGCCGGGCCGGGGATCGAGGATCGGGCCATGCGGGCATCCGACGGCGCGAGCGAGCCCCCGGAGCGGCCCGTGAGCCGCGAAGGTGTCGACCTCACCCAGATCCGAGCGCTGAAGGCCATGACGCCCGACGAGCGCGTCCGCGCCCTGGTCGAGGCGGCCAACAACCTCATCCGCTTCAAGAAGAATGTCCGCCGCGTTTGATCCCGAGCGCATGCAACATCCGGCGCCTGGTGGCGGGCGACCCAAGGATGAGCTGGCGCTCCCCATTCTCCGGGCGGTGCTGGAGGACCAAGGGCAATGAAGGCACCTGCGCGCCATGGCGGTGGCGGTCTCGTTCTGGCGGATGTCGCGATCTGGGCGCGGGCCTCAGCGTCGAAGTAGCGCTTGGCACAGGCACACCCATTGCAGTCGGCCCGAGACATGAACAGCCATGTCATCGCTGCGTTCGCGTTCCTCGCTCTTGGCGCTGCCTTCGTGCTCCCGGAGCTGGGGTGCGGGTGCGATGAGAGCTTGTGCCTCGATACCACCATCATCGAGGTCCAAGCGGACGAGTGGCCCGACGGCCAGTACGTCTTCACCGCGTCGGCGGAAGGCCGGACCCGGACCTGCACCTTGGAGCTCCCCGTCGCCTCGGGGAGCACGGAGTGCTGGAGCGCGGATGAGCTGGAGGTGGCGCCTGGCGCGGCCGGGGTGCCCCTTCGGGTTCGGTTCCTGGGCGTAGTGGAGTCGGTGCACTTCACCTTGGAGAAGGACGGAGCGGTGGTGCTGGACACCGACCTGGAGCCCGAGAAGGGTGAGAAGTGGTATCCCAACGGCCGCTTCTGCGGCTCCTGCCAGAGCACGCAGGCCGCGGTGTCGGTATCGTTCTAGGAGGCTATGATGAAGTATCCGACCATCCTCAGCGCCGCGTTCTCGGCCTCGCTCATGCTCACCCACGTGGCGTGCGGTGGCTTGACCGAGGTCTGCACGCAGATCGGATGCAACGACACGACCGTCATCACGATGGACGCCACGTCCTGGCCCGACGGCCAGTACGTCTTCACGGCGGAGATCAACGGGATCATCACAGCCTGCAACCTCACCCTGCCGAGGGTGGAGGACGCGACGTGCTCGGACGACCGACTCCGGCTCGGCCTGAGCACCGACGGCCTCCCGGCGGTGCTGGTGGCGCGCCCCGCGCCCGAGTCCCTCGACGTCAAGGTTGAGCTGGACGGGACCACGGTGCTGGACACCACCGTGATGCCGGAGCGGACATTCAGCTACCCGAACGGCAAGGAGTGCGGCCCGGAGTGCGTGCAGGGTGAGGCGACGGTGACGCTGTCGCTGTAGCGCGCTACTCCGAGGCCCCGATCATCCACAGCGACAGCTCGGGCACGTACGTGATCACCATCAGCGCCAACAGCAGCACCACGATGAAGGGGATGCTCGCGAGGTAGAGCGTGGGGAGCGGCTTTCGGAAGCGGAAGGCGGACAGGAAGAGGTTCATGCCGACCGGCGGGGTCATGTAGCCGATCTCGAGGTTCGTGAGGAAGATGACGCCCAGGTGGTACGGGTTGACGTCGTAGGCGGCGGCGAGCGGCAGGATCAGCGGGACCACCACGATGATCGCGCTGAAGATGTCGAGCAGGCACCCCACCACCAACAGGAAGAGGTTCAAGGAGATCAGGAAGCCGACCTTGGTGTCGACGTTCGATTGAATGTACTCGAGGATCTTGTCGGGGACCTCCTCGAGGATCAGGTAGTTGGTGAGGCCGAGCGCCACGCCCAGGATCATGAGGATGGCGCCCACGAGCACGGTGCTCTTCACCGCGATGCGCGGGATGTCCTTCATGAAGGAGAGATCGCGGTAGAGGAAGCACTCCACCACCAACACGATCAACACGGTGAGGGTGGCGGCCTCGTTGACGGTGAGCCAGCCGCCGTAGATGCCCCACAGGATGATGATCGGGAGCGGGATCTCGTAGCGGGCCTCCTTGATCGCCTCGATCAGCACCGGCACCGAGAACTTCACCTGCTTCACGTCGGGGCTCCTGAGCCCGATGAACGCGGAGTAGGCGGCCATGAAGAGCACGAGGACCACGCCGGGGACGAGGGCGGCGGCGAAGAGCTTGTCGACCTCCACCGCCTCGGGGCCGGAGCCGGAGGCGATGATCGCGTAGAGGATCACCGGCAGCGAGGGCGGGAAGAGCAGGCCGAGGGAGCCGCCGGAGGTGAGCAGGCCCAGGCTGAAGCGCTCCGGGAAGCCTTCCTTCCTCAGGATCGGGAACAGGAGACCACCGAGGGCGATGATGGTGATGCCGGAGGCGCCGGTGAAGGCGGTGAAGAAGGCGCAGGCGACGACCGAGACGATGGCGAGGCCGCCGGGCATCCAGCCCACGAGCGAGCGGGCGACCTTCACCAGGCGGTTCGGGGTGCCGGACTCCGCCATCACGTAGCCGGCGAAGGTGAACAGCGGGATGGCCACCAGCGCGGGGGCGGAGGCCACGTCGTTCATCTCGATGATGAGGGTCGACAGGTCGGTCTCGTTGGACGTGTAGCCGAGCATGGTGAGCCCGGCCAGCGCGACGAAGAGCGGGATGCCGACCCCGGCGAGGGCCAACAGGACGCCGACGAGGCCGGTCACCGGACCACCTCGACGTCGACCTGGGAGTGCTCGACCAGCTCCTCGGGGGAGGTGCGGCGGCCCGCCGCGATGAGGATCTGGTTCCGGGCGCCGACGAGGAAGTGGAAGGTGATGAGCACGAGGTCGATCGGCACGATGGCCTTGATCGGCCAGGCCGGGATGCCGCCCATGAACTCGGCGTCGGTCTCCATCTCGCCCTTCAGGTAGACCCAGGCGGCCCAGACCATCACGCTGGTGACGCCGGCCGCTACGAGCGAGGTGAAGGCGCGCAGGATCGCCGCCTTCTTCGGGGTCAACAGCTTCGTGACCGCGTCGATCGCGATGTGGCGGCTCTGGTAGGTGGCCAGGGCGCCGCCCACGAAGCCGATCCAGAGCACCATCTGGCGCACCAGGATGTCCGCCCACTCGAAGCCGAAGTCGAAGAACTTCCGCAAGAAGAGCTGCAGCGCCGACAGCCCGACCATGGCGGCCAGGGTCAGGACGAGGACGAAGCTCTCGGCCTTGGCCAGGCCTGCGTCGACCTTGTCGAGGATGTCCTCGGGCTCGGGGTGCGACATCACCGGGAGGCTTAGCCCGGTCCCGACATCGCGTCGACCGTCAACCGGCTCCGCTGGCTGGAGACCGTCGGCCCGGGACCCTAGGACTCCGGCTCAGGTTCGGGGAGGGGCTCGGCCCGGAGGCGGTAGCGGTGGGGGAGGCGGTGGCAGCGCGCCGGCACCGGCTGGGCGTCGGTGAGGAAGAAGCCGTCGATGTTGGCCAGCAGGCGGCAGGCCTTGATCTGGGCCAGGGTGTCCAACAGGGCCCGGTCGGGGCGCGGCTTGGCCGCGATCACCGCCTCGAGGGTGGTCTTGAAGGCGTCCTCCTGCTCGGTCTGGGCGTAGACGAACTGGGCCTTCAGGACGTCGGGGAGCATCACGTTGCCCCGGGCCTTGGCCTCGTCCAGGTGCTCGATCGCCTTCTTGGGGTCGCCCCCGAGGGCGGGGGACCGGAACCCGTACAGGGCACCGGCCAGCATGTGCGGGCCGATGTCGTAGAAGACGGACGGATCGAGGGCCAGCGCGGTCGTGGTCAACAGCTCGACCTTGGGGAGCTGGGTGGCCTCGGCCGGATCGAGGTTGGTCTGCATGGAGCCGCCCCAGTTGAAGGCGAGCCAGAACACCGCGGGGGCGTCCTCCTTGGAGAGCTCGGCCAGCGCGGCCTGGAGCTCCTCTGTCGAGAGCGCCTCCAAGCCCCGCTCGCCCACCACGCCCGCGAACCCGCCGTTCTGCATGAGGGCGCGCTCGGCGAAGGCGCGGCCGGCGGCGTAGCTCATCAGCACCCGATCCTGGAGGACGAGCGCCTCGTCCCGCTGCTCGGGGTGGGCGAGGCGGAGGGCCTCGAGCTGATCCTGCACGAACCCGAAGGCGTAGTTCGCGCGGGCCATGGCCGCCATGTTCAGCAGCTCCACGTCGTCGGGGTAGGTGGCCACGACGCCCTCGATGAGCTTCATGTTGGCCACGATGGCGCCCTCCGCCACCACCGGATCCGGCTCGGTGAGGAAGCCGTCGATGCCGTTGGTGAGGATGGGCTTCATGCCGGCCTTGGTCGCGCCCTGCACCGCCGCGCAGGCGGGGGTCAGGGCGAGGGCGGCGAGGATGAGGAGGGGGCGGGCCCAGGGGGCCCTCACGCGGGCGGAGCTCACTTCTTGAGGGCCTTCCGGGCCTTGTCGAGGTACGCGGACGCGTTCAGGTTCTTCGCGAGGTCGGCCCAGGCGGCCTTCGCGACCTTCTCGAACTCCGCGTACTTGGCGTCGGGGATGGTGACCATCTTCAGGCCGCCGCCGGGGCCGGTGAGGCGGGCGAGGGCGGCGATGTTGTCCTTACGGGCCTGGGCGATGATCTTCTCGCTGTACTCCGCCACCACCTTCTTCACCGCCGCCTGCTGGTCAGCCGGCACCTGGGCCCACGCCTTCTTGGTCAGCACGAAGCCGGCCGAGGAGTAAGCCAGGTTGCGGTTGGTGACGTAGCCGAGGTCGCCGGTCCAGCCGAGGGCCACCGCGCCCGCGGGGCTGTTGTAGACGGTGTCGATGCCGCCGGACTTGAGCTGCTGGACCACGGTCAGGATGTCGAGGGGGCGGGGGGAGACGCCGAAGGTGCGGAAGGTGTCCGAGGCCACGTTGTCGCCCTCCCAGACCCAGAGCTTGGCGCCCTTCATGTCCTCGACGCTGGTGATGGGCTGCTTGCTGAACAGGTAGACGGTGCCGGTCTCGCCGCCGCCCACCAGGACCATGTCGGTGTCCTTCTCGAAGGCGGCCTCGAAGTCGGGCCACAGCGCCTTTCGGACCACGTCGGCGTCGTCGTAGTTGGAGACGAGGAAGGGGAGCTCCTGGACCCGGAACGCGGGGAGGAGCTGGCCCATCCCCTGGCCGGTGAAGAACGCGCCGTCCAGGCCCTTGCCGAGCTTCTTCGTGACCTTGGTCTCATCGCCGAGCTTGCCGCCCAGGTAGAGCTTGAACTTGACCTGGCCGCCGGTGGCCTTCTCGACCTCCGTCGCCATCTCCTGGATCAGGCGGCCCCAGGCGCTGTCCTGGGGGGCCAAGGAGGCCAGTCGGAACGTGGCGGCCTCGGCCGGCGCGCTGGCGGCCAGGAGGCCGACGGTGAGGAGGGCTGCATTCAGGCGAAACACGGCGCGGGACTCTACCGACCGGCTCCCCGGATGCGCAACCCGATGTGCGCGGGTCGAGGCGGGGGTGGGACGGACGGCGGAGAGGGATCCCTTCGGCATGCGCCTTGGACGCTCTGGGCCGGGGCCCGCTTCATCCGCTCCGGGTGCTTTGTTAGGTCCGCGATTTGACTTGTGGTTTGGCCGGGATTAGCAAACGGGGCATGGCGAGTCGGAAGAAGAAGGCCCCGGCGGCGAAGAAGAAGACCGCGACCAAGAAGAAGGCGGCTGCGAAGCCGGCCAAGAAGGCTGCGGCCAAGAAGGCGACGAAGAAGAAGGCCGTCGCCAAGAAGGCTGCGGCGAAGAAGGCACCGGCGAAGAAGGCGACGAAGAAGAAGGCCGTCGCCAAGAAGGCTGCGGCCAAGAAGGTTGTCGCCAAGAAGGCGCCGGCGAAGAAGGCCGCGAGCAAGAAGGCCACGAGCAAGAAGGCCGCGAGCAAGAAGGCCACGAGCAAGAAGGCCGTCGCGAA
>JACKEN010000037.1 GCA_020632995.1 Deltaproteobacteria bacterium | reverse complement strand
TCTTCGGTCGCGGAGCTGCCCGCCGCCTCCTCCACCACGTCCACCAGCAACAGGGGCTCCGCCGCCGCCTCCGGGTGCGCCTCGGGGACCGGCCCCACCGCGGCCACCACCTCGAGGAGATCCTCGGACAGGGTCCCGTCCTCCTCCACCGGCGGCTCGATCGCGATGTCGACCGAGGCCTTCACCCCAGCCTTGTGAGCGGCGGGAGGCGGCTCGGCCGGCGCGGGGGGCGGCTCGGCCGGCGCGAGGGGCGGCTCGGCCGACGTGGGCGCAAGCCCGCTTGCTCTGCGCACCACCCAGTCGAGCAGCGGGAGCGCCTCGATCTCCCACGTCATGTCGAGGCCCATCCCGCGCTCGCCCAGCCCCGAGGTCACCTCGGTGACCATCCCCCGTCCCCACAACGCCCGACGGCCATCGCGGAACTGCAACTCCAACTGCACCTCGGTCCCGACGGGCAATAGAGCATCGGTGGTGACAAAGACCCCGTCAGAGCGAAGACGTGGGCCTATGGATGTCACGAGATCGTCGCGATCCGCTGCATCCAGCCGGACCATCAGGTCCTTGTTGGGGCCGCCAGCCAAGCAAGGGTCATGGTGCGTGAAAAGCGTGGAAGAAAGCCAGCCTGCGTGTTTTTCCCCGGCGGAGAACGCCTCAGGGCCGTACCCGCTGGAACGTGACCTCGTCGTCGAGATCGCCATCGGAGAGGCGTAGGGCGTGGTCTGACAAGGTGAAGCGGTAGCTCACAACCTCGGTCTCGCTCCTACGCATGCGGAGCATGCCTGCGTCGACGACCCACTGCCCCTGTTGCCCTGCCAGCTCGAAGCGTCCATCGGGGCTGAGGAGCAGCTCCACCGGCCCGTCGGGACCCGCGGCGCGCCACCGCCCGGCGGGCGAGCCGCCTCTTCCGCCCTCGGACGCCGCGGCGCGGCGATACACCATCGGGGCCTTCAGGGCGGGCGCGCTCAGCACCAGCGCGTCGGCCGACAGGCGGAAGGTGAAGGTCAGCGTCTTCCCCCCGGTGGGGGCCAGGGTGAGGCTGTCGCCGCGGATCTGGTAGCGACCCGCGCTCCCACCGAGGCGAAAGCCACCTTGCGCATCGAGCTCGAGGACGGTGCCGACGTCGCTCTCGTAGCGGCCGACCAGGTCCGCGCGGGGGGCGGGGGGCGGAGGCGGCGCCTCCACGTCTTCGTCGGGCGGACGGGCGGCGGGAGCGCCGGCACGGAAGCTCCGCAGGATGGCTTTCACCTCGCGGCTCACCGGGCGGAGCTGGCGGCCCTGCACCTCGAGCCGGATCCGGAAGCCCGGGACGTGATCGTCGCGGATCACCTCCCCGCCCCGCTCCGCCGTGACGCGCAAGGCAGCCTGCCCCCCCACCTTCGCCCTGCCCTCCTTGACGCGGTAGCCGGCGGCCCGCAGCTCCGCCGCCTCGGCCCGGGCCTGGGCCCTCGGGTCGAGGTCGGGGCGCGCGTGGACGGTCAGGTGCGCTACCCCGCCGCCGACCCGGGCGGAGAGCCGGCGCTCGAAGCGCATCCCGTCCGTGTCCCCGAAGCGGGGGGCGAGCGCCCAGCCCTCGGGCAGCTCCAGCGCGAACCGCCCGCGGGTATCCTGATAGGGCAGGCCCACCGCGAGGCTGGCCGCGAGCAGCAGGGGGAACATCATCCTTCGGATCCCGTCGACCCTCTGCTAGAACCCCTCGGCGATCTCCAGAGGCGCATGTCGGGCTCGCGTACCATGTCTTTTTTGAGGACGATCCGCCAGGGTCCCGCCTTCACCGCCCTCGCGCTGCTGACACTGCTGGCGGTGGCCGCGTTCCTGCGCTTCTCGGACCTCGAGACCAACCCGCCCGGCCTGTGGCAGGACGAGGCCTCCACCGGCCTCGACGCCTACCTGTTGTGGACCACCGGCAAGGACCGGGCGGGTGAGGCCTTCCCGATCATCGCGCGCTCCTTCGGGGACTACCCGCTGGCTGGCTACCGCTACCTGAGCGCCCCCATCGTGGGCCTGCTCGGGCTCACCACCGGGCATGAGCGTCTGGTGGCCGCGATCTTCGGCACCTTGCTCGTGTTGGCCGCGTTCTGGGCCGCACGGCAGCGGCTCGGCCGGGGCCCGGCCCTCTTCGCCGCCCTGAGCGCGACCTTCGCCCCCACCTGGCTGCACTTCTCCCGCTTCGGGTCGGAGGCGATCCTGCTGCCCGCGTGCCTCACCCTCGGCTGGGCGCTGGTGGACTGGGGCCGCGCCGAGGGGCGCCGCGCCGGGCTCTGGCTGGGCGCAGCGTGGCTGGCCGCCGCCGCCTACACCTACCACGCGGCGAAGGTGTTCCTGCCCCTGTGGCTGCTCGGCTTCCTGGTGCTCGAGTGGCCGCTGATCAAGGCCCTGTGGAGCGGCAGGCAGCGGCACCACGTGGTGGGCCCCGCGCTGGTCTTCACCCTCGGCGTGCTCCCCTCCTTCGTCGTCGCGCTGAGCGAGGGCGGCATGGCCCGCCAGCAGCAGGTCCTGGCCTGGTACGCGCACGAGGGCATCACGCTGGTCCGCGTCATGGTGGGCAACTACCTGTCGTACTTCGACCCCGGCATGCTCTTCGTCCGGGGCGGCCCGGCGGTGGCCCAGAGCATCCCGGGCCTCGGGCGCTGGAACCTGGTGGAGCTGCCCCTGATGGTGGTGGGGCTGGGCACGCTCCTGCTGCGCACCCCCGACCGCCGCGTCGCGGGGTTCCTGCTGTACTGGTTCCTGATCGGCCCGCTCCCCGGCGGCCTCACCTACGAGAGCCACAACATGGGCCGGGCCATCGGCTGGATCCCCGCCCCGCAGATCATCTCCGGCCTCGGGGGCTTCGTGATCGCGCGCTGGGCCTGGGGTCGGATGCTCGAGGCGGGCGCGGTCTGGCGTCGGGGCCTCGGCGTCGCAACCCTGCTTGCGATGGTCGGCGGGTGGGGCGCGACGGCCTACGCGGTGTGGTGGTGCACGCTGGTGCGGTACCCCATGATCACCGAGCGCGACTGGCAGTTCGAGATCGCGCGCTCGATGCAGTGCGCCCTCGACCAGCGCAAGGACGAGACCCTGATCATCTCGCCCCAGTTCCAGGTGGCCAGCGTGTTCGCCGAGTTCGTCTTCGCCCAACCCGACCGGGCGGCGGGGCAGCGGATCTGGCGGCTGGGCACGCGCACGGTGGTGTCCCCGGGCGAGCTGTACGTCTTCCCGCGCCGGGGCGACCCGCCGAAGGGCAAGGAGGTCTGCACGATCAAGAACCAGGTCACCGGCCAGATCGTGTCCCAGGTCTACGCCGCCCCGGACCCCGAGCCTGAGCGGGAGCCGAGCGCGGAGCCCGGGATCCCATTGATCCGGGGCGCCGATCCCACGAGGATGAACGAGTGAGCGAGCGCGGCGCCCCCACCGCCATGTGGCCGTCGGTGGACGGCCAGGACGGCTTCGACCTCGCCCGGGCCGACGCCCGCCTGGTGGTGCACCGGGAGGGCCTCCCGGACGTGACCCTGCCGATCGAGCGGCCGGAGTTCCTGATCGGCCGCGCCCTGCAGGGGGTCGACCTCACCCTCGACGACGAGGCGGTGTCGCGCCAGCACGCCCGGCTGAGCGTGAACGAGCGGGGCTACTTCCGGCTCGAGGACCTCGGGTCCACCAACGGGATCATCTACCAGGGGCGGCGGGTTAAGCGCCTGAACCTGGTCGACGGCGACGTCTTCGAGATCGGCGAGGCCCGGCTCGAGTTCTTCGCCAAGATGGACCGCTTCAAGCCCCCGGAGCCGCCCAAGAAGGCCCCGCCGCGGCAGGACTCGGTGTTCGCCGACGTGTCCATCCCGGAGCCCGGGCCCGACGTGGCCCCGGCGGGCGGGGACGACGAGGTGCTGGGCTGGGACCCGCGGGCCGCCGCCCAGACCCCGGCGCCCGAGGGCGGCTCGGAGCCCGACGCCGAGGAGTAGCGCTCGGCCTCGGAATGCTCGGCCCGTCTATCGAGTTAACGGGTTTGATCATGAACACACAGACCCCCTCGAGGCTGGCGCTCGTCACCCTGGGCGCCGCCGCAATCCTCGCGTACGCGCCCCTGGCCCAGGCCAAGGTGCCCTTCGACCCGACCATGATCTCGGACGTGGCGGAGCAGGTGACCCCGGCGGTGGTCAACATCACCACCCGCAAGAACGGGAACGTGCCCGAGGGCCACCCGATGCTCCGGGAGATGTTCGGCCGCGGGATGCCGATGATGGGCGCCGGCTCCGGCGTCGTGGTGTCCGCCGACGGCGACATCGTGACCAACAACCACGTGGTCGAGGGCGCGGACGAGATCAAGGTGACCTTCGCGGACAAGCGCGAGTTCGACGCCAAGCTGGTGGGCACCGACAAGGCCTCGGACCTCGCCTTCCTCAAGATCGAGGCCAAGGGCCTGCCGTACCTGCGCTTCGGCGACTCCTCGAAGCTGCGCCTGGGCGAGTTCGTGCTCGCGGTCGGCAACCCCTTCGGCGTGGGCCAGACCGTCACCATGGGCATCGTCTCGGCCAAGGGCCGAGCCGGGATGGGCATCGTGGACTACGAGGAGTTCATCCAGACCGACGCGTCGATCAACCCCGGCAACTCCGGCGGCGCGCTGGTGAACCTCGAGGGTGAGCTGGTGGGCATCAACACCGCGATCCTGTCCCGCAGCGGCGGGAACCAGGGCGTGGGCTTCGCGGTGCCGAGCAACATGGTGCGGCCCATCCGCGAGCAGCTGGCCAAGTACGGCCGCGTGCGCCGCGGCTACCTCGGCGTGTACATCCAGGACCTCACCCCCGAGCTCGCGAGCGGGGTGAAGGCCAACGACCTCAAGGGCGTGCTGGTCACCGACGTGCAGGAGGACAGCCCCGCCGCCAAGGCCAACGTCGAGGTCGGTGACGTCATCACCCAGGTCGACGGCAACCCCACCCTCACCGCGGCGCAGCTCAGGAACCGGGTCGCCCTCATCGAGCCCGGCTCCAAGGTGAAGCTCGACGTGATGCGCGAGGGTCAGGCCAAGACGGTCTACGTGACCCTCACCGAGAAGGAGGGCGGGCAGGTCGCCTTGCAGAGCGGCGAGGGCGCCGCGCCCCTCGGCGCCGGCCTCGGCCTCGCGAAGCTCGACGCCGAGCTCCGCGGCCGCCTCCGCCTGCCCCCCCGCGTCGACGGGGTGGTGGTGATGAACGTGGCCCCCGGCAGCCCGGCCGACCTGGCCGGCCTCGAGCCGGGGGACGTCATCGTGAGCGTGGACCGCCGCACCGTGAAGAAGCCGGGCGACGTCGAGAAGCTCCTGAAGCGGGACGGTGGGCAAGCCCTCTTGCGGGTCTACAAGAACGGCGCCTTCACCTTCGTGGTGCTCAAGGGGAAGTAGCTCAGCGCGCCGCCCGCCCGAAGGGCCACAGCGCCAGCACCGCGAGCTTCAGGTGCTGCAGGGCGAACGGGATCCCGATGATGGTGACGGCCAGCCCGAGGGCGAGGCCGATGTGGCTGACGAAGATCCACACCCCCGCCAGCACCAACCACAGCACGTTCCCCAGCGTCCCGAGGGCGGCGCCGCCGCCGGAGCGGGTCACCTCCTGGATGTCCTTGCCGAAGGGCAGAAAGCCCAGCCCGGCCAGCTTGAAGGCCTGCAGGCCGAAGGGGATGCCCACCACGGTGAGGCAGAGCAGCACGCCGAACACCAGGTACTCGAAGGCGATGGCCAGGCCGCCCCCGAAGACGATCCAGAGGAGGTTCAACAGCAGGCTCATGGCCCCTGTCTCGCAGATCCGGGCCAACCTGACCATGCCATGTGGTCCCGACAGGGGTGTCGGGCGGGCCTGACAGGTGCGCCCACGCGGAGCGCGAATCCCCCGCCACCCCTTGGGCCCTGAGGTTGGCACGCGGGTTGCGATTGGGCGGCGATCATGAAGACCCCCGCCCTCATCGCTTCCCTGGTCGCTGGCACCCTGATCACCGGCGGCGGCCTCGCCCTGGCCGACGTCCGCGAGGCCCGCACCGTCACGCCCTTCCACGCGGTGGAGGCCCACAGCGCCTTCGAGATCTTCATCGAGGTGGGGGAGGAGCCGAAGCTGGAGCTGGTCGGCCGCTCCGAGGCCCTGGCCACCGTGATCTCCGAGGTGCGCGACGGCGTCCTCACCCTCCGCCGCAAGTCCACGCGGGGCGACAGCGGCTCGGTGCAGGTCCACATCAGCACGCCCACCCTGGACGCCCTGGAGACCTCCGGCGCGGTGTCGGTCACCGCCCGGCGCCTCAGCGGCAAGTCGCTGGACGTCGAGGGCTCCGGCGCCACCCAGCTCACCCTCGCCGGCAAGGTCGAGATCCTCAAGATGGACCTCTCCGGCGCGGCCGAGGTCCACGCCCTCGCCCTCGAGGCGGCCAGGGTCTCGGTGGACGCCTCCGGCGCGGCCGACGTGAAGGTCCGGGCCACCGAGGCCCTCGACGTGGACGCCTCCGGCGCCACCTCGGTCCGCTACGCGGGGGCTCCGAAGTCGGTGAACACCGAGACCTCGGGCCTCAGCTCCGTGTCGCCGATCTGAGCCGCCTTTGACCCCTCCCCGGATCGGCGCTACACCCTCCCGATGCGTCGACACGACGCCCACGACGCCGACCTGGTGATCTTCACCAAGAAGGAGGGCCTCCTGTCCAAGGTGGCCCACGACCTCAAGATCCGCGCGGGCCGCTTCGAGCTGGAGATCGAGGGCGAAGGGGCGGTCCGCCTGACCTGCCCCGCTACCGCGCTCCGGGTGGTGAACGCGATGCTCGATGGCCGCGAGGCCCCCGAACTCCTCAGCGCCAAGGACAAGGTCAAGATCGAGGATCTGATCGCGAAGGAGGTGCTGAGCGCCTCCCGGCACCCCGAGATCCGGTTCGTCAGCACCCGGATCACCCCCGGCCCCGACGGCTACCGGGTGGAGGGTGACCTGAGCATCGCGGGCACCACCCGCCCGATCAGCGCCAGCGTGATCCGCAAGAAGACCTGCCTCGACGCCGAGGTCACGCTCCGGCAGACCGACTTCGGGATCAAGCCCTACACCGCGCTCCTCGGCGCGCTGAAGGTGCAAGACAACCTGCGGGTTCTGATCAGCGTCCCCGAGCCCGAGCTCAGTTGACGCGCTGCCGGAGGACGTCGAGCAGCTGGCGGAGGGTGTCGTAGCTCTCGGCCGGGGACTGCATCTCCTCCTCCGGCTCGTCCTCGGTGTCGGCCGCGTAGGCCTCGTAGGCCTCCACCGTGGGGTACTGGCGGAAGAAGGCCTCGAGGGACATCCGCACCAGGTGGATGATGTGCGGGCGCTGCTCGAGCTCGGTGGTGGCGGCGATCGCCCCCACGTTCCTGAGCCGGTCCCCGATCGCCTCGAGCTCGTACTGCATGCCCGGGTAGGCGTCGCAGAGCTCCGCGATGGCGAGGCGGAGCTCCTCGAGATCCGCTCCCTCGGGATCGTGCAGGGCGTAGCGGCGACCCGGTTCGTCGGTGCGGGCCTCGACGTCCAAGAGCGCGCGGTCGGCCTCGTCGAGGAGAAGATCGAGGACGTCATCCGACATCCCCTCGTGCGCCTGGGTCTTGATCTGGAGCGTCATGGCCGAGCCATCGGGGGCCTGGGGCCCCCTCGCCCGTCCAAGGCTAAACCCATTCTCGCCGCCTCGACAACGGCTGAGGTCGGCAGGGGATCACCGCCGGGGGTGATGGGCGTCATAGGTCCGACGCAGGTGGGCGTCGTCGACGTGGGTGTAGATCTCGGTGGTCCGCAGATCTGCGTGCCCCAGCATCACCTGCACCGAGCGCAGGTCCGCCCCGCCCTGGACCAGGTGGGTCGCGAAGGCGTGCCGGAGCTTGTGGGGCGACAGGTCCCGCGGGATGCCCGCCGCCCGCGCCAGCCGTCTCAAGATGACGAAGGCGGCCTGCCGGGTGAGCCGGCCGCGGCCCCCCTGCCCCGGGAAGAGCGCGTCGTTGGGGCCGTCCTTCAGCCGGGCCTTCCTGTCCTCCGCCATGTAGGCCCGGAGCACCTGGATCACCGGCTCCCCGATCGGGACCACCCGCTCCTTGCTCCCCTTGCCGACCACCCGGACCAGGCCCGCGTCGAGGTGGACCCCGCCCACGTCGAGGGAGACCGCCTCGCTCACCCGCACCCCCGCCCCATACAGGAGCACCACCAGGGCGAGGTCCCGGGGCTTGGCCCGGGCCGCCTCGAGGAGGGCCTCGACCTCGGGGTGGCTCACCCCCTCGGGCAGGCGCTTGCCGACCTTGGGCAGGCGCAACAGGGCCGCGGGGTCGGCCTCGAGGACCTGCCGGCGCACCAGATGGCGGAAGAAGCCCCGCACCGCCACGAGCATCCGCTTCTGGGTGGTGGCGGCGAGGCCGGCCTTCGCCAGCCCCTGGAGCCACTCCGAGAGGTCGGCCGAGGTCACCGCCCGGGCGTCGGCCCGGCCGCGGTCGATCATCACCCCCGCGAAGTCCGCGAGGTCACGGCCGTAGGCCTCGAGGGTGTTGGCGGCCAGGCTCCGCTCCACCCGGAGGTGGGTGAGGTACGCGTCCAGCTGGGCGTCGAGCTCGGTGTAGGCCACCTCCTCGCTCACCTGCCCCGGGGACGTCATGCCCGGCATGATAACTTGCGGCGACGGATCCGGGAAGTTTCGTGGCAGGCGGTCAAGAGTTCAGGCGCCAGGCGAGGATCTCGCGCAAGTCGTCTTGCGAGTCCCGCATCCCGTCGCCGATGCGCTCCACCACCCCCATCATCAGCTTCAGCACCGCCTGGGGCTTCGCGCGCTGGAGCACCGCCAGCTCGCGGCGGGAGATCTCGAGCACCACGCTCGCCATCTCGGCCGTGGCCGAGCACATGCGGGGCCCCGCCCGGAGGAGCGCGGCCTCGCCGAGGGAGTCGCCCGGCCCCAGGGTGCCCAGGCGTAGCTCCTCGCCCCGCGGCCCGCGCACCGAGAGGCGGATGCTCCCCTGCGCCACGATGTAGAGGCCGTCGCCGATCATGTTCTCGACGAAGAGCGGCGCGCCCGCGGGCACGCGCTTCTCGTGGGTGATCGACGCGATGATCTGCAGCCCGGTGTCGGTGAAGTTCTTGAACAGGGCGGCGCTCTTCAGGCGCGCGATGATGTCCGGGTTCTGGGACATGACATGTGACGACGACGCGGGATCCTACGCCGCACCCTCGGCTCGCAAGCGAAGCGAGGGCGCCTCCCCGGCCACCACCTCGGCGACCGCGCCGAAGCACGATCGTCGGGGTCCCGCGACGTCATCGAGAGTTGTGTACCAGCGGCCCGAATTGCGCGCAACGCCCCGAACGGAGCGTTGGTGCTATGCGATCCAGCCGAGGGCTGCGGCGTAGTCAGCCGCCACGTCGCAGTAGTGGGGGGCCGACCACGACATGTGCGCCCGCTCGGCCTCGGTGAGCGGCCGCTTCACCCGCGCGGGGGAGCCCACCACGAGCACCCCGGGTGGGATCTCCATCCCCTCCGTGACCAGCGCCCCCGCCCCGACCAGCGAGCCCGCCCCGACCCGGGCCCGGTCCATCACGATGGCGCCCATCCCGATGAGGCAGCCGTCCTCCACCGTGCACCCGTGGAGAATCACGCGGTGCCCGACCGTGACGTCGTCGCCGATGATGGTCGCGTGCCGATCCGTGGTGACGTGGACCACGGAGTTGTCTTGGATGTTCGTTCGCGCTCCGATGCGGATGTGGAACACGTCGCCGCGGACCACGGCGCCGAACCACACGGAGCTCTGCGCGCCGATGTGGACGTCACCGATCACGTAGGCGTTGGGGGCCACGAAGCAGTCGGGCGCAAGCTGCGGCTGGTGCTCGAGGTACGGCAGCACGGGCATGGGCCCGGCGTACGCGAAAGCATCGACGATGTCGACGGTGGGCTTATCCGCAGGGGAGATCGGTCGATGACAGAGGGGGGCGCGGGGGACCGGCCCGACAGGAGGATGTGATGAAGCACGCATGGATGGGAGCGCTCGCGGTCTTGGTGGCGGGCAGCGCCGCGGCGACGCCACAGCAGTTCACGGTGACCGGGGGGTCACTGGAGGCTGGCTTGCACGACTGGCGGGTGGTCGACGTCCGCACCGGCGGGGTGAGCCAGGTGAGCACGACGCGCCCTGATCCCTACGGGGGGAGCGGGTCGCTCGAGCAGAGCATCCCCGCGCCGGGCTCCGACGAGTGGAAGACCGAGGTCGAGATCTTCAGCCCCGACACCAGCTTGACCCCGGGCGCGGGGCTGGTGCCCACCGCGGGCGGCTACGGGCGCCTCGCCGACCTGCGCGACCTCCTGGTGACCTGGTACCGCGACGGCAGCAGCACCGCGTGGCCGTGGCTGGGCGAGGCGGTCCGCATCTACGTCTACGACCCCGACCTCGGGACCCAGGGGAGCTCGTACGTGCTGATCTGGGAGCCGGTCTACAACGGGCTCCCGGTGGTCCCCACCGACCAGTGGATCGTGTCCAGGGTCGACGACGGGAACTTCTGGCGCACCCCCATCTACCTCGACGGCCAGCGGGTGCCGCGCTCGTTCTGCAGCGACAACCCCACCGAGTGCCACCGGTACCTCCCGTTCTCGGCGTGGGGCTTCGGCCCCGACACCGTGATCTTCGGCCTCAACCTGGCCGTCGGCTCGGGCTGGTACGGGAGCTACCTGGGCTACGTCGACCAGGTGAACCTGGAGATGCCCGACGGGCAGACCTGGATCTGGGACTTCGAGCCGGGGGACGCGCCGATGTGCAGCGAGGCCGCGCCGGAGCCGGAGCACGAGCACCGCCGCGGGCGACGGCGCGGGCGACACCACTGACGGGGGGTGTGCCTCGGCCCAGGGGCCAACGAAGGGCGGCCGAGGTCCCCACCCCACCTCGAGCGCCACGAGGGGAGCGAGGGTCGGCGTCCGGTGCCCCTCCGGACGTGTCCGGGTCGGCCGGACGAAGCCGTTGATTCCGGTGGAACCGGTGGTCTCCCTCGCCTGGCACGGCATCTGCTTTCTGTGCGTGCGTGACCGACAGCGTGCGCGCTACCTCCCCCTCCGCGCCCTTGGCGTTCTTCTGGGCGCCCGAGCTCCCTGAGACCGAGACCCCACAGACCGCGGTGGACCGCGACGTGGTCGTGTCTGCGCCGCCGCCCCCGAAGTACGAGCTGCTCCCGCACCTCCCGAGCGAGGCCAGCCTCCGGGGGGTTCGCCGCTCGGACGCGGTGTTCGTGCCTGGGCTGGGGCCGCTGCCCTCGGACGACCCCGGCCTGCGGAGCCAGGTCACGCGGGCGGTGCGCGGGCAAGGCATCGAGGCCGCTCGGCGGCACGTCCGAGACCTCCGCGAGGGCGCCGCCGCGATGCGGGCCGGCGCAGAGGCGCTTGGCGCCGGCCCGGCTCTCGAGAGGGCCGCCGCGCTGCACGGGCTCGCGGACCGCGCCGACGCGGTGCTCGACGCGCTCGAGGCCGAGCGCGCGCGGGTGCAGGACGTCCTGCAGCCGTACGTGCTCCGGGAGGCGGACCGCATGCTCGCGGCGAGTCGGGCGCGGATCCCTGGGCTCCGCGCGCAGTACTTCTTGCCCTCCGGCGCGCCCCGCGACGCGGCGCTCACGGAGCTGCGCGCGGGCGCGAAGCAGCTCTGGGGTGCGCACGCCGAGGTCCGTCGGGCCGAGGCCACCCTCGAGCCCCGCGAGCGCGCGGTGCGGGTGAAGGCGGCCCGGGCGCGGCTCGACGTGGTCTACGCGGAGGTCCGAGAGGCGCACCCGCTGCTCACCAGCTTCGGCCCCGGCGCGTCGAACCTCGGCGTGCTGCGCGACCTGAGCATCGACCAGGTCCATGACCGGCCGGGTCCACGCCCGCGCCCGCTCGCCGACCCGCTCCGCGGCCTGCTCGACGGCATGGAGGGCGCGATCGAGGGCATGCAGGCTCGATTGCGCGAGGAGCCCGACGTGATCTGGCGGCTCCCCGACCTCGTGCAGGCCACCCTGATCCGGGAGGGTGTCGACCCTCGGAGCATGCTCGCCGCGCACGCCCGCGACCTGACCCGGAAGGCGGGGCAAGACGGCGGCGCCTGGGCAACGGCGACGTCGCTGGTGGCGATGGGCCTCGGGGTGGCGGCCTCGGTGCCGACGGGCGGGGCGAGCCTCGTGATCAGCGCGAGCGCGGCCGCGGTCGCGGACGGCTACCAGCTGTTCCTCGCCATCGACGCGTTCTCGCTCCAGGCGGACGCGGCGGGCACCGACCTCGAGCCGCGCCGCGCGCTCGCCCACGACGCCCCGCCGGCCGGCGGGCTCCTGCTCGACGTGGCTGCCGCAGTGACCTCCGCGGTCGGGGCGGGCTTGGGCTGGCGTGCCCTCCGCGCGCGCCCGGATCCGCTCGGAGACATGGCCCGTGCGCTCGAGGGCGAGCTCGGGGCGGGGCGCGCGGAGCGGGTGGTGCTGGCCCTCGGGGACGAGCACACCCTGCTCGAGGTGTTCGTGCGGACCGACCCCGCGCTGTGGGCGCAGCTGGCAGACGTCGACCCCGCGACCCTGGAGGCGGCGACCCGCGCGCTCGGCCCCGAGCGCTGGGTGGAGTGGAGCGAAGCGCTGGGCCCGGAGGCGTTCGCGGACCTCGTCCGGCGGATGCCGGCGGAGTCATGGCCCCACCTGCTGGCGACGGAGATCGGACCCAAGGAGGCGCGCGCGGTGCTGGTCACCCTCCCGCAGGACGTCTTGCGGTCGCTCGCGCCGACCCTCAAGGGCCAGGGCCTCGTCGACCTCGCGGGTCAGCCCGGCGCGCACACGCTGACCCTCGCCGAGCCGTCGCCGTACGTGCGGCTCGATGGCGCGCTCGCCTACGACGCGCGCACCCTTGCGCGGGGCGATGCCGCGAGGACCATCGCGGCGCGCGACGACTGGGCCGCGATGAAGCGGGAGCTGGGGCCGATCGGGGAGCGGGTGAAGCACGTCGATGGCCAGGACATCCGGTGGATCCGGAAGCTGGCGGACGACCGGCGGAGCGGCACGAAGCCGACCGGCAGGCAGCTCACGGACCTCTCGGAACGCCTCGGCATCGAGCGCGGGGAGGTGCGGCGGGTGATCGACGACCTCGCGGGCCTCCCGCCGCCGGTCCTGTCAGCGAGGGCGCGACGGATCGTCGCCGAGGCCCCCGAGCTGCGCTCCGGCCTCGAGGCGTTGGCCGCGAGCGACGCGCCGGTGGACTTGCAGCAGCGCACCTTGCGCTCGGTCGAGCGGGCGGTGACCGAGGAGCGCGCGGTGATCGACCGCGAACACCTCAGGGGCTGGCTCGACGAGGTGGTGATCAGCAAGGGCTCGATCACCAGCGTGCTGTCGGATCGGATGCACGAGCTCGACTGGGCGCTGCGGGCGGTGCACGAAGGCCGGGTGATGGAGGGGACCACCGTGTTCCTGGGCGTGAAGCCGGGCACGCGCGTACAGCTGCGGCCCGGGGGGCCGGTGATCGAGCTGAAGGATGTGGCAGGCAAGACCAACGGCCTGTACGACCTGGACGTGGTATACCTGCGTCCGGACGGCAAGACGGTGGAGGTCGCGGAGGTGAAGCGGACGGCCAACGCGCTGTGGATGGCCATCAAGCAGAGCGATCGGCACGAGTACTTGAAGAAGTTCACCGACTTCCGAAACTCCAACCGGGAGTCCGGGCAGCCGCTCGAGCTCACGATGGTGTTCGGGGAGCGCGGAGAAGAGGCGCTCGACATCCCCATTACCAAGGATGGCGAGACGGCTCGCGATCTACTCGGTGATGATTGGGAGATCGTCTGGCCACCGGAGGAGCCGATCGAATGAACCCGAAGAGGCGGCTGCTCGCCGCGGCAGACATCCTGACCGAGCTTCCGGGGCACTGGGCGGCCGGGCTTCCACCCGGCGGCATCAGCGCACCCACCACCTTCGCTCTCCTCCGCGAGACCCACGAGGTCGTGCGGCGAACCCTCGCCGCTCTCGGACCCGAGACGGAGGACGAGCCCGACGGGCGAGACGAAGACCCACGAATCCTTGCGATCGACAGAGTGCTGGTCGACAACTTCAAGGACAGGCGCACGATGCACTCGGCCGCGCTTGCAGCGACGATCGCCGAGCACGAGGCCATGCCCCTCCCCCCCGGCCTCACCTGGGTAGGGGTCGCGCGGACGTGGGTGCGGGCGATCGTGGGCATGGTCTTCTCGCGCTCGCTCTCCGGCGTGCCGCTCTGCGGCTACCCCGACCCCGAAGGTCGCCGCGCCTACGCGCTCGCGTTCTTCGAACGGCACTGCCTGCTCTTCGACGACGAGACCCGGGCGGCGGTGCTCGACTCCCTCTCCGACTGTGTCGCCACCGACATCGAAGCCGTCGCCGCGCTGCTCTACGCCCACCCGAGCCGCGGCCGTCGCGTCACGAGGGCCATCGACACCATCTTCACCAAGGACTTCCAGGCCAAGATCAAGACCCATCACTTCGAGTCCTTCCCCGACCCCGGCTGGGACCCCGACCCGGAGTAGGCGCAGCCTGTTGCTCCACGCCGGAGGTGGTTGACGAACGCGAGTACGCTGGCCGACCAAGGACCACCGTGAGCATCGACAACGCGCTCGGTCTGGAGCACACCTACGCCGCCGCGCTGGAGGGGCTCTACGCGCCCATCGACCCCGCAGGCTTCCCCCAGCCCGCACTCCTGCTCCTGAACCGGCCCCTGGCCACCGCCTTGGGGCTGGATCCGGCCTGGCTTGAAGCCCACGGCGCCGCCGTCCTCTCCGGCTCGGCGGTGCTGGAGGGCACGCGCCCCCTGGCCCAGGCCTACGCCGGCCACCAGTTCGGGCACTTCAACCCCAGGTTGGGCGACGGGCGCGCGCTCCTGATCGGCGAGGTGGTGGACCCGGCCGGCCACCGCTTCGATCTGCACCTCAAGGGCGCCGGGACCACCCCCTTCTCCCGCCAGGGGGACGGCCGCGCCGCCCTGGACTCTGCCCTGCGCGAGTACATCGTGAGCGAGGCGATGCACGCGCTCGGTATCCCCACCACGCGCTCGCTCGCGGTGGTGACCACCGGCGAGACCATCCTCCGCCAGCGCGCGGCGCCCGGGGCGGTCCTGACCCGGGTGGCGGCCAGCCACCTCCGGATCGGCACCCTGGAGCTCTTCGCGTCCCTCGACGACCGTGACGCGCTCCAGCGTCTGGTGCAATACAGCCTGCAACGCCACTACCCCGAACGGGCCCACGGCGGCGCGGTCGCCCTCCTCGAGGCGGTGGCCAGCGCCCAGGCCCGCCTGATCGCGCGCTGGATGGCGGTGGGCTTCGTGCATGGCGTGATGAACACCGACAACGTGGCGCTCTCGGGCGAGACCATCGACTTCGGCCCCTGCGCGTTCATGGACGCCTACGACCCGGACACCGTCTTCAGCCAGATCGACCAGCAGGGCCGCTATCGGTTCGGCCACCAGCCGGGGATCGGGGCCTGGAACATGGCCCGCATGGCCGAGGCCCTCCTGGAGCTCCTGGCCGACGACCGCCAGGCCGCGATCGAGCTCGGCCAGGCCACCCTGGATCGCTTCCAGAGCGAGCTGCGGGCCACCTGGCTGGACCTCATGCGCGCCAAGCTGGGCCTGCCGGGGGCAGAGGACGACGACGGGGCGCTGATCCAGGCGCTCCTCGACGCCATGGCGCGCGCGCGCGCGGACTACACCCTCACCTTCCGGCGGCTGGCCGACGGCCTCGAGCACGAAACGCAACCAGACCTGCACCCCGAGATCAGGGCCTGGCTGCCGCGCTGGCGGGCGCGCCTGGGCGCTTCGGCGCCGAAGCAGATGAACCAGGTCAACCCGCTCTACATCCCGCGCAACCACAAGGTGGAGGAGGCCCTGAGCGCCGCGCTGGCGGGGGACCTGGGCCCGACCACGCGCCTGCTGGAGGTCCTCGCCCGGCCCTTCGAGGCCCAGCCCGGCTGCGAGGCCTACGCCGAGCCAGCCCCCGAGAGCTTCGGGTGCTACCAGACCCACTGCAACACTTGAGCGGGCGGCCGGGCGCTGGTGCCGAAATTTCGTGACAGGCACGAGGTCTCGCCGCCCTCTTTACGATATCTCGTCATCAGTTTCACCGCTTCGACCTGATTTCAACCACTTACGGCTGGCATCGCTGTTGCGAATGGCTCGCAGCATGATGTCGAAGCGTTTGGACGTGGACGTCGCGGTGGTCGGCGCGGGCACCGCCGGCCTGGCCGCGCATCGGGCGGCGCGGGCCGCGGGCGCCCGGAGCGTGCTCATCGAGGCGGGCCCCGGGGGCACCACCTGCGCCCGCGAGGGCTGCATGCCGAGCAAGCTGCTCATCGCGGCGGCGGAGGCGGCCCACGCGGCGGCCAGCGCCTCCGGGTTCGGCGTGTACGCCGGGCCGGTGCGGGTGGACGGCCGGGCGGTCATGGCCCGGGTGCGGGCGGAGCGGGACCGGTTCGTCGGCTTCGTGGTGGAGGGCCACCAGGCCCTGCCGGCCGAGGAGCGCCTCGAGGGCCCGGCCCGCTTCGTGCGGGACGGCGTCCTCGACGTGGGCGGGGTGGAGGTCCACGCCCGCCGCGTGGTGCTCGCCACCGGGTCGTCGCCGAAGATCATCCCCCTGTTCGAGCAGGTGCAAGATCGCTTGCTCACCAGCCGCGACGTCTTCGAGTGGGACGACCTGCCGGAGTCGGTGGCGTTGTTCGGGCCCGGGGTCATCGGCCTCGAGCTCGGCCAGGCCCTGGCCCGGCTCGGGGTGCGGGTGCGCATCTTCGGGGTGAGCGGGTCGGTGGGCCCGTTGACGGACCCGGTGGTGCGGGCGGCCGCCGCCGACGCGCTCTCCGAGGAGGTGCCGCTCCATCCCGACGTCGAGATCGAATGGGTCCGACCGGTGCAGGGCGGGGTCGAGGTGCGCTGGCGCGAGGACGTCGCGGTTCGGCAAGACCGCTTTCAGTACGTGCTGTCCGCCATCGGCCGGGTCCCCAACCTGGCGGGGCTGGGGCTCGAGAACACCTCGCTGCCCCGGGACGCCCGCGGCAGGCTGGTCTTCGACCCGCGGACCCTCCAGGTGGGCGACGCCCCGGTGTTCGTGGCGGGCGACGTCAACGACGACCGGCCCCTCTTGCACGAGGCGGCGGACGAGGGGCGGATCGCGGGCGAGAACGCGGCCCGCTACCCCGACGTGCAGGCTGGCCTGCGGCGCTCGCCCATCGGGGTGGTCTTCTCGGACCCCCAGATCGCGATGGTGGGCGACCGCTACGTCGACCTCGGGGCCCGGGACGTCGCCATCGGCGAGGTGTCCTTCGCCGACCAGGGCCGCAGCCGGGTGATGCGGCAGAACCGCGGCCACCTCCGGGTGTACGCAGATCGCCAGACCGGCCGCTTCCTGGGGGCGGAGATGGTGGGGCCGCGGGCCGAGCACCTCGCCCACCTCATGGCCTGGGCCCACCAGGCCGGGCTCACCGTGCCCCAGATGCTCGACATGCCCTTCTACCACCCGGTGGTGGAGGAGGGGCTGCGCACCGCGCTCCGTGGGGCGCGAGATCGACTGGCTCCGGCGCTCCGCCGGGCCGCCTGAGAAATACACGATACGCAACTTGAGTTGCTCGACCAAGAAGGAGATAGAAGAGTCATGAAAGAGAACCGTGAAGGTCAGAAGGTCCCCAACGTCAGCTTCCGCGTCCGCGACAAGGACGGCAACTGGAACACGGTGACCACCGACGACCTGTTCGCCAACAAGAAGGTGGTGGTGTTCGCCCTCCCCGGCGCCTTCACCCCCACCTGCTCCAGCTCGCACCTGCCGCGCTACAACCAGCTCGCCGACGACTTCAAGGCGGCGGGGGTGGACGACATCCTCTGCGTGTCGGTCAACGACACCTTCGTGATGAACGCCTGGCAGGAGGATCAGGGCGCCGACCGCATCACCTTCGTACCCGACGGGAACGGTGAGTTCTCCAAGGGCATGGGGATGCTGGTGGACAAGGACGACCTCGGCTTCGGGGCGCGCTCCTGGCGCTACTCGATGCTGGTGAACAACGGCGTCGTCGAGAAGATGTTCATCGAGGAGGAGCGCCCCGGCGACCCCTTCGACGTCTCCGACGCCGACACCATGCTGAAGTACCTGGGCGGCACCGCGAAGCCGGACATCCTGCTGTTCACCAAGCCCGGCTGCACCCACTGCGCCCGCGCCAAGCGGATGCTCGACGAGGCCGGTCTGCCCTACGCCGAGCTGCCCACCAGCCCGCGGATCCTGCGCGCCCTCCCCGGCGCCCGGACCACGCCCCAGGTGTTCGTGGACGGCAAGCACGTCGGCACCGCCGACGACCTGGCCACCTGGCTCACCGCGCGGCTGTCGAAGTAGCCATCCGGGGGACGCGGAGCACCAGCGCCGCGTCCCTCGCCTTGGTCACCGCGTCGAAGAACGTGCCCAGGGCCGCGTGCTCCTCGCTCGTGTACCAGCGCGAGGGGAGCCGGAGCTCCTCCTCCACCTCGAGCGCCCTGCCGTGGGGCCGCACCGTCCGAGAGTAGTAGCCCAGCGGGCCCTCGACCTTCGCGTCGTCGGGCGCGTCGAGGACCACGCCGCCGGCCGGGATCTGCAAGCTGACCTGCCGCGTGAAGGACACCGACGGCCCGACCCAATACGGCGCGGGCCGGGCGGGGAGCGCGCTCGAGTCGGGCGTACCGAAGAGCTGCTCGAGGGTGGCGGAGAAGAGGTCGCCGCTCATGAGCAGGCCCTCGCGCGCGAGCAGGACGTCCTGCACCTCCGCCGTCACCACGTCGTCGCCGAGCTGCCAGCGCACCTCGCCGTCCGCCCAGGCGTCGAGGAAGCGCTTGGCCTCCGCGTCGCGATCCGACTGGTCCCGAGGGCCGTCCGAGAAGCGTCGGTTGATCTCTCGCGCCTCGACGCCGCGGAGGCGGACCTCGCCCCGCTTCAGCATCACGCCGCGCGGGCTGAGGGCGAGGGTGAGGCGCTCCGCTCGAGGCGTCGCCTCGGCCAACGGCAGGGTACGTTCCATCACGGCCACCGCCGGGGCCGGGGGCACGGAGGGGTCGCCGTTCGAGCTCGCGGGCGTGGGCGTCACCTTCCACCCCACCAGGCCGGCCAGGGCGGGGCGGACCTCGTCCACTCCGCAGGCATCACAGCCCGGATCCAGCACGAGGGACTCGCCCTCCACCACGACGAGGAGCACGTCCTTGTCGAGGTCGGCGGGGCGCGGCTTGACCGGATCCGCCTCGGGCAGCGAGGCCACCACCATGCGGGGGACGAGGCCCATCCCCTCCAGGAGGGCGGCGAGCACCGCGCTGCGCTCCCAGCTCGTCCCCGAGCGGTCGGTCACGACCTCCTTCACCGGCCGGATGTGCTGCCGGTCCCACCGGAAGGGCTGCCTTCGCAGCTTGTCTTGCACCCACCGCAGGGCGCGGGCCGCGCGGGCGCGAGGGGGCTCGTCGGCGCCCGGGCCTGGGAGGTCGGCCGGCAGCGCCGCGTCCTTCCGGCTCGCCTCGAACTCCTCGGAGACCTCCTCGAACGGTCCCGCCCAGTCTCGGAGCACCGACCTGGACCTGCCGTTCGCGA
>JACKEN010000036.1 GCA_020632995.1 Deltaproteobacteria bacterium | reverse complement strand
CCTCGCAATCAGTCTTCTCGATTTCGGATGCAAGTGCTTTCATCGGTTCTCAGATGACGCCACACGGAGAGTAGCCATCGTGAACCAAGCTCAGGCCCACCGCTGGAATGGGGATAAGAAGCGCTGTAGTGAGATAATGGCCGCAGAGGACTGGAGCGCAACGTCCGAGGAATTCCGCCTAGCAGACGCGGTCCTTTCCGAGGACTGGGAGAAGGCTGCTGCAATCATCCGGAAGGCCGGCGCGAAGGGACGAGTGGGAGAGGCCGAGTTCAGAGATTGGCCCCTGTTTCGGGAACTTCGAGAGCAGCCACAGTTCCTCGATGCCTACAAGGAGGCTTTCGATACCGACTTCGCGGCAGCGTTCGAGGAAGAGGAAACTGGAGACGAAATCGACGGCTTGGAAGGCTCCGCGACCGAAGGCGCAGCGGAAGATGAACCCCAAATTGACGGGCCCGAGTTGGAGCCGACTCTGAGTACGGAAGAAGTTTGTCGGGAGGGGTCGAAGCCGTGAGGCCGGGTCATGTGGCTGCTGGTCGCTCGTAGTTGCCCATGGGCCGAGTCCAAAATAGGGCGCAGTAGTTGTGTGGGAGGACGTATGCATGTGGTTCCCTCCCGAGAGGCTCACGATGACAGAGAGCCGCGATCATTCTTATGCGAAAAAGCCCATTTTTGGAGTGACTAGGCTCGGGAGCTACTCTCCGGTTCCGTCTCCTACCTTGCCGTCCACGCCGACCACGTCGGAGTGCCGTATAGCGGCGGGGTGGCCCATCAGCGAAGTTGGGTGACGTAACCCCACGGCTCACGCCCACGCTGCTCGGCCCATTGGCACGACGAATGAGCTGGATCTATACGAACCCCAAGGCCTCCCGAACCTCACTCAACAAGTCATCCGCCTCCAACGGCTTGGGCACGAACGCCATCATCCCCGCCTCCATCGCCTCCGCCTGTACGCTCGGCTGGGAGAGCCCGCTCATCGCGATGATCCGCGCATCCGGGTGCACCGACAGAATAGCCCGCGCCGCCTCGGTGCCGCTCATCTCGGGCATCACGAGGTCCATCAGCACCACGTCGGGGCGGTGGCGCTCGAAGGCCTGGATCGCCTCGGCGCCGGTGCCCGCCTCGGCCACCACGTCGTAGCCGGCCTGGCGCAGGAAGGCTTTCACCACCTCGCGATCCGTGATCGCGTCGTCCACCACGAGGATGCGCGCGTTCATCGGTCACCTCCGGCGTAGTGCTCGAAGCTCGCGGTGGGCAGGTCCACCACGCTCCCGTCGGGCATGAAGACCTCCAGCTCGGGGGCCGCGAGCACCGTGCCTACGCGGGAGACCGGGGTGGCGACGCTGGCGCAGGCGTCCACGATCAGGGCCTCCTCCTCCATCGGCGCGGTGAACAGGAGCTCGTAGTCCTCGCCGCCCATCATCGCCTCCAGCTCGGGTGAGAAGCCCGCCTCCTCGCCGTAGCTCCTCAGGGCCTGGGAGATCGGCAGGGCCTGGGCCTCGATGCGCGCGCCGAGGCCCTCGGGCACCAACAGGTGGCGCAGGTCCTTGCCGAAGCCGTCGGAGATGTCGCACATCGCGTGCACGAGGTGCACGTTGGCGAGGCGCCGGCCGGCCTCGACCCGGGCCTGGGGGTCCACCAGGGCCTTGTAGAGGCTGTAGTACGGCGTGCCCAGCGCGGGGACGACCCCGCTCTGCACGAGGCGCAAGCCCGCCTTCGCGTCGCCGAGGCGGCCGGTGACGTAGATGCCGTCGCCCACCATGGTGCCGCGGCGGCGGATGAGCTGGCTGGGCTCGGCGCGCCCGATCACGGTGGCGGTGAGGACGAGGGGGCCGTCGATGGTGGTGGTGTTCCCGCCGAGGACCGCGACGCCGTGCAGCTTGCAGATCTCCTTGATCCCGGTGGCCACCTTCTGGACCACCGAGACCGGCAGGTGGGGCGGCACGCTCACCGCGAGGAGCACGTAGCGGGGGCGGGCGCCCATCGCGGCCACGTCGCTCAGGTTCACCGACATGAGCTTGCGGCCCACCGCCACCGGCGGGGTGTAGCGCAGGTCGAAGTGCACGCCCTCGACCTGGCTGTCGGTGGTGATCACGTTGGCGTACTTCGGCTCGAGGAACCACGCGGCCGCGTCGTCGCCGTTCGGCACCAGGACCTTGCCGCCCAGCGCGCCGCCTTCCACGTCGAAGATCGCGATGAGGCCCTCCTCACCGATCTCGCGCACCGTCCTCGGATCTTCCCCCGACACGGCGAGGAGGATACTCGACTGAAGAGTCGGATCCTAGGGCGCGATCAGATCGGCGGTGCTGACCGCCTCGGGGGTCCCCCCGCCGTGGTGGGCCTTGGTCTCCTCCACGTCGGCCAGCCGGACCGTCTTCGCGGCGCGGCAGAACACCCGCAGATCTGCGCGGTCTTCCTCCACCACGAGGTGCGAGAGCTTGCACGTGCAGGGGGCCTGGGGGTCGGTGTGGGGCTTGCCGTCCAACGGCGGCAGCCAGCAACCCGTGTTGACGTACTTCGCGCCCCCGGCCAGCTCCGAGATGCGGCGGACGTGGCTGTGGCCCATCACCACCAGGGGCACCTTCAACAGCTTCGAGATGCGGCGGGCGGCCTGGGCCTGCTTGGGCCCCGGCAACAGGAAGCGGCGCGGGGCCATCCGCTTGTTGATGTAGAACGCCGCCCCCGCCACGAGGCCGATGCCGGCCAGCTCCAGCCAGATGCTGTCGAAGACCAGGAGCACGAACATGCACAGCGCCATCGCGCCCGCCACCAGGAGCAACCGATCCAAGAAGAGCAGGCGCATCAGCTCGGAGAGGTTGCGGTTCACCGGGACGTAGTGGAGCGCGTCGATGCGCTCCACCTTGCTCACCGGGAGCCCGTAGCGCTCCGCCTCCGCCTGCAGGCTCCGGGCGTGCTCCTTGTTGTAGCGGCGCACCCGGCCGAGGGCGAAGCGCCCGGCGTAGATCAGCATCCGGATGCCGGCCTCGAGGGCCATGCGGCCGGTGTAGAAGAGGCCGGCGGGGCCCTTGGCCTTCAGCCACTGCCAGTAGTCCTTCAACGTCCACAGGTCCGCGTTGTGGGCGGCGAAGTCGTTGAGCATGTTCACGAAGTAGCGCATCGCGAACATGAAGACCGGGGTGTCGATGCGCCGCGGGTTGGTGGGGCTCACCGGGTAGAGCTGGTGGTCGAAGGAGCAGTACGGGTCGTACTGGTGCCCGTGCTCGATGTAGATGCGGTCCTTCTCGAAGTACATCCAGGGCACGAACGAGATGCGGGTCTGGAAGTCGTTCCGCATGTCGATCGCGTCGTCGACCTCGAGGTGCTGGCCCTTGAAGGCCATGTCGGCCATGCGGCGACGAAAGACGCGTTGCACCTTCTTCCAGTGGAACTCCGCGTCGTGGTTGCCCCGGAGGATCACCAGCTCGCCGCCCTCGCGCACGAACTGGGCGAGGCGCCGAAAGAGCGGGGCGTGGAAGTCGAAGGTGGCCTCGAGCTTCACGAGCGAGCGCTCCGCCTCGGTGCCCAGCCCGAACGCGCGCTCCTCCTCGTTCACCTCGAAGGACAGGTGCAGGCTGAGCGGCCCCTGGGCCTGGGGGACCACCACCACCTCGACGAAGTCGACGAAGTCACCCGCCACCACGAGGCGCCACTCGGTCTCGTGGCCCGCGGTGTAGTGCTCGACCATGTCCACGAAGGCCTGGTCGAAGTCGGTGTCCGGGCGGGCCGCGCGGCCGAAGCCCGTGATGTAGTTGCAGTCCCGACCGAGGTGCATGTCGGAGACGACGAGGAGCTTGCGGTCCTGGGCCTCCGTCATTCGAGGTCAGTCCTCCACCACCGCCAGGTAGAACTTGTTGTTCGAGCGGTCGAGGATGTGGATCTTGTCGCGCTTGTCGGGGGACAGCACGCTCTTCAGGGTCTGGTAGCGGGACTGCTCGGTGATGATGAACTCCCGCCCCGGGCGGTCGACCAGCTCCTTGATGCGCTGGTTCGCGCCGCTCTCCTTCACCTGCAAGATCGTGTTCCGGCTGTAGAAGGTCTCGCCGCGCCAGTTGAGCTGGTAGGCGTAGATCGGCTCGTCGCCCTTCTTCTCTTTGTAGTAGGTCTCGAGCAGGTGCTTCTGGCCCCAGTGCGGCGCCAGGTAGTTGAAGTGGTGGTGTGAGATCCACGCTCCGAACAGCGCCGCCATGAGCCCGAAGGCCAGCATGGCCCGACCCCGCTGCCGGAACAAGTAGGCCACGACCATGCCCACCGACCCGAGGGCCACGATCACGTCCATGTAGAGCCGGGGGTTGATGTCCCGCGGGTAGTCCCGGTCGTACTTATAGGTGAACAGGTTCACCAGGTTCTGGGGGTCGTTGATCAGGTCGCGGGCCGACACGATGAAGAGGGCCACGATCGGCAGGACCACCCAGCCCGAGAGGCGCCGCTCGGGGTCCTCGGCCAGGTGCACGAACCACAGCCCCACCAGCACCGCGAGGGCGGGCACGGCGGGGAAGATGTAGTGGTGGAACTTGGTCTGCCCGATGCTGAAGAAGACGTAGGACCACAGGGCCCACACCAGCACGAAGATCAGGGCGTTCCGGCGCGGCTCGGGGAGGCCGCGGTCCTTCACCTTGGCGCTCCAGCCGATCGCCCCGGGGATCAGCGCCGCCCAGGGGAACATGCCGTAGGCCAGCTGCTCGATGAAGTAGCCGAGGCCGGCCCGGTCGCCGTGCACGCCCGCCCCCACCCGGCTGAAGTGGTCGTGGATCCAGAAGCGGGCGACGAAGGTCTTGCCCTCCTCGTCGCGCCCGTTGAACAGGCTCAGGGTCAGGTACCAGGGCGAGCCCACCAACAGGTAGAGGGCCCAGCCGAAGATGACCCGGGAGCGCAGCAGCACCCGCCAGTCCTGGGTGACGAGCATGTAGAGGACCACCATCGGGCCCACCAGGACGAGGGGGGCGAGGCCCTTCGACAGGGTCGACAGGGCCATCAGCACGTAGAAGCCGGTCAGGTAGCAGTCCCGCTTGCTCCCGTAGACGAAGACGCCTGCGATGAAGACCAGGCCGAGCACCGCCGCCCCGGCGAGGGCCGCGAAGGCGGCGCCGGACTCGAGCTCCCGCCCGATCAGGATCAGCTGGGGGGCGAGGCCCACCGCAATCCCGCCTGCGGCCCAGAGCTTCTCCTTCAGCACCGCGGGGCGGTCCGCGGTCTCGTCGAAGACCGCGGCGATGAACAGGGCCAGGCCGATGGTCATCAGGCCCACGTAGGGCATGTCGACCATCGACTGCTTGCCGATGAAGATGAACTGGGCGGAGGAGCCGAGCACGATGGCCGACATCACCCCGGCCGCGCGCCCGCCGATCTGACGGCCGATGCGGTACACCGCCCACATGGTCCCGATCGCGATGAGGGCGAAGGGCAGGCGCACCCCCCACTCGGTCCACGCGCCCAGCGGGGCCCCCGGCGGGCCGCCCTCGGCCCCCACCAGGAGCATCCCGGCCGCCATGAGCCACAGGGGGAAGGCGGGCTTCGAGAAGAAGTAGCTGCTCTCCCAGTATGGGTAGACGTAGTCGTTCCGCGCGATCATCTCGCGGGCGACCTCGCCGTAGTGGGTCTCCCAAGGATCCCAGAGGGTCAGGCTGCCCAGGAACGGGATGAACACCAGGAAGCCCAGCCCGAGCACCACCCAGACCGCCACCTTCTCGGAGGGGAGCCGGGCCTTCAGCCAGGTGAGCCACTCGGCGGGGCCGCCGGCCTCTTCGTCGCCGCCCCCGGACGCCGCTTCGTCGGCCTCCTGACGCGTCGCGTCATCCTGCGTCTCCGGGCTCGAATTCGGCTCGGACGCCTCAAACTTCGCTTTCTTCGTCTTCGCCAACGGGGTGCCCTACCGCCGTGGGGCCCGGGCGGGCCTCACGGAACCGCGGGAACGCTAGGTTTCTGCCCGGATGCTGTCAATCTCAGTATCATCCACACCATGACCGCCCTGCCCTCCCGCTCCGCGGGCGCCCTGCCCGTCGCGCTCCGGCTCCTGGTCCCCCTCGCCGCCACCCTGGCCGCCGCCGGCTGTGGCCGCGACGCCGCCGGCCCCGGAACCTCCACCGCGCCCCAGCTGCTGATCAGCCCGGCGAGCATGGAGCTCTACCTGGGGCAGCCGTTCACGTTCGACGTCCTGCTCGACACCCCCGAGGAGTCGAAGAGCGTGCTCGGCCTCGAGGGCTTCACGGTCGAGGCCACCCCCGCTGGCGCCCTCGACGTCACCACCGCGGGCGAGGGCGTGGCGCGGGTCGCAGGTCAGGCGCGGGTGATCGCGCAGTACGGCGGCTACACCGCGGAGGCGAGCGTCACCGTGCGCGACGCGGCGCTGCAGATCATCGAGGTCGTCCCCGCCACGCCGGTGCTCTCGGTCGGCCAGACCCTGCAGCTCACCGTCACCGGCGTCCTCAGCGACGGCAGCCGGATCGACCTCAGCCGCGCGTCCTCGGGCACCACCTACAGCCTCAGCCCGACCTCGGTCGCCACGATCGGCCCGAACGGCGCGCTCACCGGGGTGGCCGAGGGGCAAGCCAACCTGCAGGTGTCGAACGGCGACATCTCCACCGTCGTGCGGGTCGAGGTCCGGCCCGGCACCCCGACCTACGTCGCGATCGAGATCGTCCCCGACCCGATCGTGGTCCCGATCCGGGAGGCGCAGCTGTTCCAGGTGCTGGGGGTGAAGAGCGACGGCAGCCGGGACGACCTGCTCGCCCAGGGCGAGGCCGTGACCTTCACCCTCGACGACGCCAACCTCGCCTCGATCTCGGGGAGCCGCCTCCAGGCCGGGTCCCGCGCCGGCAGCACCGTGCTGCGGGCCACGTACGGCCAGCTCACCGCCCAGGCGCAGGTCCGCGTGGTGGACGAGGCGGTGACGCTGGTGAGCCTGCTCGCCGCGCCGGACTTCCTCAGGCTCGGGGTGGGCGAGCGGGCCCAGCTCCGCGTCACCGGCTTCTACTCCGACGGGAGCCAGCGCGACCTCACCTCCGCCGCCTCCGGCACCACCTACTTCGCCGACACGCCCCAGGTCGCGCAGCCCGACGGCAACGGCGGCGTGCTCGCGGTGGGCCCCGGCCCCTGCCAGGTGATCATCGAGAACTCCGGCCTGCAGGCGTTCGTCTTCGTCGACGTGCTGGGCGAGCCGCGGGAGCTGGTCGCGCTCGAGGTGTTCCCCACCGACGCCATGCTGGCGGTCGGGCAGAACCTCCAGCTGCAGGTGTTGGCGTTCTACTCCGACGGCTCGGTCGATGACGTCACCTTCCGCAACAGCGGCGTCCGCTACTTCCCTCCGCGCAACGGGGTGATCTCGGTGACCCCGGACGGCCTGGTCACCGGCAACCAGCTCGGCGAGGCCGCCCTGCTCGTGCAGTACCAGTTCCTCGAGGCCCGGGTGCAGATCCAGGTGTCCGAGGTCAACAACCCAATCCTACGCCTGGATGTGCGCCCGTCGCGGATCCGGCTCGAGGTCGGGCAGCCCTTCTTCGGGCTGGACGTGGTGGCCACCTTCGCCGACGGCACCGAGCGCTCGGTCCTGGGTGAGGTCGGCCTGCAGATCATCATCGACAACCCGATGGTCGCCGACTGGGACGGGGTGGCGGTGTTCGGCCTGTCCACCGGCACCACGAGCCTGCGCGCGATCTACCGGGGCCTGCTCGCGAGCGCCCAGATCCAGGTCAGCGACCCCACCGTGGTGCTGCTCGGCATCCAGCTCAACGCGCCGCCTCAGCTGCAAGTCGGCTTGCGCGAGCCCCTCGGGGTCTTCGCCTTCTTCAGCGACGGCTCGATCGTCGACATCACCAACGACCCGCAGCTTACCTTGACGAGCGACAACCCGAGCGTCGCGTCGATCAACGGCACCCTCGTGCAGGGCGTGAGCGCGGGCACCGCGCTCCTCGCGGCGTTCTACCAGGGCGCCCAGTCCACGGCCCGGATCACGGTGGTCGGCACCACCGACCCCATCACCTCCATCCGCTTCCAGCCGGCCAGCCTGACCCTCGACGTGGGCCAGCGCGCCACGGTGCGCATCATCGGCACGCGGGCCTCCGGCGCGCAGGTCAACCTGACCGCAGATCCGCAACTCAGCTTGACGCCGGCCGGCCCGGTGGGCATCGCGCTGATCGGCGCGGACCTCGAGGTGGTGGGCACCGCGCAGGGCAACGGGCGGGTGGCGGCCAGCTACCTCGGGCTCACCGCGTCGCTGCCGGTGACGGTGCAGAGCACCACCCCCACCATCGTCCAGATCCAGATCCTCGCCCCCGGCCAGCTGGCCCGCGGCACCACCGGGATGTACCTCGTGGTGGCGCTCTTCTCGGACGGCAACGCCACCGACATCACCAACGACCCGCAGCTGGTCATGAGCGCCCAGCCCCCGATCGTGTCCTTCACCCCGGGCCTCATCCTCGCCCAGCAGGTGGGCACCACCCAGATCACCGCGAGCTACCAGGGCCTCACTTCGACCGTCAGCCTCACCGTCACCGCCACGAGCGACACGGTGGTGGGCCTGACCTTCCAGCCCTCGAGCCTGAGCCTGAACGTGAACCAGCGCGCCACCGTGCAGCTGATCGCCACCTTCGCCTCCGGCGCCACCGCCGACGTCACCTTCGACCCGCTGGTGAACTACAGCATCAGCGGCCCGATCCTCCCGAGCCCCTCGCCCGGCGGGATCGACATCCTGGCCCAGGCGGCGGGGACGGCCCAGATCGGGGCCAGCTACCGCGGGCAGTCGACCACCCTGAACATCGTGATCACCGGCGGCGGCGCGACGGTGACCCGGCTCTTCCTCATCGCCCCCGCCAACCTCGACCTCGGGAGCGACAGCGACTACCAGGTGGTGGCGGAGTTCTCCGACGGCACCTCCCTGGACGTCACCCTCGACCCCCTGACCCAGGTCTTCGTCGAGGACCCGAGCATCTTCAGCGCGGCGGGCGGCGTGCTCACCCCGATCCAGGTCGGCACCACCCGCCTCGGGGTCACCTACCAGGGCTTCAGCGCGCAGCGCTCGATCAACGTGGTGAACAACAACCCCTTCACCTCCATCCGCTTCCAGCCGGCCTCGCTCACCCTGAACGTGGGCCAGTCGGGGCAGGTCGAGGTGATCGCGCGGCGCAACAACGGCGCGACCGAGAACGTCACCGCCCTGACCAGCTTCAACCCCTCCGGCCCGATCAACCTCGGGCCCGCGGGCACGTCGCTCAGCGTGCTGGCGGTGGGCCCCGGGCAGGGCCGGGTGGGCGCCGACTTCAACGGCCTCACCGCGACCCTCCTCGTCCGGATCACCGGCTCGGTGGCGCCGGTGATCACCACCCTCACGCCTGACGCGGTGGCCCGAGGCTCCGCCTCCCGGGTCATCCAGGTCGACGGCACCGGCTTCGGCGCGGGTGACGAGGTCGTGGTCGACGGCGTCCCGGTGCCCACGGTGGTGGTGAGCGCCACCCAGCTCCGCGCCACCTTCAACAGCGCGCTCTTCGCCCAGGTGGCGGACCTGCAGGTGATGGTGGTCGGTCCCCGGGGCCCCTCCAACACCGTGACCCTCCCGGTGGGCATCCCGCCCTCCATCACCAGCTACGCCCCCAACACCGTGGTCGCGGGGAGCTTCATCGACGTGGTGGCGGTGGGCGCCGGGCTCAACAACCTGTCGATCAGCGCCCCCGGCCTCACCGCGCAGGTGCTGACCAGCGCCCTCGACGGCACCTCGGCCCGCTTCCGGGTCACCGCGGCCGCCAACACCGCGGCGGGGCAGCGCATGGTCACGGTGTCCAACCCGTTCGGGAGCACCACCATCGCGATCACCGTCACCGCCGCCACCGGCCACATGGACCTCGTGGTGGCGTCCGGCCAGACCCTCCAGCTGTCGGGCACCAATGTGTATGGGAACGTCACCGTGAACACCGGCGGCCGCATCGTGGGCGCCGGCACCGCGCCGCTCGCGATCATCGCCACCGGGGACATCACCCTGCGCGGCTCCATCGACGTGAGCGGCGCGTCCGGCGTCGACGGGCTGAGCGACGCCGGCAACGGCGGCGCGGCGGGCCCGGGCGGCGGCGGCGGCGGCGGCGGCGGCGACGGGAACGACGCCACGCCCGCGGTGGGCGGCGCGGGCAGCCTGGCTGGCGACCCAGCGCGCCGGCCGCGGGCATGGGCACCTTCGGCGGTGACGGCGGCGACGGGGCCGGCAGCGGGGCGGCGGCGCCAACCAGTGTGGCCCCGGCGGCGGCGGCGGCGCCCTCGGTGGCGCGGGCGGCGCGGGCGGCGGCGACCTCGGCATCGGCACCGGCGGCGCGGGCGGCCTGCCCGGGGCCGGGAGCCTCTTCAGCGCGGGCACCGGCGGGGCGGCGGCAGCACCTGCGGCACCAACGGCGGGGCGGCGGCGGTGGGCGGCGGCGCCCTGATCCGCCAGGTCGCCCTCGGCGGCACCCAAAGAGTGGAGGGCCGCATCGACGCGAACGGCGGCCCCGGCGGGGACGGCTTCAACGGCACCGGCGGCGGCGGCGGCGGCTCCGGCGGCCTGGTCGAGCTCACCGCCCCCGGCGGCACCATCATCCTCGACGACACCCTCAGCGCCCGGGGCGGCGCTGGCGGCGGCGCGGACTTCGGCGACGGCGGCGGCGGCGGCTCGGGCGGCGTGGTGCTCCTGGACGCCTCCCCCGGCGGCACCATCACCACCACCCTCGGGGTCATCGACGTCACCGGCGGCGCCGGCGGCGCCCCGCCCGGGGGTGGGTTCGCCGGGCGCGGCGGCGCGGCGGGGCTGAGCAACGTCTCGCCCTGATCCCGTGCGGCCTCAGCCGTCACACGGCGACTGTGAGTACCTCGAGGCGAAGTCTCGCGTGCCCCCGAACGTGGACATGTGGTGGAAGGCGCGGAGCGGAGCGTCCGAGGGCCGCCACCAGACATAGGTGAAGTAGGTCGTCGCGTCGTAGATCGGGTGCCCCTCGCCCCAGATGTAGTGGTCGGCGAAGTTCGCGTGGTTCCCGCAGTTCAGCACGTTCTTGTAGTACAGGTGCCCCCAGTTCTGGCCGTCCTGCAGACAGTAGCCGGCCTTGAAGCGATGGGCGTACGGGACCCACGTCTCGCGTGCCCCGCTGATGTTCAGCCAGCACACGCTGCTGTCGTAGTCGGGGTGGGCGCAGTGCAGCTCCGTGAAGGTCGAGTTGCGGCAGGGCTGAGACAAGGCGCGCGCGGTCGGCCGAGCCCAGCCGGCAACCCGCCCTGCGATCGCCTCTTCCAACCGCGGGACGCGTCCTCGACCCACCAGGTCCTCGTGCAGTCGGAGCAGCGCCTCGGGGATCGGCTCCCGGCTGAGGGCGTGGAAGACGACCGCGGGGGACGCCTCGTCGAGCTCGGGCTCGTCGAGCACCGACACCCCGGTGCGCGAGACACCGAGGACGCCCACGGATCCGTACTCGTCGACGAGGAAGCGAACCTCCTCCCCCGGCAGCTCGATGACGTACCTGGGCGCTTCGGTGCTCGAGGACGCGACGGGGCCTGTCTCGTGGCGGTCGAGGTGCTCATCGGGTTGCCCCCCGCAGGCGACGAGCACCACGGCGGCGGGCAGGATGCGGGTAGGCTTCATCACCTCCGTCGGTGTGGGGGGCGCCTCGGATTTATCCCGTGATCACCCGCGAGACCCGAACTTCGCCCAAATCGACCCCGAGGAAGATCCGCCCAACCGGGCCGGTTGACCTGGGCAAGGCAGCCGTTTGCGCCTCCGAAGCCGACTCGGCGCCATCCGCGCTTGAACCCTTCGGACGACGAATCGGCTCCCACCATGCGGAAACGGTCACGGTCGGGTCACGTTTCCGGCCGGTGACCCCCGTAGTTGCGTCACCGTTCCGTGCCATCTTCGGCCGGTCCGGCCAAGAACCTGCCTGAGATCAACGTTTTCCGATCAAGGCGTGTCGCTTGCACCGCGCCCGCACCATGCGGAAGAGCTGGCTGCTGGCGGCGAGTTTCCTGATGGTTGCGTGTGAGGGGCCCGCGGGCCCCGCGGGTCAGACCGGGGCCACCGGTCCGGCCGGCGCGGACGGCGTGGCCGGGCCCACCGGGGCGACCGGGTCCGACGGCACGAACGGCTCCCAAGGCGAGCAGGGCGAGCAGGGTGAGCAGGGTGAGAAGGGCGACCCCGGCACCCCCGGCGGCCGCGGCGCGGTGTTCACCGACGATGGGCTGACCTTCGCCCTCGCCAACCCGATCATCGACATGGCCGGGGTGGCCACGGTGGAGTTCACCATCGCCGACGGCGACGGCGTGGCCCTCGACATGGACGGCGTCTACTCCGCCGGGACCGTCTCGGTGTCCTTCATCCTGGCGTGGCTCGACGAGGACGCCAACGGGGTGGGGGTCTACACCGCGTACACCACGCGGGACCAGACCAGCCCGATCACCAACGCCACCGAGAACCAGGCGTCGACCGACAGCGGCGGCACCTTCGAGGAGCTCGAGCCCGGCCGCTACCGCTACACCTTCGGCACCACCATCGCGGTGGCCGACGCGGCCAAGACCCACACCGTTGCGGCCTACGCCACCCGCACCATCGACACCCTGGTGGTCGATCGCAACGCGGAGATCAACTTCCGGCCCGACGGCGAGGCGGTGACCACCGTCCGCGAGCTCGTCACCGACGCGGCGTGCAACAAGTGCCACCAGGGCCTCGCGCTGCACGGCGGCCACAGGAAGGACATCGCGCTCTGCATCACCTGCCACAGCCCGCAGAGCGTCGACCCGGACACCGGCAACACCGTCGACATGTCGGTGATGATCCACAAGATCCACATGGGCGCGGACCTCCCCAGCGTGCAGGCGGGCGAGCCCTACGAGATCATCGGCTTCCGCCAGTCGGTGCACGACTACTCGGACGTCCACTTCCCCGGGAAGATGGCCCGCTGCGTCACCTGCCACGAGGGCCCCAACGCGAACGTGGCCTTCTCGCGGCCCACCTTCAAGGCCTGCCTCGCCTGCCACGACCGCACCTCGATGGAGAACCCACCGCCGGCCGGCTTCACCCTGCACACCGCCGGCCCCATGCCCGACGAGACGAGCTGCGCGATCTGCCACCCGACCTCCGGCAGCATCGCGGGCGTGCTCGACGTGCACTCGAAGGGCCTGTTGTCGGCCACCGCGCCGCAGGTTGCCTTTCAGATCCTCGAGGTCACCAACACCGCCCCCGGGCAGACGCCGACGGTGCGCTTCAGCGTGACCGTGGACGGGCTCCCCCGTGACATCAGCACTGCCCCCCTCACCACCCTGCGCCTGACCCTGTACGGGCCCAACAGCGACGTGGCCAGCTACTGGCAGGCCACCATCCAGGGCGGCGGCGCGGCCGGCACCCTCACCGCGGTCGACGCAGCCCAGGGTGAGTTCAGCTACACCGCCGCCGCGGCCGCCGCGATCCCGGTGGACGCGGCCGGGAGCTACTCCGCCGGCCTCGAGGGCTACGTGCAGGACACCGACGGCGTGCGCTACGCGGGCTTCACCGTGCCGGTGGCCTTCGCGGTGACCGACGCGGCGCCGGTGGCCCGGCGCGTGGTGGTCGACAGCGACAAGTGCAACGACTGCCACACCGACCTGGCCCTGCACGGCGACCAGCGCAAGAACCCGAACTACTGCGTGTCGTGCCACAACCCGAACAACGACAACAACGAGCGCTTCGCCCGGTTCGAGGGGAGCACGGTGTGGATGCCCAGCGTCGAGCTGAAGACGATGGTCCACAAGATCCACATGGGGGCGGAGCTCTCCAAGCAGCCCTACATCCTCGGCGGGTTCCCGGCCCCCAACGCGAGCAACCCCGGCGGCACCCCCATCGACTTCGGCGAGGTCCACTACCCGGGCAAGATCTACAACTGCGAGGGCTGCCACGTGGCGGGCACCCAGGCCCTGCCGTTGGGCGCGGGTCGGCTCCCCACCGTGACCAACCAGTACACGTGCACCGAAGACCCGGCGGCGGACGCGGATGACTACTGCACCAGCCCGTTCTGGGTCATCACCGACACCCGCGAGCTGGCCCCCGAGGCGTCGGCCTGCGTCAGCTGCCACGACTCCGACGCGGCCACCGCGCACGCCGAGCTGAACACCACGGTGGGCGGCGTCGAGGCCTGCGCGACCTGCCATGGCCCTGGCTCTACGTGGGACGTGCTCACCGTCCACGGTGGCGCCGAGTAACAAAGCAAGCTAGGCGAATCGAGCCCGAGGCGCCCGCCTGACCAGACGGGCGCCACAGGGCCAGGAGATGGCTTCGTGAAGCGGATCCCACCAGTCGTACTCGGAGCACTCGCCGGCGTATTGCTCGCCGGCTGTGAGACCGAGCGCCCACCCCTCGGGCAACCCGTCTGTAACGCGTGGAAGTCGGAGGTCTCGACGCTGATGGCCGATCGCTGCGTCGAGTGCCACTCCACCACCGACCGGGAGGGCGACTACGCCCTGGACACCTACGTGCACGCGGTCGCCCTCGACGCCAACGGGCAGGCCCGGATCCGCGCCGGGGACGCCACCTCGCCGATCCTGACCATCTTCAGCGCGGACGCCGTGCATGGCGCCTTGCGCGACGCGGCCGAAGAGCCGCTCACCCTGTGGGTGGTCGACTGCGGGGCGCGCTACGTCGAGAGCGAGCTGCACGCCGCGAACATCATGAACCCCGGGCACACCGACTTCCACGGTCAGCTCCTGGCCGACGCCGCCTACGACCTCGCCGCGTGCACGAAGTGCCACGGCGAAGACCTCGAGGGCGGCGGGGCGGGCCCCGGCACCTCGTGCAAGACGTGCCACCCCGACGGCGAGGCCGGCTGCCCCACCTGCCACGGCTCGATCATCGAGAAGGGCGCCCACGCCCCCCACCTGCTCAGCCCGGTGCTGGGCAAGCCCACCGGCTGCGAGACCTGCCACGTGCTCCCGGAGGGGCTCCAGAGCCCCGGCCACCTCCACGCCCCGCCGGTGCGGGTCGTCCTGAGCGGCGACGCGGTCGACCCGGCGGCAGGCCAGCCTGCGCCGTCCTTCGATCCCGCGACCCAGCAGTGCAGCAACGTGTATTGCCACCTCGGCACCCGCGACGACGCGGCGGCCACCGCGTCGAGCCCGCGCTGGACGGACACCGCCTCGGTGACCTGCAGCAGCTGCCACGGGTACCCGCCCGCGCAGCACCCGGACGACCGCTGCCAGCGCTGCCACCAGCCCACCGTGGGCCCCGACGGCATGCTGGCCGACCTCAGCCTGCACCTCGATCGGCAGGTCCAGCTGGGCGACCCGGCCAAGGGCTGCGGGGGCTGCCACCTCGCCCCCGACTCGAGCGAGCCCTTCGTCGATCTCGACGGCGAGAGCGATCCGACCCTGCTCACGGTCGGCGCCCACGACGCTCACCGGTTCCCGCGCTACGGCATGCGCGGGCCGATGGAGTGTGGGGAGTGCCACCTCGTGCCGACCGACGTGCGCGACCCGGGGCACCTGGACGCGCCGCCGGTGGAGGTCTTCCCGACCGGGTCCTCGACCCTCGCCTACAACGACGGCGCGCAGCCGACGTGGGACCGCGAGACCGCGACCTGCGACCAGGTCTACTGCCATGGGACGGGGACGGCGCTGAACCAGGACCAGAGCGAAGGCCGGCTCAGGAACCCGACGTGGAACCAGCCCGAGCTCCAGCAGGTGTACTGCGGCTCCTGTCACGGCGCGCCGCCCACCAACAGCGTGCACCCCGCCTTCAACCGCATCGACCAGTGCGCCATGTGCCACTCGGAGTCGGTGGACGCGTTCGGCAACCCCATCTTGACCGGCCCGCCCGAGGCGCGGACCAGCGAGCACATCGATGGCCAGACCCCGCTCTGATATGCGGCGCAAGCTGGCTTGCGTCATCTTGGTCGCCTCGGCGTTCAGCGCCCCGGCGTACGCGACCCCGTACCGGCTGCAGGGCACCGCCTACGGGCAGGCCCAGGCCCCGGTGGGGTTGGTGTCCCTCGAGGGCGACGCGCGCCCCACGGACTGGGTGCAGATCGAGGCCCTGATCTGGGCCGGGGCGAAGGAGCTCGGCACCGAGGCCGACGCCCTGGTGGCGGCGGTGCGGCTGCACGATCCCGAGCACCGCGGCGACCTGTGGCTGGGGCGCCAGATGATGACCACCGGCGCCCTGCGGCCGGTGCACATGGACGGCGCCCGCGGCCTCGTGCGCCTGCCCTGGCACATGACGGTCGAGGCCTTCGGCGGCCTCGCGGTGACCCCGAACTTCAAGCTGAGCGACGAGGCCTACGACTGGATGGCGGGCGGGCGCATCGCGCAGAGCCTGCCCGGCTGGGGCACGATCGGGGTGGCCTACCTGCACCGGCGGGACGACGGGCGCGCGATCGACCACGAGGTCGGCGGCGACCTGTGGATCACCCCCGTGAAGGGCCTCGACCTCACCGCCCGCGCGGCCTACGACCTGCAGAACCCCGGCCTGTCGGAGCTGATCGGCTCGGTGCGCTGGTCGGCGAGCTCCGCGTGGCGCGTCGAGCTGCTCACCACCCATCGCTCCTCGGCCCGGATCCTGCCCGCGACCTCGCTCTTCTCGGTGCTGGGCGACGTCGCCTCGCAGTACCTCGGGGGCCGGGTGCGCTGGCGCGCGGCGCCGCGGCTGGATCTGGTGGCCGAAGGCGGCGCTCGGCGTCTGAGCGAGACCGTGGTCGAGAACGCCCGCGCCCGCGCGATCCTCCGGCTCGACGACCTCGGCCGCGGCGTCCTCTCCCTCGAGCTGCGGCGCCAGGGCGCGCCGGACGACGCCGGCTGGACCGGCGTGCGCGGTACCTTGCGCTTGCCGGTGGCGAGCAAGGTCTCCCTCGGGGTAGAGGCGGAGCTGGTCCGGCCCGACCGCCCCGCGACGCGTGGTGAGTGGTGGCCCTGGGGCCTGGTGGCGGCGAGCTTCCAGCCCACCGCGGCGTGGGACGTGGCGCTTGCGGCAGAGGGCAGCGTGACCCGAGAGGACGAGGCGAGCTTCGACGTGTTGGCGAGAGTGACCTACCGCTGGGAGGCGAAGCAGTGAAGCGCGCGCTCATCCTGGCCCTGCTCCTCCTGCTGGGGACCGGCGCGGCGTGCGCCACCGTCCTCGGCATCAAGCCCCCGGGGCGCGCGGTGTTCCCGCACCGCGCCCACGTGACCAAGGGCATCGCGTGCACGCGCTGTCACGAGGGCATGGACTCGGCGGGCGAAGACGGCCCGCTGCACATCCCCGACACCGCGCGCTGCGTGGAGTGCCACGTTGATCCGCACGACGCCCGGACCTGCTCGAACTGCCACAGCGCAGAGCTGAGCCTGGAGCGGGTGAAGTCGGCCAAGCACCACCTCCGCTTCGAGCACCAGAAGCACCTGAAGGAGGTGGCCTCGAACTGCGCCCGCTGCCACATCGAGGTGGCGGAGGCGGGGCGCCCGCTCCTGCCCCCGATGGCCGCGTGCCTGGCCTGCCACGAGCACGAGGGCACCTTCCAGGACGCGTCGTGCGAGCAGTGCCACATCGACCTCGAGGTCGAGCAGAGCCGCCCCCAGAGTCACCTCGTCCACGACGAGGACTACGTGAACCGGCACGGGCCCGAGGCCGCGGCCTCGCGTGCGCTCTGCGACAGCTGCCACACCGAGCGGCAGTGCGCGAGCTGCCACGGGGCCAACGTCCCCGCCCTGCCCCAGCGCCTGAACTTCGACCGCCCCGAGCTGGGCGGCCTGCACCGCGCCGGCTTCGCCTCCCGCCACGATCGCGAGGCCAAGACGGATCCAGGGCTCTGCTTCACCTGCCACACCGAGACCAGCTGCCAGCGCTGCCACGAGGACCGCGGCATCGCGGGGGCCAACGCCACCCGGAACCCGCACCCCGCGGGCTGGGTCGGCATCGGCCAGAACAACAACGCCCACGGCGCGGCGGCGTGGAGCGACCCCGCCTCGTGCGCCGGCTGCCACAGCGGCGCGGGCGAGGCCCTCTGCGTCAACTGCCACAAGGTCGGCGGCGTGGGCGGGAACATCCACCCCCCTGGCTGGACGAGCAAGCGTAGCCTCGCCGAGGCGCCGTGCCGCCTCTGTCATGACGAGTTGACACCATGAGACTCAGTTGGCGGAATGTGGCGCCCCTGGCGCTGATGACCTTGTTGGGGCTGGCGTGCGGGGAGGAGATCGCCCCCGACGCCGGCCAGACGGAGGACGCCTTCGTCCCCGTGGATCAGCGCCCCACCGCCGAGCAAGAGAAGGCGCTGGCCGGCGCCCTCCACAAGCGGCACCTCGAGGACGAGAAGGAGCCCGCCAAGTGCCGGGACTGCCACCGCATCTCGGGCCACGAGAAGACCGACCCGCGGCACCGCTGCCTGAGCTGCCACGAGGGGCAGCGCTCCGCGGTGCACGAGAAGGTGGCGGACAAGGACGCCAAGGAGTGCCTGACCTGCCACGACTTCTACGCCGAGAAGGCCGAGCCCTGGGCCTGCGCGTCATGCCACGTGGAGGGGACCACCCCGCCTGAGTGGGTCCACACCCTGCCCGACGCCCCCAAGATCGTCATCCACAGCAAGGAGGCTTGCAAGTCCTGTCACTCGCCGCACGGCAAGACGTTCCTGGATCCGAAGCCGTGCCTGGACTGCCACGAGGACACCAAGCCCTCGAACCACCACACCAAGGAGCTGAAGGATCCCCAGCAGTGCCTGGAGTGCCACGGCGGCCACGTGCCGGCGAAGCTCGCGAGGGACGGGTGCACCAAGTGCCACGACGGCGTGCCGAAGTCGGCGACCTTCGACGGGCACGACAACTGCCTCAGCTGTCACACCCCCCACGGCAAGCGGCGGACCAAGACCTGCCAGTCCTGCCACGAGGAGCAGCAGACCCTGGCCAGCCACAAAGAGGAGGCCCACGGGGAGTGCATCAGCTGCCACCCCGCCCACGTGGTGAAGGTCGGCCCGACCAAGAAGTGCGTGACCTGCCACGAGACGATCGTGCCCAACCACCCCGAGGACAAGAAGCTGGGCACCTGCGTGGGCTGTCACCCGCAGCATCCGATCGACGGCAGGTTGCTGATCGCGAGCTCCTGCGCGAGCAAGGAGTGCCACGACGTGGCGAGCGACACCGCCTACCACGATGGCACGGACTGCAACGACTGCCACCCCAAGCACGAGTTCGACCTGAAGAACTCGGGTGAGGCGCTCTGTCAGCGCTGCCACATGGCGCCGCCCAAGACGCAAGACAAGCTGCTCTTGAACGCCACCCGGGTGGATCCGGTGAAGGGCCACGACAAGTGCCGGGAGTGCCACAAGGAGTCCGCGCACACCCCGAAGGCCGACGTGCCGTGCAAGAGCTGTCACCAGGACGAGGTCAAGACGATGACCAAGGGGCACGAGCAGTGCCGCGAGTGTCACCTGCCCCACGACGGCAAGGTGAAGAAGGCCTGCCTCGACTGCCACACCGAGAAGCTGGTCAGCCGCCACAAGAAGGACGAGACGAAGGACTGCCTGCAGTGCCACCGCTCGCACGGGCCGAAGGGCACCGAGGCGCCGAAGACCTGCGTGAGCTGCCACGACAAGCCGCTGCCGGGCCTGCACGAGATCAAGGATCACAAGGACTGCGCGAACTGCCACGGCTTCCACGACAAGGGGCCGCGACGAGGCAGGAGCTCTTGCATCACCGACTGTCACCAGGACCAGCTCAACCACGAGCCGACCGCCAACAGCTGCGTGGGGTGCCATCCCTTCGAGAGGAAGGCACAATGATGAACGCCGCACGTCACATCACGGTCGGCCTCGGCGCCCTGGCGCTGGCCATGGTGTTGGTGGTCCCCGCCTGGGCCCAGCCCGACGCGCCCCTCGAGGCGAAGCGGGGCCCCGGCCCCGAGCGCGACAAGGAGTGCCTGGTCTGTCACGCGGGCATCGGCGAGGAGGACGCCCCGAAGCTCGACATTCCGCTCTACGAGCGGTCCGCCCACCGCCAGGAGGGCTGCATCGGCTGCCACCCCGACGTCGAGGACCCGAGCATCAAGCACGAGGAGAAGGACCAGGACCTGGCCCCCGCCCCGTGCGCCAGCTGCCACGAGAAGGAGCAGGACCTCTACAAGGCCTCGCAGCACGCCAACCCGATGGCGGCCAAGCGGGCCAACAAGGATCAGGCGGTCTGCAAGAGCTGTCACGGGATGCATGACATCCTGCCGCCCACGGATCCGAAGTCCCACGTCCACCCGCTGCGCCAGCTGGAGACCTGCGGGAAGTGCCACGACCCGCACCGCACCGCGGCCGGCCACTCCTTCGACATCCCGGACGAGTACAAGGCGGCGGTGGCCGAGGGCGACCCGAAGCAGATCGAGGCCCTGATGGCGGCGGGCGAGCT
>JACKEN010000035.1 GCA_020632995.1 Deltaproteobacteria bacterium | reverse complement strand
GCGTCCACGATCTTCATGCCCCGCAGGGTGCGCGGGAGCACCGCGCCCAGCTCGGCGTTGTACAGGTCGACGTCGAGGCCCTCGGTGGCGCTGATGAACAGGCCCCCGCCGCGCTCCACGTGCTCGGCCAGGCGCGCCCCGTCGGCCCGGGTGAAGGTGGCCACGCCGGCCAGCATCACCACGTCGAACGCGGCCAGGTCCGTGCGGGACAGGTCGTCCGCGGTGATCACCCGCGGCGGGGGCTGGTCCGCCGCGCCGGCCAGCAGCGCGCGCTCGAGGTAGAAGACCTCGTCCTCCTTCGGGACCCCGGACGGCGCGCCGTCCACGATGAGGGTGCGCACCGGGCGGCGCACCTCCACCACCACGTGGCGCACGTCGTCCTCGGCCAGGGCGTCGGGCTCCAGCGCCACCGTCACCGGGATGTGCCCCGGGCGATCGAACGCGTGGCGCAGCGCCTTGTCGACGATGGTGCCGGGCACCACGTCCACGCTGCCCGCCTCGAGGTCGCGCTCCTGGCTGCGGAGGGTGATGTCGAGGGGCTGGGCCCCGCCGCCCTCGGTGCTGAAGCTCTGCACCCGGGCCCGCACCTCGACCGTGCGCGGGGCCTCGCCCGGCACGTTCACCGCCTCGGCCCGCGCGATGGCGTGGTTGGCGCGCACCTTCGCCGCCTCCTCGAGGACGTCGACGACCTCCACCCGCGCCTTGCTCCGGGTGCCGGGCACGTCGAGCGCCGCGGCGGACTGAAAGGCGTGTTGCGCGAGGTCCGAGAGCACGACGACGCGCGCCGCCACCTCGGGCGCCTCGCCCTCACCCTCGGGCGCGGCGTCCTTCGGGGTGCCGAGGGCGGTCACCGCGGTGCTCACCGCCTCGCCCAGCTCGGCCGGGCCGTAGCCCGGCTCCAGGCTGTCGAGGAGCCGGAGGAGCTGCCCGCGGTCGGGGGTGGGGCGGTCCACCAGGAGGCGGTTGGGCCGCCCCGCCAGCACCAGCACCGCCTGATCTTCGGGCCCCATCCTGTCCACCAGGTTGCGGGCCGCGGTGAGGGCCCGGGCGAAGCTCGAGGTGCCGCCGTAGCGGGCCCGCATCGAGAGCGACCCGTCGAGCACGATGGCCAGGCGCTCGGGCCCCGCGCTGGAGGTGCCCCGCTCCGCCTCACGCCCCAACAGCGGCCCCGCCGCGGCGAGGGCCAGCATCGCCAACAGCGCCACCCGCGACAGCAAGAGCAAGAGGCGCCGGAGGCGCCACCGCCGCTCCACCCGCTCCACGCTCCGGAGCACCAGCTCGATCGCCCCGAAGTACTGGGGCCGCGGCCGGCGCTTGTGGATCAGGTGGATGACGATCGGCACCGCCGCCGCCAGCAGCCCGAGCAACATCAACGGGTTCAGGAAGCTCATCGCGCCTGGGCCCTCGCGTTCATCCGCCGCGCCAGGAAGTGCGCCACGAGCTGGCCGGGGGCCTGGTCGGTGCGGGCGAGGACGTACTCCACCCGCGCGCTCCGCGCCCCCGCCTCGGCCTGGGCCAAGAAGCGCTTCAGCTCCTTGTCGTACGCGTCCTTGATCGCCCGCGCGTCGATCTGCACCCGGCGGTCGTCCTCCATCGAGAGGAACTCGGTGCTGTCCTCGAACGGGAAGTCCAGCTCGTCCGGATCGAGGGTGTGGAAGAGCACCACGTCGTGCTTTCGCGCCCGCAGCCGCGCCATGCCGGGGAGGGCGGCGAGGCCGCCGTCGAGCAGATCGCTGAACACCACCACGATGGAGCGCCGGGTGAGGCCCTCCGAGAGGCGGTCGAGGGCGGTGGCGAGGCTGCTCGGACCCTCGGGCACCAGCGCATCGAGGTTCGTCAAGATCTCTTGCAAGTGCCCGCGGCGCGCCTTGGAGGGGACCTTGATGTCGAGCTTGTCCCGGAAGGTGGCGAGCCCCACCGCGTCGCCCTGCCGGGCCAAGACGTAGGCCATGGCCCCCGCGCAGGTGGTGGCGTACTGGAGCTTGGTGAGCCGGGTGACGTCCTTGCCCGCCGGGTAGCCCATGGAGCCCGAGCTATCCACCACCATCAGCGCCCGCAGGTTGGCTTCATCTTCGAAGCGCTTGATGTAGTCGCGGTCGAAGCGCGCGAACGCCCGCCAGTCGAGGTGCCGGACGTTGTCGCCGGGCGAGTACTCCTTGTGCTCGGCGAACTCCACGCTCGTGCCGTGGTGCCGCGAGCGGTGCATGCCGGCGAGGGCGCTGTCCGCCACGGTGCGGGCGCGCATGGCCAGGTTCCCGATCTCGGACAGGACCTGGGGATCGATCTCCTGCTGGCGCGGCGCCTCGTCGCCGCGCTCCGTGGCGTCCTTCGTGGCCATCAGCCCCGCACGGACTCCAGCACGGTGCGGACGAGGTCCGCCGGCCGCACCCCGGAGGCCTCGGCGTGGAAGTTGGTCACCACGCGGTGGGCCAGCACCGGCACCGCGAGGGCGCGCACGTCCTCGACCGTGGCCGAGGGCCGGCCCATCATGGCGGCGCGGGCCTTCGCCCCGAGCACCAGGTACTGCGAGGCCCGGGGCCCCGCCCCGAAGCTCACGAACTCACGGATGCGCTGGGCGCCCGCCCCGCTCACGTGGTCGTCCACCGAGTCGGGCCGGGTGGAGCGCACCAGGCTCACCGCGTGCTTCACCACGCTCTCGGGCGCGGGCACCCGGCGCACCAGGGCCTGGAGCGCGAGGATGCGCTCCGGGCTCAGCACCTTCGGCAAGGCGCCCTTCGCCTCGCCGGTGGTGGAGCGCACGATCTCCACCTCTTCGTCCGCGGCGGGGTAGCGCACGTCGAGCATGAACATGAAGCGGTCCAGCTGGGCCTCGGGCAGGGGGTAGGTGCCCTCCTGCTCGATCGGGTTCTGGGTGGCGAAGACGTGGAAGGGATCCGGCATCCGGTGGGTGGCCCCCGAGGCGGTCACCTGGTGCTCCTGCATCGCCTGGAGCAAGGCAGCCTGCGTCTTGGGCGGGGTCCGGTTGATCTCGTCGGCGAGGAGCAGGTTCGTGAAGATCGGGCCCTTCACGAAGCGGAAGCTCCGGCGCCCGGTCTGGGGATCCTGCTCCAGCACGTCGGTGCCGGTGACGTCGGACGGCATCAGGTCGGGCGTGAACTGGATGCGATTGAAGCCGAGGTCCAGCACCTCGGCCAGGGTCTGGATGAGGAGGGTCTTCGCCAGCCCCGGCACCCCGACGAAGAGGGCGTGCCCGTTGCTGAACAGCGCGATGAGGAGGTGCTCCACCACCTCCCGCTGCCCGATGATGCGCCGGCCGATGGCCGCCTTGGCGTCCTCCACCGCGCGGTGGAGGAGCTCCACCTGCTGGAGGTCGTTCACCGCGGGCCGCGCGGCCTCGGGGAGGGTGGGGTGCTCGGTGTCGTGGGTCATGGGTCCTTCCGCCCTGCGCTCAGCTTCCGGTGGCGCCGGGGATGATGATCTGGGGCTGTCCGTCCTCGGACGTGGGCTGCACCTCGATGGTGTGCAAGGTAGCCTCCCCACGCACCGGGAGGAGCATGAGCTCGTAGCTGCCCGGCTTCACGCTGATCGCGCTGGTGGGGGTGATCTTCGAGGTGGGGATCCAGTCGCCGCTCCCGGGGCGGCGCAGGTACACCCGCATGAACGGGGCGCCAAGCACCTTCACCAGGCCGCCCTTGCCCAGGTTCGGGGCCTTCGCCTTGCCCGCACCCTGCAACAGGGCCAGCGCGCGCTCGGCGTGGGCGCGGGCCTCGGGGTCGCCCTTCTCACCCAGCACGGCCAGGGTGAGATGGTGGATGCGCGGGTCGAAGGGGTTGATGTCAATCGCCCTTGCGAGGGGCGCCTTGGCCTCCTCGGGCTTGCCCACCCGCACCATCACCTCGGCCAGGGTCACGTTGGGGCCGGCGAGGGCGGGGGCGCCGTCCATGGCGGACTTCGCCGCCACCTCGGCCGCCGCCATGTCGCCGTTGCCGAGGGCCACCATGGCCAGCTTGGCGCTGATGAGCGGGCTCTTGGTGCTGTCGAAGGCCTTCTGGAGCTCGGTCTGGGCCGCCTTCATGCGGCCGCGCGCGTAGAGCAGGTCCGCCGCCCGGGCGAAGCGCCGCGCCTCCTTGCTCACCCCGTGCAGCTCGTCGTCGGGCACGTTGGCGTCCGCCTTCAGCTCCACCGGCCGCTCGCCCTTCACCGGGCCGCCGGGGCGCTTGATCGCGCGCGTCGGGAGGGTCTTCCGCCACTTCTTCTCGAGCGCGTCGAGCGACATCCCGTGCACCGCGGCGATCGCCTCGGCGTCCGACTTGCCCGCCGCCATCAGCCGCAGCACCTGCCGCATCCCCTCCCAGCCCTTCCGCTCCACCAGGAACTCGATGAACGTGAAGACCTCGGAGAACGCGAGGCTGGTCTGCTCCTGGGTGGGGAGCTTGGCCATCGACGGGTGCATCTTCTCGAACGGGATGAGCTCGCCCTTCTTCGCCGCGTCCCGCAACTTCTCTTGCTGCTCCACCGAGATCCCAAGCCCGGGCTCGGCCCGCCACGCGGTCTCCGCGAACTTCGCGATGCCCTCGTGCAGCCAGATCGGCACCGTGTTCTTCGACGCCCCGCCGATGATCAGGTGGGTCAGCTCGTGCGAGAGGGTGTCGCGCCACGAGTAGCCGAACACCACCGCCCGCGGGGTGGTGGCCATCAGCCGGTTCCACCGGCACAGCGCGATGGTGCCGGAGTTCTCGATGTCCGCCTCGGTGAGGCTGGAGACGTGGGCCAGGGTCTTGGCCGACGGGTAGAGCTCCAGCGCAACCCGGCCTTCGGGCTGCCAGCCGAGGAGGGTCCCGATGCGCTCCCGCGCGGTCTCCAGGGTCTCGATCGCGTACGGCACCAGGATCTCGTCCCGCCCCGGCACGTAGCGGATGATGAAGTGCTCGCTGTACGCCTCTTGGTAGCCGTCGGTGGCCACCCGGGTCGCCTCCGCCAGCCCCTCCTCCATCACAAGGCGGGCCGGGGCGCCCTTGTCGCGCGCCTCCCGCATCAGGTCGACCGCCCCCTGGTAGTCGCTCATGTGCATCTTCAGGATGCCCATGAGGGCCAACGTGTACGGGTCCTCGGGCTTCGCCTCGTACAGGGCGCGGGTCTTCTCGCGCGCCTCGTCCACCCGCCACGCCTCGACCAGCTGGTACGCCTCGACCACCGGGCCGAGGTCCTCGGACATGGCCTCCTGGGCCACCGCCGGGCGCGCCAGCGCGAGGAGCGCCAGGCCAAGCAAATACGCCCGCGCCCTCACTTCACCAGCTCCTCGTAGTAGCGGCGGACCGCGTTCCTGTAGCTCTCCACCGTGCCCTGCTTGGCGGCCTCCAGGATGTCCTCCCGGAACTCCGCCGGCGCCTTGTACTGCTCCGGCTTCGGGATCTCCACCTTCTCGTTCGAGCGCGGATCGTGCCCGCCCTCCTCGTCCCCGCCGGACTGGCCCTGGGGCTTCTGGCCGAAGGGCAGGGGCACCCCGCCGCCCTTTCCGCCCTGGCCCTGCTCGCCCATCTTCTCGAGCTCCTGCTGGAGCTGCCGGAGCTTGTCGAGGGCGGCCCGCTCCTGGCCCAGGGCCCCCGGCGCGTTCCCCTTGCCGAGCTCACCCTCGGCCTCGCCCATCGACTGCTGCGCGCCCTGCAAGGCGCCCTGCACCTCGGGCCCCATGATCGGGAGCTGCTCGCCCAGCTTCTCGAGGTCCTGCCCCAGCTGGTCCGCCTTCTTCTGCAGGCTGGACTGCTGCTTCTGGAGCTGCGCCATCTGACCCCGCTGCTCGGGCGTCAACATCTCTTGCGGGTCGGGGGTGAGCTTCTCGATGTCCTCGAGCACCGCCTCGACCTGCGGCCGCACCGCCTTCAGGGTGCGCTCGGTCTTCTTCGCGTCGTCCTGGTCGCCGAAGATGTCGCCGAAGCGCCGCGAGCGCTCCGCCCGCCGCCGCGCCTCGGACTCCAGCTGCTGGAGCTGCGCCTGGGCCTTCTCGAGCACCTCCTTGGCCGCCCCGAAGTCCTGCCCCTCCAGGGCCCGGACGCCGTCGTCCAGCCGCCGCTCGGTGAGCTCGTGCAGGTCGAGGTCGGGCATGTACGGCCCGGGGCGCGCCGACTCCAGCCGGGCCTTCGCCTCCTTGAGCCGGGCCACCTGCTTCTTCACGAAGGCGTCCGGGTCACCGAGCCGCTCCTTCATGCGCTCCATCGCGTCCTTCGACAGGCGCTCGGTCTGATCCGCCAGCTTCTTCTCGTCCTGCTCGAGCTGCTTGAGGTCCTCCCACAGCTTCTCGGCCTGCTCGGTGATCTCGCTGTACTCCCGGCTCCCCAGCTCCTCGCGGCCCTCCTCGAGCTGGGCCATCATCTTCTCGGTCTGGCTGAGCATCCGGTCGAGGGCCTCCATCGCCGCGTCGAGGTCGCCCTCCTCCAGCATCTTCTCCATCTCGTCGAGCTGGGCCTGGGCGTCCTGGGTGTCGAGGGCGTCCTGGTTCACGAAGTCCTGGGGGATCGAGCTCTTGAGCTGCGACAGCTCGCTCATGATCTCCTGGATGCGCTTCTTGATGTCCTGGATCGCCTGGGCGATGAGGGCCCGCTTCTCGTCCGACGGCGCGTTCTTGTACTCCTCCAGCGCCTGCCGCAGGGCCTCCTGCTCCTTTCGGAGCTCCTTGGCCAGGGCCTCGGCGTCGATCAGCCGCTGGTCGTTGATGAGGTCGGCAAGATAGACTGCGTTCTTCTCGAGCCGCGCCACCATCTTGTCCTGGCGCGCCTTGATCCGCTTGCCCTTGTCGACCCCCACCGCGTTGGTGCGCGCGAAGACCCGCTGCGCCTCCTGCACCACCCGCCGCTTGCTCGAGGTGTCGCTCAGCAGCTCCCGCCGGGCCTGCTCGAACGCGTCCGCCACCTGCGGCCGCCCCAGCGGGTCCTTGCGGATCGCGGCCACCGTGGTCTCGAGGAGCACGTTGGCCTTCTGGGCCCGCTCCACGATGCGCCGGGCCTGGCCGAGCAGGGTCTTGTAGACGTCGGTGACGTCGGTGGGGTTGAAGGCGAAGTCCAGGTTGTCGCCCAGGATGTGCACGAGCTCGTCCAGGCTCTGCTCCTGCAGCGCGAGCACCTGCCGGTGGTGCTCCCGCTCCGAGTAGATGCGGAACTCCTGGGTGATGCTCGAGCCCACCTTGGGCCCGTTCACGGTGTCGTTGTCGCGCACCTCGACCGCGTAGGCCACCCGATCGCCCGGGCGCAGGTCGAGCTGCGAGAGGTCCACCTGGGCGGTGCCCTCGAAGCGCTTGTTGCCGGTGGGGGCGCTGGTGAGCCGCACCCGGCCCTCGCGCGCGGTGCCGAGCACGCGCCAGTAGAAGCCCGCCTCGCCGAGGGCGAAGTCGTCGCGCGCGGTGAAGGACAGGTTGACACGCTCCCGCTGGTTCACCTCGAGCGGGCTCTCTTCTGGGGAGAGCAGGGTGACCTCGGGCGGCTCGTCCAGCTCGAGCTCGATCTCGTGGCCCTTCCGCTCCTCCTTGAGCTCCCCCGACGTGGTGGTGATGCGGAAGCGGTAGCGCCCGGCCCGGCTCACCACCAGCTTGGCCTTGAGGCGCCGGCCCTCGACCTCCACCGCCATCCGCTGGGCCTCGTCGGGCCCCGCGTCGCCGTGGCTCATCAGGACGCTGGCCTCGAGCACCGGGTCGCGGGCCAGGGTCTCGATCTCCACCTCGGTGCCGGGGAGGGCCACGATGCGCCCGCTCGGCGAGGTGAGCTGCCGGGGCCCACGCTGGGTGTAGGCGGGGAAGCGCAGGGTGAGCTGGATGTCGCCCAGGCGCGGCTCGGGCGGCAGCTGGTCGAGCGCCTCGTCGATCTCGTCCACCGCGGTGACCGCAAGCAGGGCGCCCTGGAAGGTCGGGGGGCTGGCCACCGCGATCCCGGCCACCACCAGCAACGCCCCGGCCGCCGCCGCCCCCGCCACCTTGAGGCGGCGGAAGAGCTCGGCCCGGGCCGCGTCGAGCCGGCCCTCGTTCCGGGCCAGCACCACCGCCCGGGCCGCGGTGGCGTCGGACAGCTCCAGGCTCTCCCCGAAGCGGCCCCGGTCCCGCAGGACCTCCACCGCCGCCACCAGCAGGCCGTCGCCCCGCGCGGTGTCGAGCCACCGGGCCACCTCGAGCTCGGAGGCCCGGGCCGCGCGCCACCGCCGGCCCTGCCACCACACCACGGCGAGGGTTCCGCCCAATATGGCCAGGACCTCGACGCCCGCCACCACCGGCGCCCGGGCGCCCAGGGCGACCGCCACCATGCCCAGGGCGAGGGCCCCGGCGAGGCCGACCGCGGCGGCCAGGACCAGCTCGGTCCCCCGGGCACGAGCCAGGGTCCCCCGGGCTTCCCCTAGGAGCGCGCGGAGCGCGCCGGATGGCGGGTGCGAGCCCGGCATGTCGGACGAAGATAGCACGCTGAAACGGACAAACCGATGACATCCGAGGCCTCTTCCACACGGGCATCGGTGGACGTGAGGGCCGGCACTGTTGGAAGCTGCCGGGCCGGGGATGAATGCGCGGGGGGCGGCCCGCGTCCCTCCCGGTGAGCGAGACGAAACCGATGACGAGCGCTGACAAGAACGACCAGGACACCAAGACCGCCCGCGCCGCCCAGAACGCCAAGGATCTGGAGCTGGTGAACCGCGCCCGCTCGGGCGACCGGCAGGCCTTCGGCAAGCTGGTGGAGACCTACCAGCGGCGGGTCTACGCCATCGCCTTCGGCATCCTGCGCTCCCGCGAGGACGCGTGGGACGCGGCCCAGGAGGCCTTCGTGAAGGCCTACAAGAACCTGGATCGCTTCGAGGGGACCTCCGCGTTCTACACGTGGATGTACCGCATCACGTACAACCTGAGCATCGATCACCTGCGCGAGAAGAAGCGCCGCGAGACCACGGATCTGGACGAGAACCGGCGCCTCGAGGAGGCGCTGGAGGACTCCGGTCGCAAGGTGAGCGAGCACCCCGACGAGATGAGCGGGCGCAAGGAGCTGTCCCGTGTGCTGCACGAGGCCATGGACAAGCTCACCGACAAGCACCGCGCGATCATCGTGCTGCGGGAGGTGGAGGGGCTGTCCTACGAGGAGATGGCCGACGTGCTGGGCATCTCCAAGGGCACGGTGATGAGCCGGCTCTTCCACGCCCGGAAGAACTTGCAGGCCCTCTTGCGCCCCTACGTGGACGCGGGCGAGGGCGTGCCCGAGAGCTTGCAGCTCGCGGTGTCCGGAGCGGCTTAGGAGGAACTCGTCGTGAGCCGGGACCGGCAAGAACACAGCCTCGAGGCGCTGCTGCAGGAGCACCTGAGTCAGGAGCTCCAGGCGGTGGCGCCTCGCTTCGAGGACTTCACGGCGGGCGTCCTCGCCCGCCTCGACGAAGCCCATGATCCGGAGGCGCTGCAGATGGCCCTCCGCGCAGACACGCCGTCGGCCGAGGAGCTGGCCGACGCGCGCATGTTCGACGACCCCGCGTACGAGCTCGCGGGTGCGTTCTTGCGCGAAGACACCGAGGCCGAGCTGGCCGCGGTGGACTTCTCCGCCTTCGCCCAGGGGGTGTGGGACGGCCTCGACGCCGAGGCCCTCGCCCCCGAGGTCGCCGCCGCCCTGAAGGAAGAGGTGGCGGAGGCGGTGGCGGCTCGAGAGGGCGCGTGGGCCGACTTCGCGGCCGGGGTCATGGCGGCCCTGCCGGCGGAGACGGTGACGGTGGCGGAGCTCTTGACGGAAGAGACCGAGGCCGAGCTGGCCGCTCGCGACGGCGAGTGGCAGGCCTTCACCGCCCGGGTGTTCGAGGCGGTGGACGCCGAGGCCCGCTCGCTCGTCCGCGGGACGGTCGACGAGCAGGCGGTGCGCCTGTTGCGGGCCGAGGTGGAGGACGAGGTGGAGGCGCTGGGGCCCCGCTTCGACGCCCGCTTCTCGGTCGAGGTGGACCGCGAGATCTTCAAGGCCGGCCAGGGCCCCGCGCCGTGGTGGAAGAAGGCCTGGGACTGGGTCCACGGCGCGCTCCAGCCCGGCCACGGCCTGGGCTGGGCGGCGGCCGCGGCGGCGGTGGTCCTCCTGGTGGTGGCCACGGGTCTTCCCCCGAGCCCGGACCCCACCCTCCCGAGCGGTGCCCTCGCGGGCACGGTGACGGTGGAGCAGCTGAGCTTCGAGGGGAACGTCACGGTGATGCCGGACGAAGGCCTCACCGTGGTGTGGCTGTCGGACGTAAGGTAAGGAAGGTCCATGGACTTGAAGGCGCTGGTCAGGCTCGCCCTCGTGGCGGCAGTGCTGGGGTTTGGCTCGCGGGCCACGGCCCAGGAATCGGTGGGCGTGAACATCGTGGTCATCGAGGCCGCGAAGTCCGGCCAGGGGATCGACAAGCGGATCCAGGAGCTCAAGCTCAACGGGCCGATCGAGGACGCCGGCTACACCCAGGCCAAGGTCATGGATGAGCTGGAGACCCAGGTCGCGCGCGAGTCGAGCGTGACGCTCGAGATCCTGAAGAAGGGCGGCAAGGCCCGGAACCTCAAGGTGACGGTCCTCGACGTCGACGTGAAGAACGACGCGGTGAAGCTCGAGGTCTCGATCCCCGAGTTCGACTTCAAGACCACCACCAACCACAAGAAGGGCGGGCGCCTCATGGTGGCGCACAAGCGCAGCAAGGACTCGGCCCTGTTCCTCGCCGTGACCCCGAAGCTGGCCCCCGCCCCATGAGCGCCGAGGCCCGGCTCCAGGCCGTCCGCGCCGAGCTCAAGGCGCGCTTCATCGAGCGCGAGCAGGTGGTGGACGGCGCGCTGTTGGCGGTCCTGTGCCGTCAACACCTCCTGCTCCTCGGCCCCCCCGGCACCGCCAAGAGCATGCTCGCCAAGGACCTCTGCCTCCGGGTGGGGGGCAAGACCTACTTCGAGTGGCTCCTCACCAAGTTCACCACCCCCGAGGAGATCTTCGGCCCCGTGAGCCTCGAGGCGCTCGAGGCCGGGCGCTACGAGCGGGTCATCGACGGCAAGCTGCCCTGCGCCGACGTGGCGTTCCTCGACGAGGTCTTCAAGGCCAACTCCGCCATCTTGAACGCGCTGTTGACCGTGCTCAACGAGCGGCGCTTCCACCAGGGGGCGGACGTGATGCCGGTGCCGCTTCTGACCCTGGTCGCGGCCTCGAACGAGCTCCCGGACGAAGAGGAGCTGGCCGCGCTCTACGACCGGTTCCTCCTCCGCTTCACGGTGGGGTACATCCAGCACGACTACAAGTTCGCGCGCCTGCTCTCGATGGCCCCGGAGCCCGAGGGCGAGCCCACCCGGCTCACTCCGGCCGAGCTCGCCGAGCTGCAGGCGAAGTTGCAACAGATCGCGGTGCCGGACGGGGTGCTCCGGGAGATCATCGACATCCGGAAGAAGCTCAACACCGAGGGGGTGGTGGCGTCGGACCGGCGCTACCGCCAGGCGGTGCAGGTGCTGCGGGCGGCGGCGGTGCTGGAGGGCCGGGCCGAGGTGCAGACCGGTGACCTCCGGTGGCTCGAGCACGTGTTGTGGAGCGACCCCGAGGACCAGCCGAAGGTGGCCCAGGTGCTGGGGCAAGCCCTCTCGGGGCTGGAGTCCGAGGCGAAGAAGCTCCTGTTCCAGGCCAAGGAGGTCCACGCCTACGCGTACCAGCGCTGGCCGAGCGCCCACGAGAAGCAGCGGGCGTTGCTGGAGGCGCTGAGCAAGATCCGGGAGCTGCGCTCCCGCCTGCTCGCGATGCTCGACCAGGCCCGGGACCGGGGCCGGGACACCACCGCGCTCCAGGAGATCGCGGACGAGGTGTCGGCGCTGGAGCAGCACCTGTTGGGGAACAAGGTCTGACGAGATGGAGGTCCGGGCGGTCAAGAGCGACGGCTACGACCGCGACCTCTTCGCCCAGATCCTGGCCCGGGAGCCGGCGGTGGCCGAGGCGAAGGAGCGGGCCGCGCGCCTGTTGCCCCAGCCCGAGGCCCTGCTCCACGACCTCTTCGCGGTCCTCTTCAAGCTGAACGTCGAGGTTCGGGATGCAACCGAGGTTGCGCCGTCCGCCCTCATCAACCGGCGCCTGGTGCAGGCGGTGCAGGAGGGCCCGGGCATCGAGGTGCTGCGGGCCCGCACCGCCCTGGACGAGCACAGGAGCGCCGCCGCCCTGGTGGCGCTGACCCACCGCGTGCTCGACGCCCTCACCCGTGAGAGCCGGGTGGTGGCGAGCGAGCTGATGGCGGCGGCGGAGGCCGCGCAGGCCGAGGAGGGCCTGGACGAAAAGAAGAAGACCCTCCAGGCCCTCGAAGACCTGGGGGAGGCGGCGCCCTTCGACCCCGAGGATCGCGAGAAGCTGCAGGGCGCCTTGCGGCGCGAGGTCGAGGAGGGCGAGCGGGCGCTGGAGCAGAAGCAGCGAAAGCTCCGCCAGATCGCCGACGACCTGCCGCTCGCGATGGACAACGACATCTCGGGCACGGTGGAGCGCATGCCGGACCAGATGGACGGCGTGGATCAGCAGCTCACCAACCTCGGCCTGGGCGCGGGGGGCGAGGGCCGGGTCTCGGTCGACAAGCGCCTCGAGCTGGGCGAGCGCCTGGCCCGGAGCAAGAAGCTGCAGCTGTTGGCTCGGCTCACCGGGGCGTTCCGCGAGGTGGCGTTCGAGGCGCGGCGAAAGCGCGTGGCGCGGGCGCCCCAGGAGCTGCACGAGATCAAGGCGGGGGCGGAGCTGAATCGCCTCCTGCCGTCGGAGCTGTTGGGTCTGTCGAAGCGCCGCCGGGCGCTCCACCTGGACTTCCTGCGGCGGCTCACCGAGGGGGAGCTGCTGCAATACGACCTGCACGCGCCCGCCGCTCGCGGCCCCATGGTGGTGTGCGTGGACGGCAGCGGCTCCATGCAGGGCTCGAAGGAGATCTGGGCCAAGGCGGTGGCGCTCACCTTGATGGAGGTGGCGCGCCGGGAGCGGCGGCGCTGCCTCGCGGTGGTGTTCTCGGGCACCGAGGCGCTCTTCGAGGTGGAGCTCCTCGGCCAGGGGCGCCGGGGCAAGGGCCGGATGCGGGTGCTGGACGAGTCGGTGCTCCGCTTCGCTGAGCACTTCCCCGGCGGCGGCACCAACTTCGAGGCGCCGCTCCGCCGCGCGCTGGCCGCGGTGGCCGAGGGCGCCTACCGGCGGGGCGACATCGTGTTCATCACCGACGGCGAGGCCTCGGTGTCCGACCCGCTGGTGGCCGACATCAAGGCGGCGAAGAAGAAGCACCGCTTCGCCATCCGCAGCATCGAGGTGGACGTGGCCCACTCCCAGAGCGCCACCCTGGAGCGCTTCTCGGACGAGGTCCGCAAGATCTCGGACCTCACCGCCGACTCCCTCGCCGACCTGTTCGCCGCGGTCTGACGCAACCCTCGGTCGGCTCGGCCGATGATGGTGTATGTCCAGGTCCTACCGTGTCCAAGGCCCCGGGTCGACCCCGATCAGCCAGAACACGAGCGCCGGGGACGCCTCGGCTCCGACCGCCCCCGCGGGCCCCACGGATGCCTTCGCGCGCGGTGGGTCCGGCCAGCAGCTGGGCCCGGCCGGCGCGCCCGCGGGCGCGGTGCCGATGCTGGCCCTCAGGGCCGGGGCCTCGCCCCTCATCCCCGCCTCTCGCTTCGGGGCGGTGCAGTACGACCTGCGGAACGCGGACCACGGGCTGCGCTACCTGAAGGAGAAGGTCCTGACCTGGGCCCCCAAGCCCCCGCCCGCCCCCGCCGAGCCCCGGCCCGCGCCCGCTCCGGGCAGCCTGGCCGAGGCCGCCTCCCGGCTGTCGCCCGAGGCCCGCGCGAGCATCCTCGCCCTGCTCGGCGACAACCTGGCGGAGGCCACGAAAGAGGGGGTCGTGGCCCTCCAGGCCCGCTTCGAGGCCCTGTTCGAGGGGCCCCTGGCGCCCCTGTTGGTGGTGCCCCTCCAGGGCGAGGTGCCCCGGGACCTGGCGATGGGCCTCGAGGCCGAGCTGACGGCGATCGGGGAGGCGCTCCAGGCGCTGAAGTTCCCCTACCGGATCGACGCGAGCATCACCCGCAACGCCCTGCTCCGGTACCGAACCCCCGACCTGGACGTCCCCGCCATGAGCCAGAAGCGCTTCGCCGCGCTCCCCGAGCACGAGCGCATGCGGGTGTTCGAGAACCCCGAGGTCTACGACTGCAAGCTCATGGACTACGACGGCGCCGCGGCTCAGGCGCGCGCGAGGAAGCTCCTCGGCGCTGCCGGGCTGGAGCGCCTGACGGCGGAGCTCTGGGAGGCGGCGGAGGACGGCAACGCGGACGGCATCGAGCTGCACGGCGAGCCTGGCTTCATCGTGGAGACCCTCCAGCACGCCGGTAAGACCCTCGGTCACCGGATCACCGGCCACCTCGAGGTGGACTACGGCGGCGACTTCTGGCGCGACCTCTACACCACCCCCAAGGGTGAGATCTTCAGCTCGGACTGGCGCTGACCGCGCGGCAGGTGCGCCTGCGCTTCACTTTTTTTCGTCCCCTCGCGCCGCGATCCTGTGGCCGCCACACCATGAGGGCGCGGCGCCTCACCCCGCCTCATCGCTCCGAGCGCAAGGTGCCCTTCGCCGCGTCCGGACGCGCCTCGGGCCGCGGAGCGGGATCCGAGGCGCGCGCGCCACACCGCTCGCGGTGCTTATGAGGAGGGCTCGGCGCGCCACAGGTTGTGACCTGGATGCCTCATGTGCGTGCCTGTAAGTGCCCGAAAATAAAGAGAAACTCGCCGAATGTGATGCCGATGACATCCTCCGAGAGCCCCGCCACACGATGAGGATGCGGGCCTGAGCGGTCGCCCGGAGGCGGCCAGGAGGAACGACAGATGGCGCTTTCACTTCAGAGCTTCGACCCCTCACTGCGGCGCGCGCTCGGCTTCACCCCCAGCCTCGGCGACACCCAGGCCTCGGCCAAGATGCAGGAGGACCTGCGGGCCCTCTACCCGGCCGCGATGCCGCGCCTGCAGAACATGCTCTTCGGTGGCCAGGCGGTGCAGGTGGCCGACGCTCGCGGCACCACCGGCCTGTCGGGCAAGCGGAGCGGCAGCAGCGTCCTCGACGTGGCCCGCTCGCAGCTCGGGGTGCGAGAGCGGACCGGCCGCAACGACGGCGTCCCCGCGCAGCGCTACGCCAACGGCCGGCGTGAGCCGTGGTGCGCGGACTTCGTGTCGTGGGTGCACCGCCAGGCCGGCAAGCAGATCCCTGGGAACCAGCGCTCGCTCGCCTCGGTGCAGCACATGGAGGACCAGATGAAGAAGCACGGCATGTTCCACAAGAACAACCCGAAGCCGGGCGACGTCATCTTCTTCAAGAACCGCGGGGGCTCGGACCGCGGCAGCGGCCGGCACGTGGGCATCGTGGAGCGGGTGGCGAACGGGCGCGTCTACACCATCGAGGGCAACAGCGGGAACATGGTGCGGCGGCGCTCCTACCCGCTGGGGCTGCGGCGGATCAGCGGTTACGGCACCGCCCGGTGATAGCATAAGACTATCGATTCAATCGAAATGGTGTCTTAGATCTATCATATGGGCTGACCTAGGTTGTCCTTCGAGGGCGCGGCGACGCGCTCCGGAAAGGACGATCTACACATGTACGACAAGCTCTTCGGATTCTCCGCGATGGCCCTGGTCCTCGCCCTGGGGGCCTCTGCCTCCGCGCAACCCGTCTTGACGAAGGAGAACGGCGCTCCGGCGCCCGAGAACCAGCGGAGCCAGACCGCGGGGGGCTACGGTGGGCCGGTCCTGCTCCAGGACTTCCACTTGGTGGAGAAGCTGGCCCGCTTCGATCGGGAGCGCATCCCCGAGCGGGTGGTGCACGCGCGGGGCGCGGGCGCGGCGGGCGAGTTCGTGAGCGCGGGGGACGCCTCGCGCTACACCGCGGCATCGCTGTTCTCGGCCAAGGGGAAGCGGACCCCGGTCTTCGCCCGCTTCTCCACCGTCATTCACCCCGCGGGCAGCCCGGAGACGGTGCGGGATCCGCGCGGCTTCGCGGTGAAGTTCTACACCGACGAGGGCAACTGGGATCTGGTGGGGAACAACCTCGACGTCTTCTTCATCCGGGACGCCATCAAGTTCCCGGACATGGTGCACAGCCTGAAGCCGTCGCCGGTGACGAACCAGCAGGACCCGAACCGCTTCTTCGACTTCTTCCAGCACCAGCCGGAGTCGACCTTCATGCTGACGCAGCTCTACTCGGACCGCGGCATCCCGGCCAACTACCGCCAGATGGACGGCTCCTCGGTGCACGCGCTGAAGCTGGTGAACGCCAAGGGTGAGGCCTTCTACGCCAAGCTCTCGTGGCGGAGCCTGAACGGCGTCGAGTACCTGGCCACGCCCGAGGCGGTGGCCCGGGTGCAGGGGCGCGAGTGGAGCCACGCCACCCGCGACCTCTATGAGAGCATCCAGGCGGGGCGTCATCCGCGCTGGGAGCTGCGGGCCCAGATCATCCCCGTGAGCCGGGTGAACGACTTCCGCTTCAACCCGCTCGACCCCACCAAGCGGTGGCCCGAGGCGGAGCTCGAGCCGGTGGTGCTAGGCGTCATGACCCTGAAGGCGGTGCCCGAGAACTACTTCCAGTCCACCGAGCAGGTGGCGTTCTCCCCCGGCGTCATGGTGCCCGGCATCGAGGCCTCCGAGGACAAGCTCCTGCAGGGGCGGTTGTTCGCCTACGCCGACACCCAGCGCTACCGGGTGGGGCCGAACTACCAGCAGCTGCCGGTGAACGCCCCCCGGGTGGCGGTGAAGAGCCACATCCAGGACGGCCCCATGAGCCTGGTGGCGAAGCGCGGTGAGGTGAACTACGAGCCCTCGGCGCAGGCCCCCTTGCTCACCGCGGCGGTGCCCCGCGCCCCGGCGCCCGACCTCGCCAGGCTGAACCAGGCCTTCGCCAAGGAGGAGAACTTCTACCAGGCGGGTGAGTTCTACCGCGCCCTGAGCCCGGACGCCCGGTCGCGCCTGGTGGACAACTTCGCGGCCGACCTGGCCCAGGTGAAGAGCGAGGCCACCCGGGCCCGCATCCTGGCCCACCTCCGGCAGGCGGACGCCGAGTACGGTGCCCGTGTGCAGGAGGCGGTGGCGGCGCGGATGGGGCGGAGCTGAGCCATGCGGGCCAAGCTCACAATGGCCCTGGCCGCGGCCTGCGCGCTCCTGCTTGCCTGGCAGGTGGAGCGCGCGGGCCCCGGCGCCCCCCAACCGCAGGCTGGGTTGACGCTCACCGGTGACGCGGCGGCCGGCTACCTGTTCGACGCGGCGCGGGCGGGTGACGTGGAGGTGCTGGCGGGCCTGCTCGACGCGGGCGTACCGGTGGAGGCGCGGGACGCCAAGGGCTACAGCGCCCTGATCCTGGCCGCCTACCACGGGCACCTCCCCGCGGTGGAACTCCTCCTGGCCCGGGGGGCTGACGCCTGCGCCGGTGATGCTCGGGGCAACACCGCGATGATGGGCGCCGCCTTCAAGGGCTACGAGACGGTGGTGACCCGACTCGGCAAGGAGGCCTGCGCCGTGGATCAGGCGAACCAGCAGGGGCGCACCGCGCTGATGTTCGCGTCCCTGGTGGGGAAGACGGGCATCATCCGCCTGCTCGAGGACCTGGGCGCCGACGCGAGCCGACGCGACACCGAGGGCCGCACCGCCGACGACTGGGCCAGGACCCAGGGCCTATAGGCCGCCGAGGTTCAACAGGCGCGCGGACTGGCCCAGCACCCACTGATCCAGCACGCGCCGGAGCTGGTGGCGGGCGTCCATCAGGGTGGTCTTGAGGACCACGCCGGCCGCTCCGTGCTTCCCGCCGCCGCCGAGGGCGCGGGCGATGTGGCCTGCCGCCTCGGGGGCGCGGGAGCGGATCGAGACGCGGACGCCGTCTTCACCCTCGCCTTGCAGGAGCACCGCCACGCCGTGGCGCGCGCACTCCTTGTCGAGGCGGTTCATGAGCGCGCCGCTGATGTCCTCGGGCGAGAGCCGGGGGTCCGCCGCCTGCCCGAGGCGCAGCGCCTCGTGCCGAGCGCGTGGGTCGACCAGCATCCACACAGCGTGGTGGCCGTGGTGCGCGCGCACCTGCATGCGCACGGTGCGGTCGAGGTGGTGCTGGGCGGCGCGGGGGAGCTCGTAGGCCAGGCGCTGACGCAGCCCCTCGAGCTGGCCGGAGTCGGCGGCGAGGAGGTGTTTGAAGACCTGCAAGCTCTCCTGCCGCGTGCTCGGGGTGGTGAACCAGCCGGTGTCGGTGGCCGCGCCGGCCGCGAGGGGGGTGAGGACCTCGAGCCAGCTCGCCGACTCCTGCAACTGACCTTGCCGCTCCGCCAGGACGCGCACCGCCGCCGCGCCCATCAGGCTCGCCGACTCCGCGTGCTCGTCGATCCAGGCGACGACCTCGGTGCCGGGGGCCAGGCCCAGGCTCTGCGCGGTCGGCTCGGCCTTGTGGTGGTCGATGATCGCGACCTTCGGGGCGCGGGCCAGGAGGTCAGCGGCGTCGCCGATGCGATCCGCCTGCGCCACGTCCACCACCAGCACCAGGTCGGGCTTGAAGCCCGTCGCATCTGCGGCGCGGAAGAGGTCGCCCGCGTCGTCGAGGCCGGCGAGGCTGCGGGGGAGGGGGCTGTCGACCACCGCGCAGGCCTGCTTGCCCATCGCCTGGAGCGCGCGGGCCATGCCGAGGGCGGTGCCCACGCAGTCGCCGTCGGGCGGGGTGTGGCTGATGACGAGCACCCGCTGGGCGTCGGCGAGGGCGTCGACGAGGGCGGCGGGGGGTGGGAACACCGCCTCGGGGGGGAGGGCCCGGAAGCTCGCCCGCGCGAAGGCCGCCTCGGGGCTCGGGAGCTCGGACGGGCGCAGCTCGGAGGCCGGGCTGCGAGGGGCCAGGTGCCGGGGCCCGGGGAGGAGGTCGGCCGCGAAGTCCGGCGGGCCGATGCGGGGCAGCGCGCGGTGCTCGGCCGCGGGCGACGTCGCCGCGCGGTGGGCTGCCGGCTCGATCCCCTGGGCGCCGCCGGGTCGGACTCCGAACCCGTATCGCCGATAATCGACCACCTGTGCACACACTGTATGCCAACGGGGGCGGGGTGTGCAAGCAAACGGCGCAGCGGGCCGTGGACGGCCCCGACCGGACCTGCCTACCCTCGCGCCCGATGAGCGACGCGGTGGTGCAGCTGGATCGGACCCTCCCCAGCGGGTGGACGGTGGGGATGCTCCTGGTCCCCGTGGGCGAGGGCCAGCTCCTGGTCTACAGCCCCACCTGGCTCGGGGAGCGCACCTGGGAGCGGGTGGAGGCCCACGGCACCCCCACGATCCTGGTCGCGCCCAATCATTACCACCACTTGAGCCTGCGCCGGTACCGCGAGCGCTACCCCGAGGCGGCGGTGGTGGCGAGCGAGCAGGCCATCCCGCGTCTGGTGAAGCAGGGCCACGTGGGCATCGAGCCGGTGGCGTCGGTGGCGGCCCGGCTCCCCGAGGGCTTCCACTTCCTCATCCCCGAGGGCCTCAAGACCGGGGAGGTGTTCCTGTCCCTCCCGGGCGCGGGCGGCCGCACCTGGGCGGTCTGCGACGCCTTCTTCAACGTCCCCGGGCCGTTCAAGGGTTGGGGATCGCTGCCCTTCCGGCTCCTCCGCACCGGCCCCGGGCTCGCCGTCGGCACCACCTTCTGGTGGCTGGGGCTGCAGCACACCGAGACCTATCTGGGGTGGCTCGCCAAGACCCTGGAGGCCGAGCGGCCGACCCAGGTCTTGTTCTCCCACGGCCGCCCGCTCCAAGGTGAGGACCTGCCCGAGCGCCTCACGGCCCTCGCCCGGAAGCGCCTCAGGTAGGATGGGGCGAGGCCCCGAGGCGCATGCGTCCGACGTTCCTGATCGCGGGCTTGGTGCTCGCCACCGCGTGCAGTGAGAGCCGCATGCGCTCGGGCCCGGACCTGTGCTTCGAGTGCAGCAACAGCTCCGTGTGCGGCAACGACCGCGTCGAACACGGCGAGGTGTGCGACGGCCTCAACACCGACGGCTGGACCTGCCTCAACCTGGGCTTTGGTCCCGGGCCGCTCGGCTGCACCGACGACTGCACGGACCTCGATCGGAGCAGCTGCGGCGCGCCCCCCACCTGTGGCAACGGCGTCCGGGAGGGCGGCGAGGTGTGTGACGGACGAGCGTTCGGACCTCGGACCTGCGCGTCCTACGGCTACTCGCAAGGTGCCTTGTCATGCTCCGAGAACTGCGGGGTCATCGACAGCAGCGGGTGCTCGGTCCCGCTCCCCCAGTGCGGCAACGGCCTGCGGGAGCCGGGCGAGGTCTGCGACGGCGCCGACCTGGGCGGGGCCACCTGCCAGAGCCTGGGCTTCGGTGAGGGCACCGTGACGTGCCGCCTGGGTTGCGCCAGCCTGGACACGTCCGGCTGCAGCCCCCCCTGCACGCCCCAGTGCGGCAGGCGCATCTGTGGCCCGGATCCGGTGTGCGGCGTCAGCTGCGGCACCTGCACGGACGCGATCTGCACCGACGAGGGCTTCTGCGACCCGATCTACCGCGGCCCGAGCATCCTTCGCTTCACCACCAGCGTCAGCGAGCTCACCGCGGGGCAGTCGGTGCGCTTCTCGGCCAGCGTCTGGGATCCAGACGGCGCCGCGGACTTCGTCGAGGGGACCCTGGAGGACAACTCGGGCCACGTCTTCGGGGCGTTCGGGTCGAACCCCAACAACACGTCGTTCTCCTACTTCCTGTCCTGGGACGACATGAACGTCGCGACCCCGATCGACTTCACCACCGACGAGCAGCGCAAGTTCCTGGCGAGGTTCCACGACATGGCGGGCAACGAGG
>JACKEN010000034.1 GCA_020632995.1 Deltaproteobacteria bacterium | reverse complement strand
CGGTGCGGTGAGGCGATGCGCCCCACCCGTGCGGCTCGGGCACAGGGCCTGCCCTGCGCCGGCTGCGCAGCCACCGTGCCCGGCGTTGGCACCGACCTTGCTCCTCCCTCACGACATGGAGGGTTCATGCAGAGCACATTGAAGCTGACGTGCGCGGCCTTCGGGCTGCTCCTCACCGGCGCCTGCGCCACCACCCCGCCGCCGCAGGCGGAGTTGACCAAGGCCGCGGGCCAGGTCACCGCGGCCGAGGCGCTCGACGCGGAGCGCGTTCCGCAAGCGAGGCTGCACCTCGAGCTCGCGCGCGAGCAGATCGCCCGCGCCGAGCAGCTGATCGAGGACGGTGACAACGACGAGGCCAGGCGGGCCATCACTCGGGCGTCGGCGGACGCGGAGCTGGCCCGTGCCCTCGCGGTCGAGGACACCACCCGCCGCGAGGCGGAAGAGGCACAGACCCGGCTGGACCAGCTGCGGAAGGAGGCGATGTGATGATGCGCTCGAGAGACCTGACCACCACGCTGGGTATCCTGACCCTCGGGGGCGCCATGGCCTGCGCGACCGTGGACCCCTCTGCCAACCTCTACGAGGCCCGGCGGGCCCAGCTCCAGGCCAAGGAGAGCGAGGCGCCGGAGCGCGCGCCCGACCGCATGCTGAAGGCAGAGCGCTACCTCGCGGCGGCCGAGGCCGAGCACGAGGACGATCCCCAGAGCGACGACGAGAAACACTACGCCTACCTCGCCACCCGGACCTACGACCTGGCCCGGGCCGAGGCGCGCACCGCCCTCCTGGAGGAGGACAAGGCGACGATGACCAGGCTCTACGCCGAGGGCAACGAGGCCCTGCGGCGGCGCGCCGAGGCGCGCGCCTCGCACATGGAGCGGGCCTACGAGGACGCCGAGGCGCAGGCCGAGGCCAAGAGCGCCGAGCTCGCCGAGGAGCGGGCGCGCCGCGAGGCGGCGGAGGCCCGGGCGGCCGAGGCGGCCGGCAAGCTCGAGGCGCTCGGCGCGGTGCGCCGTGAAGACGGGCGCCTGTCCCTGACCCTGTCGGGCGAGGTGCTGTTCCCCTTCGGTGAGAGCACCCTGCTCCCCACCGCCGAGCGGCGCCTGTCCGAGGTGGCGGCGGTGCTGAAGGGCCGCGAGCTCGGCAAGCCCGTGATGGTCGAGGGCCACACCGACGCGCGGGGCTCGGACGAGGTGAACCGCAAGCTGTCCTTCGACCGGGCCCGCGCCGTGGTCGAGTTCCTGGTCGCGCACGGGGTCGACCGCAGCGCGCTGGTGGCGGTGGGCCGAGGCGAGTCGATGCCGGTGGCCAGCAACGACTCCCCCGAGGGCCGCGCCAACAACCGGCGGGTGGAGATCATCATCCCCGAGCTCTCCTCCTGAGCCGCGAGGCTTGTCATGCAGATCGCCTGAACGCGATACTCCGGCCTCCCATGAGACGAAGCTGGGTGCTGGCCGGGTCCCTCGCCATAGCGACGGTCGGCTGCAACAAGAACGCGGCGAGCAAGAGCGAGCCCAAGGCGGTGACCCCGGAGGGGAAGATGAAGGCGCTCGATCCGGAAGACCAGTCCCTCGCGGACCTCGCGGTCGAGGTCCTGGCCAAGGACCTCGGGGTCACCAAGGGCGAGGTCCAGGTGGACACCGTCCGGGCCGTCGACTGGCCGGACAGCAGCCTGGGCTGCCCGCAGCCCGACCGCGCCTACATGCAGGTGATCACGCCCGGCCACAAGATCACCCTGCGCGTCGGCAAGCAGCTGTACTTCGTGCACGAGGCGAACGGCCGCGCGCTCGTGTGCAAGAAGCAGAAGAAGCCGCAGGGCGCGGTGGACGCGAAGCTTGACCTCGTGTGGGGCAAGATGGCCCTGGCCGCGAAGCAGGACCTCATGACCCGCCTCGGGGTCGAGGACGAGAAGGTCCGCATCGCCTCGGCGCGCCCCAAGACGTGGCCCGACGCGGCCCTCGGCTGCCCCGAGGAGGGCAAGCAGTACGCCGCGGCCGAGGTGGAGGGCTGGGTGATCAAGCTCCGCGTCGGTGAGCGGGACTACACGTATCACACGGATCTGGAGCGCGTGATAGCGTGCCCCGCGATCACCGCGGACTGAAGCTGACCTTGGAGGAGGTGGGGCCGCCCGGAGCGTACTCCGGGCGACCGGCATGAGCAGGCTCGCGCCTACGGCGCGCAGGGGACCAGGTCGCAGAAGCCGAAGCCCTGGTCGTTGGTGATGTCGACCACCGTCGCGCTCTGGAACCCGCTCGCGTCGCTGTGCGACACGCCACCGACGTACTTCGCGGCCGGACCGGCCGCGAGGCCGCTCCAGTCGACGGTCACCGGGGCGGTCACGCCGATGGACGCGCTGGTGGGCGCGGTCACCGTCATGTTCCCGGCGTCATCGACGAACCCGACGTTCCAGTCGAACAGGATGACGTCGGCCGGCAGCCCGCCGTCCGTCTCGTACCCGTGCGCGAGGATCAGGTAGGGATCCGTGATCGCCGGGTCGTTGACGGGCAGGAAGACCTGCACCTCCTCGTTCGAGTCGCCGTTGGCGCTCGAGCCGATCAGCGTGCAAGAGAAGTTCGGGCAGTAGTACAGGTACAGGTCGATGTCGTCGTTCCCGCTCGTGTACTCGTTGAAGGTCGACCACCGGGTGAACGCGGTGCCCGCCGGGATCTCGGCGAGGTACGCGATCTCCACGCCCGCCCCGAGGAACTGGTAGCTGTTGTTCGGGTCGTCGGGGATCGTCACCAGCGTGAGGCTCGGGAGGTTCAGCCCGTGCACCCCGGCCGCGTAGGCGCCCGTGTAGCCGAACGTGATGTCGAACGACTGCGTCCCCGCCGCGCCGGCGCCGTCGATCTGCGCCGGCGCGTCGAGCGCCTTCGCGTTGACCGCGATCGGGCTGCGCACCGCGTGGCCGCGGTTGTCCTGCCAGGTGAGCGAACCGAAGAACCACTGGCCGGGCGGCGCGCTCACGTTCGTGATCGTCACCTCGAACGACGCGGTGTCGCCCGCGCGGAGCGAGAGCGTGCTCGGGGTGACCGTCACGTCGAAGCCGGCGGGCGCCTCGACCACCGCGTGGTAGACGCTGCGCCGGTGGCTGTTGCCGCGGAAGTCGTTCACCGCGGTCACGGTCCGGTGGATCGTCTTCGTGCCGAGCAGGGTGCCGATGCCGATCGACGGCAGGTTGAGGTCCGCCGGGTCCGTGGACAGGCCCAAGGTGGTCTCGACGAAGTCACAGTCCGAGGCGGTGAGCAGCGGCGACTCGGTGCCGCAGCTCGCGGCGAGGTAGTCGATCAGGTCGGCGTCATACGTCAGGCCCGGATCGACGGCCTTGTTCGGGTCGACGTGGCCAGCGCCGAAGTCGAACGGATCGGCGGGGGTCACGCCATCTTCCTTCACCACGTCCTGGCGAGCGGTGGTCATGAGCGCCGATTTCACCTGGGCCGGCGTCCACGTCGGGTGCGCCTCGCGGATCAGCGCGCCGAGCCCCGCGATGTGCGGGCTCGACATCGAGGTGCCCTGCAGATACGCGAACATGTCACCGAGCGACCCGTCGTTCTTGTTGGGGGTGTAGGGCGCGAGGATGCGCACGCCCGGAGCGGTGATGTCCGGCTTGATCCAGTCGGGCTCGTTCGGGTACGGGCCGCGCGACGAGAAGTCCGCCATGATGTTCCCGGTGAGGGGCTCGGTGATGAACACGCCGGGCGCCATGGTGGTGTTGACCACGTTGCCGGCGGTGAGCTCGGCGAGGATCGCGAGGCCCGGCTCGTTGTCGATCATGACGCCGGGGATGCTCAAGGTGATCGCGGTGGCGGTGCCGCCCATGACCGTCTTCGGGCGGTCGTCGGAGAACATCAGCACCGCCGAGGCGCCGGCCGCGACCGCGTTCTCGATCTTCACGCTGAAGTTGCAGACGCCGCGCGCGATCAGGACGACGTGGCCGCCGATGGCGTTGTTGAGCGGGGTGCACGCGTCGATCGGATCCGCCGGGATCACGTCGTCGGTGATCGCGCCGGAGAGGACCAGCGGCTTGGTGATCGCGCCCTCGAGCGCGGCGTAGTCACCGGCCACCGACGCAGGCGAGTTGATGGTCACGGCCTTGGCGAAGGCGGTGCCGTCCTGGGTGGAGGCGCCGACCGTCATCACCCACGGCTCGCCCGCGGCGGAGGTGGACACGCCGGGGCCCTCGTTGCCGGCCGAGCGCGCGATGAACACGCCCGCCGCGGCGGCGTCGAGGAACGCGAGGTCCTGCGGGTCGGTGAAGGAGTACGCGGTGCCGATCGAGAAGTTGATCACGTCGACGCCATCGCCGACGGCCGCGTCGGTGGCGGCCGCGGTGTCGGAGAAGAAGCAGCCGTCGTCGTTCGCGGCGGCCCAGCACGCCTTGTAGGCGGCGACGCGCGCACGCGGCGCCATGCCGCTGATGGTCGCGAGCGGGGAGCCCTCGAGGGTGGCCGTCACCTCGTTGCCGGCCGCGGTGCCCGCGGTGTGGCTGCCGTGGCCGTCGGAGTCACGGGCGGAGAGGAACTCGGCGTCGAGGACGGTGCCGTTGACCGCGAGGAAGCCGTCGGCGAACCAGCGCGCGCCGATCAGCTTGTTGTTGCAGTCGCTCGCGCTCCAGGCCTCGCCCTCCTGACAGATGCCGTTCCAGTCGGCGGGCGGGTCATCGTAGACGACGCGCGTGTTGTGCTCCGCGAGGAAGTCGCAGATCGTCTGGATGATCGGGAAGCGCGGCTCCTCGCAGAAGCCGGGGAGCGGGTAGGTGCGGGTGTCGCTGAAGCTGGGGTGCTCCTGCACGATGCCGGTGTCGATGACGCCGACGATCACGTCCTCACCGTAGAGGTGGAGGCTGCGGCGCAGGCCGTCCCGACGGTCCAGCAGCCCGAGGAACTCGGGGCTGTTGTTCGTCTGCAGCTTCATCGCGTAGTCCTCCCAGACGTTGACCACGTCGGGGTGGGTGCGCAGGGCCGCAGCCTCGCTCGGGGTCAGGCGCGCCGCGAAGCCGTTCATCGCGTGCGTGTAGTCGTAGACCTTGCGCGACGTGGCGCCGATCGCGCTCAGCGCCTGCTGGTGCTCGGCGAGGAGGTGATCGGTGTAGGCGCGCACGTGGGCGGCGCTCCGGTTGTAGCGGGCGCCCGCCGCAGGTGCGGTGGCCTGGAAGCCAGCGACGCTGCCGTCGTAGCTGATGCCCGGCTTGTCAGCGAGCTGGACGATGTACGTCCGCAACGGCGTGGCATCTTGCAGCTGGCCCGCCGGGACGCTGGGCGCCGTGCCCAGCTGAGCGACGGCAGGCATGCCGACGCCCGCGACGGCGACGGCGATCATCGCGGCCAACGAGCGCGGCCGGACGAGCGTCCAAAGAGAGTTGATACTTCCCAGGGTCGTTCTCACGTGTGACTCCTCCCGATCGGCCATCGTCGATGGCCGACCCCTCACCCGCGGACCCCCATGCGATCGCGGAGCCGATCGCTCCTCGCCCGCGAGGCCAGTAGAAGGCCAATCGCGGCACGATCGGTCAACGACGCAATCCGCGCTTTTTCAGCGGCGAACAGATCGGCCACGTGGTCGATTTTTCATGCGAGAGCGCATCGACCGCACGCGCGACGACGTAGTGACTCGACGGTCCGAAGGCGCCGTGAGCGCTCAGCGGCCGGTGCAGGTCAGCACCATGGGCGCGCTCGCGTCGAAGGTGCGCCCGTCGTCGAGGCCGACGGTGACGTGGAGCGAGACCGCCTCGTCGCAGTGATCACAGACCGAGGCATCCACCCGCGCGGTCGCGGCGTGGCTCGCCGCGGTCGCGGTGCCCACGATGCCGAGCACCTGAGCGGGGACGACGTCGAGGGCCACGTCGACCGCGTCCGCCGCGTCCTGGAGCGTCGCCCGCGTGATCGTGGCGTCCACCGCGGTGGTCGCGCTGTTCGAGTAGCGCGCGACGAAGCCCATGGTGAGCTCGAGGCGGTCACACGCTACGACCGGGAGCTCGATCGCGGGGATGTCGAAGACGAACGTCGAGGCCGGCGGGTTGGGGTCGACGACCACCGGCCCACCCGCGCAGGACAGCTCCAACGCGGCGCGGCAGACGCCCTCGATGCAACGCGCGTCCGCCGCGCAGAGCGTCGCGTCGCCACCCGCGCCGCACGGCGCGCCCGCGGCGGGCGGCGTGACGCAGACGAACCCGACGCAGACCGCGCCGCCCGAGCACATCGCGCCGCCCTCGGTGCCGAGGGGCGGGCAGGCCTCCCCCACGGCGGCGGTGGGGATCGGCGCGCAGGCGCCCTCGTCACAGAACAGGCGCCCGCGCGTCGAACACTCCGACGGCTCCGAGCACGCGCTCTCGGCCGGCGACTGGGCGACGCACGCGCCATCGTCGCAGAACAGCGAGCTCGCGCAACGCGTCCAGTTGTCGCAGTTCTCGCCCTCGATGGCCACGGTGCGCTCGGCGCGACAGACATCCTCGCGGCAGGTCAGCCCGGCGGCGCAGACCGCCCCGTCGTCCGGATCGGGCGAGCAGGCCTCGCCCTCACCGCGCTCGTCCGTGCACACCCCGCAGGCCTGGGAGTGACGGTCGCGGTGGCAGAGCCCCTTGCACTGCTCGTCGAAGTAGCAGGCCGACCCCGCGACGAGCGAGCCCACGGTGATCGGGCAGGCGCCCAGCTCGTAGTCCCACACGATCGTGCACGAGTCGCTCTCGAGCCGGGCCTGGCAGGCCTCGACCTTGCTGGGATCGATGCTCGCGCCCTCCGCCGTCGCGCGCGCCACGCAGGCCTGACCGAGCCTGTCGCGGCACCCCGCCTCATCGGTGTAGCTCGCTTCGCTCGAGTCGGGCCCGCACTCGAACAGGCGCGCGCAGCGGAGCGCCGCGAGGTCGGCGCAGATCTCCTCCGCCGTCGGGTCCCCCGTGACACCCGAGTCTTCGATCCCCCCGTCGTAGAGGCCGGCGTCGTCGATGCCGGCGTCCACCTTCGACGAGGGATCGAGCGGGTCGTCTTCGCAGGCGAGGAGCGCGGCGCCGAGGGTGGCGACCAGCGCGAGGCGGAGCATCGTCGTCGTCATCGCCGCCGGCCCTTGCAGTCACCGGGCCAGCCACAGCCCCACGGATCCTCCCCTGAAGCGCGTCAGTTTTTCGAGGGAGCCCTGATCCCATGGCCCGGGCTCCGCAGGGCGTCCTGCTTCACGCCCACGTGGAACACGCCTTGCCTCGCCTGGACCCCGTGGCATCCGCCGCACACCCAGCCCGGCACCACCCGCCCATACTCCGGCGGCACCTCGTCGTCCGCCCGGTGCGCGGCGGAGCTGCCGTGGCAGGCCTCGCAGCTCACCTCGGCCTCGACCGGCCGCAGCGCCCGGCTCGGCGCGTAGCCGGTGGCGTGGCAGATCATGCAGTCCGGGTTGCGACCCTGCTTCTTGCCCACCAGCGTGGCCATGGCCCGGGCGTGCGCGGTCTTCTTCCACGCCTGGAGCGCCTCGGCGTGGCAGGTCTCGGCGCAGGCCACCGCGCCCACGACCTCCGGCGCGCCTCGTGCGACCTCTACCTCGAAGCCGGGCAGCGACGCCCCGGCCAGGCGCACCGCCGCGCCCTGCACCGCGATCGCGCCGCCCGAGGCGCCCACGGCGAGCCGCACCACGCCCCGGCCCCGCGACGTGGGCACGCCGAGCCCGCCCCGGAACCACCCCGGCCCGGCGCCGTGCGCGGCCACCGCCGCGTCCACCGCGCCCCGAGGCAGCCCGCGCAACACCGCCTGCGCCTCGGGCTCGGGCATGTGCAAGAGCGCCACCACCACCTCGGCCCCCGCCGCGCGTGCCGCCGCGACCGCCCCCGCCACCGCCGGGCCCGCCGCGCGGGCCTCGAGGCCAGCGAACCGGTAGGCGTCGGCCTCGGGCGCGTCGGCCGGGAGCACCGGCGAGGCCCCCACCACGCCGACGCGCAGGCCACCCTGCGAGACCACCGCGTACGGCGCGAACGCGAGGGACGACGTCCCCGCCTGCACCAGGTTCGCCGACACCAGCTCCGCCCCCGCCGCGCGGGCAAGCTCGCGCAAGACGTCCTGCCCGAAGGCCAGGTCGCCCTCACCCACCGCGCTCACCGCCAGGCCCACACGCTTCAGCGCCGCGGCGTGGGCCTCGGCCTCCGCCCTGGCATCCGCCCGCCGGTGCGGGAGCACGCGGTAGCTGGGGAACCACAGGTCCCCCGCGTCGAGGTAGAGCCCCTCCGCCGCCGCCGCGGCCCGCCGCCCCAGGCCTCCGACCACCGGCGGTGCGGCTGGACGGGGCGCGCCCGCCACGTGCCCCACCGTGGCGGTCCGGACGTCGGGCACCGGCGCGAGCTGCGCGCGGACGTCGCCGGACACCACCACCACCGCCGCGCGCACCTCGGCCACCCCGGCGTCCACCGCGGGGGGGGGCTCGGCGCACCCGGGCGGGAGCGCTAACGCAATCAGACCTGCAAACGGAGCGAGGCGGCGCAACGGCCTACTTCTTCAGGGCGTCCAGGCGCTTCTGGGCATCCTTGGCCACCGAGCTCTTCTTGTACTTCTTCTTCACCGTCTCGTAGAAGATCTTGGCGTCCTCGGGGAGGTTCAGCTTCTCGAAGCACATGCCCAGCTTGAAAAGCGCGTCGGCGACCCACTTGGACGACGCGAACTTCTTGCGGACCGCGTTGTACTCGGCCGCGGCCTGCTGAAAGCTCCCCTCGGCGAAGTAGGTCTCGCCGATCAGGAACTGCACCCGAGCCTCGTGCTTGGCGAAGTCCTTCTTGCCCTTGTTTCGGACCTGGAGCTCGCGCAGGAGCTTGCGGGCGTCGGCCGGCTGGCCCACGCCGATCAGCCGCTCGATCTCCTTGAAGGCGGCGTCGGCGTCACCCAGCAGGCGCTCGCGCTTCTTCGCGTCCTCGATCGCCTGGGTCTTCTCGGCCTCGGTCTTGGCCAGGGTCATCTTCTGCTTCTCGGCCAGCTCCTGGAAGCGCAGGTCCAGCTCCTCCTGGACCTTGCTGCTCGTGGCCTCGACCCCGGAGAGGCGCTCGTCGAAGGACTCCACGCGGCCCTTCATCCGGCTCACCGTCTCGAGCATGTCGTCGATCTGCACCGTGATGTCCGCGTCGTTGCGACGGGCGATCTTGGACAGCTCGGCGAGCTCCTGGGTGATCTGGCCCAGCTGCTCGCGCTGGGCCTTCTCATCCTCCTGCATCTGGGCGAGGGCCTGCTGCAGGGCGGTGACCTGGGTCTGGAGGGCGTAGACCTCGTTGGCGAGGCGCTCGCCGTCCTCCCGACCGTAGTAGGCGCAGCCGGGGGCCACGAGGGAGGCGCCCAGGATCAGGGCGCCGATGCGGACGGAGACGCTCACTTCTCGATGAACTCGGCGCGCCGGTTCTTCTCCCACGCGTCCTCGGTGGAGCGGGAGTCGATCGGATCGGCCTCACCCTTGCTGACGATGTCGAGCTTCGAGCCCGGCACGCCCAGCTTCTTGAGGTACTCGGCCACCGCGCGGGCGCGCTTATCGCCCAGGGCGAGGTTGTACTCCTCGGTGCCCCGCTCGTCGCAGTGACCCTCGATGATGATGGTGCCGCCCTTGCTCTTGAGGCACTCCACCACCTGGTTCAGGCCGTCGCGGACGCCGCTGTTCAGGGTGGCCTCGTTGAAGGGGAAGCGCACCGTGGGGTAGTCGCAGTGGCTCATCATCGCGTTCGCGTTGGTGGTCGCGCAACGCCCGTTGACGCAGGCCATCCCGGCCGCGCAGTCCTGGGTCACGTTGCACATCGACTCGTCGACGCAGCGGCTCGAGAGGCACTTCAGGCCGGCGCCGCAATCCGAGTTGCCGGTGCACTCGAGCTGGCACTTGCCGGAGCGGCAGATCTTGTCGCCAGCGCAATCCGAGTTGCTCGCGCACTCCGGCTTCGCCTCGCAGCGGCCACCCTTGCACATCTGGCCGGCTGCGCAGCCAGAGTCATCGCGGCACTGCTGACAGGTGCCGTCGACACAAACCTCACCCTTGGCCTCACAGTGCGAGTCCTTGTCGCACTTGGGGTACTTCGGAGTACAACCCATGGCGGCGGAGAGGGCCAGGACCGCCGCTCCCGCCAAGAAGAACCGAACCGGACGTGCGTGCATGGTCCGTCGGGTAGTCAAACGCGCGGAGGCTGTCAACCAGGCGTTCCGAAAGCCGCTTTCCCGCCTACTCGCGTATGAACACGAACAATCGCGTCGCCAAGGTCTTGTGGGCGACGTAGTAGACCACCAGGTCGGTCGGGCCACCGTTCGTTCGGGCGGGGATCGGCTGCGTGGTGTTGCTGCCGGGCGCCTCGAGGCGGATGTGGGTGTCCTCGAACCGCGCAGCGCCGCCCTTCTTCCCCGCCCAGAGCGCCAGCGCGTCGCCCCCCTCCGAGAGCAGGGCGTCCGGCACTCCGTCGCCGGTGAAGTCCAGGCCGAAGATGGGCGCGGCGCCCTTGATCGCGGCGCCGACGCTCAGATCCAGGCCGTAGGACGTCTCCAGCACCTGCACCGGCTTGGGCTCGAAGAAGCCCTTCTCCCCCCGCTCCCGCACCCGCACGTCGAGGCTCAGGCTCTGGGAAAGGAGCGCCCGGCTCATGGACATCACCGAGACCTCCGAGAGCGGGTGCACCATCTCCAGCGCCCCGTCGCCGTCGAGGTCGACGAAGTCCGAGAGGGCCGCAAAGCCGGCGTCCTTGAACACCTGCTCGGGCGCCTCGGCGAACCCGCCCCCCTTCAACCCGCGGTGCAGGCGTAGCTCGGTGGAGAGCGTGGTGACGCCGCCGCCGATCTTGCCGAGCACCAGATCTGCCACGCCATCTCCGTCGAGGTCGCGCACGCGCGCAGAGACCTGCACGTCGCGCGACGCCAACTCGTCAGGCGTGAGCACCTTGAACCAATGCCGGTAGGTCGGCGTGGGGGACAGGGTGCCGTCCTCGCGCTGCGGGAACAGGGCCACCCGGTCCTCGTAGTAGGTCACGAGGTCCACCCGGCCGTCGCCGGTCTGGTCCACCCACTCCAGGTTGGGCACCACGGTGGTGACGCGGAACGAGTACGGGCGGCCGGAGGAGCCCCCGCGCCCCGAGCGCCGGTAGGTGGCGCTCTCGGCGTCGTAGTAGCTCTCGAGGTCGAGCCGCAGGTCGGCCCAGACCTCGAACGTATCCGCCTTCCCCTCGGCGCCCGGGCGCCGCTCGTACACCCGGAGCCCTCGGCGCCCCGGGACCATGAGCATCGGCGCGGGCCGCCCGGGGAAGCGGCGGAGGAAGTCCCAGGTGATCAGATCCTCGGCCTCGGGGCCCGAGACCAGCGTGGGGGCCGCCACCAGGCGGGTGGCGGGCTTGGGCTTGCGCCCCTCGAAGGGCTGCACGAAGACGCCGGTGCTCGTGAGGAAGACCAGCTCGTCCCGGGCGTCGCCCACCGCGTCGCCCACGTCGAAGGCGGCGGCGCGGTCCGGCGCCTCGTAGGCGAGCTGCGGGCGGGCCGGGTAGCCGTCCTCTCCCCGGAAGAAGACCGCGAGGAAGCGCTTGGCCACCGGCCCCGAGCCCCGGCGGTAGCTCACCACCAGGTCCGTGAAGCCGTCGCCGTCGAGGTCGCCGTGGGTGACCCAAAGGACGCTCCCCGGCACCTCCAGCGCCTGGCGCTTGAAGCCCGCCTCCGCCGGCGGCGCCGAGATCAGCGCCGCCGTCACCCCCGCCCAGATCAGTGCAACCCTCATGAACCCCCCCCCGGCAACGTCACGGTCGCCCTCCATGTTCCGGGAAACGCGGTCGACGTCGCCACCGCGCGGATCTCCACCGGGAGCCCGAGGGGCCCGCTCGGCCGCGCCACCGGGCCGCTCAGGTGCGGACCCTCCCCCGCGAACGCGGCCCCGGCCGGCCAGAACACCCAGGGATCGCTCCCCTCGAGGTCCACCGCCACCGGGGCGGGGACAGCGAAGCGCCCCGCCGCGTCGAGCAGGTCCACCCGCAGCACGGTGCCCGCCACCAGCGCGTCCGACGAGGCCAGCTCCAGGTGCACGGCGGCGGGCGGTCCCCCGGCCTCCCCCGCGTTCCCGGCCCAGCGCGCGATAAGGGTTCTCCCGTCATCTAGGACGGCGTGGACGTCGAGGGTGGCCCGCCCCGGCCCGCGGAGCCCCCACCCGAGCAGGCGGGCCGGCAGGCCGGTGGTGCTCAGCGCGGGTCGGCTCCACAGGCCGGCGGGGACCGAGCGCGGGCTCAACAGCACCGTCGCGGTGGGGACCGCGACCGGCGCCCCCGCCTCGTCGAGGGCGACGATCTCGACCTCGAGCGGCTCGGCCACCGACGAGGTGGGCACCCGCGCCGGGTCCACCGGCGAGCCATCGGCGTCCAGGAGCGTCACGGTCAGGGTCCGAGGCGCACCCGGGGCCACCGTGGCGGGGGTGCGGATCAGGCTCAGCCGAGCCCAGGTCTCGATCCCCGGCGCCACCCACAGCCCCTCGCCCCCCGGGATGCTCCACCCGTCGTCGTCGCTCGAGAGCCCCCAGCGGCCGGCCACCAGGGCGCGCACCAGGTGGACGCCGCGGCGAGGGGCGTCCTGGGTGATCGGCCGGGGATCTGCCTCGCCCACCAGCCGCAGCGGGAGCTCACCCCCCGCCTCCGGATCCCCGTCGAGCACCACGGTGAGGCCCCCGCCCGGCCGCGCGTCGAGGGCCGCGACGTACTGCTCGTTCCCGAGGGGCACGGTGCGGACGGTGCGGGCCACGTAGACCGGCATCCGGCCGCCGAGCGCCTCCGACGCCGGCTGCTCCGAGCGCGCCACCGCGTTCAGCTCGAGCGGGACCTCCGCCGGCACCCCGAGGCTCACCCGCCGGGTGGGCACGGTCAGGGTGGCGGTGGCCACGAGCGCGGCGGAGTCCACCTCGCGTACGAAGACCGAGATGGTCTGCACGTCCTCCGGCACGTCCCCCACCGCGAGGACCATCGTGCCCACCGCGGGCTCGGCCCCGCACCCGGCCAGGAGCAACAGGGGCAAGAGGCGCCTCGGAGCTCGGACGCTACTCAAAGCGCACCTCCACCTGGAGGTTGGGGCCCTTCGGGGGCACCTCCTCCGCGAAGAAGGGCGGCGGCCGCAAGGCGTCCTCGATCAGCGCGCCCACCGTGCCGCCGTCGGCCCCCAGCACCTCGGCCGGGCCGCGCACCACCGGGCCCAGGCCAGCCCGGCCGAGGCCCCGGCGCACCCGGGCCCCCTCGTCGCGCAGGTAGGCTTGCACGCCAGCCAGATCCGGGAGCGCCCGCCACGCCTCCTCGCTCACCAGCTCCCCGAGCGCCGCGCCGCCGGCCTGCGGTGTACCCACCGCGCCGCCCCCGGCCACCCGGAGCACCTGAGCGCGCCCGAGCGACACCCCCGCGCCGGGCTCCGAGGTGGCCACCCGGACCACCCCCGCCCGCACCGCGACCAGGGTGCCCGCGCTCCTGGAGTGCTCGACGACCACCGCGGCGCCCGCCGGCACCACGACCGTCACCTCGGGCAGGTGCACCTTGGCCGCCCCGGCGCCATGCCCGGTGGCCCGGAGCCACAGCCGGCCCTCCACGAGCCGCAAGCCATCCTGCGTGATACCGAGCTCCGCGCCAGCCGAGAGCCGCGCCACCACCGCGGGGTCACCCACCAGGCTGAGCTCCGCCCAGCCGCCGGGGATCACCGAGACCCGCTCGCCCGGCTCGAGGAGCTGCCCGGGGCGCGCCTCGGCCGCGGCCACGCTGGCTCCCCGGGCCACCTGGACCACCCCCACCGGGGCGGCCACCGCGAGCGCAGCAAGACAGGTTGCGATCACCATCTCGACTCCACCCCCACCGAGAGGACGTTCTCGGTGTAGCCGTGCCCGGCCCGCGCGTCGGTGTTGACGTAGACGTCCTCCAGCACCAGCTCGACGTGGGGGGCGAGCCGGACCCGGGCCCCGAGCTCAACCGCGGTGCGCAGCTCGGTGCGGGTGGCCGCGGCGCCGATCACCGCGGAGTCCCCCACCGGCCCGAACTCCCGCAGGGTCGCGGAGGCGCCGGTGAAGAGGGTGATGTCGTCGCCCGGCCGGGCCTCGACGTGGGCCGCGAGGGCCCCGCCCAGCGCGTCGAAGGCGTCGCCGTCGGCGTCGTCGTTGATGAACATCGCCTCGAGGCGCCCGTCGAGCCAGCCCAGGTTGAAGATCAGCGAGGCGAGGGCCCGCTGGCCCACCCGGTCCCGGTTCTGGGCGCTCACCTGCTGATCGGGCGGGCTGCCGTCGATGAAGTCCACGTAGGCCCCGAGGAAGGCCAGCCCCAGGCTCACCCGCGGGCCGAGCCGCAGATCGAGGGTGGGCCCGCCCTCGAGCGCGGAGGCGTGGTGGTACTCGAACGCGGACGCGAACACGTCGACCCAGCGCACCGTCAGCCCGAGCACCACCCGGGTCGGGTCCGCACCCACCGGGAAGCGCATCGCGCCAGAGAGGCGGTAGGCGGACAGGTCCAGGGTGTCGAAGCGGGTGCGGCGTGCGAGCAAGCCGTGTTGCAGGATCTGCAGCTCCACCTGCCACCGGGCCGGGCCGAGGGCCGAGGCCATGGCCACCTCGCCCAGCGCCCCCATCCGGACGCTCGACTTGGCCCCCGCGAGGTCGGAGGCCGCGTAGGCCGGGTTGCTCATGTGGTCCACCGTGGCCCGCACCCGCGCGCTCCAGGCCACCGGGGCCTGCTCCTGCAAGGCCTCCTCCAGATCCGATGACGCACGCAGGGTCGCTTGCGAACCTGCGCGGCGAGCCTCGCTCTTGGCGACGTCGAGCAGGGTGTAGGCGTCGGCCCGGCGCCCGTGCCGCGCGTGATAGCCGGCCAGCACCAGCGCGGCCAGCGCGCCCCGGGCGGAGGTCTCGCCCACCCGGTCGGCGGCCCGGTACGCGGCCGCGCCGTCGTCGAGGGTGGTGCCCACCAGATCGCCGGACCACGTGCCGCTCTCGGCCGCGGCGGCGCGCGCCAGGTCGCGCTGCCCGGCCCGCGCGGCCAGCACCGCCCGAAACAGGTCCACCTCGGGGTCCGCGTCGCCCGCGGCGCGGGCGGCGGCGACGTCCTCGAGCGCGCCGTCCAGCGCGTCGACCGCCGCCCGGAGCTCTGCCCGGGTCCGAAGCGCGAGGGCGGAGCCCGGATCCAGGGCCACCGCCCGATCGAGGCACGCGAGCCCCGCCGCGAGCTCTCCTTCCGCCGCCGCCGCGCGCCCCCGGGCCACCGCCACCTGGGCGGCCAGGGGCGGGGGCAGGTCGGCGAGGTCCTGGCCCGCGCAGGGGACCTGGGCCGCCCACAGCCCGAGCAGGGCGGCTTGCAGGATCACTCCAGCCCGCGCTCCGCGGAGCGCTTCTCGTCACGCTCCTTGATCGAGGCCCGCTTGTCGTAGCGCGCCTTGCCTCGGCAGAGGCCCAGCTTCACCTTGGCGCGGCCGTCCTTGAAGTAGACCTCGAGCGGGATCAGCGTGAAGCCCTTCTCCTTCACCTTGGCCTCGAGCTTCGCGATCTCGGCCCGGTGCAGGAGGAGCTTCCGCGTGCGGGTGGGCTCGTGGTTGGCGTAGGTGCCGTGGCTGTACTCCGCGATGTGCGCGTGATGCAGCCACACCTCACCCTTCTCGATCATCGCGTAGCTGTCGAGGAGCTGGATCTTGCCGTCCCGCAGCGACTTCACCTCGGTGCCACGCAGGACGATGCCGACCTCGAGCTGGTCCACCACCTCGTAGTCGAAGAGCGCCTTACGGTTCTTCGCCACCCGGAGCACGCCGGGGATCTCCTTCGCTTGCTTGGCGTTCATGAGGGTCGTCGCAGGATCACGTTGTCGATGAGGCGGGTCTTGCCGACCCGCGCCGCCACCAGCATGACACAGGGGCCGTCGGCCCGCTCCAGCGGGACCAGGCTCGTCGCGTGGCGCAGCTCCAGGTACTCGGGCTGCACCCCGGCGAGATCCAGCTCGGCGTGGGCCGCGCCGATCAGGAGGGCGGCGTTGCGCTCCCCCGCCGCGTAGCGGTCCCGGGCCCGGAACAGGCCGCGGGAGAGCGAGAGCGCGGTGAGGCGCTCCTCGGGGCTCAGGTAGGCGTTCCGGGACGACATCGCGAGGCCGTCGGTCTCGCGCACGAGCGGCGCCCCCACCACCTCGACGTCCATGTGGAGGTCCCGCACCAGGGTCCGGATGGTGGTGAGCTGCTGGTAGTCCTTCTCGCCGAACACCGCCACGTCGGGGTGCACGAGGCCGAACAGGCCGGCCACCACCGTCGCCACGCCCTCGAAGTGCCCGGGGCGATGCGCCCCGCACAGCCCCTGGGTCACGTGGGCGACCTGCACCGTGGTCTGGTGCCCGGGCGGGTACATCACGTCCTCGCTCGGGTGGAAGACCACGCTCGTGCCGACCTCGCGCAGCTTGGCGAGGTCGCCCTCGAGGTCCCGCGGGTAGCGCGAGAGGTCCTCGTTGGGCCCGAACTGGGTGGGGTTCACGAAGATGGAGACGACCACCACCTCCGCGTGCCGCGCCGCCTCCTCGACGAGAGAGAGGTGGCCGGCGTGGAGCGCCCCCATGGTGGGGACGAAGCCGACGCGGAGGCCCTCGCGCTGGAGCGGGCGCAAGTGCGCCTTCAGGGCCTCCGCGGTCTCGATGACCAGCATGGCTCAGCTCCGGCGACGCCGGACCACGCCGAGGAGCAGCAGGCCGAGGGCCAGGCCGGACCAGGGCGCCTCGCCGTCGTCGTCGGTGAGGCAGGTGCAACCGCCCTTGTCACGCGAGCCGCTGCCGCCGCCCCCGCCGAAGGTGCCGGAGTCGGGGCGCACGCCCGCGTCGTCGCCCGGGTTCACGCCGCTGTCGGTGCCCGGGTTCACGCCGCTGTCCTCGCCCGGGCCCACGCCGGAGTCGTCGGGCGGCAGGCCGGTGTCGGGGGCGGGGCCACCGGTGTCCGCGACGCCGGTGTCGGCGGTCGGCCCACCGGTGTCGGTGACCCCGGCGTCGGTCACGCCGGTGTCGACCACGCCGCCGTCGGGCTGCGGGGTGCCGCCGATGATGTCGGCGATCCCGCGGGGCTGGAGCTGGTAGCCGCCGCGCCCGGTGGGCGCGAACTGGGTGAAGATACCTTGCACGGCGAACGTGCCGCCGGGGGTGGAGGCGCCGGCGAGGTCGGTCACGGACACCACCCGCACGACCAGGGTGCCGGTGCCGTCGGTGACGTCGACGTTGGTGTTCGCGCCCCAGGTGCCGGGGTCGGCCGGGAGCGACACGTTGTCGATGCGCACGAGCGAGGACTCGTACTGCTCGCCCGACGCGAGGAGCTGGGCGATGGTCACGGTCTGCATGGGCACCGGCGCGGTGCCGCTGACCTGCACCTGGATCTCGTCCCCGACCACCGCAGGCTGGCCTGCACGCTCGTCACGCCCCACCTGCCGCACCCCGCGGAAGGCGCCGATCTTGCCGGTCACCGTCACCACGTCGCCCGGGTTCACGGTCACCGAGACCCCGTTGTCGAAGATCCGGATGGCCTCGACCCCGGTCGGATCCGCGATGAAGAAGTTGGTGGTGCCGGTGATGAACGCCTCCTGGGTGGTGGTGGCCACGCCCTGGATGCGCACCGAGTGCCCGTCCCAGTTCGGCAGCTCGCGCGAGTCCTGGGCCCGCGCGGTGGCGATCGGGGTGAGGCCGGTGGCGGGCAGGACGTTCTCCCAGTAGTAGTTCGGGTTGCTCGCCGTGGTGTCCGCGTTGGCGGGCGAGAACGCGTCGTCCGCGGAGTTGTCGAGGGCGTAGACCCAGTAGCGGATGTAGCGCTGGTTGAAGCCGGTGGGCGCGGGGATGGTGATGCCGGGCGCGGGCGTCGCCACGCTGCCCGAGACCGAGTGGGTGTTGCCCGCCGCGGCGGCGGCCACCGCCACGTACGACCCCGAGGCTGGCCCGATCGACGAGGTCGCGGCGGCGAAGTAGAACTCGACCCCCGCGATCCCGTCGGCGTCCGCCACGTCGGCGGAGAGGTCGAAGGTGCCCCCGTGGGTCAGGGCGGCGGGGGCGCGGATGGGGTTGCTGATCACCGGCGGCTGCGCGATCGCGCCGCCGTAGCCGGTGCCGGGGTTCGGCACCGCCAGCACCACGAAGTCGACGTCCGAGCTGCCGGTGTTCGCGACCCGCGAGATGGACTCGCCGTCGCCGGGCAGAGCGCTGGGGTTGCCGGGGACCTCGCTCCGCCCGGAGCCGTACTCGGCGGTGCTCTGGACGACCCCAGCGGAGTTGCGGAGCTGCACGCCGTCGCCGCTGTTGCCGAGGGCGAAGCCGCCACCGCCGGCCAGGGTGATGGTGAGGTTGGGCACCGCGGCGTCGTCGAGGAGGGGGTCGGTGGTGTCAGCCAGCTCGTAGTCGGGCACCAGGACCGCAAAGCCCTCGGCGGCCGCCGTCGTCTCGTACTGCGTCGCCAGGCGGGCGACGATGATCACCTGCCCGGGGCTCAGGCTGGCGCCCGTTGGGAAGCTGTACTCCCGCGGCGGCGTCGGCCCGAAGTCGTTCAGGATCCAGCCCTCGATGCTCACCACCCCGGTGCCCGTGTTGTGGATCTCCACCCACTCGCCGCTGTCGGTGCCGCTCCCCGCCGGGTTGGGCTGCACCTCCGTGATGAGGACCTGGGCCTGGGCCGGGGCGGCCACAAGCAGCATCGCGAGACCGAGCCACGTGTACCTGCTGCGCATCGGCCTCGGGGTACCGCGGGGGGCGCCGCTTGTCGATGGGCTGAGCCCCTACTTGAGGTGCTGCTCGTCGATCTCGTTGATCCGCAGCTTCACCTGGCGCTGCCACCCATCCAGGTGCAGGCGGCGCGAGACGAAGTCCTCCATGAAGACCCGGAGCTTGTAGCGGTCCAGGCGGAACTTGGCCCGGTAGAGGCGGTCCTGGGTCTTCAGGTAGGCCCGGCGGAGGGGGCCCGGGGCGAGGGGGCTGAAGGTGCTGGGCTCGTAGCCCCGATCGGCCAGCATGTGGCGGATCCGACTCTCGGCCAGACGCACCTCGGTGGGGCTGGCCTTCTTGCGCCACTGGCTCACCAGCTTGGGGTCGGGCGCGTCGTAGGTGCTGTGGTCGGCGTACGCGAACATCGCGCGGTCGAAGGGCACGCCGATGAAGGCGCACACCTCGGTCAGGACCTTCTGGGCGTCGAGGATCAGGTCCTCGTAGCGCACGTTGATGAAGCGCCCCTCGGGGAGGGTGGGCTCGAGCGCGCTCCAGGTCTGCTCGGCGTGGATCCAGTGCTCCACGCCCTTGTAGAAGTTGCCCGCCCAGCCCATCCGGATGGTGGAGCCGGCCACGTCGCGCCCGTCTCGGACGAGGTGGATGAAGCGTGCGTCGGGCCAGATGCGGTGCAGGTGCTCGAAGCCGAAGTGCACGGTGGCGCCGACCACCGGCTTGCCGTCCGCGGCGCGCTTCTGCTCGAGGAAGCTCCGGACGAGGTCCGCGTACTCGAGGCTCGGATCCACCGTGAAGCCGGAGGTCAGGAAGCTCCGGTGCAGCGACAGGTAGTCCCGGTAGCGCTCGAGCTCAGGGAGGGTGCCGTCGGGCGCGATGCGGTCGACCGCGAACTCGAACTCCGAGAAGAAGGCGACCTCCGGGTGGTGATCCAGCATCAGCCGGAGCAGCGTGGTGCCCGAGCGCTCCGCTCCCACCAGAAACACCGGTCCGACCGAACCGGCCACGGCCGCTCCTTCCGGTTTCTTTGCGATTTTGCTTGAATGTGGGAGATTTGGCCGGGTGGACTCGAGGTCTCTTGAGGGCATTGCTATCTTTTCCGCACTAGCCTGGCCCTAGGGACAGGTTCCAGTTCTGCAAGGGTACCCGGCGGAACGGCAGAGTCAACGCGAACATCCGCCCGCGGTCTGTGAGATTGGGGCAACGCCGCGAAAATGCGAATGTTTCGCAGTATCGAAGAGGGAAAGTCCTCAGACGGGGACGACGCCGTACAGCCCGTCCATCCCGTCCTCGCCGTGGTCCTGCGGGTCGGGGTGCACCTGCACCGGGCGGGGCCGGAAGAGCACCTCCTTTGCGTGGAAGGTGTGGGCCTCGGCCGGGAAGGTGCCGGCCTGGACCTCCTCCTTGTAGGCGCCGATCGCGGCCACCGCGTCGGGCCCCAGCTTCGCGAACTGCTTCACGAACTTGGGCACGAACTCGTCGAAGAGCCCGAGGAGGTCGTAGATCACCAGCACCTGGCCGTCGCAGTCCACCCCGGCGCCGATGCCGATGGTGGGGATGCTCAGGGCCTCGGTGATGACCCGCGAGAGCTCCACCGGCACCCCCTCGAGCACGATCGCGTAGGCGCCCGCCGCCTCGAGGGCCTGGGCGTCGCGCAGGATCTGCTCGGCCTGATCGCGGCTCTTGCCCTGCACCTTGAAGCCGCCCATGGCGTGGACGGACTGCGGGGTGAGGCCGAGGTGGCCCATCACCGGGATCCCGGAGCGCACCAGCTTGAAGACCAGCTCCGCGTGCTCCTCGCCGCCCTCCAGCTTCACGCTCTGGGCCCCGCCCTCCTTGAGGAGGCGCCCCGCGTTCTGCATGGCAGCTTGCAGATCGGCCTGGTAGCTCATGAAGGGCATGTCGGCCACCACGTGGGCCCGCTGGGCCCCGCGCACCACCGCCCGGGTGTGGTAGACGATGTCGTCGACCGTGACGCCCAGGGTGTCTTCCTGCCCCTGGATGACCATCCCCAGGCTGTCGCCCACGAGGATGACGTCGGCCCCGCCCCGGTCCGCCAGCTTGGCGAACGTGGCGTCATAGGCCGTGACCATGGTGATGCGCTCACCGTCCGCCTTCATGCGGCGCAGATCGGTGACCGTGACTCGCTTCTTGCTCATCGACACACCTCACGTGGTCGGCGCTGCTGCCAGTCGCCGCCTCGTCTGGAGGAGGGTTACAGATCCTTCGGCGCGCCGTCGGCGAGGGCTTGGTGGGTCCGCGCCTCGATGGGTCGCGGCCCGGCCCCTGCCTCGGGCCCGTCATCTCTTCGTAACGTACGGGTTATAGTGTTGAACACCTTTTTTCATACGACGCACCGCGGAGATGACCTCTTCAAGGTG
>JACKEN010000033.1 GCA_020632995.1 Deltaproteobacteria bacterium | reverse complement strand
GCTGAAGCACAAAACGCAACACACCTTTCAACGCGCCCACCGATACCCGAGGAGAACGACGGCGAGATTGGGGAGGTCTCGGCCGGCGACGCCAAAGGAGACGACATCGATGAGCATCAACGGCATCAACGGCGGCAACCGGGGTGGCTTTCGCCCCATGAGCTTCGACGCCGACGGCGACGGGAGCCTGAGCAGCACCGAGCTGTCCGCCTTCACCCAGCAGATGAACGAGCGCACCGGCCGGAGCGTGAGCGCGAGCGAGATGCTCCAGCGCCTCGACCAGGACGGTGACGGGAAGCTGTCCGAGCAGGAGCTGGAGGCGGGCCGCTCCAAGGGGCCGCCCCCCGGCCCGCCCCCGGACGCGTCGGGCTACGGCGCCGACGGGGTCGGCTTCGGCGGGCGTCCGTCGCCGGAGCAGCTCGAGGCGATGGGCGCCCAGGTGCCTTGGGGTCGCCGCGCGACCGCCTCGAGCGCGTCGACGCTCTACGCGAGCGCCGGGACCGGCACGACCAGGAGCGCGATGCGCGACGAGGTCGCGTCCCGGCTCCAGGCCGCGCTCATGCAGCGGCGTTGACGCCCGACCTCAAGCCTTCGCCTTCCGACCGCGGGGCGCCGCGCCCCCGCTCGCCAGCCCCGCCTCCACCTGCCGCACCAGCTCCGCCACCACCTTGCTCGGGCCGACCGAGGCCTGGGTCCTGAACACTGCATCGCGCCGAGCCAGATCCTCGGCCGCGACGCAGGTGTGGGTGGCCTCCACCACCGCCACCGCGGCCCGGGCGCCGATCCCCTTCATCAGGGTCTCCGCCAGGTGTTGGGTCAGGTCCTCTTGCAGGACCAGCCGGCGGCCCAGGGCGTCGACGAGGGCGGTGATGCGGGAGAGCCCGGGCACCCGGTCCTTGGGCAGGAAGGCCAGGTGGACCACCCCGCGGGCCGGCATCAGGTGGTGCGGGCACACGAAGAGGAGCGGAATGCCGAGGGCCACCACCGGGTTCGGGTGCTGAACGGGGAAGCCGGCGCCCAGGACGGCCTGGGGGTCGGCCTCGTAGCCGGCGGTGAGCCCGCGGGCGAAGGCCTCCGCCACCCGAGACGGGGTGGTGGCCAGGGCCGGATCCCGAGGATCGAAGCCGAGGGCCTCCAGGAGGTCCCGCACCGCGGCCTCGGCCCGGGGCAGATCCGGCGGGTGGCGCCGGCCCAGGACGGAGCCGACAACGGCCTTGCGGGGGCGCCTGGTGGTCACTACTGAAGTGCAGAGCCCGATGCGAAGCCCACGTCAAGCATCAGCCCGAGACGTCGCGTTGACACGCCCGGAAGTCTTCCCTAGCGTCACCCTCGTCCCCGGGCCCGAGAGCACCATGATCCTCCCCTCCAAGAAGCCGGAAGCCACCGACGCCGGGCGCCGGGTGGTGCGCTACGCCAACGCCCCCATCCCCACCGCGCACGGCCCCGTGGAGCTGGTGGTGTTCCGAGAGATCGTCGGCGGCCAGCCCGATCCCCACCGCGAGCACGTGGCGGTGGTGGTGGGCACCCCGGGCGCGACCCGGGTCCTGGCCCGGGTGCACTCCGAGTGCATCACCTCCGAGGTCTTCGGCTCGCTGAAGTGCGACTGCCGCGACCAGCTCGACGCCGCGGTGGTCGCGATGCACGAGCAGGGCGCCGGGGTGCTCCTCTACCTCCGCCAGGAGGGGCGGGGCATCGGCCTCGGCAACAAGATCCGGGCCTACGCCCTGCAGGCCGAGGGCGCCGACACCATCGAGGCCAACCACCAGCTGGGCTTCGAGACCGACCTGCGCACCTACGACGTGGCGGCCGGCATGCTCCACGACCTTGGCATCCAGAGCGTCCGCCTGATGACCAACAACCCCGAGAAGGTGCAGGGCCTGGAGGACTTCGGGATCGAGGTGGTGGAGCGGGTGCCGATCCAGCTCGACGCCAACCCGCACTCCGCCGGCTACCTCGAGACCAAGCGCGCCGCGCTCGGCCACTTCCTCGAGCCCATCCGCATCCTCTGAGCGCCGCGCGCTCAGCGGTGCGCGGTCGTCAACAGGGCTTGCCGCAGCGTCGCCATCGACATCGCGAGTGACGCCACCCGGGTGAGGTTCTGATCCTCCGCCATCGGGTCCTGGCTCGGCTTACGGCGCGCGTTCCCCACCAGCATCGCCACCACGTGGTCGTGCTCCATCACCGGGATCACGCTCAGCAGGCTGGCCTCCGGCAGGCCGAGCAGGTCGGTGAAGCGGTGGTGCCCGTGGGGCTCGGAGCCGAAGTACAGGCTCCGGCGCACGAAGGCGTCGCTGAGGGCGGGGTCGTCGTGCACGTCGAGGTCGGAGTCCCGGAGCGCGGCGGCGTGCGCCCCCGAGCAGGCCCGCACCTTGAGGCGCGTGCCGTCGAGGGTGAAGACGAGCGCGGTCGCGAAGTGCTCGGTGAGGTACTGGGTCAAGAGGTCCAGCACCTGGGCCGGGCGCTCGGCCGCGGCGAGCCGACCCGAGAGGGCGGCGATGTCGTCGCCGGGGGACTCGGGCTCCTCCCAGGGCTCCGCGATGTCGGCGGTGAGGAGGTCGAGGTCGAGCGCGGCGGGGCCGGGCACCAGATCGCCGCTCCCCGCCTTGGCCCGGTGCACGTCCAGGCGCCGCAGCCGGGTGGGGCGACGCACGCCGTAGAAGCGGGCGAGCGCGTAGTCGATGAGGAGCTCGGGCACCACCGCGGGGCGCACCCGCAGCCCGGTGGTGAACTGCACCTGGTCGATCGCCTCGAGGTTGGCGGGGTCCGCCATGGCCAGGCCCAGCTCTCGGTCGTTGGCCGAGATCGGGACCACCTGGTACTTCTCGGCCAGGTGGCGGGGGAGGCGGCGCAAGGCCTCCGGCGAGACCCGCTCCAGCCTGGTCAGGCAGGGCAAGCCAAGTTGACGGCCGAGGAACGCGGCGAGCTGCTCCTCGGTGATGAAGCCCATCCGCACCAGGATGGAGCCGATGCGGCCGCCCATCTCCTGCTGGGCCTCGAGGCCCTCCTGGAGCTGCTGGATGTCGATCAGGCCCTCGCTCACCAGGAGCTCGCCGATGCGCTGCTTGTGCAGGGCGTGGACCGCGCTCCGGATGCGGTGCCCGTGGTACTCGTCCCGGGCCTGCTCGGTCTCGCTGAACGCGGCGTCGATCAGCTCCGCCCGCTCCCGCGGGGTGAGCTTGAAGGCGGGCTCCTCCATCATGAGCCCCATGCTCGCGAGCTGGCCGATCAGGCTGATGACGCCGACGTAGAGGTCCGCCTCGGTGACGTGGGGGATCCGGAGGAGGGCGGCGAGGATCGGCGCGAAGTCGAGGTGGTCACCCTTCAGGAGGGTGGCCAGGTGGCTGTCCAAGAGGGTCTGGAGCTTCTCCCGGTCGATGCGGGGGCCGGCCGGGGTGCCCAGCATCGAGTGGACCACCACGTGGGTGACCCACTGGCTGAGCTCATCCCACGAGACCTCGGAGAGGTCGTTGGTGCTCAGGTCGAGGATCACCTCGCCGTTGCGACCCTCCCGCGCCACGTGTGCCATCGAGTGTGAAAGTCGGCACTCTCGGCTCGTTCTTAACCGGGTCAGGCCTTCCCCGTACCGATACCCCATCCAGGTAAACCCTCGTCGTCGTCCATGTGGGTCAGGAGCTGCGCCCCGAGGGCCCCCGCGACGAGCTCCAGCCGCGCGTCCACCGCCGCCTCGGCCAGCACCTGCTGCCGCACCTGCGGGTCGGTCAGGCCCGCCGCCGCCGCGAGGTCGGCGAGGCGGCCCGGGTCGTCGATCTCGTTGAGCTCCTGGATCACGTCCGGATCCGGGTCCCCCGCCTGGATCAGCACCTGCTGGCAGAGGGCCTTCAGGGAGGCGAGGGCGGCGTCGAGGGCGCCGGGATCCGCGGGGGGGACGTCCTCGAGGAGCTCCGCCGCGGCCCGCCGGAACACGAGGGTGGGCGGGAGCTCGTGGCGCACGTCCACCCGACCGAGGCCCTCGAGCACGATGTTGTAGCGCCCGTCCGGGAGCCGCACCGAGCGGCGCAACAGGCCCAGGCCGGCCACGGGGTGGATGCCGGGGCGCCCGTGCGCGTCGGCGGGGGCGAGCGGATCGAGCTGAGCCACCACCATGAGCCGGTGCCCCTCGATCACGTACTCCATCATCGCCCGGTAGCGCGGCTCGAAGACGTGCAGCGACAGGAAGGTGCCCGGCAGGAGCACCGTGCCCGGCAGCGGGAAGATCGGCACCGCGGACAGCGCCTCGGCCGGGAGCTCCAGCTCGACCTCGTTCATGACGCGGCCCCTCCGAGGGGCAGGATCTTGCCCGGGTTCAGCAGGTTCAGCGGGTCGAGCGCCGCCTTGATGTGGCGCTGCACCGCGAGCACCGGCGCGGCCTGCTCCCACGGCAGGAAGTCGCGCTTCAGCAGGCCGATGCCGTGCTCCCCCGAGATGGTGCCCCCGAGGCCGATCGTGGTCTGCAAGAGATCCTGCACCGCGCGATCCGCCTGGGCGCGCTGGTCCTTGTCGAAGAGCACGTTCACGTGCAGGTTCCCGTCCCCCGCGTGGCCGTAGGAGGCCACCCGCACCCCGTGGGTCTCGCCGATGCGCTCCACCGCCTCGAGGAGCTCGGGGAGGTGGGAGCGCGGCACCACCACGTCCTCGGAGATCTTGGCCTCCGCGCTCTCCTTCAGGGTCTCACTCAGGAGCCGCCGCGGGGCCCAGATCTTCTCGCGCTGCACCGCGTCCTGGGCCACCTGCACGTCGAGCGCGCCGAGCTCGAGGCACACCGACGCCGCGCGCTCGAGGTCCTCGAACGCGCGCTCGTCGGTCGGGCCGTCGGTCTCCAGGATGATCACCGCCCCCGCGTCGGGCGGGAAGCGCCCGGGGGTCTTGGCCCGCACCGCGTCCAGCGCGTGGCGGTCGAGGAGCTCCAGGGTGCGGGGCACCACCCCCGCGGTGAGCACCCCGGTGAGGGCCACCGAGGCGGTCCGCGCGCTCGCGAAGGCCACCAGCGCGGTGTGCACGGCCCGGGGCTGGGGCACCAGACGCAAGGTGACCTGCGTGATCACCCCCAGGGTGCCCTCGGACCCCACGATGAGGGCGGCGAGGTCGTAGCCGGTGACGTGCTTGACGGTGCGCTTGCCGAGCTCGACCCGGCGCCCGTTCGCGAGCACCACCTCGAGGCCGAGCACGTAGTGCTTGGTGACCCCGTACTTGAGGGCCCGCGGCCCGCCCGCGTTGCAGGCCACGTTGCCGCCGATCGAGCAGATGTCGAGGCTGTTGGGGTCGGGGGGGTAGAACAAGCCCTCGGACTCCGCCGCCGCCATCACCTGGGCGGTCACCGCCCCCGCGTCCGCGACGAGGAGCATGTCGTCGGCCCGCACCTCGTGCACCATGCGCATGCGCTCCATCGAGAGCACCACCCCGCCGAACAACGGCAGGGCGCCACCCGACTTGCCGGTGCCGAGGCCGCGGGGCGTCACCGGGACGCCGTTGTCCTGCGCCGCCCGCAGGACGGCCTGCACGTCCTCGGTGCGGCGAGCCCGCACCACCACGTCGGGCATGAGCGGCTCCGCCCCCGACCAGTCCCGGGCGTAGGGCGCCATGAGGTCGGGGTCGGTGATCAGCTGGTCGTCGGCGAGGTCGCGGGCGAGGTCCTTCAGCAGGCCCTCGATCGCGGCGGCGGCGGGGCGCGGCGTGGCGCCCTTCACCAGCACGCCCGACCTCCCTTGGGGAGCGCCACCACCTCGAGCCCCGGCGCCACCCGGGTCTGGCAGGCCCGCGCGGGCACCACCTCGGCCTCCGGGGTGGGGCGGTAGCGCATCTCGCAGCACCCCTTCGTGTCGTTCCAGCAGTAGTCCTTGTAGGGCAGGCGCACCGCGCCCTCCCTCAGCTCGAGGAACTGCAGGGCCCGAAGGACGGTGTTGTCCTCCGGCACCCAGAACAGGCGCCCCAGGACGTGGATGGGGAAGAGCTGGCGGTAGTCCCCGAACAGATCGACCTCCTCGTCGGAGGAGGGCCCCTCACAGGGCCGGGGGAACAGGGCCGCCACCCCTGAACACTTAGCCGAGCCGCGCCCGAGCGCAAGGCCCGCGGCGGCCCGGCCGGACTACTCGTCGTCGGCCCAGGTGCGCTCCCGCTCCTCGCGGTCGTACATGGTGACGGTCTCCATCGCGCGCAGGTAGGCGGGGAAGACGTCCTTGGCCAGCTTGTCCATGTCCTTGCCGCCGCTCACCTTGAAGGGGGTCTTCTGGCCCTTCTTGCCCATGCCCTCGAAGCGCGACAGCGACTTGTTGAGGAGCTCGGCGCCCGAGGCCGTGCCGTGCACGCCGAGCTTGGTGATCACGCCGGTGGCGTCCATCGCGACCCCCAGCTCGCCCTCGAAGCCGTCGGTCTTGAAGGGCAGGAACACCAGGTAGCCCGCCTTGTTCGGCTTCTTGAGCTGGTCGAGCAGGATCGGGTCCTGCGGCACGTACTTCAGGTTCCCCTCCTCGCCCTCGAAGTCGAACAGGGTGAACACCGCCGCGGTCTGGTCCTTGCCCTTCAGCACCATGCCGCCGTTCTCCTCGATCCGCTGCAGGCCGTACTTGTCGATCGTGTACTCCTTGCTCACGTAGCGGGACGCGCTCGGGAAGAAGTCCGCGATCGTCATGTGCAGGGTCCGGGTGAACGCCACCACGTCCCAGATCTCGAGGAACTTCAGCTTGTCCTTGAGGGTGTGGTCCTTGGGCTTCTTCAGGCCGGCCCCGGTCTCGATCATCTGGAACATCTGATCGTCGCGGATCAGGTTCAGCCGATCCGCCCGGGTGAGGGCCACGCCGGTGCGGCCGCCGCGGCCATCGTCGCCGTGGCACGCCGCGCACTCGGCCGCGTAGAGCTTCGCGCCGTTCACCGGATCGCCCACCCACACCGGGGCGTCCGCGCGGGCGGGGCCCGCGGACAGGAGCAGGGCGCCGAGGCCCATGAATACTGGGGTGCTGAGCCGCTTCATGCTGCGCGTCCTCACTTCTTGATCACCGGGCGCCGACGGCCCGAGTTGCCCACGTCGTCTCCGCCGCCCTCCAGCTCCTTGGGCAGCGGCCACACGTTCACCGGCATCTTCATGCGCGCCTCGACCTTCTCACCCTCGGCGGTGCGCGCCTGGATGAAGAGCTCGTAGATGCCGTCCTGGGTCGGCGTCACGTGCAGGCCGTAGCGCCCGGCCTGGAGCGCGAAGGGGTGGGCGAGGAAGCGCCCGATGCTCTCCCCCGCGGGGTTGATCGCCTCGACCGTGATCCGGGCCCCCTCGAGGGGGATCCGGTTGCCGAAGCGGGGGTGCGGGGTCTTGGGGATGCTCCCCGCGAGCACCTGGATCTCCACCACCTGGTTGGGGTTGGGGATCCCGGGGTTGAACTCCAGGGTGAAGGCGTAGTCTCCGCTCTTCACCGTCCAGGTGCGCCGCTCGGGGCGCGGGCCGGCGTCCTTCTTGGCGTCGGGGCCGTCGGCGAAGGGCTGGGCCAGGGCCGGGGTGGCCATCAAGGCCAGCGGCAGGGCGAGCAGTCGAATGAGGCGCATGCAGGGCTCCTTTCACCCATCAGTCGGTCAATCACAGCGGCCGCGCGCGGCCTCCATGTCGATGCGCAGGTTGAAGTTGTCGAGGGTACGGCCGAGGCCGAAGGGGCGGCCGTTCACGAAGATGCTCGGGGTGGACATGATGCCCGCCGCCTCGCCGATGCGCTTGTTCGCCATGACCTTGTCGCGGTGGACGCGGCGGTCCATCGCCATCGCGAACTTTCCCATGTCGAGGCCGGTCTGCTGGGCGTAGCGGGCGAGGTCGGAGTCTTCCAGCGCGTGCTGGTTCGCGAAGAGCTCGTGCGCCATCTCCCAGAACTTGCCCTGGACCCGGGCCTCCTCCGCCGCCTCCGCCGCCTTGATCGAGGTCTCGCCGCCGCTGGAGAGGGGGTAATAGAAGTACACGAGGCGGAAGTCGCTCCGCTTCTTGGTCAGCTCGGCCAGCACGTCGGAGGCCGCGGCGCAGTGCGGGCAGCGGAAGTCCGCGAACTCCACCAGGGTGATGGGGGCGTCCTTCGAGCCCCACGTGCCCTGATCGTCCAACGGGAAGCTCGCCGGCTTGGCGTTGAAGCCGCCGGTGAAGCCCTCGGCCAGTTGCTCCTCCACGTCCTCGGTAGACGCGCCCTCGTTGTATTGATTCAACACGAACCGGGCCATGCGCTCGGAGCAGCTCACGCAGGAGCAGTCGGCGCGGTTGGCGAGGCAGGCCGCGATGGTGCGCGCACATCCGCAGTAGCAGTAGTTCTCGTTGAGGATCCGGAGCGCGTCGACCCGCTGGGCGGGCGGGATCTCGGCCACGTCGATCCCCTCCATCTCGGTGATCGCGGGGGCCTTCACCAGCGGCTCCTCGACCTGCGGGGTCGGCTCGGCGGCGGGGGCCGGCGGGGGGGCCTTGTCGCTTCCCTTGCAGGTGGCGCCCGCCGCGGCGAGCCCCAGGAGGGTGACGAAGAGGACGGGACGGCCGTTCATGGGTACGGCACTGCTAGCGAGAGTCCGGACTGCGCGTCAACACCTACTGCGGGGCCACCCTGCCGGTTGGCCGCGAAGAGGGCCCCGAGGCCTGGCGCCCCCCACCGGGCTGTCGTAGCATCGACGCAGCGTCCCATGGCGTACGACGACTCGCGCGGGCCGGACTCCGACAAGACGGCGGTCCACGAAGTGCCGCCCCTGGAGCTGGAGGAGGCGGCCCGGAGCGCCGCCCTCATCTGCATCAGCGGCCGCTCCATCGGCCAGATGTTCCTGATCACCCAGGAGGAGACCACGGTGGGCCGGGCCCCCGAGTGCGACATCTTCCTGGACGACGAGGGGGTCTCGCGCCACCACGCCAAGGTGATCCGGCAGGGGGAGACCCTGATCGTGATGGATCTGGGCTCCACCAACGGGACCTACGTCGACGGGGAGCGGGTCCAGGTCCTCACCCTCGAGGACGGCCTCAAGATCCAGGTGGGCACCGCCACCATCCTGCAGTTCCGGTTCCAGGACGAGCGGGAGGTGGAGTTCCACACCCTGATGCAGACCTTCAAGACCCACGATCCCATGACCGACGCGCTCAACAAGCGCGCCTTCGGTCTGGAGCTCGAGAAGGAGGTCGGCTTCGCCAAGCGGCACCACCAGGCCCTGTCGCTCGTCCTGTTCGACCTCGACCACTTCAAGCGGGTCAACGACACCTACGGCCACCAGGCCGGCGACCTCGTGCTCCGCTCGGTGGCCAAGCGGGTCACCGAGACGATGCGCAAGGAGGACATCTTCGCCCGCTACGGCGGCGAGGAGTTCGCCCTGTTGCTCCGGAGCACCGAGAGCGAGAAGGCCTTCATCGTGGGGGAGCGGGTCCGCCGCGCGATCGAGTCGATGGAGGTCGCCCACAACGGGCGCAGGATCCCTTGCACCACCTCGGTGGGGGTGGCCGAGCTCACCGACGCGATGCAGCGCCCCGAAGACCTCGTCGAGGCGGCGGACGAGCGGCTCTATCAGGCCAAGAAGAAGGGCCGAAACCGCACCGAGTCGGCCCTGTTCGACTGAGCGGGTCGGGCTACAGGCACACGCTGACGTTGCCGGCCGGGGTGCAGGTGGTGCCCTGGGGGCAGTCCGCGTTGTCCTGGCACCAGAACGAGCACACCCCGGCCGCGCCGGAGGCGGTGGCGATGCAGCGGGCGTCCTGGACCCCCGAGATCCCGCAGCCCGGGTCCACGTCGATCTGGCTCACCCGGCAGGCCTCGCCGCGGTTCCGCTCCGCGGTGCAGGTCGGCACGCTCATGGCGTAGCTCGGGCGGCACACCATGCTGCCGTTCCGCACCGAGGTGCACTCGAAGCCCGGATCGCAAGGCGCGTTGCTGCAGTCCCGGGAGCAGGAGCGGTCCACGAAGCCGCCGGTGGTGACCGCGCCGATGCAGAGGTCGTTGGGGCCACCGCACTGGGCGTCGTCGGTGCACGGGGTGCACTGCGCGCGGCCGGTGGCGGGGGCACAGTAGCCGCCCTGGGAATCGAAGCAGGTCTCGCCCATGGGGCAGTCGGCGTCGCTGCGGCAGCCGCGGCACGCGTCCTCTTGCGGGTCGCAGAACGGGCGGTTGGGCGCCAGGGCGCAGTCCGCGTCGGTGGCGCAGGTGACGCAGGTGCGGCTGGTGGGGTGGCAGATCTCGGCGCCGTTGCAGTCGCTGTCGGTCAGGCACTCGTAGCAGAGGTTGGTGGCGGGATCGCACTCTCCGAGGGGGCCGCAGCTCCCGTTGAGGCAACTCTGCCTGCACTCGAAGCCGAAGGTGGTGTCGCAGGTCTGGCCGCCGCGGCAGTCTGCGTCGGAGAGGCAGTCCACGCAGACGTTGAGGGTGGGGTGGCAGAGCGGGCTGAAGAAGCCGCAGTCCGCGTCCGTCGTGCACGCGTCGCCGGGCGGGGGGAGGCCGCCGTCGGGGATCGGGGTGCCGGCGTCGGTGGGAGTGCCGGCGTCGGTGGGGGTGCCGGCGTCGGCGGGGTTGCCGGCATCGGTCGTGGGGTTGCCGGCGTCGGGGGCGGGGCCGCCGTCTTCGGCCGGGATGCCGCCGTCGTCAGTCGGGGTGCCGCCGTCGTCGCTCGGCGCGCCGCCGTCGAGCGCCGGGTCGCCGCCGTCGTCGCTCGGCGCGCCCGCGTCCACCCGGACCCCGATGTCCGTGAAGATCACCTCGCCGTCGCTCGGCGCGCCGCCGTCGGCGACCGCGGCGTCCTCGCCCGGCTGGCCGAGGCCGAACACCGCGTTGCGCCCGCAGCCGGTGCCGAGCACGAGCAGGGTCGAGAGGAGGCCGATGCGCCAGACAGCCTGCATCCCGCCGAGTGAGCCACGGATGCCCCGTCGCGCCCATAGGGCCCCGGCCCGATGGGGTTGTGCGCGCGAGCAACCTCGAACGCTACGCCGCGGTGTGGGCACCCACCCCCGATGCGTTTGCCCCACCTCGCACTGCCCCTCATCCTGCTCTCGAGCACCGCCGCCCACGCTGCCACCCCCGCGACGGAGGCCGTCGCAGGGTGGGATCCCGACACCACGCTGGCCATCGGGGCCCGGGCCACCGCCTGGGTCGGGCCCTACGCCGCCCCGGGCGCGGGCGGCCACATCAAGCTGCGCCCCTGGTCGTGGGTGGGGGTGGAGCTGTTCAGCGACAACTTCGCGTGGCGCCAGGCCGAGGCGTGGCGGCACGACCACGTGATCGGCTTCGGCCTCTACGCCCCGTCGCTCGTGGCCGGATCGGGCTGGTTCGTGGCGCCAACCCTCGGCGCCTGCGTGGACTTCCGCTTCGCCCACCCCGACCAGGTGGGCGCCCCTGGCACGAGCGACATCCTGTTCGGGGTGCACGGCGGGGCGATGGCGGAGATCTTCCTCCTCGAGGGCTTCGCGTTCGAGCTGAACGCCGAGATGTTCGGCTACCTCGGGCACCAGACCGGCCTCCAGAGCTGGTCGGCGCGGGTCTCCAACCAGCTCGGGACGAGCGCGGTGGGCCAGCTCACCGCCGGCGTGAACTACTGGTTCTGACATGCGGCAGGCTGGGTTGCTCCTGCTGCTCATCCCTGCGTGCGCCGGCGGCGGCCGAAGCGCAGGTGAGCTTGCCGAGCGCTGCGAGGGCTGCCACGAAGACGCTGCGGCCGAGCACGCCGCGTCGAGGCACGCGGTGGCCGCCACCTCGCCCGTGTTCCTGGCCCTGGTGGACGAGGCCCAGCGCAGCTGGAAGGCGGGGGCGTTCTGCCTCGGCTGCCACCGCCCAGCCGGCGGCACCGAGGCGGGCCTCGGCTGCCTCACCTGCCACGCCGCCTACGGGAACCTCGGCCCGGGGGACGGCGCGCTCCTGTTGGACGAGGGCGGCCCGGTGCGGGCGGCGGCGGTGAGCGGCCGCGCGCCCCACGAGGTGGCGCCGGGCGGCTTCCTCGTGAGCGCCGACCTGTGCGGGACCTGCCACCAGGTGGAGGGCCCCGGCCCCTTCCGGGAGGGGCCGCTGGATCACTGGCGGGCCAGCAGCGCCGCCGCGCGGGGCGAGACCTGCCAGCGCTGCCACATGCGGGGCGGAGAGGGCGCGGTGACCCACCGGCCGGTGGGCCTCGTCGGCGGGAGCGTGGCCGAGGTGCAGGCCCTGTTGTCATCCGCGGTGCGCCTCTCGGTGGCGCGGGAGGGCGACGACGCGGTGGCCCGGCTCACCGCGGTGGCGGACGGGCACCCCACCCCCGACGGCGCGGCGTTCCTGCGCGCGGTGTGGCTCGACCTCGAGGTGGACGGGGCGGTGGTGGCCACGAGCTGGCTCTCGGCCCGCCTGATGGCGGGGGCGCGGGAGGTGGCGCTGCCCACCGAGGCGGATCGGGCCGAGCTGCGCGGCCTCGCGCCAGGAGAGGTCCGGACCGTGCGAGCGCCCGCGGGGGCCCGGGCGCGGGCGTGCCTGCGCTTCCAGCGCTACCCGCCCGCCCTGGTGGAGGCCCTCGGGCTGGATCCGGCCGAGGCGGGCCCGGTGGTGGATGTGGCCTGCGCCGAGTATCCTGGCCCCACGTGATCTCGGTCCGGCTCCACGGTCGCGAGGAGACCATCACCCTCGACGAGTTCGAGGCCCGGGTGCGCCAGGGGCAGGTGGCGCCGTCGACCCCCGTCAACTTCCCCGTCCTCACCGGGCCCGCGTGGGTCGACGCGCGGGAGCTGGAGCTCTTCCGCCGCCTCTACGCGCCGGCCCGCCTGCACTTCACCCGCGCGTTCTCGCTCGGGCGCTTCCCGGTGTTCACCGCGGTGCTCTGCGTGGCCCAGGTCGTCCTGTTCTTCAGCGTGGCGGGCTGGGAGCGGGTGGTGGGGGTGGACGACCTCGTCGCGGCGGGGGCGAAGTGGCGCCCCAACATCGTGGAGCTGGGCGAGACGTGGCGCCTGTTCACCGCCAACGTGCTCCACCGCGACATCCTCCACCTGTTGTTCAACATGTTCTTCCTCTTCAACGTGGGGGGGACGGTCGAGAACGCCTACCGCCTGCAAGACTACCTGCTCATCCTGGTGGCCTCCGCCCTCGGCACCACGTGCCTGTCGACCCTGATGTCGGACCAGCCCTCGGTGGGGGTGAGCGGGGTGGTGCTCGGGCTGTTCGGGGCGGCCTCGGTGTTCGGCTACAAGTACTCCGAGATCCTGCCCCGCCGGTACCGCCGCTACTTCGGGGGCGCGGTGCTCCCCTACGCGATCTTCATCCTCTACGTGGGCCTCGCCTCCCCCGACACCGACAACTGGGGGCACCTCGGCGGGATGCTCGGGGGCCTGATCGCGACCCTGCCGCTGCAACCCAGCCTGCTCTACGTCGGCAAGCCCACCGGCACCTGGCGCACCCGGGCCACCCCGATCCTCGTGATCGCCGCCCTCGTCGGCGTCACCCTGGGGGTGGGGCCAATCATCCGCGCCCTCGGCCCGCGCTACGTGACGGTGGAGGACCACACCAGCGGCCTCGCCTTCATCCACCCCGCGGGCTGGCACTTCGGCGAGAACCACCTGGGCTACCCGGCGTGGGGCAACTCGCTCGGGGCGAGCATCGGCCTGCGGGCCGAGACCCGCACCAGCGAGCCGTACTCGCTCCCCCGCCTGCGGCAGGCCTTCCTGCAGGAGGAGCTCGCCGGACGGGAGGAGGAGGGCGAGATCACCGCGGTCAGGGTCCTCGGCGAGCGCCCCTTCCTGCTCCCGGGCGGGCGCGCGGTGGAGCTCACGGTGGCCCTCGAGTCGCGGGCCGGGCCTCAGATCACCCGGAACATCCTGGTCGAGCGCGGTTACTACGCCTACAAGGTGGTGCTCACCGCCCCCGCCGCGTGGGCCGCGGCCTACGGGCCGATCTTCGACACCATGGCCGCCGGCTTCCGGCTCACCGAGCCCGACCAGCTCGAGGACGCCCGGCGCACCGTGGCCACCTTCCCCGGGATGAGCTCGGCCCACGTGGAGCTCGGCAACCAGCTCGCCGCGATCGGCGACGTCACCGCGGCCGGCCAGGCGTTCCAGCGGGCCCTCGAGGCCCTCCCGGACCAGCCCGACGCCACCTTCGGCCTCGCCAAGCTGGCGCTGGACTACGGCGGCGACCTCGAGACGGCGGAGCGCCGCGTCACCGCCCTGTTCGAGCGCAGGCCCGACGACGCCTCGGTGGCCGCGCTCCTCGCCGACCTCCGCCAGCGCCTCGGCCACACCGAGGAGGCCTGCCAGGTGCTCCAGGAGGCCCTGGACCGCGCCCCCGACCCCCCGGAGGACCTCCGGACCCGCCTCACCGCCCTGTCGTGCCGCGGGGTGGGCTGGGCGGAGTGAGGCGAAGGGAAGATCCAAACCGGGGCCCGAGCGTTGACCGGGTGGACCCCCGCCCGTCGGGGACTATGGTGGTGCGCACTTGAGCGTCCTGTTCCGCTTGATCGCCGGCCTGGGCCGGCGCGTGGTGCCCCTCGGCCTGTTCGCGGTGATCGCGGTGGGCCTGCACGCGGGCGCCGACGTCCTCGACGACCACGCCCTCGTCGCCCTCAACATCATCGACGGCCAGGTGGACCGGCTGGGCTCGGCCCTGTTGGCCTGGGCGATGGCCCTGGTGGGCGCCTCCCCCAACATGATCGAGCGCTGGACCTTCGGCTTGCAGGAGTTCGTAGACATGGACACCCGCGACGCCCTCGCGCGCCTGTTGGCCCTCGGCTTCGAGCTCGCGGGCGACGTGGTGCTCGCGGTGCCCCTGTTCTGGCACCGCCACCGGGACCGCCCGTGGCGCGCGCTCGGGCAGGCCCTCTTGCGTGACCCCACCGTGCTCCGGGTGGTGGCGCCGCTGTCGGCCCTGTTCGCGGCCTGGGCGGGGGTGCTGGTCATCGCGCGAGAGGTGCAGGTGGTGACCCACGCGGGGCTCGAAGACGCAAGCTGGCTTGCTCCGATCGCCTCGCCCGGGGCCGGGGTCGTGGGGCTCCTGGTGTTGGCGCTGGTGGGCTGGCGCCTCGGGGCCCGGGTGGTGTCGTCCGCGGTGTCGTGGTCGGACCACGTGGCCGAGCGGGATCTCGAAAGGCAGCTTTCAACGCGACGGCGCCGCCTCAGGGGATGGGCGGTCGCGCTGGTGGTGTTTCCGGTCGCGGTGCTCGCGGTGCTGGAGGCGGCGCCGCCCTGGAGCACCCTGCGGGCCCTGCTCGCCGTGATGTGAGGACCACGTGGCGGACTCGAAGCAGGACCCAAGGGCGAAGAGCCCGGAGCTGGAGGAGCTCCACCGCCTGCTCGCGGAGGTGGACGCCGCCGCCTCGGGGGGCCGCCCCGCGCCCTCGCCGCGCCCGCCGCCCCGCCGCGGCCCGAGGTGGTGGCTCGGCATCCTCGATCTGCTCGCGGTGTCGGCCGCGGTCTACACGCTCATGGTGGCCACTCCGGTCGGCGGCCTGGTGGTGCGCGGGGTGCACTGGGCCACCGGCCGCCACGTCCGCACCCGCCCCCTCATCACCTACTTCAAGACCGAGCGCGGGGCCGGGGTGAGCAGCCACGCGGTGGAGGCGGTGGCCCAGGCCCCCGCGGCCGACGCCTCCACCACCCCGGGGGCCAAGGCGGCGGGGCTCGACCCCGACCTCGCAAGGGCCCTTGCGCTGATGCTCTCCGCCGGCAACCGGAGCGAGGGCCACTTCGACGTCCGCTACCCGCCGGGCGCCGCGGCCTCCTTCGCCGCGGTGGGGCTGGTGGCGCCCGCCGCCACCGCGCCCGCGGACGCGCGAGAGGCCGCGCTCCTGACCGGCCTCGGCAAGCTGCAAGCCGACCTGCACCACCCCGAGGCCGCGGTGGCCGCCCTCGCGGTGGAGCTGCCGCGGGTGCGCTACGCGGTGCACCTCGCGAAGGCGGCCGGCGCCGCCATGCCCGGGGAGTACGCCGCGTTCCGTGAGTACCTGCCCCCCGACGACCGCGCGGAGGCCGACCCGGTGGTGCACGGCACCTTCGCCCTCGTCACCGCCTTCGGCATGACCTGGCCGGTGCCGACGAACGCTCGCATCACCTCGCCCTTCGGCTGGCGCGTGCACCCGGTCCTCGGCAAGAGGAAGCTCCACGGCGGGGTCGACGTGGCGGTGCCCCTCGGCACCGACGTAGTGGCGATCGCCGACGGCGAGGTGCTCTACGTGGCCCAGGACGGCGTCAACGGGCGCTTCTTGAAGGTGGACCACGGGCACGGGCTCACCAGCGTGTACTGCCACAACGACAGCACCGAGGTCCGGCGCGGCCAACGGGTGAAGAAGGGCGCGGTGGTGGCGAAGAGCGGGGCGTCGGGTCGGGTCACGGGCCCGCACCTGCACTTCCAGATGGAGCTGGACGGCACCCCGGTGGACCCGGAGATCTTCCTGAAATAGCGCGTAGGTTGGCGGGTCGCGGATCGGGCGAGCCAGCCGGGCCGCGTCCTGAGAGGCCGAGGCCTGAAGCCTGTGGCCTGAAGCCTGTGGCCTGAACCCTGTCTCTGAACCCTGAAGCCGACTACGCCGCAGTGGCTTCGAGAGGACGGCGCGCCGGGGCTGCGACGCGGCTCATGGAGACAGCGCGGGCGCCAGGCTTCGGAGACAGGGTTCAGGCCGCCGGTTGCGGGCCTCAGGTTGCAGGCTTCAGAGACAGGCCTCTGGCTGCAGGCGTCAGGTTGCAGGCTTCAGAGACAGGCCTCTGGCTGCAGGCGTCAGGTTGCTGGCCTCAGGTTGGAGGGTCAGGTTGCCGGCGTCAGCTCGGAGGAGGGAGGAGACCTCGCGGCGCGGGCCCTTCAGTACGGCGCGCGGCTCGACACCGCCAGCAACACCCTCGACAGCTCCGCCGGCTCGATCGGCTTGGCCAGCACCGCGTCCATCCCTGCGTCGATGCAGCTCTTGCGGTCCGCCTCGGCCACGCTCGCGGTGAGGGCCACGATGCGGTGCTGGTTGGGGTGCAGGGCGCGGATGCGCCGGGTGGCCTCGAGGCCGTCCATGTTGGGCATCTGCACGTCCATCAAGATCAGGTCCCACGCGCGCTCGGCCTCCACCGCGGCCACCGCCTCGAGCCCGTCATGCACCACGGTGGCGGTGACGCCGAGGCGCTTCAACAGCCCCTCCACCACCCGGCGGTTGATGGCGTTGTCCTCCGCCACCAGGACCCGCAGGTCGTGCCGCAGGTGCTCCGCCGTGGGCTCCAGGGGCGCGCTGGCCCCCGACCGCGGGGCGTCGCAGGCGGGGGCGTGGACGGTGAGGGTGAAGGTCGAGCCCGCCCCCACCGCGCTGTCGGCGACGAGGTCTCCGCCCATGAGCCGGGCCAGATCGCGCGAGATCGCGAGGCCCAGGCCGGTGCCGCCGTGATTGCGGGCGTTGGACGCGTCGGCTTGCACGAAGGGTTCGAAGATGTTGGCGAGCGAGGCCTCGTCGACCTGTGCCGGTGTCGGATACCGCCCAGGCGACGGCGTCGGCGGACGCGCGCCTCACCGTCAACCCATCTTGCCCCTCGTGGGTGAACTTCACCGCGTTCCCCACCAGGTTCATGAGTACTGGCGCGTTCGCACCTGGATCACGTTCACGCCGGGACCGCGGGGTCCACCGTGACCGGCATGGTCAGGCCCTTGCCCTCGAGCTGGGGCGCGAACAGGCTCTTTGCCAGCTCCGCCACCAGCGCCCGCTGGTCCGGTGGGCTGCGGGTGCCGCTCGACATCCGCCCCGACTCGAGCTTCAGAGTACCCAGGATCTCGTCGAGGATGCGGCGCAGGCTCTGGGCCGACCGAGCGGGCCGCCACCCGCGCTTGCTGGGCGGGGCTGGGCTCGTCGTCCTGGGGCTGGAGCATCCCGGCACCCCGGTCATGGGTGTGCGGATCTCGCTGGCTCATGGTGGCGATGAAGGTGCCCTTGGCGGTTGCCGCCCTCCGCGCGCTGCAAGGCGTCCTGCAGGAGCCGGTCCTGAGCGCCTGGGTCCGTCGCTCACCCGCACCACCGCGCCCGCGTCGCCGGGGAGAGGTCTCGTGCGCACCACCGGCCAAAACGTGGTGTCGTCGTCGCGCGCATGCGGAGGGGCTCGGTCGAGGCGACGAGCGCAGTAGGGGGCGCCCACGAAACCGACTCCCGGGTCGGAACCAGGGCAGCCCGCCTGGGCGTTGGCCGGGCGATATCGCCGCCCACCGTGGCGGAAAGGCGCGTCCCCGGAGCTGTCGAAGGTGGCGGTGAACAGGGGCCTGCTCGGTGTGGGCAGACGATGGCGCGCCACACCCGGCGATGGGCGCCGGTGAAGATGCCTGGAACGTGGCGAGCGCGGGACTTTGATGCCCAGGCGAGGTCTGGGTCAGGATGAGGCCCCAGGTGATGGCGGCTAACCGTCGAATTACAGGCCCCAGGCGAACTGCTCTCGCGGGCGGTCAGTCCGGCGGAAGTGCGGCATTGTTCAGTACCGGACCAGCGCGTAAGCGGCTTGGCGCGTCGTTCGGCACACCATCAGGAATGCGTGAAGGTGGTGATGACGCTGCAGGGCCAGAGCGCCGCACAGGCCGAGCGCCGGTCCACGAGATGATGGCAGGGGCAGACGCCAGAGCGGCCAGAGGGCCGCGGATCAGATGGGATCCAGCTCCGGGACCATCTGGGCGATGGCTACGCCGAAGCCGTCCACGCGCCGAGCAGGTGGATGAACCAGCCCGGCAGCCACGCGGTCAGGTTAGCTTGTCGAGCCGCGCGTCTTCAGTAGCTGCGCCCGCCCCACAGGTAGATATCGCGTGGGGCCCGCGGGGGAGCGGCAGGTCGACTCCTACCGCAGCCTACCAGCCGTCGAATCGGGGGACTGTAGTCTCTCATGCTTCGTCGAAGTGCGCGTGCCTCTGCGATGAGCATCAGAACTGGCCAGGCAGCGCGGCCGGTCGCACCTCATCCGGACAGCGGAGGCCTCGGCAACCTCGCCGGGCAGCGCGGGGCCCACCGCGGCACGGGCGCTCCCCCACCTGTGAAGGCGTCCCGCAGGTCGTAGTGGGTGGCTGGGGCCTCGCCAGGATGCGCTGAGGGGTAGGCTGGCCGCGATCGTGGCGGTCCCGGTGAGGAGGCGCGAAGCGGATCCCAGCTCGGGCTCGGCCCTCGTTTTAGGTCTCCACGGCTGGGGTGAGCTGTCGTCTGGTCGCAGGCGCCTTGAACCCCAGGCGGTGCAGTGGCCGTGATGCTCCGCGCCGCAGGTGAGGGCGAAGTCGAAGTAGACCTCCCGTGCAGCTCAGGCTCCCAGAACCACCTGGACCACCAGGGCCAGCTGGTGACCCCGACCTGGTAGCCCTTACCTGAAGCTCTCGCCGCGGCCCCAGGTTCAGGGTGCGCTGGTGCACCGTCTGCGCGTCCGATGCGCTGGCGAGAGTACGCGCCTCGGGTCCGGATCGACCGCAGCCGACCAACTTCCCTACCAACGCACTTCGGGACGTGAACTTCATCACAGAGGTGTGGGCTCCCCCGCCAGATTTAGTTCGACAGTTTGGAGAATCGGCCCTGATCAGGGCCGGAGCGCGTCCCGGAACACCTCGGCCAAGAAGTCCGCCACCGCCCGCACGTGGGGCGCCGCCCGCAGGTCCTCGTGCATCACCAGCCACAGGTCCCGGGCCGGGATGCTCTCGACCCCGACCAGTCGGTCCAGCTCCGGCGTCTCGAGGGTGGTGGGCAGGATCCCGAGCGCCGTCCCGCTCCGCACCACCGCCGCCGCGGCCGAGATCGACGTCACCCGCACCACCGGCTTGGTGTCCCCCAGCCGCTCCGCCAGCCACGCCATCTCGGCCAGGGTGTCCCACGCCTCGTCGAACATCACCACGTGGTGCCCGCGCAGGTCGGTGGCGGGGGAGGGCGGCCGCCCGTGCTGCGCAATGTAGCTTGCCGACGCATAGAGCGCGAGGTGCTGGGTCCCGAGCTTCTTGCCCACCACCCGCGCCTCGTTCGGCCGCACCACCCGCACCGCCAGATCCGCCCGCCGCCGGTCCAGCCGCTCGATGCGGTTCGTCCCCCGCAACACCACCTGCAACCGCGGGTACCGCGCCAGCAGCTCCGGCAGCCGCGGCGCGATGACGTGGGTGATGATGGTCTCCAGCGTGGTCACGGTGACGATGCCCTCCGCCGCCCCCACCCCGGCCGCCGCCGCCCGGACGAGATCGTCGATCTTGTCCGCCACCCCGTCCGCCCGCGCCAACAGCGCCTGCGCCTCCGGGCTCGCGATGAGCCCCCCGGAGTGCCGGTGGAACAGCTTCACCCCCAGCGCCGCCTCCAGCCGGTCCAGCCGCCGCCCCACCGTGGCCACCGAGAGGTCGAGCTTCCGCGCCACCGCCGACAGCGACCCCAGCCGCGCCGCCGCCACCGCCACCCGCAGGTCGTCCCACGACAGGTCCGCCGGGCTTTTCACAGATGAAAACCCATTGTGCGATCCTGGCCCTTCGCCCCGCCGAGTCAATGCGTAGACTGATAGCCATGAGCGCCGCCGCCCGAAGGAGCCCCTCGCCCACGAAAGGGCACATCGCCGAGGAGCTCCGCCTGGAGGCCCCCGACGGCTACCCCCTCGCCGCGAGGCTCTACCACCCCGACGCCGAGGCCCGGGCCACGGTGGTGATCCTGGGCGGCACGGGCATCCCCCAGCGCTACTACCGCCGCTTCGCCCAGGCCCTCACCCGCCACGACCTCGAGGTCCTGACCGTCGACTACCGCGGCATCGGCGCCTCCCGCCCGCCCCGGATGCGCAACTTCCACTGCACCTACCGCCACTGGCTCGACCTCGACGCCCCCACCGCGGTGGACCACGCCCTGGCCCGAGGCCCGGTGGCGGTCCTGGGCCACAGCTTCGGCGGCCACGCCTTCGGCCTCCTCCCCGACCCCAACCGCACCCTGGGCCTGTTCAGCGTGGCCACCGGCGCCGGCTGGTCCGGCTACATGCCCTGGACCGAGCGCGTGAAGGTCGAGGCCCTCTGGAACGTGGTGGGCCCCGTCGTCTCGAGGACGCAAGGCTACCTGCCCGGCCCGGTCTGGGGCGGCGTGGACCTCCCCCGCGGCGTCTACGCGGACTGGCGCCGCTGGAGCCGCGGCCCCCGGTACTTCTTCGCCGACGAGGCCGAAGGCGCCCGCTTCGCCGCGGCCTTCGCGCGGGTCACGGTGCCGGTGAAGGGCGTCACCGCGAGCGACGACAAGTGGGCCCCGCGCCGCTCGATGGAGGCGTTCCTGTCCCACTACGGCAACGCCCCCCTGGAGCTGGAGGTCCACACCCCGGCCGAGCTCGGCGTGAAGCGCGTGGGCCACATGGGCCACTTCCGGGCGGGCGCGCTGGGCGTGTTCGTCCCGCGGGTCGCGAGCTGGGTGGATGGCCTGCTGGGATGGGTGAAACAGGACGCTTGACAGGGGGGCTTGGGTGGCATAATTCCACCGCCCACGTGCCTCTTGGAGGCGCTGGTCCGCAGTAGCTCAGTCGGTAGAGCGGGTGGCTGTTAACCACCATGTCGGGGGTTCGAGTCCCTCCGCCGGAGCCATTTTTCTCTCGTCGCCAACAAGGGGCGAGGGTCGGTAAACAGAAGCCCCCAAGGAGCGATCCGAGGGGGCTTCGCCGTTTCTCCCCAGAACTCCGGGCGTTTCGCGCGCTGCGCGTGCTGCGACGGTGCTCTCGCCCGTGCTCGCAGAGAGCGCCGAGCGAGCTCGATGAGCGCCGCCTGGGACAGCTCTCCCGCTCTCTCTCCTGTCCCGTGGGGAGAGAGAAGCCGAGAGGCGTTTAACTGCGTACCCGGCGATCAACAGTCGGCCCCGTTGGTCAACAGCTTCGGCGCCCGCGACGGGGCCGAGCCTGTTGATCATCGGGGCGACGGCTCGCGACGCGCGACGAACGGTGCCCGCCTTGGTGCGTGGAGAACTGGTCGCGTGAGGTTCGTGGGCGTACTCGCGGGCGTCGGCGGGCCTATCAACCTACGTTCACCGCGCTCGGCGGCGTGGGTATGCGCGATGACATCGGCAGCGGTCGCAGGTGCTCACTAATTTCTCCTCTCCGGCCGCGTTCATTGGTCAGGGAAGCGCGTGACCTGACCACGTGGTGTTCCGTATGCCGAGCTCACTCCTCTGCAAGAAGCTGCGCCGCCGCGGCTGCACGATGCTGGGGATTCCTGCTCTGCAGCGCGAACAGGCCGTAAGCCAGCGGCGCAGCCGCAGCGAGCTCCGCGCAGCGTTCGGCGAGGTGCGGGAGCAGAACGCCACCGGCCTCGATGTAGGCGGCCACGGTGGCCTCGAACGCGGCAGGTCCCATCATGTGCTGATAGGTGAAGTCGACG
>JACKEN010000032.1 GCA_020632995.1 Deltaproteobacteria bacterium | reverse complement strand
TCGTCGAGCAACGCGACTTGCAGTTGGAAGGCGGAGGTCCCGGCCACCGCGCGCCCGCCGTTCACGAACAGGTTCGCGGTGAGGGGGGTGGGCAGCTCGAGCGCCTCGAGGCGGATGGCGTCGTTGAAGGCGTAGAAGGTGTTGTGGGTGATCTCGGCCTCGATGTGGCCGACGAGCCCGTTCTCGCTGACCGAGATGCCGGTCTCGCAGCCATTGAAGACGTTGTCGTGCACCTGCGCGGTCACCTGGTGCTGCATGGTGTCGTAGCGCGTGGCCACCCAGACCCCGATGGTGCGGTCCTCGAAGAGGTTCTGCTCGACCACCACCGCCACCGAGGCGCTGACCAGCGCGTCCACCGAGCGCGCGCTGACCCCGGGCTCGGTGCTCGAGCCGCCGACGAAGCGGTTGCGGCGCACGAGGTACACCCCGGTCTGGTTGGCGACGATGCTCCCCAGGACCTCGAAGCCCTGGATGGTGCCCCCGATGCCCTCGAAGGCCACCGCGCCGATGATGCGCGCGCCCTCGCAGCCGTGGAGGGTCACCGCGGCGGGCACGCGCACCCCCGCGCCGACGTCGAGCCCGCGGATCTGGATGGTCTGGTTGAAGCCCACCATCGCCAGGGCGTCGGTCCAGCTGACCTCGTCGGGGACGCTGAGGACGGACTCCAGCGCGGGGTCGAGGCACCCCAGCACCACCGGCTCGCACGGCTGATTCGGGGTAAATCCGCCATCCGGCTGGGGGCCCGCATCGGCGGCGCCGGTGTCCCCCGGTCCCGCGTCCGGCGGGTCGGCGTCGGGCGTGTCGGCGTCGAGCGCGCCCGTGTCGAGCGCGCCGGTGTCGCTGAAGCCCGAGTCCGAGGGCTCCCCGGAGTCGGCGCCCACGCCGCCGTCGATCAACGGCCGGATCTCTTGCGGGCAGCCGAGGAGCACCGAGGCCACCGCGAGGCAGAGGAGCGCGCGACGCACGCGCGGACTATGCGGGGCCGAGGCGGGCGAGTCCATCCGTCAGCGCGGTCAGTCCAACACGATCGGATCCAGCGTCCCGGGCGGGCCCGCGCCGTCACCGCGGCTCAGCAGGACCCCCGCCGCCACCGCACCGCCCACCACCGCCGCGCCCGCCACCACCCAGATCCACCAGCGGGAGGGCTCCGCCTCGACCTGCGCACCAGGCGCGGGCGCAGGTGAGCTTGCGGGCGCCCGATCCACCACCAGGCTCGAGGGGGCCTGGGCGGAGCCCGCATGCGCGATCACCCGACCCGCCGCGTCCAGCCCCTCGAGGTAGTAGTCCACCCGCAGGAGCCCCAGCTCGGGGAGCGGCACCGCGCCCTCCACCTGGCCCTCGCTCCGCGCCATGTCCTGGCCCTCGAAGTGGCCGCCGTCGGTGCGGGCGATCAGGCGCACCGTCCGCAGTCTGCCTTGCGCGTCTTCCACCCGGGCGGTGACCCGGAGCATCCGCCCCTCGGGCAGCGCGGTGACCTGCTGCAGGCGCACCGGCCGCACCACCTTGGCCCGGGCGCGCGCGAAGGCGTCGTGGATCTTGGGGGACAGGAGCGGATCCAGGGTGTGCTCGGGGGCGAGCTCGAGGAGCGCGGCGAAGGCCGCCTCCGCCGCGTCCGGCGCGCCCACCGCCACATAGGCCGTCCCGAGGAGCTGGTACGCCTCCACCCGCTCGGGCGCGTCGAGGCGCGGATCCGAGGTGAGGCGCTCGAGGACCCGGATCCCCGCGTCGTACTCGAGGTCCTGCTGGATGAGGGTCCGGGCCTTGGCGAGGTCGCTGGCCGGGGTCGCCGCGCCGACCAGGGCGACGAGGGTGGCGGCGAACAGGCGCATTCAGCGCGAGGTGTCCACGACGAACCCGGCGCGGATGTAGTCGTTGATGACCGGCGCGGTCAGCTCCGGCCGCCAGGCGTGCTTGGACTGCTTCAGGGCCAGGTCGATGTACGCCTCGTAGGTCGGCGTCTCGCCGATCGAGGCCATGTACGTCTCGATCGTGCGATCGGGATCCACGTACGTCACGCGCCCCTCCTGCATCCCGGTCTCGCCGGTGGCCGCCTGCCACTCCTCGGTGGTGGTGGAGCGCGCGATGAAGTACCAGCCGCGGCTCCAGACGTCGGGCGGGTTGGGGGCGGCGCTCCAGTACGTGTTGTTCTCGAGGCGCAGCCCCACCGGGTTGGCGAACGTGGCCACCAGGAAGCCCCCGTTCGGCTGGTGCAGCACGTTGTCGTGCACGTGGATGTTGCTCGAGCCGTCGGGGGTGAGGAACACGAAGCCGAGCGCGCGCTGATCCATCGGGTCCTCCCAGCTCGGGCGGGCCCAGTCGTAGACCACGTTCCGGTACACCTCCACGTCGCGCACCGGGCCGTCGCCCTCGACCTGCAGGGCCCGAATGTTGTACGTGCCGAGCTCGTTGTGGGCGAGGATGTTGTCGTGCACCGACAGCCCGTTGATCAGCGATGAGCCCGCGCCGTCCCGGGTCGCCTGGGTCGAGATGAAGAGGAAGCCGGTGCCCTGCTTCTGGGTCGAGATGTCCCGCGCCCCGAGCGCGACGTTGTTCAGCACCTCGCCCCCGATGTCCGGGCCGCCCGCGTTCTCGTTGCTCCCGATGACGAGGGCGTGCGCGTTCCTCAGCGAGAGGTTGTTCTCGTAGACGCCGCCCATCCTGAGCTGCGCCCCGCCCGAGGCGCCGTCCGCGTCCACGTTCCCCCGCATCACCGTGTTCCCGTAGCTGCTCGCGATGTAGTGGTTGCGGTTGAAGATGGTGGAGTTGGGCGAGCCCTGGGCCGGGCCGCGGGCGTCCGCGCCCACCAGGAGCGGGAACAGGTCGGTGCCCCCCGGCGCGCCGCTCGAGGTCCGCACCTCGTAGATCTCGCCCTCGGGGAAGTTCGGCGCCCGCACCTGGAACGTGCGGCCCACCGACGAGAACGAGACCTCGATCGTGGCGTCGCCGGTGACGCCCCGCAAGCCCGCCTGCAGGACGTTCGCCACCCCGGTCATCGAGGACGCCTGGGTGAAGTCCAGGTTGACGAGCGAGAAGGCCTGGCCGTCGAACACGAAGTACACCTGGCCGTCCGAGATCGCGCTCCACACCGCGGGGTCCGTCTCTGGGACCCACATCGCGAGCCGGAACCGGTTCGAGGAGCCCCCGTGGTGGACCACGTTCTCCTCCAACAGGAGCGGGGAGTGCACGATCGAGAAGATGGACTGGGCGTGGGAGTTCAGCGAGTAGCTCTCGGTGAGGACGCTGCGGCGGATCGAGATCGGGAGGGTGGGCGCGCCTTGCAGGTTGACCTGCGCGAACTCACACTTGATGTCCTCGGCGAGGAAGTCACCGCCCTCCTGGAGCCACTGGATGCAGGAGCCGCCCTGCCCCATGAAGCGCGGGTCGTCCGGGTCCTTGCCGTAGGACAGCACGTGCAGCCCCAACAGGCGCACGTGGCTGCGGTTCCTCGAGACGCCGCCGCCGTTGATGGTCTCGAAGAAGGTGCGCGACACCTCGAAGCGCGGACGATCGACGGCGCTGCCGTAGGTCGCGATCACCGCCGGCTCCGACTCGGAGCGCCCGGAGATCGGCCAGTTGCCCAGCACCTCGTCCACGAACACGTCGCCGCGCCGGATCAGGAGCCAGTCCGGCGAGCCGTCCCGGAGCTGGGCGATGCCCGCCGCCACCGTCTTCTTGGGGCCGTCGGTGCCGTTCGGCTCGGGCACGAGCCCGGTCCACGCGTCGTCCCCCACGCTGCTGCTGACGTAGACGATGCGGGTGTCGGCGCTCGGCTCGAACACCGTCCAGCCGTCCTCGAGGGCGTTGGAGCGCCCGCCCTCGGTGACGTCGCCCGCGCCCCAGCAGCCGAGGTCGTATTGCCAGTCGACGAGGCCGTCCCCGTCGTTGTCGATGCCGTCGTTGCACTGGGGGGGCCCCGGCGGGAACCCGGCGTCCGGCGTCGCGCCGTCCACCCCCGGGCCCCCGTCGCCGGGCACGGTGCCGTCGAGCGTCGGCCCGCCGTCGGCCCCCGCCACCCCGGCGGGATCCCGGATGTAGCCGTAGCAACCGCTCAACAGAGCGCAGGTCACCACGACCGCGGCGCGCCTGGGCTGGACGTCTCGGACCCGCATCCTCGCGGAGGGTAGTCGAGTCCGGGCCGCCCGCTCAACCATGCGCCGCTCGCAGGCCGGTGCTATCGTCGCCCCGCCTTGGCCAGCGGGATCCCATTCGGCGATTACCGCCTGATCCGACGTCTGGGTGCAGGTGGGATGGCGGAGGTGTTCCTCGCCCGCCGCGAGGGCCCTGCCGGGTTCCGCAAGGACCTGGTCATCAAGCGGATCCTCCCCCACCTGGCCCGGAACCAGGGCTTCATCGAGATGTTCCTGCGGGAGGCCCGGCTGGCCGCCCTCATCGACCACCCCAACCTGGTCCACGTCTCGGCGTTCGGGGAGATCGACGGCGAGTACTACCTCGCCATGGAGTTCGTGGACGGCTTCACCCTCACCGAGGTGGCGCGGCGGATGCCGCTGTTCACCCCCGGGGTGGCCTGCCGGATCACGGTGGACCTCCTCGAGGCCCTCAACGCGGTGCACGGCGCCCGGGCCCCCGACGGGGGGCCGGTGGGCCTGGTGCACCGGGACGTGGGGCCGGGGAACGTGATGCTCACCCGCGACGGCGCGGTGAAGCTCCTCGACTTCGGCATCGCGGTCTCGAAGGGCGACGACACCAGCACCCGGATGGGCACCCGGCGCTTCATGTCCCCCGAGCAGCTCGACGGCCGGGAGCAGGACGCTCGCTCGGACCTCTTCTCGGTCGGGGTGCTCCTGTTCGCCCTCCTCACCGGCCGGGCCCCGTACGAGACCTACCCCCTGGAGGTGCCGGAGCGCCCGCCCGAGGTGCCCGAGGCCCTGTGGCCGACCATCGCCAGCGCCCTCGAGCCCGACCCCGACCGCCGCCCCGCCTCCACCCGGGCCATGCTCGCCGCGCTCGAGCTCTTCCTCGCCTCGTGCGGGGCGGAGGGCACCCGCTCGCACCTCGCCGAGGTGCTGCAATCCCGCTTGCCCCCGTCGGGCTCCGCCGCCGACCGGGCGGTGTCCCGGCTGACCCAGCAGCTCACCCACCTGACGCGGGTCCTCACCGGCACCCAGGCCGCGCCGCCGGACGAGGCGGAGGTCCGGGACACCGTGCTGCGCCCCGCCGCACGCCCGGAGGGGAGCTCGCCCGCCCTCGTGGCGGGGGCGGTGATGCTCCTGTTCGTGCTGGGCGCGGCGGGGGCCTGGTGGCTCCGGGCTGCCCCGATCGAGGTGGAGCCGCTGCCCGCCGCGCCGGTCCCGGCCCAGGTCGAGGCCGAGGCCTCGCAGCCGAGCCCCGCGCACGCCGAGGCCGTCCCCGAGCCCGCGGTGGCCCCGGACCCGAGCCCCGCGCTCGCCGAGGAGGCCCCAGTGCGGGCCGCGCCGAGGCCCGCGCCCGCCAAGGCGGCCCGCACCGCCACGCGCCGCCCCAAGGACACCCGCCCCGGCCGCCTCACCATCGACACCCGGCCGTGGACCGAGGTGTTCCTGGGCGCCCGCCGCCTCGGGATGACCCCGCTGCAGGGGGTGGAGCTCCCTGCAGGCAGGCACCGCCTGCGCCTGAAGAACGCCGAGGTCGGCCTGGACACCACGGTCACCGTCCAGATCCGGGCGGGGCAGGAAACCCGACTTCGACGCACCCTCTGAACCCATCCGGGCGCCCCCGGCTCCCATCCCTCGATGGACCAGTTCTATGGCATTGGCTTGTTGGTGGCGTGGGTGCTGCTCCAGGCGTGGATCCTCCCCAAGCTGGGGATCCCGACCTGCATGAGCGGCGCGTGCGCAGTCCCGCGGAACCGGGCGCTCCCGAAGAAGACCACCGAGGAGCCGGGCGCAGAGGCCTGAGCATCCGGGGCGCCAAGGCGGCTGCGCAGAGCCCCGGCACGTCGCCAAGGCGCCGGAATCTCTACGTTTTCATTCGAATGGGGGCTCCTGACCGGTCTCGGGGTGTGAAGCCGACTTGGCAACTCGACCCCCCGCTGTGACCCGAATCCCACTCGAGGCGGTTGGCCTCGTCCTTGCTCTGAATGTGGGTCATGCGACGACCCCTCTACGCCTCGCTCCTCATCTCCACCCTCACCTTCGCCTGCGGCGGCCCCACCCCCGAGCCCCAGGCGGAGCTCGGCGTCGTGCAGGACGACCTGCGCTTCATCGACACCGACGGCGACGGCCGCCCCGACTGCATCGACGTCGACGACGACGGCGCGTGTGACGCCCCGCTCCCCGGCCCGGGCTGCGTCCCGGGTCCCGTCGACGCGGACGGCGACGGCGTCCCCGACGGCGTCGACACCGACTGCGACGGGGTCATCGACATCCCGATCAGCCCGCCCTGCCGGCCGGCCCCGGTGGACGTCGACGGCGACGGGGTGCCGGACGGCATCGACACCGACTGCGACGGGGTCATCGACCAGGCCTTCCCCCCGATCTGCCGGCCCCAGGCCATCGACACGGACGGCGACGGACGCCCCGACGGCATCGACACCGACTGCGACGGGGTCATCGACCACGCCTTCCCCCCGATCTGCCGGCCCCAGGCGCTCGACACCGACGGCGACGGACGCCCCGACGGCATCGACCTGGACTGCGACGGGGTCATCGACGCCCAGCTCCCGAGCGGCTGCTTCCCCACCCCGCTGGACACCGACGGTGACGGCCGCCCGGACGGCGTAGACACCGACTGCGACGGCGTCATCGACGTGACGTTCCCGGGCCCCGGCGGCGGGGGCGGGGGCGGGATCTGCATCCCGGCCACCATCGACACCGACGGCGACGGTCGCCCGGACGGCCTCGACACCGACTGCGACGGGGTCATCGACGTGGCCTTCCCCCGCCCCGGCGGCGGCGGCCAGTGTGTGCCCCAGCTGCTGGACGTGGACGGCGACGGCCGCCCCGACTGCGTCGACGTGGACTGCGACGGGAGCGGTGACCACTGCTGGTAGCCGTATCGCTTTGAGGCCGCGCCAAAAGCGGCACCATCACCCGCCGATAGCGGAGGTGTGGAGGCACGCATCCCTGCAGCGCGCGCCAGGTTCGGTTGGCGCAGCCACCTCGCGGATCCCGAGGCCGAGCGCGCCTTCCTGGCCCAGAGCCTGGCCGAGGACACCTGGCGCCTCCGGCTGACGACGGGGCTCGGTGGCGTCTCCTTCGCACTGGCCACCATCATCATCGCTCTCATCCCCAACCCGGCCTGGCACCCTCCGCTGTGGGTTCACACCGTCAACGTGATCAGTGGCCTCGTGGGTCTCGGGCTGACCTACGGGCTCAGGAACCCCTCACGCGCAACCGTCCACGCGGTGGCGCTCGGGTACCTGCTCCTGACCGAGCTGACGTTCTTCGTCTGCGTCGGAGCCTACCCCTTGGCGCCGACCAAGGACCTCGGTGTTCTCCTCAGCCTGACCCTGTCCGTCACCCTCTTCGTGCCCCTGCCGCTGAGCCTGCGCGCAGCGGTCAGCCTCCCCATCGCGGTGGCGACGGGCGTGATCTTCTCGGTACTCCACGGCCTCCCGGCCGCGGAGGTCGGGCTGCTGACCCTGTTGGTCGTGGCCACCCTCGGGCTTGGGCTGGTCTTCCAGCACCACTGGCAAGCGACCCGACGGACCGCCTTCCTCCACACGGTGAAGCTCGAGCAGGCCAACCGGGCCATGGGCGAGCTGGTGACCCAGGTACGGGCGGCCGAGGCGCGGGCCAAGGCCTCGGAGCTCGAGCTGGAGGCCATCTTCCAGACCGCGCCGGTGCCCCTGATGGTGACCGATCTGCGCACCGGCCGCATCCTGCGGGCGAACGACAGCCTGACCCGGCTCTTCATGGGCACGTCGGACGCCGCACCCCCCGAGACCCTGCCGTTCTACCTCGACGCCCACGACCGCGTGGAGCTGGTGACCGAGCTGCTGCAGGCCGGCCACGTGGACCGGCCGCACTTCCGGATCCGCGACGCGAGCGGTCGCCAGCGGGTGCTGCACGTGGGCGCGGTGGTGATCTCCCAAGGCGAGGAGCCGCGCATCGTGGCCGGCCTGGTGGACGTCACCCACCAGTCCGAGCACGCGGCCCAGCTCAAGCGGGCCAAGGAGCAGGCGGAGAGCGCCAACCGGGCCAAGAGCCAGTTCCTCGCCAACATGAGCCATGAGATCCGCACCCCGATGAACGGGATCCTGGGCATGGCCTCGCTCCTCGCCGAGACGCCGCTCGACCAGGAGCAGCACGGCATGCTGGCCACCATGCGCACCAGCGGCGAGGAGCTCCTCCGGATCATCAACGACATCCTCGACCACTCGAAGATCGAGGCCGGGCGCTTCGACCTGGAGTCGCGCGCCTTCTCCCTGCGCGCACTGGTGCGGGAGGTCTCCGCCCTCCTGCGCCCCCGGGCGGAGGAGAAGGACCTCAAGTACTTCGACGACGTGCGCGCCGACGTGCCCGACGCCCTGCGAGGCGACGCGGGCCGCATCAAGCAGGTCCTCACCAACCTGCTCGGCAACGCGATCAAGTTCACCGCGCAAGGCCACGTATCGATGCAAGTCCGCTTGCTCGCCCCGCGCAGCGACCGGCTCGAGCTGGCCTTCATCGTGGAGGACTCCGGGGTAGGCCTCGAGCCCGGTCAGGTGGAGCGCCTCTTCGAGGCTTTCAGCCAGGCCGACGCCTCCACCGCGCGGGAGTTCGGCGGCACCGGCCTGGGCCTGCCCATCTCGAGGAGCATCGCCCGCATGATGGACGGCGACGTGGTGGCGGAGGGCCAACCCGGCCTCGGCTCACGCTTCACCTTCACCTGCTGGCTGGAGCAGGCCACCGCCTCCAAGGTCGTGCCGCGCCACCGCCTCGACTCCCGCTCCCGCCCGGTCGACCGCCCCACCGTCGTGCTGCTGGTCGAAGACAACCCGGTGAACCAGCGGGTGGCGAGCAAGATGCTGGAGCGCCTCGGGGTGGCCTACCAGATCCGCTCCGACGGGGTGCAGGCCCTGGAGGCCTTGAAGACCAACCGCTACGACCTCGTGCTCATGGACATCCAGATGCCCAAGATGGACGGCCTCGAGACCACCCGACGCCTCCGGACACACGAGCTGCAATATGGCCTGCAGAGGGTCCCGGTGGTGGCGATGACCGCCCACGCGCTGGAGGGCGATCGGGACAAGTGCATGGACGCCGGCATGGACGACTACCTCACCAAGCCGGTGCAGATCCGGGAGCTCGAGAAGATTGTGCGCCGCTGGGCGGGGGGCACACCGGCGGCGGCGTAGTGCCCTTGCTCAGGACGCGGGGGGCGGGTCGGTGATCTTGCCCGCGAAGAGGATCGCGCCCGAGTGCTGGTCGTGGATCAGGAACAGGAACGGCCGGTCCACCACGAAGCTCGGGGGCAAGGACACCACGTTGACTCCGACCGAGGTCACCGCCGCGGCCTCCGTGCCCTCCTCGTCGACCCGCACGAAGGTCTTGTGCAGGACCTCGTCGATGTAGAGGTCCTCGTCGGGGTTGATGCCCGAGAAGTCGGCGCCAGCATCGAAGGCGACCTGCATCCCCATCGCGCTGAGGACGTCGACCAGGCTGCGCTCGTACTCGAGCTCGAAGCGCGGGATGGAGACCTCGAGCTCGGAGGTCGTCATGGCCGCCTGCAGGTCGGCCCAGGCGCTCGCGTCCAGGCCCGCCGCCACCTCGTCGACGGTGTGACCGGCGTCGGGCAACAGGATCGTCATCTGGAAGAGCCCGAACCCGTAGGGCAGCGCCAGCGCGGTGTAGCCGGGGCGGGCGGCGTGCGGGAACTCCGCGCCCTGGGTCATCATGCGGACCGTCTTCTGGACGCCGGCCTGGGTCTCGAAGGTGGCGTCGTGGGTCTTGGCGGGGTCGAACTCGCTGCTCCAGGTCCCTTTGAAGTAGATCGCGTCGATCAGGTACATGATCGTGTCGGGATCGATCTGGTCGACGATCGTGTCGATACGCCCGTTGGTCTCGGTCTTCACCCAGTCGTTGATCGTCCCGGGGGCGGAGGCGGCCGAGAAGTCCAAGGCGGAGACCTCGGCGTCGAAGCTGTCCTGGTTGGTGGTGATGAAGGCGGGCTCGACCGTGAAGCCCTCGCGGTACCAGATCGAGTTCGCGATCGTGAGGGTGACCGACGGGTCCATGCCGACGAGGAGGTCGATCAGCCCGCGGTAGGCCCCGTTGATCTCCGCCGCGCTCATCGTGCCGTAGCCGAGGGCGTCTCGCATCCCGACCTCGGTGTCGTTGCGCGCGCCGTTGTAGGTCATGCCGAGCGCCATGGAGACGCTCAGGGGCGAGACGAAGCAGTTGTCGTCTCCGGAGGTCGGGGCGATCTCCTTCAGGAAGTCGAAGCCGAAGTCGTTCGCGTGGCTGACGAGGGCCCGCTCCGAGCTGGTGAGCGGGCGGGTGTTGGGGCCGTCCTCACCGCAGGCGACGAGCCCGCTCGCGAGGAGCGCGAGTCCGACCGGGAGGGGCAGAGCGCTGTATCTGGTCATGCGGCCGAGGCAGAGCAAGGTGCGGGCCAGGTCGTATCGACGACGCTCGTGCGGCTCGGCGGGGCGTCGGCCTGCCGAGCGCGCCCGCCCCCTCAGGAATCTGAGGGCTCACCGCGGACGCGGATCGTCGGGCCGATCTTCGAGGGGGGAGCGGTCGTGGAAGGGCCGGGCGTGATAGGAGACGAGCATGGGACGGCGCCTCCACCTCGGGCTCCTCTTGCTCTCGGCCGCCTGCGCGGACCCAGAGCCCTCGACGCCGACCGACAGCGGCGTCCTGACTCCTGACAGCGGCGGAGCGGGCCCCGATGCCGCCGTCGACTCGGGCGTGACCTCGCCCGATGGCGGCTCGGCCGACGCCGCGGACGTGGGCCCGGCGGACGCAGGGGACGCGGGCGTCGACCTGTGCCAGCCCAACCCGTGCTTCCAAGGCGGCACCTGCACCAGCAGCGTCAGCGGCTTCGTCTGCGCGCCGTGCCCGACCGGCTACGAAGGCGACGGCGTCGACTGCACCGACGTGGACGGCTGCCTGGCCGAGCCCTGCTTCGCGGGCGTGACGTGCACCGACGTGCCCGCGCCGGGGGAGGGCTTCAGCTGCGGCGCCTGTCCTGCCGGGCTCGAGGGGGACGGCATCAGCTGCACCGAGATCGACGGCTGCGCGGGCGCGCCGTGTCTCGCCGGCACCACCTGCACCGACGTCCCAGCCCCCGGCGATGGCTTCACCTGCTCGCTCTGCGTCGGCGCGAGCTGCCCGATCCTGCGCGCCCTCGCGGGGCCGGACCGCGAGGTGGTGGCGGGCTCGATCAACACCCTGATGGGCTCGGCGACCGGCTACAACGGCGCCTACAGCTGTGATTGGCGCAACGATGTGGACGGCAGCACCTGGTCGACGTGCACCCCGACGGTCTCGCCGACGGTCGACACCCTCTACACCCTGACCGTCACCGACGCCTCGGGCCAGACCGCCACCGACGACGTGGTGCTCCGGGTGGCCGACCTCATCGCCGACGCTGGCCCCGACTCCAACATCACCTCGAGCGCCACCGCGACCTTGACCGCCAGCTGGAGCGGCGCCTCCTGCGCCGGCAGCAGCTGCATCGGCTGCGCGTGGCGGCTCTCCGACGGGACGCCGGTGGCGAGCACCTGCACCGCCACCGTCTCCCCGGCTGCCACCACCCAGTACTTCCTCACCGTCACCGACACCCTGGCCGGCCGGAGCGCCCGAGACAGCGCCACGGTGTTCGTCACCGATCAGCCGGCTCAACTCTGCGGGTGGGACGTGGTGGTCCTGACCAGCAACGAGTACCCGACCGGCGCCAACCCCAACTACATCTGCGACTCGACCGGGACGGCGCGGCGCCAGACCGTCAACGGCAAGCCCGCCATCGTGTTGTCCGACCTGGTGGTGCAGAACGTCCGGATCACCGGCCACATCTCGGTCGAGACGAGCAGCGACGACGACCTGATCGGGTTCCTGTGGGGTTGGCAGAGCCCCAAGCAGACCTACCTCCTGAGCTGGAAGCAGCTCTCCCAGAACTGGACCGCCCGCTGCGGCAACGCCCCCGCCGGGATCGCGATCAAGAAGGTCGACGGCTCGACCACCGCGCCCTCGACCATCAGCTTCAACCCATCCTTTGGCTACAACGCCACCGACTACGTCTACAGCTGCGCGGTCGGCTGGTCCCAGTCGCGGGCCAACGCCGCCCTGCTCAACGACGACACCATCTTCCTCGTGACGCCGGGCGACCCGGGCGGGGTGACGGTCGGCTGGTCCGACTACATCACCTACCGCTTCGAGTTCTACTACACGCCGGAGCGGACCCGGATCCTGGTCTACAGCGACGATCAGCAGACCGGCTCCACCGCCAACCTGGTCGCGAGCCTTTTGGTCGAGGACTCGAGCTTCCCGGCCGGCGCCTTCGCCTTCTTCAGCAACTCACAGGAGCAGGTCGCGTTCGGTGACTTCCGGCTCGCCTCGCTCTCCGACTTCCACGCCGACGCGGGCCCGGACCAGGTGATCACTGGCGGCGAGACCGCGACGCTCGAGGGGACGGCGGTGCTCGCGGTGCCGCCCTACCTGTGTGAGTGGAGCGACGGGAGCATGAGCCTGATCTCCAGCGACTGCGCCGTGGACATCACGCCGACCGCGGACACCACCTACGAGCTGACCGTCACCGACGACTTCGGTCGGGTCAGCACCGATCAGGTCGAGGTCCGCGTCCTCCCCTGAGCCGCGCGCTCACGCGCCAGCCCAGCGACGGAGCGTCCCCTGGGAGCCCCCCGGGGCGGCGGTGAGCTGGAAGTACGTAAGCCCCGCCTCACCCTCGTGGGTCCAGCTCCCGGTGTTCACGTAGGTCGCGGCCTCCGGGAGGGCGCGGACCTCGGGGGTGTGGGAGTGCCCGAAGACCACGAACGGCACCCGGAGCAGCCCCGCCACCGCCTGGGCGCTGACCACCAGCTTGGGCTGCGGATCGACCTGCCGCGACCGCAGGCCCCGCCGCGAAAGGTGCATTGCGCCGAGGGCGGCGCCCAGGCCCACCGCCACCCGGGCAAGGGCGGGCCCCGGGGTCAGGCAGAGGAGCGCCACCGCGGCGGCGAGGAGGCCGCCGAGCGCCACCTGGTCGTAGAAGAGCATGCGCAGCCCGAGCCAGAGGTTCCCGCGCGAGGTCCGCTTGAGGCGCTCGAGGAGGTGCAAGACCTCTTCCTCGAGCGGGAAGTGCTCGAGGAGGTCCCGAAGGCGCGAGTGGTGGACCTGCCGCGCGGCCGGGACCGCGCGCCGACGCCGCCCGTCGAGGTGCAGGAGCCAGGTGGGGCTGCTGAGGTAGGTCACGGCGGAGCGCAGGATCGCCCTCGGCTCGAGGCGCACCACCCAGCGCAGGAAGTCGCCGAGGCCCCACCGGTCGACGTTGTGGGCGTCCAGCCGGTGCAACAGGTCGCGGAAGCGCCGCAGGGTCACGTGGGAGACCGGCGCGGCGATGCGGGCGTCCTCGTCCACCGGGCAGAGCACGTTCTCGAACGCGCACAGCTCGTCGTACTGGTTGCCGTGCTCTACGTAGAGCAGGTCCCGGCGATAGTAGAACCAGCGGTGGATGCTCACCCGGGCCTGGAACTCCTCCAGGATCGCCATGTCCACCGTGCCGTCGAAGAGGCCGGCGAAGAGCTCGAGGAGGAGCGCCCGCAACCTGTCCTGCACCCCGGCCCAGTGGAGCTCGGCGTCGTGGTTGCCCTGGAGGAAGACGAGCTCGTGCCCGGCCGCCACGAAGCGGGCCAGGGCCTCGAAGACCGGGCGGTTCTCGGCCACGATCGCCTCCAGGGTCTCGATGGCCCGCGCCTCGGTGTGCTCCTGGTGCGGCTCCGCGCCCTCCGCCCCGTGCAGGGAGCGGTGCAGGAAGTCGATGCCGTCGCCCGCGATGATCAGGCGCCAGGGTCGCTCTTCTCGCCAGTGGGCGGCGTGCCAGTCGAGGAACTGGATGAATGCGCGGTCCACCGACCGCAGGCCCACCTGCAGACCTGGCTCACCGGCGAGGTGCAGGTCGCTGACCACCAGGTGGTTGTGTTGGTCGATGGGACACACGGCGCAGGGTCTCCTGCGCCGGTGGCGGTGGTGTGAGAGGTCGGTGAGAACGCGCCACCCTCGGGGTGACGGCAGCATGGCGCCCAAAGGAGGCGTACCAGGTGCAAGGTAGGAACAAGTCCACCATTCACACCGCGAGCCGTTCGGTCTCCTCTCATCCCTGAGCACGATCGCAAAACGGGCGCTGCGCGTTGGATGTAACCGGTCCGCGGCGGGAACCGATCCATGCTAACCATGGTGGGCGTGCAGCCCATTGAGGACCAGACACGGACTCGGTTCGGGAAGTACTCGTTGACTCGTCGCCTGGCGGAAGGCGGAATGGCCACGCTCTACCTCGCGACCGCCGACGGGCCTGGCGGCTTCTCCAAGCCTTGCGTGGTGAAGCGCATCCGCGCTCCGTTCTCCAGCTCCCAGCGCTTCCGCGACATGCTCGGTCAAGAGGCTCGGGTCGCCGCGCTCCTCAACCATCCGAACATCGCCCAGGTCTTCGACTACGGCGAGATCGACGGGGAGTGCTACCTGACGATGGAGTACGTCGAGGGGGTCGCCCTCGACCAGATCTTCCAGCTGCTCCAGCGCGAGCAGCGTCGGCTCCCCCTGCCGACCGTGATCTTCATCGGCCTCACGATCGCCGATGCCCTCGCCCACGTGCACGACGGCGTCCAGATCAACGGCGTGCGGCGCAACATCGTTCACCGAGACGTCTCGCCAAGCAACATCCTCGTGGCGACCTCCGGTGTCGTGAAGCTCACGGACTTCGGGATCGTGAAGCTCCTCGAGTCGTCGGGCGCCACCGAGGCCGGTGTCGTCAAAGGCAAGTACGGTTACATGTCGCCCGAGCAGCTGTTGGGGCGCGACATCGACGGCCAGACCGACGTCTTCGCCCTCGGCACCGTGCTGATCGAGCTCCTGACCGGACAGTCCCTCTTCAAGCGCAGAGACATCGCGGCCACCATCACCGCGGTCCTCGGCGCGCACGTCCCTCACCTCCACGAGCTCTACTCGGACATCACCTCCGAGGTGGATGAGATCCTCCGTCGCGCCATCGCGCGCCGGAAGGAGGATCGGTATCCGAGCGCCCGGGCCTTTCATACCGAGCTCTCCGCGCTCGCCGGGATCCTCGATATGTCCCATGCCACCGCCGATCTCGCAGGGCTCGTGCGACAGCTCTCGAGCGAGGCGACGACCCTGGATCCGCGCGGGCGGGTCCCGTCGTCCATCAGCGGCGGGAGCTCTCGCCCCGCGGCCTACTCGATGACGCCAACCCCGAGCTTCGGGGAGGTGCTCCCGATCCCCGAGGATCTGGAGGAAGAGGGATATGGCCTCGTCATATGGGTCGCCCTCATCACGACCGTGGTCGTGGCGAGCGTGATCGTCTGGATCTTGATGCTGGCACGGTGAGGGCTGCCGTCATGCAAAGCGAACTCCGCACCTCGACCTTCGCGAGGTCGAGTATCCACCAGGCTCGGACCCGTCGGAACCGGAAGATCGGGCTGGGTTTGCTCATCGGCCTGCTCGCCGGGAACGCGATCGGGCTCATCGTGTATCGGCTCCTCCCGGCGCGGACCCCGCCGGCGGCGATCACGCCCCTCCCCGCGCTCGACGACTCCGAGAGCCGCGCCCACCGGCTCGCGGGGCTCGATGCCATGGAGAAGGGTGACTACGAGTCGGCGATCAAGTCGCTGACCGCGGCCCTCCGAGCCCCGAATGCATCGGCGGATCTCCCCCAGCTGCTCGCCCTCGCGCAGAACCTCCTGCATCGCGAGAGCGCGCGCGTCGAGGAGGAGCCCGCGCAATCCGCGCCGCCACCGACTCCGGCGCGGTCCGGGCGGACGGAGGTGCCCGCGCTGCCACCGCCCGCGCCGCCGCCGCTCCTCCTCGTCACCACCACGCCGGCGCGGCTGACGATCCGCGTGGACGGTGAGACCCGCGACATGTCGCCGGCGCGGCTCGAGGTGGAGCCGGGTCCTCATGTCGTCACCATCCTGCGCGGCGACGTGGTCCTGGTGACCCGAACCGTCGAGGCCAAGGCGGGCAGGGTCGTGACCGTCAACGTCGACGTCACCGACAAGCTCGCGCCACCGGTCCTGGTCGCGGCACCGACCCCCGATGCGGCGCAGGCCCAAACGCCCGACGCAGGGCCGGTTGCGGTCGCCGCGGCCGCGGTGGCCGACGCGAGGACCACCCCGCCGATCCCGAGCCCCGAGCCGCTCGAGACGAGGGCCGTCCCAGGCACGAAGGCCCCGTCGCCCCCCAAGGAGGAGGCCCCGCCGCCCCCGAAGGAGCGAATCCCGGCGTCCGTGGTACGCCAGGCGATGAGGGCGTCAGCGCGCTACTTCAAGTCCTGCTACGACGACGAGCTCAGCCGGCGCCCTGACCTCGAGGGTCGAGTCGTGCTGGAGGTGGAGGTCGACGAGGAAGGCAAGGTCCAACGGGGTCGAATCGTGAAGTCGACCTTCGAGAACCAGCGGGTCGAGTACTGCATCCAGCGAGCGGCGAGCCGCGTGAAGTTCCCCGCCGAGCGAGGCCGGCCGCTCACGGCCGTCGACTTCGCGCTCAGCTTCCGTCCCGAGGATTGATCACCCCGTCGCTATCGGCGCTCCTCATCGATGCGCTTGAGCGCGGACATCAGCACCCACCGGGCCTCGAAGCCCTCGACCTGAGCCCCCTGAGCCGCGGCGACGGTGTGGAAGCGCACGTGCCCCTCCTTCCAGCCGAGCAGGACGTAGATCCCGTCCTCCACCTGAGACCGGAAGGTGTCCCGGACCGCGTCGCCGTCCATCAAGCCGCGCTCGACCAGGGCGCGCCCGAGGGCCGGTTCGTCGAGCATCAGCTCGACCGGGATCTGGTTCAGCCGTGCCCTCGACAGGCGACCCTCGGCGATGAGCGTCCAGACCAACGAGGGCCGGTCCGGATGGCTGACCTCGACCACCAGCCCCTCGGCCATGCGGACCGTGCCCAAGCGGCCCTTCGACGTGATCTCGAGGCTCCCCGTCGCCCTCTGGAGCGCGAGGAACTCGAGGATGTCGGGGAGCGAGAACACCTCGAGGTCCCCGGTGAAGCCGACCCCCGACGAGGGATCGCCACCGTCGTGTCGATCCACGGAGCGAGGCGCGGCGGGACCGCGCGGCGGGGAGCCCGTGCCGTGCACCGCTCGGGTGGCTGCGGTGTGCTCGCCGCGTCGAGCGAGCGCCATCCCCAAGACGAGCCGGAGCTCGGGATCGTCGCGGCGCGCCAGGCACTCCCGCAACATGGCCTCCGCCTCCTCGGCGTGGCCTTGCTCGAGCGCGGTCCTCGCGAACAACGCGACCGTGCCAAAGTCGTCACCGTCGAGCACCACCGCGGCCCGCAACGCCTCCAGGGCGGGGCCCGGCTCGTCGAGGCGGAGGCCGAGCTCTCCGAGCTGGCGCCACTGCTTGGCGGTGCTCGGCTCGGAGTTGCGGGCCCGCGCCAACAGGTGGCGCGCGGGCTCGACGGCGTTCTGCTCGAGCAGGGCCTCCGTGAGGCGCAGCCACACCTCGGGATCGTCCGGACGCTCGTCGGCTTCACGGCTCAGCGCTTCAAGCAGGTCGAGCACGGCCATGGGTTGCAACGAAGAATACACCAGGCCGCCCCTCGGCGCGTCCTCGGGCGAGCAGGCCATCGGCTAGAGCGCGTCGTCCTTGGCGGGTTCGTCGACCTTCGGCTTCGGCGCCGCCTCCGGCTTCGGGCGCGCGGGCGGACCGACCTTGGGCTTGTCCAGGGTCGTGCCGGTCACCCGGGGGCTCTGGACGTCGATCTTCACCGGCTCGGGCGGGGCGCCGCCGCGGGTGGTGCCCAGGGCGGGCTTCGGTGGGGCCTTCGGCGTGGGCGCCTCCGCCGCGGGCTCCGGGGTCTCGGCCACGGGCTTCGGGGTCTCGGCCACGGGCTTCGGGGCCGCCGCAGCGGGCGCCGGCGCGGGCTTGGGGGCCTCCGCCGCGGGCTTCGGGGCCTCCGCCGCGGGCTTCGGGGCCTCCGCCGCGGGCTTCGGGGCCTCTGCCGCCGGCCGCGCCGGAGCCCGCGCAGGCGGGCTTGCACCCTTCGTCAGCGCGGCCAGCACCACATCGAGGCTCTCGGAGGGGCTGTCCACCTCGGCCCGCCGGCCGGCAGAGTCGTAGGCGACCAGCTCACCCGGGGCGGGCTGCTTGTCAGCGAGGTCCACCGAGAACACCCCGGCGGCGGAGACCGGCACCGGCTCGGTCTGGCCGCGCTCATCGGTGCGGAAGACCTGGGCGTGGATCGGGACGCGCCCGGTGAGGGTGGTGCGGGCGCCCCGGCGCGAGGTGCCCTGGACCTGGATCTCGAGCGCCTGCTCCAGCGCCACCGGCGACACGCGGTCGGCCACCACGATCTCCCGCCCCCGGGCGAACTTGATCGGCTTGTTGTTGGGCGGCAGGAGCTCCAGCTCGCCGTCCAGCACGGACACCGCCACGTCCTCACCCCGCACCCAGATCCCGAAGGCCTGGCCGGTGACCTTGACCTGCTGGGCCGGCGCGTAGGCCGTCATCTCCCCCGTGGTGCGCAGCGCCAGGACGTTGCCGTCCACCACGGTGATCGCCGGCGCGGCCCCGGGCGCGCTCACCCGGAGCTGGCTGTCGCGGAGCGCCACCAGCCGCACCCCCTTGAAGAAGAGGCTCAGCCGGGCGTCCGGCCCGAGCGTGCGCACGGTCAGCGGGCGGTGGAGCACGTCGCCCGCCGCCACCGGACGCCACTCCCCGTACGCGTTGAGGACCTCGGCGTGGCCCTCCAGCCCCTCCACCGAGACCTGGGTGTGGTCCACGGTCGGGCGCGCCGTGTCCGCGAACCGGGTGGGGGCCATGCCCTGCGCCACCGGACCGATGGCGGCCCCGCCGCCGCCCCCCAACGCCGCAGCGGCGACGAACCCGAGGACCACTCGCTTCAGCACACGCCCAGGATATCCAACCATGCGGTTTTGAAAAACACCGCCCGCCGTGCGAGAGGCATGGGGTGATCCGTATCGGTCTGATCGGCCTCGGGCGACACGGCGCGCGCTACGCCCAGCACCTCGCGGCGGGCGACGTCCCCGGCGCCACCCTGGCCGCCGTATACACGCGTGATCCGGCCAAGCGGGCCCGGGTCGCGGCCGAGCTCAGCGCCGCCGACGCCCCCGACCTCGCGACCCTGGCCGGCCAGGTCGACGCGCTGATCGCCGCGGTGCCCGCCGGCCTGCACCTCGCGGTGGCCGAGGCCGCCGCCGCCGCCCGCCGCCCGCTCCTGCTGGAGAAGCCCCTCGCCCGCACCGTGGCCGAGGGCGAGACCATCTGCCGCGCCATGGACGCCGCCGGCGCCCCCCTCATGGTCGCCCAGACCCTCCGCTTCGACCCCCTGGTCGAGGCCCTGGTCGCCCGCCGAGGCACCCTGGGCCGCCTCACCGGCCTCTCCTTCGAGCAGCGCCTCGAGCCCCGCGGCCTCGCCTGGGAGGACGACCCCGAGGTCTCCGGCGGCGGCGTCCTCATCCAGACCGCCATCCACACCCTCGACGCCGCCCGCCACGTCACCGCCGCCGAGCGCGCCGAGGTCGTGGCCGCGACCCTCGACCGCGTGCAGTACCAGCACAACGAGGACCTCGGCCTCGTCCACCTCGCCCTCGAGGGCGGCCCCGCGCTCCACCGACGCACCATCGGGGACGTGCGGGTGAGCAAGATCGGCGGCTCACGCCACATGCGCTTCGCCCTCTTCGCCGAACACGGCGGCCTCGAGGCCGACTTCATCGATCGCACCCTCACCACCACCCGCGGCCGCGACCGCACGGTCGAGCCGGTGCCCGAGCGCCCCACCGTCCCCACGGTGGCGGCGGCGTTCGTGGCGTTGGTGGAGGGAGCGCCGAACCCGGTGCCGGGGTGGGACGCGCTCAAGTCGCTGGCGCTGGTCGAGGCGGCCTACCGACGTGGCACCTAGTGCCCGCGTTCCGAAGTCCCTTCCGGGTTTCGCTGGCCCGCTTCGCGCCTGCTCGCCGCGCGGCCTTCGGCCGCCCTTTCGGGCTCCTCGGTCTCAGGGGCCGACCCTGTTCCCTGCGGAGCGCGACGACCAGACACAAAGCGGCCTCACCGAAACCCGGAGCCGACTTCGGAACGCGAGCACTAGGCGCGTGAGTTTCGTCTGAAGTGTGACGCTTCAACGGGACGGTCCCTCGATAGGAGGAGACCGAACAGACCGGTCCAAGAACCAGGAGATCCCGATGAAGAAGATTCGCACCTTGACGCTGGCCACCTTCGCCGCCGCCGTGGCGTTCGTGAGCCAGACCTCGCCTGCGTGGGCCTACGAAGGCCTCTCCGCGTACAACTGCCACGTGCCCCAGCACGACTGGCCGCACACGCTGGCCTCGAACCTCAACGGCATCGAGAACCGCAGCGGCAACCCGAACTCTCGCAACATGATCGTGCACTGCCCGGTGCCCAACGACAGCACGAGCCTCACGAGCGGTTTCCTCACCGGCACGGACGGCAACAACGAGACGAACACCACGCTCGGCGAGTTCCGCGTGCGGGGATGCGCGACGACGTTCAACGCCGTCGTGTTCACGTGCTCGGCGTTCCAGACCCTGAGGGTCGCGCCCTCGACGGTGTTCGTGGGGACGACCGACTTCCCCCTCGCGAGCGCCGTCGTGTCCGCGATGAGCGGCATCAACTTCGGCTTCCGATACCTCGAGGTCAGCATCCCGCGGCCAGGCGTATCGGGCAACAGCCGGCTCATCGGCTACGAGGTGTTCTAGTGAACCGGTCGTGGTTGTACGGAGCCTGCGCCGTCGTCGGCCTCGGACTCACGCTTCGACTGGCGACGCGTGAAGTCCGCGAGGTCCAGGTCGCGCAGGCGGAGGTCGAGGTGCTCGCGCCCCCGTCGGAGGCTGCGCCCATCGCGAGCTCGCCCGCTCCGCGGTCGGATCGAACCGTCTCGGCGCTCATGCGCGCGACGGCCGACCTGGCCCGCCGCGTGGATGAGCTCGAGCGCGCGGAGCCGGTGGACGCGGAGGTCGAGGTCGCGAACAGGATCACGGCGCGTGACGAGGAGACGGCGCGACTGACGGCGCAGTACGAATCGCTGGTGAGCGATCACGCGCTGGCCCCGGTCGACGCCGCGTGGGCGAACGACGCCGCGAGAACGTTGACACAGGAGCTGTCGGAGTGGGTCGCGGACCAGAAGTCGACCCTCCTGACCGGCGTGGACTGCAAGAGCACGTCGTGCGTCGCGCACCTCGAGTTCGCGTCGGGGACGGACGCACGCTCAGGCGCGCCCGAGCTGGTCTCGAGGTTCTACGGCGTCAACTGCGCGACCTCGCTCCGGCTCTCGGACGCCGCTCCGGCGGATGCGCCGCAGCAGGTCGACCTGGTCTTCCACGACTGCGTTCGCGATCCGGCCTGACGGCGGAGCGGCGCCCCACCTCAGCGGTATGGCCGTAGCAGCACCCGAGACTTGGGTGCCACCCACCTTCGTATGGTCCACTCGATAGAACTCGTTGTCAGCACGGCGAACTGAATGTCAGTTCAGGCCTAGGCCATCAAGCGCTGTCTGGCGAGGCTCGGAGCAAGCCGCCAAGGAGGTGGTCTACCATCGATGGCAACGGACGGATCGTCTATAAGGTCGGCAGTCACGAGGCGCTCAAGCGAAGTCGGTCTCGGTGGCATATACTTACCGCGAGGGATACCGCCAAGTTGGACTGTCCTCCTGAACATCCTGGAGAGTGGGCTGACCTCTCCAAAGAAGATCGGAGCCACTGGCTCTCGGCAGCGCTCGAGAGACACCGAGTGGCAGCGGAAGATGGTACGCGCGCTCCAGACAAGCCACCGGGTACGGTCTTTGTGGTGGATGCGAGACAGGCGGTAGACCTTGAAGGGTTGTTGTGTGCCGTCGGAGAGGCCATCAATGGTCCCGGTGGATACTTTGGGCTCTCTCTACTGGCGTTGGATGACTGTCTTTTTGGCGGCTTTGGCGCAACGCGTCCATTCACGCTGAAGGTATGCGATGCGTCGAACTGCCGTGCAGCTTTGAGCTGCCGCGCATTGGCGAGTTGGGCTGAGCAGGGACTTCAGGAGTGTCAGAGTGACGATGATGCCTTCTATGATCCTGAGTGGTTGGAGTTGCTGCGCAGGCGGGCGGATTCAGGTGAACTGACGCTGTTTGACTTGTTCGTGGACACGGTCGTAGGCCGGGGAGTGTCGGTCACCGACGAGAACGGCAACGCATTCGCTTCGTCAAATACCTATGACGCTGAATAGCGCTGACTTGGGCTGTGGGCATTGTGTCGTGGGTCAGACTTGGGTGCCACCCACCTTCGCAGGCCTAGTTGCGCATTTCATCCAAGCCCCTGCGGCGTCCCCTATGTGATTTTGAGCCCCACGCGCCGCCGCACCGCCCCCACCCTAACCACCGCATTCGCGGCCGCAGGAACGCTCTATACCGCCCTGCTCGGTCCCTCCTTCATCGGCATCGTGAGCCGCCAACCCCTCAAGAGGCGGCGTCCAAGGCCGGAAGCTGAAGTCCGGGAACACCGCCCCGAAGTCCCCCTCCCGCAACACCGCCGGCGCCGCGCGACACGCCCACACGAACCGCCGCCATCCCTCGTAGAACGCCAGCCACAGATCCCCCGTGCTCGCGTGGCACAGCGGCGTCGCCACTACCCCAATGAGGCAAATCCGCCGGGAAACT
>JACKEN010000031.1 GCA_020632995.1 Deltaproteobacteria bacterium | reverse complement strand
CCGGTCTGGGCCACCTTGGCGATCTGGTTGCGGACCTTCTGGATCACCTCGGAGCGACCCAGCATCTCCTCCTCGCCGCCCTCCTCTGCCTCGAGGGCGCGCAGGCGCGCGGAGCGGGCCCCGTCCTCGACCGCCTTCTTGACCCGGGCCAGCACCGTCTCCCGGGACAGGGGCTTCTCCATGAAGTCCACCGCCCCGATCGCCATCGCCTTCACCGCGTCTTCGATCGAGGCATGGCCGCTGATCATGAGCACCGGCAGGTTGGGTTGCTCATCCTTGACCTTCTGCAACAGCTCGATGCCGTCGATGCCGGGCAGGCGCACGTCCAACAGCAGGACGTCGATGCGGCCCTGGGGCAGGCGCGGGATGAACTCCTCCGCCGACTCGAAGGTCTCCACCTCGTAGCCCTCGCCCTCCAGCACCATCGAGAGGGTCCGGCGGATGTTGCGCTCGTCGTCCACCACGACGATGCGCTGGCCAATGCGATCGGGACCTTCTGCCATCGCCTTGTGGCTATCCCTCCCGGGCCCGCCTTTCAACCGCCGTGACCGCGATTAATCACCTGCGACCCGCCGGTCGGGCTTGACCGGCCCCCGCCCCCTGGCCATACCCGCGGCATGGAGCTCAACAAGAGCCCAGAGGAGGAGCTGGACGAGCTCGAGCTCCTGACCCAGCCGGGTCGGGAGGACGACCTCCGTACGTTCCTGCTCCTCCTGCACCCCGCGGACCTCGCGGAGCTGGTGGACGGCGTCGACGAGCGCACCGCGGTGGCGATCTTGCGCCACCTCGACACCGAGCGCGCGGCCGAGATGGTGTCCGAGCTGGACCCGGAGGAACAGCAACGCGTCTTGCGCATGGTCCGGCCGGAGGAGCTGGCCCCGATCGTGGGGGAGATGGAGACGGACGACGTCACCGACCTCCTCCAGGAGCTGGACGAGCGCACCGCCAAGCAGGTCCTCATGTCGCTCCCCGAGGAGGAGCGCGAGGACGTCGCCAAGCTGCTCGACTACGACCCCTACAGCGCGGGCGGCATCATGCAGACCGAGCTGGTCTCGACCCCGCTGCACAGCACGGTCGGGGCGGCGCTGGAGGCGGTGCGCGACAAGGCCCGCGACGTCGACATCCTCTCCGTCTTCGTGATCGACGACGCGGGGCGCTACGCGGGGCACGTGGCCCTGCAGGACCTCGTGCTCTCGCGCGAGTCCACCCCGATCGAGGAGGTGATGGAGCCCAAGGTGGCCGAGGTCACCCCCGACGTCGACCAGGAAGAGGTCGCCCACCTCTTCGATCGCTACTCGCTCGTCGAGCTCGGGGTCGTCGACGACGACGGGGTCCTCCTCGGCCGGATCACCGCCGACGACGTGCACGAGGTGCTGGTCGAGGAGGCCGAGGAGGACATGCTGAAGATGGCGGGTACCGCGGCGGAGCCCGAGGCCATCTACTCCGGCAACGTCCTCAAGGTGGTGGCCCAGCGCATGCCGTGGCTGGCCTCCACCTTCATGGCCGGCCTGTTCGCGAGCTCGATCCTGAGCGCGGCCGAGGTGGTGTTCCACGACGCGATCATCCTGCTGATGTTCGTGCCGGTGATCACCGGGATGAGCGGCAACGTGGGCACCCAGTCCGCGATGATCATGATCCGCGGCCTCGCCACCGGGCACATCGACAAGGAGAGCCTGACGGCCGAGATCTTCAAGGACCTCCAGGTGTGCGCGGTGATGGCCCTGACCTGCGGCCTCGCCGCCACCGGCATCGTCTCGATGTGGAAGGGCCACCTGGCCCTCGGCCTGTGCGTCGGCGTCGCGCTGACTGTCTCGATGCTCACCGCGTCCGCGCTGGGCTCTACCGAGCCCGCGATCCTCAAGCGCTTCGGCATCGACCCCGCGGTCGCGGCGGGGCCGCTCATCACCTCGATCAACGACATCTCGGGCGTGATGATCTACACCGCGGTCTCCTCGGTGTTCCTGCAGTACCTCAAGTAGTCACTCCCAGCAGGAGTCCCGCCGGCCGCCGTCACAGTAGTCACCCGGCCCGGTGCGGCGCGGCCGCGAGACCTTGCAAGCTGGGTTGTCGGCCTCGAAGGTGTTGCCGGGGGCGAAGTTGGGCCCCTCGTCGTCGACCCACCCGCTCACGATGACGGTGGTGCCGGCGTTGTGGGCGAACGTGGTGTCTTGGACGAACACCTCGCCCGGCGGGGTCTCGTCGTCGCCCTGGCCCAGGATGATCACCGCCGCGTCGTTGTCGCCCGGGCCGCAGCCGAACCCGCTGGTGCCGCTCTCGCCCCCCGCGTACTCGATGCGCGCGTGGCGGACGCTGCTCCCGGTGGTGGGGAAGTAGCGGAAGTACAGGCTCCCCCAGTCCCCCGGGGCGGGGCTGCTCGCGGCCGAGGTGAAGACCACCGGCGCCGCCGCGGTGCCCTCCGCCCGCAAGATCCCGAGACGCTCGGGCGTCGAGCCCAGGATGATGTGCCGCTCCGCCTCCATCATGAGGGTGGCGCCTGCCTCCACTGCCAGCGTCACCGGCGCGGCGTCCACGCCCGGGGCGATGTAGAGGGTGCTGACCACCCGATAGGGCACCCCCCGGGCCACGAAGGTGTCGTCGCGCAGGAAGGCCTTCGACGTGCTCACGCGGATCTCGTCCCGCCGGTTCCCCGAGACCGCGAGCCCGGTGGGCACGCTCGACGCCACCCCCGCCTCGATGTGCAAGGCTTCCTGCGCGTCATCCGCCCCGCTGTTCCGGATCCAGAGGTCATGGCTGTCCTCGGTGAACGCGGCCCAGCCCGAGAGGTCCGCCCCGTGGCCCGCCGCCTCCTGGATGAGCACTTGCCGCACCCGCACCGTGCGCAGCACCTCGCCGTCGTTGGTGCCGCCCGCCACGCCCGTCGCGGCGAGGGCGGCCCGCTGGCCCACGATCGTCCCGCCGCCCCGCAGCACCGCTACCATCGACAGGTCCAGCGTGCCCTCGGGGGCCACGTAGAGCTGGCCCCAGGGCTGGGCCGCGTCGAGCGCGTCGAAGGTCACCGAGCGCACCTGGTCCCCGTCGACCTCGCCCGTCGCCACCAGCCGCCCCGCGTCCGCGGTGGTGCCCACCTCGATGATCGCGCCCGGCCCGAGCAGGACCCGGGCGCAGGGCTCCACCACCACGGTGGCGGTGATCCGGAGCCCGGTCTGGACCACGTGGGGGCTCCCGGCCGCGCTCCAGATCTCGTCCGCGGTCACCGTCCCGGTGTGCATCGTGCCCGCGCCGGTGGCCGCCGCGCAGTCACCGCCCGCGGCCAGCACGTCCGGGGTCACCGTCCCGTCCCCGGGCGGTGGATCGACCTCCCCCGGGCAGGCGGCGAGGAGCAGGGTCAGCAGGAGGGGGCGCGGGAGACGGCGCATGGGCCCAGTCTCGGGCCCTGCCCGCCCGAGTGCAAGGCGGCTTGTCGCTCGTGAAAGCTATCGGTCCTGAACGTATGGCTCGGTAGCGCTCGCTACTCGAGGAGCTCCGCCACCTCGGCCTCGAAGCCCACGAACACCGGCTCTGGCCAGAGCGTGACCCCGAAGGCCGCCCGCACCCCGGCCCGCACCTCGCGGGCCAGCGTCAAGATGTCTTGCGCGGTGGCGCCGCCCCGGTTCACGAGGGCGAGGCAGTGCCGGGTGGACAGCCCCGCGCGCCCCGCCCCGAAGCCCTTGGTGAACCCCGCCCGCTCGATCAGCCAGGCGGCGGAGAGCTTCACCTGGCCGTCCGCCGCCGGGTAGCGCGGGGGCGAGGGGAGCCCGCGCGCCGCGGCCCGGGCGGCGACCTCGGCCGCGACGTCGGCCGGCACCACCGGGTTCATGAAGAAGGAGCCGGCGCTCCGGTGGTTGGGGTCGGCGGGGTCGAGCACCATGGACTTGCTGGCGCGGATCTGGAGCACCGCCTCGCGCACCTGGGCCACGGTGGGGGCCGGCCCCACCGCCCGGGCGAGCTCCGGGTAGCGCACCTCGGGCGCGCCGCCCGGGCGCAGGCGCAAGCGAACCTGCGTCACCAGGTAGCGCCCCCGGGCCTCGGCCTTGAAGACGCTGTGGCGGTAGCCGAAGCCGCAAGCTGGCTTGTCGAGCACCGCGGTGGCCCCGGTGGCGAGCTCCACCACCTCCACCGCCTCGAGCACCTCCGCCACCTCCTGGCCGTAGGCGCCGATGTTCTGGATCGGGGCCGCGCCGACGTCGCCCGGGATCCCGCTCAGGGCCTCGACGCCGGCCAGGCCCCGGCCCACCGTCTCCGCGACGAGGTGGTCCCAGGGCACCCCGGCCCCCGCCCGCACCTCGCCGTCGGGTCCGAAGGCCGGCGCTCCACCGACCCGGGACGCCCGCAGCACCAGGCCCGCGAAGCCGGCGTCGGCCACCAGGAGGTTGCTGCCGCCCCCCAGCACCAGCACCGGGCGGCCCTCGCCCTGGGCCCAGGCGGCCAGCGCGGCGGCCTGCTCGGGCTCGGTGACCTCCGCGAAGCCCCACGCGGGCCCGCCCACCGCGAGGGTGGTGTGGTCGGCGAGCCGGACGCCGGTCTGCACCTCGGAGGGGGTCACGCCCTGGAGGTATCCGGGCCGCGCCCACCGCGCAACACGCGGCCTTTTTGGGTGTAAACCCGTAGGATCCTCACCCCAGGATACGGAGTTTCTGCCTACATTAGAGCACCTCTGTGGCGCATTCGCCGAGGATCAGGGATAGGGTGGTATCGGGTACGGCGTCCGCCGCCGGTGCCGGGTGGAGATGACCTCGTGAAGATCAAGGGATCCGGCAGCGGCTTCATCGGGCAGATCGCCCAGCTTCGCCAGACCGCGGAGCGCGCCAACGTGAAGGGGCGCCCCGGCGCGGTCGAGGGCAGGGGGCGGGCGGGGGACAAGGGCCCGGCGCAGCTGGCCGAGATCGGCGTCGACGCCAAGCTCATCAAGGCCCACGGCGCGAGCCTCGGGCGCGCGGTGAAGGACCTCGCCCGGCTCCCCGCGTCCGCCGCGGGTCGCGACGCCTGGCAGGTGAAGGCGTTCCAGCGGGTGCTGGGCCAGGCCCACAAGGTGCTCGGGGTGCAGCTGTCGGCGCTCGAGGCGCCCCAGCGCGCCGCGGCGGCCGAGCGCACCGCGCGCGCCCTCGCCGACCTGGTGGACGCGCCCGAGGTGCAGGGGGTGGCGGCCTTCGCGATCTCCTCGGCCGTGGGCCTGCTCGACTCCGCCTTGCGCATGGAGGCCCGCCGCAAGATAGCCTTCACATCGGACGAGATCGCCAAGCTCGGCGAGGACGCCGCGGCGACCGTGAAGGCCATGGTGACCGCCCTCGCGGGCCGCGACGGGGTGCCCGCGGCCCTGAACATCCTCCCGCGCCTGGTGGAGGAGCTGGAGCTGACCTCGGTCGATCTGAACGGCAAGGGCCGCGCGGCGCTGGTGGATCAGGTCCGCGTGTTCGTGCAGGACACCTTGCCGAAGACCGACGTCAGCCTCGTGCACGTGGCGGAGCTGGCCAAGGGCCTCTCGATGGGGGCGCGCGCGCACCCCGGCGAGCCGGGCCGGGTCATCGCCGACGCCCAGGCCGCGGTGTTCGCGCGGGCCGAGGCGGAGCGGGTCGCGGTCAGGGAGCTGTTCGCCGCGCCGCCCCAGCCCCAGCTGGCCGGGCTCTACGCGGCGATGGGCGCGGTCCTCGACGGCGACCGGGTAGGCACCCACATCGCGCAGCTGGTGGTCCAGTCGAAGGCGCAGGCCGACATGCTCCCGCGGCAGGCCCCCTTCCATCAGGATCCGGGCGCCCTCGACACGGTGGCGCAGCTCCTCCGCCTTGCCGCGGGTGGGCCGGGCGCCGCCGCGCTCCTCGAGCTCATCTCCAGCCAGGGCCTGCCGATGCTCGCGCAGCCCGAGGTCCTGCAGGCCCTGAAGGCGGCGGTCGAGGCAGGTGATCTCGGCGCGGCGGCCCGGGCCTTCTTCGCGGGGATGCCAGCCGGGGTGGACCAGGCCGCGTTCCAGGCCGCGGTGGCCGAGCTCGGCAAGCTGTCGCCGCAAGAGGCCTTGCTCGTGGCCGCCGCCTTCCGCCGCGGCGCCCCCAACCTCGGGCCGGACACCGGCCTGGTGCTCGGCCTCGCCCAGCGCGTGCGCCGGGGCGGGGACCGGCTGGGCACGGAGCTCGGGGAGTACGCCCGCCGCTGGGCGGCCGCCGCCCCGTACTTCAACCAGCAGCAGGCCCTCGCGCACCAGCGGAATGCGCTGATGGCCGAGGTGGTGGCCAACAGCTCCACGGTGGACGCCGGCCACTTCCAGCAGGCCGCCATCACCCTGGCCGAGCTGGCCCAGCACCTCCCGAAGGCCGACCTGCCGAGCCTGGTCGGCGCCACGGTGAGCGGCCCGGGCGTGCTCGACGTGACGAACCCCAACGGAGGCTTCGCGGTGTCGCCGCAAGCGACCTTGCGGCAGCTCCTCCCCCGCCTCGCGGGGAGCGCCGAGGACCCGAGCGCCCTGGCCCGCCTCGCCATGCAGGTCGCGATGGACGTGGCCTACATCCAGAACGGCCAGCACATCCAGGTGGCGCGCGTGGTGGAGGACTTCGGCTTCGCGATCGCCAGCCCGGGTGAGCTCCACTCCGCCGCGGTGCCCCGGGGGCAAGTCGACTTGCGGGTCCAGGAGGGCGCGGGGCGCGGCGCGCTCGGCTTCCTGAAGGGCCACCCGGGGCTGGGCGTGGACCTCGCGTTCACCGCGGGCCGGCACCTCACCGGGCCCCAGGTGGCCTGGCTCCAGGAGAAGGTGGCCGGCACCAAGGGGCTGGACACCGTCCGCATGCTCCGCGACGCGATCTTCGGGGCGGTGAACCTCGGCCGGCTCGACCTGGTGGAGGCGCTCCGGACCACGAACTCCCCCAAGCCCGCGGTCACCGCGGTGATCAAGGAGCTGGCCCAGGCCCTGCGGGTCGGTCAGCTCAACACGGTGCCGGTGGACGAGATCGTGGCCGGCCTCGACGCGGGCGAGGACCCGCTGGCCGCCATCGTGGCGAAGAAGGCGGCCGAGGCGCTGGGCGGGCTCGATCTGGCGGCGCTGGCCGAGGGCAAGGTCGCGCCCGAGGGCGTGGCCGAGATCCAGGCCCTGGCCCCCAACGTGGCGGAGCTCCTGCAGCAGTACAAGACCGAGTTCAAGTCGATGGATCACGAGATCGACATGGGCAAGCTCCAGCCGGTGCTCCTCGAGGTGCTCAAGTCGGTGGTGCAAGGTACCTGGCCAGCCCCGAAGTACGAGGACGCGGTGGGCCAGCGCCAGATGGCGGCGCTCAGCCCGGCCCAGCAGGCGGCCTGGCGCCAGATGACGGTGGTGAGCGCGGGCGGTCTGCAGGCCGCGCCGGTGGGCCCGCAGGTCGAGGAGGCGCTCACCCTGGTCCGAGGGCTGGCCAAGACGATCACCGAGGAGGCGCGCCCGCCCGAGGGGCTGAAGCTCGAGCCCCAGGAGGCGGTGCGCCTGCGTGAGGCGCTGAACGGGGTGCTGGCCCAGCTCCGGGCGGCGGAGAAGGGGACCGACGCCCACCGCGCGCTGAGCGCCCAGGCCGGCCCGCTGAGCCACCAGCTGGCCTTCGTCGAGCTCCACTTCGCGCTCCAGGCGGCGGCGGAGGCCCCGGACGGCACCCGCGCCCTCGCCGAGCTCCGGCCCGCCCTCGAGGCGGGGCTGCGCGCGCTCCGCGCCTACGGCGCCACCACCTCGGCCAGCGTGGCGGAGGACGTCCTCTACGTGGCCCGCGGCCTGGGCGCGAAGGGCCCGGCCAGCCGCACGGGGCGCTACGCGATGGACGATGACTCCCTGACCGGGCTGATCGCGTCCCACAAGTCGGGCTGCCTCTCGTTCGGCGATCGGCGCCGCCGCTGGGGGCTCGCGGGGAGCCTCTCGGACGCGAACACCAAGATGCTGCGGGTGATGGACGGCGAACGACAGCTGTTCCGCACCTTCATGCGCATGGTGCCGGCGAAGATCGGGAACTACGAGGGCCCGATCCTGTTCATCGAGAACCCGGTGGGCGACAGCGGCGGCTCACAGGCCGATCGGGAGCTCATGGAGGCTGCCTTGCACGCCAAGGCCGAGGCGATGGGGATCCCGGCGGTGGGGGGCATGGCGAAGGCCCCGGCGGGGTGGAAGGTGCTCAACCAGGCTCAGGTCGCGATGACCTTCGACTACGGGCACACCGGCCTGTACCACTCCGACCGCCTGGGTCAGCTCAAGTTCCAGGCCCAGGTCGATCAGCCCCACGCCGCGAACACCAACGCGGTGGTGGTGGTCCCGCCCGCGCTGGCCGACAAGTTCTGACCCCCTACAGGTCCTTGGCCTTCTTGCAGCCCCGATCGTTCCCGAGCCGACAGCCCTGCTCGTACTTCTTCTTGGCCTCCGCGAGGTTCTTCGGGGCGCCCCAGCCGACCTCCAGGAAGTAGCCGACGTTGGCGCAGCCGGCGCCCGAGCCGAGGGTGCACCCCTGTCGATAGAGCTCCAGGGCGCGCCCGAGATCCTTGGGCACCCCGATCGCGCGCTCGTACATGAAGCCGAGGTTCGTGCAACCCCGGTTGCTCCGGCCCTCGCACGCCTTGCCGTTGTACTCGATGGCCTTGGCGTAGTCCTTGGTCACGCCCTCGCCCTCCTTGTAGGCGAAGGCCAGCCCCGCGCAGCCGTCCGCGAAACCCAACCTGCAGCTCTTCTCGTAGGCGCGGAACGCGGCCCCGAGATCCTTGGGGCGGCCCTTGCCGTCCCGCACCAGCCGGGCGAGCGACTTGCACGACTTGCCGTTGTCGAGGTTGCAGGCCTTCTCGTAGAGGTCCACCGCCTTCGGGAGGTCCTTGGCGACCCCGCGGCCCAGCTCGTAGAGCCGGGCCAGGTTGTTGCACGCGCGCTCGCTGTTGCCGTCGCAGCCCTTCGAGTAGGCCTTGTGGGCCCCGACGTGGTCCTGCTTCGTCCCGCGCCCCTCCTCGAGCATGTAGCCCCGGTTGGCGCAGCCGTTGGCGGAGCCCAGGCCGCAGGCCTTGTCGTAGAGGGAGGCCGCGAGGGAGAGGTCCTCGCGGACGAAGCGCCCCGCCTCGTGCATGACCCCGAGGTTGCTGCACCCGCTCCCCCAGCCCATGTCGCACGCCTTGCGGTAGAAGCGGGACGCGTCGGCGTAGCTCTTGTCGACCCCGACCCCCGACTCATAGAGGTAGCCCATGTTGGAGCAGGCCTGGCCGCTCCCGAGATCGCAGGCGCGCTGGTAGAGCTTGGCCGCCCGCGGCTGGTCGGTGGTCATGCCCCGGCCGTGCTCCGCGCTGAAGCCCAGGGTGTTGCATGCGTCGGCGTGGTCCAACCGACAGCCGGCGAGGAAGTACGCGTTGGCGCGGGCGTGGTCCCTCGACCGCCCGTTCCGGCTGTCGCGGTAGTCCAGCCCGAGGCGGTTGCACTCCTCGCCGCTCTTGCAGTCGACCGATGGCAGGCTGCCTTGCGCCAGCGGATCATAGAGGCTGAAGCCGGCGGGGAGCGCGGCGGGGGGGCTGCTCGCGGGGGCGGGGGCCTCGGCCCGGCTCGCGCCTTCCTCGTCGTCCGGATCGCCAGCCAGCTTGCGGGCCAGGGCCTCCACGCTGGTGAGCAGGGCGTCCTCGTCGCACTTGCCCTTGATGTTGGCCACCCGCTCGCTCACCTCCTGGCGGAGGTCGAAGAGCATGCTCTTGAAGATGCAGTGGGCGCCGATCTGCATGACCTGGGTGGAGAGGGACTTCTCCGCCGCCACCGCCTTGCCGATCTCGATCTGGCAGGCCTCGTCGTAGCACTCCTTGTAGGAGGCCTGCTTCTCGGTCTTGATCTGCCCACGGAGGATATCCTTGGGCACGACCCGGAAGCTGCCCTGCTCGGCGATCTGGCCCTCGAGGTATTCGCCGAGCTGCGTCAGGAGGGCGGGGGAGAGTTTCTTCGAGCTGCTCCGATCCTCGATGTCGAATACGGCCAGCACAGGGGTGGCTGGGGACTGTGTGGGGGAAAGCAGCAGGAGCGCGGCGAGGAACCCGGACGGCACCCTGGTACGATATCCGCGGGGGGCCCCTGGCGGAACCGGCGGTTCCCGTTAGACTGGCCGGCGCTGCGGTGCCTCGACCAACCTGAGGCACTCTGGAGGGTGAGCAGATGAAGCGAGCGGGCGCGGTGATGTCGGCGGTACTCTTCCTTGGGCTGGGTGCGGCCTGCTCGGGCGGAGACGGCCCGCTGGACTCGGGGCAGGGCGCGGCGGACTCTGGCGTGCCCGAGGCGGACTCCGGGGTCGAGGAAGACTCCGGGGTCGAGGCGGACTCCGGGGTCGAGGCGGACGCGGGCCCACCGGACGCGGGCGGCATCGACCCCAACGCGGAGCCCTACCGCACCGTGCGCGACCGCGGGACCCCGGCCTCGCGCATCGACATCGTGGTGATCGGCGACGGCTACACCGTGGACGAGCTGGCCACCGTGTACGCTGCCCACGCGGGGATCATCGCGGACGCGATCTTCGCCCGGAACATGAGCAGCTCCACCCAGCCGTTCCGCGACTACGGGGAGTACTTCAACGTCCACCGGATCCACCTGGCCAGCAACGAGTCGGGGGTGGACGGCCCCGGCGGCGACAAGGACACCGCCCTCGACGGCATCGCCTCGTGCGACGACGGCATCGGCGCCCGCTGCCTGGCCAACGTCGACAAGGTGCACGCGGCGATCGACGCGGCCCTCGCGGGCAGCGGCATCACCCCGGACTGGCGGGTGCTGATCCTCAACACCGACGTGAAGGCGGCGGCCGGCGTGCTGCGGGATCCGCGCGGCGACGTGGCGGTCTTCCCCGGCGGCTACGGCGGCAACGCGACCAACCTGGCCCGCGAGCTGGCGATGCGCGAGCTGGCCGCGGCCTTCGCCAACGCGGCGTACGAGTACGGCGGGGCCGGCGCGTACACCGGCACCGAGCCCGACGCGCCCAACGCCACCCTCGATCCCGCGGGCGCCAAGTGGTCGCGCTGGGCGGGCTACGACGAGAACCGCGACAACATCAGCGCGGTGGGGGCCTACGAGGGCGCGCAGGGCCGCGACACCGGGATCTATCGCCCCACCGACGCCTCCAAGATGGGGGCGCAGACCGGGAACGCCACCCTGCGCTTCAACGCGGTGGTGCGCGAGGCGCTGATCTTGTCGTTCTATCAGGCGGTGCCGCTGATCCTCGATCACGAGCCCAACGATCAGCCGCTGACCGATCCGGAGGTGCTGTGGCTGCAGCCCATCGATCGCGACCACACCACGGTGGAGTGGACGGTGGGCTCGACCGTGGCCACCGGCCAGACCGACGTCGCGCTCGGGGTGGTGGCCTGGGCGGCGTTGAACGGGGTGGGTGCCGGGACCTATACGGTCACCGCGCGGGTCACCGATCCGTCGAACTGGGTGCGGGTCGAGCCCCGGGTGGGGATGGAGGACTCCGTCTCCTGGCAGGTTACGTTGACACGCTGAGCGCGACGCTCACCCGCCGGAGCCCCGGCTCGCGCTCGTGATCAGCCGCTCCAGATCCGGATCCACCTGATAGCCGAGCCGCCGGGCCCGACCGAGGTGCTCGGCCGCGCGCTCGTAGTCGCCGCGGCGCGCGTGCAGCTCGGCCAGCTTGTGGTGGGCGCCCGGGTGGTTGGGCTCCATCTCCATCACCCGCTCCAGCGCCGACACCGCCTCGTCGAGGGCGCCGTTCTCGCCGCGCTGCAGGAGCAGGGCGGAGAGGCGGTAGCACGCGGTGACGCTGTGGGGGCTCCGGACCATCCGGGCTCGGGCGAGGGCGATGTCCCGGTCCAGCCCGGGGTTGGTGCCCTCGGTGGAGAGCATGCGGTGCTCCTGCGCCCGCTCCGGCTCCTCCGCCGGGCCCCGGCGGCCGGGCCCGCGGCGTGGGCCCACGCGCTCGATCGCGGCGGCGCGGACCGCGGGACCGGGTGGCTTCACCTTGGCGTTCGGGTCGGAGCGCGGGGTGATGACGAGCCCCGAGGGGTCGCGCTGCGATGCAAGCTGGCCTGCTTGAAAGCCAGGTTGCGAAGGGTCGCCGAAGTCGAACATCTGCCCGGGGGGGACGGGCGGGTTCACCGCGGCCCGCGGGTCCACCACCGCGGGCTCCGGGCGGAGCGCCTGGGCGGGATCCTCCGGCGGCACCGAGATCGGGCGCACCTGCACCGAGGGGTCGGGGTTGGCCCGGCGGCGATCCCGCGCCGCGGAGGGGATGGACGCGGGGGCGGCGGCGGGGGCCGGCGTGTTGGCCCGCATCCGGGCGCTCGGGGGGAGCGGCGGCACCGCGCGGCGGGGCGCGGGCGGCGGCGCGGCCATGACGGGCGGCGCGGCCACCGTGGACGGCGCGGGCACGGGGGGCGGCGCGGCCGCGCTCGGCGGCGCCGGGACGGGTGGGGGCGTGCGCCGCTTCACCAGCGGGATGGGCTCCTCGAGCGAGCGGCGGCCCGCAGGGCCGTGAGCGAGTGAGGTGCCCAGGGGACCGGTAGTCCGGTCCCCGTCCGGGTAGTCGAGGTCACCCTCGTCCAGATCGGACGGCGGCAGCGGGGGCGGGGTGCGCCGGGCCTGGCTCTTGGCGCGCGACGCGGCGGCGAGATCCACCTCGGACTCGCCGGTGGGCTCCTGCTGGGCCCACGCGGGGGTCGCCGGGGTCGGGCCAGCCTCCACCGAGGGCTCGCCCATCCCCGCCTCGGCGAAGAAGCTGGCGAACACGCTGGTGGGGCGCTCCTCGGCCTCCCGTCGACGCGCAGGCCCGCTTGCGGCCCGGGCGGGGGGCGGCAGCGGCGCGGGGGCGTGCTGGGTGGGGTCGTCCTCGGGTCCGTCCCGCTCGACCGGCGCACCAGGGGTTTGGGGCGTGACCGGGTGGGTGACGTAGCGGCGCGGGGCCTCGATGAGGCCCTCCTCGAGGAGGGCGTCCCGGTCGCCGAAGCCCTCGTCGCCGTCGAGGTTGTCGAGGTCGATGACCACGGACTCGATGCGCTCGGGCTCGTCCTCGGCCGGATCCGACGCCACCGCGGGCGCCGCGAGCGGGTCGTCGACCGAGACCTCCGAGCTGATCAGGACCTCCTCCTCGACCTGGCCCCGGCCGGTGGCGACGAAGTTCCGGAACGCGGCCTTGCTGTCCGCGCTCATCGGGGTGAGGCCGATCTCGAGCACCGGGCGGCCGCCGCGGCCGGCCTCGGTCGCCCGCGCGACCTTGCCGGGCAGGGCCCACTCCGCGAGCGAGGTGGGGTGCACCACCAGGAGCTCCGCCGGGCTCCCCACCGGCTTCAGGATCGGGGTCTCGATCCGCACCATCCCCTTGGCCATCTCGCCGCGGAAGAAGGCCCACAGGCGGCCCAGATCGCGCGGCTTGATGATGAAGGTCGGAGTGTCGTCCTCGTCGTCGGCCGGCGGTGGCTCGGGGGGCGGCGCGCTCACCGGCGCCGGCTGCGGGACCGGCCCCTCGGCGTGCAGCTTGTGGATGAACGCCTGCCAGGCCGCCTTGGCCTGGGCGTCGAAGAGGAAGAAGTCCAGCCCGAGCCCCTGCACCCCCGCCCCCGTCTCGGGGTGGAGGAGCTCCGCGTGCCGCGCCACCACCGCGGTCACCGCGATCGAGGCCTCAGGATCCTTCAGCCGGAGCTCGAGCTCGACGTACTGGCGCAGCGGGCGACCGTGGGTGGCCAGGACCGCGATCCCGTGGGCCGAGACGTCCACGGTGTGGGTGCGCTCGCCGCCCCGGCCGTCCTTGAGCCAGACCGGGAGCGTCACCGCATAGCGCTCGGATCGACGTCGGTTGCTCATCCGCCCACGGGGTCCGGGACCGCACACTAGCAGGCTCGCCGACGCGCGAACATCGCACGCCGGACGCCCGCGCCGGAGCCAAAGACATGACACGGCGCCCCGAGCCGTTCAAATATCAGGCTCCGCGGCCTCGTCTGCACATGGATCGAAAAACGATGACGGTCGATCGTCCGATGCGCCTTACCGGTCTCATCTTGACCCTCTTCGCCGGGGTCACCCCAGCCCACGCCGCCCCGAGCGTGCGGGCGCTGGTCGAGACCGCCACCGCCACCCCCGGCCTCGAGCGCCTGCGCGCCGCCCGGGAGGCGCTGGATGCAGGAGAGCCTGCGATCGCGGCGGCCGCGCTGAAGGACTACGCGGGGCCGCTCCCAGACTACGCCGCGTTCCTCGCGGTCCGCGCGGGGGCCCCGGCGCACGAGGCGGGCGTCGCCGGCCCGGGACCCGCGAGCGACGTGCGCAGCGGGCCGGGACCCCAGGCCTGCCCGGTCGCCCCGGACCCGCGGCTCGAGGCGCCTCTCGAGGCCCGCGCGGCGGCGCTCGCCGCCACCGCCCCGGCCGAGGCCGCCGCGCTCCTCATGTCCGCGCCCGCTGACGGTGCCCGGCTCGACCGGGCCGCGGGGTGGTTCCGGGCCGCCAAGGAGGAGGCCCGGGCGCTGGAGGCGGAGCGGCGCCTGCTGGTGGAGGTCCCCGAGAGCCCCGAGGCCAAGGCCCTGGCCGCCCGCCTCGGCCCGGCCGCGGTGGCGACGCGGCTCGACGAACGGGCGCGCCTCGCCCGGATCCGCACCCTCCTCGAGGCGCACGAGAACGAGGCCGCCCTGGCCGAGGCCCAGGCCCTCGCCGCGGCGCTCGGCCCCACCCACGCCACCGCGTGCGAGCTGGGCTACGTACAAGGTAAGGCATTACGGAAGCTCCGTCGCTACCGCCCGGCCCTGAAGGCGCTCGAGGCGGCGCGCCTCACCTGCCAGAAGACCAAGGCCCTCGACACCGGCCTCCGGGTGGCCCTGCTCGAGGTGCAGGTCCGCGGAATCCTTGGGCAGGCCCGGGGCGTGAAGCTCGTGGCGGACTGGATCCGCCGCACCGCCCCCGACCACAGCTACGCGGACGACGCGCTCTTCGTGGCGGCCGAGGTGCTGGCCCGCAAGGAGGGCGCGGCGGCCGGCCGGGCGGCCTACCAGGCGTTACTGAAGGACTTTCCGAAGGGCGATCAGGCCTCCACCGCGGCCTGGCGCCTCGCCCTCGAGGCGCTGATGGGCGCGAAGCCCGAGGAGGCCCGCCCGTACCTGGAGCAGATCCTCGCCGGGCCCGTCCCCCGGCCGGTGGAGCACGCCCGGGCCCGGTATTGGCTCGCCCAGCTCGACCTCGCGGCGGGCAAGGAGGCCGAGGCGAAGGCGGGCTTCGAGGCGATCGTGCTCCAGCCCTCCTTCTACGGCTGGCTGGCCCTCGACCGGCTCCGCGAGGCGCGCCCGGCCTGGGTGGCGGCCTGGCAGGAGCGCTTGCAGGCCCTACGGGACGCAGGCGGGGCCGGCGCGCCCGCCTCGGCCCTCGGCCCCGCGGCGGCGGCGGTGACTCGGGCCGCCCAGCTGACCGCGGTGGGGGCCGAGGACTGGGCCGAGGCGGAGCTCGCCAGCGTGGCCTGCGGCGGCGACATGGCCCGCAACCAGGCCCTGGCCGAGGCGGCGGACCTGCTCGGCTTCCACCGCCAGGGCCAGATGCTCCTTCGGGCCCGCGAGGGCGCGTGGCGCCACCGCGGCCCGGTGACCGACGTGGCCCCGTGGCGCCTCGCCTACTCGCGGCCCTACGCAACCGAGGTTGCGGCGGCGGCGAAGGGCGGGAAGGTGGCGCCGCTCTTCCTGTGGGCCCTGGCCCGGGAGGAGAGCACCTTCGACCCCGAGATCGTGAGCTGGGCCGGCGCCACCGGCCTCGCCCAGCTGATGCCGGCCACCGCGGTCGGGGCCTACGCCGACGTCTTCGGCGGGCGCCTGGACATGTCACGCCTGACCGACCCCGCCCTGAACCTCCGGCTGGGCGCCCACGTGCTCGGGCAGGGGCAGCGCAAGTTCCACGGCGCCGAGGCCCTCGCCCTGGCCGCCTACAACGGCGGCCCGGGCCTGGCGCGGCGCTTCATCCCGGACGCCCCGGTGCCCTTCGACCTGTGGGTCGAGACCCTGACGGTGAAGGAGACCCGGCGCTACGTGAAGCGGGTGCTCGAGACCTGGGCCATCTACCGGTGGCTCTACGACGCCGAGGCGCCGTTCGTGCGGTTCCCGGAGAGCGTCGGTGGGCCCAAGTGGCGGTGAAGCGACAGGCCTTCGGGAAGTTGGCGCCGGATCGGGCGCCTCGGCGTCGACGCGCTGACACCTCGGCGCGGCGCGCCTGACCGGAGGCGGTGGCACGCGGAGTGCTCTCGGGACCCGCGTGGCGGACCGCAACCCCTCGACCCCTCCCCAAACCCCGATCCCGCGGGCGGTGCGCGTCCTGGACGGCGGCCGGGCCTACGTCCTGCCCCTGTCCCCCGACCGCCCCCTGGTGTTCGGGCGCGCCGACCGCGCGGACGTGGTGATCCCGCAGCACCGGGTGTCGCGCCTGCACGGGATGCTGTGGTGGGAGGACGGCCAGTGGCTGTTCCGCGACCTCGGCTCCGCCAACGGCAGCTTCGTCTACGCGGTGGGTGACTTCGAGCGCCACGAGGCGGCGGGCGACGATCTGCCGGTCGAGGGCCTGCGGGAGGGCGAGGGCCGCCCGATGGGCGCGGCCGAGGGCGTGCTCCTCGGCACCCGCGACGCCCGGCTGGAGCTGCTCCCCGAGGTGCCGCCGGAGGCCGGGGACGGGGCGGATCCGTTGTTGCCGAAGCCCCAGGGGTTGATTGGGGACATGCCGACCGAGATGTTCGGGTGGCTGCGGGGCGGGTGAGGTCGGCAAGAAGGCTTGCGCTCTAGCTTCGTCAGATTTCTCCTCGTGGCCTCATATCCGTCCTTCAGAGCCTTCGGGAAGGAGCCACATGTACAAGAGAACAGGTATCGGCACCCTCGCCGTCTTCACGGCGTTGGCCGCGTGTACGAGCAACATCGAGAACGGTCAGCGGTTCACAGCGCCCACCATGGTCGGCCAGCCGCTTGCGCTGAGCGGGTTCGTAGACAGGCCGAACACCACCGTCGAGATCGAGATCCTCGATTCTATGCAGGGGTTCGTCGGAATCGGCTCGACGGTGTCCTCAGAGACCCCGCTCTTCGTCGGCGGCGATCCGACGCCCCTGTACGAGTGGAGCATCTCCGTGGTCCCGGTCCCAACCTCGACCTTGCTCACGCGGCGTTGGCCCTTCGGCGGCCTCGGGCGGCTCCGCGCGGTCGAGGTCCTCGGCTCCATCCGCCGAGTCCTCTACACCTTCGACGAGTTGTCGTGCCTGAACACGAACTGGACCGGCTCGTGGTCCGGCACGGGGGTCGCGTGCCAGAGCCACGACAACGGCACCCTGACGCTGATCCACGCCGCGATCCTCCCGGGCGTGCTGCCATCCAGTTCCGGTGACACGTGGTTGAATCGACGGGAGAACTCGGTCTCCGAGGCGTCGGACTACGTCACCAAGCTCGCAGGCGGCGCCCCGCCAGAGGCGCTGTCCGACTTCAAGACGCGCAACGGCTTCGGCGGTGCCGATGAGATCACGGCGACCTACTTCAACGCCGCTGATCTCGGGTTCGGGCGCGAGATGCACTGTCGTCAGACCTCTGCCAGCGCAGGATCGATTGCATGCTACGTCACCAACTACGGTGGCTTCACGGGCGGCATCCTCGCGCCGGAGGTCGACGCACTGCACGATGCTGTCCGCGGGGTCGACGAATTCGCCACCGTCGCCATGGAGTTCGACGGCACGAGCGGCGCGAACAACGTGAAGTTCTACGTGTTCGACGACGCAGGCAGCCAGCTGGAGTTCGCGGCGCTGGACAGCGAGGGCGCCAAGCCCGTCCCGGGCATCTGCCTGTCCTGTCACGGCGGCAGATACGATCCGGCGACCGACACCGTGACCGGGGCGCACTTCCTCCCCTTCGACGTGTCGTCGTTCGGCTTCACCACCGAGCCCGCCTTCGCACACCTCGCGCGGGCCCCACAGGAGGAGGCGTTCCGGCAGCTCAACGCGCTCGTCGCCCGTACGCCGCTCACCGCCGCCGGCGCCGACCTCATCGACGGTTGGTACGGCGGGGCGGTGGACGTGGCAGGCACGCCGTTCTTCGAGGACTACGTCCCGAGCGGCTGGAGCAGCGAGGCGTACGTCTACCAGAACGTCGTGCGCCCGTACTGCCGGGGCTGCCATGTCTCGATCGGCGGCCTCGAGTTCGGCGAGTTCGCGAACCTCCTGGCCGCAGGAGGCCGGATCTCGACGCACGTCTGCACGACCCGCCAGATGCCCCACGCAGAGCTCACGTACACCAAGTTCTGGACCAGCTCGGCCCGCGCCCACCTCTCCGGGGCCCTCGGCCTCACCGCGGGCTGCGGGAACTGACCCCACGCGGGCTCTGGGGTATAACCCTGCTTCGTGCACCCCTGAGCCACCCGCGTAGCGGAGTTTGACTTTCATTCTCTTTTAGCCGGAATCTCAGGGCCTGATCATGACCCTGGACAAGCTCCCCACGGACAAGACCGCTCGGATCCTGAAGGTCGAGGGGCACGACTCCGTCATGCTGCGGCTCATGGAGATGGGCCTGGTCCCCGGGACCCCGGTGCGGGTCCGCAAGCGCGCCCCCTTCGGCGGGCCGCTGGAGCTCAAGGTGCGAGATTATCTGTTGTCCATCCGCGCCCGGGAGGCTCAAGGCATCGTCGTGGAGACGGAATGAGCGTAGTCGCCCTCGCCGGCAACCCAAACTGCGGAAAGACCACCCTCTTCAACAAGCTGACCGGCCTCAATCAGAAGGTGGGCAACTACCCGGGCGTCACGGTGGAGCGGCGCTCGGGCAGCGCCAACTTCGCGGGCCGGGCGGTCACGGTGGTGGATCTTCCGGGGACCTATTCGTTGATCTCGCGCTCGCGCGACGAGGCGATCGCGTTCGAGGTCCTCACCGGGCACGGCGAGGAGGCCAAGCCCGCGGTCACCGTCATCGTGGTGGACGCGTCCAACCTCGATCGGAACCTCTACCTCGCGCTCTCGATCCTCGAGCTCGGGCACCCCGCGGTGGTGGCCCTCAACATGATGGACGTGGCCGAGAAGGCCGGCGTCCACCCCGATCCCGAGGCGCTCTCGGCCGCGCTCGGGGTGCCGGTGGTGCCGGTGGTCGCCAAGTCCGGGCTGGGCGTCGACAAGCTGCAGGCGGCGGTGGTCGAGATGCTGAACCGGCCCGTCGCGCCGCCCGCGCGGGGCTGGCACCTCGACGAGGCGGTCGAGCGCGCGGTGGCGGAGCTGAAGGCCAGCTTGCACGCGCCGGAGCGCCCCGAGAACGCGGCGGAGGGCGAGGCGGTGTGGCTCCTGAGCTCCCTCGCCACCGCGGAGCGGGCGGGTACGCTCGGCACCGAGGACGACCCCTTCGTGAGCTTCCGGGACCTCGGCCCGGTGATGGACGTGGCGAGGCAGCAGCTCCGGTTGCTGCAAGATGACTTGCCGGCCCAGGTGATCCAGGCCCGCTACGCGCAGGCCAACCAGATCAGCGCGCAGGCGGTGCGGCGGGGCGAGGCCCCCGCGGTGACCACCACCGATCGCATCGACCACATCCTGCTGCACCCGATCCTCGGGGCGGTGATCTTCCTCGGGGTGATGGCGCTGCTCTTCCAGAGCATCTTCGCGTGGGCGGACCCCCTGATGGGCGGCATCGAGGACACGGTGGGGTTCCTGCAGGCCGCCGCCACCTCGGCCCTGCCGGAGGGGGCCCTCCGCGACCTCTTCGTGGACGGGGTGATCGGCGGGGTCGGGAACGTGGTGGTCTTCGTCCCCCAGATCGCGATCCTGTTCCTGTTCATCGCGGTGCTCGAGGACTCGGGCTACCTGTCGCGCGCCGCCTTCATCTCGGACCGCTTCATGGCCCGGGTGGGGCTGCACGGGCGCGCCTTCGTGCCGCTGCTCTCGGGCTTCGCGTGCGCCATCCCCGCGGTGATGGCCACCCGCTCGATCGAGAACCGGCGGGACCGCCTCGTCACGATCCTGGTGCTCCCGCTCGTGACCTGCTCGGCCCGCCTGCCGGTCTACACCCTGATCATCGCGTCGCTCTTCGCGGCCGAGAAGCCCGTGCTCGGCGTCTTCACGGTGGGCGGCCTGCTGATGCTGATGATGTACGTCCTGTCCGTCACCATCACGGTGGCGGTGGCGTTCCTCTTGAAGCGCACCCTCCTCAAGAGCCCCACTCCGCCCCTGGTGCTCGAGCTGCCGCCCTATCGGTGGCCGGAGCCCATGAGCGTGGCGCGCCGGGTGTACGAGCGCTGCAAGGTCTTCGTGCGCGACGCGGGCACGGTGATCCTCGCCCTGTCGATCATCCTGTGGGCGATGCTCTACTTCCCGCGCCAGGTGGAGCCGTCCTTCGACGTGCAGCGCGAGAAGATGCTCATCGAGCACGCCTATCAGGCCTCGATCGCGCGCGAGCGAAATGAAAGCAAGATTGCGGAGCGCCAGGCCTCCCGGGATGAGGCGTGGGCCTTCATCGATCGCCGGGTAGAGGCGGAGCGGGTGAAGAACAGCGTCGCCGGGCGCATCGGCCACGGCCTCGAGCCGATCATCGAGCCCCTCGGCTACGACTGGCGGATCGGGGTGGGCCTGCTCGCCAGCTTCGCGGCGCGCGAGGTCTTCGTCTCGACCCTCGGCCTCGTCTACGGGGTGGGCGAGGAGGTCGACGAGGAGAGCGTGCCGCTCCGCCAGCGCCTGAGGAGCGAGGTGGATCCGAAGACCGGCGACCGGATCTACACCCCGCTCGTCGGGCTCTCCCTCATGATCTTCTTCCTCCTCGCCGCCCAGTGCATGAGCACGGTGGCGGTGGTGCGCCGCGAGACCAACTCGTGGCGCTGGCCCGCGTTCATGGTGGCCTACATGACGGTGCTGGCCTGGAGCGGGGCCTTCCTGGTGTACCAGGGGGGTCGCCTGTTGGGGTTCCAATGAGCGGGCAGGAGCTCGCAGCCCTGGCCGTGGTGGCCCTGGCGGTGCTGTACATGACCCGGCGCCTCACCGGCTGGCCCCGCCTGCGCCCCGCCGCGCCCCCCGAGCAGACCCCGGATCCGGTGCGCCTGGGCGGCCGCCTGGCGCGGGGCCTGAAGAAGGCCAACCAGGGTCGGACAAACGACCGAGGGGATCCGTAGGACGAAAACTGGCGCGCCGCGTCGCGTCAGGTTACCCCGGTGCCGCGAGTAGGCGGATGTGGCCTGCTCGGAGCAGGTGTAGCCGTGAACATGGAAACCAAGATCCTCCTGGCCGGAGTCGTGGCCCTCTGGGGGGCGTCCGTCGTGCTGGTGGCGCGACGCTCGCAGTTCAAGACCTTCATCAAGTATGTGGACGCGCTGGTGTTCTTCCCGCTGCTGGCGGTGCTGATCCCGCCCAGCGTGTACCTGGTGGACCGGCTCTCGCCGGTGATGTTCGACCTCTTCGAGGGCCTCAAGGGCGTGAAGACGGCCCAGGTGATGCCCGTGCTCGAGCCCTACCGCTGGACGCTCTCCAACCTCCTCGCCCTGGTGGTGGTGGCAGTGATCCCCGCGGTGGTCCTGTTCGGCTGGCGGCGGATGCTCCTCCATCGTGAGGAGGCCATCCTCGCGCGTCGGGCGGAGCTGATGTAGCCGCTCGCACGAGGTAGACCTTGCGAAGACGTCGCAATTGGCCGCACCATCCGCGGCGATGCGGGGATTTCGCGGCTATCTGGCGATCTTCGGAGCGGCGGCCCTCGCGCTGACCGCCTGCCGCGAAGACCCCGCGGTGCCCGAGAACCCCACCGAGCCCCAAGCGGTGGTGTTGACGGTCGCGGAGGCCCCGACGTGGGTCCACGCGGGGGCCGAGGTGGTGGTGCGCGACGAGCACGACGTGGTGCTCCTCCGCGGCGCCCTCGAGGCCCCGCCCCCGGTGCTGGTGGACGTCACCGCGCCCCCCGGCGTGCAGCGCCTGACGGTGGCCCTGCACATGGACGGCCACGACGCGCGGGGCGAGGCACCGGTGCAAGAGGGCTACGCGACCTGCAAGCTGCGTTGACCCCGGGGCTCAGACCTTCGGCGTGAGGTGCCCACGCTGGGCGAGGAACCGCCCGATCCGGCGCCACGCGTCCCCGCGCCCCAGCTGCATCATGTGCCCGCCGTGGAAGCGGCGCAGCTCGACCTCGAAGTGATCGGCCAGGCGCTCCGCGTGGCGGACGGGGCAGATCCGGTCGTGGGCGGCGGCGATGACCATCCGGCCGTCGCGCGGCACCAGGACGGGGGCGTCGAGGGGGCTCACCACCCGGTAGATGCGCTCGAGCAACCTGTATTGCGTGTCCTGCTGGGCCGGGGTGCCAGCCAGCTTGCCGCGCTCCCTCGCGAAGTCTGGGACGGAGGCGAGCGGGATCATCGGGATGACGAAGTCGAGGCGCGGATCCACCGTGGCCAACAGCGCGCTCGTGTAGCCGCCGAGGCTCATGCCCACCGCGCCCACCGCGGGCGCGCCGCGGGCCAGGAGCCAGCTCGTGAGGCCGCGCAGGTCCCCGATCGCCTGGCGGAAGCCCTCGACCGTGAAGCGCGGATCCGCGTCGGGGAAGGGCGGGCGCCCCTTGGCCTTCCGCGGCCCGTGGTGCGGGAGCACCGGGAGCACCACGTCGAGCCCGCGATCGACGAGCCAGCGCACCGGCCACAGGCGCTCCTCGAGGCGGTAGGGCCCGGTGAGGTAGCCGTGCAGGAGGATGACGGCGGGGCGCGGGGCGCCGGGGCGCGAGAATAGTCGCGCGTGGGCCACGTGGTTCTCGGCGTGGCTCTGGTAGCGGCTGCCCGCGGTGGGGCAGAACGGGGCGTAGCCGCTCTGCCAGGTCAGATCGAAGGCGGGCTTGCCGAAGCGCAGGCCCATCGCCCGGGCGCGTATGTCCGGGGTGGGGAGCTCGGGGAAGAACTCGGCGCGCGCGCTGAAGGCCTCGTCGTAGCGGGCGAGGGAGGCCTCGAGGGCGGCGATCCGGGCGTCTGCGTCGAGCGCCTCGACGCGGCCGTGGTCCGCGGTGCGCAGGGCCCAGGCGCCGAAGGCGCGGTCGAACGAGGTGGCGAGGCCGGCTCCGACGCGGTGCGCCGCGCGGGTCGCGAGCGGGGTCCGGCGGCGGGGGAGCCGATGCCGGGAGGTCGGGTTGACCATGAGGACAGGATGCCCGAGCCGCGGTGAGGGCGCCAACACGTCAAAGAGGGGACTGGTAGTGCAGGTCGGCCTATACCAGGATGGGCGATGATGGGGCGGAACCCGGCAAAGCTCACGTGGACGGTCTTCCTTGCGCTGGCGGCGTGCTCGGGTGAACAGCCACCTGGAGCGAACAACAACAACGTCGACTCCGGTGTGACCACCGCCTGTGATCAGGACAACCCGTGCCCGGGCGGCCAGACCTGCATCGGTGGGGTCTGCGAGTCCTCCACGCCGGACTCCGGGGTCGACGCGGGGCCGGGTCCGCAAGCCCGCATGCAGATCTGCACCCCCGAGGGGTGTGAGGAGCCGCTCCGCATGAACTTCGGTGGCTCCCGCATCGGGGCCACCGTGCAGCAGACCCTGACCATCCGCAGCATCGGCGAGAAGGCCCTCGAGATCCGCAACCTGGACATCCTCTCGAGCGGCACCGAGTTCTCGGTGGATCCGGGCGGCGAGCTGAACGTGACGCTCGCCCCGGGCGAAGAGATGGCGTTTCGCGTGACCCACAGCGCGATGGACGGCATCGCGGACAACGAGCAGCTCCAGGTGATCACCAACGCCGACCAGGCCTCCCGCGTGCTCGTGCAGCTCCTCACCGAGTACAAGGGCGTGCCCTCGCTCTTCGTGGGCTCGGCCCCCGACACCAACACCAACGAGGTCATCACCCTCGACTTCGGCAACGTGCGGGTCGGCGTGGCCGAGACGCGCACCCTCTACCTGAAGAACAAGGACCGCATCATCGACGGCTCCATCCTCGCGGTGGACGAGGTGCGGCTCGACCCGTCCAGCAGCACCAACTTCGAGCTCACGGTCGACCGCGCGCTCCCCGCCAACCTCAACCAGTTCAACAGCCTGTGCGCCTCCGACGCCAACTGCGACGAGGGCACCTGCGACACCAACCTCGGGGTGTGCGTGGGCACCGACGGCAACCTGGTGGACGTGATGAAGGTCGACGTCCGCTTCATCGGCGCCAACCCCGGGCGCATCGAGGAGGCCCTGGTGGTGCTCTCGAACGACGGCGGCATGGGGCGCCAGACCCGCACCATCTCGCTTCGGGCCGAGGCGACCTTCAGCCAGCTCGAGGTCAACCCGGACCCGGTGAGCTTCCCCGAGGCCTTCATCGGCTTCCCCGAGACCCAGGCCGTGACCCTCACCAACCCCGGCACCGCGCCGCTGGTGATCACCGACGTCCAGCTCGTCGACACCAGCACCTTCGCCCTCGGGCTCGGCGCCACCCCGCTGCCGTGGACCATCGCCCCCGCGTCCAACGTCACCTTCGACGTGATCTACGACGCCCCCGCGGTGGGCACCCACACCACGGATCTGTTGATCACCTCGGATGACCTCGACAACCCCGAGACCCGGGTCACCGTCACCGGCAACGGCCTGATCGCGCCGCAGCTCCGCATCGAGCCGGCCCAGGTGGACTTCGGCGACACCCACGTGCAGGTGGGCACCCAGCCGAGCGCCACGATGCAGGTCACCTTGCACAACGACGGCGGCTCCGAGCTGCGGATCCCGTCCATCGCGCGCGCGGTCACCACCAGCGTGGACTTCTCGGTCGACCCGGCCTCGGTGCCGCCGATCCCGCCCGGCGGCTCCGCCACCTTCAACGTGCGCTACGGGCCCGCGGTGGCCAGCTACCCCAACACCCAGAACGGGCAGGTGGAGGTCACCAACAACGACCCGCGGACCCGGCCCATCTACACCCTGCCGGTGACCGGCCGCGGCGTGAACCCGAACGCGTTGGTGCTCCCGAGCAACCAGCTCAACTTCAACACGCTGCCCTCGAACCCCAACAACCCCAACATCTACTGGGCCCAGACCCTCGAGGGACAGGTGAGCCTGGTGAACTCCGGGCTGGGGCCGATGGTGGTCAGCGCGATCACCGTCACCGGCGACGCCCGGGGCGCGTACGGCCTGGTGGGGGCCCCGAGCCTGCCCACCAGCATCCCGGCCGGCCAGAGCCTCATCATCACCGCGCGCTACTCGGCCCCCGGGCAGGGCACCGACGGCGCCTCGGTGCAGATCGCGACCAACGACCTGGATCAGCCGGGCGGGATGGTCACGGTGGCCCTGGTGGGCAGCACCTCGCTGTGCCCCGCCCGCAGCCAGGCCGACGGCGTGGCGAACACCGCGGGGGCCTGCCAGTACACCTGCCGTGCAGGCTACGTTGACCTGGACGGCGACCTCGCCAACGCCAGCTCCAACGGGTGCGAGTACCAGTGCTCGGTGACCAACCCCGTCGACGTGCCCGATGACAACTTCCTGGACACCAACTGCGACGGCATCGACGGCGACCCGGCCAACGCGGTCTTCGTGGCCCCGCCGCCCTTCGGCAACCCCGCGAACCCCGGCACCCGGGCCCTGCCGATCAGCTCCCTCGTCGGGGCGATCACGGTGGCCCAGGGCACCGGGCGCGACGTGTACGTCTCCGACGGCACCTACGTGGGCACCCTCGACCTCGTGAACGGGGTCTCGGTGTACGGCGGCTACAGCGCGGCGAGCAACTGGAGCCGCTCCAACACCGCGCGCTCCACCATCCAGGGGCAGAACGGGGTGGGCGTGCGCGCCAACGGGATCACCGCGCCCACCGTCTTCGATCGCTTCGAGGTGGTGAGCGGCGACGCGCAGCCCCCGGTGGGCGTGGCGCCCGGCCTCAACGCGATCGGCATCGAGGTCCGGGGCTCCAACGCGAACCTGGTGCTGAGCAACAACCGCGTCACCGCGGGCGCGGGCTCGGCCGGCGCCGCGGGCTCCAACGGCAGCACCGGCTCCAACGGCCTGCCCGGCAGCCGCGGGGTGGACGGCGGCGAGAACAACGGCTGCGGCAACGCCAGCCTGGGCGTGGGCGGTGGCGGCGGTGGCTCCTTCTGCTCGGCTTCGGGCGGCACCGGCGGCCGCGGCGGCTGCGACAACAGCACCGGCATCGTCGGCGGCACCGGCGGCGGGCCCACCGCGCTCCGCGGCCCGGGCGGCAACGGCGGCCTCGGCGATCAGACCTGCGACCTCGGCATCTGCAGTCGGTCTTGCACCGGCAACCGCGACTACGCGGGCGTGGGCAGCGTGGGCAACCCGGGCCTCACCGGCACCGGCGGCACCCACGGCAACGGCGGCAACGCCGCGGGCGCGGTGAGCGGTGGGGTGTGGATGGGCAGCTCGGGCGCGATCGGCGGGGCCGGGAGCGCGGGCGGCGGCGGCGGCGGTGGTGGCGGCGGCGGCGGCGGGAGCACCAACGCCAACAACA
>JACKEN010000030.1 GCA_020632995.1 Deltaproteobacteria bacterium | reverse complement strand
CCGATGAAGCCGGGCCACCCCACCGTGGTGAAGGCCAGCTTGCCGTCCTGGTAGAAGTCGAAGATCGCGGTGTAGCGCGCCAGGGCTCCGTCGTCGGACCACCAGTCGAGGTTGCGGGCGTGGATCGGCCCGTCGGGGCCGTCCGTGGACACCGCGGTGCAGCCGAGCACGAGCTTGAGCGCGTCGTAATACAGGTTGCCGGTGGCCGCCTCCAGGACGGAGCAGCCGAGGACCTCGGCCACGCCCTCGAGCTCCTCGCGAAAGTCAGCCTGCACGTGGGCGTCGAGGTAGTGCGCCAGGAGGGACGCCATGTCGCCGGTGAGGCCCAGGTCCCGGGTGTAGGCCCGCATCAGGGCCCGGGCGGCGTCCACCTGGGGGGCGAGGACGTCCCAGCGCTGCCGGGGCGGGCGGTCCAGGTCGACGGTGATGCGGGGGACGGCCATGGGGGATCTCGTAGCCGACGGAGCGCCGGGTTGCAGCCTTCTCGCCCAGGCGCGCACGACCCGACGACCCCGGGACAAGCCCGCTTTGTCCCGCCCCTCCACCTCGGGTAGGGTCGCGCGCCGTGAAGTCCCACTACGTCCTCGCCGCCGGCCTGGCCCTGGTGGCCTCGGGGTGTGCGGGCGCCGCCAAGGCGACCGAGCCCCCGGCCGGCCCGCCCACGAACCTCTCCGCCCCGATGGGAGATCGGAGCCCGCGGGTGCCCGAGAAGCCCATCAGCGCGCCTCCCGCCGCCCCGAAGGGGGTCGTGGCGATCACCCACGCCACCCTCCTGCTGGGGAACGGGAGCCGGATCGAAGACGGCACCATCGTGCTGAGCGGGGACTCGATCAGCGCGGTGGGGAAGGCCTCTGCGGTCCCGGTGCCCAAGGGCGCGCGGGTGCTCGACGGCCGCGGGCGCTTCGTGACCCCGGGGCTCATCGACACCCACAGCCACATGGGCGTGTACGCGGTGCCGCACGTGAACGCGACCGCGGACGGCAACGAGATGACCGACCCCACCACGCCCTACGTGTTCAGCGAGCACGCGTTCTGGCCCCAGGACCCCTCGATCCAGCACGCGGTGGCGGGCGGCGTGACCACCGTCCAGATCCTGCCCGGGAGCGGGAACATCATCGGCGGGCGGGCCACCACCCTGCGCCTCGACCCGCGCCTCGAGGCTCGGGCGATGCGCTACCCGGGCGCCCCCTTCGGCCTGAAGATGGCCTGCGGCGAGAACCCGAAGCGGGTCTACGGGGAGCGCAAGTCCCAGCCGATGAGCCGGATGGGCTCGATCGCCAAGCTCCGGGCCGCGTTCATCCAGGCCCGGCAGTACGCCTACGACCAGCGGGCGTTCGATGCCGAGTATACTGAGTGGAAGCAGAAGTACGACGCCTTCAAGGCGGGGGAGGCCGGGGCCAAGGATCCGGGCAAGGAGCCGCGCCGCGGGGACCGGAACCTGGGCCTCGAGACCCTGGCCGACGTGCTCGAGGGGAAGATCAAGGTCCACATCCACTGCTACCGGGCGGACGAGATGCTCCTGATGCTCTCCCTCGCCGAGGAGCTGGGCTTCAAGGTGAGCTCGTTCCACCACGCGGTGGAGGCCTACAAGATCGCAGACGTGCTCGCGGCCAAGAAGGTCGCGGCCTCGATGTGGGCGGACTGGTGGGGCTTCAAGCTCGAGGCCTACGACGGGGTCGAGGAGAACGCCGCGATCATGGCCGCGGCAGGCGCGCCTGCGATCATCCACTCCGACAGCGAGATCGGGATCCAGCGCCTCAACCAGGAGGCGGCCAAGGCGCTGTGGGCGGGCCGCCGCGCCGGCCTGAAGCTCACCGACGACGAGGCGATCAAGTGGGTCACCCTGAACCCGGCGCGGGCCATGGGCATCGACGGGGCCACCGGCTCGCTCGAGAAGGGCAAGCAGGCCGACGTGGTGCTCTGGGACAAGGATCCGCTCTCGCTCTACGCCAGCCCCGACCAGGTCTTCGCGGGCGGGAACATGATCTTCGACCGCCAGGCCCCGGCCCAGGCCTGGAGCGACTTCGAGGTGGGGACCCGGATGCAGGAGGTGGCGCCGTGATGCAGGCTATCTTGACACGGGGGGCGCTCCTGTCGCTCCTGGTGGCCGGCTCGGCCCACGCCGAGCCGATCGCCCTCGTCGGCGGCGACGTCTACACCGTGAGCGGGGCGATGCTCCCCGGGGCCACGGTGGTGATGGACAAGGGCAAGATCACCGCGGTGGGGCTCGACGTGGCCATCCCCAGCGGGGCCCGGGTCATCGACGTGCGCGGCAAGCGGGTGACCCCCGGCCTGGTCGACGTGGACACCCAGATCGGCCTGTTGGAGGTCGAGCTCGAGGCCTCGACCGTCGACGCCTTCCCCCGGACCCCCGACCCGATCCGGGCCGCGGTGTACGCGGGCGACGCGATCGACCCCCTCTCCACCCTGGTCGGGGTGGCGCGGCGGCACGGGGTCACCAGCGTGGTGAGCCACCCCGGCGGCGGGCTGGTCGCCGGCCGCGGGGCGTGGCTCGACCTGGTCGGCCCGCGGTCCCCGGAGCTCTACTCCGCCGTCGTCGGCCCCGCGTCGCTGCACATCCAGCTGGGCGAGGGCGGGGCGGAGGCGGTGGGCGGCTCCCGCGCCCTCGCGATGTCCCGGCTGCGGGAGGCCTTCGACGAGGCCCGGACCTACCGGGCCAAGAAGGGGCTCTACGAGCGGGGCGACATGTACGACATGAAGACCTCCCGCCTCGACCTGGAGGCGCTGGATCCCGCGCTCCGGGGGCGGCTGCCGGTGATCGTGGAGGTGAACCGGGCCTCTGACATCCTCGCGGTGCTGAAGCTGGCCAAGGAGGAGGGCCTGGACATCGCGATCCTGGGCGGCGCCGACGCCTGGCTGGTGGCGGACGCCCTGGCCCGGGCCAAGGTCCCGGTCATCGTGAACCCCCTGGCGGACCTGCCCTCGAGCTTCGAGTCCCGGTACGCCCGGGCCGACAACGCGGCCCTGTTGGCCCAGGCCGGGGTCCAGGTCGCGATCTCGACCCGGAGCAGCCACAACGCCTCCGGGCTGCGCTTTCACCTCGCCAACGCGGTCCGGGCCGGGCTGCCGCCGGAGCTGGCGCTGCGGGCCGCCACCCTGGTCCCGGCCGAGATCTTCGGGATGAAGGGCTACGGGGCGCTCGAGCGGGGGAAGGTGGCCAACGTGGTGGTGTGGACGGGGGACCCCTTCGAGCCCTCCAGCTACGCCGAGACGATCATCATCCGGGGCGAGGTCCAGCCGACCGAGAGCCGCCAGACCGCGCTGGCCCGGAAGTACATCCAGCGGGTGCTGAAGTAGCGCGCTGAATCAGGTGAAACGCGGCCCGGGGGCCGAAACCTCGACGCCGGGCCTGAACCCTGCTTATCTGGCCTCCTCTGACTAGAGGAATGGGCTTGGTACAGGAGCGAGCAGGGGACGTGGCGTCCCTCATCGAGAGCGCGACCCGGATGCCGCGGGGGCAGGCTGCCCTGTCGTGGGCCGAGTTCCTTCCGCGGTATCTGCTGGTGGAGGAGCGCCTGCGGGACCGGCGGGTGCTGGAGATCGGCACCGTCGACGCCCGCTCGCTCGTGAAGCTCCACGACGCGGGCGCCGCTCGCGTGGTCGGCACGAGCGCCGACCCGAGCCGCTTCGATCGCTCGCGCTTCCACTCCCCCTCGGTGGAGCTGTTGGCCATGGACCCGGGCCGGGTGGACTTCGGCGACCGGGCCTTCGACGTCATCCTCGTGGTGGATCTGGGCCTGCAGATGGCCCACAGCCCGCGCTTCCTGGAGGAGGTGAAGCGGGTCCTGTCTCCGGACGGGTTCTGCATGCTGGCCTTCCCCGGCGATGGGCGGGACCTCGCGCACCTCTTCGACGCCCAGCCGGTGGTCGCGAGCCAGGAGGCGGAGCGCCTCGAGCACGCGGTGCTGAAGAGCTTCCCCAAGGCCCGGTTCCTCCTGCAGGCCCCCTTCGTCGGCGTGGCGCTGTCCCCCGCGGGCAAGGCCCCGGGCGAGGTCGACGTCGCGCTCGAGCCCGGCCTCGCCGGCGGGTCGGGGCGGCCCAGCCACGTGATCGCGCTGTGCGGCAAGGGCGCGCCCGACTTCGCGGACCGCACCCTGGTCGAGCTGCCCTTCGTGGACTTCGAGGCGATGACCGACGCGGCCCAGGCCCGGGCCTCGTCCGACGTGCGGCGCCTGTTGTCGGCGCTCGATGAAGCCCGCGCCCAGGTGGCGGCCCGCGAGGCCTCCCTGCGCGAGGTGCAGGAGCGCTTGCCGAAGTTGAAGGCGGCCTTGCGCGCCAAGCTCCACGTGGTGCCGAGCCACGAGGTGGCGGGCGGGGACCTCATCACCCCCACCGTGCTGGAGCGGCCCACCCACGAGGACACCGAGCTGTTGAGCCGGGTGCAGCGCCTCGAGGCCGATCTCGAGGCGGAGCGCTCCCGGGCCGAGGACCTCGCGGAGCGCCTCTCGCAGCTGCCGACCCCCACCATCTACGAGCCCGAGCGCACCGAGGCGGACCGCCGGATCTTCCACCTGGAGCGCACCCTCGGGGAGTACGAGCGCCAGATCGAGGCCCTCACCCAGCAGCTCTCCGACGAGCGCAGCCTGCGGCACGGCCTCGGCACCGACTACGCCGACGCCGAGGCGCGGATGGCCCACCTCAGGGCCCAGCTGGACGACGCGGCCCTCGTCCGGGCCACCGCCGAGCAGAAGGCGCTGGAGCGCGAGGCGTTCCTGGCCGAGGCCCTCTCGCAGGCGGACTACGAGCGCGAGGTGCTCCGGGCCCAGATCGCGGAGCTGGAGGAGCAGGAGGAGCACCGCCGCGGCGACGTCGAGCGCGCGCTCTCCGCCCGGCGCCGCATCGAGTCCGAGCGCGACCAGGCCCGGGCCGAGATCGGCCTGGTGCGCGCCGAGCTGGATCGCGTGCGGGTGGAGGCCCACGAGCACGCCCGCGAGAACGAGGAGCTGCGCCGGGCCCTCCGGGACCACGAGCAGCAGATCGAGGTCACCGTCGGCACCCAGCGGGCCAAGGAGGCGGACCGCCGGGCGATCGAGATGGCGGCCGGGCACCTGTCGCGCGAGGTCGAGACCCTGCGCCGGCGGGTGCAGGAGCTCCGCAACGAGCGCGACACCCTGGCCGCGACCTCTCAGATGCTCCTCGACGAGCGCGACGCGGCGCGCGACATGGCGCGCCGCGCGTACTCGGCCGAGCGCCGGGTCCAGGAGCTCGAGGCGGCCCTGGCGGAGGGCGAGGAGACCGCGGAGCGCTTGGAGCGTGAGCAGCAGGCGTTCCTCGATCAGGTCCAGACCCTGCACCTGGGCAGGGCCCAGGACGCCGACGTCCACCAGCGCCTGAGCGGCGAGCTGGAGGCGGCGCGGGTCCGGGCGGAGGCCCAGGAGACCAAGCTCCGCGACGCGGCGGGGCGGCTGATGGTCTTCGATCAGCAGCTCGGTCGTATGCAGGAAGACCTGCGCACGGCCCAGGCCGAGCGCGACCGCGCGGAGCGGGGCCGGGGCGAGCTCGAGGAGCTCTTGCGCGAGGCCACCACCGCGGCGCGGCACGGGGTGCGCGACCTCGAGGCGGCGGAGCGGCGGGTGATGGACCTGGAGGCCCAGGTCGGCCGGCACGCCGCCCAGGAGGCGGATCTGTTCGCGGCCCGCGCGCGGGCCGAGGCGGAGGCGGTGGCCGCCGTCCAGGCTCGGCAGGAGGCGGAGGGGCAGCAGGCCATCCTTGCCGCGGGCATCGTGCAGGTGGAGGTCGAGCGGGCCTGGCTCGAGGACGGCATGCGGCAGGCCAGCCATCGACGCCCTCGCAGGAGCTGGCCTGGTCGATCGAGGACTCCGCCCCGATGGCGCCGAGCGCCACCGACGGCAGGAGCTGGCCTTGCTCAGGGCGGCTAAGGCCGACGCGCCGACGCGGGCGCCTCGGCCGCACCCTGGAGGGCGGCGAAGCTCAGCGGGCGGCTGATGGAGGCCGAGCGCGACCTGGCCGAGGCGCAGCAGCCTCGCTCGCGGAGAGCAGGAGCGCTTGCAGCTCGAGGCGCGCCTGGCCGCCCTCGAAGTCCAAGAGCGCCGGGCAGCGCCGGCGGGAGCCCAGGCCGAGTGCAGGTGCTCAGGGAGCAGCTGAAGCGCCTGAGTTCGAGCACGGCGGCTCACCCGGGCGCTCGACACCCACGTGCGCCGGGCGCGGCTGCAGCGTGAGGCCCAGGCGCTCGAGGCGCGGGCCGGGCTGGAGCTCGAGACCCTGGCCACCCGGATCGGGGAGCTCGAGGCCGAGAACGAGGCCCTGCGCACCGGCGTCACCGAGGCGGCCGCGGCGGCCCTGGCCGAGCTCGAGGACCGGATGCTCTCGGCCGAGAAGAAGGCCAAGCTCCTGGCGGCGGAGCGTGTCGCGCTGATCGAGCGTACCCAGGCGGCGGAGGGCGCGGTCGAGGAGCTCCTGGGGCGCCTGATGGGGAGCCAGGAGGAGGCGGAGAGCCGGCTCCACGCGGCCGAGGCCCGGGGCGCGTCCCTGATGAGCCGCATGGTCGAGGTGGAGGAGGAGGCCCAGGCCCGCGCGGAGGAGCGCGAGGCCCTGATGGACGCCCTGGCGGCGGCCCGGGCCGAGATCCTGGAGCTGCGCGAGGCGCAGGTCCTCTTGCGCACTGGGGTCGAGGCGCAGGCCCGGCGCCCGGTGCTGGCGGAGCGCGAGCTGGTGGTGCTGGCGGAGCGCCTCACCGAGGCCCGGGCACCGAGGACTTGGAGGGCCGGGTAGCCCGCGCGGAGTCCCAGCGAGCCGAGGCCGAGCGGTCCCGCGCCCACGCCCGGAGCGTGGCGCTGATCGAGCGCGCGGCGCGAGAGGACGAGGAGGCGCTCAGCGAGGCGCTCCGCATGGCGCTGGCCGACGCGTCCCAGGAGAGCGAGGGCCTGCGGGCCCTCCTGGCCGGGGCGGAGGCGGCGGAGCGCGAGGCGGCCGAGGCGCTGGCCCAGGCCATCCAGGAGGCCCGGGACCGGGCCTGGTACCTGGGCGAGCGCAGCGCGGAGCTCGAGGCCGCGCAGCAGGGCGCGGCCGAGGTGGAGGCGGCCCGAGCGGCGCTCGAGGCGGACGCCCAGCGCTTGCAGGAGGCGTTCGAGGCGGCGCAGGCCGAGGCCGAGCAGCGGGGTCGAGCGGCGGAGGGTCTGCAAGCGGACTTGACGCAGGCCCGGGCCCGCGAGGCCGAGGTGCGCACGAAGGCGGAGGCGTTGGCCAAGGCCCTGGCGGAGTCCGAGGCCCGCGAGCTCGAGGCGGTCCGGGCGGTGGGCGCGGCCAAGGAAGAGCTGGAGCGCCACGTCCAGAGCGAGGGCGCGGCGCGCCTGGAGCTCACGGCGCTGGAGGCAGAGCAGGTGGACTTGCGCTCCGCCCTGGCCGAGGCTCAGGCGGCGCGCGACGGGCTGGCCAAGGCGCTGGCCGGGGTCGAGGCGGCCCGGGACGGCGCGGTGGCGAGGGCCACGGCGGCCGAGGCCCGCGCGGTGGAGTTCGCCTCTGCGCGCGAGGCGGCCGAGGCGCGAGCGGCGGAGCTGGCCTCCGCGCGTGAAGCGGCCAAGACCCAGGCGGCGGAGCTGGCCTCCGCGCGTGAAGCGGCCAAGACCCAGGCGGCGGAGCTGGCCTCCGCGCGGGAGGTGGCCAAGACCCAGGCGACGGAGCTGGTCTCCGCGCGGGAGGCGGCGGAGGCGCGCGCGGCGGAGCTGAGCGCGGCGCGCGAGGCTCATGCGGCGGAGCTGGCCTCTGCGCGTGAGGCGACCGAGGCGCGCGAGGCGGAGCTGGCCTCCGTACGCGATGCGGCCGCGGCGGCCGACGATCGCCTGGCGGCGCTCGAGGCGGCCCAGGCCGAGCTCGCGGCGGCCTTGGAGCAGCGGGCGGCGGAGCTCGCGGCGGCCGAGGAGCGCGGGGCGCTCCTCGCGTCCCGGCTGGAGGAGCGCGAGGCAGCGCTCCTCGAGGTCCGGGGGCGAGAGGTCGCGGCTCGGCTCGCGGCCGAGGAGGCCGAGGCGGTGGCGGAGGGGCTGAGGCTCGGGCGGGCGCAGACCGACGAGGCGGTGTCCAAGGCTCGGGCCGAGGCCGAGCAGTTGGCCCAGACCCTGGTGAGCACCCAGGGGGAGCTCACCCAGGCCGAGGAGCGGGTGGCGGCCCTGGAGTCGGCGCAGGCCGAGTTGACCGAGGCGCTGGAGCGCGCGCGGGCCGACGCCGACGCGGCGGAGGCGGCGCGGGCCCAGGCCGACGCCCAGGTGTCGGAGCTCGAGGCGACCGAGTCCGGGCTGGCCGAGGCGGTCGAGCGCCTGTCGGCCGCCGAGGCTCGACTGACCGAGTCCCAGACCCGGGTGGCGGCGCTGGAGGGCGAGCTGGCTGATGCGCAGGCTGCCTTGCGGACGGCCCAGGACGGCGCGGAGGTCCTCGAGGCCTCGCGGGCCGAGGCGGCGGCGGCGCTGACGAGCGCCCGGGCCGAGGCGGCGGAGCTGGAGGCTCTGCGGGAGGCCCACGACGCGCTGCAGGTGAAGCTGCATGCGGCGGCCGCCGCCGCGGCGAGTCATCAGGCGAGGGAGACCGAGCTGAGCGAGGCCCTGGCGCTGGCGCGCCTCGAGGCGGAGGCCAAGGCCAAGGCGCTCGCCACGGATCAGGCCGCCCTGGCGGAGGCCAGGGCGAGCGCGGAGGCTCGGATCCAGGATCTGCAGGAGGAGTTGACGCGGGTCCGCGGCCAGCTCGCGGCGGAGCGGGATCGGGTGCGGGACCTCGAGCAGGCCGGCGCGGGCCTCGCGGTGGCGAGGAGCGAGGCGGAGGCGACCCTGGAGGGCTTCCGGGCCCGCCTGTCCTCGATGGACGCCGCGCGGGCCGAGCTGGCGGCGGAGCGTGCGCTCCTCACCGAGCGGGCCGAGCTGGCCGAGGCCCAGGCCGAGCGCGCCTGAGGTGACAGGCGGCAGGCCGAGCCCAGGCGGGCGCGGCCCCTCGAGGCTGCGGTGGCTAGGCCCGTCCGAGGCTGGGCGGAGGCGGGACGAGCTGCAGGCCAGGCTGACTGAGGCTGAGCAGCGGGCGGCTGAGGCGCGCGCGGCGGTGCGATCCGAGGCGACTGGCCGAGGTGCAGGGCGCGCTCGAGGCGCTCCAGGCCGAGCACGCCACCACCGACGCGAAGGAGGACGAGGCGCTCCGGCGGGCGCTGGCCCAGGCCGGGGACGCCGAGACCCGGGCCGAGAAGGCCGAGGCGCGGGCCCGGCGGGCCGAGACCGAGCTGGAGTCTGCGCAGCGCCAGGCGGCCCAGGCCACCGGCCGGGCGGGTGAGCTCGAGGCGCGGGTCGACAAGGCCGAGGCGGCGGCGAAGAGGGACGCCGCGCGGGCCGAGGACGCCGAGGCCCGGGCGCGCCACGGCGAGGCCGGGGTCCAGCAGGCGGAGGCGCGGGCCCAGGAGCTGGACGGGCGCCGGCGGACGCTCGAGACGCGGCTGGCCGACGCCGAGGCCCAGGCCCAGCACCACGGCCGGCGGGCCGAGGAGCTCGCGGCCCAGGTGCGGCAGCTCGAGGCGCGGCTGCGGACGGCGGGGGCGGGCGAGGTCGGCGGCGGGGCGGAGGACACCCAGCGGGTGCAGGCCCTCGAGGTCCGGCTCGCGGAGACCGAGACCCAGGCCCAGCGCATGCGGTCGCTCCTCGAGAAGGCGGCGCGAGAGCTGGACGAGGCCCGGGCCGAGGTGGGGCGCAAGCTGAACGAGCTGAAGCAGGGCCGGGAGGGCCTGGAGTTCGTGCGGCGGCAGCTCGCCCAGGCCCGCGCGGAGGCGGATCAGCTCAAGGTCCGGCTGGCCCAGAGCGGCGACGCGGCGGTGCTGCGCGCGGCCCTGGCCGAGCGGGAGCAGGAGCTGGCGGGGGCTCGGGCGGAACGGGCGACCCTGGACGGCGAGCGCACCCGGCTGCGGGCCCTGATCCAGGACTCGGAGCAGCGCCAGGTCCTCGGGGAGCGCCGGATCACCGAGCTCGAGATGGCCCTGTCCGAGCGGAGCCGGCGCATCGAGCTCCTGACCCGGGAGCTCCAGGAGAAGACCGAGCGGCTGCGGCGCCTGTCGGGGCTCAGCGAGTAGGACCGCGGTCACAGGCGCCAGGACGGCACTGACGCACTGGGACTTTTGTGCCATGCTCCGCCGGTGGCCGGGTCTGCCCGGTCGGATGACCCATGAAGCGTGTGCTGCTCACGGCCCTCGGTCTCCTCGTGGTGACCGGGTGCGTCAAGAAGATCAACTCCTCGGGCCAGCGGGCGACCACCCCCGGCCTGATCTCCACCTGGATGACCTGGGTGAAGGACAAGGGCGACAAGTTCGACGCCGAGTGGAACCTGATGAATGAGAGTCAGCAGACGATCATCATCATGTCCGACGACGTCCACTGCTCCCGGGGCTCCGCCGCCGGGCGCATTGTCAGCGGGGCCTTCAGCCGCAGCAACGTCGCGGTGAGCCTGCGGCCAGGGCAGCGCAAGGAGTTCCTCATCATCTGTGAGGTCGGGAGCACCGGCGGTGGCGACTTCCGGATGAGCATCGGCCAGATCTACGATGAGGATCCGGCCAACGGTCTGAAGCGAAACGTGATCGCGCAGAACGTGAACCTGGTGCTCGGCCCGGGCGGCAACCTGGTGGCCGACGGGTCGTCCCCGGCCCCCACGCCGTACGCGAGCAAGTCGTCCGGCGGTAGCAGCGGCTCCGGCATCGGCAGCCTCGATCCGTTCCGGATGAGCTCGGGGAGCGCGGTCAACAACTCCGGTGGGAGCTCGAGTACCAGCAGCCCGCCGCCCACCGCGAGCGCCCCGCCGCCGCCCCCGCCCGCGGCGCCGCCGCCCACCGTGACCGCCCCGGTGGCGAGCGGTGGCATGGATCGGCGCAGCTGGCCCGCCGCCAAGGCCCACCCCGAGTGGGTCATGGCGATCATGGACGTGGACGACGTCAACAAGGGCGTGAAGACCAAGGCGATCGACGCCGACCTGGTGCGGAACATCGGCGACCAGCTCCGGATCTTCGTGGCGGAGCGCGGGGTCCAGACGGTCGACAAGAGCGCCCAGGAGGCCGCCTTCAAGGAGAGCATCGCCCGCATGAAGAGCGAGAGCTACGGGGCCTGCTACGACGACTCCTGCCAGATCGAGCTCGGCAAGGCCCTCGCCGCCACCCACATCCTCCGGAGCAAGATCACCCGCTTCGGCAGCAAGTGCGTGCTGAACGGGGAGCTGATCGACCTCAGGAGCGAGGTGGCGGTGGCCGCCGCGTCCTCCCGCGGGGACTGCGTGGCCGAGGGCTTCCTCAACATGAGCGAAGAGGTGGCGGTGGCCATCACCGCGCAGTGAGGGCGCGGCGATGCAGGCGACCTTGCATGATGAGCTGAAGGGGCTCCTCGTGGAGTCCCTCAAGCTCGAGACCCCCGCCGACGAGATCGGGGACGAGCAGCCGCTGTTCGGGGAAGAGGGCCTGGGGCTGGACTCGCTCGACGTCCTGGAGCTGGCGGTGGCGCTCGAGTATCGGTTCGGCTTCCAGCTCCAGCTGGACGCCGAGGAGGGCCGCCGGGTGTTCACCAACATCAAGAGCCTGGCGGAGTTCGTGAACGAGAAGCGCACCAAGTGATCCCGGCCCTCCCCATCACCGGCGCCGCGGTGTTGGCCCCTGAGCCCGGCGGCGCCCAGCGCATCACCCGCATCGAGCCCCCGGCCCGCTTCTCGAAGGCGGTCCTGCGCCGCACGAGCCGCCTGGGGCAGCTGGCCCTGCCGGTGGTGGAGGCGGCGCTCCTGCAGGCCGAGTCGACGGCGGGGCCGGAGCTCGGCCTCGTGGTGGGCACCGGCCTCGCGGACCTGGACGAGACGATCGGGTTCCTTCAGGGGGTGCACGAGCGCGGGGAGCGCTTCGCCAGCCCCCAGATGTTCCAGCGCTCGGTGCACAGCGCGGTGGCAGGGGAGCTTGCGATCCTCTACCACCTCACCGGCTACAACCTCACCGTGACCCAGGGCCTGGCGAGCGGCGAGGCGGCCCTGTTGGCCGCGGCCCTCGCGGTGGCGTCCGGCCGCTGCGAGCGCTGCCTCTGCGTGGCGGTGGACGGGGTGTCCGACGCGCTCCTGATGGCCCTTGCCGACCTGGGTCACGCGCCCGAGGCGGCAGGGGAGGGCGCGGCGGCCCTCGTGCTCGGCCCGCCCGACCACGCGGGGCCCGCCCTCGCCTGGCTGGAGGGGGTGGACGTGGCGGCGGCCGAGGCGGCGACCCGCGGGGCCGACCTCCCGACCGGCGCCCACGGGGCGATGGGGCTGGTGCGCACCGCGCAAGCGATCTTACGGGAGCCGGGGGCGGCGCTCCCCCCCGGGGTAGAGGTGCGGTGGTGAGGGCCTGGCTCATCGGCCTCGCCCTGTTGGTGGGCGCCGGCCCGGCCAAGGTCGCCCCGACCCTGGGCGAGCTCCTCGGCGCCCTTCAGCGCCCCAAAACGGTGAGCGCCCGCTTCGTGCAAGAGAAGTTGCACCCCGCCTTCACCCGGCCCCAGCGCTCCGAGGGCACGGTGGAGCTCGCCCGCCCGGCCCGGATGCGCCTGGTCTACGAGCGCCCCCACCAGGTCGAGCTGCGCATGGACGGCGACCGCGTGACCATGAGCTATCCCCGCTCGGGCCGCACCCAGACCCTCGAGCGGGGCAAGGGCGGGCAGATGGACGTGGTCTTCGACACCCTGGCCTTCTTCGTCGACGCGGACCCGACCCGGCTGGCCGAGGTCTACGAGGTGGCGGTGGAGGCGCCCGCCACCCTGGTGCTGGTGCCGAAGGACCAGGGGATGCGCAAGATGATCGCCCGGATCCGGGCCGAGGTCGACGTAGCGCAGGGCGTCCTGCAGAAGGTCACCCTGGAGCAGACCGACGGGAGCAGCACCACCTTCACGTTCCTCGAGCCCCGGGTCGACGCCACCCCCGCCGCGCCATGAGCGGGCGCGGCCGCATCGCGGGGGCGCTGACCCTCGTCAGCCTCGCCGCGGCGGGGTGGGGGCTGTCCCGGCTGCAGCTGCGCCAGGACGTGCTGTCCCTGGTGGGGGCGGTGGAGGACGGGGCCCACCGGGAGGCGGTGGAGGTCCTCTCGCGCTTCGGGGCCTTCGATGTGCTCCTGGTCGACGTGTCACGCCCCGACGGCGCTGACCCGGCGCCCGCGGCGGCGGCGCTCGCCGCGGCCCTTCGGGCGCAAGGTGGCTTTCGCCAGGTGTTGTTCGAGCTCGAGCCCGAGGCCCTGGCCGGGGTCTATCAGCGGCTCTTCGAGGCCCGCCACCTCCTGTTCGCGCCGCCCGATGACCTCGGCCCGGGGCTGGAGGCGGCGGGGCGGGACCTGATGACCCCGATGTCGCCCCTGATGGAGGGCTGGGTCGCGCGGGACCCGCTGGAGCACCGGGCGCGGGTGCTCGCCCTCCTCGAGGGCCTGGCGCCCCGGCTGCGCCTCGACACCGGGGCGGGGCGGCTCATGAGCGAGGACGGCAAGCACGCGCTCCTGGTGGTGGAGCCCGAGGCGCGCGCCCTCGACGTGGACGCGGCCGAGGCGGTGCTGGCCGAGATCCACGCGCGGTCCTCGAGCGACGCGCGGGTGGTGGTGTTCGGCCCCCACGTCTTCGCCACCGCCGCCGCGGCGGGGATCAAGCGGGACGTCCACGTCTCGGTGCTCGGCTCCGTGCTCGGGATCTTCCTCCTCTTCCTCCTCGCGCTGCGCCGGGTCCGCTACGTGGTGGCGGTCTCGCTCCCGGTGGCGGTGGGCGCGCTGTGGGCGCTCGGCGTCCTCGGCTGGGCGGGGGCGGGCCTGCACGGCATCACCCTCGGCTTCGGCGGGGTGATGCTCGGGGTGGGCATCGACTACGGCGTCCACCTCCTGATCCACTACCGCCAGCGCCGCGCCCTCCACCCCGACGAGGGGCCGAGCGCGTCGATGCAGGTGACCTTGCAGACGGTGGGCCGCAGCATCCAGATGGGCGCCCTCACCACCGGCCTCGCCTTCGTCACCCTCCTCGTGGCCGGGACCCCCGCCCTGGACGAGCTGGTGGAGTTCCTCGGCCTCGGGGTGGCGGGGGCCCTGGCCTTCACCCTGCTCCTGCTCCCCCGGTGGCCCGGCCTCATGGGCGGGCCGGCGCGCCCCCTCGATCTGCCACGCGCCCCGCCCCCCGCCCCGCGCGGGCTGCTCGGGTGGGGCCTCGGCCTCGCCGCGCTCGTCACCGCGCTGTCGGCCTGGGGCGCGACCCGGGTCCGCTTCGACGGCGACATCCGCCACCTCGATCACCAGCCGCCCGAGGTCCGGGCGGTGGAGGCCGAGATCTTCGAGCGCTACGCGCCCCCCGTCCACCCGACCCTGGTGGTGGTGCGCGGCGCTGATGCGCAGGAGGCCTTGCGGAGGGCGGAGCGGGCGGTGGACCTCTTGGACCAGGCCCGGGCAAGAGGTCTGGTGGAGGAGGTCTCCACCGTGACGCGCCTTCTGCCCTCCGAGGCCCGGCAGGAGGCCAACCTGGCCGCCCACGACGCCGCGCTGGAGGCGCGGGTGCGGGCCGAGGCCGAGGCCCAGGGCTTCGCGCCCGGCTACTTCGAGCCGTTCTCGGCCGACCTCGCGGCGGCGCGGGCGGGGGCGGTGCCCCCCATCCGACCGGAGGACTTCCTGGGATCCCGGGCCGGCGGAGTCGTCCCACCCCTCTCCGCCGGGCTCCGCCCGGCTGCGCGCTCCGCTCGCGACTTCGCGGGGACCCCGCTCGCGGCCCTCGTGCAGCGTGGCTTGCACGTCGACGCGGACGGCGCGGAGGCCTCGATCGTGGTGCACCCCGGGCGGGGCGGGGCGGGGCCGGCGCGGCTCGCGCCCCAGGTGGAGGGCGCCCTCACCGCGCTCGGGGCCACGGTGGTGAGCGGGGCGGCCCTGGCCGAGCGGGTGGTGGGGGCGGTGAAGGACTCGGTGGCGAACCTGGCCGGGCTCTCCCTCTTCCTGGTCGGGCTGGCCCTGTTGGCCTACTACCGGCGGCCCGGGCGGGCCCTGTTGGCCCTGCTCCCCGCCGCGCTCGGGCTGTTGTGGGCGGCGGGGGTGGTGGGCCTCTCGGGGGTGCCCTTCAACATCGTGAGCGTGGGCGCCTTCGCCCTGGTCTCGGGGATGGGCGTGGACTACGGGATCTTCGTGACCGACGCCCTGGTCAGCCCCGAGCCGGACGCCTGGCCGGCCACCTTGCGCTCGGTGATCCTGGCCGCGGTGACCACCCTCCTCGGCTTCGGGAGCCTCGTCCTCGCCGACAACCCGGTGATGTGGAGCCTGGGCTTCGCGGTGGCGGTGGGCATCGTGGCCAGCCTGCTCGCGGCCGCGGTGGTGCTGCCCGCCTTGTACCGGGTGGGCCTCGGCCGGGCCGAGGCGGCGCGCTCGATCCCCGCCCTGGTGGGCCTGGCCGCCCTGGCCGGGCTGAGCGTGGCGGTGGTGGCGGTGTGGGCCACCGGGGCTCGCAGCGCCTACCAGGGCGAGGTGGTGGCGGCGCTCGCCGTCAACCTGGCCTGCATCGCCTGGATCGTGAAGCGGAGCGCGCGGCATGGGTGACCTCGGCGGGCCGTACGACGCGGTGGTCATCGGCTCCGGGATGAGCGGGCTGGTGGCGGCGAACCTGCTCGCGATGCACGACCGGCGGGTCCTGGTGCTGGAGCAGCACCACCACTTCGGCGGGTACCTGCAGAACTTCATGCTCCACCGCACCCCCTTCGACAGCGGGTGCCACTACGTGGGGGGTATGGGGGAGGGGCAGGTCTTCGATCGCTACCTGCGCTACCTCGGGGTGCGCGACGCGCTCTCGGTCGAGCGCCTGGACGAGGACGGCTTCGACGTCCTCGACTACCCCGACTGGAGCTTCGCCATCCCGATGGGCTACGCGCGGCTGGAGGCGCGCCTGGTGGAGCGCTTCCCGGACGAGGCGGCGGGGGTCCGGCGCTTCCTCGCCGAGGTCCGGCAGGAGGTCTTGCAGTTCCCCATGTACACCCTGGCCGCGGCCGAGGATCCGATGGGGCGCTCCCTCGACCCGGATCGCACCGTGGCCGACGTGCTCGACGCGTGCGGGCTCCGCGATCTCCGGGTGCGCGAGATCCTCTCGGCCTACCGCGCCCTGTACTTCGTCCCCACGCATGAGGCGTCCTTCGCCATGCACGCCTTCGTGTTCGACTCCTTCGTGCAGGGCGCCTACGCCTTCCACGGGGGCGGCAACGCGGTGATGAAGGCGCTGGTGGCGCGCCTTCGCGCCCAGGGCGGGGTGGCCCGGCGCCGGGTGCGGGTGACCGCGGTTGACGTGGACGATCACCGCCGGGTCCGCGGGGTCCACACCGCTGATGGGGCGTACGTGGAAGCGCCGCTCGTCATCGCCGCCATCGATCCCAAGGTCGCGGTCTCGCTGTTGCCCGACCACGCGGTGCGCCCCGCCTACCGCCACCGGGTGGAACGCCTCAGGCCGGGCATCGGGGGCCTCGGCGCCTACCTGCGGGTGGACGCGGACCTGTCGCGGCTGCGGGGGACCAACCACTTCCTGCAGCCGAGCCGAGAGGGCGAGGATCCGCTCTTCTCCCAGGCCTGGCTCGAGGCGGGGACGCCGCCGCCGGTCTTCGTCACCGCCACCTCGACCCGGGAACCGGGCTGGCGGGGGCCGCACACCGTGGTGGTGCTCTCGGGCATGCGGGCCGACGCCTTCGCCCGCTGGGCCGACACCCGCACCGGGGCCCGGGGCGCCGACTACGAGGCGCTGAAGGCGGAGCTGGGCGCGCGCATGCTCGCGCCGGTCCGGGCGCTCATCCCCGAGCTGGACACCCACCTGGTCACCGCGGACTTCTCCACCCCGCTGACCCACCGCGACTACACCCTGAATGGAGGGGGCGCGATCTACGGCATCCACCACGACATGAGACAGTCGGCGGGCCGCGGCGTCTCCTGGCGCACTCGGGTGCAAGGTTTCTTGCTCAGCGGGCACTCCGTGCTCTATCCCGGCCTCATCGGGGCCATGATCAGCGCGTTCTACAGCTGCGGTGAGGTGCTGGGCCTGAGGCGGCTCTTCGAGGAGGTCAGGGCGGCGTGAGACGCGTGGTGATCACGGGGATGGGGACGGTGAGCCCCATCGGGAACGACCTGGCCGCGGTGGAGGCCAGCCTGCGGGCGGGCACCTCCGGGGTCCGCTACATGTCTGAGTGGGACGGGATCGAGGGCTTCTACACCCGGGTCGCCGCGCCGCCGGCCGAGGGCCTCGACGAGAAGGTCATCGCCCGGCCGTTCCGCCGCAGCATGGGCCCGCAGGCGATCTACAGCGCGCTCGCCGCGAGGCAGGCGGTGGCGCAGGCTGGCTTGCCCGAGGCGGAGGTGAAGGGCGGGCGCTGCGGCCTGAGCATCGGCTCCACCCTGGGGAGCGCGCAGAGCATCCACGACTTCTTCGGGACCTACTTCGAGAAGAAGAGCGTGGTGGGCATCAAGGGCACCGCCTTCCTGCAGTGCATGGGCCACACCTGCGCCGCCAACGTGGCGCTGATGCTCGGCATCACCGGGCGGGTGCTCGCCCCGCTGTCGGCCTGCACGAGCGGCAGCCAGGGCATCGGGGCGGGCTTCGAGGCGATCCGGAGCGGGGCCCAGGACGTCATGATCTGCGGCGGGGCCGACGAGGCCCACTTCACCGCCGCCATCACCTTCGATCTTGTGCGCGGCACCAGCACCCACTTCCACGACCGGCCCCAGGCCACCCCGCGGCCCTTCGACGCGGATCGCGACGGCCTGGTGGTCGGGGGCGGCAGCGGCATCGTGGTGCTCGAGGCGCTCGAGCACGCCCAGGCGCGGGGGGCCGAGATCCTCGCCGAGGTCATCGGCTACGCCACCAACTGCGACGGCAACCACATCAGCCAGCCGCAGCAGGAGGGCATGGAGGCCTGCATGCGCCTGGGCCTCGCGAGCGCGGGGATCCGGCCGGAGGACGTCGACTACGTGAACGCCCACGCCACCGCCACCCCGCTCGGCGACGTGGTCGAGGCGCGGGCCACCGCGGCGGTGTTCGGAGGGCGGGTCCCGGTGTCCAGCACCAAGGGCCAGACCGGGCACACGATGGGCGCGTGCGGGGCGCTCGAGACCATCTTCACCGTGCTGATGATGCGAGGCGGCTTCATCGCGCCCACCCGCAACCTGGAGCGTATCGACCCGGAATGTGAGGGAATCCAGCAGGTTCAGACCCTGCGCGAGTCACCCATTCGGGTGGCGGTGAAGAACAACTTCGCCTTCGGCGGCGTCAACACCACGCTGGTGCTGCGCGCCTTCAGCCCGTGATGACGGTCAAAACCGTTGCGCATCCTCCCCTTGTTGCTATGTAGGGAGGCCCGCCAGCAGGCAGGAGAGGCACATTGCGCCCGGACGTCGAAGCCACCGTCAACCGCATCCTGGTGGAGGAGTTTGAGCTGGAGCCCGCCCGGGTCACCGCCGAGGCCCACCTCGTCGACGACCTCGAGCTCGACAGCCTGGACGCGGTGGATCTGATCGCCGCCCTCGAGGACGCCTTCGGTGGTCGGGTGGACGAGGAGGAGGCGCGCAAGGTCCGCACCGTCTCCGACGTCTACGCCCTCATCGGGTCCGCGATCGAGCGCGCGGTGCAGACCGGCCGCGCCCCCGCCCCGCGGGCCTCAGAGGCCCTCGAGGCCGGTGAGTAGGATCCGGACCCGGTAGGGGCCCGATCGCATCTCGATCTCGTGCGGGTGGAGCACCCCGCCCGTCACGCGCCAGTCCCGGTAGTCGATGTCGGTCCGGCGCCCGCCCGGATCGTGCAGGACGCGTTGCACCACCCTCAAGGGCGCGCCCGCCCGGGTCTCCTCGATCCGCAGGTCACCTTGCGTACACTTGGCCCGCGGGCCGTCCCCCGGGCACCCCGCGAGGTAGATCCGCCGCACGTCCTCGGCCAGCCCGAGGGCCGGGAAGCGCCCCTCGAGCGGGGGCGCCACCTCCGCCCAGCACTTCGCGCCGTCGTAGCCCACCTCAAAAAGACGCACTCCGAGCGGGGTCTCGGCCCGCAGGGTGAGGCGGTCGGGGCCCTCGAAGGTGAGGGCGCCGAGGAGGGTCTCCTGGCCCCGCTCGGGCAGGTCGAGGTCGACCTCGTGGAAGAGCCGGGCCCCCGGCACCACCAGCCGGGGCTGGTCGGGCGCGCCCCCGGGGCCCGGGGGAGTAGCGCAGGCGGCCACGAGGAGGAGGAGGCCGGTGGCGCGACGAGGCATGGCTGGGGATTGGCAAGGGGGGCGCGCGGGGTCAAGCCTGCGTCCTGATGGGACGCAGGCTTGACGCGCCCGTCCCGGCCGCACGCGGCCTGGTCCTCCGCGGGAGGCCGACGGCTTGGCCCGACCCTTGCTCTGGTGAGGGGCGTGATGACGATGGAGCGAGCCCCGAGCCCCGCCCTCCCGGACCTGTGGTCCCTGCGCGGCAAGGGCGGCCACCTCTGCCTGGAGGTGCGCTGGCTGACCCCGGGTCGGGTGTCGGTCGCGCTGGCCCTCCTGGCGGTGGCGGTGGGGCTGGTGGGGGCGGTGGCGGAGGGGCACGGCGGCCGCGGGCTGCGGCTCGCCCTGTTCGTGGCGGTCGCGGTGGCGGCCTACGTGGCGGCCGCGGTGGCGCTCAACCGGACCCGGGTCAGGGCCGCGGGGGGCTGGCTGGCGCTCACCCATGGGCCCCTCCCGCTCCCGGGATGGGGGCCCCGGGGACGGGTGGTGGCCCGGGCCCAGATGAGCCAGTTCGTGGTGCAGGGGCGGCCGGGGCGCGCGACCCTGTCGTTGCGGCTGAAGGGGGGGCAGACGATCCGGGTGGCGGTGCTCCCCAGCGCCGAGGTCGCCCTCGGAGTGGAAGCTGCCTTGCGTCGGAGCCTCGAGTCCGGGGAGGCGGCGGCGCCCGGGCACATCCGGGCCCGCGGGGTAGGGCTCCTGGTGACCGGCGCCTACCTCATCCTGACCCTCGGGCTCCTGCACCGGCTCGTGCTGGGGTGACCGGGGGCGCGCAACAATCCTTGCGATCGCGTCGGGCGCGCATGAATACGCCAGATCCGCGCGGTCGACGCGGCGCACGTGAAGAGGTCGAGGCCACCTGATCGCAATCGACCTGGGCGCGTCGAGGGCAGGGGAAGAGTCTCGGATCGAGGCGTAGATCTGTGCATGCGCCTCAACCCCCTCGTGCCTCTCACGCTCACGTTCATCGCCTGCGCCCCCCAGCCCGAGCTGCAACCTGACAGTGAAGTCCAAGATGCGCTCACCGGTGGTGCGCTCTTCTTTCGAACCTTCGACGGCAGCGGCAACAACCCCACCCATCCCGAGTGGGGCGCGTCGGGGACCACGCTCCTGCGGGGCACGACCAACGGCTACGCCGATGGGCGCTCGGCCATGGCGGGGCCGAACCGGCCGAGTCCGCGCCAGGTGAGCAACGTGGTGCTCGCCCAGGCCCGGCCGGTCCCCAACAGCTTCGGGGCGAGCAACTACCTCTGGGCGTGGGGGCAGTTCCTCGATCACGACGTGGATCTCACCGGCCTCGCGGTGCCGGCGGAGTCGGTGCCGATCGCGGTGCCGCAGGGCGATCAGTACTTCGATCCGCTCGGCAGCGGCAGCGTGGTCATCGGCTTCGAGCGCAGCCTGTGGGCGCCGGACACCGCCGGGGTGCGCCAGCAGGTGAACGAGATCAGCGCGTTCATCGACGGCTCCAACGTGTACGGCTCGAGCGAGGATCGCGCCGCGGCGCTGCGGGCCAATGACGGCTCCGGGCGCCTGCGCACCAGCCCGGGCGACCTGCTCCCCTTCAACGACTTCGGGGCCTGCGCCGACGACAGCCAGTGCATCGCGGGCACCCGCTGCCAGGGCGGGGTGTGCGCGCTCCCCAACGCGACCCAGCCGGGCATGGCGCCCGGCTCGGACTTCGCGGCGGGCGACGTGCGCGCGAACGAGGTGGCGACCCTGACCGCGCTCCACACCCTCTTCATGCGCGAGCACAACCGCATCGCGGATCAGTTCAAGACCCTGTTCCCCTTCGCCACCGGCGACGACATCTACCTCGCCGCGCGCCTCATGGTGGGGGCGGAGATCCAGTCCATCACCTACCATGAGTTCCTGCCGGTGCTGGTGGGGGCCGAGGCGATGCCGCCGTACCAGGGCTACGACGCGAACGTGAACCCGGGCATCGAGAACGCGTTCTCCACCGCCGGCTACCGCGTGGGCCACACCATGCTCTCGCCGGTGATCGAGCGCATCGGCGCCGACGGCAACCCCGACCCCGCCGGGCACCTCCCGCTGCGCCAGGCCTTCTTCAACCCGTCCGAGGTGGCCGCGCACGGCATCGACAGCATGCTGCGCGGGCTCGCCGCGGGTCGGGCCCAGGAGATCGACGCGATGGTGGTGGACGACGTGCGCAACTTCCTCTTCGGCCCGCCCGGCGCGGGGGGCTTCGACCTCGCCTCGCTCAACATGCAGCGCGGGCGTGACCACGGGCTGCCCAGCTACAACCAGGCCCGCGTGGACTACGGCTTCGCCGCCGCGCAGGGCTTCGCGGACATCACCACCAACCCCGCGGTGCAGGCGAAGCTGGCCCAGGCCTACGCCAGCGTGAACGACATCGACCTGTGGGTGGGCGGCCTGGCCGAGGACCACGCCCCCGGCGCGGCGGTGGGGCCGCTCTTCCAGGCGATCATCGTGGATCAGTTCACGCGGCTGAGGGACGGCGATCGTTTCTGGTACCAGAGCGTGCTCCTGCCCTCGATGATCGCGCAGGTCGAGGGCCGGACCCTCGCCGACATCATCCGCGACAACACCACGGTGGCGGGGGCCGAGATCCCCGACGACGTCTTCCACGCCCCGCTCGCGGGCTTCGAGGGCGTCTCGACCGACACCCCGCTCGCGATCGCGGACCTGCAGACGGTCGAGAGCGTCATCACCGCGCCCTCGATGCCGGTCGGCATGCTCGAGGTCGAGGTCGACATTCGCCACACCTTCCGCGGCGACCTCGTGGTGGAGGTCATCGCCCCCGACGGCACCGCGGCGTTCATCTCGAACCGCGAGGGCGGGGCCAAGGACGACATCGTGGGCCTGTTCGACCTGAGCGCGGCGTTCCAGGGGGTGGACAGCGGCGGCGCATGGCGCCTTCGGGTGCGGGACGCGGCCTCGGGCGACGTGGGGCAGGTGGTCTCGTGGACCCTCCGGGTGCTGCCGAGCGCGGGGAGCCTCTTCGACGCGACCGTGAGCCCGGCCCTCGCCATCCCCGACAACGACCCGGCCGGGATCAGCAGCACCATGAGCGTCCCCGCGGGCATCGCGATCGGCCGGCTGCGGGTGGGCGTGGACATCACCCACACCTTCCGGGGCGACCTCGTCGTGACCCTGATCGCCCCCGACGGCACCGCGGTGGAGCTCTTCGCCGGCCTCAGCGATCCGACGGATGACCTGCACCTGTACCAGGAGGTCCCGGGCCTCACCGGCGACGCCGGCGGCACGTGGACCCTGCACGTCGCGGACACCGCGTCGGCCGACGTCGGCACCCTGGATCGCTGGCGCCTGGTCATCGAGCCCTGATGCATCGGGCCGCCCGGGCTGCTATCACCCGAGGTGGTGCGCGGCGCGGTGGCCATCACGGGGATGGGGGCGGTGACCGCCCTCGGCTGGGGCGTGGACGCCCTCGTCAGCGGCCTGTGGGCGGGCCGGGTGGGCCTCGTCCCGGCCCCGGGTGGGCCCGCGGCCCCGGTGGGGCTGGTGCCGGATCCCGAGCCATGCCCCATGCCCGAGGCGCGCGCGTTGGTCCTCGCCCGGGCCGCGGCGCAAGAAGCCTTGCGCGCGGCGGGCTGGTCGCCCGAGGCGAGGGTCGAGGCCGCCCTCGTCCTCGCCACCACCAAGGGGCCCCTCGCCGCGATCCTGCGGCGCCTCCATGACCGCGAAGCGCCCTCGCCGGGCGGTATCTCGGCCCTCGCCCCCGCCCTCGCGGCGGAGCTGGGCCTGGCCGGCCCCACCCTCACCGTCAGCGTGGCCTGCGCCTCCGGCCTGAGCGCGGCGGGGCTCGCCCGTCAACTCATCCTGCGCGGCGACGCCCCGCGGGCCCTCGTGGTGGGGGTGGACGCCTTCACCTCCTTCGTGCACCGCGGCTTCGACAGCCTGCGGGCCCTCGATCCGGCGGGCGCGCGGCCCTTCGACGTGACCCGGGCGGGGCTCTCGGTGGGGGAGGGCGCGGCCGCGGTGACCCTCGAGCCGGGGTCGGGGCCGGTGCGCTTCGTGGGCTACGGGGCGAGCAACGACGCCAACCACATCACCGGCCCCGCGCGCGACGGGGCCGGGCTCTTCGCCGCCCTGGACGCCGCCCTCGAGGAGGCCGGCGCGCCTCGAGAGGCGGTGGGCCTCGCGGTGCTCCACGGCACCGGCACCCGCTACAACGACGCGATGGAGGGTGAGGCCTACGCCCGCCGCTTCGGCCCCCGCGGCCTCCCGGTGACCTCGGTGAAGGGGGCGGTGGGGCACCTGATGGGCGGGGCCGGGCTCCTCAACCTGGTGGTGGCGGCGCAGGCCTTGTTGCGCCAGAGCTGCCCCCCGGTGGCGGGCCTGACCGAGGTGGACCCGGCGCTCCCGCTCGACGTGGTGGTGGGGGCGGCGCGGTCGGTGAGCACGGGGTGGGGGGTGAGCAGCGCCTCCGGCTTCGCGGGGGTGAACGCGGCGGCGGTCCTGGCAGGCCCGCTTGCGGAGGGGCTCGACGCGGCCCCACCAGCGAGTCGGCGGGCCGTCCTCACCGCGGCGCTCCGCCTGCCGTCCGACCGCGCGGCCCTCGCCCCGCGCCTCGACGCCAAGACCGCCCGGCGCCTGGACGACCTGTGCCTGTTCGGCCTGGTGGCGGCGGACGCGGCCCTGGTCGAGGCGGGCCTCGCGCCCGAGGTGCTGGGAGCTCTGCGCCACGGCCTGGTGCTCGGCACCGGGTGGGGCTGCCTCGAGAGCGACGCCGCGTTCGAGGCCACCGCCACCGCGGCCGAGGGGCCGCCGCCCAACCCGCGGATCTTCGCCTACACCCTCCCCAACATCGTGCTGGGGGAGCTGGCGATCCGGCACCACCTCCGGGGCGAGAACCTGGTGGTCTCGGCCGGCCGGGTCTCGGGTCTGGCCGCCCTGGCCGAGGCGGCGGCGCGGGTCGAGGCGGGCGAGTGGGACGCCGCGCTGGTGCTGGCGGTGGACGTGCCTGGGCCCGCTGCGGCGCTCATGGCCGCGCCTGGCCCCGTGACGGGCGGGGTGGCGGCGTTCGTGCTCGAGGCCGAGGCCCACGCCGCGGCGCGGGGCGCTCGGCGGCTTGGGGTGGTTCGTGGCTGGCTGGCCTCCGGTCGGCCGGCGGTGCCAGACGCGACAGATATCAGGCGAAGCCGCTCGGGCCGTCCCCTGGAGGGCGCGCCCGCGCAGGGCGCGGGGGGCGCCTCCGATGGCCCGCCAGAGCGCTCTCCGGTCGGCGCTCTGGGCCTCGACGCCCTCTTCGCGCGCCTGGAGGCGGGCGAGGACGGCGAGGTTCACGCGGCGTGCCCCACCGGCTATGACGTGGTCCTGGAGGTGACGCGGTGACGGCGAAGGTGGTGGTGACGGGGCTCGGGGTGATCTGCGCGGTGGGCCGGGGCACGGCCGAGCTGCAGGACGCCTTGCGCCAGGGCCGGAGCGGGATCCGGCCCCTGTCCCGCTTCACCCCGAAGGAGGTCCCCACGCTCCCGGTGGCGGAGGTCGCGGCGCTCCCCGGGCCCGACGACGGCCGGCCGAGCACCCACCGGCTGGCGATGGCGGCGGCGGCCGACGCGGTGGCCGACGCTGCGCTCTCGGCCCGGGTCCCGCGGGCGCGGGTGGCGGTGGTGGTGGGCACCACCACCGGCGGCATCGGGAACAGCGAGACCTGGTTCATGCGCAAGCTGGCCGGCGAGATCGCGCCGCCCGAGCTCCTCTTCGATCACCCCGCGGTCACCGTGGGCCACGCGGTCGCCGCCCACGTGGGCGCGGAGGGCCTCTGTCTCGCCGTCTCCACCGCGTGCTCGTCCGGCGCCAACGCGCTGATCACCGGCATGGACCTGCTGAGGGCCGGCGTGGCCGACGTGGTGCTCGCGGGCGGCGCGGACGGGGTCTGCCAGCTCCCCTTCCTCGGCTTCAACAGCCTGCGCCTCCTCTCGGACGCGCCCTGCCGGCCCTTCGATCGCGATCGCGCGGGCCTCAACCTGGGCGAGGCGGGGGCGTTCCTCGTGCTCGAGACCGAGGCCCACGCTCGGGCCCGAGGGGCGCGGGTGCACGCCGAGCTCGCGGGGGGCGCCAACACCTGCGACGCCCACCACATGACCGCCCCCGCCCCCGATGGGGCCCAGGTGGTGCGGGCGATGCAACTCGCCTTGACGCAGGCGGGTGCGCGGCCGGAGGACGTCGCGTACGTGAACGCCCACGGCACCGCGACCCCCGCCAACGACGCGGCGGAGGCGGCGGCGCTGGCCCGCCTCTTCGGTGAGGTGGTGCCGCCGACCAGCAGCAGCAAGTCGATGCTCGGCCACACCCTCGGGGCGGCGGGGGCGCTGGAGGCCCTGATCACCGTGCTCGCGGTGCGGGACGGGTTCCTCCCCCCGACCGTGGGCACCGAGACCCCGCTCGAGGGCGCCCCCCCGGATCTGGTGCTCGGTCGCGCCCGTGACGCGGACGTGCCCCTCGCCATGTCCAACTCCTTCGCGTTCGGCGGCAACAACGCGGTGGTGGTGCTGCGCCGAGCCGGCTCGTGAGCCCCCTCGACCGGATCGCGCTGGTCGGGCTGGCGCTCTGTGCCGCCGCGCTCGCCCTGGGCGGCCCCGGCCCCGCCCTGTGGGCGGTGGGGCTCTTCGCGCTGGTGGTGCTCGGGCTGCTCCTCGACGGGGTGTTCCGGCCCGCCTCCGTGGTGCTGATGCCGGTGCTCGTCCGGGGTGATCGCAGGTCCGGTTGCGTCGCGTTGACCTTCGACGACGGCCCCGACCCCGAGGTCACCCCGCAGATCCTCGACGCCCTCGCCGCGGCGGGCGCGAAGGCCACCTTCTTCGCCATCGGGCGGCACCTCGAGGCGCACCCCGCGCTCGCCCGGCGCCTGGTGGACGAGGGCCACGAGCTGGGGAACCACTCCTTCTCGCACTCCCGGCTCCTGAACTTCGCCCGCGACGGGGCGATGGAGGCCGAGGTCCGGCGCGGGGCGGCCGCGGTGGTGGCGGTGAGCGGTCAACCCGGCTTGCCCCTCTACCGGCCCCCGATCGGCCTCAAGAACCCGCCCCTCGCCCGCGTGGCAAGGCGACTTGCCATGCGCGTGGTGATGTGGTCGGTGCACGGCCGCGACACCGGCGCCGCGTCTGGGGCGGCGGTGGCGGAGCGGGTCCTCGGCCGCGCCGGCCCCGGCGACATCGTGCTCCTGCACGACGGCCGGGACGCCCCCGGGCCGGCCCGGCGCGCGACGGCGGAGGCCGTCCCCCTGATCCTGGCCGGGTTGGCCGCTCGGGGGCTCCGCCCGGTGACGGTGAGCGCGCTCCTGGCGGCGTCGCCCCAGGAAGCCCCGCCCGACTCCGGGCGTGCCGAGTAGAGCCACCATGGGGAGCGTCCGCGGTGGCCGCAGCCGGTTGACGCCGACGGCAGGGGCCGGACACCATCGCGCGGTGCGCGGGTGGTGGGGAATCAGCCTGGCGCTCGGCCTCCTGGCCGCGTGCAACCCGGACGCCCCGGGGGTGGGGCTCGGAGACGACGACGGGGGCGCCTCGGCCTACAACATCCGGGTGAACCGCATCGGCGGGCAGGGCTGGGTGCGCTCCGAGCCGGATGGCATCGCCTGCGGCAGCACATGCGAGGCCGACTTCCCGGCCGGCGCGACGGTGTCGCTGGTGGCGGAGTCGGTCGGCACCGCGATGTTCATCGGGTGGTCGGGGGAGTGCGCGGGCACCACGCCCACCTGCCAGATCCAGATGGTGGGTCCGCGCTCGGTCACCGCCCAGTTCTCGGGTGGGGCCGACGCTGGCGTGCAGGCCGACGCGGGCGCTCGGGACTCCGGCGTGGCGTTCGACGCGGGCGTGCCCGACGTGGGGCTCGCGGACGCGGGCGCGGCGGACGGCGGCTGCTCGGACGGGGGCGACGGCGGTTCGGAGGACGGCGGATGCTGAGGTGGGCGCCGGTGCTCGTCGTGGCCCTGGCTCTGCTCCCGGGCGCCGCGCAGGCCAAGCCTCCCGCGAAGGGCAAGCCCTCCGGCGCCGCCGCGCGGGCGAAGCCCTCGGCGAAGAGCAAGCCCTCCGGCGCCGCCGCGGGGGTGCTCGAGGTCCGCAAGATCTACCAGGAGATCGTGGGGGCCGAGGAGACCGGCCGCCTCACGATCAAGGACAACACACCCAAGTGCGAGGTCGCGCCCTACGCGGTGGCCTCGCGGGTGCTCGCGGTGGACCCCGAGGGCCGCCCACGGATCCTCGTGGTCTCGATGGGCTCCGAGGACTCGATGGTGACGGTGCGTCAGTACTACGACGTCGCCGGGCACCTCCGCTTCGTGCTCGTGCTCGGGGGCGCGGTGAACGGGAGCGAGCTGGAGCACCGCATCTGGTTGGACGCCACGGGGCGCCGGCTCGAGGAGACGCACCAGTACGTGAAGGGGCCGGGCTACACCTTCCCCGATCCCTGGCCGCAAGACGCGTTGACGCTGGCGGATCCCAGGGCGGCGTTCGAGGCCCCCTTCGAGTGCATGGACTGATGCCAGACGCGTGGTCCCGAGCTGGAGCCTGAGGCCTGGAGCCTGAGGCCTGGAGCCTGTCTCTGACGCCTGACGCCCCGCTACGCAGGGTGCGACACGACGCCGGTGGCTTCAGGTATCAGAGACAGGGCTCAGGGCTCAGGGCTCAGG
>JACKEN010000003.1 GCA_020632995.1 Deltaproteobacteria bacterium | reverse complement strand
TCGAACACCGCGTAGGTGGTGCGGAGGTCGCTCAGCATGTACTCCCCCACCGGCACCTGGAGCAGGTGGCCGCTCACCCCCGCCTCGGCCGACCGGACCACGAAGCCCTCGTGGCTCCCGCGCAGGGTGAAGACAAGGCCCTGGAGGGGCTCGTTGGTGTCCACCGCGATGAGCACCAACCCCTCCGTCGGGGCCAGCTCGGGGCGGGTGTGGGGCGCCACCGCGCCGGTGGCGCACCCGGTGAGGAGCAGGGCCAGGGCCACCGCCGCCGCGGCCAGCCCCAGGGCCACCCAGAGCAAGGCGCCTTGCCGCTTGCTCGAGGCCGGCTCGGCCAGGGTGACGTCGTGGTCGACCGCCTCGGTGAAGCCCGCGGCGTCCTCCTCCGGGGCCGGGTCGGAGGCCTTGGCCACCGCCCCCGACAAGCGCCCGCTGTCGTCCTTGGTGAGGTAGGACGGGATCTCGATGTCGGGGCGGCGGTCCTCGAGGGTGGGGGTGGCGTCGACCGCGTCCCGGATCTGGGCTGCGGTGGGTCGACGCAGGAGCTCCGCGTCGCCGAAGCTCTTCATGGTCGGGGCGGCGGCGGCCTCGGCCTCGGCCCGGTCATCGTCCTCGCCGGTCACGCCTCGGTGGTACACGAGGGCCGTCCAGGAGGGAACAGGGGCCTCAGCCGATCCGCCGCGGCCCGCGCTTGGGGATGAGCGTCTGCAGCAGGGGGTTCGGGAAGCGCCGGGAGGACGTGAGGGCGTAGAAGGTCTCGCGGATCTCGGAGAGGCTCTCGATCTCCACCAGCACCCCCGACGCCAGCTCGTCCTTCACTACGATCTTCGGGACCACCGCGACGCCGAGGTCTTCGCGCGCGAGGAGCCGGAGCATCGCCATGTCGTCGACCTCCGCCGCGATCCGCGGCCGGAGGCCGAGGCGGCTCACCCACGCGTCGAAGTCGGCGCGGATGCTCGTCTCCGCGGTGGGGAGCACCAGCGGCTCCCGGGCGATCAGCTCGGCAACCGCGCCTGCACGTGCGGCCCGGGCCGGGTGGGCGACGAGGCTGACGGGCTGCTCCGCGATGGTGTGGGGGACCCACTGCGTCGCCGCGTCCCGCGGTGGAGACACGTTGGCTAGGACGACGTCGAGGCGGTGGGCCTCGAGGTTCGGGAGGAGCTCGCGGAGGGTCCCGGAGCGCACGATCACCTCGACGTCCTGCTCCGCGAGCACGGGGCGCAGGAACGCGAGCTGAAAGTTCCGGGAGAGGGTGGCGAGCGCACCCACGCGCAGCACGCGGCGGGCAGACTCCGGGCGCTCGCTCAGCGTGCCGACGAGCTCCTCCCCGAGCGCGAAGATCGAGTCGGCGTGGTCGAGCGTGATCCGCCCGGCCTCGGTCAACACCAGCTGCTTGCCGCGGCGCTCGAACAGGGCGTGGCCGAGGTCCTCCTCGAGCTTCTGGATCTGCACCGAGACCGCGGAGGCGGACACGTGGAGGCGCTCGGCCGCCCGGGTCAGGTTGCCCTCATGAGCGACGGCCCAGAAGTAGCGCAGGTGGCCGAAGTTGATCATCGTTCGCTATAATACAACAAAATCTTACAAACAATGCATTGGATGCAACGAACCCAGACCGGTAGCAAGGGGGCTCGTGAACGCCCCCAACCTCCTCACCCTCACCCCGATGCTGGCCCCCCTCGGCCTCCTGGCGGTCGCCCTGGCCGCCCTCGCGCAGCCCGGTCGCCAACCTACGCGCATCCTCGCCGCCAGCCGGGCCGCCGCTCTGTTCGCGCTCGCCCTCGCGGTCGGTGGGGCCGGGGTGGTGGCCGCGCTCGGGCCGATGTCGAGCCCGGTGCTCGGCTGGGGAGGCGTCGGCTTCGGGGTCCGCCTCGACCCGCTGAGCGCGGTGATGTTCCTCCTCGTGGCCTTCGTGGGGGTGGTGGTCATCCAATACAGCCGGCGCTACCTGGACGGGGATGCGCGGCACGGGCTCTTCCTCGGGCGCCTGAGCGCGACCCTCGCCGGCGTGATGCTTTTGGTCCTCTCGAAGGACATCGTGCAGCTGGTGGTGGCCTGGGTCGGCACCAGCCTCGCCCTGCAAGCTCTCTTGCTCTTCTACTCGGAGCGGCCGCGAGCCCGGGCCGCGGCGAGAAAGAAGTTCGTGGTGGCGCGCATCGGCGACGTCTGCGTCGTGGTCGCGGCCGCCCTCCTCGTCCGGACCTTCGGCACCACCGACCTCGAGGCCCTCGGGGCCGCCGCCCGCGCGCTGGCCGCGGGGGCCGGGGTCCCTCTCGAGCTGCACCTCGCGGCGGGGCTGCTCGTGGTCGCGGCGCTCTTCAAGTCTGCGCAGTTCCCCACCCACGGATGGCTGCTGGAGGTCATGGAGACCCCGACCCCGGTCTCGGCGTTGCTCCACGCCGGCATCATCAACGCCGGCGGCTTCCTGGTCTTGCGCTTCGTCGACGTCGTCGCCGCGAGCGTCCCCGCCCTCGTCCTGCTCGCGGCGGTCGGCGGCGCGACCGCGCTGATCGCGTCGGTGGTGATGCTCACCCAGACCAGCGTGAAGGTCTCCCTCGCCTACTCCACCGTCGCCCAGATGGGCTTCATGCTCTTCGAGTGCGGCATCGGCGCCCACGGGATCGCGGTCGTGCACATCGTCGCCCACTCCCTCTACAAGGCGCACGCCTTCCTCTCCTCGGGCAGCGTGATCGACCTGCGGCGCGCATCCTGGGTCGCGCCGAAGGTGCCCCGTGCTCGGGTCGCCACCTCCATCGGCGGCCTCGTCGGCGCGGCGGTGATCTTCGTCGCGGTGGGGCTCGCCCTCGGGGTGCCGCTCTTTGCGCAACCTGCCCTGCTCACGCTTGGTGGCATCCTCGTGCTCGGGCTCAGCCTCCTGCTCGCGGCCAGCGCCGACGGCGGGCCCTCCGCCGCGGTGTTCGCCCGCGTCGGGCTCGGGGCCACCGCGACCGCGCTCGCCTACTACGGCCTGGAGCTCGGCTCCACCTGGCTCATGGCCCCCACTCTGCCCGCGACGCCGCACACCGCGGCGCCGCTCGTCGCGGTCATGGTGATGGTCCTGATCGGCTTCGCGCTCGTCACGATCGCACAGCTGCTGGGGATGCAGGGGTGGAGCGGGGCCTACGTGCACCTGCGCAACGGCCTGTACGCCCAGGCGGCCTTCAACCGCCTCGTGGGCGGGCTGACGCGCGGCGTCCCGTCGCCCGCGCCCGCCCCCCGGCCCCGTCCCGGCGTCGACGCGCTCACCGACGAGGCGGTCCGCGAGGCGGTGCAGACCGTCGCGGGCCGGATCGCGCCCGTGTGGCCGCTCGAGCGGTTCGTCGCCGTCAACCCCTTCCTCGGGGTCGCGGACCTCGACTTCGCGGACGCGGCCCAGGCCATGGGCCGCGCCGCCGGCGCACGACTGACGATGCCGCGCGCGTTCTACGCCGAGGCGCTCGCGTCCGGCCGGATGACGGAGCGCGACCTCGCGCAGGCGCTGAGAGAGGCGCCCCCGACCCCCGGGCTCCCGAGGGACGTCGCGGCGCTGCAGGCCGAGCTGCAGCGAGAGGTGCGTCCGATCACGGCTGACCTGACGGTGGCGGACGTCGCGATGACGCTGACCGGCCAGGACTGGCCCGAGCTCGTCACGGACCGCATCAGCGCCTGGGCCGCCGCCTACTTCGACCAGGGGCAGGCCAGCTGGCAGTCGCCGGGTCGCGGTGAGCCCCCGTACCGCGCGTGGCGACGGGAGGCGGCGGTGGATCGGACGCCGGAGGTCATGGGACTGCCGGGGTGCCGCGCGCTGGTGAGGGACCTCCCGGAGGCGCCAGAGGAGGTGATCGCCCTGGCGCTCGGCGAGCTGCAGGTCTCCGAGGCTGAACTGCAGCCCTACCTGCATCGGCTCCTCATGAGCGTCGGAGGCTGGGCCGCATACGCTCGATACGAGGGCTGGAGCGCGGAGCTCGCGGGACGGCGCGAGACATACCTCGACGAGCTCCTCGCGATCCGGATCGCCTGGGACCTGGTGCTCGCACGGGCCCTGGCCGCCCATGGAGTGATGGCGGCGTGGAGCGGCCGGAGCCTCTGTACCTGGTCCCCCGAGCGGCGGGCCGAGCTGGCGACGGATGTGGTCCTGCAGGCCGCGTACGAGAAGGCGTGGCAGCGTCAGAACCTCATCGAGGCCAAGGTGGCAGCCCCTGAGAAGCCCACCACGCCCTGGGCGCACGCGGTGTTCTGCATCGACGTGCGCTCGGAGGTCATCCGACGCGCGCTGGAGCGGGCGGAGCCCGACCTGGCGACGATGGGCTTCGCGGGCTTCTTCGGCCTGCCGCTCGACTACGTCCCCTTCGGGCACACCCACGGGCGACCGCAGTGCCCGGTGCTGCTCGAGCCGAAGGTCACCGTGCATGAGCGCCCCACAGAGGTGGACGCATCCACCGAGGCGTCGATGCGCGCGGCGCGGACCACCCGGCGCCGGATCGCGCGCGCGAGGAAGGCCTTCAAGCTCCGCGCGGTGTCATCGTTCGGCTTCGTCGAGACCCTCGGCCTCGGCTTCGCGGTGAAGCTCGTGACCGACAGCCTGGGCTGGAGCCGGACGGTGCCCCACCCGGCCGAGGACGGCCTGGATCCCGCGTTCGCGGCCCGCCTCGGCCCCGACGAGCGCGGCCTCGAGCTCGAGACCCGGATCGACTCGGCGGCGTCGATGCTCAACTCGATGTCGCTCACCCAGGGCTTCGGTCGGCTCGTGGTGTTGGTGGGTCACGGCGCGACCACCGTCAACAACCCCCACGGCGCCGGCCTGGAGTGCGGCGCGTGCGGAGGCCACAGCGGCGAAGCCAACGCGCGGCTGGGGGCGCGCATCCTCAACGATCGCGAGGTGCGGCGCGGCCTCGAGGCCCGCGGGGTGCGCGTACCGGAGCACACCCTCTTCCTGGCGGCGCTGCACGACACCACGACCGACGAGGTGCGGATCTTCGACGAGGCGCTCGTCCCCCGCACCCACCTGGAGGACCTCGCGCGCTTGAAGCGCAGGCTCACCGAAGCAGGGCGGCTTGCGGGCGCCGAGCGCGCGCTCCGGCTCGCGCTCCCGGCCGGCGTGGACGCCGGGTCAGCGCTCGCGGCCAAGAGCCGGGACTGGTCCGAGGTGCGACCGGAGTGGGGCCTCGCGGGCTGCGCCGCCTTCATCGTCGCGCCGCGGAGCCGCACCCTCCATCGCGACCTCGAGGGGCGGGCGTTCCTGCACTCCTACGCCTGGCAGCAGGACGAGGGCTTCAAGACCCTGGAGCTGATCATGACCGCGCCGATGGTGGTCGCGAGCTGGATCAGCCTGCAGTACTACGGATCGTCGGTCGACAACCGCGTCTTCGGCAGCGGCAACAAGGCGCTGCACAACGTGACCGGCCTGCTCGGGGTCCTCGAGGGCCACACCGGGGACCTGCGGACGGGGCTCTCGTGGCAGTCGGTGCACGACGGGGAGCGCCTCATTCACGAGCCGGTCCGGCTCTCGGTCGCGATCGAGGCCCCCCTCGAGGCGATGAGCGCGGTCATCGAGCGGCACGCCGGGGTCAAGGCGCTCCTCGACAACGGCTGGATCCACCTGTTCGCGCTCGACGCGGCGGGGGCGGTGCGGCACCGCTACGTGCCCAGGCGGGGCTGGGAGAGCGCGCTGCAAGTGGACCTGCCGAGGGTCGCGTGAGCCCGCGGCGGTGTGTCCGGACTGGCCCGGGTCGCGCCCACCGGCGCCATCGCTGGCCTGGCCGCAGCGCCCCAATCGGCCGAAAAGCTGAGTCATGGCAGACCCTTGAGGCCCACTACCCCGCCCCGGCCGGGCCAGAAACTTGGGCTGGGACCCGATCGGTGGCAGGTGTGTCTTGGGATGGCGCGCGGACGGTTCAGGGGTCTGCAGGCGGCGCTCGGCCTCGCGGTGCTGACCGCGTCCGCCGCGGCGCCGGCCCAGACCGTCCGGGAGGCCCGCAACTTCTCGGCCGAGCGCTTCCAGCTCTCGCTCGATCGCGACGGCGTGCTCAGCCTGGAGTGGGCGGAGGTCCCGCGGCACATGGCGTGGGACGTCTCGCTGTGGCTCGGCTACGCCGACGACCCGCTCGCCCTGTACAAGACCGGCACCCCGCGGACCCGGGTGGGGACGCTGGTGGACGCCCGGGTGGGCGGCGGGGTGGCGGTGGCGCTCGGCCTGTTGAACTGGGTCGAGCTCGGGGTGGAGCTCCCCTTCGCGCTCTACCAGACCCGCGCCGACACCATCGACGGGGTCAACGGCACCCTCGCGCCCCTCACCGGCTTCGGGGTGGGCGGGCCGCGGATCGCGCCGAAGGTCCGCGTCCTGCAGCAGGCGCGGAGCGGGGTCGGCCTGGCCATCATCCCCACCTTCGTGATGCCCACCGCGAGCGAGGCGGCGTACATCGGGCAGGACAGCTTGCTCTTCGAGCCCCAGCTCGCGCTCAGCCGCACGGGTGAGGTGCTGCGGGTGGGCGCGAACCTCGGCCTGCGGCTACGTCGCAAGGAGTCCTTCGCGGATCTCGTGGTGAGCGACGAGCTCACCGGTCGCCTCGGCGCCGGCCTCGCCCTCGCCCCGCTCGGCGGGCCCGAGGTCGAGCTCCAGGCGGTGCTCGACGCCGCCACCGCCCTCGACGGCCCCTTCGCGGACCGGAACCGCACCCACCTCGAGGGCCTGTTGGGCGCGGCCTGGGACGTCGCGCAGCGCTTTCAGCTCTTCGGCGCGGCGGGCCTCGGCCTGAACCAGGGCTTCGGCACCCCGGACTGGCGGGTGCTGGTTGGCCTGCGGATCTTCGAGCACGACCTCGACGCGGACAAGGACGGGATCCAGGACGACGAGGACGCCTGCCCGAAGGACCCCGAGGACAAGGACCGCTTCCAGGACGCCGACGGCTGCCCCGACCTCGACAACGACGAGGACGGGATCCCGGACGCGACCGACCGGGCGCCGCTCGACCCCGAGGACGTGGACGGCTTCCAGGACGAGGACGGCGTCCCGGACCCCGACAACGACGGCGACGGGGTGTGGGACTGGGATGACCGCTGCCCGATGCAGGCCGGCCTCGCGGTCAACCTGGGTTGCCCGGACGCCGACCGCGACGGCGACGACATCGTGGACCGCGCCGACGCCTGCCCGGACGAGCCGGAGGACGTGGACGGCTTCGAGGACGACGACGGCTGCCCCGATCCCGACAACGACCGAGACGGGATCCCGGACGCGGCGGACGCGTGCATGATGCAACCTGGCCTGCCTGCCGCCCGCGGGTGCCCCGACACCGACCGGGACGGCGACGGGGTGGTGGATCGCGAGGACAACTGCCCGGACGAGCCCGGCACCCCCGAGGCCAGGGGCTGCAGGCAGCGCCAGCTCGTGGTCATCCGGGGGGAGCGCCTCGAGATCCTGGACAAGGTGTACTTCGACACCGCGAAAGCCCGGATCCAGACCCGTTCGTACGCTCTGTTGAGAAACGTTGCGGCGGTGATAAAGGCCCACCCCGAGATCGACCGAGTAGAGGTGCAGGGCCACACCGACAGCCAGGGGGTCGCGGACGCCAACCTCGCCCTCTCCCAGCGCCGGGCCGAGGCGGTGCAAGCCTTTTTGCAGAAGGAGGGGGTCGCGCCGGAGCGCCTGGTCGCCCGCGGCTACGGGGAGTCCGAGCCCATCGCCCCCAACGAGACCAAGGCCGGCCGGGCAGAGAACCGCCGGGTCGAGTTCCGGATCTCGCAACGAGCGCCATAAGGAGGCACCCGAGCCGCAGCCGCGAGGTTCGCTGCCTGGGGAGGGATTCCCGCGCTTGGCAATCTACGGAGGACCAACATATGCAACGCCTCGTGCAGAGTTCCACGAGAGCCCGACCTCGGGCGGTGAAGTGGGGCGCGGTGGCCGGCCTCTGGCTCCTGGTCGGCTGCGGCACCCCGGAGTTCTTCCCGCCCGCTGACCCACCCCACGACGTTTCCAAGGATGGCCACATGCACGCGGTGCGCCTGGAGGACCCCTTCTCCTGCGGCACCGCCGACGCCCCCAACGCCAAGCGCGGCGTCACCTGCCCCACCACCCGACCGGTGGACGCGCTGTTGAGCTGCGACGCCTCGGGGTGCCACGGCAGCTTCGACTTCAGCGAGCCGGCCGCCACCGCGGTGCGGGACCTCGTCGGCTCCGAGGGGCCGAGCTGCTACACCTGCCACGGCGCGAAGTGGGGGAACGACTGACATGGCCCGTCGAGCCCTGAGCATCCTCGGCCTGGCCCTAGGCCTGGCCGCGTGCGGCAGCGAAGACGCCAACACCGGCGCCGACGCCCTGTCGCCCAACTACACCCAGCACATCGCGCCGATCCTCCAGCGGGCCTGCGTGCCGTGCCACACCAGCGACGGCCTGCGGGCCGGCGGGGTCGAGCTCGACGCGTACGAGAGCGCCAAGGCCACCGCGGTCAAGGACGCTTGCACCGCGGTGACCCCCGACCTGATCACCGCCTACGCGGACGTGCTCAAGCCGGTGCCGCGCACCGACGCGCCGGACCGCGCCACCTGCGCGGACTGGGCGCCGTTCTCGATGCCCCCCGCCGCCTTGGACAAGCTGACCCCGTTCGAGCAGGTCCTCCTGCTCCGCTGGATCGAGACCGGAGCGCCCCAATGAAGCGCCTTCTCCTCCTCCTCGTGCTCCTGTTGGCCCCGTCCAGCGCCCTCGCGCTGCCGATGTACGCGCAGCGCTCGGGCCGCACCTGCGGGAACTGCCACGTCAGCCCCACCTACCAGGACCAGAACGGCTGGGAGAACCCAGAGCTGTCGAAGCGCAAGTGCAACATGTCTTGCCAGGGTTGCCACACCAACCCGCTGGGCGGCGGCCTCCGCAACACCTCGGGGCGCTACTACGGGCAGTCCACCCTCTCGATGTTCCCGCTCCAGGAGCGCTCCTACTCGGACTACGGTCGCGAGGTGCTCCCGGCCGCGGTGGCGAACCGGCTGCGCCTGCAGTACTCGGCCCAGATCCCCGGCCGGGGTGGCAAGAAGACCATCCCCTCCAACTGGAAGGAAGCCCAGGAGGGCGTGGGCGGCGACCAAACCGAGGGCTGGAACGTGTTCGGGCGGCCGTTCGGCGCGGCGAGCGAGTACGCGTACTGGGACGGCCGCTACGGCGACCTGAACCCCGACCCGATGGTGCAGCTCGGGGGCGACTTCCGCTTCGCCTACTTCAGCGGGAGCAAGTCGTTCTTCCCGATGCAGGCTGACCTGCACGCCTCGGTGCACCCGATCGAGCACGTCACCGCCATGGGCACCCTGGCCGCCCGAGGCCGCACCGCGGGGCCGGTGGCCACCTTCACGCAGGAGCGCCTGCCGTTCTTCGCGCGCAACGCCTTCCTCATGGCCCATGAGTTCCCGATGATGGCGTACGCCAAGGCCGGCATCTTCATGCCGTCGTTCGGCACCTACATCGACGATCACACCTCCTTCACCCGGGAGTTCCTCGAGATGGACGTCTCCAACGCCGACGACACCGTGCTCGGGGTCGAGCTGGGCATGGCGCCCAACTACCCCTTCGCCCAGGTCTCGTTCTTCCGGAACATGACCCCCTACGGGGCGCCCGACGGCACCAACCCGGGCTTCGGCGGCGCGGCCAACTTCGGCTGGCGCGACCTGGGCTTCAGCGTCACCGGCAGCCTGATGCTCAAGCGCCGCGACCTCGATGCGCGGGGTAACCTCGACGCCGCCTCGGTCGGGTGGGGGTTCAACCCTGCCTACTTCTGGGAGGGCCTGCCGCTCACGTACATGGGCGAGTTCGCGATCGGGCGCCGTCAACGCCCGTTGACGGGAGACAACGCGCCCTTCTGGGCCATGTACCACGAGGTGTGGTGGACGGTGTTCAACGGCATCAGCGTCCGGGGCAAGTACGACGCGGGCAGCCGCGACGCCGACCTGGCCAACAACCTCGAGCACCGCTTCTCCGCCGCCCTCGACATCAGCCCCATCCCCGGGGTGACGTTCATCGCCCAGGGCCGGGTGCTCCTGCACCCCGACACCGGCCCCTCGGCCGACGTCTTCATCCACACCCACCTCTGGTTCTGATAGAAGTGGGCCCATGCGGTTTGGGCCCCCGATCCTCGCGCTGACCCTCGGGGTCGGCGCCGCCTGCAAGACCACCCCGAGCACCCCGCCCGCGGCGCCCTCGGACGACCTGAGCGCCCGGGCCACCGCCCTGGCCCAGCGGGTGATCATCGCGGACGGGCACGTGGACCTGCCCTATCGACTCTGGGAGAGCAGGGACGTCCAGGGCAACGTCACCGAGGACGTCTCGGTGCGCACCGAGGGAGGCGACTTCGACTACGTGCGGGCCCGGGCCGGCGGCCTCGACGCCCCCTTCATGTCCATCTACGTGCCGGCGGACCGGCAGAAGAGCCCGGGCGCCGCGAAGGCCGAGGCGGACGCGCTCATCAACCTCGTGGAGGGTCTGGTGGAGGCCCACCCCGACAAGTTCCAGATCGCCACCCACCCCGACCAGATCCGCGCCATCAAGGAGGCGGGGAAGATCGCGCTCCCGATGGGCATCGAGAACGGCGCCGCGCTCGAGGACGACGTCGCCAACGTCCGTCACTTCCACGACCGCGGCGTCCGCTACATCACCCTCACCCACTCGAAGGACAACCTGCTCGGCGACTCGTCCTACGACGAACACCACACCCACAAGGGCCTCTCCGAGCTCGGGCGCCAGGTCGTGCAGGCGATGAACGAGGTCGGCATCATGGTCGACGTCAGCCACGTCACCGACGACGTCATCAAGCAGGTGCTGGAGCTGTCGGCGGTGCCGGTGATCGCGTCGCACTCCTCGGCCCGGGCCTTCACCCCCGGGTTCGAGCGCAACCTGCCGGACGACCTGATCCGGGGCATCGCGGCCAAGGGCGGGGTGGTCCTCGTGAACTTCGGCTCCACCTTCATCTCCCAGCGCTCCCGGGACGCCTTCGACGCCCGCAAGGACGCGCTGAAGGCGCACCTCGGGCGCGAGGAGTTCGACTGGCACGCCCCCGAGGTGCATGATTTCTTGCAGAAGTACGACAGCGAGCACCCCTCCGCCCTCGCCACCGTGAGCGACGTGGCCGACCACATCCAGCACATCGCGGACCTGGTCGGGGTGGCGCACGTGGGCTTCGGCTCGGACTTCGACGGGGTAGGCCCGACGATGCCGGAGGGCTTGCGGGACGTGTCCCAGCTCCCCAACCTGATCGCGGAGCTCATGCGTCGGGGGTACTCCGAGGCGGACATCGAGAAGATGGCGAGCGGGAACCTCTTTCGGGTGTGGCGCGAGGTCGAGGCGCATGCTCTGGAGTCCAAGCCGTGAGCGCCGCGCGCATGAGCCAGGGCGCCGGCCCGAGCGGCTTCCAGAAGCTGGTGCCCTGGGTGGGCGCCGCGGTGGTGGCGATGGGAGCGAGCCAGGCCGGGCTGGTGCTGACCAAGGCCGGCCCCCTCAACATGCAGATGCTGGGCACCGCCCTGTTGATCACCGGCGGCGGCATGAGCCTCGTGGCCAAGCGGACCGGCGCCCGCCCCGCCTTCTTCCTCTTCGTCGGTGGCGCCCTCGCCCTCGCCGCCATCGTGGTGCGCGCGGCCACGCATCACTGAGGTTGTCCGCGCCATGACCCGGGTGCAGACTGATCTGCGCATGCGCGGGCGCCTCCTCCCCCTGCTGCTCCTGACCGGCTGCGCGGCCCTCCCGGAGCTCGAGCCCAACACCTGCGGCAACGCGGTGGTGGAGGGCGGTGAGGACTGCGACACCTTCGCCGCGCTGGGCAGCGGCCTCACCTGCGGGCCGGCGTGCCGCTACGTCTGCGACCCCGACGCGGCCGCCCCCGCCTGCCCGAGCGGCTGGTCCTGCGGCAAGGACGAGGTCTGCCGCTTCGCGTCCGGTCGGTTCCAAGAGGCTCCCGACTCCCCCTTCGTGTTCGCGGGGGACCTGTTGTTGCTGGGCGACGTCGACGCGGACGGGGCCCAGGACGTGGTGGGCGGCACGGTGGGGGCGGTGGAGGTCCGCTACGGCGAGTCGCAGGGCAGCTTTCGCTCCGGGTTCAGCATCTCCACCGACCTGCCCACCAGCCCCCGCACCCTCACCCGGGTCGACCTCGGCCCCGAGCTCGACGTGCTCTCGCCCAACCCCGAGGGCCTCGACGTGTTCCTCGGCGACCCCGCCCGGATCCTGATCCCGGCCGGCTTCGCGCCCCACGCCGAGGCCTCCCTCGTGATCGCGTCGGCCGACGACAGCCGGGTGGTGCCGGTGCCCACCGGCGGCGCCACCGACACCCTCCTCGGGGTGGCGATCCAGGGCGCGCAACTCTGGTTGCGGCGCGCCCCCGACGCAGACCGCCCCGGCTCCGACGCGGTGGCGGTCGCTACGGCGGGGGGTGAGCGCCTGGCCGGACGCATCGTCCCCGGGCCGCTCGACCGCGACGGACGCGCCGCAGTCGTGGTGGCGGTGGTGGGCGCCCGCGAGGTCCACGTGGTGGGCTTCGACCAGAACCGCGAGCCCCAGGTCCTCGCCAGCCCCACCCTGGGCGTCGCGGCCACGGTGGCGGAGGGCGGCGCGCGCCTGGTGGACCTCGACCGCGATCGGGTGGGGGACATCGCGGTGGACGTGACGCTCCCGGGCGAGACGAGCGGGGTGATGATCGCCAAGGGGCGGGGCGACGGGAGCTTCGAGGCCCCGCGCCTCTCGGTGGCCCTCGAGCGCCGCTGCCTCGACGACGCCGCGTGCGCGCGCTGGCCCCTCGCGGTCGGTGACGTGAACGCGGACGGCGACGTCGACATGGCCTTCATGGACGGCCTCTACTCGATCACCGCCTCCGCCGCCGCCCCGTCCCAGCTCTACACCCAGCGCATCGACCCCTGGGGCGCGGCCACCTTCCTCGACCTCAACGGGGACGGCCGCCTCGACGTCGCGGCGGCGAGCGCCACCCGCGGCGTGCTCCAGCTCCTCATCAACGCGGGCGGCGACCGCTTCAACCCGGTGCCGGTGGACGTGGCCCGCCCCATCCGCGCCCTCCGCAGCGGGGACTTCGACGGCGATGGCCTGGCCGACGTCGCCCTCCTCCAGGACATCGCGGACGACGCGAGCGAGATCTCGGTGGTGTTCGGCACCACGAGCGGGCCGCCCTCGGGCCCCCAGCTCATGGGCCGCTTCGAGCACATCACGGACCTGGAGCCTGGCCTCCTGCCCTCCCGCGCCCTCCGCAACGCCGACGGCATCACCGACCTGGTGGTGCGGGTCGACAACGGGGAGCGCCGCTCGTTCGCGCTCATGACCGGCACCGGTCAACGCCGCTTGCACGCCCCCCTCGCCCTCCCGATCACCGACGAGCGCGCCACCGACCTGGCCTCGGTCCCCGCCGCCGCCCTGGGGGTCGACCTCAGGGGCCGGGGAGAGGCGGACATCGCGGTGGTGACCTTCGGCGGCCGGCTGATCATGCTCCCCAAGACCCCGGGCGGGGCGCTCGTCGAGGCCACGTCGATCCTCCGCGTCAACCCGGCCTGCGCCACCGAGGCGGTGCTCGGCAACGGCTGCCTGCAGGCCGCGGCCTCCCGCCGCCCCTCCGGCCGTGACGCGGTGGTGGTCGTGAACCGCCGCTCCGACTGCCCGACCGTGGTGACGCGCCCCGAGCTCGCCCTCACCCGGATGGAGCTGGGGAGCGACGACATGCTGAGCTGCACCGCCTACCACCTGGATGGGCTCGACGGCCTGGACGCCCCCGCCACGCCCCACGTGCGCGACCTGGACGCGAACGAGAGCATGGACCTCCTCCTCACCTTCACCGGTCGGGAGGCGGGCGGGGCCGGGGTCGCGGTGTGGCGGGACGAGGCGGCGCGCCCCCAGGTGATGCGCCCCCCCGCGGGCAGCGTGATCTTCGCCGCCACCGACGTGGGCGCGGACCGCGACCCTGCAAGGGAGCTTGCGGTGCTCACCCCGGACGGGGTGCACATCCTGGATCAGGAGGACGGCACCTACGCGTGGTCCGCGAGCCTCGCGGTCGAGCTCGAGCTCCCGGTCGACGCCGACGCCCACCTCGCCACCGCCGACGTCGACGGGGATGGCCTGGACGACCTGCTGGTCACCGCCAACGGGCGGCTCTCGGTGTACCTGGCCGAGGAGACCTGGCTGGGCGGGGAACCGGTGGATTAGGCGTCAGGCCCGCGCCACCAGCCGCGGCCGGCTCGACGACGACGCGACCCGCGGCTGGCCGCTCCGGAAGAAGCGCACCAGCTCATCCATCTCCTTGGCGCGGTCGGCGAGCTCCACCGCGGCGGCGGAGGTCTGCTCCGCCATGGCCGCGTTCTGCTGCGACGCGCTCTCCATCGAGCCCACCGCCTGGTTCACCTGCTGAATGCCGGTCGCCTGCTCACCGCTGGTCGAGGCGATCTCGGAGATGATGGCGGCCAGCTCCTTGGCGCCCTCCACGATCTCGGTCAGCGTCTCGCCCGAGGTCCGGACGAGGTCAGCGCCCACCTCCACCTTGCCCTCGGAGTCCTTGATCAGCTGCTTGATCTCCCGCGCCGCGTCGGCCGAACGGGACGCGAGGTGCCGGACCTCGGTGGCCACCACCGCGAAGCCGCGACCCTGCTCACCTGCCCGCGCCGCCTCTACCGAGGCGTTGAGGGCGAGCAGGTTGGTCTGGAACGCGATCTCGTCCACCACCCCGACAATCTCCGCGATCTTCTTGGACGACGCCCGGATCTCGCTCATCGCGGTGACCGTGCGCTGCACCACCTCGCCGCCGCGCTCCGCCCGCTCGCGCGAGGTGCCGGAGACCTGGGCTGCCCTGCGCGCGCTCTCGGCGTTCTCGCGCACGCTGCCGGTGAGCTCCGACATGCTGGCGGAGGTCTCCTCGAGGCTCGCCGCGTCGTGCTCGGTGCGCCTCGACAGGCTCGTGCTCCCGGACGCGATCTCGTCCGACGCGCCACGGATGGCCTCGGAGGCGCGGCGCAGGCGCCCGACGATGTCCACGATCTTCTCGATCGTGGTGTTGACGCTCGTGCCCACCACCCCGAACGCACCGGAGTAGCTGTTGGTGATGGGACGGCTGAGGTCGCCCTCGGCCATCGCCGCCATGCTGGCCGCGATGTCCTGCAAGGCAGCCTCCACCACCTCGACAAGGCTGTTGATGCCCTCACCGAGCTGCAGGAAGAAGCCCTGCTTGCCCGCGGTGTCGATGCGCTGGCTCAGGTCGCCCTTGCTCGCCGCGGCCACGATGGCGTCGACCTCGCGCTCCACCGCCACCTCGAGGGTGCGGTCCTTCCACTCGAGCGCGGTGCCGAGCCGCTCGCCCTCGTCGGTGAAGACGGGGTTGGTCATCAGGCTCAAGGTGCGCCCACCGAGGACGACCTCGGTCGGCGCCCCCGCCTTCAGGTCCCTGAGCGAGGCCAGGGTTCGGGTCTTGAACAGGTCCACCGAGGACCCCACCACCCGCTCCGCGTCGAAGCTGGGCAGGTCACGACGGAAGTCACCTTGCGCGTCGCGGAAGAGGGCCTTGAGGCTGCGGTTGAGGTAGATGACCTTGCCGTCGTTGTCGGTCATCATCACCCGGCTGGAGGCGTTGTCCAGGGCGTTGCGGATGCGGGTGTTCTCCGCCGCCATCACCCGCTCCTCCTCGAGGTACTGCCGCTCGCGCTCCTCCTGCTCGAGCTGCTGGGTGAGGTCGGTCCACTCCACCACCGTGCCGATGCGGTCACCCTCGCCGCTCCGCACCGGGTTGGCCACGATGCGGAACGTCCGCGGCCCCACCTTGACCTCGCTGCTCCGGGTGGCGGCCATTTGATCGAGGACGGCCCGCTGGTGCGCGGGGTTGCGGTGGAACAGGTCGATGTTGCGGCCGAGGAGCTTCGTGGGATCGAAGCCGGGGATGGACACCCGCAGGTCCTCCGCCGCCTCCTTGAACATCTCCTCCACTGCCGGGTTGAGGTAGATGATGTTGTAGTCGGCGTCCGCCATCATCACGCTGGTGCTGACGCTGTCCAACGCGGTCTTGATACGCGCGGTGTGTTGGGCGGTTCGGTGCTCCTCCTCGATCTGGGTGCGGATGTCGTCGCGCATCTTCACGATGGCCGCGAACACCCCGGTGCGGTGGCCGTCGCGACCCTCCAGCGCCCCGTCGAGCTCCCCGTGCGCGATCCGGACCGAGACCTCCTCGAGGTAGGTCGGCTCCGCGCCGAGCTGGAGATTGATGGCCCGCGTCATGTAGATGCCGATGAAGAGCGTCATGACGAACCCGCCAACGGCCAGGATCACCATGACCGACAACGCCTGCGTGGCCTCACTGGCCAGGGCGTCGCTCCGCGCGATCTCCTCTTGAGCGAGGTAGTCCTCCACCTGCTTCAGGAGATCGATCTTCCCGGACTGCATCTTGAACCAATGGACGGGATCCACACCGAACCCCCCGCCGGCGGCCTTCTCGTAGGCCTGCTTGCGCATGCGGGCGGTCTCCTCGACGTACTCTCCCTTCATGGTGACGTCGTAGAACTCCAGCTGAGGTTTGGCGGCCAGGGCGCGGAACTGGGCGAGGTACACGTCCTGGGTGGTGACCAGCTTCAAGAACTTCTCGAACATGCCGGGTGAGAAGGCGTTGGCGGCGAAGGTGTTCGAGAGCACCGCGCGCTCGATCCCCGCCCGCTCCTTGGCCTGCAGGAAGGCGGCGTAGGCGGTGGTGGCCACCGCGAGGTCCTTGTTGGGGCTCACCTTCGCCATCTCGGGCACCACCTCGAGGAAGTGCCCGTTGGTGTCGGTGTAGTACTCGAGCACCTCGCTGATCGGGACGTTCAGCCCGTCGACCGAGCTCCGGATCCGCTGGAGCTCGCCGAGGTGCTCGAGGCCCTCGTTGAGGTTGGCCTGGAGGTCTGCGCCATACTGTTCGAGGTCGAAGCCGGACAGGTAGGTGTGCAAGACCGCCGCCTTCTCGTCCGTGCGCTTGCGCTGCGCCGCCAGCTCCGGCTGGAACTTTGCGCCCTTGCTGCCCAGGAACCCCGCGGAGGCGCCGCGCTCGCGCTGCAGCTCGTGCACCATGTCGCCCACGGCCACTCCGAGCCGCGCGAGGGCCCCGAGGTGGTGCGCCTCGTGCCGGGCCTCCATGGCAGTCATCACCCGGTGCAGCGAGAGGTGCCCGAGGATCAGCATGGGCACGGCCAGCACCAGGGCGAGTTTGTGGGTCATCTTGAGGCGCTCGATCCACTGCACGATGGGTCCTCCGTGGTCTCGAGCGAGTCGAGACCCCACGGGGCACGCAATCGGCGGAAATCAGAGGGGTTCGATCCGCACAGCCCAGGCTGGGACAGCGCGTCAGAGCTGGGAGGCGCGGAGCAGCCGCGCCGCGCGGTAGCCGATGAGCATCGAGGGCGCGTTCAGGGCCGACACCGGGGTCCACGCGATCACCGAGGCGTCCGCCACCCGGAGCCCCTCCACCCCGCGCACCCGCAGCTCGGTGTCCACCACCGCCGCATCATCGGAGCCCATGCGACACGAGCCGGCGAAGTGGTAGGTGGTGATGGTGTTGGTGCGAACGAAGCGCTCGATCGCCGCGTCGCTCTCCACGCGGCGCCCCGGCATCAGCTCCTTGGGCGCGAACGGGGCGAGGGGCTGGGCCTGGGCCAGGCGCCGGGCCTTCTTGACCCCCATCACCATCGTCTCCAGGTCCTCGGGGTGGGTGTAGTAGCCGGGGTCGATCTCCGCCTGCTCGGCCGCGTTGCTCGAGGCCAGGCGCAGCGCGCCGCGGCTCTTCGGCTTGCCGAGGATCACGATGATCCCGAACATCTGGGACGTGAAGCGCCGGAGCGCCCCTACCCGGAACGCAAGGTCGACTGCACCCCGGATGACCCGCTTGGAGTTCGGCCCGTACAGCCCGGCCGGGAGCTTGGTGGGCCCCACTCGCTTCACCATCTGCTGGAGCGCGGACGGCGCGGGCCAGAACACGTAGCAGGTGTCGCTCTGCCCCTTCGGCAGGTCGCTCCCCACGTTCGTGCGATAGAAGCTGTAGACCTGCGGGTAGCCACAGTCGACCTCGGCCGCGCCCTTGTAGAACACCGGCACGTTCGGGTGATCGTGCAGGCCCTGGCCCACCTCGGCGCGATCCGCCACCACCGGGATGTGGAAGTGGTGCAGGTGCTCGCCCGGCCCCACCCCCGACAGCATCAGGAGCTTCGGGGTCTCGAGCGCGCCCGCGGCCAGCACCACCTCGCGGCGGGCCCGCGCGGTGAGGAGCTCACCCCCGGTCTCGTAGCGCACGCCGTCCGCCCTGCGTCCCTGGAAGGTGACCCGGTGCACCCGGGCCTTCGGGACCACGGTGAGGTTGGGGCGGGCCGGCTCCTTCACGAAGGCGACGTACGAGTTCCGGCGCTGCTCGCCCTCGTAGTTCATCCACTCGTAGCCGATGGCGTTGGCCATGTCGCCGTCGTTCAGGTCGGGCCGCCGGCGGAAGCCCTCCGCCACCGCGGCCTCGATGCAGGCCTCGGTCCAGCGGGTGGGCGCACGGCGATTCGGGCGCAAGGCCGCCTCCACCGCGCGAAAGTCGTCTTGCACATCGTCCCAGCGCCAGCCCTCGGGCCACTCCGCGAAGTCCTCCTTGGCCCCGCGGGTGTAGACCATGGCGTTCACCGCGCCGCTGCCGCCCAGGACCGAGCCGGTCCCGCTGAACACCCGCTGCCGCCCCGCCTCGGGCTGGGGCACGGTGAAGCGCTCGCGCAGCACCGCGTCGTTGGCGAAGGCGTCCTTGTAGCCGTCGGCGAGCAGGGTCTCGGGGTGGTCCTCGGCCGCCGGGCCCATCTCCAACAGGAGCACCCGCACCGCAGGATCACTTGCGAGCTCGCCCGCCACCACGCAGCCGGCGGAGCCGCCGCCGACCACCACGTAGTCGTAGACGCTCACGCCTTGCCCCCCGAGATGAGGCGCATGAGCCCACGCCAGCGGGCCTTGAGGCCGCGGCCGTAGATCAGCTCGATGACCCCGCTGAACACCCCGTAGTCCTTCTCGGCCACCGGGAACACCTTGCTCGGCTGGTGGATGGGGAAGCGATCCTCCATCACCGCCTTCACGTTGCACATCGAGCGCAGGCCCTCGCGCCCGTTCATGCGGCCGAAGCCCGACGCCTTGATCCCGCCGAAGGTGAGGTCCTGCGCCATGTACGTGATGCCGCCGAACTCGTTGATCGCCACCATCCCCGCCTCGACCTCGGAGGCGATGCGGCGGGCCCGGGCGTGGTCCTTCGAGAACACCGAGGAGCCGAGCGCGTAGGAGATCTGGTTGGCCACCGCCACCGCCTCCGCGTCGTCCTTCACCCGGGACAGCAGCATCACCGGGCCGAAGACCTCCTCCTGCATGATGTGCATCTCGGGGGTGACGTCGGCCAATATGGTCGGCTCGAAGTACTCACCGCGATCGCCGAAAGCCCGCTTGCCGCCGCACACCACGCGCGCCCCCTGGGCGATCGCGCCCTGCACCGCGCGGTCGATGACGTCGAGCTGGAGCGGGGTGATGATCGCCCCCACGTCCACCACCCCGTCGCGCGAGCTGCCCTGCCGGAACGCGGTGACCAGCTCGGTCACCCGGCGCTCGAACGCGTCGTAGATCCCGTCGTGCACGATGATGCGCTCGGCCGACACGCAGTTCTGGCCGCAGTTGATGTAGACCCCGGCCAGGGCCCCGTGCACCGCCTGCTCGAGGTCCGCGTCGTCACAGACGATGAAAGGGTCCTTGCCGCCGAGCTCGAGGGTCACCGGCACCACCCGCTCGGTGCTCGCCTCGAGCACGCGGCGCCCGTTGGTCACCGAGCCGATGAAGAGGATGGTGTCGACCTCGGCCCGCGCGAGCGCCGCGCCGGTGGCGCCGTAGCCCTGCACCGCCTGGATGAGGTCGGGGTCGTGCCCCGCCTCGCGCAGCACCTGCCGGAACCCGTCGATGAAGCGCGCGCTCGACCACGCCACCCACTCCGAGGGCTTGATCACCACCGCGTTGCCCGCCATCAGGGCCGGGATGATGGGGTTGGCGATGTTCTGGAACGGGTAGTTCCACGGGATGATCGCGGCCAGCACCCCGAGCGGGTGGAACTCGAGCCGAGCCCGCTTGTGCACCAGCAACCCCGAGGAGACCTTCTCCGGCTTCAGGTGCTTCTCACCGTTCTTGATCGTCCAGCGCAGCTTCTCGCAGACCGGCCAGATCTCGCCCACGAGCGCGTTCTCACGGGTCTTCCCGGAGTCCAGCTGCACCCACGCACACAGCTGGTCCTTGTTCGCCACCGTGTAGTCCAGGATCCGCTGGAGCACCGCCCGGCGCTCGGCGAAGGTTGTCTTGCGCCACGACCGCTGGGCGGCCCTGGCCCGGGCCACCGCCGCGGCCACCGCCGCGGGGTCGTCCACGGGGATCTCGCCCAGCGGCTCCCGGGTGGCGGGATCCAGGCACAGGATCACGTCGTCGCGCCGGGGCTGGGGGGTCACGGGGGCCGCGCTGTGGCCGACGGGGGAAGAGGTCATGACCGCCTCGGGGCCTAGCGCATGTGGAGCGCCCCTTACCAGCCCTCAGTAAGCGACAGGTGGCGGAGGATGTCCGACACTGGTTGGGTAGGAGGTAGCCCTGATGATCGCCACGGAGCACCTGACCCCCGTCCTGGAGGCCCTGGACCTGTCTGGAATCCTGAACACCCTGGACCACCGGGCCCGGGAGGCGGCGGAGCGCAAGCTGTCCTACGAGGAGTTCCTGTACCGGGTCCTGCATGACGCGGTGGCCCATCGCCGCGCCGCCGACCCCGCGCCGGCGATCGCCCGGCTGCGAGCCGCGCCGCGGCTCACGGTGGAGGACGAGGCCCGGCGCTTCGAGGTCGGGGGCCGCCGTCCGGTCGACCTGTCCCGCCGCGGCCCGATCCGGCGGATCCTCGTGGCCCTCGTCCAGGCCCACCAGGCCGGGCGCGCCCTCGACGTGACCGAGGTGGTCTCGGCCGGCTGGCCGGGCGAGATCGTGCCCCCCGACGCGGGCGCGACCCGGGTCTACACCGCGATCCGGACCCTGCGCCGCCTGGGCCTGGAGGGGGTGCTCCTCACCCGCGACTCGGGATACCTCCTGGATCCCCGCACCGTCCTCCACGCCGCCTGACCGCCGGTCGGCGACCCACGACGGGGCGCCCGATGCCCGGGGGATGGCTCCGGAGGATTCAGAGGTGCTAGCTCTGGAGGCCTTGGGGCGCACGTGACCGGGCCTGTCCTCCTCACATCCGCAAGATCACCCCGTCTCCTGGCCGCCCTGGCCGTCCCGCTCCTGATGAGCTGCGGCGCGGGCGACCTGAAGGTCGTCCTCAGCGCCGCCCCCTCCACCGGCATCGCCCCCCTCGAGGTCACCTTCGACGTCACCGGCAGCCGGGACCTCCGAGGTGGGGCTCTCACCGTCCGCTACGACTTCGACGGCGACGGCACCTTCGACACCGACCCCCTTTCCGATCCGCAAGCCGCCTTTCGCTACGAGGCGCCCGGCGCCTTCCTCGTCACGGCGGAGCTCGCCGCGGCCGACGGGCGCACCGCCACCGCGCAGCTCACGGTGACGGTGACCGAGAACCACGCACCGACCGCGGTGATCACCGCGAGCCCCGCCGCGGGCCGCGTCCCCCTCTCGGTGACCCTGGACGCCCGGGGCTCCGCCGATCCGGACGGGCAGGCGATCGAGCTGCGCTTCGACGTGGACGGCGACGGGGCCTGGGACACCGAGTGGGGCGCCACCGACAAGTGGCAGGGCTTCTTGCAGACCGCGGGCAGCCTGAGCCCCGCGGTCGAGGTCCGCGACCCCGGCGGCCTCACCGCCATCGCCCGGGTCTCGCCTGCGCTCGAGGTGAAGCCGGGGGCGGACATCGACGCCGACGTGGATCGCGACGGCGACATCGACGACGGCGACGACCTCGGCGAGGACACCTGGGGCGTCGGGCTCGGCGCGCTCTTGATGGCCAACGTGGACGACGACGACCGCGACGGCCGCCCGGACGGCCTCGACCGGATCCTCGGTGGCGCGGACGACCTCCCGGACCTCACCCCGGTCCGGATCCGGCGCTTCCCCGGGCTCGAGGCGGCGGATCGCGTCTGGCTGACGGTGAACCCCGAGGCCGCGCGCTCGCGGGTGCACGTCTTCGGCCCCGACCTGCGCATCCGGAACCTGCAGGGCGACACCGTGGAGCTGGAGCCGAGCGACCTGGCCACCGACGACATGACACTCTACGTCGAGGCCACCGAGGTCCGCACCCCGAGCTGGGACGGCACCGTCGACCTCACCCTGCACGTCCAGCAAGGGCCCGAGCTGCTCGAGGACGACCTCGTCCTCCGCGTGACGCCGATGATCTTCACCCACCACCTGCAGCCGGCGGAGCGCCTGTACGCGATGCGGGTGACGGACCGCCGCATGGTGCCGAACGGCCCGTTCTACGGCGCCCTCATGTCGATGCTGCCCCAGGACGTGCAGCTGGTGGAGGTGGACGAGTACGACTACGCGGGCGACCGCTGGCTGCAAGATCCCTTGCAGCAAGGCTACCAGGAGGTCCCCGGCCCCGACGGCCCACACCGGATGGTGACCTACATGAAGCTGGAGCGCCCCACCGACGACTACGGCCTCGAGTACTTCGTCGAGAACGATCTCCTCGGCCCCGACGTCGGCTTCGCGTACGCGGGCGCCGCGCGCCACACCTCGCTCAGCTACGGCGGGAACCTCGAGATCGCGCCGCCGCACGCCGGCCCCGAGGGCAGCTTCCCCCTCGGGCGCATCGTCATCGGCGGCGGCGACCTCGGCCTGCTGGACGGCACCCGCTGGGAGGACCACATGGCCCAGCCCCAGCTCGACTACATGGAGGCCCAGGACACCCAGGGCCCCGCGGTGGAGCTGTCCACCGAGTGGCTGGCGGTGGGGCACGTGGACGAGATGTTCCTCTTCCTCCCCGACCTGAACGCGGGCCCGAACGCGCGCCCGTGGAAGGTGGTGCTGGCCTCCCCCGACCTCGCCTACCGGCTCCTCGAGGAGGCCCAGGCCGCGGGCGCGGGCGACGCGCCGGTGTTCGCGGGCCGCCAGACCCAGAGCACGGTGAATCGGGTGCTGGCCGACACCGCGCTGCAGGAGATCAACGACGCGGCCCAGATGCGGCTCGACACCGTGCGCGAGGGCCTGAAGGCCAGCCTCGGCCTCACCGACGACGACTTCCTCGAGCTGCCGGTCATGTACGAGACCTTCGACTTCGACGGCCTCGAGCTGGCCGCCGCCTACAACCCGGGGATCCAGAACCTGGTGGTGGCGAACGACGTCCTGCTCGTGCCCGACCCCGAGGGCCCCGACGTGAACGGCCGCGACCCGTGGGCCGACTCCGCCCGCACCACCCTGGAGCGCCTCGGCTTCCGGGTGCAGTTCGTCGACGTGTTCGACGCCTACCACCTGCAGCTGGGCGAGGCCCACTGCGGCACTCTGGTGGAGCGCCGGGCCGAGCCGCGCTGGTGGATGCGCTACCTGGAGGAGGCGCTCCCGTGAAGGCCTGGTCGATCGCCCTCCCCCTGTGCCTGGTGAGCGCCTCCGCCCTCGGCGCGGGCCCGACCCGGCCCACCTCCGCGGCCCGCATCGAGGCGCTCTACGAGCTCCGGGGTGCAGGCTACATTGCAGAGCGCGCGCGCCTGTTGGCCCGCACCGCGCCCCAGCCGAGGAGCGCGCCGCACTACTCGGCGACCTCATGGCGGCGGGACCTCTTGGTGGAGGCCCTGGTGGAGCGGGCCCGACACCCCGAGCAGGCCGCGCGCCTCAAGCACCTGCCGAACCTCGATCCCGAGGTGTACCTCATGAGCCGGCATGGGCGACCGACCGCGTCCAAGGACCTCGACGGCATCCCCGCCGCGATGGTGCTCGAGGAGCTGGTGTTCGCGGGCGAGGCCGGCCACGACCCGTCCGGGTCGAAGTACCCCGACTACCTCGAGCGCTACGAGATCCGGGACCTGAAGGACTCGGAGCGCGAGGCCTTCGTGCACGGCCTGATCATCGCCGCCGGGCGCTCCGGCCACCCCGCCGCCCCCTTCGCGCTGCGCGGGATCCTCCTCGACGCCCGCCAGCGCGAGACGAGCCGGGCCGCGGCGGCCCGCGCCCTCGGCTTCACCGAGCGGCTCGAGGCCCTCGAGACGCTGCAAGGTGTCCTGCACGACAGGCGGCGGCCGTTGGTCCTGCGCGAGGCGGCGGTGGTGGGCATGGGGGGCCTGGCCTTCGAGACCAGCCTGCACGAGCTCGCCCGCGTCGCCCGCCGGGCGAAGGATCCCCTGCGCCCGGTGGCCCTCACCGCGCTCGGCCGGCTCGGCCGGGTGCGGGGCGGCGACCCGACCCTGCGGGCCGAGGTCGTCGCGGTGCTGGTGGAGGCCCTCCTGCACAGCCCCGAGCACCAGGTGCGGATCGTCGAGGCGCTCTCGCGCACCGCCTACGCCCCCGGCGCCGCGCGGCTCGAGGCGGTGGCGGCCGATCCGGAGCAGACCGACGACGTGCGCGCCCGCGCGGCGAGGGCCGCGGCGCGCATCCGCCGGGTCCTCCAGCGCCGCGGGCTATGAGGGCGCGGCGCCCGGGTCCCAGAGCTCGACGCGCGGGTGGGCCGCGGGGGGCGCGTCCTCGAGCGCCCAGTCCAGCCCCAGGCCGATGAGCGCACCGACCAGGGCGCCCACTCCGTCCCAGAGCAGGTCCCGCCCCGACGCGGTGCCGTGGCCCCCGAGATCGTAGAGCTCCTTGCCCACGCCGAGGGCGAGGGCCCACCCCAGCCCCACCCCGAAGCGGACCGGGCGGGACTCGGTGGCGAGCGCCGCCGCCCCGTAGCCGCTCCCCGCCGCGGCGATCGAGACCGAGAGGTGCAGGGCCTTGTCGCGGCCCCACCAGGGGTCGGCGGACTGGGCCTGGGCCACCGCGGGCAACAGCCAGATCACCGCGACGAGCACCGGGCGCATGGGGGGATCATCCCTCAGTCGGGCCCCTGGTGGAACTCCGGGCTCCGTCACGCTAGCCTGGGACGGCCGCATGGCCCCCATTCCGCCCAAGTCCGACCGCACCCCGAAGGTCTCCGTGGTGATGGCGCTGTACAACCGCGCCCACGAGATCATCCCCGCCCTCGAGAGCGTGATCGCCCAGGACTACGACGACTACGAGGTCATCGTGGTCGACGACGGCTCCACCGACGGTAGCGACAAGCTGGTGCGGCGCTACAAGCAGCACGTGCGGCTGGTGCGCCAGAAGAACGGCGGGGTGGGCGCGGCGCGGAACACCGGGATCCGGGAGGCGCGCGGGCAATACCTGGCCTACTGCGACAGCGACGACGTGCAGCTCCCCTTTCGCCTCCGCGCCCAGGCCGAGGCCCTGGACCGCCACCCCGAGGCGGCCATGGTGTTCAGCGACTTCAAGACGTACATCGACGACCAGGTCACCGCCGAGTCGCACCTGAGGGAGCGCTGGCTGGGCCCCACCGTGCGGACCTTCGAGGCGGAGATCACCGAGGCCTTCGCCCGCAAGGCGACCTGCCGTGAGCTCGGCCTGAGCGTGCCCGAGGAGTACGCGGAGCGCCGGGTGTTCTCGGGCGAGGTCGCCCCGCTCGTCGCCCTGATGCACGTGGCCTGGGGCTGCGTGCAGATGAGCCGCATCGAACAGGTGCGCGCGGTGGGCGGGCACTGGGAGGGGGTGCGGGCGTACGAGGACTGGTGCCTCACCGCCGCCCTCTCCAAGCGGGCCCCCCTCGTGTTCATGGACCTCCCCACGTGCCTGTACCGCGTGCACCCCGAGCAGCTCACCGGGCGCGCGCGGCTCAACAACGAGTGCTACCGCGACGTCATCCACCACATCTGGCGCTCCGACCCCGACTTCTACGCCGCGCACAAGGACCTGGTCGACCTCGTCACCGGCACCGCCTACGCCCAGATGGGCGAGGTGGAGGCGGCGGACGGACGCTGGGCGGAGGCGGAGTTCAACTTCCAGGAGGCGCTCCGGCACTGGCCGCGCCTCAAGCGGGCCTACGTGAACCTGGCGCTCGCCGCCGCCCGCAACCGGGTCCCGGGGGTGGAGGGTGGCTGGCTCGGCCGCCGGCTCCCGCCCTTCCTCCAGCCAAAGAACGAGGCCCGCGGGTGAGGCGGTTGCGCAGGTCTGCTTGCGTCCTCACCCTGGCTCTGATGGCGGCGTGCTCCGGCGGGGCGGGCTCCACCGACGCGGGCGTCCCCGACACCGGCGGGCTGGACGCGGGGGTGGCCATGGACGCCGAGACGCCGGACGCCGCCCCAGACGCGGCGCCGGACGCGGGCCCCCCGGACACCGGGGTCATGGACGCCGAGACGCCGGACACCGGGCCGCCGGACACCGGCCCCGCCCTGTGCCCCGCCGCGCCGACGGAGTGCGGGGTGCCCACCGACTGTCAGGACGACCTGCTCCCACCCTCGAACTGCGAGCCGTGCCGGCCCTTCAACCGCGCGATCTGCTCCGAGGGCGCGTGCAGCACCCCGGCGGTGCTGGGCGGCGGGGACATCTACAACATCAGCATCACCGTCTCCCCGCAGATCACCGGGATCGACAGCCTGGTCGCCTTCGTGGTGTCCGATCGCACCGCCGGCAACCGCAAGCTGACCTGCGACGACTTCTACCAGGACCGCGTCAGCCTGGACGAGGACTGCCTCAACATCCTGAACAGCCGCTCCTACCCGGTCCAGCAGGCGGGCGACACCTTCTCGGTCAGCTTCGCCAGCTTCACGAGCGGCGAGCACAGCCTCTTCCTCATCTACGGCCACCGGGGCACGCCCCCCCGGGCGCCGCGCCTGGGGGTGAGCTGCACCGAGCTGGACGTCCCGGGGCCCCAGGGGGCGGGCCCATACTTCTACTCGGGGGAGCCCATGCTCCCGCTGCCCTGACCGCGAACCGGCGGGTGCATCCGGAACCGAGCGCCCTGTACCACCTGGGACACACCGTACGGTCTCGGCCGAATACGGATCAGTTGGACGGTCCAGGTGTTTGCAGTCCGATCAACGACCGATAAGAATACGCACACCGATGCCGCTCCTGGCCCCAACGAAGCCCCGCTGGTTCGAGACCGTCGAAGCGCAGATCCGCGAGCGCGCTGCGACGGCCACCGTCTCGGTCTTTCATCCCAAGCTCAGCGGGCGGGTCCGGTTCGAAGGTGGGCAGTGCGTGCAGGTCCACTGCGGTGACGCCAAGCGCGACGCGAGCGACTCGCTCTATGCGCTGCGTGAGCTCGGTGAGGGCGGCTACTTCGAGGTGCGAAAGATGCCGCAGGACCGCGACGAGGTCGTGGTCTGCACGGAGCCCCAGGACAAGTCCGAGACCGTGTGCCCCGCGGGCGAGCGCAACGCGCTCTTCGATTCGGTGCGCGACCGGCGCTTCCGCGACGCGATCAGCGTCTACACGCGCTTCTGCGCGGGCTGCAAGGCGCGGGCCTCCTGCGACACCGTGACCCTGGTCGAGAAGAACCTGGGCCGCCTGATCATCCTCACTGGACCCGGCGGCGACGAGAGCCTCACCGACTAGCCCGCCAGCTGCTCCAGCCGGTTCTTGTGGAGCGCGAAGCTGTCCAGCATGAAGCCCAGCTTGCCTTGATCGTGAAAGATCACGCGCGCACTCACCGTGTAGGCAGCCTGCCCGGGCACCACCAGGGCCAGCATGCGCTGGGTCCCAATCGCGATGGGCTCGGCGCGGACCACCAGGCCGCCGTGGCGCAGGTGGGTCTGCAGCTGCTCGGTGTAGGTCGCGGCGGAGTCGAAGCGCACGGTGTAGCCGTCGCGGTCCAGCGTCGGCAGGGCCTCTTGCGCCTGGGGCGCCGCGGGCGCGGTGACGTCGGCCGCAGCAGCAGGCGCAGGGGCGGGCTCGAGCATCGGCTGGGGCGTGGTGATCGGCTCGTCGATCAGGTCGTCGACCGGCACCTCGAGGGCCGGGAACGCCTCGGGCCCCCGCGGCAGGGTGTCTTGCGGAATCATGGAGTCCCAGGTCGGGGGCTCCGACGGGCTCCGCCCCGCCGTCACGCCCTGGTCCTGGGGGTTGGTCACGTCGTCGAAGGGGCCCTCGAGCGGATCGAAGGCCTCCACCCCGGGCTCGGTGTGGCTGATCGCCGGCACCGGGTCGAGGATCGGCACCTCGGGGAGGCCGTCGTCCATCATCGCCGCGGCCCACAGGTCCGGATCCAGGCCATCGGCCGCGCTCTCGGACATCGGAGCGAGGTCTCCGGTGGCGAGCTTCACCAGGTCCTGCGGGAAGTCCTCCTCGGTGGTGCCATCGAGGGCGTCGGGCAGGGCCTCCATGTCGCCGCTCGCCGCGGTGTCCTCGGTCCACGGGTCTGACGGCTCCACCCCCTGACCGGGGAGCACCTCGACCTCGCCCTCGTGCTTCGCGAGCACCGCGCGCACGCTCGCGCTCGGATCGAGGAAGGTCACCACCACCCCGGCCGGCGCCTCCGACACGAGGAGCACCTCGGCCCGGAGCTCGAGCTCGAGCACCCGCACGAGCAGGGTGTCGCGGAACCGGAGGTCGGCTCCGGTCCGGAGGAACGCGCCCCGCTCGCTGAGGTTGGCGAGGGAGGCCTCGAACACCGCCCCGGACTCGGTCCGGATCTGGGCGACTCGTGGAACTAGCGCAGCCATGTTTCAGATGTGACGCCCAACACGCAGCTGGGCCCATCGCTTCTTTCGTTCATCCGGCGCCGCTGCACAACGGCCTTGACCAGAACGGGTGATCCAAGATTGGTTGAACCAATATTGGTTGAACCAATCAGCAGAGCCTCCGACCGAGTCGCCGCCCAGCTCCGGCGGGCGCTCCTCACCGGCACCTGGCCCGTCGGCGCCCGCCTCCCCCCCGAGCGCACCCTGGCCGAGACCCTCGGGGTCAACCGGCTGACCCTGCGGGCGGCCCTGGCCCAGCTCGAGGCCCAGGGCCTGATCCGTGCGCGGCAGGGGGACGGGGTCCGGGTGCTCGACCTGCGCACCTCGGGCAGCCTCGACCTCCTCGGCGACCTGGTGGCCCTCGGCGACAAGGGGCTGGTGGCCGACCTGCTCGGGGTGCGTCGGGCGGTGGCGGCGGAGGCGGTCGCCCTCGCGGTGGCCCGCGCCACCCCCACAGACCTGGCGCACATCGAAGCGCTGGCCGACCTGCAGGGGGCCGAGGCCGACCCGCGGGCCTTCCTGATGCGCGACCTCGAGCTCGGCCGGGCGGTGGTCCGCGCGGCGAGGAGCCTCCCGATGGAGCTCCTCATGAACGCCCTCGCCCCGGTGTACCGCGACCACCCCCACCTCCCCGACGCCCTCTTCGGGCACGCCGACGCGGTGCGCCGCTCCTACCAGGGGGTGGTGGCGCTCCTTCGGGCCGGCGACCCCGAGGCGGCGCGGAGCGCGGTGCAACATACCTTGCAGATCATCGACACCCTGACCCTGGAGGCCTTGCCATGAAGGTTGCCTTTCACGTCGTCTACACCGTGCTCGCCCTGAACTTCATCCTCCCGGTCATGGGCTACGTCTTCACCCCGGACCAGGCGGTGGGCTCCTTCGCGGAGCTGGGCCAGCTCCTGGGCGGCGGCGCGTACCCCCACACCGAGGACTCGATGTTCTGGCGGGTGCTCGGCATCGCGAACGTCGCGACGCTGGGCTTCACCTGCGTGCTCCTGCAGGTCAACTTGCAGAAGTTCTACCCCGCGCTGTGGCCGCTGGTGTTCTTGAAGAGCATGGCTTCGTTGGGGTTCGGGGTGGCCTACCTGTTCGAGCCGTTCCCCGCGTACCTCGCGGCGTGCCTCTTCGATGGGGTGACGGTGGGCGCGATGCTGTTCTTCGCGACTCGCGCCCACCGGGTGCTGTGGCCCGAGGGGGCTACAGGTTCTTGTTCGCGAAGTCCCAGTTGACCAGGTTCCACCACGCCGCGATGTAGTTGGGGCGGGCGTTCCGGTAGTCCACGTAGTAGGCGTGCTCCCAGACGTCGCAGGTCAGCACCGGGGTGAGGCCCGAGGTCATCGGGTTGCCCGCGTCGTGGGAGCCCACGATCGAGAGCTTGCCCGCCGCGTCCTTCACCAGCCAGGCCCAGCCCGAGCCGAAGTGGCCCGCCGCCTCGGCGCTGAACTTCTCCTTGAAGGTCTCGAAGCTGCCGAAGGCCTCGTTGATGGCGTCCGCGATCTTGCCGGTGGGGGCGCCGCCGCCGTTGGGGGAGAGGCAGTTCCAGTAGAAGGTGTGGTTCCACACCTGGGCCGCCTGGTTGAAGAGCTTGCCGGAGGTGCTCTTGATCAGCTCCTCCAGGCTCTTGTTCGCGTTGTCGGTCCCCTCGGTCAGGCTGTTCAGCGTCTCCACGTACTTCGCGTGATGCTTGCCGTGGTGGTACTCCAGCGTCTCCGCGGAGATGTGGGGCGCCAGGGCGTCCTTGGAATAGGGGAGCTCGGGAAGGGTAAAGGCCATGATGTCGTCCTCCAGTCGCCTTCCTGTTAGACACCCGTGAGGTCTGAGGCAAGGCCTTGGGGCGAAAGATGTGGAGGGCCCTACCCCGGGTCGTGGGGCAGGCTGCCGCGGGCCGAGCGCAGGTACGCGAAGGGCGTATGCACCGCGAAATCTGACACGCGGGCCATGTAGATGTCGGCGTAGCGCTCCACCTGGCGCGCGAGGTGGCTCTTGTCGTTGCCCGCCCGCATCAAGAGGCCCCAGTGGGTGCTCCCCGCCTCGCTCGCGGCCTTGGCGAGCGGCGCGGCCTGGGCGTCCAAGGCGGCCACCTGGGCCTTCAGCGCCTCGTGCTGGGCCCTGAGCTGCTCGAGCGGCCGCGTCTCGCCGCCGTAGCCGCGCTCCCGGCGCTGGATCGCCACCCGCAGCTGCACCGACTCCAGCTCCAGCGCCTCCTTCTCGGTCATCAGCGCCTCGAGGGCGCGCTGCTGCCCCTCGAACGCGGCGAGCGCCTCGAGCTCCGACTCCAGCTCACGCAGCACCAGCGCGGTGCGCCAGCGCTGCACGCTCTTCGACACGTGCACGTCGCTGAACAGGTGATCGCCGACGTAGAGGATGCTGTCGCCGTCGGCCCCCAGGTAGCGCTCCACGTCGGCCGCGGTGCCGCCGAGGTAGACCTTGCCGGTCGACATCCCGTCGCGGGCCGGGCGGAGGAGCCCGTCGTCGTTGACCACCTCGAACAGCGGGCTCTGGGCGGTGAAGAAAGCAGGCTTGCGCGCCTCCACGATCACCACGTCGAACAGATCGCGCCAGGTGCGGCCCTCGAGGAACCGATCGAACGCGTAGCTCATCATGAAGCTCGTGTAGCTCCACTCCGAGTTGGTCACGAGCAGGAGCTTCTTGCCCGCGTGGTGCTGATCGAGGAGCGCGAGCGGCGTCTCGGCGTCGAGGTGCACGAAGCGCTCCGGGTCTTCGGTGATCTCGGCCTTGAGCTGCCCCTCGAGGTGCGCGCGATCCACGGTCTGGCGCACCGCCCGGTAGACCTCCGGGTAGCCGAGCCCGAGCGGGAGCCGGCCCGCGTCCAAGAGGTCTACCGCCTGCATGTAGATCACCGCCTCCGACATGGAGAACAGGGTGTTCATGAACTGCCAGCGGGGCTCCGCGAGATCCACCGTGACCCGGGAGTAGTGCGCCTTCAGGGTCTCGAAGGAGAGCGGCTGGGTGCCGTGGTAGGCGTGCTTCACGTAGCCGAAGCGGTTGGCCTTCACCACGTTGCCGAGCTCGAGGTCCAGCACCAGCCCGCGCACCGCCAGCTCGGGGCGGAACTCCAGGCCCGCGAACGGCCAGCCCTGGGCCTCGAGCAGGCGGGTCACGTGGGCGTAGGCGCGGCGCTCCCAGTCCTCCACCCGGTAGTGCACCAGGGTGTAGTCCATGTCGTAGCCGATGGCGCGGAGCCCCCGGAAGTTCAGGGTGCGGTTGCAGAAGATGCGGCGCGGCACTCGGTGTTCTGTACTACAGGGCGAGGCGCGGGGCAGCGTCGACGGGGGCGGGGACCACGCGGGGCGGCGCGGCCACCGCGCTCACCGCGAGGGCGGCGGGGGAGCGCGCGAGGACGTCGCGGTGGAAGTCGAGGACGTCGAGGAACGGGTAGACCTCGTGCAGCGCGTCGGCGTCGACCCCGGTCTGGGCGAGGACGCTGTCTTCGAGCTGGCCGATGAGCCCCGGCGCCACGCGACGGAAGAGCTCGAGGAAGCGGCCCACGTGCCCCACCACCACCGGGGTGGCCACGGTGGCGCCCTGCTCCACGAGGTAGCTCCGGGTGGCGCGGGTGGGCCCGAAGACGAGGCCCGCCACGTCACCGCGGGCGTGCCCACCGGGCACGACCCAGACGCTCCCGCCGTTGTCCTCGGGGCGCGGCGCGCGGCCCACCAGGTGGATGCGGTCGGGCTGCAAGGCAAGCTGCGCGCGCCCCCGCGCCGCGAGCTCCGCCGCGTCGACGCAGACCTCGTCGGAGGTGAAGAGCACCACCTCGGCCTCCGGGTCGCGCTGCGCGACCTCGAGCAGAGTCACCAGGAGGCCCACGCCCGAGCCGCGGTCGAGGGGCTGCTGGGCGAGGTTCTCGCGGGGCAGGTCACCGGTGACCGAGGACCACCAGGGCTCCTCCTGCTCGAGCACCGCCACCAGCACCCGCTCGGACGGGGCGATGCGGTTCGCGCAGCGCAGGGCGCGCGGCAGGTGCGGCCGCCCCCAGCGCACCGCGCTCGGCGCGGTGGTCGTAGACTTCGGGCCGTCCTCCGGCGCCGAATACAAGACTACCCACAAGTGCTCTTCGGACATGGCTCTGCGTTCCCCCGGGGTTGACATCAGCAAAGGTAATGCCAACCCATACCTGCTCCCGGGTACGCCCCTGCACCCGTTACGTGTTACCCCTGCGACACGGCGCGCCGAGAACAGCTTCCATCAGGGTGACTGCTCCAGGTGACGCTGAAAAGACAAATCGGGCACCAGTTCGCGAAGATGAGCGGCTGTAGCCGATCCGCCGAGCTTTCCGCAGCGCAGGTAGGGCGATGAAGGCGGCCCCCGGGGTGGGCTATCATGGCGCCGTGCTGGAAGCCGCCCTCGCCCTCATGGTCCCCCTCCTGGCCGGGGCCCCGCCCCCCGCACCCCCGACGGTCGCGGTGATGTACTTCGACTACCAGGGCAAGGACGAGGAGATGGCCCTGCTCCGGAAGGGCCTGGCCCAGATGCTGATCTCCGATCTGCCGGCCGGGGACGCCTACACCCTGGTGGAGCGGGACCGGCTCCAGGACGTGCTCGATGAGCTCGAGCTCAGCAAGAGCGTCAAGGTCGACCCCGCCACCGCCCAGAAGGTCGGCAAGCTCCTGGGCGCCCGCTACCTGGTGCTGGGCGGCTACTTCGACCTGATGGGCACCCTGCGGGTGGACGCTCGGGTGGTGCGGGTGGAGACCGGCGAGGTGGTGCGCTCGGTCGGGGCTCACGGCAAGCCGGACGACTTCCTGGAGCTCGAGCAGCGCCTGTCCCGAGAGCTGGCCGCCATCCTCGACTCCCAGCTCACCACCGCGGCGGGCGACGCCAAGACGCCGCGCCGCGCTGCTCCCAAGCCCCCGGCCAAGCTGAAGGCCAAGACCGCCCTCCGCTACGCCAAGGCGCTCGACAAGAAGGACAAGGGCGACAAGGCCGGGGCCAAGGCCGAGATGAAGGAGGTGCTGAAGGAGCAGCCCGACTTCGCGCTCGCCCAGCTCGACCTCAACGCGCTGATGAAGTGACCGTCAGGGGCAGAGGCCAGCGGCGGCGGTGACCCCGAGGGCCTTCGCCTGGCAGAAGGCGGCCTTCGCCCCCTCGGCGTCCTTCGCCCCCGCGAGGGCCTGGCCGAGGAGCAGGTGGCCGAGCCCGTCCTCGGGGTCGAGCGTGGTGGCCTGGCGCAGGTCCGCCACCGCGCCCTCCACCTCGCCCTGACCGAGCCGGAACGCGCCGCGGCCGCGGTAACCGGGCCCGTACTTCGGCAGGGTCTGGACCAGCTCATCGAAGGTTACCCGGGCGCGGGGGAGGTCCTTGGCCTCGACATAGGCGAGGGCGAGGTTCAGCCGGGGGGCGCCGTAGCCCTCCCCCACCGCCACCGCCCGCTTGAAGGCCTTGACCGCGCCCTTCACGTCCCCCGCCTTGAAGAGCAACTTGCCTTGCATGTTGTAGAGCTCGGTCATCTCATCACAGTGGGCCTGGCCCTCGGTGAGGGCGGCGAGCACCTCGTCATCCGGGGCGCCGTTGAAGCTGCGGGCGAGCGCGAGCAGGAGCCAGTACTCGCCCACCGGAGGGCGGGCCTCCTCTACCGCCTCGAGCGCCTTCAGGGCCTCCGCGTCCTGGGGCCGCTTGGTCCCCGGGTCCCCGCCCATAAGGCGCGGGGCCGCCGCGACCAGGGGCGCGAGGTCCTCGGCCCGGTTGGGGCGGCAGGACTCGGCGGGGAGCGGCAGCCCCCGCTGCTGGTAGAGGGCGTCGAGGGGGCCGAAGTCCAGCCCCTGGGCCACCGGCGGCGGGGTCGGCGGCGGCTGCTCGGGCGTGCGGCCGAGCACCGCGTACGCGACGCCGGCCGCCGCCACCAGCGCCACCGCCGCGCCCACCACGAGCCCCACGCCCTTCTTGGGCGCGACCGCGGGTGCCTCGGGCGCGCTCGGCGCGTCCTGCAGGTGGGCGCCCCGGTACCAGTCCAGGATGGCGACGAGCGCGGTGAGGGCGGAGGTCGCCTCCTGATCCGTGACCTCGAGGCCGCCGCCGAAGAGGTCGTCGCCGTGATCGTGAGCCCCCACGTTCCCCCAGGCCTGGATGGTGCGCACGTGCACCGCCACCGCGGTCGGCAACTCACCTTGCATCTTGGAGACGAGCTGCTCCAGGGTCTGCTTGCCCGGGGTCTGCTTCTTGTTGGCGAGGATCGCCCGCAGGAGCGTCTCGACCACCAGCCGGGTGTTCTGGAGGACCCCGCGGTAGTCACCCGAGCGGGCTCGCGCACAGATCGCGGTGATGTCGGGGGCGGCGCGCCCGAAGGCCGGGGCGTGGGCCTCCACGCGTCGGATCAGGGTCTCGAGGTGCGAGGGGCTGGCCATGGCTGCGCGCCTTCGCGCTTACCACAAACCGGCGAACGGCGGGACCCGCCTCACTCCGCTTCGGGCGTGCCGAGCAGGGCTCGGATGCGTGCGCCGACGCTGCGCACCTCGTCACGGCCCGAGCGCGCGAGGTGCTCGGCGACCGAGCGCCGGTCCCGGTCCGGGAAGTTCTGGTGGAGCTTGGACACCATGCTCACCTGCTCGATCTCGACCGTGAAGCAGGTGACGAGCGGGAGCTGCCGCGCGATGTGGCCCTCGGGCGCCATGGGCGTCTGCCACACGGCGTGGTCGGCGATGTCGCGATGGCGAGGTTCGATGAGGGCCGAGAGGTCGTCGATCAACCGGAAGAAGAAGGCGCTGTCGTCGACCGTATGCGCGGTGCCGCCGACCTGGACCTCCTCGTAGTCATACGTGCCGCCCTTGCTCGTGTCGGCGCGCCAGTTGGGTGAGACGTAGGCGGCGGGGCCGGAGAAGGCGACCAGGACCTCGGTGCCGTCGATCGTCCCGGCCTGCGGGTTGCGAGCATCGAGGTGACAGCGCAGGCGGACCGGGCGGCCAGCTTCGCAGTCGACCACGAACGGGACTCGCGTCGCGCGCAAACCTCCCGACGCGGTGATGAGGTGCGCGAACGGAAACTCACGCATCAGCGCGACGGCGGCATCGGGGTCTTCGACGCGATAGGGTCGCGGCGGGTAGCTCATCGCCCACCGCTCCCTTCAGACCTCGACATAGGTAGCCTCGTAGCGGACGGGGAAGTTCACCGAGCGGGCGATGAAGCAGTACTCGTGGACCTCGTGGTGGATGGCGTCTGCCACCGCCAGGTCCGCTCCGGCCTCTACCTTGATGGTCGGCCGGAGCACGGCCTCGACGAAGCGCCCCTCACCGCGCGGGCCGGTCTCTCCCTGGCCGACGGGCTCGTCCTCGTAGCCGCGCACGACGATCCCGGCCTTGTGGGCGAGGTGGAGGTACCAGAGCATGTGGCAGGCCGAGAGGCTGGCGATGAGCAGGTCCTCCGGGTTGTGCTTCGCGGGGTCGCCGCCCAGGGCGGGGTCGTTCGAACACTCCACCTGCGGCTTCCCGGGGGTGACGATCTGCCAGGTGCGATCGTAGCCGCGGTAGCTGCGGGTTCCCTCACCTCGGTCACCGGTCCACACCGTCTTCGCTCGGAACGTATCGTGCTTCACATCGACCCCCGTCAATGTATACATGTATACACATGACCGCCGAGGCCCGCAACCCGTGACCCCCGAACACATCGCGACGCTGCTCAAGCAGGACATCCTCTCGGGGGCCCTGCCGCCGGGCGCCGAGCTCTCACAGCCCGCCCTCGCCGGTCGCTTCGGGGTCAGCCGCATCCCGGTGCGCGACGCGCTCCGCGACCTCGCGGGCCAGGGGCTCGTCGAGGTCATCCCAAACCGCGGCGCCTACGTGATCTCGCTGTCTGCCGACGAGGTGAGGGAGATCTATGACCTTCGGATCCTGCTCGAGTGCGACTGCCTGGCGCGCGCGGCCGAGAAGATCCAGCCCAAGGACTTCACCGAGATCGAGCGAGTCCGCCGCAAGTCCGATCTCGATGCTGCGACCCCGCTGTGGGCGCAGGGCGAGTGGGAGTTCCACCGAACCCTCTACGCGTTCGCCGGCCGGCCTCGACAGATCACGATGATCGAGCGGCTGCGCCAGACTTGCCAGATCCACATCAGCGCCTACGCCAGCTTGCCCGCGAAGAAGAAGCGCTGGCTCGCTGATCACGCCCGGATGGTCGAGCTGCTCCGCAAGGGCGGGACCTACGAGGCGGTCGCGGTGCTGGAAGATCACCTGCGCAAGTCCGCCGAGCATCTGCTGGCCCGCATGGGCTGAGACGCATCGGCGGGACCCGGGGGGCGCAGCCTCGGGCCCGCGGCTCGCGGCCCGCTGCGCCCCCCGGACCCGGCCTGGGAGGTCTACTGAGGCTCGATGCAGCCGCAGCCGCACTCGTTGTTGAACTGGATGCAGCCTGCGTTGCAGCTGAAGGTGATGACCGCGCACACCGCGGGGTCGGTGTTCAGGTAGTGCACGGTGGGGTCGTTGATATCCGGGCACTGCGGCTCGGGCGGGGGCTCGATGCAGCCGCAGCCACAGCTCGCGTGGAACTGCTCGTTGCCCTCGGGGCACTGGAACTCCACCTTGCCGCACACCTGGGCGTCGGTGCTCACGAGGAGCACGGACGGGTCGGTTAGATCCGGGCACGGGTCGAGCGCCGCCACCTCGTCACAGCCGCAGCCGCAGCCCTCGAGCGAGAAGCTCTCGAAGCCCTCGGGGCAGGTGAACTCGATCATCGAGCAGACGCCCGCGTCGGTCGACAGGTAGATCGCGGACATCGGGTCCGGGCAGTTCGGGTTCGGGTTGTTGTTGTTGTTGTTGTTGTTCGAGCTGTTGTTGTTGTTCGAGCTGTTGTTGTTGTTCGAGCTGTTGTTGTTGTTCGAGCTGTTGTTGTTGTTGTTCGACCCGTTGTTGTTGTTGTTCGTGTTCGAGCTGTCGGGGACGCACTCGCAGGCCACCGGGTCCCACTCCTCGTCCCAGTCGCACTGCTCCCACGGGTCGTCGTGCCACCAGCCGTCGCCGTCGTCGTGCCACTCCGCCACGCAGCCGGTGGTCACCGGCAGCAGGAGGGCCAGAGCAAGGGTGGTTGAGCGAATGAGCCGTTCTTGCCGCATATCGATGTCTCTTCCTTCTCGTTGGGGCGTCCCGACTCGGTCCCCCCGGGTTTCGATTCAGATCATTGGTCGAGGCGGCGACCGGTTTTTATTGCCCGCACGACGTGTCGCCGCGCACACCCCACCGCGCCATGAGCGCCGCCGCCTCCCGCGCCACCGCGGGATCCCGAGCGAGCGCCTCGAGGCACTCGGCGGCCGCGCACCGGTCCTCGACGAACGCCAGCTCGCACCGGGCCAAACGGGCCTGGTGGCGCACCTCGGGGTCGGCCCCGGCGGCCAGGCGCGCCAGCTCGGCGTCCGCCCGTCGCAAGTCTCCTTGCACGAAGCCCCACACTCGAGCGCGCTCGTACCGCGCGACGTCCATCCAGGGGGCAGGGGGACGCGACGCGATCAGGGCCTCGTACTGCTTCAAGCCTTCCGCCACCTTGCCCTGCCGGACAAGGCGCTCCGCCGACGTGAGCGCGGCCACGGGCTCGGGGCGAGCGCGGCGCGGCTTGGGCGCGACCCGACGCGCGGCCACCGGCGCCTCGGGCGCGGGGGCGCGGTCGAGGAAGCCGTCGTCGTGGTGGGCGACCGAGCGCAGGTTTGCGCGGTCCGGGGTGTAGGCGCCGGCCGCATCGAAGGCCCGCACCTGGCCCGGGCCGAGGATCTCGATCTGCCCGTGGCTGCGCACCTCCACCTTGCCCGACACCACCCCCACCGTGGTGGGGACGCCGGCGTGGGCCTCCACGAACAGGCGGGTGCCCAGCACCACCACCTCCACGTCGGGGGCCACGATCTGCAGGGTGCGGCCCTCGCCGCCCTCGAAGTCGAGCACCGCGAAGCCCGCGTCCATCTCGAGCGCGGTCCGCTCGGCCGCGGGTTGGCGGACCGCGCCGGCCCAGTCGCCGCTCACCACCGCCTTCAGGTGCGGGGTCAGGGCGCGGTGGCGCACCGGCTGCGCGGGGGGCGGCGCCGGGGCGGGCACCGGCGCGGTGATCGCGGCGAGCGGAGCGGGAGGCTGAGGCTCGACGTCGGGCCGGGCGGCGCTCCATACTGCAACCACACCTGCGAACGCGGCCGCCGCGCCCACCACCCAGCCGAAGCCCGGCCGAGATCGGTGGGCGGGCTCCATGTACGGCGCAAGCCGGCTTGCCATGCGCGACAGCTCGGACTCCGACACCTCGGGCTCTAGCGTGCGCGCGCCCTGGAAGCCCTCGGCCAGGCGCGCGTGCACCCGGGCGCAGGCCTCGCAGTTCGCGAGGTGGGCCTCGAGGCGGGCGGCCACGAGGCCGTCCAGCTCACCGAGGACGTGCTCCACCATCACGTCGCGCTGGGCCTGGCACTTGGGGTTCACGCCTTGGCCTCCCGGACCCCGGGGGCGGTGAGGCCGCGCCCCGCCGACTCCGCCTCGGCCACGAAGCGGGCGAGCTCGGCCCGGCCCGCGCGCACCTGGGAGGCCACGGTCTGGAGCGGGCGCCCGAGGTGCTCGCTGATCTCCTTGAGGGTGTAGCCCTCGACGTCGTGCAGCACCACCGCGATGCGCTTCTTGGCGTCGAGCGAGGCGAGGCCGGCGTAGAGCAGGCGCCGCGAGTCGGCGCGCGCGAAGTCGTCACGCTCGTGGCAGAGATCCGCGGTCGCGCACTCGAGGTCTTCCGCGCTGCGGCTCGCCCGCTCGCGGGTCTGCAGGCGCATCTCCTGGTAGGCCACGTTGAGGGTGATGCGGTGGATCCAGGTGCTGAGCTTGGCGCGCCCCTCGAAGCCGGGGAGCGCGCGCAGCACCTCCACGAACACCGCCTGGTAGACGTCGTCGATGTCCGAGCCCGGCCCGAAGAGCCGGTACAACAGGCGCGCCACGTAGGCCCCGTGCGCCTTCACCACCTCCTCGGGGGAGGGGCGGCGGCGCAGGCGGTCCATCAACGCCATCGCCACTCCAGACCCAGGCCGGTGCTGAAGTTCACCACCGACTCCTCGACCCGCTGATCGCCCACCACGTAGGCGCTGCGCACGAGGGCGAAGCGGAGCCCGGCGTCGGCCACCAGGCGCAGCTCCGAGTTGCCCCTGGTGTAGACCGGGTAGAAGGCGCGGGCGTAGGCGCCGGTCGTGAGCCCCGCCGCGACGCCCGAGCGATCGGCCTGGGTCCCGGTGTCCGAGACGCGGGCGGTCACCGCGCGCAGGTCGAGGCTGGCGGTCGCGCCGACCTCGAGCGGGATGCCCTCGAAGGCGTAGCCGCCGAGCAGGGTCAGGGGGATGTGGGCCACGTCGAGCGCGTCGGACGGGTGCTCGGCCCGAAAGCCGAGCTCGCCCCCGAACAGGAAGCGGTTCGACAGCTGCAGCCGGGCCGATGCGGCGGGGCCCCAACCGAAGCCGGTCACCGGATCTGCGTAGCCGCGCATCACGAGCGCGGCGCTGAGGCGCTCGTCCTCCCGCAGGGAGAACGGGGCGGTCCACATGCGGGCCAGACCGTGCGGCCCGGCGGGGACGGCGGTCGGCGCGGCCGGAGCGGCGGGCGCCGCGGGCGCGGGCGGAGGCGGCGGGGCCTCGGCCACGGTGGTGGTCGCGGTCGGCGCCTCGTCGGCGCTCAGCACCGCCTCGGGCGGGGCCAGCCAGTCCTCGTCGTCGCCCGCCACCGCCTCGACCGCCACCCCGGAGCCGGGCGCGGCCTCGTCGTGGGCGAGCTGGGCGATCGGCGGGGTCTCGTCCTCGGGCGCGCCCCTGAGGAGCACCCGCTCCACGGTGGAGCGCACCAGCAACCACACCATCGCGCGGGTCGCGCTGGGGTCGTCCACCGGCAGCGGGCGGTCCACCCAGACCCGCTCCGCGTCCGCGATCTGGATGCGCACCTGCTCGCGCGCGGCCCAGGCGAGGGTCACCGTGAACTGGGCGTTCCCCACCACCGGGGCCAGGCCCCAGGACTCCTCCATCCGGGCCAGCACGAAGGCCTCCACGTCCTCGGCCACCGGGCGGGCCTCGGGCGCATAGATCTCGCTCTTCAGAGCGAGGCTGCGAGGGCCCGCGGGGCTGAGCCCCACTGCCAGCAGCATGAGGAGGGCGGGCGCGTTCATGACTCCAACTCCCCGACGGCTCGGGTGAGGAGTTTGTGCACGCCAAGGTCTCTTTTTATGATCGAGCCGACGGTGTCCACGCCCTACAGTGACCCCCGAGACGCGAGATCGCATCCCGGCCGGGGCCTGTGCGCGCAGGCACACTCACGTTTCGGGGCGGAACCGAGCGTTCCCCCCAGGTAGCGGGCCGGCTCAGCCGACCGGCATCTCGTACACGATCAAGGCGCCGAATCCGCCCCGGACGTGGCCCGCCGTGGACGGATCCACCGCGTACTTGATGTCGCCGATGACCCCCTTGTCCCCGACGATGCGGGTGATCGCCTCCTCGACCTCGCGCTCGAACTCGCTCGGGTCGTGGGCGTAGACGTGCCGGACGTGGACCGTGGTCTCCATGCCTGTGAAGACCATGCAATCCGCGAGCCCTGCCGGGCCCCTCGGTCAGACGTTGAAGGGGCCGACCGCGGCCTCGCAGCCCTCCCAGTTGACGCGGACGTTCTCGGGGTCGAGCAGCGCGGGCTCAGGCTCGAGCTTGCCGGGGAAGCCGACCCACTGCTTCGGGCCGTAGAAGTCACCGGACCGCGCCGCTGGATCCGCGCAGCCTCGGATGATGCCGAGCGCGCCGTCCTCCGCGGACTGCGCGTTGTTCATGAGGCCGCTGCCCATGTCCATGCCCCCGGTCTGTGCCGTGGTCGTCTGCAGGCTCGTCGCGGCGAGCCCGGGGTGCGCGAGCAGGACCTTCACGTTCGTCACGCCCTTGGCGTCGAGGCGCTGCTTCAGGCCGTAGGTGAAGGCGCAGTTGGCGAGCTTGGTCTGGTGGTAGCGCATCCAGCGCGGCCCCGAGAAGCTCGCGTTCTCTTGCTCGGTGCCGTCCCCGCCGAGGTTGCCGCCGTTCTTGCCGAAGTACTCGGGGGCGAGGGGCGGGCCGAGCCGGGCCATCGAGGTGTGGTTGACCACCCGCCCGTCCGCGCTCTTCGCGAGCGCGCCGAAGAGCTCCTTCGTGAGCAGGAAGTGGGAGAGGCAGTTGGTCTGCATCTGCACGTCGTAGCCGTCCTTGGTGGCCTCGTCGGGCAGCGCCATGACGCCGGCGTTGTTGCAGAGGACGTCGACGACCTCGTACTTCGCGCTGATCTCTTGCGCGGCGCGCCGCACGCTCGCGAAGTCCTGCAGGTCGCAGGTGATCGGGACGAACCGCCCGCCGGGGACCTCGGCCCGCAGCTGCTCCGCCGCGCGCGCCGAGCGGGGGCTCTCGCGGTTGAGGAGGAGGACCTCGGCCCCCAGCTTGGCAAGCTCTCTTGCGCAGACGTAGCCGGTGCCGCTGGTGGTGCCGGTGATCGCCACGACCTTCCCGGTCATGTCCTGGGTGTGCTGCTCGATGACGGTGCTCAGGTGCTTGGTTTCGATGCCCATGGCCCGGAGTATGCCCTATCGGCGGTCAGTCCGGCCGCATGATGCGCTCGAAGATCGCGCTGAAGAAGAACACCTGCACCGTCCAGCTCACCAGGGCCCACGGGAACACGCGGTACACCCCGAACAGCCGCACCTCGTGGGGCAACAGCGCGGTCGGGAGGTCGGCGAGCCCGGCGAAGGCCGCCTCGTCGAGGCCGGCCCGGGCCGCCATCACCCGGCCGCCCAGGAGGGCGAACAGGAGCACCAGCGCGAAGGACTGCCACAGCACCAGGGCCATCACCTGGGCCGCGCGGCGGGAGCGGCGGCCCCGGGTCGCGGTGGGGTCGGCCTGGCGCCCGAGGAGCACCTCGCGGATGAAGAAGAAGCCGGTGCCCAAGAAGGCCAGCACCGTGAACACGCGGACCCAGCCGAGCTCCAGCACCGCGAGGGACCACGCCTCGTCCGCCGCGAGCACCTCCATGATGCCGAGGAACAGGGCGGCGGTGATCTGGGGCAGCAGGTAGCGGCCGGCGGACGAGGAGCTGGCGCGCCTCGCCTCGGTGAAGAACGCGGCCACCAGCGCCACGTTGGCCCCCAGGGCCAGCGCGAAGGGGAAGCCGGCCCACGCCTCGAGCCCCGCCGCGGCGAGGCCGCCGCACAGGAGGAACGGCGCGAGCACCCACACCGCCACGAAGCCGGGGGTGGTGAGCAGGCCCAGCGTCCTGAGGCCCTGGGCCTGGGCGAGCTCGCGGATCATGTAGCGGCCGAGCATCCACTCCCGCACCAGGCGGCCGTCCTCGGGCGCGCCGGGGGTGCCGCCCACCAGGCTGAGGGCCACCCCCTCGTCCTCGCGCTCCAGCACCTGCACCAGGGCCGCGAGCCGCGCCTCGAGCGCCTCCACCCGCGCCTTCAACAGAGCCACGGTGACCTCGCGCTCCAGGTACGGCAGCGCCTCGGCCGACAGCGCCACCAGCGCGTCGAGGGACGAGATCAGGCGGCGCCAGCGCCGGGCGAGATCATCGGAGGCCCGGGGCCGGCCCACCTCGGGCAGGCAGTCCGACTCCAGCACCTGCAGGTCGTCCAACAGGCGCGAGAAGCGGTCGAAGACCGAGCGGGAGGCGTGCTGGGCGCGCTGGGCCGCCTCCCGCGCCGCCCACGCCGCGCCCTTCTTGTCGCCGCGCCGGCCGGCCGAGAGGGTCGCGTCCTCCGCCGGGTCGCCCTGACATCGCAGGATGGATTGCAGCGCGGCCTCGACCTCGGGGCGCGGGGCGTCGCTCGCCTGCCTGGTCAGGTGCGCCACCACCGGCTCCAGCTGGCGCGTCCAGGCCACCGCGGGGGCGTCGGCGGTGAGCTCGGCCAGGGTGGCGGCGAAGGCGTGGTAGCGCGCGGTGAGCGGCTCGGGCCCCGCGTCGGCGTGGGCGGCGGACACCACCGCCACCACCGCCTCCACCAGGCGGGAGACGTCGGGCTCGGTGGAGTACTCCAGCACCTCGCGGAAGAGCACCTCGTCCGGCAGCGCGTAGAGCACGTAGTAGAGGATCTCGGCGAAGGCGGCGCGGTCCTGCCGGAACGCGAACAGGAGGACCCGGCACACGATGATCGCGAGGTCCTTGCGCAAGGTACCTGGCAGTCGCCACTGGGCCACGAGCGGGCGCACCAGGGCCACCTGGCGGCGGCACACGTCGGAGAGCGCCTGCTTCGAGGCGGCGTGGAGCTCCTGGTCCAACAGGAGCTTCAGGCAGCGCACCAGGGCGGGGAGCACCTGCTCCCGCGCCTCGAAGGCGCGCTGGATCGCGCTCAGCACCAGGGTGAGCCGGTGCTCGAGGGCGGGGGTGGCCTCGGGGCGGCGACACCGGCGAGGGGCCGGGCCCGCGGACCGCGAGGGAGGGCGAAGACGTTGAGGGCGAAGCGCTCCCCGCGTCCTGCTCCTCGAAGCGCCAGTCGTCGCTGAACGCGCCCTCGGCCAGGCGACGCATGAGCCGAGCGGCGTGCCGGGCCGCGGCACGCGGGGCGCTGGTCACCTCGCGGGCCAGGCCCTGCAGGTCTGCCTTGCAGCTCCTCCGGGGAGGTGAGGCCGCGGGTCCAGCGCTCGAGGAACGGCCCGGCGCCGGGGAGGCGCACCAGCGAGCGGACGTACTCGTTGTAGCAGTGCAGGCGCTCCGTCACCCACGCGGGGTCGTGGGCGTCGAGCACCGCGGCGTGGCCCGGGCCCACTCACCTTCGGGGACCCTTGCCCTGCAGGTTGAGGAGGATCTCCGGCAGGTTCACCACCAACGCCAGGCCGTTCTCGCGCCGGGGCCGCGCCGCCTCGATGACGCCGTGCACCAACAGGTCGAGCGGGACGCCGGCGAGGGCGCGAGGGCGCCGCTGAAGTAGGGCTCAGCCCACCCGGCGCTGAAGTAGGCCCAGGCCGTCCAGGGCCTGTCACCGGGGCGTGGGGCCGCAGCGCCCAGCCGTCCAGGCCCTTGCGTTAGCTGTCCGGCACCTTGTCGGTCGTCGGGGGCTGGGCCCGCCACTCGGCGTAGCGACACCCCGGCGCGTCGAGCTTGGCCTGGTTCGCCGGCCAGGCCAACAGCTTGGCGCCTGGATGTGGCCTGCATCTTCTCGAGCCGCTCCTGCAAGATGGACTGCTGCTGGGCCCAGCCACTCCGGAAGCGTGGATGTTCGCCTCGTCGGCCCCCGTGCGCGGGGCTCGCCGCGGGCGCTGGATGTCGGCGAGGCCTCAGGCCCAGCGGCGGCGCGGAGGCCTCACGGGCCGCCGCGGTCAGGCCGTGTCCTCGTCCGCGTAGGTTCAGCGCAGGGGGTCCGCGGCGCCATGACAGTTACCACGGGGCCTGTGACGAGGGCGGCGCTCGAAGGCCCTGGGCGAGCGAAGGCCACCTCGACCTCGGGAGCGCCGCGAGCGAGCCCTCGCTCCGACGCGACGAAGCCAGGAGGGCCTGGCGAGGGGTCGCCCGTGCTCAGCAGGCGGTAGTGATCCACGCAGTCGGTGAAGCGGTGGATGTTCGCAGACCTGGGTGCCTCGTCGGCCCGTTCCCCCAGCTCCCGGAGGTGCCTCGCGAGGTCAGGCTCGCTCGGTGAACTCCAGCGAAGAGGTGGATGACCCTTTCGCTCAGGGCTCGTCCAGCACCCGCGGCGGGTCGGCGGCGGCGGCGGCGTGTTCGGCTGCCGCTGCCGCCCGCCTGCGCCTGCAGGCCGGCCGTGTGGTGGACCGCGGTCCAGCGGTCGTCGGCGAACCGACGGGTGCCTCGTCCGGCGAAGTAGCCGATCCGGGACCAGCGCGTCGAGGGGGCCTGCTCGAGCGCGTTCGCGAGTGCGAGGCGTGGACAGCGGCGTGGTGTGCGGGGCACAGGCGTGTATCATCACGCGCTCAAGTCGCGGACGGGTTCGCGCGATCCTGACCACGATGGGCGCGGTCCCGTGCACCGCCTCGAAGATGAGCGGCGTGGTCCGCCGATGGGCCGATGGGGCGTAGCCCAGACCCCGCTTTGGCCAGCGCAGAGCCACGGGATGTCCCCTGCGGGTTCGCCAGCACCACCACATCGAAGTTCGGGCGCCATCACCAGGCGCATCGCCATGTCGTCGACGATCAGGTCGTCCGCCACCAGCTGTGGGTACTCCGCCGCGACCTCGTAGAAGGTCTCGAGGAAGAGCCGTCGGTCAGCTTCATGATGTTCGCCTTGTGGCCACACACGTGACGCGCTTGGCGCGCCCGGAGGGGCGGCCTCGAACGCGTAGCGGTGGACCTGCAGGCTGCCAGGGCGCGTGATGAAGCGGCGGCACTGCGCGACGTCTTGCGTCTGCATGTGCTCGACCGCGCCGTAGGTGTCCTCGATGTTCTCGCGGATCAGGGTGATGTTGATCGGCCCGCAGCGCCTGCCGACCAGGGACTCGACCCCCTTCAGAGGTGCGAAAAGCCCTTGTTCGCGTAGGTGCTCCACAGCTTCCGGGCGGTGACGTTGATCTCTTCACCCCCTTGCCCTTGGGGGTCGCCATCGGGCCCTTGAAGAGGATCCTGGCAGCGCTCCACCGTGGCCCGAGCCTCCTCGGTCATCCCCGCCGAGATGCCCCAGCTGAACACGTCGGCGCCCATCTCCACCTCGGTGAAGCGGGCGGCGCCCCCACCGCCTCGAGGCCCGCAGGCCATCCGTCCATGATCTCCGGACCGATCCGTCTCCGCGGGCCAACGCAACCTCTCGCATCACGAACCTCCAGCGCAGCGCTATGTGTTTCGTGTTTTATGTATCGCGTTAAACCCTAGCCCGTCAACCGCATTTGGGGCCACGAGCTCGGTCGTCGCGCCGTCGAGATCCCGCTGCGCCAGATGGGCGGGGCGAAGGCGAGCAACCAGATGGCCTTCCACAGGCCCTCGAACAGGAGCAGCGGCAGCATGCCGAGCAGGTACCGGCAAGCCCAGGAGCGAGAACAATCCGATGGCCCCGAGGGCGCGCCGGACGACGGTCTTGGAGTCTGCGGGTCCGTCAGGTGCGAAGATGATGGAGGGCCAGACGGTCATCAGCGGGCTCCACCGGCGGGATGCGCGCCTTCAGGCGGTACTCACCGCCCGCCTGGCCGACGAAGCCGGCGACGAAGGCGTTCACCGTGAGGTAGGTGAGGACCTTCACCGTGTAGTTGAAGCGGATGAGCCCGGTCTGGTCCGAGAGGTTCGCGAGGCCGACGAGGGCGAAGGTGGTGTCGTCCCAGTCGCCCGGGGCCACCAGGTAGGCGGCGAGGGACACGTAGTGGCGGCCCACGTAGAGGGGCTGGAACACCCCGTTCACCAACATCGGCAGGTAGGTCCCGGGGAGGTCGGTGCCCGCGTCGTTGTAGAAGTACTCCGCCGCGAAGATCAGGTTGTCCTGATCGTTGTAGTGCAGGGTGTAGTCGAGGCCCGCCACGATCTGCGGGATCCAGTCCTCGCGGCGGTCCACCGGCTGGCCGGCGAGGGCGGCGAGCACCCGCTGCGCGGTCTCGAGGTCGCTGATCGCGGTGAGGTCGTTGATGAAGGAGGCGTCGCTGTTGGCGTCGAAGAACGGGGTCCGCACCTTGTGCAACAGCGCCGCCTCCGCGTGCACGTCGAAGTCCCAGATCGGCAGCGAGATGTCGGCGCCGAAGCGCCACGGAGAGTCCTTCCGCACCGCGGTGGACAACGCCACCTCCGCCGTCCCGAGGAGCACCTCGGCCCGGAACGCGCCACCGAGCTGCTCGAGGCTGCGGACCTGGTTCAGCTCCGCGATCGCGTAGAAGTTCCAGCCGAGCGACTCCACCGGCACGTGGACCTTCACGAGCGGCACGCCGAGGCGGGTGTCGAGGAAGTTGAGGGAGTCGCGCCGGGTGGGGTTCAGGAAGTCGGTGGGGTTCCAGATGCGCCCGGTGCCCCAGCGGATGCGCTGCTTGCCCGCGGTGATGAAGACCTTCCGGAGGACGTCGAACTTGAGCCAGAGCTGATCGAGCTGGACCCGGGTCTGGCTCTGGGTGGCGCCGGTGAGGCCCACCGCGGTGGGGTCGATCGTGGGGTCGTAGTAGAGGCGCCCCCGCGTGTAGGCCCGCAGGCGGTCGGTGGGCCGGGCGTCCAGGTAGACGTCGGCGAAGCTGGGGGATGACAAGGTGGATTGCCCGAGCGGCGTGCCCTCCACGTCGGAGGCCTGGAGCCAGAGCCAGAGGACCCCGCCGATGTCGAGGAAGTCGTTCTTGTCCCTGAGCGCGTCCATGAGCCGGGCCTCGGCCGAGGGCGGCTCCGCGTACGGGGTCGCGGACGGCGTCGCGGTGGCGGTCCCGGCCCCGCCGAAGAGCGCGGCCTCGCGATCCGGTGTGCTCGGGCCGCCCGGCGCGTCGCCGAAGAGCGCCGCCTCCCGGTCCGCCTCGTCGTCGCCGCCGCCGAAGAGCGCGGCCTCCCGCGCCGCCTCCTCATCCGCGGCGGCGGTGGCGGTGGGCACCTGGGCCCAGGCGGCGGGGGACAGGAGGAAGAGGATCCCCGCCGCGCAGGTCGCGTTGCGCAAGTTCACCTGCTCTTACTCTCCAGCCAGGCCTTGGTGAAGATGTTCTCGGACAGCGGCCGCAGGTCGACCTCGGTGATCGCCACCGTGGTGCGGTTGCCCTTCTCGACCTCGTCGAAGATGTGGATCTCCTCCGGGTAGTAGACGTCGGCGTTCTTGGACTCGCTGAACACCTTCTTCCACTTGGGGTAGTAGGTGGTCCGCATCAGCCGCCCCGACAGGGCGAGGTCCTGGCGCTTCAGGAGGTTCCCGGTCTCCTGGTCCACCCAGAGCTGGAGGGTTGGGTAGGCCACGTCCTGGCCCTCCCGCGCCTTGAGCTCGATGTGGTGCACCGCGACCTTGCCCAGCTTCTCGTCTCCGATGAACTTCGCGGTGTACTCCTCGGCGAGGCGGGACTCGTCGAAGTCCTGGCGGCGGGAGTCGGTGCCCATGATGCGCTCCCGCTCGGTGCGGCGCTCCCACTTGCCGACCGTGGGGTCGTACATGAACAGGTTCTTGTCGAGGCGCAGGTAGCCCTTCCCCGCCTCGGACTTGGGCTTGAGGAAGAGGATCATCAGCTTGTCGTCCGCGTCGCGGCGGTAGAAGACGGACTGGTAGAACAGGTCGTTTTTCCCCCGCTCTTTCTGCTCGATGTACGCGAGGGCCTTGTAGTCACCGCTGTTGCGCTGGCGCACGTCCAGGCGCTCGACGACCGCGTCCACCTCGGCCTGGGTGAGGGCCTGGGCGGGGGCCGCGCTCATGAGGGCGGCCAGGGCGAGGGTGCTGCTGATCAGGGCGCGCTTCACGTCATGACTCCTATCCGATGTGCTGGATCGCGGTCACCGGCTGGAGCCGGGACGCGCGGTAGGCGGGCCACAGAGCGGAGAGGCCCGAGATGAGGGTGAAGGCGATGACCGCCGTCAACACCTGTTGCACCCCCACCGAGAGGTGGAGGGTGTCGCTCATGAGGATCAGGCGCACCGCGTCGACGCTCACGTGCACGTGGGCCGCGTCGATGGAGCGCGCGATGAAGGCGCCCGCCGCGCCCCCCAGGCTGGTGGCCACCAGCCCCAGGATCAGGGCCTCGAGCATGAACATCAGGAGCACCCGCCGCCGGGACATGCCGATCGCCCGCAGGGTCCCCACCTCGGGGGTCCGCTCCCGCACGCTCATCCACATGCTGTTCATGATCCCGACCGCGATGATCACCACCAGGATCCCCACGAGCACGAACGAGATGCTGTCGACCGCGGTGATGATCCACAGCAGGAACGAGACCTCGTCGCTCCAGGTGGTGAGGTCGAGGCGCTGGCCGGTCCAGTCCTCGCCCGAGACCCCCTCGAACTTGGCCCAGAACGGCCGGGGGTCATGCTCCATCACCGTGTAGCCCTTGTCCTCGAGGGCGAGGCGGAGCTCGCCCATCGCCTTGGGGGCGCGGTCGACGTCGTCGAGGTAGATCTGGATCGCGCCGGTGACGTCGGCGTCGAGGCGGTAGAGCTCCAGCAGGCTCGCCTTGTCGGTGAAGACGCTCCAGTTGCTCATGATCCCGATGTCGCGGGCGATCCCCACGATCTCGAACTCCGCGGTGTTGCGGGCCCCCTTCATGGTCTCCACCGCGACCGTGAGCTTGTCGCCCACGTCCACCTCGAGGCGCTTGGCCTGGGCGGCGAAGATCAGGGCGGTGTTCTTGTTGGCGAGGCGCCGGGCGTCGCCCTTCACCTCGTCCGAGCCGCCCTCCTTGTACTCGCTCTGCTTGGCGAGCTGGAGGATCTCGAACAGGCGGCTCTCCTCCTTCGCGTCGACCCCGGTGAGGCCGGCGTTCATGGAGGAGACGTCGCTCACCACGCGGGCCCAGCCGCGGGCCCGGTCGATGATGAAGTCGACCCCGGTGATGCTCTCCTCCACCGCCTTTCGGACCTCGGCCCGGTGGGTGACGATCGGGTTGGCGTCGCTCGCCTTGGCCTTGAAGAACCCGGCCACGTTCAGGTGCCCGGAGGCCAGGGTGGTGGCGTTCTTGACGATGGTCTCGGTCAGCCCCTGGGAGAGCCCTAGGAGGATCACCAGGAGCATCGTCACCAGGCTGAGGGCCACGGTGAGGAAGAAGCTGCGCAGGCGGGCCTGCATCAGGTTCCGGAGCGCGATGCGGATGAACACCCCCATGGCGTCACTCCTCCGTCCGCATCGCCGCCACCGGCGAGATGCGGGTGGCGATGAACGCCGGGTACAGGGTCGAGATCAAGCTCACCACGATGATCACCACCAGGCCCGCCACGAGGTTGGACGCACCGACCTCGGGGAATAGTCGCGGGCCACCGAAGAGGAAGATCAGCTGGCGGTTCGGCGCCGGGAGGCCCACCGCGCCCAGCCAGGTGGTCAGGCCCGCCCCGAGGCCCGCCCCCACCGCCCCGGCGAGGACGCCGAGCATCATGGTCTCGAGCATGAACATGTTGAGCACCAGCCTCCGCTGGGCCCCGATCGCCCGCATGGTGCCGATCTCGGTGGTGCGCTCCATGGTCGCCATCACCATGCTGTTGTTGATGATCACCAGGGCCACCACGAAGATGATGAAGATCGCGATGTAGAGCACCGCCCGGATGAGGAGCACGAACTGCCCCACCAGCCCCGAGGCGGTGCGCCAGTCCACCACCTTCATGTCGAGGCCCGCGTCCTTGAGGGCCTGCTCCACCTCGATCATGGAGGCCTTGATCCGGGTGCGGTCCTTCAGCACCACCGCCGCGTTCAGCGCCATGCCGTGGTCGACCTCGCTCTGGGTGAAGGTGCGGTCCACCGCCACCGTCTCGGTACGGGCGAGCTTCACGTCCGCGAACTCGTCAAACCCCTCGGCGTCCACCCGCGCGACCACCTCGCCCGCCCCCTCGCCGAAGAACGCGGCCTCGGCGTCCTCCGCCGCCACGTCCTTCAGGCCCACCTCGTCCTTGATCGCCGACAGCTCCGCCTTCTTGGCGTCGGTCATCAGGCCGTAGAGCTCGCGGAAGGTGAGCATGTCCATCAGGTTGGTGCCGGAGGCGAGGTCGCTGCTCTCGAGGCCCTTGAAGCGGTACACCCCGAACAGCTTGATGTTCAGCGCCTTCAAGAACCCGCTCTTGGTGTAGGACCGCACCGTCATCGTGTCGCCCACGTCGATCGCGTACATCTCGAGCATCGGCGCGACGTGCGCGTAGAACCACGCGTACCGCGCGTCGAAGTTCTCGTCGGTGACGGTGAGGAACTCGGCCAGGAGCTCCGGCAGGCCACCCTGCACCTCGGGCAAGAGCGCCTTCAGCTCGTCGGTGAGCTGCGCGGACTCCTTCGCGTCGAGCTGGTACGTGATGTAGCGGTGCTGCCGCGCGCTCCGGCGGATGAGGGACTGCAGGCCCGCGTCGTCGGCGATGGTGAGGTCCTCCTCGTGCAGGCTCTCGTTGACCCGGTCCATGTAGCGGGCGATGCGGTGCTTCACGACGCGCTCGTAGAAGCGCTCGCTGAACATGAAGCCGCGGGTGTGGGGCGGGATGCGCTCGCCCTTCACCACCTCGAAGCGATCGAAGTGCTGCACGAACAGGTCGACGTCGGTGCCCAGGTACCGGAAGTACATGAGCCGCCCCTCCTCGGCGAGGGGCGCGACCTGGGTGTCGAGGAACTCCAGCACCGCCAGCGGATCCTCCTCGAAGCGCGCCCACAGCGCGTCCGAGAGGCCCTCGTCCAGCTTCGCGATCTGCTCGTTGAGGTCCTTCGTGTCGGTGGTGATGGTGAGGCTGACCTTGCGCTCCTCCTTCATCTGCTGGAGGAGCTCCTTGATCTGGGCCTGCAGGGTGGCGAGGGGCGCCTTGTCGTTCGCCCGCACCGCGACGCGGAGGCGCTCCAGGGCCCCCTCCAGCTCGCCCGGCGCGGTGACGGTGGCCCCCTCGAGGCCCATCGGCACCACCGCCTCCACGTTCGCCACCTTCGACAAGGCGTCTTGCACCTTGCTGAAGTCGTCGATGCGGCCGATGTCGTCCGCGCCCATGAAACCGCCGCCGAACAGGGCGAGCTGGTCCTTGCCCTTGGCCGAGTAGACCTGAAGGTGCCCGGCCAGGCTGGCGGTGATGCTCTGCTCCATGGCCCGCTCGATGGAGTCCACCAGGGCGGTGCCCATGACCACAAGGAGGGTGCCAAAGAGCATGATCATGCCCACGATGGCCGTCTTCACCCGGTGGCTGAAGAGGTTGCGGAACGCCAGGAGGACCAGCATCCGCGTGGTGTCGATGAAGCCCACGCGCCCTCCTCAGGCCTCGGCCAGGGGGGCCACCGCGGCGGCCCCGGTGCGGTGGCCATGACCGTCGTCCACCACCTTGCCGTCCACCAGCTGCACGATGCGGCTGGCCCGCGACATCACCCGCGAGTCGTGGGTCGAGAAGATGAAGGTGGTGTGCTCGGTCTCGTTCAGGTGCTTCATCAGGTCGATGATCGCGTTGCCGGTGCCCGAGTCGAGGTTGGCGGTGGGCTCGTCCGCGAGCACGATGGAGGGGCGCGTGACCAGGGCCCGCGCGATGGCCACCCGCTGGCGCTGACCACCCGACAGCTCGTTGGGCCGCTGCTTCATCTGCTCGGTGAGGCCCACCTTGTCGACGATGTCGCGCACCCGACTCTCCCGCTCTCCCTTCGTCAATCCGCCCTGCAGAAGGAGCGGAAACTCGACGTTCTGGAACAGGTTGAGCACCCCGATCAGGTTGAAGCTCTGGAAGATGAAGCCCAGCTTGCGGAGCCTCAGCTCGGTGAGCTTCGACTCCTTCAGGGCCGAGGTGGAGGCGCCGTCCACGGTGACGGTGCCCCGGGTGGCGGTGTCGACGCAGCCCACCAGGTTCAAGAGCGTGGTCTTCCCCGAGCCGGAGGGCCCGGCCACGGTGGTGAACTCACCCTTGTCGAAGGTCAGGTCGACCCCCCGGAGGGCGCGGACCACGAGGTTCCCGAGGGGGTAGTCCTTGTGGACCCCCTGGAGCTGCACGATGGCGGGCATGGCGCGCATGTTGCGCACCTGAGCGCCCCGGGACAGCTATCTTTTGTCCTGCCCCAACTTCTTCACGAAGAAGAACCGAGGGTTATTCCGGATCGACGACCTGGATCTCGGCCCGGGTGAGGTCGAGGTGCTGCCCGGGGGCGAGCACGACCTCGACCTCGCGCTGGAAGCGGCGCTTGCTGATCACCACCCGGTGGGTCCCGGCCGAGACCTCGGCCCGCCGGAGCGGCACCTTGTAGCGCTGGCCGTCCACCGCCACCGTGCCCCCCGCGGGGCGGGTCACGGTGATGAAGCCGACCTCCCCGCGCGCGGTCGAGGTCGCGACCTCCGGTCGGACGTCGGTGTCTTCGCCCCCGCCCTCACGCGCGGGTGCGGGCACCTCGACCACCGGCAGCTCCACCACCCGCTCCGCAGGCTCCGGATCCCGGCCGCTCAGGGCCCAGGCCACGAGGGCGGCGACCGCCGCGCCGCCCACCAGCCCGAGCCCGAGGGAGCGCATGTCCAGCCGCCAGGCGGCGACGGGGATGGCGGCGTTGCTGAGGGCGAAGGCGTCGGCCTCGGCCGCGGAGTCGCTCACCCCCGCCTCGGGGTCCGGGGTAGCGCGGGCGGGCGCCGAGACGTCCTGGCGCGCCTGGGCGCGGGCCGCGCTGAGCTCGACCAGGGCCTGCACCGCGTCGTCCATCGCCCCGAGGACGTCGAGCGGCTGCTCCTCGGGCGGCGGCGGCGCGGGCGTGGGGGCAGGCACGGGGCGGGAGATAGCGCCGAGCCGCTCGGGGGTGAGGAGCGGGCGGGCGGGATCGACGGGGCTCCCCAGGATCACCGGGGCTGGGGTCGGCCGGTCGAACTCTCGCGCGTCGAGCGGGCGCGCCCCGGACTGGGAGGGGCCCACCAGGTCCTCGGTCGCCAGGGCCGACTCCACCAGGTAGGTGGCGCCGGTGGGGCTGCTCGCGCTGGGGGCGATCGGGGTGCCGGTGCGAGGGAAGAGGCGCGCGAGGTAGGCCCCGAGGTCGGCCGGGGTCACCGGCGGCCCGAGGGTCGGCGCGAGCGCGCGCAGGCTGGCCGCCATCTCGGCCGCCGAGGCGGGGCGGTGCACGGGCGACAGCGCGAGCGCCTGCTCGAGGAGCACCGCGAGGTCGGGGGCCTGGAAGGGGAGGAGCTCGTCCACCGCCTTGCGCTGCCCCTTCACGATGGCGAGCAGGGTGGGCGGCACCTGGCCGCGGTCGAAGATCGCGATGCCGGAGAGCATCTCGACCAGGAGCGCGGCGCACGCGAACAGGTCTGAGCGGGGGGTGACCTCGCCCCCGCGGATCTGCTCGGGCGACAGGTAGCGGGTGGTGCCCTTCACCATGCCGACCGAGGTGGCGACGATCGAGAGCTTGGACTTGGCGATGCCGAAGTCGGTGATCTTCACGTCGCCCTTGAAGGACACGAGGATGTTCCCCGGCGACATGTCCCGGTGGACGATTCCCAGCGGCCGCCCGCGCTCGTCCTTGGCGGTGTGGGCGCAGTGCAGGCCCTCCAGCGCCTCGGCCATGATGTGCAGCGCGATGGTCGGCGGGATGCGCGAGGCGTCCTCGCTCGTGCGCCGCAGGAGCTGGGCCACGCTCCGCCCGGGCACGAACTCCATCACCAGGCAGGTGGTGCCCTTCACCACCGGCGTATCGAGCACCCGCACGATGTTGGGGTGGTCGAGCCGGGCCATGAGCCGGGCCTCGTCCCGGAACATGGTGAGGTAGGCCTCGTCCGCCACCAGGTCGTCGAGGACCCGCTTGATGACCACCTGGTGATCGGGGGCGCTGGTGTCCTCGGCCAGGCAGATCTCACCCATCCCGCCGCGCTGCAGGATGGACAGCACCCGGTACCGGCCCAGGATCTCGCCGACGATCAGGTCGTCGGTCGCGGGTCGATCATAGCCCGGGTCGGAGAGTGACGGACCGGAGGTCACGGAGGCCCAGGATAGCGCAGTGCAGCGGACGGATCACACAACCGGGCGAAGGTGGGGGTTGTTTCTCGGTCGTGCGCCGCGCTGGGTCAGGGCCGCAAGGCCGCGGTCTCAGCCGAGGGACGGGCACACCGGTGCAGCGGGGAACCGACCAGGCTGAGACGAGCGTGCTGCGTATCACGGTCGGATGGCGTCGATGATCTCGATGGTGGTGGTGGGCAGCCAGCGGCGCAGCTCCGCGGGCGACGCGGCGAAGGCCGTGTCGAGGAGGCGCTGCTCCTCGGCGAGGGTCGCGTCCTGGCCGTAGGGCGAGCGCAGCAGGCCATAGCGCCGGGCGGTGTCGACGACGCGCGACTGCTCGGCCGACGACCAGGCGCTCATGTGCATGGCCTGCAGGCGGTAGTCGCCGGTGGCGCCCTCGGCGTACGCGCGGACCTTCGACAGCTTGGTGAACGGCGCGTCGAAGGCGACCTCCACCTCGTCCGAGGTGGTGGCGCCGCTCGGGTGCAGCGCGGTGTACGAGGCGAACACGGTCTGGGCCGCGCGGTTGATCCGCAGGTTCACGCGGTGCGGGACGTCGAGGTAGACCTCCGAGTCCATGAACTTCTCGGTCTCGAGGCTCTTGCCGTCGGCGTAGTAGACGGCCGCCCACGCCCCGTTCGGTGCGCCCTTCGAGCCTGCGATGGCGAAGGAGCAGAGGTAGACCTCGTGCCCCATCGCGTCCTCCCCGTAGACCATGATGAACGTCGCCCCCGGCTGGTTGCTCTGCTTGCTGCCGAGGAAGGAGACCAGGTAGTGGTCCTCCGGCCCGGTGGGGGTGGGGATGAACTCCGCGACCGCCACCTGGTTCGTGGTGCCGTTCAGCCGGATGTGCTGCGCGAGCCCGCCGTTGGTGTTGGCAGAGACGGTGACGTCACCCTCGGTGAGGATGATGTCGCCGGTCGGACCAGCCGGCGTCCCGCCCTGCGGGTTCATGCCGGCGACATAGAAAGGGTCGGTGAAGTCCACCGCGAAGATCTCGGTGCAGCCGGTGGAGCCGGCGCCCAGGGCCGCCAACGCGAGGGCAAAGACGTGGGTGCGAGCGCGCGTGCGCGCGGGGGTGTTCATGGGCATCGCGCGGTGGGTGCCCGGTGCCTCGCGCGATTATTCGCCGAATCTCCCTGCGGATCCGGTGCAGACGGCGACGGCGTCACGGTGGGGCGCCACCATCGTAGTAGTAGTGCACCACACGGACGGTGAAGGTATGCTCGACGGGACGACCCCAGTCCTCCACGATCTGGACAACAGCCTCGTCGTAGGGGAAGTCGAGCGGGTCTGGCATGGTCCAGCCCATCTCGCGAACCCCACACACGCCATAGTGGTACTGCCCAGAGGTAGACACTTCGCTCATATAAGACCAGCAACCCGTGTTGGAGTTGCGCCTCCAGAGCCTCCCACGGACCACGCGCGAACTGCAGGAGCAATGCCCGCCGGGACAGTCTACGATCTCACCTATGAAGCGCACCTTGTTGATGTCCGCGGGCTGGACGATGCGAACGGCAACTACGCCGGCGGGCGCATTCGCCTGCACGTAGCAGTCCTCCGATTGACTGCAGCTCCCGTTGAGCGTCACGGAAGTGAAGGGGACCGGAGGATTCGGGGTCGCACACAGAGCGTTCGAGGACGATTCGACCTCGACCTCATCAGGTCCGCCACTGCATCCCGCGCCCGCGAACAAGAGAACGAGGCCCGCGTTCAGGCCGAACGATGACCGGAGAAGAAGAGCCAAGGTAACCTCCTCCACGGCGCACCGTGCCGTGTATCCGTCCTACTGAGAGGAGGTCTGAGTTCTTTTCAGAGAAGGCGTCAGGGGCGTGGCACCTCGGTGTTGCCCTGAGTCGGCGCGTCCACGAAGTCCACGCTCTTGCCCCCCAGCGCGGCCGCGATCGAGCGGTTCATGCGGCGCCCCGCGAACTCGAGCGACAGCTCGTCCAGCTTCTGGATCGCGTCGTTGATCCGCGTGTGGTTCGTGCCGCTCTTAGCCGCCTCCAGGGCGGCGATGCCCGCCTCGAGGCGCTCCTGCTCGCCCGGCTCCAACAGGGCCGCGTCCTCGATCATCGCGCGGCGCAGGGCAGCCAGGATCCGCTCCGCCTCCACCCGGGCCTCGGCCAGCACCCGGCTCGCCACGTCGTCCTCGGCGTGGGCGAAGGAGTCGAGGATCATCCGCTCCACCGTCTCGTCGTCGAGCCCGTAGGACGGCTTCACCTGCACGGACGCCTCGACCCCGGTGGTGGTCTCCTTGGCCGAGACCTCGAGGATCCCGTCCGCGTCCACGCTGAGGGTCACCTCGACCCGGCCCATCCCCGCGCCCATGGGCGGGATGCCGGAGAGCTTGAAGCGGGCGAGGGAGCGGCAGTCCGCCACCATCTCGCGCTCGCCCTGCACCACGTGGAAGTCCATGCCGGTCTGCCCGTCGGCGTAGGTCGTGAACTCCTGGCGCGCGGTCGCGGGGATGGTCTGGTTGCGGTGGAGGATCTTCTCGACCACCCCGCCCATGGTCTCGACCCCGAGCGAGAGCGGGAGCACGTCCAAGAGGAGCACGTCGTCCCGCGCGCCGGAGCCGCCGAGCAGGTCGGCTTGCACCGCGGCGCCGAGCGCCACCACCTGGTCGGGATCCAGGTCGGCGAGGGGCGCCTGGCCGAACAGCTCGGCCACGAAGCTGCGCACCGCGGGGACCCGGGTGGAGCCGCCCACCAGGACCACCCCGTCCAGCTCCGCCCCGTCGACCCCGACGTCCTTCAGGACCCGTCGGATGGGGCCGCGCACCCGGTTCAGGGTGGGCTGGATGAGCGCGTCGAACTCGGCCCGCGTCAACGTGTATTGCACACCTTCGATAATCAACGAGGTCTCGTCGACGTCGGTGAGGGCCTCCTTGGCCCGGCGCGCCTCGGCCAGGGCCCGGGTCGCCACGTCGGCCGGGCAGGTGGCGGGCTCCACCCCCTGCTTCCGCAAGAAGTGTTGCGCCACGTCGCGATCGAAGTCGTCGCCGCCGAGGCGGGAGTCGCCGCCGGTGGTGAGGACCTGGAACACCCCCTCGTCGAGCTTCAGGATCGAGATGTCGAAGGTGCCGCCGCCGAGGTCGAACACCGCGAACAGGCCGTCCCGCTTCTTGTCGAGCCCGTAGGCGAGCGACGCGCTCGTCGGCTCGTTCAACAGGCGCAGCACGGTGAGGCCGGCGAGGCGCGCGGCGTCCTTGGTCGCCTGGCGCTGGGCGTCGTCGAAGTACGCGGGGACGGTGATCACCGCCCCGTCGAGCGGGCCCTCGAGGGCCACCTCGGCCCGGGCCTTCAGCACCTTGAGGACCTCGGCGCTGACCTCCATCGGGGTCACGCGGCGCTCCCCGGACACCTGGAAGTACACCACCGGCCCATCGGCGCCGGCCGCGAAGTGGAACGGGGTCAGCTCGTCCGCCGCCTGGGCCTCGACCTGGGCCCGGCCCATGAAGCGCTTGGCCGAGGCGATGGTGGCGCCCACCCGCTCCGCCGCGCGAGCGCGGGCCTCGTAGCCCACCTCCACCTCGCCGCCGGGCCCGAACCACACCACGGACGGGAGCGTCACCCGCCCCGCCTCGTCCGCCAGCACCTTGGGCGAGCCGTCCTGGACGATGCCCACCAACGAGTAGGTGGTGCCCAGGTCGATGCCGGCCACCCGGCCGCCGCACTTCTCTGCCGGCGCGCCGCCGATCTGCAAGAGTCCCATCAGTACATCTCCTCGAGCTTCGCATCGATGCGCTCGGCGAGCCGCTCCATGTAGCGCAGCTCCTCCACCGCCCGCGCGGCGACCGCCTGCTCGCCCACCCCATCGTCCAGGTAGGCCTCGAGGCCCGCCAGGAGGTGCTTGGTGCGCGCTTTGGCGTCCTTCAGCATCTGCTCCAGCCCGGCCACTTCGCTGGTCTCGTCCACCCGCTCCTGGAGCTCCAGCATCTCCATCAAGAAGGCGCGATCGCGGGTGCGCGCCTGATCATGCCCGACCTCGACCCCCTCGGCCTTCAGCAGGTACTCGGCCCGACGGCGCGGGTCGCGCAGGGTCTGGTGGGCCTGGTTCACCAGCTCGGTGAGCTGTAAAGCCAGCTTGCGCTCCATCGGCGCCGCCTGGGCGAAGCGATCGGGGTGCACGTTCCGCGACGCCTCCCGGAACGCCTTGTCGACGTCCCCGCGCTCCAGGCGCATCCGGGCCGGCAGGCCCAGGGCCTCGAAGAGCGTGGTCTTGGGCGAGGCGGCCTGGATCTTGCCGCAGGTTGGACAGAAGAAGTCGACGCCGCGCTCGGCGCCGCAGGACCAGCAGTCGGCCATGACGAGGTGCCGCGCGAGGGGCGCTAGGCGGGCGAGAAGCTCTCGCCGCAGCCGCAGCCCTTACCCGCGTTGGGGTTGATGAACTTGAAGCCGGACTCCATGAGGCCGGTGACGAAGTGCAGCTTGCTCCCCTGGAGGAAGATCATGCTCTTCGGGTCGACGAAGACCTTCACCCCGAACGCGTCGATCACCTTGTCGTGCGCCTTGGGGGTCGCGTCGACGTCCAGGTAGTACGACAGGCCGCTGCAGCCACCGCCGCGGACCCCGACCCGGAGCCCCGCGCCCTCGGGGGCGTCGTGCTCCTTCAGGTACTTGGTGATCGCCTTGGCGGCGGCCTCCGTCACCTCCAGGGTGCCGGTGGCCACGGGCGTCTGTTGGAGCACCTCGAGTGCCATGTCTTCGTCCTTTCGCGAGCCTCAGCCCTGGGGCTGTTGCTTCTTCTTCTTCCAGTCCGCCACGGCGGCCTTGATCGCGTCCTCGGCGAGCACCGAGCAGTGGACCTTCACCGGCGGGAGCGACAGCTCCTCGACGATGGACTCGTTCTTGAGCCCCTCCGCCCACTCCACGCTCTTGCCCTTCACCCACTCGGTCACGAGCGAGCTCGAGGCGATGGCGGAGCCGCAGCCGAAGGTCTTGAACTTCGCGTCCTCGATGACGCCGTCGTCGCTGACCTTGATCTGCAGGCGCATCACGTCGCCACACGCCGGGGCCCCGACCAGGCCGGTGCCCACGCTGGGGTCGTCCTTGTCCAGGGTCCCCACGTTCCGGGGGTTCTCGTAGTGGTCGATGACCTTGTCGTTGTACGCCATGCTCGTCGCTCCTCAGTGGGCCGCCCACTCAATGCTGGCCAGATCGATGCCTTCCTTCGCCATCTCGTACAGGGGGGACATCTCGCGGAGCCGCCGCACCGCGTCCACCACCAGCTGACCCACGTAGTCCACCTCTTCCTCGGTGGTGAAGCGCCCGATCCCGAAGCGGATCGAGCTGTGGGCCAGGTCGTCACCCACCCCCAGGGCCCGGAGCACGTAGGAGGGCTCCAGGGACGCCGAGGTGCAGGCCGAGCCGCTGGAGACCGCCACATCCTTGATGGCCATCATCAGCGCCTCTCCCTCTACATACGCGAAGGACACGTTCAGGTTGCCCGGGAGCCGCCGCTCCGGGTCACCGTTCAGGAAGATCTCGTCGAGATCGGTGGAGAGCTTGTGCCACAGGCGGTCCCGCAGGGCCCGGGTCTTGGCCATCTCGGCCTCGAGCTCCTTCGTGCAGAGCTCCGCCGCCGCGCCGAGGCCTACGATGCCCGCCACGTTCAGGGTGCCCGAGCGCATGCCGCGCTCGTGCCCGCCGCCGTCGATGTTCGCCTCGAGGCGCACGCGGGGCTTCCTGCGCCGCACGTAGAGGGCGCCGATGCCCTTCGGCCCGTACATCTTGTGGGCGCTGATCGACATCAGGTCGATGTTCAGCGCGTTCACGTCGACCGGGATCTTGCCCACCGCCTGCGTCGCGTCGGTGTGGAACACCACGCCCTTCTCGCGGCAGAGGGCGCCGATCTCCTGCACCGGCTGGATCACCCCGATCTCGTTGTTCGCCATCATGATCGAGACCAGGATGGTGCGCGGGGTGATGGCCGCCCTCAGGGCGTCGAGGTCGACGAGCCCGTTCTTGTGGACCGGCGCGAAGGTGACCTTGAAGCCCTCCTTCTCGAGGCGCTTGGCGCTGTCGAGGATCGCCTTGTGCTCGGTGGCCACGGTGATGATGTGGTCACCGCGGTCCTTGAACAGCTCGAAGGCGCCCTCCTTGGCGATGGCGTCGAGGTCGACGGAGCCGAAGCGCGGGGGCACCATGTCGGCCGCGTTGGGCAAGGTGCCCTGCGCGTGCCCCTTCGCGATCGAGTCGAGGAGCAGCTTGTCGGCGTCGGTCATGCCGTACATGTGCGCCACGCCCTTGAGGGCCAGGTTGTCGGACTCGGTGGCGCCGGAGGTGAAGATGATCTCCGCCGGGGTGGCGCCGACCAGCTTCGCGACCTGCTCGCGGGCGTAGTCCACCGCCTCCTCCGCCACCCACCCGAACTGGTGGGAGCGCGAGGCCGCGTTGCCGAACACGTCACGCAAGTATGGTTGCATCTTCTCCAGCACCCGCGGGTCGATCGGGGTGGTGGAGTTGTAGTCCATGTAGATGGGGGTCTTGACCGTCATGTCAGTCGCTTCCCTTCGCCCCTCGATGGATGCCGGTGATCAAGAGCGGCGGCTCGATGGCGTGGTCGTGGTCGCAGGCGCGACACCCGCCCAGGTCGGTGTTGGTCGAGCAGTCGTGGCACGTCTCCAGGTAGGAGAGCCCGTCCCTGAGCTCGGCGCTCAGGGCCTCCAAGGCGTCCACCTGGGCCCGGACTTCGGCCAGCTTCGTCCGGAACATGCCCCGCACCCGCTCCATCGCGGCGGGGCCGGTGGCCGCGTCCTCCAGCTCGTCCAGGAAGGACTTGATGTCCGGGAGGGACATGCCCAGCACCTGGAGCTTGTCGATCCACCCCAGCCGGACCAGCGCGTCATCGCCGTAGACCCGGTGGCCGCCGTCGGTGCGGTGGGCCGGGCCCAGCAGGCCCAGGTCCTCGTACAGGCGCACCGCGCGGGCGCTCTTGCCCGCCTGACGTGCCAGGTCACCGATCCGCAAGGCCGGTGCAGCCGCTACGCGGCCGACGATGGGGAGGATGGAGGACATGCTGCTCTTCTCGTCCGGAGCCTGACCTTTACGTAAGGGTCAAGTTCGGCCGGACAAGTGGAGCTTAGAGAACCTGACGTGAACGTCAAGTTGGATTGTGCGGAGGAGGCTCGACTAGAAGCGGATGATGGCCGAACCCCAGGTGAAACCCGCACCAAAGGCGCCGCAGGCGAAGAGCTGCCCGCGCTGGAGGCGGCCGGAGCGAATGCACTCGTCCAGGGCGATGGGGATCGAAGCCGCCGTGGTATTCCCGTAGTGCATGATGTTGTTGTAGACCTTCTCGTCCGGCAGCCCCAGGGCCTTCTGCACCGCCTCGGCGATGCGGAGGTTGGCCTGGTGGGGGATGAAGAGGTCGACGTCCTCCACCCCCAGCTCGCAGCTCTTGAGGGCGGTGACCACCGCGTCGGGGAGCTTGCGCACCGCGTGCTTGAACACCTCGCGCCCGTTCATGCGGGGGAAGTGGCGGCCCTCCTCCATGCCCTCCAGGGTGAGCCGGGGGATGAAGCGGGAGGCGGGCATCTCGACCCACAGCTCCTTGGCGTAGGCGCCATCGGCGCCAGCCAGGGTCGTCAAGATACCTTGCGAAGGATCGTCGCTGGGCCCGAGGAGGACCGCGCCGGCGCCGTCGCCGAAGATCACCGACACGTCGCGCCCGCGGGTGCTGAGGTCGAGGCCGGTGGAGTGCACCTCGGAGCCGATGAAGAGCACGTTCTTGTAGATGCCGGACCGGATGTACGCGTCGGCGATCTGCAGACCGTACACGAAGCCGCTGCACTGGTTGCGGATGTCGACCGCGGGGGTGCCGGGGATGCCGAGCAGATCGGTCATCAAGCAGCCGGAGCCGGGGAAGTTGTAGTCGGGGGAGAGGCTCGCGAAGATGATCGCGTCGATGTCCTTCGCCTCGAGACCCGCCATCTCGAGCGCGGCCTCGGCCGCGGGCTTGGCGAGGTCGGACGCCCCGCACTCCTTGTCGATCCAGCGCCGCTCACGGATGCCGGTGCGCTGCTGGATCCACTCGTCGGTGGTGTCCATGAGGGACTCCAGCTCCGCGTTGGTCACCACCCGCTCGGGGACGTAGTGGCCGGTGCCGAGGATCTTCGACCTGATTGCCATGATGAGGGCGATTAGCCCCCCGAAATGAAAAACGCAACGCCCAACGGAACGGCGCGGTGCGTCATGAGGCGCTATTCATCACGCAACTTCACTTGCGACGCGTGCGTCGGTCTTCACGCCGCTCCCGCGCGTCTTCCTTGCGCTCCCGACGATCCTCGCGCCGCTCCTGGGCGTCTTGGCGGACCTCCCGGCGCTCCCCGCGGATCAGGCTCCGGAGCAGGGTCCGCTTCTTCGTATACTGGGCGGCGGTGGCGGTGCCCTTCGCGAACGCCGGGGCCAGCTCGTCCAGCTCGCTCGCGGTCTTCTTCAGCACCGCCACCTCCACCGTGGCCTCCCTGGCGTCCCTGCGATCGTCCCGCAGATCCCTGCGATCGTCCCGCAGGTCGGCGCGGTCCTTGGCCCCACCACTGCGCGCCTCGCGCCGCGAGCGATCGCGCTCTGCCCTCGCCTGGCCGCGCTCGGCCGCCGCCTGGCCCGCCTCGCGGCGCTCCTCCCGCAGCTCCTGCCGCAACCAGGCCTGCAGACGGAGGTCTGCCGCCTTCTCCTTGGCCTTGTCCTTGGCCGCCACCGCGGCCTCCCAGTCCCGCACGATGTCGGCGATGCGGATGAGGTCGACGTGATCGTCGGCGCTCTGGCGGTTGTCGCGGGCGCGCTCCACCGCGTTGTGGACCGCCTCCCGGCCGTTCCCAGCGGAGTCCTGGGCGGAGGCGGCCGTGGGTGCGACGAGGGCGAGAGTGAACAGGGCTGGGGCGAGCTTCATGCGGCGTATGCTAGCAGCATCCCGCCCCGCCCGCCCCCGGGGGCGACCGCGCTCACCTGCCGCGGCGCTCCAGGAAGGCGAGCACCGCGTCGACGATGCGCTCCGCCGCCTTGCCGTCCCACAGCGCGGGGGTCCGCCCGGCCTTGCCCTGCCCCGCCAGCACCTTGGCCGCCTCCTCCCGAATACGGGCGTCGTCGGTGCCGACCACGATGTTGGTGCCCTCGTCGACGGTGATGGGGCGCTCGGTGTTCTCACGCAGGGTGAGGCACGGGATGCCGAGGGCAGTGGTCTCTTCCTGCAGGCCGCCGGAGTCGGTGAGCACGAGCTTGGCTCGCGAGGTGAGGGAGAGGAACTCGAGGTAGCCCAGCGGATCCACCAGCCGGATGTTGGGCGCGCGCTCGAAGCGCTTGCCGATCTCGAACTCCTCCATGCGCTTTCGGGTGCGAGGGTGCACCGGGAACACCAGCGGGAGCTTCTCGGACACGTCCAACAGCGCGGAGAGGATCCGCCCGAACACCACCGGGTCGTCCACGTTGGAGGGGCGGTGCATGGTGAGCACCGCGTACTCACCCGGCGTGACCCCGAGCTTGCCCGGCATGTCGATCGTCTTCGCGCGGGCGAGCTGCATGAAGAGGGTGTCGATCATGACGTTGCCCACGCAGACGATCGCGTCGCGCGGCTTGCCCTCGGCGAGCAGGTTCTCGTCGCCGTCGGGCGAGGGGGTCAGGAGCAGATCGGAGATCGAGTCGGTGACGACGCGGTTGATCTCCTCCGGCATGTCCCAGTCGCGGCTCCTGAGGCCCGCCTCGATGTGGGCCACCGGGATGTGCAGCTTCGTCGCGACCAGCGCCGCCGCCATGGTGGAGTTCACGTCGCCCACCACGTTCACCATGCGGGGCTGGTGCTCGAGGAACACCTTCTCGAGCCCGATCATCACGTTCGCGGTCTGCACCGCGTGGCTCCCCGAGCCCACCCCCATGTAGACCGCGGGCTTCGGCATGCCGAGGTCGTCGAAGAACACCTTCGACATCGCGTCGTCGTAGTGCTGGCCGGTGTGGATGATGTGGTGCGCCACGCCGCGGGCCTCGAAGGCCCGGTGCACCGGGGCCGCCTTCATGAAGTTGGGGCGCGCCCCCACGATGGTCAGGATGGGATGGGACATACGGCGCGGATTCTGACCGCGGATCCCGCTCGGACGCCAGTGCCTTCCGCGCCCCGCCTCAATCCCAGGCCACCCGCCCGCGCAGACGATACACCAGGAGCGCAAGGCCCTCGCGCAGCCGGCCCCACATCGGGATCTCCTCCGGCACCACCACCACCCGGATCCGGGCGCCGGGGGCGAGGTGCTCTGCAACCAGCCCTGCGCGGAGGGCGTGGGCGCGGTGGGTGACCACGGCCAGGCTACGGGGCGGCCGGGCGAGCCGCTGGAGGCCCAGGCGCAGGTTCTCCCAGGTGTTGGTGGCCTCGGGCTCCACCGTCAGGGCCGCCTCAGGGATCCCCGCGCTCCGCGCCACGTCGGCCAGGAGCTCGGCGGAGTCGCCCCCGTAGCCCGCCCCGCTGATCAGGATGTGCCCGGCCTGACCGCGCTGGTAGAGGGCCGCCGCGGCGAGGGTGCGCTGGCCGCCCGGATCGCCGCTCGGCACCAGGGCCACCTCCACGTCCTCGTCCGGCCCGAGCACGAAGCGCTCCGGCAGGCGCCCCACCGCCGCCACGTCGCGCCCGAGGGCCGCCGCGGCCAGGAGCGCCGCCGCCGCGAGCGCGCCCAACACCCACCGCCGCGCGCCTTGACGGGCACGGCCGGATGAAGGACTCGAAGGCCCGGACATGAAGGTCATCGACACAGAGCTCCCCGGCGTGAAGGTCATCGAGCCCAAGGTCTTCGGAGACCACCGCGGCTTCTTCCTCGAGACCTACAACGCGGCCCGCTACCGCGAGATCGGCATCGACGTGACCTTCGTGCAGGACAACCACTCGAAGTCCTCGAAGGGCGTCCTCCGCGGCCTGCACTATCAGGTGGTGCAGCCCCAGGACAAACTGGTCCAGTGCGTTCGCGGGGCGGTGTGGGACGTCGCGGTCGACCTGCGGCCCGGCTCCGCCACCTTCGGCAGGTGGTTCGGGGTCGAGCTCGACGAGGCCTCCCACCGCCAGATCTTCGTGCCGAAGGGCTTCGCCCACGGCTTCTGCGTCCTCACCGACGAGGCGGAGATCATGTACAAGTGCAGCGACCTGTACGCCCCCGGGGGCGAGGGCGGGGTCATCTGGGACGATCCCGAGCTGGCCATCGCGTGGCCCATCGATGCGCCGGTGCTCTCCGACAAGGACGCGGCCCTGCCCCGCCTGAAGGACGCCCGCCCCGCCACCTTCTGAGGCCCACCATGTCTGCGCAGCGCCCCCGCCGGGTGGTCTACATCTCCTACGACGGGATGAGCGATCCCCTCGGCAAGAGCCAGGTGCTCCCGTACCTCACCGGCCTCGCGGCCCGCGGTCACCGGATCGAGCTCATCTCCTTCGAGAAGGCCCCGAACCCCACGCCCTTCCGTGAGCCGGTAGCGCCCGGGGTGCGCTGGACGGGCCTGCGCTACCACAAGGCCCCCACCGTCCCCGCCACCGCGTTCGACATGACGCAAGGCGCGTTGACGTCCTTCCTCACCGCGGCCCTGGTGCGGGCGGACCTCGTGCACGTGCGCTCCTACGTGGCCGCCACCGCCGCCCTCCCCCTCTGCCGCCTCGCGCGGCGGCCCCTGTTGTTCGACATGCGGGGGCTGTGGCCGGACGAGCGGGTGGCGGACGGCACCTGGTCCGAGACCGGCCGGGTCTACAAGGGCGCCAAGGCGATGGAGCGGATGCTGGTGCACGAGGCGACCGGCATCACCGTGCTCACCAACAGCATGGCCCGGTTCCTCAGGCACGAGGCGCCGTTCCGCGATCGGGTGCGGGCGCCGATCCACGTGATCCCGACCTGCACCGACCTCGCCCGCTTCACCCCCGAGGGCCCCCGCGATCCGGGCCTCGAGGCCGCGCTCGCCGGCCACCGGGTGCTCGCCTACGTGGGCTCCTTCGGCGGGCGTTACCTCGCCGACGACATGGCCCGCTTCTACCTCGCGTGGCGCCGCCACGCCCGCCCCGCGCGCCTGTTGGTGGTCTCACGCCAGGACCCGGAGCAGATGCGCGGGGTGCTGAGCGCGGCCGGGGTAGCCGACGAGCTGGTGCACCGGAGCGCCAGCCACGCCGAAGTGCCAGTCTTCTTGCGCTCCGCCCACGCCGGGGTGTTCTTCCACCCGGTGACCCTGGCCAACCGCGGCGCCGCCCCGACCAAGACGGGCGAGATGCTGGCGAGCGGCCTCCCCCTCGCCGGCAACTTCATCGGCGACGTGGCCGAGGTGCTGGCCGAGCCCGGGGCCGGGGTGGCCCTCCCCGACTTCGAGGACGCCACCCTCGACCAGGCCGCACATAGGCTGGCTTCCCTGGCCGCGAAGCCCGACGCCGCCACCCGCTGCCGGGCCGCGGCGGAGCGCTGGTTCTCGCTCGAGCGGGGCCTCGACGCCTACGAGGCGGTCTACGCCGGCCTGGGCGAGGGCCCGGACCGGGCCTGGCCTAGGGGTTAACACCCAGATGCGCCCTGGTCGGGGCTGACCCTCGACCGTTGTTCCCGCGATTGCAGTCCAGGTAATGTTTCGCGTCTTGGTTGCAACGAATCACCCCGCCGAGGTCGCGGCCGCGCGCCCCTGGGGCAGGAACTTCCTGGCCCGGCCCCTCCCGCTCGCCCTGATCTTCGGCTCGTTCTTCGTCTTCACATTGCCGCTCGTCCTGATGGAGCACGCGGGCGCCTTCGACGGCTGGCGGATCTCCCCGACCTTCGTGTTCGTCGCGGTGCTGGGGATGAGCCACTTCCTCATCACCTTCCCGGTCTACTTGAACAAGACGAACATGGAGCACTTCACCGGGTCGGCGAAGAGCATCATCGCCTACTTCGTCGCGCCGGTGGCGATCATCATCATCGTCGGCGGCTTCTACTACCTGAGAGCCTGGGAGCGCTCCGCCGGCATCATCGGAATCGCCGGCTTCTGGGTCTTCAGCGTCCTGCGCGGCCTCGACTTCTACCACGTGCTCCGCCAGACCTTCGGGGTCCTCGAGCTCACCAAGTCGCAATCCAAGTTGACGTACCCCGCCCACACCAAGGACGTCTCGCGGGCCTTCTTCATGGCCCTGTTCCTGATGCAGTACCACACCTTCGTGAACGACAAGGCCTTCACCCTGGACCTCGTCTCCGGAGGCCTCGCCGCCATCTCGACCGTCCTCTTCACCTGGCTGATGGTGGTCTACGTCGCCCGCTACCTGCGCTCCGCCCCCGAGGACAAGAGCTACGCCCTCATCCCCATCGCCTACCTCATCCTGCAGACCGCGGGCGCGGTGATGGTCGTCTACCGCTCGATGTTCTACCTGGCCTCCCTGGCCATGCACTACATCGAGTACCACATCCTCATGCAGCCCCGGGTCTTCGCCCACCTGCAGCCCAACGAGTCGGTGGCCGACCGCCTGATGGACTGGTTCAAGCGCAACCAGTGGATCTTCTACCTCGTGCTGGTGGGCACCAGCCTCTTCTTCTACATGGGCCCGCGCGTGTTCAACGACTTCGAGCACCCGCTGGGGGGCAAGGGGTGGATCTTCGCGGTCTTCGTGGCCCAGACGATCATCGCGACGCTGCACTTCTACGTGGATGCGTTGCTGTGGCGGTTCGGGAATCCGTTCTATCGGAAGACGTTGGGGCCGCTGTACTTCAAGCCTTAGGGTGGGCCGGCGGCGCGATGCTCCGCTTCTGAGCCACTCGCGCCTCACTTCGTTCAACTGCGGCGGTGGATCCATCGACTCGGGGCATCTGGATGGTCACCGGGGCGGTGTCGGATAGCACCCGTTGTAGTCGCACCCTCAAGGTCTCAGTTGGCAGACCGTGAAGCAACCCCGCTTGCGACAATGCCACCAACATGAGAGCTCGTCTCATGCCCACAATCTGGACCAAAGCACCGAAGAACTCGGAGGCCGTCTACAAGCACTTGACTCGACAAGCCTCGCTGATGCGCGTGGAATCCTATGGCGAGATCGCGGCGACCATCGCCGAAGCAGAGGGCCGTCAGATTGCCCCCATCTCACTTCGATTCCCGCTTGGCTTCATTCGCGACGAAATCTGCCGACCTCGAGGCCTACCATGGCTCGTCGCGCTGGCGGTCAATGACAGCACCTGGTTGCCCGGCGACAGTTTTCTCCCCGACGGCGTCGCATTCGGACAAGATGAGGCGGTACTATGGAGGGGCGCGGTCCTCTCCGTCTTTGCATACCCGTGGGAGACCGTGGATCTCGAGGATGGCCCGTGACTCAGGACTCCGAGCCAATTCGGCTATGCGACCGCGAAGTGCTCTTTTGAGCTGACCTGTCGAAGCGATGTGGACCCGTCTCGACGACCCGACCCTCGAAGCCGCCGCGCGCGCGACACTGGCCGACGAACACGCCTCGGTCCTCGTCGAAGTGCTCCTCGAGGCCGCTGCCCGTCCTTGGGCGCCGTCGATCTCGGCGGTGACATCGATGGGGCACCTCCGACTGACTGGCGAGCAGAGCTACGGGCTCGGCGTCAACTCAGGAGAGATCGCCTTGGCCTCCGCTCCGAACGGCCAGCTGCGCCTGGACTACTACCCGCCGGGCGACGCGCACGCGGCGGCGCACCTGTTGCGAGGTCGCGACGAGGTCGTCGATGCGATCGAACTCCTGCTCATTCGGCTGTTCGAGGACCTCGACCGGCCACCTCCGGAAGCGACGTCGGTCGACGCCGACGCAAGCCGACCACGGCTGCGAGAAGGCGATGGTGTCCGTGTGCGTCTGAATCACCGGAATCGGACCCCACATGCGGGAACGATCACGAAGACGCTCTGGCATCACAAACACGCCTGCTGGCTGTACTGGATCGAGGAAGCCGGGAGACCGGTGAAGAAGCGCTACCTGTTCGAGGATCTCGAGGTCGCGCGCGCGGACCCGTGCAGTCGAAGACGCAAGTTTTATTGACGACTGGGTGGCTGCCCTGGATGGCGCAGCATCCGACGTGGTCACATCCAAGGTCGTATGCGTCTGCGCGGCCTTTGGCATCGCGACGCGCGCCACAGGACGTCAGGCGGGTGGAGCATCCACAGTGGACAAAGAGCATCTCGCGCTCCTGATCTCCTGGGTCGACGAGCCAACGGATGCTCGGTTCGAACGAATCTGCACCGAGCTCTTCGGTCCCGAATCGTCGACGAACCACGAACCACGGGTCTCCGATGTCGTCTTCTGGGCTCTCAGGACGGCAACATCCTCGGTCGATGGTTGCGCAGAAGCCGCTTGGGCATCGGAGGCAACCTGCGATGCAGCATCGTCGGTTGGACTCGCACCGATGGAGATCAAGGCCGCGGCACTCGAGCAGGTCCGGCGGCGAATGGGGCGCTAGAAACGCGCCTTGCGACCTGCGCGGAGGCGGCCTAGGATCCCGCCGCTGATGGACGGGCCTACTTGGGCCGGGCCTTCGGCCCACCCTCAGAGGGCTCGCCGCCGAGCGCCTGCGTTGGGTAGACGGGGGACCAGATGAGCAGAGAACTCCTGAGTGGGGTCGGCGGCCGGCTCGAGATAGAGCTGTCCGAGCCCCCGGAACGAATCACGCCGACGCTGGTCAACGAGCGGGCGACGCCGACCGCGACCATCCTGTCGGTGCACCTCGATGCCTACGTCTTCGAGGACGGCCACCTGCGACCACTTCGCGATGAGGAACTGAGTCGGGTCGAGCTGAAGCGGCCGACCGTGACCCTCAGGAGCCACGGCGGCGCCGTCGTTCATCACGCGCAGAACGGCAGGTCCTTCACGGTCTCGGAGCTGCTCGCCGCCATCGTGAAGACCGAGCGAAAGACGCGAGCCGAGTCGACGTGGTTCAAGGGCGTCGACGTCCACCACGTCTTCTTCCAGGGCATCCACAAGGTCGAAGAAGGGGTCTTCGACATCAACTGGGGTTCATGAGACTCTGACCGAACGATGGCCAAGAAGCCTCACCGCCATCCGCAGGTGCCCCTCTTCAACGCGCCCATCCTCGACGCCATCGCCGTCGCCCTCGGTCGACGCCTGAAGGCCATCAGAAGCCGCAGCGCCGACGCCCGATGCTCTCGTGAGGCGGAGGACATCGTCGACGAGCTATGGCGCTCCAACCTCGACGAAGGGTACATTCGGGAGAGCTGGGGCGACCATGACTGATGATGGCGGACGGGCCTGGCACTGGACGACGGACGAGGAAGGAGCGAGTCGATGCACGGGACTGTAGCTGGCGCCTCCCTTCTCCTGTCTGCCGTCGTGTTGCTCACCCTCGCGGACGCACAAGCGAGCGAGCCAAGCTTCGCTCCGTCGCCCGGCCCATTGGGTCCCGGGACCGACGCCTCCGTACGAGACGACAACGAGCTCCTTCGACCCGCGTCGGCTGAACGGGCGCAGTGCCAACTCCTCGAATTGCCCGCCTCCGCGCGTCCACACATCGTCTATCTGCTGGAGAAGCCGGACGGGCGCTACGGCGTGACCTTCCGCAGCTTCCAACATCCCGGCATCCAGAAAGCGGGCCCGCGCGACACCGCTGTTCATTCGAGCCATGCGTCGATCGATGCGAAGACGGCAGCGCGAGTCGTGGAGCTGTGCCGACGAACCCTCCTCCGTACGGCCCACCCTCCTCGCCGACCGAAACCCTTATACGGCGAGGTCGAGCTGGACGGGTCGATGTTCTACGCAGCGCACTGGTCGGGCACCACACTCGCAAGCGGCATTGCATCCAGCGGGACGCTCAACCGACAATCCCGAGCGTACGTGCGCCTGGCCAAGCGCCTGCGCGAGTACGCTACCGCTGACGGCGACAATAGACTGCCTGCCCTCATCGCGGTTCGAAGAGCAGCCGACGAGCTCGAGGCAGCGCTCGACGGACGATAGTCAAAGGCGGTGGCGTCGCCACGAGGGCGCTCCTTTCAAGCGAGGAGCTCGACATATCCTTCGGTCCCGTTGACGCGGATGCGCTGTCCGTCCCCGATGAGCCTCGTCGCGTCCTCGACCCCGACGACCGCGGGCAGGCCATACTCTCGAGCGATCACCGCGCCGTGGGTCATGAGGCCACCGACCTCGGTGACGAGCCCCTTGATGGCGACGAAGGCGGGAGTCCAGCTCGGATCCGTGAACCGGGTGACGAGGATGTCACCTGCTTCGAGATCTGCGCGGGCGAAGTCGAGCACGACGCGCGCGCGGCCCTCGACCGTCCCGGTGGAGACGGGTAGCCCCACCAAGGCACCCGTTGGGACGTTCGAGCGGCGGTACGCGCCGGTCAGGCATTCACCGTCGGAGGTGAGCACGCGCGGCGGCGTGAGGTCCCGCTGCAGCTGGAACTCCGCCTTGCGCGCGCTGATGCGCTGGTCATCCACCGTTCGCGTGCGCACGGCCTCCTGCAGCTCCTCGAAGCGCAGGTAGTAGATGTCCTCCCGCTCCCGAAGCACCCCCGCTCGCACGAGGCGCTCCGCCTCACGCAACAGAGCCTGCTTGTAGATCAGGTAGCGGCTGACCATGCCGTACTTTGGATACTCCCGGTATCCAGCGAACGTTCGGACCCGGTCGATCATGCGCTTGGTCTCCGCCGCCTTCTGCTCCCCGCCGGGCAGCGCCCGCAGCCGCTCGAGGAGTCGGAGCTCGAGCTCGCGCGCCTTCTGGCGCCCCTGCCGAACGCGCCGGTTGGCCTCCCCCGGCGCGAAGCTCCGGAGGTAGCCCACCACCATCGGCAGGAGCATCGCGGGCCGCTCCCGAAAGCGCGGGCGGGTGATGTCGATCTCCCCAGGCCCGCGCATGCCGTACCGATCGAGCCATGTAAGGAACGCGTCACGCACCTCCCGGCCACCGGCGAGCATCGGGAGCGCGTCCACGAAGTCATCGTCGTCCACGTCCTGGAGGAAGGTGACCACCTCGGGGTGGGGACGGACAGCGTCCGCAAGATCCATGAGCGCGAGTCCCATCTCTGACGTCACGTTGTCGGGGACGGACTGGGAGAGGGTGTCGGCTGGCGCCTGCTCGCCGAGCCACTCTGCCATCTTTGCGTTCAGCCACCACGCCGCCTCCATGCCGGTCATGATCGCGCGACGGCTCTCGGGATCGAAGAGGACCCGCTTCAGCTCGGGGAGGTCCGCGAGGATGAAGTCGAGCAGGGCCGCGCCCGAGTGCGCCTCGATGTCTTGGGTCAGGGCGGTGATCGAGGCCTGGCAGCGCGCGACGAGCCGAGCCACGATCGAGGGGTCCGGATCGAGCAGTGCGGGCCCGGCGCTCGGCGGAGCCCAGCCCGACGGCTCGTGGTCCGAGAGCAACGGGATGAAGTCGCCACGGTCGAGGACGGTCTGCAGCGCGTCGCGGATCAGCGGATCCGACTGGCCAACCGTGTCCAGGAGTCCAACCCGGGTCGCTGGCGACGCGAGAATCTGCGTGACGTCGACGAACAGCCTCCCTCCCGCCTCCGCCATGGGCCGCGGGGTCGTCATCTGCCAGAACGACAGCCCGAGCGGCCTCATGGCGTCGGTCATCATCTGTTGATGGCCGACGGAGATGTACACGTGGTTCGCCTGGTCGCCGGCCACGGGGATGGGAAACAGCGTCGTGATCGGCCGGCTCTGCACCACGTGGAGGTCGTCCCCAGCGAGGCACCACTCGATGTCCTGCGGGCCGCCCAGATGCGCCTCGATGCGCCGACCCAGCTGCGCCAGCTGGAGCACCTGTGCATCGGCGAGGGCGGGTCGCGCTTGCTGAGTGGGCTCGAGCTCATCCCGTCGCGTTCCGCCGCCTGCCGCCGCACGGATGGCGAGTCGCTTCCGGTTGATCGTCTTCTGGATGATCGCCTCATCACGGACCTTGAAGACATCTGCGTTCACGAGGCCCGAGACCAGCGCCTCACCCAGGCCGAAGCCTGCCTCTACGCAGGTCACCTTGCGATCTCCGGTAGCAGGATCTGCCGTGAACACGACGCCAGCGGCCTCCGGGGAGACCATGCGCTGGACGACGACCGCCATGTGGACCCTCCGGTGGTCGAGGCCCTTCTTCATGCGGTATGCGACGGCGCGCTCGGTGAACAGCGAGGCCCAGCACCGGCGGATGTGGCTCAGGAGCGAAGCGAGCCCGACAACGTTCAGGTACGTGTCGTGCTGACCCGCGAAGGACCCGTTCGGCAGGTCCTCGGCCGTGGCGCTCGAGCGGACCGCGCAGGCGACCGCGCCCAACCGCGTGTAGGCCTCGGTGATCGCCGCTTCGACGCCGCTCGGGATCGGCGCCGCTTCGAGGGTCGCGCGGAGCTCCGAGCCGAGCCCGTCGATCGCCTCTCGGTCATCGCGCTCGAGGCGCGAGAGCTCATCCAGTCGAGCCGCGAGCGAGGGCACGTCCGTCGTGAAGCGCCGATAGGCATCCGTGGTCACGCAGAACCCGGCGGGCACCCGCACGCCCTCCATACGCACCAACGCCCCGAGGTGCGCGCCCTTGCCACCCACGACCGCGACCGAGCTGCGGTCGACCTCCTCGAACCAGAGGACATACGGGGTCACTTGCGCCTCCTCTTGCCGCGCGCGCTCGGAGCGCCTTCGGGGCTCGATGGGCTCGCTTCGGCCGCTCGTGAGCCCCGCAGCCCATCGAGGTAGATGTCGATGTGCCGATGCGCGATGGCCCGCTCTTCGGCCCCCGACAGCCCCACCGCGAGGGGCCGCCCGAACCGGATCGTGGCGAAGACCACGTCGGCCGCGGTCGTGTCCTCTCGAAGGACCCCATCTCGACGCCCATTCGAGATCAGCGTCTCGATGACGGACCCCGCCCGGCCTCTCAGTTCGGGGTCGCGCACGTCCACCAGCGGATGGATCAAGTTGACGACGCCGATCCCGTGGTCGAGCGCCGAGTGCATGTAGCGCCGGAGGGCGTCGAAGCTGTCCGTCGCCTCGGCGAGCGCAGCCTCACCTGCCTCGATGGTGCGCTCCAGCGTGCGCCGGACGACCGCGTTCAAGAGCGACGGCTGGTCGGGGAAGTGGCGATAGAGCGTCCCGATGCCAACACCTGCGCGCGCGGCGATCGCGTCCCGCGCCGGATCGCCACCGGCCTCCAGGATCACCTCGATCGCCGCATCGAGCAGCTTGTCGCGGTTTCGTCGTGCGTCGGCCCGCATCGGCTCGGCGGGCCGCGCTCCCGCGCCCGTTGGGTTCCTGGCTTGAGGCACAAACGGAGGATAATCCTCCGTTTCGCCCAAAGACAAGCTCCGCCCGCTCGAGCGCGCGGTATGGCGCTCGAGCTCGACGAAGTGCACATTCGGAAGGTCTGGAGACGACCATGACCGAACCCGACGAGCTCCTCGAGGAATACCGGTCCCTCAACGACGCCTATCTGCTCGGGATGCTCGCCAACGCGGACGACTATCACGACGACGCGGTAGCGACGATGATCCGCGTGCTCCAGGAGCGCGGGATCGAGGCGCAGCGGCCACCGCCGGAGGCCCCCGCCGCGAAGTCGGAGCGCGCGGACGACCTCGCCTACTCCGGTCGAGCGCGCGTGTTGTGGGGAGGCATCTTCGCCGCCATCGGGGTCGCGCTCTCCGTGGCCTCGGGCGGGAGGTTCATCTTCTACGGCCTCGGCCTGTTCGGAGGAGTGATGCTCATCAGCGGGCTCTCGCTCAAAGGAAAGGCCGAGGAGCTCGAGCGCGAGGTCCAGCTCCTCGAGACGAACGAGCGAGAAAAGAAGGCGGGCTCACTCTCAGCAGCAGATGGCGAGCAAGGCGACGTCAGCCTCACCGAGCCGCCACACTGATCCGAGCGGCCCGGGCCCAAGCGTGACCGGAGCGGGAGCCGACGAGGCCTCCGCGCACGCAGCACCACCTCCGAGCCACAGCGGCCCGACCGAGCACAAGCGTGAGCGGAGCGGGAGGGGACGAGGTCTTCCCCCGGAGGGGGACTTTGGGGCACTACCAAGGCCGCGCGAAGCGCCGAACCCCGGGGCCCCCAAGAAGGCGGAGCCACCGTCAAACGAAGCCCAGACGCCCCCTACCCGCCGGTCCCCCGGAGCGGGGAAGGCCTCGGCCCCGGAAGCGGAGCGCCGCACCACCTCCGAGCCGCACCACCTCCGAGCAACGCCGCTCCACCTCCGAGCAACGCTGCACAACCTCCGAACAGCAACCTAGCTTGCGCCGTTACCCTTCGCCGCCCCGTTGCCCTTCGCCGCCCCAGGCTTGTGGCACCGATACCCAAGCCACCCCTCGCCGTTGAGCCAGGGCGTGTACTTGTAGATCGGGTGCAGCGCGATGTCGGTGCGGAACATCTCGGTCAGCCCCACCGAGGCCAGCCACGCCTCCGCCTCCTGCGCGGTGTACTCGTAGCGATACGGCACGTACATCGCGTCGAGGATCTCGTACTTCCGGAGCGGCGGGATGCGCATGAAGTCGAGCACGCCCTGGGTGAAGGACCGGGGCACCACGTTGTTCACCGAGCGCGCGGCGGGGATCAGCACGTTCCCGAGCAGCCCGCCCGAGCCGTACAGGCCGATCCAGAGGTTGCCGCCCGGCTTCAACACCCGCACCAGCTCCCTCAGGGCGCGGTCGGGGTCCTCGGTGTGGTGCACGACGCCGGCCGAGTAGACGAAGTCGAAGGTCTCGTTCTCGAAGGGGAGCTCGAGGAGCGAGGCGCGGTGGGTCTCGAGCCGGTCGGCCACGGAGGGCGCGAACTCGCGCACCAGGCGCTCGCAGTGGGCCAGGGCGCGGCCCGAGAGGTCCACCGCGGTGGCCTTCGCGGCGCCCTCCTTCAGCATGGTGTAGGTGGCCGCGCCGCCGCCGCAGCCCCCGTCGAGGATGGACTTGCCGTTGACGCAGGACCCGAGGGGCTTGTGGAGCTTGTAGTACTCGTACCACATCCACTCGGCGAAGCGCCGGTACTCCTCGTCGGTGAACAGATCCCAGATGCCGCCGTAGAGGGCGCCGGCTTCCTCCTCCTCGTCTGTCAACCAGAGTTGACCGTAGCGAGGGGAGTCGGAGAGGTGTCGCTCGTTCTTCATGGGGCCTATAGCTTCTGGAAGATGAGGGGCGCGCTCTGACGCCGGGTGTCGGGATCGGAGAAGCGATACACCGCCCGATCCATGAGGTAGTGGATGTACCCGAAGGCGAACCCGGTCGCAATGAACAGCGAGACCACCGTGTTGCGGCCCATGAACGCCAGCAGGTCGAGGTACTGGGCGCCCCAGTACACGTAGTGCCGCTCCGCCGAGGCGGGGTCGAACGCGGCGCGGACCGCGCGCATCACGTAGCGGCGCTCCACGTCCGAGAACTCCATCACCGGCGCCAGCGCGGCGGAGCCGATGCACATGATCACCATGACCGCCCACGGGCTCCGGTTGAACACGTTCCAGAAGCGGTACCACACGTTGGGCTCGGTCTTCACCGGGGCGCGGCCCGCCGCCATGTGCGAGGTGAGGCCGACCGAGACCATCCAGTGCTGCACGGCGAGGATGAGCAGCGCGGGCGCCATCGAGTCATAGACGAAGGCGAGCGAGACCGGCAGGCCCACGCTCACCATGTACAGGAGCTTGGGGAGCGACATCTTCGGGTTGCGCGCCTCCACCACCACCGCGCGCGCGGTGAAGCCCAGCGCCACCGCGATGCCCAGCATGCGCATGCCCTGGATGCCCCAGCCCGGCATGAAGAAGTCCGGGTTGCTGGCCGCCATGCCCTTGAACGCGTGGTAGAGGGTCGCGAGCGGGATGCCGCCGCCGAACACCGCGTAGCAGAAGATCTTCTCCCACCGCTTGTCAGCCACCGCGCCCGGGTCCTGGCCCGCGCGCATGCGGTAGATCGAGACCACGCCGTAGTGCTGCATGGTGAAGTGGTAGAACTCCCAGGCGAAGTCCAGCGCGGCCAGGGCGAGCAGCCGATGCAGCACCGGCACCGGCAACACCGACTCGGGCACCATCACCATGATGAAGACCAGCGCGAGCACCGCGCCCGGCACGTAGAGGAAGCGCACCCGCTGCTTCGTCAGGTGCTCACGGTAGGCCTCCTGGCAGTACGCAATATACGTGGTGGTCAGTCGGTGCCCGACCCAGAACAGGACCGCGAGTCCGAACTGGATGGACTTGAGCAGGCCGGTCCCGTTGAGGGCCACGACCAGGCCCATGGTCCAAAGACCACCCATCATGAACACCGCGTCGTAACTGCGGGATCGCATCCAGACCATGCAGGGCAGGATACACAGCGGGCAGGAAAGTGCGAGAGCGTTACTGAATCGCACAGGAAACGGTCGTCGATGATAATGCTACCGACGGGTAACCTCGGCCCCGTCGATTATGGCCGTGCGGTCGGGATCGAGCCTTGCAGTGCCCCCGGCCCAACCATGGAGCCGGAACCCAAGAGCCCCCCCTGCGCCACCCCCGAGAACCGCGATCTTGCCCGGAGCATCGACGGCCGCGCCATCGACGCCTTCATGGGATGCAGGCGGATCGCGCTCGTGGGGGTGTCGCAGCGCAAGGACCACTTCAGCCGGAGCCTGATGAAGGAGCTGCGCTCCCACGGGATCGACGTGGTGCCGGTGAACCCGAGCATCACCGAGCTCGAGGGCGAGCCGGTGTACGCCAACGTGGGCGCGATCCAGCCCCGGTGGACGGAGCCTTACGTGGCCACCCCCCGCGGGGCGAGCGAGGCGGTCCTGCGGGAGTGCCACGCGGCGGGCGTCACGAAAGCCTGGTTGCACAAGGGGGGCACCGGTGAGGGCGCGTCCTCCGACGCCGCGATCGAGTTCGGCCGCGCCCAGGCGATGGACGTGGTCGCCGGTCAGTGCATCCTCATGTTCCTCGAGCCAGTGGGCTGGACCCACCGCGTCCACCGCGAGCTCAAGAAGGTCGCCGGGCGCCTTCCGGTGTAGCCCTCGAGCGTGGCGCGAACCGCTCCCTCCAAGCGTGCGTGACCCGTCGGGCGCCAGGTCAGGCTCTCTGAACGGATCTCTGCGCGCGCTCCGCGCCGAAGCCTCCGCCACCCCGTGGTGGGCGCGATGGCGTTCTCTGCAGGTAGCGCCTGCTGCAGGAAGAGCACCTCGGACGTTGGGCTGCCAGCCATCCGGCGCCAGCGCCACCGCGCGATCCGCGGCATCGAGCGCCTCATCGAGCCGTTGGAGGCCCGGGCCGAGGATGACGTCGGTGATGAGGAGGTCTCCGCGGAGTCGTGGTCAGAGCCTCCCATCGGTCCAGCCGAAGGCCTCCTCCGGCCTGCGGAGGAACAACGCGACGACCTTCACCACATAGCCACGTGAGCTCTTGGAGCGTCCGAACCGCGAGGCGTCGCACCTGCTCGTTGTCCTCCGCCAACAGGATGGTCTCGCTCCCGCCGACCGCCGCCGGCACCGGCGCGACGACCTCGATGTCTGGCCGTCTCCATGACCCGCGGCAGGTACACCTTGAAGGTCGTCCCCTGCCCCGGCTCCGAGTACACCCAGATGAAGCCGTGCGCCTGCCGGATGATCCCGTAGCAGGTCGAGAGCCCGAGGCCGGTCCCCCTCCCGGGCCCCTTCGTCGTGTAGAAGGGGTCGAAGATGTGCTCCCTGACCGGCTCGCTCATGCCGACGCCGTTGTCGGAGAGCATGAACGTCACGTAGTCGCCGGGTGGGATCGCCTGCCCCTTCGCGCCGATCTTGTGATCCGTGAGCGTGACGTTGGTGGTCTCGATGGTGAGGCGCCCCCCCTCCGGCATGGCGTCGCGCGCGTTGACCGCGAGGTTCACGATGACCTGCTCCAGCGCGTTCGGGTCGATGCGCGTGTTCCAGAGGTCGCTCGCGAGGTGGGTCGAGTAGGAGATGTCTTCGCCGAGGATCCGGCGGATCATCGCCTCGACGGCCTTGACGCGCTCGTTGATCTGGAGGACCCGCGGGATGACGGTGCGCCGGCGCGAGAACGAGAGGAGCTGCTGGGTCAGGGACCTGGCCTGCTCGGCCGCGCGGATGACCTCACGCGGAACGTCTGCGCGCAGCAGGATCGCTTTTCCCGCACCAGCGCCAGCTCGACCGAGGAGGAAGCCAGAGCCCGTCAGGATGTTGTTGAAGTCGTGTGCAACTCCACCTGCGAGGCGTCCGGTGGCCTCGAGCTTCTGCGACTCGCGCAGCTGATCTTCGAGCAGGTGCCGCTCCGTGACGTCCTGGGCCGCGCCGACCAGGCGCGTGGGCCGGCCGGCCTCGTCGTGGAGGACCCGGCCGTCGATCGCGAGGTAGCGCATCGTGCCGTCGGGGCGCTGGAGCGAGTGCTCGAGGCTTGAAGCGACCGCCCCGGACGATCGCCTCGCGGAACCGCTCGTCGACGGACTCGACCTCCTCCTCGGGGACGGCCCGGAGGTAGTCCGCATAGCTGAGCGGCGCGGCCGAGGCGTCGACGCCGACGAGCTCATGGACCTCGTCGCTCAGCGTGAGCACGTCGCTCACCAGGTCGCGCTCCCAGTAGCCGATGCGGGCCAGGCGCTGGGCCTCCGCGAGCCGCTCGTGCGCCTCTTGGAGCTTCGCCTCCGCCGCCTTCCTCGCGGTGATGACCTCGGTCATCACGACGATGCTCGCTTTCATCCCTTCACGCCTCGCGGCTCCGGCCAGTCCTCCAGGGCGCCGCCTCAGTCGCCCAGTTGGTCCACTCGACGCGACCATCGAGGCGCGCGAAGGGCTCGGCCTCTGCGCTCTCGCTCGCGCCGGCGAGGCAGCGCTGATGGACGTCGCGGTAGCGCTGGGGGGCCATGAAGACCTCGTGGTCCGCTCCCGGCCGATCACACGCCTGCCCGAGCAGGGCGGTGCCGTACTCCGTCAGGTAGCGCGCGCTGTGGAGGACGTAGCGCATCTCCCGGTCGAAGACCGCGATCGCCAGGGGCGAGTGCTCGACGATGTCGATCAGGTTCGCGCTGAGGTCAGTCGGCTTGCCATCTTCGCCCATGTCGCCCCGAGGGGCTGTTCTCGCACAACCCCCTGGAGGAGGGAAGCCGCTCAGATCCGCTACGCCCCACAGACGGCGCGGTAGCGGATGCTCACCTCGGCGCCGGGCTGCGGGATGGCCGACGGGACGAAGAGCACCGAGTTCGACCCGGCGTCGTAGCGCCACCCCCCCGCCACCGCGGGGAGCAGGAGCCCGTTCACCCGCACCTCTACCGCGCCCGGGTCCTCGGGCACCTCGCTCAGCTCGAAGCGGGCCCTGAGGCCGAACGCGGTGGACGAGATGCGGCCGAGCACCTCATCCCAGCGCGGGTCGCAGATCGACTCCACCGCCCCGCCCAGGGTGCGCGCCACCTCGATGTAGCGCGGGGCGTAGGAGGCGGTGTTGTCGTGGCCGGTGCCGCAGCCGCCGGGCGGCCCGACCACCGCGGAGGCGGTGACGCGATCGCGGCGGCCGTCCTTCACCGCGACGAAGGTGTCGACGTAGGTCTGGACGGTGAGCGGCGACAGGTCCACCTCGTCCGAGATGAACACCAGCGACAACAGCGCGTGCTCGCGCAAGAAGCCGTAGTTGGGGCCCTCGAGGAGCTGGGCGCTGAGGGCGCGGCGCGCCGCCTCGAGGCCGCGCTCGTCGCCCGAGCCCTCGATGCCGACGCGGCCGTTCCGGGTGAAGGCGGCGAGCGGCGTGGGGCAGCGACTCGCGGGTGACCACGCGGTCCGAGGGCGCCCCGTCCAGCGGCACCAGCCGCCCCGCCTCGGCGTCGTCGCCCTCGCTGACGTCGGTGGTGGTGACGCCGATGTGGAAGGCGAGCAGGCCGGAGTCCGCGATCTCGATGAAGCTGCGGAAGTTGCGCGTCAACGCCTCTTGCTCGGCCACCATCGAGCAGGAGTTGTCGATGACGAAGAGGATGTCGGCGTCGCCGGTCTGGCCCTGGCGATAGGTGTCGGTGCGCATGCGGTCGGCGGCCACGCGGCCGTAGAGCTGCACCTCCTGGCTGAAGTGGCCGTCGGCCAGGGTCCCCTCGACCTCGAGCACGTCCTGGTACTCGCCGTCCGCGCCCCCCACGAAGCGGACCAGCACCTCGACGTGGGTGCCCGGCCGGAGCTCGAGCGCGCCTCCAGGCAGCGGCTCGGGCAGGCTCACCACCTCGAACGCGGTGCCCTCCCGGAGCGCGATGCGCTCGATGACGACCTTCGCGCTGCCGTCGTTGGCCACCGTCACCGGGAGCTCGTAGGGCTCGCAGTCGCCGCCGATGGTGCCGAAACGGATGGAGGCGGGGGCGACGTCGAGCGCGCCGAGGGACTCCAGGTCGGTGGTGTCGGCCACGCAGCCCGCCAGGAGTGGGGTCAGGGCAAGTGGGAGGGACCACCCACGCATGCTCAGTGACAGTGGCCGCCGGCCGCCAGATCCGTCAAACATAGCGGCGGCTACTGCAGGAGGGTGACCTCCATGATGCCGTCCCGGGGGTCGCGCCGGTCTCCAGCCGCCCCGTGTAGGTATAGGTGATGGGGTTGCCCACCACCGAGCCGACCACCGCGCCCAGCATGCCGTGCTTCTCGACCGGGGCGTACCGGTACAGGAGCTTGGTGGAGGTCATCTTCCAGGTCTCGCCCCCGACCATGGCCAGGGCCCGGAACATCGGCGTCTTGCCCTCGTCCTTCTGGCCCACCTTCACCTTGCTCACCCGCACCGCGGACTTGTCGCCCCCGCGCCAGGCCCACGCCTGCGCGCTGCCGCCGTCGGCGGGGTACCGCACCAGGAACAGGTAGGCGTCGGAGGGGTCGAGCACCCGGAAGCGCACCCAGCGGCTGGCCAGCTTGCCGGGCAGGGTGGTGGAGCGGCTGTGGTCCGCGAACCCGAAGCCCTCCAGGCTCTTCTTGCCGACCTTTGGCAAGTCGACCTGCACCTCGGCCTTGGCCCACGGGCACGAGGATCTCGGTCTCGTAGAAGTCGCCCGCCACCTTCACGGTGTGGTCGGGTGGGCTCAGCCGCTGCGGCTTCGCCTTCAAGGTCACCCGCACCTTCCCCTGCTCGAGGTTGGCGTCGAACACGAGCGCATCGGCGGTGGCGCTCAGCTGGCACGGCCCCACGGTGAGCTTCGGCTCCGGCGCCTTCGCGTAGGACCAGCGATCGCGGTCGTACTTCTCGGCCCCGGAGGCTCCTTGCCCCCACCGGCACGAACAGGAAGCGGCAGGCCCCCTGGCCGTCCCCCGGGGCCCAGGTTGCTCACCGCGAGCTGCCCCTGCAGGTAGGTGCCACCGCCGAGGTCGACGCTGAGGGTGAAGCTCTCGGCGTAGGTCTCGGCCGAGATCGGGGTGGGCTCCAACAGCTCCGCCGCCCCCGCGGGCACGGAGAAGGTCAGCGCGGCGAGGGTGAGCACGGGGGGCATGGGGCGAAGATGGATCATCCTGGGTCTCCTGAGGCGAACGGCTCGGGCGGGCCGGCGATCCAAAGACGCGCGCCGGGCCCCGCGCATTCGCCGCGGAGGCCAAGGATGCCCGCTCCCCCCCGCCCCGAACAGCTCATGCCGGCGATCACATTCCTGCCGGGCCTCGGTCCGTTGCCGGGGCGCCCTCGCCAAGACCGCCGGATCGGGCGTAGACCCTTGCGAGGGGGCGCCTCGGGTCCGACCCTGCGGTATACCCCCCTACGCGAGCCTGCATGCGCACCTTGAGCCTCACCCTGGCCCTCCTCGTCGCCGCCCAGAGCGCGGCGGCCCAGACCCCTCCGCCTCCGCCCGCGACGGAGCCCGACCCGCCGCCCCCTGCCCGCCCCCGGAGGAGAGGCCCCACCCGAGGCCCCGGCGCCCGCGCGGCGCGGTAGCCCTGAGGCCCCTGTCCCGCCCCCCACCGGCCGAGCCCGACGCCCCGCGGCGCCCGAGTTCGACCCGGCGTCATGGCGCCCGCCCCCGCCAGCCACGCCCCCGCTGCCGCGCCCACCTCGGCCGCGGACCCCGCCTGGACCCTCTACCACCAGGCCTTCCTCGACAGCGTGCTCATGCGCCCGGAGCGCTCGAAGGCCGCCTTGCAGCGCATCCTCGCCGACTACCCCGGGCACCCCGCGGCGCTCTTCGCGCAAGATATGTTGCACACCATGGAGGCCCCCGAGGCCCAGCCCCGGGTCGCCGAGGACGACGAGCGCTACGGCACCCTGCGCCCCACCGGCCTCGCCCGGGCCGAGCTGACCTCGTTCCAGACCCTGGCCGGCATCGGCGCCGCGGGCATGCTGTGCGGCCTGGCCGAGTGCGACGACGGGCGAGTCATCGTCGTCGTCCTCGCGGTCGGGGCGGGCGCAGGCCTCGCCGGGTCCCTCCTCGGCACCCGCAAGGGCATCACCCCCGGCCGCGCCCTGGCCATCAACAGCGGCACCATGTGGGGGGTCTGGAACGGCGTCGCGGTGTCCGTGGTGGCCGACGCCAACGACAAGGGCACGTTCGGCGCGATCCTCGCCGGTCAGGTCCTGGGCACCCTCGGCGGCGCGGTGGTGGGCGCGTTCGCCAACCCCACCGCGGGCGACGTCTCGCTCGCGACCAGCGGCGGCCTCTGGCTGGGCGGGCTGATGTTCATGATCCACGCCGTCAGTGACTTCGCCGCCGACGGGAAGGTCGTGATGCTCACCACCATGCTCGCGAGCGACGCCGGCCTGGTCGGCGGCGCGCTCCTGTCGGCCCTGGACATCTACCCGATGAGCCGCAGCCGCGCCCTCCTGATCGACTCCGGCGGCATCCTCGGCACCCTGGTGGGCATGGGGCTCTCGGTGCTGGTGAAGAACGAGGTGGACAACGCCCCCGCCTTCTTCGGCCCCGCCCTCGCGGGGATGCTGGTGGGCCTGAGCTCCGCAACCTACCTTACGCGCAACTGGGACGCCCCCGAGCTGGAGGCGGACGTGGCGGTGGGCATCGGCCCGGTGGAGGGCGGCGGCGCGACGTTGATGGTGGGGGGGCGGTTCTAGCGGGCCCGGGCGGGCCCGCTGAGACGGGGGCGGGCTACCAGCGGCTGCGGAAGCAATCGACGCGGCCCGGATAGATGAGCGTGCCGAGCGACGTGCCGCCCTGGTACGAACCCACGCAGAAGTCGGCCCGGCCGTCTCCGTCGATGTCCCCGACCGCCAGGTCGTTGGGCAGTGCACCCATGAGGCCGACCGCGTCGGCCCCGTACACCAGGAGGCGACTCGTAGTGGCGTTGAGGGTCACGGTGGCGGGGATCGACGCCGCGCCCAGGACCACTGCAAGCTCACCTGCGCGGTCGCGTCCGTTCGCCGGCCCGTCGGCCGCGGGGGAGGTGATCAAGATGTCGTTGTAGCCGTCGCCGTTCATGTCCCCCTCCACCGAGAGGTTCGAGCCGGCGTTGTCGTACTGGTCCGCCCCCAGGATCCGGGAGTTGGGCAGGGTGCCCGTGGAGAGATCGAAGCTCGACACGGTCACTGGACCCTGCCAGATGTCCACCGCACCCACCTGCTGGAGGGACGCGTTGCGCACCTGGATCCCGCCGATCACCACGTCGGGGGCCGCGGTGCCGCGTACGTTGCCGATGCTGATCTGATACCCGTAGCGGTCGTTGGCGCCCTGACCGTACCAGACGACGTCGGCGTCACCCGGCAGGTTGTACGTGCCTGAAAGCGGGCCCAGCAGCGCCCACGCCGCGCCAGCGTTGCTGCGGCCGGCTGGATCGTGGAGCGGCGTGCCGAGCACGAGGTCTGCCACCGCGTTACCATCCACGAGGCCCGTGGTGCCGCGAAGGCCGAGCTGGTCGCCCGCGCCCGCGCCGTAGATGGTGGCCAGCACGTTGGCTCCAACCGCCATGTCCACGACGCTCACCGTCGCCAGGCTGGGTCCGCCAGCGACGATCATGACCACGCCCGCGTCGGCGGAGGCCGTGTCATCGAAGGGGACGCCGATGACGATGTCGTTGACCCCGTCGCCGTTGAAGTCGTTGATGGCCAACGCGTGAGCCTGCCCGCCCGCCACCGGACCGACGATACGACCACCGACGAAGCCGGACGCGGTCGCTGTCGTCGTACCGAGATCGATCACTCCGGCGGTCGCCAGCCCGGTCTGACCGATGATGATGATGATCTCACCTGCGTCGACCCGCGCGTTGCCCTCTCCGTCGGCCTTCGCGGCCGAGGCCAACAGATCTGGCACGCCGTCGCCCGTCACGTCGCCGATCAGGACCGAGCTGCCGTAGCCACCGCCCAGGTAGTCATTGGCGTCCGCACCCCAGACCTCGAACGCCGCACCGGTCCCACCCTGAGTGGTGGCACCGGACAGCACCGTGGTTCCGTTGAAGCCATATACACGGCCGGCCAGGGCCTTGCCGTTCGGGTTGTAGGACGGATAGACGTGTGCGTACTCCGCCGTGACCACGTCGGGGGTCCCATCGTTGGTCACGTCGCCGATGGCCACGTTCGCCAGCGCCTTGGAGGTCACCGTGCCCCACACCGTGCGATCAGCGGCGTCACCCGCCAGGTCGATGACCTGGTTCTCGATCTGACAGAGCGCGCTGCAGCCGTCGCCAGAGATGTTGTTCCCATCGTCGCAGGTCTCGCCGCTGCCGGTAGTCCCATCACCGCAGCCCACCGGGGGCACCACCTGGATACCTAGCGTGGTGGCCACTGCGCCGAAGTCGCCCGCGCCATCGTTCCGCATGCGCCAGAGGCTGTCGTAGGTGCCCAGCACCGACGGGGCCAGCACCTCGAAGACAAAGGTGTGCTGCTGACCAGGGGCGATGGTGGTGGCTGCCGGCAGCGCGGTGAGCACGGTCCCCCAGAGGTTGTATGGGCTGTTGGCGGAGTTGAGCCCGAAGGTCGTGGTGTCCCAAGCCGCCGAGCCGGTGTTCTGCATCGTGACCTCGAAGTTCACCCGAGTGCCCGCCACGATGGAGGCCGGAATGTTCTGGGACACCACTGCGGCGTCATAGGCCGGAGTACCGACCACGGTGACCGGGATGTCGATGGCGGGCCCGAAGTACCCCGTGGTCGTGTCGAAGAGCCGCCAGCGATGCGCATAGGTCCCGGGAGTGGCCGGGGCCCTGATGTTCAGCGTGAAGGTGCCGTTGGTGCCCGGGATGACCACAGCCTGGGGTCGTGCCGTGGTCACGCCCCACAGGCTGATGGGGGAGTTCTGGCTGTAGAGCAGGAGGGAACCGTCGGTAGGCCACGTGGCGGTGCCGTTGTTGGACATCACGACGGTGATGCTGGACAGCTGACCGGGGGCCATGCTGACAGGGAAGTTCTGGCTCACCAGCGTCGCGTCATAGGGCGCGCCCACGGTGGTCACGTTGACCGAGAGATCGACGCAGTTTTGGGACAGGTTGAACAGGCCCACCCCGTTGGTGGGGTTGGGCGGGTTGGCGTCGAAGATCTGCCTATCCAGCTCATAGACGCCGGGAGCGGTGGGCGCCACCAGCGTCATGTTGAAGGTGTGGGTGGCACCCGGCGCGACCTGCTGGGTCAACGGAACACACATGGCGTTGCCACCCCAGCGCCCCACCGGGACGTCACGGCTGTAGAGGCACAGACCCGAGCTGCCCCACGTGCCCGTGCCGGTGTTCTGGACCGTGATGCTCACCCCCTGCTTGGCCCCGGGCGCCATGGTTGCGGGCACGGTGCTGGACACGAAGGAGCAGGACCAGCGCGGCGTCGTGCCGGCGTCCACGGTCACCGGGACGCTGAGGGTCTCCCCAAAGAAGCCCTGCTGGCCGGGCACCAGCGAGAACATCTGGGCCGCGAAGGTCGCAGCGCCGGGAGTCGACGGGGTCGTGATGACGAAGTCGAAGTCACCAGTCGCACTCGCCACCACCGGTGGGGTCACGATGTCGTAGACCCAGGACCACGCGTTGTTCTGGCGGTACAGCAGCCAGTTGGTGTCGGCCCAGTCCACCGTCCCGCTGTTCTGCATGGAGACGCGCACGTTGAGGCGCTCTCCCGGGGCCACCGTAGCCGGGATGCTGTTCGACACCACCGTCGCGTTGCTCCCGGCCGGCGCGACAGCCAGGCTCTCGACCCCCCACTCGGGCGGGAACTCATAGTCGGCCACGTTCGGACCCTGTTCACACGCTACAACCAGCGCTGCCAGGGACACCCCTGTGAATACCTTCGTCGCACGCATCAGAACGCCTCGCATCCTCAGCCCATCCTCTTCATCGGTGCATACCCGATAGTCTGTCGGAGACCAACGCCGCAGGAACTGCGGAACCCCCCGACATCCATCGGCTCTTCATCCCACACCTTTAGCGGGAGCGCCATGACCAGGGCTGTGGCTCCCCGCGGGTTTGTGCCTCCGGGCAGCCGCTCGATTCAAAAACGTGATCACCTGGCTGCCGCCGTCGGGCCCCCACAGGTTGCCTGCACAGATATCCAGCAACACCGCGGGCACATGGCGGCGCCGTCGTTTGAATTTTTTGACCGCCCCGACCGGCCCGATGGGTGTAGCTAGTCCCGAGATGCGTGCGAAGGACCAGATGAAGCGCGGTCTCTACCAGCTCCTCAAGGGGCCGGGCCCTGAGCGGATCATCGCCCGCGCGCACGCGGCGACGTCCGGCCTGCCCTCGTCGCCCCTCCAAGATTGGCTGTTGAAGCTGACCCCCCACCCCGAGAGCTACGGCCCGGACGAGCTGAGGCGCGTGCACCGCGCTGATGGTGACTGGGTGTTTCGACCTGCGAACTACTTCCAGTGGCACCACTACTTCCAGCTCCCGGACGGCGTCCTGGAGGCCTTGGTACGCGCCTGCCGCGCCGGGGACGTGGTGCTGGACATCGGCGCCAACGTCGGCCTCTACGCCGTGCGGATGGCCCGTGCGGTGGGTGAGTCTGGCCGGGTGTACGCCTTCGAACCCAACCCAGAGACGTTCGCTGTGCTCGAGGAGCACGCCCGCCTGAACCGGGTGCCTCAGGTCCGGCCGCAGGCCCTGGCAGCGGGCGCCGAGGCGTCCACCGCGGTGCTCCAGGGGATCGGCTCGGACGACGTCGGCAAGTGCTCCTTGCGGAGCGGCGAGGCGGGGATCGCGGTGGCATCGGTGCGGGTCGTCACTGTGGATGACTTCTATCGGGACCAGGGCCTCGAGCGGGTCGATCTCATCAAGGTGGACGTGGAGGGGTTCGAGCCCGAAGCGCTCCAGGGGGCGCAGCGCACGATCGAGGCCCACTGGCCGCTCCTGTGCCTGGAGCTCTCCCCCCAGTGGTACGGGGGCCGGGAGGGTATGCTCCGCGAGGCGATGCGCTGGGCAGATGACTCACCCTACAGTTTCCACGAGATCGTAGACCGGGACATCCGGCCCTTCGACCTCGCTGGCTTCCTGACCCACCTCGGGCCCGACAAGCCGCAGAAGAACGTCCTGGCCGTGCCCCCCGCCCGACGCGCCTCACTCGGCGTCTGAGGCATCCCGCGGCCCGAAAAGCCATGCGGGGGGCCCGCTGCGACGGAGGTGCATGAACGACGCAAGCAGACCTGCGCCAATGACGGTCACGGTCACCGCCGCTCCGCCCCAGTACCCGAGGGTGCCGATGATCTGCGTATGCAGGAGCGCGGCCAGCGCCACCGGGACCGCGCCGACGACGAAGGAGAGGAGGAACCGGGGGCTGGTGAGGAACGACGTCACACCGGAGACGAGCACGAGCAACGTGACGCTGCTTGCCACCGTGGCCCAGGCCGCACCAGCAGGCCCGATCTTCGGGATGAGCCAGACGTTGAGCAGGACGTTCTGGAGGGCCGCGACGAGGAGGAACGTGGTGTTCAATGCGACGCGATCTGCGGCTGCGATGTACCAACTCGGGGCCATCCGCATGAAGTCGATGAAGACGTACGCACTCAGGATCCCGAGGATCGGACCGCTCTTCAGGAACGCCTCGCCGTAGAGGATCTCCACGATCGCCTCTCGCCCGAGGTACGTCTCCAGTGCGATGATGCCGCCCACGACCGTCAACATCAGCGCGCTCCCGTTCAAGTGGAGCGAGAGGTTCTTGCCTGAGCGGGCGCTGCGGAACAGCCGGGGGATGATGGTGTTGTTCACCGCTACCGGGATGATGAAGAAGAAGATCACCAGCCGCATCGCGGCGGCGTAGATCCCGGTGGCCTCGGCCCCCAGCATGCCTGTGAGCATGAGCTGATCGACCTCGCCGTTGATCCAGAACAAGAGACCGCCAAGCCAGAACCAGAAGGCGTCGACCCGCAGATGGCGCAGACCCTGCCCGGCCTCGGTGTGGATACCCTCCCGGGCCGTAGCGGCTCGCACGAAGTACGTGCTGACCAACACGACCCCGAAGCTGATGATGGCGGCCCCAAGGATTGGCCCGTCGAACAAGAGCAGGACCACGACCCCACCGAACACCACCACACGGCGGCCGGTCTCGATGAGGTTGGGAGGGCCGAAGCGATGCCTGGCGTAGAGTGCCGCGAAGTATGAGGACTGTAGGCCCTCAGCGAAGCGCGCGAGGACGAGGAAGAGGACCAGCAGCCATGAAGACAGGGTCGGGTCGATGAGCCAGGCGGCGATGAGCGCGGTGGGGATGACGACCGAGGCGATGACGACACGCCCCCTCAGCACCGCCCGGAGGATGACGCCCGTCTGCTCGGGCTGACGAGAGGCCTCCCGGATGAGCACGCGATCGAGTCCGCCCTCGATGGCGGTGAGGACCAGCGCACCGTAGACCACGGCGGCGGACCACGTGCCGTAGGTCTCGGCCCCGAAACGGCGGGCGAGGAGGATTCCGATGACGCCGCCGGAGAGGACGGAGGAGAGCCGCCCAAGGAGGTTGAGCACGAAACCCGAGACTACTCGGCGGCCCGCGCCCCGCTCGCCGTCGCTCATCGACTCACGGCCCGGTACAGGTCGTCCCAGAGTTCTGCCACGCGCTCCGGGCTGAAGTGGGTCTTCACCCGTTCGAAGCCAGCCCGGGCCAGTTGCTGACGAAGCCCGGGATCCTTGATGAGGCGCCGGAGTGCGGCAGCCAGTGCCGCTGGGTCGCTCGGTGGCACGAGCAGCCCCGAGCGTTCGTGCTCCACCAAGTCGACCAGTCCTCCGGCTGCGCTGGCCACCACTGCGGCGCCCACCGACATCGCCTCGGCAGGGGCGAGGCCGAAGCCCTCGAGGATCGAGGGGACCACCACCACATCCGAGGCCGCCATGAGCCGAAGGACGTCGTCGTGCGAGAGCCCCTGATCGATGAAGCGCAGCTCTTCGAGGAAGCCCAAGCGCTCTATTTGCGCCCGGATGTTCATACGCTCCGGACCGGCTCCCGCCAGTACTGCGTAGAACGGCACTCCGTCGGCCTTGAGGGCCATCAGGGCATCCAGGAACACCGAGTGGCCTTTCTCGGGGACCAGGCGAGCCGGCATGGCGAGGACGGCGGTCTCAGCGGGCAGCCCGAGGGACCGCCGAGCCTCCTGCCGCGCCTCCGGCGTCCAGGGCGCGGAGGGCGTCGGGACCGCGTTGGGTACCACCCGCACGCCGCGCACCCCAAGCGCTTCCTCGAAGCTGCTGGCCACGGCGTGGCTCAGCGCTGCGAAGCCATCTATGTTGTGCCGAAGCAAGGCACCTTCCACCAAGCGGGTGAGCTCCCGTCGCAGCGGGTGGAGCGGGTACGCGTAGGCCAGGTTGTGGAACGAGACGACGCGCGGGATGTCCGGACCGAACACCCGGCCCAGCGCCAGGGCGAGCGATGGGTGGAAGAGTTTCGCATGGGCGAGCTCAATCCGCTCCCTCCGGCAGAGCTGTGCCAGCCGGAACGCGGCGAGTGGGAGGTTGTGCCGATCCTCGACGTCGAGTCGATGGACCCGAACCCCGACCGCCTCGAGGTGCGCTGAGACAATGTACGGTGAACGCAAGGCGGCGACATGACACTCGTAGCCGAGTCGAGCTAGGGCGGGCAGCTGGTACAGCAGCGACAGCTCCGCCCCACCCAACCCCAAGGACTCCATGACGACGAGGATACGCATGAGGCGAGTGCCCGGTGCCGAACCTGGCACCCATGCGCGATCCGGCGGCCTGGGTCAACGCCGCGGGCATCTCACACAAGGCTCATGCCGGAGCAGGTCTGGCTGGCCTGCGACGCTGGAAGACAGGGTGGCTCGAGGCGAAGACGAACACGATCATCATGATCTGGGCGCGGTGACGATAGGCGGTGCCCTCGTTGCCCGAGACCAGTCCATACCCCGCGGTCACCAGTAGCAGGACGAAGAACGACGGTGCCACCCGGGTCAAACGCTTCCGCAGATCGCGCGCCAGCGCCAGACCTGCCAGGACCACGATCCAATACCAGAGCAGAGACTCGGGCACCGTCAGCATCTGTCGCCAGCTCCGCACCGCCCACGGGTATGGTCCGAGGAGGAAGCGCGCGATGCCCTCCGGCAGATACGCGAGGCTGCCTGCCACCGTCCGCGTGTCGACCTCTGCGCCGTAGGCAGAACCACCGTAGGCGAGGCCTCGGCGGAGCTCGTCGACCGTCTCCAAGCTGTCCTCGGAGAGGATCGCTGGATCGAGGCCGAAGTTCTGACCAACCGACTGAGCGAGGACGAGGATCAGCGCGAGGCTGAAGAGCGCGTACGGAAGCTGGCGGACCCGCACCACGAGGTACGAGAGCACCACGCCACCGAAGAGGAGCGGTACCAGGTAGGACCGGATCGAGTACATCGCGGCGATGGAGCCGAGGAGGAGCGCTGCATCCCAGGGCGAGAATCGCTGCCTGAGTCGATGGGCAGACAACAGGACGAACGAGATGACCAGGAAGCTCCAGGCTTCACGGATGTTCATGGACGACCAGAGCATCAGGGACGGGAAGAAGAGGCCCCCGAGGAACGTCCATCGACCGGCTTCACGCCCATAGATCATTTCGGCCAGACGCCCAAAGTTGAAGGCCGCCCACACGTTGATCGGACCGTTGAGCAAGCTCGGTGGATACCGCGACGCGCCGAATACCGCGGCCAGCAGCGCGTTCACCACCGCATAGAAGGGGCGCGCATCCTCTGAACCGAACCACGGGGTCAGCGGGACCAGGGGGTCGCGCCAATGATCCAGCAACGCGGCCCCGGAGAGCATCCAGTAGTGGGAGTCTGGCGCAAACTCCATCCACAGCTCCGTGGCGTTGGTCAGGAACACCATGACGACCCGGAGGAGCAACGCCAGCACCACCATCGGCGCAAGGCCCCGATAGAAGGGGCTGACATCCTCCTCGAGCGCTGGCGGCAACGCCGACGCGACCGCCCGGGGGGGGGGCCCACCATCCCTTCGCTGAACGAGCATCAGCGCTGCCGCCACGACGATGAGGGCTCCCACCACGCCGAGCGCGACCAGAGGCCCCTCGATGAACCCCAACGTGCCGACCGTCACGACGGCCAAGGTGCTCAGCACGGGATAGAGGGAGCGCACGGTCATGGAGACGCTCCTCAGTATGCCAGGCGAAGGGCTCAGGGGAAGAGTGTCAACAGCGCCCCCGGCGCATCCAGCACGTGATCCGCCCCGGCCGCCCGCAGCTCGGCCGCCCCGCGGAAGCCCCATGCCGCCCCGAGGGCGAGCATCTTCGCGCGACGCGCGGTCTGGATATCCACATCGGAGTCCCCCAGCAGCGCGCATCGCGCCGCCGGCACCCGAAGCGCCCCGGCCAGGGCGAGGGCACCGGCAGGGTTCGGCTTGAGGGGGACATCGGCCGTGGCCCCCTGGACCGCGGCGAACGTCCATCGCCCCAGGAGGGTGCGGACCATCTCGACCGTGAAGTCGTGGGGCTTGTTGGAAAGCACCCCCATCGGCATGCCGCGGGCGGTCAGCGCGTCCAACAGCTCCGGGATCCCAGGGTACGGTCTCGACACTTGCGCCCATCGCTGGCTGTAGACGGCCCTCATTCGTGCCACCCCTTCCTCGATGTCGGCCTGGCCGCGGCGCTCCTCGGGGAGCGCTCGCTCCATGAGGCGCCTGATCCCACCCCCAACGAGCAACCGATAGGCTTGGACCGAGTGGGTCGGCACCCCCAGGCCCTGGAGGGCCTGGTTGGCACTGTCTGCGATGTCCTCCAGGGTGTCCACGAGCGTGCCATCGAGGTCGAAGATGATAGCCTCGCAATCCAACTTGCCCAAATCGTTGTTCACTCGCTCTCCCCTCCAATCTGCTCCAGCAGCTGCCGCGCGCGCTGGTGCTCGGGCCGGCGCTTGAGGACGTGCTCCAGGTCCGACCTGGCGGCGTCCTTGCGCCCGAACTCGCTCAGGAGCGCGGCCCGCGCCACCCGGAGTTCGATGTCGCTCGCCCTGCGCGCCAGCGCCTCGTCCAACACTCTCAGCGCGTGGTCGAGGTGTCCCGCTCGTCGGTGCAGGTCCGCCTCGATCAGCGCCAGCTCCACTTCTCGCGTCGCGCTCGGACGCGCACGCGCGCGAAGGGCCTCCAGGGTGACCTGGGCTGCTTCGAAGTCACGGTCCTCCACCTCCAGCCGAAGCCGAAGATCGAGCAAGGCCTCCTGTCGAGGCGCGTCTTCCGACATACCCTGCAAGAGGCGCCTGGCCTCCCCCCGTTCCCCGTGCCGGAACAGGATCCGCGCCGCGAACAAGTGAGTGTCCGGGTCGTCCCCGTCCAGGGACATGAGGCGTCGTGCCAACTCCACCGCAAGCCCGTCGTGCCCCGCGCTGTCCGCTGCGATGGCAACCGCGCGAAGGTCGTTCCTCGGGACTGCCTGCACGTCGATGTACTCGGACAGCAGCGCTCTGGCCCAGGGCTGCTTGCCCCGAGCGAGTAGCACATGGACGACTCGCGCGAGCTCCCGCTCCGAGATCGTGTCCAGGGAGTCATCCCGCCGCGGTATCGCCTCCGCTATCTCCTCAGGACCGCGAGCGAGCTCGACGACATACTCCATGTAGCTGGGGAGCGTGTCCCCACCCGAGAGGGCCCAGGCGCGACGGAGTTCGCCGAGGCCCTGCCCCCGAAAGCCCGCGCGGAACAGAAGCCGTCCCGCGACCAGGTGCCCACCCGCATAGGTGGGGGCCAGGTATAGGGTTCGATTGGCGAGCGCCATGGCGCGGGGCAGGTCCGGGGGCTCCATGACCTCCATGAGATAGGCGGCCTGTGCGGCCACCATGGCACTGGCTGGGTGCCGCTCAACCACCAGCTCCGTTGGAGGCGCTGTTGACACGGGCTCCTTCTCGAGGGCGGCACGGATTCGAGCCTGGATGATCTCCATGTCACGGGGCAGGTCGCCGCTGACGAATGCGAGGCCGAGCGCCAGGGCCCCGAGCGCGGGTCCCGACACCGCTACGAGCCAGAAGCGAGTGCCGGTCCGAGGGACACGCAGGGTTCGGAGCCAATGCGGCGACGTGGCCCCGAGGATCGCCGCCACTGGGATCGCCACTCCTGGAAGTTCCCAGCTGAAGTCCACGATGTTCTGTACCAGTACCGCTGCCACTCCTGAGGTCATGGCGATGGTGACTGCGCGCTGAGCCCAGCACAGCCGACCGAGCACGGCGATCCACAGCCCGAGCAATGCAAGGCCTCCCACCACCACCCCCCACTCGCTCAGCAGCTGCACTGCGATATTCTCAGGGAATGCAAAGGTGAGCTGCAGCGGCGACGTCTTGTAGAAGGTGTAGATGGAGACGTAGGCGCCGCGCCCCACTCCCGCGAGCAAGTGGTCCTCGATCATAGGAAAGGCATCCTGCAATGCCGCCGCCTTCTCGGTCAGGCCCAGCTTCGACACCGAGGAGACGGGCTCGAGCAGGATTGCCACACCCTGCAGGTGCAAGACGAGGGCGGCGACCGCCGCAAGGCAGACAATCGCCAACGCCGCAGGCCGCACCAGGCCCCTGCTTGGTTCGACCCGGCGCCGCCACAGGAGCATCGCGGTGAACAGGATGAAGGCGACGACAAGTGCACCAATCCCCCCCTTGGAGCCCGTTGAGACGCAGACAACCGCCGCCACGGCGGCAGCCACGACGAAGACGGCCCTACGACCAGGTCCTCGTGCATCTACCGCCAACCCAACCGCTGCAGCCGCGACCAAGACCATGAAGCCCGCGGTGTGGTTCGGATTCACGAAGGTGCTGAACATCCGGCGAGGGCTGGTTAGGGTGTCGATGAGACCGAAGAGCCTGTCGATGCCAAGGACCCGGTGGAGGAGCGCCACACCTGCGGCCAGCAGCCCCGCCACCACCAACGGGAGAGCTACGCGGCCGCTGGGGCCCCGGGCGCGACTCCGTTCCTGCGCAACCTGGAACACCAGCGCATAGAGGACCAGTTTGCCCACCTCCCGCCACGTGGCACCGGGTTCGTAGGAGATGGGGCCGCTCGTAGGAGTCCCCGCCGCGAACGCGCGGAGTGCCTCGACCCGCGGCGAGAGGACCTGCAATACGCCACCTGGCAGCGGTATCGCCTGCAGCAATGTGAAAAGGGCGAGGGCCACCAGTACGACCGGCAACACGCCGAGGTGCACCGTGCGCCGACCAGCCGTCGCCCCCAAACACACCGCCGCCCAGGACACCAGCCCCAGCGCCATCAACACAGGCAGAACCTGGAGCTTCCAACTGCCGGCAGCCAGAGGCGCGAGCACGATGATCGTGCCGAGCCCGATGTCAGCCACCCGAGCCGCGCGCCTGGCATCCCGTCCGTTGGACATCCTGGCCCTGTGGCGCTACCGCCGCCCCACCACGTTTATGGGTACCTTCGTGTTGAAGTGCCAGTCGGCCGCTCCCACCCCGCGGAGCACCCGCTCCACCTCCTGCCACGTCATCGGGCTATCATACTGCGGGCTGAGCATGTCGAGCGTGTCCAGCACCGCCTCCTCGTAGCGCTTGTCGTAGGCCAGGTGATCGCGATCCGTGTAGACCGCCACCGGGATACTGTGCCGCGCCACTCTGCCCACGATCGGAACGCGGAACACCTTGTCGGCCACCGGGAACACGACCGGCATCGCCGATCGGATCGCGTCATGCAGTATTGACTGCGGAATCCGCTTCGTTAGCGGTCTGAGCAGGTACTTGGCGTTCAGCTTCGTCCACGGCCGCCGGGCATAGATCGTAAGGCTGAAGGCGCCGCCGGGGCGCACCGCGGCCACGACATTGCCAGCCGCCAGGGCCGGGTCGGGGGTGTGCTGGATGACCCCGATGCAGTAGGCGAAGTCGAACGCACCCACCCGGAGCGGCGGCTCGAGCAGGTTGCCCTGCACCACATCCACGTTGTCGAAGCGCTCCACCGTCCGAGCGGTGGCCTCTACTGCGGAAGAGTAGTCCATCGCTACCAGGTTGGGCCCGCGGGCTGCGGCTACCTCTGCAAAGCGCCCCGCTCCGCAGCCCGCGTCGAGGCACCACTTCCCCTCGAGGTCGGCGGAGGTCCAACCAGTCTCGTCGTCGAAGCGCTGGGTGGAGATATCAACGCCGGTCTCGCTGTCCAGTTGGGTTTGCTGATACGCGTTCCACTGCCTGCCGAAGGACTCGGCGTAGTTGTCGGACCTCACGAAGCGCGGGATGCCTCGGGTGATCGGATAGCGGATCCCGGTGACGGTAGACACCAAGTGCCCCTCCAGGATGCGGCCTCCCTGGTGGCGGTCCACTTCGACGGTCAGGGCGGCGCCGGTCTTGGGCTCGGCCAAGACCTCAAGCAGCTTCTCGCGCATGCCGGGCGAACACTACAGTCTGGGCGGTCAGTCAAGGGCTTGTGTCGACGTGAGGGAGGCGCCGAGCCCTATAGCTTTCGGAGCCAGATGTAGCTGTTTGTGCGACTGTGCCACTGGTACCAGGGCCGAATCAGCTCTTTCGCCGTTCGCCTGGGGTCCGCAAGGTCGAGGGCCCCCCTATGGCCGATGAAGGCGTATCGCGCTAGCCAGCCGGGGCGCACCGGGCGGAGGCCGAACGGCGCGCCGATGCGTGTCAGGGCTTCTCGTGAGAAGCAGTTGAGGTGCTCCAAAGGATGGAGCGGCATCAGGCGGCGGTCGCTGAGGCTGGCCCGACCACAGGAGATGTCGGCGAGCACCTCGCGCACCTTGGCCTGGCCAGGGACGGAGATCTTGAGGATACCGCCAGGCTTGAGCTTCCCAGCGAGCTGCTCGACGATGCCACGCGGGTCGGTGGAGTGCTCGAGGAACTGCTCGGTGTTGATGAAGTCGTAGCTTGCGTTGTCGGGCGCGACCCCGTAGGTCGCCGCAAGGTCCTGACGGCTCTGGGCAATATCGTACCCATGGGCGCGACAACCAAGGCTGGCGGCGACCCGCGCCCACCCCGCCCAGCCCATGCCCCAGTCGAGTACCACCATCTGATCCAGCGGAATCCCGAGGTGGGCGGCGGCACTCATCAACTCGTGGCCATCGCGCGACAGCGCGGGGTGCTGAACGTCGAACGCGTAGCCACGATCGTCCTCGGGCTGTCTTGGGGCTATCCAGACGTCGTAGAGCTCGTTCAGCAGGTCTTCGCAAGGCACGTCACGCTGGAAGAGCGTCCCGCACGCGACGCACTCAGCGATGACATAGGTCTCGGAGATCGAGATCGGGCGCCGGTAGTATCCCGACAAGAACGCCTTCATCGGTGGGGCGTCGAAGGGCGTCTCGAATAGTGGCTCGGTGCGCCGACCCCCGCAGCCGGGGCATTGGGTCCGCCGCAGGAAGGGTGTGAAGCTCGTGCTTGAAGCTGGCGTCTGCGCGACCATGCGTTCGTCTGGGGTCTCCGAGGCCCATCGAAGGCGCTGGAACCGAAGGGACTACGGCGGGTCTTCTGGTTCGAGTCAAGGCCCATACCACCTCCCTGGCCGCGCCAGGCCCGTCAAGCCCCGCGCCGCGCCTCCAGGGCCTGCCTCGTCTCGTGCGCCCGCGCCTCGGTGATCGGGTAGGCGGCGATCGTCCAGATCGCCACCACCGAGGCCACGATCGGCAGCGACACGTCGAAGATCCGCATGAGGAAGAGGGTCTCGGGGGCCTGGGCCCCGCCGAGGGCCACGTCGAACCCGGTCGCGTTCAGGAGGAACCCACCCGCGGCGAGGGCGGCCGCCATCCCCAGCTTCACCACCCACCAGAAGATGGCGCCGTACATGCCCTCGCGGCGCTGGTGGGTCTGGACCTCGTCCGCGTCCACCACGTCGGCGATCATCGAGCCCATGAGGGTGAACAGGCCGCCCAGGCCGAAGGCGAGGAGGGGCGCGGGGAGCACCACCAGCCACGGGTGGGCCGGGTCGTAGCAGAGCCACTTGACGGCGTACCCGACGATCGAGATGCCGGTGGACACGAAGAACGCGCGGCGCTTGCCGATGCGGGTGGCGAGCCAGGTGATGAAGGAGATCACGAGGAAGGTGGAGAACGCGGAGACGGTGCCCGAGTAGCCGGCGTACTCCGCGCCCACCTTCGTGTCGCCCGCGAAGACGTAGTAGATGATGACGTAGGTCTGGAACGACGAGATGAGCATGAAGCCGTTGAACACCAGGAAGGTGGCGGCGCAGAGCTTCAGGAACGGCGCGAAGCGCAGGGTGGTGAGGAAGCCCTTGATGAAGCTCTTGAGGTTCTCGACCAAGCCGACGCTCACCTGAGCGACCGCGGGGTTGGCCTCGATGCGCACCCGCTCCCGCAGGTAGAGGGCGGGCAGCACGCCCACCGCCGCCGCGAAGACGCCCACCCCGATCGCGAGCCACGAGGCGCCCTCCGCCATGTCCTTGAAGAAGGGCTCGTACTGCATCACCGCGAGGAACCACGGCGACACCAGGTACGGGATCTGGCCGATGAAGTTCTGTACCCCCATCAGCCGGGTGCGCTCGTGATAGTCGGGGGTGAGCTCGTAGCCGAGCGCCACCCACGGCGTGGCGAACACGGTGTACGCGAGGTAGAAGACGATCGATCCGGCGAGGAAGACCCAGAAGTAGAAGCTCTCGGAGCGGCCCTCCGGGAGCTGCCACAACAGGGCGAAGATCAGGCCCGCGGCGAGGGCGCCGACGAAGATGTAGGGCCGGCGCCGGCCCCACCGCGAGCGCGTGTGATCCGAGATGTAGCCCATCATCGGATCCGTCAGCGCGTCGGTGAGGCGCGGCAGCGCCCCGAGCAGCCCCACCAGGGCCGGGTTCATGCCGAAGCCGAGGTTCAGGACGATGCTCATCCCGCCGATGGCCGCCGCCAACAGGTTGTTCACCATCGCGCCCGCGCCGTAGACCAGCTTCAGCGGGAAGCTGATCCGGTCCTCCGGCGCGGTCTGAAAGTGCGGTTGACGAGGGCTCATCGGCGGGGCTCAGCCTGGCCGATCAGCGGTGGAAGTACACGTTGTCGACGTACACCGTGCTCGTGGACCCGACGATGATCAGCTGGGCGAGGTGGCCCCGGTTCGCGAGGTTCACGAAGTCAGTGAACGGGATCTCCAGGCTCATCCAGGTGCCGGTGACGAGCGCTGGGGTGGAGGCGCCGTCGAAGGTGAGCTCGTGCTCGGTGTCGTCGCCGCCCCCGAACGCGCCGTCGGTCCCGAAGTCCACCAGCTTGACCCGGAACACCGTCGAGTTGGGCGTCCAGATGTCCATGTGGAAGTGGGTCATGGCGCTGGCGTCGACGGGGGCCGAGGTGAACTCGATGCCCGCGAAGGCCAGGTTCGTGTAGAGCTTCACGTCGTCGCCCGCCACCTGGCCGTCCACCACGTCGGCGGAGTCCCAGACCGCGGACCACGTGTCCACCGTGACGTTGGTGTACGCGTTGGAGTACAGCGAGATCACGTCGCCGCTCGGCACGGTCGGGGTCGGCGCCGCGGTGGTGGGCACGCTCGGCAGGACCACCTCGACCGTGAGGGCGCCCGCCGCGTCCACGCCCGCGAGCTGCGCGGTGATCACCGTTGTGCCCACCGCGAGGGCGATCCCGTTGCCGGACGTGTCCACCGTGGCCACCGTCGGATCCGACGAGGCGTAGGTGAAGTAGCCCCGAGCGGCGGAGGTGGTCTGATCCGCGCCGTTCACCGCGAAGGTCACCGAGGTCCCGTTCACCTGGAAGGTGCCGCCCACCTCGCGGCTCGCGGTCTCGGTGGCGATCGCCGGTCGCGGGTTCTCGATCGTGGGCGCGCCCAGCCTCACGTAGCGGATGTCGTCCAGCCAGATGGTGTACGCGCCGTGCTCGGGCCCCTCCGCGAAGTGGAACAGCCCGTCCTCCGCGGTGAGGCGCGCGGCGTCGGGGATCGGGATGATGTACTGCGTCCAGGTGCCGGTGAGCCCCACGCCGTTCCACTCCGCCTGGTAGAAGTTGGTGGCCGCGTTGTTGCCGAAGCCCAGCACGTTGACGGGGTTGTCGGCGCTCGCCTTGGCCCAGAAGGACACCGCGTCGTAGCCCGACAGGTTCGCCGGCGCGTCCAGCTTCAGGGCGCCGCCGGTGTAGCCGGCCGCGGGCACCTCGATGCGCAGCGACGCCGCGCCCTCGTGGAACTCGGTGGTGTCCACCGTCACCGCGTTGGTGGCCCCGCCGAAGTCCTGGAAGGTCACCCCGGCCGCGAAGTCGTCACCGAACACGACTCGGTCGGGGGTGGCGCCGGTCACCGTCACCGTCACCGCGCCGCCGGCGTCCACGGTGCCCAGCTTCGCGGTGATCGTGGCGCTGCCCTCGGCCACCGCGCTGATGAGGCCCGCGGCGTCCACCGTCGCCACCGCGGTGTCCGACGAGGCGAAGGTGAAGTAGGCCAGGGTCGGGATCACCGTGACGTCGGCCCCGTCCACCGCGAAGGTCACCGCGGCGCCGCCCACCTGGCCGGTGCCGCCGACGCCGAGCGCCAGCGTCTGGCTGCCGATCGCGGGGCGCGGGTTCGAGATCACCGCCGCCCCGAGGGTCTCGTAGCGGATGTCGTCGAACCAGATGGTGTACCCGCCCTCGTCGCTCCCCTCCGCGAAGTGGAAGGCGCCCTGCACCGCGGTGAGCTTGCTCGCGAGGGGGATGGGCACGATGTAGCGCGTCCACTCGGTGGTGAGGGCGACGTTGCCCCGCTCGGTCTGGAGCGTGGTGTCGGCGCTGTCGTTGCCCAGCCCGACCACGTTCAGGGTGTGGGCGGCGCTGGCCTTGGCCCAGAAGGTCACCGCGTCGAAGCTCGACAGATCCGCCGGCGCGTCGAGCTTCATCGCCCCGCCGGTGTAGCCGGCCGCGGGCACCTCTACCTTGAGGGAGGCGCTCCCCACCTGGGCCTCGCTCGTGTCGACGCTGAGGGCGTTGGTGGCCCCCCCGAAGTCCTGGAAGCTCACCCCGTCCCCGAAGTCGTCGTCGAAGATCGGCAGGCCGGTGGGCCCGATCTCGGGCTCCACCGTGACCGCAGAGGTGGCCTCGAAGGTGCCGACCTTGGCGGTGATGGTGGCGGTGCCCTCCGCCACCGCGGTGATCACGCCCAGCGTGTCCACCAGCGCGGTCGCGCTGTCGGAGGTCTCGAAGGTGATCCCGGAGGTCACGGCGGCCGAGGAGCCGTCCGAGTACGAGCCGGTCACCGTGAGGGCCTGGGTCGCGCCCACCTCGAGGGTCACCGTCTCCGGGCTCAGGGAGATGCCCGTCAACGTGGCCTGCACTCCGGAGTCTGGGGTCGTGCCCGAGTCCGGGGTGGTGCCCGCGTCCGCCGGCGCGTCTTCGCCGCCGCAGCCTATCGCCAGGGCGCCCACCAGTGAGAGCGCCGCCATCAACGTGAAGTTTCGAGTCATCATATGGCTTCTCCCTTTGTTTGTTGCCCGAACAAACTAAACCCTCGATGTGGGGTTGTCAACCCGCGGCACCGTCACCTCCAGCCGCCGGATCTGGCCGCTTCGGGTGAAGATCTCGGCGGACCAGGCCGCGTCGAGGCTGGTCCCCGAAACCACGTGGGCCGCGCCGTCCGCGTGATGGAGCACCACCCCCGGCTCCGGCCCCCGCCGGTACACCACGTCGGTCCCGGCGAAGGTGAAGGCGCGGGCCCCCTCGGGGTCGAAGTCCCGGCCGTCGAGGAGCCCCGCTCCGAACACCAGCCGCCCGCCCTCGACCCGGACCCCCAGCTCCCCGAAGCGGGTCAGGATCTCCTCCTTCACCTGCCCCGTCATGCCCGGCTGCTGCGCCCCCGCGTGTCGCGGGGTGTGGGAGTAGGGGTCGGTGGGGAAGGCGCCGTACTCGGCCGCGGTCTTCGCCGGCCCGAGCCCGTCCCGGACGCGGCGATAGTGGGCGAGGAGCGCGACCCGCGCGCCGCGGTTCGTCCCCGTGGCGTCCGCCCAGCGCAGGTTCTCCTGCACCGCGAGGAGGAGCTTCGACACCATGTGCCAGTAGATGCAGCCGAGCCCCTCGTAGCCGTACATGGTGCCGGAGCGCCCGGTGAACGCGTGGTGGGCGAAGACCGCCTCCCACACCGCGAGCGCACCGGCGCGCCCCGCCTGGACCCGCTCGGCCCACTCGGGCCCCAGGCGCTCGAGCGCCGCCTCGAGGTCCGCCGCGTTGCGGAGCCCGGCCGCGAAGCGGTAGCCGCCCTCCGGATCCCGCTCCACCACCGCGCCCTCCCCCGCCTCGGCCAGCTGCACGAGGAGGGGGTTCGCGAGGAGCGCCTCGGTCGGGATCACGTTCTTGTCCACCAGGCCGGGCAGGCTCCGCTCCGGGTAGAGCATGAAGCTGCGCTGATCCTGGCGGTACATCGGGCTGGCGAAGAGCGCGTCCAGCACCTCGACCGCCGCGCGCGGCGAGAGGACGCCCGCGCTGAGCACCGCAACCTGTCCTTCGAGCATCTCGTACAGGTGCCCGACCGCGGCAGTGCCCGGGCCGAGGTAGAGCAGGTTGTAGGCGTGGTAGAGGCCGTCTTTGCGACGGTTGGCCGCGATGGCGTGGTCCAGGTACTCGGTGGCGAGGCCGAGGAGCGCGGCCACCTCGTGGAGGGGCCGCGCGCGCCCCGGGTGGAGCCCGCCCGCGTAGACGTCGGCGCGGTAGGCGTCGAAGGTCGCCCCCAGGGCGTCCATCACGCTGCGGCGATCCTTGTCGGTGATCCGGGGCGCCGAGAGGAGCCCGGCGTGGGCGCCGAGGGCCTCGCCCACCGCGTCCATCCACGCCCCCACCTCGGCGCTGAGGGCCACCCGATCGTCACCCCGCGCCTCCAGGAGCCGCCGGCACACCTGGAGGTGCCGGCGGAGCTGGTAGAGGGTCACCATCGAGAGCCCGTAGCCGGCCAGCGCGTTGTTGGCGTCGTTCCACTCCGGCCGCTGGGTGTTCATCCAGATGCCGCCGTCCGGCACCAGGTTGCTGAGCTTGGCCAGGATCGGGATGAGCAGCTTCTCGGTGAAGGTGACGCGCACCAGGTCGCCGTCCGGCCCGGTGAGGAGGCGGCCGTCCGCCCCCACCGCCGCCTCTCTCCGCAAGACAGCCTGCTGAGCGCCCTCGTCGAAGACGATCGTGTCTCGGGGGTCCGCCACCAGCGCCGCGTAGCTGAGCAGGCGGTAGGGCACGTCGGCGAAGGTGAAGATGGGCGAGGTGAGCCACTGGGCCAGGCGCCCCGGCCAGAACGCCTCGGTCTGCTCGAGCAGGCGGGTGAGATACACGATCTGGTGGTCGCCCCAGTAGCCGATGTTGCTCCACGGCTCCTCGGGGTCCGGCACCTCCCAGTCCACCCCGTCGCGGGTGATCCGGTAGGGGTTGAAGCCGTCGACGGTGGAGGCGTTCACGAACTTCGCCACGAAGTGCGGCAGGAAGCCGGGGAAGCTCACGCCGAGGGCCTCCCAGTTCTGGAAGATGTCCCGCCAGTTCCCCTGGTAGTAGAGCACCGGGCTGCCGTCCCGCTTGCGCACCCGGATGTCGAACTGGTTCCAGGGCCGGCTCGGATCGCCGTGCCGGCGGCTGAAGGTCAGGGGCAGGTACTCCAGCGCGAGGCGCTCGAGGTCCGGGTCGCCGCTCGCCTGCGCGCGGGCCACCAGCGCCGGGCACTCGACCTCGGCCCCGAGCCCCTCGAGGAGCGCCGCGTGTCGCGCCGCCACCGCGCGGTTGCGGTCCGCAAAGAACGCGCGCACGTCGGCGCCGGGCGCGCGGTAGCCGTCGACGAAGATCCCGCCCCGCATGACGTTGAACAGCACGTTGGCGAGGTGGTGGGCGTCCGCCACCGTGTCGCCGGTGCACTGGAGCGCGTCCGCGCTCGCCACCCGGGCGAGGAGCGACGCCTCGCTCGCCGCCACCCCCGCCGCGAGCGCCGCCCTGAGCTCGGGTTCGCAGGCCAACCTGCGCCGGCGCACCACCTCGGCCGCGCTGAGGTCGACGTCGGCCACGATGTCCCAACCCTGGCGCGCGCCCGGCTCGAGGCGGAGCTCCGCCGCCATGAGGTAGGCGGCGGGGCGCCCGAGGAGCTGGGGCGCCGGGCTCAGCGGCTCACCGCGTCGGAACGTGCGGATCTGCCGCGGGTCGACGATCACCTTCGCGTCGGGGAGCCCCACGCCGAAGGCCGCGTTGCAGCTCAGGCTCTCCGCCGGCTCGGCCCGGTCCACGATGAGCGCGCTCAGCTCGTAGGTCACGAGGTGGGCCACCACCCCGTCCACCGCCGCCCGCCGGTACGCGTTCACGAGCGCGCTCGCCCGCTGCTGGGTGGTCAGGTCCACCCCCGCCGGCATCAGCGCGAGCAGGCCGTCCAGCACCTCCACCGTGACCGGCCCCGCCGCGTCGGCGGCCACCGTCAGCTCCGCGGTGCGCACGAACCCGTGCTCGGTGGAGGCCGCCCACTGGTAGCGGAAGGTCAGCGCGCAATCCGGATTGACCTCCTCGAAGACGAGCCGGGTCCCGAGGGCGTTCTTGTAGAGGCGACGCCGCACCTCGGGCCCCGGCTCGGGGGCCAGGGGCTGCCAGAGCTTGGGCGCACCGTCGCTGCACCGCACCCGGAGCAGGGTGAAGGGGCCGACCCGACCGCCCGCCTCGTGCAGACGGTCGTCGGTCTCGTAGGGGAACAGGCAGCGCTCCGCCCGCCCTCGCCCGCAGGTCAGGCCCCCGGTGCTGGAGACGTACATCCACAGGTCGGCGTCGCTCACCACCGTCATCAAGAACGGCGCCATCGCCTCCGCGTCCGGGACGACGAGGAGCGGAGCCCCCGCCTGATCGAGGACACCCCCGCCGGGACCGGGCTGGACCAGCGGGCCGGGTTGACAGGACCGCGTCATGCCATTACTTTGTTCGACGAACGAACAAACATGTCAAGTCACCCTCGCCACCTCCCCCACCTCCTGGCCGCCTGCGCTTCGGTGTGGGCCGCGGCCTGCGCCGGCCCGGTGGAGGTCGAGCAGTGCCCGGCGGGCACCGCGCGCGAGGGGATCCGGTGCGTGCCGACCGAGAACCTGCCCATCCCGCCCCTGCCCGACGCGGGCCCGGCCCGAGACGCCGGGGTGAGCGCCGACGGCGGCGTCGCCTCCGACGGCGGCGTGACCCCCGACGGCGGCGTGACCCCCGATGCAGGCCAGCCTGCCACCATCGCCCTGCCCTTCTGGGTGGACGAGCACTTCGCGATGAGCGGCTTCTTCCCCGGGCCCCCCGCCGCGGTGACGGTGACCGAGGACTGCACGGAGGCCGGCACCGACCCTGCCTCGGTCTGCCGGCGCATCGTCCTCGCCCCCAACGGCGGCACCTTCGCCGGCTTCTTCTTCCAGGCCCCGGCGAACAACTGGGGCGGCGAGCCTGGGGCGGCGGTTGCGCCCGGCGCGGTGCGAATCCGCTTCCGGGCCTGGGCCGACGGCGCGGGGGTCTCGGCCAAGTTCGGCGCCGGCATCGACAACGACGAGCCCTTCGAGGACGGCTGGCACGTGGAGACCGCGGCCATGGTCCTGCCCACCACCCCCACCGAGCTGAGCGTGGATATCTCCCAGATCACGTACGACCGCGTGGTGGGCGGCTTCCTGTGGGTGCTCGAGACGCCCGACGGCTCCACGCCGAAGACCTTCTTCCTCGACAACGTGCGCTGGGAGTGACGGGAATGCGCACGATGAGCAGCCGCGCCGACCTGTTGGACACCGAGGCGCCGTCGGCCCCCTTCTCCGACGGGATCCTCGGCGCGGCCCAGGTGCGGGCCCAGCACAGCGGCCTCCTGTTGCGCCTGCTCTGGCAGGCGCGGGAGGTCTCGCGCGCCGACCTGTCGCGCAGCACCGGCCTCAGCCGCTCCACCATCTCGGCCATCGTGGCCGACCTGCTCGACACCGGCCTGGTGCACGAGGCCCGGCCGGGCGAGTCGCGGGGCGGGCGCAAGCCGATCCTGTTGGCCTTCAACGACGACGCCTACTACCTGGTGGGGGTGGACATGGGCGCCACCCACGTCAGCGTGGTGGTGACCAACCTGCGCGCGGTGACCCGCAGCTGGGCCACCCAGAGCATCGCGGTGCGCAACCAGCCCGAGGCGTCCCTCGCCCTCATCACCCGCCTCGTGGACGAGTCCCTCGCGCGGCTGGGCGCCGACGCGAGCCAGGTGCTGGGCATCGGGGTGTCGGTGCCCAGCCCGGTGGATCCGGATCGGCCGGGCCGGCTGCTGCCCCTGATCCTCCCGAAGTGGCGGGACTACGACATCATCGAGCACCTGGGCGCGCGGTACGACGCGCCGGTCTTCATGGACAACGACGCGAACGTCGGCGCCCTGGCCGAGGTGTGGTGGGGCGGCCGCCGCGAGGGCGTCGATCTGGCCTTCATCAAGGTGGCGATGGGCATCGGCGCCGGCTTCGTCATCAAGGGCCGCATCCACCGGGGGCGCCACGGCACCGCGGGCGAGATGGGCCACACCGCCCTCGACCCCAACGGCCCCCGCTGCGTGTGCGGCCTCACCGGCTGCCTCAACACCCTGGTGGGCTCCGACGCCCTCCTCGCCCGAGCGAAGGCAGGCCTGGTTGACGCGCCCAACAGCCTCCTGAAGGGCCGCCTCACGGTGGACAAGCTGGTGGACGCGGCCCTCGCCGGCGATCCCACCGCCCAGGAGGTCATCGGCTTCGCCGGCCGCACCCTCGGTGTCGGGGTGGCGAACCTCCTCAACCTGCTCGCGCCCGACGTGGTGGTGCTCGGCGGTGGCCTCACCCGCGCCGGGGCCCTCCTGATGAAGCCGCTCGAGGAGACGGTGTCCAACATGAGCCTGGCCAACGCGGTGGGCAGGACGCAGATCGAGGTGAGCCAGCTGGGCGAGCGCGGGGTGGCCCTCGGCGCCGCCACCATGGCCCTCGAGGCCGCCCTCGACGATCACACCCTCTTCCACAGCCGTGGCCTCGCCACGGTCTGATTGCAAGGAGACCTGCCATGCGCGCTCGGCCTGGAGTCCTCATGACCTGCGCCGCCCTCACCGGCTGCGGCGCAAGCGATGTAGTGGTGGAGCCCCCCATCGGCTGGTACGCGGTCTGGAACGACGAGTTCGAGGGCGCCGAGGGCACCCTCCCCGACACGGAGCGCTGGGCCTACGACATCGGCAACGGGGTCGACGGTTGGGGCAACGGCCAGCTCGAGTTCGACACCAACCGCCCCGAGAACGTGGCCCTCGATGGCGCGGGGAACCTGGTGATCACCGCGCGCAAGGAGTCCTTCGGGGGCAAGGCCTACACCTCGGCCCGCATCAAGACCCAGGGCCTCTACGCCACCCAGTACGGCCGGATCGAGGCCCGCATCCAGCTCCCGGTGGGGCGCGGGGTGTGGCCCGCGTTCTGGATGCTCGGCGCCGACATCCCCGAGGTCGGCTGGCCCCAGTCGGGCGAGATCGACATCATGGAGTACCGCGGCCAGGAGCCGAGCACCGTGCACGGCAGCTTGCACGGCCCCGGCTACTCCGGCGGCAGCCCGATCACCCGCCGCTTCCGCCTCCCGGACGGGGTGACCTTCGACGACGACTTCCACGTCTTCGCGGTCGAGTGGGACCCGAGCCGCATCAGCTTCTGGGTGGACGACGAGGCCTACCAGATCGTCACCAGCAGCCAGGTCCAGGCCAAGGGCTCCTGGGTGTACGATCACCCCTTCTTCATCCTGCTAAACGTGGCGGTGGGCGGCGGCTTCGTGGGCGCGCCCGACGACGGCACGCCGTTCCCGCAGGCCATGCGCGTGGACTACGTGCGGGTCTACTCGCGCACGCGCCCGTAGCCCGGACCGGGCCTCACTCCATGTAGACGTCGTCGACGAAGAGGCTCTCGCCGGTGGGGCCGGCCTGGCCGTTCCCGAGGATGAGCGGGCTGCGCGCCGCGCTCCTGTCGAAGCCCGGGAAGTCGGCGAGGGGGATGCGGAGGCTGTGCCAGTTGCCGTCGTTGGTGTAGCCGTAGCCGCTGGCGGGCAGGGTCACGGTGCGGAGCTGGCCGCCGGACTCGTACTGGACGGTGACCTCGACGTCGTCGAAGGCCTCGTCGGCCGAGCGCAGGCTCACCGCCAACACGGACCACGCCGACAGATCGCGCGCGGTGTCCCAGATGACCCCGCCGCCCCACCACGGAGTGCCGGTGAGGGTGAGGACGTCGCTGATGCGCCCCTCCACCCGCTCCCCGGAGGTCTCCTGGGAGTAGGTGAGCTCGCCCGTGCCCTCGATGGTGAAGATGTAGTAGTGCGTGTCGGCGTCGTTGATCGCGATCTGCTCGCTGTACTCGCCCTCGTAGAACGCGCCGATGGCCAGGCGCGGGGTGGCGGGGTCGTAGGGCTTGGGCCCGGGCAGGGTGGTGTCCCCCGCGTCGGTGGTGTCGCGCAGGCCGACGTGCCCGCTGTAGTCCGGGATCCCGGCGTCGGGTCGGCAGGCGACGGCAAGGCAGCCTGCCACGAAGAGGAGCCGCTTCATCTCAACCTCCATCCGCGGCCCGGGGCGGATCGTAGGCCGCGCTCCGCACCGCCTCGGTCCCGCCGCTCGGGGTCTGGACGAGCACCCAGTCACCCTGGACCCGACCGCCCAGGCCGATGATCTCGTTGTACGCGAAGGTCGCCAGCCGCGCGCTGATGGTGCCGGTGGCGTCGTAGGTCACGCTCTCCGGGAAGTAGTCGAGCACCCCCTGGAAGCCCCGGATCGCCATCGCCTTCACCCGCGGCAGGTCCTCTTGCGGCGCCTCGCCCACCGTGTAGATGTCGCGCAGCTTGATCGCGGCGTAGAACTGGTTCTCGCCGGTGGGCTCGTTCGCCAGCACCGTGGCCCACGCGTAGAAGGCGGCCACGTTCCCGCCCTGGGCCAGGATGTCCCACTTGGTCTCGGACCCCACCCCGTACTCCGCGAACGGGTTGTTGGGGTCCACGAGCACGTCCAAGTTGGGGTGGATGCCGACGTCGTCGCTGTAGAGCTCGAGCGTCATCCCGGTGATGTTGAAGCCGTACTGGTACTCCGGCGGCGGGATCTCACACCCCGCGACCAGGAGGGCCATGAGCGCGACGCTAGATGCCGATCTGAACATAGGTCATCACCTCCCACTCCCGGCCGGTGCCATCACCCGCCACCAGCGCCTCTCCGGCGCGGTTGGAGTACTCATCCAGGATCCGGTACTTCGCGCGCACGCCCATCCGAGTGTACGCCCGCACGAACCACTGGGGCAGCGTCACCGAGTATCCCACGTCCCCGATGAGCTGCAGCGGGTAGGTGAGGTTGAAGTCCCGGTGGTAGTCGTAGGGGCCCCAGTCGTTGATCTTCACCCACGCCTCCACCGAGAGCTGATCGTACATCATCCGCGCGTAGACGCCGGCCCGCTTGACGATGCGCTCGTCGATGCCGTTGGCCTGCCCGATGCCGGCGTACAGGTCGCTCACCAGGCGCAGGCGCGGCGCGGGGTTCACGAAGATCCGGCCCCGCACCTCCCACAGGTCGTGGGCCGACGGCGCCCCCGCGAACGCGAACGGATAGCCCTCGGCCGCGATGGCCACCCCCGCGTCCTGGGTGGTGGGGAGGAAGCGGTAGGTGAAGTCGACCATCGCCGCGAAGGGCGCGTCCTCGCGCTCGAGCGCGTTCCACGCCCACATCCAGGTGGCGGGGGTGGGGTCGTAGCCGAGCAGGAGCTCGAGGCCGACGGTCTCCCGGTTGCTCCGCACCCAGAACGGGTCGCTGAACTGGTTCCGGGGCCGCCCGGCCGGGTAGTAGTTGCCGGTGGCGGGGTCGAAGTAGTCCTCGATCAGCGGCACCGGGCCCTCGAGCGGCTTCTGGTACAGGAAGTTCGGCGCCACCTGGAACGACCCCAGGTTGAAGAGCGCGCCGCCGAGGACGTGGTAGTTGTTGCCCTGCCCGCTCTCCTTGAGGCCCCAGCCGGTAAAGGTCAGGGTCGGGTTGGGCCCCCCGTCGGCCACCAGGCCGCGCAGGCCACCTTGCACGTAGAAGTTGAAGCGGCCGCCGGTGTAGGTCAGCTTCACCTTGCCGCCGAAGGTGTCCTGGATCCGGATCTCGTCGTCGAGCAGGTAGTAGCCGGAGTCGAGGTAGGTGGCGCCCTCGGCCGCCCGCACCGCCTGATAGGCCCAGCCCAGGCGGTCGGTGCCGGCCATGATCCCGCCCACGTCCAGCTGGAGCGCGCCCGCGCTCCATCCAAGGTAGACCGCGGTCTTCCGCGTCCGCGGCACCGGCAGCACCGAGCTGGTGCCCGCGTCGGCCCGCTTGGCGATGTCCTCCTGGTGCACCACCGACAGCTGCAGGTCCCCGAGCTTCTTGTAGTACTTCGCGAGCAGGGTGGGGTTGGCGCCCCACCACAGCTCCGGCCCGAACGCCACCTTCAGCCCCTCGAAGGCCCGCTTGCCGGTGACGACGAAGCCGGACGGGGTGTTGGCGTTGAACATGTCCACCGACGGCTGGTAGTAGGCCTCGGGGTAGAGCCCGAAGAAGTCGCCCTCGTAGCCCCAGTGGCCGTGGCCGACCCGGTAGAAGCCGTCCAGATCGAAGTAGGTGTTCGACCACTTCAGGCTCGCCTGGTAGAGCTTGATGCGCTCCACCCCCGGCAGGTCCACCGTGGCCCCGGTCCCGTCCTGCACCGGCTGGGGCAGCCCCCGCTTCTCGAAGTAGATCTCGTCGATCGGGTTGGCCGCCACGTGCCCGAGCACGTTGAGCGAGACCTTGGCGCTCACCTGCGAGAACGGCTGCACCTCGAGGTCCGCGTACACCGACTGCATGTGGTCGAAGCGGGTGTCGTTCCGGTTCACGTCGAGGGTCCCCCGGCCGCCGGTGGTGAAGGTCGACAGCTCGAGCACCACGTTGGCTGCCCGCACCATCGAGAGCAGGCTGACCTGCTCCTGCAGGCGCTGCACCTCGTACGGCTGCGAAAGGCGCTCGGGGTGGATGGCGTCGAAGTGCCTCCGGATCTCGGCCGGGGTGGTGGTCGGCGCGTAGGGGTCGAGGGCGAAGGCCTGCTGCAGCACGTAGTACGCGGTGCGCGGGTACACCTCGTAGAGGCCGCGGGCGTCGGTCGGCCCCTTGGCGCAGATCCCGAACCACTCCTCGTTCATGTTGTTGGCGCCCTCCACGTAGTCGAAGGCGTAGGCCGCCGTCGCCCAGGAGGCGTTGGTGTCGTGCACGTCGAGGTTGGACTCCTGCTGGTACTTCCACCAGCCGTCGCTCCACTGGAAGACCATCCCACCGATGGCGTTGCCCACCCCGCCCTTGCCGTAGCTCTGCTCGTAGATCTCCTCCCACTGGGCCTTCAGGTACTCGGCCTGGGCCATGTGGTCCTCGCGGTCCTCCTTCGCGTTGTAGGCGTCGGAGCCGAACTCGGTGTAGACGAAGGGCACCTGCAGCTTGTCCTGCACCACCTGGAAGAGGTCCCGCGAGCTCTTGCCGCGGTAGACGTTGGAGCCGAGGATGTCGAGGTTCGGCGCGTACTTCTTGATGAGATCGACGAACTGCAGGTCGCCGTTGGCGATCGCCACCGGGTGGCCCTGATCGCGGGCGTGGATGTCGTCGATGATCTCGCCGTACAGCGTGTACAGGAACACCGCCCGGGCGTCCGCCTGATCGCCCTGGGGCAGGTCCTCGATCTCGGTGGAGCTCCAGAACAGGCCGTAGTTGTTCTCGTTGCCGAGGAGCCAGAAGAGCAGGCCCGGCGTGCCCTTGTAGGCCTCGACCAGCTCCGCCACCTCACGCTTGAGGTAGGCCCGCTGCTCGGGGTCCTCGTAGTTGGTGGGGAAGATCCAGACCCCGTCCATGGTGAAGCCGTAGCGCCCCATGGGGTGGTTCAGCACGGTGTAGATGCCGAAGCGTTTGTGGATGTACTCGATCCACCGGGCCGGGATGCCTACGTACTGGCGGATGACGTTGACCCCCATGTCCTTCAGCAGGGTCATCTCGGGCTCGAGCGCCGCCTCGATGAAGTCGTCCGGCTTGGCCCAGAAGTCGTAGCTGTAGTTCTGGCCGATCGGCATGTAGCCCCAGTTCATGCCGAAGACCATGAAGTCCCGGCCCTCCACCTGGAGCTTGTAGCCCGCCGCGTCGTGCACGATCCGAACCCCGGGCGGCCCTGGGGCGACCGGCGGGGGCGCCACCACGGGCGCCGCCGCCACGCTGGCGGTCGTCGCCACGCTCGCGGTCACCGTCTCACCCAGGCTCTCCGCAGGCCAGCTTGCCGCGCACCCGAGCACCATCCAGAGTGCCGCTCTCATCCCCTCACCTCCCGCCCTCCGCGGCGCGGTGGGCCGCGATGGCGTCGCGGTACCAGCGACCGCTGTCCTTCAGGGTCCGGGCCCGGGTCTCGAAGTCCACCCGCACCAGCCCGAAGCGCTTGGTGTAGCCGAACGCCCACTCGAAGTTGTCGAGGAGCGACCACACGAAGTAGCCCTCGACCGGCGCCCCCGCCGCGCGGGCGGCCAGGGCGGCAGCGCTGTGCGCCTCGAGGTAGCGCACCCGCGCCGCGTCGTGCACCACGCCGTCGGGGTCGGGCGCGTCGGCGAAGGCGGCCCCGCTCTCGGTCACGACCAGGCTCGGCGGGCCGTAGTCCCGGTGGATCCGCAACAGCGCCTGCCGCAGCCCGTCGGGGTAGACCTCCCACCCCATCTCGGTGAGCGGCCCCTCCGCTGGGCCGCCCAGCCGGGCCCGGGTGTAGTAGTTCACGCCGAGGAAGTCAGCGGGGGTGGCGATCAGCTCGAGGTCGCCGGGTCGCACGTGGGCGAGCCCGTTCGGCAGGAAGCCTTGCCCCTCGTAGTGAGCGAGGACGTCCTCCGGATAGCCCCTACCGTGGAGCGGGTCGAGGTAGAAGCGGTTGAAGACCCCGTCCAGCTCGCGCGCCGCCGCCTCGAGCTGTGGCCCCGCCGCCTCCACGTGCAGGTAGAGGTGGCTGAGGCCCACCCGGGCCCCGGGCCGCTCCCGACGCACCGCCTGGGTGGCCAGCCCGTGGCCCAGGAGGAGGTGGTGGGCCACCACCAGCGCCTCGGCCCCGTCCTGGTGCCCGGGGGCGTGCACGCCCTCGAGGTGCCCGAGGATCGCCGCGCACCACGGCTCGTTCTGGGTGATGAAGCAGGTCACCCGGTCGCCCAGGCGCCGCGCCACGAGCGCCGCGTAGTCCGCGAAGGCGTCGACGGTGGCCCGCGCGGCCCAGCCGCCCGCCTGCTGCAAGGCCTCCGGCAGATCCCAGTGGTAGAGGGTGACCCACGGCGCGATCCCGGCCGCGCACAGGGCGTCCACCAGGCGATCGTAGAAGTCCAGGCCGGCCGCGCTCGTCGCCCCCACCCCGGTCGGCAGCACCCGCGGCCACGACACCGATAGGCGGTACGCGTCGACCCCGAGCTCGGTCAGGAGCGCCACGTCCTCGGGGAAGCGGTGGTAGTGATCGCAAGCCACCTGGCCGTCGGTGCCGTCCTCGATCGCGCCCGGCCGCGTGGCGAACGTATCCCAGATGCTCGGGCCCCGGCCGCCCTCGCGCGCGCCGCCCTCCACCTGGAAGGCGGAGGTGGCCGCACCCCATACGAAGCCGCCGCCCCCCCGGGCGCCGTCCCGCGTTTGCCCCGATTCCACTTTGTTTGTTCTCCGAACAAACCTTCGCCGCAGGGGCGGTCGGTGTCAAGTCGATGGCGGGCGTCAGCGGAGCCGGGCCGCGGCGGGCTTGGGCTCGCGCCCCAGGGTGTAGAGCCCCCAGTGCTTCTCGGCCCCGTCGGGGTCCTTGGGGTCGCCCTTCCAGTCCTCGTCGAAGGCCTCGAAGAGGAAGGTGGTGACGGCGTGGGTCCGGGCCCACGCCACCAGCTCGGCCACGTAGCGGGCCTGGTGGGCCTCCGAGGCCCGGGCCCCGAACTCCGAGGCCACGGTGGGCCACCCCGCCTCGCCGATGACCAGCCGGAGGCCGGGGACGGCGCGGCGCACCGCGAGGAGGTTCTCCACCGTGAAGGCCAGGCCCTCCTCCACCGTCTTGCCCTCCCACGCCGGGTAGGTGTGGACGGCGGCGAAGTCCACCGCCTCCGCCAACGCCGGGCCCTGCTCCGCCCATACTACGTAGTTGTCGGCGGTGCTCACCGGCTGCCGAATCGCGCCGCGCACCTGGCGGAGGTATCGCAACATGGCCTGCAGGGGCACCATGTGGTCGTTCCAGCTCACCATCGCCTCGTTGCCCACGTTCACCGCCACCACCACCTCGGGGTGCGCGTTGGCGAGCGCGATGACCCGCGCGACCTCGTCCGCGTTGCGGATGGTGTTGGCGGTCAGGCGCTCCTCGGGGATGGGCGCGGTGAGCCACGGGCAGCCCTCGTGGTTGCTCACCTCCGCCTCGAGCCACGCCCCGAGCATCACCTTCATCGGGAGCTTACGAGCCTCGATCAGCGCGAGCACCCGGGCCGACAGCTCACCAGCGTCGTAGAGGCGGATCAGCCGCAGGCCCGCGGCCGCCAGGATCTGCAGGTCTTCTTGCAGTTCGGCGTCCGAGGGCTCCACCGCCCCCTCGCCCCGGTCCGGGTGCTGCCCGGCCCGGTAGCCGGAGTACGCCACCGCCACCACCTGCCCGGCCAGGAGGGCGCTCTCTGGCTGCGCGAGGGGGTCGACGGCGGCCGGGGCGTGCGCGCACCCCGCGAAGACCAGGAGGAGCGCCAGACACAGCCGAGCCATGGGCCACACCGTAGCGCGGGCCTGGACGTCGCCCAAGGGTCAGTCGTGGATGCGGACCTCGACCCCCGGGTGCTCGGGCGGCGGGCCCTGGGGGCTCACGAAGATCCACTGCAGGAGCGCGCGGCAGTAGCCGAAGAGCGGCACCCGGGCCGCCACCTCGTCCCGCACCTGTTCGCGGGTGGCCTTGAAGGAGGCGTGGCTCTCGCGGGTCAGCCGCTCCCGCTCGCGCAAGAAGTTCTGCAGGGGCTGGACCTGGATCTCGAACGTGCGGTCGCGCCAGCGCACCACCGACTTCATCGCCGCCCACCCGCTGTTCTTCGGGTCGTCGAGGTAGTCCTTCACCTCGAGGAAGTTGAGGCGCCGGTGCTCCGCCCCCTGCACCGCGCGGGCCTCGAGCTCGTGTGGCTCGAACGCGAGCCCCTGCAAGGCATCATGCGCGCGCCGCACGTCGTCGGGGACCGAGACCACGATCTTGAGCCCGAAGACGTCCTTCACGTAGCGGCTCAGGTGGCGCAGCGCCTTGTCGCGCTCGACCAGGTGGTCCAGCTCGAAGAGCTCGTCCGCCACCTTGTTCCAGATCTCCTCCTCCGCCTTGATGCGGGTGAGGATCCGCGTCACGCCGTTGGGGTTCGCGTCGAGCGCCTCGTACGCCACCACGTTCGAGACCAGCTCCGCCTTGTGCCAGACGTCGCCGTCGGAGAAGCGCAGGCGGGACAGCAGCCGGTTGCCGAGGTCCAGGTCGGTGCTCCGGTACAGCTCCTCCTCGTCGAGGTCCTTCTCGAGGGTGAAGCGATCGCCGGTGCGGCCCACCTCGCCGATCACGATGCTGCGGAGCCGGTGGGTGGGGATCAGGCGGCCGGCGAGGAGACCAGCGAGCATGTGCAGGTCGCGCTCCCCGTGCAGGATCATGCGGCCGAAGCCCGACCGGGCCGCTTCGATACGGCGCCGCGAGAGATCCAGCACCCGGGTGGCGCGGCCGTGGGGGTGGACCAGGGCGGTGCGGAGCTGCGCCACCAGGTGGTGGAGGTCCGGCTCGTCCAGGACCATCCACAGGGGCGAGGCCGAGATGCCCTCCCCAAGCGGCGTACGCACGGTCACCCGCACATCTGAGTAGCCGAGCTTGCTGCGCCGCGGCAAGGCGTCTCGAAGTCACACGCCCGAAGTCGGGCAAATCCCCCAAACCAAAAAGTCGGGGTGCGGACTCAAGACCCCCGCAGATCCCACGAACAGGATCTCCAGTCGTGGAGACCCCGATGGCAAGTCCCCTCTGTGACAAGTTCCACATCTGCGACGAGAACCTGCGGAACAGGCGCGCCTACGTCCGACTGGACGAGGCCACCCGGCAGCGGATGGCGGGGCTCGCCGAGTGGGCGGACGGGGTGGCGGACGAGCTCGCCCGCGAGTTCTACGACCACCAGTTCGCGTTCACCCCCACCCGGCGCGTCTTCGAGAGGGTCGCCGCGGCCCGAGGGATGGCGCTCGACCACCTCCGCCGGCACCTCGAGGGCACCCAGGCCACCTACTTCCGCACCCTCTTCACCGGCGCCCGCTCCGGCTACGACCTGAGCTACTACGAGCATCGCCTCAGGTTGGGGTGGCTGCACGACCGGATCGAGCTGCCCCTCAAGTGGTACCTGGGCTCCTACGCCGAGTACGCCCGGCTCATCCGTCGACGGCTCCTCGAGACGTTCGAGGTCGGCGAGGCCCTCGCGGCGGACGAGGCCATCGGCCGGGTGTTCAACTACGACATGCAGGCGGTGGGCGAGGCCTACCTGTTGAGCCTCTTCGAGTCCATGGGGCTGGACCTGTCCGCCCTGGCCACCGATGACAAGGCAGACCTGGGTGACCATCTCCGCGAGGCGAAGGGGGCGTTCCGGAGCACGGTCGGCCAGCTCGAGACCCTGGCCACCCTCCTCTCGACGCGCTCCGGCGACCTCGAGGACATGTCCGGGCGGATGACGGTGGACGCCGACCGCGCCTCCACAGGGGCCGAGGGCGTCCGCGGGCACGCGAGCGAGGTGAGCACCGAGATCCAGAGCATCTCCGCCGCCATGAACCAGATGGAGGCGGCGATCGCGGACGTGGCCGACAACGCCAACCAGGCCGCGGCCATCGCGGAGACCGCCCTCGAGATCGGGGGCAGCGCGCAAGACGTCCTGCGAAAGCTGGAGGACAGCGGCCAGAGCATCGGCAAGGCGGTGCGGATCATCACGAGCATCGCGGACCAGACCAACCTGCTCGCGCTGAACGCGACCATCACCGCGGCGCGCGCGGGCGAGAAGGGCCGGGCCTTCCAGGTGGTGGCCCACGAGGTGAAGCAGCTCTCCAAGCAGACCGCGGAGGCGGCGGAGGAGATCCGCGCCATGGTGGACGCCATCCAAGGTGATGTGTCGTCCGCCGACACCTCCCTGCGCCGCATCTCCGAGGTGGTCCAGGAGATGGGCGAGTACCAGCTCATGGTGGCCAGCTCGGTGCAGGAGCAGACGATGGCCACGCGAGAGATCGCGCAGGCGGTGAGCAACGCCGCGAGCGAGGCCGAGCAGATCGCGGACTCGGTGGCGGGGGTGGCGGGCATCAGCGCGGCGTCGTCGGACGCGGCCCGGTCCGTCAGCACCACGGCCGGGAGCCTCTCGGAGGCGGCGGCGGCGCTCCAGACGACATTGGCGAGGTTTCGGTCCGGGGCGAGCGCCTCGGGCCACGAAGGAGGATCGAGAGATGAAGATCGCACAGTGGAACGACACGTTCGTGACGGGGGACAAGAAGGTCGACACCCAGCACCAGCAGCTGTTTGACATGGTCAACGAGATCCATGACTCCATCATGGCCAACCACGGCCGGGAGGTCCTGGTGCCCGTCCTGAAGCGCCTGGCGAAGTACACGGTGGAGCACTTCGCCACCGAGGAGGCGCTCATGCAGCGCACGAACTACCCCGGCTACGCCGCCCACAAGGCGCAGCACGACGAGCTCACCGCGAAGGCGGTGGAGATCATCCAGGGCTACGAGTCGGGCAAGATCACCCTGCCCATGACCCTGTCCCGCTTCCTGACCGACTGGCTCCGGAACCACATCAAGAAGTCGGACCTCGAGATGATCAAGCACGTGCAGAAGGCCGGCGTCTCCGCCTGATCATCACTCCGCTGGCGGTCCCACGTAGCGCGCCCGGGGCCGCAGGAGCGCCCCGGTCTGGCGCTGCTCGAACACGTGGGCGGCCCAGCCCGCGCTCCGCCCCACCGCGAACAGCGCGGTGGCCGCGGCGGGCGGCAGGTGAAGCGCGTAGGTCAGGGCCAGGAGCCCCCCGTCGACCGTCATGTGGTGGGGGCCGAGCCCCGCCATCGCGTCGGCCGCCGCGAGGAGCGTCTGCAACTTGTCCTGCTTCCCGCGCGCGAGCCGCTGTGCCCACCGCACGAGGGGTAGGGTCCGCGGGTCGCCGCCGGGGTACAGCCGGTGACCGAAGCCCGGCACCGTCTCCCCGCGCTCGAGGCGCGCGAGCAAGGCGGCCTTCGCTCGCCGGGGGCTCCCGAGCTCGTCCACCAGGCCCGCGATGCGCACCGGCGCGCTCCCGTGCCGCGGCCCGCTGAACGCGTACAGCGCGGCGCCCACCGACGCGTAGAGGTCCGCGCCCCCCGACGCCGCGACCCGGGCCGCGAAGGTCGAGACGTTGAGCTCGTGCTCCGCCACCAGGCAGAGGGCGGCGTCGAGGGCCGGCGCGGCCTTGGCCGGGACCCCGAGGCGGTCGGCGAGGGTGCGGGCCACCGGGTCGAAGCGGGGCGCCGGACCCGGCCTCGGCCCGACGCTCGCCGCGAAGGCCCGGATGATGCTCCGGGCCCGGGCGGGGTCGGCGGCGAAGCCGTGCTGGCCCCTGGCCTGGTCCGCCTCGGCCAGGCGCGGGATGAGCCGGGCGAAGCGCCACAGCTCGGGCACCTCGGCCGACTGGCGCGCGAGCAAGCCAGCCTGCGGCCACGGCCACGGCGCGCCGAGCGCGGGCGCGTCCCACAGGAGCTCCGCCACCGCCTCGAACGGGCTCCCCGCCTCGACCAGCGCCACCACGTCGCGCCCGCGATAGGTGAGGCGCTCCGGCCCCGCCTCGCACAGCTCGGTGTCGAGCACCGGGTCGCCGAAGCGCAGCGCCCCCACCGCGACCGCCTGGTGCCCGCGCCGCGCCTCGGCCCGCGCGCGCACCCGCGAGACGTCCTCGGCCAGATAGCGACGCTGCCGCCGATCCTCGCCCTCCACGCCGCGGATGAGCCCGCGGCTCACGTAGGTGTAGAGGGTGGCCGGCTTCACCCCCAGGAGCTGGCAGGCCTCCTTGGTGGTGAGGAGCTTCTTGGTCGACACCGCGGCAGGCTACACCAACTGCAACGTCGATTGTCGAATCGAGCTGGACCACCTCGCGGCCGAAGCGCACCTTCGCCTCGCCCCAACACATAGATAAGTCGATTGATGAATCGATATGAAAGGACGATTGCATGGTGGACTTCGGCCGCACCCAAGACGACTACGCCCGGTTCCGCGCCGGCTTCCCGCCCCGGCTGTTCCAGGACCTGGAGCGCCGGGGCCTCGCCACGCCCGGAGTTCGCGCCCTGGATCTCGGCACCGGGACCGGCACCCTGGCCCTCGGGCTCGCCCGCCGCGGGCTCCACGTCACCGGCCTCGACGTCGCGGCCGGCATGGTGGCGAGCGCGAAGGCCCAGGCCGAGGCCCAGCGCCTCGACGTGGCGTTCCTCGAGGCGCCGGCCGAGCACACCGGCCTCCCCGACGCCGCCTTCGAGCTGGTGACGGCCGGGCAGTGCTGGCACTGGTTCGACCGCCCCGCCGCGGCTCGGGAGTGCCGGCGCGTCCTCACCCCGGGCGGGCACCTCGTGATCGTGCACCTCGACTGGCTCGAGGTGCCGGGTGGGGTGGTGGCGCTGACGCTCCAGACCCTGGCCGACCACGGCACCGGGTTCCCGGCCTCGGTCACCGCGCTCGCCTGGGAGGGGATGTACCCGGCGTGGACGCGGGACGCCCGAGAGGCGGGGTTCGAGGACCTCGAGACCTTCTCCTTCGACCTCGAGCTGCCCTACAGCCACGAGGCGTGGCGGGGGCGCATCCGGGCCAGCGCGGCGGTGGGGGCGGTTCTCGCGCCCGACGCGGTGGCCCGGCTGGACGCGGACCTGGCCGCCCGCCTGGCCGGCTGGCCCGAGGTCCTGCAGCTCCCCCACCGGGTCTGGGGCCTCATCGCCCGGGCCCCGGCAAAAAACCTGGGAACCGATTCCCCGCCCAGGCACTGATCGGGGGTCGATGGGGGGCGAGCTGGCACAGGGACCGCGGCTGGTGGTCCTGGACCCGGACGAGGCCGGCCTGGTGCAGCGCGCCCAGGCCGGCGACCGGGAGGCCTTCTCGGCCCTGATCGGGCGCCACCAGGCCGCGGTGCTGGCCTACGGCCTGAGAGCGTTGCGGGACGAGGCCCGGGCCCGGGACCTGGCCCAGGAGGTGTTCCTGACCTTCTGGCGCGAGCGTCGGCGCTACGTCCACCGGGGCCGCCTGCTCCCCTACCTCCTCACCGTGGCCCGGAACCGGGCCCTCGCCCAGCACAAGCGCACGCAGGCCAGCCTGCGCCTGGCCACCGCGGTGGCCGAGGCCCCGCCCCGGGCGCCCAGCACCCCGCTCGAGAGCGCGGAGCGACGCCAGACCCGGGCCCGCCTCGAGGCCGCGCTGGCCCGACTCCCGGACGAGCGGGCGGAGGCGGTGCAGCTGCGCTTCGTGCTCGGGCTCTCGGTGGCGGAGATCGCCGAGATCACCCAGGTGGCCGAGGGCACGGTGAAGTCACGGATCGGACGCGGGCTCCAGGGCCTGCGGGAGGAGCTGTCCCATGAGCGCTGAGCAGTGCGCCGAGGTGGCGGACGAGACCCGGTGGGCGGAGTGGATGGCGGAGGGGGTGCCGCCCGAGCTGACCGCGCACGCCGCCGGCTGCCCGGCCTGCGCGGCGATCCTGGCCGACCTGGGAACGATGCAGGACGGCCTGCAGGCGCTCGGCGCCCACACCCATCACCAGGCCCTCGGCCTCGACGTCACCGAGGCGGTGATGGCGGGGCTCGACGCCCCGGCCCGACGCCGGCCGACGCGGCTGGCGGTGGGGATCGCGTTGGCCGCGGCCGCCCTCTTCGCGGCGCGGGTCACGCTGACCCCCGACGTGGTGACGGTGGCGAGCGAGGAGGCGTGGTGGACGCCGGCCGGGGACGCGGCGGTCGCGGTGCGCGGGCGGGCCGAGCTGACCCCGCCCGGGCAGCTGCGGGCGGGGGCGGCGCCGGCCACGGTGGAGGCGGCGGGGCTGACCGCGACCCTCGCGCCGCAGTCCACCTTGCAGATCCCAGACATCGAGGCGATGGACCCGGTCCACGGCGCGATCCGCGTGGTGGCGGAGGCCCCCGCCTCCCTGACCCACCCCGGGGCCCGCGTGCGCGGGCGCGGGGACTTCGAGATCGCCGACGGCGACAGCGAGCGAGGACGCATGATCAGCAAGAGAGGCGCGGCGGGCGCCGCGGTGGTGGTGGTGGCGGTGTACGCGGGCTGGGCGACCCTGGCCACGGAGACCGCCCAGGTAGAGGGCAAGGCCCCGGTCGGCCTCGCCGCCGACGGGCAGGGCCGGGTCTCCTCGTTCCCCCTCGGCGAGGGTGGTGCAGGCGAGGTTGCGGACGGCGCGTCCGGGCCAGGCCGCGGGGTCGCGGCGCTCGCCGCGGCCGAGGCCGAGGCGAAGGCGGACGACGCGAGCGCCGGCCCCACCGGGGCGTACTGGAGCGAGGAGGCGCAGGCGGTGCGGGTCGCGCTGGCGGGCGAGGTCATCGACGGGACGAGCGGGGCGCCGGTGAGCGACTTCACCCTCACCGCGGCGGCGGACGCGCTCACCGGCTACGGCGAGCAGCGGCACGAGCGCCACGTCGCGGGGGCGAAGGAGGGCCGGTTCCGGCTGGACGGCCTGGCCCAGGGCCGCTGGCGGATCACCGCCCGGGCCGAGGGCTACGCGCCGGTGACCCGGGCGGTGGACCTGACCGGCCTGGAGGCGGACCCCTACCTGGTGCTGCCGCTCTCCTCGGGCGCCCGCCTCAGCGGCGAGGTGGTGGACTGGCGCGGCCAGCCGGTGGCGGAGGCGCGGGTCGGCCTGGTGGAGTGCTTCGGCAAGACCGACAAGCCAGGTTGCAAGGTGGTGCGCACCGGGGCCGACGGGCGCTTCGTGCTCGAGGGCGTCCCGGCCGGCCCCGCGTTCTCGGTGCGGGCCGAGCACGATCGCCTCGGCTCCACCGTGCAACCCAACCTGCGACGCAAGGAGGGCGAGACCGAGCACATCGTCCTCGAGCTCTCGGGGGTGGTGAAGGTGTTCGGGGAGGTGACCCGGGGCAAGGAACGCGCCCCGGTGGCGGGTGCGCGGATCATCAGCGCTGACGAGGAGCTCAGCACCGTCACCGGCCCCGACGGGCGCTACGCCCTGTTCATGCCGCTCGAGCAGCGGCCCCAGGTGTACGTGTCCACCGACAACGGCCAGGGCCAACGGGTGGAGTTCGGCAGCTACCCCGAGCGCCGCTCCTCCGAGGCGATCCGCTGGGTCGACGCCCCCACCCACGTGGCGGAGCTGCAGAAGGACTTCCGGCTCGCGATGGACGAGGCCCGCCTCTTCGGTCGCATCACCGACGCGAGCGGCGCCCCGGTGGCCGACGCGCGGCTCCGGCTGTGGAACAGCACCGGCTGGTACAAGGGCGACCGCGGGCACGAGACCTTCCCCGAGCGCACCACCACCGACGCGGACGGCCGCTACGCGATCTCCGGCATCCCGGTGCAGGCCGGCTACCAGCTCCGCTACATCGACGCGAAGGACGAGCAGCACACCCTGGGCTACGTGAACCTGAAGGCGGCGGGCGACACCGAGGCCAACTTCCAGCTCGGCGGGGCCCGCATCCGCGGCCGCTTCGTGCACCAGGACTCCGAGGCGCCCTTCCACCTGAGCGGGCACACCTGCAGCCGCATGGGGGCGGAGCGCCTGGGCGACGGCGCGGGCTACTTCATGCGGGTGCAGTGCCTGGACGACGGGCGCTTCGAGGTCGAGGGGCTGCCGCCCGGCCGCTACCGCCTGAAGGACCGCGCCTCATGGATGAACAGCCCGGTGAAGGTGCACGAGGTGGAGGTCGAGGTCGGGCCCGAGCAGATCGTGGAGGACGTGCTCCTCCCGATCACCGGCGAGGAGTCCGACGCCTGGCGCTTCCGGGTGCTGAACGAGCGCGGAGGCTTCGTCCCCGGCCTCTACCTGCGGGTCCACGACGAGCAGACCTCCTTCACCTCCGGCATGGAGCTGGACGACAAGGGGACCGCCACCGCGAGCGTGAACCGCAAGTACAAGACCGTCTTCATCGACGCCCCCGGCTACGCGTCGGCCAAGGTGGAGCTGGCGGGCCGCGACCCGAAGCAGCTCATCGAGCTCCGGATGACGCGGCTGGATCCTGGGAACTGATCAGACCGCCACCACCAGCTTCCCCGCCACGTGCCCGGCTTCCAGCGCACGCAAGGCATCCTGCGCCTCCCTCATCTCGTGGACGCGGGCCACCGCGGGACGGAGCTTGCCGGCCAGGGCCAGCTCCTCGAGCACCATGAGGTCGGGCCGGTTCTCGCGCGCGACGAAGCTCACCAGCCGCTGCTTGGAGAAGAGGTTCAACAGCGCCGCCTTCAGGTTGCGGCCGATGCCGCCCGAGGGGTCGTCGTTCCTCGCCCCCACCAGGACCAGGGTGCCGGTGGGGGTGAGGGCCCGGCGGAGCTCGGCCAGGCTGCGGTTCCCCACCACGTCGATCAGCACGTCGTGCTCGATCGCGCCCGCGACGAAGTCGTCCTTGGCGTAGTCCACCACCCGGTCCGCGCCCAAGCTGCGCACCAGCTCGGCGTTCCGCCCGCTGCACACCGCGGTGACCTCCGCCCCGTATGCCTTGGCGATCTGCACCGTGAAGTGCCCCACCCCGCCCGCGGCCCCGTTGATCAGCACCCGCTGGCCGGGCTGCACCCGCGCCTTGTCGCGCACCGCCTGCAGGGCGGTGAAGGCGGCGATGCCGAGGGTGGAGGCCTCCTCGAAGCTCAGGTTGGCGGGCTTGGGGCGCAGGTTCTCCTGCTTCACCACCGCGTACTCGGCGAGGATGCCCTCACCCCACCCGAACACCTCGTCACCCACCTTCAGCTCGGTGACCCCGGGCGCCACCTCGGCCACCACCCCGGCCACGTCCATGCCGCGGGTGGGGATCCTCGGGCGCGAGAAGCCGAAGAAGAGGCGCACCAGGCCGGGCCGAGCGCGCATAAGGCGCCAGTCTGCCGCGTTCAGGCCGGCGGCCCGGACCCTGAGCAGGACCTGGCCGGGGCCCACCTCGGGGCGGGGGATGTCTTCGAGCGCGAGGACCTCGGGTCCGCCGTATCGGTGCTGCACGAGGGCTTGCATGCGGCCCCCAGGATGCGCACCCGAGCGGCCCGGTCAAAGTGCGCGCGCGGTCACGGGAGGAGGACGCCCTCGAAGCGGGCCAGGGTGGCGCCGTCGACCCCGAGCACGGTCACCGCGCCGTCACCGAGCACCAGCGGAGCCCGGCCCAGGTTGAAGGCCCCGGCGTAGGGGGCGCCCCGGGGGCCGCCGCTCCAGCGGGTCAGCACCGCGCCGCCCGCGTCGACCACCGCCAGGGTGTTCTCCTGAGTCGTGACGTAGAAGCCGCCGCCGGGCCGCACCGCCACCCCGGAGGGGTCGAGGGGCTCGCTGAAGGTCAGCCTGCGATCCTCGACCAGGCCTCCGCTCTGGGTGTCGACGAGGCGGACGAGGTCCCCCTGGGCCGCCACCCAAAGGGCCTGGCCGTCGTGCGCGGCGTGCACCGGGACCCCCACCGCGCCGGGCCGGCCGACGCCGACCTCGCCCGTGAAGTGCCCGTCGAGGTCGAAGCGCAGCACCCGGTGGTTGCAGGTGTCGGGGATGTACAGGGCGTCGGGCCCCGCCACCGGCTGACCCACCGAGCAGAACGCGCTCGTGCCCACCACCCCCGACAGGTCGGTGGGGGCGAAGCCGGCGTCGAGGCGCCCGTCGGCGCCCCAGCGCACCAGCTGCCGGGCCCCGGTCACCGCGTAGACGCGGTCCTGGTGGTCCACCGCGATGTAGAAGAGCTGGTACGGCACCGAGAGCGCCTCGAAGAGCTCGGGCGCGTTCAGATCACCGAAGCCCGCGTAGCGGCCCACCCGGCCCGAGTCCCACAGGACGAGCAAGCGGCCTTGCGAATCCTGCCGCACGTCCCACGCCGCGTTGGTGTGGCCGGAGAGCACCACGTCGGGGGCGGGGGACCAGGCGTCCCTGGGGACCAGGCGGTCGCGGGTCTCGAAGCGGAGGGTGTGGACGGCCTGGTACTCGCCCTCGAGGGTGGCCCGCACGTCGAGGTCGTGCCAGCCATCGCCAAGCACCTGGCTGGACAGCTGCAGCCGATCCCCGGCCAGCCACGGGCCGCCGTCGACCCGGACCTCGGTGCGCGCCACCGGGATGTCGCTGCGCGCGGTGGCGCCGGGCCAGAAGATGCCCGAGCGCGGCGCGTCGGTGGGCCCGTCGGGGCTCTCGTCGAAGCGGGGGTGGAGGCGCCGCTCGTAGTCCAGGCCGCCGTTGTTGTCCCAGTACGTCTGCCCTGCCACGTCGTAGCGCACCGCAAAGCGCACCACGTCGGGCAGGCGCCCGCCCGGGCCCACGAGGTCGGTGAGCTCGAACGCCCAGTCGTCCCCCGCCTCGTAGCGGGCCGCGACCTCGCCCGCGGTGCGCCAGTCGTCGGTGGTGTAGAGCAAGCTGACCTGCTTCTCGTACGCCAGGTCGAACACCCGCACCCGCCCCGAGACCACCCCGCCGCGCCGGGCGTCGTAGCGCGCCACCGACGAGAGCAGGCGCACCGGCCGCTTGGGGAGCACCGACTCGTAGACGTAGTAGTTGTTCTTCGGGTCCCAGTGGGTGACCCCGTTCATCTCGGCGAACACCGCGAGCTCGACCTCGCGGTAGGGCTGCTGGGTGCTGGTGCCGAGCTCGACGTCGAGCCCCCAGCGCTCGAACCCGCCGCCGAGGTCGCCCTCGTAGGTGGCCCACGCGACCTTGTGGGTGCGCCAGCCGTCCCAGCTGTAGCGGACCCCGACCACCTTGCTGAAGGCGTCGTTCCGCACCGCGATGTCGGCCCAGAACGAGTAGGTGGAGACGCAGATCCCGCTGCAGCCGCGGATGGTCCGGTAGGGCCCCGCGTCCAGGAGCTGCACCGGGGCCTCCCCCAGGCCGCTGTCGCTCACCTCCTGCCCCGGGACGTCCCCGCCGCAGCCGGCGGCGCCCAGCAAGAGGGTGGACAGGAGCAGCGCGGACCTCTGCATGCGGGGGCCAGTACCACCGCGCCAGACCCTGGCCAATGAAAAACGTCGCTCTATCTAGAGTTACTCTTTTGCCATCGGAATCATTCGGCTTTATCTGCGCCTGCGCGATACCCTATGAAGCCTCAGGGCTCGAAAACCTGCTCGAGGCGCTGCAGGATCGCCCGGCGCAGCTCCTCCTCCTCGGCCCGAGCGGTGTCCCGCTCGGACTCGGCCAGGGCGGCCCGCTCGGCCGCCGCCTCCCGGGCGTCCTTGGCCTCCTCGAGGGCGGACAGGTCCAAGGTGCGCTGATGCTGGAAGGAGGCCACCTTGCGCTCGGCGACCTTCTGCTCGGCCCTCGCCTTGCTCAGGGTCCTGAGGGCGGCCTGCAACCTCGCCTGCACACGCGCGAGATCGTCCCGCTCCTGCGCGTCGAGCGGGAGCTTGCTCAGCGGCAGCAGCTGCAAGCGAGCCTTCAGGACCTCGCGCCCCACCGCGCGGGGGACGACGCGCTTCGTCCAGCGACCGCTGTCGGGGCGCACCACCACCACCTCCACCGGGGCGCCGAGGGGCACCGCGCGCTCCAGCGGGGTGCGCCCCACGCGGACGCCGTCGATCAGGACCTCGGCCCCCGCCGGGGTGGACTCCACCACCAGGGTCCGGGCCGGCCTCAAGGCCAGCCGGACCACGGTGGCGGTGCGCGCGCTCGCGACCAGCTCCAGCTGCTCGGGCATCCAGCCCTCGCCCACGACGTCCACCGTGACCCGCTCGCCCGCGATCAACGGCTCGAGCTCCACCGGCGTCTTCACCCGAGCGTTTCGCCCCTGCACCGAGATCTCGACCCCCGGAGGCTCGGTCTCCACCCGGTAGCGGTACATCCGCTTCAAGCGGAAGCTGGCCTGCGCCACCTTGGTGGTGCCGCTGATGGTCACCTCCTGGACCTCGGACGAGGCGTAGCCCTCCCTGGCCACGTGGATCTTGAGCGGCTTGCCGGTCGGCTCACCCGTGAAGGTGGCCGGGGTCTCCTGCTGGCGGGGCGTCCCGTCCACGTAGACCGTGGCCCCCGGCGGGTCGGAGATCACGGTGAGCGTCCCGCCGCGCGTGAGGGCGGCCGCGGTGGGCCGAGCGGGCGGGCGCGCGGGCTCCTCGGGATCGTGCGACACGAAGAGCTGCCCGAGGGCCACCGCGCCCACCACGCTGAGGATACCCATCATGACCATGAGCCACGCCGGCAGGCCGCCCTCCGAGCTTCGGTTCCTCGTGACCACGTCGGGCATGGGCCTGCCCGGCGGGCCCGAGCCCTCGAACGAGAGCAGCGCCGGCGCCGGCTCGACTGGCGCGACGACGGGGGCGGCCTTGTGCCCCTGGGGCAGGGGCAGGGTCAGCCGGGGCGCTGGCACCCCCACCGTCGGGGGTGGATAGGGCGCGTCGGCCACTTCGGCCAGGAGCCGCGCGGCCGGGCGCTCGCCCGCGCCCAGGGCCTCCACCCACTGGCCCAGGGTGCCGGCCGCGGCTACCGGATCGGCGAGCAGCAGGTCCAGCTCCCCCGACCCACCGCGGGCCGGGCGCTGCTCGGGGTACGGCGCGGTCAGGGCCTGCACCAGCGCGACGAGGGGGGCAGGGAGGTCGGGCCGCTCGACCAGGGCCTTCTGCAAGACGACCTGCCCGTACTCGGGCAGCGGTCGACCGTGGAGCAGCTCGGCGATGGTCGCACCGAGGCCGAAGAGGTCGGCCCTGGGGCCCGGGAGGCCGCCGAACAGCAGCTCGGGCGCCACCACCCCGGACGCGCCGTCGAGGCTCCGGTAGCCGTCCAGCTTCACCTCGCCCCGCCGGGTGAGCCACACCGTGTCCGGCCCCACCGCGCCGTGGGCCTGGAGCGCGGGCTCGGGCGCCTCCGCCCCGTGCACGTGGTTGAGGGCCTCGATGAGCCGCACCGCCACCAGCACCACCACGTCGGGTGGGGCCGCCTGGCCGGCCCGGGCGAGGGCCTCCACCAGGTCGGTCACGGTGACGCCGACCACCAGCTCCTGGGCGACCCAGGGCCGCCCCTCCGCCACCCCGGAGGCGAGGGTGGCCACGAGCGAGGGGTGCCGCAGCCCCGCGGCCTGGCGCGCGGCGGCGAGGAAGGCGGCGTCCGCCGCCGGATCGGGCGGGTTCTCCGGCGGGCGCCGGATCAGCCGCACCGGCCAGGCCCGGCCCCCAGGGGCCTGCGCGGGATCCCAGCGGGCCAGGTAGACCTCCAGATCCGGCCCCGTCGACACCGGGGCCACCAGCTCGAAGGCCGCGAACCGCACGCTGCTCATGGGTCACCGCGGATAGCACGTCGGCGCCCAGGTTCGTACAATGCCCGCGCCATGCGCCTCGCCCTGGTAGCAAAGATCGCGTCGTTCCTCGGATCGGCCCTCCTCCTCGCCTGCGCCTCCGATCCCCGCGCGAGCCCGATGCTGGCCCAGCGGGTGGCCCTGGAGGACGAGGGCCCCGCCCCGCCGCCCCCTGCGCCGCCCCGGGCGCCGAAGCGCCAGTCGGTGTCGATGGTGGACCACGCCCGCACCTTCCGGAACGCCCAGCTCTGCGAGCAGGCGGCGCAGGCCCTACGCACCTCGAGCCCGGACAAGGCGTGGTCCTTCCTGCGGGCCTGCGCCCAGCGGGACGACTTCACCGAGCTGGACCTCGTCTTGCGGCCCCCGTGGATCGACGAGGTGAAGCGCCACGAGAAGACCGGCGTGCACCTGGTGGCGCAGATCGTGGCGCACCGGGGGGGCAACCTGAAGCTGGACCTGGGCCTGGCGCAGGACCAGGGGGTGCAGCTCTTCGACCTGGGCACCGCGCACGCGAACAGCGAGGTGTTCCGTGGGCGCTACGCGCTGTTCCGCGGTCGGGTGGCCGACCTGAAGCCGAAGGGCCAGACCCACATGATCCGGATCGCGCAGACCACCTTGCAGTCCGAGAACGACAAGGTGCGCTGGAACTACTACGACGCCCGCGAGGCGCGCCTGAAGGGCCGCAGCTCCGAGGTGGTCCAGCGCTACGACAGCGCCCGCGACCGCTACAACAGCGAGCTGGTGGTGGGCACCCGCACGCGCTCGCTCGAGACCGGGCTCGAGGTGGTCGCCTACCTCGAGAAGCTGCCGGCGGACCTGAAGGTGGGGGACGAGCACCTGTTCCTGGTGCGCTACGAGGAGCGCACCGGCGCCCCGCCCCGATCGGACGACGAGACGGACGCCGAGGTCCAGACCGCCCTTTGCGCCCTCGTGGACCACTTCACCCCCCTGGAGGCGGGCCCCTGACGTATCATCGGCGGGCATGCCGTCCTGGGCCCGCACCTCCGCCTGCGTCGTCTCCGCCTTCCTCGGGGGCGCGCTCGTCACCCGCGGCGCGGGCCTGGCCCGCGCGGACGGCGACGACACCTACCGCAACCTCGCGGTCTTCGCCCGGGTCCTGAACTACGTCGAGAACAACTACGTCGACGACGTGGACCCGGTGACCCTGGTGTACGGGGCCATCCGCGGGCTCCTCGCCACCCTGGATCCCCACTCCACGTTCATGGAGCCCGAGCAGTACGCGGCGATGAAGAGCGAGGCCCAGGGCGAGTTCGGGGGGATCGGGATCGAGGTGGTGAAGCGCCCGGACGGGGTGGTGATCCTCGAGCGCTACGAAGGCGGCCCTGCGATGAAGGCTGGCTTGCACGTCGGCGACACGATCCTCGCGGTGGAGGGCGAGCCGGTGGCCACCCTCTCGCTCGCCGAGGTGGTGCGCCGCATCAAGGGGCGGGCCGGGACCGTGGTGACGCTGAGCGTGCTGAAGGCCCGCAACCAACGGGCGGAGGACGTGCGGGTGATCCGGGACCGCATCAAGGTGCTCTCGGTCGACGCGCGGCGCCTCGAGGACGGCTACGTCTACGTGCGGATCAAGTCCTTCACCGAGCGCACCTCCCACGAGATGCACCGGGCCCTCGACACGATCACCGCCACCGGCCCGGTGGCGGGGCTGGTGCTCGACATGCGCGACAACCCCGGGGGCCTCTTGGACGAGGCGGTGCGGGTGGCCGACACCTGGCTCGAGGATGGCGTCATCGTGTCCACCGAGGGCCGCACCGGGCCGCCGGAGGTGGAGCTGGCCCACCCGAAGGACACCGAGCCCAAGTACCCGGTGGTGGCGCTGGTGAACGGCGGCACCGCGTCGGCGGCCGAGATCGTGGCGGGGGCGCTGCAAGATCACCGGCGCGCGGTGGTCCTGGGCACCCAGACCTTCGGCAAGGGATCGGTGCAGACGGTGATCGAGCTCGAGGATCACTCCGCCCTGAAGCTCACCATCGCGCGATACTTCACCCCCGCCCACCGATCGATCCAGGGCACCGGCATCACCCCGGACGTGGTGGTGCCGGCCCGCCCTACACCCCCGCCGAAACCCGCAGATGGCGCTGGGACGTCGGGTGAGGTCGTGATAGGTGGTCAAGAGACGGACAGCCAACTGGAGGCGGCGGTGGACGTCCTGAGGCGCTGGTCGGTGGGAAAACGGCACGCGAACCGGGACATCCCGTAGCTTATGAGCGTCTTCATGTGGCGGCGCCGTTCACAATCGGCTAACCGTCCGGCCCGCTCGTCTTTACCGCGTGAAATCATGATGGTATCCGAACGATCCGGGGTTCCGAGGGCCACCCGTGGCGACGATCTTCAAGCTCATTATTGAAGACGATGAGGGCAAGACCACCGTCTACCCCCTGGCGGATGGTTCGGTCTCCATCGGTCGTAGAGAAGGCAACACCATCCGCTTGATGGAGCGGAACGTGTCGCGCCGCCACGCCCGCCTCATGCGCGGCAACGGCGCGGTCTTCATCGAGGACCTCGACAGCTACAACGGGATCAAGATCAACGGGGAGCGGATCGCCGGACGCTACGAGGTGCGCGAAGGCGACCTCGTCGAGATCGGTGACTACCACCTGGCCTTGCAGCGGACCGAGGTCGCGGACGCCCCCGCGCACCCCGACGGCTGGGCCCAGGCTGGCACCCTGCAAGAGATCCAGCTCCCCAACGAGCTGACCCAGGACGCCCGCGCGAACCGCGACACGGTCATCGACCAGCCCGCGCCGCCGAGCCTGGCCGGCGCGCTCGCCCAGACCGTGGGTCAGGGCGCGCTCGATGCCCCGTTGCCCCCCAGCCAGCCGCTGGTGAAGCCGCCGCCCCGCGGGGCCACCGGCGGAAAGGCGGAGCTGCCGCCGTTCCCCGGCCCGGGCGGCCTGCCCGCGCCGAAGAGCCCCATGTTCGGGGAGTCCAGCCAGGCCACGGAGGCGGTCGGCCGCCACGGCAAGCTGGCGGTGGGCCCCGCCTATCAGTCCTCGGTGCCGCGCCTGGTGTGCGTCAGCACCTCCTATGCGGGCAAGGAGTTCGCTCTGACCCGGCCCGAGCTGATCATCGGCCGCGTCGAAGACAACGACATCGTCATCGAGCACCGCTCCGTCTCGCGGAACCACGCGAAGATCCTCTTCGACGGGCGGACCCACAAGATCATCGACCTGCAGAGCGCCAACGGGATCCTGGTCAACGGCGAGGAGTACGCCATGACCGATCTCCGGAAGGGCGACCTCATCGAGCTGGGCCACGTCCGGTTCCGCTTCATCCCCGCCGACGAGGCCTTCGAGCCGACCGACGAGGAGATCCGCGAGATGCGGGAGGCCGGGGTGGAGCCGCCGAAGCCGGTGGAGGCCACGCCCAAGCGCGAGGACAAGCCGCTCGCCCACCAGCTGGTGGCGCCGAGCGTCCCGGCCGGGAGCAACGGGCACCAGCCCGAGCTGGCGATCCCGGCCTACGATCCCAGCACCGCGGCGACCGTGACCGACACGCCGATGAACGCCCTCGGCCTCGGCGACCTCGCCGCCCCGCGGGTGTCCGCCGCGCCGGCGGCGCCCCGGGCCACCGACGACCTGCGTCCGACCGAGGTCAACACGGTGAAGAAGCGCCCCTCCGCGGTGTCGGTGGCGGCCACCGTGCCCGACGCGGCGGCGATGGAGATGCCCACCCCCAGCCCGCGGAGCGACACCCGGCTGGACGACTACGACGACGACGTCCCGGTGCGGCCCGCGCCGGCGGAGGCCCCGAAGAAGACCCTGCTGTACGTCATCGCGGGGCTCCTGGTCACCGCGGTGGTGCTCGCGTTCCTGGTGTTCTCGGGCGGCGGCTCCAAGGAGCGGCAATCTGCCTTGCAGCGGGCCTTCGAGGCGAAGGACTGGGCCAAGGTCGTCGCGATCTACAACGAGGACCCGACCGACTTCGCGGAGCCCAAGGCGGTGGTCTCGCTCTACACCCGCGCGGTGGAGGAGCTGGCCAAGAGCAACCGCGCCCCGGCCGGCGGCGCCGAGGTGGCCGACCCGCCCCCGGCCGACCACGGCGAGGATCCGGAGCCGCTCGAGCCGGCGGAGCCGGACGAGGATCTGCCTCCGGGCGACGCGGCGAAGGACGACGACGCCACACCCAAGACCTCAAGGAGGTGCGCCGCCGGGTGACCCCGCGCGCGCCGCGCCCGCGGCTCAGCGTCACCGACCAGCTCGAGGCCGACGGCCGGCGGGCCCTGCTCGCGGGCGAGCTGTCGACGGCCGAGAAGCTGCTCCTGAAGTGCGTGGCCGAGAAGCCGAACCACGCGTCCTGCCACCGCCTCCTGGGCGTGCTCTACGCGTCGAAGGACGACACCGAGCGGTCGCTGCAGCACTACAAGAAGTACGTGGAGCTGAAGCCCTCGGCGCCCGACGCGGATCGTGTCCGCAAGATCATCGCGGACGCGGAGGGCGGCGCTTCAGGGGCCAACCCGTGAAGCGGGATCCGATCCTCGCCATCTCCATGGGTGACCCCGCGGGCGTCGGTCCGGAGGTCGTCCTCAAGGCGGCCTCGGTCTCCGACGTGCGCGCGGAGGCGGTGCTGGTGGTGTTCGGCGACCCCGTGGTGCTGGAGCGCGCGGGGCGCGACGCCGGCATCGCGGTGCGCCCGGTCGAGATCGAGCGCGTCGAGGACGCGCGGGACCTGCGCAGCACCGACGTCGTGCCGGTGGTGCCGGTGTCGCGCATCGCGGACGGGGCCCACGGCTGGGGCACGCCCTCGCCCGCCTGCGACATGGCCCAGGTCGAGTACGTCAAGTCGGCCTTCGACGCGGTGTGGAGCAAGAAGGCGGACGCGATCGTCACCGCACCGATCAACAAGCGCTCCCTCAGCCGGGCCGGCGCCCAGTGGCCGGGCCACACCGAGATGCTGGCCGAGCTCTCGGGCGGGGCGCAGCCGCTGATGATGCTCGCCGGCCCGACCCTGAAGGTGGTGCCGCTCACCACCCACGTCCCCCTGCGCAAGGTGGCGGACCTGTTGACGGTGCCGCTGTTGAGCCACGCGATCCAGGTGGTGCACGAGACGTTCCGCGTGCACTTCGGCGCCCACCGGCCTCGGATCGCGGTGGCGGGCCTGAACCCCACGCGGGCGAGGAGGGCCTGTTCGGCGACGAGGAGCGCGAGATCATCGAGCCCGCGGTCGACGCGGCCAAGGCCCAGGGGATCTCGGTGGTGGGCCCGATCTCCGGCGACACCGTCTTCCACCGGGCGGTGGCGGGCGAGTTCGACGTGGTGATCGGCATGTACCACGACCAGGCATTAATCCCCCTGAAGCTGGTGGACTTCGATCGCGCGGTGAACGTGACCCTGGGGCTGCCGATCGTCCGCACCAGCGTCGACCACGGCACCGCCTACGACATCGCGGGGGCGGGCGTGGCGTCGGCCCACAGCATGATCGAGGCGCTCCTGTTGGCCGCGCGCATGGTGCGGGACGGCTGGCGAGCGCGGGGCGAGCCCACCGCGGAGGCGGACAGCCCCTCGGCATGAGCCGGCGCCCCGGCCAGCGGATCGCCGCCCTCCTGACCCTCGCAACCTGCCTTGCGGTCTTGCCGCGCGTCGCGAGCGCCGCGGATCCGTACGCCCGGCTCCTCGCCGCGGTGGCGAAGGACCCCGCCTACAAGGTGCGGATGAAGGCGATCCGCGTGCTCGCCAAGGAGCTGAAGGACCGCCCGCCCCCCGCCCCGCCCGAGGTGGTGGCCGGGCTCGCCGCCGCCGCCACCGGCGACGAGAGCTACCTGGTGCGCGGGATGGCCTGCGTGGCCCTCGGCCAGCTGAAGGATCCGGCGGGGCGCCCGGCCCTCGAGGCCGCGCTCGGGGACGACGAGGCCTTCGTGCGGGCGCAGGCCGAGGCCGCCCTCGCCGCCCTCGCGCCGCCCAGGGACGGGTCCCGGGTGGAGCTCCTGGTGGTGAGCACCGAGGCCTCGCCCGACGTGCCGCCCGAGCACGCGATGCAGGACGACTTGCAACAGGCGCTGGAGGCGGCGCTCGCCGGCGCGCCCACCGGGTATCGGGTGGCGCGCGGCGGTGAGGGCCAGGGCTACCAGCTCACCGGGACGGTGTCCCGCCTGGACGCCGCGCCCGAGGGCGAGGACGAGGTGAAGCTCACCCTGGAGGTGAAGCTCACCCTGGCCACCTGGCCGCAGAAGAACCTGCGCCACGTGCTGAGCGCGAAGGCGAGCGCGAAGGTGAAGCGCACCGCGAACCGTGCGAAGATCCACGAGAAGCTGCTCCAGGCGGCGGCGGCTCGGGTCGTGGCGGACGCGGTGAAGGAGATCGGGGGCAGACCATGACGACGCGAAACGCCAGCACCATCGGAAGCCGGCACCACCGGCGGCTCTCCAACTACCTCTTGGACCGGCGCTTCCAGCTCAAGTACGTGGGCATGATCATGGCGCTGTCGAGCCTGCTCTCGGTGGCGCTGGGCTCGTTCCTCGTGCAGCAGATGCGCGAGAACTCGAGGATGCTGCAGCTCGACGCGGAGCTGGATCCCGTATTCCAGGAGCAGCTGGCCCAGGCCGACGCCCAGGCGGTGCTGGTGCTGGTCGGGACCCTGGTCCTGTTCAACCTGGCCCTCGGGCTGGGCGCGCTGGTGCTGACCCACCGGATGGCGGGGCCCCTGTTCGTATTTCGGCGCTACCTGGCGATGCTGGCGGGAGGGAAAATCCCGCGAGTGCGCGCGCTCCGGAAGGGTGACGAGTTCGCGGACGTCCTGGAGGGTCTGCAAGAGGCGGTGTCTGCGGTGGAAGCTCGGGCTCGCGCAGATCTCGAAGTGGCCCAGCGCCTGCGCGCGCTCACCGAGGGTGCGGTGGACGCCGTCGCGATCCGGGCCGAGGTGGATCGGTGGGCCGAAGACAAGCGGGCGCTGTTGGGTGAAGAGCCACCACCGAATCCTCGCCTTGACCACCCCGCCCAGGACGCGTAGGACTCGCCGCAGGGGCCCATAGCTCAGCGGTTAGAGCTGTCGGCTCATAACCGATAGGTCCCAGGTTCGAATCCTGGTGGGCCCATGGTGGCGCTGGAGACAGCGCTCAGTGGGGGGTTGAGACGCCCCTGAAAACTCGGAGGCTCTCACTCGTGCGTGAAACGCTGCTCGCCCTCTTTGAACTCCAGAAGATCGACACCCGGGCCTACGAGCTCACCCAACGTGCCGAGAGCATCCCGAAGCTCATACACGACCTCGAGTCCAGCCTGGACGGCGCGCGCAGCGAGCTGGGCACGCTGAACACCGAGGTCGAGGCGCTCAAGCGGGAGCAGAGCGAGATCGAGGCCAAGAACGCGGAGGAGGGGGAGAAGCACAAGAAGTGGAAGACCCGCCTCCACGACATCAAGAGCCCCCGCGAGTACCAGGCCCTCTCCCGCGAGGTCGAGATGGGCGAGCGCCAGATCCGCGACAGCGAGGAGCGCATCCTGGAGGTCCTCGGCCAGATCGAGGAGCGCCAGAAGGTCATCGACGACAAGACCCAGACCCTGCGCGACGGCGAGGCCGAGATCGGGACCAAGGTGCGCGCCCTCCGCGAGGAGCAGGCCCGGCTCAAGGCCGAGGCCGAGGCCGCCTCCCAGGGCCGTGACGCGGTCGAGAAGAAGATCAACAAGCGGATCCTCCGGCGCTACGACGACCTGCGGGCCAAGCGGAACGGCCTCGCGGTGGTCCTCACCAACGACGGCGCCTGCAGCGGCTGCAACATGACGGTCCGGCCCCAGCAGCTGGTCGAGATGCAGCGCTTCAACAGCATCGAGCAGTGCGCCGCCTGCCACCGCATCATGGTCCACGAGAACCTGCTGAAGCAGGAGCAGGCCTGAGCCTCACCCGCCCCGCCCCCCGAATCCCGTTCCATCCGAGGTGAGTCGCGCGGCAGGCCGGAGGGCCTGCGCGGCTCGAAGTGTTCGCGACGCCAGTGAGGTTGTAAGCCGAGTTTTGTGCCGCCCACCGAGGTGGACGACCGCGACCATTCCTCTAGGCCCGCCGTTGCCGACGCGCTCCAGCAGCCTCTACCCGGACCCGCAGGCGGGCAACCTGTTACCGAACACCGAAGTGCCCGGCGGGGGTCCCTATTCGGCCTTGCTCCAGGTGGGGTTTACCGCGCACCCCGGTCACCCGGGGTGGAGTGCGCTCTTGCCGCACCGGTTCGACCTTACCCCGTCCCCGCCCACCGAAGCGGGCGGCTGAGAGGCGGTGTGTTTTCTGTGGCACTGTCCTGCAAGTCACCTCGACTGGCCGTTAACCAGCACCCTGCCCTACGGAGCTCGGACTTTCCTCCCGTGACCGAGGTCACCGGCGGCCGCGCCCCTCACTGACGCCGCGAACGGCGGGAGGATGGGGCATCAGCGCCGCCGCGTAAAGCGAAACGTCACCACACGATGGCGACGACGATGATCGCCAAGACAGCGAGAAGACTCGCGAGGACGACGGTTTGGCCACGCTTGAACTGGCGCTGCTCCTGCTCGGTGGCGGCCGCGACCCTGCCGACGGCCTCCTCCGAAATGGGCCCTGAGTAGGCGAGCACCTGGCTCGTCGAGCCGCAGGCGGCGCAGGCAGGGTTGGTGTCACGAAGCCACGCCATCGCGAGCAGGAGGCCGATGATACCGCCGCCGAGGATCACGACACCCGGAAGGAGAATGAAGGTGTACCACGCCATGCGCCGGTGCTTCTTCAACGTCGGACCGCGAAACCCACAGGCGTAGCACTCGATCGCGGGCGCCTTGCGGAGCGCGTCGATGTGCTCCTCGTAGGCAGCGGTGTTGCGCTTCGGGATCGGTGACGGCTTGGCTGGCCGGGGTGGCTCGGCCCTGGGAGAGGCCCAGGGGTCGCCGGTGTGCTGCGGCGCGGACATGTCGACGAAGTATGACCTAGCAGGCCATCCTACCGCCTTCGGATACTCGCACGACCTCGTCGCGCTGCGACCAGCCCCAGCACGAGGGCCCAGGCCGCCCAGGGCGGGATCCCGCCCTCGCCCTCGTCGGTAACGTCGCAGCTGCACCCGCCGCCCGCCACCGTGAGGTCGTCGTTGATGCCGTCGCCGTCCGCGTCGAGGTCACAGGCGTCGCCGAGGCCGTCCCGGTCGAGGTCGGCCTGGGTGGCGTTCCCCAGCCGTGGGGCAGTTGTCGACCGCGTCGGGCACCCCGTCCCCGTCGACGTCGGCGGGGATGGGGAGGCAGTCGCTGGGCTGCCCCTCGCACGTCCACCCGTCCTCCACCTCGCAAGCAGCGTTGCAGCCATCGCCGTCCGCGGTGTTCCCGTCGTCGCACGCCTCGAACGCCTCGACCCGGCCGTTCCCGCACGCGTCCGGGGTCGGGATCATCTCGCACACGCTGGGCTCGCCCGCGCAGCGCCAGCCGTCCTCCACCTCGCAGGCTGAGTTGCAGCCGTCGCCCGACGACGTGTCGCCGTCGTCGCAGCCCTCGCCCGGGTCGACGCGCCCGTTCCCACACACCCAGAGCTCTTCGCACACGCTGGGCACCCCGCGGCAGGTCCAGCCCGGCTCGATCTGGCACTGGTCCGAGCAGCCGTCGCCCGACGCGGTGTTGGCGTCGTCGCAGTTCTCGCCCGCCTCGATGAGGCCGTCGCCGCACAGGAGCGCCACGTCGTCGGCGGCAAGGTTGGGGTCCCGCTCGCCCGCGTCGACCCGGCCGTTGCGATCGGTGTCCTCGACCCCGTCCGGCACCGTGCCCCCGTCGGTGTCGGGGTTGGTGGGGTCGGTGGTGGTCGAGGGGTCGGCGTCGGGGAGGAAGCGCCCCGGCGCGGTGCCACTGAAGCTCACCCCGCCCGCGCTCACGCCGCCCGGCACCGGGCCGCGGCCCACCTCGAGGCCGTCGGAGAGCCCGTCGTCGTCGCTGTCCGCGTCGAGGGGGTCGGTGATGAAGCCGTCGAGGCCCGCCACCCGCTCCTCACCATCGGAGAGGCCGTCGTCGTCGGTGTCCGCGTCGGTGGGGTCGGTGTCGACGCCCGGATCGAGGGCGAGCGGGTCGCCGCCCGCGACCTCGGCCCCGTCGTCGATGCCGTCCCCGTCGGTGTCCGCCACCGTGGGGTCGGTGCCGAGCTGCTCCTCCACCGCGTCGCTCAGGCCGTCGCCGTCGGTGTCGACCTCGATGCGCGTGCAGACCGAGGGCTGCTCCACGCACCACCAGCCGTCCTCGACCAGGCAGTAGACCGAGCAGCCGTCCCGCGAGACCCGGTTGCCGTCGTCGCAGCGCTCGCCCGGCTCCACCACGCCGTTGCCGCAGGTCACCGGCACGTCGTCCAGCGGGTCGAGCGGGTCGCGCTCGCCCGGGTCCACGCGCCCGTTCCCGTTCACGTCCTCGAGCCCGTCGGGCACCGTGCCGCGATCGGTGTCCGGGCTGCGCGGGTTGGTGCGGGTGGTCGGGGTCGGCGTCGGGGCGCCAGCCGGGGTCGGTGCCCGCGAAGGGGGTGCCCCGGCCGGAGCTGGTGCCCGCGGGCACGCCGCCGGTCAGGCCGACCTCGACCCCGTCGTCCACCCCGTCGCCGTCGGTGTCGGCGGCGAGGGGGTCGGTGATGTAGCCGTCGATGCCCGGCACCCACTCCTCGCCGTCCGAGAGGCCGTCCTCGTCGGTGTCCGCGTCGAGGGGGTCGGTGTCCACCCGGGCTCGTACGCGGTGCTGGAGGTGCCGGCGCGGATCTCCTGCCCGTCGTCCAGGCCGTCCCTGTCGGTGTCCCGGGCCAGCGGGTCGGTGCCGAGGGCCAGCTCTTCCTCGTTGGTGAGGCCGTCGCCGTCCGGATCCGCCTCGGGCGGCGTGCAGGGCAAGACGTCGCACACCCAGCCCGCCTCCACCTGGCAAGCCGCGTTGCAGCCGTCACCCGGGGCGAGGTTGCCGTCGTCGCACGCTTCCCGCGGGCTCAAGAGGCCATCGCCGCAGCTGGCGTCGACGTCGTCGGCCGGGTCGTTGGGGTCGCGCTCGCCGGTGTCGACCCGCCCGTTCAGGGTGGTGTCCTCGTCGCCGTCCGGCACCCCGCCGAGGTCGGTGTCCGCCACCGTGGGGTCGGTGGTGCTGGCCGGGTCCGCGTCCGGCAGGAAGCCCTGCGCGGTGCCCCGGTAGGGGATCATGAGCCCGTCGCTCACCCCCGCCGGCACCGGGCCCTGGCCCACCTCGACCCCGTCGAGGAGCCGGTCCCCGTCGGTGTCGGGGTCGAGCGGGTCGGTGCCGAGCGGCCCCTCCGCCCCGTCGGCGAGGCCGTCGTCGTCGGTGTCCGCGTCGAGGGGGTCGGTGTCGACGCCCGGGTCCAGGGCGCGGGGGTCGCCGCCGGCCAGCTCCTGCCCATCGCTGAGCCCGTCGCCGTCGGTGTCGGAGTCGAGGGGGTCGGTGCCGAGGGCCCGCTCCACGTAGTCGGGCAGGCCGTCCCCGTCGGTGTCGGCCGTCTGATCCGTGCAGGTGCTCGGCGCGCCCTGGCAGCCCCAGCCCGGCTCCACCACGCAAGCCGGGTTGCAGCCGTCCCCCGCCCCGGTGTTGCCGTCGTCGCAGCCCTCGCCCGGGTCGAGCACCCCGTCGCCGCAGGTCGCGGGCGGCAGGTCGTCAGCCGGGTTGTTGGGGTCGCGCTCGCCCGGCGCCCAATAGCCGTCGTGGTCGAGGTCCTCGAGGCCGTCCGGCACCCCGCCGTGGTCGGTGTCGGGGTCGGTGGGGTCGGTGGTGGTGGAGGGGTCGGCGTCGGGCACGAAGCCCGGCCCGGTGCCGCCCATGATCAGCCCCAGGGTGTCGGAGGTGGTCGGCAGGATGCCTTGCCAGACCCCGACCTCGGTGCCGTCCTGGATCCCGTCCCCGTCGGTGTCGGGATCGTTGGGGTCGGTGATGAAGCCGTCGCCCGCGAGGAAGACCTCCTCCCAGTCCGAGAGCCCGTCGTCGTCGCTGTCCGCGTCGGCGGGGTCGGTGATCCGCCCGTCCTGCCCCGGTTGCAGCTCCTCGCCGTCGAGCAGGCCGTCGCCGTCGGAGTCCGGGTCGCGGGGGTCGAGCCCGAGGGCGAGCTCCACCGCGGTGGGGACCCCATCGCGGTCCGGATCCTGGTCGTCGTCGCTGGGGTCGTTGGGGTCGGTCTCGCCCGGGTCGACGCGCCCGTTGAAGTTGGTGTCCTCGAGCCCGTCCGGCAGCCCGCCCTGGTCGGTGTCGGGCGAGGTCGGGTCGGTCTGGGTCGTGGGGTCCGCGTCGGGGGTGAAGCCCGGCGCGGTGCCCTGGTAGGGCGCGCCGGTGACCCCGCTCTGACCGGAGGCGAGGGGCGTGGCGCTGGTCTCCACCCCGTCCGGGATGCCGTCGCCGTCGGTGTCGGGGTCGAGGGGGTCGGTGATGAAACCATCGAGACCCGCCACCACCTCCTCGCCGTCCGCGATGCCGTCGTCGTCGCTGTCCGCGTCCAGGGGGTCGGTGCCCACCCCGCCCTCGGCCCCGTCCAGGAGGCCGTCGCCGTCGCTGTCGGGGTCCGCGGGGTCGGTGCCGAGGTCGCGCTCCTCACCGTTGGTGAGGCCGTCGCCGTCGAGATCCTCGAGCTCGTCGATCAGGCCGTCGCCGTCGCTGTCGAGGTCGCGGAAGTCCTCCTGCCCGTCGCAGTCGGAGTCGACCGGGGCGAAGGCCAGGTTGCAGACTGGGCCGCGCTCCACGAAGTCGGGCAGGCCGTCGCCGTCGCTGTCGTACTCGAGCGCGTCCGGGGTGCCGTCCCCGTCGAAGTCGGCCGGGTAGAGCGGCATGCGCACCTCGAAGCGGTCCGCGATGCAGTCCCCGTCGGTGTCGGCCGAGGCCGCGCTGGTGCCGACCGCCGCCTCCACCGCGTCGGGGAGCCCGTCTGCGTCGGCGTCGGGGTCGAAGGTGGTGATGACCACGTCGTCCACCACGAGGTCGGCGCGGGGCGGGAACAGATCGCCGTTACCCTCGTCGAAGGCCATCAGCCCGGCCAGGCCGGGCGGCAGCGGGGTGGGCTCGTCGTAGAAGAGCACCAGGTCCCCGGCTGAGCCGAGCACCCCGTCGAGGTCCGCGTCGATGCGGCAGGTGACCCGCTCGCCCGCCCCTTGCGGGACCACTGTGAGATCCATCTTGTACGTGGCGCCCGCCAGGTAGCTGAAGCCGTTGAAGCCCTCCACCGAGTAGTCGTCGAAGCACGCGCGGGAGGTGTCCACGCGCATGACGCTGGTGCGCGGGCGGTTGTTCGGCTCGAGCTGGTGGGCGCAGTCGGGGCGCTGGTTCTTGGTGGTGAAGCACGCGTAGTAGCTGCCCGGACCGCTGTAACGCACCACCAGGCCGAACGCGTCGTCGTCGAGGCTGTTGAAGGTGGCCGCGACCCGCAGGTGGCGCCAGCTCGGGTGCCCGGTGAGGAGGAGGTTCTCGTACGCGTCGAGCGGCAGGCCGAAGCTCGCGGGGACCGACACGTCGGTGATCGGCGAGACCCCGCCGTTGGCGTCGGTGCGCCACGGATCCATTGAGTAGATGCTCTCCCACCCGTGGGCGCCCGGCGGCTGCCCGAACGCGGGCTCGTTCGAGCAGCTGAAGTCATCGGCGAAGGCGGTGGCCTGGGCGTGGGCGGACCGGGTGGCGACGAGCCCCAGGGCGGTGAGCAGCGCGGTCCGGGCGAGCTTCGCGGTCACCCGCCGATTCTCGCCTCGTTTCCAGGGGATCGGAAGTTTCCAACCGTCAGGGGGCCAGCCAGTGCATGGGATCCACGGGGGCCCGCCCCTGGCGCAGCTCGAAGTAGAGGTAGGCGCCCTTGGTGGAGCCGGAGTCGCCGACATATCCCACAAGCTGCTGCGGCAGGACCGCTTGCCCCACCTGCACCGCGAAGGACTCCAGGTGGGCGTACAGGGAGTAGTAGCCCCCGTGCTCCAGCACCAGGACGTTGCCGAAGCCCTCGCGCGAGCCGGCGAAGGCCACCTTGCCCTCGAACACCGCCCGGACCGGTGAAGATTGCGCGGCCCGGATGTCGATGCCCTTGCTGATGAGGACCATGTCGGACTCCGGATCGACCTTCTTGCCGAAGGGCACCTCGAGCCGCCCTACCACCGGCCACGGCAGGTGCCCGCGCTGGGCCGCGAACCCGCCCGCCAGCGGCTCCGGCTGGGGGCCGGAGCCCAGCACCCGGCCCATGTAGGCGTCGAGGCGCTTGGCCGCGTCCTTCAGCTCCCGGGCGAGGCGCGCCGCCCCCACCCGCTCCTTCCTGATCGCCACGAGGAGCGCCTCGCGCTCGGCCGAGAGGTCCCGCGCCTCCTCCACCGCGGTCTCGAGCGAGACGCGGGTCTCCTCGGCCGCGGCCTTCTTCTCGGTCAGCTCGAAACGCAGCTTGCGGTCGGCCGCGGTGGCGTCGAGCATCCCGCGGATCAGGGCGAGGTCGAAGCCCTTCACGAAGTCGAAGCGGTCGCGGCTGCGGCGCACCTCGTTGGGGTCCGCGATGCGGCGGAGCAGGCGGGTGAGGCGGGCCCGGCGGAGCCGGAGCATGGCGGCGGCGCGCTTGCCGAAGCGCTCCCGGAGGTCGCCCAGGCGGGCCTGGTTCTGGACGATGCGATCGGTGAGCTCCGCCACCCGCTTGTCGAGGGTGACGATCTCGTCGCCGAGCTCCGCCACCCGCTTCTGCTTGTCGCGGATGCCCTTCTCGAGGGCCTCGAGGCCGGCGAGCACCGAGGCCTCCTCGTTGGTGAGGAACTGCACCCGCACCCGGTCCGCCGCGAGGCGGCGCCGCAGGGCCTCGCGCTCCTCGGTCTGGGCCGACGCGCGCGGCGCCCACAGCACCGCCAGCGTCATCACGACCAACAGCGGCCCCCGCACCGGCCTACTCCCGCATGAAGCGGCCCACCGCCGCGAGGCTGGACACCAGGCCCAGGGCGAGGCCCGCGCCGGTGAGGTACACCAGGGCGCGCGCGGGTGAGAACGCCAGCTCCACCGGGTAGCCCTGCCCGAGCCCGCGCTCGATCCCGAGGCGCAGGCCCTCTTGCAGGAGCACGAGGAGCCCGAGGGCCACCGCGCCGCCCATCAGCCCCTGGAGCGCGCCCTCGATCACGAAGGGGGCGCGGACGAAGGCGGGGGTGGCGCCGACCAGGCTCATGATCTCGATCTCGTCCCGGCGCGCGTAGACGGTGAGGCGAATGGTGTTGGCCACGATGAGGATGGTGCCCAGGCACATCGCCGCCCCGACGACCCACGCGGCGAGGCGGGCGAAGTTCAGAAAGCCGTTCACCTGCTCGATCGCCTCGCGCCCGAAGCGGACCTCCTCGACCTCGTCCCTCGCCTCGAGGCGGGCGGCCAGGGCCTCGACCGTCTCCCGGGTCCAGGCCTCGGGGGCGATGCGGATCTCGACCGAGGCGGGGAGCACGTCCGGCGGGAGCCCGTCGAGGAGCGAGGCGTCGCCCCCCAGGGTCTCCCGGAACGCCTCGAGCGCCCCCTCGGAGCTGGTGTAGCGGGCCCCCGAGACCTCGGGCCAGGCCTGCACCGCCTCGGCGAGGGCGAAGCCGGCCCCGGGGGTCGTGCCGCGCTTCAGGTAGGCGGAGATCTCCACCTCCTGCCCCATGCGCTCCGCCACGTCGGCCAGGGTCGCGACCACCACCCCGAACGCCGCCAGCACGGTGAGGGCGGCGGCGATCGTGGCCACCGCCACCGCGGTCACCCCGAGCGAGCGCAAGGACACCGAGACCGCCTGCATGAAGACATAGCGGAGCTTCGGGAGCACGGGCCGGCCATACTACGGGGCGAGCCCCAAGTCCGCCATCCGCGGGTGGGCGGGGTCCAAAAGAGGGCCCCTGGCGGCGCTACCAGACCAGGCGCTGCATCGCGGGCAGGGCGAGGTCCTCGGCCCGGGTCTTCTTGTCCTTGCGCTTGAGCCTGGCCAGCCACGCCGCCTTCTCGAAGGAGTACTGGGGGTCGAGCCGCGCCAGCTCAGGGGGCGGGATGATGGCCTCGACGCCCTTCGCCTTCAGGAGGGTGTTGGTCGCCGGGAGCTCGACGTCGAGCACCCGCTTGAAGGCCTTCTTGATGTCCGCGAGCTCCCCCGCGAGGGCGTCGATCCGCTGCAGGTGGTACTTGCCGGGTCGCCCCTCGTAGCTCATCAGGGCGCCGTACAACAGGTCGGTGTGCTCGCGCAGGCGCTCCTCACCGGTGATCGCCCCGCCCTCCTTGGTCGCCACGATCTGCTTCTTGACCGCGTCCGCCGCCGCGTCGAGCTTCGCGAGGGCCTCGGCGACCGCGGCGTCCTTCGTCGTGGCGCCCCGCGCGGCGATCTGGCCGCGCAGCATCTCGATCCGCTGCACGAGGGCGCTCTGCTGCCCGAAGAGCGCGTGCACGCGCATCGTCGCCGCGAACTGCGCCTTGCGATCCGCGACGCTGAACGCCGCGCGCCGGTCGAGGCCGACGTCGAGCTGGGTGGTGTAGACCTGCCCCCCCTTGTTCAGACGCACCGTGTAGCGGCCGGGCACCACCCGAGGCCCGAGGGTCGACCAGAACGCAAGCTGGACTGCGGGCGGCACCACCGGCGGCGCGACCTGCATGTTCCACGTCACCCGGTTCAGCCCCCGGCGCTTGCTCGCGGGGAGCACGTCCACCACCTTGCCGCTCGGATCGAGGACCTCCAGCTTGATCCGGCCGAACAGGTGCCGCTCACGCTGGTAGTACGTGATCATCGCGCCCGTCTGGGGGTTCTCGCCCACGAACGCGGCCGCCCCGGTCGGGCTGCCGCCCACGCCGGCGATGCGCTGCTGCACCGGGCGCGCCTTGACGAAGGTGACCGGGGCCTCGCTCTTGCCGAGGCTCCTCAGGGGGCTGATGTCGTCGATGATCCAGATGCCTCGGCCGTGGGTCCCGATCACGAGGTCGTGCTCGCGGGGGTGGATCGCGATGTCCTGCACCGACACCGCCGGGAAGCGGTTGCCCTTGTAGGCCGCCCAGCGCGCCCCGTCGTCGATCGAGATGTAGAGCCCGTACTCGGTCCCCAGGTAGAGCAGCCCGGGCCGCACCGGATCCTCGCGCACCACGTGCACGTAGCCGCGCACGTCCTTGGCCTGGGCCGGGGTGAGGAGCGGGGCCCAGGTCTTGCCGAAGTCGCGGGTCACGTACAGCCAGGGCCCCATGTCTCCGAACGTGTGCCGGTCGAACGCGGCGTACGCGGTGCCGGCCCGGTGCGGGCTGGCCTCGACCCAGTTGACCCACGAGGCGGGGGGCAGCTCCGGCACGCGGTCGACCACGTTGGTCCAGGAGCGGCCCCCGTTCTTCGTGACCTGCAGGTTGCCGTCGTCGGTGCCGACCCAGATCACGCTCCGGTCCTTCGGGGACTCGTTGATCGCGTAGATCGTGGTGTGCATCTCCGCCGCGGAGTTGTCGACGGTGATCCCGCCGGACTCCTCCTGGCGCTGCTTCTCGGGGTCGTTCGTGGTCAGGTCGGGCGAGATCCGCTCCCAGCTCTGGCCGTGGTCGCGGGAACGAAAGAGGAACTGCGCCCCCAGGTAGATGGTCCGCTTGTCGTTCGGCGACACGTGCAGCGGGGCGTTCCAGTGGAAGCGGAGCTTCTCGCCGCGCCGCGCCTTGGGCTGGATGTCGCGCGCCTCGTGGGTGCGCTTGTCGACCCGGGCGAGAAAGCCACCTTGCGCCTCCGCGTAGAGGTAGCGCGGGTCGGACGGATCCGTGAACACCCAGAACCCGTCGCCCCAGAACACGCTCTCCCAGCTGGAGTTGGTGATCCCGCCCGGGCGCTGGGAGTCACCGACCCAGGTGCCGTTGTCCTGCAGGCCGCCGTACACGTGGTAGGGATCCTCGTCGTCCACCGACACGTGGTAGAACTGCGAGATGGGGAGGTTCTCGGCCTTCCACCACTTCGATCCGCCGTCGTAGGCGTACCACAGGCCCCCGTCGTCGCCGGCGATCACGTGCTTGGGCTGGGTCGGGTCGACCCACAGATCGTGCACGTCACCGTGCATCCCGTTGAAGCCGCCGACCACCGCGAAGCTCTTGCCCCCGTCCTCGCTCAGGATCAGGTTCCCGTTCATCTTGAAGACGCGGTCGGCGTTCGTCGGATCCACCACCAGCCGCGCGAAGTAGAACGGCCGCCACACCATCCACTGGCTCTTGTCCCCCGCGGCCCACGTCTTGCCGCCGTCCTTCGAGATGTACAGCGCGGAGTCCGTCGACTCCACGAACGCGTAGACCCGCTTCGGGTCGGAGGGCGCCACCACCACCTCGATGCGGCCGTAGGGCTTGCTCGGGAAGCCGGGGTTCGCCTCCGGGGTGAGCTCGGCCCACGTCTTGCCGCCGTCCGCGCTGCGCAACAGGCCGCTGCCGGACGGCGCGGTGGGGCCCTCGCCGCCCGAGCGGAAGGTCCACCCCTTGCGTCGGAAGTCCCAGCGCGACGCGAACATCACGCTGGGGTCCTTCGGATCGAGGCTGAGCGAGCCGCAGCCGGTGGACAGGTTCGAGCCCTTCAGGATGAGCCGCCACGTCTTGCCGCCGTCCCGCGTCTCGTAGAGCCCGCGCTCCGCGGAGTCGCTCCACAGCGGCCCGGGCGCGCACACGTAGACGATGTTCCCGTCCTTCGGGTGGACGACGATCCGCGTGATCCGCTCGGTGCCCTCGAGGCCCACCCGCGTCCACGTCTCCCCGCTGTCCGTCGACTTGTAGACCCCGTTGCCGATGGAGACGCTGTTGCGGGTCCACGGCTCCCCCGTCCCCGCCCACACCACCCGCGGGTTCGTCGGATCGAGGGCCAGCGCGCCGATCGACTGCGCGGGCTGCTCGTCGAACACCGGCTTGAAGGTGGTGCCAGCGTCGAGCGACCTCCACACCCCGCCGCTCGCCGCGCCGATGAACACCGTGGTCGCGCCGCTGGCCTCCACGCGCGCCGCGACCGCCGCGATCCGCCCGCTCATCGCCGCGGAGCCCACGTTGCGCGCCCTGAGGCCCGAGATCGTGGCGGAGTCGAAGGGCGGTACGACGGTCGCCGCGGCGGTCGGCGAGCGCGCTGTGATCGGCGTCGGTGTCCCCGGGGCGGGGGGCGAGACGCGGGCGCCCTTGGCCGGCAGGGCGAAGAACGACGCGGGGACCTCGGGGTCGATCTCCACCGAGTCGAAGATGAACTTCACGCGGTCCTGCGACCCCTTGGCCCCCTGCTCCATCGAGAACGGGACGAGGATCCCGCCGACCTGCTCGTAGTCTCCGAGGTCGGTGACCGACGCCTCCTCCGCCCCGCGCACGGTGCGGCGGGTCTCGATGCGGAGCTCGAGGAAGTAGTCCGGGTCGAGGTACACGTCGGACACGTCGCCGTTCTTGCGGGTCACGCGGACCTTGTGGGCCGGCGTCCCGTCGACGTCCTCGGTGCCGAGGTACTCGAGGCGGTGCCCCTTCTTGTCCCAGTCCACGAGGAAGCCCTCGATGTCCGCCGCCTCGATGAGGGCCTTGGCGTCGTCGGCGGACAGCTTCTCGGGGTCCTTGCGCCCCTGGAACGGGTCGATCTGCCAGGCGGCGGCGCCATCGTAGGCCTGGATCTGCGTGAGCCCCTGGATCGACAGGTCGAGCCGCACCTTCCCAGGCCGAGCCCGCGTCTCCACCACCGAGAGCTCGATCTGACCGTCGAACACGAGCAGGCGCCCGAAGCGCCGGATCGCACGCACGCTCCGCAGCGTCTCGAGCCCCCCCTTGGCCTCCGCGTTCTTGGCGGCGAGCTCCTCGGCGGTCACCCCTGGCACGAGGGTGGTGAGGACGACGGCGATCTCGATGAGCGGCGACATGGGGGCGGATCTTGGCACGCGGCGGAGGTCGCGAGCCAGGACCGGGGGCTGCAGGCCGCGAGCGCACGACTCCGCCCGCGCAGACCCGTTGGTCTCGGTGGGCGGGGGTGGGCGATTTCTAGCCGGGCCTGCTACAGTCTGCGGGCTTGCCGGGCGGGGAACCCACCGTTTTTGCCGGTTATCGCCTCCTGGGGCCGGTGGCCGCGGGGGGCATGGCCAGCGTGTGGCTGGCCCGGCCCGAGGGCGGTGATCCGGAGCGCTACCTCGCGGTGAAGCGCGTCCACCCGCACCTCACCTCGCGGGCCGACGTCCGCCAGATGTTCCTCAACGAGGCCCGGATCCTCGCCCACCTCGACCACCCCAACGTCTGCGGGATCCTCGACTACGGGGTGGAGGACGACTCGCCCTACATCGTGATGCAGTACCTGCACGGGGCGCCCCTGTCCGGGCTGCTGCGGCGCCTGCTCGACCTCGGCCGGCCTCTTCCGGTGGACCTGATGACCTACGTGGTGGCGTCCACCGCGGAGGGGCTGCACTACGCGCACGAGGCGGCGGGCGAGGACGGGCAGCCCCTGAACCTCGTGCACCGGGACATCTCGCCCCAGAACATCTTCGTGACCTTCTCGGGCGAGGTGAAGCTGCTCGACTTCGGGGTGGCCAAGGCGGCGGGCTTCGACGGGCTCACCCGCACCGGGCACGTGAAGGGCAAGTACGCTTACATGTCGCCGGAGCAGGCGGAGGGCCACGAGGTCGACCGCCGCTCCGACGTGTTCTCGCTCGGGATCGTGCTGTGGGAGGCGTTCACCGGCCGCCATCTATTCAAGCGAAAGCGTGAGCTCGAGACCCTCCAGGCGATCATCGCCGGGGTGGTGCCGCTGCCCTCGGTCCTGAACCCCGAGGTGCCGTCCGAGCTCGATCGCATCCTGCAACGCACCTTGCAGCCGCGGCGGGAGCGCCGCTACCAGAGCGCGGGGGCCTTCGCCGAGGTGCTGTGGAGCTACCTGACCACCACCGTGCGCCCGATGGGCTCGGACGAGGTGGCGGAGATCCTGAGGGACGTCTACGCGGACCAGCCCCCGCCCGCGGTGCAGGCCCAGCGCATGGCGACCGAGCCCGAAGCGCCGGCCCTGGTGACCTCGCCCGAGCGCCTGCCCCTCGAGGACCTCGAGCCCAGCGTGATCGAGGAGGCCACCGCCGCCGCCCTGCGCGCCCACGCCGAGGAGGAGGAGGATGAAGAAGGCGATCCGCTGGAGGCGCCGACCGGGAGCGCCCCCATCCCGGTGCCCTCGGGGACCGACGACCTCGAGGGCCCACCGACCGAGGCGCTGCTCGCTGCTCGGCGCCCGGCCGGAGACTCCGGCGAGCTGATCGCGTGGAACGTGGAGCGGGCCGAGGTGGCGCCGACGATCGCGGATCCGAAGCTCTCGGCCCAGGTGCAGCAGGCGCTGGCCGAGAGCAGCTTCCTCGACCGGCCCCTGCTGCAGCCGCACCCCTTCGACGCGGGGGACGAGGGCCAGACCCTGGCCCCCGACCACCAGGAGACCGTGATGGACCACGGGCCCGCGCCCGGGGTCCCGCAGGCGGAGATCTCGGACGCGCCCCCCGAGCTGGAGGACGACGGGCCCCGGATCATGACGTCGCCGGAGCCGCTGACCCGGCCGCCACCGCCGCCCCCCCCGATCCGCAGCGCCCCCAGCCAGCCCGCCCCGACCTCGGACGCGCGCGGGGCGCCGCCGGTGGTGATCCAGCGCGCCGGGCCGTCCTGGGGGGTGGCGGTGGCCCTCGCCCTCGCCGCGGCGACCCTGGTGGCGGTCCTGTTCTCGCTGCGGTGACGCGGGTAAGGTCCGGCCGTGCGAAGCATCTACCTGCTGCCCCTGACCCTGCTCCTGGCCGCGTGCCCGAAGAGCGACGGCTCCACCCCGACCGGCGACGCGCCGGCCAGCCAGGCAGCACCCCGCCCGCCGCGCCGCCGCCCGAGGCGCCGCCGCCCGCCGCGCCGCCGCCCGAGGCGCCGCCGCCAGCAGCCACCCCGCAGCCGGCACCGCTGGCGCCCCGTGCGCGGCGACCGCCGAGTGCGGCGCGGGCCTGGCGTGCACGACCGAGCAGGGCGCCTGCGATCGCCCGCCCGGCTGCGGCCCCGAGGACATGTGCGCGGCGGTCTGCTACGGGGTCTGCGCGGCGCCCCAGGCGAGCGCGCCGGATCCCGAGCCGACCCCCACCCCAGGCCCCGCGTGCGAGACCGACGCGGACTGCGTGACCTTCTCGAGCTACTGCAAGGGCTGCGGCTGCCTCGCCCTGAAGAAGGGCACCAAGCCCCCCAAGTGCCCGAGCAAGCCGGTGAACTGCCTGGTGGATCCCTGCCGGGGTCGCAGCGTCTCCTGTCAGGCCGGCCAGTGCGTGGTGGGAGAGATGGAGCGCTGAGCGCGACTCATCCTTGACCCTGGGCGCGCCACCGGGCTCGGATCCGCCCGATGCTCCGGCTCCCCCAGTTCGAGGTCGCCGAGCCTGCGTCGGTGGACGAGGCGGTGCAGATCCTGAAGGCCCACGAGGGCCGCGCCCGGCCCATGGCGGGCGGCACGGATCTGATGCCCAACATGAAGCACGAGATCGTCGTCCCCGAGGTGGTGGTGGGCCTTTGGCGCATCCCCGGCCTCAAGGGGGTGCGGATCGAGGAGGGCGCGATGCACATCGGCGCCCTCACGACCCTCGACGAGCTCGCGCAGCACCCCGACGTCCAGGCCTACCTGCCCGCCCTCGCCGAGGCGGTGGGGATGGTGGCGGGCCCGCAGCTGCGGCGCATGGGCACGATCGGCGGCAACGTCTGCCTCGACACCCGCTGCGTCTACATCAACCAGACCTACTTCTGGCGGCAGGCCCTGGGCTTCTGCCTGAAGAAGGACGGCACCGTCTGCCACGTGGTGAAGGGCGGGCGCCGGTGCGTGGCCGCGGCGAGCAACGACAGCGCGCCGGTGCTCACGCTGCTCGACACCCGCCTCCTGGTCCAGAGCGCGGCGGGGATCCGCGAGGTGGCCCTGGCCGACTTCTACGTGGCCAACGGCGCCTTCAACCAGGCGCGGGAGCCCGACGACCTGGTGACCGAGATCGTGGTGCCCCTCCCCGCCCCGGGCACGCTGATGGCCTACACCAAGCTCCGGACCCGGGCCGCCATCGACTTCCCCGAGCTGGGGGTCGCGGTGCGCGCCCTCCCCGGCCCCGACGGGCTCCTGACCGAGCTGGACGTCTGCGTCACCGCCCTGGCTGCCCGGCCGGTGCGCCTGGCGATCGAGCCCGAGCTCTACCAGGGTCGTCCCTTGGACGAGGCGGTGATCGAGGCGGTGGCCCAGCTGGCCTACAAGCGGTGCAAGCCCCAGACGAACATCGCCTCGGATCCGGCCTATCGTCGCGAGATGGTTCCGGTCTTCGTCCGCCGAGCCCTCCGCCGGGCCGTGGCGCGGGGCCCGGTGGCCGGGTGATCGGGTGATCGCGGTCCGCTTGCTGGCCCTCTCGGCGGCCCTGAGCCTGGCCGCGTGCAGCGGGGAGGGGGGCGGCGAGGTGGGCGATCCCTGCACCGACGGGGTCGACTGCGCCTACCGGGCGGGGTCGGCGTGTATCCTCCCGTGGCCCGGCGGTTACTGCACCGAGGTCGCCTGCACGCTTGGTTCTTGTCCGACCGGAGCCCGCTGCGTTACGGGCATCCAGTTCCAGGATGTCGACTACGAGTCCTACTGCCTATCCACCTGCGCCCAGGAGGGTGACTGCCGCGCCGGCTACCGGTGCGTCGACGTCTCCCTCCCCGAGAAGGTCTGCGCGCCCTAGCCTCTGGCTCGCGGTACTCGGGCTGAGCGCCGCGCTCCTCGGCTGCGACGGCCCCTGCCAGGTGCTGGCCGACCGCATCTGCGCCTGCGAGCCGAACAGGACCGAGGAGCAGTCCTGCATGCTCACGGTGCAGAACCGGAGCAACGTGACGGTGAGCACCGCGGAGGCCGCGGTGTGCTCCGACCTGTTGGAGACCTGTGACTGTGAGGCGCTCGCCCGCGAGGACTACGCGGCCTGCGGCCTCTCCAAGCCGGGAGGGAACTGAACGTGAGCATCGACGTCGCGCGCTATCTCGAGCCCAGCCTCGCCCACTCTCCGGACGCGCGAGGCATCTCCACCATGGCCCAGAACCTGGTGGGCAGCGAGATCCTGCGGGTGGCCGGCGAGGTGCGGGCCCAGATCGCCGCGGGCCACAGCATCTTGAACCTGACGGTGGGGGACTTCTCGTCCACCGAGTTCCCGATCCCCGAGGCCCTCTCCGCCGCCATCACCGACGCGCTCGCGGCCGGGCACAGCAACTACCCGCCCGCGACCGGTGTGATGGAGTGCCGGGTCGCGGTGCAGAAGCTCTACAAGGAGCGGCTCGGCCTCGAGTACCCGGTGGACTCGGTGATCATCGCGGGCGGCGCCCGGCCGGTGATCGCCGCGCTCTACATGGCGCTCGTGAACCCCGGCGACAAGGTGGTGTACGGGGTGCCCTCCTGGAACAACGAGCACTACTGCACGATCACCGGCGGGGTCGGCGTGCCGCTCGGCACGAGCGAGGCCGACCGCTTCTTCTTCCACACCGAGGACCTCCTGCCGCACCTCGCCGACGCCCGGCTCCTGGTGCTGAACACCCCCCAGAACCCCACCGGGACGGTGATGAGCGCCGAGACCCTCGAGCTCATCGCGAAGGAGGTGGTGCAAGAGAACCTGCGCCGTCAGGCCGAGGGCCGGCCCGCCCTCTACGTGATGTTCGATCAGATCTACTGGATGCTGACCTTCCACGGATCCGAGCACCACAACCCGGTGAGCCTGGTGCCCGAGGTGGCCCCCTACGTGCTCTTCGTGGACGGCATCTCGAAGGGCTTCGCCGCCACCGGCCTGCGGGTGGGCTGGGGCGTGGGCCCGGTGGACGTGATCAAGCGGATGGGCGCGATCCTCAGCCACCTCGGCGCGTGGGCCCCGAAGCCCGAGCAGGTCGCCTCCGCCCACTTCATGAACGACACCGCGGCGATGGACGCGTTCCTCGCCCGCATGCACGACGAGGTGGGTGAGCGCCTCGACATCATCGCGCGGGCGCTCAACGCGCTCGAGGGCGAGGGCTGGACGGTGCACAGCATCCGGCCCCAGGGCGCGATCTACCTGTCGCTCCGCATCGACCTGCGCGGGAAGGAAGACCGCGGACGGCAAGGTGCTCGAGACCGACGAGGACGTCCGCCACTTCCTCCTGAACGAGGCGGGGATCGCGGTGATCCCGTTCCGCTTCTTCGGGGTGCAGGAGGACACCGGTTGGTACCGCGCCAGCGTGGGCGCGGTGAGCAAGGAAGACTGCGCCAGCATCGAGGGCCGGCTCCGCGGCGCGCTCGCGAAGCTCAGCTGAGGCCCACATGCAGCTCTACATCGCCAACAAGAACTACTCCTCGTGGTCGCTCCGGCCGTGGCTCCTGATGACGGAGCTGGGCATCCCCTTCGAGGAGAAGCTGATGGTGTTCTCGGAGTCCGGCAACTGGGACCGGTTCCGCCGCTTCGCCCCCAACGGCAAGGTACCTTGCCTCGTCGACGGCGACATCACGGTGTGGGACTCGCTCGCGATCGCGGAGTACCTCGCGGAGCGGCACCCCGGGGTGTGGCCGGTGGTGCGGGCCAACCGCGCCTGGGCCCGCTCCGCCGCGGCCGAGATGCACTCCGGCTTCGCGGACCTTCGGAACGAGTGCGGGATGAACTGCGGGATCCGGGTGCGCCTCGACAAGCGCTCCGCCGGCCTCGAGAAGGACATCACGCGGGTGGACGAGCTGTGGCGGGACGGCCTGCAGCGCTTCGGCGGGCCCTTCCTCGCCGGCGCCAACTTCAGCGCGGTGGACGCCTTCTTCGGCCCGGTGGCGTTCCGGGTGCAGACCTACGGGCTCGAGCTCAGCCCGGCCGCCAGCGCCTACGCCCAGCGCCTGCTCGCCCTGCCCGGGATGCAGGCCTGGTACGCCGCCGGCCTGGCCGAGGTGTGGCGCGAGGTGGAGCACGAGCGGGACACCACCAGCCGGGGCGAGGTCCTCGAGGACCTGCGCGCGCCCCGCGGGCTGACAGAACCGACCGTTTCGCCTCGGCCCGACTCGGGTCAACCCGAGCAACCTATTGACTGTCGGCCCATGGCCCGACAGTTTCCCGGGCCATGCCCTCGAGCACGCCCCTCGCCGATCTGTGCAGGCTGACCTGCGCTGCCCTGCTCCTCGCCGCGCCCCTGGCGTGTGGCGAGGCCACCGAGACCCTGACCGACGCGGGGGTCACGCCCGAGGTGGACGCGGGGGCGGAGACCCCCGACGCTGGCGTCGAGCCCACGGTCGAGCTGGTCCTGCCCGACACCCCGTACCACTACGAGGACGAGCTGTTGCCCGCGCACTTCCGGGTCGACACCTTCCAGGCCCACTCGCGGGCGGTGTACCTCGACGACAACACCCCCGACGACAACCCGATCACCAACGCGGGCGCCACCTTGGGCCGGGTGCTGTTCTACGACCAGAACCTCAGCCAGAACCGCACCATCTCCTGCGGCTCCTGCCACAAGCAGGCGTTCGGCTTCTCGGACGACCGCGTGCTCAGCGTGGGCTTCGAGGGCGGCAACACCCGGCGGCACTCGATGGGCCTCACCAACGCCCGCTTCTACGCCCCCGGCCGCTTCTTCTGGGACCAGCGCGCCGCCACCCTCGAGGACCAGGTGCTGATGCCGATGCAGGACCCGGTCGAGATGGGCATGACCCTGGACCAGGTGGTGGCCCGGGTCGAGGAGGCCGAGTACTACCCCGCGCTGTTCGAGGCCGCCTTCGGCGACGCCGCGGTCACCACCGACCGCATCTCCAAGGCCCTCGCCCAGTTCGTGCGCAGCATCCTGAGCACGAAGAGCAAGTACGACGTCGGCCGCGCCATGGTCGGCGATCGCTTCGAGGACTTCCCGAACTTCACCCAGGAGGAGAACCTCGGGAAGAAGATGGTGGTCGCCCCGCCGCCCATGGGCGGGCTCGGGTGCCTCTTGTGCCACACCGGCGAGGCCTTCATCGCGGTGCAGGCGATGAACAACGGCCTCGACCTCGAGACCACCGACCCCGGCTACGGCGAGGTCACCGGCGCGGCCCTCGACGACGCCACCTTCAAGGTGCCCTCGCTCCGCAACGTGGCGGTGCGCGCCCCGTACATGCACGACGGGCGCTTCGCCACCCTCGAGGAGGTGGTGGAGCACTACAGCACCGGCATCCAGGCCCACCCGAACCTGCCGCTGACCGGCTTCTTCCCCCGCACCGCGGACGGCTCCGTCCAGCCCCTGAACCTGAGCGTCTACCGGAAGTCCTGCCTGGTCGCCTTCCTCAAGACCCTGACCGACGAAGAGCTGCTGACCGACCCCAGGTTCAGCGATCCCTTCGTGCGCCAGTAAAGCAGGCGTCAGTCCCGCGCCACCAGGAAGTCGTAGCGCACCCAGCGGGTGCCCTCCGGGGGCTGCTCCGCCTCGAGCGCGGCCATCAGCGCGTCGGCCGACACCGGCGGCGCGTCGGCCGGGCGCACCACCGCGAGCAGGGTGAGCGGGCCGCTGCGCCCCGGCAAGAGGTCACCCACCCTGCCGTCGAGGCGCGCGGCGCCGTCCTTCACCTCCCAGCGCGCGTCGAGGGGCTGCGCCGCGCCGTCCATGAGCAAGAAGGCTTGCACCGCGACGGGGCCCTCGACCCTCGCCTCGGGGCGCAGGATCAAGGAGAGCGCGCTGTCGGGGTGGTGCCGGGGCAGCCCGGCGGTCGGCGCGTCACCCCGACGCTCGAGATCTGGGGTGCTCGCCTCGAGCTGGTAGGCGGGCAGGCCGGCGCCCCGAGGCAAGGCGACCGTCAACAGCGCCGCCGCCGCCGCGGCCAGGGCCACCCCGCCCACGGCCCAGCGCAGGCGGGCGGGCCGGCGAGGCCGGGTCGTGGTCACCAGCGCAGCCACCAGCGCCTCGTCCTCCGCCGCGGAGAAGGGTGAGAACCGGGCGAGGAGCCGGGCCACCTCGGGATCCCGCGCCGCCTCGGCCTCGAGCGCCGCGACCTCCTGGGGCGAGGCCTGCCCCGTGGCCAGGCGCCGCCAGCGCTCCGGGACCTCCTGGGCCTCGCGCTCCGCCTCCCCCAGCGCGCGCATGAGCGGCTCGTCGGTCATCGCTCCCTCCCCAGGCGCTGCAAGATGTCCTGCGCCCTTCGCTTCAAGCGAGAGCGCCACGCGTACAGGGCGTCCCGGGTCAGCGCGAACTCCTGGCAGACGTCGTCGACCTCGCGCTCCTGGACGTAGAGCCCCTCGAACATCATCGCGCTGCGGGTGCTGAGCCCGCCCCGGAGCTCGTCCATCACCCGGCGCGCCTCGTCCACGTCCACCACCCGGGCCTCGGGGCTGGGCTCGGGATCGAGGGCCATGTCGTCGAGCGGGGTCGGGTCCTCGGTCCACGGGCAGCGCTTATGGGAGCGCAGCACCGAGGCCACCTGGTGTCGGGCCACGAGCTGCACGAAGCTGCCGAGGCCGCGCCCGCGCGCGGGATCCCAGGCAGACAAGATGCGCGCGTCGTTCTCGAGGAGGGCGAGGAAGACCTCTTGCACGAGGTCCGCCGTCTCCTGGCGGGGGTCCCGGCCTCGGCCGCGGGGCGCGAAGCGCTGGAGCGACCACGCCACCTCGGTCTGCACGACCGGCCGCAACAGATGCACGAGGGCGCGCAAGGCGTCCGCGTCGCCCCCACCGCGCGCCGCACCAGGGCCAGCTCGGCGCGCGCGGGGGTCGAGACGCGCGGGGGCGCCGGCTCCGCCACCACCGCGAGCAGGCCGGGCCACACGATGGCGCCTGGGTAGGTCGCAAGTGCGGGCACTGCAGCCACGGTACGCAGGGGCCCTGGAGGTGCCGTCAAGCCGGGCTGGCCATGCTTCAGCCGACAAAGCGCACCCCAGACCGTTGGATCCCGTCCATCGCGCACGTATGGGCCCGCGATGAGAGCAACCCCATCGCTCCCCGCCCTCCTCTTGACCGGCTTGGCCCTCGTCGCGCCGGGCAGCGCCGCGGCCCAGGGTCGTGGCCTGCAGTTCCTCAACTTCGAGGCCCCCTCTCACAAGCCGATCGCGGTGACCGAGGTCGCCGGCGATCACTATCTGCTCGTAGCCAACGCGCCCGACAACGCGGTGGAGATCTACGACACCATCCAGCACCGCCTGATGTTCCGGGTCCCCACCGGGCAGCGCCCCATCACCATCGCGGTGCGGCCCTCCCTCACCGCCACCGGCGGCCGCCAGGTCTATGTCGCCAACTGGCTGGGCGACTCGATCACCGTCTTCGACCTGGAGCCCAACCCGGGCGGGGTGAGACCGGTGACCTTCAAGCTCCTCAACACCCAGTACGTGGGGGACGAGCCGGTGGGCATCACGTTCCTGCCCGAGAACCCCTTCGACCCCAACACCCAGCCCGGCTCCCCCTTCCACGAGCTGGTCTTCGTCACCTTCAGCGGGCCGGCCCAGTGGAGCGCCTTCTTCCCCGAGTCCCTCACCCCGTTCGTAGGCGGCGTGGAGCTCCTGAGCTCGGTCTCCGCGACCCAGAACCAGGGCCTGCGCGACCCCCGCGCCATCGCCTTCGCCCCGCCCCCCGCCCAGCCGGGCCCGTACCAGGACCAGCTCTGGATCTTGAACCACCGCGGAGGCAACGACCCCGCGGTCTACGACTTCGACCTGTGGGGGAGCGACAACCTCATCACCTCGCTCGGCACCGGCTTCTCGACCCTACCTGCCCACGGCCAGCTGGGCACCACCAACACCCAGATGGCCTTCGCCGCAAACGGTGACCTCTACGTCGTGGGGATCGCAGCACGGAACAAGGATCCGGCCCTCGGCAACCCCCAGACCGGCGCGGGCGAGCCGATCCACCTCGCCATGACCACGAACGGCACCGGCTTCACCACGAGCTTCCTGGCGCGCTACGGGGCCCTCGGCACCGCGGTGGCGGTGCCGGACCTCCTCGACCTCAACAACGCGGTGCCCGGCGCCGTCCCCGCCACCCAGGCCGCCATCCCGGTCGCCAACCCCACCGACCTGGCCCTCTACACCGACGTGAAAGGTAACCTGCGCGTCTTCGTGGCGGGATTCGGGAGCGACACACTGGCCCGGGTGACGCCCTCCGCAGGCGGAGTTGCGACCTGGCAGGTCGATCGCATCCCGGTGGGCCACATGAACGCCTTCAGCGCCACCAACACCAGCGGGATCATGCGCGGCCCCCGCGGGCTCGCGATCAAGACCGGCGCCACCCCGTCCGACACCGACGCCCTCTACGTCTACAACCGGGTGGACCAGACGGTGAGCGTGGTCGCGGTCAACGCCACTCCCCCCACCGTGATCCTGAACTTCCCCCTCGCCAACAGCCCGGAGCCGGCCTACGTCCTCGACGGGCGCAAGTTCATGGCCTCCACCGAGCTCTCCGCCGGTCGCAACGTAGCTTGCTGGAGCTGTCACATCGACGGAAACTCCGACTTCCTCGGCTGGAACCTGGCCGACGGCAGCCCCATCCCCACACCCGGCGCCCCGGGCTCGCTCCTCGACGCCCTGGGTCCCAACAGCGCCTTCAAGGGGGCGCTGGTGACCCAGCCGCTCCGGGGCCTCGTGAACTACGAGGTGTGGGATCCGGCGATCCAGGATCTCTTCTTCTCGAACCGCCCCTACCACTGGCGGGGTGACAAGGGCTTCTTCGAGCACTTCAACGCCGCCTTCGTGAACCTCATGGGCCTACCGAACCTGCAAGCCAGCCCGCCCTCCCCCGCCCACCACCGCGGCCTCACCGAGGCCGACATGTTCGCGTTCCGGGAGTTCGTGTTCTCGATCCACTACCCACCCAACCCGAACGAGCCGTGGAACCGGCGCTACTCCGGGGTCCTCGGCAATCCGAACACCGTGACCCAGGGGACCGACGCCCAGCTGGGCCTGAAGGCCTTCCACCTGGACGCGGGCTGCGTCGGCTGCCACGCGCTCCCCGAGGGCAGCAACAACAGCCTCACCGACAGCTTCAGCACCGTGGCCGCCCCCGGCGTGGTGAACCACTCCGAGACCGCGCAGCTCAAGGGCACGACCTACAAGGAGCGCGATCTGGTGAGGAACATCGGCGGCCAGCTCGTGACGATCCCGCAGGGCGGCCCGGTGGCCCGCACCCATGAGTTCGGCCTCACCAGCTCCGGCCTCGACAACCACCTGATCGGCCCGAACCCCTCACCCTTCCTGTCGAACACCGTGGGCGGCTTCGTGGGGGGCTTCGGCATGAGCGCCAGCCTCACCGACGCGGTGACCAAGTACGTGCGGGAGTTCGACTCCGGCACCGGCCCCCTGGTGGGCTTCACCGCGACCGTGAACGCGGCCAGCTACGCCCTCAACCCCACCGGGTGGGCGACGGAGCTCACCAAGCGCGAGGATCAGGTGCGCCAGGCCAACGCGGGGCTGGCCGTGCACGCCTCGGTGGGCGGGGTGCTCCACGGGTTCTGGCTCGACGTCACCGACGCCACCACGCCCTATCACGAGGTCGTGCAGGCCGGCGTCCCCCCGATCGGCAACCTGAGCCAGGCCGGCCTCCTGACGCTCCTCGGCAGCCCGAGCGCCCCGGACGACCTCCTGGTCTTCCACTTCACACCCCTGGGGAGCGAGCGCCGGGTGGCGGACCTGTCGGGCGGCTCCGCAGGCTGGCTTGCCGGTGGCGCGCCCTCCGCGGTGACCATGCTCCCCGCGCGCCCCAACACCGCCAACGCCGACGTCCCGCTCATGCTCGGGCCGGGCAACCCCGGCGCCTTCGCCACCGTCGTGAACAGCCCCACCCTGTTCAACAACCCGGGGGTGGCGAAGCTCTTCGCCACCGCCCACTACGAGAAGAGCCTGATCAACCACGCCCCCGCCTTCGGCCTCACGAGCGAGCGCTACGACGCCCCGCGGCGCCTCCGGGTGTCGGGCACGGGGATTCAGGACGGCGCCCTGCTCGTGATCCGGGCCCCGGTGGCCCCGGGCACCGCCGCCACGCCCCCCACCACCATCCCCGGCCTGGGCGCCACCATGGCGTGGGTGCTCCCGCTCTACCCCGCCCGGGACAGCGGGCAGCTGGTGTGGGAGACCGCGGCGGAGTTCGAGCCGCTGCACCTGTTCGCGCTGATGAACGGCGGGCCCTTCAACCCGCTGGTGACCCAGATCTTCTTCGATCCGTACGACCTCAGCCTCTTCAACACCGCGACCCAGACGTACCTCGTGGATGCGCAGGACATCCTGCAACCCCTCGCTCTGGAACTGGTACTACGTGGAGGTCTACAACCAGACCGCCACCGGGCTGGTGGCGGGACCGGGATCCTGGCAGCGGATCACGATCCAGTAGACCTCGCGAGGACGCACGCTCGGGGTCGATAGCGCACCTCGAGCTGCTCCTCCCAGGTCGGCACCGAGTAGGGCACGAAGTCGATGACCCCTGCCCCGTCGTCGTAGGTCCAGTTGACGAAGCCGTTGGCCTCGACGCGCGGCACCCGCTGTCCGCTCAGGCTCACCTCCAGGCTCCCCGGGACCGGCGCGCTCGACAGCCAGAAGCGGCTCTCGAGGCCGACGCACCGCGCCTCGAGGAGGAAGCGCCAGCCCTCGGCGCAGACGTCCTGCACTACACCGGAGGTTGCGTTGGCCAACGCCTTGTAGCGCGGCGTGGGGCGCGCGTCCCCGCCCACCCCTGAGCAACCGGCGGGTCCCCAGCTCGCCACGACTCCGACGTCGAGCATGTTCGGCGCGCTCGCGCCCTTGATCGCCCGGAGGGCGTCGACGTATGCGTCGACGGTCCCCGGGGACAGGTCGTCCGCGTCCGAGACCAACAGGACGCTGAGCGCCGCGTCGGCCCGGAGGAAGCCCGCGTTGTCGCCATCGGCGTGCGTGGTGAGCGCCTCCCGGAGCGCCCACAGCCCCAGCCGGTCGCCGGTGCCGGCGGAGCCCACGTCGGCCAGCTGGAGGGCCTCTTCCGTGTACCCGGGATCCGAGGTGCGAACGAAGCGGGCCCCCGAGGGCAGCGCCCGCAGCCGCCCGCCCTCGTGCAGCGACGGGGTGATCACCCCCACGTGCCCGTCCAGCTGGGCGTGGAGCGCCAACAGGTCGCGCAGGTTGGCCTGCAATCCCTCCTGCTCCTGCTGCATCGAGGGCGCGTCGTCGATCACCAGGAGGAGGTCCACCTTCGGCCGCGGCGTGGCGGCGAAGCGATCCGTGACCTCGGACGCCACCACGCCGTGCAGGTGGCTGGTCAGCGGGCCCTCGCTCGTCTCGAGCACGAGGTCGGCGGCCCACGGCCCGTCGAGCGGCGACACCAGCCGGATCCCGAAGCTCACGCGGCCCCCGGGCGCCACGGTGAGCGGGAAGGCCGGGGCGGGGTCGAGGGCAAGGAAACCTGCACCTTCGAAGCGCGCCGAGTGGAGGGCGAGCGGCGCAGCGCCCGCGTTCTGCAGGCCGATCAGCGCCTGCACGCCCGGGCAGTCGGGCGGCGAGAGCCCGAAGTCCAGCTGGGCCGGCCAGCCCTCCACCTGGGCGGCGGCCACGCCAGGGCCGGCAAGGAGCAGGCCGATGCTCAGACCGATGGCGCGCAGGCTCATCGACGCACCACCCTACAGGCCCGGGGGCGATAGCGGACCTCGAACGCCTCGTCCCAGCCAGGCGCCACGAAGGGCGAGAACACGAGGACCTGGGAGGCGTCGTCGTAGGTCCAGTTGACGGTGCCCCTGGGGTCGTCGGCCGGCAGCCGGCCCCCCGCCATCGTGACCTCGAGGCTCTCGTGGACCGGCTCGGCGGAGAGTGTGTAGTGGCGCCTGAACTCCCAGGCGGGCTGCTCGAAGACGTTGACCCAGTCCGCGGTGCAGAGGCTCTCTACGTTCCCGCTGGAGGTCGCCAGCGCGAGGTAGCGCAAGCCGGGGAGCGCCTGCCCGAAGGGCCCCGAGCAGCCGGTGGTGGCCCCGCTCCCGACCCAGCTGAAGGTCACGTCGGCGAAGCACCCGCCTCGGAGCGCGCGGAAGGCCTCTCGGTACTCGTCCACCGTCCCCGGCGACAGATCGTCGGCGTCCGACACCACCAGGATCTCGAGCGCGGCGTCGGGGCGCAGGAAGCCCGCGTTCTCGGCCTCGGCGCGCGACGTCAGCGCCTCTCGGACGGCCCAGAGCCCCAACCGGTCGCCCGGGCCCGCGTACCCCACGTCGGACAGGGCGAGGAGGCGCTCGACCGCGTCGGGCTCGAGGATGCTCACGAAGCGCTCGCCCGAAGGGAGGGCGCGCAGCCGCCCGCCCTCCCGCGCGGACGGGGTGATGACGCCCACCTGCCAGTCCGGCCCCTGCGCCACCAGCTCGGCGAACACTTCCTCCAGGGTCGTTCGCAATCCGGCCTGCACCTCGCGCATGGAGGCGCGTCGTCGATCACCACCAGGGCGTCGGTCTTCGGGTGCGGTGTGGTGACGAAGCGGTCGATGCGCTCGGACACCACCGTGCCCCCGAGGCGGCTGGTCAGCGGCCCCTCGCTCGTCTCGAGCACGAGCTCCGCCGACCACGGCCCGTCGAGCGGCGACACCAGCCGGATCCCGAAGCTCACCCGCCCCATCGGCGCCACCGTGAGCGGGAAGTCAGGGGCAGGTTCGAGCGCAAGGAAGCCTGCACCTTCGAAGCGCGCCTCTTCGATCACGAGCGGCGCCTCACCCGCGTTCCGCAGGCCGATCAGCGCCTGCACGCCGGGGCAGTCGGGCGCCGACAGCCCGAAGTCCAGCCGGGCCGGCCAGCCCTCGACCTGGGCGGAGGCCGCACCGGGGAGGGCCAGGACCGCCGCCAGCGCCGGGCCGGCGAGGCTGAGCGCGCGGGCCATGGTCGTGAGTGCACCGCGGGCGCGAGATCCGTCTTGGATTCTCCAGATCCGGCCTTCTTCAGGCCGACCTGCAACTCATGGGGGCCCCGGCTGCGCCCGGCCGCGCGCTCCGCGCTCGCTCATGGAATCCGGCCTGACAGATCGCTGAGCGCGCGGGCACCCAGGTTCGCCATGCGTCTGCCCGCCCTCTTCGCCCCCACGCTCCTCCTGGTAGCCTGTTCGGGTGAAGGGCTGCCCCTGAACGCTCCCGACGCGGGCCCTCCGTCGGACGCCCCGGACGCCGCGCCGCCCGACGCCGGGCCCTCCGACGGAGGACAGCCGCCGGACGCGGGCCAGGCTCCGGACGCGGGCCAGCCGGATCCGCTCCAGCGCCGCGATCCCGAGGATCTCGGCTTCGGGCCGGTCGAGCTCGGACGCGAGGCGGAGCTGACGGTGGTGCTGTCGGCCGCCGACGCGCCCCGGACGATCACGCTGGAGGGCGACGCCGCGCTCCGCATGGCCCCCGAGTCCCTGGCGGTCGACCCGGGTGACGAGGCCACGCTCCAGCTCCGCTTCAGCCCCACCGCCGAGGGCGCCTTTCGCGCCGCGCTGGTGATCACCGAGGGCGCCGACGCCCGCCGGGTGGAGGTCCGGGGCGACGGCGCCCTCACCGCCCTGCGCTGCCGCGCGCTCACCGCGCCCCTGCAGCTCGCCGCCGGCCAGTGCGGCACCGCGCGGGTCGCGTGCGGCAATGAGGGCCTCGGCCCCACCACCTTCGCGAACGTCACCCTGACCGGCGCCGGCGCGAGCACTCGCTTCCAGGACTTCGGGCCCCTCGCCCCCCTCGAGTCCCGTACGTTCGAGGTCTCGATCTGCCCGGAAGCCACCGGGCCCTTCCAGGTCGTCGTGACCGCCCAGGCCCCGGCGGCCCAGGCGGTGGTGCAGCTCCAGGGCGAGTCGGCCGGCCCGCGTCTGCGCGCCGGCGCCGTCGCGCTCCCGCCCCTGACCCTCGGCATACCCCAGCGCCTCGAGGTCCCGCTCCACAACGCGGGGCTCGCCCCCGCCCACATCGACATGGTCGAGGTCCTGGGGCTCGACCCGGGGGAGCTGACCGTCGTCCGGGCCCCGGCGGGGTTGGCGGCCGGGTTCGACGCCGTGGTCGAGCTCCGGCTCACCGCCACGCAAGCCGGCCTGCGCTCGGCGGTGCTCCGCGTCCACAGCGACGACGAGCGCTCACCCACCCTCGACATCCCGCTCGCGCTCGAGGTCGAGGCCCGCCCCTGCGCCCTCACCCTCTCCCCCCCGGCGATCGACTTCGGCACCACCACCCCGGCGGGCCCGGTGCGCCGGATCGCCCAGCTGGTCATCGAGCACACCGGCCAGACGACCTGCGCTCTGTCGATGCCCCCGCTCCCCGCGCCCTTCGGTCTCGGCGCCGTGCCCCCGGATGCCTGGTCGGACGACGAGGGCACCCACCTCCTCCTCGCCCCGGGGGCGCGGCGCGCGGTGCCGATCGAGCTGACCGGCTCCGCCCTCGGGGCCATGTCCGCCACCCTGAGTCTGCGCTACGGCACCCCCACCGGCGCCGCGGTGCTCCCCATCCCCCTCGACGCCCGCTCGGTGGCCGCCGGCCTCGTGGCCGAGGTCGAGCCGATGTGCCTGTGGCCCGGCGCCACCGCCGCCCGGCAGACGGTGCGCCTGTCGAGCGCCGCCCCGGTGGTGCTCCGCCAGCTCGCGCTCGACCCCCTCGGCGCCGAGCTCGGGCCGCTCACCGCGCCGCCGCTGCCCGTCACAGTCACCAGCGGCGCTCTCGACCTCGGCGTCGACCTCGGGCCGCAGACCGAGGGCCCACACCTGGGCCTGCTCACCATCGAGCACGAGGTCGGGGGCGAGCAACGCGTCTTGCACGTCTCGGTGGGCGCGGTGGTCTCCGGCTTCACGACGGTGGACGAGTTCGAGCAGCTCGGGATCCCCCAGCTCGACGTCCTGTGGATCCAGGACGGCTCCGCCTCGATGCTCGACAACGACCTGCAATCCGGCCTGCAAGACTTCGCCCGACACCTGGCCGCCCCCGGCCAGTGGGACGCACGCCTCGCGGTGGCCCGGCTGGACCGGCACCTCGACGAGGACGCGGTGGTGCGCGAGGCGCGCGGCGCCCCCGTGGCTGGACGCCCGCGCGCTCGGCCCCGACCTGTTCGCCGACGCGGTGACCGCCCGGGTCACGAGCGTGGTGGGCGGCCACATGCTCGAGCAGCCGCTGAGCGCGGCGCTGGACGCGGTCGACGAGCTGCAGGCCGAGGACCCCCTCCGCCCCGGCCCGCTCCTCGTCATCGTGGCCACCGACGAGGACGACCAGTCGCCGCTCCCCCTCGAGCAGCTGGTGGAGCAGCTCTTGCGGGTGCGCGGCCTGCGCAACACTCAGCTGTTCGCCCTCTCGGCCCTCGCCGGCGGCCCGACCGGCTGCGCCACCGCCCAGGGCAGCGCCGGGCCCGCGGTGCGCCTGCAGCAAGCGGTGGAGCGCACCGGTGGCTCGATGGTGGAGATCTGCCGTGAGGACTGGGCGGAAGCGCTGGCCCCCGCGGTCACCGTCGCCTTCGGCTTCAAGAGCCGCTTCTACCTCTCGACCAGCCCCATCCCCGAGACCCTGCAGGTCGAGGTGGACGGCGCCGTGGTGCCCGCGGTGCAGGCGGCACCACCCTGTGGGTGTACGACCTCGCGACGAACTCCCTGAACTTCAGCCCCTTCGGCGTGCCCGCGCCGAGCGCCCACATCGAGGTCCGCTACACCCCCACCTGTCGCTGAGCCGCGACGCCCGCTACCCTCGCCCCGACATGTGTCGGAACATCCGCGTCCTGTTCAACTTCGAGCCGCCCGCCACCGACGACGAGGTCCACGCGGCGGCCCTGCAGTACGTGCGCAAGGTGAGCGGCAGCAGCAAGCCGAGCGAGCGGAACGCGGCGGCGTTCGAGCAGGCGGTGGCGGAGATCGCCGCCGCAACCCGCAAGCTGGTGGACGCGCTCGAGACCTCTGCGGCCCCGAAGAACCGCGAGGAGGAGGCCGAGAAGGCCAAGGCCCGCTCCCGGCAGCGCTTCGGCTAGCGCCCAACGCGGGGCGGTGGCCCGACGGCTCGAAGCATGGGGGCGCCGGAACCTGCAGCCTGAACTCTGAACTCTGAAAGCCTGGAGCCTGAACCCTGTCTCTGAAGCCTGGGACCGCGCCCACGGTCGAAGCGGGCGCCCCCGCGAATCCCGCTACATTCCCGTCGATGTAGCACCGGCGGCATCAGGCATCAGAGACAGGGTTCAGGCTGCAAGGGTCAGGCTGCGGGGCTCAGGATCCAGGGAGCCGCAACCTCCGCCCCCTCTGCGGCTTAGCGTCTCGGCGCGACCTGCTCCGGCGCGCATCGCTGGACCCGTGCACAGCGCACTCAGTCCAGCGGCCGCACCCGCACGCTGCCCGAGAAGGTGCTCACCACCAGCTCCGCCGAGCCGTCCCCCGCGGGGTGCCCGTGGCGCGCGTCCGGGGCCAGCTCCTGGCCGTCCACCGAGACCCCGCTGCGCGAGCGGGCGTAGACCCGCGGGCCGTGCTCACCTCGGTACGAGAGCCGCACGTCGCCCGACATGGTGCGGGCGGTGAGGGTGGCGTCCTTCTGCAAGCCGCCCTTCATCGTCACGTCGCCGCTCACCGTGCCGGCCTCGAGGCGCCGCGGGAGCACCGCGCCCTCGATGCGGACGTCACCGTTGGTGCTGGTGAGGTCCGCCTCCTCCACCTCCCCCACCACCGTCACCTCACCGCTCACCGCGGTGATCGCGAGGCGGCGCGCGTCGGTGCGCCAGCGCACGTCGCCGGCCAGGGACTCGACCTCGGCCTCCTCGACCCCGGGCGCGGTCACCACGATGTCCCCCGCCGCGGAGTTCACCCGGAGGCGCTTCGGCGCCGCCTCGACCCTGGCATCGCCGGCCCGCACGGTGACCGGAGAGGCGCTCGAGGCCCTCGGGGAGCTTCAAGCCGGAGGTCGGCGTGGCTGGAGACGAGGAGCTGGGTGCCCTGCACCTCCACCTTCACCTGGTCCCCCCAGGTGGAGATGTGCGCGGGGTCGTCGCCCTTGTACACCCGGATGTCTCCGCTCCGGCTGCGGATCTCCACCGAGACGATCCCCTGGGTCGGCACGGTGCGCTCCTCGCCCGCGGCGGGCCGCGCCACCAGCAACCCCAGGGCTGCAAGTAGCAGTCCTGGGGTCCCGGGCCGGCGGAGCCGTCCCACCCCTCTCCGCCGGGCTTCGCCCGGCTGCGCGCTCTGCTTGCCCGTTGCTCGAACGATCATGATCCCACCCCCTGCTCCGATGCGGTCCGGATGGCGGCGCGGAGCACGCGGATCTTCTTGTCATACAAGGCGAGCAGCGCCTCGTGGCCCACCGGGTCACCGGGGGCGGCGGCCAGCGCCCGCTCGCACTCATCGATCGCCGCGTCCACCTGGGCGAGGCTCGAACGCAACTTCTCCTGCACTTTGGGGGGCAGCCGGGCCGACTCGGACTCCGCGGTCTGGGCGAGCCGCTGGATGGCGGCGAGGTACGCCGCGCGGGCCGCCTCGACGTCGCCCTCCGGCGCGGGGGCGGGGGCCTTGGCGACCGCGGCCGGCGCCTCGACCGCCGCGGGCTCGGGGGCGAGCAGCGCCTGGCCCACCACCAGCACCAGCACCGCGCACGCGGCGGCGGTCCCGGTCCAGGCGAGGGCGGGCTGGCGCAGGGCCTCCCACGCCGCGGCCCACCACGGCGGGCGTCGCGCCACCGCAGCGCGGATCTCGGGCCACAGGTCCCGGCGCAGGGTCACCGGACCGGCCTCACGGGCGAGGGTCTTGAGGGTCAGCAGCTCCTCCCGGCGGGCCGCGAGGACGGGGTCGGCGGCCAGCGCGGCCTCCACCTCGGCCCGCTCGGCCTCGTCCAGGTCCCCGTCCACGTAGGCGGAGAGGAGCTCGTCGTCGAAGTCAGGCATCTTGGCCTCCCATGGCGGGCGCGAGCAGGGTCCGAAGTCGGGCCCGCGCCTTGTGCAGCTGGCTCTTGGAGGTCCCCACCGAACACTTGCGCAGCTCGGCGATCTCCTGGTGCTCCAGCTCGAGGACGTCGTGGAGCACCACCACCTCGCGGTAGCCCTCGGGGAGGCTGGCGAGGGCGTCGGTGAGCTGCCGCCGCACCCAGCCGCCGTCCGGCGGGGCCTCGGGCGCCGCGACCCGATCCGAGAGCGGGGCCTCCCTGCGGTTGGCGCCCCGCTTCAGGGCGGTGCGGGCGCGGTTCATCGCGATCGAGAAGAGCCAGGTCCGGAAGGTAGACCGGCCCTCGAAGCTGGGCAGACCGCGAAAGGCTCGTACGAACGTCTCTTGCACCACATCCTCCGCCGCATCCGCGTGGGCGGTGACCCGGAGGGCGTACGCGTAGATCACGTCCGAGTGGCGCCGATAAAGGCGCTCCATCGCCCGCTCGTCGCCCTCTCGGGCGCGGCTCACGAGCTCGGTGTCGGGATCGACCGCGCTCAACGCACCTCCATGGTCGGCCTTTGGACCCGGGTGTGGGCCCGCGGGTTGCCTGGAACTTTTTCGGGCAACCCGCGCGGCCACCCCCGGGTCTCAGGGGCCGATGGAAGCACGAGGATACATGGTCCTGTCCATGCTGGGGGCGGCGGTGGGCACGGCGGCGGTCTACCTGCCGCGGTACGCCAAGGAGATCCTGCAGAACCGGAAGTCGGTGGTGATCCACATCGACTCGGACGACCTGCACATCCCGGAACCACCGGAGCCGCCGGAGCCCCCCGAGCCGCCGGAGCCCCCCGAGCTCCCGGACCTCCCAGGGCTGCCGAAGCTCGCACGCGGCGCCTCCGGCAAGGTCGAGATGGTGGAGTTCATCAGCGACGCCAGCCCCACCGGCGCGGTGCGCCTGGAGATGTGGACCGGCAAGGTGCGGGTGGTGGGCACCGACAAGGCCGAGGTCCGCGTCACCGGGAAGCTCAAGCGGGGCGCGCACTTCGAGGGTAAGACGAGCGGCGACACCACCCGGCTCGAGGTCTCTTCGGAGACCCCCATGGCGGCGGGGGGCGAGCTCGACATGGTGGTCCCGGCCGGGAGCCGGGTGGAGCTCAAGGGCCTGTCCCTCGACATGGACGTCGAGGGGGTGGGGGGCCTCGAGACCGAGGGCGTCAGCGGCGACATCTCGTCGCGGGCGGTGCGCGGGCGCCAGGAGATCCGGGCGGTGAGCGGGCGGGTCGAGGTGGTGGCCACCACCGACCTCGACCTCGAGCTCGACAGCGTCAGCGGCAAGGTGACGGTGACCGCGGAGTCGGGTCGGGTGAAGCTGAACACGGTGTCCGGCAGCGCCGAGGTCGATGTAGGCACCCTGAACGCGCTCGAGGTCGGCACCGTCTCCGGCCAGGTGAAGGTGACGGGGGCCATCGCGGACAGCGCCTCGTGCCAGCTCAACGGCTACTCCGGGCAGATCGTGCTGACGGTGCCGCCGGGCAGCCCCGGCCACTTCGAGCTCCAGAGCGCCACCGGCTCGCTGCAATCTGACCTGCCGGAGATCCAGCGCTCCAGCAAGGCGATGGAGAAGCGCGCGGTGTTCGCCCGGGGGGAGGGCGGGCCCCGGTGTCGCATGGAGAACTTCAGCGGCAAGCTCGCGGTGCGGGACGGGCACTGACACTCCGCGCTCCCGACCGAGCGCCCCGCGTGATATGCCGGGGCCATGCGCGACGACGACCTGCCCCTGGCCGCGGACTTCCCGGCGAGGGACGCCTCGGATTGGGCCCGGGTCGCGGAGGCCGCCCTCAAGGGCAAGCCCCTGGCGAAGCTGACCCGGCGGACCTACGACGACCTCCCGGTGGCGCCGCTGTACACCGCGGCCGACGCCGGCGTCGACCCCGGCCTGCCCGGGCAAGCCCCCTTCACCCGGGGGGCCCGCGCCGCCGCGCCCCACCCCGGTGGGTGGGCGATCCGGCAGCGCTACGCGTACGCGACCCCCGAGCGGGTGCAAGCTGCCCTGCTCCTTGACCTCGAGGGCGGGGTCAACCAGGCCACGGTGGTCCTCGACGCCGCAGCCCGACACGGCGACGAGGTGCGCCTGGCCCCCGCTCGCGTGGGCGTCGGCGGCGCCGCGATCCACGGCCTGGCGGATCTGCAGGTCGCCTTGCACGAGGTGCGCGAGGATCTCGCCCCGGTCCGCCTCGACGCTGGCCCCGCCTTCATGGGGGCGGCGGCCCTGATGATGGCGCTCTGGCAGGCCCGCGGCCGGGATCCCGCGACCCACGTCGGGAGCCTGGGGGCGGACCCCCTGGGTGCGTTGGCCACCGACGGGCGCCTCTTCACCTCGGCCGAGGAGGCCCTGGCCCAGCTGGGGCGCCTCGCCGCCCACGCCCACGCCGCGTGGCCGAGGGTGCGGGTGGCCCACGTGGACGCGGGCGCGTACGTGGACGCGGGCGCCACCCCGGCCCAGGAGCTCGGCATGGCCCTGGCCACCGGCCTCGCCTACCTGCGGGCCATGGCGCAGGCTGGCCTGCCCTTCGCGGTCGCGGCGAGCAAGGTCGAGCTCACCTTCAGCCTCGGGCCCCGGGTCTTCGACGAGGTCGCCAAGCTGCGCGCGGCCCGGCGCCTGTGGGCCCGGCTCACCGAGGCCCTCGGGGTGCCGGCCGAGGCCCGCGGCGCCGCGGTGCACGGGCGGAGCGCGCGGCGCGCCCTGACCCGGCGGGATCCGTGGGTGAACATGCTCCGGGCCACCGCGGCCGGCTTCGCGGGCGCGGTGGGCGGGGCCGAGACGGTCGAGCTCGCCCCCTTCGACGAGGCCCTGGGCCTGCCCACCGACTTCGGGCGCCGGATGGCCAAGAACACGCAGGTCATCCTGCAGGAAGAGAGCGGGGTGGGCCTCGTGCGCGACCCCGCGGGCGGGGCCTGGTTCGTGGAGCGCCACACCGACGCCCTCGCCCGGGCGGCCTGGGCCGAGCTCCAGGCGATCGAGGGGGCGGGCGGGGTGGCGGCGGCGCTGAGCTCCGGCTTCATCGCCGCCCGCATCGACGAGGCCTGGGCCCGGCGGGCCGGCGACCTCGCCACTCGCAAGCTGCCCGTCACCGGGGTGAGCGAGTTCCCGAACCTGGGCGAGGCGAAGGTGGAGCCCGAGGCGGCGGACCTCGCGGCGGCTCAGCAGGGCTGCTCGAAGCGCATGATCGATGCGCCGGTGAGCGTAGCGGCTGACGTGGCCGACGCGGTGCGCGCGGCGGGCGCGGGCGCCGCGCTGTCCGATCTGTCGGCCGCGTTCACCACCACGGTGACGACGCAGGCGGCCTTGCCGGTGCGACAGGACGCCTCGGCCTTCGAGGCCCTCAGGGACGCGAGCGACGCCGCGCTCGCCCAGCACGGGGCGCGGCCGCGGATCCTGCTCGTGAACATCGGGCCGATCGCCCAGCACACCGCCCGGGCCACCTGGGCCAAGAACTTCTTCGAGGCGGGCGGGGTGGAGGCCATCGGCAACGACGGCCTGCCCTCCCCCGAGGCGGCGGCGGCCGCGGTGAAGGCGGCCGGCGCGACCCTGGCCGTGCTCTGCTCGAGCGACGAGCTGTACGCCACCGAGGTGGCCCGCTACGCCCCCGCGGTGAAGGCGGCGGGGGTGACGGCGCTGTACCTGGCCGGGCACCCCGGTGACCGCCGGGCGGCCGACAAGGAGGCCGGAGTAGACGGCTTCGTCCACGTGGGCTGCGACGCGGTGGGCGTACTGCAGGCGGTGTTGACGAGCGTGGGAGCGTGGTCATGAGCGACGTGGACTTCACCAAGGTGCCCTACGAGGGCGAGTCGACCAGCGCGGGCGACCTCGGCGCGTGGCGGGCGGGCTTCGAGGCGGCGGGGGGCGAGGCGCCGGGGGTGAGCCCCGAGGGCATCGCGATCGCGCCGCTCTACACCGCAGCGGACCTGGCGGGGGTGGACCACCTCGAGACCGTGCCCGGGCTGCCCCCGTTCCTGCGCGGGCCCTACCCCACCATGTACACGGTGCGGCCGTGGACGGTCCGGCAGTACGCGGGCTTCTCCACCGCCGAGGCGTCGAACGCGTTCTACCGGCGCAACCTGGCCGCGGGGCAGAAGGGCCTCTCGGTGGCCTTCGACCTCGCCACCCACCGAGGCTACGACTCCGACCACCCGCGGGTGGCGGGCGACGTGGGGATGGCCGGGGTGGCGATCGACAGCATCTACGACATGCGGGTGCTCTTCGAGGGCATCCCCCTCGACGAGATGAGCGTGTCGATGACCATGAACGGCGCGGTGCTGCCGATCATGGCCTTGTACATCGTGGCGGCCGAGGAGCAGGGCGTGCCGCCCGAGAAGCTGGCCGGGACCATCCAGAACGACATCCTCAAGGAGTTCATGGTCCGGAACACGTACATCTATCCGCCGCAACCCAGCATGCGGATCATCAGCGACATCTTCGCCTTCACGTCGAAGAACATGCCGCGCTTCAACAGCATCTCGATCAGCGGCTACCACATGCAGGAGGCGGGCGCGACGGCCGACCTCGAGCTCGGCTACACCCTGGCCGACGGGGTCGAGTACGTGCGGGCGGGGATCGCGGCCGGCCTCGACGTCGACGCGTTCGCGCCGCGCCTCTCGTTCTTCTGGGCGGTGGGCATGAACTTCTTCATGGAGGTGGCGAAGCTGCGGGCGGCGCGCCTCCTATGGGCGAAGCTCATCAAGGGCTTCAGCCCGAAGAGCGACAAGAGCATGTCGCTGCGCACCCACTGCCAGACCTCGGGCTGGAGCCTCACCGCGCAGGACGTCTTCAACAACGTGGCCCGGACCTGCGTGGAGGCGATGGCCGCCACCCAGGGGCACACCCAGTCGCTGCACACCAACGCGCTGGACGAGGCGCTGGCCCTGCCCACCGACTTCTCGGCCCGCATCGCCCGCAACACGCAGCTCTTCTTGCAGCAGGAGTCGGGCACCACCGAGGTCATCGACCCCTGGGGCGGGAGCTACTACGTCGAGCGCCTCACCCGGGACCTCGCGATGGCGGCCTGGAGGCACATCCAGGAGGTCGAGGCCGAGGGCGGGATGGCCAAGGCGATCGAGGCCGGCATCCCGAAGATGCGCATCGAGGAGGCGGCGGCCCGCACCCAGGCCCGCATCGACAGCGGGCGCCAGACGGTGGTGGGGGTGAACAAGTTCAAGGTCGCGCAGGAGGAGGCGCTGGAGGTCCTGAAGGTCGACAACAGCGCGGTGCGGGCCGGCCAGATCGCGCGCCTCGAGCGCCTGCGGGCGGAGCGCGACGAGGCGGTCACCCAGCGCACCCTCGAGGCCCTCACCCGCTCCGCCGAGACGGGCGAGGGGAACCTGCTGGCGTTGGCGGTGGACGCGGCGCGGGCCCGGGCCTCGGTGGGCGAGATCAGCTCCGCCCTCGAGAAGGTCTGGGGCCGGCACGAGGCCAAGATCCGGAGCATCGCCGGGGTGTACACTCAAGAGGTGGGTGCGAGCTCGCAGGTGGTGACGAACGTGTTGGAGCGCGTGAAGGCGTTCGAGGCCCACGAGGGCCGGCGCCCCCGCATCCTGATCGCCAAGATGGGCCAGGACGGCCACGACCGGGGCCAGAAGGTCATCGCCACCGCGTTCGCCGACCTCGGCTTCGACGTCGACATCGGGCCGCTCTTCCAGACCCCGGAGGAGACCGCGCGCCAGGCGGTGGAGAACGACGTGCACGTGGTCGGCGCAAGCTCCCTTGCCGCCGGTCACCTCACCCTGGTGCCTGAGCTGCGCAAGCACCTCGACGCCCTCGGCCGCCCCGACATCATGATCGTGGTGGGCGGGGTGGTGCCGCCCCAGGACTACGAGGCCCTGTACGCGGCCGGCGCCGCGGCCATCTACGGCCCCGGCACGGTGATCGGGGAGGCGGCCACGAGCCTGTTGGATCGCCTCTTCGAGGTGGTCGAGGCGCCGTGACCCCGCCCCCCCGCTCCGCCGCGCGCCCGCCCCTGGACCTCGACGCCCTCGAGGCCGGGGTCTTGGCCGGCGACCGCGCCGCCCTCGGCCGCGCGATCACCCTGGTCGAGAGCACCGCGCCCCGGCACCAGGCGGCGGCCCAGCAGCTCCTGGTGCGCCTCGGCCCGAAGGCGGGGGCCGCCCACCGGGTGGGCATCACCGGGGTGCCCGGGGTCGGCAAGTCCACCTTCATCGAGGCCCTGGGCACCAACCTCACCGCCGCCGGGCACAAGGTGGCGGTGCTCGCGGTGGACCCGACCTCCTCGGTCACCGGCGGGAGCATCCTGGCCGACAAGACCCGGATGCAGCGGTTGGCAAGGGATCCTGCCGCCTTCATCCGGCCCTCCCCCTCCAGCGGCACCCTGGGCGGTGTCACCCGCACCACCCGCGAGACCATGGTGGTGCTCGAGGCGGCGGGCTTCGACGTGGTCCTGGTCGAGACGGTGGGGGTCGGCCAGAGCGAGACCCTGGTCCACGGCATGGTGGACTTCTTCCTGGTGCTGATGCTCGCGGGGGCGGGGGACGAGTTCCAGGGGATCAAGAAGGGGGTCCTGGAGCTGGCGGACATGCTCGCGGTCAACAAGGCCGACGGCGACAACGCCCGGGCGGCCCAGCAGGCCGCCACCGCGTACCGCCACGCGCTCCACCTGATGACCCCATCGAGCCCCTCGTGGCGCCCTCCGGTCCTCACCTGCAGCGGGCTCACCAACCAGGGCCTGGACGCGCTGTGGGCCGAGATCGAGGCCCACCGGGCCGCCCTCACCGCCACCGGGGAGCTGACCGAGCGGCGCAAGAAGCAGCAGCTGGCCTGGATGTGGTCGATGGTGCAGGACCGCTTGCTCCAGCGGCTCCACGACAGCCACGGAGTGCAGGGCCTCCGGCACCAGGTAGAGGCCGAGCTCCTGGCCGGCCAGGTGACCCCGACCCAGGGCGCGGAGGCGCTCTTGGCCGCGTTCGACCGCGAGGCGCCCTGATGCGCGCGGTGGTGGTGGCGCCGCTCGTCGCCCTGGCCGCGGCGTGCAGCGACGCGCCGCGGCTGGTGCCGATCGATCTCTCCGAGGCGCCCTCCGGGGTGGGGTTCCTGGTGGTGTACCGCCAGGGCGAGCTCGTCAGCGAGGCGGGCCCCTTCGGGGTCGAAGATGGCGAGCTCTCCTTCGGCCGTCTCCCGCAGGTCCGCTTGCAGCCCGACGATCGGGTGGTGGTGCTGGTCGTGCCCACCGCGGCGATCGAGGCTGCGGTCCCGGGCTTCACCTCCGGCGACCTCCCCGCCACCCGGCTCGTCCACTTCGCGGCCACGCCGGCCGCGGTGCAGACCGACGGCCAGGTGATGGAGGAGCTGGCCCTGCCCGCCGCCACCCGCTTCTGGCAGGCGGACGCCTCGGGCCGGGTCGGCGCGGTAGAGGCCGACGCGGTGGGAGACCTCGTCGGCGGCCGCGGGGTGCGGGTGTTCTACGACCCCGAGAGCTGCCGCCCGCCCGGGACCGGCGTCCTGACCCCCTACGGCGGGCTGAGCGACCCCCTTGCCGCGGCCCGGGTCGAGGTCTTCGGAGCCTCCCTCGTCGACGTGCGCATCCTCGACGAGCGCCACCTCCTCACCTGGGGCGACGGCGCGCTCGTCCTCGTCACCCGTGGTGAGGCGCTCACCGAGGCCGACTGGAGCGCTCCCCCGCCCCGAGCCCTCTTCGTGGGCACCGACTTCATGGCCCAGCGCTTTCGCTTCGTGGACATCGAGGCGGCAGCGGTCGATCCCACCAGCCCGCCCGAGGCCCGGCGCGCCCTCGTCATCGCCGCCGACACCGACAACCTGACGGAGCCGGAGCTGGCGATCAGCGCCCTCGCGTGGGTGCGCATCACGCAAGACGGGTTGACGATCACCGAGACCGCCACCGTGGTCGACACGCACCTCCGCGACATCGACTTCGCCCCCGACGGGTCCTGGCTGGCGGTGGGGGACTACGGCCGAGCCTACTTCGGAGGGCCTGGACCGGGCGCGGCGGTCACCGCGACGCAGTACGGTGACGGCCAGAGCGGCGAGGCTCGCCGGGGCGCGTGGACCCCGGACCCGACCCGCCCGTGGGTGGTGAGCGCCCGGAGCGCGTTCTACACGTACTTCTCGACTCTCGGGCGCTGGGTGGCGCAGCCGGTGCGCGGCAAGGTGGACGAGAACCTGCACTTCGTCGCCCTGGGCGCGGCCGAGGCAGCGGGCCAGGTCGAGATCTGGAGCGGCGGCGCCGGCGGCCTGCTCTACGCCAGCCGCGGCGGGAGCGAGTTCGAGTTCGTGTCGCCGCGCACCCCGCCCCGGCTGGGGGCGTGCTCCCAGCAGCTCGGCACGCCGCGGCCCCTGTACGTGCATGACGTCAACGACGTCGCCTTCGCCGACGGGCGGGTGTTCATCCTGTCCGACGACTGCACCGCCATCATGCAGGCCCGCTTGCACGACGGGTGCACCTCCCTCCTCACCCTGGAGGGCACCGAGATCCTCGCCGCCAACCGGATCCTGAGGGGCATGGACATCGCGGACGGCGCCCTGGTGGCGGTGGGTCGCGACGGCCACATCTGGGAGACCCCCCTCAGGTGAGCGCCCCGCCGCTCCCGCCCGGCGCCCGGTACATCGAGGGCGTCCTCGATCCCGCCCAGGCCGAGGCGCACCTGGCCCGGCTCGTGGCCGAGACCCCGTGGGAGCACCACACCTTCACCCTCTTCGGCCGCACCGTGCCGATGCCCCGGCTGATCCAGATGTACGGGCCGCACGGCTACAACTACTCCGGGGTCCACCACCCGCCCCGGCCCCTCACCCCGCAGCTGCAAGATCTGTTGCGCGTCGTCTCCGAGGCCGCCGGCGCCCCCTTCAACTCCGTGCTCCTGAACCTCTACCGCGACGGGCAGGACAGCATGGGTTGGCACAGCGACGACGACTACCCCCACGCCGGTCACAGCGCGATCGGGAGCCTCAGCCTCGGGGCCACCCGCCGCTTCCGCTTCCGCAAGCGGGCCGCGAAGGGCGAGACGCTGAGCCTCGATCTCGAGAGCGGGAGTGTGCTGGTGATGGATGGGGCCGCGCGCGCCGAGTGGCAACACGCCTTGCCGAAGAGCGCGAGGCCGCTCGGGCCCCGCGTCAACCTGACCTTCCGCTTCATGGCCGGCCCGTAGCGCCGGCCCCGGCCTGCTACGCGCGCATGTTGCCGATCGCGGTCTTGGCGGACTCGTTGTGCTTGTCGAGCACGCTCTTGAACAGGTCGTACATCTGGTTGCGCTTATCCATCATGCGCTTGACCACCAGGACCTGCTCGTCGGTGCTCCCCTGGGAGGAGTCGTCGCTGCTGGTGCCGCTCAGGTAGGTGCTGGACGAGCCGAAGTAGCCCTCCGCCCCGCTCGAGATCCCGCCGACGTAGCCGCTCGGCGAGCTGCCGTAGCCCGAGGAGGAGCCGTAGAGCTCGGCCCCAGCCGAGGCGGCCGAGCCGAGGCGACCCGCCTCCTGCAAGACCGCCTGGTCCATCGCGTTGAACATGTCCCAGAAGGTCTGGGGCACGCCGCTCGAGCCGCTCGAGCTGCCGCTCGAGGTCATGGCGGACACCGAGACCGCGCCGTCGGAGCGGCCGTCCGGCACCACCGTCAGCGCGGTCTGCCGCTCGAAGCTCTGCCGCGTGGCGGCGTCGGTCTCGAGCTTGCGGGCCATGATGGCGCCGGTCTTCGTGTACTTGTTGAGCAGGCCGCGGAAGGGATCTCGCGCGCTGGCGTGCTTCGCCACCTGCTCCCGGAAGTAGGTGCGGCGGGCGTAGACGCCCCGGTCACGCATCGACTCCTGGGGGGTCGGGTTGTAGAGGGCAGGCGCGATGTTCCAGCGGCTGTCCTGGACGTCGCCCGCGAACTTGTTGGTGGAGAGCGCCTGGACGCCCAAAGCCACCTGGAGGTTGCTGCTCAGGGCCGCCAGCTTGGCGGTGGAGAGGCTCCCAAGCTGTGCCCCGACCTGTTCGGCCGGGATCCCAAGGCGGGCGAGCTGTTCGCTGACGCGATTCCCGAGTGCGACCATCGTTCCTCCAAAAGTATGGTGAAGGCGCAACCGCCCACCATCTCTCGTTCGTCTCCATTCTCGGCTGAGGTTGCCTCGAGTTGCTTGGATTCGAGGCCCACCGCCAGGGATCCGAGGCGATACGTACCTACCTTAGCCTACATGCGGAGCCCAACATGGGTCGCCCAATCCGCCCAACACGGGGCCGGCTCAAGTGGACTCCCCCCCGCTCGACTGAAAGTGCGGGGGAACTTCCATGAAAGTCATTCCACTGAGGCCCACCCAGCCCGAGACCCACGCCGACGGCCAGCTCGCTACCACGGAGGAGCAGCTGATCGCCTGCCTCGAGGGCCTGGCCGAGGGCCGGCTCTGCCGGGTGCCCGACCTGCCGGGCAGGCTGGGGCAAGCCCTCGAGCACCTGGCCACCACCCTCCAGGACCAGGTGCGGGTGGACCTGCAGCGCACCGTCGCCCTCTCCCAGGGCGCGTGCGAGTCCATGGCCGCGGTGTCGTTCGTCACCGGTGACGTCCGCGACGCGGCCAAGAACGCCCAGGCCATCGCGGCCAGCCTGGATGACCTGAGGGGCACGATGGGCGAGATCGCCGCGGCCTCCCACGGCATCTCGAGCGACGCCCGGGACGTGGAGAGCTCCACCTCGGCCGGCCTGCGGTCGGTGGACGAGGCCACGCACGCGGTGGGGGCCATCTCGAGCGCGGTGGATGAGACCGCCCTGCGGGTGGCGCAGCTCCAGGAGTCCTCCCGAGAGATCGGGCGCGTCCTCCAGATGATCGACAAGGTGGCGAGCCAGACCAACCTGCTGGCCTTGAACGCAACCATCGAGGCGGCCCGGGCCGGGCAGGCCGGCCGGGGCTTCGCGGTGGTGGCCCGAGAGGTGAAGACGCTCTCCACCGAGACCGCCAACTCGACCCGCCTGATCCAAGAACAGATCAACGCCATCCGCGAGGGCATCAGCGCGATCATGCAGGGCATGGAGCGCACCACCGCTGCCGTGGCGGCCGGGGTGGCGAGCATCGAGAAGGTCGGCGACGAGATCCGGTCGGTGGCGGGCAAGATGGAGCGGGTGTCCAGCCGGGTCGCGGACAACGCGACCCACGTCTCCGCCCACGTCAACGCGACCGAAGAGGTCGCCCGTCGAGTCAAGGTCATCTCGGAGAAGGCGAAGAAGTCGGCCGAGCAGGCCGGGCTCGCGGTGGCCGCGGTGGGCGCCACCGAGCGCGTCCTCGTGGAGCGCTTCGACGAGCTCTCGAAGCTCGAGATCCCGGGCGCGGTGCTGGAGCTCGCCAAGTCCGACCACGTGCTGTGGAAGAAGCGCCTGGCCGAGATGCTGGTCGGGCAAGGCAACCTGCAGGACTCGGAGCTGAAGGACCATCACCAGTGCCGGCTGGGCAAGTGGTACTACGGGACGGCCAGCGCGGCGGTGCGCCAGAGCGGCCACTTCAAGCGGCTCGAGGACCCGCACGCGCGGGTCCACGCGCACGCGAAGGAGATCGTGCGGCTCTTCAGGGCCGGCGACCGGGAGGGGGCGGAGCTCGAGTACAAGGCGATGAGCGACGCCTCCAAGGAGGTGCTCCGCCTCCTGGAGGAGCTGGCCAAGGTCCAACGCGAGGCGGACCGGAACCCGTAGCTACATGTTGCGCCGGTACTGCCCGCCCACCGCGTAGAGGGCGCGGGAGATCTGCCCCAGGGTGCACACCTTGGTCGCCTCCATCAAGGCCTCGAAGGTGTTCCCGTGCTCGAGCGCGGTGCGCTGGAGGTTCCGCAAGGCGTCCTGCGAGATCCCCTCGTTCCGGGCCTGGAAGGCCTCCCGGGACGAGATCGCGTACTCCTTCTCGTCCGGAGTGGAGCGGATGACCTCCCGCGGGAGCACGGTCGGGGAGCCCTCGTCCGACAGGAAGGTGTTCACCCCGACGATGGGCAGCTCGCCCGAGTGCTTGAGCTGCTCGTAGTAGAGCGACTCCTCCTGGATCTTGGAGCGCTGGTACATGCGCTCCATCGCCCCGAGCACCCCGCCGCGATCCGAGATGCGCTTGAACTCGGTCAACACCGCTTGCTCCACCAGATCCGTGAGCTCCTCGATGATGAACGCGCCCTGGATGGGGTTCTCGTTCTTCGCCTGCCCCAGCTCCTTGTTGATGATGTGCTGGATCGCCATCGCCCGCCGCACGCTCTCTTCGGTGGGGGTGGTGATCGCCTCGTCGTAGGCGTTGGTGTGCAGCGAGTTGCAGTTGTCGTAGAGCGCGTAGAGCGCCTGCAGGGTGGTGCGGATGTCGTTGAACGCGATCTCCTGCGCGTGGAGCGACCGGCCGCTGGTCTGGATGTGGTACTTCAGCTTCTGCGAGCGGTCGTTGGCCCCGTACTTGTCGCGCATCGCCTTGGCCCAGATCCGCCGCGCCACCCGGCCCATCACCGAGTACTCCGGGTCCATGCCGTTCGAGAAGAAGTACGAGAGGTTGGGCGCGAACGCGTCCACCGGCATCCCGCGCGACAGGTAGTACTCCACGTACGTGAACCCGTTGGCCAGGGTGAAGGCGAGCTGGCTGATCGGGTTCGCGCCGGCTTCGGCGATGTGGTAGCCGCTGATGCTCACCGAGTAGAAGTTCCGCACCTTCTGATCGATGAAGTACTGCTGGATGTCGCCCATCATCCTCAGCGCGAACTCGGTGCTGAAGATGCAGGTGTTCTGGGCCTGGTCCTCCTTGAGGATGTCCGCCTGCACGGTGCCGCGGACCTGCGACATCACGTCGGCCTTGATCCGGTCGTAGACCTCGCGCTCCAGCACCTGGTCGCCGCTCACCCCGAGCAGCATCAACCCGAGCCCGTCGTTGGTCCGGGGCATCGGCGCGTTGTAGACCGGGCGCGGCAGGCCCTTGTTCGCGTAGATGGCCGCGATCTTCTTCTCGACCTCGGCCTCGAGGCCCTGCTGCTTGATGTACTTCTCGCAGCCCTGGTCGATCGCCGCGTTCATGTAGAAGCCGAGCACCATGGGGGCGGGCCCGTTGATGGTCATCGAGACGCTGGTGGCGGGGTCGGCGAGGTCGAAGCCGCTGTAGAGCTTCTTGGCGTCGTCCACCGAGCACACGCTCACCCCGGAGTTCCCGATCTTGCCGTAGATGTCGGGCCGGTGGTGGGGGTCCTCGCCGTACAGGGTCACCGAGTCGAAGGCGGTGGAGAGGCGCTTCGCAGGCTGGCCTTCAGACACGTAGTGGAAGCGCTTGTTGGTGCGCTCCGGGCCGCCCTCCCCCGCGAACATGCGGGCCGGGTCCTCGCCCTGGCGCTTGAGCGGGAACACCCCCGCGGTGAAGGGGAACAGGCCGGGCGCGTTCTCGGTCAGCAGCCACCGCAGCACGTCGCCCCAGTCCTGGTAGCGGGGCAGGCACACCTTCGGCACCCGGGTGCCCGACAGCGACGTGGTGAACAGGTCCTGCTCGATGATCTTGTCCCGCACCTTGAACTGGTACTTGTCCGCCGCGTACCGCTTCTTCATCTGGGGCCAGTCGCGCAAGAGGGCCTTCGCGCGGTGGTCCAGCTTGGCCTCGATGCCGTTGTAGAGGTCCACCAGGTCCGACAGGTACGCAGGCTCGCCTGCCACCTTCTCGATCACCCGCACCACCTCCTCGGAGGTCTCGGCGATCTCGATCGAGCGCTTGCCCACCTGGCTCCTCAGGAGCCGGATGGTGCCGTCCAGCTGGTAGAGCTTGCGGGCCAGGCCCACCTGGGCCTCCACCCAGGCGTCGTACCCCTCACAGGTCTCGGCGATCTCGGCCAGGTAGCGCACCCGCTGGGGCGGGATCACGTGGACCTTCTCGCTCATCTGCTCGGTGAGCGCCATGTTGCTCACCAGCGGGGCCCCGGTCTTCTTGACCAGGGCGTCCATCACCGCCTTGTAGAGCCGGTTCATCCCCGGGTCGCCGAACTGTGAGGCGATTGTGCCGTAGATCGGGAGCTGGTCGTCGGGGGTCTCGAAGAGCAGGTGGTTCCGCTGGTACTGCTTCTTCACGTCCCGCATCGCGTCGAGCGAGCCGGCCTTGTCGAACTTGTTGATCGCGATGAGGTCGGCGAAGTCGAGCATGTCGATCTTCTCGAGCTGGGTGGCCGCGCCGTACTCCGAGGTCATCACGTAGAGCGAGACGTCGGAGTGCTCGGTGATCTCGGTGTCGCTCTGGCCGATGCCGGAGGTCTCCACGATCACCAGGTCGAAGCCCGCCGCCTTGGCCACGTCGATGGACTCCGCCACGTACCGCGACAGCGCCAGGTTGGACTGCCGGGTGGCGAGCGAGCGCATGTACGCCCGCGGGTCGCTCACCGCGTTCATCCGGATCCGGTCGCCCAACAGCGCCCCGCCGGTCTTGCGCTTCGAGGGGTCGACCGAGATCACCGCCACCGTCTTGTCGGCGAAGTCGGCGAGGAAGCGCCGCACCAGCTCGTCCACGAGTGAGGACTTGCCGGACCCGCCGGTGCCGGTGATGCCGAGGACCGGGATCTTGCGACCCCCGATGAGCTTTCGCAGGTCAGCCTGCAGCGCCTCTCCCGCCTCGGGGAAGTTCTCGGCCACCGAGATCACCTGCCCCAGCACCCCGGGGTTGCGCTCCGGCAGCCGGGCCACCTCACCGTTCAGCGGCGGGGCCTTGGTGATGAAGTCGCACTTCTCCAACAGGTCGTTGATCATCCCCTGCAGGCCCATCGAGCGCCCGTCGTCGGGGCTGTAGATCCGCGCGATGCCGTAGTGGTGGAGCTCCTCGATCTCCTCGGGCAGGATCGTGCCGCCCCCGCCGCCGAAGATCTTGATGTCCGCCCCCCGCTCCTTCAGCAGGTCGAACATGTACTTGAAGAACTCCAGGTGCCCGCCCTGGTACGAGGTGACCGCGATCCCCTGGGCGTCCTCCTCGATCGCGCACTCCACGATCTCCTGGGCCGAGCGGTTGTGGCCCAGGTGGATCACCTCGGCCCCCGAGGCCTGGATGATCCGGCGCATCACGTTGATGGCGGCGTCGTGCCCGTCGAAGAGGGAGGCCGCGGTGACGATCCGCACGTGGTTCTTGGGCTGGTAGCGCTCCGGAGTGCTCATGGGACGGCTGTCGTCATGGCGCCCGGGCCGGATCCGGTCAACCAGAGCCCGCCGACCAGCGCGTCGGTTTTGCGCTTCGGATCTGGGCGACGCTCGCCGGCCGTGATACGGAGCGGGTCAGGCGTGGAGGATGACGCGGCGCACCATGCCGCCCGCCCGAGCCGCCGTGATAGGCTGAGACGTTGCCGACCTCCACCGCCAGCACCCCGCGCAAGAGACCGCGTCGGCGCCGCTTCGACCTGCACAAGGCGATGTTCGTGCTGCCGAACCTCTTCACGGTCTCGAGCATCTTCTGCGGCTTCTACGCGATCACCCTGTGCATGGGTGAGGCCACCGGCCTGCACCTGTACCGCGCGGCGATCGCGGTGTTCTTCGGCATGTTCTTCGACATGTTCGACGGCCGGGTCGCGCGCCTGACCCGCACCCAGTCCGACTTCGGGGTGCAGCTGGACTCCCTCGCCGACCTCGTCTCCTTCGGGGCCGCCCCCGGCGTGCTCCTGTACCGCTGGGCCCTCGCCGACCTCGGCTTCTGGGGCGTGTTCATCGCCTTCGTCTACGTGGCCTGCGGCGCGCTCCGCCTCGCCCGCTTCAACGTCCTCGCGTCTCGCGAGCCGGGGTCGATGAAGTACTTCATCGGCCTGCCGATCCCGCTCGCCGCCGGCACCGTGGTCGCGCTGGTGCTCTCGAACAACTTCGACGAGCCGGCCCCGGTGGGCGGCGTCGCGGTGGTGACGCTGCTCCTCGCGGCCCTGATGGTCTCGAGCGTCCGCTACCGGACCTTCAAGGACCTCCGCCCGAGCAAGAAGTCGATCACCATCACCTTCGTGGTGCTGCTCCTGTTCGCCGCGGTGTCCGCCCAGCTCAAGCCCACCATCGCGCTCGCCGCCCTCTTCATGGGCTACATCTCCGTGGGCCTCGCCGAGGAGGTCATCTTCTTCCGCCGCCGCCGCGCCGAGCGCGCCGCGGCCGAGGAGGAGGACGAAGACGTGGCCGACGCGGAGTTCGAGGACGTGGTGGAGGACGACGAGGACGAGGAGCCCTCGGAGCCTCAGCGGACGCCCTCCACCTGAGTGGGCAGCATGACCTGTCCCTGGGGACAGGTGGCGCATTTTCCTGGACGTTTCATGAATCGGGGCGCCTCGAGGCGGCACTCAGGGGCATGAGACGTAGCCTGCTCGCGCTCGTTGGTCTCCTCCTCGCAACGGGGTGCAGCGAGAACACCGACGAGCTCCTGCCCTCCGCCACCATCGGCCCGGAGGGCGGTCGGGTGGGCCGTGGTCTGGTGGTGCTCGATGTCCCCGCTGGCGCGCTGGACGCACCGCAGCTCATCGCGGTCTTCGACGTGGTGGACCGCAGCCAGCTCAGCTTCCCCGGCGAGGCGGTGTCCAACTTCTACCGGTTCGAGCCTCAGGGTCTCACCCTCAAGACCCCGGCGACGGTGTCCTTCGGCGAGGTCAGCGCCGCGCGCCCGGCGATCGTGTGGAGCACAGCGAGCGACGAGGACCTGCTCGAGGCGATCGAGAGCGTGATGGTCGATGGGCGCCTGGTCGCCAACGTGAGCCACTTCTCGATCGGCGGGGTTGCGAACCAGGCCGATGCGACCCTCGACGCCGGGGTCACGGACACCGGGCCTACCGACACCGGCGAAGTCGACACCGGCGCGCTCGACGCGGGGCCCGACGACACCGGCGCGCTCGACGCGGGGCCCGACGACACCGGCGCCCCGCTGGACGCGGAGCCCGAGGATACCGGCGCCCCGCTGGACGCGGAGCCCGAGGACACCGGTGCCCCGCTGGACGCGGAGCCCGAGGACACCGGTGCCCCGCTGGACGCAGGGCCCGAGGACACCGGTGCCCCGCTGGACGCAGGGCCCGGGGATACCGGGGCGGTGACCATCACGCCCGCCGTCCTGCCCCTCGCGGACGCCTGCCTGACTGTGACGGACCCCCTCCAGGTGCAGGGCGGCACCGCGGCCAGCTGGCGCGTGCTGGACCCCGCGGAGCTTGGGCAGTGGCTGCCGCAAAGCCCATACCCGGGCGCGACGGTCGACTCCGCGGGCGTACTCACGCGCCCTCCTACCTACCTGTTGAGTGGGTACCAGTGGTCCGCCGGAGTCGAGGTGACCCTCACCGACGGTCGCACTGCCACCCAGGTGTGGCCGTTCTTCTCGAGCGGGATGGGACAATACGTCGTGGGGGTGGGGAACGGGCCTGCGATCTTCACGAGGCCGATCCCGAGCATCCCCGCCATCTCTCAGGCGAACATCAACGGCTGGGTGCCCGTGCAGGTAGCGATGCCGCTGAGCCAGCACCCCTGCGCAGGCGTGCGCTACACCGAGGACAGCTCCCTGTGTTCGGGTCTGGTCCCCGGTGGCTTCATGGGATTGGACTCGCAAGGAGTCTTGCAGATCACCGACCCGTCCCTCCTGGCCTTGGTGAGCCCGGGCACGTACTGTCTCGGGGTGAACGCGGAGTGGGGTACGATGCCGGTCTACCTCGACAGCGTGGTCTACGCCATCGACGTCACGCCCTGACCCCGCTCACGCCCGGTACAGCCTCAAGAACCGATCCACCGCGCGCGGCACGCGCTGCGCGATCTCGGCCTCGGTGAGCGTCTGTCGCGCCCCGAGGTGGAGCTCCAGGGTGAGGTAGCCGACGCACAGCGCGTGGAAGTCGGTGGCGGCCTCCTCGGCCGAGTCCACCGCAAGCTGTCCTGCCGCCACCGCGCGCTCGATGAAGTGCACGATGCGCGCGCGGCCCACCTTGATGCTGCTGTCGTAGAGCGCCCGCCCGACCTCCGGGAAGCGCTCCATCGCGCCGCAGGCCACCCGGTAGCGCTGCACCTGGCGCGCCGCGCTCACCAGGCGCAGGAGCTGGGCGCCGATCTCCTGGAGGTCCCCCTCGATGTCGCCGGTGGGCTCCTCCAACAGGCCGATGAAGCGCTGGCGGACCTGCTCGTTCTCGAGGCCGAAGGTGCCGAGGAAGAGGCCCTGCTTGTCGCCGAAGTGCTTGTACACCGTGGCCTTGGACACCCCCGCGGCGGCCGCGATGGCGTCCACGCTGGCCCGCTCGTAGCCGAGCTCGGTGAAGACGGCGCGCGACCCTTCCAGGATCTGCTCGCGCTTCGCCGGGCTGAGCCCCCGGGGTCTACCTACTTCGCGGGCTTCTTTCTGCGTCACCTTAACTAAACTAAACGGTTCAGTCTTGACGAGTCAACCGGCCGAGGCGCCTACTCGAAGCATGCAGAACGAAGTCGAGCAGTCTCGCGGGATCCGCGCTCTGGGCGCCCTGGCCCTGGCCCTGGTGGCCGGCTGCGCCGAGGCGGCCGCCCCCGCCGCCCCCGCCGCCCGCCCGGTCGAGGTGGGCATCATCAAGGTAAACCCCGAAGCAGTGACCCTCCACCAGGAGCTCCCCGGCCGCACCTCCGCCCATCGGATCGCCCAGGTCCGGGCCCGGGTGGACGGGATCGTGCTGGCGCGGCGCTTCGAGGAGGGGGCCGAGGTCGAGGCGGGCCAGCCCCTGTTCTCGATCGACCCCAAGCCCTACCAGGCCGCCCTGGCCAGCGCCGAGGCCAGCCTGGCCCGGGCCGAGGCCGCCGTCGCCTCCCGTCGCCTCCTGGCCCAGCGCTACACCGAGCTGTTGGCCGACAAGGCGGTGAGCCAACAGGAGTACGACGACGCGATCGCGTCCGAGCGGAGCGCGCAGGCCGACGTGGCGGCAGCCAAGGCGGCGGTGGACGCCGCGCGCATCAACCTGGGCTACACCCGGGTCACCGCGCCGATCTCCGGGCGCATCGGGCGCTCGGAGGTCACCGAGGGCGCCTTCGTGCAGCAGTCGCAAGCCACCTTGCTCGCGACCATCCAGCAGCTGGACCCGATCTACGTGGACGTCACCCAATCCTCGGCCCAGATGCTGGAGCTGAAGCGCCGCCTGGAGCGGGGCGAGCTGCAGCGCTCGGGCGAGGGGGCGACGGTGAAGCTGGCCCTGGAGGATGGCTCCGAGTACCCGCACGAAGGAACCTTGCAGTTCTCGGACGTGACGGTGAGCCCCACCACCGGGTCGATCACGCTGCGCGCGGTGTTCCCGAACCCGGAGCGGACGCTCCTCCCCGGCATGTTCGTGCGCGCCCACCTCGAGGAGGGCACCCGGCCCGACGCGCTCCTGGTGCCGCAGCTCGCGGTGCAGCGCGACGCCCAGGGGAACGCGTCGGTGCTGGTGGTGGCAGAGGACGGCCAGGTCCAGACCCGGGCGGTCAAGGCCGCGCGCGCGGTGGGCGACCGCTGGCTGGTGACCGAGGGGCTGAGCGCGGGTGACGCGGTCGTGGTGGAGGGCCTGCAGAAGGTCCGCCCCGGCGCGGTGGTCACCACCACCCCGGTCGAGCACGGCGCGCAAGCCGCGTTGACGCCAGCCCGATAGCCGGAACCAAGAGAGGGACGAGTCATGCCAAGGTTCTTCATCGAGCGGCCCATCTTCGCGTGGGTCATCGCCATCCTGATCATGCTGGGCGGAGCGCTCTCCATCACCGCCCTCCCGGTGGCCCAGTACCCGGCCATCGCGCCGCCCCAGATCGGCGTGCGGGCCACCTACCCCGGGGCCGACGCCAAGACCCTCGAGGACACCGTCACCCAGGTCATCGAGCAGCAGATGACCGGTCTCGACGGGCTGCGGAGCATCAGCTCCGAGAGCAACTCGGCTGGCACCGTGAGCATCAGCCTGACCTTCGAGCCAGGGGTGGATCCCGACATCGCCCAGGTGCAGGTGCAGAACAAGCTGTCGAACGCCACCACCTTGCTGCCGGAAGAGGTGCAGCGCCAGGGGATCCAGGTGGCCAAGACGGCCCGCAACTTCCTCCAGATCTTCAGCTTCGTGTCCGAGGACGGGACCATGAGCCGGGTCGACATCTCGGACTACATCGCCTCCAGCGTGCAGGAGGAGATCGCGCGGGTCCCCGGCGTCGGTGAGACCCAGCTCTTCGGGTCGCCCTACGCGATGCGGATCTGGCTCAACCCCGACAAGCTCACCGCGTTCGGGCTGGTGCCGGCCGATGTCTCGGCCGCCATCCAGGCCCAGAACGTCCAGATCTCCGCCGGCCAGCTGGGCGGCGCCCCCGCGGTGCCCGGGGCGGGGCTCAACGCCACCGTGGTCGCGCAAGGTAGATTGACGAGCGCCGAGCAGTTCCGGAACATCCTGCTGCGGGTGCAAGAGGACGGCGCCCAGGTCCGCGTCGGCGACGTGGCCCGGGTGGAACTCACGGGTGAGAGCTTCTCCACCGACGCCCACTTCAACGGCAAGCCCGCCGCCTCGCTCGGCATCAAGCTGGCCGCGGGGGCCAACGCCCTCGACACCGCCGACGCGGTACGGGCCCGGCTCGACGAGCTGGCCGGCTTCTTCCCTGCCGGCCTGAAGGTCGAGACCTCGGTGGACACCGCGCCGTTCGTGCGGCTCTCGATCGAGGGCGTGGTGCACACCCTCTTCGAGGCCATCCTGCTGGTCTTCGTGGTGATGTTCCTGTTCCTCCAGAACTTCCGCGCCACCTTGATCCCCACCATCGCCGCGCCGGTGGTGCTCCTCGGCACCTTCGGGGTGCTGGCCGCCACCGGCTTCATCATCAACACCCTCACGATGTTCGGCATGGTCCTGGCGATCGGCCTGCTGGTCGACGACGCCATCGTGGTGGTGGAGAACGTGGAGCGGGTGATGACCGAGGACGGACTGTCCCCGAAGGAGGCCACCAAGAAGTCCATGGGCCAGATCACCTCGGCCCTGTTCGGCGTCACCACCGTCCTGTCCGCGGTCTTCGTGCCCATGGCCTTCTTCGGCGGCTCGGTCGGCGTCATCTACCGGCAGTTCTCCATCACCATCGTCTCGGCCATGGTGATCTCGCTCGTGGTGGCCATGACCTTGACCCCGGCCCTGTGCGCCACCCTCTTGAAGCCCGGCGCCCACGGGGCGAAGAAAGGCTTCTTCGGCTGGTTCAACCGCACCTACGAGCGCGGCGCCCGGCAGTACGAGGGCGTGGTGGGGCACCTGATGCGCCGCCGCGGCCGCTCGATCCTGGCCTACGTGGCCATCACCGCCGCCATGGGCGTGCTCCTGGTGCGGCTCCCCACCGCGTTCCTCCCCGACGAAGATCAGGGGCGGATCATGGTGCAACTCACCCTGCCCCCCGGCGCGACGCTGGAGCAGACCGGCCAGGTAGCGGAGCGGGTGAAGGACTACTTCCTCACCCAGGAGGCCGACGCGGTAGACTCCGTCCTCACCATCACCGGCTTCAACTTCGGCGGCCAGGGCCAGAACAACGGCATCGCCTTCGTGAACCTGAAGGACTGGTCCGAGCGCAAGGGCGCCGGCCTGCGCGCCCAGGCCATCGCGGGGCGCGCCTCGGGGGCGCTGGCCTCCATCAAGGAGGCGATGATCTTCGCCTTCACCCCCCCGTCCGTGTCCGAGCTGGGCACCGCCACCGGCCTCGAGCTCCAGCTCCAGGACCGCGGCGGCCAGGGGCACGACGCCCTCATGGCGGCCAGGAACCAGCTCCTGGGCCTCGCGGCAAGGGACCCTGCATTGACGCGGACTCGCCCCGCTGGCCAGGAGGACACCCCGCAGCTCGAGGTGGACATCGACCACGAGAAGGCGGCGGCGCTCCAGATCCCGCTGAGCGCCATCAACCAGACCCTGGCCGCGGCCTGGGGCGGCAGCTACGTGAACGGCTTCGTCGACCGCGGGCGGGTCAAGAAGGTCTACCTCCAGGCCGACGCCCCCTACCGCATGCAGGTGGAGGACCTCGGCCGCTGGTACGTGCGCAACGACCTGGGCGAGATGGTGCCGTTCTCGAGCTTCGCCACCGCCCACTGGAAGCTGGGCTCGCCGCGCCTCGAGCGCTTCAACGGCCTCCCCTCGGTGGCCATCCAGGCCGAGGCGGCCCCCGGCTACAGCACGGGCGACGCCATGGCGGCGATGGAGGCCATCGTGGCCCAGCTCCCTGGTGGCTTCGGCATCACCTGGTCCGGCCTCTCCTACGAGGAGCGGCTCTCGGGCTCCCAGGCGCCCGCGCTCTACGCGCTGTCGCTCATCGTGATCTTCTTGTGCCTGTCGGCCCTCTACGAGAGCTGGTCCATCCCGTTCTCGGTGATGCTCGTGGTGCCCCTCGGCATCGTGGGCACCATCGGGGCGGCGTTCCTCTTCGACCTCGAGAACGACGTGTTCTTCCAGGTGGGCCTGCTCACCATCATCGGGTTGTCGGCCAAGAACGCGATCCTCATCGTGGAGTTCGCCCGCGAGCTCCACGACCGCGAGGGCAAGGGTCTGGTCGAGGCGACCATCGAGGCGGCGCGGCTCCGGCTGCGGCCCATCTTGATGACCTCGATGGCCTTCATCCTCGGCGTGTTGCCCCTGGCGGTGTCCAGCGGGGCGGGCGCGGGCGGCCAGAACGCGATCGGCATCGGCGTCATCGGCGGGATGCTCACCGGCACCTTCCTCGCCGTCCTCTTCGTGCCGGTCTTCTTCGTGGTGGTCCTCGGGTTGTTCCAACGTCGGCAGAAGAGCGACGCGCCCACCCCCATCACCTTGCCGGAGGGAACCCATGCTTGAGCTCAGACGCGCGGCGCTCCTGTTGGCGCCCCTATTCATGACGGCCTGCACCCTGGCCCCCGACTACGTCCGCCCCGAGGCGCCGGTGAGCGGCGCCTTCCCCACCGCCGGTGACAGCGGCGCGGTGGCGGGAGCCGACGTGGGCTGGCGCGACGTGTTCGAGGATCCGCGGCTGGTGGCCCTCGAGACCCTTGCCCTCGCGAACAACCGCGACCTCCGCATCGCGGCCTTGAACGTCGAGAAGGTGCGGGCCCAGTACCGCATCCAGCGGGCGCCGCTGTTCCCGTCGGTGGCGGTGAGCGGCAGCGCCACCTTCCAGGAGCTGCCGAGCTCCCTGCCGAGCAGCCAGTTCGTGCCGCTCGCCCAGTACGGCCTGAGCGTCGGCGTGACCTCGTGGGAGCTGGACTTCTTCGGGCGCATCCGCTCGCTGAGCGCGCAGGCGCTCGAGCAGTACCTGTCCACCGAAGAGGCGGCCCGGAGCGCCCAGCTCAGCTTGGTGGCCGAGGTGGCCACCGCCCACTTCCAGGAGCGAGCCGCGGCCGAGCAGCTCACGCTGGCCGAGCAGACCCTGGAGGCGGTGCAAGCCTCCTTTCAGCTCACCCGGCGCACCTTCGAGCTGGGCACGGTGAGCGAGCTCGACCTGCGCACCGCCGAGAGCCAGCTCGAGACCGCGCGGGCCAACGTGGCCGCCCAGACCCAGGCCCACGCCCAGGCGGTGAACGCGCTGGTCTACCTGGTGGGGCAGCCGCTCCCCGACGATCTGCCGGCGCCGCGCCCCCTGGCCCAGGCCACGGTGCGGGCCGCCCTCCCCTCGGGCCTGCCGTCGGACCTGCTCCAACGGCGCCCCGACATCCTCGCGGCCGAGCACCAGCTGATGGGCGCCAACGCGTCCATCGGCGCCGCTCGGGCCGCCTTCTTCCCCAGCATCAGCCTCACCGGGGCCGCGGGCCTGGCCAGCACCGACCTGGCCAGCCTCTTCTCGGGGAGCGCGCTGACCTGGAGCTTCATCCCCCGGATCAACATCCCCATCTTCCAGGGCGGCGCGCTGCGGGCCAGCCTCGAGGTCGCGGAGGTGCAGAAGGAGGTGGAGATCGCCACCTACGAGCGCACCATCCAGGCCGCGTTCCGGGAGGTGGCGGACGCGCTGGCCGCGCGGCAGGCGGTCGAAGGCCAGCTTGCAGCGCAGCGGGCCCGGGTCGAGGCGGAGACCCAGCGCTACGCGTTGGCCGAGAAGCGCTACCGGGCCGGGGTGGATCGCTACCTGACCCTCCTCACCGCCCAGCGCGACCTCTACACCGCCCAGCAGGCCCTCATCGCGGCCGAGCTGGCCCGCCTGTCCAACACCGCGGCCCTGTACCGGGCGCTCGGCGGCGGCTGGCGCGAGCACACCGCGGAGGCCACGCCCCGAGCCGCGCCCGCCGGCTGATCCGTGAGCGCCAGCACGGTTTGCTGGCTGGCCGCCCCTCCTGGTACCTCCGAAGCATGGTTCTACTGCCCCGTGGAGCCCGCCTGCTCGCAGCCGTCGTCGCGCTGGGCGCGAGCGCGGGGTGCGTCGTGCCGGGCAGGCGCCCCATGGTGGTCCGCCCCGAGCTCCCCGCGCGCCCCGCCCGGATCCAGGAGGTGACGGTGCGCGTCGCCGAGTATGGGTGGCAGCTCCCCGGCGCCACCCCCTTCGAGAAGGCCCGGATCGACGGCCTGCGCAAGAAGCGGCACCGCTACCTCGTCCAGGCCCTCGAGCAGGCTGGCTTTCGGATCGCGGACGGCGGGCCGACGGAGGGCGTGGTGCTCGACGTCGCGGTGGAGGCCTTCGAGCCCCGCGCGGTGAACGAGCTCATCACCAACGTGGTCACGGTGAGCGACGGCGGCGCCGAGGTGGATCGCTTCCAGTTCAGCATCCCCCAGCAGTGGACCTGCCCGGTCGGCTCCGGGCTCTGCCTCGACTACGGCAACCGGGCCTTCGCCGATCACGTGGTGGGCCGCCTGATGGCCTCATCCGCGGTGTGGCATCACGTGGACCTCGCGTACGGCGGCCCGATCCCGAACCTCGACGATCCCGAGCCGGTCGCCGCGGTGCGCCAGATGGAGCTGCCCCCCGAGCCCGCCCCGGCGCTCGTGCGCCCGGTGGTCCTCGTCTTCGACGTCGAGGACCGCTCGGGCCGCTTCGAGGGCCCGGCGCTCGACCAGCTCTCGGACTACCTGGTGGCCCGACTGGGGAGCACCAACCGCTTCCGAATCGTCCCGCGGGCCCAGCTGCAAGCACGCCTGCGGGACGAGAAGCAGGAGACCTACAAGGCCTGCTACGACGAGGCCTGTCAGATCGAGATCGGCAAGGCCCTCGCGGCGGAGAAGACCCTCTCCACCAAGCTCCTCAGGATCGGCGAGCAGTGCGCCACGAGCGTCACCCTCTCCGACCTGAGGAGCGAGACGACCGACGACTCCGCCACCGTCCGCACCGCGTGCGGTGACGACGCGGTCCTGGACGGCATCGATCGGCTGGTGGAGGCGCTGGTGGCCGAGCTGAGCCCGCCCGTCGCCGAGAGCGCTCAGTAGTCCGCCTCCAGGGTCCCGTAGCCCGCCAGCCCCGCCGGGTCCAGCCAGCGCGTCAACGTCTCTTGCGAACCGCGCAGGTAGGCGTTGAAGAGCCCGATGGTGTAGCGCCGCAGGAGCGGGAGGGCGACCTCGGGCGCGATGTCCTCGGGCCCGCAGCCGTCCTCGAGGACGTCGCCGACCCCCAGCTCGTCCGCCGCCAACAGGACCTGCAGATCGAGGCCACAGAGGTCGCTGAACGTGAAGTGCCCCGCGTCGTCGAGCGAGAGGTAGAACCAGGGCTTCGCGAGGTGGGGCTTGAAGGTGCGCGCGTTCTCCTCCACCGGGACGGTGTCGTCCTTCGCCCCCTCCTGGATCATCACCGGGATGCCGAGCTCCTCGAGCGGGCGCTCCAGCTCCAGCCAGGTCGCGAGGTGGCTCCCCGGGGCCTGGGAGACCACCGCCTGCACCCGGGTGTCCATCGCCGCGGCCCTCAGCGACGTGACCGCGCCGAAGGAGTGGCCCGCCGCCCCCACCCGCTTCGGATCGAAGGAGAACTTGCCGTCGAGGGCGTCGATGAGCATCAGGATGTCGGCGGGGCGATCCAGGAAGCTCTGCCCGAAGGAGGTGATGTCGATGGTGCCGGCGGCGAGGACGTCCTCGAGCGTGTTGCCCTTGTGATCGGGCGCCGCCACCACGTAGCCGTGGCTCGCGAGGTACTCGGTGAGGAAGGTGGATTGCACCCGCACCCCGCCGCTGCCGTGGCTGAACAGGACGAGCGGGAAGCGCTCGCCGTCGACCGCCTCCGCGTCGCGCACCGCGCCGGTCTCGAAGCCGCCGAGGCTGCGGGCGGCCTCGTCGTACTCGTCGGGGAGGAAGTCCTCGAACGGGTAGACCGCCCCCGGCTGGCCGCGGGCGGAGGCGCGCGCGGGGTACCAGACCTCCACCGTCAGGGTCCGGGGGATCCGGGTGTCGGGGTCGAAGCGGCGCGGGTCCACCACGGTGAGGGTCTGGACTCCGACCGGGTAGGGCCCGTAGGCGGACGGGTCGGGGGCGGCGTCGGGGCCGGCCGGCTCGAAGGGCAGCCCCTCCCCGCACGCGGCGATCAACAACAGAAACGGAAGGACCCGGCGCATGGGGGCGGACGGTAACCAGCGGGCGATCCCCTGCCAAGGGGCAGGACATGCGCCCACCTGGGCTGAACCCGCTCCCCCCATTGACCGATGGGGACGCAACTTTCCGCTTCCATCCGGTATGTATGGATGACCATGAGGTGGCTTCATCTCGGCGCCCTCGGCGGCGTCCTCGCACTGGCCAGTCCGGCCGTAGCCAAGCCGGTGGCCCCGGCCAAGGTCTGTGAGGTCTATCCAGACTCGCCTTTGTGCGAGACGAGCGTCCCGGCGTGCGCGTTCTGCCACGCCGGTAACCCGCCCCCGCGCAACGCCTTCGGCGCCCTCGTCGAAGCGAACCTGTTGCCCGGCGCGCCTCGCCCGCTGTCGGACGAGGACTTCCTCGGCGCCCTCGGCACCGCCCTCGAGGCGGTCGAGGGCGAGGACGCGGACGGCGACGGGGTGACCAACCTGGTCGAGATCATGGCCGGCACCCTGCCTGGCGATGGCAGCAACTACCCGCGGGAGCTGGGCTGCGACGAGGGCGGGACCAACCCCGGCTACGACGTCTGCAACTTCGACCCGGACTTCGTCTTCAAGAAGCTCAACCTGGACTTCTGTGGGCGCTCCCCGACCTGGGAGGCGATGGAGACGTTCCGGCAGACCGCGGACAAGAAGGCTGCCTTGCACGCCGAGCTGAACCGCTGCCTCGACAGCGAGTTCTGGGTCGGCCAGGACGGGCAGGTCTGGCAGCTGGCCCACCGCAAGATCAAGCCGCTGCAGGCGATCAAGGCGGGTGAGGACTCCGGCCCGATCCCGCTCGGCGACTACTACGACGACTACGCCCTGTTCGTGTACTCGCAGCTCGACGACCACGACGCGCGCGAGGTCCTCACCGCCGACTACTTCATCACCCGGCGCAGGAACCCCACCCGCTACGAGGTGGCGACGGCCGCGGATCCGATCGGGGACCAGGACGTGGACCAGCAGTACCGGGCCGGCGTGCTCACCACGAAGTGGAACCTGGTGCTGAACGTGATGTTCACCGCGGTGCCCCGCACCGCGGCGGCGCAGGCGATGCGCGCGTATCTCGGCATCGACATCGCCAAGCTCGAGGGCATCATGCCGGTGCCCAACGAGCCCCAGGACTACGACGAGAAGGGCGTCACCGCCGAGGCGTGCGCGGTGTGCCACTCCACCCTGGACCCGGTGACCTACCCCTTCACCCGCTACCAGGGCCTCACCGGGAGCTCCGGCACCTACGATCCCAACCGCATCCAGCGCAGCTTCCCGAACGAGGGCGTGCGCATCGACGAGATGCCGGAGTCCGGGGTGCTCCTCGGGCAGCCGGTGGCGAACCTGGTGGAGTGGGCGCAGGTGGCGGCGAACAGCGACGCGTTCGCCAAGGCCACCGCCAACGACTACTGGACGCTGGTGATGGGGCGCGACGTGCAGCCGGAGGAGCTCGAGGAGTTCACCGCGCTCTGGCAGGCGTTCCGCGGCCGCCACAACTACAGCGTGGAGAAGATGCTCCACCAGCTGATCGAGACGGAGGCCTACGGTGTTCCCTAAGCGCCTGATCACAGTGCTGGCCGCTGGCGCCCTCCTCTCGGGGTGCCTGGCGAGCGAGAACCTGAACCCCACCGGGACGCCCGACAGCGGCGTCTCGGGCGACGGCGACAGCGGCGTCGCCAACGGCGACGGCGGCACCGTCGAGAACGACGGCGGCACCACCGGGCCGGCCTTCGCGAAGTCGTCGAAGGCTGTCTTGCGCTTCAAGCGGACCACCCGCCTGCGCAACGACATCTCCCAGGTCCTCGGCATCCCGGAGGGCGAGATCTGCAACGAGCTGGGGCAGTACTCCTGCACCGACTACGTGCACACCATCTCCCTCGGCGGGGTCGAGGCCTACACCCTCGGCATCAACGAGCCGACCGCGGACACCACCGTCACCACCCCGATCGCCACCGAGCGCGTGGTGCTGTCGGCGTGCGAGCGGCGGGCCCGGGACGACATGGCCGCCCCCGACGGCGCCCTGATCTTCAAGGGCCTCGTGGTGACCGACGGCAAGCTCGACGTCGGGTCCGCGGAGGTGGCGCAGTCGATCGACACCCTCTACAAGCGGGCGCTCTTGCGTGCCCCGTCCAGCGCCGAGGTCTCGCACCTCACGCAGCTGTACCGGGACATCGAGGCCGACCAACAACCCAACCCGGCCCGCGACTGGGCCATCCTGACCTGTTTCTCCGTGCTCACCAGCATGGAGTCGCTGTTCTACTGAAGCGAAGGAGCGCAGGAAGACGATGTCGCGTGACCACAAGAACATCCTGGGCCGGCTGGATCGCCGGCAGATGCTGAAGGCCGCTGGCCTGATGGCGGCGGGCGGCGGCGCCGGGCTCCCGAGCCTGCTCGCGTCTCGCCGGGGCTACGCCCAGACCGAAGAGAAGCCACGCTTCCTCATCGTGCTGGCGGCCGCGGGCGGCGCCTCCATCATCGACAGCTTCCTCGCCATCCGGCAGTCCGAGGCCGGGGCGGCGGCGGCGGGGCTGAACTGCTTCGTCGACAGCGAGGTGAAGAGCATCGCGGACAGCCCCTTCCGGGCGGTGGACCTGCGCCGCCGCCAGGTGGGCGCCATCCCGATCCCCTTCTCGAGCAACCAGTCGGACTTCGTCACCAAGCACAAGAACGACCTCATGGTGGTGACCCAGACCGGCACCAGCGTGAACCACACCATCGCCCAGAAGCGCTCGCTCACCGGGAACGAGGCGTGGCACGGGCGGACGGTGCAGGAGGCGGTGGCGGCGCAGTACGGGGCGGGCTACCCGATCCCGAACGTCAACATGTCGGCCAACGGGTACATCAGCCCCGGCATCGACCCGACGACGCCCGCGTTCGCGATGGCCGAGCCGGTGGGCTCCGCCGCCCTGTGGCCGCTGTCCCTCGACGGCGCCAAGGGCATCAAGAACCTGCCCTCGCGGGAGCGGATCGCGCTGGCCCGGCGCATGAGGAACGAGAAGCTGGATCCGGAGTCCAACTTCAAGAAGACCTTCGCCGACAGCCGACGCCTCGCGCTGTGGGACGAGCAGCGCAACCGGACCGGCGGGCTGGAGATGATGGACCTCATCACCAACCTGAACCTCTACCCCGACATCCCCCAGATCCCGCTGGGTGAGTACGGCCTCTCCGAGTCGCCGGACGGTCAGCGGGTGCGGGAGGCGTTCCCGGACTTCGCGAGCGATCCCTTCGAGGCCCAGGCCGCGCTGGCGTTCCTGCTCATCAAGTACCGGGTGTCGGTGACGGTCACGATCGCGCCGTCCTTCAACGTGCTGCTCGACCTGCAGCGCCTGCGGGTCGACAACCCGCCCCTGGCCTTCGACTTCTCGCACCAGAGCCACCGCGACGCCCAGGGCGTGATGTGGGATCGGATGCTGCGGGTGGCCGACAAGCTGGTGGACCTGTTGAAGGCGGAGGAGTTCGAGGCGGGCGAGTCCTTCTGGGACCGCAGCATGATCTACTTCGCGACAGAGTTCGGGCGCAGCAAGCGGCGCCCCAACAACGCGGAGAGCTTCGGGACCGCGCACGACATCAACAACGGCTTCGCGATGCTGTCGCCGATGGTGAACGGCAACAAGGTCCTGGGCGGCGTCGATCCCACCACGGGCATGACCTACGGCTTCGATCCCGAGGCCCCGCAGGGGGTCCCGATCACCGGGCGGAACATGACCGAGAAGGAGATCTACTCGGGCATCGTCCACGCCCTGGGGATCGACACCTCCGGGGGCAACCTCCCGGACATGCGGGCCATGCGGAAGAACGCGTAACCCCCACCTCTCGACGCCGGGGCCGTAGGGGCCCTGGCGTCGGGCACCCACCTTCGTGATAGGATGCTCGTCCGATGGCGGGCGTGGACTTCGAGGTCGGCACCGTCATCGACCACCGCTTCGTCCTCGACAAGAAGATCGGCACCGGCGGCTTCGGCTCCGTCTGGCGCGCGCTCGACAAGGCGGGCCGCGACGCCCCGGTCGCGCTGAAGCTCCTGCACGCCCACCACCACGCCGACCCGCGCATCCGGGCCCGCTTCGAGCGGGAGGCCCAGGTGCTCTCCAGCCTCGACCACCCCAGCATCGCCAAGTGCCTGGCCTGGGACCTCAACGACGAGGCAGGCTACCTTGCGCTCGAGTACGTCGACGGGGTGACCTTGGCCCGGGCGATGGTGCACCGGGTGCGGGAGCACAACCCCTTCGAGCTGCGGGAGGTGCGCCGCATCTTCTCCGAGCTGTGCGCCGCGGTGCAGTTCGCCCACCAGCAGGACGTGGTGCACCGGGACATCAAGCCCGCCAACATCATGCTCCTCGAGCGCGCGGGGACGTTGTACGTGAAGGTCCTCGACTTCGGGGTGGCCAAGATCCTGGCCGAGGCCTCCCGCGAGCACACCACCATCGGCACCCTGCTCGGCTCGCTCCACTACATGGGGCCGGAGCAGGCCAAGGGCCAGCCGGTGGACGCCCGCACCGACGTCTTCGCCCTCGGGAGCGTCCTGTTCGAGATGCTCACCCTGCGCCGGGCCTGGCTCCGGAACTCGGCCAAGGAGCCGATCCAGGTGGGCGCGCCGGTCAAGAACCTCGAGGTCGAGAACAACGACCTGGCCCTCATCATGCGGCTGGTGAACGACCCGCGCCCGGTGCCTACCCACTGGCGCGCCGACCTGCCGCCCGCGATCGACGCGGTGATCGCCAAGGCCCTCGCGGTGGAGCCGGACGCCCGCTACCCGTCGGTCGAGGCCCTGGCCATGGCGGTGGACGAGGCTCTGTCCCGCGCCGCCCCCACCACCGGCGACCTCCCCGAGGCGCCCCCCACCAAGCCGTCGCCGCGCCCGGCGCGGCCCGAGCGCGCCCCGACCCCCACCCCGGCCCCCCGGGAGCAGGGCCACACCTTCGAGACCAGCCGCCCCGAGGCCTTCCTGGACGAGACCGCGGCCCTTTGGTCCCGGGTCGACGAGGCCCTGGTGCGAGAGGCGGAGGCCAGCCAGGCGGTGCCCCCCAGCCCATCGCGGCGCGGCCGGGTGGCGCTGTGGGTGGTGCTCGCCCTCGCGGTCGCGGCGGCGGGGGCGCTGGTGGCGGCGGCGGTGACCCGGGACACCCCGGCCCCGACGCCACCGCCGGGACGGATCGTCGACGTGCCTTAGCGCGCAGGGACGATACCGCTTGCGTACGGGCGGGGCGCTCTCGAAGGAGGCCGGAGCCCATGGGCATGACCCTGTCCACCGGCCGGGACTTCTTGATGAAGTGGACGGCGCGACGCCGGCCCCATACGTGACGCAGCCCACTGGGGCGTGATATCTGGGCAGGCGACGCGCAGCGTGCGCCAGCCCCATGGCGAACGGCAGCCACAAGCCCCCCGAACCCGGGCGTGACGCCAGCATCCCGACCGGCGAGACCGTGGTGTCCGACGAGGAGCTGCTGACCGACCCCCGGTTCGAGATGGAGGACGCCCTCTCGGGCAACGAGGATCCCACCCTGCCGGGCGGGATGCGCGTGCAGCACCGAATGCCGGTGGTGTCGGCGCCCGACAACGAGACCGAGACCGGGCGCCTGTCGCGGGAGGGGCTGGTGGCGGTGGATCCGGCCGCCTACCGCCCGGGCCAGGAGCCGGGCCCCCCTGACTTCCAGGACGAGGCCACCGCGGCGCTGAACCTGCCCGGCGCGCTCCCGCCGTTCCCGTCCAAGGCGCGAGCCCGCCCGATGGGAAGCCACGTCGGCACCCGCTCGGACCGCGCGCCCGACGCCCCGATGCCGGACGAGGCCTCCCACCCCACCACCCGGCTCCCCGAGCCCGAGTACCGCCCGCCGTCCGAGGGCCCGGCCGGCTTCGTGGACCCGACCGGGATGATGGCGCCGGTGGGCCGGGGCGGCTCCGCGTTCGACGAGGCCAGCCTGCCCGGCGGGCCCGCCCACGAGGCGCCGCAGTTCGTGGTGGACGAGGACACCTTCGGGCCCAACGCGCCGCTCGAGCCCGGGAGCGTGATGGCGTTCGGGGTCTACCGGGTGGAGCGCATCCTGGGCGAGGGCCCCACCACGCGGGTCTACCTCGGGACGGACCTGCGGGACGGGGCGCCGGTGGCGCTGAAGGAGTTCCAGGAGCCGAAGCAGACCCTGCGCTCCCCCGCGATCCGGAACCTGCTCGAGCGCTTCCGCCAGGGGGAGCCGCCGCCCGCGGTGCTGATGCACCCCCACTCGATCCGCCTGCTGGACTTCTTCGACGACACCACCCGGGGCCCGGTGATGGTGATGGAGTACATCCCGGCCGGGGACCTCCAGGCGTTCCTCGCGCACCGCGGCCGGCCCCTCGCCCCGCGGGAGGCGGCCGCCCTCTTCGGGCGGGTGTGCGACGCCCTCGCCCACGCCCTCGATCATGGGGTGGTGCACGGGAACATCCAGCCCCGGAACATCCTCCTCACCCCCGACGCCCAGCCCAAGGTCGACCTGATCATGCCGGTCCTGATGGGTCAGCCGGTGGTGCGGCCCGACGAGGGGTTCGCGGCGCCCGAGGTCCAGGCGGGCGGGCCGGCCAGCCCCGCGTCCGACGTGTATGGGGTAGGGGCGAGCCTCTACCAGGCGGTGACCGACCCCCACGTGGCGGCCGAGGGCGGCGCGGCGCCGGCCGAGATCGAGCCGATCATCGCCCAGTGCGTGGATGACCTCCCGGCGCACCGTTACTCCACGGTGCGGGAGCTGGGGGCCGACCTGCGCGAGCTCCTCGCGCCCCCCGCCCCGGCCCGCAGCACCGCGGCCACAGCGAGCCCGGCCCGAGCGGCCGCGCGCCCGCCCCCGCGCCTCGCGATGGCGGGCGGCGCCCTGTTCGTGGTGGCGTTGGGGTTGGTGGCGGGGGTCTGGTTCGCGACCCGCGGCCCCCGGGCGGAGTTGCCGGTTCCGCTCGCGGCGAGCCCGAGCGCGGCGACCGGGGCGCCGGAGGCGGACGGCCTCATGGCGGACGCCGAGCGCCTCGAGGCGGCGGGTGACCTGCTGGCCGCCGCCGCCGCGTACCAGCGCCTCCTCGACACCGACCCCGGCCTGGCCGGCGCCCGCGCGGCCCGGACCCGGCTGGAAGAGGTCCCCGAGTACAAGCAAGCCCTGCGGGCGCTGCGCCGCCGGATCCGCAAGGCCAGCCCCGACGACGCGGCGCAGCTCCGCGCAGATCTCGAGCTGCTGGGGATCCTCGAGCCCCGCGACGCGTTGATCGATCACTGGCGGTCACGCCTCAACCAGAGTAACGACAAGGGCGCGACCGGAGGCCCCGTCCCATGAACCATCCGCATCGCAGAGCCGCTTCACCCCTGATCCCCGTGGCCGCCCTCCTGACCGCGGCCGCCCTCGCGTCGTGCGCGGCGCCCCAGAACCCCCGGGTCACGCCGGGCCCCAACCGGCTCTACGGCAAGGTGGTCGGCCCCGACGGCGCTCCCCTGGATGGGGTACGCATTACCACCGAGCCCCAGACCGACGCCGTGCTCAGCTTCGAGGGCGAGTACGAGATCATGCGCTCGGTGCGGACCAAGCAGCCCATCGCCCCCGGGAAGTACCAGATCCTCCCCTACAAGCTGGGGTGGTGGCGCGGTGAGGACACCCCGCCGATCACGGTGGAGTTCACCGGCGGGCAGTACAACGTGCCCGACATCCAGCTTGTGCCGATCGGCGGCCCGGTGATCGACGACCTGGGCGCCCCCGAGGACCGCGAAGAGGACAGCGAGACCCGCGGGCCCGGGGTCGTGCGAGGTGGCGAATGAGGGCCCGCTACGCGCTCCCGCTCCTGCTCGCGGTGGTGGGCTGCGAGCAGGAGGCCACCGAGACGATCGCCCTCGAGGTCTTCCCGATCGAGGTGGCGGTGGAGGCCCCCGAGGGGGTCGACGTCTCCGGGGTCGCGGTGAAGTTCAACCGCCAGGACGAGCGCCGCACCAAGGCGAACGGCAAGCTGCGGGTGGGCTACCAGGGCGCGGTCGAGAGCAAGCTCCACGTCGCGGTGAACCTGCCCGCCGACCTGTGGACCCCCGACCCGGTCGAGAAGGAGTTCGTCCTCCTGCACGGCCCGGACGGCAAGCCCCAGCCGATCAAGTTCGTGGTGAAGGCCCAGCGCCGCGACTCGGACGCCACCGCCTACGTGGTGGTGGTCGACACCGACTGCGGGCCCCAGGCGGTGAGCCTGGGCGACGAGGACCTCGGCAACACCGACGAGGACGGCTACCTGTCGCGGCGGATCCGCCGGGAGCCGGGCGGCACCCTCGCGGTGTGGGTGAAGAAGACCTCGGACTGCCCCGAGCTCAAGTGCACCTTCGCCCTGCCCGAGAACGGCGCCATCCTGAACGTGGAGCCCGGCTGCGATGGCACCACCGCCCCGACCCCCACCCCGGAGCCGGAGCGGGTGGCCGAGGCGCCGCCGCCCCCGCCCCCGCCGACCCCCACCCCGGTGCGGGAGGAGCGCCGGGATCCGCCGCCGACCCGCATCGCCCAGAACACCCGGGTGGAGCGGGTCGAGCGGGTGCGAACCCCGCGCGAGACGCCGCGGACGCGCCTGGAGGTGCGGACCCCGGATCCGGAGCCCGAGCCCGACCCAGAGCCGCCGCCCCCACCGCCCCCGCCCCCGCGCGAGGTGCGGGCGATGGTGCAGGAGCCCCCGCCCCCGCCGCCCCCGACCATCGTGGTGCCGGACCGGACCCCGGCCCCGGTGGTCGAGGACCCGGAGCCGGTGGTGGTCGAGCCCGAGCCGCTGGCCCGGGTCGAGCCCCAGCCCGCCGCCCGCATCGAGCCGCCCCCGCCGGTGGAGCGCACCGGCCCCCCCGAGGGGAGCCGGGAGGTGAAGGTGACCTGCCGACCGGAGGGCGTGAGCCTGTATGTGGACGGTAAGCTCGCCCTGGAGAGCTGCAAGGCAAGCTCCACCGCGTGGATGCTGCCCGGGGTGCGCAAGCTGAGCGTGGAGGGCAACGTGGACGGCCGCTTCTGCCCCCGCTCCAAGACCCAGTTCGCGGAGATCCCCAGCAAGGGGCGGGTCGAGGCGCTCACGGTGAGCACCGACTGCCAGCTGGCTTGCACCGACTTCGTGCGGGACCGGATCAAGCAGGGCCAGAAGCCCACGAACGACGAGATCCAGTGCCTGATCGAGCTCACCGAGCGCAAGGACGAGTTCCTCGAGGGCAAGCTCCTGCTCGCGCACGTCTATCAGGGCCGCGGCACCCTGGATGAGGCGGAGCGCGTGCTGATGGAGACCACCGAGACCCGGAAGGGCCGCTCGGACCCCGAGGTCCGGGCGCGCCTGGCCGAGATCCTGGGCCGCAGGAAGAAGCTCGAGCAGGCCTCCGAGCAGGCCGAGAACGCGTGGCGCTACCGCATGAAGTTCCGGGGCAGCAAGGAGAAGCGGGAGAAGTGGATGCTCACCGTGCTCAAGCTGCGCGCCGGGTTCTTCGAGCAGCTCTTCTACGACAAGAAGGACCGCTCGTACTTCGATCGGGCCCTGAAGACCTACTCCGACATGGAGACCGCGGCGACCCAGGTCGGCGACGTGCGCATGGCGCGCGACGCGCGGGCCTCCAAGGCGCGGCTCCAGAGCCAAGAGAAGCAGCTGCTCGAGTGATGGTGAGGCGGCGCAAGATACACTGCGGCTGGGCCGCCGCGCTGGCCCTCGCCTCGGGGGCGGCGCCCGGCTGCAAGCAGGAGGCCCCGGCCACCGCCAAGGCCGAGGCCCCGGCCGCACCCGACGCCTGCGCGGGCGCCCCCGACCTCGGCTGGGTGGCCCGCGTGGCCGAGGACCCCAAGCAGCTCGAGGCCCACGGCGGGGCGTGGGTCGCGTTCTACAAGCGCGACTACCGAAAGGCCGCCGCCGCCCTCGCCGCGGCCGAGGGCGACCCCGCCGCGGCGCTCGGGGCGGCCCGCGCGCACCTCCGGCTGGGGGCGCTCCACCTCGCGATGGCGCGCGCCCTCGCTCACGCCCAAGCCGACTACTTCGAGGCCCGGCGGGCCCTGGGGGCCGACGCCAAGCCGCTGGCCCTCGCCCCCTACTTCGAGGGCGTGGCCCTGTTGGTGAGCGGGCGGGGCGAGGCGGCGCAAGCCGTGTTGACCGACGTGGCGGGCGGCAAGGCCCCCGCGCCCTACCCGGCCCTCGCCAAGGCGCTCACCGGCGGGTGCCCCGCCCCGACCTCGGGCTCCGCCTGGACCCAGTTCGCGGGGATGGCCCGCTGCGCGGCCGAGGGGCCGTCGGCGTGCGGCGACGCGGGCTCGGCGGGGGGCGGCGGCGCCTTCGACGCCCGGGCCGCGCTGTACCACGCCGCGCTCTGCCACGAGCCGGGCAAGGTCGACGAGGCCCGCCTGACCGAGCTGGCGGGGGAGGCCGCGGCGACCGAGACCCTGAAGGGCGGCAAGGACCTCGACGTCGAGGTGGAGTACTTCGACCCCCTGGCCCTGTGGGCCCTCGGGCACCTCCACCTGCGGACCGCAATCGAGCTTGCGACCGGCGACGATCCCGCCCACCGGGCGGTGCGCGGGTGGGCGGCCCGGCTCCGGGGTGACGAGGCCAGCGCGCAGGCCAGCCTGCAGGGCCTCGACGGCGCGAAGGGGGCCGAGCTGCTCCTGGCCGAGGTGAAGGATCCGGCCGGCCTCGTGGCGTTCGTCGGCCAGCTCGGCGCGCCGGTGACCAAGCTCGACGTCGACGCCCAGGTGGCGGCGATCAACGCGGAGGAGGCCGCGCTGGCCAAGGCGGTCCCGTGCACCGGGAGCGCGGCGGGCCAGAAGGTGGTCGAGGAGCTGTCCCTCGTCTCGCCCTTCGCGCGCGCCGCGGCGCGGGTGCAGGGGGCCAAGATGGCCGCGAGCACCGAGACGTGCGACGACGCCCTGCGCCTGCTCCGCTCCACTCAGGACATCAAGAATCTCGAAGCCGTCAGCTACGTCAACGAGCCCGCGTTCATGGTCTCGTTGGCCGAGGCTGCGCTGTGCATGCGCCGGAGCGCGGAGGCCATGGGCATCCTGCGCGCGGTGCGCCAGGCCTACCCCGAAGCCGAGGGACTGTTGTCCGCGGCTCAGGGGCTCTCCGTCGTCCGGCTCATGGGAGGCACGGGTGGTACTCAGAAGATCCAATAGCCGCTATCTGGTGATGGGGGGCCTGCTCGTGGCCCCGCTGTTGATGGGCTCGGGCCCCGACAGCCCGTTCCGCTTCGGCGAGGACCGGGCGCCCACCACCCTCAACCCGATCTTCGCCAACACCATGGTGGACACGCGGATGGAGGAGCTCCTCTTCGACAGCCTGTTCACCTACGACCACTTCCTGAACCCCGCGCCGTCGATGGTGGCCTCGTACAAGATCAACGACGAGCGCACCCAGATGACGATCTACATGCGCGAGGGGGTGTGGCACGACGGCAAGCCCATCAGCGCCCAGGACGTGGACTTCACCATCCAGGTCCTGAAGGACGAGCGCACCCGCGCCACGTCGAAGAACATGGTGGCGGACATCAAGTCGGTGCAGATCACCGGCCCCACCGCCCTCGTCATCACCTTCACCCGCTCCATGGTGCAGCCGGAGCGGGCCCTGATGTTCAAGATCGTGCCCAAGCACGCGTTCAAGAACGCGCCGCCGATGGAGCCGCGCGACGAGTTCCGCCTGAACCCGGTGGGCTCCGGCCCCTACAAGTTCGTGCGGTGGAAGGGCACCACGCTCGAGATGGAGGCGAACCAGCACCGCATCGTGGGCCTTCAGAAGCTCCACGCCCGCTTCGTGCCCGACAAGAAGGCGCAGCTGGACTTCCTGCTCTACGACGGCCTCGACGCCCTCGTCCGCGTGCTCCCGCGCCACCGCCCGGTGATCGAGGGGATGGCGGGCAAGGTGGAGCTCCTCCCCTACGAGTCGCTCTCGTGGTGGTACCTGGGCGTGAACCACAAGAACCCCCACCTCGAGAAGCTCGAGGTCCGGCGGGCGATCGCCCACGCCCTCGACCGGGACGAGGTCAGGAGCGCCCACCTCGGCGACGGCCAGACCATCTCCGGCCCCTTCGCCCCGCGCAGCCCCTTCTACAACGACCGCGTGAAGCCGTATCAGTACGACCTGCGGGCGGCGGACGCCCTGATGCGCAAGGCAGGTTACAAGAAGACGGCCGGGGTCTACGCCAGGAACGGGCGCAAGGTGCGGCTGAAGCTGGCGGTGAACAAGGACTGGACGGTCTACAAGGACGTGGTCCTCGACATCCAGACCCGGCTCCGCCAGGCCGGCTTCGAGGTGGACATCGACTGGCTCGACGCGGCCTCCTGGGCCGACCGGGTGGTGAAGGGCGGCGACTTCGACCTCACGATCGGGGCGTGGTCCTTCGACGAGGCCTCCAACGTCGACAGCCTCTTCGAGAGCGACGGGCGCAACAACTTCGTCAACTACAAGAGCGAGCGCATGGACTCGCTCCTGAAGCAGAGCCAGGACACCCGCGACCCGGAGCTGTTCCGCGAGATCTACCGGCGCGTGCACGAGCACGCGCACAACGACCTGCCCTACATCTTCCTGTGGTCGGTGAGCAGCTACACCGCGGTGAGCTCGGAGATCACCGGCGTGGACATCCACCCCTTCCGCTACTTCACCTGGATCGAAGACTGGAAGTGGCAGGAGTAGCCCCGGCCGGGAGGGAAAGACGACGCGGTGCGGAGCCCCTTCACGCGAGCTCTGAGGCAGGCACTCTGGCTCCTCCTTGTCGTCGCCTCGGCCTGCGCCGTGGTGCACCGCGTCCTCGCGTGGGCCCCCGGGACGCAAGACGTCCTGCCGCCCTTCTCGACCTGGCTCGGCGACATCGCGCGCGGTGACCTCGGCGAGTCCACCCGCTACCGGATCGGAGCGGGGGTGGGCGAGCTGTTGTCCACCGCGGCGGTGGAGTCGCTGATCCTGGTCGGCCTCGCCCTCGTCTTCTCGATGGCCGGGGCGGCGCTCCTCGCGTGGCTGTGGCAGGCCCGGGGCCTCCCCCGCCTCGGCACCGCCTCCCGGGGCCTGACCTACCTGGTCTCGGCCAGCCCCGCGTTCCTCCTCGCCTACTGGGCCCAGATCGGGGTGAACGTCAGCGTGGCCCGGGCGATCGAGGCCGGCTACATGGAGCGGCCGGAGTGGTTCCCGGTGCCGAGCGAGGTCGGCTTCTTCCGCTACGCCCTCGCCGCAGGCGTGCTTGCGGTCGGGAGCGGCATGTTGATGGAGGCGGCCCGGAGCCTCTCGGCCGAGGTCGAGCGGGTGCTGAAGGCGGACTTCGTCCTCTTCGCGCGCGCGGGGGGCGAGCGCCTGATGCCCCACGTGGTCCCGAGCCTGGTGGGCCCGGTGGCGAGCCTCACCCTCAACCGCCTCACCGCCCTGTTCGGCGGCGCGGTGGTGGTGGAGGTGATCTTCAACGTGCCCGGGGTGGGCCGCCTGACCTGGGACGCGGCCCTGTTGCGCGACCCGCACCTGTTGCTCGGCGCGACCCTGGCCTGGGCGCTCGTCTACGGGGTGGGGCGCCTCCTGGCCGAGGTGGTGAGCGACCTCGCCGACCCGCGCCGCCGCGCGGCGGGAGGCGCGGCGTGACCAGGCCGCGCATCATCACCGGCCTCTTGCTGGCGGTGTTCCTCGCGATGGGGGTGGCCGGGCTCCTCATCGACTACGGCTTCGTCGGGGTGAAGATGAGCCAGGCGCTCGAGCTCCCCGGGCCCGAGCACCTGCTCGGCACCGACCGGCTGGGCCGCGACCTGTTGCCCCGCGTGCTCGTGGCCACCCGGGGCTTCTTCCTCCCGGGCCTGTTGGCCGCGGTGATCGCGGCGGTGCTCGGGGTCAGCCTCGGGGCCTTCGCCGGCTACGCGCCGGTGCGCGAGGGGATCGAGCAGCGCCCCCGCTGGGCCCGCGCCCTCCTCGACGCGGCCCGCGCGGTGGTGAAGCTCGCCCTCGCGCTCCCCGCCGCCCTCCCCCGCTTCGTCTCGATCGTGCTGCTGTGCGCGGCGTGGGGCTTCGAGCCGTTCCTCATCGGGGCGGTGGCCGGCGTCCTCTACGCGGCGGAGCTGGGCGAGGACGTTCGGCAGCGCGTCGACCAGTGCGCGCACGAGGAGTACGTCGAGGCCGCGCGCTCCGAGGGCCTGTCGTGGGCCCGCATCCTGGGCCTGCACATCCTGTGGCTCCACTGCCGCCCCCTCATCGTGCGGCACCTGGTGCACCTGTGGTCCTTCGTGATCCTGGTCGAGACCTCGCTCTCGTTCATCCCGGGCGAGTTCGGGATCCAGGAGCCCGACCCGAGCTGGGGCAACATGCTGGTAGGCGCAAGGGATCCTGCGCTCACCGGGCACCTGTGGCCGAGCGTGGTCCCCACCGTGGCCATCGTGTTCACCGTGGTGCTCCTGGCCTGGATGGGCGACCGGCTCTCCGACCCCGACGACGCCGCGCCAGCCGAGGTGCAGGAGCCGGCCGAGGTCGAGGAGGGCGCCGCGTGATCAGCACCGCCGACCTCACCACCGACGACCCCGCGCTGGAGCCGATGGACGCAGGCTCCCTTGCACCATCTCCGGCCCGTGGCACAGCGGTGCTCGAGGTGGACGGCCTCACCACCCGCTTCGAGGTCGGCGGACGCCTGGTCACCGCGGTGGACCGGGTCTCCCTCACCGTGCAGCCGGGCGAGATCGTGGCGATCGTCGGCGAGTCCGGGAGCGGCAAGAGCGTGCTGCTCCAGTCCATCCTCGGCCTCGTGCGCGGCCGGCCCGGGGTGGTGAGCGGGTCGGTGACCCTGCGGGTGGGCGAGCAGGTGATCGAGCCCTTCTCGGGGATCGAGCAAGCGGTGAGGGGGCGCGCGGCGCCCCGGCGCTGGCTCGCCACGGTGGAGCGCCGCTTCGCCGGCGTGCGCGGCACCGGGGTGGGCCTGGTGCTCCAGAACGGGCGCGCCGCCCTGGACCCGTTCTGGACGGTGGGCCGCCAGCTCATGGCCGCCCTCACCGACAAGGGCGGGGCCAAGCCTACGTTGCAGGAGGCCTACGCGTGGCTCGAGCGCCTGGGCTTCGATCACCCCGAGGTCATCGCCGCCGCCCACCCCCACGAGCTGTCGGGCGGGATGGCCCAGCGCGCGATGCTCGCGGTGGTGCTCGCCCGCGAGCCGAAGCTCCTGTTCCTCGACGAGATCACCACCGGCCTCGACGTGAGCCTGCAGGCCTCGGTGCTCAAGCTCCTGCGCCGCCTGCACCAGCAGGTCGGCTTCTCGGCCCTCTTGATCACCCACGACCTGGGCATCGCGCGCGGCATCTCCCAGCGCACGGTGATTATGCGGCGCGGCCGGGTCGTCCAAGCCGGAGACACCGAGGCCCTCTTCGAGCGCCGCCTGCGCCTGGATCCCTACACCCGGGAGCTCCTGGAGCAGGGCCAGGTGGAGGCGATGGAGCGCACCGATCTCATCGAGGACCTGCACCTGGACGCCCCCGCCGCGCGCGGCCCCCTGGCCGAGGCCGACGCGGTGGTGAAGCGCTTCGGCGCCGGCATGGTGGCGCTGGACCAGGTCTCGGTGGCGATCCAGGGCGGCGAGTGCGTGGCCCTGGTGGGCGAGAGCGGATCGGGCAAGACCACCCTCTCCCGCATCCTGGTCGGCCTGCTCAAGGCCGACGCCGGCAAGGTGGCCTTCGATGGCCAGGCCCTCGCAGGGCTCGGCTCCCGCGGTGTCGACGCGTTCCGGCGGCGCCGGACCATCCTCTTCCAGAACCCGTACACCTCCTTGAACCCCGAGATGCGGGCGGAGGAGGTGGTGGCGGAGGCGCTGGTGCTCTACCGCGACATCAGCCCCCAGGTGGCGCGGGACGCGGCGGAGGCCCTGCTCGAAGAGACCCACCTCGGCCACCGCGCCAAGCAGCGCCTGGCCCTGCTCTCGGGCGGCGAGCGTCGCCGGGTGGGCCTCGTGCGGGCCATGCAGTCCAACGCGGACCTCATCGTGCTCGACGAGCCCACCGCGGGGCTCGACGCGGTGCACCGGCGAGACGTGGCCCAGATGATCTGGGGCTGCCGCAGCCACAAGCCGGACCGCGCCCTCGTCATCGTGAGCCACGACCTCGGATTTGTAAGCCAGGTTGCGGATCGCATCGTGGTGCTGTACCGCGGTACGGTGGTGGAGGACGTCTCGGTGAACGACTTCCTCAACCAGGGCACCACCCACCACCCCTACACGCAGCTGTTGTGGGACGCCTCGCGCTACGTGGCCGGGGTGCAGCCCAACATGACCATGATCCCGGCCCGGCGCAGCGACCTCAGCGAGGCCCCGCCGCTCGCGCCGGGCAGCGCCGGCTGCCTGTTCCGGAACCGGTGCCCCATCTACCTCGGCGCAGAGGACCGCTGGTCGCGCTGCGCCACCGAGAGACCACCCCTCGTGACGCTGTCCTCGCGTCGCAAGATCGCTTGCCATGGAGTCGAACATGACCGCACGTAGCAACCCCGGGCGAAACCTCGTCACCGCCGCGGTGCTGGCGGGGGCCCTGTGCCCCCTCCCCGCCCTTGCCCAGGACGCCGTCCAGATCAGCCCCTCGCGCCGCGGGAACTGCGAGAACCCCCTGTGGTCGCGGGACGGCAAGGGCCTGGCGTGGGAGCGGGTGTTCTACGAGGAGCGCCGCATCGAGCTGAACGTCGTGCGCGACGTGAGCGTCACGCCGGTGAAGGAGGAGCGCATCAAGCCGATCCTCGAGAGCCGCGACGAGGCCGCCGCCACCCTCGAGGCGTTCCAGGCCGGCGCCAAGAAGAAGGTCGCGCCGGGCGAGGTGTGCCGGGAGTTCGCGTGGGGCCCGAAGGACTCGCCCAACACCTTCACGTACTCGTGCAACGTCGAGACGTCGTCGTACCAGCTCTTCATGACCGAGGGTGAACAGCTCACCCGGGGCAACGGCGCGGCGGGCCAGCCCAACATGACGATCGAGGGTTGGGGCCTGGTGTACGTGTCGTCGAACCAGGAGCGCGAGGGGCTCTTCGTGATCCACGACCTCATCGACGAGATCCGCCCGGTGCGCCTGCTCCCGCCCGGCACCCGGGTCGACCGGATGCCGGTGTGGGCGCCCAACGGCAAGAAGATCGCCTTCGTCGGCCACGACAAGGACAGCGCGGACATCTACGTGATCGAGAACGTCCGGAACTCGGAGGAGTCCATGGTGCGGCTCACGAAGTGGGCGTCCGAGGAGTCCAACCCCTCGTGGTCCCCCGACGGCACCAAGCTCGCGTTCTTCTCCGACCACGACGGCCCCAAGAAGAAGAAGAAGTCGAAGAAGCGCGGCACGGCAGGGCAGTCCCTGTACGTAGTGGACCTCGCCAAGGGCGGGGAGCCCTTCCTGGTGGCCCGCGACGTGGTGCCGAGCGAGCAGCACGGCCCCGCCTGGACCCCGGACAGCCAGTGGCTGATCTACGCCAAGGACCACCAAAAGGGCTCGGTCATCGACCCCATCCGTGCCGCACGTGCAGAGCCCAACGCCAAGGAGGTGATGCTGAAGACCGGCACCGTCTCCAACAAGGATCCCCAGGTGGCGGCGCGGGATGGCCGCTGGTGGATGGCGTTCAGCGCCTTGGGCAAGTACAAGGGGAAGGAGCGCACCTGGCGGAAGGTCTACGTGATGCCGATCGAGAAGCTCCTGAACACCAAGGACAAGCCGGAGGAGGAGTGATGCGTACGACCACCGCCCTCGCCCCGCTGATCATCACCCTCGCCCTCGCCGGCCCCGCCGCGGCCGAGGACGACAAGGCGATCCGGCGCCTGCGCCACGAGGTGGATCAGGCCCTGCTCTACGTGAACATGAACCTCCCCGACCGCGCGGTGGAGAGCTTGCAGGCGCTGGTCGAGAAGGACCCCGGCAAGACCGACGGCCTCACCTGGCTCGCCCTCGGCAAGGCGCTCTACGGTCAGCAGAAGCTGGACGACGCGGGCGCGGCGGTGGCCCAGGCCGAGGTCCTCGGGGTGAAGGACCACCTCGACGAGGCGAAGTGGGCCCGCGCCTTCCTGGAGGAGTTCAAGGAGAACCTCGGCAGCGTGCGCATCCGCGACGCCACCTGCCCCTACGTGAAGTTCCCGGCCAAGCTGGCGGTGCCGATCGTGAACCGCAAGAAGCGCGCGCTCCTCGAGGCGCTCCCGGGCTGGCGCAAGAAGGAGCTCGAGCGGAGCACCGAGCGCGCCTTCTACCTGCCGGTGGGTGAGTTCATGCTCGCCGAGACCAAGGTGAAGGTCATCGCGGGCGAAGAGACCGCGGTGACCGCGCAAGAGATCGGCGCGGTGTGCACCGCCCTGCCCCAGCTGGCGGTGACCCCCGGCACCGGCGCGGTCACCGGCAGTGGTCCCGGAGCGGGGCAGCAGCAGCCCAGCTTCATGGCCGACAACTGGTGGTGGATCGTGTTGGGTGCAGTCGCGGTCGCAGGCGGGACCACCGCCGCGGTGGTGGTGGCCACCCAAGACTCCGGGCCCCAGAAGTTCCACCAGGTCTTCTGAGGACTACTCTGCGCAGTCGAAGATGATCCTGGTCTCGTAGGGCGCGTCCGCGTCGTCCGGCGGGGGCAGGAATGCGCGGTTCGCACAGGGCAGCGACGTGGTCCGGTGCAGCACCTCGGTGGCGTCAGCCATCGCCATCCCGTAGCCCGACCATCCCAGGGTCACGACGCACGAGGTCGATCTGCAATCTACCTTGTCGACGGTGAACTTCCGCTCAGCCCCGAGCTCCGTGAGCTCCTCTTGCAGGCGCGACCCCGTAGACTCCGCCCACGCGGCGTCATACGGAGTCGCGCCGTGCCTCGACAGCGCGTCCTCGTGCTGGGCCGTAGCCTCCGCCAGAGCCTGTGCGAGGTCGATCTCTTGCGGCTGAGGGTCCGACTCCTCGAGAGGATCCTGAGGTGGAGGCGCCTCCTCCAACGCCTCCACTCGGGCGCCCAGGGCCTGCATGGCGCTCCAGACCGGGCCCAGTGAGGGGGCCGGGGCCGAGGTTGCCGACCCCGACGCCACCACCCGCTCCAGGACCGCCACCGGAGCACCGGGTGAGGGCTGCGTCGCAGGCTGACTTGCGATGCCCCCCAACCAACCAACGAGGGCCGCGACCGAGAGCGCCGATACGCTGAGGACGAGAACGTGCTGCTGCTTCATCGCGACCTCAGGTGGAGATCAACAGCCCGTAGAGGCGGCTTGCGAAGCTCATGTTGATGGCCACGTAGGGGAACCAGGTCCCTTGGTTGCCGGTCTTCCACTGGGTGAGGTCGTTGCCCTGGAGGCTCAGGTTGAAGTGGCCGGTGCCGGAGGGCCCCTTCCGTGGCCCGCAGGCCACCACGAAGCTCGACCAGCTCATCACGCAGGCTCGCGCGGTGAAGGAGCTCGCGTTGTGCCCGTATAGGTTGAGGGCCGTGGTGTGGGCATGAGGCACGCCGCTGTCGCTGGGGATGGGGCAGGTCACCGAAGCGCTGCCGAGGGCGGTCAAATAGCTCCCCACCGCGATGTTGCTGCCGATGCAGCGGGCGGCATGGACGCGCGCGCGGCCGGCATCAGCCACCCGCGGTGCGATGAAGAGCGCCGCCGCGACCATCGAGAAGATGACCATCGCAGCGCGAAGTCGACGTACAGACATAGAAGGACTCCTTGGTTGTTGGCCGAGCGCGGCGCCGGCCGGGTCGTCCTTCTGGTGTACTGAGCTGGGGCCGCCTCCCTTTTCTCGGCGTGCGCGCGGTCATGCGGTTGGTTTCATTATTCCGACCGAATAGTCTCTAGCTCATGACAGGTGTCGAGTGAGCACATCGACGATCCTCAGCGGCATGGCGCTCTGCATGGTGGCCGCCTTCGGATCTGGCTGTGGAGCGGCGCTGCAGTATGCCTACGGGTTCGATGAGCATGTGACGCGACCGGCGAAGCGGACTCGCGCCGTCCGCATCGAGGGCCTCCCGGCGGGAGCGGAGGTAGAGCGATACGACGCCGAGGGCGCGCACCCGCTGGAGGATCCGACCCACGATCTCGTCGAGTACGACGTCGTGGAGACGGTGGCGGTGCCCCGGAGCAGGGTGCCCATGTTCATCGGCTCGGCCCTCGACGCGGCCGCCCTGGCCGGCACCCTCTACCTCGGGCTCGAGCACGACCGCAGCGGGATCGTGAAGTACTACGTCTCGTACCCCGCCTCGAGCCTCGTAGCCGACCTGGCCTTCGCCATCATCTACTCGAGAGACCGCGAGCCCCGGGTGGAGCGCTACGCGCCCGCGCCGACCGAGCCGGTGGCCTACGTGGCGCGGGTGGGGGACACGCTCTACGAGGCCCAGGTGGACGTCGCGTGGTCGGACCGGGTCGTCTTCGATGACGAGCACCGGGTCGAGCCGGGCGCGCCGCGCATCGCGCTGCCGCAGCCACCCGCGCCGCGCCCCGAGGTGTCGATCGACCCCCACACCAAGCCGCCCTCGACCTGGTACGGCTGGCAGCTCCTCCCCATCGATGCAGGCGCGGCTGCGCTCGTCGTCGTGGGGATCCAGCAAGACGAGACGGCGATGATCGTGGGCGGCGCGGCCCTGGCCGGCCTCGCCCCCGCGTTGGTACACCTGGGCAACGGCGAAGGCCGCAACGCGGCGAGCAGCCTGGGCCTGCGCCTGGGCGTCCCGTTGGCGCTGGGCGGAGTGATGGCGGGGATTGGCGCCGGGCTCGGGGCGCTCGTGGAGGTCTCCTCCCCCGACTGCATCGGGTGCGGCTCCACCAGCGCGGTGAAGGTCAGCGCGACCATCTTCGGCCTGGCCGGCGTCATCACCGGTGGTGTCCTGGGTCCGCTGGCCGACGACGTCTTCCTGGCCTGGAAGGAAGAGCAGGGCAGCTTGCCCTCTCGGGCGCCGACGCTGTCGGTGGTCCCCACCGCGGGCGTGACCCCCGACGGGCGCCCGACCTTCGGTCTGGCCGGCCGCTTCTGAGGCCTCAGGGCCCGGAGGGGAAGCAGAGCAGGTTCGCGTCGCAGAACAGGCCGGCCGCGCAGGTCCCGCCCGGCCCGCACGCGGACACCACGAGCACGTTGCTCGAGCCGCCGTTGGCCCCGCGGCCACCCGCGGTGCCGTTGCCGCCGCTCCCCGCCGGCCCGCCGGTGCTCACGTTGTCGGCGACCGTGAAGTCGTTGCTCGTCGCGATGCCCGCGCCGGACGCCCGCACCGCGAGCACGCCGTAGGACGCGCCACCACAGCCGCCGCCGCCCCCGCCGCCGTCACCGCCGTTGCCGCCGTCGCCACCCTTGCCGCCGTCCGCGCCGGACCACGAGGTGGGCCCGCCGCCGAACGCGCCACGGCCGCCGCAGCCGCCCGGCCCGCCGAAGCCGCCGTCGCCATGCGACCGCCCAGGCCGCGCTCGAAGCGGTTGCTGGCGAGGGTCGGGCCAACGCCGGGGCCCACGAGGAGCAGGCCGATGGACCCACCGCCGCTGCCCCCGGGGGCGCCGCCGGTGCCGCCGCAGCCCCCTGCGCCGCCGCCACCGCCGGTCGCGCCGAGCTCATGTGCGGGGCAGTCGTTGAAGGTGTTGCCGAAGCGGGCGGTGCCGCCGCCCGCTCCGCCGCCGCCACCGCCGCCGCCATCGGTGCCGCCCACGCCGGAGTTCGCGGCCCAGGGGGCGAAGACCGCCCCGACCACCGTACCGAAAGCTGCCCTGCAGCCGAGGCCGTTCGCGCCGGGCGCGCCGTCGGCGCCGTCGGTGCCGTCCCCGCCGTTGTTGGTCTGGATCGAGGTCGGGAAGCCGCTCTCGGTCACGTGGCTGCAGCCGGGGCCGCTGATCTGATCGAAGCTCCGGTGGAAGCCGCCCGCGCCGTTGCTCCCCACGCTGGTGTACTCCGCCTGCCCGCCCTGGATCGGCGACACGTTCCAGTCGAAGGTGGGGCAAGTCGTGTTGCCGCCCCGAGTCGACGACGAGGCGGGGCAGGTCCCGTTGACGCCGCCCGAGCCGCCCGCGACGAAGGTTCCGTTGCAGTCGCCGTCCACCCGGCGCCCATCGATGCCCCGCTGACCGTCGAGGGCGGTCGACTGCTGCCGCCCGAAGCCGGTCTGGCCGGTCGAGCCGCGCCCGCCCTCGCCGCCGCGCCCGCCGCGCACCACGTTGTTCTGGAGCACGAGGTTCGGGCCCACGTTCACCGCCGCGATCGCGACCGACGTCGCGCCCTCGGTCCCCGCCGCGGCCGAACCGGCGGCGTCGGCGCCGTAGACGTGGAAGCCGGCGAGGATGGTCCGCGTCGCGCCCAGGCCGAGGCCGCTCGCCCGCACCGTGCCCTGGGCTCCCACCCCCGGCGCCACCGGGCTCTGCAGGATCGTCGCGAGCTGGAGCACGTCGCGGCGGAGGAAGTCGTCGGAGTAACCGCCGTAGAGTTGCACGCCCTCGAAGAGCACGACCTCCTCGCGGTACACGCCCTCCGCCACCAGGATGTAGACCTTGCCGGAGCCCGGGAAGGCGGCGAGCGCCGCCCCGACGGTGCGGAAGGGCCGCGCGAGGGAGCCGTCGCCCCCCGCCGCCGCGTTCGGGCGGACGAAGAACGCGTCGCCCACCACGCCGTCCACGCCGTCGCAGTTCTCGTCGATCACCCCCTGGGCGAGCTGCTCGAAGGTGCCGAGGTCGGGCGGATCCACCGTGGTGTTCCCCTGCCGGCGGCGGCACTCGCAGCCGTCGTCCTCGGCGCCGTTGACGTTGACCCACTCGAAGACCTGGGCGCCGAGGGTCTCGGTCGTGCACTGGAGGATGTGGCACTCGGGGCGCCCGGAGGCCACCTCGCAGCCGCCCACCGCGTGGTCCACCTCGGGGACCCAGCGCCGGGTGCAGTCGTTGTTGCAGACCCCGCAGTGCAGGTCGGACTCGTAGCGCCCGGTGTTCGGGTTCAAGAAGCCGTTGTCGATGAGCCCGTCGCAGTCGTTGTCGAGCCCGTCGCAGGTCTCGCGGTGGGCGGAGATGTCACACGTGCCCCACTCGAACCCGGTCTGGGTCGACTCGCAGGTCTCGAAGCCGTCGCAGGTGTCGATGACGCAGGAGCGCGTCGCCCCGAGCACGGTGGGCCCACACAGGCAGGTCCCCGAGGTGGGGAAGCACTGCGCGTCCTGACAGAAGAAGCCCACCGGGCACGTGACGCCCCACGCCGACCCGGGACCGCAGTCGCGCCCGCAGGCCCGCTCGTCGTTGCCGAGGTCGAGGCAGCGCGCGCCCGGCCCCCGGCAGTCGTCGTCCTCCTGACAGGGCTGGCAGAGCGGATCCGGGAGGGTCAGGCAGGTGCTCCGGGTCTCGTCGGGGAACGTGCCAGCGGGGCAGAGCACCACCCGGCAGTGCGGGCCCTCCGCCTCGAGCGCGCACTCGGTCTCGGCCGCGTCGGGGATGATCACGTCGCAGGACACCCCGCAGCCGCCGCAGTTCTGCTTGCCGAAGTACTGCCCGTTCACATCGACGAAGGGATCGTCGGTGATCCCGTTGCAGTCGTTGTCGATGCCGTCGCAGAGCTCGGCCCCGGGGAGCGGGGCGTCGCACACCCAGCCCGCCGCGCCGCCGCACACCTCGGTGCCCGCGCACGTCAACAGGCCTTGCGAACGCTCACAGGCGCGCTCGCCCAGGCCCTCGTCGGTCATCCCGTCGCAGTCGTCGTCGCGGCCGTTGCACTCCTCGGGTCGGGCGCCGTTCGTGAGGCACTCGAGGTAGTCCTCGATCCGCACGCAGACGTTGTCGACGCAGGTGTGCTCGAGCGGGCAGTCGCTGTCGAACACGCAGGGGCAGTGCCCGTCTGCGCACGGGTCCGCGGGGGGCGGGGTCCGTCCGCACCCCGCCACCGCGAGCATGGTCAGGAGCACGAGCTCAGGGAAGCGCCAGGACATCGTCCGCCTCCCCCTGCGCCCCGGCGCTGCCGTCCGCGATGTTGCCGGCCGGGGAGCGGCCACCGGCGCCGCCGCGCCCGCCCTCCCCGCCCGAGGTCGACGCGCTGAAGTCGTTGCTCGCCCTCAAGCTGTTCACGCTGGTCAGGCGCCCGGCCACGCCGAACGCCACGCCTCCACACCCACCGCCGCCGCCGCCGCCGCGACCTCCGTCGCCGCCGCGGCCGCCCTTGCCGCCGCCGCCCGCGCACCACGCGGGGGTCACCGCGATGCCGCCGTCGCCGCCCTGACCGCCTGCGCCGCCGTCACCGCCGGTGCCGCCTGCGCCGCCGTCGCCGCCCGCGCTGCGCACCACCCGGTTGGCGAGGATGGTCGGGTCGCCGGTGCCGGTGCCCACCACCAGGATCCCGAACGAGCCGCCGCCCGCGCCGCCCGCGCGCCCGCCGCGCCGCCGCAGCCGCCCGCGCCGCCGCCGCCGCCAGGTGGAGCCCAGGTCGCCGACCCGGTTGCCGACCGTGCAGGAGGGGGGGTTCAAGTTGGGCACCGAGCCGCCCGCGCCGCCGCCGCCGCCGCCCTGGCCGAACTGGCCCACCGAGCCCGCGGTGCCGACGCCGGCCACCCACGCCTCGCCCGCGAGCCGTCCCACCACGTCGAAGCAGCCGTTGCCGCCCCGACCGTCCAGGCCCGCCTCACCGTTCTGGGCGTCGTTGGCCTCGAGGTCGCCCTGCACCACGCAATCGTACTTGCAGAACTGGGCGAACTGCGGGTTGTTGGCGCTCGAGTAGTTCGCGTTCGTGCCCCCCATGCCGTTGCGCCCGAGGGGGGGCTGGTAGTCCTGCACCGGCAGATCACCTCGCGCGCGGGCCCCTGCCGCGCCGTTGGCGCCGCCGCAGGCTGCGTTGACACCGGCGGTACCGCCAGCGAGGGACTCACCCGCGCAGGAGGCGCTCTGGCACTCCACCGCGTTGCGCCCCCGCAGCCCGTCGTTGCCGTCGTCGCCGGTGCGCCCGGCCTGCCCCGGGGCGCCGCCCCCGCCGCGGCCGCCGCGGATCACGTTGTTCACGAGGCGCAGGCCCCGGCCGGAGCTCGCGATCAGGACCGCCACGCTGCTCTTGCCCGCCACCCCCGGGTTGAGGCTGGGGCTGGCGTCCCAGCCCTGCACCACGAACCCGGCAAGGGTAGCGCCGGTGTTGACCCCGCGCGCCACCACCGCCGCCGCGGCACCACCGTTGGCGGGCTCGCTCGGGGCGATGATGGTGGGCCGCGCCGCCACGTCGCGCTGCCCGAAGTCCGCGCTGTAGCCCCCGAAGAGGTGCACGCCGTCGCCGAAGCTCACCGTCTCTGGGTACAGGCCCGCCGCCACCAGGATCGCGTCGTGCTGCGCCGGCCGATAGGCGGCGAGGGCGGCGGAGATGGTGCCGAAGGGCCGCTCGCGGGTGCCGACCCCGTTCACCTCGCCCGCGCGCACGAAGAGGGATCGGGCCACCACCCCGTCCACCCCGTCGCAGTCGCGGTCCACGTAGGCCGCGCCGGCCGCAGGGTAGGTTGCGTGCACGTCGGGGGTGTCGACGATCCCCGCCGCGAGCACCGGGCACTCACACCCGTTGCTCACCGACTCGTCGAGGTCGACGAACTGATAGGCGGCCGCGCAGACCCCCCCGTCGCAGGTGGACTCGGCCCCGAAGCGCGTATTGCAGTCCGCGGTGGTACCGCAGGACATGGTGCAGAACCCGTCCACGCAGACGTCGCCGCCGGTGCAGCCCGCCCCGCAGCGGCGCACGCACTGGAAGAGGTCGGGATCGCAGCCGTAGCCCGAGGGGCAGGTCGAGTCGTCGCGGCAGAACGCCCCACCGGGCACCCGCCCGGGGAGGCACTGGGCGATCACGCAGGCCGGGCCGGTCGCCCCCGCGCTCGGGTCGCAGGTCCCGCGCGCGTTGGGGAGGCTCAGGCAGGAGCTGTAGCACTGCCCGCAGTGCTCGTCGGTGTCGTAGGTCCCGCTGTTCCGGGTGTTGACGAAGCTGTTGTCGACCACCCCGTCGCAGTCGTCGTCCATCCCGTTGCAGACCTCGCGGGTCACGTCGGTCGCGTCGCACGAGGACCACACGAAGGAGCCCCCCGCCGCCTGGCAGGTCTCGACCCCCGCGCAGCGCGCGCCCGCGTCGCCGGGGCGAATGCAGGGCCGCTTGACGCCCTCGCGCTCGGAGTTGCAGTCGCAGCCGTCGCCGTCGGGCACGCACACCGGCTGCCCGTTCACGCTCTGGCAGGTGTTGCCCTCGGGGCAGCAGCCGCGCACCCCGAGCTGCCCGGTGCACCCGGGGGCGGGGGCGCCGACCCCGCAGCCCTGGAGGCAGGAGCCGGCGAGGTCCTCGCCCAGCTGCGCGCATTGGTGGGCGGACCACAGGCAGTCGGTGCTGTCCTCGCACGCCATGCACTGCACGGTCACCGCGGGGGCGCAGGTGATCGGCGCGTCCTCCGGCCACGGCGCGAAGCCGGGCGCGCACCGCATGGGGCGGCAGGTTGGGGCTCCCGCCCGCACCTCGCACACCGACGCGTCGGCGAGCGGGACCCCCTCCGCGTCGGTCGCGAGATCGTTCAGGACCTCGTTGCAGTCTCGGTTGCAGCCGCCGCAGTGCTCACGGCTCACATAGCGCCCGGCCTGGTCGAGGAAGGTCTGATCGGGCACCCCGTCGCAGTCGTTGTCGAGGCCGTCGCAGACCTCCTCCGCCGGGGCGGCGGGCTCGCAGACCCAGCCCTGGGCCACGTCGCAGCGCCAGGTCCCGCGGCAGCTCTCGGCCTCCCCGACCTGGCAGGCGGGGAAGGCGGGCTCGGCCGGGAGCCCGGTGCGGTCCACGTCGGGGTCCTCGTCGTCGAGGAGCCCGTCGCAGTCGTCGTCGATGCCGTTGCAGACCTCGGCGGTGGCGGCCCGGGCGTCGCAGGCGGTGAAGGCCCCCGCCGCGTTGCAGGTCGACTTGCCCCAGCAGGTCCCGAGGGCGTTGGTGTTGGTGCAACCTACCTGGCGCCCCGGCTCGGTGCAGGCGCAGGTGTTGTCGGTGGGGATGCACTGGGTTCCGCCGGTGAGGAGCTGGTCGCAGCGGTAGCCGTCGGGACAGGCGGCCTCCACCGTGCAGTCCCGCCCGCAGCGCCCGGCCAGCGGGCCCGAGGTGAAGCAGCGCCCCGCCCCCGCCGCGCCGCAGTCCTCGTCCGCGGTGCACGCGGCGCAGAGCCGAAACTGGTCTTGCACGCAGAGCGGGCCGAGCCGATCCCGGGGATCCGGCGTGCACTGCCAGCCGTCGGGGCACGTCAGCTCGCAGGCCTCGCTGCAGCGCCGGTGGCTCCCGTCGCCCGCGGGGAGGCAGGCCCCGGACTGGCATTGGCCGTCCAGCTCACACAGCTCGCCCAGCGCTCCGGGCCCGTGCACCGCGTCCGGCTCCGCGCAGCGGCCGTCGATGCAGCGCAGGCCCTCCGGGCAGTCCGCCCGGGTGGTACACGCGCAGACGCCGGCGTCGAGGCAGGCCGCCCCGTTGCCATACAGGTCCGCGCGCCCCCCACAGCCCGCGCTGATGGCCAGGCTCAACAGCCCGAGGGCCCACGCCGCCACCCGCGTTCGCTCTCTATTCACCGGCACTGGTACCGACACCGCGCGTAGTCTGGACGACTTCCGTGCGCTCCGCCTCGGAAAGACTGTTCCTCGATCGAGAATTTCACGGAGACCCCTGCGGGGCCTCCTATAGCCCTCGCTGCGAATTCGTTGGAGGCCGAGCCCAAGGCCTTCACCTCGATCCGCCAAGTGATTGGGGTCACACCAAAGCTGGGGCTTGGGCCGCGGGGGCGCCTCCCCAGGCAGTGGCCCCGCAATGCACCTTGCAGGAAGGCCCCACGCCCTGACGCGAATGCATGCTCCCCAGGCGAGCCGCGGGGCGCGCGGGGCGCGAGATTGCGGGCCGGCCTGACCCTCGCCATGCTGTTCGCCCATGTCGTCACCCCAGGCCCTCATCCCCCTCGTCGTCACCGCGCTCCTCTCGGCCTCCATCGCGGAGGCCACCGAGCCGCCGCGGCCGGAGGCCCAGATCCGCTTCGTCCAGGCCCGGCGCGCCCTGAAGAAGCCCGCCGCGCCGTCGGTGGGCGCGGCCAAGGGCAAGCGCCAGGCACGCCCGAGCCTGCCCGCCCTTCGCTTCGGGGAGGTGTCGCCCTACTTCCGGGTGGCGGCCGGCGCGACGGCGCTCCGCTTCGGGCCGGGCCGCGCGGCCACCACGCTGAAGGCCGGCGGCCGATACACCATCGCGCTGACCGGGGGGCGCAAGCCGCTGCGGGTCCTGGAGGATCACGCCCCCGAGGCCGGTCAGGCGGTGCTGACCTTCTACAACCTCACCGGCCTGGGCTGGGTCTCCCTGGAGGGCGGCCCCGACGGCCCCACGGTGGTGAAGGCGGAGCCCGGGGCCAGCGCCAGCGTGACCCGGGCGCCGGGCGCGGTCCCCCTGGTGTTGATGGTGGAGGATGACTCCGGCGCCGAGCCGCTCGATGCGGCGGCGCTCGAGGCCGGCGCGGTGCTGAGCCTGTTCGCCCTGGATGGCGACGCCGGCTCGGTGCAGGTGGCTCGGGCCACCAGCCGCGAATGAAAGTCGGGGGGATGTCACACAACCCCTGCTTCGGGAGGCCGATGATGTAGGCCAAGGTACGCAGGGATGAAGATCGCCAAGACCGAGGCCGCGAAGGCGGCGCTGAAGGACCTCCTGGACGACGATGCCCAGGCCGCCGCAGGTGGGAACACCCTCATCTCCCGCCGCGAGGGCAAGGGGCTCGGGCCCGCGAACCGCCGGGCCGAGCTGGCCCTGCGGGCGGAGGGCGGCCCAGGGACCCGGGTCACCGCCGGCCAGGTGGCGGCGCGCGCCTATTCGGACGCGGTAGAGGTCTGGGACGCGGTGAACGTGCGCGGCCCGGGGGCCCTGTCCAAGGCCGAGGTCGCAGCGATCGGCGCCGCGGATCCGGCGCTGGCCAGCGTCACCCAGGACGCCTACCTGAGCGCCCGGGGGCTCCTCGGTGGGGCCGCGGCGGTGCGCAGCTTCTTCGAGACCTTCGACTTCGGGCGCCTCGACGCCCTGCCCCAGTCGCGCCGCGTGGACGTGCGCCCCGGCCAGCCGGCGCGCGCGGACGTACCCGCGTCGGTGCTGAGCGCCTTCGACCATTACTTCCGGGCCGAGGCCATGGACTGGGCCACGGTGCGGCTCATGGAGGCGAGGGTGGCGGGGCAGGCAGTCTACGCCCTCCACATGCGGACCGACGGCGACGACGGCTACCTCGAGGTGTTCAAGAAGGACGGCACGCCCCTGACCAGCGCGCGCCTCTTCGCGGAGCAGCTCCTGGCCCACGACGAGTACTTCGGCCGCTGCCGGATGAGCCCGAGCCTGCTCTACCTCGACGACCCGCGCTTCGACGAGGGCCTCTCCGAGGCACCGGAGCGCGCCGCCGCGGGGCAGGTACCGCTCGACTGGCGCGGCGACGTGGTGATCACCGGCGGGGAGGTGACGCACGAGGGACGCCAGCTCGGCACCGTCACCCTCGCGCCTGACGTGGCGGTGACCCCCGAGCAACAGAAGGTGCTCTTCGCCGCGATGGAGCTCCTCTGGGAGCGCACCCTGCAGCACCGCGTCTTCGACGACGCCCCGATCGCCCTCGGGCGGCGCGGCGCGGGCGAGCTCCACATCGGCGAGTTCACCCGCCCCGACGACGGCAAGACCTACCTCGCGGCCGACTGGCGTGATGTCGACGACGACAGCTTCGTCTTCTACTTCACGCGAGACGGCGAGAACCTGCGCTACGCGATCCAGCAGTACGACAACTGAGGTTACGGTCCTGGCCCGCGGCGCCAGGACGGGCAGTGAAGCCGCACCGCACGCCTGATGCTCCCTCACGGAGCATGAACACGCCGCGCCTGCTCCTCGCGCAACTCGTCCTGGGCGGCCTCTTCATCGGCTGCGGAGACGACGCCGGGCCTCCATTCGGCCACCTCACCTTCCCCGGCGGCGTGACCCTCGACATCCCCGAGGGCGCTGTGGCCGAGTCCGTGCGCCTGGTGGTGAGCGGATATGCGCAAGCTGACCTGCTCCCCCAGGAGATGCGCACGACGCCCCTTCCGATCCTGGGGGCGGTGCGGATGCAGCCGGACGGGTTGGTCTTCTCGCAGCCGGTGACCCTGACCTTCCCCCTCGCCGCGCCGGCGGCAGCGGGCAGCGCGATGACGGTCCTGACGTGGTCGCCCGCCGACGGGCGGTGGTCCGACGACGGGGTGGTCGGCGAGGTCACCGCAGACGGCCTCGCGGTGGAGGTGCTGATCAACTGCCTCTCCAGCCGCGGCGCGACCTCCACCCCGGTGTTCCAGCCGTCGGATCCCGACAACTGGCCCCTGTTGTTCGAGGAGTGGCAGGGCCACGCGGCGGAGCTCCTCGGGCCGGCGGAGGGGTTCGAGGGCCCCTGCTGCATGGCCCGACACTGCCTGCGGAGCGAGGTGCGGTACTTCGACGGGCGCGGGGCGGAGTTCGACGACCTGGCGGAGATCGGGTGCCTCGAGGGGTGGGCGGACGACGCCACCACCGAGGTCATCGCGCGTAGGGCAGGCGGCGCAGGGCAGCCGTACTGGTGGCTCTCCACCACCGCGCTTCGGCACCTCGCTCCCGCCCACCTCGCGCTCGAGCCGAGCAGCGCCATGCTCTGCGGCGACGAGATGAAGCGCAAGGTGTCCTTCACCGCGCCCCTCACCTGCGGCGCGGCGGGCGTCGGCCCCCTGGGCCAGGTGGTGTCCCTCGACCTCGTCGGCGCAGGGTCGGTCAGCGCCGACCTGGCCCCGACCGGCGGCCGGTTCACCTACGAGGGGCCGGCCCTGGTGGCGGGCGACGAGGTGGTCACCATCACCGCCACCTACGACGCCTGCGGCGCCGAGCCCCTCGACGCGAGCGCCCGGGTAGACCTGAGGGTGTCCTGCGGCGCCCCGTGAGCGGCCGCGATCGAATCGCGCGCGTGGGGCTTGACCCTCACGGGACGTGAGGCCCGAGGGTGAGGAACATGACGAAGACCTACCAGGTAGGCGAGCTCGCCAAGATCTCCGGCGTGTCCGTCCGCACCCTCCACCACTACGACGCGGTCGGGCTGCTCACCCCGAGCGGCCGGACCGAGGCCGGCTACCGCCTCTACACGCAAGCTGACCTGCTGCGCCTGCAGCAGATCCTCATCCACCGCGAGCTCGACTTCCCGCTCGAGGAGATCCGGCGCATCCTGGACGACCCCGCGTTCGAGCAGCGCGCCGCCCTCGTGCGGCAACGGACCGCGCTCGAGGGCCGCATCGAGCACGCGCAGCAGGTCCTGGCGAGCATCGACCAGGCCCTCGCGTCGCTGGAGAGCGACGCCCCGCTCGTGGACGACGGCCTCTTCAGGGGCTTCGACCCCGCCAAGTACGAGGCCGAGGCGGAGGCCCGCTGGGGCCACACCGAGGCGTTCCGGATCTCGAAGGCGCGCACCGCGACGTACGGCGAGGCTGAGTGGCGAGAGATCCGTCGAGCCTGGGCCGAGATCTACGACGCCCTCCACGCGGTGCAGGCCCGCGGCGAGGCGGCGAGCTCACCCGAGGCGATGGACCTCGCGGAGCGGCACCGGGTGCTCATGCACGAGCGGTTCTTCCCCTGCGACCAGGCCATGCACGTGTGCCTGGCCGACCTCTACGAGGACGACCCGCGCTTCGCGGCCAACATCGACCAGCACGGCGAGGGCCTGGCCCGCTTCCTCTCCGCCGCCATCCGCGCGAACGCGGCGCGCGCGTAGGCGGTTCAGGCCTGGGCCCGCAGGCCCGCGAGCACCGCGGCAGGAGTGAAAGGCGTCTTGCGGAGCCGCACCCCCACCGCGTCGAAGATCGCGTTGGCGATGGCGGGGATCGCGGGGTGGAGCGGGCCCTCGCCCGCCTCCTTGGCCCCGTAGGGCCCCTTCGGGTCGGCCGACTCCACGATGAGGGCCTCGAAGTCCGGCACGTCCATCGAGGTGGGCATCTTGTAGTCGAGGAGCGAGGGCCGGCGGTGGAGGCCGGTGTCGTGGAAGTCCTGGATCTCCATCACCGCCTCCGCCGCGCCCATGTACGCCGAGCCCTCCATCTGGCCCTCCACCAGCACCGGGGCGAGGGCCTTGCCACAGTCGTGGGCCACCCAGATCTTGTGGACGGTGACCACCCCGGTCTCCTCGTCCACCGACACGTCGGCCACGTGGGCGGTGAAGGAGTAGGCAGGCGAGGCGCCGATGGTGCCGCCGCGGTAGTCGCCGCCGAGCTTCTCGGTGCGGTAGCTCCCGGTGGAGGCGAGGGAGCCGAACTTGGCCTCCGCCAGCTGAAAGGCCTCTTGCACCGGCATCCGCTGGGCGGTGTCGCCCGCGAAGACCGCGTAGCCGCCGGCCAGCTGCACCGCCTTGTCGCCGCAACCCCACTTGTCAGCCACCGCGCTCTGGATCTGCGCCTTGAGCTTCCGGCACGCCTCGATCGCGGCGTTGCCCATCATGAAGGTGCCGCGGGACGAGTAGGCGCCGAGGTCCACCGGGGTGAGGTCGGTGTCGGCCGCGAACACCCGCACCGCCTCGAGCGGGGCCCCGAGCTCCTCGGCCGCGATGTACTGGAGCACCGAGTTCAGCCCCTGGCCGATGTCGGAGCCGCCGCAGTGCACCGCCACGACGCCGGAGCGATCGATGCGCACCATCACCCCGCTCTGGGGCATGTCGTTGGGGTAGATCGGGTACGCGGTGCCCGAGATGTACATCGAGCCGGCCACCCCGAGGCCGCGACCCCGGCCGAGCTTGCCGCGCCGGGCCTTCCACTCGGACGCCGCCTCTACCGCGTCCAGGCACTGCAGGAACCCGTTGGAGGTGATCTTCTGCCCGTTCACCGTGGTCACGTCGTCGCCGATGAAGTTCTTCCGGCGGAGCTCGATCGGGTCCATGCCGAGCTTCACCGCAAGCTCGTCGAGCTGCACCTCGAACGCGAAGCGAGGCTGCACGCTGCCGTGGCCGCGCTTCGGGCCGCAGCACGGCTTGTTGGTGTACACGCGGGTCGCGTCGAAGGCGTAGGTCGGGAAGTCGTAGGGCCCGGTCAACAGCTGCCCCGCGTAGTACGAGGTCACGAGGCCGAAGGACGTGTACGCCCCGCCGTCGATGAGGATGCGCGACTTCACCCCGGTGAGGCGCCCGTCCCTGGTGGCCCCGGTCGAGAAGTCCATCAGCATCGGGTGGCGCCCCCGGTGGGAGTAGAAGACCTCCTCGCGGGTGTAGAGCAGCTTGACCGGGCGCCCGGTCTTCATCGCGAGCTTGCTCACCACGAACTCGAGGTCGAAGGGCTCGGACTTGCCCCCGAAGGCGCCGCCGAGGGCGGGCTGGATGACCCGGATCTGCGCCTGGTCGAGCTCGAGCACCGCGGCCAGCTCACGGTGCAGGTAGTGCGGCACCTGGGTGGCGGACCAGAGCGTCAACTTGCCTTTCACCGTGCCGTCGGACTCCGGCGTCTCCTCCCACTGGGCCACCGCGCAGTGCGGCTCGATCGGGGCGTGGGTGGTGCCCTCGAAGAAGTACTCGTTCCGCACCACCACGTCGGCGCTCGCGAGGGCGCCGTCCACGTCCCCGAAGGCGAGGTCCACGTGCTTCGAGATGTTCCCCTTCTTCTCGACCTGCCGCGGGTTCCAGTCGTGGATGACGAGGTCCTTGCGCGCCGCCGCCACCTTGGGGTCCATCAAGGCCTCGAGCACCTCGTACTCCACCTTGATCTTGCGGATCGCGGCGTTCGCGGTGTCCTCGTCCACCGCCGCCACCGCGGCGACGCCGTCCCCGATGTAGCGGACCTTGTCGACCGCCAGGGCCTGCTCGTCCGGCGTCCACGGGATGATGCCGTAGCGCTTCGGCATCTCGTGCCCGAGGACCACCCCGCGCACCCCGGGCATCGCCTCGGCCTCGGAGGTGTCGATCGACAGGATCCGCGCGTGGGCGTGGGGGCTCCGCAGGATCTTCGCGTGGAGCATCCCGGGGAGGATGATGTCGTCGGTATAGACGGCCTTGCCGGTGGCCTTGGCGCTGCCGTCCACCTTGCGGAGGCGACGGCCGATGACGGACTGGTCACTCACGGGGCGGGACCCTATCGGGCTCGGATGGGCCCGCCAAGCGCTTCGGACACCTGGACCTGCGCATCTATACCTACACGGAGCCTCGGTTACCCGGTCGATGATGGCCGGTTCGGGCGCGTGTTAGCCCTCTGGGATGCCCCAAATCCGCCGTGAAGCGCTGGTCTTGTCCCTGGTCGGCCTCCTCGCCGCCGCCTGCAAGAACGAGCCTGCCGCGACCCCCGAGCCGCCGGCGGACAACGTCCTCAGGCCCCGCTCCCAGCCGATCGAGTTCACCGGCATCACGGTGGGCAAGCGGATCGACGAGGCCCGGTTCCTGGAGCTGGTCGGCCCGATCTTCGGCGAGGCCGCGCGCACCGGGCACGGCCACGCCAACCTGGAGCTGCAGCCCGGGGTGTGGCTCACCGTCGAGGCCGACGCCCGCACCACCGACCAGGTCATCGTGCGACTCGACATGGCCCCGGCCGACAGCCCCGATGTCCGGCGCACCGTGCTCAAGGTGCCGGTCTCGTTCGCCTACGGCGAGATCTTCATCGAGACGGTGCGGGTGGCGATGGCCCGCGCGCAGGAGGAGCTGCAGAACACCGGCGAGATGGCGCCCTTCCACCTCGAGTACCTGGCCCGCTCGCCCAACGGCGGCAACCTCACCCTGAAGGTCAACTTCGCCGACGGCGTGAGCACCCTCTCCTTCGAGGCCGAGAACCCCCGCACCAGCCTGAGCAGCGGGGCGGTCAACACCCCCGCCTTCACCGGCGAGCCCTACGAGACCCTGGCCGGTACGGTGTGGTTCACGCTGTCCCGCTCCGAGTTCGACTTCTTCGCCACCCGGGCCTACGGCATCACCGCCGGCTTCCGGCAGAACTTCACCGACTTCCAGCTGGACCCCCACCGCTGGCTGCGGCTCACCGTGAAGCCGCTCTTGTCGCAGGAGCTGGTGGACGTGAACTTCGACGTGGTGACCCTCGACGGCCGCCGCATCCCCCTCGCCCGAGCGCCGGCCAGCTTGCGCGCGGGGGAGCAGTTCCAGAAGAACGTGCTCCGCCTGGTCGAGAACATGGAGGCCCAGGAGGCGGAGAGCCCCGGCTCCTCCGACGACTGGGTCGCGCCCTTCCACTACGACGACCCCGATGGGGGCGGGGTGGTGAAGGTCATCGCCCAGGGTCACGCGGGGCGCTTCCAGATCGCCTACGCGGTGGAGTCGCCCACCCGCTACCTGAAGGACGTGGAGTTCGTGCCGTACGTGGGCGAGGTCGAGATCCCCACCGACATCCCCGACGCGGTCCCGGTCTGCGAGGACCTGGGCAGCACGCGCTCGCTCACCGGTGAGTTCGAGATCACCTTCAAGGCCTCCACCACCATCGCCAACGACCGCGACAAGAAGGCGCCGCTGGTGGGCAACGTCTACGGCTCGGTGTACCGGGCGGCCGACGTCACCATCCGGGGCCCGAACGAGGGCGCGGAGGCGGTGGCGGACTTCGTCTACGAGGCGGTGGACGTGCGAAACCCGAGCGCCCTCAGGTCCTACCGGCTCCCGGTGACGCTGCCGGCGGGCGAGTACCAGATCCTCGGGTTCATGGACATCGACGGCACCGCCGACCCCGCCGACCCCGCGCCCGACACCGGCGACCCGGTGATGATCCCGATCGGCGCCTACACCCTGGAGTGCGCCGTCCACCCGGTGGACGCGGAGTTCGCAATCCTCCTGCCCGCCGGCTTCTAGAGCAGGCATGTCCCCCACCCGCGTCGCGCTGGCAGGTTGGCTTGCGCTCGGCCTCGCGTGCGGTGAGGCCTCCATAGAGCCCGGCGCCACCTCCAGCACCCTCGTCCTCGACGAGGCGCAGGGGCGCCTCTACCTGACCTCGCCCGACGACGACGCGGTGGTCGAGGTCGACGCCGGCTCCCTCGCGGTGCTCCGGCGCTTCGAGGTAGCGGGGGGTCCCGAGCAGCTGGTGCGGGTGGGCGAGCGGCTGGCGGTGAGCCTGGGCCGCGCGACCGAGGTGGCGTGGGTGGCGCTCGACACCGGCGACATCAGCCGGACGCCGGTGCCCTGCGGTGGCACCGCCGGCCTCGCGGTGGCCGGGGCGGACGTCCTCGTCACCTGCCCCACCGATGATCGGCTCCTGCGCCTCGACCCCGCAGGACAGGTTGCGCGCGCCTGGACGGTGCCCGGGGGCCCAGCCGCGGTGGCGGTGGTCGGTGATGCGTGGGTGGTGTCCCTGGCGCGGATCGGGCAGGTGCTGCGCCTCGAACCCGCGGCCCTGGAGCGCCTCCCGGGCGAGCTGGCCCGCCCCCCGCTCGCTCCGACCGTTGGCTCCGTGATCTTGGAACCCCGGCGCGGCTTCGCCGCCACCGACGCCCGGGCCCTCGCGGTGGACCCGGCGACGGGCGGCCTGGCCCTCGCCTACCAGGCGGTGGACCACGACAGCGACCGCGCGCGACCGGCCGAGGCGGGGGGGTACGGCGCGGTGGTGGACGCGCGGCCCCGGATCGAGCCGCGCCTGTGGGCGGCGTGCGGTGGCCGCTACGCGCGCTTCGACGGGGGTGAGCGGGTGATGAGCGGCCCCAGCGCGGTGGCGGCGGCCGCCGGTCGGCTGTGGGTGGCCCACCGGCAGACCGACAACGTGGCGGTGCTCGACTGCGCCGACCTGAAGGGGCCCGAGACCGCCGCGTCGGAGGCGGAGCTCACCCTGGTGGCCAGCTTCTCGGTCGGCCGCGGCCCCCGAGGGGTGGTGGTCTCCGCCGACGGGCGCACCGCCTGGGTCGACGTCGGCTTCGATCACGCGGTGGCCCGGCTCGAGCTCCCTTCGGCCGGTACCGCAGGCCCGCTTTCACCGCAGGCCGTGTTGCGGCGCGAGGTCGGCGCCTCGATCTACTCCGAGGCGGGGTCCCGAGGCCGCAAGCTCTTCTTCGACGCGGTGAACACCCACCTCACCCCGAGCGGGGTGGTGACCTGCGGCACCTGCCACCCCGGGGGCGGAGAAGACGGCCTCAGCTGGTTCCTCCACACCGTGGACGTGCCGAGGAAGCTCCGGCGCACCCCGCCCGCCTGGGGCGCCCGGGTCGGCCCGCTGCACTGGGACGGCGCCTTCGACGACGCGGCGGTGCTCTCGCAGGCCACCCTGCGGACCCTGATGGAGGGCGACGGCCTGCTGGTGGACGTGGACGCCATGGCCGCCTACATGGCCGAGCGCCCGCCCCCGGTGCCCCGGCCGGTGCCGGACGGTCTGCAGGCGGAGTGGGCCCGGGGCGAGGCGCTGTTCACCGAGGTGGGCTGCGCCGAGTGCCACCCCGCGCCGCTCTTCGCCGACCGTCTACCCCACGCGATCTACGTGGACTCGCCCGACCCCGACGGGGCGTTGGCCGAGGTCCGGACCCCCACCCTGATCGGGGCCCGGGGCCGCCCGCCCTACCTGCACGACGGCCGCGCCCCCACCCTGCGCGCGCTGCTGGTGGAGCACTACCAGGGTGATCGGCACGGCCGCACCTCGGGCCTGAGCGAGGCCGACCTCGCCGCCCTCTTGACCTACCTGGAGAGCCTGTGAGCACCGTCTATCGCAACTTGACCTGCACCGCAGTGATCGCGTCGAGCCTTTGGGGCTGCGGCGCGGATCCGGCCCCGCTCGAGTTCGTGAACGGCCTCGACCCCGCCCACCCCGGCTACGCCGGGCAGGAGCGCTTCCTGACCGACACCTGGGACACCGAGCTGTTGGACGAGTGGCCGCCAGCGGAGTTCATGCTGGCCTTGATGGAGGACGAGCCGGAGGTGTTCGGCGAGCAGTTCGCCGCCTTCGGCTTCATCCCCGACCCCGCGCGCGACCTCCCGGTGGGCCTCGCCCGCGGGGTGAAGGACCCCGAGCGCATCCACGAGACCTGCGCGCTGTGCCACGTGCAGCGGCTCGACGACGGCCTGTGGCTCGGGGTGCCCAACACCGGGCTCGACATCGGGCGGTTCCGGGTGGAGGTGAACCGGCGCTGGGTCGCGGCGGGGCACGCGCCGCTGATGACCGAGCTGCAGGAGACGAAGGCCCTCGCCCTCGGCCCGGGGCGCACCAACGCCGAGTCCAGCGGCTACCCCGACGTAGTGCCGGCGGACTTCCCACCCTACTTCGAGCTCGGCCAGCGCCAGTACCTCAACTACATGGGCACCGGGCAGGACGTGCGCACCGAGATCCACTTCGCGGTCTTCAGCTTCGGGGCGGGAAGCCCCAACGAGGAGACCGCGAAGGTGCCGTTCCCCGACGAGGCGCGCATCGCGCCCTTCATCGAGTTCCTCGGCGGCCTCGCCCCGCCGCCCGCCCCGTCCCAGGACGCAGGCGAGGTTGCGCGAGGCCGAGCGGTGTTCGAGGCCGAGCGATGCGGCGCCTGCCACCACCTGGACGACGTGAGCCTCGACGCGGTGGTCACCCTCGACACCTCCACCACCGGGGTGGAGCGCCTCCCGGGTGAAGATCCGGCGCTGCCCAACGGGAGCATCCGCACCAGCCGCGCGCACCGCATCCTGCAAGACGGCGACGGGAGCGGCGAGGGCAGCGGCACCGACGTGGGCCTCGGCGATCTGATCGCCTTCATCATCGGAAGGGGCCTGGCGGTGCGGCGCACCGACGGCTACCGCGCCAACACCCTGCGCGGGCTGTGGGCCACCGCGCCGTACCTCCACAACGGGAGCGTGCCGACGCTGGAGGCGCTGTTGACGCGGCCCGAGGACCGCCCGACGCGCTGGATGCGAGGGGACTTCGAGGTGGACACGTCCCGCTTCGGGAGCAGCAACGAAGGCCACACCTTCGGGACGACGCTGGAGGCGGCCGACAAGGCCGCCCTCGCAGCGTTCTTGCGGAGCCTCTGACGCGGGCTACTTGGCCTTGGCGTAGATGTCCATCGCCTTGCTGAGCAGCTGCAGGGCCTCGGCCTTCGGGCGCTGGAAGGCGTTGCGGCCCATGATGGAGCCGAAGCCACCGCCGTCGGCGATGCCCTGGATCTCGGCCAGCACCTCGGCCTCACCCTTGGCCGCGCCGCCGCTGAAGATCACGATGCGCCGGCCACCGAAGCAGGACTCCACCACGTGGCTGATCCGGTCGGCCAGGGTGTCGATCTTGATGCCCTTCGACTCGTAGACCTTCTTGGCCTCCTTCTGCTCGATGTGCGCGGTCGGGGGCTTCACCTTCACGATGTGGGCGCCGAGCTGGCAGGCGATGTGGGCCGCGTAGGCCACCACGTCGATCGCGGTCTCACCGTCCTTCGACAGGCCGCTGCCGCGCGGGTACGACCAGATCACGGTGGGCAGACCGACCGAGCGGGCCTCGGCGGAGATCTCCCGGATCTGCTCGTACATCTCGTTCCGCATGCCGGAGCCGGGGTAGATGGTGAAGCCGATCGCGCTCGCGCCGAGGTGCAAGGCGTCTTCCACCGACGAGGTCACGGCCGAGCACGGGTCGTCCGTGCTGAGCAGGGTGTCGGAGTTGTTCAGCTTGAGGATCAGCGGGATCTCGCCCGCATAGTCACCGGCCGCCGCCTCCAGCTGCCCCTTGGGCGCCGCGTAGGCGTTGCAGCCCGCCTCGAGGGCCAGCTCGAAGTGGTACCGGGGGTCGTAGCCGGCCGGGTTCGGGGCGAAGGTGCGGGCGGGGCCGTGCTCGAAGCCCTGGTCCACCGGCAGGATCACCAGCTTGCCGGTGCCGGCCAGGCGCCCGGTGTTCATCATGCGCGCCAGGTTCGTCCGAACCCCGATGCTCTCGGAGCCGTACCAGCTCAGGATTTGCTTCACACGATCGGTCAACATGGTGGTTTTCTTGCCTCCAGGACGGCTCGCTACCACGGGGCAGACCCGAGATCGACTGCCAATCCGCCCGTGAGACGTCTCGTGGTGGTGAAGGGTCCCACCCTGAGGCAAGCGAAGAAATCCCTTGCGAGGCCGGGTCGGGCGGCGAACAAACCGGCTCGGAATGCAGCCCGACCCTCGACTGCGCGGCGTGCGCATCTGGCTCCTGGTCGTGTTCGGCATGATCACCGCCATCGTGGCGGTGGGCGGGATCACGCGCCTCACCGGCTCCGGCCTCTCGATGGTGGAGTGGCGCCCCCTCATGGGCGCCCTGCCCCCCCTCACCGAGGCGGAGTGGACCCGCGTCTTCACCAAGTACCAGGCCTCGCCCCAGTACCAGCACGTGAACGACTGGATGACCCTCGCCGACTTCCAGCGGATCTTCTTCTGGGAGTGGTTCCACCGCCTGATCGGGCGCCTGATCGGGGTGGCGTTCTTCGTGCCCTGGCTCGTGTTCCTCCTCCGCGGGCGCCTGCAAGGCCGCTTGCGCCTCCGCACCTTCGTGGCGTTCGTCCTCGGCGGCCTGCAGGGCCTGCTCGGCTGGTTCATGGTGAAGAGCGGCCTGGTCGACATCCCGCAGGTGAGCCACTTCCGCCTCGCCGCCCACCTGAGCCTCGCCTTCACCGTGGCCAGCTACGTGCTGTGGCTGTGGATGGACCTGCGCTGGCCGGCCAACACCGAGCCGAAGGACCCCGGCGCGCGCCCCTTCGCCCGTTGGCTGGTGCCCTTCGTCGCGCTGGTCGGCCTGCAGATCGTCTACGGCGCGTTCATGGCCGGGAGCCGAGCCGGGTACCTGTTCGCGACCTGGCCGGACATGAACGGCCACTACCTCCCCGGCGCGCTCCTGAGCGCCGCCTCCGACGCCAGCTGGCTGAGCCACCCTGTGCTCATCCACTTCCTCCACCGCACCCTGGGCTACGGGGTCGCGGTGGCCGCGCTCGCGCTGTTCCTCGTCGGCCGACGCCGGGTGGCCGCCCCCCGCGCAAGGCGAGGCCTCTTGCTCGTCCTGGTGGCCACCGGGGCGCAGGTGCTCCTCGGGATCCTCACCGTGGTGCTCAAGGTCGAGCTGGTCACCGCGGTAGTCCACCAGCTGGGCGCCTTCGCCCTCCTCTCGGTCGCCCTGTTCACCCTCCACGCCCTACGCCGGGCGTGAGCACCTCCCACAGCGCCGCCTCGACCGCCGCCGCGAAGCGGGCGCGGGTCTCGTCGCGCTGCCAGTCCGCGTGGTCCTCGGGGTGGAAGGCGTGGTGGGTCTCGATGATCACCGACGGCATCGGGGGTCGACGGAGCATGAAGAGCCGCCGCCGATCGATGAACACCCCCTCGGTCGGGTCCACCTCGTAGAGCCCGCCGTAGTCGAAGCCGTCGTAGGCAATGAAGCCTGCATTCGTCATCCGGGTCGCCACCGCGCGCGCGAGCCGGCGGCGTCGCGCAACCCGACCTGCGCTCCCCTCGTCCGAGTAGAGCACCGAGAAGCCCGGCTGCTCCAGGCTGCGCAGGCACGAGCGCCCGTCCAGGGTCTTGTGCCAGCTCAGGGCGCCCCGGGCGTCGGCGTGCAGGCTCAACAGCGCCCGCGCCCCCGCCGCCCGGGCCCGCGCCAGGCGCTGGGGGTAGGAGGGTCCGGTGGAGCTGGTCCTCGACAGGCGCACCCGGAAGCGCCCTCCCGCCTCGAGCCGCGCCGCGAGGTCGCGGGCCAGGCTCAGCGTGAAGTCCGCTTCGGTCCCGCAGCGCACGGTCTGAGCCCCCTGGTTGTCGCCCTCTCCGTGTCCGGCGTCGATGAACACCAGCGGCGGCGCGGCCGCCACCGTCGCCCCGAGGAGCAGTGCGAGGATCGCGCTCACCCGGGCACAACGCCGGCCAGGAGGCGCCGCTTCCCTTGGTAGCGGGCCCATACCGCGCAGTTTGTCGCGCCCCCCATATGGGTGAAATTCGCGCCCGGCCGCGTGGTTTTACCCGCACACCTCGCGCACATCGACACGGTCTCGGGGGGGCTGTTTCCCTGGCGCCGCGCCTCGCAACTGAGACGCAAGGTCAACCTGCCGCGCATGCGGTGAGGAGGGGACGAATGAAAGCCAAGTTGTCAATGTACACGGGCGCCGTGGCGGCGGCGCTCCTCAGCCAGGCCTGTACCAAGGCCGACCCCGCGCAGGGCGCCGCCGAGACGCCGTCCTTCGCAACTTCGATTGCGGGTATCGGCCCGTGCGACTCCGTGAACGTGGATCAGTCGATGGTCATCCACGACCAGGCGATCATCACCGCGGGGAACTTCAGCTTCCAGCGCACCATCCAGGCCATCCGCAACTCCAGCGGCGGCGCGATCACCACCGACGCGGCGCTCGCCCAGACCCTGACCTCGGGGCTCCTGAACACCTCCTTCACCAACCCCACGAGCGGCCTGGCCATGGCCGCGAACACCCGGTCCGCCGAGGCGGGGCTCACCGGCGCCGGGCTCCTCACCGACATGCAGCCCATCGCGCTCTTCAACCGCTTCGATCTCGCCCCGGCGACCGGCGCCAACTGCGGCGAGTACCGGATCGTGTACGGCCGCTACCCCAACAGCACCTTCAACCGGTACCTGGTGATCTTCGAGGCGCGGCTCCCCAACCCGAACCCGGGCCTGGGCCTCGCCGGCTGCCTCCCCGTCGCGCAGTTCTGGCACCAGCTCTCGGACGCCGCGCTCAGCGACACGCAGCGCGGCCAGATGCTGGAGGACTTCTACTATAACGGCCTCCCCGGCTTCTCGGCCGTGGTGACCCACGCCAACTACGGCGTGCCCCTGGGGCAGGTCCGCGCCAACATGTTCATGACCCCGCTGTGGATGCTGCGCGAGTGGCGCACCAGCTTCAACCTCAGCGGGCAGGCGGTGTTCACCCCCGACACCGTGAAGGACAACCCGCTGGCCGAGTTCTACGACGAGACCAGCTTCGGCACCCCGCTCTTCATCTCCGAGCAGGCCGCCTTCTCCAACGACTTCGCCACCATCAACATGAACAACCTGCTCGACTTCGAGCTGAACGGCGCCGGCGTCAGCGCCTGCCCCGAGGTCAACACGGTGGGGGCCGGCTTCGACGACCGCTACAACGAGTTCCAGAGCGTCTCCCAGGGCCCCTCGGACGATCCGAACAGCATCGCCAGCCCGGCGTTCCGCGCAACCATCGACGGCGTGCTCAGCGGCAACTCCGCCTTCGCCGGGCTCAACAACAGCCACGTGCTCGCCCGCGCCGGCGCCATGACCTGCGGCGGCTGCCACCAGTTCTCGGTGGGCCAGGCGATCTCGCCGACCGCCAACTGGCCGGGCGTGGCCGCGGGCGGCTTCGTGCACGTGAAGGAGACCGGGCCGACCTCGCCCACCAACACCCCGCCCGCCGTCGTCGCGCTCTCTTCTGCCCTCACCAGCTGCTTCCTCCCCGCGCGCGCCCAGATCCTGGAGACCTTCGTGTGTAACGCCAGCGGCGGCTCCGACGCCGGCGTGACCGACTCGGGCGTGACCGACTCGGGCGTGGTCGACTCGGGCGTGGTGGACAGCGGCGGCACCTCGACCCCGTGTGGCGGGGCCTACGGGAGCACCTGCGGCAGCAACGAGTATTGCGAGTTCGGGCCCTACAACGTGTGCGGCGCCGCCGGCCCCGGCGTGTGCACGCCGCGCCCGGTCAACTGCGGCTACACCGTCAACGAGGTCTGCGGCTGCGACGGCAACACGTACACCAACGAGTGCTTCGCGAACCAGGCCGGCGTCGACGTGTCGAGCCAGGGCGCCTGCAACAGCAACGTCTGCAACCTCCGGCCGCCGGCCGGCTGCTGCTTCGACGACAGCCAGTGCAGCGCCCTCAAGGGTGGCGAGTGCATCGGCGAGGACTGCGCGGCTGGCCAGGCCGGCGTCTGCAAGGGCCTGCCCCCCAAGGGCGGCTGCTGGGAGAACGCGGACTGCGCCCGGGGCGAGGTCTGCGACGGCGTGATGATCTGCGGCTGCGGTCAGGTGTGCCGCTTCACCGACACCCCCGGGGTCTGCCGGTCGATCCTGACCCCGGTGCAGCTGAGCCAGTCGATCTCCACCACCAGCCTCTCCTCGCAGTCGACGATCTCCACCGCCCAGGCGCCCGAGGCGCAGCTGAGCGACGCGGAGCTCTTCACCGCGGTGGAGACGGCGAAGGGTGACCTGCTCAACGCCACCACCACCCAAGACGCCGAGCGCGCGCTCGGCACCCTGGAGGACGCGGTGCGGGCCGCACGGACCCGCGAGGCGGATCAGCCGGGCGCCTTCTGGCGGCACCGCCGGACCCACTGAGTCATGCCCGCGGCCCCGTCTCATCAGAGGCGGGGCCGCAACCCACCCTGCCCGACCAGGAGCCCAGGCGATCGAACCTGAGATCCCAAGCCTGATGCCTGTCTCTGATACCTGAGGCCGATCGGCCCGGGCTCTACGGCTCCGCGCGCCCTTCTTCGGGCGACCGCGGCCTCAGGCTTCAGAGGCAGGTCTCAGGCTCGAGGGGCCAGGCTCCAGGCCGCAGAAGACAGACTTCAGGAGGGAGAGGCTGCGGCGCCGCGAAGGTCAGCGGCGCTCGATGCGCACCGCGTCGGCGATCAGGTAGCCCGTGCCGTTCGTCCAGCAGGAGAGCCCCACCAGCCAGTCATCCCCGGCGTCGAGCGCGAAGGTGCCGAGGCTCATCCACTCCCCGCCGAACTGGCCGAGGTTGCGCCAGACCACGGTGGTCTGCCCCCTGTTGTAGATGAGGAACGGCGCCTTGTTGTTGTAGCCGTAGCCAGGGACCCGGGCGAAGATCTCCCAGTTGCCCGTCTCGGGTACCGGCACCCGCCACTCCGCGGGGTCGCTCTTCTGCTGCGGACGACGGAAGCGGTAGTTACTGCCGATGCGGCCCGAGGACCACGAGGACACGTCCCACGCGCTCGAGGCCCGGAAGCGCCCCTGGGTCTCGTTGTCCACCGTCACGCTGGTGGTGGGGGTGGTCGGCGGCGGGGTCGGGGTCGGAGTCGGGGTCGGCGGGGGCGGGGTCACCGCGCCGCCGCGGACCAGGTCGAGGTAGTGGGTCCACGGCCAGTTGGGGCCGGGGTCGACGCGGTTCTCGGGCTGCAAGGTACCATGCGCCACCACGTGGTAGCGGTCCTTCGGGATGTTGTGGCGATCGGTGATGCCCGCCACCAGATCGGCGCTCGCCTCGATCATCCGCTCGTCCCAGCTGGGCTGGCTCGCGCGGCCGGCGTGCTCGATGCCCACCGAGTAGGTGTTCGAGGACGCGCCCTCGATGTCGGTCATCTGGCCGCCGTTGAGGCGCGAGCGGTACGCGGCGCCGATGTGCCAGGCCCGGTTCTCCTCCTCGACCAGCTGCGAGATCTCGGAGCCGGTGTCGTTCACCACGTAGTGCGCGCTCACCCCCGAGGCCGAGTTGCGCAGCCAGCTCACGCAGCCGGAGTACGCGCCCTCACAGGTGTGGATCACCACGAAGCGGGGGCTCTTGCCGCCGCGCGAGTTGAAGTTGGGGGAGGACTTCCACACCGTGCCGGGGGCGCGGATGGCGGCGCTCGAGGTGCCCTCGGCGTCCTGCCCGTGGCGCCCGATGAGCAGGGTCTCGCCGTCCGGGGTGGGCACCGCGAGGCCGGTGCGCACGTAGCGGAGCACGTTCTCGGCGTAGGTGGCCTGGAACTCGGTGTCGAGCTTGCCGTACATGCCGATCGCCTCGCCCCACACCATCGGCTCGGGGCGGAGCGCGGGGTCGAGGCCCGCCTCGTCCGCGTAGTACGACATGAGCGCGGCGGCGGCGTGGATGTTGGCCTCCACGTCGGTCTTGATCTCCTCCGCCGTGTAGCCCGCAAGCTGGGTTGCCAGGACGAGCTCCTCGCCCCGGATCGCGAAGATGCCCCAAGGCTGCGGCTGCTCGTCGAACTCCACCTCGCCCTGGGCGGGCACGAGCCGGGTCTCGGCATAGGCCATGGCCTTGAGGACGTCCACCGGGACGCGCCAGGCCTCGGCCGCCTCGTCGAAGACCAGCGCCAGACCAGAGCTCTCCTCGACCTCCGCCCCCTGTGTGGCCAGCTTGCCGGAGAACTTGCCCTCCCCGGCCGGGACACACGCCACCATGGTCGCGGTCCCCACCGCGGCCAGTACCTTCTGGAGTTGCTTGGCTCGCTTGAACTTCACTTCGGCTCCTTCACTGCGTCTCGATCACCCCGGGTCCACCGGGGAAGCCACGCGCGATCCTGCTCCCGGGTCATCCGGGTCCGACGGGATCCGTCCGCGCGCATGATGTAGATGTCGGAGGCGTCGTCCTGCACCGACGCGAACACGATGTGCTCGCCGTCCGGGGACCACGCCGGCTCTCGATCGTCCTCTTCCGGCTTGCTCAGCGTCTTCATCGCGCCGGTCACCGCGTCCACCACGTGGAGCTGGCTGTGGGCCCGCGGCGCCTGGTCCTCGTAGGCGATGCGGTCCTCGGTGGGGTGCCAGGCGTAGCGCTGCACGTGGGCGCCCTCCCACCGCTTCTTGGCCTCGGCCTCGGGGGTGAGCTTCCGGATGTCGCTGCCGTCTGGGCGCACCACGAACAGGTCGTCCTTGCCGTCGCGGGCCGAGATGAAGGCGATGTACTTGCCCGAGGGCGACCACGCCGGCTTCACGCTGTCACCGGGATGGAAGGTGAGGCGCTTCGGGTTGGCGCCGTCCGCGTCCATCACCCACAGATCGAGCTGCCCGGCGCGGCTCGAGGCGAAGGCCAGCTTGCGCCCGTCGGGCGACCAGGTCGCGTCGAAGTTGCCCTGCTCGTTGTCGGTGAGCCGCACGACCTCGGAGGTGCTCAGCTCCAGGCGGTACAGGTCGCGGAACGAGGCTCGGGCCGACTCGAAGACCAAGAAGCGCCCGTCGGGCGAGAAGCGCGGGTACCAGTCCAGCTCGGGGCTGGAGGCCACCTTGGTGAGCTCGCTGCCGTCGGGGCGCGCGAGGTAGAGGTCGTCCGCCACGGTGAGCGCGAGCCGCCCATCGGTGGGGCTCTGGCCGTACACGAAGGCGGGGGCCTCGCCCCCGGTGAGCGCGTCCACCCGACCGTCGGACAGGCGCAGCCGCTTCACCGTGGTGCCCTCCCCGTGCTCCGAGCCGCCGGTGACGTAGTAGATGGACCCCTGGAGCGCTGCCCGATCCTCGGTCGAGTACGGGCCGGACTTCGTGCACGCCGCGAGCGCGGCTACGCCGAGGAACAGAGCCGGGTGCCGCAGGACGCCCACGCCTCGGTGTTAGTGAAGGCCCCCCTCACCCGCCCATCAGTCGGCAAACGGACCGGAATCGACCCAATGTGGCGCCGACCCCTCACCTGAGGCGTCGAGGCTTCGCTTTCGTGTAGGTCGGTGTCGGATCACGGCAACCCCGGTTGACACCCCGATTCTGCCCATGGAGCCCGCCATCGGGTCGGAAAGGTACCTTTCAAGCGCTCGCGCGCGAGGGCGCCAGAGCGGCTCCAGACGCGCGTTATCTCACCCCGCTGGGGCGCGGGGTGGACCCTCGGTCCAGCATGGGACGCACCGGCCCGATGGGGGTCGATGTGGGTCACGACGGCACAAGTACCTCGATCCAGGGCGCGCTGGGCCCTTGCTCCCCACCGCGCGCGATGCTCCGCTAGATGCGTTGGAGGCCGCGGCCCGCTACTGCCCGCTGTGTGGGGTCCCCACCCCGGCGGGGATGTGCCCGGTGCATCAGGTGCCCGGGGTGGCCTACGGGCCTGCCCTGACCCCCACCCTGCAGCCCGGCACGGTGCTCGGCGGGCGCTACCGGATCGACCACGTGCTCCTCGCCCAGGGCACCCAGGGCACCTACCTGGCCACCGCGCTGGGGGACGGGCGGACGGTGGTGCTGGAGAGCTTCCCCTCGGAGCGCCTCGCCCGCCGGGCCCGCCTCCTCGACAGCCTGGTGCGGCGCCCCGAGATCGCGGCGCACTTCATGCGCCCGGAGCTCGCCCAGGTGTTGGACTTCGGGGTGGAGCCGGTGAGCCAGACCCCGTTCCTGGTGATGGCGTACGACGCCCAGCGGGGACCGCAAGCCATCTTGACGCAGGGCAGCGTGGAGCGGCACACCGCGGCGCTCTTCCTGCAGACCTGCCTCGGCGTGCTCGACCAGCACGATCGTGAGTTCCTCGGGCCGGCGGGGGCCATGCCCACCGCGGTGCCCTACACCGCGGTGCCCCAGGCGCAGCCGATGGCGGTGCAGCTCATCCCGCCGAAGAAGAGCAAGAAGGAGCGCGACGGCCAGTCGAAGTTCCTCGGCCTGCCCGGTCACCTCTGGGTGGCCTTCGGGATGCTCGCGGTGCTGGTGGTCTACTACGTCATCGACGACGAGAGCATGTACTCGCCGTACTACAACCCGCGGGTCACCGAGCCCACGCGGCTGGGCTGGTACGGCGCGGGCAACAAGAAGCAGGACAAGAAGCGCTCCCCCCTCGAGGAGATGATGCAGGCGGGCGGCGAGGTGGAGATCAGCAGCAACCCCGCCGGGGCCGAGGTCTGGGTGGGCGGTCGCATGGTCGGCGAGACCCCGACCACGGTGCCGCGCCCGGTGGGCGGGGACCGCGCGGTGGTGATCCTCAAGCGCCAGGGCTTCCTCGACAAGCAGCTCAACCTCAGCCCCGAGTCCACCGGGGTCAACGTGCGCATGATCCCGGTGAACGGCGGCGACGATCCCGCGGGCCTGGTGGGCGAGCGCGAGCAGCGCTACGACCCGATGAAGAGCCGCTTCGACAAGAGCCCCTTCGCGAAGAGCCCCTTCGAAGACAGCCCGCTCAACCGGCCGGTGATCACCAACCCCTTCGGCCCCCCGGGGACGCGCGCGCCAGCGGAGACGCCGGAGGAGCTGGACGAAGAGGATCAGCCTTAGGGTCTCGGGCTAGGTCTCGCGCGGCGGCAGGTGCTCGAGGAGCCACGGCCGCACCGGGATCTGCTCGAGGAGCTGGGCCAGCTGGCGCTCCGCCCCCGCGTGAAAGCGCGCCACCCGGCGGCCGAGGATCAGCTCGTTCTTCAGGCTGTGCTCCCATCCCGCGAGCTCGGTCACCGTGACCTGGTAGCCGTAGGACTGCAGCGCGAGGGCGCGGATGACATTCGTGAGGTGGGCGCCGAACTCGCGCCGGTGCCAGGCGTGCCGCCACAGATCCGCCGGCCCCGCGTCCACCTCTTTCAAGAGGCGCGCCACCTCGGCCTGACAGCACGGCACCAGCGCGACGTGGTCGGCCTTGGCCGCGAGCGCCATCGCGAGCGCCTCGTCGGTGGCGGTGTCGCACGCGTGGAGCGCCATCGCGAAGTGCACCCGCTCCGGCCACTCGGCCTCCGCGATGCGCGCGGGCTGCACCTCGAGGCGATCGAAGCCGAGCTCGGTCGCGATGCCCTGGACGCGGGTCACGAGGTCAGGACGGCCCTCGATCGCGATCAGGCGGCCGCGGCCGTGGCGCGCGATCCAGCGCTCGTAGATCACCAGGCCCAGGTAGGCCTTGCCCGCCGCGGCGTCCACCAGCACCGGCTCGGGGTGCCGCTCGAAGAGGTCGTCGAGGGCGGGGGCGATCTGCTGCACGAAGTGGCTGATCTGCTTGATCTTGCGGTGGGCGTCGGCGCTCGCCCCGCCCCGGGGCGTCACCAGCCCGAGGGCCTGGAGCACCGGGAGCGACTGCCCCTCGAGCAGGGTACCTTGCACCGCCTCGGGGGAGAGCGCGCTCCTCGCCTTCACCTCGCCCGACGTCTTCTTGCGCCGGCTCATGCCTCGTCCTGCAGGTGAGTGTGCTCCTTGTAGCGCATGGCTACGAACACGAAGAGCACCGACGCCACCAACATCACCGCGGCAAAGAACATGTAGTACGACGGGCCGGAGAGCTTGTCGGTGCCGTCGTCGTTCTTGATGACGAAGTTGACCAGGGCGGTGAAGCCGTTCCCGAGCGAGATCGAGAGCATCTGGATCGACATGATCAGCGACTTCATGCGCTTCGGGCCCTGGGTGTAGAAGAACTCCAGCGAGGTGATCGACACCATCACCTCGGCCACGGTGATGATCGCGTAGGCGAAGATCTGCCACCACACCGAGGGGCGCTGGCCGGCCGCGATCAGCTGCTCCACGTAGGCGCAGACCACGAACGAGAGCCCCGCGACGAAGAAGCCCACCCCCATCTTCCGGAGCGGGGTCATCGGCCAGATCTTCGAGACCCTCGGGTACACGCCGTAGGCGAAGATCGGCGCGAAGAGCATCACCATGATGGGGTTGGCGGCGTGGACCTGGGCCGGGAGGAGCTCGATGCCGAAGAAGTTCAGGTCCATCTGCTTGGCCTGGAGCACCCACGCAGAGCCGGTCTGATCGAAGATGGCCCAGAACGGCAGCAGGAACACCATCAACACGAAGAGCCGCGCGATGGTGCGCAGCCCCGCCACGCTGAAGGTCTCGCGCACGAAGTCCATCCCCGCCGGGGGCACGTGCACGAACTCGCGGCGGCCCAGGTAGAACACGATCGTGGCGAGGAGCATCAGGAGCCCGGGGAGGCCGAACGCCACGTTGGGCCCGTAGGCGCGCAGGAGCCAGGGGATGAGGAGGGTCGAGAAGAAGGAGCCGAAGTTGATGGAGAAGTAGAACCAGCTGAAGGTCTTCGAGAGGAGGTGCTGGTTGGACTGCCCGAACTGATCACCCACGTTGGCGGAGACGCAGGGCTTGATGCCGCCCGAGCCGATCGCGATCAGCCCGAGACCGAGCGCGAGGCCGAGCCGGGTCTCGTCGAGGGCCAGGGTCAGGTGGCCGAGGCAGTACACGATCGAGAGGCTGAGGATCGTCTTGTACTTGCCGAGGATCCCGTCCGAGAGGATCGAGCCGAGGATCGGGAGGAAGTACACCGCCTGCGCGAACACGTGGTACCAGGCGCGCGCATCCGCGTCGGACATGGGGGCCAGGTTGCCGTCCGCGCCCATGAGGAACTCGGTCATGAACACCACGAGGATCGAGCGCATGCCGTAGTAGCTGAAGCGCTCCGCGGCCTCGTTCCCGATGATGTACGGGATGCCGCTGGGCCAGCCGCTTGTCTTGACGGGGGCGGTTCGATACGCAGTTTCGGCCATCGGGTGCGAACATTCGGCGGATCCGGCCGGCAAAGGCAAGTGATACGGGCTGGGTCGGCGCCGCAATCATCATTGCGCGGCCCTCAGGCCGGGCGTAGTTGTCGAAAGGTCGGGGCTGGCCATGCGGCTGAAGGACCTCTCGACACCCCTCTGGCTCCTGGTCCTGCTCCTGGGCCTCGAAGCCGGACTCGAGCTGCGCGCCCACCTGCGCGGGTGGGAGACGCTGCTCCTGGGCCCGGGCCCGATCCAGCGCGCGGAGGCGGCGGGCGACGTCTCGTACGGGCCTCGCGAGGATTATCCGTTCTGGGGCCCGGTGCACGGCCAGGCGCGATCGCCAGGCACCTTGCGGATCTGGGTCGCCTCCACCTCCCACGCCGCCCCGATGGACGTCCCCAAGAGCCGCATCTTCCCCACCCTCATGGAGCGCGAGTGCAGCGCGGCCGGGCGACGGTGTGAGGTGCTCAACGCGAGCGAGCCCGGCCTCCTGGTGGACGAGAACATCGCCACCCTCGAGGCGCTTGCGCCCGCCTGGCGCCCCGACGTGGCGGTCCTCTACCAGATGGCGAACGACGTCAGCGCCCTCAGCGGCGAGTACCTCGGGGCGCAGGACCCCAGCGCGCACGAGCGCCCGGCGGAGGCGCCGGAGCCGCTCCTGCCCAGCTGGCCCGCCCGCACCGGGGAGCGCACCACCACCTGGGTCCTGGTGAAGACCAACCTCACCTCGCGCCTGGTGCCGAGCCGGGTGCTCGCCGATGGCCTCGGGGCGGCGGGCGAGGCGCGCTTCCTCACCGCGGTAGAGCGCTTCGTGGTCCGGGCGCGGGCGCTGGGGATCGAGCCGGTGCTGGTGACCTTCGCGGTGAGCCACCGCGCGGACCAGCTCCAACAGATGCCGGAGCCGTGGCAGTACTACGTCTACAGCTTCAACATGCACCTCTCGATCGCGGGGTGGATGCAGACGGTGCGCGAGCTCAACCAGGGCTTGTACGCCATGGCAAGTCGTCTTGACGTCCCCATCATCGACCTCGACGCCGCCATCGGCGGGCAGAGCGCGCTCTTCAGCGACTTCCACCACTTCAAGTGGGAGGGGCACGAGCGGGTGGCCCAGGTGCTCACGAAGGCTCTCCTGCAGGACCGGGAGACCGCGCGGTGAACTTCAACTCGCCCGAGTTCCTGCTCTTCTTCCCCACCGTGGTCCTGATCTACCTCGCGGTGTTCCGGCGCGAGCACCTCCGGGACGGGGTGCTCCTGGTGGCCAGCTACGTGTTCTACATGAGCTGGAACTGGCGCTACGCGGGGCTCATCGCGTTCTCGACCCTGGTGGACTACGGCATCGGGCTCCGCATGGCGAAGGAGGAGCGCCAGCGGCAACGAAAGGCGCTGCTCCTGGCCAGCCTCACCCTGAACCTGGGCCTGCTCGGCCTGTTCAAGTACTTCAACTTCTTCGTGAGCCTGGCCCAGGACGGGGCCCAGCTCATGGGGCACGACGTGAGCTTCCTCTACCACCGGCTCCTCCTGCCGGTGGGGATCTCGTTCTACACGTTCCAGACCCTCAGCTACACGATCGACCTGTACCACCGCCGCATCGAGCACGAGCGCAGCTTCATCAAGTTCGCAGTCTACGTTGCGTTCTTCCCTCAGCTGGTGGCGGGGCCGATCGTGCGGGCCTTCGAGTTCCTGCCCCAGATGCACAGCACCCCGAACGTGACGCGGGCGCGGGTGGACGACGGCCTGCGGCTCATGTTCCAGGGGCTGGTGAAGAAGGTGGTGTTGGCCGACACCCTGGCCACCCTCGGGGTGGACGCGGTGTTCGCCAACCCCCGCGCCTTCTCGAGCTGGGATCTGCTCTTCGGGCTCTACGGCTACGCGTTCCAGATCTACTGCGACTTCTCAGGCTACAGCGACATCGCGATCGGCGCCGCGCGCGTGCTGGGCTACGAGCTCACCCCCAACTTCAACCGCCCGTACCTCTCCCAGAACGTGCGGGAGTTCTGGACCCGGTGGCACATCTCGCTGTCGTCCTGGCTCCGCGACTACCTCTACATCGCCCTCGGGGGGAACCGCGGGAGCCCGCGCCGCGTGCGCTTCAACCTGATGGTCACCATGGTCCTCGGCGGCCTCTGGCACGGCGCGGCGCTGAACTTCATCATCTGGGGCGCCTACCACGGCGTCCTGCTCATGTTCGCGCGGAAGGCCACCAAGCACGACGACGAGGCCGCCCTCGCGGTGAAGGTGCGGCGCCGGGCGCTGACCTTCCACCTCGTGCTGGTGAGCTGGCTCCTGTTCCGGGTCACCGGGTGGGAGAACTTCGTGGACTACGTGTGGGGCCTCGGTCAGCTCTCCTGGGGCACACGATTGTCGGGCCTCTACTACGTGGTGCTCGCGGCGGCCGCCGCCTTGCACTTCTACCCCAAGGGCGCGCTGGAGCGGCTGGGCGAGCGCTTCACCCGCCTCCCCGCGCCGCTGCAGGCCACCGCCTACGCTGGCCTGATGCTCCTGTTCATCACCGTGAGCTTCGGCGCCCCGTCCTTCATCTACTTCCAGTTCTAGGCGCGGGCGTTGTGGTCGAAGCGAACGCATGATCCGGCCGCAGCGTCGCGCAAGTCGGCCTGCCGACCTCGGCCGTGGTGACGCCGCCCCGGGCGGATCGTACCGAGGCGCCACGCGCGACGCCCCGCCGTCGCCCGTGCGCCAAGCCACACCGCTTGGTCGCGGTTATGCATGCGATGAGTGGCGGTCAAACTCAGTGACGGTGGCGGTGTGGGGACCGCCACCACGGAGGTGCGCAACATGTTCGGCAAGAAGGCGCCTGACGTCCTGGTGGTGGGGGCGGGCCCGGTGGGGCTGTACTCCGCCCTGGTGCTGGCCAGGCACAAGATCCCGGTGACGGTGGTGGACAAGGCGTGGCGTCCCGCCTCCCGGGCCTACGCGCTGGCGCTGCACGGCGCCTCCTTGGATCTGTTGGAAGAGGTTGGGTTGGTCGGCCGCGTGCTCGAGAAGGCCCGTCGGGTGGACACGGTGGGGCTGTACGAGGGCTCGGACCGCAAGGCCGAGGTGCGGCTCACAGCGGGAGACCGGCGGGCCTTCGTGGCCGTCATGAGCCAGGACCGGCTCGAGGGCCTGCTGGGTGAGGCGCTGGAGGCCCTGGGCGTCCCGATCCTGTGGAGCCACCGCATCTCCCACATGGAGGAGGCGGGCGACAGGGTGCACGTCGCGGTCGACAAGCTGGAGAAGGAGTCCATGGGCTACGGCGTGGCTCGCTTCGACTGGACGATCGCCAAGAGCTACGACTGGAAGGTGCCCTTCGTGCTCGGCGCGGACGGCTACCAGTCCTTCGTGCGGCGCAGCCTCGACATCCCGTTCCCGGAGGTCGGCAAGGCCCAGCACTTCGCGGTCTTCGAGTTCGAGACCGACGCCGACCTCGGCCCGGAGATGCGGCTGGTGCTGGAGGCGGAGCGCACCAACGTGCTGTGGCCGCTCCCCGGCCGGCGCATGCGGTGGAGCTTCGAGCTCGAGGAGTTCTCGGGCGACGAGCTGTCGCGCCAGAAGGACCGCCTCCTGGTGCAGGTCGGCGGCGACGAGTACCCGGTGCTGGACCCGGAGCACCTGTACGGGTTCCTGAAGGAGCGGGCGCCGTGGTTCAAGGGCGCGATCGATGACATCGACTGGCGCCTGGTGGTGCGCTTCGAGAAGCGGCTCGCCACCAGCTTCGGGCGCGGGCGCACCTGGCTGGCCGGCGACGCGGGCCACATGACCGGCCCCGCCGGCATCCAGAGCATGAACGTGGGGCTCCGGGAGGGTCACGATCTGGCCCACGCCATCGCCAACGTCCTCAAGGGCGACGCGGGCATGGAGAAGCTCACCGCCTACGGCGAGGGCCGCACCGAGGAGTGGAGCCGCCTGCTCGGCCTGGCCGGCGCGGTGAAGCCGCTCCCGAAGGTGGATCCGTGGATCGCCGCGCGAGCGGGTCGTCTGCAGGGCAGCCTGCCGGCCACCGGCGCCACCCTCAGGGGCCTCATGGAGCAGCTCGGGCTCCACGTCGAGTAGAGCTGCAGATCAGAGCTCGGTCTCGTCTTCCATCTGCTCCCGGACATCGGCCAGCCGCCCCAGGGTGCGCGCGGCCTTCTCGCGCCACGGCGCGAGCGAGGGGGCCATGGCCGGGAACGCCTCCGCCAGCTCTGCGTAGCGGTCCAGGTGGGCCTGGGTGAAGTCCATCAGGCGGCTCACCAGGGCCATGAGCCCCTCGAGGGAGTCCGGCGACTTCAGGACGTCGGCGAGCATGCGGCGACGCTCGTTCACCCGCAAGCTACCTTCCACCAGGTGGGCGAGCACGATCACCTCGCTCTTGGCGATGTAGATCCCGCTCTTGGCCGGGATCACGAGATCCGCCGCCATCTCGTCCAGGGGGCCTTCGGGCATCATCGGTTGCCTCCGCTCAGGTCCATGGCCTCCTCCTCCATCGCCCAACACCGTGGACACAGCCCCGCCGAGCCCTCGGCCCGGTTGTAGGGCAGGCCGCACTCCCCGCAGCGGGTCACCGGCAGCCGGGCCAGAACCCGCGGGGTGAACTCCAGGAAGTCCTCCAGCGAGGTCTCGGGGGCCAGGCGCAGGGCGTCCGGCTCGCAGACGTCGTGGCAGAGCCCGCACCGGGTGCAGCGGCTGGTGTCGAAGCGCAGCTCCTTCAGCGAGCGGGGGGCCTGCAGCGCCCCGGTGGGGCACACGCTGAAGCACACCGTGCAGGCGGTGCAGGCGTGCTCGTCGACCTGCTTGCTCGACACGAAGCCCAGCGTCGCGGTGGGCACAGTGGCCTCCCGGGCCTCCACCCCGGGCGGCAGCGCGGCGAGGAGGCGCCGACGCCGCTCGGGGAGCTGCTGCATCCGGGCTCGGTCCAGGCGATCGGGCTGCTGCAAGACCTCCTTCGGGCCCTGCTTGAGGGTGGGCACCAGCATCCGCAGCATCCGGCGGCGCTCCGCCGACACCTCGGGGGCCTTGGCCGGCTCCGCCGCCTCCGGGCGACGATCGGCCGCGGGCGGGAGCGCCTCGGCCGGCGCGAAGGAGACGGTGGCCTTGATCCCCACCGCGTCGAGGAAGGCCTGGGCCTCGGCCGCCCGCGCCGCGGCCGCGTGGTGGCCGGGCTCCCGAGAGGCGCAGGGGCCGTCGTGGAGCGCCACCACCTTCACCCGGGTGGCGAGGGCGATGAGGTCCTCGGCCGACAGGGCGCCGATGCACGGCAAGCCACCTTGCCCGCAGGCGAGCTGCCCGTCCGAGCCGGCCAGCACCTCGCCCAGCGCGAAGGGCGCGGTGAAGGCGTCGGTGGGGCAGGCGGCGCTGCACAGGCCGCAGCCGGTGCAGCGGTCGAGGGCCACCGTCACCGAGCCCCGGATGCCCTCCAGGCCCACCGCCCGCACCGGGCAGGCGTCGCGGCAAACGGTGCAGGTGGCGCTCCGGGAGAGCGTGCGCACGCACGCCTCGTAGGTCAGCCCGAGGGCGGTGTTCACGCCTCTGCCTCCAGGTCCTGGGCGTCGCTCCCGAGGAAGTCCATCAGCACGCTGGCCGCCTCGCGGTAGAGGGTGCTGTGCGCGCAGCGCTCCACCGCGTACAGGTAGACGGGCGCCCAGGAGAGCAGGTGGTCCTGCAGAAACGTGCGCTGCACCTGCCGGATCCGGGCCGCGTAGGCAGGGTCCGGACGCGCCTCGGCCTCCGCCTCGGCGTTGGCGAGCACCGCCATGCTCTCGAGCAGGATCCCGATGTGGTCGGGCGCGAGCGAGCGCGCCGCCACCAGATCCACCTCGAAGCCGTACTCCTTCAGGAACTCCGCCGCCGGGTTCGCCGTGCCGCCCTCCACCATGGCGTCGTCGCGCAGGTAGAACGAGGCGTAGGGCACCACGTTCACCACCGTGATGTGGGTGTAGTCGGGGTCCAGCACCGCGTGCCGACGGGCGGGGTCGGCGGCCAGCGCCACGTCCCCCGCCGCGGTGGCCTCGGGCAAGAGATCTTGCCCGAGCGGCCCCGCCAACAGCGCCACCGCCTCGTCGTCGAGCTCCCGGATGAACAGCCGGGAGAAGAAGCCGTAGAGGTTGGCGCGCCCCTGGGCCTCCATCACGCCTTGGTCTTCATCTTGTAGGCGTCGCGGGTGATCGCGACCCACGGGCGCTTCAGGTGCTCGGGTCGGCGCAGGCCGCCCGGCCCCGGCGCCGGCCGGGTGAGCTCGTCACGCCAGGCCTGGTAGGTGGCGTAGGTGGCCGAGATGTCGACCTTGAGGTCGCCGATCCGGTCGCCCGGCCCCGCCTTCTCGAGCAGCACCTTCTGGTGCCAGCAGTGCATGCCGGAGATCGGATCCGGGTGCGGGTGGTGCGTGGCGTTCTGCCAGACCCCGCTCAGGCCGTCCCAGCTGATGTTGTCGAGGTCCTGGTTGACCGCGGCGAAGGGCCAGCCCTTGTCGCCGAACTCCTTGGTGGGCGTGGGGAGGAAGGCCTCGATGCCCTTCGTGTAGCGCAGGCTGCGTTGCGTCGAGCCCTCCTCCTTCAGCTCCGCCTGCGGGCTGCCGGCCCGCATGATGTGGAGCGGCTGCTCGAAGCCCGAGATGTCGACCTTGTCCACCACGCGCCACCGGCCGGCGTGGTGGCTGCAGGACAGCACCCCGGGCGCCATGCCCTCGGTGGGCATCGCCATGGCCACGAAGTAGCCCGACTCCTTGCCGGAGAGCGTGTCGACCACCCGCACCTTGACCGGGTCACCGCGACCGAGGCCCATCCGCCGGGCGTCTTGCATGCTGATCCACAGGGGCGCGTGGTTCTGGCTGATCTCCTGCAGCCACTTCGAGTTCACGCCGCGGGTGTGGATGTTGTACGAGAGGCGGAAGATCGGGTTCAGGGCGAACGCGTTCTCCTCCGTCATGTACTGATGGTGCACGTGGGAGACCAGGTGGATCATCTTGTCCATCTGGGCCTTGGTGCGCGGGTAGATCGGGATGGTGTACTCCGGCCAACCCCAGTCCTTCATCCAGCCGGCGAAGAAGTCCATCTTGCGGCTCGGGGTGGGGAAGCCGACCTCCCAGCCCCCGCGCTCGCCCACCACGCCGACGTTGTGGCGCCCCTCGGGCGTCTCGACGTAGAGCTGCTGGGTCTTCGGGTCCGTCTTGACGCTCTTGATCGGGTACTCGACGGCGCCGCCGAAGACGTCCATCGCCTTCGTCTTCACCACGCCGCGGGCCTCGTCGACCTCGAGCTCCTCCTCGTACTGGTTGAAGACGTCGACGTGCTCGGTCCAGGCGCCCCGGTCCCGCATCATGTCGTAGCAGGGGTGCTGGGCCGCGAACGCCGCGAGCTTCTTCTCCTCCGGCGTCTTGGCGTCCTTCGCCTTCTTGGCCGCGGCCTCCTTCGCGGCCTTGGTCAGGCCGGGCAGAGTGCCGAAGGCGGCGTCATAGTACTCGGCGATCGTCACCGGGTTGCCGGGGCGGGCCCGGCTCTCCCAGTACTGCCGGATCCCGAGGGCGCCGTCCGGATCCACGTGGTGGAACAGGAGGTTGATGAAGAACTCGTTCTCCTCCCAGATCTCACCCAGGCCCGCCTTCATGTGGGCCTCCAACGTGGCCCGCGCCGGGTCCTTGGGCTCCCAGCCCATCTTCTCGAGCGCCGCGCGCAAGACAGGTTGACGGAACGCCACCCAGGCCTCGGTGTTGGTGGGCTCGGAGTGCTGGTCGTGCCGCTCCCCCGACAGGCCGGTGGGGAGGATGTAGTCCATGAACCAGTTGGTCTCGGACCAGATCGGCGACGGGTTGATCGCGAGCTCGATCTTGGACTCGTCCCGCAGCACCTCGATCCACCGGAAGCCGTCCGGGTTGATCCACACCGGGTTGTACATCCGCGGGAAGTACACCGGGATCTTGGAGGGCACGGTGAGCCCCTTGTCGCGCCACTTCTGCTGCCAGTCGGTGTCGGTCAACAGGTGCGGCAACAGGAAGCTCAGCTCATAAGAGGCGAGCGGCCACTCCGGCGGCCACGACAGGTCGTTCCACTCGTCCACCTTCGGCGGCTTCTCGCCCACCGTGCTCTTGCCGCCCTTTCCCGCCACCGCGATCTCGCGCCCGTGGTGGTAGCCCAGCGCGCCGACGCCGCTGTAGTTACCGAGGAGGCTGATCAGGAAGATGCCGGTGCGGGACGACGACATCCAGCCGCCCCGGTTCCCCGCCGCGGTCGCCCGCCAGTGGAAGCTCGCCACGCGGTCGCCCGCGTACAGGAAGTACTCGTACAGCGTCTCGAGCTTGGAGAGCGGGACCCGCGCCTGCTCCGCCGCCCACTCGAGGGTGTAGGCGCCGTACATGTCCTCCATGAAGGCCTCGAAGGCCTCGAAGCCCTCACCCGCGGGCAGCTTGGTGATGAAGCCCTGCTCGAGGAGGAGCTGGTGGGTGTCCTTGGACGCCATGAAGTCCTGCCAGTTCCACCACCGGCGGACGAACTCACGGTTGTAGCGGCGCTCCTTGATCAGCCGCCCAGCGATGGCAAGCTGGATTGCCGCCTCGCTCCCGGGCCAGCACGGGATCCACAGATCCGCCATGCCGGCGGAGTTGGACAGGCGCGGGTCGAGCACCACCAGCTTGGCGCCCTTCTTGCGCGCCTCGGCGATCTGCCGCGCCGACTGCTGGAAGTAGTGGCCCGCGTCCGCCGCGTGGGAGGAGATCAGGAAGATCAGCCGCGCGTTGGACCAGTCCGAGGAGCTGCGGTCGTCGTTCGCCCACAACAGGCTCCCGAAGCGCCCGCTCGCGGAGCAGATGTTGGTGTGGCTGTTCTGGAAGTCCTGCCCCAGGCTCGCCCACACCCGCGGCGTGAACCCGGACTCGTTGGGCCGGCCCACGTGGTGCATGATGGACTTCTTGGTGAACTCATCGCCCTTGGAGAGGGCCTCGCGCATCTTGCCACCGATGGTGGCCATGGCCTCGTCCCAGGTGGTGCGCACCCACTTGCCGTCGCCGCGCTTGGTCCCGGGGGCCCGCTTGAGCGGGAACGGGATCCGGTCGGGATCGTACATCTGCGTGAGCACCGCGTAGCCCTTGGCGCAGTTGCGACCCTGGCTCCCGGTGTGGAGCGGGTTGCCCATGTACTTCCGGACGGTGAGGGTCTCCTTGTCGACCCACGCGGTCAGGCCGCACACCGCCTCGCAGTTGTTGCAGACGGTCGGGACCAACATGTAGTCGTTGACCTTCACGTCGTGGCGCAGGATGCCGCCACGCTTCCAGTCGTCACCGTCCATCTCGCGCCAACCGTTCCACTTCTCGAACGGCGGGTAGCGCTCCAGGTTCCCGTTCACCACGGGGAGCTTGTCGTACTTGGTCGCCACGGACTCACCGGCCCGGGCCTTGGGGATGAAGGACCGGATCGAGCCCACCAGCGCCGCTGCGGCGCCGGTGGAGATGGTGGCTGCCTTGAGGAAGGTTCGTCGATGGGTCGCCATGTTATGCTCCGACCGATTCTCAGCTGAGGGGGATGAGCTGGGGCGCGATGAGCCACGCGTGCTTCACCAGCCACAGGCCGACCAGGCCCATCACGCTGGCCAGCGCAAGGAGCCCTGCCTGGTTCTTGCGAACCCCGACATAGGCGAGCACCGCCGGCGCCACGAAGCCCACCACCAGACCGCCCAGGAACAGCCCGCTGAGCTGACCCGAGACCAGGATGTGGATCAGGTACTCGGCCTCCTCGGACTTCTGGGGGGCGAGGAAGATCTCCGCGAGGAAGATGCTCAGCGCCACGAGGGCGGAGACCCCGAGGACGGTGCCGAGGTGCCGCTTGATCTCTGCGTCGCCGCCCCCGATGAGCAGGAACACCGCGCTGCCCGAGAGGGTGGCGGCCAGGATCATCTGGGCCACCTCGGCCGGCGCCTGCCAGATCTCACGCGCGTTCGCCTGCCCGAGCAGGCCCGCGGTGTAGATCGTGGCGAGGAAGGCCACGAACCAGGTCACCGGCAGGAGCTTGTCGTAGAGCGCGTCGCGCTTGCGCCACGCCATGAACAGGTGGAGCACCAACAGGCCGTTCAGGGCGGTGAGGATCCACGCCCCGATGTTGATGACGCTCGTGAAGTGCGGGTGCACGAACATGTGCCAGAACCTGAAGGGCTGGTGCAGGTCCAACACGGTGAACAGCAGTGTGATGTTCAAGAAGACGAAGCCCACCCCCGCGGTGAGGAAGCGCAGCTGCGGGTTCTCGGAGCGCTTCAGGAGCCAGGGCGCCAGGAGGATCACGCCGGTGGCGATGCTCTTGGCCCAGAAGTTCATGGTGACGTACCAGCCCCAGATGACTCCGGAGTGCAGGACGTCCAGGGTGACGACAGCAGAGTTCATCTAGTGCCCCCCGATCTTGTCCAGCGTGCCGATGCGGTTGAAGAGGTTGAAGCCCGGCTCCCGGCGTGAGGCCAGGGGGTCGAGGTGCACCGCGCCGCCACCGGTGTAGTAGTGCTTCGGCACGGTGCCCTTCTCGGGCTTCCTCACCCGCGAGTCGTTGTGGGCCATGATGTACTGGCTGATCCTGCTGCGCGGATCGTCCAGGTCACCGAAGATGTTCGCCTCCACCGGGCAGGCGACCACACAGGCCGGCTCGAGGCCGCCCTCGACCCGGTGCGCGCAGAAGGTGCACTTGTCGGCGGTGTTGGTCTCGGGGTCCATGTAGAGGGCGCCGTATGGGCAAGCCATCATGCACGCGGCGCAGCCGATGCAACGGTCCTTGTCGACGTCGACGATGCCGTTGTCGAGGTAGTGCAACGCCCCCACCGGGCAGGCCCGCTCGCAGGGGGCGTTGTCACACTGGTTGCAGCGCATGGGTGTGAATGCGCGCTTGGCGTCGGGATAGGTCCCGGTGTCCACATACTTCACGCGCAAGCGCCACGCCCCGACGGGCACGTTGTTCTCCGCCTTGCACGCGACCTCACAGGCCTTGCAGCCCATGCAGAGGTCCAGGTCCACGAGAAATCCAAGCCTCATTCCACGCCCCCTCCCGTCATCCGGGACTCCGAGCCCGACCGCGACCTACTTCTTCTTGCCGGCCTTCTTGTGGAACTCGAGGACGTAGTACACCAGCCCCCACCGCTCCTCCTCGGAGAGGTGACCATACGCCACCATCGGCGTCCCCGCGAGCCCCTCGGAGATCGTCTTGAACACCTGGTCGGGCTTGTCCCCGTTCTTGAACTGGTCGGTCGAGAAGTTTCGCGGCTTGGGGTCGAGCGCCACCGCCGCGGGGCCCGTCCCGTCGCCCTTCTCGCCGTGGCAGGCCACGCAGTTCACGGTGAAGGTGGCCTTGCCCTTCTCGAGCAGCTCCTTGGTGGGTTTGGGCGCCTTGGCCTTGGGGGCGGCCACGGCGGCGTTGGCGACAAAGAGGGCTCCGAGCACGATAAGGATGGTCTTCTTCATATGTTCTCCTGATGGGTTGTTGCGGTCCCCGGTGGGAGCCGCTCGAGCAGAGAAGGTTGCTTGAGGAGGTGATCGACCAGCGCCTGCCACGGCGCCTGGTCCTCGGGCGCGCCACCGGCCACCGCAGGCAGACCTTCGTCTGCCCGCGTCATGACCGAAGGTGCCAGGGCCAGGGTGCCCAGCAGCGGCAGCTGATAGCGCTCCGCCAGGCCTCGACCGCCGCCCTCGCCAAAGGGATGGTAGATGGCCCCGGTGTCCGGGGCCCGAAAGAAGCTCATGTTCTCGACCAGGCCGGCGGGCACACCCACGTCGGCCAGCATGCGGATCGCCCGCGCCACGTCGTCGGTGGCCACCGTCTGCGGGGTCGTGACCACCACCGCGTAGGTGAGCTTCACCTCCTGGACCACGGTGATCTGCACGTCGCCGGTGCCCGGCGGCATGTCGACGAAGAGGATGTCGAGCTCACCCCAGTCCACGTCCTCGATGAGCTGCACCAGCGCGCTGGTGGCCACCGAGGAGCGCCACGCGAGCGGCGTGTCGAGCTCGGGGGTGGTGAGGGCGGTGCTCACGAGCTTGACCCCGAAGTTCTCGGCCGGGATCATCTTGTCGTCGTCGCTCCACTCGAGGCGCTCGCCGTGGAGCGACAGCATGCGGGGCACGCTGGGCCCGTAGACGTCCGCGTCCAACAGGCCCACCCGCAAGCCGCGTTGCGCGCAGCCCACCGCCAGGTTGACCGCCACGGTGGACTTGCCCACCCCGCCCTTTCCAGACGTCACCGCCACCACCGCGCGAGCGAAGCCGGCGCGATCGTTGGGGGCGGCGCTGGTGCCGAAGCGGAGGTCGGGCTTGCCCGCCTGCACCCCGGCGCCGATCTGGATCAGGTCCTTCACAGGCAGCCCTTGAACCCGCCCGCCTTCGGCTTCTTGGTGATGGAGTACTCTGCCACCTTCACCGTGGCCACGCCGGTCTTCTTGTCGACCTTGGTGACGACGCCCTCCATGTCGATGGAGCCGCCGCCGTAGGCCATCTCGAGCTCGTACATGGCCACCGTGACGCCCTGGAGCCGATAGATCGCGCGCTCCGCCACGTCGAAGATCACGATCTCCTTCACCGCCTCCTGGAGCGGGCACGCGGCCAGCAGCTCCAGGTGGCCGGTCTTCTGGGCCTCGAGGGCGCAGGAGAGCCCGGTCACCGAGCCGGAGGTCACCTCCACGTCGTCGCCCTTCTCCTGGGCCGAGGCGGGGGCCGCCCAGAGAGCGGCGCTCAACACACCGAGCATCAACACGCTGCGCTTCATGTCACTGACCTTCCTTCTTCGGGGCAGGCTGGGTACCGAGGGTCTGCAGGAACGCCACCAGATCCGCGATCTGCTCGGGGCTGAAGCCCGCGAAGCTCGGCATGCGGGACACCCGCTTGCCCGCGGCGTCGATGGAGAACCACTGGTAGGTGTCGTCGTTCTGGTAGGCGCCGTACCGGTCCCGCTCCTTCGACTTGGAGTAGTGGCGGTTGAGGTTCAGCACCGGCACGATGATCTGGCTCGGCTCCTTGATGGAGTCGCGCAGATACGTCGGGTTGGTGATGACGCCGACGTTGGTCAGCTCCGGCGCGAGCTCGGGCGGCGCCACCTGGTACTCCGCGAAGCGGTGGCAGGCGATGCACACCGCGGTGGCGAGCGCCTTGCCCTTGGCCGCATCACCGGTGGCCTGCGCGCCGTACCCGTAGGCCAGCTTCTCGAGGTACGCGGGCTCCGCCTTGGCCTGGGCGTCGTGCAGCACCTTCCAGCGGGACAGCGACTTGTTGCCGCCGCGCTGCTTCTCGGCCCCGTCCCAAACCGCGAGCGCGAACGGCACCAGGGGGCGCGCGATGTCGTGCTCGGGGGTGGTCACCGGCCGCACGAAGGTGGCCCGCCAGCCAGGCAGCTTGCGGTCGTAGTACATGACCATGTCCATCCACGGCAGCGGGGCCCGGGTGAGGGAGCCGAAGCCCGCCGCCACCGTGGTCCGCGGCCGCGACATCGGCGCGCCCTGGTAGCTGGTGGTGGCGCGGATCATCGACACCACCACGTTCTCGTCGGGGTCGCCCATGCCGACGTAGGGCAGGCGGTGCTCCGCCCCGAAGGCGGCCGGCATCTCCATCGCCACCGCGTCGCCGAACACCGAGGTCTCGTCGTAGAGCGCCCGGTCCTCGGTGGGATCGACCCACGAGACCCGCATCGCCAGCGTCTTGCCGTCGCTGTAGGCCTGCACCTCGGCGAACTTCTGGGCGTCGTCCCGGTGCGGGTTGGCGTCCCGATCGTTGAGGCGCACCGTCCGCTGAGCGCCCAGCATCACCCGGGCCGCCGGGGCCTTGGCCCACGCCGCGTCCCGCGGATCCTTCGGCACCTTCTGGGTGCGGGTCACCGTCACCGCCTCCGCCTTAAGGTAGGCGTCGTCGGCCCGGGCGCTCCCGCCCATGAGCATCGCGGCGCCGAGGACGGCGCCCATCATCAGCCGCGCCTTCACGCCGGGCTCCTCTCTGCCTTCTTGCCGATCTGGATGAGATCGGTGCCCACGCTGGCGGTGGGCTTCGGGGCGTCGATGCGGAACATGTCGGAGTGCTTGTAGGCGATGAGGATGTCCATCAGCTCCGACGTCTTGCCGGCCTTGCGCTTCGCCATCTCCTTCTCGAGCACCGCGAGGGAGGCCTTGGTGTCGGGCCCGAACAGGCTCTCGAGGTACTCGAGCGGGATGCGCTCGCTGCCCGCCACGGGCTTGCCGAACGCGTCGTACTTCGGGGGCCCGGGGAGCGGCGGCACGTAGAAGACGTTGGGCACGGTGCCGTACTCGGCGTGGAGCGGCAGCGCGACCTTGTACTTGTGCACCAGCTTGTAGACCTGGCTCTCCTCGTCGTCGAGGTAGCCCACGAAGCGGATGCGCCCCACGCACTGGTGGGCGCACGCGGGCGGGAGCCCTTTCTCGATGCGAGGGAAGCAGAAGATGCACTTCTCGCTCTTGAAGAGCTTCGGGTTGAAGTAGATCTTCTTGTAAGGACAACCTGCAATGCAATACCGCAGGCCCTCGCAGCGATCGTGATCCACGAGCACGATGCCGTCCTGGTCCCGCTTGAAGATCGCCCCGCGGGGGCAGGCGGCCAGGCAACCCGGGTTGCTGCAGTGGTTACAGATGCGGGGGAGGTAGAAGTAGTACGAGTTCGGGAAGTCGCCCTTGCCCTGATCCTCGTCCCAGTTCGGCCCCACCTGGAGCTTCTGCTGCGCCTCCAGGAGCTTCCCGGAGTCGAGCTCGTTCAGGTTGTAGTCCCAGGGCGTGCCGTACTCCGAGGAGCGTGAGGGCACGTGGCCGTCCCTCAGCTGACCTCGCTCGTCGAACCCGCCGCCCATGTCTTCCCACTTCTTGGGGTAGCCATCGCCGGGCTTCGTCTCGACGTTGTTCCAGTACATGTACTCCCGGCCGTTGCGGTTGGTCCACTGCGTCTTGCAGGACACCGTGCACGTCTGGCAGCCGATGCACTTGTTGAGGTCCATGACCATGGCGAGCTGACGCTTCGACATCGAGTGCTTCTCCTCAGACCTTCGCCAGCTCGACGGTGGCGTCGTAGGCGTGCTGGTTCCCGTCCCAGTTGGTGCCGAACTTCAGGTGTCCCCACCCGTCGCTGAGCTCAAGCAAGTTGAGCATGTCGCCCACGAGGACGTTCTGCCCCTTGCGGCCGCGGAACATGAAGGGCTCCCAGCCGTGCTCCATCACCACCGCGTTCTTCGGCACGCCGGGCACCAGCTTCGCCATCAACACGGTGTCGCCCAGGTCGTTGAACATCCGGACGTCGTCGCCGTCCGCGATGCCGCGGGACGCCGCCACCTCGGGGTTGATCATGACGTACGGCTTGCCGCGCTGCAGACGCAGCAGGGTCGGCGAGGTCTTGTACGTCGAGTGGATCGACCACCGCGCGTGCGGGGTCATTAGGGCCAGCGGGTACTTCTTCGGCCGGATGGGCTCCCGCGCGGTGACGATCGCCGCCCCCATCTCGACCCACAGTGGGTGGTCCACGTAGAACGTGAGCCGCCCGCTGACGGTGTCGAAGCGCTGGAACAAGTACAGCTGGCTCTCGAACGTGTTGTAGGGCCGGTCCGCATAGAGCGGACTCGACTTGCCGGACTTGTCGTTGAGCTGCAGGAACCCGCCGCGGTCGTACACCGTCTGGATGGTGTTCGGCTTGAACTGGTCGACGTGCTCGAGCGCGTACTCCACCGCCTCGCGGTCGGTGCGCACCTTCCCGTCCTGGGTGAACTCCTTGACGAGCTCACCCATGGGCCGGAAGCCCTCCTGGGTGTGGGTCTCGTCCGGGATCTTGATGTCCTTCTCGTCCTTGGTCTTGGCGTAGCGCGCCTTGGCCAGGGCCTCCATCTTCTCCACGATGAGGGTCGAGATCTCCCACTCGCTCTTCGCCTCACCCACGTTCTCGAGGTGGGGCGGCGGGTACGCGATGTTCGCGAAGCGGTGGTAGCCGGGGTTGGTCCGGATGTCCCAGACCTCGTAGTGCGACTTGCAGGGCAGGAGCACGTCCGCGTACTGCGCGAAGTCGCTCATGCGGATGTCGCCGTAGGCGATGAACTTGGCCTTCTCGAGGAAGGCCTCCTTGTACTCACCCTTGTTCCGACGGAACCGGGAGTCCGCGAACATCAAGAAGGTCTCGACCGTGGTCCAGTACGGCTTGCCGCCGTCCTTGTAGCCGTCGTCGTTCTTCCCCTTGGTGAGCATCTGCTCCACCCGGGACTTGTAGTCCGACTTGGACATCCCGGTGGCGCGCCTCACGTCCTCGTCCGCGAAGCCCTTGTCGTAGGTCTTCAGGCCATCGCCGAGCATGAACTCGGAGGTGAAGCCGGACGCGAAGCGGTGCACGAAGCGCCCATCGAAGCTGCTCAGGCCGCCGAGGCCGGTGATGTTCCACTCGTTCTCGGAGTTGATGCCGCCGTTGGGGCCGAGCTTCCCGGACAGCGCGGCCAGGGTCGAGATCGCGCGCTGCGAGAGCATGCCGTTGAAGTGCTTGCCCACCGCGAAGCCGAGGGTGATGACCGCGGTCTTCGACTTGGCGAGGTCGACCGCCAGCTCGTCCACCACCTTCGGGTGGACGCCGGTGATCGCCTGCACCTTCTCGGGCGCGAACGCGGCCAGCTCCTGCTCGAAGCGCTCGTACACCGGCTTCACGGTGACCATGCTCCCGTCCGAGAGCTTCACCTTGTAGGTGCCCTTCAGGGCGGGGGAGATGTTCCAGGCGTTGTCCTTCAGGCGCAGCGTCGGCACCGCGCTCCCCTCGCAGCCGGGCAGCGGCACCGCCTTCTTGGTGCGCTGATCCCAGGCGAGGAAGACCTCGTGGTGCTTCGCCTCGTCCTCACCGAACAGCTCCACTAGCTTCGAGTCGAGGGCCTCGGCGTCCACGTCGTGGAGGGTGAGGAGCTTGCCGTTGTCCTCGCGGACCAGGAGCGGCAGGTCGGTGTAGGTGGCCAGGAACTTCGGGTTGTGGAGCCGCCGCTTCACGATCCGGTTCATGATGGCCATGGCCAGGTGGCCGTCGCCGCCCGGCTTCACCGGCACCCACAGGTCGGCGTGGATCGCGGTGGAGTTGAACTCTGGGGTGATCACCACGACCTTGCAGCCGTTGTACTTGCCCTCCCACAGGTAGTGGGCGTCCGGGATGCGCGAGGTGTTGGGGTTGCAGCCCCAGAACACCGCGACGTTCGACTTGTAGATGAAGTCGAAGGTGCAACCGATGTTGCCCTCGCCGTACACCACCGAGACGCCAGGGAACATGTCACCGACATAGGAGGCGATGTACGGACGCACCGCGCCCAACAGCGCCCCGAGGCGCTTCACCGACGCGGCCCTGGCCTCGGTGAGGATCCCCGCGCCGACGTGGATGTAGTTCCCCTCCGGGCCCACCCGGAGCATCGTGTCGTAGAGCTTCTCGGCCACCGTGGAGATGGCCTCGTCCCAGCTGATCCGGGCCCACTTGCCCTCGCCGCGCTCGCCCACCCGCTTCATCGGGTAGAGCAGGCGGTCCTGCGAGTACATGATCTGGCTGTGCTGCACGCCCTTGTTGCAGCCGCGCGGGTTCGCGTCCGGGATGTCGTCCGCGATCTGCGGATAGGACGCGCTCTGGTTCTCGCGGGTGACCTTGCCGTCCTTGCTCCAGACCTGCCAGGCGCAGTTCCCCTGGCAGTTCACGCAGTGGTACGCGAAGCCCTTCTCGCCCGCGTCGCCGAAGGTCTCGGCGAACTCGGCCCGATACATGGCCTCGACCGACGTCTCCTTGGCCGGCGGGTGATGGCGGGGATCGTCCCGCCGCTCCGGCTTGGGGAGCCCCTTGGCCAGGGCGCGCCCGTCCAGGGCGGAGACCGCGGCGGCCCCCGCGCTCACCGCGGCCATGTTCTTCAGTACGTCGCGTCTCGAGATGGTCATCGCACTCGCCTCACAGACATCCGCCGCCCGCGCCCACCTTGGGGGGCTGGTACTCACCGCTATCCTCGGGGAGGTTCTCGTCGTCCCAGGCCTCGAGCCCACCCTCCAGGTTACGCGCGGAGGTGAAGTACGCCGCGCACTTGTTGAACAGCTCCTGATCGCCATCGCCGGACACGATGATGGTGGGCACCGACGGCTCCACCTGGTCGCGCGCACCCTCCGGCGTCTCCTTCATGTCGCAGTTGGGGAAGGGGATGGCGCCGGGGATGTGGGTGTCCTCGTAGTTCTCCTCGACGTCCTCGCGCACGTCGACGATCTGCAAGGCACCTTCCCGCTTCGCGATCTTGCGGTACAGCTCCTTCGGGGTCAGCGCGATGGACCGATCGAGCGCCGCGGCCTTCGCGCCCTCGGAGAGCACGAGGCCCCCGAACACCACGAAGAGGACGATGTAGATGAAGGGCTCGAACTTCTTCATTGCTGCGCCTCCGCCGCCGGAGCGGCGACCTGTGCGTTGTGCTGTCGGAGCATGATCCAGGACACCGCGAGGACCACGACGGCGATGATTGCGGCGACCCGCAGTTGACGACTCATCATCAGCTCCATGCCTCAGTCATAGACCTGCTCGCCGATCTTCTGGGCGGCGTTGAGGTCGTAGGTGTGCGCGACCAGGAGGCGGAGGTTCGAGACCGCCATCGAGGTGGCGAAGAACGTGATCGCCATGGCGAAGCTCCCGATCGAGAGGGTCGGCCAGCCGGAGAGGAAGGCCCCGGTCGTGCACCCGCCGCCCACCATCGCGCCCAGCGCCATGATCGCGGTGCCGGACATGGTGATGGCGATGGCCTTCGGATCGAGGGTCTTCTTCTTCGGGACCCCGACGTAGCCCTTCGAGTACGTGGACACCAGGCTGGAGAGGAAGCCACCCACCAGCGCCCCCACGATCAGGCCGGAGTGCCAGAGGATGCTGTCGTTCACCACCGGCACCGCCGCCATCTTGATCCCGATGACGTTGGACACCGCGCCCACCAGCGCGAGGAGGGAGCCGGAGAAGCCGAGGTACCCGCCCTGCGCGGTGGCGCCCACGATCAAGAGGCCGGCGATGGTGCCGGAGGCGAGGAAGCTCCACTCGCCCCGCACCCAGTCGACGATCGAGTGGCGCTCCTTCACCGGCTCGTAGCGCTTCTCGGGGGTGAAGCGATCCACGACGAGGACGATGGTCATGATGACCGCGCCGAAGACGACCGCCACCACGCCGTAGGGGAGGCCGAGGTAGCCGTGCAAGGTGAGTTGCCGCGGCCGCGCCACGATGCCCGCGTCCACCAGCGGCTCCTTCAGCCAGGCGTACATGACCACGCCGAGGACGAGCCCGATGAGGGCGGCGGGGAGCACGAAGCGCTTCTCGCCCGCGCGCCCGCCCGCCTTGGCGGCGCAGGTGCCCGGGCAGAGCCCGGTCACGCCGAGCGACGCGCCGAACAGGATGCCGCCCAGGATGTGGGCGCCGCCCATGAACGGCATGACGCGCGTCTCGAGGTTCCAGTCACTGGCGATGCCCGCGAGGCTCGCCAACCCATACAACATGGAGGCCACCGCGATGGTGGTGAAAGCGAACTTCATGATCTTGGTATCGCGGAGGGTCAGCATCCCCATGATCCGCGAGTACCGGGTGGCGCCCACCTTGTAGAGGAGGATGCCGAACCCCATGCCAGTGAGAAGACCGGTGAGAAGCGACGTCATGCCGTACTCCTTCAGATCAGGGCTGGGTGCCCAGGGGCAGGGAGGGGTCGTTGCCCCACTCGTTCCAGGAACCGATGTAGAGCTTCACGTTCTTGTGCCCGGCCTTCTTGAGGGCGAGGTACTGGAACGAGCCGCGGCCGAGGCCCACGTGGCAGTAGCTGATGACGGTCTTGTCCGGCGCGTAGCCGTTCTTCGACAGCTTCTTGAGCTGCTTCTGCAGCTCCTTCTGGTCCTTCAAGGTGGGCTGGTCGGCCTTGCCGCCCTTGTTGCCAGCGTACTTGCTCCACGGCGAGAAGACCGCGGTGGGGATGTAGCCGCCGCGCGCCACGGTGGCCTCCTTGCCCGGCGCCGCCATGGCCGCCTGCAGGGTGCGGCCGGTGTACTCGTCGAGGTTGTGGCGCGCGTCCACCAGGAGGTAGTGCCCCTGGTCGCCGGTCGCCTTCTTGACCTCGTCGACGTTGGCGATCATGTCCCACTGCACCTTGGGGGTGAACGACTTGGCCGCCACCTTGGCCGCGTGCCCCGACTCCACCTTGCCGCCGTGGGCCTTCCAGGTGGCGAGGCCGCCATCCAGGATCTTGACCTTGTCGTGGCCGTACAGCTTGAGCAGGAACCAGATCCCGCTCGCGTTTGCCCCCGCGCCGCCGTCGTAGACGATGACGTCGGTGTCGTTGTCGATGCCGAGCTCCTGGCCGATCAGCTTGGCCGCGGCCGGCTCGCAGAGCGGCAGGCCCTTGCAGGCCTTCACGTCGCTCAGGATCGACAGATCGTGGGCGTAGGCGATGCCGGAGCCCGGGATGTGCTCCTTCTCGAAGTCGCTCTCCTTGTCGGCCCAGATGAAACGGGCCTTGCCCACCTGGGCCTTCGCCTCGTCCACGGAGACGAAGTACTCGTCAGCAGCTTGCGCGGTGGCGCTCCACAGGAGCGCAGCACCAAGAATCATCCAACGCATGTTCATGAACTCCTCTTCTTTCGAGCCGCGGCCTTCTTGGTCGGGGCCGACCGCGGGACCATCGGCGTCTCTACGCCGATGCCCTCGCTAAATTCATCGAGATCGAAGTGGGCGGCCTCGAAGCCGGCCTCACGGAGCAGGCTCACGGCCTGGATGGCCAGAGGGCAGTAAGGGCCTCGACACGTGGGCACCACCACCTTGCTCCTCGGTAGCTCGTGCAGTCGGCTGGGCAGCTCCTCTAGCGGGATGGAGACTGCGTCGTCGAAGTGAGCGTGATGGTACTCCTCGTTCGGACGCACATCCACCACGAGGGCCTTGCCGCGATCGAGCAACTGGCGGAACTCGTCGGGCGCGAGACCGCGCTCGGCGGATTGGATGTCTTTCTTCAACCGATCCAGCTCCGGAAGGAGCATCTCGCCGAACGTTCGGAACGCGAGGAAGAACGACGCCACCATCGGTCCGGAGAGTCGGTAGATCACCCGCTGGCCTTGGCGCTCGGAGCTCACCACGTGAGCGGCGCGGAGCTGACGCAGGTGCTGGCTCACGTTCGCCACCGGCAGGCCCGCCTCTTCACTCAGCGCGTCCACGCTGCGCGGCGCCTGCCGCAAGAGATCCAGCAATCGGAGCCGGACCGGGCTGCCGAAGGCCTGCCCGAGCCGAGCCATCTCTTCGTAGTGATCCAGGGCGCTCTGTCGGAGCTGGGCGGGCACGGGCGTCATAGAAGATTCAATTGATTAATTGAATGCTCTAAGGTCCTCGCGTCCCGAAGGCAAGGCCTTTTTGTTAGAAAAGCTCACGTAACCCATGAGAATGACGCGGTGTGTCGGGGTTCGGGGGGCCGCGGATTCCTGAGGGCGCCCCCGCCGCGTCCCCGCACTTCTGATACCGGCGGAGCCCAAAACCACGGGAATTCCCAGGCATCCCGAGGCGGTACATGGCGTGCTTTTGGTCACGCCCCGGAGGTCCTACAACATGCGATCAAGAACCTGGCCCACCCTCCTGCTCCCCCTCGCCGCGCTCTCATGCACCGGCGGCAACTCCGCCAATCCGCCGCCCGAGGTGCTCGCCAACGCGTCCGCCGCGGTGGACGAGGGTCAGATCCGCGCGTCCACCGACGGCGCGGTGGCCCAGGTCGCCTTCCAGGTCGAGAAGCGGGGATCGGGCATGCTCGAGGCCGCGCTCCGGGCCGAGCTCGTCGACGTGACCGAGGCCGAGGATCGGATCCTCTCGGTCGCCACCACCCAGATCCTGCAGGACGCTCAGGTCCAGCGGCACGAGGTGCGTCTCGCAGGCCTTCCTGCCGGACTCGCGCGGGCCGACACCGCCGGCCTCGTGGTACGGTGGAGGGTCGCCACGCCCTCCGGCACCTTGTTTGGCAGCCGCAGCCTCTACACCGCGCTCGGCACCATGGAGGTCCAGGTCCGGGGCGCGACCGAGCTCGCGGAGCGCGCCGAGCTGTGGGTCCTGACCCGCGACGAGGCGGGCGCGCCGGTCGCCGGGGCACAGGTGCAAGCCAGCCTGCTCGAGGAGGCCGGCCAGCGCGAGCTCGCCACCGGCGCCACCGACGACAAGGGTGAGCTCCTCCTGCAGGTCGCCCTGCCCGAGGGCGTCGAGTCCGGCGACGTCCGGATCACCGTCCGGAGCGGCGACGTCGAGGCCTGGACCAACACCCGCCTCGCCCACGCCCGGGCCGAGCGCCTCCGGGTCGCCCTCGACAAGACCATCTACCAGCCCGGTCAGACCCTGCACGCCCGGCTGATCGGCCTCACCCAGGATCAGCGCCTGCCCCTCGCCGACCGCGAGGTGGCGGTCGAGGCGATGGACGCCAAGGGCAACAAGGTCTTCAAGCGCACCGTGCAGACCGACGCCTTCGGCGTCGCCGCGGTGGACATCCCCACCGACACCCGGGTGAACGAGGGCGACTGGAAGATCCGCGCCTCCGCCGGCGACGTCCGTGAGGAGCTCACCATCCCGGTGCTCCGCTACAACCTCCCCAAGCTCAAGGTGGCGGTGGAGAGCGCGCAGGCCTACCTGCAGCCCGGCCAGACCATCCAGGGCACGGTGCGGGCCCACTACCTGTTCGGGATGCCGGTGACCCAGGCCACGGTCCAGGTCCAGGCCAAGGTCGGCGACCAGGTCGTCGCGGCGGTGAACGCCACCACCGACGCCGAGGGCAGCGCGAGCTACACCCTCCAGATCCCCGCCCAGGCGGGCGGCAGCGCGGTGGCCGAGGGTGTCACCCTCACGGTCGAGGCCACCGTCACCGACGCGGCCGGGCAGGCCGAGATCGCGCAGGCCAACCTGCGCATGGTGAAGGACCCGCTGGTGGTGCGCGTCCTCCCCGAGGTCAGCCCCATGGTCGCGGGCCTCGCGAACCGGGTCTACGTGCTCGTTGCCGATCCGCTCGGCCGCCCGGTGGTGGCCAACGTCGACGTCTCGGGCGACCTCACGCAGGCCGGCCTGCAGACCGACGCCCGCGGCGTCGCGTCCTTCGAGGTCACCCCCTCCGGCAGCCTCGAGCTGAACTTCCAGGCCACCGACGGCGCGGACCGCACCGCCTCCCGCGCGGTGAGCCTCACCGCTGGGCCAGGGCTCCTGGTCCGCACCGATCACGCGTTCTACGGGCCCGGCCAGGAGGTCGTGGTCCAGGTGCAGGCCCCGAGCGGCGTGTCCCGCGCCTTCGTCGGGGTGCGCCAGGGCGGTGAGGGCCGCCTCACCCAGGCGGTGAGCCTCGAGGGCGGCCGCGGCAGCCTGCGCTTCACCCTCGGCACGAACATGCAGGGTGGCCTGCTCATCGACGCCTTCGCGATGGCCACGGCGGGCGAGGTGCTCAGCGGCCAGCGGCGCCTCTACGCCCAGGCGGATGACCGCCTGCAGGTCGAGCTGACGGCCTCCGCCGACACCTACGGCCCGGGCGAGGAGGCGGTGGTGACGATCCGCGCGCTCGATCCCCAGGGTCAGCCCAAGGTGGCCGCGGTGGGCCTCACCGCGGTGGACGAGGCGGTCTTCGCGCTCGGCGGCGAGCCGGGTGATGACCTCAGGACCTTCTTCAGCCTGGATCCGCGGGTCCTCCCCGCCGCCACCAGCGCGCTCGGCCAGGGCCCCAAGGACCTGCTGGCCCAGGCCCCCGGCGCCGACGCCGACGCCCTCGCCGCCCTGCTCTTCGCGGCCAGCGGCGCCCCCGCCGCGACCGGCGTGGACTACAACTCGGTGGTCTCCGAGCGCCCGCGGGTGGCCGCGCTGGTCGAGAAGGCGGTGGTGGCCGACGTCGACACCGCGCTCCTCGCGGTGCTGAACACGAACCCGGAGCAGAACGAGCTCCCGAGCCGAATCGAGCAAGCTCTCCTGCGGCTGGTGGACCCCTTCGGCCACCGCTACCAGGTCGAGAACGACAGGGACCAGTACTTCGTGAAGGTGACCTCCAGCGGCCCCGACGAGCGCCCCGGCACCGCGGACGACGTGACCCTCGAGCGCTGGTACCAGTGGCTGCTCTGGGGTGAGCGCGACGGCGTCGACCTCGCCAACGGCGCGGGCCCGCCCGCACCCGAGGCGGGCGGCCAGGCCCCGCTCGACCCCACCACGGACGACAGCAACGCCTCCGGCGGCGCGGCGAAGGTGCGATCGGACTTCCGTGAGACCGTCTTCGCCAACCCGTGGCTGGTCACCGACGGCAGCGGCACCGCCTCGGTGCGCTTCCCCCTCGCCGACTCGATCACCACCTGGCGCCTCTCGGCCGACGCCCACACCCAGGACGGCCGGCTGGGCTCGGCGCGCCTCGGGGTGAAGACCTTCCAGGACTTCTTCGTCGACGTGACCCTCCCCACCCGCCTCACGGTGGGGGACGAGATCGAGGTCCCGGCGGTGGTCTACAACTACCTCGACACCGCGCAGGACGTCCGGGTGGCGGTCACCCCCGCGTCGTGGATGACGGTGCTGGGCACGGCCGAGCAGACCGTGCACCTCGAGCCGAGCGAGGTCCGCGCCGCCCGCTTCCGCATCCGAGTGGACGCGGCGGGCGACCAGTCCCTCACCCTCCAGGGGAACGCAGGGAGCATTGCAGACGCCCTGGTGCGCACGGTGGCGGTGGTGCCGAACGGCACCCTCGACCTCGAGAGCGTCTCCGACAAGCTGGGCGGCGACGTCATCCAGACCATCGAGGTCCCGGTGGATGCCCTCGAGGGCGGCACCTTCGTCTCGGTGAGCCTCACCCCCGGCTTCGCGGCCGAGGCGGTCCAGGGCCTCGAGGGCATGCTCCAGGAGCCGAACGGCTGCTTCGAGCAGACCACCTCGAGCGCGTGGCCCAACACCCTGGTGGCCGAGTACATGGTCACCACCGGCCAGATGACGGAGGAGCTGCGCGAGGAGGTCCTCCCCCTCGTCCAGCGCGGCTACCAGCGCCTGCTCACCTTCGAGAGCCCGACCGGCGGCTTCAACTGGTGGGGCGACGCGGATCCCGGCAACCGGATCCTGTCCGCCATCATGCTGTGGCACCTGAAGGACCTCGAGTCGCTCATCGAGATCGACACCGACGTGCGTGACCGCACCCTGCAGTGGCTCATCGCCCAGCAGCAGGGCGACGGGCACTTCGCTTCGGGCGACGCGCTCCACGCCGGCAACGAGGTGCTCGGCACGAGCGACATCCGGACCACCGCGTTCATCACCTGGGCCCTGGCCCACACCGGCTGGGCCCCCGAGGCGGTCACCCGCGGCGGCACCTGGTTGCAGGCCAACCTGCCGGACGGCGCCGACCTGTACGCCAACGCGCTCTCCATGAACGCGCTCGCCAAGGTCGCGCCCAGCGCCGCCGCCACCTCCACCCTCCTGTCCCGGCTCGACGGCCTGAAGACCGACGCGGGCGAGGGCAAGGTGCTGTGGCCCACCGAGGCGCCCTCGTGGACCGGCGCGGCGGGCGACGTCGCGGCGATCGAGACCACCGGCCTCGTGGCCTACGGTCTCTTCCAGGCCCGCGCGTTCCCCGACGACGCGGCCGGCGCGATGCGCTACCTGGTGAGCAACAAGGACGCGGTGGGCAGCTGGTACAACACCCAGGCCACCATGAACGCGCTCCGGGCCCTGCTCGCCGCGGCCTCGCCCCAGGGCTCCGACGCGAACGGCACCTTCACCATCACCGTCAACGGCCTGGCCCTCGAGCCGATCTCGGTGACCCCGGCCAACGGCGACCTGTTCCGCAGCTTCGACATCACCGACTACGTGCAGCCCGGCGCCAACACCATCGCCCTCAGCATGCAGGGCACCGGCGAGGTGACCTACAAGCTGACGCGCGAGGCCTACCTGCCCCCCGCCGCCCCGCAGACCAGCCCCGAGCTGGCGCTGGGCGTCTCCTACGACGCAACCCAGATTGCGGTGGGCGCGCCGGTGACCGCCCATGTGCAGGCCACCTTCACCGGGCAGGGGGTGCGGGATCAGGTGATGGTGCGGGTGGGCCGGGCCCCCGGCTTCTCGCCGCGGACCGCCGACCTCGACGCGATCGTCGCCGACGGCCGGGCCGCCCGCTATGAGGTGGACGCCGAGTACGTGACCTTCTACCTGATGGGCCTCACCGCGGGGCAGCCGCGGGATCTGTCCTTCGGGCTGGTCCCCGGGCTCAGCGCGAGCGTGGAGGCCCCGGCGTCCGAGATGTACGTCTACTACCAGCCGGACATCCGGGCCGAGGCGCCCGGCGTGCGCTTCGAGGTCACCGAGTAGCTGCCCGCGCCATCCTCGAGCCTGGCCTGCTCGGCACACCTTCCCGCGAGTGACTCACCAGGTGCGAAGCCGGTCGACGAAGGCCGGGTTGACGACATCCTGGCTCCAGGGCTCGAGCACCGAGAACGGCACGATCGGGCCCTGACCGCCGTGGCTGGCCCGCCCCTGAGCCCAGTCCATGGTCTGCTCGAAGGCCTGGTTCACATCCGCCGCGTCCCAGTCCGTCTCGGTCCCGTAGTCGAAGCCCTGGGCGGGGTCCGAGAAGCGGTAGGGCTGGCTCGAGAAGCTCCCCACCGTCTGACACACGCTGAAGGCGGACGTGGCCGCCTCCTGTACGAGGCCCCAGACCGGGGTGATCTCGTCGCCGGACAGCGACAGCCGCTCGGCGCACCACCACGCGGCGACCCCGACCCGACCGCTGGCCTTCACTTCGTCCCACAATGAAGCCCACGGCTCGGCGCGGCCGAAGATCGCGTGCACCTCGAAGGCGATCGGGGTTCGTGGGAACGCCGCCCGCTGCGCGCGCATGATCCGCAGGTAGGCCTCCACGAGGCGCGCCTCGGTGTAGCCCGCGGCGGTGTAACCCGCCTCGTCGACCCGGCAGTGCCCCTCCGCTCCGTTGGTGGCGCACGCCCCGGTGAAGTAAACGTAGGCGAGCGCCGGGTGGTCGTCGAAGCGCGCGCCCAGCGCAGAGAGCAAGCTGGCCTTCTCCTCGAGGTAGACCTCGTCCCAGGGCAGGCACATCTGCTTCGGCTCACCGCGGAACGAGTACTCGAAGCGCGCACACCGCTCGAGGACGCGCGCGGGCGCGTTGAACGCGTCGAGCACGATCAGTGAGGCTTGGAGGCCGCGGGCGTGGGCCGCGTCGAGCTGGCCCTCGATGGTGTCGAGCAAGCAGTCCTGCTCACACAGATCCCACGGCACCTTCAGCATCACCCCGGTGAGCGGGTCCGGGCTGCGATCCCCAACCACGTCGGAGCTCGGCGTGCGCAGGCCGACGGTCGACTCGAACACCCCGCGCGGCAACGGCTTCAGGTCCAGGGTGGAGCCCGCGTCCAGCGACGCGGCGTCGAATGGCGACGCATCGGCCAGCGCGCCCGCGTCGCCCCCGGCATCGAGCCCAAGCGGGTCGGAGGTCACACCGCCGCAGCCAATGAGCACCGTGAGTGAGAGCAGGATCGGGATCCGCACCGCGCTGAGTCGAGCAAGTTCGGGGCCAGGACCGACCGCCAGACGTACCGCCCCTGCCGCGCGGACTCGAGTCCGCAGCCGGGCCCGGGGGCGCGGGCCCTGGTCTACATCAGGGATCGCCCACGCGCCTCATCATGGCGAGAACGGCCCGCGTCGCACCCCTCGCACGGGACCGCGCCGCAGGCTCCTCGCACATCGTGCGGTCCACGCGCTGGGCTCCGACGCATCATCGCAGAGAGCGGCAGGTGGCAGGGAACCTCGCCGCAACGCAAGTTGTCGGACGCGACATGCGATGGGACTATGGGAGCACCAAGCAGCTGGCTTGGGCGCACGGACTCGTGATCTTGCGTATGCTGATCTTCGGAGCCGTGCTCCTCGGAGTGCTCCGGCCCCTGCTCACCGCGGACCTCCCCCGCAAGACAGGCAGCAATCCGGAGTTGCTGGAGCAAGCGATCCTCGCGTTGATGGCCGTGGGATTCGTGCTCCTGTTCCTTGTCAAGATCGCCAAGGTGACCTGGAAGGACCTCGGCTTCTCACGCGAGGGGCTCAGGCGAAACCTCCTGACCGGCGTCGCTGTCTTCGCCGCAGGCCTCGTGGTGATCGCAGTCCGCTTCGCGATCGACGGAGACCCGGTCTCGGATATCTGGCAGGCCGCCATCGGCTACAGCACCCGCCAGCGCCTCGTGATCGTCCTGGTCGGCATCCACGTCGTATTCGGTGAGGAGGTGTTGTTCCGGGGCTACCTCCAGCCCGGGCTCCGCGCTCGCTTTGGCCCCGCCCTCGCAATCGGCATCACCTCGCTGATCTTTGCCGCCTACCACGTCAACTTCTCGCCCATGGGCTTCCTTGGGAACGTGCTCTGGGGCGTGATCTGGGGGCTGGCCCGCGAGCGCAGCGGCTCCACCGTCCCCTCATCGGTCGCTCACTTCCTCAACTGGTCCGTCCTCGGCTGGCTCTAACTTAGTTCTCCGGCGGGTCGTCCTGGCCACCGAGCTGGAGCTGGGGCTGGGGCAACGCGAGTGTGTCTCGCAGCGTGGGAAATTCGACTTCGTACTTGGGCTGGGCGTGAGGAAAGTCATAAGATCTTGTGCTTCCTACGCCGCCGCAGCTAGCCTCGCGGCTATGAAACGCTTCGTCTTCCCTCCACCGGTGACGGGGCTGTGGCGCGACCAGGATGCCGGTGATCGAAAAGTGTGGCTGAGAGCCGCCTGCACTCATCACTTCGAGAATGCGGCTCGCGGCCGGGTCGCTCCGCGGCCAGACCGGACAATCGTGCTCGAGGGTAGCCTCGTAGATGGATTGCTCGGTTTCTTTTGTGCCATGGGCGAGGCCGTGAACGGTCCGGGTGGCTATTTCGGTTCGTCCTTTCACAGCTTCGACGACTGCCTCTTTGGCGGGTTTGGTCTCGACTACCCATACACGATCATTTGGGAAGGTTCGGCCGAGTCACGGCCATACCTCGGCTCCGAGATCCTCCATTCATGGCTCGAGGAGGAGCGGGAAGGCGAAGATCCCTTTCCGGAGATCGCGGCGTCGTGGGCTGAGGGCGCCGATACGATGTTCGACGTGCTCGTGCACCAGATGCAGAGCGTGTCTACCCGCGGGCACGGAAGCGCCGAGCTCCTTCTCCGGTGATGGAGCCAACTTAGAGCTCGAGGATCCAGTTCAGGGCCTGCGCGGTCGGGGTGATGTTGTCGCCGTGGGAGGTGAGCGCCACGATGGGGCGCTTGATGTTGCGGATGTCGATGCGGTGGCCGTGGCGGCACACAGGCGCGTCCAACCCGAGCTCAGACGTGCCCGAGCACGGTGGTCTTGCCGTGGATCGCCCAGCCCCGCTGACACGCGCGGCAGGCGCGGTGGATGGTGAAGCTGCGGTCGGTGACCTTCTGATCGTAGGCGCGGCGCTCGTAGTGGTCGGTGGTCTCGCGGACCTTGACCCGCTCCCCGTCGAGGCGGGTGCGCTCGTACTCTTTGACATCGCGGCCGACGTGGACGTCGCGGGTGCGCTGCTCGGTGACCCATCAGCGAAGCCCGGTGGCGTAGCCCCGCGGCCCTCGCCCATGCTGCTCGCCCCCAATGGCACGACGGAAGATCCTGGACGAGACGGACGCGCTCACCTGCCTGGCGGCGGCCGAGGCCAGCGGCATGAGCCGGCGCGACTGGGCGCGGTCGAACGGAGTCGACGGCCGCTCGCTCCACTGCTGGTGGCTGGCCCTTCGGGACCGAGCGCCAGTACGGTCGCCGATCCGGCTCCTCGAACTGGTTGCCCCGGGGGCGCCGAAGCGCGGGGCCACGTTCGTCGTCCGGGCGGGGCGCGTCGAGGTCGAGGTGGGCGCGGACTTCGATGAGGCCGCGCTCCTCCGGCTCCTGCGGGTTGCCGTCGAATGCTGAGTCTCGGACCGGGAGTCCGCATCTTCGTCGGTATGGAACCCGTCGACATGCGTGGCTCCTTCAACTCGTTGGCGGGCGCGGCGCGACGGCTCGGTCTCGAGCCCCTCAGCGGCCACCTCTACCTGTTCTTCAACCGGCGTCGGAGGCTCTGCAAGATGGTCTGGTTCGACGGCTCGGGCTGGTGCCTGTTCAGCAAGCGACTGGAACGAGGAACCTTCGAGCTGCCGACCGCGCCCGAGGGTGCGCGGCAGGTCGCGGTGGACCCAGCCACTCTGGCGGCACTGCTGGCGGGTATCGACCTCGCCGCCGAGCGCCGGCGGTGGTACCGCCGCAAGTCGACCTGACACGCTCCGGGGGATCGACATCGAAGATCTACCGTGATCTGCTTGGCGCCGTGGCGCACGGGCCGCAGGGCAGCATGCAGGCGCTCCGCCAGGAGAACGCTGAGCTGCGTACGCACCTTGGCCGCACTCAACGCCAGCTGGACGAAGCCAACGCCCGAATAGAGACGTTGACCCGCGAGGTGGGGCGTCTCGCGGACTTGGTGGCGCAAGGGAACGACCGCCTGGTGGAGCTGCTCGCGGTCGCTCAGCGGAAGCAGCGCGCAAGGACCTCGCGGGGCCCATCTGAGGACTCGCCCGCCCCGCCGCCACCCGTTGAGCTCGGTGGCGACGCGAAGGCGCGCTTCGACGACCGGCCGATGCCACCGACGCCTCCTGAGAAGGCGCCCAAGCCGCACAAGCCGCCCCGCCCCACGGGGCGAAAGCCGGTCCCTGAACATCTCGAGCCCGACGTTCACCGTCGCACGCCGGATGCCTGCGGACGCTGCGGCAGCGACGCGCTCGACCCTGTCGACGAGGTCGTGGAGACCAAGCTCCATGTCGTCCAGGAGCACCAGCGCCGCCGCGTCGTCCACCGCAAGACCGTCTGCTGTCGAGCTTGCGGTGAGCGCACGACCGCGAGGTCTCTGCCCGCCCCCTTTTCGCGAAGCAAGGCCACCTGCGAGTGGCTCGCTTGGCTTCTCCACCAGCACTTTGTCCTCCTCGTTCCCCTGGACCGGATCCGCCGGGACCTCGTGAGCCGTGGAATCAAGGTCGCTATGAGCTACCTTGTCACGCAGCTCGAGCGTGCCGCCGACATCCTCGGTCCGGTGGACGGAGAACATTGGAAGCAGTTGCTCGCGGGCGAGTGGATGGCCACCGACGCGACCGGGCTCAAGGTCCTCGTCCCGAAGCTGCCAGGCAGCCACAACGGCTACCTGGAGGCCTATCAGAACGGACGGCAGGTTGTCCTTCAGTACGAGCCACACAAGGGCAGCGACGCCCTCGTGAGCAAGCTCTCCGGCTTCAAGGGCATCCTCGTCGCGGACGCGGAGCACCGGCACAACGCGCTCTTCGAGAACGGTGACATCATCGAGGCGGGATGCAACGCGCATGGCCGCCGGAAGCTACAAGCCGCCGAGACGTCGCAGCCCGTCCTCGCCAAGGAGGCGGGAGGTTTCATCTCGGCCATGTACGTGGCTGAGGAAGAGGCGCGCCGGAACGGCCTCACGGATGATGCGCTCCGGAAGTGGCGACAGGAGAAGATCCCCCCGATCAAAGAGAAACTCCGAGCGTGGATGGACGCCGTCGAGCCGGGGCTCACTCCCAACGACGAACTGGCCAAGGTCATCCGCTACTACCGCGCCCATTGGCAGGCCCTCTTTCGGTTCGTCGACCACCCACAGATCCCCATCGACAACTCCGCCACCGAGCGAGAGTTCCAGAACGTCGCCAAGTTCCGCTACAACCGCCTCTTCGCGGGCAGCACCGAAGGGGCTCATCGAATGGCGACGCTCCTCGGCATCGTCGCCACCTGCCGCGCCCTCGGGATTGATGCGAACGCCTACCTCGCCTGGGCCTTCACGCGCCTCGGCACCCACCGCGATGTCTACGGGCTGACCGCGGCTGACGTCACGCCGGCGGCCTACAAGGCCGCCCTGGCCGCTTCCAAGTAGCCGAAACTACGCGATGGGGCGGGTGCCACCCTATTGTCGCACGTCAGATCCAGGCTGTCCTCAGGGCTTCGCTGATCGGTCACGCTGCTCGGTTCGATGCTGGCTTGGGCCGTGCTCGTGCTCGACGGTCTCGACCTGGTCCATGACGTGGCAATAGGGGCACCGGTTCTCGCTGACCTGATCCTCGATGAGCTTGAGGGCGGCGACGCCCAGCGTGGCCATCACCACCATGGAGAGCCACTGGGTGTCTTGCAGGAGCTGGAGCACCACGAGCAGGTACCAGCCGTAGGCCAGGGCGCCGATCAGCAGCACCGAGGCGAGAATCACCACGCCGTTGGAGAGGGGGCGGACCTTCAGGAGCGCCATGCTCGGCAGGGTCAGGACGAAGAAGGTGAGCACCGTGAGCCCCACGAAGAAGGCGAGGAGCACGCCGCCGCGGAACCACTCGCTGCCGCCATTGGGCGAGATCGCGCGGCGGAGCTGCGCGTCGAGCCACTCCAGGGGCGCCAGCTCCAACGCGCGCACCTGGGCGGCCAGGGGCAGGCGGTCCACCAGGCTCCAGTCGCCCTCGCCGAGGAGCTTCGCCGCCTTGGCCCTGGCCTCACCGCTCGCGAACTCAACTTCGAAGCCTGAGTAGCGCCGGCCCTCGTCCACCGTGACCACGTGGGTCCAGCGGGCCCAAGGTCGAGCGGCGCTCTTGGGGCTGGCCACCGCCGGCGCGCCGAAGCGAGCCTCCAGGGCGATGCGCTCGGCCTCACGGACCAGGGCGTCGAGCTGCGCACGGTCGAGGTACTCAGGGACCGGCGCGGCGTACTCAGGCAGGGCCAGAGGGGCCGCGGGCTCCACCGCCCACGGGTGCACGTAGCCGGTCTTGCCCTCCGCGGTCCGCACCTTCACCGCCGCCGCGCGACGGTCCACCCCGAGGCGGGTCAGCGGGGTACCCACGGCGAGGGGGCCCATGGGGTCGCGGGGCGCGCGGTACTCATCCTTGCTGATGCTCCGGTGGAGCTGCGCGGCCTTGCGCACCCGGAGTTGGGCGCTGTCGGCGAGGATGAAGGTGGAGATCCAACCCACCGCCCCGCTGGGGGTGACCACCCGGAGGCGCTCACCGTCGCTCTCCAGGGCCCGCACCGCGGCCCCGGGCGACAGCTCCTCGAGGGTCGCAGCGTCGGTGGAGAGGCTGTCCAGCAGCCGGCCGCTGAGCGCTATCTTGAAGGTGGGGCTGGACTCACCCGCGGCGGCCTCCCGGGCGGAGGTCGTCAGGCAGGTGGAGACGGCCAGCACCCAGAGGGTCGGGCTCCGAAGACATGCCATGACGCGCAGAGCAATCGACAGCCGCGGGCGCGCGATCAACGCATTGCGTCCGGGACCGTCGGCAAAGCGACGGGGCCTCGGCGCCGTGCCTCGGAACGAGGCTACTCGAGGCCATGCAATCCCCACGCGGTCCTGCTAGGGTCTCTCCCTACCGGGACACCCCGGTCTGTCTACACGCGAACCGGAGGTCCCGACGATGAGACATCGAGCCCTGAAAACGACCCTCTCGTGCCTCGGCGCGGTCTTGATCGCGAGCGTGCTCTGCGCCTGCGGGCAGACCGGAGACCTCGTCATCACATACCTGCAGAGCGGCCAGCCGAGCTCCGGGAACGACGTGTACGTCGCCGCCGACCAGGCGACCTTCGACCGCAACGAGTACGACTACACCGACCGGACCGACAGCGCGGGGGTGGTCTCCTTCACCGAGCTCGAGCCCGGCAAGTACTTCTACGAGGTCGCCGGCGAAGGGCCGACGGGCCTGTTCGACCTCATCGAGGGCACCGCCGACGTCGTGGCCGGCGAGACGACCCAGGTCACGGTCACCGGCGGACGCCAGTAGCGCGCCACGGTTACCGCGGGGCGGCTCCACCGGGAGGTGGAAGGATTGCTCGTCGATGAGGGGGCGGTGCGCCCGATTCCGTAACAGGGCTGGAAACGATGAGCACGGCTCTGCGGAGCCCCAGCCCCCGGAGGACCCCATGCGCACCCAATCCAACCCCTTACTCACCCTCGCCGCGCTCGTCGTGGCTGCGGGGCTGCTCGTCGCCCTGCCCAAGCCCGCGTCGGCCCAGGTCAAAGGGCCAGACGCGAGCGCGGTCTTCTACGTGGGGGCCGGCGGGAGCGGCGGGTCCTTTCGGGAGTCGGGTCCGCGGGCGTGGGCCGAGTACAAAGCGGGCAGCTCGAGCCCCCACGCGACCTTCACCGAGGAGAACCGCGACGAGTGGTCGGTGTACCTGAGGAAGTCGGACGGAGCGAGCGTGCAGCTCGACCTCTGGAAGAAGCAGGTGCTGGTGAACGGCGGGGTCCTGTACAGCATCGTGGGCGCCGACGGCGGCGGGGGGAGCCCGCCTCCTCCGCCCCCGGCCCCGAACCGCCTCGTCTCACTGCGCACCGCGCACGGCACGTTCGTCGTGGCCGAAGCGGACGGCCGGGCCCGCGCCGACCGCAAGGCGGTGGGGCCGTGGGAGAAGTGGATCCTCACGCAGAACCCCGACGGCACGGTGACCTTCCAGAGCCACCACGGCAAGTACCTGGTGGCGGAGGGCGACGGGCGCGCGAACGCGAACCGGGACGGGGTGGGCCCGTGGGAGAAGTGGCAGATGGTGTCGCACGGCGACGGCACGGTGTCGTTCCGGAGCGCGCACGGGAAGTACCTGGTGGCAGAGTCCAACGGCGAGCTGAACGCCAACCGCGACCAGATCGGTCCCTGGGAGCAATTCCGGATGGACGGCGCGCAGTAGGTCGCTTCGGGCCCCCAGCGAACACAGGGGGCGTCACGGGCGGCGGATCGCTTCTCTGGGTCTTCGTCCGAATCGCGGCGAGGGCGGGGGGCCGACCGCACCGCCGGCCCGCTGTGCAGCACGAAGTCCCGAATGCCCTCGCTGATCGTGTCGGTGGAGGCGCCGCTGTCGAGCACGGGCAGCTTCGCCTCGGCACCGGCCAACAGCGCGCTGAGCAGCTCAGCAACGCGCGCCTCGGTGAGCGGCGCGGCCGGGGCTCGAGCGCCGTCGTCACTATCCGGGGGCGGTGCACTGCCGCCCGGCTCCGGGTCGTCGGTCGTACCGCTCGCCTCGGTCTTCAGCAGTTCGAGGCACGGGTCGCGTGGCAGGTCGTTTGTGCATAGGTCCGCGAGTGGCGGCCCGTGGTACAGGTCGAGGAAGTCACCTTTGCTCTGGGGGCGAATCAGCGCCATCAGCGCTTCGGCCGGAATCACGCTCGAGAGTTGGCCATGCGAATCCTGCAACGCCGCGAGCTGGTCGCCGTCGAGAAACAGGCGTCCATGCTGCGTCGAGGTGTTGACGGTCTGCTCGATGCCGGCGCGAATCGTCGACACGTTGGCCTGGTAGACGCTGTCGTGCCGTCCGACGCGCGTCCGCAGCTCAAGCTCGTCAGGGCGCGCGCCGGTCGATGAGACGTGCTCCACGAGTCGATCGCGGTCTTCCTCGACGCGCGATGCCTGCGTCGCGTGTTGCGACATCGCCGCCGCCATGTGCCGGCCCTCTTCGCGATCGAACGCGCCAACCGCTCTCTGCTCCTGCGTCGGGTCTCGAGCACCACGTCGACGCTCGCACTACTTTCCCGCGGCGTCTCGCCTGCCTCGAGTAGCTGCGCCTCAGCAATGCGAAACAAGAAGCGCTCATGGTCGGTTGGGTCTCGCCACCGTCGCGCGGCCGCGCGGTCTCGACCACCCGCACGAGAAGCGCCGCTTGGCCCCGTTGCCGCAAGTCAGCCAGCTCGTAGCTCAAGCTGAACACACCCCGCACATCGGTGAAGCCCGAGGCCAACCGGACCCAGTCCTGCTCACGCGCGGGGTCGCCGCCTGCAATATAGGCCGAGACATAGGGCTCCGGCAGGGGCGTACGTGCCGTTGCCGAGACCACCGTTCCGGTCGCGGTACTCACAGGACCACTACCCGGGACTCGGATTCACGGGTCAAGCGCCTCGACGGGCCGAGCCGGCGGCGAGCGCTCGGACCGCCATCACCAGGAGCGCCTCCGCCTCACCTGCGTCGATCACCCCGGAGCTGACGAACGCGCCGTTGAACAACACCGTCAGCTGCCCGGCCAACTGATCCGGATCGGCGACCTCGAGAAGCTCGGCGGACGAGCGCAGCCGAGCGCGCATCCTCCGTTTGTGGTCGACGGCGACTCGACGAGCGGGGTGGTTCGGATCGGCGAACTCGGCCGCGACGTTCAGCTGTGGGCAGCCGCGATACCCAGGGCGCGCGAGCCGCTCGGCGATCCACCTCGCGTGCGCCTCGAGCTCGGCGGCGGGGTCGCCAGCGTGCTCCGCGGCGACGGCGTCCCAGGTTCGCCAGAAGTCCGCGTCCTCGAGCTCGAGGAACGCCGCGACGAGGTCGTCCTTCGTCGCGAAGTGCCGGTAGAGGCTCGCCTTGGCGACCTTCGCCCGTTCGATGACGAGATCGATGCCGACCGCACGGGCGCCCTGCTCGTAGAAGAGCGACGCGGCGGTGGCGAGGATGCGCTCGCGCACATCGGAGGGTCGGGACGAGGGCGGCATGTCCTCGAGACTAGCCGCCGACCTCCCCACGAGACAGACCTCGAGGCGCCCGACCCTACCGCGGGCCTGCCCCGCTCGATGGCCCAGATCGAGGACGATCGCGCCTCGTACATGTCCAGTTGCAGAAAGACAGACCTGTCTGTATTATCCATCGATGCAGGAAGAAGCAGCCCTCGACCCAGCCCAAGGACCCTGCGTTGCCGTCGTGGGGGCAGGCGGCCACACCGGTCGATTCGTCGTCGCCGAGCTCCTGCGCCGAGACCTCTCGGTGGTCGCCGTCGGACGAAGCGCCCAGCCGCTCGCAAGCCTGGATCCGCGCGTCGAGCGCCGCGAGGCCGACGTGTGGGATCCGGCTCGGCTCACCGAGGCGCTGGCCGGCGTCCCCGTCGTCATCAACTGCGCGGGGCCATTCCTCGACACCGCCGACGCGGTCGTGCGGGCTACACTGAGGGCCGGCGCGCACTACCTCGACGTCACCGCCGAGCAGGCGAGCGCCGCCGCGACCCTCGCCGAGTTCGACGCCCCCGCCCGTGCCGCCGGGGTCCGTGTCGTCCCTGGCATGGGCTTCTTCGGGGGGCTGGCAGACCTGATCGTGACCATCGCCGCCGACCAGCTCGGTCCGCTCGAAGACGTCGAGATCGCGATCGCCCTCGACTCGTGGCACCCCACCGCCGGCACCCGCGCCACCGGTCGACGCAACACGGTGCGGCGTCAGATCATCCGAGGTGCCTGCCTGGTCCCCGTCGAGGCGGAGCGCGGCCGACGAAGAATCGTGTTTGGGCCGCCGTTCGAGGTGCAGCCGGTGACCGTGGTGCCGTTCAGCGAGATGCCGCTGATCCATCGCCACATCGAGGTGGACCAGGTCACCACCTGGCTCGCCGACCGCGCGCTCGCCGACGTCTTGGACGAGGCGACGCCCGCGCCTGTCGCCGCCGACGACAGCGGACGGTCCTGCCAGCAGTTCCAGGTGCAGGTCCGAGCCCAAAGCGGCGGCTGGACACAGATGATCCGGGTCGAGGGTCGTGACATCTACGCCGTCACCGCACCGCTCGTCGTCGAGGCAGCGGTCCGCATCCTCGACGACGACCGCGTGGGGGCCTTCGCCCCGGGCGAGCTCTTCGACGCACGCGCCTTCCTGACCTCGCTCTCGCCCGACGCGCTCCAACTCGAGGTCATGGAACCCCGACCCGCCGCCGAGCTCGACGACGCGCGGTGATGACGGGGTCGGCCCGAACCTCGGCGATCGGCCGCGGACCGCAATCGACGGGAACCTGTTTCGGTGGCTCGGGTTCACGCGTCCTGGCAGGGACCGGTCACACGCCTGCTCCCGCGAGCACGAAGCGCGGCATCGATGCAAGTCGGCTTTCGCCGAGGCTCACGGCGAGAACGGCTGGCACACGTGGGTCAAGGTCGAGGATCTACAACCTCACCCAGCCCGAGGCGCTCGTCGATCGCAACCAAGGTTGACGATGGTTGCTTTGGACCCTGAAGACTCCCGGGATTGGCGGTAGAGACGCCGCCTCGGGCAGTTCATCTGAAGGGAAAAGTAGGTCCGCAGCGCCACCATTGAGAACCGCGAGACAAAGGCGTAGGAGTTGGTCACGCAGGGAATAGGACGAGCGCTGATCGCTCCGGGGGGGGAGACGGTGAAACGAAGACTCTTGGTCGGAGCCGCAGGCCCTGGCGCCCTGTGCGTCCTCATCGTCCTCGCGACGGGGTGCCCGGCGCCTACGCCGCCCAAGAAACCCCCGAAGGTCGACTCGCCCGCCCCTCCGAACGCGGCCCTCCCCGAGACCACGTCGCCCGTGTCGCTCGACGGCGTCCCCATCCCGGCGGCGGACGTCAACCGCCGCTTCGCGCAGCGGTTTCAGCGCGCCAACGTCGCGGGCGCAGACCAGGTGTCGGCGTTCCGGCTCAAGCGGGCGGTGATCGCCGAGCTGGTGGACGAGGCGCTCGTCCGTGAGGCCGCGACGCGCCGGGGGCTCACTGTGTCAGCGACCGAGCGGGACGACGCGCTCGCGGCGTTCGGCGCGACGTTCCCGTCCCCGGCGTCCTTCGAGCGCTACATGGCCGGCCCCAACGCCGCGGACGCGACGCGGGCGCAAGAGATCCTCGTCCTCACCCGCAAGCTGCTCGGCCCCCCGCCGGCGATCACGGACGCCGACGTCGAGGCGTTCTACGCTCGCAACCGCGTCCGCTTCGTCCGGCCCGCGCACCGCCGGGGCAATGAGATCGTCTTCATCGCTCGGCCCGACGCCGACGTGGTGGCGCGGGTTCGTGATCTCCGCGCGCTGCGGGACCGGATCGCCCGCGAAGGCCTCTCGTTCGCGGCCATGGCGCGGGCGGTCTCCGATGCGCCGTCGCGAGACTTCGGCGGCGACCTGGGCGACGCGACCTCGCAGACCCTCGCGCCAGCCCTGTGGCGGGCGCTCGATGGCCTCGCGGAGGGGGCCATGTCCGAGGTGGTGGCGCTCGACGATCGCGCGGTGCTCCTGTTCGGACGCGAGCGCGTGCCAGAGGTGAAACGCAGCCTGCAGGAGGCGCGGCCGGAGATCCTGGGGGCGATCGAGGCCGCCCGCTTCTCGGCGCGGCGGGGCGAGCTGGTCAGTGCGCTGCGGGCCGCGGCGAAGATCGAGGACCGCTTCACGCCGCGCTACGCCGAGTTCTCCGAGGCGCGCTTCGGTCCACCCGCCGCGGGCCCGGCGGCGGAGGGTCCTCTGCGCGCGGGCCCGGGCAAGCCGAACGTACCGAGCCCCCGGAGGCCATGATGGCCCGCCGCTTCCTCGTGCCGCTCGCGTTGCTGCTCGCGCCGGGCGCGGCGCGCGCGGGCAACACCGTCCACATGAGCCACCTCGTCAAGACGACCCAGCCCTACGGCGAGTGCGTGGATGGTGGGGTCGACGCCATCTTCGGCTTCTCGTGCGTGATCGTCACCCACCCGGGCGCGAACGGCATCACCATCGCGCCGGGGAGCGATCCCGGTCACCAGACCACGTCGGCCGAGTTTGGCGTGGTGCCCGCCTGCTGGATGAACTGCTCGAGCGGGCAGTGCTGCGCCGACTTCTCGTTTCGGTTCCTCTCCCTCCTCGACGTCGGGACCTGGAAGATCGACTGTGACTGCCTGGCCGCCAACCCCGCGGCCTGTGCTGGGACCTGCACCCCCACCTGCGACCCGGGCTACGTGTACCACTGCTCCGAGCCGCTGCACTACATCGTCGACGTGTTCAACAATCCGCCGACCGCGAGCATCACCCACGACCCGGCGCCGGCCTGGAACGCCACCGTGCACCTGCACGCCCACAGCAACGACCCGGATGGAGGCGCGCTGAAGCACTCCTGGAGCATCACCCACAAGCCCGCGTCGTCCTCCAAGACGCTGTCCGGGGCCAACACCGCGGACCCGAGCATCGCGTTCACGAGCGACGCCGATCTGGGGGACTGGACGTTCCAGCTCCTCCTCGACGACAACGAAGGGGAGCGCAAGACCTTCACCCATACCTTCAAGGTCCCCAACGTGCCACCGTCGATCTCCATCACCGGGCCAGCGAGCGTCGACGCCACCCAGGACATCAGCCTGCAGATCACGCCGACCACCGACGTCGACGGCGGCAACCTGACCTTCTCGTGGGACCTGGTGCAGTCACCGTCGGGCGCTTCGCACGCCCCGGCCAGCAACATCGCCACCACCGCCACCCTCGTCCTGCCGACGACCGACATCGACATCGGGGTTTGGAAGTTCCACGTCACCGCGACCGACAACGAGAGCACCACGGGCACCGCGGATCACACCATCGAGGTCAAGAACATCCCCCCCGAGATCCACTTCTCCGGGAGCCCGCGGGTGGAGATCGGAGACCTGGTGCAGGCGGAGACGACGTTCACCGCGGACCTCGACGGCGGCGCGCTCACCTATCGCTGGGACATCGTCCAGGCGCCGGGCAGCGGCACCGCCGGGCTACAGACCGGGTACAGCAGCTTGCCGACGATCTCGATGCCGACCACCTTCCTCGACGCGGGCACCTGGGTCTTCGAGCTGACCGTGACCGACAACGAGGGCGAGAGCGTGAAGGACACCTTCTCCGTGCTCGTCAACGCGCCGCCGCAGGCGAACATCGACGGTCCCGGGACGATCTCGTTCCTCTCGTTTCCGCTCGTCCTCGATGGGCGCCGCTCCTGGGACCCCGACTCGGACTGCCCCCTCGACCCCGCGCACGACTGCCATGTCACGGACGGGCGCCCGGTGGCGGGGATCTCGGGCGGCGTCACGCAGTACACGTGGAGCTTGATCGACATCCCCATCGAGCAGAGCGCCACGTTCTTCCCGGGCCGGGTCGACGACGCGCTCGGCGTCACCGCGAGCGGCCCCACGGCGACGATCCCGTTCTCGAACATCAAACCGGGCCAGTGGGGGTTCTCGCTGGAGATCGCCGACGCCGAGACGACGAGCGGCTCGGACACCGAAGACGTGCTCATCAACGACCCCAACGTGCCCCCTCTGGTCTTCATCTCACCGTCGGCGCGCTTCGAGACCACCGGCGGCGTCACCCTCGCCGACATCGCGGTGTCGGTGTTCGCGGTCGACCTCGACAACTTCCTCCTCGGCGACCCGACGCAGTACGGCACCGGGATCTCGGACTATGCCTGGTCCTTCGTCGCGCCCGCGGGCTGCGGGCTCGGGCCCTCCATCACCTCCGGGGCAACGCTGACCACCCTCACCCTGTTCACAGCGGGGGCGGCGATCCCCCCCGCCTGCATGGGCACCTGGAGCATCTCGGTGGACGTCACCGACGACGACACGCCGGCCTTCCATGGGAGCCAGACGACCTACGTCACGATCGGCAACTGCCCGACCGCGGTGTGCATCAACGCGCCGACCACCGTGTTCCCGGCCTTCGTGGAGTTGGCGAGCGACACCGACGTGATGATCTCCTACTTCGTCGACGCCACCCTCTACGACGACCCGCTGTTCTCGTTCGGCCTCTTCACCCGGCTCGACGTGTTCCCCCAGGGCAGCCTGGTCCCGGTCTTCACCGCCTGGGACCCGAACGTCCTGGCCTCCACCAAGGGATCGGTCCTCGCCTTCCACTGGAACGGCTACGGCGCCTCGGGGGCCCTGCCGCAGCCCGGCTTCTACACCGTCGTCCTGACCCTGGACGACGCCCTGCTCGGACCGACGACCTACGGCGACGCCCAGCCGGACGCGATCTGGATCGAGGTCGCGGAGGTGAAGATCGGCGCCGCGGCCACCCGCTACGTCGAGCGCGACCCGCTCGAAGCGGGGACGAGCACCATCGACGTACCGTACCAGGTGCTCGGGTCGGTCACCCTCGGCCACTGCATCGCGCGCGTTCGCGACGCCTCGTCGACGCTGGTGGCCGAGGTCGACCTCGGCGCGGCCGCGAGCGGGACCTTCCACTGGGACGGCAAGTCCGCCGGCGTCACGGTGCCGCCCGGTGAGTACACGGTGCAGATCGAGGCGCTGTCTTCGAGCTTCGCGAGCTTCGGCAAGAGCGCACCGCATCACGTCGTCGTCTACTACCTGTCGCTGACCCCCGCCGCCGGCGACCTCGGCGTCGCGCCGCCGGAGGCGTTCCTGCGGCTCAACGACGACGACGACGACGTCAACGGCGTCCGCGACGCGAACCAGCCCGGCCCGATCCTCGGCGAGAACGACCTCGTGGCCTTCTCGGTGGTGGTGCTGCCGACCGGCGTCCCGATGCACGCTGACCTGCGGTTCGATGTCGGGGCGGGGAACGCGGCGCTGTCGACCACCGCGGTGAAGACCGCGCCGTTCTCCCTCGCGACCCCCTGGGACCTCCTCGCCGACACCATCCCGGCCAACGTGTTCGCCGAAGGCATCGGGGCCGGCGATGCGACGCTGACCCTCGAGATGCAGGACGACACGGGCTTCCCGCTCGCCACCCGAAGCTGGGTGCTCCACGTCGCCGCGGTGGATCTGGACCTCGACACGGACATGGACGGCACGATCGGGCTGACCGACGACGGCCACGAGCTCGACGCCAAGGCGATGATCGTCAATGTCAACAACGACGACAACGACGGCGACGGCAACGCAGATCACCTCGACAACGCGACGAACGGCGCCGCCGACGTCGCGCAGCTCACCACGCTCCTGCTGCGCAAGATCGACTTCGTCCCGCCCGGGGGCAAGGTCGAGCTGCGCAGCGCGAACTCCGCCACCGGCATGCCGTGGACGGCGGCGGACCGGGCGCCGCTGCGGATCTTCGACGACACGAAGACCAACGGCGTCATCGGTCCGAAGATGGCCGACGGCGGTCCTGACAAGGACGTGTTCGTGGTCCCGACCGCGAAGATCACCGCCGGGGATCTGTCCTACGCGATGGAGAGCTTCAACCACGGCAACGTCCTGCTGAGCCTCGTGCTGCTGGACAGCTCCAACCACGTGCTCGCGGCGGACGACGTCAAGGTCGTCGCCAATGTCGATCGCGACCCCGCCGGGGGGGCGGTGCGCTATCGCATCAACGGGAGCCACAACCACCCCACCACGACGCTGATGGGGATGCGCGGGAACATCGCGTCGCCGGAGGCGAAGGTCGACTGGTCGCCGGCGCCGATGCGGACGTTCGCCTCCACGAACGTGTGGTTCAGCGTCCAGGACATGGGCACCGTCACCGGCGACTACTGGATCCAGACCGGCCTCGCCGTGGACCGCAACGCCGCCGCCGCTGCCGCCACCACGGCGGTGTACTTCGAGGTGAACACGGGGACGGCCGGGGGGCACTACTACAAGCTCAAGCCCGCCGGGGGCTGGACGGCCGGCGACTTCAGCGCGGCGGTGGAGGACGTAGCCACCGGCAAGGTGGTCGCGCGCATCGGCGGCGTAGAGTGGGACAGCTTCACCCACGTGGAGTGGAAGACGCGGCGCCTCCCGAACTACCAGTTCGGCAGCGAGATGTTCCACTCCGTGGATCAGAACCCGGGGACCGCGGCCAACAAGTGCGTCCTCACCAACATGCAGGTGAACGACGCCGGCGTGTGGGGCGCGACGGCCTACGCGGCCGCCGACGTGAAGATCACGGACATCGACAAGAACGGCGCCGCCTTCAACCCCGCGACGTCGCCCGAGTGGGCCTACACCTTCAACGGCGCCGCCAGCGTCGACATGTGGGATCAGGTCGTGGAGTACTGATGATGAAGTGGAACCCGTCGCCGCTCGCGCTCCTCGCGTGCCTCGTCGCGTGCCCCCCCGCGGGCGGTCAGGACGGCCCCCACGGCCCGCGGCCGCTGAAGACCGCGGAGGACGCCGCGCGCCACGTCAAGGACGTGCTCCGGGTGACCGCCTCGCCCGCCGCGGCCCGCGCCGCGCCGGGACCGGGCCTTGCCCGGATCCCGTTCGTCGCGGTGCCGTCCGAGGTCTGGCGCCTGACCGGCAAGAGCGAGGCGGTGCTGCCGAAGAACCGCAACCTGTCCGGCTTCGAGGTGACCCTCGACCCCGCGAGCGGCGCCCTCGTGGCGTGGCAGTCGGTGCCCAGCGACGGCGCGGCGACGCTCGAGCCTCCGATCCCGGATCGGGCCGCCCTCGAGGCGAGGATGGCCGCCACCGACAGCCGCTACGTGGGGTTGGTGGCGGCGCCCCCCAAGCTCGGCGTCCCCGAGCTGCTCGCGCGCGCCGCGCAGCAAGGGTTCGCGGACCTCGAGCACGCCCACGAGGTCCGCATCAAGCGGGTGATGATGGCGACGCGCGGCGGCGCCCCCGCGCCGGTCTGGGTGATCAACCTGCGAGGCACGAGGCCCGTCCCTGGCAAGGGTCCGGCGGCGGGCCTCCCCGAGTCGGAGCGTAGTCACCTCCGGCTCGTCTACGACGAGGGCGGCACGCTCTTGTTCGCAGACAACCTCCTCGAGTGAACGCCATGACGCACGCGCCCCATTGGTCTCCACTCGCGTTGTCCTTCACCGCCGTGGGGGTCGTGGTGTGCGCGACCCCGGCCCGCGCGGACAGCCTGGAGTTCGGACCCCCGCAGGTGATCGCGGGGACGCTCACGCTCCCGATGGGGGTCGCCGTGGACGCCGGCGAGGCTCGGCTCTTCGTCAGCGACGCGGGCGCGCACCGCTTCCTGGTCCGGCCGCTCGCGGACCTGGGCGACCCGACCAAGTGGGTCGCCCACGGCGCCACGCCCTCGATCGGCGACGCCGCCTCCCTGCACGAACCCCAGGCGATCGCCGTCGACGGCGGCGGCAACGTCTACGTCGTGGACACCTTCGCCGGCGACGTGCGCCTGTTCCGCTACGACGCGGTCGCCGGCACGTACACCTACGACCCGACGTTCTGCGGCACGAACGCCTCCACCGTCGACGGCGTGCCCAACGCCCTGCCCCGCGACATCGCGATCGGCGCGGACGGCAAGATCCATCTGCTCGACTCCGGCAACCGCCGCATCCTCGTCGCGGACGGGCCGAACGACACCGCGTGGAGCGTGGAGCGCACCGACGCGACGCTCCTCAACCCCTACGGCCTGGACGTCGGCGCGGACGGCACGATCGTGGTCGCCGACACCGATCACCACCGTATCGTCCGCTACCCGACCACCGGACCCTCGGTGAGCTTCGGGTTCTTCGGCGCCCAGAACGGAGCCTTTCGCTTCCCGCGCGACGTGGCCCTCGGCCCCGACGGCCGCATGTACGTCGCGGACACCGACAACCACCGCATCGAGATCCTGAAGAGCACCGGCGCGCACGCCCAGAACCTGGCCGTCGCGCCGCTGATGATGCGGCCGGAGAAGGTCACCTTGCGAGGCGGGCACGTCTACGTCGTCGACTCGCAGGCGAAGCGGGTGGTGGCGTTCCGCGGCCCGCTCGACCCGCCGCCCTTCGACCTGTTCGCGCGGGACTACCTGACGGACCCCGGCGTGCAGCCCTCGAACGCCGCCTTCGCGCTCGCGTCACCAGACCTGCTGGTGCGGCACGATCACGACGTCGACGTGAGCGCCGCGGCGACCTCGGGTCTGGAGGCCTACGCGTTCCAGAGCGTGACCGCCGGACACGCGGTGTACGTCTACGCCGGCGTCGCGAACCGGGGCACCCTCGTCGCGCCGAGCGCGCAGCTGCGGATCTTCTGGGCCCACCACGGCAGCCCCTTGCTGTTCCCCGACGACTGGAAGTCGAGCGGCCTGTTCGCGGTCGACGCCGCATTCGCGAAGGGGGCGGCGAGCAACACCCTCAGCGTCCCGGAGCTGGGCCCGGGCGCCTACGTCGTCCTCGGACCGCTGCTGTGGGAGCCCCCCGCGCCGGCCTCACCCGCCGCGATCAGCGAGGACATGGCCCTGTTGGCGCGGGTGGTGGCGGCCTTCGATCCGACGGAGACCGGGACGGGCACGGACCAGATCCGCCTCAACAACAACCTCGCGCTGCGCACGGTGAGGGTGAGCCAGGGCCCCACCCCGATCGGCGATCAGGACACCCTCGTGCTCCGCGTAAACCTCCCCGACGTCGCCGGCGACGCCGATCCCGGCACGGTGAGCGCGCGCATCGACGAGCTCTCGGCGTGGGTGAGCGAGGCGAGCTACGGGGCCACGAGCATCGACCCGCTGTATCGCGGGCCGGTCACCCTGGCGCACCCCCTCGCGTTCTACGAGGCGGCGGAGCTCCACCCCGCGGTCGAGCTCGCCGAGGAGGCGCTCGGCCTCGCGATCGCAAGTGAACCTGCGGTGCTCGACGGCCCCACCGCGGCCCCCGGCGACGACATCGACCGGGTCATCCTGGTGCTCAACGACTCCGCCTTCGACCGGGACTACGCCACGACCGGCCTGTGGCCGTACACCACCCCGACCGGGATCCGGTTCCTGTCGGTGTCGATCCAGGGCCCGAACAACCCGCTGCCCGTGTTCGCCCACGGCTTCGCGCATCAGGTGGGTCTCGAGGACCTCTACATCCACGAGAATGTCACCTTCCCCAAGCCGCACGTGGTCGACGGCTGGGACGACATGGCGAGACCGGAGACCGGGGCGCACCCCCTGACCTGGTCGAAGGAGCTCGCCACCTGGGTCACCGGCGCCAACCGCAAGATCACTTACATCCCGCGCCCCGCGCCGACCGCCCCCATCAACGGCGCACCGATGCCGCTGGTCTTCAACAGCAGCGCGCTCGCGGGGGAGACGGTCGGCATCGCGCTCGGCCTCACCCCCGGGGTCACCGCGCTCACCGACGAGACGCAGTTCTACTGGGTCGAGGCGCGCAGCCCGAACCTGGGCGACTACGACGCGGTGGTCCCGATGCGCGGGGTGCTCGCGTACACCGCGAACCGGCTGATCCCGCAGGGGCAGGCCCCGGTCCTGCTGCGCGACCACGCCCCCGGCACCGACACCGTCGACGACGCGGCCTTCGGGGTGGGGGACACCGACGCGCCGGCGGGCACCGGCATCACCATGCGCGTGGTCTCCGAGCTGCCGGCCGCGAACGGGTACTCGATCGAGATCGACTGGGCGCCGCCCTTCGACGACTACAACGTGCGCATCCGCCGCGGGGCCCACGAGTGGGAGAGCCCCGACATCTGGGTCGACAACCAGCGTGACGGCGGCGGCTACGCCGCGGACCTGGGGCAACCGACCGGACCGTCAGGGGAGAGGCCGCTCGGGGGGCAGGACAATCGGATCTACGCCCGCATCTACAACGACGGCCCGGGCACCGCCTACGACTTCGAGGTGCACTTCCTGCTCTCGGATCCGTACCACACGGTGGGGACCGATGGGCAATTCGACCTGCACAAGATCGTGCTGATCCCCAAGCTGGACCCCGGCGCCCACGCCGACGTCTACGCGGTCTGGAGGCCGCTGAGCGCCGACGATCCGCACAGCTGCGTGCGGGTGGAGATCCGGCGGCTGTTCAAGAACAGCAACGCCTCGGACGATGATGCGCAACAGAACTTGCAGGTCGAGTATTCGACGAGCCACAGCCCTTACCAGCCCGTCCACTTCGACTTCCAGCTGGAGAACACGGAGTCGACGCCGAAGCTCGTGTACTTCCGCGCCGAGGACGTCCCGGGGACCTGGGATCGCGTGCTCACGCCCCCGAAGCGGCTCCTGCTGCCCGGTGCCTCCGTCGTCGGCGCGCTCGACGTCCGGCCGCCCGTCGACGCCCCGAACTGCACGGACCATCGGATGTTCGTGACCGCGTGGCGGCCGCGCGGTGACACCCTCATCCGCGTGGGCGGGGCCACCGTGGACGTCGACCTCCGCCACAACACGCAGCTTGACGTGAAGCCCGACCTGTCGCGCTGCGACGAGCGCAAGTCGGGCCTGAACGTCGAGGCCTCCGCGGCTTCGACGAAGCGCTGCGCGAGGCTGCACGCCGCCGGCTGCACCGACCCGCCGCTGCCGAACCAGACGGTGATCCTGAAGTACACGGACCCCGCGGGGAACCCTGTCTATCACGAGGTCACCACCGACGCGTTCGGGTGCTACGAGGACAGCTACGCCACCGTGGAGGGCGGTACGTGGGGCGTGGCCGCCTACTTCCCACCCCAGGGCTGCCAGGGTCCGGCCACGACGGCGACCGGGAGCCTCACCGTCCCGTGGCCCCCCACGGGCGACCAAGACGGGGACGGGCGGCCCGACGACCACGAGGTGCAGGGCGACGCCGACCACGACGGCGTCCCGAACCAGCTGGACCCGGACAGCGACGACGACGGGATCCCCGACGGCCTCGAGCCCGACGGCGACATCGACGGGGACGGCCAGGACAACGTCGTGGACACCGACAGCGACGGAGACGGCGTGCCCGATGGCTCCGATCCGACGCCGTGGGGCCCCGGCGACGAGCCGGCGTGCAAGACGCCACCGCGGGGCGTGGGCTGGCTGCTCGAGCACCTCTGCCTATGGACCGTCGCGGCCCTGTTCCTGGTGGTCGTCGGGATCTGCCTCCGCAGACTCTACCTGGCGCTCATCGGGCTCCTCATGGTGCTGATCCTGGTCCTCGCCCTCGGGTTGTGGTGCGCGGCGCTGCACGTGCCGCTCCTGATGTTCGCCGCGCTCCTCCTCGCCGCCGCGATGTACGCGGTGCGCGCGCGGTTCTCGCCGAGCTGAGCTGGAGTCTCGCCATGCGCCACGGATCCTGACCCTAGGGACAGGTCGGACTTTCAGCAATGGCGAGATCGAGGGCGGTCTGCCTAGGCTCCGGGGCATGGGTCTCGGCCGTGGCACCCCCATCTACGACGGTCCATGGTGTCCGACGTGCGGGCCTGAGTCTGTCTTGGAGGCGAGGGCTGATCCCGAGCCGCACCGGGTCTGTCCCGGCTGCGGCGAGACGTTCGCGGCCGAGGACGAGTTCCTCGAGCTGCCGAGCGAAGACCTGCCTCGGTTGCCCGATGACGCGCTGCTGTTGGAGGTGCCGCCCCCCGCGCCGCCGGTCGTCTTCACCGACGACCTGATCGCGCCCAGCGTTGCCGCGCCGCCCCCGCCGCGGCCCGTCGCCCAGCGCCCGAGGGTCAGCGCGGCGCCGCGCGTGGGCCGGCGCCCGAGGCGGGCCCCGGTAGTCCTCGCGTTGCTCGTGGTCGGGGTAGGGGTGGCCGGGGCGCTCGCGTACCACAGCTACCGCGCGCCGTCCCCGCTCCTGCAATCGACCTTGCCGGGCGAGGCCGAGCCGGCATCGGTCGTCCTCACCGAGGCGGCCCCGGTGGCACCGCCGCCCGAGCTCGCCCCGGCCCCGGCCCCGGCTCCGGCCCCCGCGCCGCCCAACGAGGATCAGCAGGGCCCGGTGCGGGACATGATCTTCGGCGGTCAGACCCCCAGCTGGTGGGAGAACCGCCTCGATCACCTCTTCCGGGCCGGGCAGAGCGAGCAGCCCCCGCTGTACGTCGCGACGCGGTCCCGGATCGAGCGGATGGGCTTCGCGGTCGAGGGCGGGCCGGGGCCACACGCGCTTCGGGCCTCCCCCGACCTGATCCGGAGCATCCAGGCGCGGAGGCGACGATGAACTCCCTGCTGCTGTGGGCGACCTACGGCGCCATCGCGGGGCTCCCCGGCGAGGCCCCGACCCTGGCGCAGCAAGTGGTCTTGCCGCCCACCGACGCGCGACCGCTGTTGGTCGTCGCGCCGCGGGACGTCGAGCGCGCCGCGATGATCATCGAGTTCGGGGTGGGCGGCGTCGACGACGGGGTGAGCTCCGGCATCACCCACCTTTCGCAATACGTCCTGCTCGAGGCGAGCCGGCGGATGTCCTCGGCCCGCCGGACCGAGTTGGTCTACGGGGCCGACGCCACCGTCGAGGTCACCACCGGCCAGCTCAGCTGCCGCTTCGTGGTCGAGGGCGCGCGGGGCGCGTTCGACGACCTCGCGGAGCGCCTGCTCCGGCAGATCCTGTCTCCCGACCTCGACCGGGGCGCGTTCAAGGAGGCGGTCCGGCGCATGTACCACCAGGACCTCGGGTCCACAGGGATCGACGAGGCGGCCCTGTTCAGCCAGGCCGCGATGGCCGACTACGGCTTCGCGGAGAGCCCCGACGGCGACCACACCATCATGTCCAACCTGACCTTCGGCCAGGTGCAGGCCCACATCGCGAAGCACTTCCGCCCCGCCAACGCCACCGTGGTCCTGGCCGGCGGATTCTCCAGCCCGCGCCTGAGCAAGGTCGTGCGCTCGTTCCGAGGCGGGGCCCGTCGACCGGAGGCGGAGCGCCGGACCACCGTCGCCGGGGTGCACCGGATGTCGGCGCGCTTCGAGGTCCGGCTGGTCGGGCTGCCGGCCCCCCTCGGCACGCCTGAGCAGGCGGCGGCGATGCGGATGCTCGGGGTAGTGCTGCGCGCCCGCGTGCAGCGGCGCTTCCGCGCCGCGGGGGTCAGCTACGCCACCGAAGTCTCGGTCCTGCGGCGCCCGTGGCTGCAGTTCCTGCTGATCACCGTGCCGACGTACGGCGACCCGTCGTTCCCCATCGAGCGGGAGCTGAACCGCCTCATCGGTGAGGTGGGCGCCGGGGATGCGTTCGACGAGCAGGCATTCGAGCGCTACCAGCGGATCCTGCTGCACGACGTCGAGCGTGTCGACGCAACACCGATTGCGCTCGCGACCGAGCTGGCGATGGGCAAGGGCCAGGTGCCCTGGTTCGATCCCGCCGTCGTCGCGGCGGCGCGCGCCATGACCTTCGCGGAGTTTCGGGCCCAGATCGCGCCGTGGGCGTCGTCGGAGCGGGTCGCGCACGTGGTCCTGTCCCCGACCGAGGGGAGGCCGAAGAGATGATCATCGGATCGGCGCTCCTCATGACCCTCGCCGCCGCGGCGCCCAGCCTCCAGGCCGAGCAGTTCGACACCGCGGACGGGCTCGACGTGGTGCTCGTCCAGGTACCCGGCGCAACTCGTGTTGCGCTACGTGTGGTCGTGCGCTCGGGGGCGGCCCAGGACCCGTGGAAGCGCAACGGGCTCGCCCACGTGCTGGAGCACCTCATCTTCCACGGCACCTACGACCTCGGCGGCGATGACCTGCAGGATCTCATCGAGGTCGAGGGCGCGACCTACAACGCCTTCACGAGCCCCGATGACACCCAGTATCAGCTCGAGGCCCCCAAGGGGGCGTGGCTCGCCCTGGCGGGGCGCTACCTCGACGCGGTCACCAACCCCGCGGTCACCTTGTCCACCCTCGACAAGGAGCTGGGGGTCGTCGACGTGGAGGCGCAGATGTTCTCGGCCCGGGGCCTGCACTGGCTCGCCGACCTGGTGCTGTTTCCGGGCAACCGCGGAGGTCCGCCGGTCATCGGCAGCACGAACACGAGGTGGCAGCTGACGTTTCGGGATCTGACCGAGTTCTACGCGCAGCACTACGTGCCGAACAACACCACGTTCATGGTGGTGGGGGACGTGAGCAAGGCGCAGGTCGAGTTGCTGCTGTCCGAGCACGTCCACTGGCCGCCCCAGCCCGACGTCGAGGCTCCGCAGCTGGCGGCGATGGACCTGAACGTCCCGGTGAGCCAGAGCGTGCCAGGCCCCCTGACCGGGGTGATCTTCGGGTACCACGTGCCCGAGCTGGACGCGCCGTCCTGCGAGGCCCTGTCCCGGCTCCTCGAGCTGAGGCTGACGTCCGAGATCATCGCCGAGGACGCCCTGGCGTCGCAGGTGAGCGTGAGGTGCACGAGCCTGCGCGGTCATCGGCTGCTGCTGGCGACGACGATCAGCGGCTCCTTCCAAGGGGCGGTGCTGCCGGATCTGGTGGAGGAGACCTTCGCGAGCGCGGCGTCGACGCCGACGAGCGGCAAGGAGGTCGCGCTGATCCGCCGACGTGAGGATGCCCAGCTGCGGGCGGCGTGGGCCGATCCGGGCGCGCTCGCCAATCGCCTCCACCCCGCGCTGCTCCGCTCGGGGCCAGAGCGCACCGCGACCCTGCAGGCTCTGTTGCACCCGTCCCGCCCGAGCCCGGCCGCGCTGCAGCGGGCGGCGCGGGACGCCTTCAAGCCCGAGCGGCGGATCCTGGTGCACCTGACGCCCTTCGAGCGGTGACGCGAGACATCCGGCGCCTCGGGCTTGATTCGCTGAACACTGGCACGGAGTTCTGGGTCCGGCGGATCGGGGCGGAGCTGCACCTGACCCCGCCCGCGCCCGCGGCAGGGGAGCGTCGACCGCGCGGTGTCGGGCAGGCACACCAGCTCGCCGTCGCACAGGACCTCGCCGCAGGGCCAGCGTCTGCCACAGGGGTTGGTTCCGAGCCTCCACTTCCGAACAAGTGGTGGCGGCGGTGGCCTGCCCCGCGCGCGGGTGTATTCCGCCCGAGCAAGTCAACCTGCGCTTGGGCCGGGTGGCCCCCCCCCGATGGGGTACGGTGGACCCCGTGCGGTGCTTTTTCACGCCGATGTGACGGAAGCGCCGCTGGCCGGGCAACAGGCTTCGTGACTCGACTCTCCGGACTCGCTCCGCTCACGCTGCTGGGTGCCCTCCTGGCGGCGCCCTCCGCCGGCGCCCAGACCGCGCCGCCCTACCTGCGGAGCATCAGCAATCAACCCTACGTCGCCGTCAGCGGCGGCACGCCGGTCCCCTTCAACTCTCGCGATGACGGCGAGGCGTTGGTGCCCATCGGGTTCTCCTTCCTCTATTTCAACCAGGCGTACACTCACCTCACCGTCGGCACCAACGGCGCGATCTCCCTCTCGCCCGCGTGCACCACCAGCACTCAATGTCCCGGGGGCTCCTGCGCCGCCGCGGGCTTCTGCCTCGCGGACATCGGGGTGTCGGCCCCGGACCCGGCCTTCCCCAGCACCGACGTGCCTCAGGGCATGATCGGCGGGCTCTGGGACGACCTGAACTTCTCGGCCCGGGGCGACGTGACCACTCAGGTGGTGGGCACCGCGCCGAACCGCGAGCTGGTCATCCAATACGATCAGGCGCCGCACTATGACCTCTTCGGCAGCGGCGCCAGCACCCAGTCCAACGTGAGCTTCCAGATCCGCCTGTCGGAGGCCGACGGCGGGGTCGCGGTGCACTACGGGCCCTACGCGGCGGTGAGCGCCGAGACCGCCACCTGGACCTGGGCCAACGGGGTCGAGGACGAGACCGGCACCCAGGGTGGGGTGGGCGACGCCTGCGCGACCCACAACGCGTGCACGGGCACCGAGCTGGCCGCCCGCACGAACACCGTCATCCGCTGGGCCCCGCCCAACGGGCCCGAGCTCGCGGTGCGGGGCGTGGCCCCGACCGGCGCTCGCCCTGGCGACACCATCACGGTGGACCTCACGGCCGAGAACCTCGGCACCACCACCGCCACCGGCACCTTCTTCGTGGATCTCTACCTGGCCAGCGGCCGCACCGTGACCAGCACCGACACCCAGCTGGGTCGCCTCACGTTCTCGGATCTGGCCTCCCAGGCCTCCGAGACCCAGTCGGTGAGCGCCATGATCCCGGCCGGCTCGTCGCCGGGTCGGTACATCATCGGGGCCATCGTGGATCCCACCAATGTGGTGGCGGAGGCGCTGGAGACCAACAACGTCGTACACATCCAGGATCCCTTCCTGGTGGGGGCGGAGCTGTCGGTGCAGGTCGACTTGCCGCCGGACACGGGGCCGGGCGAGACGGTGGATGTCACGTACCGCGTCCTCAACGCGGGCTCGGCCCACGCCGCGGTCGGGGTGGAGATCTTCCTGTCCGAGGACCAGCTCCTCGACGCGGGCGACGTCCGTATTCTCTCCTCCACCGTGGCGGTCCCCGCCCAGCCCAGCACCGCCTTCACCACCCCGGTGGTGCTGCCCAACGTGCAGCCCCGCAACTACTGGGTCATCGCGGTGGTGGACCGCGGGAACCACATCGCGGAGGTGGACGAGACCAACAACGTCTTCGTGACCGCGGACCAGCTCTTCCTCGACGGGGCGGAGCTCGTGGCGGAGGAGGTCAGGGTGGACTCGCCCTTCGCGTTCCGGGGTCAGCATCTGGCGGTGCGCGGGGTGATCTCCAATCAGGGCAGGGCGGCCGGCCGGGACTTCGAGTACGGCATCTACCTGTCCACCAACACCTTGTGCAGCACGGCCTCCGACATCCTCCTCCTGGAGGTGGACCCGGTCACGGTGGCGGCGGAGGGCAACCTGGCCTTCACCGTCACGGCGACCGTACCGGCCAACGCCCCGGTGGGGCCCGCGTACCTGTGCCTGATCGTGAACTCCAGAGGCCGGGTGTTGGAGCTGCGCCAGACCAACAACATCGCGCGCACCCTGGCGCCGGTGGCGGTGCGGGATCCGGGCCCGGACTTCGTGGTCATCCGGGCCGAGGCGCCCACGAGCGGCGCGGTGGGCGAGTCCCTCTTCGTGGCCCGCACCGTGGTGAACGCGGGCAACGCGGCGGACCGCGCGGCCTACCAGGTGTTCCTGTCCGAGGACATCGTGCTGGATCCTGCCACCGACGTGCTCCTGGGCGGGGGCGAGGTGCGGCTCGATCCCCTGACCGAGGACGTGGGCGTCGACCGCCTGCAGGTGCCAGCGGAGACCGCGCCGGGGGGCTATCACCTGATCTACGCGTTGGATCCCGACGCGCTGGTCGACGAACTCTACGAGGACAACAACCTGTGGATCTCCACCGCCACGGTGGGGATCGAGGCGGCGGATCTGGTGGTCGCCACCCAGAGCCTCCCCTACGGCACGGTGGGCGTAGCCTACGACGTGGCCCTGGCCGCCACCGGCGGGGTGGGGGCTCAGGTGTGGGCAGTGACGCAAGGCAGCCTGCCCGCTGGCCTCGCCCTGGAGCCGGCCACCGGGCGCCTCCACGGGTCTCCCGAAGAGGCGGGGGCGGCGGAGCTGGTGATCTCGGTCTCCAGCGCTGATCTGCAAGCCAGCCGGCCCTTCGTGCTCCTGGTGGCGGACCCCAGCGCGCCGCTGGAGATCCTGAGCCAGGCCCTCCCGGTGGGCTTCGCGGGTCGGCACTACGAGTACCCGCTGGTGGCCTTCGGTGGGGTGCCGCCCTACGTCTGGTCGGTCAGCAGCAACAACGCCCTCCCCAACGGCTTCACGCTGACCGCGGCGGGGGTGGTGGAGGGCAGCGCGGAGCGCCCGACCCTCGGCGGGTTCACCGCCCGGGTCACCGACGCCCTGGGGATCAGCGCCGACCAGGCCCTCGTCCTCCGGATCGTGGAGCCTCGGGACGCGGTGCGCATCGCGGACGACGTCCTCCCCGACGGCGTGGTGGGCGAGGACTACGACGAGGTCATCACCGTGGCCACCGACACCGGCGAGGGCCCCTACAGCTTCGAGCTGGCCAGCGGCGCCCTGCCCGAGGGCCTCACCTTGGCGGAGACCGGCGCGGTCACCGGGAGCCCGGCGCGGGTGGGCGTCTTCACCTTCGAGGTGCGCTTGAGCGACGCCCGGGGAGACTTCGACGTGAACCGCTACGTGGTGGAGATCGCGGAGGGCGCGGGGATCACGTTCCTGACCAACGCCCTCCCGCGGGCCCTCATCGACAAGCCCTACCTGGACGAGGCGGGGGAGGCGGTGAGCCTGCGGGCTCGCTCCGACAGCTCCACCGTGGCCTTCGCGGTGGTGCAAGGTGACCTGCCGGACGGCCTGAGCATGTCCGAGGCGGGGGTCATCTCCGGCACCCCCACCGCCCAGGGGACCTTCAGCTTCGTGGTGGTGGGCCGCGACGCGGCGGGCCAGCAGGATCTGCGGGCCTTCGGCATCGTGGTGGACGAGCCCGAGGTCGAGACGCCCGCCGACCCCGACGACGGCTGTCGCTGCGTGGCGGACGGCGGCGACCGCGGCCTGGGCCTGGGCTGGCTGGCCCTGGGGCTGGTGGGCCTCTTGGGGCGCCGTCGGCGGGCCCGGGTCGGGCTCGTGGTGGGGCTCCTGGTGGCGGCGCCGGCGGTGGCCTCGGCCCAGGCCATCCCGTACTTCCTCGACACCCGGACCGAGACCTACGCGCCCCGCTCGGGGGGCGCCCCCCTGACCTTCTCGGACAACGATGACGGGGACGCGCAGGTCAACCTGCCCTTCGCGTTCCGCTTCTTCGACGCCGACTACACCAGCGTCTACGTGGGGACCAACTGCGTGGTGCGCTTCGGTGACCGGGCCACGAGCCGCTTCAACACCACCACCATGCCGTCTACCGACGACATCGAGACGGTGATCGCGCCCTTCTGGGACGACTGCATCGACCCGGTGGTGACCACCTACGAGGAGGGCGCCGCCCCCAGCCGGGTCTTCATCATCCAGTACGCGGCGGTGGAGCACTACGACGAGCCGCCGGGCGGCCAGCTGGCGTTCCAGATCCACCTCTACGAGGGCACCGGGGCCCGCTTCGAGGTGCACTACGGCCCGGTGACCGGCATGACCGACCCCTCGGTGTGGACGGCCAGCGCGGGCTACGAGGACCCCACCGGCACCATCGGCGGGCCCCTGCTCCCTTGCAACGGGGGTTGCAATGGCAATGACTTCGCGGCGGCCCAGGACCTCGCGGTCCGGGTGCAGCAGGACGCCGGGCTGGACGTGCAGGCCCTCAGCGTGGGGGTGCCAGAGCGGGCCTTCGCGGGGGTGGACTTCCCCGCCCCGGTGACCCTGCGCTCGCTCCACGCCAACCCCATCGGGCCCTTCAGCTACGAGGTCCGGCTCCTGGGGGCGGGCGAGGCGCTACCGGGCCGGACGGTCTACACCTCGGGCCCCATCACCCTGGCGCCTTACGAGACCCTGGTCGACACCGCGCTCCCGGTGGTGCCCCTCGGGGTGGCCTCGGGCCGCTACCGCCTGGCGGTGGTGGTGGACCCCACCGGCGACCTGGCGGAGAGCGACGAGGCGAACAACGTGGTGCTCTCGGGCGCGGACTTCGGGCTCTCGCCCCCGCAGCCGGACTTCGTGGCCGCGGCGGTGCGCCCGGCCGCCACCGTGGCCGCCCCGGGCGACACCCTGGCGGTGGACGTCGTCGTGCGGAACCGCGGCAACCTGGCCGGCAGCACCGAGTGGCGCCTTGTCCTGTCGCACAACGCGGTGGTGAGCGTCGAAGATCTCGAGCTGGACCGCGGCACCCTGAACCTCGACCTCCTCTCCACCGCCACCGTGGCGACGCAAGTCACCTTGCCGTCGGACGCCGCGGCGGGCGAGTATGTCCTCGGCCTCATCGTGGACGCCGACAACGCCACGGCGGAGATCGATGAGCTGAACAACATCGCGGCGGGGGCGGAGCGACTCATGATCAGCGACGCCCAGCTCTCCATCGTCACCTCCGGCCTCCCGGGCGGCTACGTGGACATCCCGTACACCCACTTCCTCCGGGCCGCGGGCGGCGACGGCCGCTACACCTGGAGCGTTGCGTCGGGCACCTTGCCCACGGGCGTGCTGTTGAACGCGGCCACGGGCGAGCTGGCCGGCACCCCCACCGAGGAGGCCAACGCCACCTTCACGGTGGCGGTGGACAGCGGCGGCAACCAGGCCGCCCAGGCGCTGACCATCAGCGTGGTGAAGGCCGAGGGCGGCCTCACCATCGTCACCAGGGCGCTCCTGCCGGGCACGGTGGGGGACGCGTACCCGCCGGTGGCCCCCGGCACCCCCGAGGCGGAGCAACCCCGATTGCAGGTGGTGGGCGCCCAGGGCGCGGTGACCTTCACGCTCGAGAGCCTGGCCCCCGCGGGCCTCACCCTGGCCGCGGACGGGCGCCTGTTCGGCACCCCGCGCCAGGCGGGCAACTACGTCTTGGAGGTCGTGGCGACCGACGACGTCACCGAGGCCCGCCGGGCCATCTCGCTGACCATCGCCGCTCCCGGGCGCCTGACCCTGGTGGCGGACATCCTGCCCGACGCCACGTTGGGGCAGTCCTACGCCTACGACCTCCGGGTGGTGGGGCGGTCCCAGACCGCCACCGTCAGCTTCGAGGCCGACGGCGGCTTGCCGCCGGGGCTCCTGGTGTCCGCCGCCGGGTCCATCTTGGGCACGCCAGATCATGTGGGCGCCTTCGTCTTCACGGTGCGGGTCACCGAGGGCAGCGGCGTCGCCGCCCCCGTCGACACCGGCAGCTTCCGGCTGGTGGTGCGGGAGGACGGCGAGCTGGAGATCGGCCCGACGTCCCTGCCGGCCGCCATCATCGGCGAGGACTACGAGGAGGAGCTCCACGCCACCGGCGGCACCGGGCCGCTGTCGTGGAGGGTAGTGGGCCCGTCCCTCCCCGCTGGCCTCACGTACGAGGTGGCGGAGGTGGGCCAGGGGCAGGTGCTCCGGTTCCGTGGCGTCGCCACCGAGGAGGGCCTCGTCTCCGTGTTGGTGCGCTGCACCGACGCCGCGGGTCGGCAAGCGGAGTTGCCGGTGACCCTGGAGGCCCGAGCCGCCGCGCCGGTCATCGTCCCGCCGCCGCCGAAGTCGGGCTGCACCTGCGCCGACCGACCGGCGGCGGGCGCGGCCTGGGTGCTCCTGGGGGTGCTGGGCCTCCTGGGTGCCCGGTCCCGCTGGCGCCGCTAGCTAGCCTGACCCTACGCGGCAGGCCTCGAGGTAGGCCAGTGTACGCGCGACCGACCACAACGACCGCCCCGGCTGAGCCCAAACGCCCGAAACGACTGGCCGACGTCACTGGAGGAGCCAGCCTGCGGTGATGTGTCGCAGAGGGCTCAAAGAATCGCGCGAGGGGCCGCTCTGACCCCTTCATGAGTCGCTCGATCCTCGCGTCTACACTCCCTCTCCTCCTGGCTTTCGGCTGCAGCAGCAGCGACGACGACAACAACAACAACGGGGGGACCCCCTCCGGCGTGCCTGGGGTGGTCAACGGGAGGGTCCTCGACGCGTGGGGCAGCCGAATCGGGGACGCGCGGGTGCTGGCCGCGGGGCGCTCCACGATGACCAACGAGAGCGGCTTCTTCGTCCTGCCCGAGCTGCCCGCGGGGCGGCAGTCGCTCTTCGTGGAGGCGGACGGCTACGCCCAGGGCGGCCAGGCGGTCACCGTGGTGTCCGGCCGGACCACCTACGTAGAGATCAGGGTGCTCGCGTTCGACGCGGAGTCCACCTTCGAGGCGTCGGCGGGCGGCGCGGTGCAGGCGAGCGGCGCGGTGGTGACCTTCCCGCCCGGGGCCTTCGCGGCCTCCGGCGAGGTCACCGCGCGCATCGCGGTGCTCGACGCGAGCGACCGGAACGAGCTCGCGACCTTCCCCGGCGACTTCACCACCGACGACGGCGCGCTGCTCGAGAGCTTCGGCGCGATCGCGGTCGAGGTCACCGACAGCGCCGGCAACCAGCTGAACCTCGCGCAGCCCGCCGCGCTGACCCTGCCCGTCTCCGCCTCCGCCGCGGACGCCATCCCCCTGTGGAGCTTCGACGAGGACGCGGGCGTGTGGGTGCGCGAAGGCGAGCTCACCGGCTGCGTGGACGGCAGCTGCGACGCGAGCCTGCCCCACCTGTCGTGGTGGAACGCGGACCAGGTGCTCGAGACGACCTGCCTCGAGGTGTGCGTCGAGGACGGCGACGGGACCCTCTCCGCCGGCGTCGCGCTGCAGGCCCGGGGCATCGACTACGGCGGCGTGAGCTACGCCGCGACCGGCGAGGACGGCTGCGCCTGCCTCGAGGTGAAGCGCGGCGGCCGGGTCGGGGTGGTCGGCTTCTCTTCGGCCCTGGTCACCGAGCCGGTGGAGGTCACCGCGCCCGACACCGCGGGCAGCTGCGGCGACGCCTCCTGCCTGCGGCTCGACGCGCCGCTGGTGGTCGCGACCCCGAAGTTCCAGGCGACCCTCGAGTGGGGCGAGGCGCCGAGCGACCTCGACGCGCAGTTCACCGGCCCGTGTGACCCCGACGCGGCGTACTGCGAGGACCGCTTCCACGTGTACTACAGCGACCAGGGCAGCCTCGCGGCCGCGCCGTGGGCCTACCTCGACACCGACGACACCAGCAGCTACGGCCCCGAGGTCGTCACCCTCGCCCGCTGCTTCCCCGGCACCTACCGCTACGCGGTGCACAACTTCAGCGAGTCCCCGGACATCATCACCTCCGAGGCGCGGGTGACGGTGCTGACCCCGGACGGGCGCACCCAGGTCTTCTCGGTGCCGAGCGCGAACCCCGCCGCGGGGGACGTCTGGATCGTCGGAGACCTCATCTGTCAGACGGGCTCGGGCTGCAACTGCACCTGGCAGACGGTCGACGCGATCGGCACCCTGGAGGACATCGACCCCTGAGCACCCGTCAACTCGAGTTGTCGTAGACCGCCTTCTCAAGGTTCAGGTTCGAGCCGTACTCCCACGCGTCCCCGGGATCGAAGAGCAGAGGGGTCACGGAGCGCCTGTCTGACCCAACGCGGCAGGCTCCTGCGGCTTTGAGGCAGGCCAGTGTCCGACAGTATAGGCCAAGCAATCGCGGATTGACCGAACTGTGTTTGGCGTCACGGTATCTTGTCTTCTCCTAAGTCCTATCGATGTCGCTTTCATGCCAAGCTATCGTTGATGGCCGTGGACGCCACGCAGGAACCTACGGCATTGGGTCCGCCACCGCGGCGGGGCCCGCGTGGCTCGAGAGCTATCTGGATCGCCAGCGCGCTCGTTGCGACGGTGGTCGTGCTGGTCGCATTGGCGTATCGACAGCAGGCGAGGCGTTCCGACACGCAGGCAGAGATCCCGATGCGACAGCTGACGGCGGTCGAGGCCGCGGCCCTGTTGACCACTGAAGGGACCAATACGGCAATCCTCGAGCTGGGCGACGACGACGTCGTGATCGGGACGGCCTCGTACCCCCTGCCCGCCAAAGAACATGAGGTTTGGGGCAGCTATCCGCGCGGCGGCGGCTACGTGTTCCTCCATGCGACCTGGGAGGACTACTACAGCCGCTACGAGTTACGACGTAGCGACCTGGAGCAAGCTCTCGGCTTCTGCCTGGCACCGGAGCGCGTCTCGTCGGCTGCTCTGACGGACGACAGTCTTTCGTTCGATGCGAGTTGGGTTCCACTCTACGCCATCGCCGAGATCGTGTTCTTTACGTGTTGGTTCGCGGCCGCTGGGCTCGCCGCGCCTCGTCTGCGCCGCCGAATCAGTCTGGTATTGCCAGCGCTGTGGCTGTGGCTGCTCGTGGCGCTGGTGTTCGTCAGGTTCTACTCTCCAGCGTTCTTCGACGGGGACTACTTTTTTCAACGCGTTGCGGTCGAGTACGTCGGTCTGTTGTCGTTGCTCGTCATGCTGGACCTGACGGTCCCTGCGGCCGCATCGCTGTTCGTTGCGCTGGCGTTCATCAGCGCCGAGCAGCTGGCAAAGAGACACAGCGCGACGGGCAGCCCGTCCGAGGCAGCGACCAGATCGCGGCGGTATCGGCGCACGACCGGCGCACTGCTGGCGACGGGTATGGCCATCTTCGTTGGATGGCGCACAGTCCAATACGTCGAGTCGCGGACGTCGTGCTTGCAGGAGTTGACCGCGTTGGAGTCGCGCGTGGACGTCGACAGCCTGGACCGCGCGTTGGCCTTGCCGCGTGCCTCCGCTTGCGATCGGACCGCGCGGCCCGTGCGGAGTTTGGAGCCCGCAGTGCGCGAGGCGGTCGAGCAGATCCTCGGCGCCAAGGCGGATGCCGCCAGTGGCCCCCCACTCGTGGTGTTCATCCCCACGCAGTCCAAGTCCGACGAGAAGCTATTCCTACGGCGACACACGGGCTCGCTTTACGTCGACATTCGCAAAGTGCCCGAGGACAATGGCAACACCACCGACGCCGATTTCCTCAGCGAGTTGACCACGGAAGATAGCACTTCGAGCCGGTTTTCAGACCTGCTCAGCCCCACGGTCTTGTGCGGTAGGCAACTGGAGCTCGGCCGTCATCGAGTGACCGCCATGGTCCGGATTGAGCCGCCGCGGTAACGCGCCTCGCAGCGCTGGCCCAGAACACGCCACTGCGTCCCCCCATGTGACTTGAACGCCAGCTCGCCACGCTGCCCCGCGCCGTCGCAGTCGCGTTCGCGGCCTGGTGGTACCCCCGCGCCAAGCCAAGGCGCGGACCAGGACTGCAGCCATGGCTCTACGACGTCGCACCTGGGTCGCCCTGCCGCTCTGGATCCCGCGTTCCCGACACTCCTGAGCACGAATCGCAGTCATGGAGCGAGGCTGGCGTGAGACAATAGGACGTGAGTCGCGCTCGAACGACCTATCCGCTGGTGCTCGGCGTGGCGGTAGCCGCCGGCTGTAGTCCCGGCGGCTCCAACGAGAACGGCGACGGCAACGTCGGCGCCGATGCAGGTGTCGTGTTTCGAACCTGCACGGCGGAGTTGCCTCCGCTGCGTCCGACCGCCGAGGCGTGTTGGCGTGATCGCGAGGTCCATCTCGGCGGTAATCAAGACGGTGCCTTTGTGTTGAACCGCGTCCCTCAGAGCTGTTCCTCGACAGGGACCGCGGTTCGATTTGGAGATCCCAATCTCGAGGCCTTGCCGTCCTCCGTGTGTGCCGACGGAGCGGCGGCGATCGTCACCCGCGTCGAGATCGTCGACTACGTGGGTGACGTGCGCGTCGCCTTCGAAGGGTCCAAACGCGGCGTGGCCACCTTTGCGGTGCGATGTCTGCCTTCGCAGTTCGTGCCACCGCAGACCGTGCAGTGGGGCGATCGTTCGGTGTTGATCGAACGAGGTTGTTCGACCGCCTGCACCGACTCGACCGCCATCCACATCTTCGGTGGCGCGACCGAGACGGTGATCTGCACCAGCACGATCGCGCAGGCTCACCCGGGGATCATGTTCGTCGATCTGGTGGCTGCACGGAGCACGCCGCCGAGCCTGGTGCTCGCCGAATATGCCTCGCTGACCGCGCGGCCGACGCTCGGCTACTATTCGGTCGACCTGGCCGCTGTTCCACCAGCGGTGACGCGGCGGGCGACGATCGACGAATCGGCCGGACAATTTCGCTTCGTCCCCGACGAAGACGAATATGTGGCCCTTCGAACATCTACGAACACCTTCGTACATGGACGGTTGAGCGGCGATCGGTTCACCGCCACCGCGCTGGCGGGCTTCATGCCGTTCGCCGGCGAGCTCGACGAAGTCCGCCGGCTCTCGGCCGACACGATCGCGCTGCGGATGCGGCTCTCGATGGCGGCGTTCGAGCGGACCGGCGTCTCGCGCGCCTGGATCGTCGCCGACAACGCGCTCTCGATCCGCGGCTTCATCGAGGCGTCCGACGAGATCGAGTTTCCCATCCTCCAAGGGGACCAGCCGGGAGTGGTGCGCCGTCGCGCCGACTGTCCGGCCGCCGGCCAGAGCTGCGTCTCGATCGAGCCGCTGCCGCTGCGCTCGATCAGCCAGCTCTCCGGCGAATGAGGCTCACTCATCCGCAAGCTCCCCGTCGGCGCTAGTGCGACTCGATCCACGCGTAGATGTCGCGCACGCTCTGCTCGAGCGTACGCTTCGAGTACCCGAGCTCGGTCTCCGCCTTGGTGGTCCGGATCTCGCGGTTGGCCCGCAGCGCAGCCAGCGACTCGGAGGTGTACAGCGGCTCACTCTTGGTGAGCTTGGCGAATCCGGTCATCGCTGGGGCGCCGATCCGCGCCAGCCACATCGGCGCGGTCAGCCACGGGGGCGGGGCGCCTGTCACACGCGCCGCGACCCTCGCCAGATCCCCGACCGCCGCCCACTGTCCGGCCAGGAGGTAGTTCTCACCGGTGCGTCCGCGCTCGCGGGCCGCGATCGCCCCTTGGCAGACGTCCCGCACGTCGACGAAGTCGAACCCCCCCGAGACGAGCGCGGGCAGCGTGCGCCGCTGAAGCTGGCGGAACACCAGGCCCATCCGGCTCACCTTGTAGTCTCCGGGCCCGATCACGCCGGTCGGATTGACGATCACCGCGTCGAGCCCGCGCTCGACCACCTCCCTGACTCGCTGCTCGCCCGCCCACTTGGAGCAGTCATAGGCCCCCGAGCGCCCTGGCCTGGCGCGGGGAGCGTGCTCGTCGATCGGGCCGTCGAGGTAGGTCAGGTCGAAGGCGTGGACCGAGCTGAAGTGCACCAGGCGCGTGACGCCCGCGGCGAGGGCGGCCTCCGCCACGTTCCCAGCGCCGACCACGTTGGTCTCGTGGACCCGCCCGTCCGGATCCCCCACGATCGAGATCTGGGCCGCACAGTGGAAAACGGACTTCGCGCCCTCGAAGGCGCGCCGCAGCGAGACGGAGTCGCGCACGTCGCCGCGCACGAGCTCCACGTCGACGCCATCGATGCCCCGCGTGTCGTGCAGGACCATCGCGCGCACGTGTTCGCCCCGCTCAAGGAGCATGCGCACGAGGTTCGCGCCCACGTGGCCGCTCGCGCCAGTCACCACCGTCGTCACGACGCCCTCACCATGCATACGACCTACTACGTCGGGCCCATCCAAGCCATGGGGCGAAGTCCGGTCCCCAGAGAGGGTCTCTGCGCAACCCTGATTGCGCGGCACGGGGGACTTGTGGTTGGCGTTCCGCGAGGGATGGCGGCGGTTCGTGTGGGCGCATCGCGCGGCGTCGGCGGCGTTCCGAGAAGGGGACTTCGGGACAGTGTTCCCAGACTTCAGCTTCCGGCCTTGGACGCCGCCTCTCTGACGCGGGTTGGCGATTCACAATGCCGTCCCGGATCGGAGTCGAGACCCCTGGCGACGCGCTCCGAGATCACGGGGTGTGATGGACGGTCAGACCGCGAGTGCGGTTCGGAAGTAGCTCTCGGCGAACTCGACCAGTGCCCGCGTCGCGAAGAGCATGGCCTGGGCGTGTCCGACGCGACCGGTCGTGACCTGACCGGTTCGAAGGAACCGTTCACCGACGGCCGTGAAGTGCACGCCGCCGTCGCTCGCCATGTCGGGGTGTTCGACCCACTGCCGAGTTCCCTCCACGATCATCGGGTAGCGGCTCGTGGTCGTTCGACGGCCGGGCACGAGCGACTCGGCGAAGTGGAGCTGGGTGCAGCGGTTGAATCCGACGCCGAGCAGGAGGGTGTTCGAGTCGAGTGTGTACAGCTTCTCGAACGGAGTGCCCCGACCCTCGCAGAACGCGAGCGCGTGCTCGTTGGTGATCTCGTCGGCGTGTCGTCCGTTGGCACAGACCGACACGAGCGGGTGGTGGCTGCGAAGTGTCCCCGGGAAGGTCCTGAACGCTTCCGGAATCGCACCCATCGTGGTCGGGGTCGTTCGAGGATCGAAGACGGGGAGATGGGCACGGATGTGGTCGTGCCACGGTTCGGGCACGCGGGGGTCGTCCCAGGTGCTGGGGTCCGCGCACGCGGGTGACTCCGCTGGCATCACGAGGGTCCCATCGCGACCCAGCACGCCGAGCAGCGCGCGGATCATTGTGACGGGGCCTCCGACCGTCCATCCGACCTGACCGAACGACGAGTGGACCATCACCGTGGTGCCGGCGCGGACCCCGAGCCTAGTCAGGTCGTCGTGCAGCGATGCCTCGGTGTTCGGTAGCGTCACGCCCCATGTTGTAGCAGGTGTCGCCGAGGAAGGCGTGCGAGCCGGTCCGAATACGAGCGCTGCTCCTGCGGCGTCCAGCCCCTGTTGTCATGGGGGCGACGGACATCGCGGAATGGCCTGCGTGCGGGGCACAGGTGCGCGTCGACGTCGAACACCTTCGCGTGAGGAGGGTCACAGGATCTTGCGCGTCATGCGATGAAGTGATCCTCCCGAGCTTCCTCGATGTCTCCGTCGGTCAGCTCAGCTTGCCATAGCTACTCTCCACGTTGTCTCTGGCTGAATCCCATGGAGGACGGACACTCAGCGTCCTCGACGACGTATCACTCTGCTGCGAACTCCCGCGCCACAGCGACCAGGGCCTCGTTCCGGGGCTTGCCGTAGAGACCAGGCGCCAGAATCGACGGTGCAGACGATGCTGGGCCCGCTCCGAAATTGCGGCGACCTCCGCAGGTTGACCTGCGCGACGGCGCTGCGCGACGACGCCGCCCCTTCCTCACCGCCGTCGTTCGAGAGCTGACGGACGAGCGTGCGCCACGGATTACTCCAGCGCCACGCGCTTCGCTGGTCACTTCATCTGGTCGATGCCCTACGGGCACTTTTCACTTGATCAGTCGAGTCCACGTCCGTATCTCTCGGATCGAGGTCCTCCATGACCGTCTTCATCTGCAATCGTCGCAAGCTCTCTTACGCGACGCTCTGTGTGCGGCCAGCATTGCGCTGAGCCGCGTGCATTCTCTCTTGCACATGGTCTGACCCTCCGTCGCCAGCGCGAAGCGCGGGCGCGGCGACCCCTGCACGCGGCCTTCACCCCTCCTCATGACCTTCGACCGGCCCCGCCGGTGTAGGGCGACTTGCGGGCTCGGCTCGAACCCAAGGCCTCCGTTCGCGCGACGCGAGCGGGGAAGAGGGCACCGTTGTGACCAAATTCAGAGAAACCAGGAACGTTGGCATCATCGCGCACGTGGACGCGGGCAAGACCACGCTCACCGAGCGCATGCTGCACCTGTCGGGCGCCGTGCATCGCACCGGCTCCGTGGACGACGGCACGACCACCACGGATCACGACCCGCTCGAGCAGGACAAGGGCATCACGATCAGCTCGGCAGCCGTGCACTTCGATTGGCGCGGCTACGGCGTCAACCTGATCGACACCCCAGGCCACGCCGACTTCACCATCGAGGTCGAGCGCAGCCTGCGCGTGCTCGACGGGGCGGTCGTGCTGCTCGACGCGGTCTCGGGCGTGCAGCCGCAGACCGAGAAGGTCTGGCGACAGGCGGACGCGCATGACGTGCCGCGCATCGTCTTCGTCAACAAGTTGGACCGGCCGGGCGCGAGCCTGGACATGTGTCTGGACAGCCTGCGGATCCGGCTCGGCGTGGACCCTGTCGTCGTCGGCCTCCCCGGGCCCGAGGGTTGGGTCGACGTGCTCGCGCCGAGCGCGGACCCGCGCCGGGTGGCCCTGGTGGAGGCGTGCGCGGAGCTCGACGATGACGTGGCGGCCGCCTACCTCGAGGACCGTCCGGTGTCCCGGGCGATGCTCGTGCAGGCGGTCCGTGAAGGTGTGCGCGCGCGCCGGCTGCTGCCGGTGCTCGCGGGCAGCGCGGTCAACGACGTCGGCGTGGCGCAGGCGCTCGACGCGATCGTCGAGCTGCTGCCGGCGCCCCGATCGGTCTTGGCCGATGGGCCGCTCGCCTTCTGCTTCAAGGTCGTCTTCCCGAAGTTCGGGCAGATGAGCTTCCTTCGGGTCTACGCGGGCAGCCTGCGTCGCGGCGACGCGGTGTGGAGCTCGGGCCAGCGCCGTCGGGTCCGCGTCGGTCGCCTCGTGCGTCTGTTCGGGGATCGCCTCGACGACGTCGAGGTCCTCGAGTCCGGCGCCATCGGGGCCGTGATCGGCGGCGGCCTGCGCACCGGGGACACACTCAGCGCGCCCTCGGCCCAGGTCAGCCTCGAGGGGCTCGAGGCCCCGGAACCGGTGGTGCACCTCGCGATCGAGCCACGGCGGCCCTCGGACCGCGAGCGGCTCGCTCAGCACCTGGACCGCATGCTGCTCGAGGACCCGTCCTTGACCCGGCGTACGGACCCGGAGACGGGCGAGGCCTTGCTCGGTGGCGTCGGGCAGCTGCACCTCGAGGTCACGCTGGCTCGCCTGCGGGCGCGCAGCGGGGTCGAGGTTCGGGTCGGGCGTCCGAAGGTCGCCTTGCGGTCGACGGTCGCGCGCGTGGTCGAGCGACGGCACCGGCACGTCAAGCGCACCGGAGGCCCGGGGCAGTTCGCGGAGGTCCTCCTCCGGCTCGAGCCTCTGGCCGTGGGCGCGGGCTTCGTCTTCGTCGACGAGACCCGTGGGGGCGCGGTGCCGGCCGAGTACGTGGCGGGCGTGGACAAGGGTGTGCGCGAGGCGCTCGCCCGAGGCCCGCTCGACGGCCACCCGGTGGTGGACGTCCGGGTGACGCTGCTCGACGGCGCCACCCACAGCCACGACTCGAGCGAGCTCGCCTTCAAGATCGCGGCGCAGGACTGCTTGCGTGAGATCTTGGCGGCGGCGGACCCGGTCCTGCTCGAACCGCTGGCCGGCTTGGAAGTCACGGCCCCCGACGAGGTCGTCGGGGGGATCGTGGGTGACCTGCAGCGCCGCCGGGCGGTGGTGGACGCCCTCGACGTGGTCGCGTCGGGCAAGCGGGTCCGGGCGCGGGTGCCGCTCGTGGAGCTGTTCGGCTACGCGGGCGATCTCGCCTCCCTGAGCCAGGGGCGCGCCCAGCACAGCGCGGCGCCGTCCGGCTACGCGCCGGCGCCTCGTGAACTGCAGGCCGACTTGCTGAAGCGAGCCGGCTGACCGAAACCGGGTGGGGGAGGGGCGGTGCGCCTCTTCCCCACCCCCTTTGCGTCGATTTGTCTGGAAGGTCGGGCCGCGGCCGCGCACTCAGCCCTCGTGGTCGGGTTCGCCCTGGGCTCCGCGGTCGCCGCCGCGCTCGTGGTCCTCTTCGCCAAGATGACCCGAGGCCGGGCCTTCGCCGGGGTGATCCTGACCATCCAGGTCGTGTCCTCGGCCGGCGTCTTCGCCCGGCTCCCCGAGCTGTGGCCCGCCCTCGTCCACCTGTGACGGGGCTCAGTCGAACCAGCCCCCGACTCGGGTGCTGACCTCGAAGATCGAGAAGCCGTCCTGGGAGAGGCTCTCGGCCTCCCCGTCGTAGCGCGCTCGACTGAAAACCTGCTTGCGGAAGCGGGGCCCGACCCCGACGAAGAAGCGTCCGAAACGCGCCACCAGCGGGAGCTCGACCGCGACGTCGATCGTGTGGGAGGTGCGGTCCGCGTCGAAGCCGCCCGTGTTGGCCGAGTCGACACGGTTGCGGCCGTATCGATAGACGGCCATGACCTTCGGGAAGATGCCGAAGTCGCTCGCCAGCGGCGCGTGGTAGCCGACGCCGAAGCCCGGACCGAAGCCCACCGAGGACTGGCCTCCCCCCGACAGGAACCAGGCCTGCCCGCGCATGTGCAAGGCGAAGCCCGACGCAACGAAGTAGTCGACCTCGGGTGAGATGCTCCCGGAGACGATGCTAAAGTCACCGGAGGTCGAGTCCTGGTAGGTGCTCTGCGCAAACGCCAAGGCCCCCCCCAGGGTGTACGTGCCCGCGTCGCCGAACTCCGCAGGGGCAGGGGTGGAGGCGGTGTCGGAGGAGCTCGCCCCCGCGGAGGCGGCCGCGATCAAGGTCGTGCTCAGGAGGAGGGTGTGCATGCCGGCTTGCAAAGCAAACGAGATGCCAGCGCCGGGACCCTGAGGACATCCCGGACCTACGACAGTTTGTCCGGCGGGCCGGAGGACCGGTGCCGATCCGTCAGCGCACGAACGTCGGCGGGTGAGGGGGTCGAGTCCTACGCGGCAGGCCTCGGTGGTGTTTGATATCGTAGGCCATGTAATCTCCAGTTCCAGCAGACTGTGATCGACGCCACGAGATCTTGTGTTTGCTATGCCCCCCTGCACTTGCAGGGCGTGCCTCCAAGCGATTCAGCGCCCCTTCGGGCATCTCGACCTCGATGAAGGGGCAAGTATCGACCTCAAGGCGAGAACGGCTGGCACAAGTGCGTGGAGCTGTTGCACAGCTCCCCCGCCTCACACCCCGTCTCCTCACACGGCACCACGCACTCCAGCGTCCCGGGGTTGCACACCAGCCCCGCATCACACTCCCCGCACGGGGTCTGGGTGGGCAGCTCGCTCTCCTCACCGCACCGCGCGGTGTCGGGCAGGCACACCAGCTCGCCCTCGCACAGCACCTCGCCGCGGGGCTCCTCGCACATCGTGCGGGCCGCCTCCGGGTTGCACCAGCTCCCCTCGACGCAGTCGTCGCATGGGTCGTTGGGGGTGTCGGGGTTGTTGGCCCAGTCCCAGCGCCGGTAGGCCACCACGACCTCCTCGCCCTCGGCCGGGCGGGCGTCGCCGAAGAAGACGATGGTGTTCTGCACCGGGTCGTAGTCGAAGCCGTTCACCCCGCTCCGGGGCACCACGCGGCCGTGCCCGGGGAGCCCGATCGCGACGCGCAGGGGGGCGGAGGCGAGCCTCGCCGACAGCGCGTAGGTCGAGGACACGCCGGTGGCGACGCGGGCCACGTCCTGGAGGTTCTGGCGCATGTCAGAATCGAGGAGTGGAGCGCGTCGTAGGCGTTCATCGAAGAACTGCTCGAGTTGTTCAACGCGGAGCGCGTTGACTACGTCGTGGTGGGAGGGACACGCGGTCGCCTTCCACGGGTATCCGCGCTTCACCAGCGACATCGACCTGCTCCAAAGCAGACGGTGTGGTGCGAGCAGGAGTACGATGCCTTGCGTCAGATGGAGCGCTTGACCGACCCTACGCGGCAGGCTCCGGCGAAACGCGCGGCTCACTCCACCCAGAAGTCGACGACCTCGATCGGCAGCTCCCCGAAGTCGTCCTTCACGTAGGTGAACAGACCCCAGTTGTAGTAGCGGCCCTCGGCGAACGCCTCGGCGCTAATGTTCGCGACGGCGCCCTGCACGATCTTCTCCTCGGCGTCGTCGATCTTCTCGAGCATGTTGAAGCGGCCGTAGCCCACACCGATGTCGACGACGACGTGCAACCCCGTAGCACGGACGTCGAGTGAACCGCTCTGCTGGTAGCTGCTGCCGTCCACGGTCGCCGAGTAGTCCGAGACGGTGGACAGGACCCGGCCCTGCCCCTGCCCGGTCGTCGCCTCGTCGCCGATGATCGCGGTGTAGCTCGCCACCAGCTCCGCGCGTTCGCTGAGGTTCGGGTAGGTCGACGGATCACCGGCGGTGTGCGCGAAGATCTCGGAGTCGATCGCGCGCGACCCCTCGAGCCGATGTTCGTTGTAGAACTCGACGGTCGTCATCATCGTGATCACGTCGCGCGGTATCCGGACCTCGATCGGCCGCCCCACCAGGGTCGGATCCGGGTGCGCGAGGATCTCGTAGGTGTAGATGTCCATCGGCAGCACGGTGAGCACCACCGAATCCTCGAGCGGGCCGGTCTCGTAGGTCAGGGTGCGCGTGGTCGTATAGGTGTTGGTCGTGTACTTGCGCGTCTGGCGCTCGTAGCTCGCGATCACCTCGAGGCCGTTGGCGCCCAGCGGATCGTGCGCCGAGAAGCCGACCCCGATGTGCGCGGTCACCGCCGTGCCGTCCTCGATCGTCGACGTCGAGTCGCTGACCGCGCGACCGAACGACGCACGGCACAGCGAGATGTCCTGGCCGAGATCACGCGCGCACGGAGGCGCTGCGATCGCCGCCATGATGATCGGCTCGGTCAGCACGAACCGATGGCTGCCGGCCGAGTAGCGCAGGAATGCGGTGCCCTCGTCGAGCTCGATGTCGGGCGCCAGCACCTGCGGGTGCATCGGGCTCACGTTGCTCCACCCCGCCTGGACCGCGTAGGCCTTCATCATCGTCCAGCCGGCGATCTGATCGTGCCCCCACACCTCGACCTGGCGCGGGACGTTGCCCGTGCGCTGAGAGAACAGCACGAGGTTCTCGCGCCCGTCGCGGGTGACGTCGCCGACGTCGACCGACACGGTGTTCCAAGCGAAGTTGAAGGTCAGCCCGGACGTGCCCTCGGATCCGAAGTAGTGCTCGCTCGGGATCCGCGCGACGCCGTTGTGGTCTTGATAGGGCGCCAACACCCCCGGGGTCGACCGCATCGACTGGAACAGGTGCTGGCCGACCAGCATCTCTTTGGCGCCGTCGCCGTCGACGTCGAGCGCAGCGACCACCACGTGGTTCAGCTGCTGGCTCGCGCCGCTCGAGGTCGGCTGGAAGTTCTCGTCCGGAAGCGTGACCGCGGCGCTGCCCTGAGCGATCTCCTCGAAGCCGGACGGCCCGTCGTCGCGCACCGATACGAGGTAGCGGAACGTGTCGTAGTAGCTGGACGAACCCACGCCGCCCACCTGGTTCAGGCCGGCGAGCAGCAGCTCGTCGAGCCCGTCGCCGTCTACATCGCCGAGGGTGAGGTTCGTGTACGCGGCGTCGACCGTGCCGTTGCTCACCGGCTGCGTGATGCGCCCGGTGGTCAGCGGCGCGAGGTCCCGCGTCGCGTCGTCGAGCACGACGTACTCGCTCGTGACCTCCGTCAAGCCGCTGCCGGTCGAACGCGTACTACCGCGATTCACGGCGATCGCGATCTCGTGCGCGCGGTCGTTGTCGACGTTGCCGACCGCGATCGCGAGCCGGTCCACGCCGAGCGTCGTCGGCTCGAAGTCATGACGCAGGCCGCCGAACTCGAACCCGCTGCCCGAGTTGCGCAGGACCTTGATCACGCCGGCGCCCGTCGCATCGATGGCCCCCAGCACGAGGTCGACGCGGCCGTCGCCGTCGAAGTCGCCCGAGTGGACGCCCAGCCAGGTCCAGGTGCCGTTGTCGATCACGGTCGCCGACGACTGCGCGAACGAGGCGCCGGCGTCGTCCGTACGTACCAGCATCACGTCACCGTCGGTCTGGTAGACGACCGCGAGCTCTTCGAGGCCGTCGCCATCGAAGTCGCCGTAGGTCGCCGCGCGTCGCATCGTCGCGGAGGCCCAGGGCAGCTCCGCATCGGTCGGCTGCTGGAGCGGTGAATCCCACGCGTACGTGTTCGAGGCGCCGGGCACGAGGTTCATCACCGCAGCCTGACTCTGGCTGTCGTCGTCGAACGGGACGCCGATCGCGACGACCTCCGCGAAGCGGTTCACCGTCGATCGGTCGCCCATCGGCGCGTACTCGTCGCCCAGCGGATTGCCGTGTTCATCGACGCGCGGCGTCTCGGTCGTGTCGACGCCGAGGTCGGCGAGGACCTCCTCGACCGTGGAGTTCGATCCCCCGGAGTCGCCCCCTCCGCCGCAGCCGGCGAGCAGAGGCCCGAAGACGAGGACGAGCGCGGCGCAGAGGTGTCGGAGGGGAGCGGGATGGCCCGTGGCATTCATGCTTCGAGCCTCGGCCAGCGGGGCCTGCCGAGGCACTTTCAGCACCGTGTCAAAGGCGCCTGCGGGCGCGAGCCACGCCGTGCGGCCGCCACAATTACGACTCGCCGGCCGGAGTCGTTGGACTCCGGTGGCGTCGGAGACCTCTTCAGCCCGAGCTATGCAGACACTGGCTGAAGGCACAGCGTGTCCGACTCCGGCAGCCCTTGCTTCCCCGAGCAGACGGCCATACCCGCCGGGGCGCGTCATCGGGTAGGCTGAGCGCCGTGGCACCCCCACGACGCCTCGGGACCAAGCGCTTCATGGCGCTCGTCGCCCTCGTGGTGGTCGTCGGACCTGTGCTCGCGATCGGCTCGTGCGCCCTGGTGGTGGGCACGGGCCTCACCGAGAGCACGCGAGATCGGTTCGTCGAGCCCGTCCTCGTCGACCTCGACGACGACACCATCGCCACGGAGGCCGACTTCTCGGCAGACGTCGAGTCGCTTCTCGAGTGGCTGCCGACCCTCGGCGCGCGCGCCGACGCGGGCCCCTACCTGAACCCTCGGCTCGCTTGGCAGGGGGTTCGGGTCGCCGAATGGCGGGACGGGCTACCACCCAACGTCGCCGATCGCCTCACCCTTCCCGAGGCGTTGCTCGCTCGACCGCTCGGGACGCCGTGGACCACGACCCAGCTGAGCGCGGAGGAGCGCGAGCCCCTCGACTTCGGGTGGATGGAGGCCGTGCACGCCTTCGATCACTGGGAGCTATCGAGCGACGGGCCACCCTCCCTGCGTGTCCCCACGAACGACCGCGCCCTGCCGGATCTCCAGCACGTCACGCGTTGGAGCCTCTACAGGCTGCTCGAGGGGCAGCGCGTGGGCGACCTTCCGGCCGCGCTCCGGGACGTCCATCAACTTGCGCGCCTCCTCCTCTCGACCGAGGACGAGCTGTGCGCCTTGGTGGCGGCCAACCTCTACGAGTACGCCGCGCAGGCCGCCGAGACCTGGGCGCCGGGGACCGCGATCCGCCCCTCCATCGAGGATGCCCGTCGCCTGCGCCGGGCGGCCCGAGCCGGCCCTGGCTTCCTGCTCCCGTCTGCGCCCGGCGTGGTCTTCGGCGACGCGGTGCGGGTGGCCCAGGGGACGCCTCTGCTCTGCTTGGGGGCGACGAAGTCCAGCGCGCTCGCGGTTCAGGTCTACGACATCCTGGAGGACACGCCCGATCTGGGCCCTGGCCTGCGTCGGTTGCGGGAGGTCTCGGCAGGGCTGGACACGATGGGCTGTCGCGGCGTGCTCGCACGTGCCTTCTGGGACGAGGTCGACCGAGACTGGGTCGAGACCTGGCGGAACATGAACCCCGACCTCGACGACAACGAGCTGTTCGTCGCGGCCAGCCTGGTGCCCACCGCACGACCCGCGCTCGCCTACTTCGTGTATGTGATCTCGTTGGAGAAGACCTTCGTCTTCTACGAGGAGCCGGAGCGGAACCACGCCCCGGAGCCGTGACGTCCGGATCCATGGGCTCGCTGAACTCGATCCGGATGCTCGTCGATCCGCTCGGAACGTCGATGGCGTCGTCGGGGCACCACGCGGCCGTGCCCGGGGAGGCCGATCGCGACCCGCAACGTTGCGGACGCGGGCTTCGCTGAGACCGCGTAGGTGGACGACACGCCGGTGGCGACGCGGGCCACGTCCTGGAGGTTCTGGCGCATGTCGCCGCACAGCGAGCCGAACTGCCCGCCGGTGGCGGCCGCGACCTCGACGTAGCCCTGGCCGGGCTCGAAGTCGTCGCGGTTGCCGCCCTGGCCGCAGCCGTCGGGGAGTTCCTCGCCTCACCCTCGGCCGCGTCGCAGCCGCCGCAGGCCGCGCATTCCACGTGCTGGTCGCGCTCGTCCGAGAGGTGGATGACGATGGTGGCGGCGTCGCCCCTCAGGCGCTCCGTGTCGGCCGCCGCGCCCAGCGCGGTGGCGGGCGGCGCCCGGTTCAGGGCGTCGAGGCCGGTCTGCAGGCCAGACTCCCAGCCGCTGTCCGCCCCCACCAGGATGTCCTCCTGGTAGGCGTCCGGCGCCTGGCGCGACGCTCGGGCTCGGTGTCGTTCCTCCAACGCTGGTACCGCGGGCTTCCTCATCCTTCCGATGGCCGCCTTTTCGGCCTTCTTCAGCCACTGACCCCTGTCGTAGAATCGAGGAGTGGAGCGCGTCGTAGCCGTTCATCGAAGCCACGAAGGTGGGTGGCACCCAGTCCTCGTCGCCACAATGGCAGCTCGCCGGTCGGAGTCGCTGGACTTCCGCTGGGGCGAAGTTTGTGGGGTGTCACGCGGGGCACCCTCCAGCGCGTGCACGCGCGCACGCTAGCTTGCATCAACGACGCACCGCATCCTGATGATCGGCATCGACGGTCGAGCCCGGGCCTACCCTTGGGCGATGGGGTTATGTTTCCCATGCCCTGCTCGCAGCTGATCACGAACCCGCCCTCCTCCACCACGCCGTCGCCCAGATAGGCCCTCGAGTGGCGGTTGGGCCCGTTCTCGAGCGCCGAGACGGCACCCGACGGCGGCGACGAGAAGGACGAAAGGGACGAGTCGGCTCTCCGGAGCGCGATGGTCGGCCGCGTGCTCGCCTCCTCATCCTGCAGGCGGAGCGACGCGGGTCCCCTCCCGCAGGGTCAACGTGCGGGGAGGTGGGGGGCGAGGAGGGGGATGAAGCCGGGGTCCATGTCCCCCGAAGGCAAGGTGTAGCGCTCCAGCACCTCGACCCCCAGGTGAGGGTCGATCACCTCCATCACCAGGCTCTGGCAGGCGAAGTGGACCTCCCGCAAGAAGGCCAGCGAGAGCTCCCGATCCCGCATCGACGCGAAGCGGCGACCCTCGAACACCACCTCCGCCCAGCGGAACCAGGGCTGGCCGGCGGCGCGGCAGGAAGGACAGCGCCAGGTCTCGAGGATGCGGACCGGCTCCCCCTCCGCGGGGGCGCGGAGCATGATGTACGCGTCCTCGATCGCGAACGGCTCGAGGTCCGGGATCTCGGCCCCGAGCACGATCCTGGGGTCGAGCCCCTTCGCGTCCCGGTAGTCGAGGATCGCGGTCTGGGTCCCGTTGTCGCGCCCCTCCGTGCGATGTCCGCACGCCGGGCAGGTCAACGGGGCGATGAACTGAGCCAGCTTCGTCACGACGTCACTTTCTCCTCCGGGGCTCACTCGTCTACGCGGCGGGCCCGGCGCTCGCGAGGTAGGCCGATGTCCGATAAAGGGGGATATGTCAGAGCGGTCTTGAGTGCTCTGTGAGCGGGGTCACGAGATTCTATGTTTCCTATGCCCTTCGCTGCGACAGAGGTAGGACGCTCGGAACGAGGCAATAGCGCGAACCGCACCGACCGAAAGGCCATTCCTACAGCAGATTGATCGGGAGGGCCGACAGCGGAACGCTACCCAGCCAGATTCGCAGCCCTCCAACTAGTTCCAAATCGCCCTCCGGGATCACCTTCGACTGCGGCTCCCACGATCCAACTCCTGTGAGATTGGCGGACAAGAAGAGACCGAGAGAGAACTGGCGAGCTTCATGGAGTCCAACGTCGAAGCCTATCGCACCGTTGATGAGCAGATCTTGGTCCCGGTAGTAGACCGAGGACGAGAAGTAGCCTCGTATCCACGTTGCGTCCCAGAAGGCCCTAGTGGGACCAGTCGTCAATCCGACCTCCAATCCAATCCCGGTCCAGCAAGTTCCGTCCTTTGTCTTTGCTTCACAGTTGACGATTCCACTGCCAAGGATGCTCAAGACTGAGTTCCCAAGAAGCACGTTGAGGCCAGTTGATCCGGACAGGAAGCCCCAGAAAGCAAGCGGAGTGGTGAATCTCACTCGCCCCGATAGATCGAGCCTGAGGCATACCTGGTCGCCCTGAGTTCGATCACAGAGGAGGGATAGCCCCAGGTGGCTCGCCTGCAGCCGGATCACGGGCGCACCGTCACCAATCACATGAACTGCGAGATCGACCAGCGAGAGGCGTGTCGACAGACGATAGCCGAGAGCCCAGGCACCTCGACTTGTCGCCGTGTTGGTTAGTGCTGCACCCGAATAGACCGAGTGCATCGCCCCGGTGTGCTCGCCGATACTAGTTGCGTCGGCCGACGACGCAACTGCGGTGAGGCAGGCTGCAATAACAGGCCACATCAGCTCTACTTGCCTTAGATCCTAGGTTGGATTTGGATTCTGTGTGTTGACTTTCTTATCTGTTGACTATGGGGCCACTTCTTGCTCGCTTGTTCTCTCGACGGAAGGCCTCGGAAATGAGTTCGTCGTTTCCGGTGCAGGTTCGTGTGGAAGGTGTCTAAGCTACGCTCATCTTCTCCGTTTGAGGCTCTGGAATCGGACCGAACAGTGCGCGAAGACTTTCTTGGCCGCAGGCAGAGGATAGTTGCGCCCGCTAGTAGGACGTCGAGAAGCAGATCCGTACCGGGTATCGACGTGCAGCCGCCACCACCCAGGCTGGGTGGTGGTGCTGGGCACACCTGGATACTTGAGGTGGATAGCGTGGCGAGGAATCTGGTCGAACCGCCAAGGTGAGCGGGGTAGAACTCCTCTGGTGCAAGAACACGAGCGCCGATGCCCGGCCACGGATCAAAAACACCGACTGATGTCACGTATGGCCCGGTTGGCGTAGCGTGGTATTCGATCGCTGTTAGGATCATCGCGTGACTCTGATTGGCGATAATAAGAGGTCGATCTTGATCGAGTTCTTGTATGATGTTTGCGTTGGTGATGCTCCCGAGGCCGGTATCGCCGTCATATAACCCCGTCAGATTGGCGACGAACGCATAGCCAGAATCATCGACCCAACAGCGGTTGAGTTGGCGAGCTATCGTGAGGGCGTCGGCGGGTAGGTCGACGACTGAACCGTAGGTTTCGCCCACAATACGCGCCTGGCTGACGGGGTGGGCGTGGTACTGAAAGATCATAGATACTGAGGCGGCCCAGCACCACTGAGGAAGCTCCTGTTGCATATAGGCTTCTTGAGCAAATGTAGCGAAGTCCACCTGGGATACACACAAACTTCCACTGGGTTCTTGCTGACAACGCGTATAGGCTTCGGCTCCTTGAGGCAGGACGACAGCTGGTACTACGGTGCAGGTTATCAGAAGACATCGCAGCATATGGTTCCTTGGTGCACGAGCTGTCTGCCTCGTTCCACCCGTTGGGGTTGCTTTCTGAGAACATGCTAGGCTAGGCACTGCTAGTATTCAAGCCGGCGCCCCCAAGGTAGGCCGATGTCCGATAAAGGGGGATATGCCAGAGCGGTCTTGAGCGCTCTGTGAGCGGGGTCACGAGATCTTATGTTTTCTATGCCCTCTGCGCATACCTCAATATTATCGGACACTGGCCTACCTTCCGGGCGCCGGGCCTGCTGTGTAGACCACTCCGGTTGACGGGGGCGCACATCGCTTGTATTGATAAGATATGTTACCACCAGCCACTATGGCTGTCTCATCCACCCATCATTGACCACACTCACAGCCTAAGAGCGAACCCCATGTCGAAGCCCAAGGCCGGCCAAGCTTCATCCGTCAAGTATCCCCCCAACTGGACTCGAAGGGAGTTCATACGAACCTCCGCCGGACTCTATGTCGCCGCCGTCACCCCGACTATCCTGTCAACAGGTTGCGACCCCGAGCAGGTAGAGGCCGTCATCCGCCTCATTGAGTTGGCCCTTGTGGTCGCGGACCGAGTGGCGGGAGCTCTAGAGACTCGTACTCGTAGCTCCAAGGACGCGAACACGTTCGTCTACGAGTGCCTCTACGGCACGGACAGCTCTGGTGCTCCCCTCGGGTCCCCGCTTCAGGAGAACGAGCGGCGCCTCGTCGTGACTCCGGCTGGAGGCTCATGGCATAGCTCGGAGCTGACGGGCTTCGAGGTGGGGGAGGAGGGAGACTTCGTGGTGGTCGCCGAAGGCACAGGACTATACACGGTCTCGGATCGCTTCTCGGTGCGCGCGTGACGCTCTTGCGACTCGCCGTTCTCTTCGTGGTGCTCCCGTGCGCGGCATGTCCGCAGGAGAGTCTGGTGGCTTGCCCTCCGGACTCGGCGCGCGATTCACGCTCGGGCGATCTTTGCCGGTGCATCGAGGACGACTCGCACATGGTCTCGGTCATCCACGGGCTCTCCTTCCCGGCGTGCGATCCCATCGACACTCGGGATTTCCAAGGCGCTTGGCTTGCGATCGACACGTTCACGGACCAAGGGACAGGCCAGCTCGAACCCACCGGGCGCATCGTCTCGGAGGTCTTCTGCGCCGCCGAAGAGGCTCCGCGGACCTTCCTGGAGCGCGACCAGACAAAGTGTGAGGTCTGTGACTGCGACGCTTTCCAAGAGTGCATTCCCCAGGGCTGTCGAAAGACCTGCGGGTCGGGCAGCCTGTGTGAGCCTGGGAGCACTTGCCTGGCCTCAGGAGTGTGCAGCCCCTGCGGCTTCGGCCCCAACCAAGTTCAGTGCGGTGGCGGCCCTGATGGATGCGGCGCCTGCCCGGGCGGAACGATGTGCGTAGAGGGGCTGTGCTCCGCGTTGCTCCGGTGCGACACCGGCAAGTCCGCGTTGTGCGACGTCCCAGACTGGTGCCCCGTCGACGTTCGCAACGCGCCGGGCCCCGTGGGTCCAGGGACGCCGTGCTTCTGCGTGTACCCCTACAACGGGAGCGCCTGTCAGTCCTTCAACGGCTACCTCGAGTTCTTCTGAGTCGTCCCTTTGGGTCAGCGCCGTAGCTGTTCGATGTAGCCCGTGTCCAAAGGCGGATACGTCGCCGGCCTGGCCTGACCTACGCGGGAGCCATGTCGAAACCGAGAGCGCAGCGCCGTACTGCGGCGCAAAGAGCCAAACTCGTCGAGCAGTGGGAGGCCAGCGGCCAAAGCGCAGCGTCCTTCGCCCACGGCCGGGGATTCTCCGGGGCAAGCCTCTACTCCTGGCGGAGTCGACTCGGTGGCCGGCGACGCCCACCTGAGGAGGACGACCCGCCGCCCGGCTCCGGGCTGGACTTCGTCCCGGTCGTGGTCGAGGCGCAATCCGAGAGTGCCGGAGCGACGAGCTGGGAGCTCACCACTGCGGCGGGGCTGTCGATCTCGATGGCGGGACCTGACGCGCTCCGTGGCCTCGAGGTCGCGCTCCGCGTGCTGCGCGACGAGGTGGCGCGGTGATGCGGCTGCCGACGACGATCTTCGTCGCCACGGAGCCCGTCGACATGAGGCTGTCCTTCGATCGGCTGGCCGGCCTGGTTCGAGAGCGCTTCGGGCAGGACCCCCGGATGGACGCAGTCTTCGCGTTTCACAACAAGCGGCTGACCCACCTCAAGCTGCTGTGGCACGACGGAACTGGGTATCGGATCGTGTTCAAGCGGCTCGACCGAGGGCGCGGCCGGTTCCGTATTCCTGGCCGCGCGTCGCCCGGCGCTCGCCATGTCGGCGTCTCGGCTCGCGAGCTCGACACGATCTTGAGGGGCATCGACATGAAGCTCATCCGCGCTGCGTATCGCGCCGTCTCGTCTGTCTGATTCTCCGCAACTTCACCTGCGCATAGCCGATGCTCTGGATGCCTTGGGTATCGGTGCTTGCATAGACTGCCTACGCGGCAAGCAGGCGCTCGACCTCGCTCGTGCGGAGGGTGACCGGCTCAAGGCGGAGCTCCGCAAAGCCCAGGAGCAGCTCGCAGAGGTGGTCAAGCTCAACGAGCTGCAGAAGGCCGAGATCCAACGGCTGAAGCTGACGCTGCATCAGCGGCCCGAGCCCAACGAGCCCGAGCGCGTGCCAAAGAATGTCCTGCAGATGGTCTTCGAGCAGCTGCTGACCGATGCAGGCAAGGCGGTGGACAAGAAGGCCCTCGAGGAGGCCGCCAACGACGACGGCGCAACGCCCGAGACGAAGCCGGACGAGAACAAGCGCAGCCGTAGGGGCAAGACCAGGCCATCCCTGAAGGGTCTTCCGGTTGTCGAGGTCCGCGAGACCCCTCCCGAGGTCAAGGCCTGCGGGGGCGAGGGCTGGCAGCTCGTGGACGAGGAGGTCAGCGAGCGACTCGCCTACCAACGCGCGCAGTTCTACACGGTGCGAGTGATCCGCGAGAAGTGGGTGAAGCTGTCCCCCAAGGGGCTGTGGTTGCCCAACCACTTCGTCACCGCGCCGTACCCGGATTGGATGCTGCCTCGCCTGCTCGCGGACCCCAGCGTCGTCGCGCCGATCATCGTCAACAAGTGCAACTTCATGCTGCCGTGGCACCGCCAGGAGCAGATGTTCGGCCTGCAGGGCCACGCCATCGCGCGGTCCACGATGTCGGACTGGACCGAGGCCGCCTACAAGCTGGTCGCACCCATCGTGGTGGCCATGCACCAAGAGGGCATCGACGAGTCGTACTGCATCGCCACCGACGCCACCGGGGCGCCGGTCCGCATCAGCGGAGGGCAAGCGCACTGGCATGTCTTCGTGTTCATCTCGGACGTCGGCCACATCACCTTCAAGGCGGGTCGCCGCCATAGCCGCGAGACCATCCGCAAGATGCTGGAGGGCTTCGAGGGGCACCTGCTCTCCGACGCGTCGAGCATCTACAACATCCTCTATACGCTCGGGGTCGTGGCCGTCGCCTGCTGGGCGCACGCCCGCAGGTACTTCTGGAAAGCTCGCTTGACCGAGCCGACGCTCGCCCACGAGGCGCTCGCGCTCATCAAGGCCATCTTCGCCATCGTGCGCAAGGCCAAGTCGATGCCCCTCGAGCAGAGGACCGCCTATCGGCAGGAGTACGCGACCCCGATCGTCGAGGCCCTCGATGCCTGGGTCGTCGAGGCGAAGACAAAGGCCGACAAGGGCGGGCGACTGCAGTCCGCCTTGACCTACTACACCAACCAGCGGGAGGCCCTCGGTCGATTCCTCACCGATGGGCGGCTCGAGGCCGACAACAACGGCTCTGAGCGTCAAGCTCGGCAGATCGTCAAGGGGCGCGACAACTGGCAGCACTTCGAGACGCCCAACGGGCTCGAGTGGTACACGACCTTCCTCTCGCTCACCTCGTCGTGCAAGCTCGCCGGCATCAACCCCTACGAGTACCTCGAGCAGGTGCTCCGGCTGGCGCGCCACTGGCCAAAGGGGGACATGCTCGCCCTGAGCCCGAAGTACTGGAAGGAGACCGTCGCGGGCCTCGACCCGCGGCAGAGGCAGATCATCGAACCTCCCTGGCTTCCGGGCGATGGCCGGGCCGCCCGGGATGGGCCCAAGGTCGGCGCCGCCTGAGCTACCGGCCCTCCATCGCTCCGAGCCCTCGCAAGCAATCCTGCGTCTGGTCGAGAAACCAGGCGTCGAGGGCGTCACTCATCTGCTGCAGCAGGGCCCCCATGACCTCGTGCACAAACGTGCGCGGGCCCTGGAGCATGAGCGTCGTGCCGCGCTGACGGGGCCGACGATACACTGGCACGCCATATCGCTCCCCCAACCCCACCAACAGCGCCTGGAACGGTGAGGTTGCCCCGATTCCGTGGACACGTTGTTATGCCGCTTGGGCAAGCTGCCTTGCCTCAGCCTCGAAGTCAACCGGGCTGAGGTACTGGTTGTTGGAATGCCTCCTCTGGCGATTGTAGAACCGCTCGATGTACTCGCCGATGACCGACCTGGCGTCTTCAGGCGAGGCGAAGATGCGGCCGTGATTGATGTCGAGCTCGTCCTTGAGCGTGCCGAAGAAGCTCTCGGCCGGTGCGTTGTCGTGGCACTCCCCGGGTCGGCTCAGGCTCCGTCGAGCGTTCGCGCGCTCGAGGTCGGCGGTGAACGCGGTGCTCGTGAACTCCCCGCCGCGGTCCGAGTGGAACAGCAGGCCGGCCGAGGGCTGGCGAAGCGCCAGGGCCCGTCTGAGCGCTTCTCTCGCCAGCTCGGTGTCGAGCTTCGCGCCGACCGTCCAGCCCACCACGCGGCGGCTGAAGAGGTCCAGGATGGCCACGAGGAAGGCTGGGCCATCCTCGGTTGTGAGGTAGGTCGTGTCCGCAACCCAGACGCGGTTCGGAGCGTCCACCTCGAACTGCCGGTCGAGAACGTTCTCCCCCTCGACGCCTGGTCGCGCCTTCGTCGTCGAACGCCCGCGCCGTCGCGGAGAGCGCCCCTCCAGGCCATCCTCGGCCATGAGGCGCGCGACCCGTTTCTGGCTGACCGCTTCGCCCATCTCCACCAGTTCCGCGTGCACCCGCGGGGCGCCGTACGTGCCCCTCGAGCGGTTGAAGATGCTCCGGATGAGCACCAGGAGGCGGCCGTCCTCTCGCGCCCGTGCCGATGGTTCACGCTCCACCCACGCATAGAACCCGCTCCGCGACACGCCCAGAAGCAGGCAAAGACGCGCGACGCCGTACAGGACCGCATGCTCCACGATGAAGGCGAACTTCACGGCTTCTCCTTCGCGAAGAACGTGGCCGCTTTTTTTAGGATCTCGCGGTCCTCCCGCAACCGCTTCACCTCCTTGCGGAGCCGCAGCAGTTCATCGCGCTCGGCGTCGGTCAGGCCACCGGTCGCCACGCGAGTCCTCGACGCCTCTGCCCGCTTCACCCAGGAGCGCAGCGCTGTCTCGGTCAGGTCGAGGTCCGTCGCCACCTGCGGGACCGAGAGCCCCCGATCCAGCACCTGCGCCACCGCCTCAGCCTTGAACTCGTCCGTGAAGGTCCGTCGCTTTCGTCGTCCCATGTTCGCCCTCAGGGGTCTTATCCCCTCATCTTGGGTGTCCACGAAACAGGGGGAAGCTCACGGCGCCCCATGCACCGACACCTTCGCCTCGATCACCGGCTCGGTCTGCGCCAGTCGCGACAGGTGCATCCGAAGGGCCTGGACTGCCGACGTGCTCGAGAGGTCCAGCCCCACGACCAAGGTCGCGGGTTCCTCACGGCTCGGCACTCGGTCTGGCGATCAGGCCCAGTCAGCTGAGATCAAAGGCGGGTCCCTTCTGGCGAGCAGAGGTGGATCCCTTTTGGCGAGCGCTGAAGCCTGGTGTTCACGGCCCTGGAATAGGTGTTCACGTCGGCGTGGAATAGGTGTTCACACCCGCGTGGAATGGGTGTTCACGACCCCGTGGCGTATGCACTCGGCGGCGGGATCCGCGGACCAGCACTCGGATCGACGGATCCATGGTGGTCTCCCAGAGCTGCTCAGCGTTCATCTCGCCCAGACCCTTGTAGCGCTGGACGGTGATGCCCTTGCTGCCCCGAGCCTCGAGTTCGGTGACGACCTCCTCGATCCGGGCCAAGAGATTTTGGCATGCGAAGACCCGACCGACGGGTGCCGTCTTGAGTAGTCCGGTCAGTCTTCTCCGAAAACGAAAGCCACATGGGCGGCGAGCGTCCGGCAAGCGGCCCCGAAGAGGCTGCCCAAGGCCTGATCAAAAATCGGCTCGCACTCCGCGAAGACCTTCCGCAGATCGTCCTTTGGGTTCGTAAGCCATGCGCCGCCCTCGCGATGGTCAGAGTCGTCCACTCCGTATCTCTTGGCGCGCTGAACAATTCGATCCCAGCCGTCCGCAGAAAGCCGGAACGCATGTGCCGACGAAGGCCCGACAAAGACATCCAGTGCATCGACGCTCGCGCCATCGTGCACGAAGTGATTCCTCAAGGAGTACAACAGCGCAACAGGCCACCCGAACGTACTCGGGAATGCGTGGAACAGGGGCGCAGGACTGTGAGCTTTGGATTTGTCGCCAAGAAATGAAGACAACTTCGGGCCATTCGCGGGGTCCGAGTTGAGGCCGAAGCTGGCCGGGCAGAGTATTCGAGCGGCGACCGGAACCATGCTATCCGCAAGAGACCAAGCCGCAGTGAGGTAGCTCTGCACCAGCATGAATCTGGCGTGTTGGAACTTTACTTTCACGCCAGAAAGCACTACCAGGCCGTCGGGGTCCACCGTCGTGTCGAGCGCGGCAAGTACGTTCGAGACTGACACTCGGGTGTCAATGAGGGTGCTCCAATGAGACAGCTCAGAGCGAGCGTTGAGGCTCGACTTGATCGACAGCCCCGCATCGTTCCTTAGCCTGTTCGGATGGACCTGAAGAACGTCATCGATCTTATCGAGGACCTTCCCAGCTTCATCCAACCGCGTCTTGAGAACCTTGATGCTCATTCTCCGCGGTCCTCCTTCGCCCGCTGAACTTGATCCTCGAGTGCATGTTCCGCTGCGTTGAGCTGCCACTGCCAGAATTCGCGCAGCAAGGGGTCGCTCTCTTCTGCAAGTCGCCGCTTCGCCGTGTCCCTCTCGGAAATGAAGACCGAAGGAACCTCGCCGATCTGGCCGGACCAGGACTGCGGACTGTGATCCGTCAGCGCAGAGAATAGTGAGTACCTCTCTCTGTCTTCTCGGCTGCGAGCGAACGCGACTGTAGCCTTGGCGATGGTGCGCCAAGCCGCGACCGCAGGTGGATAGCCGCCTGCGATCCGCGACAACTGCCAAACAGCGTCGTAGGTCTCCGCGTCTTTGATTCGCTCCGACACGAGCCCTGGAAGCACGCGTCCTTCCGGGTCAAAGTCCCGGCAGATCTCCGCGAACCGGTAGCCCAGGGTTCCCTGATTCGAAGCCATGTCGAGCAGAGCGTTGGCAGCCGTGAGGTCATCTTCGGAACCTTCACCTTCGGCAGCAAGAGGTCGTACGAATCTGGTGAATCGGTCTCCAATTCCAATCGCCTTGCAGCTTTCGTATCCACGTTCCGCTTCCATTTGGGCTCGTTGTCGCAGGAGCTCCACCATCAGGGAAGCAGACGGACGGTCGAGGACCTCCAGAAGTTCCTCCAGTTCCCATTGGGATTGACCTAGCGAATCCGAATCCGGAATCGTCGCGATCCGTTGAAGGAGCCAGACCCCAAGTTCTTCGGGGCGCTCCGACGCCTCTCTAGCGGGGCCGTGGCTCAGTGACGCATAGACGGCGGAAACAAGCGCGCGGCCAGCTTTCCCCTTGTTCTCGTCGTCGACAGCCGCGAACACCTCCTCAAGAACGGCCCTCAGCGAGTCCCAGTCGTTCCGGAGCCACCAGGCCGCGGCATGTAGAAATTGAGCCCCCCAGCCCACTTGAGCCATCTCCGGACCAGCTGCCAAGAGCAAGTCAAACTCGGCTTCAGGGAGTTTGTCCAACTCGTGGCGCGCGTATCCATCATAAGTCTTGACGATGAGTGCCGAACTCTCTAGCCCGGACGGGCAGCGCTCGACGAACTCGTTAATCAGCTCGATAGCCCGGTCTGGTGAGCTCTTGCGGAGTGTGGAGACCCACGAGGCCGCAGCCACGAGCGCGAACTGAAACACTGCACGTTCAACTTCACCGCGCGCAAGTTCATCGCGCACAAATGAGGCTACGACCACGCTCCCTTCCGCAACCTCGCCCAACTTTCCCGCTACCGCATTCGCGACAAACAGATTGCCACTCCCCAGATAGTCCGAAGCGCGGCTGACGAAATCGGCAATTATCGTTGGGCTCGACGCACCTACCAGAGCGTTGGCCTTCTCTTCAGCCCAAGCCTCTCGATGCTCTCGATGGTAGAGATCACCAATCACTCCGAACTCGGAAATAGTCTGGTTACTACGAAAGAGACTCTCGAGGTCCTGCGCCGCCATGCTGAGAGCTGCGTCCTTCTCGAAGCGCGCATGCCAGTCCCAGAGGCTTCGCGCTTCCAGCAACTCGGCAAGCTCAACGGTTCTTGTTCGGAGTACGGTTGCCGCCCACCGCAGATTCGCCAAAAGATGCTCTCGAATCGTGTCAGACGCGGGGTCACCAGTACTCTTCAATCCTCGATTTGCGCTCGCGTGCGCCTCGGCCAAGATCTTCCACGCAAGGTTTCGAGAGCCGACGGGCACGTCACCACCCTCAACGAGTGCTCGGAGGCGTAGCAGTAGAGTGTCACGCGTTGCCCACCTGTCTCCGTCGGGCGAGATCACGTAGTTCGTCCAGTGAAAGGACCTTTCCTCACTCCAGGAAACAGTGCGCTCGACCGCTGTCATCTCCTTCAGAAGCTCCGTCAACACGGGCACAGAGCTTTCATCCGGCGCGACGTTGCATGACGCATCAAGCGCCGCAAGGGCAAGCCGAAGCCCAACGTCGGCGAAGTCGGAGAGGAAACTTGGTCCGCCCTGCAGAACCCGCGATACAAGGGCCTCGGCGCGCTTGCCGTCATTCGGGAGCCCGTACTGCCTACGGGGAGCGATCCTCCGCTCCATGGAGCCCAGTTCGATAAGCTCCTGCAGCGCCTCCGCCTTCGTAGCCTCTTCTCGGGCACGCATCGCAGCGTGAAAGACGGCCCAAGCGCAATCCAGAACGACATCGTCCTGGCCTAGCTGCCTAGTGCCAAGGAGCCCTTCTACGGTCTCCGGGTCCACGGGTTCGGTTCTCATTCTCCGGCAAAGCCTCAAGACCTCCGCCGGATTTGCGAAGGCAAGGTCTTGAAAGTGCTCAAGCAGAGCAATACGAGTAGAAGGGACCATCCCGCTCAGTTCGGCCTCCAGCACTTCAAAGATGGGACCAGTGAGTTGCACGAACGTGCCCGCGAAATCGAAGAGCCGCTCAGTCCTCACCAGTGAGCGGAGAATCTGAGCACCAACCGAGCTGAGCCGCCCCTTGACTAAGGACTCCGCCAGCAGCCTGGCCAGACCTCGAGCTTCCTGGGAGGGCACGAACCGTGGCTCGCCCCCGGGCTCAACGCTAAGCCATCTCCGAAGCACATGATCCCGCATTACGTCCGGCTTGAGCTCTACGAGACGGTTTCGGGCTCCTCTCTCGACCAAGACCTTTCTGCGCACGAGGCGATTGAACTCAGCCAGCAATTCGGATCGGTCGTCGAATCTGGTGCTGGTAGCAAGGACGCTCACGGTGCCCTCATCTTCCCGGTTCACCGTACCGATCATTGAAATCCAGCGAAGCAGTCCCTCGATCACCTCTGGCGCACTCTGACCCGCCTGATAGACCACCTCCCCTAGGTAGAGGTCGGCCAGGGCTTCAGCCGTATCTGGTACACCGGACAGGTCCCCCTTGTCTTCAAGGACCGATACCGCAAGGCCCAGCCACACAGGGAACTGGGCGAACCTCTTGCTCAGCTCGTCGACAGCTTGACCGCGCCAACTCTCATTCCTCCCGGAAAGCGGTCCGCCTTCAATCAGTTCCTGGCAGAGCTGTCTCCCCTCGTCGTTCGCCAAGGGCGAAAGGGCGAACTCGGAAATCCGGGACTTCAGTCGAGGGTTTCGAAGATAGTTTAGTACTGGATCCTTTGGCGATCGAACGCAAACGGCTAGCTTCCAGCTTCCTGTGCGACCCAGCCTTGGACCGAGCTGCTCAATCAGAACTTTCAGGAGACCTTCACTATCTGGTTCGTCGACCAGCAGTAGGGTCTTGCGTTCGGGAACCACGGCGTTGAACCAGTTACTCGACGCCTCCATGCTTGCCGTGTTCGCCCAGAGCACTTGCCATTCGCCGGTGGACGCCAAGCTAGCTCCTGCTTCAAGAAGCAACCGGCTCTTCCCGACGCCACCCGTTCCGTGAAGAACCCACGCGAGATTTGACGAATCGATGAACTCAGAGAAGTTCCTGAGACCGTCTTCACGACCGTAGAACCTTCCACTGGCGGCACGTTCCAAGAAGGGCTCATGAAAGACGAATCGCTCGCGTGCCTCGGCGACCGTCAGAAAGACTCGTGTCTCTCCGCCGAAGAAGGCGCGGTCCACCTCGGGATGCTTCGCGAGCAGCGCATCCAGGTCAGCCTGTTCCCAATAGTCGGCTTTCAGCTTCAACTTGTCGAAGAGAGGGACCACTTCCTCGTCCCACCGCTCTTGGTCTGTTGAATTAAAAGTTGCGTTCGAGACCAACCGCCATTCCGTAACCAACTTCCACTGCTCGTATCGCTCGTGCTTGGCGGTCCGGTACTGCTTGATCTTCTCGGCCTCGGACTTGGCGTCCGCAATTGCTTTCGCCGCCGAGGCCCTTTGATGGTGTTTCGCCTGGAACACGCGTTTGCCGTTACCCGAGCGCGCATCCTGTCCTCCGTCGACGCCCGGCCTTCCGAACAGAATGGTGTCGGGATCCTCGAAGAAGAGGAGCGTCGAAACGAGCGCCTCAAATCTCGCTCCAGAGGTGATTTTCGCCCAGACTCGTTCAGACATCGCCGCGCTCTCCCTTCTCTGCGGGTCGGATCGCCTTGTAGAGCGAGACGAGCGCCTCCGCATCCAAGGGCATAGGAAACATAACATCTCGTGACACCGATCATAGTCTGCTGGAACTCAAGACTACATGGCCTACATATAGGAGACTGACCTACCTCAAGGCCGGGCCTGCCGTGTAGGGTCAAACAAGCGCTCGATCTGACGCAAGGGATGGTACTTCCCTCCGTCTGCTCGCACCACACCGTCTGCTTCGGAGAAGCAAAGGCTACCGGAGTCGGACACGCTGTGCCTTTAGCTTAGCCGGTGCCTGCATAGCTCGGGCTGAAGAGGTCTCCGGCGCGGGCGGGGCGGGCTCGACCGGGGTCGCGTCGATCCGGAGGTGGGTGAGGATGCGGTGGATGACGTCGGGATCTTCGATCGCGGCGAGGATACGCATCTGGCCCAGGAGTGGTTGGGGAGGTGCCTTGGTCCGGCACCTTCCGCCGACGGGGAGCGCGGCGGCGGGGCGGGGTGGACCACCTCAGGGCGGCGCTTCGCGGCTGGAGCCAAGATCCCGTGGTGGCGGACTGAGGTTGCCCCGATTCCGTGGACACGTTGTTATGCCGCTTGGGCAAGCTGCCTTGCCTCAGCCTCGAAGTCAACCGGGCTGAGGTACTGGTTGTTGGAATGCCTCCTCTGGCGATTGTAGAACCGCTCGATGTACTCGCCGATGACCGACCTGGCGTCTTCAGGCGAGGCGAAGATGCGGCCGTGATTGATGTCGAGCTCGTCCTTGAGCGTGCCGAAGAAGCTCTCGGCCGGTGCGTTGTCGTGGCACTCCCCGGGTCGGCTCAGGCTCCGTCGAGCGTTCGCGCGCTCGAGGTCGGCGGTGAACGCGGTGCTCGTGAACTCCCCGCCGCGGTCCGAGTGGAACAGCAGGCCGGCCGAGGGCTGGCGAAGCGCCAGGGCCCGTCTGAGCGCTTCTCTCGCCAGCTCGGTGTCGAGCTTCGCGCCGACCGTCCAGCCCACCACGCGGCGGCTGAAGAGGTCCAGGATGGCCACGAGGAAGGCTGGGCCATCCTCGGTTGTGAGGTAGGTCGTGTCCGCAACCCAGACGCGGTTCGGAGCGTCCACCTCGAACTGCCGGTCGAGAACGTTCTCCCCCTCGACGCCTGGTCGCGCCTTCGTCGTCGAACGCCCGCGCCGTCGCGGAGAGCGCCCCTCCAGGCCATCCTCGGCCATGAGGCGCGCGACCCGTTTCTGGCTGACCGCTTCGCCCATCTCCACCAGTTCCGCGTGCACCCGCGGGGCGCCGTACGTGCCCCTCGAGCGGTTGAAGATGCTCCGGATGAGCACCAGGAGGCGGCCGTCCTCTCGCGCCCGTGCCGATGGTTCACGCTCCACCCACGCATAGAACCCGCTCCGCGACACGCCCAGAAGCAGGCAAAGACGCGCGACGCCGTACAGGACCGCATGCTCCACGATGAAGGCGAACTTCACGGCTTCTCCTTCGCGAAGAACGTGGCCGCTTTTTTTAGGATCTCGCGGTCCTCCCGCAACCGCTTCACCTCCTTGCGGAGCCGCAGCAGTTCATCGCGCTCGGCGTCGGTCAGGCCACCGGTCGCCACGCGAGTCCTCGACGCCTCTGCCCGCTTCACCCAGGAGCGCAGCGCTGTCTCGGTCAGGTCGAGGTCCGTCGCCACCTGCGGGACCGAGAGCCCCCGATCCAGCACCTGCGCCACCGCCTCAGCCTTGAACTCGTCCGTGAAGGTCCGTCGCTTTCGTCGTCCCATGTTCGCCCTCAGGGGTCTTATCCCCTCATCTTGGGTGTCCACGAAACAGGGGGAAGCTCAGACCAGGTTCATGCCGAGGGGCGGGATCTGTGAGGTCACGCGGCGCAGGAAGGTCAACGGGTCGAGAAACAGGTGGGTCTTGCCGGTGGGCTTCGGGTGGCCGAGTCGGAAGGCGACACGACCGTCCCTGCACAGCCGCGCCTGCCTCTCCGCGAACGGCGGGCGACTTACGTAGCGAGCTAGGCGCTCACGGCCCTCGGCGTCGATGACGCCCTCTCGGATGACGTACGCGGCCACGCGCTCTGCCACCCGGCTCGAGACCACGAGGACCTCTTCAGGCGTTGGTGGCGAGGGCGGCCATGGTGGCGCGCGATCTCCTCGACGAGTATCCGATTCACCGGCCCGTAGAGCGTCGGGTTCAGCGAGTACGCGCCGCGGATCGCGAACGGCAGCGTCTGCACCCACTGCCGGATCGACACATCAGGCAGCACGGCGTCGACGAGGTGGGCGGTCCGAGCCGCGCTGCGCTTCGCGCTGCAGGACGGGCAAACTGCCCTCGCCTTGCAGCTGAACGGCACGAGGCGCTCGAGGGCGCAGTCCGCGCATCGCGTCCGGAGGAAACCGCGGCTCAGGTCGCCGCACCAGAGGTAGGTGACGAAATCGACCCTTTGGTCCGTAGCCCCACAGCCAAGCGACCGGAGGCGCGAAGCGCAGGTCAGGTTGCGCTCCTAACCCCGCCGCGCCGGGACAGGGCCCACGCGGCCAGGCCCGCGGCCACCCCCACCAGCCCAGCACTTGCAGGGCGTGCCTCCAAGCTATTCAGGAAGACGGTTGGTGCATCGCACACGAAGATGAGCGCAATGAGGCATCAGCCCTTCGGGCATCTCGACCTCGATGAAGGGGCTGCCACCCACCTCAAGGCGAGAACGGCTGGCACAAGTGCGTAGAGCTGTTGCACAGCTCCCCCGCCTCACAACCCGTCTCCTCACACGGCACCACGCACTCCAGCGTCCCTGGGTTGCACACCAGCCCCGGATCGCACTCCCCACACGGCGTCTCGGTCGGCAGCTCGCTCTCCTCACCGCACCGCGCGGTGTCGGGCAGGCACACCAGCTCGCCCTCGCACAGCACCTCGCCGCACGGCTCCTCGCACATGGCGCGGTCCGCCTCCGGGTTGCACCAGCTCCCCTCCACGCAGTCATCGCACGGGTCGTTGGGAGTGTCGGGGTTGTTGGCCCAGTCCCAGCGCCGGTAGGCCACCACGACCTCCTCGCCCTCGGCCGGGCGGGCGTCGCCGAAGAAGACGATGGTGTTCTGCACCGGGTCGTAGTCGAAGCCGTTCACCCCGCTCCGCGGCACCACGCGGCCGTGCCCGGGGAGTCCGATCGCGACGCGCAACGTGGCGGACGCGGGCTTGGCCGATAGCGCGTAGGTGGACGACACGCCGGTGGCGACTCGGGCCACGTCCTGGAGGTTCTGGCGCATGTCGCCGCACAGCGAGCCGAACTGCCCGCCGGTGGCCGCCGCCACCTCGACGTAGCCCTGGCCGGGCTCGAAGTCGTCACGCCCCACACCCTGGCTGCAGCCGTCGGGGAGGTCCCCCACGATCGCGAAGGTCACCGCCCCCATCGCCTGGTACTGGCCGATGAACTCGTCGGTGACCACCTGCCCCTGGGGCCGCGTGCAGCTCCTCGCCTCACCCTCGGCCGCTTCGCAGCCACCGCACGCCGCGCACTCCACGTGCTGGTCGCGCTCGTCCGAGAGGTGGATGACGATGGTCGCCGCGTCGCCCCGGAGGCGCTGCGGGTCGGCCGCCGCGCCCGGCGCGGTGGCGGGGAGGGCCCTGTTCAGCGCGTCGAGCCCGGTCTGCAAGCCAGGCTCCCAACCGCCGTCCGCCCCCACCAGGATGTCCTCCTGGAACTTGTTCAGGTCAGAGGTGAAGCCGTCGCCCTCGAGGCGGCCGCGCCGCTGGTCGTTCTCCGGGCGGTTCGCGTACATCCGGGCCACCGCGAGGCGAAAGTCGACTTGCGCCGCCTCGAGCACCTCGGCCATCGCGCCGGCCGCCGCGCGCACCGCCATCTGGTCGTCGGCCATGGAGCCGGAGTCGTCGACCACCCACAGGATGTCGGCGTAGGCCTTGGCCTCGGCCACGAAGGGATCACAGACGTGCCGGGTGAAGGAGCCGCGGCGGGCGACGTTGGTGCCGTCGGTGAGCTCCTCCTGCCGGATGCGCGCGGCGTCCGAGATCTCGGCCCCCGGCGTCGCGGCGAACAGGAACACCACGGTGTTCGCGCTGCGCTGGATGGTGAGCATGCTCAAGGTGAAGTCGCGGGACTCGGCGCCCACCTCGGGCAAGGTGTCTTGCAGCGCCACCCCGCCCAGCGCGGCCGACGAGAGCGCGTTCACGAGCGCCGGCCCGTTCATCGCCTGGTCGGCCCGGAACGGGAAGCGCGCCTGCTCGGCCGGGAAGCCCTGGGTGGTCACGAAGGTGCGGACCCGCGGGCTGCCCGGGTTGCCCAGCGCGGCGAAGCCGTCCATGAGCTGGGCCCGCTGGTTCGAGAGGCTCCCGCCCTGCGCGCCCTTGCCGAGGATCGCCGCCGCGACGTCGAGGCCGGGGTCGTGGAACACCGCGCCGGGGTTGCGGTCGTCGTTGGTGCGCACCAGCCCGCGGACCGAGACCTGGGCGTCGACCAGCACCTCGGCGTCGGCCCCCGGCACGTCGAGCACCGCGAAGGGGCGGTCATTGCTCGGGTCGCAGGCCAGGGTGGAGACCTCTTCCCCGTCCGGGATCCCGTCCCCGTCGGTGTCGTTGCTGTTCGGATCGGTCTCGCCCGGGTCGACCTGGCCGTTCCCGTTCCGATCCTCGGTGTCATCCGGGAGCTTGTCGTCGTCGTTGTCGACCTGGGCGGGGCCCTGGGGAGATCCGCCCGAACAGGCCGGGCCGACGGCCCAGAGCCCGACCAGGAGGACGGCGGCGAAAAGGCGTGAACGCACCATGCCCGAGGGCGCCGCAAGGCCCGGACCACACGAGTAGACCGGGAGAATTCACCTCGGAGGTGAGGAGTGCACGCCTCGATCGCGCCCCGACGTGAGGGGCGTACGCCTCAGGTGCCGCTCTTGTCCGGGACAGGGGGAGGGACGGAGGCGGGGCGCGCCGACGCCTTCTCGGAGCCGGCCACGGTGCTCATCTGGCAGTGGCCGTCGAAGGTGACGCCACGCTCGACCACCAGGGCGGGGGTGATGATGGTGCCCTTCACCCGGGCCGGCGCCTTCAGCTCCACCGAGGTCGAGGCGCGGATCTCGCCCTCGACCGTGCCGCTGATCTCGGCGCTGCCGACGTTCAGGTTGGCCTTCACCTCGGCCCCCGATCCGATGACCAGCAGGTCGTCGGTGAACACCTCGCCATCGAACTTGCCGTCGATGCGGACGACGCCTTCGAAAGTCAGCTTGCCCGAGAAGCGCGCTTCTCGAGCGAGGACGGTGTGGAACTCCTGGGCCTTCAGACGCGTGACGTTCGCGGGCTCATCACGCTTACCACCGAGCATCGCCATGGGCGGGACCATCGCCCGGGTTGGCGCTCAAGTCGAGCCCCCGGAGCACCCCTCAGTGTCTGAGGTGGGAGATCAGGCGGTCCAGCTCGTCGGGGGAGGCGAAGTCGATCTCGATCTTGCCCTTGGACCCCGAGGGGACGATGCGCACCTTGGTCCCCAGCGAGCGGATCAGGTCGTCGGTCACCCGCTTCACCGCCGGGCGCCCTCCAGGGATGTGGGCGAAGGGATCATCTTCGGGCTTGGGATCCTCGGCCGCCTTCTTGGCCGCCCGCACCAGGCGCTCGACCTCGCGCACCGAGAGGCCCTTCTTCACCACCTCGCGGGCCATCTTGACCATGTCCTCGGGGGACTCGAGGGCCAACAGGGCGCGGGCGTGGCCCATGGAGATCGCGCCCGCGATGACCTGGCGCCGCACCTCGTCCGGGAGCTTCAGGAGCCGGAGCGCGTTGGCGATGGTGGAGCGATCCTTCGATACGCGCTCCGCCAGCTGCTCCTGGGTGACGCCCGAGGACTCCAAGAGGCGCTTGTAGGCCTCGGCCTCCTCGATCGGGTTCAGGTCCTCGCGCTGGATGTTCTCGATGAGGGCCCACTCGAAGACCTCGGCCTCCGCGAGGTCCTTGACGATGACGTCGATCTCCTTGAGCCCCGCCTTCTGGCAGGCGCGCCAGCGCCGCTCGCCCGCGATGATCTCGAACGCCGCGCCCTGACGCCGCACGAGGATCGGCTGCATCAGGCCGTGCTCCTTGATGGAGTCGGCCAGCTCGAGGAGGGTCGCGTCGTCGAACGTCTTGCGCGGCTGCTGCCGGTTCGGCCGCACCTCCTCGATGGGAACGCTGAGGACCCCGCGCTTCTTCTCGCCCGTCGGCTCGGTGAGGGATCCGGCGCCGTTCTTCTTCTGAGGGATCAGCGCGCCCAGGCCTTTGCCCAGGGCTTGGCGCTTTTGCGCGGGAGGCGTCATGCCCGGGGGACGCTAGTCCCTCAGTACAAGTCCATCAAGCGCTTGCGGCAGTTGGCGCACATGGTGGCGCCGCGCTTGTCGATCTCCTGGTTGGTGGCGGCGTAGAACATCACACAGCGGTTGTTGGGGCAGTGGGCCAGGCCCCGGATCAGCCCCAGCTGGTGGATGGACTCGGAGATCAGCCGCTTGAGCAGGTGCTCGGAGCGGTTGTCGGTCGGCCCGGCCTCGGGCCGGAGCCGGGTCAGGCTGATGATGGCAGACCGGGTGCTCCGGTCGGCTTCACCGAAGATGAACGGGACCTCAGGGACGAAGAGGTCCACATCGGTGATCCCGATCGCACAGTCCCAGGCATCGTCGTACAGCGCCTCCACCCGCTTCAGGATCGCGGCGGAGTGATACTGCCCCCGAGTGGGGTTGTAGGCGTACTTGGGTACCGGGAGCGGCTTGTGTAACGTAGTGGGGCGCCGGTACACCTCTTCCAGGTGCGGCCGGATCCGCTCCAAGATGGAGTCCTCGATCTTCCCGACCGGGATGATCATCACCGGTGCGCTGAGACCCCGCTGGGGGACCTCGAGCTCGGCCGGCTCAGGCGGCAGAGGCTCGGCCGGAAGGTCCATGCTGTCCTCCGGGGGAGCTTCCGTGCCCGGGAACTGACTGCGACGTGAGCGGCTGTTGGCACCCATGGCTTCCCCCGTAGCGAGGGCCGATGCTGGCAACTCTCAAGGCCCCTGGCAACCGGAAAACAGTCGGGCTACCGTACCCGGGAGCGCTTCCGTCCGATGCTCCCGGGGTTCAACCACAACGTTCGCTACAGGGACCGGGTGTTCCACGTCCAGACCGAGGACAACGGCGTGGTACAGGCACGCCTCGTCACCCAGGTCTTCATCGAGGGGACCATCATCGCGGTGGAGCGCGGCTCCTACGCCGACATCATGGCGGAGACGCTGGAGGACAAGGTCCGCACCGAGCGCATCCGGGTGCGGATGCAGGAGCAGCACAAGGGGCAGATGAAGCGGCTCGTGAGTGGGGAATACGATCCCCGCATCGACTCGCTCCTGGCCCCAGCGCCCGACGAGGCCCCCACCGCCGCCGCGGCCCCGGCCGGCACCGTCCCGACCGAGCTCCCGACCCTCGAGGACGTCGGCGTGGAGCTGCCCCACCCCGCCCTCGTGGATGACGAGGTCGAGCTCTCGTCCCCCGGGATCGCCGAGAGCAACCCGGACTTCCTGCTCGTCCTCGACGAGGAGATGCGGCGCCAGACCCCGTGGCGCCCGACCGAGGAGCAGCTGGCGGCCGGCCAACGCTTCGCCCAGGCCGCGACCCATGACCTCCAGCCGCCCGGCGCCGCGGCGCCCCCCGCGGATCGCGGGGTGAGGACCACAAGCCGCCCCCGCCCCTCGGGCGAGATGAGCCCCGCGACCGGCGTCCCGGTGCCCCCGCGCAGCTCGCCCCGCCACAGCCAGCGCGTCGCGCCGGTGCCCCGGCCCACCCCGATGGGCACGCCGATCCCGGGCCGCCCCGTCGCCCCGCCGCCTCAGGCTGCTCCGCCGGCCGGAAGCTCCGTGCCTCGGGCCGCGCCGACCAACCCCGCGCCGCGCCCCGGAGCGGGCCGCGCCATCCCGCGCCGCCCCGCCTTCCCGCCCGCCGGCGACACCATCATCGACATGGATCTGCCCGGCGCGCTGAAGGAGAGCATCGCGAAGCGGCAGGCCGAGCGCGCGAAGACCCCGCTCAACCCGCCCGCCCAGCCCCCGCCCCCGATCCGCCCCCCGCCCCGGGTGACGCCGCCCGGGGGCCACACCGAGGCCCCCACCCCGGTCGACCTGAGCTTCCGGCCGCCCTTCCGGCCGGCGTCCTCCAACCCGAACGACACCATGCTCGAGGTCGACGCGGGTGAGCTGCGGGCCCAGGTGGCCCTGCAGCGGGAGATGCTCCGGAAGAAGCAGGCCGAGGGGAGCGCCCCGCCAGCCAAGGCCCCGCCCCGGCTGCCCGAGAAGAAGGGCAACATCGTGGTGGTCGAGCGCAGCCTGAACGACGTGATCCTGGGCTACCTGTCCGACGACGAGTAGGCGGGGAGCGCGCGCCGACCGAAGTCGGTCTCGAGCGCGAAGCGCATGATCCGCCCGAAGTAGTCGGTCACCCGCGGCGCCTCGAGCCCCACCGGGGCGAGCAGCCGCCTCGCCTCGGTGGTGTCGAAGCTCGGGTTGCTGCGCAGGTACGGCAGGTACACGCCGCCCCGCTCCGCTACGTCGGGCCGCAACAGGCGCAGGATCGGACGCACGATCGGGCGCAGCCACCTCAGGTAGAAGTCGGGGTCGACGTAGCGCACCGGGCGGCGTTGAAAGATGTCTTGCGCCTGGGCCGCGAGCGCCTCGATGGTGGACTGCCCCTCCGGCCCCGCCGCGAGGTGGAACGTGCGCCCCACCGCCTCCGGCACCCCCATGAGGTGCACCACCGCGTCGGCCACGTAGTCCACCGGGACCACGTCCACCGGGCACCCGGGGCGCCCGAAGACGGTGCGGAAGCGCCCCCGAGCGTAGACCTTCATCGGCCAGTAGAGCACCTTGAAGCTCGCCGCGCGCCCGGTGCGGGAGTCGCCCACGATGATCGAGGGCCGGTGCACCGCGATGGGCAGGCCCGCTTGCCGAGCCCGGTCGACCTCGACCTCCGCCTCGAGCTTGGTCTGCTCGTAGGCGTTGCGGGGGCGCTGCCCGACGTCGACGTCGGACTCGAGCACCTGCCCCTCGCGATCCCCGGCCACGTAGCAGGTGGAGACGTGGTCGAGGCGCAGCAACCGGCCTTGCGCTGCGAGCTCTCGCGCCAGCTCGAGCACGTGCAACGTGCCCTGCACGTTCTGGAAGCGCATCACGTCGAGCGGGAGGTCGAAGCGCACCTCGGCCGCCCCGTGCACCACCTGGAGCGCGGGCGCCGCGCTCAGCCAGGCCGCCCCGCGGGGCGACAGGCCCAGGCGGGGCTCGGTGACGTCGGCGAAGGCGACGGTGAGGCCGGTGGTGTCGACCCCGGGGGCGGTGCGGGCCACCACGTCCAACAGGCGCGCGCGGCCGGCGTCCTCGGACTCGCCGGGGCGGGCCCGGGTGGTGACCAGGACCTGGCGGCCCTGCTCGAGGAGGCGCACCAGGACCTCCCGGCCCATGAAGCCGGTCGCACCAGTGAGGAGGACGTGGGGGGCGCTCAAGGCCGGGTCAGGCTGCGGGCCTCGACGCAGCGGGTCAATCCGCCGCCAGCCCGGGACCCTGGTGCAAGCGAAGCGCGCAGCGGGGCGAAGCCCCGCGGAGAAGGGTGGGACGGCTCCGCCGGCCCGGGCCCCTAGGGCTTAGAACTGGTTGAAGAAGCGGACCATGCCGGGGTCGATCTCGGCGATCGGGGACACCGCGTCGCAGCCGACGATGATGTGCTTCTCGGGCTCCCCGTTCTCGACGATGGCCAGGCGCCCGGACTGCAGGCCGCCCGAGATCTCCTTGGAGACGAACATCTTACGGACCCGGCCGTCCCGGAGCTTGAAGTAGAACTCCATCTCGCCGCGGGTCTCGCCGCGCACCCGGTGGCGCTCGATCGCCTGGAAGATCTGCAGGCGGCTGGGCTCGTTCAGCTCCATGACGCGGGGCATGGGCATGCGGCGCTCGCCGTGGCTCCCCGGGGCTCGCTCCGACGCCGGCTTCGACGGCTTCTTACGCCGCTTCTTGCGGACCTTGCTGGCGTCCGCAGCTTCGACCTTGGACACCTGATCCTCGGTCACAAGTCCGGCTTTGAGGAGCTGATCACGGAGACTCTGCATCGTCGGCGCTCCTTAGAGCCGATACGTCAGCGTTGCGCAACCCGGAGTTTCCTACGATTGCCTACTTGCACCGTCATGAACATGAGGCTGGGTTCGCTGCCAGAAATACCCTGCTGAGAACAGGTAGAGGGCCCCGCAGATCGCCGCGGTGACGTAGGAGAACCCCAAGAAGAAGTCGAGCCAGGACAGGTCCGGCTGCACCAGATCGCGGTAGAGCAACAGGGCCACGCTGCCCAGGTACCCGAAGGCGTCCGCCACGTAGATCAGGAAGCCCGCGGTGGCCACCGAGCCCACCGCGGCGATCAGCCGATCGAAGAGCACGCAGTTGAAGGGCACATAGCCCACGTAGAGCCCGAGCCCCACCGCGATCATCCACACCGCGGGATCGAGCAGGCCGAGGGCGAACAGGAGGGTGCTCACGCCCAACAGGACGGCCGCCCCGAACATGAGCCCGTGCACCACCATCAGGGCCTTCCTGTTCTCGCGCACCGCCATCACCAGGCCCACTGCGACCAGGGCCCCGAACGCCACCGGCAGCTCGGCGGTGGTGAGGATGGTCGGGGTGTCGGCGTAGCCGAGGGCGTCCCAGATCTCCCGCGCGAAGTTGTCCCGGAAGTCGCGGTACGCGGTGAGCAGCACGTAGAGGGCCACCAGGGCCACCAGCCCCGGCGCGTAGGCCCGAAAGAAGCGGCGCCGCGCCGTCGCGTCCATCGGCGCGCGCTTGGTGCGGGCGGCCTCGTCCGCCGCGGTCGGCGGCGGCACCTGGGCGAGCATCAAGACGAAGAGCAACAGGAGCGGGAAGAAGAGCGCTCCGGTGGCGGCGGGCATCCAGGTCTCGGAGACGCCGCGCTCCATGAGCCACTTGCCCACCGTCTTCACGAAGCCCGAGGCCACGATGAACGAGGACGCCAGCCCCGCCCCCATCAGGTCGCTCGTCTGGCGCCCCTCCACGAACCCGAAGACCAGGCCCCAGATCATCCCGAGCGGCAGGCCGTTCAGCGCCAGGCACACCGCCGCCCACGGCGCCGGCACCACCCCGAACAGCAGGAGCGCCACCTCGGACGCCCCGACCAGCCCCACGATCGCGAGGGCGCGCCGGCCCGCCGGCATCTCCGACACCACCTTGATCCCGAGGAACTTGGACGCCGCGTAGCCGAGCACCTGGGCGATGACGTAGAGGCTCTTCAGGGACAGCGCCCCCGCCAGCGGGAGCGCCACCTCGCCCTCGAACGTCCCCACCGCGAACGGCTTCCGGAACGCGTACATACAGAAGTAGGTGCTGAACGCGGCCATCACCACGTACGCGGTGAAGAGGGGGGCCGGCGCCCGATCCAGCCAGCGGCTCACGGCGGAGGGGGCGCGCATGTGGGACTGTGCATACCACGCGGCGGGCTCGCGCCCCATCCGCCGGGTTCGCCGCGACTACAGCAGGCCCAGCCGGGTCCCCAGGCGCCGGAGGTTGCTGCGGTCGAGCCCGAGGGCCCGCGCCGCCTCCGCCCAGTTTCCCCCTGCGTCCTGCAGAGCCTGGGCGACCAGGTCTCGCTGGAAGGCCTCCACCCGCTCGGTGAACGGGATCGACTCCGCCTTCCCGCGGTCGTCACCCAGCCCCTCGGTGGCGATGTGCCAGACATCCACCTCCGCCGGCTCACTCGTGCGTCCCCCCGCCGCCAGCACCAGGGCGCGCGTGACGACGTGCTCCAGCTCGCGCACGTTGCCCGGCCAGGCGTAGGCCTCCAGGCGGGCCAAAGCGGCGGGGGTCAAGGTCGCGGCGGGGAGGTGGGCGCGTCGTCGAGCCTGCTCGAGGAAGTGGGCGGCCAGGATGCGCACGTCGCCGGTCCGCTCCCGGAGCGGCGGCACCCGCACCACCCCGCCCTTCAGCCGGAACCACAGGTCCTCGCGAAAGCGCCCTTGCGCGACCTCCTCTCGGACGTCTCGGTTGGTGGCGGCGACCCAGCGCACGTCCACGTGCCGGGGGCGGCTCTCACCCAGGCGCTCCACCTCCCCGAACTGCAAGGCGCGGAGCAGCTTCACCTGGGCGGTCAGCGGGAGCTCGCCCACCTCGTCCAGGAGCATGGTGCCGGCGTGGGCCAGCTCCACCCGCCCCAGCCGCTCCCCCGTGGCCCCGGTGTAGGCGCCTGCGACGTGCCCGAAGAGCTCACCCTCGACCAGGCTCTCGGGGAGGGCGGCGCAGTTGAGGCCGACGAAGGGACCGCCAGCTCGGGGGGAGCGGGCGTGTAGGCGACGCGCGACGAGCTCCTTGCCCACCCCGGTCTCGCCAAGGATCAGGACAGAGAGGTCCGAGGCGGCAAGGGTGTCGACCTCCTCGAGGAGCTGCCGGATGGCGGGGCTCTCTCCAAGGATGGGGACCTCCGGCGGCGGGAGCGCGGCCACGCCGAGGCGCCGCTCCTCGAGGAGCTGCACCATGCCGGCGCTCCGCACCACCGCCGCCGCCAACGCGCTGAGCGCGCCCAGCCACTCGAGGTCCAGGTGATCGAAGCGCCCGGGTGGCCCGGCGTCCAAGGTCACCACCCCCACCACCTGCCCCTCCACCTCGAGCCGGCACCCCATACAGCTGTGCACCGTCTGAATCGGGATGTGCTCGAGGAAGAGATCGTCGAAGGGATCGGGCCGGGCATCGTGCGCGGGGAAGCGCACCGCCCTCGGCGAGGCCAGGATGGCCTCGAGCCGCGGGTGCTCCGACACCTTGAAGCGGCGGGCGAAGACCTCGGGGCGGAGGCCGCGCTGGGCGACCACCCGTAGGGCCCCGCCGTCACAGCGGAGCAAGGCCACCGCGTCCGCCTCCACCACGCTCCCGAGGGCCAGGAGGATGCTCTCGTAGCGCGCGAGCCCGGTCCGGCGCTGGGCCAGGTCCCCCGCCAGCTGCCGAACCGCCTCGACCAGCGCGTGTTCCTCCCCGACCACGCTGCGAGCTTCTCGGTAACGGGCTCGGAGGTCAATCTGACCTCCGGCGCGACATTCGGTCGCAGGGCGCGGCAACACCGACTGCCTGGCACGCCTGATGCTCATTCCGCTGCCCGACGGCCCGGGTCTGCTCTCAAGCATGCGCAAAGACTTGGGGTTTCCTGTTGGAGGGGTAATGACGCGAACCAGGAAGACGGGGGCCTTCGGGGCTCCATTGGCGGCAGCGGTGGTGGTCACCGCGCTGTCCGGATGCTTCTCCGAGGAGAAGCGGGTGGTCCCCACCGATAAGGCCGAGACGGCCTCGTCGGTGTCCGGTGACCTTTTCACGCGGGCACAGGCCCGGGGGCTCACCGACGAGAGCACCCGCGCCGCCCTCAAGACCTACGTGCCGACCGGCGCGTACGACACCCACATCGGGATCCTGGGTACCGGGAGCTCGGGGCGGCTGGCCGTGTTCGGCGTTCCGTCCATGCGGATCCTCAAGTACGTGGGCATGTTCTCGCCCGAGCCCTGGCAGGGCTTCGCCTACGACGACGAGTCCAAGGCCCTCCTGAGGGCCGGCAGCCGCGAGGACATCTCGCCCAACTTCGGCGACGTGGGCCGCCCCGCCGTCTCCCAGACCGACGGCAAGCTGGACGGCGCGGTGCTCTTCGCGGGCGACGCCGCCAACGGCCGGGTGGGCGTGCTCCACATGGACGACTTCGAGGCCAAGCAGGTCGTCGCCAACCCCATCTTCCACACCGCGGGCGCGGACGTGGTGGTCACGAGCGAGACCGAGTACGTGCTCCAGGCGACCGAGGCCCCCGAGCTCCCGGGTGGCGCGTGGGTGGACCCGGACAGCGCGGACCTGGCCAAGGCCCTGCGCGGCGGCCTCACCTTCTGGCCCTACACGCGCGGGCACGGCGCCCACCGCGGCGGGCACCTGAACGCCCTCGCCGCGTTCACCGTCGGCCTGCCCCCCTATGTGCAGGGCGAGCTGGCCACCGGCCGCGGCCCCTCGCGCAACCTGGCCTTCGTCATCGGTCGCTGCAAGACAGGCGACGTCTTGCTCGGCAATGCGGGTTGCGAGGCCACGACGCCTTCCGTGCTCCACGTGGTGCGCATCAAGGAGGCCTCCGAGGCGGCCAAGAACGCGGCACGCGTGGGCGGCCAGCGGTTCCTCGACGTCGAGGGCGCGGTGGCGGCCAAGGCGCTGATGCAGGTCGACCTGCCGGCAGGCGCCTCCGCCATCGCGATCTCCCCCGACGGCGCACAGGCCCTCGTGACCTCCGAGGCCTCCACCAAGCTGGTGGTGCTCGATCTGTCGGCCCTGGCCTCTGCGGCCCCCGGCGCGCCCGACGGCTTCGGCGTCCCCACCCTGGACCCCTCGGCCTTCACCACCGGCACCATCGACCTGGGCGGCAGCGCGGTGGACGTGCTCTACGGCGGGCCGCGCAGCGCCTTCGTCTCGCTCGCCTCGCCGGGCCGCCTCGTGCAGGTGGACACCAGCGCCCAGAAGGTCACCGCCAGCCTCGACCTCGGGGTCCCGGGCGGTCGCCTGATCGTCACCGGCGCCGACTCCGCCGCCCCCGAGGGCCGCTACGTGGTGGTGCTCAACAAGGCCTCCGTCGGGCGCTTCGTCCCGACCGGCCCGGTCCGGCCCCTGAACCCCATCCTGGTGGAGGCGGCGGCCGACGCGCTGGTGCCGCTCTATGACATGGCGGTGCCGCAGGCCACCGACCTCGGCGGCGTGCTGGTGCCCGCGAGCACCTTCGAGACCGTGGTGCGCTACGCCCTCGGCACCGACACCCGCTCGGGGGAGCTGTCGCCGTACCGCACCCTGGCCGGCAAGGAGCACGTCGAGCGCAAGGGCAACCGCGTCCACGTGTTCGCCACCGTGATCCGGAGTCATATCAACCCCGAGACGGTCGAGGTCGAGGAGGGCGACGTCGTGACCTTCCACATCACGAACCTCGAGCAGGCCCAGGACCAGACCCACGGCTTCACGGTGGACACCTACAACGTCCACGGCAGCTGGGAGCCCGGCAAGGTGGCGTCGGTGACCTTCACCGCCGACATGCCCGGCGTGTTCCCATACTACTGCACGGAGTTCTGCTCCGCGCTGCACCTCGAGATGATGGGCTACCTGATGGTGAAGCCGAAGGGCTACAAGGCCACGGCGGAGGACACCGCGGCGGCCGGCACCGTCGACCTGGTGGCAGAGAAGGCGGCCTACGAGGCCAAGATGGAGACCATCGACGCCACCCAGAAGGTGATCGACGGGGTGGTCACCTGGCTGAAGGAGCACGACTACGAGTCCGACCCGCGGAGCGCGGCGCTCGTGCAAGACGCCGTGCACCAGCTCACCGAGGCGGCGGGCATCAAGCCCAAGATCGAGGCGTCGGCGGCGGCCCAGGACTGGCCCAACGCGCGCCTGTGGGCGGAGCAGTATTTCCAGTACCAGGTGAAGGCGGCGGACGCGGGTCTGCGAGCCAAGAAGATCCTGGAAGAGAAGGGGGCCCCGTGATGAGCCGCGCGAAGAAGAACTACCTGGCGCGCAGCCTCGGCCTGGGGATGCTGGGCGTGGCCGCGCTGATCGCGACCAAACTGGCCACCGAGCAGACGGTGCGCGCCGACTCGGTGCCGGCGGGCGACGTGAAGAGCGAGCTGCTGGGCATCGCCAAGTCGCGCTCGCTGTCCACCCAGGACATGGTGGCGGCGGTGTCCACGTACACCAACGCCAAGCAGAAGGACGAGTTCGTCTGCCTGAACTCGGGCGGTCAGGCGGGGTCGGTCATCGTGTATGCGGTGCCGTCCATGCGGATCCTGAAGTACATCCCCACCGCGGCGCCCGACTCCGCGGCGGGCTACAACTTCGACGAGCAGTCCAAGGGCGTCTTGAAGCAGGGCTTCATCGACGATCGCACGATCACCTGGGGCGACACCCACCACCCGTCGTTCTCGGAGACCAACGGGCGATACGACGGCAAGTTCGCCTTCATCAACGACAAGGCCAACCCCCGGGTCTTCGTGATGGACCTGCGTGACTTCGAGACGAAGCAGATCGTCCAGAACCCGCTGTTCCGCTCAGACCACGGCGGCGCCTTCGTGACCCCGAACACCGAGTACGTGGTGGAGGCGGCCCAGTACCCGGCGCCCCTGGACCGCAAGTACCGGCCCCTGAACCAGGCCAACTTCAACGCGCACTGGCGCGGCGGCGTGACCTACCACCGCTTCGATCGGGACAAGGGGCGCATCGACCCCGAGCGGTCCTTCACCGTGGTGGCCCCGCCCTACTGGCAGGACCTCTCCGACGCCGGCAAGGGTGAGAGCTTCGGCTTCTCCTTCACCAACTCCCTGTGCTCGGAGCGCTACGTGGGCGGCATCGAGCAGGGCCGTCCGCCCTACGAGGCGGGCTGCTCGGCGCGGGACACCGACTTCCTCCACGTCATCGACTGGAAGAAGGCGGAGGCGGTGGTGGCGGCCGGCAAGGCGACCAAGATCAACGGCCACTGGACCATCCCGCTGGAGCTGTCGGTGAAGGAGGGCTTGCTCTACCTGATCCCCGAGGCCAAGTCGCCCCACGGCGTCGACGTGTCCCCGGACGGCCGCTACATCGTCGTGGCCGGCAAGCTCGACACCCACGCCCAGGTCTTCGACATCCAGAAGATCAAGGCCCTGATCGAGGCCAAGGACTTCATGGACAAGGACCCCTACGGCATCCCGATCCTCGACCACAAGAAGGCGCTGCACGGGCAGGTCCAGCTGGGCCTCGGCCCGCTGCACACCCAGTTCTCGAACGAGGACGGGGTGGCCTACACCTCGGTGTACATCGACTCGATGGTGGTGCGCTGGAACTTCAAGGAGCTGAAGGTCATCGACAAACAGTCGGTGCACTACAACATCGGCCACCTGGTCTCCATGCAAGGCGACTCGCAGGATCCGCGGGGCAAGTACGTCATCGCGCTGAACAAGCTGGCGATCGATCGCTTCGCCTCGGTGGGCCCGCTGCACCCGCAGAACCACCAGCTGGTGGACGTGAGCGGGCAGAAGATGCAGCTGCTCTACGACATGCCGCTGCCCATGGGCGAGCCGCACTACACGGTGTGCATCGACGCCAACACCCTGGCGCCGCTCGAGACCTACCCGGTGGGGACGAACTCCGCGACGATGTCGCCCGCCCCCTTCGCCACGAAGGCGGGAGAGGAGCGGATGGAGAGGAAGGCCGGCCGGGTCGACGTCTTCGCGACGCTGTCCGAGAAGGGCCTCACGCCGGCTCGAGTGGACGCAGATCAGGGCGACGTGGTGAGCCTGCACGTCACCAACCTGTTGGATGACGCCGGGCAGACGGTGGAGCTGTCGGTGGGTGGCTACGGTGCGTTGGGCATCTTCCCGCCCGGCCGCGCCGCCACGGTGGAGTTCACCGCCACCCAGGGCGGCTTCTTCCCGGTGCGCGTGGCGCAGGTGGACCGCACCACCGACGCGCGTCGCTTCGCCCTCCTGTCGGTGAAGCCGAACGCGGCCTTCGAGAAGAAGCGCAAGTCAGGTTACCAACTGGAGCAGGCCGCGGCCGCGCGACTCGCGTCCTGGGCGGTGCAGCAAAAGGAAGAGGGCATGACCGCGGGCGAGGCCGCCTTCGCCCAGTTCGGCTGCGCGGGCTGCCACCAGAAGGGACGCGAGCTCGGCGGGCCGGACCTCACCGACGTGGTCGTACGGCGCGACGAGGCGTGGATCGCGTCGTGGATCGTCAACCCGGAGGCTAAGTACGAGGAGCCCTACATCAAGGCGATGATCGAGCGCTACGGGGTGAAGATGCCCAAGCAGGGGGTCAGCGAGGCCCAGGCGCGGGAGATCATCGGCTACCTGAAGACGTGGCGCTCCGATACTGCTCCGGTGGCGGAGGGCGCCTCCGAGGGCCAGAAGGCCTACGGCAAGGTGTGTTTCGCCTGCCACGACCAGGGCGTGGCCGGAGCACCCAAGTTCGGCGACAAGGCGCTGTGGGGGCCGCGGCTCCCGCAGGGCGAGGCGACCCTCTTCCAGCACGTGCTGGAGGGCTACAAGGGCCAGGTGGGCTTCATGCCGCCGCGGGGTGGTTGCGGTGACTGCACCGACGACCAGCTCAAGGCGGCCATGGAGTACATGCTGTCCCAGGTGAAGTGAGGCCATGATGCGCGCCCTCCGTCCCTGCCTCGTCCTGGGTCTGGTGTTCGCCAGCCTCAGCGCATCCGCCCAGCCCGCCACCGTCAACGCGTGGCGGCGCGACTCCCTCGGCGGCGCGCTGCAGGCCAGGGTGGACGCCCTGGCCCCGGGTGAGACCCTCCGGCTGGCGCCCGGCACCTACGATGGTCCTGTGACCATCAGGGTGCCGGGGGTCACGGTGGAGGGCGGAGGGAGCGCGATCATCGAGGGCCACGGTGAGGGCACCGTGGTCAGCGTGCGCGCACCGGGCGTGGTGTTGTCGGGGCTGCGGATCCGCGGCTCCGGCGACTCCATGCCCCTGGTGGACGCGGGGATCTCCATCGAGAGCCAGCACGACGTGCAGGTGCTGAACACCGTGGTGGAGGAGTGCCTCTTCGGCATCGACATCGCCAACAGCCAGAAGGTGCGGGTGGAGGGCTGCGAGATCTCCTCGAAGCCGGTGCAAGACACCTTTCGCGGCGACGCGCTCCGCGTCTGGTACTCGAAGGAGGTCGAGATCACCCGGAACCACTGGCACGACACCCGGGACTCGGTGGCCTGGTACTCCGAGAACGTACGCTTCGTGGACAACCTGGCCGAGCGCGCCCGCTACAGCGTGCACGGCATGTACTCGAAGAACCTCCTCATCGAGGGGAACCGCTTCTACAGCAACGCGGTGGGCATCTTCTTGATGTACGGCGTCGGGAGCACGGTGGTGAACAACGTGGTGCGCGACGCTGCGGGCGCCACCGGCATCGGCCTCGGCCTGAAGGAGACCTCGGTGGTCTACGCCAAGGACAACCGCTTCGTGTACTGCGCCACCGGCATCCTCATCGACAACGCGCCGTGGGAGCCCAACACCCGCAACTGGTTCATGGGCAACACCCTGGCCTTCGACGGGGCCGGGATCGTGCTCGCCAACGATCGCGAGGGCAACGAGCTCAGCGGGAACGTCTTCCACTCCAACCGGGTCGACGTCGACACCGAGGCGCGGCGCACCTCCCCCGGCCGCTGGGAAGGCAACGTCTGGGACGCCTACGACGGCTTCGATCGCGACGGCGATGGCGTCGGCGACACGCCCTACGTGCCGCGGCGCTACGGCGACGTGCTCACCGGCACCCGCCCCGCCACCCAGTTCTTCCGCGGCGCCCCCATCCTGGCTCTCATCGGCCTCTTGGAGCGGCTGGTGCCGCTGACCGAGCCCATCGAGCTGCTGCGCGACCCCAAGCCGCGCCTGCTCTCCTCCCTGGAGGACCACGAACCATGATCCTCGTACAGCACCTCTCGAAGCGCTTCGGGCGCGCCCACGTGCTCACCGGCCTGGACTTCGCCGCCTCGGCGGGGGAGCGGGTGGCGCTGGTGGGCCAGAACGGCTCCGGCAAGACGACCTTCATGCGCTGCCTGCTCGGCCTGTACCGCTACGAGGGGCAGATCACCGTGGGCGGCCACGAGCCCCGCACCGAGCGCAGCGCCCTGCTCGAAGAGGTGGCCTTCGTCCCCCAGCTCCCGCCCGCGTTCCGGCTCACGGTGGGTGAGTACGTGGAGCTCATCGAGGCGACCTGCAGAGTGAGGGAGGAGCGGATCTTCAGCCTCGCCCACGAGCTGGGACTGGACGTGGAGGCGATCTGGGACCGCCCCTTCCCCGCGCTGTCGGGCGGCATGAAGCAGAAGCTCCTGTCCGCGGTGGCCATCGCCCGGCGACCGAAGCTGCTGGTGATGGACGAGCCGGGAGCCAACCTGGATCCCACCGCGCGCCGCATCCTCTACACCCAGCTGGCCCGGCTCGACGACGACACCACCATGCTCCTGAGCTCCCACCGCGTGGACGAGCTCGCGGGCCTGGTGACCCGGGTGGTGGAGCTGGACGGCGGCCGCATCGTGCTCGACGACGTGGTGGCCCGCGCCACCGAGCTGGACTCCATCGCGGGCAGCACCCAGGCCTTCGTGGAGCTGGTGGACGCCCCCGCCTCGGTGTCCAGCACCTTGCAGGAGTGGGGCTTCGTCCCCACCGAGGGCGGCTGGCGCGGCACCGTAGCCAACCCCGATCGCTTCCGCTTCCTGGCGCTGATGACCCGCTGGTCGGGCCTGGTGCGCCGCTTCACCTTCGACGACCCGCGCGGCCCCCAGGGCCCCGGCGACGACCTCTCGGAGCGCTGACATGTCGACCCGCGTGACCCTCTCCCTCCTCGCCGTGGTGGCCCTGGCCTGCACTTCCGCCGAGCCGGTGCCCCGGTCTCCGCACTGGAACAAGGACGGCTGCGCCCACTGCCGGATGGCGATCAGTGAGCCCGCCGCCGCCGCCCAGCTGGTGGGCTCCGGGGGCCTCATCCGCCACTATGACGACCTGGGGTGCCTGCTCGCCAACCGCGTCGCGCACCCCGAGCTGGCCGACGCCAAGGTCTTCGTGATGGCCCCGGGCAGCACCGACACCTGGATCCCGGCCGAGCAAGCCCACTTTCGCGACGGCGCCAAGACCCCCATGGGCTTCGGCATCCTGCCCGACGCCGACGGCAAGCTGTCCTTCGCCGAGGTCGAGCAGCGCCTGAAGACGCACGGCGGTGGCAGCGGCCACGCCGGGCACTGACGAGGACACCATGAGCGAGGCCATCGTCACCGTCACCGAGCAGCAGCCCCACCGGCGGGGCCGCCTGGGCCCGCTGGGCACCATGGCGTGGCTGGACCTGCGCGAGACCCTGCGCGCGCGCTGGTTCCAGCTCTACGTCCTGGGCTTCACGTCCCTCATGGGGCTCTTCTTCGTGTTCGGCCTCGCCGAGTCCCAGGTCATGGGCTTCACCGGCCTCGGCCGGCTCCTGTTGACCTTCATCCAGATCACCCTGGTGGTCCTCCCGATCTTCGTCCTCGTCACCACCGCCCGCACCCTGGTGGGCGACCGGGAGGCGGGGGTCTTCGAGTACGTCCTCACCCTCCCGGTGAGCCTCGCCGCCTACTACTGGGGGCGCCTGTTGGGCCGCACCGCGGCGATCGCCCTGCCCCTGGTGGCGGCCCTGGGCGCGGGCGCGCTCATCGAGCGGCTGCGCGGGGGCGAGGTCCCCTGGGCGGTGGTGCTCTACTACTCGGGCCTGGTCCTCGCCCTCACCTTCTGCTTCCTCGGCCTCGCCATGCTGATCTCGGTGGTCAGCCGCACCCAGGAGATGGCCATCGGCCTCGCCTTCGGGGTGTGGCTCGCCCTCGAGGCGCTCATCGACGCCCTCCTCATCGGCCTCCTCGTGCAGGAGCGAGCCCCGGTGGAGAGCGTGATGGCGGCGGCGCTCCTCAACCCGCTGCAGGCGTTCCGGACCGCGGCCATCGCCCTGTTCGACCCTGAGCTGACCATCCTGGGGTCCGTGTCCTACGCGCTCCTCGACATCCTCGGGCAAGGCGGCCTGCTCGCCTGGGCCCTGGCGTGGCCCACCGTCCTCGGAGCAGGAGCAGCGGCGGTGGGCGCATTCATCTTCGTACGGCGCGACGCGCTCTGAGGCGCGCCAAGAGAGCTACTCAATGGAGTCTACCCAAAATAACGACAGAACTCGCCGCTACCTGGTCCTGGCGCTGGCCGCCATCGCGGTGGCGCTCTATGCGGCGGCCTACTTCCAGCCCATGTGGGGCTGGTACCTGTCGGCCCCGCAGTATCCCAAGGGCCTGGTGATGTCCGTGTACCTCGACAAGGTCACGGGCGACGTCACCGAGATCAACATCCTCAACCACTACATCGGCATGAAGAAGCTCGACGAGGCGGCCGAGCTGGAGCGCGCGCTGGCGGTGTATGGCGTCTGCGGCATCGGCCTCATGGCGATGCTGATGGTGTTCTTCCCCGGCAAGCGCTACGCGAAGTACTTCACCCTGCCCGCCTTCCTGTTCCCGGTGGTGTTCCTGGGGATGATGTACATGTGGATGTACAGGTTCGGGCACGAGCTGAGCCCCGAGGCACCGGTCACCGTGCCCCCCTTCACCCCCACCCTGACCGGCCACGGGCAGATCGGGAACTTCCACACCCTGGGCCTGCCGGGGCCGGGCTTCTACATGATCCTGGGCGCGGCCCTGGCGGTGGCCCTCGCCTTCACCCTGCGCAAGAAGGTCTGCGCGGGCTGCGCCCACGCTGAGACCTGCGGCGCCGTCTGCCCCCACCTCTTCCTGGGCCGGGGGCCGCAGGCTCCGTCCTCCCGTCTGCCCGTAGTCCAGTAGAATCCGGGTTTCCTCGGTCATCGATCGCAAGCGAAGCGCGCAGCCGGGCGAAGCCCGGCGGAGAGGGGTGGGACGGCTCCGCCGGCCCGGGACCCCAGAATCGGAGGTGACATTGGGGCCCAATGTGGGACACACTCCCCCACTGTGAAGACCCCCATCAGTGGCGCCGGCCTGCGCCAGATCGATCGCGGCACCCTGGGCGCCCTATGCGCGGAGCTCAAGGACCTGAACCTGGCCGGGCTGGCCGGGGATCCGAAGCTGAGCCCGGGGGAGCGCGCGGCGGCGGCCCAGGCGCACGGCAACGCGAACGGGGTCCTCTTCGACGAAGGCAAGCCGACCCCCGGCTGGGCCCGCAACGTGGTGGTCCAGTATGGGAAGGCCCAGGCCGAGGTCGGGCGATCCCGGGAGGACGAGGAGGCCTTCATCCGCGGGGTCCTCGGGGCGCTCGAGGCCCGCTGGGGGCAGCCGGTGACCAGGCTCCCGCTGTCCGCGGTGCCCAAGCGGGGGCTCGAGATGGCGGTGCGCAAGGCGAGCCTGCTGACCCGGCTGGGCCTCACCCCGGACCGGATCGAGGACTTCACCCTGAGCGCGGCGGGGACGGTGCGGGGCCAGGCCACCCGGGACCAGCGGATCTTCGGGCAGCGCTACAAGGCCGCCCCCGAGCAGGCGACCGGCAAGGTGGTGGTGCTCTCCCCCGGCTTTCAGGAGACCGGGCGAAGCTTCGAGCTCCAGGTGGGCGAGATGCTCGCCCGCGGCTACGACGTGGTGACCTTCGACCACCCCTGGGCCGGTCACTCCGACGGGGCCGAGGGCACCTTCGACTCGGTCGAGGGCCTGGCTCGGAACGTGGCCGCGGTGACCGCGTGGGCCGAGGGCGTGCGGGCGGCGGAGTACGCCGACAAGCCCGGCTCCGAGCTCATCCTGTTCGGAAACAGCATGGGCGGGCTGGCGGCGCTCGCGGCCAAGGCCATGAACGACGCTGGGGCGGTCCAGCTCACGCGCCTCGAGGCCACCACCGATGAGGGCGGGGCCAAGGCGGTCCGAGCCAGCATGCCAAAGGGGGTGAAGCTCTTCCTGCAGGCGCCCTTCCTCGACCTCGCGGGCGGCGTGCTGAACAAGGCCCTCGGCCTCATGGGCGGGGTGCCGGTGATGAACCGGCTCAAGCTCCCGAGCAACGGCGTGGCCCCGAAGATCACCTCGGACCGCGACGCCCAGCTCCACAACGCGCAGGAGGCCTTGCTCGAGCACCTCTCCGCCCGCCCCGAGGCGATGCGGAAGGGCTTGGACGGGAGCAAGCGCCTGCAAGCCTTCATGGACGCCCACGTCCCCACTGGCGACGTGGCCATCTACCACCAGCGCGGGGACACGCTGGCCAAGCACGAGGCCAGCCAGGCGCTGGCGGACTTCCTGCGGGCCCGACGAGGGGAGGCCGGGGTCGAGCTGCGCTCGGCCGAGGGCGTGGACCACGTGGTACAGAACGACCCCGACGTATTCAGGGATCCCATCAACCTGCTGGATCGCCTGGCCCGGGGTGAGGCGGGCCGCCCCTAACCGTCCGGAGCTGCGCTCAATCTGGGTGTCGGTGGTCCGATTCCACTGTGCACACCGATGGTGAGCCTCGCCACCACGCTGCGACGCCTCTGGGGCTGGTGGAGCCTGCTGGGGCGTGATCCAGCCAGCCTGGAACCCGAGGTGGCCTACCGCGTCCGCATGGTGGTCATCGCCACCACGTGCCTGCTCGTCGGGATCGGCGTCTACTTCGTGACCTACCTGACCGCGGGGGCGACCACCGCCGCGCTCCTCGACCTCGCGGCGGTCATCCCCGCGACGGGCCTCCTGGTGGTCCTGCACCGCACCATGGACACCCGCCTGGTGGGGCACCTCACGGTGGGGCTGTTCCTGACCCTCGCCTACGGGAACGTCATCGTCACCGGCGGGCTGACCAGCACCTCCTACGCGTGGGTCGCCTGCCTGCCGATCGTGGCCGGGGTGTTCCTCGATCGCCGCGGCACCATGGGCTGGTGGGCGGTGGTGGTGGCGGTCACCGGCGTGCAGCTGATCTACGAGCTGGTCTTCGGCGCCCCGAGCAGCCCCCTCGCCGGCTCGGACGCCTACGAGCAGCAGGCCTCCGAGATGGTCGGCCTCGCGATCCTCGCCGGCGGCGCGGTGACCCTCTTCATCAACCTGCAGGAGCGCCAGCACCGGCGCGTGCAAGACACGTTGACGCTCCTCCAGACCGAGGTCGAGGAGCGGCGCGCGGCGGAGCACGAGGCGCGCGAGGCCAACACCGCCAAGAGCGCGTTCCTCGCCACCATGAGCCACGAGATACGCACCCCGATGAACGGGGTCATCGGGATGACCGACCTCCTGCTCGGCACCCGCCTCGATGAGGAGCAACGCGAGTACGCGCAGACGGTGAAGGCCTCCGCCGGCACCCTCCTGGTGCTGCTGAACGACATCCTCGACGTCTCCAAGATGGAGGCGGGCAAGCTGGTGCTCGAGCGGCGCACCTTCGACCTCGGCCAGCTGGTCGAGGAGGTCACCGACCTGTTCGCCACCTCTGCCCGCGCCCGGGGACTGGAGCTGGTCCCGAGCCTGGCGCCCGACACTCCCCAGTGGGTCACCGGCGATCCCCACCGCATCCGCCAGCTCCTCTCGAACCTCCTCAGCAACGCGGTGAAGTTCACCGCGAGCGGAGAGGTACGGCTGCGCGTCCGGGGCACCGCGCATGCGGAGGGGGTGACGGTGGAGCTGGTGGTGGAGGACACCGGGGTCGGCATCCCGCCCGACAAGCTCTCGGTGCTCTTCGACCCCTTCAGCCAGGCGGACTCGTCGACCACCCGCCGCTTCGGGGGCACCGGCCTCGGGCTCACCATCGTCCGGGCCCTCGCCGTCGCGATGCGCGGCGCGGTGGAGGTCGAGAGCGAGCCGGATCGAGGGAGCCGCTTCACGGTCCGGCTCGAGCTCGAGCGCGGCCGCGCGATGGCCGCGCAGGCGCCGGCCGCCCCCAGCTTCGGCGGCGCTCGGCTCCTGGTGGTGGACGACAGCCCCGCGGCGCAGGCCAACCTGCGCCAGCTCCTCGAGGCCTGGGGAGCCGAGGTCGCGGTGGAGCGCTCGGGCGCAAGCGCACTTGCGAAGATGGAGGCGGCGGCGAGGGCGGGCGAGCCCATCGCGGCGGTGGTGCTCGACTGCCTGGGGAGTGAGCCGGACGGCCTGAGCGGGCTGGCGGTGGCCCAGCGCATGGAGGCCCACTCGCTCCTGCAGGAGGTGCCGCGGATCCTGCTGAACACCCACGTGGAGCTCCTCCCCGCCGACGCGGTCCAGGCCGCCGGGATCCGCTGGCAGCTCCACAAGCCGCCGCGGCGCCGGGTGCTCCGGGCCGCGCTGCGCGACGCCCTCGGCCACGAGGACGGGGCCCTGGTGCGCCCCACCCCGCCCCCGGTCCGCCGGGCCGAGCAGGCGGCCGCGATGGGCAAGCTCGAGGCGAGCGGCCCGGATCGGGCCCTGAGGGTGCTGGTGGTGGAGGACGAGGCGGTGAACCAGCGGGTGGTGATGCGGATGCTCTCCCGCCTCGGGATGGAGTCGGCCCTCGCCACCAACGGCGAGGCGGCCCTCCGTCAGCTCCAGGGCGACCGCTTCGACGCCATCCTCATGGACTGCCAGATGCCGGTGATGGACGGCTACGACGCCTCCCGCGCCATCCGGGCCCGGGAGGCCAGCCAGGGCGGCCACATTCCGATCATCGGCCTCACCGCCAACGCGATGCCGGGGGACCGCGAGCGCTGCCTCGAGGCGGGCATGGACGACTACATCACCAAGCCCCTGGCCCAGCGGGTCCTGGACGAAACCCTCGCCCGCTGGCTGCGCTGACGCGGCGCGCCGCGCTGGGAACACCTTGGCGGATCCAATGGTTACCCAGATGTAACCCGGGCCGGATCGCGCCGATGCACCACGAGAGGGCACGCGGTTTGCTCCGGGACGGAGCGGAGGACCGCAACATGAGCGAAGCTCTCAAGAAGATCATCACCCCGGTCGACGGCTCGGAGGGCTGCGCGAAGGCGGCCCGCTTCGCCGCCCGGCTGGCCAAGGCCGTGGGCGCCGAGCTGGAGCTCGTCCACGTCTACGACTCCACGGTGATCTCGGTGATGGGCCTGAACGCCCTCACCGGCAAGGAGATCGACGACGCGGTGCAGCGGGTCTCCAAGGCCTACTTCGAGGGCGCCCGCCGCGCGATGGAGGACGACAGCGTGGTCTCCCGCGAGGTGGTCCGGGTCGGCAGCCCCTCGAGCGAGATCGTCGCGTTCGCCGAGGACGAGCAGCCCGACCTCATCGTGATGGGCACCCGGGGCCACACCGAGTTCAAGAAGCTCTTCCTGGGCAGCATCTCCAGCCAGGTGCTCCAGCACGCCCCCTGCCCGGTCACCGTGGTCCGGTAGCCCGCCGCAGGTTCACTTGCGCAGGAACACCGCGCGCCAGCCGGTGGCGTGGGGCAGCGGCTGCCGGAAGGTGAGCGAGCCCTCGAGGAGCGGCTCCACCGCGTAGATCACGTCGGCGTCGAGGCCCCGGGCGTGGTCGAGGATGCTCCGCAGCTCCTTGCGCCGGCAGGTGGTGTAGACGAGGCGCACCGGCGCGTCGCCCTTGCCGTGCCCGTTGAACAGGGCCACCGAGTGGCCGAGCGACTCGAGGTAGGCGGCGATCGCGTCGCTCGCCTTGGCGGAGATCATCCGCACCACCACCGAGCCCATGGCGAGGCGCCGCTCCAGGAGGATGCCGCTGGCGTTGCCGGTCGCGAACCCGCCCGCGTAGGCCACCGCCAACAGCGGGCTCTCGGCGAGGTGGGTGACCACCTGGGAGATCGCGGTGACCCAGATCAGGATCTCGAAGAACCCGAGGAACACCGACAGGCGCACCCGCCCCTGCACCACGCTCAGGGTGCGGACGGTGCCCAGGGTGACGTCGCAGACCCGCAGCCCGAAGATGAGCAGGGCCAGGCCCCAGGTGGGTAGGGTCGAGGCGTCCACCGGACGTCCTCAGCGGCGAACCTGCTCGATGACCTCGACGATCTCGCGCACCCGCGGGTAGCGCCGCCGGGCGTCGGGCTCGAGTGCCCGCATGATCACCGGGTCGAGGCGCCGATCGAGGTTCTTGTTGCGCTTGGTGGGCTCCTGATAGCGGCCGAGCGGCAGCTCGCCCGTGAACATCTCGTACAGGAGCACGCCGTAGCTGAAGACGTCGGCCCGCTGGTCCACCCGGCCCGCGTCCTGCCGCTGCTCGGGGGCCATGTAGTTCACCGTGCCCATCGAGATGCGGCTGCCGGTGAGGTTCACGAAGGAGCGATCGCTGTAGAGGATGTCGGCGAGGCCGAAGTCGCAGATCTTCGCCACGAAGCCCGAGGCCCCATCGTCGGCCAAGAGCACGTTCTCGGGCTTCAGGTCGCGGTGCACGACCCCGCGGGAGTGCGCGTAGTCGAGGCCGCGCCCGATCTGGACCGCGAGGTCGAGGGCCTGGGACATGCGCAAGGTACGTTGCGACAACGTGCGGCGCATCGTCGGGCCGTCGACGTACTCCATGACGAAGTACCAGTCGTTGTCGACGTTGCCCTGGTCGATGATCGACACCACGTTGTGGTGCGAGAGCGAGGCGAGCGCCGCCGCCTCACGGCGAAAGCGCAGGATGAACTCCGGCTGGCTCACGAGGTCGGAGCTCATCACCTTGATCGCCACCGGGCGCTCGAGCGAGAGCTGGCGCCCGCGGTAGACCGTGCCCATCGCGCCGCGGCCGAGCACCGGCCCGACCTCGTAGCCGTTCAGGATCGTGCCCGGCGCGATGTCGTTCTGCGCGGTGCGGGGCTGCTTGTGGGCGGGCCGCGGCGGGGAGCGCGAGCCCGACGCCTGCTGCTGGGCCACCTGGGCCTGGATCGCCGCAACCTGGGCTGCAGCCGCCGCGTCGGGGCGCGCCCCCGCGTCGGCCGCCTTGGTCCCGGGGTCGGTGTCGTTGCGCACCACGGCAAACTTGATGCCGCAGCGGCGGCAGCGCACCTTCTGACCCGACACGTAGATGCCGACGTCATACTTGGCGCTGCAGTTGGGGCAGCGTTGGACGACCTGCTTCCTCACCTACGCCTCAGCTCCCGCTCGCGGACCGAACGCTCTCGAGGATCCGCACCGCCTCGTAGATCCCGATCTCCTGTTCCTTGCCCTTCACCTGACGGGTCCCGAGATATCGCGCCTCGATCCGGTCCGCAACGTACCTGTAGGTCGTGTCCGAGATCAGGACCTGATCCCCGGACGCGATGCCGCAGACCCGGGAGGCGGTGTTGACGGTGTCGCCGATGACCGTGAACTCCAGCCGGCGCCGCGAGCCCATGTAGCCCGCCACCAGGCTCCCCGTGTTCACCCCGACCCCCATCATGATCGGGGCGAGCCCGCTCTGGTCGCGCTCCTCGTTCAGCTCACGCACCGCGTCGCGGAACTCGATGGCCGCCGCGACGCAGTTGAAGGTGCTGTCGTAGACGTCCTCGTCGCCGATCGTGCCCCACGAGGCCATCAGGGCGTCGCCGATGAACTTGTCGAGCACCCCGTGGCGCTTGAAGACCACCTCGACCAGGCGCTCGAAGTACTCGTTGAGCAGATCGACGACCTCCTGCGGGCCGGAGCTCTCGGACAGGGACGTGAAGCCCCGGATGTCGCAGAACACCACCGAGGCCTCGAGCTCCTGGCCGCCCTTCTGGATGGCCCGGCCCTTGCCCTGCACCATCTCCTCCACCACGTGGGGGGGCAGGAACCGGGAGAGCTGACCGCGGGTCTTGGCTTCTTCCTCGATCTGGCGGACAAGGCGGGCGTTCTCGATCGCGATCGCGGTCTGGTTGGCGATCGCCTTCAGGATCTGGAGGTCCTTCTCGTTGAAGGCCCCGACCCGCTCGCGCGAGTCGAGGTGCATGATGCCGAGCACCTTGTCGTGGGCCACCATCGGCACGCACATCGCGGCCCGGATGCCCTGGGCGATGATCGACTGCGAGCCCGAGAAGCGCGGGTCCAAGAAGGCGTCCGAGGCGAGCACCGAGGCCCGCTCCTGGAGCGAGGCGTTCACGATGCTGCTCGAGAGCAAGATCTCTTGCTTCGGCCGCCCGCCCCGCTGGCGGACGGTGTGGGGCACCAGGGTGTTGGTGTCGTGGTCCACCAGCATGACCACCGCGTTGTCGGCGGGGAACATGCTGAACACCACGTCCATCGTCTTCGACAACAGCTCGGCGAGGTCGGTGGTGAGGCCGATGCCGGCGAGCTCGTGGGACAGCCGCAGCTTCTCGTAGTCCCGCTTCAGCACCTCGAGGTCGGTGACCTCGCCCGCGGGCCGGAAGTCCGCCTCCTCCTCCTGGAGCTTGGCGTGGATGTGGGTCGAGCCGGCCGGATCCTGGGGGAGGATGGTGACGAGGTCCTTGGCGCTCGAGCCGTGGCCCCGGCCCTCCATCTGGAACACCAGGCGCATCGAGCCCAGCACCAGCTCGTCGTTGTCCTTGAGCTTGGCCTCCCGGATGCGCCGGCCGTTCACGTAGGTGCCGTTGGACGAGTTCAGGTCGCGCAGCCACCACTCGGTCCCGCGCCGCTCGATGACCGCGTGCTCCTTCGAGATCTCCCGGTCGTTGAGCCGGATCTTGTTCTTGGGGTGCCGGCCCACCGGGTTGCGCTCGTCGAGCACGAAGTCGGTCTCGAGGCCGTCCGGGCTCCGGTAGACGATCTTCGCGACGGGCCCCTCGCGCCCCTCCTCGCGCCGACCCTTGGGGACGATGACCTGGGCCGCTACCGGGCCCGAGCCCTGCCGGCGCGTCCGAAACGGCTCGGTGGACTCGCGCCCGAAGCCCGGATCGGCCGGGTTGCGCGGGTCGGGGGTGCGCACCGGGGGCGGCACGAGGTTGGGCGAGGACACCGCCTGCCGCCGGCGCGCGGGCACCGCGGTCGAGGGCGGGGTGCGCACGTTCGGGGGCGGCGTCGAGCCGGCCGGGCTCTGCTGCAGCGCCGCAGCACCGAAAGGCTTCCTGCAGTGCTGGCAGTAGACGATCGCGGTGGTAGGCGGGCGCGCAAACTCGTTGAGAGCCCCGCAATGCGGACACCAGGCGCGCATGAGTCAGCGTCTACCCCACCCTGGGGCGGACCGGGACGGACGCTAACATGGGCCCCTCTTGGTCGCTACCCATGGCTCTAGCCGAAAAGACCGCCGTCGGCGATGCTCCGGCCGTGTCGCGCCTGCCCTCCATCCCCGGCGAGACCCGGGCCCTGGCCCGGGTGGAGGGGCGCTCCGCCGGGCTCCTCGAGCGCCTCCTGGCCCCGCTCTTCAAGCAGATCGAGGTGGATCCCGAGGCGGCCCAGCGGCTCCGGGAGGCCCACGCCCGCGGGGTGGTGGTCCACACCCTCCGCACCCGGCGGCGCATCGACCCCCTCTACATCCGGTTCGTGCTCGACCGACTGGGGCTCCCCCTGCCCGGCTGGGCCCACGACCACTTCAGCACCGACGCCCCGCCCGACCCCGAGGGGCTGGTGGGGTCCCTGCAGCACGGGGCGTCCGCCCTCCTGTTCCTGACCCGGGCCCGGACGGTCCTGAACCCCCAGACCGCCTACACCCAGCCCCACATCGAGGCCCTGGTGGCCCTCCAGCGGACCATGAACCGCCCGATCCTGCTCCTGCCGGAGACGGTGCTGTGGACCCGGCGCGCGGTGGGGCTCCAGAAGACGCTGGTCGACGCCATCTTCGGGGACCGGGACGCCCCCGGGCGCCTCAGGGAGCTGGCCGGGTTCATCTGGCACCACCGCCACTCCCGCTTCCACGTGGGCGCGCCGGTGGATCTCATGGCGGTGCTCGAGCGAGAGGCGGGCCAGCCCGACCGGATCATCGCCAAGAAGGTGCGGTGGTCGATCCTCCACCACCTCTCGCGGGAGGAGCAGATCCGGACCGGGCCCATGACCCGCTCCGCCGCCCGCACCCGGCAGATGGTGCTCAAGGACTCGACCCTGCGCCGCTTCATGGCGGGGGAGACCGAGGCGGGCCGCGCCACCGTCCACGCCCAGGAGGAGAAGGCCGACCAGATGCTGAAGGCCATCGCGGCCGACATGCGCTTCGGCTGGCTCCGGGTGCTGGACGCGATCGTCGACGTGATCTGGCACCGCATCTACGACGGCATCGAGGTCGACCCGGACGGCATGGCCCTGGTGCGACGCGCCGCCCGCCGCGGCCCGGTGGTGCTCGTCCCCAGCCACAAGAGCCACGTCGACTACCTGGTGCTCAGCCAGGTCTTCTTCAAGGAGGGCATGATGCCGCCGCACATCGCGGCCGGCGACAACCTGAACTTCTGGCCGATGGGCCACATCTTCCGGCGCTCGGGGGCCTTCTTCATCCGGCGCTCCTTCAAGGGCGACAAGCTCTACGCCCAGGTCTTCGCCGCCTACGTGCGCCGCCTGTTGAAGGAGGGGCACGCGGTGGAGTTCTTCATCGAGGGCGGCCGCAGCCGCACCGGGAAGCTCCTCGCCCCGCGGATGGGCATGCTCGGGATGTGCGCGGACCCGGTGTTCGAGGGCGCGGTCTCCGACGTGCAGTTCATCCCGGTCTCGATCAGCTACGAGAAGCTGGTGGAGGCCCGCTCCTACGCCCGGGAGCTCCAGGGCGGGGCCAAGCGCAAGGAGGACGTCACCGCGCTCCTGTCCTCCGCCCAGGTCCTCCGCTCCAAGTACGGCCGGGTCTACGTGGACTTCGCGGAGCCGATCTCGCTCCGGATCTTCGCCGCCTCGCGCGGGGTGGACGTGCGGGCCGAGGGCGACAACGACGCCGAGCGCCGCAACCTCGTGACCCAGCTCGGGCACCGCATCGTCTACGGCATCAACGCCGCCACCCGGGTCACGCCGACCTCGGTAGCCGCCCTCATCCTGCTCGCCCGCACCCGCCGCGGGATGGCCCAGAGCGAGCTCTTCAGCCGCGCGGCCCGCCTCGTAGACGCCCTGACCGCCCTCGGGGCCCGGGTCTCGCCCCTCCTCCAGGGCGACACGCTGCAGGTCGCCTTGCGTGAGGCGCTCGGGCGCTTCGCGCAGGACAACCTGCTCCTGATGACCCCCGCCCCCGACGGCGAGACGATCTACCAGGTGAACGACGCCGGGCGGCGGGCCCTCGACTACTACAAGAACAACATCATCCACTACTTCGTGCCCCACGCGATCGTCGCCGCCTCGGTGCTGGCCGAGGGTGGCGCCCAGGTGCCCGACGAGGCGGTGCAGGCGAGGGCGCGCCGCATCTCGCGCATCCTGAAGTTCGAGTTCTCGTTCCGGGTGGACCGCGCCTTCGAGGACAACTTCAGCCAGGCCGCCACCGCCCTGATGAAGCGCCGCGCCCTCGAGCAGCGCGACGAGGGCGGGCCGTGGTCGGTGACCGCGGTGGGGCGCACCGACGCCCGGGAGCTGGCGGGCCTGCTGTGCGTGTTCTTCGAGGCCTACCGCCTCGCGGCGGAGGTGCTCGAGGAGCTCCACGCGGGCCCGGTGGGCGAGAAGAAGTTCCTCGAGCTCGCCCTCGCCCGCGGCAGCCGCCAGGTGCTGGAGGGCCGCATCCTACGGGCCGAGGCCTCGGCCCAGCCGCTGATGAAGACCGCCCTGTCGATGCTGGGCGACCAGGGCGTCATCGCCAAGAGCGGCGAGATCGCGGTGGCCGACGAGGCCGCGCGCCGCGCCCTCATCGAGGAGCTCACCCTCCTGCTCGAAGCGACGCGGGAGTAGTACGGCGAGCCGACCTCCATTATCTTGCGCCGGTGACCACCAACCCCTTCGAGACCCCGCGCACGGACCTCAGCCCGGTTGCCCACGACGTCAGCTCCTCCGACAACGCCTGGAGCGATGGCCCGCTCCTGGTGATCCGACGGGTGGGCGCGCGCCTGCCGGACGTCTGCATCAAGACCGGGCGCCCCGCTGGCGCGAGGATGACCCGGGAGGTCTCCTGGTATCCGCAGTGGGTCTACGCGATGCTCCTGTTGAACGCGCTGATCTTCCTGATCGTCGCCATGGTCACCCGCAAGCGGGCCTCGGTGGAGTTCGCGCTGAGCGAGGACGCCCGCGAGCGACGCAAGAAGCACATCCTCATCGGCGTGGCCCTGATGATCCTGGGCGTCGCCGGCTTCTTCGGCGCTGGCATCCACCCCGCCTTCATCCTGGTGGGGCTCGTGGTCCTGCTGACGGGGATCTTCTGGGCCCTCATCGGCGCCCGCCTGCTGTGGGCCACGAAGATGAACGACACCCACGCCTGGCTGAAGGGCGCGAACCCCGAGCTGCTCGCCGCCTTGCCTCCCTGGCGAGGGTTCTGAGGCCGAGTGGCGACTAACGTTAGAAGCGCCCGCTGAACGCGACTCCGGCCTGGTCGACCCCCACGTAGGGGGCCACCGCGATGTCACCCTCGTCACCGCCGGTGGTGAGCCACATGATCACGCCGGCGGCCACGCTCACGATCCCCACCCCGATGAGCACGTCGGCGGCCAGGGCGTCGTTGTCGACCGTCTTCTTCTTGGCCTCCAGGGTCGCACGGTCCGCGCCGGAGGCCTTGAGGTCGTCGAAGTCGGAGTTGGCCTGGAGCGCGAGGACCCCGAACACCGCGCCCGCCGCCGCCGCCGCCGCCCCGCCCCCGATCAGCACCCACTCCAGGGTCCGCGAGGTCTCCTTGGGGCGCCGGGTCACCGCGCCCGCGCCGCCGGTGTCCGGTGGCAGCGCGTTGTCGAGGTCCTGCTTCGCCTGCTCCGAGCGCTGCATCGCCGCCTTCTCGCGGCGGAGCGCCTCCACCGAGGCCAGGGCCTTGGCCCGCAGATCCGCGGTGGAGCCGGGCAGGTTCAAGAAGCGCTCGTAGGCCTGGATCGCCTCGTCACGCCGCAGCGCCTTCTCGTGCGCTCGGGCCACGTTGTAGATCAGCTCCGGCTGCTGGTTGATCGCGTAGGCGGCCTCGAACTTCTTCACCGCCGCGTCGTACTCGCGGTTGCGGTAGTGGGTCATGCCGTCCTGCACCAGGCGGTTGAAGTCCTCGTCCTGAGCGAGGGCGTCCTGCCCGAGGAGGGCCATGGCCACCGCCAGCCCCATCATCATCACGCTCGACCGTGCCATCATCGCACCCCCACGCAGTTCGCCGGCACCGTCCCCGGGCTGCCGTCCACGTTGTAGACCCCCTCCACCAACCAGCACATGTTGAGGAGGTCCTCGTCATCGAAGGACTGCCCGACCTGCAGCCGCGTCGCACCGCTCGCGTCCTTCACCGGCGCGCTGAAGGGGAGCATGCGGGCCTCCTCGGTGTTGGCGGTGAGCGAGGGGATGAGCCCCTCGACCTCCACCCGCACCGCGGTGTCCACCAGCGCGGTGTTCAGATCCGCGAAGTACACCGAGCTCTGCTCGGGCGACGACTTCATCTGCTCCCAGATCGCGATGTCGGGGCGCCAGCGCCCGGCCTTCATGTCCTGGAGGATCTGGGTCACCATCGGGCCCCAGTTCCAGTAGGCCGACGTCAGGCAGCGCTCCTTCACCGTGGCGTCGATGTCGCAGGAGTCCCGGTTGTCGTAGCCGATCACGTAGACCGGGTCGCCGCCCGCGGTGCTCGCGGTGGCCGCGGTCTGGATCGGGATGATGGTGTCGGTGAAGCCGAAGACGATGTCGACGTCGGCCTGGTTCAAGAGGGCCTCGGTGGCGGCCACCTCCACCGGCGGGTTGAACCACGCCTCCACCCACTCGATGTAGATCTCGGCCGTCGGGTTCACCGAGCGCACCCCGCGCGCGAAGGCGTTGGTGTGGCGCACCGTCTCGGGGATGGCCACCGGACCCACCACGCCGATGCGCCCGTTGCGGGTCACCCGACCCGCCATCACGCCCATCATGTACATCACCTGGTACATGCGCCCGAAGTAGCTCCCGAGGTTGGGCCCGGTCTGGAAGCCCGAGCAGATCAGGAAGTTCACGTCGGGGTTGTTGGGCGCCCTGGAGAGGAACGGCACCAGGAAGTCGAAGCTCGTGCCGATGACCACGTTGTTCCCGTTGGCGATCAGCTCGTCGATCTTCGCCGGGGCCGCCGCCTGGTCCACGCTGGGGACGAACTCCGACGTGGTGCCGCTGATCTCGCTCGTGAAGTACTGCCGACCGCGCTCGTGGGTGAGGGTCCAGCCGTGGTCACCCACCGGGCCCACGTAGAGCAAGCCAACCTTCAGCGGGTCGGTGATCGGCGGGGGAGAGAGGAAGGAGCAGAGGTTGGTGCTCGCGTTGCACTCGGTGTTCTCGCCCTCGCACCCATCGGTCACGTTGCAGGTCGCGGTGCAGCGGCTCTCGGCGCACAACCCGCTCGCGCACTCGGACGCCGCCGCACACTTGCCGCCGTAGGCGGTGGCGCCGGTCGAGAACACGCAGACCCCCGCCGCGTTGCAGGCCGCCCCGCTCCCGTTCGGGCAGGGGTCGGCGGCGCTGCAAGACTCACTGCAGCGCGTCGCCTCGCAGATCCCGCTCGCGCACTCCGAGGCCGCCCCGCAGGTGGCGCCAAAGACCTTGCTCCCGGTGCTCGGAATCTCCGGGTTGAGGGCCAGCGAGCACCCCTGGGCCACCACGAGGAGCACCGCCGCGCTCAGCACTTCAGTCTTCATGACTCGACTCTCCACCTACCATCCTTGAGACCTCAGTCCACCACCGGCACCGCGCGATCCCGCACCGCGGTCCCATCGTCGTCGTCCACCACGAGGCCCTTGTTCGAGTCCGAGTCCACGGTCCGGGGCTTGGCGGGCGGCGGGGCGATGGGCGGCGTCTCGACCACCACCGGCGGGGGCGGCTCGGGCGCCTGCTCAGGCTGAGACGGCTCGACCGCCTGTTCGGGCGACGGCCGCTGGCCGGTGGGCCGCTTCGCGGCGCGGCGCGGCGGCGGCGTCCGCACCCGCTCGGTGGGGGTCCGCACCCGCTCCGGGGTCGGCGGGGCCCGGACCGGGGTGGGCGGTGGCGGAGCGGCCACCTCCACCCGGGGGGCGGCGCGAGGCTGCAAGACAGCCTGCAACGCGATCTGGTCGCGGTCGAGGCGGGCCTCGACCTCCACGTCCTGGTAGCCGTCGCGGCGCAGGGTGTAGCGGCGCACCGCGCCGCGCGCCGCGGCGGGGACCCGCAGCTCGAAGGGGGTGGTGCCGAGCACCGCGCCGTCCTGGCCCACCACCTGCGCCCCCGCGGGGGTCGAGGCGAAGGCCACGTGCAGCTCCGCCGCCGCCGCGGGGTCGGGCGACGCGGGGCGCCCGGGCGCGAGCACGCGGGTCACGGCGAACCCGGCCAGGAGCACCACCACCAGGGCCAGGGCGAGGAGCAGCCCCTTCTTGGAGCGCCGCAGCGGCGGGTCGGACGGATCGTAGGCGGGATCCGGCCCCATCCCGGACACCGAGACGTCGTGGATGGGGGTGGCGGACTCGATCGGCAAGAGGTCCGGATCGGCGAGCCCGAGGCCAAGATCGGGCGGCGGCCCGAGCTCGGGCACCGGCGGTGGCCGCGAGTGCACGGTGTCCGCCCGAACCGGCCGCAGCACCGAGTTGCTGCCGCGCCCGGAGGCGCTGGTCTCGGACCCCGTCTCACCCACGAGATCGGGCACCATCATCGGGAGCGAGGACTCGGTGTGTATGCTCACCCCGGTGCTCAGCCGGAACGCCGCCTTGAGCTGCGGGATCAGCTCGTCCATGGACTGGTACCGGGCGCCCGGATCCTTCTCCATGCACTTCCGGATGATGATCTCGAGCTCCGGCGCGTAGACGATCTGCCCCACCGTGTCGCGGATGCTCGGCACCGGATCCCGCAGGTGCTGCTCCAGGATCTCGACGCTGTTGCCGCCCACGAAGGGCGGCCGGCCCGCGATCATGTGGAAGAGGATCACGCCGAGCGAGTAGATGTCGGTGCGGGGGTCGACGTCCTTGCACCGGATCTGCTCGGGCGCCATGTAGCGCGGCGAGCCGAGCCAGGTGCCGGAGCGGGTGAGGTCGGCGTTCGGGCTCTCCTCGCCCTTCTGGAACGCCTTCACCAGGCCGAAGTCCAGGACCTTGATGAAGTCGCCCTGCTCGTGGTCCTCGTCGCCGAGGAGCATGATGTTCCCCGGCTTCAGATCGCGGTGGACCACCCCCGCCTTGTGGGCGGTCCGGAGCGCGCGACAGATCTGGAGCGCGATCTGGCAGGCGCGCTCGCTCGGGATCCGGATCTCGTGGCTGATCACCTTCGAGAGCGGCTCGCCGTCGAGGTACTCCATCGCCATGAACAACTCGCCGTTTTCGGCCTCGCCGTAGTCATGGACGGTGACGATGTGGCGGTGCACCAGGCGCGCGCAGGTCGAGGCCTCGAGGAAGAAGCGCTGGCGGAACTCCTCGTCGTAGGCCTTGGCCACGAGGAGCTTGATCGCCACCCGCCGCTCGAGCGGGAGCTGGGTCGCCAGGTACACCCGGCCCATCCCGCCCTTGGCGATGAGGCGCTCGAGCCGATACCGATCGGCGAGCATCTGGCCCACTCGGGAGCCGGTCTGGGCCGCGGCGCGCGCGGCCTCCTCGCGCTGCAGCACCTGTCCCTCGGTGATCTCTTCGACGAACGGCTCCGCCTCGGCCTCGTGACCGGGCGCACTGTCTTCGTCGGCTCTTGCCTGTGAACCTGCCACCAGCTGAGGCTCCATCTCAAATGGGGACTGGTCCCCGTGCGCAGACCCGGGAGGCGCAGATCGTGCGGGGAGCTCAACCACTTCCGCGCCGTCCACCTCCGGCAGATCGTCACGGTCTTGTTCGACCAACGGGACCCCCCGCCCGGCCCCGCCAGGTGGGCCCGAGCATCGGCCGCCTCCGCGCGGAGACGACCGTCGCCAGCATGCCACGGGCTTCGATGCGCGCGCAAACTTGCCCCCCTGGCTCATTGAAGAATCCGCGCGGATCGGTTCCTATCGCGCAAAGGCGAGGGGGTGGGGGGGTCAAGCACACCGCTGCATACGCTGCACTCGGCCGCGCAGGCCAACCCACATGATGCGCGGGCTTGGCTCGATCTGGCCGAGGCCCTCCACGCGCATGGGGAGCCCTCGAAGTCTGCCCTCGCCCTCCGTCACGCGCACGCCCTCTCCGCGCAAGATCCCTTGCTCCTGGTGCGGGTTGGTCAGCTCTATGCCCGGCAAGGTAGCTTGCCCGACGCGCTGAACGCGACGCGGCGGGCCCAGCACCTGGATCCCGACCTCATACCGGCCGCCCTGGCGAGCGGGGAGTATCTCGTGGCCCTGCGCGACCTCGACGCCGCAGTGCTGACCCTCTCCGTGGCCGAGATCCGGAGCCCCGAGTCGGGTCAGGTCCAGCTCCTGCTCGCCCTCGCCCACCTCGAGGCGGGGCGCGCGAAAGTCGCCTTGCGTCACGCGGAGCGCGCGAAGACCCTCGGCGGGCACCCCGCCGACGTGCACCGGATCCTCGCCCGCGCCCACTCCGCGATGGGGCACGTCGAGGAGGAGGTCCGGGCCCTCGAGGAGGTCCTGCGGCACGACCCCAGCGACCTGGAGTCCGCGGTGGCCCTCGGCGAGGGCCTCGCCCTGCAAGGGCGCCGGCAGGAGGCGGTGAAGCTCCTGACCCGGCTGGCCGAGCGCCCGCCCAACGACGCGGTGGCCCTCGTCCGCCTCGGCCACGCGATGACCGAGGCCTCCCTGGTGGGGCCGGCGGTGAAGATGCTCCGCGAGGCGATCCGGGTGAACCCGGATATGGTGGAGGCCCACATGGAGCTGGGCTCCGCCCTGCAGTCGGCGGGGGCCGACAAGGAGGCGGTGCACTCCTACCGGGCCGCCGCGGCGCTCCGGCCCAACGACGCCGAGATCGGGTACCGGCTGGGCCTGGCGCTCCGCGACCTGGGCCGCCTCCGGGAGGCGTCCGGGGCCCTGATCCGGGCCGCCGCCGCCGCCCCCGACGACGCCCGGATCGAGGCCGCCCTGGGCGACACCCTGGCCGCCCTCAAGACCCCGCTCACCGGCACCAAGGCCGCCCCCGCCGCCACCCCGACCGCGCCGATGCCAGCCGAGAGCACCGACGGCGGCTTCACCGGTGACCTCCAGATCTTCACCCTGCCCGAGCTGTTGGAGTTCCTCCGCAACCAGCACGCCACCGGCGAGCTGCTGGTGCGCGCGACCGAGGGCGAAGGCCGGGTGCGCCTGCACGAGGGTCAGATCATCGCGGTGACCCACCCCCGGCGCCGCCCCCTGGGCGAGGTGCTGGTGGACGTCGAGCTCATCACCCTCACCGACCTCAAGCGCAGCGTGATCCGCCCCGAGGACCTCGATCGCGACACCCTGGTCGCCCAGGTGCTGGTGAACCAGCGCATGGTGGAGCGCGACACCCTCCACGACATCATGAGCGACCTGATCGTGGAGGGGATCCGGGAGCTGGTGACCTGGACCACCGGCGCGGTGGTGTTCCGCCGCGGCCCGCCCGGCCTGGACCCGCCGGAGGTGCAGGTGGACCCGCGGATGGCCATCCTAGAGGCCATGCGCCGGATCGACGAGTCAGCTCTTTAGCAGGCCGCGGAGGTAGGCCTCGGCGTACCAGGGATCCCAGTCGCGGCCGGCCATGATGAAGCCCACGACCTTGCCGTCCTTGAGGATGTAGGTCTCCGGGAACTTCACGGTGCCATACTCCTTGGCCACCGTACCGCCCGGATCGAGGAGCACCGGGAACGGCGGCGCCTCGCCCTCGAAGAACTTCCGCACCACGTCCCAGTCGTCGTCGGTGCTCACCGCCAGCATCACGAAGTTGGGGTCGTCGGCCATGCGGGCCTGGAGCCGCCGCATCGACGGCATCTCCTCTACGCAGGGCGGGCACCAGGTGGCCCAGAAGTTCAGGAAGACCACCTTGTCCTTGAAGGCGTCGAGGGAGACCTCCTTGCCGTCGTAGTCCTTCAGCTTGAAGGCCGGCGGGCGCTCGTTCCGCGGCTCGACCCGGAGCAGCTGGCCCGCCACGCGGCCATCGCTGGACCGGGCGGCCTGCACCCCCTCGGACGCGAAGTACGCCACCCCGGCCAAGGTCAGGGCGACGAAGGCCAGGGTGATCGGCCGCGGCGGCACGTAGGGCGCCGGGGCCAGCTCCTCGAGGGCCTCGAGGGCCGGCGCCTCGGCCGCGGGGGCGGCCGCCGCCTCCTCGGCGCGGCGCTTCTTCTTCTTGGACGACGAGGCTCCCACCGGGGGCATTCTGAGCACCAGGGTTGCCAGGAGACAAGGATCGTATCAGTGAGTTGAACATGGGACGCGTCGAGGGGGACCTGAGCCTCATGCCCCTTGCGGATCTGGCGATCTGGCTCGGAAATCGGCGCCTGACCGGCACCCTCACCGTCACCAGCCAGACCCACGGGCTGACCTTCCTGGTCGAGGAGGGCCTGGTCGCCCGGGCCTCCACCAACAGCCCGCGCTCCCAGTTCGGGCAGCTCCTGATGCACTTCGGCCTCGTCACCGAGGACCAGCTCGAGCAGGCGTTCCAGACCCAGCGTGAGACCAAGGTCCTGTTGGGCCGTATCCTGGTGATGATCGGGATCGTGCCCGAGGAGCAGGTCATCCAGACCCTGCGGGTGAAGTTCGTCGAGAACTTCCTCGGCGCGATGCGGTGGAAGACCGGCAACTTCAGCTTCACCGAGGGGCTCCCGGCCGAGGACCACCCCCACATCGAGGTCGCGGTGCCCCTGGTCGACATCCACACCGAGGGCATGAAGCGCGCTCAGGTCTGGCAGGAGTACGAGCGGCTCATCCCCGGCGGCGGCACCCTCTTCGTGGTGGTGCAGAGCCGGGTGCCCGCCAACCTCCCGCCCCGCGGCCTCGACGCGAGGATCATCGAGCTCGCCGACGCGGGGGCCAACGTGACCGCGATGTCCCTCGAGCTGCACGCCACCGACTACCAGGTGGCGGTGCGCCTGGTGGACCTCGTCAAGCGCGGGGTCCTGCAGCCGCGTGAGCCGTCCATCACGGTGGAGCTCCCGGACCTCACCCCCGACCTCCCCGAGGGCCACCTCGCCGCGGCTCGGGACGCGATGGACAAGCGCGAGTTCACCGACGCGTTCCGCCAGCTCCAGGCTGGCGCGAGGAAGGACCCCGCGAACCCCGAGTTCATGCGCATGCGGGACGAGCTCGAGAACCGCTCGCGCGACGGGACGGGGGCGGAGCTGTCGCAGGACGCGGTGCTGGTGCTCTCAGCCGAGGTGAGCGCGCTCCAGCAGAAGCGGATGAGCGCGAAGCAACGCTACTTGCTCGCGCGCATCGACGGAAAGCGCACCGTGCAGTCGATCATCCAGGTGAGCCCGATGCACGACTTCGAGGCGATGGACATCCTGAACCGCTTCGTGAAGGACGGGATCGTCTCGCCGCATTCGTAGCCGGTTACCGCCGCTCGCTGTCGTACGCCGCGAGGCGCCGGTAGAGGGTGGCGCGACCGATGCCGAGCAGGCGCGCCGCCTTCTCGACGCTGCCCCCGGTGGCCCGAAGGGCCTGGGCGATCGCGCGGCGCTCGAGCTCACGCATGGGCACGATCTCCTCCGGCTCGGGCGGGCGCGCGGCCGACTCGAGGAGCGGGCCACCCGCGGCCCGGGCTCGCAGGTCCGGCGGCAGGTGCTGGCTGCCGAGCTCACCGCCGTCGGAGGCCAGCATCGCCCGGTGCACCACGTTCTCGAGCTCACGCACGTTGCCCGGCCAGTCGTGGGTGGTGAGGGCCTCGATGAAGTCGTGGCCCGCGCTGGTCACGGTGCGCCCGACGTCGTCCTTGTACTTGCGCAGGAAGTGCGCGACGAGCAGCGGGATGTCGGCCTTGCGCTCCCTCAGCGCGGGCACCTGGATCGGATAGACCACCAGGCGGAAGTAGAGATCCTCGCGGAAGCGCCCGGCCCGCACCTCGCGCTCGAGGTCGCGGTGGGTGGCGCAGATGACCCGCACGTCCACCGGGATCTCGTGCACGCCGCCCACCCGCCGCACCGTCCGCTCCTGCAGGGTGCGAAGCAAGGTAGCTTGCGTCATGGGGCTCATCTCGCCCACCTCGTCGAGGAAGAGGGTGCCGCCGTTGGCCTGCTCGAAGCGCCCCTGGTGCACGCCCACCGCGCCGGTGAACGCGCCGCGCTCGTGCCCGAACAGCTCGGACTCCTGCAGCGCCTCGGGGATCGCGGCGCAGTTGAGGGCCACGAAGGGCCCCGCCCGACGCCGGCCGTGGGAGTGGATGGCGCGCGCCACCAGCTCCTTGCCGGTGCCGCTCTCGCCGAACAGCGCCACCGCGACGTCGCTCTCGAGCACGCGCTCGACCTGGCGGCGGAGCTCCTCCATCGCGGGGCTGGTGCCGACCACGTGGCGGAACGGCGCGGGGCGCTCCGACAGCTCGCTCTCGAGGCGGGCGATGTCCTTGGCCAGACCGCGGCGCTCCATCGCGCGGGTCAGGGTGGTCTTGATGCGCTCCCGGTTGAGGGGCTTGACGAGGTAGTCGTAGGCGCCGGCCCGCATCGCCTCCACCACCGTCTCGGGCTGGTTCTCGGAGGTGACCATGATCACCGCGAGATCAGGGCTGGCGGTGGTCAATCGCCGGAGCACCTCGAGGCCGGACTCGGTGCCGGGGCCCAGGTCCACGTCCAGGAATACGACGGCGGGGCTGACCCCGGAGTCCGCAAGTGCGCGACCATCGCCGAAGGTACGGACGTTGAAGCCAGACTCGGTGAGCCAGGTGGAGATTGTGTGGCGGGTGCCGGCGTCGTCGTCCACCACCGCCACCACATCGTCGTTACGTGCTTCCTGGTTGATCATCGAACCCACCTCACCGGTCGCCAGCACCACCGCGGTGCCATCCATCCCCCCCTCTGCACCCAGGGCGCTCATGATTCCCCCCATGAGCGCGCGAGCCAGTAGGCCTCCACGCGCGACCGTGATCGCTTGGTGTCCATACCGCGGAAAACTTCGTGTGGCACGTCCAGCAGCACCTCTGGAAGCTCTGCGAACAGATCTTCGGTCGGTCCGCTGCTCTCCTCGAACCCGATCGACAGCGCGGTCCGATGGGTTGAGTTCCGCTGGTCAAGAATACAAGCTTTCACCTTGCTCACGATGCGAATCAGCAGAGCAAACGGCGTGCCGAACCTCGCCGGGCCCCGCGGTCCGCTCGGGCGGGCGCTATCAATCGTCGCAACCTGCGAGGATCAGGGCGGGATCCTACGGATCAAGGATCCCGGATGGAGAGGACCGAGCCGGTCTCTCGACCGTCTCAATTCTCAAATCGGGAGGAATACGGTTCTCAACCATCTCAGATCGGGACCAGGGCGTGGCCTGGCCCTGCGATCGAGACGGGCACGTAGAGATTGGGGAGGGGGTGGGGGGCGGCGTTGCGCCAGCCCCCGGGGCGGCTACTCGCCGGCGATGAACTTCTCGATGAGCTCCCGAGCCTCGCTGTCGCGCATCTGCTTCGGGGGGTGCTTCATCAGGTAGGCGGAGGCCTGCTCGAGCGGCCCACCGATCCCGCGATCCAGGCCCAGCTTGGCGAGGCGGATGGCGTCGATGGCCACGCCGGCGCTGTTCGGGGAGTCCTCCACCGACAGGCGCGCCTCGATGTGCATGGGGACGTCGCCCCAGCCCTTCCACTCCATGCGGAGGAAGCAGACCTTGTTGTCCTTCTGCCACGCCACGTAGTCCGAGGGACCGATGTGGATGTCGGTGGGGGCGAGGCGGCGGTCGAGCTGCGACTGCACGGACTCGGTCTTCGAGATGCGCTTCGTCTTGAGCCGCTCCTCGTTGAGCATGTTCAGGAAGTCGGTGTTGCCACCGGTGTTGAGCTGGTAGGTGCGCTCGAGGTGCGCGCCGCGGTCGCCCACCAGGCGCGCGAGGGCGCGGTGGATGATGGTGGCGCCGACCTGGCTCTTGATGTCATCGCCCACGATCGGCACGCCGGCCGCGCGGAACTTCTCGGCCCACTCGGGGTGCGAGGCGATGAACACCGGCAGGCAGTTCACCATCGCCACCTTCGCGTCGATGCAGCACTGCGCGTAGTGGCGGGCGGCGTCCTCGGAGCCCACGGGGAGGTAGCTCACCAGCACCTCGGCCCCGGTCTCCTTCAGCACCTTGGTCACGTCCACCGACTTGGCGTCGGCCACGCGGAAGGCCTGGCTGTCGGGGTAGTTGGCCATGTGCTCGGCCACACCGTCCAGCACCGGGCCCATCTGCACGGTGACGCCGGTGGCGGGCACTTCCTTCTGGAAGACGGTGGTGTTGTTCGGGGCGGCGAAGATGGCCTCCTCGACCGACTTGCCCACCTTGCGGGCGTCCACGTCGAACGCGGCGACGATCTCGACGTCGGAGAGGCGGTAGCCGCCGATGTCCTCGTGCATGAGGCCCGCGGTGTCCTCGGACGCGCTCTTGTAGAACTCCAGGCCCTGCACCAGGGAGCTTGCGCAGTTCCCGAGCCCGACGATGGCCAACTTGATCTTGCTCATCTCAAAAACTTCCTCGCTCCATGATGCCCGCGCCCGCCTCGGCTCCGTCCAGGGCAGCCTTCTATTGCCGCGGCCTCGCTTGCTCCACGCTCAATGCAGGTTCACTTGCGAACCCGCCCTGTTTTCCGTCTCACAGCTACGTGAGCGGCTCGTCGACTGTCCACGGACCGCCCGGACGTGAGCGCGCGCAACATACAAAGTTGGCCCGCGCTGACAAGCGGAAACGAGCGGGATCCGAGGCCCCACGGGACTTCACTCCTCGGGTTTGGTGGCGATGGCCAGGTTGTGCAGGCCGGCCTTGCGGGCGGCCTCCATGACCTCGACGACGCGCTTGTGATAGGTCTGCTCATCCGCCTGCACCAGGACGAGACGGGCGGCGGACTGCTTGGCCTCCTCGGCGAAGATCCGGGCCAGCTCCGTCATGGACACCTGCTCCCCGCGGGCCACCACCACCCCGTCGGAGAGCACCGCGACCACCAACTCATCGGTGATGCTGGAGATCTCGTCGGTGGCGGAGGCGGTGGGGAGGTTCACGCGGAACCCCGACCCCTCCCCCTGACCCGGGTTCATGATGGCGGTGCTGCTCGCCATCAGGATCACCAGGAGCACCAGCATGATGTCCACCAGCGGGACGATGTTGGGCTCGGTGAAGCTGCCCAGCTCGACCAGCTCGGGGTCGTCCAGGGAGGTCTCGGTGCCGGGGCCGCCACCACCTGCCATCGATCAGCCCTCCGAGGGCGCCGGGGCGACCGGGGCCATCATGGGGACGGAGGCGGGCTCGGGCTCCCGGGGCGGGGGCGCGGCGGCGCCGGACACCCGGGCCTCGAGCTGCTCCAGGAACTCGTCCACCACCAGCTTCACCTCGATCGTCACGAGGTTCCCCCGGTTCTGGAAGAGGTTGTAGATCGCGACCGAGGTCACCGCGACCAGGATGCCGCCGCCGGTCGCCCATAGGGCCTCGGACACGCCCTGGGCCACCACCGCGAAGCCGCCCGCCCCCGAGGCCGCGATGTCGCGGAAGGACCGGATGATGCCGAGGACGGTGCCGAACAGGCCGATGAACGGGGCCAGGGCCCCCACCGTGCCGATGACCCACAGGCGCCGCTTGGCCCGCAGCGAGAAGCGCTGCCGCTCCCGCTCCGCCGCCTTGCGCACCGACTCGCCCGGCCGGTTCACCTTGTTCAGGGCCGCGATGAAGATGTCGGCCACCGGCGAGCTCGAGCGCTCGCACAGGGTCCGGGCCGCGGGCACGTCACCGTGGTAGAGGATCTTCCCTACTTCGGAGGCCAGCTCGCGCGCCCCCTGCACCATGCGCCAGGAGTTGATGAGCTGCTCCAGCGCCAGGGCGCCCACCACGAACAGCCCGAAGACCGTCAGGGCCAGGGCCAGGGTGGGTACGCCGAAGACCTCGGGGGTCGCTTCGGGGGTCATGCCAGTCTCCGGGTGCGCATGGCTGGGCTACCGTGTTGCGGCCCATGAAGCGATGTCAAGCACATGCGCGGGCCGCTGGGGGATGCAACGGCCCACCGCGCCGAGATACTCCCGGGCATCGGGTCCCGGGCCGGCGGAGCCGTCCCACCTCAGGCGGTGTCCGCTCCCGTACGGGAGCGGTACACCGACCATGCCCAGGTGGCGCACGCAGGGCGCCGCCGACGGGTGCATCTCCGCGGGCTGGCGCCCGCTGCGCGCTCCGCTTGCCATCCGAGCCGGGTCCGGCTCAGTCGCCCTCGAGGGCGTCTCGGATCCGATCGAAGAGGCCACCGCCGCCCTTCTTCCTGCGCTTCTTGGTCTCGCGGCGGTCGGGGCCCCGGGCGGAGAACTCGGGGTCCATCGGGAGGACCTCCTCGAGCGCCTCGAGGGCCTCCTTCTGAGCCGGGTCGACGCTCTGGGGCACCTGGATGGTCAGGTGCACCACCATGTCGCCCACCCCGCGGTTGCCGAGGCGGGGCATGCCGACGCCCTGGATGCGGACGGTGTCGCCGGGCTGCATGCCGGCCGGCACCGCCACCTCGACCTCGCCGCCGCCCAGCTTGGGCACCAGCGCCTCGCCGCCCAGGCAGGCCATGCCGTAGCTGACCGCGAGCTCACAGTGCAGGTCGGCCTCGTTGCGCACGAACATCTCGTGCTGGGCCACCGCCACGAACACGTACAGGTCGCCGGGCGGGCCGCCGTAGGTGCCGGCGTCGCCCTCGCCCTGCAGGCGGAGGCGGACCCCGGTGTCGACCCCGGGGGGCACCCGGACGTCCAGGGTCTTCTTCTGCTCGAGCTGGCCGCGGCCCCCGCACTTCTCGCAGGGGTTCCGGGGGATCTGGCCCATCCCGCGGCAGGCGCGGCAGGTGGTGGCGATCATGAAGCCGCCCCGCCCCTGCACCACCTGACCCCGACCCTGGCACACCGCGCAGGCCGCCATCTCGCCGCCCTTGGCCCCGGTGCCCGAGCAGCTGTCGCAGCCGAGGGCGCGGGAGATCTCGATCTTCTTCGACGTGCCGGAGTGGGCCTCCTCGAGGCTGATCTCGAGGTCGTAGCGCAGGTCGGCCCCCGCGGTGGGGCGCGGGCGGCCGCCGAAGCCCCCACCGCCCCCGAAGCCGCCGCCCCCGAAGAACTCCGCGAAGATGTCGCCGAAGTGGGAGAAGATGTCGCCGAAGTCGGTGAAGTTGGGGTTGTAGCCGCCGGAGCGCAGCCCGTCGTGGCCCGCCCGATCATAGATCGCCCGCTTGTTGTCGTCGGAGAGGACCTCGTAGGCCTCGGCGGCCTCCTTGAAGCGCTCCTCCGCCTCGTGATCCCCCGGGTTGCGGTCCGGGTGGAACTTCATCGCGAGCTTGCGATAGGCGGTCTTGATGGTGCGGGCGTCGGAGTCACGCGCGACCCCCAGCACCTCGTAATAGTCGCGCTTCGCGGCCATGGGCGAAGGTTGTTAGGCACTCGCACGACGCTCGTCAAACGGTTGATACGCCAAACCTTCTGGCCTACCAGTGCTACCATGCGTCGCCGCTGGCTCCTTTGGGGCGTCCTCATGCACGGGTGCGTCACTCCCCCACCCCCGGACCCCGCCGCCGCGGCGCCCGCGCCGCCCCGGGGCGACGTGGTGCTCCTGGTGGGCGGGGCCGCCCCGGCCCCCGAGGCCGGCCCGATCACCGCGGTGGTGGTGAAGGACGGGCGCCTCGCCGCACTGGGCGAGGCGGAGGCCCTCGCCCCGTGGATCGGCCCCGAGACCCGGGTGATCCGGATGTCGCGGGGGGTGGTGATGCCCGGGCTGGTGGACGCCCACCTGCACCTCATCGGGCTCGGCAAGCGCCGGCTGACCCTGGACCTCGGCGGCACCCGGACCCTGGCCGAGGTGAAGGCCCGGGTGCGCGCCGCGGCCGAGGCCGCCCCGCCGGGCGCGTGGCTCCTCGGCCGCGGGTGGGACCAGAACGACTGGAGCGACCACGACGGCTTCCCCACCGCCCTGGACCTGGACCCGGTCTCGGGCCACCACCCGGTCGCCCTGACCCGGGTGGACGGCCACGCCCTGTGGGTGAACACCGCGGCCCTGAAGAAGGCCGCGGTCACCCAGCAGACCCGCCCCGCGGCGGGGGGCCGGGTGGTGATGAAGCACGGGATCCCCACCGGGATCTTCGTGGACAACGCGATGGCCCTCATCCGGGAGCACATCCCCGCCCCCGGGCCCGAGGAGCTGAAGCAAGCTGCCCTGCGGGCCCAGGACGAGTGCCTGGCCGCCGGCCTCACCACCGTGCACGACATGGGCGTCACCCTCGACGAGCTGGCCGCCCTGAAGGCGCTGGACGAGCAAGGCGCCTTGCGGCTCCGGGTGTACGCGGCCCACGACGGGACGGCGGAGGACCTCACCCCGGCCCTCGCCATGGACCCGCTGATCCCCGACCCCGCCGGCCCGGGGCGACTCACCGTGCGGATGGTGAAGTTCTACGCCGACGGGGCCCTCGGCTCGCGCGGGGCGGCGCTCCTGGCCGACTACAGCGACGATCGGGGCAACGCGGGGCTCCTCCTCACCGACCCCACCGTGCTCGAGGCCCGGGTGCGCACCGCCCACGCCCGGGGCTACCAGGTGGCCACCCACGCGATCGGCGACCGCGCCAACATGACGGTGCTGCACGTCTACCACCGGGTGTTCGGGGGTGACGCGGCGGCGGCCCGGCCGCGCATCGAGCACGCCCAGGTCCTGGCCGAGGTCGACATCCCCCGCTTCGGAGCCGAGGGGGTCATCGCCTCGGTCCAGCCCACCCACGCCACGAGCGACATGCCCTGGGCCGAGAAGCGCCTCGGGCCGGAGCGCATCAAGGGCGCGTACGCGTGGCAGAGCCTGCTGAAGAGCGGCGCGGTCCTCGCCGCGGGGAGCGACGCCCCGGTCGAGGAGGTGGCGCCGGTGCTCGGGCTCTACGCCGCCCGCACCCGACAGGACAGCCTGGGGCTCCCCGAGGGCGGGTGGCACCCCGAGCAAGCCCTGACCGGAGCCGAGGCCCTCGCCGCCTTCACCACCGGCGCCCGCTACGCCGCATTCCAGGAGGATACTCTGGGGAAGCTGGATGCAGGCTACATTGCGGATCTCACCGTTCTCAGCGTGGACCCCACCACCGCGAGCCCGGACGCCCTGGCGACCGCGCAGGTCATGTTGACCATGGTGGGGGGCGAGGTGCTCTTCTTGCGGGAGGGGGCGGAGGATCCCGAGCCCGTGCCCGAGGTCACGGAGACCGCCACCACCGCTGCCACGTCCACCGTCGCGCCCTGAATCGCCTCATCCGGCGGCGGACAAATGTCGCTCGCCAGGCCCTCTTGGGGGCGGCATCATGGCGTCGATGATCATCCCGCTTCGCCGCAGCGCCGGAGCGAAGAAGGGCCTCATCAAGTCCCTTCGAGAGGACTCCGCGAGGTACGAGGACCCCTGGAAGGATCCGGCCTACTGGACGATGGCGGTGTACCGCTTCGGGCGGTGGGCGATGGAGGCCCGCGCGCCGGTGAAGCCGATGGCGTCCAAGGTCTACGGCGGGCTCCGGCTCGCGCTCGAGCTGGTCACCCACAACACCATCCACCGCGAGGCGAAGATTGGTGAGGGCTTCACGCTCCTGCACGGCGGCAGCGTGCACATCCACCCCGGCTCGGTGATCGGCGAGCGGGTGACGATCATGCACGAGGTCACCCTCGGCACGAACACCAACCCTCAGCGCACCGACAACGGCGCGCCGGTGATCGGCGACGACGTCTTCATCGGGGCGGGGGCCAAGATCCTCGGCCCGGTGCGGATCGGAGACGGCGCGGTGATCGCCGCAAACTCGCTGGTGCTGGCCGACGTGCCCGCCGGCGCCACCGCGGCCGGGGTGCCGGCGCGGATCCTGCGCTTCAACGGGCGCGACCAGGCGTCGTGAGACCGGATCGGTGGAGCATCCGAAGCCTTGCAGCCCGAAGCCCGCTGCCTGAAGCCTGCTGCCTGAAGCCTGTCTCTGAAGCCTGACACCCCGCCCGATGCCCCGCCGGCGGCTTCAGGCATCAGAGACAGGGCTCTGGCTTCAGCGCTCAGGCTTCAGGGCCCAGGCCGAAGGGATGGGGCGCCCGTGCTCCCAAGTCCGGGCGCCGCCCACGACCTGATCCCTGAAGCCTGCCGCCTGAAGCCTGCTGCCTGAGTCCTGTCTCTGAAGCCTGGCACCCCGCCCGATGCCCCGCCGGCGGCTTCATGCATCAGAGACAGGGCTCTGGCTCTCAGGGTGCAGAGACGGGGTTCAGGCTTCAGGGCTCAGAGACAGGTTTCAGGGCTCAGAGACAGGGCTCGGGCTTCAGGGGACGAACCTGGAGTCGGCTCCAGGCTCGGCGCAAGCGACCTGCTCAGCGTCGGATGACGCGGGCGTCCTTCATCGCGGCGAACAGGCGGGCGTCCGGGCTCCCCTGAGCGAGCAGGTCCGGTGCGTCGAGCGAGAGGGCGTCGCGGGCCCGCGTCAAGATGAACTGCACCATCGCCGCCTGGTCCCCGCCCCCCGCGTCGATCCAGGCCTGGCGCAGGGACTGGTGCAGGGCCCACCCGTCGATGCTCATCTGGATGTCCTCCTTCAACCGGAGCTCCGCGCTCGGGGTGATCGGCCACGGCACCGGGCACTGCACGTAGGGCGTGCCCCCGGCCCGGGTGGGGGCGTCGTAGCTCACCGGGTACAGGCGGCAGGGTGAGGGGCGGGCCGCATACGATCCGCAGCGCCAGTAGCCCGCGTGCTCGACCAGGTTGGCGCAATCTCCGTTGCTCTTCTGGCGGAGCGCGAAGTCCACGTTCGTCGTGCCCTCCCCGGTGGTCACCGGGATGGACTCCGGGCTATCGCCGGGGATGATGCGAAAGCCCGCTTGCCAGGGGAGCTGGAGCACGTGACAGAAGCGCACGACGTCCGCCACCGAGCAGCGCACCGTCAACCTACAGCACCGGGCGGGGCAGAGCCGGCAGGCGTCCAGCACGGGCAGATAGGGCCCGATGCGGCGGAGCGCCCCTTCCTCGGTGGCGAGCGGGGTCATCGCGGACGGCAGGAGCTTGATGTCGTCCATCCGCTAGACCCGGCGGGTCACCGGGACCCACAGCACCCCGAAGGCCTCCACTCGGATGTCGGTCTTCTCGAGCCGGACCTCCTTGGTCTCGATGTCGTCGAGGGCGCGCTTGTGCTTGGTCTCGATCGCCTCCACCTCCTCCATGAGGTCGGCCTCAAGCGCCTCGGCGTCGGCCTTGAGGCGCTCGATCTCGGCCTCGGTCTGGTCGGCCCGGGCCCCTGCCTGGGCGGACTGGCGCCGCTTGGTCACCGCGGAGCCGAGGCTCTTCTTCCTGCCCCCGAAGAACGAGAGGATGGTGCTGCCGATGTTCACCGCCTCCTCCAGCTGGCGGGAGCGGGCGAGGCTCTCCTGCTCGGCCAGCTTCTTCTCCTTGTCAGAGAGGCGGTCCTGGATCTTGTCGGCCTTGGCCTCGAACTTGTCCTTGAGCTTGGCCACCTCGTCGTCCACCGCCGCCTGCACCTCGGCCTCGCAGCGGGCCCGGAACTCGGCCTCGGTCTCACCCGCCCGGCCGTAGAGCTTCAGGGTCTTGTTCGCGAACATCCCCTCGCTCTCGGTGCGGAACACGTCGTCCAGCACGCGCTTCTGAAGCGCCGAGAGCTCCTTGGCCTCGTCCATCCAGGTGGGGAGGGGCGCGAAGAGGGCGTCCTTCGGGGCCTCGGGCAAGAGATCCTGCGCCTCGACCCGCACCGGCATCGGCTCGTCGGGGAGCCGGTCCTCGAGCGGGAAGAACACCCGGGCCAGGCGCCGGTCCACGATGAAGCCCACCCGGTCCTCGTCGAAGCGCAGGTTCAGGTCGGCGTAGAGGGCGGGGGCGAAGAGGGTCTTGCCGTCCTCGCGCCGCGCCTCGGCGTGAGCGTCGAACGCGCCCTCCATGCGGGCCGAGAACGCCACCCGCGGATCGAGGAAGTAGCTCTCCACCCCCGGCACGGTGGGGGGCACGCTGGAGCCAGCGGCCACCGCAGGCTGGCTTGCCGCGCTCCCCGGCGCGCGGGTCTCCTCAGTGGAAGGCGGCGGGGCCTCGGCCCCCCAAAGGGCGTTCAGGCGCCCCAGCTCGGGCCGGGTCAGGGGGCCGCGCAGATAGCACATCGCGTGGCGGGTGCCGAAGACCTCCGGCGCCCCGCGGCCCACCTGGTGCAAGAGGAATTGACGCTTCTCGAGGCCGGCCACGGTGGGGGCCAGGCCCTCCGCCTCGAGCCCCTTCAGGAGCCGGGCCCGATCCTGCTCGGTGGTGAGCCGCCCGATGCACCACAGGCCCGCGTTGGAGAGGGCCTTGTAGTCGAGGTCGACCGGGTTCTGGGTCGCGAGGAGCACCCCGAGCCCGACCGCTCGAGCCTGCTTCATCATGGTGAGGAGCGGCGCCTTGGTCGGCGGGTTCGCGGGGTGCGGCGGCAGGTAGCCCGCCACCTCGTCGAAGAACACCACCGCCCTCAGGTCGTCGGTACCGGGCTGGCGGCGGCTCCACGCGAGGAGCTTCGAGAGCAAGAGGCCCACGAAGAAGTGGCGCTGCCCCTCGTCGAGGTGGGCGATCGAGAACACGCTCACCGGTGTCTTGTCGCCCTGGGCGAACATGCGCTCCGGCTCGAGCGCCGCGCCCTGCGACCACACCGAGAAGCTGGGCGCGGCCAGGATGGCGTTGAAGGCCATGGCGAGGTCCATCCGGTCGTCGGGCGGGAAGAACCGGTCCACCGGGAACACGCCCACCTTCTCGAAGGGCGGGTCCACCAGCTTCAGGACCAGCGTAGCCAGGTCCACCGCCTCCCCCGACGCCCAGGCCTGATCCAGGATGTGGCTCAGCACCACGTGGGCCGGGTCCTTCACCGGGTCGCTCTTACGCCCCGCGAGGCCGAGGAGGCCGGAGACGGTGCCCGCGACCAGCTCCCCGCGCGCCTCGGGATCGTCTCGGGTGGCGGCGTCGGGCCCCTTCAGGATGCCCAACAGGTCCACCGGCACCCCCGCGGTCGAGCCGGGGGTGTAGACGGTGAGGGCCATCTTGCTTCGGAGCTCCCCCACCTGGGCCGCGGTGAGGCCCGAGCGCAAGACGCCTTGCTGCCAGCTCCTGGCCACCGCCGCCGGGTCGTCGTCGCCGCACCAGGGGGCGTAGTCGTCCGGCTGCATGGCCGGGAACAGGAGCCCGAGGTTCCCGAGGTCTCCTTTTGGATCGATCGCGATGACGGGTACCCCCGCCCGCACCAGCTCCTCCAGCATCACCAGGCAGAGGCCGGTCTTGCCGCTGCCCGTCATGCCCACCACCACCCCGTGGGTACGGAGCCGGTCGGGGGGGATGGCCACGGTCTGGCCGCCCTGGGGGTCCTTGCCGAGATAGAGCCCGTCGGTCATGCGCCCATTCAAGTACGGGAAGCGGGCCCCCACCTCAAGAGGGTGGCGCCTACTTTCAAACCGACGGCTCGGAACATTTGCAAGATAGATTGACAACCGCCTGGCCGAGGGAGGCCGGGCTTGCTAGGTTCCGCGCCGCGCCGATGAAGAGCCGAGAACCTCGGGCTTCCAGCCGGCGGGACCGGCCGCCCCCTGAACCGGGCCCCCTGGCCGCCCTCGCCGGGCCCCCCGCCCTGACCCCGCCCGTCTCCACCCTCCCCGGCGCCCTGGATCGCCTCGCCTCCTTGGACGCGCCCTGGCTGACCTTCCACGTCGGCGCCGCCCCCTCCGAGCTCACCGCCCAAGACGCATTCCGGCTGGCCGGGCGGTGGGCCGCCGCCCTCCTCGCGGCCGGGGTCGACCGGGGAGACCGGGTGATCCTCCTGCTCCCCAACGGCCCCGACTTCGTGGGGGCCTTCTTCGGCGCCCACCTCGCCGGTGTGGTGCCGGTGCCGGTGGCCTGGCCCTTCTTCCCCGAGCCCGCCCCCCGGCGGGTGGCGGCCCTCGCGCCGGTGCTCGCGGCGGCGCGCCCGAAGGCGGTGCTCACCACCGGGGACTACGCGGGTGGGGGCTGGCCCTGCCCGGCCCTCACCGCCCCCGCCGACCACCCCGCCCCCCTCCCGTCGGTCGACGCAACCCAACCTGCATTCATCCAGTTCACCTCCGGCACCACCGGCCCCGGCAAGGGGGCGGTGATCTCGCAGGGCGCCGCGGTCTACAACGCGTGGGCGATCGGGCACGCGCTCGGGCTGGGCGAGGGCGACACGGGGCTGTCGTGGCTCCCGCTCTTTCACGACATGGGCCTGGTGGGGGCGCTTCTGACCTCGCTCCTGTACGGCTTCCGGCTGCACCTGATGCGGCCGGGGGACTTCCTGCTTCGGCCGGATCGGTGGCCGCGCCTGCTCTCGGAGACCGGCGCCACCCTGGCGGTCGGCCCCAACTTCGCGTTCGATCTCGCGGCCAAGAAGACCCGTCAACCCGAGTTGCTCTCGCTCGCCGGGCTCCGCCACGCCCTGAACGGCTCCGAGCCGGTGCACCGGAGCACGGTGGAGCGCTTCACCGAGGCCTTCGCCCCGGCCGGCCTCGCGGCGGACGTGGTGCGCCCGGTGTACGGCCTGGCCGAGAACACCCTCGCGGTGGCCTTCGGCCTCGAGCGGGAGGAGGACCTCACCTGGCACCAGCGCGCGGTGCCCACGGTGGGCCGCCCGCTCGCGGGGATGGAGGTCGAGCTGCGCGGCCCCGACGGCGCGGTGGTGCCGGAGGGGGTCGAGGGCGAGATCACCGTCAAGAGCCCATCCCTCGCCACCGGCTACTTCGAGGCCCCCGAGCAGACCGCGCGCGCGCTCCGCGACGGCTGGCTCCACACCGGCGACCTCGGGGTGATCCAGGGCGGGCGCCTCTACGTGACGGGACGGGAGAAGGACCTGATCTTCAAGGGCGGCCAGAAGGTCTACCCGTACGAGATCGAGGCGGTGCTCGCGGCGGAGGAAGACGTGCCCCCGGGCGGGGTCGCCGCCTTCGCGATGCCCGACGCGAGCGACGGCGCGGACCTCCTGGTGGTGGCGATGGAGCTGAAGAGCCGCTCCTGGGCGGGGGCGGAGCAGCGGGTGCGCGGCCGCCTGGTGGAGGCGCTGGGCCTGCGCCCCGATCGCGTGGCCATCGTAGCCCCCGGCGCCCTCCCCCGCACCACGAGCGGCAAGGTGCGGCGCGCCGCGTGCCGCGCCCTGGTGGAGGCGATGTGAAGGCCCTGGTCCTCGGCGCGGGCGGCTTCATCGGGCTCAACCTGGTGGACGCCCTGCTCGCCGCGGGCCACACCCCGCGGTGCGGGCGCCGGGCGCGCAGCAACGTCCTGCCCCTGAGGAGCCGCAAGGTCCCGCTCGTGCCCGCCGACCTGGAGGACCCCGAGGGCCTGCAAGCGGCCATGCGCGACGTGGACGTGGTGTTCCACGCGGCCGGGCACTACCCCCGCTTCGCACATCGGCCCGAGGAGGCTCTGCAAGCCGGCCTGCGCCAGACCAGGAACGTGCTGGACGCGGCGGCGGCGGCCGGGGTGCGGCGCCTCGTCTACGCCTCCACCACCGCCACCGTGGCGCGGGGGCAGGCGGGGTCGTCGAACGAGGGCCACGTCTTCGCCTCGGCACCCGAGCATGGCACCTACCACCGCCTCAAGTGGCACATGGAGGCGCAGGCCCTGGCCGAGGACCGGCTCGAGGTCCGGGTGGCCTGCCCCGCCGGGTGCATCGGCCCTTGGGACCTGCGGGTAGGCACCTCCGCCCTCCTCGTCGGGACCGCGCGGGGCCTGGATCCGCCCCACCCCGACGGCGTCGTCAACCTGGTCGACGCTCGGGACGTGGCGCAGGGCATGTTGCAGCTGGCCGCGCTCGAGGAATCCCCGCGGCGGGTGATCCTATCGGGCAGCACCCACCGCCTGCAGGATCTCCTGCAGCTGCTCGCCCGCCGCTACCACGTCGCGCCCCCCTCGCCCCCCCTGACCACGGCGGAGGCGGTGGCCCTGGCCGACGCCGAGGAGCGGCGCGCGGCCGAGGGCGGCCCCCGGGCCTCGCTGTCGCGCGAGATCGTCGACCTGATCCTGTACGGCGTCCCGCTGGACGCCGGCCTCTCCGAGCGGGCCCTGGGGCTCCGCTACCGGTCCCTCGAGGACACCCTTGACGCCTTCGACGCGTGGGCTCGTCGAATGCGCCTCATCCCCGAGCCCAGCCCCCAAGAGGAGCTACCCGCATGAACCTGGAGCAAGAGATCCGAGAAGCCATCGCCGAGGTCGCCGCCGTCCGCCCCGCCGACATCCACGCGGAGGACCGCCTCCGAGAGGACCTCGGCCTCGACTCCGTCTCCTCCATGGAGCTCCTGTCGGTGCTGGCCGAGCGCTACGATGTGGACATCGAGATGGAGGAGGCGGTGGCGATCACCACCGTGGCCCAGATCATCGAGGTGACGCGCACCCGGCTCGGGGCGCCGTCGTGAGCCTCGCCGCCGTCGGCGCGACCCGGGAGGAGTCCGAGGTCACCGCCGTCCTCATCGACTCCATCCACCGCCTGGCGGCGGAGCAGATCCGCGCGCTCACGGTGGATCACGACAAGCGCATCCCCCGGCCCCTCGTCGAGGCCCTGGCCGAGCTCGGGCTCTTCGGTATGTCCCTGCCCGAGTCCCACGGCGGCGCCGGCCTGAGCCTGCACGCGGTGGGGTCGGTCCTCGGCGCCCTGGCCCGGCACGACCGCTCGGTGGCCACCTTGGTGGGGCTGCACGCCGGCCTCGGCACCCGCGGCCTGGTGGCCTTCGGCTCCGCCGACCTCAAAGACCGCTACCTCCCCGACCTCGCCACCGGCGCCCGCGTCGCGGCGTTCTCGGCCACCGAGGCCGAGGCCGGCAGCGACCTCGGCAACCTCCGCACAACCGCGGTGGCCACGCAGGACGGCCTGCGCATCGACGGGGGCAAGGTCTACGTCACCAACGCGCACCTCGCCGACGTCTTCACCCTGCTCGTGAGCAGCCCCGGCCTCGGCGGGGCGCGGCGCGGCCAGAGCCTGGTGCTCCTCGAGCGCGGCGACGCCGGCCTCACCGTGGGCAAGGAGGAGGACAAGCTGGGCCTGCGGGGCTCCTCCACCGCGTCGCTCTTCCTCGACGGGGTCGCGGTGCCGGCGAGCCGCGTGATCGGTGAGCCCGGCCGCGGCAAGGACCTCGTCGAGCACGTGCTCGCCTTCGGTCGCATCGCGATGGCCGCCGGCTGCGTGGGTGCGGCGGAGGCGGCGCTGGAGCTGACGCGGCTCCAGGTCACCACCCGGCGCCAGTTCGGACGCCCCCTCATCGCCTTCGACGTGGTGGCCGAGCAGCTCGGCGGCATGATGGCGCTCCACTACGGGATGGAGTCCCTCGTGCGCCGCGCCGCCGACGCGGTGGACGAGCGCGACGTCACCGCCCTCATGGCCCGCTCGCTCGCGGCGAAGGTGTTCGCGAGCGAGGGCGACTGGGAGATCGTGGACACCGCGCTCCAGCTCCACGGGGGCGGCGGCTTCATCGAGGAGGGCGGCGTGCCGCTCCTGTTGCGGGACGCCCGGGTGACCCGGATCTTCGAGGGGGCCAACGACGTGCTCCTGACCCGCCTCGGCACCCTCGAGGTGAGCCGGAGCGACGCTCCGCGGCCCGCGCTCGGCCACGCCGCCGCCGACACCGTCCATCATTGGCTGCGAGACGAGGTCGATGCGCTCAAGCAGTCGGCCGGGGTCCGGGTGTTCGGGATGCAACGCGACCTGCACCGCCTGGGCCGCCTCTGTGTCTTGCGGGAGGTGCTCGACGCCGCCGCCCTCCGCGCGAGGGAGGCCGCCACCCCCGAGGAGCCCCGGCTGGCCCACCTCGCGCAGCTCGCCCTGCGCCGGGCCGCCGCCTGCCGGGCACCTTGCATGCCGTTCACGTCGGTGGAGCGGATGCGGAGCCAGGTCCTCGAGGAGACCGCGCGATGAAGAAGATCCTGTTCGTGTACCCGCGCTTCTCGCGCCACGCCCAGCACCACCCGGAGCTGCTCGACGCGGTGCCGATGAACGAGTACCTAGGCTCGCCCTCGCTCGGCATCGCGTCGGTGGCGGCGGTGACCCCCGACCACTACCAGCTCGAGTTCTGGGACGATCGCATCCGGCCCGCGGACCGCGACACCGACGCCGACCTGGTGGCGCTGTCCTTCTTCACCCCCGCCGCCCGGCGGGGGCTGGAGCTGGCCGACCACTTCAAGGCGCTCGGGAAGACGGTGGTGGCGGGCGGCATCTTCCCCACCATGATGCCGGACGAGGTCCAGCCCCACGTGGACGCGGTGGTGGTGGGCGAGGGTGAGGCCTCCTGGCCCCGGCTCCTCGCCGACTTCGAGGCCGGGCGCCTCGCCCCCCGCTACAGCCCGGGCGGCCCGGTGGACCTGACGCAGGTCCCCTTGCCGAGGGTCGACCTGTACTTCCAGGCCGAGACCGAGACCGCCCACTTCGACGACTACCCGGTGCAGAGCGCGCGGGGCTGCCCGCTCAACTGCTCGGCCTGCGTCCTCCCCACCAGCATGACCCGCAACCAGCGGGGCTTCCCCTTCGAGCACCTCCTCGGGCAGCTCGACCAGCTGGGGGCGGCCGGCAAGCGGGCCTGCCTCACCGAGGACACCGGCTGGTTCCCGGGCGAGAAGGGGCGGCGGGCCACCGCGCGCCTGCTCGAGCACCTGCGAGACCACGGGAACCCGGCCGAGATCAGCTACGTCGGCATCTCGATGCCGATGATCCTCAGCACCCCCGCCCACTACTTCACGCTCGCGCGCGAGGCGGGCATCAAGATGTTCTACCTCGTGGGTGGCTTCGACCCGGTGACCCGGGGCGCCTTCACCGGGCAGGATCAGAAGTCCCTGCAGCGGGCCGAGGACGCGATCGCGAAGTGCCACGACGTGGGCATCGAGCCCTACACCTCGTTCCTCCTCGGGCAGGACTTCGACGACCTCGGCGCGGTGGATCGGATCCTGGACTTCGCGGAGCGGACCCGGATCAAGAAGGCGGAGTTCGCGATCTTCACCCCCTACCCGGGCACCCCCTCGTGGCACCAGCTTGTAGCCGAGGACCGGATCATCTCCCGGGACTGGTCCCGCTACAACGACGCGAACGTGGTGTTCCGGCCGGCACAGATGACGCCGGACGAGCTGTTGCAAGGCTACCTGCGGTTGTGGCGGGAGTTCTACTCGGTCCGCGGGCACCTGGCCGACCTGCCGGTGGCGGAGCGTACGATCCAGTTCTAGCAGGCCATCGGAGAAGTAGCCCATGCGATCCGCGGAGCGACTTTTCGTGGAACGTTCCGACGAAGAGGGAGCATATCTGGCCATACGCGACCGATGAGAGGCGAAGCCGTTCGGGACGTTCCACGGAAAACGAGCCCGCGCAGCGCGTGGGGGACTTCTCCGATGGCCTGCTAGGATCATCACGCCCTCGAGCTTCATCCTCTCCGGGCCAGCTCCCCCTTCGATCTCCGATGCCCGCCTCAGGCGGCAACCTGCGACTTGACCAGCCCCGTCGCTCGACCGAGGATCCCCGTATGGGGCAGCGCGACGAGCACCCGGCGTTCGATCCGCGCGAGGGGCTGGGTCAGGTCCCACCGTGGGTGCCGCTGAGCAGCGAGGGCGTAAACCTGCTGCAGGTCTACGAGCTCCTGGCGCTCACGCCGACCGAGCGCGCGCAGAAGCTCGCGCAGGCGGTGAACGCCCTGATGCAGCTGAAGGCTGCCACGACGCGACGGTGACCCCGTTCGATCCCATCGAGCTGCTCCGTGTGTTGAGCGAGCACCACGTCGACTTCGTGGTGATCGGCGGGTTCGCCGCGTGGATGCAGGGCTCGCCGGCGCTGACCACCGACGTCGACGTCGTCTTCGCGCAGGCTCCCGAGAACGTTGAGCGACTCGTGACCGCCCTCCGGGCGCTGTCAGCCGTCTACAAAGACCCACTGGGGCGAAGGATCGAGCCGGACACAGGTAGACTGGCCTCGCGCCAAGGTGGAGGCCATCACCTGTTCACGACCTCTGCGGGTGACCTGGACGTCCTGCGCCAATCCAATGACTGGGACTACGACAGGCTCATCGAGAACTGCGTAGAGATGGACGTCGCTGGAGCACGAGTTCGATTCGCGACGCTCGAGGCCGTGCTCGACATGAAGACCCAGGCGGGGCGCCCCAAGGACCTGCTCGGGATCGCGAACATCAAGGCAGCGATCGAGGCACGGAGCGCCGACCAGGAGGGAGACGACTAACGCTCGGTCGGGGCCGCTGGATTGGGCAACGCCGGCTACGCTTGGAGCCACGGCCGAAGCACCGCCTCGCGCCCCTGCCCCTCACCCGCCACCGCCTCCATCAGCGCCTGCTCCAGCGCCCGCTGCGCCCGCTTGCCCTCCAGGAACAGGGCCCACGCCTCGCCGCCACGGTGCGCGTCCAGCTTCCCCTCGGCTCGGGCCATCGAGAGCTCGTCCACCATCGCGTCGAAGCGGGCGAGGGCCGCGGCGTGGGGGGCGTACTCGGGCCGCCGTGAGACCACCTCGAACGGCTCGTAGTCGCTGTAGGCGCCGGGGAGGTGCCGCTCGATGCCCACCGGGGCGGGGTCGAAGAGGCAGCACAGCGTGGCGTGGCCCCCCGCGGCCACGTAGACCTCGTGGCGGTTCCGCAAGGTGCGTTGCCGGCCATCGGAGTCGGTGTAGCGCTCCTCGTCGGGGCCCCCCGCCGCCTCGGCGAGGTGGTAGGTGGTGTCGGAGTCGAGCGGGCGCCAGGGGCCCCACGCCTGGCCGTCCGCCCGGTAGGGGTGCAGCGCCATCCGCACCCGCGCCTCGCCCTGCACGTCGTAGAGCACGTTGAACTCGGTGCGGGAGTCGTAGGACATCTTGAACACCGGCTCGCCGTCCGCGTTGGCAGGCAGGCCTGCCACGTCGAACATCGTGGTGCGGAACCAGGAGACGGGGTGCCCGCCCTTCGAGCGCAGGGTCTGATCGTGCCGGAGGAACACCCGGCGGCTCAGGTACTGGGGCGTCAGAATCCAGCGGAGCGCGTGGCCCTGGTGGGCGGTGGCGGCGACGAACGTCTCGTGGCGGAGCAGGACGGCTTGCCCCGCCGCCTGCGCGGCGGGCGCGCCGACGTGCACGAGGTCGGTGCCGGGCTCGAGGTGGAGCTCGGCCCCCGCGCCGGGCGGGAGGTAGGCGTGGGCGCCCACGTCGAAGGTCAGCGCGCGCGCCCCCAGCTCGAGCATGGCCCCGCCCCGGAGCACCGACACGATGTGCCCCTGCTCTGGATCAGGACGCCACAGCACAGGTTGGGACACCGCCCGGAGCCGCTCCACCCCGAAGCCCTCGGGGCTCTTCCCGGGGTGGAGGATCTCGGCGCGCTCCAAGGCGTGCATCGGGTCGGGCTGCCAGCGGTTCTTGATGACGGCGTCCAAGCCCGATCAGCTTGCCACGGATGACGCCGTGCGGCACAGGCCCCGGGACTCACCCGCGGTGCGTCGGCTGTGCCGCCCTGTGACCATCGCTCGAACGCCAGTGGACTTGACACGCCCCTCGGGCGTCAGATGTGCGCCAGGCGCCCCGAGATGTTCCCCGAGCTCCTCCTCCTGGTGGTCACCGGCCTCGTCGCGGGCGGCGCGCACTGCCTCATGGGCCCGGACCACCTGGCCGCGGTGCTGCCCCTCGCCGCGAAGAGCCCCAGGGCCGCGGTGCGCATCGGCGTCTCGTGGGGCGTGGGCCACGGCACCGGGGTGCTCGTGCTGGCCGGGCTCTTCCAGCTCCTGAAGGGGACCTTCGACGTCAAGGTGGCGTCCGGCTACGCGGAGGCCGCGGTGGGCATCTTCCTCGTCGGGCTCGGGTTGTGGACCCTGCGCACCACCAAGGCGGTGGTGGTCCACACCCACGCGCACGACCACGACCACCACGCACACGCCCACCCGCACCTGCACATCGGCGACCGCACCGCAGACCGCCCCGAGCACCCCGAGCGCGGCGCGCACCGGCGCCACCAGCACTCCGCCCTCTTCTTCGGTGGCCTGCACGGGCTCGCGGGCACCAGCCACCTCCTCGGCATCTTCCCCTCGATGATGCTGGAGGGCGCGCAGGCCTTGACCTACCTCCTCGCGTTCCTGGTCGGCTCGATGGCGGCCATGGCCGGCTTCGGCCTGCTCGCCGGCCGCGTGGTGTCGCGGCACCCGCGCCACCTGCAGACCAGCCTGCGGGCGGCGGGCGCGTTCACGCTCCTGGTGGGCTGCGTCTGGATCTGGCAGTCGGTGGCCTAACGCAACTCGCGTTGCGCTTCGTCCTTGGCCGGGTAGAACGTGGCCTCGGCCCGCCGGGTGCGGAGGAGCTCGAGGTCGAGGTCCCCCAACACCACCGCCTCGGCGTCGCGCGGGCCCTCGGTGAGGATCCCCGGATAGCCGGCGTCCCGCGGGGTGATGAACGCGGCCTGACCGTGGTGCACCCACTCCGGACCGGGGTGGCCCACCGTACCCGCGACCACCACGTAGGCGTGGTGCTCCACCGCCCGCGCCTGGGCCGCCCAGCGCACCCTGAACAGGCCGTGCTCCGACTCGGTCATCGACGGCACCAGGATCACCTCCGGTGAGCCGGCCACGAGGCGCTCGGACAGCTCGGGGATCTCGACGTCGTAGCAGATCAGGATCACGCTCCGACCCCACGGGCTGTCGAAGACCGCCAGGTCCCGGCCGGGGGTCATGCCGACCTTCTTGCCCCAGGCGGTGAGGTACACCTTGTCCTGGCGCACCTCCCGGCCGTCCGGGAAGTAGAGGTGGGCGGTGTTGTAGAGCGCGCCCTCACGGAGCTCGGGCACCGAGCCGACCAGCACCGCAACCCCGCTTGCCTTGGCCGCCCGGGCCGCCGCGTCCAGGATCCGCGGGGTGACGTCCGCCGCCACCTCGCGCACGAAGGCCGCCTCGTCCTCCACCTCGTCCGGCCAGACGTCGAAGAGGAAGAGCTCGGGCAGGATCACCAGCTCTGCCCCCGCGGTGGAGGCGGTGGCCACGTGGGCCTCGACCTGTGCGATCACCTGCTCCGGGGTGCGCCCGGCGTGGATCCGGTACTGCACGGCGGCCAGGCGGTGGGCGCCGGGGCCGGGCGGTCCGGCGGGCGGCCCTGCGGTAGCGCAGGCCGCCGCCGGGATCAGGGCGAACGCGAGGAGGAGGGCGCGCACATTCGCAGGGTCGCCCGCGGCCCGGCGCGAGAGCAACCCCAGCATGGGGGTCGCGACGAGGCGGGGTGCTGGACTACCCTCTTCGGCATGCCGCGTAGCTCCCACCTCGCCTTCGCCCTCGGCGCCGCCCTCCTCCACGCGGCGTGCGGCGGGGAGACCAACCCACCCCCGCCGCCCTCCTGCGACACGTCCGGGGCGTGCACCATCACCGTGGTCTCGGGCGACGCCCAGACCGGCACGGTGGACGCCGAGCTCGCGGAGTCGGTGGTCATCAAGGTGGCCCACGGCTCCGGCGCAACCCTGCCTGCGCTCGCGGTGAGCTGGCGCGCGGTGACCGGGGCGGGGCTCGCGACCCCCGCCGCCGACACCCTCGACGCAAGCGGGCTTGCCTCTGCCACCCTGAAGCTGGGCACCGGGGCGGGCGAGCAGACCTTCGAGGCCACGGTGGGGAGCGCCTCGATCGTCATCACCGCCACCGCGGAGGCCGGGGCGGCCACCACGCTGGCCATCACCGGGGGCGACGGGCAGTCCGGCCCCGCCGGCGCGCCGCTCGCCGAACGGCTGGTGGTCCAGGTCACCGACGCGCACGGGAACCCGGTGGAGGGCCACCGCATCTCCTGGTTCTCGAGCGCGGGCATGGGCGAGGTCCGGGACTTCTCGAACACCACCGACGCGAGCGGCAAGGCCGACGCCGAGGCGGTGCTCGGCTCCGAGGCCGGCCCCGACAACAACCTCTTCACCGCGCGGTCCCAGCCCGAGCTGGACGGCTCCCCCGCCCGGTTCGTGGCCACCGCCCTGCCCGGCCCCGCGGCGGTGCTGAGCAAGGTGTCCGGCGATCGCCAGGGCGGGACGCGCGGGGCGCTCCTCTCGGAGCCGCTGGTGGTGAAGGTCACCGACAGCTACGGGAACCCGATCACCGGGCACACCATCACCTTCACCCCCGCGGCGGGCGAGGGTTCGGTGGTGACCCCCGAGGTGAGCACCGACGAGGATGGCGAGGCGACCAGCTCGGTGATCCTCGGCCCGGACGCGGGCGAGCACCTCTTCACCGCCACCTCCGAGGGCCTCAACGGCTCCCCCGCCACCTTCGTCGAGACCGCGTTCCCGCCGATCTGCAGCGTGGACCAGTGGTGCTGGTACAGCCCTCTGCCCCAGGGCAACGACGTCCTCGCGGTCCACGCGGTGGCGAGTGACGACCTCTGGATGGTGGGCGAGCACGGCACGATCCTGCGCTTCAGCGGCGCGGTCTGGCAGGGCTACGACAGCGGGACGCAAGCCGACTTGACGGGTGTCTGGGGCTCCGCGGACAACGACGTCTGGGTCACGGTCGAAGACGGGAGCCTGCTCCACTTCAACGGCGCCACCTGGCGCACCGAGCCGGCCCTCGGCGCCTCCGCCCTCTACGCGGTGTGGGGCGCCGCGGCGGACGACGTCTGGGCGGTGGGAGACCTCGGGCAGGCCTACCACTACGACGGCATGAGCTGGACCCCCTCGCTCACCCCCGCGTCCAGCAACCTGCACACGGTGTGGGGCTCGAGCGAGGGCGAGGTGTGGGCGGCCGGCGATCGCGGGGCGCTCGTGGCCTGGAACGGCGCGATGTGGAGCGTGGTCGATCCGGGCACCACCGAGGACGTAAGGGGCGGCTGGACCAGCCCGGGCGGTGACCTCTGGCTCGTGGGCAAGCGCGCCACGGTGCGGCAGCAGACGAACGGGCAGTGGCGCAGCCACACCCTCCCCTCGAGCGCCACGGTGAACGCGGTGACGGGCACCGGCGACACCGCGGTCTGGGTGGTCGGCGACAGCGGCACGGTGGTGCGGTGGGACGGCAACCGCTGGGCCAACGACAGCGGCGGGACCGCAAGCCACCTTTACGGCATCACCGCGCTCGCCACCGGTCGCCTCACCGCGGTGGGCGAGGCGGGGATCGTGCTGAACCGCGACACCACCGGGTGGCAGCCCGCCGCCTTCAACCTGCCGCTCGAGCTGCAGGGGGTGTGGGCCGCGGCGGCGGACGACGTCTGGGCGGTGGGCTTCCGCTCGACCGTGATGCACTGGGACGGCGCGGTCTGGAGCCGGGTGGCGGGGACGCCGCTCGGCACCCACTTCGCGGTCTGGGGCACGAGCGCGGACATGATGTGGGTGGTCGGTGGCGGCGGCGAGATCCTCAGGTACGACGGGAGCACGTTCATCGACCAGCCCCGACCAGTGCAAGAAGACTTGCTCACGGTGTGGGCGAGGAGCGACACCGAGGCCTGGGCGGCGGGGGTGGGTGGCAACATCGTGCGCTTCGACGGCACGCGCTGGACCGCCACCGCGACCGTCACCACCAACAGCCTCTACGGCATCTGGGGCGCGGCGGCGGACGACATGTGGGCGGTGGGTGACTTCGGCACCATCCTCCACTACGACGGCGCGGCGTGGTCCCAGGCGATGAGCCCCACCGGGGCGTTCCTCCTCGCCATCCGCGGCACCGCGGCCGACGACATCTGGGCGGTGGGCTCGGGCGGCACCATCCTGCACTACGACGGCGTGGCCTGGAGCCCGTGGGAGGTGCCCTCCACCGCCACCCTCTACGCGCTCTACGTGGCCGGACCGGACGAGATCTGGGTGGTGGGCGAGGCGGGGGAAGTGCTGAAGTGGAATGGCCAAGGGTGGTCGACCCAGGCCACCGGCACCGCGCGCCGCCTGTTCAGCGTGTTCGGGAGCGGGAACGAGGACGTGTGGGCGGTGGGCGACAAGCGCACCATCCTCCGCTGGCGACCTTGACGCGACGCCCCAGCCGGGGCTCTGCTGCCTCTGTGGGGCTGACGCGCCGGAGCTTCGTGGGCAGCCTCGGCGCGGCCCTGGTCGGCAGCCGCCTCTTCAACACCCGCCGCGCCTGGGCCCAGTCCGCCACCGCGCGACGGCTGATCGTCTTCTTCAGCCCCGACGGCTTCCGCAACGGCGCGGTGTACCCGAGCGGCGCCAACCTCCAGTTTGCGGCCGGGAGCACCCTCGAGCCCCTGGCCCCGGTGCAGCAGCACCTCACCCTGCTCGGCGGCCTCGAGTACACCAACGCCATCGCCCACGACCGGGGCATGGCCCACATGCTCACCAACAGCCCGGTGGACCTGCCCGCCCAGACCCAGACCGCGGGCTACTCGCTGGACCAATACGTCGCGACCCGGGTGGGCGAGGCCACCCGCTACGCCTCGCTCGAGCTCGGTGTGCAATCCAGCTTGCTCGGCGCGATGATCCAGACCCGCATGAGCATGCGCGGCGCCCGGCAGTGGGTGCCGCCCAACGACGACCCCCGGGACGTCTACCGGCGCATGTTCGCGGACATCACCCCCGACGCGGTGCGCCTGTTGGAGCGCCGCCGGAGCGTGCTCGACCTGGTGCGAGCCGAGGTGCAGGACCTCTCGAAGCGCCTCTCTACTGAAGAGAACGCCAAGCTGAGCGCCCACCTCGAGTCGCTGCGGACCATGGAGCGCAGCTTCACCCCCCAGAGCGAGGCCGAGCGCTGCAACGCCGCGCCGACCCAGCTCCCCACCGACCCCCTCCTCAACGACAACTTCCCCGCGGTGGGCCGGGCCCAGATGGACCTCATGGTCGCCGCGCTGGCCTGCGACCTGACCCGGGTGGCGTCCATTCAGTGGAGCTACGCCCAGTCCGAGACCCTCTTCACCTGGCTCGGGCACGCCGAGACCCACCACTCCCTCTCGCACATGGACACCAACATCCCGTGGGGCGTGACGCAGAACATCGAGGCGGGGCGCTGGTACGCCGAGCAGTTCCGCTACCTGGTGGAGCGGCTGGCTCAGCTCCCGGACCCGAGCGGGCCGGGCACCCTGCTCGACAACAGCGTGGTGCTCTGGATGAGCGAGATCGGCGACGGCTTCACCCACCTCTGCACCGACGTCCCGATCGTGGTGGCGGGCGGCGGCGGCGGGCGCCTGAACCCCGGGCGCTACCTGCGTTACGACGGCGAGTCGCACGGCAAGCTCCTCACCTCGATCTGCCACGCGATGGGGGTCGGGGTGCCGAGCTTCGGCGACGAGAGCACCGGCACCGGGGGCCTCGACGGGTTCCTGTGGGGCGCCTGACGGGTCAGAGCGGGTTCCGGTAGACCTCGTCCACCGGCAGGTCGAGTTGCAGCGACCGGAGCCTGGCGGCCGCTGTGCCTTGTGCCAGCTCGAGCGACCAACCGGTGTCGGTCCGCCGCCAGACCTCGAGCCGCTGCTCGTCGTGGGCCACCAACAGCACCTCCTGCAGGGCGGGGATACGCTTGTAGTGGGCCAGCTTCTCACCGCGATCGTAGTCCTCGGTGGAGGGGCTCAGGACCTCTACCAACACCACCGGGTTGGTGACGGTGTTCCCGCTGGGATCCTGGGCGTCGACCTCCAGGCGCTCACACACGACCGCGACGTCCGGGTAGGTGGTGAGGCCGGTGTCCAGCACGCGGATCCGGAGGTCAGCGCTGAACACCCGACACGGTCGACCGCGCAGCTGGCTCGAGAGCCAGGCGATGATGTTGGCCGCGATCGCCGCGTGCTCCGGTGTCCCGCCAGCCATGGCCCACACGCGCCCGTCGAGGAACTCGTGCTTCAGCCCGCTCTCCTCCTCGACCCGCAGATACTCCGGGAAGGTGAAGCTGTGGTGGGCCTGGACCATGTCTGATGAGCATAGTGGCGTGGCTGGTGGGAGGCCAAGCGATCCCGCTTTTTGAGTGTTTACCCTTGTTTTGGGCCAGCGCGGTCGAGAGACCTATACAGGGGAATACAAATGTCCGTCGGCTCTATCCCGTCGGCTCGCATCGACACGTCCCGCGGGCCTGCAACCCTGCCTGCAGCAACCGGAGCGCGTTGGCATCCCGCTTGCGAAGGCATCCGGACATCATGGCGAACCGGAACCTGTTCAGCTCCAAGTTCTCGAAGCTGCCGAAGACCGACGCCCGCAACGAGGCGGGGGGCGCGGCGTACAACCTGACCCCCGAGCAGGCGCTGGCCCAGTACGCGGTCACCGGGACCTTCAACGGGACCTTCTACGCGTCAGCCGAGACCCAGCTGGCCACCCTGCAGGGGCTGGGCCTGCAGGTCTCGCCCGAGTTCCTCGCGAAGACCGCGATCTACGCGCGGCAGCGGGGCCACATGAAGGACATGCCGGCCTACCTGTGCGCGCTCCTGTCGGTGCGCGACACCGAGCTGCTGGGCCGCGCGTTCCCGCGGGTGGTCGACAACGGCAAGATGGTCCGGAACTTCGTGCAGATGATCCGGTCCGGCGCCGTCGGGCGGCGCTCGCTCGGCTCGGCCCCGAAGCGCCTGGTGCGCGCGTGGATCGACGGTCAGGCCGACGAGCAGCTCTTCCGCCAGGCGGTGGGGAGCGCGCCGTCCCTCGCCGACGTGATCAAGATGGTGCACCCGAAGCCGCAGACCCCGGCGCGGTCGGCCCTGTACGGCTACCTGCTCGGCAAGGGCGGGGACACCGCGCTGTTGCCGCCCCTCGTCCAGGCCTTCGAGGCCTACAAGGCGCGGAAGACAGGTGCACCGCCCGCGGTGCCGTTCCAGATGCTGACCGGCCTCGAGCTGGATCGCGACGGCTGGAAGGGCATCGCGGAGCACGCGTCGTGGCAGGTGACCCGGCAGGCCCTGAACACCTTCGTGCGGCAGGGGGTGTTCGAGGACAAGAAGCTGGCGAAGCTGATCGCGGCGCGGCTGGCGGACCCGCAGGAGGTGAAGAAGGCGCGTGCCTTCCCGTACCAGCTGATGTCGGCGTACCTGGCCACCGGGAACGGTGTGCCCAAGGACGTGCGGGACGCGCTGCAGGACGCCATGGAGGTGGCGCTACAGAACGTGCCGCGCTTCGCGGGGCAGGTGGCGGTCTGCGTAGACGTGTCGGGTTCGATGCAGAGCCCGGTCACCGGCTACCGGTCCGGCGCCACCAGCAAGGTGCGTTGCGTCGACGTGGCCGCCCTCGTGGCCGCGGCGGTGGTCCGCAAGAACCCCAACGCGATGGTCCTGCCCTTCGACACCGAGGTGCGGCGCGTGGACATCAACGGGCGTGACTCGGTGATGACCAACGCGCAGCGCCTGGCGATGATGGGCGGCGGTACCAACTGCTCGGTGGCGTTGCAGGAGCTGAACCGCACCAAGGCCCGCGTGGACCTGGTGGTGTTCGTCTCCGACAACGAGTCGTGGGTGGACATGACCTCCGGTCGTGGCACCGCGACGCTGCAGCAATGGACCCAGCTGAAGCGCCGGAACCCCGACGCCAAGCTGGTGAACATCGACATCCAGCCGTACCGCACCACGCAGACCGCGGGCGCGGAGGACATCCTGAACGTGGGTGGCTTCTCCGACGCGGTGTTCGACGTGGTGGCAGACTTCGCGTCGGCCCGGAACGACGCGGACCGCTGGGGGAACACCATCCGGGAGATCGAGCTCTGAAGTGGAGCGGGCCGAATGCTGGCCGGGACTACAACTGAAAACTGCCGTCCCGGTCGCCTCTCGTCGGCCCGCTTCCTTCGCAATGGTGGGTGTAGCTCAGTTGGTAGAGCATCAAACGTCTGCTCCATCCTCGTCGCGTCCGCGAATGCCGGTGTGGACTACAATTTTACCCATTGGAAGGTCGGGGGTTCGAGTCCCCCCACCCACCCTTCCGTGCCCCCTCAGGGGGCACTCACGTGTGGTTGGGACGCCACGGGCGTAGCGACCTATGGTCGCAGGGCATCGAGTCCCCCCACCCACCCTTCCGTGCCCCCTCAGGGGGCACCTCAACGTGTGGTTGGGACGCCGCGGGCGTAGCGACCGATGGTCGCAGGGCATCGAGTCCCCCCACCCACCCTTCCGTGCCCCCTCAGGGGGGCACCTCAACGTGTGGTTGGGACGACGCGGGCGTAGCGACCGATGGTCGCAGGGCATCGAGTCCCCCCACCCCTCAGCTTCGGTGGACGTAGCTCAGTGGTAGAGCGCCGGTTTGTCTGCATCGCCCCTGGTCGCGTATGCGAATGCAGGTGTGGACTACAGGGTACCGGAGGCCAGAGGTTCGAGCCCTCTCGCCCACCTTCAGCGGCACATAAGTGCCGCTTCACGCACAAGCACGGCAGCCAACAACAGAGATCTGCAAGACAAAATGCATCAACAGACAACGGTGGGCGTAGCTCAACTGGATAGAGCGCTAAAACGTCTGTGCCACCCTCGTCGCGCAAGCGAATGCCGGTATGGACTACAGACTACGAATCTGGAGGTTGGGGGTTCGAGTCCCCCCGCCCACCTTCGACACCGCAGCCAAGCCCCGCGAACGCCATCTCTGGATCCGAGCGACCGAAGTGATGCGCAAGCGGAGCGTGAGGGCACGAGGCCTTCCCACGGAGGGGGACTTTGGGGCACTACCAAGGTCGATCGAAGCGCAAGAACCCGGGGCCCCCAAGAAGGCGGAGCCGCCGCCAAACGAAGCCAAAACGCCCGTCCCCGCCGGTCCCCCGGAGAGGGAAGGCCTCGGGCCCGGAAGCGAAGCGCCGCCTCACCTCCGCCCCGCCGAGCTCCGAGCTACGACCTCACCTCCGCCTCGCCGCACCCGACTCAGCTCCGACCCGCCCTACTCACCCCTGCTCGAAGTAATAGCGCAACCCGCCGTACAACCCCGGCTCACCCACCGTACCCAGATCCTCAGTGGTCCCAACCCGCGTCGGGCCATACCGACCCTCGATGAACAGCTCGAAGCCGCGGTAGTACCCGCCGATGCCCATGATCGCCTCCACCGCCGCCTTCGGCGTCTCGAGGTCGGGCGTACCGCCATCGTCGCGCTTCGCGCTGACCACCCGAACACCCCCCGCGAAGCCCACGTACGGGCGCACGGGGCCCACCAGGAAGCCGACGGTGACCCGGGCGAGGACCGGGAACAGGTCCACCTTGCCGGCGGGGACGGTGGCCTTGGTGTAGCCCGCCTCCACCCCGAGGGTGAGGCGCAAGCGATCCTGCGCCACGATGGTCCAGCCGATCTCGGCCCGCGCGCCGGGGTGCCAGGCGCTCCGGGCACGCTCGACCCCGCCGGTGACGGCCAGGTGCAGGCCGTGGACCAGGCGCAGGCGCTCCTCGCCGGTGGGGAGGGGAGACGGGGTGAGGGGGCCGGTGACCGGGAGCAGGATGTGTTGACCGATGTCGAGGTCCGGGTCGTAGACCAGCACGTAGCGGGCCGAGGAGCCCTGGCTCTTCGGCAGCACCCGGGTCAGGCGGTAGCGGCCCTCGCCGATGGACGACACCGCGCCCTCGCCGGAGCGGTCGGACGACAGGGGCATCATCCAGGTGGGATCCGCGGTGGTCTCCAACAGGCGCGGGTCGGGCTCGCCCGCCACGAGGTGGAGCTTGTCGGTGGGCTGCCCCTTCGCGTCCCGGGCCTCCACTACGAAGGTCACCTCGTCGTGGTCGCCCATGGGCTTGCTGCTCTCGACCTCGATCAGGCGCATGGTCATCGGGCGGACCTCGACCAGCACCACGCCCGCGCCCAGCTCGCGCCCGGCGTCGTCGGTGAGCCGGGTCTCGAGGCGCCGCACGCCGGGGCCGACCTCGATCACGTCGGGGAGCGGGCGCCCGGCCTCGTCAAGCCAGGTTGTCTTCACGCCGCTCGCCTGGGGCAGGCGGACCTTGCCCGGCTTGGCCAGGAGCCACCGGTCCTCGGACCACGTGAGCTGACCCTCGGCCGCTTGGGGCTGGGGCAGGATCACCAGCCGCCGCGCCACACCGGGGTGGCCGACGATGTCGCGCTCGTCGACCGAGGAGACGCGCACCCAGTAGACGCCGGCCGGCACGTCATCCAGCGCCGCGCTGCGCCCCTCGACGAAGCGGGTGTCGCGCGGGCGCTTGAGGTTCGGGTCGTCGGGCCCCGACAGCTCGATCATCGCGCCCTCGTGGGCGATCGCGGGCCGCCACGACAGGTTCACCCCGCGGCCCTCCTGAGCGAGGATGGTGCCCGAGCCGTCCCACTGGGGGGCCGGGGGCAGCGGCGTCGGCGCCTCGGGGGCCTGGCCCCGCTTCACCCGGGTGCCGTAGCCCTCCTCGACCTTCACCGTCTTGTTCTCTGCGTTGACGGTGGTCTCGCCCTTGTAGACGCTCACCGTGCTCTGCTGCTTGGCCTCGTTGGCGTCGACGCGGATCCAGTCCGCCTTCATGCGGAAGCGTGCGTCCTTGGTGTCGGCGAGCACCGGCGCCTGGCCCAGGCTGGCCAGGATGGAGCCCTGCTCCACCGTGATGTCCGCGACCGCGCGGGGCTTCGGGTCCTTGCGCTCGTCCTTGCCGTAGATCACCACCAGGGCCGAGGGCCCGAGGAAGAGGGTGCGGCCCTCGCCGAAGCTCACCTCGCCCGCCGAGCGCTCCAGCGTCCGCACCCGGAACAGGCGGCGCAGCGGCATCTGCAGCTCCGCGCCCTCCCAGTCGGCGGCCGGCTTCTGGGCCTGCACCTGGCGGTAGATGTAGCTGATCCAGGCGATGGCCTCCTTGGTGCCCACCCAGACCTCGACCCGGCGGTTGAGGTCGTCGGCCGCCTTCGTCTCTTCCCGCGACAGGGGCTCGCCGTAGCCCACGCCCATCACCTTGATGCGCCACGCCGGCACCCCGCGCTTCGACAGCTCGGTCTTCACCTTCTTCGCGCGGCTCTGCGACAGGCGCAGGTTGGCCTGCTCGCTGCCCTTTCGGTCGGTGTGGCCCACCACGAGGATGTCGCCCGCCGCCTGTCCCAGGATGAACTCCGCGATCCGGTCGAGGGCGGCCGCGCTCTCGGGGGTGATGAGGCTGGAGCCGGTCTGGAAGCGGACCGTCCCGTCGGGGGCCTCCTTCTTGGTCGGCTGCGCAGCAGGCCCGTCGAGGGTCACCGACTGCTGTGCGAACGCGGCCGGAGCGCCGCCCAGGAGGGTGAGTGCGGCGAGGCTGAGGCTGAGGCTGATTCTTCGCATTCTTTGGAATCCTCGGGTGTTAGCGTGTACTCGAAGAGTTACCCCACGTCACCCCGAGAGTGCGCGACGGGTCGCCTCGTCCATGGCCACGCTGTCTGCGGGTGCCCCATGCTGCAACGCCGCAGCCTGCTCCACCAGGGCCCCGTGCACGGTGAGCTCGGTGGTGTCCCCTGCGGTGACGATGTGTCCCGTTTGGGACACCATACCTACAGACACCCGCAGCGCCTGCCCGGCCCACCGGGTCCTCAGGCCCGCCATCCGGCGCAGGACATCCTCCGCCGCGGCCCGCCCGGCCCGCGGGGGATCCGTCACCAGGGAGGCCGGGAAGAGGCCGATCACCGCGTCCCCCGAGTAGCGATCCACCCGCCCGCCGTGCTGCTCGATCGCCGCGCAGGCCTCGGCGTAGAGGTCCTCGAGGAGGTCGACCAGGCGCCCCTCCTCGACCTCCCGCGACAGGTCGCTCCCCGCCGACAGGTCGACGTAGAGCACCGTCACCAGCTCCTCCTTGGCGTCCGCGCTCCGCAGGCTGTCCTGCGAGAGGAGCTCGTGCAGGGCGGAGGGCGCGAGGTAGCGTGACAACCTGACCTGCAGTTGGGTGCGGTGCCTGAGCTCCCGCTTGTGCTGATCGAGGCTGGCGAGGGCCTCGTTGAAGGCGAGGCCCAGCGCCTCCAGCTCCGCCGGGCCCTGGGCCTCGACCCGCGCCCCGAAGCCGCCCTGGGCCGAGGCCCGCACCGCCCGGGCCAGGGCCCGCACCGGCCCCGCCACCGCGCGGGCGAACAACAGCCCCACCAGGCCCGCCGCGAGGCCGGCGATGAGCGCCAACAGGAGGGTGCGCCGCCGGACCGCGTCGATGGAGGCGAGCGCCACCGACTCGGGTCGGGCCGAGCCCACCACCCAGCCCAGGCTGGGGGCGGAGACCAGGCTGGCCAGCCACGACCCGCCCCCGTGGTCCACCCATGCGGTGCTGACGCCGGTCTCGGCCGCCGCGAGGGCCCCGACCTCGTCGGCCGACATCCCGAAGAAGGGGGCGTCCCGCCCGACCGGGTTGCCCGCGGCGGGCCCGCCCGCGGCGAGGAGGTGCACCCCGCCCGCGCTCACGATCTGCAACTTGCCCTGCTGCCCGAGGAAGGAGGCGCGCAGGCTCTTCACCTCGGGCTCGAGGGCCGCGACCTCGAGGCTGGAGACGACGTAGCCCCGGACCTCGTCCTCCACCGTGAGCGGCACCGCCATCGCCACGTGGGCGGTGCCGCCCTCGAAGGTGGGCGCCCCCACCCCGAAGCCCTTGGTTCGGGCCGCCACCCGCACCGCCTCCGCCAGCTCGGGCGGGGGCGGCGCGCCCTCGGTCGGTCGCACCACCGAGTCCAGGCGACCGTCGGGGGCGTAGATCGCGATCCACGGGAGCTGCCCCGCCGCCACCAGGGCCCGCAGGAGGGCCTTCTTCTCTTCCAACGTCCCGGTCGGGGCGGAGAGCAGGCGCTCCCCATGCCGCAGGATGGCTTGCTGGAGCCGGACCTCGGCCTCCACCGCGTCCCGCAGGCGCCCCGCCACCGAGAGGTGGAGCTGCTGGGCGTCCTCGCGGAGGTTCCGCTCGTTGATGTCCACCACGAGCAAGCCCAGGATCAGGGCGGGGGGGACCGCCACGAGGAGGTGGCTCAGCACCGCGCGCTGCAACAGGTGGGTGCGCATTCAACCTCCGAGGGTCAGCCAGACGGCTACGCCGAGGCCGACGACGAACAGCGCTACAAGGGCCAGCCACAGCCCCTCTGGCCGGGTGGAGAGGGTCTGATCGAGGGTGGCGGCGGGGCGCTCCTGGGCGCCACCCTCCCCCGCCACCGCCGCCTCCGCCTGCAGCCGGGCGGCGCGGGCGAGGGCCCAGTCCACGCGGCGCTGGCTCCACGGGGCGGGCGGGGCGCCGGGGGTGGCGCCCGAGAGCCGCACCTCCGCGAAGGCCTCGAGCTGATCGATGAACGCCTGCATGGTGGGGTAGCGATCGGCGGGGTCGGTGGCGAGCGCGGTGTGCACGAGCTCGGCCAGGCGCGCGCGCGCGGACTCGTCGAGGCCGTAGGCGCCGGGCTGCAAGGCTTCCTGCAGGGGCCGGGGCGGCTTCGTCGCCACCTCGATGATCAGCTTGGGGATGCTGTCCGCGTCCCAGGGGAGCGCCCCGCACAGCGCCTGGTAGAGCACGACGCCGAGGGAGAAGACGTCGGTGCGGGGGTCGATGTCCTCCCCCGTGACCTGCTCGGGCGCCATGTAGCGCGGGGTGCCCACGATGATCCCGGAGCTGGTGAGGCGCAGGTCGACCTTCACGTGGGCGATGCCGAAGTCGAGCAGGCGCACCCCGCCGTCCCGGGTCATGAAGATGTTGGAGGGCTTGATGTCCCGGTGCACGACCCCGTGCTCGTGGGCGAACTGCAGGGCCGCGGCGACCCGGAGCACGACGTTGAGCCGGTCCTTGAGGAGGAAGCTGGGGTCGGAGAGGGCGTGGGTCAGCTCGAACCCGTCGAGCAGCTCCATCGCGATCCACGCCATCCGGCCGCCCTGGCCGAAGTCGAGGACCGGCACGATGTCGGGGTGCACGAGGCGCTTGCCGATGATCGCCTCGCGCTCGAGCCGCGCGAGGGCGGCCCCGACGCGATCGGCCTGGTTGAGGGTAAGCACCTTGAGCGCGACCTCGGCGCCGGTGGCCTCCTGCACCGCGCGGTACACCGCGCTGGTGCCACCGTGCCCCAGCAGGTGCTCTATCCGGTAGCCAGGCACCTCCGGCCAGTCATCGGATCCCCAGGCATTCTGGCCTCTTGCGGTGCCAGGGGTCGCGCGCGGCATCGCCGAGAGCATACGCAAACACGCGGGTAAGAAAAGCGCCGTGCATCCTTTCTCATGAGCCTGGCTCTACTTGGAGGAGACCGCGTTCCCCGAAGCCAAAGAGGAGATTCCGCCAATGTGCACCCGCATCACCTGCTCCACCTGCAAGAAGCCCACCTATTCCGGCTGCGGCGCCCACGTCGAGATGGTCCTCGGCGACGTCCGGCCGGCCGATCGCTGCAAGTGCCGTGAGTCGCAGAGCCAGTCCAACCAGGGCGGCAACGCCAGCAACCGCATCCCCTGGTTCCGCCGCTGACTCACCGATCCGACTGGACGGCCCCGAGCCACCGCGGGGCCGTTACCAGAACCTCCCGTCCGTCGAGAAAACCACGATGATCGCGGCCGGTCCGCGGCTTGCCTACCTGTGAGGACGGAGGTCTCTCATGGGCTACATCGTGGGTGTCGTGCTCATGCTCTTGGGGCTCACGCTGGGGTTGATCGGTGAGCAGCTCCAGGGCCCCGTCCTGCTGATCATCAGCGGGCTGTTCATCGCAGCAGGTGTCACCGTGGTGCTGCTGGTCGGCGGCGGCCGAGGTGGCCGCGGCGACGAGCCGGACGGGCACATAAGGCCGTAGAGCGCCGCTCTACTCAGTGGAGCGTAGGCAGCCCAAGGGCCGACCGCTCCGCCGCGATGCGCTCGGCGTAGCGCCCGCGCATCATCCCTGCCACCGCCATGGCCCGAAGACCGCACGCCTCGCGAAAGCGGCGGCGCAAGCGGCCTTTCGCGTCCGCCACGTCGACCGCCCCGAGGACCTCCTCGACCACCGTCGACGCCTGGGTCGCGAGGGCCAGCGCCTTGAGGCCCTCGAAGTCGCGGGCCAGCGCCTCGTCGTCCTGACCGCGCGCGGTGGCCAGCCCCACTCCGAGGAGCAGGATCGCGCCGTCGTAGCCGAGCAGGACCTCGTCCCGGTCCGGCGCCCCGTGGGCGCAGGCCCCGAGGAACGGGCCGGCGCCGTGCAGGTGCTCGAGGGCCTCGGCCATCGCGTAGATGACCCCGGCCGCCAGATCTTCGGAGAGGGGGCCGTCCTCGAGCACCTCGGACAGCAGGCACCCGGGGCGGTGGACCCGCACCGCGTAGGGCGCACCGTCGAGGAGCCCGACCCCCACCACCTCGGCGAGGTGGCGATGGCGAAGGTCGGCGCACATCCCCAGGCCCTGCATGAGGAGCCCCTCGGTGTCCGCCGCAACCTGTCCTTCGAGGTCCGCGTAGTGCTCCAGCTCCAGCACCCGCTCATCGTCCGCGCTCAGCGCCAGCCACACCGCGCCCAGCCGGGACACGCGGATCTGGTCGCCGAGCCGGTAGGGCCCCACCACTCGACGCTGGGTGAAGGAGCGCTCCAACGCGTCGCGTCGCGGATCCCAGCTGGTCTCACCGGCCATCCGATACGATCATACGCTGGTCGGGGTGCCGTTGCGCGAACGGCGGGAACCTGTTTCAGTCCCGCCCCACTGTCATGCGTGGACGTACGATCCGACCGCTGTTGGTCGGCTTGCTGGGGCTCTTCGCCCCCGACGGCGCCTGGGCCCAGTCGCTCTACGACGGCGACACCCTGCCCCGAGGCGTGGGCGGCGTCATACTCAGCCCCTCCTACGGCTACGGCGCCGGGGTGCTCCAGCGCTTCGGCAACGGGTGGCAGTTCGGCCGGGAGTCGGTGCTCGAGGACGTGGACGGCCTGGAGCTGAGCCGGGTGCTAGGGGGCAACGAGGACGGCAAGAGGGCGATCGAGCTGGTGGCGGGCGGTTCGCTGGGCATCACCAACTTCAAGGGGAGCCAGAACTCCTTTGGCATCAACTTCACCGCCGCCTACGGGATCACCGATCGGCTCACGGTGGCGGCCCTGGTGCCCTTTCAGTGGGTGCGCTACGAGCTGGACGCGTACCTGACCTACCCAAGCCTCGACGAGGACGGCAACGCCTACCCGATCTCGGACCTGAAGGTGGCCGAGGACCCCAACGCCATCCAGTGCCCGGGCGGGGACTTCAACTTCGGCCTGGATGACATCGACAGGCTCGGCACGCACGTGCCCGGCTACGAGTTTCAGGCCGGCGATCTGCAACGCGCCTTGACCAGCGACTGCCTGGGCTACGACCCCTTCTTCGACCGCCTCGAGGCGGACGCGGCCGGGATCTTCCATGGGCGCGCGTCCCGAACCAAGAGCGGGTTCCGCGACATCGCGCTCGGGGCCAAGTACCAGTTCTTCCGGGGCCGGCACGTCCGGCTCGCCGCCCTGGCCTTCGCGGTGCTCGGCACCGGCAAGCCCGCCGACCCCAACAAGCTCATCGACTTCAAGCTGGGCGATGGCAACAGCAGCGCCGGGTTCCTGGTCGGCGCCACCCTGCCGCTCGGCCGGGTCACCATCGGCACCTCGGTGGGCTTCGAGATCGAGCTCCCCGACAAGGAGCGCCTGCGCCTCCAGAACGTGGCGTTCTCGGACGAGCTGGAGGACCAGCTGGCCAGGGGCGAGATCTCGGAGCGCGATCTGTTGAAGCGCATCGACGAGGCCTCCATCCAGCCGATCGTCACCCGCTACGACGTGGTGGAGACCTCGCGGAAGCTGGGCAACAACATCAACGCCTACGGCTACATCAACTTCCAGATCCTGGAGTGGCTCTCGGTCGGCGCCCTCACCACGTTCCTGCACCACTTCCGCGACCGCATCGACGCCATCCACGACCGGCCCGAGGGCGCGGCGCCCTACCCCACCGAGGCCGAGGTCCGGGCCGAGGTGCAGCGGCTGGTCGACAGCGGAGAGATCACCACCGAAGAGGCCCGCCTCGACGCCCTCAAGGCCGGGCTCTCCCAGACGGTGGAGCGCAAGAAGGCGGCCTACGGCTGGCGCACGGTGCGCGGCCAGCTCGCGGTCGGAGTGGGGCTCAACGTCAACACCCTGCCGATGTTCGCGCGGGGGGAGTTCCCGCTCCCGATCATCGCCTCGATCTCGGTGAGCCGGTTCCTGGCCGGGCAGAACATCGACACGCCGGACGCCATCCAGCTCAACCTCACGCTCCCCATCGCGTTCGGGGAGGTCAAGGATCCGGCGGAGTGGGGCAACGACGACGAGGGCGGCGGCCCGCCCTGGCCTTGAGGGGTGGGTTCGATCAGCCCACGCTGGCGCGGGGCACCACCGAGAGGCGGGCCCGGGCGGCGGGGAGCGCGGAGTCGGCGGGCTCGGCCAGCCGGAGGTCGGCGCGCTTCATGCCCACGCAGAGGACCTCGGTGATGCGGCCGCGCTTGCTCGCCACGGAGTTGATGGCGCGGGTGGCGTGCACGGTCTCGACCTCGAGGCCGGCGTAGAGCGCGCGGGTGTAGTCGCAATCCGAGTTGCTCATCACCGCGGTGGCGCCGCGGCGCCACACCGTCTCGAACACCTGGACCAGGCGCTCCTGGTCCTTCGGGCCGAAGGGCTCCTTCGCGTACGACGCGAACGACGAGGTGGCGGAGATCGGGACGTACGGCGGGTCGAAGTACACCGCGTCGCCGCGCCGGGCGTGTATCGCGACGTGCTGGAAGTCGGCGTCGAGGATGGTCACACCCTGCAGGGCCTGGGAGGAGGCGCGCAGGAGCGGCGCGTTCAGGACCCGGGGGTTCTTGTAGCGGCCGAAGGGCACGTTGAACTCGCCCTTGCGGTTGAGCCGGTACAGGCCGTTGAAGCAGGTCTTGTTCAGGAACACCGTGCGCGCGGCGCGCTCCACCGGCGAGAGCGCCGCGGTGTCCCAGGCCCGCACGTCGTAGAAGTACTCTTGGTCCGTGGCGTGCTCGCCGTGCTCGGCCAGGCCCTCGATCAGCGCCTCCACCTCGTCCCGGAGCACGGTGTAGAGCTCCACCAGCGCGGGGTTCTTGTCGCTGATCACCGCGTCCCGGAACCGGCCCTGGTTGGCGAGGGCGAAGAACACCGCGCCGCCCCCGATGAAGGGCTCGTAGTAGGTGCGAATCCGATCCCCGAGCCTCGGGATGATGCGGTCCAGGAGCTGGGTCTTTCCGCCCGCCCACTTCAAAACGGGCCCAGCGAGCTGGTTATCGAGCTTCCGCGCGGTGAGTGCCATCGCGGTGGACGCTACGGGCAGCGGATCGTGCCGTCGAATTTTTGGATCACTTTTCCGATCCGCAGCAAAACTTGACAGGTCCATCGGCGCGGTCCTTCGAGCGTTCGGACAGGGTACCAGAGCGTCGATGTCAGATCAGGGCCGGGGCCGGCGTAGACCCCCTTCGATGCCACGCGCGTACGTCCACCCGACCCACCCGCTCCTCGCGCTCGCCGTGGTGAGCCTCCCCGGAGCGGCGCTGGCGCAGGACGTGGGCATCGCGGGGGCGGGGCTCGGCTGCAACTTCGCGACCCTCGCGTCGGCGGTGGCGGCGGCGGCGCCAGGCTCGACGCTGTACCTCAGGAGCGGCGTCGGCTTCAACGAGGCCCTGGTGATCGACAAGGACCTCACCCTCGTCGCCGGCAACTCGACCTGCAATGCGGCCTCGTCGGGGACCCACCCCTTCATCGACGGGCTGACGATCCGACGCCCCCTCGAGGTGACGAATGGCGCCGACGTGGTGCTGGACCGCGTGGACCTCGCGCGCGGGGCGGCCACCGAGGGCGGGAACGCGCGGGTCACCTCGGGCAGCCTCACGCTCCGGGACTCGGCGGTGTACCTCGGTGTCGCCACCGACGGCGGCGGCGTCTACGTCGACGTCGCGGGATCCGCCCGCCTCGAAGGCGCCACCAGCGTGACCTGGAACGTGGCCTCCGGATATGGGGGCGGAGTGTACGTGGCGGGCGACCTCGACCTGCTCGACAGCGCGACGATCGGAGACGCCCTCTTCGGCAACGCCGGCGGCGGCGGTGGGGGGCTGGCGATCTTCGGCGGGACGGCGACCATGCAGCCCGGCGCGGCCATCGTGGGGAACAGCGGCGAGCCGGGCGGCGGCGTCCTGGTCGAGGACCTGGGGGAGTTCTTGATGCTGGGCGGTCGCATCGGGGGCCCCGGCGGGGAGAGCAACTCGGGTTGCGGGGTCGGGGCCGCCAACGCCGACTTCGTGATGTTGGGCGGTGAGATCGCCTACAACGTGTCGACAGAGAGCGGGGGCGGTGTGGTCATCTTCCTGCACGGAACCGGGGCGGTGCTGGGGTCGTCATGGATCCACCACAACACGGGCGTGTGGGGCGGAGGGATCAACGTCCACGAGGCGGAGTCCTTCGTGCTCGAGGGGGACGTCACCGACAACACGAGCTCCGGGAGCGGAGGTGGCCTGGCGGTGTCCCACGTCGACGGACGGGTGGACATCCACGGCGCCAACATCCTGCGGAACACCGCGAGCGGGGACGGCGGTGGCGCCTACCTCACCGGCGCGAGCGAGATCTCCATCGTCGGGACGTGGATCAACGAGAACGTGGCCGGCGAGGCAGGGGGCGGGATCTACTTCGGAGGCCTGCTGCTGGGGGGTGCGCTGATCGACCTCCGGATGAGCGGGCCACAGACCGTGCAGGAGGGCTGCGACTACCGGGGCGCGGTGGCGCAGGACCGGTACTGCTCCGAGCTCCGGGGCAACGAGGCCACCATCGGCGGGGGTTGGTACAGCCTCTTCAGCGACGCCTCGATCGAGGAGACCGCGTTCATCGGGAACCGCGCCGACCAGGGCGCGGCGGTCATGCTCCCCGATCCGACCGCGTGGGGGCTCCCGAACGCGCTCGACCTCAAGAACGTGCTCCTGGCACGAAACGAGAGCCCCGAGGCAGACGTGGTCCGGGTGGAGGACGGCGCGGAGCTGACCGCCGCGCACCTCACCATGACCCGCGACGTGGGGACCCCCTTGCACTACCTGGCTAGCGCCCTGGGCGGGGTGCGCAGGAGCATCATCTGGGAGGATCTTCCGTCCGTCGTCGACGCGCCGCTGGTCCTCCCGGCCGCCTGCACCAGCTTCAACGCGGTGAGCGGCGCCACCTCGGGCGTCAACCGGGCCTTCGGTGTCGATCCACAGTTCGTGGTCACCCCTCGCGGCCACTATCGGCTCGACGCCGTCGCCTCGCCGAACTCGGTGGACCGCTGCTCGGCAGGGGCCTCCTCCGATCTGGACAGCGACCCGCGACCCGCCGGACCAGCCCTCCGATGGGATCGCGGGGCCTTCGAGGCGCAGTAGCGCTACAAGATCCAGAACGCGTGCAGGTCGTAGGCGAGCAGCGTGAGGAGCGCGACGGCCTGGAGGCCGAACACCGCGCGCCACGCGCCACCGCGCCGGTAGAGCCAGGCCATCCCCAGCCCCCAGACCACGAAGAGCGGGGCGGTGCCGAACTGGAGATAGGACCCCTTGACGACCCCCATGTCGTCCTTGGGGATCCGGATCGCGAAGTGGAGCTGGCCGAGGAGCACGAGCGCGCTCACCGACAGCGCGGCGAGCGCCCCCGCGTCGCGCTCCCTGAGCGAGCGCAGCGCGATCACCGCGAACGCGATGGCGGTGAAGAGCGCGATGGCGATCCCCGCAGGCAGGGTTGCGCGCATGAAGTTCAGGGTGCGTAGCGCGAGCGGGCGATAGTTGGCGATGAAGTTCTCTTCGCCCGGCCGCGGAGCCACGAAGGCGTAGTTGTAGTAGTCCGAGAAGGTCGAGGCGATCAGGATGGGCCAGAAGCCCTCCGCGTGCGGGAACCACGGCTTCTCCCAGACCGAGCCGAAGGTCGGCGCGAACAGGTACCTGGCGGTGCGCCGCTCGAGGTAGGGCGGCATCGCGTCGAGCTCCGCTCGGGACTCGGGGCTCCGGTCGAACCAGGTGGGGAAGATCTTGCCGCCTGACGTCTCGTAGTGCCGTGCGTAGACCGGGAGCGAGACAGCGAACGCCACCGCCACCGCCACCGCCGGCCGCAGGATGCGCGCCTTGCGCTCACCCTTCGGCAGCCACCACCACGACAGCCCCAGCCCCACCGCGGCGGCCGGGCCGAGGAGGATGCCGGTGACCTTGGTCATCAGCGCGAGGAGGAACGAGAGGCCGAGCAAGATGGATTGCCGAATCGTGGGCGCGGCGCGGAGCGCGTCGACCATCAAGATGATCGCGAGGGTCCCGAAGAGCCAGTTCGGCACCTCGTTGTTCACCATGCCGTCCCCGTGCACCACGCACGGGAGCAGGCCCGCGAGCAGGAGCGCCCACACCCGCGCGTGGCCACTCGCCACGAACCGGCGCAGCCCCCACCAGAAGACCCCGAGGCGGAGCACCGCGAAGATGAGCGACAGGATCTGCAGCGCCTTGGTCTCGAAGTTCGGCCACAGGCCGAGTCGGTTCAGCCCATAGGTGAGGCCGTAGTAGAGCGGCGGGTGCTTCGCGGTCCAGTTCGCGCCGAGCGGGGGCAGCGCCTTGTGGTCCGCGATGTACTGCATGTACGCCACGTGCTGCTCGACGTCGTAGCCGCGGTCCGAGTTGTTGAACCACGGCGCGGCGAGCCGGAAGCTCACGGCGAGCACGAACGCGGCGAGCTCCCAGGTCAGCCAGGAGCGGAGGGCGCGTGACGACAGCAAGGGCCCTTGGTAGTCCGGGCCGATGGCGCCGGTAAAGCGAGAGTTGCCTCCGGTGTCCACAGGGGCGCGGGGTTGTCCCGCCCCGGTGGGCTACGGGCTGCAGGTCGCCGGGTCGACGCAGGACCCGATGCAGACGTCGCCGCTCGCGCACGTCCCGCAGTTGAGCGCGGTGGACGCGAAGCCGCAGGTCCGAGGGCCGCAGCTCGACGGCGCGCAAGAGGCGGAGGGCGCGTGGTCGACCCACGCGACGACGTCCTGCGTGGGCCAGCCCGTGCAGCGGGCGGTGTTGGTACCAAAGTCGTACTGGCACGCCCATGGCCCCGAATAGTCGGTGTTGAGCCAAGGATACTCGCAGGCGGTCGGCATCCGAGCCCGGGCCTCCACCATCGCGCCCGGCGGAACGTCGAGGGCACAGCAGGTCCCGGTGCAGGTCTTGTAGCCGGAGGAGAAGGGCGGCGCGCTGGCCGACCAGTCCACCCACGACCACTCCCCGAGGAGCGTGATCCGAACGGTGGGCGCGACGCCGCTGTCGGGCACACCAGCGTCCGCGGCGCCGGACAGGTTGACGTCGACCGTGCTCACCGCCGTTGGGCCGAAGTACCCCGTGCCATCGGTGGCGAACAGCCGCCAGGCGCTGGCGTACGTCCCCGCGACGGCGGGTGCCACGACCCGGACCTGGAAGGTGGCCGAGGCTCCGGGCGGGATCGTGGTGCCCTGCGTGGGGCCCGCGACGGTTCCGCCCCACAGACCGTAGGGCGAGTTTGCCGACAGGAGCACCACGTCCCCGGGCGCCCACGCCTGGCTCCCGGTGTTGCGGTACTCGATGGTGAACGTGGTCTGATCACCCGCGGGGAGCTGGGTGGGGACGAGCTGCTGGACGAGCGCGCCGTCGTAGCCGGGCGTCACCGCGCCGCTGACCACCACCGGGACGTCGATGGTGGGCCCGAAGTACGTCGCCGTGCTCGAGAACATGCGCCACCGGTGGGCGTAGGTCCCCGGCGTGGCGGGAGCGCGCAGCGGGATCGTGAAGGTGTATTGGCCGCCCGGAGGGACCGGCGTCGTGACGAGGCGCTGCGAGACCTGGAAGAGGCTCGTGGGGCTGTTCAGGGAGTGCAGCATCACCGAGCCGTCGGCGGCCCACGTGGACGTCCCATCGTTCTGCATCGTCACCGTCGCGAGTTGAGGGGCGCTCGGCGCCATCATCCCGGGGAGCGTCTCCGACACCAGGCTCGCATCGAACGCGGCGGTCGCCGCCGCGTCCACGTTCGTGCTGCCGGTGAGCATGTCCCCGAACAACCCGACGGCGGGGGCGAGCATCCGGAACGCGAAGGCGACCGCCCCCGGCGTGGTCGGGAGCTGGGTCCGCAGGGTCACGACAACGCTGCCGCCAGCGAGGACCGGCTGGCGGACCGGCGCCGACACGCGCGCGGCCGGCGTGCTCGGGTTGCCCACGAACTGCAGGACCACCGAGCCGTCGCCTGGCCAGTCCACGGTCCCGTCGTTCCGGATGCTCACGGGGATCTCGATCGTCTCGCCCGGCGCCCCGGTGGCGGGGAAGGTGGCGCCTGTGAAGGAGGCAGCCCACGGCGTGGGGGTGCCGCCGACCACCGACACCGACAGGTCGACGCACGGGTCGTCCTGATCGAAGAAGCCGACCCCGGTGGCCGGCGGTGCGAGCGCGCGGCCATCGAACATCTGCCGGGTGAGCGCGTAGGTCCCCGGCGTGGCTGGGGCCTGCAAGGTCATGGAGAAGGTGTGGGTCGCGCCCGCAGCGACATCGGCATCGAGCTGCACGCAGCGGGCGCTGCCGCCCCACGTCCCACCGTCGCGCTCGTAGAGGCACAGCTGCTGCCCACCCGGCCAGGTCGCGGTCCCCGCGTTGCGCACCGTGATCGTGACGGGGACGCTCGCCCCCGGCGCGACCGCTGCGGGCACGGTGTTGGACACCGCGGCGCAAGCCAGCTGGCGTGTGACTCCGGCGTCGATGGTGGCGGTGACGTCGAGGGACGCGCCGAAGGGGCCGTCCTGCCCCGGCAGCAAGCTCACCATGCGCCCGAAGAGCCTCGTCGTGCTGCCCACGTCCGGCGCGGTGAAGGCCAGGTCGAAGGTGGCGCTGCCGCCGGGGGCGACGTCACTTCGCAGCATCCGGATGGCCCAGGACGCGCTATCGGCGGTCGGATAGGGATGCAGGGCGAACTGGTTCGCGGTCCAGGTGACGGAGCCCGAGTTCTGGACCGTGACCCGCGCCGCACCGCGCTCACCCGGCGCGAGGGTGGTGGGGAAGGTGGCGCTGACGACGGTCGCGGCTGCGCCGGCCGGGGCCAGGGACGCGAAGTGCGCCGAGACGTCGACCGCCTCCGGGGCATCGGCGTCTCCACAGGCCAAGATGGCCGATAGGCCAACGCCAACGAAGAGGAAGCGTACGAGAGAGACGCCTTCGAGCATCCTCGCAAGGTACCAGCGCCGAGGGTCGAACTCACCGCAGCGACGCCGACGCGCCTCAGTTCGAGTCCATGCGGATTCCTACTACCCTATTTGGGGTATCGGCCTGCTCTAGCCCTCGTCCGTCTTGCGGCGGCGGAGGCGGTCTCCGCGGGGCTCGGTGACCTCGTCCGCCATCTTCAACAGGTCCACCCGGCGGGCGGGGATGCCGGTCCAGGTCTGGCGCTCGCCGATGACCGCGTCGGGCTCCACCAGCGCGCCGGGGCCGACCCGGGCGCGGTCGCCCACCTTCACGCCCTCGGCCAGGATGGCGCCGGTGCCCACGTGCACGTAGGCGCCGACCTCCACCGAGCGCTGCAGGCGCGCGCCCTCGCCGATCGTGCAGGAGACGCCGATCTTCACGTCCTCGCCGATGACGCAGGCGGGCTCCACCCGGGCGTCGAGGCCGAGGGCGGCCCCCGGCATCACCACCGAGTGGGCGCCGATCAGGCACCCGGCGCCCACCTCGACCCCGCCGACCCGGACCCGCCCCGCTCCGTGCAAGGCACCTTCCAGTGTGACCGCGGGCTCGATCTGGGCGCCGGGCCCGATGCGGACCATCGAGGGATCGCGGAGCACGAGGTCGGCGGGGAAGCTCGCCGTCCACGCGACCTGGGCGCCGAGGGCCTTCAGGTAGAGGACCCGGGTGAAGTGCAGGTACCAGAAGGGCGCGCGGAACAGGGGGTGGAGCGCCACCTCGTTCAGGGTGCAGGACAGGACCCAGCGCAGGTAGTCCGAGCCCCACACGATGCGGTGCCAGCCGGGGTTGGCCCGCGGCACCACCGCGCGCAACAGGAGCACGCAGGCCAACTCACCGCTGACCCCGGCGAGCACCCGGCCCACCACGTCGAGCCAGGCCGGCGCGGTGGGGGGCGGCAGGATCACCGCGGCGAGCACCGCCGCCACGAGGGCGGCGGAGAACAAGAGGCGCAGGGCGTCTTGCACCCATCGCACCCCGGTCGGCTCGCGCTGCACCGCCACCGGCTTCAGGCCCCGTCCAGCTCCGCCTCTTCGCGGTCGTTATAGGTGGGGTGGCCGTCGCCCTCCCACTCCAGGATGCCCTTGCGGAGCGCCACCACCTCGTGGGGCACCGTGCCCGCCAGCCCCTTGGCCGCGGCCTCGGAGGCCTGGCCGGTGCGGTCCACCAGCACCACCAGCACGTGGTGCGGCAGCTCCATGATCGCGGCCGGGAGGTCCGCCTCGGCCACGCACACCGTGCGGCGCAGGTGGCTGCGGGAGACGTCGCGGGGGTCCCTCAGGTCGATGATCTGGGTGGGGAGGCCAGCCTGCAGGCGGGCGGCCAGCTCCGCCACCTCGATCACCGGCGACTTGAGCCCGGGCACGTGCTTGTTCAGCATGGCCATGATGTGCTCCTTCGGCAGAGCACCTTGCGCCGCGGTCACCGGCCGGCCCTTGTCGAAGAGCACCATGGTGGGGATCGACTGGATGCGGAGCTGGGTGGACAGCATCGGGTTCGCGTCGACGTCGAGCTTGCCGATGGTGACCTTGCCGGCCAGCTCCTCGGACAGCTCCTCGAGCACCGGAGCCACCGCCCGGCAGGGGGCGCACCACGTGGCCCAGAAGTCCACGAGGATGGGGAGCTCGGCCTCCAGCACCGTGCTCTTGAAGTTCTGATCCGTCACCTCGATGGTGCTCATGCCTTGGACTCCTTGCGGAACTTCAGGACCCCCAGGTTGACCAGGGCCGGCACCAGCAGCAGATCCGCCACCAGCGCCGTCACCAGGGTCATGGGCAGGAGGGTCCCGATGATCCGGGTCGAGAAGTAATCACTCCACGCGAAAGGAAGAAAGCCCAGACACAGGATCACCGTGGTCTGGACGATGGCCCGCCCCGTGAAAACGAAGGTGCGATGCAGCGCCACCTGCCGATCCGAGGTGCGCTCGGACTCGACCCGGAACCGGGTCAGGAAGTGGATGGTGTCGTCCACCGCGATGCCGATCGCGAAGGTGGCCACCAACATCACGTCCGAGTCCACCGTGTCCCAGACCCCGCCCACGTAGCCCCCCAGCACGAGGAGCGGGAGGAGGTTCGGGATCATCGAGCCGAGCCCCACCCGGAACGAGCGCAGGCAGAGGATCATCATCAGCGTGGTGGAGAGGATCGCGAAGCCCAGGCCCCGGCGCTGGCCCTCGAGGATGAACGTGATCCACTCCCCGAGCAGATAGGCGATGCCGGTGGACTCGGTGACCGTCCCCGCCGGCATCAGCTCGCCCGCCATCACCACCGCGGCATCACCGCGCCTGGCCAGGCCCCTGAGGCCATCGTCGGACAGGCGCACCGAGAGCCGGGTGACCCGGCGCTCGTCGTCCACCACCCGCTCCAGCCCCTCGCCCCCCGACACCTCGAAGAGCAAGAGATATTGCGCGAGGAGCTCCCGGGTGCTCGGCACCGCGAGGGTGGGCCCCGCTGGCAGGCCGCTCATCTGCCGGTGCAACAGATCCATCAACGTAGCGAGCGAGACCACCCCGTCCACTCCGGGCTGCGCGGCCAGCTCCTGGTGGAAGCGGGCGAGGCCCTGGAACACCTCGGGCTCCAACAGGTCGTGGCCCTCGGGCGCGGTCACGTAGACGTCGAGGAAGTTCGCTCCCGAGAAGCGGGCGGAGATGAAGTCCTGCGAGCGCCGCACCGGGTTGTCGGGGCTCAGGCGCTTGGCGAAGGAGGCCTCGACCTCGATCCGCGACAGCCCCACCGCGGCCGCCACCGCCACCAGCACGAACGCGAGCACCACCGACTTCGGGCGCCGGATCGAGAGGTTCATGCAGGCCTGGAGGAGCCGGTCCACGCCCCGAGCAGCGCGGTGCCCCTCCCCCACCCAGCCCGGCCCGACCCCGGGGAGCACGCTGAGGATGATCGGCACCAGGGTCAGGGCCAACAGGAGCGCGATGCCCACTCCGGCCCCGAGCACCACCCCGAGCTGGCGCAAGAGCGGGGTGGGGATGAACACGAGCGAGGCGAAGCCCACGAAGGTGGTGAGCGAGGTGTACAGGCACGCCTCCCCCACCTCGACCCCGCTCTTCAGCACCGCCTCGCGCTGGGGGAGCCCGTGCTCGATCTCGCGCACGAAGGCCGAGTAGAGGTGGATGATGTCGGAGAACGCGATCACCGTGATCATCCCCGGCACCATCGCCATCAGCAGGTTGATCTGCGGATCGATCGCCACCGCGAGGCCGAGGGTCCACAGGATCGAGACGAGCGAGACCCCGCCGGTGATGATCACCGGCCACATCCGCAAGAAGAGCACGAAGACCACGAGGGCCAGCACGAGCACGGTGACCGGGAAGATGCCGAGCAGGGTGAAGCGCGCCTGCGCGGTGGCCTCGGAGGACTCCGCCACGATCCCCGCCATGTGGAGCTGGTCCCGCACCAGCCCCTCCGCCTCGAACGCGGCGAGCACCTGGTCCAGCATCTTCGGGACCGCCTCGATCGGCCGATCCGGATCCGAGGTCAGCTCGATGAGGAGGGCGGTGGCCTCGCCCTCCTTCGACAACAGCCAGCCGTTCACGAGCGGATCCGAGTGCAAGGCCGCCTTCAGCTCGGGCGGCAGCTCATTCCCGCCCGCCTCCTTCGCCGCCTCGAGGTAGGGCTCGATCAGGAGCTCGTCGCCCTCCGCCTGCACCCGCGCCGCCCGGTCGAGGCTCTGGACGCTCTTGATGAAGTCGAGGGCCGCGACCTGGTCCGCGATGCGGCCGAGGCGCGCCACCCCGGCCGGGGTGAGCAGGCCCGGGTCCTCGTACGCCACCACCATCACGTCGCTGCCGCCGAACTGGTCCGCGAGCGCGCGGTAGCGGGTGTACTTGGGGTTGTCGCCGAAGAAGAGCTTGATCACCGACGAGGCCATGACCCCGTGGCTGGTGCTCCACCCCGCGAGACCGGAGATGGCGGCGATGATCAGCACCACCGCGAGGCGGTGGCGCAACAGGAGTTGCAGATACGCGTGCAACGCGCCTCGCCCTACAGGAAGATCCGGTCCAGGACCATCAGCCCCAGGAGCGCCGGCAGGTAGCTGATCGAGGCGAGGAAGACCCGGAGGGCCCGGGTGCGCTCACAGCCCCAGCACGCCTTGAGGGCCACCCAGGCGAAGGCGAGGCCGATCAGCGAGGCGCCGGCGGCGTAGAGCCAGCCCACGAGGCCCAGCGCCCACGGGGCGAGGCTGGCCGCGAGGAGCACGAGGGTCCCGACGAACATCTGGCGCCCGGCCCGGGCCCCGGTGGGGTCCTGGGTCGGGAGGAAGCGAAAGCCGACCTTCGCGTAGTCGTCCTTCAGCATGAACGCGAGGGCGAGGAAGTGCGGGAACTGCCACGCGAAGAGGATCGCGAAGAGCGCCGCGCCGCCGAGGCCGATGTCGCCGGTGACGCTGACCCAGCCCATCACCGGGGGCACCGCGCCCGGCACCGCGCCGAGCCAGGTGGCCACCGGGCCCCACCGCTTCGCGGGGGTATAGACGAAGGCGTAGAGGAGGCCGGTGAGGAGCGAGAGCACCGCCACCCAGAGGCCGCAGAACAGGGCGAGCTGCGCGAGGCCCCAGGTGAAGGTGAAGAGCGAGAACGCGAGCGCCTCTTCGGGGCTGACGCGGCCGGAGGGGATGGGCCGCGTGGCGGTGCGCTTCATGACGGGATCGATGTCCCGCTCGATGTACATGTTGAGGGCGCACGCCCCCATCGAGGTGAGGCCGGTGCCGAGCACCAGGAACACGAGGCGGGCCCACGGCACCACCTCGACGGTCTGGGCGGCCATGAAGAAGCCCAGCACCGCGGTGACCACCACGAGGAAGGTGAGGTTGGGCTTGCCCAGCTCGTAGAAGGCGCGGGCGCGGTCGGCGATGGATGGCGCCCGGCTGAGGGCCAGGGTCGCGACGTCGCCCTTCTCGACCTGCATGGGGGCGAAGGTGTAGGAGGCGAAGCCGGGCCAGTCAAGCGGATGACCGGGACGAGACACCACTGGCTGGATCGCTTCTTCGCGGTCGCCCTGAGCCGACCCCGGATGTTCGTGGACGGCTGGGGCGACTCGGAGGTGCTCCGGCGGGCGGCGGAGGACCCGGATCCCCTCGGCGAGCGGGAGGGGCCCCTGGTCGTCCGCTGGGGTGATCCTGAGCCCCTGGGCCGCTTGTGGGCCCGCACCGGCGCCTTCGAGAGCCCCATCCCGTCGCCGCCGCTCCCCGCCGCGGTGCGGCCCGCCCACGCCCTGTGGGTCACCGCGACCCGCGATCCCGGCCCGCGCCCCACCTGGGTGGTCCTGGCCGCGAGCGGCGAGGCCGGCTTCAAGCGCCGGCTCCAGCTGGTCGGCCCGGTGGTGGCCGAGGGGGCGGGCGCGGTGCTCCTGGAGAACCCCTATTACGGCCTCCGGCGACCGGCCGGGCAGCGGGGGACCAAGGTCCGGACGGTGGCGGATCAGCTCCTGATGAACCTCGCCACCATCCGGGAGGCCCTGGCCCTGGTGGACCACCTCGCCGCCGCCGGCCACACCCGCCTGGGCCTCACCGGCTACAGCATGGGCGGACACATGGCGGCCTACGCGGCCTGCCACGCCGGGCGCCCCCTCGCGGTGGTGCCCGCCGCCACCGGCCTGTCGGCCGAGCCGATCTACACCGAGGGCGCCCTGAGCCGGGCGGTGGCCTGGGATCGCCTGGGCGAGGCCCCGCGCGCTCGGCTGGGCGCGCTCCTGCGCCGGATCGTCGAGACCCTGCCCCCGCTCCACGCAGACAGCCGCGCGGTGCTCGTCGCGGCGCGCCGCGACGGCTTCGTGTTCCCCGAGCAGGTGGAGGCGCTGCACGCCCGCTGGCCAGGCTCCGAGCTGCGCTGGGTCGAGGGCGGCCACGTGACCGCGCTGGTGCGGGACGCCGCCCACATCCGGCGGGCGATGTTCGACGCCATGGCCAGGCTGGAGGCGGTTTGCTAGGCTCCGGGGCGATGCGACTGCTGCCCCTCGCCCTGGTGGGCGCCCTGGCCGTGGGATGCGGCGCCGCGAGCGAGGGCGGGCCGGACGCCGGCGCCTGGCAGGCGGACGGGTGGGCCGAGGGCGCCCCCGCTCCGGACTTCGCGCTGAAGGACTTCAACCCCACCTCCGGCACCTATCGGGCCGAGGTGTCGCCGCGGGACGTCCTCGAGAAGGTGTCGGGCTGGTACTTCACCCACGCCTCGTGAAGCTACTGTCGTGGCCAGTTCGGCCACCTCGACCGACTGCAAGAGGAGCTCGACGCCGAGGCCCCCGGCGCGGTGCGCCTGTTCGCGGTGAACGCGGTGGGCCTCGAGGGCGCGCTCGACGTGATGGCGGCGGGCGGTGACATCCCGCTCTTGCAAGACATCTTGACGGTGGACGTCTGGCACACCTGGGCGGTCACCTACCGCGACGTGGTGCTCCTCGACGGTGAGAACAAGAAGGTCGGGGTCTACAACCTCACCTCGCACGACCTCGGGAACGAGGCGAACTACGCCGAGCTGAAGGCGCTCCTCCTCGACGCGGCCCGCTGAGCCAGGTCAGCAGATCCCGCACAAGCTCGCCGGTGTAGCCGGGCTCCGCGAAGGGCGCCGCCGCCGCGTCGAGCGCCTCGTCCACCCCCGAGAAGGGCTCGAGGAACAGGCCGCGCCCGGCGCCGCTCCGGAGCGCCTCGGCCCGGCAGCGCTCGGGCGGGGCGAGGCTGAAGTAGGTGCGGCAGACCCAGGGGCGCAGGGCGTAGACCCGGCAACCCCCCGCCTCGTCGAGGAACACACAGGGGCGGCCCTGCTCCAGGTAGGCGAGGGCCCGCGTGAGCTGGGGATCCGCCTCCCGACCCGAGTCGGGGTGCCTCCGCTCGAGGGCCCGGTACGCGGTTAGGCGCTCCTGCAACGCGTCTTGCACGGACTCCCCGTCGCCCGCCTTCACGAGGTGGCGGCCCAGGGCGTCGATCTCGTGGGCCCGCACGTCGTGCACCCACTGGTGGCAGCAGGTCGCGCAGCCTGCCTTGCAGTGCACCGGGCGCTCGGGGTTGGCGGCGAAGGTGCGCTCCACGAAGACCTGGAGGCGCCGGTGGACCCGGGGCATCCCGTCGCGCACCGCGCGCTCTGGGTCAGGGCTCCGGGCCGCCGACCGCACCACCACCGAGAGCGCCTCCTCCACCGCCTCCCCGGCGGCGTCGGCGGCGGCGTCGAAGGACAGCGGCGGCGCGGGGGTGCTCATGCTCAGGGGGCCGAGTCCCAGGTGAGCTCGAGCCGGCCCTCACCCCCGCTCACCGCCACCGTCGCGCTCCGGGTGCCGAGCACCTCGTGCCACAGCGCGACCGGGTAGCGCCCGTCCGGGAGCCCCTCGGTGGGGATCTGGAAGCGCCCCGTCTCGTCGGTGACCGCGAAGTAGGGGTGCGCCACCACCCCGACGAAGGCCTGCATCCAGGGGTGCACGTCGCAGGTGATGCGCGCCATGACCTGGGGCCGGGTGAAGCGGTGCTCGAAGGCCATCCCCGCCTTCGGGAGGCGGCGATCCTGGGTCCCCGCCGCGTCGTGGATCCGGAGGGCGTGCAGGGTCTGGTCCTCGCTCGCGAGGGTCACCCGCTGCCCGGCCTGCACCCCGAGGACCCGCGGCTGCAGGGTGCAGTCCCGGGCGGTGAGGTGCGCCGCGGTCAGCGGCGCCGGCCGAGGGGGCGCCTCGGGGCGGACCAGGTGGATGAAGACGTCCTGCAGGCCACCTTCCGAGACCCGGAGCGACTGGGCGCGCGCGTGGGGGGAGCGGCGGAAGCAGAACGGATCCGAGCTCATGTCGACCGAGGCGGGATCGGGCGCGGACGCGGCGAGGCGGATCCGGCCCTGGATGTCGGCGTACGCGGGGGCCGCCGCCAGGAGCGCCAGGACCAGCGGCAGGATCAGGGAGCGCATGGCGGCTCCATGGGACGGCCAAATGGCCCCGACATTCAAGCCCCCTTGCGTACACGCGCCCGGTCTGGTTTGCCCGTCCACGTGGCCCCAGAGGCGCCAACCGAGGAGCCCAAGGCCGCCCCGCGGCCCAAGAAGCCCGCGCGGGCGGAGACCTTCGCCGAGGTCAAGGACCGCCTGAGCCGGCTGGAGCGCTTCAACATCGCCTTCATCCGCATGACGTTCGAGGTGCGGTGGCTCAACCGCCTGCTGCGCTGGGTCCAGGCCCACATCGGCGCCGGGTGGGTCGACATCTGCACCCGGCGGATCCGGCACGTCTACGGCCTGGAGGGCTTGCAGGACGTCTTGCAGTCGCAGGAGAGCCTGGTGGTGGTCTCGAACCACCGCAGCTTCTTCGACATGTACGTCATCAACATGCTGCTGTACCGGGCGGGGTTCCAGCAGCGGCTCCTGTTCCCGGTGCGCTCGAACTTCTTCTACGATCACCCGCTCGGCATCTTCGTGAACGGGATCATGAGCTGGTTCTCGATGTACCCGCCGATCTTCCGCGACCGGAAGCGGGTGGCCCTCAACCACGTGGCCCTCTCCGAGCTGAGCTCGGACCTCTGTCACGAGGGCCGCAGCGTGGGCATCCACCCCGAGGGCACCCGCAAGAAGGACGACGACCCCTACACCTTCCTCCCCACCCAGCCCGGGGTGGGGCGCATCGTGCACCAGGCCCGGATCCGGGTGCTGCCGGTGTTCATCAACGGCCTCGGGAACGACCTCTGGCGCCAGGTGAAGGGCAACTTCGACCGCACCGGCACCCCGATCATCGTGGTGTTCGGGCAGCCCACCGCGTTCGAGGATCTGTTGGATGAGCCGGCCGGCCCGAAGACCTACAAGGCGATCGCGGAGCGGACCATGACCCTGGTGGGTGCGCTCGGCGAAGAGGAGAAGCGCCTGAGGGCGGAGCTCCTCGCGGGCGAGGGCGCGGCTCAGAACACGTGATTGACGTCCTTGGCCCCGGTGTCGATCAGGATCTCGGTCTCGTAAGGCGCCTTGCCGGCCGCGAGGGGCACCAGCTTCAGGGTGCGCTTTCCGGTCGGGACCCGCAGGCCCATGCTCGGCGTCCTGCCCACCCGGCGGCCGTCGACGTAGATGTCTGACACCACGGTCGCGGTGACGTTGAGGCGCCCGGTCTCCTGGTTCGCGTCGACCTCGCCCTCGTCGCAGCTCAGCTTGATCAAGAGCGGCTGCACGGTGGAGCGGGCCAGGCCCACCGCCTCCTCGTGCGTCGCGCAACCTGGCTTGCTCACGCGGACCGAGTGGCGCCCCGCGGAGAGCCCGCCGATGGTCACCGGGGTGGCCCCCTTGAGCTGGCCGTTCACCGTCACCTCGGCCCCCGGGGGCTCGGAGGTCACGTCGAGCACCGAGGACAGGCGCGACACCTCGACGTCGAGCTCCTCGGCCGAGCCCTCGGCGAGGTTCACCCGCACCCGGTGCACGATGGAGCCGTCGTCCCGGAGCAGCACCACGTGGTGCTCGCCCGCCTCGAGGCCGGTGATGGTGGCGGGGGTGATGCGGCCGGTGTCCTTGCCGTCCACCGCCACCTTCAGCCCCTCGGGGTTGCTGCGCACCACGATGCCGGCGGAGCCCTGCTTCTTGGTGAGGGCCACCGTCTCGAGGCGCGACTCGCCCGGCGCGACGCGGATCGCCCGGATCACCGGCTCGTGGTTCGGGGCCTGCACCTTGAGCACGTAGGTGTCGGGGGTCACGTGATCGAGGGTGAAGGGCGCCTGGTTCGCGACCAGCTCGTCGTTCAGGTAGATGTCCGCCTTGGCCGGGGTCACCTCGACGGTGAGCGCGCCCGGCTCGGGCTTGGCGAACATCAACAGGTAGGCGAGGACGCCCACCACCCCGAGCACGACCACCACGAGGCCTCCGATGAGGGCGGCGGCCCAGGTCGGCAGCCCCTGCTTGGGCGGCGGCAGCTGCACCGGCGGCGGCCCACCGCGGAGCGGGCCGGGGTCGTAGGCGCCGGGGGCGAGCGCGTCCGAGAGCGACAGCGGCGTCGCCTTGAGCGCGGTGGGGATGTGCGGGGGCGCGCCGCTCGGGTAGGCCAGCTCGGTCTCGGCGCGGGCGGCGGGGGTGTAGGCCGGCGCCTCCTGGGCCCGGACGGACTCCAGGGTCACGCTCTTGTAGCCGTCGAGGCGCTCCTGCTCCTTGGCCAGGTCGTCCTTGAAGTGCTGCTGCATGTACCGCTGCAGATCGGTGCGGGCGAAGGGCTGGTTGGTCGAGAAGAGGTACCGCTGCAGGTCCTCCGCCATCTCCGCCGCCCAGCGGTACCGATCCTCGCGGTTCTTCGCGAGCGCCTTCATCACGATGCGCTCGAGCTGGGGCGACAGGTTCTTGTTGAGCCGCGTGGGCGGCACCATCTCGACGTTGCGGACCTTCTCGAGGGTCGAGAAGTCCGACTCACCGAGGAACAGTCGGTCGCCCACCAGGAGCTCGTACAAGAGCACCCCGCACGCGAAGATGTCGGAGCGGTTGTCGAGGTCCATGCCCCGGACCTGCTCGGGCGACATGTAACCGAACTTGCCCTTCAGCACCCCGGCCTGGGTCTTCGAGACCTTGTTGGCGGCCCGGGCGATGCCGAAGTCGATGACCTTCACCTCGCCCTCGAAGGACACCAGGATGTTCTGGGGTGAGACATCGCGGTGGACCAGGCTGATGTCGTTGCCCTGGTCGTCCTTCTTGCGGTGCGCCGCGTCGAGCCCCTCGCACACCTTCTGCATCACGTGGCAGCTCATCGCGATCGGGAGCAGGCGGTTCCGGTTGCGGGCGCGGTCCCACATGGTCCGCAGGTCGACCCCGGACACGTACTCCATCGCGATGAAGTAGGCGTCGTGTTCCTTCCCGAGCTCGTAGATCTGCGCGATGTTGGCGTGCTGGAGCTGCACCGCCAGCTTCGCCTCGTCGACGAACATCTCGACGAAGTCCGGGTCGGCCGCGATGTTGGGGAGGATGCGCTTGAGCGCCACCATGCGCTCGAAGCCCTCGACCCCGCCCATCTTGCCGCGGAAGACCTCGGCCATCCCGCCCACGTTGATGCGGTCGAGGAGGATGTAGCGGCCGAAGCGCTCTGGTCTGGGTTGCGGGAAGACCCCCACGGGGCGGGAGTATAGCCGAGGAAGACTGTAAAGGAAGGGAAGCGACCCGACGAAGGCCCCTGGCGGGAGGACCACCGTGAAGCAGACCCGCACCCGCCCCCTCGTGCTCGCCGCCGCCGCCGCCCTGACCCTGGCCGCCTGCGGCAGGGCCATCCCCGAGCCGCCCGACACCGCCGCCAGCGCGGAGGCCCTCAACCTCAGCGGCACCTTGAGCGGGGCCGGTGGGCTCTGGGGGCACACCCGCCCCACCCTGGAGCTCGTGGAGCCGGTGCAGACCCGGCTCGGTGAGGCGCCCCCGAGGGACTTCGTCCCCCGGCACCTGTTCTGCGACGCCCTGGCCGAGGTGCTGTGCGCCCCCCTGGAGCAGTGCGGCTGCGGCGACGTCAAGCTGGCCTGCCGCGACGACGTGGAGACCGACTGCCAGGGCAACTACGGGATCATGGGGCCCCAGGCGATGCAGGCGATCCGGGACGACCACATGGGCTACGACGGCTTCGCGGCCTACCGGGTCCTGCGTCAGCTCGCGACGGGCGTCGGCGACTGCCAGACCCCCCTCGCCGCCCTGGAGTGGGATCGGCAGGACATGTTGACGTTCGGCGGCGTCTTCCGCGGCTACCTGGCCCCCGGCTCGGCCTGCACCCTGCCCTTCGCCCCGTTCCGCGGCAACGAGTGCCGCGACGGGGTCTGCATGCTCGACGAGTTCGGCCTCGGCCAGTGCGCCCCCGCGGTGGGCGTCGGCGCGTCCTGCGTCGAGGGCGCGGTCTGCTTCGAGCTCGACGCCCCGGTCTCGATGCGCACGTTCTTCGAGGGCACCTTCTTCGGGGTCTGCGACGCCTCCCGGCCGGACGCCCCGGTCTGCGTGAGGCGCACCGCCGACTTCGAGCCGTGCCGGTCGGACGACGAGTGCGTCTCCGGCTGGTGCGCGGCCAAGATGTGCCGCCCCAAGAGCGGCGCGGGCGAGGCCTGCCGGCACGACCTGGACTGCGCGGCGGGCAGCTGCCAGGACGAGGTCTGCGTCGCGCCGGACCTGCCCGTCGGCGCCGCCTGCGCGCGCCACGAGGACTGCGCCACCGACGCCTGCCACGCCGGCGTCTGCGGCGAGCCCATCTGCCGCAGGTGAGCTATCCTCGCGGCCGGTGCAGGCCTCCCCCGCCCAGCCCGGCCGCCGAGCGCGCCACGCCCAGGCCGGCGCGGTGGTGCTGGCGGGCCTGCTCTGGGCCTTCTTCCCGATCCCGACCTTCAGCGCGCTGATCTGGGCGTACCTCGTCGTCGTGCTCGCCCTGGGCCTCGCGCGGGGGCGCGGGCACCGCTGGGCCGACCTGGCCCTGCCGTGGCCTTGGGCGCTCGGGCTCGGCCTGGTGCTCAGCCTCCCCGCCGCGGTCTACCTCGCCCGGACCGGGCGACGGCTCTGGGCCAACGACCAGCTCGAGGGCCTGCGCCCGGTGCTGCAAGACCGCCTGCGGCTCACCCGCGATCCCCAGCTCCACCCGCCGGTGCTGGCCGCGGATCGGCCCCAGGTGTTCTGGATCCGCGCCGCGGGCGCACGGGCGGTGTCGGTGGAGCTCGACGGGGCTGGCTTCGACGCAAGCCGTATTGCAGACGGGGTGTTCCGGTGGGTGTGGCGCCCGGGCGACTCCGTGCCCACCTCGGAAGAGGTCGTCCTGCGGGTGGACGGGGAGCCCTCCACCCGCGCTCTCACCGTGGTTCCGCCCAGGGCGCGGCCCACCGCCCTGGCCGCTGATCCTGAAGGCGGGGCCCTCGCGGTCTCGGAGGAGACGGACGAGCTGCTCCTCATCGGGTCCGTACCGGGGGTGGTCGAGCGCATCACGGTGGGCGACGGGCCGCTCCGCGCCGCGCGGGTCGGTGACGCGGTGGTGGTGGCGCACCGCGGCGAGCCCGCGCTGTGGTGGGTGGAGCGCGAGGGCCCGCCGCGGCGGATCGCGGTCGGGACGGGTCAGCGCGACCTCGCGGTGGACGGCGACACCGTCTGGGTTGCCCGCACCGGCACCGCCGGCCCTGGCCTGCTCGCGCTCGACCCGGGCGGGCGCCGCTGGTGGCCCCTCGAGGCCGAGCCGGAGCGGGTGCTGGCCCGCGACGGGCAGGTGGTGGTGGCGAGCCGGGTCGCCCGCGGTCTCTTCCGGGTGGCGCCCGAGCCCGCGCCGCGGCTCGCGCTGGGCCGGCCCGCCACCGCGCTCGCGTGGCGGGGAGCGGAGCTGGTGGCGGCGGTGAGCGACCTCCGCCCCGAGGATGACGCGGGCCCGAACCACCAGGTGGCGGAGCAGCTGGTGCGGGTCGACGTCGCGCGCTGGCGGGTCCGAGGCGCGGACGCCACCGCAGGCGCGGGGGTGGGGCAGCTCGCGGCGATGCAAGGTGACCTGCTCATCGCGTTCACCGGGAGCGGCACCCTGCAGCTCGCGGAGGGCCGGCGGGTGGCGAGCCCGATCCCCGCCCCCGACGGCCTGGTCGCGGTGGCCGGGGGGCGCTACGTGGTGACCTCCGCCGCCACCGGCCAGGTGGCGTGGTTGGATCGCGAGGGCCGCGCGTTGGCCACGGTCGCGTTGGGAGGTGAGGAGCCTCCAGAGATCGAGCTGCTCCGGGCGGGGGAGCGGGCCTTCACCGAGGCCACCCGCTCCGGGACATCGTGCGCGAGCTGCCACCCCGGAGCGGACAGCGACCACGCGCTCCACGACATCGGCCACGGGGTGCCCCGCCCCACCCTGAGCGTGCGCGGAGTGGCGGGCACCGCCCCGTTCCTGCGGGGGGCCAGCTACCCGGATCTGTCGGGCCTGGATCACTTCGCGGCCACCATCCTGGGCGGCTACGACCGCGCCCTCCCCAACCGGGCCGCGGCCCTGTCGGCCTACGTCCTGAGCCTGCCTCTGGCCGAGAACCCGCGCCGGCTCCCGGCGGACGTCGAGGACACCCTCGTCCCCGGGTACCGGGCGTTCCAGCGCGCAGGCTGCCCTGCCTGCCACCCGCCCCCCGCCTTCACCGACCTCGCTCAGATCCCGGCGCAGGTCCTCTTCCCCGAGCAGCCGCCCGGGGTCCTCCTCGACACCCCGAGCCTGCTCTCGGTCTCCGTCACAGCGCCCTATCTGTTCGACGGGCGGGCCCCGACCCTGGCCAGCGTGTTCGAGGCGCACGATCCCGGGGAGCGCCACGGCGCGTTCCACCGGCTCGAGCCGAGCGCGCAAGCGGACCTGCTCCGCTTCCTGGAGGCGCTGTGAGCGGGCTCTTCGCCCTCCTCGCGGGCGGCGCGGCGGCGCTCGCGCTGGCCCTCACCGCCGACGCAGGCTCGCCTGCCGCCACCCTGGCTCTCGCGCTGGGCCGCACGGGGTGGCTGGCCGCGGTGCTCCTCGTCGCGAGCCTCACTGTCTCCCTGGTCGCCCGGAGGGCCCGGCGCCCGCTGGGGCTGGCCGCGGCGGGGGCGGCCGCCCTCCACGCCGGCTGGAGCGTCGCCCAGGGCTGGGTCACGCCGGCCGCCCTGATCACCGAACCTCAGCTCCGCTCGGGGGCCACCGCGCTGGCCATCCTGCTCCTGCTCACCCTGACGTCCTGGCCGTCGGTGGTGGCCAGTCTCCGTCTGGGACATTGGCGACCTCTCCATCGGGCGTCGTACGCGGCGGCCGCGCTGGTGGTGCACCACGTCGCGCTGTCCTCCCGCGCCCCGCTCTGGGGCCTGGCCGCCCTGGCCGGCGCGATCGCAAGCCTGCTGGCCATCCGCGTGGTGCGCGGCGTACGGCGGACGGCGCGGTGAGGGTGACCGCCTCTCCCCAAAGTCTCCGGGCTGCGGCAAGCTGCCCGGCACATGGGCACCCAGCCAGACATCCTTCGAGGTGCATCCCGGGCCCAGGCGGCAGAGGACGCCGCCAGTGAGCTTGCGGAAGCCATCGCCCAACCGGATGCCACCACCTTCGTCTTCACCTCCAGCCGCCATGACCTGAGCGCGCTGAGCCGCGCGCTCACCCGGCGCATCCCGGGCCCGGTGGTGGGCTGCACCACCGCGGGTGAGATCACGCCCCACGGCTACGCGCGAGGCTCGGTGGTGGGCTTCTCCATCCCGAGGTCGGTGGCGGAGGTGAAGCTCTTCCCCATCCGCAACCTGGACTGCATCTCGGTCATGGAGCTCAGCAACGTCGCGGGCGAGGCCTACGACGAGGTCCAGCGGCAGCGAGCCCAGAGGCCCGGCGTGGGCGCGTTCGGGGTGCTGCTGGTGGACGGCATGAGCGGCGCGGAGGAGCAGGTGATCGGCACGATCGCCCCCGCCCTGCCTGGGATCCCGGTCGTGGGCGGCTCGGCCGGTGACGACCTGCGGCACGTGCAGGCCCACGTCCTCGTCAACGGCGAGTTCTGCAGTGACACCGCGGTGCTCGCCCTGTTCACCACCGAGCGCCCCTTCGTCCCCGTCCGCTCCCAGCACTTCGAGCCGACCGAGACCAAGCTGGTGATCACCGGCGCGCGCCCCGAGGCGCGGCTGGTGACGCGCATCGACGGCCGGCCCGCGGCCGAGGCGTACGCCGAGCTGGTGGGTTGCGGGGTCGACGAGCTCGACGACGAGATCTTCTCGACCCACCCGCTGATGCTGCGGGTGGGCGGCGGCTACTACGTGCGCTCGATCCGGAAGGCGCGCAAGGACGGCAGCCTGTCCTTCTACTGCGCGATCGACGAGGGCCTGGTGCTGACCATCGCCCGCGCCCTCGACATGGTGAGCACCCTCGACGACTGCCTCTCCGGCGCGGCCGAGGCGGTGGGCGTCCCCGAGCTGGTCATCGGCTTCGAGTGCATCCACCGGCGCCTCGAGGCGGAGCGGCGGGGGCGGAGCGAGGACATCGGGCGCCTCTTCGCCCGGAACAAGGTGATCGGCTTTCACAGCTACGGTGAGCAGGCCGACTTCATCCACATCAACCAGACCTTCACCGGGGTGGTGCTGGGCGAGGCGCCGGCATGACGGAGGACGACCTGCGCGAGCGCATCGCGGCGCTCGAGGCCGAGGTGGCCGCGCTGCGGGAGACGCGGCAGGCGCTGATGAACCGCGTGGAGCGGGGGGTGGACCAGGCGGGGAGCGCCTTTCACCTCTTCGAGAGCAACATCCTCCTGCGCCGCCGGGTGGACGAGCGCACCGAGGCGCTGAGCAAGGCGAACGCGGAGCTCCTGCTCGAGATCGCGGAGCGAAAGCGCGTCGAGGAGCAGCTCACCCGGGCCAAGGAGGCGGCGGAGGGGGCGAGCCGGGCCAAGACCGAGTTCCTGGCCCACATGAGCCACGAGCTCCGCACCCCGCTCAACGGCGTGCTCGGCATGGCCTCGCTCCTGTTGCAGATGGGGCTGGGCCCGCAGGAGACGGAGTGCGCGCGGACCATCCAGACCTCGGCCGAGAACCTGCTGGGGATGATCAACGGCCTGCTGGACTTCTCGAAGATGGAGGCGGGCAAGATGCGGCTCGACCCCACCGTCTTCGAGGTGGAGCCGCTGTTGTCCGGCGTCCTGCACCTCATGGAGCCCGCGGTGCGCGACCGCGGGCTCACCATGGAGCTGCTCCGGGCGCCCGGGGTGCCCCGGGCGGTGCTGGGTGACCGCGGCCGGCTCCGCCAGGTGCTCCTGAACCTGCTCTCCAACGCGGTGAAGTTCACCCACACCGGGAGCATCACCCTGCGCGTCTCGCCCCGGCCGAAAGAGAACCTGCGCTTCGAGGTGGAGGACTCCGGCATCGGCATCCCGTCCGGCAAGCACGACCTGGTGTTCCAGGCCTTCACCCAGGCCGACCCTTCGACCACCCGTCGCTACGGCGGCACCGGGCTCGGCCTCACGATCAGCCAGCGCCTGGTGCAGCTCATGGGGGGCGAGATAAGGCTGGAGAGCACCCCGGGGGTCGGCAGCAGGTTCTCCTTCGACCTGCGCCTGCCGGCGCGCACCCTCCCCCGCGCCGAGCGGCAGCTCCGCGCGCTGGTGGTGGCCGACCAGGAGGTCGATCGACAGGTGGCGCGGCGGATGCTCGAGCGCCTGAGCGCGGACGTGGTGACCCATGCGACGGTGGCCGGCGCGGTGGACGCGAGCGCGGAGACCCAGTTCGACGTGGTGATCCTCGACTGGGGCCTCCTGCGCGCGGAGAGCACCGCGAGCGGAGCGCGCAGCCGCGCGCGGCCCGGTGGAGAGGGGTGGGACGGCTCCGCCGGCCCGGGACCCCAGGGTCTGGCGGCGGCCCTGCGCGCGCCCGGCCCGGACGGCGAGCGGCCCTGGCTGGTGGCGCTCACCGAGCCGCCGGTGGACTCGGATCCGCGGCGGGCGGGGGCGGACGACGTGCTCCTCAAGCCGCTGGAGCTCGAGCCGATGCACGCCGCGCTCCTCCGCGCGAAGCGCGCCTGAGCTGCACCTCAGAAGTACACGCGAGCGCCGATCCCGGCGTCGACCAGCGCGGCCACGTTGGGCACCACGTGGACCCCGGGCACGACCTCCATGAAGACCTCGATCGGGACGGGCCGGATCATGAACGCCAGGCCGAGGGGGACGCGCAGGCCCACCGTCACAGGGTAGTCGCCATCGCGGACCCCGACCTTGCCGCCGATGCCGACGTACGGGGTGAGCAAGCCGTGTTGCTCGGTGCGATCGGCCAGGATCTGGAACGAGGCGGTGTAGTCCGCGAGGAGCACCACGCGATCGCGATAGGGGTCCGCCACCGCCCAGCCGGCGCGGATCTGGACCGCGTTCATGGGGTCGAAGCGCAGCTTCAGGTCGAGCGCGGTGGGGTCACCCAGGATGGCGCCGACGGCCACCTTGCGCTCGGGCATCCCCCCGAACTCGGTGCGGACCCCGAGCGGATCATCGTCCGCGAACGCGGAGGCGCTGAGGAGGAGCACCGCCACGGCGCTCAGGGGGGCCAGGATCATTCGCTTTCGAGTCATGCCCCGGGGTGATTGCAGCGCCCGTGCCAGCGACCGGGTGGCAATAATCCACGTCCGAGCCGCACATGACCCTGGGCGCCAGCGCCACATGGGGCAGAATGCCCCAGGCTCGGCGGTGCGCTTCAAGCCTGCAGACTTGGAACGCACCTTGCGAGAGGTGGAGCACGCTCGTGAGGCTGGCACAGAAGTTCACCCTGGCCCTCGTGGTCATCATCGGGCTCGGGCTGGCGCTCCGAGGCTACCTGGACCGGCAGCGCGCGGTGGACCGGCACACCCACAGCGTGCGGGCCGCGCAGCGCGACCTGGGCCAGGTGATCGGCGCCGCGGTGCAGCGCATCTGGCTGCGGGACGGCTGGGAGAGCGCGCTCGAGTACCTCGACGACGTCGAGCAGCTCCACGGCGACACCACCATCCGGTGGACGTGGCTGGAGCCTCAAGATCGCCCGGAGTTCCGGCCGCGGGTGTCGGCGGAGCGCATCCTCAGCCTCATGTCACCCGGTCAGACCGAGGTGGCGCTGGATCCGCCCGAGCTGCCCGGGCACGTGGTCACCTACCGCATCCTCAAGCTGCCGGGGCTGCCGCTGGGCGCGGTGGAGTTCACCCGCGCCACCGACGATCAAGAGGCGTGGATCCGCTCGGAGACGCAGCACATGGTGACGAGCAACCTCTTCGTGGTGCTCGTCTACGCGCTGGTGGCCAGCATCCTCGGCCGTCGGCTGGTGGGGCGCCCCATGCAACAGCTCACCGCGATGGCCCGGCGGGTGGGCGAGGGTCAGTTCACCATCCCGGCCGAGATCCGCCAGGCGGACGAGATCGGCACCCTGGCCCTGGAGATGAACCGAATGTCAGAGAACTTGCAGCGCGCGAAGGAGCGCGCCGACACCGAGCACGCGCTGCGCCGGGAGAGCGAGGCCCTCCTGGTGCACGCGGACCGGCTGGCCTCGGTCGGTCGGCTCGCGGCGTCGCTGATCCACGACATCGGCACGCCCCTCAACGTGATCCACGGCCGCGCGACGATGGTGGCGGAGGGCGAGGTCGCGGCGGCCGACATCCCGAACGCGTGCCGCAAGGTGGCCGACCAGGCGGACCGCATCGCGAAGATGATCCGCGGCCTGCTCGACTTCGCCCGGCGCGGCAACATGGAGCGACAGCCCGCGTCCCTGCCCCGGCTCACCGGCGAGGTGGAGGATCTGGTGGGCCCGGTGGCCCGAAAGGCCAAGGTGCGGGTGGTGCAGGCCCACGAGGACCTCGACCTGAGCGCGCCGCTCCACCTCGCGTCGATGCGCCAGGTGCTCACCAACCTCGTGATCAACGGGGTGCAGGCGATGCCCGAGGGCGGGACGATCACCCTGCGCACCCGCGCGGCGAAGGTGGATGGCAAGGAGTGGGCGGTGATCGAGGTCGAGGACCAGGGCACCGGCATCAGCCCGGAGGCCAAGGCGCACATCTTCGACGCGTTCTACACCACCAAGCCGGAGGGCGAGGGGACCGGCCTCGGCCTGCACGTGTGCGCCCGGATCCTGGCCCACCACGGCGGGCACATCGACGTAGACAGTGAAGTGGGCCGCGGCACCAAGATGCAGGTCTGGTTGCCGCGGGTGGAGGAGGAGCAGTCATGAAGACCCGAGCGCTGTGGGTAGAGGACGACGCGGACTTCCGCGAGCTGGTGAGCATGTGGCTGGAGTCCTTCGGGCTCGAGGTCGAGGCCTTGGACTCGGCCGAGGCGGCGCTGCCCATCCTCGACGCGGGCGAGGTCGACCTCGTCCTCGCCGACCTCAACCTCGCCAACATGAGCGGCCTGGACCTCTGCGCCCACGCCGCCACCCACGCCCCCGGGGTGCCGGTCATCGTGCTCACCGCCTTCGGCAGCGTGGAGGCCGCGATCGGCGCCATTCGCGCCGGCGCCTACGACTTCGTCACCAAGCCCTGCGACAAGGCCCACCTGAAGGTGGTGGTCGACCGGGCGGTGAACCACCGCACCTTGCAGGTGAAGGTGCGCCGGCTCAGCGAGGCCCTCCGCCGCACCGAGCCCCTGGACGACATCATCGGCGACAGCGCGGCGATGAAGCGGCTGCAGGACACCTTGACGCGGGTGGCTGGCACCGACGCCACCGTGCTCATCCAGGGCGAGAGCGGCACCGGCAAGGAGCTCGTCGCCCGCGCCCTCCACCGAAACAGCCTGAGGGCCGACGGGCCCTTCGTGGCGGTGAACTGCGCGGCGTTGCCCGCGGCCCTGTTGGAGTCGGAGCTCTTCGGTCACGTGGCCGGCGCCTTCACCGACGCCAAGGAGAGCCGGGTCGGCCTCATCCGCGAGGCCGAGGGCGGGACGCTCTTCCTCGACGAGATCGGCGAGATGCCGCTCGAGATGCAGGTCAAGCTGCTCCGGGCGATCCAGGAGCGCACCCTGCGACCGGTGGGCGCGCACCGCGAGGTCCCCTTCGACGTGCGGCTGGTGACCGCCACCAACCGCGACCTCGAGGCGGAGGTCGAGGCGGGCCGCTTCCGCGAGGACCTCTTCTACCGGGTCAACGTGGTGCGCCTCGAGACCCCGCCCCTGCGGGCGCGGGACAACGACGTGCTCCTGTTGGCCCAGGCGTTCATCGAGAAGTCGTCCGAGCGCCTCAAGAAGCGGGTCACCGGGCTCGACGCCAAGGCCGCCCAGTGCCTGGCCGCCTACGCGTGGCCCGGCAACGTGCGCGAGCTCGAGAACTGCATCGAGGGCGCGGTGGCGCTCGCGCGCTACGAGACCCTGAGCGTGGACGACCTCCCGGAGCGGGTCCGCAAGTACCAGCCCCGCTCCTTCGCGGTGTCCACCAACAACCCGGCCGAGCTCCCGAGCCTGGCCGAGATGGAGCGGCGCTACATCCTCAAGGTCCTCGAGGCGGTGGGCGACAACAAGTCCGCCGCGGCTCGCATCCTGGGCGTCGACCGGCGCACCCTCTACCGCAAGCTGGACGCGATGGAGGCCGGCGAGGACGAGGCGGAGTCATGACCGGCGCGCTGGCCGAGGTCTGGGTCCTGGAGGACGACGAGGAGTTCCGGGAGCTCCTCGAGGAGGTGCTGACCACCCCCCGAGTGCGGGTCACCCCGTTCGAGCGGGCGCAGGATGTCCTGCAGCAGCTGAGCGACGCGCCACCACCCGACGTGCTGGTGACCGACCACCACCTCGAGGGCGTGCACGGCCTCGACCTCGTGGCCGGGCTGCGGGCCCGGGGCTTCACCGCCCCCGTGCTGCTGGTGACCGCGTTCGCGGACGCCGACCTGAGGCGGCGCGCCCGCGACCTGTCCGACGTCGAGGTGGTGGAGAAGCCCTGCGACGTGCTCGCGCTCCGGCGTCGGGTCCGTGACCGGCTGGGCGACCTGCGCTGAGCGGCGGCGCCCCACTGGGGCAAGCCGCCTCAGCGCCCGGCCCGAACCCGCACCCTGCGCAGGCTGGCATGCGGGCTGCACATGGGCTCCTCGTGCGGGCGCTGAGCGCCGCCACACCAGATTGGAGACCATGACATGATCCGCAAGCACACCGTCCTCACCCTCGCCGCCGCTGGCCTGATGGCCGTTGCCCTCGCCGCCTGCGAGCACAGCAAGACCCCCAGCGATCCCAACGCGGCCCCGCCGGCGACCGAGAGCGCGGCGACCGAGCCCAAGACGGCCGACGCGGGCGCGCCGCCCGAGATGGCCCAGGCGCCCGCGGAGACCGCCGCGGCCGAGGCCGCCCCGTCGGAGGCCACCCCGTCGGAGGCCGCCCCCGCCGAGGCCGCCCCCGCCGAGGCCGCAGCCGCCCAGGCTGCCCCGCAGCAGTAGGCGCTACCAGGCGGAGGAGTTCGAGCGCCAGCGTCCGTCGATGGAGTCCCGGACGTGCTCGTCGAGCACGTTGCTGCGCGAGGACTGCAGGAGCGAGTGGCGCCAAGCGTCGCCGACGCCGTCGCGCCGGTCCTCGGGCAGCGCGCCCAGGATGTTGTCCAGCTCGTGGTTGTGGGTCCAGTTGGTGGCCCACCACTGGCGGTACGGCTCCTCGGGCGCCTCACCCTCCTTCGTCGCGATCCACCACCAGTTGTCGAGGATCCAGTTGCAGTCCTCGTACTCCTTCTCCGCGATCTTCTCGAGGAGCGGGTTGTCGAGGCACTCCGCCTCCTCCATCGCCTCCTTGAACCACTTGTCGCAGTCCTCGTAGAGCCACGGGCGGCCCTTGCCGAGCCCGCTCGGGTCGATGAAGTTCACCGGATCTGCCCCCGCGTAGAGGTAGAGGTTGGTGCTGTCCCCCGCGAAGCCGATCGGGTCCCTCGCGGTGAAGCGCCCGAGCTCGGGCGCGTAGTCGCGCGCCCCGAAGCGCACGAGGCCGGTGTCCGGATCATGGAGCCCGCCCGCGAAGCCGAAGGGCGTGAAGCCCGGGTTGGAGTCGACCAGCACGTTGCCGAAGGCGTCGTAGGCGAGCTCCTGCACCACCGCGCCGGTGCTCGCGTTCACCACCAGCCGCACGCTCCCCACCCGATCCGTGACCAGCTGGAAGGTCGCGCCCCCCCGCACCATCGCGTCAGGGACCTGGGCCCTTGCGCCGTAGATGAAGCGGCTCACCACCTGCCCCGCCGGGTTCAGCTCGGCCACCACCCGGTGCTGGCCGTCGTAGAGCCAGCCCCGGACGAGGCTCCCGTCCACTCGCTTGCCCACCCGTCGGTTGGTGGGATCGATGACGTAGGTGATCTCGGTGCCGTCGGGCAGCGTCACCCCACGCAGGTTCCCGTCCACGTCGTAGTCGTAGGTGGTGACCTGACCCGCCTCGGTGCGGGTCGCAAGTTGACCTGCGGCGTCCCAGGCGAGGGTGAGGCCGCCTTGGGTGAGCAACCTGTCCTGCGCATCGAAGGTCGCGGTCACCGTGCCGAGGGCGGGGCTGGTGGCCGAGGTCCGGTTCCCGTTCTCGTCGTAGCGGTAGGACTCCACCACCACCTCGTCCTGGAAGACCTCGGTGAGGCGCCCCACCAGGTCGTAGGTGAAGCGGACGTCGTGGCTGCTCCCGAGCGCGGCCTCGCTGCACTGGGCCAGCCGCCCCTCACCATCCGTCCCGTAGGTGACGTCGTAGAGCGGCGTGGCGCCGTACCGCACCAGCAGCGTGGCCAGGTCCCCGTGCTCGTCCAGGGTCCGCGCGCTGGTGACGCTGCCCAGGGTGGAGCCGACCGGCAGCCCGTTCGCCGGATCCCGCTCGACCTGGAGCGGCCCGGCCTGGATCAGCCGCCCGTCCGCGTCGTAGGTGAACGACACCGCGACCCCGTTCACCCGCTGCTCGGCCACCCGCAGGGCGTCGTCGTAGACCCTCGACACCTGCCCCGAGACCTCGCCCGTCCAGAGCTCCTGGGTGGGCAGGGAGCCGTCCCACGACGTGGCGACGGCGGCGCCGTCTGGGCCCACCACCGCGCTCAGGCGCCCGGTCGCCGGGTCATAGGTGAAGGTGGTGACCCCGCGCGGCGTGGTCACGGTGTCCGTTCGGCCGGCCCAGTCGTGGGTGATCACCACCTGGGCGCCGTCGGCCCGCGTCAAGGCGACCTGCGCTCGGTCCCGATCGTAGGCGAAGGTGGTGTCCCGGGCCTCCTCGCCCACCGCGGGGGCGGTGATCCGCGACCGCAGGTTCACCGGCGTATAGCCGAACTCGTACTGGGAACCGTGCGGCAGGGTGAGGCGGGTGATGTTGCCGTTGGCGTCGTATGCGTAGCCGACGCTCTCGTTGTCCGACCGCGTCCAGACCGTCGCCCTGCCCAGCAGGTCGAAGTCGAAGCCAGAGCTCAGGCCGGTGGGTGAGACGAGCGTGTCAAGGTAGCCTGCGGTGTCGAAGGTGGCGCTCCAGGTGCGCGCGCCGTCCGAGAAGGAGGCGGCGCGCCCCTCGGCGTCGTAGCCCACCGTCACCGGCGCCAGCCCGGGCACCGCGTAGCTGAGGAGCCGCCCCTCGGCGTCGAGGGTGGCCACGCTGGTGCGCGCGGCGGGCGAGGTGATCGTGAGCGTTCGGGTCGCGGCCTCGTAGCGCGCGACCTGCTCTGCTCCGTTGGTGAGCACGGTCTTGGTGAGGGACTCGACGCTGAGCGGGTCGAGCGGGTCGCTCAGGGCCACCTCGTGCTCTACCGTCTGCCACAGGTGCCGCCCGGCCGGGGTGGTGACGTCGCGCTCGAGCAGCACCGCGCCCGCCATCCCGAAGCGCGGATCCGGGCCGTAGGTGTCGCTGACCACCGTCCCGTCCGCGTAGGTGGTGACGGTGTTCGCGTCGGCGCCGCGCTCCACCACGTTGGCGAGGCCGCTCGGCAGCGTGTTGACCACCCGCATGCCGCCGCTCCGCGGCCGCTCGACCCGGTACTCGCTCACCTGGCCCTCCACCGTGGTGCGGGTGACCACCTGCCCGCCGGGGGCAGCGCCAGCGACGAGGGTGGTGTCCCCGCCCGCCGGATCCGTGTAGCGGACGAGCGCCCCCAGGCCGTCATAGGCGTAGGTGTAGCGCAGGCCCCGCGGATCCACCTTGGCCACGAGGAGCCCGCCGTCGTCGTACTCGAGGCCGATCTCGGAGCCGTCGGGCCGCGTCACCGTCTCGAGGCGATCGCCGTCCCCGTAGGTGAGCTCGGTCCGCCCTCCGTAGGGGCCGACCACCGCCGACAGGCGCCCCGCCTCGTCGCGCTCGAGGGTGGTGCGGCGACCGCCGCGCTCCTCCACAGCGATCAGCGCGCCATCTTCTGAGTAGAAGAAGCTCCGCACCACCGCGCCGGTCATCGCCTCCCGGGTGGCGAGGTGCCGCCCGTGCCGCGAGAACTGGTAGAGCTCGGCGCCGTCCGAGCTCGGGACGTAGAGATCGGTGGTGGAGCGGCGGGCGAGCGTGGGGCTGAAGCGCACCACGCGGTGGTTCCCGATCTCGGTCACCAGCACGTCGCCGTCCGGCGTGAGCACCGGATCGTTGGGCCGATAGAGGCGGCTGCGCAGCGCCGGCTCCGAGTCCACGCCCACGCCCAGCTGGCCGGTGCCCGCCACCGTGGTGATGATCCCGTCGGGCGCCACCCGGCGCACGCTGTGGGCGGTGATCTCGGTGATGTAGAGGGTGCCGTCGGGGGCCAGGGCCAGCCCGAGCGGGCGGCTGAGGCGCGCCTCCACCGCGGGGCCGCCGTCGCCGTTGCCCTGGCTGGGCGAGCCGCCGCCGGCGACCGTCGTCACGATGCCGTCCGGCGACACCCGGCGCACTCGACCGTTGCTGCTGTCGCTGAAGAAGAGCGACCCGTCGGGGCCCACCACCATGCGCTCCACCCGCCGCAGCTGCGCGAGCCGCGCCGGCCCGCCGTCGCCGCCGTAGCCGCACTCGCCGTTGCCCACCACGGTGTCGATGTAGCCGTCGGGCGCGACGTGTCGGATCCGGCACGTGTCCCCGTCCGCGATGAAGAAGCCGCCGCTCGGGTCCGCGAGCACGCCGTAGCACCAGCTCAGGAGCGCCTCCGTAGCGGGGATGCCGTCCTCCAGGCGGTCCTCCTCGGTCTGCCCGGCCACGGTGGTGATGATGCCGTCGGAAGATACCTTGCGGATGCGCCGGTTCTCGCCGTCGGCGATGTAGAGGCTCCCGTCTTCGGCCACGGAGACGCCGGCCGGGTAGTTCAGCTGCGCGTCCACCGCCGGCCCGCCGTCGCCGCTGAAGCCGGACGTGCCGTTGCCCGCCACGGTGGTGATGACGCCGTCGGGGCTCACCTTGCGCACGCGGTTGCTGTCGCCGTCCGCGATGTAGAGGCTCCCGTCGGGCCCCATGGTCATGCCGTAGGGGGTCTTGAGCCGCGCCGCCAGCGCGTCGCCGCCGTCGCCGTCGTCGCCGCTCGCGCCCGTCCCCGCCGCGCGCTTCAGCGCGGGCACCGACAGGAAGCTGGAGGCGCCCCGCGGAGCCCCTGCGCCCGGATAGAAGGTGTGGTGCTCGGGATCGTAGCTGTGCTCCACGTCGAGGAGCCAACCGGTGTCCGCGCCGGGCCGGAAGCCGTGGACGCGCGCCGCATGATGCTGCGACACCAGCACCTCGTCCGCCTCGCGGCGTGGGGTGAAGCTCACCGCGCGCGGGTTCAAGGCCCGCCCCCGCACCCGGGTGAAGGCGCGCTCCATCTCCGTCGGGCTCGCGTAGTAGACCGCGGGGTAGGCGTAGTCGATGCGCACCGCCACCCGCGCCTCGCCGAACACCTTGCGCCCGTACCCGTCCCGGCCATCCCACTCGAACGTGTACGAGAGGTTCGGGGCGGGGGCGAAGCTGTAGTGGTGCTGCTGGCCCATCACCGTCACGTGGAGCTCCACTCGACGCACCGACGAGTGGAGGGACGCGCCGGTGAGCCAGATCAGGAGCTGGTTGTCGGCAAGGTATCCGTCACTCCGATCGCTCCGGTAGGCGAGCTGGTAGCCCGTCCCGGTGAGCGGGATGAGCTCCATCAGGATCTGGTTCTGGCACTCGATGATCGAGCTCTTGTACTTCTCGCACGGGTCCTCATCCGGCTCCGGCTCCGGATCCGGGGGCGGCTGGTTGGGCGGATCCGCGTCCTCGGGCGGACCCTTCGGCCAGTTGCAGTCCCACGGCGTGAAGTGAGTGACCGGGACGCGCCACAGCTCCGCTCCATCGGCGTAGAGCGCCGCGAGCTGCTGGCGCTCCTCCTCCGTGATCCCCAGGGCGAGCAGGGCAGCCGCGTCCTCCGCCGCGCCGTCACCGTCGAGATCCAGCTCCGCAAGGCTGCCTGCGCGTCCCACGACCTGGATCACCCGCCCGTTCTCGGACGGCACCCACACCCCCTGGGTGCGGTCGAACCAGCCCACCGGCACCGCGCTCCCAACCGGGGCGCCGATGAAGTTCTCGAGGTAGAAGGGCACCGGCCGATCGAAGCGCACGTGGGCCGCGCCCGCGGCCAGGCCCTCGTCCGCGGTGAGCTCCACCGCGTAAGTGTAGCCGGAGGTCGGCGGGAGCTCGCCCGGCATCGCGGCGGGGCCGCCGCTCCCCACCGTGACCTCGGTGGCCCGCACCGTGATGGTCGACAGCGGCTCGGTGCTCCCGTCCGGGAGCTCCATCACCGCCGCGGTCCCGGCCGGGAAGAGCAAGGTGGCCTGCCGCGGGCCGTCCAGATCCGTCACCACGCTCCCGCGGGCCACCTGGAGGGTCGCCGCCCCCAGGGCCACCGGGGTCGCGACCGCGTCCACCGGCACCAGCGCCACGTCCGGCACCGCCACGAAGCCCCGCCACGGGGCGAGGACCCGCCGCGACGCCGACAGGCGCCCCGCCGCCTCCAAGACCACCGTGATCTGCCCGCCGCCGTTCACCGCGAGGTCATAGGCCCCGTCGGCGCGGGAGAGGGTCTGGCCGAGCTCCGGGTGGCCGAGGATGGTGACGCGGGCCAGGGGCAGCGCGCCGCCGCCCTCGTCCAACACCCGGCCCCGCACCACCGCCACCCGGGCCCCGTCGATGGTGCCCGGCGCGACCCCGGTCTGGATGGGCGGATCGCCGGCGTAGAGGAACGCCACACCGTCCACGAAGTCCGTGGCCTCGCCGAGATCGAGCGCTGGCGCCACATCGCTCGGATCCGGCGGCAGCGTCCCGCCGTTGGCCACGGTGATCGCGCGCGCCTCGGAGGCCGAGTTGCCCGCGACGTCGCTCGCCTCGGCCTGCAGCGTGTGCAAGCCGTCCGTCATCGCGGTGGAGTCGAGCGTGAAGCTGAACGGCGCCTCATCGTCGCGCCCCACCGACACCCCGTCCACCGCGAGCGAGACCTCGGCGACGCCGTGGTCGTCCTCGGCGCTCAACTCGACCACCACCGTCCCCGCCACCTCTGCGCCCGCCGCGGGCGCGGTGAACGCGAGGGTCGGCGCGGTGTTGTCCGTGATGATGGTGACGGTCGCCTTGCCGATGTTACCAGATGGATCCGCCGCGCGCGCCTCGAGGACGTGCTCGCCATCCACGAGGGCCGCGGTGTCGAGGGCGTGGCTCAGCGCACCCGCGCTCGCGCTCGCGACCTGGGCGCCATCGACGTGCAAGCTGACCTGCTCGACACCTTTCGCATCGGTCGCCTCGACCTGCACCATCACCACCCCACGCACGAGGGCGGACGGAGCGGGCGTACTGAAGGCCACCGCGGGCGGAGTGGTGTCCGGCGGAGGCGACTCACCACCTCCGCATCCCCACCCGATGAGCGGGAGGGCCACGAGGAGCGGGAGTGGGATCGCGGTGCGCATGCACCCACGAGGTGCATACCCGGATCCAACCTCGACGAAAGGCGATGTCGAGGCCTCGAGCGCGCCGGGTGACGCCCCGTCAGTCGGCGTAGGCGCAGGTCAGCCGCGTCGCGCGGATGACGTCGCCGATCGGCGCCGCGGCGCGCCACACGACGTCGACACCGTCCGGCGCCGCGACCACCGCGGGCTCGACCTGGAAGGTCCCGTCCGCCGCCCCGACCTCGACGTTGACGAGCGAGGTGGCGCCGACGAGGTCGAGCATCGCCGCGTGCAGCGTGGTGTCGCCGCCGGTGGGCGCGTCGGTCCAGGCCACCGCCACCGCCTCATAGAGGTCGCTGTAGACGAGGTTGCTGGGCCGAGCCGCGAAGCCCGAGGGGTCCGAAACGACGTAATCCGTCCCGAGCGCGAGGCCGTCCAGGCTTGCCATGTGGAGCACCGGATCCGACTCGTTCCCCGGCTCGAGGGAGCTCCGCAGCCACGCGAGGGCGGTGGACACCACGCCGACGAGGTCGATCCGCTCGCCCTCCTCGCGCAAGATGACCTGCGCTTCCTCGCCGGCCGAGAGGTCCGCCCCCAGGCGGGCCACCCACAGGCCTCCGCCGCGCCCGGTGGCGAGCCGCCACCCGTCGTCGGCGCCGGTCAGCACCGCACGCTCTATCTCGGGGATCTGGAGCCGCCGGACCTCGCCGTCCGCCCTGCCCTGGCCGTCCATCGGGACGAGCTGCAGCTCCACGACGTCCTCCTCCACCTCCACCAGCCAGGCCGCGGCGAGCCTGCCGCCCGCCACCGCGAGGCTCGGGAAGCCCTGGCCGCCCGACACGCACAGCACCTCGGTCACCGCCCCGAGCGGGGCGCCGCTCGCGTCGTAGGGCCTGGTGCGCAGGCAGTCTTGCGCGTCGCGAGCCACCCACGCCACCACCGCGGCCTCCCCCGTCCACAGGATGGTGGACTGATCTGCGAACACGTCCGCCTCCACCACCACCGCGTCGTCCATGGCCTGGTCCGTCCACCGTCGCAGCCAGATCGTCCCGGCCGACAGGTCGTGGGGCACCTGGTCCCACACCGCCAGCCGCCCCTGCGCGGTGCCGACGACGGCGGGGAAGACGTTGTTGTCGGGCGACGAGGTGAGCTGGGCCAGCGCCCCGCTGCTGCAGAAGTACCCCTGGGCGGGCGGGAGCTGGGACGCAGGCTTGCTGGGCTCGTCCGCGCAGGCGACGAGCGCGAGCACCGCAAGCAGGCCTGCGAGCGAGGGGAGAGCGCGAGGGGAGCAAACCTCGGGAGCCGAGCGCATCGTCGGATCGTGGGTCGACCCCCCGACCACGTCAACGCCGAGCTCCGCGAATACGGCCACCCCACCGTGACCCGCAGCACACCGGCCAACCCGACACCCGGGGCGGCCCGCCCCACCGGGGCAGCATGCCCCACCTCCAGCAAGATCCCCTGCGACATCACGGCTGGCATGGCCGCTGCACTGCGGACGTCCATGACCCAGGAGCTCAGCACCACCCTCCCCCGGCCCGTCCCCGTGACCCGGGCCGCGAGCACCCTGCCGCAGACCGACGTGGGCCTCGCCACCGCGGTGGGCATCCACGACGTGAACGAGGATCAGGCGCTGGTCGCCACCTCGCGTGGCCAGGTCCTCGCGACGCTCCAGCCCACGCCGCTCACCGCGCCTGTCCGCGACCGCGCCCTCCGGCTGCTCGCGGTGGTGGCGGACGGCATGGGTGGCCATGGCCACGGGGACCTCGCCAGCGCGCTGGTGGTGCGACACGTGGCCACCGGCATGGCACCGCACCTCGAGCACCCCCGCCCCTTCGACGCGGAGGCCACGCTGTCGGAGCTGCTGAGTGAAGCCCACTTGCAGCTCCGCGACGTCGCGCTGCGCGGCGGGATCGAGCCCCACTTCGGCACCACCGCCACCGTGGCGTGGGTGGAGTGGCCGCGCCTCGTCGTCGCCCACGTCGGCGACAGCCGCCTCTACCTCGGCCGTAGGGGCCGGCTGCGCGCGGTGACCCGCGACCACACCATGGCCGAGCAGCTGCGAGAGCGCGGCCTCACCGAGGGCCCGGCGCACCCTCGCCTCGAGTCGACGCTGTGGAACGCGGTCAACGGCGCGGCGCCACCGCAGGTGGAGCTGTTCGAGGAGGTCCTCCGGCCCCACGACACGATCCTGATGTGCACCGACGGCCTCCACGGCGCCCTCGGCGAGGAGACGATGGCCCGCCTGCTGTGGAAGAGCGCCCCCGCGCCGGGCGCCGCCGCGCGGCTGGTGGAGCACGCCAAGCGCACCGGCCACCGCGACGACGTCAGCGCGGTGGTGCTCCGCTTCGAGGGGCGCTGAGCGATCCCGTCAGTAGCGCTTGGTCATCCAGCGGAACATGAGCTCCATGAGGCGCTCGAGGTACGAGCGCCGCAGCCACGACCCGAGCTCCACCGTGCGGCAGCGGGCGCGGTCGTCCTCGAACTGCGCCACCATGATGTCCCCCACCCGGCGGCTGAAGATGCCCGCGTTGATCTCGAGGTTCACGAAGGAGCTGAAGGGGTCCAGGTTGCTCGAGCCGATGGTGGTCCACTCCCCGTCGACCACCGCGGTCTTCGCGTGGAGCACGCGCTCGTGCCACTCGTAGATCTTCACCCCCGCCCGCAAGAACCGCGTGTAGAGCGACCGCGCGGCGTAGACGGACGGCTTGACGTCGCTCTTGCCGGCCACGATGAGCTCCACCTCGACCCCGCGGCGCGCGGCCAGGACGAGCGCGCGCCGCAGCGCCCGGTCGGGGAAGAAGTAGGCGTTGGTGATGCGCACGCTCTTCTGGGCGCTGGTGATCGCCACCAGGTACGCGCGGCGGATCATCGCGCGCTCGCCTCGCGCGAAGTTGGCGAAGAAGCGCACCGGCAGGCCCCCGCTCGGCGAGGGGCGCTCGGCCCGATCGGTGCGGAGCGGCGAGCCGCCCTCCCTGCGCCACAGGTAGCGGAACATGCGGTCCACCTGCGTCACCGCGGGCCCCTCGATGCGCACCGACGTGTCGCGCCAGCCGTTGCCGCCGAGCTCCTCCGACGCGTACTCGTTGGCGATGTTCATCCCGCCGACGGTGGCGATGTGGCCGTCCACCAGCAGGACCTTCCTGTGGTTGCGGCGCGACCACGGCCAGCTCCACTTCCAGAACGACAGCGGGCGGAACACCAGGCGCTTCACCCCCGCGTCGTCGAGGAACTGCACGAACTCCGCGCTCAGGGCGTCGGAGCCGAAGGCGTCGTAGCAGAGCGCGACCTCGACCCCGGCGTTGGCGCGCTCCGCCAACGCGCGCGCCACCCGCCACCCGGTCTCGTCGGAGCGCAGGATGTAGGTCTCGACGAAGACGTAGCGCCGCGCGGTCGCGATGTCGGCGAGCACGCTGCGGTAGAAGGGTCCGCCGTCCACCAGGATCTCCACCTGGTGGCCGAGGAGGAAGGGGCGGCCCCGGCGGGTGCGTCCGCGGGGCATGAGCCGCCTGAGCACCACAGCCCCGGTCTAGCAGCCCCCGAGGTCGCGGTCACGGGCCCGGCGCGCTTTGACCTTTGGCGGTGACCGGGCCAATGTCCCGACCGTGGGTGGTCCACAAGCCCTGTTCATCCTCGGCACCGGCCCCGGCGTGGGTAAGACCCTCGTGGCCTGCGGCCTCCTCGCCGCCTTGAAGGCCCAGGGGACCACGGCGGCGGGGATCAAGCCGGTGGAGACCGGGTGCGCTCATGGCGAGGATCACGACCTCATCGGCCGGGACGGCACCCGCCTCCGGCAGGCCGGCCTCCCCATCCCTCCGCTGGTGGCATCCCCCTATCGCTTCGCGCCCCCCCTCTCCCCCGCGGTGGCGGCGGAGCAAGCCGGCTTGCTCATCACCATGGAGGACCTGGTCCAGGCGGTGCAGGCGGCGCGGGCGGCCATCGACTTCGGCCGCATAGTGGTGGAGGGCCCCGACGGGCCCCTCTGCCCGGTGGCTCAGGACGGCGCCACCGCCGATCTCGCCGCCCGGCTGACCGCCGCGGTGCTGGTCGTGGGGCCGGACCGCGAGGGCGCGGATGGGCAAGTCCTGTTGACGCTGGAGGCCTGTGAGCGCCGCGGTCTGGACGTGCGCGGCGTGCTCCTGTCCCGCCGGGACGCCGACCGGGGCCGGCTCCGGAACGAGGAGACCATCGCGGCCCGGGGCCAGGTCACCGTGTTCGAGACCCTCCCCACCCTGGAGGCCACCGACGTGCACGCCGTGGCCCAGCACCTGGAGGCCCATCGGGTGGTGGACGCCTTGCTCCGCTAGCGGCCGAGGGTTAGCTTCCCTCTTCATGAGTGGACAGCGCGTCAAGGTAGCGGTGCTCGGCGCCGGCAGCTGGGGCACCGCCCTGGCCAAGCACATGGCGGATCAGGGGCACCCGGTGAAGCTCTGGGCCCGGCGCGAGGAGCACGCCGCGGCGATCCAGAAGGACCGGGAGAACGCCCGGTACCTGCCCGGCTTCCCGCTCCCCGAGTGCCTGAGCGCCACCAGCGACCTCGGCGCGGCCCTCACCGACGTGGAGTACGTGATCAGCGTGGTCCCCTCCCAGAGCACCCGCGACGTGTGGAAGGAGGGCGCAGGCTACCTTGCCGCCGGCGTCCCGATCCTGTGCGCGTCGAAGGGGATCGAGAACGGCACCCACGACATGATGGTGACGGTGCTGAAGGAGGTCGCGCCCGGCCACCCGGTGGGCTTCATCGGCGGGCCCTCCTTCGCCAAGGAGGTCGCGGCCCACCTCCCGACCGCGATCGTCATCGGGAGCGACGACGAGCCCATGGCCCAGACCGCCCAGGACCTCATGTCCTGCGACTGGATGCGGGCCTACTTCACCCACGACGTCATCGGGGTCGAGATCGGCGGCGCGCTCAAGAACGTGATCGCCATCGCCTGCGGCTGCGCCGACGGCCTCGAGCTCGGCTACAACACCCGCTCCGCCATCATCACCCGCGGCCTGGCCGAGATCACCCGCTGCGCGGTGCGCCTCGGCGCCGACCCGGTGACCCTGGCCGGCCTCGCGGGCATGGGCGACCTCGTCCTCACCTGCACCGGCGACCTGTCGCGTAACCGCCGGGTGGGCATCGGCCTCGGCCAGGGCAAGCAGCTCCCGCAGATCCTCGAGGAGATGGGCCAGGTGGCGGAGGGGGTGAAGACGACGCTGTCTGCAAAGGAGCTTGCAGACAAGGTGGGCGTCGAGATGCCGATCACCCAGGAGGTCTACCGCATCCTCTACGAGGACAAGCCGGTGAGGGAGGTGGTGCTGTCGTTGATGCGGCGCTCCCTCAAGAAAGAGACGCACTGACCCCTACCCGCCCCACCAGCTCCGCCACTTCCCGGCGATCTCGAGCCGCTCCGCCCGCGTGATGTCCGGCCGGAACACGTCGCCGAAGGTCTGCCCCGTCACCGCCTCCAGCACCCCGATCACCACGTCGCCCTGCACCACCGGGGTCCCCTGGCGCTCGCCGCCGCTCGGGAAGCGGTAGGGGTACGCGGCCACCGGCGCCTCGCTCGACGCCTCGGCGATGATCAGCTCGACCGCAGGCTCTCCTGCCTCGATGAGGGCGTCGATCGCCGCCTGCACCACCTCGGGGTCCTCCGACAAGGTGGCCTGCACCGCCGCCGCCGCCCCCTCGACGTAGGCGTCGGCCAGCTCGGGGGCCCGAGCGAGGGGCTGGGCCTCGAGCGCGGTCCTGAAGTCGTGGATGGAGCGCAAGCCACCTTTCTCATCCAGCCGGACGAGCTCCATGTCCGCCACCAACACATCCACCGCCGCGGTGCTCACCGCGACGAGGAGCGAGCCGTGGGGCAACAGGTCACCGATCGCGTACAGCCGCGCGTCGCCGGTCGTCGCGTCCTCGATCAGGGCGCGGTGGGCCTCCCAGGTCTCGCCCCGGCGGGCCTCCACCAGGCGCAGGCCAGGGGCCCACGCCGCCGCGACCACGTCGGCCGTCGCCTCCACGCTGGGCGGGACGCCCCGCTCCATCGCGGCCACCACGGTGGAGGGCGCGACCTCGGCCACCCACGGCAGCACCACCGCCGGCGCCTCGGGCAGGGGCGCGCTCGGCGCCGGCGCCGAACCCTGCGCGCTGTAGAGGACCGCGACCACGAAGGTCGCGACCACCGCCAGCGCCGTCCAGCCTGCGGCCTCCGCCCGCATGTCGCGCCTCTATCACGCCGAGAACGTCCGCGCCGCCTTGACCCGATGCGTCATGGCGGGGACAAGGGAGGCATGTTCGAGCGACGGGAGCACGCGGCGTGCGGCGTTGGGTTTGTGGCGAGCCTGGATCAGACCGCTCGGCACGAGCACCTGACCCGCGCCCTGTCCGCCCTCGCCCAGGTCGAGCACCGCGGGGGCCTGTTGGCCGACGGCAAGACCGGCGACGGGGCGGGGGTCATGGCCGAGGTGCCGTACGCGCTCCTCGGGGTGGCCCGCGGCCAGGTGGCGGTCGGCACCCTGTTCATGATGCTCGACGCCGAGGGGCGGCGCCGCGCCCGCACCACCCTCGAGGCAACCATGGCCACCTTCGGGCTCGAGGTGGTCGGCTACCGCGAGGTCCCCACCGACACCTCGGTGCTCGGCCGCCAGGCCCGCGAGACCCTCCCGCACATCAGCCACGTCTTCGTGGCGTGGCCCGCCTTCTGCCGCACCGAGGCCTCCTTCAACGCGCGCCTGCACCTCGCGAAGCAGGCCCTGCGCTCCGCCCTCGCCCGGGCCGACCTGGTGCGGCGGGTCTACATGGTGAGCCTGTCGACCTCCACCATCGTCTACAAGGCGCTGGTGCCGGGGGCGCGCCTGCCCGACTTCTACCCCGACCTCCGGGACGAGCGCTTTGCAACCCGCTTTGCGCTCTTCCACCGCCGCTTCTCGACCAACACCACCACCTCCTGGGACAAGGCGCAGCCCTTCCGGATGATCGCGCACAACGGCGAGATCAACACCATCGCGTGCAACCGCGCGTGGGCGGTGGCGCGGGAGCAGGCCCTGGGCCTGCCGCCGGACGAGCTTCTGACCCGCAGCGGCATCAGCGACTCCGGGAGCCTCAACGAGATGGTCGAGGCGCTCCGCTACCGCAGCTCCATCCCGCACCTGTCCGAGGTGCTGGCGATCATGGTGCCGCCCGCCGGCACCACCGACCCCTTCTACGGGTTCTGGGGCCGCGCCCTCGAGCCGTGGGACGGCCCCGCGTTCCTCGCCTACTCCGACGGCGAGACGGTAGGGGCGCGCCTCGACCGCAACGGCTTTCGCCCCTGCCGCTGGGCGAAGACCAAGGACGCGTTCTACCTCGCCTCCGAGGCCGGCATCTTCGAGCTCGACGAGGGCGAGGTCCTGGCGAAAGGCCACTTGCAGGGCGGCTCCGGCGCCCACGTGGAGCTGAACACCGGCGAGCTGGTGTTCACCGACCCCGCCCACTCCCGCACCAACGAGGGCGCCCACTTCGACCCGCGGGTGCAGCGGGTCGGCCGGCTCGCGGTGGACGACGCGCTGATGCCGCTCGACAACCAGAGCCTGTTCGGCTTCAGCGAGGAGGAGCGCGACCGGATCCTCGAGCCGATGGCCGAAAAGGGCAAGGAGCCCATCGGCTCGATGGGCGACACCGCGCGCCTCGCGGTGCTCTCCGACGTCCGGCGCTCCTTCTTCGACTTCTTCTTCCAGACCTTCGCCCAGGTCACCAACCCCCCGCTCGACGCCTTGCGGGAGCGGACGGTCACCGACCTGTCGATGTACCTGGGGAAGAAGCCCAACATCTTCCAGCCGAAGGAGCTCGTGCCCCTCACCCCCGGCCTCTCGCTCAAGACCCCGGTCCTGAGCCTGGAGGAGATGGCGTGGATCCGGGAGGCCCCGCTCCACGCCCGGCTCGGCCGCGCGTTCGAGGTGGTGGAGCTGTCGACCACCTTCGCCCGGCACCTCGGCCCCGCCGGCCTGGCCGAAGCGCTGGATCTCTTGCAGCAACGTGCCTTGCAGGCGATCGAGGGCGGGTGCAGCGTGCTCATCCTGAGCGACCGCCTCGCGAAGCCCTCCCGGCCCCCCATCCCGAGCCTGTTGGCCCTGCGCGCGGTGGCCCAGGCGATGACCGACGCGGGGCGGCGCCTGAACGCCTCGCTCGTGGTCGACACCGGCGACGCCCGCACCACCCACCACGTGGCCGCCCTGGTGGGCTTCGGGGCCGCCGCGGTGTGCCCCTACCTGGCCTTCGCGCTCGTGCGCGACGGGCACGAGGCGGGCGAGGCCGCGCGCCGCTCGGAGCGGCTCCAGACCGCGCTGCAGGACGGCTTGCTCAAGATCATGAGCAAGATGGGCATCAGCACCGCCCGGGGCTACCAGGGGGCCCAGCTCTTCACCCCGGTGGGCCTGGGGCCGGAGCTCCTCACCCGCTACTTCCCCGGTCACACCAGCGCCATCGGGGGCCTCGAGCTCGAGGACCTCGCCGCCCAGATCCTCGACGCCACCGAGGACGCGCCGCCCGGGCCCCTGCCGAGCCCGCACCTGCTGCGTGAGCACAACAAGGGCGACGGCGAGCGGCACAGCATGACCAGCGCCGCCAGCCGGCTGGTGCACGAGGTGGCGAAGGACCACGCCCTCACCTTCGAGGCGTGGCCGGTCTACCAGCGCTACCTGGAGGCCCTCGGCCACGGCCACCCGGTGAGCCCGCGGCACCTGTTGCGCATCAAGGCGGCGGCGGAGCCGCTGGCCCTCGAGGACGTGCAGCCCCGGCAGGAGATCTTGCGCACGCTCGGGAGCGGCGCGATGTCCTTCGGGGCGATCAGCGCGGAGTCGCAGCGCGACCTCATCCACGCCCTCCGCAAGGTGGGCGGCCGGAGCAGCTCGGGCGAGGGCGGCGAGAACCCGTACTACTACGTCGACGGCACCACCGCGACGGTGAAGCAGGTGGCGTCGGGGCGCTTCGGGGTCACCGCCGAGTACCTGGTCACCGGCAAGGAGATCGAGATCAAGGTGGCCCAGGGGGCCAAGCCCGGCGAGGGCGGCCAGCTCATGGCGGTGAAGGTCGACGAGCACATCGCGCGGGCCCGCCACTCCAACCCGGGCGTGGATCTGATCTCCCCCCCGCCGCTGCACGACATCTACAGCATCGAGGACCTGCGCCAGCTGATCTACGAGCTGCGCCAGCTCGCCCCCGAGGCCCGGGTCATCGTGAAGCTGGTCTCCGGCGCGGGCATCGGGGCGATCGCGGCCGGGGTGGTGAAGGCGGGGGCCGACGTCATCCAGATCAGCGGCGGCGACGGCGGCACCGGCGCCGCGTCGATCAGCTCCATGCGCCACGCCGGGCTCCCCTGGGAGCTCGGCCTCGCCGACGCCCACCAGACCCTGGTGGCCCAGGACCTGCGCGAGCACGTCGTGCTCCGGGTCGACGGGGGCCTGTCCACCGGCGAGGACATCGTGAAGGCCGCCTTGCTTGGCGGAGAGGAGTTCGGCTTCGGCAAGCTCCTGTTGATCGCGGAGGGCTGCATCATGGCCCGGGTCTGCGAGAAGAACACCTGCCCCCGCGGCATCGCCACCCACGACCCCAAGTACAAGGCCAAGTACCGCGGCGACGTGGACGACGTGGTGACCTTCCTCAACTACCTGGCCGAGGACGTGCGGCGCCACCTCGCGAAGGCGGGCGTGCACCGCCTCGACGAGCTCATCGGCCAGGCCCACCGCCTGGAGCCGGACCCGGCCCACGCGGCGCTGATCGAGGCCCGCCACCTCGACCTCGGTGGTCTGCAATACAACCTGCCGCACCGACGCGGGCACCGCGGAGACTTCCTGGCCGAGCCCACCAGCCGGCTCAACGCGCGCCTGCTGGAGGACGCCGCCCCCGCGGTGCAGCGGGGGGAGGCGGTGGAGGTCGGCTACCCGATCCGCACCACCGATCGTGCGGCGCTGGCCACCCTCAGCGGGGCGCTGGCCCGCCGCACCCACCAGCGCCGGATGAAGCGCCTGGCCGAGACCCCGCCCGCGGTGGGCGAGGGCACCCCGCTCCCGCCGGCCGACGACGCCGCCCTCCACCTCGCCGACGGCACCATCGACCTCACCTTCACCGGCTCCGCCGGGCAGGGCTTCGCGGTCTTCCTCACCCGGGGTATGCAGGCCACCCTGCACGGCGAGGCCAACGACGCGGTGGCCAAGGCGATGTCGGGGGGCCGGGTGGTGATCCGGCCGCCCGAGGGCGCGCCCTTCACGGCCGAGAAGGCCGCGATCATCGGGAACTGCGCGCTGTACGGCGCCACCGGCGGCCAGCTCTTCGTGCGCGGGCGCGCCGCGGATCGCTTCGCGGTGCGGAACAGCGGCGCGGAGGCGGTGGTCGAGGCGGTGGGCCTGCACGCGTGCGAGTACATGACGCGGGGCACGGTGGTGATCCTCGGCGAGGCGAGCGCCAACGTCGGCGCGGGCATGACCGGCGGCCGGATCTTCTTGCGCCGCGATCAGGCGGCCCGGCTCAACCCCGAGTACGTCTTCGCGCGGGACCTCGACGCGGCCGCCACCGAGGCCTTCCGCGCCCTGGTCGAAGCCCACGCCGAGCACACCGGGAGCGCCACCGCCCAGGCGCTGCTCTCGGATTGGGCCGGGGCGCGGGCGGCCTATGTCGAGGCGGTGAGCGTCACCCGTCGGTAGCATTTGACCGCTTTTGCTACCGTTTCGTACCGCATCGCGGCCGATGCGGACGCCTGGAGCCGCCAAAACCGCCGCATTCCTCGGCGCTTCGGCCCAAGGCACCGCCCCCTTGGCTTTTCGGCACGGGCCTTGGATCCTGGCGCCCCATGGGTCTGTTTCCTGAGATCTCCGAGGCGCTCATCCAGCGCCTGGACGTGGCGGGTCCCCGCTACACCAGCTACCCCACCGTGCCCGAGTGGTCGGGCAACTTCACCGCGGCCGACACCCACGCCGCGCTGAAGGCGGCGGGCGCGATGGGCGCGAGCGAGCCCCTCGGCCTCTACGTGCACCTGCCGTTCTGCGAGGAGCGCTGCACGTTCTGCGGCTGCAACGTGGTGGTCACCAAGGAGACCGAGCGCGCCGACCAGTACCTCGACTACGTGACCAAGGAGCTGGACCTGGTGGTGCCGGACCTCGGCGATCGTCGCCGCGTCTCGCAGATCCACTGGGGCGGCGGCACCCCGACCTTCCTGCGCGAGGACCAGATCCAGCGCCTGTGGGGCGAGATCACCAAGCGCTTCGAGGTCCTCCCCGGGGCCGAGGTCAGCATCGAGATCGACCCCGCGGTGACCACGCTGTCGCAGCTCGATCTGCTCCGCAAGCTGGGTTTCAACCGCGTCTCGATGGGGGTGCAGGACTTCGACCCCGACGTGCAGGAGGTCATCCACCGCATCCAGTCGGTGGAGGAGACCAAGGCCCTCGTCGACCACGCGCGCGACCTGGGCTTCTCGGGCGTGAACTTCGACCTGATCTACGGCCTGCCGCTGCAGACCCCGGAGCGTTGGCAGGAGACCCTGCGCCGCGTGATGGAGCTCGGCCCCGACCGCCTCGCGGTCTACTCCTTCGCCTACCTCCCCGACCTGCGCCCGCACCAGAAGCGCCTGCCGATGGCCGACATCCCGGTCGGGGTGCCGAAGCTGGCCCTGTTCAAGATGGCCTACGACACCTTCGCGACCTCGGGCTACGAGGTCATCGGGATGGACCACTTCGCCCGCCCCGAGGACGAGCTGTCCAAGGCCCTGGGCAAGCGCAAGCTGCACCGGAACTTCCAGGGCTACACGGTCAAGGCCGCCGCCGACACCGTGGCGGTGGGCGTCACCGCGATCGGCGACATGGTGGGGCGCTACACCCAGAACGTGCCCCAGCTGATGAAGTACTACCGCTTCCTCGACGAGGGGCAGCTCCCCACCGTGCGGGGCATCGTCCTCACCGACGACGACGTGCGGCGCCGCGAGGTGATCAACAACCTCATGTGCAACGCGTGGGTCGATCTGGGGCCCGACGCCCAGACCTACTTCGCCCAGGAGCTCGCCACGCTGAAGACCGAGGCCTACGCCGACCTCTGCGAGGTGCGGGGGCGCGAGGTCGAGCTGACCGCGAACGGGAAGATCTTCATCCGCAACGTGGCGATGGTCTTCGACGCGCGCCTGAGGGCGCACGAGGGCGAGCAGCGTTTCTCCCGCACCGTCTAGCAGGCGTCAGGCGGAAAGCCCGGACCCAGGAAGCGTAACTCTAACCTGAGTCGCCAAAGAGCGGCCAGCGTCGCCCGAATCCCTAATGTTTCGATGGGGTTCGGTCTCGGTCGACTTGGTCCGATGGGAGTCGACACCGACCCCTCACAATGGTTCAACCCCTTTGACGCCGAGCGTCACCGCGGCGGTGACGACGGCCCTCGGCGTGGGGACGGCGAACCATGGAAGAACCCACCCTGGAGATCGAGCTCAACCTCGAGTCGCGCTACGCGGACGTCTATACGCCCGCGGCCCTCGGCGCGGTGCGGGCCCTCGCCCGCTTCGACGATGACAGAAAGGCGCTGATGGCGGCCCGCATGGCGCGCCGGCGACAGCGCCAGGAGAGCGGGACGCGCATCGGCTTCCTGGATCCCGAGGCGAAGATCGGGCGCACCGACATCGTGGTGAAGGACGCGCGGGCGGGGCGCTTCGAGGGGAGCGAGATCCCGGAGTGCCTGCAGCGTCAGTGGATCCAGGGCACCGGCCCCGGCACCCGGCCCCGGGCCACCACCGAGCAGGCGATCCGCAACGTAGCTTACGCGCTGTTGTCGGGCGCGGACGGGTGGATGTTCGACGGCGAGGACGCGCTCGGCCAGCTGTCGACCATGTCGCTGGACAACCTGCGGAACATCACCCTGGCCATCCACGGTGATCCGCTCTTCCTGCGGGCGGCCGAGAGCGTGGCCCGCGAGATGAACACGTGGGCCCAGGGCTTCTTCGGGCGTGAGATCATCGCGGACTACGCGAAGCAGCTGGACTTCACCACCATCATCTACCGCGCGCGCGGGCTGCACCTCGACGATCGCCACATCCGGCGGAGCGACGGCGCGGGCTTCAGCGCCTCCATCGTGGACGCCGCGCTCTTCGTGGCGCACAACGGGGCGCGGCTCATCGAGCGGCAGGGCGCGGTGGTGCTGTACCTGCCCAAGATCCAGACGGCGGAAGAAGCGGCGCTGTGGAACGAGCTGTTGACCGCGCTCGAGGCCCACCTCGGGCTGCCCGCCAACATCATCAAGACGTACGTCCTCGTGGAGCAGCTCGAGGCCTCGTACCAGCTGATGGAGCTCCGCGCCGCGCTGGGCAAGCGCTTCGTGGGCTACAACACCGGGCGCTGGGACTACATCAACAGCGTGTCCGAGGCGATGTCCTGGGACGGGAGCTTCCACAACCCCAACATCGACGCCATCACCATGACCTACGGCTACATGCGGAACTACGAGGACCGCGTGCGCCGGGCCGTGAACACCCCCGACGTCAACGGGAATTGCGCCCTGTGGCAGGGGGGCATGGAGCCGAACATCCCGGTGGGCTCCGAGGCCGGGGTGCAGGCGGGCATGAAGAAGGCCAAGGCCGGCGGAGCGCGCGAGCAGCAGGCCGGCGCGAGCGGCAAGTGGGTGGCACACTGGAAGATGGTGCACATCGTCCGCCCGGTCTGGGAGAGCGTGGGGGCGGCGAACCAGCTCGGTCGCGACTTCCCGCCGCTGGAGTACGGGCAGGCGGAGGCCGACGCGCTCATCCAGCTCGAGCCGGCGCCCCGCACCGTGATGGGGGCCCGAGATCTCCTGAGCGTGGCCTTGCAGTACGGCAACGCGTTCGGCCGGGGCTTCCAGGCCGCGGCCTTGAAGCCGGCCGACTTCTTCGGTGACGACGACGTGCTCTATCTCATGGAGGACGCGGCCACCGGCGAGATCCGGCTGAGCATCCTGTGGGAGTGGCTCCACAAGCGCGCGGCGTTCACCGAGGACGACGCCGAGACCGGCGTGAAGGCGGGCGACACCCTCACCGAGGCGCTGTTCGCGCGGCTGCTGGACGAGGAGTACGCGAAGCTCCAGCGGGCGTCGAACCGCGACGTCCACGACGACTCCAAGCAGACCACCTTGCCGGTGGCCCGAGAGATCGTCCGGAGCTACGTCACCAGCGAGGTGAAGACGCCCTGGTACATCGATCTGCTGAACTTGAACTTGGGGCTGCACGACCTCGAGGAGGCGCGTCGGCGTATCGCCGAGTACCTCGCCGCCCTCGAGCGTGACGGCACCCGCATCACCAACAACCTGGACTTCGGTCGGGCGGACGCCGAGGCCTAGGGCCGACGGCGGGGCGAGGAGACGGTCATGACCAAGATGAAAGAGCGCATCGCGCAGGTCCGAGCATACATGGAGAGCCCCCGCTTCGAGGGCATCGAGCGGCTGCACACCCCCCGGGACGTGGCGGAGCAGCAGGGCAGCATCAACATCGAGTACACCGTGGCCAGGGACATGGCGGCGGCGTTCCACGAGCGCCTGCGGGCGCTGTTCGCGGAGCGGCGCTCGATCACCACGTTCGGGCCCTACTCACCGGGCCAGGCGGTGACCATGAAGCGGCTCGGCATCGAGGGCATCTACCTCGGCGGCTGGGCCACCTCGGCCAAGGGGTCGATCACCGAGGATCCGGGCGCGGACCTCGCGAGCTACCCGCTGAGCCAGGTTCCGGACGAGGCGGCGCCGATCGTGCGTGCGCTCCTGACCGCGGACAAGAACCAGCACTTCCACCGGATGCGCATGACCGACGAGGAGCGGGCCGCCACCCCGGAGCACGACTTCAGGCCCTTCATCATCGCCGACGCCGACACCGGCCACGGCGGCGACGCGCACGTCCGCAACCTCGTCCGCCGCTTCGTCGAGGTGGGCGTCACCGGCTACCACATCGAGGATCAGAAGCCGGGCGTGAAGAAGTGCGGCCACCAGGGCGGCAAGGTGCTCGTGCCGATCGACGAGCAGATCAAGCGGCTGAACGCGGCCCGCTTCCAGCTCGACATCATGGGCGTACCGGGGCTGATCGTGGCCCGCACCGACGCCGAGGCGGCCACCTTCCTCGACGGCCGCGGGGACGAGCGGGACCAGCCCTTCATCCTGGGCGCGACCAACGTGCACCTGCCGTCCTACAAGTCGACGGTGGCGGCGGTGATGAAGCGCCTGCACGAGCTGGGGGTCGAGGGCGCGCTCGGCTACAAGCTGTGGCAGATCTCGGACGAGGAGCTGGCCGCGACCTACGAGTGGCTCGACAAGCGGGGCCTGACCGGCATGATCGCGGACCGCGCGGCCGCCTACAAGGCCAACGGCGAAGAGATCGCGGACCTGGCGATCAACGACGCCAACGGCCGGGTCCTCGCCGCCTGGGAGGCGGAGGCCGGGATGAAGACGTACGCGGAGGCGGTGGCCGACGTGATCCGCTTCCAGCAGGCGGAGGGCGTGAAGCTCGCCATGGATCCCCAGGAGTGGATGGCCTTCGCGAAGAACGCGTCCACCTGGGCCGCACGAGAGAAGGCCAAGACCATGGGCTTCGGGGTGATCTGGGATCCGGAGCTCGCGAAGACCCCCGACGGCTACTACCAGATCCGGGCGGGCATCGACTACGCGATCGCCAAGTCGCTGGGCGTGGCGCCGTTCGCGGACATCCTGTGGATGGAGACCAAGACCGCGGACCTCGAGGACGCCAAGCACTTCGCGGACGGCATCCACGCCAAGTATCCGAACAAGATGCTGGCCTACAACCTCTCGCCGTCCTTCAGCTGGGACACCACCGGCATGAGCGAGGACGAGATGCGCGCCTTCCCCGAGGAGCTCGGCAAGCTGGGTTTCGTCTTCAACTTCATCACCTACGGCGGGCACCAGGTGGACGGCCTGGCCTCCGAGGAGTTCTCGACCGCCCTCAAGCAGGACGGGATGCTGGCCCTGGCGCGCCTGCAGCGGAAGTTCCGCCTGCTGGAGTCGCCGTACCGGACCCCGCAGACCCTGGTGGGCGGCAACCGGCTGGACGGCGCGCTGATGGCGTCCTCCGGGCGCACCGCGTCCACCCAGGCCATGGGCAAGGGCTCTACGCAGTTCCAGCACATGGTGCAGACCGAGGTGCCGAAGAAGGTGCTCGCGGACTGGCTCAAGATCTGGCGCCGCCACTTCGACATCTCGACCGAGATGGAGGTCAGCCTGCTCCCGCACACCGCGGGCTCCGAGCTGCTCGAGCTGGCGATCTGGAAGAAGGGCGGTGAGAAGGTCTCGAACGTCGTCTTCACCAGCATCCGGGACCGTCAGGGCCGCGTGATCCTCTCGATCCGCGACCAGAACAACTTCGATCCGGCCATGCGGATGAAGCGGCTCATGACGCTCCAGCACGTGTTCCTGCTCCACCGGTACAAGGCCACCGCGGTGCACTTCCTGACCCCCACCGAGGACAACCACGCGCAGACCCAGCGCATGCAGTCCCGCGGGATCTACGCGAACGTGCACGAGGAGATCGGCCAGGTCATCGTGGCCGAGGTGAACCGGGAGAGCATCGACCGCCTGGTCGACCCCGAGAGCGGCGCGATGGCGAAGCTCATCGAGGCCGCGCCGACGAAGTAGGCCCCCCCCCGGCGGGCGGTCGTCCCACCCGGGCGCCACCCGCCCCTCCGCCCCCTATCCCACTTTTCTTCATTCGTGCCGGGGGCCATGTCCTTCTGCGTCGAGTTGCCGTATGCTCCCGCGCCATGAACAAGGCACTGGATATCGGCGAGACGCTGAAGCTGGGTTGGGAGACCTTCACCAAGAACGCGGTGCCACTCATCGTGGGCTTGCTCCTGGTGGCCCTGGTGGGCGGCCTCTCCATCGGCATCTGCATCGGCCCCATGGTGGTGGGCTACAACAAGATGTGCCTGCGCTCCGCCCGCGGTGAGACCGTCGCGGTGGGCGACGTCTTCCAAGGCTTTCAGCAGTTCGTCCCCGCCCTCATCCTCTTCCTCGTGATGGGCGTGGCGATCACCATCGGCTTCGTCCTGCTGGTCATCCCCGGCCTCATCCTCGCCTTCATGTTCTTCTGGGCCCCCTGGATCATGGCCGAGGAGCCCGAGCTCGGCGCCATCGACTGCATCAAGGCCTCGGTGGAGCTCTTCCGCCGCGACGTCGGCGCCTCGATCATCTTCGTGCTCGTGAACATCGTGGTGAACGCCGCCGGCGGCGTGGTGCCCTTCGGCTCCCTCATCACCGGCCCCATCGCCAACGCGATGGCCGCCCACGGCATCGACCGCGTCCGCGGCACTGCCCCCGCGACCCCCTCCCCCGCCTACTAGTGTCCTGAGTCCGTGATTCGCAACATTAGTCGACCTCGCCGAAGTTCTGCATGGTGAGCTGGCAGTGGCGCGTCACGGACGCGATGATCTGGTCGGCGGTCTTCGTCCAGATGAACGGCTTCGGATCCTCATTGTGGGCGTCGATGAAGGCGCGAATCGTGTCTTCCAGCGCCCGTGTGCTGCGGTGAACGCCACGCCTGAGGGCACGCTCGGTGAGTAGCGCGAACCAGCGCTCTACCTGGTTGAGCCACGAGCTGTAGGTCGGGACGAAGTGAAAGTGGAAGCGCGGATGGCGCTGCCTCCAACGCTTGATCTCGGGCGTCGAATGCGTCGCGTAGTTGTCCATCACCAGATGCACATCGAGGCCGGGTGGAACGGCCTTGTTGACCGTGTTGAGGAACTTCCTGAACTCGATGGCGCGGTGCCGTCGATGGCATTCCGCGATCACTTCGCCGGTAGCGACGTCGAGGGCTGCGAAGAGCGTCGTCGTTCCGTGCCGAAGGTACTGAGGCGTTCGCCTTGATGGCTGGCCGAAGACCATCGGCAAGACGGGCTGCTTGCGCTCCAGAGCTTGTACCTGCGACTTCTCGTCGACGCAGAGCACGACCGCGTGGTCCGGCGGGCTCATGTACAGCCCCACGACATCCCGTACCTTCTCGACGAAGAAGTCGTCCGTACTGAGTGTAAAGGTGCCTTGTCGATGCGGCTGAAGCTTGAAAGCGCGCCACACTCTCGAGACCGTGCTCTGGCTTACGCCCACGGCCTTCGCGAGCTGCCGGGAGCTCCAATGTGTCTGTCCCTCAGGTGTCGTCTGAAGCGTCGCCCGAATGATCTCCTCGACCTTCTCGTCTTCCAGCTTTCGGTCCGTGTTCGGCCTCGGCATGTCGCTCAGTGCTTCGACCCGGCCCGACACGAAGCGCTTCCTCCACTTCGATACGGTCTGCGCGCTCACGCCCAGCTTCTGGCCGACTTCGATAGTCCCGCCGTCGTCAGCGCACGCCAGAATGATACGTGCGCGCAGCACCAGCTGATGCGACACTGTTCTTCCGCGAGCCCATCGCTCGAGGTCATCCCGTTCGGTCTCGCTCAGCACGATTCTGGTTGGTGGCCGCCCCATCCGTCCCCGGCGATTCATGCATAGGGAACCGATCAAGATCACCGCTATTCCAGAACGGCGAGAATTTCTGGTTTTCGCGGACTCAGGACACTAGCAGGCCATCGGAGAAGTAGCCCATGCGATCCGCGGAGCGACTTTTCGTGGAACGTTCCGACGAAGAGGGAGCATATCTGGCCATACGCGACCGATGAGAGGCGAAGCCGTTCGGGACGTTCCACGGAAAACGAGCCCGCGCAGCGCGTGGGGGACTTTTCCGATGGCCTGCTAGCCATCGACCTCCAGCCCCAGCGCCTCCGCGTGGCGCTGGAGCGCCCGCGCCCCCGCCGCCTTCGCCCCCCGCACCGGCTCGAAGTGCGCGGCCAGGACCCGCAGCCGCCCCGCCGCCTTCTCGGCCTTCAGGTCGTAGCGCGCCACCAGGTGCTCCCCTGCCAGCACCGGCAGGCAGAAGTAGCCGTACTTGCGCTGGGGCGCCGGCTTGAAGATCTCGAGCACCTGCTCGAACCCGAACAGCTGCTGCACCCTGGCCCGGTCCCACAACACCGGGTCGAAGGGTGACAAGAGCACCGCCCGCTCCATCGTCGGCCGCACCCGGGCCAGGCGCTCGGCCAGCTCCAGATCCTCGGGCCGGATGAAGCCCGCCTTCTTCGTGCCGTCCTCCGCGACGAGGTGACAGCGCACCGCCGCCCCCTTCTCGATCAGGCGCTCCATCGCCGCGCGCAACTCCGCCTGCATGTTCTTCAGCCGGAAGGTCTGGGCCAGGGTGCCCGACGCCGCCCACCCGTGCCCCTGCAAGGCGAGCAACAGGAGCCGCTCGATCGCGTCGTCGCGCGGCACCACGAGCTCGCGCACCGCGTCCGGGATCACGCGCTCGGTGAGATCGAAGGCGCGCTGAAAGCGCACCCGCTCCCGGATCGCCACCTCGCCCCCCAGCCACAGCGCGTCGGCCACCTTCTTGGCCACCTTGAGGTCCCACCACCCGCGGCCGCCCTGGCCCTCCATGTCGGCGGACCGGAGCGGCCCCTCCTCGCGCAGCCGGGCCCGCAGGCGCGCCGCCACCTCGGGGTTGTTGCCCACCACGTCGCCCCACCACGGGTGCTCGCCGTAGTCCTGCCGGCGGAACGCGAACACCGGGTACAGCTCGAGCGGGATCCACGAGGCCTCGTGCCCCCAGTACTCGAACAGCTCCGCCCCCGGGCCGAGCAGGGTCTCACCCAGCTCCGGGTCGATGCCGTCGAGGCGCGACATCAGCACCAGGGCGTGGCTCCGAGCCCCCGCGATCGAGACGGTGTCGAGCTGCAGGTAGCCGAAGCGCCGCACCACCTCGAGCGCCGCCGCCCGCGCCGCCTTCGCGCCTCGCGGCCGCCCCGCCGGCGCCCCCGTCCACTCGGGCTTCAACAGGCCGGCCCGGGCCAGGGCCAGGCGGCGGCCACGCAGTACATCGAGCTCCATCGTCGTCGAGCCTAACCCAGCCGGACGGTCAGCGTGCAGCCCGTCTTCTTAGGCCGAGCGCGCCCAACAGCAACACCAAGCTCAGGCCCGAGGCACCGCCGACATCCGCCGCGCTGCAGCCACACCCGGTGCTCGCCGGCGCGTCGGCCACGTCCGAGCTCCCGGCGTCCACCGGGGCGGCGTCGGCCGGGGCAGCGTCCTCCGCGCCCGCGTCGCTCGGCTGCCCGGCGTCCGGCGCCGGGGTCGAGGCGTCCTCGGGCATGCTCATCCCCGCGTCGACCTCGGGCGCCACGCACTGCCCGAGATCGCACACCGCGGGCAGGCTGCACTCGCCGCAGCTGCCCCCGCAGCCGTCGCCCCCGCACACGCGCCCGCTGCAATCTGGCTGGCAATCGGAGGGCCGCCCCCACAACAACGTGCGCGCCAGGCCCAGGCCCATCGCGCCGCCGTAGCAGACCTCGCCGCTCGACACCGGCATCTCGAGGAAGGTGTAGTAGGGCGTCTGCAGGTCCTCACCGAGCTGGAACCGCCGGCCGTTGCGCGTCCACAGCTCGTACCACATGTAGTAGTAGCAGGGCCCCATGATGAGGCCGCCCGCCACCATGTCCTTCACGTCGTAGCCGAGGTCGCTGATCATCGAGCTGGCGAGGCGGACCCCGCGCCGCCCCCGGTCGGTCATCCACAACAGGTCGTAGTATTGGTCGTGGCCGGGCTCGTTGCCCATGTCCCACCACTCCGCGTAGCCGTAGCTCTCGTCGATCGCGTAGCGCGTGCCAACCCCGCTTGCATCCTCCAGGCCCCCCGCGAACCGCGCGATGCCCTCGAAGATGTTCACGACGTAGGTGATGTCGGGGACGCTGCCGTTGGCGGGGTTCCGGATCAGCCCGCCCCCCCGCATGCGCCAGTAGACGGCGGCGAGGTAGAACGCCAACATCTCGCGCTCGTGATCGGTGAGCGCGGGGTGCGGCAGGTCGTTGCGGACGCGCCCCTGGCGCTCGACCGCGAGTCGATCCTGCGCCGCCTGGGCGAGCCCCTCATCGTAGAGCTGGATCAGCTGCTGCTCGACCGCGCTCAGCTCGGTGATCAGCCCGGCGATCGAGCTCCGCAGCCCCGCGCTCGCGGCGGGGTCGAAGCAGGACGCGGAGCTCTGCAGGCGCTGGTCGGCGTCGCGGTACGCGGCCAGCCGGAGGTCGAGCGCGTCGCGGAGCTTCTGGTAGCGGATCTTGGCGATGACGCTGCGCGCGAGCGGCAGGAAGTCGTCGGGGATGAGCCCGACCGGGTAGTCGAGGTGAGAGAGCGCCTCCCCGATGAGGGCGATCTGGCCCTCGAGGGTCGACAACAGCTGGCTCCGACCGAGGAAGTTCGCGTCGACCACCCCCGGCGGGTGCGACAGCACGTACACCTCGGGGTACTCGACCTCCTGGCAGGTCGCGAAGCTCCCCGCGAAGGCCTCCTGGATCGCCTGCGAGGCCGCCTGACAGCTCGGCGAGGCGGGCTGGACGAGGATGGCCGGCACGCTGAAGCTGCTGTGCAACGCGCACTGCCGAGCGACCCGCTCGACCGGCGGGGCGATCGCGGGGCCGCTGTCGCGGGCCCGCTGGATCATGTCCAGGGTCTCGGGGAAGTAGTCGAACGCGATGCCACCCATCTCGATCTCGACCAACCCCGCCGGCAGGCCTGGCAGCGCGTCGTGCAGGGTCGCGAGATCGCGCGTGATGCCGGTCGGGTCCTCGGACAGGCTGGGATCGTAGTCGAAGGGGTAGTTGTTCCCGTGGGCGCTCGCGCGCAGCGGCCAGAGGAGGCCGACGACGCAGAGAGCAAAGAGCGAGGCAGTCCTGGTGCGGGACACGCCTGCTGAGTCACCCAACCCGGGCGGAGCCGCAATCGGACGAACGCTCGACCTCAGCCTGGCAACAGCGCGAGCAGACGCTCCAGGCGATGCGCCTCGGCGAGCGGCGCCTCGGCCAGGGTCTTGCGCAGCTCATCCTGCGGGAAGATGTCGTCCCACACCATGATGCGGCTCCGGGTCTCGATGAACCCGGGCTCGCCGTCCTCGAGCGCGTCGATGCACAGGGCCACCGCCAACAGCGCCTGCGTCAACGTAGCCTGCTGAAAGGGTCGCAGGGTGAAGAGGTGGTCCCGGATGTAGCGGGCCCGCTCCTCCGCCGGCGTGCAGGTGGTCTCGTCGATCCCCACGTCGGCCAGGCGGCGCCGGTTCTTCGCGGTGTCCTTCGGGGTCCGCGCGAGCAGGATCCCCGACAGCTCGAGGTCGTCGGTGAAGCCAGCGAGCCGCACCCGCTGGGCGGCGAGGTAGGCCGGGATCCCCACCGAGGCCTCCGGGGTCCTACCGGTGGCTTGCAGCAGGTTCACCACCACCTGGCGCAGCATGCGCCACGGGGTCTCGGGCTCGTGGAGGGCCCAAGGCTGCAACGCCGCCTGCATCAAGACCTCGGCCACCGCCTCCCCGCCGAGGGTGCTGACCTCGTCCACCCGCACCACCGGGGGCACCACCGGGACGTAGGGCGAGCAGGTCAGCCTGCGCTTGATCTCGTCGACCCGGTCCCAGAGCCGGGGCCCGATGCCGCCCGCCCCGCAGCCGCAACGATGGTTGACGCCCACCACCAGCTGGTGCCCGACCACCGCGTAGGTCATGGGGAACACGCTGCACGCGTCGGGGTGGGCCTCCGTGCCGTGGATCCGGCAGCCGTGGTCCTTGCCGAGGAACGGGCAGCCCTCGTCGTTGTCGAGGATGTAGCCCCACCCCGCCCCGGACTCCGCCGGCCACAGGGTCACCGGATCCCGGGCCGCCTCGCCCAGGAGGCGCCGGGCCTCGGCTCGCATCGGCGCCACCTGCTCCTCCCGCACCCCGATGACGTAGGCCCGCTCGCAGCAGGTCCCGACCCCGAGGCAGGTGAAGGCGGCGTCGGGGTGGATGACCAGCTCCAGCTCACCCGGCACCGCGGCCCGCACCCACTGCGGTTCGGGCGCCGGGCTCGGCAGGTCGACCTGCGCCTTCTCGACCAACATGCCCAGCTCCTGGAGCTGCTTCACCACCTGGCGCACCTGCTGGACCAGCGCCCCGGTGCGCTCGGCCACCACCCGCACGTCGATCTGGCCGTCCAGGCACTCCGCGATCTTCCACACCAGGGCCGACACCTCGAAGAGGTTCCCGTTCTTCGGCTGGAAGACGAGCCAGGTCTCGGGGTCGTCCGGGTGCGGACCGGCCACGAGCTCGGGGCGCCGCACCTTTGTGATCCGGTCCGACGGCATGCAAGCCCCCTTACAATCCTAGAAGACGGCGTCCACCGCCAGCGTCGCGAGGTCGCGCGGGGCCTCGGTGACCTCGGGGACCGGGAGGGGCTTGCCTCGGAACAGGTGCGCCTCGATGTCCACCATCAGGGTGTCGAGGTTCTCGCGGTTGAGGGCGCTCACCGGCACCCCGCCGGTGACCCGCTTGAGCACGCTGACCATCGGCCGCGGGGTGTCGTCCACCTTGTTGAGCACGACCAGGCGCGGGATCTCGTCGAGCTCCAGCTCGCCCAGGATCCCCTCCACCGCGAGGCGCTTGTCGTTCACCTGGGGGTCGGAGGCGTCCAGCACGTGCAGCACCAGGTCGGACTCCGCGAGCTCCTCGAGGGTGGCCTTGAAGGCGTTCACGAGGTCCTTCGGCAGATCGCGGATGAAGCCCACGGTGTCGGTGAGGATCACCTCGCGCTCCTCGGGGAAGCGCAGGCGCCGGGTGGTCGGGTCGAGCGTGGCGAAGAGCTTGTTCTCGGCCAGGACCTCGGCGTTGGTCATGGCGTTGAGCAACGTCGACTTCCCCGCGTTGGTGTAGCCCACGATCGAGACCACCGGGATGCCGGTGTCCTTCCTCCGCTTGCGGCGGATGGAGCGCTGCACCCCGAGCTTCTCGATCTCCTGCTCCAGGCGGTGGATGCGATCGCGCGCCCGCCGCCGGTGGATCTCGAGCTTGGTCTCGCCCGGGCCCTGCCCGCCGATGCCGCCGGTGAGGCGGCTCATCGCGGTGGACTTCTCGATCAGGCGCGGCAAGGTGTACTTCAGCTGTGCCAGCTCGACTTGCAGCTTGCCGTCACGACTCTGTGCGCGGTGGGCGAAGATGTCGAGGATGAGCTGGGTGCGGTCGAGCACCTTGAGCTCGGTGGTGTTGGTGATCGCGCGCAGCTGCGACGGGGCGAGGTCGCGATCGAAGATCAGCAGGTCCGAGCCGAGCTCGAGCGCGCGCAGCGTGATCTCCTCGATCTTGCCGCGGCCGAGCACCGTCTTCGGGTCGATCTCGCGCCGGATCTGGATCACCTCGTCGACCACCCGCACCCCGGCGGTGCGCGCGAGCTCCCGCAGCTCGGTCATCGACGCATCGGCCTGCTGCCGCGCGCCGCGCTCGTTCGCCCACACCCCCACCAGCACCGCCGACTCCCGGCCCACCTCGAGGGCGTCGCCGCCCAGGACCCGGGACATCTCCTCCTCCGCCGCCAGGACCTGGGCCATGGCGTTGTCGGGGAGCTCGAAGACGGAGCGCACCTCCTCCTTGAGGGGGCGGGTGGTCTTGGTGCGCGGATCTGTGGCGAGGTGGGCCCACGCCACCTGCTGCGGCATGCCGCCCGGGTCGACGTCGACGACCACCACCGCGTCGAGCCGCAGCTTGGAGAGGTCGGCCTCGTCCTCCCGGCTCAGGCCGAGACCCCGCAGCTCGGTGCGCACCAGGCGCAGGCCACGCAGGCGGCCCGAGCCGCCGCGGACCCGGCCGATGTCGGGCAGATACAGACGTGCGGGCTCGCCCACCATCACCCGCGTGACGTGGCCACCGCGATCCAAGATGACACCGACCTGCCGGTTGATCTCGCGGCTGAGGTCGGCCAGGTGTCGCGCGAGCTCCACCGTGACGAGCTCGTCGCCCCTCACCTTCCGTCTGAACGTCGCCTGGATTCGCTGGATTTGACGGGCCTTGAGGCCTTGAGTGTTCCCGTCGATGGGTCGCATAGATCGCGTGCGCGCGGACCCACATCGATAAGGGAAAGGGCCGGGTTCGGCAAGACCCAACGGAAACAGGATCCACGGTGCGGATTTCGGTATGATGCCCCCGGGATGGTCCTCCGGAGCCGCGCTCGCCCCCGGACCTACGCGCTGGGGCCTCGGATCGCCGCCGGCGGGATGGGGGAGGTTTACCAGGCCTTCAGCGCGGATCTGAACCGGACGGTGGCGGTGAAGCGCATGCTGGAGGCCGCCACCTCCGAAGAAGACCTCAAGCTGATGTTCCTGCGCGAGGTGGCGGTGGCCGCCACCCTCGAGCACCACAACGTGGTCGAGGTGCTCGACGCGGGCCAGCACCGGCAAGAGCTCTTCTTGGTGATGGAGCTGGTGGACGGCCCCTCCCTCGCCGAGGTGGTCGAGGTCCTCAAGCGCGACAACAAGATCCTGCCGATCGAGGTGAGCTGCCACATCGTGAGCAGCGTCTGCCAGGGCCTGGCCCACGCCCACGAGCGCGCCCTCCCCGACGGCACCCCGCTCGGGATCATCCACCGCGACGTGGCGGCAGAGAACGTCCTCATCGGCACCGACGGCATCGCGAAGATCGTCGACTTCGGCCTCGCCAAGCTCTCGGGCCAGAGCCTCACCCAGCCCGGCGTGATCCGCGGCCGCCCTCGCAGCCTCTCGCCCGAGCAGGCCCGAGGCGACACGGTCGACGTGCGCTCCGACATCTTCTCGGTCGGCGCGATGCTCTTCGAGCTCTGCGCGGGCCAGCCCCTGTACCCCAACGAGGCCATCGCCTCGCTCCTGTGGAAGGTGGCGGCGGGCGACTACGCGCCGATCGCGCCCCGCCTCACCCACATCGATCCGGGCCTGGTCGAGATCATCCAGACCGCCCTCCAGATCGACCCCGCCCACCGCTACCGCTCGGCCCGCGAGCTCGACCGGGCCCTCGAGGGCTTCCGGGCCGCCCGGGCCATGCGGGTCTCGTCGCGGGCCCTCGCCCAGGTCGTGACCATGACCTGGCCCACCATCAAGGCGAACCGGCTGCAGCGGATGGACGGCCTCCCGGGCGAGCTCGAGGGCGCCAACCTCACCCTCCCGGCCGACAAGACCGAGACCGAGAGCCTCGACCTGCAGAGCCCGCTCGACCCGTCGGGCGGCTACTCGATCCCCCAGGCCCAGCTGTCCTCGGCCCCCGAGCGCGGCCCGATCTACCTCCCCCCGGGCGCGCGCGGCGACAACACCTCCAGCATCGGCCGCTCGCTGCCCCCCGCCGCCTTCACCTCGGAGCTCCCCAAGCCCCGCGCCCCGCGGCACCAGGCCGACGACGAGCCCTACCGCTCCCGCACCGAGTGGCGGATCTACGTGGCCGCGGTGATGCTGCTGGCCGCCCTGGCCTTCGGCGCCGCGTGGAGCGCGGGCAGCGGCGGCGAGGGCGCCCCCACCGCCCCCAGCCACACCCCGCCCACCGCCCAGGAGGGCGGCACGGGTTCGTGACGGCGCCCCCGGGGGCTGATATGCCTGACCCCCGGTCTCGCCCATGGCTGTGGTCTCAACCCTGCGCTGCACCCGCTGCGGCCACGAAGACGATCCTCAGACTCACGAGCACGCCTGCACCGCCTGCGGCGGCGTGCACGACGTGATCTACGACTACGAGGCGCTGTTCGCCCGCTTCACGGTCGACGACCTCAGGGCCGATCCGCGCCGCGACGTGCGCCGCTACCTGCCGCTGATGCCGGTGGATCCGCAAGGCCCGTTGACGCCCCTCACCGTGGGCTGGACGCCGCTCGTGAACGCGCGGCGCCTGGCCAAGGAGCTCGGGGTGCGCCAGCTCTGGCTGAAGGACGACAGCCGCAACCCCACCGGCTCCTTCAAGGACCGCGCCTCCTTCGTCGGGGTGGCCCGGGCCGCGGCGGGCCGCCACACCGTGGTGGCGGCGGCCTCGACCGGGAACGCCGCAACCTCGCTTGCCGGTCTCGCCGCCTCGATGGGGCTGGTGAGCCACATCTTCGTCCCCGCCACCGCCCCCGAGGCCAAGGTGACCCAGCTGCTGATCTACGGGGCCAAGGTCTTCCTCATCGACGCGGACTACGACACCACCTACGACATCTGCCAGCAGGCGGTGGCGCGCTTCGGCTGGTACGACCGGAGCGCGGCGGTGAACCCGTACCTGGTCGAGGGCAAGAAGACCTGCGGCCTCGAGATCGCCGAGCAGCTGCAAGACGACCTGCCGGACTGGGTGGTGATGAGCGTGGGCGACGGCTGCTCGCTCGCCGGCACCTACAAGGGCCTGGCCGAGATGAAGCGGATGGGCCTGGTCGACCGGGTGCCGCGGATGCTCGCGGTGCAGGCCGAGGGCGCCGCGCCCCTCACCGCCGCCTTCAAGGCCGGGACCGAGGACGTGGCCCGGATCGAGGCCAGGACCTGCGCCGACTCGATCAACGTGGGGATGCCGCGGAACCCGCTCAAGGCCCTGCGCGCGGTGCGCGACTCGGGCGGTGCGTTCGTGAACGTGAGCGACGAGGCGATCCTGGACTTCATCCCCCGCACCGCGCGGGGGAGCGGGGTGTTCGGCGAGCCGGCCGCGGTGACCGCGGTGGCGGGCATCGAGGCGGCGCGCCAGCAGGGGGTCATCGGGCCCGGCGAGTCGGTGCTCGCGGTGATCTCGGGCAGCGGGCTCAAGGACGTGAAGAACGCGATGCGCGCGGTGACCCGGCCCGCGGCCCTCGCCCCGTCCCTGGACGCGGTGGCCGCGGCGCTGGCTTGAGGAGGATTCGATGCGCGCGATCAAGCTGACCGGCGGGACGGTGGTGGAGCTGGATCCACCGCGAGTGGAGCGTCGAGACCTGGTGCTGGACGGCGCGGTGATCGAGGGCGAGGCCCCGGTGGCCGAGGTGGTGGACTGCACCGGTTGCCTGCTCCTCCCCGGCCTTGTGGTGGGCCACACCCACGCCTACAGCGCCCTGGCGGCCGGGATGCCGGTGCCTCCGGAGCCCACGCGGACCTTCAAGGAGATCCTCGAGAAGGTGTGGTGGCGCCTCGACGTGGCCCTCGACGAGGCGTCGCTGTTGGCCTCGGCCCGGGTGGCCGCCCTGGACGCGGCGCTCTCGGGGGTGACCTGCGTGGTGGACCACCACGAGAGCCCGAGCTTCATCGACGGCTCCCTCGACGTGCTCCGTACCGCGTTCGAGGAGGTGGGGATCCGGAGCGTCCTCACCTACGGGGCCACCGATCGCCACGGGCCCGAGGGTGCGCAGGCTGGCCTGCAGGAGTGCGAGCGCTTCCTCGAGGCGGTCGAGGGCGCGGCGCTGACCCGGGGCGCGGTGGGCCTGCACGCCCCCTTCACCTGCAGCGACGACACCCTGGCCCAGGCGGCGGACCTCGCCGCCCGCACCGGGGCCTGGCTCCACTACCACGCGGCGGAGGGCCCGGACGACCAGGCCGCGGCGCGCGAGCGGTGGGGCGAGCGGCTCTTCCATCACCTCGAGGGGCTGGGCCTCCTCACCGAGCGGACCCTGCTCGCCCACGGCGTCGACATGGATCCGGGCGAGGGCGAGGCGGTGGCGGCCTCCGGGGCCTGGGTGGCCCACCAGGCCCGCTCCAACATGAACAACGGGGTCGGCTATGCAGGCCGACTTGCGTATCTCCCCAAGGTGGCCCTCGGCACCGACGGCATCGACGACGACATCCTGGCCGAGCTGAAGAGCGCGTTCTTCCGGCGCCGGGAGTCGGCGGGGCCGACGGTGTGGCCGGACCCGGTGGGCGCGCTGGCCCGGGGGCACCAGCTCGCGGCGGCGATGTTCGGCGCGCCGCTGGGGCAGCTCTCGCGCGGGGCGCCGGCCGACGTGACGGTGTTGGCCTACGACCCGCCCACGCCGCTCACCGAGGGGTCGCTGGGCGCGCACCTGATCTTCGGGGCGTCGAGCCGGCACGTGCGCGACGTGTTCGTCGCGGGGCGCCCGGTGGTGCGCGATGGGCGCCCGGTGGGCGTGGACGAGGCCCGGATCCGGGCCGAGGCGCGGGCGGCGGCGAAGGCCCTGTTCGCTCGAATGGACTGAGAAGAGAGACAACGCGATGGAGCTGGTACCTCAACCTCTGGGAAACCTCTTGCGCCGGGTTCGGCGCGAGGCCGAGCAGGGCTCGGTCTTCGACCTGCCGCTGGGCAAGATGTGGCGCGGGCCGAAGGGCGAGCACGATCTGTCCCGGCGCTTCCACGGGGAGCGGGCGAGCACCCCGGTGGGCCCGGCCGCCGGCCCCCACACCCAGCTCGCCCAGAACATCGCGCTGTCGTACCTCGGCGGGGCCCGGATCATGGAGCTGAAGACCGTCCAGATCATGGACACCCTCCAGATCCCCCGGCCCTGCATCGACGCCACCAACATCGCCTTCAACGTGGAGTGGTCGCAGGAGCTGCGCATCCCCCAGAGCACCGAGGAGTACGCGAAGGCCGCCCTGCTCCTCGCCGCCCTGAAGCGGATGGGCCTGCCCGAGGGCCTCGACGAGGCCCACAGCGCCCACCTGTTCGACCTCTCGGTCGGCTATGACCTCAAGGGCATCCAGTCCGAGGCGGTCACCGGCTTCATCCGCAACATGCTGGACGCGAGCGCGGTGTTGGAGCGCCTGCGGAGCGAGCTGCCGGCCGACGTGGCCGAGCTCCGCGACGTGCCGGTGGACCCGGCGCTCACCTCGTGCATCACCCTGTCCACCTTCCACGGCTGCCCCGCCCACGAGATCGAGCACATCGCGCGGTACCTGCTCGAGGACATCGGGGTCCACGTGGTGGTGAAGCTGAACCCCACCCTGCTCGGCTTCGAGCGCGTGCAGGAGGTCTTGCGGGAGCACCTCGGCTACACCGACCTCACCCTCGACCCGGCCGCGTTCGAGCACGACCTCCAGTGGGAGCAGGCGGTGGCGATGATCGGGCGCCTCCGCCAGGTGGCCAAGGCGAGGGGCAGGCACTTCGGGGTGAAGCTCACCAACACGCTGGTGGTGAACAACCACAAGAGCTTCTTCCCCGCCTCCGAGAAGCAGATGTACATGAGCGGCCAGCCGCTCCACGTCATCAGCACCCAGCTGTTGGCCAAGCTCCGGCGCGCCCTGCCCCTGGTGGGTGAGGGCGACACCGAGCCGATGATGTACACGTTCTCGGCCGGCATCGATCAGCACAACTTCCCCCTCGCGGCGTCGGCCGACCTCTGCCCGATCACCACCTGCACGGATCTGTTGCGCCCCGGCGGCTACAGCCGGCTCCCCAAGTACCTCGAGCGGCTGGAGGGCCAGATGGATACGGTGGGGGCGAAGGACCTCGAGGACTACATCCTCAAGGCCCACGGCCACGCCGAGGCCGCCGTCCCCGCGGTGGCCGACGCCTGGGCGACCGTGGCGAAGAGCCGCGGCTGGGCGGTGCCCGAGGGCCTCGCAGGACAGCTTGCGAAGAGCGCCCAGGCCCTGGCCGGCGGGGCCACCGGGGTCGAGGCCCTCACCGCCGCGGGCCTCGAGGGCGAGGGCCTGGCCCTGGCCCACGCCCTGTGGGTGCACGAGACCGGCACGCGGAACGCCGAGACGGTGGCCAAGCTGGCCCTCGAGGACCCGCGCTACGCCGAGCCGAAGAACAACAAGGCCCCGAAGAAGATCGGGTCCCAGCTCGAGCTCTTCGACTGCACCAACTGCGACAAGTGCGTCCCGGTCTGCCCCAACAACGCCAACTTCACCTACGAGGTGGCGCCCCTGAAGGCCGAGGCCCCGGTCTGGCGCCTCACCGCGGCCGGGGTCACCGAGGAGGCCCCGCTCGCGGTGGACATCGAGGAGGCCCACCAGCTGGCCACCTTCGTGGACTTCTGCAACGCGTGTGGCAACTGCGACATCTTCTGCCCCGAGGACGGCGGGCCCTACAACATGAAGCCCCACTGGTTCGGGAGCAAGGCGGCCTGCGAAGCCGAGGCCCGGCTGGACGGCTTCTACCTCGACGGCAAGGACGCGATCGCCGGCCGCCGCCAGGGGCGCGCGGTGCGCCTCGAGCTGAGCCCGGGGTCCGGGGTGGCCACCTATGTGGACGGCCCGGCCGAGCTCCGGGTGGACCTCAGCGGCGGCACCCCCACCCTGCTCGGGCACCAGCTGGGCGAGGGCACGATGGAGCACGTGGTGCGGGCGGCGGACATCCTGGTGCTGCAGGCGCTCCTGCGCGGGGTCCAACGCAGTACGAACCCGGTGAGCGCGGGGCTGGCGTGAGGCGGGCTGGGCTCGGCGTGGGGGCGATCGCGGCGGCGTTGGCCTGCGCCTCCCTGAACAACCGGTTACGTCCGGCGGGTAATTGAGCCAACCCGCCAACTCCTCCATCGTCGCCTCGGCTCGGGAGGCCAGGAGGGGTTCAGGATGACCATCGGCAACGCAGCGCGGATTGACACTCGTCGTCGCCTCACGCCGCCCGCGGCACGACCCGAGGCCACCACGCAGCCGGGGATCGCCCGGCCTCCGGTGGAGACGCCGAGCGCGGATGAGCTCCGCGCACTGCCTCGCCCCACCGAGGCGCGCCGCGAGCTCGGCCGCACCCTGCGTTCGCACGAAGACATGGCGCGGCGGGCCCGGCTGGAGTCCATGAACGCGGTTCGGCCGCTGTGCAGCGCAAACGCCTCCGCGTTTCGGGCCGACGGGGACGGCTTCCGGGTGACCCGCCGCGGCGGCGCAACCCAGACCGAACGAGACCAGGCCCTGCCCGACAGCTGGGGGACGAAGCCAGCCAGCCTCGAGACGGTCCGAGATCCCGACGACGTGAACGACGACGGCACCAAGGCCGAGCAGGATGCGGCGCGGGCCAACGTCGAGGCACGCGCTGAGGATGAGACCGCGGCCCTGGACGCGATGAGCCAGGAGCAGCGGGACCAGTACGGCGCGGTGGCGCAATCTACCGAGTCAGATCCGCGGTCGCGCGAGTCACTGCAGACCATGCTCCTGGACGGTGACTTCGACGGCGCGGACGGCGCGAAGCTCCTCGATGAGCTGCATGGCCTCACCCAGGACGAGCTCGCCGAGGGGATCGATCGCGACGAGCTGGTGTCAGATCTGGTGCAGGAGCTCGAGGATCCCATCGCCATCGCCCAGGAAGGCAAGGGGACCTGCGTTGCGACCTCCTCCGAGATCCTGCTGGCGCAGCAGCAGCCCGCGGAGTACGCGCGCCTGGTCCGCGGCCTCGCGTCACCCGAGGGCGAGGTGACCCTCGCCAACGGCGACACCATCCGTCGTGAGCTCCGAACGATCGACGATGACGGGAGCCGACGGGCCATCACCCAGCGCCTCCTCGCCCCCGCGTTGATGGAGTACGGCAACGGCGCCGACAGCTACTCGAACTCGACGGATCTGAGCTATCGGCGGGAGCACAAGCCAATGCATGGGCTGAATGGCCAAGAGGCGGAGCGCCTGCTCGAGGCCATGACCGGCCAGAGCTTCCGCCGGCAGGACGCCGCCGCCAACGCGACGGATCGCGCAGCGCTGGCGCAGGACGTCCTGGACGCCGCCAACGCGGGCCAGACCGTGTCGACCGCCCTGTCTTGGAGCGATGGCGGGGGCCACCGCGTCCTGGTGACCGGCGGGGACGACGAGTGGGTGACCTTCATCAACCCCTGGGGTCGAGAGGACAGGATCAGCCGCGAGGAGTTCGACCAGCGGGTGAAGAGCGCCGCGTTCCTGGAGCCCACGCTCGGCTACTCGCGCGCTGCCACCTGGGTGTAGGCCGGCTGCACTGACCGCAGCCGCTCGAGCGCGGCGTTGGCCGCCAGGACGCCTGACAGGACCGCCGCGTTGGCGTGATCACCGGGCGGCGCCACCGCGTTCCCGATCCGGAAGGCGTCCGGCTCATCCCCCTGAATCGGCAAGAGCCCCTGCCCGACGTCGAAGACGTCGTGGGCGAGCGACGAGCCCAGACCGTAGATCGACTCGTACTCGCTCGGGTCGATCAAGCGGCGGTACCGGATCGCCTCGCTGAAGCCAGGCACGTGCTCCCCCACGCGGCGCTCCACGTCGGCGAAGATCCGAGCGCGGAGCGCGTCGTCGAAGCGATCCATGCCGCGCGGGGCGAGCAGGAAGCCAGTCAACGTGCGCGCCTGCTCGGACTCGACGTCGCGGAAGACGTGAAAGCCGAATTGCTGCGGGAACCGCCCCTGGTCGAGCTCGCCCATCCAGCGGTCGGCGCGCGGCGGGCTGAACGCGAGCATGCGCGCGTCGACCCACGGCATCTCCCGGGGCACCACGAACAGCAGCTGCACCGCCTTCAGGCCCCGCCGGCTGCGTGGGGCGGGCGCCCCGGTGGTGAGCACGGTCCGCGCGCGGAGGGTCTCGCCGGCACCCAGCTGCACCGCGAAGGACGCGCCCTCCCGTCGAAAGCCGACGATCTCGGCCCCGAGCAAGAGCTCGACCCCGAGCGCTCGCATGCGCGCGACCATGGCGTCGGTGATCGCCTGAGGGCCCCCGGTCGGCACCATCATCTGGGAGTGGCCGTAGTCGTACTGCTTCGAGTAGTCCGCGCGGATCATGTCGGCGCGCAGGTGCTGAGGCGGCGTGCCGACCGCATACGCCTGCAGCGAGAGGAGGCGAAAGCCCAGGCCATCGCGTCGGCCTTCGTCGAACAGCTCCCCGATCATGCGCGCTTCGCCGTTCTTGATCCGAAGGACCGCGCTGAGGACCGAGGGCACGTGGGGCAGGAGCCGAAGCCCGGTGCGCGCCGACGGCGGGACCTGCACCTTCACCGCCCCCAGGTCGAAGATCGCGGTGCTGGGCTCGAAGTCGACCTCGACCCCGAGCCGATGGAGCTCGGTGACGAGGCGACGCCCGAAGTCGTTGCACCCGACGGTGAAGCGATGCCCGTCGATCTCCCAGATGCCGCAGCGCCCCCCCGCGACCGGGCGTCGGTCCACGACCAGCACGCGCTGCCCCGACCGCGCGAGCTCGAGGGCCGCGGTCATCCCCGCGAGGCCGGCGCCGACCACGATCGCGTCACGCGTGGCGGAGATCATGGCGCCGTCACCTCCTCGCTCGGCCCCATGCCGACCTCGGCCACCACCTCGCGCAGGAGCGCGCCGTTGAAGTCGGTGCGGGTCTGCGCATAGAGGCACGTCTTGTCCATCGCCGCGCCGAAGCGGCGCTTCTCGAGCTCCGCGTCCATGCCGAGATGGACCACGCGCATACCCAGGCTCTTCGCGCGCAGGAGGAACCGGTAGATCATGTGGCGGTACGCGCCGTGCTCGGCCACGTAGCCGTAGTCGAGCCCGCAGAACAGCGGCGCGTAGTCCTGCCCGTGCTTGTGGGCAGCCCAGAACGCGACCGGCCGGCCGTGCGCAGGCCCACCTGCCGAGGGGTCGAGGCGCAGTGTGCCGACCTCCCAAGCAGGAGACCGCAGCAGGCCCTCGAGCAGGTTCTCGGGGAGCTCGAAGGTGTTGAAACGCAGCTTCTTCCTCGCCACCGCGCGATAGAGCCCATGCAGGTACTCGAGCTCATCGCCACCAAGGGCGCGCGACGATCCGTCGGTCGCCTGGTAGACGTGTACGCGATAGGACGGCTCCAGCGCGATGATCGGCCGGAGCTGCTGGCGGCGCTTCTTGGTCAACCCTCGCAAGAACTCCTCGGGCCCGTCCCAGTCCAGCTCCACGCGGTGGCTGTCGAGGTTCGGGATCTTGACGAGCCCCTGGAGCAGGAGGAACGCGTCCATCTCCACGTCATCCCCGGGGAGGTCGCGGAGCACGAGCAGATCCGCCTCGGCCTCGTCGCAGATCTTCGAGGCGGTCTGGAGCACCCAGTGCATCGCCGCGCGCCACGGACCGTTGCGGTCGAGGTAGAGGTGGTTGCCTTCAGAGAGCCCCGAGCCCATCACCACCGCCTTCGAGGTCAGGAAGTAGGGATCCTCGAGCCGCTTCTGCTCCACCGCCCGCGAGACACCATCGCGCATCAGCGCGTCGTCCTTCTGCAGCAGCACCGTGAAGCAGGTCATGCACACCGGCCGCCGATCGGCGTCGCGCACCACCACGTAGTGGAACTCCCAGTTGTGCTCCTTGTGCGGCTGGTCGCGGAAGATGCGCTCCGCCGCGCGCATGGCCTCCCAGCTGATGCAGCCGACCGCACCCAACGCCCCGTCCCACTCCGCCCGGTCGATCTCTTCCACGCTGTGCGCGTGCTGAACGGACATGAGCGACGGATCGCAGTCGAGGCCCGCGCCGGCCCAGTTGCGGGGCGCCGCCCCGCTCGTGCGCGTCTTCGCCGCCTCGTGGAGCCGCGCGATGTAGCTCTTCGCGGAGTCGCGGTCGGTCGGGGTGTAGTTCACGACCGAGCGCTCGAACAGCGCGTCGAGATCGGCGAGGCTGAGCCCCTCCTCCTCCAGCACCCGCGGCACGTGACGTTGGAGCGACTCGACCACCCGATCGATGTCCTCGTGCGAGTGGGTCGTCGTGATGCCCAGCCGGAGGCCGCCGCGCTTCATCGGCACCGACGGGTACATCGAGACGTTGACGTACACGCCGTCCGCGGCCAGGCGCTGAGCGACCGCGGTGGCGACGCGCGGGAGCCCGAGGCGCACGAACACCACCGGCGTCTCGTTCGCGACAAGGAGGGGCAGGTGCGCGGCGGCCATGCGCTCGTTGCAGTACGCGATCCGGTCCTGCAGGACGGCTTGCCGTTCGACGATCTCGTCGGTCAGGTGCAGGCGCGCGGAGGCCAGGGCCGCGCCGAGCAAGGGCGGTTGCAGCGGCCCCGAGAACACCATCGGTCCGCCGCACATCCGAACACGCTCGCACTCCATCGCGTCGCTGAACACCAGCGCCGCGCCGCCCGCCGCGAACGCCTTCGCGAGGGAGGTCGCCACGACGATGCGATCGTCGAGGGCCATGCGGGACAGGAAGCTCCCGCGTCCGTGCTCGCCCGCCCAGCTCATGCCGTGGGCGTCGTCGATGTAGAGCCTGACGTTGGGCGCCACGTCGAGGATCGCGCGGAGCAGGTCGACGTTGACCAGCTCACCGTACATGCTCGTGACGCCATCCGCCGCGAACCACACCGTGCGGTGCTTCTGGGCCAGCGCCTTGACCACGTCGATCGCGCGCTCGAGCTCCTCGTGGCGGACCAACTCCACGCGGGCGCCGGCGGAGCGCGCCAACACCGCAGCGCGCTGCACGCTGTAGTGCACCTGGTGGTCCATCACGATCGCGTCCTTCTCGGTCAGGAAGACGTCGAAGGCCGCCTGGTGCGCGAGGGTGGTGGTCTGCAGGCAGATCGCGTGCGCGCCGAAGATCCGGGACAGGCAGTCCTCGAACTCCTCGTATTGAGGTGCAGACAGATAGCCCCGCGAGGACGCGAACTGCGTCCCGTACCTGTCGACCGCGTCATGCACCGCGGCGACGAGGTCGGGGTGGTACTCGAGCCCCAGGTACGAGCAGGAGCCGAACGACAAGAGCGGCGCGCCGTCGATGCGAACGCTGCGACCCACCAGGCGGTCGTCGGTGCAGTGCTGGAAGAAGAGACCCCGGCTCCGCGCGTCCGCGTGCAACGTCTCGATGGTCTGAAGAAGCTCTGAGACCTCCATGCCCAAGGCGTAGCGGCCCACCGCCCGTGAGATCTGCCCGATTTCTGCCCAGAAGCTACCCAACCCACTGATCATCCTGAGGTTTTCACCCCCCGCTACGGGCGTGCAGGCATGTTCCGGTAGGATTCTCCCGTGCAATGACCACCAAGCTCGCCGCCCCGAAGGTCGAGGACGCGGTCGCGCGACCGCGTCTTTATGCGCGGCTCGACCGAGCGCGCGACCGATCCGTGGTGTGGATCGGCGCACCGGCGGGCTCAGGGAAGTCCACGTTGATCGCGAGCTACGCGGGGGCACGTCAGCTGCGGTGCCTCTGGTACACCGTGGACGCGCGCGACTCGGATCCCGGCACGCTGTTCTACTACCTCGGGCAGGCCCTGCGCGCAGATGCGCCCGCGGAGAATCCCGCGCTTCCCGTGCTCACGATGGACCATCCGAGCGGCACCCTCGGCTTCGCGCACCGCTACTTCGCGGAGCTCTTCCAGCAGCTCGAGTGCGACCTGTTGGTCTTCGACGACTGCCACGCCCTCCCCGAGACGGACCGTTGGTATGACCTCGTGCGCGAGGCGTGTGAGGTGGTCCCTGCGGGGACGACGATCGTCATGCTCAGCCGTTCTGGCCCACCGCCCACGCTCGCGCGCCTCATCGCGAGCTCGCGCGTGACTGTGTTTGGCTGGGAGGACCTCCAGCTGCAGACCTTGGAGGCAAGACAGCTTGCGTCCGCTCGCGCCGAGCGGCTCGGGATCGAGCTGGCGGACCAGCAGCTGAGCCACCTCGAAGCCGAGTGTGATGGGTGGGCGGCGGGGGTGATCCTCGCGCTGGAGTGCGCGCGCCTCCCCGGCCCCGGCGCGATGCACGGGGTCGGGGCCGCCTCCGCGCAGCTGTTCGCATACTTCGCGACAGAGGTCATGGCGGCGTCCCCCGCCGATCTCCGCGAGTTCCTGCTCGAGAGCGCGTTCTTGCCCACGATGACCGCCGCGGCCCTCGACCGCATGCGCGGAAAGCAAGGTCACAACCGCGAGCTCGCGCGCCTCACCGCGCAGAACTTCTTCGTGACCGAGCACGGCGGCTCAACCCCGTCGTTCCGGTACCACCCCCTGTTCCGCGACTTCCTGCTCGCACGCGCCCACGAGGAATGGAGCGAGGCGCAGCTCGCCGACGTCCAGCGTCGTGCGGCGTCCGCGGTGGCGGAGGCGGGCGAGGTCGAGGCGGCGGTCGAGCTCTACCTCGAGGCCGAGGATCCTACGTCCGCTGCCCACCTGATCGTCCGCGAGGCGCCGGGCCTCGTCCAGCAGGGTCGCGCGCACACCCTACGTGCCTGGATCGACCGGCTGCCGGCGGAACAGATGAGCGCAGACGCCTGGCTCGCGTTCTGGGCGGGCACCGCCAACCTCGCGTCGGATCCTTCCCGCGCCGTCGAGTACTGCGAGCGCGCGTACCGCGCCTTCGATCGCCACGGAGCCCCCGCGGCGTTCTGGATGGCGTGGCGCGCACTGGCGCAGGCCTACCAGGTCGAGGGGAGCGACTACCGGCGCCTTCGGCCGCTCGTGGAGTGCGCGCTCGAGGCCCAGGCCCAGCGGGCCTTCGAGGACTCCGGGCTCGAGGCGAGCATCCTCAGGAGCACGCTCCTCGCGATCATGGCCTACGAGCCAGACAGCCCGACCCTCGCCGCCCTCGCCCGCGACGTGCGCGCCACGCCGGAGGGCAACGATCCGGAAGACCTCGTGCTCGCGCTCATGTTCTACGGCTTCCGGGGCGAGCTCGCCGAGCTGGACGCGATCGTGGCCCGTTGGGAGCGACGCATTGCGCGCAGAGACGCCGGCGCCACCTTCCGCTTCTGGCTCCTGCTGCCCCGAGTGCTCCGCGCCCTGCTCCGAGGCGAGTTCGCGCGGGCCCAGGCGCTGATCCGCGATGCCCTCGATCTCGCCGAGCGCACCGCGCTGTCGGCGATGACCTCGGGCCTGATGATCTACGCGGCCTACGCCCACGCCGCTCTCGGCGAGCTGCCCGCTCTCGCCGTGATGACCGACGAGATCGCCGACATCGCCGAGTCGGGCCGGCGCATGGACAAGGCCAACTACCACTTCAGCAGCGGGATCGAGGCGCTGCTCGGTCGGGATCACTCGCGTGCGCGCTACCACATGCAGGAGGCGGTCGTGCTGGCGCAGCGCATCGGCTCCCCCATCGCGGAGCGCCTGCACCAGCTCGGCCTGGTCGAGGTATGCACCGCCTCCGGGGACCTCGCGACGGCGCGCCGAGAGCTCGACGACCTCCGCGGCCGCGTCGACCCGATGAGCCGAGTGCTCGCGCTCTCCGCGCGCCTGCTCGACGCACGCCTCGCCCTTATGGAAGGCAACCTGCAACTCTCGGACGCGCACCTCGAAGAGGGCCTGCAGATGGGCGCGAGCCATGACCTCGTCCCGCTCGCCGTCCCGACGCGTGTCACCTGGTCAGCCCTGCTGAGCCGCGCCCGCGAGCTCGGCCTCGCCGCCGAGTATGTCGACTCGATCGCCGCCCGGTTCGGTCTCGAGCAGGCCTCCGCCGCTTCGCAGACCGCTCCGAGCCAGACCGGCGGCGAAGATGTGCCCCGCGTGCCCCCCAACTTCTTCAAGGATCTGCGTATGACGCTGCGGCGACTGCACGAGACGCACCGGCTCGCGGACAGCCCGCTGCTCGACTCGCTCCTCGTCGAGAGCATCACCGGCCGCGACGCGACTACCAAGCAACGCCTCGAAGCCCTCCGAACGCTCGTGCGAGGCGCGGTGGAGGAGCTCGCGCGCACCGCCCGCACCGAGCTCGCCTATCGAGCGCTCTACCATACCTACCTCGATCCCTCCGCGACCCAGCTCCTCGCGGCCGAGGCCGGGCGCATGTCGTTCGGTACCTACCGGCGCCACCTCGCGGCGGGCCTCGAGGAGGTCGCGTCGATGCTCTGGATCCGCGAGCAGGCTGCACGAGCCACCGCGCCGAGCAGGTAGTTCAGCCGCTGACTGACTCACTCCCCGGGGTCGAAGCCGAACTGCACCGGCATCCGCCCCTCCTTCAGAAGGAAGGCGAGCTGCCAGTCGAGTGTCTGCGGGCGACCCGCGTAGGACGGATCGGTCACGCCAGAGTAGACCGCGCCGTAGGAGGTCTTCAGCCGTGCCGTCTCGGGGAGCTCCGCCGCGACCACCGCCCGAAGCTCCGCCACGCTGAGGGTGTCCGCTGAGCCGTTGCCGGCGTAGGCGCGGCCGGTGCCCCGCCGGTAGGCCTCCGCGAAGTCCGACGTCTTCATCCAGCGCTCGAGGTTCTCGCGGCTGCCGAGCCTACCGTCGGTCGACAGCGCGGTCTGCCCGTCGACCGAGGAGAGGCGCGGCGCCAGCTCACCCGGCGACCTCACCTGGCGACCGCCGAGCTCCGCCTGCCACACATCGACCGACTTCACCTGGCCCGGATGGCCCCAGAGCTGGCGCAGGCCACCTTGCTCCCCGAGGTCGATCACGTTCTCACCGACCCACCCGGCGCGCCGCTCCTCCTCACTCACCCCGAGGTTGTGGAAGTAGCCGTTCTCCCCTGGCGCGCCGCCGGAGGTCTGGTTCAGGTAGCGCAGCGCCTTGCCGCCGGTGAGGAGCGAGTGCCCGTTGATCGCGAGGTCGTAGTCGCTCACCTCGGGCGGCGGGTTCTCGGCCGCCCAGGCGTCGCGCGCGGCCCTCGGGACGGCCGAGAGCTGCCCTATGTAGTCGTCCATCTTCGCGCGCTCATCGGTCGACGCGATGAAGTCCCGGTTGAAGCCCAGGGTCCCCAGCGCGTCACCGTCGCGCTCGCGCCGGTGCGCGAGCTCGGCGTAGGCCTCGAGCGAGGTCCGCGCCTGTGCGCACTCGGTGGAGTACAGACCGCTGTTCTCGTACAGGTCCGAGACCGCGGACGCCGGGTCCTGCCCCTCGCCCAGCGTCCAGGTGTCTCCGTCGGACTCCCAGAAGGCGGGGTTGGCCGCCTCGTACCCGGCCGACCAGCCCAGGCGCTCCTCGACCGGCCGGAGGGCGTAGTCCTGCACGACGCCGACCCGCATGCTCCGGTGCATCATCCGCTCGCGAACGTCCGCGTCGATCTCCCCGAACAGCTGTGTCCTGCCGTCCTGGAGTCGGACGAGGTCCGAGTCGTCGACCCGGCCGTTCGCGTTCGAATCCTCGAAGCGCATGCCCTCCGCCGCGGCCTGCTGCTGCATGCGCTCGATCTCGTCGAGGCGCTGGCGGAGCTGCGTCGCCGCCGGGTCGTTCTGCGCGCGCTGACGCCCTCCCTCGGCGTCCTGCAAGGTCGGCCGCGGGCTCGTGCGCTCGGACGGCGCGTCGAGCCGGTCCATCGAGTCGATCGAGTCGTCGAGCGGACCATCGAGCGAGTCGGCGTTGGACCTCAGCCGGGTCTGGCTGGTGGCGGGGTTCGAGCTTCGGACCTGCATGACCGAGGTCAGTGCCAGACCCGTGCCACTCGGGCCGACGGGACCGGCCGCCCCGAGTGTCAGGCCGACTGCGCACTCAGCTCGGGCTCGCGCGCAGCCCGCATGACAGCCTGCCGTTCTAGGCGATCCCTCGAGCCCCGAGCCGCCATCGCACCCTCGCCACCACCAGCGGCACCACCGGGTCGGTGAAGCCCGCGTCCTTCCTCAGCGCCCGCGCGGCCTCGGCCAGGGTCGCCCCGCTGCCGGTGTAGTCATCCAGCACCAACGCCGCCCCCGAGGGCAGGGCGGCGCTCGGCTCGAGCTTCCCCTTCACGTTGTCGCGGCGCTGGTCGTTGTTCAGCAGCTCACCTTGCCGATGCGCGGGCGCCTCGGCCCACGCCAGGGCGTCCACTACGGGAACCCCCATGCGCTCCGCCACCGCCCGCGCCACCGCACCCCGCGCGGCCCAGCTGTTCGAGGGGAGCGCCACCACCGCCCCGAAGCGGTGTCGCGTTGCAAGCTCACCTGCACGCCGCAGCAACAACGCCAACAGCTCGGGCTCCAGCCCCGCGGCCTCGGCCCGCCCGCGCATGAAGCGGACGAAGAGCGGGCTCCGCTCCTCGCTCGTCAACAGCGCCACGCCCTCCGAGACGTCGTGGGTGCGCACCGCGGGGAGCGTTATGACGCGATCCATGAGCCACACCCCCGCGCCGGCCGCGCCCGCCGCGGGGTCGGGGAGGGCCCACCGCGCGGGGGCGCAGGTCAGGCAGCGCCCGCAAGGCCCCGCCTCGTCGTCTCCCAGGGCCACCCGCAGGGTCTGCATCGCGCAGCCGCTCACGCCGTCGGCGTACGCCATCATCGCCTCCAGCTCGCCGGTGCGGACCTGGGTCTGGCGGCTGTAGCGGGTGAGGTCCAGCGGCGGGTGCTCACCCGGCACCGGCCGGTAGATCTGGCGGCGGGCCACCTCCGCCTTCTCCACCCGCCCCTGCTCCCGCAGCTCGGCCAGGACCACGGTGAGCCGGGTGGGGTGCATCCCCGCCCGCATCTTCACCTGGGTCAGGTTCGGCCAGCTCCCGCCCTCGTCGGTATGCAGGGCATCCTGCACGACCTGGAAGTCCTCGGGCGTCGGCTGGGCCGAGCGGATGAAGTGGGCCTGGATGCGCCGATCCGCGTCGTCGAAGAGCAGGATACCCTGCGCTGGGAGCCCGTCCCGGCCCGCCCGACCGACCTCCTGGTAGTAGGCGGTGATCGAGCCCGGGATGTCGACGTGCACGATGAAGCGGAGATCGGCCTTGTCGATGCCCATCCCCAGGGCGTTGGTGGCGGCGATGGCCTTGTGCCGCCCGCGGGTGAAGGCCTCCTGGAGGCGCCGCTTGTCCTCCGGGTCGAGGCCGGCGTGGTAGGCCACCACGTCGAGGCCACGGTCGGCCAGGTAGCTCGCGACGGTCGTGGTCTGCTCGCGCGTCGCGCAGTACAGGATGCCCGCCCCCTCGACCTCCTCCAGGAACCTGGCCAGCCAGCCCAGCTTCTCGGCCAGGCCGCGCACCCGCACCGTGGCCAGGGCCAGGTTCGGGCGGTCCATCGAGTGCCGCATGACCCTCAGCGGCTCGTCCGCCTCCGGGGCAAGCTGTATTGCGATGTCCGCCTCGGTCCGGGCCGAGGCGGTGGCGGTGAGCCCCAACACCCGGAGGCCGGGTCGGCGCTCCGCCAGCGCCTGGACCGCGTCGACGATGCGCCGATAGGAGGGCCGAAAGTCGTGCCCCCACGTCGAGATGCAGTGGGCCTCGTCCACCACGACGAGGTCGACCGGGAGGCGGCAGAGGAAGGCCCACGCCGCGGTGTTGTCCAGCCGCTCCGGCGACACGAAGAGGATCTTCGTCTCCCCCGCCTCGGCCGCCCGCATGGCCTCGTCGTTCTCCTCGTCGGACTGATCCGAGTTGATCGACCCCGCCGGGATCCCGAAGCGCGCGCCCAGCTGCCCCACCTGGTCACGCACCAGCGCCAACAGCGGCGAGATCACGAGCGTCATGCCAGGCAGGAGCACCGCGGGGAGCTGATAGAGGAGCGACTTGCCGTGACCGGTGGGCTGGATGCAGAGCAGCCTGCGATCGGCGAGGAGCGCCTCGAGGGCCTCGCGCTGGCCGGGCCGGAACGCGGCCATGCCGAAGCGGGTCCGGAGGACCTCACCCAGGTCGATGTCTTCGAACTCCACCCGCCGAGCCTACCGGCGCTCGAAGCCGTTCGTCTCGGGGTTCCAGTCGGGCCGCCGGGCGAGGTGGCCGAAGTGGGCCTCGAAGGCCTTGGCCCCCGCCTCGGTCACCGGGGTATCGGCGCCGCAGGCCCGACACTCCAGCACCGGAGCGCCCTTCACCGCGGCGGCGGGGAGCTTGGCGACCCGCGGCACCGCGGCGCCGCAGCGGCTACAGGCCCAGCCCTCGGCCATCGCGCGCAGGTGCCGGCCCGCCTGCACCGTCTGCCGCTGAAGCGCCGCCTGAGCCTCGGCCAGCTTCGCCCCCGCCTCGCGCACCGCGGGCGGCGCGTCGCTCGCCTCGGCCAGCTTCGCCCCGGCCGAGCCCGCGGCCCGCATCAGGAGGTCGAGCTGCACCAGGAGCTTGTTCCGCCACTCTCCGCGGCCTTCGGCGTAGGTCCGCTCGAGCAGGGCGGCTTGCTCGGCGAGGTCGGCCAGGAGCTTCTGCAAGATCTCCTGCTGACTCATCGCTCACCCTCGTCCGGCACCGCGAACACGTAGCCCTCGAAGTTGGAGGTCCGGTCCTTCAGCCAGAAGTCCCCGTGCTCCACGTGGAAGAGGCCCTCCAGGACCGCGGCCTGCGAGCTGAAGGACGGCACCTCGAAGACCAGCTCGCCGTCGCCCACGACCGCGGGCGCCCAGTCCTGGGTCTGCCACCCGTCCAGCGTGTACAAGTACCCCATGGACTGCACCTGCTCGGCCGACAGCTCCGCGTTGTCGAGGGTCGGCAGGCGCACCCGGCCGTGCTCCAGGTGCTCCACCGGCACCGACACCCGCACCGAGGGCGCGCCCTCGGTAGGCGACACCACCCCGTAGTGCACGCCGCGGACGGTGCGCTCCTGCAGGACCCGGGTGCCGTCCTCCAGCGCCCGGGCGCTGCCCAGCTGCTTCAGGGCGTCCACGTCGCGGATCGAGTGGGTGATGACCCGGTCCACCGTGCGCTGGAAGGCGTCGGCGTCGCCGGTGGCCTCGTAGCTGTTGGTCGCCTCGATGAGGCTCCACCGCAGGTTGGTCCGGTACAGGGCGTCCATCGGCCGGTTCTCGAACGCGGCCCGGTGGATCACCGCGCGCTCGAAGCCGTGCTCGGAGCCCCCCGCCCGCAGGTGCGCGGCGCGCCCCTGGGCCAGCACCTCCTTGTAGGCGGCGGCCAGCTCTGCAATCTGGCCTTCGATCTGCCCGCGCCGACGCTCGCCCTCGGGGAGGTTCAAGGCGAGCGCCTCGCGCATCACCGGCACCAGGTCTTGCCCGGGGTGCAGGAAGAAGGCCTTCGGCACCTGCGCGAGCGCCCCGAACACGTCGGCCACGCTGACGTCGCTCACCACCTTCTTGTCCATGCTCAGGTCCCGGTTGGCGTGGAGCTCCGCCGCCATCCGGGTCAGGGCCCGGGCGAAGCGCTCCGCCACCTCGGGCTTGGCCGCCGCCACCTTGCGGGAGAGGGCGGGGGAGAGGCCGGTGGCCCCCATGAGCTGGATCTGCTGCTCCTTCGCGTAGGCCAGCTCGAAGACCTTGGCCACGTTCACCGGCCGGTAGGAGACCTTGTCCTTCGCCTTTCGCAGGCCCGGTTGCACGAGCTCCACCATGGACTTGAGGTGGTCGATCCGCCGCTGCTTCTCGGTGTCGAAGGTGTAGTTGGCGTTCTGGTAGCCGCGCTCCAGCACCCGGACCGGCGCGGTGCGGGGCTGCGGCGTCTCGGTCGCGAGGTCGAGGAAGGTGCCATCGACCTCGGTGTTCGAAGGCGACAGCGCCCCGTGCAGGATGCGGTAGCGGTACTGCTCGGCCGCCACCTTCGCGTGAGCCTTCACCAGGCGCTCCACGGACGCGCCGAGGTCGACCTTGCCGTCCCGCCCCTGCACCAGATCGCCGGTCTGGTCGAGCATCCGGAGCAGGATCTCGAGCTCCTTGCCCTGGTTCTGGCGCGCCATCAGGTGGGCGGGCCGGGTCTGGTTGCCGGCGCGGTAGGCCACCGCGCGGCGCTCGGTGCCCGTGTCTTCCCAGGCGATGTAGTCTCCGCGGTCCAGCACCGCGAGGATGCGGGTGGAGCCGCGCGCGAAGAGGTTGCGGTTCACCTCACCGAGCACCGCCTCGACCCCGCCCTCGGTGAAGCTCATGCCGCCGTGCCGGTGGTCGTAGGAGGTGAGCTCGCTGAGCATCTCGCGGATCGCGCCCACGCCCTTCGCGTTGAGATCACCGAAGAACGCAGCGCGCCCGGAGCCCTGGTTGTAGCCGATGCCGGAGCCGCCGTAGTAGTCGGCGTAGCCGGTCACCACCTCGCGCCCCTCGGGATCCTTGCCCTCGGGCAGCACCTCGAGGTTGAGCTGGCTCAGGAGCTTCTCTTCGAAGCCGGCGTGCATGCGCCGGTCGGCCGGTAGCTCGAGCCCCATCTCTTCGGCCAGGGCCCAGTTGAACCAGACCACGCGCCCCTCGTCGCGGCGCACCGCCTTGACCGGGGCCATGCCCTGGTCGCCGAGCACGTCGAGGAGCTGAGGGCGGCCGCGCGCGAGGCTCTCCACCGGCTTGGCGTCGAGCCGGGGCGGCATCCGCAGCCTGGGGTCCTGGATCTTCATGAGGGCGGGCACAGGCTACGCATCGGCAACCCGCGTGGCAATCAGATATCCGGTGATCAGCGGCGGCCCTTCTTGGGAGCGGAGCCGGCGCGCAGACTCAGCATGGAGACCCCGGTGCTCGGGGCGTCGCTCAACAAGGCCCGCTCGCTCCCCACGAGCCGCTGGGCCGAGGCCGCGCTGGTGTCGCGCGACACCCGCTGCCCGGGCATGGGCAGGAGGGCTTGCATATCTACGCTGGGGGGCGGGAGCTGCACCATCAGAGCCTCCTCAGTGCTGCGGAGCCGCGATGTCCAGGGTCACCGAGGTGACGTTCGGGCAGTGCTTGGCCGTCACGACCTCGTGGAGGTGCTTGAGGGCGGCGGAGTACTCGCTCATGCCGGTGGCGACGCCGTTCCAGTGGGCGATGTCGTTCGGTCCGACCTCGGCCTCCTGGGTCAGCTTCTTCACGTTGTCCCGGAGCTGGCAGGCCACCGCGTCGGCGTCGGCCGCGATCTGCAGGAGCATGGCCGGGGTGTAGCTGTTGCGGGCCTTGAAGAGCGGGTGGTTGTTGAGGTTGTTCGCCCAGTCCGTGAACGCCTTCTGGACGGTGGGATCCTTGCTCTGCTGCGGACCCGCGGCAACCGCCAGACCGTTGGCGATCGCGCCATAGAGGTTGCCGTTACCCCGGGTGCCGTAGACGCGCGGCTGGTTGAGGTGGTTCAGCAGGGCCGCGTTCTTCAAGATCTGTCGATCCGCCTGAAGGATGGCCTGCGCCCACGGCTCCTTGCTCTGCATGATGTTGGTCATGCTCTTGGTGCCGAGGTCGATGCCCCCCATCGAGAGCTTCTCGCGAATGCCGTCTACGTGACCCATACTTCAGTTCCTCCGTTGGTCGGACAACGTCCGAGATACACCTACATCATCGGCCGGGGGCGGAGCTGGTTGCGTCGATTTATCGAGCGAATCAGGTCGGTTAGATCGTGAGCCGGGCGAGGAAGATCGCCGACTTCGGGGCGTAGTACGTCGCCCAGCCGACGGTAAACCCTTAAGATCGCGCCGATGACCCGCGGTAGACCGCCCAGTGCGCGGCGGCCAGCGCCGGCCACGCGAAGGGCTCGACCCCGGCCCGCGCCGCAGCCCCGAGCCGGCGGGCCTCGGCCCGATCCTCGAGCAGCGCCAGGGCCGCCGCCGCGTGGGCCGGGCCGTCCCCCTGCGCCGCCCAGCGGGCCGCGGCCTGGGGGAGGTAGGAGCGGATCCCCGGCAGGTCGGTGCACACCACCGGGCAGCCCGCCGCCATCGCCTGGAGGAGCGCGTTGTTGGCGCTGGCGCCCCCAAGCGGGAGCAGGAACAGACCGCAGGTGCGGTACAGCGCGAGCAGGGCCTCGTCCGAGATACCTACGTGGCGGCGCACCTCGATCTCCTTCGCAAGTCGGCTTGCAGGCTCCTCGCCGACCCCCACCAGATCGAGGCTGACCCCGGCCGACGACAAGATCGGAGCAGCGCCGAGCAACGCCTCGAAGTCCCTGAGGTGGGCGCCCACCACGAGGCAGGTCCGCTTGCGCTCCGCCCCCTCCGGCGGCGGGGACCAGAAGTCGGTGTCGACCCCCAGCCGGAGGGCGTGCACCGCCAGCCCGGGGAAGCGGGCCCGCCAGCCCTCCGCCGCGGCCTCGTCGAGGGCGATGAGGGCGTCCAGGCGCTCCACCGCGCCCCGCGGGACGTGGAGCGCGTCGACCCGGGCCATGGGCTGATGGAAGGTGGCCACCACCCGCCGCCGCGGCCCCGAGAGGTAGCTGGACAGGCCCAACAGGTCCTCGCCGTACATCACGTGCACCACGCTCGGTGCGCGCAGGCTGGCCTGCATCGCCCACAGCTCGGCCGCCGCGCTGTGCGCTCCCCACCAGTCCGAGCCGGGCGGCCGGCCCAGGCGGAGGCGCCGGGTGGCCGCCCCCAGCCACCGGACCGGGCCGGTGGAGGGGACCGCGACGATCCGGTCCGCGCCGAGGTGCGGGATGAGGCCGGAGTAGCCGGCCCGGGCTCCGTGGTGAGGCATGCGCTTGGTGACGCAGATGAGGCGCAGATCCCCGGCCATGCCTGCCCGAACTGCTACCCCACCCGGCGGTCGAGGTCCAAGGCGTAGAACGAGTTGCAGGAGAAGTGGCCGGTGTCGCCGAGCGGCGCGTCCAGGCGCTGAAAGCCCACCTTCTCGTAGAGCGCCCGGGCCGCGTGCATGTGGGCGAGGGTCTCGAGGTAGCAGCGTTGAAAGCCGGCTTGCCGTGCCGCGTCGAGCACGTGCCCGAGCATCCGGGCGCCCGCCCCCAGCCCGCGCAGCTCGGGGTAGAAGTACATCTTGCGGAGCTCGCAGGTGTCGAGGGGGCCGCCCTTCAGGGGGGCGAAGCCCGCGCCGCCGACGACGCGCTCGCCCCGCGTGAACACGAAGTAGCCGGCCCGCTTGCCCTTGTAGGTCCGGCTCATCGCCTCGACCTCGGGGTCGTTGATGGCGTAGCCGGGGCCGTTCGCCCCGAACTCGCCCATCACGGTGCGGATCAGCGCCGCCACCTGGGGGTCGTCGGCCCGCTTGATCGGCCGCAGCGTCAGGTCACCGGCCAGCCGCGCCCGGCGGAGGGCCTCGGCGTACAACCCCAGGCCCTGGACCACCACCGCCCGGTCCGCCTCCGAGAGCAGGCTGAGGGCCGCCCCCACCTGCTGGTCCGCGTGCTTGTGGATCCGGCCGAGGCGCGCCTTCCCCGCCCCGCTCAGGGCCAGGTGCTTCTTGCGGCTGTCCACCGGGTCCGGCTGGGCGTCCAGGAGCCCATCCGCCGACAGGCGCGCCACCGAGCGGCTCGCGGTCGACTTGTCGGTGCCGAGCACCTCCGCGAGCGCCGACACCGTCACCGCCCCCGCCCGCTCCGTCTCGATGAGGGCGTGGCACTGGGCGTGGGTGAGCCCCAGGGTCCGGCGCCCGTCGTCGAGGAAGCCCAGCTCCCGCACCAGCCGCCGGGAGGCGTCGCGCACCGCGTCGATGTCCTGCTCCATGTATTTGGTTGTATATTGCAACCATTTCGTTGTCCAGGGGTCCGATGGACACCGCGGCCGGCGCCGCTGGACGCGCCCCACCGCCTTCCTCCATGCTGCCCCTCGGTGGAGCTGGCCATCATCATCCTCAGCGTGGCCGCGGTCGCCGCGCTGACCGCGTGGCGAGTGTGGGAGCACCAGCGCACCCGCCGCGCCCTCGCCGCCTTGACCGACGAGCGCCGCCCCGCCCTGCCCAGCCCGGCGGTGAGCGGCCACCCCGCCTTCGGCGGCTGGCACTTCACCCCGGAGCGGAGCGGCTCGACCGAGCGCTACGCCAAGTGGCACTTCCGCTTCACGGTGCAAGACGTCCTGCCGAGCTGGTTGATGATGGACTGGTCACCCGACCGGGCCGCGGAGGGCCGCGGCACCCCGGACTTCCTCCCCGCCGCCCTCTTCGGCCCCGCCCACATCCACCTCGTGCCCCGGCGCTGGACGGTGATGGCCGACGCGGGCGACCTCGTGGTGCAGGGCGAGGAGCGGCACCCCCTGCGGGTCCCCTCCCAGCCCGACCCCGAGGTCGAGGCCCTCGGGCGCCGCCTCGCCGCGGCGCTCCTGACCCGGGGCACCGACACCTTCCGGGAGGCCCTGGTCGACGAGATCGCCCGCCACGGCACCCCCGAGGCCCTGCGCCTCCTCCTCACCCACTTCGGCCACCACCCCGACACCCGGCGCCTTGCGCAATCCGGGTTGACGCACCCGTCCGCCGCCCTCCGGGTTGCGGCGGCCCAGGCCTTCGAGGACGAGGCCGAGGCGGTGCTCCAGGCGGTGGCCGAGGACCTCACCGAGCCCGAGTCGGTGCGCCGCTCCGCCGTCCACGCCCTCGCCCGCCGCCGCGCCTTCGAGCGAGTCCTGCAGGTTGGCCTGCACAGCCGCTATGGGGTCGAGGACCTGGTGGCCGAAGCCCTGGCTCAGCACGACGACCCGAGGGTGGAGCACGTGGTCCTGCCGTTCTTGGAGCACGACGACCACGCGGTCGCCGCCGCCGCGGCCGAGGCGCTCGCCCGCCAGGGCACCAGCCAGGCGGTGCCCGCGCTGAAGGCCCGCCTTGCCCGGCGCCCGCCCGCCCACCTCCGCACCGCCCTCGAGGTCGCGATCCGCCTCATCCAGGACCGCGGCCGCGGCGCCACCGGCGGCCTGGCGGTGGTGCCGAAGCCCACCCCCGCCGGCCCCGAGGGCCGGGTGTCCATGCTCGAGCCGCACCAGGGCCACGTGTCGCCGCTGCGCGGGGCGGACGAGCCTCAGCGCTCCGAGTAGCGCCTCACATCACGCACATTCGACCTGGACCGCGAGCGCCGGCAACCTCGCTTGCACCAGCTCCGCCGCGGCCCGGACCAGGCCGGGCTCGAAGACGACGTTGTCCCCGAGGATGTCGGGGTCGAGCGCGATCGACATCGCTGTGCTGTCGGCCTCGTCACAGGCGGTGATCTTCGCCTCGGCGACCTCCTTACCCCGCGAGAAGTGGTAGGTGGCGGTCTTGCCAGAGTGCACGGTCCGCACGCGGAGGTCCGCGCTGAGCGCGGTCAACACTGCGAGGCCGAGGTCGCAGAGCTCATCCCCGACCTCGATGTGCTTCTTCAGGTTCCTGCAACCCGCGTGGAGGGTCAGGAAGAGGAGCGCGACCGGGTGACCATGGCGGGGGTGCAGCTCGAGCGGGATGCCCGCGTCGTAGGACACCTGCGCCGTCCGGCCGGAGGCACTGATCCGAAGGTGCGTGCACGCGCCGTCCAGCGCGCAGTCCACCGCATGACAGAGCGCTTGACGGAGGAGGCGGACCGGGAGGTCGGGGGCGTCGAGGGGCCCGACGTACATGGCTGGTCGGATCCGGATGGGCTCGAGCCCCTCGAGGACCTCGAGGGACGCTCCGTCGTACTTCTTGCGATCAACCATCTCGACCTCGCTCCGATCGAGCACACCACCCAACCAACCTCCAGTCCACGATCATCCCGCCGGCCACAGATCGACCCCGCGCCGGGCCGGATGGAAGCCCGCCGGCCACCGTGTCCGCTCGTCCGCGCTCGCGCCCTCCAGCCGCGCGCTCTCGAGGTTGGTCGAGCGCAGGTCGGCGCCGAACAGCTCGGCGCCGTGCAGGTTCGCGTGCGCAAGAACCGCTGACCGCAGGTCGGTGTTCTGGAGGCTCGCCTTGCTCAGGTTGGCGTGGGTGAGCGTGGCCGAGGCCAGGTTCGCCGCGTCGAGACGCGCGCCCCGGAGGTTCGCGTGGGCCAGGCAGAGCCCGGAGAGGTCGGCGCCCGAGAGATCGAGCCCCTGGAGCACCGCGCGGCTGAGGTCTGGGAGCTCGTCATGCCGGGCGCGCCAGCGGTTCCACCGCTGGACCCCCTCCGGGCCCGACTTCAGCAACTCGAGTGCGCGTGCTCGATCCATACGCTCCGCCTCCGACGCCCCGTGGCGGATAGCATAGGCCTCTCTCCTGATCGCCTGCTACACTCGGGGAGCACCGATGAACTGGGCCTATTCGATCGTGGACTGGTGGGGCGCGCTGCTCCTGCGCGTCGGCACCGGCGGCTACCTCGAGACGTGGTTCCTGACCGCACCCTTCGTGCTCGGGCTCGCCTGGGCCCAGTGGCGGGGCGGGCGCAAGCTGCGCGTGGTCGGCGAGCGCCTGGGCTGGACGGTCGAGGACGCCACAGACCTCGACCGGGTGCGGGACGCGCTCACGAGCCACCTGAGGTACACCGCCGCGCGGGCCGCGATCTGGGTCGCGGTGCTGGCCGCCCTCGTCTGGTACAACGCGGCCCTCGAGCTCCGACCCACGGTGGCGCTGAGCCACGTCGTGGCCCTCATCCTCCTGCCCACCGCCGCCTTCGCGGCCAACCGGCGCTTCATCGAGCGCTTCCGCACCTTCGACGTGCCCGACCCTCAGGCGCGGGCGGTCTACGAGGACTGGCTCACGCAGTGGTCGGGGCCGCACCTGCGCCTGCGCGCGCCCGACCTCGTGGCGGGTGCGGTCTCGTTGCTCGACCCAACCCACGGAACCCTCTCCGCCCCCGTCACAGACGAGACGCTCTGAACGCGGTCTGCCGACACCCCGTCGCTACTCCCGCGCCACCCCGGTGATGTCCGCGATGGACGCCTCGAAGATCTGATGGAACCCATCGCCATCCCAATAGCCGATCACGTCGTCCTGCCCGATGGCGCCGCACTTCCCCGCCACCGCCACCGCGCCATTCCCCGCCGAGATCGCGGTGGCGATGGTCGAGAAGACGCACTCCAAACCCGTCTTGCTCCCGTTCTTCCAGTAGCAGGCGCCGTCCTCGTCCCGGCCGGCGACGTAGAGGTCCGAGCCATCCTGGTCGATGGCGCGCGCGGCGGTGCCGTCGAGCACGCTCCACGCGCTCCCGGTCCACACCGCGGCGCCGCCCGCCTCCGCGTCGTACGAGGCCGAGAGTGCGCAGCCCCCGCCTCTCGCCGCGATCCCAGAGAGCTGGGTGGTGCCGCCCGGCAAGGTGCCCGGCAGCGCGGGGAGCTCCGCGCGGGCGCCGTTGTGCCAGTAGCAGGGCAGGTCGCTGGACCAGTCGTCGCTCCGGTACCGGCCGGCGACGCAGACGTCGTCTCCCGAGACGGAGAGCGCGTTCACCGACCCGACGAAGCCCTCCGGGACCGCGAGGGCGGTGCGGTTCCCGTCGACCCAGACCGCCGCCTCGCCGTCGCACGTGCCCGCGAGCACGAGGCGGCCAGCTGCGTCGGCGGCGACGCCTGCGAGCTCGCCGTCGCTGCAGGGCAGATCGTTGCGGACGCCGGCCTGCCAGTAGCACGGGTGACCGTCGAACGAGCCGCCCACCACCGCGACGCCGTCCAGCACGGTCACGGACGTGGCCGCGACGTGGTAGTCGCCGTCCGGTGCATCGAGGGTGGTGAGGTCACCCGCGTTCCAGTGGAAGGCGGTGCTCCAGCTGCCGTGGGTCCCCACGATGTGGAGCGCGCCCGGATCGACCGGGCCGTCGCCCGCGCAGGCACCAAGGAGCGGTACGCCGAGACACAAGACCGCCAGGTAGGAAGTGCGGGTGAGTGCCATCAGCCCTCCGTACCCGGCACGGTACCCGCGGCCGGACGTCGGGCCAATTCGTCCCAGCAACTGCTGACGCGGAATGGAACAGAAGCGCAAGCGATCCTGCGCCGAGGTCCCGAGAACCGACCACCTCCGCCCGCGCGCTCGACCTACAGCGCCAGATCGCGGTCCCCCACCTCCAGCACGTATTCGCTCACCCCGTAGCCGTCCTCACCATCCACCCGCCCTCCCGTCCAGAGCACCGCGTCCATCGGCTCCTGCCGGTAGACCTCCTGCAACACACCTTGCGCATCGGCCACCGACAGGGTCACCCAGGTGAAGCTGTCGGTCGGGGTGGGGTCGACGCCGATCAGGCCGTCGGTGGCCAGCACCCGGGCCATGCCGGGGGGCACCGCCATCGGGAGCGGGGTCTCGAAGGTGGCCCCGGCGGACTCCGCGCCCACCCACAGCTCCACCGATGAGAGGTTGCGCACCGTGTACTCGGCGAAGCCGCCGCCCTCACACACCGTGCCGGGCGGGCAGTCACCGCAGGCCTGGCCCGACAGGGACAGGAGCAGCAGGGTGCCGAGCACGAGGTGTCGCGAGGTCATGCTCCAGACAAAGAGCAACCGGCGTGCCAGACGAAGACGCCCGCGGCGTTGCCCCGCCGAGCGCCGAGGCCCGACATCGGGGTCGGACCCCGTGTCAGTCGTTCTTCTCGCGCAGCACCTCGGTCCAGATGAGGCGCGGGGCCATCGTGAGCTGCATCCCGATGGTGAAGACGGCGGCGAAGCCCGGCTCGTAGTGGGCGATCGCGAAGTACGCCGCGGTGAAGGCCGCCGGCACCGCGAGCACCGCCGACCACCACTTGTTCTTGCGGCGGATCATGACGCCGATCACCACCAGCCAGAACATCCAGGTGAAGACGAGGGTGATGATCATGCGGGCCTCGGCACCTTGGGTAGCAGATCCACACCGGGTCGGCCCAGCCCGTTCACCTCGCTTGCGAGATCCGCCCCCACCGCCCTACCCTCGGGCCGATGAAGCGCCGGCTCTATTCGGTCCTCGGGAACTCCCAGAAGCTCGACGGGGGCGCCATGTTCGGGAACGCCCCCAAGGCCATGTGGCAGGGCTGGGCCACGGTCGACGACGAGAACCGGATCGACCTCGCCTGCCGGGCCCTCCTGGTGCGGGAGGAGGGCGGCCGGAACATCCTGTTCGAGGCGGGGATCGGGGCGTTCTTCTCGCCCGAGCTCAAGGCCCGCTTCGGGGTGCAGGAGTCGGAGCACGTGCTCCTCGAGAACCTCGCCGCCCTCGGGGTGTCCCCGGCCGACATCCACGTGGTGGTGTTGTCCCACCTGCACTTCGACCACGCGGGCGGGGTGCTGGCCGCCTGGGCCGAGGGCGAGGCCCCGCGCCTGGTGTTCGAGGACGCCGCCTATGTGGTGGGGGCGGAGGCCTGGGCCCGGGCCAAGAAGCCCCACGCCCGCGACCGGGCCAGCTTCATCCCCGAGCTGCCCGGGCTCCTCGAGGCGACCGGCCGGCTCGAGATCGTCTCGGGCGAGACCAGCGAGACCCTCGGCCCCGACTACCGGCTCCACCGCTCCGACGGGCACACCCCCGGGATGATCCTGAGCGAGATCCCCGGTGAGCACCCGCTGCTCTTCGCCGCGGACCTGATCCCTGGCCTCCCCTGGGTCCGAAAGGCCATCACCATGGGCTACGATCGGTTCCCCGAACGCCTCATCGACGAGAAGGGCGCCCTCCTCGACGACCTCGCGGCCCGCGGCGGGCACCTGTTCTTCACCCACGACCCCGGCTGCGCGGCGTGTGGGCTGGCCAAGAACGACAAGGGCCACGTGGTGGCGGTCTCGCCCGTCCCTGCGCTGCCCTAGCGCTCACCGACAAGGCACCTTGCACCCCGTCGCGTTTACCGCGGCGCTTGGGTGGTGCTATAGACCCCGGTACTTTGCCGAAGCGGATCCTCGTCGTAGAGAGCGACGAGGCCCACGCCCAGGCGCTGATCGACGCGCTGCGCCGGGTCGGCCTCGACGCCGAGGTGGCCCCCGACGGTCGGTCCGCGCGCCGTGCGGCGGGCCAGGATCGCTTCGCCGCGGCCCTGGTGGCGGTGCGGCTGCCCGACACGGACTGCGAGTCCATCGTGGCCGACCTGCGGCGCACCCCGGGCGGGGCGCTCCTCCCGATCCTCCTCACCGGGCACGTCGACACCCAGGACCTCGTGGCGAACCCCACCGAGGCCCTGGCGGTGGGGGCCGACTACTACTTCCACCTCCCGGATGACCTCGGCACGGTGGGCGAGCGGGTCCGGGGCTGGGTGGGCGACGCCCCCGTGCAGGACGCGGCCGGGCCCACCGCGCGCTCCCGACAAGCGCGCCGGACCAGCAGCTTCGACGACGACGCGACCGACGCCCACCTCCCCACCCTCGCCGCCCTGCGGGAGGCCCACGCCGCCAAGCTCAAGAGCAGCCGCCCCGCCCCCGCCCGCCCGCGCCCCAAGCCGGCCCGCCCCAAGGGCCCACGGGACCAGGCCCTGGCCCTGGTGCGGGACGGCGAGGGGCTGCGCTCCAAGGGCAAGGTGGACGAGGCGATCGACGCCTACCTCACCGCGGCCGAGCTCTATCAGCAGGCCGAGAAGGTCGATCCGGCCCTCGCCCTCTTCAAGCTGGTGCTCCACCTCGCCCCCACCCGGGCCGACGTCGCCCTCACCGCCGGCGGCCTCGCGGCCCAGGAGGGGCGCCTGGCCGACGCCTCCGCGATCTACCGCCGGGCCGCCGACGCCCTCGAGAAGGACGGGAACCGGGAGGAGGCCCTCACGCTGGTGAACCGCCTGGTCGAGATCAGCCCCTCGGACCCGGCCCTGGTGCTCCGCCAGGCGACCCTCGAGGCCGAGATCCGGCACGACCGGCAGGCCGAGGCCCCCCCGCCACCCGAGGACGAGGGCTGGGACGCCGCGCTGGGCGAGGCCTTGGAGCAGGCGGCCGAGCTCCCGCTCTCGTCCGCGCGCCAGAGCGCCGGGCTGGAGACCCTGCGGGCCGCCCGGGCCCAGACCTCGGTCGAGGACGACGAGGCCGACGAGGCCCTCGCCAGCCTGGAGACGCTGCTCGGGGACGGGACCGAGATCATCGCCCCGGTCTGGGTGGAGCCCGAAGAGATAGCGCCGGCCCGGGACGGGTCGGGCTTCGGTCGCCGCCCACCGCCGGCCGAGGACACCACCCCGGATCCGCTCCCGGCCCGGCCGGCCGGGGCCTGGATCCCGCCCGCGGTGGCGGACCACGAGGCGGTCGGCGCCCTGCACACCCTCGAGGACGACACCGAGGACGGGCCCGCGCACCCGACGGAGCCCGACCTGGCGGCCGAGGCGGCCGAGCAGGTGATCACCGCCGACGCCATCCCCGCGGACGAGGCGATGGCGGACGCCCAGACCACGGTAGCCGATAGCGCGGACTCGGACCGGCCGGCCGACGACGACACCACCGCGGGTGAGGCCCGGGCCACGCAGGACGACGCGGACCGCCCGACGCTGCCCGACGCGGACGAAGAGGGAGCGGCTCGGGAGGTGCCCGACACGGCCGGGGCCGCCGCAGAGCCGCCGTCAGGAGCCGCGGAGGCAGGTCCCGAGGCCCCGAGTGGCGGGGAGACCGGGCCAGGACTGGCGGACGCGAGCACCGAGGCTTGGCCGGCCGCGGTGGACGAGGCCGAGGGGGGCCCGGCGACGGTGGACATCCGGCACGGCCACGCGGACCCGGAGGACGTGGCCTGGGCGCCCGACCGGGTGGAGACCTCCACGGACCCGGTGGCCGATGCCGATGCCGCGCTCCAGCACGACCTGCGGGGCGAGGACGACGCGGACGACCCGAGCCCTCCCGGCCTGCCCACCCTCGATGAGTCCACGCAGCTGGACGAAGCCGAGGCGGATGACGCGGAGGCCGGCGCGCGAGGCCTGGTCACCTTCGACGAGACCACCTCGAAGGAGGCGATCGGCGAGGACGAACCGGCCGCTGCAAGCGAACCTGCCACCGTCGGCGACGCTGCCAGTGAACCCGACACGGTGAGCGGCGCCTCCGCCGCAAGCTCTCCTGCCTACGCCGAGCCCGCGACGGTGGGCGACGCCCCGCCCACAGCCAGCGTGGTCGACCAGGCCACCCTGGCCGCGGACCACCTGCCAGAGGCCGCGCCGGAGCTCGCCCTCGGCCCCGACCTCCCTCGGCCCGAGGTGCGTGAGGCCAGCCCGGACACCGCGCTGCTCGCCGCCACACCGACCCCGCCGTGGCCGGTGGGGGTCGACGAGGACGAGGGGGAGGACGTGCTCGGGTCCGCGACCCTGTCGGACGGCCCGGACTTCGGCGACGAGCCCGAGGTGGGGCTCATCGAGCTCGACGTGAGCCTGGAGTCCAGCGTGGTCGCGGCGGCCGACCCGCTCGTGGTGCCGGCGGAGCCCACCCCGGAGCCGGTGTTGGCCAGCCACCTCCTCGACGCGGAGCTCCTCGATCTGGAGTCCGACGAGCTCGCGCCAGACGTACCGCAGGAGCCCCTGCCCCACTCTCCGACCGGGACCATGCCGGTCGAGCCCGACGACGTGCTGGCGGAGCACGCCTTCGTGCCCGAGCTCCCTCCCGTGACCCGGGAGCTCGGGCCGCGGAGCCCATCCGGAGGCGGGATCCGCTTCGTGCCGACCACCCAGGAGATCGCCCGGCCGGTGGATCCGGCCGAGATGCCCCCGTGGCGCGACGCCCTCGAGAGCGCGCCCCACGCCACCGCGCCCCTGGGCTTCGACGACACCGAGGTGGGCGCCCCGCGGGTGCGCCTGCCGAGCGCGGTGGAGGACTTCGGCCTCGAACCCGCAATGCCGCTTGCAGACGTCTCGCTGGAGCCGCCGCTGTGGGGCGAGGTGGCGGCGGGGTTCGACGTGGCATCGTTCGAGGCCCCCACCCTGCCCGATCCGGCCCTGGAGCCGCGGCCCCTGACCCCGACGCAAGGCAGGTTGTCATCCCTCTCGGACGCGCTGGTCCTCCTCGGGCGCGCCGTCCAGCAGCGGGCCACCGGCGTCCTGCACCTGCAGGAGAACGTGAACCTCGTGCTGGCGGAGGGCGTGCCCGCCGCGCGCCGGGGCAAGGCCGCGGTGCAGGCCTTCATCCGGCTCCTGCGTGAGACCGGCCAGTCGCTCGCCCACGCGGGGCTGGAGCTGCTCCTGGAGCGCGAGGCGGACCGCCCGGTGACGGTGGCGGAGTCGCTCGTGACCCGCGGCAAGATGCACCCGGCGGAGGGCGTGCTGTTCTTGAACCGGCACCTCGAGGACGCCCTCGGCGCGCTCCTGGATCACCGGGGCGGCTGGTGGTTCGAAGGCGGCGCCGAGGTGCGGATCACGCGCGACGAGCTGGTGCCCGACCGCCTGAGCCTCGACACCCTGCTCACCGATCTGCTGGCGGTGCGGAGCCCGTGGGGCCTGGTGGAGGGCGGCCTCGGCCCGGAGCGGCGCTTCCGGCGCACCGGCGAGGGCGAGCCGGCGTATCAGGGGCGAGACCACCGCCTCTGGCTCCTCCTCGACGGCCGCCTCCCCCTGGGCGAGGCAGGCCACCTTGCCGGCGTCTCCCCCGAGCGGGCCGCGGCGATGGCCGCCTTGCAGGTCAACCTGCGCCGCCTGACCGCCCTGCCCCCGCCCCGACCGGAGCCCTCGACGCCGGATCGACCGTGGATGCCGCTCACCGGCTCGATCACCCCGGGTGAGCGCTACGCGCCGGTCGGGGTGCCGCCCGCCACCCGGCGCCTGCGCGCCATGGGGGCGGAGGCCACCTTGCCCCACGGCGCCCTGGCCGAGCTCGACGCGGCCAACCGGATCCGCGCCCTGGCCGAGCTGGTGCGGACGAGCGACTACTTCACCATCCTCGGGGTGGACACCGCGGCCGGCAAGGCGGACATCGATCGCGCCCACCACCAGCTCCGCGGCATGATCCAGGTCCCGCCCCCCGGGCAGGATCCGAGCCTGGAGCGGCTGGCCCGGGAGATCATCCGGAGCCTGGACGAGGCGCGCGACGTCCTGAAGGTGCCGGAGCTCCGAACCGCGTATCTCGCGCACCTGCGGCGCTGAGGTTGCCTGCCGGACCGCTGGCTGCTCCACTGTTCGCGCCATGATCGCGCGCGCCCTGCTCCCCGCCCTCACCGCCGCCGCGGTGGCCGTCCCGAGCATCGCCTGGGCCTGCGACCCCGCGCTGGTGTTCGGCGACATCCGGCCGCGCGACGACCCCGACCTCGACATGCCCAGGATCGGCGTCGTGGTGCTGGAGGTGCCCGGCTTCTCGTACGGCCCCATCGACGCGTTCCTGCGGGCCCCGGGGGAGGAAGCGCAGTACGTGGACGTGCTGCCGATGGGCCCAGACCACGTGGTCCTCCCGGTGAGCCTGTCCCCAGGGGCGAACCTGCTCGAGATCCGGGCGGAAGACTGGAACGAGGCCAGGCTCATCACCATGTTCAGCACCGGGCGCAGGGACTCGACACCACCCTCTACGCCCGGTGGACTCCAGGTACAGGCCACCTGGGTGCCGATGGACGAATGTGAGGGCCCCAGGTGGCGGCTCGAGGCCAGCTTCCTCCCTTCCAGTGACGGCGTGGGCGTCGCGGCCTACCTGCTCATGGACGCCGACGCCAGCACCCCCACAGTGGTGGGTGCCACGTTACACCCGGTGGACTTCGAGCCCGAGGCGGTGAACCTCACCGCCTTCACCACCGAGGGGCAACGGCGCTGCTTCCAGCTGATCGCGGTGGACTACGGCGGCAACGCCTCGGCCCCCAGCCCGACCCCGGTCTGCCTCGACCTCACCGAGGGGACCGACGCCGGGATCCCGCCCCTCGCGGACGCGGGCTTCGACGACGCCGGCACCGCGCCCGGACAAGATGCAGGCAGCCCTGCGGGCCTCGCCCTCCAGGGCCGGGGCTGCGGGTGCAGCGCGTCGCCGGGCGCGAGCGCCTCCGCCCCATGGGGCGCCCTGACCCTGCTCGGGACGATCCTCGTCCGGCGTCGTCGGCGCTGACGTCTGAGCTGCGCGTCGCCTCGCGGCGCGCCCTCAGGGCGCGGCCCAGGTCGGCGAGCACGGGTAGGGGATCGGGATCTCGCTCGGGGTGGGCAGGCCCGGGATGCACTGTGGCGGGACCACGTTGCCGTTGTCGAGGGTGTAGTGGCACCCGTTCATGGGCCCGAACGTGAGGTTGTCGGTGGCCGTGTTGGTGCCGCCCGTCTTCATGTTGTCGTGCGCGCCGACCGCCGCCCACCAGGCGTTCTCGAAGTGCACGCTCCGGATGCGGGTCCCGCGGGTCCAACCGCCCACGTACACGCCGTGCCGACTGGCGAGCACCAGGCCGTCGTCGATCTGCACGTCGTCGGAGGGCACGGGCACGAGCAAGGGGTTGTTGCAGTGCTGTTCCGCGGTCGCGCTGCTGGTGGCAGCGTGGCCCCACTCGATGTGCACCCCACGGTCGACGTCGGGGCCGACGCAGAAGCGCCGTAGGCGGGGGCTGAGCTGCTGGCGCTCGAAGTACACCCCGGTCCCGAGGGTGTAGTTGCTCAGGTTCACCGCGTCGACGTCGATGTCCTCGAGCAAGGCACCTTCCATCGGCACCACCGTGTTGCCGAGGGCGATGGCGGAGTGGGCGACCCGACGAACCCGGACCCGGCGCAGATCGCAAGGCGTCGCGAGCATGATGCCGTGCAGCTGTTGACCAAAGTACCAGCTCCCGAGGGGCGCGATGTAGTCCTCATAGGCCGGGTCCGAGACCCCGTCGACGACCACGTCCTCGATGACGGGTCGGGTGACCACCGGCACCGCGGTCCCCGAGCCGTTGCCGATCAGGAGCCCGAAGCGGCGCACCCCGTAGACCGCGACGCGGTGGAGCTGGAGCCCCTCGACGCTCAGCGCCCGGATCCCCTGGTGCAGGCGCTGGTTGCCGAGCACGCGCACGTCCTCGATCGTCACGTTCGACGCCCCACCCCAGATCAGCACGGCGGAGGTGAACCAGGTGCGGGGCTCGAACCAGTTCTGCGAGTCCGGCACGCCGTCGAGCTCATGGTCGATGTCGAAGACCACGCCACGCAGCGTGAACCCCGAGGCGATCCCGGGCACGCTGATCCCGAACTTCAGGCGCGTCAACCCAACCTGCTCGGCCACCACGGTGTGTCCGGCCCGCGCGGTCACGAAGGTCGGGGTCGGAGGGGTGCCCGTGTACGGATACGAGGGCGCGGGATGGTTGACCGGGCGGTCGAAGACCCCCGACGCGAGCACGATCGTCTGGGGCGTAGTCACATTGAGCGCAGCGATCAGCTCCTTCGCGTTGGAGACATAGACTCCCACCTTGGGCCGCGGATAGTCCTGCATCCCTCGCGGGACCTGGATGCCCAGCTCCCTGGCGCGCGAGGCACCGCCGCACGGGAGACCGGACGGGTCGACGAAGTCCGTCGGCCCGCCGAAGCGGCTCTGGGCGTGCGCGGCCACCGGCCAACCACACGCGAAGGCAATGAAGAGGGCACCGACCCTCGAGGCTGGATTGGTCATCACACCGTGAGTGCCGACGACGCCCTCGGATTATCCACCCTTCACGGTGACACCACGCTCGCCTGGGGCGCCGACAGGAGCGCCCGCGACAGCCCTGCCTCGGTGCCCACCCAGAGCACCTCGCCAAAGCGCTGCACCGAGGCCACCCGCGGGTCGGCCAGGCCCTCCTCGGGGCCGAAGCGGGCCACCACCCGGCCGCCCTCCACCTGGCTCAGGCCACCGAGCGTCCCCACGAAGGCGGAGCGGGGCGCCTCACCGAGCGCTACCCCGGTGACCATGTCATCGGCCAGGCCCTGGTCGTGGCCCAAGCGCAAGGTTTCCTGCCCCGGGTCGATGAACGCCACCCCGTCCTGGCAAGTGCCCACCACCGCGCGGCCGTCCGGGGCCGCGTCGAGGGCGGTGACCCAGTTGTCGGGCAGGTCCTTGCCGTCGTGGAACACCGTCCACGACGCGCCGTCGAAGCGGAGCACCCCCCGGTCCTCGGTGCCCAGCCACAGATAGGGCCCGGCCGCGGCGGCGGTCGTGAAGTGCTCGCTGATCTCGGTCTGGCCTCGCTCGCGCGCAATCAGACTTGCGTCATCACCAAGCCACGAGATCCCCCGGCGCTCCACCACCGCGGCGCGCCCCTCGGGGTCGGCGGCGGGGAGCACCGCCAGGACGCTGAGGGCCTCGAGGCCGAAGGGGTTCCTGCCCCCGAAGCCGTAGTGGGTGAAGCGGCGCCCGTCGTGCACCCCCAGCCCGTGGGACGTCGCCACGAAGAGGCGTGCGCCCACCGAGGCCACGTCGTAGACCACGTCGCTCGGGAGGGCGGGCCGCCGAGAGGTCCGCCAGGTGACCGCGTCGCTCGACCAACACACCCCGCGATCGAAGGTCCCCACCACCCACCGTCCCTGGTGCTGGATGACGCGCGTGACGTGATTCCCGCAGAGCTGCCCGGTGCGGGTGAGGCGCCGCCCGGCCTTGCTCCACACCCCCTGCTCCCGCACCCCGAGGTAGGTCCGGCCGGGGGCGAAGGCGGTGATGTCCTTCAGCTTCAGGCGCTCCAGGGGCCGGACTCCGGCCGCGCTGAGCAAGAAGGCCTGCCCGGTAGCGTCCACCCCCTCGAGCGCGGCCCCCGCGGCCCGGGCCGCGAAGGGGGCCGTCAACCTGTGTTGCACCGGCCTCAGGCGCCCCTCGGCGTCCACCCCGAAGAGGGCCTCGGAGGTCGCGATCAGGAGCTCCGACCCGCTGAAGGCCACCGCCTGGGGCATTCCGGGCACGCTCAGGCGGTGGAGGTGCTCTCCCAGGGACACCTCCAGCCGCCCGTCCACCATCGCCACCGCCCACCGCGCCCCGTCCTCGGCCAGGGCGGCCGGGATCACCGCCGCCGGCCACCGGGCCTCCCACGCCAACAGGCGCTGCAGGTAGGCCTGCATCCCCTCCCCCACCTTCGCCTCGGGGAGGCCATGCCACGGGCGCCCGCGCCCCACCGCGCTCACCTCGCCGTTGTCCGCCATCACCGCGAGCCCGCGGGCGGTGGCCACCACCACCTGGTCCCCGAAGCGGCGCACCGCGTACGTCTCGTGGGACGGCAGGCCGTCCTCGGTGTGCAAGGTGTCCAGCGGGCGGCCCCGCCCGTCGAACACGTCCACCCCTCCGGAGGTGGCGGCCACCACCACCCCGGAGTCCAGCACCACCACGTCCCGCACCAGCTCGGTGTTGGTGAAGGACGCGAACGCCACGATGCTCGCCGCCAAAAGGGCCATGACCTACTCCACCACCATCAGCATCACGCGCTGCTCGGCTCGGTTGCCCGCCTTGTCGCGCGCAACCACCACCAGCTCGAACCACCCGGGCGCCGCGTCCTCGGGCACCAGGAGGTCGCCGCCGAAGCGGGTCTCGGTGTCGTCCGTCGGCTCGAGGAGGTGCTGCAGCTCACCGAAGGGCGCCCCGTACACGCTGACCTCCTTGCTCGGCTCCACCGCGTCCACCCGAATGGCGATGAGGTCTCCGCGCTCCACCAGCTGCCGGTCCACCTCGACCAGCAGGTCGGGCCCGGTGGCGTCGAGGTGGTAGGGCACGTCCAGGACCCGCGTCACGCCCGCCTTGTCGAGCACGTGAACCTGCACTCCATACCAGCCGTCCTCGATGCCCTTCGGCACCAGGAACCGCGCGCGCCAGGTGTTGGTGACCCGGTCGTAGTGGAGCGGCTTCACGAGGCCGAAGGGGAAGTAGGCGGTGACCCGCTGGGCATCCTTGGGGGCGTGCACCGCGATGATCGGGTCGCCGGGCGGAATCTCGGTGCGCGACAGGCCCGCGCCCAACATCGCGGGCGACACGCCCTCGGGGAGCTCGGCCGGGATCATCACGGTCCGGGTGGCGTCCTTCGGGTCCACCCGCACCTCGTGCAGCACCGCCACGAAGGAGGTGTAGGCCGAGACCAGCCCGTACTGCAGGGCAACCTGCGTCACCGCCTCGGCCGCGGCCTCCGCGACGCTCGCGTTGCGCTCCAGGTCGTGGATCTTGCGGCGGCCCCAGAGCTGGGCCACCTGCGGGTTCTCGGCCTGCATCTCGGGCAGGGTCACCGGCAGGGACCAGCTCTTCGGCTGCCCGCGCACCTTGCCCTCGACCCGCACGCGCCCCGAGCCGCCCTTGTCATAGCGCCCCACCAGCACCAGGGGCTGGGCCTCGAAGAGGTCCGGGAGGCGCGTCGGCAGGATGTCCTGCACCTCGACCCCCTCGAAGGCCACCGTGATGTCGGTGAGCACCGGCTTTCGGATCCGCTCGTAGAAGCGGTCCGCCACCGTCTGGGGATCATCCCGGTAGCCCACGATCTCCGCGAAGCCGCGGCCCCGCTCTGCCATGCCCTCGACCAGGTGGCGGTTCACGCTGCTGCCGACCCCGAACGAGAACAGGCGGGCGTTCTTCCGGTCGGAGTCGATCTGCCGGAAGATCTGGTCCTCGTTACCGATGTAGCCGTCGGTCATGAAGAACACCATGCGCATGCGTTTGGGATCTTCAGGCGGCTGCAGGGCCGCGGTGATGCCCGCGTTCATGTAGGTCCCGCCGCCCCCGTGGAAGCCGTCGATGAAGGCGAGCCCGCGGGTGATGTTCTCGTCGGAGGCCAGAAGCGGCGACGGCGACAGGCTCGAGACCTCGTTGTCGAAGCCGAAGATCTGAAACGAGTCCTCGGGGTTCATGCCCCGCACCGCGGCCCGCATCACCGCCTTGGCCGCCTCGATCGGCTGCCCGCTCATCGAGCCTGAGGTGTCGAGCACGAAGACCATCTCCTTCGGGGTCACCTCGGTGCGGACGTCGGCGTCCGCCTTGGGCTGCAGGATCACCAGCGCGTGCCCGGGCTGCGTCGGGTCGGGCCGGGTGGCGATGACCCCGGTCTGGATCTCCTGCCCCGCCACCTGCACGTCCACCACGAGGTCCTTGTTCGGGATGCGGTCCTCGGGCTTCAGGCGCAAGACCGCCTGCCGCGCGGAGACGTGCTCCACCGCCATCTGGTGGGTGGAGGAGGCGAGGCTCACCAGCGGCACCCCGGCGTCGATCTTCAGGGTCACGTCGATGTCCCGCCCGCTCCGGCCCCCCATGGTCATGGGCGGGGTGATGCGCGAGGCGTCGGGCACCTGGGTGGTGTCGGGGGCGGTGCCGTGGCCCTGGGCTTCACCCGCCAGGGGCGCGCCGGGGTTGAAGCGGGGCCCCACCGTCATCGGGTAGACGAAGCGGTAGCCGCCGTCCGCGTACTCCAAGAGGTCCACGTACTGCAGGCTCACCTGCACCTTCTCGTGCGGCACCAGGTTGGCGACCGAGAGGGTGAAGAGGTTGGGCCGCTCCTGGTCGAGGAGCGCCGCGGTCTTGCCTTCGGACCTCGCCGCCTCGTAGGTGGCCCGGGCCTGGTCCCGGCGCTGCAAGACACCCTTCACCACCCGGCCGCCGGCCCTGACCTCGAAGTCCGCCACCGCGCTCTTCGCGGGGAGGGGGAAGACGTAGACCGCCTCCACCGCGGTCTCGTGGGGGTTGTCGAAGTGCTGGGTCACGGTGACCCGGGCGATCGGCCCCGCCACCTGGGCATCCACCGAGGTGTGGAGCAGCGGGAAGGGGTGGGCGGTGCCGTCAGCGTCCCGGGCCAGCAAAGCGCCCGATTCCTGGGGTCCCGGGCCGGCGGAGCCGTCCCACCCCCCTTCGTCGGGCTGCGCCCGACTGCGCGCTCCGCTTGCGGGCTGAGCTGCAGCCGGGGCCGGCAGGGCCAGGGCGATGAGGAGGGGGAGCGGGAGGATCCACGGGCGCTTCATGCCCTGGTCGTTTTCAGGCCCCGTTCCAGCCTCTAAACAGCCGGCATCACCCACGGATTCCGCGGGCGGGTGCCCACGACCACGCCCCCGCGTGGCCAGAGACACTACAGACGTCCATGTCGCACTTGCGCTTGCCGGGCCCGATATCGGTCTCTATCCTCGACCTACGCATGGCCCTCCTCGAGATCCTCACTTTCCCCGACCCGCGGCTGGCCAAGAAGGCCAAGCCGGTGGACGTGGTCACCCCCGCCACCACCCAGCTGATCGAAGACATGTTCGAGACCATGTACGAGGCCGAGGGCGTGGGGCTGGCGGCGCCGCAGGTGGGCGTGCTCGAGCGCATCATCGTGGTGGACTGCGGCAAGCGTGAGGCCGAGGAGGAGCGCCCGCTCCAGCCCAAGGAGCCCTACGCCATCGTGAACCCCGTCGTGGTCGAAAAGGACGGGAAGCTGGTCTGGGAGGAGGGGTGCCTCTCCGTCCCCGGCTACACCGACGAGGTGGAGCGCGCCGCCACCGTGCGAGTCGAGGGCCTCGACAAGCACGGCAACCCCATCTCGATCGAGGCCGAGGGCCTGCTCGCGGTGTGCCTGCAGCACGAGATCGACCACCTCGAGGGCGTGCTCTTCGTCGACCGCCTCTCCCGCCTCAAGTCTTCCATGGTGAAGAAGAAGCTCAAGAAGCGCGCCCTGGAAGAGGCCGCCACGGCGTGAAGCAGCAGCTCCCGCAACGCCGCTTGCGCCTGGCCTTCTTCGGCACCCCGGACATCGCGAAGACCGTGCTCGCCGCGCTCTTGGACGCGGGCGAGGACGACGTCGTGCTCGTGGTGAGCCAGCCCGATCGCCCCAAGGGCCGCGGCAAGAAGCTCGAGCCCACCCCGGTGAAGGCCCTGGCCGAGGCCCGAGGCATCCCCGTCACCCAGCCCACCAAGCTGCGCGACGGCGCCCTCGCCGCCCAGCTGAAGGCGCTCGAGGTCGACCTCGCCATCGTGGTGGCCTACGGCCGCATCCTCCCGGTCGACCTCTTCGAGGCCCCCACCTTCCACACCTGGAACGTGCACGCCTCGCTCCTGCCGCGGCACCGCGGCGCCTCGCCGATCCAGCACGCGATCCTCACCGGCGATGCCGAGACCGGGGTGACGTTGATGCAGCTGAGCGAGGGCATGGACGAGGGCGCGATGCTCCACACCCGCGCCCTCCCGCTCGACGGCACCGAGACCACCGAGTCCCTCACCGAGGCCCTCGCGAAGCTGGGTGGCGAGGCGTTGGTGGAGGGCCTGGCCCTCGCCAAGGCCGAGGGCCTCGAGGTCACGCCGCAGGACGAGGCCCGGGTCACCTACGCGCCCCTCATCGACAAGTCCGCTGGCGCCCTCGACTTCACGCGCCCCGCGGCCGAGCTCGAGCGCCGCATCCGCGCGTTCTTCCCCTGGCCCGGCTGCTTCGTGCCGCTGAGCGATGGGCCGCTGAAGATCCTGGCCGCCCAGGTGGTGGGCGGCAGCGGGGCCGCGCCGGGCACCCTCACCGCCTTGAAGCCCCTCACGGTCGAGACCGGCGAAGGCGCGCTCGTGATCACCCAGCTCCAGCCGCCCGGGAAGAAGCCGATGGACGCGGCCGCCTACCTCAACGGGGCGGGGCGCGGGTTGGTCGTTGGCACGCGTTGGTCCTCGGTCACCGCAGACTGACCCCGGGGGTAGCCACGAACGGGTATTCACTTTATGACTTGGGGATGGCCATCCCGTTCTCTGATCCGAAGTTCGATACTTTCACCGTCCAGACAAACGTCGGGTCAGTGGAGGAACTCACTCGGCACCTCGACACCGATCTGGCGGCACGGCCCGTCCCGGGCCTCGACGGCTACTTCGATGTCACGTCGTTCCGAAAGGAGACTCTGACCCCTGCCGACGCCTTCGCGCTGGCCCGCGAGATGGTCGAGAAGTTGCCGGGCGTCCTGCACGCCGAGCCGTGCTTCGAACTGGACTCCACGAACACACCGGAGGCAGGCGAGGACGCCCACTTCGACCTCGCGGCGCTACTCTGGGAGCGCGGGCCGGGTGTCCCGGACCCGCTCTGGGCGACCAAGTTCATCGAGCTGGAAGAAGTGCCCGCGATATACACAGGACAAGGCGTCCGCATCGCCCACCCGGATAGTGGCTTCGTAAGACATGGGGAGCTCCAGCGCTCCTTTGTCGACCTCGCCTCGGCGCGAGACTTCGTCGACGGCGACCTCGACCCCGACGGACCCTACCGCCACGTCAGCCACGGGGTGTCGACGGCCAGCGTCATAGTCAGCGATAGTCGGACGTCGCCCGCCGACCACGTGCGCGGGGTAGCACCGGGGGCGACCTTGGTACCGCTCCGTGTGACCAAGAAGCACGGCCTCGTCCCCGCTCCGGTACTATTTCGGGCCGGCGCGCGACGGCTGCGGGACGCGATCCTCCATGCGGTTGAGACAGAGTGCGACGTGATCTCCATCAGCCTCGGCTGGCTCTGGAACAGTGGCCTCCGCGCAGCCATCGGCAAGGCGTTGTCGAAGGGGATGATCGTGCTCGCGGCCGCCGGCAACTACATCCGCACCGTGGTTTGGCCTGCGAGGTACGAAGAGGTCATCGCGATCGCGGGCTGCAATGTGTGCGGCAACTCTTGGAGTGGCTCGTGTCGGGGTGACGACGTCGACCTCGCGGGCCCCGCCCAGGACGTGTGGCGAGCGTACTTCGACGGCTCCACAGAGGCCGTCGGACCAAGCAGCGGCACCTCCTATGCGGTCGCGATGACCGCCGGCGTCGCGGCGCTCTGGCTCCAGAAGCACGGCGGGCGCGCGAAGCTCGTCCACGACTTCGGTGGCCCAGCGGTGCAAGAGCTCTTTCGAGCCACCATCAGGAAGCACTGTGGTTCTCGAGTCGCGGATCAGGCGTCGGGCTTCGGAGAGGGCACCCTCAACGCCAAGAAGGTCATGGACGCGGCGTTGCCCACGTTGCGTCGGCCCGTCCAACCTGCGGCTTTCGCCCCGACGTCCGAGGCGCTCCTCGACGACCTGCTGCGAGCGGGCCCCAAGTCCTTCGCGGCAGAGAGCGGGCGCACGTTGCTGGATAGCTTCCGTGGCTTCGAGGACGAGCTGGCCTTCAACCTACTGACCCAGCCCTCGTTGCGCACGAGTCGGTGGCAGGAGGACGTGGAGTTGGCGGTCAACCGCCACGCCAAGGCGCTGTTCGATCGCTTCGGCGGACTGGAGCGTCAACCGGGTCCTCCGAGCCTCTGGGCCGCCCTCCGGGCACTCCCCGAGGGCACCCTCTCACCAATGTTGAAGGAGAAGGTCGAGCGGGTGGCGCCGTAGCTGCCTTGCCGATCGCGACACCGCTGCCCGACCCACCCCGCGCCGGCCCGCGAAACAGGAGCGTAGGCCCCCTGATCAGACCTGGCACGAGGTATGCTGCCTCCTCCAAGACCATGCGCCACCCTGCCCTCGCCCTCGCCCTCGCTCTGATCGGTGCCCCGGTCGTCGCCCACGCCGACCCGGCCTCGGACAACGGCCCACCCGCGGCTCGGCCCGCCACCGTGCCCGCCCCGGGCGTGAGCACCACCCCTGAGCTGTACGAGAAGGGCAGGTCGCTGCGGACCACCGGCGTGGTGGTGCTCACCACCGGCATCGTGGGCGGGGTGACCGGCACCTCGCTCCTGGTAGCGGGCATGCTCACCGGCCTGAGCTCCGGGGACGTCGCGGACGGGCAGACCAACGACGGCAAGGGCACCTCGACCGCGCTGGTGATCGGCGGCGGGGTCACCATGGTGGTGAGCGCCATCGCCATCTTCGTGGGCGGCCGGATGTTCCACGACGGCGGCAAGATGATGGACCAGGCTCAGGGCACGCCGCTCACGCTCGGGCCGATGATGGTGGACGGCGAGGTCCGGGGTGCGCAGGCCGTCCTGACGTTCTAGACTGGGCACGTGCCACAGCCGCACATCGTGACCTTGGGCGGGGGCACCGGCCACTACACCCTGCTCACCGGGCTCAGGACCCTCGACGCCCGGATCACCGCCATCGTCACCATGATGGACTCCGGCGGGAGCTCCGGCCGGCTGCGCGACGAGTACGGCCTGTTGCCGCCAGGCGACTTCACCCGCTGCCTCATCGCGCTGTCCTCGCACCCCACCGCGATGAAGGAGCTCCTCGGGCACCGCTTCGGGCGGGGGAGCCTCGAGGGTCACACCGTCCGCAACCTGATCTTCGCCGCGCTCGAGGAGCTCACCGGCGACACCGCCCAGACGGTGGCGCGCCTGCACGAGATCTTCGCGGTGGACCACCAGGTGCTGCCGGTGACCCTGGACCGCGCCGACCTCGTGGTGCACCTCGAGAACGACAGGGTGTTCCGCGGCGAGGCCTCGCTCGACGGCTTGGGTGAAGCGTTGGACGCCCCGGTGCTCAGCGAGTACCTGGACCCGCCCGCCCAGGGCTACCCGCCCGCGCTGGACGCCTTGCGCGAGGCCGACCTGGTGGTGCTCGGCCCCGGCGATCTGTACACCAGCGTGCTCCCGAACCTGCTCGTGGGCGGCGTGCGCGAGGCCCTGGCCGAGGGGCGCGCCAAGCTGCTCTACATCTGCAACCTCATGACCAAGCCCAACGAGACCCCCGACTACAGCGTCGCGGACTTCGCGGGCACGGTGGCCATCCACCTCGGCGACGCGCGCCTCGACGCGGTGCTCTACAACGACACCTGGCCCGACAGCCTCGACCTCGACGCCTATGCCGCGGAGGGCTCGGTCCCGGTGCGGCTGGATCCCGACAAGCCCCTACACCCGGGCCACGCGGTGCCCGCCGCGCTGCTCGCGCCGGGGCGGCTGATCCGACACCAGCCAGGGGCGCTCGCCCAGGCCATCGACGCCCTCGGTCGCACTCGTGGGTGGTGGTGAACCCGCGAACCACGGCCTCGAGATATCACGCATACTCCAAACCATGACCGTCTCGAGCACCAGCTTGGACTCCTGCTCAGGGCGCGCGTGGTTCGACCGCGAGCTGCGCCTGTCGTCCACCCACGGCACCTTCGCCGCTTGGGCCCGCCGCGTCGGTGCTCCGCACCCGGAGTTGGGGATGGCGGCGCAGCCGCTGCTCGCTGCCTGCTTGGGCCTGTCCGTTGCGCGAGTCGATGAGGTGATGAGGGACGGGGGCGCGTTCCGCGTGGTGGGAGAGGACGGCGGTGCGGCCCTGGTCAGCGTAGCCCCCGCGCCCAACGGTGGGGCGGTGGTGACGGTGACGGAGCACGGCCCGGGGATGGCGCAAGATGACCTGCATCGATCACAGGTCATGCAGATGCAGTCCATGATCCATGAGGCGTGGCTCTTGAGGAGGTACTTCACGGACCTGATCACCCTCTACCAAGTGCTCGTGGTGAACGTCGAGTTCCTCCGCCAGGCCGAGCTTCCGGCCGAGGACCAAGACATCTGCGAAGACCTCCAAGGGGCCCTCCGCGTCGTCGGGAACATCTACCGCATCATCAGGCCCATGTGGCGACTCGCCGACCCCAGCTGCCGCACCCCCCTGGCGCCCGCGCTCCGCGCCGCGGCCGAGTTGCTGGCCCCGTCGGGGCAGCCCTCGACCGGCGTCGAGTTCTCCCTCGCCGAAGACCTCGGCGCAACGACGCTTTTCGAGGGGACCATCATCACCCTGATCCTGTCGCTGGTCGTCGAAGCCCGACCGCCGAGTGCCCGACCGCCCACCGTCTTCGTGGAAGCGGTCCGCGTCCAAGCCCCCGCAGGCGCCGCCGGCCCGCACGTGCGGATCGCGGTGCGTGACGGCGGTGAGGTGGCGACCATCCCTCGCGGGCCGCTGCTCGGCGATTCGGCTCCGAATGGTCCCCGGGTGGCCGGCCCCGGCTTCGCCTTCGCCAGGCTCGCGGCGGAGGCGGCCTCGGGGTACGCGCTCATCCGAGACGCGGAGCCCGGCAACCAGGTCGAGATCTGGCTCCCCGAGCTCGCGAGCCTACCGCTGGGATGAGCCCCACCGGATCCGCTCGAAGCGCACCCGCAGCTTCGCCCCCCGCCGAGGGTCGACGCTCTCGACGAAGCTCACCCGACCGAGGAGGTGGGCCCGAAAGTCCGGGTGGCCCTCCCGGTTGTGGCGCTCCGGACCATCCAGCGCGCACTGATGCAGGATGGCCTTCAGACGATCGAACTCGTCCCGCGGGTAGGCGGGGCCCTGGTTGACCACGAGGCCGGTGACCTCCTGACGGCCACTCCTCGGCATGCGGCGCGTCTTGTCGTGGTTGAGCAGGAAGCCCTCCTCTTCCACCACCCGCGCCACGAAGCCCCCGAAGCGCCGGCTGCGCGCGGCCAGCGCTGCACCGCCGCTGAAGACGAGATCGTCCGCGTAGCGGGAGTAGCCGGCGTCGAAGGCGCGGGCGAGGCCCATCATCCGTCTGTCCAGCCCGAGGCAGAGCAGGTTCGCCAGGGCGGGAGAGGTCGGGGCACCCTGCGGGAGGTGCCGCTGGCGGTACAGCTGGCGCACGTCGGCCGCGGTCCGCGGCGGGAAGACGTCGTGGGGCGTGATCGTGGTGCACAGGCCCGCGAGCAGGCGCGCGACCTCCTCGGGGTAGCCCAGGTAGCGAAACAGGCCTTGCACCCGGGGCGCCTGCACCGAGGGGAAGAAGCGGCGGAGGTCGAAGCGCAGGACGACCTGCATGTGCACGTGCCGCGCGGCGTGGGTCCGGATCGAGCGGCCCCGGACGAAGCCGTGCGCCGCCGGATGAACGGGCACGAGGTCGAGGATGCTGCGCAGGATGCGTCGCTGCATCTTCGCGAGCTGGGTCTTGGGCGCCTCGATGAGGCGTGGCCCGCTGCCCCCCGAGCTCCGCAAGCAGGGCGCGCAGCCAGGCGCAGCCCGGCGGAGAGGGGTGGGACGGCTCCGCCGGCCCGGGACCCCAGGAATCCAGCGCCGCACGTAGTGCTGCCGCCGATCGCTGGGGTACCGCCCGAGCCAGCCCCCCACGTCCGCCCAACCCTCCAGGGTCGCCTCTGGCACCTCGAGGTGTGCCGCCAGCTCTGGGACGGACTCCAGCCGGGGCACCGGCCACTCCGCCGCCGCCGCCCCGGGCCGGAACCTCGAGCCCACCGGCCTGAAGATCAGGCGGTCGACGTACGGGGGCGTCTTCCAGCCGTCGGCCTCGGTGAGCAGCGCCATCTCGGCGCGGTAGTCTTCGTCGAAGATGGGATCCTCGGCGAGCATCCGGGTCAGCGCGTCGAGCGTCGGCGGAGGCGAGGTCGGGCCGAACGCGTCGCGCACCCGCGCCACGAGCCCTACCCAGAACGGGCTCGGCCCGGGGCGCCCCTGCCGGAGCACGTCCAGCATCCCCCCGGCTGACCAGTCCGAACTCAACAGGGCACGCGCGATCGTCCGCGCCTCCTCTACTGGATGGCGGTGACCCGGCTCAGGCATGGTGCAAGAGGCGAAGCACCCCGACTCGCCGGTCTGCCGCGGCTGCCGTCCGTGACCGCGGACCGAGGCCGCGGTGACGTAGATGCAAGCTCAGTTTACGCCCCCGGGGGTCCCCCGGAGGGAGGTCCAAGACCCCATCACTCGGAGTGCTTCGCCGCCCGAGCTTCGCCGAACCCGGCGGGCCGGTCAACGCGATCCCCCGAATGGGGGATGCCTCACCACTCGAAGCGGCTGCACCCCGGGCAGCACGACTCCAACAGGCCCCGCTCCGCCCCACAGGCCTGATCTGCGTCCTCGACCCCGCACAGTCGCCCGGCCCCCGCCAGGCACCGCACCCAGCCGTTGACCGGTCCGGTGCAAGCGCTCCTGCAGCCCTCCTCGATCTCCGCCGTCAGCGCCGAGACGCAAGCTGCCTTGTCCGACCCGCCGTAGACGCACACCCCCTGGTAGCAGACCGGGCCTACGGTGCCGCTGTCCTGGCAGCTGTAGCCCTGCCCGCACTCGCCTCCGTTGGGGCACGGCACCGTGCAGTAGGCCGCGCTCCCGAAGGGCTCGAGGCAGAGCCCCGAGCTGCACTGGGTGTCGTCGGCGCAGCTCGCGCCGCGCTCGCCCGCACCCGGCGCGGGCGGGTTCTGGGTCTCGCAGAACGCCACCACCGCCGCCTGGTAGTCCTGGGCCTGACATGTAGCGCTGTTGTTGTTGGTGTTGCTCGGGACCTCGATCGCGTCGAGGCGCCCCCCGCAGGCCGTCAGGAGGAGCAGGGCGAGAGCAAGGAGCCGCACGGGGATCGACGTAGCACGCGATCCCACATTGGACATCGGGCAGCCCGCCCGCGCGTTCGCTGATAGGAAACGAACACCCCGATCGTCTCCGGAGACGCCAGAGCCCCGCGTAAACCCGCGGTCTGGCGTGCGATCCCGGCCTGTCGGGCCCGGAGGGGATTCCGTTCGGATCGTGACACGCGGCATACTCCTTGCGACGGGATCCGTACGGCATGGTGGACGCGGGGAATCGAGCGACAGACTTCGATCACTTCGATGACGGCCCGGACCTCCGCCACGAGGATCTGGATCGGCTCCTGATCGCCCTCGAGGCCCCCCACGGGCGCCCGGTGGTCATCCACGGCCGACGCGGCGTCGGCAAGCAGCGCCTGGCTCGAGATCTGGTGCGCCGAGCGGGCGAGAAGGCCCACGTGGTGGTGCTCGAGGGGCACACCCCCGAGGCGGGTGGCCGGAGCTTCCACCCCTTCGCCGAGGTGGCCCACCAGGCCATGGCGTGGGCCGGCCAGGCCGGGCTCACCGACCAGCTGGTGGACCCGGTCTACGAGGCGCTGTTCCCGGTGCTGGACCACGTCCACGCCGAGATCGAGGGCCCCTCGCTCGACCAGAAGCTCCGCTTCTTCGACGGCCTCCGGCGCCTGCTCGCCGGGCTGGGCGCCCACGCCCGGCTCCTCGTGCTGATCCACGATCTGGAGCGCGCGGACTCCGACACCCTCGAGCTGGCCACCTACCTGGTGGACGAGCTCTTCGGGGAGCCGGACCTCGACCCCGAGCCCGCGGTGAAGGGCCTCCTGGTCCTGGTGGCGCGGGACGACGCGCCCCACCCCGCCGCCCGCGATCACCTCAACGAGCTGATGGAGCGCCCCGGGCTCCACCGCCTGCACCTCGAGGGGCTCGACCTCGAGGGCCTGCGCCGCTACGTGCAGTCGCCCCACGTGCTCGAGAAGCTCCTGGCCGCCTCGGCCGGGCTCCCGCAGGAGGTCGACGCCCTCATCGAGGCCCTCCCCGACAACGTGGAGGAGCTCTTCGAGCGCAAGCTGTCCGGCATGGACGCGGTGTCCCGCGACGCGCTCCGCGGCCTCGCCCTCTCGGGCCGCCCCGCCTCCCCCCGCACCCTGTGCACCGTCATCCAGCACCCGCTCAAGGACGTGGCCCGGGCGCTGAACGCCCTGCGCGACGACCGGGTGGTCGACCGCAAGATCCACAACGGCGAGTTCCAGTTCCTGTTCCACCGGCGCCGCGACCTCGAGGTCACCGAGCGCGGGCTGAGCGCCGAGGACCGCGCCCGCTACCACGGCGGCTGGGCCCAGGCCCTCACCGGCACCCCCGACAGCGGCGGCCCCGCCCTGCTCGCCTACCACCAGCTCCGCAGCCAGGAGCCCCAGCGCGGGGTGTCGCTCGCGATCCAGGCGGCCGAGACCTACGCGGTGAGCGGCGCCCTGAACGCGGCGATCGAGATGCTCGAGAGCGCGCGGCCCTATGCGCAAGGTGAGTTGCTCCTCGCGATCCTCGAGCGCCTGGCCGAGCTCGCCCCCCTCACCGGCAACCCGCGGCGCGCGCTGCGCTTCGTGGAGGCGATGAAGGCTGCCTTGCCGATGGGGCAGCGCGGGGTGGCCCACCTGAAGGAGGCCGAGCTCAGGAACGCGGCGGGCGAGTACGACCTCGCCCTGGTGGCCCTGGACGCGGCCCGCGCGGGCATCAGCGCCGACGACGCCCGCGCCCAGGCGCGGGTCGAGGCCGCGGTGAGCGAGGCGCACTACCACCGAGCGGAGCTGGGCGAGGCGGCCCACGCGGCCCGCGAGGGCCTCGAGCTGTTGTCGGCCCTCGGCGAGGGCCCGGTGCGGGAGCGCATCGAGCTGATGAACCAGCTCGGCAAGATCGCGCTCGCCGACGACGACACCCAGCACGCCATCGACTTCTTCCAGGAGACCCTCGGGCTGGCCGAGAAGAGCGGCCTCGGCCACGAGCAGGCGCGGGCGCTGGTGAACATGGGCATGGCCCACATGCGCCTGGGCGAGACCAGCCGGGCCGAGCAGCGCCTGCTCGCCGGCATCGAGAAGGCCCAGGAGGTGAACGACCTCACCCGCCTCGCGTTCGGCTACATGAACCTCGGGGTGCTCGTGCACCAGTGCGGCGAGCTTGGCCGCGCGATCGAGTGCTACCGGGAGTGCCGCTCCCTGTTCCGGCGCCTCGGGAACCGCACCCAGCTGGCCCGGGTGCTCCACAACCTCGGCAACCTCTACCTGATGGCGGGCGACCTCGAGCGCGCCCGAGCCCACAACGACGAGGCCCTGCGCCTGGCCCGGCAGTCCGGGGTGGAGCGGGTGGTCGCGATCAGCACGGTGGTCGACGGCATCATCCTGGCCGCCCAGGGCGACAGCGCCTCGGGCGAGCAGCGCCTGCGCGAGGGCATGCGCCTGTTGCGGCGGATGGGCCAGGCCCGCCCGCTCGAGGCGATGGTCGAGCTGGTGGAGCTGAAGCTCCACGCGGGCGACAGCGCGGCGGCGGCCGAGCTGCTGCAGGAGGTCGAGGCGGAGCTCGAGGCGGTGAGCAGCCCGATCCTGCGCGCCCGCGCGCACCTGTTGGCCGGCGACCTCGCCCTGGCCGAGGGCCGGGACGCCGAGGCGCCCTTCACCCAGGCCCGCGACGCGTTCGAGCACCTCGGCCGGCGCCTCTTCGTGCGGGACGCCGAGGTGGGCCTCACCCGCGCCCTCGTCCGGGCCGGCCGCCGCGAGGCGGCGCGGATGCACCTCGACGCCGCGCGCGAGATCCAGCAGCAGGTGGCGGCGGAGCTCCCCGAGCACCTCGCCCTCGTCTTCCTCGACGCCGCACCGCAGGTTGCCTTGCGCGACGCCCTGGCCGAGCTCGAGGGCCGCGCCCCCGCCCCCCGCCCCGCGCCGGTCATGTCCGCGCCGGTCGCCCCCGCCGCCGCTCCGGTCGAGCCCGCCGCGCCGGTGCAGGTGGAGCGCAAGCCGGAGTGGCAGGAGAAGTACGGCGCCATCGTGGGCAACTCGTCGAAGCTGCTCCGGGTGTTCCACATCCTCGACCGCGTGGCCCAGACCGACGGCACGGTGCTGATCAACGGCGAGTCCGGCACCGGCAAGGAGCTGGTGGCGGAGGCCATCCACCGCAACTCGCCGCGGGTCAACGGCCCCTTCGTCAAGCTGAACTGCGCCGCGCTGGTGGAGTCGCTGCTGTTGTCCGAGCTGTTCGGGCACGAGCGCGGCTCCTTCACCGGCGCCCACCAGCGCAAGATCGGCCGCTTCGAGATGGCGGCGGGCGGCACCCTCTTCCTCGACGAGATCGGCGACATCTCGCCGAAGACGCAGGTCGCCCTGCTCCGCGTGCTCCAGGAGCGCGAGTTCGAGCGGGTGGGCGGCGGGCGCCCGATCAAGGTCGAGGCCCGGATCATCTTCGCCACCAACCGGAACCTGCAGGAGATGGTGCGCGAGGGGACCTTCCGCGAGGACCTCTACTACCGGCTCAAGGGGCTCACCATCGACCTGCCCCCGCTGCGGGAGCGGCCGGAGGACATCGTGGCCCTGGCCGAGCACTTCCTCGAGCAGTACGGCCACGAGAGCGGGACCGTGGCGAAGGGGCTGGCCCCGGAGGCGATGGAGCTCCTCACCCGCTACGAGTGGCCGGGCAACATCCGGGAGCTCGAGAACATCATCCGGTCGGTGGCCCTGTTCGCCGAGGGCGCGGTGATCAGCGGCCGCGACTTCGACGAGTACCGGGAGCTGTTCCAGGACGGGCCGATGCTCGGCTCGGGCCCCCGGGCCCCCGCCCAGACGCCTCACCCACGGGCGGCGCTGGCGCCGGCGCCCGCCTCGTCCGCCCCAACCGCCCACCCGGAGCCGCCCCGAGCGCCTCCGGTGGCCGCCGCGCCCGCGGCGCCGGCCGAGGGCCTCGGCCCGGCGGAGCTGGAGGCGGACCTCCTGCTGCGGATCTTCACCCAGGGGGTTCCCCTTCCAGAGCTGAAGAAACGCATCCAAAGTCAAGCTATAGCTCGCGCGCTCCGAATGACTGAGGGTAACATCACCCGAGCCGCCGAGATGCTCGGGATGAGGCGTCCGCGCCTGTCCCAGATCATCAACGCGGACGAAGACCTCAAGGCGCTGTGCCAGGGGGCCAGTCGATGAACGTGATTCGCAAGCAAGCTTTCCAGGCCGCGGCGGTGGCGCTGACCTCCTTCACGGTGCTGGCCTGTGGCACCGAGTCGGCGCCGAGCCTCACCGCGGACCTGGCCGCGCCGGCCACCCGCGAGGCCAAGATCACCCTCAACGCGGCCCTGGACGTCTCCGTCTTCGACCAGGCCCTCCTCGACCGCTTCGTCATCGAGGACATCCAGCTCAACGTGGCCGACGTGCGCCTCCTGGGCGCGGATCCGCGTATTCCGGCGGGTGGTCTGGTGCTGCTCGGCAACGACCAGGTCGTGCAGGCGGGCGGGGTCGAGGCCGGCCTCGAGATCCCGTTCCCGACCCAGTTCGCGGACGACGATGACCTCGCCGTCTACCTGCGCATCGATCGCACCCCCGAGCTCGGCGACGCATCGGTCGTGGTGCGCGCGCGCCTCTACGAGGAGCGGGTGAGCGGCGGCGCCTCCGCCCTCAGCGCCGAGGTGAGCGCCACCGATCCCGACGGCGACCCCGCGGTCGACCCGGCCTCCGCCACCGATCCCGACGGCGACCCCGCGTCCCCGAAGTGCTCGAACTCCGGCGACGCCACCGACCCCGACGGCGATCCCGCCCGCCTCGGCTGCCGACGTGACGGCCTGGTGCAGCGCGGCACGAGCCAGGACTACGTGGTGGTCGAGCTCCGAGACGAGCGCCCCGCCGACCTGGTGACCGGCCTGGCCCGCTCGGGCGCCTCCGACGTGGTCGTGGGCATCCCCGCTGGCCGCTGGCTGACCCCCGAGGTGGTGGCGGCGATGGAGGCCGCCCTCGACAAGCCCGGCCTGACCCGTGCGGGCGCCGACGGCGTCGAGCACGAGACCCTGGTCATCCACACCCAGGACCGCGGGACCACCGCCGGCCGTACCTCGATGGGCGACCGCGCCGACGACTACTTCCTGTCCGACGGCCGCGCCAACAGCCTGATCATCCGGCGCTGACCGGTAGCAGACCCCTCAGAGCAGCCCGGTGAAGGGCCGCATCGCGTGGGCGCCGATCACCCGGCCCAGGGTGACGTCGTCCGGGCGGAGCTGGCGAGACCGAGCGATGTCCCGCTCGAAGACTTGCTTGACCACCTGCTGGGCCAGCCCGCGGTCGTCGGAGTTCAGGTTCATCTCGTAGTTCGAGACCAGGCTCAGGTCGTCCATGTTCGCGGTGCCCATGGTGGTGAGGGTGTCGTCGACCACCATCACCTTGCCGTGGCTCATCCCCGGGTACACGTAGACCTCGACCCCCGCCCGCATGAGCGCCCTCAGGGCGTTCCAGGCCGCGATCTCACACGTCTTGTGGTTGTTCTCGCCCGGCAGGACCAGCTGGATCCGCACCCCGCGGTGGGCCGCGCGGAGCAAGGCCTCCTGCACTTCGAGCGAGGTCAGGTACGGGGTGGCGACGCGGATGCTGTGCTGGGCCTCGCCGATCATGTTGAGGACCGCGCGCCGGATCTCCTGACTCTCGCCCGGGATGGTCTGGGCGAGCTTGATCCGGCAGGTCCCCACCCGCCCCTGGGCCGGGAAGTAGCGCTTGCGGAAGCCCTCGTCGTCGAGGCCCGGGTCCAGCTCGCCGTGCAGGGCCATCCAGTTGAGCATCCAGTCGGCCTGGAGCTGGTGGACCACGTCGCCCTCCGCCAGCATCACCACGTCCTGCCAGTCGTGGATGTAGTCGTCGCCGATGTTCAGGCCTCCCGTGAAGGCCGTGCGCCCGTCGATGATGACCTGCTTGCGGTGATCGGGGCGGTTGAAGGGCCGCATCTGCCGATCGGCGTCCACCACGCGGTTGCACACCACGTGCACCCCGCCCCCGCGCAGCTTCTGGATCACGCGGCCCGGCGGGTGCCCGGCCAGGAGCGCGCCCGCCTCGTCCAGCTGCACCCTGACCCTGACGCCCTCCCGGGCCCGCTTGATGAGCAGGTCGACCAGCGCGTTCCCGCTCCGGTCGTTCTTCAGGATGAAGTAGGAGATGTGGATCGATGACTTGGCCTGGCCGACCGCCTGGAGGATTGCCCTGAAAGCCTCCTTGCCGCCGGCGTAGACCTGAGCCCGGTTGAAGGTGGTGACCTCGTGGTGGTTCACCAGGTCGGCCTTCCCCATCCGGCCCAGGCGCCGGATGCTCAGCACCTTGTCGATCGAGTTGGGGATGCGCCCGTCCACGCTGTGCCCCCGGAGCCCGGTGGGGTCAGCGATCAGGTCGTGCAGGGTCTCGTGAGGGAGCCGGCGGGCCTGGGCGAGGTGCTCGTCCACCGTCCGCAGCGCCGCCCTGCGCGCGTCCGCCTTGTAGGTCCTCGACACCAGCTCCCGGAGCGAGCGGATGTCCGCGAGCCCCGGTCCGGCCCCCTGGCCCAGCGCGCGATCCAGGGTGGCGAGGTGGGCCGACGAGGAGTCCCGGAGGAGCTGGTCGAGGACCAGGGCGCGCCCGAACCGCGGGCGGAGCGCATCGAGGGCGGCCTGCGTCGCGGGGTGGAGGGACTCCGGCAGCGGCGCCCCACGCCCTGCCACCCGGCCCTGCTCCGCCGCCCACAGCGCGGCCCGGGTGGCGACGGTGGTCTCCGGGGCCCGGAGGCCCACCTGGATCGCCTTCGTCGCCCAGTAGCCGGGCGGAGGCCGGATCCCGGTGTTCGGCTTGAGCTGCAGGCTCGCGGGGGGGCGGGTCACGTCCCGCCGAGGCTCCGGGGCGTGCAGAGGGGTGCCGAGGCCTTGCGTGACGAACGGGAGCGGCTGGAGCGAGGTGCACCGGATCGGAGCGGCGTCCTTGGGCCAGGGATCGCGCCGAGATCGGCCGTCCTGGTCCGCTCCGGACTCCGAGTGGACCCGCATGACAGCAGGTTATCGGAAGCGAGCTTCCTGCGTTGCCTACATGTAGGAGGAAGAGGTGCGGGGGGGCCCGGGCGGGATGCCCGGGCCCGCTCAGCGAGGCATCACTGACCGCAGACGCCGAAGTTCGGGTCGTTGAGGACCGCCGCGCAGGTCGCGGTGGCCACGCCGGTCAGCGTCGGGCAGTCCGGGGTCACCGCCGGGTCCGTCTGGCAGCCGGTCAGGCAGATGCCCTGGTCGGCGGCGAGCAGGAAGCAGGACGAGGGCCACGGGCACTTCAGGAACGCGTCGCTGCCGCCGTTGGCAAAGCAGTTGTCGCCCCCGTTGTTGATGTTGCCCAGGGTGTCCACCGTGGCGGCCACCAGCGGCGGCGCCAGGTGCTCGAGGCACATGTGCACCTGGTCCTCACCCAGGTTGAACAGGGTCTCCATCTCGAAGCAGGTCTTGCCCAGGTTCGCCGAACCACCCGTGCTGGGGCAGGTCTCGGGGAACGCGGTGCAGTTCGACGAGCAGACGCCGTCGCCGCTGGTGAAGAAGTCGGGGACGCAGGTCTGCGCACCGAGATCGTCGTTCGCGCACGGCTCCGCCGCGTTGCAGGCGGTCATGCAGAGGCCCTTGCCGGGGTTGAACAGGCCGCCCAGGCCCACGCAGATGGTGTTGGGGGCGGTGTCGTCCGAGGTGTCACAGTAGCTCGAGAAGCCCTGCTTGGCGGGGTTCTCGGAGCCGCAGAGGGCGCCCGCGCCGTTCTTGGCGGTCGAGCACACGCCGATGTTCGGGTTCACGGTCGAGGTGCTCGTGAAGAACTTCGGGTTGCAGTAGGGGGTGTCGCCGGAGCAGTCCGCGTCGGTGTCGCAGAAGCCGAGGCAGATGCCCTCGTCGGGGTGGACGAAGCCGAACACGCCCATCACGCAGGTGTCGCCAGGCGAGCAGCCGACGATCTCGCCGCCGGTGAGGAGGTCCTCCACGTCGGGGCTACGCGAGATCAGGCCGCGGCTGAAACCACAACCCTCGTCGTAGTTCGCGATGCGGTCCATGCAGATGGTGCCAACGCCGGACTCGTCGCCGAAGCCGGTCTCGGCGCAGGTCTGGCCGGCGCCACAGTCGGCGTCGGTGCTGCAGGGCTTGACGCAGGACTGGACCGGGCCGGTCAGGTTGTCCCCACCGAAGAGCGCGTCGAAGGGCACGCAGATGAGGCCGGACGCGCAGTCGTCCTGCAGCAGGGCGTTGGGATCGAGGCTGGAGGTACAGGCGCAGCCCTCGGAGCCGTAGGGGCAGGCCTCGGGGACGCCGGTGTCGGGGATGACGCCGCTGTCACTGTCGACGCCGGAGTCGGGGTTGTTGACGCCGGAGTCGGGGGTGACGCCGGTGTCGGGAAAGACCGTGCCGCCATCGGGGGTCTCGTCGCCGCTGCAACCAGCCAGGGCGAGCGAGCCGGCGATCGACAGGGCGAGAACAGAGTTCAATCGCGCGAGCTTCATGGTTTTCAATGTCCCTTTCAGAAAGAGTGGTTCACTGGAGCTGAGATGCGTGGTTTCCGCCGACTTCGTCCCAGGTATAGCCACGTCGCCTAAAACAAGGCGCGCGGCTTCGTCAACGCGTTTCAGTCCGTCCCCATGAGGCCCCAAGCCCATTGGAGTCTATACCGCGAGTCCCGCCAGATCGGTGTGACTTCTTCGCGGCACGCGAGATCCTCCCCAGATCCGTGAGGTTGGCCTGGATCACATCGCCGCCTCCCTGCCCGCTCGGCTTGCCTTTCGGCACCCGGCGGTGGATGCCCGTCGGAACATGGACCGATGGATGGTGACCCTCGGGGCAACCCTCGCTGGCCTCGCGGTGGCGGCCGGCGCGTTCGGCGCCCACGCCCTCAAGCAGCGCCTCGACCCGCACCTCCTCGAGGTGTTCGAGACCGGCGCGCGCTACCAGATGTACCACGCCCTCGCCCTGATCCTGGTGGGCCTGCTCGCCGCCCACCGACCCCAGGCCGGCTTCGCCGCCGCGGGCTGGGCCTTCGTGGTCGGGATCGCGCTCTTCAGCGGCTCGCTCTACGCCCTCGCCCTCACCGGCGTTCGGGGCCTCGGCGCGGTGACCCCGCTCGGCGGGGTGGCCTTCCTCGTCGGCTGGGGCCTGCTCGCCTGGCGCGGCTGGGCCGCTGGCGGTTGACCCACGCCCACCTCCGTGGGAGCCCCGCCGCGTGGTCTGGATCGAAGCCAAGGCCCGCGTCAGCCTGCCCGTGCGCGCCACCCGGGACGCCATCCGCGCCCTGATCCTGGACGTGCCGAAGAGCGGCCCCTTCTTCCCCGGGGTGAACCGGATCGAGGACCTCGGCAGCGGCCGCTACCGCTGGACCCTGGTCGAGCGCCGCACCCTCGGCTCCCGCTTCACCGGGCTCTACGTGGCCGAGTACCGGGAGGAGGGCCCCGACGCGGTGGCCTGGGAGACGGTGGAGGGGAACATCAAGGTCAGGGGCCGCTGGCACATCGGCGGCAGCGACGGGTTCGTGCAGGTCACGGTGGAGTGCACCACCGAGCTCGACGCCCCGGTGCCCCGGATCCTCAAGGCCCCCGCGGTCCTGTTCGCCGAGAAGGAGGCCCGCGACGGCCTCAAGCTCCAGCTCGAGCGGATGAAGACCCACCTGGGCGGCTGACCACCGCCCGCTGCAGCCTGAGACCCGCGACAGGTCCCCGAGCCTGCTGCAGCCTGAGACCTGCGACCTGAAGCCTGTCTCTGATGCCTGCAGCCGACTGCGCCCGGGCGCGGCGTCAGGATTCAGAGACAGGCCTCGGGCCGCAGGCGCCAGGCGACCGGCGACAGGTCGGTCGAGGCTCGCCGCGAGGAGGCGCGGAGCGCTAGTCCGGGCAAGCCTGGTTGCAGGCGATGCTCCCGTCGGGGCACGAGCTCTGGCCCGCACCGCACTGCGCGAACTCGCACGTCGCGCTCGAGCCGCACCTCAGCAGGCAGCGCGCCCCCGGCTTGCAGCGCACCGCGTCGCAGGTGGTCGCGCCGTCGCACCGCACGTCGCACGAGGAGCCCGCCTCGCAGGAGGCCGTGCAGCTCCCGGTGCCCTCGCAGTCGATCTCGCACAGCGCGTTCGTCCCGCAAGACGGCCTGCAGGTGCCGGGCTGGGCCGCGCAGTCCAGCTGACAGCGGCAGCCCGAGGTGCAGGCGATCGGGCAGTTGTTGGCCCCGCACACCTCGAGGCAGCCCCCGGCCGGGCAGCTGGTGCCGCAAGTCAGGTTGACGCCAAGCACCTCTACCGGAGCGGTGGCGGGGGAGAGGCCGGGGGCGGAGGCCACCAGCTGGTGGGCGCCCTCGGCGCGGGTGACGAGCCAGACCTGGGGCGCGGCGTCGCCGGCCGGCACCACCCGCTGGTCGCTGGGGCCCGCGCACCCGGCGGCGGCGCTGACCTCGAGCGCGGCGCCGAGCGGCTGGGTGTCGAAGGCCACCGTCAGGTCCGCGCTCGGCGCGGTGGCGTTGCCGTACGCGTCCACGAAGCCCAAGACGGCGGGGGTGGCGGGGCAAGTGCCCCACTCGAGGGTGGTCGGCACCCCGGCCAGGGTGATCACCGCCGGGGGGCCGCCCCGCACCTGGCCGCTGCCGGTCCCGACGTCGAGGCCGGCGCCGCTCGCGCTGAGGCCGACCGGACCCACCCGCAGCACGCGCACCCAGGCCGTGGCCTCCGCCGCGCCGGGGACGAGCACCACCTGGGTGGCGGGGCTGAGGCAGTCCGGGTCGGCGTAGAGCGACACGTCGGTGCCCGCCATGATCGCGAGCTGGGCGGTGGCGCTGCTCGTGCTCGCCGCGGGGACCCCCAGGTCGTCCTCGCGCTGCACGACGACCGCGGTGCACTCGCCCGCGGCGGGGCTCGGGAAGCCGGGGAAGGCCCAGCGGCTGGCCACCACCGCGAAGCCGGCGTCGGACACGCCCCCGTCGACGTCCGCGTCCGGCACCTCGGCGTCCAGGACGCCGGCGTCCGCGTCGGGCACCCCCGCGTCCAGCGCGCTGCAGATGGAGGGCTCGCCCACGCAGGTGTAGCCGGAGTCGATCTGGCACTGGGGCCCGCAGCCGTCCTGGGGCGCGCGCCCGCCGTCGTCGCAGGCCTCGTCGCCGCGGATCAGGCCGTCGCCGCACACCGTGGCGCAGTTGGAGGGCTCACCAACGCAGGCGTACCCGGCCTCCAGCTGGCAGCTGGCGTCGCAGCCGTCGCCGTCCACGTTGGCCCCGTCGTCACACCCCTCGCCGGTCTGCAGGGTGCCGTCGCCGCAGGTCGGCTGGCAGGTCGAGGGCTCCCCGCTGCAGGTCCACCCGTCCTCGATCTGGCAGGCTGCGTTGCAGCCGTCGCTCGAGCGGGCCCCGCCGTCGTCGCAGCCCTCGTCCGCGTCGATCACCCCGTCGCCGCAGTGCTCGCACCCGGACGGGCAGTCCACCGCGCAGCTGGAGGGCTCGCCCACGCAGACGTAGCCGGACTCCACCTGGCATGCCTCGTCGCAGCCGTCGCCCCCCGAGGTGCCCTCGTCGTCGCAGGCCTCGGAGGCCTGGATGAGCCCGTCGCCGCAGCACCCGTCGGGGAGGGCACACGGGTCGGTCCCGGGGGCGCTCAGGGCCACGCTGGTGGGGACGAGGGCGGCGAGGTCGAGCGAGACGCTCCCCTCGACCTGCAAGGCGTCCTGCGCATACCCGCCCACCTTCACGGTGAGGGTGCCCGAGGTCGGGCTGGCGGGGAGGCGGAGGGCCACCGTCTCCTGCCCCACCGCGAGGGCGCGGGCGGGCGAGGGCACGGCGGCGCTGAGCTCACGGACGGGCTCGGTGGGGAGCCGACCGGACAGCGCGAGCTGATCCAGGGCGGCGTCCCGAGGATAGGTCACGGTGAGCATCACCGTGCGGTCCGACGCGGCGGGGCTGCAGCCTACCGCCAGCACCGCAAGCAGGCTTGCCAGGTGTCGCGCGCTCATCGCCAGTCCACCGTGCCGAGGCTGCCCGAGGGCACCTCGCCTTCTCCCCCCCGGGAGGAGACCGCCACCGCGGTCCCCGCGCCGGCCGCGGCGACGCCGGCGCCCACCAACACCCAGAACCACCAGCGCTTGTAGACCGGCGCGCTCGCCTCGTCCGGCTCCACCTCGGGGGTGGTGCTCACCTGGACCGCGGGCGCCAGGGCCAACGGCTTCGGGGCCGGGGCAGGCGACGGCAAGTTGGCCTGCGCCGCGGCGGGGGTGGGCGCGACCTGCACCGCGCCGGGCTCGGTCTTCGCCTTCGCGTCGGCCTTCGCCTTCGCGTCGGCCTTCGCCTTGGCCTCGGCCTCCGCCTTCGCCTTCGCGCGGCACTCGGTCACGAGCTCCTCGACCAGGGCCCGCTGCTCGGGGCCAGGCGCGGCCTCTCGGAGGTAGCCGTCGAAGAAGAACAGGGCCTGACCGCAGTCCCCCTGCTGGCGGTGGCACTGGGCGATGTTGAACAGGAGCGAGGGCAGCGGGACCACGCGATAGGCGGCCTCGTAGGCCCGCAGGGCCTCGTCGAACTTGCCGAGGTTGTAGGCGACCCGAGCCTGCTCGAGGTGGGCCTGGGCCCGGACCTTGAGCTCCGGCGAGACCTCGGGCGGCGGCTTGGCCGCGACGATCGCGGGCGCCAGCGCGAGGGCGGCAGAGAGGAGGGAGGCCAGCGCGAGACGCGTGTTCATGGGTCACTCCGAGAAGGGATCGATGACCCCGTTGCGGTCCACCGCCTGGTCCTGCGCCGGGGACGCGGGCGTGTGCACAGCGGGTCGCTCCGCCGGCTCGGGCCGGGGCTTTGCGGCCCGACGCGAGGTGTGCGCGGGCCTCGTCGGTGGCGGGTCTGCGGTGAGCTGCACCGGGGCAGGGGAGCCGAGCGCCGGGTCGAGGGTGAGGACCTGGGGTTGGAAGCCTGCTTGCACGAGCTGCACCACCCGGGCGCCCGCGTCGGCGTCCACCGTGAGGGTCCACGGGGTGCGCCCGAGCACCGCGCCGGTCCGTGGGTCACGCACCTCCGCCCCGGCGGGCTCGGTCGCGACCTGCAGCTTGACTTGCACCCTGGCGGGCGCGGGGGTCGGCGCGGCGGGCTCGGCCGGCAGCGCCTCTGCTTGTACCGCGGAGGTCGGGGTCGACGGCCCGGTGAGGGCCCACGCCCCCGCCGCCACCCCGACGGCGACGACCACCGCCCCACCCGCGATCCATCGAGGGGGGCGGCGGCGGGAGGGCGCGACCCCGGCCAGGCGCAGGATGCGGGTCGAGACGTCCACCCCCGGCGAGTCGGCGGGGATCAGGCCGGAGGGGCTCCGGCGCGCGAGGTCCACCTCGAGCTCCCCGAGGATCTCCTCCACCTCGACCATGGTCTGGGGGCGGTCCTCCGGCTCCTTGGCCAGGCACCGCATCACCAGATCGTTGAGATCGGGGCAGGGGGGCACCATCGAGATCACGGTGCGAGGCTCGTCGGGCTGCAAGGTCACCTGCCGCTTGATTGCGGTCCAGGTGTCCCCGGTGGCGAACGGGTTGCCTCCGGTGAGCATCTCGTAGAGCACGACCCCGAGGGCGTAGATGTCGGAGCGCCCGTCCACCGGCGCGCCGGTCGCCTGCTCAGGGGACATGTACTGCGGCGTGCCGATCAGCGTGACGGTCTGGGTCTCGACGCTGCCCGGGACCACCGCCTGGTTGAGCTTGGCTGCGCCGAAGTCGAGCAGCTTCACGAACTCCGCGTTCTCGGGGCGAGACGTGAGGAACACGTTGTCGGGCTTGAGGTCCCGGTGGACGATCCCCAGGCTGTGCACGGCGGAGAGCGCGCTGGCGATCTGGCGGCCGATGCGCACCGCCCGCAGCACCCCGAGGGGGCCGGCGCGGGTGAGGGCGGTGAGGGTCTGACCCCGCAGGTACTCCATCACGAGGAAGCTGGAGCCGTCGGCGCCATCCACGAAGTCGGTGATCTCCACGATGTTGGGGTGGAGGATCTGGTTCACCGCCCGGGCCTCGGCGAAGAAGCGCTTCACCACCACGGGGTCCCGCGCGTACTCGGAGCGCAGCACCTTCACCGCCACCTGGCGGCCCAACATCATGTGCTCGGCGAGGTAGACCCGGCCCATGCCGCCTTCGCCCAGGACCTTCTGGAGCTGGTACGGCCCCAGCACCTCGCCCAGGTCGTGGGTCAGCGGGCGGCTCTCCTGTAGGAACGCCGGGGTGGTCATGACGCCCTGTCCAGTCGGCAGTCTCGACCGTGATCATGAGTCGAGCAGGCGCGCAGGGCCCCGAGCGGCCGGCACACGATCCAGATTGGTGACCGTTCGGGGCGCACACGGTGTTGACTCAAGGATCAGCCGGTTCCGCCGAGTCCTGCTCCCGATGGTGTCCCCTGCTCTCGATCTGCGGCCGGTGGATGGGCTCCACCTCGTGATCCGCAGCGGCGCAGCGCGGGGAACCTCCTTCTTCGCCCGCAACGGCGCCCGCATCGGCCGACACCCCCTCAACGAGGTCTGCGTCCGGGAGCCCGGGGTGGAGGGCCACCACGCGGTCCTGGAGCGGATCGGGGCGGACTGGCAGGTCCGGGACGTGTCCGGCAAGGGGATCCACCAGAGCGGCCGCCAGGTCACGGTGGCCCACGTCCGGCCCGGCGATCGGATCATGTTGGGCGGGGTGGAGCTGGAGCTCCTGGACCATCCCCCCGAGCCGGAGCCCCGACACACCGAGACCATCACCGCCCCCCTCCCCCTGCAGCGAGGCGCCGGGTTCGTCCACCCGAGCCTCGGCAACGAGGCGCTGGAGGCGATCCTGGCCCTGCAGGCCCGGATGGCGGAGGAGAGCAACGCCGACAACATGGTCACCGCCCTGGCGGACTGGCTGCGGGAGGCCGTCCCCGCCCACCACCACGCGGTGCTCCTCACGAACGACGCCGGCCAGCTCGTGGTCGCGGCGACCCGGTGTGACGACCCTCGGGGCGCCCCGCGGCCGAGCCGCACCATCCTGAACCAGGCCCTCCACCAGCGGGTCGGCGTGCTCGTGCTCGACGCCGCCGACGACCACCGGATCCGGGTCGGCCACAGCATCAGCACCCAGAACATCCGGTCCGCGGTGGCGGTGCCCATGGTGAGCCACGGCAAGCTGGTGGGCGCGGTCTACGCCGCCACCCAGGGGATCACCGCGGCGTTCGAGCGGCGCCACCTGGACATGCTCACCCTGGTGGCGGGCCCGGCGGCCGGCAACCTCGAGAGCGCCCGCCTCCTCGACGCCCTCGGCCAGACCAACCGCGACCTCCTGCGGCGCCTGGCCATGTGCGCCCGCTTCAACGACGACGACACCGGCTACCACATCCAGCGGGTGGGCGATTACTCGGCCGCGCTGGCCCGCGCCCTGGGCAAGACCGACAGCTACCCTCAGCTCCTCCGGGTCGCGGCGCCGATGCACGACATCGGGAAGATCGGGATCCCGCAGTCCATCCTGCAGAAACCAGGCAAGCTGACCCCGCAGGAGTTCGAGGTGATGAAGCGCCACGCCCTCATCGGGGAGGAGATCCTGGGCGGCTCACCCGCGCCTCTGGTCCAGCTGGCGGCCGAGCTGGCGGGGAGCCACCACGAGAAGTGGGACGGCAGCGGCTACCCCCGCGGCCTCGCAGGCAGCGCCATCCCGCTCTCGGGGCGCATCGTGGCGGTGGCCGACGTCTTCGACGCCCTCACCACGGAGCGGGTCTACAAGCCTGCCTTCCCGCTCGAGAAGGCCTACCAGATCCTGCGCGAGGGCGCGGGCGCCCACTTCGATCCGCAGGTGGTGGCGGCCTTCTTCGATATTCTGCAGGAGGTCTTGCAGATCCGGGAGCACTACGCCCAGATCGAGGCCCTCCCCCGGCACGTCAGCGCGAGACCTTCTTGATGAGGTCCTTCACCTGATCTGCGTCCGAGGCCGAGGGCCGAAGGGCGCGGTACATCTTGTAGTGCCGCAGTGCATCCTGCAGCTCCCCCAGGCTCAGGTACGCGTCACCCAACCGGCGGTGGGCCCGGGCGAAGGCCGGGTTGAGCTGTAGCGTCTCATCCAGCGCGGCGATGGCGGCCCGGTGGTGACCGTCCTTGAGGGCCTGGTCGCCCCACCGAAAGGCCGCCTGCGCGGATGGGAAGCTGGGCACCTCGGGCTCCGGGCTGACCGGCGGGGCCTCCTCCGCCGGCTCCACCTCGGCCGGCGGCGCCGCGGGCACCTCGGCCACCTTGGCCGGCGGCGGCGGCGCAGGCGCGGGGGCCTCGGGGGCGGGCTCCGCGCCCGCCACCAGGAGCCCGAGCGCGAAGGCGAGCCCCGAACAGAGGCCGGTCATGCCGAGGGCCACCGGCCAGGTCGGCCCCTGGCGGGGCGGGGCGAGCCCGGCGCGGCTGGTCTGCAAGACGACCTGCGAGGCCTCGACCGGCACCACCTTCGGCTCGATGAGCGGCGGGCCGGCCAGCGCCACCTCGGCCGCCGGCGCCACCATGCTCTGGGTGATCGGGGCCTGGGGTGGAGGCGCGGGGCGCGGCGTCGGCGAGGCGGACGCGCGGGCGAGGGCAGAGGCCCGCGCCGCCACCTCCTTGGGCGAGGGGCGCACGGCGGGGTCGGCGTGGAGCATCTGCGAGATCAGCTCGCGGACCTCGACCTCCTCACCTACGAAGCGGACCTCCTCCGGCCAGGTCACCCCGCGCTTGATCTGCCGGACGAGCTCGTTGGGATCCTTGGCCTTGAAGGGGTACTGCAGGCTGAGGAGCTCGAAGAGCACCGCGCCCAACGCGTACACGTCCACCGCGCTGGAGGTCTCCTCGGCCCGCAGGGCCTCGGGGCTCATGTACGGCAGGGTCCCGATCACGTGGCCGGCGCGGGTGAGGCGGGTGAGCTCGGCCGAGCGGGCCAGGCCGAAGTCCATCAGCACCACCCGGCCGTCGTCACACGCGAACAGGTTGGCCGGCTTGATGTCCCGGTGGAGCACGCCGTGGGACTCCAGGTAGACGAGGGCGGCGGTGACGTCCTGGGCGCACCTGAGCGCCTCGCCCGGCGTGAAGGCGCGCCCCGCGGCCAGCCGCTTCTCCAGCCCCTGCCCCACCAGGCGCTCCATGACGAAGTACGCCATGTCGTAGCCCATCGGGTGGTGGGCGAAGCCGTGGTCGAACAGGCGCACCACGTTGGGGTGCTCGAGCCGCGCCATCACCGTGATCTCGTGATGGAAGCGCTTGGTCGCGTTGGCGTCCTCCAGCGACAGGAAGCGGGCCTCGATCGTCTTCAGGGCGTAGACCTGGCCGCTGTCGTCGCGGCGCACCTCGTACACGATGCCCATTCCGCCCCGCCCCAGGATCCCCTGCACGGTGTAGGGCCCCACGGCCTCCACCTTCTCGCCCGGCCCGAGGCTGATCTGCGCCAGCCGGCCGCCCTCGCTGAGCGCGCCGAGCTGGGTGGCCTCCCGCGGGGCAGACCGGGGGGCACGGCTGGGTCCGGAGGCCATGGCCGAGAGACTGTACCAAGGGTCGCGAAAAGTCGCGCGGGGGGCGCTCAGCGCCCGGGGAGCTGGGCCGCCACCGACTCCGTCATGTCGAGCAGGCTCCGGCTGTCGCAGCGCCCGCGGGCCCGCCACGCGCACACCGTGGCCTCCTGCGACAGATCCAGGATCTGCCAGCCCAGCGTGCACTCCTCACCGAAGCTGTCGAGCTCCGATACCAACAGGTGTGACGCGGCCAGCGCCTTGCCCAGCTCGATCTGGCAGCTCTCGTCGTAGCACTCCCGGTAGCTCTCCTTCTGGGCGTCCTTGACGATGCGCTCCAGCTCACGGGCCTGCACCCCGCGGTCCACCGTGGTGAGCCCGCGCCGGGTGGCGAGCAGGTAGAGCTGCCGGGTGAGGGACTCGAGCTCCTTCGCCTCTGCCGCCCCCTCGCCGCGCATGTCCCGCATCCCCATCACCGCGATGACCCAACCCTCGGGAGCGCCGCACCGGGCCCCGCCCTGCTGGCCCTGCGCCGAGACGTCGATCACGGTGCGCGCCGCCACCGGCTGCTCCATCGGCAGGCGCACCGCCTCGCTGCGCCGAAAGCGGCTGCGGGCCTCGCTCAGCTGGAGCTGGGCCACCAGCTCGCTCTCCTTCACCCGGGGCAGCACCCGGAACACCAGCACCGCCTTCTTGGTCTGCCCGGGGAGCAGCCGCCCGAGCTCGACCTTGTCCCGCAGGAACGACACCCCGGAGGTGCCGCTCGCCCCCGCCAGCGCCACCCCCTCGGCCGCGCCCTCGCCGGTGTTGGTCACCTGCACCCGCAGCTCGATCTGCTCGCCCGGGGTCACCGTGCGCCGGCCGTCGCCCTGGGCCCACGCGCTCACCCCGTCGAAGATCTCGTACGCCGCCACCCGGAGCTCGGGGCCCTTGAACTTCTCGGTCGGGATGCGCAGCTCGACCGGGCTCCGGGTGCCGAAGCCCATCTCCTCCTCGAGCCCCACCACCACCTGGCCGGTGCCCGACGGCAAGGTCTCTTGCGCCTCCACCGGCACCCGCACCACCTTCGACTCGCCGGGCGGGATCTCGCCCACCGGGGTCCGGGCCGGGAGCGTGATGTGGGTGGCGGCGGGCCCCGTCGCCTCGTGCTGGGCCACCACCGCGTAGGCGGTGCCGCCGCCCCGGTTCTCGACCCGCAGGACGACCTGCGCCTTCTCGCCCGCGTCGAGCACGTCGTTCCCGTTCCCCTCCGCGTCCTCGAAGGAGGCGAAGACCGAGAGCAGCGGGGGCTTCTGCTGGCGCTTGGCGCGCTCCACCACCATCTGGGCGTGCTCCCGGAGGGCGGGGGTGGTGTCGAGCCTGGCGTCACCCCCGTCGGGGAAGCGCACCCCGGCGATCGCCTCGCCGCCCGCCGCCGCCCTCCAGGTCGACAGGTCCACCTCCAGCGTCAACCGGCCCTGCGGATCCGCGACCGCGTCGAGCACCTGCTGGCTGGCCAGGGTCACCGCGAGCGGCGCCTCGGCCGCGGGCGCGTAGCCCTTGCAAGCCGGCTTGCGACGCTCGGAGACCTCGCCCTCTTCGGTCTCGGAGGTGGTGGAGTAGCGATCCCCGGTGGGCAAGAGCGTGGCGAGGAGGACGAAGGCGGCGGCGGTGGTCCCGCCCATCAGGAGCCCGTCGCCCAGGAACGAGGCGTCGGGCGATCCGTCCATGTCCGCGTCCTCCTGGAAGGCCCGCGACAGCCCGTAGCCGGCGCCGAACCCCGCCGCCCCGAGCCCGAGCATCCACATGAGGAGGCTCGGGTACTCCACCTTGCGCTGCACCGAGTAAACCCGCGTCTCCTGCACCCGCTCCAGGCAGTCCTGACCGCGCTCCACCTGCAGCACGAGCTGCCGCGGCTGGCTCCGAGAGGCGCCCGACTGGCCCAGCCGGTAGCTGAAGCGGTCGAGGGGCTGGGTGGCGAGGGGGGTGTAGCTGACCGTGGGGTTCGCGTTGCGCTGGGTGCTCACGCAGCCGGAGACCAGGGTGGCGGCCGCCATCAAGGAGCCCAGGAGTTTCATGTTCGAGGGAGGGTGGCTCAGCCCTGGCAGCCCCGTCAACGCGGAGGGGGCCCCGAATCCATTGGGAAACAGGTATACTCCGCCGCCGTGGTCTCGGCTGTCTCCGTCTGTCTCGCCGCCCTCGTCGCGGCGGCCCCCGCGGCGGACGGCCAGCTGGCCGAGGGGATCCGGCAGTACGAGGCGAGGGACTACGCCGCCGCCCTGGGCGCCCTGACCCAGGCGCTCGACACCGCCAAGGGCGTGCGGCAGCGGGCCAAGGTGCACGTGTACATCGGGCTCATCCAGTACGCGTACAAGCAGACCAAGGACGCCGAGAAGTCGTTCGAGGAGGCGCTGGAGCTCAACCCCCGGGCCCGGCTCCCCAAGGACGCGCCGCGCGGGGCCCAGAAGGTCTTCGCGCGCGTCAAGCCGCACTCCGAGCGGGTCACCGCGCGCCGCACCGACCGCACGGGCCGCGCGGCGGCGGAGCGCGCGGCCCGGCGGAGCCGCGACGGGCCCGAGGATCCGCCCCCCGAGACCCGCGACGCGGTGGCGAGCCTCGAGGCCCCCGGCTCGGCCCGGGTGGAGGTCGCGCCGCCGCCCCCGCCGCCGCCGATGGTCGCGGTAGCGCCACCGCCCCCGCCGCTGACGGTAGAGGGACCTCCCCCGGCGGAGCGCGGAGCCAACGTTCCCGCGTGGGTGGTGGCCTCGGTGGGCGGCGCGGCGCTGGTCACCGCTGCGGTCGTCGGGGGCGTCGCGGTCAACACCCAGAGCAGGGGGGACAGCGAGCCGTGGGCGAACCGAGCCCACGACATCTACGCCCAGGCGAATGCCCAGAGGATCGCGGCCTGGTCCACGTTCGGGGTGGGGTTGGCCGCGGCCGGGGTCGCCACCTGGCTGTTCCTCAGGGACTGACCGGCCACGTCTTGGCGCCTCCCCGCCGCGGGATGTTATGCTGCGCCGCCGTGGCGCTGCTTCGTTCGCTGGTGGAGGAACGGGTCCAACCCGTCACCGCGCGCCTGCTGGTGGGCCGCTCGCCCGCCTGTGGCCTGCGCCTCAACGACCCCCACGCCTCTGGCGAGCACGCCACCCTGACCTGGACCGGCTGGCACTGGGAGATCCGCGATCTCGGGAGCCGCAACGGCACCTACGTGGACGGCGCCAGGCTCGACCCGGGCCTCGCGGTGAAGCTCACCGCGGGCAGCCGCATCGCGTTCGGCGACCCGGAGCGCGCCTGGGCCCTCGAGGACGACGACGCCCCGCGGCTGATGGCGGTGCACGCCACGACCGGTGAGGTGCGGGAGGCGGACGACGAGCTCCTGGTGCTGCCGAGCGAGGACGCCCCCGAGATCACGGTGTATGCCGACGCCACCGGCGGGTGGCAGATGGAGGACACCGAGGGGCAGGTCCAGCCCGCCCGCGACCAGACCACGGTGCACACCAGCGTGGGCGCGTGGCACCTGCAGCTGCCCTTCGTGAACGAGGGGACCCCGCTCATGCAGCTCCGCATGAGCCTCGAGACCCTCTCGATCCGCTTCGCGGTGTCGCAGGACGAGGAGCGGGTCGAGATGACCCTGATCCACCGCGGGGTCGAGGTGCCGCTCGAGCCCCGCGAGCATGGCTACGTGCTGTTGACCCTCGCGCGGGCCCGGGGCGGCGACACCCAGCTCGCGCCCGAGCAGCGCGGCTGGCGCGACCGCGAGGAGCTGGAGCGGATGCTCGCGATGGACGCGAACGCGCTCAACGTCGCCATCCACCGGGCGCGGCAGCAGCTCTCCCGCGCCGGCGTGAGCAACGCGGCAGGGATCGTGGAGGTGCGGCGCAAGCAGCGGCGGCTGGGCACGGATCGGTTCCAGATCGCGAAGCTGTGACCTGCCCATGAGCGAGGACCGAAGCCAGAAGCCTCGGCCCCCGGAGCAAGCGGGGCGCCTGCGCCCGGGCACGATCATCGATCACCGCTTCACCCTCGTGCGGCGGCTCGGAGCGGGGTCCAGCGGCGTGGTGTGGGCCGCGCGGGACCAGCAGCGCGAGGCCGACGTCGCGCTCAAGATCCTGCACCCGCAGCTCTCCGGCGACGCCGCGCTCGTAAGCCAGCTTGCACGGGAGGCCCAGGTGCTGGAGCGCCTGGACCACCCCAACATCACCCGCGCGCTCGCGTTCAAGGGCCAGGGCCCCTTCATCTACCTGGCGATGGAGCTGCTGAGCGGCAAGCCGCTGAACGAGGCGATCGGCGAGCACACCCGCTCCGGCCGCCACTTCCGGGGGCGCGTGCTCGCCCACCTGGTGGAGCAGATCTGCGCCGGCGTCGCCCACGCCCACGAGGCGGGGATCGTCCACCGCGACCTCAAGCCTCAGAACATCATCGTGCGACCGCAAGATGGCTTGCTCCACGCCAAGGTGCTGGACTTCGGCATCGCGCGCCTGTCGGAGGGCAGCCTCTTCGACGCCACCACCCTCGGCCGCCGGATGGGCTCGCTGTTCTACATGTCGCCCGAGCAGACCCAGGGCGAGCCGGCCGACGCCCGCTCCGACGTGTTCGCGCTCGGCTGCATCCTGTTCGAGCTGCTGACCCTACGGCGCGCGTGGGCGTGGGACGAGCAGCAGCGGCCGCTCGCCGCGTTCGACGCCCCCGTGGCGCACTCGGAGTCGAACTCCATCGCCGCGGTCTTCAGCCGCATCTCCTCGCCCGAGCGCCCGCGGCCGAGCGCGATCCGGCGGGAGCTCCCGCGCGCGCTGGACGAGATCGTGGCCACCGCGATGGCGGTGGACCCGGCGGACCGCTACCCCGACGTGGCCTCGCTCGCGCGCGCGGCCCGGGAGGCCCTCGAGACCCTCACCCGCCAGATGGAGGCGGCGCGAGGCGACTGGGCCTCGGGCCCCGAGGATCCCACCGTGGGCGTGGACGGGATGCAAGCGCACCTGCAGCAGCACCTCGCCCCCCTCGACGCGGACGAGCAGGCGGCCACCGACCGCAGGAGCAGCCCCACCGTCGCCCCCACCCTGGCCCACCCCGCGGTGATGGCCTGGCCCGCCCCCAACCCGGACGGCCCCACCCGCCCCGCCCCCCGCACCCAGAGCCTGGCCGCCCCCGACGACACCACCGGCGCCAACCCGGTGCCGGCCACCGTGCCGTTCTCCGCCGCCAGCCCCGAGCCGAGAGCACCACTCGACGATCTGGCCACCGCGCTGATGCCCGGCCTGGACCCGGCGGAGATCGCGGAGGCGCTCCGGGACCCGAAGGACACCCTCCCCCCGGCCGCGCCGCCGGCCCGGGAACCGCAAGCGGAGCGCGCAGCGGGCCACCGGCCCGCCGAGGGGGGTGGGCCGAAGGCCGCGGCCCCGACCGAGCTCTTCACCGCCGAGCTCCCGCGCGGTGAGTTCCTCGCGCCCGCGCCGGTGCGAGTGCCCCGGCGCGCGGGGTTCGCCGACCTCGAGGAGGCCGGCCCCACGGTCTGGGAGTCGACGCCCGACGCCGCCGCTCCGGTGCAGGCCGCGATCGACACCGCGACCACCGCCGGGGCCCGGCCGCTGAAGCGTTGGGGGATCCTGATGGCCGCGGTGGGGCTCGGGGTGGCGGGCAGCGTCGCCGCGATGACCCTGAGCGGCCGGCCCCGCCCCGCCCCGCTCCAGAACCCGAACACCACCCCGGGCGTGGTCGACGCGCCGCCCGTCCCCCGGGTGGAGTTCCCCGCCCTGCGGGCCCTGCTCACCAAGGTGAAGGCCAACCCCAAGGACGACGCGGCCCTCGACGCGCTCACGCAAGGCATCCTGCGGGCAGCGAAGGACGTCGGCGACCCCGGGGAGCGCGAGGACATCCAGCAGATCGCCACCCTGAGCCGCACGGTGCGGAACATCGAGGGGCTGGCCTCCTGCCTGAACCGCCTGGAGACAGCGGCGAACCGGTAGCCGGGCAACCTCGACAAGCGCCCCGGAGCCTGCTTGGGTGGGCGCACCATGCGGACCTTCGACTCGATCGGCATCGGCGTGCCCGAGATCCTGCTCCCCCGGGCCGGGGTGGATCTCCACAAGTGGGCGGTGGTGGCCTGCGACCAGTACACCTCGGAGCCCGAGTACTGGGCCCGGGTGGCCGACGAGGTGGGCGAGGCGCCCTCGACCCTGAGGCTGATCTTCCCCGAGGTGTTCCTGGGCCGCGCCGACGCCGACGAGCGCATCGCGCGCATCCAGGCGGCCATGGCAAGCTATCTTGCCGATGGGGTCCTCACCGGGGCGGAGGGCTTCGTGTACGTGGAGCGCACCGCGGCGAACAAGCTGCGGCGCGGCCTGATGGTGGCGCTGGACCTCGACGCCTACGACTACACCAAGGGCTCCACCTCGCTCGTGCGGGCCACCGAGGGCACCATCGTGGACCGCCTACCCCCGCGCATCCGGGTGCGGGAGGGCGCGCCGGTGGAGCTGCCGCACATCATGGTGCTGGTGGACGACCCCGAGGGCACGGTGATCGAGCCCCTCACCGCGGCCCGCGACCGGCTCGAGCGGGTCTACGACTTCGACCTGATGGAGGGCGGCGGCCACCTCACCGGCTACCGGGTCACCGATCCGGCCGCGGAGGCGCGGGTGGTGGCGGCGCTCGAGGCCCTGGCCGCGCCGGGGCCCTTCCGCGCCCGCTACGGGCTGGCCGACGACGCGCCGGTGCTGCTGTACGCGATGGGCGACGGCAACCACTCCCTCGCCACCGCGAAGGCGATCTGGGAGCAGGCGAAGGCCGCCGGCACCACCACCCCCGACGACCCGCGGCGCTACGCGCTGGTCGAGCTGGTGAACCTGCACGACGCCTCGCTCGAGTTCGAGCCGATCCACCGGGTGCTGTTCGAGGTCGCCGGCGGCTTCGACCCGGTGGACTCCCTCACCACGTTCCTGGAAGGTGGGGTCGAGGCCGAGCCGGCCGAGAGCGCGGCGGAGATGGCGGCGAAGGTGGAGGCGGGCGGCCAGAAGGTCGGGGTCATCACCGCCCGGGGCTATCAGGTGCTGACCCTCACCAAGCCGCAAGGCAACCTGCCGGTGGGCTCGGTGCAGCCGTGGCTCGACGCCCTCGGGGCGAGCCGGGTGTTCCGGGAGCTGGACTACGTGCACGGCGCCGACGTGGTGGACCGCCTCGGCCGAAAGCCGGGCAACGTGGGCCTGTTCCTGCCCGGCATGGACAAGCACGACCTGTTCAAGTCGGTGATCCTGGATGGGGCGCTCCCCAGGAAGACCTTCTCGATGGGTGAGGCGGAGGAGAAGCGCTTCTACATGGAGGTCCGGCGCCTATAGAGCGCCGACCGGTTTACAGCGGACGCGGGGTGGTCATGATGGGGCCATGCCCCCGCCCTTTCGCCCCAAGGCCGACACCTCCCAAGGCGCGGGCGCTGGCCGGTGCAGCAGCTGCGGCGCTCCGCTCTCCCCGCGGGCTCAGATCTGCTCCATGTGCCACGCCCGGGTCGAGGCCACCTTCAACGACGCCTGGCAGGATCCGCCCCCCGGCAGGCGGGCGCCCGGCCTCGGCAAGAAGCTCCTGAAGAACGTGACCCGGACCCTGGCCGCGGTGGGCAGCGAGGCCCTCCGCGTGGCGACCTACGACCCCGACCTCGAGGGGATCGAGCGCTGGTCGGAGCTGGAGCATGAGTCCGAGGCTCGCCAGAGCAGCTTCGCGGCCGCCCAGATCGCGGCCGCCCAGGCCCGGGGCCGAGTCGAGCTGCGAGACACGCCCGACGGCGGCGAGTGGACCTGCCCCCGCACCGGCGAGGCCCTGACCGCCCAGACGGTGGCCGGCGTCCACATGCACGTCAACCCGACCTGCGGCGGCCTCATGTTGGAGCGGTCATCGGAGGTCCACCTGCGCGCCCACCCCGAGCTGTGGCCCGAGGTGAAGGCGGCGGCCGACGCCCTCGCCGCGCAGGCCACCTTGCACGTCGATGGCCGCGCGATGACCTACCTGACCTGCCCGCGGTGCGGGGGCCCGATGGCCCGGCGCGCGTTCGAGCGGGTCTCGGGGATCGTGGTGGACGAGTGCCCGCGCCACGGGGTCTGGTTCGACGAGGGGGAGCTCACCCAGGCCCTCACGTTCCTGGAGCGCGGGGGCGAGACCAAGCGCCTCGCGTTCGAGCAGCGTGAGCGAGCGCACCTCGAGGAGCAGCGGCGCCGGATGCCGAAGGTCCCGGAGCGGAGCGGGCCCTACAACATTTTCTAGCAGGCCATCGGAGAAGTAGCCCATGCGATCCGCGGAGCGACTTTTCGTGGAACGTTCCGACGAAGAGGGAGCATATCTGGCCATACGCGACCGATGAGAGGCGAAGCCGTTCGGGACGTTCCACGGAAAACGAGCCCGCGCAGCGCGTGGGGGACTTTTCCGATGGCCTGCTAGATCGGGCCGAAGGGTGGCCCGTTGGAGGGGGCATGAGCCGACGAACTGCCCTCACCGCCCACCTCGCCGCCGCGCTGGCTGCGGCGTTCATCGCCGCCCCCGCCTACGCCCAGCCCGGCTGGGGCATCCGCAGCATCACCTTCCAGGAGGTCATCGAGCGGGTCACCCGCATGCCCTACGACCAGGAGCTCCAGGCCCGCGCCGGCCAGCTGGGCCTGAACGTGGTGAACCTCACATGGGAGGACACCGCCCGAAACGGCGGCTCCTCGGTGGGCCCGAACATCTCCGACCTCACCCTCCAGGTCCGCGAGAAGGACGGCCAGGGCCAGGTGCGCACCCACCTGTTGCCGGTCATCAGGCACCCGAACTTCAGCGACAAGACCGCCGACGTCCCCCTCGACGACCTCTGGGTCCGGGTGGGCAACCAGACCCAGGGCGGCCACAAGGTGGCGCGGCCGATGCGCGAGGTCCTCTCCAACCTGAAGGAGTACCTCTCCGACCCGTCGAGCCTGAACGGCTCCGACAACTTCATCGCTCCCCGGGACACCCACGTCCTCGTGAGCGCCCAGCACGTGTTCCTCCCCATCCCCCCCGGCACCAACGGCGGCAAGGTGGAGTTCAACCCGGTGCTCTTCAACTACCAGTCCTCTGCAGGTCATCCTGCGGTGCTCACCCTGCTCGTGACCCGCGAGGGGACGTCCGCCACCATCATCGACAACGCGGGCGGCGACCAGAGCTACCAGGGCTGGGGCCAGCAGCTGTTCTTCAACAACGCGGGCCAGAAGACGGTCTTCACCGCGGAGCGCAAGTCGTCCGTCAAGGCGCGGATCGAGGCCGGCCAGGCCACCGCCGGCGACGCGGGGGCCCTCGAGGAGGGCGCGGACATGATGATGATCGTGCAGGTCCCCCTCAAGGTGAACCGCCCCCGCCGCGAGTACTTCGGCGCCGAGGACTACGAGATGGCCCCCTCCGCCGCCGGCGCTGCGGCCGAGGCCGCCCCGATGGCGAAGGCGTCCCGCCGCCGCGGCTCGGACGTGGAGCAGGCGGTGCTAGGCCACGGCGACGACCAGGGCCCCTTCCGCGAGCTGGCCGGGATGCGCATCGAGCGCGACCCCCGCTTCCCCATCCGCGTCACCGTGCAGTTCTACAAGGCCACCAGCAACGGCATCGTGGACGAGCAGAACCTGGCCGACGTGAACCAGGCCATCCAGAAGGTCTACGAGAGCGGCGACTACGTGGGCTCGCTGGTGGTCCCGAAGGGCGAGCGCACCCGCCCCACCGACTGGATCAAGGACCGCGCCCCTCGGCTGGGCTTCGTGTACTGACCGAGCAAGTTCGCAATCCTTCCTGCACTTTCCTCTCGCCACGAACGCGCCGACTCGGTGCGAGTTCCTCCGCACGTACGCGCTGCGCTCACCCGTTTGGGAGCCATTGACGAGCCGCGATGACGGATGGATGACTTGCTGGACGATGAGGACCCGGACACACTGCGGCATCATGTTGACTTGCGGAGCCCTTGCTCTTCACTGCGGGGGGGGGGGGACGCTCTCGAGGTGGCTGAGACCGTCGCCGCCCTGAAGAGCCAGACCATCCCGAACACCCAGTACATCGGCAGATGGAGCAACCAGGACGCCACTGGGCGGGGCTACGTGAGCCTCGGGATGAGCGGTGGTGGGCCGGACGAGGTGTTCTGGAGCTACGCCACCGTCTACGCAACATCCCAGAAGTCCTGCAGCGGTACGTTCATCGGCCCGAACCTGCTGCTCAGCGCCGGCCACTGTGGCCACGTGGGCTTCGCCGGGGCCGGCAATGGGTTCTTCCAGGCTTTGCTCTACCCCGAGGGAGCGGAGATCTCGAGCGACGTCAGCATCAACTCGTCTTGTCAGACCCTGGTCCAGAACATCGGCCTGGGCGACACGAACCTGCTCTACTGTGAGGACGTGACTCGCGACGGACGCATGGAGCCTCCCGGTGAGGTTCTGGGCATGGCAGACCTCGACCCGGCACCCCTCTCGATTGGCGAAGAGGTGTGGGCCAGCTGGACCAACCCCGACTGCCCTGTTCTGACCGGCGGCGATTGCATGGGACCTACCATGCTCATCTACAGCCCGGGCGTGGTGACCGAGCTGTTCCCCACCGGCAGCCCCGGTGACGTCTACGGGGCAGGCGGGGTGAAGACCAGCATGGTCGTGGCGAAGCAGGTCAGCGGGAGCAGCATCTGGCGACGAACCGCAGGGAGCCACCACCGGATCGTCAGCTCAGGCCACACCACGGGCGCATGCGGTCAAGACACGACGGGCTGCGGAGGCGCAAAGGCGGCTCAGATCGGTGAGGTGCTCCGGGTGGGCGCCGCGGCGACCGCCGCCAACGGTGTGAACCAAGCGAAGCTCCTGAGTCTTGGGCTGCTCGACCCCGCTCTCGGTTGGAGCCTCAGCGACTACCAGGGGCTCTACGACAAAGACCAGGACGGCTACTTCGACGTTCAGACGCGCTTGGACGAGGTTCGCGGAATCACCGCTCGCCCCACCTTCTGGCTGGGCTTCGAGAGCCCACGGCGCAACCGACTCTGGCGCCTCCCCTCAACCGCTGACATCCGCTTCGAGGACGAGCGGATCGTAGCCGAGGTCGACTTCACCGGCGCCGCCAACACCATCCTCATGGAGCTCCCAAAGGTCGCGTTGGTCCCCCAAGCCACCTATCGGTACTCCATCATGGTCCTTGCCCACCAGAGCCCCAGCCCGAGCGGCCTGAAGCTGGTCATTCAGAACACGATCACCGGAGCGAGCCGCTTCGCTGAGATCCCAACCCCCACCACCGGTGGCTGGACGATGCAGACGGGCGAGATCCAGGCCCTCGCCAGCGGCACGCACCGCGTCCAGATCGTGTCGACCGACAGCCGCTTCCAGGGCTCCATTGCCGCACTGACGCTGGTACAGAACGGCACGACCAACAGCTTCGACACCTTCGACGAACGGATGAACTGGCGCAACAACACCACGGGAGCGCGTGCGTGGATCCTACCGTACGGGCGCCCCAGCTCCGGGCGCGAATCGAGTTGGGCCGGCCTCGTGAACGACGCCACCGACAAGGAGGTGGACTGGGCGCTCCGGAACCGTCAGTTGGCCATCAAGCCGGGCCGGTACTACGACATCTGCTTCTACGCCAAGGCGTCGGAGGCCACGCCGACGCCCGGCATGGGTCGCATTCAGCTGGGTGACGGAGCCGAGGCTCCGCCCGAAGACGGCGGCGTAGAGCCTGGTACCCTGTTTCTCGACGAAGAGTTCGGCTTCGACGTGGACTGGGATCGGAAGTGCATCACCACGTCTGAGGTCCCTGTCAGCGACAACCTCCTCCAGTTCGGCCACCTGGAGGGCCAGCCCGAGTACCTGATCGACGACGTGCAGGTGGTGCCTCAATGAGAGCAAATACGCAGGCGAGCTTGCTCATCGCGGCGCTCGCGGTGGGCTGCGCCGACGAGACGGGTCCGTTGACGCAGGACGCGGGTCCTCTCCCGCTTGAGTTCTGCCCTGCCTCGGCCTCGAGTCTCACGCCCGACGGCGACCTGATCTCGGTCGAGGTGCGCTGCCCCTACGGCTCGGTGTGCGGCATCGGCACTGGGATCCTGTATTGCTTCGCTGATGGGTCACAGCAGGAGCTGGGCGGTGGTCTGCTCCTCTCGACGCTGGAGCGCGAGGTCGCCCACAACCCAGCCTTCCCGCGCTGCACCCAGAATAGCCAGTGCGATCCGAGCGGCGGTGGCCTCTGTCTGTTCGAGCCCGGCTGCGAGGCGCCCGAGGGCAGCTGCTGCCCCTACGCTGTTTGCCAGACCGACGAGGCCGGCCTCAGGTTCCTCGTGGAGCATGACTGCCCCGATTGCCTCACCTACTGCGGCTGCGACGGGGTGACCTACAACGACGTCCCCACGCGACCCTATGCGTACCCTGGGCCTTGCCTTTGAGCTGGAGGGAGCTGGATTCGTTCGACCTAAGCTAGTATAGACTAGCTTATGCGCCTGGTCTTAGCCCCGATTCTCGGGCTTACCCTGTTCATCACCCTCCCCGCCCTGGCCGAAGAGCCCCCCAAGAAGGCCGATCCCCACGCCCACGCCCACGGGGGCCCCGAGTCCCCCTACACCCTGAAGGAGGTCATGCAGGCCCTGGCCCTGGCCGAGCAGCAGATCCAGGTGGGCCTGCTCACCAACAACCGGCTCATGGTGGCGGAGGGGGCCAAGGCCATCGCGCATCACCCGCGGCCGAAGGGCGGCATCGAGCCCTACGTGAAGAAGCCGCACGACAAGCTGGCCGAGACCATCCAGGAGATGGACAAGCGAGTGCACGGCAGCGCGGTGAGCATGTTCAAGAGCGCCAAGACCGCGAGCATGCTGGAGCTCCAGAAGCTGAACGACGAGATGATCCGGGGCTGCATCCAGTGCCACGACCTGTTCCGGGACTGAGGCGGCGGCTCCCCGGCCCCGAGCGCCGGCAGCAGCTGGTGGAGGTTGCCTTGCAGATGCTGGCCCACCAGGGCGGCCTCACCCTGGCCGCCGTGGGCAAGGCGGTCGGCATCGCCGACGCCAGCGTGCTCAAGCACTTCCCCAGCAAGGAGGCGCTCATCGACGCGGCGGTGGCGCGCTTCGGCCAGCTGTTGGACGAGGACCTCCCCGAGGGCGTCGATGACCCGCTGGAGCGCCTCGGCGTGTTCTTCGTGCGGCGCCTGGCCAAGATCCGGGCCCGCCCCGAGCTGATGGCCCTCGCCTACAACACCCGCCTCGCCGACGCGGCCGGCCCGGACGGGGCGTGGCAGGCCAGCTTGCATGTCGGGCGCTCCGCCGGGTTCATCCTCGAGTGCGTGCAGCAGGCGCAGGCGACGGGGGCGATGCCCTCCGACGTCCCCCCGACGATGTGGGTCTGGATCATCGCCGGGCTCCTGAGGGGCGCCACCGGCGGGCTCCCGGCCGGGTTGGCCGAGCAGGGCGCGGCCCCTGGCGAGGACGCGCGCGCGCTGAGCCCGGAACGGACGTGGGCGATGGTGGCGACGCTGATGCGCGGTGCTTGAGACGCCGGTTGCGCGAGGCCCGAGAGGTGGCATCCTGGGCAGGTGGAGTCCTTGAACGCGGTCCGGGAGCTGCTCGTCGAGCACCTCGACCCCCAGGGGGACATCACGCCCCCGTGGGCGAAGTTCCCGGACTACGAGCGCGGCACCATCGGCTGGCGCATGGGCCTCGGCGAGACCTGGCTCGGCCTGTGGTGGAGCTTCATCCGAGCCTTCGGGGACGACCGCGCCGCGAAGGTCGCCCTGCTGAAGCGCCACCCACCCGCGCCCTACTCGTGGGCAGACTCCGTCATGGAGGCGCTCGACCCAGGCTGGGAAGACGGGCTCGACGACGACGGTGGCGACGACGACCTCGGCCCGCTCGCGATCCCCGAGGCCGAGTGGCGCTACCTGCTGGATGCAGGCCTGGTTGCCTCGGACGTCGCCTATCGGACATGGCGCACCCAGAACCCCGAGCCAGAGGGGCCGTGGAGGTGGACGAGGTTCCCCGAGCAAGCCGCGCGGTACTGGACACGCAGCTTCGCGTTCTGGTCCCGCGCGCTGGCCGAGGAACGCACGCGCCTCGACTGGTCCCCGCCGCGGCTCCCCTTCGGGTGGTGGGGATGCCGGAGACCGTTGCGCAGCGGGGCGCTCGACAAGATCGACCTGCAGCTCGGCCTGTACACCCTGGCGCGGGCCCTGTGCGCGGGCGAGGTCACCCCGCCCTGGCGGCTCGGCGCGGTGAGGTTGCCCCGATTCCGTGGACACGTTGTTATGCCGCTTGGGCAAGCTGCCTTGCCTCAGCCTCGAAGTCAACCGGGCTGAGGTACTGGTTGTTGGAATGCCTCCTCTGGCGATTGTAGAACCGCTCGATGTACTCGCCGATGACCGACCTGGCGTCTTCAGGCGAGGCGAAGATGCGGCCGTGATTGATGTCGAGCTCGTCCTTGAGCGTGCCGAAGAAGCTCTCGGCCGGTGCGTTGTCGTGGCACTCCCCGGGTCGGCTCAGGCTCCGTCGAGCGTTCGCGCGCTCGAGGTCGGCGGTGAACGCGGTGCTCGTGAACTCCCCGCCGCGGTCCGAGTGGAACAGCAGGCCGGCCGAGGGCTGGCGAAGCGCCAGGGCCCGTCTGAGCGCTTCTCTCGCCAGCTCGGTGTCGAGCTTCGCGCCGACCGTCCAGCCCACCACGCGGCGGCTGAAGAGGTCCAGGATGGCCACGAGGAAGGCTGGGCCATCCTCGGTTGTGAGGTAGGTCGTGTCCGCAACCCAGACGCGGTTCGGAGCGTCCACCTCGAACTGCCGGTCGAGAACGTTCTCCCCCTCGACGCCTGGTCGCGCCTTCGTCGTCGAACGCCCGCGCCGTCGCGGAGAGCGCCCCTCCAGGCCATCCTCGGCCATGAGGCGCGCGACCCGTTTCTGGCTGACCGCTTCGCCCATCTCCACCAGTTCCGCGTGCACCCGCGGGGCGCCGTACGTGCCCCTCGAGCGGTTGAAGATGCTCCGGATGAGCACCAGGAGGCGGCCGTCCTCTCGCGCCCGTGCCGATGGTTCACGCTCCACCCACGCATAGAACCCGCTCCGCGACACGCCCAGAAGCAGGCAAAGACGCGCGACGCCGTACAGGACCGCATGCTCCACGATGAAGGCGAACTTCACGGCTTCTCCTTCGCGAAGAACGTGGCCGCTTTTTTTAGGATCTCGCGGTCCTCCCGCAACCGCTTCACCTCCTTGCGGAGCCGCAGCAGTTCATCGCGCTCGGCGTCGGTCAGGCCACCGGTCGCCACGCGAGTCCTCGACGCCTCTGCCCGCTTCACCCAGGAGCGCAGCGCTGTCTCGGTCAGGTCGAGGTCCGTCGCCACCTGCGGGACCGAGAGCCCCCGATCCAGCACCTGCGCCACCGCCTCAGCCTTGAACTCGTCCGTGAAGGTCCGTCGCTTTCGTCGTCCCATGTTCGCCCTCAGGGGTCTTATCCCCTCATCTTGGGTGTCCACGAAACAGGGGGAAGCTCACGGCCCTCACCGACTTCCGCGACAGCTTCGAGGACGACATGGGCTACGTCGACGCGTTCCGGCTGTGGCTGATGTCCGCCTTCGACGACCGGCCCCACCTCGAGCGCTACCTCGACGCGCACGAGGCGCCTGAGGACTGGCGCGCCTGGTCGGTGGAGCAGTCCCTCGTGCCCTGAGCCCCGGCGGCTACCAGAGCACCGCGACGCCGCCCGCCACCGTCACCGCTTCGGCGTCGAGGTCGTAGTCCGCGCTCGCGTCGAGCTGCACGCGGCGGGTGACGAGCCACGCCACCCCGCCCCCGACCACGGGGGTGACCTGACCGTCCGCGAAGCGCACGTAGGCCTGGGCGAAGGGGTTCAATACGTCGGCGAAGAGCCACCCGAGGGCGGCGCTGGGAGTCACCGCGAGGGCGCGGTCACCTGCGCTGTCGGTGAAGGTGTCGAGCTGGGTGTTGAGGCTGACCCAGCCGTGCCCGAGGAAGTAGAGCTCGAGGTTGCCTGCCAGCATCCCCTGCCACGCCTCTTCCGCCACCTCGGCATCGCCGATCGGCGCGCTGAGGAGCCCCACCACGCTGAAGGCGAGCCAGTCGGCCGGGGCGTCGCCGACCTTCAGCCCCAACGCGAGGTTCGAGAGGCCGTCCGGGCCGTCCGGGCCGATGGTCAGGCTCGGCAAGCCGAGTTGCAGCTCGATCGACTCGGTGAGCCCGAGGCGGGCCGAGAGCACCGGCGCGGTGAACACTGTGGGGTCGGCGAGCTGCGCCTGCATCCCGAGCTCGAGCTGCCAGTGGCCGGCGGGCACCACCGCGGCGGAGTACGAGAAGCCGGGCCGATCCGCGGAGATGGTGGGGCCTTCGGCGGCAGCCACAAGCGCGAGGCCGAGGACGGAGAGCGGCGTCACAGTCCGGGTAGTATGCCACGCAGATCACAGCCGCCGCGTGTCGTCGGTCACTTTCTCGATCGTCGGCGCCGCCGGATATGCTCCGCCGCATGCACTCGCAACTGCTCCCCGCAGCGCTTGGCCTCTGTCTGATCGCGTCGCCGCTCGCAGGCTGCGGCACGGAGCGCTCACGCAATCGCGAGCCCAGCAGCAACAACAACAACAACAACAACAACAACAACAACAACAACAACAACAACAGCCCGACGGTGACCTACGGCAACACCACGCTGCCGGGGCGCATGCTCGTCAACAAGGGCCAGATCAGCGGCACCGCCGCCCTGCATGCGGTGTTCGATCTGACCACGGCCCAGCGCACCGTGCTGCCAGTGTCGGCGTCCGGCGCCGATGGAGAGCGCTGGAGCACGGGCGCGCGCGCCAGCACTGCGCTCCGCCTGCAGGACAACGGTGAGCTCACGCTCCACGACAGCACCACCATGGCCGTGCAGGGCGATCCGATCACGCTGCCTGACTCGGTCGGGATGCCGCAGCTCTCCGCCGACGGGCAGTACATCCTCGCCTTCGAGGGCAACACGCTCACCATCTATGACATCGACGGTGCCCTGGTGGAGAACACCTCCTATCTGGACGACTACATCGTGCTCGGAGTCCCCGCAGCCTGGCTGCCCGACGGTCGCTACGTCTACCTGGCGGGCAAGACGTTGTACGTCACTCGGCCGCGGGCCCCCGACACGGACATCATCGCCACGCTGGCCCTGCCCGGTCGGACGCCGTCGGGCGTGATGAACGTCGACCTGGCGGTCAGCCCCAACGGCCAACGCATCGCCCTGTCGTGGCTCGACCTCGACACGGAGGACGGTGACCTCTGGGTGGTCAACCTGGACGGCACCGGCCTCCGACAGCTCACCCGCTCGGCCGAAGACGACGCGCTCGACTACTACCACGGGAGCCCCACCTGGTCGCCGGACTCGAAGTGGTTGGCCGGCGTCCTCTACATGAGCGGCACCTCCTCGTCGCCCGTCTTCCCCGATGAGCCCTTCCTCGGCGCCCGAATCACCGGCAGCACCGGCTGCATCGACCAGGTGTTCGTGGTGGACGCCGACGGCGGCCCGGTCCAGCTCGACTGGCCGAGCTTCGACGCTGCGCACGGCATCAAGGTACACGCGGGGTCTGGTGTCGGCGGCGAGTGGCTGGCCACGTGCTCGGCGCGCATCGCTTGGCTACCGTGACACCCGAGGCCAGACGGCGGCGCATCAGAAGGACTGTCCGAAGCCCAGGAACCCGCCCACGCTGGTGAGGTCCTGGTGGAAGGGATCCACACGAACGTATGCGCCCGCGTGGAAGTCCACCCCGTAGGCCCAGCGGATGCTCAGGCCTCCCTGTGCGCTGAGCACCCCGGTCAAGGAATCGGAACCGCCGGGCTCCAGGACGATGACTTGCAGCCCCGCGAAAGGCCGGAGGCGGGCATCGGGGCCGCGGAAATGGTAGCTAGCGCCCGCGCCCCCAAAGTAGCCGTGGGAGTCCGTGTCTCGAAGCTCGAAGCTGAAGCGAGCCCCACCCACCGCCTGCAGCTCCAAGCCAGGCACCACGGTAAAGCCCAACGTGAGCTGCGGGCCCGGTGCCCACTCGTTCTCGATCACCGAGTCGGAACCCCAAGTGTGCCAGCGCGCGTTCTCCACGATAGCGTCCAACGAGAGCCTGAAGGTGCCCGGCTCGAAGAGCGGCCGCTCCGCCTCGCCAGGCCCCTTGCCGGTGCGCACGATGTCGAGGATCGTCGCCGTTGCCCCCATCACCGCGCCGGTCACCAGCGCCATGAGGTACTCGGTGTCGTCGTTTCCATCGGCGATGGCAGCGCTGGAAGCCACCGCCATGCCGAGACCACCGAGACCCATGAACAGGTTTGCAACCCCACCTGCGGTGTCCTCGGAGGCGAGGCCACCGATGCCGGGCGCGAACCAGCCCACCGTCGAGGCGAGCACCACCGGCACCGAGCTCCGCTCGGGCTTGTCGCCCGGCGTCAGCTGGAGCACGTCGTCTGCCGCCACCGCCTCGAGGTGGACCTCCTTGCCCTCGACGTAGGTGTTCCCATCCTGGTCCTTGACCAGGCGCCCTCTGAATGTGCGGCCGTCTTTCAGACGAATGAGGTCGTCGGCGAGGGCGATCTGCGGAACCCCGAGCAGTGTGATGAGGATGAGGGCGGTGGTCCGGTTGGGCATGCCTGCCCCGAAGCGAGTTTCAAGCCAGGTGTTAAGGTTTGAAATCACTTCGAATTTCGTTGCGTCGCCCACCTCCGTCCGGCCGGACGTCCGTCCGGGCCCCGGACGCTCCGCAGGCTGCCCATCCGCCCGAGCCTCGGCTATGGACGTATAGCCCGTTCAGCCACGATGCTCGCCCTCCTCGCAAGCCTGACCCTCGCGACCCCGTCGCCCGTATACGCGGACGGGCGCGACGACCGCACCCTGCTCCCCCAGAAGCTGATCAACCGCGACCTCCCTGCGCAGCTCGCGGAGCCGCGCCTCGGGCTCGGGCTCGGGCCCTTCACCGCCGCCGCCGACGTGCAGATCGGGACCCAGCTCCCGCTCGACGGGCACGCGCCTACGCCCTTTCACGGCTTCTTCGTGGCCGACGCGTACCTGGCCTTTCGCCTCTTCGACGGGCTCGACGTCAACCTGAACGTCCTCATGCTGAACACCACCGCGTCCGGTGGCTTCCGCGTGATGTCCGACGTCCTGCCTGGCCTCGACGCGCACCTGTCCCTCGAGCTCGGGGCGATCGACGGCGACCCGGTGCGCTTCGACTTCGTGACCCCGGACCTCGACGTGGTGACCCTCGGTGAGGGGCTGCTCGTCGAGACGATCCCGCTCGAGGGCTTCCGCGGCGGTCTCACCTTCCGCGGCTGGGAGCTCCAGGTGCTGTTCGGGGGTCGGGTGTTCTGGCAGTCGGACGACCTGCTCTACTTCAGCCTCACCGCGCTGGACGGCCAGGTCGGGGCCAGCTTCACGCGGTGGTTCTCGGGCTTCGCCACCGACGAGGACCGCGCGCTGCAGCCCCTGGCCGACGGCTCCTACGGCGCGCTGTTCGGGCGGTGGTCGCCCTGGCCCGGGCTCACCTTCGCGGGGGAGCTCGGCGCGCGCGTCGCGGGCCCCAAGGCCATCTCCACCGCGGCGCTCGGCCGGGCGGATCTGACCCGGCACATCGAGGACCTCTCGGTGCACCTCGGCTACCAGCTCAGGTGGTACCAGACCGGCTACGGACCGGTCGACGCGCTCACCACGCCCAGCACCCTGCCGAGCGTGCCAGCGCGCGAGGACTACTACTTCACGAACAGCTTCGAGTACCTCTGGCTGTCGCCGTTCTTCGATCAGTGGTCCCACACCGTGATGGCCGAGGCGCAGTACCGCTTCGCGCAGGTGGAGCTCTTCGGCGAGCTCGAGTGGTGGCTGCGCTTCGCCGCCGACACCACGGCCGAACATCCGCGCCTCGTGACCACTCCGCAAGGTAACTTGCCCGGACGCACCCCCCAGACCTTCTATCGCCTCGGCGCCCGGATCTACCCCTTCAAGTGGCTCCCACACCGCTTCGCCGCGTTCATCTCCAACAAGTCGGTCTTCAGCTACTGGAACGCCACGGACGCCACGCCGCAGCGCTTCATCGACCGACCGATCGTCTTCTTCGAAGCGGAGGTGTGGCTATGAGGCCTCGACTCGCGCTCCTCGTCATCTGCCTCGGCGGAGCCGGCTGCAACCCGGAGGCAGCGAGCTTTCAGCCCATCACCGTGTCCGTCAACGTGGTGGGCAGCGCCACTGTCACCCTCGAGCGCCTGCGGCTCGTGGCCGTGCTCCAGGGTGACGACCCCGACGAGCTCGCCATCGGGCCGGACGTGACCGTCACCGCCACCGGGACGCCGGTGCAACTCGAGTTGCGGAGCCCCGAGAGCTTCGAGGTCGAGGTCGAGAGCCAGCCGCTGTACGTCCAGCTCACCGACGACGGCTGGGGCGTCCAGGCCTCCCGGGTCCGGTTCGTGGCCTACGTCGACGTCGACGGCTCCGGCGACTACCAGGACGGCGAGTCCCTGCTCGGCGTCGACCAGCCGGTGGGTGTCGATCCGTACGGACAAGGGGTGGCCTGGCTCGCGGACCCCGAGGCACAGCTCGCGACGCTCCCACCCGCGGCGATCGACGCCTTCTACCAAGCGACGGGCGACGTCTACTCCCCGTTCCTGCCCTTCCTGGTGGGGAGCACGTTCATGGCCGACGAGTCCGGGCTCGCGATCGAGGTCGACGTGGGCCGGCACACCATCGTGAACGCGGACCTCGCGTGCCGGGGCTCGCTGTACTACGGCGTCGACCCGCCGACCGAGGTCCTGCTGTGGGTGGATCGGAGCCTGGACGCCCAGACCCTCTGCGGCCTCGAGATCGGGGACTGCCGGCCGGTCGACACGAGCACCCTCACCCCGCCCGCCCTGCCCGACCCGGCGTTGGAGGCCCTCAACCCCTACGTCGAGACCCACGCGCAGTGCCGACAGCGCGGCGGGGTGCAGGTGCTCGTGGTCGAGGAGGCTCGCTTGCGCTGCGATCCCACGTCCTGCCTCTGCGCGAACGTGGACTCCGTGGTGGCCGTCGCTACCGCTACTACCGCGACCCCGCCGTGGTGGCCCTGCGGCGACACCGTCGAGCTCTGCCCGTCGTCGCTGCCCCTGTACCGGGTCGACCCCGCCTGCTTCCCGCCCCCGGAGGACGAGGGCGGCTGAGCGCGTCCCGCAGGAATGTACAAGTCGTCGGCGGTCCCGTCCCTGTCGCGCCCGGAACCACGGCCGTAGCTTGTGGCCATGTTCGTCCGTAGGGACACAAGGAGTGAGTCATGAGCGCATTTCTGGAGATCGCCTTGAAGATCGAGCCCCGAGATCGAGCCTCGGCCGCCGCGGTCTACAACAAGTACAAGCAGCCCTTCCTCACCGGGATCGAGGGGGCGGTGAGCAAGCAGCTGCTCGTTCGAGACGAGGACGTACAGGTGTTGCACGGGTTCGAGGACGTGCCCTCGGCCCAGGCCTACCTGAAGTCCGGCCTGTTCGAGAAGGACGTGGTCCGCGAGCTGAGCCCCCTGCTCGCGGCCCCGCCCGAGATCCGCATCTACCAGGTGGCCTGACCCGGCCACGAGGCATCGACCGGTGACGACACCTCGCAAGGTGGTGACCTGGCCGCTCCGAGGTGCCGGGTCCGAGTCGCGTACGCAAGTCCGGTTGCACCGGCTGCCCGAGTACGTGACTCGGACCCACCCCCACTCCACCGTCAGCCACCGTCACACGTTCGACCAGGTCGTGTACTTCGCGACCGACGCCCGCCACATGGTCGACTTCGAGGTGTACACCTGCGCCCCCGGCAGCCTCGGCTGGATCCCGGCCGGCGCGGTGCACCACTTCGAGCCCGAGGCGACCGGGGCCGGGTGGCTGCTCAACGTGGACGCGGCGATGACGGCCCCCGACGTCGCGCTCTCTGCCCGGCGCGCGCTCTCGTGCGGCAGCCGCCCCTTCTTCACCCTGACCGAGCCGTGGAAGACGCGGCTGCCCCATCTGTTCGAGCTCCTGCACGCAGAGCAGGCCACGGTCGACGGTGTCGCGGAGCACCTGATCCGGACCCTCATCGCGCTCGCGACCCGACCCCTGGTCGGCGAGCAGGAGCGCCGGACGACCTCGCCCATCGCCGCGCGCTTCCTCGACCTGATCGAGGTGAACTTCGAGGCGCCGCTGCCAGTCAGCGCGTACGCCAGACGCCTCGGCGTCTCGCCGCGCGTCCTGCACGCGGTCACCCAGGAGTGCTTCGGGCGCGCACCCATCCAGCTCGCCAACGACCGCCGAACCCTGGAGGCCAAGCGCCTCTTGAGGCACTCCTCGCTCTCCGTGAGCGAGGTGGGTGAGGTCGTGGGGTTCGAAGACCCTGCGCACTTCTCCCGGTTCTTCACCCGCAGGGTGGGTTGCTCGCCACGGGCGTTCCGCGACTCCGGAGCTACTTGAACCCGAAGCCCAGCTGAGGCTTCGGCTCCGGGGGATCGTCCTCCGCCGCGGGCTCCAGGCACTCCGGCCCCAGGTTCTTGACGCTGTTCACCGCCTTGGACACCGCCACCAGGTCGAGCGCGTCCTCCGGCGCCGCCACCAGGAGCCGGGCGAGCACCGCGGGGTCCTCCTCGGCCGGATCGAGCCACAGGGTGTACTGCTCGGGGGGCAGGATCACCGGCATCCGATCGTGGAGCGTCGCCAGCTTGGCGTTGGGCTCGGTGGTGAGGATCGAGCAGGTCTCGATCTTCGCCCCGGTCGGATCCTTCCAGGTGCTCCAGATCCCCGCCATGGCGTAGAGCGCCTGCCCCGGGGCCCTGACGTGGAACGGCTGCTTCTCCTTGCCCACCTTCCGCCACTCGAAGAAGCCATCGGTGGGCACCAGGCAGCGCCGGGTCCGCACCGCGGAGCGAAAGGCAGGTTGCTCGAAGACCGTCTCCGCCCGCGCGTTGATCATGCGCGCGCCGACCCGCGGGTCCTTGGCGCCGCCGGGGATGAGGCCCCAGCGCGCCCACGAGGCCGAACGCAGGCCATCCTGCGTCTGCTTCACGATGAGCACCGGCTGGGTGGGGGCGATGTTGAAGCGGGGGAGCTCCAGCTCGGGGTCGGGGCACGGGGGGATGGCCCCCACGATGCCGAAGGCCGGCCCGAGGTCGTGCACCTTCACCGCCAGCGTGAAGCGGCCGCACATGTCAGATCGACAGCCTCAGGCCGGCGGCGGCGAGGTGGTTCTTGGTGCGGCCCGAGAGCCCGAACTCACCCTCCACGAACAGCGCGATGTGCGGAACGATCGCCACCCGCACCCCGCCCAGGAAGCCGGTGCGCGCGTCGACCCCGTCGTCGAACCACAGGTCCAGGTCGAGCGCGGCGTAGGGCGTCACCCGGCCGAACGCGTAGTCCACCATGAATGCGCCCTGGGCCCCCGCGCGCCTCCGCGCGGTCTGGTAGAAGCCGCCCGCCCACAGGGCCAGCCCGGGCCGCACGCCGCTCTTCTTGCTCAGGATGCTCCACTTGAAGCCGCCGCCCAGCCGGGCGCCCGGCTCGTTGTGCAGGCCCACGTATTGGTCGAGGAAGAGGCCGACGCCGCCCACGAGGCCCACTCGCTCGTGCAGCTCCAGCCGGATCGGGTTGGGGGAGACGATACCGGCCTCCGCGCCCAATGCCAGGCTCAGGTGCCCGGCCCCGAGGGCGCTGGTGTCGTCGAGCAGCTTCGCCTGCGCCGGCGCCGTCCAGAGCCCGAGGCAAGCCAGCGCCACCACCCCCAACCGCTTTGGTCCCATGGGTGCTCCATACCACGGCCCCCTTGCCGAAGCCCTGCCCTCCGCGACATACACCCTCCATGGACACCCCACCCCTGGACGCCTACGCGGCGTGGTTCGAGGCCCTCGCCCCCGAGCTCGCCCGGCCCCTGGCCCAGGCGCTGATGCAGCTCTTCCCCGGGGATCTGTTGACCCCCACCTTGATGGTCACCGATCCCACCGACGGGTTCCTCCCCCGGATCCGCAGGCTGGCTTCCACCCCCTATAAGGAGCTCGGGATCGCCTCCACCCTCGCCAGCCTCACCGACGTGGTCCTGACCGAGCGGGGTGAGGGCGAGGGGAGCAACCAGACCGGCGCGATGCTCGAGGTGCTGGACACCGCGCAGAAGCTCACCCTCACCGGCGACGGGGACAGCATGGACGAAGCGCTGGCCACGTGGGTCGCGGAGCAGAAGCTGCGCCACCCCCTCCTCGCCAAGCAGTGGTCGAAGGCCGAGGAGACCTGGCGCCCGCTGCGCGAGGGGCCGCTCTCGACCGAGGCGCTGCTGCGTTACAAGCGGAGCCGAATGTTGGGGGTGTAGTGCCCCCTACAGCTCGGCCAGCGCCCGCTCGATCTCGGCCTTCAGCGCCTCGATCCGGAGGCCGAGCACCTCGCTCGGCTCCACCGCCGCGGGGTGCTCGGCGCCCTCGAGCGCTCGGTGGATCGCGATCATCACGTTGATGTCATCCTCCACCTTCGAGGCCTCGATCAGCGCAGGGACACCACCCTCGCTCGGGATCCGGGCCAGCACCTGCACCGCGGCCTGACGCGCCAGCCACCGGTCGTCGTCCCCGGTGAAGCGGGCGAACAGCTGAGCCGCCGCGTCGGCCACCGTCTTCGGCGCCTTGTCGAGGTGCTTGTCGGCCAGCTGCTGCAAGGCAGCCTGCGCCAGCCGGAAGTCGGGATCCGAGGCCGCCAACGACGCCAGCTTCGGAGGGGAGTGCCGGGCCAGCTCCGCGAACTGCGGCGGCAACGTGAAGGCCTGGGCCCGGCCGCCGTGGGTGGTGTAGGTGACCTTGGGCTTCGGCGGGCTCCAGCGCCCCCGGACCTTGAGCAAGGCGTCCTTCACCGCCTCCGCGAGCTCGGGCCGCGCCGCCTCGAGGGCGAGGAGCGGCTCCACGAACGCGGCGCCCCCCGCCCGCCCGACGTGGGCCAGCGCGGCGCGGACGCGGTCGTCATCGCCCGACCGCAGGTCTTCTTGCAGCGAGCGCCCAAGCGCCAGCTCCGCCTCCCCGCCCTTGGTCAGGGCAGCCTGCACCCAGGCCTCGGCCTGCTCCAGCCCGCCGCGGTTCACGTACAGCACCCCCGGCCACCGCGGGGCGGCGTCGCTCAGGAGGAACGCGCGGCCCAGCCCGCCGGGCCCGAGGCCGGCAAAGTCCTGGGGGGTCTCGAGGACCGCCGCCTCGGCCGCGGCCGCCGCCTCTGGGGTCACCGCGCCGGCCGCGACCTGCCCTTCGACCCACCGCAGCAGCTGGCGCCGCATCAGGGCCAGGTCACCCAGCGCCTCGCGCCCCGGATCGTCTTCGCAACGCGGCTTGTCAGGCCCGGCCGCGAGCGGAGACGGGTCCGCCGCGAGGGCGAAGCCCGCCTTCGCCCACACGTAGGTCCCGAGCGACTGAAAGACCCCGCGGTGCGGGTCCCGCGCCCCGCCCGCCCACAGGGTCATGCGGGTGTCCGGATGCTCCGAGAGGGCGCTCAACAAGCCCAGCTCCTGCTTGAGCATGCGGGCCGCGAAGCCCCTGCCCCGCTGGTCCTCGTCGAGCCAGGTGCCGTGCTGGTAGAGCTCCAGCGCGCCATCCTCGCCCCGCACAAGGCGGCGCCGGGTGGTGGCGATGCGCCGCTGCATGTTGTCGACGAAGGTCACGGTGTACGCGAAGCCGTCGCGCTCCACCGCCCCGGTGACCCGCACCCGCGCCGCGGCCAGCACCCCGTGCGAGGGCAGCGCCTTCTCGTAGGCCCGCGCGAGGCCGTCCAGCGTGATCGCGTGCCCGGTGATGCGCACGAGCGCCTCGGTGCACCGAGGGTCGAAGCGCTTGCCCGAGGTCAGGTGATCGAGCCGCAGGCGCCGGAACACCCCGCGCCCGCCGCCCGCCTGCGGCCCCTCGTGTACGGTGGCCGCCCGGGCCTCGAGCCCAGGGGCCCGGAGCGCCTCCGGTGCCTGTGGTTGGGCCGGGGTGGCGACCGGCCGGGCCGCCACGGGGGCGGCGCCCAGGACCGGGCGAGGCTGACCGACCTTCAGCACGGGGGGAGGGTGCGAAGTCGGGCCGGGAAGGTCAATCCGTCCGGGGTGGCTGGGGCGCCCCGGTGGACCTCGAACTGGTACGGTGGCCGGGATGACAGTCCTGGACGTGGTGGGCGCGGCCATCCTGAAGGACGGCCGGTGTCTGGTCGCTCGCCGGGGCCCCGGCATGGCGCTGGCCGGCCTCTGGGAGTTCCCGGGTGGCAAGGTTGAGCCCGGCGAGGCGCCGCAAGATGCGTTGCGACGGGAGATCCAGGAGGAGCTCGGGATCGAGGTCCAGGTCGGGGCGCTCCTCGGGGTGGGGGAGGCAATGGCGGGGGGGCGCCGGATCGTGCTCAGCGTCTACGCGGCGGAGTGGGTCGCGGGTGAGCTCGCGCTCCTCGAGCACGACGAGGTCCGGTGGTGCGGGGTGGAGGACATCGACGGCCTCGAGTGGGCCGAGGCGGACGTCCCGGTGCTCCCGGCCCTGAAGGCGCGCTTGCGCTAGGAGGAGTCGCGGGCGCCGGCGGGCAGCCACTCTGGCATATAGCGGCGCAAGGTGGCGTAGAGCGCCATGCCGGAGGCGAACACCGTGGTGTAGAGCGGGAACTGGTCGAAGCGGTGCTGGTCGTGCACCGCCCAGGTGTAGAAGAGCACCAGCACCGCGAAGACCCAGTCCTTCTTCTCGTCGAGCACCTGCACGAGGCGCCCGTAGATCACCAGGCCCACCATCGACGAGACGCCGATCAGCGCGAAGACAGCCCACATGCTGTTGGGGGCGTAGGTCTGCCACAACAGCGCCGTGGTGCCGGCGGCGTCGGTCTCCAACAGGCGCGAGAGCTCCGGCATCACCGCGGTCTTCTGCATGGCCTCCACCGCGGCGGGGTCTTGCGAGAAGCGCTCCACGAGCATGCGGCGGGCGAGCACCACCTTGTCGCCGCCCGCCTCGTACAGGCGCCCGGCGAGCACCGAGCCCAGCGTCCAGCCGATGGCCTGGGTGGCGTTCACGTAGCCGAGGTAGAGGCCCTCGCGACCCTTGGGGGCGAGGCTGGCCAGGTACTCGGACTTGCGGGGGCTGGCGGTGATCTCACCGAAGGAGAAGCCGCCGATCGCCATCAGCGTGTACCAGCCGTTCATCGAGAAGCCGAGGGCGTAGATGGCGATGCACGAGATGCCGATGCCGATCGCCATCGCGGTCACCGCGCGGATGCGGCTCGTGAGGTAGCCGGCGAGGAACGCCAGGGTCATGCAGATCCCGGCGTTCAGGTTGATCATGAACTCCTGCGGCAGCTGGCCGTGCCAGTCCTTGGAGACGGTGCCCCCGAACAGCTCGATGAGCGGCCGCGCCACCGCGTTCAGCGCCCCGCTCGAGTCCACCCAGTCCTCGATGAAGTTGGGGAGGATGTCGAAGAGCTGGAAGAACATGAGCCAGTAGCCCGAGAAGAGCACGATGAAGCAGAACAGCCGGGGCTGCCAGATGCCGATGAAGGACTGCCAGAGGACGGAGAGGAAGCTCGACTTGCCGAAGCCCTCGCCGGTGCGCTCGGGCTCGGCGAAGGTGAGGAGCACAAGGTAGTTCAAGCTCACGGTGATTGCGCACGAGATGAAGACGTACTTCCAGTCCAACAGGCGCATCACCCCGGCCAGGAACGGGCCGAGGAAGCCGCCCACGTTCACCAGCTGGTAGAACACCGCCCAGCCGGTGACCTTGGTGCCGTCGGCCATGGACAGCGCGATGATCCCCTGGATGCCGGGCTTGAAGATCGCGGTGCCCGTCGCCAGCAGGAGCGCGCCGGTCATGAACACCGCGAGCACCGCGGCGTGGCCGGGCACCCCGGCCGAGGCCCCGCCCGAGAACGTGGCGCCGAGCTCCACGCACCACGCCATCACCAGGTAGCCCGCCGCCTTCACCGCGATCGACAACCCCACCGTGCGTTTGTAGCCGAAGCGGTCCGCGAACCCACCGCTCACCACCGGGACCATGGACTGCAGGAACGCCCACCAGCCATACACCAAGCCCTTTTGGACGTGGTCGAACTGGGGCCCGCCCTTCTCCACCGCCAACACCATGTAGACCGGAAGCACGGTGCGCAGGCCGTAGTAGGCCAGGCGCTCCAAGATCTCGATCAGGTTGGCGAGCAGGAAGCGGCGAGAGCCGAACAGCAACCCCAGTTGCTGTTTCAGGGTGTACTCGGGGGCGGACTCGGTGGCCAAGACGTCGGACCCTAGCACGGGTCCCTGTGCCCACGCACGCTCACCCGTAGCGGTCGTTCCGCCAGGGGTGGGCGCTCATGCTGTAGCCCCGCTGCTCCCAGAAGCCGGGGCGGTCCCCCACCATGAGCTCGATGCGGTTGATCCATTTGGCGCCCTTCCAGGCGTAGAGCTGGGGGGTGATCATGCGGCAGGGGCCGCCGTGGACGAGCGGGAGGGGCTCGCCGTCCACGGTGTGGACGAGGAGCACGTCGTCCTTGAGGGCCTCGGCGAGCGGCACGTTGGTGTCGTAGCCGTCGTAGGCGTGGCACATCACGTGGGTCGCCGCCTCGTCGGGCTCAGCGAGCGCGATGAGGTCGCTGAAGCGCACCCCCTGCCAGCGGAGGTCCATCTTGCTCCAGGTGGTGACGCAGTGGAAGTCGCTGACGTCCTCGACCTGGGGCAGGGCCAGGAAGTCTTCCCACCGCAAGGTGACCTGCGTCTTCACCGCGCCGTCCACCACCAGCTTCCACTCCGCGGTGGGCACCGACGGATGCACACCGAGGTCGAGCACCGGCCACTTGTCGACCTCGTGCTGCCCCACCGGGAGCTGGGGCATGCCGTGGCGGTTGGTGGGACCGGTGCCCTGGGGCTTCGCGTCGGAGAGGGCGGGCGAGGCGGCGGTCTGGGCCTCGAAGCGGCCCTTGAGCTTCATGCGCGCCTCGATGATGCGCGCCAGCTTGTCGTCACTCACGCTCCCATGGTGGTCGGGTGCGGAGCCGGGGACAAGTGGATTCCTAGAGGCACTGCTCGAGGTGGGCGATCGACATCGAGTCCACCGGGGTGAAGGTGCCGGCCCCGTTGTTCCACTGGATGGTGCCCACCAGCCAGACCTGGCTGCAGTACAGCCTGCTTCGGGTCCGGGTGGCGACGAGCTGCCCGTTGATGTGGATCTGGACCGAGGTGTCGGTAGTCCCGTTGTTGTGGTCGCTCCAGTAGTGGACGTACACCTGGTACTGCCCCGAGGCCGCCACCGAGAGGTTGACCTGCTCGGGCCCGTAGCCGTCGACGTCATCCCGGTCGAGGAAGGGGTTGTCGGTGGTGTCCCCCATGAGGCCCCAGTCCGGGGTATCGTTGTCGAAGAAGCAGTCCATCGGCGGCTCGAAGAACGCGCCGCCCGGCCCCACCAGGTGGAGGTCCACGTCGGTGTCGTTGGAGGTCCACTCCAGGGTCACGCTGATCGCGGTCTCGGTGACCGGGGGCGGGATGACCTCGCCGTTCAGGACCACGTCCACCGTGGCCGGCCCCGAGCCGCCGTTGTACTGCACGGTGAGGGTGCCCTGCTGGGTGGAGGGGATGCCGTCGGGGCGGAACTCCACCTCGATCGTCATGGTCTGGCCGTTCGTGAGGTCGGTGGTGTTGGGCGGGCTCGGGAGGACGAACATGCCGGCCCCGCCGCTGGTGGTGGCGCCGATGACCCGGGCCGGGCCGCCCCGCGCCTCGCAGGTCACGGTCTCGATCTTGGTCGAGCCGCGCTCCACCCGGCTGAAGTCCACCCGCGACGGCGTGCAGAGCACGTCGCCGAGCGGCACGATGCCCTGCCCGGTCACGCCGATCTCGAGCGGCTGGTGATCCGCGGCGTGCAGCACCACCACGTCCGACACCACCGCCTCCTGGTTGGGCCGGAACACGAGGTCCACCGTCACCGAGGCGCCGATCTCCACCGTCAAGGGAAGTTGCGTTCCGACGATGAACACGTCGTTGGGGCCGATGTCGGTGCCGGTGGAGCGCAGGGCGGAGCGCGCGATGACGCCCGGCGCGGTGCCGCTGTTGCTGATCTGGATCGTGGCCCGCGCCTCTTCACCGAGCGCCACCGCGCCGAAGTCCACCGAGATCGGGCTGACGGTGAGGACCGGCACCTGCCGCACCACACCCACGCCGTGCAGGTCGAGCACCACGTCGCCCTCGGCGCCCTCCACCACCAGCTGCCCGTCGAAGGCGCCCTCGCGGTTGGGCAGGAACACCACCTCGAACTCGAGCGACGTGCCCGGCTGCACCTCGCTGCCGACCAGGCCGTCCTTGACGCCGCGCAGCGTGTAGCCCTGCGGCACCGTCACCCCCTCGATCGCGAAGACGAGCTTGCCGGTGTTCGTGAACACCACCGGCAGGGCGCGGCTCATGTCGACCGGCACCTCCCCGAAGTCCAAGGCGTTCGGCGTGAACGCCCCCGTCGCGTGCAGGACGCTGACCCCGGGATCATCCTGGCAGGAGGAAGAAAGCCCCGCGACCAGCGTAAGAATGGCGGGGTAGTGCAAGGCACTGAAACTGCGCACACCCCCTTTTGCGCTCCCGGTGGCCTCTGAGCCCATCGGTCGGGCATACGCTCGCGTTTACCCTCTGGTGGCCCGACGGGTAGGATCCTGTGGTACGCCACCCGGGCCGTGCTCCTCACCCTGACCTCGCGGCAGGCCCCCGCGACCGACCTGGGCCACCTGCTCTCGAAGCACCCCGACCGCTGCCAGACCTTCGAGCTGGCGTACGGACGGGCCCACGTCTTCTACCCGGAGGCCTCCCCCGAGCGCTGCACCGCCGCCCTCCTCCTCGACCTCGACCCGGTGGGGCTGGTCCGCGGCCGACGCCCTGGGCCCGACGCGGGGACCCTGGCCCAGTACGTCAACGATCGGCCGTACATCGGATCCTCGTTCCTCAGCGTGGCGATCGCCCAGGTGTTCCGCACCGCGCTGAAGGGGAGCTCGAAGTCCCGTCCCGAGCTCGCGCAGGCCACCCTGCCCCTCGAGGCCACCGTCTCCGCCGTCCCCAGCCGGAGCGGCGAGGGGTTCCTCCGGGGCCTCTTCGAGCCCCTCGGCTACCAGGTGGATGCCACCCGTGTCGCGCTCGACGAGCGCTTCGATGAGTGGGGGCCGTCTCCGTACTTCGAGCTCACGGTGCGCGGGGACAAGCGGGTCTCGGAGCTCCTGAGCCACCTCTACGTGCTCCTGCCAGTGCTCGACGGCCAGAAGCACTACTGGGTCGGCCAGGACGAGGTCGACAAGATGCTGGCCCACGGCGCGGGCTGGCTCGAGCAACACCCCTTGCGCGAGCTGATCCTGCGCCGGGGCCTAAAGCACAAGCGCCGGCTCTTCCAGGCCGCGATGGAGCGCCTCCTCGCCGACGACGACGCCGAGCCGGAGGAGACCGAGGACGCCCGGGCCGAGGAGGAGGCCGCGATCGAGCGCCCCCTCCGGCTGGATGACGCCCGCCGGGGCGCGGTGCAAGAAATCCTGCACGAGGTCGGGGCCACCCGGGTGATCGACCTCGGGTGTGGGGAGGGCCGCCTGATGGCCGCCCTCCTCAAGGAGGCCCGCTACACGCTGGTGGCGGGGATGGACGTCTCCGCGCGCGCCCTCGAGATCGCGGCGGAGCGCCTGCACCTCGACGACATGTCGGAGCGCAAGCGCGCCCGGGTGCAGCTCTTCCAGGGCGCCCTCACCTACCGGGACGAGCGCCTGAAGGGCTTCGACGCCGCGTGCCTGATCGAGGTGATCGAGCACCTGGACCCGCCGCGGCTCGAGGCGCTGGAGCGGGTGGTCTTCGGCCACGCGGCGCCGCCCGCGGTGGTGGTCACCACCCCCAACGTCGAGCACAACGTGCTGTTCGAGGGGATGCCGGCCGGGCGCCTGCGCCACCGGGACCACCGCTTCGAGTGGACCCGGGCCGAGTTCCAGGCCTGGGCAAGTCAGGTTGCGGCGCGCCACCATTACGAGGTGCGCTTCGGCGGCATCGGGGCCGACCACCCCGAGCACGGCCCGCCCACCCAGGTCGCGGTGTTCACCCGAGGAGGTGAGGCGTGAGCGTCATCCGCGTCCCCAAGCTGTGCCTGGTGGTGCTGGTGGGACCCTCCGGCTCCGGCAAGTCCACCTTCGCCCGGCAGCACTTCCTGCCCACCGAGGTGCTCTCGTCGGACTACTGCCGTGGCCTGGTGGCGGACGACGAGAACGACCAGGCCGCCACCCAGGACGCCTTCGACGTGCTCCACTACATCGCGAAGAAGCGCCTCGCGGCCGGGCGCCTGGTGGTGGTGGACGCCACCAACGTGCAGGCCGAGGCCCGGCGGCCGCTCCTGGCCCTGGCGAAGGAGCACGACGTGCTCCCGGTGGCCATCGTACTGAACCTCCCCGAGGAGGTCTGCCAGGCCCGGAACGCCCAGCGCCCGGACCGAGCCTTCGGGCCCCACGTGGTGCGACAGCACCGGCACCAGCTCCGGCGGGCCCTGAGGGGGCTCAAGCGGGAGGGCTTCCGGCAGATCACCGTCCTCGACTCCGAGGAGGCGGTCGCGGCGGCGACGGTGGAGCGGGTGCCGTTGTGGAACGATCGGCGCGAGGAGCGCGGGCCCTTCGACATCATCGGCGACGTGCACGGGTGCTTCGACGAGCTCACCGCCCTGCTCGGCAAGCTGGGTTACATCGTGGCCGGCGGGCCCGAGGATCCGCGCGCCCACCACCCCGAGGGCCGAAAGGCGGTGTTCCTCGGCGACCTCGTGGACCGGGGCCCCGCCTCCCCCGCCGTCCTGCGCCTCGCGATGCGCATGGTCGCGGACGGCGCGGCGCTCGCGGTGCCGGGCAACCACGACGCCAAGCTCCTCCGCAAGCTGAACGGCAAGCAGGTGCAGCCCCGGCACGGCCTGGCCGAGACTCTGGCCCAGCTGGAGGGCGAGCCCGAAGAGCTCCTCGATCGGGTGCGGCGCTTCATCGACGGCCTGGTGAGCCACCTGGTGCTGGACGAGGGGCGCCTGGTGGTGGCCCACGCCGGCCTCAAGGAGGCCTACCAGGGCCGCGCCTCGGGCCGGGTGCGCTCGTTCTGCCTCTACGGCGACACCGACGGCGAGATCGACAGCTTCGGGCTCCCGGTGCGGCACGACTGGGCGGCCGAGTACCGGGGTGCCGCCACCGTGGTCTACGGCCACACCCCGGTGCCCACCGCGGACTGGGTGAACCGCACGATCTGCATCGACACCGGCTGCGTGTTCGGCGGGCGCCTCACCGCGCTGCGCTATCCGGAGCGGGAGCTGGTCGAGGTCCCCGCGGCACGGGTGTACTACGAGCCGGTCCGACCGCTCGAGCCGGCACCGCAACCCCACCTGCGCTCTGATCACGACGTGGACATCACCGACGTGACGGGCAAGCGCATCATCATCACCCGGCTGCGCGGCAACGTGATGGTGCGGGCAGAGAACGGGGCGGCGGCGCTCGAGGCGATGAGCCGCTTCGCGGTGGACCCCCGCTGGCTCATCTACCTGCCCCCCACCATGTCGCCCTCGGAGACCCGGGCCGAGGGCGAGGAGCTCGAGCACCCGGAGGAGACCTTCGGGTACTTCCAGACTCACGAGGTGGAGCAGGTCATCTGCGAGGAGAAGCACATGGGCTCCCGCGCGGTGCTGGTGGTGTGCCGGGACGAGGACGCCGCCCACCGCCGCTTCGGGATCCAGGGCGACGGCCTCGGAGTGATGTACACCCGCACCGGGCGCCCCTTCTTCTCGGACAAGGCGCTCGAGCAAGCCCTGTTGACGCGGGTCCGCGACGCGCTCCAGGGCGCGGGGTTCTTCGAGCGCTTCGCCACCGAGTGGTTCTGCCTCGACGCCGAGCTGATGCCGTGGTCGGCCAAGGCGCAGGCCCTGTTGCGCGAACAGTACGCCCCGGTGGGCGCCAGCGCGGGGGCGAGCCTCGCCCGCGCCACCGAGGCCCTGGCCCGGGCCGCCGCCCGCACCCCCGACGCTGCGCCCCTCCTCGCCCGCTTCGAGGCCCGCCGCGACGCGGTGACCCGCTACACGGAGGCCTACCGCCGCTACTGCTGGCCGGTGGAGGGGCTACAGGGGTTGCGCCTCGCGCCCTTTCACCTGTTGGCGAGCGAGGGCGCGGTGCACACCGACGCCGACCACGTGTGGCACATGGAGACCCTGGCCGAGCTCACCCGCGCGGATCCAGAGCTCTTCCACCCCACCGCGTACCGCGTCGTCGACCTGGGTGACGCGGCCCAGCGGGCTGAGGCGACGGCGTGGTGGAGCGCCCGCACCGCGGCGGGGAGCGAGGGCATGGTGGTGAAGCCGCTCGCGTGGATCACCCGGGGCCCGCGGGGCCTGGTGCAGCCGGCCCTCAAGTGTCGCGGCCGGGAGTACCTGCGCATCATCTACGGCCCCGAGTACACCCTGCCCGAGCACCTCGAGCGCCTGCGGAGCCGAGGCCTGCAGGCCAAGCGCGGCCTGGCCCTGCGCGAGTTCGCGCTCGGGCTCGAGGCGCTCCATCGGTTCGTGGAGCGGGAGCCGCTCTACCGGGTGCACGAGTGTGTGTTCGGGGTGCTGGCGATGGAGAGCGAGCCGGTGGACCCCCGGCTCTGAGCCATGGCCGTGTTCCCCATCCCCGAGGCGCTGTGGACGCCGCCCGGGCCGCTCCCGAGCCCCTTCGACGAATCCCCGCGCCACCCCGCGGCGCGGTGGGCGGTCGAGGATCTGCGGCGGAGGCTGCGCGAAGCAGGCCAGCTTGCCGACGGGGCGCCGGTGGCGGCGCTGGTGGGTCCCCGGGGCGGGACGATGCTCGGGGTCCTGGTGGTCGCGGCGGCGGACGGCTCGCAGGGCTACCTGCGGGCCTTCGGGGGCGAGGTGGCGGGGCGTTCGGCCTGGCCGGGCTGGGCGCCGCCGCTCTATGATCCCGTGGTCTACGATCGGCTCCGGGCCGAGATCGAGGCCGCCCACGCCGGCCTGAGGGCTCGGTCGATGCAATCAGAGTTGCGCGAGGCCGAGGTCCGCCGCAAACTAGCCTGCGCCGCGCTCGACCAGGGGCTGGCCGCCCTGGCCGAGGCCCGCCGGCAGCTCCGGGCCAGCCGGGCCGAGGCCCGCGCGAGGGCAGACGAGGCCACCCGAGCCGCCCTGGACGCGGAGAGCCGCTACGCCGAGGCCCGCTGGGTCGAGGCCCGACGCGCCCACCGGGACGCCACCGCCGCCGCCGACGCGGCCCTCGCCCCGGTTCGGCGGCGCGCCGAGGCGCTCCGGCGCCTGGAGCGGGTGGTGGCCCGGGCCGGGGTCGCCGCCCTGCAGGACACCTTGCGCATCCCCTCCGCCGCGGGGGAGGCGCGCCTGGCCGAGCTGTTCGAGGGGCTCCCTCCGGGCGGGGCGGGGGACTGCGCGGGGCCGCGCCTCTTCGCCGAGGCCCTCCGCCGCGGCCTGACCCCGGTGGCGCTGGCCGAGACCTGGTGGGGCCCGCCCCCCGCGGGCGGAGGCCGGGTGGACGGCGCCCTCTACCCGGCCTGCCCCGGCAAGTGCGGCCCGGTGCTGGGCTACATGCTGCGGGGCATGGTGGTGGAGGCCCCGGTGCGCGCGGGGCCGGCCGCCCCCGCGCACGACCTCACGGTCCTGTACGAGGACGACGAGTACGTGGCGGTCGACAAGCCGGCGGGGCTCCTGTCGGTGCCGGGTCGCACCGAGCAGGACTCGGTGCAGGCCAGGTTGCGCATCGCCACCGGCAACGGCGCGCTGAAGGCGGTGCACCGGCTGGACCAGGACGCGTCCGGGGTCCTGCTCTGCGCGAAGACCGCCGACGCGTTCCGCTGGGCCCAGGCCGAGTTCGCGGGGCGCCGGACCAGGAAGCGCTACGAGGCGGTGCTCGCGGGCCCGGTGGCGGGTGAGGCGGGCGAGCTCCGGCTGGCGTTCCGTGTCGATCCGCTCGACCGACCCCGTCAGGTGTACGATCCGGTACACGGCAAGCTGGGCGTCACCCGGTGGCGGGTGCTTCAGCGCGACGGTGAGACCACGCGGGTGGCCCTCGAGCCGATCACCGGCCGCACCCACCAGCTCCGCTGCCACTCGGCGCATCCGCTGGGGCTCGGAGCGCCGATGGTGGGCGATCGGCTCTACGGCACGCCCGGCCCGCGCTTGATGCTGCACGCGGTCACGCTGGAGCTCGACACCGCGGCCGGCGTGCGGCTTCGAATCGAGGCGCCCCTCCCATTCTGAGCTGTGCGAGCGCGCACAGCACCTTTCGGAAGGGTCCAGACCCGGGTAAGTATCGCGGCGATGCGTACTCGAACCCGCCTGCTCCTGTGGCCCGCCGCGGCCGCCCTCGCCTTGACCGCGCTCGCGCCCGAGCCGGCTCAGGCCCAGACCAACGCCTGCATGGAGGCCACCCAGGGCAAGATCGCCTGGGACTACAAGGGCACCAAGCGCTGGGCCCAGGGCAACCTGGACCGCCTTTGCCGAAACGCGAGCAGCATCGAGCCCGCGAAGTGCTTCCGCCGCGTGATGCACGGCGGCATCAACTGGGGCGGCGGCACCCAGTGGCAGTGGCAGAACGCGATCGATCTGTGCGAGCAGAGCACCGACGCCAACCGGACCGTCGCCTGCTTCGAGGGCAAGAAGGCCCAGGGCTGGCAGAACGCGATCGCGCAGTGCGACGAGCGCGCGCCGCCACCCCCGCCGGTGCAGCAGCTGAGCGCGTGTGAGGCCGCGGTGCAGGACCGCGTCGCATGGGACTACAAGGGCAACAAGCGCTGGGCCCAGGGCAACCTGGACCGCCTGTGCAGGAACGCCACCAACGCCGAGCCCGCCGCGTGCTTCGAGAAGGTGATGCACGGCGGCATCAACTGGGGCGGCGGCACCCAGTGGCAGTGGCAGAACGCGATCGACCTGTGCGAGCAGAGCCCCAACGCCGCCCGCACCGTGGCGTGCTTCCAGCGCAACGCGAGCAAGGGCTGGCAGCAGGCGATCGCCGCGTGCGACGAGCGTGCGCCGCAGCTGTCGGCGTGCGAGGCCGCGCTCCAGGATCGCGTGGCGTGGGACTACAAGGGCAACACGCGGTGGGCGCAGGGCAACCTCGACCGGCTCTGCGGTGGGGGCGACAGCGCGGAGCCCGCGACGTGCTTCAACCGGATCATGCACGGGAACATCAGCTGGGGCAGCAGCACCCAGTGGCAGTGGCAGAACGCGATCGATCTGTGCGAGCGCAGCACCAACGCGGGATGGACGGTGGGCTGCTTCCAGAGCAAGATTCACACGGGCTGGCAGAACGCGATCCGCCTCTGCGACGAGCGCGCCACCCACGCCGACTGCCGAGGCGCGGCCCAGGGCCGGATCGCGTGGGACTACAAGAACAACACACGCTGGGCCCAAGGGAACCTGGATCGGCTCTGTAGGAATGCGGTGGATGACGAGCCCGCGAAGTGCTTCCAGAAGGTGATGCACGGCGGCATCAACTGGGGCGGCGGCACCCAGTGGCAGTGGCAGAACGCGATCGATCTGTGCGAGCAGAGCGCCGACGGTGAGCGCACCGTGAGCTGCTTCGTCGCCGCGCTCAGGAAGGCCGGCGGCTGGCAGGGCGCCATCGCCGCCTGCGACGAGCGCGCGCGGTAGGTCACGCCCGGAACTAGGCGGGCGGGATCGGCTTGAACATCGACTTTCGGTAGTGCGCGAGCTCGCGCACCGACTCCCGCACATCCGACAGCGCGGTGTGGTCGCTGTTCCCCTTGTTGAACAGCACCTCGCTCCCGTACCAGCGGCGCCCCACCTCCTTGAGGGTCGACACGTCCACCATGCGGTAGTGCAGGTAGCCGTTCACCACCGGGAAGTATCGGGTGAGGAAGCGCCGGTCCTGGTGGATGGAGTTGCCGCAGAGCACCCCCTCACCGGGGCGAGTCCAGCGCGCGAGGAGCGCCATCATCTTGCGCTCGGCGTCGAGGGTGCTGCCATCTGCGGCGCGCACCTTGGCCAGCAGGCCATTGTCGGTGTGCATCTTGCGGACGATGGGCTCCATCTTCTCGAGCTCGGACTCGGGCTGCCAGATGACCGCCTCCATGTAGTCCAGCTCCTCGAGGTCGGCGTTGGTGATGAGCATGGCGACCTCGATGGGGACGCACCGCTCGGGGTCCAGCCCCGTCATCTCCATGTCGAGCCAGACCAGCAGGTCCTTCGCTTCAGGCATGCCGGTCCGGATAGCACGGACGGGCGGGGCGGGCCACCGTTGGGGCTTCACTCCCCAGTGATCGTGAACTCCACCCGGCGGTTCCGCTCGCGGCCCTGCTTGGTCTGGTTGGAGTCGATCGGCTTCTCTTCACCGAAGCCCACCGCACTCAAGCGGTCGGGGTCGATACCCTGGCCGATGACGTACTCGCGCACCGCGTCGGCGCGGCGCTGGGAGAGCTTCAGGTTCATCCCGGAGCTGCCCACCGAGTCGGTGTGGCCCTCCACCATGACGCGCATGGTGGTGTAGGTCTTCAGGACCTCGGCCACCTGGTTCAGCAGCTCGTAGCTGCGCGGCTGGATGCGCGCCTTGCCGGTGTCGAAGAAGACCTTCTGCTTGATCTCGATCTTGCCGGTCTCGCGGCGGACCTCGACCAGCTCCAGCTTCACGTCGGGGCAGCCGTCGGCGTCGAGGTGCCCGTTCATGTTCTCGGGCTGGAGCGGACAGCGGTCGTCCACGTCGAGGATGCCGTCGGCGTCGTTGTCCGGGTCGGGGCAGCCGTCCTCGTCCTCGAAGCCGTCCTTGTCTTCGGGGGCGTCGGGGCACTGGTCCTTGTCGTCGACGATGCCGTCGCCATCGCGATCGCCGTACGGGCAGCCCTTGTTCTCCTTCGGGCCGGGGATCTTCGGGCAGTCGTCGTCCTTGTCGAGCAGACCGTCGCCGTCGGTGTCGGGGCAGCCGCGGGTGGCGATCGGCCCCGGCACGGTCGGGCAGTCGTCCTCGGTGTCGATCAGGCTGTCGCCGTCGCGGTCCTCGTTCTCCGGGCAGCCGTCCTCGTCCTCGACGCCGTCCTTGTCCTCGGGGGCGTCGGGGCACTGGTCGATGCCGTCGTGGATCCCATCGCCGTCGCGGTCCGGGCAGCCCTGGTTGGCCACCGGGCCGGGCACGTCGGGGCACTTGTCCACGTCGTCCGCCACCCCGTCGCCGTCGCGGTCCGCCACGAGGGGCGGGCAGGTCTTCATGTCCTCGAGCACCTTCGCGAGGTTCGACTGGGCGAGGTCGCGGTGCTCGGCCGCGCGCGTCGAGTTGCCCTGCGTCAACTCACCTTGCAGGAACTCCAGCTGCGACTCGGCCATGGCCAGGGCCTTGGGCGAGCAGCGGTACGCGCCGGCCTGCCGGGCGTTGTCGAGCTGCACCTGGATGCTCTCGCCCTCCCGCCGCAGCGAGACGCCGGAGGCGCAGCCCAGGGTCAGGGCCAGGGCCCACGGGGCCGCCCGTCGGAGCAGCCTCACTGCTCACCTCCGTCGCCATCAGGGAGATCGCCCTCGGGTAGATCCCCAGGCGGCGGATCCACCGGCTCGTCGAGGCCGTTCTTGGGGGGCGGCGCCGCGGCCGGGGGGGGATCTGCGGGCTCCTGGGGGCCCCGCTTCACCGGCACCACCACCGCGGGGTGGCCCTTCGCACCGCCCGCCGCCGGCTCCTCGTCCGCCGGCACCAGGCCGCGATCCGGCCCGGGCAGGCACTTCTTCTCGGTGGCCCGGGTCGGCCGGGTGGCCCCGAGCGCGTCCCGGGTGGCCGACTCCGCACGCCACCGCGCCACGCGGGCGCAGTCGAGCGACTTCTGGGCGTAGTCCACCGAGACCTCGAAGTCCGAGTAGGACTGCTCCTCGCGGGCCTTGTGCAGATACTGATCCGCCGCGGTGTACTCGAAGGGCGCGAGGTTCTCGGCCTTGGCGGCGCGGGCCGCCGCCAGCTCGGCCTGGGCGTCCACGATCAAGGACGTGGAGCGGATCGGCCCACACGCGGCCAGCAGGGGCACCAGGCCCACCCCGAGGACAGCACGGCGCACGGATCTGGAGGTAGCACCTGGCAGGAAGGCCGGCAAGTTACCGGGCGGGCCTATCGCTCGTGGCAGAGGATGCAGGAGCCCGCCACCGCGCCCGCCATGTAGTAGCTCGGCGGCTTGCCGCGCGCGGTGTCGAGCGCCGCCTTCACGTCCGCGTCGAAGTCCGCGATGCGGTCCTTGAGGACGGGGTGGTTCGTCATGGCCGGGTTCGGCACCAGGCGATCGGTGATCGAGGACAGCTCGGCGAGCAGCGCGACCGCCTGGGCCCCCTCGGTGTCATCGAGGTTGTTCCCGTCGCGCATCAGGCGATCGAGCTTGTAGACCGCCTTCGCCATCGCGTGCATGTCGTCGTTCACCGGGGCGGTGTCCTCGAACTTGAAGGACGGCACGTAGACCTTCTCGACCTCCATCGTGACCGAGCCCCCTGTGGTACTGCACGCGGCGAACCCGGCGCCGAGCGCGAAGAGGAGGGTGAGCCGGTTGTGCGGGGCGGCCATGGCAGGCGAGGCTGCATTCATGGTGCCAGCGGGATTGCCTCGGCCACACCGACCACCGTCACCAGGGCGGAACACCACCCCGGCCGGGGTCACGATCAGCGGTACACCACCGCCGCCGTGAGGTCGCTCAGGGCGCCGTCGGGCTCCACGCGCTTCACCGCGACGGGCCCGACATACTCGAGCAGGCGCCGCGAGGCCCGATCGAAGGTGTAGGTCATGTCGGAGACGAAGGCCCGCACCACGAACGAGGTGGAGCGCATCTTCACCACCAGGCGCTCAGCGGTGCTGAGCGCCTCGTCCGGCACCATCTCGAAGCCAAAGGTGCTCCGCCTGGACCACGCCGCGATCTTCAAGGGCACCGGCTCGCCCCGGAGCAGCCGGGGCCAGGCGTCATCGGACTGCAGGTATGCGGTGAGACCAGGCCCCACCATCACCACGCCCATCACGTCCTCTTCGGTACGCTCGACCTCGCCCGACCTCTCACGCACCTCGAAGATCACCTTGCCCGGCTTGATGGTGATCTCCGCCCGCAAGTCGACTTGCGGATGCTTCACCACCACCTTCGTGGGGCGGTGATCGTAGATCTCGGACTCCAGGGTCAGCACCTCCACACCCTTCAGGTCGCGGTAGATGCTCTTCCAAGTCTCTCGCCCGCCCTCCCCCGGGGTGTGGATCTTCTCGAGCGTGAAGAGGGTCTCGCCGCCCGCCTTGACGTCGGCGCGGATGACGCCGGGGTCGGCGAGGGCGAGGACCAGCAGGGCTGAGGCGAGCGCCACCCCTCTATTTCATCGGTGATGCAGCGCGTCGTCCAGGGCCGAGTTGGCCGATGCTCCGTCCAACTTCGGCCGCGTGCCGCGTGCGGCCCCGCACGGTGGAATATCACGGAGACCCCTTCGGGGCCTCCTATAGCCCTCGCTGCGAATCGGCCCGGCCTGCCGGGCCGCTCTCGCTCATGGAATATTCCCGTGGTTCCCCCGCTTCTACCATTGCCATGTGGGACCTCTCGAGCACGCTCACCGTGCTGGGGACCCTCGGGCTGGCCGAAGCGCTGCGCGCGCACCTGTCACTCGAGCGCGCGCTGGTGCGAGGTGACCTGCCCCCGCGGCCCGAAGCGCGCGCAAACCTCCCGCCCATCACCGTGATCCGTCCGATCAAGGGGGTGGACACCGACCTCGCCGCGAACCTGGGCGCGGCCCTCGCGCACGGCTACCCGGGCGAGGTGGAGACGCTGTTCGTCCTCGATGACGAGCGCGATCCCGCCTTCCCGTTCGTCGAGGCCGCGGTCCACCGCGGCTGGCGCCACGGTCAGGACGTGCGGCTCCTCCTCGCGGGCGAGCCCCACGGGATGACCGGCAAGCTCCACGCCATGGAGGTCGGCCTCGCCGAAGCCAAGCACGACCTCATCGCGTTCGCCGACAGCGACACCCGGGCCCCGCCCGGGCTGCTGGAGCAGCTGGTGCGGCCGCTCCTCGATGACGAGAAGGTGGGCGCCACCTTCGCGCCGGTGGTGGTGCGGCCGGGCGAGGGCGAACCCACCTCGGCCGACGTCGCCTACGCGCTGATGCTGAACGGCCTGTACACCCCCGAGGCCTGGGCCCAGGTCGATTCGCAAGGCAACCTGCGCTTCATCATGGGCCAGTTCATGGCCTTCCGGCGCGAGACGCTCGACGTCATCGGCCTCCGGGGCACCGAGGGCGAGCTTGTCGACGACATGAGCATCGGCCTCAGGTTGAGCGAGGCGGGGTTCGAGAACCGGATGATCCACACCCACCTCCCCATCATCGAGCGCGGGCTCACCTGGCCCGGGTTCATGAAGGTCTACGAGCGGTGGATCATGTTCTCGCGCCGAGGAATCCCGGCCGACTTCAAGTGGCCCCAGATCTGGCGCGTCCTGCTCTTCTTCGCCCAGCTCCTCCTCGCCGCGACCGGCGCCGCCCTCGGCGCACCGCTCGCCGCGCTCCTCGGCCTCGCGGGCGCGGTGGGCACCGGGCTCAGCATCAACGCGCTGCACGAGGCCGCGGGCGGCGCGCCGGTGGGCTGGCGCCACGCGTGGGTGGTCTTCGCGGTGCTCCTGGTGTCGCCGTTCATCTTCCTCGAGGTGATGCGCGATCGAAAGCTGGACTGGCGCGGCCGGGTCTACGACCTGGACTCCCAGGCCCGCCTCGCCGCCCCCACCCTCGGCCACCGCTGAGCGATCACGGAGCCTCCGGCTCGCCCGCGCGCGTCGCGCCGAGGCATCCCCCGGTGTATGAGTCGGTCATGCCGATCACTTCCCTGCCCTGCTCGAGCACACGATGACCGGCTGGGCCTCCGGGTAGCCACCTTCGTAGGGCTGGCCGGTGACCGCGAGCGCGAGGAGCGCGCAGCCCGTCCCCGGCACCTCCCAGGCGCCGGTGAGGTGCACCTCGGGCGTCCGCCACGCCTTCATGCGCACCGTCTTGCGGGCGGCGTTCCACGCGACCCGGACCTCCACGTCGTATACCGGGTAGAGCGACTTCCACCCCTGGGAGCTGTACTGCTCCATCCGTTGCGCGACGATCCGACCTGCAAGCTGAACTGCGGTGCTGTCGATGGGCGCCAACGGGGTGAGCGTCTTCCGCAGCGACGCGAGCTCGGTCTGGTCATCGGTCGTCGCCCAGGGGCGCGGCGTGGGCGCCCCCGGGGTGCCTCCCTTCCACGTCACCGTAAGCAGCTCACCCATCGCCTCCACCGACGAGATGATGGTCAGCGTGCGGTTGGCCGCGTCCCAGCCAACGGGCTCGATGGTGCGGGCGCCCCCATTCGTCGCGAGCAGCAGGAGAAGTAGATAGGTCAAGGATGCCTCCGGGTCCGAGGGTCTGGGATCTCGGTACCGAGCCGAGCCAAGGCTCGTCAAGCTCGCGCCGGGCTTGCGCACAGGCCCGAGTTGGGTCACCTACCCAGCGTGGCGGACTCGGTCTCGAAGGTCTTCACCGACATCTACGCCGACGGGGTGTGGGGGACGGGCTCCGGGCCCGGCTCCGCGTCGCACGAGACCATCGCCTACCGCGCCTTCCTGCAGGGCTTCCTGCAGTGGAACGGCATCACACGCGTCGTGGACGTGGGTTGCGGGGACTGGCAGTTCTCTCGCTTCATCGACTGGTCCGGCGTCGACTACACCGGGGTCGACGTGGTCGCGCCGGTGATCGAGGCGAACCGCGCGCGCTTCGGGAACGAGCACGTCCGGTTCGAGCTCACCGACGGCCGCTTCGAGAAGCTCCCCGACGCCGACCTCCTCATCGCGAAGGATGTCTTGCAACACCTCGACACCCGGCGCATCCAGTGGTTCCTCGCCGCGGCCGAGCGCTACCCGCTGGTGCTGGTGACGAACACCGCGGAGCCGATCGGGCGCACCAACGCGGTGATCAAGAACGGCGAGTTCCGCCCGGTCGACCTGCGGGCCAAGCCCTTCCACCTCGACACCACCGTGGTGTTCGCGTTCTGGGGCACCGCGGGCCGACAGGAGGTCCACCTGATCGACAACCGGGGCCGAGGTCGACCGTAGCCGGGGGTCAGCCGGCGTAGGCCTCGTCCTGCTCGATGCGCGACAGCACCCAGTCGAACTCGCCGCTGATGATGCGCGACTCGCAGTGCTTGCACTCGCCGGCCATGTTGACGTCGAGCGCCGCGCCGCAGTTCGGGCAGTTCGGCCGGTCCAGGGTCGGGCGGTCGACACCCGCGCTCCGGATGAGGGTCCAGTACTCGCTGAAGGGGCGCTCCTGGCGGTTGCTGCCCGAGACCAGGCGCCGGTCCGCGCTCGCGACGGTGTAGTCGAGGCCGGTCGCGAAGACCCGGAAGGTGAGCGCCTCGTACCAGCGATCCTGCATCACCGCGACGACCTCGAGCCGCACGACGCGCGCGTTCTCGGTGACGTTGATCAGCCCGGCCCGGCGGTAGGCGTCCATCCAGTAGACCTGCGACTGGAACAGCGGGTCGCTCGTGAAGGGGCGGGCGCGCCGCCAGTCCTGGGCCGTCCACCCCACGTTGAGCTCGTGGTGGATGAGGTGGAGGCGGCGCTCCACCGCGCCAAGATCGAAGGACGGGTTGCGGGCTCGGAGCGCCTCGAGGTCGCCCTTCAGCGTGGGCGAGGAGATGGTGCGAAGCGTCGTGCCCTGCTCCGGTGCGTGGTGCCCCAGGCCCGGCCCCCGCGGCTCCTTCCGGACGGTCTGGATCTCGACCACCGACCACTCGAAGCGCCCCTCGTCGACCTTCTGCCCGCAGTAGCCGCAGACGCCGTTCGTGTAGCCCGCCGCGGCGCCGCAGCTCGGGCAGTTGAACGCGGCCACCGCCTCGGGCGAGCGGGTGCGCGCCTGGGCGTCGCGCCGGAGGCGCCAGTGCTCCACCACCCAGAAGGTCCGGGTGGTGCCGTCGCGCAAGACCTCGGTGTAGTTGGCGTCGAAGCTCACCCACACCTGGTGCGCCGGGACGTAGGCAGTAGGCCCAGCGTAGCGCTTGAACTCGAGCGCACCGACGATCACCGCCTCTACGCGGGCCACCGGGCCGCGGTGCTGCTCGATGGCGCGCTGGAGCGCGGGCGCGAGGTAGGGGGCGATGCCGCTCGTGTCGCCCCGCCCCCTCGCGTCTTGCACGCGAGAGTAGAGCCCCTGGAGGAAGTCCTCGAACGAGATCACCGAGAAGTCCGGGTCGGTGGCGCGGATCTTCTGGAGGTCACGCCGGGCCGAGGGCGGCACCGGCCGCACCGTCGACCAGACCTCGGGCTCGCGCTCGAGGACCTGCCCCCGGAAGTACTTCCGGGTCTTGCCGTTCGCCATCACGAACAGGCAGACGCCGAGGACGAGGAGGAGGAGGACCGGGCTGTCGCCACCGCCGCCACCCGATCCGCCGCTGCTGCCACCGCTGCTCGACCAGCCGCCGCCGCCCGAGGAGCGGCTCCCCGACGACGAGCTCCCACCGCTCGAGCGCGAGCCGCCGGAGTAGCTCTGCCCGCCACCCGGGCGCGCAGAGGCCTCGTGCGACCCGAGCAGGAGCGCAAGTGCGCCGGCACAGAGCAGCCCCAACAACCACGCCCGGCTCATGCCTGCACCTCGTCTGGGAGCTCGTTCACGTCGTCCTCGCCGCGCGGCAGCCGCACCGCGAGCTCGGGGCCAAGACCGAGCATCGCGGCCGCGAAGGCCTCGGGGTCACCGGCGACGAGCGCCCGCTCCATACCCCGCTCAGCCTCACTCCACCCCGGCTCGAGCACGCGCCGGTCCACCGCGAGGTCACCCACGAGCTTCACCCTACGCTCGAAAACGGAGACGTAAACCAGGATCCCGGTGCGCCCGGTCGTGGCGGAGACCCCCAGCTCGTGGAAGGCCGCCCGCGCCGCCTGCTCCACCGCCCGGGTCTTCGCGGCGCGCATCACCAGGTAGCGCCGGAGCGCGGGGAGGCGCATCGAGACCACCGCGCCCACCACGAAGCCGGCCGTCATCTCGAGCGGGAAGGTGTAGAGCGCGAAGGGCCACGGCAGGTAGAGGAGCAGGAGGAGCACCACGAGCGCGGTGAGGAAGCCAGCGAGGTAGTCACCCTCCCGGTGCAGCGCCGAGGCGCTCCGCACCGTCACCACGACCTCGGCCGAGGTCTGCCCCTCGAGCTCGACGACCGCTGCCGTCAATCTGTCCTGCGCAGTAGGTGAGGAGAACAGGCTCGCCATGCAGCCCTCCTACCGTGCCCGGCCCGGCGAAGCTACCCACGATCCGCGCGAGCCTCACCGCGCCGTGGTCGACGTCTCGGTCAGGAACCGCCGCACGAGCGCGGTCGTGACCTCCGGGCGCTCCCCGAACATGGTGTGGCCTGCGCCCTCCACCACTTCGATCCGCGCGGTTGGGAAGTGCTTCATCTGGACCCGCTGGAACGGCTCGCCGATCAGCGTGTTGCACTCGCTCGCGACGAAGAGCACCGGGCCCGCATAGGGCTGGCCCCCCAGGATCGGGGTCTTCAGGTGCCCGTCGGCGTCGACGTTCTCCTGGGCGGAGAACATCGCGGTGGAGCCGAGCCGCCACATCTTCAAGGAGGCGTTGCGCATGGAGCGATGGCAGAAGTAGCCGGCCATCGGGTTGCCCTCGATGTCCGGGTCGCTCATGAGGCGCATGGTGAAGTAGTCCATCCGCGCGTCGGCGTCGGGGCCGTCGACGTGTAGCGCCTCGAAGGCGCTCACGACGACCTGCCGGATCAGCGCAGACGAGAGCTCGGGCCGCATGCCGTTGCTCGCCGCCATGAACGCGCGCATCGCGGCGTCGTCGAGGAACCCGGGCTCCGCCAACACCGCGGAGGTCACCTGCGAAGGGTGGCGAGTCAGGTACGCCGCGGCGAGCATCGCGCCCCAGGAGTGCCCGACCAGGTGCACGGCGCGGTCCCCCGCGAAGTGCCTGCGCACCCCCTCCAGCTCCCCCACGTACCCGTCGACGGTGAGCTGAGCGCCCGGGACGCGTGCAGACAGGCCTGCGCCGCGCTGGTCGTAGAACACGACGTAGAAGTCATCGGCGAGGGCCTGGAGCGACTCGAGCATGCGGTAGTCGTTGCCGGGGCCGCCGTGCAGGACGATCACTACCGGGCGCGACGGGTCGCCGAAGGCCTCCGCGTGCAGGCGCACGCCGTCGACCTCGATCGCGGGCAGCTTTGGATCCGTGGCGACGGTGTCGAGCACCACGTGCGATCCGGACGTCCCCATGTACAGGCCGACGACCGCGACGATGATCAGCAGGCCGAGGGCGATCAGGACGCGCAGGAACCACCGCATGCCGCCAGGTACGCCAGGTGGAACCTGACATGCAACGGCCACCCGGCTCTCAGACCTCGACCCGGACGCTGGTGACGGCGCCGCGCAGCGCCACCTCGATCTGCCCCTCCGCCACCACAAGGGCCTCGAGGTCCCGCTCCCGCCCATCACACCGCCACGCCGCCACGATCGGTCGGTGCGCGCAGGCCAACTTGACACGACCCACCTCGTTGTCGTGTCGGTGCAGGCGCACCACCACCCCGGTGCCCCGCGACGCCGCCTTCACCGCCGCCACCGTCACCGCGGGGTGGGACGCCTCGAACACCGTGGGCATCGCCCGCGGCGTCGCCCCCCACGGCGCGTCGTCCAGCGCGTGCCGGACCGCCTGCGGGAGCTCGTTCGCGAGCGCATCGCCCCCCCGCGTGAGGTCGATGGCGTAGGCGAGCTCGGTCACCTCCAGCTCGGAGCCCCCGATGGGGTGGGCGAAGATCGGGAGCACCCCGAAGGCGCGCTCCCGGCGGGCGTGCCGGCCCACCATCCACTCCAGCACCCCGGCCTGCGACAGGCTCACCGCGGCCGGCCCGCCGAGGAACACCGCGAAGCCCAGGTCGGTGTCGGGACAGCGCACGTGGGCGAAGGAGCGGGCCGGCCAAAAGGTGGGCACCAGCTGACGCACCGGCGGGCGCGAGACGATGCCCCCCGGCACGTTCATCGCGATGTGGTCGGGCCTCCACGCGAGCGGGAAGCGGCAGGTCACGGTGTAGTCCTCGGGGGCCCGGCCCACCACCCGCATCCGCACCACCGGGTCGTCGGCTCGCACGTGGATCCAGCGCTCGAAGCTGGCGTAGTGCAACCTCGACTGCACGCGCACCGTCAGCGCGTCGCCCCGCTCCAGCACCTCGAAGCGCGCCGGCCGGGTGGCCACCCGCTCCTCCTCCCGGAACACCCCGCCCCGGAACTCGTGCCCCAGCCGCCACAGGCCGCCGGTGTCCCGGTAGGAGACCAGGTCGTTCCCCGGCCCGGCGAGGACGTTCTCGCCGTCCCAGCGGGCGAGCGAGAGCAGGGTGCCCCCGTGGACCTCGTCCAGCACCAGGCGGAGCACACCGTTGTCGATGGTGAGCCGGTGATCGGCCAGCGACCACACTACCCGCCCCTCCCCAGGCTCCTCCTGCAAGTCTGGTTGCTCGGCGAGCACCGCGTCGGCCAGGGCCTCGGCGTCCTCCAGGACCGGGCGCTGCTCCGCCTCCCAGACCCGGTCGGGGGAGGTGCCGGTGACGAAGTCGTGGTGGTTCGCGAACGCGATGCCGTCCCAGGCCTGGGCCACTCGCTCGTCCCGCGCCACGTGCACCGGCGCCTGCAGGATGGCCTGCTCCACCTCCAGCGCCTCGGCGAGCACGAGCTTTCGCACCGTGCGGTTCATGCGCTGCTTGGCCTCGGCCCGGGTGGCGTAGAAGCCCATCCAGTAGGGGTTCGGGTCGAGCCCCACCACCGGGAGTTCGACCCCGCTCGCCTCCACCAGATCGAGGTAGTCGTCGACCCCGGCCGAGACCACCCACACCCCGGAGTCCGGGTAGCGGCGCCGGTTGTAGGCGTCCACCAGCTGCATCAGATCGGGGATGGGCCCGTTGAAGTCGCACCCGATGGGGCAGAACAGGTAGGGGGTGAGGGCCATCGGGGCGAGCTGCTCGACGTAGCCGTCAATCCGCCTTGCGATGTGCCGATCGGTGCGCCAGTGCACCCCGTAGGTCCGGCCCATCCAGCGGATGATCCCGAGCGACGCCAGCATGTCGCCCATGAAGTAGGTGAAGGCGTTCCAGTGGGTCAGGACCTGCACCCCGTCCGGCCCGCGCCACATGAAGTCCGCGGTCCTGTGCTCCCGCTCGAGGGCCCACGCGCTCGAGCCCGGGGTGGGGAAGGCGGAGCGGGGCAGCAGGTCGGAGCCGATGAAGTACATCCCGTCGATGCGGGTGATGACGATGCGATCGTAGCCGAGGGCGTCGAAGAGCCCGGGGAGCGCGGGTGAGTAGCCGAAGTCGTCGGGCAGGTAGACCAGGCGCGGCTCGACCTCGAGCCCCTCCGCGCGCAGCCACTCCTGCCCCAAGAGGAAGTCGCGCATGATCGCCTCGGTGGGCGGGAGCACGGTGTCGGGGGTGGTGATGCCGCTCCCGGTGAGGCGCAGCCGCCCCGCGTGCATCAAGTGCCGGATGGCTTGCCGATCCGCCGGCCGCCGCTGCCAGTGCATGCGGAGGAAGAACACGCTCTCGAGCGCGAAGACCCGGCGCTCGTCCTTCTCGAGCTCGGTCAGGACCTCGTGGAAGATGTGGCCGATGCGCTCTCGATAGTACTCTTCGGACGTCTTCAGCCAGTTGGGATCCCAATGGCTGGTCTCGCCCAGCACCAGCACGCGCTGGGCGTCATCCGGCACCGCGAGGCGCCGTCGGAGGGCGCGCTCCCTGTCGAGCATGGCTCTGGGCGAGATGATACGCCCTCGCTCACAGCCCCGTCGACAGGCCCTGCACCATCTCTACGTGGCGGCGCGTGTGCATCACCGTGAACACGTACACGCTCACCGCCGCCCCCACCGTCAGCATCAGGGGCAGGAACAGGGCCGAGCGCAACAGGGACAGCCCCGGCTGCCCGGCGTGGAAGCCGTCGTAGAACGCCACCGTGGTGAGGCGCCCGGCCCCGGTGAGCGCGATGATCAGCGCCAACGTTCCCACGCCGCCGAACACCGCCTTCAGCGGCCGCCGATCGTGGAGCGGGAGGAGCCGGTGCACCACGAGGAAGCCGAGCGGCGGCCCCGCGAGCCCCGCGAGGAGCAGCATCGGCAGCACCAGCAACATCGGCAGGTGCGCAGGATTCGCGAGGTACATCAGGCTCCAGTCGGGGAAGAGCGCGTAGAGCACCAGGGTTGCAGGAGTGAGGGCGGCGGCCCCGAACATCGCCGCCACGAGGAAGTAGCGGCTCGTGAGCGGGTTTCGCTCACGCACCACGGCGTGCCGCGCCACCCACGCGATGTACGCGCCGGCTCCGAAGCCGGCCACGGCGGCAAGGGGCGCCAAGACGGGCGCAGCCTAGGGCAAGAAGCTCCGCGGAGCTACCCCGGCGATCGCGGGCCGGTCTCCACCTTCACCACGCGCCCGTTCTCGAAGGTCAGGATGCGTAGCAGGCGCCCCGGCCCGAGATCGTAGACCCAGCGGGCCATCTCGACCCGGAGCCGCACCTCGTAGCCGTCCGCGCGCCGGCGCACCCGCTCCTCGGTCCAGGTGCTCACGTCGGCCGGCGCCCCGCACCGCACCTGCACCTCACCCGAGGTGGCGCCGTTCCGCGGCGCGCCGCGGCTGCAGCCCGGGTCGGAGGCCGGCACGACCTTGCTCACCGTCTGGATCGCGGCCACCTTCCCCCGCTTCACCGTGACCAGCCGGGTGAGATCGCCCGACTCCCCCGCGTAGGTCCAGGTCTCCACCTGCTCTTGCGTGTAGACCACGTCCTGGGTCACCGCGTTCGGCGCCACCACCACCGCCTGGTTCGTCGCGAGGGGCCCGGTGGCCTGGGGCGCGGCGACGACCGGCGGGCTGAACACCCCCTCCGCCTTGGCCACCGTGCGCACCGCGACGTGGTCCGGAGCCCCGCACAAGGCCTTGAGCTGGAGCGCGGTGTCCCCCACCCCCACCAGCCGATTCTGGCAGCGCATCTGCTGCGCCCAGCCAGCGCTCGGCCACGCCGCCACCGTCGAGATCCCGAGGGCCAGGGCCCACTTCGCCGTGTCTCGCCTCATACGCCCATGGTGCACGACCCGACGGGGACTCCCCTCACCAAAAAACTCGGTCCGGAGCCAAAAAACGCTACTCGAGGGTCAGGGGGTCCGACGTCGACCACTCCCCGTCGTGCACGAAGTCGATGGACGCCTTCGTCACGCCGTCCCACTCGATCGAGCCCACGTCGACCTCGATCGTCGCGCCTGCCTTCAGCTCCCCCACCCCGTCCAGGGCGTAGGTCTTCTCGACGTCGTCACGCACCACACGGAGGACCGGGTCGGTGAACACGCCGTCGACATCATTGGAGATCCCGATGTAGAGGGTGCCCGCCTTGACCATGCAGTTCGGGCACCCGACCTCGGGGGGCTGAGGGACCGCGTAGGGGACCGCGTAGCGCGACAGGTACTGACGCTCCGGGCACGGGTTCACCAACACCGTCGGATCCGTGCCGAAGACCAGGCTCTGGCAAGGTGCGGGTGGGAGGTGTGCGACGGTGCCGGTGAAGGTGTAGGGCGTCGCAACGGGCTGGCTCGTGTCGAGCCCGGTGGGACGGAGGTTCCGGCCAGGGTTCAGGGGGCCGCAGACCGGCGCGATACAGGCGCCCGAGGCCAGGCAGGCCGCGGCCACGGCGCGGCACACCGAGACCCGCCGCACACCATCCGCACAGGGCGGACCGCCGAGGCAGACCTCCGAGTCCCCCGAGAGCGGGACCGCGCTGTCGAACACCACGCGCATGATCTCGTGGGCGTTCAGCGACGGTCGATAGGCCCACACGGCCGCGGCCGCAGCGCTGGTCGCGGCGGCCGACATCGAGCTGCCGGAGTAGGTCTCGGAGCGGTACGAGGGCGCCTGCGACACTGTCACGTGCCCACCCGGCGCCACGAGGCGCGCCCGACCGCCGCGCCGCTCGTTGGCGAGGGGCTCGTCGGCCCCGTCGACCGCGCTGATCGCGTACAGCAGCGGCCGGTAGGTCGCGGACCCGGTGGCTGGCGCGGGGGCCCCGAGCGCGAGGCAGCGCGCGGTGACCGGGGCCGGCTCGCGCTCCCAGCTCGCGGGGAACGCGGCGCCCGCCTCGGCGTCGGGCCCGCCCGGGGCGTTGCCCGCCGCCGCGATCACGAGGGCCCCGTAGCAGCTCGCCTCCTCGAGCGCGGCGTGCACCGCGTCCAGGCTCGCCGACAGGGGCGGGGCGCCCGGCTCGCGGCTGCCGCCCCAGCGGCGGTCCCACCCCAGGCTGAGGTTGATGATGATGGGCGCGCCGGGGGGGCCCGAGAGGGCGCGGTGCAGGCCGTCGTGGATCGCGGCCGCGATGTCGCTCGGGCGCCCCACGAAGCCGCCGGCCGCGGGGTCCGGCCGGAACTGGACCCCGTCGTCGCGCATCGGGGTAGCCAGCTCGGTCGCGACGTCGGCGAGGCAACCGCCGCCCCCCGCCCCGAAGCTGGGGCAAGCCAGGTTGCGAACCACGGCGCCGACCGCGCGCCCGTGATCCGAGCGGCCGTCGTCTCCGTTGGGGAAGCCGCCGTCCACCGCGGTGTCGACGACGACGACCTTCGAGGCCGGATAGGGGCTCGGGGACAGCGCTACGGCCTCGATCTGGGCCATGAAGGCGGCCTCGAGGAGCGCCGCGTTCCTCGTCGCGTAGGGATGCGAGTACGGCGTGACGCTCAGGCACTCGGGGCTCAGCCAGCCTCCCGGGGGGAGGCGATCGACCCGCGGCGCGGTCGTGTTGTCCTGCCAGTCGTACACGCAGAAGCTGGTCAACTCGGACGCGCCGGAGTGCTGAAAGACCCGACTGCGCTTCCAACGCCCGTCCGGGGCGGCCGGGCAGGCGCCCGCCGACGGGTTCCGCCCGATCTGGTGCGAGGCGGGGCACGCGACCGCGAGGTCGATGGGGGCTGCGGTGGCCATCGCGCGCGACGCCATGGCCGACGTCATGGGCTCCGGCTCGGACGCGCAGGCGACCAAGGCGAGGACGGCGGCGAGTCCGCAGAGGTGGGTCGATCGGGGGCCCTTTCGGCGTCGAGTCTTCATGCGTGAGGTCCCATATGCCGCGTCTCTCGAAGATCTCACGCGAGCCCGCCCGTTTTTTCAGGGCTCCAGGGCGCGGAAGGCCGCCCAGTCCCGTCCTTCGGCCCGCAACCGCAGCTGGGCGGCCCGCAGCGCGTCAGGCAGGGCCCGAGGGCCGTCGACCGGGTACATCGCCCGGGCGAGGTGGAACGCGTCCTCGTCGGCCACCGGCCGGCTCGCCGCGACGACCATCCCCGCGCCCGCGAGCAGGAAGGCGCGCGCCATGTCGAGGTCTTGGGCGTTCGGGGGCGCGGTCTCGCACGCCGCGAGGACCGCCGCCGCGGGTGGGCGAGGCAGGGCGAGCACGTCGGAGACGGTGAAGCGCGCCCCGTCCGTGAGCGGCAGGATGCTGACCCCGACGTCGTCCAGGCCCCGCTCGACCGTGCGGCCGTGCCCGGCCCAGTGCCACAGCCAGGCGGGGGCCGCGTCGGCGAGGGCGCGGCGCGTGACCGCGTGGCCGTCGAGGCGCGCCGCCGGGACCTCGACCTCCGCGAGCCGACGCGCCACGAGCGCGGCTTCGTCGCGGGCCCAGGGGAGGCTGCCGTCGGGGTCCCCCACCACGAGCGCGCCGCGCGGCGTCGCGGGCGGGGTCGACGGAGCCGGGGTGCCGAGCGCGTAGGTGACCACGTGCCCGTCGACGAGCGCGCCGGCCCCGAACGGCAGGGCATGAAAGTCGACCTGGGCGAGCTCGTCGCGGGCGGCCACGACGAGCTCACGGTTTGCCTCGATCCGAGCGCGGAAGGGGTCGAGGAGCGCCCGAGAGAGCGCAACCGGAGTTGCGGTCGCGGTCGGCACCTCGAGCCGCGCCACCTCGAGCCCCTCGTCCCAGAGCGCGTAGCCGAACCAGCCTTGCTCGAGGCGGTGGTAGCCGAGGCGGAGGCGCCCGGGCCCGACGCGAGGCAGCCTCTCGGGGACCGCGGCCTCCGGACCCAGCGCGCGCAGTGCGTCGTCGAAGGCGGCGCGCGCCTCGGCCTCCGCCGCGCGGCGCTCGGCCTCCGCCGCGCCCACCAGGCTCGTAGCCCTGCCCCACCGGGCGGCCTCGAGGGCGTCAAGGCGGTCCCTGAGGGCCGCGTAGCGCAGGGCTGCGCGGTCCCACGCCTCGCGCTCGGCGGGCGCGAGGGCGCCGACCCGGGCCGCGCGGGCGAGGCCCCGCACGTGCCGGGCGACCTGCCGCTCGAGGATGGCGATCGCGCCCCGCGCGTCGTGGGCGAGGCGGAGGGCCGCGAAGCGCCGCGCGGCGCGGATGCGCGCATACGGCAGCGGCGCGAGCCGAGACGCGAACAACGCCGAGCTCCCCTCCTCGTCGAGCCGGGCCTCGGCCACCGCGTAGGCCGACTCGGCCATGGCGAGGGCGCCGCTGGCCTCGTAGACCTCCGCGCGCCCCACCGCGGCGCGCCATCGACCGCTGAACAGGCCGTTGCGCTCGCTGAAGGCGTCGAGGCGCGCGTAGGCCGCGAGGGCATCCTTGGCTCGACCTCGCGCGAGCGCGACCCCGGCCTCGGCGATGTGCAGCCAGGGCACGACGTCGGGACGGAGCTCGGCGTGGGCGCGCCAGGCCGCCTCGATCGCGGCCTCGGCGCCGGGCAGGTCGTCGGCCTGGAGGGCGGCGAGGGCCGTGGTGGTCAGCAGGTTGGGCAACACGAGGACCGAGCCGCAGTCGGAGGGCCGCTGCTCGATCGCGGCGGCCATGTCGGCCCTCGGATCGAAGTCGATGTTCCAGCCGACCTCGCGCGCCATGATCCCCGCCCACGCGCGGTTGTTGTGCCACACGGCCCGCTCGCACGTGCCGAGCGCGGGCTCGAGCCCTTCGAACACCTCGAGCGCTGCGCCGTGCAGGCCGGCCGACGTGAGCAACGCCGCGCGCTGATAGGCCGAGAAGGTCAGGATCGAGTCGAGGCCGAGGCGACGGGCGCTGCGCTCGGCGTCGGCGTACCGGCGCGCCGCGCCACGCGGGTCGCCGGTGAGCAGGGCCCACAGGGCCTCGTAGTAGGTCAGGAGCGCCGCGCCGTAGTCCGTGCGGGGCAGCGCCGCCATCGCATCCAGGGCAGCGCGCGCTTCGGTGGCGTCGCGGTCCTTCGTCATGCTCACGTACGCGACCGGCCCGAGGTCGCGAAAGGGCTTGTCGAGCAAGCCCACCGCGGCGGCGAGGCGCGCCGCGGCCCGGCGCCGGGCCACCATCTCCGAGAAGTCGCCACGATCGAACGCGAGCTTGGCCCGCAGGGTGAGCACCTCGCTCTCGAGGCGAGGGTCGCCGCGGGGGTCGAACCCGTCCAGCAGCGCCTGGGCCCGGGTGGGTGTCGCGGTCCGCAGGCGGAGCACCTCGACCAGCTCCGGAGGGCGCGTCGACGACTGCAGGTGGAGGGTGAAGCGGGCCGCGCCCCCGAGCCCGCCCGCCCGCACCTCGAGCACGCCCTCGGGGCGCGGGACCTCGATCCGCGCCCGGCGACCGCCCTCTACCGGGGACCACGCCGCGTCCACCGCCCGCCCGTCGAGCGACACGGTCAGCGCCGCCTCGGGATCCGCGGGCGTCCACAGGGTCAGCGTGGTCCCCGCGTCGAGCTCACAGATCGGACCCGCGAGCACCTCCCCGCAGCCGGCGAAGGCGACCTCGAGGGGGCGCTCCGGGGGTGCAGGCTCACGCGCACGCCGGCACGCGAGCGCGGTGAGGCCGACGAGCAGGAGCAGCGCGAAGCGCCGCGGCGGGTCAGGAGCCCCCAACAGGGGTGATCGTTAGCTCGACCCCCGCCGACTGCCAACCGGCGCCCTCCGCCGGCGCGATCTCCAGGTCACGAGGGGCGGGGCCGGCTCCCGGGCGCGCCACCACGGCGACGAGCCGTACGCGCCCCGCCGGCACCCCCGCGAGCGCCCCCGCCGGCCCGCGCCAGCGAAACGCCCCGTCCTCGGACCGCTCGACCGGCGCGGGCGACCGGCGCGCCTCGGGCCCCTCGATCACGTAGAGTGCCGGCTCCACCGAGGCGGTGACGCGGCGCGAGGGCTTCAGGACGAGGCTGACCTCGGTGTCCGCGCGGACCTCGCGGACGCCCTCACCCGGATCGCCCCGCAGGCTCGCCTGCCGCACCTCGACCTCGAACGCGTACCGGGGCAGCGGGTCGGGCGAGCGCAGGAACGTGAGCCCGACCAACCCCGCCGCGAGCGCCACCGCGCCGATCCAGACCGGCCACCGGGGGCGCCGACGCTTCACCTTGACCGCCTCGAACAGGCGCGCGCGCGCCTCGCTCGAGAGGGGCGAGTACAGGGCGACGTCGCGCGCGAGCTCGGGGTCACCTTCAGCCTCCTCGGCGAGGTGGGCCTCGTCCTGCGGACCGAGGAGGCCGTGGGAGAACGCCTCGAGGCGCGGATCTTCGGGCGCCATCGAGGCGCGGAGCTTGTCAGCGGCGGCTCGCAAGAGGGCTTCCTCCTCGTCATGCGCCATGCTCACCCCCGTCATCGAGGGCGAGCCGTAGCTGTCGTACCTTCTTCAAGAGCCGATTCTTCCACGCATACAACGCTTGCGGCGTCGTGCCCGCCGTCTCGGCGACCTCCGCGACGGACTTGTCTTCGACGTATAGGAGCTGGAAGTAGCTTCGACCCTCGGGTGTCAACCAGTCCTGCAGTTCGTCGATGATCCGATGGAGCAGGTCGCGCGACTCGACCCGGGCCTGCGGGGACGGCGTCACCCCCGTGACGCGCTCGAGCGACCCACCGTCCAGCGGGTCCTCCGTCCAGGGGTTTCGCTTCAGGCTCCGCATCTGCATCCCCACCGCGCGCTCCGACAGCAGGCCCACGAAGCTCAAGAAATGCAAGCCACGCGCCGGGTCCCACGCCCGAAGGGCGCGCCCGCCGTGGTCGAAGAGCGAGACGAAGACCTCCTGGTTGAGGTCCTCGAGATCCCGGCGGAGGTCCCGACCCCGAGCCTCGCGCCCGCGCCGCCGGAGCGCGCGGGCGACCCTCACGTGCACCACCGGCGCCATCAGATCCACGAGGCGCGCGAGCGCTTCGTCGTCACCCGCCAGCCCAGCCCCGAGGAGGGCGGCGAAGTCGGGCTCCTGCGTCTGCTGGGCACCCATCGCTGCTGCTTGGTTCCCGGCACGCGTCATTTCCGGTCACCCATATGCACTGGTCAGGCGAAATCTCACGCGCCCCCTCGCGAATCGACGACATCGACTTCCGGCGAAAGACCTCGGCGCGCGTCTGCATACCAGCCTGCACGGCTGTCGCCACGGAGGCGGCGCCCTGAGGAGAAACACGTGAACCGAATCATCCAACATGCGCCCTACGTCGCGCCAGCCCTCGTCATCAGCCTCTGTTCGTGCGGTGGCGAGTTCGATCAGCTCGACGCCGAGCCGGAGGTCCCCTTCGAGGTGGAGGCCGTCGTCGAGACGACCTCGTCCGCGCTGCTCGACATCGGCGGCAACCCCACCTTGTCGAACTGGTCCGGGCGTAGCGGAGGCTCGCCCGTCACCCTCAACCGCACCCCGATCGACGACGCCTTCCTCGCCGGCTACACCTTCTCTGAGCGCTACGACGACCCGTGCCACTTCGTCGCCCGCTACGATCACATCGAGACGCGCGCGAACCGCGGCAGCCAGGTCTGGAACGAGTGCGGGATGTGGGGTCCCAACTACGCGAGCGGCAAGGTCGGCCTGGTTCCCAGCCTCGAGCGGACGGTCGGCATGGCTGTCTGCCTCAACAGCGACCGCACGAAGATGAAGGGCTTCGCGCTCCTGTCCCAGACGCCGGAGTGCATCCTCTCCGGGGGCGACTGCGACGTGAACACCAACACCTACGACGAGCGCCCAAACTGCCCCGGGGCCGACAACGGGGTGGACTTCGACTGGGAGGAGCACGCCATGTGCCCCCCCGGCTACATCGTCACGGGCATCGTCCTCAACACGCGCGCGGGCGGCGGCAACCGCCGGATGGTCAACGGCGTCCGCGCGTACTGCCACCCGCTCCAGGAGAGGGACTGAAGCTCCCAGCACGAAAGCAGGCCCGGGACCTGAGGTCGGCATGCTACCGTCCGCCGCATGCCGCTTCGGTCCGGCCCGGCCCGCGCGCGCTGGGCGCTGAGCCTGGTCCTGGCCCTCGGGGCGGGGTCCGCGGTGGCCGCGCCCCCCGCCGAGCCCGCGCCGAAGAAGAAGCTCCCGCTCCTGTTCGCCCGGGCCCTCGGCATCGTGACCTCGACGGTGGCCCAGACCGAGCCCCAGCCCCTCCCCCGGCCCGCCACCAGCGGCTTCGCGCTCCTCCCCGACCCGCTGGTCGAGGCGGAGCTGGCGGCGCGGCACGCCGAGGCGCCGTCGATCGGGGCCCGGGTCGACGCGGTGACCCGCGGCTTCGTGGGCGCCCCGTACCTGTTGTCGGCCCTCGGCGAGGGCGAGGGCACCGCGCCGGACCCCGACCCGCGCTTTCGCCTGGACGCCTTCGACTGCACGACCCTGGTCGAGACCGCGCTCGCCCTCGCCCAGACCCCGGACCTCGAGGAGGCCGCGGCGCTCCTGGATCTGGTGCGCTACCGCGGCCCGCCCGAGTTCGAGCACCGCCGCCACCTGATGACCAGCCAGTGGATCCCGGGGCTGGTGGCCGAGGGCTGGCTGGAGGACATCACGGCCGAGCTCGGCGGCGCGAAGACCCGCACCCTCGACCTCGAGCTCACCGACGAGCGCTGGTCGAAGCGGCACATCGCGCGCGCCCTCGTGCTCCCGGACGACGTGGTGCCGAAGGGGAAGTTCCCCCTCCCCTACCTCACCTTGCAGGACGCCTTGCGCCTCGAGCGGAGCATCCCCCAGGGGACGGTGCTCAACGTGGTGCGGGCGGACTGGCCCGCCTCGCCCGACGCGGTGACCCACCAGGGCATCGTGGTGCTGCACCCCGGCGACCCGCGGCGCTTCGTGCGCCACGCCTCGCCGGTCTCGCGGCGGGTCATCGACGAGCCGCTCGCCCAGATGTTGGAGCGCTACATCACCAGGCCCAGGAAGTGGGCGGTGATCGGCGTGAACCTGCTGCGCGTGCGAGAGTAGTTGGGGCTAGTGCCCGCGTTCCGAAGTCCCTTCCGGGTTTCGCTGGCCCGCTTCGCGCCTGCTCGCCGCGCGGCCTTCGGCCGCCCTTTCGGGCTCCTCGGTCTCAGGGGCCGACCCTGTTCCCTGCGGAGCGCGACGACCAGACACAAAGCGGCCTCACCGAAACCCGGAGCCGACTTCGGAACGCGGGCACTAGTCCACGACGTCGGCCGTCCGCGCGTCTTCCCGCTTGTCGAGGTGGCGCTTGATGCGCTCCTCGAGGCGCACCCGGGCCACGTCGGTGCCCTTCAGGCGCGTCTCCTCCTTGGCGTAGGCGCGGATGGCGTCCTCGAGCACCACCCGGGCGGCGTCGGGGCCGAGGAGATCGTCGACCTCGACCTTCTTCTTCTCGAGCACCTTGTAGTCCTCGAAGAAGCGCTTGATCTCGCGCCCCACGTGGCTCGGGAGCTGGGACAGGTCGGTGTACTGCTGGAACGCGGGGTCATCCACGTGGACGGCGATCAGCTTGTCGTCCTGGGCGCCCTCGTCGAACATCCGCATCAGGCCGATCGGGCGCGCGCGCACCATGGCCATCGGCACCACCGGCTCGCTCGAGAGCACCAGCGCGTCGAGCGGGTCGCCGTCGTCGCAGTAGGTGCGGGGCACGAAGCCGTAGTTCGCGGGGTAGTGGACCGCGCTGTAGAGGATGCGGTCCACCCTCAGGAGGCCGGACGACTTGTCCAGCTCGTACTTCACGCGGCCCAGCTTCGGGACCTCCACGACCACGTTCATGGCCTCGGAGCGGGGCTCGGGGCGCGTGGGCAGATCGTGCCAGGGATGCATGCCCTTGCCCTGTCATTCCTCCCGCTGGGTTGCAACGTAAGTTCTGGTGACGTCCCAGGTCGGCGCGGTCATCCCCGGGGCGGGCGGACCCGGGTGGTGGCGATCCCGTCCCGGGGATCCTCCGGCCACTGATGCTTCGGGTACCGACGGCGGAGCTCTTTGCGCACCTCCGCGTAGGTGTTTCGCCAGAAGCTGGCCAGATCTTGCGTCACCTGCACTGGGCGCTGGTTGGGGGCCAACAGCTCCATCTTCACCGGCACCCGGCCCCCCGCCACCCGCGGGGAGTCGTACAGGCCGAAGACCTCCTGCAGGCGCACCGAGAGCACCGGGGGGCCCTCGACCTCGTAGCGCAACCTGGCCTGCCGACCGCTCGGGATGGGCACCGAGACCGGGGCCTGGCTCGTCAACGCGGCTTGCTGCACGCGGGTCAGGCGGCTCGAGAACCACGAGACCACGTCCTCCTTGGCCAGCTCCGCGAAGGACTTCTTGCCCACCACGAGATCAGGCAGGAGAGCCTGCCGATCGTCGGGCCCGAGGGGCGGAAGCTCCAGCTCCGGCATCTGGGCGGCGAGGAAGCGGTAGCGGTTGAAGAAGTCGCCGAGGGCGTCGGTGAGGGGCACCGCGCGCTCGATGTCCTCCGCCGCCGCCTTGGCGAGGGCCGCGGCGAGGGCGTCGGGATCCGGCTCCGGATCCGGGCGCTCCTCCAGCACCAGATCGTCGAGGTAGCGCACCTCCACCACCGCCTCGGCCCGGAACTTCTCGGCGTTCCAGCGCGCCGCGTGGACCTTCTTCACGAGGCCGGTCGCCTCCAGCCAGCGCCGCTCCACCGCGGAGGCCTGGCGCACCAGCGCGCCGTCCGCCCGGCGACCGCGGCCCGCGTCGACCTCGACCGCGACCAGGTAGGGCGCGGTCTTCACCACGCTCTCGGGGGCGAGGCGACCGCCCCCGCCGCCGACGAAGACCACGCCGTCCTCGCCCGGGCGGCGGCGCTTGGCCACCCGGTCTGGATACGCCGCAAGGACCCACTCTCCGTGCTCGGGTCCCGGGCCTCCCGAGGCCCGCTCCTTGCCCAGGACCTGGCGGCCGAGCTGCTCGAGGCGGCGGGCCACCGCGAGCACGTTCTTGGCCGCGCCCACGTTGACCCCGAAGGCCTGCCCGGAGTGGCGCCCCGCCCCGTCGGCCTCGAAGCCGTCGAGGCGCTCGAGGCGCAGCTCCAGGTCGGAGCTGCCGACCTCGTCGGTGGCCCGGGCCGCGCGGTCGAGGATGTCGCGCTCGGACGCCAGCGCGGCCAGCCGCGCCCCCTCCCGCAGCCGCCCCGCCGCGTGGGCGTGCATCAGGAGCGCGGCGAGGCGCGGGTGCAAGGGGAGCTGCGCCATCTTCTCGCCCACCGGGGTGAGCTGAAAGCCCTCTCGCGGGAGCGCCCCCAGGGCGCGCAAGAGGCCCAGGCCCCGGGCGAGGGCGGCGGGGGGCGGGGACTCGAACCACCCGAAGGCGGCGGGGTCCGAGGCCGACCACCTGAGCACGTCCAGGAGCACCGGGGCGAGGTCCACCCGAGCGATCTCCGGCAGGTCTTCTTGCGGGAGCGCGCGATCCTCCTTCTCGGTCCACATCCGGTACGCCACACCGGGGCCGAGGCGCCCTGCGCGACCGGTGCGCTGGGCCGCACTCCGGGCGCTGATCCGCTGCTCCACCAGCCGGTCGAGGCCCAGCCCGGGCTCGAAGCGGTTCAGCTTGTGAAAGCCCACGTCCACCACCACCCGGACCCCCTCGATGGTGAGCGAGGACTCCGCGATGTTGGTCGACAGGATCACCTTGCGCCGCGGCCCCGGCGCCACCGCGCGGTCCTGGGCCCCCGGATCCAGCTCGCCGTAGAGCGGGCAGACATCTACCCCCTCCAGGTGGTTCTGCAACTCGTCCTGCGCCCTGTGGATCTCCCCCGCCCCGGGCAGGAACACCAGCACGTCACCCTCGGGCACCTCCCGCACCGCGCGGCGGGCCCCCGACACCGCGAGATCCACCGGCCAGCGCTCGTCCGGCCGCTCCAAGAAGCGCAGCTCGACCGGGTAGATACGGCCCTGGCTCTCCACCACCGGGCACTCGCCGAGGAAGCGTCGCACCGGCGCCGGATCCAGGGTGGCGCTCATGACCACGATCTTGAGCTCGGGCCGCACCGTGAGCTGGATCTCCCGCAGGAAGGCCAGCCCCAGGTCCGCATGGATGCTGCGCTCGTGGAACTCGTCCAGCACCACCGCGCCCACCCCCTCGAGGAACGGGTCGGACTGCAGGCGCCGGGTGAGGATCCCCTCCGTCACCAGCGCGATGCGGGTCTCGGCGCTTGTCTTGTCATCGAAGCGGACCTGATAGCCGACCTCGCCCCCGAGGCGGCTCTTCCGCTCCGCCGCGATGCGGGTGGCGGCGAGGCGCGCCGCGAGCCGCCGGGGCTCGAGCACCAGCACCCGCTCGTCCTTCGCGACCACCCCCTCGTCCACCAGGGCCTGGGGCAGCCGGGTGGTCTTGCCCGCGCCGGGCGGCGCGAGGAGCACCAGCGACGAGGCCTTGCGGAGGTGCGCCACCACCTCGGGTAGCACGTCGTCGATGGGGAGCGGGGTGCGCACGTACGCCCCTGGTTGGCCACGGATGGGGGCGGGCGATCAAGGGAAAGGGACGAGCTCGACGAGCCGATAGACGTCGTCCACCGCCAGCTCGAGCCCCTCCCTCAGCCGCACCACGCCCTCTTCGACCTTGCGGAGGAGCCAGCCCTCCTCCACCCGACTGTAGTGCTCGATCTGGCGACGCTTCGTGCTGATGAGGAGATAGTCCTGGAGGCTCGTGATGGTCTGGTAGGCCAACCACTTCGCGCCGCGGTCCCGGGCCTCGGTGGAGGGGGACAGCACCTCGACGATGAGCTCCGGATTCGCGAGCGAGCGAGGGGACGGCTCGACGTAGCGAGGCTCGCTGCACGTCATCACCACGTCGGGGTAGAAGTACTCACCGACCGCCTCCGCCACCACCCGCTGGTCGCTGCCGGCCACCCGGCACCCCCGGGCCCGGACCTGCGACTCGAGCTCGAAGCGTACGTTCTGCGCGATCTGGTTGTGCTCGGGCTCCGCCCCCGACATCGCCACGATGTCCCCCTGGACGAACTCGTGGCGGACCTCGGCCACGCCCTCCAGGGCGAGGTACTCCCTCTCGGTGAAGCGGGGCGTGGACACCGCGACCATGGCTCATAGTGCCGCCGCTGGCCGCCGCGATCCAGTCGCTCAACATGACAACCTTGTCATCCAGCTGAAAGGCGCACGCCGAGAACCACCAGGTACCCTCCAACCATGGTGCCCACGCGACACCCCGGGATCTGGGCCGCGCTGCTGGGCGCGGTGGCCACCGCCGTCGTGCTCGGGGTGGCCTCGTCCGCGGCGGCGGCCCGGGTGCGGATGCGGGTGGAGCCTGCGTGCCTGCCGCTCGGCGATCAGGCCACCCTGGTGGTGGAGGCCGACGGCCAGACCGACCGCGCGCCCCGGATCCCCGCCGTGCCCGGCCTGGACATCCAGCTGGCGGACCGGGCGGTGCGCGCACGCGCCGGCCCCGCCACCGTCTGGACCTACCGCGTCACCCCGCTCGAGGCCGGCCACTTCGTGGTGCCGGCGGTGGCGGTGGCGGGGGGCGCCTCCTCGGGGGCCGTGCTCGACGTGACCCGCAGCGCGGCCTGCGCCGCGAGGGCTCACGTCGCCGCTTCGCCCCAGCTGCCGCATCACACCGCCCCGCAGGCGGGCCTGCGCGTCTCACCCGGGCTCTGGCTTGCGGTGGGCGTGGTCACCACCCTGGCGATCGGCGCCCTGCTCCGGGCGTTCCACGGGCACAGAACACAGGATATGGGTTGATGCGGCCCCGCCGCTTTGCTGGACTCATGACGCGATGAAGCTCCTGGTCATCGAAGACGACGAGAAGATCGGCGCGTTCGTCGCCAAGGGCATGCAGCAGGAGGGCCACGTGGTGGACTGGGTGCGGGACGGGGAGTCCGGCGCCGACCTGCTCCTGACCGAGCCCTACGACGCCGCCATCGTGGACCTGATGCTCCCGGGGCGGGACGGGCTCTCCGTCATCCGGGCCGCCCGGGCCAACAAGATCGACACCCCGATCATCGTGCTCAGCGCCAAGAGCTCGGTCGACTCGCGCGTGCTCGGCCTCGAGACCGGGGCGGACGACTACCTCACCAAGCCCTTCTCCTTCTCCGAGCTGAACGCTCGTCTGCAGGCCATCCTGCGCCGACGCGCCCCCGCGATGGCGGCGGAGAACGAGCTCACCTACAAGGACCTCCGGCTCGACCTGAAGAGCCGGAAGGTGACCCGGGGCGATGCGACGGTGGAGCTGGCGGCCAAGGAGTTCACGCTCCTCGAGTACCTCCTCCGGAACCCGGAGCGGGTCTTGAGCAAGACCATGATCCTGGAGCACGTGTGGGGCTACGACTTCGACCCCCAGACCAACGTGGTGGACGTCCTCGTCCACCGCCTCCGAAACCACGTGGACCGGGGCTTCGAGACCACCCTGATCCAGACCCTGCGCGGGATCGGCTATGTCCTCAGGGCCGAGTGAAGCGAGGCGGCGGTGGTTCCGCACCGTCGGCTTCCACCTCAACGCCTGGTACGCCTTCGTCCTCGTCACCGGGCTCGCCGCAACCTACCTTACGGTAGCCTTCCTCACCGGCTACGCGGTGGAGCAGGCCGACCGGCAGATCATCGTGGCCAAGCTCGAGGAGTACTGGGCCCGCTTCGAGGGGCCCGACTTCCGAGACCTCACGAGCGAGATCCCCGCCTCCGCCCTACGGGTCGAGGACGAGCCCTTCCTCGTGCGGGTGAGCGACGCCAAGAACCGCGCCCTGTTCACCCACGTGCCCGAGGCGAACCTCGTGTTCGAGGAGCGCTCGCTCGAGGTGATCACCGCGCCCGACCGCCACACCTGGACCCGGGTGCGCTCGGTGGGCGACGGGCGCGCGTGGACCATCGGCACCACCGCCCTGTCCGGCGGCCGGCGCCTGCAGATCGGGATGAGCTCCCACCACAGCGACACCATCGTGAGCCACCTGCGGCGCACCGTGCTCCTCGGCTTCCTCCCGCTCCTCGCCCTCGGGCTCCTCGGCGGCATCTATCTCACGCGACGGGCACTCCGCCCGGTCCGCAACCTCTCCGACACCATGCGGGCGATCGAGCGCTCCGGCGATCTGGGGGCCCGGGTGACCGAGCCGGGCACGGGTGACGAGCTGGACGAGCTGTCGGGCCTGTTCAACCGCCTCATGACCGCCCAGGAGCGCCTGGTGACCGCGATGCGGGAGTCGCTCGACAACGTGGCCCACGACCTCAGGACCCCCCTCGCCCGCCTCCGAGGCTCGGCCGAGGCCGCCCTCGCCGGCCCCCCTGAGCAAGTCACCCTGCAAGAGGCGCTCGCCGACTGCCTCGAGGAGGCGGAGCGGGCCGGGGCCATGCTCAAGACCCTGATGGACATCTCCGAGGCCCAGGCCGGGGTGATGACCCTGGCGCGGGAGGAGGTCGACCTCGCCGAGCTCGCCCAGGATGTCCTCGAGCTCTACGAGTACGTGGCGGAGGACCACGGGCTCGAGGTCACCCGCGACCTCGCGCCGGGGGTGGTGGTGTCGGCCGACAAGATGCGCCTGTTCAGGGCGGCCGCGAACCTGGTGGACAACGCCCTGAAGTACACCCCGTCGGGCCGGGCGGTGCACGTGGCGGTGCGCGCTGCAGGTGAGGTTGCGGAGCTCGAGGTGGCGGACGAGGGCCCCGGCATCGCCCCCGAGGACGTGGACCGCATCTGGGATCGCCTCTATCGGGCCGACAAGAGCCGCTCGGAGGCGGGGCTGGGGCTGGGGCTGAGCTTCGTGAAGGCGATCGTCGAAGCGCACGGCGGGGCGGTCTCGGTCACGACGAAGCCCGGCGGCGGGGCGAGGTTCCTCATCCGGATCCCCACCGCGCACGCCGGGCATTCAGCGCCGGGCTGAGCCTCGATCAGCCAGCGGCGTTGCTGGCAGGAGCGGTCGGCGCGTAGAGCAGGACGGTGTCCGTGATCAGCCCGCCCTCGGCCTCCCGCAGCGCCAGGTTGGCCTCATAGTACTTGTCCTGGGACAAGAGCGTGGCCGCCTGGGTCACCTGCTTCTCGGTGGCGTCCATCGGCATCAGCACCCGGGTCACCGAGACCCCGATGTCGGCCTCCTTCAAGGTGGCGAGCGCCTTGGCGCGGTCCCCCGCCTTCAGGTGCTCGTCGGCCTTCTTGATCGAGTCCTTCTTGGCCTGGGTGGGGACGAAGTCCTCCGAGAGGCCGAGCCAGGCGTCCACCGGCACCAGATCCGCGGTCTCGGTGGCCGAGGTCTTGGCGATGGTCTTGTTGCCGAGGGTCTCCTCGGTCTTCACGGTGACCCGAGTCCGCGGGGCGTTCTTCGCCGCCGCCGTCAGGTTCTTCTGCGCGTCGCCCACCAGCTGCTTCGCGGTGGACGGGTCGCCCTCGAAGATGGCCAGCCGCGCGGCCCGGATGTCGCGCATGGCCACCGCCGACTCCTGAGACACGTCGTCGAGGACGTCGGCCCGGTGGGCGTCGTCGTTGGACTTCCCCTTCGCCAGGGCCGCACCACCGGCCAGAGACATGGCCAGCACGCCCGCCAACACCACCGTCTTCTTCATGGGAACCAGAGCATTCATCTTCGTTGTCCTCCTTGGCGGGCCCCGGAGCACCTCCGTCACCCGACCAGCGTGGCCAGGATGGAGCACCGCCCTTGCCGCCGCCTTGCCGGCGGATGACATCGGTGTCATGGAGCCAGCGTGTCGAAGGGCGTGAAGATCTTCCTGGTGATCCTGAGCCTGTGCGGGGTGGCGGTGGTCGGCGCGGGCGTGGCCGGCGTGATGTGGTTCAAGGCCAACTTCAAGGACATCGAGGCGGGCATGAAGGAGGGGATCGCGGAGGCCGAGACCTTCGCCGCCAGCACCGACCAACATGGCTGCGAGCAAGAGGCCTTGCGGCGCGTGGGCCCCTGCAGCGAGCTCGATCCGATCTGCAGCGCGAAGGTCGCCCTCTTCCTCTCCGCCTGCCTCCACCACGCAGAGCCCACCCCCGGCCTCTGCGACGGCGTGCCAGCCAAGGACGAGCTCCTCCGGAGCGCGGCGTGGGTGCGAGAGCAGTGCGCGGAGCCGGGCGAGGCGCGCACCGCCAACCGATGCGCCCTCGTCTATCAGGCGCGGCAGGCGTACTGCCAGGAGGCGCCGAGCGACGCAACCGAGCCTGCACCGGCGGAGGATTGACGCCGCGCCCCCAGTGCCCATCATGGAGGCCATGAGCGACGGCGAGCCCCGCTACGACGACAAGGCCGTCGCCCGGATCCTCCTGCGGGCCACCGAGCTCCAGGAGCACCAGGGCGACTCCCTGAGCCTCGCTCAGGTGCATGAGATCGCTCAGGAACTCGGCATCCCGCGGGCCCTCGTGGCCCAGGCGGTGGCCGAGGTGGCCCCCGCCCCCCGCGCCGGTCCGGAGGCCAGGTGGCTGGGCGGCCGCGACGCCCTCCTCTTCGAGGCAGAGGTGCCGGGCCACGTCGACGACGCCGCCTTCGAGGAGGTCCTCGACACCGTGCGTCGAACCCTCGGCAACCCGGGCTCGGTCGAGACGGTGGGGGCCGCGCGCATCTGGTCCACCAACCGCGACACCACCCGCCGCGTGCACCTCACGCTGACCGAGGTGCGCGCGAAGGATGGCCGCCTCACCACCCGCATCCGCCTCGACGAGCGCATGCCCGGGGACGCCCGCCAGACCGTCGGGGGCAGCCTCGTGGGCGCGTTCTTCCTGAGCAGCCTCGGCCTCGCCGCGGTCTCCAGCCTGGTCGGCAAGGCGCTGGTGGGCTTCCTCGTGGGGCCGATCCTCGGCGGCGGGCTCCTCGCCGGCTACCTGGTGGGACGCGGCCTCTGGAAGGCGCGCAGCCGAGGCCGCGAGCTGGCCCTGGGTGAGGCCCTCGACCAGATCCTGCGCCGCCTCGACGACGGCGCGCCCCGCTCGCTCGAGCCGGGCGACGACCCGCTGGCGCTCCCCTCGGGGCTGTGAGCCGCAACCCGGAAAAAGACCACCCCGCGTAGACCCCCGCGGTCCGACGTCCGTTAGAGTCCGGCGCGATGCTGACGCATGTCCTCCTCACCGCCGTGTGGGTCGGGGCGGTCCCCAAGGTGCCGGCGGGTCCGGACCTGGCAGACCGCGCCACCGCGGTGGACGCCCCCATCGAGACCGTCCAGGTGTTCAGTGACCGGGCTCGGGTCACCCGCCGCGCGAAGCTCACCATCCCCGCCGGGGTCACCGCGGTGCGCCTGCCGGACCTGCCGGGCGCCACCTGGCTCGACACCGTGCGCGCCACCGGCAACGGGGTCTCGGTCTTGCGGGTCGAGGCCATCCCGGTGACCCGCGACCGCTACTCGATCGAGCAGGTCGAGATCCTGCTGAACGAGGTGGAGGCCCTCACCGACGAGCTTGCCCTCATCGACGCCAAGCTCCAGAGCCTCGGCACCCAGTACAACGCGGTGAACAGCCTGCGGCCCACCGGCTGGCCAGCCGAGAAGGACCGAAAGGCCCCCATCCGCTGGGACGTCGGGGGCTGGAGCAGGGTGCTCGAGCTCTTCGCGTCGGAGCGCGACCGCCTGGCGGCCGAGCGGCGGGGCCTCGAGACGGTGCGCCGCGACAAGGCCCGCGCGCTGGCGAAGAAGCAGCTCGAGATCCAGCGCATGAACCTCGGCGCGTTCTCGGACCAGAAGGTGCAAGTCCTCCTGCTCCTCGAGGCCGACCGGGTCAGCGGCGGCACCGTCGACCTGAGCTACGACATCCCCGGCGCGTTCTGGAAGCCGGCCTACGACCTGCGCTACGACGCGAAGAAGGGCGAGGTGGCGCTCGAGACCTACGGGGTCGTGAGCCAGGCGACGGGCGAGGCGTGGCCCGACGTGAGCCTCGTGCTCTCCACCGGCGTGCCCGGCCGCGACATCGCGCTGCCGAGCCTGCTCACCTGGACCCTGGGCGAGGCGAAGGAGTTCATCCCCCGGGTCCGCGCCCGCACCTCACCCTCGCCCGCCCCGCGCTACGCGCCCCCCCAGCCCGCGGCGGACGTCGAGGCCCAGGCCCGCGCCGCGCGGCAAGCGCTGTTGCAGCGCCGGATGAACGAGCTGTTGCAGCTGGCCCGGATGGACACGAGCGAGGGCCGGGTCGGCGCCAAGCTCAGCGACAGCACCTCGAGCTACAGCTTCGACGACGCGCTGGTGGACGGAGTGCTCGTCGCGAACGAGGCGGCGAAGGCCGAGTCGACGCGCCTGTCGGCCCCGAGCCGGCCCCCCGCGCCCGCCCCTGCCTCGCCCGCGCCGCGGATGCGCGTGGCGGAGGAGTACGCGCCGGTGGCCGACGTGGAGGTCGAGAGCGTGGTGACCACCGGGCAGGCCTCCTCCGGGAGCATGTTCGGCGGCCGCTCGGAGCGCGTGGTGAACACCCCCCTCAGCCTCTTCGAGGCGCCCGTCCACCGGGGCCCCAGCTTCTCGGATCCGGACCTGCCCGCGATGAGCGCGGGGGGCTTCGAGCACGTCTTCACCGCCCGCACGAAGATGACGGTGCCGAGCACGGGAGAGCAGCTGCGGGCGCCGCTCGGCCGCTCGGTGTTCCCGGTGACCGCGTTCTACGAGGCCGCCCCCGCCCTCGCCCCCAACGCGTACCTGAAGGCGTCGGTGAAGAACGCGACCCCGCGCCCGATCTTGCGTGGCCCGGTGACCATCTTCGTCAACGAGGCCTTCGCGGGCGACGGCCGCCTCGAGACCACCGGCACCGGCGGCACCCTGATGCTGCCCTTCGGGGCGGACGAGGACATCAAGCTGGTCCGCAAGGTCCTCCCCACCACCGAGACCCAGGGCGTGTTCTCGAAGGACGAGGTCACCACCTACCGGGTCATCCTCGAGGTGGCCAACTACAAGAAGCGGCCCGTCACCGTTGTGCTCCGCGAGCCCTTCCCCGCCTCTCGCCACGAGAAGGTGGAGATCGAGCTGGTGAAGGTGAGCCCGGAGCCGGCGGAGAAGACCGACGACGGGATCTGGGCCTTCCGCATGGACATCGCCGCTGGGCGCACCCAGGCGGTGGAGCTCGTGTACCGCATCCGCCGCCCCGACGGGTGGCAGCTCCAGCAGTAGGAACCGAGGACCACGACCATGATGCTCGCGACGCAACTCATCTTGACCATGGCCGCGGCGGGGCCCGCCGCCAGCCCGGTGGATCGGGTCACCGTGTTCTCGGATCGCGCCGAGGTGACCCGGGTGCTCCGGGGCACCTGCAAGGGCGAGAGCCAGGGCTTCACGTTCAACGGGCTCCCCACCAGCCTCGACGCGCGCACCCTGCGCGGTGAGGCGACCGGCCGCGCGGTGGTCGAGGGCCTGACCAGCCGCGTGGTGCCGGTGGAGGAGAACACCGACGATCGCCGGGTCGCGCTGGCCCGGGAGCTCGACAAGCTCGGCGACGACATGAAGGCGATCCAGGCCGAGATCGCCAACCTCAACGAGCGGCAGGCCACCGCGAACGGCTACGGGAGCATGTTCCGGGGCCTCATGCAGGAGCAGATGCGGGACCCGCGCCCCGACGAGAAGGGCTGGCGGCGCGCCCTGGGCTTCTTCGCCTCCGAGGATCTCTCGTCGCGCGAGGGGATGGTGAAGAAGAACATCGAGGCCCGCACCCTCGGCCGCCGGATGGAGCAGCTCCAGCGGGAGCTCTCTGCCCTGGGCGGGGTGCAGGCTACCTCGCAGTACGAGGTGACGGTGGCGGTGCGCTGCGCGGGCGAGAACAGCGCCACGGTGCGGCTCTCGTACGTGGTCCCGGGCGCGACCTGGCACCCCGAGTACGACCTCCGGTTCCTCCCCGCGAGCAAGAGCGGGGTGGGTAAGGGGCAAGCTGTGTTGACGGTCTCCGCGGTGGTGCAGCAGGCGACGGGCGAGGACTGGGAGGACGTGGAGGTGCTCCTGTCGACCGCCAAGCCGAGGCTGGGGGCGGAGGCGCCCTACCCCGCGCCGCTGTGGATCACCGGCTACGACGCCGGCAAGGCCAAGGTCATGGTGCAGGGAACCGAGGACCGGGCCTCGGTGGCCCCCTCGGGCGGCGCGGCCGCCAACCAGGGCCCGCGCTCGGCCGACCTCGACGACGGCGGCAAGTCCTTCACCCTCAAGCTCCCCCACCGCGCCACGGTGCGGGCCGACGGCCGGCCCTACTGGATGCCGGTGGACGAGACCAAGGGAGCGGCCACCGCAAGGCGGATTGCGATCCCCAAGGCCTCCGGGTACGTGTTCCGCGCGGTCAAGCTGGACAACCCCGCCGCCTACCCTCTCATGGCGGGCAAGCTCCACACCTTCCGCGGCGACGCCTACGTCGGCGCGACCGCGCTCGAGTACACCGCGCCGGGCGCGCCGATGGAGGTGTCCCTCGGCATCGACGAGAGCTTCCGGGTGGAGCGCAGCGTGATGCACGAGATGAACCGCGAGCCCAAGCTCTTCGAGGGCCGGCGCCGCTTCGAGCGGCACTACCGGATCCGCGTCTTCAACCAGACCAACGCGAAGGGGACGGTGGAGGTGCGCGAGAACATCCCGGTCAGCAAGGACGAGCACATCCAGGTGAGCATGGACAAGAAGGTCACCACCCGCGGGGTCATGGTGGACGAGCACCGCGGCTTCGTGACCTTCGAGGTGCCGGTGGCGCAGGACAAGAGCGCCGCGGTGGACCTCGCCTACACGATCTCGCTGCCGGAGGACTGGGCTGTTAGGTGAAAACCCGATAGGTGGATTGACGGGATTGGAGGCTCTCCCGAAATGAAGGTATTCTGACTACACGGAGCCTGGTTGAAGATCCCTCCCCGCGACCGCGGCCGCCTCGGCGCCGCCACCGATCCGTCCCTGGAGCGCCCCACGGAGGGCAAGACTCCGCCTCCTGCGCCCACGCCCCCCGCCCTGATGGGCCTGCAGGTCGGCCAGGCCGGCGGCCGGCGCTCGCCTGGGCTGATGAGCCGCCTCGCCTCGGCGCGAGGCCCGGTGGCCGGCGCGATGCTGGCCACCATGCTCTTCACGAGCCCCGCCGCGATGGCGCAGCAGGGCCGAAGCGAAGCGCCGGTGAGCCCGGCGGTGGTGGCGACCGCCCTCGGCCGCACCCAGCAGCTCGGCGCGCCGCTGGTCGAGAGCGCGGGTCAGTACGTCGACCAGGTCACCCGCAGCACCCTGAGCGGGCTCCGACCGGAGGCCCTCTTCGATCAGGTGCGGGACGGCAAGCTCATCGTGCAGGTTCCCTTGCGCGCGGGCGAGCACCGGGTCGGCGGGTCGAAGCTGACGGTGCACCCGGGCACGGTGATGGTGGCCACCTTGGAGATCAAGGACGGGCGCCTCGTGCCCTACCGCGACGGCGAGGGCACCCGGGTCCAGCTCACCCACGCCATCGACGGGCCGGTGTGGACCACCGCGCACGGCATCTACCTCAAGGCCGAGCGCGGCGGGCGCGGCCAGGCCATGGTGGACATGGCCGGCTGGTTCGACCAGGCGATGGGCGAGGCGCGGGACCTCCAGGTCTCCGGCCTCATCCGCGCCCTCATCGACCGCGCCCCCGACGCCCAGGCCCGCACCGAGGGCGGGAACGCGCTCGTGGACTGGTCGGGGCTCGTCTTCCGGCTCGACCCGGTGCGGATGGGCGACGGGGTGGTGGACATGGGCGGGGTCCGGCTCGACCTGGCCCGCGGCAGCCGCCTCTCGGTCTCGGGCAACCTCGAGCACGCCACCCTCACCGGGCGCTTCGCCCTCGACGGCGCGCAGGTTCGGCAGGCTGGCCTGCGGATGGACCTCGCCGGCTCGGCCGCCGACGTGGTGGTGAACACCACCCGGCAGCGGGACGGGAGCATCCGCATGCAGGGCAGCCTGCGGAACATCACCGGCTCGGTGCCCCGCATGATCCTCGACCACACCGCGCGGGACGGCGGCGGCGGGCACCTGGACCTCAGCCGGGTGGTGCTCCAGGGCGCGCGCCTCGACATGGGCGGCGTGCTCCGCGGCCTCGAAGGCGGCCAGCCGCGCCTCGGCGACCTCACCTACCGCTTCCAGGGCGAGCTCTCGGGGCGAGTCGGCGCCTCCACCCTCCGGCTGAAGGACGCCAAGGGCTTCGCGGACCTCGCCTTCTCGGGCGAGGAGGTCCGGGGCCGGGTGGACGCCCAGACCGAGGGGCTCGATCTGGATCTGAGCCTCACCCGCGGCAGCATCGAGGCGAGGAACCTGCAGGCGAAGGACGGCGGCGCCGCCTTCGACGTGCACCACGCCAGGGTGGAGGGCGACGGGACCCTCACCCTCGACACCCGGGCCGGCACCTTCTCCGCCTTCGCCGACGCGCGCGCCCTCGACATCCGGGTGGACGACGCGCGGAGCGACGGCCCCACCAAGGTGGACCTCGGCCGGACCGAGCTGAGCGGGAGCGGCCGGGTCTGGCTCTCGCCGGGTGAGCTCCGGGTCGAGGGCGACATCCGGGTGGCCGGCCACATCGACGACCTGGTGGTGCGCACCGGCCCCGCCGACTCCCCGGCGGGCGGGACCGTCTTCGACGTGAGCGCCGGCTCCTCGCTGCAGGGTAGCCTGCGGACCCTGCGCGTCCGGCCCGGGCAGCCGATCACCCTCTCGGCCGACGCGCGGGTGGACCTCGGCCTGGAGAACAACGACTTCCAGCTGCCGGGGCTCACCGCCCGCGGGCCGGTCCGCCTCACCGGCGGCGCCCACGTCGAGCTCGGAGAGGCCGGCGTGGCCCTCGACGGCCAGGACCTCGTCGCCACCATGACGGTGGAGGACGGTCGGGTCCAGGCGGGTGACGGGGTGCTCGACCTCGACCTCGCCCCCGGGTCGCGCCTGAGCCTCGCGGTCCGGGAGGCGGCGTTCGGCGGGCCGGACGGCACGCAACCCGTCCTGCGGCTTCGGCAGGGCAGCTTCCTCGAGGCGCGACTGGACGAGGGCCACGTGGACATCGCCCGGCGCCGGGTGGACTTCGAGCCCGGCACCATGGTGCGCTTCGACATCTCGAGCCTCGAGCACGGCGCGCGCGGCACCGAGCTGGTGGGCAGCCTGCGGGTGGACGCCCCCGTCCACCTCAACCCGCTGGTGGACGACCCGGATCTCAAGGGCCTGCTGGGCGAGGGTGGGGTGGGTCTGCGGATCGACGGGGTCCGGATGGGCGCCGATGGCAAGCTGTCCTTCAGCGGGCTGAACCTCGCCTTCGAGGGGAGCATCGGCCAGGTCGAGCGGGTGCAGACCAGCCGAGATCAGGCGCGGCTCGCGACGCTCTTGTCTGCCCACCCCGAGATCACCACGCACCAGCAGCTCATCAACTACTTCTACCGGGTGGGCGGCGGGAGCTTCCAGGGCGCGGCGGAGGTCGCGCGCACCTACGGGCTCGACCTCGACGCGCTCACCGTGGACCGGCAGGCCCCGGTGGCGGTGGCCGGCGGGGCGGAGGCCCCGGCCCGGGTGCGGCCCAACGAGATCTTGAACGCCCCGAGCGCCGTCCCCAGCCTCGAGACGGTGCAGGGGGCCCACGCGGGCGAGCTCCTCGGGATCGAGGTCCCGGCCACCACGGTGGACCTGACCACCATGGTGCGCCAGGTGAAGGACGGCAAGCTGACCTTCACCCTCCCGCTGTCGGGGACGGTGGGGAGCTGGCCGAAGTCCGTCACCTTCGCCCCGGGCACCGTGCTCACGGTGGAGGCCGAGGCGAAGGACGGCGAGCTGGTGCCAGGCACCTTCCGGGCCTCGCTCAACAAGTCGGGCGACGGGGGGCTCTGGACCACCCTCGACGGCGCCTACCTCGACGAGGACAACAACCTGATGCTGGACATCGGCGGCTGGTGGGACGCCGGCGTGCCCGGCTTCGAGGCGCTCCCCACCAACCTCGAGACCCTGGTGGCCCGCCTCATGTCGGTGGGCCAGGGCGGCGAGGGCGGCGGCGGCGATCAGGAGCTCGGGAAGGTCGCCGACCTCTCGCAGGCCAGGGTCCGCCTCGACGACGTGACCTTCCGGGGCGGCAAGCTACCTTTCGGCGTGGGCGAGGTCGACCTCGACCCCGCGACCCGCCTCTCGGTCACCGGCACCCTCGACACCGTCCACATCAGCGGGCAGCTGGCCACCCGCGACCTCAAGGTGAGCAGCGGCTCCTTCGCCCTGGACGCGTCGGGCGGCACCGCCACCGTGGACGCCTTCTACACCCAGGGCGCGGACGGCAAGAGCGAGGCCCGGATCACCTTCAGCAACCTGGGCCTCGACGGCCGCGGGGTGGTGTACCGAGACAGCAAGGGCAACCTCGTGCAGCTCGGCGAGGGCCGGGCCGAGGGCGGCCTGGAGCTCCGCGTGCGCACCGACGCGGAGGGCAAGACGCGGGTGGACACCCGGCTGGACCTCACCCGGTTCTCGGGCGAGAGCGACGCGATGCGCATCCGGCTCGCCTCGGGGCCCGACGCCCCCTGGCTCGAGGTCGGCCCCGGCCACTACGACGGCGCGTTCCGCCTGAGCCCGGACGGGGTCTCGATGCAGGGCACCCTGCAGAACCTCGACGCGCGGATCCGCGGCATGGACCTCGTGACCGGCGCCGGCACCATCCGCCTCGACGACGCGCGCCTCTTGGGCTCGGGGACGATCGCCCTCGACGGAGACAGCTTCACCCTCCTCGCCGGCAAGGTGCGCGGCGCGGCCACGGTGCACGCCCAGCACCTCGACGCGGGGGACCTCCTGCCCGGCTACCTCACCGACATCTCGGTCGACGGCGGGCGCGCCACCTTCGGCTTCGATCTGTCCCGGGTGGACCGGGCGGGCCGGGACGGGCAAGGTCGCTTCGTGCTCGAGGGCGTGAAGGGCGACCTCGCCGGCTCGGTCCGGCTGGGCGGCGTGGGCGCGTCGGTGGACGCGAACCCCTTCGACTCCGGGGTGAGGCGCTGACGCGGGATGACCGCCCGGCTCGCCACCTTCAACCTGGCCAACCTGGCCCGCCCCGGGGCGGAGTTCTACGGGATAGAGCCCCGCTCCGAGCCCGAGGTGGCGTCCAAGCGCGCCGCGCTGCAAGACATCCTGCGCCGCATGAACGCCGACGTGGTCGGGGTGCAGGAGATCTTCCATGAGGAGGCGCTGAGGGAGCTGGTGGACGGCCTCGGCTACGCGGCCCACTGTCCGCTCCCGGAGGGCGTGACCGAGCCCGACGCCCGCTCGCCCCGGGTGGGCCTACTCACCCGACTGCCGCTGGTCGAGGCGCTCCGGCTGCACCGAGACCTCCCCGAGCCGCGAGACGTGCTCGGCGCGCCCCTGGTGGAGTTCCGCCGCCCGGTGCTGGAGGCCCGAGTGGCCCTGTGGCCCGACCTCGAGGTCACCGTCTTCGTGGTGCACCTGAAGTCGCCGCGCCCCCACTTCGTGGGCGACGAGGACCTCGCGGATCCCGCGGTCTGGGCCCTCGCCGAGGCCCGGGCCCACGCCATGCGCGGGGTCGAGGTGGCGGCGCTGAAGGCCCTGGTGGGCGCCTCGGCCCAGCGCGGCCCCACCGTGCTCATGGGCGACCTCAACGCCCAGGCGTTCTCACCCACCCTGAACGCCCTCCTCGGGCGGCGGCCCCCGGACGACCTGGCCGACGACGTGAGGGCCCGCTTCGAGGCGGCGCGGCTGTACGACCCTCGGCGCCTCGCCCCGGGTGAAGGCGGGGTTGCATTCGGCGAGACCTACTTCTACGCCGGGCGGCCCGAGGTCATCGACCACGTCCTCGTCTCACACCACTTCACGCCATGGACCCAGGCTCGAGTGGGCCGGGTGGTGGCGGTGCGCAGCCTCTCGGATCACCTCGGGGGCGATCGGGGGATGCTGTCGCGACTGGCGTCCGATCACGCCCCGGCCGTGGTGACCTTGGAGCGTCCTTCGAGCTGAATGAGTCCCGCTACCGCCTGGTGCTCGCCACCACGGGCTCCGCGGGTCTCATGACCCCTCAATCCAACGGTGGGCGAGCAGCCGCTGTTCACCTACGTCCATCTCCCGCGCGAGGGCGGCGCCGAGCAATTGAGGAAGACCGCCTGCGGGCACAGCAGACCCACTGCCGTCGGTGGACGCGTGGGGGCTATCGAGCGTTCGCCTCGGGGCCTCGCACCATGACGTGCTGGGCATCAGCCCAGCGCGTCGAGCGCCGCCCAGTTCTTCAGGACCAGCTGAGCGCGCTGCCGCGCGACCTCATCCGGATCGTTGGCCGCAATGTGCTCGAGCATCGGCCGGAACCTCTCCCACCCGGGGAACGTCACCGCCACGATGGCCGCGTTGCGGACATCCTCGTTCGCGTCCTCGAGCGCGTCTTGGATCGGCGAGGCGAGCTCTGGGTCCTCTGTCGCTGGCGCGCAGACCCCGAGCAGCAGGACCGCGTCCACGCGGTCATCCACATCATCCTCCGCAACCCCTCTTGCCCACAACTCGAGCATCGCCTGCCTCGGCCACGCGTCGAGCCGCTCCCGAAGAAGATCCGCCACCTCGTCCGACCGAGGCCCCGTGACGGCGATGATTCGGAGCCCCAGCGTCATGTGCTGAGTGAAGGTGGCGACGTCCCCGGACGACTCGTCCCCGTAGATCATCTCGAAGGACTGGCCGCTCTCCTCGTCCCTCGGCTTGACCTCGATGAGGAGCCAGTCGAGCTCGTCCATCGCCGCCATGAACGCCTGCTCTGCATCGTCGACCCTCGGCACAAGTCGTACAGCGCTCGCCATCATCAGTCCCGCCCTAGCATGTCAGGCCCTACTGGTCATCCGCCGCGTAATCTCCGCCTTGAGCGCCTCCAACTTCGCCTTCTTCGAGGCCTTGTCATCGAACACGAGGCCCTCCTGCGTCTTGATCCACGCCTTCAGGAGCGCGATCTCTCGCTCGGCCTGCCGCTTCGCGCCGGTCGGCGCCTCCTCTTTCCGGTTCCCTGACAAGTGACCCTCGAGCTTCTTCACATCCTTGTTCACGCCCTCGGGTGACAACGGGTGCAAACCACCGGCCGGACTCGTCCCCAGGACCGTGGCAGGAGCATGGCCGGCCTTCATGAGGTCCTTCGACATCTCGCCGAACACCGGGGCTGCCGGCGTCCGGGACCGCTCCGCGCCGAACATCGTCGCCCTCAGCGCCGCGATTTGGTTCGCGTCGAGGCCCAGCCCCTTTGGCACCTTGCCCGTTCGCGCGTGCGCCTCCATCGCACGGACCAACAGCGGCCCCTTCAAGTCGTCCGGGATCCCGGCCGGCAACCTCGCGACGAAGTCGGCATACTTGTTGCCCTTCTGGAAACCGCCGTCAGGCCTGACCTCCTTGACCACGGTCTGGGTCCGCGAGGTGCCGAACAGCGACTGCTGCTGGCGTACTTGGCTCCCCCCCTCGAATGAGATGTCCCGAACCTTGCCCCCCTTGAGCACGGGGAGCTGGTCCATCCCCGATCCAAGCGCCGGATCGCTGGTGCCCTTCGGCACCGTCGCCTCCTGCTTCGTGGTGGGGTCCTTGCCTGGACGACGCAGGGTACCTTGCTTCTCGGACTCCGCGATCTTCTTCGAGGGCTCCTTCGCTTTGTCGTCCATCTTCTGGCCGACCTTCCGGAGGTGATCGAGCAGGTCCGCCACGTCACTTGGATCGAGCGAGATGCCCGCTATGATGGCGGCCACCGGGTTGACACGTGCGACGATCTGGAAGCTGCGGCCACCCTCGACACGTAGGCTGCTTAGGCGATACTGCAACTTCCAGAGGCCGAGTCTCGCCTTCAACACGAGTCGTGGGACGCCACGGTCGAGGAGCGGCCTGATCTTGCCCGGCAACTCCCGTTGCGCCTTCTCCAGCCGCCTACGCTTCTTCTCGTCCTCCTTCTGTTTGTTCTTCTTCCTGTCCTTGTCGCTCTTGTTCTTCTGCGCGGGCTTCTTCTTCGGCTTCGCGCTGTCCGGCGTCTTCTTCTTGACCTTCGTCTTCTTGGGGGGCGGCTTCGGCTTGTCCGCCTTGGCCTTCTTCTTCTTCGCCTTTGCCTTCTTGCTCGCCTTCTTCCGCGCCGCCTTCCGCTTCTTGAACAGCCCCTTGATCTTGTTGAAAAGCGCACCAAACGGCTTCGCGATCACCTTCGCGAGCTTCATGATCAGCTTCTCGACCCCGAGGAAGGTCAGGAGCGCGTCGATCGCGGCCATGATGCCGTGGGCGAGGGCCTTGGCGAACTGGACCGCCCCGTTGCCTCCATCCGCCACCTTCATCAGGAAGCCGAAGAAGGCCGAAGCCGCCGACAGCAAGCTCTGGATGAGCGCCCACGCCGCCTTGATGCCGTCGATGATCGCCATGATGGCGCCGACGCCGGGGATGAGCTTCGCCGCGAGCTGGATGGCGAGCCAGGACATGATCGCAATGCCGATTGCAGGCAGCATCTTCGGCAGGAGCTGCATGAACATGTCCGGCAGACCGGTGAAGTAGGCCAGGATGATCTCGAGCCAGTTCGAGGGGAGGTTCAGGAGCGGCTCGAGGAACGGGATCTTCGAGAAGATCCACTCCTTGAAGGCCTCCTTGAGCTGCGCCCACAGGTGGTTCTTGATCCCGCTCTTGGCCTGGCCGAGCGCGGCCGAGATGAAGCTGCCGATGCCCATCTTCGTGATGCGGACCATCAGCTTCAGGAACTTGCCGAGGGCATCGACGATCGCCTTGATGAGCTTGCCGAGCTTGTCGAGCAGCCCCTCGTTCTCCGCCTTGATCTCGTCCAGGGCCTTGTCGACGTCCTTGATCGCCTTCTTCCGGCGCTCCGCGAGCATGTTCTTGGTGCGCTCGGCCGCCTGGTCGATCTGCTGCTCGAGCGCGGCGAACTGCTTGTTCACCCGCTCCTGCGCCAGCTTCGCCTCTGCCTCGAGGTTCTTGGGGAGCTTCGCGATGAAGTCGGCGATCTCCGTCTTCGCGTCGCACAGGCTCTTCTTGCAGTCCTTGATCGTCGCCTCGGTGTCCGCCGAGATCTTGCCGATCAGGGTGTCGATGCTCGTGATGTACGCGGTGCGGTTCCGCTCGTAGATGGCCTGCACCTCGGGGAGGTCGTTCAGCCCCAAGAACTTGTCCCGTATCCAGCGCCCCTTGCCGATGAACCCGCTGTAGCGGCGGCTCTTGTACCGCTTCATGTCCGAGCGCGTGTCGGACTTGAACGCCTCGAGCAGGCGGCCTTGCTCCTTGTCGAAGGTCTTCGCCGCGTTGTCGGTGAGGCCAGCGAGCTTGTCGTTCACCTCCTTGGCGGCCTTGGCGTACATCCCCTCGATCTTCTCGGTGACGCTCTGCCGCTCCTTCTCCTCGCCCGTACGGGTCTTGTCCTGCTCCCCGAGCACGCGCTTCTGCTCGGCCTCCCGGGTCGAGTCCATCGAGCTGTCGGCGACCCCCTCGTCCCCGACGAGCTGCGTCTTCGCCTCCTCGTTGGCCCCCTCCTCACTGCCGCGGGCGCGCGCGCGCGACTTGTCCGACGCCTTGTCGACGTCGTCCTGAGCCCCCCGGACCTCCACGAGCGGGCCGTCCTTGGACTTCTTCAGCGCCTCCTGGTCGATCCCCGCGTCCTCGGATGCCTGCCGCGCGTCGACCTTGAACTCCGAGGCGTCGAGCGAGCCCTTCGGCACCGGCGGCGGGGTGGCGGCCGCGAGATCCGCCGTCGCGGTCTCCGGGGCCTTCTCCGGCTCGGGCTGCGGCACCGCGTCGGGCATCACCTTGGGCGGGCCCGGCTTGTTCACCTTGTCGAGCGTGGTGCTGACGCCCTTGATCTGTCCGTCGATCGAGGACGTCAGGGTGCGGCTGATGCCTGACATCTTCGAGCCGCTCATCGAGAGCATCTCGTCCATGTCCTTCGGCGCGGCCTTGTCGACCGCGGAGTGCGTCTGGTTCTTCGTCGCCTCCGGCTTCGGCTGCGGAGGTTCCGTCTGGCACACCGCGCCGACCTGCTCGCCCTGTGACCGCGAGGCGCCCTCCGTCGGCGGCGGCTTGGCCGCCTTCCGCGCGTCCCCGACCCGCTTCGCCGCGGGCTCGTGGTGCTGCTTGGCCTTGCTGCGGTGGTCGAGGCGCTTCGCCGCCGCCGCCGCCGCCGCTGCCCCTCGGTCGCCCAGGTTGCTACCGAACTTGCGCTTCTTCTTGGCCGCGCCCTCCTTCTCGCCCTTCTTCCCCTTCTTCCCCTTCTTCTTCTTGTCGTCCTTGTCCTTCTCGCCCTTCTTGTCGTCCTTCTCCTCCTTCTTCTTCTTCGCGTCCTTCTTCTTCTTCGCGTCCTTCTTCTTCTCCTTCTTCGCCTCCTCCGCAGGCGCGCCTGCGGAGGCCCCCGCCACCGCCGCCGACGGGGGCGCTGGTGCGCCGGGGGCCTGCGGGGTCTGGGCCTGATCCGGGGTCTGCAGCTTCGGCTCGGGCGCCTCTACCGCGCGCGTGGTCCGGCCAGACTCGGGGTCGGCCTTGCTCACGACCCGCGGTCGCGGATCCGGCCCCGCCGCGCTCACTGGCGCGCCACCAGCCGCGGAGATCGCGGCGGACTCGGCCGGCCCGGGCAAGCTCGTGGGGGTCTCGCTGGTCACCGCGGCGGCCGGTGCCGCCGAGGCCGGCGGCCGCGAGCGCGGCGGGCTCACCGTCATCGCGGGGAGGGTCGACACCGGCCCGCGCGCGCGCCGCATGATGCGCCCGCGCGTCGTCATCGCGATGCCGGTCGGCGCCACCCCTGCGGACAGCCCCCGCACCGCGCGTGACGCGGCCGACTCCGCCTGGCGCTCCGCCGCCTCGTTCGGCTGGGAGTGCTGAGAGCGCGCCTGCACCACCTCGCCGCCAGAGGCGGACTGCTGCACGACGTGCGCGAGCTCGTGCGCGATCAGGTGGTCACCGGACGGCGTGCCGGGGCGATACCGCCCCGCCCCGAACGCGATCGACCGCCCCACCGTGAGGGCCTCCGCGTCGTGACTCTGAGCTACATCGGTGGCCGCCGCGTCGGTGTGGACGCGCACGTCGGCGAACGAGCGCCCGAACGACTGCTCCATCCGCTCGCGCGTTGTCTTCGGCAGCGGACCACCACCGTTGAGACGAGACGTGACATGGCTGGGCCCCGAGGGCTCGTGCACCGGCCCCACGGGGTCGGGCGCCCTCGCGCGAGCGCCCGCGCGTGCCTGCGCGGGCGCCTTCCCTTGGCCATGCCGTGGGCTCACGGGAACGGAGCCACCTCGCTGCCGATCGACACCGCCGGATCCAGGGCCGACAGGTCCGTGAAGGCGCTACGGAGCGCCGCCACCGCCACCGCATAGTCCAGCCGGCTCGCCGCGTAGGCCTGGTTCGCCTTCGCCGCCGCGAGCGCGTTCTGCAGATCGAGCAGCGCCGCGTACCACGCATCGAACGCGGGGCCAGGGGCACCGGGGACGGCGGCCTGGTGGTCGATGATGTCCTGCTGGGCCTCGGCGACCGCGTCGTCCTCGGGCTTCGTGGTCAGCCACGCCGCGGCCTTCGCGAGCAGGTCCGCGCCCTTCTCGAAGGCCTTGGTGTCGGTGATGAGCTTCTTCGTCGCCTTGTGGGCGGTGTTGTACTCCACGCGCAGCCGCTCGAGCGTCGCCATGCTGCGCTTCATCGTCGCGTACAGGGCCAGGATCTCGCTACCGAGATCCTCGAGCAGGACCGGCAGCACCTGGCGCGCGAGCTCGATCGCGTCCTCTGCCGGGTTGTTCGGCGGGGCCACGAACTGCAACTTGCCCTGCCCGATCTTCACCTTGAAGTCCGGCGACAGGAGGAAGCCCGCGTCGAGGTCGATCTGGTCCCCCGGATTGAATGTCTGCTTCTGAACGCCATCGTCGTGCAGGAGCTCGAGCAGCGCGCCCGAGATGTTCTCGACCTTCAAAGTCGCCATCAGCCTACTCCCCTCCCAGCACGCGCACGATTCCGCCGCGTACGATCTCGATGCTCTTCTCGAGGCGCGCCGCGCGAGCCTCGAGCTCGAGCGCCGAGGACTCTGCGATCGCCTTCGCCTCGGCCTCCGCCGCGGCCAGGCCCTTGCGGTAGCCGAGCCCCGCCCGGAACGATCGCTTCAGCGCGGCCGTCGGCGCCGCCTCCATCACGTGCGCGCCGCCCTCCAGGCTGCTCCCCCGCGCGCGCGTCAGCTGCTCGTCGTCCGGTCCGAGGAGGCGCACCTCGTAGCCGCGGGCCCGCTCGGGATGCTCAGGCAGCTCGACGCGGGCGACGCCCGAGGCGTCGGTGTACCCGCGCGCGACCTCCTGGTCACCGATCAACACCGATACCGTGAGCCCGGGCAGCGGGACCGGCCCCCCATCGTCGGGGGTGCCCACCGCCCTCACTGCAACCTCACCTGCAACTACCTCCGGCGCTGTATCGGGGAGGCGTCGCAGCTCCTCGAGGCGCGCGTTCAGCGCGGCCTCCACCGGGCGTGACTCACGCATGCGGCGGGCTGCGTCGAGCGCGGCCTCGAGGACCTCCACTCGGCTCTTGAGCGCCACCACCACGTCCACGGCGTCCGTCACCCTCGTCCGGTCAGGCGTTTCGAGGACGGCGGCCTCCGCCGCCGAGGGCGCCACCTCGGGGCGGACTGGCCGAACCGGGACGCCCGTCGTGAGCCGCTCACGCAGGGCGCGTCGCAGCGTCGCAGCGTCGAAGCGCCCTGCCGTCGACGCTTCGACCGTGCCTCGCACGCGCAATGTGTCAGGGGATGTTCTCCTCGTTGCCATCGCTCGTCCTCAGGGAACCTCGATGTTCCCGGTGTTCTGCGGTGCCGTCACGCGAACCACTCCGACATGACCCCTCATCGTGTTGTTGGTCACGATGCTGTTCGCGTACGAGTTCACGACCAGCAGGTGGTCGACCATGTTCGCCACGACCTGGACCACCGTGTCCTTCGAGGGCGTGGCGCCGACCTGCGCCAGGGGGTCGTCGTCAGGGCTTGGCCCCTGGTAGGGCGCCCACGGATTTCGAAAGCCAACCTGCAATGTGGCCGACCAGTTGCCGACCACCTGCGCCCGGAACGACTGCTCCGCGCCGATGGACGGCCGCACCGGCCCGACCGGGATCAGCGTCACGAGCCCTCCGATGAACGCCTCGTCGACCCGATGCAGCGCCTCGCTCACGAACAGCTCGGTCTCGGTCGGCGCGCGAATGAAGACCTCGTCCCGAGCGACCCGCAGCAGGCGCTCGCCGTGCGCGATCACGGGGGCCGGCGTGGCGCGGGTCTCCACCCCCGCCGCCGCGGACGCGGTGGTCGCCGGAGCCGCGGCCGGCGCAACCACACCCTCGAGAGCCCTCGCGGTCATCATCTGTGCGAAGCCCGCGAGGTTCCCGAACGAGCCCAGGCCCGCGCTGGTGACCCTCGGGAGCAGCCGCATCGCGCCCGAGGCCCGGTTGTCCTGCACCTGCCAGCGGCCGGAGACGGGTAGCACCGCGAAGGACTCGCCGTTCATCGCGCCGAAGCTGTTGTCGTTCACGACGCCCCGGTTGAACGTCGAGCACGCGATCGCGCCGCGGGTCCGGTTCCGGTGGAGTTCGATGCTGGCGCCCCCGAACGCCGCCGCGTACCCCGCGCCGAAGTCGTTGCCGAAGACCTCGAGGTCCCCGCCCTTCCCCGGCATCGCGAGCATCCCGAAGACGTCGATATCGGTTCGGATCGAGTTGCCCCTGAGGGCGGTGCGCTGCGAGTAATAGACGACGATACCCACGAGCCCCGGTCGCTGCCCGGTGCCCGGGAACTCGAAGAGGTTGTCCTCGACGAGCACGTCCTGGGTGCCCGCCGCCACGACCGCCATCATCGTCCGCTCCGGCGCGGCCACGACGGTGTTGTCGGTGATCTCCGTCCGCTGCGGGCCGAGCACGGTCATGCCCATGTGCGCGCCCTCGATGCGGTTGCCCACGATTCGGAGCGCCTGACCCGCGCCCGAGATCGCGCCGTTGCCCGGCGCAAGGGCCGAGATCCCCACGCCGCCGTCGGGGTGGACGATCCTGTTCCCCTGCACCTCCGCGACGAGGATCCGCCCGCCCCCCTGCCCGCCGAGGTTGATCCCGACCAGCCTCGTCGCGATCTGGTTCCCGGTCACGCGCAAGCCGGTCAGGTCGGGCGACCCGAACGGCGAGGAGGCCTCCATCGCGACCTGCACGCCGAGCTTGGCGTCGTTCACCACGCAGTCGCGCAGCGTGACGTCGCTCGCCATGCCGTGCACCGCGAGCCCGACGTCGCCGCCGGTGACCTGCTCCTCGGCGGCCATCGAGCCGCTCGCCGCCACCCACCACAGCCCGACCTTCGAGGTCGCGTACCGGTTGCCCACGAACCGCGTCGCCCGCGCATACTCGCAGTACACGCCGGCCGCCGCGGAGAACGCGCACCGCTCCACGCTCCCGCCCTCGAGAGCGCCAACCGCGAGGCCGACGCCTCCGTCGAGCGGCTGCTGCCCCACCGCGGGGACCGCACCGAGCCCGAGCGCCGCGAGCTCTTCGGCCTTCACCACCTCGATGCCGCCGAAGTCCGCGGCCGAGGCGTGCGTCCAGTCGACGACGTCGGCTTCGATGCACCGGCCCGCGAGGATCCCACCGATCCGCGTCACGCTCGTCGTGTCCTCCACCACGAGGCGGGTCGTGCCGGCCACCGCGACCATCCAGCCCGCCCCGATGCAGGTCACCCTGCGCAAGACGATCCTTGGACCTTGGACTTCTCCGCCACCGCTGAACGCGTACAACGGCGGCGCGGCGTTCGCGTCGGGGTAGATGATCAGCGGCAAGGCGTCGACGCCGCTCGCGATCACGACCCCGAGCGCGTCGTCGCGGGCACAGATGAAGGTCACCTCCTCCGCCTCCACCGCGGCGGACATGACGTCGGCCCAGACGAGATGCCGGCAACGTTGCAGGAACGTCAGCCGGGCCAGGGAGAGCGCGCTCGACTGGCCCTCGACGTTGAACGCGCCCGAGAGCCCGTCGTCCTCCCGTGTCTCGATCACGGCAGACGGGCAACCCTCGAGCGCCAGGCGCTTGCCCTCCACCACGATCGGTTGGTCGAGGCGATAGACGCCCGGCTTCAGGCAGATCGTCAGGGAGCCCCCCGGATCCACATCGTCGAGGAGCTCCTGGATCTTCGTCGCGTCGTCGCCCCCGCTCGGCTCGAGCGTGGCCTCGCAGCACCCGCCCCCGGCGCGCGCGCAGAGCAGATCGAGCATCTCCTGGACGGTCGACGCGCCGCTCTCGCAGGCGCTGCCGTCGAAGGCGATGTCATCCGCGCTCAGCGCGCACGCAGAGCGGAAGCGCTCATCGAGCCAGGCCACGAGGGTCAGGGGCGTCGCGTCCCCGTCGTGGCGGAGGAGCGCGAGCGGCGCGAGCACGCGGTCCGGCCCGGCCGGGACCATCGCGCCGGAGCCTCCGCCCTGCCGAACGCGCGCCTCGTAGGCCCACCACTGCCCGGGGTGCACGCGCCCGGAGAGGGTCACCTCGAGCCCATCCTCGATCTTCTTCGGGAAGAAGCCCACCACGCCGGTCGGCTGCACGAGCCCATGCCACAGACGCGCCTTCGCCTTCCCCGGCGCCGGCGGCGCGGGGAAGCGAGCGGGATCGAGGGCGAGCGGGGTCCCGTCGAGGTTCTTGACCTGCCACGCCTTGGCGGAGTTTGCCGTCCCGGTGACGCGCACGAGCTGGCCCGTCATCCGCTGGCCGGGCACCAGGACACCACCGGCGAAGACCGCGGGGTTCGCCTCGGACAGCTCGATCTGCTCGGTGATCAACTCGAGCACGTGGCCGACCTCGAGGTCCTCTTCCGTGAGCAGCACCACCGTGCCGGCGGCCACGTCGATGGTGTCGATCGCGAACGCGTCGGCGCCGTTGTTCCGCGACCACTTCACGAGGGCGCCAGCGGCCGCGACGTCTCCCCCGGTCTGGACCTCGAAGCGGTAGAGCCGGTTGTCCTCGCCGATGTACCCCGAGCTCAGCGGCAGCGCGCAGGGGTCGAGCTGCTGCGGGCCGCCGGGGACGGTCACCTCCAACGTAGGGGCCACGGGCCTGGTCCGGAACCAGCCGCGCAGCTCGTCTGGATCCGTGACCGCAACGGGCATCGCCCGCACGAGCCCCAGCATCTCGGTCCGTGTCGTCGTGTCTGGACCGCCGAGCGCGACCTCCGCGATCGCGGGGTCGTCGAGGTAGGTGACGTGCCGCTCCCAGCCCTCGACGTACGCCACCAGGTGGCTCCCCGGAGCGAGGCCCAGGTTCGCGTGGTTCACCGCGCTCGTGGGTCGAGGCAACCCAGCCTGCAGCCAGCCGGAATCCACGAGGTTGGTGACACCCTGGCCGTCGAGGTGGTAGCGCCCCCCCGCCGCCCAGAAAGTCGGGACCGGCCCTGCGTCCTGGCGCGACTCCACCAGGCCCAGCCAGAACAGCCCGCCCGCGGGCACGGTGATGCTCAGGGTGGACGTGGCGATCGTCGAGTCGAAGGCCACGATCTGGAAGTCGACCCCCACCGGGATGGCGTGGTCCGCCGCGAAGTGTCCGTCCTCGATGTGGACGGTCACCGGATCCTCCGCGCGAGCGTGCAGGTGGATCTGCGCTCCGACGCCCCCCTGGTGTGCCTGCCTCAGCGGCAACGTCAAGGTAGCTTGCGCCGCTCCGAGGTTCTCGACTCGGAGCGACGGGTAGCGCGTCTTGTAGCGCACCGTGTAGTCGCGCCGCACGTCGAGGCCGGGCCCGGTGATGCCAGGGTCGAGGTCCCGGAAGATCTGCAGGAGGCGCCCCGGCGTGACGAGGTAGCCGAGGTCGGGGCTCCCCGCGGCGCATCCCAGGTCCCTGGCCATGGCGCGCGTGGTGCCGTCGAGCGCGCCCACCAGCGCGTCGACGTCGCTGTCGAGCAGCACCCGGTTCTGCTGCAAGAGGACGCGACGATAGGTGCTCCCTCGCCGGCGATCCGGATCGAATCCGCGTGAAAAGTCGCCTTTCAAAGTCTCTCTCCTCCGTCGAGCCGGATCAGGCCGGTCACGAGGTTCGCAGGGGTGTACTCGGCCAATCGGCGCAGCAGCGCCTCGGCGCGCTCGGCCTGGCGGACGAACTCGAAGACGCCCATCTCCGAGCCGCGCTCCGCGCCGCGGCGAACCGCTCGCAAGCAGCGCTCGTGCAGCCGCACGAACGCAGGGTCATCGTGCGCATCGACCACGAACCGAACGGGCACCGGCGCGTCCGCGTCCTCGTCCCAGGCCAGTCGATGCTTCCTCGGCAAGCCCGCCTTCGACTGGACACGCGAGTACCGCACGCAGCCCTCGAAGCGGTTCACGACCGTCAGGGCATCCATGAAGATCGAGTCCGAGGCGGCGAGCACGTCGACCTCGCCGGTCCCGAGCACCGTGCACGCCTCGATCTCCACGCGGGCCTCGGGCGCCACGATCGCGGGGGCTCCGGTGCGACCGACGATGCACTCCTCGAGCCGCAACAGGCCCGGACCGTCGAGGCGGAGGGGGCCGGTGAAGCAGCGGAAGAGGCTGATCTCGGGCCGCTCGTCCGCGCCGAAGTGCAGGGTGCCATCCGCGAGGAGCGCGGTGCAGAAGTCGAGGCGGACGGCCTCGCAAGGCGGCAGACGCAGCGCCCCGACGGCCGGCCCCGCGATCGGGCCCCCGCCGGGGTCCGCGACCTCGCCGGCCAGCGCGAGCCCGATTAGTTGGATCGAGCGCATCGCAGGCAGGCCAGGCGGCGTGGCCCAGTCGTCGATCTGGAGGACGGGCCGCTCCCGCTCCGCGGCCTGGATCGTCAGCGCCTCGATCCCGGCCGGCCAGCTCGGGCTCTCGCCGAAGTAGGTCGCGCTGTCCTCGATCTGCACGACCTCGACCCCATCCGCGGCGGGCGCGGCGTGGATCGCGGCGAGCGCCGCGGTGAGCGAGGTGTAGCGCGGGATCGTGTAAGGCGGGTTGACGCCCGCGAGGTCCACCACCCTCGGCCAGCCCTCGGCCGCATCGGCGGCGAAGTGCCCGCTCACGCTGACGAGACGGGTCGGGCGCGCCAGGCGGATCCCGAGGGCGGGCTCGCGCGCGGCGGGCCGGGCCCCCACGTGGGCGGTGAAGCCATCTTGATAGGCGACGGTCACCGCGGGGGCCGGCGCCGCCCCGAGTCGGGGCGGCCACGACGGAGGTGGCTCGCTCGCGTTGACCGCGAAGAGCCCATGCTCGACGTCGACGTCGAGCTGCCCCGGCGCGGTCGGCTGGTGCAAGAGCGGTATCGCGGGATCCTCGCGGCCCCAGTTGCAGAGCACCCGGTGCGCGACGATGCGTCGGCGCAGCCCGAGGGGGCCTCGGAGGGGAGCGATCGCCCCAGCGGCGGCGCGCCGCAGGGTCAGCGGGTTCGGTCGCCAGGTCGAGCCGTCCTCGCCGACCACCACCGCGTCGCTGGAGGCGGTGAAGGGCGCCTCCAGCGGCCACGTGACGGTGCCCGCCACCGTGTTCAGCTCGGGGAGGTGGATCAGCGTGACCCTCCCGCGGGCGTCGCTCCAGGCGATCTCGGTCGGCGGTAGCCAGACGTCGGCGTCCTCGCACTCGAAGCGCACCGCGAGGTGGGCTTGGGCGGGGCGCTCGACCACGAGCTTGGCGCCGATCTCGGCGAAGCGCTCGTCGGCGTCGACTGGCGTGCCCGGGGGCGACTCCGACAGGCCGGCGCCCTCGAGCGCCACCCAGCGCAGGTTGGCCTGCGCCGTCCCGTTCGCGGTCCAGAGGAGGCGAGCGAGGGGTTCGTACTTCACGGTGGGGCCTTGCGGATCCACCCAGCGGAGGGCGAAGCTCACCGCGCACTCGACGCCGTTCACGACGTCGATCCCACCCCCGGGATCCGCGAGCGCCACCCCGCCATGCACGAGGGCGGGACCGCGCCCCGGCGCGGGGGGCAGCGAGACCGGGCTCGGATCCGCGCTGAGGCCGGTGGACGGCCAGGCGGGACCGCCCCCGGTCGCGGCGAGGGCCTCGTCACGGAGGTGGGCGATCCCACCCCCGAGGTCCACCGGGACCTCCACCGCGGCGGTCCCTGCGGGGTTCGCGAACACCGTGCTCCCATCGCCACAGACGTAGAGCCAGGCGTCGTTCGGTCCGACCACCATCTCTGGCAGGCTCACGTGCAACACACCGCGCAGGTAGCCTTGCTGTGCGAGCTCCGCGTCGAGGGCCACGCGCCGCGCGTCGGGCCGGCCCCCGGTGATCGTGAGGGTGGTGGCGGGGAAGGTCTCGGCCGCGCCGGAGACGCTCCGCAAGCGAAGCATCACCATCTCACCACCTGCGAGCGGGCCCGCGTCCACCACCGTCGTGGGGGTCGCGCCTGCCGTCGAGACCACGAAGGAGCTCCGCTCGACGGCGGCGGCGAGGTCGGGCTCGTCCGGCGCGCCCGCCGAGGGGAACGGCGCCGCCATCACGGAGACCTGGACCGGCCCGGTGGACCGCCGCCCCTGAGACTCCAGGAGGGCCATGTCCACCGCGCCCGCCGCGAGATCGGCCGAGGCGGGTACGAGCACGGGCGCGCGCGGCGCGAGTGCGGCCCGCGGCGCGGCGGCGAGCAAGCCGCAGAAGCGCACGTCGAAGCGCCCGGGCCGCCCGAACCACGCCTCGGGTCGCTCCGCGAAGAGCATCGCCGGGATCCGATCCGTGACCAGGTCGTCCTCGGGGCCGGTGCGCGCCGCACGCAAGCCCACCTTCGTCCCCAGGGGCCGGAACGCCCAGCGCAGGTCGCGTTGCGCGGCGGGGACCCCGAGGCCCACCGCGGGGTTGGGGAGCGCGGGGGGCGTGCCCTCGCGCATGTCGAACATCCGAGTGGGGTGCACCCAGTGCACGATGTGGCGCGGGTGGTACTTGCCCGTGCGCCGGCCGATCGCGCGGATGTCCACCGCGTGGTGGACTGCGTCGAGGGGCCCCGAGGCGCGCGCGGCGAGGCCGGCTGGCCGCACCGAGGGCACCACACGGTCGGGCCGGAGCAGGTGCGGGTTCCGGATGTCCTGCGCGATCTGGACCCGCTTCCACCCCTCTTGGGTGACCACGAGCTGACCGCTGACCGCCTCCGCCATCTCCTGCAGGGCCGCGACGGTCCCTTTGCGGCGACGCCAGCCGACCGTGCCCCGGACGTCGAGGCGGTTGCCGTCCACGTCGGGGAAGATCAACGTCGTGCCGACCATCTCCGCCAGCAGGCGCAGGACGCCCTCCGCGCTGCTGTCGATGAACAGGTCCGCGTGGAGCTCCTCGACGTTCTGGCGCAAGGTGGCCAGCGGCGCCGCGAGCACCTCCACGAGGCGTCGGAGCTCACGGAGCTCGTCGGTCGTCGACTCCGAATCGCGGACCCGGTAGACGGCGGGCAGGCTCTCGTAGAGCACCCGCGTCATCTCGGCGTGCACGTCCTCGTCGTACGGATAGCGCGTCATCAGATGACCACCTCCAGGTCGTCCAGCCGCAGCCACTGCCAGTGGCCGACCGCGATGTGGTCCGCGACGACCACGCTCGCTCCCGTCACGCGCGCGAACCGGGTGAGACGGACGGTGCGCACCGACTCGATCGCCTCGAGGCGCGCGTAGATCTCGCTCGCGTGCGCGGCCTGCCCGAGTCGCCGCCCAGCGAAGGTGAACATCCCCGGTGCGTCCTCGTCCTGCCCGAGGAGCGCGGCGCGGACCGCTCGCTCCACCGTTTCTTGCAAGTAGACCTGCTCGTCGAAGTCGACCTCGACCTCGATCCGGATCGGGACCGGCTCGACGTCCACGAGGACCATGGGGATCGAGGTGTCGCGGCGGGCATCGAGCCAACGACGGAAGCCCTGGTTCGCGCACAGGTCGGCCCCGTCGAGGCCGGCCGCGGTCAGCTCTACCCCGCGCGCGTCGGACCACGCCGCCGCGGACTGCCCGACCCCCGGGTACAGGAGCGCGAGATCGGCGTGGTCTTGGACGGAGACCGCGCGCTCGAAGGTGCGCACCCACAACGGGGCCTGCCGCCGCACGTCCTCGGGGCGCGCGGGATCCGCGCCGAACGCCACCGGCGCGGCGTTCCAGACCCGCTCGAGGAGCGGGTTGGCCTTCTTGATCTTCGCCACCCCGCCCGCGATCTGGTTGCCCTCGACCCCGAGCCCCAGCCGATAGGTCGCTCGGACGTGGCCCTTGCCGAGCGGCGGGATCGCGCCGCGCCGACCGTCCCCGAAGATCACGCTGAGCACCTGGTCGTCGTCGATCTCCACGCGGTAGTGGCGGTCGTGGGGTCCGCTCGCGTCGAAGTCCGCGACGCGCTGCCACGCGACGTCGAAGACGCGGACCGTCAGCGCCGGCTCGGGCTCGGCCGCGCCGGGGAGCCAGGCCACCGGCGCGTCGGGCAGGTCGAAGCGCAAGAACGGCGTCACTCCGTCGGAGTCGCCGAGCACGGCCTCCACCGTCCGGCCGTGGGAGACCGCGACCACGTTACCGAAGACGCGGAGGTTGCCCAGCTTCCAGGTCTTGCCAACTCCGCCCGCGACGGGCCGGGTCGAGACGAGGGTCTGGGCACCCACCATGCGGGTCGACAGGATCTCCCGGACCTCGGCCTCGTCCCCAGACAGGGTCGTGAAGCAGAGGCGATGCCCGGGCTCGAGGTCGCTGAAGTCGCCTTGCAGGTGCAGCTCGCTGCCGAGCGTCGCCTCGCTCCGCTGGCGCGCCACGATCGGCTGCGTGATCTGCCAAGCCCCCGACCACCGCGTCGCTGGGGGCAGCTCGGAGCGCGGGATCAGGCCCGTCCCCTGCGCAGCGAAGGTCGACGCCCGCCTGAGCTGTACGCCGGTGACCGCGCCCGACAAGGTCGCTTGCGAGACGTGGCGGATGAGGATCGTCTTCCAAGTGACGTCCACCCCGGCCCCGGCGCCGGGGAAGGCGGCGCGAATGTGGAGGGTGCCGTCGACCGGAGGGACGAAGACCAGCGTCTGGTGGCCGCCCGAGGCGACCGACCGCGCGTCGTAGACCGTGTTGGTCGGCGCCGCGTTCATCCGCACGTAGAGGTGGACGGTCTGCGAGGCGTGCGCCGCGACCTCGATGGCCGCCCCACCCGACACCGCCTGTGTGTAGGTGACAGATCCGGTCGCCCCGAGCGTGGTGTGCCGCTGCTCGTCCACGAGCACGGACATCCCGTTCGCCACCGTCTCGCGCCGACGCAAGGCCACCTTCGCCTCGAACTGCCAGGTCACGAGGTCCAGCTCGTGGTCGCCGTTCGCCGCCCAGCGCAGGAGCCAGGTGCCCGCCAGCGGCGGCCTCACCGGACCCGACAGGTACTGGTCATACGGGCTCACGGTCGTGGCCGGCGAGCCCGGCGGGAGGGCCTTGTCCACCGACCAGCCCATCTCGAGGTCGCCGGGGACGCTCTCGTTCGGCCACGCCAGGGCCCCGGTGGCCGCCTGCACGGCCGCCGCCGGCCACTTCACGGGATCCGCGTCGAAGCCGAAGGGGCGGAGCTGCTCCCCCGGTCGCGCGAGGAGGCGGTAGCTCGCCTGCGCACCCCACGCGGGCCCGCCGGGCTGCAAGCTGACCTGCAGCCCGATCGCCGCGTCGAGCAGGATGCGGGTGCGGGCCGGTCCGTAGTCGTCCTCTGGGAGCTCCTCCGCGCCGACCACCACCCGCGCGATCTGGAGCGCGGGACCGACGAGGAGGGCCGGCTCGCCGCGCGGCAGGCGATGGCCGGTACCTTCGATCTCCACCCAGTCCTGGGCCGCGGTGAGGTGCCCCCAGGTCGTGGCGTCCGCCACCGGGAGCTCGTTGAGCCCGGGGTGCACGCGGACGTCGCGCAGCGTCTCGTAGTCGAGGGCCTTCTTCTCACCGTAGGGTTGGCTCGCGAGCGGCAGCCGCTCCGGGATCACGCCCCCCGGCCCCTGCTTGGCCCACAGCACGACGTGCCCCGTCGCGGCGAGGCCCGGATCCGGGACGTAGGCGAGGCGATGCGCGTGCCGCACGAGGCTGGAGGCGGCCTGGGCGGTGCCGAGGTAGGCCTCGTTCGCGTAGCGGTTCTGGTACTTTCGCCATGGATGTGGCCGACGAGGCCGGTCAGCTTCGAGCAGGGTGACCGCGAGATCTCGCCGGTCCTCTGGTGACCAGGCGTGGCGTGCCGGACGCGCCGACCCGCGCGCGAGCTGCACCAGTTCCGCGTGCTGCGACGCGAGGTACTCGAGCCGCCCGCGGGACAGGCGCCGGCTCGCGGTGGTCTTCGTAGCGTCGTAGGGGCGAGGAGGACGAGCCATCAGCAGACCCCCGCCACGCCTTGCGGCGGCTCGATGGAGAAGCTCGTCACGTCGACCTCGTCGAGACCCACCACCCGCACGACCAGCGTGCCGTTCTCGGGGAGGTCCGCGTCCGCATCGAGCCTGAGGACCTGCGCGCCGCTCGGCACGATGCTCGGCACCACCGCCGGATCGGCGGTCACCAGGAGCCGACGGAAGCGGAGCACCTTGACCGCGTGGACGCCCTCGATGCCCTGCACGAAGGCCAACAGGTCTCCGATCTCCATCGGCTCCGAGAAGCTGATGCGGTCCGGATGAAACCAGCCTTGCTTCGGTCCGGGGCCGGGCCGAAGCGCCCGCAGGACCTCGGCGCGGAGGTCCGCGCGGACGACGCCAGGCGCCGCGCAGACCACCAGCTCGACCTCGAGCGGCACGTAGGTCGGCTCGAGCACGATGTGCTCACGGCCCGCCATACGTGTCGCGTCGATCCTCGACCACACCGCGCGCTCGAGCGCCTCCGAGAGGCCAGCGCGTCCTTGCGGGTCTACGACGATGGCGACGGTGTTGAACACGCCGCCGAGGTTCATCGCGTAGGCGCGGTCCACGCCTTCCACCTGCCCCGCGACCTCCGCGTAGTCCTCGAGCGACACCGCGCGCTGAAGCGGCGCCTTCTTGAGCTGCACGGGGATGTTGTGGCGGATCGCGTCCGCGCTCTCCGCCTCGCGCCCGCCCGCCCCCGGCACCACGTTCGTGACGCCGGTGAGCGCGCCGAGCGCGTCTCGCTCGTTCTTGGCCTCGACGGTGGCCGGCTGCACGCCGATCTCCTCGGTGAGGGTGCTGCGCGCGCAGTTGCCCGCGACGGGGTCTCCGACCCGATACCGCAGCACGACCGGATGCAGCGGGAGCCCCGTGGCCTGATCGATCTCGACCTCGCGCCCGTGCACGCCGTCCCCGAACTCGAGCCACATCCGGCCGTCGGTGTCCGCGGACGCCACGTAGTGGCGATGGTGCGAGAGCGACCGGTGCAGGTGCTCGACCCGCGTCCAGACCTCACCCCCGACCTCGACCTCCAGGGCCGGCCGCAACCCGCCCTGCGAGTCGCGCGTGAACACCACCGGCCCCTCGGGGACGTGAAGCGCCCTGAGGTGCACGACGTCCGTGGTCCCCCGACGCACCCGCACCGCGGTGTGGTTCCGGCGCGTGGGGGTGATGACCACGTCCTCCCGATCCACGGACTGGTTCGCGAGCCACGCGTCGGTCCCCAGCCACGCACGGCGGAACTCGCCGTGCCCCGCGTCCACGAGGTTGGCGTGGAGGGACAACCTGGTCTGGCCCCAAGGCAAGAGCGCCTGCGCGAGGGGCTCCCTCCACTGGACGCGCGTCACCTCCGCGGGCACCACGGGCGGCGGGTCCGAGGGGTCGGCCACCCAACCCGCGGCGCGGAGGCGGGTGATCGCCTCGAGGGTCACGACTTGGGTCGGCGCGCCCTCGGTGACGAAGGCGAGGCGCGTCCCAGGATCGAGGCGCGTGTCGTGCCCGTACAACAGGATCTCGGTGGCCCCGGCCGGGACCTTGGCCTCGGTCGCGCCCGGCCACGCCGCGGGCACGAGGCGGTGGGTTGCGTTCTCGGGGCGCACCCGCACCCGCTCGAGGGTGTGGAAGACCACCGGTGGCTCCTCGGGGCGCCCCGGCATCTTCACGGACAGGCCGATCGGCACGTACCCGCTGAACGTCGGATCGACGGACAGCACGGTCCGCGCGGCCTCGCCGTCGTAGACCTCGTAGCCAAGCAGGACGCCGTGCTGCCGCAGCGAGTGGCGCTGGCTCGCGGTCTCCAGGAAGGCCTCCGCGGCGACCCGGTCCTGGTAGTAGCTGAGCATGTCGCCCTGGTGCGCCAGGGGGCTTCCACGAGCACGCGCTCGAGGGCTGCGGCTCAGGGTCTGCCCAGTTGGGGTTGTGCACCCGACCCAGTCCGAGAGCGCACCTGCACGAAGCCCGCGTAGTCCTTCGTCAAGAGGTCGACGACGGGGGAACGGGCGCGCAGGCCCACGGGGCGCACGGGATCGGGGCGGCAGCCCCGGCGGGGCAGTCGATGGTGAAGGTGAACTTCTGCGGACGCGGAAGAACGGGTGGAGCGGCGCGGCGCCCCCCGACTTCAGGATCACGCGGTGGGTCGACGTGTCGCCGTACTCGGGGAAGGTGAGCTCGACCTTTGGCCTCCCGCTGACCCGCGATCCGGGGAACGCGACGGTGTACGCTGGCCGTCGCCGCGCTTCGCTCTCGACTGCCACGTCACGCACGTCGAGGCCGTTCGCGGGCGGGTTCAGGTGTAGCGTGAGCACGGCCGCCACCGGCTCCGCGCGGGCGGCTCGTGCACGAGCAAGGTGACATGCGAGATGCCTGCCAGGGATCCTCGAGGCGTGCCCCCGCCCACCCAGCGGCGCGCCCCACTCACACAGCGATCTCCAGGTTGTTTGGCAGGGCAAGATCCTCGCGCCGCGCGAAGCGGATGTTGAGCACCAGCTCTCCGGACTCGGGTCGGAGGTCGACGTCGACCCCGTGGGTGATCATCTCCTCGCCGATGTCGCGCTCGAGGCCCTCGAGGATGCTGTACTTCGAGCGCCCTGACGGTGAGCTTCGTCGAGCGTCTCCCGAAGAGCGCGCGGTTGAGGCCCACGCCGAACGTCGGGCGGTTGAGGCGCTCCCCCGGCGACGTGAAGAGCACCGCGAGGATCTTGTCGCGCAGGTGGCGGTCGGCGTCGGTGGTCACGCTCACCCCACCCTGCTGGCCCAGTCGGAACGGCTCGAAGATGAAGTGCTCCGCCATGAACGACCTCACACGATGGGCGCCGCGAAGGGCGGCACCCCGAAAGCGACGATGGTGGACATCGCCATCACCTGGCACCCGCCCGCGATGGTCTTTGCGCGCGCCGACACCGGCATCTGGTGATCCGCGAACACGCTCTGGAAGGCGGAGACGCCAGCAGAGAACGCGGTGGGGGCGGTGGCCGCGCCGGGCCCGAACACCTGCCCCGCGAGGTAGCCCAGCATCGCGACCGCGAGGAGCAGGCCCGCGAGGGACGGATCCTTGGCCTGGAACGCGGCCTCCGCGAGCTGCGCGAGCTGCGACTCCCGGCTGCTCGCGGTGGTGCACGGGAAGCCCGCAGCCTGGCCTGCAGCGAGCCACGGGCTCACCGCCCCCGCGAAGCTTCGCGGAGTCGGCGGCCGAGTCGGCGTACTGGCCGAGCCACACTGCGACCCAGGGCGCCTCGAGCTGGCTGAGGATCAACGGCATCGCGCGCTCTACCCGTGCTGCTCAGGGACGACAGGTGGTCGCCCGTCATCGGCTGTACCGGCTTCTCCGAGGGACCGACGCCGGTGGGGTGGATGTGGTTGTTGAAGAGCTCCTTGAGCTTGTTGCCGAGCACGAGGGGCTCCTTTGCGTTGGGGCCGAAGAGGATCTTCTCCGCCTCGACGACGACCTCGCCGGCCTTGGTGATGCGCAACAGAGCCTTCCCCGAGCCGTGCTGCAGGACGAGCACCTCGCCCTCGTCGTCGAGGACCAGGCGGTGCCCGAACTTGGTCCGCAGGATGTGCCGCTTCGGCCCCGCCTCCTTGCCGTCGTGGGTAGGCACCTCGTTGCCCACCTTCGTCCCGAGGTCGTCGGGGCCTTCGGTGGACTCCGGGGCGCCCCAGAACCCGCCGCTCCAGATCGGGCGCCCGATCTGGCCCGCCGCGAACTCCATCCAGACCGTGTCCCCCCCCACGGGCAGCATCAGCATGCCGCGGTCCTTGCCGCCCCCGAAAGGCGCGCAGGGCAGCGCCCAGCCGCTCTCGACGTCCTTGCCGAGCACCGCGGGTACCTTCGCCTTGATGCGGCCGAGCTTCTTCGGATCGTCGACGTTGGTGACGACGCCTTCGTACTTGCCGTAGTACCGGTCGAGGACGAGGTCCCGGACGACTTCGCTCAGGTCTCGAGACTTCATTGCGGCGGCACCTCCTCGGCCTGCTGTCCGAAGCGCTCCCTGCCGGTGCGACCGAGCGCGTTCCGGTGGGCGACGAACGTCTGCGTCACCCTCCCCTCCACGACCTCGGTGCGGACACCGCGGACGTAGTAGCGCCCAGAGAGCCGGTCGCCGACCCCCTTGAGGAGCACGGGCCGGCGCGCCCGCAACAGACCCCGGTACAGCGTCGGATCGACCTGCCCGCGCGCCTCCACCAGGTCCTTCGCCCTGTCCGTCGCCGCGTCGCCCTCGGCCGAGATCGCGGCCTCGAGGGGCAGCGGGTCTCGCAAGAGATGTTGCGCGAACTCCACGCCCCGCTTCTTCAGGCCAGCCTCGACGTCGTCCGCGAGGCCACGCTCGCCGCCCTCGGCGTTCACCCCCTCGCTCGTCGAGGTCAGGATCTGCTTCGCGAAGGGGTCGATCGCGTGACCGACGACCCGCACCGGCGCGGCCGCGGACCACTGGAAGTCCACCCACTCGAGGTTATCGTCCCCCTGCAGGATCGTCAGGTCGGCCTGCGCCGTCCCCTCGAGGTCCGGCGGGTGGAAGTGGGCGATCACCTTCTTCTTGTCGGGGTCGTACTCGAAGAAGAAGGCGTAGCCGTTGCGCCGGGCGAGCCCAGCGAGGAAGTCGAGGTCGGTGCCACGCTGCACGAGGAGCTGCCGGTCCGCCTCGTGCCGCGCTGCGCTCGCCTTGACCTCGTTTTCGATCTTGTAGCGCTTGAAGATCTCCTCCGCCGCCTCGGAGTCCGAGCTGTCAGGATAGCTTGCGACACGCTCCTCGACGTCGAGGAGCGCGCCGACGTCCATCACCAGGATCTCGAGGTAGCAGTTGGACTCGATGGCCTCGAAGTGGGGGCGAACGTGGGTCACGAAGCCGCTGAGGAGCCGGGTGGACAGGCCCCCGGGCGCCGCGATGTCCACGTCGACCGGGGTCGCGGGGCCGAAGAGGGTGTCGTCGAGCACGAAGAAGCGGCCGTCGGGGCCCTGCGCGAGCGAGAAGCGCAGGGTCGCGATCGTCGGGTCCGCGTCGCTCTCGCGCACCTCGACCTGCGTCAAGCGCGCCATCACGTCGCCAGGGAGGGCCTTGCCGTCCAACTGGATGCCGAGGCTGGGATCGGGCATGCGGGCCTACCTGTCCGGCGGGATCGCCACGGGCTCTCCCGGCTCGAGGACGTCCCATGGGTCGAGGTGATCCGACGCGTCGCAGATCCTCCAGAAGCGCTCCGCGTCGCGGTAGTAGCGCCACGCGAGGTGATCGAGTCGCTCTCCCTCCTCGGGGCGCGCGAAGAAGACGGCGGGGACGCGCTCGGGCACGCGGAGCTCGAGCAGCTCGACGCTCTCACCCGTGGTCCCTTGGGCCACGGCCGTCTTCGTCGTGCGATAGCGTGACTTCTTGCCAATCATTTCAGGAAATCCGGGTGGTCGGTGGTCTGGGTCGCGGTGCGGTCCAAGAAGAGCTTGGCCCAGTCGCGGCGGTTCTTGTCGGTGAACGAGAGCGCGGTCTGGACCGCCTTGTTGTCCTTGGCGTCGGCGTCCGACAGCACCTCGAGCGCGACATCGACCTCTGCGCGCACGGGGTGCAGCTCGGTGTTGAAGACCGTCTCGTTGATGGTCATGCCCGTGATTCGAACCGGCCAGACCCGCTTTCGACCCCACACGAAGAGCACCGTGGGCCGCGGCGCGCGGGACTTCACCGGCTCCGAGCCGTCGTCCTTGTGCGCGGAGTCGGCCTCCGCGGGGTACATCAGATCCTCGAGGGCCGCGATCTCGGGCCCCACCCCGAGCTCCTCGGACAGCTCGCCGCTCGACTCGAGGCGGTCCGTGTAGTCGAAGCGGACGAGCACGTTGAAGGTCTGCTTCAACGTACCGCTCGAAGAGTCGGAGGACTGCTCGTCGCCGCCCTTCTTCTTCTTCGCGCCCTCCGTGCCCTCGGGCTTCTGGCCCTGCTCGACGGCCAAAGAGCGGGAGAGCGCCTCGGGGTTGAAGCGGAACGGGATGACCCGCTTCTTCTGCGGATAGCCGCCCGGCTCGTAGGCGATGAACGCCGCCCGTCGATAGTTGAACTGATCGCTCACGACACCCCCTGCAACAGCGCCTCGTACAGCGCATCCGCCAGCCGCTCGACGCCCCGCGGGCCCACCAGCTCCTCCACCGAGAGCGTCGACACCGACAGCGCCTCCAGCTCGAGCCGGCCCGCGTCCGAGAAGCGCCCGTGGGGGCCGCGTGAGAGCCGCTCCGCGAGCACCTCGAACGCCGCCTGCACCACCGGGCCCAGCGCGGCCACCGCCTCCGGCGTCGCGCCGGCCTCGATGCGGACCTCGTCGACCAGGAGCTCGAGCGTGCGCATCACACGACCTCCGTGAGCAGGGGCGCCAGGGGCCCGAAGGCCGCCGCGTCACGCGAGGCGCCGATCTTCTCGAGCTCGCGATAGGTGGCGCGCACGACATGCGCGGCCGTGATCTGGCCCGAGGGCGTCGCCGCCGCGAGGTGCGCCGCGGCTACCCCGATGTTCGAGATGTTGCCGCCCGCGACCCCGAAGCGCGCGACGAAGGGCGCGAGGTCGAGATCCGGGGCGCGCCACTGTTCTGTTGGCAGCGCCTGCTCCCACAGCTGCCACCGCATCGACGGATCCGGCATCGGGAACCCGAGGACGAAGCGCAGGCGCCGCACGAAAGCGGGGTCGATGTTGCTGCGCAAGTTGGTGGTCAGGATCGTCACGCCCTCGAACGCCTCGAGGCGCTGGAGCAGGTAGCCGACCTCGATGTTCGCATAGCGATCGTGCGCGTCCTTGACCTCGCTGCGCTTGCCGAAGAGCGCGTCCGCCTCGTCGAAGAGCAGGACCCCGTGCCCGGCCTCCGCCTCGTCGAAGACGCGCCCGAGCGCCTTCTCCGTCTCGCCGATGTACTTGCTGACCACCTGCGAGAGATCGATGCGGTACAGGTTCAGGCCGAGGGCGTTGGCCAACCCCTGCGCCGCGAAGGTCTTCCCCGTGCCCGGCGGGCCCGAGAAGAGGCACGTGAGCCCCATACCGAGGCCACCGCTCCGCGACAGGCCCATCTCGCCGTACACGCGCGGCCCGCCCTCATACCACTTGACGATGTCCTCGAGCTGACCTCGCAAGGCAGGCGGCACCACGAGGTGCTCGAGCTGCGCCTCGCTCGCCACCAAGGTCACGAGCGGGCCCATCCGCCGGCTACCTTGCGCGAGGAGCTGCCTCCGGAGCTGGTCCTCGAGCGGCACCTCCGCCTCGCTCGCGCTGGCCACGCGCCGCGAGAAGCGGGCGGCGGACACCGCGGCCCGCACCTCCTCCACCCCCACTCGGAAGCGGCGAGCCAGGCCGGCAGCGACCGCCTGGTCGTCGAGCTCGCCGGCCCACCCGCCTGGCCTGGCTCTCGCGAAGCGGCGGTGCGTCCACCACGGGCAGATCGCCTGTCCGCGCGGCGCGACCACCGCGACGAGATCCGGGATCGCCTGCGCGCTCTGCAACACGCGCAGCGCGGCGAGGCGCTCCCCGCCGAGGGCGGTGAGGTCCAGGACGCGCAAGCCCGCGGGGAGCCGGAGGAGCGCGGCGACGTCCACCGGCGGCTCCTCGACCGTCACGATCGAGGCCTCGACGCCGCGATGCCCCGCGAGATCCACCGCGAGCTGGCGCCCCCACCGCGCGGTCGAGGTCCGGATGCAGAGCCCCTCGCCCTCCGCGAGCAGCGCCACCGCCCCCTCGATCAGCTCGGGCGCGAACGCCGCCTCGGACCCCGGGCGCACCCGCCGCCACACGAGGCCAGCCCCGCGCGCGGAGGCCTCCGTGCCGAGGAGCTCGCTGAAGGCGTCCGCGGACAGGCGGAGCCCCTGCCAGGTGACCGGGCGCCCCGCGACCGGCTCGATCCCCTCGAGGAGCCCGGCCGTGAGGGCCGGCCCCGTGTGCAAGCCAACCTTCAACGCCTCGTCGCCCGACGCGCCGAGGGCGGCCACCGCGAGCCGGGCGAAGCCGATCGGCGTCAGCAGGTGGATGCGGTCGTCCTCCGCGAGCAGGCTCGCCGCCCCCGCGGCCTCGGGGTGCCGCTCGACCGCCATGCAGGACACGGTCAGCCACGTCGACAGGCGATCGAGCTCCCACGCGGACCGCAGCCGACGCCACAGCGCGTCGCCTCCCGCCCGCTCCCAGGCCTCGATCACCGCGCGCATCGCCGCCCACTCCTCCGCGAGCACCGGCCAACCCTCGTCGACGCTCGCGATCGCGTCCTCGGGCAGGGTCACGCACGAGCGCGCGCCGAGCATAAGCATCTGCCGCGCGATCTCCACGCCGAGCACGGCCTCCGTCTGAAGCTCCGCGACCGTCACGGCGTCAGCTCCAAGAGCACGTACGGGGTGTACACGCGGCTCGAGATGCGGACCGAGACCCGGTATCGTCGAGCGCTGGGCGCCGCCGCGAGCAGAGCCGGGGAGCGGACCGTCACCTTCGTTGCGCTGACGTCCGCGGGCACGAGCGGGATGGTGTGGACCTCGGTCGGCGAGGCGACGCCCCCGTCGGGCCAGAAGGCAACCTCGGTTGCGGTCTGGAGCCCGCGGCCCAGCAGGTCCAGATCTGCGGCCAACGAGTGGGACAGCGCGATCGGGGCCTCGACGCTCGCCTCGGTGTCGGGCCGCACCGAGATCGGGACGCGCTCGGAGTACTGGCGGCCCACGCGGACCGAGACGTGGTGGGTGCCCACGCCGATCACGGGCGGCACCAGCGCGGCGAGGCGCACCACGAGCGGGCCCCCGGCGGTCGGCTGGCTGATGTCGGCGGCCTTCACGTCGACGTCGCCGATCCGCACGCCCAGGATCGGCCCCGGCCAGGTGCCGTCGATCCGGATCCGGCCGCCGCGGGTCGGGCCCTCGGGCGTGATGCGGTCGATGCTGGGGGTCGCCATCACCTCGGGCCCGCCGAGGTGCAAGCCACCCGGCCGCACGACCGGGGCGGCGGGGCGCGGCGGATCCGTCGGCACGAGGCTCACCGGCCCCACCTCGAAGAGCGCCCACTGCCGGTGCTTCGCCTGGAGCGGAGCGTAGATCTTCTCCATCAGGTCCGCGGCCATGGGGACCTGGACCACCTGCAACTCACCTTCCCCGAAGGCGGCGGCCTGGGCGAGGGCGGCGTCGGGCAACGCGAGCACCGGCCGCTGCCAGAAGGCGCGCAAGGTGCGGCTGAGCTGGTTGTACGCCGCCTCGGGACCGTTGTTGTTCTCGCCGTACGTGGTCACGAGGAAGAACGCGCTGATCGTGAGCGGAGGCGGCACGAGCTGCCCGGTGGCGTCGCGGAAGGGGGGATCGTTCCGGTGCGTGGGCTGCGGGGTCGTCCACAGGAGCGTGACCCGCGCGCTCTCTTGCACTCCCTCGGGCTTGTCGAAGGGCGAGCCGAGCTCGGGCTGCACGACGCCGCCGTAGTGCCTCATGGCCTCAGCGATCACCACGCCCACCTGGAAGAGGCTGTCGAAGCGCGCCACGCTACAGGCCCCCTCCCCGGCCCACGCCGGAGTCGATGCTGTGGGACCGCGCGCCTCGGCGCTCGCCGCCGCTCGCTCCCGCGCGGCCTGGCGGCGCCTTGGCGACGATGGTGACCCGCCCGACCGTGACCTTCACCGTCGCGCGCGGGGGAAGCGAAGCCACGGGCGCCGCGCCGGCCCGAGGCTCGCGCGGAGCGGCCGCGAGGGCCGGCGCGGGAGCCTTCTTCGCGGCCGTGGGGGTGGGCTTCGGCGCGGCGACGCGCACCGCCCCACGAGGCGGGGGCTCGGCCTTCGCACGAACGCTCGGGGCCGTGGTGGGCTCACCCTGCGCGGCTCGGGCCGTCACCGGCCCCGCGGCGGTGCGCACGACCTGCGGTCGTTCGTCCGAGGGCCGCACCTTCGCTCGGGCGGGGCGATCCTCGGACGCCGGCTGCGCAGGTCGAGGCAAGCTCGATTGCGGTTCCACGGTCGCCGGGCCGGGCCGCGGCTCCACCGCGGCGGGGCGCACCGCGGGTCTCGGCGTCGCCTCGCCGTCCGCGCCCGCGGTGGCGCGCGGCGAGGGCCCTCCGAGGCTGGCGCGACGGGCGCGGGCGTATCACTGGAGCCGGGCGCGCGACTGGGGCCGACGACGACGTCAGGACCCGCGGCGCAGGCGCCTGCACCTCACGCACCTCGGGGCGGTTGCCCGCGGCGGGGCGAGGCGGGGCGTCGGCGCCGCCGCGACCGGGGTCGGGGTGGACGGGACATCGGCGCGGGCGCCCGTGCGAGCGCCGGCCGCTCCGCGCGAGGCGCACTGGCGCTGCCTCGGCGCGCGGTGGCGGTGGAGGGTGCGGCGGCCCGGGCTCGGCTGGCACCGCGGGCGCGGGCGCGGTCGGCAAGACCGCTTGCGGACGGGCTCGAGCCTCGGCGCCACGCGCGGGAAGCCTGCGCCGCGGAGGGCGCGCGGAGCGAGGGCATGGGCTGGCCGCCACGTCCTCTCGGCGACGAGCAGAGGCGCGCGCTGCGTCGCGACGGGCCGGTCGTGAGGCTGCACCGGGCGGGCTCGGCCTTCGGACGCGCCTCGGTGGCGGCCCAGCGCGCGCGGGCCGCGAGGCCCGGAGACGAGCCGATCCAGCGCGCCTCTGCCCTGCTCGGCCACGGCTCCAGGCCCTCCGCTCAGCCCGTCGACCAGGGCGTGCGCGCCCTCCTCGAGGAGGAGAGGTATCGCCGGCGACGCCGCAACGTCATCGAGAAGATCTCCGCTCTGAAGTGGATGGCTCAAGGGATCTCGACGGTCTCACGGAGGAGACCGCGGCGCGCCCTCGGAGCCGTCAAAAGAGGCGACGTCGAAGGGGCCACGAAGCGAGCGCGCTGCACGACGGACAGGTCATTCAGATGTCGAGGTCGGAGGACCGGCACGACCTTGTCGAGGGCGGCCTCCGAGCTTCCGCTGGGTCCTGACCGGCAGCGACCTCGCGAAGTCGGCGTCGAACCTGTCCTCGCGGTCGCCCAGGCCACGATGACCCGACCGAGGAGGGCGGACCGCCGCTCCGCGGCCGAGCCGGCCTCCACGTCCAGGAGCTCGGCCTGATCCCCGGCCGTCGGCATCCGCAGCTTGACCTGCACGCCGTCGTCGAGCTCGAGGGTCAGCCGCCCTCGGGCTGCCGGATGTCGAGGGCACCGAAGCAGCGGGAAGTCACGTCACTCGACCTCCACACTCCGGGCAGTCCACGACGAGTTCCACCTCGTCGCCCAGCGAGATCTGCCGCAGGTAGAGCAGCGCCATGTCGCGCTCCGCGACGAGGAGCCCGTCGACCCGGGCCCGCGCCTCGGGCCCAGGGTCGATGCCCGGCGCGACCAGGCATCGCGCGAGGATCTCGTTGACGAGCCGCGCGGTGTTCTCGCCCCCGCGCCAGCCCTCCACGAACTCCTCCTCCCAGCCCGACAGCTCGCGCAGCTCGGGGAGCGGCGAACGCGTCGAGCCGCTCGGCGAGATCCGGCGCGCCACCTCCGCGGCGCCCGGCCCTCCACGCCCGAACGGGTTCTCGACGCGGTCGATGGGGCTGCTCACGGGGCGGCTCTCAGGTCTCTGTCGGCTCGGAGTGCTGGACGGTGAAGCCCTCGTACTCGAGCTTGAGGGTGGAGATCGCGACCGCGTTCGCGTTTGCGTCCATCTCCGGCGAGGCCTGGAACTCGCTCACCCATGCCCGCTCGAGCACGAAGGAGATGACCTTCTCGCCCTGCAGGTTGTGCATCTGCACCGTCACGTCCTTTCGATAGGACTTCAGCGACATCGCAGCATCCCCCTCGGGGTTGGTGAGCTGCTCCGCCCAGTTCAAGAACTTGCGATCGTGGGTCACCCCAGCCTCGAGCGTGATCGGCTCGAACTTCGTTCGGCCGGGCAGCTTGCGCACCACTGAGGGTCCGCCCGCCTCCCGCCACTCGATGACCTCCTTCGTCCACTTCACGGCGGACATCTTCGAGAGGCCGGCGACGGCTTGCCCCTCCCAGAGCACCTGGAACTTGAAGTTCTTGTAGGGATCCTGGCGCGACGAGTTGACTTCGAACATCACCATATCGGCGTCCTCCGTTTCAGCTCGCGCCCTGCGTTATCTGGCTCAGCTTCACGACCACGAACTCCGCGGGGCGCAGAGGCGCGAAGCCGACGAGCACGTTGACGATGCCCGCGATCTGGTCCGCTTCCGGGGTCGTCTCCGAGTCGCACTTGACGAAGTAGGCCTCCTTGTCGGTGCGACCGGCGAAGGCCCCATTGCGGAACTGGGTCTTCATGAACGCGCCGATCGAGGTCCTGAGGGCGGACCACAGCGGCTCGTCGTTGGGCTCGAACACGGCCCACTGGATGCTGTTGTAGATCGACATACGCAAGAAGATCGCGGTGCGGCGGACCGGCACGTACCGCCACTCCGTCGCCGGCATCATGGTGCGCGCGCCCCACACCACCGAGCCCGCGCCGGGCATGTTGCGGAGCGCGTTCACGCCGACCGGGTTCAGGTCGGCGCTGTGTGCGTCGAGCAGCTTGAGGTCCAGCCCCTTGATTCCACCCACGCCCGCCTCGAGCCCCGCGGGCGCCTTCCACACCCCGCGCCGACCGTCGGTGCGGGCGAAGATGCCCGCGATGTGCCCGGCCGGCGGGATCACGAGGGTCGGGTTGATGCCCGCCCCGATGGGATCCTGGATCTGGATATGCGGCCAGTACACGGCCGAGAAGTGATCCGACGTGATCCCGTTCTTCGCCGCGCGCGCGTCCTTGACCGAGCCCGAGACGGTGGATCGCACGAGCCGCGGCAGATCGCCGATGAAGAACAGATCCTGCTTCGGCCGCCCGTCTCGACAGTACTCGACGAAGGCCTTGGTGATGTCCTTGTACGCCTGCTCCTGCCCGACCGCGTCGTCGAGGAGCTGCTCCGCGGCGGCTACGAGGAGCGCCGCGTCGTCGATCCCCTCGAGCTTCGGGAGGTGATCCGCCAGCAGGTTCGCTGCGGTCAGGTGCGCTGCCGCGCCGCCTCCGGATCCCGCGGCGAGGACCGAGGCGCCAGCGGCATTCTCGAGCGCGGTCCGCGTCGCGGGGAGCGCCGTGACGTCGAGATCCGCGTCGAGCGGCCGCTTCGCGGTGACGCCATCCGGCCAGCGGATGAAGAGGCTCCGCTGGAGGACGTCGACGACGAAGTTGGGGTCGCTTGCGTTCGCGCTGAGCTTGTCCCAGTCCTCCACCAACGAGGTCTTCGAGGTCGTCGGGTCCTTGTAGAACACGACCATGCGCCACCGCGCGGCGTCGTCGTCGCTCGACTTGGCGAAGACCACGCTGACGCTGTTGCCCCAGAAGCCCTCGTACGCCGCCTCGGCGACCTTCGAGCCGCCCAGAGAACGCGACGCCTTCACGAGGCCGCCGACGTCGTCGAGCGCGCGGAGGATGTAGCAGCTCCCGCCCCCGTTCTGGAAGAAGCCATCCATCATCAGCGGCATCAGGACGCGCTCGTTGGTGCCGCCGTTGACCTCCCGCTGATAGCCTCCGAAGAGCCGCTCGTACTCCCTGCGGCCCTTTATCTTGGTGGGAACGATCGGCCCACGCTCCGTCTCTCCGACGAAGATCGTGGTGCTCGTAGGCACCCCCTCGATTGCACGGGCCCCGCTCGGGACCTCCATTACGTAGACGCCGGGATGTTGCAGCGCAGGCATGTCGTACCTTCCGTGACGTGTTCCGATAGTTGGCTTGAACCTACACGGCGAAAGCTCCGCCGGGCAGCGAGGCGCGCGGGAGTATGTCCATGCCCAAGGTCTCGATCAAGACCCCCTCATCGAAGACACGTTCGCGGTGTCGCTCGAAGTTGGGGCGAGAAATATTTGCACTCGTACTCGAACGCGGACGACGGATTGGCGCATCACATGCAGCTGTTTGGAACCGGAGCAGAACCGCAAGACGGTCCCGTGGCCTGCCGCGAGGCGAAACTCGCTGTAGACCAACGGATCACCGGCGTCCGGGCAGCGGTCCCAGCCTTCGACGCGGCGCGCCGCGGGGCGCCTTCAACCCCGACTCCTGGAGCAGGCGCACTACCCGGAAGCGGTGGGGCCTGAACGGCTCGAGGTGCTCGAGCATCGCCGCGTCGTCCTTCACCGGGGCGCCGGTGAACGCCCAGGTCACCAGCTGCGGCAGGCCCGCATCGCCTGGTATCTCGGCGTCGGCCCAGCCCAGACCGTGACCCATCGTCATGCCCGCGCTCCACCCGCCGATCCCGCGGATCGCGAGCAAGCGGGCTTGCGCGTCCTCGGCGCTCATCGACGACAGCTCCTCCACTCGCCGGTGCACGATCGCGACCTCCACCACCGCCTTGGCCCGCCGGGCCTCGAGGCCGAGGGCCGCGTACTCGTGCAGCGGGAGCCGGGCGAGGCGCTGGGCCTCGGGGAGGAGCCGGAGCTCGGGGTCGGGGCCGGGGGCGGGCTCGCCGTGGCGCTCGAGGAGGAGGCGCCAGGAGCGGGTCGCCTCCTGCCAGGTCACCCGCTGATGCAAGATGACCTGCACGAGGGCCCTGAACACGTCGGGCACCCGGGGCAGACGGAGCCCAGGGCACCTCTTCACGAGCCGCACGACGCCCTCGTGCTCCGGCTGGAACGAGTCCGGATCGTCCTCGAGGCCCAACAGGGCAGGGGCGCTCTCGAGCGCCGCGTCCGCCCCGGGGCCCCACGCCTCCACCACCACGCGCTCCGGCGCCTCGTGGTGGCCGTGCAAGGTGACTGGCCCCTCGGGGAGCCGGGCGGTGCGCCACAGGGCCCGGTCGCTGATGCGGCAGGCCGGGTCGTACAGGCCCGCCCGCTGGTGGTGGAGGGTTGCGAAGAGACGATACGGCCCCTTGAGGGTCAGCACCCTGCGACGCGGCGCGTCCGACACCGGGGCAGCCTAGCGGGGGCGCAGGCCTCCGCGAAAGCCCTTGTGAACAGGCGAAGATCGGACTTAGGGTCCGCGCCGATGAGAAGAACCGCCCTCTCCATTGGCCTGGTGCTGCTCGTGGGCTGCAAGAGCTCCGCCGAGCAGGCGCCCCCGCCCGTCGCGCCCGTCGCCAAGGCGCCGGAGGCGAAGAAGCCCCCGCCGCCGCCCCCGGGCCCCACCGCGGCCGACGCCAAGGCCTTCGCGGACCGGGTGAACGCGGACCTGAAGCAGCTCCTCTCGGACTGGGAGCGGGCGGAGTGGATCAAGTCCACCTACATCACCCACGACACGGAGGTGATGGCGGCGGGCTTCCACGAGAAGGTCCTCGCCTACACCAGCCAGGCGATCAAGGAGGCCACGAAGTTCGACGGGCTGGCCCTCGACCCGGACACCGCCCGCACCATCGCCCTGTTGAAGGTGTCCGAGAGCATGCCGGCGCCCAACGACGCGGCCAAGCGCAAGCGCCTGGCCGAGATCTCGGCCCAGCTCGAGAGCATCTACGGCAAGGGCAAGTACTGCGACAGCAAGGGTGCTTGCAAGGACCTCGGTGAGCTGTCGAAGGTCATGGCCGAGAGCCACGACTACAGCAAGCTCCTCGACGCCTGGAAGGGCTGGCGCACGATCTCCCCCGAGATGCGGCCGATGTACTCGGAGTTCGTCTCGATCGCGAACGAGGGGGCGAAGGAGATCGGCTTCGAGAACCTCGGCGAGCTGTGGCGCGCGTCGTACGACATGACCCCGGCCGAGTTCGAGGCGGAGACCGACCGCCTGTGGGGCCAGGTGAAGCCGCTCTACGACCAGCTCCACTGCTACGTGCGCGGCAAGCTCGCCGCCCGCTACGGCAAGGACAAGGTCGATCCCAAGGGCCTGATCCCCGCCCACCTGCTCGGCAACATGTGGGCCCAGGAGTGGGCCAACATCTACCCGCTGGTCGAGCCCTACAAGGGCGCGGCGGACATCGACGTCACCAAGGCGCTCAACAAGAAGGGCTTCACCCCGGTGAAGATGGTGAAGATGGCCGAGGGCTTCTTCACCTCCCTCGGCATGCACCCGCTGCCCGACACCTTCTGGGAGCGCTCCATGTTCACCCAGCCCAAGGACCGCGAGGTGGTCTGCCACGCCAGCGCGTGGGACGTGTCCTACGACAACGACCTCCGCATCAAGATGTGCATCAAGGTGGATGAGGAGGACCTGATCACCATCCACCACGAGCTGGGGCACGACTACTACTACATGTACTATCACACCCTGCCCGTGCTCTATCAGCAGGGGGCCCACGACGGGTTCCACGAGGGCATCGGCGACACCCTGGCCCTCTCGGTGACGCCAGGCTACTTGCAGAAGGCCGGCATCCTCGGCCCGGTGAAGAAGAACGAGAAGGCGCTCATCAACCTGCAGATGAAGGAGGCCCTCGACAAGATCGCCTTCCTGCCCTTCGGCAAGCTCATCGACCAGTGGCGGTGGGACGTGTTCAGCGGCAAGGTCCCCGCCGACAAGTACAACGAGGCGTGGTGGGCGCTGCGCGAGAAGTACCAGGGCATCAAGGCCCCGGTGGCCCGCACCGAGGCCGACTTCGACCCCGGCGCCAAGTACCACATCCCGTCCAACGTGCCCTACACCCGGTACTTCCTCGCCCGCATCCTCCAGTTCCAGTTCCACAAGGCGCTGTGCGAGGTGGCGGGCCACACCGGGCCCCTGCACGAGTGCAGCATCTACGGGAGCAAGGCGGCCGGCGACAAGATGAAGGCCATGCTCGCCATGGGCGCCTCCAAGCCCTGGCCCGAGGCCCTGAAGGCGGTCACCGGCACCGAGCAGATGGACGCCTCGGCCCTCGTGGAGTACTTCCAGCCCCTGATGGGCTGGCTCGAGGAGCAGAACAAGGGGCAGCAGTGCGGTTGGTGATCCCGAGCGCCCGGTGACCGGGTGGCTCCTCCTCTCCCTGTGGGCGGCCGCCGCGCCGCCCCCCACCGCGGTGCTCCGTACCCCGCTCCCCGGCGCGCTCCTGCGCCGTATCCAGGACCAGACGGTGGACTCGGGCTGGATCCTGCGGCCCACCCCCTCGCAGCCAGGGCTCCTGCAAGATGACTTGACGCTGGCCGAGGGCCTCGAGGCCCAGGCGGTGGTCACCGTCACCGGCGATCCCGACGGCGCGCTCCTCGTGACCCTCACCGACGCCCGGGCCGGCCGCCGCTACGCGCGGGAGGTCCCGGCCCTGGGCTCGGCGGTGGTGACCGAGGAGGCCGCGGCGGTGCTCATCCGGGACTCCCTCGTCGCCCTGGCCGAGACCGGCGCCCTCGACTGGGATGTGCAGGACAGCCTGCCCCCGCTCGCGGTGGAGCTGTCGGCGTTCGGCGGGGTGGGGGGCGATGGGCTCACCGTCCACCCGCGGATCGGCGCCGCGGTCGCGGTGGGCCGATCGGGCTGGCGGCTCCGGCTCGGCGCGGAGCTCGGGCTCCCCCGCCGGGTCGCGCTCGAGGGGGTCGAGCTCGACCTCGCCCAGCACCTCCTCCGCTTGCAGGGCGGCCTGCGCTTCGAGCTCACGCCCGGCCTCGCGCTGGAGGGCGGGCTCTCCGTCGGGGGCGCGGTGGTCCGCCGCGTCACCCGCGCCACGACGGGCGGGCTCCAGGCGGCGAGGCCGAGCACCCGGGGCGCCGGCCTGGCCGGGGCCTACCTGCGGCTCGAGCTGGCGCTGGGCCCGGTGGGCCTGTGGCTCGCGGGGGGCGCCGACGCGGTGCTGGGCGCGACCACGCTGGAGGTGGGCGGCGCGGACGGCGCGATCGAGACCCTCGCCCGCGCCTGGCCGGTGCAGCCCTGGGCCTCGGCCGGGGTCAGCACCGCGTTCTGAGGCCCGCCCACTCCGATCATCACGGTGCAGCCGCTGCGGGAGCGGCCACGCCCGCGCCGCTGCCCGAGAAGAACAGCTTCCACGTCGCGCGCCCTGGGACCGCGGTGAACAGCCCGACGCCGAGCAGCGCGGCGAAGAACAGCATCTGCATCTGATGCTTGTGGCCGACGACGTCATGCCGGTGCGCGAGCCACACCGCCCGCGCCGTCAGCAGGATCACCACCACCGCCAGGATCTGGAGCACGCCGACGGTGGGCGATCCGATCATCGCCGCGAGCGACATGACGATCATGAGCACCGCCCAGACCGCCCCGAGGACGCGGTGCGCCGCCCCACCCTTCCTCCGGACCATCTGCAAGGCACCCAGCAGGATCGCCGCGACCGCCCCCAACAGGTGCCAGCGCAGGCCAGCCGGCATCTGCGCGATGGCCTCGGGATGGAACCCGAACCCCTGGAACGCGGCGGGGTCCGTCTTCAGCCTGTCCCACACCACGAAGCCGTACGCCGCGGCCACGATGGGTGCGCTGACGAGCCTGTTGGTCTCTCGTTTGGCCACGACTCGAGAAGTTCTACCACCCGACCCGGCGTCAACTCAATGTGACACGCGGCATAGACCCTGGTCTGACCGCTCACCCGCGGATCAACGCCATCAGCTCTGCCGCGCTGAGCTTCCCCGCCTGCTCCGTACCGTCCAGTAGCTCCGAGAACAGCGCGCGCTTCTCGCGGTTCATGTCCAGCATCAACGCCTCCAGGGTGTCCCGGGCTACGAAGCGCATCACCGTCACCGGGTAGCGCTGCCCGAGGCGGTGCGCGCGGTCGGTGGCCTGGTCCTCCACCGCCGGGTTCCACCACGGATCCAGGTGCAGGACGGTGTCGGCCGCGGTGAGGTTGAGGCCGGTGCCCCCCGCCTTGAGCGAGATCAGGAAGAGCGGCAGGTCACCTTGCTGAAACCGATCGACCACCTTGGCCCGCTGCGCGGCGGGGGTGGCGCCGTCGAGGTAGGCGTAGGGCACCCCGCGCTCGTCCAGGCTCTCACGCAACAGATCCAGGTGCTTCACGAACTGGCTGAACACCAGCGCCCGGCGCCCCTCGGCCACGAGGTCCTCCACCACCTGGAGCACCCGCTCCAGCTTGGCCGACGGCACCCGGGAGCGCGGGTCCACCAGCCGCGGATGGCAAGCCAGCTGGCGGAGGTGGGTCAGCGCGGCGAAGACCTTCAGGTGATAGCGGGTCTGCTCCACCGCGTCGGTCTGCTCGAGCTCCGCGATCGCGGCGAGGCGCGCGTCCTCGTAGAGCGCGCGCTCGCGGTGCGACAGGCTCACGTCCACCGTGACCTCGGTGCGCGGCGGCAGGTGCTGGGCCACCTGGGCCTTGGTCCGGCGCAGCACGTAGGGCCGCACCACCTTGGCCAGGGCGGCGGTGCCGAACGCCTTGCCCTCCTCGTCCGCGGTCGCGATGAAGCGCACCCGGAAGCTCTCCCAGGTGCCGAGGAGCCCGGGGAACACCGCCTCGAACAGCGCCCACAGCTCGGCCGGGTGGTTCTCGACCGGCGTCCCGGTCAGGGCGAGGGTCCAGGGGGCACTGCAGGTCAGGCTGCGCACCGCCCGGGACCGGCGGGTGCGGGGGTTCTTGATCGCCTGGGCCTCGTCCAGCACCACCGTGGCCCACGGCCACGGGGCGAGGGTCGCCGCGTCGCGCTGCACCACCCCGTAGCTGGTGACGAACACCGCGCCGGGTCGTGCCCGCTGCAGCTTCACCTCGCGGTCCGGACCCGCGTAGCTCACCACCTCCAGCCCCGGCGCGAAGCGGGCGAGCTCCCGCGCCCAGTTGAAGCCCACCGAGGTGGGCGCCACCACCAGCTGCGGCCCCAGCTCGGCCCGGGCGATGAGCATCGCGATCGCCTGCACCGTCTTCCCGAGGCCCATGTCGTCCGCGAGCACCGCGCCCGCGCCCCAGGCGGCGAGGCGAGACATCCACACGAAGCCCTCGCGCTGGTAGGGCCGCAGGTCACCCTGCAGCGTCTCGGGCACCTCCGGGTCGAGCTGGGCGGCGGCGTCCATCCGCGCGAGCAGGTCGGTCCACGCCTGCTCCGCCTCGAAGCGGTAGACCTCGTCCCCCAGGCCGCGCACGAGCGGGATCCCGGCGGGAGAGATCCGCAGGCCACCTTGCCGCGGCTCCAGGTACGCGGCCAGCTCCGAGAGCCGGCCGGCCAGCGCCGCCTCCAGCTTCAGGAACTGCCCGTCGTCCAGGGCCACGTAGCCCCGGTCGCGCCGCGCCGCCTCCACCAGGACGGCCAGCTCCACCCGCTTGCCCTCGACCTCCACCCCGCCGTAAAGGCCGAGGTAGTCGCGCTTGGTCCGCACCGAGAGGCGCAGGCGCTCCACCCCCACCGTGATGGGCGGGTACCAGGGCTGGCGGGGCCACTGGCACTCCAGCGTGGGGTGGTGCCGCAGGCGCTCCACCACCTCCAGCGCCTCAGGGAGCGGCTCGATCACCACCAGGGCCGGGTCCTCGTCGTCCGGGGTCAGCTCGAGCTCCCGCAACATATCCTGCGCCGCCTCCTGCTCCGCCCACAGGTCGCGCCTCGCCCGCAGGATCTGCCGGTCGGGGGTCGAGGTGAGGACGTCCTCCGGCCCGAGGCCCGGGTGGAAGAGCGGCCCGTCGGGGAGCGGCCGGGCCCGCAGCTCGATCTGCAATCCACCCTGCGGTAAGGGCGACAGGAGCGCCACGAAGTCCTGGCGAGCCTCCACCGTCACCTCGCGGATCAGGTCGGAGGCCTGCACCATCACGTGCTCCGCCGCGCGCGACAGCCGCTGCATCAGCGCCGCCTGCGCTTCCGCCGGCACCGGCACCGCCTCGCTCGCCCACCGGGCGAGCAGCCGGGCGAGCGGCGCCCCGATGTGGGCGATCCGGAGGACCCGCTCCTCTTGGGCGGGGAAGAGCATGGTCCGGGCCCTGGGCGCGCCGCCCAGCAGCGCCTGCGGCTCGAGCTCCACCGGCCCCACGTGCACCCGCAGGTCCAGGGCGTCGTCCTCGTGCTCCACCGTGAAGCGCACCGGGGCCGACTCCACCCGCCACGGCACCCCGCCCGGCGCGCCGAGGCTCACCCGAGGGTGCCCCACCAGGGCCTCCAGGGTCCGGTGAAAGAGCGCTTGCATGCGCCCGTCCCGCGCGGCCGCCCGGCGCTCCGCCCGCATCAGCCGCACCGCGGCCAGCGCCGCCCGGTCCTCGGCCCGCAGCTCGGCCACCGCCTCGACCTCCTCGAGGCGCACCCGGCGCGGCTTCAGGAACCCGCCCCGCTGCCCGGCCTCCTCGACGTGGGGCGCGATCTCCTCCTTCGTGAGGTCCACCGCCCACCACAGCCGCGCCGCCCGCCGCCGGGTGGTCTCCGCCTCCAGCTCGGCCAGGGCCTCGTCCAGGGCGCCCAGCCAGCGCCGCCAGGGGGCCTGGCCCGCCGCCTCGACCACCTCATCGCGCCGCGGGTCGGCCTCGTCGGCGAGCACCTCCAAGAGGTCGTCCACCGCGGAGAGCCCGTGCACGCAGGCCTGGTTGCACGCGCTGCAGACCGGACGCACCTCGAAGCTGGGATCCAGGGTCAGGGGGACAGTGATCGTGACCGCGTCCCCGCCCTCGTCGAGCTCCACCACGGTGTACAGGGGCGGGTTCCGCGGGAGCAGCCGGACCCGATCCACCACCCGGCTCCCCCGGGGCCGCGGGGGGACGTCCTGGGCCAGGGCCCGGCGCACCTCGCCCAGGCGCGCGGCGAGGGCCGCCGCCACCTCGGCGTCGGTGCTGTCGGCCTGGGCCCCGAACACCGCGCCACCCTGGCCCATCGGCGGAGCGGCGACAACGTGTTCGATGGGATGACGCCAGGGCCCCCATGTGGCCAAATCCCCCCGTGGATCTGAACCTGGTGCTCCTGCCCGCGCTGGTCCTTGGCGCGGCCTTCGGAGCGTTCCGAGTGGTTCGCCTCGTCGGGTGGCGGGGCAAGGGGTGGCTCGCCACCTACGCCGCCCTGGGGCTCCTGGGCGCCCTCAGCCTGATCACCGAGTGGCGGCACGGCGGCCTCGTCACCCTGGGGGCGTGGATGGCGCTGCTGGTCGGCCCTGCCCTCGCCAACGTCCAGCTCCGGCGAAGCACCGAGCGCGGTGACCACGATCGTGCCCTGTTCTGGTCGCGGGTAGGCAGCATCCTCCACCCGCTCGATGGCACGCGCGAGGTGCATGCCATCCTGCGGGCGGTCCGGCTCGCCGACGCCGGTGACTCGGATGAATGGCAGGATATCCTTCGAAAGGTCGAGGCCTCGAAGAGCCCGGTCGCGGTGAACGCCCGCCTGCAGCGGCTGCAGCTCACCGGGCAGTGGTCCGAGCTGAGGGCCTGGCTGGAGGGCCTGGACCCCAAGGTCCGCGACGGCAACTCCGCCCTGGTCACCAACTGGGTGCGGGCAGCGGGAGAGCAGGGTGAGCCCGAGGTCATGCTCCAGCGCTACGCCCACGCCATCGCCCTGCCCGGCGTGCACCAGGTGCGCCCCATCCTCGAGACGGTGCAGCTCGAGACCGCGGCGTTCACCGGCCAGCTCGAGACGGTGGAGCGCGTCATGCGCAACACCCACCTCAGCGCCGAGCTGCAGGCGATGTGGCGCGCCATGGCCCTCGCCTCGTCCGGTCGCCCAGACGAATCGCAAGCCATCCTGCACGATCTCACCCGCTCGCCCCGGGCCCTGGTGCGGCGGGCGGCCGAGCGCCGGCTCGCCCGGCTCCCGCCCGCGGTGGAGCCCACCCAGCTCTCGGACGGCGCCCGGGCGATCCTGACCGAGCTCCAAGCCACGGTGCGAGAGTCCGAGCAGGTCGGGCAGCTGGTCCGCCCCGCCCGTCGCGAGACCCCCGCCACCTGGGCCCTGCTCGCCATGCTCACCGTGGTCTACCTGGCGCAGGTTCTATTGCACGCGACCGACGACCCCGAGGCCTTCGTGCTCCTTGGGGCGGTGGTGACCCCGATCGGCCACCCCGACTTCGCGTGGTGGCGGATCCTCACCGCGAGCTGGCTCCACGTGGGGGCCCTGCACCTGTCCGCCAACCTCTTGGGGCTCTACATCTTCGGGCGCTTCGTGGAGGCCTCGCTGTCCAGCGGCCGAGCGGTGGTCATCTACCTGGCGGGCGGGGTGCTCGCGATGCTGTTCGCGTTGCTGGTCATGACCTGGACCCGGGACCGGCCCGAGCTCCTCGTCGGGGCATCCGGCAGCGTGATGGCCCTGGTGGGGGCTGGGGTCTGGACCCTGTGGGCCTCCTGGCGGCGCCTGCCCGGGCCCCAGACCCGGGCCCGGGCGCTCGAGGTGGCGATGATCGTGGCCTTCCAGGCGGTGGTGGACATGGTGACCCCGCAGGTGAGCTTCCTGGCCCACTTCGGGGGCGCGGTGGCCGGCTTCGGCCTCGCCGCCGCCCTGAATCGGTGGGCCTGAGCCGACAGCGCACGAAAGGTGCAGCATCCGGGCGCGTCCGTGGTAGAGGCGACCCCGGGCCGTGCGGCGCCGCGCATGAACATCCCCGAACCCCTGCTCCCCCTCTTCGACGAGGGCCTCGTGGACGAGGTGCTGCGACCCCTCATGAGCGGCAAGGAGGCCTCGGTGTACCTGGTGCGCGCCCACGGTCAGCGCTGCGTCGCCAAGGTCTACAAGGACGCCCAGCACCGGAGCTTCCACCAGCGGGCCGCGTACTCGGAGGGGCGCCAGGTGCGGAACACGCGCCAACGCCGCGCCATGCAGAAGGGCACCGGCTACGGCAAGGCGCTCCTCGAGGCGGAGTGGCAGAACGCCGAGGTGGCCGCGCTGTACCGGCTCCGTGAGGCGGGGGTGCGGGTGCCGGAGCCCTACCACCACGCGGACAACGTGCTCTTGATGGAGCTTGTGAAGGACGATGCAGGAGAGCCTGCACCGCGCCTGTACGACATCCGCTTCTCCGAGAAGGATGCCCTCGCCGTCCACGAGGACCTCATCCGCCAGGTGGCTTGCATGCTCTCTGCCGGGCTCGTGCACGGCGACCTGTCCGAGTACAACATCCTGATGGGCCGCGAGGGCCCGGTGATCATCGACTTCCCCCAGGCCGCCGACGCGGCGCAGAACCAGAACAGCGAGCGCCTGTTCCTGCGGGACGTGAAGAACCTCGCCGACTTCCTCGGTCGGGCCGCGCCCCGGCTGCGCGACACCCGCTACGGCCCCGAGATCTGGGATCTGTACGCCCGGGCCGAGCTCCGCCCCGACAGCCCGCTCACCGGGCGCTTCCAGCGACGCGAGCTCCCCCCGGTGGACACCCGGGGCGTCCTCGAGGAGATCCGCGCCTCCGAGGCCGAGGCAACCGCCCGCCCGATGAGCGCGTACCAGCTCAAGAAGCAGCGCCGCCTCGAGGAGGCCCGAGCGGCCCGGGAGGCCGAGGAGGCCGCCGCCGCCGCGCGCCCCGCCCAGAAACGCGGCCATCAGCCGGCCCCTGCGCCCGAGCCCAAGGCCCCCGCCCCGGCCAAGAAGCCCAAGCGCCGCCGCCGACGCCGAGGTGGGGGCGGCGCAGGTGGCCCCGCGAAGCCGGCACCCCGGCCCTGAAGCGTGACCCTGGACCTCTGAAGCCTGAACCCGGTCCCTGAACCCTGAACCCGGTCATCTGAACCCTGAACCCAGTCTCTGAACCCTGAACCCGATCGGGCGTGAAGCCGCGCTTCGAGAGCAGGCGCGGCGTCAGGCTTCAGAGACAGGTTTCAGGCGTCAGGGCGCAGGCGACCAGGGCGTTTCACTCCAGACTTCTGGCACCCCGGTTGACCCGTTCCCGGGCTCCGCGTCCTCTGTAACCGGGGAAGGCCGGGTGGAGGACGCGGCGGAGACCGAGGCGCGGGTCCGGCGGGCCGCGGCGGGGGATCGGGCGGCGGCGGAGGCGCTGCTGGCCGGGCTCCTGCCCCGGGTCCGGAACCTGATCCGCTACCTCGTGCGGGGTGACCAGGACGTGGACGACATGGCGCAGCAGGCCCTCGTGGCCATCCTCCGCGGGCTCCCCGGCTACCGGGCCGACGCCCCGCTGGAGCGCTGGGCCGACCGGATCACCGCCCGCGAGGCCATGGCGTACGTCCGCCGCCGCCGCACCCGGGACGCCCGGGAGGGGGCCGAGCTGGCGCTCGAGGTGCTGCCCGCCCCGGAAGAGACCGCGCGCTACCTGGCCCGGCGCGAGCTGGCCCGGCGGCTCGACACCCTGCCCGACCCCCAGCGCGAGGCGATCGTGCTCCATCACCTGGTCGCCCTCACCGTGCCCGAGGTGGCGGAGGCGCTCGGGGTCTCCCCCGACACCGCCAAGAGCCGGATCCGGTTGGGGATGGAGAAGCTGCGGGCCGCCGCGGCCCAGGAGGGTGCCGATGCGCCCTGACCACGACCTCCTGTCGCCCGACCTGCTCGACGCCGAGCCCGGCCCGGCCCAGCCGCTGGGCCCCGACGCCGCCGCCCGCCTGGTGCGCACGGCGGTGGCGGAGGTCCACGCCCCGCCCCGACGTCGCCCGGCCTGGCTGTGGGTGGCCACCGCCGCGGTGGTGCTGGTGGGGGTGCCGGCGGGCGCTGCGCTCTACCGGGCCGCCCGGGCCCCTGCCCCGCCCCCACCTGCGGCCCCGGCGCCCCGGCCCCAGGCAGCGGTCGAGCCTGCCCCAGAGGCACCGGCCCCCGAGCTGGCGCCCGAGGCGCAGACCCTCGAGCCACCGGCCCCGGAGCCCCCGCCCCGGCGCGCTCCGCGACCCCGGGTCCGGCCCTCGGCGCCGCCCCCGGCTCTGATCGTGCCGGCGACCCCCAGCGCCGACGCCCTCCTGGACGAGGCCAGCCGCCTGCGCGGCCAGGGCCGGTGGGCGGAGGCCGAGGTCGCCTACCAGCGCCTGATCGATGCCCACCCCGCGCACCGCGCGGCCTACGTGGCCCGGATCTCCGCCGCGAGCCTCGACCTCGACCACCTCGCGCGCTCCGCCCGGGCCCGCGACCGCTACCAGGCCGCCCTCACGCAGGGCGGCCCCCTCGACGCCGAGGCCCGCTGGGGCCTCGCCCGCGCCCACCGCGCCCTGGGCGACGCGGGCGCCGAGGTCGAGGCGTTGCAGGCCCTCCTGCAGCACCACCCGAAGAGCGCCCACGCCGCCCGTGCGCGGCAGCGCCTGGAAGCACTCGCGCCGTGAGGTTGGCGCGCGAGCCGGCCCGCACGCGCCGGGACGCGATCGGCGCGCTGGTCGCCGCCCTTTGCCTGTCGGGCTGCTACGGGCACGACGTGGTCGCGTACCGACCCGGCGGCGGGGTCGAAGCCTGCGCCCTCGCGCCCGACCCGCAACCCGACTTGCCGATGGCGGTGTGCGCCTGCCAGGACCTCAGCGCGGCCGACCGGCTGGGCACCGACGCCTTCGATCGCTGCGCCGCCTTCGCCCCGGGTGAAGGCGGCGGGGTCGGGGTGAACGGCCGCCTCGACATGAACGGCCCGAGCGTGGTGCAGGGCGACCTGCAGATCGGCGGCGCCTCGGGCGCGGTGGCGGGGGGCGGCGCCGCGGTTGATGTCACGGGCGACCTCGCCTGCGCCGGCCCCTTCCTGAGCGACGCCGACCTCGCGGTGGCGGGCGACGCGCGGGTGCAAGGTAACCTGCGCGCCCAGGCCCTCACGGTGGGCGGCACCCTGACCCTCCCCGACGGCGCGAACCTCGACGTGGCCTCGCAGTCCGTCGGCGCCCTGACCCGGGCCCCGGTGACGGTGGCGGCGCCCTGCCCCTGCGACGCCCCCATCGACGTGGCCCAGGTGGTGGCCAGCCACGCGAGCACGAACGACGATGCGGCGGCCAGCCTCGAGCCCACCTCCCTTCGCGCTGCGGAGGGCACGGTCGAGCTCGCCTGCGGCCAGTACTACTTCACCGGCGTCAACGGCCCCGGGGACCTCACCCTCGCGGTGAGCGCCCCCGCCTCGGTCTACATCGACGGTGACCTCACGCTGCAGGGTGACCTGCACGTCGAGCTCGCGGCGGGGGCCAGCCTCGACCTGTGGATCGCCGGCACCCTGACCCTGCCGCGGGGTCCCGACCTCGGAGGCGAGGCGGAGGCGGGCCGGGTGCGGGTCTACGTGGGCGGTGGCGGCACCCTCCAGCTCACCGGCGGCGGGCGCTTCGCGGGCCGCCTGTACGCCCCCCGGGCCGAGGTGGTGGCGAGCGGTCCGCTCGAGGTCTACGGGGGCGTGTTCGCAAGACGCATTGCGGCATCTGGGCCCCTCGACGTGCACCTCGACACCGCGGCGCGGGCGGCGTGCCCGTAGCGGCCGCAGCCCCGGAGCCCGAGGCCTGGCCCCTGGTGCCTGCAACCCGAGACCTGTCTCTGATGCCTGAGACCGATGCGACGTCGTCGGCTGCAGGCATCAGAGACAGGCCTCAGGGGCCAGATCTCGGGCTTCAGGCTCGGGGCCTCGGGTCTCCAAGCGCACCGGTTACTCGACCCCGGTGGGGTCCCACGCGGTCCGGAGGCCCTCGTCCAGGCCGTCCAGCGTACGCATCTCGGCCTCGCTCAGCGCGAAGTCGAAGACCGCCGCGTTCTCCTGGATGCGCTTCGGGTTGGCCGACTTGGGGATCGAGATGAAGCCCTTCTGGAGGCTCCAGCGGATCATGACCTGGGCCACCGACTTGCCGTGCGCCCGGCCGACCTCGGCCAGCACCGGGTGGTCGAGGCGGCGGCCCTTGGCGAGCGGGCTGTAGGCCTCCACCGCGATCCCGAGCTTGTGGCAGGCCGCGACGAGGCCCGGCTGAGCGAGGAAGGGGTGCAGCTCCACCTGGTTCACCGCGGGCAGGATCTGGGCGACGTCGGCGAGCTCCAGGAGGTGCCGCTCCGTGAAGTTGCTGACCCCGATCGCCCGGGCCTTCCCGGTGCGGTGGATGGCCTCCAGCGCCCGCCAGGACTCGAGGCGCATGCCCGGCACCGGCCAGTGCAACAGGTACAGGTCCACATACTCGAGCCCCAGCGCCCGCAGCGACTCGTCGAACGCCCTGAGCGCCGCGTCGTAGCCGTGGTGATCGTTCCAGAGCTTGGTGGTCACGAAGACTTCGCCCCGCGCCGCCGCGCCGGCCTTCAGCGCCGCCCCGACCTCGGCCTCGTTGCGGTAGATGTGGGCGGTGTCGACGTGGCGATAGCCGGCGGCCAGGGCGGCCTGCACCGCGTCCCGGGTCTCCCGGCCCGAGCGGAACACGCCCAGGCCGAAGCGGGGGATATGAACGCCGTTGTTGAGGGTGAGGGTGGAGTCCAACGCGAGCCCGTTCATGCCCCCAACTTTACACTTCTCAACCGCTTGCGCACCTTGACCCGCCGAGGCCCGTGCCGAATCCTGGAGGCACGCGAGGCATGTTGCCCGCGTGATGACGAACCCGCCGGGCGCGACTTGGTTCCCCCGGCAGAGGAGAGAGCATATGCACCCCGGATTCTTCGGGTATTGGAAGCATGCGCGCCGCCAGGCCTGGCGTGAGGCGCGCGAAGGTTGTGGCCCCTGGGGCCACCACGGTCACCACGGACACGGTCACCACGAGCATCACGGCGAAGACGAGGGCTACGAGGCCTCGCACGGCGACCGCCACGGGGGCGGCGTGCTCTTCGGCGTGCGCCGGCCGCTGCGCTTCATGGCCCACAAGCTGGAGCTGGACGAGACCCAGATCCAGATCCTCGCCCACATCCTCGACGACCTGAAGACGGAGCGGGCCCAGGCCGCGGTGGACGAGCGCCGCAGCCTCGGGGCGCTCGCCGCCTCGCTCGAGGGTGACGCCTTCGGCGCCGACAAGGCCAACGAGGGCCTCGCGCTGCGGGTGAAGAGCGCGGAGCGCCTGCGCGCCGCGGTCTACGACGCCCTGGAGCGGACCTTCGCGATGCTCCGGCCGGAGCAGCGGAGCAAGCTGTCCTACATGCTGCGCTCGGGCGTCCTCACCATCTGAGGTCGACCCGCGGTGACGACGAGCGGGTGCAACTCGGGTTGCACCCGCTCGAACTTCTCGGGCCGGCGATCGCCTGCACCATGACCCAGGGAGCCCCTACGGGGCCTCAGATGTAGGCGTTTGTCGTCAGGTAGCCTGACTCAGAGGCGTCCACCGGCTAAAGCCCGGCCGAGGCCCTCCGACCGCTACTGAGGACGTGCTGGGGCGAGGCGATCAAAGCGAGCGGGCATCCTCCGCGAAGAGTGATCCGGCGCGCTGGCTCGCGATCGTGCCCTGCTACAACGAGGGCGCCTCAATCAAAGACACCCTCGCCGACCTCCAGAAGCACGTGGCCGGCATCCGCATCGTGGTGATCGATGACGGCTCCCTGGACGACACCGCCGCCCGTGCCGCGGAGGTGCCCGGTGTACGAGTCGTGCGCCTGCCCGCGAACCTCGGCATCGGGGGCGCGGTCGCCACCGGGCTCCGGTACTTCCTCCGGCACCCCGAGCTCGAGGTGGCCTTGCAGTTCGACGGCGACGGGCAGCACCGCGCGGATCAGATCCGCCGGCTCGTGGAGCCCATTGCGCACGGCGATGTCGACGTCGTCGCTGGCTCCCGCTTCCTGGTGCCCGAGCAAGGCACCTTCCAGTCCTCGTTGGCCCGCCGTGCAGGCATCCACCTGCTCAGCGGCTGGGTCTGGATGCTGACCGGCCAGACCGTGACGGACGTGACCTCCGGCTTCCGCGCCTTCTCACGCAAGGCAGCCGAGGCCCTCGTCGATGGCTACCCCGACGACTACCCCGAACCGCTCATCCCCATCCTGCTGCGAGAGCGGGGGCTCTCGATGCAGGAGGTCCCGACCCCGATGAAGCCCCGCCAAGGCGGCAGCTCGTCCATCTCCGGGCTCACGCCAGTGTCCTACATGGCCAAGGTCATGATCGGCTCGGCCTTGTTCCGGCTGAGGTGAGGAGACGACCATGACCGATCGTGCCTATGCCTTCGTCGTTCTCTGCGGCCTGCTGCTCGCGGCCCACATCACGAGGCGCATCCAGGCGGGCCGCCTGCGGGTCGTCTACGCCCTGTCCTGGGGCACGGTGGGCGTCGCCGCCCTCGGCATCGCGCTATGGCGTGGCTCCATCGATCGTATCGCGGACCTGCTCGGCATCGACTTCGGCCCGAGCGTCCTGCTGCTCTTCGGCGGCCTGTTCGGGGTGGTCTACCTCCTGCACCTGAGCGAAGAGGTCAGCGGTCTGCGCGCGGTGACCCGGCGGCTCACTCAGGAGATCGCCTTGATGCAAGCAAACCTGCCTCCGGAGAAGACCACCGTCCTCACCCCCGGCCACGGCTCCTCCGCTCGCCCCGCCCGACGGCAGAGGGCAAGTCGGTTTGCGGCCCCGAGGAGACATGCAGCCCCGCGGCGGCTCGACGCCGAATCCGCGCGGGAGGACTGAGCGGGCCGACCTACACGGGGTGGCCAGCTGCAGCCCCATCGCGACGAGTCTATCGCCTGCTCCCGCTCGCAGAAGCGCGCTCGTCGAGCATCGCGCCCGGCCGGTGCTCAGCTGCCCGTCGGGCTGCAGCGGAATGTCTCGCGTGCATCGCGTTGGTACGGCCCGCTCCAGCCGCGCTCGGTCTCTCCGACCTGAACTGGGGCGATGCTGCGCACTTGGGCTGGGCTACTCCTCGGGCGGAGCGTGTGGCGACTCCTCGGGATCCCCGACGGCGCGAGCAAGGTGTCGCCGCCGCTCGTGCCCGGCGCGGCATGGCTGCTCGTGGGCGTTGGGCTGCTCCTCCGGCTGCTATGGTTCACTGGGCCGGTGGGCAGCGACGATGTGCGCTACCTCGACGCGGGCACCGAGATCCTGCGCACCGGCGCCCTGTCGGGCATCGACCACGCAGCAGGGCGACTGCTCTTCGTCGTGACCGCGGCCGCCGCGCGTCTCCGCGGCGGTCACCCCGGCTGGGCCGCGGCCTTGAGCGTGTTCTGGTCGGTGCTCGCGGACGGGCTGATGGTCTACTTCGCGGCCAAGCATATCGGCCGCGCGGCCGCGGTCTGGGCGGCGGCCATCGCGTCGACCCAGCCCATCGCGGTCGCCTACTCCGGCATGATCCTGCCCGACACCTTGCTCGCGGCGCTGCTCGTGCTCGGGGTCGTGCTACTGCACGCCGCGTGGCGGGGCCCCACGCGGCACGCGCGTGCGCTGATGGGCTTCGCCGCGGGGTTGCTCTTCGGGCTCGCCTACCAGGCCAAGGAGCCTGCGCTGCTCGCGCTGCCGCCCGCGGGCCTCGTGGTCGCGCTGTTCCGAGCTACGGGCGAGCGCCGACCGACGCAGGAGATCTTGTCCGACGGCGTCCTGCTCGCGGGCATGGTGGGGCTCGGCGCGGCGGTGATGTTCGTCATCGACGGAGCCATCTACTGGCACCTGTCCGGGGACTTCCTCTACAAGTTCACAGCCACGCGGGTGCGCTACAACGACCTCGTCTCGTCGTCCGCCTCCTTGCCCGCTCACCTCTGGCAGGGCGCGCAGGTCTTCGTGGGCGCGCTCGGCCGGTTCACCTGGACCAGCGCGGTGCTCGCGGTGGGGCTTCCCGCAATGCTGATTGCGGTCTTTCAGAGGGGCCCGCTGCGCCTCGTCGGCTCGATCGGGAGCTTCTTCCTGCTGTACATCGTCTTCGGTAGCTCCAGCTTCACAAAGCTCGTCCCGCTGCCGTTTCAGGACCGCTACCTCCTCCCCTTGATCCCGTTCGCGGCGCTCTGCATCGCGGGGCTCGTCGTGCGCGCGCCGAAGAGGCTCGGCTCCCACACCCTGATCGGGCCTGCGCTCGTCGCAGCGCTGCACCTGCACTGGTCGGCCTCGATCGTCGCCCCCCGCGCAGGCAACCTGTATTTCGCGCGGTACTGCCAGGGCGTGAGCATGGTGGCCGAGCTCATGCGGGAGCAAGACGTAATCCTCTACGGAGACTACCGGACCGTGCTGTGCGCCAATGAGTTCGTCCGCCCGGGCCTGCGCTCCAAGATCAAGCGCATCCCGAAGCAGGGTCCCTTGCCGCCCGGACTCTACATGATCCACCCACGCGGGGTCCGCCACCTCGGCGAGTCACGCGCGGCCGACGTCCGCGCGCAGCCGCTGTGGGGGGACGCGGGGTTCAGCGACGCGGCCTTCGAGCCGCTCGGTTGGGCCAGGCCCGAGGACGCGTCTCACGTCCCCGTCTACGTCGTCCGAGAGCCGAACGGAGCCCAGCCATGACGACCACCTTGCACGCCCACGACACCCGCGAGCCGGAGGCGGCGCGACCATGCCCAGCCTGCGGAGGCCTCATGATCGAGCGGCGGCCCAACCACGTGCTGTGTCCAGGCTGCGGTCATCGGCGAAGCGACCTCGAGCTCGACCTGTCCCGGCCCTCACCGCTCGACGACGAGGGATTGAAGGACACCTTGCGTACGCAGCGGCGGCGTGAGCACGACGCCTTGCTCGACGCGGTGGCCGCGCGGCACGCGCCGCTGCGGGTGCTCGACGTCGGGTGCGCGACCGGGGAGTTCCTGAACGCCTGCCGCGCCCGCGGGTTCGAGGCGGTGGGCGTCGAGCCCGACCCCCGCCATGCCGAGCGCGCGCGCCGCGAGGGCCACGAGGTCATCGAGGCGCTCTTCCAGGACCTTCCCGAGGAGGTCGGGCGCTTCGACCTCATCACCTTCAACGACGTGCTCGAGCACATCGGCGACGTTCGCGGCACGCTCGCGCGCGTCCCTCGACTCCTGACGGACGGCGGCCTGCTCGCGGTGACCGTACCGAACGCCAACGGCGCGTTCTTCAAGTTCGCGTCCGGGCTCGCGCACATGGGCGCCGACGGGCCGATGCAGCGCCTCTGGCAGAGCCAGTTCCCGTCGCCGCATGCGCACTACTTCACCCCGGGGAGCCTCGACCGCATCGGCGCGCAGGTCGGCCTGCGCCAGGTCTGGGCCGCGGAGCGCTTGCCGGTCGCCGCGGAGGGCCTGTGGCGCAGGATCCGCGCCGACCACAGCGCTGGGCTGCTCTACTCGGCCGCGGTCTGGTTGGGGGTCCGCATGTCGTTGCCGGTGCTCGAGAGGCTGCCCAAGGACATCTGCGTGCACTTGTTCGAGCCTGCGGCGTGATCCGGGTGCGGTCGAGCCTGGTTGCAGAGCCTCTCCCCAACTACAGACTGTAGGCAGGCTCGCTGTCGTCGGCCTCACGCCCAGACCACGAAGCGCCCGTCGGGGAGGAGGCCCACGAAGGCGGCATAGGTGACGCGGTCCGAGCGCGCGCGTTCGACCTCGTGGTAGCAGCGGCTGTTGATCAGGAGGAGGTCGCCCTTGTCGGGTTGGATGCGAGCGCTGCGGGCGCCGTCGACGAGGGCCCGATCGTAGATGTAGCTGCCGCGCGGCACGGTCTGGTCGTCCTGGTCCTCGTGGGCGCGTTCGTGGACGATGCACGCGCCGCCCTCGAAGCTCGTGAGGAACACGTTGAGCGAGAGCTGGGCGCGCGCGGCGTGGATCAGCCAGCGCGCGTCGGAGCGGCGGCAGGTGTCGGCGTGGAGTTGGATGCCGTCGTTCAGGCGCCGGACGATGCCCGAGAGGTACTCGCGGCCGTCGACCTAGCCTAGCACGGCCGCCCGCGGACGGTCTCGCTTCGTCGAGGCCGGTCCTTCGTCCGGACTCCGCCGGCCTTCCATTGTTCTCGGGGCGCGGGTGGACATCGGCGCCGGTCGGTGGGCAAGAATGCGCGGGCATGCACCTCGCCACGCGGAATCGCATCGTCCGGGCGGCGGCCACGCTGGAGAGTCTCGACAAGGTGGGCGAGGCGCTCTTGCCCGCGCTGGCCACCGCGACCCACGCGTCGCTGGTCTTCGCGTACCGCGGGCTGCCGGATGGGCAGGGGGTTCGGGCGTACCTTCCCGCAGACACCCCAGACCTCGTGACGGACTACTTCCGTGAGTACGCCCACGACTGCCCGCTCCACCGGGTGAAGGAGAAGGTCGGTGGCGCGGTGGTGCCGACCACCGCGCTCTACGGGCTCAAGGCGTTGAAGAAGACCCGCGTCTACAACGAGCTGTGGCGCCCATGGGGCCTGGATCATCACCTGGCGCTGCGCTTCGACGACCCCCGTCGGAGCGCGCAGTCTGAGCTCAACGTCTTGGGCTTGATGATCAACCGCGACGTGCGACGGGGTGAGTACTCGGATGAGGAGCTGCGCCGGATGAGCGGCTTGTCTGCGCAGCTGGAGGGGGCGCTGGCGCGGGCGGCGCGCCTCGATCTGTTGGAGTCTCGGGTGGCGGCACTGGAGGCCGCCTTGCAGGAGCCGCCGGGGCAGGCCAAGGTAGTGCTCGACGCGGACGCACAAGTGTTGCACGCCTCGACCTCGCCCGATGCCGCGGCGGTGGTGGCGCGGCTGAGGGCGCGGCACCACCCGGTGCGTCAGGCGGCGCGGCGGCTGTTGTCGCGCCGGGACGATGAGCCCTTGGCGCTGGAGCAGGTCGTCGAGGGCGCGCCTGGGGAGCGCTGGCGGGCGTCGCTCGCCCTGCGGGAGGACGGCTGGCGGGGGCGGCCCCTGGTCGTGGTCTCACTGGTGGCGGTGGGCACGCCTCCGGGGTGGTCGTCTCTTGGGCTGACCCGATCCGAGCAAGCGGTCTTGCAGGCGCTGGTGGCCGGCCAGAGCAACGCCGAGATCGGGCGGAGCCTCTTCATCTCCCCGGAGACTGTGCGCACCCACCTGACGCGGATCTACAAGAAGCTGGGGGTGCGCTCTCGCCTGGAGGCAGTGGTCAAAGCACGCCTACGCGGAAGCGCGTAATCTCGGGACCGCAAGTTGCTGGACGAGTCGGGGGCGCGCAAATCTCCGCGCATGACCCTCTCTGGGTGGGCTCACGGAGCCTTGATCATCGGCGTCGTACTCGGCGCCTCGCGCGCGGAGGCCGGCGGCCCCGAGCCGGTGGGCCTGAGCCTGTGGTGGGAGGACGGCGCGGTCCGGACCGAAGATGGGGCGCCGCGCACCGTGACCCTCTACGGCGAGGCGCCACGCTTCGTGCAGGAGCTGGATATCACCGCCAGCGTGGTCACCGCCACCGATGAGGGCATCCTGCCCCTGGCCCAGTCCGGGGACCTGGCGGGGGTGGATTGGTCCGGGGTGCAGCTCGTGGACGAGGACTGGCGGCCCGAGTTCACCGGCGGCTTCACCCGCAGCCGGTTCTACCGGGGCGCGGCGTGGATGGAGCGGCCCAGCGTCTTCGTGATGCTGCCCTTGGACGCGTCCGGCCGCGTGGTGGGGCCGCCGATCTCGACCCTGGCCGGCCGCGACGACCGCGCCGGACCGGCGGACGACGGGGTGGTCCGCCGCTTCGTCGCGCGCCAGGTGACCCCGGGCTGCCGCGCCATCGGGGACTGCAGCAACGCCACCAGCTTCCAGGCCCAAGGCCTCGTGCAGCTCCGGGACGCGCGGCACCCGGAGCGTCGGGCGACGCGGATTCCTTCGACTGCAACGCGGATTGCCATGGTGTGGAGCGAGGACCCCCTGAACCCCCGCTCCGTCGACCTCCAACGGGCGCCCCTGAGCAGCACCCCCTACCGCTACGGCTTCCGAGCCGAGGTGGAGGTGGTGAACCCGCCCCAGAACGGCCGCTTCTATCAGCCGGGGGAGACCATCTCGATCCGCAGCACGTTCCGGGACGGGGCCGGTCAACGCCTTCATCCGCAGGGTAGCCTGCCGACCTACGGGGAGTTCCTGGATCACGCCATCGACAGCGGCCTGCGCTACTACGACGGGCTCCGCCAGCTCCTGACCGCCTACTACGCGTTGAAGCACAGGGAGGGCCTGAGCATCGTCACCTTCGGCGGGCCCACCCACCGCCTCCGGGTCTCCCGGCACCAGGTGGGCTTCAACGATCTGTTCTTCACCCCGCAGACCGTCACCGCGAGCCGCCAGGAGGACGGCTTCACCGGCCTCTTCCAGCTCAACCCGCCCATCCAGAACCAGGCCCTGCCCGAGCTCTGGTACGCCCCCGTCTCGGATACCGTGGACTTCGAGATCCCGGCCGACGCCGAGGCCGGGACCTACGTCATCGCCTCCAAGGGTCGCCGGGACTGGGGCGGCGAGGCGCTGAACGCCACCGGGGTGGCCGAGATCCAGGTGGGGCAGCGCGCGCCGACCCCCTTCACGCCACGGACCGGGCGCTGCGAGGGGTGCCACAACGGCGCCAGCGCCCTGGGCAGCCTCCTGCACGGCCTCTCGGACCGCCGAACCTGCTACTCCTGCCACCCCTCCATGGCCTTCGAGCCGGACCACGCCATCGACTACCGGATCCACCTCATTCACAGCCGCTCCGAGCGGGTGAGCGCGGACGTCTACGACTGCCGGACCTGCCACCTCACCCCGCCCAACGGCGCGCCGCGGGGGTTCCCAGGCATCGGGCCCTAGCAGGCCCTGGGCCTGTTCGTCGGGGTGATGCTCCCGAACCACTCACCATACGTGATCGCGGAGCACTACGGCACGCTGGCGCGGCTGTTCCCGGGCCGCATCGACCTCGGGCTCGGGCGGGCGCCGGGCACGGACGAAGCGACGCTGTCCGCCCTGCGCCGGTCGATGCGGGCCAGCGATCGTTTCCCCGAGGACGTCCAGGAGCTGCAAGGCTACTTTCGACCGAAGGCCCCCGGGCAACCGGTCGTGGCCGTTCCCGCGGCGGGCACCGAGGTGCCGCTGTACATCCTCGGCTCCTCCCACTTCGGGGCCGCGCTCGCGGCGGAGCTCGGTCTACCCTACGCGTTCGCGTCGCACTTCGCGCCAGACATGTTGCAGTCCGCGGTCGAGATCTACCGAAGCCGCTTCCGCGCATCGGCCGCCCTCGCCGCGCCCTACCTGATCGTGGGGGTCAACGCGATCGCGGCCCCGACAGATGCGGAGGCGAAGCGGTGGGCCACGACCCAGCAGATGAGCTTCGCGCGCCTGCTGCGGGGCAACCCCGGGCTCAGCCTGCCCCCGATCGACGACATCGACACCTACTGGTCCCCGCACGAGAAGGTGGCCGCGCATCGCATGCTCGCGCAGTCGTACTACGGGACGCCCGAGCGTGTACGAGACGGCCTCACTCAGCTCGCAGAGCAGACGGGCGCAGACGAGCTGATCGTCGTCTCGGACGTCTACGAGCCCGAGGACCGCCTGCGCTCCTTCGCCGCGATCGCCGAGGCGATGCTGTGAGGCGCCTTGTGCTCGCC
>JACKEN010000029.1 GCA_020632995.1 Deltaproteobacteria bacterium | reverse complement strand
AGACCGCAGGAACCTGAGCCCTGCAGCCTTAGCCCTGCAGCCCTAGCCCTGCGGCCTGCACCCTGCAGCCTGCACCCTGTCTCTGAAGGCTGCACCCTGCACCCTGCAGCCTGCACCCTGTCTCTGAAGGCTGAAGCCGACTGCACCCGGGCCGCCCATCGAGTTCGACGGAGGGTTCGGCACCAGGCCTCAGAGACAGGCTTCAGGCCTCATTCGTCCAGGTTTCGGGGCTCAGGCCTCGGTGTCCAGGGGGCAGGGGTCCAGGCAGCATCAGGTACACCGCGGCGCTACGCCCGCTCCAGGGTGCCCGCGCGGTGGGCGGCGAGGGCCTGCGCGGTGTGGGCGTGGCGCACGAGCAGGATGACTTGCGGTCCGCCTCGGGACTCCGCGTCCTCCAACAACTCCACCAGGATCTCGGGCGGCAGGTAGGCGTCCGCGTCGTCCCACACCAGGACCTGGTGGGGGGCGGTGGTGGCGAAGATGGTGGTGGCGGCGGCGAGGACCAGGGCGGTGTCCGACCACGCGGGGGCGGGGAGGGCCCAGGCGTCGTCCAGCACCTCGTGGGGGATGATGCGGCCCATCGGGTCCCGGAGGAGGGTGAAGCCGCGGGGCGTCCGGTCGAGCACGTCGGCCCAGCGGGCGATGAGGGCGGCGTGGACCGCCTCGTTCTGCAGGGCGACCTCCAGGGCGGACGGGAAGCCCTCGCCCCGCGGGCCGAGGAAGAGCGGGCCCGGCCGGCCCGGCTGACGCAGGGTGTTCGGGTCGGGGCGGAAGGTCCGGATGTTGGAGAGGATCTGGACCGCGCGGGCGGCGTCCTCCCGCACGTGGCGGGGGGCGTTCGCTGCGGCCGCGATCTGGGTGAGGAGGGGCTGGTCGCGGAGCACCGGCACCCGGGGCCCGAGCGCGTCGCCGTCCGCCGACTTGCGCACCCGGGCGTGGGTCTCGGGCGCGTCGCTGTCGTCGTCGGGGCCGGCGTAGACGACCCGGGCCGGGTTGCCGACCGTCATCTCCTCGCGCACGAGGTACGGATCCGCGCCCGGGGGCACCGCGACCTCGACCTGGAGTGTGCAAGGCTCATTGCGCTCGGAGCGCAGCTCGACCTCGAGGGCGAAGGAGGGGGCGCCCTTGTGCACCGCGAGGCTGGGGCCGCCGACGAGGCCGCTCCACTCCACCGCGCCGGAGACGTTGCGCCGCTCGCCCAACAGCTCGCCCAACGTGAGGCCGCTGCCGATGCCGAAGAGCAGGCGCAGGGCCTCGGCGAGTGAGGTGCGGCCGGCCCCGGCCGGGCCGTGCACCATGGCGAGCGTGGGCAGGTGCAGGTCGAGGCGCGCGAGGCCGAGGAAGTCGGTGACCCGCAGGCGCCACAGGTGCGGCATGGGCACGCCGTCGGCGCTCGGTGCGGCGGCGGGGGCGTCCACCGGGGTCGGGGCGCCGAGGACCCGGTCGCGCCAGGCGAGGAAGGTCTGGGCCCGGCGGAGCGCGGTGGCGGGGGCGAGCTTGCCCACCCGGGCGATGCGATCGGCCAGATCCGTGACCGCGGGGCGCTGGCCGCTCAGGAGCTTCGGCGCGAGGGCCTGGACGGCGGGGCTGGCTGTCAATGCAGCTTGCATCGCCTGGAGCTCCTCCTTCGTGCCGGGCTCGGTGTCCAACAGGGCGGTGGCGGCCAGGCTCAGCTCGTACTTGGTGCCCTTCACGTCGAGCCAGCCCAGGATGCGGGCGGCGTGGACGTGGTAGGCCACGTGCCGGGCCGACAGGGCGGTGGCCTCCTGCACCGCCTCGCGGGTGACGGCGCCCGCCGCCACCGCGTGTACGACCTCCCGGATCTGATCCAGGTTGTTGGCTTGGGGGATGTCCACCGCCTTCATGGGCGGGGGGAGCATAGCGCCTTACTTCTTCGCCTTGAAGGCCTCGTCGGGCGGGAGCTCCAGCCGGTCCTTGCGCAGCCCGAACCAGTAGGTCACCTCGATGCCGATCACGAAGTTCATCGTCCAGACCTCGGAGGTGGGCAGAAGCGCGACCTCCGCGAACCCGGTGAACGCGAACCCGCCGGACTTGTAGGTCCCCTCCTCGTAGAAGGGGAACAGGTCGTAGCTCGCCCCGAGGGTGTACTGGGCACCGAGGCCCCCCGCGGGATCGTCCTCGCGCTCGTCCTCCGGCTTGACCCGGCTCAGGCCGAAGGCCCCGAGGCCGATCGAGCCCCGAAGGGCGAGGTTGTACTCGGCCAGGGGCTTCACTTGAGCCTCGAGGGACAGGTGCCCGCCCCCCGTGCTCCAGGTCCCGTTGAAGCTGTTCCCGCCGCCGAGGACCAGGCCCAGGCCCAACCAGTCGGTCGCCATCTGGCCGAAGCGGAACACCCCGCCGAACCCGAACATGGGCCCGAGGCCGCCGACCTTGTCGGTGGCGCCGCCGCCCATCATGAGCCGGGTCCCGCCCCCGATGTAGTAGCCCTGCCGGGGCGCGGGCTCGCGGAGGGTCACCGCCTCCTGCGCACTCGCAACCGAGCTTGCGGTCAGCGCGGCCAGCAGCGTCGTGACGATCACCTTCGCCCGCATCTCAGAACTCTCCCTTCACGCCCAGGATGGGGAGGATGGGGAACCCGGAGACCGGCTCCGACTTCGAGAAGTCGAACTCGTAGTTCAGGCCCTCGGTGTTGGTGGCGTTGTACGTGTTGATGATCGACAGGTAGGCCGAGAACTTCCAGTACGTGAACACCCAGGTCTTGTCGACGCGGAGGTCCAGCTGGTGGAACGCGGGCAGGCGCGCGGAGTTGGTGAGGGCGGGGATCGGGGAGTACCGGTCGAAGTCCGACAGGTACACGCCGCTCTGGAACGGGGTGTATGGGTTGCCGGATACCAGGCGCCACCGCACGCCGACCTCCCAGTTCTCGGGGAACAGGTACGAGGCGACCAGGGTCAGGATGTGGGTCTGGTCGAAGTCGAAGAGGCGCTCCTCGGTCTGGCCGGAGTCAACCCGGGTTGCGCGGCTGAGGGTGTACGAGAGCCAGCCGCGGAAGTTGTCGTTGAACTTGTGCTCGGCGAAGAGCTCCAGGCCGTACACCGTGCCGGTGCCGTTGTTGTCGAGCTGAAGCGGGGTGCCGTCCTCGCGCACCGCGGTGGTGCTCGAGACGAGGCGCTGCAGGTCCTTGTAGAAGAAGGTGAGGTCCACCTTGATGAAGTCGGTGGGGAGCCACTCGCCGCCCACCGAGTACTGCACCGCGCGCTGCACGCCGAGGTCGGGGTTGCCGAAGTCCTCGTTGAGCTGGTTCGGCTGCGGCGCCTCGTGCACGAGGCCCACGCCGCCCTTCACCACCCAGTGGTCGGCGAGCTTGTAGCGGGCCACAACGCGTGGGTCGAAGGTGAAGTGCTCGGACTTGACCTCGGACCAGTAGTCCATGCGCAGCCCGGGCACGAGGCTGAGGCGCTCGTCGAACAGGTCCACCTTGGCCTCGACGTAGGGCGCCACCACCCCGAAGAACGCGTTGTTCACCGCGCTGTAGATCGTCTCGTTCAGGTCGTCGTTGCCGCCCACCTGGCCCTCGACCGGCGGGGCGGGGGCGAGCACGTTCACGTCGGCCCACTGCAGGATCGCGTCGACGCCCGCGGTGACCGTGGCCCACGGCGTCACCGTCCAGTCGGCGTTCTCGCGGATCTGCAGCCCGAGCACGCCGAGGCGGAAGTAGAACTGATCACCGAGGCTGAAGTCCGCGTTGTCCTTCCCCAGCGCCAGCTTGAGCTGGTTCCGGAAGGTGGTGCTCGGCGCGTAGCGGTACTCCAGGATGCCGCGCTGGAAGCTCGTGGCGAAGCTGAAGGAGGTGGCCTGGATCTGGGAGTCGAAGTCCGAGGGGTTGTCGAACAGCGCCTTGAAGCTGTCGTCGGAGCCGAGGAAGAGCGCCCGCACCTCGTGGGCCTCGCTCGGGCGCCAGTTCGCGAGCACCTGGTAGTCGTAGTAGACCGGCAGGCTCGTGATGTTCACGTCGGCGTCGTCGGGCACGAAGACCGGGATCAGCGCGTCGATGTAGCTGCGGCGCCCGCCCACCGCGACCGAGAACTCCTTGGTGATGGGGATCTGCAGGAAGAGCGACGTGTCGAGCAGGCTGATGTCGAGCGAGCCGTGGAGCTGCTCACCGTCCAGCCGCCGGATGTGGGCGTCGAACACGCCGCCGGTGAAGCGCCCGTAGTAGCTGCCGTAGTTGCCGGGGTAGAAGTCGACGGTGTCGACGACGTCGGCCGGGATGACGCTCTTGAGCCCGCCGAAGTGGTAGATGAGCGGCACCTCGATCCCATCGATGAACACGCCCGTCGACTGCGGGCCCGAGCCGCGCACGATGATCTGGCCGCCCTGGGTCCGGGCCACGCCAGGGAGGTTCTCGACCACCGCCACCGGGTCGCCCAGGGTGCCGGGCACCCTGAGGTCGGCCCGGGTCAGGGTGCGGCGGTTGACCTCCTTGATGACCTTCTCGGCCACCACCACGACCTCGTACGGGTTATAGGCGCCCTTCTCGATGTAGTAGGTCACCTCCGCCACCTCGTCGGGCTTCACCACCTCCGCGTCGCGCGCCGGATAGTAGCCCACGAGGTCCGTCTGCACCTTCCAGGTGCCGGGGGCGAGGTCCACGAACTCGAAGGTGCCGTCGGCGGCGGTGGTGGCCTCGAACGCCACCACGTCGTCGCCCTGCTGCTGGAACACCGTCACCACCACGCCGGCGAGCGGGTCGCGGGTGCCGCGCTCCCGCACCTTGCCGCGGAAGTTGACGATGCCGGGGCCGGGGGCCGGCTCGCCCGGGCCTGAAGTGGAGGTCCCGGTGCGGGGCGGCGGGGGCGGCGGCAGGGCCGGGGGGCTGAAGTTCACGGTGTACGGCACGCGCACCCGGATCGGCACCCCGTTGGACTCCGCCGGCTCGAAGCGGAGCTGCCCCGCCGCGGTGGTGGCGGAGGTCGTGAAGCCGTAGTCGATGCCCGCCACCGCGGGGGCGGCGGTGGACGAGGTGGCCACGGTCGACGACGACACTACCTCGATGTTCTCGACCGCGCCGCTCGGCGCGATGTCGAACTCCACCACCACCTTGGCGGCCACGCGATCGCGCAAGGCGGCCTGCGGATAGAGCGCCTCCACGTAGTTGATCATCTTCGGGAGCTTGGTGATCGGCGCGTCGGGGGGCAGCTCCTCCCCCGACTCGGTCGGGGGCGGGGCGGCCTGGGCGGCGGCCGCGCCGGGCGCGAAGAGGCCCAGCAGGAAGAGGAGTCGGGGCAGGCGGGACATCTTCGGCTACTCCTCGAGCTTCACGGTGCGGGTGATGAAGGACTGGCCCTGGCGGCCGTCCCGGATCACCAGATACAGGCGCGCGGTGTCGCGCTCGAAGTCCACCGTCTTGGGCGTGGTCCACTCCAGGGTGCGGGCCCGGGTCCACGCGACGTCGGAGTCGTCCTCCTGCGGGAGGTACCCGGTGCGGGTGGCGTCGGAGCTGCCGCCCTCGATGAACCAGGTGATCACCAGGTTCTCGTGCCGGGTCTCGGGCACCTTGGTGTCGGTGGGGACGTAGGTGTAGGCCTCGGAGTCCGCGCGGTCTACGTCCGCGGTCAGGAGGTAGGTCACCCCGCGCTTCAGGGTGGTGCTGCCGTCGGCCGCCACATCGATCGGGGTGGCGGGGTTCGCGGAGTCGATGGCCTGGAGCCCCGTGATGTGCGGGTTGCTGTTCACCTTGTCGGCCTCGAACGCGAGCACCACGTTCTTCAGCGCCACCGACTGCTCGGTGCCCTGCCGCACGATGAGCTGCACCGAGACCGGGAACCCGTCGGTGCACTGGGGCACCGAGACGAAGGCGGGGAGCTCCGCCATCGCGAGCTGCTCGCAGATCTCCCGGACCTGCTCTGGCGGCAAGAGATATTGCAGGTTGGCGGTGGGCTCGGTGCCGAGGTCGAAGAGCTCCTCCGGGATCTCCATCCCCATCCCCGCTGCGAGCTCCGAGAACACGCACTGGTAGGCCCCATCGGTGGTCCCCGCCGCCCTGAGCGGGCACCACGACCACTCGTAGCGCGCGGTGACGGTCGACGTGCCCGGCGCGTTCACCACCAGCGCGGTCAGCTCCGCCTCCGGGATGGACCCGACGGTGCTGGTGCGGGTGAGCCACGGCGGGTCCGAGGAGATGCTCAAGATCCGGAGCCGGTCGATCTCCTTGAAGGGGGTCAGATCGGAGCCGCAGGCTGCGTTGACGAGCAGGACCAGCCCGCCCAACGTGAGCAGCGCGCGGCGTGACGCATGGGAGAGTGAGCGCATGGGAGCCTCGTTCGTTACTTGGGGAGCTCGAAAGTGTATGTGTAGCTGATCACGTACTCGCGGGCCTCACCGTCGCAGGTCGCGGGGGTGAAGCGCTGCTTCTTGATCGTGCTGAGCGCGTTCTCGTTGAACTTCGGGTAGGGCGAGTCCTTGACGATCCGCGCCGACATCACCTGGCCGTCTGCGCCGATCCGCACCTCGAGCACCACCTGCGACGCCAGCTCCTGGGCCTCGTAGTCCTTGGGGTAGGCAGGCTCGAGGCGCGGGCCCTTCGGGAGGGGCGGCTTCAGCTTGCACTCCTCGGTCGGCACGCGGGTGGCGACGCGGTTCACGCGCGGCGGCGGCTTGTCGGGCGCGGCCACCTTGGGCAGCGGCTTGGCCTCGGTCGGATCCGCGGCCTGACGCGACGTCTCGCCCATCCGCGTGTTGCCCACCCCGAACGCGGGCCCGTCCCCGCCCTGCACGGTGGACTCGAGCGACAGCCCCACGATGCGCCGCGGCTTGGGCGCGTCGGGCGGGGGCGGCGGCGGCGGCTCCTTCGGGGTGTCGATCGGATCCGGGGGCGGCGGCTCCGCCTTCGGCTTGGGCTGCGGCTTCGGCTTGGGCTTCTCGACCTCGGGCTCGGGCTCGGGCGGAGGTGGAGGCGGCGCCTCAGGGGGCGGCGGGGGCGGGGGCGGCGGCTCCACCACCGAGACCTCGATGCGTTGGTCCTTGGGGTCGGGCAGCTTGTCCTGGAAGGTGCGGATGGCCAGGCCGGCCGTCCACAGCACCCCGAGCACCACCGCGTGGGCGACGACCGCGCCGATGAGGATCAGGACCACCCAGAGCCCGCCGGGGTTCTTGGAGGCGTGGGTGATCGGGTCCCGGGCCCGGATCGCCTCGGGCACCGGCCGCTTGACCCGGGCGTTGGCCCGGGCCGCGCGGGCCGCGCGATCCAGCTTGGCCTGGGCCCGGCGGGACAGGCGGGGCATGGGCGCCGCGTGGTTCACCGCCTACTCCGTGGCCTGCTCGGGGGTGGGGACGCGCTCGATGTTCAGCGCGAAGCTGGTGACCCCGTTCGTCTTCACCACGTCGATGACGTGCACGACCTCGCCGTACGGGACGCGCTTGTCGGCCGCGATCACCGCCTGCACCTTCTCGTTGGCCGCCTTCTCCCGGCGCACCGCGGCGGCCAGGGTCGTCTCGTCGATCTCCGCCCCGTCCAACAGGAGCTTGCCGTCGGGCATGACGATGACGTTGAGCGTCGACTCCACCGACGCCCCCGCGCTCGCCGCCTTCGGCAAGTCGACTTTCAGGGACGCCTTCACGATCGCGGTGGAGGTCACCATCAGGATGATGAGCAGCACCAGCACCACGTCCACGAACGGGGTGACGTTGATGGCGGCGATGACCTCGTCATCCCCACCGCCGTGGGTCATGCCCGCCATGGCTCAGGCCTCCCGGGTGGCGGTGTCCTCCGCCTTCAGGTGCGACAGCAGGGTGCGGCTCACCAGCTCGCCGTTGCCGGCGATGGTCTTCACCTTCCCCGCGAAGGCGTTGTAGGCGATGACGGCGGGGATGGCCACCAACAGGCCCACCGCGGTGGCGATCAGGGCCTCGGCGATGCCGGCCATCACGCTGCCGCCCGCGTTCTCCATGCTCACCGACAGATCACCGAAGGCCCGGATGATGCCGAGCACGGTGCCGAACAGCCCGATGAAGGGGGCGTTGGAGCCCACAGTGGCGAGGAAGGACAGGCGGGCGGAGTAGCGCAGCTTCTCGCGGGTCTCGGCCCCGGAGAGGAGCTCCTCCACCGAGTCGGGGCCGCGCTGGTACTCGCGCAGCCCGAACAGGGCCACGTTGGTCTCGAGGGCGTCGAACTTGGCAAGGTAGCTTGCCGCGCCCTCGAAGTCGCCCTCGCCGAGGTACTGGTCGAGCTTCATGCGCACCGCGTCCGCGTCGACCTTGTGGCGGAAGTAGAAGATCACGCGCTCCACCATCACCGCCACCGAGGCGAGGGAGAGGCCGATGAGCAGCCAGAGCACCCACTCCGCTTCGAAGATGGGCAGGCTCATCAGGGTCTGTACGAGGGTGTTGGAGTGGTTCATCCAGTGCTCAGCTTCCCGGGTCCGGAGTACTCAACCCGCGGACGGACGTCACGTCGCCCGCGTGACCTAAATCCTGGCGATTCGTAGAAATTCCTCGAGTGGCCCAGGCCGGACGGTGTGACCGCTCCCACGGCACGACCGCCCGGGACCCCAGCCCTATTGGTGCCCTCGGGGCCCCGCGTCAATGCCTCAATGGCCCCGATCCCCAAGGTCTCGGCGCACCACCACCTCCACCCCCTGGGCCGGCTTCCACAGCGTCACCTCCACGTCACCCGGCTGAGCCGAGCAGGCCGCCCCAACCCAGCCGCAGCGCCATCCGCCGCGCGGCCCCGAGGTGGGGGCCGGGCTCCACCGCGTCCCGCGCCGCGAGCGCCTCCAGAAGATCCGGTGGGCGCACCCAGAGCCCGGCCGGGGCGCGGTGGCGGCCGCCCGGCGGCGCCTCCAACCACGCCGCGGTGGCGTCCCGCCCCTCGGGTCCGGGGAACCAGGCGACCACCCGGTCGGGCTTCGCGCGCCGGACCAGCTCCACCCCGGGGTTGGCCGCGCGCAGGCGGGCGAGCGCCGCGTCGACCGTGGCCTGCGCCGCCCCCGATCGCAGGGCCACCGCCACCGCGAGCGCGCCGCTCCTGGTGAGGCCGGCGTGCACCGCGCCGCTCAAGAGTCGGCCGTCGGCTCGACGGAGCCCCGCGAAGCCGGCCGCCACGTCGCCGGGGCTCGCCTGGGCCCACGCCTCGAGCACCACGTCGGCATCTCGGGCCAACAGGCGCGGGGGCGCGCTCGACCCGAGCGCCCAGCGGGCCGGCACCTGGACCCGGGCCCAGCCCACCGCCTGCTCGGGCTCCACCCATAGCAGGCCGCTCCAGCCCGCGACCGGGGCCGGCCCCGCGCCCTGGGCGATCGCGTCCGGGGCGCGCCGGGGCCGTCCCGGCACCCTCGGACGCCCCCGCTTCGGGGGCCGATATGTCTGCCCCGCGAGGTCGGCCCCCCGGCGCGCAGCGAGCCGGCGCACCCGGTCCGGCGGCTCGGCGATCAGCGTGCGGTAGGGGGCGAGCCAGAGCCGGGTGCCGACCAGGGCCCCCACCACCGAGGGGCGGCCGGCGGCCAGCCCGCGCCCCCCAGCCACGGTGGCGGTGGCCGCCCCGGCCTTCTCGAGGTGGGCGAGCAGCGCGGCCTCGGCCCGCACCGGGAGCGCCATCCGGCCGGGGGCCAGCCACACCGGGCCCCTCGGATCCAGCCCCGCCTCCGCCCAGCCGTCCTGGGGCGCGAAGGGATCGAGCTTCAGGGGGGCGAGGGCCTGCTCCACCAGCTCCGGGCGCAGGCTGGGCAGGGCGAGGCTCGCCCAGGCGAGGAGCGGCCGCAGGCGGGGGAGGGCCCGAGCGTCGGGCACGCTGACCCGGGTGACCTGGGGGACGGGCGGGGCCGCCGCCAACAGGAGCAGCAGGGCGGGGGTCATCCGTCCCCGCGCCGGAAGACCTGCCCGATGACCTTCTCCGCCGGCTTGTTGAGCGGGTTGAAGCCGTGGGGCGGCTCCGAGGCGGGGTCGTCGGGGTCGGTGGGGATGACCCAGACCATCAGCCCGCGGACCCCAGGGGCGGCGAGCCAGTGGGTGAGGACGGCAGCCCAGGCCCGGGACTGGGCGCCCGGGTCGACCGAGGGCTCGATCTGGTCCGGCCACTCCCACGGGCGCAGGTGGGAAAGCGGGCTGGAGCGGTAGCCGGCCTCGAGCACCAGCACCGGGCGGCCGGCCAGGGTGGCGAGGGCGGCGAGGCGCCGGGCCACCGCCTCCGCCCCGCGCTCGGGCTCGGGCTCGAGCGGGTAGTAGCCGTTGACCCCGGCGAGGTCGACCGCGTCCCACCACCGCACCGCCTCGGCCTCGTCCCAGTTGGCGCTGTAGGTGAGGGTCCCGGCGTATTGGCGGCGCACCGCGGCCACCACCGCCCGCATGTGGGGGGTGTGGGCGCGGTCCCGGGACAGCGCCTTCAGCTCGACCCCGACCGAGAGGGCGGTGGTGCCGGTGGCCTGGGCGAGGGAGGCGGCCTGGAGCACGAAGGCCTGGTACGAGGCCCACCAGGCCCGCGCCTCGTCGGGGTCGTCGCGCTTCAGGTCCCCGCGCCAGGTGCCGTCGTCGAGGTAGAGGTGGGGGATGAGGACGGTGGCGAAGCCGAGGGCGTGGGCGTCGAGCAGGGCCTGCCGGGTGGCCTCGAGGTCGTCGCGGGGGGGCCCCTGGACCTCGTCCGACCCCGCGTCGTCCATGCGGCCCTCCATCAGGACCCCGATCGTGTTGACCCCCAGGCCCTTCAGGCGTTGCAGGGTCTGCCGGGCGGTCCGGGTGCCGTAGCCCCGGCGTCGGTCCCCGACCGGGCGCAGGTTGGCGCCCTTCACCACCGCGGGCAGCGGGTGGGGGGCGGGGGGCACGTCGGCCCGGGGGGCGCCGGGGGCGCAGGCCAGGGCCAGGAGCAGGCCTGTGGCGGCGAGGTGGGGTCGGCTCACGGGGCTGGTCCTCCATACTCCATGGGGGCGCTCGGGGCGAGGCATAGGCGAGTGGGCCGGAGGACGCTATGATGCGCCTCTATGCGACGTTTCATCGCGCTCGTGGGCCTCGGCCTGGCCTTGGCCGGGTGCACGCGCCCCGTGGATCGACCGGCCGACGGCGACAAGCTCATCAACGACGTCAAGGTCTCTCCGGAGTTCGTGCGGGCCAACGTGCCCATCGAGATCAGCTTCATCTCCAACGGGCGCCCCCTGGACACCGTCACGTACGAGCTCGCCGGCGAGACGTTTCCTTGTACGCCGGAGCGCCTGACCAGCGGCCGGCTGGCCTGCACCCACCCCGCGGTGCCCGACAACAGCATCTCCGGCCAGGCCACGGTGGTGGTGAACGCCTCCGGGGACGGCCGCACCTCGAGCGCGACCGGCACCTACCACGTCGATCTGGACTGCCCGACCCTGATCTCCGCCACCCTCAGCCAGACCATCGCCGAGCCCGGCCAGAAGGTCTCGCTCACCATGGAGGCGAGCGAGATCCTCGACAGCGCGCCCATCGTGACCCGCCTCGGCCGGAGCTGGGGCACCGCGGTGGGCAGCGGCACCTCCTGGGTGCTGAACCACGACGTCACCACCGAGGACCCGTCGCAGTTCGCCGACCTCGTGGTGCGGGTGCGGGACCGCGCGGGGAACACCTCGGGCGACTGCGGCCAGGATCGCCTGGTGCCCTTCGCGGTGGATCAAGAGGCGCCTGTAGCGAACGTGGCCGGGGTGATCCTCGAGCGCTCGACCCCGGATCAGCCCGCGACCCTCGCCGCGGATCCGGGCAGCTTCATCGACGACGTGGGCATCGCGCGGGTGCGGGTGCACGACGCCACCACCGGTACCCAGATCGCCTCGCTCGAGGTCGACGCCAACGGCGGCATCCCCGAGCAGAGCCTGGGCGGGCCGACCAGCAGCCGCGTGCTGGTGCAGGCGGTGGATCAGTTCGGGCGCGAGAGCGCGAAGCAGTCCGTGCGCGAGCGCTGGCGGGTGTCGGTCGGCAGCGGCAGCACCCCCGGCGCGGCGGTGAAGACCGCGGTGCGCTACAGCCCCGCCCCGCCCACCACGACGTCGATGCGCAACCGCACGGTGGAGCTCGCGCCGGACATCTTGCAAGAGGACGCGCGCACCACCGTGATCCGCGCGGTGGTGGGGTTCGAGAAGGTGGGTGAGCTCCCCACGCGCTACGAGAACGCCAAGCGGGTCATCGCGGGCTACGACCCCACCGGCAAGGCGATGGTCGCGGTGGGCGGGTACAACGGCCCCGACCTCGCGCGCTTCAACTTCTACGACGGCTACATGTCCGACGTGCAGGTCGTCCGCTGGGACGAGCGCGAGGGGATCTATATCCCCGAGCAAGGCCCCTTGCTCTCCTACCAGGACGCCTCGGTGCCGGATCCGCGCTACGGCCTCAAGATCGACTTCGACGAGCAGGGCTGCGGGGTGATGTTCGGCGGCGATCTGCGGGTGGCCGACACCCAGACCGCGGCGGGCAACGACCTGTGGCGGATCTGTTTCAGCCCAGGCGGCTACACCTGGAGCCGGATCAACCTCCCGTCCGAGGTCGACGGGCAGTGCGTTCGGAACTACGCCCCCATCGTGTGGGATCACTTCAACCAGCGCTTCATCATGGCGGGCGATGGGGAGTATCCGTGCGGCGACACTCGGGTCCTCTTTCTGGAGCCGGGCCAGGGCACCGAGGGGTGGCGCTGGGTGAACGTGCAGCCGCTGCCCACCACCTTCCAGTGGCACGACAACGGCGCCCTCTTCGTCGATCCCGACCATGGCGGCTTCGTGGTGGGGCTCGGCACCGATACCCGGCTGATATGGACCTACCGTAACGGCCAGTGGACCGCCGCGCAGGTCCCGAGCGCGCTCACCCACCGCTACCGGGCAGCGTGGGGCTACGACTCGAGCCGTCGGCAGCTGGTGGTGTGGGGCGGCAACACGTTTCCCGGCTCCGAAGAAGTATATCCTGAGCCGCAGGTCTGGTACCTCACCGACACCTCCACGAACGGGCCCGAGGCCTGGCGCTCGACCCTCTTGGACAACCCGCCAGTGCGCGAGTACCACACCATGGTCTACGACTCGGACCGCGAGGTGATGTTGGTCTTCGGCGGGGTGAACTGGCAGGAGGCGCGGACCATCCCGCCGGACCTCTATCAGCTCGTCTCGCAACCCAGCTTCCCACAGATGCAGGTGGTGGCCGACCTGGGCGCGGCGCGGCCGAAGGGGATCGAGCGGCTGCTCCTGAAGGTGCGGGCCCAGGGCTCGGGCGACGCGGACGGGGTGCGCCCCGGGGTCCTGCGGGGCGGCGGGGTCCGGGTGTCGCTGTGGGATCACGACGCGCGGGCCTGGGTCGAGATGCACGCCGCGGCGCGTGATCAACAGGCGGGCTTCGAGACGGTGGAGCTGTCCATCACCCAGAACCCCGAGCGCTTCGTGAGCCCCACCGGCACCGTGCCGATCACCGTCACCTCCTACCGCCCCGCCACCGAGGTGCTCGAGGGGCGGCTGGAGGTCGACGTGGTGGACGGCACCCTGGACCTCCGCCCCGGCGTGACGCTCCCGTAGCGTCCCGTGGCGTTGACCTGACCCCGGACTGTTGGGCATGGATGTCAGGATGCGTTTCGTTCTCCGCGCGGCGACGGCGGCGCTCCTGCTCTGCGCGTTCGTGCCGTCCCTCGCCCGGGCCGGGGAGTGGGAGCAGATCGACGACGACGACGGGATCAAGGTCTGGAAGCGCGAGGTCGAGGGCAGCGACTTCGTCGCGTTCCGCGGGCGTGGGAACGTGCGGGCGCCCATCCAGCTGGTAGCGGCGGTGATCCGCGACGCCGACCGCGAGACCGAGTGGATGCAGGACTGCGCGGACGCGAAGATCGTCCGCTTCCTCTCCGCCACCGACGCGATCGTCTACAACCGCACCGGGAGCCCGGTGCCCTTCATCGCCGACCGCGACACGGTGCTGAAGAGCACCGTGGCCGTGTTCCCCGACGCGCGCACCGTCCTGGTGGAGTTCAGCAACACCACCGACCCCAACATGCCGGTGAAGGACGGCGTGGTGCGCATGCCCACCCTCAAGGGGCACTGGCGCCTGATCCAGGTCGACCACTCCACCACCGACGTGGAGTACCAGGTCCAGGCCGACCCGGGTGGGGCGCTGCCCGCGTGGCTGGTCAACATGGTGAGCAACAAGCTCCCCTTCCACACCGTCCGCCGGCTGCGGGACCAGGTGAAGAAGGGGGGCTACGAGCAGCACCGGCTGATCCTCGAGGCGGCCATCGACTGGACGGCCTTCGAGCAGCCGCCGCCGCAGGACACGATCCGGGCGGCGCCGGCGGCGGCAGTTCGAGCGGAGTGACGGCGGGTCAGCGCTCGGGTCGGAAGGCCTGGAACTGGGCCAGGAGGTCGAGGAAGGTGCGGGGGCAAGGTCGGACTCCGCCCGAGACCTGCCGATAGAAGCTCACAATCCCGGGGAACTCGCCCTCGGCGAGGTCCAGCTCGCGCTCGCTGATCAGCCCCTCGAGGCGGGGCCGCTCCTCGGCGGGCCATCGCTCGGGGCTGGTTCCGGGGGCCATGCCCGACTGTTGAGCATCCCCCGTGCCAGGCCTCGGCCGTGGGGGGATCGCGGATCGCGTCATCACATTGACGGCCGACCTGCACGATCTGCGCTGCGGGGTGTCATTCGGCGCATACACCTGTCATCGGGTGGACGCACCCCGCGAATGGCCCTGGGGGTGCTGGCAGGCACCTGGGCGGTAGTGCATAGTCCGCCGAACTCATGATCACGAATCGTAGTGGGACCCGTTGGGGTCGATGCCTTCTGCCTTGTCTCCTGGTGGGGTGTGCTGTGCCGACGGACCCCGACACCACCGCTCAGTCGGTGGCGGCCGCCCGTGCCACGGTGGCGCGTCCGCCGATGTTGCGGGTGGTGTCGGTGGACGACAATGGCGCTCCGGCGTTCGTCCGTGCGCTGTCCACCCCGCCCCAGGCGGGCGTCGTGGACGACCCCGCCGCCGCGGCGTGGGCGCACCTGCGCAGCATGGTGAAGACCTACGGCTGGAGCGCGTCGGTGATCGGCGAGACCGAGCTGTTGGCGGTGCACGACCTGCCCCGCGTGGGCTTCGTGGCCCGCTTCGGCCGGCGCGTCGACGGCGTCGCGGTGCTCCCCGGCCAGCTCAAGATCCTCATGCGGCGTGACGGCGCGCTGGTGGCGGCGGGCGGCAACCTCGGCCCGGTGGTGGCGCCCGGCAAGGCGCACTTCAGCCTGAACGGGGTCGAGGCCCTGGCCGAGGCGATCTCGAAGGAGAGCGGGGTGGCGGTGTCCCCCGCCAACCTGATGAGCCTCGGTGAGCAAGGTGACTTCCAGCGCTTCCAGCTGCAAGGTGGCCTGCCGCTCCACATCCCCGAGGCGGCGCGCGTGAAGCCGGTGTGGTTCGCGACCGAGGGTCGCCTCGCGCCGGCCTTCTTCACCGAGTTCTACGTGTCGAGCCCGACCCAGGTGGAGTCGTACGCGGTCCGCATCATCGTCGACGCCGACACCGGCGCCACCCTGGACCGGCGCTCGCTCACCCAGTTCGAGGCCTTCAACTACCGGGTGTGGGCGGACGGCGACGGGCGCCCCCTGGACGGCCCGATCACCGACCTCACCCCCCACCCCACCGGCCTGCCCGATGGGAGCCTGCCCACGCTCGTCCCCTCCGGCCTCGTGCTCATGGAGGGCTTCAACGTGAACCCCGACGGCGAGGCCGACCCGTGGCTCGCCGCGAGCGCCAGCCAGACCCTGGGCAACAACGTGGACGCCTACGCGGACCACGCGGCGCCCGACGGCTACTCGAACGGTGACACCCGGGCCACCACCAACGGCGCCCGCACCTTCGACTGGACGATGGACTTCAACGCCGCCCCCGAGAGCAACGAGGCGTCGATCAAGGCGTCGGTGACCCAGCTGTTCTACAACGTGAACTGGCTGCACGACGACTGGTACTTCTCGGGCTTCGACGAGGCGGCGGGCAACGCGCAGGCCAGCAACTTCGAGCGCGGCGGGCTCGGCGGCGACGTGCTGCGGGCCGAGGCCCAGGACAACGTCTTCGGCGGCTCGCGCAACAACGCCAACATGAGCACGCCGAGCGACGGCCTGTCGCCGCGCATGCAGATGTACTCCTGGACGGGCGCGACCACCCGGAGCCTCGTGGTGAGCTCCGCCCCCGCGCCGCTCAGCACCAACACCGCGTCCTTCGGTCCCACCTCCTTCAACCTCTCCGCCCAGGTGGTCGAGGGCCTCGACGGCGTCGGCACCGCCCAGGACGGCTGCGAGCCGCTGGTGAACAACGTGGCGGGTGCGCTCGTGGTGATCAGCCGCGGCGCCTGCACCTTCGTGCAGAAGGCGACCAACGTCCAAGCCGCGGGCGGCATCGGGATGATCCTGGCCAACAACGCGGCGGGCGCGGCGCCGCCCGGGCTCGGTGGCACCTCCACCACCATCACCATCGGCGTCCTCTCCATCACCCTGGAGGACGGCGACGCCCTGCGCACCGCGATCCAGGCGGGGCAGGTGACCGGCACCATGTCGCGCACCACCGCGCCCGATCGGGACGGCTCCCTCGACAACCTCGTGGTGGCCCACGAGTGGGGCCACTACCTGCACCACCGCCTGACCGACTGCGGCAGCTTGCAGTGCGCCGGGTTGAGCGAGGGCTGGGGTGACTTCCTCTCCCTGCACACCTCCTTGCGGGACGGCGACGACATCACCGGGGTCTACTCCCAGGCCCTGTGGGCGTCGCTCAGCGACCCCCAGGCTGCCTACTTCGGGATCCGCCGCGTGCCGTACTCCACCGACGCGACGAAGGACCCGCTGACCTTCACGCACATCCAGGACGGCGAGCAGCTGCCCGCCGGGGCCCCGATCCAGCCCTTCGGCAACAACGCCGAGGTCCACAACACCGGCGAGGTCTGGGCCACGATGATGCTGCAGGCCTACGGGGCGCTCATCCTGCAGGTGCAGAGCACCGGCGGTGACTTCGCCACCGCGCGGCGCGCGATGGCGGACTACGTGGTGGCGGGCTTGATGCTCCTGCCGACCGACTCGACCTTCACCGAGTCCCGCGACGGCATCCTGGCCGCCGCGTACGCCGCCAACCCCGTCCACGCCCAGGTCATGGCCCAGGCCTTCGCGATGCGCGGCATCGGCTCCTGCGCGAAGTCGCCCGAGCGCTACGACGGCGGCAACATCGGCGTGGTCGAGGGCTACACCCTCTCTCCGCTCGCCCAGCTGGGCACCTTCACGGTGTCCGACGACGTGCGCTCCTGTGACGGCGACGGCGTGCTGGACGGCGACGAGCAGGGCATCCTGCGCATCCCGGTCCAGAACTTCGGGCCCACCGAGCTCGCGAACGCCCAGATCGTGGTGACCTCCACCTCGGCCGGCGTCGCCAACCCCGGCAGCACCACCTACGCTGTGCCCACCGTGCCGCCCTACGGCCAGGTCGAGGTCGAGGTGCCGGTGGCCCTGGACGCCGCGCTGAACGGCGCCCAGACCCTGACCGTGGGGGTCCGCCTCACCGCGCCCGGCGCGTGCGTGGAGGTCCAGACCAGCACCGTGGTGGGTCGGAGCAACGTGGACGACGTCCTGGGCGCCCAGATCGACGACGCCGAGGCCACGCGCACCGCGTGGACCGCGGTGGGCACCGACGCCGACGTCATCTGGGGCCGCACCGAGGCGGCGCCCCTGTCGTTCAGGTACTACGGCGCCGACTACAGCGCGGCCAGCGACACCGCCTTCGTCTCGCCGACCCTGCAGGTGAGCGCCACCGGCAGCTTCGTGGTGAGCCTGATGCACCGCTACAGCTTCGAGGCCGACGCGCCCGACGGCAGCGGCACCAACTGGGACGGCGCGGTGGTGGAGATCAGCGGTGACGACGGCGCCACCTGGTCGGACGTGAGCGACCACGGCATCAACCCGGGCTACCGCGGCACCCTGACCAACATCTCCGGCAACCCGCTGGCCGACAGCCCCGCCCTGGTGGGCACCAGCACCGCCTGGCCCGCCCTCCAGGCCCTGCACATGGACTTCGGCACCGCCTTCGCGGGTCAGCAGGTTCGCCTGCGCTTCCGCATCGGCACCGACGCCGCGGCCAACGACTACGGTTGGGAGATCGACGACATCTCGGTCACGGGCATCGACAACGCGCCGTTCTATCAGGTGGTCACCGACGTGGGGGTCTGCCCGCCCGCGGTGGTGGCCGACGCCGGCCCGGATCAGGCAGTGGGCCCCGCCGCCGCGGTCCTCCTCGACGCGCGGGCGAGCAGCAGCATCGACAGCCTGCCGCTCACCTACGCGTGGATCCAGATCAGCGGCCCCAGCGTGACCCTCGCGAGCGCCAACACCGCCCTCGCCACCTTCACCGCGCCCTCGCTGGAGACCCCCTCCACCCTGGTGCTGCAGGTGACGGTGTCCGACGGCACCAACAGCGCGAGCGATCAGGTCACCGTCACCGTGTCGCCCATCCCGGTGCCCACCCTCACCGCCAACGCGGGCGCCGACCAGACGGTCGACGTGGGTGACACCGTGGTCCTGGACGGCTCCGGCAGCCAGAGCTCGGCCCCGGTGGCCCTGACCTACGCCTGGACCCAGGTGAGCGGTACGCAGGCCAGCCTGCAGGGCACCGACCGCCAGGTGGCGGTGTTCTCGGCCCCCGAGGTCACCGCGGACGAGACCCTGGAGTTCGAGCTCACGGTGAGCGACGGCGTCCGCAGCACCAGCGATCGGGTGCGGGTGACGGTGCGCGCGGCCGAGACCCCGGACCCGGTGGTGGCGGACGCGGGCGCGGACGTGACGGTGAGCGCCGGCGCGGCGGTGATCCTGGACGGCAGCGCGAGCACCGGGCCCGACGGCCTGAGCTTCGCGTGGGCCCAGGTGGACGGCCCGACGATCACCGCTCAGGGCACGGGCAGCATCCTGGCCTTCACCGCGCCGATCGCCGCCACCCAGTCGGTGCTCACCTTCGAGCTCACCGTCTCGGCCGGCGGCCAGACCTCCACGGACACCGTGGTGGTGACGGTGAACGCCCAGCTGCCGACGAACAACAACAACAACAGCACCGGCGGTGACGACGACGGCGGCTGTGGTTGCACCAGCACCGGCTCCACCGACGCCCCTGGGGCGGCGTGGGCCGGCCTGGCCCTCCTGGGTCTGTTGTTCGTGCGCCGTCGGCGCTGAGCCCCCGCCTGTGATGGCGCGGGCCCGGCCCTCGGGCCCGCGCTCCCTGCCTCCCCCTCTCTCTACGGATGCGCCGAGGCTAGACCCTGGCCACCGGCACCTCGAGGTGCTCGTGGTCCAGGATCCGCGGCCGCCCGGTGATCACGTAGCGCGCCCCCGCCTCGATCTCGACCTGTAGCGCCTTCATCGTGGCGTGGTCGTCGCTGTGCACCCAGCGCTCCGGCTCGGGGCGCGGGAGCTCGGCCTCGGGTTCCCTGGCCAGGCTGCGCAAGGCAGCCTCCGTGATGGTGACCCGGTAGGTGAGGCTCCAGGGCTCGCTGTGGGCCGGCGTCCACGCGCTCAGGAGCTCGAGGGGCCCGAGCCGGGTGTGCACGGCGAGCGCGGTGCTGTTCCACTGGGTCACGCCGATCTGCTTCCTGGCCCGGAACACCGCCAGGCCCAGGGCCTTGGTGTAGCTGGCGAGGCCCTTGAGGCCGGCGTCGGGGAGCATAGGCCCGAGGCTCGCGAGGTTGTGCCCCATCCACTCCCCCGGCTCGAAGGTGGGGATGGCGATGAACATCGACAGCGGCACCAGCCCGGCGGCGTCGGTGGGGAGCTTGAACAGGGTGCGGGCCCGGGCCGAGAGGTTCTCGGCCGGCCGCGCGAGGCCCACGATGCCGCCGGGGAGCTCCGCCCCGTCGAAGAAGACCCAGCGGGGCATCGGCATGCCCTCGGGGCCGAAGGTGGCGCCGTCGAGGGTCTCGAGGCGCTCCAGGAACGGGGCGGAGCCGGTGTGGAGGGGGTCGATGACGTGCGCCTCGGCGATCGCGAGGCCAAAGGGCGCGAGGTCGAAGTGGGGCCGGTTCTCGGGGGTCACCACCACGTAGGGCAAGAGGCCTTGCAGGAGGTTGCTGTTCTCGGGTCGCAGCGGGCTCACGGCGACACCTCCCGGGCCAGGGGGACGCCCCGCCACGCGCCGCGGATCTCGGGCGGGCCCACGATCGCCCAGCGCTCCCCGTCTTGCAGGCTAGCCTGCAGCTCCTGGAGCGCGGCCTCGTCCTCGGTGTCGAGCCACATGTCGGCCTCGGCCTCGGCCGCGTCCGGGTCCAGGCCGCGGCGCAGGCGGGGCTCGTCCACCGGGAAGTGGAAGACGCAGGTCTCGGGCTCGTTGTGGACCGGCACCCAGGCCGCGTCGAGGGACAGCGGCGCGAAGCGGGCCAGGGCGGCGAGCTTCGGGGAGCGCCACTGGGTGGCCCCGCTCGCCCGCTTGGCCCCGAGGCAGGCCAGGCCCATGGCCACGCTCAGGGTCCCGAGGCCCGGCGGGGCGGCGCCGGGCGCCACCTCGTTCACCGAGCACACCGAGTGGCCGAGCCAGCGATCCTCGCCGAGCATCGGGATGGCGATGTACATCGACAGCGGCACGAGGCCCGCGTAGTCCGCCGGCACCCCCAGGGCCTGGTGGACCCGGGGCCGCAGGTCGGCCGCGTCGGCCCCGAAGCCGAACACGAAGCCCGGGAGCATCCCGCAGTCGTAGAGGGCCCACCGGGGCATGGTGAGGCCCAGGGGCCCGAAGGTGAGCTGATCCAGGCGCTGGATCAGGTCGAAGAAGCCCGCGCTCCCCTGCTGGAGGGGGTCGAAGCGGTCGTCGGGGCGGACCTCCACCCCGAGGGGATCAAACTGCAGCCTGTCTTGCAGCGCGGCCGCCGCCACCACGTAGGGGCGCTGCCGCTGGAAGATCCGAGCGTACGCGCTGAGCACGCTTGGAGGCTATCACTCGGCGCGGAGCGCCTCCACCAGGCCGGAGGGCTACTGGAGCTGGAGGGTACGCCGGAACTCGCCGCGGCGCTGCTCCGCGCGCAGCCGGATGTCGAAGTCGCCCGCGGTGACCTGGGTGGAGGCCTCGCTCGTGATGGTGAGCTCGAGGTCGCCCGCGTCGAATAGAGACAGCACGTAGGCGGGGATCTCACCCTGGCCGTCGCCCAACCGGTACTCACAGCGCACCGCGTAGGCGGTCGGCGTGCTCCCGCTCGGTGCTCCGCCTCGGAACTCCACCACAAGCGAGGCGTCGGGGGTGGCGGAAGAGGTGGTGCTCCAGGTGAGCGTGAACGGCTGTCCGCGCGGCGCCGGCGTGGTGCCGAGGCCGGGCGCGGTCACCGTGGCGCGGGCTGGCGCGACCAGGCCCGCGCTGAACTCGGGCACGCCGTTCGGGTTCCCGAGGCCGTGCACCATCACCGCGGCCCCGTCGGCCAGGTCCACGCCCTCGGCGATGTCATCGTAGAAGCCCCCGTAGCCGTGGGGGTCAGGCAGGACCACGCTGCTGGTCCCCACGCCGGTCACCACCAGGTCGCCGGGCGAGCTCGGCAGTGGCCAGCCGGCGTCGAGGGCGACGACCTCTCCCGATCGTACCTCGCAAGCCTCGTTGCAGCCCAGGCGCGGGCCGTACGCCGTCGACGCCCGGTAGAACGACGCGCCCACCCCCAGGTAGGCGTCGTGGCCCTCCAACCAGATCGCGGACCCCGCGGCCTCGTGGTCGACGGTGGTGCAAGTGGTCAGGCTGCCGGCGTCCGCGGCGTCCGCGGCGTCCGCGATGCCCGCGTCCGCGCCGGCCAGACTCGTGGCGTCCTGACCGTCACAACCCACGGTCAACGCCGAGAGGGTGAGGGCGAGAGGTCCGAGTGAGGTCCACCTCATGCCCGTCGATACCGCCACCGGCGATGGTCAGGCCTACCTTTCCTCTTGGCCGTCTCGAGCATGAAGACCGGCCGGAATCGTCACTCGGCGCGGAGCGCCTCCACCGGGTCGAGGCGCGAGGCCCTCAGGGCAGGAAAGAGCCCGAAGACCACCCCGGTGCCCATGGCGAGCAGGAGCCCGAGGAGGATGGACCAGGCCTCCACCCGGAAGTTCCACGCCCCGAACAGGGAGGCGAGGGCGAGGCCCACCAGCCAGCTGAACAGCACGCCGCCGATCACCCCGAGGACGCCGCCGACCGAGGACACCGCGGCGGCCTCGAACAGGAACTGGCCCCAGATCGCGCGGGGGCTGGCCCCCACCGCCCGGCGCACCCCGATCTCGCGGGTCCGCTCGGTCACCGTCACCAGCATGATGTTCATGATGTTGATGCCGCCCACGAAGAGCGACATCACGACCGTGGCCAACAGCAGGATCTGGATGACCGCGAGGATGGTCCGCTCCTGCTGCTCGCCCTGCCGATCGTCGAGGCTGAAGTTCTTCACGCCCAGGTGCAGGCGCAAGAGGAGCGACTCCGCCACCTTCGCCACCGTGTCCATGCGGTGCTCGCTCGGGTTCTGCTCCTCGACCTTCAGGAAGAGGCCGTGGGCCTCGTGTTCGGGCGAGAACGAGGCGTCGAAGGCGGTGCGGGCGGTGACCACCCGGCGGTCCCACATCCAGGTCCCGGTGCCGTGGCCGCTCACCGGCTTGTGGGCCATGACGCCCACCACCGTGAAGCTCTCCCCGTCGATCGGGAGCACCGCGCCGAGCGGCTCCGGGATGTCGGCGAACAGCTCGGTGAACACCTCGTGGCCGATCACCGCGACCCGCCGCCCATCCCGGATGTCGTCGTCGTCGATGAAGCGGCCCCGGGCCACCTCGAGCCGATACATCTCGCGCGCCTCGGGCAGCACCCCCATCAGCCGGACCCGCTTCTCCTTGCCCTGGTAACGTGCCTTGCACTCCCGCCGCCCCTCCGCGAGCACGCTCACCCCATCGAGGAGGGGCGCGGTGGCCAACGCGTCGCCGTCCCGCCGCGAGAGCGGCCGGGTGGCCTTGTCCCGCTGGTCCTGCGGCGGCTCGTCGATGTGAAAGCGCAAGGTGTCCTTCTCGTTGACCCCCTGGTTCAGGCGCACCAGGGCCTCCTTGCCGCTCTCGAGGAGCCCGGCCAGCATCACGATCGAGCCGGTGCCGATCATGATGCCGAGCAGGGTGAGGAAGGCCCGCGCCCGCTGGGCCAAGAAGGTCCTGAGGAAGCTCCGGAACAGCTCTGTGATGCTCATGTCCGCACCGCCTGTACGGGATCCAGCCGGGCCGCGCGCCGGGCCGGGAGCCAGCCGAAGCCGACCCCGACCGCGAGCGAGACCGTCATCGCCACCAGCACCGCGGCGACCGACACGTGGTTGACCCAGATCGGCTGCAGGGTCTGGATGAAGAGGTTCGCGCCGATCGCGCCCAGGGTGCCGCCCACCGTGCCGAGCAGGCCCCCGGAGCCGGCGAGCAGCGTCGCCTCCCACAGGAACTGGGTCGAGATCGCGCTCGGGCTCGCGCCGAGGGCCTTCCGGATCCCGATCTCCCGGGTCCGCTCCGACACGCTCACCAGCATCATGTTCATCACCCCGATGCCGCCGACCAGGAGGGCGATGCCGGCGATCAGGCCGACCACCGCCTCCATGATCGCGAAGATCACCTCGAACTGGGCCATGAACGCGTTGAAGTCCCAGATCTGGAAGTCATCCATCCCCCGGTGGTGCTCCACCAGGATGGCGTTGGCCACCCGCTTCACGATGTCGTTGTTGCTCACGTGGTCAGTTCGGAGCTGGATCACCGCCTGGGACCGGGCGTCGGGCTGCTCCGCCGCCACCGTCTCGAGCGGCATGCCCACGAAGTCCAGCCAGTGGAAGCCGAAGTTGACGTCCCAGTGGTCCACCTTGCCGAGCTGACCGACGACCTCGCAACGCATGTTGCCGACCGTCATGTACTGGCCCACCGCGTGCCCGTCGAAGAGGTGCTCGGCCAGCTCGTGCGCCACCACGCAGACCTGGGCCTGTCGGCGGTTCTCCTCCTCCGAGAACAGGCGCCCCTCGGCCAGCTTGAGGTTCAGGGCGTCGAAGAAGTGGCTGTCCGAGGCCACGAGATCCGTGCGCACCGTCTTGCCGGCTCGGTTGCGCGCGTCCACCCGATCGAGCCCCGCGTAGATGGTCCGCTGCACCGTGTGCGGCACCACCTCGTAGAGCTGCTCCACCTCGCGCCGGGTGAAGCGGCCGGGCGGGGCGTCCCGGGCCCCCGGGGCTCGCTCCGGCTTCTTGGGGGCGATCAGGATGATCCGCGCCCCGCCCAGCTCCTCGATGTCCCGGGCCAGCGTCGTCAGCCCGCTGCTCGCGAGCGACGACATCAGCACGATGGAGAACGCGCCCAGGGTGATGCTGGAGACGGTGAGGGTGGAGCGGAAGCGGTGGGCGGAGAGCGCCCGCGCCGCGATGCGAAGGTACTCCCGCCACATGACTACAGCTCCACCTCGTTGTCCTTGCTGGAGGCCGGGTCGATCAGGAGGACGTCGCCCTCCTTCAGCCCCTCCACCACCTGGTGGACCCGATCGTTCCGCACCCCCAGCTTGACCTCCACCTTCTCGCGCGCAGGTCCGGTGGCACCGTCCACGATCTTGGTGACCATGCGCTTGTCGCCGTCCTTGACCACCGCCTCGATCGGCACCGAGAGGACGTCGGGGTGCACCGCCACCTGGAAGCGCACGTCCGCGGTCATGCCGGGCTTGATCGCGGGGTCGGCGTCCACCAGGGTGGCCTCCACCGGGAACACCTCCACCTGGCTCTGGCCCTGGGCCTTCACCGCGGCGGGGGCGATCTTGGTCACCTTGGCCTTGAAGGTCCGCCCGGGGAGGGCGTCGAAGGTCAGGGTCGCCTCCTGATCGAGGGCGATCTGCGCGATGTCGATCTGGTTCAGCTCCGTCCTCAGGATCAGCGTCGACAGATCACCCACGGTGAGCAGGGGCCGCCCCTCGAAGGTCTGCTGCACGCCAGGGGTCACCACCTCGCCCTTCTCGATCCCCACCTCGAGGATCGTCCCCGCGATCGGCGCCTCCAGCTTGGTGTAACGCAACCTGTCCTGCGCGGTGGCGAGGGCGATCTGGGCCGACTTCTTCGCGATCGCCCGGGCCTTGGCCTCGTTCTCGGCCAGCGCCACGTCGATCTCCGCCACCCCGCGGTGGGCCAGGGCCTTCTTCTTGCGCTCGGCGTCGAGCTGGGCGAAGGCGAGGGCGTTGTCGGCCCGCTCGACCTCGGCCGCGGCCCGCGCCACCTCCCGCTCGTAGTCGATGGGGTCGAGGCGCAAGAGGCGTTGCCCTGGCTCCACCTTCTCGCCCTCCACCACGTCGACTGTGATGACCTGCCCGGCCACCTTGGACTTGATCTCCACCTTCTCCTTCGGCTCCACCTTCCCGGTGTCCACCACCTCCACCACCAGCTCCCCGCGCTTCACGGTGTAGCGGAGCTTCTCGTCCTTCAGGGCGGGGTCTTCCTTCTCTCCCTGGAGGGCATAGGCGCCCGCCGCGCCCGCCCCCACTACGATGACCACAAGGATCGGCCAGACTCTCACAGCTTCCCTCCCGTCGCCGCTTCCAGCTCGAAGGCGGCAAGCGCCAGCTCGCTCCGGGTGTCCGCCCGGCGGCGCTCTACGTCCAACAGCTCCAGCTCCGCGTCGAGGAGCTCCAGGAGCAGCGCGCTCCCGTCCTCGTAGCGCTCCAGGCTGATCTTCAGGTTGTCCCGGGCCAAGGCCTCCGCCTCACCCAGGGTCTCGAGCAGCCGGGCGAAGCGCGTGACCCGCGCCCGGGCCGCCCGGACCTCCTCCTCCACCCCACGGTCGGCCCGCTCCATGGCGGCGGCGAGCCGCGACGCCTCGAGGCGCGCGTCCTTCACCTTGGTGTGGGTGTTGAGGGTGTCGAAGAGGTTGACGGCTAGCGTCAATCCGACTTGCATGTCCCCCGCCATCTGCGCGAACGGGTTGGCGGAGATGTACACCGCCCGGCTCCCCGCCCCCGCGAGGGCGGGGTTGTTGCCGTACTGGAAGAGCGCGTACGCCCCCAGCTGCGGGTAGTACTCGGAGATCGCCATCTGGACCACCTCCTCCTGAGCTGCGAGGCGCGCCCGGGCCGCCTTCAGCTCGGGGCGCCGGGCCCGCGCCGTCTGCAATAGATCCTGCACGTCGGGCACCGCGCTCGGGGCCTCGGGCGCCGCCTCCACCAGCCGGGCGGGGGCGCCGAGGCCGAGCAGCACCGCGAGGCGGGCCTCCGCCTCCGCGCGCTGCCCCTCGAGGTCCTCCAGCGTCACCGCCTGCAGGCGCCGCCGCGCCTCGGCCCGGTTCTCGTCGAGCGGCGGGGCCAGCCCGGCCGAGACCCGGGCCCGGGCGATGCGCTCCGCCCCGGTCAGGCGCTCCAGGGCCTGGGCCTGCAGGTCATGCAGGAAGGACAGCTTGCGCACCCCCCAGTAGGCGCGGGCCGCCGCCACCGCCGCGGCCCGACGCTCGGCCGCGAGGTCCTCCTCCGCCGCCACGACCAGGTGCTGGGCGCGGGCCACGTTGGACTCCACCCGGAACCCCGAGAAGATCGGCACGTCCAGCCGGGCCGACAGGTTCGACAGGCCCAGCCAGCCCTGGAAGTTGCCGTCGCGATCGGACCCGATGCCGGTCTTGGCCCAGACCTCCTGGAGCTGGGCGTCCACCCGGAAGCTGAAGCGGTCCAGCTGGCTCCTGAGCTCGGCCAGGTCCGCCCGGGCGTGGAGCGCCTGGGCCCCCTTGGCGGCGGGGCTGGTGCTCATCGCGCGCTCCACCGCCTCGTCCAGGGTGAGGGTCGGGGCCGCGGTGGCGGTGGCGGTGGCAAGCAGGCTTGCCATCAGCAGCTCAGACATGGGCGGCCTCCCGGGAGTCGGACACGATGCGGCCGTCCTGGAAGGTGACGGTGCGCTCGGCGTAGCTCGCCACCTTCGCGTCGTGGGTGACGAGGAGCAGGGTCATGCCCTCGGCGTGGAGGTCCCCGAACAGCTCCATCACCTGCTTCGAGGTGGCGGAGTCGAGGGCCCCAGTGGGCTCGTCCGCGAGCAGGATCCGCGGCTGGTTGACGATGGCGCGGGCGATCGCCACCCGCTGCTGCTGCCCGCCCGACAGCTCGCTCGGCCGGTGGTCCATCCGGTCGGCGAGGCCCACGCGCTCGAGGGCGGCCTCGGCCTGGGCCCGGCGCGCGGCGGGGCGCAGGCCCCGGTACACCATCGGCAGCTCCACGTTCTCGAGGGCGGAGTAGCTGGGCAGCAGGTTGAACGACTGGAACACGAAGCCGAGCCGCTCGTTCCGCAGGCGGGCGAGGGCGGTCTCGTCGAGGCCCTCCACCGCGGTCCCGTCGAGGCGATAGGAGCCGGAGGTGGGTCGGTCCAGGGTGCCCAACACGTTGAGCAGGGTGGACTTGCCGGAGCCGGAGGCTCCCATCACCGCGGTCATCTCGCCCTCGTGGAGGGTGAAGGACAGGTTGCGTAGGGCGTGCACCAGCGCGCCGCCCATCGGGTACACGCGGGTCACGTCTTGGAGTTGGGCCAGGGGCGCCATGGGCCCCCTGCTAGAGCCAGCCGCGTGCCCGATGTGGGCACGCCGGAATCATTGGATTTTCTCAGACGAAGCGGGGTGAGGTGCCAGGAGGGGGTGCGGGGGTGTCAGCTGGAGCTGACACCCCCGGGGGCGGTCACTCGAACGCGGCGGCTTCGACCTGGGCCGCGTGCCGCACGGCCAGCGGCGAGAGGCGGGCCAGGAGCTCGGGATCGGCGGCCGCGAGCATGGCCCATTGGCCGTACAGGGCGACGTCGGCAAAGGTGATGTGGTCACCGAGGACGAAGGGCTGCCGCTCGAGCGTGGTGAAGGTGGGGGCGAGGAGCTCGCGGGAGCGGGCGTAGAGCACCTCGACATCCTGCTGCCACTGGTCGACGCAGCCGGCGCCGTACCTCCGCTCCTTGATCAGCGTGTAGAGCGCGCGCTCCCAGGCGGTGGGCCAGCCCTCACGTATGGCGGGGCTCGCGATGCGGAACAGGGCGTCCTCGAGGGGACCGTCGACGAAATCACTGTACGCCCAGGTCGCGGCCTCGAGGCCCGACGGCACGAGGTCGGCGGCCTCGGGGCGGGCGAGGAGGTGCTCGCAGATCTTGCGGGACTCGGTGAGCGCCGTGCCGTCCTCGAGCTCGAGCACCGGCACGTAGATGTAGCCGCCGGTGAGTCGGGCGAGCGCCTCACGATTGCCGTAGGGGACCTCGATGAGCTCGTAGGGCAGCCGAGCGAGGTCGAGGAGCATCTGCACCTTGCGGGCGTATGGGCTGTAGCGGAGACGATGGAGCTTCACGCCGCGTAGGGTGAGGTCCGCGCCGAAGACCTCGCAAACGAATCTTCGGCATCATGGTATGAGGAAACCTCATGGCCCCGTCGCCCGAAGCCTCCCCACCCTTGCCGCCACTCAACGCCCTACGGACCTTTGAGTGTGCCGCGCGTCTCGGCAGCATGACGAAAGCTGCACGGGAGCTGAACGTGACGCAGACCGCGGTGAGCCATCAGGTACGGCAGCTCGAGGAGCACCTTGGCGCGCGGCTGTTCACGCGGAGCCCTGGACGACTCGTGCTCACCCACGAGGGCGCGGCGTGGGCGGCTGCGCTCGGCGATGTCTTCGGGCGCCTTCACGCCGCGAACCGGCGGCTCCGCGCGGTGCCGCCCGCACGACCGATCGTGTCCCTCACCGTGCTCCCCTCCTTCGCCGCGGTCTGGCTGGTCCCGCGCCTCGGCCGCTTCTTCGCTGCGCACCCGGGGGTCGACCTTCGGCTCTCGCCTTCCGAGCGCCTGGTGGACCTCGACGAGGAGGCGTTCGATCTGGGCATCCGCTACGGGTCGGGTCGGCAACCCGGGCCTGGCGCGGAGACGCTGAGTGACGACGCGTGGGTCGTGGTGTCGGCGCCGGAGCTCGTCGCGAAGCTCGGTCTCCGCAGCCCGCATGACCTCCGCGACGCGCCGCTGCTCCGCGACGATGATCCGAGCGCGTGGGGTCAGTGGTTGGACGCGCGGCGAGTGCGGGGCATCGACTGGCGTCGGGGCGCAGAGCTCAGTGACTCGGCGATGGTCGTCGACGCCGCGGTGCGTGGTCAGGGGGTCGCGCTGGCCCGGATCAGCCTGGCCCAGGACGCGTTGGAGAGTGGGCGGTTGGTGCGGCCGTTTCCGAGGGTGCGGCCGATGCCTACGGGGCGCCGCTACACCCTGGTGTGGCGGCGATCGCGGGCAGCTGCACCCGAAGTCCGCGCCTTTCGCGCGTGGCTGCTCGATGAGATCGGCACCCTCCGGGCGCTCGTCGGGGCGAGTTGACAGCCCAGTCCGGCGTCAGCCCCAACGGGCCCAGAGGCTCAGACGCCCAGCGCGTCCTTGAGGGCGGCGGCCTTGTCCGTCTTCTCCCAGGAGTAGGCGGCGTTGCCGAAGTGCCCGTAGGCGGCGGTGGGGCTGAAGACCGGCTTCAGCAGGTCGAGGGACTGGATGATGCCCTTCGGGGTGAGCCGGAAGTGCTCGCGAATGGCGTTCGCGATCTTGTCCTCGGCGACCTTGCCGGTGCCGAAGGTGTCGACGTGGATCGACACCGGCTCCGCGATGCCGATCGCGTACGCGAGCTGCACCTCGCAGCGGCTGGCCGCGCCCGAGGCGACCACGTTCTTGGCGATGTAGCGCGCCATGTACGCGGCGGAGCGGTCCACCTTGGAGGGGTCCTTGCCCGAGAAGGCGCCGCCGCCGTGCCGGCCCATGCCGCCGTAGGTGTCGACGATGATCTTGCGGCCGGTGAGGCCGGCGTCACCGTGGGGGCCACCCACCACGAAGCGGCCGGTGGGGTTGATGTGATAGACGACGTCCTTCGCCAGGAGCTCGGCGGGGATGACCTTCTTCACCACCTCCTCGATGATGCCCTCCTTGATGCGCTCGTAGCTGGCATCGGGGGCGTGCTGCGAGGAGATGACCACGGTGGTGATCTCCTTGGGCTTGCCGTTCTCGTAGTGGACGGTGACCTGGCCCTTGCCGTCGGGGCGGAGGAAGGGGAGCTTGCCGCCCTTGCGCGCGTCCGTGAGCGCCCGCATGAGCGCGTGCGCGTAGTGGATCGGCATCGGCATCAGCTCCTCGGTCTCATCCACCGCGAAGCCGAACATCATGCCCTGGTCGCCCGCGCCGATCTCGCCGTCCGCGCGGTCCACGCCCTGGTTGATGTCGGGGGACTGCTTGTTGAGCGCGTTCAGCACCGCGCAGGAGCGGTAGTCGAAGCCCATCGCGGAGTCGTCGTAGCCGATCCGCTCCACCACGCCGCGCACCAGCTCCTGGATGTCGACCTGGGCCTTGGAGGTGATCTCTCCGCCGACCAGGACGAGGCCGGTGAGGCACATGGTCTCGCAGGCCACGCGGCTCTTGGGGTCCTGCGCCAGCATGGCGTCCAGGACCGCGTCCGAGATCTGGTCACTGACCTTGTCGGGGTGACCTTCGTTCACGGACTCGGAGGTGAAGACGAAATCGCTCAGCGTCATACGGATGGCTCTCCTCGAGCGGGCATCGGCCCGGACAGCGTCGGCTATCAACCCCGTCATGAGGGGTCAACCGGGCTTTCTCGGACCTGGGCGGTAAGAATGCGCGGGCGTATACAGAGGGTGCAGGGGCCAATTACAGGGGGCGGGCTTCCTTGCGGCCTGGCCAAACCCCACGCTAGATTCGGGAGCGAGGGCCCTCCATCCCTGCGCGCGGTGTGCGCAACATTGGGGGTCGAGAAGCGCTGGGCCCGGGATCGTGATGGACGAGCTGAAAGCAGGGAACGCCGCGGGCGACGGCCCAGGAGAGGAGCGCCGCCGGATCTGCCGCGCCCTCACGAGCGTGCTGCGTCAGAGCCCCCTCGCCGAGGCCCTGGATCCCAAGTCGTTCTTCATGATGCTGAACAGCAACTTCGACATGCTGTACATCAGCGGCGCCCTCGACCTGGAGCCGGTCTGGCAGGCGATCGCGGGCGGCCGCCCGCCCCACCTCATGTACGGGCTCTTTCTCCGCTTCGAGGAGATCGCGGCGGTTCGGGGCTTCAGGGTTCGTGCGCCGGATCCCGTGAGAACCCTGACGCAAGAGCAGCGCGCCGAGTACCTGGGGCTGGCCCAGACCCTGGGCGAGGCCCCGTTGGAGGTGGTCGGATCCGACGATCTCGAGGACGATGACGTCTACACCACCGACCCCAACGCGGTGGCGATCCCGCTCGCCCTCGGCACCGGAGATCTGAAGCCCTTCATCCCCGAGGAGCTCCGGCGGCAGGTCGTAGGGGCGGTGGTGCAGAGCCTCAAGGTGGCGCCGGTCGGCCAGATGCTGGACTCCGCGCAGCTCGCCTTCCTGGTGGACTCCAACTTCGACGACCTCTGCGACGGGCACACCTTCGACTTCGCGCCGATCCACTCCGGCCTCCTGCAGCTCGACGGCGTGAAGGACTCCGACATCCTCGTCGGCCTGGTCCGCCTCGAGCAGGCCCTGGGCGAGCTGAACCTCTCCCTGCAGCCCATCAACCTCGACGTCGAGCCCGAGCTCGCGCAGCGCCTCCTCGCCGAGCACGAGGAGAAGGAGCGGGCGGCCGCGGCAGCGGCGGCGCTCGAGGCCGCGGCCCGCGCCCGTAACCCCGACCTCGTCCGCCGCACCGGCGACCTGCACCGGAACACCGCAGTCCCGCTTGCCCCCACTACCCCCGAGCCCGCGCGCGGCGACGCCCGTGAGCGGCGCCTGCGGAAGTGGGGCCTGACCCGGATCTCGTCGACGCGGACCAAGGCGATCCGATACTCCGTCCTCACCGCGGTCTTGCTCGCGGTGCTCGCGTTTGGCTGGAGCATGCGCCCCGACCGTCCGCTGGACGAGACCGTCTACGCCGGGACCCTCCCGATCAAGAAGGCCGAGCTGCTGGACGGGGCCTTCCAGGCGGTGGTGGACGACAGCAAATGGTGGCCGTTGTCCAAGGAGGAGCGCGAACAGCGCCTCGCCGCGTTCGAGAAGGTCCTCAGGGAACAGGGGCACATGCTCAACGCCCAGATCCGGGACGGCGAAGGGCGGCTGGTGATCACCGCGGTGGGCGCTCGCAAGCTCAAGGTGGCCCGCTACTTCCAGCTCGGGGACAAGGACGGGAACATCCCCGAAGACGATCCCAAGCCGCCCGCCGAGCCGCCGCCCCCGGCCAAGGACCCCGCCCCGCCGGAGCCGGAGCAGGGTGCGAAGCCCGTCGACTAGCAAGCGCGCCGCGGCCTCGCGCCTGTCCCGGGTTCACCGCGGCGGGTCGACCGCGAGGCAGCGCTCGCTGAGGTTGAAGTAGACGGCGTGGGCGCTGAAGAAGTCGTAGCCGAGGTAGGCGTCCACCGGCGGCTCTTCGAACGGGTAGGCGGCGAGCTCCACTGAGTAGACCTCGTCGCCGATCCGCAAGTTACGTTGCTCCATCCCGGGATTGCCCACGCTCGTCGCCCGCTCGTCCCGGAGCAGGGAGTGCTGGGCGCCGGTGTCCCACACGACGGTGAGGGGGCCCCGATCGGTCTCCACCTCGCTCACGATGCCGAAGCCCTCGGGCTCGAAGGGGATGCAGGTGAGGTTGGCCTGGAAGGCCTCGGCCTGGCGGCGATCGAAGACGGTGAGGCGTCGGCGTGGGAAGTCCACCAGGAGCGCGGCGTCGTCTTCGAAGAACCTGCGGCCCACCGACCCGTGGGGGTTGGGCGAGCGGTAGCTGGGATCCTCGAGATCCTCGAAGCCAAGGACGCCGCGGAGGGTGCGCGCGCCCAACCGGAGCTCCGCCACCTCGAGCTCTCGGGTCACGAGCCGGTTGCCCATGGCGTCGACGCTGCGGAGGGTGTGCCCCGTAAAGCGGGGTTGCACTTCGGCCACCACCGCGGGGGAGAGGGTGATCCGCCGTCCATCCCCGAGGTCGAGCATCAGGGGATAGGTGCGGCCGGCGATCTCGACCGGCACGGTGGGGAGCCGCTGATCGATGCCGAGCTCGACCTCGAACCCAGGCATCGAGGTCCCACGGGGGGTGCTCATGGTGCACCCCGGCCCGGTCGTGCCCCCGAGGCACACTGCCATCGTCACGCCGATGGTCGCAGCTCGAACCCTCATGTGCAGGCAGCTCGCAC
>JACKEN010000028.1 GCA_020632995.1 Deltaproteobacteria bacterium | reverse complement strand
CTGGCCTACCCACAGGGGCGGGACGGCGCGGCCGACCCGGGTCCCCATGACTTGGGCGAAGGTGTTGTCAGGACAAAGCAAAGAGCGCTCCGAAGGTGAGAGACATCGTAGCATGGTGGAGTCGCGGCGCAAGCAAGCGGCCGGTCAGCTGCCCTCGATGGGGACCTTGAGGGTGAGCGGCTGACCGGTATGGGCAGGGAAATGCACCCGCTCGATGGCTTGAGTGAGACAGTCTCGCAGCGTCAACTGCCCTGCCACCGTCTCCTTGAGCACCGTGACGTCCGGCGTGCTCCCGTCGACCGGGATGAAGACCTGGAACAGGTAGTCCGAGGTCCTCGCGGTCAGGTTGAGCTGCTCGCGCCGGTAGCAGACCGAGAACTCCGGCGCGGCCTGCTTCAGGTAGCGCGTCGCCTCCTCGACCGTGAGCGGCTTCTGCATCACGCCGTCCTTCCACAGGGGCTGGGTCACGGGCGGGGGCGGCGGCGTGGCACACCCGACGGCCAGGGTCACCAGACCCCACACGACGCGTCGCATATGACACTTCGGCTAGCAGGATCCGGACCTCCTTGCTACCCAGGCGGGGTGTCCCCCGACCGCGCAGCATCGATTCGAGCCGCGATCCTCGACTGGTACCGCGCCAACGCCCGCGAGCTGCCGTGGCGCGGTACCCGCGATCCCTACGCGGTGTGGATCAGCGAGGTCATGTGCCAGCAGACCCGGGTCGACACCGTGTTGCCGTACTACGCGCGCTTCATGGCCCGCTGGCCCACGGTGGAGGCCCTGGCCGCGGCGGACGACGACGACGTGCGTGCCGCCTGGTCTGGGCTGGGCTACTACCGCCGCGCCCAGCTCATGCTGAAGGCGGCGCGCGAGGTCGTGAGCCAACACCAGGGCCGCTTCCCCGACGACGCCGACGGGCTCCTCGCCCTCCCCGGCTTCGGGCGCTACACCGCGGGCGCGGTGGCCGCCTTCGCCTTCGATCGCCCGCGCGCCGCGGTGGACGGCAACGTGACCCGCTTGGTGGCTCGGCTCGAGGCGCTCGAGGGCGACGTCATGCAGGGCTCGGGGGCCCAGGCCGTGTGGCGCGCGGCCGAGGCGCTGGCACCGGGCGCGTCGCCTGGCGACGTCGCCCAGGGGCTGATCGAGGTCGGGGCCCTGGTGTGCACCGCGCGCAACCCACGCTGCGGTGCCTGCCCGGTGGCCGAGGCGTGCAAGGCTCGGGCGCAGGGCGCGGTGGAGCGCATCCCGGCCCCGAGGAAGCGCGCCACCAAGAAGGCGGTGGCCCTCACCGCGGTGCTCTGGCTGGACGGCGGGCGGGTGCTCCTGTCGCGCCAGCCCGAGGCGGGGCTCTTCGCCTCGCTGTGGTGCCCGATCTTCCTCGAGGGGCACCTCGAGCCGGACGGCGCGGCGGACGAGGCCCTGCGCGCGCATCGTCTCGATCCAGGCCCGCTCACCTCGACCGGGCAGGTGCGCCACGTCCTCACCCATCGCACCCTGGAGATCCATGTGCTGCGCGCCAGCAACAAGGCCCCGCGCCGCCTGCCCGAGGGGATGGCCTGGGCCCCGCTCGACGCGCTCACGGAGTGGGCGATCCCGTCGGTGACCGCGCGCTGCCTCGACGCGGCGCTCGACCGCGCCGAGCGCGCGAAGATCCGCCTGACTCGTCGCGAGACCCGGCGAACCCCCGCTGCGCAGGGCAGCCTGCCAGGGCTCGAGTAGCCCGGCGGAGGCATTTCGCGCGGCGCCGCCGGGCCTGCTAGAGTCGGCCCACGTGTTCAAGCCTGGCGACCTCATCGGCGAGTACCAGCTGGAGCGGCCCCTGGGCGAGGGCGGCCTCGGCGTGGCCTGGCTGGCTCGGCGCGTGGACCGACCGGGCGCGGTGGCGCTGAAGCTGATCCGGCCCGATCGCGTGCCCGCCACCGCGCGGGGCGCCGCGTACGATCAGGTGAGCCGCGCCCTCACCGCGGTGGGGCGGCTCGAGCATGACAGCTTGCAACCCGTGCTCGGCACCGCGCTCGGCGGGGACGGGGTGTTCGGGGTGGCGGCGCAGTACCTCGAGGGCGGGCCCTTCGAGCGCATCGGCGACCTCGGCCGGCGCGACGTGCTGGTGCAGGCGCTCGCGCTGGTGCGGCAGCTGGCCGAAGTGCTGGCCTGGTTGCACTCGCGCGGGCTGGTCCACGGGAACGTGAAGCCCCAGAACGCCCTCGTCACCCCGTCCGCCGCGGGGCCGCGGCTGGTGCTCCTCGACCTCGCGTGGTCACGCGCGGGCCTGGGGCGCCGGACCGAGGCCACCCGGGCCTACGTGTCGCCCGAGCAGCTGACCAAGCAGGCGCCGACCTTCGCCTCCGATCAGTGGGCCACCGCGCGCATCCTCCACCAGCTCGCGATGCAGGCCGCCCCCGGCGCGTCGCAGACCCAGGCCCTCACCGCCCTCCCGCTCCCGGTGCTGCGGGTGATGAAGCGGGCCCTCGAGCAGGATCCGAAGGCGCGCTTCGCGAGCATGGAGTCGTTCGTGCAGGCCCTCGAGTTCGCCGAGGAGGAGCTCGGCTCCGGCGGCAGCTCCGCCCACGCGCTCCCGACCCCCACCCTGGACATGCTGCGCAAGGCGGAGGACGTGACGGATCGCCACCTGCCCCCGCCCCGCGCCGCCACGCCGGGGCACCCGGTGAGCGTGCCCACGCCCGCTGGCGCCGCGCTCCCCCAGGCCCCGAGCACCCTCGACCGCGAGGCCCCGACCGAGCCGGGGATGCTGCGCCCCCCCGAGGTACGCGAGGCCGCGGTGGACCCGAGCCTGGAGCAGGCCGACCCCACCACGCCCCTCAGCGTGCAAGCGATCAACCCCTCCGCGGATCGTGGCGGCTCGCTCGGCGACGCCGAGCTGGTGCGAGAGGCGCCGATCAAGCCCAACGATCCCACCGATCTGCTCCCGGTGCTCCAGCCGGCCCGGCGCGGCGGTGGGGGCAAGGTGATCGCGGTCCTCATGGCCTCGCTCGCGATGATCGCGGGCGGGCTGTGGGTGATGTTCCAGGGGGGCGCCGACCTGGCCGCTCCCGTGGCCGCGCCCCAGGCCGCCATGGCCGCAGCCGCCCCGGCGGCGGACCGCGAGGTGCGAACCGCCGCGCCCGCCGCTGACCCACCCCGACCCGAGGCGCCGCGCCGACGGCGCCGACCCCCGCCGCAGCCCCGACGGAGACCCACGCCGCTGCGCCGGCCGCGCCGACCCCGGCTCGAGCGCCGGCAGCGATCCCCGCGCCGGCCAAGGCGCCCACCCCGGCCGCCCGCACCGCCGAGCTCCCGACCGACGACCCGTTCGCCGAGGCGAAGGCGGGCTGCAAGGCGGGTCAGCGGCAGGCGTGCCTGGATCTGGCCGACGCCTTCTCCGGCGGCCCGACCGCGGATCCCGGGCAGGCGCTGGTGTTCCTGGGCCGAGCCTGCGACCTCAGGGCCACCGCGGCGTGCGAGAAGGCGGGGCTGCAGCTCACCGCGGCCGGGCGGGACGAGAAGCGGGCGCGCCGCTACCTGGAGCGCGCCTGCGACGCGGGCCGGGGCCGCGCCTGCGCCACCCTGGCCGTGTTGTGGCGGGAGGGGCGGGGCGGGGACGCCAACCCCCGCACCGCCGACGCCTTCGAGCGCCGGGCCTGCCAGCTCGGCTACGGCGCCAGCTGCCGCTGACCTCCGACACCGGGTGGACCCCGTGTAGGGGCGTTGGATACGTCATCCGTCGGCTTGCCCTGGTGCGTCACAGACCGGACGGTGTCGGAGGATGGACGCGCGCACCCAGGCGGCCCCGTCCGGGGTCTGGCAGCGCATCGTGCGCCTGCTCACCCGCCCGCTCGCCTCGGTGTGGGCGGAGCGCCGGGCCAAGCGGCGCCTGGCCGACCTGATGACCGCGGCCGCCGCCCGGCCTCACGATGATCGCGTCCTGATGGCGCTGGCCGAGGCCCACCGCGGCGCCGGGCGCGTCGACGAGGCGGTGCAGTGCCTGTGGCAGTGCGCCCAGCTCCACACCTCGAGCTGTCACTCCCTGAAAGGCTACGCGGTGCTCCGGCAGGCGGCGGACCTCAAGCCCGACGCCCTCTATCTGCGCCGCGCCCTCGCCCAGACCCTCGAGCGCCTGGGCCGGAACCGGGAGGCGGCCGAGGAGTACCGTCGCACCGCCGCCCTGGCCGAGGCCCGAGGCAAGCGCTCCGACGCCGAGCACCTGCTGGGGCGGGCCGAGATGCTCAGCCCGGCCGAGCCGAGGCCGAGCGTGAGCCCCCTGGTGGCGGATCTGCTCCCGGGCGCCACGCCGTCCCGGCTCCCCGTCCCCATGCTCACCGCGCCGACCCCCACCCCGTCGGTGACCCCGACCGCCCAGATCCGGCGGCGGGTCGCGGTCGTGGTGGAGGCCGAGCTGCAAGATCCCTTGCCCTCCCGTCTCGTCGAGCCAGAGCTCCCCGAGGGGGTGCGGATCATGGCGGAGGAGGCCTCGCAGCACACCGAGTACATGGGCGAGGCCCCGTCGGGCCGCCGCTCGTTCGATCGCGCGGGCGGGCCGCCGCGAGAGTCGGGGCCGATGGTGCCGATCATCCGCCTGCCCGATCCGGACGAGGTCGATCGGGTGGTCCGGCACGAGATGGCGAGCGCGTTCGGCGCAAGCCCGATTGCGCCTCCGACCACCGAGCTCGCCCTCGACGCCGAGCTCTTCCTGCTCTCCAACGATCCCGCCGAGGCCTCCACCACCGCGTGCTCGCCGGTCGAGATCCACGAGATCCGCACCCGCACCCTGCTGCAGCAGGCGGAGCGGGAGCTGCAGGACGAGCTGGCGCGGCACCACGAAGAGGTCACCTTCGAGTACGAGATCGTGGAGCCGAGCGGCCTGCCCGGGCGGTGGTAAGCCCCCAGCCCCCCTGCTACGCTCCTCGGATGCGTTGGGTGGCGTGGCTGCTGGTCAGCCTCTGTGCCGGGTGCGTGGCAGAGCCGGACTATACCGGCCGCGCCTGCAACGCCCAGGCGCCCTGCCCCTCCGGCTGGTGGTGCACCGCGGCCGACACGTGCGCGGCGGGGCTCGATCCCGGCGACGCGGGTGAGGTCAGCGTCGACGCGGGCGATGCAGGCCCAGTTGCACCCGACACCGGCGTCATCGACACCGGGGTGCCCGACTCGGGTCCGCCCGACTCGGGCCCGGCCGACACCGGCCCCGCCGACTCCGGGGTGGTGCTCACGGCGGTCGGCGTCCGGCCCGAGGCCCTGATGCTGGCGGCGGGGGAGTCCGCCAGCCTCACCGCAGAGGCCCGGTGGAGCGACGGCAGCCTGGGCGACGTCACCGAAGAGGTCACCTGGCGGGTGCGGGACGGCGCGGTGGCGCGGGTCGAGGCGGGGGGCCTCCTCGTCTCGCTGAGCCCGGGCACCACGGTGATCGAGGCCGAGCTCGACGGCGTCGTCGGCACCGCGGCCCTCGCGGTCACCGCGGCGGAGGTGGTCGAGGCCCACACCTGGAACAAGCACAACCTGGTGGTGCTCACCGACGGCACGGTGTGGGGCTGGGGCTGGAACGCGAGCGGGCAGGTCGACGAGAGCGCGGACGAGTTCGTGACCGCGCCGAGGCAGCTGCCGATCACCGACGTGGCCTCGGTCCGGGCGGGCGGGGTCCACAGCGTGGCGATCCGGCGCGACGGCGCGGTGTGGGCCTGGGGCAACGACAGCGGCGGCCAGCTCGGCCGCGGCACGATCACCGGCGACCACCAGGCGCTCCCGCAACCCGTCTTGCCGGTCACCGGCGCCGGCGACCTCCGCGACGTCGCCGACGTCCAGTGCGGCTACGACTTCTGCCTCGCCCTCACTACTCAGGGCCGGGTCCTCGCGTGGGGCGCCAACAGCTACGGCTCCCTCGGGATGGGCGACGCCAGCCCCCGCGCGCGCCCTGAGGCGGTGCCCGGCCTCTCCGGGATCCAGGCGATCGCCGCCGGCACCTACCACGCGCTCGCCCTGCGCGGGGACGGCGCGGTGCTCTCGTGGGGCTACAACGAGTACGGGCAGCTGGGGCGCGGTCAGCCCCCCACCAGCATCGACCAGCCCGGCGTGATCCCGGGGGTCGGCGCGGTGGTGGTCGAGCTCGACGCGGGCTGGGGCCACAGCGTCCTCCGCACCATCGACGACGAGGTGCTCACCCTCGGGTGGGCCGCCTTCGGGCAGCTCGGCCGGGACACCATGGGGCTGGACGACCTGGCCCCGGCTCCCGCCGACGTGCAAGGTGCCCTGCACATCTCGGCCGGCTTCGCCTTCACCCTGGTGGTGACGGCGGGCGGGGTGGTCCAGGCCTTCGGCAGCAACCTGGCCGGCCAGCTCGGCGACGGCACGGTCGGGGGCACCCGCCTCGCCCCCGGCCCGGTGCTCGCCGCCCCGGGCGGCGCCCCCTTCACCACTCCCACCGGGTGGCGGGCGGGTGGGGACCACGTCCTCGCCTACACCCGCACCCAGGTGTGGACGTTCGGGAGCAACCAGAGCGGTGAGCTGGGCAACGGCACCGCGGGCGATGGACTCGCCTCGGGCGTCCCGACTACAGTGACGTGGTGAGCAAGCGATGCCTGGCAGTGTTGGTCGCGGGCCTCGCGGCGTGCAGCGACGGCGGCCAGCCGCTGGACGGCCCCCAGCCCCAGGTCGAGCCCCAGGTCGAGCCCCCGCTCATCGGCACCCTGACCACCTACAGCATGACCGACACCCACCTGGCGCCCCTGCCGGTGACCCCCACCTTCGTCGCGTACCGCGGCGAAGGCGGTGACTGGGAGCGCGTCGAGGCGGTCGGGCCGACCACCGCCTTCACGATCGAGCACCCGCGCTACATGTTGTGGGTGGCCTGCCCCTTCACCGACGCGGGGCGGGACTCCGTCCACGCGCTGCTCCTCACCGACCAGGACTCCCTGGAGCCCGCGGTGCGCTGCCCCCTCCCCCCGAGCGGCGACGACGCCCGCGCGTTCACCTTCGAGGCGGGCGACCTCGGCACCTTCGCGCTCAGCGCGTCGATCGGCGCGGCGAGCACGGGCCGGTTCCATCAGGCCGGCGGCGTGGCGAGCTACATCTTCGTCGGGCCCGCCCCTGGCCCGTATGACCTCGTGACCCTGCTCGAAGACCGCGACGGCCCCGCCATCCGGATCCGGCGCGACTTCGACCTGAGTGAGGATCTCCTGTTCCGGTTCGCGATGCAGGAGCACCTGCCCCTCGAGCCCGAGCTCCAGCCCGAGCCGATCAGATTCCCGCGCCAGCGCTACATCACGGGGAACCGCACCGAGGTGACGCTCCCCGAAGGCGGCTTCGCCCTCTACCGGGTGCCCGAGGCGCTGCGGGACCCCGACGACATCTATCAGTTGGTGTCCGAGGTGGGCGCGGGGAACCAGCTCACCACCGTGAGCTACCGGCAGGACCCGGGGGAGGCGACGCTGACCACCCCCGAGCCGCTCAGCGGCGGGGCGCTCGTCGACCTCGGGCCCCGGAGGTTCTCGATCGAGCTCCCCACCTCTGCTTCGCCCAGCGTCCAGGTCATGCAGGTTCACCTGCAACCCTACATGGCCTGGGCCGACGTCGAGGTGTGGATCTCGGAGGGTCAGCTGACCGGGCCGGACGTGGTGACGGTGGAGCTGCCGCCCGAGTTCGAGCCGACCTGGCGCATGGGCGAGGCGGGCGATCAGGTGGGGGCGGTGCTCACCGCGCGCTGGAGCAACCGCGATGGCCACGCCCTCTCGGAGCTCCTCAACCACGGCCAGCGCATCGTCCCCCGGAGCCTGGACGGCCTGGACGTGGGCGCGGCGGAGATCCGGCTCCCGATCGGCACCATCGAGTAGGCTATAGCGACAGGAGCGCCTCGGGCGGGCGGCCAAGCACCGCCCGGCCATCCTTGATGCCGATCGGGCGCTGCACCAGCGTCGGGTGCTTCAGCATCGCCTGGATCAGCGCCTCGTCGGACTCCGCGCCGGTGAGCCCGGACTCCGGCCAGGCCTTGTCGTTCTTGCGCAGGACGGCCTTCGGCCCCACCCCGAGCATCTTCAAGGTGGCGCGGAGCTCGGCCTCGGTGAGGGGCTCCTCGGTGTACTCGCGGTAGCGGTACTCGACCCCCTCCGCGTCCAGGAGCGCCACCGCCTTGCGGCAGGTGGAGCAGGTCTTCTTGCAGATGAGCTCCATCATCGTCGCGGGCCTATCAGCTCCCCGCGACCGCGTCGAGCACCGGCATCACTCGGCCTTGGCGGGCGGCGGCACGCAATCCACGTCCATCCACCACGGCATCTCCCCCTCCCAGGGCGGGAGCGAGTAGAGCGTCCGCAGGGCATGCAGCACCGCGCCGTGATAGATGGTCGCGTGCGTCTCGGTGGCGGCGCGGTCCGACCAGGTCCACGTGAAGCCCTCGGGCTTTGTGGTCGGTGCCCGCCTTCATCGCCCCGCCCTCGTCCGCGGTGGCCGTGGCGCAGGCGAAGGTGGCGGCGAGCGGGAGCAGGGCCCAGGGTCGGCGCGTGAGCGAGGCCGGTAACATGGGCCGCAAGCGGCTGGAATCCGGAACCTTTCTGGGATGGGCCCTGTGGGGGTCGAACCCACGACCTTGGGATTAAAAATCCCCTGCTCTGCCAGCTGAGCTAAGGGCCCTGTCTCGCTCCCTATGGGGGGTTGAGCGCCACCGTCAAGCGAAGACACCCGGGCGCCCCGACCCCAAAGGCCAGTTTCGGGTTGTCGTGGGCGCCCCGACGGGGACAATGCGGGCCGTGGCTGGTGTGGATGGGGAGGGGCGGGCCCTGGCCCGGGCGCTCGTGTGTCTGACGGTGGCCCTCGCGGGCTGCCCCAAGCCGGAGGCCGCCGCGCCCGCCAAGCCCGAGCCCGCCAAGCCCGCGGCGGCGAAGCCCGCGAGCCCCGCGCCGACGGCGGCCGCGCCTGCGAGCCCCGCCGCCCCCGCCAAGGAGCCGCCCCCCGGCCCGCCGGTCCGGGAGGCGTCGCGACAGGACGTGGAGCACGCCCTCGAGGTCCTGATCCAGGAGGTGAAGGCGGGGGCGAGCGACCCCAAGAACCCCTGGGCCCTCGCCCACGGCCTGCTCGCCTTCGGGCCGGACCTGAAGGCGTCGGACGGGCGCCTCGCCATCGACGTGATGGTGCACGACTTCATCCAGGTGGAGCAGCTCTACGGGCGCACCGTCCACCGCTTCCCCCAGAAGACGAAGGACGACGTGCCGGTGGAGCCCCACCCGAACCTCATCGCCAAGTCGATGGTCTCGGCCGGTGTCCCCCTGACCCGGAGCTTCAAGCTGAAGGGGGGCAAGTCGGTGACCCTGAAGCAGCTCGTGGACGACGCGGCGTGGGCCTTCTCGATGCCCACCACCGACGCGGACTGGCACCAGTTCGCGTGGAGCATGGACCTCTTCCTGAGCGCCTACGGGCCCAAGGGCACCCTCGAGACCCACGTGGGGCCGATCCAGATGAGCCTGCTCGTGCAGCAGGGCCTGCAGAAGCTCGAGAACGAGCAAGGCTTCCTGCTCGGGCCGATGCGGGTGGGGCGGCCGGATCTGGTCGAGAAGCGCCGGCAGGACATCTACGGGCACACCTGCGGGGGCCTGCACTTCGTCCAGGGCGCGGTCCACGGGGCGGCGGCGGTCGGCGATCCGGCCCTCCTGTTCCGGGCCGGCAAGCAGCTCGAGCTGGTGGACTTCCGGTGGGACGCGGAGCGGCGGATGTACCGCCAGCTGATCAACACCCAGCCCAAGTATGGGTTCCTGCTCCTGGTCCAGGAGCTCAAGTTCCACGGCCACGTGCTCGAGACGATGGCCCTCGCCCACCAGTGGGGGGCCCTGAAGGCGGATGACGCCACCCGGGCCCAGGCTCGCCGGGTCGCGGCGGACCTCGTGGACGCGGTGGCCGAGCTGGCCCCGATGTACAAGGCCCAGGCCAAGCTGGCCGAGAGCACCCCCCAGACCTACTACGACCTCATCGGCGATGGGTGTCACGCGATCCGTGGCTTGCGCCAGGCCCTCGTGGCATTCTACGCCCCCCCGGCAAAGCAATGACGAAGCGCAAGGTTCGGGTCGTCGCAGCGCAGATCGAGCGCGATGGCCGCTACATGATCACCCAGAGGAAGCCCACCAGCTCCCTCCCCCTCCTCTGGGAGTTCCCGGGCGGGCGCGTGGAGGAGGGCGAGTCCGACGAGGCCGCCCTCGCCCGCGAGCTCAAGGAGGAGATGGACGTCGAGGTCAAGGTCGGCGAGGCCTCGGTGCGGGTCACCCACGAGTACGAGGCCTACACCATCGACTTCCGGGTCTACCGCTGCGAGCTCCTCACCCCCGAGGAGGACATCAAGACCATCGGCGTGCACACCTATCGGTTCGTGCGCCCCGAGGAGCTGGACGACTACCAGTTCCCGGGCGCCGACCAGGCCACGGTGGAGCAGCTCCTCGCCGACGGCTGAGCGCCCGTCGTGGACGACGACACCCCACCCCGCCCCCCCGTGATCCGCCTGGCCGCCGGCTTCTACGCCGGGATGGCCGCGCTCGCCTTCCTGTGGGCCGGGTTCCACCGGCGCCTGCCGTTCTGGGTGGGCGAGCCCCCCGACGCGGAGTCGCTGGTCCGGTGGGCCGCGGTGGGCGCGCTCTTCGCCCTCGCGGTGGTCATCCTCAGCCAGCTGGTGATGCGCTTCGAGTTCGCAAGATATCTTGCGGACACGTTCCGGACCGTGCTCGGCGAGCTGACCTGGCGCGAGGCCTTCATCCTCGCCCTGCTCTCGGGGGTGGCGGAGGAGCTCCTGTTCCGGGGCGCCCTCCAGCCCGACCTGGGGTTGGGCCTCACCTCGCTCCTGTTCATGTTCATGCACTGGCCGATGAACGCGCGGCTGATCCCCTGGACGCTGAGCGCCGGCCTCATGGGCCTCGCCTTCGGCTGGGGGTTCGAGCGCTCGGGCCACGTGCTTGGGCCGGTGGTCGCCCACTTCCTGGTGAACCTCATCAACCTGCGCGCCATGACGAAGGACAGCTGAGCTCGGCCTCGCGGAGTGTATGGGGTATCATCCGATCATGAAGCTCGGAGGCGTCCTCGTCGCCTTGGCCAGTCTCGTCGGCTGCAGCCAGGGAGCCCACACCCTCCGGCACACCAAGACGGTCGACGCCGTAGGCGCTGCCCCGTCCGAGTGCCAGATCCCGGTCTATCGCAGCACCATCCCCAAGCGACCGTTCCACGAGATCGGGGTGGTCGAGGCCTTCGTAGGCGGCATCCCGGCCTCCTCTTTGCTCAGCCGGTCCGTCATCGAGCTTCGCAAGCGTGGTTGCGAGATGAACGCCGACGCCTTGATCGAGCTCGAGACGACCCCCTGGGAAGGCGTCATCGCCACCGCGGTCGTGTTCGACGACGCACCGGGCGAGCGTCGAGAGAGCACGCCCGCGCCGTAGTTGGCGGCCCGCGCAGACAGCCCCCAAGGCATCCGGCGTCCGTCCGGGTCCGTCCGGACGCGCGGCCGGTCGAACGGACGCGCGGGCGCGTGCTCGAGCCAGGCTCCCGTACTCGCTGCCTTTTCAGCGCCGGCCAGGCGCTGGCACGCAGGCTGCTCTGCACGAGGGCCATGAACAAGACCACCCTCGCCCTCACCCTCACCGTCCTCGCCCAGCTCCCGCGCGTGACCTTCGCGCAGGAGACCTCGGCGCCCGAGCAGGCGGCCCCCGAGCAGCCCGCGGGCAGCGTCGAGACCAACCCGGGCACCGGGGCGCGGGCCCGCTACGTGCTCTCCGCTCGCGGCCCCGGCGACGGCAAGCACGCCTTCGGCGCGCTGGTGACCTTCTTCGGCATCGCCCCCGCGGTGGACGCGCGCTGGGTGTTCGGCATCAACGAGACCCTGACCTTCGAGATGCGGGCGGAGCGCGCCTTCATCTACGGCGTCTCCCGCTTCGACGTGGGCCTGCGGTACGCGTTCGTCGAGGGCGAGTCGTTCTCCCTCGCAGCGCAGGGCTCCTTGCAGGCGTTGGCGGTCGAGCTGCCGGGCAGCCTGGGCGCGGGCGTCGGCGTGAACCCCAAGGTCCTCGCCAGCTTCGGCACCGAGGACGCGCAGTTCACCATCGGCGTCGAGGCACCCCTCCACTTCCTCGACTCCGGGGCCGGCTTCGGCTTCTTCCCCGGCCTGGTGCAGGTCGAGGGCGGGGTGGAGCTGGCCGCCATCACCGGGGCGAGCGTCACCCTCCAGGCGGGCGCGATGATGGTGATCAGCAACGGCGACGTGGCCGCCCTCCCCATCCTCTCGGTCGGCGGGAGCCTCTAGCCCCGTCTACGGATCGAGCGGCAGCCGCACCGTGAAGCGGGTGCCCCGGCGCTTCGGGCCGTCCTCGAAGCGCACCGAGCCGCGGTGCTCCTCGACGATCTGCCGCACCATGGCCAGGCCGAGGCCGGTGCCCCCCACCTTCCCCGCCGTCGCGAAGGGCTCGAAGAGGTTGTGGCGGAGCTCCTCCGGGATGCCGGTGCCGGTGTCGTCGAAGTAGATGACGAGGTCGGCGTCTTCCTTGTCGACGGTGATGGTGAAGACGCCGCCCCCCGGCATGGCCTCGCGCGCGTTCCGCGCGATGTTGTGGAACACCCGCCGGAGCTTGGTCTCGTCGAAGCGCGCGGCGCCGCGATACCGGATGTCGAGCTCGAGCGCGACGCTGGAGTCGCGCAGCTCCTGGTCGAGGTACTCGCGCATCTCCTCCATGAAGCGCTGCACGTAGACCTTCCGCACGAGGATGGAGCGCTCGCCCCGGGCGAAGGCCAACAGGTCCCGGGTCATGGCGGAGAGCAGATCGATCTGCTTGTTCACCAGGTGCGCGTATTGAGTGCGCGCGCCCGGGTCCTCGGTGCCGGCCATGACCTGGGTGTAGCCGGAGATCAGGGTCATCGGGGTGCGGAGGTCGTGGATGACGCCGGAGAGCATGCGCCCGATGGTGGTCAGGCGCTCGGACTGCTCGCGCTCCTTCCGCCGCCGCTCGGCGTTGATCGCGCGGCCTGCCTGGGCCGCCACCACCGCGAGGGTGCTCACGTCGGACTCCGAGAAGCCGGCCCGATCGTTCCTGTTCACCAGCTCGAAGACCCCGATGGTGCCGGTGTAGCGGGTGCGGATGGGCACCGCGAGCACCGAGCGCGCCTTGGTGCGCCCCCGGAGCAGGCCCTCGAGGTCGTTGAGCACCACCGCCTCGCCCGACTTCACCACGTTGCCGACGATGCCCTCGCCGATCTGCACCGAGTCGCGGCGCATGCCGTTCGCCCCCACCCCGCGCGCCGCCACCACCTCGAGGCGAAAGCCGCGCTCGTCGAGGATGTGGATGACGCCGGTGCGCGCGCTCAGGGTCTTGAGGGCGGTGTCGAGGATGACCTCGAGCATGTTCTGCAGGTCATTGGACTGGGAGATGGCCCGCTCGGTCTCGAACAGGAGCAGCAGCTCGCGCCGGGTGCGCTCGAGCATGCGGGAGCGCTCCACCGCCTGGCGGTAGAGGTTCGCGACCTCGAGCGCCACCCCGATCTCGGACGCGATCGCCTCGAGGAGCCGCTCGTCGGTGTTCCGAAAGTCACCTTGCTTCTTGTTGAGGACCTGGATGACCCCCAACAGCTCGGTGCCCTGGGGGCGGCGCACCGGCCACACCAGCATGTTGCGCGTCTTGTAGCCGGACTGCTTGTCGAACTCCGGGTTGAAGCGCTTGTCGGCGTAGGCGTTCTTGATGTGGAGCGGCTTCCGCTTCGCCGCAACCCAACCTGCGATCCCCGTGCCGATGGGGAACCGGATCTGCTTGTGCTCCTTGCCCTGGAGCACCTTGGACCACAGGATCCCCTCCTCGTCGTCGGCGAGGAACAGGGTGGAGCGGTCCGCCTCGAGGAGGTCGGTGGTGCGGTCCACGATCTCGGCGAGCAGGGGATCCAGCTCGAGGTTCGACCCGAGGACCCGCCCGATCTGCCGGATCGCCTCCACCCGGCGCTCCGAGCGCTCGAGCTCGGAGTGCAGGTCGGCCAGCTCGCTCTCGAGCTCCCGGATCCGCGCCTCGTGGTCCGCGGACCCGGTCCCAGCGCGGGTCACGGCCTTCTTGGCCCGAGCCGACGCGGACCCCTTGGCCGGGGTCGAGGCGGCCTTCTTGGCCCGGGTCGGCGCGCGGCGGGGCACGATGGGGGGGAAGCTAGCAGGCCCCGAGCCCCAACGCACGTCAGGCTGAGACAGCTCGGTGCTTCCACGCCTTGTCTGGGCCGCCCCCAGGCCCAATAAAGGGAGGGATGCCGGCCCGCATGGCCCTCTACTACTACGACACGTGCCCGTTCTGCATTCGGGTGCTGCGGGCCGCCAGCAAGCTCGGGGTGGACCTGGAGCTGCGCGACATCTTCCAGGACCGAAAGCACTACATGGATCTGACCAGCGCCCGCGGCCGGGCCACCGTGCCGGTGCTGCGCTACACCGACGCGGACGGCGAGGACGTGTGGATGCCGGAGTCCGCCGACATCATCCGCTTCCTCGAGGCGGGCGGCGCCGCCTGAGGCGCGTCAGCCGACCCCGGCCTCGGCGAAGAGCTGCTCCATCTTGGCCGCCTCGGTGGAGGCGGTGTGCCCCTCCAGCACCCGGCGCCGGCCATCCTGCCCCATCTCGTTCAGGCGGCTGATCGGGGCCTCGACGCACTCGCGCATCGCCCGCACCAGGTCGTCGATGTCGCCGGAGATGCAGAGCCAGCCGTTCTCACCCGGGTGAACCAGCTCCGGGATCCCCGCGATGCTCGTGGTGATGACCGGCCGGGCGGCCGCGAAGGCCTCCATGATCACCACCGGGAGCCCCTCCGCGAAGCTCGGGAGCACCAGGGCCCGGCTCTCGCTCAGGTGCCGCCGCACCTCCTCCTCGCCGATCCAGCCGGTGATGGTGACGTTGTCCTTCAGGCCAAGGGCCGCCACCCGCGCCTCCAGCACCTCGCGCATCGGGCCGTCGCCCGCGAGCACGAGGTGGATGTCGACGCCTTCCTTCACCAGGCGCCCCATGGCGTCGACGAGCAGGAGCTGGCCCTTCTGCGGGGTGAGGCGGCCCACGCAGACCAGCTTGCGCGACGCCTCGGGGATGGGCTCCGGCTCGGCGAGGATGTGATCACCCACCGTGCAGTGCACGATCTTGATCTTGTCCCACTGGTCGTAGTCCACCCACCGCCGGAGCTGCGCCGAGCAGTAGTTGGTGATGGCCACGGTGAAGAGCGAGTCCTCGATCTTCTTGCCGAGGCTGAAGCCGATGGCGGCGTCGAACTCGGTCGGGCCGTGCACCGTCATGCTGTAGGTGGGCCCGCCCATCTTGTGGGCCAGCCGGGCCACGGTGGCGCAGTTGGTGCCGAAGTGGACGTGCACGTGCTCGACCCCCTCGTCCTCCAGGGTCGCCTTCAGGTCACAGGCCTCGACCAGGTACGCGATGTGCCGCACCAGCCCGCGCTCGCTCTGCTTGCTCATCTCGAGGGTGGTCTTGAGCGCGTCGACGAACTTGAAAGGCTCCTTGCGGACCACCTTGGCCACCGACTTCACGAGGTTCAGCTTGTTCTGCTCGAGGATGAAGCGGACCTTCGAGAGCTCCTCGTTGTCCCGACGCTCCACGAGCTTGCCCTTGCGCAGGGCCATCCGGAGCACGTGGTTCCCCCGCCGCTCCAGCTCCACGATCTCCCGGCGGATGAAGGTGTGGGCCACCTCGGGATACGCGGTGGTCAGATATGCAACTTTCAGCGGCACGTCGACCAATCGCTTAGCCCAGCCCCCGGCACCGGGGCAAGGCCAAGCGGCGCGCCGCGCTCAGCGCTTCAGGGGGGCGTTCACCACCTCGATGGCGGCCCGCTTGCCGCGGGTCAGGGAGAGCCACTCGAAGCGGCGCAGCGCGTCGCGGAACCCCGGGTACTCATAGCGGGGCCCCTGCCGCGCCAGCTCCTCGAGGTACCCCAGCAGGATGGCCACCGACCCCACCACGTAGGGCCGCTCGGCGAGGCGGTAGGCGAAGATCGCGCTCATGTACCAGGGCGCAGACCCCATGTAGTACTTCAGGCGGCCCCAGCGCTTACGCCCCTCCCACACCGAGTTCTGGCTGCTCCCCATGAGCCGCCGGTGGATGATGCGGAGGTCCTCGCGGTCCTCGGAGCGCGCGATCCAGCCCATCAGCCGGCACATGTGCCCGTCGATGCCGTCCCAGCCCACGTGCTGCACGAAGCCGCCGATCTGCTCGAAGCAGGCCTTCCGGTAGAACTTGGCCGCGCCGATCGCGTTCTCGTCGCCCATGCGCTCCGGCACGAGGCGCCCGTCGTCCAGGCGCAGGTAGACCTTGCCAGACATGTTGCCGAGCTTGGGGTCGGCCTCCATCTCGCGCATCACGCGCTCGAAGTACTCGGCCGGGAACTCGAGGTCCGCGTCCACCTTGCCGATGTAGTCGAAGGCCTCGACGTCCAGCTGCTCGAGGCCGGCGTAGAACGCGGCGATCACGCCGGGGCCGACCGAGCGCGCGCCCCGGTTGGTGCGGGTCACCACCTTGATGAAGGCGTGCTCAGCCGCCGCGTCGGCGAGGATCTGAGGGGTGCGATCGGTGGAGCCGTCGTCCACGATGATCCAGCGGGTGGGCGGCACGGACTGGCCCACGATGGTGCGGATCGTGGCCTCGACGTGGCTCTCCTCGTTCCGGCACGGGGTGATGAGGACGTAGCGGCGGGAGGGGGTCTTCGTTTCGGACGCGTCGGCCACGGTTCGTGGCAGGGGAGCCCAGGATCCCCTCGCCGTCAAGCCAGGGGCTTCCGCATGCGGAAGCGGCGCAGCTGGACGCCCTGGCGCTCCAGCACCTCCTCCTCCGTCACCCGGTAGCCCTGGGCCTCGAAGAAGGGCCGCGCCACCAGGCTGGCCTCGGTATACAGCTCGGTGACCCCCGCGGCGCGCAGGGTCGCCTCCACCTGACGGTGGAGCGCGGTGGCGACGCCCCGCCGAGCCGCAGCCGGCGCGGTGTAGAGGAAGTCCATGTGCCCGTCCTCGAAGTAGCCGAGGAAGCCAAGGAGCAAGCCATCCTGCTCCGCGAGCAAGACGTGCATGGCGCTCAGGCGCTCACCGAAGCCGTCGCGGTCGTCGGCCGCCCGCGACCACGCCGCGCGCTGGGCCTCGTCGTACTGCTGGGCGCCGAGGACGCGGATCGCGTCCACGAAGAGGTCGATGAGGCTGGGGACGTCCTCGGGGCGGGCGGGGCGGAGCTGCATGTCGCGTGTCCGTCGCAGGCCTAGGGGTACGGCGTCCCGTCCTTGTGTCGGAACGCGCCATCCTTGTTGTAGCTCATCATGTCGACGTCCGCGCACGTCGTGAGGTCGTCGGGGTGGCGCGAGCCGACCTCGAGGTAGACCGCGTCGGTGCTCCCGGTGTTCTTGAGGTGGTGACCATCGCCGCTGCCCTTGGGGAAGGCCGCGCAATCGCCCGGCCTCAGGACGACCTCGCCCGCGTCCTCGACCAGGGTGAGCTCACCCTCGAGCAAGTAGACGAGCTCGTCCTCGTGGCTGTGCCAGTGGCGCTGGCTGGACCACTTCCCAGGGGGGAGGGTCATGAGGTTGACCCCGAAGTCCACGAGCCCACCCGCGTCCCCGAGCCGCCGTCGGGTCCGACCCGCGCACGCGTCGTTGAAGGGCTCGGGGTATCCGGTGCCAACCCGGACCGGGAGTGCCGCGAGATCGATCTTGGGCATGGCGCCCGGAGCCTACCACGCTCTACAGCGACGCGTTCAGCACCGCGCTGAAGCTGTGGATCTGCTGCAGGCGCTCGGGTGCGGTCGAGCCGAAGGCGGCGGGGTCCGGGCCGAAGAACCCGGTCTGGTACTTGCTGTCGATGTACAAGTAGCTCGCCCGAAGGAACAGGTGCTCGTTGAAGGGGACGATCAGGTACGCCTCGTAAGCGTTGCCGCGGGTCGCCAGCTTGGTGAGCAGGTTGTCTTGCTGGACCGCGAAGCTGATGTGGTAGCGGGAGCCGTGGTTGAACTCGAAGCCGAGCTTGGTCTCGTTCAGGGCCTTGACCGGCAATGTGTAGCGCATCCCCGCGTACACGAAGAAGGTCGTGCCCTTGTCGCCGGTGCTGGCGAGGTAGAGGAAGGGGTACTCGATGCGGGTCGCGGGATCGGCGGGGTTTGGGATCTGGTACGCGATGCCCTGGTCGCTCGACTTCAGGAACCCCACCGAGCCAGCCAAGAAGAGGTCCAGGCCGATGCCCGCCAGGTCGTAGAGCTCCAGCAGGGCGCTGATGTTCTGGTAGCTCCCCATCGAGTCCGGCAGCGCGCTCGGGAACAGGAGGCTCCCGTTCAGCGGGGCAGGCGCGTTGGTGTAGTCGCTGGCGGGGTCGTAGCCGGGGTCGGGGATCGGGATGTTGAAGGGCCGGAACTTCGGCGCGACATAGTAGCCCAGCTGCAGGAAGTTGCGGCCGATGCCGGGGATCACGAAGTCCATGTTGCCTCCGAAGATCCGGAGGTTCTCGGTGCCGCTGGACAGGAACGGGACGCCGCCGAAGGGGTCCTGATCGTTGTCGTTGAACCACGAGGCGTAGAAGCCGCGGATGTACCAGCCGTCCAACGCGCGTGAGAGGTTGAAGGTCAGGTTGATGGTGTCGTACTCGCCGTCCACCATCTGCAGGCCCCAGGTCGCGCGGCGCACGCTGGAGTTGTCCTTCAGCTCGGCCGGGTTGCCGTCGGCGTAGGCGATGCGGCCGGCGGAGAACGCCAGCCAGTCGGTCATGAACCAGTCGATCCAGGCCTGATCGAAGCGCGCGGACGAGTCCCGGGGGAGGCGGGTCGTCATGCTGTCCTGCACGAAGGGCGCGGCGTCGCCGTCGCCGAAGATCTTGTACATGACCATGCGGGCCGAGACCCGCACCGAGCGGATGGGCTCGGCCTTCATCGAGATCCGGAGCCGATGCGACCAGATCTCCGCGTTGGTCTCCTCGATCTGGTGCCCCACCGCCGGGTTCGTCGGGTCGGGGTAATACGGATCCGCGGTGGGCCCCTTGTAGACAACCGCGTTGAAGATGGTGCGGTAGTCACCGCCCAGCTCGATCCGATCGAGGAGGGAGCGCTTCTCCACCTGGTCGAAGCGATCCTCGAGCTCGTCCAGGCGCTCTCGGAGCTCGTCGGCCTCGGACGAGGGCTCGGCCACCGCGCCGACGGGCGCGAGCGAGATCAGCCCGACCGCGAGGCCGGGGACCAGCACACTCCAGGTTCTCATCTCGGACTACCTCACTCCTGCCGCGGTGTCGGACTCGACGTCGGCGGCGTTGGCCATCAGGAAGGACTTCACGTCGGTCAGCTCGGCCAGGCTGAACTGCTCGGCCAGGGCGCCGTGGCGCCGGTGCCTACCCCGCGCGAAGTAGCGGCTCCACTGGTCCGCGGTGTAGCGAGCGGGGGCGAGCGCGCTGGCCGAGCTGCCGTGGCACGAGCGGCACTTGTCCTTGAACAGGCCGCGCCCCGCGTCGGCGTCCCCGGTCGCGCCGCCCGGGACGGTGATCTCGCGCGCCTCCGACGCTGCGGCCACCGGGGCCGGCGCTGCGACCCCCGCGGGCGCCGCGGCAGCGGGCGACAGCGTGGCTTGGATGGGCGGGTTCGCGCCCGGGGTGGGCTCCACCGTGGCCTGCCAGGGCTTGTAGCCGTCCAGGCTCAGCTCCACCTTGTGCGCCACCCCCGAGGCCAACATGAGCCCCACCACCGGGCTGCGTCCGCGCACCTTGCCGTCCACCCGGACCTCGGCCCCCACCGGGCTGCTCATCACGTCGAGGCGGGCCTGCTCGGCCTGGGCGCGCTCGAGCGAGAACCACACCGACGCGGTCTTGCCGCCCTCCACCTCGACCTCACGGGTCTGGGCCACGTAGCCCGCCGCCTCGAGCCGCAGCCGGTGGCGGCCCTCCGAAAGCCCGGACACGCGGCGGGGCGAGCTCCCAGGTTGGAGCTGATCATCGACGAAGAGCCTCGCCTCGGCCGGGATGAACGCCACCTCGAGGTTCCCCTGCTGGGGCGCGGAGGACCGCGAGGAGCGAGAGGTGCTCCGAGCGGCCGCGGTGACCCGCCCGCGGGCCGATGCAGGAGGGGTTGACGGCGCGGACTCCGCGACTGCCCCCGCGTCGATCACGGCGGGCGCGGGCGCGTGCCGGACCAGGGTGACGTACACGTTCTCGGTGCCCCCCGCTGGCCCCTTCATCGCGCGACGGACCGTCTCGTAGCCGTCCTTCTCGAGGCGCAGGTTGACCTGCTGGCCCGCGTTCAGCGGGACCAGCACGCCGTCCTCTCCCACCGGGTGTGGCCAGGGCGTGTCGTCGACCGAGAGCTGCGCGCCCGCCGGGACCACGTGCAGGTGCAAGGCGACCTTCGTCGGCGCCGCCGACTCGGGCGGCCGCACGACCTCGACCTGGGTGCTCCCGTCGTTGCGCCCGAGGTAGAAGGCGAAGCCCACCAGGGCCACCACCAGCACGGTCAGGAGCGAGGTCAGGAGCACCACCCACGCCACCTTGCGCCCGGACGGCGGCGGCGGCGGCGGGGGCTGCGCGGCGCTCACCGCGCTGATCGGCCAGCTCCCGTGCCCCTGCTGCGAACCCGCCCAAGGCGCGGACGGGTTGCTCAGGTGGCTGAGGTGGCTGATGTCGCTCACCGAGGAGGGGAGCGGGGTGGTGGCGGGCGGCAGCGCCATCACCGGCCCCTGCGGGGCCTGGGTGTGGTCCGCGGCCACGCTCCGCTCCAGCCCCGCCCGCCGCGCCTTGGCCTCGGCGAAGTGGGCGGAGACCCACGAGGCGACCTGGTGCGCGGACAAGAGCAGGTCGTTCTGCTCGAGGATGTGCTCGAGCTGCTCCTGCAGCTCACCCGCGCTGCTCAGCCGCCGGTTCCGGTCGCGCTCCAGTGCGCGCGCCACCAGCTCGTCGAGCGCCGGCGGCACCTCGGGGTTGATGCGGCTCGGCGGCACGATCGGCGCCTCCATCACCGCCTTCAGGGTCTCGGGCGGGGTCTTGCCGCGGAAGAGGCGCTGCCCGGTGAGGAGCTCGTGGAGCACGATGCCGAGGGAGAAGATGTCGGACCGGGCGTCGAGGGCCCTGTGCTGCACCTGCTCCGGCGAAGCGTAACCGTACTTGCCCTTCAGCGTGCCGGGCCGGGTGTAGATGTTGTGGATGTTGGCCTTCGCCACCCCGAAGTCGAGGACCTTCGAGATCCCGTGGTAGGTCAGGATGATGTTGGTGGGCCCGATGTCGCGGTGGACCACCCCGAGGGGCCGACCGTCGGCGTCGACCGCGCGGTGGGCGAAGTCGAGGCCCGCCGACGCGTCCGAGATGATGCGGCCCGCCACCCCGACCGGGAACCTGAAACCTGCCTTGCGGGCAGTGGCGAGCATGAGCCTGAGGTCTTCGCCCGCCAGGTACTCCATCACGATGAAGAAGTCGCCCTCGTCTCGGTGGACGTCGTAGATCTCGACGATGTTCGGGTGCCGGAGCCCGGCCGCGAGGCGGGCCTCGGCCAGGAGCATGTTGACGAAGCCCGAATCCTGCCGGAGCTGCGGGAGCACGCGCTTGATGACAACCAGCTTCTCGAAGCCCGCGAGGCCCCGCTGCTGAGCCAGGAAGACCTCGGCCATCCCGCCTACGCCGAGCTTGTGCACGAGCCTGTATCGAGCGTTTGTCATGCTAGCCTGCGGTTCTCCCCAAGAAGTACGCCAGCGCGAGGACGGCGAGGATCGACACCGTGGCCGCGACCGCCGCCGCCATGTAGAGCGTGAGGTTGGAGCCACGCCCGGCCGCGACGTCGCCGAGCGGGCTGATCGAGTCCGAGCCGCTCTCGAAGGCCGAGGACACGCTGGGGTGGGTGGTCACCTGGGTGGTGTCGAGCAGGTCACCGGGGGTCGAGATCGACGCGGAGACCGACAGGTGCGAGGACGGACGCGCGGTGGCCTCCCCCGCCCGCGCCTGGAGCGTGACCCGCTGCTCGAGCTTCTGCGCCGCCCGCCACTCGTCCGAGAAGCGCTCGCGGATCCAGCGGCCCATGCGGGCGGGCGACATGGTGGTGCCGTAGCCACCCAGGATCGAGTACAGGCGGTCCCGGAGCTCGCCCGCGTTCGAGATACGCGCAGCAGGATCCCGTGCCAGCGCGCGCATCACCAGGTCGTCGAGCTCCACCGGGACGTCCGAGTTCATTGCGCCGGGCGGGAAGATCTGCCGGTGCATGACAGCTTGCATCACGCCGGCCGGGCTCTCGGCCACGAAGGGCGACGCGCCGGTGAGGAGCTCGTACAGGACGACCCCGAGCGAGAACACGTCGGAGCGCGCGTCGAGGGGCCGCTGCTCGATCTGCTCGGGCGAGCAGTACGTGAACTGGCCCCGCACCGTCCCCCCCTGCGTCACGCCGGCGGGGCCCGCGGCCTTCGCGATCCCGAAGTCGAGCACCTTCGTCACGCCCTCGAAGGTCAGCATGATGTTGGAGGGCGTCACGTCCCGGTGCACGAGCCCAAGAGGTTGGCCGTGGCTGTCGCGCGCGCAGTGGGCGTAGTGCAGGCCGTCCGCGGCGTCCGCCAGCGCGCGCAGGGTCACTGGGATGGGGACGCTGCGCTCGTCCCCCTTGGCCAGAGCAAGGAGCTGCCGCAGGTCGATCCCCGCCAGGTACTCCATCACCATGTAGAGGCCGTCGTCCTCGCGCCGGACGTCCACCACGTTGACGACGTTCGGGTGGCTGAGCTGCGCGGCGAGGCGCGCCTCCTCCAGGAACATGGTGACGAAGGTGACGTCGCCCTCCAGGTGGGGGAGGATCCGCTTCACCACCACCAGCTTCTCCAACCCCCCGAGCCCGCGCTGATAGGCCAGGTGCACCTCCGCCATGCCGCCCATGGCGATGCGGTGGATGGGTTGGTACGTGGACTGCGCGCTCAAGGACCGACCCTCTGGTTCGCGGATGCTACAGGAATACTGGCAGCCGCGAATTCGACGCCCAGGCCGTGTCTCAGAAAGTTCGGCTTGATGGTCGAATTGCCAATATTGCCTCTCATTCGCATGGGCCAAATCGCCCAGCGGGAGGCAATGGAATACGGGTTTACGCCCAGATCAGGGCATTGCGACCGGGGCCGGCGCTCAGGCCGCGGGGCGCGGGATGGGGCGCAGGCGGGACTTCATGAAGGCGATGATCTCGTCCCGGCTCCGCTCGGGGGCGTTGGGGAGCTTCACGAAGCGATCCGCGAGCACCCCGTACTGCTTGAGCATCAACAGCGCCCACACCTGGAAGAAGTCGATGCCCTCGAACACGATGGCGTCCTCTTCACCGTAGTGGGCCTTGTTGGCCTGGAACTCCGCGGGGTGATCCGACCAGTGAAAGCGGGCCTTCACATGATGGTTGATGTGGTAGCCGTCGTTGAAGCAGCGCCGGTTGTAGCGCGTGTTGATGCACGTGAGGCTGTTCTTGTACGGGTTGTTGGGGTCGCTCGAGTCCACGAACGCGTGCTGGCCCCAGTTCCCCGCCATCATCAGGATCCGCACCAGCACCACCGGGATCACGAAGACCACCAGGGCGGCCTTCCAGCTCAACAGGAGCGCGGACGCGGCCACGATGCTCCAGAAGTAGACCTCCCCCACCACCGCGCGGAGGCCGAAGCGCAAGTTGCCTTTCTTGCCGTGGTAGATGGGCAGCTCGATGGTGATGAAGAAGAAGAACCGCGTGAAGTAGCGTAGCCAGTGGAAGACCTTGTCTCGCTGGTACTTCAGCGTGGAGCTCAGGTCGTCGTGCATGTTGTTCTCGGGGTGGTGCATCCCGAGGTGGTGCACGAAGTAGCCCTCGGGGGGCTCACCGAAGAAGGGCCCGAGCACCCAGGGGATGATCTGGTTGGCCCACTTGTACGGCTTCTTGAACAAGATGCGGTGCGCCGTGCAGTGGAGCATCAGGATGTAGCGGTCGAGGACCCCAAGGCCCCACACCAGGCCGTAGCCGAGGGCGAACCACCAGAAGTAGGGGTCGGGCACGAAGAACAGGCCGACGCCCATCAGCGCCACCGCGGCGCACTGGATGATGAGGTGGACGAAGGGCAGGTCCCGCGGGTCGTTGATCAACGACAGGAACCAGCGGTCCCACACCGGCAGCGAGCGCTCGAGGTTGGGTGCGGCGGCATCCATGACGGTGGCCCGTGGCTACCCCAAACGTGCCCGGCGAGGCCACCTCGGATCGCACCTGGCCAGAAGCGACCAAGGCGTAGGTTTGGACTGCCCTAGGCCTCCGCCGCCTTCTTGCCGGTGAGGCGGGTCCACCAGGACTCACCCCGGGACTTGGACAGCAGCCACTCCACCTTCTTGGTGAGCCGGGCCGCGTCCATGGCGCCCACCGCCACGTCCATGATCTGCCCGTCCATCACGAAGGCGGTGGTGGGGAGGGCCCGCACGTGGAAGGGCTCGGCCAGCTCGGGGTGGGCCTCGGTGTTGATCTTGTAGAAGCGCACCGGCTGGCCCTCGTAGTGCTGGGCCACCGCCTCGAACTGCGGCGCCATGGCCCGGCAGGGGGCGCACCAGGGGGCCCAGAAGTCGATGACCGCAGGCCCGGAGCCCTTGGCCATGATGGCCTCCACGGAGGGGATGGAGTTGAGGTCCTTGGGCTTGGCCATTGCCCTCGGTGAGAGCCGCGGCCGAGGCCAGGGGTTCAGCTGAGGACGTTGAGCCCCTTGGGCTCGGAGAGGTCGGCGAAGAAGTCGTTCCCCTTGTCGTCCACCACCACGAAGGCGGGGAAGTCCTCGACCTCGATGCGCCAGACCGCCTCCATGCCCAGCTCCGGATACTCCAGGACCTCGACCTTGCGGATGCAGTCCTGGGCCAGGCGCGCGGCGGGGCCGCCGATGCTGCCGAGGTAGAAGCCGCCGTACGTCTTGCATGCCTGGGTCACCACCGAGCTGCGGTTGCCCTTGGCCAGCATCACCATCGACCCGCCCGCGGCCTGGAAGGGCTCCACGTAGGAGTCCATGCGGCCGGCCGTGGTCGGCCCGAAGGAGCCCGACGCGTAGCCCTCGGGGGTCTTGGCCGGGCCCGCGTAGTAGACCGCGTGGTCCTTGATGTACTCGGGCAGGCCCTCGCCCGCGTCGAGGCGCTCCTTGATCTTGGCGTGGGCGATGTCGCGCGCCACCACCATGGGGCCGGTGAGGGACAGCCGCGTCTTCACCGGGCACTTCGAGAGCGCGGCGCGGATCTCGCTCATCGGCTTGGTGAGATCGATCTTCACCACCTCGCCCTCGAGCTCCTGCTCGGTGACCGGGGGCAGGAAGCGGGCGGGGTCGGTCTCGAGCCGCTCCAGGAACACGCCGTCCCGGGTGATCTTGGCCTTGGCCTGGCGATCGGCGGAGCACGAGACCGCGATCGCCACCGGGCACGAGGCCCCGTGCCGCGGCAGGCGGATGACCCGCACGTCGTGGCAGAAGTACTTGCCCCCGAACTGCGCGCCGATGCCGGTGTGCTGCGCGATCTTCAACACCTTCGCCTCGGTCTCGAGGTCGCGGAATCCGTGGCCCAGCTCGGTGCCGTGGGTCGGGAGGTCGTCGAGGTAGCGGGCCGAGGCGTACTTGGCCACCTTGAGCGCGTACTCCGCGCTGGTCCCGCCGATCACGAGGGCCAGGTGGTAGGGCGGGCACGCCGCGGTGCCGAGGGACCGCAGCTTCGCCTCCACGAAGCTCATCAAGCTGGCCTCGTTCAAGAGGGCCTTGGTCTCCTGGTAGAGGTAGCTCTTGTTGGCCGACCCGCCGCCCTTCGCCATGAAGAGGAAGTGGTACTCGTCGCCCTTCGCGGCGTAGAGCTCGATCTGCGCGGGGAGGTTCGTCTTGGTGTTGACCTCCTTGTACATGTCGAGCGGCGCGAGCTGCGAGTAGCGCAGGTTGCTGGTCAGGTAGGTGTCGAACACCCCGCGCGCGATCGCCGCCTCGTCGTCGGCGTTCGTGAAGACCCGCTCCCCCTTCTTGCCCATCACGATGGCGGTGCCGGTGTCCTGGCACATCGGGAGCACTCCGCCCGCCGCGATGTTCGCGTTCTTGAGCAGATCGAGCGCCACGAAGCGGTCGTTGGCCGAGGCCTCCGGGTCCTTCAGGATCTTTGCCAGCTGCTCCAGGTGGCTGGTGCGCAAGAGGTGGGCGATGTCCTTCATCGCCGCGCTGGTGAGGGCGGTTAGGGCCTCCGGTTTCACCTCGAGGAACGTCTGGCCGTGGGCCTCGAAGGTGGACACCCCGTCAGAGGTGAGGAGCCTGTACTCGGTGGTGTCCGGGCCCACTGGCAGCATCTTCTCGTAGCGGAAGTCGGTCATGGTGTTCCTCCCCCGCGGGTTCTAGCCCCGTTGGGGAGGAATGTCGATTCAGACGGGACGCGCAGGCTCAGCGCGGGGCGGCGGCCGCCACGCCGCCCCCGAGGTGCTTGTCGAGGAACTCGCGGAGGGCGCTCCAGTGGAAGATCCGGGCCGCCGTCGTGCTGAACCCGTGCCCCTCTCCCTTCATGACCATCATCGTCACGTCCACCCCAGCCGCCTTCGCCGCATCGTGGAAGGCCTCCGCCCCGCTGAAGGGCGCCCGCTCATCGAGCTCGCCGTGCGCGAGCTGGATCGGGACCTTCAGCTCGGCCACACGGTGCAAGGGAGACTGCGCCTTCAGCATCGCCTCGTCGTGACCGATGGCGGAGTCCAGGTAGCTGCGCCCGAGGTCCGTGGCGCCGATGTCGGAGTCGTCGGCGAGGGCCTCGAGGTCGTAGACCCCGGCCAGCCCGGACGCGCACTTGAACATGTCGGGCCGCCGGATGGGGCTCATCATCGCGGAGTAGGCCCCGAAGCTGCCGCCGTAGATGCACACCCGCTTCGGATCCACGAGGCCCTCCGCGATGCCCCACTCCACCGCCTGGGCGATGTCGTCCTGCACCTTGCCGCCCCACTCGCCGTATGCGCGGGTCTCGAAGGCGCGCCCGAAGCCCGAGGAGCCCCGGAAGTTCACTTGCATCACCAGGTACCCGAAGCTGGCCAGGGCCTGGGCCTCGTAGTCGAAGAACCACGTGTCGTGGCTGGCCGGGCCGCCGTGGGGCATCACCACGGTGGGCGCGCTCCTCGCGTCCGTGCCGCCGTTGGGGAAGGTGAGGTAGCCGGTGAGGACGAGCGATGGGTCGTCGTTGGCCTTCAGCGCGAAGGCCTCCCGGGCCGAGTACACCTTGCCGCCCGCGCCGAGCGAGGGCTGCACGTCCACCACCTTGCTCGCCTTGCCGTCCACCGTGTCGTAGAGGAACCAGGCGCCCGGGGTGCGGTCCGCGCCGGTCTCGACCACCACGTAGCGCCCATCCTCGGAGGTGCTCCGCGGGATCACGGTCTGGCCGGGCAAGGACTGGGCCAGGCGCTGCAGGTGCTCGCCGTACTCGCCTGCCTCCGGGAGCACTTCCAGCTTGGGGTACGGGTAGAGCCAGGTGACGCCAGCCAGGTTGCCCTTGGGCCCGAAGTGCACGATGCCCGGAGCCTGGTGGGCCCTGGCGGTCACCACCGTCTTGCCGCCGGTGGCCACGTCCACCCGGATCAGGCCGTCCGCCTTCCCCTCGACCTGGTCGATCACGTAGAAGCGCTCCCGCGACGCGGTGCCCACCAGGCGCACGTGCTCGTGCAGGGGCTCGGCCCCCGCGGGCATCGGGCTCCAGCGCCCGTCGGGCGCCTTCACTTGCCACACCACGTGATCGCCCTCCGGGATGTACGCGATGAGCGGCTCGCCCGCCTGGTCGAAGGTCACCTGCACCGTGCCCTGGGGGACGAGGAGCAGGTCCTTGGTGCCCCGCATGACGTTGAGCTTGAACAGGCGCGTCATCTCGACGTCCCGCCGGCGCGGGTCGGTGTAGTAGGGCCGCTCCCAGATGACCGCCTCGCGCGGGTCGTCGGGGCGCCCGTGGGCGATGGACGCCCAGCCTTTCCCGGCCTTGGCCTTCCTGATGCTGGAGCCGGTCTGGATCTGGCCGGCGGAGTAGCCGTAGACCACGCTCCCGTTCGTGCCGTCCTTGTTCACCGCGTAGAGCTGCCCGGTGTCGAAGTGGGCGCTGCCACCGAAGACGGTCTCGCTCAGCCCGATGAGCACCCGCTCGTTGCTCACCCAGACGTAGTCGTTGGGTGATAGGCCCTCCGCGAAAGCCAGCCTGCCCTGCGGCTTCAGGTCGGGGACCGAGAAGAAGGCGAGGCCGGGGCCCTCGCCGTCCTGCACCACCACGGACAGCGTCGTGCCATCGGGCGACAGCTTGAGCAGCTCATACTCCGGGCCCCGGGCCATGGCCTGGAGCTCCGCGTCCATCAGGCTGCCGCTCAAGACCTTCGCCATGTCGGCGAGCTTGCGCGCGTCGGCATCGGCCTTCGCGCCCCCACCCTTGGAAGGCGAGGTGGAGGCGCAGCCCAGGGTGAAGGTGGTGAGGAGGATCCATCCACGGCGCATGCCGCGCTGAATGACGCAGATCCGAGATCGAGACAACCTGACCCCAGGGACAGGTGGTCGACCCAGACCTACCAGGTCTCGTTGGTGTGGCGCTCGTTGTGGCAGGTCCCGGTGCAGCGGTTGTTGGTCCGGGTCATGTCGTTGGTGCCGAAGTCCAGGTCGACCTGGCCGTTCACGTGCAGAGCCGCCTGCGCGATGGCACCCGCGCTGTTGACGGTGCTGTTGTGGCAGTCCGTGCAGGCGAGGCGCTCGCGCATGTGCTTGCTGTGCTCGCCCGACATCGTGCGCCACGCGGTGGTCGCGGTGGGCCCCGCGTGGCAGGCGTTGCAGTCCAGCTGGCCGTCGTCGTGGTCCGCGGTGCCCGAGTTGTTGCGCCCGTTGCCGTGGCAATACAGGTTGCTGCAAGATCCGTTGCCGTTGTAGGTGCCCTGGGCCGACAGACCGGCCGAGAACACCACCTCCGCCACCCCCGCCGTCTCGTCGTCGAAGATGTGGCCGGGCGTCATGACGTCGGTGGGCTTGTCGTGGCACTGCTCGCACTCGTAGGCCGGGTGAGCGTCCCCCGCCTCGTGCTGGCCGTGGGCCTTGAAGCTGAGCATGGTGAGGTCCATCAGGCCGGCGAGATCGCGGGGCGGCGCGCCGCTGTCGCTCACCGCGCCGCCGTGGCAGTAGGTGCAGTCCTCGCGCCAGCCCTCCTGGTGGCAGGAGTCGCAGTCGGGGGCGTCGTCCGCCCCCTGGAGGTTGTCGCCGTGGCACTGGCGGCAGTCGGTCTCGAGGCCGAGCTCCATCTCGTAGCCGTGCACGGTGGCCTCGGCGTAGCCCGCCGGGTGATACGCCTCGGTGCTGGTGTTGGTGGGGTCGGGCGTGCAGTCCATGCTCGCGCCCTCCTGGATCCACTGCGCGATGAAGGCGATCGTCGCGTCGGGGAGCGCCTTCTTCTCCGGCATCGGGTCGCCCTCGTCCGCGGTGAGGTTGCCGGTTATCTTGCGGTACAGGAAGCTGGCCTCGGGATCACCGGGCACCACCTGGACCTGCCCCGGGTAGCCCTCGCTCTCGACGTTGATCAGCGCGGCCAGGCCGTCGTAGCTGAGGTCGGGGTAGTCGCCGCCCGGCTTGTGGCAGTCGTTGCACTTGGGCGCGAAGATCTTCTCGACCACCGTGCAGGCGGTGAGGGTCGCGTCGGCGGCGGTGGGGTCGAACTCGTCCTCGCTGCACCCGAGCAGGAGCGCGGGCGCGAGCAACAGCAGCAGCTTTCGGTTCACGGTCTTCTTCACTCTCCAGGCCCTCTCGGGGGGCTCCCAATCCCAGCATTGGCACAAACCTCAGCTGAAGGTGGGGAGGCAACTCCGCAGGTTGACGGGCGGAGGTTCCCCCGATGCCACTCCCTCGAACACCTGAGAGCACCCATCCGCGCATCGACGGTCAGGATTGCGGCACTGCGGGCGGGCGGTGCGCGAGCGCCAACGTCCGCGTGTTCGTCGGGCATGAAGCTCTCTCGCACCCTGTTCACTTTGCCCCTCCTCGCGCTGGCCGCCGCCTGCACCAGCAGCAGCGCGGACGACAGCGACGTCTACGCCGCCGCGGTCACCGAGGGCGGCAGCGACACCACCCTGGACGGCGTCCCCGGGGACACCGCCACCCCGGCCGACGACGACGCGACCCCCACGGCGGAGGAGCGCCGGGTCCACTTCAGCTGCGATCTCCCTGACGTGCGGGCCCGGGTGGAGGCCCGGGGCTGCGAGGGCGGCGACATGTCAGAAGGCGGCGGCCACGGACACCACGGCGGTGGTACCCACACCTCGACCACCGGCCACCACGAGGGCGGCACCCACACCTCCACCACCGGCCATGGGCGGCACGGCCACGGGGGCGGTCCCCTGGCGTTCCGGCGGCTGCTCTGGATCTACGACGTGGATGACTCCGGTGACCTGAGCGACGACGAGCGGGCCGAGCTCGAGGCCGACCTCGCGGTCCGGTGCGACAACCTGCAGGCGGCCCTGCTCGAGGCCTTCGACGCCGACCTGGACGGCACCCTCAGCGACGAGGAGCTGGCCAACGCCCAGGCCGCCTACGAGGCGGAGCGGGTGGCGCGGGAGGTGGCGGAGCTCGCGGAGTTCGACGCGGATGGGGACGGCCAGCTCAGCCACGAGGAGCGCCGGGCAGCCCACGAGGCGAAGAAGGCGGCCCTCATCGCGCGCTTCGACGTCGACGCGTCGGGGGACCTGGACGACACCGAGGCGGCCGCCCTGCGGGCGTACATGCGGTCTGTGGTCCGGGGTGAGATAGCCCCGGAGTGAGACAGGGTCTCCACGGATGCCTGCCCCTCCGCCGACAATCTCCATGAGCCGTGCGTGAACCCCGAGAGGGGAGTGTTCTCATGGCAGAGGGCCGGCGGAGGCCAGGCACCACGATGACGCGCGAAGAGGTCGAGAAGATATTCGACACCTATGGGCCGATGGTCCTGCGTCGGGCGCGCACGCTGCTCGGCGACGAGGACGAGGCCAAGGACGTGATGCAGGAGGTCTTCATGAAGGCGCTGTCCGAGCATCCTCAGTTCGAGGTCTCCGCGCAGGCCGCGAGCTGGCTCTATCGGGTGACCACCAACATGTGCCTGAACCAGCTGCGTAACACGAAGCGACGCCGGGTCCTGGTGATGGAGAACGCCCCCAAGGAGGCGTCGATCACCGGTGACTCCGAGCTCGCGGTGCTCGCGCGGCAGCTGTTGGCCGACGCCGACGAGAGCTGGTCGCGGGCCGCGGTGATGGTCCACGTGGACGGCATGAGCTACCAGGAGGCCTCCGAGGCCCTGGGCGTGTCGACCCGCAGCGTCTCGAACTTCTTGACCCGCTTCAGGACGTACGCCCTGGAGCGGATGCGGAGGGCAAGCTGATGGAGGCCCTGGAGGCGCTCAACCCGGGCCGCACCGAGGCGTGCCCCTCTGACCTCACCCTCACCCTGCTGGACACCGGGTGTCTGGCGGGCGATGAGAAGGACGAGGTGCAGGCTCACCTGCAGACATGCGCCCGCTGCCGGGGCTGGCTGGACGGCGCCAAGGCCGACTTCGCCGCCATCCCGGGGGCGGAGCGCGACGCCATGGTGGATCGCCTGACCGCCCGGGCCCAGCGGCCCCGGCAGCGCTGGCCGGTGGCGGTGGCGGGGGCCCTCGCGATCGCGGCGGCCGCGCTCCTCTTGCTCCACACCCCGCCTCCGCGGCCCGACGTTGGGCTCAAGGGCAGCGGGCTCGATCTGCGGGTGTACCGCGAGCGTGCAGGCCACGTTGCGAGCACGATGAGCGGAGACATGTTCCGCCCCGGCGACCGCCTGCGCTTCGAGGTCGACGTGCCGTCCGACGGCCACATGTTGGTGGTGGGCGTGGAGTCCGACGGTGACCTCTTCCGCTGCTACCCCAACGACCGCGACGAGTCGGTGCCGGTGGAGGCCGGCTCCGGGCTCCTGCTCTCCGACGCGATCGAGCTGGACAGCTCGACGGGTCATGAGGTCCTGCACCTCGTGGTGTGCGACGCTCCGTTCTCGGCTCACGACTTGCGGGCGGCCGGCGCGCGCAGCCTGGCCCTCCCTCCGGGCTGCCGCGCCGCCGCGTTCGAGATGGTGAAGGGGGTCCGATGACGCGCCCTTGGGGCCTGCTCCTACTCACGCTCCTCGTCGCCTCGCCCGCCCGCGCCGCGACCCACGTCATCGCGGTGGGGAACAACCTGGGCTTGGAGGACGAGCCGGCGCTCCGCTACGCGGAGCGCGACGCCCAGGACCTGGCGGACGTCCTCCGCCGCCTCGGGCGCACCGAGCCCGAGAACGCCACCGTCCTCTTGGGCGAGGGGCCGGACGACCTGCGCCGGATCCTCCTCGGCACCAACGTGCGCCTGCGCGCCAGCCCCACCCGCGAGCAGGGTGACGTCCTCATCGTCTACTACTCCGGCCACGCCGACGCGGCGGGCCTGCACCTGGGCAAGAGCGTGCTCCCCTACGCGGAGCTCGAGGCCCTGGTGGCCGGCTCCCCCGCCAAGGTGCGCCTGTTGATCATCGACTCCTGCCGCTCGGGCGGCATCACCCAGATCAAGGGGGCCAAGCCCTCTCCGCCGTTTGCAATCCGGCTTGACCAGCGCCTCGAGGCCGAGGGGATGGCGATCATCACCTCCTCGTCCGGCACCGAGGACAGCCAGGAGTCCGAGGCCCTGCGCGCCTCCTTCTTCACCCACCACCTCCTCACCGGCCTCAGGGGCGCGGCCGACCTCGACGCCGACGGCCGCGTGACCCTGAACGAGGCCTACGGCTACGCCTACCGCGCCACCCTGCGCTCCACCGGGCGCACCGCGCGCCTGCAGCACCCCACCTACTCCTACGACCTCAAGGGCAAGGGCGACTTCACCCTCACCTTCCCGAGCGAAGCTGGCGCCACCCTCGGTGAGCTCCAGATCTCCGCCGCCGGCTCGTACCTCGTGCTCGAGGGGGGCGAGAGCGGCGCCGCGGCGGCCGAGCTCACGGTGGAGGGCGAGCCGGTCCACATGCTCTTGTCGCCCGGGCGGTACCTGGTGCGGCGGCGCTCCGACACCAGCTACCGCGAGTACCAGCTCAAGCTCTACGCGGGCCAGAAGGTGGAGCTCGAAGGCCTGGACTACGACGAGGTCACCTACGCCCGGCTCCTCCGGAAGGGCGGCGGCACCCGAGAGGTCCTCCACGCGGTCACCGTCACCGGCGGGGTCGGGCGCTCCCCCGCCGACGGCTACGGCCTCAACGCGCTCGCATCCGTGGGCTACGGCATCGACTTCCCCTGGCTCACGTTCGGGCTGGAGCTGCGGATGGGGCTGTCCCGCGCCACCTCGGACACCATCTCCGGACAACAGCGGGAGCTCGCCCTGCGCCTGCGGGGGGAGCGCTTCTTGGACCTCGAGTTCGCGAGCGTGGGCCTCGGCCTGTTGGTGGAGGGCAACTACCTGCACCAGTCCTTCGAGACCGCGGGCGAGGCCCCGAGCCGCAACACCCTCGCCTTCGGCTTCGGCGGCCTTGTCGCGATCGAGCGCCCCATCGTCGACGCCTTGTCGCTGCGCCTCGAGGGCGGCATCGTGACCTACGTGTTGCCGGCGGCGACGGTCGCGAGCGGCGCGGCGGTGAGCTCGGGCACCGACACCCCGCTCACGTGGTGGGTGGGCATGGGCGGGAGGTGGAGCCTGTGACGCGCTTGACCGCCGCAATCCTTCTTGCACTCATCACCGCGGGCTGCGGCGACCCCCTGGTCGACGCCGACTACCGCGGCGAGCCCATCCTGCGCCTGGTGGGCCGCATCGCCTCCCTCCGGGGCGGCACCGACATCGGCGCCGACGAGGAAGCCCTCGTCTCCATGTTCTGGAACACCGACCTGACCGCCACCACCCCCGCCCTGGTCGAGCAGCGCTCGGTCTCCACCAACGTCGAGTTCCCCAACGCGTTCGAGGTGCTGGTCTTCGACCCGCCCGCCGAGGAGCACCTGCTCACCTCGGATCCGCGCCTCGGGGTGGGCTTCCTGCTCGTGTACGTGGATCGGGACGGCGACCGGGTGTACGGCGCGGCCGACGACATCATCGGCGGCAACGTCACCAAGGCCCTGGTGTGGGCGGTGCAGGACCTCGACGCCGCCTCCTCCCCCTTCGGCACCGACATACCGACCGGCTTCTCGCTCGTGAACCTGCCCGCCGCGGAGTGCTCGATGCCGCCCCCGGACGATCACCACTTCACGGGGGACCCCAAGGTGAACAGCTGCACCACGGACGACGTGTGCCCGCCCGACTTCACCTGCGACGCCACCTACCGGGTGTGCGTACCGCGGGATGGCTTCGACCTGGTGATCGGCGACGAGTTCGACCTCGACCGGACCACCTGCGCGCCCTGAAGTTCGACATAGGGGCTAGGGCGCCTCGTAGAGGATGGAGATGGCCCCAGCCTCCAGCGGTAGGACCGCGCTCGCCCCGATGAGCCCATCGCCGTCCACCACGACCGCCTCGACCTCGGTGGCCGGCGACGAGAGCCGGACGACGTACGAGCCGTCGGCCGCGAACTCGGTCGTCCAGCCCTGCACCGAGATGGCGGCGAAGGCGAGGGCCTCGAACCCCAGGCGACCGGTCTCGACGAGCAAGTTCACCTGCAGCTGCAGCATCTCGCCCTGCTCGGAGTGCACGAGGAACTCAGGCCCGATCCCCAGGGCCTGCACGACGCCCTGGCCGACCTCGACGCCCCCGAGCTCGAGGCCGCCCATCCAGTTGGGCGGGTCGATGTCCCAGCTCGGGTTGTAGCCGCCGGGGTTGCCGAGCCAGCCCTGCTGGGGCGCCATGCAGATCGACTCCGCTTCGATGAGCGCGATCATGGCGGCCTCTTGCTGAGCGGGAGACACGGTCGGGGGCGTCACCGGCGGCGGGCTGATCATCCCGCGGCGCGTCTTCACCGTCGTGTTCAGCGGGTAGGGCGAGTTGAAGTAGAAGTCGTACTTCGAGATCGTCCCGGGGGCGCACTGGACCATCTGCGGGAGGGTGAACTTGGATTTCATGCACTGGAGCGATGACAGCGTGGGGTGGACGATGTCCCAGGTGGAGATGAGATAGGGATCCGCGTCGACCGGGCCGAACCCGAAGACCTCATGGACGTCACCGCGCCGGTAGATGCCGCAGGTCCGCGCGTTCCGAACGCGGACGTAGCCATCGTACCCGACGTGGAGCGACCCGCAGCCCCCCTGGACACCATACGACATGACGGCCTCCGCGAGCACCGGCTGATGTGCAGGGCGCGAAGGCACGACGAGGTCCCCGAAGATGGTGAGGCCAAACATGGTTGGGGTGGCGCCCACCGGCTCGAGGGTCGCGTCGTCCGCCCCCGGGACGGTGAGCACCGGCAGCTCGATGCCACAGCTGAGCGCGACGTGCTCACCGACCTGTGTCTCCGGGACATCGTAGGCGAGCTCCGCGGTACACTCCTCACTGCCGATCTGCTCCGCCAGGTCGGCGGGGAGGGGCAAGGAGTCGGCGAGCGCCTCCACGATGAAGCCGGAGGTGGCGAGGTTGATGATGCCCATGCCGGGCATGAGGAAGCCACACAAGAAGGTGTCGATGTCGTCGAGGTCGATGTCCACGCGGCCGTCGACCATCAGCCGCCGGTCCTCGAAGCGGTAGATGTAGGTGCCGTCGAGGTAGGCGGTGATGTCGTTGACGCAGAGGTCCTGGTAGATCTCGACGGACGTGTGCGAGGTCACCTGGCCGTCCTCGGGCGCCATGAACCAGCTCGCGGTGACCGGGAGGCCCGGGCTGATGTCTTCGTGGGCGTGGGCGATGCCATCCTTGAGGCGCCGGCGCAGGCCGTTCTCGAATGAGGAGCCGCTGATGAACAGCCGCCAGTCCGAAGGTTGATCCGTGACCGCGGGGGCCAGCGTCCCGGCGAGGAAGTCGTCCCACGCGTTCCCGCGCATGAAGTCGTGGGCCGCGGTCTCGTTGGGCGAGAGGGCGTCATATATCTCGGAGAGGTACTCGATGCGGAGCGCCAGGCGGGCGCCGTTGCCATCTGTCGAGATGCCCACGCCCGCGACACGACCCGTCGGTCCCGGGTCGAAGTCGTTCACCGCGAGCCGGACACACTGTCCGTAGTTCGCGAGCTCAGCCGTGATGGCGGGGTCATTGAACGCCTCGGGCTCGATCCCCTTCGGCTCGAAGCACAAGAGGTATTGGTCTGGCGCCCCTTCCGCCTCCACCCGCTCCACGGTCAGGCCGATGATCGCGTTCGCCACGATCTGGCGCGCGTAGGTCTCGAACGGGCAGGTGGGATCCTCCGCGCACGCCGCGGTCTTGAAGAATGCGCGGACCGGCATCACGAGCTCCACACCATAGGAGTGCGCGTTGAGCAGCCCCTCGATCTCCGTCAGCTGGAACCCATTGCGGCGCAAGGCGGCGTTGGTAGGCTCGGGGGCCAGCCGATCGAGCACACACGGTTGCCCGAAGCAGAGCGGTTCGTCAGCCTGCAACGGACAGAAGCGCGTCTCGAAGTCGTTGCCGAGACGGTCAGATACGGCGCTGACCAGCGCCTCCAGCTCGATCTGGAGTTCCATGAACTCCAGCGACTCGGCCATGGCTCTCGGCGCCGCGATCGTGAGCAGCGCGTAGGCCAGGGTCGCGAACCCGGTGGATCTCAGAATCGACATACATACGCCTCCCGGCGCGCCCATGCGCGCGCCGCCCTGTCCTACTGAAACCTGTGGTCACTCCTTTTTCCGGGCGCACGCGGCGAGCGACTGATGGAGGGCCAACTGCGTGCGCGAGGGACGCCTGCAGGCTGTGGATTGGGAAAGGGGTCTGGTCCCGCCCGAGCTAGGGCCCCTGGCGCTCGACCCCGAATGGGATCCGGCGGGCGGCGAGCACCTTGTCGGCGAAGGCACGGAGCAC
>JACKEN010000027.1 GCA_020632995.1 Deltaproteobacteria bacterium | reverse complement strand
TGCGCGTCGAATGGGACGTGCAGCAGAACGAGCGCAAGGCGTCGAGTTGTTCACCTCAGGGGTCGACCTCCTCGAACGTCTTCGACGACGCCCACTCGACGATGAAGACCTGTTCATCTGCATTGGCCCGATCCAGCGATGCTTCGTCTTGGTCGTGGTTGTCGAGCCCGACGAACAGGTCCTCGGGCTGGTGGCTGCTCGATTCGTAAACCAAGCGCGAGTCGGCCCTCGACGTTGCGTATGCAACGGACGGACTGAATGACAGAAGACATCAAAGAGCTGACCGAGGCGGACTTCGAGCGGGCGATTCCCGCACATCTACGGAGGAAGTTCATCAGCGGGAAGTTCGATTCTGGTTCGGACATCGCAGCGCTGAGGAAGTTCGTCGGGCTGACGCAGGTCGGGTTCGCTGAGGCGATGGGGATCAGTGTTCACACCCTGCGCAACTGGGAGCAGGGCCGCAGGACGCCGGAGGGGCCAGCCATCAGCCTGCTCAGAATCGCTGCGCGCCACCCCAGAGTTCTTCGCGAGAACCTCCGGTCCGTTGCATAACAATGCGGCGGGCCAGCAGACCGAAGAAGGTACCGGGGACAGTGGGCCGCCCGATAGTGGTCGGCGCGAGCGCCTCGCAGCTGAACGTCGAGGTGTGGGTGGACCGGAGCCGAAGGTGACGGAGCAAGCCATGTCGGGAATCGACTCCACCTGTCGGATGCTGCGCGCAGCGTACCCCCACGGGCTGTCGCGAGACGCTACCAAGTATCGGGCCGTTATTGCGATCCTCTACCCGCATTGCTCGGACCGACAGCTCGCCGAGGCACTTCATTCTGCGTTCGGAGTCGACCGAGCTGTGGCGTACAACGACGTTCTTGGCAGCGCTTCGTTCGACCCCGTAGGTCATGCAAGTACCCATGCATGTCTGACGCGGCACGGGCTGCAGGGTTGGTTGCGAGAGGATTGATGTGCGCTCAGCTCGGGACAGGCAATGGGAGCGGTGGGGGAGCCCGCGAACAGGCCGAGCGTGGCGGAGCACAGGAAGGTGTTGGAGATAGTGAACCTCGCGGAGCTCGCCGGGCCGAGCCCGAGCGAGATCGGCCCGATGGCGAGGCGTTCGGTGTGCAGCTCGACTTTCGGGCGTCGCTTGGGTACCTCTACGATGGATGCGATGCCACGCAGTTTGGGCCAGTCCGTTGCTTTCGATGTGCCTCGCGCTGGCCGCCTGCGGGGATGAGTGCGAGGGCGAAGCACCGGCCTGCGCACTCGGTGTCGCGTGTGGGCGGTGTAGCGACGCCGCACCGTATCCGGCGGTCTGCACCGACGGAGCCTGGGTATGCGAGGAGGTGCTCGGGTCGGCCGTTCCTCTCGACCAGTGTGGGTGCTTTGGGCCGCCTCCCGTCGATGGGTCCTCAGGGTGCTGAGCACGGAGCGTGTCGGATGAAGGTGTTCCTCGATGATGAGCGTCGCCCGCCCGATGGCTGGCGGCTGGTGCGGTGGCCATCGGAGGTCATCGAGCTGCTCGAGGCGGGCGGGGTCGAGGCGTTGAGCCTGGATCACGACCTGGGGGACGACGCGCGAGGGACCGGCCATGACGTGGTCCTCTGGCTCGAGGAGGCGGTGGCCACCTCGGACTTCGTGCCGCCGGTGATCACCATCCACTCTGCCAACTCGGCGGCGCGGGCCCGGATGGAGGCCGGTGTGGCGGCGATCGAGCGGCTCTTGGCCCGCAGGGCGGGGCGGGGAGGCTGACGCATGTATCCCGGCTCGGCGGAGGAGGCACGGGCGCTCCTCGTGGCGTTGGGGGCCCCGCAACGTCTCTTGCAGCACGTCGCGCTCGTGGGGGAGGCGGCGGAGGGCCTGATCGCGCTGCTCGGGTCCCTCGGCGTCACGGTGGACGCGGACCTGGTGCGGGCCGGCGTCGTGCTCCATGACTGCGGCAAGGTCCGGCACCCGCGGGAGCTCGATGCGCCCGGGAGCGCGCACGAGCCGGAGGGCGAGGGCATGCTGCTCGAGCGTGGCGTGTCCGCGCGTCTGGCGCGGGTGTGCATGACCCACGCCCGCTGGGACGTGATGGAGGTCGAGCTCGAGGACCTCGTCATCGCGCTCGCGGACAAGCTCTGGAAGGGGGTCCGCAAGGCGGCGCTGGAGGAGCGGGTGGTGCAAGAGGTCGCGGCGCGCACCGGCGCTGACCGCTGGGCGCTGTTCATCGCGCTGGACGGTGGCTTCGAGGCGATCGCCGCCTCGGGGGATGAGCGGCTGGCCCGCAGCCAGCTCGTCGACGGCTGAGCGTCAGGAGACTCAGAGATCCGGGAACCGGACCGGCTGGAGGTCGCCCATCGAGGTCTTCACGCCGGCCCAGGTCTCGTTGCCGGTGTCGTCCTCGAAGACCACCACGACCTCGGCTCCGAAGCCGACCGGGACCGCGGTGGCGAGGCCGGTCTCGAGGTCGAGGATCCCGGCGAGGCTGCCCGCGCTGAAGGCCACGAGCGGCCGGCCACGGCGGGAGATGACGCCGGCCTGGTCGAGGGTGGGGAGCTCGGCCGCGCCCTCTTCGAAGGGGGGGAGGGCGTAGCGGATGGTGTCGGTGAGCTGGCCGGCCTCGACCTGGGCGCGGTACACGGCGAAGGGCTCGTTCGGGGCGCGGTAGAGCAGATCGGGCCCGGGGATCACGGCGAGGATCTGGCCGGGGACGACGACGCGATCGTGGCGGCGGGCCTCGGGGTCGAAGATGTGCGCCTCGGCGTCACGGATGACCACGACCCGCTCCTCATCTCGGCGGGTGGTGGTGCGGAGGAGCTCCCAAGCGCCGGAGAAGTTCGCGCCCTCGCCCGGAATGTCGGCGAGGGTGTTGCCGTCTGGATCCAAGAGCTGCAGGCGATCTTGCAGCAGCGCATACAGGTGGTTGGGGCCGGCGAGCATGGGCTGGGCGAGGCCGGGCGGTACGACCACCGCTCGAGGGCAGCCGAGGAGGGCGCGCTCGCCCGGGAAGCGGGTGAGGGGCTCGAAGTTGAAGGCGCCGTTCGTCGTCTGCAAGAAGACCTGCGCGGGGTCAGCGCGGACCGAGAGGCTGGTGAACAGCCCGGCGTTCGCGGGGAGGCGGACGTTCACCAGGTCGGGCAGGCCCGCCTGGATGTGGCCGGGGTCGCCGATGATGTCCCAGGCGAGGGTGCCGCCGAAGGGCGAGAGCCCCGGACCGAGGCGCAGGCGTGCGGCGTCCTCGCGCTGCTCGAGGGGCGCCCAGCCGAAGGGGACGCTCGAGCTGACGAGCCGAAAGCACTGCTCGGCCGTGCCCACCGCGTCCTTGAAGGTGCCGCTGCTCAGGGTAACGGTGAGGCCGTCGGCGGAGGCGGCGGCGCGGGAGCCCTCGGTCGGGTGGTCCACGACGGTGTGCTGGAGGGTCTCCACCTCGACCTGACCGCCCTGGGCGGAGAGCCTGCGCAGGCTGACCTGCCCGGCGTCGGAGGAGCCGAACAGGGCGCCTGGGGCCATGGGCGCCCACTTGCCCGGCTGCTGGAGCGCGGCCTCGGTCACCCCGGGGCTGCGCACCGGGATCCACGGGACGCCGAGCGCGTCCAGCGGCTGCTCCTGCACGCCGATGATGTGGTCGCCGCAGCGGTACGCGTAGGTCTCGCCGCGCCGGCCGCCGCCGGACTCGGCGCTCGCGCGGCTGCACTCGGCGCTGCCGATCAGGAGCCGCCCATCGGGGTGCTGCACGATGGTGCCGGTGCCACCGAAGATGCGGGTCTCGTCCGGGCAACGGTCCTCGGTCGAGTGGAACCACTCGCAGGTCTGGTTGCGTGTGTAGATGCAGGCGCGGCTGGGGTCGTCTCGTCGGAAGGCGCGGACCACCACCCCGACCGGGGGGCAGGCCTGCTCGCCGGGGAGCTCGAAGTACAACGCCACGTCGGCGGCCACCTGGTCCCAGGGTTTGATCTCGTAGGGGACGTCGTCGGGGCTGTCGGCGGAGACGGTGGCGAACAGGACCCGGTCGGGGGCGGGGCTCGCGTAGCGGCCCGGCCCCGCCGTGCCCACCCCGGGGCTCAGGCGGGAGAGGACGTCGTCCAACCCCCGGTTCGCGAGGGCAGGGAACGCGGTGGTGAGGGTGTCGAGCTTGAAGCCGAGCACCCAGATCCGCAGGTTGTCGCCGCGCTCGAAGACGTCGCCGAGGGGCTCGAGCTCGTACCGGTAGGGCGCTTGGAGGTTGAGGGCGCGGGCCTCTGCCCGCGCGCCGGTGCGGGCCACCACCACCCGGAGGTCGGCGTCGCCGAGGTCCTCCACCGCCACCCGGTCGGCGGGGCCCCCGCAGGCCGCGGCCAGGACCGTGAACAGGCATGCAGCAGCACTGCGGCGCACGGGGGCACTCTACCCCAGGCCCGGGGCCGCCGGCCACCGCAAGCAACGTTGCGGGGGCGGTCGGGGCAGGGGGGGCTTGCTCCGCGGCGCGGCCTTTGACCAGATGGGGCGGTGCGCGGCTGGCTCCTCACCGTCGGGCTCGGGATGGCCCTCCTGGCCGGGCCCGCCCGGGCCGACCCGATCCGGGTGTACGGCGTCTCGCCCCAACCCCGGGACCGCATCTCGATCTACACGGTCCGGGGGGAGGGGGTGACCACCCCGCTCGTGGCGTTCCAGGAGCGCGCAGGGCGGCTCATCGAAGACCACATGCACGCCGAGATCGTGTCCATGCGCGAGATCCTCGCGCGGGGCGGGCCTGCGCTGCATCAGGGGCTGGCCGGGTGCCAGGCCGACCCGAAGTGCTACGCGGATCTCCTCGGCGCCGTCGAGGCTCGCTACCTCCTGATCATCATCGCCACCCGGCTCGACGACCTCCGCCTCGTGGGGGCTCGGCTCCTGGACCTCCAGGCGCTCGAGGTCCTGGGCGAGTCCATCGAGGCGCTCCCCGCCGACGCCTCCTACCTGGATGGCTTGGAGGACCGGGTGCGGGCCTGCATCCCGCCCGAGCGCTGGGATCCCTTCGGGGGCCTCCGGGTGGAGGTGAGCGAGCCGGGGGCCCAGGTGAGCATCGGCGGGCGGGTGGTGGGGCTGTCGCCCCTGCCGGAGGTCGGCTACCTCATGCCCGGCACCTACAAGGTCGGCGCGCGCAAGGCCGGTTTCGATCCTGCCGAGGTCGAGGCCGAGGTGACCGCGCGGGCGGTGACCACGACGCAAGTCAACCTGCAGGAGACCCCGAGCGTGAGCGGGAGCTCGGTGTGGCTGTGGGTCGGGATCGGCGCCGCGGTCGTGGCGGGGGCCGCGGTGACCACCGCGGTGCTCCTCACCCAGGGGGGCGGCGACGCCACGTTCTGCACCGCGCCCTCCCCGGACAGCTGCAAGTAGGGCGTCAGGTCAGTCGTCGGCCTCGGTGTGCTCGTCGGCCTCGCGGACCTCGAAGGTGGACACCCGCCGTAGCGGCACTCGGGCCAGCTTCACGGTGTGCTCGGTCGGCATGTGCCCGGCCGGCACTCGACGGGCCCCGCCGACCGCGACCGGGGGCGCCGGCTCCTCCTGTTGGTCCTTCACCAGGCGCTCGAGCGCGTCGCCGAGATCCCGGGCGATGTCCGGCTCGGGCCGCTCGGGGATCCGCGCGAGCTGCTGTGGCCGCGGCGTCTTGCCCAGAGGTGGCATGGTGAGGGGGCGGGGCGGGCTGCGCACCACCGACATGCCGGGGCTGATCTCGTCGTGGGTGACCCGCATCAGGGGCGGATCGAGGGTGAGGTCGTCGGTGAGGCCCTGCACCGCCACGAGCTCGGACGAGGACGGCGGCGGGGCCATGGGCGCGGGCGCAGCCTCCAGCTCGGGCCGCGAGGCGCGCTCGCCCTCATCGAGCCGGCGCATGGCCTCGATCATGAGGAAGGTGTTGGGCTTGGTGATGTTCTCGGGCGCGCTCGAGCCGCGGTACTCGATGCGGAACAGCCCCTTGCCGGGGCGCATGAGGTTGTAGAACGCCTCCTCGCCCAGGAGCTTGCCCGCCTCGCAGCCGCGCAGGTCGCCGGTGGCCACGTTGAGCTCACCCCCGCGGCCGTCCTCGTACTGCAAGACGACATGCGCGGTCTTCCGGCCGAGCTCGAGGCTCTGGACGATGTCGAGGGCGGTCATGTCCTCGAGGGAGCCGGACACGCCAGCGAACTGGGGCTGCGGCGCCACCTGGTGGCGGCCGCCCGCGCGCTTCTTGAGCTCGCGTCGGATCTTCGAGGTCGTGAGCTCCAGGCTGAAGGGCTTCACGACGAAGTCGTCGGCCCCGAGCTCGAGGGCCTTGGCCTGGCGGAACTCGTCGCCGCGGGACGAGGTGATGAACACCGCCGCGTCCTCGTTGCGGCCGCGGATCTCCAACAGGATGTTGTAGCCGTCGATCCCGGGGAGCGCGGCGTCGAGGAACGCCACCGTCGGCTGGCGCTGGCGGCAGATGTCCCGCGCGGTCTTGCCGTCGTTGGCGACCAGGACCTCGCACTCCTCTTCCTGCACCCGCGCGACCAGCTCCTCGACGAGGGCGGTGTCGGCGTCGGCGAAGAGCACGACCGGGGGCAGCACCTCGGAGGCCTCCACCGGCTCGAGGAAGATCGGCTCGAGCTCGGGATCGTTGACCTCCTCCTCAGGGTACCAGGTCGCGATGGCCTGGCGGATGGCGCTGCGCTTGGCGACGAAGACCACCACGTCGCTGACCCCAAGCACCACCTTGGTCTCGAGGATCGCGCGGTCGTCGTACGGGTCGGCCACCGCCAGGCCCACCGAGCGCTGCTCCTCGTTCACCGAGATGGGCAGGATCAGCGTCGCCTCCGCCGCCTCCTTGGGGAAGCGCTTCAGGAGCTTCTGGGGCGGCGGGAGGGCGCGCAGATCCTCGTCGTCGATGGTCGGCAGGTTGGCCTGCGTCGAGATCGCGTTGAGGATCTCGTCCTCGGAGATGGTGCCCGACTCCAGCAGGAGCTCACCGATGCGGCCGCCGCGGGCGCGCTGCTCGGCCAGGGCGATCTCGAGCTCGGAGACCGACAGGGCGCCCTGCTCCATGAGGAGCTGACCGAGCGGCATCCGGCTCCCCCCGGTGAGGGCGATGCCGCTGACCTCGGAGATGCCGGTGAGCGACCCGAAGCCGCTGTGTGAGATGTGAGACTGCGACTCGCGCTTCCCGGTGCGGCTGGCCGCGCCGGTGCCCGCGGTGGCGGCGCCGAACTGGCGTCGCATGTAGACCGAGAGGTCGCGGGTGGCGGCGCGGCGGGGGAGGCTGTCGGCCACCCGGCTCAGCTCGCCGAGGAGGGCGCCGGTGGTCTGGTAGCGGTTGTTGGGATCGCGCGCGAGGGCCTTCAACACCACCCGGTCCACCGCGGGCGGCACCTCGGGGTTCTTCGAGGACGGCAGCGGGATGGGGTGCGAGACGATCATCTTGATCGTCTCCTTGTGCTCCTTGCCGCGGAACAGCCGGGTCCCGGTGAGCATCTCCCACAGCACCACGCCGGCGCTGAAGATGTCGGAGCGCTGGTCGATCTCCTGGCCCTTCACCTGCTCGGGCGACATGTAACCGAACTTGCCGTGCAGGTTGCCTGGCAGCTGGAAGCCGTCCTTCTCGGACAGCACGCGGGCGATGCCGAAGTCGGTGACCTTCACCTCGCCCTCGTAGGAGATGAGGAGGTTCTGGGGCGAGATGTCCCGGTGGATGATCCCGAGGGGGCTCCCGTCCGCGCTCCGCATGCGGTGCGCGTAGTCCAGGCCGGTCATGAACTCGGTCGCGATGCACAGGGAGAGGGGCAGCGGCAGGCGCTCCTTGCGGCGGTAGGTGTTGGACAGCACGCCCGCGAGATCGCGGCCCTTCACGTACTCCATCGCCACGAAGACCTGGCCGTCGATCTCACCGAGGTCGTAGACCTGGACCACGTTGAAGTGCTGCAGCGAGGCGGCCAGCTTCGCCTCGTGGATGAGCATCTTGGCGAAGGTCTGGTTCTGGCTGTACCGGGGGTGGATGCGCTTGAGGGCGATGAGCTTCTCGAAGCCCGAGTAGCCCTGCATCTTGGCGAGGAAGATCTCCGCCATCCCGCCGTCCCCGATCTGATCGAGGATCACGTACGGGCCGAAACGCTGAGGTTTGCTCTTGGGCATCGAGCGGCGCACGCCGGGGCGCCGACGCCAGTGTACAACGCGGTTGCAGCGGGATTGCCAGTGCGGAAACGCGCTCGGTCGTGCTGTGTCTGAAAAGTTCAGGTGTGCTGCCAGGGCGCCAAAGGTAGGGATAGGTAGTCTGTTCACCCATATGGGTGAAGGAGTCAGGGGTGACGGTGTGGCCCAAGCGGGCTAGTAGGGACCGCAGGATGCGCGTCGCATCGGGGTTTGCTTGGGTGGTCGCGGTGGGCCTGTCCTCGCTCACCGGCTGCACCGGTGAGGGGGGGCCGGACGCCGGGCCGCCCGACGCAGGGGAGGCCGAGGACGCCCAGGGGGCCGACGCCGGGGCCCCCGAGGCCGGACCGGCCGACACCGGACTGTTCGCGGACCACGACGGGGGGGGCTTCATCACCTGCAGCCACTCCTGCACCTGCCCCCAGGGGATGGGGTGCGTCGAGGGCCTGTGCCGGAACCTGGGCACGCCGGTGTGGTGCTGCGCGCGGCCGGGGTGCCCGAGCGGCGCAACCTGTCTTGACGAGCGGGACCACCCCGGCCAGTGCCCGCTCGAGGCGGACGGCGGGGTCGGGGACTCGGGCCCGGGGCAGGTGGGTGACTCCTGCGAGCGGGACTCGGACTGCGACAGCGCGCTCCTGTTGACCTGCTGGACGCGGGACGAGCCGCCCTTCGTCTGGGGCTACTGCACCCGCGAGGACTGCACCGGGGGCTGCCCGTCGGGCTCGGAGTGCCTGACCTTCAACGACGCCGACCAGACCACGGGGTGCATGAAGACCTGCGCCGACGACACCGAGTGCCGGGCCGACGCCTTCTGCCTCGGCATCGCGGGGGCGCCCTTCGGCGGGGTGTGCCTGCCCGACTGCCGCGACGACCTGTTGGACTGCGCCCCCCGCGACGGCACGCGGTACTGCGATCCCCTCACCGGGCAGTGTGAGGTGACCCCGTCGCAGAGCAGCTCGGCCCAGATCGGCGACCCCTGCACCGACGCCACCTACTGCGGGGCCGGCCAGACCTGCATGACCACCGCGGGCTGGGGCCTCCCCGGCGGGCTCTGCACCCAGGTGTGCAGCGGTTTGCCGGAGGCCGACCCCTGCCCCGGCGGCACCAGCTGCCGCGACTTCGGGGGCATCGGGCTGTGCTTCGTCGATTGTGTCAACGGCGCTTGCCCCAACCGCACCGGTGCGGTGTGTACCTCCCTGGCCGCCGGCTGGCCGCAGCCCGCCTGCGTGCCTCAGTGAAATCGATCTCCACCATGAAGCGACCACTCCTGCATGTCATCGATGGGTCCGGCTATATCTTCCGGGCCTACTACGCGATCCGCGCCCTCAGCAATCCGGAGGGGGAAGCCACCAACGCGGTGTACGGCTTCACCACCATGATCGAGAAGGCGCTGCGCGAGGAGCAGCCGGAGCTGCTCGCGATCACCTTCGACGCGGGCGGGGCGAACTTTCGGCGCGAGATCTACCCCGAGTACAAGGCCAACCGCCCGCCGCCGCCCGAGGATCTGTCGTCGCAGATCCCGCGGATCCACCAGATCGCGGAGGCGTTCCGGATCAAGACCTTCGTGGAGCCCAACGTGGAGGCCGACGACGTCATCGCCACGCTGGTGAAGATGGCGCTGGCCGAGGGCTACGACGTCCGGCTGATCACCGGGGACAAGGACCTGATGCAGCTCGTCAGCGAGCGGGTCACGGTGTTCGAGCCGATGAAGGGGCAGCGCTTCGGCCCGGACGAGGTGAAGGAGAAGATGGGGGTGGCGCCCGGGCTGCTGGCCGACGCGCTGGCCCTGTCGGGCGACAGCTCCGACAACGTGCCCGGCGTGCGCGGGGTGGGGCCGAAGAGCGCGGCCAAGCTCCTCGAGACGTACGGCGATCTCGAGGGCGTCCTGGCCGCCGCCGAGGCGGGCAAGGTGAAGGGGAAGATGGGCGAGACCATCGCCGCCTCGGTCGACGCCGCGCGCCTGTCGCGCAAGCTCGTGTCGCTGCGCGAGGACGTGCCGCTCGCCATCTCGGGCCTCGCCGACCTCAGGTACGAGGGGCCCGACAAGGACGCGCTCAAGCGCCTGTATACCGAGCTCGACTTCCGGCGGCTCCTCCCGAAGCTCGAGGACACCGCGGACGAGGTGACGGAGGCGGTGGCGACGCCGCAGGTCACCTTGCCGCACGTGAGCGTGAACATCGATCGCTCGGGCTACCAGGTGATCACGTCCTCCCGCGCACTGGAAGACGCCCTGCAGGCGGTGAAGGCCAAGGGGCAGGCGGCGTGGGCGGTGGAGCTGACCGACGACAAGGTGGTCGACGCGGAGCTCGTGGGCGTGGCGCTGTGCGCGGAGCGGGGGAAGGCGTTCTACGTGCCGGTGGGCGCGGCCCACGGGGGCGAGGGGCTCACCGCGGGCGCGGTGGTGGCGGCGCTGCGGCCGCTCCTCGAGGACCCGGAGCAGAAGAAGATCTGCGCGGAGTCCAAGATGCTGGTGGGCTGGTTCGGGGAGCAGGGCCTGACGGTGCGGGGGCTGGCCTTCGACACCACGCTGGCCAGCTACCTCTTGGAGCCGGACGAGACCCAGCACGGCCCCGCCGCGGTGGCGCGGCGCTTCCTCGGGCACGAGGTCATCGATCGCGCCGCGCTCCTTCGCGACGACAAGAAGAAGCGCCGCACCTTCGAGCAGGTGCCGATGGACGAGGCGGCGCCCTCGGTGAGCGAGCGAGCCGACGTGGCGCTCGCCGCCGCGAAGCTGATGGCGGCGCCGCTGAAGGAGGCGGACGTGCACCACGTGCTCAGCGACGTGGAGCTGCCGCTCGTGCCGGTGTTGGCGCAGATGGAGCGGGCCGGGATCCGCATCGACGTGGCTCGGCTCGAGGGCATGGGCGATCGCTTCGCCGAGGAGGCGGCGCGCCTCGAGAAGGAGTGCTTCGAGGCGGCGGGCCAGGAGTTCAACCTGGGCTCGCCCAAGCAGCTGCAGAAGGTGCTCTTCGAGGACCTGGGGCTGAAGATCGTCAAGCGCACCAAGACCGGGCCCAGCACCGACGCCTCGGTGCTGGAGGCGCTGGCCGACGATCACCCGCTGCCGGAGGCCATCTTGCAGTACCGGCAGGTGGAGAAGCTCAAGAACACCTACGTGGACGCGCTCCCGAAGATGGTCTCGAAGCGCACCCACCGCGTGCACACCCTGTTCAACCAGGCCACCGCGGCCACCGGGCGCCTGTCGTCCCACGACCCGAACCTGCAGAACATCCCGATCCGCACCGAGCTGGGGCGCGAGCTGCGCAAGGTGTTCCTGGCCGAGGACGGGAACCTCCTGGTGAGCGTGGACTACTCGCAGATCGAGCTGCGGGTGCTCGCGCACTTCTGCCAGGACCCGGTGCTGGTGAAGGCGTTCCAGGAGAACGCCGACGTCCACACCCGCACCGCGGCGGCCCTGTTCGAGATCCCGCCCGAGGCGGTGACCCGGGAGCAGCGCACCCAGGCCAAGGCGGTGAACTTCGGCGTGCTCTACGGCATGGGGCCGGTGCGCCTGGCCCGCGACCTCAAGATCCCGCGGCGCACCGCCTCGCAGTTCGTGAAGGACTACTTCGAGCGGCAGCCGGGGGTGCGGCGCTTCATCGACGACACCCTCGAGGACGCGAAGAAGACCGGCCAGGTGCGGACGCTGTTGGGGCGTCGGCGCCTGATCAGCGACATCAACTCCCGGAACCGCGGCGCCCGCGCGGCGGCGGAGCGCATCGCCACCAACACGCCGATCCAGGGGAGCGCGGCGGACCTGATCAAGCTCGCGATGATCCGGGTGTCAGGGGTGCTCGAGGAGCGCTTCCCCGACGTGAAGCTCCTCTTGCAGGTGCACGACGAGCTCCTCCTCGAGGCGCCCGAGGCCCAGGCCCAGGACGTGGCGGCGATGGTGAAGCGGGAGATGGAGGGCATCTTCCCCCTCGAGGTGCCGCTGGTGGCGGAGGCGCATGTAGGGAAGAACTGGGACGACGCGCACTGACTTATCGGGAGACTGCACGCGGTTCTGCTGTTCTCCCGCGGGCGCCGGCCTGCTACTCACCGCGCCGTGCAGCGCATCATCCCCATCTCGTTTCCCGGCGGCGTGAAGGTCGCGGCCCAGGTGGACGGCCAGCTGGTGGTCACCGACCAGCCGGTGGACTCCGGCGGCGAGGCCTCGGCCGCCGCCCCCATGGACCTGTTCATGGCGTCCATGGCCACCTGCGCCGGCTACTTCGCCCTGCGCTTCTGCCAGATCCGGAACATCGACGTGAGCGGCCTCGAGCTCAACATGGTCTGCACCAAGTCCGACGAGAAGAAGCTCTACACCGACTTCACCCTCCAGGTGCGGCTCCCAGCCGACTTCCCGGCCAAGTACAAGGACAGCCTCCTTCGGGCGATGGATCAGTGCACGGTGAAGCGGCACTTCGTGGAGCCGCCCACGGTGCGGAGCGAGGTCGTGGACTGAGCGCTCAGGTGTCCCAGGCGCGCATCAGGTCCACCACCAGCGCGCCCAACATGTCGGTGTCATAGCCGCCCTCCAGCACCGCGGCGATGCGACCGCCGCATTGGGACTCCGCGAAGGCGCGCCAGCGCGCGGCGAGCACCTCGAAGCCGGCGCGGGTCACACGGAAGCCCCCGACCGGGTCGCTCACCAGCGGGTCGAAGCCAGCGGAGACCAGGATGAAGTCGGGCGCGAAGGCCCGCACCCGCGGCATCAGCACGTCCTCGGACGCGGCGAGGAGCGCGTCGTCGTCGGTGCCGGCGGGCAGGGGCAGGTTCACCGTCGTGCCCTCGCCCGCGCCGCGGCCGGTCTCTCGGGCCGCGCCGGTGCCCGGGTAGAAGGGCCACTGGTGGGTGGACATGTAGAGCACCCGGGGGTCGTCGTAGAAGATGGCCTGGGTGCCGTTGCCGTGGTGCACGTCCCAGTCGTAGATCGCGACCCGCTCCGCGCGCCCGGTCTGCAACAGGGCCTGCGCGGCGGCGGCCACGTTGTTCATCAGGCAGAAGCCCATGGCGCGGCCGGGGATCGCGTGGTGCCCGGGCGGGCGCACGAGGGCGATGCCGGGCGGGGCCTTGCCGTCGGCGACCGCCACGGCGAGGTCGATGGCGCCGCCCGCCGCAAGGCAGGCTGCATCCACCGAGCCGGGGCTCGTGTAGGTGTCGGGGTCGAGGGCGGCCGACTGGCCGCGGAGCCGCAAGACGTGGTCGACGTGCTCGGCCTGGTGGATGGCGGTGAGCTCCTCGCGGGTGGCGAGGCGGGCCGGGATGTCCAGGATCTCGAGGGCCTCCGCCTCGTCCACCGCCCGGGCCACCGAGCGGTACCGGGCCGGGGACTCCGGGTGGCCCTCCCCCGGGTCATGGTCGCCGAAGCGAGGATCACGCACCACCGACACCGCCATGGCGACCGATGTTAAGGCGCTGCTACTTCTTGGGGAAGGGCCGGGGTGTGGTGAGGGCGGCGCGCCCGCGCGGGAAGTCGAACAGGTCGGTGGTCCGGCAGTAGGTGAGGCCCCCCATGCGGCCGAGGACGTCGTAGGCGTCGTGCTTCACCCGGAGCGCGTCGTCGGTGAGGCCGTCCTCGAGGTAGACGTGCACCACCTCGCCCAGGATCAGGGTGCCGGACATCGGACGCCCCTTGGCGAGCGGGCGCACGTCGAGGGTGCGGCACTCGAAGGCGAGGGGGGACTCGGCGAGGCGCGGGGGGCGTACCACCTGGCTCGGGGCGGGGGTGAGGCCGGTGAGCGCGAACTCGCTCTCGCCGTGGGGGAGGTCCTCGGCCGCCGCGCTCATCTGCTCGAGGTAGCGCTCCACCGCCGCGTTGACCACGAACTCTCCGAGGCCGCCCTCGGCCTCGGGGCGGGCGTTCCGCAAGGTGTCCTTCTCGGTCCCGTCGGGGCGGGTCAGGGGGCAGATCACGAGGACCATGGGGTCGACGCTGGCGACGTTGAAGAACGAGAAGGGCGCGATATTCAGCGCTCCGGAGGGGTCCTGGGTGCTGACGAAGGCCACCGGGCGCGGCACCACCAGGCCGTTCATGATCTTGTAGCGCTGCTCGGTGCTCAGGCTGCGGGGATCGAGGTCCATGGCTCGGGCTTCCGCCGCTCTGAGAGTGGTGTCAAGGCAGGGTGTGCGGGCGATCTCGTGTGAGGGCAATCGCATTGGTGTTTTGCACTTAATCAAAAGCTCGGAACGTGGTGGCATGCCACGGATGAGACGTCTGCTCTTCCCCATCGTCACCCTGAGCCTCGGGCTCGGTGCCTCCGCATGCTCCCTCCCGCACGGGTCCCTGGCCCGCCCGGTGAGCCCCGCCGGGGCCGGGAGCAGCCTGATCAGCGCCGGCGCCATGGTCCCCTTCGCCGCGGTGGGTGGGGGCAGCAGCGGAGGGGATAGCGCGTTCGAGGGCGCCACCGTGGATCGGGTGCTGGTGGTTCCGGACGTCGGCTACGACTACGCCCTGAACGACCGGACCTATATCGGCTTCGACGTGTCGGTGTGGAGCGACAACCTGATCCTCCAGTCCGACACCACCGATGGGATCTTCGCCATCTTCGTGAACCCGCGGTGGGAGTACGGGGTGATGGAGAACCTCTCCCTCACCGTGGATGGCAACCTCGCTTTCCTCTCGGTGGACGACGCCAAGACACCCTTCTTCTCGCCCACCTTCGGGATGCGGTACTACCTCGACACCGGCTTCGGCGGCCTGATCGTGTCGCAGCAGATCGGCACCGCCTTCATCACCATCACGATGCCGGGGAGCCTCGCCTACGATATCCCCATCCCGCTGGGCGACACCGCGAAGCTCCACCTCTTCCCGGAGGTCCGCTGGGATCCCACCTTCATCTTCACCGGCGATGCATCGGGTGGGTTCGCGCTCTTCTCAGGCGGCCTGACCTTCATGTTCCAGATCTGACCGGCGCTACACGTCGCTGGTCATGACCCACATCGGCTGCCCGTCGAAGGCCCGGTACTGGGGCCGCAGGCGGTCGGTGTCGTAGTACTTCTCGACGTCCAGCACCTTCTTGGTCTCGGTGACCACGTGCACCGGGACGCTGTCGTAGCGGCCCTTCCGCAGGCTCACCAGGCGGCCGGACTTGCCCGCCACCACCAGGTCCAGGGCGAGGTTGCCGAACGCCATCGGGACCATTGAGTCGATGGCGTCGGGGTCGCCGCAGCGCACCAGGTAGCCGAGGCGCTGGTTCACGATGTTGACCCTGCGGCCGTCGTTGTACTTCGGGGACAGGTCCTTGAGCATGGCCGAGACCTTGTCGCCGATGCCGCCGAGCTTCTTGTGGCCGTACTGGTCCACCTCGCCGCCCTCGAACGACATCTCACCCCCGTACTTCGCGCCCTCGGAGATCAGGCACACCGAGTAGTGGCTCGGGCTCTTCTTCCGGTCCTCGACCATCAGCTCGGTGAGGCGCTCGATGTCGAACTCGTACTCGGGGATCACGCAGCGGTTGGCCGCGCCCGCCATGGTCGGGATGAGCGCAGTGTAGCCTGCATAGCGCCCGAACACCTCGATGACGAGGAAGCGCTCATGCGACCCGGCCGAGGTGCGGAGCTTGTGGGTCAGCTCGATCGTCCGGGTCACGCAGGTGGAGAAGCCGATGCAGTAGTCGGTGCCCGGGACGTCGTTGTCCATGGTCTTCGGGATGGCCACCACCTTCACGCCCTCTTTGTGGATGCGGTGCCCGTAGCTGAGGGTGTCGTCGCCGCCGATGGGGATGAGCGTGTTGATGCCCAGCCACTCGAGGTTCTTCAGGATCTCGGGGGTGATGTCGTTGATCTCGGACGTGTACTGCTCGGCCAGGTGCGCGGGCACCTGGGCCTTGGGCAGGTGGCTGGGGCGGGTGCGCGAGGTGTGCAGGAACGTGCCGCCGGTGCGGCCGGCCCGGTTCACGACCTCCTCGGTGAGCTCGATGAAGTTCTCCGTGTTGTCGACCTCGTGGTCGCGCACCATGTCCGTCAGGCCGGCCCAGCCCCGGCGCAGGCCGATCACCCGGAAGCCCTCCCGCAGCGCCCGTACGGTGATGGCTCGGATGGCGGGGTTCAGGCCGGGGACGTCGCCGCCGCCGGTGAGGATGCCGATCGTCTTCTTCGCGTTGGTCATGGCGGACCGGCCCAGTGCAACCGCCGGACCGTTGTGCCCTTCGGAGACGATTGGGACGGGTCGTCACCGCTCGCGACGCAACGCGGCGGGAGTCAGTTACGGGCCAGTAACGGTCACGGGCCGGTCCTCGGCGCGCGCCGCCGGTTTCCGGGGCGTTGCATCACTTCCGGGAAGGTCAGCCCGCCGGTCGGGGAATGGGCCTTGCTTCATTGGGGGGTCGGAGGAGGAACGATATGGAGCGCTACTGCATCCTCGTGGCCGATGGCACCCGGGCGCGCTTCTTCGTCTACAAGGAGCGAGTCTGGGAGTGGGGCGAACCGCGCCCAAGGCTGACGGAACAGGCGGATCTCGTGAACCCCGAGCACGCCCTCGCGGGGGTGGACGTCTACCGCGAGGCGCGCTCCTCCGCCCACCCCGCCAACTCCAGCGGGCACCACACCGCCTACGATGACCACCGGGACGACAACCGGCGCGAGGGGCGTCGGCGCTTCGCGCGCAGGGTGGTGGACCGGCTGGGCGAGGTGGCGAAGGGGGCCCGGGCCGAGCACCTGGTGGTGTGCGCGGGGCCGGAGCTCATGGGCGTGCTCCGCCCCGAGCTCGACCGCGGCCTGCACCCCCGGCTGCGGGTCGAGGAGGTGACCCGGGACTGGACGCAGCTCTCCACCGAGGACCTGCAGGGCCACCTGGTGAGGGAAGGTATCTTGCGAGACCCGGGGCCGCCCCCGGATCAGCTCAGCGCCTAGAACGTCCGCTGGGTGAACTCGAAGAGCTTCGCGGGGCGGTGGGGACCCTTCTTCACCGCGTCGCTCTCCCGCACCAGCCCGCTCTTCTGGATCTTGCTCCTGAAGTTGCGCTTGTCGACCGGGTGCCCGAGCACCGCCTCATAGACCGACTGCAGCTCGGTGAGGGTGAAGTGCGGCGGCAGGAGCTGGAACCCGATCGGCACGTACTCCAGCTTGCCGCGGATACGCTGCACCGCGGTCCGCAGGATCTCGTCGTGGTCGAAGGCGAGGGTCACCGGGGGCTGCCCTGGCAAGAAGGCTTGCGCGTGCTCTTCGCTCTCCGCCTGCACACGGAACCACTGGGGCGCGCGGGTGCGACCGTCCGCGCGGGCCCCGAGCGCAGCCTTGTCGGCGGAGACCAGGGCGTAGTAGGCCACCGCCACCACCCGGGAGCGCGGGTCCCGGTCGGGGGCCGAGAAGGTGTAGAGCTGCTCGAGGAAGACGTCCTCGACCCCCGCCTTCTCCGCCAACTCCCGCGCCGCGGCGTCGTCCGCGCTCTCGTCGGGGCGCACGAAGCCCCCCGGGAGTGACCACGCCCCAGGGAAGGGCTCCTCGTCCGGGCGTCGGGTGAGCAGCACCTCGAGCTGGCCGTCCCGCACCGTGAACACCACGACGTCGACCGCCACGCCGAGGGCCGGGAAGCGCGGATCTCGCGCGGTATGGATCGCGGTCACGCCGTCACTCCCGGAAGCGCTGGACGATGGGGTACACGCGCCCCACCCAGGACTTGCGCGACACCCGGAGGGTGGGCGGCATCTGCTTACGCTTGAACTCGTTGAGGTAGACGGTGCGCACGATCTTCTCGGCCAGGGCGAGCGGCGCCCCCGCCTTCTCCGCCATCTCGGCCGCGGTGGCGCGGTGCTCGATGAACATCTCGAGCATCGCGTCGAGCTGCTCGTAGGGGGGCAGCGAGTCGGTGTCCTTCTGGCCCGGGCGCAGCTCGGCCGAGGGGGGCTTGGTGATCGAGGACTCCGGGATCACGACGCCGCCCTCGTTCGCGAGGTGGGCCATGCCGTAGACCTGGTGCTTGTAGAGGTCCGCGAGCACGCAGATCGCCCCTACGGTGTCACCGTAGAGGGTCGCGTAGCCCATGCTCGCCTCGCTCTTGTTCCCGGTGCTCAAGACCACCGCGCCCAGCTTGTTGGCCATCGCCATCAGGAGCACCCCGCGGATGCGGGACTGCAGGTTCTCCTCCGTCACGTCGGCAGGCAGGCCTGCGAACGGCGCCGAGAGCACCCCCATGAAGGCGCCGAACACGTCGGCGATCGGGAGCAACTCGAAGCGGATCCCCAGGTTCTCGGCCAGCGCCCTCGCGTCCGCGATGGAGTGATCCGAGCTGTACTGGGACGGCATCCCCACCCCGATGACGTTCTCGGGGCCCAGGGCCCGCACCGCGAGGTAGGCGGTGACGGCGGAGTCGATGCCGCCCGACAGGCCCACCGCGGCCTTGGTGAGCCGCGACTTGGTGAAGTAGTCCCGGATCCCCAGGGTGAGGGCGTCGCGGATCTTCTCGATCTGGCGCGGGGCGGGCCGGGGCTCCACCGCAGGCGCGTCGGGGCCGATCTCGAACACCCCGACCTCGGGCACCCAGGCCGGCAGCTCGCCCGCGAGCGCCCCGTCGGGGCGAAGGAGCATCGACTGGCCGTCGAAGACGAGGCCGTCGTTGGCCCCGAGGAGGTTCACGTAGGCCACCCAGACCCCGTGGCGGCGCGCCGCGTGGGCCAGGACCTTCTTCCGCACCGACAACTTGCCTTGCGCCCAGGGGGAGGCCGAGATGTTGACGAGGACCTCCATGTCCTTCTCGGCCAGGGCGAGCACCGGGTCGTGGTCGTAGAGGCGGTGGTGCCCGGGCGACTTGTCGCGCCACAGGTCCTCGCTCTGCCACAGCTCGTCGTCGTTCCAGATGTCCTCGCAGATGCTGATGCCGACCCGCTTGCCGGCCAGCTCCACCACCACCGCCTCGCCCTCGTCCGCCGGCTCGAAGTAGCGGGCCTCGTCGAACACGTCGTAGGTCGGCAAGAGGGCCTTCACCACGTGGTGGAGCACCTGCCCGCGGCGCGCCACCACCGCCACGTTCTGGAGCGCGCGGCCGCAGGTGGGGGGCACCGGCCGGGGCCGGATGTTGCCGAAGACCGCGACGAGGCCCTCGGGGAGCTGCTCGACCAGCGACGCCTCGGCCCGGGCGCAGGCGTCGATGAAGGGCGGGCGCTCCAAGAGGTCCTGGGGCGGGTAGCCGGGGAGGGCGAGCTCGGGGAACAGGGCGAGGTCCGCCCCGGCCTCCCGGGCGCGCCGGGCGCCGTCGAGGATCAGCGCGGCGTTGTCGTCGAGCGCGCCGACGGTGGTGTTGATCTGGACCAGGGCGATCTTCATGTGAGGCTCCTCGAGGTCACCAGGCGGCAGCCCGCCTCTGCCATCGCGTGCAGGGCGGCCTGACCGCCGCCCTCGTCTACCGCAGCTACCGCGTCGGTGACCACCACCACCGCGTATCCCCGCTCCCGCAACCCGAGGGCCGCGGCCTTGACGCAGTAGTCGGTGGCCACCCCGAACACCACCAGCTCCACGTCGGCCTTGTCGAGGCCGCGCCGGGCCAGGAGCGCAGCCAGGGTCGGCTCGGCCGCCGGGTTCGCGAAGAGGCTGTAGACCTCCTTCTCGAACAGCACCGCCTGGGCCCCCTCGGGGACCTCCACCGCCTCCGCCCGCCCGGGGACGTTGGGGATGAAGACGGTGCGCTCCGGCAAGGTGCCTTCCATCTTCAGCCACCCCGGGGTGCCCTTCACGCAGTGGGGCGGGAAGGGGCCGCCGTTGGCCTCGAACTCCCACGCGGTGAAGTCGTGGGTGTCCACCGAGCCGACCAACAGGTCGCCTCGGGCCACCGCCTGGGCGACCAGGGCCCGCACGGTGGGCATCACCGCGGGGGCGCCGGCCACGAAGAGGGCGCCGCCTTCGGCGCAGAAGTCATGCTGGGTGTCGACGTCGACGTAGATGCGGGTGGTCACTGCAACTCTCCTTGCTCCTCACGGCTGCGGCGCTGGACCTCCACCAGGAGGTCGTTCAGGACGTCGCTCGTCGCCACCGGGTACGGCGCGGTGGCCGTGTCGTCGATGCGGCGGACGTCCTCGGGCAGGGCCGCCAGCTGGTGGCGGCAGGTCTTCCTGATCGCGGCGAGCGAGGGGAGAGGCCGGCACAGGGCCCCGTCCTTCATCCACGGCACCAGGAGCGGCTCGGCGTCCACGTGGAACTCGCCCTGGGTGCCGATGATGTCGCGCCTCGCCCGGTCGTCTCGGATCACCCGGTACACCTGGTGGACCCCCGGCAAGGTAGCCTTCCCCTCGGAGAGCTTCAGCACCGGCCGATCCGCGTCGTGATCGTGCACCATCTTGTAGACCGCGCCGAGGTTGGGGCTGTCGACGCAGCGGGCGAGCTCGGTGCCCACCCCGAAGACGTCCACCGGCGCCCCCGCGCCCAACAGGGCCGCGATCTTGTGCTCGTTCAGGTCGCCGGTGGCCACGATCCGGGTGTCCTTCAGGCCCGCCTCGTCCAGGAGCGCGCGGCTCCCGCGGGCGAGGGCGTCGAGGTCACCGCTGTCGAGGCGCACCCCGCCCAGGCCGCCGGGGGCGGCGCGGATCGCGTTCCGCACCCCGTCCAGGGTGTCGTAGGTGTCCACGAGCAGGGTGGTGCGCTCCTTGGGGTACACCGCAAGGTAGGCTTCGAACGCCTCCCGCTCGGTCGCGTGGGCCATGGTCCAGGAGTGGGCGGCGGTGCCGGCGAGGGGGATGTCCCAGCGGTAGCCGGCCTCGACGTTGGAGGTCGCGGTGAACCCGGCCAGGTAGGCGGCCCGGGCGGTCATCACCGCCTCCTCGGGGCTGGTCCGGCGGCTGCCGAACTCCATCACCTGCCGGCCCTGGGCCGCCCCCACCACCCGGGCCGCCTTGGAGGCGGCGGCGGTCTCGGTGTTGATGGCGCTCAACAGGTAGGTCTCGACCAGCTGGGCCTCGAAGAGGGTGCCGGTGATCCGGATCAACGGCTCCTGGGCGAAGGCCACCGTGCCCTCGGGCATGGCCCAGACCTCGCCCGAGAAGCGGAAGTCCCTGAGGTACTCGCACAGCTCGAAGCTCATGGCCGGCCGGAGCGCGGGCACCGAGCGCAGGTAGTCGAGGTGGGCCTCGGTGAAGCGCAGGGCGCGCAGGTGCTCGAGCACCGTCTCCAGCCCGGCGAACACCATGTAGCGGCGGTAGGGGGGCAGGCGCCGCACGAAGAGCTCGAAGGAGACGCGCTTCTCGTGGACACCCCGATGGAAGTAACCCGCAGCCATGGTGAGCTGGTACAGGTCGGTGAGCAGGTCCGTGGGCGCCCTCTTCATGGATAGTGTTTAAAGCACACTAAGTGGCCCGTCAACCGGAGCGGCAACAAAAATCGTTTGGGGTCCTGACCGCGTTGGCGGATGATGGTCGCGTGTTTGGCCTGAGCTTTTGGGAGATCGCCGTGATCCTGGCGGTGGCCCTCATCATCCTGGGGCCGAAGAAGCTGCCGGAGATCGCCCGCAGCCTCGGCAAGGGCATCCGGGAGTTCCGGAAGGCTACGGACGACTTCAAGTCCACCATGGACTACGAGATGAACCAGCCCGACCCGCCGAAGAAGAAGCAGCTCGCGGCCAAGGTCGACGACGCGGAGCTGGTGCCCGACGAGGAGGCGGCCGACGCGGCGAAGGCGGCGGCGGCGGCCAAGGAGGCGGTCGCGGCGGTGGAGGTGGCCAAGGCCGAGGCGGCCAAGGTCGAAGCGCCCACCGAGAGCAGCTCCTCCAAGCCCATCACCCCCGACGCCTGACCATCCCCGGCCATGTCCAGCGAACGCGGCCTCGATGAGACCAAGTACACGCTGACGGAGCACCTGACCGAGCTGCGCACGCGCCTCGGCAAGGCCCTGTTGGCGGTGGTCCTCACGATGTGTGGGGCGCTGGTGTTCGCCCCCGAGGTCCTCGAGTACTCCATCCAGCCCCTGATGCGGGTCCTGACCGATCGGGCCCGGGTCGAGACGCTGCTCGTCCACACGGACGACGACGAGGGCAAGGCCCTGGCGGACCGCCTCGAGGAGCACTCCCGGGTCCACTTCCTCGGTCTGCAAGGCGACTTGTCGAAGGTGGCGGACGAGATCCGGACCCGGGCCAAGACCCCGCGCCCGGTGGACCTCGTGCTGGTGGACTCGGCCACGATCGGGGCGGAGGGCGCGCTGGTGTCCGACCTCCTCGAGGGGGTCGAGGCCTCGCCCTTCGTGGTCTACCTGGTGAAGGACGCCAAGGACCCGATGGTGGCGGAGCTGCAGCTCGAGGGGGCGGCGGTGATCCTGTCCCCGCCGCGCGCTCCGGTGCTGAACCGGGTGGTGCGCCGGGCGGCGGCGGCGGCGGGCAAGGCAGGCATGGGCGACAAGCTGGTGGTGCTGTCGCCGCTCGATCCGTTCTTCGCGTACATCAAGATCGCGCTGGTGGTGGGCATCTTCCTCGCCTGCCCGATCTGGCTCTACCAGCTGTGGATGTTCGTGGCCCCCGGGCTCTACAGCCACGAGCGTAAGGTGGTCTTGCCCGCGGTGCTGAGCGCGTCCGGCCTGTTCATGGCGGGCGGCGCCTTCGCCTACTACGCCATGTTCCCGATGATGTTCGACGTCCTGGTGAACCAGATGATGCCGGACACCCTGGCCGGCAGCTTCACGGTCGACAACTACCTCGGGCTGCTCCTGCGCATGACGGTGGCCTTCGGGGTGGTGTTCGAGCTCCCCCTCTTCATGGCGATGCTCGCCGCGATCGGGGTGGTGACCCCGGAGCTGCTCCGCAAGTACCGGCGCTACGCGATCGTCATCGCGTTCATCGTCGGGGCGCTCCTCACCCCGGCCGACCCGCTGTCCCAGGTGATGATGGCGGTGCCCCTGATCGTGTTCTACGAGGTGGGCATCCTGCTCGCCTCCACCATGCAGAAGCGCCGGGAGGCGGCCCAGGCCGCGGCCCTCGACGACGAGCCGGTCGCGGACTGACCTCGGCAAGAGTGCTTGCGTCGCGTGAGGCGGGCGCGGCACAGTGCTCGGCCATGAGCGGGTTCTTCGTCCACCCCAAGGCGCTGGTGGAGAGCGAGCACATCGGTGAGGGCACCCGGATCTGGGCCTTCGCCCACGTCCTGAAGGGGGCCCGCCTGGGCGGCGACTGCAACATCTGCGACGGGGTGTTCGTCGAGAGCAAGGTGGTGATCGGCGACCGCGTCACCATCAAGAGCGGGGTGCAGGTCTGGGACGGCGTCACCCTCGAGGACGACGTCTTCGTCGGCCCCAACGCCACCTTCACCAACGACCTCTTCCCGCGGAGCAAGGTGTTCTTCGAGCACTACCCCGAGACCCTGGTCGAGCGGGGGGCCTCGATCGGGGCCAACGCCACGATCCTCCCCGGCCTCGTGGTGGGGCGCGGGGCCATGGTGGGGGCGGGGGCGGTTGTGACCCAGGATGTGCCGCCGTACGCGGTGGTGGTGGGGAACCCCGCCCGGGTGGTGCGCTACGTGGATCCCGAGGGCGAGGCCCGCGGCGCGGTTGCGCCGGACGAGGCGCCGCTCACCGTGGCCGGAGTCGCCTGGGTGCCCGGGGTGGTGAGCCGGGGCATGGTGGGGCGGAGCGTGAGCCGCCAGCTGGACGGCGGGCTCCCCTTCGCGGCCGAGCGGGTGACGGTGCACCACGAGGTGGGCTCGCCCGCCGCGCGGCGCCAGTACGCGCTGAAGTCGGCCGAGCAGCTCCTGGTGTGCCTGCAAGGCGAGTTGACGGTGGAGGTGGACGACGGCGCGACCCGCCAGGCGGTGCGCCTCGAGGGGGGCGGGCCCGGCCTGCACCTCGCCCCGCTCGTCTACTCGGTCCAGCGCGCGCACAGCGCGGACGCCATCCTCATGATCCTGGCCTCCCTCCCCGAGGATCCGGCGGACCGGGTCGAGGACTACGCCACCTTCCAAGCCCTCCTGAGCTAAGCCTCTTTACGGGGGGGATCCTGCGTGTGATGCTCGCCCCGCGCCTCGGCCGGGAGGGTTCGGGGCGGGAGAACCCCGATCCATGACGCGACACCTCCCCGAGCAAGCCCGACGCGAGCAGATCCTCTCTGCTGCCCGCCGCTGCTTCATCGAGAGCGGCTACCACCCCACTCGAATGGACGACATCGCCCGCGCGGCGGGGCTGTCCAAGGGCGGCGTCTACTTCCACTTCAAGTCGAAGCAGGAGGTGTTCGAGTCGCTGGTGGACGAGGAGTTCCAGGCCTCCATGCGCTTCTTGGAGGAGGTCACGTCGGGGTCGGCGCTGGTGGCGGAGAAGATGCAGAACATCGCCGCCCACTACATGGAGTACTTCAACGCGGCCCCCGACGCCCCGCGCTTCTTCATCGTGATGGGCGAGATGGCGCTGCGCGACGAGGCGCTCGCGTCGAAGCTGCTCGAGATGCAGACCGCGTTCATCGTGCAGGTCTCGAAGCTGATCGATCAGGGGGTGGCGGAGGGGATGCTCCGGGCCACCGACAGCCGCACCGTGGCCGCGCTCCTCAAGGCGCTCCTCGACGGGGTGGAGGGCCTCAAGGCCCTCGGCTACACCCTCGACGGCGCCCAGCTGGTGGCGGGGGGCATGGACCTCGTGATCAACGGCCTCCTCAACCGGCCGTGAGCCGCCACGCGTACCCCGGCGGGGGCGCGTCGAAGCGATAGAGCGACTCCAGCACCATCCAGGCGTCGGCGCGGGTGAAGACCTCGTCGGCGGGGCGGGTGTCCTCGCCGTCCGGCAAGGGGACCTGCACCGGGTGCCGAGGGCTGTCGATGGTGAACAGGCGCCGCTCGAACGCCTCGGGGCCGCGGTACTCCCGCGCGGTGAGGGTGACCGTGTCGTCGGCCCCGAAGACCCCGATGAACACCCGGCCCGGCTCGGAGAGGGCGGCCATCACCGGCCCGGGCGGGATCCCGATGAGCTGGCGGGAGACGTCGGTCCAGCCGATGGCGGGGCGGGGCTCGCTCACCCCGACCACCGCCATGTAGAGCCGGCCGTGGTCGCCGCTGAGGGGGCGGGCGCCCATGCCCTCGGGGGCGGCCTGGCGCTCGAAGAAGTGCATGAACGCCGCGGTGACGGTGGGCAGGTCGAGGCGCTCGGTGGAGGCGACCTTCACCACCCGCTCCGCCATCTGCAGGCTCTGTTGCAGACCGGGGGTGGCGCTGGTGCCGAGGCCCCACCACGCGACGCCGTCGGACGAGACGGTGCGGAGCTCGAGGGCGAGCTGGCGCTGCCCCTCGGCCCGGATCAGGTTGCCCCACTCGTCCCTGAGGCTCACCCAGGGGTGGGGCGGCCGGGTGAGGGCGGCCAGGGCCGCCTCGACCTCTTCGAAGCGCTCCACGGGGCGCTCAGGGGTGTCGGTGCGCTCGAGGAACAGGGCCATCGCCGCCCGGAGTAGCGGAGGGTGCCCGGTCTGGCAACCTCACGAAGCGGGGAGGCGGATGCGGAAGGTGGTGCCCTTGCCGGGCTCGGACGAGAAGCCCAGCTCCCCGCCGTGGCCCCGGATGATCTTGCGCGAGATGTCCAGGCCCAGCCCCAGGCCCTTGTCGCCCTTGGTCGAGAAGAAGGGGGTGAAGACCTGATCCGCGAGCGCCGCGGGGATGCCCCGGCCGTTGTCGATCACGTCGATCCAGGCCGCCCCCCCGTGCTCGAGGATCCGGATCCGGATGTGGGGCCGCTGCTCGTCGGGGACCGCGTCGGCCGCGTTCCTGAGGAGGTTGATCAGCACCTGGCGGAAGCGGGGCGCGTCGAGCTGCACGATCGGCTCCGCCTCGATCTCGAGCTCGATGCGGGCCCGCGCGAGGGTGTTGTCGCACTTCACGAAGCGCAGGACGCCCTTCACCACCTCGACGAGGTCGGTGGGCTCCGGGTTGTGCTCGCTCTGCCCGCCCCGGGCGAAGGCCCGCACCTCGTTCACCAGATCCAGGATGTGCTGCTGGGCCTCCATCATCAGCTCCGCCGCGTCCTGGATCTCGGCGTCGTCGGCGTACTTCTTGGCCACCATGCTCGCGAGGAGGAACGGGCTCAGGTGGTTCTTCACCTCGTGGGCGATGCCGGACGACAGGCGACCGAGGGCCGCCATCTGCTCGGCCTGGATCAGGCGCTCCTGGGTGGCGAGGAGCTCGGCCTGCGCCGCCTCGAGGGCGTGGATGGTCTCCTCGCGCTTCTGCGCCAGCCGCAGGTTGTGCAGGCCCACCCCCACGGTCGAGGCCACCACCGAGAGCAGATCGAGGTCCGGCTCCTCGAAGCGGCGGCCGAGGTGGCTGCTCTCCATCACCAGGGCGCCGAGGACCCGGTCCTGGAGCAGCATGGGGGCGGCCATCAGGGCCCGAGTCTGGTTCAAGAAGAGGGACTCGGCCTGGGCGAAGCGGTCGTCGGTGGAGGCGTCGGTGGTGAGGATCGAGGCGCGGTCCCGGAGCACGTGCTCGGTGACGGTGCTCGAGACGATCGGCGGGCCGCCTTCGTCGTCGACACTCTGGCCCCGGATCACCGAGACCTCGAAGCCGCCGTCGTCGGTGACCAGGACCGCGTAGGCCCGGCTCGCCCCGGTCGCCTTCAGCAGCACGTCGAGCACCGCGGTCAACATGGCCTGCGGGTCGTGGCGCCGCTGCATCGCCTTGGCGATCTCGTGCAGGAGCGCGAAGCTGCGGGTCTGGTGCACCAGCCGCGCGAGGGACGAGGCGCTGGTGTCGAGCAGGGTGTCGTCGGTCAGCCCGAGGGCGGAGAAGAAGTCCTCCGCCAGCATGGACTCGAGGTCGGGGGCCGACCCGGCGCGCTTGACGAGGCGGGGCCCCGGGTCCGGCGGCTCGGTCTGGTCATCGCCCTCGCCCTGGACCCTGAAGGTCGACTTGCACAGGACGATGGTGTCGCCGGGGTGGAGCTCGCACTTTCGCACCCGGCGCTCGTTCACCACCGTGCCGTTGGGGCTGCCGAGGTCCTCCACGAACCAGCGCCCGTCCTCCTCGTAGAAGCGGGCGTGGCGCCGGCTCAGGCGGCGCTCGGTGAGGACGAGGTCGCAGTCGTCGGCCCGGCCCACGGTGAGGGAGCCCTCCACCGGGATGCTCTGCCCGGTCAGCTCGCCGGTCACCGCGGTCAGCGCGAAGCTCATGGCTGAAAGGCAGGGTGGGTTGACGCTACTGGAGCTCGGTCCACTCGCCCGAGCCCGAGGAGTCGATGACGTAGCGGCCGACGTTGATGAAGCGGATGTCGCCGTTGGCCCGCTTCTCGACCACCCAGCGGGCCACGTTGGCGCCCGCCTCGCCGGCGGCGAGGTCGAAGTCCAGCGGCCCGCTCGCGCCGTCGTAGTCGATGGTCCCGCCGCTCGCCAGGGTGTTGCGGGCGGCGTTGATGCTGGAGGGGCCGGCCGAGATCTCCTGGCCGGGGGGCACCAGCCGCGACATCGCCTGGGCCACCTGTCGCCCCGAGACCGGCTGGTCCTGGGCCAGGGTGCTCATCGCGTAGGCCACCATGTAGACCGCGTCGTAGGCGTTCGCGGTGTAGATGCCCGCCGGCTGGGAGAAGCGCTGCTGGAAGCGCAGCGAGAAGGCGGTGTAGAGCTGCCCGTTCTTGTGGTCGGCCTCGGTGCCCTCGATGCGGGGGATCAGGGTCTCGTCCGCCTTCACCAGGTTCTCGGTCTGCTCCGCCTTGCCGCCGTCGGCCATGATGTAGTGCATGCTCACCGAGGTCGAGGTCTCGGAGAGGGCGGTCTCGAACAGCGACAGCACGCTTGCAACCTCGGTTGTCCCGAGCAGGACCGCCACCTCGGCGTCGGGGATGGCGGCGAGGGCCGAGGCCACCGCGCCCGCCAGATCGGCGTTCGGGGTGGTGCCCGGATCCGGGAAGGTGAGGCTGAAGAAGTTGTCCTCGCCCAGCTCGCCGATCAGCTCCTCACTCACCCGGTTCAACAGGCCCCGGCCGTAGGCGTCGTCCTTGCCGAGGGCCAGGACCTTGGTGAAGCCGCGCAGCCGGATCAGGTCGGCGATGGCGCCGCCCTGGAAGGTGTCGCTCGCCGCGGTGCGCCAGCCCAGCCCGTCGTCGTCGATGCCGCTGATGGTGGGGCTGGTGGCGGAGGCGGAGATGGTCATGACCCCGGCCGGGGCGCTCGTCAGGGTGGTGACGTCGATGAAGATCGAGCTGAAGGCGGGGCCCAGGATCACCGGCACGCCGACCGTCCCCACCAGGTGGTCCGCCACCGCCAGGCCCTGCTCGCGGCTGCCGCCGCTGTCGCACTTCAACAGCACCAGGCGCCGGCCCCCCGGCAGCCCGCCGGAGTCGTTCAGCTCCACCACCGCCAGCTCCTCCGCCTGCTCGATCGGCAGGCCGATGGTGGAGAAGTCACCCACCGTGGGGTTGATCGAGCCCAACATGACCACGTTGTCCTGCCCCAGCGGCCCGGTGAAGTTGGAGCAGTTGGCGGTGAGCGCCTCGACGCAGCGGCCGGCCGCCCCACACACCGCGGTGGCGGACAGATCGCTGCAATCTGTGTTGCGCGTGCAGGCGTCGCCCTGGCTGCTGGGGAGCTCGGGGTTCAGGGCCAGGCTGCAGCCCGTGAGGCTCATCGCCGCGGCTATCCCCAAGGTGGTGGTGTACGTGGGAATCCTTCCCCGCCTGCTCATGACCTGTTGAAACCCCCCAACTTCGTGCGGGGAAGCTCCACCCCGCGCCAGCGCAGGATTCCACGCCTGGCTCTGGAGCGCAAAGATCCCCCGTCCGCGCGGTCGAGGCCTCCGTCGGCCACGTGGGGAGATGTACGCAGGGCGCGAGCCGACCTCGTCCAAAACGACGCCCATTCCAACGTAGCGCCTGCTGCGGCTGTGCAGTAGGTTCGCCGCGGGTGCGCGGCGGACACGCCTCAAGCGACGGGTTTCCACGACCCTACGGCAAGTACGAGCTGATCCGACGTCTGGGGGACGGAGGAATGGCGGAGGTGTTCCTCGCGCGCCTGCCCGGGGTGTCCGGCTTCCAGAAGACCCTCGTCATCAAGCGCATCCTCCCCAACCTCGCCAGCCGCAAGCACTACATGGAGCTCTTCGTGGCCGAGGCGAGCCTGGCGGCCGAGGTCCGACACCGCAACGCGGTGCAGGTGTTCGAGCTGGGCGAGGTCGACGGCGAGCTCTACATGGCGATGGAGTACGTCGAGGGCTACGACGTCCGGCGGCTCCTCAGGTACGCGCAGCGGCTCGGGCTCCGGATCCCGCCCTGGTTCTCGGTCTACGTGGTGTGCGAGGTCCTCGAGGCGCTGGACTACGCCTTCGCGCTTCGGGACGAGCAGGGGCGACCGCGCAAGGTGGTGCACCGCGACGTGAGCCCCTCCAACATCTTCGTGTCGCGCCAGGGCGAGGTGAAGCTGGGCGACTTCGGGGTCGCCAAGGACGACACCCGTGCGCAGGAGACCCGCGCGGGCCAGCTCAAGGGCAAGGTAGCCTACATGGCGCCCGAGCAGCTGCACGGCCGACCGGTCGACCAGCGCACCGACCTGTTCGCGTCGGGGGTGGTGCTCTGGGAGTGCCTCACCCAGCGCCGCCTCTTCGGGGGCCGGCCGGATCTCGAGGCGATGAACGCGATCTGCGTGGGGCAGCGCGCGCGGCCCTCCGAGTACGTCGCCGACGTGCCCTCCGCGCTGGACGCGGTGGTGCTGAAGGCGCTCCAGCCCGAGCCCGAGGACCGCTTCGCCACCGCGATCGAGCTCCAGCACGCGCTCTTCGAGGTGCTGGAGGGCATGCGGCCCCGGGTCACGCCGAGCGAGGTCCGGCGCGTGCAGGCCGGGTTGACGAGTGAGACCAGCCCGGCGGAGGCGGGGCTCGAGCTGCTCGCGGCGCAGCGGCAGGCCTTCCGCGACTCTGCGCCCTCCTTCACCGGGCTCTCGGCCGGCGCGGAGTCGCGGGACTCCATGGGCAACGGCTCGGGGTTCGGTGGCTTCAGCGCGGCCGAGGCGGAGCTCAACCTGGACGCGCTGTTCACCACGCAGGACGTGCCGACGGCGGACCCCTACGAGGACCTCGCCCTCGATCTGCAAGATCTCCAGCCGCCGCCCCCCCGGCAGGCGACGCCCGCGCCGTGGCCCGGCTTGACCTCGCAGAGCGGCTTGCATCCGGTGGAGCCGCCGCCGCGGGCCCCGTCGGGGATCGTGGCGGGGCGGCCCCTGGTTCCGCCGCCCCGCGCGCCGTCGGGGCCGGGTCGGGTCAACTCTCCCCCCGCCGGCGTGCCGCTGATCCAGGGCCAGCCCGCGGGGGCGCCGCCGGTGGTGCGCGGCGCGCCGATGCCGCGCCAGCTCGATGGAGATCCGAGCGCGGGTCCCTTCGACATGGACGCGCTGGTGATGGACGCGGTCCAGGGCGCCCAGCGCGAGGCGCCCAGGGCCCCGCCGATCGAGCAGAGCAGCCTCATCGCCGGCCTCGACAGCCGCCGGCTGGTCGGTGAGACGCGCGCCAGCCGCTCCGAGCGCTGGGCCTTCGTCTTGGATCGGGAGCTCTACGACGGCCCGCACCCGTTCTACGTGGTGGACCACGAGGGCTCCGAGATCGGGCCCTGTAGCTACGAGCAGGCCCTCAAGATCATCAAGCTCGAGGCCAAGGCGGGGCACGCGGAGCGGGCGAGGGTCGGGGTGCAGCCGGGCAACTACATCCCCGCGCGGATGATGCTCGAGCTGTTGGGCATGAGCACCCTGGTGCGGCCCGAGCTCCCGGAGCTCCCGGCGGTGCTGGACGGCGACGGGCGCACGCCCATCCGCCTCTTCGCGGAGTACACGCGCCGTCCGATCACCGGGCGGCTGGTGCTGCTCCGCGATCGCGCCAGCCGCTCGGACTACCGCGAGATCGAGGTGCTGGGCGGTGAGCCCACCTACGTCTGGACCGAGGAAGAGAGCTTGCAGTACCCCACCATGCTGGTGGCCAAGAAGATCCTTCGGGCCCAGGCGATCGAGGAGCTGGCGTACATGACGGTGGCGGCGCGCCGGCCCCTCGCCCTCATCGTCAGCAAGCGCCTCGGGACGGATCTCTCCCGCTACGAGCCGATGATCCACAAGGAGCGGCTGGTGGACGTCTTCACCCGCGGCTTCGCCGCCTACTCGGTGCTGGAGCGCACCCCGCCCGTGCATCGCGAGAGCTTCGCGCCGAACCTCCTGCAGGTGGCGCTGGAGCTCACGTTCCGCGCGGTGCCGCGCATGGTGGTGGAGACCCACGTGGGCGCTCGCCTGCGCCGCAAGCTCGTGGTGGCGCGCGACTTCGAGCGGCAGCTGTCCGAGCTGGTCCTCACCCCGGAGATCGAGCTGGCGGTGGGGCACCTCACCAAGGGCAAGACGATCGAGCGGCTGCTCGAGACCTACCCCGAGCAGCGCCGGACCCTGACGACCCTCGCGTTCTTCTGCCTCGAAGCGGAGCTGATCTCGATCGAGCTGTGAGCCCGAGCGGCGGCTAGCGGCACTCCGGGGCGTACCGCACCACGATCCGGGACGACGGGAGCGGGGACACGAACGGGCTGATGCTGACCACATACCTCCCGGGGTCGTAGGTGAAGCCGTTGGGCCCGGGGGTGAGGTCCTGCCCGTCGATCGACACCTCGATCGAGGCGGGGACCGCGGGTGCGGTCAGGCGGTACTGCAAGCGGTATTGCGCGATCACCTGCGCCACGTCGCTCAGCATGTCGAGCCCGGTCGCGCTACAGATGGAGGCCGTGCTACCCATCGCGAGCAGCGCGGCATCCACGAGCCGCGGCGCAGCTGAGGCGACGCCGTTCGGGCCGTTGCACCCGGCGGGAGGGGGGCCCGCCACGCTCACCGCGGTCACCTGGTTGGCATCGAAGCCCTTCAGGGCCCTGAGCATCTCGACGTAGTAGAACAGGGTGGAGTTGGGCGACCCGGGGATCAGGTTGGACTGGTCGTCCTCGTCGCTGACCAGCACCACCGAGAGCGCGGCGTGGGGGCGGAGGAAGCCCGCGTTCTCGACCTCCAGCCGCGCGGGCGCCAGCGCCTGGTGCAGGGCGAAGAGCGGAGACTCGCTCGTGGGCCCGCCGCCGGACTCCGGGCGCGCCTCGGTGGCCAGGGTGAAGAGCTGCTCCGGCCCCCCGGCGGAGCCGCGGGTGATGACGCGGTGGTCGACGGGGCCGCCGAAGGCGTCGACGCGCCCGGGCAGCGGGTGGACCAGGCGACCGGCCTCGAGCATGGTGTCGGCGGTGGTGACGCCCAGGTGATAGTCGGCGCGCACGTCATCGAGGGCCTCCAGTAGGGCCGGGAGGCCGCTGGCCAGGCTCGCGAGGTCGTTCGACATGCCGGGTGAGAGGTCCAGGACGAACAGGATGTCGACCTCCTGCGGCGCGGCCTCGAAGACCTCCTCGTGGACCCCAACGCCGTCGCTGTCGGCGCGGAGCTGGACGACGTAGCGCACCGCGGCCGACCCGAGGGTGCCCTCGATGAGCAGGCTGCCTTGCGCCGCGACCGTCCCCGGCGGCGCGAAGCCCACCTCGATCGTGGCCGACTGCTGTGCGCTCACCGTGAAGGGCAGGGCGGGCCCGCTGTAGGTGAACCCGTCCCCCGCGCCCTGCAGGCTCACGGCGGAGATCGTGAGCAGCTGGAGGGTGGTGTTGTAGAGCTGGATGCTCCGATCCTCGCTCTGGCAGCCGACCGCTCGGGTGCCGAAGCTCACCTGGTTCGGGGCGATCAGCACGCCCTCGTGCACGCCGCGCCCGCGCAGGTCGATGGCCACCGGCGGGGCGCCGGTGGACGCCGCCACCTCCAGCGTGCCCCCGTGCTCGCGCGCCTCGGTGGGGCGGTACTCCACCGTCACGCGGCGGCGCTCTCCAGGTGCGATGCGCAGGCCGGCGTCTTGCGTCGTCTGGAACGCCGGCGCCGAGCCTCCGGCGAGGGTGGCACCGTAGAAGATGCAGTCTGCGTTGCCCTCGTTGGACACGATGAGGTCCCGGGTGAGGGGCCGGTGGGTGAGCACGTCCCCGAAGTCCAGCGCGCTCGCGCTCACCGCGAGGGCGCAGGGTGGCAGGTCTACGCCTTCGCCGAGCATGCGGACGGTGAGCTCGGGCTGGCCGGGCAGGTCGGTCTGCACCAGCAGCCGCGAGCTCACGAAGCCGGTGCGGGTGGGGCGGAACGTCACCGGGATCGACGCGCTCGCGCCGGGGGCGAGGACGGTGGGGGCGAGCTCGCCGCTGAAGGACCCCGTGCCGTCCGCGTCGGCGAGGAGGGAGACGATCGACGCGTCGGCCAGCCCGGTGTTGGTCACGAGCACCGACCGCACCTGGGGCGCCTGCATCGAGGTCTGGCCGAAGGACAGGGTGTCGGGGGTGGCCACGAGGTGCCCGGCCGCGGTGGAGCCGGTCAGCGGCACCCGGAGCTCGTCGTCGGGGGCGGGGCGGGCGAGCTGGATGGTGAGGTCGGCCGGCGTGGGGGTGCTCAGGGAGAGGGGGCAGAAGCTGACCTCGATGTCGAGCGCCTCGCCGTCGGCGAGCTGGACGGAGCGTGAGGGCTCGCTCTCGTAGGGCTCGGGTGCCGACCACCCCGACACCGTCAAGCGACCGCCGCTGAGGTTGGTGCAGGACAAGTTGCGCGTCGCGCAGTCACCGGGGAACACGTCGCCGAAGTTCAGCGAGCTGGGGGTGCAGCCGAGGGGCCCGGCGCTCCCGAGGCCGTCGAATCGAACTGTGTGGCGGCAGGCCGAGGTGCTGCAGTCCGAGAACGTGGCCCCGCCGCGCTCGCGGGCGCCGACCAGGTGGGGCGTGAAGCGGACGTCCACCGCCAGGCGCCCCTGCCCGAGGATGGTGGTGCGGCCGTCGGCGTCGAGGGTGGCGCCGACCGGGGCGAGGCAGTACGCCTCGTCGGTGGCCGCCTCGCACCGGGCGGTGTTGGGCTCGGCGCTCAGCGTCACCTCGATGCTCCGGAGGGTGGGGTTGCAGATCTCGAAGCGCTGCACCCGGGTGCCGCCGACCTGAAGAACGCCGAAGTCGAGCGTCTCGACCTCATCGCAGAGCTCGAGCCCGCCGGTGGCCGCCACGCCGGCCCCGCTCAGGCTCAAGGTCGGCCCGGCGGCGCCCTCCACCGCGATGCTCCACACCGCCTCCGCCGTCCCGACCACCTCGGGCGTGAAGTCGACCGTGAGGATGGCGCTGCTCTTGGCCGGAAGGTGGGTCCGACTCAAGGCGAAGCCGAAGGCGCCGCTGGAGCCGGCGGCCGGCTCGATGCTGCGCAGGCCCACGGTGGCGTCGGACTCGTTGATGACCTGGACCTCCTGGCTCCGGGTGGTCCCGAGGGCGACCGCGCCGAAGCCGAGCTGGGCGGGGTCGAGGCGCAGGCCGCTGGTGGGGAGGGGGGGCGCGTCCTCGGTGCAGCCGGCGAGGAGGCCCCCGAGGGCGAAAACGAGCAGGGCGCGCGGCGACATGGCTCCCTTGTGTTCCCATCCGGGGCCGAATCCGTTTCGAGAATGGGCGTGCCTTTCGCCGCCGATCACCCTGACGTCATGATCGAATTTGGAACGGCGGCCGAGCGGTGGGCGGCCCTCCGTTGATCGCCCCTGGCGAAGCCCTTCAAATGCGCCTGCCCGTGACTGCCCAAGCCGATCCCACCTCCACTGTCGCCGCGGCCACCCCCAAGGCGGTGGTCTCGCCCTGGTTCGACGGCCTGGCCATCGGCGGCCTCTCCATCATCGGGATGGTGGTGCTCCTGGTGGCCTTCCCCAACTGGTACGGGGGCGGGGCGCTCGAGCCGCCCCTCAGGCCGCTCCTCGACCACGTGTCCGAGGTCTTCATCGTGGGCACCGCGCTCCTGAACTGGCCGCACTTCCTCGCGACCTACGTCATGCTCTACCGCTCGAAGGAGAGCGTCATGCAGTACCCGGTGGCGACCATCTGGATGCCGCTCCTGTTGGCCGTGTACTGCGTCGGCGCCACCGTCGCGGGCGCCTGGACCGCGGCGCCCGCGCGCCTGGCCGGCTTCGCCGCCGGCTCCTACCTCGCCTGGCACTACACCGGCCAGCAGTGGGGCATGATCGCGACCTACACCTACTTGGCGGGGAAGGTCATGCCGGACAAGGCCCGAGTCTACCTGCGCCGCAGCCTCCGCTTCATGGTCGCGTTCCACGTGGGTTGGTTCGTCTACTACCTCGAGCCGTTCGGGATCACCGAGTACGTCGGGCAGGCCCGCATGCATGCAGCCTACCTTGCGTTCTCCGCCGCCATGGGCGTGGCCGCGGCGGTGCTCGGCTTCATCGGCACGAAGGCCTACATCAAGGAGAACGGCACCATGCCGGGCCGGGTCGCGGTGGCCTGGGGCGCGATCTGGACGTGGTACATCTTCATGTTCATCCACCCGATCGGCATCTTCTGGGTGCAGCTCTCCCACTCGCTGCAGTACCTGATCTTCCCCGCCCGCATCGAGCTCAACCGGGCCGCGGCCCGCGGCAGCAAGTGGCCGGCGTGGGCGATCACCGCGGTGTGGGCGGTGGCGGTGGTGGGCACCGGGCTCTTCGTGTTCCGCGGCGGCCCCTTCATCGTGGGCCTCTTGAACAGCGGCGCGGCGAGCACCGCGGCGAGCACCGGGCGCACGATCATCGACCCCGGGATCGCGTTCCTGTCCCTCGGCGCGTTCATCAACATCCACCACTTCTTCGCCGACAGCGTGATCTGGCGGATCAGCAACCCACACGTGCGCAAGGACCTGTTCTCGCACCTCAAGCGCTGACGATCTTCTCGGAGCTTCGGTCGGCCGCGGGCTCCGCTGGCGACTCCTGGGGCTGAGCGCCTCGCTCGCGGTCTTCACCCGGCGGGCGGTGCGCAGGCTCGAGCCTTGCGCGAGGGCGGGGTGCGCCTTGCGCCACCCGGCTTGAAGATCTCGCCCCGCTCCTGTACAAGACCTTCATAACTTGAACGCTCGTTCACGAAATGAACCGAAGGTCGGGAAACTCCGAGATCGGCTCCGAGAGGAGACCGCTCGGGTCATCCTGGAGTCCGCGGAGGCGGTGTTCGCCGACCAGGGGCTGCACGCCGCCTCGATGGCGGACGTCGCGGCCCAGGCCGGGGTCGCGGTCGGCACGCTCTACAACCACTTCTCGGACCGCGACGCGCTCCTCGGCGCGCTCCTCGAGTCGCGGCGCCGCCAGGTCATGGCGCGCCTCGACGCGGCGCTCGAGGCCGGCCGCGAGGCGCCCTTCGATGCGCAGCTCGGCGCGGTGTTCCGGGTGCTCCTGTCGCACCTCGAGGAGCACCGCGCGTTCTTGAGGATCGCGCTCCAGGGCGAGCACGGTGGCCTCAAGAAGCCGAACGCGACCGGTCAGGCGATCGAGGCGCGGTTCGCGCAGCTGGTGCGCCGGGGGCTCGAGCAGGGGGCGCTCGCGGCGCGCTCCGAGGCGCTCTACGTGATGGTCCTGATGGGCATCATGCGCGCGATGCTCATGCGCGTCCTCCACGACGGGCCGGGGGCGGTGGCGCTCCCTCCGGTCGACGACGTGGTCGAGCTCTTCATGAGCGGAGCCAGAGGCTGAAGATGTCCACAGAGCGCCCGCTCCCGAACAAGTGGGTCGTCACCATCTCGGTGACCTTCGGGACCATGATGGGCGCGATCGACTCGTCGATCGTGAACGTCGCGGTCCCGCACCTGCGGGGCGCGGTCGGCGCCACCATCGAGGAGATCACGTGGGTCACCACCGGCTTCGTGATCGCGACGGTGCTCGTCATGCCGCTCACCGCGTTCCTCGGCCGCTTCTTCGGCCAGAAGCGGGTCTACATGGCTGCGCTCACCGTCTTCGTGGTGGGCTCCGCGTTGTGCGGGATGATGACCTCGCTTGGGGGGCTGGTGGCCTTCCGGGTGCTCCAGGGCCTGGGGGCAGGGGCGCTCCAGCCCACTGAGCAAGCCATCCTGCGGCAGACCTTCCCCCCCGAGGAGCAGGGGATGGCGATGGCGGTGTTCGGGCTCGCGGTGGTGCTCGGGCCCGCCTTCGGCCCCACCCTGGGGGGCTACATCGTCGACAACTACGCCTGGGAGTGGATCTTCTACATCAACGTCCCGGTCGGCCTGCTCGCGCTCTTCATGGTGCAGCGCTTCGTCTACGAGCCGGAGGACATCCGAAAGGCCAACATCGAGCGCGCGGCCGAGCAGCGCAAGCACATGGACTGGGCGGGGATCGCGCTCCTCTCGCTCGGCCTCGCGGCGCTGCAATACACCCTCGAGGAGGGCGGCAGGAACGACTGGTACGAGTCGTCGCTGATCACGACCACCACCCTCGTGGCGCTCTTCGTGCTCGCCGCGTTCGCGATAAGAGAGCTGACGGCGCCGGTGCCCGCGGTGGACATCTCGCTCTTCAAGGACCGCGTCTTCCTCTCGGGGACCCTGATCGGCGCGGTGATGTTCGCGATGCTCTTGTCGATCACGTTCCTGTTGCCCGTCTTCATGCAGGAGCTGCTCGGGTTCACCGCGATGCAGTCCGGCATCGCCCTCATGCCGCGCTCGCTCATGATGATGGTCGCGATGCCGATCGTCGGGCGCCTGTACAACAAGGTGTCGCCGAGGATCTTCGTGGGCTTCGGCATCGTGCTGTTCTCGATCACCGCCTACTTCATGAGCCAATACACCCTCGAGACGAGCCAGGCGCAGATCATCGGGGTGCTGCTGGTCCAGGGGGTGGCCTTCGCCTGCCTCTTCATCCCGCTCACGACCGTCGCGCTCAGCACCATCCCTCGGCCCAAGCTCGCGGACGCCACCGGCCTGAACTCGCTCCTGCGGCAGATCGGTGGCTCGACCGGCCTCGCGATCTTCGCCTCCTTGATCCCGCGTTTCACCACCCAGGCCAACGCCGCGCTCGCTACCCACGTGACCGACGCGCGGATCGAGGTGACCCAGCGCCTGGCCTTGATGACCCGCGCGATGATCACCCGAGGCTTCGACGAGACCTCCGCCGCGGCCGGCGCGCGCCGCGCGCTCGGTCTGCTCGTGCACCGACAGGCGGCGGTGTTGGCCTTCGAGCGGCTCTTCATGGTGGCGGGGATCACGTTCCTGTTCGTGCTCCCCCTGCTCTTCTATCTGCGCTCTCCGCGTCACGGCGTGAAGCCGGCTGAGACCCCACACATCGAGATGTAAGCGATGACCACAGAAGCTCCATCGACGACTCAAGAACTCGCGCCACGGCCGATGCGCGCACGCCGGCCGTTCCTGATCCTGGGCGGCGTCCTCATGGTCGCGGTCGCGGTGATCGCGGGCTACCTCTTGTTCTCCGCGGGCGAGGAGCACACCGACGACGCGCAGGTCACCGCGGACATGGTCCCGGTCGCAGCGCGCGTGGGCGGGCAGGTCGTGCACGTCGCGATCATCGAGAACCAGCACGTCGAGGCGGGCGCGCTGATCGCCCAGATCGACGACCGGGACTACGCGGCGCGGCTCGCCCAGGCGCAGGCCGAGCTCCAGGTCGCCCAGGCGCAGGCCCGCGCGGCCGACGCCCAGGTCGCGATCGTCGAGGCCACCTCCAAGGGTGGGCTCGCGAGCGCCCAGGCCATGTTCAGCGGCTCGTCGGCCGCGGTCTCGAGCGCGGTGGCCCAGATCGCCTCGGCCCGCGCCGCGGTCGCCCGCGCCGAGGCGGAGGCCACCCGCGCTCGACGCGATCTCGACCGTACTCGCGCGCTCCGGGACGCCAACGCGGCCACCCAGCAGCGCCTCGACGACGCGCAGGCCGCCGACGCCGCGGCGCAGGCGGCATTGCAGGGCGCGCGGGCCCAGCTCGAGGCGGCGCAGGAGGGGGAGCGGGCGGCAAGGGCACGCGTGAGCGAGGCGCGCGGGCGGGTCACCCAGTCCGAGCCGATCGACTCCCAGATCGACGCCGCCCGGGCCTCGGCCAACATCGCCCACGCGCGGGTCGAGGGCGCGAAGGCCGCGGTCGAGCTCGCCACTCTGCAGCTCTCGTACACCAGGATCGTCGCGCCGACCGCGGGGAGCGCGTCCCTGCTCGCGGTGCACGAGGGCCAGCTCGTCGCGCCGGGGCAGCCGGTCGTGCGCATCGTCCCCGTCAGGACGTACGTGGTCGCCAACTTCAAGGAGACGCAGATCGGCGAGATGAGGCCCGACCAGAAGGCGGAGATCGAGATCGACGCGCTGCCTGGCGTGAAGCTCGAGGGGCACGTCGAGAGCCTCTCCGGAGGGACGGGGGCCAGCTTCGCGCTCCTGCCGGCGGACAACGCCACCGGGAACTTCGTCAAGGTGGTGCAGCGGGTGCCGGTGCGCATCGCCTGGGACAACCTGCCGGTCGACCTGACCATGCGCACCGGCCTCTCGGCCGAGGTCACGGTCCACGTGGGGAAGTGATGCACGCCCTCGTCGTCGCACCGCTCCTGCTCAGCCTCGTCGGCGCACCGACCGAGGAGCGCCTGGACCTCGACCGCCTCGTCGAGCTCGCGAAGGCCCAGCACCCGCGGCTGGGCGAGGCGCGCGCGGTGGCGCGGGCGCGCGAGGCGGAGGCCAAGAGCGCGCGGGGGCGGCTGCTCCCCGCGATCGCGCTGCACGACGAGCTGCAGCACTACACGAGCCCGTTCGACATCAGCTTCGGCGGCGGTAGCTTCCAGGCGCGTGGCCAGGACACGAACCTCTTCGTGGCCTCCGCCACCCAGCCGCTCCTGGGGCTCGGCGCGAGGATCGAGCGCTACCGGGCGGCGGAGGCGGGCGCGGGCGCATCGACCGAGCGCCTCTCGAGCGCGGAGGCCGCGCTGACGGAGAGCTTGCGGATCGCCTACCTGGAGCTCTTCGAGGCCCGCGCCCTGGAGGACATCGCGGCCGCATCCAAGGCTGAGCTCGAGGAGCAGCGCGCGGTGGCGGAGGCCAAGGTGAAGGCGGGCGCGCTCACCCGGGCGGATCGGCTGCGGGTGGAGGTGGCCGCCGCGAACGCCGAGCAGCAGCGGATCGAGGCGGGAGCGAGCGTAGCCACCGCGCGCGCGCAGCTGTTGACCGCGGTCGGCCTGTCACCGGAGGCGCCGGTGGCGCTCGAGGAGCCCACCGTCCTGCTGGCGCGGGGGGAGGCGCCACCGCCGCTCTACGACGCGGCGCAGGCCCAGGCCCTCGAGGCCAGACCCGAGCTCTCGGCCCTCGAGGGCGAGCGCGCCGCGGCCGTGCACAAGAGCGACGCGGCGTGGTGGGACCTGCTGCCCGAGGTCGACGTCGAGGCGGCCTACGTCCGGACGGACGGCCAGGCCTTCGCGCCCAAGGATCAGGCCTACGTCGGGCTCGCCGCGAACTGGCGCGTCTTCGAGTGGGGGGCCGGCTGGTACGCGCGCGAGGCGAGCGAGGCCGCCGCCGAGGCCGCCTCGGCCTCGCTCGAGGCGGCCCACCGCGCGCTTTATGCCGAGCTCGCCCAGCGCCTCGCCCGGCTCCGCGCCTCCCAGGGCGCGGTAGCGGTGGCCCAGACCGCCATCGCGAGCGCCGAGGAGGCCTTCCGGGTCACCCGCGAGGCGGTGGACGTCGGCGCCGCCACGACCACCGATCTGCTGGACGCGGAGTCCGCCCTCACGCAAGCGCGCCTGCGCCTGACCCATGCGCGCTACGCGGCGGCGATCGCGCGGGTCCAGCTCGACCGCGCGATGGGCGTCGACTGAGGTCGGGCGGCGTCGGTCGGTCAGCGGCAGGTCGGGGCGTAGCGCACCGTCACCTGGCCGGGGTTGGCGCGCAGGGCCGGGTCCAGCTGCACGACGTCGGTGCCCGGCTGGTGGAGGTAGCCGCCGGGCCCGGCCGGGAGCTGCGCGCCGTTCAGCAGGACGCGCAGGCTCGAGGGCGTGGGGACCGACGTCAACCTGTATTGCGTCATGTGCTGGGCCACGGCGGGAGCGAGCGCGCTCATCCAGTCCGTCGAGGGCGGTGTGCCGCAGGGGGCGCCGATGTCTCCGCCGGTGGCGCGGATGTAGGCATCCACGGGAGGGCCGACCGTGAGCAGGGACCCGCAATCGTCACGCGCCTTGCCCATGATGTTGGCGGAGATCCGGTTGTCGTCGAAGTCCTTCAGCGAGCGGAGCACGTCGAGGTAGTACTCGACGTGATCGGAGGGAGCCCCGATGCTGCGCGAGGTCTGCTCGGGCTCATCGGTCAGCGTCACCACCGAGAGCGCAGCGGGGGGCCGCAGGAACCCGCGGTTCTCCATCTCGAGGCGCTCGGACATGAGGGCCTGGTAGGTGGCGAAGAGCGTCGCCTCCTGCGACGCGCTTCCGCCATCACTGGGGCGGGCGCTCATCGTCGAGGCGAAGCGCGTCAAGGGGCCGCCGGGGGTGGCGCGGGTGATGACGCGGTCCTCGAAGGGCCCCCCGAACGGGTCGCCGCCGCCCGGATGCATGAGGCGCCCCGCCTCCTCCGTCGAGTCGGTGGTGGTGATGCCGAGTCGGTAGTCGATCTGGAGATCGTCGAGGTGCTGCAGGAGCTGAGGCATGGCGTCCACGAGCATGGACCGTTGGGTATCGGTGCTCAGCGAGAAGTCCACGATGAAGAGGATGTCCAGCTCATCGGGCGTGGGCTCGAACACGAGCTCCTGCTCGCCGGTGGCGGAGGGTGAGGCGCGGAGCTGCACCCGGTAACGCACGGGGGCGCCAGCGCGGGTGCCCTCGATGAGCAGGCTGTCCTGCACATCGTCGCCCGAGGCCTGGAGGGCCACGGTCAGCTCGAGGTACTGATCCTGGGTGAGCTGGAAGGGGGTGGCCCGCGGGACGCCGAGGATGACCCCGGGGTGCCCGCCCTCCGAGGAGATCGCGGTGATGGTGATGGGCTCGGGGGTCGGGTTGTGGAGCCGGACCACCCGCTCCTCGCTCAGGCAACCCGAGCTGCGGTCCCCGAAGTCCACCAGGTTTGGGGCGACCAGGGCGGCCTCGCTGTGGACGCCGCGAGCGGTGAGGGGGAGCTCGAGGGGCGGGACGCCCGAGGACAGGTCCAGGGTGAGGACCGCGGCGCGGCTGCCCGCGCTCAACGGGCGGTGGGTGATCGAGAGCCGACGCGTCTCGCCCACGGCGAGGGTGTCGGCCCTCGCGGGGCCCGCGACGAGCTCGAACTCCGAGCGGGCGTCCCCGGACAGCGCGACGTCGTAGAAGATGCAGGGTGAGTTGCCGGTGTTGGTGATCAGGACGTCCCGGGTGAGGCTGCGGTGGGTCAGCACGTCGTCGAACGCCAGGGCGGCGGGCGCCACCTGGTATTGGCAGGCGGCGACATCCACCCCCTCGCCGCGCAGCGGCGCGTCGAGGGCGGGTTGGGCCTCGATGTCGGTCTGGAGCACCAGGCGCGAGCGGTAGGGCTCGGCCCGGGTGGGGCTGAAGGTCACGGTGATCACGCCGACGCCGCCCGGTGGCACGGGGCCGGGGAGGGCGTCGACGGTGAAGGCGCCGGTGTTCGCCTCGTCCGGCTCGAGGCCGGTGAGGGTGGCGGTGTCGAAGCCGGTGTTGACCACCAGGAGCTGCATGCTCCGCGGGCGCGCGGTGGAGACCGGCCCGAAGTCCAGGGCGGCGGGCATGAGCTCGAGGCGGGGCCCGGCGGGGACGCCCTCCAGCGGCACGGTCACGAGGTTCGCGGGCGCGGGGAGGTCGGTCTCGAGGGTGAGCTCCGCCCGGTCCCGGCCCTGCGACTCGGTGGGGCAGTAGCTGAGCGCGACGTCGAAGGACTCGAGGTCCTCGAGCTGGACGAGGCGCGTGGCCTCGGGCGCGAACGGCGCCGGCGCTTGCCAGGCGCGCACCTGCAGCGGAGCTCCCGTGATGTTGGTGCAATGCAGGGTGCGTTGCGTGCACAGGCCGGGGGCGGCCTGGCCGAAGTCCACCGCGGGAGGGTCGCAGCGGAGCGCTCGCTCCAGGCCGAAGCCCTCCATGCGGAGCGTGTGCCGGCAGGCCGAGGTCTCGCAGTCGCTGAAGACCACGCTGCCCCGCTCCCGGGTCCCGGCGATGGGGGGCGTGAAGCGCGCCTCGAGCTCCACCGAGCCGCGCGCGGGGACGACCACGCGGCGGTCGAGCGACAAGGGGGGCGTGTCCACCGAGCTCAGACAGAACGAGGCGCTCGCGCGCGCCTCGCAGAGCTCGGCGTTGATGCCCTCGGCCACCGTCACCACCCGATCGGTGGAGGCCAGGTTGCAGAGCGCGAAGCGGATGCTCCGGGTGCCGCCGACCATGACCGCGCCGAAGTCCAGGAGCTCGACGTCGTCGCAGAGCTCCACCTGGCCCGCGGCGTCCACGGCCGCCCCGCGGAGGGTGAGGACGGGCCCGGCGCCGCCCTCTTCGGCCACCGTCCACACCGCCTCGGCCTCACCCACCTCGGTCGGGGCGAAGGTCACCGAGAGGGTGGCGGTGTCGCCGGGCTGGAGGGTGGTCCGACTGAAGGCGGGGCTGAAGGCGTCGCTCGACCCCGCGGCGGGCTGGACGCCGACCAGCTGGACGACCGCGTCGCCGTCGTTGATCACCTGCACCGAGCGGGGCCGCACGGTGCCGATGTTCACCTCCAGGAAGTCGAGGGAGGCCGGCTCGAGGCGCAGGCTGGTCCTGGGCAGGCCGAGGCCGGGCTCGTGGCAGCCAGCGAGGGCGCCGAGGGCGAAGGCGAGGGAGGGGAGGGCCCAGGCGCGCATACCCCTGCGTCACCGAGGGCGGGCGATTCCGTCTCGCGAAAATCCAACGCGGGCA
>JACKEN010000026.1 GCA_020632995.1 Deltaproteobacteria bacterium | reverse complement strand
AGCCCTTCAGCGATCTATGGAATGGGCCCGCGAGCGACCACAACTATGCGAACTTCTTCCCGGTCATCGCCGACTTCTATGTCGAGGATCCCTCGCCGTTGCGGGAGAGGATCGAGGCCATCGATGCCTCGGAGTGGAGAAGGTGCGAGCTCTGCGCCGAAGAGTACCTGAGCCGCAACGGTGGACGGCTGCGTGCCGGCTCTCCCTTCCGCAGCTTCCTTCCGGTCTGAGCCACGACATCGTGGTAGCCAGATGGCGAAGAGCGCAGCCCTGCGTCCGCCTTTCGGGTAGAGTGGGCGACGGGAGAGCAGGAGGATGGACCACGAAATCTGGAGGGACCTGGCGTTCGCACTCCGCCTTCACCTTGGAGCCGACGACGATCTGCGCCTGTGGCGGGCCGTTTACGAGACCGCCGACGGGGGGTTCGCGTGGCCATCGGGATATGATGGGCCGGCGTACTCGCGGCTTGGCCTCCCGGAGCACGATTGGACTGTCCAGCTGGTCTGGGACCGCGCGAGGGACGCTTGGCGGAGGCTCCGGCCGAGCGACGCCCCGCCGCGGTCCAACGTCGAGTTCAGGGTGAGCGTCCCCGCTCGCAGCGCCCGACACCGACAGGCCGCGGTCCACACGGTGTGGACGCGGGGGATACCGATCGGCTCTGGTGCCGAGGCGACGCAGTTCTACGGGTTCCGTCGCAAGGCCGATGGCTGGGTCTGCACCGCGACGACCGCCCTCGACGGGCTCTACGAGCTCGCGACGGAGCATGCTCACGCGGGCGCAGAGGCCGTCGAGCGAAGCGCTGCGGACAGACGTGGCTGGTAGAGAGGAGTCACGTGTCGCCAGAACAGCTCGAGCTCCTCAGCAATCTCCTCGATGCGCTCGACAGGCTCTTCGACCGAGAGTGCAGGGCCATCGACATCCTCTCCCTCGTCTACGCCACGCACCGAGCCCTCGGTCCATCGGAGCTGGGGCAGGTCCTCCAGACGGCGGTCATCGACCTCGAGCGCATCGTGAAGGGCGCACGGGAGGACGAGCTCGAACGAGAGGCTGCGCTATCCGCCACGAATGACCTCAGACTCCGACTTGCTGAGTTGGTATAGTCCCTCGCGGTCGTCCGGGCAACGAGACGACTCCGAGAGCACGTCGTGCGAGGTCGCGTTGCTAGCGCTGGACGCAGGTGCTAGACAGAGAGCGAACCGACCCCATGAACGCCATGCAAGACGAGTTTCCAAACGACGACGATGGCGCTGCGCTCGCCCTGCTCGCAGCGGAGGGCGTGGACCTCTCTGTCCCTCGCCTGATCGAGTTCACCATCGACGCGCCGGACGCAGAGGTCGGCGAACGCATCGCGGCAGCGCTCCGTGACGCGGGCCATGAGGCGACGGTCGAGTTCGACGAAGGCGAACCCGGCGGGGGCGGGGACCACGACCAGGAGGAGTTTGGACCGTCGTGGACCGTCTACGTCGCGGTCGAGATGGTGCCCGAGTACTCCGCCCTGGTCGGCCTGCAGGCCGAGCTGGGGAGGATCGCTGGCCCGCTGGGTGGGGACTGCGACGGCTGGGTCACCGCTGTCGATGGTCCTGACGACACTGAGTAGCTGGGCGGCTGGCGGTCGACGGAGCGGTGCGAACGGAGCATGAGCTGGAGGCCAAGGTGAACGCTGACGACCACATACGGATCCTTGCCTACCCCATCCTCCTCGCTGCCTGCCTCGGCATGTCCTGCCGCAGCGATGTACGAGAGCCCGCGATGAAACCAAAGACGACGATCGAGTTGAAAGCCCCCGAGGACGACCCCACGGCCGCGAACCTCGACCGACCGGACGCGCGTGGTCAGCGGCTCCGAGAGGCTTCGCTCGCGCGGCTCCGCGGGGCCGGCTTCAGGCCGTCCCCTGCCCTGCCGACCGCCGCGCATCGCAAAAGCGTCGCCGGTGCGGTGCGGCCCACCCAGGAGATCGCCCAGCGGCTCCTCGCCCTCCAGGCCCTGGTGGCGTGGGTCGTCTTTCCGGCGCAGGACCTGAAGGACGAGGTGGTGCTCGGCTTCGTCGAGCGGAACCAGCTTCGCGCCTGGCTGACCCCGGATGAGCTGCTCATCCTCGACACACCGCGAGCCCTCGCGGCGACCGAGCACGGGGGCTCGATCGGCTGGCGGATGGAGAACATGTGGCCGCTCGCGTGGGCGCTGGGCTTCGAGCCCGAGCCAGACCCGAGCTCCGGGATGGTCGGCGCCGAGATCATGAGGCCGCTGTTCCGCGAGTTCCTGCCTCGCTTCGAGGCCGACACCGCGCCCTTCCTCGCCAAGGTGAAGCCTCGCTCGCTCGATGAGATCGCCCAGCTCGAGGACCTCTTCTACTGCGCCCACAACGCGGTGCGCTCGGCGCAGCTCGGGTCGAAGGATGCAGTGCCCGCCAACTTCGAGCCCGTTCGAGACGGCGGCGTCGTTCACGAGCGCAGGCTCTCGCTGACTTGGGTGCTGTCGCCGAACACGAGCTGGGACGAGACGGACCTCAGCACATAGGCTGAGCAGCTGCACATGCCACCAACAGCTCGCCAGGCTGCGCGTCTCGTGGTGCTCGATCCCGACGGGGCGCTCCTCCTCGTCGGGTATCGAGACGACCGGGGCCCGTGGTGGGCGACCCCAGGGGGCGGCGTCGAGGTCGGCGAGCGCCTCGAGGACGCGGCGCGGCGAGAGGCCCGAGAGGAGCTTGCGCTGGCCGTGACGGACCTCGAGCCGCTGTGGTCGCGTGAGGTGGAGTTCACGTCCAACGGTCAGCACATCCGACAGGTCGAGCAGTTCTTCCTCGTTCGAGTGCGGCGCGATGAGGTCGCCCTCGGTGCGGCGCGAGCCGAGCACGAGCGGGAAGGGATCACGGAGGCGCGGTGGTGGAGCGTCGACGAGCTGCGCAGGAGCGGAGCCCTGTTCTTCCCTGAGGACCTCCTCGATCGCGTCGTCGACCTCCTGGGTAGCTTCGCGGCCTATCGGCTCCCGCTGGCGGCCGACGCCGAGCTGTTCCCTGACGGGCCCCCCGAGCGCATCGGACCGGGTACGGTCGCGGCGCTCATCCGCGCCCGACCCCAGGGTGACGCCCCAGCACCGCTGAAATACGACACGGTCGCGCTCGATCTCGAGGGCACGCTCATCTCGAACGCGATGAGCCAGTTCCCTCGGGCCGGCCTCTTCGAGCTCCTCGAGCGCTGCAAGGCCCACATCCCGCGCGTCGTGATCTACACCGCGGTCTCCGAGCGCCTCTTCCGCCCGATCGCCGCGACCCTCGTCAACGAACAGCTCGCGCCGCCGTGGTTCGCGGACATCGAGTACGTCGACTGGTCGGGCCCGCACAAAGACCTGGCCTTCATCGAGCACTGCGACCCCAGCCGCGCGCTCCTCGTGGACGACAACCCGGACTATGTGCTGCCGTCGCAGCGAGACCAGTGGATCCGCGTCCCCGAGTTCGCCGCACCGTACGAGGTCGATGACGCGCTCGCCGAGGTGTGGCGCGCGATCAAGTCGAAGAACGGGAAGGCCTACGTCTGGCCATAGCCCACCCACCTGCCCTACCCTCCGCCCATGAACACCCGTCGCGCCTCGTGTTGCTGTGGCCAGCTCTCCGTCACCTGCCGCGGCGAGCCCGTCCGGATCTCGATCTGTCACTGCCTCGAGTGCCAGCGGCGCACCGGGAGCGTCTTCGGTGCGCAAGCTCGCTTTCACACGTCGGATGTCACCATCGAGGGGCGCTCCACCACCTTCTCGCGGGTCGGCGATGAAGGGAACCGGGCCAACTTCCACTTCTGCCCGGAGTGCGGGACGACGGTGTACTACCTGTTCGAGGACATGCCCGAGTTCACCGCAGTGACGGTGGGCGCGTTCGCCGACCCCTCGTTCCCAGCGCCGACCTTCTCGGTCTACGAGGACCGCAAGCACGCCTGGGTCGTGGTGCCCGAGGACGCCGAGCACATGGCCTGAGCAAGCAGGCCTGCACGCCTATACGTTGGCGGGGCGGCGGCGCTGGCGGATGCGGGCCAGGAGGTCCTCCAGTCGGTTGATCTTCACCACCAGCGGATCCTCGTCCTCGCTCATGATGGGGGTCGCCTCGACCATCGGCAGGTCGTGGGACCTGTCGCCGCGGGGCAGGCTGCCGGTGCCGAGCACCGCGGCGGCGAAGGCGGAGCCGGGGTTGTCGGGGCTGTCCGCCGGCATGTCTCGGGTCGAGGCCTCGGCCGCCGCGCGACGGCGCGCCTCGGCCTCGGCGAGCTGGCGCTGCGCCTCTTCGAGCTGGCGCTGCGCGGCCTCGGCCGCGCGCCGCGCCTCGGCCTGGGCCTGCTGACGGAGCCGCTCGGCCTCGGCCTCGGCCGCCGCGATCGCTGCCGCCGCCTCCGCCTCGTGGCGGGCCTTCTGCGCTGCGAGCTCGGCCTCATGGCGAGCGCGCACCTCCGCCTCACGACGAGCGCGGTCCTCTGCCTCACGACGGGCCGCCGCCTCTGCCTCGCGTCGCGCGGCCTCCTCCGCCTCGCGACGGGCCGCCTCACGACGGGCGGCCTCTTCCGCCTCACGACGCGCGGCCTCCTCCGCCTCGCGGCGGGCCGCCTCACGACGCGCGGCCTCCTCGGCCTGACGGCGGGCCTCCGCCTCGCGGTGCGCGGCCGCCTCCGCCTCGCGGCGGGCCTCCGCCTCGCGACGCGCCTCGGCCTCACGGCGCGCCTCCGCCTCGGCCTCGCGTCGGGCGCGCACCTCGGCCTCACGGCGGGCCTCCGCCTCGGCCTCACGGCGCGCGGCCTCCTCGAGCTCACGCCGGGCGCGGGCCTCGGCCTCACGACGGGCCTCGGCCTCGCGACGGGCGCGCTCGTCCGCCTCACGACGCGCGGCCTCCTCGCGGCGGGCCTGGGCCTCCGCCTCGCGGCGCGCGGTCTCTTCACGCAGCGCGCGCGCCTCGGCGTCGCGGCGGGCGACCTCCTCGGCGTCGCGCTGGCGGGCGCGGGCCTCGACCTGACGGCGAGCCTCCGCCTCCGCCTCGGCCTCCCGGCGCGCGCGCTCCGCCGCGCGGCGCTGGGCCTCTGGGTCTACCGCTTGAGCCGGAGCCTCGGCCGGGACCTGCTCGCGCAGCTTCCTCGCCACCTGCAGGGCGAGGGTGCGCAGGCGCTCGTTGTTCGGGTCGCGGGCGAGGGCGGCGCGGAGGAGCTGCAGGCCTTCTGCAAGGCGGCCTGCCTGGATGTACGCGTGGGCGTAGCGCAGGGGCTCGGCCTGGATCCGGGCCTGGGTCTCCTCACGCTGTCGGATCAGGCTCTCGACCTGCTGGATCCGCCGCCGGAGGGCGACATCGGCGGGGCGATGCCTGAGGAGCACCGCCAGGGTCTGATGGGCGGCCCGGAGGTCCCCACGCCGGAGCTGTTCGAGGGCTTGCTGCTCCAGATCAGCCTGATTCACACCTTCGGGGTCTACTTGCCCTCAACCCGCAGCACAAGGGTCTTCAGGTAATCGCCGCGGTCCGTCTCGGCGCGACCCAACGACGCCGCCTCCACCGGGTGGTCCCAGGGCAGCCCCATGCGCTCCACCACCACCACCCGGCGGCCGTCGCGGGCCGCCGCGCCCTGCGCCGCGCCCACCAGGGCGGCGTCCTCGAGCGCCTGGTGGTGGGTCGAGAAGACCAACACTCCACCGTCCACCAGCTTGCGGATCGCCCCGTCCAACAGCGCCGGGAGGTCCGCGACGAGCGAGAAGGTGCGCCCCTTCGCCCGCCCGAACACCGGCGGGTCGAGGACCACCAACCCGTAGGTCTTGGGCGCGCCGCGACCGACGTGGCGCACCACGTCATCGGCGAACCAGCGGTGGCGATCGGGATCGAGCCCCGACGCGGTCATGTTGTCTCGGCCCCAGTCCAGCGCGCGCCGGCTCACGTCGACGCTGGTGATCCGGGTCGCGCCGGCCAACGCGGCATGTACGGAGAAGGCGCAGGTGTAGGAGAACAGGTTCAAGACCTCGACCCCCGCCGCGAAGTCCCTCGCCCGGATCCGGGTCTCCCGGTGGTCCAGGAAGAGGCCGGTCTGCACCCCGTCGTCGAGGGCGCACAGCAGGGTCGCGTCCGCCTCCCGCACCGGCACCCGCTCGCCGGGCACTTCGCCGAACAAAACGCGGCTCGAGCTGTCGACCGCGCGGGTCTCGAGGGTCTTGAGCACCAGGCCCTCCGCCCCCAGGGCCTCGAACGCCGCCGCGCTCCACGCGGTCACCTCTCCTGCCGGTACCGCGGCCCGGGCGGTCATCACCAGCCAACGATCGTAGCGATCCAGGGTGAGGCCGGGCGGGGCGCCGTCCGCTGGTCCATTCAATAGACGGCAGGCGTCGGGCAGGGGACCGCGGGCGGTCCGGCGGTCCCGGGCTGCGAGGATCGACGCCTGGATCTGCTCGGCCCCCATCGCCACGACTCCCTACTCCGGCGGGTCGCCCCGCTCACCCAACTTTTTTCGCAACCGCCGGCGACGGCACCCGATACCGGACAACGAAGCGAAAAGGTAGAGGTTCTCAGACTGGCCGCTCTCGATAGCGCGCCACCGGGCAGTCCTCTGCCTCCTTCAGGAGGTCTGGAAAATGCGTCGCCTGCAGCTCGTCACCCTGCTCACCGCCATCGTCGTCGCGCCCGCATGCGGAGGCGGGGAGCTCACCCCCTGCGATCACGACCCCGAGCCCAACAGCGCGCTGCCCCAGCTCACGAGCATCAGCCCCAGCCACGGCGAGCCGGGCACCACCGTGACCCTCCGCGGGAAGGGCTTCAACCGCCTCGACCCCACGATCCACAACGTCGCCTATGGCGACTTCAGCCAGGGCTGCGACTTCGCCACGCTGGGCGGCGACGTGATCAACGACACCGAGATGCAGGTGACCATCCCGTCCGACGCGACCCTCTCCGGCTACCTCTACCTGCAGGCGAACGACCTCACGGTGTCCCGGGCCCCCCAGCGCTTCATCCTCGACGTCGACCCGGTGGGGTTCGTGACCGTGCAGAACGTGTCCCAGTTCCCGGTGGTCTCGGTGCAGGTGAGCTGGGTGGACGTGCTCGAGGCGGGCGACCGCATCGACATCGAGGACTACCGCACCTTCACCGTCGCCGCGGGGGCGCTCCACCTGCGGGTCTGCGTGGGCGGCCCCAACAGCTCCGGCACCAACCAGGAGTGGGCATGCAACGTCTGGGAGGGCGGGCGCCTGGCCGAGAACGGCACCTTCCTCGCCCTGGTCGCGACGCTGCCCGCCGCGCGCTTCCTGGAGGGCGCGTGGGAGGCCTCGTGGACGGTGGGCGAGGACACCTACGTCGAGGACCTCCGCATCAACGGCGAGGGCTACTGGGAGCTGCGGCACGGCGGGCGCGTGGTGGACTCGGGTAACCTCATCGAGGAGGCCTGGCCCGCGTACTCGAAGGAGTTCAAGGTCGGCTTCCACACCGGCGAGGCCCTCCTGCAGCTGCAGGTCCCGGTGAACTCGTTCCAGCTCTTCAGCCCGCGCGCCAACGACTACGTGACGTTCCGCCGCGCGGAGGAATAGCAACCTGACCTGCGCTACTCGATGCCCCGGGCCTTCTTCGTCGCGTCGAGGCCGCCCGGCACGAAGTCCTCACCCGCGCGCATGCGGTCGTTCCAGGTCACGACCTCGCCCGCCTTCCTCTGCTCCACCATCGAGATGCAGCCCTCCACCGGGCACACCAGCTGGCAGAGGTTGCAGCCCACGCACTCCTCCTCGTGCACCCACGGGACGCGCGCGCCCGGCGTGCCGCCCGCCGCCACCACCGGGCGGTCCGGCACCGCGGTGGGGAACGCCACGTGGCCCCGGGCCCGCTTCTCGTCGTCGCTCATGCCCGGGATGTGGATGCACTGGTGCGAGCCGTCCATGCAGGCCACGAAGCAGAGCTGACAGCCGATGCACTTCGCGGGGTCGATCTCCGCCACCACGTGGTGGTTGAGGTCGAGGTCGCCCCAGTCCTTGTACTGGGGCACCGCGGCGCCCACCAGCTCCGAGACGCTCTTCATCCCGCGGCCGTCGAGGAAGTCCGAGAGCCCCTCGATCATGTCCTCGACGATGCGGTAGCCGTAGTGCATCACCGCGGTGCACACCTGGACGGTGGTGGAGCCGAGGGCGATGAACTCCGCCGCGTCCCGCCAGTTCGAGATGCCGCCGATGCCGCTGATCGGGCGATCGAAGACCTTCGCGGTCTGCCCCAACAGGTGGAGCGCGATCGGCTTCACCGCCGGGCCGCAGTAGCCGCCGTTGGTGGAGGCGCCGCCCACCTGCGGCACCGGCACCATGCGATCGAGGTCGACCCCGATGATGCTCTTCACCGTGTTGATGAGGCTCACCGCGTGGGCGCCGGCCCGGTGCGCGGCCTCCGCCGGCACCGTGATGTCGCCGACGTTGGGCGTCAGCTTCACGATGACCGGGGTCTTCGCCACCTCGAGCACCCAGCCGGTGAGCTTCTCGAGCACCTTGGGCTCCGCCCCCACCGCCGAGCCCATGCCGCGCTCGCACATGCCGTGGGGGCAGCCGAAGTTGAGCTCGAGGGCGTCACAGCCCACGTCCTCCACCTTCTTGATGATCTCGTGCCACTCCTCGCGGGTGTCGACCATCAGCGAGGCCACCAGGACGTGCTTGGGGTAGCGCTTCTTCACCTCCGCCATCTCGCGGAGGTTCACCTCGAGGGGGCGGTCGGTGATCAGCTCGATGTTGTTGAGGCCCATCATGCGGGTGTTGCCGTAGTCCACCCCGCCGAAGCGGCTGGACACGTTGACGATGGGGTTGCCCAGCGTCTTCCACACCGCCCCGCCCCACCCGGCGTCGAAGGCCCGCATGACCTGGGCGCCGGTGTTGGTGGGCGGCGCAGAGGCCAGCCAGAAGGGGTTCGGGCTCTTGATCCCGCAGAAGTCGATGCTCAGGTCGGCCATCTCGGGCGCTCTCCTCACTTGGCGGCGAACGCCGCGTGCATGGCCATGGCGGCCAGCTTGCCGTGCTGGGCGGCGTTCACCACTTCTTTGCCGCCGTTGACGCAGTCACCACCCGCGTAGACCTTCGGGTTGCCGGTGCCGCAGGTGGCCGGATCGACCACCACCCGCCCCTTGGCGTCGACCGCCACCCCGCCGAAGGCGGCGGCGAGGCCCGTCAACCTGGATTGACCGATGGCCATCGCCACCAGATCCACCGGGATCACCTCGAAGGCCCCGGTCACCGGCCGCTTGTCCTTCATCCTCTGGACCTCGAGGCCGAGCAGCTCGCCTTGCTCATCGCGGACGATGCGCACCGGCTGCCGGTTCTCGAGCAGGCGCACCCCCTCCGTCCGGGCCCCGTGCATCTCGTGCGCGTAGCCCGGCATCTGGGATCCGGTGCCGCGGTACACCATCACCACCTCGGGGACCCCGAGGAGCGCCATCTCCCGCGCCACGTCGATCGCGGTGTTGCCGCCGCCGACCACCGCGACCGTCTTGATGCCCTTCAGGCTCAGGTCGGGGTCGCTCTTGAGGCGCTCGATGTACCGGGTCGCGCCCACCACCCGGGTGCCGTCCTCGCCCGGGATGTCGAGGAAGGTGTCGGGGCCCAGGCCGATGCCGACGAACACCGCGTCGAAGTCGGCCAGCAGATCTGCGGCCGAGACCTCGCCGTCGTTGCTCTCGCCCTCCACCACCCCGACCCCGGTCATGAGGGTGATGTCCCCCAGCTCCAGGATGAAGCGGATCTCGGCCAGGGCGTCCTCGGCCTGGAGCTTGTAGGGCGCGATCCCGAGGGTGTTGAGGCCCCCGGGGAGGTCCTTCTTCTCGAACAGCGTCACGCTGTGACCGAGCAGCGCGAGGTGGCCGGCGCAGGCGAGCGAGGCCGGCCCCGCCCCCACGCAGGCCACCTTGCGGCCGGTGGGCGCGGCGCCCTTCTTCGACACCAGCGTCGGGTCGTCCGCGAGCGCCACCTCGGTCGCGTACCGCTGGAGCCGCCCGATCTGGATCGGCGGGCGGCCCCAGTGGTTGTAGACGCAGTCGCCCGCGCAGAGCACCTCCACCGGGCAGACCCGGGCGCAGGAGTAGCCCAACAGGTTGGACTCGAAGATCGTGCGCGCCGCGCCCTTCACGTTGTCCGTCTGGATCTTGTGGATGAAGGTCGGGATGTCGATGCCGGTCGGGCACGCCTTGATGCAAGGCGCGTCCGCGCAGTACAGACACCGGTTCGCCTCGGCCACCGCCTCCGCGTGGGTGTAGAGGGGCTTCTTGTCGGCGAGCGCCCGCTCCAGGCGCTGCTCGGGCAACGAGAAGACGCTCACTACCGCGCCTCCACCGCGGCGAAGGCGGCGCCCAGCTTCTCGAGCGCCTCCTTCACGTCGCTCGCCTCGATGTTGAGCGCGGGCGAGCACCGCACGGTGTTGCCGTACAGGCCGCCCTTGCCGATGAGGAGGCCGCGCTTCCTGGTCTCCTCGAGGAGCACACCCAGGGCCGCCGGGTTCGGGGTGCGATCGCCGCCCGGCTCGTCCATCACCAGCTCGATGCCCAGCATGAGGCCCATGCCGCGCACGTCGCCGATGATCTTGTGCTTGGCCTTCAGGGCGAGCAGGCCCTCGCGCAGCTCGGCCCCCCGGGCCTCCGCGTTCTTGGCCAGCTCGTCGCGCTCGATGATCTCGATCGTCTTGAGCGAGGCCGCGCAGCTCACCGGGTTGCCGCCGAAGGTGGAGATCGTCCCCTTCTTCATGGCCGACGCGATCTCGGTGGTGGTGACCACCGCGGCGAGCGGGAGCCCGTTGGCGATGCCCTTCGCCATGGTCATCATGTCGGGCTCCACCCCGAACTGCTCGATGCCCCACATCTTCCCGGTGCGCCCGAAGCCGGTCTGCACCTCGTCCGCGATGAACACGCCGCCGTACTTGCGCACGATGTCGGAGACGATCTGGAAGTACTCCTTCGGCGGGACCACGAAGCCGCCCACCCCGAGGATGGGCTCGGCCAGCATGCCCGCGATCTTGCCGGTGGTGGTGGTGCGGATCAGCTCATCGACGTCGTGGGCGCAGGCCACCCCGCAGGACGGGTACTCGAGCTTGAAGGGGCACCGGTAGCAGTACGGCGCCGCCGCGTGCTTGATCGCCGCCACCTGGGTGCTCAGCGCGCGGTAGCTGGAGTGCGCGGTGAGCGACTGGGCCAACAGCGACCGGCCCGAGTAGCCGTGGCGCAGCGCCACCAGCTCCTGGTTGCCGGTGTGGAGCTGGGCCATCATGTACGCGGTCTCGTCCGCCTCGGTGCCCGAGGCGGTGAAGAAGCACTGGTCCAGCTTCCCGGGGGTGATCTCGGCCAGCTTGGCCGCCAGCTCCACGATCGGCACCGTGGGGTAGAGGGTCGACACGTGCGACAGCCGCCCCAGCTGGGCCACCACCGCCTCGTTCACCTCGGGGTTCGCGTGCCCCACGCTGACCGTGAGGATGCCCCCGAAGAAGTCCAGGTAGTCGTTCCCGTCGAGATCCCGGATGCGCGAGCCCTTGCCCTCGTAGAGCACCGCCGACTCCGAGTAGAAGTTGGCCACGGAGGGGAAGAGGTGATCCTTGTGCTTCTGTCGAACTTCTTTGCTATCCATGTCCGTCCTCCTCAGCGAAGCAGCTCGCCGGTGCAGGCCCGCTTGATGAACTGGCCGCCGCCCTTGGTCTCGAGGCTGTTCTTCCGGATGATCACCCGGCCCCGGGACAACACGGTCTCCGTGAAGCCCTGGACCTCGAAGCCCTCGTACGCGCTGTAGTCCACCTTCATGTGGTGCGTGCAAGGGTTGTTGACGCCGATGGTCTCCTTGCGCTCCGGGTCGAAGATCACGATGTCCGCGTCGGACCCCACCGCGATGGTGCCCTTCTTGGGGAACATGCCGAAGGCCTTGGCCGCCGCGGTGCTGGTGAGCTCCACGAAGCGGTTGAGGTCGATGCGGCCCTTCACCACCCCGCCGTTGTAGACCAGGCTCATCCGGTTCTCGACCCCGGGGGCGCCGTTGGGGATCTTGGTGAAGGAGTCCAGGCCCAGCTCCTTCTGCTCCTTGAAGCAGAAGGGGCAGTGGTCGGTGGCGATGGTCTCGAGGTCGCGGAACTGCAGCCCCTGCCACAGCGCGTCCTGGTTCCACTCCTCGCGGAGGGCCGGGGTCATCACCCACTTCGCCCCCTCGAAGCCCTCCTTGTCGTAGTAGCTCTGGTCGAGGAACAGGTACTGCGGGCAGGTCTCGGCGATGACGTCAACGCCCCTTGCACGACCCCGCTTCACCTCCTCGAGCGCGTCCGAGCACGACAGGTGCACGATGTAGAGCGGCACCTTCGCCACCTCGGCGATCGCGATGGCGCGGTGCACGCCCTCGGCCTCCATGCGGGTGGGCCGGGTGTGGGCGTGCCAGCGCGGCGCGACCTTGCCGTCCTTCACCGCCGCCTTGATGATCTCGTCGATGACGATGCCGTTCTCGGCGTGCATCGAGATGCGGGTGGTGTTCTCGCCCGCCTGCCGGAAGGTCCGGTAGAGCGTCCCGTCGTCCACGTACAGGACGCCGGGGTAGGCCATGAACAGCTTGTAGGACGTGATGCCCTCGTCGGCCAGGCGCCGCATCTCGGGCAGCCGCTCGTCCGGCATGTCCGTGATGATCATGTGAAAGCCGTAGTCGATGGTGGCCCGGCCCGCCGCCTTCTCGTGCCAGACGTCGAGCCCCTTCATCGTGGACTCGCCCTTGGTCTGGATCGCGAAGTCCACGATGGTGGTGGTGCCGCCGAAGGCCGCCGCGATCGTGCCCGACTCGAAGTCGTCGGCGGAGTTGGTGCCCCCGAAGGGCATGTCCATGTGGGTGTGCGGGTCGATGCCGCCGGGCAGCACCAGGCGATCGGTGGCGTCGATGACCTCGTCCGCCTGGACGTTGAGGTTCTTGCCGATCTGCGCGATCTGCTCGCCGTCGATGAAGACGTCGGCGTAGTAGTCGTCGACCGCGGTGATCACGCGGCCGTTCTTGATCAGGATGCTCATGATGACCTCACCTCAGGGGAGCTGCTTGACCATGTCCTCGTAGGTCTCGGGCCGGCGGTCCCGGTAGAACTGCCAGGTCCGCCGGACCTCCTCGATCTGGTCGAGGTCCATCTCCGCGATCACCAGATCATCCTCCTCGCGGGAGCCGGTGGCGAGGAACTGCCCGCGCGGATCCACGAAGTAGCTGGTGCCGTAGAAGTGGCCGATGTTCCACGGCGCCTCGGTCCCCACCCGGTTGGAGGCGGCGACGAAGTAGCCGTTGGCCACCGCGTGGGCGGGCTGCTCGAGCTTCCACAGGTACTCGGAGAGGCCGGCCACGGTGGCGGAGGGGTTGAACACGATCTCCGCCCCGTTCAGGCCGAGCAGGCGCGCGCCCTCGGGGAAGTGGCGGTCGTAGCAGATGTACACGCCGATGCGGGCGTAGCGGGTCTGGAACGTGGGGTAGCCCAGGTTGCCGGGCTTGAAGAAGAACTTCTCCCAGAAGCCGTTGGTCTGCGGGATGTGGTTCTTCCTGTACTTGCCGAGGTAGGTGCCGTCGGCGTCCACCACCGCCGCGGTGTTGTAGTACACGCCGGGCAGGGTCCGCTCGTAGACCGGGATGACCATCGCCATCTTGTACTTCTTGGCGTACTCGCTCAGGCGCTGCACCGTCGGCCCGGGCACCTCCTCGGCGATGTCACACCACTTGCTGTCCTGGCTCGGGCAAAAGTACGGCCCGTTGAAGATCTCTTGCAGGCCCAGGATCTGGACCCCGCGCTTGCCCGCCTCCTCGATCATCGGCAGGTGCTTCTCGAACATCGCGTCCCGGATCTGCGGGACCGTCGCGTTCGGGTCGTTGAGCGCGTTCGTGCACTGGATGAGTCCCCCGATCACCTTGCGAGCCATCTTCGATCTTCCTTCCCGGCGGCCCCGCCCGGGGGCCCGCCACGCAGCAGGTCATACGTACCTCCTGCGCCGATATCAGACACCTCCACCTACCACAACGTACGGTCGACCGGTGTCCCCCCTGACGCGACGCGTTGGCTCGGTCGGAATGGCAAGGTGCCTTGCCACCTGGCCCCCGAGCCGAGGTCGTGCCATGTATGCCGGCGGTGTTGGGCTGGGGGGTGGTGCTCTTGGCGGCGGCGGCCGCCGTCCCGCGGGTCTCGGTGACGAGCGACGCCCCGGACTTCCTCCCGCTCCTGGCCGAGGAGCTGGGCCCCGAGGCCCTCTTCACCACCACCGCCACCGGGGCCGACGTCCGGGTGACGCTCCAGGGCGGCGGTCGGGCCCTGAGCGTGCACGACGGGCTCGGGCGCCTGCTCCTCGAGCGGACCGTGGCCACCTACGACGAGGCCGCCCGCCGGGCCTTCGTGGCCATGGTCGCCCAGGCGGTGCGCCACCCGCCGGAGCCCCTCGAGCCGGCGCCCACGCCCGCCGGTCCCCCGCCCCCGTCGCCCGGGGACCTCATCCCCCTGCCCCCACCCGACGCGGCGCCCCGGCTGCCCCCTGCCCCGCCGCCTCGCGTCGCCCGCGAGGCACCCCCAGAGGCCCCGCCACGCCGGGAGACCGGCCCGGTGCGCCTCGGGGCCGAGGCCGGCTTTCGCCTCTTCGGGAGCCCGCGGGCCGCCCGGGCCACCCTGGACCTGGTCGCGGCCGGGCACTGGGGGGCCTGGCGGGCAGCCCTGCGGGTGGGGGGCGAGGCCGGCGCCGACCTGCGGACCATCCAGCTCGACGCCCGGGTGGGCGGGGTGCGCGCCGTGCTCGAGGGCGGCCGGCGGCTCCTGACGGGGGACGTCTTGGACCTCGAGGCCACCCTCGGGGCGGGCGCGGCCGTCTATCTGGGCAAGGCCGAGGCCCGCTCGCCCCCCTTCGCGGACCCCGGCGCACCCCAGGACCTGCGCCTGTGGACGGCGGTGCTGGTGCCCAGCCTGCTCGTCCGCTGGTCCACCGCCGGCCCCGAGCTCACCCTGCGCGCGGGGGCGCAGGTGGCGCTCGCGACCCATCAGGTCAACCTCCCGGCCGTCCTCGGCGTGACCACCACCGAGCCCCTCGTGACCCCGAGGTGGACCCCGGAGCTCGCCCTCGGGGTCGCCTGGCCCCTCTGAGCCCGCCACCGGAAAAAAGATGAAGGTGGGGGCGGCTCCCGGAGACCCACAGCACGGGAGGGTTGCCTCCCGAGGGTGCGCGTGGAGGGGGTACAGGCCATGGATCGGGCGGCGGAGCCCACGGACGACGCCCCGTCGATCCACGCCTTGTTCCGGCGGCACTTCGACGACGTGTACCGCATGGTCGCGCACCTGCTCGGCCCCGGGGCCGGCCAGGCCGACGTCGAGGACATCACCCAGCAGGTGTTCATGGCCGCCCACCGCGCCCTGCCCCGCTACCGGGGCGAGGGGCGCCCCACCACCTGGCTCTACGGCATCGCCACCCGGGTGGTGCTCAACAACCTGCGCTCGTGGCGGCGACGGCGGCGGCTGGTGGCCGCGCTGGAGTCGGCCCTGGAGGGGGACGTCGCCGTCGCCGCCTGTCCCGAGCGCGACCTGGCCGCACGGCAGGAGCTGAACCGGGTTTGGCGCTGCCTGATGCGGGTCGGCGCGAAGAAGCGCGTGGTCTACGTGCTGCACGTGGTGGAGGGGCGCTCGGGCGAGGAGATCGCGGAGCTCCTCGAGATCCCGGTGGCCACGGTGTGGACTCGCCTGCACCACGCACGCCGGGAGCTGAACGCGGCCCTGGATCGCGACGAACGGAGGAACGCGTGATGGACGCCAACGACCCCCAGCTCGAGGCCGCGGAGCGGATCCTGGCCCAGCACTACGTCGAGGTGCCCCCCGGCGCGCGCGTCCGGGTGGCGGCGGCACTCACCCGCCCCACCCCGCTCATCACCTGGCCCTACGCGGCGGCCGCGATGGCGGTGGCCGCGGTGGTGCTCGCGATCCGGCTCCCCGCCCTCCTCGGGCCCGGCGCCCCGGCCCCGATCACCGCGCCGCTCGCGGCGGAGCGCCCCGCCCACCTCGCCGCTGGGCCGGCCCGCGCGGTGGGCCCCGCCCAGGTGGCGGTAGGCCCGGGGAGCCGAGCCGAGGTGGACGAGATCGGGCCCCGCACCGCCCTCCGGATGTGGCAAGGCGACCTGCAGATCTCGGTGCCGGTGCTCCGGGCCGAGCAGTCGGTGGTGGTGCTGACCCGGCAGGCGAAGATCCAGGCGCTGGGCGCGATGACCTGCCTCGGCGCAGGTTGCCCTGCGCCGGCCTTCACGGTGCGGGCCGACGACGACGCCACGTTCGTGGAGGTCACGGAGGGCGAGGTCTGGGTGGACACCGACGGCCGCGGGCCCCCGCGCCGGGTGGTGGCGGGGCGACGGCTCCGGGTGGGCCGGCCGGTCCCGCCGCCCCTCGCCGCGGCGCCGGTGGGGACGCCGCCCGAGGCAAACTGGTGGACGCTGCCCGAGCGCCGCCGGTGCGCCGCGGCACGCCCCGCCCCCGCGCGGCGAGCACCGCGCAGGCTGACCTGCGGACCGCGCGCGACCTCCTGACCCGCGACGCGGACAAGGCGGCGGCGCTGGCCCAGGGGGTCATCGACGCCCGCCCGCACGGGGATGTCGAGCTGCAGGCCCTGCTGGTGCTGGCCGACGCGCACCGGCGGGCGTTCCGCCGGGCCGCCGCGACCGAGGCCTACCTGCGCATCCTCCAGCACCCGGGCCGGGGCCCGTTCGAGGAGGAGGCGCGGTTCCAGCTCGCCATCCTCTACCGCGACCTCGGCCGCGCAGACTGGCGGTTTCCCAGCTCGCCGCCGCCCACCGGGACCACCCCGCCGGGCCCCTCGCCCCGGAGCGCGCCGCGCTGTGGGCTGCGCTGCTCCTGCAGCGGGGCGACGCGGCGGCCGCGGCCGAGGTCCTCGAGCAGGCCCCGAGCGGCGGCTGGTCCCGGGCCCTGGCGGAGCGGCGGGTCGAGGTCTCGCAACCCTCCTGCACGACGACCCCGCCCGCGCCGCCGCCCTCGTCGCGCCGATCATGTCGGAGCGCCGCGCGGGCGATCTGGCGCGAGCGGCGGAGGCGATCCAACGGCAAGCCAGATTGTCTGAAGGTCGACCTGCATCCCGGTGACCCATAGGCAGCCCATGAGGAGGGAACAGCCCGTGCGTTCGACCTTGACCTGCCCCATCATCATCACCTTCAGCCTCGCCGCCAGCCTGGCGGCGTGCAGCCTCGTCGAGGAGGTGCCCGAGCGCACCACCCTCGAGATGCCGACCGACGGCGCCGAGCTCCTGAGCGCCGACGGCCTGTTCGGGGTCCGCTTCGATCCCGCGCAGTTCACCACCGCGAGCCCGGTGAGCATCCAGACCATCCGCGACCTCTCGGTCGATGGGGTGGTGTCGCTGACCTACGAGGTGCAGAGCGCCGTAGCGCTCCCCACCGCGCTCGAGGTCTTCCACCTGAGCGCGCAGTTCGACGACCCCAGCTCGATGGCCCTCGCCACGGTGGACGGCGATCGGGCCGCGGCGCTGGCCAGCACCTGGGACGTCGCACAGGGGTGGCTGGTGAGCACCGACGTCGGCGTCACCCAGCGGCGCTTCGCGGTGGTGGAGCTCGGGATCCGCGACAACCAGTGCCTCGCCAGCGCGTGCGGCACCGTCTGCACCTACTGTGACCCGTTGGTGGCCTCGTGCCAGGACGACCTGGGGGAGTGCAACAGGACTGGCGCGTGCGTCCCCGCGGGGGCCACCCGTGCAATGACTACCTCGACGGCTGGGACGACCCGCCGGCGGATGGCCTGGCCTTCGTCATCGACTCCATCGCCATCGCGGAGGCGAATCGCGGCTTCGACATCGATGGCCAGTGTACCGCCACCGGCTGCCTCGACAACGCGCTCGCGCCGCTGGGTCCCTTGCTCGACGACATGCTCCGTCAGTCGCTCCTGGGCGGCGAGCTGCTGCTAGGCTTCGAGCTGGCCGGCCTGGACATGCCCTTCCGCGGCGACGACGCCAGCCTCACCCTGAAGCACTACGCCTTCCGGGACGCCGACGATCCCTTCTTCCCCGCCAACAACTTCAGGGTGCCGCCCGGCTTCACCGAGTGCTGTCAGTTCAAGTTGGTCCCCCAGTCGCTGGCCGGTGACCCGCCCCAGGCCAGGAGCCGCGCCCCCAGCCGTCTCGAGCGCGCGCGCCTCCGGACCCTGGCACCCATCCCCATGCAGGTCACCCTCGCGCTGGGCACGCCTCCCCATCCGGAGATCCGGATCGAGCGCACCCTCGTCTCCGCCCGGGTGACCTCGGACCTCACCGAGCTCTTGGAGGGCCTGATCGGAGGCGCGATTCCCATCAATACGCTGGCCCAAACCGAGAACCCGTTCTGCCGGACCCAATCCCCCGCGTGCCCCATCGCCTGGCCCGAGGGCAGCTCGATGCTCGACTACGTCGGCACGTATTTGGCGGGCGACCCGATGTCGACGTCGACTTCGACGGCTTGGAGTGCGTCCTCGACACCGATGGCGACGGCTTCGTGGATCGCTGCTGTGACGGCGGCAGCACCTGCAGTACGACCTGCGCCAACCCTGTACCGCCGGTGGACCCAGCCAACCCCGGGTCCTGCGCATGGGCCCCACAGATGGCCGATGCCTACTCCATCGCGCTGGAGTTCACCGCGGTGCGGGCCGAGATCGTCCCCTGAGACTCAGCCCCTTTCCTCTGAGAGCAGACCGGGTCAACATCCGCGCATGCCCCGCTGGCGCGTGACCGGTCCCCTCCTCATCGTCGCCGCGCTGGCCCCCCGGCTCGCCGCCGCCACCTACAGCCCGCCCCTCACCGAGGTCCGCATCGACCGCGACCGCCTCCTGCACACCCCCGCGGTGGTCTACGCGAGCGATCGGCGCACCACCTCGGCCACCGACCTGAAGCTCAACGGCCTCGGGGTCCAGTACATCGCGCAGCTCGAGTGGGACTTCGGCTTCGGCGTGCAGGCGGGCGGCAGCGCGGGCTACGCGCGAGTGGGGGGGGACGTGGGCCGGCTGGCCCTCGGCGGGGTCCACGTGGACACCCGGGGCTACTGGCTCGGCGGCCAGCTGCGCGCCTACCAGATGCTGTACAAGAGTGAGGTGAGCGAGGGGGAGCGCCCCAGCGCGATCACCGCCTTCGTCAACATCCGCACCCTCTACTACAACGTCTCGGGGAGCACCGGATGGGGAGGCCAGCCTGCGCTTCCTCACCGTCACCGGCGGGCTGGGGGCGATGGCGGAGTTCTCGATCTCCGACTACGTCTCGATCTGCCCCTACGCGTGGCTCACCCCGGGCCTCACCTCGAAGCTCGACTACTCGGTGCGCGATCGCGACTTCGACGCCGACATCGGGTTCACCTTCCGCAACCCCTTCCTGTTCGGCATCGACGTGTGGATCTACCTCTTCCCGCCCAACTGGGACGATCACCTCTCGCTCTCGGTGCTCGCCTCGCTGGTCGACACCGACGGCGACGACAAGACCATCGCCACCGTCATCGGCTACACGTTCTGAGGACGCCATGTGCCGCTTCACCGTCTACCTCGGCCCGCCCCTGCGCCTGTCGACCCTGCTCCTCGATCCCTCCCACTCCCTCATCCGTCAGAGCTACGAGGCGGCGGAGCGCGCCGAGCCGCTCAACGGCGACGGCTTCGGGGTGGGCTGGTACGCCCCGGAGTTCACCCAGGAGCCGGCGGTGTTCCGATCGGTGTCCCCCGCGTGGAGCAACCGCAACCTGAAGAGCCTCGCCAAGGTGGTGGCGAGCCCGTGCATCCTCGCCCACGTCCGCGCCGCCACCCCGGGGATGGTGGTGAGCCAGACCAACTGCCACCCGTTCCAGTGGCAGCGCATCCTCTTCATGCACAACGGGCACGTGGGGGACTTCGGCAAGATCCGGCGGCGCCTCCTGGCCAGCCTCTCGGACGAGGCCTTCAACCTGATCCAGGGCAGCACCGACACCGAGCACCTCTTCGCGGTGCTGGTGGACGAGCTGATGCAGGACCGTGATCCGCAGGACGCCTTGCCACGCTGCCTCCACCGCGCGGTGCGCCGGGTGCTCGACCTGGTCAGGACCTACGGCGACGGCACCCCCTCCAACCTGAACCTCGCGGTGGCGGACGGCGATCGCGCGGTGGTGTGCCGCTACACCGACGCCCCCGATCGCCCGCCGGAGACCCTCTACTACCTGGGCCACGAGCTCTACGCCCCCGCCGCCGGCGCCACCGCCCGCCGCCGCCAGCGCGAGACCTCCCGCGTTCATCGTGGCCTCGGAGCGCCTCACCGAGAACCACGACTGGAAGGCGGTGCCCCGGAACCACATGATCGCCCTCGACCGAGAGGCGACGCCCCGGTGCCTCTCGATGAGCGGCCCCGAGCTGGTCGAGACCGAGCTGAGCAGCTGCTGAGGCTCTCCCGGGCGCGCCCCTTCCTCGGTCGAACGACTCGACCGTTAGATCCCCGCGCCCGCCCGCGTATGGGCCTCCAACCGACCGACTCCGGTCACTGACGTCCTCACTTGGGAGGAGGGAGCAGCAGCATGTCGAGAACCCACCGACCGCCCACGGGGCGGAGTCACCCACCCTTGCCTTCCGCCCGCGGCCTCGCCGTGGGCGCAGCCCTGTTGGCCTCGCTGAACGCTGGCCAGCTCTCCGCGGCTACGCCGGCGCCGGTCGCCACCGCGCCCATCACGCCCTTCACCCCCACCCCGCGTTCCTGAACCAGTACCTGGCCGCCGAGCCCGACGGCCAGAAGCTCCGCGACAGCTTCGTCTCCGCGGTGAAGACCCTCGTGACCAACGCGGGCGGGCGGGCCGACCAGATCCTGCCGCACGTCCTGTTGATCGAGCAGAAGAAGGACGCGGGCGGGCTCATGCTGCAGGTGCAGGCCCTCGCCCAGGCCATGCTCGGCACGTCCCTCGAGACCACCTTCAACTATCCGGTGGAGCTCTCCGCCGCGCCCGCCACCGCGGTGAGCACCGCGCCGGTGCCGCCGTGTCAGGTCACCCAGTCCTGCCGCACCGCTGACCCCCTCGCCCCCGAGCACTACCTCGGGCCCTCCGCGGTGGCGTGGCCACTCGGCACGCTGCAGACCTCACCCCGCGCCAACGACCTGATGACGAGCATGGGCGCCAACACCACGGTGGCGATCATCGACGCGCCCCCCATCGCGGCCGAGCCGACGGGCGAGCTGCCACCTCGGGTGCGCGGCTACGACATCGGCCCCGCCACCAGCGCCCTCGGGCCGGGCCACGGGACCCAGGTGGCCTCCGTGCTCTTCGGCCAGCACAACGGGCAGTACTCCGAGGGCATCGCCCCCGCCGCCACCCGGCACCAGTACGGGGTCGGCATCCCCGATCTGGGCTCCGCAACCAGCCTTGCGACCGCCTCGATGCTGCTCTCCGACGTGCTCATCCTCTTCGAGGGGCTCGACTCGCCCTTCACCGCCCCCGACGTGCTGTCCATGAGCGCCGGGCTCCCCTTCGGCTTCACGCCCCTGCGCGACGTCATCGGCCGCCTCTCCAACCGCGGCGTGCTGATGTTCTTCGCCGCCGGCAACGAGTCCGCCAACGACTGCCTGTACCCGGCCCGCTACAACTTCCCGAACTCGATCTGCGTGGGCGCCACCGGGGTGGTGCTGGCGACGGGCCAGGTGGACAGCTACCAGCCCGCGACCTACTCCAACCGCGGCGTGGACATCGCGCTGCCCGGCACCGGGATCCCGGTGCCTCGGGTGGACGCGGCCGGCGTCCTCGTGCGCGACGCGTTCGGCAACCTGATCTACGACCCGCTGGACGGCACCTCCTTCGCTACGCCGCACGCCGCGGGCCTGGCGGCGCGGATCCTGTCCGAGCTGCGCGCCAACCCCGGCCGCTACCCGCAGGTCGCCGGCCTCAGCCGGCCCGAGATCGCCGGCTACGTCCGCAACCTGCTCTTCACCAAGACCACCGACGTGGGGAGCGTGGGCTTCGACCGCGAGACCGGCCACGGGATCCCGGATCTCGCCGCGATCTTCGAGCAGCTCCAGGCCGACGCGACGCCGAGCGCGTTCCAGATGAAGCAGACCATCCAGGAGTGGAACGACCCCACCGTCTTCGGGAACCCGTTCTTGAGCCAGTACCTGGCCCGGACCCAGGCGAGCAACCCGCTGACCCGGATCGCGTTGAACTACACGTTCTCGCGCGGCAGCTGCGCGAGCACCTCGGGCAAGCTCTCCATCGACAAGCCGAAGCTCGACGTCTCGATCGCGGCGTTCCAGGGCGCGATCACCGTCGATGACCGCGGACACCGTCACCATGGACGTCTCCTATGACCTCCGGGTCCCGGTCCGCATCGAGATCGACTACCTGCTGCCCTTCGTCACCTGCGTCCTCCCCATCCCCATCCACGTGACCGTCACGGGCGACTGGCGGAGCCCCCAGACCGGCTACACCAACACCATGCGGGTGGTCTTCAAGCTCGACGGCGAGGGCTACCGGGCCGAGGACGTCAGCATCACCGGCCCCGAGACCAAGCAGATCTTCGTCGGCTACAGCGGGGTCCCGGCCATCTTCAACTCCTTCCTGAGCCAGTACGACACCCAGCTGCGTGAGTTCGCGACCCCCGCGGTGCAGCTGTTCGAGGAAGGAGTGAACGACCACGTGGTGCAGATGCTCGAGCGCATGCTGAACGGCACCCTGAGCGCCGAGCGCCAGGAGCCGTTCGACTACTTCCGGTTCCGCCGGCCCGAGCCGCAGGGCAACCTGCCGTTGTCGCTGGGTACTTCACCACCCGCGACCGCCACGATCACCTCGCGGCGATCGGCTCGAACCAGTCCGTGTTCCCGGTCATCGCGAGCGGGCTGCCCGGCATGACCGCCACCTCGCCGGTGCCCGACCCGACTCTGGGCGCGAACCCGGCGGACGTGGCCCAGGCGATCGAGAAGAACACCTACGGGTTCGAGCTCGACTACCTGTGGCGGTCCGGGGTGTTCGACTCGATCACCAACGACCAGCTGATGGCGGCCATCCGCACCACCACCGAGTCGCAGCCCGATGGCGCGAACGCGGTGTCGGTGCGCGTCGACAACGTCTTGTTGGTCGCCCCGCCGGCGCTGGTCCCCGACCGGAGCGTCCCCGGCTTCTTCGGGCGCCTGCAGCTCATCGCGGTGGCCGACGTCACGGTGGACAACGACCCGCCGAGCACCGTGGTGTTCATCTACGCGCCCTTCGTGTCGGAGTACTCGATGTTCAAGGAGTACGCCCGCGAGTCGGACTTCACCACCTTCCCCCTGGACCTGCGCTGGGAGGACCGCCTGGTGGTCGATCCGTTCCAGGTGGCGCCGGCGAACGCCCAGCCGGTGTTCGAGCTGCTCGGCTTCCCGGAGGTGGCCTCGCAGGTCGATCCGACCCTCCCGGTGATCTCCACCGCCGAGGTCTCCGAGGTGATGCGCGCCACCATCCTGAGCGAGTACCACCGCGCCCTCGGCTCGATGTCCACCAAGCGCCTGGGCCTCGACGCGCGCCTCGGCGAGGGCTGGGGCTGCTTCGCCCCGGTGGTGGACTTCGTGAACCAGTACGCCCAGCAGCTCACCGGGAACGACTTCCTCAAGCTGCGCGGGATCCAGGGGTGCTGGGACCTGAACCTCGGCGTGTTCGGGCCCGAGCGGACCACCCAGGTCCGGGAGCTCACCGATCACCTCGTGCAGGACGACACCCTCAACCCCCGACGGACCCCCGAGGACCTCGTCCCGACCGCCGCCAACCCCACGCCGTTCTTCATGGTCCACCCGCGGGACGCCCGCTTCCAGGCCGCGGTGCTCCCGGTGGCCTACAGCGCGACGGGGTCGCAGCCCGACTTCTTCTACAGCGTGAACGGCGAGTGGAACACGCCGCCCGGCGCGCAGACCAACATGCAGGCGGTGGAGGAGGTCTGGCAGGCCGTCTTGCGGCGCGCGGCGGGCGCGCGCTTCGTCTACGTGCCCGAGAAGACCGCGTTCGCGCGGGTAGAAAGACCACCTTCGAGCTCCTGGGCGCGGCCCGCGACAGCGCGCCGGCCCAGCTCGAGGTGGGCTCGTGCTGGGTGCGCTTCCGGGTGGAGTTCGCCCACGCCCGCCAGCCCTTCGCTGCGATCGGCCCCAGCAACACCCAGCCGGTCGCGGCCGAGAACTACGCGCAGACCCGCGTCGACACCCCCAACGACGCCTGGCAGAACATCCAGGCATGTGATGGGTGGGGCTCGGGTGAGCCGACGGAGCCGGTAGATCCGGACCTCCAGGTAGGCAACTGAGCGCGGGCTACGCCTCGAGCATGCCGGCCAGGGTGAGCACGGTGCGCCAGTTGCGCGCCGTGCTCACCACCCCCAAGGTCGAGTCGAAGCGCGTTCGTGAGCTTCGTGTTCGCCACCCCGTCGGGGCAGTGCATGTAGACTTGCATCCCCACCACGCGGAACGCGTCCGGCGGTGAGCGCGCCGGGTCCAGCTTGGCCACCCGGGCCGCCGTCGGCTTCGCGCTGAGGAAGGCCAGGTAGAGCGCCCCGCCGGCACGCCCTCGGCCAGGAACGGGTTCGCCTCCACCGCGGCGAGGTAGTCCGCCGCGCTCCGCAGGACCACCGGCACCCGCAAGCCAAACTGCGCCGAGATCGCCTCGGGCACCGCCTCGGCGAGGCCCTTCGCCACCTTCGCGGGGGCCGAGAAGACCACGTTCCCGCTCTGGATGTACGTCTTCACCTCGGCGCACCCTGCGGCCTCGAAGATCGCCACGAGGTCCTTCATCGGGAGCTTGTTCTTGCCCCCCACGTTGATCCCCCGCATCAGCGCCACGTACCTGCCCATCACGCCCTCCTACCCGGGTCGGCGCCTACTCGTCCACCCAGCGCAAGTCGAACTGCATGGCATGCTCGAACTCCGGGTTGCAGCCGAACTCGCAGTTCCCACCCATGCAGACCATGCGCAGGCTCGCCGCGCCCTCGATCTCCTTGGCCCCGAAGTCGAGGCGAGTGATCTGGGCGAGGGTCGAGCCCTGGTAGGTACAGAGGTTGCCGTTGACCGCCTCGATGAGGCCGGCCTCGACGAGGGCCGTGTAGGGCGCGGGGCCCGCGTCGTCGGGCAGGGGCATGCCGTAGGTCATCTCCGAGATGCTCGCGCCGAAGTAGAGGCGGCCGGCGATGCGCCGGGCGAAGACCACCGGATCGGTGCCGGTGACGGTCTGCGGCGGGTTGCCATGGAAGGACTGGCTCATCGTGCCGCCCGAGGGCGGCACCGTCTGCATCGAGCAGTCCGCGGCGCAGAAGTCTCCGGCCTCGGTGTTGCCGTCGTCGCAGGCCTCCGAGTACTCGATGTTGCCGTTGCCGCACACCGGGGTGTCGCTGAGGCAGACGGGGCCCTCGCCGTCGTCGGTGACCACGCAGCTGTAGCCCGGGCGGCAGGTCGTGACGCAAGGCCGGCTGCAGTAGCTCGCGCCGAGCGCCCCGTGCCAGATGCAGACCCCGCCCTCGCAGTCCTCGTCCTCGAGCACGCACGTCGCGAGGTTGCAGCCACCGGGGCAGAAGCTGCCGAGGTCCGAGGGCTCCTCCGCGGGGTCGGTGGGGCCCGCGTCGACCGGCCCCGCGTCCACGAAGCCCGCGTCGGGCGCGGTGGAGCTGGTGCCGGTGTCCGCGACCCCGGCGTCCGTGGTCATCGTGGGGGTGCCGACGGGTCGGTCGCGGCTGCCCCCACAGGCGAGGGCGAGGAGGGGGAGGAGCAGAGCGAGGCGTCGCATTGGAGCACGTATACGCGTGAGGCCGGGTCTCGGTCTTCAGGGATCGCCGAGAATCAGGCCCTGAATACCCTGGTGCCGCGTCGAGACGACCGACTACAGTGCCGGCATGAGCCGGCACGACTGCCACGAACCCATATGTGACGACCACGCCGACGAGCTGATCGAGCACGTGGTCGAGGGCAGGGAGCGGGACATCGGCGCCTTCTCGGTCCGACGGCTGCTGCCGTCGGCGCGCCGGCGCATGGTCGGCCCCTACATCTTCTTCGACGAGATGGGCCCGGCCACCCTCGAGGTCGGCAGGGGCATGGACGTGCGACCGCACCCGCACATCGGCATCGCGACCGTCACCTACCTCTTCGAGGGCGAGATCCGGCACATGGACTCCCTCGGCAACGACCTGTCGATCCGGCCGGGCGCGATCAACTGGATGACGGCCGGCCGGGGCATCGTGCACTCCGAGCGGACCCCAACCCACCTGCGCGGGCGGCCCATGCCCGTGCACGGCATCCAGCTGTGGGTCGCGCTGCCGACCGAGGCAGAGGAGGTCGCGCCCGCGTTCCGGCACTACCCCGCGACCGAGATCCCCGAGACGCGGGTGAGGGACGTCGACCTTCGGGTGCTCATCGGCAAGGCCTACGGCGTCGAGTCACCGGTCCAGACCTTGCCGATCATGTTCTACGTGCATGCTCGCTTGCCTGCGGGCGCCGCGCTCGAGCTCCTCGACGGCTACAGCGAGCGCGCCGCGTTCGTCACGAAGGGCAGCTTTCGTTGCTGCGGGTCCACCTTCGGCCGCGGGCAGATGGTGGTCTTCGCGCCTGGCGCCCGGCCCTCCCTCGAGGCGACCGAGGACACCGAGCTCATGCTGCTCGGCGGCGAGCCGGTCGGTGAACGCCACATCTGGTGGAACTTCGTGTCCTCGTCCTCCGAGCGGCTCGAGCGCGCCAAGACGGAGTGGGCGATGGGCTATGGGGCGACCGAGAGCTTCCCCAAGGTCCCCGGCGACGAGGAGGAGTTCATCCCTCTCCCCGAGTGAGCCGCGGGATCAGCGTCGAGCGGGGCCTGTCGAGCGCGTCGGCGGAGCGAGTGCGGACCGCCTTTCCATCGGGGTCGAGGGTGGAGGAGAACGGAGCTGGCGGACGGTGGTGCAGGCGGCGGCGCTGGCCAGGAGCTAGAGCGCCACGCCGAACTTCAGGTGGTTCATGAATCCTCCCGGTCGCGGATCAGCGGATCTTGGCTCGGTTGTTGCGCGGGCCGTGCTCCAGGTCGATGAGCCCGAGCAGCTCGAGCACCGGCGGCACGTAGTTGGCGAAGCGGCCACGGTAGCCCTTGCGCAGGCCGTAGTAGCCGCCGACGGGGTTGCTCGGCGAGCGAGCCCAGTCCTCCACGCTGCCCTCGGGGGTCGGCTTGCCTTCGTCGGCGTTGCCGAGCGGCACCCAGTCACCGTTCTTCTCGAGCATCGCCGCGAGGTCGTCGATGCAGCGGAGTTGATAGCTGAGCGAGTTGGAGCCGACCTGCACCACCAGGGCCGGCGGCGAGGCGCTCTCGTCTCGCCACGCTTGGTACTCCGAGGTCTGCGACGGCGTGCGGAGGAGCCAAGGGTCCTCCGGGGTCCCAGCGCCGTAGGTCACGCTGTGGGATGGAGCCGCGGCTGGCTCGTTCGCCTTGGCGGCAGCGGGCTTCTTTGGGGTCTTTGAAGTCTTGGGCATCGACGCTGGTCTACAGAACCATAGGTGACATCTTATGTCATATATAAGAAGAGGCCTCCGATGCGCGCTTCTCGGCTGCTCCAGCTCCTGTTGCTCCTCCAGAACCGTGGGCGCATGACCGCCGCTCAGCTGTCGGCCGAGCTCGAGGTCACGCGGCGCACCGTGCTCCGGGACGTCGACGCTCTGGCCGAAGCCGGCCTCCCGGTGGTCGTGCACCGGGGGCCCCACGGCGGCATCGAGCTCGGCTTCAACTACCGCAGCCGCCTCACCGGGCTGTCCCGCCCGGAGGCGGAGGCCCTCGGCGTGATCCTGGGCTCCCAGTCGCCGCTGGTCGACGCCCTTGGCTTGGGCCGCGCCGGTCGGGCCGCCCGCACCAAGCTGCTCGAGTCCTTGCCCGATGGTGTCCGCGAGGCGGCGCTATTGGCCCAGGCCCGGTTCCGCACGGAGCCGGCGACCCAAGCGCCCGTCGATCCGCGGATCGCGCCCCTGGCCCAAGCGATCCGGGACGGGAGGCAGGTGAAGATCAGGAGCCGGAGCAGAGCGCCGAGGGCCGTCCACCCGGTGGCCTTGATCTCGAGCGCCGACGGATGGGCCCTGGTCGACGGGCTCCAGCCCGACCGGCCGATCCCCATCGAAGAATGGGAGGACCTCAACATCAGCGCGCTCCGCTTCGCGCCAGCGTCGCCCCCGCCCACGTCGTCGCCCGACGACTGGCGCCGCTGAGATCGACGACGGTCCGCAGGTCGACTTGCGGCATTCGCTCGAGCACCGCCTCGAGCGACGCCCGGTCAGCCGCGTGCCGACTCCACCGACGCGATCCATCGGCGCAAGGCCATCACCCCGCGCACGTCGCCCGGCTCGACGTGCGCCAACCATGGCGGCCGCAGCCGGAGGCCGCGCCCGCTGTTGGCACCTCGGCCTTGCGGTGCGTGCACGGCGATCACGGTGCGGGTGCCCATCGGCGCGCGCTCGACGCCCTCGATCACGGCCCTTGCCACGAAGCGGGTGGGGGGCCGCGACACGTCGGCCCAGATCTCGGTCACCCAGACTACGCCCCCGAGCGACCGAAGCGCGGCGTCCATGATCAGCGCCTCGGCGACGCCGCGCAGCTCGTGGTCCAGCGGTTCCTCGGGCGTGAACAGGCCCAACGTCTCCATGTCGCCGACGCTCTGCGCGAGGCGGCGACGCTTCAGGCTGGGCCCGGCCAGGAGGAGCAGCACCGCGACCACCGACATCGTCGCGAAGATCGTCAACTCGATGGGCATCAGCGGCGAGCCTAGCGTGGGCGGCCCACGGTGACCAGCGGCGGCCCGGCCGCTTGCACGCGGTGCGCAGGCAAGACGTCCTGCATCGAGGACAGTGACAAGGCGCTCAGCGGTCGGCCGCCTCGGACTTGCCGGGCATGGGTACCCGCCACACGAGGCGCGCGCGGGCGGCCCAGCCCTCGTCGGGGCTCAGCCGGCCGCCGGGCAGGAGCGCGTGATCCTCGTCGAACTGATCGAGGCGCCGAAAGACGGTGTGCCCCGCGAACAACGAGAACCACACGGTCGAGACGAGGCGGACGGAGAGCGAGGCACCCGCGGTGACGACCACATGTCTGAAGTGGTCGACGCAAGGGCCGCCGCGCTCGGCGCACCGAGCCAGCAATCGAGGGTCCCGGACGCCGAGCTGATCGCCACGCACGTCGACCTCGGCCGCGAGCTCGACCCGATCGCCGAGCCCCTGGGTGAGGCGCACATGCATTCTCCCGCTCCCATCTCATCGCACATCACCTCCATGGCCCCCCCGTCCTTCATCGTGTCCCGGAGGGCTGGACTCCCGCCACGGACCGCCGTGAAATGCGGGGGATGACCTCGATCTACGACACCGGCCTGGACAGGAACCCCGCCAACCACGTCCCGCTCACCCCGATGACGTTCCTCGCCCGGGCCGCGGCGGTGCACCCGGATCGGCCCGCGATCATCGAGGGCGCGCTCACCCAGTCCTGGCGCGAGACCGACGCGCGCTGTCGTCGGCTGGCGAGCGCGCTGTTGGCGCCAGGGCGTAAAGGGCGACCGCATCTGCGCTGATGGCGGCCCTGCGCCGTTTGCTTCAGGGTGCCGTGACGAAATTGATGCTGAACGCGCCAACACCCGCCGGCCCGACGCCGTTGTGCTTTCCACCGAGCACCCCGGGGAGGCGAAGGCCCTGCTCGTCGACCGAGAGCTCGCGCCGACCGCGCAGGCCGCCCTGCAGAAGCTCGGGCGCGAGATCCTGGTGATCGACGTGGACACGCCGGAGCTCGGGCTCCCCGCGCCGGGCTGGCAGGAGTACGAGGCGCTGCTCGCAGAAGGCAACCCGGCTTTCGTCTACGAGGGGCCCCCTGACGAGTGGGACGCGATCTGCCTCAACTACACCTCGGGGACCACCGGAGACCCGAAGGGCGTCGTCTACCACCACCGCGGCGCGTGCCTGAACGCGACGTCGAACATCCTCGACTGGGACCTCCCCAAGCACATGGTCTACCTGTGGACGCTCCCGATGTTCCACTGCAACGGCTGGTGCTTCGCGTGGACGGTGGCCGCCCGCGGGCACCAACGTCTGCCTGCGCAAGGTCGACCCCGTCGCGATCTTCGACGCGATCCGCACTCACCGGGTCACCCACTACTGCGGCGCCCCGATCGTGCACTCGATGCTCCTCGACGCCGCGAAGACCCACGGGCAGGGCATCTTGCACAAGGTCTCGGCGATGGTGGCGGGGGCAGCGCCGCCCGCCTCGATGATCGCGGCGATGGAGGAGCTCGGCTTCGACCTGACCCACGTCTACGGCCTCACCGAGACCTACGGTCCCGGCCTCGGTGTGCGAGAAGCACGCGGGCTGGCGCGATGTGCCGCTCGCCGAGCGCGCGCGACTGAACGCGCGCCAGGGCGTCCGCTATCACCTGCAGGAGGCGATCACCGTGCTCGACCCCGACACCCTGCAGCCGGTGCCGAGCGACGGCGAGACGGTGGGCGAGATCATGTTCCGCGGGAACATCACCATGAAGGGCTACCTCAAGAACCCCCACGCGACGCGCGCGGCGTTCGCGGGCGGCTGGTTCCACACCGGTGACCTCGGGGTGCGGATGCCCGACGGCTACGTGAAGATCAAGGACCGCAGCAAGGACATCATCATCTCCGGGGGCGAGAACATCTCGAGCCTCGAGGTGAACGATGCTCTTCAGCCACCCCGCGGTGTCCGCGGTGGCGGTGGTCGCCCAGCCCGACGAGAAGTGGGGCGAGACGCCGTGCGCCTTCGTCGAGCTCCGCCCCGACGCTCAGATCACTCCCGAGGCGCTCGTCGCGTTCTGCCGCGAGCACCTGCCCGGCTTCAAGGTCGCGCAACTTCGTCTTCGGGCCGCTCCCCCGCACCTCCACCGGCAAGGTGCAGAAGTTCGAGCTGCGCGCGCGCGCGGGGTCGAAGGACGCCATCGACACCTGAGCGCGCTTCTGGAGCGCCTGCGGGTGAACCGGTCGAGTCACAGGGTGATGAGGCATTTGCCGTCGGGGGCCTCGCCCCCCAGCTTCTCCTTGCTCTTCTCACCGGAGCGGGTCCACCGAAGCCAGGTCAGCACCGGCTTGCCGTCCGCGTAGGCGCCCTTGGTGGCCTTCTGCCCGTTGTCGTGCCAGGTCTCCCAGCACCCCACGCGCTTGCCGCCCCGGACGACGCCCTTGGCTCGGAGCTCGCCGTTGATCCACCACGCCCGCAGGGTGCCGGAGGGCACGCCGTCGGCGAAGTCGACCTCGGCGCGGCGCTTGTCGTTGGCGTAGGACGACTCGAAGCGCCCCGCGAGGCGGCCATGCTCGAAGGCGGCCTTCCAGGCGGTCGCGCCGTTCTCGTAGAAGCCCTTCCAGCGCCCCACCATCACCCCGCCCTTGCACTCCCCCTCCAGGCGCTTCTTCCCGTTGGCGTGGGTGAGGCGGATCTGCCCTTCTCCGTTGTTGGAGGGGCACCGGTACTCCACGCCGCCCCGGGGCACGCCGTCGTTGTCCAGCGCAAGGTAGCCGTCGTCCCGGGTGCGCAGATCGCCGGTGTGCTTGCAGGCGCTGGCCCCGAGCGCGAGGCCCACCAGGAGCGCGGATATGCTTCGCCATCTCATGGCGCCGGACGATAGACGAAGCCGGCGGTGCGTGTCGCCCCCCGGTCGGCATTTCCGAGTTTGGGCTCTTCGACGTCCGCCCCATCCCCTCGTCTCGTGGCGCTCAGGCCCGCCGTTGTCTGCCAACTGGACGCGATCGTCGGCCGGGGACCGCGGCTTTGTCCCGGGTGGAGGTTGTGCGAAGGTCCTTGGCACCGATGACCGAAGACAAGTCCAGGCAAGACAAGCCCCAAGTGCGGGTCGCAGTGCTCGGCCAGACCGATCATGGCAAGTCGACCCTCACCGCGGCGATCATGAAGGTACAGTCGGCGAGGAAGCTCGCGAAGCCGGTCTCGTTCGACGACATCGACAGGGGCGCATCCGTACGCGACGAGACCAATACGGTGATCGTCTCGGCGACGCAGGTGGAGTACGAGAGCGGCCGGCGGCGCTACACCCTGGTCGACTGTCCCAGTCACCTGGATTGCGTCAAGAACCTGATCACCGGTGCGGCGCCGGTGGACTGTGGCATCCTGGTGGTGTCCGCGGCCGACGGGGTCATGCCAGAGACACGCGATCACGTTGTGCTCGCCCAGCAAGCTGGCCTCAGCGACCTGGTCATCTTCATCAACAAGTGCGACGCGGTCGACGAGCCCGAGATGATCGACCTCATGGAGATCGAGGCCCGCGAGCTCCTCAACACGTACGGCTTCGTCGGCGATAACGCCGGGGTGGTGCATGGCGCCGCGCAGCGCACGCTCGATGGCGATCCGGAGTGGCAAGCGTCGATCGACGAACTCATCGACGCCCTCGACAACAACATCATCGAGCCGGTGACCGACGTCGACATGCCCTTCCTCATGGCCGTCGATGACGTCTACTACGACGAGAGCCGCCGTAGCTACGCCGCCGGCCGCATCGCGCGTGGTACCATCAAGCGGGGTATGTTGGTCGAGATCATCGGTCTTACGCCGACAAAGACGTCGGTCGTCACAGGTGTCGAGATGTCCCGCAAACCGGTCGATGCCGGGCAGGCGGGCGACACCGTCGGCTGCGGTCTACACGGCGTCGACAAAGAGGATCTCGTCCGCGGGCGGCTGCTCGCCAAACCCGACAGCATCGCCACCCACACCAGGTTCGACGGCGAGGTCTACGTCCTCACACAAGGCGAGGGCGGCGGCAACGAGCCGCTATCGGCGGGCAAGGCCCCGGAGTTCATCATCCGGACCGCCACCATGGCGACCACGATCCAACTCCCCGTGGGGGTGGAGGAGGTCGTGCCGGGCGACTACTGCACCGTGACCTTCGAGCTCGGTACACCTGTCGCGCTCGAAGCGCAGTCACGGTTCGTGCTCCGTCAGGGCGAACGGACGGTGGCCGCGGGCGTGGTGACCAAGATCTCCGATTGAGTCGAGCGGGGGAGCACGGCCGTCACGTTCAGGGCCCCCACGCCTTGACGAGATTCCTCTGGTCAGCGATGGCGATGTGCAGGGTCTGGGCCGATGGCTGAGGCTTGATGCCGATCTGGAAGGCGTAGTTCTCGGGGGACTGCACCTCCAAGGACGGTTCGTCGGCGATGGAGAGTCGTGCTCGTCGCCCCGCTTCTCCACCAGCCCCAGCAAGTCGGTGCCGTCGCCGTGGAACGCCCGGAAGTACTTCTTCGCCACGGGGTCGTAGTCGTAGACGGTGAACTGGAACACCACCTGGACGCTGGTGAGATCGCTGAACATCAGCATCGCGACGTCCTGACGGTTGGGGACCGAGACCTGCCCGGACAGGTACACCGCATCGGTCGGCCCGGTCTCCCACAGCACGCCGCTCATCACGCTGACCACCTTCAGATCCTGGGTGGGGTCCGTAGGGTCCTTGACCGTCTGATCCACTGCCAGGCTCTGGAGGCCGATCTGCAGCTTGGTGATGAAGCCGACCGGAGTCTGCCGGTCCTTCTTGAAGTTGTATCCCTGGTAGATGTCCAGGTTGCGGCGATACTCGGGCATCTTCCTTCACCTCTCTCGTAGTCTGGTCACCGCCACGTCCCCGAGGCGACGGCGTCGACCGACCACATCGGAATCGAGAACGGCACGAGGGGGGTGAGGGTCCCGTCGCTGTTGATCGCGAACTGGTTCGTCTGGGCGTTGTTCTCGTTGGCCATCGCGTACAAGTAGCGCCCCGACCGCGAGACGACCAGCTGACGGAAGCTCCCCGCGTTCGGGCTCATCGCGGTCCCGACCGACGTCAGCGCGCCGTCCGCGCCGATCTCGAAGCTCCAGACCTCACCGATGCCGGCCACGAACAGGAACCTCCCGGAGGGGTGGACGGCGGCGGCCCGGACGTCCCCGGGGAGCGTGAGCGGGGTCTGCGCGGTCAGCGCTCCGGTCTGACTGTCGATCTGCATGGGGGTGAGCTCGGCGACGCCGATGACGAAGGGCACGCCCCACGCGAAGCGACCGTCCCGCGAGACCACGATCTCGCCCTCGAAGCTCAGGGCGCTCATCGTGATCTCCGCGATCGGCAACCGGTCGATGCTCGGCGTCGGGCCGAAGAGCCCCGCCGTGTCCGGGATCCAGGCGAAGCGTCCGGCGGGGTCGAAGACCGGCGGCGTGAGCAGGCCGTAGGCGTCGGGGGACGTGGTGAGCGTCTGCGGCAGACGACCATCGACCGGCGTCGCCGCGTACCTCTCCAGGTGGAGGTTTCCGCGAGGGCCGAACACGACCCAGCCATCGACGAGGCTCAAGGGCCCGACGCTCGGCGTCAGGGGCGCGAGCGCGCCCGCGCGCGCGTCGAACTCGACGAGGTCCTGCCCATCACCGCTCGCCCTGTGGGCGGTGGCGTAGACGTTCTCTCCCGAGGGGTCGCTGGTGACGCCCAGATCCCCGAAGCCGTTGACGACGTCGGCCTCCGAGCCCGGCACCAGCTGACCTTGGCCGTCGATGTCGAACCGCCGCAGCCGATACTCCAGCGGGGCCAACCGCTGTTGCACGATGACGTGCTCCGCATCGAGCGCCAGCGGCGCGCCACGCACCATCGCGAGGTTGCCGCCCACCGAGGGCGCGGGGCTCACCCCGAGGAAGGTCAGCGCCCCGCTCGCGCCGATGGCGAAGTGGGCGATGGCCGCGCCGGGGAAGCCGCCGTGCAGCACCGCGATGGACCGCCCCGAGGGATCCGCGACGAGCTTGTCGGGCCGACCGCCAGCGTCGACGCTCCCGATCGCGGTGAGCCCGTCGATGGAGATCTCGAAGGCGCTCACCGTGTTGTCGGCCACCGAGCTGACATAGGCGAAGCGCCCGCTCGGCTCGGCCACGACGTCGTAGCCGCCGGGCGAGCCGACCACGACGGAGGGGGTGGCCAAGGCGGTGAGCAGGCCGTCCGCGTCGACGCGATACTGGTAGACGTTGCCGTCGGCGCCTGCGAGCAACATGAGCTCTGCTCGAGGGACGTACGCAATCGCGGTTGCGCTCGGGGTCGAGATGCTCGCGGGCGACGACGGGCGGAGCGCCCCGCTCGGATCGATGACGAACGGGTACACCGCGCCCACCTGCTGCCCCAGGATGCGCGCGAGCCCCCACAGCAAGCGCCCGCCGGGGTCGAGGACGATGTCCTCGGGGAAGCCGGCGAAGGTCGCGGGCGTCGTCGAGGTCAGCGTGAGGGCGCCATCGGCGGCGACGTCGAGGGTCGACACCACGCCCGAGCCGCTGAGGTTGGCGAGGGAGAAGGCGCGCTGCCCCGACGCCATCGTGCGCACGGCGAGCGAGCGCCCGGCCGGGGTCGCGAGGTTCGAGGTCGAGGTGACGCGCCCGTCCGGCGCCACGGTGAGCGTCTCGATACCGTCCGTGGTCTGTCGGAAGATCCAGCTCTGGGTGGCGTGGGCGTCGAGCGCGACCTGCAGAGGGCTGTCCGCGATGGGATCCTGCGCCAGGGGCGCGCGAACCCGCTCGGCTCGGCCGCGCTGACGAACAGCTGCTGCTGGTCGCTCGAGACGAGGAAGCGCGCGCTCGCGGTGACGCAGCGGACCTCGATCGAGGCGTCGGCCCCCGTGATGGTGCCGGTCCCGTTGCTCACGCTGCACGCCTGGATCGGCACGATCGGCTGCGCGAGCACGCTGACCTCGTAGGCGGTGCCGTCGTCCAGGAGGTTCGGGAACGCGAAGGTCGCGGCGGACACCGCGAGCACCTCGTCGCTGCCGCCGACCCGGAGCGTGAGCGACAGCCCCTCGCCCTCCAGCCCGATCACCGTCCCCAACACGGCGAAGCGCCCCGGTGAGGCGTCCTCGAGGCCGGCGTCGCTCGGCCCGCTGTCCGTCTGACCGAGGTCATCGACCCCGGCGTCATCGTCGACCCCGGTCGACGACCCCGGTGTCGGTGGTCGAGGTCTGTGCGTCCTGGGTCGCCTGAGCGTCGGTGACGCCTTCCTCGCCCGGGCTACACGCCGCGGACCACGCCGCGAACGCGCAGACGACCACGGTGAAGAGGTAGGGGGGCAGACGAGTTCTCATGGGGTTCTCCGCGTTGGGCAGAAACCGTGACCTAGCATGTCTCGAACCTTGACCGCCAGACTTGCAGGCCCACTATCCGATTCTGACCAGTCTGGAGGCCTGGCGGCAATCAGGACCGCCAGCCGGGGCAGAGCGACCCTCCTCCTCGCCGAGGCGATCGCCGCAAGACGGGTTGCAGACAACGCGGCCGGCCTCCTCGTGGCCCGCGTCGCCTGATGTCGGGGTCGAGCGGGACGCGAGCGACGACGCTCGCCCGAACGCCTCGTCCGCGGTAGAGCACTCGACGAGCGAGCGCGATGCACCGAGCCCACTACCTGCTGTTGTCCATCTTCGCGGTCGGGTGCCGCTGCGGCGCGGAGCCGGATCCGCCGATCGACCCCAAGTGCATCGGCTGCGCCGCGGACGGCGACATCTGCCACGAGTCGTACAACTGTCAGCCGGGGAGCATCTGCAACACCCTGGACGAGGCGCTCTACGAGCCGTCAACACCCGACCACGTCTGCTGGCGCGTGGAGTGTGACAGCGACGCGGACTGCATCGCCGACAGGAGCTGCACCCTCGAACGGGTCTGCTGGCCGACGCTCTGCCAGCTCGACGCCGACTGCGGCACCGACGAGCGCTGCGTCGCGGGTACGTGTGCCGGCGCGCCAGACCTCTCGCAGCTGGCCGACTGCGCCATCGTCACGCCGATCCAGTGGGTCTCGAGCGGGACCAAGGTGCCCCTGGAGGCGGTCGCCCTGGATCGCCACGGGGCCGTGATCCCCAGCGTCGCGTTCGCGTTCCGCGCCACCACCGACGCCGCCACCATCGACGGGGTCGTGGCCACGGCCACCGGAGCAGACTTCGCGGGGTTGGTCGCCTCCCCGGTCGGCATCCCGGGCGAGGAGTGCAGCAACCGCGGGATCCGCTCCTTCGACCCGGTCGCCCCCGGCCGGGTCCGGGTGATCCTGGTGGAGCCGACGTTCGGCCAGCCGATCTCGTCCGCAGACGTCACGATCGCCGCCGACACCACGCAGTCCTTGACGAGCGACCAGCGCGGGACGGTGGAGGCCGCGGTCACGGGACGATCACGTCCATCACGGTGGAGCGCGCCGGGTTCAGCACCGTCACGGTCCTCCGCCCCGGTGGGGACGACCTGCGGATCCCCGTCCCGCGCCGACCCGACCCGACCCGGGCCGCCGGCATCCGCGGCGGCGTGGACATGTCGAAGTTGCCGAGCTCCGACGTCCAGGCCGCGGTCGTCTATAGCGCGCGGCCTCTGGACCTGTTCGAGTATCGCGCCTTCCCGAACGTGGATCTCGTCCGCACGAAGATCGACGCCGAGCAGCTCGACCTCCACCGCGAAGGCGACCTCCCCGGAAACCTCGTGTTCGGCCTCGGCGAGGAGGAGTTCACGCGGGACAGCACCCGATGCGCGGACGACGAGCCGGGCCTCGGTTGCTTCGTCACGCGCGCGCCCGCCGGGCTGACCGCCGCCTGGGTGACCGGCGGCGAGTACACGTTGTCCCAGATCTCCGACGCCCGCGACGGCTACGCCACCGAGACGCCGGATCGGTACACCCCCGCGGACCGGGCGCGGCTCATCCAGTTCCTGTCGCCGTTCCTGGCCAGCGGGTGGTACGGCGCGCGCGCCTACCTCGACCTCGACGACGCTCCGAAGGTGCCCGCCCCGCCCGGCGACGCGGACTGCGCAGACCCATCCGTAGCGCGCACGGCGCGCTGCCGGGGCGACTTCGACAGCGTCCATTTGATATTTTCCGAGCTGCCGCGCGCCTCGATCACCACCGCGGTGAAGGTGCCGGAGCTCCCGCCGCTGCCCGGCGGAGGCTGCGCGGGCACGATGATCGTGTCCGCCTACGCGGCCCTCACCGGACGCGGCTTCGTGTTGATGGGCATCGGCTCGGCCGACGACAGCAGCGACCGTACTCGAGTCGACTGCGTGGTCGAAGGCGCCCGCCGTCCCTTCGGCGCCCTGTCGAAGCCCCTCGACGACGGCTTCGTCGCGCTCACCTCGGCCCCGCCACACTCGGGGCTCGAGGGCGCCGACAAGCTCCTCGTCCTCGCGACGCTCGACGTCGAACCCGGCGGCACCCGCCCGCTGGATCTCAACCTCCTGTTCGTCCCGTTCGAGCGGTTGGACTCAGAGCTGGACCTGTCGTCCCGACGCTTCCTCGAACCGGCCGCCGCGACGGTGTCCAGCAGCACGGGCATCGTGACGAGCACACCGCCGACCGGCGCGACCGGCGTCCGCCTCACCGCGACGAACGCCGACGGGACCTGGATCGTCTACGCGCCCGCCTCGATGTCCAGGATCGACCTCCCCGACCGCCCCGCCGCGCGCGCGGTGCTGGCAGATCCGACCTTCGCGATGCTCCAGGCGTTCGAGCTGAACGACGAGTATGCGTCGCTGTGGAATGCAAGGCAGCCTGTCGGGTTCGACCCCGAGCAGATGCGCGCCCTCGTCACCACGCAGTGCGGACCCGACGGCCCCTGCACGCTCGAGTAGGACTGGTCCGCTACCCCACCCCTCGAGGACCGAGAAAGCGCGCCGTAAGTGCCAGCGCTCCTCCACCGGCAGATGCTGCCGACATGGACATGACCGTCGCTCGAACTCGCACCCGTTCGCTCCCTCCGACCACCGAGCCGGTCGCCGAGACCCGCGGCGCCCAAACAACCGCGACCACGCCGCCGAGCGGGACGACGACCACCACCGCCGCCGCCGCGCCCGGCGCGCGCCCCACGCTGCAGACCGGCGCCGACGCCCGGAGCCGCTTCAACGCGGACTCCGGAGCCGGCTACCGCGCCTACCTCGCCCAGGCCAGCTTCGACCAGCGGGCCCACGACGTGGAGCCGGCCGGCGACGGCCCCTCCGCCACAGGCGTAGGCACCGCCCTCGACGATCTCGAGGCCGCCCAGCAGAACCGAGACGAGGCCGCGGGCACCACGCTCCCGCGCGTCGAGCACGCGGACCAGCAGGTCTCCTCGGCAAGCGAGAAGCTGAAGCAGGAGATCGCGGCCACCGGGCTGCCGCTGGACGAGGTCAACGACTGGTACGCCGGCCAGTCCGAAGATCCGGCGCGACGCCTCATGGTCGCCGAGGCCACCGCCGACCTCGCCCGGGAGCGCGCCGATGAGGTCGCCGACGGCTTCGGCCTCGGACCGAACGACGAGGGCCGCGACAACAAGCCGGGGCACGACGAGACCCGCGCCGCCCGCACGCTCGAAGGGCGCGTCCGCGACCAGCTCACCGCGGTGGCGGACGAGTCGGTGAGCGCGCTGCGCGCCGAGGGGCACTCGCAGCCGGAGGCGCTCGAGCTGCTCCGTGGTAGCACCGGCCTCACTGGATCCAAGGTCCTCGAGGAGCGCGAGGGTGTCCCCAACACCCTGGGCATGAGTGACGCCGAGAAGGCGGAGGTCTACGAGCCGATCTTCCTCGCCAACGCCTCACCCGAGGCCAAGGCGGCCTACGATCGCGGCGAGCCCGTCGTCCTCGGCCTCCGCCACGACTCGCCGATCTTCGAGAATGAAGGGCGGGGAGAGTTCGACGATCGCTTCGTCGTGCTCACCAAGGGCACCACGGGCACTCCGCAGGTCCAGGAGTTCGACGCCAGCCTCGATCCCAACATCCAGTACGGCAACGACCTCCGCGAGTCCTACGAAGTCGCCGGCCCACCGGACGAGCCGCTCGGCCCCTACGCCGAGCACCACGGCGACTCCCGCCTCAACCCGTTCGACAGCGACACCATCGACGGGTGGGGCCGCATCTCGAGCGGTCAGACCATCCGCCTCCAGGAGGGCCCGCACGGGAAGCTCTATCCTCCGCCCGACGGCGGCTACAACGTCGACGTCGACATCGACGGCAACGGCGTGTTCGACGACGACGCGGTGAAGCGCATCGACAACAACGGCTACCAGATGCACGGCAGCGCGGTCGGACACACCGGCTCCGGCGGCTGCATCACCGTGCCGTTCTATCAGTGGGACGACTTCCGGAGCACGGTCATCGAAGGACAGCCGAAGGTCGATGGCGACGACCGCGGCGTCTACTTGACGATCGTCTGATCTCCCCGCGCACTTCGCTTGGTGAGCGATCCGAGCTACGCTGCCTCGATGGAGCCGACATCACGCACGGAGCCGGGCACCCGAGCCTGGAGCCATGCGGTCGAGTTTGCCCGGGCCACGCTCGCCGAGCTCGAGCGCCCGCCGTTCGAGATGTTCCACGCGCTGGCCGTCTCCGAGGTCCTGCCGAAGCACGGCCCCTTCGTGGAGCTCTACGTCGAGGATCGAACGCGGGTGGTCGACCTCGCCGTCGACGAAGTCGCCGCGTGGCTGGAGCGCCGATTCTGCGAGCGACACCCGGACCTCGCGGCGGAGATCCTCTTCTGGAACTTTCGTACGGAGTCGAGCCCCCCCGCCGAGCCCCTGGCTCGCGTCGAGGCTCTGTGGGGCGACTGGCAACGCACCGCCGGTCGAACCGACGGTTCGGCGATCGTCCGCGCGCGAGGCGGACCGGACGCGCGCTTCCTCGAGATCTCGATCGCGGGCGACCGCGACCGCACGTCCGCCTTCGACGCCTTCTTCCACTGGCTGCAGAGTCACGACCATGACCTGATCTCGGGACATGACCTACGCCTCGCCCCGCCGCGTGCGGCCGCGATCGACGACGACGACGCACCGGCGCTCGAGCACGCCATTGCGTTCGCTCAAGCATGGCTCGACCGCCTGGAGGCCGCGCTGGATCTGCGCCACGTCATCTACGTGAGGACGGATCCGCCCTGGCCATGCGACCGGCCGACCGTCTTCGTGATGCGAGACGACGCGACAGCCGAGGTGCATCTGTTCGAGGAGGAGGTCTGCAACCGCATCGCACACGCGTATCGGTCCCAGCATCCTCGCCTCGCGGCCCAGGTGGCGTGGTACGCCGACTACTGCAAGTGAGGTTGCTCCGTTCAAAAGAAGCTCCGCGCCACGCTCACCCCCGGATCCGCCGCCTCCAACCGCGCGAAGTGCTGCACGATCAGGTTCACCACCCTACCCTGCCGCTGCACCTCCCCCTCCGCGATCAGCATCACCTCGTCCCGCACCAGATCCCGGTACCGCTCATACACGTGGGTAAAGACCACCAGGTTCATGTGCCCGTCCTCGTCCTCCAAAGTCATGAACACCACCCCCGACGCGGTGCCCGGGCGCTGCCGGGTCACCATCATCCCCCCCACCCGCACGTGGGCCCCGTGGGGCTTCTTCACGAGGTCGAGGTACCCCACCACCCGCCGCCGCCGGAGCTCGTCCCGCACCAGGGCCATCGGGTGGGTGCTCACCGAGAGCCCCAGGGTGCCGTAGTCGGCGCGCATCGCCTCGGTGGCGCTCATCTCGGGGAGCGCGGCGCCGGTGCCCGCGTCGTCCGGCAACTCCACTTGCGCGAAGAGCGGGCTCCGCCGGTCCAGCGCCATCACCCGCCACAGGGCCTGCCGGCGCGACAGCCCGAAGCACGCCATGGTCCCTGCCGCGGCCAGCTTCGCCGCCATCTCCTTCGGGAGCTCGGCCCGGTGCACCAGGTCTGCCACCCCCTCGAAGGGTTGCCGGCGCCGCGCCTCGGCCAGCTGCTCGGCCTGGGCCTCGGACATCCCCAGGACCTCCCGCAGCCCCAGCCGTACCGAGGGCTGCACCGGCAGGCCGTAGGTGTGCGCCCCCGCCTCGCGGTCCGCCCACGGGGTGTGGCGGCGCTCCTTGTGCCGGCTGCCTTGCCACCACGCCTCGGCGTGCTCGGCCAAACCCGCCTCGAGGTGGGCGTCCCAGCCGCTGGTCTGTACGCAAGGCGCCTTGACGAGCACCCCGTGCCGCTGGGCGTCCGCCACCAACGTATGAGTAGAGTAGAAGCCCATGGGCTGCGAGTTCAGGAGCGCGGCGAGGAAGGCGGCGGGGTGGTAGCGCTTCAGGTAGCACGAGGCGTAGCTGATCAGCGCGAACGACGCGGCGTGGGACTCCGGGAACCCGTAGCCCCCGAAGCCCTGGATCATCCGGAAGATGCGCTCCGCGAACTCCGGGGCGAGGCCATTCTTCTCCATCCCCGCGATCAACCGCTCCCGCAGGCGATCGATGTGCACCTTGGAGGACCACCCGATGGCCCGCCGCAGCTCGTCCGCCTCGCCCGGCTTGAAGCCCGCCACCGCCACCGCGATCTTCATCACCTGCTCCTGGAAGAGCGGCACCCCGTGGGTCCGATGCAAGATGGCTTCCATCGCGGGGTGCGGGTACTCCACCGGCTCCAGGCCCTCCCGCCGCCGCAGGTAGGGGTGCACCATGTCGCCTTGGATGGGCCCCGGCCGCACGATGGCCACCGACACCACGAGGTCGTAGAAGGTCTTGGGCCGCAGGCGCGGCAGCATCTGCATCTGGGCCCGGGACTCCACCTGGAAGGTGCCCACGGTGTCCGCGTCGCAGATCATCGCGTAGATCTCGGGGACCTCCGACGGCACCTTCGCGAGGTCCAGCTCCAGCCCTTCGTGCTCGCGCACGAAGTCGAAGGCGCGGTGCACGGTGGTGAGCATCCCCAGGGCCAGCAGATCGATCTTCACCAGGCCCAGGCGCTCCACGTCGCGCTTGTCCCAGGCCACGATGGTGCGCTGCTCCATGGTGGCGTTCTCGACCGGGACCAGCTCCACCAGCGGGTCGCGGGTGATGACGAAGCCCCCGGAGTGGATGCCCAGGTGCCGCGGAAAGCCCACCAGCACCCCCGCCCACCTCACCACCTGCTGCACCGCCTCGTCGCGCGGATCCAGGCCCGCCTTCGCGAGGAGCTCGTCCCCCACCGCCGGGTCCGCCCAGTGCCCCAGCCCCGAGGTGAGCTTGTCGATCTGATCCTCGCCCAGCCCGAAGACCTTCCCCACCTCGCGGTAGGCGAGCTTGGTCCGGTAGCAGATCACGTTGGCCACCATCGCCGCGTGCTCCCGGTCGTACTTCTCGTAGATGTACTGGATCACCTCCTCGCGGCGCTCGTGCTCGAAGTCCACGTCGATGTCCGGCGGCTCGCCCCGCTCGGCCGAGATGAAGCGCTCGAACAACAGGTTCATGCGCACCGGATCGATGGCGGTGATGCCCAGGCAGTAGCAGACGATGCTGTTGGCCGCCGATCCGCGACCCTGGCAGAGGATGTTGCGGCTGCGCGCGAAGCGCACGATGTCCCAGACGGTGAGGAAGTAGCCCGAGAAGTCGAGCGCCTCGATGATCGCCATCTCGTGCTGCAACTGGTGTTGCACCTGCTCCGGGACCCCCTCCGGGTAGCGCTCGGTGGCCCCCTTGTTCACCAGCTTCCACAGGTAGCTCATCCCGGTCTCACCGTCGGGGAGCACCTCGAGGGCGAAGCTCTGGTGGATCTCGTCGAGCCGGAACCCGCACTGATCCGCGATCAGCACCGACTGGTGGATCGCCTCGGGCATGTCCGCGAACAGGCGCACCATCTCTTCGGGCGCCTTCAGGTAGCCCAGGCGGTTGGGGAGCAGGTGCCGCCCCGCCTCGTCGAGCCGGAGCCCGAGGCGCACGCATGACAAGATGTCTTGCAACGGCTTTCGCTCCGGGGCGTGCATCACCACCGAGCCGGTCGCCACGAGCGGTATCCCGAAGCGGGCCGCGGCGGAGTGGGCGGCCTCGATGCGGGTGCGGTCGAACGGGGTCTGGGCCCGCTCCACCGCCAGGGCCAGGCGCTCGCCGAACAGCTCCTTCTCCCGGGACAGCGAGAAGGGATCAGGCGTCCCCGCGTGGATGGCGTACAGGCCCTCCGCGTGCTCGGCGAGGTCCTCGAAGGTGAGCGCGAAGCCGCCCTTCCCCACCCGGCGCCGCCCCAGGGTCAACAGGCGCGACAGGCGCGCATACCCCGCGCGATCCATCGCCAGCAGCGCGAGCGAGGGCGACTCCGCCCCGCGCTCGGGCTTGCCCTCCGCCCCGGTGGGGGCCGACAGGTGCAGCTCCGCCCCCACCAACACCTCGAGCCCGTGGGGCTGCGCCGCGCCCCAGGTGCGCGCCACCCCGTAGAGCCCGTCGTCGTCGCATATGCCGACCCGGTCGTAGCCCAGAGCCGCGGCCTGATCCGCCAGCTCCTCGGGGTGCGAGGCCCCCCGCAGGAACGAGAAGGCGGTGCGACAACGCAGCTCCACGTAGGGTGCCCTTGCCATCGGACCTTCGATCCCGATACAAGTGTTCAGTCAAATCAAGCCGCGCGTCGCGGAACGTGCCGATTGTGGCCGGTCCCCTGGCATCGATCGCCGGGGCGTGCCGAGATCCGCCCCGCATGTCGAAGAAGAGCAAGACGCGCTGCATCGGGATCCTCACCGCGGGCGGGGACTGCCCCGGCCTCAACGCCGCGATCCGGGCCATCGCGAAGGCGGCGATGAACGAGTACGACATCAAAGTCATCGGGATCCACGACGGCTTCCGCGGCCTGGTCGAGAACCGGGTGACCCGGCTCGACAACCGCACCGTCAGCGGCATCCTCACCATGGGCGGCACCATCCTCGGCACCAGCCGCGACAAGCCGCACCGCATGCCCATGGGCGGCAAGTTGGTGGACATGGTGGACGCGGCGGTGGCCAACGCCAAGAACCTGCAGATGGACGCCATCGTGTGCCTCGGCGGCGGCGGCACCCAGAAGAACGCGCTGCGCCTGCAGCAGCGGGGCGGGATCCCGGTCCTCACCCTGCCCAAGACCATCGACAACGACGTGGCGGGCACCGACATCTCCTTCGGCTACGACACCGCGGTGACCATCGCCACCGACGCCATCGACCGCCTCCACACCACCGCCACCAGCCACCACCGGGTCATCGTGTGCGAGGTGATGGGGCACTCCGCAGGCTGGCTTGCCCTCTCGAGCGGCGTGGCGGGCGGGGCGGACGTGATCCTCATCCCCGAGATCCCCTTCGAGTACGACAAGATCGTGGACTACCTCCTCGAGCGCCGCCGCACCGGGAAGCGCTTCAGCATCATCGCGGTGGCCGAGGGCGCGATGTCGGTGGAGCAGGCGAAGAAGATGGAGCAGGAGCTCAAGGCGGGGAAGAAGAAGGACAAGAAGAAGCGGGAGGAGGAGGACACCGTCTCCACCCTCCCCATCGGCGAGGAGGGCCACGCGGTGCAGCTGGTGCGGGAGCCCCGCGCGAGCACCATCGCCCGCCACATCCAGGAGCGCTCCGGGGCCGAGGTGCGGGTCACCTCGCTCGGCCACGTTCAGCGAGGCGGGGTGCCGACCCCCTTCGATCGGAGCCTCTGCACCCGCCTCGGCACCCGGGCGGTCGAGCTGTTGGCCGACGGCGTCACGAACGTGATGGTGGCGTACAAGAGCGGCGAGTGTGTGCCGGTCCCGCTGGAGGAGGTCGCGGGCCAGCGGAAGACGGTCCCGCAGGATCACGAGCTTATCCGGAGCGCGCGGCTGGTCGGCACCTGCTTCGGCGACTGAGGCCACCCGATCGCCATGGTACTCGGTGTCGAGCTCTTCTTCGCGCTGTTCAACAACCTGGCGATCCTGATCGCGCTCGTCGCCCTCTACGGGCTCCTCTTCACGCGCCTGCAGCGCACGCCCTGGGCCCTCCGCCAGGCCGGGCTCGGCGTCATCTTCGGCGCCTTCGCCATCAGCTGCATGTTCATCCGGATCCCGGTGCACCAGGGCGTCATCGTCGACCAGCGCAACACCATCGTCGCCCTGAGCGGTGCGTTCGGCGGGCCCCTGTCGGCGGTGGTGAGCGCCGCGATCGCCGGGGCGTTCCGCGCCTCGCTGGGGGGCGGCGGCGTCCTGGCCGGGGTGACGGGCGTCTGCCTCGCGGCCCTGGCCGGGATCGGCATGAACCGGCTCTCCGACCGGTTCGGATCGCCCCGAGTCGCGGCACTCAGCGCCCTGGCGTCCACCCTCGTCATCCTGCCCGGCTTCCTCCTCGTGGGCCAACCGCAGGAGGGCTTTCAGCTGATGCTGGACATGTCGCTCCCGTACGGGTCCGCGATCTTCTTGGGCATCCTCCTCGGCGGGCTGATCCTTCGGCGAGAGGAGGACCGTGAGCACGTGAAGCGCCTCCTCGAGGACAGCGAGGAGCGCTACCGCGAGCTCGTCGAGAGCTCGCGCGACCTCATCACCCAGACCGACGCCCGCGGGAACCTGACCTTCGTCAACCACGCCTGCGAGGCGCTGCTCGGGGCCCCGCCCCGAGACTGCATCGGCGTCTCCGCCTTCGACTTCGTGCACGAGGACGATCGAGCGCGCACCTCGGCCTGGTTCGCGGAGCACGTGGCCAGGGGGGCCCGGATCGGTCAGATCGAGAACCGGCAGGTCAACCGACACACGGGCGAGGTCCACTACGTGCAGTGGTGGTCTTCGTTCCGCTACGACGCCCAGGGCGCGCTGGCGAGCGTCGCCAGCATCGCCCGGGACGTCACCGAGCAGCACAAGCTGGAGGCGCAGCTGCAGCAATCCCAGCGCCTCGAGGCGCTCGGGCGACTGGCGGGCGGCATCGCGCACGACTTCAACAACATCCTCGTCCCGATCCTCGGCTACGTGGACCTCGCAGCCACGGGGCTGCCCGACAATGACCCCGTGCAGGAGGACCTGCAGGCCATCCGGCAGGCGGGCGAGCGGGCCTCGGGCCTCACCAAGCAGATCCTGGCCTTCAGTCGCCGGCAGGTCCTGCGCATGGAGACGCTCGATCTCCGAAACACCCTGACCGGGTTCAAGTCCATGATCCAGCGGCTGATAGGCGAGGACATCCAGGTCCTGGTCCACAACCCAGCGGACCTCGACCTGGTCGACGCAGACGAGGGGCAGATCGAGCAGATCCTGCTCAACCTCGTCATCAACGCCCGCGACGCGATGCCGGACGGCGGCGTCCTCACCATCGAGACCGACAACGTCTACCTCGACGAGAAGTACGTCGAGAAGTACGCGGAGACGCTCGCGCCGGGCCCCTACGTGATGCTGGCGGTGAGCGACACCGGCCACGGCATCGACGCCGAGACCCGGGCTCGGATCTTCGAGCCCTTCTTCACCACCAAGGCCCGGGGCAAGGGCACCGGCCTGGGCCTGGCCACGGTGTTCGGCATCGTCAGGCAGCACCGCGGGAGCATCTGGGTCTACAGCGAGCCCGGGCACGGCGCGACCTTCAAGGTCTACCTGCCCCGCTCGGAGCGTACCGCCGTGGAGCGGCGGCCCGTGGGGCTCGAGCCGCTCTCGCTCACCGGCTCGGAGGTCATCCTCGTGGCCGAGGACGACGAGATGGTCCGCAAGCTGGTCTGCGAGACCCTCTCCTCGCATGGCTACCACGTCATCGAGGCGTCGACCCCAGAGGACGGACTCCGCCTCGCTCGAGAGCACACGTCCGCGCTGCACCTCCTGCTGACGGACGTCGTCATGCCGCAGATGCACGGCCGGGCGCTCTACAAGGAGGTGGTGGCGCTCCACCCCGAGGCCAAGGTCCTGTTCATGTCGGGCTACACCGAGAACGTGATCGTCCACCACGGCGTCCTCGATGACACCGTCGACTTCGTGCAGAAGCCGTTCTCCGTCCGAGAGCTGGCGGCCCGGGTGCGGCAAGCCCTCGACCGGTAGAGCGCGAACTGCTGGCCGACCGAGTCACGAACGCGATTGGGGCGTACAAGAGCGGCGAGTGTGTGCCGGTCCCGCTCGAGGCGATCACCGGCCAGAGGAAGGCAGCCCCGCAGGATCACGAGCTGATCCGGCGCGCGCGGCTGGTCGGCACCCGCTTCGGAGCCTGAGCCCCGTACGCGTCGCGGTGGACCGCGGGGCCGGGTCGCGCTCCACCTGGAACGCCGACCCACGGTGTGACCTCCAGGCCGAGCTGGTCCTCACCCCGGGGGATGGCGCATCCACGGAGCATGTCCATCGCACCCACCCGACCCACTCCGACCAACCGCGCCGCGAACACCGCAAGGCGCCCTGCCACCACCAGGCCCAGGGCCAGGCAGCAGAAGCCCGCGACCAGGCTGGTCGCCCACCAGAACAAGCCGGCCGCGCAAGCCGCCCAGCAGCAGCCGGCCGCGCAGGCTGGCCAGCAGAAGCCGGCCGCCCAGCAGCCACCCGCCGCCCCGCAGAACCCGGCCCCAAAGGGCCTGCTGGATCGGATGAAGGACGCGGTGCGCCCCTACACCCAGGCCGCGCAGGACCAGCTCCAGGCCCTGGGTAGCAAGCTGAACCCACCCCTCACCGACGAGCAGAAGAAGGCGGCCCAGACCATGCACACCATGCTGGGCCCCACCAAGCTGGGCGGCGCCGATCGCACCTTCAACCACCAGGACGTCGACGCGGTGGTGAAGGGGCTCACCGACAAGGGCCTCAAGGGCATGGTGGCCCGTCCGCTGGTGGCCAAGCAGCTCCCCCAGGGGCTGGATGAGGCTGGCGTGAAGCGGGACCCCAACGCCGCCCCCGACGACGCCCCGCGCAAGCTGTCTTCCACCGAGCTCCAGCGCTTCCAGGCGGCGAGCGACGTGCTGAAGGAGCGGAGCGCGTTCCTCGACAAGCTTGGGGTGCAGGTGCAGTTCCCGGGCGGGATCAGCCAGGACGCGATGAGCCACATGCTCGAGGGCAAGTTCGGCCTCCCGCCCGGCGCGGTGATCGTGCCCACCGAGAAGTGGGCCGAGTAGGCTACTCCACCGGAGGGAAGGCCTCCGGCAGCCAGAAGCCGAACCCACGCAAGCGCAGGAACGGCTTGGTCTCGTCGTCCCGGAACAGGGCCGGGTCGCCCTGCCTGTACTCCCCCGACACCATCAAGTAGCGCCCCCGCACCCCGAGCGAGAGCCCGTCGCTCTGCTGGCGCCCCAGCTCCAGCGGCCGCCTCGTCTTGCAGTCCGGGGCGGCGCACGCCAGCACCGGGCCCATGGCGTGGGGGGTGTCGCCCATCGCGACGGGGAACACGAGCGCCCCCTTCCCCCACGAGAAGAAGCCCACGCTCCCGCCCGCGTCCGCGTCGTCTGCCGTCATCCCCACCGCCTTGGCCATGGCCGGGTCCTCGGCGATGGCGGTGTTGGCCATGCAGTCGGTGCGCCCGTCGTTGCAAGCCACCTTCAGATCTTCGCTGTGGATGATGCCCGGGCCCCGCTTCAGCCACGGCTCCAGGAGCGAGGCGCAGGGCACCTCACCCGCCTCACACATGGTGGGCACCTGGGCCAGCTGCCTCCAGCCCCCCTTGCCGTCCTCCTCCACCAGGGTGGCGATGGAGGGCGCGCCCCAGTCCGGGAGCATGATCCGCTCCTCCTCGGTGCCCTTGGGGGCCCAGGTCCCCTTCACCATGAAGAAGGTGTCGCCCCCGTCGGTGATGGCGTCCATGGCCAGCTTCACGGCGCCGGCCACGTAGTGCTTCACCCCGTCCTCGACCTTGGCCTCGGCCGGCACCACGTAGATGACCCGCAGCCTGCCGTTCTCCGCCCCGATCCCGGTCGGCCCGATCCAACCGCCGGTCGGCAGCGGCGGCTTGGCCAACAGCTTCGCCTCGCCCGCGGGCCAGGGGCCGCGGAACCAGTCCGAGTCGACGTGATAGGTGACGGTGCCCTGGCGGGTGTCCCAGATGATCTCCTCCGGGCACTTCTCGGACGTATAGGCGGTGCGGACCTTCCCGGAGTCGAGGTCGTAGACGTTCCACGCGCAAGCCCACTTGACGGGATCCAGGTGGAGCATGCGCGCGGCGCCGGTGAGGGGCTGGGCCTTCGGGGGCTCCGCCCCGCAGAAGCGGTAGAGCTCCGCGTGGTTCTTGCGCTGAGGCGTCAGGAAGCGCGAGTCCTCGCCCGAGACCTTCAGGATGAAGCCCTGGCCCTGCGCCTCGAGCGAGCGGGTGACGTCCACCGAGGCCAGCGGGGCGTCCTTCGGCCCCAGCTTCACGCAGGGCGCGGCGGGATCCGCGACCACGAACTCCACCCCAGCCGCCTTGCAGCGGGCCCCCAGGTCTCCGAAGAGATCCGAGAAGGCGCCGTAGCGGGCCTCCTCTTGGCCCCGGAACGCCACCACCGCCTTCAGCCCGCCGGTCGAGGCGGGGGCGGCGTCTTGCAAGAGGGGTTGCCAGACCCAGCCGACCTTCCCCGCCGCGGTCTTGGCCTTGACCCACGGCCCCGAGGCGGGCGCGCAGTGCAAGGTGTCCTTCAGGTTGCCCTTCTTGGGGCCCAGGACCTCGAGCTGGGCGCCGTAGGGGAGGCGCTCCAGCACCTTCCCCTTGGCGCTCGGCTTGGCCCGTACGCTCGCGCCATCGGAGCGGACGTAGCCCGGCCGCGCGGTGGCAGGCGCGGCGAGCAGGGTCAGGGCGAGCACGAGGAGGCTACGGCGCACGGTGCCGGACCATAGCCAGGCCCGCGCGGCGTGGGGAGGGGTGGCCGCCCAGCGCTGATCAGGGGTTATCCCCTATCCGAGGCCCGCCTGGGACGGGGGCCCCGTTACTGCCGGGCGCCAACTCGTGTATCGGGTTCGAGAGCATGGGTGCGCGTGACGGGTGGCGACGTGGGTGGGGAGCGCTCCCGTTCCTGGCGGTCTCGCTGGCCGGGCCGCTCGTGCCGGCCTCGGCCTCCGCCCAGCTGGTGCTTGGCTACCAGCTGGGGCTGACCCAGTCGGTGGGCACCACCCTCGGCGACAACCTGAACACCGCCACCTTCCTCGCCCAGCAGAACCGGGGCACCGCCCAGCAGGACAACCCGGGGCAGGTCGACAACCAGCAGACCGACTTCGACACCGCGGGGCTGACGGTGAGCGCGCTCCAGGGGGTGCAGCTCAACACCCAGGTCACCGCGAACCTCACCGCCGACTTCGTCACCAGCACCGTCCAGCACGCCCTCGTGGTGGGGGCGGCGGTCGGCCAGCTCGTGCCCCTGGCGGTGCCCTCGGCCGAGGTGGAGCAGGCCCCGGGCCAGACGGTGGACCTCAACGCCCAGCTCCGACAGGCGATCACCACGGTGCAGGCCACCGCAACCTACCTTGCCCGGATCCAGCAGGCCAGGTGGTCCCTCGCGATGGGCGCGAACTACGCGTTCGGCCTGAACGGGCGGCTGAGCAACGGGGCGAGCGGCGGGGTGGCCGGCGGCGGGCTCGGCACCCTCCCCGCCGCCCAGGCCGGCGCCTTCGCGTTCAACGGGATCACCCACACCGCGGGCGGGCAGGCTCAGTTGCAGATCACCCGCCAGCGCTGGGACCTCGCCACCGGCCTCGTCTACACCTACACCCAGAACGGCATCTACACCCTGGCCGGCGGCGCCCTCGGCACCCAGGGCACCACCACCGCCGCCGCCACCAACCTCGGCGCCTTCATCCCGGTGAACCTCCACGCGCTGAGCCCGACCGCGGTGGGCCGCTTCCGCCTGGGGCGCCGCGGCCTCCTCACCGCCGACCTGGGGGCCACCTACAACCGGCCGGCCCAGATCCTGGACGAGGTCGACGTCGACGGCATCACCAACACCATCACCCGCGCCCCGCCGCTGCCGCCCGAGACCCTGATCAACAACCTGCGCCTCGAGTACGCCCACCAGATCGGGGCGGAGCGGAACGTCGGCGTCACCGCGGTGACGGTGTTCAGCCTCCGGGTCGGCACCGACGCCCAGGGCGAGCCGTTCCTGGGGGCGGGCCTCGCCCCCGACACCCTGATCTACAGCGCCCGCGCCTTCTACCAGGACCGCCTGCCGTGGGAGCTCCGCGTCAACGCCTCCGTCGGGGCAGCGCAGGCCAACCTGCTCCAGGCCCCGCTCGGGGCGGGGGGCGGCGACCCCGACGCCTTCTCGGCCGTCCGCTCGAGCTGGCAGCCCGTAGCGCAGATCAACCTGCAGCGCCGCTTCGAGCCGATCGACGTGACCCTCACCGCGGCGCGCGACGTCGGGGTGGGCGCCCTCGGCGCGTCGGCCATCGTGGCCGAGAGCGGCGCCCTCACCCTCCAGCACGTGCTGGAGCTGGGCGAGCGGCGCCTCATCACCAACCTGGGCGTCAACGGCAACCGCACCCAGGGCGTGGGCCGCGATCAGTTCGTGCTCGCCGACCCCAACAGCCCCATCGCCGCCGCGTTCAACAACTACGGGTTCGGCGCCACCGCGGCCATGGCCATGCCCATCTACTCGAGCGGGCTCTTCGCCATCGACGCCAACCTCACCTACAACTTCAACTGGGTGAACACCGACCCGGACGACGTCACCGGCATCCCGCCCCTCGTCACCCACGTGGCCCTCCTCACCCTCCGCGCGGTGCTCGGCCGCGGCACCGCCCAGAACGCCGCCTCGGTGGGCGGCCGCGTCGACGCCGACGAGCTGGACGCCTTCTCCGCCAACCCCCGCGACGGCGCCCCCCTCCTCACGCAACGCCTCTTGCAGCAGGGCGCCCCCCTCGCCACCGGGGACCGCCCCGGCCAGGCCGCCCAGGGCCGCCGTGACTCGCGCCAGGCCTACCAGCAGTCCATCCGCCAGCAGGCGGTGGAGCGCGAGGCCCTGGAGCGCGCGGGCGCCGCCACCGGCACCGGCTCGTACCAGGAGGAGGAGAAGCGCGCCCAGAAGGAGGAGGAGGAGCGGCAGAAGAAGGAGGAGGACGAGCGCAGCCGCGACTTCGGCGGCGGCCAGCTGGAGTCGGTGCCCCTGCCGGAGGCGCCGGAGGGCGGCGAGTAGCGTAGGCACCGCACCCTGCATCTCACTCGATGAATGAGCTGGAGCTCACGGGGCGCGCCCAGACCCACGTGGTCCAGCTGATGGACCCTCGCTATGCGGCCCAACCTCGGTTGCCTGCGGGCCATCCTGAACTGGTCCGCGCTCCCGGGCGGGAGCCGCCACCACTGGGGGACCGAGATGGACGTGGTGGATCTCGCCGCCGTGCCGCCCGACTATCGCGTGCGGCTGTTGCCGGATGAGGTGGCCCCCGGTGGCCCCTTCCACCCTCTACATCAGTGGCTCGACGAGAACCTCGAGCGCTTCGGCTTCTTCCGCCCCTATGCACGCCTTCAGGGCGGCATGTACATCGGGGGCCGCGACGAGGAGGGCCTCGGGCGGATGCTCGGGGGCCTCCTCGCGACGAGCGCCGCCACCCTCGGCGCGGAGAGCGACCCCGCATCATCGTCACCGTCCACGGCGACCGGAGGGTGAGCGTCGAGGACTTCGGTCCGGGCCTCCCCACCGAGGGCCCGGATGCGCCCTTGGCGGTGCTCCTCGCGACCACACTCCTGGGCCACGGACGCTGGCGCCGCAACGGGGACTGGGAGACGGGCCTCGGCGTGGACCTCGCCGTGGCCAATGCGCTGTCGTGGCGGTTCGAGGTCGACGTCCGGCGAGGCGGACGACGCCAGTCCTTCACCTGTCGGCGAGGGCTCATCGAGCATCCGCTGGCAGACCATGGGTCCGCGGGCGCAGCGGCAACAGGTTCGCGGGCGATGGGCCCGCTCGGCCCACTGCGGACCGACTCCGTGGAGTCTCCAAGGCGCCTTCGTGTGGCGGCTGGGCCAGTCGACGCGCCTCGGGTGGTGATGTACATGAACTACGCCCGGCCCGGTGTCCGAGCTGCCATCGAGCGGGGCCTGCGTGAGCGCGCAGCACGCCGGTCATTCCTGACGCGCCACCGCTACCCGACGGCAACGTCCCGCCCCCCTGCCTCAGTCGCCCCGGGTGGCGCGTCCATTGCTTGCTCTGCCGTACATGACTGCCGTTGCGCCTGAGCCAACACAACCCAAGCGGGCCCCGGTGGATCCGAAGGCGCTGGACGCCCGCGCCATCCACGCCTTCCTGCAAGCCAAGCGGGTGGCGTTGGTGGGCGTTTCACACGAGGAGAAGGACTTCTCACGGTCGCTGTGGACGGAGCTCCGCAACCGCGGGGTGGACGTGGTGCCCGTGAACCCGAAGCTGGACACCTTGGAGGGGGTCGAGGCCTTCAAGGACATCGCGGAGGTGACGCCGCCGGTAGAGGCGGTCTACGTGGCCACTCCGGCCAACGCGTCGCTGGCGGTGATGAAGGGCTGCGTCTCGGCCGGGGTGCCGGTGGTGTGGCTCCACAAGGGCGGTGGTCCCGGCGCGCTGGACGAGGCCGCGGTGGCCTGGGGTCGCGTCCACGGCGCGCAGGTCGTCGCCGGTCAGTGCTTGCACATGTTCCTCGACCACCCCAGCTGGGTCCACCGCTTCCACCGCGGCATCAAGCGCATCCTGGGCGATCTTCCGTCCTAGTCGACCGCAACCCTCCCTGCACTTCAATCTCACGAGATATCTCGCCGCGGCCTCCTGTCGAGGGCGCCTCAGTCTCCGCGGCATCGTGTCTCGCGTGGCCGCGTCGAAGGGACCGCAGCTCACCCTGCAGTATCTCCTAGCGAGGCTCGTCGCCGTAGGCGTTCACCACCGACACCCCGAAGGAGGCGCCGGGACCGCCCAGGGCCTGCACGAACTGATCGTACTCGCGGACGTTGAAGCAGCCGACCGAGTTCACGTTCTCACCAAAGCCGGGGTGGAAGAGGATCTCGTGCAGGGCGTCGCCCCGCCGCTTGGAGCCTGCCCACTCCTCGGGCGAGTGCAGGCCGTCATGGTCCACGTCCCGCACGCCGGCCAGGCCGCCGCCCCCGCTGGGGGTGGTGAGGTGATAGCTGGGCCCGCCCGCGAAGGGGCCGTTGGGCGCGGCGCGGAAGTTCCCCTCCGCCACCATGCCCACGTCGCGCTGCCCGTCGCCGTTCACGTCGCGGCCCTTGCCCTCCACCGTGCGCTGCCCCGGGTAGGTGGAGCCCACCAGCTCGGTCACCGCAGGCTGGCCTGCGGAGTCGAACTTCAGCACCACGATGGTGTCATGCATCCAGGACTGGGCCCGAGTCTCCGAGATGCGCCCGGTCTCGAGATCGAGCCCTCGCAGGGCCAACACATAGGGCTGTCCTTGGCGCCATCTGCCCCCCACCGCGTCGATGATGGCCTTGTAGTGGGCCATCTTCTGGGCGTCGGTGGCGTTGCGCGGGGCCAGGGTCACCGGCACCCCGCCCGGGAGCTCGCGAGCGCTGGACAACACGATCCCGGAGAACGCCGGAACGCCGGGCGGTGTCATGGTGGGCCCGGTGGTGCAGCCCGAGAGCGCCAGCGTGGCGCCCATGGCCGCGGCCAGCACCGCCTGCGGGAGCCGACCCACCAGCGCACCCAGCGCCGCCGGGTGCCGCCCCGTAGCCAGCGCCACCGCCTCCGCCACCGGACGCAGGGGCGTCGGGGGCCCGGGCAGGGGGGGCTCTGACGCTGACTGCGCCGAGGCGGCCGCCGGAATCGAGGGGATCTCCGGAGGCACGTGAGCCCGCACAGGGCCGAGGGGCAGCTTCACGCCACTCATGGTAGGAGGATTGTCTACCTATCCGGGGGCTTTGCCAATACGCCGGATGCCCTTGGGCCGGGCTGGGGCAGACCCGGATCAGGGCAACGTAGCCTGCGCCGCCGCGAGCACCACCGGGCGCACGTCGGCCGCCGCCCAGTAGCGGAGGAACGCGTCCACCTCGGGGGTGTTGTGGGTGGCCAGCTCCGCGACCCACCGGGGCGAGATGACCTGGTAGAGGAGCTGCACCTCGAGCTGGGTCGCGGTGGTGGGGAGCACCAGCGTGACCTGGTCCTGCCCGGGCGCGAAGTTGGCATCGCCCGTCACCCCCACCGCGGCGGTGGCCGCGGCATCAGCGTGGTCCGCGCGCCAGCCCTGGGGGAGGAGTCGGTTGTCCTTCACGTAGTGCCCGCCCCTCAGGAGAGTGAAGGTGATGCTGCCGTTGCTCTCGGCCATCACTGATTGCCAGATGGCAGGCTGCGTTGCGCCGGCCACGCGATCGGCGTGAGGCACGACCGGGCCGCCCGCCGCCTCCGAGGGGAGCGGGGCGCCGGCGGCGTCGAGGATCCGCCCGCGCACGTCCCAGGTGCCGGACGCGAAGACCACCTGCCCGGCCGCGTCGCGGGCCACCGCCTGGAGCCACACCCGCCGGCTGGGGTAGCCGGTGGGGAGCTTGTGGCCGGTGAGGTTGACGACCTGCACCGCCACCTCCCGCATCCCGCCCACCACCGCGCCTGGTTGCAGGTTGACCTGCGCGGTGTGCTGCTCGAGCTGCGCGCGCGCCCCCGCGATGGTGGCGTCGAAGGCGGCCGGCGAGGCGGTGGGAGAGAGGTCTGCCGCGTTGTCCCGCAGGATGGCGGGCACGAGGGTGTTGCCGCCGACCATCAGGTGGCGGCCGTAGGGGGCGCGCGGACCGATCGGGTTGAAGTCGGCGCCGTTGGGGGCGCGGGCGATGCGGGTGCTGACCGCGACGCCGTCTTGATCCACCACGGGCATGTGGCAGTCCTGGCAGGTCTGGCCTTGGCCGCCCCCCTCGGTGTTGAAGGCGGAGTTGCGCCACTCGAGATACGGGGTCTGCTCGGGGAGATCCTCGCCCTGCTCCTGCCCGTTCTCGTCCACCGCGTGGGTGTAGAGGGTGTGGCAGGTGGCGCAGATCGCGGACTCCGTCATGTGCGCGGCCGGCTGGGGGGTGTAGCCGCTCCGCATCACCATCGGGGTCGAGAAGAGGTTGCTGTGCGGTCCGTAGATGGTCCGGGTGGCGTTGACGACGAAGTGGCCGCTGAAGCTGTCCTCGGTGCCCAGGCCGGTGGACGAGATCTGATGGCAGGCGGCGCAGCTCACCCCGTCGAGCCCGAGGTGCCCGAGCGCGGTCCCGGTGTAGAGATCGGTGAGGCTGAAGTGCACGCTGCCGTCCTCGGCGCCCACGTGGGCCATGGGGGCGTGGCAGGTGAGGCACTTGTCCTCCAGCGCGTCATGGGCCACCGGGGTGTCCGACATCTCGGCCGAGAGGACCGCGCGGAAGAAGGGATCGCGCGCCGCGTTGGCCATCATCGAGGACGCCCACAGATCGTAGGGCGCGATCGGCCGGGCCTGGCTGTCCCGCATCGCGGTGGCGTTGGGGTGGTTGGAGTGACAGACCGCGCAGGTGTCGGAGGTGGTGAAGCGCCCCTGGGTCGTAGGCGACGTGGCCGGGAGCGGCGCCAGAGCCCCGGCGTCGGGGCGCGGCAACCCGGAGTCCACCTCCACCGCGGCGTCCTCGCCGACGCCCGAGTCCGCGCCGACGCCAGAGTCCGTATCGACGCCGGAGTCCACGCCGGCGCCGGAGTCCGCGTCGACGCCCGAGTCCGCGCCGACGCCAGAGTCCTCCTCCACCCCCGCGTCCGCCAAGAGACCGCTGTCCGCCGGCACGCCGGTGTCCGCGGCCGGGTCGAGCGGGTCGGTGCTGCCACACGCCACGCCCAGGGCGGCGGCACAGAGGACGGTGAGGAGCTGGCGCGTCGGCACTCCTCATTAGAGCCAGGAGGCCCGGGTAGAGACGCTGCGACAGGATGTCGCAGGAGATCTTGCGAATGCCTCTCGATACGCCGGCCGGGCTCAGTTGAGCGCGGGGCCGGGGCGGGTGACGGAGGAGCGCTCCTGGACCTCGAGGGCCCGCCGGGCCGCCTCGCCCAGATCGTCCTCGCGCGCGGCGAGATCCTCGGCCAGGGCCAGGCCGCGCCGACGATCCACCGCCAGCGCAGCTTCGAAAGCTGTCTTGCGGATCTCGGGGCTCTCGGCGTCGCTGTTCAGCACCCGCTCGAGCGCCCACAGCACCCGCGGCTCACCCGCGGTGCCGAGGAACTGGATGGCCTCCGCGCGGCGCGGAAGATCGCGCTCCACCACGCGCTGGGCCAGGGCCCACACCGCCTCGGGCCCCGCCGACTCCAGCGCGGCTCTGCGCTCGGCGTCCGGCGCGTCGGAGCGCAGGTAGTCGGCCACCCGACGATGGGGCGACGGCCCGAGCGAGAACGCGAAGGCGATGGCGGCGAGCGGGACCAGGGACGCCAGCGGGATGGCCCAACGTCGAAGCGAGTTTTGGCTGGTCATGGTGCTCTGGGCTGAGAACCCACCACGGCGCCGTGGCGCGTCCCTTGTGCGCGGCCAAAGCTACTCGTCCCAGATCCCACGTCAAGTCGAAGACTTGCGTCTCAATCGAAGATCCCATGGACGAACGCTTCGCCCTCGCCCGAGCAAGGCGCGGGGGCCCGGCCCTCGGGCCCCTCGGGCCCGAAGAACAGCCAGAAGCGTCGGCCGTCCGCCGCCTCCGCCACCACGTAGTCCCGGTCCACCGGGGCCCGGGTCCACCACTCCGCCTCCAGCCGCTCCCGGCCCATGAGTCGTACCAGGGGGTACCGACGGCCCCGCCACACCAGGACGCCCTCGTCCATCCCGGTGCCCCGCAGGAACGTGGCCCGCTCGGGCCGCGGGAAGAGCACCAGGGGCCGGGGAGGCAGGGGCGGCAGGGGCTCGTCGGCCGGGGTCCGGGGCACCGGCTTCGGCCACGGCCCCGCCGGCCCCGTCGCCGGCCCGTCGTCGCCCGACATGCCGGTCACCGAGAGGCCCGCCTCCACCGCGGGCAGCGCGTAGTCGCCGGGGCGGCGGGCGTCCCCCGCCACCGGCGCCACCGGGATCACCGCCACCCGCCGGGGCGCGGACACCGGCGGCGGACGGAGCGCGGCGTCGATGTCGAAGGCCCGGCGCCGCCACGCCGCCTCGGGCCGATGGGTGTTGGCCACCTCGGGCGAGAACACCGCCTTGTCGCCCAGGGTGGCCACCAGCCGGCTCACCAGCTCGCCCACCGCCTCGAGGCGCCGCTCGTGCGAGGTGAAGAGGTCGAGCTGGGCCCCGCGATCCGCCTGGGGCGCGGTGGCCTCGGCCGACACCGCGCGCACCGCGCCCGGCAGGCTACCTTGCAGCGCGTCCTGGGCCACGGTGAAGAAGGTCTTGGCCTTGCGGGTGGGGCGCGCGAAGCGAAGGTGGATCGGCTCGTCCTTCAGGTGCCGGCGCGGGCGGGCCGCGTCGGCGTCGATGACGTTGTCGAGCCCCGGCTCCACCAGGAAGGTGAGGGTCACCTTCGTCACCGCCAGGCCCCGGGCGTCCAGGCGATCCGCCAGGCGCTCCAACAGCAGCCGCACCACGAGGTTCACCGGCTCGAGGTCCTCGGTGACGTGCTCGAGCTCGAAGCGCTCCACCAGGCGATCCGGCGGCACGAAGGGGTAGAGCGGGCGGTTGGCGGCGGCGTGGGCGCGCCGCATCAAGAGCTCGCCCGCGTCGCCGAAGCGGCTGGCGATCTGGGCCGAGGGCAGCGCGCGCAGCCGCGCCACCTCACTCACCCCGAGCACCCGCAGCGAGGCGATCGCCCCCAGGAGCCGCTGATGCAAGCTACCTTCCGGATCTTCCCGGGCGTCGGTCCACGCCAGCGCCGACAGCGGGAGCCGGTCGAGGGCGTCGGCCTCGCCCCCCGGCGGCACCACCTGCGCCCGCGGGCGCTTGGGCACCCGCTTGGGCTTGGGCGCGGGGCGCTCCACCGCCCTCGCCCGCCCCCGCCCCTTCAGCCGGGTCGGCGCGGCGGGCCGGGGCAGCGCCTGCTGGGAGAGGTGCTGGACCAGGGTCCGGGCCGCGTCCACCGTCTCGGCCAGCACCACCGTGGCCTGGTGCCCGCCCCGGACCATGAGCTTCTGGATCGCCTCGGCCACCTGCCCCTCGGTGGCCCCGGCCAGGGCCTTCATGCTCCGGCCCACCTCGACGAAGAGCAGATCCGGGCCGCAGACCTCCACCGAGGGCCCGAAGGTGAACAGGAGCTCCGCCGCCCGAGCCAGGGCCCCCAGCTCCGCCGCCGGATCCCGGTTCCGTACCAATAGGGATGGCAGCCGGGCCTTGGCCTCGCTCAGGGTGGAGCCCGGCCGGACGCCCTGGGCCATGGCCTCGGGGGACACCGCGTCCAGCACCCAGCGCCCCCGGGACTCCCGGCGGACCGCGGTCAGCGCCGGCCCCGGGCCCTGGGGATCGGCCGAGAACACCGCCTCCAGCGGGAGCGCCCAGAGGTGGACAGCGGCGATCCTCGACACCATACTGATGTTCAGTATGAACAAGGAGCCCGACCCGCGCAACAATGGGCGCGCGCGACCGGGGGCGCGCGCCTGAACTTGATCGAGGCCGGAACACAGCTGGGGGCGTATCGGCTCCTGCGTCGCATTGGCTCCGGCGGCATGGCCGAGGTCTTCCTTGCCCAGCGCTTGGGTGAGGGTGGCTTCGCGCGCACCGTCGCGATCAAGACCATCCTCGCCCACGGGGCCGAGGAGGAGGCGGTGCGCCTGTTCCTCGACGAGGCGCGCGTCGCGGCCTCGCTCGAGCACGTAGCGATCGTCCAGACCATCGACCTCGGCTACGAGAACGAGACCCTCTTCATCGTGATGGAGTACGTGCCGGGCCCGACGCTGTCGCGCCTGGTGCGGGAGCTGAAGAAGCGCGGCACCAGCCTCAACCCCGAGGTGGTCGCGCACATCGGCGCTCGGGTGGCATCGGCCCTCGACTACGCGCACCGCCGCGCCACCAGCCCCGACGGCACCCCGCTCGAGCTGGTGCACCGCGACATCTCGCCCCAGAACATCCTGTTGACCCGCACCGGCCTGGTGAAGCTGTCGGACTTCGGGGTGGCGCGCGCGTCGATCCAGACCCACAAGACGAAGACCGGGCAGGTGCGTGGCAAGGCAGCTTACATGTCGCCCGAGCAGGTGCGGGCCAAGCCGCTCGACGGCCGCACCGACGTCTTCGCCCTCGGCCTCGTGCTCTTCGAGGCCCTCACCGGCAAGCGGGCCTTCCACCGCAGCGGCGACATCCAGTCCATGCGGGCGGTGCTCTCCGATCCCGTCCCCCCGGTGCGTCAGCTGAACCCCTCGGTGTCCGAGGACCTCGAGGCGGTGCTCATGCGCGCGGTCGAGAAGGATCCCCTGCGCCGCTTCCAGACCGCGGGCGAGATGGAGCAGGCCCTGGCCACCGCGTGCGCCCACGTGAGCACGAGCCGGCTCGAGCAGCAGATCACCCGGGCCATCGACGACGTCTTCGGGACCGAGGAGATGTACAGCTCCTCCGCCGACGGCCCCGCGGTCGAGGCGTGGCAGCCGACCATCGCGCACTCCGCGATCGACGCGGGCCCGCAGCGCATCGGCGGGCGCCTCGATCCCGAGATCGCCCGGATGCTGGCGACCCCCACCAGCTCACACGGCCCCGCGTCCACCGGTGATCTCGTGACGCCCTCGGGTGAGCGCGCCGGCCCGCCCCTGCCCTATGTGGGCGGCGCGCCGGGCTTCACCGCGCCCAGCATGGAGTCGCGACCCTTCCTCGACTACTCGAGCGGCTCGATGACCCACGCCGGCGCGACCCTCACCGGCACCACCCAGCCGAAGGCGCTCTTCCCGCGGCGCCGCCTGGTGCGCTTCGGGCTCCCGCTCCTCGCCGCGATGCTCGGCGTGGTGGGGATGATGGCGTGGCGCCTGGTCTCGTCCCCCACCCCGGCCCCCGAGCCCAACGCCCCGCCCCTGGGCGCGCCCGCCACCCCCGCCGCGGTGATGGCCCAGCCCGCGGCCCACGTGCCCGAGATCGAGGCCGCGCCCGCCGCGCCGGCCGCGGAGCCCGCGAGCCCGACCGCCAAGGCCACGCCGCCGCCGGTCCGCCCGCGCCCCACCGCGGCACCCGCGCCCGCCCCGAGCCGCGAGCCCCCGCCGACCGAGCAGGCCGCCCGGCCGCTGAAGCCGCCCAAGCCCGCTGCAAGTGATCCTGCGAGCATCAAGAAGCGGCTCCTCGCCGCGGCCAACGCGCACGCCGAGCGTGGGAACGCGGAGCTGGCCGGTCAGCTGAAGAGCGTGCTGCTCAGCCTCTCGATGGGCGCGGCGCCCAAGCCCCAGGACGAGGCGCTCCTGAACAAGGCCGAGGCCGAGCTCAGACGATGATGGCCATGCCCGGGTCGAAGTCCGGCCCGAGCTCGCGCGGCTTCACGGTGCGCTCGATGCGCCCCACGTCCGCCTCGTCGGCCAGGTTGCGGATCAAGGTGCGTCGCACCTCCTCGCCGCTCGCGTCGCGGATGATCTTCACCCACGGCCGCTCGAAGAGCGCCGGGTCGTTGGAGTTGTGGTACACGACCCCGATCTCGCCGGTGGTGAGCCGCACCACCGAACCCAGCGGGTAGATGCCCATCAGGTTGACGAGCACCCGCACCACCAGCGGGTCGAACTTGGTGCCCGCCTCCTGCAGCAGGATGCGCAGCGCCTCATCGGCGGTGTAGCCCTCGCGCCAGGGGCGCCGCGTGGTGAGGGCGTCGAACGCGTCGGCCACCGCCACGATGCGCGAGAACAGGTGGGTCGGGTTCGGGGCGCCGGTGTTGGGGTCGAGATACGGCAGGTGGTGCTCGTAGGCCACGATCGCCCGGCGCAGCATGCCGTCGCTGATGCGGTGACCCATGATCCCGCGGATCTGGCGGATCATGAGCTCGTTCACCTCGTGGCGCTGGGCCGCGTCCAGCTCCTCCTTGCGCTCGAGCACCTCATCCGGGAGGAGCGCGTAGCCGAGATCCGCGAACAGCGCGCTGGTGCCCAGATCGACCAGGGCGAGCCGATCGACCTCGAGCGCCCGCCCCACCACCAGGCTCAGGACGCAGGTGTTGGCGGCGTGGTTGTAGATGTAGTCGTCGGCCTTCTTGATCGCGGCGAGCTTGAGGAGGAAGTTCACCCGCTCGGTGGCGATGTCCACCAGGTCTTGCACGATGCGGGTGATCGGGAGCTTCACGGTGGCCGCGTCGTCGCCGACGCGCAGCCCGCGCACCATCTCGCGCACCGCCACCACCGTCTTGGCGTAGGTCTGCAGGGCGAAGGTCCGCTTGTCGATGCGGAGGGCCTGCTCCTCGTCGACGCCGTCCTTGAAGTAGCGCGGCTCCAGGAGCTCGAGGGCCAGGTCGTGGAACTCGGCCAGCTTGCGGCGGAGCGCCTCGATGTCCTGCTCGGACTCCACCGGCTGCGAGAACGCGTGCAAGAAGGCCTTCAGCGCGCCGCTGTCGACCGGGCGGGCGAAGGCGAGGCCGCCCAGGTTGCGCTCCTTGAACTCCGCCTGGAGGTTGCGCACCTGCTCGGAGACCGCGCCCTCCAACCGCAGGCGCATGTCGTTGAGGTAGACCATGCCCTCCACGAACTGCAGGCGCACCGAGCCGTCGAGCGCGGCCCACAGGGTGTTGATGGTGTCCTTGAGGTTCTCGGACGCCACCAGGAGCGCGCGGTTGTTCGGATCGTGCAGGCGCATCGTGCGCAGCACCATGTGGAGCTGCAGCACGAGGCTCCGCCCCAGGAGCTGGAGCTTCGCGGTGACGCCGAGGTCGGCCCCTCTCACTTGTCGCCCTCCGGATCCTCGAGGAAGAGGTCATCCACCTGCACCGGCTGCGAGGGCTTCTTCTGCACCTCGGTGGGCGCCTCGGGCGGGGCTCGGGGTGGCCGCTTGGCCACCTCCGTCCGTGCCTCGGAGGGGAGCGTACGCGAGCGCATCGGCAGCTCCACCTCGGGCTCCATGAGCACGTCGACCATCCCCTCGGGCAGCCGCGCCCCGCTGGGCCGCCCCCACGCGGGGTCAGAGTCCCCCGCCGGCCGCGCGATCGACTTGAAGACGTCGGAGTTGGCCGCGGCGCCCCCGAAGGTCGGCGGCCGCGGCGGGGGCGCGGATGGGGGCGGGGTGGCCTCCGATGGCTCCTGCTCGGGCTCCTCGGCCAGGCCAAGGTACGCCATGAGCTCCCGCTGGACCTCGTCGTAGGCCCGAGCGGAGTCGTCGGCCGCGCTCGGCGCCGGGGCGGGCGTCGGCGCGCGCGGGGGTGCGGGCGCAGGCGGGGGCGCGCTGGTCCACGCCGGAGGCAGCCGGTCGGGCATCACGTCCAGGGTCGACGAGCCGCTGCTGCCGCCGTAGGCGCCAGGCCGCGGGGCCGGCGGCAGGTTGACCGGCAGCTCTTCACGATAGACCGGAGCGGGCGGCAGGTTGACCGGCAACTCTTCGCGATAGACCGGGGCCGGCGGCAGGTTGGCCGGCATCTCTTCGCGGTGGGCCGGGGCCGGCGGCAGGTTGCTCGGCATCTCCTCACGCACCGGGTTGCGCGGATCCACCCGGGGCATGGAAGGCCGCTTGCGGTTCAGGACCGAGAGCGGCTCGGTGGCCTGCTCGGGGATCAGATCGAGGGTGAAGGCCGGCGCGCCGTCCAGGGTGTCCGGCAGATCGTGGGAGACGTCCTGGGTCCCGCCCACCGTGAACAGGACGTCCGCGGTGTTGCCGCGCCCCACCGCCGACCCGGTCGGCGGCGTGGGGTCGCTGTCCTCGATCTGGCCGGTGATCGGGTTGTTCGGGCTGGTGGTGGCGGCCTCCGGGATGCGCAGCCCCTTGCCGAGGAGGATGTCGGCGTGGGTCTCGCCCTTCCTGAACTCCTTGGCCAGGGCCCGCTTGCACGCGTCGCGCACCTTGCCGCTGAGGCTGCGGGCGCCGCGCTGCAGGGCGGCCCCCGCCTCCGCGCTGGGGACGCCGGCCAGCGCGAAGGCCGCCGCGACCTGGGCGTCGGTGCCCTTGAGCTGGTTGAGCAGGCTCGGGTTCAGGATGCGGGACAACAGCGGCACCGCGTCGTCGGCCGCGATGGCGGCGTAGGACGCCATGATCGTGCGGAGCTCCCGGGGCTCCCGGTCGTAGATGCCCTCGGACTGGAGCAGGAGCTCCAGCTCCACCTTGCAAGCTGCACTGCGCCGCGCCGCCGCCACCCGCGCCGCGGCCAGCCGCACCTCGACCTCTTCGTCACCCAGGCGCTCGACCAGCAGGCGATCCGCCACCCCCCGCGCGTAGCCGCGCAGCATGCCCACCGCGTGCTGTCGGACCTTGGGGTGCTCGTGCCCGAGGGCGGCGCCGATGATCGCGCTGATCCGGTCCGGCGGGTGGTGCTGGGCCAGGCTGAGGATGTCCCGGACCACGAACCACTTCGCGCCCTCGGCCGCGCGCATGAGCTCGGCCGGCGTCGGCACGCCGAACTCCACGATCAGGTCGCAGATCACCCGGCGGTGGCCGGGGGTGGTGAGGGTCTCGAGGCTGCGCAGCAGGACAGGCGCCACCGCCGGCCCCAGCGCACGGAGGAAGCGGACCTTGTCCCCCACCGAGGAGGTCCTGAACTCGTCGTTGAAGGCCTCGAGCACCGGGAGCACCCGGGCCTCGGAGGCGAACAGCTGCATCAGATGCTTGGCGATGTGCATCTCCTGCAGGCTCTCGGCGTGCTCGGCGCTCTGCCGCAGGCGCTCCACCAGCTCGGTCGCGTCGTCGAAGCGCCCCCCGAGCACCATCGACTCGAAGAGCTGGAGGATGACCTCGATCGTGCCGCTGAACTCCCGCGCCGACTGCTCGCGAAAGAGGATGCGCAGGAAGATGTCCACCACCCGCCGCACCAGCTCGTCGTGCCCCTCGTCGGCGAGCTCGGCGGTGATGCGGCTGAGCTGCGAGGCCGGGATGTCGACGATCGCTCGCTCGGTGACCCGGTCCAGCATCTCGAGGTCCTCGAGGCTCTCCTTGCGGATCTCCTTGAGGGCCTCCAGGTCCTCCTTGGTGATGGACACGCCAGCCACGATGTCGTCATCGGGGGCGTTGCTCCGGTAGATGGCCGCGACGATGTCCTCGATGCTCGCCTGGATGCGCTGGACGTCTTCGTGCAACTCCTGTTGCACGCCGGGCGCGCCGGCCTGGGTCGAGGTGAGGGCGTCGATGGTCAGGTAGCGCAGGTGCGGCAGGGCCAGCCGCCAAAGCGCGGTCACCAGGTCCTCGCCCGCGAAGTCCGACCCCACCGAGTGATCGGTGGTGAGGGCCCGCAGGAGCTGCACCAGCTCCTCGCGCCCGAACCCGCGCAGGAGGGTGATGCGGCGGAAGGCGTTCCGGTACAGGACGAACGGGAGGCCCTCCTCGCGGTCCGGGTTGATGTGCACCGGGTCCTTGTTGAAGAGGATCCGGTCCTCGCGCACCGAGAGGTTGAGCTCCGGCTGCTCGTGCAAGATCTCGGTCAGCCCCGCGTGCGCCCGGTCCACGAACTTGTGGAACATCTCGTTGTTGTCGGCGTAGACCCGGATCCCCTTCAGCGCCTTGGTGAAGTCCCGGAACCACGCGTAGATCTGCGGTGAGATGGGCTCCGCGAACTCCACGCCCTTCGGCAGGACCTGCACCGCGGTCACCATCCCCGAGTGCCCGGCCGACAGACCGTCCGGAAGGTGAGCGGACTGCTCCAGATCCCGGGCCCCGGGCCTGCGCGACGGGTCCTCGGGGGCGGGGGCCCCACCCAAGAGGTCCGCGTCGGGATGGCGCGGGTCCGTCATGCCGGCAGCATCCACCAGCCCCACCAGCGGGTCAACGCGGCACTGGTGCGGGATCGATCACGCGCGCAACGCAGGCAGCGCCTCGGTCTGGATCCGGGTGGGCCGAGCCCCGCGGGGCAGCACCGCCCCCGCCGCGAGGTCGCCGCCGCTCATGAAGCGGCGGGCCCACTCCTCGAACATCAGCGTCGACCACAGCACGGTGGCGTGGTTCGAGATCCCGAGCTGGTGCTCGTACCACATGCGCCGGAGCCCGGCGGTGTCGAGCAGGCCGCTGTACCCGCCCTTCTGCCCGAAGAACGCCGCCTCCGCCCGAGCCCGCAGCCCCCCGCGGAACCACTCCGGCAGCGGGATGGTGAAGCCCATCTTCTTGCGCTCCAGGATCTGCCTCGGGAGCATCCGGCGCGCCGCGTACTTCAAGGCCACCTTGGTCTGCTGCCCGTCCAGCTTGTACTTGGCGGGCAGGCGGGCGGCCCGATCGACGATGTGGTGATCGAGGATCGGCACCCGGACCTCGAGCGCGTGGGCCATCGAGGCCCGGTCGACCTTCACCAGGATGTCGTCACACAGGTACAGCTTCAGATCCACGTACTGCAGCCG
>JACKEN010000025.1 GCA_020632995.1 Deltaproteobacteria bacterium | reverse complement strand
GGCCCGGCCAAGGGCGACTACCAGGTGTCGCCGCTCACCAACGAGATCATGGCCCGCACCAACGTCTCGATCCCGATCATGGAGAACTACGACGACGAGCGCACGGTGTACGGGGTGAGCTACGTGCCGTACCCGCGCCAGGGCTCGGGCGTGGTGCTGTGGGACTTCGGCAACCCGTGGCCGGAGCCCGGGAACCGCCCGCCGATGGACGAGGTGGGCGACCCCCACGGGCTGCCGCGGCGGAACGCGCAGCACATCACGCAGCTCGGGCACTTCCTGAAGACGGGCGAGATCATCGACGTGTGCGGCGGCGACGGGTGCCACCCGGACTAAAGGAAGTGTCGAATTTTTCACGCTCTTGTGACTCCGTCTCGGCTGCGCTACTTTTGCCGGTCAGATGACCGGCGATCGCAAAGCTCATGCCCTTGTTATTGGAATCAATGCCTATGCCACCAAACCTCTGCGCTACGCAGTCGATGACGCCACAGCGCTAGCAGAGGTCCTCTCCAAAAATGAGCGTGGGACCTTCACCGTCGAACAGGTATTCGAGAACGAGGCCACAAGAAAAGGCATTATGAATGGCGTCAGGCGTCTGGCCGAGTCGAGGGCAGATCTAAAGTTGCTCTATTTTGCAGGTCACGCAGCCCTTCTTTCCACGGGAGCGCATCTTGTGCCGGTGGACTTCGTGGATTGGACCGACTTGATCCCAATGCGTGAGTTGGCTGATTCGCTCTTGAGCAGTCTTGTTGATGACGACGCGCTCATTGTGATTGCTGACTGCTGCCATGCTGGAGCTCTCGAACTCGACAACAGCCTAATGCGAGTCGACCTTCGAGAAGCCATGGCCAAGGAGGTCGAGGCCCCGAATGTTGCCTGCCTCCTTGCGTGCACGCCTGGTTCGACTGCGCGAGAAAGTAGCATCTTTGGTCATGGAGTCTTCACGTATCACCTTGTTGATGCGTTGACCGGAACTGCGGCTGATATTTCCGGCAATGTGACACCCGAGACTGCGTACCAGCATGTTGCACGGGAGCTAAACCTCACTTCGCACCAGCGGCCGGTATTCAAGGCGCGTATTACGGGCTACCTGCCGATCCTTGAATACCCAAGTAGGCCCGACGCTGAACGGAAACGTCGCGAGGAGATGCGGCGGGATGCCGACGAGCTGCGCGGCCTTCTAGATGGCGTTGAAGAGAAGCTCGCCGAGCTGAAACCGCCGTTCTCCTCGAGACAGAACTATCGGGAAACCGGCTGGCAGCGTGCGTGCAAAATCGTCGGGCACTTGGTTCAGAAAAAGGAGAAGGTTGCGCTGAAGTGGGGGGACGATCTCAAGAAGAGCAATGGGTGGGTTGTTCTTGAGAACGACATCAGCTCGTTGGTATCGGAGCTGGCAAATGTTGGAATCGGCACTCACACCGAGTTTGGCGAAATAGTATCGAAGCTTGGAGAGGGAGGGTTTGGAGCGGTATACAAGGTGCAGGACATTCAAGGCGTGTCGAGGGCTCTGAAGGTATTCCATGGCCAAGAACTAGGAAACTCGGCCAAGCAGTCGCGGTTCCGCATCGGATACAAAGCAATGGACCAACTGGCTCATCCGAATGTCGTCAAGGTCGAGAAGTTTATGGAGTGCCCGCTTGGATTCTACATGGAGTTCGTGGATGGCAACAACCTCCGACGGGGATATGGCTCAGAGCAAGATCCAGCGGAAGTACTCCGACTACTTCTGTCGCTCGCGGAGACGGTTGAGTATGCAAATGGGCAAGGCGTGCGCCATCGGGATATTAAGCCCGAGAACGTAATTTTATACTGGAACGAGCCAAAGGATCGATGGGATACTAAGTTAACAGACTTTGATTTGGCCTGGTTCCCGACAGCCACAAGCCACACCGTGGAAGCGTTCGGCGCCCCGTTCTACGCGGCTCCTGAGCAGCTCTCGCAACCGGGAGAGGAGGTGGCGCATCGTGAGACTGTGGATGTATATGGATTGACCATGCTCGCTGTCTACCTTATCAATGGGACTGATCCTGTTCATGTTCAAAGAGCGTTTGAGAACTTTGAGAGGAACCTCAAGGATTGGCCGCCTACAGCAGCAAAAGAAATGTTGGCTTTGGTACAGGAGGGCGGTTCGGAAGATCCCGAACTCAGGATACCAACTGTGAGCGAGTTCCGAGGGAGGCTCCTTCGGGTTCGTGACCTGCATTTCGCATCCAAGGACCCGCTGGCACCGGTGTCGGAGAGGGAGTTTTTCGGCAGGGCAAGAGCAATCCTGGATGCCTCTGTCGAAGATGGTACAGATGTTGGCACGTTTCGCTTCGTGAGCCTGTCGGGCAGGACTCAATACACTGCGAAATGGCAGGGTGATGTGGTAGTGGCTGACGTTCAGAAGATTGACAGCTTCATGGCGGAGGCGGCGACACATGCCGACGCCCGCCGATCCCTTGCGCGTCGAATTGATACAATGCTGGAGCGCAGAGAATTTGGCAGAGCGGATGTCCGGAGACATGAAGGCGGCCTCAAGGCATACGCTGGAATGCAGTTGACGATACGCAACTTGCCCTGTTCGCTTTCTGGGGCTGCAGATTTTGCAGCCATATTGGCCGACGTTGTCGCGGTGTACGAGCAGTTCTGACCTGTCTTGATTCGAGAGCACTGATCGCTCAGCGGAGTGGCTGGTGGGTATGTACCACCGAGCGAGTGCTCAGGGCGCGAAGCTGAGCACGAACACGTCGGAGCCCCCTGCGCACACCAGCGCCTCGTCGCCCACCGGCAGCGTGTTGCTGAAGGTGCCGGTGGCCACCACCGCGCCGTCGGCGCTCACGTCGACGCCGTAGATGCCACCGGAGGCGCCCGAGCTTCAGGACGAGCGGGCCGTCGGCCACGAAGGTGGTGTCGCCGAGGGCCATGGCGCCGTGGGTGGTGCCGCCGAGCAGGCGCTGCGCTGGTCGCTCCAGCATGGATCCCCAGGCGCGCGAGGCCTGGCTGCGCTGGGCGGTCGGGGTGCGACCGCTCTCGGCTGACCGCAGTGCCCGAGCGCGTCCCGGCGAAACAAGCCTCGGTTCGTGCCCTGCACCCCACGAGACCTCGATGTCGCTCCAGGTCGGCCTCGAAGGCGCCGATCCGGGGCGCGAGCGCCGAAATCCACCGCTCGCTGCTCGAGTGGACGAGGTGCCTAGGCCTCGGCGCGCGTGCTCGCGGCCTTCCTCGAACGGCCGATCGCCTGACGCACGCACAGCTCGGCGCCGACCGCTGCGCTCGACGCACCTCGCCCACCGAAGCCAGCCGCGCAGCACGCAGCATGCTCGCAGGCTACCTCGATCCGCTCCAGCGTGCGCACGTTCGTGCGCACCTGGAGTCGATGCGTGGGAGGCGGCAGGGACAGCATGTCAGGCCGCTCGCGCCGTTCGCAAGACGACTTGCTCCCCGATCGCCGTGGGCGCGCGCCCACGCGGGCGACCATCGGCTCGCGCGCCTCATCTGCTGGGATGGCTCGCTCGCCGTGCAGGCCTACGCGCGGCGGGTCGGGGCAGCGTCGCGCCTGGAAGGGTGGAGCATCTTCGACCCAAGCCACGTCGCCAACGGATCAAGCCGCGCCGAGCGATCGGATCCCACGTCGCGGGCGTCGAAGAGCTCGCGGCGCTCCTCGACTGAACCGAACGTCGCGCCGGGCCTGGTCGTTCGTAGCCGTTCATGCGCGCGCGAGTCCACGCCGAGCGCGCCGCCGATCCGCTCGACGCCCACGTGATCGACCCGGCCTCCGGTGCGCAGCGCCGCGCTGCGCGCCCTTCGCCGCGCGTCGCGCCGGGGCGCGCTACCTCGATGCGGCCACGCGCGCCTGCAGATGGAGGATCGCCGCGACGTCGTCATCTCGCTGATGAAGACCATCGCCCACGGCCGGTACGCGCCCGCCTTGCCCAGGCTCGTCGAGCACCTGTGGCATCGCGATCCACGAATGCGCCGCGCCGCACATGATGCGCTCCTGGCGTGGGGGCACGACGCGGTCAGCGAGCTCCGCCGCGCGCAGAGCAGGGCCCGCCCCGATCGGCGGCAGGCCATCGGGCAGGTCCTCGAGGCGATCGAGTCGACGGAGCGCCCGGACTGAGGGGCTCGGGTCCCCAGGGCGCCCCAGCGCACACAGGGCCTCATACCCCCGGGAGCCCGGCCACGATCCACCCGTGGTAGGCGAGGAGGAGCCCGGCCCCCAGCCAGGTGATGTTCACGCAGTCTCGGCTGGTGATCCCCCGCGCCACCGCGCGCTTGTAGAGCGCCGCCTGGAGCCCCGGGCCCAGGATCATGACGAAGAGGCGCCACGGCACCGGACCGAGGGCGTAGCCCACGGCGAGGCACAGGGCCGAGCCGACGAGCAGCGCGTCGGTGATGCGCAAGGCGACCTGCGGACCGTGGACCACCGGGTAGGTGCGCACGCCGGCCAGGGCGTCGCCCTCGGCGTCGCGGAGGTCGTAGATGACCTCGTAGCTCAGCTCGAAGAGGAAGAAGAAGCCCGCCGCGAACCCGACGGTGGCCCAGGTGACGCCGGCCGGGAAGGCAGCGGCGCCGGCGACGATCGCGGCGAGGGGGAAGCCGAAGACGGTGAGCATGAAGCCGATCGCGGAGGCGGTGTTCTTGAAGAAGTAGAGGGCCTTGAGGCGCCGCCCGCCCGGGAGGAGCGGCCAGTTGTAGGCGAGGCCGAGGGCGTGGAACGCCACCCGGAGCGGGGTCAGGGTGGCGAGCCAGAGGTGGCCGAGGACGAGCGAGGCGAGCAGGACGGCGAGGCCGCCCCACAGGAACGCGCGGCGGTGGCGGGCCACGAGGTCGGTGCCGAGCACGTGGTTGGCGGCGTCCTCCTTCAGGTCCACCACGCGGTTCAGGAGGTTCACGAGGAACCAGTCCAGGGCGGCGAGGGCGGCGAGGCGCGGGTCGTGGTGCCCGGTGAAGAGCCAGGTGAAGGTGAAGGTGCCGAGGGCGGCGATGGCCACGATGTGCAGGCGGCCCACGCTGGCCAGGACCGCGACGGAGGAGGGCACGCCTGGGGCATAGCAGGTTGCGGTGGGGTGCGAAACGCCCTAGCCCTTCGGTGTGCTCGACTTCGACGTCATCGAGTCCCAGTTCCGGGCCGCGGTGCGGGTGATGCCCAAGCTGGTCCGGCCCTCGGTGCGCCGGGTGCTGGTGGTCACCGATCTCGAGCCCGAGCCGGCGGCCGGGCTCGGCGCCCAGGTGCAAGGCTTCCTGCGGGTCTTGGACGGGGCTGAGTACGTGACCCTGGCCCGGGGCGACTACTACGGGATCCGCGGGCTCCTCGGGAAGCTGGAGGCGGAGCGGCCGGACCTGATCGTGACCTTCCGGAGCCTGTTCGAGGCGGAGAAGGACCTCCCCCACACCCTCGGGAGCTACGTGGACATGCTGACCCAGGCCACCACCACCCCGGTGCTCCTGTTGCCGAGCCCCACCCGGCCCAACTTCGAGGCGGCCCTCACCAACACCGACCGGGTCATGGTGCTGACGGACCACCTGGTGGGGCAGGACGCCCTCGTGAGCTGGGGCCTGCGCCTGGTGGAGTCGGGCGGCTGCCTGCAGCTCGTGCACATCGAGGACGACCGGGTGTTCGCGCGGTACCTGGACGCCATCTCGAAGATCCCCGGGCTGGACACCGAGCTGGCCGAGACCGCGATCGAGGCGCGCCTGTTGAGTGAGGCCAAGGACTACGCGGAGGCGGTGCAGGATATCCTGCAGAAGGAGCACCCCGAGGTGCAGCTGAAGACGCTGATCCGGCGCGGGCACACCGTCCGGGACGTCCGGGCGATAGCGGAGGACGAGGCCTGCGACGTGGTGGTGATGAACACCAAGGACCAGGACCAGCTCGCGATGGCGGGCAAGGCCTACTCCCTCGCGGTGGAGCTGCTCGACAAGCCGCTCCTGCTCCTCTGAGGCGCCACCATGCACGGCTCGGTACCGCTGTCGACGACCCTCCTGTTCCTCGCCCTGCTGGTGGCCATGATCGCGGCCCTGGCCCTGGAGGAGAAGCTCCACGCCAAGAAGTCGGTGATCACCGGCGTCTTCGCGGTGGTGGTGCTCCTCTTGGGGGACGGGCTGCACCTCATCCACCCGCCCGAGAACGGCCTGCCGATCTACATCCCGATGATCGACTGGTCGGTCATCGTCATCATCTTCGGCTCGAGCCTCTTCATCGACGTCACCGCGCGCTCCGGGATCTTCGCGTGGACCGCGATCAAGCTCACCAAGCTCTCGGGCGGGGATCCGGTGCGCCTGCTCTGGTACTACGCGGGCATCACGGTGGTGTTCTCGGCCGTGCTGAACAACGTCACCGCGATGATCATCGTGGGCTCGCTCTCCGCGGTCTCGCTCAAGAAGCTGGGGAAGGAGGGCCTGCTCTTGGGGTTCCTGTTGACGGAGGGCCTGCTGACCAACGTGGGCGGGCTCCTCACCCTCATCAGCTCCATCCCCAACATCATCGTGGGCACCGCGGCCGGGATCCACTTCGCGGAGTTCTTCTACACCGCCGCGCCCTTCGTGGCGGTCGCCACCGTGGCCACCGTGTTCATGGCCCAGCGGGTCTTCAGCATCACGCGGCTGGGCTCGGAGGCGGAGCAGAAGGAGGCGCTCGAGCTCGTGGGCTCCTTCGACGAGTCCGAGAGCGTGCGCTCCCGGGCCTACTTCGGCTTCTCGTGGACCCTGCTCGGGCTCTTCATCCTCGGCATCGCCACCGCGTCGGTGACCCCGCTGATCTCGGACCTCGGGATGGGCTTCGTGGCGATGGGCTTCGCGGTCGTCGCCCTCGTCCGGATCAAGAGCGAGCCCGAGAAGGCCTACGTGGCCATCGACTGGGACCTGCTCCTCTTCTTCACCTACCTGTTCATCGTCATCCACGTCATGGAGCACGCCCAGGTGCTGCGGCTCATCGGCCAGGGCCTGGGCGGCCTCATCGGGCTGGGCGAGACGGTGGGGCCGGCCGCGCTGCTCTGGGCAGGCTCCCTTGCCAGCAGCGTGACCGACAACGTGCCCCTGGCCGCGGTGCTGGCCAAGATCCTGGGCGGCATGACCCCGCCCACCCCCGCCGACTCGAACCTGTGGTGGGCCACGATCTTCGGGTGCAACCTGGGTGGCAACTTCACCCCCATCGGCTCCGCCTCCACCCTGGTGGCGGTGGCGATCATCCACAAGAACAAGCTCCCCATGACCTTCGGGGGCTTCGTGAAGAAGGCGGCGCCCTTCGCCCTGGTGCAGCTGGTGCTGGCCACCGCCTACGTGCTCGCGGTGCTGTGAGCGGTCAGCGGCCGAGGTACAGCCAGCCGAAGCCCAGGACGCCGCGGTAGCGCTGGTACTGCGCGCTCCGCATCGCCGCGAAAGCGTGCGCCTCCTCGCTCCCCACCGCGCGCACGCCGCCGATCCACCCGAGCTCGAACTCGTCCCACTCCTCGAGGGTTGAGACGTCGCGGTGCTCTACCCGCCAGCCCTCGGCCTCCGCAAGGGCGGCCAGCGCGTCGACGCCGCGCGGCATCGGGCCGAGGCGCTCGAGGTTCTCGGGATCGGGATCGCGCCACCAGATCCCGTCGCCGACCACCGCGGCGCCGACGCGTTCGGAGAGCCAGCGGAACATCGCTGCGCTGCCCCCGAAGGCGTGGGACGCGCCGATGCACACCGCTGCGTCGGCGACGCCGGGCCAGGTGGTGACATCGGCTACTTCGAAACGCAGGCAGTCCTGCAGACCGGCGGCGCGCTTGGCCCGCATGATCAGGGTGGGGTCCAGGTCGAGGCCCAGGACCTGGGTGCCGGGGCTCCGCTCGGCGATCAGGGTCGCCAGCGCCCCAGCGCCGCACCCGAGGTCCACCACCGAGCCCCCGGCCCGCGCCAAGAAGCCCGCGATGTGGTCGGCGCGCGGGCGCCCCAGCGGGGCGTTGAAGGTCAGCGCCGCGGCGCCCGCTTGCTTCAGCGCGCGCTCGACCGAGGGCTCCAGCTCCATTGGCCGGACGATAGCAGAATCGGGCGGTCGCGCCGGTGGGATGTGGGGGAGGGGACGGGCTCGGCCGGCGAGTAGCCTGGGAGGTCAGTCAGGCTACGTCACCGGCCGGCCGCCACGGGTCCTAGAAGAAGGACATGATCTTGGCGATGATGGTGTCGAGCACGCCCGTGGCGTCCTCCACCAGGTAGCCGTTGTCCTTGGTGTGCTGGTAGAACGACACGATCTTGCCGGTCTGACCCTCGTTCAGCATCCGAGCGCGGTGGCAGGCGCCACAGGCACGGGCACCGGGGCCGGTGTCCACCGCCGAGATGCTCAGCGAGCGGCCCGCCACGGTGTCGGAGCCGGACAGCTTGCCGGGCAGCGACTTGGACTGATCCGGGACGTTGTACTTCCCGGGCAGGTGGCAGGACTCGCAGTTCTTCGCGGTGAAGTTCGGGAAGACGTGCTCGATGTGCAGGTCGTACCGGGTCTTCTCCACCGGGTCGGTGAAGTCGATGTCGCCGATGTCGAAGGGCTGGAACGAGTGGATCGCGTGGACGTAGGAGTCGATGGAGCGCGACTGCAGCTCCAGGTGCGACCCGCCGCTCAGCGTGTTGTGGCAGCTGCGGCAGACCCGCAAGTTGCCACCACGGTTCGGTGAGTGGAACGTCGTCGCGAGCGACTCGTGGCAGTCGTTGCACTTCTGGACGTCGACCAGGTCGTCATAGAACGCGTCGTCGAAGGCGTTGGCGGTGAAGTCGAAGGTCCGCGACGGCGCAACCGTGGCGAGGATGACGTCGTCGGCCACCACGCAGGTGTCAGCCGAGTTGCAGTAGGAGCCGCGCGCGCAGGCAGGCGAGCAGGTTCCGACGTTGACGTCGGCCTCACCCACGACCTGGGTCAGCGCGGGCAGGATGCTGATCTCGGCCCGGCGGATGGTGCCGTCGGCGAACATGTCGGCCCACATCGAGAGGTCCGCGGTGACGTCCCAGGCCCCCGCTGCCGCCGAGTTGACGGTGAAGCGCGGGTGCGTCGCGACCCCGTCGACGGTGAACTCGAGCAGCCGGTTGTTGCTGGAGTCGCGGCCGTGCGGGTCGACGATGAAGTCCTTGGTGTCGAAGCCGTACAGGGCGATCTCGATGCTCGGGACGATGTCGGAGACGTCGATGTTCGGCACGGTGGCCGCGCCGCCCACCTCGGTCGAGCTGAAGGTCACGTTGAGGGTGTTGGCCGTCGAGTCCCAGGTCGCGCTGTCGAGCTGCGTGACGAAGACCTCAGGATACTTGGCTGCGCCGCCCTGCGAGTAGACCTTCGGGTCGAAGCCGCCGTTGTGCAGGTCCGCCATCTTGGTGGTGGCCGCGCCGCCGGTGGTGTGGCAGGCGAGGTTGCACTCCATCGCGTTGGAGTCGGTGAACCAGGAGATCTGGTGGATGCCACCGACGCCGGCCGCCGTCCAGATGCCCTGCATGGACTTGGCGGCGGTGCCGTAGGTCGCGTCGCCGGTCAGGGCGTGGCAGGAGCGGCAGGTCGCACGCGTGAAGTTCGCGTCGACCTGGATCATGCTGAGCTTGCCCTCGTGGCAGGTGGTGCAGTTGGCCATCGACTGCGGGTACGGGAACTCCATCGCGTGCGACATATGGGTGTCGTTCATGATGGTCGCCTTGTAAGCGTACATCGTGCGCTCTTCGGTGGTGACGGCCGAACCCTCGTGAATCTCGGCGTAGCGCAGCGGGTCGTCGACCAGGATCTGCCAGTCCACGTGGCTGCCGGTCCGGGTGTCCCAGTGGCAGGCCTTGCAGGAGACGAAGTCGCCGAGGCCGGCGACCACCGGGTCACGGTAGCCGTGCTTCATGTAGGGGGCGCCGTGGCACTTCTCGCAGCCGGAGACGTTCACGGACGAGGTGAAGTCGGCGATGCCGTTGACGTTGTTCGTGAAGGAGGCGCTCGCAACGTCATCGTACATGCTCACGTGGCCGCCGCTCTCGGTGTCCAGCAGGTTGTCCGCGATGTACGCGTACACGAAGGCGTCGGTGCCCGCGGGATCCCACGGGAGGGCGCGGCGCTGCGCGCCGGGCGCCGCGACGGCGGTGTATACGCCGGGGGTCGCGGTCGGGGTGACGTCACCGAAGTAGAGGCCGCCCGCGTCGAACTGCGTGCCGTCCCAGTGCGCGGTGAGGAAGGTCTTCTGCTCGAGCTGGGGCAGGCCGGCGACGTCGAGGTAGGGCAGGCCGTTCTTGGTGATGGTGAAGGTCATCGTGGCCGCCCACTCACCCTGGCAGACGTTGCCGGTGTCGCAGGTGCCGTCATAGCAGCCGGTGCCCGCGGTGCACGCCGGGTTCGGGGTGCTGACGACGCTGGTGATCACCATGGCGAGCTCGGTCTGGTCGGCGTACTGGTTGTAGACGCCCTGGTGGACCTCGGACGAGTTCGAGTGGCAGATCGCGCAGCTCTCAGGCTCCACGTTCGAGGCCTCGTCCAGCTTGGCGAGGATGTCCTCGAGGGTGGTGGGATCGACGTCCGCGCCGTCACGAATGGTCGTGGTGGTGTCGCCGCAGGTCACCGTATAGGTGCTGTCCCCGTTGTCGACGATGGTGCATCCCGCACCGGGGGTGCCGTCGTTCAGGGTGACGACCTCGCCGTTGCAGTCGACGGTGTACGTGCCGTCGTTGTTGTCGGTGACCGTGCAACCGGTCCCGTCGGTGCCATCGGTGCCGTTGGTCCCGGTGGCGCCCGCTGGGCCCGCAGGACCGGTGGCGCCGGTGGGCCCGGCGGGGCCCTCGGAACCGGTACAGGCGAATAGCCCGATGGATGTGATGAGAAGAGCGCGTTGGATGGTACGCATGAGCTGCCTCCTGCAGGCACGCTTACGGCCGCAAAGGCTGACAATCAATCAACGCGGTCAATTGACGCACTCGGCTGTTTCGTCGCGATATCATCGTGGATCGCTGTGTTGACCTCGACTAATCGCTCGCATGAGCGATCTGCAAGAACCGTTTCGAATGAGTGACGGTCGGCAAGACAGCTTGCGGTGGATCTCGGACCTCGATCGCGTCATCGCGCAGAGCGCACCACCCGAATCTGACCGCGAGAGCGGCCAGCGTGGACGGATCGGCTAGTTGAGAACAGCTCGCAGGGAGCGACTCCGAAACGGGAACGGGGTGCTTCCAACACGTAACATTACCTTTGGTGCTGAATTTCCTTCGAAAAAAATCCTTGACACCGAGCCTGGCAGAGATCGCGAGGCCCTCGTGAATCCGACCAGAACCTGCCAGGGCCCGGTCGAGTCGGGAGCGGCGCAGGCCAGGCTGCGCACCGCGCGCCGGGAGGTCCCCTCCGGCCACGGTCGACAGGCGGCGAGCCGCCGAAACCGCAGGGCGGCTTGCCCATGCCGACGGACCACCGCTCGCGCGTCGAGGCCGGGGCCGCGAGCGATCCCCTTGGATCGGGTGGGTCGGCCGAGGAGGCCCGCCAACGCGGCGACCGCCGGGCGTTGGCGTGTCGCTTCACCGTGTGGACGCTGCAGCGCCTCGAGCCAGCGCGGGGGCGACGGGTGGGGCGGTGGCCCACATCTCGGCTCCGCTCGCCGTCAACCATCTGGAATCAATAGGAAAAGTCCTACCGACCGGGTCGGCTCAGGAGTCGGTGGGAGCGGGCTTCCTCCTTTGAGACGGGCACGTCGGCGCTGCTCACCGCCCTCGATCGCAGACGCGCCGCGCTCCCGTTGCCCCATCCGCCGTCGCCGTCGCGAAGGGAGCATCACCTTGCGACGGACCGGGGGCCGTTCTACGATTCACCGCCCAGGATTTCGTACGTCCGATGGCCGCCGATCCGCGATGAGCTCACCTCAGCCCGAAGACTTCCCGACGCTTGGCCGCTACCAGGTGATCAACCGTATCGCCAGCGGCGGCATGGCGGAGGTCTTCCTGGCCAAGGCGGTGGGGGCCATGGGTTTCCAGCGCCTGGTGGCGGTGAAGCTCATCCACGCCAACTTCACCCGCGATCCCGAGTTCGTGAACATGTTCATCGACGAGGCGCGGATCGCGATGCACCTGCACCACCGCAACATCGTGCAGGTCTTCGATCTCGACAGCGAGGGTGACACCTACTTCATCGCCATGGAGTACGTGCATGGCGTCAACCTCTACGACCTGTACGAGCGCATCGCCGGCCAGGGCCGCTGGATCGAGGTCCCGATGGCCTTGTACCTGGTGGCCGAGGTGTCCAAGGGCTTGCACTTCGCCCACACCCGCACCGGCGCCGGGGGCAAGCCCCTGAACATCGTGCACCGGGACATCTCCCCGCAGAACGTCCTGCTCTCGTTCGAGGGCGAGGTGAAGATCACCGACTTCGGCATCGCCACCGCGGCGGAGCGCCTGCACCAGACCGCGGCGGGGATCGTGAAGGGCAAGTACGCCTACATGGCGCCGGAGCGCCTGCAGGAGAAGCCCATCGACGCTCGCGTCGACGTGTTCTCGGTGGGGGTGCTGCTCTATGAGCTGCTCGTGGGTGAGAACCCCTTCGCGGGGTCCTCGGCGGTGGACACGATCGAGAACGTCCTCCACCGCAACGTGCCCGCGCCCTCGGAGCGGGGCGCGCCGGTGTCCCGGCGGCTGGACGAGATCTGCCTGAGGGCCCTGGCCAAGGATCCGGCCCAGCGCTACCCGAGCGCGCAGGCCCTGGCCGACGCGGTCACCGAGTACGCGCTCGAGCTCACCCACGCCCGAAAGGACATGGCGGCGGGCGACTCGGCGGTGGCGAACCTGCTCGGCGAGCTGTTCCCGGAGCGGGCCCGCACCCAGCCGGGGGCGGTGGAGCCCGGGCAGATCAACCTGCCGGGCATCGAGGCCAAGAAGCCCCGGAGCGTGCACGAGCGGGTCACCGAGGAGTCGATCCCGGCCGCCGGCACCCTCGAGGAGACCGAGGACTTCGACGCCCCCACCATCATGAAGATGGCGCCGGTGGATCCGGCGATGGCCAAGCCGCGCCTGTTCACCCTCGACGACGCCGAGCCCCAGACCGCGAAGTCGCATGACAGCCTGCCCTCGCAGGAGGGCTTGCGCGCGGACTCCAGCACGATGGAGACCCCGCGCTCCTCCGACGCGCAGGACCCGACCACCCCGACCGAGGTGCCGAGCGGCATCCACGGGGCCCACGACACGGTGGAGCAGCCGCTGGTGATGCAGGCCAACCTGCGTCTGGGGACGGAGGACGAGGACGAGGAGGCCTTCGCCACCACCATGCCCAGCCAGAACTCGCTGGACGTGCTGGAGAACGAGCCACAGGTGCAGACGCCGCCGGGCCCGGGGCGCAGCCCGCTCCCCAAGCAGCTCCCGGTGATGCCGCAGATGGCGCCGGTGCGCGGGGCACCCTCGCACCCCATGTACCCGTCCCCCTACGGAGAGAGCCAGGATCAGCTGGTGGTCCCCATCGGGCCGCAGGATCCCGCGGCGCAGGGCGATCCTCCGCGCAGCTCCAAGATGAACTACGTGGCCGGCGCGCTCCTGGTGGTCGCGCTGCTGGTGGTGGTGGCCGCGTTGGTGGTGGTGCGCAAGGGCACCGCCACGGTGGTGGACGTGCCCCTCACCGTGGTGAGCATGCCCGAGGGCGCGCGGGTGTTGCTGAACGGGGTCGAGCAGACCCAGGTCACGCCGGCCAACCTGCGCGTGCCGGTGGGCCAGGCCCTGACGGTGGAGCTGGAGCTCCCGGGCTACGAGCCCCTGAAGAAGACGTTCATGCCCCTCGAGGGCTCGACCCTGACCCTCGAAGAGCGGCTCCTCGCCACCAGCGGCAGCCTGGTGGTGCGGCCGACCCCGGTGGAGGCCAAGGTCCTGGTGGACGGCAAGGACCGCGGCCAGGGCACGGTGAGCGTGCAGGGCCTGCCCCTGGGCGAGGAGATCCTGGTCCGGGTGGAGCTGGACGGCTACGAGGCCTTCGAGGAGCGGGTGAAGCTGGCGCCGGACGACGCGTCCCGCACCATCGCCGCGACCCTCGAGGAGGCCCGCGGCCGCCGGCCGGCCCCGCGCACCGTGACGCGGCGGAAGGTCATGTTGCGGACGCCGTACGGCACCTGGGCCAACGTCTACTACAACGGTCAGCGGATCGGCACCACCCCGGTGCAGGCCAACCTGCCGGTGGGGAAGGTCCAGCTCCAGGTGAGGAACGACGAGGCGAAGGTGAACAAGACGATCACCGTGAACGTGCCTCGCTCGGGGTCGGACACGATCGAGCTGCAGTTCTAGGCTACTGGGGGATCAGGGTCAGGCGGCCGTTGATCGCCGGGTCGAGGGAGGCCCTGCGGTTCGCGGTGCAGATGTCGATGCGGCTGGTGCCCTTGCCCTTGAAGGCGCCGCCGGTGTCGACGACCCGGAAGTCGATCTTCTGCCCATACTTCTTCTCGAGCTCGGGGATCCGGAGCTTGGTGCCGTAGGGGAAGGCCTTGGAGTCCATCGCGACCGAGACGAAGGGTGCCTTGCCGGCCAGGTAGTCCTGCAGGGTGTGGAGCGGCTTGCCCTTCCGGTCGAGGAAGCCGCCCTCCATCCGGGAGTTCTCGGGGAAGTAGCCGGTCCCGCGGGCGGGGTAGCTCTTGCCCTGAGCCTTGGCGGTCTGGGCGCTCGCGGCGGCGGCGGTGGCGTAGGTGTCGGCGCCGCCCCAGGCACTCCAGGCGGCCTGACCGGCGGGGTCGAAGCGCCTCGGGGCGCCGTCGAGCACCGCAGGTTGGGCCGCGACCCGCTGCTCGTAGGCCGGGCGGGTCTCGTAGAGCGCGCGCAGGGTGGAGATGTCGAGGGGTGGGAGGGTGACAGCCATGCCCGGCTGCTATTCACGCGGTGGGCCAAGTCCCGAGGGCCGGTCTTCTGGTGGGCGTCGGCCTCGATCTGCTGCCTCGGCGCCTCGAAGGCGAGGCATGCAGGTCTCAGCTACTTGTAGACCTTGAACTCGTTGCGCTGCACCTTGCCCCAGTACTCGTCGAGGATCTTCTTCACCTTCGGGGCCAGGATGATGCCGCCGATGATGTTGGGCACCGCCATGGAGAGGATCATCATGTCGGAGAAGCTGATGACGTTCTCGAGGCTGGAGACGCAGCCGATGACCACGAACACGAGGAAGATGCCCTTGTAGATCAGGATGGTGTTGCGGCTGCGGCCGAACAGATAACCCCAGGCCTTCTCACCGTAGTAGGACCACGAGATCAGGGTCGAGTACGCGAAGGCGAACACGCAGACCGCGAGGACGGTGGGGAACCACGAGAGGGAGTCGGCGAAGGCCCAGCGGGTCATCTCGACGCCCGCGCCTGCGGCGGGGTTGTTGTAGGCGCCGGTCACCACGACGACGAGGCCGGTCATGGTGCAGATCACCACGGTGTCGATGAAGGGCTCGAGGAGCGCGACCATGCCCTCGCGGATGGGCTGATCGGTCTTCGCGGCGGAGTGGGCGATGGCGGCCGAGCCCACGCCGGCCTCGTTCGAGAACACCGCGCGCCGGATACCTTGCACCATGACACCCAACAGGCCGCCGAGGCCGGCCTTCATCGAGAACGCCTCGGAGAGGATGATGCCGAACGCCTCGGGGACCCGGGGGGCGTGCATCACCAGCACGATGAGGCCGGCGATGACGTAGAGGCCGCACATGCCGGGGATCAGCTTCTCGGTGACCTCGCCGATGCGCTTGATGCCGCCGATGATGACCAGGCCCACCATCGCGGCGAGGGCGATGCCGAAGAAGAGGCCGTGGCCCTGGAGCGGGGGAAAGACGCCGGCGATGGCCTGGAAGGACTGGTTGGCCTGGAACATGTTGCCGCCCCCGAAGGAGCCGCCCACGCAGAGGATGGCGAAGAGGACGGCGAGCACCTTGCCGAAGCCCCCCATGCCCATCTCCTTGAGGCCCGCGTGCAGGTAGTACATGGGCCCGCCGTGCACCGTGCCGTCGGGCTCGATGTGCCGGTAGACCTGCGCGAGGGTGCACTCGTGGAACTTCGCGCTCATGCCGACCAGGCCGATGATGATCATCCAGATCACCGCGCCAGGGCCGCCGAGGCCCACCGCCACCGCCACGCCGGCGATGTTGCCGAGGCCGACGGTCGCCGAGAGCGCGGCGGTGAGGGCCTGGAAGTGGGAGACCTCGCCCGGGTCGTCGGGGTTATCGTACTTGCCCCGGACGACATCGATGGCGTGCTTGAAGCCGCGGAAGTTCAGGAAGCGGTGGTAGAGCGTGAAGAAGATCCCACCGAACAGGAGCACCACCACGACGAGCGGGAACCCCACCATCTCGGGGTCCTTGCCGGGCACCAGCTTCTCCACCTGGAACACCGGCAGGAACAGGACGCTCGCCATGGCGTTCACCACGGTGGCGAAGGAGTGATCGACCTGCTCGCTGAACGTGAGCTCGGGCGCGGCGCCGGGCGGGTTGGTGGCCTCGGCCTCGGTGGCGAACGCGAGGCCATGGGTGGTCAGGGTCGTCACCAGGCACAGGGCGCCCAGGATCGCGGCTGGTCTCATTGGTCAGGTGTCCTCCCCATCGCTCGGGTAAAGCGCAAAGACCTCTTGGGGGCAAGGGACGCCCGGCGCCTTGTGGGCGACGAGCCTGTAAGGCCGCGTTTCGCGGGGGATCGGAGGCCCGGTTGACAGCCCGAGCGGCCTGGGGCAAGCCCGAGGGGTCATGGCCTGGTTGCCCAAGAACACCGTGCTCGTCCCCGTGGACTTCTCCGACGCGTCCGCGGAGGCCCTGAAGGTGGCGCTGGACCTGACGGACTCGCGCGAGCACGTCCACGTGCTGCACGTGCTCCCGTACCTGAGCCCGGTGGAGCCGGGGGTGCTCTTCGGCAAGATCACCCCCGAGACGCGCCTGGCCAAGGCCACCGAGGCGGTGATCAAGCGGGTCACCGACGCCGGCTACGGCGGGGTGGTGGTGGCGGTGCGCACCGGCTCCCCGCCGAAGGAGATCGTGGACTACGCCAAGGAGATCGGGGCCGAGCTCATCGTGCTCCCGGCCCAGGGGCAGAACGTGCTGGAGGCCTTCAACCTGGGATCGACTGCGACGCGGGTCATGCACGCGGCGCACTGCCCGGTGTTGGTGTTGAAGGGGTAGGCTAGATCCCGAAGTTGACGCTCAGCCGGAAGGTCATGCCCTCCTTGTACTGACGCCACACCTCGTCACCCTGCTTGAAGGTGATGTTCGGGTTGACCAGGTTCGAGGCCCCCACCCGCACCGAGACCCAGTCCCGGAGGCGCCAGGTCCAGGTGATGTCGAGGCGCGGGATGGCTTGCAGGAACACATCCGGCCGGTCGAGTGAGCCGGCGCGGAAGAGGCGGCGGCCCACCTGGTTGAAGGAGACGACCACGTCGTGCTCCTCGCCGTTGAAGCCGCCCTGGACGTTGAGGACGTAGGAGGCCTGGCCGTCGAGGGGGCGCTGCACGTTGGTGGCGGTGCCCTGCTCGAGCAAGGTGACTTGCGAGTTGAGGATCGCGAGGTTGGTCTGGAGGTAGAGGCCCTCCAGGATCGAGGACTCGCCGAGCCAGTCTTGCAGGCGGTCGAACTCGATGCGGCCGCCTACCTCGAGGCCGAGCACCCGGGCGTCCTTGGCGTTCTGGAAGGTGGACACCGACACCGTGCCCGCGCGCTGCACGAAGCTGGTCTCGATCGGGTCCTGATAGAGCTTCACGAAGCCGCCCAGCGATAGCGACTCGGTGGCGGAGGGGTACCACTCCGCCCGCATGTCGAAGCCGTCGATGCGGGTGGGTGCCAGGTCCGCCTTGCCGATGTACTGGTCGCCGGTGTCCGGGTCGTAGAAGGTCGACTCGGAGAGCTCGTTGAAGATGGGGCGGGACACCGTCCGGCTGTAGGCCGAGCGGAGCTGGAACTCCTCGATGATCTGCCAGGTGGCGGACACGAACGGGAGCAGGTTGGTCTGCTCGAAGCCGCCGTTCTTCACCTCGCGTTCTCCGCTCCCATCGCGAGAGGCGAGCTGGAAGGTCTCCACGTTGGCCTTGGAGGTCTCCCACCGGACCCCGCTCAGGACCCGGAGCGCGTCCCCCAGGCCGAGCTCGCCCATGCCGTAGACGCCGTAGGTGTTGCCGATCGCGGCGTAGTCGTCGGCGCCGCTGTTGGAGAGGTCCTGGAAGTTGATGGTGTCGCCGGTGTTGGTGGGGTCGTAGAGCACCTCGGGGTCGGTGATCGACCGATCGCCGGTCTCGCCCACGCGCCACAGGAAGAGCTGGGTCAGCGCGTCGCGCTTGCTGTGCTCGACCGCGCCGCCGAACTTGAGGGTGAGCTTCAGCCAGTCCTTGTCCTTGCCCACGACCGGCACGATGGCGTCGAGGCCGAAGCTGGCCACCAGATCGTCCACGGTGCTGTAGCGTCGCGCGACCCCGGTGTCGCCGCGGGCGAAGTAGCGGTCCTGATCTGGGGCCTTGGCGTAAGCGTAGTTGCGCTGGTCGGGCGCGTCACGAGAGGCCGCGGCGATCATCCCGCGCCACTGTAGCTTGAAGAGGTCGAAGTCGTTATCGCCGGTGAGCTGCTGGGCGATGAGGAAGCGCTCGATCCAGTTGAGGAGGTAGGACTGGACGTCGAGCTCGTCGCTGACGTTGCTGCGGCCGGTGGTGAGCTGGGCGCGCTGCTGGGCCTGGTGCACCACGAAGGTGTTGGCCTGGAACCGGTGCTTGTCCCAGGTCGCCTCGAGCGTCAGCAGCCCGCCGAGGCTCGCGTTGTAGTCGGTGCGAGACTCGTTCAGCTCGTCGCGGGCCTGGAGCGTGCCGTCGGAGCGCTTCGAGAAGCTCCGCTGGGTCCGCTCCTGCTGGCGCCACGCTGAGCTGTAGCGCAGGGAGGCCGCGGCGCCGAAGGTCCCCTTCATCGGCAGGTCCAGGCTGTAGCCGCCCGAGACGGAGATCCCGAGATCCGGCGGGAGGACACGATCGCGGAGGTTGAAGATGTTGGGGAACGACATCGCGACCGCGTTGCGCTCCTCCTCGGAGAGTGAGTCGAGCGCGGTGAAGCCGCCGTTGGTGGCCTTGTCCACCGCGTTGGGGAGGGCGCGGGTGCCGTCGTCGAAGCCGAGGAAGTCCAGGCCGCCGCCCTGGTAGGTGCGCCCGGTCTGGAACGCGCTGATGGTGTTGCCCGCGGTGGTGAGCGAGACGTCCAGGTAGGCGTCGTCCCCTGCGCCGCGGGTCTGGAGGTTGACGAGGCCGGCGCCGAAGGAGCCCAGCTTGTCGGCCGAGTAGCTCTTCTGCACCTCGATGCCCGACAGCACGCCGGTCGGGAACAGATCCAGCGGCACCACCCGCTTGAGCGGCTCGGGGCTGGGGAGCGGTGAGCCGTTCCAGAGGGTGAGGGTGTAGCGAGCGGGCTGCCCGCGCACGAGCACGAACTTGCCGTCCTCGACCGTGAGGCCGGTGACGCGCTTGAGGGCGTCCGCCGCGTTGCGGTCGCCGGACGCGCTCATCTGATCTGCGCCGAGCACCTCCACCACGTTGGACGTCTCGCGCTGCTGCTCGAGCACCGACGCGATGCTGCCCTCGACGTAGGGCGCGGTCACCACGTAGTCCTCGAGGCGGATGCCGGCGGGGTTCAGCTCGATGTTGGCGGTGACCTCGCGCGCCGAGAGCACGCGGATGTTCTCGAGGGTCTGGGTGGCGAAGTCGGGGTGGATGACGGAGATCGAGTAGGTGCCGGCCGGGAGCTCCACCTGGAAGCGGCCCTCGGCGTCCGAGACCGCCTCGCGGTCGGTGCCGGTGAAGTACAGGTGCGCGCCGACCACCGGTTTACGCTCCTCGACCGAGATGATGGTGCCCACCAGCGCGCCCGGCGGCTCGTCGGACGGCGCCTTCACCTCGGCATGGGTGGCGGTGGCGGTGCGCTCGAGGGGCGAGCCCGCGCCCGAGCTCTCGATGGTGTACTCGGGCGGGCCGTCCGCCCTCAGGGTGACGAGGATCTGGACGAGCTCCTCACGGTCGGTGAGCAGGTCGAGTTGCGAGAGGCTCTGGCCGCCCTCCCACAGCTCGAGCCGAGCGCGGCCCGACGGCACCTTCGCGGTGTAGCTGCCGTACTTGTCGGTGACGCCGAGCAGCTCGGGACCGAGCCGGACCTCCACGTCGGGCACTGGGGCGCCGTCGCGGAACACGTAGAACTCGATGCTCGAGATCGGCGCGTCGCTCGGGGCGGGGGAGTCCGGGAGCGCGGCTCCCGTGAGCGCGAAGAGTAGAAAGAGCGAGTTCATTGCTGTGACTCGGGGCGGGGATCAGCACTTCCACATCTGGTCGCGGCAATCTTCCATCGCCTTACGGACCTCGGTGGCCTTCCGGAACAGGGAGGGATCACGGATCCCCTTCAGCAGGGTCTCGGCGCGCTCGTAGTCGCGCTCCTTGAAGTACGCGAACGCCACCGCGTAGCGGATGTTCTCGTCCTCCTGGATGAGCCCCACGCGGGTCAGGTCGCGGGCCATGGACGCCACCATGTCGTAGCGCTGCATGTCGAGCAGGATGGCCAGGCGCTGGCGGAGCCGCGCCTTGCTGTCGGGGATGCGCGCGTTGAGGGCCAGCGCCTGGAAGTACATGCCCGCCGCGCGGTAGAGCTCGGCCCCCTGGCCGGCGAGGTTGGCGTCCCCCGTCAGCGCCACCGGCTCGAGCAGGGTGGCCGCGGTGCGGTACATGCTGAGCCCCTGGTAGACCTTGGCGAGGTCCATCAGCACCGCGGGGCGCTCCGGGTACTGCAGGTGCGCGCGCTCGAGGAACTCGAGGCCCTCCTTCACGCTCCCCGAGCGCACGAGCGCCTGCCCGATCGCGAGCTGGTCCTCGTAGGTCGCCTCGCTGTTCTTCAGGTACTCACGCCCGAGCTCCGCCGCGACCTGGTAGAGGCCGAGCTGCACCGCGAGGAAGATCTTGCGGCGCACCAGCTCGGTGAAGGTCGGGTGGCGCGCGGTGCCCTCCTCGAGGGTGCGCCAGGCGTTCACGGAGTCCTCGAGGTGCCAGTAGGCCTCCGCCCGCATCGCGTAGGTGCCGGGGATCTCGTCCGCCTTGGCTCCCGCGCGGTCCAGGGCGGTGATCGCGCCCCGGAAGTCCTTCGAGTAGAACAGCGCCTGGCCCAGGTAGACCTGGACGATCGGCGAGTCCGCGCCGCTCTCGACCGCGGCCGAAAAGTCGTCCGCGGCCTGCCGGTAGAGCTCGCTGTGGAGCTCCACCAGGCCCCGGAGGGTGTGGAAGCGGCCGAGGTCCACCCCCTCGGCCGACAAGTCCACTTGCGCCAGGGCCTGCTGGGCGCGGTCGTAGTGCCCGTCCCGGATCATCACGGTGGCGAGGTCGATGTAGTTGACCTCCTCCTTCTTCTTCTTCTTGCGCGCGCCCTCGGCCGGCGTAGCGATGGCCGCGATGAGGACGCCGACGGCGATGATCCTGGTGAGGTGCATGGTTCCTCTCAGCGGGTCAGCGAGAAGGTGAAGCGCTTGGTGGTCCAGATCCGGACCGGCTTGCCCTCGTACTGCGCGGCCTGCCAGCCCCAGTCCCGGAAGCCCTCGAGCACCACCTCGTCGAAGACCTCGGGCGGCTGCGAGTCGATCACCCGCACGCCCTCGACGTCGCCGGAGGCGTTGACGAAGAAGCCCAGCTCCACGTAGCCCTCCACGCCCTTCTGGCGCAGGCGGGCCGGGTACTGGATCGCGGCCTGCCGGGTCGGCCGGGGCGGGGTGTCCACCGTCTCGGCGGTGTAGGTCACCTCGTCCTCGGTGCCGAGCAGGTCCTTGGCGCCCGCGCCCAGGTCACCGAGCTGCAGCGCGGGGATGTCCACCGCGATGCCGCTCAGGCCCGAGGAGAGCGCGGCCAAGGCCGGCGCCGGCGGGGTGCGCGGAGCCTTCTTCGGCTTGGGCTTCGGCTGCTCCACCGTCGGCCGCGCCTTGGGGCGCGGGGGCGCGGTGACCTCGATCTCGGTGGCGCCCGCGAGCTCCCGATCCACCATGGGCTCGGAGAACTCGTTCATCGCCACCACCATGCCGAGCGCGCTGGTGGACCCGACCACCATGAACGTCATGGCCACCACGACGTTCCGAAGGCGCCGCTTGCGTCCTGCGTTGAGCTCTACGTTCATCTCCCGACCTCCAATTCAGTCGCTACGCCCACGTCGGTCGCGCCCGCGAGGCGGGCCTGGTCCACCACCTCGATGAGGCGCCGCGAGGGCACGTCTTCGTCCGTCACGACCAGCACCGCATCCGAGGTGCCGGACTTGAGCAGGTCGCGCACCCGGCTCTGGATCATCCAGACCCGGACGGGCTGACCATCCAGATACGTGTTCCCATCCTTGGCGATGAACAGCCGGATCGCCTTGGTGGATGAGGCCTTCGCCGAGGACGCCTTGGGCCTGCTGATGTCCAGGTCCATGTCCTTCACGAAGGTGGTGCTCACCATGAAGAAGATGAGCAGGATGAACACCATGTCGATGAGCGGGGAGATGTCGATCCCCGACTCCCCCTCGGGCTGCCGCCGCCTACTCATGGTGGACCCTCTTGGCGCCCTCGCCACAGATGAGGGCCTTCAGCTCCTGGAGCTGGATCTCGATGGTGGTCTGGCGGCGGTCCAACAGGCCCTTCAAGATCAGGCCGGGGATGGCCACCGCGAGGCCAAACTGGGTTGTCAACAGGGCCTGCGAGATGCCGCCGGCGATGCCGCCGGACTGCGAGTACAGGGTCATGTCGCCGAGGGAGTCGAAGGTCTCGATCATCCCGGAGACGGTGCCCAAGAGGCCCAGCAGGGGCGCGATCCCCACGATGGCGCCGGTGAGCCGCCGGAAGCGCCCCACCTCGGTGCGGAGCGGCGCGAACCGCACCTCGATCTCGCGGTCGAGGCGCCCCTTGAAGTCCTGGCTGAGGCGGGCCCCGATCACCGCGCCCTGCTCGAGGATGCCCGCCGGCTTCGTCAGCTCGCCGGCGAGGGCCATCTCGAGGAGGCGGCGCGGGGGCAGGCCGCGCCCCTGCACGGCGGAGAAGCGGTAGCCCAGACCGAACCAGAGGCCGAGGGTGCAGACAACGAGCGGGGGCATGACGTAGCCCCCGAGCTCGATGTACTTCATGAAGGCCTCGACGACCTGCATCAGGCGCTCCCTTTGCTCTCCGCCGCGTGCTTGGCCCGGACGCCCGCCTCGTAGCGGTTGAGCAGGGCGAGGGCGAGGCTCTCCACCTCGGACTCCACGCGGTCGCTCCACCCCTTCAAGAGGTTGCCGAGGAGCAGCATCGGGATGGCCACGATCAGGCCGAGCTCGGTCGTGACGAGCGCGATCGAGATGCCGCTCGACAGCATCTTCGGGTCGCCGGTGCCGAACTTGGTGATGATGTCGAAGGTCGAGATCATGCCGGTCACGGTGCCGAGCAGACCGAGGAGCGGAGACACCGCCGCGATCACCAGGATCACGGTGCCGAAGCGGCTGAGCTTTCGGTGCTCGACCAACAGCGGCTCCTCCACCAGCTCGTCCATGCGGTCCGAGCCGCGCCGCAGGCCCTCGATCAGCTGCTCCGCCACCCGCGCCGCCGCGCCTGGGGCCTTCTTGGCGCTGCTCGCGGCGCGGTCGAGGTCGAGGCCCTCCACCGCGCTCATCACCGGGCCCTCGACGGTGCCGGTGCCTGCGCTGGCCCGCAGCAGGATGAGGGCACGGAGCAGGACCAGGAGGAAGCCGAGGCCGCCCAGGACCACGATGACCCAGCCGATGGAGCCGCCGCTGTCCACGTGCTGGAAGAGGGTCTGCTCGGCGTCGTCCTCCACCGCGGTAGTGAGCGACTCGAACAGGAAGATGCCGATGGGGTTCGGGTGGCCGCCGCTGATCAGCTCCGCCGCCACGTTGGGGCCCTCGCCCGGCCAGATCTTGAGGCGACCGCCGCCCGCGGGTGCAAGCGGGCCTGCGCCCTGGGCGCTGTTGCCGTAGGCGGCCACGCGGCCGATGCGGAGGAGCTCGCCCGAGACCTTCTCGCCGCCGGCGAGGAAGAAGTCGCCGGACTCCTTGCGCACCGTGGCGACGCGACCGAGCACGGTCGCAGCGAGCTGGAAGTTGGCGGCCAGCGCGTCGGTCCGGGCCTCGGGCCGCGGCTTCCCGGCCTCGTCGGCGGTGAGGTAGTCGGTCAGGGTGGTGGTGGACTGCTCGAGGGTGGCGTCCACGATGGAGCCCTCGTCCACCACCGCGCGGGCGTCGTCCTCGGCCCGAGTGGCGTTGTCACGCAGGGCACCCAGCCGGGTGTCGAGGTCGAGGACCTGCTGCTCGAGGCGCGCGATCTCGCTGCGCACCGCGGCCGCCTCGGCCTCGGCCCGCTTGGTCTGGGCGACGCGACGCTCGTCCAGCTCCTTCTTCTGGGCGGCGAGGAAGGCGAACTCACGCTGGTAGGCGTCCCGCAGGGTGCCCGCGGTGGGCTCGGCCTTGGCCGCCGGGGTGGCCGGCGCGCCCGGGGTCTGCGCGGCGAGGCCGCCGGCCAGGGCGATGACCGCGAACAGGGGGCTCATTGCTTCACCTCGGGCAGGGCGTTCGGGATCACGAAGTACCCGGTGCGCACCTGCTTCTGGAACGCGTCGAACAGGTCGCCGAGGGGCTTGGCCGCGGCGGGATCGAGGGTCGTGTAGCTCCAGGCGTCGCCGGTCTTGTTGGCGTAGCCGTACGCGCCGTCGCTGGTGCGGAAGAAGAGCATCACCATCCCGATCCGGATGACGTCGGCCAGCTCCTCCTTGCCGTCGCGCGCGATGGTCTGCTGGAAGAGGCCGTTCTCGCGGGCGAGCCGCAGCTCGTCCTCGACGAAGGTCCAAAGCTGGTTCAGCGCGCGGGGCGCGCTCAGCTCACCCTTGTCGAGCTTGGTCTGGATCTCGGTGAGGCCCGCGCGGCGGTCTTCGAGCTTGAAGGGGAGCGCGCCGTCGAGGTGCGCGCCGAGGCTCTTGATCACCTCGCCCACGAGCGGCCGGAGCGCGTCGGCGTCGGCGCGGGCCTTGTTGCGCTCGCGGTCGGAGGCGCTGATCGCCTGCTGGAGCTTCTTCAGCTCGAGCTCACGCCGCTGCACGTCGGCCTCGAGCTCCGCCCGGCGCTGGGTGAGGGAGGTCATGCGGGCGTAGTGCTGCTTGCGCTCCGACTCCAGCTCCTCGTGGGTCTGCTCCACCGTGCTGCGGAGCTCCACGAGCTGCTTCGCGAGGGTCTCGACCGAGTCCTCCGCGTAGCTCTTCGCGGCGAGGCCCACACCGAGCGCGGTGCAGGTCGCGGCGGCGATGAGTCGATGGTTCGTTGCCTTCATCGAGATGCGCTCCAACCTTCGTCAGTCAGGTCCCTCTAAAGGGACGGCCGGGGCGCCCCCATTCGGGCGCCCCGGCCTGGAAAAATCCCGCGCCCTTTCGGGCGGTTGCCGATTACTCTTCGTCGTCGGTCAGGGGCCCGGGGGTGCAGTTGTAGACCGCGTCGAAGTGCTGCAGGGCGGCGGGCAGCACGTTGTCGACGTCGAGGCAGCCCGCCTCGAAGGCGCCGCCGGCGAGGAGGTCGTCGGTGAAGACCGAGCGATACATCTTGCCGCGGAAGCCCTCGCGGTGGAGCGCGCCGTTCGTGTTGGTGTCGTCCTTGCCCTTGTTGCCGAGGATGGTGATGTTCGCGAGGTTCGGGGCCGAGTACGGCATCGCCTCGTAGTCACCGCCGTTGTTGTCGGACTCGATGCCGTGGTCGCCGTTGTTCGAGCCGATCCGAACGATGACGAACTGCACGTTGCCCGAGAAGCCCTCGTCCATGTCGAGGCCATCGTCGTCCACGCCGTTGCAGATGAGGTGCTTGATGGGGGCGGCGCCGCCGAACCACTCCACGCAGTCGTCCTCGGAGTTGGTGATCTGCAGGTAGTCGATCTCGGTGCCCGAGCCGGCGGCCTCGAGGGTCAGGCCCTGGACCTCCTCGCCCTCGCGGAAGGCGTAGCCGGACTCCGCGATGACCACGTACTTCACGGTGCCGCTGTCGTCGGCGCTGTTGTTGCCGCCGAACCAGCGCTCCTGGTCCGGGGGCGCCGCCTCGGTGGTGAGCTCGCCGTTGGTGTCGCCCGAGTTCTCGCCGCCCATGCCGCTCAGCACCATGCCGCCCCAGGTCCCGCGACCGGTGAGGTCGGTGGGGTCGCCGGTGATCACGTTCGCCATGGTGGTGTTGGCCGCCACCGCGGCGAAGATGATGGGCATGTCCGCGGTGCCGACGGCCTCGATCTTCGAGCCGCGGGTGATCACCAGCGCGGAGGCGGAGCCCTCGATCGCGTAGAGCTGAGCGCCCGCGTCGATGGTCAGGGTCACGGAGCTGCTGGGCGAGCCACCCGCCAGCTTCGCGTCACCGGTGCCCACGTTGATGGTGCCGTCGAGCACGTAGACGTGGGTGTTGGGCAGGTTGGTCGCCGCCTCGATGTCCTCGCTGATGACGCACACCGGGAAGACCGCGCCGAAGATGGTCACGGTGCCGCCGTCGGTGAAGTCGGGGTTGACGGTGGTGCAGGCGTTGGCGCCGGCCGGCATGATGGTGCCGCCGGTGATCTCCGCCTCGAGGGGGTGGAACTTGGCGCCGGGCAGGCTGCCATCCACCGCCGGGTCGATGTAGGTCCAACCCTCCCACCAGCCGGTGGCGGCCGCGGGATCCACCGCACCGTGATAGTTCGCAGCCTCGAAGCCAGCCGGGAGCGCGGTGGCCGGGGCGCCGATGGTGGTGCCGCTCAGGTCGACGGCCAGGGTGTCCTTGATGGTCAGCCCGGCGCCGTCCGCGTAGTCGATCTGGCCGTTGTCCACCGCCTGCTGCTGCAGGCTGGCGGTCGAGTTGTTGTTGTTCGTACCGTTGTTGTTGGTGTTGTTGTTCGTGGCATCACCACCGCAGGCCGCGAGCGATGCGGCGACCGCGGCGCCGAGGGCGGCGTGGATGATGGAGCGTGAGTAGATTCGCACTGAGAGCCTCCAGGTTCGTCGCTGTTGACGCAGCGAATAGACGCCCGAAGGCCCGAGTCGTCGATCGACATGACTCGAACACGTTTGTTACGGCAGTGTGTCAGAGGCCCGGAACGGCGCTCAAACGTAGGATACTTCGGCAGAGAAGCTGGGGACCACGCACGGGTCCTACCCCATCGAGGTGCAGGCGATCTCGGGATGGGAACCCTCGGTGCGCCTCAGCGCTGGGCCAGCCGGTGGGCCCGCCGCGCCTCCCCCGCCGCCTGGCGCGCCCGATCGTCGTCCGACTCCAGCAACAGGGGCGGAACCTTCTTCAGCTTGAAGTCGGGGCTGATGGCGGTGAACGTCAACAGCGCGCTGCAACAGTGCTTGCGCTCGCCCACCGAGAAGTCCTCCGCCTCGACCTCGACCCCGACCTCGAGCGAGTGATTGAAGGTTGCGTTGACACGCGCGGTGAGGATGGCGGTCATGCCCACCCGGATCGGGGCGTGGAAGTGGACGGCGTCCATGGACGCGGTGACCACCAGGCTCTCGCAGTGCCGCTGGGCCGCGATGGCGGCGCAGATGTCGATCCAGCCCATCACGCTGCCGCCGAAGGCGGTGCCCAGGGTGTTGCTGTCGCTGGGGAGCACCAGCTCGTGCTTGATGGTGACGGAGGCGGAGGCGGGCTTGGCGTTCATGCGCCCCGAATGGCCCATCCGGGGCGCCGAGTCACCGGTGGGAGCAAAGAATACCGGCGCCGGCTTTTGGGCCGTGCTAGTACTTACCAAGACATGGCCAGGTTGCTGCGGCTCTTGGGGCTCTCGACCCTCCTGGGGATGTACCTGCTGGTAGCGGCGCCGGGGCGCGCCGAGGCGGCGCCGGACCCGGTGGTGGCCTCGGTGATGTCGGTGGGGGCCACCGCGCTCCCTCTCGCGATCACCGGCATCATGTGGGGCACCGGCCGGGGCGCCGACGAGGGGGTCCGGCTCGACGTCGGCATGATCGCCCTCGGCCTGGGCTCGATCGTGGGGCCCTCCGCCGGCCAGATCTACGCTCACGGCGGCGTCGATGCCTTCCTCACGTTCCTCCTGCGCGCGGTCACCGGCGCGGTGATGCTCACCGGAGTGGGCTTCAAGCTGCGTGGGGCCGAGAACAAGCAGCTCATGGGCTCGGCCCTCGCGATCACCGGCGCGGTCCCCACCGGGCTGCTCGCGATCTACGACATGTACGCGGCCTCGGTGAGCGCCCGGGAGGCGGGCTACCGAGAGGGCTACGGCCAGGTCGTCATCCCGCCCGACCTCCAGGAGCTCGCGGTGTGCGGGCCCATCCCCTGCCCGGTCGGCGATCGCACCCTGCTCGCGGCGCGCGGGCCGCTGGGCCGCTAGCTCTTCGGGTAGGCGCCGCGGATCACCTTCGCCAGCGCGCGCAGCGCCTCCGCGATCGGGGCGCGCCGCCGCCAAACCAGGGCCAGGGTCCGGTGGGGCGCGGGGGCGGCGAAGGCGCGTACCTTCAGCCCCGCTCGATGGGCCTCGGTGGCCACCGCCAGCTTCGGTAGGAGCGTGACCCCGGCCCCGCCCGCGACCATTTGAGCGAGGGTCGAGAGGCTGGTGGCCCGAAAGGCCAGCTCGTGGGCTCGAGCGGTCGAGCAGAACGAGAGGGCCTGCTCCCGGAAGCAGTGGCCGTCGTCCAAGAGCAGGATGTGTTGCCCCGCCAGCTCGGCGTGTGCAATGCGGCTTGCCTTCTTCACCAACGGGTGTCCGGGCGGCGCGGCGAGGACGAAGGGGTCCACCGCCACCTCCTCATACTCCACGTCGCCCAAGGGGGCCTCCAGGGCCACCAGCGCGCCGTCGAGGGCGCCGCGGGCCAGGGACTCCATGAGGGCCTCGGTCTTGTCCTCCACCCACAGCGGTCGCAGCTCGGGGAACGCGGCGCGCACTGCGGGGCTCACCGCGGGCAACAGGTACGGCGAGATGGTGGGGATGATCCCGAGCCGCAAGCTGCCTTTCAGCGGGTCCCCCACCCGTCGGGCAGCCGAGACGAGGTCGTCCGCCTCGAGGAGGAGCCGACGGGCGCGGGCCACCAGCTCCGCCCCCGCGCTCGTGAGCAGGACGCCGCGCCGGTCCCGCTCGAAGAGCTGCACTCCGATGGCGTCCTCGAGCTGGGCGAGCTGGGCGCTCAACGAGGGTTGGGAGACGTGGCACTGCTCGGCCGCGCGCCGGAAGTTCAGGGCGTCCGCCACCGCCACCACGTACTGGAGCTGCCGCAGGGTGAAGGGGTGGGGAATCATAGGCCAAGGTTATCAGATCGATTGGAACGATGTAATTCCCCAATCAAGCCCGCGGGCCTAGATCGATCGCATGAGCAAGCACCCGATCCACACCACCTCCGCTGGCGCCCCCATCGCCGACAACCAGAACAGCCTCACCGCCGGGCCTCGGGGCCCGGTGCTCATGCAGGACTGGCAGCTCATCGAGAAGCTGGCCCACCAGAACCGCGAGCGCATCCCCGAGCGCGTCGTGCACGCCAAGGGCTGGGGCGCCTTCGGCACGTTCACGGTGACGAAGGACATCACCCGCTACAGCCGGGCCAGGGTCTTCGAGCAGGTCGGCAAGCAGACCCCGATGCTCGCCCGCTTCTCCACCGTGGCGGGTGAGCAGGGCGCGGCCGACGCCGAGCGCGACGTGCGCGGCTTCGCCCTGAAGTTCTACACCGAGGAGGGGAACTGGGACGTGGTGGGGAACAACACGCCGGTGTTCTTCATCCGCGACCCCCTCAAGTTCCCGGACTTCATCCACACCCAGAAGCGGCACCCGCGCACCAACCTGCGCTCGAACACCGCGGCCTGGGACTTCTGGTCCCTCTCGCCGGAGAGCTTGCATCAGCTCACGATCTTGTTCTCGGACCGCGGCCTGCCCCAGACCGTGCGCCACATGAACGGGTACGGCTCGCACACCTTCTCCTTCTGGAACGCGGGCGGGGAGCGCTTCTGGGTGAAGTTCCACTTCAAGACCCAGCAGGGCCACAAGCACTGGACCAACGCCGAGGCCGAGGCGGTGGTGGGCAAGACCCGCGAGTCCACCCAGGAGGATCTCTTCTCGTCGATCGAGCGCGGTGACTACCCGCGCTGGACGGTCTACGTCCAGGTGATGCCGGAGGCCGACGCGAGCAAGACGGCTTACAATCCCTTCGACCTCACCAAGGTGTGGCCGCACGCGGAGTACCCGCTGATCGAGGTCGGGGTGATGGAGCTGAACCGCAACCCGGACAACTACTTCGCGGAGGTGGAGCAGGCCGCGTTCTCGCCCAGCAACGTGGTACCAGGCATCGGCTTCTCGCCCGACAAGATGCTGCAGGCCCGCCTGTTCAGCTACGCGGACGCCCACCGCTATCGGCTGGGCACGCACTACGAGGCGCTCCCGGTGAACGCCCCGAAGTGCCCGGTGCACCACTACCACAAGGATGGCGCGATGCGCTTCTTCGCCAACAACCCGAACCCCGACGCCTACTATGAGCCGAACAGCTTCGGTGGCCCGGTGGCGCGGCCGGACGTGGCGGAGCCACCGATGGCGCTGTCGGGCGCGGCGGACCGGCATGATCACCGGGACGGCAACGATGACTTCAGCCAGCCCCGGGCCCTCTACAACCTCTTCGATGGGGAACAGAAGGCGCGCCTGTACGCCAACATCGCGGCGTCGATGTCTGGGGTCCCCGACATGATCGTGGAGCGGCAGCTGGCGCTCTTCGCCCAGGTGCACCCCGAGTACGCGGCGGGCGTACGCGCCGCGCTGGGTCGCTAGGCGTCCGTCCGGAGTCCGTCCGGTGCGGCCGGACGGTGAGCGTCGATCGCGCGCTCACGCCTGAGATCAGGGTTGGTACGCGGTGTGCTTTGTCCGGTGTCATGGCGACATCGGGCACCTGCTCCTCCACCACGACCTCGAGCATGTCGTACTGCGGCATGGAGCCGGTCTGCGCGCCTCCTCTGCCGCCTCCGCCGGAAGAGGGGGCGCCCTCGCACGAGGACGTGGTGGAGGAGGCGCCCTCGCTTCACCCCTTCGAGGCGCACTGCGCAGCGATACCCGGCTGGCACGAGGCCAGCGTGGGGCGGGTCGACGACGGCGGCGTCACGCTTGCGGTGGAGCTCGAGGGGCTCGAGGGCGAGGGCTTCGGCGTGGGGCCCGCGACCCTCGAGCCGCTGCGGGATCCGGCCGGGGTCCAGGACCAGGGCGCGCCGGCGGATCGCGCCGCGGCGCAGGCGGACGTGGAGGAGCGCGAGGCGGCCGCGCGCGTGGCCATCGATGCCCTCCGGCCCGATCAGCGCGCGCGCCATGGTGGGCTGCTCATCGCCACGCGCAAGGATCCACAGGCTCGGCGGTCGCTGCAATCTCTCCTGCTCCGCGGGGCGTTCGAGGGCGAACAGGGCGATCGCCTCCTCCGGGAGCTGTACCGCGCGGCGACCGAACCGGTGGGCGAGCACATCGATCGCGACGCTCTGGTGTCCGACCTGATCCAGGAGCTCGACGACCCCACCGCGATCAGCCAGGGGCGCAAGTCGACCTGCGGCGTGACCTCCGCCGCGATGTACATGGCGGAGCACCAACCGGCGGAGTACGTGCGGATCGTGCGCGGGCTGGCCTCGGTGGAGGGCGAGGTGACGCTGGCCAACGGCGACACCCTGGCGCGCGACTATCTGTGGGAGCGGGAGCTCGGCCACGGCGACAGCGGGCGCGCCTTGACGCAGCGCCTCCTGAACCCGGCGCTGATGGAATACGCCAACGGCGCCCAGGATTACGACAACGCGCGGGACACCAGCACGCACCTCGTCCTGGAGGACCTGGGCGTGGGGCTCGACGTCGACGCCTTCGAGCCCCTGATGGAGGCGCTCACCGCGGAAAGCTTCACGTCACTCACGCCTGAGCACGTGTCCCGGGTGACCCTGGCCCAGGCGCTCCAGCGGCACACCGAGGCCGGCCACACCGTCCCGGTGTCGGTGCAGTGGGACGACGACTCCGGGCACCGCGTCCTCGTGACCGGGGTGGACGACGACTGGGTGACCTTCAGCAACCCGTGGGGTGAGGAGGACCGCATGGCCCGGGCCGAGTTCATGTACCGGACGAAGGACATCCTCCTCCCGGAGTGAGTTCGGGCACGCACGTTGCTCCCCCGCCCAACCCCGGGTATGCCTGGACGATGCGCCGGCGCCTGATCTGGCTCCCCCTCGTCCTCCTGTGGGCCTGCAGCGAGGACCCGCTCCCCAGCCCGACCCCCGGGGCCGACGCGGGGAGCAACGTGGGTTGCGACGAGACCAACCCCTGCCCGACCGGCTCGGTGTGCCGGGCGGGGGTGTGCGAGGTCGAGACCCAGCCCGACGCGGGGCCCATGGGCCGCGGCAAGGTCCGGGTGTCGCCCGAGACGCTCGACTTCGGCGCCTTCCAGCTGGGCGTGCCGGTGCAACTCACGTTGACGGTCGAGAACATCGGCGACGCCGACCTCGAGCTGCTCGCCCTCGAGATCGAGGACAACGCCTCGGGTGAGCTGAGCCTCGACGCGGGCGGGCTCCTCCCCGAGACCCTCGCCCCGGGCGAGCTCCGCACCGCGCGGGTGCTCTACGTGGCCCGGGACGGGCAGGACGTCCACGACCGCCTGCGGGTGGTGAGCGACGATCGCGAGCAGCCGGTGGTCGTGGTGCCCCTCGTCGCCGAGTACAAGGGCCAGAACGAGATCGCGGTGGTGCGCGACGCGGCGGACTCCGCCCCCGAGGTGCCGGTGCTCGACTTCGGCGCCACCCCTATCGGCGCCACCAGCCAGGCTACCGTCTTCGTGAAGAACGTGGGCACCGGGAACGCGGTGCTGCGGGTGGAGTCGGTGCGCACCGACCCCAACCCGAGCGTGCTCTTCACGGTCGAGACCTCCACCGCGCTGCCGACCTTGCTCGGCAAGTTCCGCCCCGAGGCCCTGTGCAGCGCGGGGCAGTGCGACCTGCCTGGCACCACCTGCGTGGATGGCCTGTGCGTCGACGCCTCGGGCGCCCCGGTGGACACCGTGGCCATCACCGTCACCTTCACCCCGCTGCGGGCAGAGTCGGTGGAGGAGCGCCTGATCATCGGCAACGACGACGCGGACGACGACGAGCGCCCCTACACCATCCGGCTGGTGGGGCAGGGCATCCAGGCGAGCGTGCAGGTCGAGCCCGACCCCATCGACCTCGGCACGGTGTTCGTGGGCTTCCCCCGGACGGTGCCGGTGGCGATCCGGAGCGTCGGCGACGACAGCCTCACCGTGCTCGACGCCGCCCTGGTCGGCGCCCCCGCCGGCTTCGGCCTCACCCTCACCTCGAGCGTGCCGTGGACCCTCTCGCCCGGCGGGGTGATCGCCGCAAGCCTGACTGCAGATCCGCCCAGCCCCGGCGCCATCTCGGGCGTGCTGCGGGTGGAGTCCTCGGACCTCGACCTCCCGGTGCGCGACGTGCCGCTCAGGGGCGAGGTGCTCCTGCCCCCGGTCATCGCGACCTCCACCCCCGCGGTGGCCTTCGGCGAGGTCCACGTGTTCCGCGCCGCCGGCCAGATGGTGAGCCAGGTGGTGACGGTGCGGAACGACGGCGGCTCGCCCCTGGTGATCACCGCAATCGGGCTTGCGACGGGCAGCTCCACCGACTTCTCGGTGACCCCCGGCTCGGGCGGCCCCCTCGCCCCCGGTGAGTCCCTCGACCTCACGGTGAGCTACCGCCCGATCGTCATCGGGCCCGACACTGGCGTCCTCGCGGTCACCACCAACGACCCCGCCCAGCCCCGGCTGGACGTGCCCCTCTCGGGCGAGGGCACCGACCCCACGGTGTTCCTCTTCAAGTCCTCGGTGCCCCCCATCCCGGCGTCGCCGATCGCCTTCGGCACCATCTACCGCGGCTCCTCCGCCCCGATCGTCACCCTCACCATCCAGAACACCGGCGTGGGTCACCTGGTCATCGAGCGCCTCGCCCTCGGCGCGGGCTCCAGCCCCGACTTCGCCCTGAGCAACGGCCCCGCGCTCCCCGCCTCGGTGGTCCCGGGCGGGAGCGTCACGGTGGACGTCGGCTACGCTCCGCTCCAGATCGGGGTCGACACCGGCGCGATCGAGCTGCTGACCAACGACCGTGACGGCGTCCTCACCGTGGTCAACCTGTCCGGCGAGGGCGTGGGCTGCGCCCCCAACCAGTGGGACCTCGACAACGACCCGGCCAACGGCTGCGAGTACTTCTGCGTCCAGGCCACGCCGCCGGTGGAGGCGTGCAACGGCGCCGACGACGACTGCAACGGCCAGACCGACGAGGGCTTCTCGCTCGGCACCGCGTGCGACGGCGTGGGCCAGTGCGGCGGCGGCGTCATCGAGTGCACCCCCAGCGGCGCGGGCTCCACCTGCTCGACCAACCCCGGCCAGAGCCAGAACCAGGCGGTGACCGAGACCTGCAACACCCTCGACGACGACTGCGACGGCGCGGCCGACAACGGCTTCAACCTGCAGGCCGACCTGTCCAACTGCGGCACCTGCGGCACGGTGTGCACGGTGGCCAACGGCGCCCCGGTCTGCGCGAGCGGCAGCTGCGCGGTGTCGAGCTGCAACACGAACTTCGACGACTGCAACAACCAGTACGGCGACGGCTGTGAGTCGAACCTCATGGTCGACCTCTCCAACTGCGGCACTTGCAACACCGCCTGCGCGGTGGCCAACGGCACCCCGGTCTGCAACACCGGCGCCTGCGCGATCGCCGGGTGCAACCCGGGCTTCTTCGACTGCAACTCGACCTACGGCGACGGCTGCGAGGCGGACCTCCAGAACAGCGTCACCACCTGCGGGAGCTGCTCCACCCAGTGCGCGGTGGCCAACGGCAGCCCGCGTTGCACCGCCGGCGCATGCCAGATCTCGGCCTGCGTCGCCCCCTGGGACGACTGCAACAACCAGTACGTGGACGGGTGCGAGACCAACACCGCGTCCAGCGTGCTGAACTGCGGCTCGTGCGGGGTGGCCTGCGCGGTGGCCAACGGCGCCCCCGCCTGCACCGGCGGCGCGTGCGGGGTGGCGAGCTGCACCGCGCCGTTCGCGGACTGCAACAGCCAGTACGCCGACGGCTGCGAGGCCAACCTCTCGAACAGCGTGGCCACCTGCGGTGCCTGCAACGTGACCTGCTCGGTGGCCAACGGCGCGCCCGCCTGCACCAACGGCGCGTGCGGGGTGGCGAGCTGCACCGCGCCATTCGCGGACTGCAACGCCCAGTACGCCGACGGCTGCGAGACCAACCTGTCGAACAACGTGCTGTCCTGCGGCGTCTGCGGGAACGTCTGCCAGGTCGCCAACGGCGCCCCGAGCTGCCTCGGCGGGGCCTGCGCGGTGGCGAGCTGCACCGCGCCCTGGCAGGACTGCGACGGCCAGTACGCCAACGGGTGCGAGGCCAACACCTCGAACAGCCTCCAGCACTGCGGTGGCTGCGGCGCGGCGTGTACGGTGGCCAACGGCACCCCGACCTGCAACGCGGGCAGCTGCCAGATCCAGGCCTGCACCGCGCCGTTCGCGGACTGCAACGCGTCCCCGGGCGACGGCTGTGAGGTGAACACCAACGCCGACACCCTGAACTGCGGCTTCTGCGGGAACGCCTGCAACCTGGCCAACGCCACCCCCGCCTGCAGCACCGGCGCGTGCGTGATCGCGCAGTGCGACGTGAACTTCGACGACTGCAACGGGGTCGACGCGGACGGCTGCGAGGTGAACGTCACCACGAGCCTCTTGCACTGCGGCGGCTGCAACCAGGCCTGCGACTACGCCAACGCGTCCGAGAGCTGCAACGCCGGGGTCTGCACCTTCACCGGCTGCGCCCCCGGCTGGGTGGACCTCGACGGCAGCACCACGAACGGCTGTGAGTACCAGTGCACGCCCGGGACGGGGGTCGACCTGCCCGACAGCAGCTTCGTCGACCGCGACTGTGACGGCATCGACGGCGACGCGAGCGCGGCGATCTTCGTCTCGCCCCTCGGCAGCGACACCAACACCGGCCTGTACGGCAGCCCGGTCCGCACCATCGCGGCCGGCATCAGCAAGGCGAACCAGCGCGGCTTCGTGCAGGTGCTGGTGGCGGGCGGCTTCTACAACGAGGTGGTGGACGTCGCCGACGGCGTCGGCCTCTACGCGGGCTACGACCCGCTGAACTGGCGGAGCCGCAGCTACAGCAACGCGACCGTCATCAGCGGCGGCGCGGTCTCGGGTGACCTGTTCGGCGTCCGCGCGCAGAACTTGTTGCTCAGCACCCGCATGGACGGCTTCACGGTGAGCGTCGGCAACAACCCGAGCGCGAGCGGCAGCGTCTACGGTGTGTACGTGCGCGGCTCAGGGAGCAACCTGGTGCTCTCGAACCTCACCGTGAGCACCGGCCGCGGCGGCGACGGCCAGGTGGGCTCCGGCGGGACTCCGGGCGCCAACGGCGGGAGCGGCGTCGTCGGTCAGGCGGGCTGCGACGGCTGCTCGAGCAATGGCCTGGGCGGCGCCGGCGGCAGCAGCAGCTGCGGTCGCGCGGGCGGCGGCGGCGGCCGCGGCGGCCACGACAACGCAAACGGGGTCGGCGGCACCACCGCGATCAACGGGGGCACCGGCGGCGGCGGCGGCCTCGGCGCCCAGGTCTGCAACAGCGGCGCGTGCTCGAGCTGCGGCGGCCGAAAGGGCGGCGGCGGCGGCGCATCGGGCAGCCTCGGCGTGCTCGGGGTCAGCGGCACCAACGGCGCAGGCGGCACTGCAGCGGGGTCCATCGCGTCGAACCTGTGGGTGCCCGGCAGCGGCAGCAACGGCACCGCGGGCACCGCGGGCGGCGGCGGCGGCGGCGGTGGTGGTGGCGGCGGTGGCGCCGATGACTGCTACGCGAACGTGATCGCCTGCATCTCGACCGGGAACCCCTGCAACGCGGATCGCGGCGGTGGCGGCGGCGGCGGCGGCGCGGGTGGCTGCGGCGGTGGCCTCGGCATCGGTGGGCGCGGCGGCGGCGGGTCCTTCGGCATGTTCTTGGTGTCGTCGTCCCCGGTGGTCCAGAGCTGCACGATCTCCGCTGGCCCCGGCGGCAACGGCGGCGGCGGCGGCACCGGTGGCAACGGCGGCACCGGCGGCGGCGCGGGCTCCGGCGGCAGCGGGCAGGACGACTCCGGCAACGGCGGCGGCGGGGCTTCGGGTCGCAACGGCGGCCGCGGCGGTCACGGCGGCGGCGGCGCGGGTGGCGCGAGCTTCGCGGTCTACCGCGCGGTGGGCTCGACCCCGACGCTCACCGGTAACACGCTCTCCACGGCAGGTGGTGGCGCGGCGGGCGGCAGCGCGGGCAACGCGGGCCAGCCCGGCGCGTCGGGGACGTTGTTCTGAGGTCGATCAGTACGCGCAGGTCGAGGCGCCGCAGCAGCCGCAGGTCCCCGCCGAGTACCAGGTGCCATAGACGCAGAGGTACTTGCGCTTCAGGCGGCTGGTGCCGGGGACGCTACAGCACTGGATCGTGCACGTGCACTTGGTCGAGCCGTTGGTGCAGGTCGCTTGGGTCGTGATGTCATCCGAGCGCGAGTCGTATGAGCCCTCGATGAAGCCCGAGGGCAGCTCCACCGCGTCGATCACCAGCTGACCGATGGTGCGCTCCCCCTCCGCGGAGATGGCCACCAGCGCGAGGCGATCGCCCTCGCGCACGTCGATCGGGGGTGCGACGGCGTCCTCGCTCGCGGCGAGGCTCACCCGGAAGTTCTCGCCCTCGACGTACAGCTCCTCCCCGTCGACGAGTAGCTCCATGAGCGCGCCCTCCTCCCCGTCGACGAGGTTGAAGCCGGTGATGCCGAACTCACCATGGAGCTCGCGCTCGGGGGCGGCGGTGCAGCTGGCGATGAGGCCGGTGGCGAGAAATGCGAACAGAACGTCTTGAGTCTTCATGTTGAAGCTCCTCCCTGGGCCAAGCTCTATTCGGGCTCGAGTGAGCGCAGCAATGTGGGGAGCCGGGCGTAGAAGGAGGACGTCGAGACGGCGCGCCGCGCAGTTCTGGTGTGCGGGATGTTCGCGGCGCATGGTCGAAGATGGTTGGGTGTTGAGTTGTCGTCGAAGCGCGGAAGCGAAGAGGCGGCGTTGAATGATCCTGAAATCGTCGGCCTACATGCGGGTGTAAAGCTGGATTGCAGTTGGTATGCTCTCGCGTCGGGCAGCGGGAAGATAGGAACTGGAAGGCGCGGGAATTCTTCGGATGGGCGTGCGAGGTTACCCGCGCAGGTCGTGGACCTGGAGATCAGCGCCCTGCGGGCTGGACGCAGAGATCGCCAGCCATCCAGGCAGGTGGGTACCACTCCGGGTCTTTGCAGGTAATCTTGCGGTAGACCGCATCACCTACCGGGGGAAGGGGTTCGGGGCGGACTACGTCGTCGAACTGGTCGATGTGGGCGTCGAGGCCCTCCGCGGTGCGCGTCAGGCTCAAGGTCATGCCGCAGCATGAGCCCTCACGGATCACGAGCTTGGCGTGGGCGTCGTCCTCCGGCCGCCAGGACATGAACCGACAGCCGTTGTCGAAGGTCATCTGACGCGTGACCGCCACATGGTCTCGAGCAAGGTCCTTGGCATGTTTGGTCGCCCACTCCCAGGCCGGCGAGATCCCCACCTCACCCCAGGCATCGGGGAGGAGTCGAAACGAGAGGGGTGCGCGATGCGGGTACGCGCCCGAGAACCAGATCAGCTCATAGCACCCGACGTCGCTGTCTCTTTGCGGGGAGACGTCGAGGTCGGAGCCTGGCTTGGCGTTGCGATAGAAGCTGCTGCAAGACAGGAAGCTCAACGCGATCAGCGGAGGCACCAGCGCGCCTCGCCTGCCCGGTGAGGAAGCCTGACGGCCTCTTGGACCGCGTGGATCCGTGCTCACTCGTACGTCAGCCACTCTTGTGCTCATGACCGAGTCCGTCGGGCGCGTCGGGCCAGACGCCGACCACCTCCCCATCTCGAACGACGGCCAGCCCAAGCTCGTATGAACCCCATTCGTTCTCTTCGTAGACCCAGAGCTCGTCCGATGGCTGCAGCCCGCCGGGTACCAGCCCGCAGATGGAGGCCTCCCAACTCCGAGTTGAAGTGACCTGCTCGTTGATGCGAAACAGCCGCCTCAGCAGAGTCTTGATGCCCTCCCAGCGAGACGGGGAGGTAGGAAGCGCCTTCACCATCGCGATCGCCTCGTCCATGGTGACCCGGCGCTGGAGAAGGCTCTGGATGCGTCGGACCGCCTCGAGCTCGGGTGGGAGCGGCACGCAAGCCGCGCGCTTGCCTGAAGAGCACGGCGCGCACTGACCATCACACCGCGCCGCGGTGGAGGGCATGATCTCGCAACCGCACGATCTGCAAGGTACCTTCACAGGCATCGCCCAGCGCCCATGTGTATCCCGCGGCGTTGGCTCGAGGCAAGGGCAGCAGGAAGCGATAGCCCTTCACCCGAACGGGTTGGTGCTCGATTGACGCCACGTGTTGGCGGGCTCCCTGCATACGGCAGCTCGGGCTCCCCAACCTCAGGGAGCGCTTCTTCGACCTGCTCGCCTACCTCGTGAGCCGCGGCGAGGCCATCCCCGAGGGCGACACGGTGGGTAGGTCGGAGTCCGGGGAGCTCCCCGTCCACTGCGTGCGGTCGCCGGTGGAACCGACGACCAAGGTCTGGCGGGTGGAGCTCGAGTAGCCGGCGTAGGTCAGGGCCCCCGGTCGTCGGTGGCTCGCAAGAGAGCCTGCGCGACGCGCGGGTTCTGCTGGAGCGCGGTCTGGACCGCCCCCGGGTGCGCGCGGGCGAGCTGCGCCAGGTCGCGCAACGCGAAGGAGAGGGCGTCCTGATGGACGTCCCCCGCCGCCCCTCCGCTCAGCGCCGCCACGGACGGCTTCAGCAGCTCCCCGATGCGCTGCACGAGCGCCTGCGCGCGCGGGCCCGGAGGCCCGAGCCGCTGCCTGCGCGTGGCCTCGAGCCCTGCGCCGCCCAATCCCATTCCTGATGCCGCATCGACTGCCATGTCGGAGGTACGCCCCCGGTGGCTCGGCGGATCCCGACGAAGTGATGAGGTCAGCCCTTCTCCGCCAGCCACATGAGCACGTTCTCGATCCGAGCCTCCGCGTCGACCCGCACCTCCCTGCCGCGCCGGGCCGCGCCGGGGTCCAGCACCGCCACGCGGCCCTCTGGGCTCACCGCGGCGATGCAGAACGCCCAACCCCAGCGGGCGGCGTCGGCAATCATGCGGTCCCAGGCGGCCTTGGTGAAGCGGAGGGGGAGCGGGCTGCGCTTCACGTGGACGCCCAGCTGCCGGCCCTCGCGGATGGCCAGGAGGTCAAAGGCTCCGCGCGACGCGCGGGACTGGTAGACCAGCTCGAAGCCCATGGCGGCCAGGTGGTGGGCCACCTGGCGCTCGGCCTCGTCGCCCACCAGGGTCATGGGGACCACCGTGCCCCCCGGGGTGCGCCAGCGGAGCCAGGCTGCGAAGGCGGGATCGTCGATGGCGTAGCGGCCGTCGGGCTGCTTGGTCACGGTGTCCGCGAGGCGCTCCAGGGCGCGGACGGTGGTGCCGCTGGACGCGCGGATCTTCTTGCCCACCTCCAGCGGGCGGAGGGGACCGGAGGAGAGGGCGTCGAGGACCGCTGCGAGTCCGGCGGACCGGCCGACGATGCGCTGGTGCTCCGCGGTGAAGTAGAGGGCAAGCCGGCCTGCGCGAGAGAAGAGGAGCGACTGCAAGGCCTCTTTCAGGGCGTCGTCGTCATAGGGGGGCTCCAGGTTGGTGAGGGCGTCGCCGAAGAGCTGGAGGTAGAATGGGCTGCCGCCCAGGATCTCGTAGGCGCGCAGGGCCAGGGCGGGGGATATCGGGCGCTCCCTCGGCGCCTCCGATACCAGGAGGGCCACCGCGTCCTCTCGGGCGAAGGGTCCCAGCTCGATGGGATCGAAGTGCTGGAAGAAGGGCGCCTGGTCGGAGGTCACCAGCTCCTGGAGGAGCGTGCGCGAGGAGCCGCTCACTACGTAGGAGACGCGCTCGTGCCGCTGCCAGGTGGCGCGCATCAGGGCGAAGGGATCGCCTGCGCCGCGCTCGCTGCCCAGGGCGGCCAGCTCCTGGAACTCGTCGATGGCCACGACCAGCTTCATGTCGCCGGCCTTGGCCAACGCCTCCGGCAGCTCCAGGCAGGCCCGCATCAGGGTGTCGTCGGCGGGGCGGTCCGCGAGCTCCAGGAGCGTGGCTCGTAGGCCTGGCGGGAGGCGCACGAAGAGGTCGCTCTTCGCCAGGGTCTGTCGTAGCTCGGCGGGCTGGTCCACGAGCACCGAGAACCCCGCCCCCGCGGCATCACCCAGGGTGGCGTCCAGGATCTTGAGAGCCAGGCGCCTGAAGACCTCACGAGACGCCGGTAGGGCATCGAACATGTCGAACACCACGAACCGGAGGCGAGGGTGCGCGAAGCGTCGGGCCGCCTCCAAGAGGAGGCTGGTCTTGCCGATCTTCCGGTGGCCCATGATGACCAGCCACCGCGGTTCCCCGGCCTCCAACGCCTCCACCGCCCGCTCCAGCCGCTCCAGGATGTCCTCGCGGTCGTGGAAGGCCGCGTTGGAGATGGGGCGGGTCGTTCTGAACACGGGATGAGACTAACTGGCAAGGGTGCCAGCTGGCAAGGATGCCAGCTGGCAAGACCGCCAGCTGGCAAACCCGCCAGCTGGCAGGGATCCACGCCACTACACCACCACCAACCCCGGCCCCCCAAACAACCCCCGGCGCGTCAGCCGCATCCGCCAGTCCACCCCGATCACCCCATCCTCCTCGAGCTCATGCCACACATTCTCCCCACCCAGCGGCTCGCTCGACAGGATCAAGTGATTCACGAACCCGGACCCCGAGGGCGCCTCGCACTCCGGTGACAGGCTCGGGCAGCTGTCCCGCTCCGAGCACCGCGTCTTGTAGCTCGACCAGAACAACTCCTTGCCCCCGCGCGTCGCCGCCATCGTCGCGCCGTTCGTCACCATCAGCGTCAAGAGCGACCGGTGCCCGCGCTCCGGGGTGTCGCAGAGCTCCCGCACCCGCTGCACCGTGTCGCGGAGGGCGACGATGACCTCCTCGATCCCGTAGTTCCCGCCCAGCGGCCCGTATTGGCTGAGCGAGGTGAGGAACATGAAGAACACCACCTCGCTGTCGGTGTCGCCGAGCACGAAGCGTCGCAGGCGGGGCGCGACCTCCTCCAGCAGCGTCGCCCGCACCTCCCCGAACTCCGGGATGTCGCCGTTGTGGGCGAAGACCCACTTGCCGTACTGGAAGGGGTGGGCGTTCAGGATCGACAAGTCACCTTGCGTCGCCTTTCGTACGTGCGCCAACACCGTCTCCGACGCCACCACGCCGCTCACGCGGCGGAAGAGCTGGTCGGTGAGCGCGGTGGAGGCGCTCTTGGTGAGGTGGGGGGCGCCGTCGACGTAGTAGGCGACGCCCCAGCCGTCGGGGTGGCGCTCGCTCTGCACGCCGAGGGCGTTCTCGGCGTGGATCAGGGAGCTGTGGACCTGGCTGGGGATGACGCTCCGGAACCCGAAGAGGCGGCACATGCTCCATGGTCATACCTCAGATCGAGTCCGCCTACCCAGTCACCTCGTCCGCCCCTTCGCGGTGTTCGTGTAGAATGGCCTCGATGTGGAGCGACCCGCGCCTCTCGATCCTCACGGTGGCGGTGGTTGCCCTCGGCGCGGGTTGTGGTGACGAGACCGGGCCCCTCGACGGCCCGCCGGACGGGGGCAGCCCGGTGGACTCCGACGCGGGGCTGCCGTGCCCCGCGCGGCGTGGCTCGGAGACGGGCATCTCGACCGCGGTGGTGTCCTACGTCCAGTCCGGCGGTTCTGGGGCGCTCTCGGCGCGCTTCCCAGAGCCTCCCGATGTCGGCATCGGTGACGTGCTCGGGTGCTTCTCGGGCTGTCGATTCGACGCATACTATCCGATCGACATCGGCACGCCGCCTTTCACGCCGGGCAGCTCTACGGGGCGGATCACGGTGTCCGGCGCGGCGGGGGCCTCCGTGTCGGCGGAGTACCCGGAGTACTCGACCGAGGTGGGCCCCGGGCCCTTCGCGGACGGTGAGGCGCTCGAGGTGCGGAGTCCCGGCGATCCGAATGGTGCTCCGGCGCTGCAGGCGAACTTGCGCATGCCGGTGGGCGTCGAGCTGATCGCGCCCTCGTCCGCGGACGATCACGTCGTGGCCACGATGGGTCAGGGCCTGGAGCTCCGGTGGACGCGCGCGTCCGCCTCCACCGTCGGCGTGGTGGAGGTCCTGCTGTCGGGGCGGACTCGAGACGAAGGCCTGAGCGAGCCCGGGGACGCCTACATGCACCGCGTCCACTGTACGTTCCCGGTGGCGGCGGACCGCGCGCTCATCCCCGCGGCGGTGCTCGATACCTATGGCCCACTCGGCGTGCGCCTCGAGGTCGGGGTCGTGGAGCGCGCGCGCGTCGAACTCGACCCGTGGGGAGACGCGGAGCTCGAGGCGCGCTCCTTGCGAAAGCTCCTGTCCATCGACCTGCAGTAGCCCTACTCCCCCGCCGGTCGGCGCAGCGACCGCAGCAGGCGGCGCTCTCCCGTCGGCAAGGGGCCCTCCTCGGTCTCGAGCTGGGGCTTCGGGCGCGGCGCGGGGCGCCGGTGCTCCACCCTCGACCACCACGCGGCGGCCTCGGATGGGCCCCAGGGCTCCGGCAAGCGGCAGCCGCGCAGGGCGTCGGCGAGCGCCCCGGCGTCGGGGAAGCGGGCGTCCCGGTTCTTCTCGAGCATGCGCCCGAGGATCGCCTCGAACTCGGGGGAGAGCTTCAGGCCAGGGTAGCGCTGGCGCATGGGGATCGGGGGGCGCTCGATCTGGCCGAGCATGATCTGGATCGGGTTCGGGTCGTCGAAGATCTCGGCCCCGGTGAGGAGGAAGTAGGCCACGCAGCCGAGGCCGTAGAGGTCCGAGCGGCCGTCGAGGTCGCGGCGGCCGGAGGCCTGCTCGGGCGACATGTACGCGGGGGTGCCGGAGACCATGCCGTGCTGGGTGAGGCGCATCTGGGTCTCGGTCTGCTCGCCCCGCAGCGCGGCGGGGCTCTTCACGAGGCCGAAGTCGAGGACCTTCGTGACGTCGTGCTGCATGCCCTGCTTGCTCAAGAAGATGTTGGCCGGCTTGAGGTCGCGGTGGATGAGGCCGCGGGCGTGGGCCTCGCCCACCGAGTCGCAGGCCTGCAGGAGGATATGCAGGACGCGGCCCTCGGGCTGGGGGCCGAAGCGGTAGACCAGGCTCCAAAGGTCCATGCCGTCGAGGAGCTCCATCACGTAGAAGAAGGTCTCGTTGGCGGCGCGGCCGAAGTCGTAGACCTGCACGGTGTGCGGGGACGTGAGCTGGGCGGTGGTCTGCGCCTCGCGCTCGAAGCGGGTCATCATCACCCGGGCCCGCTCGGCCGCCTCCTCGGGGGTCGCGGCGCTACCGACGAGGGCCTTGGCGCGGATCACCTTCATCGCGGCGGGGCGCGCGAGGAAGGCGTGTTGCACTCGCCACACCTCGCCCATGCCGCCCTCACCGATCTTGCTCTCGAGGGTGTAGCTGCCCAGCTGGGCGACCTCGCCCACCATGTCGTCCATCTGCTGGCGCCGGCGGGCCTGCTCGACCCCCACCACCGCGGCCACCCCGCAGGCCACCCAGGTCGGCAGGGCGCCCATCACCGCGCTCCCGAGCACCGCGGGCCACGGGGTGGCACCGTAGGCGCCCACCGCGAGGCCCAGGAGCGCCCCGACGGGGAGGTACGCGGCGCACACGCCGATCAGCACCAGGAGCTGCTTCCTCGGGCTGGGCACCAGGAGGGCCCAGGTCAACAGCACCAGGCCCACCAGGCTGGCCCGGGCGCTCAGCTGGGTGGGGCTCAGCTCCAACACGTCGTGGTAGCCGAACACCCCGGCCACCGACACGAAGACCCCGATCCCGAAGGCGTAGCGCAGGTTGTCCTGCAGGTTGGGCTTCGGCACCGCGACCACCGCGGCGGTTACGACCGCAAGGCCGCCTGCGGCTTCGACGCCGTGCTGGATCAGCTGGACCTGGGGGACTCGGCCCACCAATCGGACCAGGAAGCCCATCAGGGCGAGGCCCCCCGCCACCAGCGCGAACAGGCGGAGCCCACGGACCAGCCTCCTCGGGGGAGGGGCCGATGGACTCTTCGGGGCGGGCGGGGACCATCGGCCCCGGAGACTACCTCAGGTCGAGGATCGGCCAACGTAGCTCTTCGGCGGATCGACGGAGCTTGCGGTCCGGGTTCACCGCGGCGGGGCGGCCCACCACGCTCAGCATCGAGTAGTCCGAGATGGAGTCCGAGAACCCGTAGCTGGCCAAGAGGTCGATGTCGTGGGCCTCGGCGTACTGCTGGATGATCCGGGCCTTGTGGGCGCCGGCCACGATGGGCTTCACCAGCTCGCCGGTGGCCACGTCGTCCTCGAACACCAGCTGGTTGGTGATGATGTCGTCGATGCCCAGGTGGCGGGCGAGCGGGGTCACCATGAAGTCCAGGCTGCCGCTGATGATGACCTGGCGCAGGCCCTTCCTGCGCGCGTTCTCGACCAGCTCGTAGGTGCCGGGGAAGATGTTCGGCTTCAGCACCTGCTCGAAGTGCTCCTCCGAGAACTCGAGCAGCCGGTCCCGGAAGGTCCCCGCGTAGCCAGCGAAGAGCATCTCGTTGAACTTGAAGCGGCTCACCGCGTCCACCGCGACGAAGGCGGGGATCTTGGCCACACCCGCCGCCGACTTCAGGACGCTCCGGGGGATCGACGGCTCGTTCCGGGCGAAGAACAGGAAGGAGTGCACCAGGTTGGTGCTCACCAGGGTGCCGTCCATGTCGTAGAACGCTGCCGCGCTCTTCGCCTTCTCCATCGGGCTGAGTGAGAATCCCAGGGGACGCGGCGCGTCAAGCGCCCTTTCGGGGTCATGTCGCACCTCGGGTCTACCGCAAAAGCGACCTACAAGACGGTTTTGGCCAGCCGAGGCCCTTGCTATCCTCCAGACCGCCATGGATCGCGCGGAGATGCTGGGTCGGGTCGACGACCGCAAGGAGCCCTGGGACCTGTTGATCGTGGGGGGTGGGGCCACCGGCCTGGGGTCCGCCCTCGACGCGGCCAGCCGGGGGTACACCGTGCTCCTGTTGGAGCAGTCGGACTTCGCCAAGGGGACCAGCTCGCGCTCCACCAAGCTGGTCCATGGCGGGGTGCGTTATCTCCAGCAGGGCAACGTATCGCTCGTGATGGAGGCGCTGAAGGAGCGCGGGATCCTCCGGACCAACGCGCCGCACCTCGTGTCGGACCTCGCCTTCGTGGTGCCGAACTACGACTGGTGGGAGACCCCGTTCTACGGGATCGGCCTGAAGGTCTACGACATGCTCGCGGGCAAGTACGGTTTCGGAAAGTCCGCGCTGTTGTCGAAGGAGGCCACCGTCAAGGCGCTCCCCACCATCGAGACGGAGGGGTTGCGGGGCGGAGTCCGCTACTACGACGGGCAGTTCGACGACGCGCGGCTCGCGATCGACATCGCGGAGACCGCGGCGGAGCAGGGCGCCACGCTCGTGAACTACATGCAGGTGGTCGGCCTGGTGAAGGACGACAGCCACGTGGTGAGCGGGGTCGAGGTCGTGGACCTCGAGACGGGCAAGGAGCGGGTGATCCGCGCGAAGGTGGTCATCAACGCCACCGGGGCGTGGACGGACAACTTGCGCAAGATGGACGACCCCTCGGCCAAGCCGATGATCAAGCCCAGCCAGGGCGTGCACATCGTCTTGGACAAGACCTTCCTGCCCGGGGACCACGCGATCATGGTGCCCCACACCTCGGACGGGCGCGTCCTCTTCGCGATCCCGTGGCACCACACCGTGGTGGTGGGCACCACCGACACGCCGATCGAGAACATCCCGCTCGAGCCGAAGCCCTTCGAGGAGGAGATCGAGTTCATCCTCGAGCACGCGCGGATGTACCTCTCCATCGATCCGAACCGCGAGGACGTGAAGAGCGTCTTCGCCGGGATCCGGCCGCTGGTGGACGCGGGGGGCGAGGGCACCACCGCCGCGATCTCGCGCGACCACACCCTGCACATCACGCCGTCGGGCCTGCTCACCATCGCGGGGGGCAAGTGGACCACCTACCGCAAGATGGCGGAGGATGTGATCGACAACGCGGCCATGCTCGCCGGGCTCGAGTCGCGGCCCTGCGTGACGAAGCAGCTCTCGATCCACGGCTTCCACCAGCACGCGGCGAAGTTCGGGCGGCTGGCCGTGTACGGCTCCGACGCCCAGCACATCGCGCAGATGGAGCGGGTCCCCGCCAACGCGGAGCGCCTGCACCCGAACCTCACCGCCAGCGTGGCCCAGGTGAAGTGGGCGGTGCGCTACGAGATGGCGCGGACGGTCGAGGACTTCCTCGCCCGGCGCACCAGGAGCCTGCTCTTCGACGCCCGCGCCGCGCTCGAGACCGCGCCCAAGGTGGCGCGGATCATGGCCGAGGAGCTTGGGCGTGACGAGGCCTGGATCGAGCAGCAGGTGAAGGACTTCCAGACCGTGGGCAAGGGCTACGTGCTCGTCTGAGCCCGGGCCGCCTCGAGCTCCACGGGGTCGTGGGCACAGAACACCGAGACCTCTCCCTGCTTGGCGAAAGCCAGCTTGCGGAGGCGCTCCTGGTTGGCCATCCGCGCCGGCCGGTCGTGGTCCGCGAAGCGCTGGAAGAGGCCGAGCCCGAAGGGGATGTGGGGGTGCTCGGTGTCCAGCTGGCCGTGGTAGAAGTAGGCGTCGCCCGCGTGGAGCCACCAGCCCTCTTCGCGGCGCACCGCGACCGCGGCGTGGCCCCGGGTGTGGCCTTCGAGGGGGACGATGAGGACGTCGGGCTCGGCGTCGTCCAGGGCGCGCACCGCGTCGAAGCCCATCCAGTGGTCGCCGTCGGGCGCATGCAGGACCCACTTCGGGTCGTGCGCGAGCTGCAGGGGGCGGTAGCGCACCTTCTCCATCCCCTCGGGGTGCGTCATCGCGTGGTGCTCGGGGGTGTGGATGTGCACCTGGGCCTCGGGGAAGTCCGAGAGGCCGCCCGCGTGGTCGAGGTCGCCGTGGGTGAGGACGATGTGCCGGACATCTCGAGGCGAGAACCCCAGGGCCTGAACCTGGTGGAGGGCGGTGTCCTCGAGCTGCAGCTTGGGTTGCGCGACGGTGGTGAACCAGCGACCGAGGCGCAAGTGGGGTTGCTCCACGTCGGCGGTGCCGAGCCCGGTGTCGACCAGGATGAGGCCCTGGTTCGACTCGATGAGCAGGCAGTGGCAGCACAGGTGGCCCCGCTCGAACACGCTTCCGGCGCCGTTCACCCACCGCCGGGCCACCGGGCAGAACGAACCACAGCTCATGTGGTGGATTCGCATGCCTCATCCTGGCCACGGATGGGCCGGTCACGCCACCTGGTATGTGGCTGTAACCAGAGGATTTCACGCCGCTTCTTCAATGGCGTGGGTGTGACATCCGGCACCTTCCGTATTCTTGGGTTGTGCGGTCTGTCGGGCCGCGCTAGGCCAAATCCCGTCATGTCCAGACTCCTACGGCTCTGCATACCGCTCACTTCGCTCGCCCTGCTCGCCGCCGCCTGTGGAGGCGAGGAGACCCGTGACTCCGGCACGTTCGTCCCCGACTCCGGCGTCAAGGTCGACGCCGGGTTCCCGGACACCGGCATCGTCGAGGACACCGGTGTCGTCGAGGACACCGGCGTGGACGGCGGAGTCGAGGACACCGGCGTCCCGCCCGACACCGGCGTGGACGGTGGCACCGGCCCCAACACCACCGAGCAGATCGAGGCGGTGCGGGCCGCCCCGGTGGGCGCGCAGTCCCCGGCCCTCAACGTGAGCGGCGGCGTCGTGACCTACGTGCTGCCCGCGGTCGGTGTCGACCCCGCCGGCTTCTTCGTGCAGGCCGACGTGGCCGGCCCCGCCCTCTTCGTGTCGGTGCCCACCGCGTCGATCACCCCGGCCCTCGTGGCGGGTGACACGATCGCCTTCGACGTCGACGAGACCGCCACGCAAGACGGCCAGCACCGGGTCACCGCGGTGAGCAACGTCTCCCGCTCGGCCCAGGGCGCGGACGTCGCGGCCCTCAGCCAGGACGTCTCGGCCGCCACCGACGTGGTGAGCGCGCTCGACAGCTACGAGAGCGAGTCCCTGATCGTGTCCGGCACCATGACCGGAACGTTCCGCGGCGCGGGCGCCGATCACGTGCGGATCCAGCTCGCCACGACCGGCATCCCGAACGACACCAACATGACCTTCCGCGTGGTGTCGGGCATGGTCGAGACCCTCGGCCTCCTCCCCGGCTGCGACGTGACGGTGGGCCCGAGCCCGCTGTGGCGCTTCAACGCGGTGGCTCAGGTGTCGGCCTGGGATCGGGCGGACGTGCAGGTCACCGCTTGCACCACCGCGGCAGCGCTCCTCCGCGCCGACGCGCCCGCCTCGGACACCGTGGTGTTGACCTTCAACCGGCCCATCGACGCGGTGTCGGCCGCGCCGGCCGGCTTCGTGCTGACCCCCGCCGCCACCGTGACCGCGGTGTCGGTGACCGACAACATCGTGACCCTGACCACCAGCACCCTGCCCCCGCTCACCAGCTACACGGTCGAGGTGGGCGGCACGGTGACCGACGATCTGGGCAACCCGATCGATCCCGCCGCGGACACCGCGACCTTCGTGTCCCCTGGCGCGGCGATCGCGCCGGCTGCCCCGGGCGACGTGCTGATCACCGAGATCATGCAGAACCCGACCGGCGGCGCCGCGGAGTGGTTCGAGGTCTACAACCCGACCGCCAACCCGCTGAACCTGATCGGCTGCGACGTCTACGACGCCCCCCACACCACGAACACCTTCACCATCGGCAACAACCTCTACGTCCTGCCTGGCGGCTACGCGACCCTCGCGAAGGTGGCGGACCCGGGCTTCGCGCCCAGCATGGTGTACCCGACCACCTTCACCCTGGCGAACGGCGACGACGAGGTCATCATCAGCTGCCCGAACGTGGGCGTGGTGGATCAGGTGTACTACGACGGCGGCCCCATCTTCCCGGATCCCGCGGACATCACCGCCGGCGTGTCGATGAACCTCGACCCCGGCAGCTACGACGCCACCGCGAACGACGACGGCCACAACTGGTGCTACTCCACCATCTCCTTCAACGGTGACCTCGGCACTCCGGGCGCGCCCAACACGCCGTGCACCGCGAACCCGGCGAACACCGCCCAGCCGACCAACCGCGGCGACCTGGTGATCACCGAGATCTTCAAGGACGCGGTGGGCGACGACACCGGCAAGGAGTGGGTCGAGTTCTACAACCGCACCTCCACCGTCACCTTCAACCTGTACGGGTGTGAGTTCGCGGATGCGAGCGGCATCGCGGTGGTGCGCGGCGACTTCGTGGTCCCGCCCCTCAGCTACGCCACCGTGGGCACCAGCACCGACGGCGTGGGCAGCCAGGGCTTCGTGCCCGGCTTCATGCTCGAGGATCGCTACCTGCGGCTCGACACCACCTCGGACACCGTGACCATCCGCTGCGCCGGCACCGTGATCGACACCGTGGTCTACGACGGGACCTTCCCGAGCGCGGAGGGCGCCTCGATGAGCCTGGATCCGGCCAGCACCAGCGGCCTCGGCAACGACGACGGCGCCAACTGGTGCCTCGGGGCCACCGCCTTCTCGGCCATCGGCTTCGGCACCCCGGGCGCGGCCAACGACGTCTGCCCCGTCGCTCCGCCGGACGCTGGCGTGCCGGACTCGGGTGACGTGGACTCGGGCGTGGTCGACGGCGGCACTGGTGTCACCGGTGGCCTGATCATCAACGAGGTGGACTACGACCAGCCCCTCACCGACACCACGGAGTTCGTGGAGCTCTATAACGCCGGCACTGCGGCGGTGGACCTCACCAACATCGCGGTGGTCATGGTGAACGGCAACGGCAACGTCGAGTACGCGCGCTACACCTTCACCGGGGCCCTGAACCCGGGCGAGTACGCGGTGCTCGGCAACACCGCGGTGGTGGTGCCCTCCGGAGTGCAGTTCGTGACCCTGCCCTCCAACGGGCTGCAGAACGGCGCGCCGGACGGCGTGGCCCTCATCGACACGGTCAGCAACACCCTGCTGGACGCCCTGTCCTACGAGGGCGCGATCACCGCCGCCACCATCAACGGCTTCGCGGCGCCCGTGAGCCTGGTGAAGGGCACCGCGGTCACCGAGATCGACACCACCGACGGCAGCCTCTCGCGGCTGCCGAACGGGGCCTTCACCGGCGACGACGACGCGGACTGGACCTTCACGTCCACCCCCACCCCCGGCGCGGCTAACCTGTAGTCAGCGACCCCCAGCGGAACCTTCGGCCCAGGGCCGCCTCGGCCCGGGCCACCTTCCCCGCATAGCGCAACCTGTACTGCGTCAGCGCGCCCCGGCGCGCCAGCCGCCGGATCAGGCCCGGTCCGTGGCAATACGCGGCCAGGGCCAGGCTCCGCCGTCCGCGAAAGCGGCCTTGCAACCACGCAAGATAAGCTGCGCCGATCTGGATGTTGGCGAGGGGATCGAACAGGGTCCGGGGACCTCGCCACGGGATGCCGAGGCGGCGCGCCCACTGGCGCCCGGTCTTCGGCATGAGCTGCATCAGGCCGCGGGCGCCGACGGGGCTCACCGCGCGGGGGTCGAAGCCGCTCTCGACCGTGATCACCGCGAGCACGAGGCGCGGGTCGACCCCGCGCTCGTGTGCGCTGATCTCGATGGTGTGGGCCCAGCGGACCGCCTCGGCGGCCGAAAGGGCGGGAGCTCGCGCGCGCACCGTGGCCAGGATCCCCAAATCGTCGGGACCGGGGGACACCCCGGTGGGATCACTGGTGACAGCGGGGTTCAAGGTGAGGGCCAGGGACAAAAGAGCAGCCGCCGCCATATTGCGGAAGCTGATCGGCCGACGTCAGATCTGCTTGAGGCTGGAGTGCGTCAGCAGGCCCGACACGCGGCCCAGTGGAAGACCGCCCATCCTGAGAAGGGGCCGTACACGCCGTTGGTCTGGGCCCGCACCCGGAACCGGAAGTCCGAGTTGCAGGGCGGCGACGGCGCAGTACTTGAGCAGGGATAGAATAGCTTCGTGTTCGTGCTCACCTGGTACGTGTAGTAGGCGTTCCAGGTCCCGTCCGCCGCCTGCCACTGGATCTGCACCTCGTATTGAGTCGCTTGGGTGCACGGGCTCCACACCAGCGTGACGTCCTGTCGCGAGACGTCTCCGCCCCCGGTGGGGGCGAGCCCGCTGGGGGCGAGGGCCGTGTAGCTGCACCCACCCTGTCCGTCGCAGGTGTCCTGGGTGCACAGATCACCGTCGTTGCAGGAGTAGGTGGTCCCTTGGCACCCACCGGCGCCGTTGCAGCCGTCGGAGAAGCTGCACGCGTTGCCGTCGTCGCAGCTCACCGCGGGGCCGGGGAAGGTCTCGACGCACCGCGGGGTGCCGTCGCAGCTGCGGTTCGCGCCGCACACCCCGGCCGCGTCGGTGCAGGTGAGGGCGGTGCCGCCGCAAGTTCCGTTGCCGTCGCAGACGTCGGCGTAGGTGCACAGGTCGCCGTCCTGGCACGCGGTGCCGGCGGGGGCGTCGTCGTGGGTGCAAGCGCCGTTGCCGTCGCAGACGTCCAGGGTGCAATCCCGGTTGTCGTCGGTGCAGGGCGCGCCCGCCACCGAGGTGGTGTACGCGCAGGTGCCGGTGCCGGGGTCGCAGCGCCCCGCGGCCTCGAAGCAGGGCCCGGGCGGGCTGTCGCAGGTCACCGCGGGCTGCCCGCGGCACACCCCGTCGCTGCAGGTGTCGCCGGTGGTGCAGAGATCCTGGTCGTCGCAGGTGCCGGCGACGGGGGCGTGGCGGCACACGTGGGCGCCGAGGTCACAGGTGTCGGCGGTGCAGGCGTTGCCGTCGTCGCAGTCGGCGTCGGCCTGGCAGATCCCACACGCGCCGGCCTTGCAGGTGCCGGGGTCGCCGCTGTCGAGGGTGCAGGCCATGCCGTCGGGGGCGAGCTGGTAGCGGCAGGTGGCGGGCTCGCCCACCGCGCCGGGCTCGCAGAAGCCGCCGGTCTTGCAGCCGCCGGCGTCGTCATCGCAGGTCAGGTTGCTGCAGGGGGCGAGGCAGGTGTCCACGCAGCTCGGGCACGCGGTCTCCATCATGGAGTAGTCGCACCCGCCCGTGGCCGGATCGCACACCCCGACCCCGGCGAATGTCCGGAAGAGGTCATCGGCCCCCGCGCACTGGGCGGGGGGCGGGTCGAGGCAGCTCAGGGTGCGATACTCGCAGCGGCCCTGCTCGCAGCGGGCGCCCTCCACGATCTCGCAGATCCCGGGGAGGGTGCAGTCCGCGTCCTCTTCGCACTCGGGTGGGCGGTCCGGGGTGCAGGTGCCGGTCACGCACACTTCGCCCTCGGCGCAGTCCCCGGTGCTGGCGCACGGGGTGCCGTAGCAGAGGTCGTCGGCGCAGACCCGCCCGTCCGGGCAGCCTCCGAAGCCGTCGCACAGGAAGTGGCAGGTGCGGTCCACGCCGCACATCAGCGGCTCGGGGCAGGGGGCGGTGCTGCCGCAGGCCCGGCCCTCGAGCTCGGGCTCCGAGACGCAGGCCGGGGCCAGGAGCATCAGGCCGACGAAGAGGGCGGCTCGGGGCCGCGGCAGGAGTCCCATCCCCACGAACCCCGATCTTTGGATCAGGCCGACGCGTTGCGCCAGCTTTCCCGCACCGGGGTCTCGACGCTCAGGTGTGATCAGGCGGGGTGATCCCCAGGGGGATCAAGGGGCGAAGGTCGCGGTGACCGCGGCGGGGGCGTTCAGGGTGACCTGGGTACTCAGGCCCGAGGGCGTGCCGTCGCCGGTCCAGGTGACCGAGCCGCTCGCGCCCAGGCTGGCGGTGATGGTCACCGAGGTCCCCGCGCTGAAGGAGACCACCTGGGGTGAGTTGCAGTTGCCGGCGCCGTTGGCGCACGACAGGCCGCCGGGGTTGGACGTGATGTCGTCGTTGTTCTGGCGCCCCACGATGGTGAGGGTGAGGGTCGGGTTGAACTGCGCCGTCACCGCCTTCGCCGCGCTCATGGTGACCTGACAGGTGGTGGCGGTGGGGTTGCTGTCGCAGCCGCCCCACACCACCACGTAGCCGGCGGTGAGGGCCGCGGTGAGGGTCACCGAGGTGTTGTTGGCGAGGGCGTCGGTGCAGACCGTGCCGCCAGGGCTGGCCGCGCAGGTGCCCAGGTTCCCGGTGTTGGCGGTGACGTTGCCCGACCCGTTCGGCCCGGTGACGGTGACGCTGAGCTGGCGCCCGAAGGTGGCCGACACCGTACGCGCGGCGCTCATGGTGACCTGGCAGGTGGTGGGGGTGGGGTTGCTCTGGCAGCCGGTCCAGGTGCCCATCGAGTACCCGCCGTTCGGGGTCGCGGTCAGGGTCACGCTGGTGTTGTTGGCGTAGACCTCGCTGCAGTCGGTGCCGCAGTTGATGCCGGTGCCGGTGATGGTGCCGTTGGTCGGCGTGGTCACCGTGAGCTGCCGGCCGAACGACACGCTCACCGTGCGCGCGGCGCTCATCGTCACCTGGCACTGCTGCGGGTTCGCTTGCACCGTGCAGCCGCTCCAGCTCAAGACCGCCCAGCCCGCGTCCGGGGTCGCGGTGATGGTGACGGTGGTGTTGTTGACGTAGGCCTCGCAGTTGGTACCGCAGCTCACCCCGACCGGGTTGTTGCTGGTGCTCCCGTTGCCCGCTGCCACCGTCACGGTCAGCGCCCGCAGGAAGGTCGCGGTCACGCTGCGCGCCTGGTTCATCTGCACCGTGCACTGGGTGCCGGCGGTGCTCGAGCACCCGGTCCAGCCGGTGAAGGTGAAGCCGGCGTTGGGGCTGGCGTTCAGCGTCACGCTGGTGCCGTCCGCGTAGACCTCGGTGCAGTCCGCGCCGCAGCTGATGCCGGTGCCGGAGACGGTGCCGTTGGCCGAGGTGACGGTGAGCCGGCGCCCGAAGGACACCGTGACGTTCCGCGCCGCGCTCATGGTCACCTGGCACTGCAGCGGGTTCGCCTGCACGGTGCAGCCCGTCCAGCTCAGCACGTCCCAGCCCGAGGCGGGGGCGGCGGTGATGGTGACCGTGGTGTTGTTGTTGTAGGCCTCACAGTTGGTGCCACAGCTGACGCCGGCGGGGTTGTTGCTGGTCGATCCGCTCCCCGCCGCCACCGTCACCGTCAGCGGGCGGAGGAAGGTCGCGGTGATGTTCCGGGCCTGGTTCATCGACACCGAGCAGGTGGTCGCGTTGGAGGAAGAGCAGCCCGTCCACGAGGCGAGCACGTAGCCGCTCGCCGGGTTCGCGGTGAGGGTCACGACGCTCCCGTCGGCGTAGACCTCGCTGCAGTCCGCGCCGCAGTTGATGCCGCTGCCGGTGACGGTGCCGTTGGTCGGGGTGGTCACCGTGAGCTGACGGCCGAAGTCCACCGTGACGGTCTGCGCGACCCCGCTCGCGCTGAACACGCAGGTCGGCGAAAGCTGGCCTGCAGTGCATGATCCCGACCAACCGAGCACCGCGAACCCGGTGCCGGGGGTGCTGGAGAGGGTCACGCTGGTCCCGTTGGGGAACGCCTCGGAGCAGTCCTGCCCGCCCACCGCGGGGTTGCCGCAGACGATGCCGCTCGGGGTGGAGACCACCGTCCCCTGGCCGGAGCCGATGGTGACGGTGGTGGCGGTGCCGAAGCTGGCCGTCACCGACTTCGCGTTGTCCATGGTGACGTTGCAGGTGGCGCCGCTGGTGGTGGTGCAGCCCGTCCACCCCGCGAAGCTCTGGCCCTGACCGGTCGCGGTCAGCGTAATGCTGGCGCCGGCCGCGTAGACCTCGGTGCAGTCGGTGCCGCAGTTGATGCCGGTGCCGGTCACGGTGCCGCTGCCGCTGACCGTCACCTGCAGGCGGCGGCCGAACTGGGTGGTCACGCTGCGGGCCTGGTTCATGGCGACCGAGCACTGGTTCGGGTTGCCGGCCACCGGCGTGCACCCGCTCCACCCGAGCAGATCCCAGTTCGGATCCGGGATCGCGGTGAGGACCACGTCCTGGGTGAAGGCGGCGGTGCAGGTGCCCGCGCCGCCGGACTGACAGCTGATCCCGCCGGGGCTGGAGTTGACGGTGCCCTGGCCGGTGACCGTCACGTCGAGGATCGGCCCGAAGGCGACCGCCACCGTGCGCGCGTTGTTCATGCTCACCGAGCAGGTGGTGGCGTTGCTCGAGCTGCAGCCCAGCCAGGTGGCCACCGCGTAGCCCGCCGCGGGCTGGGCGGTGAGGTTGACGACCGTGCCGTTGGCGTAGACTTCGCTGCAGTCGTTGCCGCAGCTGATGCCAGGGCCGGTGACCGAGCCCTGGCTGGCGGGGCTGACCAGGCTCACCGTGAGCTCGCGCCCGAACACCGCGGTCACGTTGGCGGAGGTGTTTGCGGCCACCGTGCAGCGGTTGCCGCTCGCGGACGGGCACCCGGTCCACTGCAGGAACGCCCACTGCGCGTCCGGAGTGGCGGTCAGGGTCACCGTCGTCCCGCCCGCGACCACCTCGCGGCACGTGCCGGGGCAGTTGATGCTGCCCGGGTTGGACGTCACCGTGCCGCCGCCGTCGACGGTGACCGCGATGGCGTAGCCGAAGGCGGCCGTCACCTGCTTGTTGTCGTTCATGGTCACGGTGCAGACGCTGGGGTTGCCGCCAGGGGTGCAGCCGGTCCAGGCGTCGAAGGCCTGGCCGCCCTGCGGGGTGGCGGTGAGGGTCACGGTGGCCCCGTCGGGGAAGACCTCGGCGCAGTCGGCGCCGCAGTCGATCCCGGTGGGGGCCGACGTCACGGTGCCCTGGCCGGCGACCTGGAGATCGAGGCTGCGGCCGAACTGCAAGCTGACCTGCCTCGGGTTGTCCATCGCCACGTCACAGAGCAGCGGGTTCCCGGCCCGCGGGGTGCAGCCGGTCCAGGAGTTCGGGCCCACCGCGAAGCCGCTGGCCGGGTTGGCGGTGAGCGTGAGCATCGTGCCCTGGGCGTACGCGGCCGCGCAGGACGTGTTCGGCGTGGCCAGCTGGGCGCCGCAGGTCCCGTGAACGCCCGCGGTGAGGTCCACCGTCCCGAGCCCGGCCGCGATGCTCAGGTCGAGCTGCCGCCCGAAGGTGCCCTCCACCGTGCCCGGCGCGGTGATGGACTTGGAGCACGTGTTGGTGCCGGGGGTGGCGGTGCACCCGGTCCAGGCCAGGAACACGTAGTCGGTGGCGGGGGTGCCGGTGAAGGTCACCGAGTCGCCGTCCTCGTAGGCGCCGCACTGGACCTGGGTGCGGCCCGGGCAGGCCAGGCCGACCGGGTTGCGGGTGACAGTGCCGGTGCCGTTCGGTGCGGCGCTGGTCTCGACCTGGTGGGCGAAGTACACCGCCACGCTCTGGTCCGCGTCGAGGGTCAGGTCGCAGGTCGGGTTGGTGCCGGCCGACGCGCAGGCCCCGCTCCACCGCGCGAACACCGAGTTGGGCCCGGGGTTGGCGGTGAGGGTGGTGCTCTGGCCGGAGCCGAAGGTCAGCACGCAGGGGCTGGTGGTGCAGGTCTGGCCGGGCGGGGTGGCGGTGACCTCGCCGACGCCGACCATCTCGATGGTGAGGGCGTAGCCGAACAGCGCGGTGGCGGACTGGGCCTGGTCCATCCGGACCACGCAGGTGGGCGACTGGGAGCCGTCGCACGGCCCGCCCATCCACTGGGCGAACTCCCAGTCCGGGTCGGCGCTGGTGGCCTGCAAGGTGACCGTCACGTCCGCGTCGTAGATCTCGCTGCAAGACTGGTTGCCAGCGCAGCTGATGTCGGTGCCGTCGATGCCGCCGGGGCTGCCGTTGACGCTGCCGAGGCCGTTCACGCCCACCGACAGCTCGTAGCCGAAGCGCACCGTGACCTGGCCGTCGCCGTTCATGGTGACCTTGCAGGACGCCACGGTGGTGGTCTCGACGAACGTGTCGCGGCAGCCGTCCTCGGCCCCCAGCGCGGCGGAGAAGCTCGCCACCACCGCGCCCGCGTCGGCCTTGGCCTCGATCTCGACCTCACGGCCGCGCGGGAAGCTGTCGGTGCAGCTCGCGCGGTCGCAGTCGGTGCCGCGGGGGAGGGTGCGCACCTGGCCGGAGCCCGAGCCCTGCACCAGGATCTCGAGGTCCACCGGGCTGCAGGACGCGTTCTCGGGCGGGCACTGGCCCTCGGGGATGCTGGGGCAGAGCGGATCCGTGGTGCCCCACATGCCGAGCTCGTCGACCAGGAAGCCGGAGTAGGTCAGCGACACCGCGCCGTCGGCCTTCGGGGTCAGCGCGCCGGTCTCGGCGTCGACCACGTACTCGCTCACGATCTTCGCGAGGCAGCCGTTGGTGCCGGCCGCGCCGTCCATGCTGCCGTTGCAGGACTCCTCGGGGCCGCCGAAGGTGCAGAAGCTGGGGCGCTCGTCTCGGAGCCCGCCCGCCACCACGAAGAGGCTGGCCGGGAGGCTCTGGCCGGCCTCGGTCTCGAGGTCGTAGCCGGGCGAGCCCTCGGGGCAGTACTTGCTCCACGACCCGCTCGGGAGCGCGCACTCACCCTCGGCGCCGCAGCCCTCGGTGGTCACCGCGTCGAGGTCGGCGACGAGCACGCAGGCGCCGCCCTCGAAGTAGAGGCAGACCTGCGCCGGGGTGCCGAGGTGGTCCTGCAGGGCGCTCACGCACTGGCCGGCCGGCACGCCGAGCGGCACGAGCGCGATCGGCACCGACACCGGCTCGCCCTCACCGCACGATCCCACCGCCGCGGCGAGGGCGAAGGCGGCGCCCACCGCGAGCGCACGTCGGCGGAGAGGTCGGTGCTGCGCGCCGTGGGTGTCGAGAGAGGGTCGCCCGCTACGTGCCGACATTTGGGCCCGGATTCTAGTTCAACTCCGGGCGTGAACTCCAGGTATCGGGCCAGAGATCAGGGGCGATCAGCCTACATGAGCTCGCTGACGATGGTCTTGATGGACGGATAGTTCGCCGCCCCCACCTTGCCCACCCGCACGCAGCGCAGGTGACCGCTGGGATCCACGAGCCCGTGCACGGGGATCGCCGCGTCCTCGGGCAGCCCCAGCGAGCCCAGCAGCCCCGGCAGATCCTCCTCGCTCCGGAGCCAGTGCACCGCGCCCGGATAGGGCCGCTCGGCCAATGCGCCCTTCATGGCGTCGGCCTCGCTGTCGATGCTCCACAGCTCGACCTTCAGGGGGACCCCCTCCTTCTGCAAGGCGGCCTTCCAATTCGACAGGAGCGGAAGCTCCTCGACGCACGGCCCACACCAGCTCGCCCACAGGTTCACCCAGGTCCACGCCTTTCCGCTCGGGTTCGCGTCGGCCTTCACCGGCCCTGGCAGCGGCTGCTCGGGCGGCGTGCTCCACTTGCGCGCCCCCGCGTCGAACGTCTGCTCGCAGAACTTCACCGCCGCCGCCCGCGCCGCCTCTTTTTTCACCGCGGCGAAGCGCTTCGGCGCCTCGCCCGAGGGCGCGGGATCGTCGCAGGCGACCACCGCGAGCAGGGTCGCGACCCCGATCAGATGGCGCAGTCGATCCATGCCACGAACGCGCTGCGGTTGATGTCTTTCGTGGTGCACTCGTCGTCCTTCCGGCTCCGCTGCCACCCGCAGAACTCCTCGCTCAGCTGGGCGTACTCCTCGCCCAGGTACAGCAGGCCGATCTGCTTCTCGAGCTCGGGATCCTGCGCGGTGATGTACTTCATCACCGTCTCCGCGCGCTCCTTCGACAGCTCCAGGTTGTGGTCCTTGTTCCCGTCCGGGCTGGCCCGGGACACCACGAAGAAGAAGCTCGCGCCGCCCTGCGTGGCCCACGCCTGCTCCACCGCCTTGCGGCCCACCTCGTCCAGGGTGGTGTCGTCGGCGTCGAACTGGATGATCTGGGTGCGGTCCTTCATCGGCCCGAACAGCGCGTTGAAGTCGGCGTCGTTCATCTGGGCCACCGTCTTGGCGTCGGAGGGCTGGCAGCCGCGCCCCGCCCCGGCGAGCAGGCCGCAGGCGCCCGCCACCCGGCGCAAGACGCGCTTCAGATCCGCGGTGCAGTAGTCGTCGTCGGTCATCGACGCCACCGCGACGTCCTGGGTGCTCTCGGGCGCCGCGTTCAGCTCGGCCTGGGCGCTCCTCAGCCACACGATGACCAGCACCGCGGGCAGGGCCAGGCTCACCAGCCACAGGACGATGGGTGGGATCTTCGGTCCGGTGTTCATCGCTTGCCCTCCACCTGGTTCAGCATCGTGGTGAGGGTGTACTCGAGGCCGAGGTCGGTGTCCTCGTCACACATCCGCCGCTCGCCCACGAAGAGCTGCGGGGTCAAGACCGGGATCGCGTTGGCCACGCCCCACTTCAGGCTCTTTCGCAACTGGGCCTTCACCTTGTTGGTGCCGAGGCACCCCTGCACGTGCGGGAACTTCATCTTGAGCTCGGCCCGCAGCGGCCCGTCGCCCTTCCTGGCCCCCTCGAGGAGCTCCTCCTGGTGGGCGAAGGCCCACTCGAGCACCTGCTGCGCCTTGTTCGGATCGCAGAGCATCGCCTCGCTCACCGCGCAGGCCCCGGGGTGCAAGCTGTCCGTCAGCATCCAGTTGCAGGACGCGTCGAGGGGGAACAGGACGTACTTCATGTCCATGCGCGCGCCGAGGCCGGAGGCGTCGAGGCGCTTGTCGAAGCCGCGGCAGGCCGGGCAGAGCGGGTCGAGCACCATCACCGCCGAGGTGCCGCGGGAGTAGGGCGAGGGGACGAGCACGTGGCCCGGATCCGCGGTCTGGGCCAACACCCCGCACCCCTGGCCGTCCTTGGCGCCCTTCGGCGCGAACGCGACGTACAGGCCGACCAGGGCCACCACCGTGACGACGCCCTCGGCGAACCAGCGGCCCCACATCGGCCACGGCGAGGCGTGGCCGCCGGTGGGCTCGGACCCGCGGAACGCCAGCCCCGCGAGCACGAAGGCGAGGGTGGACGAGATGTAGATGCCCAGGCACACCTGGCACACCGCGCCGAGCGCCTGGGTGGAGATCAGGCCGTAGATGACGCTCATCGCCGCCGGCAGCCCGGTCGCCAGCCAAAGATAGCCGGCGTCGCGCCGCGTCACGCGGGGCTCGAGGGCGGTGGCGGCGCTGCGGTACACGAGGTACGCGAACACCGCGAAGGCGAGCAGGCTGATCGGCACGCCGCCCCACAGCTCGGTGCGGAGCACCGAGGAATACGGGCTCATCAGCACGGTGCGGCAGCCGCTCTCGCCCAGGCTGGCCCCGCCGCCCGGCATCAGCGAGCAGTGGATGGAGTGCTGCTGGCGGTCGAGGTGGCTGATGAAGTCGCGGGTCGACACCGCCGCGAACACCGCGCCGAGGGCGCTCGCGCCGGCGGTGCCCCACAGGAAGGGGCGGGCCGGGGCGCGGACCGGGGGCAGGGTGGGGGCGTCGGTGTCGTCCTCCAGGGCGTTGGGATCGAAGCGCATGTCGTGACCGTGCGGGTTCTAGCGCACCCTGGGGCCTCCCGTTAATCGGATACTCCGGGGAGGCGGTCGAGGAGAGCGGTGAGACTGGTGATTACCCTCGGATCCTCGGACGGCCCCCGCCGGCGGATCAGGTAGGCATCGAACCCCGCCTCGAGGGCCGGCTCGAGGTCCAGGTCCCGGTGGTCGCCGACGTAGAGGATCTGCTCTGGTGGAACCCCGATACGTGCCGCGGCCCGGCGATAGAGCTCGGGGTCGGGCTTGGCGACGCCCTCGAAGCAGGACACCACGAGCGGGTCCAGGCGCGGGATCAGCCCGAGGCGCGCCAACAGGGGCGGGAGCCGGAAGTCCCAGTTGGACAGCACCCCCGCCGGCACCCCGCGCGCGGCCAGGCCGTCGAGGAGCGGGGCCACGTCGGGGTAGACGCGCCACGCCTCCGGGGTCTCGAAGGCCGCGAAGAACGCGCGAAAGCAGCCCTCCCGGTCGCCGGTGAAGCGCACCGCGTCGAGCACCTCGAACACGACGCCGCGCCAGAACGCGTGGGTGGCGGGCTCGTCGAGCCCGAAGGTCATCATGCGCACGCCCTCGGCCGCGCGGGTGTCGCGCCAGACCGACGCGAACGCGGCGCCCAGCTCGGCCTCGCTCGCGTGGAGCCCGAACGCGCGCCCGGCCCGGGCGTAGATGGCGCCGACCGAGGGGAAGGGATCGATGAGGGTGCCGCCCGCGTCCAGGTAGACGAAGCGGATGGGGGCGCTCATGGGGTCGGGCCCCCTTGTGGCGAGGCGCAAGGACGGGTCCATAATCCCGCGTCCGTGTGGCAGGCCATCTTCTTCGTCGGGCTCGCAGCAGTCGCGATCATGGCGTTCAGGGATCCGGTGTGGCTGGTGTGCGCCGGCGCCTACGTCTACTTCGCCATCCCGCACGTCGAGTTCAAGGTCCCCGGCGCGCCCTACCAGGCTGCCTTCTTCGGCCTCGCCGTCCTCTCCAGCTTCTTTTACTACGCCCTGTTCCATAAGTGGGGGAACAAGGAGCTGCACGAGCAGGCGCTCAAGGCGGGCAAGGCGGCGATCGACGCGAGCCGGGACGCCATGAAGGAGGCCCTGGGCCTGGCGGTGGTCCAGAACAAGCTCCCGGGCGAGATCCGCCAGGCCGCGGTGACCGCGGCGGAGGCGCTGGCCCTGGACGTGGTCGCCAAGCAGTGCCCGGCCGCGCTCTACATCCCGGTGCACCGGGCGGTGCAGACCACGATCGCCACCGCGGCGGATCAGGCCGAGCAGGAGATCCTGAAGATCCTGAACCTGGCCTGGGGGGCCACGAAGGGCAACTTGCGGGTGGCGGTGCAGGAGCGCGCCATGCCGCTGTTGGACGAGGCGCTCGACCGAATCCTGCCCGACATCATCAACAAGAACGTGGACGACGCGATGAAGGCGGACGCCGCCACCGCGGCCCAGTCTGCTGCGTCCCGCGGGCCGCTCGGCCTCCCGCTGCCCCAGGGCCCGATCGGCGGCGTGCTGACCAACCCGGGCTTCTGGCTCCACGTGGTGTTCGTGGTGCTCACGTACATCGGCGCGAAGAACGCGGTGTACTCGTACGACAACGCCGCGCCGCGGGTGATGGTGGCGGTGCTCCTGTTGATCCCGCTGTCCGCGATCCTGCTCTCGGTCCGCACCGCGCAGCAGTTCCGGCTCTTCGTGTACGCGTGGATGTTCGGCACCTGGCACATCTGCATGAACGGCGTGACCTACTGGCTCCAGTACGGTGGGCGCGCCGACAACGCGGGCGGGCAGGGCGGTGAGGCCAACTTCCTCGGCGCGATCATCGTCACCGTCGCTCCCGTCGCCTTCGGCCTCGCCATCAACTCGAAGCGCACGATCGAGAAGCTGATCTTCCTCGGCGTGGCCGGCTCCTACGCCCTCGGCGTGCTGGCCTCCGGCTCGCGCGCCGGCCTGCTCGCGATGATCGGCGGCCTCGGCTACTGGCTGGTGAACACCACCCGCCGCGGCCTCGCGATCGGCCTCGCCCTCATGGCCACGAGCGGCTTCCTCGTCGCGGCGCCGGAGTCGTTCTGGGAGAAGATGGGCACGATCATGGGGCCCAAGGACACCAACCCCTGGGTGGAGGGGCAGGTGGAGCCCTCCAAGGGCGAGCGCCTGGTGCTGTGGGCCCTGGCCATCGACCTGTGGCACCGGCACCCGGTGATGGGCATCGGGCCGCTGAACTATCCGGTGGTCTCGGCCGAGGAGACCGACTTCACCGACCCCTATAAAGGGCAACGTGGCTTGCAGGCGCACAACACGTGGCTGCAGCTGCTGGCCGAGTACGGGGTGGTCGGCGCCACGGTGTGGGCGGGCGCGTTCCTGCTCTCTACGCTCTGTTATAGGAGAGCGCGGCGGAGGATGCGCGACTACCCCGGCTGGGAGTGGTTCGGGGCGATCTGCCTCGGCCTGGAGTCGGGCTCCATCTCGTCCGCCATCGTGCTCTCCTTCAACTCGTTCCAGTGGTACGACTACGTCTACTGGCACATGGTGGTGGGCCCGCTGGCGCTCGAGATCGCGCGCCGCACCGGCGACCGGCTCGACTGGCTGAAGCCGGTGGAGACCAAGGAGTCGCGGCCGCCGCCCCGCTGGGGCGCGCCGGGCAAGAAGAAGGGCATCGACCTCGAGGAGATCGACCTCGTGGAGCAGGCGCCCTTGCCGGCGGGCAGCCGGCACGGCTGACGCTTCTCGGGCTGGGCCTCGCGGCTAGCCAGACATTTCACCACACGGGTAAGTGCTAGGCGGTGCGTGCTGCGGTACTCTCCGGGGATGAGGAGCGCCGATCTCAGCGTCCGCCCCACGCCCTCTACTCCCGCGAGTCGGGCGAGCGCCCCGCCCGCGGCGGCCCGACCGAGCGCGGCCGAGGCCGTCTCTGACGGCCCGCGTCCGTCGCGGGTCGGCGGCGAAGAGGTTCGGACACCCGCGACCGATCAACCGGTGGGTCGCCGTCGCCGCAGCACGGTGAAGTCGCCGGCCAAGGCGGTGGACGCGCCGGCCCTCACCATGCGTCAGCGGCACCGGCTGGAGCTGCTCCCGGCGCGCGGGGACCTGAACGTGGCCAAGGAGGCGCACGCGCTGCGGACCGCGTTCGAGCAGCCCAACGCCTGGACGCCCTTCCTCGAGGCGTACACGACCCAGGCCGACGTGGAGCACGTGTGGTCGGTGGCCCAGCAGATCAACCCCGATCGCGCCGACGAGATCGCGGTTCGTTTCTTCCGCACGATGATCGAGACGCGAGCCAGTCAGCCGCACCACGTCACCGAGATGTACGAAGGCCTCCCCCGCGACTGGTACACCGATCCGATCTACTACGCCTACGTCCAGCACTTCGGGGTGCCGCGCGAGGGTGGCGCCGCGACCTTCGACAGCCTGATCGGGCAGCTGGACTACCTGGAGGAGCTCGGGATCCGGAACGTCTTCCTCCTGCCGCACTACGAGTCGCCGGGAGGTGACGGTGGCTACGACGTGTCCAGGTTCGAGCCGGCGGAGGCGCTCGGCGGCAAGGCGGCCTACGAGCGCTTCATGGAGGTCGCGGTGGCGCGAGGCTTCCGGGTCATGACGGACATCCCCGCGAACCACATATCCACGCGCCATGAGAAGTTCCAACGCCTGCTCCGGGGAGAGCTCTCGCTGCTCGATCACTTCGTCACCGTCGACGGCGCCCGCCTGCTCGTGAAGGACCCGGTGGAAGGCGAAGACGGCCGCCCCCGGTACATCATCCAGCATCCGGACGGCGAGACGTCGGTGGTGTGGCGGATCTTCGAGGCGACGGATCACCCCTGGATCGACGTGGAGGTCCAGGGTGAGCAGGGCCCTCAGACGCACCAGCTCTTCCACAGCTTCTACCCGTTCCAGCTGGACGTGAACCTGAGGCACCCCGAGGTGCTCGAGGAGCTCCTGCAGCTGCTGGGCAGCGAGGCGAACGTCGGCAACGTCGGCAAGCGCATGGACGCCGCGCCGCACTGGTTCAAGGAGCCCGGCACCAACTTCGAGAACCTGGAGGGCACCCACGCGTTGCAGGCGCTGTTCAAGAGCTTCCTGTTCCACGTGGTCCCCAAGAAGGGGGTGACGCTCCCCGAGGTGAGCTTCCCGCAGCCCGAGAAGTACTACGGCGAACCCACCGAGCTGCTCGGGGTGCGGACGACATCCGAGGGTGACGGGCTGTTCGACTTCCAGATGAAGCCCACCCTCCTCGCCACGCTCCTCACCGGCGACGTGGAGCACTACTGGCGGACGCTCGACGAGCGCGCGGAGGTGCCGGACACCGCCCAGCCCCTCAACATCCTCGGACACCACGACGAGTGGTTCCTGAAGGGGAAGCTCCCTCCGGAGCTCCTGGAGTCCGTGAACCAGATCCTCCTGGACGCGGGCGCCGCGCCCTTCGCCGACCGTGGCTTCAGCATCCGGGCGGGCGACGCGCTGGGAGGCGCGCCGGAGCGCATCGCCGCGTCGCTCTTCCTGCTCTACATGACTCCGGGCGTGCCGGTGATCTACTTCGGCGACGAGATCGGGTGGCGCGACAACGCGGAGTTCGAGGCCTCCGAGCAGCGCCGCCGCCACGCCATCCTGAACGACCTGGGCTGCGAGACCACCCTCGACGGGGCTCGCGACACGCGGGACCGGCAGCGAGGCGGGATCCCGGCCGAGGCGTTCATGCAGAAGCTCGAGGCTCGCTACGCCGCGGTGGAGCTGCTCCCGGCGCTGAACGCGCTCCGTGACCGCGTCCCCGCCCTGAAGAGCGCGACGCTCCAGCGGCTCACGGTGGCGGAACCGGGCGTCTTCGCCGGGGTCCGAAGCGCCGAAGGCCAGCCTGCGGTGGTGGCGCTCGAGAACCTCAGCGCCGAGCGGCGGACGATCACCCTCTCACGCGCCGAGCTCGAGCCGCACCTCGGATCGCTCGAGGGGGGTCCTGTGCTGGACCTGCTGGGCACCGAGATCCGGAGCAGGCGCGGTGACGACCACCCCGCCCGGGTCGCCGTCCGGGCCCGCGGGGACGCGATCGAGCTGGAGCTCGGCCCCTTTGAGCGCCTGCTGCTGGCCGCGGACGCCTGAGCTCGGCTACAGGCGCCCCAGGAGCAGGCTGATCGCGATCGCCAGCACCCCCGCCACCAGCGTCTTGAGCCCGTAGACGAGCGCGCTCCCGCGCGAGATCCTCCCGAGGAAGAGCCCGAGCCCGAACAGCACCACCAGGGCCAGACCCAAGGCGGTGGCGTAGCGCTCGAAGATCACGTCGGTCCACCCGGGGATGAGGAAGGGGGTCAGCACCAGCACCGCGGCGAGGAAGGGTGACAGGCCGTCGACCGCGGTGACGATCCACACCGCGACCCGGGCCGCCCGGGCGTGCGAGGTGCCCTCGAGCGAGGTGAGGGTCTGGGCCTCGAGCTCGCGGATGTCCCGCGCGCGCTCCGCCGACTCGGTGAGGTAGGCGCCCCAGAACCCCGAGACCGCGATCGCGGCGGCGGTGGTCAGGCCGGTCACGAGCACCACCCGGACCTCCTCTACGCCCGCCATCCAGCAGCCGGCGAGCACCCCGATGATGGTGACCACGCCGTCGAAGGCGTTCATCGCGAAGTAGCGCCGCGCGATCTCGCCGACCCCAACCAGGTCGTCATAGCGCTGCAAGGCGTCTTTCAGGTTGGGGAGCGGCATGGCGGCCCGGGCTCAGTCCTGGGGCGTGGCGGAGGCCTCCACGATCTCCTTGCCCGCCACCACCTCGTCGATGGAGTGGATGGCGACGCCCAGCTCCCCGAGGAGGGCGCGGACCGCGTCGTACTGGATGTCCTCGCCCTCGATGGTGACCTTCGCGTTCTCCACCTTCAGGTCGATCTCGTAGATCGCGATGTTCACGCCGGACACCCCGGGCAGCCCGCCGAGCCGGGACGCCACGTCCACGATGGAGGGCACGTGGGGCTTCAGGGTGTCGAGGACCACGCGGCGGATCCGGGCCATGATCCCGGTATAGACCCATCCGCGCGCCCGGGCCACCAGCGGTTCGAGGGCCCGATCTGCGTCGCGAAGCACCGCCCCTTCCCGCGCGACGGCGCGGAGCACCTGCTCCTGGCCTTGATCTGTCCCGACAAGAATGCGCGCTGGGGCCTGGTCGAATGCGAGCCGGCGACGCTCCCGCGGTCCGAGCACGCGTCCTTTGTGGTGCTCCGCCGCAACGGGCGCGTGATCCGTCACCTGGGCCCGTATGTGCGTCGGGAGGCCGAGGACATCGTGAAGGACCTGCGGAACGGGCGGTGGCCGGAGGGTGAGGAGCTGGCGGTGGTGGACGCGACCTCGGCCGCGGCGCTGCGATGAGCGGCGAGCGCATCGAGGCGGTGACCACCTACCGCCTGGGTCGACGCCTGGGCCACGGCGGCTTCGCCGAGGTCTTCGCGGCGGAGGCCGTGGGGGCGGAGGGCATGTTGGTCCGCCCGGTGGCCATCAAGCGGCTCCTCACAGAGGACGCGGCCGCACGCGCGGCCCTGGTCCAGGAGGCCCAACTCCTGGCCGAGCTCCACCACCCGAACATCGTGGGGGTCGTCGACCTGGTCGAGGCCG
>JACKEN010000024.1 GCA_020632995.1 Deltaproteobacteria bacterium | reverse complement strand
CGCCAGCGACGCGGGCGCCGGCGCGACGTTCTGCGGCTACGTAGAGACCATCATCAGCATCTGCGACGGGCGCCGGAGCACGTCCTGGGACTTCTACTGCGTAGAGGGCAGGGCCGACTGCGCCAGCGGCCTGAAGCCCAACACCACCACCCGTGACCAGGATCCGCTCTGCTACCAGCGCACCGAGAACCTCATCTATCGCAATGAGGCCGTCGCGGGCACCTGCGCTCAGTACATCGCCTGGCAGAACCGTCAGATCGAGTGCTTCCGGGACGACCAGTGCTACGCCCCGCTCGGCACCGCCACCTGCGTCGACAACGCCTGCGTCTGCCCCGAGGGCGTCAACTGCGATTGCGGTCCTCGGGCGCCGGCGTGTGATGGTGACGTCCTGATCAACTGGAACATCGACGAGGCCTGCAACTACCTCGAGGACCGCTTCGACTGCAGCGAGCTCGGGTCCACCTGCGATCCCCAGACCCTGGAGTGCGCACCCGGCGGCGCCCGGGATGGCGGGGTAGTGGACGGCGGCAACCCGGGAGCGGACGCGGGCCCGACCGCCCCCGACGCGGGCCCGACCGCCCCCGACGCGGGCCCGACCGCCCCCGACGCGGGGCCCGAGTGCGTGGTGCCGGAGGACTGCCCCGAGGTCCCCCCGCCGCAGCCCGGCACCTGCTACGTCCGTCAGTGCATCGACGGCGCGTGCATACCGCGCCTGGAGAGCGGCCCCGGCTGTCCGTAGTCGCCCTCAGCGGCTCAGAAGCACTGCTCGAAGTCGAGGTTGCAGGTCTGGCTGCAGGTCACGGTGCCAGAGGTGAACCCGTAGTTGGCGCAGGCGTTGGTGTAGCCGGTGGCGAAGCCGCTGCCGTCGCAGAGCTCGGTGTACAGGCCGTTCGAGGGCGCGGCCACCGTGCCGTTGCCGCACCCGCAGTCCGGGTCGCGGAAGCCGTGGGTCAGCTCGCAGCCGAAGTAGCCCACGAAGATGTCGAAGTACTCGCCGCAGACGTTGTCCTGACCGCAGGACGCGTAGTCGATGAGGTCGCCGCAGTCCGGGTCACGCTGGGCGGTCACGCTGTAGTACTCGCACAGGTCGCAGTACCCGTCGTTGTACCAACCCTGGGCCTGGCAGAGGTCCTTGGTCTGGCAGGAGTCGAACATCACGCGGCAGGTGGCGGCGTGGCAGCTGACGGTGCCGGTGCCGAGGCCGTAGGTCGAGCAGGCGGTGTTCAGGTTGCCGAAGTCGGTGCCGTCGCAGCCCTCGAGTCCGTTCTTGACCCCGTCGCCGCAGAAGCTGCGGGTGCCGAAGCAGCCGAAGGTGTCGAACTGACAGGAGCCGTCACAGGCCAGCGAGCCGCCCTGATAGCCGATCGAGGTGCACGTCGCGCCGTTCAGGTTGGCCCCCTCGCACTGCTCGCCGGTCTCGATGATGCCGTTGCCGCAGCCCGCGGCCACGCACATGCTGGTGTCGCGCTGGCAAGTGGAGTTGCAGATGAGGTCACCCGCCGCGAAGCCCAGGCTCTGGCAGCTGGCGCCGCCGAAGTCCGTCCCCTCGCACTGCTCGTTGGACTCGATGATGCCGTTGCCGCACCCGGGGGCGATGCAGCCGCTGGTGTCGTAGGTGCAGCTGGAGGGCGAACAGGCCAGGGTGCCTTGGAGGAAGCCCTCGCTCTGGCAGGACGCACCGTTGAGGTCGGCGCCCTCGCACTCCTCGAGCTCCTCGATGATGCCGTTGCCACACCCCGCCGCCACGCAAGCGGAGGTGTTGTAGTCGCAGGTGCCGTCACAGCTCAGGGTCCCGCCCGCGAAGCCGAGGCTCTCGCAGGTGGCGCCGCCGAGGCTCGTGCCGTCGCAGAACTCGTCGAGGGAGGGCTCCACGATGTCGTTCCCGCACCCGGGGGCGATGCAGCTCGCCTCGGAGGTCACGCAGCCGTTGCAGGTCAGGTTGCCGCCCGCGAAGCCGCGGGCCTCGCAGCTGTCCGCCCCGAAGTTGGTCCCCTCACACTGCTCGGGGCCCTCGATCGTGCCGTCGCCGCAGACCGAGAACGTGCAGGACGCGAAGTTTGGCGTGCAGTCGGTCTTGCAGTTCAGCTCGCCGGCCAGGAACCCGTAGCTCTCGCAGGTGAACTTGCCGTCGGCGAAGGCCCGCTGGTCGCACAGCTCGTTGCCGTCGATGACCCCGTTGCCGCACATGCCGCAGTCCGGGTCGGTCAGGTTGAGGCGCCGACAGGTCCAGGTGCCGGTCAGGGTGTCGTAGCGGTCGCCGCAGGTGCCGTCCGCCCCACACACCGTGTCGCAGTCGGGGTCGCGGACGCCGCCCAGGAGCTCACACGCGTCGCACTGACCGTCCCCGTAGAGGTTGTTGGCGGTGCAGTAGTCCCGGACCGGGCAGGCGGAGGTGTCGAGCGTGCACGTGGCGGTGCAGCGGAGCGCCCCCTCACCCAGGTTGAGGTCCGCGCAGGCCCCGCCCATCGCGAAGCTGACCCCGTCGCAGGCCTCGGTGCCGTTCAGGACTCCGTTCCCGCAGGAGGTGGTGGGGAGGTTGGTCCCGCCGTCGTTGTTGCTGGGCTTGACCGACCCGGTCGGCCGATCCTTCGAGCCGCTGCACGCGGCCAGGAGGCCGAGGGCGACGAGGGCGGGGGTCCAGAGCGTGCGTGCCGAAAACATCGTCGGAGTTTTACTCCACAGGGGCGCGGATCTACCCCCCTCGGGTGCTTCCGGGTCGGGCCGGGGAGTTCTGAGGGGTTCCACCTCACGGATCCGCCCCATGATGCCTCATCCCGGGGCGTCCCTCGCCCTCTCAGCCTCACGACCGCCCCCGATCCGGCCGACTTCCTCAAGCACCATGATGTCCATCCAGAACCCGACCGGCCGCCTCTGCCAGGTGGTGGTCTCTTCCCCGTTGACCGTCCCCGAGGTGGCCGCCTTCATGGCCAAGCTCCCGCCCATGTTCCAGAAGGTGGGCGGCCAGGCGGTGTTCGCGGTCGACCTGCGAGGCGCGAACGTCTTCCCGGTCGACGTGGCAGAGAAGCTGCAAGCGCTCCTGCAGTCCGACAACGCCGCCATCATCAAGTCCGCCTACCTCATGGCGCCCGGCGCGGTGTTCGGCATGCAGGTCGGCCGGCTCATCCGCGACGCGAAGAACCCGAACCGGCGCGCATTCACCGATCCGGCGGAGCTGAAGCGCTTCCTGTCCGAGGTCGCCACGCCCGACGAGGCCGCGGCGGCGGAGCGGTTCTTCGCGCGAGCGGCGGCCTGAGCACTCAGGGCGTGAGCGCCCGGGTCTGCAAGCCGTATTGCTCGACGGTCACCCCGAGGTTGACCACCGGCACGTCCAGCGTGCCCACCGTGAAGTGCGCCGCCTCGGTGCTGAGGCAGGGGTTGCGCACCTCCAGCGTGAGGGGCTCCCGGAGCATCTCCGCCCCCGCCCCGAAGGTGATGGTGCCGTCCTTGGCGAACACCTTCATCGCGAGCATGGCGTGGTCGGGGTACGCGTCGGCCTCACCGAAGCCCGCGATCACGAGGCCGCCGTCGTTCGTCGGCACCAGCGCCGGGTAGCCGTCCTCGTCGCGCCCGGTGGTGGCGGGGACGTCCTCGGCCCCGATGCGGAGGCTCCAGGTGGGGCGGCCGAGGGCGTCGAGGCCCGAGAGCCACCAGTCCGACGCGGTCTGGGCCCCGCTGTAGCGCCCCGCGGCCACGTAGCCGCCGGCCTGGATCTCCGCGAAGGCGCTGAGCACCGGGCCCAGGTGGTTGGGCTCGCCGGTGCCGAAGGCGGAGGCCCAGGCGAAGGCGCCGTCGGGCTCGATCCGCACCAGGCCCGACTGGTAGCCCTGGCCCTCGTAGGTGTGGGCGAAGATCAGGTCGCCGTCGCGGGTGGGCTGCCCGGACACGATGTGCCCGGTGACGCGCCCGCCGTTGCAGTCGTCGATGCGGACCTCGCGCTGAAAGACGACCTGCCCATCGCCGTCGAGGCGCACCACGAACGGGATCCAGCGCACCTCGTCCTCGCTCCAGGTCGAGCCCGCCACCACCACCCCGTCCCCGAACGCGAACGCGGCGCGGATCATGTCGCCCTGCCCGGGGGTGTCGAGGCGCACCGACCACACCGGTGCGCCGTGCCGATCGAGGCGCATCACCCACCCGTCCGCGTCGTGCACCGCGTCGCCCAGATCTTGGCCGTACGTGCCCGCGACGTAGTAGCCGTCGCCCCCGTCGCCGACCGCGTCGGTGAGCCGGAGCCAGGTCTGGCGGTAGACGCTCACGTCGAAGCGCTTCGACCACTGGAGCGCCCCGGCCGAGTCCAGCTTCAACAGGGCGTACGGGTACGCGAGCACCAGCATGCCTCCGTCCGAGGCCGGCACCACCCGGGAGGGGAGCAGGTCAGGGATCAGGGTGTCGGCCCAGTCGTGATCCGCGATGAAGCGCTCCGCCCACACCGGGGCGCCGTCGGTGCCGAGCTTCGCAAGCGTCCTTGCGTTCGACCCGGCGAGCATGAAGCGCCCGTCGATCGTCGGGGTGAGGGAGGTCCACTCGATCTGCGCTCCCGGGCCCTCGTACGGGAACTCGCGGCTCATCCCGCCGTAGGCGGTGCCCCAGGGGGTGAAGTCCGGGTTGGCGTACGCGGCCTGGCTGGGGGGGCCCGCCTGCCCGTCGCCCGGGCCCGCGGTGCGGGGTTGGCAGCTGCCGTGGGCGATCTCGGTGGACGCGATGCCGTAGGGGAGCGGCCCGAACTCGGCGAGGTCGATCTCGCCGATGCCGAACAGGTCGGGGATCACCACGTCCACCCCGAAGTCGCCCTCCACCCCGCCCTCGAGGGTCCAGCAGGGGTCGTCGTCCGCGTCCGCCTTCACCTCCGCGAACGCGAACAGTGACGCGTAGGGCCCCGCCGAGCCCTCGAGCCGCACGTGCAGGCGCGGGCCCGCGGCGATGCGCCCGCGCGCGGTCAGGGTCGCGGCCACGGTGGGGGGCCCGAAGTTCTTGTCGAAGGTGGGCGCGTCGACGTCCACCCCGCTGATGTTCGAGATGCTCACCCCGGCCTGGGCGCTCGCGTCGGCCGAGGCGGAGATCGCGAACTCCGCCGACGCCTCGCCCTCGACCTTGGCCACGATCTCGACCGACGGCTCGAAGTACAGCGGCCCGAGCCAGAAGCCGGGGAGGGTCTTCTCGGCCAGGCTCAGCTCCTTGGCGTAGGGGAGGAACGTGATGCCCTCGAGCGCCAGCGACACCTTGGCCCCCGCGTCGATCGAGAAGAAGACCACCGCCTCGGGCAGGAAGTCCCGCGGGTCGCACGAGAAGTGGAGGGTGAGGGCCTCGGCGATGCAGTCTGCGACCTTGGACGGGATCTCGGCCACCTTGTCCCAGTCGATGTCGATCCCCACCGTGTAGGTGAACCCGGCGGTGACGTCCCCGTAGATGTGGACCTGGTCGTAGGGCGTCTCGATGTCCCCGTCGCCGTTGATCGGGTAGTCCGAGTATTGCCCGGGCGGCCAGTAGCCGCCGGTGTACGAGAGCGCCTGCCGGTGCACGGCCACCCACGGGTCGGCCTGCAGCGTCTCGTCCACCTTGCGGGTGAAGCGCAGGTGGAGCTTCCGAAAGGCCAGTTGCAGCGGTGCCCGGACGGTCTCGAGCACCAGGCCGTTGCCGTCCTGGGACACCGAGGTCACCAACCGCAACAGACCTTGCGGTGCGGCCCCTGAGGCCGGGGCAAGGATCACGTCGAGCTGGGCGACGTCGGCGAGGGCGGCCGGGGTCCCCTCGAAGCGCAAGATACCTTCCGGTGTCGCCTCCACCAGACTGGCCAGGGTGTCCTCGGCCAGCAGCCGCGTGCTGTCGAAGAGGGTGTACTCGATGACGTCCGCGTCGGGGTCGGGCCCGGTCTCGCTACCCCCTCCGCAGCCCATGATGGCGGCCGCGAGGTAGGGCGCCCAAGCTGGCGCCCGGAGCCAGTGGCTCTGGCGCAGGATAGTCACGCGCAATCATCCCGCCCTCGTGCGCCGCGGGCAACGCCGGTGCTATCCTCGACGCACGTGACCTCGCGCACCGCCATCGCGGCGCTCCTCTTCTTGGCCGCCTGTGGCTCGAGCGATCGCTACATACCACCGCCCCCGGAGCTGCTGTCGGGCGGGGCGATCATCTGGGCGGTGCGGCAGGCGGACGGGGTGCAGGTCTACGCGGGCACCGCGGACGATCGGCCGCTCCTGTCGGTCGACGTCCCCCCGCGCGGCGTCGTGCTCGAGCTGCTGAGCTACAGCCAGCCGCTCGAGGCCCTCGGCCTGGCCCCCGGCCTCGTGACCCCGGTGTCGTCCGATGAGTGCGGCGCGCGCACGCTCCCGACGCCCGCGCGGGCGTTCGAGCTCGAGGTCGACGAGGCGGATCGCGGCTGGCGCCCCCTCGACGCGCCCTCCGCCGATCTGCTCGCGATGGCCTACGCCGGGCCGTGCCCGTGTTGGGACTTCGAGGTGGTGGAGGAGCTGCCGCTCGAGCCGCGGATCCGAGCCCTGGTGTCGCCCGCGCCCGACCACGTCTTCGCCTTCACCGAGGGCGGGGGAATCTGGCGCCTCGATGAGCTGGGCCTGACCCAGGTCTCCACCGCCGCCCGGCCGGCGGCGTGGTGGGCGATCGCCGAGAGCCCCGAGCGCCTGTGGGTCGCCGGCACCCAGGGGCTTTGGGTCGGGCACCCGAGCACCGGCTTCACGCTGCGGAACCGCGGGCCGCGGGGTGACGAGCTCCGGGTGGTGGCGGGGGGGCCCACCGACGAGGGGTGGGAGATCTACGGGATGACGTTCGAGGGGATCTTCACCCGCTTCGCCCCGGGCGACCCGGTGGAGCTCGGCCGCAAGGATGCCCTGAACAACCGCACCGCCCAGGCCGCCCGCATGGCCTGGCTCGGCCCGGGGCAGCTCGTGGCCAGCGAGCCGGGCACCCTCTACACCTACCTGGTGTCGGGCGAGACCTGGGAGAAGGTCAGCGTGGGCGTCGAGACCCGCGGGCTCATGGCCATGGCCCCGGTCGATGGTGCGGCGGTCGGCGTCGCCCTGGTGGGCCAGGTCTTCCGCTTCGACGACGGGGTGGTGGAGCTGGGCGCACCGGAGCTGGCCCAGCCCACGGTCGTCCTCCCCACCGGAGACGGGGGTTTCATCTATACCGGCACCGGCGGCTACCTGCAGCAGTACCACCCCGACTTCGGGTTCTGTCCGACCAGGTACCTGCTCTCCCGGCCGCGCTTCCTCTACATGGTCTGGGCAGGGGAAGACCTGATCCTGGGCTCGCTGTCGACCGCGGTGGATCGCCCGGGCAGCCTGGTGCGGGTGCGGCCGGTTCGGGCGTTACCCTAGGGTAAATGCCAGAGCCGGTGATCGGAGCGCCTGAGTTCTCGTAACATTTTTCATCACCTGAGGGCATGCACCGGGGTATGAACAAAGGCTTGGTGCACATGAGACTCGCCGCTGCCGCCACCGTGACCTCCGGCCTGCTGGCCCTCGCCGCGTGCTCCGACACCACCAACGTGGTCGCGGTGAAGGGCGCCCTCGAGACCCAGGAGGAGGTGGACTTCCGGGATGTCCAGGTCGGCATCGAGATGCCCTACGAGCTGGTGGTCAAGAACGTGGGCGACGGCAGCTTCTCGATCACCGGCATCGAGGCCGGCGACGGGATGTGCGCGAGCGACTACGAGTTCAAGATCGACGGCTCGTGCGAGGCCCAGACCCTGGCCGACAAGAGCATCAACCTGCCCGCCCAGACCGCGCGGACGCTGCGGGTGACCTTCCAGCCCTTCACCGCGATGGAGAACCCGGTCGAGGCCTCCATCCGGCTCCTCACCAACATCAAGGACGACGCGGGCAGCAACATCACCTTCACCGTGCGCCTGATCGGCCGCGGGGTGACCTCGGGCATCGAGGTGGTCCCGAACCCGGTGGACTTCGGCAAGGTCCTGGTGGGCTCGAGCCGCACCCTCGAGGTCCAGGTCTACAACCGGCTCGGTGTAGCCGTCGACCTGACGACCCGCCTCGGCTCCAACGGCAAGCCCGAGATCGTGAACCAGGGCGGGCTGGGGCGCTTCGAGCTCCTCGAGCCCACCCCCGACGCGGCCCGGAACGGCTCGCTCCTGCCCGCCGACACCCTGCTCGAGCCCGACGCGAGCATCACCGTGCGCCTGCGCTACGTGCCCGACGTGGCGGCCGAGGGGCGCGAGGACCGCGGCCGCTGGACGATCGCCAACTGCGACAGCTCCCTGTGCGACCTCGACGTGACCCTGCTCGGCCGCGGCACCAACGCCGCGATCGAGTGTGACCCGCCGGCGGTGGACTTCGGGCAGGTGAACCCGGGCGTGACCTCCACCCAGCGCACCACCTGCACCAACGCGGCGAGCGAGGCGGTGACGGTGCTCGGCTGGAGCATGGGCGTGGCCTCGGCCCCCGAGTACTCGGTGGTGCCCTACAACGGCCAGGTGACCAACCTCGGGCCGGGCGAGTCCTTCGACGTCGAGGTGCAGTTCGCCCCCACCGCGGCGAGCATCGGCACCGACCCCACCGGCGCGGTGGTGGTGCGGGGCCGCAACCCGATCGCGGGGCGCGACCTCGACGAGCTGCGGGTGGAGCTCCTCGGTGAGGCGGGTGGCCCGGACATCCAGGTGACCCCCGAGAGCCTCAACTTCGGGCGGGTGGCCATCGGCACCAGCAGCAAGCGGCGCATCCTGGTCGAGAACACCGGGTACAACGACCTCGAGATCACCGACATCAACTCGGACACCGGCGGGACCGGCGCCTACGCCGCGGACCGCGACGCCTTCGTGGTGCGGCCCGGCCAGTCCCAGGTGGTCGAGGTGACCTACACGCCGACCGTCGAGGGCGAGGTGACGAGCACCCTCCTCATCTCGAGCAACGACTCCGACGAGGGCTCGTACACCGTGACCCTGGTCGGGCAGGGCGTGAACCTGCCCCCGTGCTCGTTCACGCTCCAGCCGGTGGCGGTGAACTTCGGCATCGTGCAGGTGCTGCGCTCCACCACCCAGGGCGTGCGGATCGAGAACATCGGCGCCGACGCCTGCCTGATCAACGATGTCGAGATCGCGGCGGGCTCCGACCCGGACTTCGGCCTGGTGGACGGGAGCGAGACCAACATCCTGCTCGCCGCTGGCGACACCAAGACGATCCTGGTGAGCTACACTCCGGGCGGCGAGGCCACCCACACCGGCGAGCTGACCTTCTACATCTCGGACCCGAACAACCCGAACCCGCAGGTGAGCCTGCACGGGGTGGGGTCGGCGTCGGCGCTCCTGATCTCGCCGAACGAGATCGACTTCGGGCAGATCGGCGTGAACTGCGCCACCCGCGAGCGGACGGTGTCGATCTACAACACCGGCTCGACCGCCACCTCGATCACCCGGATCGAGCTCCCGGCCGGCGTGAGCGGCGAGTTCGAGCTGTCGAGCGTGCCCAACCTGCCCGCCTCCATCCCGCCCGGCCAGTCGATCGAGGTCGGGGTGCGCTACCGCGCCTCCGACGTGGGGCAAGATACGGGCTTCTTCCACATCTACGAGGGCAGCCGCACCGACCCCTACGTGGTGCCGCTCTTCGGCTCCGGCGACCTCGACCCGATCAACGAGGACCGCTTCCAGCAGCTCGAGACCCCCGAGGTCGACATCCTCTTCGTCATCGATAACTCCTGCTCGATGAGCGAGGAGCAGGCCAGCTTGACCGCGAACTTCCAGAGCTTCATCCAGTTCGCCGACGCCCAGGCCCTCGACTACCGCATCGCGGTGGTCACCACCGACGTGGACGGCTGCCCCAACCCGACCTCCCCGCAGCGCCCGGTCACCCTGAACCAGGGCCAGTGCGGCTACTTCGCGGACGGCAACGGCGACAACACCCTGCGGGATCCGAGCTGGCGCCTGATCACCCCCGACGAGCAGCCCTCGGCCGAGACCGCCTTCTCGGCCATCGCCACCCAGGGCATCAACGGCTCCGGCAGCGAGCGCGGGCTCGAGGCGGCCTACCAGGCCCTCTCGAGCCCGATCATCACCGGCTGGAACAACGGGTTCCTGCGGCCCAGCGCGTACCTGGCCCTGATCTTCGTGTCCGACGAGGAGGATCAGTCGGCCAACGCGGTGGACTTCTACGTGAACTACTTCCTGGCCATCAAGGGCTTCCGGAACACCAACCTGTTCAGCGCGTCCGCCATCGTGGGTGACGCGCCGAGCGGCTGCGGCGGCTTCCAGGCCGAGGCGGGCGTGCGCTACATCGACATGGCCGACCGCACCGGCGGCATCTTCGAGTCGATCTGCACCGGCGACTGGGGCAGCTCGCTCCAGAACCTGGGCCTGTCGGTGTTCGGCTACAAGTCGCGCTTCTTCCTCTCCAACCAGCCGGTGGCGGGCACGGTCGAGGTGACGGTCGATGGGGTGCCGGTGGCGCCCACCGCGCCGAGCGGTCAGATCCGCTGGAGCTACGACACCCCCACCAACACCGTGAACTTCGCGCCGCTGGCCATCCCGGAGCCGGGGTCGGAGATCGTGGTCACCTACCGGCCCGAGTGCCTGTAGCGCGCCAAGGTCCTTGATGGCGAGAGCGCTCCTCGTTGCTGCAGGCCTGCTTGCCCTCCTGGCGCCTCGCCACGCCTCTGCCCAGACCCCCTACATCATCGGCCACTCCGTCGGCACCTGGGCCCCCATCTCGGGGGGCGTGGCGCACCCGCCGGTCGCCTACGGCGTGTTCCCCGCCCTGGACGAGGGCGCGGTGGAGCTGCCCCTCCCGTTCCCCTTCAGCTGGTACGGCGAGCCCCAGACCACGGCCTGGGCGTACACCAACGGCTTCCTCGGCTTCCTCCCCCCCAACACGGTGGGCATCCTGCGCCCGCCGCGCACCGTCCCCAGCCCCGCCAACCCGATGCACGCCTTCATCGGGGCGCTCTGGCTCGACCTGAACGGCGGGGCCACCGCGGCCATCCGCACCGAGGTCACCGGCGCGCCCGGCGCGCGGGTCTTCATCGTGCAGTGGGAGCACTTCGAGCGGAACGGCACCACCCCGGGCGTCACCAACGCCGACCTCCAGGTGCGCCTGTTCGAGGGCACCCACGCGGTCGAGGTGGTGTACGGCCCCAACGTCGGCCTCCTCGGGGCGACCGCGGCGATCGAGAGCGCGGATGGGTCCGAGGGCGCGAACCTGATGGCCCCCAGCGCCACCTGCGACGCCGCCTGCACCTGCGTGCCCGGGAGCTGCGCGAGCACCCACTTCACCCTCGGGCGCACCATCCGGGTAGAGCTCCCCGACCAGCCCGAGCTGCAGGCCAGCCTGCAGAGCCCGCCCGGGGCGGCCCCCGGCGCCAGCTTCGACGCGGCGGTGACGGTGCGGAACGCGGGCCTCGCCCCCGCGGGGCCCTTCGGCTACCAGGTCTTCCTCGCCAACTCACCCACCGACGCCTCGGGCGACCGGCTCCTGGTCTCCGGCGCGCTCACCGCGCTCGCCGGGGTGAGCGAGGTGAGCACCACCCACACCCTCACCATCCCCGCCGACGTGGCGGTGGGGGCGTACGTCTTGAAGGTGGTGGTGGATCCGGCCGACGCGGTGGCGGAGGTGAACGAGGGCAACAACCAGGCCTTCAGCGCGACCTTCCGCACCGGGCCCGACCTCGTGGGGACGGTGAGCGGCCCCGCCCGCACCGGGCCGGGCGAGCCCTTCGAGGTGCAGGTCGACCTGCGCTCCGACGGCGCGCCGGTGGCGACCCCGGTGCAGGTCCAGTTCTACCTCTCCACCACCCCCGCGGTGAGCGCGGGCTCGGTGCCCCTGAGCCCGCCCCAGCTCATCACCCTGCCCGACGGCTTCTCGAGCAGCGAGACCCTCACCCTCACCACCCCGCTCTCCACCCCGCCCAGCCCGCCCGAGTACTACGTGGTTGGGCGCATCGATGACGTGGGCGCCATCCCCGAGACCGACGAGAGCAACAACGTGATGGCCTCGCAGGCGACCTTGCAGGTGCAGCGGGCCGAGCTCGACGCCACCAGCATCAACGCGGGCGACTTCGGGTTCCGGGGCCTGAGCTACCCGATCACCACCGTGGTCGCGAACACCGGCGGCGCCACCGCGCGTGACCTCACGGTGTGCGCGTTCCTCTCCGACAACCTCCTGATCTCGGTGATCAGCGACCTCCGCCTGGCCGAGAGCCCCCTCATCAGCCTCGCCCCGGGGGAGGCCCGCACCATCCGCCTCGACCCGGTGATCCCCGTGGCCACCGCCACCGGCGCCTGGTTCGTGGCCACGGTGGTGGACTGCAACGACGTGGTGCGCGAGCCGGTCGAGACCAACAACACCCGCCGGCGCCTGGACGCGATCACCATCATCGACCCCTCGCCCGACCTCGTGCCGGCCGACATCGCCACCGCCTCCACCGCGGCGGCGGGGGAGACCGCCCCGGTGGCGATCCGGGTGGCGAACATCGGCAACGCGGCCGGCGCGGCTCCGGTCCGCCTCGTCATCAGCACCAACCCCGGGGTCACCGCGCAGGATACCTTGCTCTATCAGACCCCGGGCGTGGTGAGCCTCGAAGCGGGGGCGGAGGCCACCGTCTCGGAGTGGGTGGCGATCCCCGGGGGGCTCGTCACGGGCAACTACTACCTCGGGGCGGTGGTGGATCCGCAGGACAGCCTGCAAGAGATCCGCGACGACAACAACACCCTCGTCCTCGGACCGCTGGTGGTGGTGGGGGCGGACCTCGCGATCACGTCGCCCACCCCGCCGAACCCGGTCATCGGTGACGCCTACGCGTGGCGCTTCGCGGCGGCGGGCGGGGCCGAGGCCTACCGGTGGACCCTCACCTGGGACTCCGGTGTGGCGCCCGCGGGGCTGTCCTTCGACCCCGCGCGGGCCGAGCTGACCGGCACCGCGGGGCCTGCGGCGGAGGGCAGCCACCCGCTCACCCTCCGGGTGGACTCGGGGAGCCTGTCCGCCCAGGTCCACTACGACCTCCTGGTCACCCCGCCCAGCCTGGCCCTGACCGTGGTGAGCGGGCGCCTGCCCCCCGCGGTGGCCCGCAACCCCTACGCGGTGAGCCTGGTGGCGGCGGGCGGCTTCGCCCCCTACACCTGGTCGCTCGGCTCGGCCGCCCCCGTCGGCCTCGCCCTCGCCCCGGACGGCCTGCTCGGCGGTGAGCCCCGGAGCGCCGGCAACTTCTCCTTCACCGTGGTGGCGCGCGATCAGTCCGGGCAGCGGGCCGAGGGCTTGGTGCGCCTCGACGTGGTCGATCCGTCGTCGTCCATCAGCATCACCACCGCCGGCCTGCCGAGCGGGGTGGTGAAGCGGCCCTACGAGATGGCCCTCAACGCCACCGGTGGCCTCGCCCCCTACACCTGGAGCGTGCTCGGCCCGCTCCCGCCCGGGATCGCGTTCGAGCCGGCCGCCGCACGCCTGGTGGGCACCCCTACCGTGGCCGGCGACTACGAGGTGCTGGTCGAGGTCCGGGACGCCGAGGGCCTCTTCGATCGCAACGGCTACGCCCTCGAGATCCTGCCCGAGGGGGCGCTCCGGGTCGTCACCGGCAACGAGGCGAGCGATCGCCTGCCCGACGGCGAGGTGGGCGAGCCCTACCTGAGCGACGATGGTGAGCAAGCCCGCTTGCGCGCGAACCCGCCCGAGGGGACCACCTGGTACCTGGTGAGCGGCATCCTCCCCCCCGGCCTCACCCTCGAGCCGGCCACCGGGGTCATCTCGGGCACCCCCACCGCGGACGGAACCTTCGCGTTCACCGTTCTGGTCACCAACCGCGCCAACGACGCCCGGCGCGCCACCCTGGCCATCGTCGTCGCCCCGGCCAGGGGGCAGGTGCGGATCCCCGACGACGGCTGCACCTGCCGGGGGACCGAGGGCGGACCGCGAGACGGCCTGCTCGCCCTGTTCGCGGCGCTCGCCCTGTGGGTGGCGACGCGGAGGCGCAGCGCATGAGGCTCGCCGCGTGGCTGTCGGGCGCCCTGATGATGCTGGGCGCGGGGCCCGCCGGGGCCCAGGTGGCGCCGTATCAGGTCTTCCAGCAGACCGAGCCGTACGTGGGGCTCGGGCCGAGCGCGCAAGAGATCTTGCCGGGGCTGGGCGACGCCTCCACCTACGCGGTGCCGCTGCCGTTCTCCGTCGTCCTCTACGGTGAGGAGTTCAGCACCGTCTTCATCAACGCGAACGGGGTGGTGAGCGTGACGAGCGGGCGCGCGGGCCTGAACTTCTCGCCCGGCACCATGCCCTCCGCCTCCACCCCGAACGGGTTCGTGGCCCCGCTGTGGGACGACTGGTGCTCGAGCGTGGCGGGCTGCCCCGGGGCCACCCAGCCCGGGGCGGGGGTCTTCTACGAGGTGGACGACACCCCGGGGCAGGGGAAGATCAGCGTGGAGTGGCGCCGGATCCGGCACTTCACCGACACCCAGGCCCCCTCCGACGTCACCTTCATGATGACCTGGCACGAGGGCCCGGCGGCGCAGCTGGACATCCGCTTCGGTCCTGCCTCGCCCGGGGTGAACTTCCTGGGGAACCCGACCGAGATCCAGGCCCGCGTCGGCCTCGAGAGCGCGAACGGCGCCCTCGGCATGTGGATCGCCCCCTGCGGCGGGCCCCAGCCGTGCAGCACCCTCGACGTCGGGAACCTCGAGGACCTTCTCGTGACGGTGCTGGCCGACGCCGGGCAAGACGTCACGGTGACCAACCTCTCCACCCCCGAGGTCGGGTACCCCGGCCTCCCCCTGGCGGTGTCCGCCCGCCTGGTGAGCCGGCACCAGAACCCCCTGGGCCCCCTGCGCTACGCGGCGTGGCTGGTGCCGGCGGCGAACACGTCCACCGTTGGGGTGGCGCCGCTCCTGGTGAGCGCGCCGCTCACCCTCGAGGGCTTCGAGTCCAGGGCCCTCGACCTCGAGCTCGAGGTGCCCGCCGGCCTCGCGGCGGGGCAGTACCGGGTAGCGCTGGTGGCGGACGTCGGCGACGACCTCGCCGAGACCGACGAGCTGAACAACCTGGCCCTCTCGGCCCCGGTGCGCATCGCCGAGCAGGCCCCGGACTTCCGCGTCACGCGCCTTCAGCCGCTGAGCACCGAGGTGCGGCCGGGGGCCCCGCTCCAGGTGGCGTACGCGGCCGAGAACGCGGGGAACCGGCCCGGCGCGCTCGAGCTGCGGGTGGTGCTCTCCGACAACCGGGCGATCACCACCTCCGACGTGGAGCTGGGGTCCGTCACCTTCGACACCGCGCCCCGCCAGACCGTCACCGGCACCCTGACCGCGGTGGTGCCAGCCAGCTTGCAGACCGGCCTCTACTACGTGGGCGCCCTCGTCGACCCCGAGCTCCGGGTGGCGGAGCTCGACGAGGGCAACAACGACGCGCGCACCGCCCAGCCCGTGGTGGTGGCCTCCGACGAGGTCCAGATCCTCACCGAGTCCCTCCCCCCCGCGGTGCTCGGCCGGCCGTACTCGGCCACGGTGGAGGCGGCGGGGGGCGACGGGCGCTACCGCTTCGAGCTGGTGGGCGGCTTCATCCCCCGAGGCCTGGGCCTCGACGCCTCCACCGGGGTGATCGCCGGGGTGCCGCTCCAGGCCACCCAGGTGACCCTCGAGCTCGAGGCGACGAGCGGCGGCGCCTCCGGCACCAAGGCCCTGGAGCTCGCGATCCTGGAGCCCAACCTGCCCCTGACCCCGGTGACCCGCCACCTCCCCGAGGCGGTGGTCGGGCACGACTACGCGGCCCGCCTCTACGCGGCGGGCGGCGTCTGGCCCTACGGCTGGTCGGTGGATGCAGGCGCGCTTGCACCGGGCCTCGGCCTCTCGGTGGACGGCGACATCTTCGGGGTGCCTGGCGCGGTCGGCGCCTTCCCCGTCGTGCTCCGGGTGCGCGACAACGCCGGCGCCACCGCCACCGTCGCGGTGTCCCTCGACGTGCGGGCGGCGCCCAACCTCACCGTGGTCTCCCGCGACCTCCCCCGGGCCCAGCTCCTCGAGACCTACGTGCACCCGCTCCTGGCGCAAGGCGGCTTGCCGCCCTACAGCTGGCGCCGCCTCACCACCCCGCCCCCCGGGCTCACCGTCAGCACCGACGGGAGCCTGCAGGGCCTGCCCGAGCAGGTGGGCCGCTTCCGGATGCTGGTCGAGGTGCGCGATCGCCTCGGCCACGTGGACACCGCGGAGGTTGTGCTCGAGGTCACACAGACCGGCCGCTTCGCGATCTCCACCCAGGCCCTCCCCGAAGGGGCCCCCCAGACCGAGTACCACGTGGTGCTCCGGGCCGACGGGGGCGACCGGCCGTACACCTGGGCGCTGCCCTGGGAGGAGGGGCGCCTGCCCGCGTCCTTCGAGGTGGCGCCGGGGGCCGGGGAGGCGGGGGAGTCCGCCGACGACCTCGTGATCCGGGGGCAACTGGAGCGCGAGGGTCGCTGGGCCTTCACCGCTCGCGTCACCGACGCAAGGGGGCGCACGGACGAGCGCGCCTTCGTCGTCATCTCGCGGGTGCCCGACCCCGACCCGGCCGCGGCCGAGGCCGGGGGCTGCACCTGTCATCTGGGAGGCGGGGCCCCGCGACCAGATTCGATCTTGCTCGTCGGCGGCGTGTGGGTCCTGCTAGGACTTCGCCGACGCTCCAGGAGTTTGAAACGTGCTCTTTGAATCCAAGCCCCTCGCTCGAACCGCTCCACGCGCCGCTGGCGCCCTGATCGCCCTGGTGGGCCTGTCCTGGGCCGGCGCCGCCGCCGCCCAGGTCGTGCCCTACTTCAAGAACCAGTACGGCGCGGCCTATGTGCCGATCACCGGCGGGACGCCGGTGTCGTTCTTCAGCAACGACGACGACACCACGCTCATCCCGATCGGCTTCCCGTTCACGTACTACGGCGAGACCTACACCCAGGTCTTCGTGGGGACGAACGGCGCGATGTCCTTCGCCCAGCCGTGCACGGTGGACGCGCAGTGCTCGGGCTTCTTCCCGTTCTGCGATACGTCGGTGGGCTTCTGCGACACGTTCATCTCCACCGGATCCTTCGGCGTCCCCGCCATCCCGTCGATCGACAGCCCCGACGCGGTGGTGGCGCCCTTCTGGGACGACCTGTTCATCACCACCGGCGCGGTGACGTACACCGTGCTCGGCGCGGCGCCGAGCCGCGAGTTCGTGGTGCAGTGGAACGCGGTCGGGCACTACACGAGCGGCTCGGCCTCGGTGTCCAACGCCACCTTCCAGGTGCGCCTGTCCGAGGCCTCCGGCGCGGTGCGCCTGCACTACGGCACCTTCAGCCCCGTCGCGTCCGAGAACACGCTGTGGAGCGGCACGATCGGGATCGAGAACGGCGACGGCACCATCGGTGACGCGGGCCTGCCCTGCGGCACCACCGCCACCTGCGGGGTCACCGACCTCACCAGCCTCAACAACCAGGTCATCGAGTGGGCGAGCCCGGCCGGGGTCGAGCTCGTCGCGAGCGGCGTCTCCGCCACCGGCGGCAACCCGGGCGACACCGTGAACGTGCAGGTCACCGCGCGCAACGTGGGCACCCTGACCGCCACCGGCACCTGGACCGCGGCGGTCTACCTGTCCACCGACGCCGCCATCGACGCGAGCGACACCCTGCTCGGCCAGCTCACCTTCGGGCCGCTGGCCTCTCGCTCGGCCCAGACCTCCACCCTCACCGCGGTGGTGCCGTCGCTGGCCTCGGGCTTCTACACCGTGGGCGTGATCATGGACTCGAACAACGACGTGGCCGAGGACGTCGAGACCAACAACATCGCGATCCTCACCACCCGCTTCCTGATCGGCACCGACCTCGCGGCCGAGATCGACACCCCGGCCGACACCGGCGCGGGTGAGACGGTCGACATCACGGTGCGCATCCTGAACCTCGGCGCGGCCCAGGGCGCGGTGCCCTACCACGTGTACCTGTCGCGGGATCGCCTCCTCGACAGCTCCGACATCCTCATCCAGACCGCGACGGTGGCGGTGCCCGCGGCGCCCTCCACCTCGTTCACGTTCCCCGCGCTGATCCCCACCGTCATCCCCGGCGGCTACTACGCGCTGGTCGACATCGACCCGAACAACATCATCGTCGAGGCCGACGAGACCAACAACCTCGGCGTGTCGCCCAACACCACCACCCTCGCGGGCGCCGACCTGGTGGCGAACGAGGTCGAGACCCCCGGGGTCTTCGCGTTCCGCGGCCTCGACCTCGAGGTCTACGGGACCATCAGCAACGACGGCCTCGCCTCGGCCAACGGCTTCCTCTACGGCATCTACATGTCCGAGAACCAGCTGTGCAGCGCGGTCTCCGACACCCTCCTCGCCGAGCTCGGCCCGCTGAGCCTGAGCCCGGGCGAGTCGACGACCTTCAACGAGCTGGTCCCGGTGCCGAGCACCCTGACCCCCGGGCCCTACTACCTCTGCCTGATCGTCAACTCGCAGAGCACGGTGCTCGAGGAGCGTCAGAACAACAACCTCGACCGCACCACCCGCACCATCGAGGTGCGCGACCCGGCGCCGGACTTCATCGCGACCGAGATCCGCCTCCCGGCCCGGGCGGCGGCCGGGGAGTCGGTGACTTTGCAACGCACCTTGCTGAACGACGGCAACGCGGCGGGCGCGGGTGACTACCAGGTCTACCTCTCCGCCGACAACGCCCTCGACCCGGCGCAAGACGTCCTGCTCGGCACCCCCAGCACCAGCCTGGCCGCGGGGGCCGAGGACATCGGGGTCGACACCCTCCTCATCCCCTCCAGCACCCCGGCCGGCGCTTACTACGTGATCTACGTCCTCGATCCCGCGGGAGCGGTGGACGAGCTGTTCGAGGACAACAACGTGCTGGTGTCGGGCGCCACGCTCCCGGTGCTGCCGAGCGACCTCAGCATCCTCACCACCAGCCTCCCGATGGGCACGGTGGGCGTGCCCTACGATGTCTTCGTGGCCGCCGCCGGCGGCGCGGGCAGCTACACCTTCAGCCTCGCGATGGGCGTGCTGCCGGCGGGGCTGAGCCTCGACGCGAGCGGGCGCCTGTCGGGCACCCCGACCGAGGAGGGCGTGGCCGACGTGGTGATCACCGTGACCGACGGCGCCCTGATCGTGGCCAAGGCCTTCACTCTCCTGGTGGCCGACCAGACCACCGACCTCGAGATCCTCACCACCGCGCTCCCGCCCGGGTTCGTGGAGCGGCCCTACGCGTACCCGCTCACCGCCTTCGGCGGCGTCCGGCCCTACCTGTGGACCCTCACCGGCGGTGACGCCCTCCCCGAGGGCCTGTTCCTCAGCGACGACGGTCGGATCGAGGGCACGCCGAGCATCACCTCGATCTCCCGCCTCAACGTCCGGGTCACCGACGCCCTCGGCGCCTTCGCGGAGCGGCCCCTGACCCTGCGCGTGGTGAACGCCACCGACGCGGTGCGGATGAGCAACGACGTGCTCCCCGACGGCCGCCTCGGCGAGGCCTACGACGAGGTGGTGCGGGTGGCCTCGGGCACCGGCACCTCGCCCTTCGTGTTCACGGTGGCGGACGGCGCGCTCCCCGACGGCCTGGTGCTCGAGGGCGACCGCATCTACGGCGAGCCGAGCCGGGTGGGCCTGTTCACCTTCTCGATCCGGGTGGTCGACAGCCGCGGCGACTTCGACCTCAACACCTACACGGTGGAGATCGACGAGTCCGACGGCGTCACCTTCGTGACCAACAGCCTGCCCCGCGGCGAGGTCAACAAGGCCTACGTGAACGAGGCGGGCGAGGCGGTGGTCATGAAGGCGATCTCCACCACCGGCACCGTGACGTTCGCCCTCGTCGAGGGTGACCTGCCGACCGGCCTCACCCTGGCGAGCGACGGCGGCATCTCGGGCACCCCCAGCAGCAGCGGCACCTTCTCCTTCACCGTGATCGCGCGCGACACCGTGGGGCAATACGACCTGCGCGCCTTCGGCATCATCGTCGACGAGCCCGAGGTCGTGGATCCGCTCCCCACCGGCGGTGACGACGGCTGCAGCTGCACCAGCGCCCACGAGGGTCGCGGGGCGGGGGCGTGGTCCCTGCTCGGCCTGCTCGGCGGCCTGTTCCTCGTGCGGCGGCGGGGCCGCGCGGCGGCAAGTCTCCTTGCGCTCGCAGTGCTCGCCGCGCCGTCCCTCGCCTCGGCCCAGGTCCCGTACTTCGTCGACACCCGCGCCGAGAACTACGTGGAGCGCAGCGGCGGCACCCCGGTGCCCTTCCAGGGCACCGACGACTCTCAAGGCATCGTCCCGCTCCCGTTCCCCTTCCGGTTCTACAGCACCGACTACACCTCGGCGTCGGTGGGCACCAACGGGTTCGTGGCGTTCGGGGGGAGCGCGACCAGCCTCGCGAACGACACGATGCCCTCCACCAGCTCACCCAACGAGCTCATCGCGCTGTGGTGGGACGACCTGATCACCAACGGGGCCACCACCTACCTGGAGGGCACCGCCCCCAGCCGGGTCTTCATCATCCAGTACGACACCGTGCAGCGGTACAGCGGCGCGGGCGGCAACCCGAAGTTCCAGCTCTGGCTCTACGAGGGGCAGGCGGGGCGCTTCGAGGTGCACTACGGCCCGGTGACCGGCATGACCGACCCCTTCGCGTGGACCGCCTCCGCCGGCTGGGAGAACGCCAACGGCACCCTCGGCGGCAACTTCCTGTCGTGTGTCAGCCCTGCTTGCAATGGCAACGACCTGGCGGCGGCGACGAACACCGTGGTGCGGGTCCAGCAGGACGCGGGCCCCGACGTGCAGGCGGCGGGGATCGTGGTGCCGTCCTCGGTCTTCGCCGGGGTGCCCTTCACCACCAGCGTCACCATGGCCTCGCTCCACCAGAACGCCCTCGGGCCGTTCCGGTACACGGTGCACGTCATGGGGCCGACCGAGACGGTGCCCAACAACCCGATCTTCGAGTCCGGGCCGGTGACCCTGGCGCCGTACCAGGCGCTGACCGTCACCGCCACGCCCACCGTGCCGCTGAGCCTGCCCTTCGGCCGCTACAGGCTCGCGCTGGTGGTCGACCCGATGAACGAGCTGGTGGAGCCGGACGAGACCAACAACGTCCTCATCTCCACCGACACCTTCCGCGTGGCGGCCCAGCAGCCCGACTTCGTGGTCACCGACGTGACCGCGTCGGTGCAGGCGGTCGAGCCGCAAGGGAGCTTCCAGGCCACCCTCTACCTGCGGAACCGGGGCAACCTCGACGCCACGAGCGACTGGCGCCTGGTGCTGTCGCGCAACCAGGTGGTGAGCCGCGATGACTTCCAGCTCGCGAGCGGCACCGAGAGCCTGCCGCTCCTGACGACCGCGACGGTGACGGTGGACGTGACCCTCCCGGCCCAGGTCGTCGCTGGCCAGTACTACCTCGGGGTGGTGATGGATCCCGACAACGCGGTGCAGGAGATCGACGAGGTCAACAACACCCGGGCCAGCGCCACCACCCTGTCGGTGGCCACCGACGCGGTGAACATCGACACCTCCGCCCTCCCCGGCGCCTACGTGGGCGTGGCCTACACCCACTTCCTCCGGGCGAGCGGCGGCGACGGGCACTACACCTGGAGCCTGCAGGGCAGCTTGCCCCAGGGGATGAGCCTCGTCCCCAACAGCGGCGAGCTGCGCGGCACCCCCACCACGGTGGGCCAGGCCACCGTCACGGTGCAGGTCGAGAGCGCGGGCCACACCGCCAGCCGGACGCTGAGCGTCACGGTGGCGGAGCCCGACGGCGGCCTCACCATCGTCACCCGAGACCTGCTGCCGGGCCAGGTGGGCGCGGCCTACCCCCCCGCCGGCGACGACGTGCCGGTGGCGGATCAGCAGCACATCCAGGCCCTGGGCAACTCGGGCGAGGTCACCTTCACGGTCGAGGGCAACATCCCGACCGGCCTCACCCTGGACGAGGACGGCTACCTGCACGGCGTGCCGGTGCAGGCGGGCGTCTACGAGCTGAACGTGGTGGCGAAGGACGACGTGACCGAGGCGCGCCGCACCCTGCGGCTCACCGTGGCCACCCCCGGCCGCCTCACCCTCGTGGCCTCCACCCTCCCCGACGGGCGGGTGGGTGAGAACTACGTCTACGAGCTGCGGGTGGTCGGCGGCAGCCGCACCTCCACCGTCTCCTTCAGCGCGAGCGGCCCGCTCCCGCCCGGCGTCGTGGTCTCGACCGAGGGCCGCGTGGTGGGCGTGCCCCAGCAGGTGGGCGCCTGGGTGTTCACGGTGACCGCGTCCGAGGGCACCGGCGCCACCGCGGCCCAGGACTCCGCGACCTTCCGGCTCGCGGTGGTGCAGGACGAGGGCTTCGCGATCACCCCCACCTCGGTGCCCTACGCCACCCTCGGCGAGGTCTACGAGACCGAGCTGGGCACCCGCAACGGGCAAGGCAGCTTGTCGTGGCGGGTGGCCGGCCCGTCCCTCCCCCGCGGCCTCTCCTACGAGGTGGCGGAGGTGGAGGGCGAGCAGAAGCTCCGCTTCCGCGGCACCCCCGAGGAGGTCGACACCGTGAGCGTGCTGGTGACCTGCACCGACTCGGTGGGCCGCTTCACCCAGACCCCGATCACCCTCGAGGTCCGGGAGAAGGTGGTGGAGAAGCCCCCGGTGCTCGAGGACACCGGCTGCACGTGCGTGACGGACCCGGTGGCGGGTGGGTCGGGGTTGGTGGGCCTCGGCCTGCTGGGGTTGCTGGTGCTCCGGCGTCGCCGACGCTGAAGCCTGGGCCTGCGTGCGGCGGGTTGGGTCGCGCAAAGACGCCAAGCCGCAAAGGGCTGGAGGTCCAGGTCTGTCGTCTGAGGCCTGGACCCTCGAGCCTGCTGTCCTGAGCCCTGTCTCTGAGGCCTGATCCCACGCTCGTAGCGCATGGCGCTCGAGACACGGCGCCGTTGGCTTCAGGGCTCAGAGACAGGCTTCAGGGCTCAGTCTCCAGGGTTCGGAGACAGGCTTCAGGATTGGGGCTCAGGCTTCAGGGCTCAGAGACAGTCTTCAGGGCTCGAAGAGAGGGCTCGGGCCTCAGCGCTCCGGCCCGCTCCATGTGCGTGAAGCGGGCCACCTCGCGCTCTTCGAAACCCAGCTTGCGGTAGAGCGGCTGCGCGTCCCGCGTGCCGAGGTGGATCTTCGCCGCGCCGCGCAGCCGCGGGTGATCGAGCAGCAGCGCCATGAGCGCGGTGGCCACCCCGCGGCCCCGGGCCCGGGGGTGCACCCACACGTCGTAGATCCACGCGTGCTTGGTGTCGTCGCTGATCGCGCGGGCGGTGGCGCAGAGGCCCTCGGCGTCGCGCCCCACCACCCACGCGGCGGAGGCGAGGTGGGCGCGCCGCAAGTCATCCTGCGAGAAGCTCGAGTTCCAATACGCGTCTGCGAGGTGCGCGGCCACCACGTCGGCGTCGCTCGGCGGAGCCCACGCGTGCAGGGTCACGCCGCTGGGCGCGAAGAAGGTGGGCGGGGCGGGGTCACGGTCGGTGGCGGCCCGCAGGCGCTCGATCACCTCGGGGTCCCGGGGCAGGCCGCGTCGCCACAAGCCCTCGATGATCGCCCGGCGGACCTCGATCGGCTTGGCCTGGCCGAGGTTGGCCTTCCCGCTGAGCTGGGTGAGGGGCACCGCGACCACCTGCACCCCCGCCACCGCCTTGGCGTAGAGCGGGTGATGGGCCTCGATCGGCACGTGCCCGCCCTGGGGCTGAAAGCGCCCCATCAGGGCCTCGAGGGCGGCGGCCTTGGCCTCGGGCGCCACCACCTCCTCCGCCACCCCCTCCGCCTGCACGCTCTGGTAGTAGGTGGTGGCGGGGCACGCGCGCTCCGGGTCGGTGAAGGTGCTGGGGATGGTGGCGAGCACCTCCTCCGCCTGGAGCACCACCCGCCGCCCGAGGAGCGCCTGCTTCTCGCCCACCTCGGACCCGTGGAACACCACGGTGGGCGGTGGGCCCGGGAGGACGGCCACGTGCAGCGCCCGCAGCCCGGGGCGGCCGTCCGGCCCCACCCAGGCGAGGTTCACGTGGGAGGCCGCCCCCAGGAGCGCCAGGGCGTCGGCCGGGTCGAGGGCGAGGCGAGGGCGTCGCATGGCATGAACGGGTACCGCTCAACTGGACCCCTGAGGAGGTCCAGTTGTGACAAGACCAAGGGTCCAGTTCATACTCTTCGGCGATGCCGAGACGAGACGAGGTGGCGCTGGTGCTCCCCGAGGGGGTCCGCCCCCTCTCCCTCGCCGCGGCCCGGGCGGTCTCCGCCGCGATCCGGGCCGGGCAGCTGTTGCCCGGCCAGCGCCTCCCCGGCACCCGGGCGCTGGGGGCGCGCCTGGGGCTGACCCGCAACACGGTGGTGGCGGCCTACGAGGCGCTCGCGGCGGAGGGCTGGGTGCGCATGGAGGGCCCTCGCGGGACCTTCGTGTCGCCCGCGCCGCTGGAGCCCGGGCCGGCCGAGGTCTCGCAAGACAGCCTGCGCAGTGCCCCCGCCTACCGGCTCCCGTCGAGGCGCTGGAAGGATCGGCGGGCGGGCCTCGGCTCGAGCTGGCCGTCTGGCGCCCTCGTCCTCTCCGGCGGCGTCCCGGACCTGCGCATGGTGCCCCACGAGCTCCTCGCGCGCGCCTACCGCCGGGCCCTCCGCGCGGAGGGGCAGCGCCTCCTCGGCTACCTGGAGGCGGCGGGGCACCCCCGCCTCCGGGCCGCCCTCGCCGCCCACGTGCGCGCGCGCCGCGGGATCCCGGCCGGGCCCGAGAACGTCATCGTGACCCACGGCGCCCAGATGGCGCTGTACCTCGCGGCGCAGGCGCTCCTGCGCCCCGGAGACCGGGTCGGGGTGGAGCGCTTCGGCTATCCGCCCGCCTGGGACGCGCTCACCTGTGCGGGCGCGAGGCTGACCGCGTTCCCGGTGGACGGCGAGGGCCTCATCGTCGAGGCCCTGGATGCGCAACCCGACCTGCGGATGGTCTACGTCACGCCCCACCACCAATACCCGACGATGGCGGTGATGTCCCCCGCCCGCAGGATGGCCCTGTTGGCGTGGGCGGCGCGCCGAAGGGCGGTGGTGCTGGAGGACGACTACGACAACGAGGTCCACTACGCCGGTCAACCCGTCTTGCCCCTCGCGAGCATGGACGGGGGCCGGAGCGTGGTCTACGTCGGCTCGCTCTCCAAGGTCCTCGCCCCCGGCCTCAGGCTCGGCTACATCGTGGCGCCCGCGCCGGTGATCGAGGCGCTGGCCCGGCACCGGCAGGTGGTGGACCGCCAGGGCGATCACGCGCTCGAGCGCGCGGTGGCGGAGCTCTTCGAGGACGGCGAGGTGGTCGCGCACACGCGCCGGGTGCGCCGCGCGTACCAGGCGCGGCGGGACGCGCTGGCGCACGCGCTGCGAGATACCTTCGGGTCGGCCCTCGAGTTCACCGTGCCCGCGGGAGGTATGGCGTTGTGGGCGCGTGCGCGCGGCGTGGACACCGAGCGTTGGGCGACGAGGGCAGAGGCGGCGGGGGTGTACTTCATCCCGGGGCGACGGCTGGACTACCTCGGCCGCATCCAGAGCCACGCGCGCCTCGGGTTTGCGGCGCTCGAGCCCGACGAGCTCCGGGAGGCGGTGCGCCGCCTCGCGCTCGCCCTCGCGGATTAGTTCGCGCCCCAGGGTGCGAAAAGACAGGGGCGGGCACGGCTGGCCCCTACCGGCGGATGCGCGGTATTCCGTCTTCTCATGGTGGCGCTGCGGCCGGATGGGAGCATCGGCCCATACTCGCTGTCCGCGCTGATCGGGCGCGGAGGCTTCGGCGAGGTCTGGTCTGCCACCGCGCCGCATATCGCAGGTGAGCTTGCGATCAAGGTGTTGCGCAACCCGGCTTACGCGAGCGTAGGGCGCGGGCCGACCTCGGTGGACCGGTTCCTTGGTGAGGCCCGGATCCTGAAGCGCCTCGACCACCCGGGGGTGGTGCGGGTGGTGGACATCCTCGACCTTCGCCCCGAGGCCCTCGCCTACGTCATGGAGCGCATCGACGGCTGGCCGCTCAGCCACATCGCGGGCCGGCTCCAGGCGACCACGCTCCTCACCATCTTCCGGCGGGTGGCGGAGGCCCTGGCCTACGTCCACTCGCAGGGCCTCCTGCATCGCGACGTGAAGGCGAGCAACATCATCGTGGGGCGCCCGGCCGAGGACGGCACGAGCGAGGTGAAGCTCATCGACTTCGGCATCGCCAAGGACGTCTCCTCCGATGACCCGGAGACGTCGACCGGGATGTTGATCGGCACCATCCGAGGCATGGCGCCCGAGAGCATCGCCCGCTTCAGCGGCACCACCTCGGTCCTGTCGCCCGCGGTGGACCAGTGGGGCCTCGGCGTCACCATGTACCGCAGCTTCACCGGCCGGCCGCCCTTCGACGGACCCAACATCCCCGCGGTGATGCGGGCGATCCTCGGCGAGCCGCCGCCGCCCATGTGGTACCGCGACGAGCTCGACCTCGGGCTGGTGGAGGGCGAGCTGTCGGCGCTGGTGGAGCGCATGCTCGCCAAGCGTCCGCAGGACCGATTGCGCAGCATGGGCGAGGTGGCAGCGCAGCTGGAGGCGATGGAGGCGCTCCTGATCTCCGGCGCCACCCTCGTCTCCTTCTCGGCCGAGGCGCTCCTCGGTGGGGCGCTGACCCTCCCCCCCGGCGCCCTGGTGGGGCTCAACGGGCGCGACGTCGACGACGGGCTCGACCCCCTCGCGCGCTCGACCACCGAGGACGACGAAGACAGCCTGCTCGCCGCGCCCACGATGCTGGATCGACACGAGGAGGTCCTGGCCGCGCCGACCATGCTGGATCGACACGAGGAGGTCCTGGCCGCCTCCACGATGCTGGACGAGGCCCCGATGGTGCGCCTGGCGGCGCCCGCCCACCCCTCTCGCGGGCCGGCGGAGCCGTCCCACCCCTCTCCCGGGCCGGCGGCGCCCGCCCACCCCTCTCGCGGGCCGGCGGAGCCGTCCCACCCCTCTACGCCGGACTTCGTCCGGCTGCGCGCTCCGCTTGCGGACTGGGGTCCCGGGCCGGCGGACTGGCGGGCCCCCGAGCCCGACACCGTCCGCCCACTCGGGGCGGCGGCGCTGATCACCATCCCCGCCGTGCCCAGCGCGTCCGCGCAGCCGGCCGCGGTGTCCGTCCGCGCGGAGGCGCCCCGGTGGTGGTGGCTCCTCCTGGTGCTGGTCGGGGTGGCGTGTTTCTTCACCGGACGCTACCTGGCCACCTGAGCGCAGGTCGGCTTGCGTAGCGCCGCCCCGTTTGGCAGACAGGGGCGATGGACTCCGGCTGGCAGGCGCCCCTCATGCAGCACGTGGCCGACCACATCGGCCCCGTGGTGGGGATCATCGAGGTGCCGACCCCGGGCGGCGGGTCGCTCGGCCTGCTCCACGTCCCGCCGACCGAGGACAAGCCGTTCCACGTGCTGGTGACGGCGGGGATGTCGGCGAGCCGGATGGCGGTGCCCGACGACGTCGAGGCGCCGGCCTGGGCCGAGCTCCTGTTGGCCCTGCCGCCCCCGTGGCCGGTCGAGGAGGGGGCTTTCCAGGACGCCCAGACCGCCTGGCCCCTGCGCATATTGGCCTCGATCGCCGCCCTCCCCAAGGCGCACGACGCCTGGCTCGGCGCCGGTCACACCGTCCCGAACGGAGATCCCCCCGCGCCCTTCGTGCCCGGCCTCGACTTCTGTGGGGTGCTCGTCGCGCCGCCCATGATCCTGCCCCCCGAGCAGCGCACCTTCACCCGGCCGGACGGGGCCGAGGTCGCCCTGTACGCCCTTCTGCCGTTGTTCGAGCGCGAGATGGAGCTGAAACTCGAGCAGGGCACGGGCGCGCTCCTGAAGCGCTTCGACGCCAAGGGCGTGAACGACCTGCTGAACGTTAGGCGGGCCTCGGTGGCAGGGGTCCTCATCGAGCTGCTCGAGCGCTGATGCAGCCTCAGGTCGTGGCCGTGATCGTGGCCGTGGCCGTGGTCGAACACTTTCCGATGGCGTGCTCGGAGCGCACGCGGTAGCGCCGGGGCGTATGCACCGACGTATCCTCATGTCCGCGCTCCTCCTCACCACCGGCTGCTCCAGCTACTGGCAGGCCAGCCGGATCGAGGAGAAGGTGGACCAGCTCCTCCTGAACACCAAGCGCGAGACCCTGGGCGAGATCTTCGGCGACTCGGCCCGCGACATCACCTCCAAGATGGAGGACCTCAGCGACGACGAGAAGGAGAAGCTGGACGAGCTGGTGGAGTCCTACCAGCGCGGCAACGCCACCCTCGAGGACGTGCGGGGGAACATGATCTCCGTGCTCGGCGGCACCACCCGCGTGGTCTCCGGTGGCAAGGGCATCTGGGTCCGGGACGACCAGGGCAACAAGAAGAAGACCCTGCGCCGCGACGCCAAGATCGCGGACTGCCAGCGCGTGAACCCCGAGGACCTCCCCGGCCGCATCGCCAACAACAAGGGCCTCGCCAACTACACCTGGGGCAAGGGCACGGTGAAGGGAGACACGGTGTACTTCCCGTGGGAGCTCACGATGTCGACCTTCGCCAAGGAGATCGTGGAGAACACCGCGCGCCGCACCGCGCAGGAGGTCTTGCGGATGAGCGGTGAGAAGGGCTGGAGCCGCCCCGTGCACATCAAGGTCATCACCGAGAGCGGCCAGGCGGTGACCATCTCGCACCCGGGCTCCGAGGAGATCTACGTGGAGCCGGGTGACTCCGACGACAACGAGACCATCGAGGGTCCGCCGCAGGAGTAGGCGGGGATCCGCGAGAGCACCGCCCGCACCGCGTCCACCGAGAGGCTGTTCCCGATCAGGGCCCACCGCTTGCTCCGGGGCACCTCTGGCGGGAACAGCGGCCCGCGGCCGAAGCCCATCAGGGCCGCGATCTCCTCGGGGGCGAAGAAGCGCAGGCCATCCTGCACCCGCAGGTAGGCGCCCGAGCGCACGAAGGAGCGCCCGTAGGCCGCGGTGAAGCAGGTGGCCACCGCGTCTGGATCGTCGCGCTCCAGCTCGTTGAGCGCGCCCGGGTACGCGGCGCGCACCGCCTCGGGGACCCTCAGCTCGGCGTCCTCGTCCGCACTCGGATCCAGGTAGTTGGCGAGCGCAGATCGCGGGCCTCGGGCCGGCGCCGCCTCGCCTCGCAACTGGGCCTGCCCTCGGGCCAGCGCGGCCCGGGTCGCCTCGGACCCCGGCCCGAGGTCACCCGCCCGGGACGCGACGAGGTAGTAGCGCAGCCGCCGCATCGGGACCCCGAGGTCGGTGGGGCACAGGAGCTGCTCCTCGAGCTGGTAGCCGGTCAAGGCAGCCTGCAGGGCCTGGTGGGCCCGGGAGCCCACGAAGCCCGGGACGTTCTCCACCGCCACGTAGCTCGGCCGGAGGGTGGCCAGGGCCTCGAGGACCCGGCGCAGGCTCTGGGCCCGCGGGTCGTCGAGGTCGGCCCCCGCCCCCCGCGCGGTGTAGGGCTGGCAGGGCGGGGACATCCACCACAGGTCCGCGCCCCACGCGGCCCAGCGCTCGGCCGGGGTGAAGGTGATGTTCCACGGCGCCACCTGGTGCCGGTGCCGCGTCCGGTATACCGCCTGGGCCACCGGGCTCTGCTCCACGGCGAGGATCTCGTCATCCGGGGGCAGGGCGGCGGCGCAACCCCCGATGCCGGCGAATAATTCCAGGATCCTCAACCCGTCCAGGATCGCGGTCGGTGACTTGAAAGCCCAGCCAAAAAGTAGGACACCCGAGCCATGAAACAGCCTGGGCTCTCCTCGACCCGACGCACCTTCCTCCAGCAGTCCGCGGTGGCGGGCCTCGCCCTGCCGGTGCTGGGCGCTGCCGCGTGCAGCAGCCAGCCGGCCGCGGGCGGCGACAAGCCGACGATCACCGGCGGCGCTCCGGCCGGGGTTCCGATCGAGCGCCCCAGCACCTGGGACGTCATCAAGTTCAACATGGAGCGCGGCGCGGCCGGCGCCATCCCCGCGGCCTACATGGCCCAGATCATGGCGGCCGACGGCATCCCGAAGCACCTCGGCAAGCACCTGCCCTGGCTCCCCACGGACCTGCCCGCTGACCGGAGCAAGGAAGGCTACCTTGCGATCATGTGGGGCGACCCGGCGAAGAGCTACGTCGAGCACCCCAACGCGCCCAAGTCCGAGAAGAACCCGGAGGGGCACTGGTACAACTGGGTCAAGGTGGCGATCGCAGGCCAGCCTGCGAGCGAGCTCGAGACCACCTACGACGACTGGCCGAAGTGCAGCGACAACGTGAAGGGCATCCTCGTAGGCCACACCGACGGCGACCCCACCGAGCGGGAGGGCAAGAACAGCGTGTACCTCGCGCAGCTCCCCACCGGGGCGAAGTCGGGCGACACCCTCCGCATCTGGGCCCACTGCCTCACCCACGGTGAGTACGTGGACTTCGTGACCCTGGCCTAGAACGACACCCCTGCGAGCAGGGTGCCTTGCACGAAGACGTCGGGCTTGCCGTTGCGCGGCCCGATGTCGGCCACCCCCAACCCCACCAGCGCCCCGAACTGCGGGGCGAAGTAGAACCCCACCGCGTCCTCGCCGGGGCGATAGAAGAAGCCGCCCGGCTCGTAGAAGCCGAAGCGATAGCCCACGTTGAGGTCGAGGAAGAGGCTGGGGGTCGTGTAGTCCTTGCCGTCCACGAGGTTCGTGCCCCAGGCCACCCCGCCGTTGAGCAGCGCCTCCGCGTGCAGGCCACGCCACAGGTACTGCCGGTAGCCCGCGATGAGCAGGTACTCGTCGATCGTCTCCACCACGTCGTGGGGGACGTGCGGCCGGATGTAGAGCCCGCCCACCAGATCTCCGCGCAGGCCGGCGGCCTCCCCCCACGCGGTCCAGGTGAGCCTGGCCCGTACGATGTGCACGGTGGGGATGAAGGGCTGGACGAGCTCCACCTCCGCCGCCCACCGGTGGGCGTGGACGGTGCTGAGCTCACCGGGGGCGGCCAGGCAGGTGAGGGCGATGAGGCCGACGGGGATCATGCCCAGAGCTTGCTGGGCGCCCAAGATATGTGTCCAATGCATGATTGATATCCAGTCATGCGTCCAGAGAATCTGAGGTCCCTCGACCTGAACCTGCTCGCGGTGGCCGACGCCCTGCTCGAGACCAGGAACGTCACCGAGACCGCGCGGCTGATGAACCTGTCGCAGCCCGCGGTGAGCCGCGCCCTCGGCCGGCTGCGCGCACAGCTCGGCGACCCGCTCCTCATCCGTGAGCGGCGCGGTATGCGCTTGACCCCCTTCGCCCAGGGGCTCCGGCCCCGGCTGCGGAGCGCCCTGCTGCAGCTCGAGCGCACGCTGACCCAGGCGGAGCGCTTCGACCCCGCGCGGGCCACCGGCGCGATCACCATCGCGTGCGCGGACTACGCGGCGGTGGCGTTCATGCCTGGGGCGCTCGCGCACCTGACGCGGGAGGCACCAGCGCTGGCGCTTGTGCTGGTGCCCTACGTGGAGCCCTTCGAGGCGCTCCTCGAGGCAGGCGAGTGCGACGCGGTGGTGGGGCACCGGCGGTCGGACAAGAGCTGGATCGAGTCCCAGCCCCTGTTCGACAGCGGCTGGTGCGCGGTGGCCCGGCGCCGACACCCGTGGCTGCGCGACGGCTCCCTCGATGGCTACTGCGCGGCCCAGCACATCATGGTGAGCCCCCAGGGCCAGGGCGCGGGGCCGGTGGACGCGGTGCTCTCGCGCCTCGGCCGCGAGCGCCGGGTGGTGGCGCGGGTGCCCGAGTTCGCGGCGGCCCTGAGCATCGCCGCGCGTACCGAGCTGTTGGCTACCATCCCCGAGCGCCTCGCCGCGTCCGCCGCCGCGGTGTTCCGCCTCGAGGCCGCGCCGGTACCCTTCGAGATGCACACCAGCCGCGTGTTCCTCAGCTGGCACGCCGCGCACACCGCCGACCCTCGCGCGTGCTGGGCGCGCGAGATGATCGAGGCGGTGGTGGCCGCGTCGGGCTGAAGGAGCTCAGAAGGACGAGCCGGGCTCTTGCAGGAAGGCTTGCTCTTCGGCCGTGCTCGGGCGCCCGAGGATCTCGTTGCGGTGGGGGAAGCGCCCGAAGCGCTCCACGATGACCGCGTGTCGGCGGGCGAAGTCCAGGGAGCTTTTCGCGCCCTCGAGGTCGGCCGGCCGGGCCTCGTCTGCCGCCTGGGCGAACAGGCGCACGCACAGGCGCTGCAGCGCCACGTTCTCCGCGTGCATCAGCGGCATGTAGAAGAAGTTGCGCTCCTGCCCGATCAGGGCGCGGTGGTCGCCCCGGAGCAGGCCCTCGAGCACGAGGTCCTGGGCCTCGTCGTCGAGGGCGTACATGTCCGGGCTGTCGCGGTGCATGTTCCGCGCGAGCTGGTCGAGCACCAGGATGTGGGCCAGCCGCCCGCGCGGGGTGCTCGACCACCCCGCGAGCTCACCGCGCCCCGCCGCCGCCCACGTGTCGTGGAAGCGGGCGCGGATGTCGGCGTCCACCGCGGCGTCCTTCGACCACCACAGCTTGGGCTTGCTCTGCGGGTAGGCGGGGTCGTCCACCGGGCCGAACCACAGGGAGAGGACGTCTTCGGGGCCGGCGATGGTCACACCGAAGGCTAACACGCCGGCTTGGGGGATGCGCGGGATGCGCGCTCGTGGCATCTAGCGGGGATGCTGGCGGGGGGGCGCTTCACGGGGGTGGTGCGGGTCTCGCAAGTGGGCGAGGCGGCGCTGTTCCGGGCCCTGGACGCCGAGGGGCGGCCGGTGGCGGTCCGGGTCCTGGGGGCGCCGCCGTGCACCCCGGTGGAGGACGTGGTGGAGCTCGCCCGGGCCCTGCCGCACCCCGCGCTGGCCTCCATGACCGACTTCGCGGTGGATCAGAAGCTCGGGATCCTCGTGGTGCGGCGCTGGGTCGAGGGGCCCTCGCTCGCCCAGATCCCGGAGCTCACCGGGCGCGCCCTCGACGCCCTGGCCCGCCGGTTGGTGGACGCGCTGGCCCTGGTGCACGGCGCGGGGGTGGGGCACGGGGCGATCCGGCCCGAGCGGGTGATCTTCGAGGACGGGGACCTCTCGCAACCTGTGTTGACCGACCTCGGCATCGGCCTGCTGACCCGGCCCGACGCGGCGCGCCCGGAGCGCCTGCGCGACGACGACCTCGCGACGCTGGAGCGGCTCCTCATGGCCCGGGCGGCGGGGAGCGGCTCGCAAGGTGACCTGCTCCGCCGCGCGTTCGAGACGGCGAGGCTGGCCCCCGAGCCCTTCGCCACCCTCGGCGCGACGCTGGGGCCGCCGCGCCGCCCGATCCCCCGCGGCCCGAGCCTGCTGGTGGAGGACCTCAGCCTCCCCGCCCCCGTCGCGCCCCCGGTGGAGGACACGGTGGCGCCCACCGCGCCCAGCCCGCCGCCCGCGGTCTCGCTCCAGCGGGGGCGGCAGGACCCCTTGCAGAGCCTGGGGGCGGGCGACGGCTTCGAGGCCCGCTACCGGCTGGCGGACGAGATCGCCCGCGGCGGCATGGGCGCGATCATCGGGGCGGCGGATCTTCGGCTCGGGCGGCGCCTGGCCCTGAAGGTGATGCTCGAGCCCGAGCGGGCGCCCCCCGAGCTGGTGGTGCGCTTCGTGGAGGAGGCCCAGATCCAGGGCCAGCTCGAGCACCCCAACATCTGCCCGGTCTACGAGCTGGGGCTCGACGACGGCGGGCGGCCCTTCTTCGCGATGAAGCGGGTGAAGGGGCGCTCCCTCGCGCAGCTGTTGAAGGCGGGGGAGCTGAGCCTGCACCGCCGGCTGGATGTGTTCCTCAAGGTCTGCGACGCGGTCGCCTTCGCCCACGCGCGGGGGGTCATCCACCGCGACATCAAGCCCGACAACGTGATGGTGGGTGAGTTCGGCGAGGTCCTGTTGATGGACTGGGGCATCGCCAAGGTGGTGGGGCAACCGGAGCGGGACGCGGTGCTCCCCACCGCGCGGGGTGAGGACGGCGACCCGCTCACCATGATCGGGGGCGCGATCGGGACGCCCCACTTCATGTCGCCGGAGCAGGCCCGGGGTGACGCGGACGTCGACGCGCGCACCGACGTGTACGCGCTCGGCGGCGTCCTCTACCAGATCCTGACCGGCCAGCGCCCGGTGCAGGGCAAGAGCCTGCCGCTCCTGCTGAAGGCGGTGCAGGACAACGCCATCGTGCCGCCCCGCGAGCGCGCGCCGGACGCGGGGGTGCCCCGCGACCTCGAGGCGGCGTGCATGCGGGCCCTGGCCGGGCGCCGGGACGACCGCTACGCCCAGGTGGAGGACCTGGCGGACGACATCCGCGCGTTCATCGAGGGCCGCGCGCTGTCCGCGGTGCAATACACCCTGCCGGAGCGGATCGCCAAGTGGTACGGGCGCAACCGGACCTTCGCGCGGATGGCGATCTTCGCCTCGGTGATCGCGGTGGTCGGCGCAGGCGCGCTTGCGTTTCAGCGTGAGCAGACGAGGGTCGAGCGCCGCGCCGGGGCGGAGCGCGGGCTCCAGGCGGCGGAGGAGCGCCTGCAGGGCGGGCAGTGGGCCGAGGCGTGGCGGGCCTTCGAGCAGCTGGGCCCGGAGCTGGCCGAGGTGGGCGCCTCCCCGCGCCCGGCCGAGGTGGGGCGGTGGCGGGCGGAGCGCTGGGTCCCGCCCGCGCTGTTCGAGTGGTCGGCGGGCGGCGCGGTGGCGGACCTGTACTTCGTCGACGACCGGCGGCTCGCGGTGGCCTCGGGCGAGGACGTGGTGATCCAGGACCTCGCCACCGGGGGCGAGGTCGGGCGCTTCGAGGTCGCCACGGGCCGGATCCAGCGCCTCGCGGTCTCACCCGACCGCGCCCGCCTGCTCGCGGTGACGTCGTCCAGCGCGGTGGCGGTGTGGGATCTGGCGCATGCAGGCCAGCCTGCGCAGGTGGCGAAGGTGCGGCGGCTCCAGGACGCGATCTTCCTCACCCCGGGGGCGCTGGCGGTGAGCGACGGGCTGGGCGCCCTGCGGGTGGACCTCGCGGCGCCCGAGCGAACGGAGCGCCTCCCTGGCCTCGAGGCGCGAGCGCTGACGGTGGGGCCGGGCGGGACGCTCTTCGGCCTCTTCAAGCAGGGCCTGGACGCGGTGGAGCCGAGGGCCGAGGGCGCGAAGCGCGGACGCCTGCTCTTCACCGAGGGGAGCGCGATGGCGGTCGACCCTCGCGGTGAGCTGGTGATCCTCGGCCTCGAGTCCGGTCAGCTGGTGGACGCGTCCTTGCGCTTTCACGCCACCGAGGCCCGGGAGGTGTTCTCGCTGCCGGAGCTCGTGAGCGCGGAGCGGCGGGTGCACCGGGGTCGGGTGGTGCACGTCGAGATGGACGCCGACGGGGCGCGCTGGCTCAGCCAGGACGCCCTCGGCCGCACCCTGATCTGGGCGCGCAAGGCGGAGCAGCCCGAGCTGGAGCTACCCACCGGACCGGGCGACGTCGCGCGCCTGTCGCCGGACGGGCGCCTGGTCGCGGTGGGGTCGGGCTCGACGGTCCGCGTGTTCGGGCTCGAGCGGAGCGGGGCCTTCGCCGCGCTGAAGGCTCACCCCACCCGCCGGCTCGGCGCCACCAGCCTCGCCCCGATGGCGGGCGGGCTCATCGCGGTGAGCTCGTACGCGGGGGTGGAGCTCCTGTTCGCCGACACCTTCGCGCCCGCCGCGCTCTACACCGACGCCCTCGGCCCCTATCCCACGCCGGGTCCGCCCGGGTACGGCGTCGTGGTCCCGCACGAGGTGGGGCAGGACGGCCGCCACACCGTCCGCAGGAGCAAGCAGGGCGTCGTGGTGTCCGACCTGATGGGCGGGGCGCCGCGGGCCCTCGAGTACCCGCGCGGCATGAAGGAGGTGCCGCAGGTGGCCTTCGTGATGCCGGGGGGCGAGCGGGTGCTCCTCGGGGGCCCCACCGTGGACACCTGGGTGGTGCAGGTGGCGACCGGCTCGGTGTCGGTGGCGCGCGACCTCAACCTCCCGCCGAAGACCGCGGCGTCCGCCGACGGCCGCTACGTGATCCTCGACGCGAAGGGTGATGGCCTCGTGCGCTACGAGGTCGCCACCGGCGCGGCGGGGCCGCGGATGGTCGGTCAGGGCGACGCGACATGGGCGGTGGCGCTGAGCGCCGACGGGCGGCGGGTCTGGGCCGCGGGGGCCGACGGCCGCCTGGTGGCCTCCGACGCCGAGACCGGCGCGCAGCTGGCGGTGCTCCGCCAGGACGACACCATGCAGGCGCGCCTGGCCCTGTCCCCCGACGGCCGCATGCTCGCGGTGGAGACCGGGAGCGGGCACGTGCTCCTCCTCGATCCGGCGACCGGCGCGACCCTGGCCGAGGTGCCGCACGAGGGCGCGGTCGCGGACCTGCGCTTCTCGCCCGCGCGCGCCGACGAGCTGTGGCTCCTGTCCCAGGAGGGCCAGGTGCTGCGGGTGCGCCTCCCGGACTTCGAGCGCACTCCGGCCGCGGACCTCGCCGGCCGGGTGGCGCGCCTGGCGGAGGCCGGGCTGAGCAACCTGGCTTGCAGAGGGGCGGAGGCGCTCCCGCCCGAGCGGGTGCCCCTAGGGGTGGCGGCGTCGTGCGCCACCGACCGCGCGGGGAAGGCCAGGTTGCGCCCCGCCCTCTACGCGGCCCAGGCCGCCGACAAGGTCCCGCCCGCCCTCGCCAAGGTGCTCTTCGAGTCGCTGGGCCAGAGCGCGGCGGCCGAGGACACCAACGGGATGGGGGAGGGGCCCTTGCACCGCGCGGTCTACCGGGGGGACGTGGCCGCGGTGAAGGCGGCCCTCGCCGGGGGCGCCGACCCCAACGAGAAGCGGGACGACGGCCGCACCGTGCTCGGCAGCGGCGCCCTGCTCGGCCACCGGTCGGTGGTGGAGGTGCTGCTGGCCGCGGGCGCGGATCCCAACCTGGGCAACCCCCCGCCCCTCGACGCCGCGATCTTGTCGGGTGACGCGGAGATGCTCCGGCTCCTCATGGACGCGGGCGCGCAGCCCAGCGTCACCACCAGCCCCCACGGGCACGCGGCGTCCCTCGCGGGCGAGCTGGGCGCGCGGGGCGCGACCTTGATGGACATGCTCCTCACCCGCGCGCCCGCGAAGCGGGACACCCTCGACGTCCTGCTCGTCTCGGCGGTGGTGAACCAGGACCACCCCGCGGTGCTCGACACCCTGCTCCGGCACGGCGCGGACCCCAACGTCATGTTCGTGAACGGCCAGCGGGCGCTGCACATGGCCTTGACCAACAAGGACCGGGGGACCCTGGCGCGGCTCCTCGCCGCCCAGGCCAACCCGAACCTCCCGGACAAGCAGGGGCTCACGCCGCTGGTGATGGCGGTGGAGGGCAAGGACCTCGGCGCCTGCGCGCTCCTCCTCGGCGCGGGCGCGGACCCGAACCTGATCGCGGGCACCGGGGCCCTGCCGCTGGTGCGGGCGGTGGAGCTCGAGGGCCTCGCGGTGGTCGACACCCTGCTCGAGGGGGGCGCCGACCCGACCCGGGTCGACGCCTGGGGGCGCACCCCGATGCAGGCCGCCTTGCGCTTGAGCGGAGTCGTCACGATCGCGCACCTGGTGCACGCGGGGGCGTCACCGGACGAAGTCGACGGCCTGGGGGTGAGCCTCCTACGGCGCGCGGTCCGGATGCAGCGGGCGGACACCGTGCTCGCCCTCTTGCGCCTGGGGGCCCGGGATCTGCCGGGCGCGGACGGGGTGCGGGCCCGGGACGAGGCCGAGCGCATGGGCGCGGCGGACCTCGTCGCGCTCTTCGCGGAGACCCCTTGACGCAGGGCGTCGCGCGGCCCGTGGCGCGCCGCGATCGTTGACCCGCCCCGGATCACCGCGAAGAATGCCGCCCGATGATCCGAACGCAATCACGACTGCGGGGCCTCCTGGCCCCAGCGCTCACGTCCATCCTCGCCCTCACCGGGGCGGTGGGCTGCGACGACCCCGCCGCCACCGACGCGGGCACGACGCCTGACACCGGGGTGGCGGTGGACACCGGGGTCGAGACGCCCGACAGCGGCGAGGCCCCCGACTCCGGCGTCGAGCCCGACGCGGGCACCATGGACGCCGAGGTGGACGCGGGCACCGAGGACGCGGGGACCCCCGGGGTGGACATCCGGGTGCCCGACCTCACGGGCCCGGTGGAGGTCCGCTTCGACGAGGACGGGGTGTTGCACCTGCGCTGCCAGACCGACGCGGACTGCTTCGCGGTGGAGGGCTACTTCCACGCCGCGCACCGCTTCGGGCAGATGGACTTCCGCCGCCGTGCGGCGCGCGGGCGCCTGGCCGAGCTCTACGGCGCGGCCACCCTCGGCACCGACCGCACCCTGCGCTCCTTCATCGCGACCAAGGACGGCGCGCGCCTCGAGGAGCAGCTCCTCGCCGGGAGCGACGCGGACACCCGCGCCGCGATCCAGGCCTACACCCGGGGCGTGAACGCGTGGATCGCCGACCTGCGGGCCGGGCGCAACGGCGCCCAGCTCACCCAGGAGAACGCGCTCTTCCGCGCCGCCATCGCGGACTGGGAGGAGCTCGACACCGCGGCCTGCGCCCTGGTGTTGGTGGCCAGCCTCACCAACTCCTCCGGTCGTGAGACCGCGGCGGGTCAGATCTTCTCGACCATGGACACGGCCCAGGCCTTCGACATCTTCGGGCTCAAGCCGGCCTCGCCGAGCACCATCCTCCCCCGGCCCCTGCTCATCCACGACGACGCCCGGATCCAGGCGGGCCTGGAGCGGGTGCAGGCTCGCTTGCAGTACGCGCGGAGCGCCCTCGCCAACGTGCCGAAGATGCCGGACCTCGGCATCGGCGCGGGCGGCGACTACGGCTCCAACAACTGGGTGGTGGCCCCGAGCCAGACCGCGGGCGGCGCGGCCCTGTTGGCCAACGACCCGCACCTGGGCTTCTCGAACCCCTCGGTCTGGTACCTGGTCAGCATCGACTCCAAGACCGCGGGCACCGGCACCATCCACGTGGCGGGCTCCTCCTTCGCCGGGCTCCCCGGCATCCTCATCGGGCAGAACGAGGACCTCGCCTGGGGCATGACCACCACCTTCTTCGACATGAGCGACGTCTACATCGAGACCCTCACCCCCGATGGCAACGGCGTGTTCTTCGAGAAGGGGACGGTGCCCTTCACCACCCGGGACTTCACCTTCCACGTGGCCGGGGGCGCCGACGTCACCGAGACCTTCCTCTACGTGCCGCACCACGGCCCGGTGGTGAGCATCGACCGCGCGAACAGCACCGCGGTGACCATCCGCTGGACCGGCCAGGACGCGGACACCGACCTCGACTTCATCATCGGCCTCGCGCGGGCCCAGACGGTCGAGGAGGCCCGCACCGGCACCCTCCGCCACGTGACCACGATCGGCCAGAACTTCGTCCTCGCCGACAAGGGCGGGAACATCGCGTGGCTGCCCTATAACCGGATGCCGGGCCGCCCGTGGGCCTCGAGCGAGCTGCCCCCGTGGCTCCCGCTCCCCGGCGACGGCTCGGCCGAGTGGACCGGCACCGTGGCCTACGACGACCTCCCGCAGACGGTGAACCCGGTCGAAGGCTGGGTTGCGACCGCGAACAACGACATGTCCGGCGCGATGCAGGACGGTGACCCGACCAACGACGGCAACCTTTGGTTCCAGGGCTTCATGCACCCCGGCTATCGGCACGAGCGCATCCTCGAGATCCTCGAGGCGAGCCCGGGCGCCCACACCACCGACACCATGGTCGCGGGCCAGGCCGACGTGCACTCGCTGCTCGGCGAGCGGATCGTGCCGCGGGTCCTGCAGGAGATGGACGACAAGGGCGTGAACCTCTCCGCCGACGGCCACCTCCTGGTCGAGGCGCTGCGCGCCTGGCAGTTCACCTGCCCGACCGGCCTGGTGGATCGCGATCCGGCCAGCGCCAAGAGCGCGGACGCCACCGAGGCGGCGGAGTCCGCAGGCTGCACTGCATTCCACGTGCTCCTGCCCGAGCTGCTGGAGCGCACCTTCGACGACGAGATCCAGGCGGCGGGCGTGGCCGCGATCCAGCCCCACGCGCGGGTGGACGTCTTGGTGCAGCTCATGGCGGCGCCGTGGAACCTCCTGGCAGGCGAGGGCTACTGGGAGGACGTCAGCACGCCCAACGACAACGAGGACGCCGCGACCATCATCGCCGCCGCGGTAGAGGGTGCGGCCTCGTGGATCACCACCAACGTCGGCCCTCGCGTCGACGACTGGCGGTGGGGCCGCATCCACACCATCACCCTGGCCGCCGACGTCTTCGACGCCGCGGGCATCACCCGCTACAACAACGGCCCCTGGGCCAACGACGGCGGCAACTACACGGTGGACGTGGCGAGCCCCGTGCTGATGGAGTCCGGCGGCGCGCACGCCCGGGACTTCAAGCACCCCTCGGGCCCGTCGATGCGCTTCGTGTGTGAGGTCGGGGCGAGCGGGCCGCGCTGCACCACCCAGCTCCCGGGCGGGCAGCGGAACCGGCCGGGTGAGCCGCACTACGAGGATCTGTTCCTCAAGTGGCTGCGGAACGAGCCCATCCCCCTGCGCTTCCTGCCGGCGGAGATCGACGCCGCGGCGCAAGAGATGTTGACGGTTCAGGCGCCCTGATCGAGTCGATGGGGCGGCCTCGCTCGAGGCCGCCCCGCAAGTCTCATTGCACCACCAGCTCCAGGTGGTACTGGCTGATGGTCCCCACGAACGCCCGGACCTCCACGTAGACCGTCCCGCTCGGGACGGTGGTGATCACCTCCGAGCAGCTGGTCCCGTTGTAGTCATCGTTGCTCCCGAGCGACGCCCCGCTGCCCGCGAAGACGGCGAGGGTGGTGTCGATGCCGCCACAGGACGACGGCGGGCCCGCGATCGCGTAGGTGCGGGCTTGGAGGGTGTAGGGGCCGCCGGTGGGGATCTGCAGCGCGTACACGTCCACGTCGCCGCTCGGGTTGATCGAGGCGTCGACGAAGGTGATGACGGAGGCGCCGGTCGGGACGCTCTGAGCGGTGGCCCGGGTGTCGTTGGGCTCGACCTCGACCTCGAAGTAGCCCGCCGTGAGCCCAGCGTCGGGACCCGCGTCGAAGGTCGGCCCCCCGGCGTCGAAGAAGCTGCCCCCGTCGAAGAAGCCGCCCCCGTCGGGGAAGCCGCCCGCGTCGAAGAAGCCGCCCCCATCGGGGAAGCCGCCCGCGTCCGGGATGGTGCCCGCGTCGGGGAACGGGAACACGCCGCCGTCCGCGCCGGGCCCCGGGCCGCCGTCGAGCGAGCCGCCGACGGGGTACATGCGCATGGACAGGTAGTACTCGAACGAGGTGACGCCGGCGTACGACGTCACCTGCACGTAGTAGGTGGCGCCGGGGCTCAACACCTCGAACAGGGCCGAGCAGCGGGTCCCGCTCCAGGCGTCGTCGTTGGTGGCGAGCACGTTCCCCTGGGCGTCGAGGAGGGTGAGGAAGGTGTCGATGTTGTTGCAGTTGCCGGTGACGGGGTCGGCGTAGGTCAGCGCCTCGAGATAATGGTAGTCGCTCGAGGGGACGTGCACGGCGAAGGTGTCCACGTCGGTCGCGGGGGTGACGTGCCCGTGGACGTTGACCCCGACCGCGTCGAAGGCGGGCAGGACGTTGGCCTGGGCCGGGGTGTCGTTGACCTCCACCTCCTCGATGTCGAGCGGGAACGCCCCGCCGTCGAAGCCCCCGCCGTCCGCGCCAGGCCCCGGGCCGGCGTCGGGATCGAAGCCGCCGCCGTCAGCGCCAGGCCCCGGGCCGGCGTCGGGATCGAAGCCGCCGTCGTTTCCGGGGATGACGCCGCCGTCGAGGTCTGGGCAGTACATCTGGCTCACCGGCACGCAGACGGCGCCGGGGCTGCTGCACACGTAGACCCCGGGCGGCTGACAGTTGGGCCGGTTGGCGGGGCAGGGCTCACAGACGCTGCCGCACGCCAGCGTCTGACACGGACGGTGGCGTCGTCGCCGCGCCCCGTAGGACGAGAAGTGCTCGAGCGGGGCGCGCACGACGCCGGTCGCGAGGTCGTGCGACGACGCATACAGCGGCTCGGGGGTCTCGCCATCCAGGTTGACGAGCTCGAGCTCCTCCGAGAACGTGGTGTGGATCTTCAGCTCCACCGCCCCTGGGAAGGTCAGCCCATCGGGGCCGAGCTCGTAGGTCGAGCCCACCAGCTCCGGGTCCGTGAGGGTGTGCAGGGTCTCGATGCGGACGTCGGTGTCCTCGGCCAGGGCGCCGGGGGCGAAGCTGAGCTCCAGGACGCCGTCGTGGCTCTTCGCGACCCCGCCGGTGGCGGCGGAGATCCGCGTCGAGGTGAGCTCCTGCATCACGCGATCGCTGGTGCAGCCCACCATCGAGAGCGCGGCCAGGGCACAGATCCAGGGTCCGGTTCGAAGTCTCATGCGCATGAGTCGCCGCTCGGCCCTCGACTCTTCATTCGGTGTGCGATCTCTCATCGCTGACCTCCCTCGAGGGCGCGCTGCACCGCGCGGCGGGCGTCCTGGACCGCGAGTGAGCGCGGATCGGCCGACTCGAGCGCCGCCGCGGCCCGGTCTGGCTCGCCGAGGCGCAACCAGGCTTGCGCCGCGAGGGCGGCGCGCTCGGGGGCGAGGGCGCCGCGGGCCAGCCGGGGGTCGTCCAGGGCCAGGGCGTCGAGGGCCGCCCGGTGCTCACCCAGCGCCATGAGCATCTGGGCCTGGCGCAGCCGCGCCTCCTCGGCGTAGGCCACCCCCGCGGGGTGGGCGGCCACCCGCGCGTAGAAACTCGCGGCCGCGCGGTGCTCACCGCTCAGGCGGTGGGCGTCGGCGATCACCGCCAGCGCGTCGACCTCCTCGGGGCCGGCGGCGCGCCGCTCGAGGACCTCCCCCGCGATCCGCCGGGCCCGCAGGGCGTCCTGCGTCACCAGGGCGCGGGCACGGTCGACCGCCGCGCGGTCCTCGGCCCGCCGCGCGGCGTCCGGCCGCGCCTGGGACGGCGCGACTGCAGGTTCGGTTGACGGCGCGAGCGGCGGCGGGGCCGGGCGGCTGCTCCACTCGGCTCCCGCCCCCACGGTCAGGGCGGGCGCGCCCTTCGACTCCACCCGCACCTGGCCGCGCGACACCGACACCCGGGTCTCGCCGTCGGCCACGCTGACCCGGAAGTGGGTGCCGACCCCGCTGACCCGCGCCGCCTCGGTGAGCACGGTCAGCGGCGCGGCGGGGGTGGGCTGGACCTCCACCGCCAGGTCGCCGTACTCCAGGGCCCACAGGTCCCGCGATCGCAATCTGGCCTGCGCGCCAGGCTCGAGGGTGAGCACCGCCCCCTCGCCCTCGATCCGGGTCCGCACCGTCGCAGAGAGCGGTGCGTCGCTCGGCACCCCACCGGTCACCGTGGCCTCGGCCGTCGCGAGCGCGCCCGCCGTCACCGTGTACGCCTCGGGCGCGGTGGGCCGCAGCATCAGGGCCGCCACCAGCGCCGCCGCGGCGGCCGGCACCGCCACCCACGCCGGCCAGCGCCACAGCGACGACCGCGCCTCGATGCGGGCCTCGACCGCGGCCCAGGTGGCCGCGTCCTCGCGTCGGGAGGCGAGCGGAACGTCGTCCATGAGCAGGCGCCGCGCGGACTCCAGCCGCCGCACCGTCGCGCCGCACGCCGCGCACGCGCTCGCGTGCTCGCGCAGGGTCTCGCGCTCCCGGGAGGTCTGGCCGGGCCAGGGGTGCCGATAGAGGGCGTCCGCGTGTTCGCAGGTCATGGTGTCGCCTCCAGGGTGGCGAGGGCCGCGTCGAGGTCGCGTCGAGCGTGATAGAGGCGGGTGTGCACGGTGGCCTCCTTGATCTGGAGCGCCTCCGCGATCTCGCGCCCCGTCAGCCCCTCGACCTCGTAGAGGATGAAGACCACGCGCTTCTTGGCCGAGACCGTCATCAGCGCGCGCCACACCCGGTTCAGCGCCTGGCGCCGGCTCGCCTCGGTCTCGGGGTGCTCGGTGGCGGTGGGGAGCAGGTCGGTCATCACCTCGAGCGAGGCCACCATCTTGCGGTGGCGGCGCCGCCCGCGCAGGTGGGTGAGCACGGTGCGCGACGCGATCCCATAGAGCCAGGTGATCGGCTTCGAGTCCCCGCGGAAGCGGGGGAGGGCGCCGTGCACCACCACGAAGACCTGCTGCACGAGGTCCTCCACGTCCGAGGGCGCGGCGCCCGGGCCGAGGAGCCGGGCCACGATGCGGCGGACGTCATCCGAGTGGCGCCGGAAGAGCTCCTCGACCGTGGGGGTCCGCTCGAGGCGCGCCCGCTCCCGCACCCCCGGGTCGACCAGGGAGGACAGCCAGGGGCCCCCGAGGGCGCATGGGATGAGCAGGCGCATCCGCATCATAGTTGCCGATCGGGGCGCCCTTCTTCAAAACGCACCAAACCTCAGCCCCAGCTCCAGCCAGGGGCTCACCACCCCGGCGTCCATGTCCGCGGTGTCCGAGGCGAAGGGGGCGGGCAGGCGCACCAGGAGCCGCGGGCTGCGGACGAGCACCCCCGCCCCGAGCTCCGCCGCCCAGGCGGCCGAGAACGCCCACCGGGCCCGGGCGCCGGCCCGGACGAGGAGCGCCCACCCCTCTTGGAGCTCCTCCACCGGGGTGCCCACGAACGCGGTCGCGGTGACCTTGAGCCGCGCGTACTCCACCCCCACCCCGGCGGTGGGGGCGAGGGTCAGGCCACCGGCCGCCAGGAGGTCCCTGCTTGCCTCGGCAAGTAGCCAAAATGACAGGAGATCCGCGTCGAGGCCGGACTGCATGGGGTCCTGCGGGTCCGCCGCGCTGAGGTGGCAGCACAGGCCCGCGACGCCCGCCCGGCCGCCGAGGCCCCACGCCCCGAGCCGGTACTCGGCCCCCAGCTCGAGCCCCAGGATGGGGGTGCCCGGCCGCGCCCACCAGGTGCCGGTGGCGCCGGCCACGAGCCAGAGCCGCCGGGCGGTGGCGGTGCTGGTGGCGACGCTCGGCGCCGGGTCGGTGCGGGCGCCGCCCGGGGGCGGCTCCGTCGGCGTGGTGGCGTTGGCGGTGGGGCCCACGCGCGGCTCGCCGGGGGCTCCGGGCTCGCTCGGTGCTCCAGGCTCGCCGATGGGCGGTTGGACGCCGGGCTCGCCCGGGCCGGACCGGGCTCCGGGCCCGGTTGGGGTGGGCTCGCCCGGGCTGGACCGGGCTCCGGGCTCGCCAGGGGGTGCCTCGGCTCCGGGACCGCCTGGGCGGTTGGGCGCGGCTCCGGGCTCGCCGGGGCTCGGCGGTGGGGCTCTTGGCTCACCCGGAGGCGCCGACGGGCCCGGCTCGCGCGGCGCCGCGCCGCCCGGAGCGCGGGCGTCCTCTTCCGCCGCCCACCGCCGATGCACCTCCACCACCAGCAGCACCGCCACCCGCAGGGCCGGCCGCTCCCCCTCCACCTCGATGTGCCGGGCCAGCACCTCGGCCCCCCGGCGGTCCACCACCCGCAAGGCGAGCCCGGGCTCCGCGCGGCGCAGGTGCACCCACAGGTCCGGGTCGTCAGCGACCACCGCCCCCGGCAGCTCGCGCGCGAGCTGGGCGGCCAGGGCGGCCGACCACGGCGACGGCGCCACCCCGATCGTCGGCGTCGGCGCCCCCGGGAGCGCCGCCAGAAGACACAACGCCACGGCCAGCATCGGGTGCCGTTGGGCATCCCCCGATGCCGGCCCGCCGTCAATCCTCGGGGGCCAGGGTCTGCCCCTCAGCCTCGCCCGAGGAGGCGCTTGAAGAAGCCCGGTCTGGCCTGCGGGGTGGACGCCTGCGGAGTGGACGCCTGCGGGGTGAAGCGCCCCGGCGCCTGGGCCATGGCCCGGATGATCGCGCCCTCGGTCATGACGAAGGCCAGCTTGCGCAGGCTCGCGGGGTCGTTGGTGCACTCCGGGCCGAGGGTCAGGTTGATGCCCACCACGTCGGGCCCCACGCGCCCGGCGTAGACCTCCACCCGCTTCCCCGCCGCGTCCTGGCCGCGCACCCCGGCGAAGGGGAGCCGCGCGATCGTCGCGTCGAAGCGCTCGATATCTTGCAGGCTCGATTGCAGGACCCCGAACTCCGGGTCGTCGCTCGGGCTGCCATCGGCGTCGCGGCGGACCCAGGCCGAGAACTCGATGCCGCCGGGGGCGCTGGAGCGCAGGTATGGCCCCGAGGGGCCCCGGCTCAGCTCCACCGGGCCCCAGAAGTCGGGGAACGTGAAGCTGTAGCGCTCCAGCTCGTACCCCACCGGGCGGGTCGGAGTCGCCGGACTCGCCGGGGCCTCGACGCCCTCCTTCATCCTGAGGAGCAGCGCCTTGGTGATGGCCTTGAGGGCGTCGAAGGGGCCGGCGCCCCCCGCCTCGGGGTCCGCGCCCACCGCGAAGGCCTGCACCTTCAGCGCGTCGCTCGCTCGGGCCACCGCGCCCGGGTCGCCGCCCACCACCAGGGCAACGGTCGGGACATGGTCTTCAGCCGCCTCGATGAGCGCCGAGCGCAGGGCCTCCGCTTCGACGAGGCGGTCGGGGCGAGCGAGGAGGATGAGGCCTTCGGCGCCCGGCATCACGTGCCGCCACAGATCGCTCTCTGCCTGGCCTTCGAGGACCACCGCGTGCAGGTGGAGGCGCAGCCTGTAGCCGCGGATGGCCCCGAGCCCGGCCGGGACCAGCTCGAAGAACACCACCTCGCCTCCGTCCGGAAGCGCGAGTTGATCCAGGGCGGACCGGGAGGTGGGGGCGGCCTTCGCGTGGAGGTACCGCAAGATGTCCTGCGACTGGGGGCCGGCGAGCACCACCTTGACGTTGATCTCCCGGACGGCGTGGTTGATGTAGGCCATGGGCAGGCTGTGTGTAGGCTGTTCGCGCTCCCGTGGCTACATGTTGTGTCCAGGCGCAGACGACGCAACCCTCCTTGCCCACGCACCATGAGCAAGCTCCCCGCCGGCGTGACGTCCGTCCGCATCGACACCCCTCGACTCTCCACCCACCTCCTCCGCTCCGGTTCGGATGGCGGGGTTCCCCTCGTCTTCGTGCACGGCAACGTGTCGAGCGGCCGCTTCTACGCCGAACTCATGGCCCGGCTGCCCGGCCCGAGGGCGTGGCCAGCCTGACCCTGGAGGCCCCCATGTCGCCCTTCGGCTTCGGTGGCACCCGCGACGTACGCGGCGCGCCGTGCACCGCGGACTGGGCCGGCACCGGCGGGGGCACCGCCAACCCTGACTTCGTGCAGCGCCTGGCCGCCAAGGACCGGAGCGCCGACGCGCCCACCTCGCCGCGAAACATCCTGCGGGACTTCTACGTGAAGGACCTGAAGCTCCCGGCCGAGCTCGAGGACATCTACGTGGACGCGATGGTGGCCATGAGCACCGGGCCGATGAACTACCCCGGAGACGTGGTGCCGGTAGCAAGCTGGCCTGCGATCGGTCCTGGGGACGGCGGCGTCAACAACGCCATCTCAGGCAAGCACTGCAACCTGTCCGGCTTCGCGCACATCGACCCGAAGCCTCCGGTGCTCTGGATCCGGGGCGCCGACGATGCAATCGTCTCCGACAACTCGATGTTCGACCTCGGCGCCCTGGGCAAGATGGGCGCGGTCCCCGGTTGGCCTGGGGACGAGGCCTACCCCGCCCAGCCCATGATCGGGCAGATCCGGGCGGTGCTGGACGCGTACGCGGCGGGCGGGGGCGTGGTGAAGGAGGAGGTGCTGGTGTACTGCGGGCACAGCCCGCACCTCGAGCATCCGGAGCGGTTCCTGGAGCTGCTGCTCGCGCAGGTCGGCTAACTTGAGTTAGAGCTTCACGTCGACGATGTGGCTCAGCCGGCGTCGGGGCAGTCGGGGTTGAAGCACGCGTCCGTGGCCATCGTGGCCCAGGTGCCGTCCTGGCAGACGGAGACCACCGACGGGTAGCACTGGCCGCAGCAGCACTCCTGGCCGTACTCACACCGATCGCCCTCCGTCGTGCACGCGCCGGAGGGAGCCTCCGCCGGGCAGGGGGAGGTCCCCGCGTCCGGGCAGGCGGGGATCAGGCACGCGTCGGTGTACGCCGCGCCCCACGACCCGCCTCGGCAGACGTAGATCAGCGAGGGGTAGCACTGGCCGCAGCAACACTCCTGCCCGTACTCGCACCGCTGGCCCTCGAGAGGGCAGGCGCTGGTCTCGGGTTGCTGGGTGGGACATTCGGTGCTCGTCGTGGTGTTGCCGACCTCGGCGACGTAAGACGAGAAGTGCGTCAACTGTGCTTGCAGAACGCCGCTCGCGCTGTCGTAGGCCGTGCCCTCGACCGTCTTGGCGCCGGCCTCGGCCAGGTGCATGAGCGACACGTTGGACAGCCCGGTGGCCAGCTGCAGGTCTACCTGCACCGGGGGATCGAAGGTGGTGACCGCCGGGGTCACCTCCAGGTCGAAGATCGGGCTGACGTAGGTGGCCTTGGTGGCGCTCCGGTCGGTCTGGATCCGGACCACGCTGTTCGAGGCGAGGGTCCCGGCCTGGAAGCCGAGGGTGAGCTCCCCGCCCGCGCTGAGGGCCTGGCCGCCCGTGGCGCCGATGGGGGTCTCGGTGACCTCCTCGAGGGCGACGTTGTCCGCGGTGCAGCCGGCGTAGAGCAGGGGGAAGGTGAGGGTGAGCGTCAGGATGTTTCGCGAGAGCATGGGTTGGGCTCCTTTCCGGCGCTTGGGTTCCACGACCCCACAAGAGTCTTCAAAAAAGTTCCTCGGCCCGGGCAGAGAGCGCCCTCGCGGCGGCCTGGGCGGGGCCGGGGCGCGACACCACGTGCTGCAACAGGGCCTGCGCGCGTCGGGGCTCGGACGCCAGGAGCGCCTCGGCCACCGCGACCCGGGGGCCGTCCAGCACCCGGTCGGACCGGTCCGCCACCGCCAACAGGGCGTCCCGGGCCTCGTCGAGCCGGCCCAGCTTCAGCCCCAGCGTGGCCATGAGCGCAGCGCGCTCCGGCGCGAGGCCGCCGTCCGGGAAGGCAGAGGCCGCGCGCCGCAGCGCCGTCATCGCCTCCTCGGCCCGCCCCAGCGCCTCGAGCTGGGCGGCGCGCTGCAGGAGCGCCTCCTCACGGAACCCCGCGCCACCGGGGTGTTCGGCCGCGAGGCGATAGAAGCGCTCCGCCGCCGCGGCGTGGCCCTGGCGGCGCTGGGCATCGGCCGCCACCATCAGCGCCTCCGCCTCGGTGTCCGCGGCGGGCCGCCGGGCGAGCACCGCCTCGGCGAGGTCCGCGGCCCGCGCGTCGTCGCGGCCGATCAGGCGCCGCGCCGTTGCGACGTCGTCGCGGTCTCGGGCCGCGGCGCCGTGCGGTGCGCGCGGCGTATGGGGCGCTGCGCGCTGGGCTACAGTTGCCGGTGCGGGGCGCGTCGTCGGCGCGTGCGGGCTGGTCGACCGCGTGGGCTCGAGGCGCCGGGCCGGGCAGGCTGTCCGCGCTCGTCGCGTCGGCGACCGCGTGGGCTCCAGGCGCCGCGCCGGGCGGACTGTGCGGGCTCGGCGCGTCGTCGTCGCGTGCGGGCTGGTCGACCGCGCGGGCTCTAGGCGCCGGGCCGGGCGGACCGTGCGGGCTCGGCGCGTCGGCGCCACGAGACGTCGCGCCAGGCTGAGCGACCGCGTTCGGCGCCGAGGGCCCGTGCCCGTCCTGGACGACTGCGTTCGGCGCCTCGCCCCAGGCGGGCGCGCGCTGCGCTTCGGGGGCTCGAGCGGGGTCCGGGCTCGTGTGATCCGTGGGGCCGGTGTTCAGCAGGCTGGGTTGCGCGGTGGAGGCCGAAGCGAAGGGCAGGCTGGCCTGCTCACCCGCCTCGACCGTGCGGGTCGCGCCGCGCGCGTCGGTGAGCCGCGCGCGGCCCTCCTTCACCGTGAGCAGGGTCTGTTGCCCGGTCACCTTCACCGTGAAGCGGCCCGCGCCGAGCGCGATGCGCCCGGCCGGGGTCTCGAGCGGCGGCGCCGCCTCGGCCCGCGCCACCAGGATCTCCGCCGCCCCGTACCCCACCCGGAGCGGCCGCTCCGGGAGGCCCTGGAGCGCCAGGGGCGCGCTCACCGAGAGGGTCAGGCCCGACACCCGCGCCTCGGCGCCGGGCTCGAGGCGCAGCCAACCGTCGTCGAGCCCAAGCTCGGGCGGGAGCGAGGCGTGGGGCCCCTCCACCGTGACGGCGGGGGCCGGGGCGCGGAGCACCAGCCCCAACGCGATGGCCGCCACCGCGGCAAGTGAGGTTGCGGCGAGCCAGCCCCACCGGGGCGCGCGGGCCGTCTCCGCCGCCGCGAGCCAGCGGGCGGGCGCCGCCGGGTCCATCGGCGGGGGCACGTCACTACGCAGGATGTCTTGCGCTCGGGTCAGCGCCGCCCGTCGCTGGGCGCACTCCGGGCAGCCCTCAGCGTGCCGGGCGAGCGCCGCCGCCGTGGCCGGATCCTGGGGAGAGCGCAGGTGGTCGTCGAGACGCGGGCAGCTCATCGGGATGCCTCCAGGGCCCGCGCCAGCTCGCGTCGGGCGTGAAAGAGTCGGGTGTGGACGGTGGGCTCCTTGATCTCGAGCGCCTCGGCGATCTCGCGCCCGGTGAGCCCCTCGAGGTCGTGCAGGATGAACACCACCCGCTTCTTGGGGTGCACGCGCATCAGCCGGCGCCAGACCTCGGCCAGCTCGAGGCGGGTCTCCTGGTTGGGCGCGGGGCTGGGCTGATCGAGGAGCGCCGCCACCTCGGCCTCGAGCGCGCGCACCATGCGCCGGTGGTACGAGCGGCGGCGCAGCTCGCGGTACACCACGCGCGAGGCGACCCCGTACACCCAGGTGGACGCCTTGCTGTCGCCGCGGAACTTCGCGAAGCCGATGTGGAGCGCCATGAAGACCTGCTGGCAGAGGTCCTCGACGTCCGCCTCCGCCGCCCCCGGCCCCAGCAGGCGCCACACCAGCCGGTGCACGTCCTCGGCGTGGCGGCGCAGGAGCGCCTCCACCGTCGCGGGGCGGTCCTCGGGGGCGGGGGCGAGGGCCACGAGGCCGCGGGCGCGGGGCTCCGCGGCGCGGCCTTCGCCGTCAGCCAGCACCTGGGCCGTGGGGGGCTCCGCCATCGCGGACCTTGGGTTCCTCGAGCCCCCCGGTTTCTTCAAAACAAATCCAGCTCCAGCGCCGCCGCGAGCGCCGGCCCCCAGCGGCCCACCCCGAGCGGGGCGGCGTTCGCAGGGAACCCCGCGGGGAGCGAGACCTCGGGCGCGGCCGCGCGGACCTGCAGCGCAGCGTCGAATCGCCAGCTGAGTCGACCAGTTACGCGACCCCGCGCCACCGCGCCGGCCCGCACCACCAGCCCGGTGCTCGAGGTGTCGGTGCTCGGCGCCGGGCCCGCGAAGATCACCGGGGTCACCCGGAGCCGCACCTGCTCCACCCCGACCTCGAGCGCCGGCCCCAACAGGACCGGACCCAGGGTGAGGAACGGCCCCGCGACCCGGCCGGCCACGCTCCAGACCGTCGGATCCCCCTCCAGCGCCACCTCTCCGTCCGCCGCGTCCGAGGTGCCGGTGCAGCAGACCCCGGCCAGCGCCCCGTGCACCCCCACTCGGACCGGGCCCACGCGGTAGGCCAGGAGCGCGGAGAGGCCGAGCTGGGGGGCGCCGGCGGCCCAGGTCACGTGGGGCCCGACGCCGAGCGCGAGGGCGCGGAGCTCGGGTTCTTCTGGGCTCGGCGCGGGGTCGCCGGTGGCACCAGGGGCTCGGAGCGGCGCGTCGTCGGTCGCAACGCGTCCTGCCTCCGGACCTCGAGGCGGTTCACCACCGGCATCGGGGCTCGCCTGGTCGCCGGCGCCGTCCCGACCCGCGCCTCGAGGGGGCGCAACGCCGCCGCCGACCGTGCCGTCATCGCGGTCGCGGCGCGTCGCCGCGTTCCGGTCCACCGGCTCCCGCACCTCGGGATCCCGAGGCGGCGCACCGCCACCGGCCAGGCCGTCGGGTGGGAGCCCCTCCCGCGCACCGTTGGCGCGTTCACCCGCCCCGGCCTCGCCGTCAACCGAGCCTGCATCGCGTGGTGGCGCGGTGGTGGCGGTGCCTACCGCGGGTGGCGCCTCCGGGCTCCGGGCCGCCCGAGCGAGCGCGAAGACCACCTTGCGCAGCGCGGCCGGCCGGCCGTCCTCCAGCGAGAAGCGTCGCTCCAGCACCAGCGCCGTCGGGTCCTGCACCCGGAGCTGGAGCGCCCCCTCTGCCTCCGCCAGGGTCACCACCAGCTCGGCCGGCCCCGGCGCCAAGACTACCCGCTCCGGGCCGAGCTCCCGGGCCAGCCGGGGCGCGAGATCCCGCCCCAGCGCGGTGTCGGGGACCTGCACCCGCAGCTCGGCGGCGTGGGCGGTCGTGCTCCCCACCACCCAGAGCAGCGCCGCCTTCGCCCCCGTCGCCCGCCAGCCCACGGTGCGGTCGTAGCACCTCTTCAGGCGCGGAGTGAACACTCGACGACGGCCGCGAAGCGCTCGGGCGTCGCGGCGAAGACGTTGCAGTGCTCGGGGAGCGCCATACGGTTGACCGCGACGACCCGCCCATAGCGCCGGAGCTCGAGACGGTGGAGTGCGCCGGACAGGGGGTACTCGGTGATCAGTCCGACCTGGTAGCCGAGGGCCCCGAGGTAGTCGAGCAAGTCGGCTTGCGTATACCCCGCCGCGCTGAACAAGGGGTGACTCAGCTCGAGGATGAGCTCGGGGTGGTGCGCCTGGAGGAGCCCCCGTGCGCCCCTGAGGGCGGGGAGCTCCGCGCCTTCGAGGTCCAGCTTGATGACGTCCACACGCGACAGGCGGGACTCCCGGACCAGCGCGTCCAGGGTGGTGGCGGTCGCCTCCTGCAGCAGGTGGGTGCGGCCGAAGGCCGCGACGCCGGTGGCCACCGGATCGTGCAGGCGGTTGGGGTTCGCGAACAGCGCGACCTTCCCGCCTCGATCGGAGAGAGCGAGGTCGGAGACCTGGACGTTGGTCAAGCCGTTGGCCTCGACGTTGGCGATCAGCTGTGCCCGCACCGAATCGACCGGCTCGATGGACAAGACGCGTGCGCCACGGGCCGCCGCCACCAGGCTGAAGTGGCCGAGGTGGGCGCCGCCATCCACGAAGACCACCCCCGGCCTCACCAGGCGTCGCAGCAGCGCCAGCTCGTTCAGCGAGTGCCCCCCGTGCCAGTAGATGGTGGCACCGATGTGCTGGGTGCGGTCGACGCGCAAGCGGAGTCTGCCGTCGAAGTCGTCCACCCACGCCCACCGGTCGTCGCCCGCGAAGCTCGGGCCGAAGTGGCGCTGCGCCCAGTCACTCAGGTGGCGCGCGCCGGGCAGTGGCCGCAGACGCCGCAGCGTCGGGGCCAAGCGCGTGGCCAGCCGGTGCTTCCAGGGCACGTCGAACCCGTATTGGAGGGCGACCAAAGAGGCAAGGGCCACTCCGCACGCAGCGGCGCCCCCCCCGCTGGTCTTTCTCCGCGCCTTCGTCTACTCGACATCGCATGCAGCGCAAGGCTCCCACCGTCCTGTTCGCCGCGACGCTCTCTGCCTGCGCCACGACCTCCGGCGTGCGGTACGAGGACGACCTCAGCATCCAGGACGTCGAGACCGACCCCCGCTGGCTCGGGCACCTCTACACCGAGGCGGACCACCTGCGCCCGTTCCCGGTGAACCTGGCCGGGCGCGCCGGCACCGTGCTCGCGACGGACACGCCGACGATGAAGGGTGGGATGCTCATGGTCCCGGTGGGGGAGACCGCGCCGATCGTCTGCGCGTCGGCCCCGCCGGGGCGCGCGGGCGCCGCGTTGAACACCCTGATCTCGGCCGCGATGGCGGGGAGCGCCCGCCAGGAGATCAAGTACCTGGCGCTCGGGCAGGTCGGGTCGCGGCCTGCGTTGGTGGTCCACACCCTCTCGAGCGACGGCCCGGCGGACGGCAACCACATCGAGATCACGATGGGGAAGGCGGTGGTGGTGCCCGACGGGGACGGCGCGGTGGCCTGCATGCACCACGCCTTTGGCTACCGCGAGACCCTCGAGCGGGTGGCCGACAGCCTGGCGACGAGCCTCGCGTCGCCGACCCCCGCGGTGACCACTCCGGTGAAGTTCGAGGGGGGCGGGGTGGGGGTCCGCGTGACCACGGTGGGCGAGGCCGGGAAGGTCACCGTCCAGACCGTGAGCGCCCGCCGCCGGAGCCGGAGCGAGCTGGTGACCGAGGACCTGACCCAGGTCTTCACGCGGGCCGGGGCCGAGCTGACGCTGACCGCGTGCGAAGAGGGGTCCGGGCCGACCGAGCCGACGCGCTACGGCGCGCCTCCCTTCCCCGACGCCTGCACCGACCCGGCCGGCGCCGAGGCGGCGCGGGCGGCCCTGACGCCCCCCAAGGCGGGGCCCTGATCCAGCCGGGCCGAGAGCGCCGACCGGTCTGGAGCGTGTCGAGATCGCGCTGGGATCGGCCCTTCTGGTCGTCGCGTGAGGAGGGCGCATGGTTTCCCCATGAAACCGACGAAAGGCGAAGCCGGCGCGGCGAGCAGAAGGGCCGAGAACAAGCGAGATCGGTGCGCTCCAAACCGATCGGCGCTCTAGCCCCTGGGGCCCACAACTTGCCCCCAAACCCGGCCCGTGTGACACCTTCAGGCCGCGATGGCGCTGGACGGCTCGGGGCGGGGTTTGGAGGGCAATCCGCTGGGTTTGGCCCTCGGTTTCGTGGAGGGCACCGCGCTGGTGACCCTGAGCGATCGCGTCCTCGCGGACGGGGTGCGCCTGTTGGCCCTGGAGCTGGCCCTGGCCGAGGTGGAGTTCCCCCTCGACCTGCAGGGCGGGGCGGAGGAGTTCCAGCGGCGCTCCACGCGCCTCGGCTACCTGGCCCTCGAGGTCGAGACCCGGGCGGTGGCGGCGGCGCTCGACGCCGCGCTGGCCGCGCAAGATCGCGCGCTCCGGGACGTGCGGCTCACCGCCGACGGTGGCCGGTGGGTGCTCGAGGGGACCCTCGGGCCCAAGGGCCCGCCGGTGGCGGCCGACGTGTGGGTGGGGCCCGCGGCGGGCGAGGGGCTCGAGGTCCACGTCCACGACGTGCGCGTGTTCGGGCCCTCGGCGCTCTGTGGGGTCGGCGTGCCCCGAGACGTCGAGGTCGGGCTCCGCGAGGTGCTCGCGCGCCTCGGCCGGCGCGACGCGGACGCGGTGCTCACTCAGGGCGCCTCGGTGTTCAGCTTCGACCCGGTGGGGGCCCTGCTGTGGGCGCTGTTGCCCGTCCACGGCTGGAAGGTGCCGATCCACGAGGGCGTCGCCATCCGCAAGGTGGCCTTCACGCCGCAAGGAAACCTGCAGATCTTGGTGGGCGAGTCCACCGCCGGGCACGTCCCGCCGCCGGCCGAGGCGATCTCGGAGGCCTCGGTGATGGCGGCGCGGGCCCGGGCCGACGCGGAGCGGCTGCTCCCCGCGGTCGAGGCCCAGGTGTCGGCCGGGGCCCTCCCGGCCGCGTTCTCGGTGCTCCGGGACGCGCTCGAGGAGGGGAGCGAGCGGGCGCTCGAGCTCCTCTTGTCGGTGGGGGCGGCGGACCGGTCCCTGTTCGGCGCCACGGTGGACCTCGCGGCGGATCAGCTCACGGTGGAGCCCGACCACGTGGCGGCCCGCCTCGCGATGGCGGTGGTGGCGGAGGCCGAGGCGCGCCCGGACGACGCGCGCGAGCACTACGAGCAGGCGGGGCGCGCGCTCCGGCGCGCGGGGCGGCGTCGTCGGGCCGGCCTGGCCTACCGCGCGGCGGCCCGGGTAGCGGCGGAGGGCTCGGCCGAGCAAGCCCGCTTGCTCGAGGAGACCATCGCGCTCCGCCCCGATGATCCGTGGGCCCTCGAGGGCCTGGTGCGGGTGCTGCCGGGCCTGGGGCGGGCCACCGCGGCGGTGCGGGCGGCGCGCCGCCTGGCCAGCCTCGCCCCCGACCCCGAGACCCGCCTCGTCGCCCACCTCGCGGCGGGGCGCCTCCTCTTCGAGCAGGTCGAGGATCCGGTGGGCGCGCGGCGCGAGCTGGAGCGGGCCCTGAAGCTCGCCCCCGAGCACCCCGAGGCGCTCGAGGGCCTGGCCCGGGCCGCGCGCCTGCAGGGTGAGCCCCGGCGCGCCGCGACGATCCTGGAGCGCCTCGCCACCCAGGCCGAGCGGGCGGGCGACAACCTGCGGGCGTCGCGCCTGTCGCTCGAGCTGGGCGACCTGTGGCAGGGCCTCGACCCCGACGCGGCCCAGGCCCGGTACCGAAAGGCCCTCGCCCTGGCCCCCCACACCGCGCGCCCGCGGCTGGCCCTGGTCGAGGCCGCCCTCGCCGCCGGCCGGCCCGGCGACGCCCTCGAGGTGGTGGACGAGGCGGTGCCGCACCTCGACCGGATCAGCGCCCCCGAGGAGCGCCCCGCGGTGGCGACCCTGCGGCGCCTCGCCGCGCGCCTGTACACCGAGGCGGGAGACCGCGAGGCCGACGCGGTGGCCCAGCTGGAGGCCCTGCTCGAGCTTGATCCCACCCACTCCGACTCGCTCGAGGCCCTGACCGAGCTCTACACCGCCCGCGGCGACAGAGCCCAGGCGGTGGAGCTGTTGAGCCGCCGCGCGAAGCGCGCGGTGGAGGCCGGGGAGCCCGGTCAGGCCGCGGCGCTCTACGCGCGGTGCCACGAGGCCCTGGCCCACGATCCCGACGCGCAGGCTGACCTGCGTTTCGCGGTGCGCGAGGCGACCGAGCGCTTCCGCACCCACCGCGCGCTCCTCGACCTGCGGGTGGCCCTCGACAAGGAGGCCGGCGACCCCGACGCGTGGGCGGCGGCGCTGGACCGGCGCCTGCTCCTCGACGATCCGCCCGAGGTGCGCGCTGGCCTGTGGGCCGAGCTGGGCCGGGCGCTGGAGGCGGCGGAGCGGCCGGCCGACGCGATCCGCGCCTACGAAGAGGCGCTGGGCGGCGCGGGCGCGGGCGACAAGCAGTCTGCCTTGCGGCTGGTGCACCTGTACCGGGCGCGGGCGGACGAGGCGCGGCTGGAGTCCGCCCTCGAGCGGGCGGCGCGGCTCGAGGAGGGCCCGCTGGCCCGGGCGGCGCTCTTCGCGGAGCGGGCCCGGATCCTCTTCAACCGGGGCGAGGAGGGCGAGGCCTGGGCGTCGATGCAGGAAGCCCTGCACGAGACCCCCGACGACCTGGTCCTGCTCCCGTTCGCGACCTCGCTTGCCTTGAAGGCGGGCGACGCGGCTCGGGCCAGGAACCTGGTGGAGGACCGCCTGCGCCTGCTCGCGCGGGAGCCGGCGGAGGCCCGGCTGTCGGCCTACGTCGACCTCGCGAGCGTGGAGGAGATCTCGGGCGACCGCGCCGCGGTGGTGGAGGCGCTGGAGGCGGCCTACGAGGCCGCGGATCCCCAGAGTGATCGCGGTCGGCGCCTCGCGGACCGGCTGGCGCGGGAACTGGAGGCGCTCGAGGACCACGCCCGGCTCGCGAAGCTGATGAGGGCGCGCGGGCAGCAGGAGCAAGCCCCCGCGGCGGAGCGGGCGGGGTGGCGCCTGGAGGCTGCGCGCCTGTTCGCGCGGATGGAGGCGGACGAGGACGCCGAGGCCGAGGTGCGCGCGGTGCTCGCCCTCGCCGACGCGGGCGGGGTGGAGCCCCACCACGCCGAGGCCGCGCTCGACGTGCTGGACACCGTCGCGGCCCGGGATCCCGACCCCACCCGGCAGGCGCGGGCCCTCGCCCTGCGCGCGGTCCGCACCGGCGGGGCCGAGGGCGAGGCGCTGCGGGTCGAGGCGTCGGCCCGCTTCGAGGCGGCGGGGCGCCTCGACGACGCGATCGAGATCCTGGAGGGGGCCGACACCCTGCTCGCGGTGTCCCCGCCGATGCTGGAGCGCCTGGGCGCGCTGTGCACCCGGGCCGGCCAGGCGGACCGCGCGGCGTGGGCCTTCGGGCAGGCCGCGCGCCTGGTGACCGAGGCCGACGGCGCGCCCGCCGCGGTGGCCCTGCACGGCCAGGCGGCGGAGGCCTGCGCCACCACCGGCGACCTCGACACCGCCCGTGTCCACGACCGCGTGGTGCTCGGCGCGGCGGAGTCCGGCGCGCGCTGGCTGCCGCCGGCCCTGACCCGGCTCGAGGCCCACGCCCGCACCGTGGCCGACCACGAGCTCCTCTCCGAGGTGCTGGGGCGCCAGGCGGAGGGGGCGGGGCCCGACGACGCGGCCCGGCTCCTCCTCGAGAAGGCCGATCTGCACCTGGCCACCCCGGGCCAGGACCGCGCAGGCCTGGTTGCGTTGCGGCGCGCCCACGACCTCGCGCCGCCGGACTCCGAGATCGCGGACTACGTGGACGCGCGCCTCACCGGGGCGCTCGAGCGCATGGGCCTGTACGCGGAGCAGGCGGCGGTGCTGTCGGCGTGGGCGGAGCGCGCCCCCACCTCGGTGGACCGGGCGCGCCTGTTGCACCGGGCGGCCGAGGTCTACGCGGGCCGGCTGCGCGATCGCTCCATGGCATTGTCGCGGGCCCAGGCCGCGGTCCGCGCCGACCCGACCCTGCCCGAGGCGCGGGCCCTGCGCATCGACCTGCTCCGGGCCGAGGGGCGCACCGACGCGTTGGCCGAGGCGTTGGCCGAGGAGGCCGCGCAGTCGGCGGACGGCGAGCAGGCCGCGGCGCGCTGGCTGGAGGCGGCGGAGCTGGTGGCGCCGCCCCACCACGTGGCCGACGCCCCGCTCGAGGCGCTCGAGCGCGCCCTGGGCCTGGTGCGCCGGGCCGCCACCGCGGCGCCGTCGGACCTGCGGCCGGTGGAGGCCGAGATCCGGTACATCCGTGCGCTGGAGCGCTCGGACGAGGAGCTGTCGGCCCTCGGCCGCTTGGTGGAGCGCCTGCCCGAGGGGCCGGCCAAGGTGGCGGTGAACCTGCGGCGCGCGCACCTGTTGCGCGGGGCGCTCGGCGACGACGTGGCCGCCTACATGGAGCTGGTGTCGGCGCAGGATGGCTTGCAGGAGCTCGACGAGGCCGGCCTCGAGCGGGTGCTGGAGGCGCTGCCCCGGCCCAGCCACGAGGCCTACGGCATCGAGCACGGCGATGACCTGGTGCCCGCGGTGCTGCGGGCGGGGCTGGACCTCACCGAGCGCCTCGAGGACTGGCCGTCCCACGCCCGGTACCTGTTGGCCCTGGTCGACGAGACCGAGAGCGCGGCGGAGCGCGCCCAGCTGCGGGTGCGGGCGGGCGAGGTGCTGGAGTGGCGCCTGGGCGACGGCGAGGGCGCGGAGCGGGAGTACCTCACCGCGCTCGCCACCGACCCCGAGCACCTCGAGGCCCGGCGGGCCCTCTCGCAGTTCTACGTCGCGGTCGATCGCTTCGGCGACCTGGCCGAGAGCCTCGGGGTCGAGGCGCTGGTCGAGGTCTTCGAGAGCTTCACCGACAAGGAGCCCGCCAAGCGCATCATCGCGGCGGCGGAGGCCTTGTGGCCGGTGCTCCCCGAGGGCAGCTCGGAGCGGGCCGACGTGCAGCTCCGCCTCGCGCGGACCTACGAGGGCCAGGGGGCGGACGACGAGGGCGTGCACATCCTCGAGAAGGTGGTCCAGACCGCGCCCCGGCCGCACCGGGCCGAGGCGATGGAGCGCCTCATGCGGCTGTTCGAGCGCCAGGAGCGCTTCGACCTGTACTGCGACGTCCTGCGCCGGAAGGCCGAGCACTTCGAGACCGATCGGGAGCGGGCCCAGACCCTGGCCGAGCTCGGCGAGGCGCTCGAGTGGCGCCTCGGCGATGGGCAGGCGGCCGAGGCCGAGTACCGGGCCGCGCTGGCCGCCGACCCGCACTGCGTAGCGGCGCGCCGCGGGCTGTCGGAGCTGCTGTCGTCGCAGGACCGCTTCACCGAGGTGGGGCGCGACGTGGGGCGGGACGCCCTCCGGGCGGTGATGGACGGCCTCCTCGAGCAGGGGAGCCGGGATCGGGAGCGGGCCTTCGCGGCGGCAAGCGCGCTTGCGGAGCAGTCCGACGAGGGGGCCCGGGGGCGCCTGTGGCTCCACGTGGCCGACGCCCTCGAGGTGGGCCCGGACGACGAGACCGCGCGGCAGCGGGAGGCCCTGGAGGCGGCGGCGGAGTCGCCCTCGTCGCGGGGCGCGGCGCTGTCGCGCCTCGGCAACCTGCTGCGGCGGGTGGGCGATCGCGCGGCGCTGGTCGAGGTGCTCGCCCGCCGGGCGGAGCACGCGGAGTCCAACCAGGAGCAGATCGACCTGCACTTCGAGCGGATCCGGATCCTGGACGAGGCGGCGGCGGCGGGTGAGCTCGGGTCGACCGAGGCGGAGGAGCGGGTGGAGGCGGCGCTGGGCCGGATCCTCGCGGTCGCCCCCGACCACCCCGACGCTCGGGCGAGGAAGGCGGCCCTGCTGGCCGAGCAGGAGCGGTGGCCGGAGCTGGTGGCCCTCGCCGGCGTGCAGGCCCTCCTGCCGCACCAGACCGCGGCCCGGGCGGCCGGCGATCGCGCCATGGTGGCGGCGATCATCGAGGAGCGGGCCCGGGCCGAGCGCGGTCCGGCCAAGGCGGAGCTGCTGGTGGAGCTGGTCGGCTTCACCGACCTCGAGCGCGGCGCCGCGGGCGACGTCCCGCGCGACGCGGAGGGGCTCTACCAGGCCGCGCTCGAGGCGGCGCCCGACTTCGCGCCCGCGCAGGAAGGCCTGCGCGCCCACCTCGAGAGCGAGGGGCGCTTCAAGGAGATCGGCACCCGGGTCTCGCCCGAGGCCCTGCGGGAGACGGTCCGGGGCCTCAAGCGCCTGGATCAGGCCGCGCAGCTCTTGCCCGCCACCCTGGCCCTCGCCGCGGTGCTCGAGGCCGACCCCGCCGCGGCCCCGGAGCGGGTGCGCTTGTTCGCGGAGGCGGCGGCCCTGCACCTGTCGGAGCAGGACGAGGAGGCGGCGGAGCACGCCCTCCGCCAGGCCCTGGCCCTCGACCCCGAGCAGCCCGAGGCCCGGCACGAGCTCACCGAGCTCCTCGTGCGGCAGGACCGCTTGCACGACCTGGCCGACGTGGACCTGAGCCTGGTGGCCCAGGTGGCCACCGACGCGTCCACCGCGGGGGACGTCGACCGCGAGATCGCGGCCCTCAGGGTGCTGGCGGCGCGGCGCGAGGGCAACGCCCGGGCCGACACCCTGGTCCTGGTGGCGGCGCTCGAGAAGGATCGCGGCGGGGCGGCGGCGGCGGAGGCCGACCTGTTGGCCGCGCTGGCCGAGGACCCCGAGCACGGGCTGGCCCGGGCGGAGCTCGAGAGCATCCTGTGGGCGGCGGATCGCCTCCCCGACGCCCTCGAGCGCCTCGGGCCCGAGGCGTTCCTGCGCCGGGCGAGCATGCTGGCCGACGGAGAGCCGGCGCATATGATCGCGGCCCTGGACGCGGTGCAGGAGAACCTGCAAGGCGCGTCGGCGGCCGAGGCCTACCAGATGCGGGCCGGGGTCCGCCTCCCGGGCGACGACGACTGGTCGCGCCGGGCCGAGGCCCTGGAGCGGGCCAAGGCGGCCTGGGACGCCCTGGGGGACGCGCAGGGCAGCCTGCAGAGCCGCATGGCCATGGTGGACCTGGTGCGGGAGCGCGACGACGAGGGGGCGCTGCTGGCCGCGCTCGGCGACGCGCTGGCCCACGCCGAGGCCCCCGAGGACCGGGCGGCGCTCGCGATGGAGCAAGCGGCCTTGCTCGCGCTCCTCGAGCGCCCCGCGGAGGCGCGCGCCCTGGTGGAGCCCCTGGTGGGCGACGCGGCGGTGCCCCTCGCCCACCGGCGGGCGGCGGCGCGCCTGTTGGCCGACGACCTGATCTCCCGCGATCTCGACGCGCTCGACCTCGCCGACCTGGAGCTGCGCGGGCAGGCCCTGGAGGTCCTCACCACCGGCGGCCCGGAGCCCGAGGCGCTCGACGGCGCCCGCTGGCTCGAGGAGCTGTCGGCGGTGCGTGAGGTGATGGGGGCGGAGTCCGCCCACATCGCGGAGCCGCTCGAGGCCGCCTTGGCGAGGCTGGAGAGTGCTGAGACCGGGCTCCGGATCCGCAAGCGCCTGCAGGGCCTGTACGAGGAGATGGGGGACTGGCGGCGGGCCGAGGCCCACGCCGCCCACGTGGCCGAGGCGGAGGGCGCGCCCGAGGCCTGGGTGGGCCTGAGCGAGCTGCGGGCCTGGCTGGACGACCGCGACGGCGCGGAGTCCGCCCTGCGGCGGGCGCTGGACCTCGATCCGAGCCACGGGCCGGCCCACGCCTCGCTCCTGCGCCTGGCCGAGCAGAGCGGCGACCTCGGCTCGGTGATCCAGCAGCTGCAGACCTGGGCCGACGTGGACGACGGCGGCGACCCCGAGGCGCGCCTCTTGCGGGTGCTCCGGGCGCTCGAGATGGCGGCGGAGGCGGGCGAGGCCGGGCAGGCCGAGGCGCTGGCCGAGCGCGCAATCGGGCTTGCACCGGCGGGGCGCGCGGCGGAGGTGGCCCAGACCGCCTGTCGCCACCTGGCCGCGCTCGAGCTCACCGAAGCGCAAGTGAACCTGCTCACCCGGGCCCTGTCCCTGGAGCCCCGGGCCCCGGCCGAGCTGCGGCTGACCCTGGCCGAGCTCCTGGTGGGGCTCGACCGGGCGGACGAGGCCCGCACCGCGGTCGAGGCGGGCATCCACCGCGACACCCCGGAGGAGCACCCGCTGGTGGCGTGGGTGGTGGCGGACGCCGACACCCAGCCCGACGATCGCGCGGCGCGGCGCCTGATGGCCCTGGCCGAGCGCCTCCGCACCGGCCCCGCGGCGCGGCGCCTGTTTGCGCTGGCCGCCGCCAGGGCCGAGGCGTCGGGCGACCTCGACGCGGCGCGGGCCGCGTGGGGCACCGTGCTGCGCGAGGTCGGGGCGGGGGACCGGGCGGTGGCGGCCCGGGACGCCCTGGTGCGCCTCGCCCGGAGCGAAGACGACCCGCGGCGGCTCCTGTCCGCGCTCCTCGAGTCGGTCGAGGACGCCCCCGACCCGCGGCCCAGGCCCGGCGCCTCGAAGAGGCGGCGACGTTGGCGGCGGAGCGCCTGGACGTGCCCTCCCAGGCCGAGGCGCTCTACCGGCGCGCGCGCGCGCTCGCCCCGGGCGACGAGGGCCTGGCGGACCGCTTCGTGGCGTTCCTGTCGGCGCGGGGGCGCTGGTCCGAGGTGGACGCGGAGCTGCGGGCGCGCGCCGCCGGCAAGGAGCCGGTGGAGCGGGCGCGGCTGCTCCTCGCGCGGGCCGAGGTGGCGGAGCGCCGCCTGGAGGACCGGGTCAAGGCGGCCCGACTCTACGTGGAGGCCTACCGCGCGGATCCCGCCCCCACCTCGGGTCGGGCGGCGGTCGAGGCCCTGGCGCGGGCCGGGGTCCACGACGAGGCCCTGGCCCTGGCGGAGGAGGTCTCGGCCACGCTGGGGCCCGACGACCCCGAGCGCGGCGCCCTGCAGCGGGCCCGGGCCGACGTCCTGGAGGCCCTCGGCCGGGTGGACGAGGCGGCGGACGTGCTGCGGGCGGAGATCGAGCACCACACCGGCTCCGCGCTCCTGCAAGAGCGCTTGCGGAACCTCCTGGCCCGGCACCGGCGCTTCGAGGCGCTCGCGAGCTTCCTGCAGCGGGTGGCGGAGGACCTGGCGCCGGGCGAGGGCCTCAGGACCCTGCTCGCGGCGGCCCGGATCCGGGTGGAGCGCCTGGACGACCCGGCGGGGGCCCGCCGGGCCCTGACCTCGGCCCTCGGGATGGTGGAGGGCTGGCTCAGCGCCCCCGGCACCCCCATCCCGGACGAGATCGCGCCCCTGCCCGCGGCGGGCGGGCAGCTGGTCGAGCGGACCCTCTTCGACGCGCCGCTCTTGGACCTCGCCAGCCTGGCCGAGCGCATCGATACGCCGGCGATCCGGATGGCGGCCCTGCGGCTCTACGCCCAGTCCCTGCCCGCGGGCCTCGCCCAGTGGCGGGTGCTCCTGCTGTTGGCGGGGGCGGAGCGGGAGTCGGGGGACCTCGACGCGGCGGAGTTCACCCTGCGCGGGGTGGTCGAGGCGATCCGAGACGCGGACGAGGTGGACCCGGCCGACCGGGCCGAGGCGGAGCGCGCCCTCGGGGCGCTCCTGTTGGATCGCGGGGCGGCGGAGGACGCGGTCGAGGCCCTCGGCCGGGCCGCGGCCCTGTTGGAGACGGCGGAGGCGGACGAGGACCGGGCCCAGGTGCTGGTGCTGCTCAGCGCGGCGCAGCGCGCGGCGGGCCAGCTCCACCAGGCGGTGGACGCGCTGGTGCAGGCCCACCAGCTCGCCCCCGAGGCGGTCCCGGAGGCCGACGTGGACGCGGCGGTGGAGGCCGCGGGGCCCTCGCCCGCCCTGGCCGAGCTCGAGGTGCGGCGGGCGGCCCGGGTGCTCGTGCCGTCGGAGCGCGCGGCGCGCCTGCGGCACGCGGCGGGGATCTGGGAGGCGATCGGGCGCCCCGACGCGGCCTACGGCCCGCTCGTGGCCGCGTACGAGGCGGACCCCTCCAACGCGGCGGAGGCCGCGCGGCTCGAGGACCTGCTCTACGCGGCCGAGAGGTGGGGGCCGCTCGCAAGCCTGCTTGCACGTCGGCTCGAGGCCGAGAACCTCACCGGCGAGGCCCGGCGCACCGTGCTGTTGTCGCGGGCGCGCCTGTTGGAGGTGCAGCTGTCGCGGCCGCGGGAGGCGTTCGAGCTCCTCGAGGAGGCGGCGGCGAGCGACCCGCGGCCGGAGGTGTTGCTGGCCCTGGCGCGGCTCGCCCGCGGGCTGGGTGAGGCGGACACCGAGCAGGACGCCCTGGCGCGGCTCGCCACGGTGGAGCCCGATCCCGAGGCCCGCCGGGCCGCCCTGGTGGCGCGGGCCCGGAGCCTGGGCACCGGGGCCGGCGGGGCCGCGGTGTGCCTGGAGGAAGGCGGTGGAGCTCTCGCTCGAGCACGGGCTCCCGGTGACCCCGCTCGCCGAGGCGCTGGACCGGCACTACCAGGCGCGGGGTGATCCCGCGTCGCTGGCCCGGCTCTGGGTGCGGGTGGCGGGGTCCGCGAGGGCCCCGGGCCGCGGCGGCTTCGCCCGGGCCGGCACGTGCGCCTCGAGGCGCTTCGAGGACCGAGGCGGCGCGGCGGCGGCGGTGGAGGCCTCGGTGCCGCAAGGCGCCTGGCGATCTGGGGCTGCGGCGGGCGGCGCTCCACATCGCGGAGTCCCTCGGGGACGCGCGGCGGGCCGAGGCCCACGCCCGAGCGGGCGCCGAGGCGGCGCTCGCGCAGGGCGGCGGGTGGCGGCGGCCAGCTTCCTGAGGGCGCAGGCGCGGGCCTCGCGCCGCGGCGGCGGACGCGGAGCTCGGGTGGGCGCGGCTCCTGGAGCTGGATCCCGACCCGGCGGCGCTGGACCTGATCGTGACCCGGGCCCGCGAGGGCTGAGCGCGGAGAAGGTGGAGGTCCTGTTGGCCGCCGCGGTGGGCGGGGCGGAGGACCCTGCGGTGAAGGCGCGGCTCGTTCGCGCCCGGGCCCGGGTGCTCGAGGAGCCCCTCGGCCGGCACTGGGAGGCGGAGGGCCTGCGGTCCGACGCCGACGTCTCGACGCCCCACCGAGGAGGCGCTCGAGGGCGCGGCGCCGGAGGAGGTCGAGGACGAGCAGGCCTACCGGGCCCAGCGCTCGATGCTGGACCGCTCCGGGCGCTGGTCGGAGCTCGCGGACCTCGAGGAGCGCCACGCCTCGCTTGCCCAGAGCCGGGTGGCGCGGGCGCGAGCGCTCCTGGAGGTCGGTCGCCTGCACTAGGAGGCCCACGAGCCCGAGGCCCTGGTCCGGCCGAGGACGCGCTTGGGCGGGCGGTGCGGCTGGATCCGGGCCTCGTGGAGGCCCACGGCTTGCGCCTCGAGGTGCAGGTCGAGCGCGAGGACTGGGCCGCCGCGGACGCCACCGCGGCCCGGCTCTTCGAGCTGGGTGGCCCCGGCTGGGCGGTGCCCCGGCTGGAGCTGCTGACCGCCCAGGTGGCGGAGGCGCTCGGCGAGCGCGACGCGGCCTGGCCGCCTACGCGCGGCGCGCGCCCGGGACCCCGAGAACCCGGAGGCCCTGGCCCGGCGGGCCCGGATGGCGCCGACGCCCCAGCACCTGGAGGCGTGGGCGCGCAGCCTGGACCCTGTGCTCGACGCCCGGACCCTGGCCGAGGTGGCGGAGGCCGGCCTGCGCTGCGCTTGGGCGGGTGACGCCGCGGGGGCGCTGGAGCCGGGCGACGAGGCCCTGGCCGCTGGGCCAACTCGAGGGCGCGCTGCGCCGCCAGGCCTGAGGCCCTGGTCCGAGGCGTGGGCGAGGGCCTGGTGGAGCCGTGGGTCGAGGCGCTCGAGGAGGAGGCGGCGGACCTGCCCCCGCGGCGGCGGACCAGTTGACCCGGCCCTGACCTGACCGAGGCCCACGGGCTCCGGGGTCAGGGCGCCGCGGCCACCGCCCTCGAGGGCTCCTGAGGCCCCTGCCCGCGCGGCAGGACGATCCTCGCGGCGCAGCTGGTGCGCTTTACCGGTGGCGCGGAGACGGGCCGGCCTGGCTCCGCCCCTGACCCTCGCCGGCGGGGTCGAGGCCCTGCCTGACTCACCGGAGGCGGAGCGCAGCGCATGGGCAGCGCGCTCCTGGCCGAGGGGCGCTCCGAGGAGGCCTGGGGCGTGCTCGTGGCCGGCGCGAGGCTGCACCCCGAGGGTCGAGCGGCCTGGGCGCCTCGGGTGGTGGAGGCGATCCCGCGGTCGGGGCAACGGAGCGGCCTGGTGCAGCCGCGGTGCGGACGCGGCCCGGCAGGTGCTGGGCGGCGGGGGTCCGGGCGACGCCGAGGTGGCGGCCCTGGCGCGGTGGTGGCGATGCCCCGCGGGAGCGGCGCCTGGCCGAGGCCCTGGCCGAGGCGCGGGTGGCCCGGGGTGAGGGCGGGGCGGCGGCGGAGGTCTACCGCCAGCTGCTCGCTCAGGATCCCGCCCGGGCCGACGTGGTGCGGGCGCTGGCCCAGGCGGTCGAGGGCGCAGCGGAGGTGTGTGGCCCCTGCGCGGTGCGGGCGTGGCTCGAGTCCGGCCGGGCCCCGGGCACCCGGCTACCCCGGCTGGTCGCCCCCCTGAGCCCTGAGGCCCGGGGCTGGCTGGTGGCGGACGACGCCCCGCTGACGGAGGCCTTGCAGCTGGGCGGGCGCGCGCTGAGCGCGGAGCTCCCGCCAGGGTTCGAGCGCCCGGTCGAGGTGCGGCCGGCGGACGAGGATCCGCGCCTGGCCCCGGTGTGGGCCGAGGTGCAAGCCGCCTTGCCGGGCGCGTTCTCGGTGTACGTCGACACCGAGGGCGGGGCCCAGGTGGTGCTGGAGCCGGGCGAGGTGCCGACCCTCGCGGTGGGTGAGGCCCTCCTGGAGGAGGCCAGCCCCGAGGAGGTGCGCTTCCTCGTGGCGCGGGCCGCGTTCCTCGCCGACGCCGGCTTCCTGCTCTCGGAGTGGGTCCCGGCCCTGGCCCGGGGCGAGTACCTGGCTGGCCTGGCCGACGCGGCGGAGCACGGCGAGGGCCCGATGGCGGAGCGCCTGAGCCCCGAGGCCCGGGCCCGGCTGGCCGAGCTGGCCCCGCAGCTGCGCCAGACCACCGAGGTGGATCTCGCCCGGTGGCGCGCGGTGCTCCTGCGCGCCGCGGACCGCTTCGGGCTGGCCTGCGCCGGGGACCTGGCCGCGGCCCTGGCCGCGATGGACCGCCTGGAGCCGCGCGCGGTGGGTGAGCTCCGCTCCACCGAGGCGGCGCGGGTGGCCGCGGTGCGCCGATGGGGCCCGATGGCGGACCTCGTGGTCTGGCTGACCCGCACGAGGTTCGCCGACCTGGTGGGTACCGAGGCGTTCCAGCCCGCGGCTTCGGCCTGACCCGAGCTTGGCCGGCCCGCGACCCGCGGCGTACACTCCGCGCATGGTCTCCGCGCCGCGTGTCGAGGTGAGCCCCTCCGTCGAGGCGGACCAGCGCGTGTTCATGCGTGGGGTCTCCTACAAGGACTACGAGCTGGTGCTGCTCGCCCGGGGCGAGGCCTCGGTGCCGCGCATCAGCTACGCGGAGGGGGTCCTCGAGCTCATGTCGCCGTCCCGAAGTCATGAAACCCTCAAGACGCTCATCGCGCGGCTGGTGGAAGCCTATGCCGAGGAGCGCGGGCTCGACCTCAACGGCTTCGGGTCGTGGACGCTCAAGAACCCGGCGGTCGAGCGCGGCGCGGAGCCCGACGAGTGCTACACCCTCGGGCCTCCGGGCGAGGTGCCCGACCTCGCCATCGAGGTCGCGTGGACGCACGGCGGGCTCGACAAGCTCGACATCTACGCGAAGCTCGGCGTCGGCGAGGTGTGGTTCTGGCGGAAGGGCCGCATCGAGGTCCACGTGCTCCGGGGCGAGGCGTTCGAGGCGGTCGAGCGGAGCCCCCTGTTGCCGGACCTCGACCTGCGGCAGCTCGAGACCTTCCTCGACGAGGACAACCAGACCCAGGCGGTGCGCGCCTACCGCGCCGCCCTCCGCCACGAGCAGTGAGTGCCCGAACCCGGCGATCCGGGTGCGCTGTGCGGCGATGGCGGACCTTGTGGTCTGCCTGCCCGGCGCTGCCTTGTTGTGCACCGCTGCGGTCCAGCCCCCCGGGTCGTGAAGTTGCTGGCCTGTCCGGCCTCTGCTACCTGGATCCACGAGGATGACGAGGCTTCGCCGTCGCGCCGCCAGCGGGCCGTGGCCTGCCCTGGGTACCTGCGCGCTCCTTGCGCTCCTGTGCCTGGTGAGCGTTCCTGGCGCGGCCCAGACCGGTGATCCTTCCAGCCTCGCGGTCCCCGACGACGACCC
>JACKEN010000023.1 GCA_020632995.1 Deltaproteobacteria bacterium | reverse complement strand
GAGTCGGGCCGCGGTGGATGCGTTTCACGCCGCCGCCCTGGCCGCTGGAGGTGTCGACCACGGCGCACCCGGACTCCGGACCCACTACCACCCCAACTATTACGGAGCCTTCGTGCTGGATCCGGATGGGTACAACATCGAAGCCGTCACCCACGATCCGGAGTAGATCTCAGGCCATGCGCTCCGCCGCCCTCCTGATCCTCGCCCTCACCGCATGGGCCTGCGGCGACGCCACCCCCGCCCCCGGGACTCCGGGCGGCGCGTGCCTCGGCGACGGCACCTGCAACGGACCTTTGGAGTGCCGCGGGGGGACCTGCGTAGCGGGGTCGACGCCCGACGCAGGCCAGGTTGACAGCGGCACCACCACCGCGACCACCGGAGCGGTGGCGGGCACGGTCTCCCTGGCCGGCGAGGCCAGCCACGCCGGGGTGGAGCTCCTGATCGCCGGCCGCCGCGGCACCACCGACGCGACGGGCGCGTACCGGATCGACGGCGTCCCGGCGGGGGTCCACGCGCTCGAGGCGCGCATCGGCCCGACCCCGGGGTCCGGACGGGTCGAAGGCCGGGTGGTCGCGTCGACGGGGACGCTCCCCGAGGGCGTGCAGGTCCTCTTGCAGGTCGCGCCGTCCGCGTGGGCGCCGCACACCGTCGACGAGGTCACGGTGACCGCCGGCCGCACCACCGACGTGGAGCCCATGATCCTCGCCCACCTCGCCCCGGTCGCGCGGTACGCGCGGGTGGACACCGCGGGCAGCTTCTCGGTCGAGGTGCCCGCGGGCCACTACATAGGGGCCCGGCCGCAGCAGCCCGAGGTCGGCACCGATCGCTTCGTGCAGCCGGTCGGGACCTTCGCGGTGGCCGCCGGCACCTACCCGTTCGCGGGCGTCACCGAGGGCGAGGACCCACCGATCACCGGGCTCGGCTTCACCTGGGACTTCGAGGACGCGGCGGGGCTGAGCGCCGACCCTGCGTGGGCATGGGGCCGGCCGCTGGACGTGGGCGCGGCGCCCGCCCAGCTCGGGGCGCTGGCCCTCTACCCGGGCGCCCTGTTGCTCGGCACCGAGGAGCAGCCCCTGTGGTTCGCCGGGCTGGACATGTCATCCGGGCAGCCGGTGAAGAGCGACTCCCCCGACGCCGACCTCCTGCTCGGGGACGCCAACGGGCCCTTCGCGCCCACCCGCACCGTCCGCCTGATCGCCCCCGGCATCCGGGCGGTGGACGCCCCGAGTCTGCAAGCCTTCCTGCAGGCCCCGACCGACGGCTACGCGCCCTCGCTCCCGCTCACCTACCAGACCTTCGCGGGGGTGTTCGAGGACGCGGCCCTCGACCAGGTCTACGCGGTCCGGACCCTGGAGGGGGACTACGCCAAGCTCAAGGTCCGCTACGGGCTGCAGGGCACCGGCGCCGACAACGTCTGGTCGGCGGTGTTCGTGCTCTACCACCACGAGCCCGGGGGCAGCCCGGCCTTCAGCCGATGAACCGATGATCGGGCTGGCAACCCGAGGCCCACCTGGCCGATAACCGCACCATGCCGAGGGTCGGGAGGTCGGGACGAGTCGAGGGGGTCGCGCCGGCCGAGGAGGCCCCGCGCCCCGCCGCGCCGGCCGAGGCGGCCGCGGTGCCGCTCGGGCCGCCCCCCGCCTTCGCAGACCCGCGGACCGCCGCCCGAGCCGACCGGGCCACCCTGGAGGCGGTGCTCGCGGGGGCGCTCGACCCGGTGGAGGGCCTGCGCCGCATCCACATGAACGGCGGCCTGCCCATCGTGGCGGACGGCAAGACGACCTTCCTGGCCGAGCCCGGCATGCCCCTGGCGGTGGCCGGCACCTTCGACCACTGGCGACCGCGAGCGATGACCCGGCACGGTGCGCTGCAGGTGCTCGAGATCGAGGGCGAGCTCACCGGCGCGTACAAGCTGGTCGACGCCCAGGGCCGCTGGCAGAGCGATCCGTGGGCCCGCGCCTATGGGCATGACGCCCAGGGCGAGTACAGCCTGATCCGGCCCCAGGGGGCCCACCTGGAGCGGTTCCGGCTGATGGAGGGCTGTGGCCTCCCCCCGAGGACGGTGCGGGTGTGGGTCCCGAAGGAGCCCCCGACCCACCACCTCTACATGCAGGACGGCCAGAACCTGTTCGAGCCCGACGCGATGTTCGGGGGCTGGCGGGTGCACGAGAGCGCCGGCCCACGTACCCTGATCATCGGCATCGACAACGCGGGCCTGGGCCGCTTCGCCGAGTACACCCACACCGAGGACAAGGCGAACGGCGAGGTGGTCGGAGGTCGCGCGAATGCCTACGCCGACTTCCTCCAGACGGTGGTGCGCCCACACGTGGAGCAGACCTACGGGGCCCCGCGCAAGGTGGGCGTCATGGGCTCGTCCCTCGGCGGCCTCGTGTCGATGCACATCGCGGCCCGCTACCCCAACGCCTTCGACTTCGTCGGCGCGATGTCCCCAACCCTCGGGTGGGGGAAGCGGGGCGAGGGGATGGCCAACGAGACCATGCTGGACCGCTACGGGGCGCTGCCCCGGATGCGTCGACCGAAGTTCTACCTGGACTCCGGTGGCGGCCCGGGTGCGGGCGACAACTACGATGTGACCCGCTCCATGGCCGATCTGTTGGCCGAGCGCGGTTACCGCTGGTCGCGCGATCTCTGGCACTGGCACGCACCCGCTGCGCCCCACCGCGAGGACGCGTGGGCCGCGCGCGTGTTCCGTCCGCTGCGCCTTTTCGAGGCCATGTAGCCTCGCCCCGTCGACACGGCCGCGGGAGGCGGCGTATCACTTATGCATGGGCACACACTCGCCACCGGGCGGTGGTGACCCAGAGCTGGGACACCTCGCCGATAGCCTGCCCGGGGTGGTGTTCACCTACCAACTCTCACCCGATGGGCAGGATGGCTTTCGGTTCCTGAGCGCGCGCATCTCCGACTGGCTCGGGATCTCCACCGAAGACGCGATGCGGGACCCACGCCGCATCTGGGACCACATCCACCCCGAGGATCGCGACCACCTCCTGAACGCTCGGGCCGAGACCACCACCGAGGGTGGGTCCTTCGCGGCCGAGTTCCGCGTGATCGGGGCCGCGGGGCGGGAGCGCTGGCTGAGCGTCACCAGCACCCCGGAGGCCCCCAGCCCCGACGGGACGCTCGTGTTCCATGGCATGGCGCTCGACATCACCGAGGCCCGCCGCTCCCGGATGCGCAAGGAGGCCCAGCGCCAGCTCCTCGAGCGGGTGGCGAAGGGCGCGCCGCTCCCCGAGGTGCTCGACGACGTCTGCCGGCTCGTGGAGTCGCAGCTGGCGGACGCCAAGGCCACCATCCTCCTCCTCGATCACGAGACGCGAACGGTGCGCTTCGGCGCCGCGCCCACCATCGACCGCGGCTACATGCAGGCCCTGGAGGGCCTGGAGATCGGCCCCGAGGCCGGCACCTGCGGCACCGCGCTGTACTTCGGGAGCCAGGTGGTCTCGGCCGACCTGAGCCGCGACCCGAAGTGGGCGCCCTACATCGAGCTGGCCCGGCAATATGACCTCGCCTCGTGCTGGTCGACCCCGTTCTTCGCCCACAACGGGCAGCCCGCGGGCACCCTCGCGGTGTACCGGAGCAACCCCGGCCACCCCTCCAGCGTGGCCCTGGAGCTCTCCTCGACCGCCGCGTACCTCGCCGGCATCGCGTTCCAGCGCGAGGAGACGCAACATCACCTGCAAGAGACCGAGGCCCAGCTCCACCACGCCCAGAAGATGGAGGCGCTCGGCCAGCTCGCGGGGGGCATCGCGCACGACTTCAACAACATCCTCACCGTCATCCACGGGGCGAGCGCGATGCTCCTCGACAGCCTGCCAGAGTCGTCCCCCGAACGGCAGGACGCCTTGCTCATCACCACGAGCGCCGAGCGCGCGGCAGAGCTCACCCGGCAGCTGCTCGCCTTCGGGCGGCGCCAGGCCTGGTCCCCCAAGGCGGTCGAGGTCAGCGCGGTCATCAAGAGCCTCGAGACCATCCTCAGCCGGACCCTCGGGGACACCGTCCGCCTCGTGCTCGACATCGACGAGGACCTCCCGCTGGTGTGGATCGACCCCACCCAGCTCGAGCAGGTCCTGGTGAACCTCGTCATGAACGCGAGGGACGCCATGCCCCGCGGCGGGCAGGTCACCTTGCGCGCCCGCCGCTCCCTCGTGGCCGCCGGCCCCGAGACGGCAGAGATCCACACCGAGGGGGTCTGCCTCGAGGTGCAGGACGACGGCGAGGGCATGAGCCCCGAGGTCCTCCAGCACATCTTCGAGCCCTTCTTCACCACCAAGCCCCGGGGCCAGGGCACCGGCCTCGGCCTGCCGATGGTCTACGCGGTGGTAGGCCGCGCCGGCGGCACGGTGGTGGCGGAGAGCGAGCCCGGCAAGGGCACCTGCTTCACCGTCTGCCTCCCCGCCCACAACGTCGCCAGCGCCCTCCCGGGCCACGCCATGCCGCGCTCCGGCACCGGGCCCCGCAAGTCCACCCGGGCCCGCCCGGGCGAGCGCCTGCTCCTGGTGGAGGACGAGCCCCTCGTCCGCGCCCTCGCCGCCCGGGTCCTCCGCGGCCGCGGCTACGAGGTCACCGAGGCCGAGGACGGCAAGGTCGCCCTCGAGGTGCTCCAGGCGACGGACGGACACTTCAACCTGATCCTGAGCGACGTGATGATGCCCAACCTGCGCGGCACCGAGCTCGCAGAGGAGGCCCGCCGCCGCTACCCGGAGCTCCCGGTGCTCCTGATGAGCGCGTACACCGACGACCTGCTGCTGTTGCAGGACAGCCTGCGTTTCGGTCATCGCCTGCTGAGCAAGCCCTTCACCCCGGCCACCCTGGCCCGGCGGGTGCGGGACGCGATCGATGGGGTCGAGGAGCTCGAGACCCAGACGCTGTCGATCGATCTGCAGCCGTAGGCTGGGGGTTCGGGAAGACCGCGGCCCAGAAAACAGAAAGGCCCGGGATCCTTGCGAATCCCGGGCCCTCCTACGTGTCGGGGTGAAAGGATTTGAACCTTCGACCTCTTGATCCCGAACCAAGCGCTCTAGCCAAACTGAGCTACACCCCGATGGCCTCTTCCGCGGCCCGCCTGATGTCGTCTATCGCTCGTCGGTAGTCTGGCTTCCCAAACACCGCCGAACCCGCCACCAGGAGGTTCGCGCCCGCCTCGGCTACCGCCGCTGCGGACTGGGCGTTTATGCCTCCATCGACCTCGATGTCAACTTCTTCGTACGCGCGGCCCGCTTCGACCAGCTTTTTTCTCAGCGCGGCGATCTTGCGGGGGGCGGTGGGGATGAAGGACTGGCCGCCGAAGCCCGGGTTCACGCTCATCACGAGGATCTGGTCGAGGTCGCCCAGGACGTAGTCCAGCACCGCCTCGGGGGTGTGGGGGTTGAGGGCCACGCCCGCCCTCACCCCGCGGGCCTTGATCTGCTGGAGGGTGCGGTGGAGGTGGGTGGAGGCCTCCTCGTGCACCAAGATGACGTCGGCGCCGGCGTCGGCGAAGGCGTCGATGTAGCGCTCGGGCTCCACGATCATCAGGTGGACGTCCAGCCGGAGCTTCGTGACCGGGCGGATCGCCTGCACCACGAGGGGGCCGATGGTGATGTTGGGGACGTAGCGGCCGTCCATGACGTCCACGTGGATGAAGTCGGCGCCGGCTGCCTCGACCGCGCGGATCTCCTCGGCGAGGCGACCGAAGTCCGCGGAGAGGATGGAGGGGCCGATCTGGACGCGGGGGGCCAGGGGCATGCCCCGCTTCTACCGAACGCCGAGGTGGTGGTCCACCACGTCCTCGGAGCGCTCGAGCAGGCGGGTGAGGAAGCGCAGCACGAGGCGGGCGTCGTCGACCGGCAGGTTCTCGATGTCGCCCGCCACCCGCCGGACCACCGCGGCCCGGGCCATCTCGAGCCGGGCCAGCTTCTGGCGGCCGGTGCCGGTGAGGGAGACGCCCTCGGGGGAGACCTTGACCAGGGCGAGCCGCTGCAGGCGCAGGGCGGTGGACCGGAGCTGGGCGGGGGAGACGCCGAGCCGGGACGCGAGCTCGGAGATCGAGGTCTCGAACTGCATCGGCTCGAGCTCCAGGAGCACGTCCTCCATGTCCACCGGGACGCGGGCCATCAGGCGGTTGGCCCGGACCTCGGGCGCGGTGCGCAGGGCCCGGTTCACCCCGTCCAGGGCCGCCCGCACCATGGCCAGGATGTCCCCCGCGTGCGCGGCGCCGGCAGCAGGAGGGGTGGACGGCCTGGGCGTCGCGACGCGAATCGCGCTGTTGCTTTCCTCCGCGGCAGGGCTCAACACGCTCGACACCTTCGTCCCCCGCGTGTCACGCGACAACCCGTCAGGCGACGCATCCCGATGAATGACGGATACGAACGCAACCTACATTTCAAGGGGTGTGATCATTCACACCGCCGACAGCAACGGAAGGGACCTGGGCGTGAGCCACGACGCGCGTAGCCTGGCCTTGTCGGTACTTTTTCGCGTCTCGAAGGAGAACGCCTTCGCCTCGAGCGCGCTCCGCGTCGCGTTCGGACAGAACCGCGGGATGGGCCCGGCGGACCGCGGGCTGGCCACCGAGCTGGTCTACGGGGTCCTCCGGCGCCGGGGCCTGTTGGATCAAGCGATCGCCGCCGCCTCCGGCCGGCGGATCAAGGACATCGATCCCAAGCTCCTCGACGTCTTGCGGCTCGGCGCCTACCAGATCCTCTACCTGGATCGGATCCCGCCCCACGCCGCGGTGAGCACCGCGGTGGAGCTGGCCAAGAAGCGGCGGGCGGGCCGCGGCGCCTCCTTCGTGAACGCGGTGCTCCGGCGCCTCGCGCAGGCCCCGGTGATCCCGCCCCCCGCGCCGCGCGACGAGGATCCCGAGCAGCACCTGGCCGACGTCGGGTCGCTCCCGCGGGGCCTCGCGCACCGGCTCATGGCCGATCTCGGCGAGGCGGAGGCGCTCGCCTTCGCCCAGGCGAGCCTGGAGCCCGGGCCCCTCACCCTGCGGGCCAACCTCCTGCGGACGACGCAAGCGGAGTTGCAGGCCGAGGTCGGCGGGACCGCCGGCGCCCTCCCCTGGGCGGTGCGCCTGCCCCACGCGGGCGGCGCCCTGCCGGCGGAGCTGGCCGCGGTGAAGGAGGGCCGCGCTACCCCCCAGGACGAGGCGTCCATGCAGGTGGTTGCGCTCCTGGATCCCCAGCCGGGGGAGCGGATCCTGGACCTCTGCGCGGCGCCCGGGGGCAAGACCACCCACGCGGCGGAGCTGATGCAGGACCAGGGCGAGGTGGTGGCCCACGACCGCCTCCCCGCCCGGCTCGCCCGGGTCGCGCAGGCGGCCCGGCGGCTGGGCCTGACCTCGGTGCAGACGAGCGAGGCCCTCCCGCCGGCCGAGCCCACCTTCGATCGGGTGCTTGTGGACGCCCCCTGCTCTGGCCTCGGCACCCTGCGGCGCCACCCCGAGATCCGCTGGCGCCTCAGCGACAAGGACGTGGCCGAGCTCACCGTGACCCAGGCCGAGGTGCTGGCCCAGGGCGCGGCGCGCCTGCGCCCCGGCGGGACCCTGGTCTACTCGGTGTGTACGGTGACCCGGGCCGAGGGCGAGGCGCAGCTCGCGGCCCTCGAGGGCAGCTTCGAGGTGCAGGAGATCTTGCGCACCGGGCCCCACCAGGAGGGCGCCCCCGACGGCTTCTTCGCCGCGCGGCTGATCAAGCGCGGCTAGCTGGCAGGCTCCTCGAACATCGCCTCGAACACGCGGTAGTGCTCGCCGTTCATCCCGAGGCGCGCGTAGACCTCCTGGGCCCGGGTGTTGCGCTCGTCCACGTACAGGCGGATCCCGCCCGCCCCGTCGGCCCGGGCCGCGGCCTGCACCGCCTGGTAGAGCTGCCGGTAGACCCCGCCGCGGCGGGCCTCGGGCCACACGTAGACCGACTGGATCCACCACACCTGGCGGGCCCGCCAGTCGCTCCACTCGAACGTGACCATCAGCTGCCCCTGGACCCGGCCTTCGACTTCGAACACGAAGTACCGCCCGGGGGCCTCGCCCTCGAGCACCGCCGCGACCCCTCGGGTCACCGTCTCGCGATCCAGGGCGAGCCCCTCGGTCTCCTGGGCCATCTGCAGGTTGCCCTCCACCAACGTCTGAAGGTCTTCCTTGGCTCCCTGCCGGATCATGGCGTGGTACTGTAGAGGAAGCGTGAGCAGGCCAGTAGAGTCGGGCGAGCCGTCCCTGTACGCGCGCCTCGGAGGCGCCGATGCCCTCCGCCCCATCATCCACGACTTCGTGCAGGCGATGGTGCAGGACATGATGATCGGCTTCTTCTTCCGCGACGTGGACCCGGTGCAGCTCGAGCGCCGGGAGTTCCAGTTCACCGCGCGCTTCCTCGGGGCGGACATCCCCTATGAGGGCCGCTCCATCCGCACCGCCCACGCGCCCCACCCGATCATGGGCGGGCAGTTCGACCGGCGCCGGAAGATCCTGGAGGAGGCGATCGACGCCCACGGCGTCCCCGCCGACATCAAGGCCGCGTGGCTCGCCCACGTGGACCTCCTCCGGCCCCAGGTCACCCGGGAGGGTGCGGGGCAGTGCGACTGAGCCGATCCATGACAGGTGCGGCCGAACCACTTGACGAGACCGTGCTGCAAATGATTATCAGAGTCACAAGCAGGGAGCCTGGACCGTGACCTACGTGAACCCCACCAGCACAACCGTCCCCGAGTCCCAGGCCTGCACGGCCAAGGTCTCAGAGGGCGATCCGGACACGGGGAGGCAAGACGTCCGCTGCTGCTGCGGCAGCCTCCTCGCGAAGCTGGTCGAGGGCGGCGTCGAGCTGAAGTGCCGCCGGTGTAAGCGCATCGTCACCATCCCCTTCAGCCGCGACGACGAGGACGACGACTGACCCGATGGCCCTCCGCCGTGGCGGGCCCCCCGCTTCCTGCCACGCCGTTTGGGCAAGCTGACCTGCACCTCAGGCCTCGACGCGATCCGAGACCGCCCTCGCGGCTAGCTAGCGCTGGAGGCGCTCGATGAGCCGGTCGGCGCGCCCCTCCTCGAGCCGGCAAGCTTCCCCCCACAACCGCATCGCGGCCTGCCAGTCAGACAGGGTCCAACCCTTGCCCAGCTGGCGCAGGCGCTGCGAGGTCATCCCGGCGACGAAGGCGATGACCTCCTCGCGCGGATCGGAGCCCGCGTGGGTCCGGAGCTGATCGCAGAACTCTCGCAGCACGTCGGCCGAGCGCCGGTGCTGCTCGGCGAGGTAGCTGCCGGACGTCAGCGCGAGGACGCAGACCATCAAGTTGATCGGATCTTCGGTGTCGCAGAGCGCCTCCAGCGGCGCCAGACCCTGCTCGACGTAGGCACGCCAGATGGGATGATCGGTGATGCTGGGCGCGGTCGCAGGCCGCTTCATCTGTTCGTACGCCGGATCGTCTGGCGTGCACTCGTACATGTCGATGTGGAGGGCGAGCGGCCCCTCCGGACAGGGCACGCGATAGACGTCCACGGTGATGCCCTTGTCGCTGGTGACCGTGCGGATCCGCGCGGCGCGGGCGATCTCGACGTCCCCGTCGAACGGATTGGTCCCGTCGGCGCACGTCGGCGCCGTCGCGACATACTCGTATGAGGCCCGCGGCCCGCAGACCTGGACGGCGGTCTCGGGGCTCAGCCCTGGCGGTGCGGCCACGGGAGCGGGTGGTCCGGACGCAGGTGGGGCCGACGGGGCCGAGGCGCAGGCGCCAACGACGAGGGTGAGTCCGAGCAACCAGGACCTCATGGCGGCAGGATGCCCAACAACGAGGTGCTCCGCACGGGGAGGGCGCTCTGCGCACCTCCCTGGCGAACGAAAGCGGCGTTGAATCAGGCGGTTGCCCGAGCGGTCGGGCGAGACTCACGGGCCCGGGAGCCCGGGGCCTGATTGCGCGGGCCGCCGGGTCGTTCCATGCTCCGCGGCCATGAGGCGCCGCGTCCTCCCCTGGATCACCACCCTCTCCATCGCCGCCACCCTCGCCGCGTGCGGCGGTGAGACCGCCACGCCGCTCGGCGACAGCGGGGTCCCAGACGGCACCGACGCCGGGGTCGAGACCGACGGGGGTGGGATCACGGTGGGGGAGATCACCCTCAGCACCACCCAGGTGGACTTCGGCAAGGTGGTGATCGGCACCAGCCTCGAGCGCACCGTGGTGGTCACCAACCCGCAGGATCACGCGGTCAAGGTCGCCTTCGGTGCGCTCTCGGGGCCCGACGCGGCGACCTTCACCCTCAGCTTCGACGTCCCCCTGGATGGGAACGCGGTCACCCTGGAGGCGGGGACGCAGGCTACGTTGACCTTCGCCTTCAGCCCCGAGGCCGCCCAGCGCTACGTCGCGACCCTCGCCCTCGACTCGTGCCAGGGCGCCTGCCCCGCCTCGATCGGGCTGGTGGCGGAGGGCGTACTCAGCGGGCTGGTGTGCCCCACCAGCCTCGACCTCGGGGTGGCGAACCCGGGGAACTGCGTCGACCTGCCCTTCGCGTGCGAGAACCAGGGGAATGCGACCGAGAGCCTGATCAACGTCTCGATCGCCGACGATCCGGGCGGGGTCTTCTCGGTGCTCATCAACAACGACGGCTCCGCGGCCCCCGGTGAGACCCTCGACTTCGTGACGAGCTTCTGCCCGGACGCCAACCAGGCCTTCACCGGCACCGCGGTGGTGGTGGCCGGGCCCGGGAGCGAGGTCGTCGAGCAGCGGGTGGCCCTCACCGGCCGCGGCGGCGGCCCCAACGTGGACTGCGCTCCGGCGAGCCTGGACCTCGGCGTCACCGGCCTGGGCCGCGCCCTCGTGGGCGCGGTGATCTGCACCAACACCGGGGTGGAGGAGGCGCAGCTTGGCGCGGCCCTCGTGGCCGGCGGCGCCTTCGCGGTGACCAGCTCGGCCAGCCTCAGCCTCGCCCCGGGGGCGTCGACCGCGGTGCAGGTGACCTTCACCCCCGCCGCCCTCGGGGTGGCGCAAGGTACCTTGCGGATCACGAGCAACGACCCCGACACCCCCACCGTGGACGTCCAGGTGCAGGCCGAGGCGGTCGACCTGTTGCCCTGCGAGGTGACGGCGGAGCCCGGCACGGTGGACTTCGGCGCGGTGAGCCTGGGGGATCGGCGCAGCCTCTCGGTCGCCCTCGCCAACCGCGGCCCCACCGACTGCGTGGTGGCCGCCTTCGTCGACAACACCGCGGCGCCCATCAGCGTCCAGCTCCCCACCGCGCCCCAGACCATCGCCCCCGGCGCCAGCCTCACCTTCGACGTGACCTTCGCGCCCGCCACCGGCGGGGCCGCCACCGCCTCGATCGCGGTGACCTTCCTGAACCCGGGGAGCACCGACCTCGTGGTCGACATCCAGGGTGAGGGCGCCACGCCGCCGGTGACGGTGGAGCCCTACCCGGTGGACTTCGGCGGGGTGGCGGTGGGCTGCGCCTCGCCCGAGACGCGGAGCATCACCATCCGGCGCACCGCCCCCGGGCCCGGCGTGGTGACCCAGGTGGAGCTGATCACCTCCGCCACCACCGCGTTCAGCCTCAACCCGGGGCCGCTGCCCAACACCCTCTCGTTCCTCGAGACGATGCAGGTCGAGTTGACGTTCACCCCGCCCGCGGTCGGCACCTACTCCGCCCTGATCCGGATCGTGTCCAACAACGGGCCGGCGGTGGTGGTCCCGGTGAGCGCGGTGGGTCAACCCACCTCGTCGCGCACCGACACCGTGAGCATGGCGCGCCCGCCGGTGGACGTGCTCTTCGTGGTCGACGACTCCGGCTCCATGGCCGCAGCCCAGGCTGCGCTCGGTCAGGCCATCCCTGACTTCGTGGCCGCCTTCGCCAACCGCGGGGTGGACTTCCAGATCGGGGTGGTGACCACCGACATGACCGACCCGGCCAAGTCCGGGCGCCTGCAGGGCACCCCCACCTTCGTCACCCCGGCGACTCCGGACCTGCTCGATGACCTCTCGGGGCGCCTGCAGCCGGGCACCACCGGCAGCGGGACCGAGCAGGGCATCCGGGCCGCCGCCTCCGCGGTGACACCGCCCCTGTCGATCACCGCCAACAGCGGCTTCCTGCGGCCGGACGCCGACCTCGCGGTGGTGTGGCTCACCGACGAGGACGACTCCTCGCTCGGCGGCACCACCATCCCCGACTACCTGGCCGCCCTGCGCTCCGCCACCGGCAACGGCGCGCTCCGCCTCGCGGCGATCGCGGGCCCCGCGCCCGGCGGGTGCGTCGGCCCCTACGGCACCGCTCAGGCCGGCACCCGCTACGCGGCGCTGGTCGGCAGCACCCCGGGCGGGCTCCTGCTGTCGTACTGCGACGACATGCTCGGCAACCTGCTCCGGGTCTCGGCCGCCCTGTTCGGAGAGGACGCGGTGACCCTCAGCGCCCAGCCCGCGATCCCCACCCTGGTGGTGACGGTGAACGGCGCGGCGGTGCCGCGGGTGGACGCCCAGGGCAACGCGAACTGGGCCTACAGCCTGGCCACCAACCAGGTGACCTTCGCCGCCCCGCTCCCCCAGGGGGCCACGGTCAGCGTCACCTACGACGCGTTCTGCCTCTCCGCCACCTGCGGCGACGGCGTCCAGGACCCGAACGAGCTCTGCGACGACATGAACGCGGCGAACGACGACGCGTGCATCAACTGTGTCACCGCGGCGTGCGGCGACGCCTTCGTGCAGACCGGGGTCGAGGAGTGCGACGACGGCAACGCCGACCAGACCGACGCCTGCCTCGCAAGCTGCGTTGCGGCGACCTGCGGCGACGGGTTCCTGCAGGCCGGAGTCGAGGAGTGCGACGACGGCAACACGGTGGGCGGCGACGGCTGCCCCGCCACCTGCCGCTACTACGCGATGGCGGGGCTGGCCTCGGCCCCCTTCACCGAGCTGGCCAACGGCACCCCCATCACGTTCACCGGCGGTGGCAACAACCCCAACGACGACGGCGCGGCGCAGGTCGTCCTGCCCTTCGGGTTCAGCTTCTTCGGCGCCCCCGCCACCTCGACCGTGACGGTGAGCCCGAACGGCTACCTGAGCTTCGACCCGCCGGTGACCGCGCAGCAGAGCGCGGCCAACGCCGCCATCCCCAGCGCCTCCGCCCCCAACGCGCTCATGGCGGCGTGGTGGGAGGACCTCCTGGTGGACCCGAACATCCAGGGCGGCAGCGAGGTGTCGTGGACCGTCCAGGGCGCGGCCCCCGCTCGGGTCGCGATCGTCCAGTGGCGTGACGTGCGGGTGGCCAACCACACCACCAACCGGCACCGGCGCTTCACGTTCCAGATCGCGCTCGAGGAGGGCACCGGCGTGATCCGCCTGGCCTACGGCACGACCGAGACCGCCTTCACCGCGCCGACCCAGACCAGCGCCTCGGCCGGCATCGAGGACGCCACCGGCGCCCTGGGCTACGAGGCCCTCGGCTGCTCACCCACCTGTACCGGGCCTGCCCGCAGCGCCCAGAACCCGAACGGGTTCCCGGAGCAGAGCGAGGTGGTGTTCACGCCGTAGCCCTTGGCCTGCCCGCCCGAGGTGGACGCCACCCACCGGCCGGAGAGCCTGCTCAACCCGAAGGTGATCTTCGAGGTGCTCTCGCCCTCGAGCTGCCGCTGGTCGAGGTGCTGACCACGACCCCTGCGGGGTGACGCTCAGCGCACCTTCAGCACGCTCCAGATCGGCACGCTGTCGACGACCTTCTCCTCGAGCACCTCGTACTTGCGGTGCTGGAGCAGGTCGTTCCCGTAGCGGGCGAAGCGCCGCTCGTGGGTCACGATGATCAGCTGGGCCTGACCGGGCGCCTGGGTCACCTGGATGTCGTCCCGCAGCTCCCCGCCCTGGCGGTACCACTTGTAGGTCCGCACGTACTCCCAGTTGTTGGGCAGGAAGTGCACCCGGGCGTTCTTCGGGGCGTGCTCGTTCAGCCAGGCCACCAGATCGCGGAACGCGATGTCGTAGTACTGGCGCTCGAAGCCGGTGGCGGTGGCGCCCCTGAGGCCACCCGCCAGCGCGTTGTACTCGGACAGGGCGTAGCCGCCGAAGCGGAGCTGGAGCCCGGCCGAGGCCACCACCGCAAGGGCGGTTGCAGTGATGGGGACCACCCGGGCCCAGGGGCGCGGCAAGGCCTCCTGCGCCGCTTCGTACAGCCTGAGCGCCCCGTAGCCGGCGAGGAGGCACCAGAACGGGAAGAAGGGCATGAAGAGCTTGGCCCCGCCGTACTTGGGGCCGCCCGAGAGCGCCACCACGAGGATCGCCACCGCGGCGTTGAGGACCGAGTAGAGCAAGAGGTCGCCCTCCCGGCGGTAGCCCTCGCCGTAGGCGGTGGGCCGAGCGATGCGGCTCCAGATCGCGGTGCGGCCGAGCCACAGCCCGAACGCGGCGAGCAGCGAGGTGGCCACCGGCACGGTGATCGCGGCCATGGTGAAGGGCGCGTGCCAGGGGGCGAAGGGATCCTTGTCGTAGATCGTGCCGAAGTAGAGGAAGTAGATGCCGTAGTGGTGGAGGTGAAAGCCCACGTACTGGCCGACCCGCGGGAACAGGTCGAACCACATCCACGGCCACAGGGCCAAGAAGACCAGCGGCCCCACCACCGCCATCGGGAACAGCGCGAAGGGGAGCCTCGGCAGCGAGACCAGCCCGCGCGCGCGCGGCCCGCCCGTGCCCCGGCGCACCACGAGCGCGAACACCAGGTACGGCGCGATGAGGAAGGGCCCGTTCAGCTTGGTGGCGGAGGCGAGGCCGAAGGTCACCCCCGCCACCCACGCCGCCCAGCCCCGGCGCTCGGCGAGCAAGGCGCACGTGGCGGCCAGCAGGTACATCGCGGCCACCGGCACATCCAACGTGGCCGCGTGGCTGTGGAAGTAGAAGCGCGGCAGGGCCAACAGGAGCAGCACCCCCACCACCCCCGCGAACAGGCCCCGGCGCGGGCCCAGGTGGAACAACGCGAGCACCATCAACAGGGCCGCGGTGAGGGTCGAGAAGAGCACCGTCCCGACCCGGGCGCTGTCGGTGGGGCCGAGCCAGGCCCCGAAGGCGAAGTGGCAGACCCCGAACACGTACTTCGCCAGGGGCGGGTGCTCGTGGTTGGGCGAGAACGCGGCCTCGATCGCCTGCTGCGTGAAGGCCCCGCGATCGAAGCGCACCACCCGGCCCAGCCACTTGGCGTACTCGATGCCGGCCGGGATGTAGAAGTCGTCGTCGTCGGTGAGGCCCACCTGCTTGAGGCCGGCCAGCTGGAGGACCAGGTACAGGGCCACGAGACCCGCCGCAAGCCAGCCTGCGCGCCGCATCGTCACTTGGCGACCTCCTCGACGATCTGGGCGTTGATGCAGTGGTGGCGACGGCCGTCGCGCGGGGTGGTGATGCGCAAGGTGACCTGCTCGGGGCCCACCGGGACCTCCAGGCGGTGCCAGCCCACCTGGTTCGGCACCTCGAGCCGGCCGAGATCCTTGCCCGCCTGCTCCACCGCCACGAACACCGGGGCGCCGTCCGGGGTGCCGGTCACCGCGTCATCGTTGAGGCCGGCCTGGAGCTTCAGCACGAGCTTGCGCCCCTCGGGCGCGGCGCCGGGGGCCGGGAGCGTGAACACCACCGCCCCCCCGGTGGTGGGGTGGGCCCACACGCACTGGGCGTCCTGACCGCCGACGCGCAGGCTCCTGGGGGCGGCGTAGAGCCACTCCGCCTCACCCGGGCAGGCCCAGCCGCCCTCGGCCCGGGGCTGGGTGCAGACGCTGGTCCTGTGGCCCACCGGGCGCTCCACCGACATCATCCCGCTCCCGAGCTGGGTCAACAGATCGAACACCGCCAGCACCCCGCCGCCCTGCGGGGCGTAGGTCTTCAGCACCAGGTGCTCGCCCACCGCCTCCTCGGACTCGGGGCGGCCCAGGCCGTACATCTGGGCCTCGGCGCGGTCCAGCACGAGCACCCGCCGCGTCGCCATGACGCCGGCAGTCGGTCGGTCGGGGCGGGCCGGGAGGTCACCCAGGCCTTGCAGCTCGCGCACCGAGAACAGGGGCGAGTGCACGATGACGTCGCCCGGCTGCTGCACCGCCTCGATGCGCGCCTTGGCCGCGGCCATGTCGTCGGCCGAGATCGGGGCGAGGTCGCTTCGCAAGGCGACCCGCAGATCGAGCAGGGCCCCCGCCGCCACCAGGCCGGACAGCGCCAGCACCACCGCCCGCGCGCTCATCATCCCGCCGCCCGGAGCTCCGGGTGCAGGGCCTGGGTGCCGGGCCCGTAGCGCTCCATCCACAGCTCCAGCGCCATCAGCGTCCACAGGGGCTTTCGGTGGTCCGCCCTGCCCTCGTCGTGCTCACGCAACAGGCGCGTGACCTCGTCCGCGTTCAAGAGGCCCTCGCGGCGCAGCTTGGCCGGGTCGAGCAGGTCGTGGGCGAGGTCCCTGAGCGGGCCGCGGATCCACTGGGCGATCGGCACCCCGAAGCCCTTCTTGGGGCGATCGACGATCTCCTCGGGGAGCCAGCGGCGCGCCGCCTCCTTGAGGAGGTGCTTCGTGGTGAGGCCCTTCAGCTTGTGCTCACCGGGGAGCGCGCACGCGAACTCCACCACCTTGGTGTCCAGAAGGGGCGCCCGCACCTCGAGGCTCTGCGCCATGGAGGCCCGGTCGACCTTCACCAGCACGTCGGCGGTCAGGTAGAGGCGCGTGTACTGGTACACCGCCTGGTCGTAGTGATCGCGGGCCCCCGAGCGGTCCCGGAACCGGGCCACGGTGGCGTATGGATCCTCCATGAAAGCCGGCTTGACGAGGTCGTCGGCGAGGACCCGCGCGAGCTCGTGGGGCATGAAGGAGCCCATCCACGCCTGATGCCGGAAGTCGGGGTGATAGCCGATGCCCTGCGCGAAGCGCTTCACCTTGAAGTCGAAGGAGAAGTTCTTGCGCGAGACCGGCAGGGCCCCCGCCGCCCGCTGGAGGACGCGGCCGAGCCGGGCCGAGGTTGCGAGATCGGTGACCCGGTCGAGGTAGCGGGCCACCGCGTCGGCCTGGAAGGTGGGGTAGCCCAAGAAGAGCTCGTCCCCGCCGTCGCCCCCGAGGGCCACCGTCACCGTCTGCCGGGTGAAGCGGGACAACAGGTAGGTCGGGATGAGCGAGCCGTCGCCGAGCGGCTCGCACATGAAGTCCGCCACCTCGGGGAGGATGTCGATCATCACCTGGGGCGAGAGGCGCTCCTCGTGGTGGGTGGTGCCGAGGTGCTTCGCAACCTTCCTTGCATGGGACGACTCGTCGAAGGACTTGTCGTCGAAGGTCACGCTGAAGGTCTTGATCTGGCTGGCCGGCACCGAGTCCGCCATCGCCGCGGCCACGGTGGAGGAGTCGATGCCGCCCGAGAGCAGCACCCCGAGGGGCACGTCGGAGATCAGCCGCGCCTTGGTGGCCTCGCGGATGAGCCCCCGCAGGTGCTCCGCGAGCTCGCCCTCGGTCTTGCCCCGCACGTCGTCGGCGGCGGGGGAGTCGGCGAAGCGCATCCGCCAGAACTCGCCGTGCCGGGTCCGCCCGGTCTGGCGGTCCCAGATCATGAAGCAGCCGGGCTGCACGCGCGACGCGCCCTCGAAGATGGAGCGGTCCTCGGGCAGGCACTCGTAGGTGAGGTAGAGGGCGAGGCCCCCGGGGCTCACCCGGCGCTCGAACTCGGGGTGCTGCAAGAGCGCCTTCAGCTCGGAGCCGAAGACCAGGGTCTGGCGGCGGGGCCCGACGAAGGCGTAGTACAGGGGCTTCTTGCCCATCCGGTCGCGGGCGAGGATCAGGCGCCGGCTGCGCCCGTCCCAGATCGCGAGGGCGAACATGCCGTCGATGCGCTCGAAGAGGCCCTCACCCCAGCGCTCCCAGCCGTGGGCCACTACCTCGCTGTCGCTGTTGGTGCGGAACCGGAAGCCCTCCGCCAGCAGCTCTTCGCGGATCCCCTGGAAGTTGTAGATCTCGCCGTTCACCACCACTTGGATGCTGCCGTCGGCGTTGCCGAGCGGCTGGTGCCCGCCCTCGAGATCGATGATCGACAGGCGCCGATGCCCGAGGCCGCAGCCACCGGCCTCGTCGAAGGCGTAGCCCTCGTCGTCGGGCCCCCGGCGGTACAGGGTGTTGTTCATCGCCCGCAGGGTCTCCCGGGGCAGGGGCGCCCCAGGGGGCACGACGATCCCGGAGATCCCGCACATGACGGCCGGACGCTAGCCGCAAACGCGGGCCGTGACCAACGTCTTCTCAGCCTCGAGCGTCAGCTCAGGTTCTCGCCCCGGCGGCGGCGGGTGACGTTGGTCCGCTCGCGCACCATGTAGATCGGGCGGGCCTGGCTCTCGTGGTAGGTGCGGATGCCGATCTCGGCCAGCAGACCGAGGAAGAGGCTCTGCATGCCCAGCAGGCCCAGGAACACCGTGATGATGAGGAACGGGTTCCGGTGGGCCCACACGTTGTGCACGTACTTCTCGTACAGCGTGTACGCCGCGCTCATCACCGCGCCGCCGAAGAGGAGGAAGCCCAGGCCGCCGAAGAAGTAGATCGGCTTCGTGCCCCAGGTGCCGAGGAACTTCACCACCAACAGGTCGAGCACCACCTTGAAGGTCCGGGTGATGCCGTACTTCGAGGTGCCGTACTTGCGGGCGCGGTGGTTCACCACCACCTCGGTCACCTTGGCCCCCGACCACGACGCGTACACCGGGATGAAGCGGTGCATCTCGCCGTAGAGGTTGACCGGGTCCAGCACCTCGCGCCGGTACGCCTTCAGGGTGCAGCCGTAGTCGTGCAGCTTCACCCCGCTCACCTTCGAGATGATCGCGTTGGCGATCATCGAGGGCAGGCGCCGGGAGACGAAGGTGTCCTGCCGGGCCTTCCGCCAGCCCGACACCACGTCGTAGCCCTCGTCGATCTTGGCGAGCAGGTTGGGGATCGACTTGGGGTCGTTCTGGAGGTCGGCGTCGAGGGGCACGATGATCTCGCCCCGCGCGTGGTCGAGCCCCGCCACCATGGCCGCGGTCTGCCCGAAGTTCCGGCGAAAGCGCACCAGCTTGAGGCGCGCGTCCTTCTCGGCCCAGCCCGAGAGCTTCTCCCAGGTGCGATCGCTGGAGCCGTCGTCGACCAGCACCACCTCGCCGTCGAGCTTGTTGTCGTCGAGGACCGCGATGACCTCGGTCACCAGCTCGTCGACGCTCTCCTCCTCGTTGTAGCAGGGGATGACGAGCGAGATGTACGGGGCGTCGCCGTCGTCCTGCTCCACCGGAGTGAGGGTTCGGCTCGAGCTGTCTACTGTCGCAGTCATGACGTCCCGCTTCTACTTGGCACGGGGGAGACCTGCCCGGGTTTGGAGCACCTCCACCAAACGCTCCAGGCCTGCCCCGTACTGCGCCGCGTCGACCCCGGAGGCGGGCGGAGCGCCGAGCACCCCGCGCAGCTCCTGGCTGACCGACGCCAGCTTGGAGCTACTGCACACCGGGCCCTCTTTGGCCAGGCCTCGGTGCGCCACCTCGGCGTCGATGCGGTCCATGAGGCCCTGTCCGTCCATCATGACCAGGGCCAGGGCGCCCTGCTGGGCCCGGCTGCTGCCCGGCGTGCGCTTGAGCTGGGCCAGCACCGACGAGGCCTGCCGTCGATCCGCATCCACCAGGCAACGCCCGGCGCGCAGGAGCTCTTCCGGGGTGGCGACCGCGGCCGGCGCCGCCACCGCCGCGGCGGGCACCGGCAGGGCGGCCGGGGCGGTTCGCTGGAGGGGCGCCGCCCGGGTGGGGGTCACCACCTGCGGCCCGGGCGGGGGCGGCGGGGCCGCCTCCATCGCGCGCAGGCTGGAGCCGGTGTCCACAGGATCGTCCGTGCCCGCCATCGCGAGCTGCAGGAGCGCGTCCTGCTCGTCCGGGTCCTCGAGCGCCTCGGGATCCGACGCCACCGCGACGCTGCTGGTGCGGGTGGCCTCCCGCGCCTCGTGCTCGGCCCGCAGCCGCGCCAGGCGATCCTGGAACGCGCCCGCCTTGCGCGCCTGCTCGGCCGCCGCGACCTCCTGCTCGGACTCGTAGCCCGCGTCGGGTCGGGTCAGCACGTGCAGGCAGCGCTCGTCGGAGCCGAGGTCTGACTCGCACCGCCCCCGGAGCGGATCCGGTGCGTGGGTGGTAGCGCAGCCCGTGGCCGCGCCCACCGCGAGGGCGAAGAACCCCATCCGACTCAGCGCGCGCACCATGGCCACCATAGCTGAAGACGCGCCGGGTGGGCCCAGTGATTCACCGACGGCAAACGCGGGCCGCGCCGACGAGGAGCGGGACGCGCTCCGTCGGGGCCAGGGCCTGGGCGGCGTCCACCAGGCGGGCCACGTCGGCCTGGTCGCCGCCGTCGGCCAGGACGTCCACCGCGGCGGCGCGAGCGGGGCCCGCGGCGGCCCGCAGGCGGTCGCGGGCGAGGGTGAGGCCGGCGCCCGGATCCGCGCGGTACAGGGCGCGGATGAGGTGGCCCTCGTGGGCCGGGGTCAGATCGCCCCGGGCCGCCCACTGGGCGCCGACCCGGGCCCACGCGGCGGCGTGATCCGCCTCCAGGCGGTGGTAGGGCGCCCTCGCGCCGGAGAACGCCCAGAACACCTCCACCGCCGCCCGTGCGCCCTCGGGGTCGAGCGCGGGGAGCGCCTTGAGCCCGATCGACTCGCCCTCCAGGGCCAGGGCGGCCACGCGCTCCGCCGCCACCACCGGGCCCAGGCTGGCCTCGGACGCCTTGGTCAGGCGCATGAGCGCGGGCGCGCTGGTCCCCCCCGCCGCGGCGAGGGCGGCCATGGCCCCGGCCCGGAGCTGCGGATCGCGGGAGGCGAGCGCCAGGCGGAGCGCTCGGGGGTCTCGGCGCCGCGCCCCCAGATAGCCGCGGACCACCGCCTGGCCCTTGAGCTCGGGCGGCAGGCGCGCCTCCTCCTGGGCGGAGAGCGGGACGCGGTGGGCGAACAGGACCTCGGCCGCCGCCGCCTGTAGGGCCGGCGTGCCGTCGCGGATCAGGGCCTCCAGCGCCCGCCGGGCCCGCCGGGAGCCGTGCCCCACGAGGACCCGGGCCGCCGCGGCCCGCACCGCGGGCTCCGGATCGACCAGCGCGTCGTAGAGCATCATGCGCGGCCGGACCTGCCGCATGCGCCCCAGCACCTCGGCGGTGCGGAGGCGCTCGGGCGGCGCGCCCTCGAGGAGGGCCCTGGCCACCGTGCCGGTCTCCGAGGCGTCGCCGAGGGCCAACAGCGCCAGCGCGCGGGGGAGCCGGTGGGCGGGATCCGGGTCCGGGTGGGCCCGCAGCAGCTTCAGGGCCGCCGCGTGCCGGGAGAACCCCAGGACGAGGTAGTCGCTCTGGGCCGCGTCCCCGCGCTTGTTCGCGGCGCCGGCGAGCAGGCCGGCCAGATCGCCCTCGGGCACCAGGTGGGCGAGGGCCAGCCGGGCCTCCGGATCGAGCTGGGCCTCACCCAGCGCGGCCACCGCCCGATCCACCCCCGCGCACGGGTGCTCCGCCGCCCGGGCTACGCCGCCCAGCGCGAGCAGGACCCCGACTCCCAGGTGGACGGCCCGCCTCACCCCGCGAGGCTCTACCTTTTGGTGATTCCCTGGGCAAGGCGTCCCGCCAGAAGGGGTGCTAGGATGCCGCTGGAGCAGTGTGGGCACCGCGTGCCCAGCGCTGTCCGCCGCGGGATGCAGGAGTTCCAGCGCACACAGTTCGGGGACTACGTCCTGCAGGATCGCATCGGCGCGGGCGGGATGGCGGAGATCTTCCTCGCCACCGCCCAGGGGATCGAGGGCTTCGAGAAGCGCCTGGTCATCAAGCGCATCCTCCCGACCCTGTCGGACGACGAGCAGTTCGTCCGCATGTTCATCGAGGAGGCGAAGCTCTGCGTCGCCCTCCGACATCCCAACATCGTCCAGGTCTATGACCTGGGCGAGATCGACTACCAGTACTTCATCGCGATGGAGTTCGTGGACGGGCGGGATCTGCTGAAGACCCTCGCCGCCTGCGGCCGCAAGAAGATCGGCTTCCCGACCGACATCGCGCTCTACATCGTCATGGAGACCCTCAAGGGTCTCGAGTACGCCCACCACCTCGAGCGCCCCGACGGCGAGCCCCTCGGCATCATCCACCGCGACGTCTCGCCCTCCAACGTGCTCCTGTCCTTCGAGGGCGAGGTGAAGATCGGCGACTTCGGCATCGCCAAGGCGAGCACCCGAGAGAAGACCGCCACCGGCATCCTCAAGGGGAAGTTCGGGTACATGGCGCCCGAGCAGGTCACCGGCGCCCCGATCGACCACCGGGCCGACGTGTTCGCGGTGGGCATCGTCCTGTACGAGCTCCTCACCGGGCACCGCCTCTTCGCGGGCAAGAACGACCTCATGGTGCTCGAGCGGGTGCGGGACGCGGTGATCGATCCCCTCCCCCGCTTCTACCGGCCGGATCTGGACGACGAGCTCGAGGGCATCGTCCTCAAGGCGCTCGCCCGGCGGGCCGACGATCGCTTCCAGTCCGCGGGGGCGCTCCACGACGCCATCCACGACTACGTGTACCGCTCCCGGGCCATGGTCGGCCCCTCACAGCTCGGGCGCTTCATGCAAGGCCTCTTCCTCTCGGAGCCGGAGGAGCAGGCCCGCAGGAACCGGGTCCGCCTGCCCCCGGTGCCCAGCCCCGAGGAGCGCGCCGCGTCCATGGCGCCGCCGTTCGCCGTGGGGGGCTTCGGGCCCGAGAAGACCGAGGACGAGCGGGGCAAGCACAGGGACGACGACGAGGACGGGGACTTCGACGAGAAGACGCCGCTGTTGGAGCTCGAGCCGTCGCGGCCCAGCTCCTCCCTCTCGAAGGTGGTCTACATCTCGGACGAGTACGACTGGGGCCAGTCCGAGCGGAACCTGGACGAGACCCGGAGCGAGCCGGGCTCGGGGCCGGTGGTGCGCCCCCAGCCGCTCGAGGCGTCGGGCCCCGAGGCCGAGAGCACGGTCCAGACCGACGTCTCGCTCGAGGTGAGCGACGCCGACGTGGAGGCGATCTCGGCCCACAGCGACGCGGCCTACCGCGCCTACCAGCGGGACGAGCGGTCCCTCGTGCCGACCCAGACCCCGGACCCGCGGGGCGAGGTCATGGCGATGCGCCGGGCCCGGGCCCAAGACAACCCCACCGACTTCGACCTGCAGGACGAGCCCGGCTACGCGGAGCTGGTGGGCGGCGACGACTCCGAGCTGTCGACCGACGCCCCCGACACCCTGGCCGAGCGTGAGGCCGCGCCCCGGGCGTTCTCGGTGGCGACCGAGCTCCACGGGGACGACCTCGACGACGACACCCGGACCGAGCAGGGGGGCGTGGAGCCCGCCGCGATCGTCGAGCGCACCCGCACCACCCCGGTGGAGCCCACCCGGAGCTCGGCGCCGCCCGCCGACGCCGAGCCCACCGTGCAGTTCGACTCCTCGATCTACCCGGCCCTGCGGGACGAGGACGTGCGGAAGATCGGCGACGGGCTGGACGAGGGCCAGGAGGTCACGGTCAGCCAGCCGCCGCCGCTGGCGCCGGAGCCACCGCGGGTCCACCTGGTGGACGGGGTGGAGGGCGAGTACGGGGAGCCCGAGGACCACTCCCAGCACGGCACCCTGCAGGTCGAGCAAGGTGACCTGCCGACGGCCGAGGTGCACGAGTCGGAGCTGCGCGACTCGGAGCTGCGCGAGGACTCCACCCTCACCACGCCGGGCAGCGTCGACGAGGACGACGACACCCTGCTGCGGGAGGACGAGGCGGGGGAGATCGCGGCGCTCCTCGAGCGCCACGCCAACTCTACGCGGCCCACGGCGGCGCCGTCCCAGGACGAGGACCTCGACGACGCCTCCCGCACCGACCTCTACAACCCGGTCGAGGAGGGCATGGTGGCCGAGCTGGCGGCCCGGGCGCCCTCGCGCCGCCAGCCCATATCCCGCGGGCGCTCCCGGCCGGCGCTGATGCCGGCGGAGAGCCGCGGCGCCTCGAGCGGCTCCGGCTTCGGGCAGCGCTCCCCGCCCCGCCGTCGGGTCGCCACCCGGGTCCCGCTCAGCGTGGTGAACCCCGGTGAGTCCGGGATCCACGTCCGCGAGGAGCCCGCGGAGCGCGCGGTGAGCACGATCCCGACCCCGGTGGCCCCGGACCGGGGCCAGGCCATCGATCGCGTCGAGACCGGCGCCGGCTCCCTCGTCGAGGTGGAGGCGTACCAGGGCGGCGCGGTGCCCAAGGAGGCCATGGGGCGGCGCGAGAGCTCCGGGGTCACCGCCGCGCTCTCCGAGGCGGCGCTGGTGGACGAGCAGATCGCCGAGCTGCGCCGCTCCTCGGTCTCCCCGCGCGACAACACCACCGCAGGCCTGCTTGCGCAGCACGAGCGCACGGTGGACCTCACCGACGACGAGTACGAGGAGGCCACCCAGGACGGCCACGGCGCCGACCTGCGCTCCGCGATCCTCCGCCGGCAGTCGCGGCGCCGGATGGTGACCCGGAGCTTCGTGCTCTACGGCGACCAGGACGGCAAGGCGGCGGCGCGGCAGGACAGCGCGTCCTTCGCCGAGGACTCCGAGCAGAGCGTCCGCGCGATCACCAACGCGGGCCAGCTCGAGGACGAGGGCGCCTCGGACCTCTTCGGCGTGCTCTCCGTCCTGGACGAGGAGCAGCCCGACTTCGGCTTCGAGGCCGACGAGGAGATGTCCCAGGAGACCGACGCGCGCTACTACCCGGACCTCATGGAGGCGGCGAGCCGGGTCGAGGCGCACACCCCGCCCCCGCGCCTGTCCTCGGAGCAGGCCCAGGCGGTGGAGTTCGGGCACACCTCGCTCGGCTCCCTGAACCCCGACGACACCGGGCTCGAGCCCATGGTGTACCGCGAGGACAGCATCCTGCCCGACTTCGCCTCGGGCGGCGACGAGGACACCGCCTCGGTCACCGACGGGCAGGTGGTCTCGGTCTCCCACGCCGGGCGCAAGTCACCTTTCGCGGCACGGCCCGACGTCTACGAGGCCGAGCAGAGCCTCTCGGGCATCGAGCTCGAGTTCACGAGCGACGGGCCCTTCGAGGAGCTGAGCGCTTCGGGCCAGCTGGATCCCTCGCTGCGCGGCGAGCTGATCTCCGACGTGCGCCACGGCGCGCCCTTCAGCGCCGCGTCGGAGGAGCCGACCCAGGAGGCCGGCAGCAAGGCCCCCACCCGCCCCAACCCGGACCCCTTCGCGGCCCCCGACCTGACCTCGGGCGACCGCCCCTCGCACCGCGACGCCCAGCTGGTCTCGGAGAGCTACGACTTCGGCGCGGGTCGGCAGGCCAACTGGCACCGCCAGCGCCGGGACACCCCGGTACCGGCCACCCCGGTGCGACCGGTGTCGATGGTGGCACCGCCGGCCGGGGTCGAGCCCACCCGCAGCCAGCTCGCGGACTTCGAGCCGGCGGGGCGGCGCTCGCGCACCGACGACGACCCCGGCCGCCGCCGCGGCAACCAGAGCGTGCTGCGCGCGGTGGTGGAGCGGCAGCGGGTGGCCCGGGAGCTCAACCGGAGCCCCGGCGGCGGCAAGAAGAAGCCCGGCGCCACCGGCACCGAGGCGCCCCTCGCCGCGTTCGTGCCGGGGGCAGGCACCCACTCCACCGGCGCCCTCCGCGCGACCCCGTCGGTGAACGAGGTCTACCCGCCCGCGGCGCGCGGGAGCTCCGGCCGCGGCCGGAACATGAACACCGCCATCTACGTGATCGTGGCGGTGGCGGTGATGCTCGCCATCGCGGCCGCGGTGTCCTCGTTCATGCTGATGGACCGGACCCCGCCGCCGATCCCGGCCCAGCCGGAGGGCGCAGGTCTGGTTGCGTCCCCGGATCCCGACCCCGACGATCTACCGCCCCCGGTCGCCCCCAAGCGTGAGGCCATGCCCCCGCCGGAAGAGGGGCTGGCCGGCGGCGACACCTTGGAGCGCACGGCGCCCGCGGAGGTCCCGGAGCGCGCGGCCATGCCCGCGCCGGAGCCGGACATGGCGCCGGAGCCGGTGGCCCCGACCCCCGCCGCGGCGGTGATGGCGCCCGCCCCCGCCCCGAAGGAGGCCGCGCCCGCCCCCAAGCCGGAGCGCCGCGCCCCCAAGCGCACCGCCCGGGCCCGCCGCCCGCGGCCCCCCGCGGCCCCGAAGGCGGACGGCTCGAAGGCCACTTTGCGCCTCAAGTGCAGCGAGCCGGTGGACGTCCGCGTCTCCACCGTGGGCAAGTTCAAGCAGCAGAAGCAGTTCACCAAGAGCCTCAAGCCAGGCTTCTACCGGGTGCAGCTCTACCGAAACGGCGACAAGGTCAGCCAGATGGACGTGAACCTGCTGCCCGGGCAGAGCGTCTCGATCCCCTGCCCCTGACCGATCATGTATCGGCTGGTGTTCTTCGGGCTCCCCGGCGCGTTCTCCACCATCCCGCTGGAGGCGCTGGTGCGGGCCGGCCACCCGCCGGTGCTGGTGGTGGAGGGCCTGGAGCGGGTGCCGGGGGCGCTGCGCCCCACGGTGGAGGTCCTCTCCGCCCGCACCTCGATCTGGGACAAGCTGCAGTCTCGCTTGCGGGCGGACGCCGCCCCCGAGCCGAAGAGCGCGCACGACCTCGGCCAGGTGGCGCGGCGCCTCGGCCTGGACCTCATCAAGACCACCCACGCGAACGACCCCAAGGTGCAGGCCCTCCTGCGCTCGGTGGAGCCCGACGCGTACGTGGTGGCGGGCTTCCATCACCTGCTCGCTCCCGCCACCCTGGCCATAGCGAAGCGCGGGGGCTTGAACGTGCACCCCGGCGCGCTCCCCGAGGAGCGGGGGGCCGCGCCCCTGTTCTGGGCCCTGAGGGAGGGCCACACCGAGCTGACCTGGACCATCCACGTGCTGGACCAGGGCGAGGACTCCGGCGACGTGGTGGTGAGCGGCAAGCTGTCCTTCGAGCCGGGGGCGGACGGGCAGGAGCTCCTGGGCCACCTCGCCACCGGCGCGACCCCGCACCTCGTGCGCGCGGTGCGGGCCCTGATGGCGGGGGATCTGGTGCGGATGCCCCAGCCCCGCTCGGAGGCCGCGCGCCGTCGACGCCCAGGGTTCCGGGACGGCCGCATCGACCCCGCGCGGCCGGCCTGGGAGGTGTTCACGTTCGTGGCGGGGTGCGCCCGGAGCTACTCGCTGTTCGCGGAGTGCGCCAACGACCGCTTCTTCATCCGGCGGGCGGTGAGCTTCGACCCCAAGGCCAAGCCGGACTTCGAGTGGTTCCTGTCGGGGGATCGCCTCATCCTGAGGTGCCGACCCGGGGTGGTGGAGCTGGAGCTCAAGGAGAACGGGGCCATCTTCTCGGCCGAGTACGAGGAGGAGGCCGAGGGGCCGCCCCCGTGACTCTCGCCCGGGTCACTGCTGGCCAAGCCTGAGGGACTGTGGCAGCTTTCGGGGCCTGATGGCCGAGCGCCGCGCGAAGATGGTCTGCACGCTGGGGCCCGCCTCCCAGGACGAGGGCGTCATCGCCGCGCTCCTGGACGCCGGCATGGACGCCTGCCGGCTCAACCTGAGCTTCGGCCCGCCCGAGGACTACGAGTCGATCATCGCGAAGGTCAGGAAGGTCGCCGACGCCAAGGGGCGCAGCGTGGCGATCATCGCCGACCTCCCGGGGCGCAAGATCCGGGTGGGTCAGCTCGAGGGGGGCAAGGTCGACCTCCTCACCGGGTCGGTGGTCACCTTCCAGGTGGACCGTGGCCAGACCGGGCACCCCACCCTGCTCCCGGTCGACCCCGCGTTCTTCCACGAGAACCTGATCCGCGGCGACCAGATCCTGCTCTCCGACGGCCTGGTCGAGCTGGAGGTCACCGCCACCCGGGCCGACGAGGCCGAGGGCCGGGTCCTGTTCGGGGGCGTGGTGGCCCAGAGCACCGGGGTCCATGTGCCCGGCATGTCGGTGCGCGGCGGGCTGATCACCGACGAGGACCTCCCCTACCTGAAGATGGCGGCGGCCCAGAAGGTCGACTACCTCGCCCTCACCTACGTCACCGACGGCGCGGACATCCTGCAGGCCCGGGAGCGCCTCGCCGACATGGGGGCGAACATCCCGATCATCGCCAAGATCGAGCGCTCCGAGGCGTTCTCGCGCCTGGACGGGATCCTGATGCGGGCCGACGCGATCATGGTCCGCCGCGGTGACCTGGGGGCCCAGATCGAGGTCACCCGGGTGCCCCTGGTCCAAAAGGAGATCCTCCGCCTGGCCGGGCTCCGCGGGGTGCCGGTGATCATCGCGACCCAGATGCTGGGCTCGATGCTCAACGCCCCGACCCCCACCCGGGCCGAGGCCTCCGACGTCTCGAACGCGGTGGTGGACGGCGCCGACGGCCTGCTCCTGTCGGCCGAGACCGCGGTGGGCAAGTTCCCGGTGGAGTCGGCCCAGATGATGGACCGCATCATCGAGGAGACCGAGAAGGAGCGCTTCGAGGCCGCGCCCAAGCAGTGGACGGAGGCCTTCGACGCCCCCTTCGCCGACACCACCGCCCGTATCGCCTGCCAGGCCGCCCAGCAGACCGGGGCCCGCCTGATCGCCTGCTTCACCGAGTCCGGGCGCACCGCCCGGCTGGTGGCAAAATACCGCCCCGACGTGCCGGTAGTGGCGTTCTGCCGCAACTCGGACACCCGGCGCCGCCTCCAGGTGGTCTGGGGGGTCGACACCTGCCAGCTCACCCACGCCGGGAACGTCGAGCACATGCTCCACACCGTCGAGGAGCTCCTCATGTCCCGGGGCCAGGTGCGGCGCGGCGACCGGGTGGTCGTCGTGTTCGGGGCCCCGGTGGGCGAGAAGGGCAAGACCAACTCGGTGCGCCTGCACGAGGTCGGGCGCCTGGCCGCGACCGGCGACCTGGAGGCCCCCGAGGGCTCGGAGTAGCCCTCCGGTCCCGAGGAAAGCCTTGGATCCGGCCTGGAGCCTGTGATATCTCCCTGCCCCCATGGCCCGCGTCACCGTTGAAGATTGCCTCGAGCAGGTTGAGAACCGCTTCGCGCTCGTCCTCCTGGGCGCCCGGCGCGCCCGGCAGCTCCTGAAGGGCGCCACCCCCCTGGTGGACAACGCCAAGAACAAGCAGCCCGTCATCGCCCTGCGCGAGATCGCGGCGGACCGGGTCCGCTTCGACCGCGACCTGCGCGAGATCATGGCCAGCTCCCCGGCCGAGCTCCGCGAGCGTTACGGCGAGCCCGACCGCGACCTGGACGCCACCCCCAGCACCGGCTCCAGCTCCCCCCGCTTCTTCTAGTCGCCGCCCGGAACCCTCGCCGCCGGTGTGACGGCGCGCGCATCCTCGACCGAGCCGCCTCCAGAGGACATATCCCGGGGGTGAACGCCCTCCGGCTCGTCGCCGTTGCCGGCTGCCTCGCGGCGTCGGCCTGCACCCACGTCGTCCACACCGCCGACGTCAAGCCGGGCGTCTCCATGAGCCTGATGGGTGGGGCGGGGGCGGAGTGGCTCGAGGGCGAGTGGCGGTGGAACCCAAGCGATGCCGAGACCCCGCAGGCGCGCTTCGCCCCCGCGTGGGACGTCGCGGTGAGCCTCGGCTACGGCTGGCGCCTCACCGATGAGCTCGGCATCTCCACGTCGATCACCGTGCCCTACGGGCACCGCCCCGATGACAAGACATACGGCCTGGCCGGGGTCGCGCTCGACACCTACCTCCAGCTCCTCCACACCCCGCTCGACCTGGGAGTCGGGGTCCAGCTCGGGAACGCCACCGGGGTGTACGTGGAGGCCGGCCACGGCTGGGACCTCGAGGGCGGCCCCGAGCTCCGGGTGGACGGCGGGCTGCGGCTCGCGGTCGTGGCGGGGAGCCTGGAGGACCAGAGCCTCGCGGTGATCCCGTTCGCGCTCTTCACCGCGCGGGGCGACGAGTTCTACGCCGGGCTGTGGGCCGACACCTGGATCATGGCCCCGCCGCTGTATCGGTGCGGCGAAGCCTGCTTTGGACCATATCAACCCGCGGCGTTCGCCCTGATGGGGGGCGCGGTGGTGGGGTTCAACTATGACTCGGCGCGATAGAGATGCCGCGATCGGCCGCACCTGGCCCCTGCTCATTGCAGGTTGCCTTGCGGCATCGGGGTGCACCCACGTCACCCACACCGCCGACGTCGAGCCCGGCCTCTCGGTGAGCCTGGCGGGCGGGGCAGGCGGGGAGTGGCTCACCAGCGACAAGAAGTTCGCCTCGACGAACGAGCCCCTGCCCGCGCGCTTCGCGGGGGCCTGGGACGCCGCGCTCAACGTCGGCTACGGCTGGCGCTTCACGCGGGACGTCGCCATCTCCACCACCCTCACCTTCCCGTACGGAGGTCGCTACGACGGCGAGCGCTTCACTGCGCTGCCGCTCATCGGGGCCTCGCTGGACAGCTACTTCCAGCTCGTTCACGACCCGATCGATCTGGGCTTCGGCCTCCAGCTCGGGAACGCCACCGGGCTCTACCTGGAGGCCGGCCGCGGCTGGGCCACAGCCGGTGGCCCGGAGCTCCGCATCGATGGCGGGTTGCGGCTCGCCCGGGTGGCGGGGAGCGTCGAAGACATGACCACCGCGGTGATCCCGTTCGCGCTGTTCACCGCGAGAGGCGAGACCTTCCACGCCGGGCTCTGGGCCGACACCTGGATCATGGCCCCGGCCCTGTGGCGCTGTGGTGATGGCTGCGGCGGCCGCCAGCCGGTCGCCGTCGCCGTGATGGGGGGCGCGGTGGTGGGGTTCAACTACGACCCGACGCGGTGAGCTCGCCTACCCGAGCCAGTGGGTCGCGAGCGCCTCGAGGGTGCGGACCTCGGGGGGCGGCGGGAGGCGCTCGAGGTACCACGTGAGCCGGCTGTAGCGGTGGAGCAGCATCCACGCCATCACCCGGCGGGCCAGCCCGGCGCGGGCGGCGGCGGGCATGCCCATCCCGTCGAGCACCCGGGCGAACAGCGCAGGGTCGCCGCAGGAGACGAAGACCCCCACCGAGGCCAGGTCGTACTCCGGATCGCCGACCATGGCGGGCTCGAAGTCGAACAGGCCGGACAGGCGCCAGCCCGAGCCGGACGGCGCCACCAGCAGGTGGGCGTGCATCACCTCGGTGTGCAACAAGACCTGCGCGGCGGGGCCCGGCAGGTTCACCTGCTCGAGGAACGGCTCCACCTGCTGCAGCCACGGGGATGTCAACTTGTACTGCGCCTGCCGGGCCACGCACCCCGCGCGCTGGGCGGCCACGAAGGCGCCCCAGTCCGAGGCCTCGAGGCCGGTGATCGGCACCGCGTGGAGCGCGGACAACATCTCGCCCACCTGGCGCATGAGGTCCTCCCGCGCCTCGGCCGGGAGCCCGCCCCAGACCTCGTCCAGGGGCTGGCCGTGGAGGCGCCCCATGAGCACGTAGCGCCACCCCTCGTGCACGTAGGCCGCGAAGAGGGCCGGAGTGGGCACCGGCAGCCGGCCCTCCACCGCCTCGAGCACCGCCCGCTCGGTCTGCCAGTGGGCGGCCTCATCGAGGGGGAAGAGCTTGAGGACGTGCCCCTCGCCCACCGCGAGGACCGGCACCGAGCCGGCGCCGAAGCGCACCAGCTCCCCACTGAGGCCGTGGCGCGCGGCGATGGCCCGAGCGGCCAGGTGGGCCGCGTCCGCCGTCATCGGAAGAAGAGGAAGTAGACCGCGGCGGCGAGGACCGCGCCCGCCACCAGCCAGCCCCACCGGCGCCCCTGATCCGCCGGGACGAGGATGGAGTCGGGGCCGTAGGTGGCGGCGCGGGCGCTGCGCCGGGCCGCGGGGGCGGTGATCACCGAGACCCCTCGCGGGGGCCGCACCAGGCCGTGGCGCACCACCGGCCGGCTGGGGTCGTGGGCGGGCTGGGTCGGCTGGTGGGTGGTGCCCGCGGGGTCCGCGTGCTCGTCGTCGTCGTCCCCGACCTGCAGGGCAGCCTGCACCGCGGAGGGGGGCTCGGCGTCGATGGTGGTCGGGAGCGCGGAGTCGTCGTCGTGCAGGCCTGGTTGCAGCGTGTCGGGGAGCGGCGCGGGGAGGTTGGCCGCGGTCTCGAGGTCGGTGGGGGGCGCGAGATCCCGCGGTTGTATCCGCGCCCGCATCACGTCGGTCTCGACCAGGCGCTCGGGCGCGGCGCGCTCGGGCGGGAGGGTCACCACGTTCTCCTCCGCCGCGGGCTCGGGCACCGGGAGCGGCTCCTCCGAGGGGGCGGGGGGGAGGGTCTCGAGCTCGTGCACGTCGTCCGACCCCGCGGGCCGCTCGGAGACGACGGCGGGGGCCTCGCGCACGCCCACGAGGGCGTGGAGCACGCAGTCCCGGACCTCCTCGTGGGTGGCCGGGGCCCCGAGCGCGTCGCGGAGCCACTGCCGAAGCTGCTCCGCGTCGGCCGGGCCCTCACCCGGCTCGTCGCTCGTGAGTCGATCGAAGAGGCCCCACGCCGCCGGGGGCACCGCGCCCTCGTCGGGCAGGTCGGCGCCGAGCGCCTCCATGAGCATCGGGGCGACCGCCGACAGGCACACCGGGCGGGGCAGGAACGCCGCTCCGCCGGCCCGGACGCGCACCATCTCGAGGTCCGCGTCGGAGGCGCCGTCCTCGGTCACCGAGGAGGCGAGCACGTCGTCGAAGACCGACACCACCACCGCCACCGGGACCGGCTCGCCGCGGTCGTGCCACGTGCGCACCACCGCGCCGAAGGGGGCGGCGTCGTCTCCCTCGCGGCGGGGCCTTCGGACGTCAGGCTCGCTGACCGGGCTTCGAGGTGTCGCGACCATGGCTCCCTTCCTGAGAGAGATGCCGCGCCAGCCCCATCAACCGAGAGACCTCGCTGGGGTCCGCCTCTACGAACCGCAGCGCCATGCCCCGGGTGCGGGTCGTGACCCGGCTCCCGGTGCCCACCGGCTCCTCCTCGACCCGGACCACCTCGGCGGTGAGGCGAATCGGGCGAGCGCCGGGCCCCGGCGAGACCTCCAGCTCCACCTCCGTGTTCACCGGGAGGCCGACCGAGGTGTCGAGGAACACCCCGCCCTGACTCAGGTTTCGGATGATGTCGGCGTACGTCTCGGTGGGGCGGCCCAGGTGCCGGAACTCCACCCGGAGCTCGACCAGCACCCGCGGCGACTCGCGCCGCTCCGACCCTGGCTGCGCCATCTGGGGGGCATCCTAGCGGAAACCGGTGGGTGGGTCTAACAGTCCTTTGAACAATCCTGGGCGGCCCGGGGCTTGCTCCTACGCGGTTTCTCGGGCGGCCCGGACGCGACCGTTGTATAGGGAAAGAGGTAGCCCGATGCAGCGTGCCGTCGTCCTGTCCCTCCTCGCCCTGACCGTGGCCGCCTGTGAAGACACCCAGCTCACCCAGGGCCGGGCCGACTCCGGGGTCGCGGCGAGCGCGGACGCGGGGACCGATGGGCCCCTGCCCCTCGAGGCGGGGATGACCTTCACCTACGAGGGCCGCCTCACCGCGCGGGGCGTCTCGGCCGGGGACGAGAAGTCGGCCGTCTACACCCTCGTGGTGCACATCGACTCGGTGGCCGATCGGGGCGCCGCGGGCGAAAGCACCCTGGCCTTCTCCGCCACCGGCCAGAACCTGCTGAACCAGGACTGGACCGACGTCTGGGACTTCTCGAGCTGGGTGGCGCGGCTCGGCCCCGCGCTGCAGACCGACCTGGTGGGGGCGGCGGCGGTGACCGCGAACCTCTCGCAGGTGCCGCAGCTCCCCACGCGCGCGAACCCGAAGGTGCTCCCCACCGGGAGCTTCTTCATCGACGTCCGGCGCATCGTCGACCTGCGGGTCCGCTTCGCCGAGGTCTACGCCGACGCCCACCCGCGGGTGGTCGACCCGGCCCAGAACGGCGGCAAGTGGCTGTTCGAGCTCGAGGGCGACGACTCGGCCATCATCACCTACGACGTGCAGCGCAGGAAGGTGCGCATCGAGTATGATCCGCGGGGCTTCATCACCCGCATCGACGAGACCCTGGGCGAGCTCGGCTCGGGGAACAGCGGGACGAACACCCTCGTCCTGAAGACGGGACCCTGACCACATGCGCGCATCGCCCGACCGCTCCTCCCTGAAGCTCTGGACCATGGCGGGGCTCCTGGCCGCCCTCGCGGCGGGGCCCGCCTGCTCGTGCGGCGACGACGCCCCCGCCGTGCTCTGCACCACCGACGCGGAGTGCCGCACCGGCGAGCGCTGCGCCCCCGACGGGAGCTGCGTGTTCGGCGCGGAGTGCGTGACGGACGACGAGTGCACCGCCCAAGATGCGCGCACCACCTGCGATCTCACCACCTACCAGTGCCAGCTGCGGCCCGGGTTCGGCGACGAGTGCGACGCCAGCCGCCCCTGCCCCTTCGGCCAGTTCTGCTCCGAGCTGTTGGGCCTGTGCCTCGACGCGAGCACCGCCAAGGACTGCGTGCGGCGCAGCCAGTGCCCGGCGAACCAGATCTGCGATCTCAGCGCGAACAAGTGCATCGAGGACCCGGGCTGCTACGGGGACGACTTCTGCGAGGACGGCGAGATCTGCGACCTCGTCAACCGGGTCTGCCGTTCGCTCTCGCTCGAGTGCACGAGCTGCTTCGCCACCGGCGCCTGCGAGGGGGCCCAGGAGCTCTGCTACGTCGACACCAAGGAGTGCCTGGTCTCGGGCGCCGAGCCCGAGTGCGGCACGGGCGAGGTCTGCGACCCGCTCGGGCGCTGCGTGCAGTGCACGCGGAGCGACGACTGCGGCCCCGGCCTGTTCTGCAACGTGTCGCTGGGGCGCTGCGAGAGCAACGTGCAGTGCGCGGACGAGCCGAACCTGTGCCCGCAGTCGGCCGAGGTCACCTGCGTGATCTGCGAGGCCCCCGAGAGCTGCAACCCGCGCACGAAGCGCTGCGAGGCCCCGCCCGAGCCGTGCGAGACCGACGTGGACTGCCCGAGCGATCAGCTCTGCGACCTGAGCCAGGATCCGCCGATCTGCATCGCGCTCATCCCGGACTGCCTGAACGACCTGTTCGACACCCCGCGCAACGACGACGTGGCGAGCGCCTCGCTCCTCGAGGGCGGCCCGCGCTTCGAGGAGCTCAAGGCCTGCCCCGGCGACCAGGACTGGTATCGCATCGAGGTCGCGGCCGGCACCTACCTCACGGTGGACGCGCGCTTCGAGCACGAGGTCGGCGACCTCGACATGGAGCTCTACCTGGCCGACGGCCGCACGCTGGTCGACCAGTCGCGCTCGGTCACCGACAACGAGCGGGTGGAGCTCGAGGCGGGCACCGACCTCGTGGTCTACGCGCGGGTCTTCTTCGCGGTGCCCTCGATCAAGCCGGTGCCGTACGAGATCATCATCGCCCGCGACCCCGGCACCCTGTGCATGGACGACGGGAACGAGCCCGACGACGGCCCGGCCGACGCCAAGCAGCTCCTGAGCGACCAGCCCTACGAGGGCCGGCTGTGCTCGGCCGACCCCGACTGGTTCGTGCTGCGGGGCGTGCCGGCGGGCACCCGCGTCACCCTCGACCTGACCTTCACCGACAGCCTGGGTGACCTCGACCTCGAGGTGTACCGGGCCGGTCAGACGCAACCCATGTTGACGGCGGCCTCCACCAACGACGACGAGGCCCTCGCCTTCGACGCCCCCTTCGGGGGTGACTTCTACGTGCGGGTGTTCGGCAAGGCGGCCGACACAAACGTCTACACCCTGCGCGCGGCCCTGCGACCCGGCATGGGCAACCCGTGCCTCGACGATCGGTTCGAGTCCAACGACGGGCCGCTGACCGCGACCAGCACCAACACCGTCGGCGCGGGCGGCGCGCTCGACCTCACCCTCTGCCCCGGCGACGAGGACTGGTTCTTCTTCCACGTGAACCCGGGCCAGTCGGTGGAGGCGGAGCTGGGCTTCGACGCCGGCGCGGACCTCGAGCTGAAGATCTACCCGGCCTCGATCACCGACCCCGACGTCACCCCGCTCGAGGCCTCCACCGGCGTGAACCCGCGCGAGTACATCGGCTTCCGCAGCTTCATCGGCGGCGACTTCCTGGTCCGGGTGCACGGGCACACCGTCCACGACGCCTCGCCCTATCAGCTCCGGGTGCGGGTCGAGAGCCGCCCGGTCTGCGAGCCGGACGCGCTCGACGCGGCAGGCCTGGGCGAAGACCAGGCCACCGCCGCGCCCATGTCGCTGCCCCCCACCCGGGTCGACGACCTCACCCTCTGCCCCGGCGACGCCGCGGACTGGTTCCGCGTCCTCGCGGCGGCCGGCTACATGAACGTCATCCGGGTGAGCTCGATCCTCGACGACGGCCTCCTGGACTTCGAGCTGCGCCTCAACGACGGCAGCCTGCTCTTCACCACCGCGGGCCTGGCCGAGACCATCCCGCGCGAGGTGCAGGTGAACGTCCCCGGCTTCCCGGGCGGCTACGCGCTGATCTACGTGAAGGTGTTCGCCACCACCGGCTTCGATCCGCACTACCGCCTGACCCAGGACCTCGTGCCGATCTACTCGTGCTTCGACGACGCGGCCGAGCCCAACAACAGCCGCGCCGCCGCCTCCCTCGTGCTGAGCAGCACCGTCAGCCCGATGATCGCGGATCTGTCGCTGTGCGCGGGCACCGTGAACGCGCTGACCGGGGCGGGGGACTCCGACTGGTTCGTGCTCAACCCGCCAGCGGTCGGCGCCCGCATCGAGGCCCAGCTCACCTTCCCGCAAGGTGACCTGCTCCTGGAGCTCCTGTCCCCCAACGGCGGGCCCCGGGCCTGCATCAACAACGGGACCGACCGCTGTTACTCGGACGGCAATGGGCTCTCGGAGCGCATCGCGTTCACCGCCACCACCACCGACCCGTACATCCTGCGGGTCGACAGCGTGTACAGCTCCCCCAACGTGCAGGTGCGGCCCGCGGACGCGGACACCAGCTACAACCTGCAGGTCATCTACACCGAGCCGTGATCGGGGCGGCGCTCCTCTTCGTCGCGGTGGTGGGCGTGCCCGACGACGGCGCGCCGGTCTTCTTCGCCGACACCGCCTCCACCGCCCCGCCCCGGGTGCTCCTGGCCCCCACCTGGGCCCCCGCCCCGACCCAGGGCGGCCCGGCCATCCACGAAGACCAGCGCGCCGCGTTCCAGCGCCACTTCGCCGAGCAGGTGACCCGGCTCCTCACCGCCCGCGGCTTCGAGCTGGTGCCGAGCGAGGCGGCCGACGCCGCCCTGACCCGGGCCGGCTCGGGCGGTCCCTGCCGGGACACCGGGTGCCTCAGCCGGGCCGCCCGCGAGGTCCGGGCGAGCTACTGGGCGGCCAGCCTCCTGGTGGCCGAGCCCCAGCACTGCTCGGCCCGGGGCGTCCTGTACGCGGTCGAGGCGCAAGCCGTATTGCGTCGCCGGGACGAGTACGCGGCCCCCTGCACGGCCGAGAACCTCCTCAACGTCGCGCGCGCGGTGGGTCAGGCGGTGGCGGAGGGGCCGAACGTCCCCAAGATCGCCAACCTCGCCCTCACCCCCCGCGGCCTCCCGGAGCTGAACATCGGCGACGTCCCCGACGTTCGTGTCACCCGGGTCGCGACGAGCACCGTCCCCCGGCACACCGACTACGGCCTCGCCCTCGAGCTGTACCGAAAGCACCATCTGGTCCTGTTCGACGACCTGAACCAGCACAAGTACTTCCTCGCCCAGGACGGCAAGCTCATCACCGAGTGTCAGGCCTGGCAGGCGGCCTGGCAGGCGCATCACGCCGAGCTCGACGTGCCCCAGGTCGCGCAAGGTCCCTTGCCGGCGGAGCTGAGAGCCCACTGCTATGGCAACAACTGGGAGTGGGCGTGGGCCGGGGTCCCGGTGGCCACCCTGATCGCGTGGGGGAGCTGGGGCAAGCTCACCGAGGGTGAGCTGTCGGGGGTGGCGGGGTTCTTCGTGGCCCTGGTGGGCGCCTCGGTCTCGGCCGGCCTCGCCCTCACCCAGGACGAGGACGCCAAGGCCCCCGAGGACGCCGACTACCTGGGCTCGCGGGAGGAGCTGGAGGCGATGGTGGAGTCTGCCAACGCGGCGCTCCGGCGCCGGCTCCAGCTCTCGGACCAGGACGTGTGGATGGCGGGGATGCGGCGGTAGTGCAGGAGTCCGTGCAGCCTGGAGCCTGACACCTGGCCTCTGAGACCTCGAGCCTGAGGCCTGTCTCTGAAGCCTGACGCCGCCCCTGAGCCCAACGCGCGACGTCGGTCTCAGGCCTCAGAGACAGGCTTCAGGGCGCGGGCGCCAGGCTTCAGAGACAGGCTTCAGGGTGCTGGCGTCAGGCCTCAGAGACGGGCCTCAAGGTGCTGGCGTCAGGCCTCGGAGACAGGCTTCAGGGCGCTGGCGTCGGGCTTCCGGCTTCGGGCGGAGGGCACCGGCGAGGGTTGCGAGGGACCCGAAGGCTTCAGACCGCGGCGCCCTGGGCGTCGAAGACCCCCTCGAAGAGCACGCTCGAAAGGTAGCGCTCGCCGCTGTCGGGGAGCACCACCACGAGCGTCTTGCCCGCGTTCTCGGGCCGCTTGGCCAGACGCACCGCCACCGCGGCCGCCGCGCCGCAGGAGATGCCGGCCAGGATCCCCTCTTCGCGCGCGAGGCGCCGGGCGTACTCCACCGCCTCCTCGTTCGTGATCTGCTCCACCTGATCGATGATCGAGAGGTCGAGGTTGTCGGGGATGAAGCCGGCGCCGATGCCCTGGATCTTGTGGGGGCCGGGCTTGAGATCCTGCCCGGCGAGGCGCTGGGTGATCACCGGGCTCCCCACCGGCTCCACCGCCACCGTGTGCAGGCTCTGTTGACGCACCTTCTCGAAGTAGCGCGAGACCCCGGTGATGGTGCCGCCGGTGCCCACGCCGGCCACGAAGATGTCTACCTCGCCGTCGGTGGCGTCCCAGATCTCGGGCCCGGTGGTGGTCTCGTGGATGGCGGGGTTGGAGGGGTTCTTGAACTGCTGCAGGAGCACGTAGCGCTCGGGGTCCGAGGCCACGATCTCCTCCGCCTTCCCCACCGCGCCGCTCATGCCCTTGGCCCCCTCGGTGAGCACGAGCTTGGCCCCGAAGGCCACGAGGAGCTTGCGGCGCTCCACGCTCATGGTGTCGGGCATGGTCAGGGTGATCGGGTAGCCGCGGGCCGCGGCCACGAAGGCGAGCGCGATGCCGGTGTTGCCGCTGGTGGGCTCCACGATCTCCTTGCCGGGCGCGAGCACGCCCCGCTTCTCGGCATCCCACACCATGGCCGCGCCGATGCGACACTTCACCGAGTAGGCCGGGTTGCGGCCCTCGATCTTGGCCAGCACCGTGGCCTTTGCCCCGTCGGTGATGCGGTTGAGCCGCACGAGCGGGGTGTTACCGATGGTCAACGCGTTGTCTTCGAACCACTTGGACATAGGGAGCTCCTGAACCAACCTACGGCTGGCGAAACGGATTGTGACCGGCGCAAGGGGCGGAGGCGCCGACGCTCGACTCAGGGCACGCGAGGTCAGGCAGGCGTGGTCCCGAGGCAAGCGTCGGCTAGCGACACATACAGGGACGACAACAGAGGCAGGCGAAGCCGGTGGACCGGGCGCAGACGAGCAAGCTGTGCGCGCGGGTCGACATCGACTCGGGTCAGGCTACCGAAGCGGACGCGGGTTCTGCAAGCCCACCCCGGGTCGATTTCCTCGAGCGGAGCGCGCAGCCGGACGAAGCCCGGCTGAGGGGTGGGACCCGGGACCCATGGTTCTTCGTGGACGAGCACGAGCCGGTGGGGCCCGCCGAGTCGAGGCTACGCTCGCCAGGGTCAGCGTTGACTACCGTCTCGTCGTGCAAGCTGGCTTGCACCTACGGGTCAGCCTCCTTTCTGCTCCTTCAAGAACTCCGCGACCTGCGCCTCCAGGACCTGCAACGGCGAGCGCGCCCGGCGAAGGGGCTCCACGTCATCATGGATCACCGCCCACCCGAAGGCGGGGGACAGCGTCCCGTCGGACTCATCCTGGTGGACGCCCACGTGGCCAGCCACGAAGCGCAGATTGTGTACTGCGCCCGCAGGGAACTGGACGTAGCGCACCGGCGCGCTCACCTGGCCGCCCGGGATCACCCAAAGGCCCGGCCCTTCGGCCGCCCGCTTCGACTCGGACAGGCCTCCAGCGGCGGCGCGCTGCCAGCGCGCGCTCCAGTCGGCGAGGTAGCGGTTGAAGACCAGCCCCTCCTTCCCTTCCGTCAGATACGGGAACAGGGTGAGGATCCACCCGGTGAGCTCGGCCGGCCCGGACCCGCCCTGGTAGCGGAAGAACGAGCGCCAGAACTCACGGTCCACTGCCCCCTCCGCGGTGGCCTGGATCCGCTCGAGCACCGGCACCAGCGCGTCCGTCCAGCCCTCGAGCCCGTACTCGGACAGGTGCCGGGTCCGGGTCACGATCGACGCCCAATCCGCCGGCGTCCCCAGGAGCTCGATCTCAGGGATGCCGCAGCCCCCCCGGAACTCGTACTCGAAGAAGCCCTGGAAGGTGTCCATCACCGCCACGTCGAAGGCGGCCTGCTCCATCGCCCCGCTGGTGCTGAAGCGCTGGGCCACCAGGTCGCGGAGCTTGCCGACGTGGCTCGCAACCTGGTCGGAGAACGCGGCGAAGGCCTCCGGCCAGGGGTTGGGCTGGCCCAGGACGAAGTCCGGGCGGCTCACGCTGAGCGTGAGCTTGCCGGAGTGCGCGACGAACCGGTGCCGCAGCGCCTCCACGTTCTGGTTCACGTGAGTGGCGAAGCCCTGCGCGATGCACATCCACACATCGTCCGGGCGGATCCGGAGCGGATGGTGCCCGTAGAACGCATCACACGCCGCGTTGGCGAAGACGTTCTCGATGTCGCAGCGGACCAGCCGACCCGGGGCGACGCCCCAGGCCTCGACCGGCTTGTTCACCAACGAGGCGATGGCCTCGCCCGCGTCCAGGACCTTCCTTCGCTGGGAGCTGACTTCGACCTCGGACACCGAGAAGCGCATGGCGCCACTCTACCCGATCAGCCCCCGCACCACCTGCACCATCCGCGGCCCGCTCGCCTCCCACGCAAAGGGGAGCGCCGCGCTCCGCAGGGCCTCGGTCTCGTAGCGCCCTCCAGACACCTGCTCGAGCACCGCGTCGAGCGCCGCGGCCAGCCCGCCCACGTCACCCACCTCGACCAGGGCCCCGGTGTCCGCTCGCACCAGCTCCGGCAGGCCGCCCACCCGGGTGGCCACCACCGGGCGCCCCACGAGCAGCGACTCCACCGCCACGCAGGGCAGGCCCTCGGCCTGGGACGGGAGCGCGAGGCAGGTCGCCTTGCCGTAGATCTTCGGCAACTCCTCTTGCGGGAGCTCCGCGTCCACCGTCACCCGCCCCTCGAGGCCCAGCCGGGCGAGCTCCGCCTCCACCGGGTAGTCGGCCCGGGGCCCCACCAGGCGCAGGGTGGTGTCGCGGCGACCGAGGCGGGCGAAGGCCTCGAGGAGCACCGGCACCCCCTTCGCCACCGACAGGCGCCCCACGAACAAGACCTGGCGGTGCCGCGGAAAGTGCGCGGCGAGGCGGAAGCGCTCCGCCGACGAGGTGAAGGGCACCACCGGGGCCCGCACTCCGAGGGCCACGAGATCCTGGGCCATGCGGTTCGACATCGCGAGCACGCGGTCCGCTCGCGCCAGCGCCGCGCGGGCCCGGCGGGTGCGCCCCACCCCGCTCACCTCGCCGCGGGCCGCCCGCACGTCGGTGCCGTGGGCGACCACCACGCTCGGCACCCCGAGCACCCCGGCCACCCGGGTCGCCGCGTAGCCGCCCTCGTCGAGGAAGCTGCCTTGCACCAGGCGGGGCTGGCTGGGCTGACGCAAGAGGTGCGCGGCCACCGCGGCCGCCGCGGCCTCGGTGGAGCGCCGCGGCACCGGCACGTAGGGCACCAGCACCGGCCGGGGCGTCAGCGCGAGGAGCGCGCGCTCGAGCCCCTCGGGCCAGGCCGGCGCCCCCCGACGCCGGCGCGCCGCGCCGGTCAGCGCGCGGAGCGCAGGCACGGGCACCGGCACGTAGACGGCGACGTCGAGATCCGGGGCCTGCGCGGCCCGCCGGGCCGCCTCCCACGCGAACTCGGGCACGGGCCGGGCCAGGCTGGGCCGGGGGAAGATGACGTGGGCGATGGGGATCCGCTTCACGACCTTCGGGGGGCATTCCGATCCCCGCGACCGGGAGTCAACCTCGGGGCGCGCTCGTGGTAGGCAGCGGGCATGAGCCTGGACCTGGAGCGAGCCCTGGACGTGGCGCGACGCGCGGTGGAGGCCGCCGCCGCCGCCGCCCTCCCCCACTACGAGCGCGGGGTGGAGGTGGAGACGAAGGCGGACCTGTCACCGGTCACGGTGGCGGACCGCGAGTGCGAGGATCGGATCCTCGAGGTCATCACCGGCACCTTCCCCGAGCACGCGATCCTGGGCGAAGAGACCGGCGCCCACACCGGCACCGCGCCCTACCGCTGGACGGTCGACCCGATCGACGGCACCCGCGGCTTCACCCGCGGCGGCAAGTTCTGGGGCCCGCTCGTGGCCCTCGAGCACCAGGGCGAGGTGCTGGTGGGGGCGATGGCGATGCCCGCCCTCGGCACCGTGTACTGGGCCGCCAAGGGCATGGGCGCCTACAAGGACGGCGCGCGCCTGAAGGTCTCCGAGGTCGACGCGTGGTCGAAGGCCACGGTGAGCCTGGGCGAGATGGGGCCGCTCTTCGGGCCCCCGCACGGCGAGGCGGTCATCGACCTCGTGCGCACCGCGGCCTCGGGCCGGGGCTACGGCGACCTCATGGGGGTGGCGATGGTGCTCGAGGGCCTGGCCGACGTCTGGCTCGAGGCCGGCGTGAAGCCGTGGGACCTCGGCCCCGCGCCCATCCTGCTCCAGGAGGCGGGGGGCCAGTTCACCACGTTCGGGGGCGCGTACAGCATCCACGAGGGCAACGCGGTGGGCTCGAACGGGCGGCTCCACGCCCACGCCCTGGCGCGCCTCAGCTCACGGTGAGCAGGCTCATCCGCTCGAACAACAGGAGCACCCCCGCCGTCTCCGAGGGGCTGAGGCCGGGGAGCGCCCCGTCGGGCTGCATCCGCACCCCCTTCGCGAGATCGCGGAGCGCCATGAGCACCGGCGGCGGCAGCCCGTAGCTGTTGCGGCGCTCGTCGTAGGGCGCCAACAGGCCCACCCGCCGACCCCGCACCCGCTCGGCCAGGGCGCGCTTCCGCTCGGGGTCGGCCCTGACCACCATCCCGAAGGCGATGGCGGGGCGGACGTCGAGGTAGATGGGGTTGAAGTGGGCCATGCTCTCGAGCCCCGACCGCAGCTCCACCTCGGTCTCGCCCCGGCTCTCGTACAGCCCGAAGAGCCGCCGCCGGGCGTGCTCCTCGGTCGCCCGGGTCACCGCGTCCGGGGACAGGAGCGCCGCGTCCAGCAGGGCCCGGGCCAGCGCCACCCCGTCCGTCGGGTCGCAGTCCTCCCGCACCGCGGCCAGGGCCTCCCGGGACAGGAGCTTCAGCTGCACCAGGGTCGCCCCGAGCCCCTCCACGTCGGCCGCCGGGGGCGGCTTCAGGCCCACCACCACGCCCTCCCGCAGGAACACGCGGTCCTTCGGGTCGCCCACCCGCATCGCGCCGGTGAAGCGCCCGGTGTGGAGGGTGAAGAGGAGCTCGTCCAGCGGGTGGTCGGCCAGGGTGGTGGTCAGGGCCCCACCGGGGGGGACGGCGTCCAGGGCCTCCTGCAGGGAGGGTTCGTGCATCGCGGGCGGGAGCCTACTACGGCATCGGGCCCTGGCAAGCTCGGTCGATCGGGGCCCCGGGCCGCGCCGGGCCGCGATCTTGTTTGTCGGCCCCATCCCCGCGTGTTAACCGGCGGCATGGTTCGACCGCGGCGCGCGTGGGCGCCCCTGGCCACGCTCCTCCTCATGGCCTGCAGCCAGGGGGCGGGGACCTCGACTCCGGCCCCCAAGGGGATCCCGTACCCCAAGCCCCCGGTGGCGACCGAGGGCAAGGTGGTGGCCAAGATCGGCGACGTGGCGTTCACCACCACCGAGCTGGAGCACCGGATCGCGGCCCAGAGCCCCTTCACCCGGGTGCAGCTCCAGGAGCAGGCCGAGAAGAAGCGCTTCGTCGACAACGAGCTGCGGATGGAGCTGTTGGCGCAGGAGGGCTGGCGCCGGGGCATCCCCGAGGACCCGCAGCTGTTGGCCCAGTTCCGGCGCCTCGTGGTGCAGAAGCTGATCAACGACGAGCTCAAGAAGCTCGAGAGCAAGCTCGAGGTCACCGACGCGGACCTCGCGGCGGCCTACGAGGCGAAGAACGCCGAGTTCAACAAGCCCGAGAAGGTGCGGGTCGCGCAGATCGTCACCTACGTCGACGCCCCCGCCGCCCGCGCCGCGGCCAAGAAGGCGCTCGAGAAGGTGCAGAAGGACGTGCTGGCGGCGGAGCGCAAGAACGACGTGCGCGCGTTCTCGCGCATGGCCCAGGAGCACTCCCAGGACGAGGCCACCAAGATGGGCGGCGGCGACCTGAACTTCCTCACCCGGGCCGAGCTGGCCGAGCGCTACGGCGACGACGTGGCGAAGTTCATGTTCGACGACGTGAAGGTCGGCGACATGGGCATCGCCGATGCTCCCAACGCGGTGGTGCTCTTCAAGAAGACCGGCTACCGACGCGGGGTGGAGCGCTCGCTCGAGATGGTGAAGCCCCAGCTCCGCGGGCAGGTCCTGGCCGAGAAGCGCACCGCGATGTTCGACGCGGTGGTGGCGGACATGATGAAGGCCCAGGGCATCGACCCCGACTACAGCCTCCTCGACGAGATCAAGGTCGACACCGGCGGCGCCCCCACCCCGCGCGCCCCCGCCCTCGACGTCGACGACGATTGAAGGTTAACTTGCGCCACGCCATCTGCAGTCTGGCTTGCGTCGCGGCCCTCCTCGGGGGGTGCCGCGAGCGCCCCGCCCCGCCCCCGCTGGAGCGCCCGGTGGTGGAGCTGGTGCCGGTGAGCGGCGAGGGCCCGACCCTTACGATCACCGAGGGTGAGTACAAGGCGGCCAGGGCCCGGCTGCGCTTTCAGCGGGCCGAGTCGCTGTACGCGAAGAAGCTCCCCGAGCGCCTGCGGGAGCACGTGCTCCAGAGCCTGATCACCGATCGGCTCCTCGAGGTCGAGGCGGAGCGCCTGCACGTGCGCGCGTCCACCGCCGCGGTGGCGCGCGAGATGGCGTCGGTGCGGGCCTCGTACCAGGAGGGCGAGCTGGCCGGCCTGCTCGCCGACACCTACCAGAGCGAGGCGGACCTCGTGCGCGCGGTGGAGCGGCGGCTGACGCGGCAGGCCCTCCTCGAGCGCGAGGCCTTCGCGCACGTCGCGGTGGGCGACGCCGAGGTCGACGCGGCGGTCGAGGCCCTGCCCGAGGCCGACAAGAAGGTCCCCGAGAAGATCCACGCCGCCCAGATCGTGCTCCCCACCGAGGAGGAGGCCACCACTCTCGTCCGCGCGCTCGGGCGCAAGGACGCCGACTTCGCGGCCCTCGCCCGGGCGGCCAGCATCGCCCCGGAGGGGGCGCGGGGCGGTGACCTCGGCTGGTTCGCGCGCGGCGAGATGCCCGCGGTGTTCGACGAGGCCTGCTGGCCACTCCAGCCCGGCGAGGTCTCCCACGTGGTGCCCTCGCAGTTCGGGTTTCACGTCTGCAAGGTGCTGGAGCGCGCCCCCGAGCGGCCCCGCACCCCCGAGGAGCTGCGCCCCACCGTGCGGGCGCGCCTGTTGACCGAGGCGCGCCGCGCGGCCGAGGCTGAGTACCTGGCCCGCCTCGCGGCGCGCTATCAGGTGGTCCGGCACGAGCCCCCGCCGGCCGAAGAGTAGAGACGAAAGCCATGTTGACCCCCTATCTCCTCGCCGTCCTGAGCGCGGCCGCCCCCGGCCAGCGTGAGCTGGTGGATCGCGTCGCCGCGGTGGTGAACGACGACATCATCACCCTCAGCGAGGTGCAGGCCGCGGCCAAGCCCTACGCGAGCCCGGATGACGGCGAGGAGCGCAAGAAGATGCTCTACACCGACATCCTGGATCAGCTGATCAACGAGCGGCTCCTGGGTCAGCAGATCAAGGAGGCCCAGATCGACGTCACCGACGACGAGGTCGAGCGGGCCATGCAGGACATCCTGCGCCAGAACAAGATCACCGAGGAGGAGCTGAAGCAGGCGGTCGAGGCCCGCGGGATGTCGGTCGGCGAGTACAAGGTCGACCTGAAGTCCCAGCTCATCCGCCTGAAGCTCATCGACCTCAAGGTCCGCTCGCGGGTGGTGGTGCCGGAGTCCGACATCCGGGCCGAGTACGACAACCGCAACCGGGGCCAGTCCAAGGACGAGATGGTCACCATCAGCCACCTCTTCTTCCGGTGGGGCGAGTCCCCCGACCCGGCCGAGAAGGCCCGGGTGATGGCGCGGGCCACCGCGGCCCGCCAGCGCATCGTGAAGGGCGAGGACTTCGCGGCGGTGGCCAAGGAGATCAGCGAGGGCCCGACCGCCGCCCAGGGCGGGAGCCTGGGCGAGCTGGCGCGGAAGGGCCTCCTCCCCGAGCTCGACAAGGCCCTGATGTCGATCGAGCCGGGCGAGATGAGCCCCCCGGTCGAGACCGCCAACGGCGTGCACGTGGTGCTCCTCGAGGGTCGCCGCTTCAAGGAGGGCACCCCCTACGCGGAGATGCGCGACCGCATCTACCAGGACCTCTACCAGCGCCGCGTCGAGGAGCAGATGAAGCTCTGGCTCGAGGAGCTGCGGGCCTCCAGCGCGGTCGACATCCGCATCTAGGGCGCGCCATGCAGGGCGACATCCTCCGCCTCGCCCAGGCCTGGGCCGACGAGGGTCACCGGGTGGCCCTCGCCACCGTCATCCGCACCTGGGGCTCCTCGCCCCGCCCCGCCGGCAGCCAGCTGGTGGTCCGCGACGACAGCCTCTTCGAGGGCTCGGTCTCCGGCGGCTGCGTCGAGGGCCGGGTGGTGGAGGCCGGCCTGCAGGTCATGGCCGACGGCGCGCCCCAGCGCCTGGTGTTCTCGGTCTCCAACGCCGAGGCGTGGGCGGTGGGCCTCGCCTGCGGCGGAGAGATCGAGGTCTACGTGCAACCCGGCCTGCCGCAGGCCTTCTTGCGCTCGGTGAACGAGGCCCGGGCCGCGGGCCGCCCGGTGGCGCTGGAGATCTCGCTGGAGAGTGGGTCGGTCGCGCGGGCGACGGACGCGGCGGCCGAGGCCTGCCTGCGCAGTGATACGCCGGGGTTGGAGGAGGGGCGCTTCATCCTCCCCCTCAACCCACCCCTCCGCCTGGTGGTGGTGGGCGCGGTGCACATCGCCCAGGCCCTGGCGCCCATGGCCGCCCTCGCCGGCTACGCGGTGACGGTGGTCGACCCCCGGGAGGGCTTCGCCCGGGCGGACCGCTTCCCCGACGTGGCCCTGTCGACCGAGTGGCCGGACGACGCCCTGGCCGAGCTCGGCCTCGACGCCCGCACCGCGGTGGTGACCCTCACCCACGACCCGAAGCTCGACGACCCCGCGCTGCAGGCCGCCCTGCGGAGCGAGGCCTTCTACGTCGGCGCCCTCGGGTCGAAGAAGACCCACGCCAAGCGCCACGAGCGCCTCGCCGCCGCCGGCTTCGACGAGGCGGCGCGGGCCCGCGTCCACGGCCCGGTGGGCCTGACGATCGGGGCGCGCTCGCCGGCCGAGATCGCGATCTCGATCCTGGCCGAGATGACCGCGGTGCTCCGTAAGTCGTAGCGGTCCGAACCGGAACAGGAGTGTTCGACCACGGCCACGATCACGACCACGACCACGACCGGACGCCCCGTGCCTGACCCAAGGCGGCGGTTTGGGCCGTCCGTCGTGGGCGAACCACTCTTCAGAACGCGGGCTCTGCTGCCCCGGTCTGGTCCTGGAGCAGGACCGCTTGCAGGATCTCACCCGCCGCGAAGTCCTTCTGGCCCATGGGGAGCATCACCAGGGCGTCCACCCCCACCATCGAGGGGAGGGAGCCCGAGCCCTGGAGCTTCAGGAGCTCGGCCACCAGCTGACCGTCGGCCCCGCGCACCACCTTGGCGCGGGCCAGCTCGGGGCGGCCGGGGGAGTGGCGGTGGGGCCCGGCGAGGGCCACCGCGTGCCGGAGGCGGTGCGGGCGCAGGTCGCCTTGCATGGCCCTCAGCCCGGGGCGCACGAAGGCCTCGAAGGTCACCATCGCGCTGATCGGGTTCCCGGGGAGGCCCACCACCGGGGTGGCGCCGGCGCGGCCGAAGGTGAGGGGCTTGCCCGGCTTCACCTGCACCTTCCAGAAGCTGGCCTCGACCCCGGTGCGCTCGAAGGCCGCCTTGACGTAGTCGTACTCGCCCACTGAGACCCCGCCCACCGTGATGACGAGGTCCGCGCGCAAGGCATCCTGCAGGCGCGCCACCGTGACCTCCAGGTCGTCGGGGACGTTGGGGAGCACCCACGGCACCCCGCCCGCCTCCGCCACCTGGGCGGCCAGCGCGTAGGCGTTGCTGTTCACGATGGTCCCCGGCGCCTCTGGCTCCGACACGTCCCGGAGCTCGTCGCCGGTGCACAGGATGGCCACCATCGGGCGCCGGTACGCGGTGACCGAGGCGTAGCGCTGGGCGGCCAGGATCCCCAGCTCGCCCCCCTGCAGGCGGCAGCCCCTGGCGAGCATCACCGCGCCCTGGGCGAGGTCGCTCCCCTGGGCCCGCACGTTCTCGCCCACCCGGGCCGCCTGGAGCACGAAGAGGGCCTCGCCCTCGGCCCGCGTGTTCTCCTGCATCACCACCGCGTCCGCCCCCGCCGGCATGGCCGCGCCGGTGAAGATGCGCATCGCACAGCCCGGCTCGAGCGCGGGCGGGGTCTCGCCCCCCGCCTTCGACTCCCCGCGCACCGGGAGCTCGGCCGGCGCCTCGGCGGTGGCGCTCGCGACGTCGGCGGCCCGCACCGCGTAGCCGTCCATCGCGCTGTTGGAGAAGGGGGGAAGGTCGGAGCGCCCCAGGACGTCCTCGGCCAGGACCCGGCCCACCGCGTCGGCCAGCGCCACCCGCTCCACCCCGACCGGGGTGAAGGCGGGCATCATGAGGTCCAGCGCCTCGCGAATGCTCTTCATGGGCCCGGGTATAGTGACCGGGCCCGCGTTAGTCCACCCGCGCGCCCTGCCCCATCCGGAGCCGGTGGTAGGCGCCGGGGGCGAGGGGCCCGAAGCGCTCCTTCGCGCCGCCGCACCATGCCACGTCGACCGTCACCGGGGCCTTGTCGTCGCCGAGGCCGAAGTGCACCCGGGCCTCGTCTTGGGCCGAGAACCCGGTGGCCAGCTGCAGCTCGCGCACCTGGCGGCCCCCGGGGCCGGTGAGCTCGACCCGGCTCCCCACCGCCCGCCGGTTGCAGGTGGCGCCGTCGGCCTCGAGGTCGAGGCCGATCCACGCGCGCCCCCCCGCCTGCACGTTCTCGTACAAGGACGGCGGCCGGAACTGGTGGGTGATCACCAGGTCGCGGTCACCGTCGCCGTCGAGGTCCACCGCGGCCACCCCCCGGCTGTTCGCGAGGTCCGTCAACCCGACCTGCGCTGCGACGTCCACGAAGCGCCGCCCCTCGCCCTGGCTGCGGTTCAAGTAGAGCCGGTCGGCCTCGTTCCCGTAGATGCAGAAGCCGCGGATGTCGCCCCACTTGTTGGCCATGACGTGGATCGACGGCGGCGCTCGCGCCACCTTCTCGTTCACGTACCAGTAGTCGCGGCAGGTCTCGAAGCGCTTGTCGGGGGTGTCGTCCACCATCCCGTTGGCCTGGGCGATGTCCACCCAGCCGTCGTTGTCGAAGTCGTTCAGCGAGGCGCCCCACCCGAAGCGCTGCTCGTTCAAGGCGCCAAGCTCGGTGGCGCGGTCCTCGATCGTGGGCCCTTCGGCCCCCGGCCCGAACATCCACAGCAGGCTCCCCTCCGCCTGCAGGGCGTGGTGCACGTTGGAGACGTAGACGTCGAGCCAGCCGTTGTTGTCGACGTCGACCAGGCTCGCGTTCATGCCCTTGTAGGTGTCCTTGCCGATCGAGCCGAACATCTCCCCCTTGATCGAGGTGAAGCGCTTGCCACCGTCGTTGAAGTACAGGTCGTCCGGCCCGAAGTCGTTGGCCACGTAGAGGTCGGGCCAGCCGTCCTGGTTCAGGTCCGCCGCCCCGGTGACGAGCGTCCACATGGTGTGGGTGAGCCCCCAGGCGTCGCTGTCCTGCTCTACGAAGCGCCCCGAGGCGTCCTGCAGGAACAGGAGGTTCTTCCCGCCGTTGTCCGCCATGTGCCAGCTCTTGTGCATGAAGGCGAACATGCGCTCGTCGCCCTCGTACTCCGGCTCGGGGAGCTTGAAGAGGTTCAGGCGGGTCGGCGTGTCGTAGCCGGGCAGCTCGGTGGGGAGCACGTTCCCGATCACCAGATCCAGGCGGCCGTCCCGGTTCACGTCCACGAAGTTGCCGCCCATGGAGTTGGTGTAGACCGCCAGCCCCGCCGCCTCGGTGACGTCCACGAACGCCGCGGTGCCGGTCTCGGTGAGCTGGTTCTGCAAGAGAACCGGCGTCCCGCAGGCGTGGGTGATCAACAGGTCGAGGTCGCGGTCGTTGTCGTAGTCCGCGAACAGGGCCGAGGAGCTGATCCCCTCCTCCTCCGGGTGCAGGGTGCGTTGCGCCATCGCGGGGAGCGGCACCCGCTCGAAGCGGAGCTCACCCAGGTTGCGGTAGAGCGCGTTCCGGTCGCCGTCCTCGGCCAGGGTGAAGGTGAAGAAGAGGTCCGGGCGCCCGTCGCCGTCGTAGTCCCCCACCGCCACCGCGTCGCCCACGCTGAAGAGCCACTTCGCGACGTGGTGGATGCGCGGGTCGGTGCGCTCCAGCATGTTCCCGAGCTTCGGCGCGATGCCGGTGGTGGCGGCGGGGATGGGGGCGAGGCGCCAGTCCAGCCGGTTCACCTCGAGCTGAGGCGCGATGGCGAAGCCGTACAGGGCCCAGCCGGAGGTCGCCATGGCGCCCAACAGGAGGGGCCGGCGGTAGTAGCCGGAGCGAAAGATGGTGTCGACCAGGTACCGCCCGCGCGCCGGTGCCCGCCACAGGTCTCGCACGTGCCAGAAAGCCAGCTTGCAGAGCGCGATGCTCAGCGCGGCGTAGAAGAACGTGAAGTAAGACTGCTTCAGGTGAAAGGCGAGGTCCACCAGCGCCAGGAGCACCCCGGTCTGGATCTGGGCCTTCTTGCCCGCCGGCGAGGTGGCGGGGTCGGTGATCATGAAGAAGGTGAACAGGAAGAACGCGGGCGAGCTCAGGGTGCCGAGGAACAGGGTCTCGAAGGGCAGGTGCCACCGCATGATGTACGCGCGCAGCGCGGTGAGCGCGGTGAAGGTGATGAGCCAGCTCAGCACCAGCGCGCCCCGCTTCACCTTCGGGACGAGGAAGAAGACGCCGAGCATGCCCATGAACAGCGACATCGACTCGATGCCGTTCCATTGGTACGAGGGCGCGGCGGTGATCAGGCTCGACGCGAACAGGAGCGAGAACGCCAGCCCCGACAGCGCGGGGTTCAGCACGTGCCGGCCCTTGTAGGTGAACAGGTACTTGCTCCCGATCGCGAAGAAGACCGGCACGAAGAGCACGAAGTAGTCGTGGCTGTAGTTCAGCAGGATGGTGAGGCTGAAGCTGGTGATCATCGCCGACAGCGGCCAGATCCAGCGCCGGTTGAAGACCCGGCAGAGCAACACCTCGAGCGCGCAGGCGGAGGCGGTGGTGAGCGCGGCCTGGCTCGGCACCCGGTTGAAGCCGAGCACCGTGAAGCCCAGCACCAGGTAGGTGAAGAGGATGACCGCGATGGTCTTCCTGGGGTCGAGGGCCAGCCACCGGGCCTTGAGCCAGGCCAGCGGGTGGGCCTCGGCGACCGGTGCCAGGGTGTCGAGGCTGGACGTGTCCTGGCTCACGGTGCGCACATGAGAGCACACCGGGCCGGCCCCGCCCATACGTCAGGGCGCCTCAGGCCAGCAGGGCCTGCGCCACCGCGTCGGCCGGGTGCCCGGCGCTGCTCGCGAGCACCTTGGCGTCCCTGAGGAGCCGCTCCACGACGTACTCCCGCACGAACCCGTTGCCCCCGAAGATCTGGACCGCCTCGTAGCCGGCCTTGACCCCCGCCGCGGTGGCGAGCAGGCGGGCTTGCGCCGCGGCCGCCGCCGCCGGCTCACCCCGCCTGAGCAGATCGGCCGCCCGCAGGGTCATCAGCCGGGCCGCGTCGGTCTCGGTGGCCACGTCGGCCAGCTTCCACTGGATGGCCTGGAAGTCGGCGATCGGCCGCCGGAACTGCTTGCGCTCCAGCGCGTAGCCCCGCGCCGCGCTCAGGGCCGCACCGGCGAGGCCCACGCTCACCGCCGACAAGCGCACCGCCCGGGCCGCCTCGACCTCGGCCCACGCCGCGGCGTCGACCGCCGCCACCGTGGCCTTGGCCCCCTCCATCGACAGGTGGGCCCACCCGAGGCCGCGCAGGCCGAGCGCGCCCTGGACCGGGCTCCGCAAGACGCCTTGCGTGCTGAGATCCACCGAGACCAGCTCGCCCCGGACCCGCACCAGCAGCAGGCTCGCCTCGGCCCCCAGGGGGACGAAGGAGAGCGCCCCGCTCACCCGCGGGTCTTCGTGCGGGCCCTCGATGCGCAGATCGTCGGCCGCGCCCACGTAGACCGCGAGGGCCTCCTGCCCCGCCAGCCGCGGGAGCCAGGTCGTCCGCTGGACCTCGCAGCCCGCCCGCATGAGCGCGTGGGCCGCGATGTCGTGGTGGGCCACCGCCGCGGCCAGGGCGCCGTCCTGGCGGGCCAGCTCCTCCACCGCGGTGGCCGCGGCCACCGGATCGAGCCCCGAGCCGCCTGCCGACTCCGGGATGGACATCGCCAGCAGGCCCAGCTCCGCCAGCTGCCCCAGGGCGTCGCCCCAGAAGCGGGCCGCCTCGTCCACCTCCCGGGCCTTGGGGCCGACCTCGGCCTCCGCGAAGCGACGCACCGCGTCCTGGATCATCCCCTGGTCGTCATCGAGCGCGAACCGCATGAGCGCGCGGATGACACCCCGTCACGGCCCGGTTGGCAACTACTCCAGCGCGCGGATCCGGATCCCGCCCCGGGACGCGTCGGCGAGGGCCTTCTCGAGGGCGGCCCGCTGGGGCCGCGGCACCCGGATCCTGTGCACCACCGCCGCCTCGTAGGCCTGCTCGTCCACCCGGGCCTCGAAGCTCGGGTAGAGCCGCTCCACCGCCCCCACCAGCGCGTAGTCCAGGGTGACCTCCAGCGGGACCCAGTCGACCTTCTCGGCCAGGGGCGCGTCCCGCAAGGCCTCCTGCACCGCCCCGCCGTAGGCCCGCACCAGGCCGCCCCGGCCCAGCTTGGTGCCGCCGAAGTAGCGGGTCACCACCGCCACCACGTCGCCCACCCCGCTGTGCAACAGCACGTTGAGCATCGGCCGGCCCGCGGTGTTGTGGGGCTCGCCGTCGTCGCTGAAGCCGACCGCCCGGGTGCTCCCCGGGGGCCCGGCCACGAACGCCCAGCAGTTGTGGGTCGCGTCGGCGTAGGCGGCCTTCACCTCGGCCACGAAGGCGTGGGCCTCCGCCTCGGTCGCCGCCACCGCGAGCTGGGCGATGAAGCGCGAGCCCTGGATCTCGAGCTCGGCCTCCCACGGCCCCGCCAGCACCGGGTAGCGCGCCTCCACCCCCCTGCTCTAGCAGGCCCGGCGGAGCGGCCCAACCGATCCGACGCGGCCCCCGCCGCGTATACTCGGGTGATGCGGGCTCTCCCCCTCGCCGCCCTCGCCCTGGTGGCCTGCGCCGGCCCCGAGCCCGCCCCCGCCCAGGCCGCCGACGGCCTGGTCCTCGAGGCCCTCGCCCCCGGCGGCGCCCCGCTGACAGTGTGGCTCCGCAGCCGCCAGCTCGGAGACCCCGCCGAGGCCGGGCCCGGGGTCCCCCGCCGCGCCCTCCCCCGCCGCTACCTGGCCCCCGCGGTGGTGGACGCCCACGCCCACCTCACCTACGTGAACCGCACCTACGGCCCCGCCAACCGCTGCCCCGGGCTGCCCGAGCCCTGCACGGTGCAAGACGCCTTGCTCCAGGCGGGGGTGGCGGCGGCGGTGGACCTCGCGAGCCCGCTCGACGCGCTCCCCACCGGGCGCCTGCGGGTGGCCTACAGCGGCCCCATGCTCACCGCCCCCGGCGGCTACCCCACCAACGCCTGGGGCTACGACGGCTACGGGTGGCCGCTCGAGACCCCCGAGCAGGCGGAGGCGGCAGTGGAGCGGCTGGCCGAGCTGGGCGTCCGGGTGCTGAAGCTCCCGCTCGACACCGGCCCCGCCCTCGCCACCGTGACCGCCTCCGCCGCGGTGGCCCGGGCCCACCGGCTGGGCATGACGGTGGCGGCCCACGCCCCCACCGTGGCCGCGGTGGAGGCCGCGCTCGCCCTCGGGGTGGATCTGCTCGCCCACGCCCCGGTGGAGCCCATCTCGGACGCGCTCGCCGCCCGCTGGGCCCCCCGCGCGGTGGTGGGCACCCTGTCGAGCTTCTCGTCGGGCGCCGCGGCGCAAGCCAACCTGCAGAGGCTCGCCGCCGCGGGGGCCCGGGTGCTCTACGGCACCGACCTCGGCAACGGGAACCGGCCCGGGATCAGCGCGGCGGAGCTCGCGGGCCTCACCGCCGCCCTCGGCCCCGCTGGCGCGCTCGAGGCCGCGACCGCCGCCCCCGCCGCCTACTTCGGGTTCGACGACCTCGGCGCCCTCGTGCCCGGCAAGGCAGCCTGCGTCCTCGTCCTCGCCGAGGACCCGAGCGTGGACCCCACCGCCCTCGCCCGCCCGCTCGAGGTGCTGGGCGAGGGCTGCGCCGCCTACTGAGCGTCCGCCGCCCCGCGCATCGGCACGAAGCGCACGTCGAAGATCGGCACCCCCGCCACCGCCCCGTCGGGGGCCTTCTCGTAGAGCATCAGGACCTGCACGTCCGCGCCCACCGGGATCACCATCCGGCCCCCCACCGCGAGCTGCTCGAAGAGCGCGGGCGGGACCTGGCGCGGCGCCGCGGTGACGATGACGCCGTCGTAGGGCGCGTGGGCGGGGTCGCCGAGCGCGCCGTCGCCCACCGTCACCGTGACGTTCTCGATCCCGAGCGTTCGCAACACGTCTTGCGCGCGCTCCGCCAGCTCGGGGATGAGCTCGACGCTGTAGACGTGGCGGGCGATGGAGGCGAGGACCGCGGTCTGGTAGCCGGAGCCGGTGCCCACCTCGAGGACCACCGCGTCGGGGTCCAGGGCGAGCAGCTCGGTCATCTTCGCGACGATGTAGGGCTGGGAGATGGTCTGCAGGAAGCCGATGGGCAGGGGCCCGTCCTCATAGGCGAGATCCGCCAGCTCCCTCGGTACGAAGAGATGACGCGGGATCTGCGCCATCGCCCTCAAGACCCGCGGATCCCGGATACCCCGGCCCGCGATCTGCTCCTCGAGCATCCCCACCCGCGGCCGCCTCCAGGGCGGTCGGCGACGCCGTCCGGCCCCACGCGACACCGTACACCAGGATACCGCCGCCGAAGAGCGCGACGAATGAAGCCAGGATCAACTTGGACCGCCGGCGCTGTTCACGGTTGGCCGTCTTCACAGGCCCCTATGAATGGCCTCTCGCACCGCCGGTGGGCATCCGGCATGTGGACGACGTCAGTCATTCGACACCTCGAAACGCGTGATGTGAGACACGCGTGTACGACGATGATCCGACGGCTCATCGTCCGTCGGGGTGCATTGCCCACATTGCAATACCACTTGCGGTGGCCACGTTGAGGGAATCCGCCCCGGGGGCCATGGGGATGCGGAGCCAGCGGTGGCAGGCGGACAGGGCCTGGGGGGTCAGGCCGGTGCCCTCGGTGCCCAGCACCAGGGCCCGACGGGGGGGCAGCCCGGTCAGGGGCCGCCCCCAGGCCAGCACCTCGGCCCGGGGGTTGGGGGTCAGCGCGAAGGAGGCGAACCCCAGGCCGTGCAGGCGGTCCAGGCTGTCCGGCCAATCCGGGAGCCGGGCGAAGGGGACCTTGAGGGTCGCGCCGAGCGAGGTGCGGATCGCCTTTCGGTAGAGCGGATCCGCGCAGGTCGGGTCGAGGAGCACCGCGTCGGCGCCGAAGCAAGCTGCATTGCGAAACAGGCCGCCCACGTTGTCGTGGTTCGCGATGCCCTCGAGCACCACCACCAGCCGCGGCCCGTGCACCAGATCCTCGAGCACCGCATCGAGCGGCGGCGCCTCGGCCCGGGTGCCGGCCGCGAGGCAGCCGCGGTGGAAGTCGAACCCCACCACCTCGCTGAGCACCTCCTGGGGCGCCACGTAGACCGGGGTCTCCTCGGCCAGCGCCCCAAGCACGTCGGCGAGGGCCCCCAGGCGCTTCTCGGACAGGAACAGCGAGCGGACCCCGAAGTGTGAGTGCCCCACCAGGGTGCGAATCGGGGTCTGGCCCTCGACGAGGAACACCCCGCGCCGCTTCACCAGGTCTGCCTCCTGGACCTGGACGTAGTCGGCCACCCGCGGGTCGCCCGCGTCCTCGATCGGGATGATCATCGGGGCGCCTCCAGCGGGTGGTGGCAGGCCACGCCCGCGCGCCACTCCGGGCGCACCTGGGCGCAGCGCTCGGTCGCCCGCGGGCAGCGGGGGTGGAAGCGGCACCCGGCCGGCGGGGACAGGAGCGAGGGGGGCGCGCCGGGGATGGGCGCCAGCTCCCGGCCCGGCCGCGGCACCGCCGCCACCAGCCCCGCGGTGTAGGGGTGGCGCGGCGCCTCGAGCACCGCCCTCGCCGGCCCGCGCTCCACCACCCGGCCGGCGTACATCACGTCCACCCGGGTGGCCAGCCGGGCCGCCCAGGCGAGGTCGTGGGTCACCCAGAGGGCGGCCCGGTCGGCGCTCGGCGTAGGCGGCGCCGCCGGCCCGGGGCCCCGGAACAGGACCTCGAGGAGCTGCGCGGCGAGGGTCGGGTCAAGGTGGGCGGTGGGCTCGTCCGCCAACAGGAGCGCGGGGTCTCGGGCCAGGGCGAGGGCGGCCAGGATGCGCTGGCGCTGCCCGCCGGAGAGCGCGTGCGGGTAGGCGCCGAGCACCGCCTCGGGCTCGGGGAAGCCGGCCCGGGCGAGGAGCGCAGCGGCGGCCGCCTTGCGCCGCGCCCGCGGGAGCGGAGGGAGCGCCTCGATCACCTGGTTGGCGATGCGCCGGGTGGGGTTCAGGGCCTCACCCGGCTCCTGGAAGACCACCCCCAGGACCTCCCGCCTCAGGGCCGCCCAGCCCGGATCCCCGGGCGCCGGGAGCGGGGTGCCGTCCCACGCGAGGGTGCCCTCGAGCGTCGCGTCCCGGGGCAGGAGGCCACAGACGGCGCGGAGCAGGGTGCTCTTGCCACACCCGGACTCGCCCACCACCGCCACCACCTCGCCGGGGGCCACCGACAGATCGATCCCGTCCACCGCGGTGACGCGGCGGTCAGGGGGGCCCACGGTCACCCGCAGCCCGGACAGGTGGAGCCCCGCGCCCACGCGGGGGAGCATAGCAGGAGCGGCCTAACGGCGACGACGACGGGCACCGCCACCGCGCCCCCCGCCACCGTTGGCCCTCTTGGCCGCAGGGGGCGGGGCAGCGGTGAAGGGGATGGTGGAGCGGAACGGGTGGTTCTCCACCACCGGCACCTGCCGCCGGATCGTGCGCTCGATGTCCTTGAGGAAGGCGCGCTCCTCGACGTCGCAGAAGGAGATGGCGCGGCCCTCGCGCCCGGCGCGGGCGGTCCGGCCGATGCGATGCACGTAGCTCTCGGGCACGTTCGGCAGATCGAAGTTCACCACCAGGTCGATGCCCGGCACGTCGATGCCGCGCGCCGCGATGTCGGTGGCCACCAGGACCTTCACCTTGCCGGTCTTGAAGCCCTCCAAGGCCCGCTCCCGCGCCCCCTGGGACTTGTTCCCGTGGATGGCCTCGGCCGAGACGTGGCTCTTCTTGAGGTACTCCGCCGCCCGGTTGGCCCCGTGCTTGGTGCGGGTGAAGACCAGCGCGCGCCCCAGCTCGGGGTCGGAGAGCACCTCGCCCAACAGCGCCCGCTTGTCGTTCTTCTCGACGAAGAGGATGCGCTGATCGATGCGCTCCACCGTGGTGGCGGGCGGGGTGACCTCGACCCGCACCGGGTCGTGCAGGAGCCGGTGGGCCAGGGCCACGATGTCTTCCGGCATGGTGGCGCTGAACAGGAGCGACTGCCGCTTCTTCGGCAGGGCGTCGATGATCTTGCGGACGTCGCGGATGAAGCCCATGTCGAGCATGCGATCGGCCTCATCGAGGACGAAGATCTCGACCAGGGAGAGGTCCGCGTGCCCCTGCCCCATGAGATCGAGGAGGCGGCCGGGGGTGGCGACCAGGATCTCGACCCCGCGCCGGAGCGTCTGCACCTGGGGGTTCTGGCCGACGCCGCCGAAGATCACGGTGTGCCGGAGCTTCAGCCCGGCCCCGTAGGCCGCGATGTTGTCGGCGATCTGCGAGGCCAGCTCGCGGGTCGGAGTGAGGATGAGCGCACGCACCGCCTTCGAGGGCACGCGGCGGTGCTCGCCGCTCAAGATCTGGAGCATGGGGAGGCAGAACGCGGCGGTCTTGCCGGTGCCGGTCTGCGCCACCCCGAGCATGTCCTTGCCCTGGAGCAAGCCGGGGATGGCCGCGGCCTGGATGGGGGTCGGGGTGGTGTAGCCCTTTTGGGCCAGGGCGTTGAGGAGGGGGTCGATGAGCTTGAGCTCTGAGAACGATGTGCTGTTGGTCATGGGACGGCTCGGACGACGGCGCCGAAGGGTCTGGACGCCGTCGGAGCAAGGGTCAGTTGCCCCCTCAGCGTGGAGAGCGCGGATCGTCCGGTCAAGTGGAAAGGGGCGCGGAACAGGCGCGCGGAGCGGTCCTCCCTCGCTGCGCAAAGGGAGGCAGGTCACGAAGGAGGACCGCCCGGCGCCTCACCCCGAGGTGACGGGGCTGGTCACGGCCCGACGTGCCGCGAGCCGCAGGTGGTGGGGTTCGTGATGGGATCGCAGGCGTAGCCGAGGTCTGCCCACGGGAAGTCCGTGTTCATGTGGCAGTCGGTGCAGGGCGCGTGCCCCAGCGCCATCTCCTTCGGCCCGACCTCGTGGTTGATGCCGAGGTACATCTCGGTCTCGACCCAGCCCCAGTCGGCGTCGGCGATCGTCTCACCGGAGGCGATCTGGCCGGCCAGCACCGCACCTTGCGTCAGGCTGTTCGTCCACAGCGTGCGCACCGCCTCGGGGGTGTAGTCCGCCGCGGCGGGGATGAGGCCCCAGAACCCGGTCGGCCCGAAGAGCTTCGGCGCGATGAGGTAGTTGCCCGTGAGGTGTCCCGGCTGCTTGCCGCGCATCACCTTGAAGGGGAAGATCTTGGCGTCGGCGTCCTGGATGGTGGCCAGCGGGTAGGCGATCCGAACGGGGTTGTCAGGGCCGGTTCCCGCGCCCGCCGGGTACGTGTCGGTCATGACCATGTGGACCGCGTTCCCGTTGTGCCAGCCCAGCTGCGGCTTGACCTCCTTCTCCCAGATGAAGTCGCCCTTGATCGCGTCGTAGGCGGTGACCACCGTGCCGTCGGCCAGGGTCGTGGTCTCCACGCCGTCGGTGCCGCGGGTCTTGTTGCCGGAGGTCGACCAGTCCCAGTTCATCTTGGTGGCCTGGGTCCGGCTGAAGGCCGGGATGTGGCAGGTCTGGCACGCGATGTCGCGGGCGTGCTCGTTCAGGATCGCCAGCGCCTCGTGCGGCGCGTCGGAGTGGCAGTCGGTGCAATCCAGCCTGCCCTCGCTCACCGGGTTGTGGACGCCCTGCCCGAGGAGCGCGTGGTCGGCGCCCGCGTGGCAGTTCGCGCAGCTCATCCCCGCGCCCATGTGCACGTCGACGTCGCGGGTCGGGTTCTTCAGGGCCGAGCCCAGGTCACCCTTCTTCACGTTGTCGCCGCCGCCGGCGGAGAAGTGGCAGCTGCCGCAGTTCGCGCGGGAGGTGGGACCCACACTTTGGGCCGAGAGCGCGAGGTCTACGGTGGGGAGCGGACGCCCTGCGTTCTTGGGGTCCTTGGTGTAGCCGGAGGCCGGATCCGCGTGGCACACCAGGCAGTCGACCTTGGTGATGTCCTGGAAGTTGTAGGCCGCGTTCTCGTAGTCGTAGCCCGCGTGGCATTGCGCGCAGCGCTTCTCGTTGCCGGGCACCGAGACGCAGAAGTTGTTGATGAAGTTGCGCTTGCCGATGGTGGTGTCGCCCTCGTGCCCGGCCACGCCGGGGGTGGCGCCGATCCACTGGAAGTGCGGGCCGTGGAGCACGGACTGGGCCTCGTCCTGGTGGCAGCCGACGCAGGCGGAGGTCACGCTGGGGCCGTCGGCGAAGGGCCCGGCGAGGTCCTCGAACGAGCTGTGGAAGCCCGCGCGGACGCAGGCGCCGTTGGCGCCGCACGCCTCGTCGGCGCCGCAGCGGTCCACGCAGACCGGCGCGCCGGAGCTCACGTCGCAGAGCTGGCAGGCGCCGCAGGCCGGATCGCAGCCCAGGTTGACCTCGGGGGCGGTGCAGACGTTGTCCACGCAGAGCAGGCCCTCCGCGCAGGCCGCCCTGCACACGGGCGCGGCGCCGCTGGTGTCGCAGACCTGGCAGTCGCCGCAGGTCGGATCACAGGTCGTGACCTCGGGCGCCACGCACTGGCCGTCCTCGCAGGTGAGGCCGGTGCCGCAGGCGCTCGCGCAGGTGGCGGTGTTGCCGTTGATCTGGCACACCATACACGCGCTGGCGTCGCAGGTCGGATCACAGGTCACGACCTCGGGGGCCACGCACTGGCCGGCCTCGCAGGTGAGGCCCTCACCGCAGGCGCTGACGCAGGTCGCCGTGGTGCCGTCGATCCGGCAGACCATGCACGCGTCGGCGTCGCAGGTCGGATCGCAGGTCACCTCCGTGTTGCTGTTGTTGTTGTTCGTCGTGTTGTTGTTGGTGGTCTCGCCGCCGCAGGCCGCCAGGGTGCCGGCCAGCGCCGCCGCCCAGTACAGCATTCCATGAGAAATCTTCATAACCAGTCACCTCGGTGGGGCGGGATCAGGGACCCGCGCCTTTGACCCCCTCAAAGCAAGGCCCGGGCCAGAACCGTCCCCTGGATTCGCACTAAACATCTGGAATCGCCCACATGATGGACCACGTGCGTTCCGTTGCAGGGCGTTGCACGATGCAACAGCAGGCTGCGCAACGACGTGCAGCGCCCATCAACTTGGCATAAGATGCGCCTATGCCATTCGCCTCCCTCGAGAAGCTCATCGACCGCTCCGGACAGGGCGCGCAGAGGTTCTGGGACACCGTCCACGACACGATGAGCGAGGCCCTCATCGTGGTCACGCCGGACCGCCGCATCGTCTACGGCAACGAGTCCGCCCGGAAGATCCTCAACATCTCACTCGAGGAGGCCCGCGGCCGACCGTGCCTGGAGTCCATGGAGTGTCCGCAGTGCGGCTGCGCCTGCAAGCTCTTCGAGAGCGGCGGCGTGCACGACCTCGAGGTGGTGCTCTACACCCCCGAGCGGCGGGTCTTCAGGAAGAACGCGCGCCTGTTGAAGGACGCGGACGGGCAGGTGCTCGGCGGGGTCGAGACCTTCGTCGACGTGACAGAGGAGCAGGCCGAGCGGCTGGAGCTCGAGCGGCGGGCGGAGCTGCTGCACACCGAGCGCAAGCGGAGCGACGCCCTGCTCAAGGAGGTCTCCGAGGGCGTCTTCGCGTTGGATCCCGAGCTGCGCATCAAGGACTACTCGCCGGCCATGCACACCCTCACCGGCTTCACGCCCGAAGAGGCCACCGGGCAGCCCTTCTTCGAGCTCCTGGGCCTGCCGGCCCCCGACGTGACCGAGCTGGAGGCCCTGGCCGATCGCAGCCAGGACGTGGTGGTGACCCGCAAGAGCGGGCGCCCGCAGTCGGTGCAGCTGCGCTTCCTGCCGCTGCGCTTCGGGAGCGAGGACGTGATGGGCCTGATGCGCCCCGCCGCGCCCCAGGCCCCCGAGGTCGAGCGCCTGGAGCGAGAGTACGGCTTCGCCGGCATGCTGAGCCGCGCCCCGGTGATGCGCGACCTCTTCCGGCTCCTCGAGAGCGTGGCCGACACCGAGGCCAACATCCTGATCCAGGGCGAGTCCGGCACCGGCAAGGAGCTGGTGGCCCGGGCCATCCACGGCCTCAGCAGCCGCGGCACCCACCCCTTCTACGCGGTGAACTGCGCCACCTTCACCGGGAGCCTGTTGCTCTCGGAGCTGTTCGGCCACGAGCGGGGCGCCTTCACCGGGGCCTACAAGACCCAGCGGGGGAAGCTCGAGCTGGCCGAGCGCGGCACCCTCCTCCTCGACGAGGTGAGCGAGATCCCGCTGCAGCACCAGGCGCTCCTGCTCCGGGTGCTCGAGAGCCGGCGCTTCGAGCGGGTGGGCGGCACCGAGTCCATCCCGCTGCACGCGCGGGTCGTCGCGGCGGCCAACCAGGATCTCATGCAGGCGGTCGAGCAAGGCCGCCTGCGGAGCGACCTCTTCTTCCGCCTGAACGTCATCCCGGTGCGGATCCCGCCCCTTCGGGAGCGCCCCGAGGACATCGAGATCCTCCTGCGCTACTTCCTCTGGAAGGCCAACACCCGGGGCAAGCCCGCCCACCCCATCCCGCCCGCGGTGCTCGACGCCCTCACCGCCTACCCGTGGCCGGGGAACGTCCGCGAGCTCAAGAACGTGGCCGAGTACCTGTGCTTCATCTGCGAAGACGGGATCCGGCTGAAGGACCTCCCCGCGCACATCCTGCAAAGGGGCGCGGCCCCCAGCAGCGCGCCCCTCCCCGCGTGCACGCCGAGCGCCCCCACCCCCGCGGCCGAGCTCGACGAGCGGGCCCGCATCCTGGCCGCGCTCGAGACCCACCACTACAAGAAGGCCAAGGCGGCCACGACCCTCGGCATGGACCGCACGACCCTCTGGCGCAAGATGCGGAGGCTGGGCATCGACGACCGCTGAGCGCTATGATCGGCCCATGAGCACCGCAACACGCCCCGCCGAGCTCATGGGCCGCTGGTACCCCGACAGCCCCGAGGCCTGCGACGCGCTCCTCGACGCGGCCGAGGCCCCAAAGGTCTCGCTGGAGCACGCGGTGGGGGCCATCGTCCCCCACGCGGGCTGGGTCTACTCCGGCAAGGTGGCCTTCGAGGCGCTCTCCGCGCTGCAAGCCCGCTTGCCCGACGCGGACCTCGTGGTGATCTTCGGCGGTCACCTGCGCCCGCGCGACGCACCCCGGGTGTTCGTTGAGGGGGCCTGGCAGACCCCCTACGGCCCGCTCGAGGTGGCCTCCGCCCTCGCCCACGAGGTCGCCATGACCCTGAAGGAGTGCGAGACCGAGGGCCCAGACGAATACGTCGACGACAACGCAGTCGAGGTCCTCGCCCCGATGGTGAAGCGCCTGTGGCCCGAGGCGAAGGCGCTGATGATCGGCGTGCCCCCCACCGAGGCGGCGGGCAACATCGGCAAGGAGGTGGTGGGCCTGGCACACGCGCGGGGCTTCAGCCGCGTCGCCGTGGTCGGCTCCACCGACCTCACCCACTACGGCCCCAACTACAGCTTCAACCCGGCCGGGCGCGGCCCGGGCGGCCTGGAGTGGGTGAAGACGAAGAACGACCCCGAGGTCATCGCCAAGATGGAGGCGCTGGACGCCCGCCAGACCCTCTGGGTGGCGCAACGCTCGCGCAACGCCTGCTGCCCCGGCGCGGTGGCCGCGGCCCTCGTCGCGGCCCGCAAGCTCGGGGCGGAGCGCGGGGTGGTGACCCGCTACACCACCAGCTACGACGAGCACCCGACCGAGCCCTACCCGATGAGCTTCGTGGGCTACGTGGGCCTCCTGCTCGGCAAGTAGCCCTGCCTCTCCGCGTTGCCGCGGGGTGACGCGCCGCGACGGAAGCCCGGTCGGTCCGGCGGGGCACGGGCCTTGCTGCCTCCTCGACGCGACAGGAGGTGAGGCCTTGGACCCCGTCATCGGGCGGGTCTCGGCGGTGCGCGGCACCGTCCTGGAGGTGGACGTGGACGGCCCGGTGCCGCCCCTCGCCACCGCCCTGTCGTGCCGGGTGGCCGACGCGGGCGCGGTGAGCGCGGTGGTGCACGCGCACCTCGCGGCGGGGCGGATCCGCGCCATCGCCCTCGAGTCCACCCGCGGCCTCACCCTCGGGGCCGAGGTCACGAGCGACGGCGCGCCCCTCACCATGCCGGTGGGGCGCGCCCTCCTGGGCCGGGTGGTCGATCTGCACGGCGGGCCCCTCGACGGCGGCCCGCCCCTCGTCACCACCGAGCGCCGCCCCGTCCACCGCGCGCCGCCGGGCAGCCAGGCCCGGCGCCCCTGGAGCGACATCTACGAGACCGGGGTGAAGGCGATCGACCTGTTCTGCCCCTTCCTCCGCGGCGGGCGCGCCGCGGTGTTCGGCGGCGCCGGGGTCGGCAAGACGGTGGTGCTGATGGAGTTCATCCACAACGCGGTGGAGGACCTGCGCGGGGTGGCGGTGTTCGCCGGCATCGGCGAGCGCTCCCGCGAGGGCCTGGAGCTGTGGGACGAGATGAAGGCGCGCGGGGTGCTCGATCGCACCGCGCTCGTGTTCAGCCAGATGAAGGACGCGCCCGGCGCGCGCTTCGTGGTGGGCCTCGCCGCGCTGACGGTGGCCGAGTACTTCCGCGACGAGCTGGGCCTCGACGTCATGTTCGTGGTCGACAACCTCTACCGCCACGTCCAGGCCGGCATGGAGGTCAGCGGCCTCCTCGGGCGCCTGCCCTCCCGCGTCGGCTACCAGCCCACCCTCGCCGCCGACATCGCCGCGATCGAGGAGCGCATCACCGCCACCCACCAGGGCGGCATGACGTCGGTGCAGGCGGTCTACGTCCCGGCCGACGACTACGGAGACCCCGCGGTGACCCACGCCTTCTGGCACATGGACAGCGCCCTGGTCTTGTCGCGCGACGTCGCGGCGGAGGGCTACTACCCCGCGGTGGATCCGCTGACCTCCACCTCGAAGGCCCTCGACGCCGCCACCGTGGGGGCCCGCCACCAGGAGGTGGCGGAGGAGGCGCGCCGGGTGCTCGGCCGGCTCGAGGAGCTCAAGGACATCATCTCGATGCTCGGCATGGAGGAGCTCTCGGCCGAGGACCACACCCTGGTCACGCGGGCGCGGCGCGTCCGCGCCTTCCTCACCCAGCCCTTCTTCGTCACCCAGGCCTTCACCGGGGTCGAGGGCCGCAGGGTGCGCTCGGCCGACACGGTGGAGGGGGTGGCGGCCATCCTCGCGGGCCGAGCGGACGCGATCCCCGAGGAGCGCCTCTTCATGATCGGGGCCCTGAAGGAGGTGCTGGATGCCTGAGCAAGCTCGATTGCGCTTCTGCGTCCTCACCCCGAGGGCGGCCGCGGTCGACCGCCCGGTGGACGGGGCTCGGGTGCCCACCGAGACCGGGCAGGTTGGCCTGCGACCGCGGGGCGAGCCGCTCCTCCTCGCGGTGGAGGCCGGCCTGGTGGTGCTCCGGGACGGGCCCGCTGTCGCCTTGGTGGCCACCGCGGGGGGCCTGTTGGAGAGCGACGGGGTCACCGCCACCCTCTACACCCCGTTCGCGGCCACCGGCGCCACCGCCGAGGAGGTCGAGGCCGCCCTGGACGCCGCCCTCGCCGACCCCGAGAGCGAGCTCGCCGCCCGGCAGCGCCTGGAGGAGCTCGAGCAACACATCTTGCAGGAGCTCGGCCACGGCCCGCCCGCCGCGCCTGGAGGTCACCATGGCGGCTGAGCGGCAAGACGCCTACCAGCGCGGCGACCCGCGGCGGCGCCTCGAGCGGGACCTGGCCCGGCGTCAACGTGGCCTGCACGGTCAGCGCTTCCTCACCGCCCTCGCCCTCATCGGGTCGGTTGGCTGGCCGATCGCGCTGTTGGGCACCGGGGGCGCGCTCTTGGGCCGCTACCTCGACGGCCGGCTCGGCACCGGCATCCGCCTGACCCTGACCCTCCTCACCCTCGGCGTGTCCCTGGGGGCGACCGCCGCGTGGCAGGCGCTCCGGAGGTCGTCGTGAAGCCCGAGATCTTCGCCGACACCGTGCTCGTCTGGCTGGGCCCGGTGCCCCTCACCCGGACCGTGGCCTCCAGCGTCGTGGTGAGCGCGCTCCTGGTGCTCCTCGGCGCGAGCCTCGCGCGGGCGGTCCGGCGCCACCCCGAGGGCCGGGCCGCCGCGGCAGGTCGCCTTGCGTTCGGGTTCATCCACGACCTCGTGGAGCAGGCGGCGGGCCGCCCCTGGCCCGCCCTCGAGGTCTTCGCGGGCACGCTGTTCCTGTTCATCGCCACCGCCGCGGTGGTCGGCCAGCTCCCCGGGGTCCCCGCCCCCACCGCGAACCTGCCCGCCAGCGCCGCCCTCGCCGCCCTGGTGTTCGGGGCGGTGCCGCTGGCCGGGATCCGGGCCCGAGGGGTGGGCGGCTACCTCGCCCACTACCTCAAACCCAACCCGATCCTGTTCCCGCTGCACGTCATCAGCGAGCTGTCGCGCACCCTGGCCCTGGCCCTGCGCCTGTTCGGCAACATGATGAGCGGCCACCTGGTGGTCGCGCTCATCGTGGCCCTGGTGGGCTTCTTCGTGCCGGTGCCGCTGATGGCCCTCGACCTCCTGATCGGCCTCTTGCAGGCCTACATCTTCACCATCCTGACCGCGGTCTACGTGGGCGCGGCAGCGCGCGTGGGAGAACAGTCATGAGCGAGCACACCCTGTTGGCCCTGGCCTCGATCATCATCGCAGGCCTCACCATGGCCCTCGGCGCCCTGGGTGCCGCCCTGGGCGAGAGCCGCATCGGGGCGGCGAGCATGGACGCCCTCGCCCGCCAGCCGGACGAGGCCTCCTCGATCACGCGGAACCAGTTCGTGGCCCTGGCCATGGTGGAGTCCACCGCCATCTTCTGCCTGGTCATCGCCCTCGTCCTCCTGTTCGCCAACCCCTTCATGGAGGGCTGACATGAGCCCCGAGCTCACCAACTTCCTGTTCGAGGCGGCGAACGTCCTCACCCTCGCCGCGGTCCTGGGCTGGCTCTTCTTCAAGCCGGTGCGGGCGCAGCTCGACGAGGAGCGGGCGGCGCGCGCCGATGCGCAGGCCAGGTTGACGGAGGCCCAGGCCGCGGCGGAGCAGGCCAGGGCCGAGGCGGAGGCGGTGCGGGCGGCGGCCGAGGCCGAGGCGACCCGCCAGCGGGCGGAGGCGGTGGTGGCGGCGAGGCAGGAGGCCCGCCGGATCGAGGAGGAGGCCCAGGCGCGCCAGGCCGAGGCGGCGCGGCGGGCCGAGGCGGACGCGGACGCGCGCCGGCGGGCCGAGCTCCACGCCCTGGCCGAGGACGTGGGCCGGGTGGCGGCGGGCTCGGTGCAGTCCCTCTTGCAGGCCTTGGAGGGCCCGGAGCTGGACCTCGCCCTGGTGCGAGCCGCGTGTCGGGAGCTCCGCGCCCTGGGGCCCCTCGCGCAGGACCACCCGGTGGTCGAGGCCGCCCACCCGCTGGGGGAGGAGGCGCAGGCCCTGTTGCAGGGCGCCCTCGGGCAGGCCCCCGAGGTGCGGCTCAGCCCCGCCCTGGGGGCCGGGATCCGGGTCACTACCGCCCAGGGGCAGGTCGACGCCACCGCCGCCGCGTTCGCGCGGGAGGCGGCGCAGGCGACGGCCCGGGAGGCCGAGCATGACGCCTGAGCCAGCCACGGGCATCGCAGGACGGCTTGCTGCGCTCGAGCGGGTCGACCTCGGCCTCGCACTCCGACCGCGGGGTGCGGTGGTCGAGGTGGGCGACGGGGTGGCCCAGGTGGTGGGCCTGCGCCGGCCCGGCTACGAGCACCTGGTGCGCTTCGACGCGGGGGCGCAGGGCATGGCCTACGACCTGGGCACCGCGCGCACCGGGGTGGTGCTCCTGTCGGGCGCGGACCGGGTCCGGGCGGGCGACGGCTGCGTGCTCACCCACGAGCTCCCCTCCGTACCGGTGAGCCCGGCCCTCCTCGGCCGGGTCATCGATCCCACCGGGGCCCCCCTCGACGGCCACGCCGCGCCGCTCGGCACCCCGCGGGCGGTGTTCCAGCCCGCCCCCGAGCTCATGGCGCGAGACCACGTGCGGCGCCCGCTGATCACCGGGGTGATGGTGATCGACGTGGCGGTGCCCATCGGGCGCGGTCAGCGCCAGCTCCTGATCGGGGACCGCAACGTGGGCAAGACCTCCCTCGCCCTCGACGTGGTGGCGGCCCAGCGCGACACCGGGGTCCTCTGCGTCTACGTGATCATCGGCCAGCCCCTGTCCAGGATCTTGCGGATCGCGGACCGCCTCGAGCGCGCCGGAGCGCGGGGTCACACCGTGGTGGTGGCGGCGGACGCGGCCCAGACCCCGGGCCTGCAGTACCTGGCGCCCTACGCCGGGGCCACCATCGCGGAGTCCTTCCGCGACGCCGGGCGCGACGTGCTGGTGATCTACGACGACCTCACCAAGCACGCCGACGCCTACCGCGAGCTGGCCCTGCTCCTCGGGCGCCCGCCGGGGCGCGAGGCGTTCCCGGGCGACATCTTCTACATCCACGCCGAGCTCCTCGAGCGCGCCACCGCGATGTCGCCCGCCGCGGGCGGCGGCTCGGTCACCGCGCTCCCGATCGTGGAGACCACCGGGAGCGACATCTCGGCCTACATCCCGACCAACCTCATCTCGATCACCGACGGCCAGGTCTACCTCGACGCCGCGCGCTTCGAGCGGAACCTCCGGCCCGCGGTCGACATCGGCAAGAGCGTCTCGCGCATCGGCGGGGCGGCCCAGTCTCCCACCGTCCGCGCCGCGGCTCGGAACGTCCGCATCGACATGGCCCGCTTCGAGGCCCTCGAGGCCCTGACCCGGGTCGGTCTGGACGTCGACCCCGCCACCCTGAAGGCGCTCGAGCGCGGCCGGCGGCTGCGGGAGCTGTTCCGTCAGCCCCCGCTGTCGGCCCGCCCGGTGGCCGAGCAGATCCTCGCGATCACCGCGGTGGCGCGGGGCTGGCTCAACGGGCTCGCCCCGGGGGAGGTCCGGGCCGCGTTCTGGCCCGCCGCCGCCCGCGCGCGGGCCGCCGCGCCCGAGCTCTTCGAGCGCCTCGCGGCGACCGGGCCGCCCCCCGAAGGTTGGCAAGACGACTTGCAGCGGGTCTTCGAGGTAGCGCTGACGGGGTCGCCGCGATGAGGCGGCAGACCGAGCTCGAGCGCCGGCTGCGCTCGGTCCGCGCCCTGGGCGAGGCGATCTCCGCCATGAAGAGCCTCTCCGCCCATCACCTGCGGGAGGCCCGGGCCGCGCTCGCCCCCGCCCACGCCTACCGGGCCGGGGTGGAGGCCGCGGTCCAGCGCACCGGGGCCTCGCTCCCCGCCGGCGCGGGCCCGGCCGCCCTCCTGGTGGTGGGGGGCGAGCTGGGGCTGTGCGGAGGCTACCACCGGGACCTGGTGGCGGAGGCCACCGCGCGGCGCGCCGCCCTCGGCCCCGGGCCGACCTACGTGGTGGGGCGCCGAGCGCAGGCCATCCTGCGCCGCGCGGGGGTCGAGGCGGCCCGGAGCTACCCCGCCCCCACCAGCCCCCGCGGCCTCGTGAAGCTCCTGTTGAGCCTGGCGCAAGACGCCTTGACCGACTACGTCCGCGATGACCACGCCAGCCTCGACGTGGTGGCGGCGCGCTTCGAGGGGGTGGGCGCCTTCACCGCGGTCAGCACGCGCCTTCTGCCCTTCATGGGCTCCGGAGCGCCGGCCACGCCCCCCCGGTACGTGAGCGCCGAGCACCTGCGGCGGGTGGCGGTGCGAGAGGCCCTCTACATCACCCTGCACGGCGTGCTGCTCGACGCGCTGGCGGCCGAGCACGGGGCCCGGCTGGTCGCCACCCAGGCGGCGGAGGACTGGCTCCAGCGCCGGCGGCAGACCCTGGAGCGCGGCCTGGGCGCAGCGCGGCGGGAGGCCAGCACCCAGGAGGTCATCGAGATCGTGGCCGGCGCGCGGGCTCGGGCGCGCTGAGGCTCAGCCGAAGTGGTAGCCGGACAGACGCAGCCCCATCAGGGTGCCGTTGTAGGGCACGGTGGCCACGTCGTCCCCCGCCGCCCCCGCCGCCACCATGAGCGGGATGAGGTGCTCCTCCCGCGGGTGCACGAGGCGCGCGGATGGGGCCTCGGTCCACCGAGAGAGCGCGGCGTCCCGGGCCTTCGCAGGTTGCGTTGTCACGTCGCGGAGCCAGGCGTCGAACGCCTCCGCCGGCTCCCGGGCCCGCGGGTCACCGAAGGCCCGCAGGTTGTGGAAGGTCATCCCGCTCCCCACGATGAAGACCCCCTCGTCCCTGAGCGGCGAGAGCGCCCGGCCGATCGCGATGTGCTCGGCCGGGTCCAGCCCCTGCCGCAAGCTGAGCTGCACGGTGGGGACGTCGGCCTCGGGGTAGGTGAGCTTCAGGGGCACGAAGGCGCCGTGGTCGAACCCCCGGCTCGCGTCCTGGGCGCTCTTCATCCCCGCCGCGCCGAGGAGGGCCTGCACCCGCTCCGCGAGCGCCGGTGACCCGGGGGCGGGCCAGGTGATGGTGTACGACTCCGGCGGGAACCCGTAGTAGTCGTAGAGCATCGGCGGCCGCGCCGAGGTCATCACGGTGGGGACCGGCGCCTCCCAGTGGGCGGAGATCATCAGCACCGCCTTGGGCGCCACCTTCGGCAGCGAGCGCAGCCCCTCGAGGTAGGTCCTGAGGGCCGACAGCTCGGCCGGGCTCCCCATACCCAGATCCACGAACGGCCAGGGCCCGCCCCCGTGGGGGAGGAACACCACCGGCATCCGCCCCGTCGGCGCGGGGGCGCCGCCGCCGGCCGCAACACCTGCTGCCACCATCGCTGCTCCTGTAACCCCTGCCGCCACGACCTGGCGTCGGGTGATCTCGCGCTCAGACCCCATCTGATCTCGCCTGAGGATAGCCCTCTCGCGGTCCTACGCCCAGCCTGGGCCCAGGTTACCGCCTTCACTCAGCCAGCCGGGCCGCGTGGGTCAAGAGGTACCGCCGCTCGGCCTCGCTGGTGGTCCGCGCGGCCGCCCGCCGGTAGCAGGCCACCGCCTCCGCAACCCGCCCTGCCCGCTCCAGGAGGTGCCCCCGCACCGCCTCCACCCGGTGGTGCCCGGTGACCCGGGGGTCGGCGGCGACCGCCTCGACCCGCGCCAGCCCGGCCGCCGGGCCGTCCACCATCGCGACCGCCACCGCGTGGCTCAGGGCCACCATGGGGTTGTCGGCGAGGCCCATGAGCACCTCGTAGAGCGCCGCGATCTGCGGCCAGTCGGTGGCCTCGGTGGACGGCGCCTCGTCGTGGAGGGCGGCGATCGCCGCCTGCACGAGGTAGGGCCCAACCGGGCCCCGGGGGAGGGCCTCCGACACGAACGCCACGCCCTCCGCGATCGCCTCCCGGTCCCACCGCGAGCGGTCCTGCTGGTCGAGGGGGACGAGCGCCCCCGCGGGCCCGATGCGGGCCGCGCGGCGCGCGTCGGTGAGACGCATCAGGGCCAACAGGCCCGCCACCTCCGCCACCTGGGGCGCCGCGCGGTGGAGCATGCGCGCCAATCGCAAGGCCTCCTGCGAAAGGTCCAGCCGCAGCACCGCGTCGCCCGAGCTGGCCGCGTAGCCCTCGCTGAAGATCAGGTAGAGGACGTGCATCACCGCGGGGAGCCGCGCGGCCAGGGCGGCCTCGTCCGGCACCTCGAAGCGCGCGCCCTCGGCCTTGATGCGCGCCTTGGCCCGGCTGATCCGCTGGGCCATGGTCGCCTCCGGCACGAAGAAGGCGCGGGCGATCTCCGCCGTGCTGAGGCCCCCCATCGCCCGCAGGGTGAGGGCGATGGCGGAGGCGGAGGTGAGGGCCGGGTGGCAGCACATGAAGAGCAGGGCCAGGGTGTCGTCGCCCTCCCCGCCCCCCTCGTCCGGGGCGAGGGCCACCTGCTCGTCCGCCGGGACCAGGCTCACCACGTGCGCCTCGCGCCGCCGCCGGGCCGCGTCGGCCCGCACGTGGTCGGCCAGCCGGCGCCAGGCCACCCGGGTCAGCCACGCCACCGGCTCCTGGGGCGCGCCGTCCCGCGGCCACTGGGTGGCCGCGGCGAGCAAGGCCTCCTGCACCGCGTCCTCCGCCGCGCCGAAGTCCC
>JACKEN010000022.1 GCA_020632995.1 Deltaproteobacteria bacterium | reverse complement strand
TCCTGATGTTCGCGTCCGCCGCCGCGCCCGGGAGGCCCCAGATGCGGACGCCCCAGCCCGCGCTCAGGCAGCCGCTCTGGTGGGAGGTGATGAGGGCGGGCAGGGTGTCCTCGTCCGCCGCGTAGGAGCCCTCGCGCTTCCTCGGCGCGATCCCCCGCACCGCGTCAAGGACCTCGTCCAGGGCCTGGGCGAAGGCCGGGGAGGCCACCTTGCCGAGCGCGCCCTTGCTCGCCTCGAGGGTCCCGGACAGGCCGCGGAGCGCGTCGCTCGGCGAGAGCTCGGCCTTCGTCAATGCATCTTGCAGGGCCAGGTAGAGCTCGAGGACGGCCGCCGCGCTGCGCACCGGCCCGAGGGCCCTGCCCGCCGCGCGGTGCGCGTCGCTCCCCTTCTCGGCCTCTCGGAGGGTCCTGAGGAGCTGCACCTGCTTGTCCACGACCGCGTCGTAGGAGTCCCGGTTCCACGCGAGCCCCATCCCCGGGACCTCGAGCCGAGCGCCCGCGGGGAGCGTCTTCATCATCCCCCGCAGCAGGGTGACGGCGTGCTGGAGCTGAGCGTCCACCACCGCGTCCGCCGCGGGCGGCTGGGCGTAGGTGACGTCGGTCTCGCGCCAGACGGCCTGCGCCTCGGCGGGCAGCCGATTCATGATGCGGCGGTTGACCTCACCCTCGTACTTCGCGGCAGGCCAGTTGCCCGAAGCCACGTTCTTCAGCACGTCCAGGAGCGGGGCCCGCAGCTCCCCGTACTCGAGCTCGGTGTCCAACGGCGGCTGAAAGCCGTCCACGAACTGCGTCAGCATCATGCCCACGATCTGGCTGCACGCCATCACGTCGGCCACCCCCTGCGGGTCGAGCTTGCCCTCGGTGAGCGCGGCGAGATCCAGCCCCTGGATCTGGGCCGCGAGGCGCGCGCCCTCCTGCTCCGCCACCGGATCCCCACCCGCCCGCAGACCGGCCTCCAGCGCGGCGAAGTCCACCTCCGCCAGCTTGCCGGCCCGGAACTGCATCGCGACCTCGCGGGTGACGCCCGAGATCGCCTTCGAGGACGAGGTGGTGGTCCGCAGGGCGTCGATCAACCCCATGTTCTGGGTCTCGACCGCGGCGCACACGGTGTCGCGCAGCTGTCGCGCCGCGTTCAGGCCTATCCGCTTCGAGAACTTCTCCTGCAACCAGGCTTGCTGCTTCGCGTCCAGGTGCAGCGCCGCGGTCAGCACGAGGTCCGGCGGCAGGGCCGCGAGCCTCGAGAACGTGCCGGCGAGGGTCGGCGCGCCCTGCCCCGCCCGGAGCGCCACCATGCCCCCGCCCTGGCTCCCCGCGAGGCGCTTGGGCTCGGCCACCGCCGCGCTCAGGTCCTGTCGCACCCGCGAGAACAGGGGGTTCGCGTCCCCCGCGATCCCGCTCATGATGTCCGCAAGGCTGATTGCGATTCGCGTCAGCTCGAGCTGACGCCCCGCGTCGCCCGCCAGCTTCGGGCTCGCCTCCCGCAGGAGGGGCTCGAGGAAGTTCACGGGCGGGCCGAAGCGGGTCCGGCCCGGCTCGCTCAGGGCAGCGACGCCAGGGAGCCCACCCGCGTCGAGGAGCACCTCCTCCAGCCGCACCTTGGGCATGGTCTCGGCCACCAGGGCCAGCTGGGCCGCCATCGCCGCCACCCGCGGCCCGGGCTCGGGGGTGGCCTCGACCGCCCGCGCCACCGCGGCCGCCAGGGCGGGGCGCTCCCCGAGCTGGGGCGCCAACGCGGCCACCGCCTGGGTGTAGCTCCGCGCGAAGGCCGCGAGGGTCGTCGCGGGGCGGTCCATCGGCTCGCCCGCCCGAGCGGCCAGGGCGGCCAGGTGCCCCACCGCCTGCTGCTCCGCCGCGGTGACGGCCACGAGCAGGGCCGAGGCGTCGTCGAGCCCGCGCAGGCTGTCCTGCGGCACCGCCTGATCCGTCAACGCCTCGACCAGCCGGGCGGCCAGCGCCACCCCTGACCTGGCCTCGGCCACCGCGACCAGCGCCGCCGCGCGCTCCGGCGCGAAAAGACGCCCCGCCTGAGCCGCGATGAACTGCAAGGCCTGTTGCGCCGCCGGGGACCCCGCCAGGCGCGCGACCACGCCGGCCAGCGCGGCCACCGCGCCGGGATCCCGGGCCAGGTGCTGCTCGGCCGCGGCGAAGAGCGCCTCCGCCAGTCGGCGCGCCGCCCCGCTGGCTTGGCCGCGCTGCCACCAACCGCGTCGTCGGCCCTGGAGCAGTCCCTGCCGCCTGCCCGGTTGGGGTTGTTCCCCGGCCGGGGCCTGCACCCGTGCGCGCAGGCTGTCAGGCAGCCTCGTGGCTCCCGCTCGCGCCCTGGGTCTTCGGAGGTACTTGGCACGTCCCGCCCGAGGGAACGGGCAGCTCGAAGGCCGTCGACCCCGCCGCCCCGCCCGCATGGCGTCGGCCACCCCGCGGGTGAGGCGCGCGGCCTGCCAGGCCCAGGGCCCCTCGGCCGGCGCGGGCGCGAGGAGGAGCGCGATCGCGGAGTCCCAGATCGGCGCCCGACCCTTCGGGGTGAGGCCGGCGGTGGCCCGCTCCGCGTGCTCGGCCAGCACCGGCAGACAGCTCGCGGCCACCGCGAGCCCGTCGCGCCCCGCGTAGCGCGCGAGCAGCGCGCGCATCCCGGCCGCGGCGTCGGCGAACATGCTCTGCCGCTCGTCCGGGCTGGGCGCGAGGCGACCCTTCGCCTCGAGGCGCAGGCCGTGATCCACAAGCCCGCTCAGGCCGGTCATCACCGGGCCGAGGAGCTCGGTGGGCCCCACCGCGTCCACCAGGCCGCGGAGCTCTGGCAAGCTGGCCTGCACGATGCCCGCCCGCGCCTCCGGCGGCGCGGCGTCGAGGGCACGCCCGAGGAGCTTGTAGACCCCCTCCAGGACCCGCCCGAACTGCTTGGCGTGGTGCCCCTCCAGCCGCCGCCCCACCGCGGCCAGGGCGCCGATGTCCCCCACCGCCGCGCTGAGCGCGGTGCCGTGCTGCTTGGCGATCTTCTCTGGGACCTGGGCCTCGACCAGGGCGGCCACCGCCGCCGGCTTCGCTGCGGCCCGAGGCCCGAGCCCGACCGGCAAGCCAGCCTGCGGGTTCGCCCCGGCCTGCTCGCCCCGGGCTTGGATCCGCGCCGCGGCGGCGCGCTCGATGAAACCTCTCGACTTGGGGGGAACGCGCGGCATGGTGTGGCCAACGCCTACATTAGCGGATCATTTGGCGGGCCGAAATCCCTGATCATCGCCCTGCGATGGCGCATAAACCCCTAGTAGGCGTCCTTGTGTACGCCCCGCACCGCGCGCCCGGATGGGTCGACCATCTCCTGGAACGCCTTGTCCCACAGCACCGCGGTGGGGCTGGAGCACGCCACCGAGGGCCCGCCGGGCACGCAGCGCGCCGCGTCGGGGTGGGGGAAGAGCTCCTCGAAGATGCTGCGGAACAGGTAGCCCTCCGCGGTGTTCGGCGGGTTGTGCGGGAAGCGCTCCGCCGCGCCGGCGAGGTCCGCGGCCGAGACCTTCTCCGCCGCCATCGCCTTGAGGCTGTCGATCCAGCCGTAGCCGACGCCGTCCGGAGAACTGCTCCTTCTGACGCCAGGCGACCTGCGCGGGCAGCTCGTGCCCGAAGCACTCCCTGAGGAGCTGCTTCTCCATCTTGCCGCCCCCGCACATCTTGTCCTTCGGGTTCACCGCCATCGCGGTGTCGAGGAAGACCTTGTCGAGGAAGGGCACCCGGGCCTCGACCCCCCACGCCGCCATGCTCTTGTTCGCGCGCGCGCAGTCGAACTGGTGGAGCGCGAGCACCTTGCGCACCGACTCCTCGTGCAGGTCCCGCGGGCTCGGCGCCTTGTGGAAGTAAAGGTAGCCTGCAAAGATCTCGTCCGCGCCCTCGCCCGAGAGCACCATCTTGATGCCCATGGCCCGGATCTTCCGCGCCATCAGGTACATCGGGGTCGAGGCGCGGATGGTGGTGACGTCGTAGGTCTCCACGTGGTGGATCACGTCGCGCACCGCGTCCAGGCCCTCCTGGACGGTGTACGTGAAGCCGTGGTGCGCGGTGCCCAGGTGGTCCGCCACCAACTTCGCCGCGGCGAGGTCGGGGGAGCCGTCGAGCCCGATCGCGAAGGAGTGGACCCGCGGCCACCAGGCCGGGCTCCGCTCGTCGTCCTCCACCCGCCGCGCGGCGAGCTTGGTGGCGAGGGCCGAGATGATCGACGAGTCGAGGCCGCCCGAGAGCAGCACCCCGTAGGGCACGTCGCACATGAGCTGCCGGCGCACCGCCTCCTCGAGGCCGGTGCGGAGCGCCACCCGGTCCGTCAATGCGTCTTGCACCGCGTCGAAGCTCATCCAGCTGCGGTGATAGTAGCGGGTGGGGCCCTCGTCCCCGCTCACGTAGTAGCAGCCGGGCGGGAACTCCTCGATCTCGGTGCACACCGGCACCAGGGCCTTCATCTCCGACGCCACGTAGCGCCGCCCCTCGGCGTCCTTGCCCCAGTACAGGGGGATGATGCCCAGGTGGTCGCGCCCGATGAGGTACGAGTCCGCTCCTCGTCGTAGAGCACGAACGCGAAGATCCCGTTGAGGTCGTCGAGGAGCTCGGGCGCCCTTCTCGGCGTACAACGCCAGGATCACCTCGCAGTCCGACTCGGTCGCGAACTCGAACGGCTTCTGCAAGCGAGCCTTCAGATCGCGGTGGTTGTAGATCTCGCCGTTCACCGCGAGCACGTGGCTGCGCCCCGGGCTGTACAGCGGCTGGGCGCCGTGGTTCACGTCGACGATGGCCAGGCGCTCGTGGGCGAGGATCGCGCGCTCGGACGCGTAGATGCCCGACCAGTCGGGCCCGCGGTGGCGGAGGAGCTTCGACATGGCGAGGGCGGTCTCGCGCAGCCGCGCCGCGTCGTGCTTGATGTCGAGGATGCCGAAGATGGAGCACATGGCGACTAGATGATCTCCCGCCGACCTGCGTCGGCCTCGTGGGCGGGCGGCTTCCTGTAGAGGCCGCTGAGCTTCACCACCGCGGTGTGGGCCTTGCACGCCCCCGGCTTGTCCGCGAGGTAGTAGACCGGGCAGCGGCCGGCCTCGACCACCTCCATCCCCAGCTCGTGCGCCCGCGACACCGCGTCCGCGTGGGCGGTCTTGAAGCTGAACCACACCCGCGTGCAGCCCGCGGCGTGCGCGACCTCCACCGCCGCCTTCGAGCTGCCCGGCTTCACCCAGATGATCGCGAGGTCGCCGCGCTCGGCCGGCAGCGCCTCCACGCTGGTGTAGACCTTGCCACCCTTCACCGGGCCGCGAGACTCGGTGAGCCCGCCCAGGTCGAGGCAGTAGAAGCGCTTCTTCGCGTGGGTGTAGGCGGCGTAGGACAGGGCTGGGAAGCGGTCCTGGCTCGAGTCACCGATGACGATGAAGCCCTCCGCCCCGTTGATCACGGCCTCCAGGGGATGTGCCATGTTCCCTGGTTCCCACAGCCCAGGGGGCCGGGCAAGCGGGCCCCCTAACTTCGCAGGGCCGACGCGGGGTTGGCCGCCGCCGCCTTGGCCGCGGGGATGGCCGCGCCCGCCAGGGCCGCGCCCACCCCGAGCACCAACGCCGACAACAGGAGCGCGGGTGAAAGGGACACCACGCTGGCCGGCTTGAAGGGGATGTCGGGCAGGCCGCCGATCACCACCGCGTCGAGGGCCAGGGCGAGGGCCGAGCCGGCGAGGAGCCCGAGGAGCGCGCCCAGCGCACCCACCGCGAGCGCCTCGAGGAGGACGAGGGTCCTGAGGTCGCCGCGCCGCGCCCCCACCGCCCGCAGGATGGCCAGCTCCATCCGCCGCTCGGCCACGAGGAGGAAGAAGGTCTGGGCGATGGCGAAGGCCGAGAAGAACAACAACGTCCCCGCGAAGAGGCCGCCGAGGGCCGCCGCCACCGCGAGCGCCGCGCCCACCACTTTCGCGGTGTCGTCCACCGTCAACCCGGCTTGCTCGATCGCCGCGGTGACCGGCCCGGTGTCGGACGGGGTCCGCGTCTTCACGTAGGCCCCCGACAGCGGCGCGGTCTCTTCGAAGTGGGCGTTCCAGCGGCGCATGGTCGCCTCGGGCACGGTGAGCCCGACCAGGGTGGCGTGATCGGAGAAGCCCACGATCTGCGCCACCACCCGGGTGACCTTGTCGGGCGCCGGCACCCCGCGGGAGTACGACGCGCCCAGGGTCAGCTGGAACTCGAACCCGATCACCGCGCTCTCGCTCAGGCGCGGCTTCTTCAGGGCCGAAGCGACGGTGGTGTTGTAGAGCTCGAGGAGGCGCCGGGCCACCAGCACCGGGACCTTGCCGTCGTCGCGATCCTCGAAGCTGTAGCCCTTCGCCACGTCGCCCTGCACCAGCACCGGATCGACGCCGGTGGCGAAGATGTCGGTGTGCATGCGCTTGCCGAGGAAGCCCTCGCCCCCCTCGGCCCGCATCGGGAAGCCCGCCCCGACCACGGGGTAGACCGCGGCCACCCCGTCCAGGCGGCGCAGGCGCTCGAGCGCGCCCTCGTCGAGGCCGCCGCCGAGATCCGCCGCGTCGAAGGCGAGGAGGCCCACGCTCACCGTGCGGGGCTCCACCTTCAACAGGTCGACCGGCAGCTTGGGCAACAGCGGCGCCACCACCCCGCGGTACAGGCCGAGGCTCACCCCGCCCAACAGCACGAGGAGCGCGACGCTCCCCGCCACCGCGAGCGCCACCACCAACAGGCGCCGCTTGCTCCGGGCGAGGTCCCGGCTCACGAGCGTCCCCAGCCTCACGCCGCGCTCTCCTCGGCGTCGCCGATGAGCAAGCCATCCTGCACGCGAAGCACCCGGTCGACCCGGGTCGACAGCCTCGGGTCGTGGGTCGCGATCACCACCGCGCATGCCGGGGCGCCGTCGTCGCCCCGCCGGATGCGCTCGAAGATGTCGTAGATCGCGCTCCCGGTCACCGCGTCGAGGTTCCCGGTGGGCTCGTCGGCGAGGAGGAGCTTGGGCCGGTTCACGAGGGCGCGCGCGATCGCCACCCGCTGGCGCTCGCCCCCCGAGAGGCTCGGGACCCGCTCGTCCAGGCGGTCGCCGAGGCCCACCCGCTGCAAGGCTTCCTGCGCGCGACGGCGCTCCTCGTCGCGCCCCGGGCGGGTGGGGGCGAGCCACAGGGGCACCTCCACGTTCTCGGCCACCGAGAGGTGATCGAGGAGGTGAAAGGACTGGAACACGAAGCCGAGCTCCTGGCTCCTCAGCGCCGCCCGCGCGTCGTCGCTCAGGGAGGCCAGCTTGCGCCCGAGGACCTCCGCCTCGCCCTCGAAGCCGGCGTCGAGGGCGCCCAGGATGGACAACAGGGTGGTCTTGCCGCACCCGCTCGGCCCCACGAGGGCCAGGAGCGCCCCCGCCTCGACCTCGAGGTCCACGCCGCGGAGGACCTCGCGCCGGCGCGTGCCGTCGGCGAAGACGCGGCGGATCCCCGCGAGGCGGGCGACGTGGGTCATGAGCCGGACTTCACCGGCATCATGGTGAGCTCGGCCTTGAGCTCGATACCGTCCGCGTTGGGGTGGATGCGCACGCGCGCGGTGTTGAGCAGGCGCACGACGTCGAGGATGCGAGCGAGCACCGAGCGGTAGATGATCGGCAGGTCGCCGAAGCGGAAGGACTCGGCCTGCTTGGCGAGCTGGAGGAAGTTCACCTCCACCGCCACGCCGGGCCGCCCGCCGAGGGCGCTGGGAGCGGCGGTGTTCTTCAGGATCTGGTCGGTGAGGGCGGGCTCGTTGGCGAACATCCAGGCCTTGCCGAAGGCCATGGTCTCAGCCAGGGGCGCCGGGGCCTTGTCGCCCTGCGCCGGGGGCATGAGGGAGCGCACCGCCTTGCCTGCCACGTCGCGTGAGACGATGCTGAGGCCCCGGACCTTCAACCCCTCGTCCAGCCGCTGCTCGAGCTCGACCGCCGCCGCGGGATCCTTCACCCCCACCGCGGCCGACGTCCACATCACCGCGCGGGGGTTCCCCACCAGCTGCTGGAAGGAGATCCCGGTGAGGTCACCGAGGCCCATCGCCACCGCCGCGTGGCCGGTGAGGAGCGGCAGGACCTCCTTCTCGAGGTCCGCCCCCAGGTCGGCCTTCACCTTTGCCGAGACCTGGTCGAACTGGGCGCGGGAGGGGGTGTCGGCGGGGGCGAGCGCGTCCAGGATCGCGGCGGGGTGCAGGGCAGCCTGCACCGACACCACCGCCTGGGGCAACATCACCGCCTTGACGCCCTCGCCCGGGTCGGGGTCGACCGCGAAGATCTTCTGGCTCAGCGCCTGACCCTCCGGCGTCAACCTGGCCTGCGCCCGGGCCACCGCGCCGTCGATGCCGAGCTCGAGCACCCAGCCCACGCTCTTCACCGCGGACAGCTCGTCCCGCACCAGGAGGCGGGCCTCGGGGATGGCGCGCGAGGCCGCCTTCAGGGCACCGCGGAGGGTCTCGCCGCCGGTGGGGAGATCATCCGGAGCGCCCAGTCGTTGCCCAGCTGCTTGGCCAGGGCCTGGTACTCGGCGTGGGTCTCCACCGACTGCTCGGTAGGCAGGGCCAGGGCCTTCTTGACGAGCTCCACCGCGTCCCGGCCGAGGCCCACCAACGCGTAGCCGCCGGTGAAGGTCCGGGCCGCCACCACCACCTTCTGGTCGCCGAACTGCGTCTCGAAGACGGTGACGTCGGCGCCGCCGATCTTCTCCTCGCGGGTGCCATCCACCGTGACCCGGCCCTTGATCGCCTTGTCGAGGGAGGCCGCGAGCTTGGCGGGATCCCCCACCGGCACCACCCACAGGGCGCCGCGAGCGTCCCGGGTGAGCTGGGCCGCGGCCCGGCCGTGCGTCGGCAAGCCGGCCTGCGCGAGCCCCTCGGCGGTGGTGGGGTCGAAGCCGAGGCTCAGGGTGAGCTCCTTCTGGATCCCCGCCACCTGCTCCTTGCTCACGAGCGCGCCGTAGCGCGCGAGCACCGCCTCGCGTGCCTTGAGACCCACGCCCACGTCGGCCACCTCCAACACCACCTCGGCGTCGGCCGGGATGTAGCGGGTGGGCGCCGAGATCGGGCCCTTCTTGTCACAGCCGTCACAACCGACCCAGAGGGCGCTGAGGAGGCCGATGGTGGCGACCAGGCGAGTACGCATATGCACCGCTGCTAGCAGCGTGCCTCGCACTGCGTCAACGGCAGCCCCCCTTGCTCAGGGCGCCGAAAGCGGCGAGATTGCGCCCGTGAAGGCTCGCGGAGGACCACGTTGACGGATCCCGAGCGCCAGACCCAGATCATCCGGGTCCAACAAGGCCCCGGAATCCGGGGCTCCGAGGGCGTCCTCATCCTGCGGATCCTCAGCGGCGAGATGAAGGGGCCGAGGCCGTCCTCCTGGGCGAGGAGCCCTTCACCATCGGCACCGCCTTCGACACCACCCTGCGCCTCCCGGACCCCGCGGTATCCCGTAAGCACATGGAGCTGGTGAACCGCGGGGGCTTCGTCACCGCCAAGGACCTCGGGTCCACCAACGGCTCGTACTTCGAGGGGACCCGCTTCGAGAGCCTCGACCTCGGGCCCGGGGCGGTGTTCCGCATCGGCGAGACCGAGCTGCAGGTGGTGGCGCCGGAGCGGGCCGACCCGATCCCGCCCTCGGAGGAGACCTCCTTCGGCAAGCTCCTCGGCAAGAGCCGCAAGATGCGCGCGGTGTTCGCGGTGCTCGAGCGCGCCGCCCGCACCGACGCCACCGTCCTGATCGCGGGCGAGACCGGCACCGGCAAGGAGGTGGTGGCGGAGGCCATCCACGCCGCCTCCGCGCGCAAGGACCGCCCCTTCGTGGTGGTGGACTGCGCGTCGATCCCCTCCAACCTGATCGAGTCCGAGCTCTTCGGGCACGTGAAGGGCGCGTACACCAACGCGATGACCGATCGCACCGGCGCCTTCGAGGCGGCGGACGGCGGCACCATCTTCCTCGACGAGCTGGGCGAGCTCCCCCCCGCGCTGCAACCTCGCTTGCTCCGGGTGCTCGAGACCCGGCGCATCAAGCGGGTGGGCGCCAACGACTTCAAGGCGGTCGACGTCCGGGTCATCGCCGCCACCAACCGCTCGCTCGAGGACGAGGTCCGGGCCAAGCGCTTCCGGAGCGACCTCTACTTCCGACTCGCGGTGATCAAGGTGAACCTGCCGCCGCTGCGGGACCGCCGCGACGACATCCCGGTGCTCGCGAAGGCCTTCCTCAACCGCCACGAGGAGGCCGCGCACCTGGAGCTGACCCCCGAGGTCATCGCCGCCCTCACCAGCTACGACTGGCCGGGGAACGTGCGCGAGCTGCGGAACGTGATCGATCAGGCGGCGTCGCTGTCGAGCGAGGGCCTGAACCTCGCGCTCCAGCTCAAGGCGCGCCAGAAGGCGGCCCAGATCCGCAGCGCGAAGGACGGCGCGAGCGGGGTCCTGGTGGGCGGCTTCTTCGGCCTGCCCTACAAGGAGGCGCGGAAGCAGGCGCTCGAGGCGTTCGAGCTCGCCTACGCCCAGCACGTGGTCGACATGGCGGGCGGGAACATCACCAAGGCGGCCGAGCAGGCCCAGGTGCACCGCAACGTCCTCCACCGCATCCTCGCCCGGGGCAAGGCCGAGGAAGAGGAGCTGCAGGACGACTCCTGAGGCGCCGATGTCGACCTTCACCTACCAGGGGCGCTACCCGGTGCTCGCCTCGCGCCGCGGGGTCTGGCAAGAGGTCGCGGGCTGGATCGACCGACGCTTCGGCCCCTTCGACAGCGCGGTCGAGCTCGGGGCGGGCTACTGCGATTTCATCAACTCGCTCCCCGCTCGCCACAAGCGTGCGCTCGACATCAACCCCGAGATGGCCCACCACGCCGGTCCCGGCGTCGAGTTCATCTGCGGCGACGTCACCACGAAGTGGCCCATCGCGCCGAGCTCGGCGGACCTGGTCTTCGCGAGCAACTTCCTCGAGCACATCCCCGTCTTCGCGGGCGCGACGCTCCTACGAGAGGTGAAGGAGGCCTTGCGACCGGGCGGACGCCTCTGGTGCTCCTGCAGCCGAACTTCCGGCGCTGCGCCGCCCACTACTTCGACGACGAGACCCACGTGGCGGTCTACTCGGACGACACCCTCACCCAGGCCGTGATCGACGCGGGGTTCGTCATCGAGCACGTCGACCCCGGCTTCCTCCCGTTCTCGATGAAGAGCCGCCTGCCGAAGTGGCGCGGGCTGGTCCGGCTCTACCTGAACTCGCCGGTGAAGCCTGGGGCGGCGCAGATGCTGATCGTGGGTCGAAGGCCTTGAACACCGCCCTGACGCGACGGGACGCCTGGGGCAGCGCGGCGCTCTTCGTGCTCGCGTTCCTCCTCTACGCGCCCGCGATCGGCTTCGACTTCATCAACTACGACGACCAGCGGATCCTGCTCGGCCAGCCGGCCCTCTTCAGGCACACCCAGCTCTGGCCGGGGGTGCAGGCCATCTTCACCCTCCTCCCGCGCGAGGAGCCCCTCCTGGTGCGAGACCTGAGCTGGCTGTTCGACAGCCTGATCTTCGGCTTCGGGAACCCGCTCGGCCCCCACCTCGGCAACGTGGTGGTGCACGCGCTGGTCTGCGCCCTCGCCCTGCGCGTCCTCCGCAAGCTGGGCTTCACGCCGAAGGTCGCGTTCGTCGCCGCGCTCCTCTTCACCCTGCACCCGCTCCACATCGAGCCCGTGGCCTGGGCGATGGGCAGGAAGGACGTGCTCTCGACCTTCTTCGCGCTCCTCGCCCTCGACGCCTGGCTGTCGGCCGAGGCGCAGGAGGGCCCGCGGCGCGTGGTCGCCCTCGCCGCCTCGCTCCTGTTCGTCAGCCTCGGCATGCTCTCGAAGATCAACCTGCTGGGGCTCCCGATGGTCCTCCTCGCGGGCTCCTGGCTGAAGGCGCGACAACAGGAGCGCCCCCTGGCGCGCGCCACGCTCGCCGCCGCCGCAGTGCAGCTCGTTGTCGTCGCCGCCCTCTTCACGTGGTACCGCTCGACCGTGGCCGCGTACGGCCTGCTCGGCCGAGGCCCGCCGACCTCGAGCCCGACCCACCTCTTCGAGCTCGCCTCGCTCGTGCCGGCCGAGATCGTGACCTACCTCGAGCACCTCCTCGTGCCGTGGGACTACAGCCTGTTCTACGACGTGCCGGCCGTCGGCATCGCCAGCTCACCCCTCGAGGTGCTCCTCGGCTGGGCCCTGATCATCGCCGCCGTGGTCGGAGCGGCGCTCGCGCGGCGACGCCTGCCGCAGGTGAGCTTCCTCCTCGTGGCCCTCGGCCTCACCGTCCTGCCCTACCTGAACATCGTCTACATCGGGATCATCACCGCCAACCGCTACCTCTACCTGCCATCGCTCTTCGGCGCAGGCCTGGTCGCGATCGCCGCGGTCCACGCCTACCCCATCCGACCGCTCGGGCGCGCGCTGGTGACCGCGCTCGGTGTGGCGTGGTTGGTGGTGGCGATGACCCAGCACGTGCGTTGGCTCCCGGCGTGGGCCAACGACGACACCCTCTCGCTCTACGAAGTGACGCGCTCGCAACCCACCCTGCACGGCTACGAGGCCCGGCTGCGCGTCGTGGTCCGTCGAGCCGAGGGCGAGGCGCCGGGGGCGGAGCGCGAGGCGCTCCTCGAGGAGGCGATGGCGCTCGTGCAGGCGGGCTACGCGCGCTACGACGCCCTCGGCGTCGAGCCGGTGCCGGGCTACTACAACTATCAGCGCTACTATCTGGCGCGTCTGCACCAGTGGGAGGGGCGCATCCTCACCGCGACGGGCGCCCCGAGCGAGCAGATCATCAAGGCGTACGAGGAGGCCTACGCCATCTCGCCCGCCAGCCGGCTCATCGTGTTCCTCCTCGCCGACGCCTACCGCGTCACCGCAGCGCGCCAGCGGGCGGCGGACCCGGATGCGGCCGCCGCCCTCGCCGAGCGGAGCCTCGCCCTGCTCGAGCGGTACGTCGGGTTGATCGAGACGCCACAGGACGCCGCCCGCATCCAGGGCGCCCTCGACCGCCTCCTGGCGGAGAACCCCGGACTCCAAGGGGTCGAGGCGCTCCGCGCGAGGCTGGGCCGGACCGACCTCAGGAACCGCGCCAGCCGGACGCACCACATCGAGGACTGACGGGGCCAGGCTGGCCGCGAAACAGAAGCGAGGCTAGGCTCGCGCGCAGGAGGGCCCGCGTATCTGGAAAGGCAAGACCGTCTCGGTCATCTTCCCCACCTACAACGAGAAGGACTCCATCCGCGCCGCGGTCGAGGAGTTCCTCGGCACCGGCGTGGTGGACGAGGTCGTCGTGGTGAACAACAACGCGGCGGCGGGGACGAGCGAGGAGGTCGCGAAGACCGCCGCACGTGAGGTGCACGAGCCGGTGCAGGGGTATGGGGCCGCGATTCGCCGCGGCTTCCGCGAGGTCGTGGGTGACCTGATCATCGTGGCCGAGCCCGACGACACGTTCCGCGGTCACGACGTGCTGAAGCTCCTGGCCTACTCGGATGACTTCGAGGTGGTCTACGGCAGCCGCACCACCAAGGAGCTGATCTGGGAGGGGGCGAACATGGACCTCTTCCTGAAGTGGGGGAACTGGAGCGTCGCCAAGCTCATGGAGTTCCTCTTCAACTCCACCCTGCTCACCGACGTGGGGTGCACGATGCGCTGCCTGCATCGCCACGCCCTCGCCGAGATCGAGCCCTACTTCACCGTCGACGGCAGCTTCTTCGGCCCCGAGATGATCGTGCTGAGCATCCTGAAGAAGCAGCGGATGATCCAGATCCCGGTCAACTACACCAAGCGCATCGGCACGAGCTCGGTCACCGGCAACAAGGCGGTGGCGGTCGCCCTCGGGCTGCGCATGATCCGACTGATCCTCGAGTACCGCGCCAAGAGCCTCGTCAGCCCAGACCGGTTCACATAGCAGACCGCTTCACTTGGCCTTCGCGATCTCCGCCCGCAGCTGGTGCACCTTCAGCTCGTTCTTCACCACGTGCTGGATCGCCTCGTCGGACCACGCGGGGAGCACGCGCGGGGCGCCGTCCATCGAAAGGCCGTTCGCCGTCACGCCCTGGCCGAAGACGTGCTGGGGGCGCTCGAAGGCGTCCTTGAGCACACCGGCGAAGGCCGGGTCGAGGACCTGCACCTGACCTCGCTTGCCGTCCGTGCTGACCTCGGCGACCTTCTTCGCCTGGCCGGTCTTCGCCTCCGTGTACGCGTCAAAGACGTCGATGCGGGTCTTCTGCACTCTGGTGAAGGCCATCTTGCACTCCTATCCTATCAGTCCACGCCGATGCCGAGCAAGCGCAACAGGTCGCCCGCCGCACGATGGTGAGGGCTCGAGGCGTCCCTGGCCGCCTGCAGCACCTCGCCGTAGCTCATCTGGCGCAGGGCCGGGTTCTCGGTGGCCCCCGCCACCGCCTCGCTGAACTCGAGGCGCGCGTAGTCTCGCGCGAACTCGGCGTCCGCCAGCTCGGTCTGGAGCCGGTTCACCCGGGCCTGCTGGTCCCCGAGGACCTCCCGCAGCCGCTGGTGGTTCTTGATCGCGCCCGGCACGTTGTGCGCCTCGATCGCGCGCCCGCCGCCGCTCGCGCCAGTGGCCCCGTTCCAGTGCACCGGCTCACCCGGCCCGCCTTGGAAGCGGTACCAGTCGCCGTTGTTCGACAGGCCCCACCAGCTCCGGCCGTCGCGCCCCGCCTCGGGGATCGCGCGCTGGAACACCTCCTCCGCGTCAGGGGGCAGGTGCGTGGTCATGCTGCCGCCGCCCCGGAAGTTCGGCGACGTCGGGTCGTGGTGGCCCGGGTTCCAGTAGCCCCGGTTCTCCACCTCGCCGCCACTGCGTCCAGGCCGTCCAGCTTCGCCTGCTGCTCGGCCAGCTTGCGCTCCGCGCTGCCCAGGCGGCGCGACACGTCGCCGAAGGAGGCCTCGAGCTGATCCATCCGCAAGAAGCTCTGCCCGTCCGACGGCATCACCGGGCCGAAGGGCGTCCGCAGCGGGCCTTGGACGTTGCCAGGCGGAGCGGTGCGCACACCGGTGCGCGGGTTGGTCCCGTACACCTCCTCCATGATGAACTCGATCTTCTTGCCGATGTCGCCCTGCAGGTAGCGATCCGGGTCCGCGAGGATGCGGTCGAAGTCCCGCACCACCACCCGGTGGGTCTCCGCGAAGTCCTCCACCGCGTTCTTGGCCGCGTAGGGCGACACCGTGTCTCCCTTGCCAAACAGGTGGGCGCCTCGCCCCTCGGAGAGCCGCCCGAGGTTGTTGTCGATGTTGTGCCCGATCTCTCGTGGTGGATCACGTGGGCCACGGCGTCATCGCTGCCCAGCGAGTTGCGCGCGATCATGACGCGCTGCCCGTCACCCCCGAGGCCACCGATCCCACCCACGGGCTTGCGCGCCGCGTCGGTGATGTCACCGATGTGGCTGCGCACGTGCACCTCGGTCGGGATGTTCCGGCCCCCCGGGAGCTCGCTCATCCGGCCCAAGGCGCGCTCGATGCGCCCGGCCTCCGCCGCGTTGGCCGCGCCGTAGATCTTCACCGGCTGCGGCCCGCTCGGGCCAGCGACCTTGACCACGCGCGGCTTCGGCTCCACCGCGCGGTTCACGGTGAGCATGTCGTCGTAGCGCCCGACCGTCTGCCAGTGGTTGTCGCCCATGTCGAAGCGACGCATCACCAGGTCCTCGTCGATGATCCCCAGGTCCTTGCGGAGCGGGCTCAGGCCACCGCCGATCAGCCCGCCCGCGCCCGCGCCGAGGCCTGCGCCCATCGCGGCGCCGGTGGCCACCCGCTCCAGCCCCTGGCCGAGGCCCTGGTCCCAGGTCTTGTCGTCGAAGCCGGCCATCGCGGCGCCGCCCGCCGCCCCGCCCACCGCGCCATCGGTCGCGCCCTGCACCGAGCCCAGCACCACGCGCTTCACCACGCTGCGCTCGAGGAGCTCCTTGCTCGTCAGCTCGGTGAGCTCTCGCGTAGCCGTCTTCACGCCCGCCCGCGACAGGGTGTTCCGGGCCATCCCGTTCACCAGGCCCTTCGCCGCGGCGTTGCCCGCGCCGGCCCCGACCACGGTGAACGCGCCGTCCACCGCGCCCACGCCGGCGTCCTTCAGCGCGTCGCCCGCGCTGTAGCCCTGCCCTGAGATCAGGCCGCTGGTGGTCACCCGCGCGGTGGCGCCCGCGGCGCCCGCCATCAGCGCCACCACCGCGGGGGCCGCGGTGCCCGCTGTCCCCACCACCACCGCAACCGAGGCTGCGGTCGCCGCAACCGTGCCTGCGGTGTCCGCCATCGAGTCCTTGGCCTCGCGGTAGGTCTGGACGTCCATGTTCGAGAAGCCGGACAGCTTGCGGACCCGCTCCTGCTCGGAGGTGTTCAGGAAGCCCTTCTCCATCCCCGACGCGTACGCCGCGTTCGCCCGCGCGTTGTTGCGGTCGAGGAGCTCCCCCTTGTCGGTGAACGCGTCCATCACGGTGTTGCTCACCGCGTTCCAGGGCCCCTTGCGCTCGTAGGCGTAGCGCTCGTTGGCCTGGTCGAGCGCCTCCTTGGCCGTCTCCGGGGCGCCCTTCATCGACATCTGGGCGTCGAACAGGTCCCGCCCGCTCAGCTCGCCGGTGAGGGTGTCGTCGAGGCGGGTGCCGAACTGCCGCTGGTAGTCCTCCCGGAGCTGCGCGATCTCGGCCTTGCTCTTGCCCTCCAGCGTCTTGTGGATCTTGTCCTCGTCGGTCCCGAGCCCGGCCGACGCGTAGTAGATCTGCTCGGCGTCGGTCAGCCGCCCGTTCTCGAGGAGCGCGGTGGCCTTGCCCAGGTCGTGCTCGCCGAGCTCATCCTTCAGCTCGGCTCGAAGGTCGCCGTACTTGTCGTTGTAGGCCGCCTCGATCGCCTGACGCTCCTCGGCGCTCTTGCCCTCGAACGCGGAGTTGATCGCGTCCTCGTCCGTCCCCATCCCGAGGAAGCCGCCGTTGGCCGCGTGCTCGATCTTCGCCGCCTCCGCCGCCGCGGTGTTGCCCTCGAGCAAGGCGTTCGCGCGGTCGAGCTCCGCCCCCGACAGCTCCTCCTGGATGTGCGACTGCAGGACGCCCGTCTTGCCCCCGCCGTACTGCGCGTCGTAGGCCGCGAAGATCGCCTCGCGCTCCTCGGCCGTCTTCCCCTCGAGGCTCTTGAACACCTCGTCTTCGTCGGTGCCCGCCCCCGTCAACCCGCCTTTCATGGCCTCGTTGAGGCGCGCCGCGGTGGCCTTGGCGGGGTCGCCCTCCGTGAGGCCGCGCGCGCGATCGAGCTCCGCCCCCGACAGCTCCTCCTTCAGGTGCGCGTCGAGGCTCTCGCCGGTCTGCGCCTGGTAGGCCTTCTTGATCGCGTCGACCTCGGCCGGCGACTTGCCCTCGAGGGTCGAGAAGATCTGCGCCTCGTCCGTGCCGAGGCCCAGCCCGCCCTTCATCGCGCGGTAGAGGTTTGCCGCGTCGCCCGCCGCCTGATCGCCCTTCAGCAGCGCCTTGGCCTGGGTCAGGTCCGAGCCGCCGAGCTCATCGTCGATGTCGGCGCGCAGGTCGCGCCCGTAGTGGTCCTTGTACTCGGCCTCGAGCGCCTTGATCTGCTCGGGCGTCTTCCCCTTGAGCGCGCCCAGCAGGCGATCCTCGTCGGTCCCCGCGCCGAACATGCCGCCGTGCATCGACTCGTAGAGCTCCTTCGCGTCCGAGCCCGGATCGTAGGGCGGAGCCTTCGGCGCCGCGCTCCGCTCACCCACCGCGGTGGTCCGCACCGTGCGCAGGTCGGACGAGATGTTGACCCCGTTGGCCCGGGCCAGCTCCGCCGGGCTGAGGCCGCCCTCCACCGGGCCCGAGCTCACGAAGTTCCGAGCGCCGGTCGAGGCGGTCCGGGCGCGCACCAGGCGATCCGGGGCGGCCGGGGTGCCGGGCCCGGGGCTCGCGGCGGGCGCCGCGCCGTTGGTCTTGGGCCGAGAGGTCGGCGTCGCGTTGGCGTCGGTGGTCCGGCGGGTCGACGAGGGGCCGTTCAGGGAGGAGACCATCTGAGGCCAGCGCTACCGCAACAAGCGGGCCAGCCGGTGTGGTCACATGTCTGGATCCCGCGATCCCGCGAGGTTGCGCCCGTGTGACGCGCCGCATGCACTCCGGCGAAGTGCACGATCGCACCGAGGTCCGGTGCAGCCGAGGCGTCAGCTCCTCAGGCCGGGCGCCTCGTGGCCGCTCGCGGCCACGTACTCGCTGTAGCCGCCCGGGTAGGTCAGGGGCCCCTGAGGCGTGAGCTCGAGCACCCGGTTGCTGATGGCGGCGAGGAAGCTCCGGTCGTGGGAGACGAAGAGCATCGCGCCCTCGTAGGCGCTCAGCGCGTCCACCAGCATCTCCTTGGTGGCGATGTCGAGGTGGTTGGTGGGCTCGTCGAGCACCAGGAAGTTCGGCGCGTCGAAGAGCAGCGTCGCCATGACCAGCCGCGCCTTCTCGCCCCCCGAGAGGAACCGGCAGCGCTTGTCCACGTCGTCGCCCGAGAACCCGAAGCAGCCGGCGAGGGTCCGCAGCGTCCCGAGGCCGGCGAGCGGAAAGCGATCTTGCAGGACCTCGATCACCGCGCGCTCCGGATCCAAGAGGTCCATGCTGTGCTGCGCGAAGTAGCCCAGCTTCACGCTCGCCCCGATCGTCACCGTGCCCGAGTCCGGCGGCACCGCGTCGGCCACCATCTTCAACAGCGTCGACTTGCCGGCGCCGTTTTCACCCATGACGCACCAGCGCTCCCGCCGGCGCACCATGAAGTCGAAGTCCCGATAGATGGGGCGCGCCCCGAAGGCCTTGTTGACGCCCTTCAGCACCGCGACGTCCTCGCCCGAGCGCGGGGCCGGCTTGAAGTCGAAGCGGAGGGTCTTCCTGCGCTTCGGGGGCTCGAGCTTCTCGATCTTGTCGAGCTTCTTCACCCGGCTCTGCACCTGCGCCGCGTGGCTCGCCCGCGCCTTGAAGCGCTCGATGAAGGCCTGCTCCTTGGCCAGCATCGCCTGCTGGCGCTCGTACTGCGCCTCCAGCTGGCGCTCCCGGAGCTGCCGCTGGGCGTCGTAGAAGTCGTAGTCGCCGGAGTACGACGTGAGCTCCCCACCGTCGAGCTCGATGATCTTGCCCACCACCCGGTTCATGAGGGCCCGATCGTGCGAGGTCATGAGCACCGCGCCCTCGTAGCGCCGGATGAACTGCTCGAGCCAGATGATCGACTCGATGTCGAGGTAGTTCGAGGGCTCGTCCAGCAGGAGCGCGTCCGGCGCCATCACCAGGATCCGGGCGAGGGCCACCCGCATCTTCCACCCGCCGCTGAGCTCGCCGACGTCCCGCTCCATCATGTCGTCCGAGAAGCCGAGCCCGGCCAGGACCTCCTTCGCCCTGCCCTCGAGCGCGTAACCGCCGAGCGCGTCGTAGTGCGACTGCACGTCGCCGAAGCGCTCGATCAGCGCGTCGAGCTCGTCGGCGCGCTCGGGGTCCGCGAGGGCGTGCTCGAGCTCCTTGAGCTCGGCCGCCAGCTCCGCAACCTGGCCTGCGCCGTCCAGCGCCGCGGCCAGGGTGGGGACGCCCTTCATGTCGCCCACGTCCTGGCTGAAGTAGCCGACCCGCACCCCGCGCTCGATCGAGACCTGCCCGTCGTCGGGCTCCTCCTCCCCCGTGATGAGGCGGAAGATCGTGGTCTTGCCCGCGCCGTTCGGCCCCACGAGGCCCACCTTCTCGCCCCGGTTGATGGTGGCGGAGGCGTCCATCATCAGGATCTGACGGCCGTACTGCTTGCGGATGCTGCTGAGCTGGATCAAGGCGCCGCACCCGTAGCAGGGGCACACGGGCTATGCCAGCGTGATGATTCACGACCTCGGGATCGTGACTTGGGGTCGGGATTGCTCCACACTGGTGCTTCGCGTGAGCGCGCCGGTCTCAGACACCATGTCCGCCCCCGCGGTCGCCGAGCAGAACGGGGAGCGGTGGACCACGCGCTGGGGTCGGCGCGCGGCGAGCTTCTCGGTGAGCGCGGCCTTGCTCCTCGTCCTCCTCGCCTCCACCCCGCTCAGCCTCCCCCTGGCGGTCCTGAGCGACGCGGCGCGGCGGTCCCGCTGGGCGGCGACGCGCTTCTTGGCGGTCGCCCTCGTCTACCTGGGCTGCGAGCTCCTGGGTCTGACCCTGGGCCTCGTGGTGTGGCTCCCCCGCGCCCTCGGCGGTAGTCGAGCGCGGTTCGTCGAGCGGAACTTTCGGCTCCAGTGCTGGTGGGTGTGCACCCTCTTCGAGGGCGCGCGGCGGGCGCTCGGCGTGCGGGTCGAGGTGGAGGGCGCCGACGCGGTGACCACCGGCCCGATCTATCTCCTGGTGCGGCACGTCAGCCTCGCCGACACCCTGCTCCCCACCCGGTTCGTCTCGGCGCAGGTTGGCTTGCAGCTCCGCTTCGTCCTCAAGCGGGAGCTCCTGTGGGACCCCTGCCTCGACCTCGTCGGCCAGCGCCTGAACAACGCCTTCGTGCGGCGCGGCGGCCTCGACACCCCCGCCGACGTCGCCGCGGTGCAGGCCCTGACCGAAGACCTCGGCCCCACCGAAGGCGTGATCGTGTTCCCGGAGGGCACCCGCTTCTCGGCCGAGCGCCGCCGCCGCACCCTCGAGCGGATCGAGGCGCGTGGCGATCACGAGGGCCTCGCGCGCGCATCTGCCCTCCAGCACGTCCTGCCTCCCCGCCTCGGCGGTGTGCTCGGCCTCCTCGACGCGCGCGCCGACGTGGACGTGGTGTTCTGCGCCCACCGCGGCCTGAGCGGGGCGCGCACCTTCGGCGATCTCTTGAGTGGAGCGCTGGTCGGCCGCACCCTCCACATCCGGTTCTGGCGCTGCCCCGCGCGCGAGATCCCGAGGGACGAGGCGGGCCGGGTGGCCTGGCTCCACGACCAGTGGGCCAGGGTGGACGCCTTCGTGGGCGCCGCCTGACGCCAGCACCAACTCAGCGCCCGTAGAGGCCGGCGAGGAAGCGCAGGCGCTCCGCCACCTCGAGGCCGAGCTGGTCCGGGCGGAGCCGCCAGCGCCAGTTGCGCCAGGTGTCGGCCGGGCGTGCATACGACGCCGGGTCGTTCATCCTGGCCTCGCTCCCCAGCGTCAACAGGTCTTGCACCTGGATCACCGCGAGCGCGGCGCGGCTCGCGAGGGCGGCGCGGTTGAGGTCCCAGGCGATGTCGTCGCCGTGCCGCCCGAGGTAGTGCTGCACGTGGCTCCGCACCGGGTCCGAGAGGGTGGACCACCAGCCCGCAGTGGTGTCGTTGTCGTGGTTGCCGGGGTAGATCACCGCGCTCGCGTCGACGTTGTGGGGCAGGTGCGGGTTGTCGGCCTCGCCTCCGAACCCGTAGTGCATCACGCGCATCCCCGGGATCCTGGTGGCGGCGAGGAGCGCGCGCACGTCGTCGTCGATGGTGCCGAGATCCTCGGCGCAGAGCGGCAGGCGCCCCATGTGGCGCTCCACCGCCTCGAAGAACGCGAGGCCCGGGCCCGGCACCCAGCGCCCTCCGCGGGCATTGGGAGCGCCGCCCGGCACCTCCCAGTAGGCCGAGAAGGCGCGGAAGTGATCGACCCGCACCGCGTCCGGCGTGCGCCAGCGCGCGAGCGAGCCGGTGCCGCCACCAGCGGTAGTCGTCCTTCGCCATGTGGGCCCAGTCGTAGAGCGGGCCGCCCCACAGCTGGCCGTCCTCCGCGAACATGTCAGGCGGCACCCCCGAGACCACCGGCAGGGTGCCGTCCTCCGCCATCTGCCAGCCGGCGGGGTCGGCCCAGACGTCGGCGCTGTCCCCCATGACGTAGATCGGCATGTCACCGAGGATCTCCACGCCCCGCGCCGCCGCGTACCCGCGCAGGGCGGACCACTGGCGCTCGAACAGGAACTGGTGGACCAGCGCCTCGTGGATGGCCTCGGAGAGCTCCGCGTCGACCTCGGCAAGCCTGCCTGCATCGCGCGAGCGCAAGTTGTCCGGCCAGCGCCACCACGGCGCGCCCCCCGCTGCCTCTCGGCGTGCGGCGAAGCGGGCCGCTTCGAGGGCCCAGCTCGAGTGCGCCTTGAAGCGTGAGAGCTCGGCGCTGAGGGGGTGGCTGGCGGCCAGCCGTCGCGCCGCGGCGCGGAGCGCCGGCACCTTCGCCGCCATCGCCTCCTTCGGGTGGGCCCAGCCCTCGGCGAACGTGCCGGCTGGGAGCTCGCCCGGTGAGAGCAAGCCATCCTGCACGAGCTGCTCGAGGGAGATGAGCTGCGAGTTGCCTGCGAGTGCGGCCCAGCTCACGTAGGGCGTGTCGAGCTGCGACCCGCCGGGCGGGCAGAGCGGGAGGACCTGCCAGACTCCCGCCCCCGCGTGTTGGAGCCAATCCACGAACCGGTACGCCTCGGCGCCCAGGTCGCCGATGCCCCGGGGGCCTGGGAGGGAGGAGGGGTGGAGGAGCACCCCGAAGCGGCGCCGCGCGAAGAAGTCCAAGTACTCGGGATTATACCCCGAAACAGCACGACCGGGAGGTGCCGATGCGGAACTACCTGGATCGAACCTGGGGCCAGGCGCTGGACGCCTTCAAGGCCCTGGTGGAGGAGGACGAGAGATGACGGCACGGCGCCCATGGCGAAGGCGGTGCTGGAGCCGCGCGAGGGCGGCCGGTGGTTCGAGATCGGTGACGACGGCAGCGAGTGTGACTGGGGCCGCGTGCTGAGCTGGGAGCCGCACGCGCGCGTGGTGCTCGACTGGCAGATCACCGGCGCCTGGCAGTTCGACCAGAAGCTGCACACCACGGTGGAGGTGCGCTTCATCCCGGAGGGCGCTCAGACCCGAGTGGAGCTGGAGCACCGCGACCTCGAGCGCTTCGGCGAGAAGGCGGCCGAGATCGTCGTCGCCCAGAGCGGCTCCGGCGCCTGGAGCGCGCTCCTCGCCGGCTTCGGCGTCGAGGCCACGCGGTAGTCGTCAGGACTTCGAGCGGAACCCGAAGACGGTCAACAGGATCGCCGCCGCGGCCACCGAGAGCACCAGCTCGAGGAGCGAGCCCACGTGCAGGGCGCGGCCGAGGTAGCCGCCGATCACGCTGCCCGCCACGCCGACCAGCGACGTGCCCAGAAGGCCGATGTTCTCGCGCCCAGGCAGGACGAGCCGGCCCAAGCCGCCCACGATGAGCCCCGTCACGAGGTAGTAGGCCAGGGAGATGGAGGCCCCGAACAGGGACAGCCCGATGCTGAGGGCCACGATGAGCAGGATGAGTCCGATGATCGCCACGCCGTGAGGAAAGCCACAGTTGAACCACCGTCAAGCTGATGTCTCATCCTTTCGCATATTGACTTGCATTCACTTCATACTCGGACCGACTTGACCCGATGTTGGTCCTGCTGGATCATCCCGCGCAATTGAGGCGCACGAACGTGCGCCATCGAACAGCGGCTCGCTGCAAGAAGCGGCACCGTCATGGGCTTGTGAAGGAGATCACATGGGTTTGGCTGAACGGCGTTGGGCGGCGGACAAGAAGGCAACGGATGAGGTTGGCTACAAGCAGCGAATCGATGCGCTCGCTGGTAAGGAAATCGCCCTCGAGATCGACTGGGATGCCTTCTCGAATCAGCTCAGCGATTCTGGATACATCTCCGATGGAAGCTACGGGATCCCGCAGCTCATCAAGGCGCTCGAGGACATCACGGTGGACGACCTCGGGAAGACTGCTCTGAACGAGGGGCTGCAGCGGATCGTCATCACGCCGATGCCGGCCGGTGGTGAGTCGAGCTTCAAGTTCGAGAACGGCGTCGTAACCTGGGTCGCGTACTTCGGAGGCTCCACTCAGTCGTACATCTACGCTGATGCGATGCGTTCGACCCTAGAGCAGGGGCTGTGACCGACGTCGCAGCCCACCTCGAGCCCTTCGAGGCGCGCTCGATCGAGCAGGCACTGGACCAACTGGCGGCGCTGGGGCGGGCTTGGAAGGCCCGCTCCGACGTCCGGCTTCCCCAGATCTCGTTGCACTTGCGCTGGGGCTCCACCCTATCGGGCGTGCTCATCGACTTGCACGAGCCACACCGTGGTGAACGTACGATCCTCCTCGTGCCGCGAGGTGCTTCGGAGGTCGTCCTGGTGCCGAGCAGCTCAGTCGGCGCGTTGACGATCCACGATCCGCAGCTCCTGGGGCAACAGCAACAAACCCCACCCCAGGAGGTGTCGTCGTTCCTCGCCCTGGCCCGCCAGGCGCAGGCCCTCAGGGGCGACGACGACTTCGAGGTCGAGCTCCAACGGCCGGCCGACGATCGGGGGCTTCAGGCTCTTGGGGCGTTGGTATACGCGCTGGAGTCGACGCTCCGGGCTGTCCGCGCCGATGAGCTCGGACGGAGCGCGCTTGGAGGCATCCGCAGGTTCGTGCTCAGCCTCGGTGTGGCACCGGATGTCACCCGAAGCGGAGACGTCGTCCATCTCGTGTCGTCCAGCGAGCGCGTCCGACTCTCGGCCGATGTCTTGCGCGCGAAGCTGGACGCCCTCCTCTAGTCCAGGTTCGATCACCGCATGGCGACCCTCTACGGCATGACCTACTCCCCCTGGACCGAGCGAGCCAGGTGGGCCCTTGACGTCCTCGGGGTGGAGTACCGCTTCAAGGAGCACGTCCCCCTCCTGGGCGAGGCGCTGCTGCGGCGACGCGCTCGGCAGGCCGGCGTGCAGCGGGTCACCGTGCCCCTGTTGGTGGACGGCGACCGGGTGGTGACGGACTCCTTCGAGATCATGCGCTTCGCGGATCAACGGACCGACGGGCGCCTCGAGACCGCCAGGCCCGAGGTGGCGGCGTGGGTCGAGCGGATCGAGCCGGCCCTGGAGCTCATCCGCCGCAGGGTCACCCGGAGCACACTGCAGGACGCCGCGGCGCTGAAAGAGGCGGCCACCGCCGCCGCCCCCGCCTTCCTCGCCGGGCTGCTCCGGCCGGTGGCGGTGATGGGCGCAAGACACATTGCGAAGAAGTACCGCTTCGACGCCGACGCGGAGGAGGCTACGCCCCAGGTGCTGATCGAGACGCTGGATGCGCTCCGAGCCGCGGTGGATGAGCGCGGCCACGTGGTGGGCGATGGCTTCACCGCGGCGGACATCCTCGGCGCGACGCTGCTCCAGGGGGTGCGGCCGGTGGAGGGCTACGTGAAGGTGGGCCCGGAGACGAAGCGCATGTGGCATGACCCCGCGGTGGCCGAGCGCTACGCGGATCTGTTGGCGTGGCGGGACGACGATGTATGCGCGCTACCGGCGCGCCTAGGGACCGTTGGCGGGGAAGTCGGCGCACATGGCGTGCGCGTGGGCCGGATAGTCCCACGGGCAGTACGCCTGGTACTCGCAGTTGCTGTGGTTCGAGGAGCTGAAGACCTCGACCCCGTCGTAGCCCGGACCGCAGTCGGCGTCGGCGACGGTGCTGTAGACGTCGAGGCAGTCGTAGTTGTGATTCTCACCGAGGGCGTGCCCCGCGGGGTCGGTCTCCACCAGCCAGTCCGCCTGGTCGTAGCCCAGCGCGAAGTCCGCGCCTGCACCGCCGTTGATGTAGTCGCAGCCGGTCCAGCCGTCGAGGTCGTCCACGCCGCCGTACCCGTACAGCACGTCGCTGCCGTCACCGCCGCAGATGATGTCCACCCCGTCGCCGCCGTAGACATAGTCTCGGCCCGCCTGGCCGTAGATGTGGAGCGCGTAGCCGTTGTACGGGAACGGATCCATCGTGAAGGCGCCGCACTTGTAGGTCGACCTGAGGACCGAGACGGTGTCGTTGCCGGGCCCGGCGCAGAAGAAGCTCTCTGCCTTGAGGGCGGAGAAGTTGATGCCAGCACCGTCGTTCGCGTCATCGATCCGGTACAGGGTCGGTGTCCCGGCCACGTTCACACAGGCCGCCATCATCGGCGTGGAGGCGCGCAGGACGCCGAGGTAGATCAGGTCGTTGCCGCTGACGTCCAGCGGAGTGCTGGAGAAGAGCGGGACGGGACGGAGCTCGTGGAACCACGAGGAGCCGCTCGGGCACGCGGTGCCCGAGCTGCAGATCGCGTAGCTCTGAGCGGAGGGGAGCAGGGCGAACAGCGCCACGGCGCCGATCAAGGTGTTCTTGTTCATCGTTCGGAGCTCCTCGCTATCGGCTCAGGACGCGCTCGACGAGGACGCGCTCTTCTTCGGTTGCCTGGGTGATGTCCATGGCGCGCAGGGCGGGCTCGAGGGCCTCCTTGTCGCTCCTCGAGAGGATGAGGACGGCCCGCAGGGCCACCCAGCGATCCGATGCGTCCGGGGACGCCAGGAGCGCCTCGAAGGAAGGCCGGCAGTCGAGGCCGCACCCGGCCAGCTTCGTCGCCGCCAGCCGGGTAAGGGCCAGGTCCTGCGGCCCGAAGGCGCCTCGGTGATCCGTCACCAGCTTGGCGAGGGCGGCGGGGCGCTCCACCTGCTTGAAGGCGGCGATGCTCGCGGCCACGGTGGCGACGTCGGGTTGCTCGGTCGGGCCCTCACCGCCACACGCGGTGGCGGCGAGGCACACGAAGCCCACGAGCGTGGTCCATGCTCTCATCGGTCAGACTCCTTGTTGGGCCCATCGGCGGTCCTGGGACCGCCTGGGTCTGGGTTCAAGGAGTGAGAGGCGGCTCCGGGCCGGGGTGTCACAAGAACTTCGACACGGCTCAGTAACAGCCGCCGCCGAAGCCCTGCATCAGGACGCACAGCAGGGAGACGTGGAACGAGGTGAGGCGCACCGCCCGGTTCTCGCTGCCGAAGATGTCGTCGTCCTCGCCCTTGTGCACGCCGATCACGCGGCGCGTCCCGCTGACCATGGTCATGACGCCGGAGCCGCTCATCCCGCCGCTGGTGTCACAGGGGTACTCGAGCTCCTGGCCCACGTCGGACAGGTTGCAGACGGACCGGTACATGTAGCCGCCGCAGGCCGGGAACGAGGCCGCGGGCGCGGTCCAGCACCACTGGTTGGCTCCGGGGTAGCCGCGCAGCGCGACCTCCCGGCCCTCGAAGCTCGAGGGGGCCGCGTAGAGGCCGACGTAGCCGAGGCCGTAGACGGCGGTGGTCCCCGGGAGGATCACCAGCGCGTAGTCGTCGGTGTCGCCGCTGCCGAACACGTAGAAGGTCTGGGAGGTCACCGTGCTGTAGGGGCGCGTCGGGCCGGAGACCGCGGGCTCGTAGCGGACGGTGTTGGTGAGCGAGGTGAAGCAGTGACCCGAGGTGAGTACGCCACGGTTCCCGATCTTGGTCCCCGAGCAGCCCCCACCCGCGAGGCCGCTCAGGGTGGTGAAGGTACCGCCGGCGGTCATGCCGGTGGTGATGCGGCCGACCTGGCGCTGCGGGGTGCTCGTGAGCGAGGTGGTGATGGGCTGCCGAGTGTCCGCGCCGACGATGATCGCCTTCACCGCCGCCCCGAAGTCGCCCGAGGGGACCTCGACCTCCTCCTGCCCCGCGTAGCCGGACAGCACCTCGGCGCCCAGCGTCACGCCCTCGCGGAGGCGGTAGACCTTGTCGCCGTTGACGAAGATGCCCTTGGTACCCAAGGCCGAGCGCAAGCTCACTGGCGACTTCGACCGGACCGCCTCGAGCTCCGCGCCATCCACCGGCTCCCAGAGCTCGGTCTGCAGGGCCAGCTCGGCCTCGGTGATGACCTCCTCCGGGGTCTGACCCTCCTCGGTGGCCGGGCCACCGCACGCGATCAGGGCGGCGATGCTCGCGAACGAAGTGATGTGTAGCAGCGTCCGAAGGGACTTCCCGTACTGCATGAGCGTTGAACCTCGCGGTGGCCGTGGGCCACCTGGAACTGGGGCGGCTCCGTGCCGCGTCAACCGCTCATTCCAAGGAGCGTGCCAGCACCGAAGGCGTCGCGCCCCGGTGGAAGTGGCCCGTCCCGACGCCGCGCTGTGCGTCAGGACACACGTCGGCCGGCGTCAGGCTCCGAGATCACGCAGGCGCAGCCGCAGGCCCGCCTTCGACACCTCGAGGTGGTCGGCCATGCGATCCAGGTCGCCGCCGAAGGCGTCGTGGGCGCGCAACAGCTCCTGCACCGGGACGTCCTTGGCGGTGCGCAGCGTCGGGCTGCGCTCGATGATCGCGTAGAGCGAGCCCTTGCTCAGCCCCAGGGCGCGCGCGGTGGCCTCCACGTGCCAGCGGTGGGCGCGCAGGCTGGCCCGGACCTCCTCGTCGGTGACCTCGTCGGGCCGCCGCGTCGCCGGTGATGGGCGCGCCTCGGCCGCGGCGCGGGCAAGCTGCCCTGCGGTCGGTCCGCGCGTCACAGGAGGGGGCTGGGGCCCCCCGGAGGCCGGACGGCGTCTGCACCGAGGCGGGCAGCTGGGCCCTGGTCTCGTCGCTGCCGTAGGCCATCTGACGCGCCACGTTCTTGAGCTCCCGGATGTTCCCCGGCCACGGGTAGAGCGCCAGGCGCTCCACCACCTCGGCGTTGAGCCAGGGCTGGCGCCGCGGCTCGAGCCGGTGGCCGGCCCCGGCCGCGCTCAGCTCCTCCCGCAAGAACCCCACGAGCAGGATCCCCAGGTCTTCGCGCCGAGCACGGAGGGGGGGCACCGCGATCCGGAGCCCCGACAGGCGATGCAGGAGCGGGGCCTTGAAGCGCCCGCCGCGGACCATCGCGTCGAGGTCCCCGTCGGTGGCGGCCAGCACGCGGACGTCCACCAGCTGCTCGCGCTGCGCGCCCACCGGCCGGATCACCCCGGTCTCCAGGGCGCGGAGCAACATCGCTTGCACCTCGGCCGGGGTCTCTGCGATCTCGTCGAGGAAGAGGGTGCCGCCGTTGGCCTGCAGGAAGGCCCCGTCGTGGTTGGTCTCGGCGCCGGTGAAGGCCCCGCGCACGTGCCCGAACAGCTCCGAGGCGGCCACGGACGGCACCACCGCGCCCATGTCCAGGCACACGCAGGCCGCGGCCCGGCGGGCGCTGTTCGCATGCAGCGCCTGCGCCACCAGCTCCTTGCCGGTACCGGACTCGCCGAGGATCAGCACCGGGACCTCGGCCGCGGCGAAGCGCAGGACGAGTTGACGAAGCCGCGTCATGGCGTCGCTCACCCCCAAGAGCCCCACCAGGGGCGGAGGTGCCTCGTGATGCGCCTCGGCCAGGTGGAGCAGGAGCACCACGCGGTCCCTGAGGTTCAGCACCACGCCCCGCTCCAGCGCCGCGGCGCCGAGCTCTACCGCGCCGGTGAGGGGCGCGCCGTCGAGGCGGACCTCGGCGGCCTCGGGCGGCCGCGTCACCGACACCCGGTCGGGACCCCGGTGGATGATGACGCCGCGCCGGGAGAGGAAGGGATCTGCCAGCGGGAAGCGCGTGGTGGAGCCGAAGTCCGGCGCCAGGCGGGAGACCTCCGTGCTGCCCGCGGGCAGCCGGGCCTGCTCCCCGACCCGTGCCACATCCGGGTGTCCGAGGATCGTGAGGGTGGGGACCGGAGGCAGGTGCTCCCGCTCGTCCCCCACCGGATCCTGGGTCGTCTGGGACCACAGGTTGCGGCGTCGTCGCTCCGCCTCGTCCACCCCGCGAGTCTACCCGAGGCCCGAGGTTCCGGCTAACCTCCGGCCCATGTGGAGGGGGTACTGGACGCTCTCGATCATCGGGGTCCTGGTGGCGGGCTGCGCGACCGACGAGCAGCAAGGACTCCGCGCCTTCGCGTGCGCCACCGTCGAGGACTGCGCCGACGGCTACGTCTGCGATCTCCGGGATCGGGTCTGCACGCTGGGCTCCGCCTGCGGCGACGGCGTGGTGGACGAGGGCGAGAACTGCGACGAGGGGCCGGTGGAGGGGCCGGGCTGCCTGGCCTGCATCGCGCAGCCGGGCTGGGGCTGCCCGTCGTCGACGGCACCAGCGTGTGCACGGCGCAGGCGCCGCTGGGTGTCGCCACCGGCATCGACCACCGCTGCTGGATCGAAGCGGACCGCAGCCTGGCCTGCGTCGGGGGAACGTCGGCCTCGACCCCGAGATCCACACCGGCCAGGCCGAGGTTCCGCCGGACGTCGGCCCGGTGACCCAGGTCGTGGCCGGCGACTACCACACCTGTGTGGTCCGGGCGGCGGACGCCGAGGTCCGCTGCTTCGGGAGCAACCTGTCCTTCAGTGTGGACGAGGCCGGCGTCGTCACCTCGGCCGAGGTGGGGCAGGCGAGGGTCCCCGCGGGCCTCGGCCCGGTGGTGGCGCTCACCGCGGACGGCTACTCCACCTGCGCGGTGGACGATGAGGGCGGCGTCTGGTGTTGGGGAAGCGTCCGGCGCGACCCGGCGCCCACCGATCGCGCGGTCACGGTGTCCGTGGGTGCCTTCCACGGCTGCGCGCTGGACGAGGCGGGGGCCATCCAGTGCTGGGGCGGGCCCGCGGACGGCAGGACCGACCCGCCGAGGTTCGAGCGATACACCGCCCTCGGGGTCGGGCGCTTCCACGCCTGCGCGCTGAACGAGGCGGGCGCAGCCACGTGCTGGGGCCGCGACCTCCCGGAGCTTGGCCGGACCGTCGCCCCCTTGGACGAAGGCTTCTCGGAGGTCATCGCGGGCCAGTACTACAGCTGCGCGCGGGACGCCCTCGGGGCCGTCCGGTGCTGGGGTGAGAACCCGGCGGACAGCGGCCTCACGGACGTCATACCGCCGAACCGCCGCTTCACCAGCCTCCACCCGGGGCTGCTGGGCGCCTGCGGGATCAGCGTGGAGGGCGACGTCGTGTGCTTCGGGCAGACGCCGTAGGCTACTGCAGCAGCAACCACACGGTGGTGACGACCGCCGCCACCCCGGCGGAGACGGCGAGGCCCAGCGCGAGGGTGTCCCGGTCGTCGGCGCGCGCGGTGAGCGCCTCGGCCTCCGCCATCGTGATGCCCACCACCACGCCATTGGCGTCGAGCGCGGCGTCGTCGACCCGGCGCTGATCCGCGCGCGCCGCCACGTGGAAGCCGACCGCCGCGCCCGCCAACGCCACCGCCCCCGCCCCTACGAACCAGGGCGCCAGGGAGGGCTCCGACGGCGGCGGCTCGGGTGTGGCGCCGAGCGCCAGGTCGGGGGACGCCGTCGGAGGCGGCAGCCCTGCAGGTTCTCCTGCATGAATGGCCACCTCGCCGGCGAAGCGGTGACCGTCGAGCGTCTCGCCGGTGACCTGGTAGCGCCCCGGCGCCAGCCAGATGCGCCTGAGGCTCGACGTGGGCATGCTCAGCGCGAGGCCCTGCAAGCTGAGCTGCGAGAACGCCAGCCGGGTCCAGGCGGAGCACGCCGTCCTGGTCGGGCCGCACCCGGACCACCTCGGCCAGCGAGGCCTCGCGCCCGGCCTCGAGCTCGAGCCACCGCACGAGGCCCTCGCCGCTGTCTGGGCGATGGACCTCCACCGCGTGCGAGCCCGGCGTCAGGCCAAGGGGCGCGCCCCCCGCCCATGGTCGGCCATCCACCCAGCAGCCCACGGTGGACGGCGGCGGCGACAGCCACGCGCGATCCAGACGCGGCGCCAGCACCTCCAGGCGCTCTCGATCCTGCTGAACCAGCTGGGGCGGCGCCGCCGGATCCTCGACCACCCGACGGTAGGCGGCGGACGCCTCGCGCAGGCGTCCCAGCCGCTCCAGCAGCCAGCCGATGTTGTTGAGGAGCTCCACCGCGCCGGTGCGGGCGTGCAGGCGCTCCAGCACCTCGAGGGCCTGCGCGTAGCGCCCGGCCTCCCTCAGCGCGGCGGCCTCCGCGAAGTCCGCGCTGTCACGATCCGACACCTGCGCTGCGGCGACCACCAGGATCAGCCCCATCACCGTCGCGCCCATCCGAGCGGACGCTATCAGGCGAGGCGCCGGGGGATCCAGCGGGCGCCCCGGCGGGCACCCTGGTATGCTGCGACGGTGGATGGCGACACCTCACCCGGGCTCCTGCCCGGCAGGGTGGTGGGCGGCGCCTACCGCCTCGAGGCGCCGATCGGACGAGGAGGCTACGGCGCCGTCTACCGCGCGCGGGCGGTGGGCGACGAGCGGATCGTCGCGGTCAAGGTCCTCTCCCGGGCCGAGGACGCGCACCGCCGCCAGCGCTTCGCGCGGGAGGCGCGGCTGGCGTGTCAGCTCCGGCACCCCAACCTGGTCCGCACCCTCGACGTGGGCGAGGACCCGGACCTCGGGTGCCCCTTCATGGTGTTCGAGTTCGTCGCGGGGGTGACCCTCGGCGCGCTGGTGAACCGGAGCGGCGGTCTCCCCGAGCGGCGCGCGGCGGCCCTGCTGGCCCAGGTGGCCACCGGCCTCGCCGAGGCCCACCGGCTGGGCATCGTGCACCGCGACGTCAAGCCCGAGAACATCATGGTCTCGCCTCCCGAGCACCAGCCGCACGTCACCTTGCTCGACTTCGGCGCCGCCCGGGGCGCCGACGGCATCTCCGCCCCGCTCACCGCGCTCGGGAGCCTCTTGGGCACGCCCCAGTTCATGAGCCCGGAGCAGGCGGCAGGAGGAGTTGCACAACCCGCGTCCGATCTCTACGCGCTGGGCGCCACCGCCTACTTCGCCCTCAGCGGGCAGCCCCCGTTCGCGGGGCGACCGCTGGGCGAGCTCCTGCAAGCGCACTTGACGGCACCGCCACCGCCCCTCCCCGCCGCCCTCACGGACGGCCAGCCGCCGAGCGCCGCCCTGCAAGCCCTGCTCGACGCCCTCCTCGCCAAGGGCCCGCTGGCGCGCCCCATCCGGGCGGACGTGGCGGCGCGCCTGTTCCAGGCCCTCGCCCGGGGCGAGCAGCCCGACGTGGCCGAGGTCCTGCTCGAGGCGCGCCGCCAGGCCTTCGCGGCCTCGCTCCCGGCCGGTCAGAGCCTCGCCACCAACCCCCTGGGTCAGCCCGCGGTGAGCGCGCCCGCGAGCGCGCCGACGCCCGCCGCGCCGCCTCCGGCCGCACCTGAACCGACGCCGGTGCCCCTGGACGCGGCGCGCCGGCAGCTGCTGATGGGTCAGACCCTGGAGACCACGGGCGGCGCGCCGGAGGCGTGGCTCGCCCCGCCGCTGCCGCCTCGGCGGCGGCTGAGCTTCAACGCCGCGCTGGGCGTCGGCCTGGCCTTGCTGGTCGGCCTCGTCATCGCCCTCGTCCTGGCCACCCCCGAGCAGCCGGTGGAGACGGTTCCGCCACCCGCCGAGCCCGTCGCAGCCCAGCTTGCACTCCCTGTCCCCACGCCCCGACAGGCGGTGGAGCTCGTGTCGATCCCGCCCGACGCCGAGGTCTACGTGCTCGGAGAGCTCCGCGGCCGCACCCCCATGACCCTGGAGCTGGAGGGCCTCGGCGCGCCGCGCGCCGTCCTGCGGAAGAAGGGCTACCAGGAGCAGAACGTGGCCCTCCGAGCCGGACAGGTGCAGGTACTCCTGCCACGCGTCGCGAGTCCGAAGCCCGAGCCTCGACCGGCGGTGCCGACGCCCGACGCCCCCAAGGCGGACGAGGATGGCGCCAGACGCTTCGACACCTGGTAGGTCACGCACCGGGGAGTTGACCTCACTCCCGGCCCGTCCCAACCTCCGGCCCGATGAGCAACCCCTTGTTCTCGGACCGGCACGTGGACTTCCTGCTCCGTGAGGTCCTGGATCTCCCCGGCCTCCTCGCCCTCCCCGCCTTCGTGGAGCACTCCGAGGAGACCTGCGCGATGTACATGGACGCCTGCCGCAAGGTGGCGCGGCAGGTCCTCTTGCCGAGCTACGGGCCGGTGGACGCGGCGGCGCCCGGCCTGGAGGCGGGCGGGCAGGTCCGCTTGCATCGGGACATGCACGAGGCCCACCGGACCCTGGTGGAGCTCGGGGTGCTCACCGCCGCCCGGCCCGAGGCCGTCGGCGGGACGGGGCTGCCGATGCTGGCGACCGCGGCGTCCCACGCCTACCTCATGGCGGGGAACCTCGCCGCCTACGCGCTCGAGGGCCTCACCACCGGGGCGGCCCGGCTGATCGAGTCCTTCGGCGACGACGACCTCAGGGCGCGCTTCATGCGCAAGATGTACGACGGCGAGTGGACGGGCACCATGGCCCTCACCGAGCCCCAGGCCGGCAGCAGCCTGAGCGACGTGGCGACCAAGGCCACCCCGGCCGCAGACGGCACCTTCCGCATCAGCGGCACCAAGGTCTTCATCTCGGGCGGGGCCCACGACGTGGCCGAGAACATCATCCACCTCACCCTCGCCCGCATCGAGGGGGCGCCAGCCGGGATCAAGGGGGTCTCGCTGTTCGCGGTGCCCGCGAAGCGCGAGGTGAATGGCAAGCTGGTGGACAACGACGTCCTGTGCAGCAGCGTGTTCCACAAGGTCGGCTGGCGCGGGCTCCCCAGCGTGCAGCTCTCGTTCGGCGATCGCGGGGAGTGCCACGGGTGGCTGGTGGGCGCGCCGCACCAGGGCATCAAGTACATGTTCCAGATGATGAACGAGGCCCGCCTCATGGTGGGCCTGAACGCGGTGGCCAGCGCCTCGGTGGCGTTCCATGCCGCGATCGCCTACGCCCAGGACCGTCCCCAGGGGCGGCCGCTCACCGCCAAGGACCCCACCACGCCCCAGATCCCGATCATCGAGCACGCCGACGTGCGGCGCATGCTCCTTCGACAGAAGGCCATCGTCGAGGGCGGCCTGGCCCTCCTGTTGGAGTGCGCGCGCCTCACCGACCTGAGCGAGCACCACCCCGACCCGGCCGAGCGCAAGGCAGCCTTCCTGCTCCTCGACCTCCTCACCCCCATCGCCAAGACCTTCCCGGCCGAGTACGGCTTCGAGGCCAACACCCTGGCCATCCAGATCCACGGTGGCTACGGCTACACCTCCGAGTACCCGGTGGAGGCCTGGTGGCGGGACCAGAAGCTCAACACCATCCACGAGGGCACGAGCGGCATCCAGGGCCTCGACCTGCTCGGTCGCAAGATGGTGGCCGAGGGCGGGGCCGGGTTGCGGGACCTCGCCGGTCGTGTCACCGCTACGTTGGCCAAGGCGTCGCAGGCGGGCCTGCCCGCCACCCTCACCGAGCCACTCAGCGCCGCCCTGCAGGCCTGGTTGCAGGCCAGCGCCACCCTGGGCGCCAAGGGGGCCACCGGCGACGTAGACGGGATGCTCCGGCACAGCGCGGACTACATGAGCCTCGCCAGCGTGACCGTGGTGGGCTGGATGTGGCTCCGGCAGGCGGTGGCCGCAACGAACGCCACCGACCGCGACCTCGCTCAGGGGGTCGATGCCGCGGCCCGCTACTGGATGGCGACCGAGGCCACCAAGGCCCCCGCCCTCGCCGCCCGCATCGCCTCGGGCGAGGACTCCTACGCCGCGCTGGATCCCGCCTGGTTGTAGCCTACTGGAACGTGATGCGGTCCAGCGCCGGCGCGGGGAAGGGCGACTCGGAGGCCGAGAGGTAGTCGACGAAGGCGTCGACGTCGTTGCCGCCCTCCACACGCTCGGTGCCGAGGGTGAACGTGGAGTGCCCGTCCCCGCCGTCGGCGATGTAGCGGTTGGCGGTGACCCGGTACTCGGCCGCGAGATCGAGGGGCAGCCCGAGCACGGTGACCGAGCCCGGGACCACGCGCACGAAGCTGCTGCCGGGCGCCACCGGCTGGATGCGATACCGCAGCGACGCGGAGGGCTGCAGGACGGTGAAGTTGCCGAACGCGAACTGGTCGTCGAGCAGGTCCTGCAGCTGCTGGCCGGTGAGCGTCAGGGTGATGAGCGCGTTCCCGAACGGCTGCGCCTCGAAGGCCTGACCATAGGTGATGGGTCCGGCGGGCAGGTCCGCTCGCATGCCGGCGCGGTTCATGAACGCGATCTGCGCCCCGGAGGAGGCCTGGGTGGCGTAGAGCTGGGAGTCAGCGATCGCGAGACCCAGCGTGGACTGATCTGCGTCGTCCGTCCGCCGGGTGAGCGCCTCGGCCAGGGTCCCCACCACGAGGTCCTGCTCGTCGTCCACCAGCGCGCGGTAGCGCGCGACGAGGGCCGCCACCGCGGGGTCGGGGTCGAGGCCGTGATCGACCGCGCGGTTCCGCGCCTCGAGCAGGGTCGCGTCCCGGCTCGCGCCGCCGAGAGTGAAGTCGAGGGTCGAGAGCCAGCGCCCCGCGCTCCCCGCGCTCGTCACCGCCTTGCCCGAGATGACGCAGTTGTAGGTGGCGTGGGTGTGGCCGGAGATCACCGCGTCCACCCCGTCGTCCACCATGCTGGCGATGCCTCGGATGGCCCCGCTGAAGTTCGAGCACTCGTTCGCCCCGCCGCCCTGAACCCCACCTTGGTGCACGACCACCACGATGGTCTCGACCCCCATCGCCTGAAGGCCAGGCACCAGCGCGTTCACCGTGGCCACCTCGTCCTCGAACACCAGGTCCTCGACCTGCGACGCCACCGTGGTCCACGGGGTGCCCTCCAACGTCATGCCGATGACGCCCACCGGCAGCCCGCCGAACACCCGAACCGCGACGCTCGGCAGGAGCGCCATCCCCGCGGTGGTCTGTACGTTGGCGGCCAACACCTCGAACTCGGCGCCCTCGAACGGCGTCCCGTCCTGACAGCCGTCCACCGGGTGACAGCCGCCCTCCACCAGCCGCAGGAGCTCCTCCGGACCCTCGTCGAACTCGTGGTTGCCCACCGCCGCGACGTCGAGGCCCATCAGGTTCGCGGCCTCGATGGTGGGCTCATCGTGAAAGCGCGCTGACAGGAACGGGCTCCCGCCCACCAGATCGCCCGCGCTCACGAAGAGGTGGTGCTCGGCCTCGGCCTCGAGCGCCCGCACGTGCGCGGCAAGCCAGGCTGCACCGCCGGTAGAGGCGCTGGGCGGCTCCAGGTACCCATGCAGGTCGTTGATCGCCAGCAGGCGCAGCGCGACGTCCGGCGGGGCGCCCCTCGCGACGCATGACCCGCCGGTGCACTCGGTGCGGAGGAGGAAGGTCCCCGCGCCCACACCCTGGTGCGGCCGCACTCGACTTCGTAGTCCCCGCCGTCGGCGACGACGTAGTCGAGCACCACCCGCCGATCGTCGACCTCGTAGGTATCGGGCTCGATGGCGGTGCCGGCCCGCGACAGATACGCGGCCGGCCGCAGGTCACCGCGGAGCGTGAACACGCTGAGGCGGACCGCGTCGCCGGGCTCGAGCATGAGGTGGTAGGTCGCGGGCGCCGCCGCGGTGGCGAACTGGCCGAGCAGGAGGTCGGCGATGGGGGCGGAGGCGTCCGGCTCGGCGCCGGAGTCCAGGTCAGCGCCCGCGTCAGGCGGGGTTCCCCCGTCTGGCTGGAGGCCCCCGTCCACCGCGGGGCCGGCCTCACCACACGCCGCGGCGGCCAGGCAGACCCCGAGGGCGACGAGGCGGCCAACGCGAGACGGACCCATCCGCCTGCCATACCACCGCGGGCCTGTCTTGGGGCTCCGCCTTCCGGCGCCCGAGCCGCGGCGTGCGCCCGCCGTCGCGTCGACGGATCCCCCTCGGCGCGTCGAAGCCGCCCGCCTCTATATGCAAGTAGTCCTGCATTCATTCGACGCACTTCATCGATGCCTCGACCACTGAGTGAATCCAACAGCATACGAACCGCGAGATCATCACCCCCACGATCGCGAGATATCTCGCCGAAATGTCAGCCTCTTCGAGCGGTTCAGATGAGTTGGTCGAATCGAGAATTCAGCCGACATTCGAACACCTTCCTGTCGCGGCAAAGATCACTTACAGAGACTTCGCGCCGACCGGCGCGCGCACCTCCGACGCTCGGAGGCGCGCTCACTGCAACCCCGGTTGCACATGGAGAAGAGCTTGAGACAATCGACCGCCAACACGGAGACGACTGCTCCGAACCACCTCGTCCGCCTCGGCGCGCTCGCCCTCTTCGTGGGCGCCGGGGCCCCCACCCATGCGCTCGCCCAGGATCGCGTCATCACCACGCCCGTCTCCATCGCCCAGGACCAGCTCGCTGCCGGCGCGTACACGCCGAGCCAGGTGGTGCAGTCGGGTCGCCAGTTCTTCGGCGCCGCCTACCTCCCGAGCGATGGCCACGGCGAGGGCCCCACCGGGCCGCGATCGGGCATTCGCCAGGCGTTCTGGGGCACCGCGGTGGCAGGGTCGGGGCTCGAGATCCCGTTCGTGCGCGTCAACGGGCTCGACGCCCAGGCCTGCTTCGGCTGCCACAACTCGGCCGGGACCTACGTGCCCCCCGGCGAGCTCCACCGCACCCAGAAGCCGGGTGGCCTCGGCGGCGCCGCGGACTTCGCGTCCGTGCTCCTCGCCAACAGCGCCTTCCCGAGCGTCGGCGGCGCCGCCGACACCCAGCCCCGCCTCACCCACGTGGTGCGCGCGCCGCCGAAGACCTACGGGACGGGCTATGCTCAAGAGCTCGCCATCGAGATGAGCGAGACGCTGCTGGCCATCGAGGCCGGCGCGACCGCCGCCGCCGCCGCCTTTCCGGGCGTGCAAGTCACCCGGCACCTCATCGCCAAGGGCGTCGACTTCGGTGACATCACCATCACCTGCCCGAACGCCACCTGCGCCAGCCCCGTCCGGGACGTCTCGCAGATCAGCGGCGTCTCGGCTGACCTGATCGTCCGCCCCCTGCAGCACAAGGGCATCACCGCGACGCTCCGCAGCTTCTGCAAGAGCGCCCTCGACTTCCACTTCAGCATCCAGCCGGTGGAGGTCGTCGGCGTCAACACGGACTGCGACGCCGACGGCCTGAGGAACGAGATGGCGGTGGACAACGTCTCCATCGTGCCCAACGCGCAGAGCCTCCAGGTGCAGCAGTCGCTGGGCAACGTGGCGGCCCTCGCCGCGTTCACCGGCATGCTCCGGCCTCCGGTGTCCCCGAGCTTCGTGCCTGGGACCAGGGGTGAGGTGATCTTCGATCGGATCGGCTGCACGAGCTGCCACGTGCAGAGCCTCACCACGCGCCGCGGCCCGCTGTTCCGCATCCAGCTCGCGAGCCCCGCGAGGGCCTGCCCGAACACGGCGATCTACGGCAGCGCCAACCTGGGCAGCTTCTCGGAGGTCGAGGCCACCCGCCACTCAGTCCTCGAGACCATCAGCGCTCAGGCGACGCAGGATGCGCTCAGGTCGACGCAGGTCGGAAAGGCGAGCACGCTCCCGGCCATCTCGACCTGCCCGACCGGGTTCTACTGCATCGACCTCACCAACCCGGGCACCCTGCCCCCCGAGTTCGGCCACCGGCTGCCTGCCAACGCCGATCTGACCGTCACGGTGCCGCTCTACAGCGACCTCAAGCGGCACGACCTGGGTGCGTACCTGGCACAGCAGTCCCCGAACCAGGTGGACGACGGCGGCAACATCATCCCGAACGACGAGTGGCTCACCACCAAGCTGTGGGGCGTCGCCGACAACGGGCCGTGGCTGCACGACGGGCGCGCGCGCACCCTCGAGGAGGCCATCATCATGCACGATGGCGCGGATGGGAACGCGAACGACGGCGAGGCGGTCGCCGTGATCAACAACTTCCAGGCGCTCTCCGCCACCGACAAGGCGGCGCTGATCGACTTCCTGCTGACGCTCTCCGTGCCGAACCCCTGATGACGCCCGATCAGCGCCCGAGGTCGTAGTAGAGCCCCGGATCCACCGGCGTCCCCATCTCCCGCACCTCGAAGTGGAGGTGGGGGCCGGTGCTCACACCGCTGTTGCCGACCTCGCCGATCACCTCACCCGCCTCGACCTGTTGCCCCACCGCCACCCGCACCGCGGCCAGGTGGTAGTAGCGCGTCTCGAGCCGCCCGTGCTGGAGCACGATGTAGCGGCCGCGAGCGTCCGCGGTGCCCTTGGCGTCGACGCTGCGGACCACACCCCGCAACGCTGCTTGCACCGAGGTGCCCTCTGCCTGCGGGACGTCGATGCCCTGGTGCTCGAAGGGCACCTTGCGGATCGGGTGGGCGTTCTCGCCGAAGCCGAGGCGCACGGCCGAGAGGTCCACCGGGGCCTTCATCCGACCCCGGAGCTGCGCGCGTGTTCGCTCGAAGAGTCCGGTCAGCGTGGGTGACGTAGCTTCGGACCGCTCGGACCACAGTGCGATCACCTGGTCGGCGTAGCGGCGGCTCTCGTCCGGGAGGCGCTGGCCGCGCTCGACGTGGGCCACCACCCGCGCAGGGCCTGCGTTGTAGGCCGCCACCGCGAGCCGCGGATCCTCGAAGCGCTCGAGCTGGCGCGCCAGGTACCAGGCTCCGAAGTCGACGTTGAGCTCCGGGTCGAGGAGCGCCGCGTCGGTGGGCGCCTCGAGCCCGCGGGCCTTCGCGATGCGGCGCGCGGTCTCGGGCATGAGCTGCATCAGCCCGGCCGCGCCGGACGGGCTCCTCGCCGCCTCGTCGCCGCCCGACTCGATCAGCAGCATCGCAGCCAACAGGTCCGCGTCGACGCCGTTCCGCTCCGACGCCCGGACGATCGCATCGGCGTGCCGGGCCACGCTGGGCGGCATCCAGCGCGCCGAGAGCGCCGCCTCCGCCGCCTGCGCCGCCGCGCCCGTCGCCAGACCGGCGGCGACCACGACCAGCACCGCCAGGGCGCCCACCGCGGCGAACCCCGGGCGCGGGGTCGACCCGCGCCGATCGATCATTCGCATCACTCGCTTCTTCAAGGGACCTCCGGATGCGCCCAGGGCGAGCGCGGGGGGTGCGCCGCGGAGCCGCTCCAGCTCGACCAGCGCTCGGGCGTACCCGAGCCGATCGTCGAGGAGGAGCGCGGCGCCGTCGTCGCAGCAGTATTCGCGTTCCACGCGCATCCGGTGGGAGAGCCACCAGACCGCGGGGTGATAGAACAGGAGCGCCTCCACCACCGACTGGAGCAGGTTCACGAGGTAGTCGTGGCGTCGCAGGTGCATCAGCTCGTGCGCGAGCACCGCGTCGACGCAGCCGGGGGAAGCGCCGGTGGCGAGCGCGAGCGGCAGGAGCACCACCGGGCGGAGCACCCCGACCACCATCGGGACGTCGGCGCCGGCCCACGCCTTGATCGCGACGCCCCCAGCGACGCCCGCGAGCGGGGCGAGGCGGTCGCGCGCCTCGAGCCAACCGCGATCCACCGCGTCGCTCGCGCGCGCCACGACGCGCCGCAGCCGCAGCCAGGCGCCGGCGAGCCGAAGCAGCGTCGCAGTGGCGCCCAACCACCACGCGAGGACGACCCACGACGCGAACCCAACAGATGCTGGCGTGCCAACACCCTGCGGGGCGGGCGCCGAGACGATCGACCACCAGGTTGCGACCAGGCACGTCGGCAGCGCGAAGAGCGCCACCGACGCCAGCGCGTATCGCGCACGCGGCCGCCCCGGTCCGACGACGACCCGCGCGACCTCATGGAGCACCACGACGAGCAAACCCTGGCCGAGCAAGGCCACCAGCGCCTCCGCGAGCGCCACCGTCCAGCGCGACGCCAACAGATCAGTCATCGCGCTGCTCCGCCTTCAGGCGCTCGATCATCGTCTCGAGCGCCTCGAGCTCCTCGAGCGAGGCGCGCTTCGTCGACAGCGCCCGCATCGCGAGCCGCGCGGCGGACCCCTCGAACGCCGCCTCCACCAGCTTCTTCACCAGGTGACCCTGGGTGCGTGCGGCCGGCTTCGCCGCCCGGAACACGTGGCTGCGCTGGGAGGCGTCGCGCACGAGCAGGCCCTTCTGGGTCATCACCTGCATCAGCTTGAGGGTGGTCGTGTACGCGGTGTCGTGGGCCGCCGAGAGCGCCTCGTGCACCTGCCGGACGGTGCAGGGCCCGTCTCGCCAGAGCACCGCGAGGATCGCGAGCTCGGCGTCGGTCGGCATCGGGAGGTCGCCCATGCGCTCGTCTATATACGAAGACCTTCGTAGTTGTCTACGAAGATCTTCGTAGTTCGTCGAGCGCCGGGCATCCGGTCAGTACAAGAGCGCCACCAGCTCGTCGTCCTCGGGCACGTAGCGCACGAACACCCGCCCACCGCGCCCCTTGCCCTTCCACTCGAACCGGTTCTCGTACCGGTCCTGCTTCGCGGTCCGAAGCGCGAAGCCCCCGAAGGCCCGCAAGGCCTCCTGCAGGCGATGCAAGCGGTCCCTCGACCACCCGTCCCGATTGTCCCGGCTCGGGTCCACCGGCACCTTCACCCGCACCAGCACGAAGTCCACCCCGCGGGGCGACTCCGCCACCGTGTAGCGGGCCCCGTCGGCCTGCCCCGCCCGGAGGCGGCTGAAGGCGGCGGGGTCGAGCCCGCCCTCCATCGAGCGCGGGGTGGCGTCGGCCCGGTGGATGGCCTCGAGGAGCCCGGTCCGCACCAGCCCGTCCCGGAGGGCCCCCGGCTGCACGGAGGTCGCGTCCACCTCGAGCCGCGCCCCCCTCAGGGCCGACTCGACCTCCCCGGACGAGGCCCCCACCCGGAGGCCCAGGAACGGGTCCGCCCCCGGGCCGAAGCCCACGAGCAAGAGCCCCACCGCAAGCAGGCCTGCACGCCTCAACGGAACCTCTTCACGAAGCGGTCCGCCGCCTCCACCTTGAGCTTGTCGAGGTCGGCGCGGTAGCCGCGCACCGTGACCGCCGCCCCCGGCACCAGCTCCAACGTAGACACCTGCATCCGGTTCAGCACCACGGTGTAGGTCCCGCCCTGGCGCTGCACCGAGCCGTAGACGAGCTGGTTCGCCAGCTTGAAGGCGCCGATCTCGGGCACGTTGGGGGCGTCGCCGTCGTAGACGTGCTTGCCCACCTTCCGCATCTCTTCGAGCGCCGCCTCGAGCTTGGCCCTGTCCACCACCTTGCAGACCCGGGTCTCGGACAGCCGGGCCGCCACGTACTCGGCCACCTGCATGCCCAGCCGGGCCGCCTCGGGGTCGGCGCCGCCGGTGTCGTCCTTGAGCGGGAGCACCGCGACCACGACCTCCTCCTCGGCCGAGACCTCACCCAGGCTCCGCAGGGCCTGATCCGCCTGCAAGCGGACCTGCGTATCGGGGTCGGTGCGGGCGAGCTCGCCCAGCACCGGGCGGGCCGCGGCCACCTTCAGCGCGCCCAGGCCCACCACCGCCGCCTCCCGCACCGTGGCGATCTGATCGTCCCGCGCCCGCGCGAGGAGCGCGTCCTCGACCGCGGGGCGCACCGGAGCATGCGTCAAGGCGCCTTGCACCAGGAGCTTGGTCGCCCCCGCCCGCACCCACGGGTTGGCGTCGGACCCCACCGCGGCGAGGAGCGCCGCGTGGGCCCGCGGGCCCTGGGCCGCGAGGTTGGCCCGCGCCACCTCCCGGGCCTCCGGCCACGGGTGGCCGAGGGCCGGCACCAGCGCGCCGACCACGTCATCGCCCTGGTACGCCGCGAGGGCCCGCAGCGCGGCCAGCTGCACCGGGCGGGAGGTCGCCTCCCGCGCCTGCTTCACCACCAGGCGCTGCCCGGCGGCGTCGGACGGGTTCTGCGCGAAGGCCTCCAGCACCGCCACCCGGACCTTGTCCTTGCTCGCGGACTCCCAGGCCTCGAAGAGCCCCGCGGTGTCGCCCCGCTGGCCCATCTGCCGCACCTGCACCGGCGTCGGCCCGCTCGCGCACCCCGCCAGCGTCAACGCCAGGACCAATGTCGTTCTCGTCATCGCCATGTCACCGCTCCTGGGCGGCCCGGTTGCCCCGGCCGGCCCGGCTTGCCCATCGCCCCGCCCTTGCCGCCGGACCCATCGGACCCGTCCGCCCCCTCGGCCCCGTCCGCGCCGCTTTGGCCCCTCGGGGTGCCGTTGCCGCCGCTGCCGCCCTTGCCGCCCTTGCCGCCGTCACCGCCGTCGCCGCCCGAGCCGGACCGCCCGCCGGAGCCCGCGCGGCCCGCGTCGCCCGCCGCGCCGGCCTGGCTGAAGACCTCGAAGCTGCCTCGGACGGCGCGCTGGAAGCCCGGCGCGCCCACCACGAAGACCTGGATGTCGCCGCCGTCGCCGCCGTCGCCGCCCACCCCGCCCAGGCCCCCGCGGGCCCCGTCGCCGCCGTCGCCACCAGCCCCGCCCGCACCACCGTTGCCACCGGGGAACCCGTCGCCGCCGGAGCCGCTGCTGTTGTTCACGCCGTCGCCGCCATCGCCGCCGTCACCGCCGTCACCGCCGTCACCGCCGTCGCCGCCCGCCCCACCGGTGCCGCCCGCCCCGCCGGCCCCGCCGTTGCCGCCGTACGAGGCGATCCGGAACGCCTGCTCGGGGTGGAAGATGTAGCGCTCCTCCACCACCTGGTAGGCGCCCATCTGGTCGCGGTGGCGAAAGCTGGCTTGCACCCGCACGAAGACCAGCTCCTCGTCGGGGTAGAACTTGGAGTAGATCGGCCGCACGTCCACCCGGATGTCCGGGCCGGGGTCGCCGCCCATCCCGGGCCCGCCCGAGCGCCCCGGGCCGGCGTCGCTGCCGGCCTTGCCGGGCTCGCCCGCGGTGCCGTCCTTGCCCGCCTGACCGGTGAAGCCGTCGGCGCCGTCGTCCCCGTCGTCGCCGTCCGCGCCCTTGCCCCCGCCGGGCCCCGTCGGCCCCTCGAAGCCGTCCGCCCCGACCTCGGCCCGCCCATCGAAGGGCGGGTAGTTGGCCGCGTCGTAGTCGGGCCGGAACACCAACCTGTCCGCCGCCGGGCCCACCCCGACCTCGACCACGAAGCCGGTGTCGAGGGTGGCGAGCACGTCGCGCTCGGGCGCGAAGAAGCGCTCCACCCCCACGAAGCGGCCGTGGGCGGAGCGCAGGTCGACCGCCTGGGGATCCAGCTTGCGGTGCCGGTAGGTGGCGGGGGGCCGGCCGTGCAGGATGTCCGCCACGAAGAGGTCCCCGTCCGCGTCCATGGCGACCACCGCGTCCAACAACGCCACCGGGCGCCCGGCCGGCGGGATGCCGGGCACGTCACGGGGCATGGCGTAGACCGCGGTGAAGGTGCGGTCCGAGGCGCCCACGGTGGCGGCGCCCGCGCGCACGGTGGCCCCCACCTCGGTCAGGGGCTGGAGCGGGGGCGGCGAGAAGTCGGCGCAAGCGAACCGGGTGAGCGCGAGGGCCAGGAAGACCGCGCGCCTCATCGGTGGCCCTCCCCGCGCACGGTGGCCGCGCCCGGCGTGGCGGGCGCGATCCGCCCGGTGATCCCGAGGACCCGCTGCACCGCGTCCACCTCACCCGCTCGCACCGGCAGATCCGCCAGCACCTGCATGACCTTGGGCTCGAGCTCATCCGAGAGCACGTCCAACAGGAGCGCGCGCCGCGGCCCCAGCGCGTGGGCCTGCAAGCGCGCGAGCGCCCACGCCGCCACCAGGCGCTGGGCCGCCCGCGGCGACCGGGTGGGCCGGGCCGCCTCGGGCACGTCGTCCCCCGCCAGCACCTGGCCCGCCGGCCCCGCCAGCTCCTGCTCGGACGCCAGCTGGCCCAGGTACCACAGCACCAGGAGGCCGGTGCCCTCGGGGTCCGCGTCGTGGGCCGCGCGGGCCGCCCGCATCGCCGCCTCGACCCGCGCCGACCACGCCGCCGGCCCGGCCCGGATCTCCCCGGTCTTGGACGCCACCTTCTCGAGCAGCTCCAGCGTGGCGTTGTAGACCGCGGCACGGTTCCCCGCGGTGTTGGCCGACGACAGGGTCTGGAGCGCGTTCGACAACACCCGCACGTTCACCGCCACGGTGCGGGTCCGGGCCCCCAGCAGGTCGTACATCGCGGCCGGCGCGCCCTGGCGGTTGCCCGCGTAGAACACCATCGCCTCCACCACCCGGACCAGGGTCTCCTCGTCCCCCGCCATCACCGGGTAGTGCTTGGCCACCGCCTCGAGCAGGTAGGCCCCGGTCTCGTCGTCCAGAGGCGATCGGAGCGCCGCGGTGAGCACCGGGAGCGCGGCCGGGCTCCGGAGCTCACCGAGCGCCCACGCCGACTGCCGGCGCAGGCCCGGGGCCTGGTCCGCGGCCAGCCCCAGCTGCAGGGCCGAGATCGCGGCCGGCGCGTCGCTCCGCAGCCGCCCGAGGGTTCGAGCCGCCGCCTCGCGGGTGGCCGCGCGCGCCCCGCGGTCGGTCAGGACGGCTGCGGCGGACTCCAGGGCGTCGGCCACCGCCTCGTCGCCCTCCGCGTCCATGAGGTCGTACATATGGGTGGGCGCGGTGGCGCACCCCGCCGCGAGGCCCAGGAGCAGGACCATGAGGCGCCTCACGACCCGCACCCCGTGCCCTGCCGGTGCTTGGCCGCCGACGCCACGAGGACGTCCTCGTCCGTCACGAGCCCCTGCACCGTGGCCTGGGTGTCGGGCCCGGCCGGGTCCATCGTGCACAGGGCCTCGAGCACCGCGAGCTTCAGCTCCGGCGCCGCGTCGGCGCGCGCCGCCGCCCGCAGGTCCGAGGTGGTGTCCCGCGCCCCGAGCCGGCCGAGCGCCCGGGCCGCCTCCGCCCGCACATAGCGCCGCTCGGACCCGTCGTTCAGGCGGGCCCGGAGCGCGGGCTGGGCCGCGCGGACGTGGTGGCGCCCCAGCGCCTTGGCCGCCTCCTCCCGGACCCAGCTCCGTTCGTCGTCCAGGTACCCGATGAGCGCCTCGTGGCGCCCCTGGGCGCCCAGGCCGTCGAGCTTGGCCACCTCCACGCAGCCCGAGGTGGCGTAGACCGGGCAGTAGATGGCGCAGCCTGGTGCGAGCAGGGCCAGGAGGGTCATGGGAGCGGCGAGGCGGTGCATGGGGCGGCGGCGGCGAGGCTAACGTGATCCAGCGCGCATGCGAAGCGGTGTGATCGAGGCCATGCCGCAGCGCCGGAACGGTCGTCGAATCGGCCAATGTGACAATAATTCTCAGATCTGTTGAAATGTCTCGCAGGTGCCCAGACAGATCCTGATCCTCGGGGCCCACGAGGGCCTGGAAGAGGCGCTGCGTGCGTCCACCGACGCCCGGAGCGCCACGGTGCACTCGGCCCGCGCGCTCCTCGCCCGCATGCGCCGAAGGCCGGCGGATCTCGTGCTCCTGGCCGACACCGCCCTCGTGCCACGGCTGCGCGCGATCGACCCGCAGGTCCCGATCGTGGTGGTGGCCGCGGTCGGGAGCGTGCAGAGCGCGGCGGACGCGGTGGCCCAGGGCGCGAACGACCTCCTGGTGCTCGGACCGAAGCTCGAGGCGCGCGTGCGGACGATGCTCGCCAAGACCTACCGCGTCACGCGGCTGATCGAGCACAGCCGCTCGCTCGAGGAGGAGGCCGAGTCCCGCTTCGCGATCGTCGGCGACTCACCGCAGATCAAGGCGATCCTCCAGCAGGTCGAGAAGGTCGCGCGCGTGCCGCGACCGCTGTTGGTGGTGGGCGAGCGCGGCACCGGCAAGGAGCTCATCGCGCGCGCGATCCACCGCGCCGCGGGCGTGCCCGGGCGCCCCTTCATCGCGGTGAACTGCGCGGCGCTCGCCGACACCCTCCTCGAGAGCGAGCTCTTCGGGCACGAGAAGGGCGCGTTCTCGGGCGCAGCGTCCATGCGGGTGGGCAAGTTCGAGCAGGCGTCGGGCGGGACGCTCTTCCTCGACGAGATCGGCCACATGTCGCTCCCGTTCCAGCAGAAGATCTTGCGGGTGGTGGAGTACGGCGTGTTCTCGCGCGTGGGCGGCACCGAGGAGCTCGAGGCGAACACGCGCATCGTGGCCGCCACCAACGCCAACCTCGAGGAGAAGATCGCGCGCGGTGAGTTCCTCGCCGACCTGCACGACCGCCTCGCGTTCGAGACGATCCGCGTGCCGCCGCTCCGGGAGCGCGACGCCGAGATCGAGACGCTCGCCCAGCACTTCATGGATCGCTTCATGCGCGAGGTGCCGAGCTTTCGGGGCAAGCGGCTGTCCAAGGAGGCGCTCGATCTCCTCCACCGCTACCCCTTCCCGGGGAACGTGCGCGAGCTGAAGAACATCATCGAGCGCGCGGTCTACCGCGACACCACGAACGAGCTCACGCCGGAGGACATCGGCTTCCTCGACGTCCCGTCCGAGGCCGCCGCGGTGGGCTTCAAGGGGCAGGTGGCCCGCTACGAGCGGCGCCTCCTCGTGGAGGCGCTCGACCGCGCGGATCACAACCAGGCGCAGGCCGCGCGCGACCTCGACCTGTCGTACCACCAGCTCCGGTACTTCTGCCGCAAGCACGGCCTCGCCTGAAATAACTCTCACGTCGTCACCCGCCGGGCCTCGCGCCACGCGTTGGCACGCCGCTTTCAAGGCACGGGGGCATGGAGCTGCGATTCGCGTCCGATGGCCTCACGTTGGTGGCCGTCCTCGTCATCGCGGCGTCGAGCCTGATCGGACTGCTCGCGCTGGTCATCCACGCGGGCAGCTTCCTCGTCCACCGCCCGACCCGCGCGCTGACGCCGGCGTCCACCCTCGGCACGATCGCGCGCGTCACCGTCCCCATCCCCGCCGGCGGCGTAGGTGCCGTGCGGCTGGTGGGCACGGGGACGCGCGTCTCGGTCCCCGCACGGACCGACCTGCCGCACGAAGTCCCGTGCGACGCAGAGGTCGTGGTGCTCGGGACCCAAGATGGCGTCGCGACCGTCGCGCTCCTACTCACGGAGGAATGAAATGTCGATTCTCAACAATGTCTGGTTCCTGGTGATCCCCGTCCTGGCCGCGGTCGCGGCCGTCGCGAGCTGGATCGCCCAGCGGTACCAGAAGGTAGGCCCCAACGAGGTGCTGATCGTCTCCGGCCGCCGCACGGTCTTCAGCGACCCGGACACCGGGGCCACCATCACCAAGAACTTCCGCATCTTCCACGGCGGCGGGACCTTCGTCGTCCCGATCCGCGAGAAGACCCACCGCATGTCGGTGGAGCTCATGACGCTCGAGATCCAGACGCCCGAGTTCTTCACCAAGCTCGGCGTGCCGATCCGGGTGGACGCGATCGCGCAGATCAAGGTCCGCAGCGACGACGCGATCGCCACCGCGACCGCGGCCGAGATGTTCCTCAGCAAGTCGGCCGACCAGATGAACGAGATCGCGCACCAGATGATGCAAGGCCACCTGCGCGGCGTCATCAGCACGATGCCCTTCGAGACGATCCACGCGAACCCCGAGGCGTTCGCCCAGAGCGTGCAGCGGCTCACCGCGGCGGAGCTCGCGAACATGGGCATCCAGGTGGTGAGCTTCACCATCCGCGCGGTCCAGGACCCGTCCGGCTACCTGTCCGCCCTCGGCCGCCCGCAGATGGCCCAGATCCAGCGCGACGCGGTCCTCGGCGAGTCGGCCTCGCACCGCGACGCCACCGTCGGCCGCGCGCAGGCCGAGCGGGAGGCCAAGGTGGCCTCCTCGCGCGCCCACCAGGAGTCGGAGCTCGCGCGCATCGAGTCGGAGCTCACCGTCGCCGGCGCGGCCAAGACCCAGCGGGTGCGGAACGAGGAGTACGAGGCCGAGGTCGCCCGCGCCAAGGCCGACAACGCGGTGGCCTACGAGCTGAGGCAGGCCACGTTGCAGGGCGCGCTCGTCACCGAGCGCCTCGGGGTGAGCAAGGTGGAGCGCCAGCTCCAGATCGAGGTCGAGGACCTCGAGATCGCCCGCATCGAGCGCGAGCTCGTGCACACCGTCCGCAAGCCGGCCGAGGCGGAGCGCTTCCGCATCGAGGCGATCGCGGAGGCCAAGCGGCACGAGCTCGAGCTCGCGGGCGAGGCGCGCGCCAAGGCGGCGCGCCTCGAAGGTCTCGCCGAGGCCGAGGTGATCCGCGCCAAGGCCCTCGCCGAGGCCGAGGGCACCCGGCAGCGGGAGCTCGCGGAGGCGGAGGGCCTACGGGCGCGCGGCCTCGCCGAGGCCGAGGCGATGAAGCAGAAGGCGGAGGCCTGGCGCAGCTACGGTGAGGCCGCGGTGGCCGAGCTGTTCATCGAGCAGCTCCCCGCGATCGCAGGGGCGATTGCGGCGCCGCTCGCGAAGATCGACCGCATCACGTTGGTCGGCTCGAACGGCAGCCCCGGCATCGAGCGGGTGAGCCAGGCGGTCACCGACGTGCTCGCGCAGGTCCCGGGGGTCACGTCGCTGATGCAGAGCCTGCACCTCGATCACCTCGCGCAGCACCTGGCGGGCGGCCCGACAGTGGACGTCGGGCCGAAGGGCGACGACGCCGAGCCGCGGCCGGCCGGTGGCAATGGTGCTGAGGTCGTGAAGCAGGTGGGCTGACTTGATGTAGGACCCACGTACGTTCCCAGCCCCCCAAGGCTGGACCCTGGCCCTCACGAGGGAGGGCACGGTGGGCTACCTCTCCGCGGCTGCGGACCGAGGTCCACACACCGCCCACACCGGTCCGCGGACTCCAAGCAGCAGCCCCAAGGCAACGCGAAGCACCGTCGCTCGGCACGCCCTGTGCTGAGCCGCTCCTACAGTGCTTGACCGCATCTCCCGCGACTACCCACCCGTCCCACGGACGTTCTCACCTCCGCGCGCGTTGACTCCCGCCCTCGGACTCCTCGTAGGGCTGAGCATGGCCTGCGATGCGACGCCGGCCTCCCGACCGCCCACGCCCGATTCAAGCCCCGAAGCCGCGCAGACGGAGGCCGCCACCGCCCGCGGAGCCCTACCCTTGGGCTCGGTGGAGGTCCGGCCTGAGGCCTGTGACGCAGGCGGGCTCCCGGACACCACCTGTCAGGTGTGGCGGGTCCGCTGCCCGGATCTCGCAGACCTCGACGCCCGGGTCCGCATCACCTCCTCCGTCTCGGGCCCCAACGTGCTCGGCACGGTGGTGCTGGGCTCGGGGGGCTCAGGGACCGGCTTCGTGGACGCCCAACCCCCGATGCAGGCGCTCATCCAAGACCTGGCCCAGCGGGGCTACCGGGTGGTCCAGCGCGCGTGGTCGTCCCGATGGACGGACGGCGACTCGGGCATGGCCAGGTCGGCCTGCCGCTACGCCACACTGCTCCGGTACGTGGACACGACCGTCAACCCGCCCCGCAGGCCGCTCTGCGCCGCGGGCAACTCCGCGGGCGGGAGCGAGATCGCCTACGCGCTGGCCCGCTATGGGCTGGAGCGGAGCCTCGACTTCGCGCTGATCAGCGGCGGGCCCCCGATGGGCCGCATCGACCTCGGTTGCCTGGGCGGTGCCCCCTGGGACAACGGCTGCGAGACCGTACCGCCCGAGAACTACGTCTACGACCGGCCGCTGGAGTGCACGGTGGCCGCCGCCAACCTCAACCTCATCGACGCCCCCTACGGCGGCGCGCAACCGTGTCGCCTGCACCTGGAGTCCTACCGGGACACCCTCCACGACGACAGCCTGGACTCGGAACTCTCTGACTTCGAGTACCCCAACACCCACGTCCACTTCATGTACGGCGGTGCGGACTACTCGTTCGCCACCTCGTCGGGCCACATGTACGCCCTCCGGGTCACGAGCAGCACGGAGTTCTCGTACCTCCCGGGGGTGGACCACGGGATCCCCAACACCACCGCGGGCGGCGCGGCCTACAACGACGCCCTCACCGCAGGCTGTCGGTAGGGCTGGGCAAGAGAGAGTGTGTGACATGAGCGACTTCACCGAAAGTTTGCAGGGCCGGTTGCGGGCCCTGCGCGAGGACTACGGGCTGCACCTCGAGCGACTGCACGTGGGCGCGCCCGCCACCGATGATCAGATCGCGACGGCCGAGGCGGCCCTCGGCGTCCCCATGGGGGCTGCCCTCCGAGCGACGCCACCTCGAAGCCGGGCCTCTTGGACCACCGACTCGAGGCGCTCGGGGCTGATACGGAGCCCGCGAGAAGCGGTGATGGGCTGACAACCGCACCGGAGCGGGGCGCTCGGGCGGGCCCACCCCGCCGCCCGAGCCCTCGGAATCATTTACCTTTGGGCTCCTTGGGGGGTGGTGTATGACACGAGGGTGAAGATCGGAATTCGCGCTGAGGACAAGAGCCCGTGGGAGGCTCGCATGCCCCTGGTGCCGGCGGATCTGGCCCGCCTCCGGGACGACCACGGGGTGGACATCGTGGTCCAGCCCTCCGACCAGCGGGTGTTCACCCCGGACGAGCTCACCGAGGCCGGGGTCCCGCTCCAGGGCGATCTGTCCGACTGCGACGTGATCCTGGGGGTGAAGGAGATCCCGCCCCACCTGTTCCTGCACGGCCGGACCTACGTCTTCTTCTCCCACACCATCAAGGGCCAGGCCTACAACATGACCATGCTCCGCGAGCTCATGGCCCGCGGCTGCAACCTGATCGACTACGAGTGCATCGTCGACGAGCAGGATCGTCGGCTCGTCTTCTTTGGCGTGCACGCCGGCCTCGCAGGGATGATCAACACCCTGTGGGCCCTCGGCCAGCGCCTCTTGCAGGAGGGCCTGCGGACGCCGCTCGCCGACCTCAAGCAGGCGGTGAAGTACCCCGACCTCGCCACCGCCAAGGCCGCGGTGGCCGAGGCGGCGGCGGCCTGCCGGGCCAGCTGGGCCCTCGCGCCCCTGGGGCCGGTGGTCCTGGGGATCAGCGGGAACGGTCGGGTCTCCCACGGGGCCCAGGAGATCTCCGCCCTCTTGAAGCCCGAGGTCATCACCCCGGCCCAGCTCCTGGCGGGCGAGGCGTCCGAGCCCGGCACCTTCTACCAGGTGGTGTTCGAGGAGGCCGACATGGTCACCCCGAAGGACCCCGCCGAGGCCTTCGACCTGCAGACCTACTACCAGCACCCGGACCGCTACCGCGGCACCTTCGCCCAGTACCACCCCTACCTCACCGCCCTGGTGAACTGCATCTACTGGACCCCGAAGTACCCGCGGCTGGTGACGAAAGAAGACTTGCGGAAGCTCTACGCCCCGGGCGAGAAGCCGAGGCTCGAGGTCATCGGCGACATCTCCTGTGACATCGAGGGCTCGGTGGAGGCCACGGTGAAGGCCACCGACCCCGGGCACCCGGTCTACGTCTACGACGTCGAGGCCAACCGGGCGAAGGACGGGTTCGAGGGTCGCGGCCCGGTGGTGATGGCGGTGGAGATCCTGCCCACCGAGATCCCGCGCGAGTCCTCCGGCGCGTTCAGCGAGGCGTTGTTCGATCTGATCCCCGCGCTGGCCGAGAGCGACCCCTCCGGGAGCTTCGAAGACTGGGCCCTGCCGGATGCGCTGAAGAAGGCGGTGATCCTGCACCAGGGCAAGCTCACCGAGCGCTTCGGCTACATGCAAAAGTACGTGGACTGAGGCGCACCGGCCGAGTCAGCGTCCCCGCTTCGGGAGCAAGCGCTCCGCCGCCGCCTCGGCTGCAGATCTCACGCCTTCGTTGGGATCCCCCAGCGACACCTCCAGCACGGCCCGAGCCAGCGCCTCGTCGGCCTCGAGAGCCGGAAAGAGGGCCGAAAGCGCGGTCACGCGGACGGACGGCGCCCGTCGAGGAGCGCAACCTCGATTGTCTCGACCGGCCGCGGCCCGTCCAGGTTCGCGACTCTTGCCGCGTCCATCAATGCGCTCGTTCCAGGGGCGAAGCGCCAGCGGACGATGGCGAGGCCGTCGTGGCGCTGCACGACGGACGTCCGCAGGGGCTCGTCACCGAGCACCAGGGCGTCTCCCCACGGGCGCCGGAGGAGGCCGAGGTATCCGTCTACCGAGCACGCGGCGTCGTAGTCGTCGGCCGCGACGCCCATCCAGGCGGACCTCAGGGAGCGCGGGAGCACCACGAGCGGTCCTCCGGCCGACTCGATCCACGCCATCGCGAGGGAGTCTGCCATTCGAGTGGACCGCAGGACTACGGCCATCGGCATTGAACCCCGACCTCGGGGGTGGAGCAGGCTCGGTGAATACGCGTGGGCGGAAGCAACGTGGCTGCCGGCCTCACCCGTTGTTCGTGCATCCCACCTTGCGGCCCTCGGAGGTCGCCCCGACAATCCCGCGCATGATCGTGCCGCCTCGTGCCCGTTGGGCGCGGCTCCTCGCGGGGCTCGCGCTCGCGGGCTGCTCGGACCCCGCGCCGCCAGCGCCGGAGCTCGCCGTGAGCGCTCCGCGCGTCGTCGCTGGCGCGACCGTCACCGCCACCTGGTCGGCCCCCGGGGCGACCTCGGTGGACCTCACCGACACCGAGGGGCGGGCCCTCCGCCTCGGAGCGGCGGCGACGGGCGAGGTCGAGGTCGCCGTCCTGCAGAGCACCGAGCTGCGGCTCATCGCGCGGCACGAGTCCGGGGACGTCGAGGCGCGGAGGGCGGTCGAGGCCGTCCCGCGCCTGGTCGCGGATCTGATCCCCACCACCTACGCGGCGGGCGCGACCCGGTTCGCCCTGCGGTGGGACAGCCTCGGGGCCGATGCGCACGCGCTCACGGTGGGCGGCGCGCCGGACCCCGCCTTTCCGAGCGCCGCCCTCGGCACCTACGAGGGGCGCATCGAGGCGGGCCCGGGCGCGGTCCAGGTGCGCCTCGAGGCCCGCGCGGGCACCTTGACCGCGACCTTTGCCGCTGATCTGCGGGTCTTCGCGGGTGAGGTCGAGCCCAACGACACCCCGGCGAGCGCCGGGGTGGTCGAGGCGGGGGTCGTCGGCGCGATCGCGCCGGGCGAGGTCGACGTCTTTGCGGTGGACGTCCCCGAGGGTGGGCACGTGCAGGCCATCCTGCGCGATATCAACGGAGGTTGCGGCGTGCCAGGCGCCTTGCGGTTGCTCGACGCAGCGGGGCGGGCATTGGCCCGCGCGGAGGGCACGCGGGGCTGCGCGCGCCTCGACCCGCGCGACGGCCCCGGTGATCGAGATCTCGCCGCGGGCACCTACTTCGTAGCGGTGCGGGGCCTCGAGGCCGCCGACTACCTGCTCGAGCTCGCGCCGGGAGCCCCGAGCTGCGGGGACCAGGTGGTGGAGTCCCGCGCGGGCGAGCACTGCGAGCCCGGGGCCATGCCCGAGGTGTGCAAGGCGGACTGCACGGTGGACGCGCTCGAGGAGGTGGAGCCCAACGACTCGGCCGGCGCCGCTCAGCCGATCGAGCTCGGGCGCCTCGTGGTCGGCCGGGTCGACGCCGCGTCCGGCCCGGACCAGGACTTCTACAAAGTGCAGCTCTCGGCGCCGGCGCGGTTGCGGGTCGCGGTCACCGGGCCGGAGCTCGTGGGCTGTGGCTTCCCGCTCGGAGGGGTGGCCCTGCGCCGCGCGGACGGGATCCAGCTGCAGGCCAGGCAGACGGACCAGCTCGGTGAGCACTGCGGTCTGCTCACCGGCCACGAGCAAGGTGAGCTGCCGGCGGGGACCTACTACGTGGTGGTGGGGCTCGCCCGGGACGAGGGCCCACCCGTGCCGCGCTACTTCCTCGAGGTCGACGCCGTGGGCGACCCGGTGTGCGGCGACGGCGTGCGGGAGGCCGACGAGGCCTGCGACGATGGCAACCGGGCGAGCGGAGACGGCTGCAACGCCACCTGCGGGCTCGAGCCGGCGGCGCGCCTGACCCCGCGCCTCGAGCCGTGGGTCCTGTCCGGCGGACCACTCGAGGCCGACGAGACGATGCGCGTCGAGCTCGAGGTCGACGCGCCGAGCGTGCTCTACCTCGACACCTTCGTGCCGGACGAGGGCCGCTGCGAGGGGCCGGACGCGGACGTCCGCGTCACCCTCGACGGGGCCCTGCTCTCCGACGACGGCGGGATCGGCCTCTGCGCCGCCGCGGACACCTTCGCGGACCCGGGGCTGCACACCCTCGACGTGACCCCCGCCACCGGTCGGCTCGGCCCCTTCTCGGTGGTGGTGCGCCTGTTCCACCCCGACGCGGGCTGCGGCGACCTCCTCGTCGACTACGACGGCGGTGAGGCGTGCGACGACGGGAACCAGGAGAGCGGCGACGGCTGCGATGCCGACTGCGCGCTGGAGCCACGCGCGGGGCCGCCGATCTCGATGTCGACGACGGTGAGGATCGAGACGTTGGCGCGCCGCGGCGAGACCGTCGCGTACCCGATGACCATCGCCGAGGAGGACACGCTCGTGACCTTCACCCCGACCCCGGGCCGCGACGGCTTCTGCCCCGAGGCCTTCCACATGGTCGTGCTCGACGACGCCTTCGGCTACGTGGGGGGGCAACGGGCCAACTTCGACGGGCAGTGTCGGGCCGGCAGCGCGCGGGCGGGGGCCGCGGGGGCGCACTGGTTCGTGGTCAGGAACGCCGGGCGCACCCCGGTCGAGGACCTCTCGGTCCAGCTCGAGTACGCGCCGCCGACCTGCGGGGACGCAGTCCACAACCCCGCGCGCAACGAGGCCTGCGACGACGGGAACCTCGCGGTCGGCGATGGCTGCGATGACGCGTGTCGACTCGAGCCAGGCCGCGGCGTCGAAGTGGAGCCCAATGACACCGCGGCGCAGGCGAACCTGCTCATCACACGGACCGCTACGGTCGGGGAGGAGGCGGTGACGGTGGCGTTCCATCAGCGGGGCGCAGACCCTACGGACTTCTTCGCGGTGGTGAACGCGAGCGGGGAGACGATGTGGCTCGACGCCCACGTCGAGACCGAGGGCGAGTGCGCCACCGATGTCGTGCTCCGCCTGACGGACGAGGGCGGGGCGATCTTGGCCGAGGACGACGTCGGCGGGCTGGTGCGGTGTCAGGAGCTCACCCCTTCGGGCGCGCCGGCCCTGCAGGCGCTGCCGCCTGGACGCTATGCGCTCGAGCTCGATGCGCGCACGGCCTGGCAAGGCACGTCGTACCTGCAGCTGCGCGTCGGATCGGGGGTGGCCCCGTGAGGCGCGCGGCCCTGACCACCTTGCCGCTGCTCTTCGCCGCCTGCGGCGGGCCCGAGCCGCCGGACAGCGCGCGCGACGAGGCCGCCATCCTGTATGGCGAGCTCGTTCAGCTCGGCGACTATCCGTCGGTAGGCTTCACCGGAGGCTTCGCGGACGACCGGAACGCGGGCCCCCTGTGCTCGGCCAGCCTCATCGCCCCCGACACCGTGCTCACCGCCGCCCACTGCCTCGAGGACTTCGACGCCAGCCACGAGGTCTACTTCGCGCGCGACCTGACCGCGTTCCTCAACCTGATCGTCAAGAACGACAGGTGGTCGCTCGCGCGAGGCTGGGCCCTGCACCCCGAGTACGTGCCGGCGGACGAGGGCCACATCGCCCACGACCTCGCGCTCCTCTTCCTCGACGCGCCGGTGACTGGGGTCGAGCTCCCCGCCCTCGCCGACGCCCGGATCGCGGCGAGCCTGGTGCAGGGCGCGCCCGTCTTGATCGTGGGCTACGGGCGCGACGAGACCGGCCTGTCGGGGCCGCTGCGCGCGGCGAAGTCCACGATCTCGTTCGTCGGCCCCGAGGTCGTGCGGACCGGCGGGGTCGGCGCGCCGAGCCGGTGCAGCGGCGACTCCGGCGGCCCGACGTTCATGGACGTGCCCGACGGACTTGCCCCCGAGCGGCGGTTGGTCAGCGTCAACAGCTACGGCTTCACGAGCTGCGACTCCGCGAGCACCGAGGCGCGCGTCGACGCCTACCTCGACTGGATCACCGCCACCATGGCCAGCGCCTGCGCGGACGGCCTGCGCCCCGAGGGCTGCGACGCCCAGCTCGGCCCGCGCCTCGCGGCCGCGAGCCCGGGGCTGGACGCGGGCGTCGACGCCCCGAGCTTGGGCCCGGTGCCCGACGCGGGCGTCGTCGACCTCCCCTTCGACCCGCCCTCCGAGGGCTGCCGCTGCGCGTCGCCTGGCGCGGGCGCGTCGCCGCTGGGGTTGCTCTTCGGCCTCCTCCTCGCCGCGCGCCGCCGCCGCTAGAGGCGGAGCTGCGCGCCCACGTGGGTCACCAGGTACTGGTCCACCGCGCCCCCCGCGACGCGGGCGTCGCCCACCTCGGGGCGCATGGTGAAGAAGTAGCGCCGCACGTCGACGCCCGCGACCACCGCCAGCACCGGCCACGGCGCCCACTCCAGCGCGCCCGCCACCTCGACCCCGCGGCCCTGGGCCCGAGGGAACCAGTCCGCGTCGTCCAGCGCACCGACCCCGAGCAGGTGCAGGTAGGCGCCCTGGCCCCGCACCGCCACCGGGCCCAGCTCGAGACGCAGGCGCGCGCCCGCATCGAGGTGGAGGTAGCGCACCTCGGGCACGCCAGCGTCGCCGCCCTCGACCCCCGCCACGGTGTAGCGCTGGTGCCCGACCCCGAGGGTCGCGGCCGCGCTCAGGGGGCCCAAGTCGAGAGTGGCTTCGAGCCCGCCCGCCACCTGGAGCGAGCGGGTGTCGAAGCGCTGACCGGCCGCGTCCTCCGACTCGAGCGGAGCGTGCAAGAGAGCCTGCGCGTAGAGGCCGAAGTGCTCCACGAGACCCGGCCCGAAGAGCACCCCGGGGTGGGCGACCAGGCCCAGGCGGGCCCCCGGCGCGAAGGGGAGCACGTAGTTCTGCTGCGCCCGGAAGAGGTCGTCGGTGTAGTAGAGCTGCCGGTTGAGGAAGCCCACCCCGGCCTCCAGGCGCAGGAGCCCCCCGCGGGGTTCGTCAGACGTGGGCGTGGGCGCGGGCACCTCCACCCGGGCCGGCGGTGCCGCGGGGGGCGGCGGGCTCGGCGGCGGGGCGACCGCGAGCACCGGCGGGGGTGGCAGAGGCGGCTTGGCGCGGGCCAGCAACGGCGCCAGCTCGGGGTTCAAGCGCGCGCGGATGACCTTGTCGAGACCCGCGGTCGACCGTGCGGCCAGGCGCACCGCGCCCAGCTCGGCCCCGTCGTGGGCCCGGTAGACCGTGAGCTGCAAGACGACTTGACGCTTGGCCCGCTCGATCCGGCCCACCAGCCGCGCCGTCACCTCGGGCCCCGGCGCGGTCGCCACCCGACACGTCGGCGCCTGAGCCAGCACCCGCGTCACCTGCGCCTGGGCCCGCTTCGCCCCCGGCCCGGTGAAGCGCTCCACGAGCAAGACGTCTTGCGACTCGACCGGCGCACCGAGGAGGGCCGCGAGGAGCAGGGCCGAGATCACCGCGTCACTCCCCCACCGTGGCGGTGCGCACCCCGGCCACCCAGGCCTGCAGGGCGACCAGCTCCGCGTCGGCGAGGACCCCGCCGAAGGGCATCCGCGCGCCACACGCCGGAGTGGAGGTCTCCACCTTCTCCAACAGGTAGCTCCCCTGTCGGGGCGCCGCCTCGATGAGCGCCCGCCCGCCGCAGGTGCTCGCCACCCCGAGCAGGCGGGCCGCCACCCCGGGGGAGACCAGGTCGAGCCCCGAGGACGGCTGATCCGCGTCGTGGCACGGCGCGGCCCCGCAGGCGGTGGGGAGGAGCTCGCCCTCCACGTCCAGCTCCTGGGCCGCGAAGAAGGGGGCGGGATCGGCGATGCGGCCCCCGCAACCAGAGTTGCAAGCCACGCCGACCAGCGCCGCGAGGAGCAGGTGCCTGGCCCGCTCAGGCCTTGAGGGCATCGATCTCGCCGTCCTGCAGGTCGTTGTGGGGATCCGCGGTGTCCACCTCGGGGAAGCGGCGGATGGGGTCGATGGTGCGCCCCTCCGCGTCCCGGGGGAGGGCCGCGTTGAAGAGGGTGGTGAGGAGCTTGTTGTGGGAGGTGGTCCCGTCGATCCAACCGATGTCGAGGTCGTAGACGTTGGCAGGATCGCTTGCGGGACCGATGCGGGGCCCGTTCGTCTCGGTGTCGAGCCGATCGTCCCAGCGCCCGTTCGCCGAGCAGTCGATGACCGCCCCGGTCTTGAGGTAGCCCCCGCAGCCGCCCGCCACCACCGCCGCGATGTCGATGAAGTGGTGCTGTCGGCCGTCGCCGAACTCGGGCATCCACACCATCGCGGTGTCGTCCAGCAGGTTGAGCTCCTCGAGGAGCTGGGCGAGGTCCCGGAAGCGCTCGCCGTACCACTGGTCGATCCACGACATGTTGCGCTCCACGTCGGGCAGGAACCCCGGCTCGGCGCCGTCGGAGCCGTTGCGGTGGGAGAGCTCGTGGTGGCGCTCGCCCCCGTGCCAGGTGCCGGCGGGCGCGCCCGCGCCCATCCCGAGGGCGCCGAATGCAGGCCCGCCTGCACCGGACGACCACTGGATCGTGGCCACGTGGGTGTGCCCGCACACGAGCGAGAGCGCGGTGATCTTGAGCATCAGGTCGCCGATGCGCCCGAAGTCCTCGTAGCGGCCGAGGGCGTCGTTGCTCGCCCCCTCGAAGGCCTGCACCGCGGACACCGGCGCGTAGCGGGCCACCGTCTCCGCGGTGCACAGGCCCGTCTCGCGCATCTCGTCCTCGGTGGCCTCGATGAGCCCGAGCCAGTCGGTGAGCAGGCGCCGGTCCCGCGCCCCGTAGGTGCGCTCGGACTGGAGCGCGCCGAGCTCGCCCCGGACCAGGTCCGCGATGCGCTGGCGCTTTCGGATCAGGCGATCCTCCGCCGCCCCGCCCGGCGTGATGCCCATGAGGCGCCGGAACGCCACCCACGGGTTGTTGATGCCGGGGTCGGGATCCTCGGACCCGCGGTAGCTGATGAAGCTGGTGCCGTCGCCGTTCTGGGGGTTCGCGTTGGCGCCCACGTGCAGCACCAGCGGCACCCGCGCCCCGTCCAGGAGCGGGTTGATGCGGGCGGCCAGCGCGTAGTCGAGCGAGGGCCCGAGGGCGAGGCCGCGGCCCGTCCCGATGCCGGCCGCGGTAAAGCGGCACGCGGTGTTCATCCCGTGATCGCCGCCCGCCGCGAGGTCGAGGAAGCCGCGCCGCGAGTTCCTGAAGCCGCGCAGGACGGAGACCTTGCTCGCGAGCGGGGCCAGGGCCCTGAGGCCCCACTCCGGGTGCCGGAAGATCTCCCGCGGCACCCCGTTCACCACGTCCGGGGTGAGGTCGAGCGGCCGGTCCGCGAAGGACGCGGCGCTCAGGGGCCCGAAGGCCGAGCTGCCGCCGGCGTGGCGGAGCCGCGGGAAGAATGTGCTGAGGTTGAAGCCGTTGGGGGTCCAGAACAGGACCACGTTCCTCGGGCCCGACATGGCCTGGGCCGAGGCCCGGCCGGCGTAGCCCAGGAGCGGGAGCCCCACGGTGACGCCGCCGAGGCCCTTCAGGAAGCGGCGGCGCCCGAGGCGCGGATCGAAGGTGCTCATTGGGCCTCCTCGGCCGCCCGGGTGAGGAACCGCGGGCTCGAGACCAGCTCCACCAGGAAGCCCCGGAGACTGTGCTGGGGATCTGCAAGGTAGTCTGCGAGCCGCACGTCCTCGCAGCCCAGGCGGGCCGCGCCGTCGGCGAAGGTGTACTCGATGAAGCGGTCGACGTAGCAGCGCGGGGCCTCGAAGGAGCTCCCCAGGGCCTCGGCGTAGGCCTTCGGTGAGTCCACCGTGATCTCCTTGCCGTCGAGGACGAGGGTGGCGCTGCCGTCCACCGCCTCCCCGTTGTCGGTGGTGCGGTGGCGGCCGATGCCGTCGAAGAACTCGAGAGGGAAGCCGGCGGGGTTGATGAGCTCCTTGTGGCACTGGGCGCAGCTCGGAGCGGCGGTCATCGCCTCGATGCGCTGTCGGGTGGTGCGCAGGTTCTCCGTCGACTCCGGGAGCGGCGTCGCGTCGGCCCCCGCGGGCGGCGCGCCGATGGCCCGGCAGAGGACGCGCTTCTGCACGAAGGCCCCGCGGTAGATGAGCGAGCCCCGCGTGTAGCGGCCGTGGGTGCCGAGGAAGCCGGCCCGGCTCAGAATGCCCGGTCGGAGCGCGGGATCGAGGGTCACCGGCGCCCAGCCCGCCCCGGTGGGGTGCGCCACCCCGTAGATGGACGCGAGGGCCGGGGTGACCTGGGTCTCGGCCCCGGTGAAGAGGGCCTGAAAGCCGCCGTCGGAGAGGAACACCGACTCGATCGAGCGCAGGACCTCCTCACGGAACTCGGCGTCGATGCCGGGGTAGAACTCGGGGAAGAGCGCGGGATCGCGCTGGGTGTTGCTCCAGAACTGCGCGTAGGCGCCCCCCATGCCGAGCCACTCGGCGTGGACCCACTGCAGCATCGCGGCCACCCGCGGGTCGAACTCGGGGCCCACCATGCGCAAGGCCTGTTGACGCACCCCGGCCGCGGTGTCGAGCTCCCCCGCCGCCGCGGCGTCGAGGAGCGCGTCGTCGGGCCCAGCACCCCACAGGGCGTAGGCCACCCGGGTAGCCCGCTCGTAGCCGTCGAGGGCCACCACGCCGTCCACCGCGGCGCCCCGCTCCACCCGGAGCAGGAACCCCGGCGACTGGAGCATGGCCTCGACGAGGAGCGCGATCCCCTCCTCGAAGCTGCCGGTCTCGGTCAGCTCGGCCCGGGCGGCCCACAGGGCGGCGTAGCGCTCGGACTCCTCGGTGGTCAGGGGCCGGCGGTAGGCGCGGCGCCCGAAGCGGGTCATGAAGTCCGCCGCGCACGCGTCGGCGTCGGGGGTGGCCCCGCAGCCCACCACCCGCGCGAAGGCGGCGCCGTCCGCCGCGAAGCGCGCCGCAACCTGGCTTGCCGCGACCTTGACCCCCGACCACAACGTCGGCGTCACCCCGGCCACCTCGGGGCCCAGCTCGGTGGAGGGGCTCACGTCGAGGGTCAGCAGATCCCGCACGCTCCGGTCGTACTCGGCGAAAGCCAGCCTGCGGAGCCGAGGGGTGGGCGACAGGGTGTCGTCGGCGCAGGCGCGAGGATCCGCCGGGGCCACCGGGGTGGAGGGGGTCGTGGTGGCCGGGGGCTCCGGGGCCGAGCCCGGCGACTCGATGCGCCCGACGCAGCCAGCCAGGAGGCCCACGAGGCCTGCCAGGCCTACGACGTACGGGCGCATGGGGTGGGACCGTAGCATGGTCCTTGGACCGCTTGCACCCTCCTCGAGCCGACATGCGCCTCGAGCTCGGCGAACGCCTCGGACACGTTCTCCACCAGGGCGTGCAGGTCGGGCATGGTCTCCCAGTCCGAGTTGAAGCCCCAGAAGAGCCTGCCCGCATAGCTGAACAGCGCGATCCCGAGGCACTGTTCGATGAAGAGTGGCACCAATGGGTAGGTTTCCAGCATCCGCGCGCCGAGCAGGTACAGGGGCACCTGCGGTCCCGGCACGTTGGTGACGACCATGTTGCCCGCCCGCCGGCGATAGCTCATCCGGAAGGAGAGGGAGACGAGGGTCGGGGCCATCCAGTTGCTCGCCGAGGTCAACACGTCCGCGCCGAGCGCCTCCTTCGACTCCCGGAAGCTCCGGAAGCTCTCCTTGACGCCATCGAGGCGCTCCTGCGGCGGCCGGTTCCCGAGCGGGAGGTCCACGATGGTCATCGCGACGCGGTTGCCGAGGGTGCTCCTCTCGCGCTCACCGCGCAGGCTGACGGGACAGAAGACGCGGAACCGCATCTGCTCCTGGCTGCCCGGATCGATGCCGTGGTCCTCGAAGAAGCGGGCCATCGCCCCCGCGACCACGGTGAGCACGACGTCGTTCACCGTGCCGTTCATCTTGGTCTTCACCGCGCGCACGCGATCGAGGTCCATCTGCAGCCAGTCGAAGCGGCGGTGGGGCCCGATCGGCTGGTTGATGGGCGTGGGCGAGGCCAACTGGCTCCAGTTGTCGAACACGCGACCTACGGCCGGGGCCGTCTCCAGGGTCCTGCGGAGGGCCCTGGTGGGCGCGAGGGCGGCGTCCCTCATCGTGCGGGCGACCGCGACCGGGGCCTCGAATCGGCGCTTGGTCGCACCCATGAAGAGCTCGAGCGCGCTCGGGAGGTCGCGCGCCCGGAACGGGCGAGGTGACGCGTGGTGCTCCTTCGGGGCCGGCGTGTAGATCTGCTGCAGGATCTCGTTCCCCGAGATGCCGTCGATCATGCAGTGGTGCACCTTGTTGATGATCGCGAAGCGATCCGGCCCGAGACCCTCTACGACCCAGATCTCCCAGAGCGGCTTCCCTCGATCGAGCTGCTGAGACATCAGCCGCCCCGCGAGTCTCTTGAGCTGACGCTCGTCGCCCGGACGCGGCAGAGCGGTGTGTCGCAGGTGGTAGTCGATGTTGAAGCGGTCGTCGTCGACCCAGACCGGGTGCCTTTCGACCGGCGTGTACGTGATCTTCTGCCGGTAGCGGGGCACCCGGTGCAGACGCGACGCGATGTAGTCGCGGATCCGCCCGAAGTCGACGCCCCCTTCGGGGGTCGACAGATCGCCCGTCTCGAAGATCGCCACCGAGCCCACGTGCATGTGGAGGCTGTCATCCTCCATGTCCAAGAAGCCGCGATCCACCGCCGTCAGACGTTGATACTTGCTCGTCCAGATACTCATGATGCTCCTCAGCTCGCGCGTGCGCCCTCGGCGCGCGCACGACGTTCCAAGGCGAGGGGCGGTCGCGAGATCCGCACCGGTCCACAGAAGAAGTCGGCGAAGGTGGGCTTGCCAACCCGCTCGAGGCGCCCGGCGACCCGACGCGCTCGGTCGAGGTCGAGGGCGAGGCCGTGCGCCTCCAGATCGCCCGCAAGCTTCGCCTCGAGGCGCTCGAGGCGCGCCAGCGTCGACAGGTACGCGCCGCGCCAGATCGCGGCGTACTGCCGGTGATCCATCGGGCTGCCAGCGAGCAAGAGGCGTTGACGATTCGAGGGCACGAAGGTGTACGCGCCTATCTCGGGGTGCTGGCGCAGCACCCAATCACGTGCGTTCTCGAACCGCGTAAACGACATCGTGCGAATGTTCTGGTCGATGCGGAAGAACATGCCGCGCGCAGCCTGGGAGCCGGGCTCTCGGGAGACCAGGGGCAGGAACGGGTCCACGATCAGCAGGAGGGTCGCGCCGCGCTCGATCGCCTCGACGAAGTTGGAGGTGCGCGTGATCGCGCCGTCCTCGTAGTAGCGTCCCCTTAGCTTCACGGGCGTGAAGGCGGGCGAGAAGCTCACCGATGCCTGGACGGCCTCGCTCACGCTGACCACGGGGGCATCGGCGGCGCCGAAGAGTACGTGCCTGCGCGCGTCGAGGTCCGATGCTCCGATGAAGAGCGATCGACCCAGGTCCCCGAAGCGATTGCTCGCGCCCGGCACCGAGAAGGCCTGGGCGAGATAGCGCTCCAGGGCGCGGGCGTTGAAGGGTGCCCCCCACATGTCGATGTAGTTCTCGACGAAGGCCTCCCAGGACGCGTCCTCCCTTCTTGTCAACAAGCCTTGCCAGTTGCGCGCGGCCTCGTACCACGCGCGCCCGACTCGCCGCATCGCGTCCGCCAGGCTGATGTTCGACGCGCGGACGAGGCCGAGGTCGAGCGCAGGCAGTCGGGCGCCCGCCTCGCCCGCGATGCCGGCCATGATCTCGTCCGGCGAGAAGCCGACCGCGAGCATGCTGCCAACCACGGCACCCGCGCTGATCCCGAAGAACATGTCCATCTCGTTGAGGGCCCCCTCGGGCAAGCAATCCTGCAGACACTTGAGGGCGCCGAGCTCGAAGTAGATACCCGTCGTGCCTCCCCCCGATAGACACAGCGCGGTCTTGCCGCGCTGGCGGTGTCTGATCACCTCGCAGGAGCTCGCGAGCGCTCGTGCCGCGAAGCCGCGCTCCCGCGCGCGCTCGCGGTACGCGAGCCGAACGCCTCGCGCGCCGAGGCGCATCAGGAGCGCATCCAACGGCGGACCGTCTGCGTCAGCGGTCAGCAGCGCGATCCGATGAAAGCCATAGCGGGCCTCCACGTCGTCGGGCCCGTCGAGGGCATCGAGCAGGCGCTCGACCCCCTGCGCTCGCCCCTCGAAGGGTCGGTCGTCGTCGATGGGACGCAAGTCGACGAAGACCAGGCTGATGTACTCGTGAGCGAGGCGCGCCGCGACCTCCTCGGAGGATACGTCGTGCACGAGGGTAACCGTCGACCCTGGTACTTCGACCTCGAGCTCGGCGCCGCGATCGCACAGGCGCGTACCCGCCTCCTCGAGCTCCTGCCTGAGCCTGCGCAGGTCGGCGCCCGCGGGCGCGAAGTAGATGATGCGTCTGCTCCTCACCACGACCTCCTCGCTCAGCCCGCGTACATCGCTTCGATCTCGCCCGAGTAACGCTCCTGGGCGACCTTGCGCTTCAGCTTCAGGGAGGCGGTCAGGAGCCCGGACTCCACCGTCATCGGCGGCACCACGGTGAAGCGCTTGATCGACTCGAACCGCACGAGCGTCGCGTTGACCGCGTCGACGTGGGTCTGCAGCTCCGCGCGAACGGCATCGGAGCTCGCGTCCGCGGCGTGGCCGGTGCGCTCGGCCCACGCCGCGAGCTCTTCGGGGTCCACCGCCAACAGCGCGGTGGCGTAGTTCCTCCCGTCGGCGACGATCAGGGCTTCCTGCACCAAGGCGTGGTTCTTGAGCCGGTTCTCGATCTTCGAGGGCGCGATGAACTTGCCCCCGCTCGTCTTCATCAGCTCCTTCTTGCGGCCGGTGAGGGTAAGGAAGCCATCTTCGTCGAGGCTGCCGAGGTCGCCGGTATGGAACCAGCCGTCTACGAAGGCCTCCTCGGTCGCCTCCGGCCGGTTGAGGTATCCGGAGACGATGTTCGCGCCCTTCGCGAGCACCTCGGCGTCGTCCGCGATCCGCAGCTCGATCCCGGGCATCGCGGGCCCGACCGTCCCGATCTTGAAGCGCCCGGGGCGATTCGAGGTCAGCCCCGGACAGGTCTCGGTGAGTCCGTAGGCCTCGAGGAGCTCGACCCCGATGCTCAAGAAGAACTCGTGGACCTCTGGAGACAAGGGCGCCGAGCCAGACATGAGGATCGCGCAGCGATCGAGGCCGAGGCGCTTCCGCAGGTCGGACAACACCAGCTTGTCCGCGAGGGCGTACTGGGTATGCAACGTGATGGGCAGGGCCTCACCTCGGGCGCGGTAGGGGATCGTGGCTCGTCCGGCGGCGAGCGCCATGCTGAACCCCTTCTGCTGGGCCATGGGCGCCGCGGCGACGCCGGCCTCGATCCGCGCCTTGATCTTCTCGAAGACCCGGGGCGCAGCGGGGAAGAAGCCAGGCCGGGACGTCGCGAGGTCCTGCGCAAGGGTGGGGATGCTCGAGACGACGATCGGGGCCCTGAAGTAGGGGCCCGACAGCTCGATGAGGCGCCCGAAGGAGTGCGCGAGGGGCAGGAAGAGGTGATAGCCCCCTTCTCGGATCTCGTCGACGAAGAGGCCCGCGGCGCTCGAGAACTCCAGCATCGAGAGCATGTTCCCGTTGGTCTGGATGGCGGCCTTGGGCATGCCCGTGGTGCCCGACGTATAGGTATAGGTGCAGACGTCGTCCCGCCCGAGCGGCTCGAGCCATTCGCGCCGCCTGGCAGCGGTGGCCTCCCTCTGCTCTGCCCCGCGCGACTCGAGGTCAGCGAGGCTCTCCCAATCGTCACCCGGCTCGAGCCCGGTCGGGTCCATGACCACGACGCGCCGGAGCGCGACTCGCTCCGCAGGATAGCTTTCGCCAAAGAACTCGAAGCCGCCCCGCATCGCGCGGACCTTCTCGTACTGCTGGGCGTCCTCGACGATGGCGATGACGGCCTGGGTGTCTACGTGCAGGTAGCCGACCTCGTCGGGCAGCAGGGAGGCATAGACCGGGACGGTGCGCAGGCCGATGGACAGCCCCGCGAAGTCGCAACAGATCCAGTCGGCTGAAGTGTTGCCCATGATCGTGATGGCGGCGCGGGGCGGAAGGTGTTCGAGAGAGGTCATCAGCCCCGCCGCGATGTTCTCGATGCGCGGCGCCAGGTCGCGCCAGGGCACGTCTTTCCAAACCTTGTCATCGTCCTTGATGCGGAGGGCCGGATCGTCCGGGCTCTCTGCCGCTCGTCGGAGCACCATCGCGCCCACGCTGCGATCTCTCATCGATCTTCCTCCTCTCCACCTTCCGGCGGAGCGTCCGTGGCCGCGGGCTCGACATCGACCGCGGCCTCGTTCATGAGTTCCTCCAAGGACTGGATGTCTGCCTCCCTCGCCGCACCCTCCTCGAGCTCACCCACGCCGGGGGTGGACCACGAACCACCCGAGAGAACACGAGGGAGCCCCCCGGCGATCGGCTCGTAGGCCACGATCGCCGCGAGCCCGAGCAGCATCAGCAACGTGAAGGGCACGGTGGCTCGGATCACGCGCCCCACCGGGGCCTTGAAGAGCGAGGAGGACACGAAGAGGTTCAGCCCGATCGGGGGCGTCAGGTAGCCGATCTCGAGGTTCACCACGAACACGATCGCGAGATGCAGGGGTGCGATCTGATAGCCGGCTGCGATGGGCGCGACGAGGGGGGCTACGATCAAGATCGCGGACAGCACGTCCATCAAGCACCCGATCACGAGCAGGAGGAGGTTGAGCAGCAACAGGAACCCGAGTCGCCCCAGGTCGAGGTTGGTCATCCACACCGTGGCGGCGTCGACCACCTTCTGCTCGACGAGGAAGTGGTTGAAGGCGAAGGACATCACGATGATCGTGAGGAGCGAGCCCATGAGGACGCCGGACTCGGCGAGGACCTCGGGGACGTGCCTCCACTCGAGCTCGCGGTGGACGAGGAGCTCTACGAAGAACGCGTAGGCGACCGCGCTGGCAGCGGCCTCGGTCGGGGTGAACAACGCGCGACCGCCGAAGAGCGGGTAGATGCCTCCGAGGATGAGGACGGGCAGGAGCAGGGCCCAGAAGCCGTCCCGGAAGCGCGTGAGCACGAGGCGGGGATCGGGCGCGCGGAGGGTCCGCCAGGAGAAGCTCGGGCGCCGAACGCCGGTCCAGACCGAGTAGGCGATGAGGATCCCCCCGATCAACAACCCCGGCGTGACCCCCGCCATGAAGAGGTCGGCCACGTCCACCTGCATCGATCCACCGACGACCACCGCGTACACGATCATCGGGATCGATGGCGGGATGAGGATACCGAGGGAGCCCGAGGCGGTCACGAGCCCGAGCGAGAAGTCCTTCGGGTAGCCCTTCGCCACGAGGGCCGGGTACATGATCGATCCGATCGCGATGACGGTGACGGGCGAAGATCCGGAGATGGCGGCGAAGAACATGCAGGCCAGCACCGCCGCCGCCGCGAGCCCGCCGGGCAGGCCACCCACGATCGCGTCGGCGAAGTCTACGATCCGTCGCGCGATGCCCCCGGCCGTCATCACCGCGCCCGCGACCACGAAGAATGGGATCGCGAGCAGCACGTTCTTGTCGGTCAGGCTGAAGATGCGCTCGGCGATCAGCTCGTAGGACTCCAGCGTCTGGTAGTAGGGCGACAGCAAGTACAGGCAGAGGATCGTGAAGACCCCCAGGGTCACGAAGAGCGGCGCACCGAGCACGAGGACGAAGAGAATCGTACCCACGACGGCGAAGGCCGGTGGGGGCAGCAGGAAGTACAGCCCGACGACGACGGTCGCGAAGACGGCGGAGGCGAGCCGTCGAGCCGAGAAGGCCAAGGCCCCCACGGGCACGAGGCCGAGCAGCACGATCGTGGCGAAGACCTCGACGCTCATCGCGCTGCCTCCTCCGCTCGCGCCACCGTGACGCGCACGAGCAATTGCGTCGAGAACCGGAAGGCCATCACGGTGAACCCGATGGGCAGGGCGACGGTCGCCGCCCAGTAGGGGATGGGTATCGACTCGAAGACGAAGGCGAGGCGGTCTGAGCTCAACCAGTCGTCGAAGTTGCTGCGGCAATACATCGACGAGACGACGGCGAGGAACGCGCAGAGAGACGTCGTGAGGAGCTGGGCGAGCACCTCGAAGACCAGATCGAGCTTCGCGGGGACGATCCTGCGGACCGCGTCCACCGCGATGTGTCGACCCAGCCGAGTCGCCATCGAGCCGCCCACGAAACCCACCCAGATGAGCAGCACGAGGGCCAGCCGCTGCGACCAGCCGAACCCCCCGTCCACGAGCAGCAGGATGCGGGTGCCCGCGCCGAAGAGCCCGAAGACGACGAGGCCCCCGGTGACCCGACGAAGGGGGGACGCGCCGGGCCAGCGGGCGGTGAACGCACCGAGCATCACGAGCGCGAGGAACCCGACCGTGAAGCCGCTCGCGGACTCCTCGTCCAGACCGTGGGCAGTCCGCCAGACCACCCCCAGGCAGACCACCCCCGACATCACGAGGAGCGAGGCGACGAGGATCAACCGCTCGCCCCGGAAGAGCAGGTCGTCGACGACCCCGAGCCAGCTCATCAACCCACCTCTCCCCGTGAAGCGCCACAACAGGGCCCCGCCCACGAGCACGCCGAAGATCCAAGGCAATCCAAACTGCGGAAACACGACGCTCCCCACCGAGAGGAGGGCGACGACGCTCCAGACCGAACGCAGGATGACCTTCATCGTGTTCCTCGTGGGCGAGACCTGGCTCACGCCCTCATCGCCTGGCCCACGCCTTCTTCGCCGCGAGCACCGCCTGCACCAGGGGCCGCCCACCGTCGCCCACGCCGGCGACGTACTTGTCGAAGACCGGCTTCGTGGCCGTCTTCATCTCCGCGCGCAGCTTCGGGTCGAGCGGACAGACCTGCTTCTTGGCCTTCTCGAGGTTCGCCACGAGCCCGGCGCGGATGCCCCGGATACGCTTGCGACCATTGGCCTCGAACCGGAGCGGGTCCATCAGGAGCAGCGCGCGGGTGGCCTCGGGCAAGCCATCGAACCACTTCTTCGAGTACACGACGGCGGACGGCTGGTAGATGTGGTTCGTCTCGGTGAAGCTGTCGATCCCCGTGTACCAGCCCGTCGCGAACGCGAAGAGCACGGTGTTGGCGAAGCCGTCGACCACGCCCTGCTTGAGGGCGGGGAGGACCTCCGGGACCGCGATGGCGACGGGGCTCGCGCCGAGGGCCTCGAACGTGTCGAGGTGGACCTTCGCCTCCTGACTCCTGAGCTTCTTGCCCGCGAGGCTCTTCATCGAGGTCACGCAACCGCCATCGAGGGCGATGCCTTGCCAGCCGTTCTCGGACCAGTGGTAGAGGACGAAGCCCCGCTCCGCGAGCAGGGCCGCGACCTGCGGGCGGACCTGATCGAGCACGTAGTCGGCCTCCTCGTCCGACTCGAAGAGGAATGGGGTCTCGAAGATGTAGAGCTCGGGCACGATGGTCGCCAGCGAGGAGACCGACCCCCCGAACAGGTGCAAGCGGCCTTCCCTCGTCTCTCTGACCATCTCCTTCTCACCGCCGAGGCTGCCGCCGAAGTACATCTCGAAGTCGACGCCGACGCCTTTGGCCCCCGCCGCCGCCTCGACGTCCTGGGCCATGGCATCGAAGGACACGGACCACGGCGTACCCTTCGGTGCGACGGTGCCCACCTTGATAACCAGCGGCTTGTCGGTCGCGAGGGCGGTCGCGGGCAGAGCGAGCGCGAGGAGCACGCCCAATGACGTCCTGGCGCTCATTCCCGCACCTCCTTCGGGCCCTGTGCCGGCTTGGCGGGATCGGCGGTCTCGGGAGTGAAGAGCGCGAAGACGTGGGAGAGCCGGAGCCCGAAGAACCTCGACCGCGCGGCGCCCTCGGTGCCTCCGATCTCGTCGTGATACTGGGCGAGCAAGACCGTGGTCCGCCCGAGCCGAAAGCCCATGTTCAATCGCAAGGCGTGCGAGGTCGTGCCCGGGGTCACCGTGTCGGCGGGCGGCGTGGGCACGTTCAACTTCGACAGCTCGAGGGTCTGATCTCCGTTCGCGTTGAGGTAGTAGGACGCCCCGAGGAAGAAGGTCGGGTGCAGGTCGACCCCGAGGTGGGCCATGAAGCTGTACGAGAGCTTCTGGCTGAGGGCCGCGTCCTCGTCGAGCATCGGCACGTCGATCTCGGTGTTCTTCCCGTACCAGGTCAGTCCACCCATCAGCTCCGCGGTGAAGATCTTCATGAAGCGCTGCCCGACGACGAGCAGCGGGTTGATCGCGAGGCGGTTCCGACCGACGTTGACCAGTCGGGTCTTGTCGTAGGCGCCGACGGGGATCGTGAAGTAGGTTGTGAGGGCCGCCCAGGTGTGCGTCGCCGTCGCCTTGTCCTGCGTCATCCCGTAGCCGATCGTGGGCAGGAAGAGGATGTCCGCGACGCCGCTCCCGCGCGCCGTATAGCTCAGCGGCAGGGTGCCGGTCGGATCCGGGATGTGAGCGGTGGCATCGACCACGGGGACGATGGCGTCGAAGGGCGTGATCGCGATGTCACCCCAGTCGTTGACCCACTTGAGGATGTACGTGGCCCGGAACGCCGCGATCTCCTGCTGGACGGCGGTGCCATCCTGCGAGCTCGCGTGGCGAAGATAGACGTTCGCTACGATCGAGTTCGATGGAACGAAGTAGGCGACCTCGTAGTCCCGAGGGTCGGGTTGCTGCGCCTCGGCGGAAGCCGTAAACGCAAGCGTCGCCGAGAGGGCGAGCAGGGAAGGGATTCGCGTCATCGTGGTGTCTCCCCGGCCCCGTCGCGCAACTCTGGTTGCGACGCGGGACACTGATTCGTCTCAGTCGTGAAGTCTGTCTTGCGAGGTTTGGCAGAGCGCCGTGCCGCGGGGGCTCGGACGCTCCATCGGCAGGCCGAATCGGTCATGCCTGTTCAAATACATCCGGTTTACGGCAATTGAAACGGACGCAGTTCCATTTTTCGGAAATCAATGCACTGCGTCATCTGATATTCGGTTCCTGACCACACCAGCGATCGACGGGCGCCGCGTCGAATCGGCCCTGGTCGGCATCCGCCGGGCGCGCTTCATCTCTTCCGAAATGTGAAAGAACGTGGCATAGGAGGCCATGACTGAGAGTGACGACGTCGCTTTCCGGCTGAGTCCACGGCGAAGGGTCGAGCCCAAGGAGGCTGGCGCGGCGACCCTTGCCCGCGGGTTGCTGCTCCTCGAGACCTTCCAACAGGCCCTGCGACCCATGACGCACGGTGAGCTCGCAGAGCTGAGCGGCCTCACCGGCCCCACGGTGACCCGGCTCGCGAGTGCCCTCGAGACGCTCGGCTATCTGCGTCGGCGTTCGGATCGTCGCTGGGAGCTCACGCCGGACGTCCTCTCCCTGGGCTACCCGAAGCTGGTCGGCTCCCGCCTCCGTCGCCTCGCCCACCCCTATCTACTGGAGATCGCTCGTCAGGGTGACCTGACCCTCGCGATCGCCGAGCCGTCCGATATCGCGATGGTCTACATCGAGTCCTGCTCGGTCTCGACCGGTAATGCGCTGCGCCTCGACGTCGGGGCACGCCTCGACATGGCGAAGTCCGCCACCGGTCAAACCTACCTCGCGACCGTCGACGACGACCAACGCGCGGAGCTCTTCAAGCTCCTCAAGGCGCGGCACAAGAAGGCCTGGCCCAAGCTCTCGGGTCTCGTCGACAAGGCGCGGGCGGAGCTCGATGCGCGCGGGTTCATCTATTCGGACGGCCAGTGGCGCCCCGACACGCGGGCGGTGGCGTCGCCCCTCGTCACCGAGGGTGGGTCCCAGGTCTACGTCTTGAACTGCGCGGCGCCCCGTTTCGCGGTGAGCGAGGCGCGGATGATCGAGGAGCTCGGGCCCCGGATCGTGGGCCTCTGCCGCCACCTCCGCGACCTGCTTGGCTGACGGTCAGCCGGGCGAGAGCACGTCCCGGGCGATGATCAGCTGCTGGATCTGCGAGGTGCCCTCGTAGAGTCGGAACAGCCGCGCGTCGCGGTAGATGCGCTCCACCGCGTAGTCCGCGATGTAGCCCGCGCCTCCGTGGATCTGCACCGCCCGGTCCGCGACGCGGCCCAAGGCCTCCGTGGCGAAGAGCTTGCAGCGCGATGCGTCCGCGGAGGGCGCCTTGCCTCGGTCGAAGCGAGCCGCGGTGGCGCGCACCATCGTCTTCGCCGCGAGCAGCTCGGTGCTGCTGTCCGCGAGCATGGCCTGGATGAGCTGGAACTCAGCGATCGGTCGTCCGAACTGCTCGCGCGTCTGGGCGAACCGCGCCGCCTCGTCGAGCGCCCGCTGCATCGCGCCCACGCACAGGGCCGCGACGTGCAGGCGCCCCACGTCGAGCGTCTTCATGGCGGTCTTGAAGCCCTGCCCCGGCACCCCGCCGATGATGCTCGACTTGGGCACACGGACGCCGTCGAAGATGACATCACAGACCTTCGCCCCTCGTTGACCCATCTTGCGCTCCGGTGCGCCGATCTCGATGCCCGGCAGGTGGGCGTCGACCGCGAACGCGGTCACCCCATCACCGCGCGAGGCCGGCGACCCGGTCCGGGCCATCACCGTGAACACCCCCGCCCGGGCGGCGTTGGTGATGTAGCGCTTCGTGCCGTCGAGCACGTAGCTGTCGCCATCCTCGCGCGCACGCGTGCGGACCGCGGCCGCGTCGGACCCCACATCGGGTTCGGTCAGCGCGAAGCTCCCCACGAGCTCGCCGGTGGCCAAGCGTGGCAAGTACGCCTGCCTCTGGCTCTCTGTGCCGTCGAGGAGGATCCCGAGCGAGCCGATGCCCACGTTGGTCCCGAAGACCGACCGGAACGCGGGTGACGTGTACCCGAGCTCCTCGTACACACCGACCTGCTCCTCGAGCCCGAGGCCAAGCCCGCCGTAGGACTCGGGGATGGACAGGCCGAACAACCCGAGCGCCTTCATCTCCTCGACCAGCGCCTCGGGGACCTCGTCCTCGTCCTCGACCTGCGCCTCATGGGGGATCAGCCGCTCTCGCACGAAGCGGCGCACCGCCAGCCGGATCTCGGAGAGCTCGTCCCCATCCAGCTCCTTCGGTACCCCTTCACCTGGCACGTCAACCTCTGTTGCGACCATAGCGCTCGTGGCTCGAGACCCATTCGTCGGCGACCACCGCGGTCCCGAGGGAGATCTCTCCGCACAGGACGGTCGCGGCGACGATCTCGGCGAGGCGGTTCACCGTGCCGGGTCCTACGCAGCCCATCATCGAGAGGCACTCGCGCTGCGTGGCGAGGCCCGTCCCTCCCCCGTGGGTCGCCACGATGAGCGAGGGCAAGGTCACCGAGTAGTAGTAGTCGCCCTCGGGCGTGAGCCGCGCGTCGTTGATCGCCGCGCTCGCCTCGGCCACGTTCGCGACGTCCTGCCCAGTAGCGATGAACATCGCGGTGATCGCGTTGACCGCGTGTGATCCGTTGTTGAGGGTGCCCGCGAGCCTCGTGCCGAGGTTCGAGGTGAGTCGTGCCGAGAAGACCCGGTCGAGGTCCACCCGAGCGCCCTCCTCTATGACCCTACGGGGGATGGTCGCCTCCGCGATCACCCGCTTCCCCCTTGTCCGGAGCACGTTCACGAACGACGCCTTCTTGTCGGTGGCCAGGTTGGACTCGAGGAAGTGCTCGCGGATCTCACCCGGGAAGTTCTCGAGGATCCACTGGCAGGCGGCTCGGGTCGCGCGCCCCGTCATGTTCTGCCCTGCGGCGTCGCCCGTCGTGTACTGAAAGCGCAGGAAGAGCCACCGGCTCGCGAAGTAGCGCTCGATGTCGCGGAGCTTGCCGACGGCGGTCGTTGCCTCCGCCGCCCGGCGGATCTCCTCCTCGTGGTCCTGGATCCACAGGGCGAGCGCGCGTGCTCCCCGCGCGGAGTCGAAGCCGAATGAGGGCGCGCGCTGCATCGCGTCGTCTACCACCGTGACGGTCACACCGCCCGAGGCGCGCAGCAGCTTCATGCCCCGGTTGTAGCTCGCGACGAGGGTCCCCTCGGTGGTGGCGAGCGGGACGTAGACCTCACCGTCTACGTGTTCACCGTGCACGAGGAGCGGCCCAGCGATCCCGATGGGGACCTGAGCGGCCCCGACGAAGTGCTCGACGTTCCCACGAACGGACCCCGCGTCGAGCGAATAGCGCCCCACGTGCGTCAGCTCGGCCCTCGTGCGCTCGGCCACGAAGGTCCGCCTCTGCTGTGCGGCCTCATCCGTATAGTCGTCGTCGAGGCGGGGGATTCTGGAGTCACCCATGGCTGACTTCACCACGCGGTGAGGCCTCCGTCGATGACGTACTCGGCACCCGTGATGAAGGACGCCTCGTCGGAGGCTAGGAAGGCCACCAGCGCGGCCACCTCCTCCGGCTCACCGATGCGCTTGAGCGGGATCGTGCGCGTGATGGCCTTCCGCGTCTTCTCGGGATCGCGCGAGCCCTCGATGGTCGCGATGGTGAGCGGGGTGGCCACGTACGCGGGGTGCACCGAGTTCACGCGGATCCCGTAGCCCCGAGTCGCGCAGTGGAGCGCCACGGACTTCGAGAGCATCCGCACCCCACCTTTGCTCGCGCAGTAGGCCGCGAGGTTCGGGTCGGCGACGAGCCCCGCCACCGAGGAGAGGTTGACGATCGCCCCACCTCCGGTCTCCTTCATCGCTGCGACGGCGGCCTTGCAGCCGAGGAAGACGCCATCGAGGTTGACGTCCATGATCTTGCGGAACTCCTCGTGCGTGCAGACCTCGATCGAGTTCGCGAGCAACCCGATGCCTGCGTTGTTGACCAGCACGTCGAGCTTGCGGCCGCGGCCGACCACGTCTGCGAGCGCGGCCGCCCAGGCCGCCTCCTTGCGCACGTCGAGCGGCACGAACCACGCTCGTTCGCCGAGCTGCTCTGCCGCCGCCAGCCCGCCCTTGTCGTCGATGTCGGCGATCACGACGTGCGCCCCCTCATCGTGGAAGCGCCGCGCGCAGGCGAGGCCAATGCCGGAGGCGGCCCCCGTGATGAGGACGGTGCGGTCGAGGAAGCGGGCGGCGGTCATGCGAGGATGATATCCGGAATCCGGAAATCAACAACGCACGGTTTGCGAATCACGGAAATCTGGTCGATGCCGAACGCTTGGCCTCCGGCCACCGGCTCGACCGAGCCAGGCCCCGGGCGCCTTCTTGTCGGGTATTCCCGCTAGACGCGGGTGCTTCTACAGCGACTCCACC
>JACKEN010000021.1 GCA_020632995.1 Deltaproteobacteria bacterium | reverse complement strand
CCCGCGGTGCTGGGCATCCTGCAGGACATCACCGCGCGGAAGGCCTACGAGAAGGCGCTGTTGCGCAAGAACCACGAGCTCAGCGTGCTCAACGCGGTGGCCGAGGCGATCACCCAGGTCAACGACCTCGGCTCGGTGCTCGACGGGGTGATGGAGCGCCTGATCGAGCTGTTGGGGGTGGACGCGGCCGGGGTCTCGATCCTCGACGACGACGACCCCCAGCGCTTCGCGTGGGTCCACTACCGCGGGTGCAGCGAGACCTTCATCCAGAACATGCGGGCCCGGATCCCCACCGAGGGGGTGCTCGGCCTCGCCCTGGCCACCCGCGAGCTCCAGGTGATCGACGAGATCGAGCTGGACGACCGGATCTCGAAGGGGGCCGCAGTGCAAGAGGGCTTTCGCTCCGCGGTCGCCCTCCCGGTCATCAACCAGGAGCGCTGCTCGGGCGTCATCACCATCTTCACCCGCACCCCGCGCACCTTCACGGTGGACGACATCCGGCTCTTCCAGGCGGTGGCCCACCAGCTCGCGGTGGCGGTGGACAACGCCCGGCTGTACGGCAAGGCGCAGGAGGGCGTGCGCCGCCTGGAGGCGCTCTCGGAGATCACCCGCGCCATCGGCTCCACCCTCGACGTCGAGGGCGTGTTCCAGATCGCGGGGGAGCGCCTGGTGCCGCTGGTGTCGTATCAGCGCATCGCGATGCTGATCGCGCGGCAGGACGAGTGGGACTTCTCGGTGCGCCTCATCGATCGCGCCCCGCCCGGTGAGGCCCCGCGGGTGCAGCTGATGAAGCCGCTACACCTCGCGCCCGACTCCCCGCTGCAGGAGGCCTTGCATGGGCACCGCGCGGTGCCCCTGCCCCCCGGTGACGTGGGGGCGGGCGAGGCGCTCGGGGCGAGCCCGGGGCCGGCGGCGGTGGTGCCCATCCAGGCCGATCACACCCCGATGGGGCTGTTCCTGGTGATGCTCCCCGAGGGCGCGCGCTTCAGGAAGCGCGACCTGGTGATGCTCGAGGACCTCGCGACGCACCTCGCGATCTCGCTCAAGAACGCGCGCATCTTCGAGGACCTCGAGGCCGCCTACCTCGAGCTCCGGGACGCCAAGGACCGGCTGGTGCGCTCCGAGAAGCTCCAGAGCCTGGGCGAGATGGCGGCCGGGGTGGCCCACGACTTCAACAACGTGCTCTCCGCCATCCTGGGTCGGGCGCAGATGTTGAAGGTCATCTTGCAGGACGACGAGGTGCTGAAGAGCCTGCGGGTGATCGAGAAGGCCGCCCTGGACGGGGCGGGCACGGTGCGGCGGATCCAGGAGTTCGCCAAGGCCAAGAGCGACCGCGCGTTCATCCCGGTGGCGTTGAACCCGCTGGTGCGGGAGGTGGTGGAGCGCTGCGCCACCCGGGCCGACGGGGCCCAGGCCCCGGTGGAGCGCGAGGTGGAGCTCCAGGACGTCCCCCGGGTGATGGGGAACCCGTCGGAGCTGCGGGAGGTGCTCACCAACCTGATCTTCAACGCCCTGGACGCGATGCCCCACGGCGGGCGCCTGGCGGTGCGCACCGGGTACGACCCCATGAAGGACCGGGCGTGGGTCGAGGTGGAGGACACCGGGATCGGGATGACCCCCGAGGTCGAGAACAAGATCTTCGACCCCTTCTTCTCCACCAAGGGTGAGCAGGGCACCGGGCTCGGGATGAGCGTCTCCTACGGCATCGTCCAGCGCCACAAGGGCGAGTTCGTGGTGCGCTCGGCCCGGGGCAAGGGGACCACGATCCGGGTCCTGTTGCCCCCCATCCCCACCAGTCTGCTCGAGGCGCGCCCCCTCGGGACCGCCCCCGGGGTGGAGCTCCCCTGGATGCTCGAGGTGAAGACGCCGGCCCCCTTCCCGGCCGCGAGGTTGGGTAAGTCCGCGCGAATCCTCGTGATTGACGACGACGTTGCGGTCCGGGAGGTCCTGGCTGATATCCTCCGGGCAGGGGCCCATGAGGTGGTTGCGGCGGGGACCGGGTCGGAGGGCATCGCCCTCTTCGAGGCCGGGTCCTTCGACGTGGTGTTCACGGATCTCGGAATGCCTGGCATGAGTGGTTGGGAGGTGGCGCGCGGCATCAAGACCATGCGACCGGGCACGCCGGTGGGGCTGATCACCGGCTGGGGGGCATCCCTCGACGAGGCCGAGCTGGCCAACCACGGGGTGGACCTGATCATCCCGAAGCCCTTCCGCTTCGACCGGGTGCTGGAGCTGGTCGATGAGGCCATCCGACTCAAGGAGCGCCTGAGCTGATGGCGGACGTCCTCCACAACGCCCCGGTGGTGGGGATGCGCCGACGCTTCCCGCGCTCCTTCGGCCGCTACATCCTCGAGAAGAGCCTCTCCCGGGGCGGGATGGGCGAGGTGATCCTCGCGGTGGCCAAGGGCGTCAACCGGCGTTGCGTCATCAAGACCATCCGCGGGGACCTGGTGGGGGACGACGAGTTCGTGGGCCGCTTCGCCGACGAGGCGAAGATCATGGTCCGCATCTCGCACGACAACATCATCCGCGTCTTCGACGCGGGCAAGGTCGACTCCGAGTACTACATCGCGATGGAGTTCGTACACGGGCGCGATCTCGGCGACGTCCTCGACCGCGCCTACGAGCGCGGCGAGCCCATGCCCACCCAGCTCGGGCTCTTCGTCACCTCCGAGCTGTTGCGAGGCCTGCACTACGCGCACAGCCTCACCGACGAGCGCGGGCGCCACATGGGCCTCGTGCACCGCGACATCTCGCCCCAGAACGTGCTCATCGGCTTCGACGGCGCGATCAAGCTCATCGACTTCGGCCTCGCCCGCACCGAGGTCCTGCCCGCCCGCACCCAGGGCGCGCTCGCGGTCGGCAAGTACGGTTACATGTCGCCCGAGCAGGCGCGCCACGAGCGCATCGACGGCCGGGCCGACATCTACAGCACCGGCGTGATGCTCTTCGAGGTGTTCACCGGCGATCGGCTGGTGGACGAGCAGGACCAGGCCACCCTCTGGCAGCGCGTGCTCAGCCCGAAGCACCGCAGCCCGCGCACGGTGGTGCCGTCGCTCCCCAAGGAGATCGACGAGCTGGTGATGAGCGCGGTGGGGGTGCGGCCCGAGGACCGCTTCCAGGACGCCCGGGCGATGCTCGAGTTCGTGGAGCGGATGCGGCGGCCCGAGAGCAACCGCGACGCGTTCATCCGGTACCTGCGGTACCTCTACCCGAAGGTGGACTTCAGCCCGCCGCCGATGCCCGCCTTCGACGACCTGGTGGACATCGGGCACGAGGAGAAGTCGGTCATCATCGCCACCTCGCGCGAGGGCGCGCTCTCGGTGTTCGGTCGGGGCGAGCTGCCGATCGAGTGGACCCGCCAGATCGCCTCCGAGGAGATCAACAAGCAGCTCCGGCGGCGTCGGAGCGAGACCGGGCGCGCCTACGGCCGGAGCCTCTCCAACGACTTCTCCCGCGAGCAGGTGGTCACCGACAGCCACGAGACCGAGGCAGGCCAGGTTGACACCCTCAACCCGGACCTCGTGGGCGCGACCTTCATCCGTGACGGCCTGCACGAGCCCAGCACCGGGAGCCTCGACGCCCCCACCCAGGTCGCCCACTACCCGATCGACCCCCGCACCGCGTCGTCGGACGAGGCCACCCGCTTCACCCGCCCCCCGAGCCCCACCGACGACATCCCGGGCGGCCCAGACGCCACCCTCCAGTCGGCGCCGGTGAACCTGGGGGTCAGCGCGGCGAGCGCCGCCTACCGCGACGACGAGATGACGGTGATGATGGACGCGCCACCGCGGCTCGGCCTCCCCCAGGCCCCGATGGTGGACGAGACGGCCGAGACCCCGACCCGGCTCGCGCGCATCCCGCAGGTCGAGGACATGGACCAGTCGCCGGTGATGCTCCCGGCCAACGGCCCCAACAACCCCAACGCGCCGCGCCGAGCCATCCGCGAGCTGAACCGGGTGGCCGACCCCGCGCCCCCGCCCTCCCCTCGGCGCGGGCTTGCGCCGGAGACGGCCCAGGAGCGCAACAAGCGCAAGCAGTTCGCGGTCCATCGGGCCACCGTGGGCACCGACACCGAGCCCCGGCCCGCCCCGCGCCGCCCGGACCCCGCGGAGGAGACCCGGGTGCCGGACTTCGCGGATCAGACCCTGCCGAGCCACGAGAGCAAGCCCGTCAACTACCTCATCCCCGGGGCCATCCTGTTCGGTCTGGCCATCCTGGTGGTGGTGGTGGTGCTCTTCGCGGTCGACTGAAGGCCAGGTTGCGCTTGGTCGCGAGCGCTAGAACAGCGTGAGCTGCTGCGGCTTCATGAGCGAGTACACCCGCACCCCGAGCCGCTCCCGAAGGTGCGCGGCCATCGGCTCGATCTGCCCGTCGACCAGGTAGACCTCCTGGGCGCCGGTCGCCTCGATGAAGTGGAACAGCTCCTTGAAGTCCGCGGTGTCGGAGAGCGGGAACGCCTCGTCCACCCGCTGGCTGTGCACCCAGGCGGGGTCCACCGCGCGGCCGCTGACCACCGCGGTCTTGTACTTGCGGAGCTTCCGCACCGAGGCGTGGCGCCGCAGGATGGGCGGGAAGATCACCACCTCGTCCCGCGCCGGGGAGCCCTGGAAGCGCCGCGAGTTGGGCAGGGTGAGGCCCTGCGCCTTGTAGATCTTCGCCACGTCGTACACCGAGCGGTGCACCCGCAGGCGGTAACCTGCCTTGCCGAGCACGCTCATCAGCTCCTGCGCGGTCCCCACCGGGTTGGCGAAGAACACCGGCGTGGCCCGCTCCTCGAGGCAGCGGTCCACGAAGCGGGTGAGCTCGTGCAAGACCTCCTCCCGCGGCGGGAAGCGGTACATCGGCGCGCCGTAGGTGGCGGGGATGGCGAGGACGTCGCACTCCACCGGCACCCCCTGCTCGGCGGTGGCGGTCTTCCGCGGGTTCACGTCGCTCGTGTAGACGATGCGCCGGCCGTCGCGCCGGACCATGAGCTGGGCCGCCCCGAGGACGTGGCCGGAGGGGAACATCTCCAGCTCGAGCGGCCCGAGGGTGAAGGGGCGCCGGTAGGGCGAGGTCAGGGCCTCGATCTTCCCCGTGCCCCGACTCAGGATCTTCATGGTCTTGTCGGTGGCCAGGATCCGGCGGTTCTTGCCCGCGAGATCCACGTGCGCGTGGGAGAGGAAGACGAGGTCCTTCCTGCGATCGGTGTCGCACCACAGGATCGAGTCGGCGAGGTGGACGCCGCCGCTGTACTCGAACTCGCGGAACGGCTCGCTGAAGTAGAGGCTGTCGGTGTGGTGGGGGACGGGCGCCAGGCGCACCGCGCCGGTGGCCGGCGCCGGCAGCATGGAGGCCTCCGACCCGAGGGCGGATCCCTCCGGCTCCTCCGGCTCGAACAGGTCACCCATCCCGGGGACCGATCTCTTCTTGCGGGCCATACCTGGGCGCCCCTCGTCGTCCAGGATCGGAGGCACCCCCCAAAACCGCAAGAAAAGCGCCGGTGTCGGGACCGTAGCCGGCACCCCGGCGGCGCTACCCGGGGGTAACACCTAGAACAGTCCGTCCAAGGACTTAGCCAAGGCCTCGGAATTGCTCATGCTCCTGCCCTGGCGAAATGGGGGTTCAGGACATCACCGTCACCACCGACCCGGTGGCCATCCGAGCCTTCACTCGGAAGGCGCTGGCCGACCTCGAGCAGCTGGAGGGGCTCCTCGACGACGGCGCGGTCTTCGAGCGCGGCGTCCGCCGGATGGGGGTGGAGCAGGAGTTCTTCCTCGTGGATGGGCGCGGCCTCGCCGCCCCGGTCGGCTGGGAGGTCCTGGAGCGCCTGAGCCACCGCCCCGGGTTCACCAACGAGCTTGCGCGCTTCAACCTCGAGGCGAACCTGCCCCCCCGCACCCTGGGCGGGGACATGCTCCGGGTGATGGAGGCCGAGCTCCTCCAGGCCCTCGCCGACGTGGACGCGGTGAACCCGCCGGGGGTCCGCGCCCTGCTCACCGGGATCCTCCCCACCCTGCGCATCGCCGACCTGAGCCGCGAGAACATGACCCCCGTCGCCCGCTACACCCAGCTGGACGAGGCGCTGAAGGCGCTGCAGGGCGGCCGCTTCCGGGTCGCCATCCGCGGCCTCGACGCGCTCGAGGTCGAGCACGACTCGGTGATGCTGGAGGCGGCCAACACCAGCCTGCAACTCCACCTGCAGGTCGACCCCGAGGACTTCGCCCACAAGTACAACCTCGCCCAGCTGATCAGCGGGCCCCTGCTCGCCGCCGCCGTCAACTCACCTTTCTTCCTCGGCCGGCGCCTGTGGGCGGAGACCCGGGTAGCCCTGTTCCAGCAGGCCACCGATGACCGCAGCGCGGCGGAGAAGGCCCGCGGCCGCTTGCCGCGGGTGTTCTTCGGCTCGCGTTGGGTCGACGCGTCGGTGCTGGAGGTCTTCCGAGAGTCCTGTACCCGCTTCGCCGCCATCCTCGGCGACGTGCCCCCCACCCGCGACGAGCCAGGCGAGCCACCTCGGCTCACCGCCCTGTGCGCGCACAACGGCACGGTATGGCGGTGGAACCGCGCTTGCTACGGGGTCGCGGGCGGCAAGGCCCACCTCCGGATCGAGAACCGGGTGCTCCCCGCCGGCCCCACCGTCCTCGACGAGGTGGCCAACGCGGCCTTCTTCTACGGCCTGATGGAGGGCATGGACGAGCCCTACCGCGACCTCACCCACGAGGTGGCGTTCCAGGACGCCCGCGCCAACTTCCTCGAGGCGGCCCGCCAGGGCCTCGCCGCCCCCATGCGCTGGCGCCGAGGCAAGACGCTCACCGCCCGTGACCTGATCCTGGGCGAGCTGTACGAGCGCGCGGCCGAGGGCCTGGCGCGGCTCGAGGTGCCCGCCGACGACGTCGACCGCTACCTCGGCACCCTGCGCGAGCGGGTTGCGCGGGGCCAGACCGGGAGCACCTGGCTGATGGACTCCCTCGCCACCCTCGAGGGGACCGGCACGCGTCAACAGAACCTGCAGCGTATCACCCAGGAGGCGATGCGCCACCAGGCCTCGGGCCAGCCGGTCCACGCCTGGCCCCCGATCAACCCGCAGGCCGAGGTGCCGCGCGAGCAGACGGTGCGCCAGATCATGTCCACCGACCTGTACACCATCCACCCCGAGGAGGCCCTCGAGCGCGCGGTCTCCATCATGTCGTGGAACCGGATCCGCCACCTCCCGGTCGAGGATCGGCAAGGCAACCTGCTCGGGGTGGTCGAGCTGTGCGCCCTCCCCCCGATGTTGACCAAGCACAAGGACGACGACGAGCCCCTGCCCGTCTTCGCCGCCATGCGGCCCGTGCCGCCGCAGGTCCACCCGGACACCCCGGCGCGAGACGCGCTGTCGTTGCTCCTCGCGTCGCAGAGCCACTGCCTCTTCGTGGTCGAGAACGAGCAGCTCCTGGGCTTGGTGACCGAGCGGGACTTCCTCGCGGCGCTGCTCTGACGAGCCCATGATCACCCGGCTCTTCGAAGAGGTCCGCCTGGGGCCGCTCCTGCTCGAGAACCGGAGCATCCGCGCCGCCGCGTTCGAGGGCATGGCCCCCGGTCACCACGTGTCGGAGGCCCTCATCGACTACCACCGCGCGGTGGCGGAGGGCGGGGTGGGCATGACCACCGTGGCCTACGCCGCCGTCGACCGCACCGGGCTGTCCTTTCCGCACCAGCTCTGGATGCGCCCAGAGGTCGTGCCCGAGCTGCGCCGGCTCACCGACGCGGTCCACGCCGCCGGCGCGAAGGTGTCCATCCAACTCGGTCACGCCGGCAACATGGCCAGGCGCTCGGTGGCCGGCTCCCGAGCCATGGCCCCTTCGGCCCGCCTCAACCTCTATGGCCCGGTCTGGCCTCGCGCGATGAGCGACGAGGACATCGCCACCGTGACCCGCAGCTTCGGCGCAGCCACCCGCCTCGCGGCGGAGGCCGGCTTCGACGCGGTCGAGATCCACGCCGGCCACGGCTATCTCATCAGCCAGTTCCTCTCGCCCTTCACCAACCGCCGCCGGGACCGCTACGGTGGCGCCCTCGAGGGCCGGATGCGCTTCATGCAAGGCATCATGCACGAGGTGCGCGCCGCGGCGGGGGCCGAGCTGGCGGTGCTGGTGAAGATGAACCTGCGGGACGGCTTCCCAGGCGGAATGGAGCTGGAGGACGGCGTGGCGGTAGCGGAGGCCCTGGAGGCCGCGGGCGCCGACGCCCTGGTGCTCTCGGGCGGCTTCGTGAGCCGCGCGCCCATGTACATCATGCGTGGGGCCATGCCGATGAAGGAGATGAGCCGGCGGATGACCCCGTGGTGGCTCCGCACCTTCGCGGGGGCCTTCGGCGGCTGGCTGGTGCCCGAGGTGCCCTACGAGGACTGCTACTTCCTCGAGGACGCCCGCCAGGTCCGGGCGGCGGTGAAGCTCCCCCTTGTGTACGTGGGCGGGGTGGCCTCGCGGGCCGCGGCGGAGGCCGTGCTGGCCGAGGGCTTCGACGCCATCGCCATGGCCCGCGCCTTGATCCGCGAGCCGGACTTCATCCGGCGGCTGGAGGCCGAGGCGCGCGCCGGCGCCGACGCCCCCTCGCGGTGCGATCACTGCAACGTCTGCGCGGCGCGCATCTACACCACCACCATGGCCTGCCACCACCACCCGGGGGCGGACTGAGCCATGCGGGCCGCGGGTGAGCTCACCACCGCGCTCGTGACCGGGGCCTGCTCGGGCATCGGCCTCGCCTTCGCCACCGAGCTCGCCGCCCTCGGCTACACCCTGGTGCTGGTGAGCAACCGAGCCGACGCGCTGGCGGAGGTCGCAACGGATCTTGCGCAGAGGCACGGGATCGCGACCCACCCGCTGGTCATGGACCTGGCCCGGGCCGAGGCCGCGACGACCCTGGCCGCGGAGCTGGAGCGCCGGGGCCTCGAGGTGGACATCCTGGTGAACAACGCGGGGATGCTCCTGTTCGGGGAGGTGGCCGAGACCGACCCCGATCGAGCGATGGCCCTCCTCCAGCTCCACGTGGTGACGCCCACCCTCCTCGCCCGACATCTCGGCGCGAGGATGCGCGCGCGACGGCGCGGGCACCTCTTGTTCGTGTCCAGCATCTCGGCCTGGAACGACTTCCCGGGCATCGCGCTGTACGGCTCCAGCAAGCGCTACCTGAAGAGCTTCGCGGCTGCGCTCCGGAGCGAGCTCGCGGTGTGGGGCGTCAACGTCACCACCGTGGCCCCCGGCGCCACCGCCACCGATCTCTATGCCGGGACCAAGGTGGACCTCGCGCTGGCGCTGCGCCTCGGGGTGATGCTCACCCCGGAGGCGGTGGCCAGGGCGGGCCTGAAGGCGATGTTCGCGCGCCGAGCCCTGGTGGTGCCCGGGCTGATGGCGAAGCTGTTCGCGTGGGGAATGGGCGCGACGCCGAGGTGGCTCATCGACCTGCTGCGCCGGCGAGCCCCGTGGCTGCCCCGACCGACCCGGCGGCCCCGAGCGTGAGCGCGCCTCAGCCGTGGCGCGGCGCGATCCGCGGATCCGGCGCCACCCCCACCGCCTCGCAGTGCGCGAGGTACTCCGCCAGCGCGGTGTCCCGGTCGGTGAACGTCACCACCCGGCCCGCGTCGTCCAGGTACTCCACCCTGCCCTTGATCGTGATGTGGATGACGCACGGCTCGTCCCCGTGGCAGCGCCAGCTGTCCTCGTTCCCGGCCGGCTCGAACACGTAGTCGCCCGGGCCCACGATCTCGCCCGTGGTCACGATCTCGCGGGAGCCGCTCAGGTTCAGGGCGTGAGCTGCGCCGGTGTGCCGGTGGCGGGTCACCACCGCGCCCGGCTCGACCTTGAGCTGCAGCGCGTAGCCGTCGGCCTCGAAGTGGAGCGGGCGCATCGAGATGCCGGGGCGCAGGGGCACCCAGTCCAGGGTGCGGGTGGGCAAGGAGTTGGCGGTGCTCATGTCTCGATCCTCCGTTGGGATTCAGGCCGCGAGGGCCGCGCGGTAGCGCTGGAAGGACGCCTCGACCCGAGCCTGGGCGTCGCCGATGATCTGTCGCCCCGGCGCGAAGCCGAAGACGTCCTCGAAGCGCAGGCGCGCCACGCGCGCCTCCAGCCCCGCCAGGGCCCGGGTGCCCAGGGGGATGGCGTTGGGGTAGCTGTACATGAAGGTGGTGAAGCGCCGGTCCATCACCACCTGCACCGCGTCCCCGGGGAAGAGGCTGCCCCCGCCGCGGGGCCCGTCCTTCCACCACAGGCCGGCGCTCCCCTCGAAGTGGCCGGGGAGGTGCACCAGCTCCAGGTTGTCGGCGAGCGCACACCGCTCGCCCTCCCAGAGCCGGAGCGCGGCCGGAGCGCGCTGGATCCAGTCGCGGTCCGCGGCGTGCAAGTAGACTGGCACACCACCCAGGGCCTCGCTCCACGCGGCCATGCCCGAGTAGAAGTGCGGGTGGGAGATCGCGATGGCGGTGACCCCGCCCAGCGCCTGCAGGCGCGCCACCGCGTCATCGGTGACCACGCTGAGGCACTCCCACATCATGACCCCCGAGCGGTGGGGGATCAGGAACGCGCGCTGGCCGATCGCGAAGGTCGGCTCCAGCACCAGGGTGGTCACCCCCGCGGCCTCCTCGAAGCGGACGCGGTGGTCCCGGGCCAGGGCCTCGGGGGTGCTCCAGCGCTGGCCGCCCCACCCCACGTACTGCCGCTCGTCGAGGCAGAGAGCGCAGGCCCCTGGCGCGGCCGCACCGGGGTACTCCGTCCCACAGGTCATACAGATCATGGCGTTCACTCCTTGCTCCTCCTCCTCGCCCGACTTATCTTGATGACAAGATAAACGGAGATATCTTTATGTCAAGACAATCTGGAGAACCACAGGACGGGATCGACGCCCGCCGCCAGCAGTGGGCGGCCGAGCTCCCCGACGTCGACACCCGCGGGATGGCGATCATCGGGCGCATGCGCTGGCTGACGATGCAGCTGCGCCCCGGAATCGAGGCCATCTTCACCGAGCATGGGCTCGACGCGGGGGAGTTCGACGTGCTGGCCACCCTGCTCCGGGCGGGGACCCCGTACACGCTGCGCCCGACCGAGCTGTATCAGTGGCTGATGATCTCGTCCGGCGGCCTCACCGCCCGCCTGAAGCGGCTCGAGGACGCGGGCATGGTGAAGCGCAGCAGCGCGCCCGACGACGCGCGGAGCCTCCTGGTGGCGCTGACCGCCAAGGGCAAGAAGCTGGCCGAGCGGGCGTTCCGGGACGACATGGCCCACGAGGCCAAGGTGCTGTCCGCCCTCACCAAGGCGGAGCAGGCGCAGCTCGAGGCCCTGCTCCGCAAGCTCGCGCTGGCGGTGGAGTGAGCGCGGCCAATCCCCTTGTGCTCGCCCTGGCGGCGGCCTAAGCCATCACTTCGATGCTGGGCGCGCTCTGCCTCCTCGCCGTGGGCACCCCGCTGATCACGGTGGAGGGCAACAAGGTCCTCACCGACGACGTCTACCGGAGCGTCCTCGCCCTCGGCCCGGTGGTGACCTCGTCCACCAGCACCACCGCCCCGCCGGTGTTGGCCTGGGTGCCCCTGCTCGACACCGACCCCGAGACCTCGGCCCGGATGATCCAGGAGCAGGTGCAGGACTTCCTGCTCTCTTCCGGCTACGACCTGGCCCACGTCGAGGTGGAGGCCGCCCCTGCGCAGGTCATCTTGCGCGTCGACGAGGGCCAGCTCGACAAGGTGATCTTCCTGCGCGAGGGCACCCTGGCCAACGTGGAGCTGCGCTTCGCGCTCCACCTCCCAGGCGAGATCTTCAACCGGCCGCTCCTCGAGCGAAAGCTCAAGAAGCTGGCCGAGGACACCAACATCACCCGGGCCTACTACGAGCTGGTGCCCACCCAGCCGGTGGAGCACCGCGGGATCCAGGTGGAGGAGCCCACCCTCATCCGCGGGCTACGCCTGTTGAACCCCGGCTCACACCACGAGCTGCGCATCCGGCTGGAGCGCGACGTGCCGCGGGCCGGGCTCAGCCTGGGCCTGGGCTTCTCGGGCTCCGACGGGTTCTACGGCAAGGTGGGTTACCGCGCGGGCGACCTCCTGTTCCGCCGCGACCGCCTCGACACCGAGGCGCGGGTGGCCTTCTACCTCGGCGACGAGATCCAGAGCGACCGCAACCCCTTCGGCATCTCCCACGTGCAAGGCAAGGTGCGGTGGTCACCGGTGCCGCTCGGCTCGGACGCGGTGCGCTCCTACCTCGCGGTGGACTTCGACCTGTTCGGGCGGCGGCGCAACGACCTCGCCATCCTCAACTACTACTTCGCCCCGCTCGCGGGCGGCCTGGTGTTCGAGGCGGAGCTCTTCTCGTCGCTCACCATCAGCCTGGGCGGCGGGTACGAGCGCCGCATGTTCTTCGGGGTCGACGACGGCGGCGAGCCGGTGCCGATCCTCCCGCTCACCCCCGACGACGACACCCGCTTCTTCGTGGCGCTCGGCGCGGAGTGGGTGCTGAACCCGCGAGAGCTCCGCGCGGATCGCCGGCACCGGCTGGCCCTCAGGGGGCGCTTCCTCGGCAAGGGCGAGAGCGCGGTGGCGCGGCCGATCACCAAGGTCTTCTTCGAGTACGAGGACACCATCACCTTCGGCTGGGACGAGCTCCGCTTCGGGGTGCGGGCTGCCCACCTCGGGGGCGCGGTGCCCTTCTACGAGGAGCTCTCGATCGGCGACGGGTTCCTCCGCTCCGGCTTCGGCACCCAGATCTACCTGCGCCGCGCCGCCGCGGGCACCCTGGAGTACCGGATGTCCCTGAGCCGGGACACCCTCAAGGTCGGGGTGTTCAACGACTTCGCGGTGTACCGGGCCCTCGACGCGCTCCGAGCTCCGGTCGAGGTGCGGGTGGCCGACACCTTCGGCGCCGGCCTCCACGTGCTCCTCTTCGACGCCTTCCAGATCAACTCCTACCTGGGCCTCACGGTGGACCAGGCCCTGGGCCTCGACCTGGGGGTGAAGGCGGAGCTGAGCCGGGCGTTCTAGACAGGCCCGCGCCGGCCCGCTATGCCTCCCTCATGACCACCGACGAGGTGAAGCAGCACATCGAGGCCGGCATCCCCGGGGCCCAGGCCAACGTCACCGACCTCACCGGCACCGGCGACCACTTCAAGGCGGACGTCACGGCGCCCGGCTTCTCCGGCAAGTCGCCCATCCAGCAGCACAAGATGGTCTACGAGGCGCTCGGCGACCTGATGAAGGGCCCCATCCACGCCCTGCAGCTGTCCACGAAGGCAGGATGATCGCGCGCGTCAGCCTCGGGTGATCGCCAACGCGAACACCACCATCGCCACCGCGTGGGCCGCCACCGCCGGCCCGATCGAGCGGGTCCGGAAGTGCAGGCCCGCGAACACCAGCCCCGCCACGAACGCCCACAGGACCGAGGTGGCCATCCCGCCCGTGGACAGGCGGCCGCCGTAGGTGAGGCTGTAGCCGGCGTAGGCGGCGGCAGACACGATGGTGGGCGTCACCACCCCCTCCAGCCGCTCGGCGAGGAGGCGATCCATCAGGATCCGGAACACCAGGGTGTGGGCCACCACCAGGGTGCCGGCCATCAGGAGCGCGCCCACGAGGTTGGTGTCGGCCTTGAAGCAGGGGCAGAGCACGCCCAGCGGGACGCCGAGGGCCACCGCCGCCGCATAAGCGGGGAGCGAGAAGCCATCCACCTGCACGTCGCAGCGGGGGTGGGTCAGGGTGATGGCCACGACCGCCAGCACGACGATCAGGAGCTGCCGACCCCAGAAAGCCGGGTTGCGCAAGGTCCACACCAGCTCGTCCTGCCCCATCGGGCTGAGGACGCTGAACACCAGGAGCGCGACGCCCATCATGCCGAACATCGCCATGGCGAAGGCCAGGGCGGACACCGGCTGGCTCGAGGCCACCTCCTTCGCCGGCGTGTGACGGCGAAGCGCGGGGCGCGGGGTGGCGCGGGCGGCGGCAGAGCGGGGCGGCGACGCGGCGGGGGCCGCGGGGCGGGCCGGATCCGGGTCGAGGGAGGTCGGGGTCAGGAGCCCGGCCGGGATGTCGGGCAAGGCCAGGGGGCTCGGCGCGGCGGGCCTGGCGAGCGCAGGCGCGGGCCCGCGGAGCTCGTCCAGGGCCCTCGTGACACCTCGACGCATGCTCTCGAGGCCGGGGAAGCCCAGCTCGAAGCCCTCGGCCGCGCGCAGGTGCTCCGCCGCCTCGTCGGGGCAGGACAGCTTGCTCCTCAGGACCGCGGCGAGGATGTGCAGGGCGGGGGCGAGGGTCGGGTTCTCGGACACCATGGCCTCGACCGCGGCGAGCTGGGTCTCCCGCGCGGTGCGCAGGCTCATCTGCATGAACTGGGCGGCACGTGATCCCGCCTCGGCCAGCGGGTTCGTGTTCAGGTCGAGGAGCAGGAAGGAGGACTCGGCCTCCTGGTGCTCGCCGTCCGCCAGCTGCCGGAAGGCCAGGGTCAGCACGGTCTGGGCGTCCGGACCCATCAGGTCGCTGGTCCGGAACACGTCCATATCGAGCCACTCGGCGTCGTTGGACAGGGCCGGGGTGGGGCTGTCGGTTACAGGCGCGTGCGACAAGGTCGACCTCCAAGGTATTGGGTCGACGGTGACACCAGGACCATGAGGATGGTCTCGCGGTGACACACGATCCGGGGTGGGTTAACCTCCCCCACGCGACCATGGATGGGGCGAACCGGCGGCGCTTCGAGCGCTACAACATCCGCATCGCGGCGGTCCTCATGCGTGGCCGGTCCGCGACGCCCACCCACACCGAGGACGTGAGCTTCACCGGGCTGTTCCTGCGCACCATGGAGGACGTCCCGCTGCGTCAGCTGGTGCGGATCAAGCTGATGCCCCCAGGCGAGAACGAGGAGCTCCAGCTCATGGGCATGGCGGTGCACCGGGTGCCCCCGGGCGGTCGACGCCCGCCGGGGGTCGGGGTCCTCTTGTACGGCATCGACCCCGGCACCCGCGCCCGGTGGGAGGCCATGGTCCAGCGGGTCCGGATGGGCGTCCACAGCGCCCCCGCCCGAACCGCCGCGCCCCCGCCCGTGCCCGCACCCGCCGCGCCCGCCCCGGCCAGCGCACCGCCGGTGCCCAGCTCCGCCGACCTGCCCTACCACCCCGAGATCCGGGTGCGGGTCCCCCACATCCAGGCCCTGCGCACCATCGCGAGCCGGGATCTGGCCCGGGGGCGCACCGTGGTGGGCACCGCCCTCTTCCTCGCCCCTGGCACCGAGGTGCGCCTGATCCTCGTGCACCCCGACACCGGGCGGGAGTTCCGGCTGGACGGCCGCGTCCGACGCCAGGTGCGCAAGGACACCGCGACCGGCCTGGACGTGGAGCTGTCAGGGGTCGACGAGGCGCTCCTGCGTCGCGTCGAGGAGTTCGTGGAGGACGAGGTGCACGTCACGGTGGACATGGACGCCACCTTCCTCGACGACCTCGACTGAGGAAGCAGACCTCGATCGGTGGTATGAGGCCCCTGCCCGACGCGGGCAGGAGCGCCGACCATGGCAGATCCCGATCCCATCCGCCCCACCCTCGACAACCCGCTGGCCCCGCCGTCCGAGGACGGGCCCGCCCCCCGCGAAGGGGGCTACGACGAGGCCCTCCAAGAGGGTCAGCGCCTCATGCGCCGGCCCTACGAGGCCGCCGGGCCCGTCCAGATCGGCCGGCAGCACCTGAAGAACCGCATGACGGTCTGGGAGCGCCTGGAGGTCCTGAGCCCCAAGCCCCCCACGGTCATGTACGAGAACTGGGGCAAGAACCTCGACGGCGCGTCGCTGGTCACCGCGATCCTCGAGATCGGCGGGCGCGAGGTCGCGGTCTACGGCCACGACTTCACGGTGCGCGCCGGCTCGATGGACGCCACCAACGGGCGCAAGCTGGCCCGCCTCTTCGAGGTGGCGGGCAGCAAGGGCATGCCGGTCATCGGCATGAACGACAGCGCCGGGGCCTACGTGCCCGCCGGCGTGGGCGGCCTCGACGGCTACGCGGAGGCCTTCACCGCGCTCCGCAAGATCTCCGGCGTCGTGCCCAGCGTGATGTGCATGTTCGGCTTCAACGCGGGCGGCGGCTCGTACCTGCCGCGCCAGGGCTCCTTCGTGATCCAGCCCGCCGACACCTTCTTCGGCCTCACCGGGCCAGGGGTGGTGAAGTCGGTGCTGGGCGAGGACGTCTCCGCCGACGACCTGGGCGGCCCCAAGGTGCACGGGCAGTCCGGGGTCAGCGACTTCACGGTCTCGGACGAGGTGCAGGCGCTGCGCACCGCGACGCGCCTCCTCTCGTACCTGCCGAGCGACAACCACTCGGTGGCGCCCTTCCAGGCCACCAGCGATCCGCTCGACCGGCACACCGACGAGATCGACACCCTGCTGAGGAAGGCGTTCGACAGCCCCACCGGCTTCAACACGCCCTTCGACGTCAGCATCATCATCCAGCAGCTCTGCGACTACGGGGACTACTTCGAGGTGCAGCCCCAACGGGCCCGCAACACCATCACCGCCTTCGGGCGCATGGGCGGGCACGTGGTGGGCTTCGTGGCCAACAACTCCGCCGTGGCCTCGGGGCAGATCGACGTGGACGCCGCGTTCAAGAACGCGCGCTTCATCCGGTTCTGCAACATCTACAACATCCCGATCCTGTTCATGGAGGACACCACCGGGTTCCTGCCCGGCAAGGAGCAGGAGAGCCGCGGCATCGTGCACGCGGGCCGCGCCATGCTCGACGCGATCGTGGACGTCCGCACGCCGCGCATCCTGCTGCTGATCCGGAACGCCTTCGGCGGCGCGTACGCGTCCTTCAACAACTACCCGACCGGCGCCGACGTGGTGCTCGCGCTGCCCACCACCCGGGTGGCGGTGATGGGCCCGGCCGGCAAGGAGTTCGTCTACAAGCCCGAGCTCAGGAGCATCCGCTCCACCGCCGCGGCGCGCGAGAAGGCGGGCGAGGATCCGGCCCAGGTGGCGGCCTGGCTCAAGGCCGAGGAGGGCAAGCTCAACCTCCGCTACGAGCGGGAGCTGATGAACCCGCGGGAGGCGCTGAGCCTGGGGTCGATCTCCCGGCTGGTGATGCCGAACGACCTCCGCCGGGAGCTCGCGCGCGAGGTGGACTTCCTCATGCGCCACTACACCCCCAGCGCCATGGTCGGCGTCCAGCGCGAGTTCCACTGAGAAGAATAGCGAGTCGACACCGTGAACCGCTACGAACACAACCCCCTCATCCATCGGGACCGGCGCCTGGCCGAGTCCGAGTCGCAGTGGGTGCGCTCCTTCGCGTGCGACCAGATGCGGCCCCTGATCATCTGCCGCGGCCCCATCCGCAAGGAGGCCATCGACGTCTTCCACGAGATGGGCATGACCCACGTGGGCATCCTCCTGTCCGAGAAGGACTCCATCGTCTACCCGCACGCCCTGGCCCCCGAGCTGCGCCAGGTGTCGTGGGAGCACGTGCATCGGGTGCCGGACTACACCGGCGCCTCGAAGGAGGAGCGCGCGGCCCGCATCCAGCAGATCGTGGGCATCGCGAGGACCTACGGCTACGACAGCGTCTTCGCCGGCTACGGCTTCATGGCCGAGGACGAGGCGCTGGTCTCCGCCCTCGAGGAGGCCGGCCTCAGCTTCATCGGCCCATGCAGCCACACCGTCCGTGCGGCGGGTCAGAAGGACGAGGCCAAGCGCACCGCCCTGAAGGAGAACGTCAGCGTCACCCCCGGCGTGGACGACGTCACCACCCGGCTCCTGCTGAAGAAGCACCCGAGCCGGGAGGCGCTCCAGGCGGTGGTGCGCGAGCAGAAGCTCGCGGTGCCGGCGAGCGCCTTCGGCGACGGCGTGTCGCTGGAAGACCTCGCGGACCAGGTGCTCAACGCGAGCTACGCCAAGGGCATCGACCTGTACTCGATCGACGAGCTGTGCGCCCAGATCGAGCACGAGGTCACCCAGCTCTTCATCAAGCACCCCGGCCGCCGGGTGCGCCTGAAGGCGATCGGCGGCGGCGGCGGAAAGGGGCAACGTATCTTGCAGGGCCCCGCCCCCGAGGGCGCGGGCACCATCGAGTCCCGGGCCGCCGAGGCCGCGGCCCCCGCCCCCGAGAAGGCGCGCGAGGTGCTGTCGGAGGTGAAGGCCACCGGGGTGGGTGACAACAAGAACATCCTCCTCGAGCTCAACATCGAGCAGACCCGGCACAACGAGATCCAGCTGGTGGGCAACGGCGACTGGTGCGTGGCCCTCGGCGGGCGCGACTGCTCGCTGCAGATGCACGAGCAGAAGCTCCTCGAGGTCTCGGTGACGCAGGAGGGCCTGCGGGACGCGATCAGCCGCGCCCGGGCCGCCGGCCGCGAAACCGAGGCCACGGTGCTGGAGTCGGACCTCGGGGTCCTGACCAAGATGGAGGCCGAGGGCGCGCGCTTCGGGCGCGCGGTGAAGCTGGACTCCGCCTCCACCTTCGAGTGCATCGTGGAGGGCGACCGCCACTACTTCATGGAGGTCAACACCCGGATCCAGGTGGAGCACCGGGTCACCGAGCTCTGCTACACCCTGCGCTTCCGCAACCCCCACGACGCCACCGACTACTTCGACGTGGAGTCCCTGGTGGAGGCGATGGCGCTGTTGGCCCGGCACAAGCGGCGCCTCCCCAAGCCCGAACGCACGAACCGCTTCGGCTCGGGGGTGGAGTCCCGCCTCAACGCCACCGACGACTCGCTGTCCCCCCACGCGGGCGGCACGATCATCTCGTGGTCCGACCCGGTCGAGCAGGAGATCCGCGACGACCAGGGCATCTGCAGGAAGCACCCCGACACCGGTCTGTTCATGCGCTACAAGGTGGCGGGGGCCTACGACTCCAACATCGCGCTCCTGGTGACCTGCGGTGACGATCGGGTGCACAGCTACGACCGGCTGGCCGAGATCCTGCGCGTCTCGAAGATCCGCGGCTTCGACGTGGCCACCAACCTCGAGTTCCACTACGGGCTGGTGAACTGGTTCCGGGGCCAGAACGTGATGGCGAAGCCGACCACCCGCTTCGTGGTGCCGTACCTGACGCAGGTTGGCTTGCTCCGGCACGAGGCCAGCCAGCTCGACGTCGCCTACGCGTGGCAGAACATCATCCGGCGCCACAAGGCCTCCGCCGCCAACCCCGAGGTGGCGTCGGCGATGATGGAAGCCTTCGTCCTGAAGGAGACCCTGCTCCAGCGGCCGCTGGACGGCCTCCTCGAGCACCCCCACGTGCTCTCGGGCTGGCTCTCGCTCAACCGGCACCGGTACCAGATCTCCGACGGAAAGCTCGAGTGGCTCGACAACCCGGTGCGGGTGCTCTGGGACACCTACCACTACCTCAACATGGAGCGGCGCCCCGGCGCCCCGCCCGCCCACCTGATCTGGCCGCACGACGAGGCGCTCCTGAAGACCGCCCTGGCGTTCTACGACGCCCTCGAGACCCGGCTGGGTCTGCTGGACTTCCGCGCCCTGGACGCCCGCCTGCGCGACCCCAACCCCGCCGACGGCTTCGACGCCGAGACGTGGGCCCGGGTGCGGGGGGCCCACGCCGGGCACCAGCTGGGGCTCGAGGTGCTGGGGATCCTGCCCCTCGTGGGCGAGCACACCGGCTTCTGGGAGCTGAAGGTCGAGGACGACCTGTCCTGCACCATCCCCGAGCGCCTGCTCGACCCCAAGCTGCAGGCGGACATGAAGAAGGTCCTCGCCCCGCCGCCCGCCACCAAGGCGGACGAGGTGGTGGCGGTGACCGGCGGCATGTTCTACGCGCAGGAGGCCCCCGGCAAGCCAGCCTTCATCTCGGCCGGCGAGCACTTCGAGAAGGGCCAGACCCTCTACATCATCGAGGTGATGAAGATGTTCAACCGGGTGCCGGCGCCGTTCTCGGGTACGGTGGACCAGGTGCTGGTCGAGGGCGACGGGATCATCGTCCACAAGGGCCAGACCCTGTTCAAGGTGACCCCCGACGAGCGCGTGGTGGAGCGCGATCCCAAGGTGGTGGCGGCCGAGAAGAAGGCCCACACCGACAGCTACCTCGCGCAGATCATCGGGTCGTGAACCTCGCCCGCGCCGCCCCCGCCCTGCTGTGCGCAAGCCTGCTTGCTTGCGCCACCAGCCCGGTGTCCGAGCTCCACACCAAGGTGGTGGCCGACCACGTCACCGGGCTGGCGGAGGGGGCGGCGCAGCTGGCCCAGGACGCCCCCATGCACAAGCGCTGCGTCGAGGGTGACGACCCGGTGGCGATGAGGGCGCGCGCCCTGGCCGAGGCCCTGGCGGAGCTCCGGTCCCGGGCCCAGGGGCGCTGGGCCAGCCAGGCGGAGTTCCAGGAGGCCCTGAACGACATCTCGGCCCGCCAGACCGAGCTGGCCATCCTGCGCGCCGAGTACGACCACTGCCGCGCCCTGTCGGGGCCGGAGCCGGTGCCGGGGGATCTCGACGCGGGGGCGCGGCGCCTCGCCATCCTGGCGGTGCAGGACCCCGAGGGGGTGCTGACCCCCGAGGCGCGGCTGGACCTCGGCGACTACCTGGTGGCGCGGCTCGGGATCCGGTTCGCGGTGGTGCCCCCCGGCGCGGTGGCGGAGGCGACCGCGGAGCACGACAAGGCCGGCCGGTGCAACAAGGCTTGCGCCCGGGCGGTGGGGAGCGAGGTCCGCGCCAACAAGGTGCTGACGGTGACCCTCGCGCAGGAGGAGGCGCGGTGCAGCGTGGTCCTCGAGCTGGACGACATGGCCACCGGGATCACCGAGCGCGCGCGCACGGTGCGGAGCGACTGCGCTCCGGAGACGGTGCAGGCCGGGATCGAGGACGCAGTGGCGCCGCTCGCGCAGTGATGGCGCAAGCGGGGCGAAGCCTGGCGGAGAGGGCCGGCGTGAGCGCCGGCCAGGGGCGGTCTACCAGCTGGCCTTCTTGAGGCCGGCGATCTGGCCCGCGAGGCCGAGGTCGCGGATGGCGACGCGGCAGAGGCCGAACTTGCGGTAGTAGGCGCGGGGGCGACCGGTCAGGGCGCAGCGGTTGCGCACGCGGACCTTGCTCGAGTTGCGGGGCAGCTGGTCCAGCTTGACCACGGCCTCGGCCACCTCCTCCTCGGAGGACTTCGGGCTCTGGATGATGGCCTTCAGCTCGGCGCGGCGCTCGGCGTAGCGCGCAACCATATCCTTGCGCTTGTTGTTGTGGTTGATCTTCGAGGTCTTGGCCATGGTCGCTGTCTCTTCGTGTCCGTGTCGGGCGGCGGACCTTCTACCAGGCGAGCCCGAAGTTGCAAGCGTTTAGCGTCGCCGGGCCCCTCAGATCAGGAGATCCACCTAGATCTTGGAGGACTCGGCCCCACCAGCCCATACTACTGAGACCTTGAAGCGCCCAACCGTCATCCTCAGGGCCTGCCCCGACTACGACGTGGATCGGATCCGCCGGCTGGTCCGGGAGGGCCTCACTCGCCTGGACCTGACCCCCCGCGGCCGGACCCTGGTGAAGCCCAACCTCGTGGCCTCCGGGCCTTTCTTCCCCCACGCCTACACCCGGCCGGAGTTCGCGGAGGGGGTGCTCCTCGCCCTCAAGGATCGGGACGGGGGCATGACCGAGCTGGCGGTGGGGGAGCGCTGCGGGATCACCGTCCCGACGCGATACGCGTTCAAGAACGCGGGCTACCACCCGGTGGCCAAGCGCACCGGGGCGCGCCTGTACCCGTTCGAGGAGGTCCCCCAGGTGGCGATCCCGCTCTACCACCCGGGGCGGCTCAGGGACGTCTTCTACACCCCGGCCCCGGTGGCGATGGCGGACTTCTTCGTCAACATCCCCAAGTTCAAGGCCCACCCGTGGACCACGGTGACCTTCTCGATGAAGAACTACATCGGGATCCAGGACGACAGGCACCGCCTCATCGACCACGACCACAAGCTCGACCAGAAGGTCGCCGACCTCCAGTACATCACCCAGCCCCAGTTCATCGCCCTCGACGCGATCACCGCGGGCGAGGGGCGCATGCTCACCCCGCTCCCCTTCGACCTCGGCCTCGTGATCATGGGTGACAACCAGGTCGCGGTGGACGCGATGTGCTGCCGCATCATCGGCCTCGACCCGATGGAGGTGGAGCACATCCGCCTCGCCCACGAGCGCGGCTTCGGCCCGGTGGGGATGGACGACATCGACCTCGACGGCGACGTGACCCTGGAGGGCGCGCAGCAGAAGGCGGAGGGGTTCCGCACCGGCCTCATCCGGGTCGAGGACTACTTCGCCGGCACCAACATCCGGGCCTACGGCGGCCCGCCCCCCGGGGGCGAGGTCGACTACTGCTGGGGCGGCTGCCCCGGCGCGATGGAGGAGGCGATCGAGATCCTGCGCGTCTTCGACAAGGCCACCGACGAGAAGATGCCCCCGGTGCACATCGCGTTCGGCCGGATCGATCGCCCCATCGACGCGAAGCCGGGCGAGAAGGTGGTCTTCATCGGCGACTGCGCGGAGTACCACGGCACGATCGCGGGCAAGCCGGTGCAGATCCAGAGCCGCTACGTCGACCGCAGCCAGAAGGAGCCCCTCGAGGCCAAGCACGAGGACATCTTCGAGAAGATGGCGAAGGTCGGCTTCAACATGTGGCGCAACCGCAAGGTGGACGTCATCCGCATGCCGGGCTGCCCGGTGAGCGTGGCCGAGCAGGCCCTCGCCCTCGTGAGCATCGGCGGCCTCAAGAACCCGTACTTCGACCCCAAGATCAGCGTGGACTTCACCAACTGCTACCTGTCCTCGAAGACCCGCGTCGCGGCCAAGCGCCTGATGGGCGAGCGCTACAACCAGACCGGCCCGGCCGAGCGCGGCGCGGCCCGGCCCGAACAGAACCTGCCCCCGGCCGGGGTGCCGACCCCGCTGGAGCGTTGATCACTTTTTCCTGAAGGTTCGGCCCGCTCGAGACACTCATGATCGAGATGTTCGACGCGTGGCCATGTGGGGCGGGATTCGTAGGGCTCACCGCAGAGCCGTAGGTGGAACTTCACGCACCCCGCGCCGTCGTCGGGCATCGCCACCGGGTCGGGCTCGGGGCAGAGCACGGTCAGCTCCGTGTCGACGGCCCACGTCGGACCGCGCTCGTCATCGAGCGTGATGCGTGCCGCAACGGGCGTTGCGCCCTGGCAGCCAGTCAGGGCCCACGAGGCGCAGGGTCGCGCTCATCGTAGACGCCGCACCGTCTCGCCCGGCGCCAGACCGCCGAGCAACGTCACCGCGCGATCGAGCGCGAAGCCGCCCGCGTCGTCGACCAAGCGCCATCGTAGCCCTCAGGCCACGCAGTCCAGCGGAGCCGGTGGCCGTCACCTCGAAGTCCACCTCGAACGCCCCGGTGCAGTCCGGCTCGCCCACCTCGAGGACCGCGAGGTCGAGCCCTGGATCGGCGGAGCTCGAGGGCCCGGAGCAACGCGCCGTGGGCGTTGAGCCGGCGGCCGCCCTAGCCACGCAGCGGGTGGTCGCCGCGCAGTCGAGGCCGGGCAGGACGTCAGGCCCCCTCGAGCACGGCGCGCTTGGTGTCGGCAGGCGACAGCTCCGGGCACGAAGCCCCGCACCAGGGCCACGCGCCCGCCACCAGCGGGGCCGACTGGGACGTGCCGAGCGAGCGGCGGAGGGCCCGTGTGGGCTCAGGGCGTGATGGTGCGGATGACGGCCTGCAGTGGGCCACGTTCGGGGCCGCGATGTCCACGCGCGGGCCGTAGCTGCTCGGGCTGAGCTCGCCCGACCACAGCTCGTCGCGGTTGGTGGTGTTGCCGACCACGATCAGGTTTTCGAACTCGAGGGACTGGGGATAGGCGCTGTTGTCGTCGACCTCGCGGCCCAGGTTCCCAGCCGACGTGACGATCAGGGCGCCAGCGGCGTCCGCGCTCCGGGCGACCTCCTGCCACAACATCGACTGACGCACCGGGTACCCGAGCGAGATGTTGACGACGTCGGCGCCGTTGTCGATCGCGTACAGCAGAGCCTCGACCGCGGCAGCGTCATAGGCCCTGCACCCCGTCGTGGAGGTGGTCGCGACCGCGAGCGGCATGATGCGCGCATGCCAGTCGACGCCGACGACGTCGATCCCGTTGTCGCCGGTGGCGCTGGCCGTGCCCGCGACCTGGGTGCCGTGCGCGCGCCCGCACTCGGGGGCGTCGACCATGTCCACCACCGACGCGTCAGGGTCGTCGTCTCCGGTGTCCCAGCCGTGGCAGTCGTCGACATAGCCGTTGCCGTCGTCGTCGATCCCGTTCGTGCAGTCCTCGCCGGGGTTGGTCCAGATGTGGTCGACGAGCTCGGGGTGCTCGACGTCGACCCCGGAGTCGACGATGGCGATGACCACCGATGGGTCGCCGGTCGTCAGGTCCCAGGCCTCCACCGTGTCGATGTCCGCGTCCGGGAGCCCTTCGAGGCGGAAGGTCTGGTTGCTCGGATAGACGATCTGCCCCTCGTTGAGGTGGTACCACTGCTCCGCGTCCAGGTCGTCGGGGGTGGCGTGCTGGACGCCCGCGTAGTTCGGCTCCGCCCAGGCGATCGCCTGCGAGCTCGACCAGCTCGCGATGAGGTCATGCATCCCGACCGCGCCCGAGCAGCGCGCGACGAAGTATGGGCGACCTGGCGACAGGCGCCGCGGCGTGCCGCAGCCCCGAGCGCGAGCCTCGCCCTGGAGGTGCTGCGGCGAAGACCCGGGGTTGGACTTCAGCACGACCGTGTTCGGCTCGAAGGCGACACCGAGCGCGACGTTCACCTCGAACGAGGAGACGGACGTGACGAGGGGCGAACCCAGCAGGAGGAGGGCGAGGACATCCACCTTGACCCGGTATGCGGCGTGGGCCGGAAACCTGACCGTGGGCACCCGATTTCCCGGCCTCCTCGGCCCTCTGGAGCGCCGGTCGCTTTTTCCTGAAGGTTCGGCCCGCTCGAGACACTCATGATCGAGATGTTCGACGCATGGCCATGTGGGGCGGAATAGACACACCCCGCGGGAGGTAGTGGGAGGGCCGCGGCGGCGGGGTTCGTCGCCAGGTCCGTTCCATGGCAACCTCCAGCGCGTTGACCACCTCCTCCGACCCCCAAGCGATCCTGGCCCCCCTGCGGGCCGCCCTGGGCAAGGTGATCCGGGGCAAGTCCGAGGCCATCGAGCTGATGCTCGTCGGCATCCTGAGCGACGGGCACGTCCTGGTGGAGGACGTGCCCGGGGTGGGGAAGACCACCCTCGCGAAGGCCCTCGCGAAAGCCCTCGCGATGGAGTTCCACCGGGTGCAGTTCACCCCTGACCTCCTCCCCGCCGACATCCTGGGCTCCAGCGTGCTCGACCCCCGGGACGGCAGCTTCGACTTCCGGCCGGGGCCGATCTTCACCCAGATCCTGCTCGCGGACGAGATCAACCGCGCCTCCCCCCGAACGCAATCCGCCTTGCTCGAGGCGATGAGCGAGAAGCAGGTGACCCTCGACGGCACCACCCGCCCCCTCCCCGCTCCGTTCTTCGTCATCGCCACCCAGAACCCCACCGAGTTCCAGGGCACCTACCCCCTCCCCGAGGCCCAGCTGGACCGCTTCCGGGTCCGCGTCTCGATGGGCTACCCGGATGAGCGCGAGGAGCTCGAGGTGCTCTTCGATCGCCGCACCGTCGACCCCCTCGACGCGGTGCCCGCGGTGGCCGACGCGGCCCAGGTGCGCGCCCTGCAAGAGGCCACCCGCGCGGTGACGGTGCGCGAGGACGTGGGCCTGTACCTGCTGCGGGTGGTGCGCGCGACCCGCGACCACCGGGACCTCGAGCAGGGGGTGAGCCCCCGCGGCGCCCTCGCCCTGTTCCGGGCCAGCCAGGCCCGGGCCCTCCTCGAGGGGCGCGCCTGGGTCTCGCCCCAGGACGTGCAGGCCCTCGCGGTCCCGGTGCTCGCGCACCGGCTCCGGCTCAGCCACCAGGCCCGCTACGGCGGGCAGAGCGCGCGCCAGCTGGTGGAGGCGGTGCTCGCGGGGGTGGAGGTCCCGGCGTGAGGGCGCGGGCCGCGGCCCGCGAGGACGCCCGGGTCACCCTGGCCCGGCTCAACCACATCCTCATCCCCTCCACCAAGACCGGGCGCGACCGCTACCGACGCGGCCTCCTCGGCGCGCTCGGCCGCCCCCTCGCCCGGACCTACCTCGCGCTGTCGGCCGAGGGCCGGGTGCTGATGGCGTTCTGGCTCCTGTTCAGCGCGGCGGGGGTCGAGGTCCGCGCGACCCAGATCTACCTGCTGTGGAGCGGCCTCACCGCTGCGCTGGTCGCCTCCCTGCTCCTTCGCCCCCTGTTCCGCCTCGGCCGCACCGCGGTGACGGTGGAGCACCCCGACCGGGTGGCGGTGGGGGAGGAGATGACGGTCAGCTTGCACCTCGAGAACGCCGGCCCGCGCGACCTCACCTCGATCCGCGTCGACGGGCCGCTCTTGCCCTGGGACGGCAAGTACACCGCCCCCGCCCCCGGCCTCCCCGTCCTTCGCGCGGGCGGCCGGGCCACGATGCAGGTGAAGTTGCGCTTCATCGAGCGGGGCGAGCACCACCTCGACCCCTTCCACCTCGTCCGGGTGGTGCCCCTCGGCCTCTCTGTTGGCCCCACCGAGCGGACCCCGGGGATCCGGTTCCTCGTGGTGCCGCGGCCGGCCCGAGTGGAGCGCCTCGACGTGCCGATGAGCCTGCGCTACCAGCCCGGCGGAGTGGCGCTGGCTTCGCAGACCGGCGAGGCGCGCGAGCTGGCGGGCCTGCGCCCCTACCGCCCGGGCGACCCGGTCCGAGACCTCTGCCCGCGGGCCTGGGCCCGCCGAGGGGTGCCGGTGGTGCGCGAGTACCAGGAGGAGTACTTCACCCGCTTCGGCGTGGTGCTGGACACCGACGTCGGCGCCGCCTCCCGGCGCCACCTCGAGGCCGCAATCCAACTTGCCGCAGGGGTCATCACCCACCTCGCCCGCACCGAGGCCCTGGTGGACCTCCTGGTGGTGGGCGACGACCTCCACCGGATGACGGTGGGCCGCAACCTGGGCTTCGTGGAGCAGGCCCTCGACCTGTTGGCGGTGGTGCGGCCGGGCGGCACCTTCGAGGGGCCCCGGCTCCTGTCCACCCTCGCCGAGCACCTCGAGCGCCTGTCCGCGGTGGTGTTCATCAGCCTCGGCGACGACCCGGAGCGCCTCGCCTTCGCCCAGCGGGTGCGGGCCCAGGGGGTGGGGGTCCGCACGTTGATCATGGACGCGGGCGAGCAGCGCATGCTCGCCCCCGACACCGTCCTCCTCCCGGTCGGCCCGGTAGAGCGGCAGGAGGCGTTGACGCTATGACCTCGGGGCGCGAGCTCGGCGGGAGCCTCGGCTCCTGGAGCCTGCGCCTGCTCGTCGCGGGCACCGCGCTCTACGCCGCCGCGGTGTCGGAGCACACCGTCCTCTGCCTCGCCCTCGCCACCCTCGCGGTGGTCCCGGCGCGGCTGGCCCTGCCCGCCTCCACCCACCTCGCGCTCTCCGTCCTCCTCGGCGGCCTGGCCTTCGTGTGGGTGGCCCGGAACCTCACCGGCCCGCCCGCGCAGGTCGCCTTGCGCCTCCTGCCCCCCTTCGTGCTCCTCGGCGCCCTCGCGATCGCGGTGTTCCGGCTCTGGCTCGGCCACCACCGAGGAGACCCCGGCCGGATCACCGCCGCCGCGACCCTGGTCGCCGCCACCGCCCTCGCCGCCCTCGGCCCCAGGAGCGCGTTCCCGCTCTTCGTCCTGCCCTACCTGATGCTCGCGTTCCTCACCCTGCGCCTGCTCGATCCCGGGCGCCCGAGCCTTTTGCGGATGGACCGGCGCAACCTGGCCTTCACCGCGGCCACCGTGGCCCTCGCCGCCACCCTCACCACCGGCTTCGCGGTGGGGATCCCGCCCCTGCATGCCCGGGTCGAGGCGGCGGCGGTCGACTACTTCGGCGGCCGGCTCGGCGGCGCCCAGAGCGGCTTCGGGCGCACCATCCAGCTGGGCGAGCTCAAGGGGCTCATGCTCTCCGACGAGACCGTCCTACGGGTCTACGGGCCCCACGTGGACCACCTCCGGGGCGTGGTCTACCAGCACTACCGCGGCGGCATCTGGGCGGAGGCCCTCGGCTCCCCGCGGCCGATCGAGCGGTTCCCGCGCGCGCAGCCCGCAACCCCACCTGCGGCCCGCGTGGAGCGCGTGATGCGTGAGGACCGGATCTTCGTCCCCCTCGTCGCCGGCGACGTCCACCTCCCCGACGGGAGCGCGCGGGTGGACGCCTTCGGGGTGCTCACCGCGCCCGAGGACGCCCCCTGGGACTGGGTGGCCTTCACCCCCGCCGCCAGTGAGCGCCCGCCGGTGGCCCTGCCCTCCGAAGACGATCTCCGCGTCCCCGAGGACATCGTCGACGACCTCACCGCCCTCGCCCACGCCTGGACCACGAGCGCGACCCCGGGCCGCGGCCAGCTCGAGGCGCTGGCCGCCCACCTGGGTGACGGCTACCGCTACAGCCTGGAGCACGACGCCACCCCCGGCGTGGATCCGTGCTCGACTTCCTCACCACCCACAAGGAGGGGCACTGCGAGCTCTTTGCAAGCTCGTTTGCGCTCCTCGCCCGCGCCCTCGGGATCCCGGCCCGGGTCGCGGCAGGCTTCCGGGTCACCGAGCGGAACGAGTGGACCGAGCACTGGGTGGTGCGAGGCCGGAACGCGCACGCCTGGGTCGAGGCCTATGTCGACGACGCGTGGGAGACCTTCGACCCGACCCCGCCCGCCGCCCTCGCGATGATGGCCCGGCGCGCCACCGGCCTCTCGGCCCTGTGGGACGCGGCGGGGGCCGCCTTCGCCGCCGCCAAGGCCTTCGTCCTCGAGCGCTCGGTGCTCGACCTCGGGCTGGTCGCCCTCGCCCTGCTCGCGTGGCTGTTCCGCCGGGAGTTGGCCACCCTGCTGCGACGCCGACGACCGCAGGTGCAGGTTGAGTTGCGGTACTCGGATCCGCTCGCCTGCTTCGAAGCGCTGAGCGCAGGGCTCGCCGCCCGGGGCATCACGCGGCGCCCCGACGAGCCGCTCGAGGCCCTGGCCGAGCGCGCCGCCGCCCTCGGCCCCGAGCCGCGGCGCCTCGTGCTCGCCTACGCGGCGCTGCGCTACGGCGGGGTCGGCGACGCGGACGGGCTCGCGACCGCGGTCGAGGCGTGGCGGCGAACGCTCGAGTGAGCGTCGGCCCAACCCGTACTCGGGTCCCCCGCTGACCGCGCCTTGCCTGCGACGGGTCGCTCTGCCATTGAGGACCACGTCATGAGCAAGAACCCCTTCGCGACGCCCGAGGTCGACACCACGCCGGCGGTTACTCCGCCCCCCGGGCTCGAGCCCCTGACGCTCCGATTCCCGCTCAAGGTGATGTCGATCCGAGAGCAGTTCGTGCATGGGGGGTGGGCCGTGCTGGTCGTGGCTGCGGGCGGCGTGGTCTTCACCATGCGAGGTAACTACACCGTGGGGCCAGCGCTCTTGATTGCAGCCTTCATCACGTCGTTCCAGCTGGCGCGCACCCTTCGGGGCCTCGGCCCGCTGGGCTCCACGATGCAGGTGCAGCTCGACGTCGGGCCCACCGGCATCAGCATGGACGCCACGGTCCGAAAGGCGACCCACCCGTGGGCCCAGCTGTCGACGTACTTCGAGAACGCCCACGCCATCATGGTGCGGCCGCGGAAGGGCGTGAATCTCATCATCCCCCGCCGGGACCTGTCCGAGGCCGAGGAGGCCCGGCTCCGAGCCTGGCTGGCCGCGATGATCCCCACCAGGTCGACGGCCGTGGGCGTCAGTCGCGGGAAGCTGATCGCGGTGACCTCGTTCCTACTGCTCGCGGTGCTCTGGACGATCTACTCGACCATCGCGGCGTCCAACCGATGAGCCCCTACTCCGGCGCGGGCTCCGGGGCCGCCTCCGGCTCAGGCGCCGCCTCGGGCTCCGGCTCCTTCGGGCGCGCGTTGGGGTCGCGCTTGCCGTCGACGTGGCCGGGGTACCAGCCCACCTTCTCGTTGTGGCAGTCGCTGCAGAGCTGGGTCTCGTAGTCGCTGGTGTCCTCACCCGGGTGCTCGAAGGGTCGCGTCTCGTACGTCACGGGTCCGTACGCGGCATCGCCGTGGGCCTGGTAGATGAAGTCGTGGCAGTTGGCGCACTGGTGTGAGATCGCCTTGCCGGCCTCCTCCCTGTGCCGCCCGTCGTGACACCGGTAGCAGCCGGGCGAGGTCTTGTGCCCCAGGTGGCTGGGGTAGGTGCGCCAGTGCACGCCCTGGAGCGGGAAGTTGTTGACGTCGTAGATGGCGTAGATGTCCTCGACCAGCTTGCCGCGACGGTCCTCGGGCAGGCCCTTGGCGTAGCGGCGCCCCACCTCGGCGACGATCGCGGCCCTCGCCTCCTCCTTGGACTTGAAGGTCATGCTGAGGATCTCCACCGCGTTCCGCTTCACGTAGGGGATCGTGCGATCCAGCTTCTCCTTCGACAGCGCGGCGTCCACCAGATCGTTGGGCGACCGGAAGATGTGCGCGGGCCGGTTGTGGCAGTCCATGCAGTCCATCAGGCGCAACTCCTCCTTCGGAGGCGCGGTCTGGATGGACTCATCCTTGTAGATGGTGTGGGTGCCGTCCGCGTGCACCACGTCTACCCACGGGATGTCCTCGCGGTCCTCGTCCCGCGCCCAGTAGTAGACCTGGTCGCTGGAGTTGCTGTGCCAGTGGATGCCCTCCGGCCGGCCGCTCGCCTGGTTCACGCCGCCGACCTTCAGGAGCATGTGATAGCGCGACGGCGTGCTCCCCTTGTCGAACCAATAGCGCCACAGGATGCGCTCGGTGGACCCTCGAACTTCGCCGGCCAGTGGCACTTCTCGCAGGTGTCCCGGGCCGGGCGCAGGTTGTGGAGCGGCGTCTGGATCGGGAGCGTGTAGGTGTGGGTCGCGACCCGGTAGACCTGCCGGAGGCCGTCCAGCTTGGAGCGCACGTACCAGTCCGCGCCCGGGCCGATGTGGCACGCCACGCACTCCACCCGGCTGTGGGGCGAGCGCGAGTGCGCCACGTACTCCGGCTCCATGACGGTGTGGCAGACGGTGCCGCAGAACTCGGTGGACTCCGTGAAGTGATAGCCCCGGTACGTCGCGAGCCCGGAGACCCCCATGAACAGCACGATCCCCACGCCCGAGCCCACCAGGAGCACGTGCACGCGCGGGCGTTCAGATCGAGCACCGGGAGCGGCTTGGCCTCATGCTTGTCGCGTCGGCGCTTCCAGCGCCGATAGAGGCCCAGGGTGAGCAGGAGCCCACCGAAGCCCATCAGCCCCGGCGGCAGGGTGTAGGTCACGAGCGAGAAGTATGGGTTGTCGGCGAAGAAGACGAACTCCGCCACCACCAACATGCAGCCGAACGCGAAGCTGGCGACGATGACGAACCACCCCGCGCTGATCAGCAGGCTTGGAGCGCGACGTGCTGGGTTTTGATCACTCATGAGGACCTCACTGCACGAAGGGGTGGCAGCCGATGCAGTTCACGGCTTCGGGTTCGTGCTTGGACATGTCGAGGTGGCAGGTTGAGGTACAGCCGCGGCGGCTCCCGCTCTGGCGGGCCTGACCGTGGTAGCCGTGGCAGTCCTGACAGCGCTGGTGCTTCGGGTGCTGGTGCATCGCCGGGCCGATCTCGGTGTGGCAGGTCCGGCAGTCCTTGACCGCCTCCGGGCCCTCCGGTCCGTGGGGCCGATGACACTGGCGGCAGTCCTTGCTGGGCTCCGCGTGGCTCCCCTTGCCGCGATCGGGGTGGCAGCTGACGCAGGTCGCCTTGACCTTCCCTTCGTGCGGGAGGTGGCAGTCCTTGCACTCCGAGTGGCCCTTGGGCGCGGTCTCGGCCTGGATCTCGTGGCAGCCGGTGCTCGCGCAGCTGCTGGTGGCCGCGCTCGGCGCGTGCGGCCCCTGCTCGTGGCAGGCGACGCAGTTGCCGTGGCCCCCGTTGGGCGCGACCCGCTTCTTCGAGGCCGGCTCCGGCCCCCCGGGCTGGGCGACGTGACAGCCCTTGCACAGAGCGGGGCCGGAGCCCTTCAGGTCGAAGGCGTGCGGCGCGTGGCACGTCGTGCAAGCCGTATTGCCAGCGTGCCATGCGGTGTCGCTCTTGGCCTTGTCGTGGCACGACGAGCAGGCCTGGGTCCGCTGTTGGTGGGTCGCGTCGGGGTGGCCGGGGTGACAGCCCACGCAGGTCCCGCCGTAGTCGGGCACGGGGTGCTCGGGCTCCACCCCATCGTGGCAGCGCGCGCAGGCGGTCAGCGGCGAGGTCCGCACGTTGTGCGGGACGTGGCAGCTCCTGCACTTGTCGTGCTCCGGGACCTTGTCCGCTCCGAACGCGTGGGTGTCGGTGTGGCAGGACTCGCAGGACTTCACCCGCGCGCCGCTCTTCGACAGCGTGGGGTGCGGCGTGTGGCACTTCAGACAGGCGTCGTGGCCATGGAAGATCGCCGTCTTCGGGACCGTCTTCGCGGCCGGCGTACGCAAGATGCGTGACACCGCACCCGCGTCCGTCCCCGCGTCGAGCGTGGGCTCTCGGGCCTGGCGATCGTCGTGACAGTCGGTGCAGCGCCCTCGAGCCCGCGCCGCCTTCTCATGCGGCCCGTGGCACGAGAGGCAGGCCTGGTGATCGGTGGGGGTGCCGTCGTTGTGCAGCACCCCCATCTGCTCGTGACACTCGAGGCACGGGCGCACCGGCGGAGGCTGGGGACCGTGGACCTTGTGGCACTGCTCGCAATCTTCCTTGCCGTGGATGACGATCTTGGGCGCGGCCGACCACTCCGCCAGGCCAGGCCCGGTGTGGCAGTCCGCGCAGCCCGGCCGCACCTTCGCGTCGGGATCGAAGGTGTGGCAGACGAGGCACTCACGCCCCTCCTTGACCTCGATCGCTGCGTGGAGCGCCGGGCGGTGCTGCTCGTGGCAGCGCACGCAGCGGTCGGCGATCGGTGGGTTGGTGTCCTTGTCTCCGATGCGGTGGCAGTCCGTGCACGAGGCCGGGGGCTCGACCTCCTTCAGGTGCTTGCGGTGCAGGGGGTTGGCGAGGGCCACCTCGATGTCGCCGGGGACGTACGGCTTCGTCGGCTCCATCGTCGGCTGGGTGTGCTCCCCACAACCGAACACCACCACCACACCGGCCAATAGTGCTCGCCTCAATTGTTTCCCCCCTCACATGCCCTCTGCATGGATGCCAGCGCACAGAGAAGCGCACAAGCGGGGCCCCAAACTGGCGCAATCTACCCGGCTGATTCTAGTTATCGACGATCTCGAAGAGCACGACCGCGTTTGAATGCCGCCCGCCCGGCCTGCGTCGCTCTGGATGACTCGCGAATGCGGGCACCAACAAGGAGGCAACACGATGCGGATCACGACTTTGGCTCTCAGCGCGGCGATGGTTCTCGGTGGAGTGGGCGTGGCCGGCATGGCCCAGGCGGCCCCGGAGGCGCGGCCGACGGTTCGGCCGGCGAGCCCCCTCACCGCGGCTCGGCCTCAGCTGCAGATGAAGCAGCACCAGGCCCTGCGCCTCGAGGGTGCCCTCGCCCACAAGCCGGGCACCAAGGCCGACAAGGCCAAGAGGGAGCACGGCGAGCACGGCAAGATGGCTTGCGAGAAGGGCAAGATGGCGCAGCGCGGCAAGGGCCACGGTGACAAGGCGCGTCGTGGCAAGGGCAAGCATGGGAAGGCGCACGCCCAGAACGGCAAGGGCAAGAAGGCCGGCGAGCGCGGGCAACGCGGCCACGACCGCGGCGGCGGCAAGGCCTGACACTTCATCCCGAGGGGCGTCCGGAGCACCGGGCGCCCCTCCCCTCTTGCGTCCCCGCCCCAGCTCCGATAGAACACTGAACATGAGTTCTCGTGATACACGTGTTCAGATCCCCGCCGAGGTGAGCACGCCCGTCCGCGCGGTGGTGGAGTTGTTCCGGGGGCCCTTCGCGGGCGTCCGGTTCCCCGACGTCGACAACGCTCAGCTCGAGGCCCTGGTCGATCAGGTGGTCCAGGCGCGGCAGGCGGTCGACGCGGCGCGGGCCGCCCTCGGCTCGGCCCAGGGCGCGCTCGACGAGGCGATCAAGCAGCTGGGCCAGCAGGCGGAGCGCGCCCACGCCTACGCCCGCATATTCGCCGAGGGTGACCCGGATCTGGCCGAGCACGTGGCCCAGATCCCGAGTGAGGCGCCGGAGCGGGTCCGGCGCAAGGCCTCGGCCGAGCCCCGGCGGCGCAAGTCCAACGGCAAGAGCGGCCCCGAGCTCCCGCTCGCGGGGGCGCGGGTCGAGGCGGTGGTCAGCCTCTGAGCGCGGGCCAGGCGGCCAGCGCCGCGGCCAGCTCCAGCGCGTAGTGCTTCTGTGGGTTGTGGCCCCCGTCCGCGAAGTGCAGGCGAGGTCCGGTCGGCAGCAGCGCGTCGAGCGCGGCGGGGATCTCGGGCTCGATCAGCGGGTCGTCGTCGCACCACACCACCGCGGTGGGCGCCCGGAGCGCGCGCAGGCGCCGGGCGTGGGCGGCCATGTCCACCGCGGCCGCCCCGTGCACGGTGTGCAGGAGCGCCTCGTCCGGGTAGGGGCCCCGAAAGCCCGCCACCCGAAACGTCCTGCGCAGCGCGGGCATGGTGAGCTTCGAGCGCGTGGGGTGGGCGAACCAGCCCGACAGCGTCCGACCGGGGAACCGGCGGAGGGCTCGGTGCACCACCAGCCCCGGGGAGGCCACGAGCACCAAGGCCGAGAACCCCTCGGGGCGACGGTGGAGGGCCGCGGTGCCCACCACGCCGCCCATGGAGTGGCCGAGCAGGGCCGGCCGCTCGAGGCCGAGCGCGTCCACGAGGTCCAGCACGAAGGCGGCCCGGTCCTCGGGCGCGTAGGCGGGGTGGGTGCGCCACGGGGTGGCGCCGAAGCCCGGCAGGTCCACCCGGATGAAGCGAAAGTGGGGGGCGAGGGCCGGTCCCAGCCACCGAAAGTCGCGCGTCGACCCCGGCAGACCGTGGATCGCCACGATGGGGGGCCCCTGCCCCTCCTCGGTATACGCGGCGGGGCCTCCCGCGAGCTCCACGAAGCGCGGCGCGGGGTCGGTGGGCGCGGCGGGCCGGCTCATGCCCACCATCCATGCCAGTTTCTTGCGAGTGGCGACAAGGGGCGCCAATCTCCCGACACGGACTTACAGCGATGGCACGTACGATCTCTCTCCTCGCCCTCGTAGGCCTGCTCGCCGCCGGCGCCGCAGGCTGCACCACCCAGCGCGTGGCCTTCCTCCACAGCTTCCGGGAGCCCGGCCGCCTCGACAGCCCCGAGCTCAAGAAGCTCCAGTTCTACCTCTCCGAGGACGTGATCCTGCGGCGCACCGTCGACACGAGCGAGCACCTCGTGACCCGCGACCACGTGTACCGCACGGTGGACGGCGAGCTGGTCGAGAGCGTGGAGTTCCCCGCCGGCACCCCGGGCCTGGTGGTCGGGGTGAAGGGCGACCAGCTCCTGGTGAGCTTCGAAGAGGAAGGCAGCTTGCCCTTTCAGCACCTGCCCAAGGTGGCGGGTGAGTCCAACGAGACCTACCGCTTCCCCTATCGGAACGGGAAGCTCGTGAACTACCGCGGCCACGCCTACAAGGTGATCTCGGGCGGCCTCTCCTCGACGGAGGAGGCCATCCTCCTGGTCGAGGCGGAGTGGGGCAGCAAGTTCGAGAAGGAGCGGCGGACCGTGTCGGGCCGCACCCTGGCCGAGGTCAGATGAAGCGGTAGCCTAGCGCAAGCCAGCCTGCCACGTGGCTCCGGTGCACGGACCACGACAGGCCCGGCGCCCACCCCACCCACAGATCGGCCTGCCAGGCCCCCCAGCGCATGTCCACGAAGCCCCCGGTGCCGATGGCGCCGCCCACCCGGCGGCTCCCGTCGCGCTCGAGGTTCGGCGCGGCCAGGGCGTCGAAGAAGGCCCCGGCTTCGATCTCGTCGTAGACCCGCACGTGGAGCGAGGTGCGGCCGGCCACGTAGTCCCCGAGCACGAACGCGGCCCACGGCACCCCGCCGAGCGGGGTCACGTACGGGTTCATGCCGCCCACCCGGTCCCGGGTGAGGTCGTCCTCGCCGCGCCCCCACGCGAAGCGCTCCTCGACCTGCCACCGCAGGCGATCGGCCAGGCGCACCCCGTAGCGCGCCCACTGACGCACCCGCAAGATGACCTGCGCGGGGTCGTTCTCGAGCCCGAGGCCCCACGGATCGTGTGAGAGGCGCGCGTCCACCCCCAGCCGCACCCCCACCCCGAGCCCCTCGGTGCGCCACGAGAGCCGGTGCGGCTCGTAGAGCGAGGGGTCGGCGGTGAAGGCCCAGTAGGTCGCGGCGAGCTCCTGCTCCACCACCACCGACTCCTGGGGGAGCACGAAGTCCGCCTCGGCCGTCTTGAAGAACCACTTGCGCACCGTGGCCGTGTAGCGCAGGTAGGCCGGCGCGAGACGGAGCTCGCCGAAGGCCGCCCCCGCAACGTAGCTTGCGTTGAACCCACCCGCGGCCACCTTTTGGCCGCGCGCGAAGTAGTCGGGCAACAGGCCCGCGATCAGGGCCTCACCCTTCAGCTCCGCCCCGAAGCACAGGCGGCCGGCGCACAGGTCGCGGTAGGTCACCGCCAGGGTGTCCGTGTTGAGGGTGAGCTCGAAGGTCCCGCCGCCCGGGGCCTGCAGGGCACGCCAGGTCAGGAGCGCCACCCCGTGGCCGCCGGCCGGGGTAGGCCACACCTCCCCCGCCAGCGCCGCGTAGACGTGGTGCTCGGCCGCACGGGCGGGGGCGGCGGGGAGGAGCACCGCCAGGGCAAGCCATGGTGCCCGCCGTCGGAGCCACGCCCCCCACCTCCGCGGGGCCTCATATCGCGCCGCGCCGAACAGCCATCGACGGCGCCGTCCCCCGAGCAGGAGCAGGAGCGGCGCCAGGGCCGCGCCGCCCCGACACCCGCCGGACCTGCGCTCGGGCGCGGAGGTCGCGACCTCGGCCAGCGGCCCCACCGCCGCGCCGGCCTGCCGGCCATCGGGCTCGAGGCAGGGGGTCTCCTCGACCGTGGTCCCCACCCCCTCGCGGGTGGTCAACAGGGCCAGGCCGTCGGCCCGGTACGCGATCGCCTCACCCAGCAGCCCCACCGACGGGTGATCGAGGAGCACGAAGCCCGTCACCTGCCCCGCCGCGTCGCGGGTGACCGCGTAGCGCAGGGCCTCGCTCCCGTAGTCGCGCAGGACGGCTTGCGCCCCGAGCGGCTCGAAGTCGCCCCCGGTGACGAGCGGCGTGGCCTCCACCGTGCCGAGGGCCGTCAGCGCGTGGTCCCCCGCCACCGCGCGGCCCGCCCCCCGCAGCACCACCACCCGCGCCTGGCTGGCTTCGGTCTTCTCGACCAGGAACAGGTCCCCGGTGCGCGGGTCCACCAGGAGCGCCTCCACGTCGCGCGCCCCGTCGGGATAGCGCAGGTCGAGTTGCACCGCGGCCTGGGTCTCGCTCCCCGCCCCGACCTTGGGCTCGGGCACCCGGTACACCGTCACGTGCGCGCGACGCCGCCCGTTGTCACCCACGTCCCCGATGAACAGGCACGACCCGGCGGCGCACGGCCCCATGGCGATGTCTTCCCAGTCCTCGTGCTCGGCCCCCGCAACCTCGAGCTCGGCCAGGGCCTGCCCCGCCGCGTTGATCGCGAACAGCCTCGGGCCATCCCCGGAGTCGTTGTGGGTGAAGTACACCCCGGCCTGCGTGAAGCTGGCCGCCAACCCGCTGGACTCCTTCAGCGCCTCGGCCTGCAGCGCCCCGGTCTCCCGGGGCTCCCCGAAGCGACGGCACGACTCCTGTGCCACCGCCAGACGTGGCGCCGCCAGCGCCAGGACCATCACCCATGCCCACCGCACGGGTGAAACGTGGCTTGCCCACCCGCGCGAGTCAACGCGCAGGGTCTTGCCAATCCGCCCGGTTCTCGGGCGGAATGCGCCCGCGGCGTAGCCATGAGTGATCTGTTCAACCTCCAGAACCTGGCCAACCTGGGCGTCCTGATCTTCCTGCAGGCGGTCCTGGGCTTCGACAACCTGCTCTACGTCTCGCTGGAGTCCGCCAAGGCCCCGCCCGACCAGCAGGCGAGGGTTCGCCGCATCGGCATCCTCGTCGCCATCGTGCTGCGCATCGTCCTGCTCTTCGTGATGGTGCACCTGATCGAGCGCCTGCAGGCCCCGTTCTTCAGCATCCACGTACCTGGCATCGCGGAGGGCGCCTTCAACTTCGCCACCCTCGTGTTCATCGGCGGCGGCGGGTTCATCATGTACACCGCGGTGAAGGAGATCTCGCACATGCTCTCGGTGCACGACCTCGAGAGTCAGGCGGGCAAGTCAGAACAGAGGAGCGCCAACCACGTGATCTTCATGATCGTGCTCATGAACCTCGTCTTCAGCTTCGACTCGATCCTCTCGGCCCTCGCCATCACCAAGGTGTTCCTGGTGCTCGCCGCCGCCATCGTGATCTCCGGCCTCGGGATGATGTTCATGGCCGACCACGTCTCCGCCTTCCTCAAGAAGAACCGAAAGTACGAGGTCCTCGGCCTCTTCATCCTCCTCATCGTCGGCGTGGTGCTCCTCGGCGAGGGCGGCCACGTCGCCCACCTCGAGCTGTTCGGCCACCCGGTGGAGCCGATGGCCAAGAGCACCTTCTACTTCTCGATCGCGGTCCTGGTGATCGTGGACGTCCTGCAGTCGGGCTACCAGAAGCGCCTCGACGCCGAGCGCAGCCAGGGTGAGCCGGCGACGTAGGCGGTCACCCGGTCAGAACTGGCGGAGGTCGTCGCTGAAGACGCCATCCCGCGCCACGTGAGCGTTGTAGGCGTCGATGGCCTCGGTGTCGTCCTCGAGCCAGTGCGCCTGCGGCTGCGCGCGGGTCTCCGGCCTCGCGCTGACCTCATGCGCTTGGCGCAGGTCCGAGTCCACGGACAGGTTCACACGGAGAGCGTCCCCTTCGTCGCTGAATCTGCGGGAAGTCACTCGCCCATCCTCGGCCCTCGACCGGGGACGAGCAAGCCGAATCCCGGCGGCAGCGCAGGTCAGCCTGCAGCGGCCTGCAAGAGCTGCCCGGGGATGGTCGCGAGCTGGGTACCCAGGCTCAGCGCCATCCGGGCCGAAGTGCAGGCGTCCATGAGCACGCCGGCGGGGTTGAGCGCGAAGCGGACCGGCGCGGTCAGGCTCTTCAGCCCCGCCCCCGCCGCCACGAAGGCGCCCTTCACCACGTCCACCTCGACCTCCACGCCGCCGCCCGCCCCCGCCTCGGCCGCCGCGCCGCCCGACACCCCCACCTTCAGCTTGCCCTTGTCGAAGTGCACGCGCGCGCGACCCTCGGCCCCCGCGCCCGCCCAGGCGCCCCCGTGCGCGGTGACGCTGGCGATCTCACCGAGCCCCACCTGGACCTGCCCCTCGGCCTTGGCCCCCGCGAAAGCCTGACCCCCGAGATCGACGCCGAGCTTGGGCCCACCCTCCGCGAAGCGCAGGTCCGCTTTCGCCTCACCCTGCGCGGTGGCGGACACCTCGGCCCGGCCCTTCACCGTGACCCGCACGTCCACGTCCTGACCCCCCACGCGGGTCCCGATCGACCGCGCGTGCGCGCTGACGTCGGCCCCCGCCCGCGCGGTGGCCTCGCCCTCGACTCGGGCGGACACCCCGCGAAGGTCGGCGATCGCCTCGCCCTCGAGGCGCCCCCGAGCGGCCAGCTCCGCCTGGAGCTCCGCCTCCGCCGCCCCCAGCGCCGTCCGCGCCTCGGCCCGACCCCGGACCCGGCCCCGCACCTCGGCCCCCGCCTGCCCGGCCGCGCTGGCCCCACGCACCCCAACGTGCGCCCGGCCGTTCGCGTGCCCCCGAGCGCCGAGGTCGGCTTGGAGCTCCCCCTGCGCCTCACCCAGCGCCCCCCGCGCGGCCCGCCGCGCCCGAGCCTCGAGCCCCACCCGGCCCCGCGCATCACCCCGCGCGTGGAGGCCGTCCTCGCGCACGCGGACCTCCCCGCTCGTCGCGCCGTCCGCCACCGGGGCGCGAGTCAGGTGCCGACAGAGGGTCGAGAAGGCGCTGTTGGGATTCCGGCCGGCCGGCGTGTGGTCAGCCGCGACCGGGGCGGTGGGGCTGAGGCCGCCGGCGATGGTCGGGGTGGCCTGGGGCTCGGGGCGGAGGGCCTCCGAGGGAGTGCTGACCGGGCTGGGAGAAGGGTTGGTGGCCACCGCGGTACCACCACGGGGAGAGTTCACCACATGCCGCGGTGCCACCATGGGGCGGTAGCAATCAAGCAGCGTGCCAGGTCAAAGTGGCGTGGGTTCTGGGGCCCGGACCTGGCGGCGGGACGTCACTCGTGCAGATGTTGCGCGGACATCATGCCGAGCCCGTCGACACCGGCGGGGCGGCGACAACTTCGGCGGGCTCCACCTCATGGTCAACGCCAGGACGAGGCGCCCGCGCGATGAATGGCGGCAGCACGCGTCCAACGATTGGCTGGATGAGGCGAGCCACACTGAACGGTGCGAGACCAGAGGAGGAGTCCCGATTGACCGAACTGGAGTTCTGGGGCGTCGTCGACCAGACCAAGGATGTGCCGATTGACCGGCGCCTGACGTCATTCCTGCGTGCTTTGGGGAGGTTGCCAAACGACCAAGTCATCGACTTCTTGGCCTTCTTCTCGCTCTTTCGTGCGCTTCTCGACCGACGGGACATCAAGGAGGTCTCGTGGCTGCTCTCTGGCGGCATGGGGGATGACTCCTTCATCGATTTCCGCGACTGCGCGGTGACCTACGGACGAGACGTCTACAGGCGTCTCTACATGGATGCGCAGTCACTTCTCGAGGACGACCGGACGCTCGACTTCACTGGGGAGAGCTTCTACGGACGAGCGTATGATGCGCTCCGCACTCGGCTGGGGCTCTCGGATGCGCGACTATCGCTCCCGCCACAGCGTCGCCAAGGCCAATCGACGTCCTCGACCTCGAAGCCGTTCGCCGACGCTATCCGAGGCTGTATGCAGAGCTGGCGAGACGAGGGGAAGCGTGATGTGGTGGTGAGAGTGGGTGGCCCAACAGGCCGATGAAGGCTGACGTGTGCAGGTTCATGCAGCGTTGTGCCAACGAAGGAGGCGCATGTGAGTCTACCGGAGCCCGAGGTTCAGGCGCAGTACGAGGCAGCACTGATCGCTGCATTCGCCGCGGAGTTCGCTGCGAGTTGCCTCGCCTGCGTTCGGTCTGCTCCGTTGCCAAGTGCCTTCGACCGGGGTGAGCTTGTCCAGACTGCGGCGCAGCTCAAGGCAGCCTGCGATCGCGCCGAGCTTGGCCAGACATCGACACCTCCAGGGTTCAGCCCGTCGGACGCTCGCGCAGCGGCGCGCAATGTCATCGACGCTGCGGAATCGGGCCAGCGCGAGCTGCGGAGAGCCGCGCAACGTGCACTGCACGCCCTTAGTATCAGCGCGATCCGAGCGACATGAGGCCAGGTAGGGTGCGCCATGCGATGACGGTGGTGGAGAAGGCGTTTGCCTATTTCACCCACCAGCATTGCGTCCTCGTGTTCGAGCAACCGGACCATCCGGCCGCAGGAATCCAGGTACCGGCGGGAACCATCCACCCTGCGGAGCCACCTGAAGAAGCAGCCATTCGAGAGGCACGGGAAGAGTCCGGATTGTACGCCTTCGGACCAGCGACGTTCCTTGGACGGCGGCTCTTCGATCCTCGTCCCTTCGGAAAGCAGGTCGTCACTTCCTCCATTTGCCCTGTCTCGAGGACCTCCTCGATGGCAGCACAGTGAGCTCCATCCCTCCGACGGGACCTCGAAACCCATCCGGTTCGATCTATACTGGCTCCCCTTTCAGGTCGCCGCACACGCCTTGATCGCAGCGCATGGGGCGTTCCTCTACCTTCTCGGAGAAGAGGTCGGGGTCGCGAACCGATGAAGGCTGATGCCCATCGCAGCCCGCCGCTTGCCCTGGACGGCCGGGAACCAAGGGCGGTAGTCACGACGAGGTCACCGGAGGTCGCCAGCAACTCATGGAGAGGCCGAACATCACCCCGCTCACGCTCCCGGACCTGGCGACCTACGTCGACCATCGCCTCCGGCAGTTCGGCGAGTCCGGTCAAGGCGGCACCCCGCCCTCGCACTTCTTCGCTGCCGACGAGGGCCCAACAGCGGAGAGGCTGCACGCGGAGCGCACGGATGGATGGAGCAAGCCGGTGTCGGCGCCAGGCTGGCGACGTGCGTGGGGCGCCTGGGTGGACGGCGCCCTCATGGGGCACCTCGAGCTGCGCGGCGCGACCCACAGAGCAGCGCTTCACCGCGCGACGCTGGGGATGGGTGTGGAGCGCCGCTTCCAAGGCGCGGGGCTGGGAACCCGCTTGATGGAGGAGGCGCTCACCTGGGCGCGAGCGGAGCCATCCCTCCACTGGATCGACCTCGGAGTCTTCGCCGACAATCAACCCGCCCTACGCCTGTACGCCAAGCGAGGCTTCGTCGAGTGCGGTCGGGTCGAGGACGCGTTCCGCATCAACGACAGCAGCATCACCGCGCTGCAGCTCTGTCTTCGAGTCGACGGCGACACCCCCTGACCGCACCCCCTCACCCCCGGCGCTGCCCCAAGCTCTCCATCATCAACATCTGCTCCTGCCGCACCCGGCGCCGCTCCTCCTCCAGGTGCCGCCCGATCGCCCCATGCAGCCGCTGGTCCACCAGCAGATGCGCGCTGTGCATCAACGTCGGCTCGAAGCCCCGCACCAGCTTGTGCTCCCCGCCCGCCCCCGGCTCGAACACATCCAACCCCCGCTCCAGCGCCTCCTCGATCCCCCGGTAGTAGCAGACCTCGAAGTGCAGGTTCCGGACCTCCTGGAAGGTCCCCCAGTAGCGGCCGAACAACCGCCGCGAAGAGGCGAAGTTCACCGCCCCCGCCACGATCGCCCCGTTCGCGTCGCGCGCCGCCACCAGCTCCATCGCGTCGCCCATCCGCGCCGCCCACAGCTGGAAGACCTTCAGGTTCAGGTACTGGCGCCCCCAGTAGAACTTGTCGACCGTGGTCTTGTAGATCCGAAACGCGGTCTTCACGTCCGCGTCGTCCAGCTCCGCCCCCCGGTGCACCGAGAAGCTGAGCCCCTGCTCCGCGAAGCCCCGCCGCTCCCGCCGCAGCTGGTTCCTGCGCTTGCTGTTGAAGCGCCCGAGGTACTCCTCGAAGCTCCGCTCCCCGTGCCGCCTCCAGTGGTACTGGATCCCGAGCTTGTGCAAGTAGCCCTGCGAAACCAACGCCGCGACCTCGTCCTCGCAGGCGAAGTTGACGTGCACGCTCGACAGGTCCATCGCCCGGCACAGCTCCTCGAACACCTCGCCCATCGCCGCCATGAGCGCGGGGCGGTCCTCGCCCTCCCGCGTCAGCAGGCGCCGGCCGGTGACCGGGGTGAAGGGGACCCCCACCAGGAGCTTCGGGTAGTAGGGCAGGCCCGCCTGCTCGGCGAAGTGGGCCCAGGAGAAGTCGAAGACGAACTCGCCCTGGCTGTGGAGCTTCACGTAGGCGGGGGCGGCGGCCACCAGCACGTCGCCCCGCTTCACGAGGGGGATGCGGGGGATCCACCCGGTGTCCGGGCCGAGGGTGCCGGCCTCCTCCAGGGCCCTCAGGAAGCGGTGCTGCAGGAACGGGGACGCCTCGTCCGGAGGGCCCAGGAGGGCGTCCCAGGCCTCGGCGGGCACCGCGCCCACGGAGTCCACGATCTCGACGGTGAGGGGTTCAGGGCTCAGGGCGGGCTCCTCCTCGGGGCACCCCAAGCATGTAGCGTCCCGGGGGCGGCGCGCTACCCGGTTGATCGGGATAGGTGGGTGGGATACGGAGTCGCGGACATGCCGGTGATGAACATGATCGAGGCGGTGAACAGCGCCCTCCGCGTGGCCATGCGGGCCGACGACCGGGTGGTGGTGCTCGGCGAGGACGTGGGCAAGTTCGGCGGCGTGTTCCGGGCGACCAAGGGGCTGTACGAGGAGTTCGGGCCGGAGCGCTCGATCGACACCCCGCTCGCCGAGGGCGGCATCATGGGCACCGCCATCGGCATGGCCCTGTACGGCATGCGGCCGGTGGCCGAGATCCAGTTCGGCGACTTCATCTGGCCGGCCTTCGATCAGATCGTGAGCGAGGCGGCGAAGATGCGCTTTCGCTCGGGTGGGCAGTACAGCGTGCCGATGGTGGTGCGCACGCCGGTCGGCGGCGGGATCAAGGGTGGGCACTACCACTCGCAGTCGCCCGAGACGTACTTCATCCACACCGCGGGCCTGAAGGTGGTGTGCCCCTCGAACCCCTACGACGCCAAGGGGCTGCTCCTGTCGGCGATCCGCGACGAGGACCCGGTGATGTTCTTCGAGCCGAAGCGCGTGTACCGCGCGGCCAAGGGCGAGGTGCCGGAGGAGGACTACGAGATCCCCCTCGGCCAGGCCAAGGTGGTGCGCGAGGGCAAGGACATCACCGTGGTGGCCTGGGGAGCGATGCTGCACGAGGCGAAGCTCGCGTGCGAGCAGGCGGCGGAGGCCGGGATCGACTGCGAGCTGATCGACCCCCGGACCCTCATGCCCTTCGACCTCGACACCGTGGCCGAGAGCGTGAAGAAGACCGGGCGGTTCGTGGTGGTCCACGAGGCCCCCAAGACGTGCGGGTTCGGGGCCGAGATCATCAGCATGGTGATGGAGCGGGCCTTCTACCACCTCGAGGCCCAACCCCTCCGGATCACCGGGTTCGATACGCCCTTCCCCTACACCCTCGAGAACGAGTACCTCCCCCTGGCCCCCCGCATCCTGGCCGGGTTGAGACACGTAGCGGCAGAGGTCGCCTGAGCGCGTTGATTCAGTTCGGATCGGGTGCTACCTCCGGCGCCGTGGAACACAAGAAGGTCGTCATCATCGGCAGCGGCCCCGCGGGCTACACCGCGGCGCTCTACACCGCCCGGGCCAACCTGGGCCCGGTCATGATCGAGGGCGGGTTCATCCCCGGCAACCAGTCGGTGCTGCCGGGCGGCCAGCTCATGATCACCACCGACGTCGAGAACTTCCCCGGCTTCCCCGAGGGGATCATGGGGCCCGACCTCATGGCCAAGTTCCGGGCCCAGGCCGAGCGCTTCGGGACCGAGATCATCCACGGCTTCGTGACCAACGTCGACATGTCGAAGCGCCCCTTCGCCATCGAGGTGGAGGGCAAGCCAGCTTACACCGCCGACAGCCTCATCGTGGCGACCGGCGCGGTGGCCAAGCTCCTCGAGATCCCGGGCGAGCGTGAGCTCATGGGCTACGGCGTCTCCGCCTGCGCCACCTGCGACGGCGCGTTCTTCCGCGACAAGAAGGTGGTGGTGATGGGCGGCGGCGACACCGCGATGGAGGAGGCCAGCTTCCTCACCCGCTTCGCCCGCCAGGTCACCATCGTGCACCGCCGCGACCAGCTCCGCGCGAGCAAGGTGATGGCGGACCGCGCGCTGAAGAACCCGAAGATCGACTTCATCTGGAACGCCACAGTCATCGAGGCCCTCGGCAAGAAGCCCGAGAAATTCGGCGACCACGGCGGCCTCACCGGCGTGAAGATCAAGGACACCAAGACCGGCGAGGAGCGGGTGGTGGAGTGCGACGGCTTCTTCGTCGCGATCGGCCACAAGCCCACCACCGCCCTGTTCGAGGGCAAGCTCGACCTCGACGAGACCGGCTACATCAAGGTGAAGGCCGGCTCCTCGTACACCTCGGTCGAGGGCGTGTTCGCCTGCGGCGACGTGCAGGACAAGGTCTACCGCCAGGCGATCACCGCCGCCGGCTCCGGCTGCATGGCCGCCCTGGACTGCGAGCGCTGGCTCGAGGCCCAGGAGGGCTGACGCCCCGCGCCCATTCGGGTTCCAACGACGGAGGGGAACCCCCTCCGTCGCAAACACGCTCCAGATTTCCTGCCTCGATGCTAGTAGGAGAGGTGGCGATGCCAGCCTCCCTCACCGCCCTCCCGGGTGCCGCACACCCCCAGCGCGACCTCCAGGTGCGCGGTGAGTTGACCTAGCGACCACTCCAGGCCCCCGAGGCCGATCCACTTCGAAGGAGCCTCTCGATCATGAAGAACGTGCTGTGGGCCGTAGCCGCCCTGTCCATGCTCACCCTCGCCGCCTGCGGTAACGACGACGGCGAGAACAACAACACGAACAACAACAACAACAACACCGGCTGCAACCTGGGTGTGCAAGCCACCTTCATGTCCATCCACGACACCGTCCTCACCGACACCAGCGCCCCCAAGGGCTGCGCCCAGGCGACCTGCCACGGCGCCGCGGCCTTCGGCGGCCTGAACTTCACCCTGGGGGCGGACGAGGTGTACCGGCAGCTCACCGAGGACGCGGTGATGAACGGCACCGCCACCGTGACCAAGCGCGTCGATACGACCAAGGAGAGCAGCTACATCTACCTGCGGCTCGACTCGGGTGAGATGCCGCCCGGCGGCCTGGACGCGACCTGCGCGAGCGAGATCAAGCAGGCGGTGGGGGACTGGATCGACGGCGGCGGGGCGCGCTGAGCCCGCGGCTCAGGGCGCGGGGGGTAGCGGGGTGTTGGCGAAGGGCGACTCGGTGCCCGGGGGCACCGCGGGGTCCATGCCGTACTCCGGATAGCCGTCGGTGAGGGTGAGCAGGAACGCGATCAGGTCCTGCTCCTCCGCGTCGGTGAGCCCCAGGTCGCCCAGCTCCTCCCCGTTCACGTTGTCCGCGATCTCCGGCGCGGGGAAGCACGTGATCCCGAAGTTCGGGTCGTTGTTGTCCGCGCAGGTGTACATGCCGTCGCGCCCCTCGAGCGCGAGATCACGCCGGTTGTAGAAGCGCACGATCTGGTCGAGCGACCGGAAGATGCCGTTGTGCGCGTACGGCCCGGTGAGGGCCAGGTTCCGGAGGCTCATCACCTTGTGCTTGCCGAGCTCGGCCGCCACCGTGCCCGGCCCGTAGGCGGCCACGGTCGGGTTGCCGGCGAGGCCCGGATCCGGCGCAGGGTTGCCCGGGATGTTCACGTTCCGCCCCACCCCCAGGTTGTCGTAGCTGAAGTCGGTGAACATCGGCGGGAGCACGCTCCCGTCGGGGGCGATGCCCGGGTCCGCGGGGTGGCAGAGGTTGCACTGCGCGGCCCCGTTGAACAGGTCGAGGCCCCGCTGCTCCTGCGGGGTGAAGGTGGCCATCCCGGCCAGCACGAAGTCGAACTTCGAGTCGAAGCGGTTGAAGACCCCCGACTTCTCGAACTCGCCGATCGCCTTGGCCATCGCGTCGTACGCCGCGAGGACGCCGGGCGGCGGCGTCACCGCGGCGGGGGCGCCAGGGAACGGCGGGATGAAGTTGAGCTCGATCCCATAGACCTGCCGGAAGGCTTGCACATAGGCGGCCTTCTCCTTGATGCGGGTCACCACCGCCCACTTGCTCGGCATCGCCATCTCGACCGGGTTCAGGAACGGCCCCTTCGCCTGCTCGGCCAGGCTCGCCGCCCGCCCGTTCCAGAACTGGCCGCCCATGAAGAGCCCCTCGGCCGAGTTCCAGAAGAAGTGGGGGCTGAACGCGGCATATCCCGCGGAGGGCGCGTTCAAACCACCAAAGCGGCCGGGTACGCTGCCGTCTGACACCGGGGTGCCGTTCTGCACGTTGTCGGGGTCCACGAACCCGGGTGAGGGCAACCGATTCCCCGGGCCCAGGCGAACCCTGCTCAAGCCGTGGCAGGTCTCGCAGGACTGGTTGCGGTTCAGGGAAAGATCCTCGTCGCTATAGAGCTTCTTGCCGAGCCGCTGTTCCGCAGTCATCGGCACTGCGCTGGCGGCGTGAGCCACCATGAGCGTCAGTGCGCCGGCGATGTAACCTACCTTCTTCACTTATTCCTCCCATTCATCGAAGACAGCAAAAGTGCGCGCCTTCGAGACGTTTGTGATCGTCCACGGAAGAATGTGAGGAGCAATGCGAACGATAACGATTCTCAAATTTGTGTATGCCCCGAGAGCCGTCCAATCCGACGCAGGTGACGCACTTTCACCACACCGGTGTCACCTGGCCGGCCGGGGCGCCTCGGGCGTGCGTCGGGGCGGGGCCCAAACCCCACACCTCGAGCGCTGGCACCGTCCTTGCTCAGGGGGTCGGTCATGCTGCGACGACTCCTCCCCATAGCGCCCCTCTGCCTCGGCACGTTCCTGATCGCGTGCCCCGGCCCGGAGCCCACCAACCTGACCAGCGAGCCCCGCGCGATCACCATCGAGGGCATCCTGGCCGACGCGAACCAGAACATCCGCACCCACCTCGTCGGGGTGGCCAACACCGGCGAGGCCTTCGAGGGCGTCACGCTCCTCGGCGAGCTGGTGGGGACGAGCACCAACAGCGAGCCCTGCGTGGAGGGCGAGTGCCCCGAGCAGGTCGACCCGGTGGTCGCCGCCAACGAGGCCGCCGACACCATCGCGGCGGAGGTCCTGAACGCGAGCCGGGTGGAGTCATCGAGCGACACGCAGGTCACCTTGCGCTTCGGTGAGGAGCTCTGCCCGAACGACGAGTCCGGCACCCCCGACGCGGAGTGCATCGACGCGGTGGGGCGCCTGCAGCCCCGCCTGGTCCTGCAGTCCTACACCGAGGGCGACGTCGACGCCCGGCTGACCCTGGGCGAGGCCCGCAGCGCCGTGGCCAGCTTCCTGCTCCATCGCGCGCGCCTGGCCACCGAGCTCGACCTCGCGGTTGCCAAGACGATTGCCCTCGACCTGGCCCCCACCCTCGGTGAGGACAACCAGGCCTTCATCGACGCCCTCCAGCAGGCCACCGTGCAGGGCCGGATCCGGGTGGAGCTCACCGCGCTCGGCGCCGCCGCCTACCGGATGACCCTCGGCATCAGCTCCGCCCTGCTGATCGAGGCCGACCTCGACGGCGCGCCGCTCCACCTCGCGATGGCCGCCGCGCCCCAGCTCATCAGCATCGAGGCCGACCCCGCGACCCCGCGCCTCGACGTGACCCTGGCCTCCGGTGGGGCCGAGCTCGCCGCCCCCCTCGCGATGTTCGTCGGCTACGACGCACCGGTGTGCTCGCCCGATGATCCGAACTGCGAGCCCGAGCCCGCCCCCGAGGTGGAGGGCACCCTGCAGCTGACCACCCCCGCCGCCGGGGCCCGCCTGCACATCGGCGCGGCGCAAGAGATCCTGCTCGAGAACATCCACATGGACGGCGCGCTCCAGGCCCGCCTCGACAACCAGGCCCTCGCCACCTTCGAGCTCGGCGCGGTGTCGGGCGGCGCCTTCGGCCTGACCGTGAGCCCGGTGGAGGGCGCGACCCGCGTCGCGGTGAGCCCGTCGGCCGACGCGGTGATGGACCTCAGCCTCGGCGCCCTCGTCGCGCAGGGCCTCGAGATCCCGAGCTTCATGGTGAACGAGCGCATGGAGCTGAAGCTGGACGGCACGAGCGGCAGCCCCACGGTGGACGTCCGGGACGACGGCCAGCTGCAGGTCATCGCCGGGCGCCTCACCATCGCGTCGCGGGTCGCCAACAAGACCCTGGTCGTGAACGCCGGGCAGTGCCTGGTGGGCCCGGAGGACGAGCCCGTCGAGGAGCCCCAGCACCCGCTGGACGTGCTCGAGGCTGGCGTCTGTCGGTAGCTTCGTAGGAGGCGGAGCGGCGAGCCCGCTCCGCCTTCGCCTCAGGCCCGAGCCAGGGCCGCCCGCAAGTCGTCCTTCAGATCCTCGACGCTCTCGATCCCCACCGAGATCCGGATCAGCCCGTCATCGATGCCCCGCGCCTCACGCATCTCCTTCGGGATGGAGGCGTGGGTCATGATCGCGGGGTGCTCGATGAGGGACTCCACGCCGCCGAGGGACTCGGCCAGGGTGAAGACCTCCATCCCCTGGAGGAACCGCCGCGAGGCGTCCATGCCCCCCTTGATCACGAAGGAGATCATGCCGCCGTAGCGCCGCATCTGCTTCTTCGCGATCGCGTGCTGGGGGTGGCTCTCGAGGCCGGGGTAGATGACCTTCTCGACCTTCTCGTGGCCGACCAGCATCTCGACCACCTTCTCCGCGTTGTCGCAGTGGCGGTCCATGCGGACGTGCAGGGTCTTGGTGCCGCGCAGGGTCAAGAAGCAGTCGAAGGGCCCGGGCACCGCGCCGGCCGAGTTCTGCACGAAGGCCAGGCGCTCCCGCCACGCGTCGTCGTTGGTGATGATCGCGCCGCCCACCACGTCGGAGTGGCCGCCGAGGTACTTCGTCACCGAGTGGACGACCATCGTCGCGCCGAGGTCCAGCGGGCGCTGCAGGTAGGGGGTGGCGAAGGTGTTGTCGACCACCACCGGGATACCCTTCGCGCGGCCGATGGCGCAGATCGCCTCGATGTCCGCCACCGTCAGCATCGGGTTGGTGGGGGTCTCGAGCCAGATGAGCTTGGTCTCGGGCCGGATGGCCGCGGCGTAGGCCGCCACGTCCGCCGCGGGGACGTAGGTGAAGGAGAGGCCGTGGCGGGTGTGGACCTTGTCGAAGAGCCGGAAGGTGCCGCCGTACACGTCGTCGCCGCTCACCACGTGATCGCCGGCCGAGAGGCAGTGGAGCACGGTGTCGGTGGCCGCGCAGCCCGACGCGAAGGACAGGCCGTGCTTGCCGTTCTCGAGGGCGGCGAGGTTGTCCTGCAGCGCGAACCGGGTGGGGTTCTGGGTGCGGGAGTATTCGAAGCCGGTGTGGTCCCCCGGCCCGTGCTGGGCGTAGGTGGAGGTCTGGAAGATCGGGACGTTCACGGCCCCGGTGATCTTCTCGGCCGGGCAGCCGGCGTGGATGGCGAGGGTCTCGATGCGGTGCTTCACGGGCGGCAGGGAAGCCGCCCGGGACGGGTGGGTCAAGTGCCGTGAGAGGGTGCCCCGGGCACAGGGGGCTGGTATGAAGCGGGGGTGTCGGCCGCCGCCCTCACACTCCTCGCCGTCGGGGCGACCTTCTCGCCCACCGAGGGCGTCGCGGTGTCCTGTCAGGAGAACCTCCGAGGCAAGGTGGGCCGGGCCCGGGTCGAGGTGGTGGTGGGCGCCGGCGCCCTACACGAGGGCGAGGCCGAGCGCGGGGTGGCCCACCTCCTCGAGCACCTGGTCTTTCGCCCCTTGGGCTTCGACGACAGCAACGGCGCGACGTCCTGGGACTACACCACCTACTACCGCGAGGTGAGCGGCGGCGACCTGGTGGGCGCGGCGCAGGCCCTGTTGACGGCGATCCTCGAGCCAGTGCTCGCCGAGGGCGAGCTGGAGTTGGAGCGCCAGGTGGTGCTCCGAGAGCTCGAGCGCCGCGGCATGACGGCGGAGCGCCCGGAGCTCGACCCGCTCTTCGCCGGCACCAACCTCGCCCGCGCCCCCGGCGGGAGCGCGGACTCGGTGCGGTCCCTGAGCGCCGATCAGATCCGGAGCTTCCACCGGCGCCACTACGTGCGCGAGAACGTGGCGGTGATCCTCGCCGGCGCGGTGGACTGCGCGGCGGCCCGAGAGGCCCTCGCTCCGCTCCTCGCCCGCTTCGCCCCCGGCCCCTTCACCCCCGCCGCCGGGCCGACGGGGCGCGAGCCCGGTGCGCGCGCCCTCCCCGGCGCCCCCGGCGCCTTCGCGTCCGGCTTCTACTGGTATCGGGCGAGCCAGGCCGAGGAGCTCATGTACCGCCTGGTGTTCCAGCACCTCCAGCAACGCGCCTTGCAAGACCTGCGGCGGGACCGCGGGCTCACCTACTCCCCTGCCCTCGACTTCCACCGGCGCGGGCCGGGGGGCCAGATCCAGCTCGAGATCCAGACGAGCGGGGCCTCGGCCGACGTCGAGACCTGGTACGCGGACGCGCTGCAAGAGATCTTGACGTCCGACCGACCCGCCGACCTCCTGGCCGCCGCGCGCGCCCCCCTCCGCACTCAGCTCGAGGCCGACTACACCCGGGCCGGCCTCGCCGCCCTCCGGGGCGAGCGGCCCCCCGAGGAGGCGCTCGACGCGGTAGACGACGTGGCCCTGCGCGGCGCCCTCCCCGACCTGCTGGCCGAGCACCGCTCCTTCGGCGTCGCGATCCCCGAGGGGAACTGGGCCAGCCTGGTCATCCTGGGCATCTTCGGCCTGGTCGTGCTGGGCGGCCTCTGGCTCGCCTACCGCGCCTACGCCCACGGCTGACGGCCCGGCTCGGGGCGGGCGGAGCGAAAAGAGACGGACCCGGGAATGAATTGACTGGCCGGCCAATTTACCATACCGATGGGGGCGGTGAACGCGCGACGCTATGATCCCGAAGGCACCCGAGCCGCCATCCTCGAGGCGGCCCGGCGGATCTTCGTCGAGCGGGGCCCCGCGGCGGTGGCGCTGTCGGAGATCGCCGAGGCCTCCGGGGTCACCAAGAGCCTGATCCACCACCACTTCGGCTCCAAGGAGGAGCTGTGGGACGCGGTGAAGCGGAGCGCCCTCGAGGGCTTCTTCGGCGGCCTCCTCGAGATCATCCGGAGTGATGTCGACCACTTGGAGGCACTGCGGCTCACCATCCGCCACATGTTCCGGTACCTGCAGGAGCGGCCAGACGTGGCTCGGATGATGACCTGGATGCGCCTCGAGCACAGCCAGGTCTGCGCGGATCTCGAGACCAAGGTGAACGGCGAGGGCCTCGCCCGCATCGTGGCGGCCCAGCAGGCCGGCGTCATCCGCCAGGACCTCCACCCGGCCTCGATCATGGCCACCTTCATCCTCCTCACCACCGGCTGGTTCCAGCACACCCACATCTTGTCCAAGTGGTGTGCGGCCGAGCCGGCCCTCGTGCCGAACGACCCCGACGCCTTCCGCCAGATCGAGGAGCGGTACCTGGCCGACGTCGAGCACCTCTTCATGGAGGGGGTCCTCCCCCGCCCGAACCCCGCCTGAGCCCGAACCCGACAAGGAGAACCGAGATGAGCACGGACACTTCCCCCGCCCAGATTATCGACCGGTCGACCAATTCATTAGGATCCCAAATAGATCGGTCGGCCGATTCAGGACATCCGCGCACCTGGGCGGGCCGGGTGCTCGGGGCCGGGGTGGCCCTCGGCCTCGGGATCGCCTTGATGATCGAGCCCCAGGACTCCCGCGCCCGCGAGGCGCCGCGTCCCGAGGCCCGGGTGGTGGCGGTGGCTCCGGTGGCCGCCGCCCCCGCCCACCGCACCGCCACCTTTACCTCGGTGGTGCGGGCCCGGCAGCGAGCTCGGCTCGGCTTCACCCAGGGCGGGCGGATGGTCCGCCGGCCGGTGGAGGTGGGCCAGCGGGTGGCGATGGGCGCGGTGCTCGCGGAGCTCGACCGGGCGCCGCTCGTGCACGCCCGCGACGCGGCCCAGGCCCAGGTGCGGGACGCCCAGGCCCGCCTCGCCCAGCTGGAGCGTGACGTGGCCCGCGCCCGCCGGCTGGTGGAGCAGAAGGCAGGGCTCCCCGAGGCGCTCGAGAAGACCAGCGCGGCCCGAGACGCCACCGCGGCCGCCTTGGAGGCGGGGCAAGCCCAGTTGCGGGAGGCGGAGCGGCGGCTGACCGAGGCCCGGCTCGTCGCCCCCTTCGCGGGGACGGTGCTCGAGGTGAGCCTCGAGCCGGGGGAGATGGCCGGTCCCGGCACCCCGGTGGTGGTGCTGAGCGCCGAGCAGGCCCTCGAGGTCGAGGTCGAGGTGCCGGAGGCGGTCCGCATGGGCCTCGAGGCCGACGCGCCGGTGCAGGTCAGCTTGCCGATGGCGGGCGGCGCCGCGCTCACCGGGCGGATCCGCTCGGTGGGTGACGCGGCGGCGGGGCCGTCGGAGCTCTTCCCGGTGGTGGTCGCGCTGCCGGACTCAGCGCCCGCCATCCCCGGTTACACCGCCGAGGTGTCGCTGCCGGTGCGGCGCGCCCCCGCCCTCCAGGTGCCGGTGGCGGCGGTGGCAGACCCCGGTGGGCAGGCGCCCTTCGTGTTCAAGGTGGCAGACGGGGTGGCGGAGCGGGTTCCGGTGCATGTCCAGGGGCTGGCCGGGGCCGACGTGGTCGTGCAAGGTGACCTGCGCGCCGACGACCTCGTGGTGGTCCGCGGGCACGCGAGCCTCCTGCCGGGTGAGGCGGTCGAGGTGGCCCGATGAGCGGCGTCATCCTCTCGCTCCTGGACCGCTACCGGCTGGTCCTGACGGTGAGCCTGATGCTCGCCCTCTCGGGGTTGGTGGCGTGGTTCACCATGCCGCGCCAGGAAGACCCCGCGATGCCCGATCGCTTCGGCATCATCATCGCCACCTACCCCGGGGCCGACGCCGAGACGGTAGAGCGGCTGGTGGCCGAGCCGATCGAGGAGCACCTCGCCCAGGTGGGCGAGGTCTTCGAGGTGACCTCCACCGCCCGCACCGACGTGGTGGTGCTCCAGGTGCGCCTGGCGGACGAGGTCTACGCCACCCGCGAGGCGTGGGACGAGGTCGAGGAGGCCCTGAAGGAAGCGCAGGACGACCTGCCGGACGGGGCCGGCGTCCCCACCCTCGAGCACAAGGTCCTGGTGGACCAGCAGGCGGTGGTGCTGGCGGTGACCGGCGGGCTGGACCGGCGGGCCCTGCTCGACGGGGCCCGGAGCCTCAAGAAGGGCCTCCTGCAGGTGCCCGGGGTGTCCGAGGTGCACTTGATCGCGGACCCCGGCGAGCAGGTCCTGGTGGAGTACGACGAGGCCCAGGTCCGCCGGCTGGGGCTCCCCGCCGGGGCGCTCGCCGCCGCGCTGGCCGGCCAGAACGCAAGCCTTCCTGCGGGCGTCCTCGCGGTGGGCGGCCGGAACACCGCGGTGCGGGCCGAGGCCGAGCTCCGCTCGGTCGAGGACCTCGCCAACACCGAGCTCCGGCTGCCCTCGGGGGCGGTGGTGCCCCTGTCCGAGGTGGCGCGAGTGCGGCTCGGGCCGGCGGAGCCCGGCGGGGTGCGCATGCGCTTCAACGGGGCGGAGGCGGTGGGGGTCGCGGTGGTCCCGAAGGCCGACCTCGACGTGGTGAAGCTCGGTGCCGCGGTGCGGGCGCGGGTGGCGGAGCTGACCCCTGGCCTCGCGCCGCTCCAGGTCGAGGAGCTGAGCTACCTCCCCGACTACGTGTCCGAGCGCCTCTCGAGCCTCGGCCAGTCGCTGCTCCTCGGCGTGCTGATCGTCGCCGCCATCCTCATCCTCTTCATGGGGCCGCGCCTCGGCCTCGTGGTGTCGGCGGTGGTGCCGCTGGTGGCCCTCGCCGCGCTCGCGGTCTACGCCCTCGGCGGCGGGGTGCTCCATCAGATCTCGGTCGCGGCGCTGATCCTCGCCCTCGGGATGTTGGTCGACAACGCGATCGTGGTGGCGGAGGCGGTGCAGGTCCGGATGGACCACGGCATGCCGTCCCGCCAGGCCGCGGTGGAGGCGGTGCAGGAGCTGGCCCTCCCCCTCGCCACCGCCACCGGCACCACCCTGGCCGCCTTCGTGCCCATGTACATGTCGAGGGGGAGCACCGGCGACTTCACCCGCGCCATCCCCATCGTCCTCATGCTCACCCTCACCATCAGCTACATCTTCGCGGTGCTGGTGACCCCGAACCTCGCCTGCCGGTTCCTGCGGGCCCGACCCAAGGTGCAGGACAACCTGCTCGACAGGCTCGCCAAGCGGGCCGGCGCGCTCGCCACCGGCCGGCCGTGGTGGGTGGTGGCGTCGGCGGTCGTCGCGGTGACCCTCTCCGGCCTGGGGATGAGCAAGGTGGACCAGACCTTCTTCCCCGCGTCGGGCCGCGACCAGCTGGTGGTCGAGGTGGTGCACCCCGAGGGCACCCACCTCGACGAGACCGACGCCAGCGCGCGGACCCTGGAGCAACATCTCTTGCAAGACCCGCGGGTCCGGGCGGTGTCCTCCTTCGTGGGGCGCTCCGCCCCGCGCTTCTACTACAACCTCCCGAACCGGCCCGAGAGCCCGCACTTCGCCCATGTGGTGGTGCGCACCCATCGGCCAGAGGACGTGGACGCCCTCGCAAGTGAACTTGCGAGGTGGGCCCGCCGGAATGTGCCGGAGGCGGAGGTCATCCCGCGGCCGCTCGAGCAGGGACCGCCGGTCGCCGCCCCGCTCGAGATCCGGCTCCACGGCGAAGACCTCGCCGCGCTGGGGGCGGCGGCGGAGCAGGTGATGGCGGCGCTCCGGCGCCTGCCCGAGACCCGCAACGTCACCCAGAACCAGGGCCTGGGGGTCCCCGCGGTCGAGGTCGAGGTGAACGACGGGGTCGCGGCCCGGCGCGGCCTCGCGCGGCGCGACGTGGCCCTCGCCCTGCTCGCTCAGACCCGGGGGGTGCCGGTGGGCAGCCTGCGGAGCGAGGAGGACCCGATCCCGATCGTGGTCCGCTCCGCCGCGGGCGAGCGCCTCTCCCCCGAGCGGCTGGGCTCGATCTCGGTGCCCGGCCCGCGCGCCCAGCTGGTGCCGCTGGCCCAGGTGGCGACCCCGCACGTGCGGTGGCGCCCCGCCGCGGTGCACCACCGGGACCGGGTGCGGGAGGTCGCGGTGTTCGCCCACCTCGAGGAGGGCGCGACCTTCGGGCCGGTGCTGGCCGAGCTGCAAGCGGAGCTGCGCAGCGTGACCCTGCCGGAGGGGGTGACGCTGAGCTACGGCGGCGCGGCCCGGGGCTCGGGCGAGGCCAACACCGCGCTCGCCCGCACCGCGCCCCTCGGCGCCCTGCTCCTGCTCCTGTTCCTGCTGGTGGAGTTCAACAGCTTCCGGCGGGTCTTCCTCGTCCTCCTCACCGTGCCCCTCGCGGTCACCGGCGTGGTCCCCGGGCTCCTGGTGGCCCAGCAGCCCTTCGGCTTCATGTCGCTGCTCGGGGTCATCGCCCTGGTGGGCGTGGTGGTGAACAACGCCATCGTGCTCATCGACGTGATCGAGACCCGCAGGAAGGCCGGGGTGCCGCTGAAGGCGGCGGTGGCGGCTTCGGTGCAGCTGCGGGCTCGGCCGATCCTGTTGACCACCGGCACCACGGTGGCGGGCCTCTTGCCCCTCGCCCTGTCGAGCTCGCCCCTGTGGCCGCCCCTCGCCTCGGCGATGATCGCAGGTCTGCTTGCATCGACCTTCCTCACCCTGGTGGTGGTGCCGGCTGCCTACGTGCTGATCATCCGCGAGCCCCGGCCTGCGGCCCCCGGCGTGGCCGCGGCGGTCGCCTGCGCGGTGCTCCTCGGACTCGGTGGCACCGCCCAGGCCGCCCCCGGCCTGAGCGAGGTCCTGACGCGGGGGGCCGAGCAGCCCGCCGCGGTGGCGGCGGCGCGCGAGGCGGACGCGGCCCAGGCCCAGGCCGACGCCACCTGGCGGCAGGCCTTCCTGCCGACCCTGGGGGCCGAGGCCGGGGTGAGCCGCAACGACCGGCTGCTCTCGCTCCAGACCCCGGTGGGGAGCTTCCCCTTCGGGAGCCAGAGCGCGGGGCGGGTGGGGGCGCAGCTGACCCAGCCCATCCTCGACCTGGGGCGCCTCCTCGGCGAGGGCCCGGCCGCCTCGCTCGACGCCGACGCGGCCCGGCTGGTCGCGGAGCGCCGCCGGCACGAGCAAGCCGGCGCGGCGGGGGCGCGCTTCTTGGACGTGCACGCGGCGCGGGCGGCGCGCGCCGCCACCGAGGCCTTCGTAGCCAGCCTCGAGGCGCGGAGCGCGGAGCTGACCGCGCTCGCCAGTCAGGGGCGGGCCCTCGAGGCCGACCAGCTCCGGGTGGCCCTGGCCCTGGCCGACGCGCAGCAGGGCCTCTTGCAGCTCGACGCCAACCTGGCGGTGGCCCGGCGCGCCCTCGGCGAGGCGCTGGGGGACCAGGCCCCGGTGGACGCGGGGGCGCTCGACGCCGAGCTGGGCCTCCCGCCGCGGGAGGCCGCGTTCCAGGCCGCGGTCGAGGCTCGGCCAGATCTGCAGGCCATCCTGCACCGGGCCGAGGCCGCCCAGCGCCGCGGGCGCGGGGTGTGGGCGGAGCTGATGCCCCGCCTCGAGGCCCGCGCGCAGTTCATCTACGACAGCGGCCTGCCTTACGACACCGACCACTACTTCGTGGGCTCCCTGAACGCGGTGTGGCGGCCCTTCGTGGCCGGCACCCGCTTCGCCCGGGCCGACGCCCAGGACGCCGACGCCGCCCGCTGGCTGGCGACCCTCGACGAGGCCCAGCGCGGGGTGCGGGTGCAGGTCGAGGCGGCCTACTCGGCGCTCGACACCGCCGAGGGGGCGCTCGCGGTGGCCCGCCGCGCGGTGACCCAGGCCGAAGAGAACGCGCGGGTGGAGCGGATCCGCTACCAGGAGGGCGCGGTGACGATGTCTGACCTGCTCGAGGCCGAGGCCCTGCTCCGGGAGCACACCACCCGGCGGGCGGTGGCGGAGGTGGAGGTGGTGCGGGCGCGCCTGATGGCGCGCCTCGCGGTGGGGGACCCGTCCGCTACGACAGCGCCACCACCGTGACCCCGTCGCCGCCCTCGCCCTTCTCGCCCGGCCGCATCTCGCGCACGTAGCCCGAGCGGCGCAGGTGCTCGCGCACCGCCTCCTTCAGGGCCCCGGTGCCGTGCCCGTGCACGACGCGCACGTGGGTGGTGGGCATGCCGTAGTGGTAGTCGAGGAAGCCGTCGAGGCGGTCCAGGCACTCGTCCACGGTGGCGCCGCGGACGTCGAGCTCTTCGACGATCACCTTCGGGCCCTCCTCGCCCGCGGGCTCGGTCCGCTCCTTCTTCTTGAAGTCCTTCGGCGCGGGGCGGGCGCTCTGCTTGGGGCGCTTGCCCTTGGCGGTGCGCAGCGAGGCCACCGGCACCCGCATGCGGATGTTGCCCACCACCACCTGGGCCTCCTTGCCGTCCACCGCCACCACGTCGCCGTCGCGGCCCACCCGCGGGACGTGGACCCACGCCCCCACCTCGACGGTCGACAGCGGCTCCGCCGGCTCGGGCTTCGGCAAGGTGTCCTGCGCCGCCTTCTCGGCCTCGGCCTTGGCGATCTTGCCCAGCTGATCCCGGGCCTGGTTCGCCTTGCGCATGGCCTCCTTGACCGCCTCGGACTCCGCCGCCTGCTGCAGCTCGGCCACGATGCGACCCACCTCGCCCTGGCGCGCTTCGATCTCCGCCAGCAGCTCGGTGCGGGCCCGGCGACGCACCCGGTCGATCTCCTCGCCGAGGGTGCGCTCCTTCTCGCGCGCCCGGGCCTCGGCCGCCCGCGCGCGGGCCTCGGCCTCATCCACCTGCAAGCGCGCCTGCTCCAGCTCGGCCGAGCGGCTCTCGATCTGCTTGATGAGGAGCTCGAGCTCCTGGCTCCCCTCGCCCGTCAGCGCGCGGGCCCGGTCCACCAGCTCCGCCGGCAGGCCCAGGCCCTGGGCGATGTCGAAGCCGCTGGAGCCCTGGGGCACGTCGAGGGTGACGTGGAAGGTGGGCTTCAGGCGGTTGGCGTCGAAGCCCACGCCCGCGTTCCTGAAGCGCTCGTCGATGAAGGGCACCGCCTTCAGGCGCTCGAAGTGGGTGGTGACGATGACGTGCGCGTGGCGGTCGGCCAGCCGCTCCAAGATGGCCTGGCCCAGCGCTTGCCCCTGGTTGGGGTCGGTGTCGGCCGCGATCTCGTCGATGAGGACGAGGTCGCCCTCGCCCGCCCGCTTCAGGATCTGCACCAGCCGCTTCACGTGGGCGGCGAAGGTCGACAGGTTCGACGCGATGGACTGCTGATCCCCGATCGCCACCTCGACCCGGTCGTACCAGCCGATGCGCGAGCCCTCGCCGCACGGCAGGTGCAGGCCCATCCGCGCCATCAGCGCGAACAGGCCGATCGTCTTCATCGCCACCGTCTTGCCGCCGGTGTTGGGGCCGGTGATCACCAGCACCCGCTGACCCGCCTCCAGGGCGAAGTCGTTCCCCACCACCTCGTCCACGCTCTTCGGCCCGGTCCGGGGGGGCGGGGGCTCGGCCCCCTCCTCCACCACCGGGGGCGGGGCCATCGCCTGCAGGAGCAGGATGGGGTGCCGCGCGCGGACGAGCGAGAAGCCGGGCGCCGGCCCGGGCTTCACCGCCTCGCAGCGGAGGTCATTCGCAAGCCGGCCTGCGCCGAAGAGGAGGTCGACCACCCCCACCACGTGCATCACCAGGCGCACGTGGTCCGCCTCCCGCGACACGAGCCGGGTGAGGTTCGAGAGGATGCGGTGCTCCTCCTCGAGCTGCTCGCTCTGGGCGATCTTCAGGCGGTTGCCCAGGTCGACCACGATCTGGGGCTCGATGTACACGGTCTGCCCCGAGCCCGAGGCGTCGTGCACGATGCCCTTCACCTCGTTCTTGAAGGAGGCCTTGATCGGCAGCACGTACCGGTCCGCCCGGATCGTGTAGTAGTTCTCCTGCAAGAGGGGTTGCATCTTGGAGGAGGTCAGCAGCTCCGAGAGCTTGGCCGAGATGTTCTCGCGCAGCGCCCGGACCTTCTGGCGCAGCGGCCCGAGGTCAGGGGAAGCATCGTCGGACAGCTGACCGTCCGGGTCGAAGCAGCGCAGCACCTGCCCAGCGGTACGGGAGAGGTCGGCCATCGAGGCGCCGAGGGCGAACAGGGTGGGCGCATCCGCCTCCCGGCCGAGCAGGTGACGACGCACCGCGGCACCCGCGTTCATGGTGTGCGCGATGGCGCGCAGCTGCGGGCCCTCGAGCATCACGCCCTTCTCGCCCAGCTCCAGCGCCGCGCTCACGTCCTCGGCCCCCGCCACCGGCGGCTCCGAGCTCAGGTCGAGGAGCAGGCGGGCCTGCCGGACGGCCTCGATGCGGTCGAGCGCCTGCGCTCGCTCCGCGAAGGGCAAAAGTCCGTTGACCTCCGCCGCCCCGAGGGGTGTGTGGACCCGGGCGAGGAGCGCTGCCCGGATGGCCCCGAACTCCAGACGCTCGATGGCATCCTGCATCGCCGTCGTTCCTACTCCCTCGGCCCCGGTGGTCCAAGGGAAACACGTCCTCGCGGCGTCGTTGGCGCTGCTCGTGGCGTGCGCCGGTCCGCCTCCGCAGCGGGCGCGGCCCAAGCCCGCGGTGGCCACCCCGGTGCAGGATCGCTGTCTGGTGCGGCCCACCGCCCTCGCCCTGCCGCTGAACCCCGAGCTCCCGCGGGACTTCCTCGTGGCCAACGAGGCGTTCGAGGCCGGCCGCGCCCTGGCCGAGGCCGGGCAGCCCCTCGCCGCGATGGAGCGCTTCGAGGACGCGGTGGCCGCGGATCCCGGGCACGGCCTCGCCCACCTGGCCCTGGCCGAGGCCCACCTGTTCACCGACAACGACGTGCAGGCCATCCGGCGCCACCTGGCCACCGCGGTCGTGCTCCTCCCCAGCAACCCGCGGGCGCACCTGCGCTTCGCCAACGCGAGCGCCGAGGCGAACGATCCCGAGGCCGCGGTCACGCACTGGCGCTGCGCGCTCGCGCTGAGACCCGAGCTGGCCGAGGCGCACGCCCAGCTCGCGCGCTACCTGCTCGCGGCCGGGCAGCCGCTCGAGGCCGAGGCCGAGATCCAGGCCGCGTTGAAGGCCGAGCCCGACGCGTACCCGCACCACGTCCTGCTCGCCGACGCGCTCGAGGCGCAGGCGCGACCGCTGGACGCGGCGCGCGCGGTCGAGCGTGCGGCCCGACTGGTTGGACGCTCCGCTGCCCTGTTCCGGCGGGCCGCCGCCCTCTATGACGCGGCCCGGGCCGAGGGCGACGCGGACGAGATGCGGGCCGAGGCAGACCGGCTGGATCCGCCGGCCGAACCCCGTGCACTTCGTCCTCTGCTCAAGCGCCGCAAGCGGTCTCGGTAGTTTCTGTCAAGATCGGCCTCATGAGGGCACGCTCACCTATTTGGGTGTCCCAGATGGGTCACCTGAGAGCCGATCTGCTCCAAAGTTCGGCGAGATGGCCTGTCTGACCCCTGTACACTCTTCGCTTCGTCCAATGCGGTGGTGTATTCAAACGGTGCCCCATGACTAGGACTAAGGACAAACTCCTGGCTTCGGCCGAGACCTGCTTTCTGACCAAGGGCTACAACGCCACGACGGTCGACGAGATCTGCCAGGGGGCCGGCGCGACGAAGGGCGCCTTCTTCCACTACTTCCGGAGCAAGCAAGAGGCAGCGCTCGCCACGGTGGACCGGCACTCCACCCAGCGCTTCGACGCGTTCCTGCGGGGCGCGGACCGGGCCGCCGATCCCCGGGATCGCCCGCTGAGCTACATCGACAAGATGATCCACTCCGCCACCTCGGTGGAGCGGCCCGCGTGCCTGGTGGCCAGCCTCACCCTCGAGATGTCCGACGTCGAGGACGACGTGCACCTCGCGGTCAAGGCAGCCTTCGAGCGGTGGGGCAACGACATCACCCGCCTGCTGCAACCCGTCCTGCGGATCGGGCCCGACGTCCCCACCGCGGAGGCGCTCTCGGACCAGGTCATGGTCACCTTCGAGGGCGCGCTGGTGCTCGCCCGGGCCCGCCGAGACACCACCGTCATCACCCGCGCCATGGACATGGTGAAGGCGCAGGTGGAGCAGTACCTGCAGCCGGCCGCCAGCCGCACCACCGGCGTGGTGCACGAGGCGGCCCAGCCCGCCGACGTCAACTAGCAGGCCATCGGAGAAGTAACCCATGCGATCCGCGGAGCGACTTTTCGTGGAACGTTACGACGAAGAGGGAGCATATCTGGCCATACGGGATCCACGGAAAACGGCGCGTGGGGACTGCTCCGATGGCCAGCCGGCCCGCCCTGAAGGAGCCTCTCGGTGTTCCCGTCGCCACCCGGCTGCTCGGTCCGCCGCAGGAGCGCTCGGTGCGGCGTCGCCGTGCTGTGTTCGACAGGGGCACGAAGCGCTTGTCGACCATGCCGAGGGGCACCTCGAGCTGGAAGTAGTGGTAGCGCAGGTCGCTCTGCCCGGGGGAGGCGTCGACGCTGGACCCGAGCCGCCTGGGCTCGCCCGCGAGCCCCCGCGCCATCAGGATCGCCTCCGCCGCGTGCTCGGACAGGCTCTCGATCACCTCGCGGCGGTGCTCGACGCCCACGTGCATGCGCGCCTCCAGGAGGTCCTGCCGCATCAGCTCGGCCCGCTCCTTCCCGGAGTACTCGTCGGTCATCATCATCCCCTTGATCGCCATGGGGAGGCGCTCCACCCACTCCATGAGCACCAGCGGCCCCCGGGCCTCGTCCCGGGCCCACACCGCGAGCTTCACGCGGTCGTAGGGCAGGTGCAGGAACTGGATGCGGAACGGCTTGCCCACGATGCGCAGCCCGCCGTCCTTCCGGACCGCGTGCGCCACCCGGGCGTTCACCAGGAGCGCCGCCTCCTCGAGGTGGGTGTTGACCCGATCGAGGAGCTTCACGTCGTTGATCTGGGCCTCTTCGGTCTCGGGCGCGCCGCTCGTCGAGGCGGGGTGGGCCTCGCCCAGCTTCCGCAAGTCGACCTGCGCACCGAGGCCCAGGGTGTCGTAGCGCTTCTGCAAGTCTTCCGGCAGATCGAAGACGTACTTGCCGAGGGCCGGGATGTAGCCGAGGCGATCGAGGGCGCGCCCGTAGGCCACCCGCACCCGCCCCGCCTCGCCGATCTTCCCCTCGCGCTCCGCCGCGAACAGCTCGTCGAGCGACATGCGCACCGGGCGGATCAGGCCGGGGAGCTCCATCCCGCCGCCGTCGCCCTCGGGCGCGGGGTTGGGTGGCAGCCGGCTCAAGGCCAGGAAGTAGCGGTCGGCCTCCGAGGACTCGCCGGGCATGGTCGGCAGGGCCGCCTCGCCCAGCGGCACCAGGCCGCCGTCCACCACCGGCGCGCCGAGCTCCTCGAGCACCTCGCGGCGCGCCACGGTGGCGGGATCGTCGCCGGGCATGTCCCAGCGGCCCCCCACCGCGCCGAGCTTCACGTAGGGCTCGCCGCGGAGCACGCGGGCCGGCCGAGCGTCGCCCTGCTTGAGCACCGCCTCGAGGCGGCCGTCGGGGTGCATCATCAGCACCGCGACGAGCGACACGTTGTGCCCGGGGCCGCTGAGGATGTTGCACGCGGCGGCCTGGGGCAGCCCGGAGTCCTCCGCGCTCAGCTCGCACGCATAGCGGCGCACCCGCATGTAGCCCGTGAAGGGCTCCGAGATCTTGATGGCTTTGGTCGGCGTCCTCACTCCAACGTCCCCGTATCCAGTCGCGTGACGACGTCGGCCGCCTCCGCGAGCTCCATGGCCAGCGCCTCCGGGAAGGCCGCCACCTCTACCCGAACGCCCCGACGCTTCACCAGTCGCACCAACGGCGCGAAGTCACCATCGCCCGAAACGAGGACAAGGGTCTCCGCCCGATCGATCTGCTCCACCGCCTCCACCGCGATCCCCATGTCCCAGTCCGCCTTGGTGCGCCCGTTCTTGAAGACCTTGGGCTTCTTGACCCGCAGCTCCCAACCAGACCGCCGGAGCGTATCGCAGAACGCGTCGAACTTATCCCCCCCGTTGTCCACCACGAAGGCCACCGCCCGCCGGACCTTCCGACCCGCGGTCAGGGCGTCCAGGAGGGCCTGGAAGTTCACCTTCCGCCCGTAGACGGCGTGGGCCGAGGCCGCCAGGTTGGCCTGGTCCAGGAGCACCAGGATCCCCTCGGGGGGCTCGTCGCTCCTGGCCTGGGGGCGCCGCTCGGCCTCCGCCAGCAGACGTCGGGTCCGCTTCAGCTCCTCCCGCAGCTCCTGGTTTCCGGCGTTCAGGCGATCCCGCTCCTCGGCCCAGGCCGCCTGCGCCGCCTCGGCCTCGGCCGCCGCCTTGGCCACCAGCCGGGCCTGCTCGTCCCGCTCCCGCTCCAGTGTCTCGATCCGGGCCTGGGCGTCGTTGAGCTGCTCGGAGGCGCCAGCCAGCTTGCTGAGGCGCCGGACCTTGGTGGCGAGATCCTCGGCCCGGGCGCGGGCGCGGTCCTCGCTCTTCTGGGCGGCGTCGAGGGCGGCCTGCTCGGACTCCACCTTGGACAGCGCCCCGCGGAGGGTATCCAGCTGCTGCTCCAGCTCCTCGCGGACCGAGGTCTGCTCCTTCAGGTGGCGCTCCTTGGCGCCGATCTGGGCCAACAGGCGCGCCCGCTCCGCCTCGTGCTTGCCGACCTGGGACTCGAGGTCGGTGAGGCGCTGCGCCGCCTCCTGGAGGCGCTCGGCCTGGTCGGCCAGCCGCTTGGCGAGGTCCACGCCCTCGAGCGCGCGCGCCTCCTCCTGACCCTCCACCACCGCCTTGGAGGTCTCGAGGTCGGCGGCCTCGGAGAAGAACTCCGCGATGACCCGGTTGGCCAGGTCGCGCACCGAGGCGCGATCGTCTCGCGCCAGGGCCCAGACGAGCTTGGCGCGCTCACGCTTGAGCGCGATGGCGCGATAGGACCCCACCCGTGCCGGGGCCTGCTCCTCGGGGATGGACGCCACGATGTGGCGCTCCTTGTGGCACGCACGGTCCATCTCCTTCAGGAGGTGATAGGCCACGTCGTCGGAGGCGAAGTATCCGGAGGTCAGCTGCCCCACCAGCTCGGACTTGGAGATGTTCTCGATGCGTCGGCCGGCCTGGCCACGCGCGAAGCGCTTGTAGACCTGCTCCGCCGCGCGCCGCTCGAGCGCGTCGACCAACACCACGCTCAACGAGTGCGCGTCGAAGATGCCCTTCAACGCCGCGAGGGCGTCCCTGAACTCGCTCGAGCGAAACTTCGGGGTGGGCGAGACCAACGGCTCCCCATATCACGGCCGGCCCGGGTCCGCGAACTTTCGGGCCGTGCGGGCGCTAGCGGTATTGGCTGTCGTAGTCCCGAGCGCGCATCTCGAGCTCCAGCGCCATGCGGTCCGCCTCCATGTCGCGGTAGTGCTGTTGATCCGCGTAGTCGGAGTCGTACTTGGCTTGGATCGCGGCCTGATCCTGGGACAGGTACAGGTCCTCGTTGTAGCGCTCGTGCCACAGACCCTCGCCCCGATAGAAGTCCATCGCGCCGAGGGCCTGGTGGAGCGCGTTCATGGAGGACTCATAGTACGACAGGAGCTTCCGGGTGCTGATCGTGTCGAGCGACGTGTCGGCCTCGGAGTCCCACGCGAACAGACGCCCGGATTCGTCGACGCTGTCGGCGCCGAGGATCCCCGAGGCCAGCACCTCGTACATCGGCGCGCCCTCGACCGCGCGGGCCCGCGGGAGCACCGACGAGGCCGGCATCCCGGTCGGGATCCGCTCGGCCCGGTGTCGGTCGAAGCCATCGCACGCGCGCCGGTCGCGGTTGAGGACCGGGGTCCTCGCGAGGATCCCGACCTGCTCGTTGAGGTCGGCCGCGGCGGCCTCGAGCTGGCGCACCAGGGCCGCGGCCTCCTCGTCGTGCGGGAGCTCGAGGGCGTCGTTCTTGCCTTGGATCTTCATCCTGCGCTCCTCGCCTACCGGAAGATCTTCTCGACCTGCCGGTTGGAGGTCTCGAGCATCGACCGGACCATGTTCATCATCTTGTCCTTGAGCTGGCCGAGCCGCTCGATCTCCATGAACAGCACCTCACGCGACTTCGGCGCCGCGTCGTGCTTCGCGGTGAGGTCGTTCACCTCGGCCCGCACCTGCGCGATCGCCTCCTGCCGCTGGACGGAGGTGTCCTTGCAGGCCTGGACCTCTTCTGCGCCGCCGCCAGCTCCTGGGGATCCGGGTTGCCCATCTGGACGAGGGCGTCGACGCGCGCGGTGGCCTGGGCCAGGCGAGCGTCGTCCTTCGTACCCGCCTCCTCGAGTTGGCGCAGGTGGGTCGACTTCTCGTCCTTGAGCTTCTGGATGCGGGCGGCCTCGCGGTCCATCTGGACCAGCTCCTCCATCTTCCCCACCCGCTCCTGATCGACGAACGCGGCGAACCACATCAGGAAGAGGAAGACCTTCTCCTCGATGGGCAGGGCCGGGTCGGCCAGGATCTCGCCGCAGACGATGACCCGCTGCTGCTGCAGGGTCAGGTTCTTCTGGCTGAACTCGTCCTCGGGCCGACGGCCGGAGGTGACGCCGGCCAGGTTGCCGTAGCGCGACGCCCCGTCGTTGTGGAACATGCCCCGGGCCCGGTTGTGCCGACCGCGGCGGTGGCCACCGCCGGCGGGCTCTGCGCCGTCCGCGCCACCACCACCACCACCGACTGCCGCCGCCGCCGCCGCCGCCGCCGCCGCCACCGCCGCCGCCGGCCGCGCCACCGCCGCCGCCCGCCGCTGCGGTCTGGGCTGCCGTGCCGTCGCCAGCCCACTTGCCGTCGACGATGAACTCCTTCATCCGCTGGAAGGCGTCCTGCTGGAGCGTGGCGATGTCGCGCTCGAGCTTGCTCGCGCCCCGCTCGAGGGCCGCGCCCATCCGGGCCAACTCGCCCTGGAGCTGCTCGAGCTCCTTCTCGAGCGACGTGCTGTTCCCACGGTCGGTGGACGCGGCCTGCTGGGACTGCAGCTGGGCGTAGCGCTGCTGGGTGCTCTGGTAGATCTCCGCCAGCTTCCCGTGCGCCTGGATCGTGCTCGACAACATGGCCTGCACGCCCTCGAAGCGCTTCGGGCTCGCCCCGGCGTTCTCGGTCAACCAGCGCTGCATCTGGAGCGCGAAGTCCGCGGGGTGCACGTCACCGGTCGCGGGGTTGACCGCGCTCTGCAGCACCTCGGCCAGCGCGTTGGTGAGCGGCAGCGACTTGGGGTGATCGGCCGCGATCCCGTTCTGGGTCAGGAACTGGAGCGCCGCGCTCTTCAGCTGCTCGGGCAGATCCGCGCGATCACAGTTCCACACCGAGATGTCCACCGGCGGCTGCTCCACCTTCTCGGTGGTGGGCTCGGCGGTCACCTTCGATGCAGCCTGGGTTGCACCGGAGCCCTGCATCTCGTCGAGGAGGATGCGCAGGGACCCGAGCACCTCGTTCGAGAGCTTGTCGGTCTCGGGCGGCTCCTTGCCCAGCTTCATCGCCACGAGGTCGGTGAGGGCGCTCGCGGCCAGGCTGCCGAAGGCCTCCTGGAGGGCGGGGGTGGGCTTGGCGTTGGGGCCCTCGAGCACCTGCTGGAAGAGCGCGACCATCTCCGTCAGCACCGCGCTGTTCGGGTCCTGGGCCGCCAGGGCCTCGGTGGTGCGGGCGAGGAGCCGCAGCGGATCCGTCTTGCCGGTGGCCGAGCCCTTGTCGGCCATCAGCTTCTTCAGCGTGGCGTGGAGCTCCTTCTTGGTGGCCTTGTCGGGCAGCACGCCGAGGTGGCTCATCACCTGGCCGAGCACCTTGCCCGCGGTGCGCTCCACCGCGTCGTCCTGGTCCTTCAGGCCCGACAGGAGCGCGGCGCGGACCGCCATCGCCCCGCTCATGGAGCCGGTGTTGGCGGTCTTGGGCGCGGTGTGCGCGAGGCCCGCGCCGGAGCTCTTGCCCGCGCCGAGGACGTGCGCGGTCTGCGCCTTGGTCTCGAGCTTGTCGGTGGCGGGCGCGGCCGCGATCTCGGCCGCGGAGTTGATGCCGGCGTTCAGCGCCGCGCTGAGCTTGCTCTGGGCGCTGCCGGGCGCGCCGAAGGCGGCCATCGCCATCCGGCCCACGATGGTGATCCAGGAGTCCTTGTCGGCGAGGTTCTTCTTGGCGTTGCCCGCGAAGTCCAGGACGTCGGCCACGTCCTGGCCGAAGCCCTTCATGTCGAGGCCCAGGCGATCGAACACCATGCTCACCGCGTGATCGGATCGGGTGATGCTCCCCTCGGCCTTGTACTTCCCGTTCTCGCCCGTCTCCTTGATCGAGTAGGTGCGGCCGTCGAGGAGGCCGTTGCCGTGGGTGACCTCGGCCGGCGGCGCGGCGATGAACTGATCGATGCTGTGCAGATCGCGGAGCCGGGCGAGGACCGCCTGGGTGTCCTTGGCGGAGATGATGCCCTTGTCCTGGGCGATCTTCGTGAAGTGCTCGGTCAGCCCCTGCGCGAACGGCTTGGCGAAGGCGCCCAGGGCCTCCATCCCCGCGTCGCCCAGACCCCGCTTGAACATGTCGAAGACCGCGGCGCCGGTCTTCTTGCCCAGCGCCTCAGGCGTCGGCCGGTTCTTGAAGACCTTGTTCGGCCCAGCGCTGACGATCTTGTTGGGGTCTGCCATCACGTTCCTCCGACCCGGGTCATCCCCGTGGGCCTGCCTGAATGCACGCTCGCATCCTACACGCCCGTACGTCACGGTCGATATCGGGGAGTATCCGATCGAGTTGCTCTGATCGCCATGACCCTGCCGATCTCAGAGGGTAAACACGCCTATGGCGGCAGGATCGAGTCTTCATTGGGATCAGCGCCGCGCAGGCGCTTGCCGTGGGCCACCAGGGCGTCCTTGAGGCGGAGGGCGGCCCGGGTGCGGTGCATGTCCGCCCGGTAGAGGAGGAAGATGGTGTCGGGAAACCCTGGGAGCGACGGGTGGAGGCGCCTGAGGCTGCCCGGCGGGCCGTCCATGGCCACCCGCCTCGGCAGGAAGGCCACCCCAGCCCGGCCACCACGAGGCTGCGCACCAGGTGGAGGTCGCCGCAGTCCAGGAGCCGCTCAGGGAGCGCGTCGTCGGCCCGCAGGCGGGCCATCAGGTCCCGGACCTGGGGGATCCGGGTCGCGGCGATCAGGGGGCCCGCCCGCACCCGCAACAGGGCCTGCATCCGGTTCACGACCTCGGGCTCGGACCCGCTGACGTAGATCTCGATCCCGTCGCGGTAGAGCTCCACCATCACCAGGTCGGGGTGGGAGTCGGGGTTCACGACGAGGCCGAAGTCCACCTTGCGGTCCAGCACCGCCTCGCGGGCGGCGGCGGAGGACCCGTTCCACAGGGAGACCTGGATGCCGGGGGCCTCCTTGAGGAAGGACGAGATGAAGGTGGGCAGGAAGTAGGCGCCGAGGGCCTCGTTGCAGCCCACCACGAACTCGCCCACGTCCTCGCTCTCGAGCCCGCCGATCTCGGTCCGGGCTCGCTCCAGGGTCTCGAAGACCTCCTGGGCCGCCGCGCGCAGGGCGCGACCGGAGGCGGTGAGCGAGACGCCGCGGCTGTCGCGGAGGAAGAGGGTGGCGCTGAGCTCCTCCTCGAGGTTCTTGATCGCCAGGCTGAGCGTGGGCTGGCTAACGTTGAGCGCGCGCGCCGCCGCGGACATGCTCCCGTGCTCGGCCACGGCGAGGAACTGCGAGAGCGGGGTGAGCTCCATCTTTGGGCACCGTAAGCGCCTGTCCTCCAAAGGGAAAGGGGGGCCATAGGCCCAGGCCTATGACCCCCAACCAGCATCCATTCGACGACCCGATCAGTCGAAGCGACGGTAGCTTGCCGGCTTGGGGGGCGTCTCGGGCGCCTTGCTGCTGGCGCTGTCCTCCCGGCCGCGCGACGACGTCCGGCGCGTCGAGCGGGCCTTGCGGTTGAGCTGCGCGGTGAGGGAGACCGCGCGATCCGGCACGAGGGCGCTGGACCAGGCTTGGTAGCCGTCCAGCTGCACCAGGACCTGCACCTCGGCGTCGCTCTTGGGCCAGGTGAGCTCGAGGGGGGTCACACCGACCACCTTGCCGTCGATCTCGACCTCGGCCCCGCCGGGCTCCGAGCTGATCTGCAAGTCCACCTGCGCGGGGACCACCTCGGCCGGGGTCGGCGCGGCCGGAGCCGCAGGCGCGGCCACCTCGGGGACCGGAGCCGCCATCGCGGCCCGGTTCGCGAGCGGCGGCGGTGACGACCCGTTGTCCATGACCCCGAGCAAGACCGTGGCGAGTCCGCTGGCGACCACCCCCGCGAGCATGAGCCACAGCTTGGAGTGGTCTGACTACGCCCCCGACCGTCGGTGGGAACGCCAGAGTAGGCGAGCGCGTCGGCAGAAGGATCGCTGGGCTCCTCGGGCACCTCGAGCGACGGGGTCATCGTGAGGTGGCCGGGCACCATCGGGACCTCGACCACGCTGTCCATCCGATCGCGGGACCACGCTTCGTGCTGATCGGACAGGATGCTGCGCTTCAGCTCGATCCGATCCTCGAAGACGGACTGCATGACGACCTTGATCAGCTCCTCCGGGATCCCCTCGAACTGTCGGGCCACCGCGAGCAGATCGCGGCGCAGCTCGAGCGCGCTCTGGTAGCGGTCGTTCGGGTCGCGCTGCAGCGCCTTCATGACCACCGCCTCCAGCGCGGGCGGGTAGTCTGCGGCAAAGGCGGAGGGAGGCGGGATGGGGTCCGTGCAGACCGCCTGCATGGTGGCGAGGTCGTTCGCGCGCCGGAAGAGGCGCCGGCCGGTCGTGAACTCGTACAGGAGGATGCCGATCGCGAACAGATCCGAGCGCAGGTCGATCGGGCGACCCGAGGCCTGCTCTGGAGACATATACGCGAAGACGCCCTTGACCTGCCCCGCGGCGGTGCGGACCGAGCGCGTGTCGGTCTTCGCGATCCCGAAGTCGATCAGCTTGACGGCGCCATCATAGGTGATCAGCACGTTGGACGGGCTGATGTCACGGTGGACGAGGTTGAGCCGCCGCCCGTTGTGGTCCGCGAGCTGATGCGCCGCGTGCAGCCCCGCGCAGACCTCCGAGAGCACGTAGGCCCACAGCGCCCGCGGCAACGTCTCGTCGCGGTGATTCAGGCGACGTCGAACGCTCGCGGCGTCCTCGCCCTCGACGTACTCCATCACCATGTACAGCTCTTCGGGAGAGCGCTGGACGTCGTAGATCTGGACGATGTTCGGGTGGCGCAGGCTCGCGAGGGTGCGCGCTTCGTCGAGGAACATCGCGACGAACGACTCCTGGCGGACCAGGTGCTGAAGGACGCGCTTGATGACGACGGGGCGTTGAAAGCCCGTCGCGGTCTGGCGGCCCAAGAAGATCTCGGCCATCCCGCCGGTGCCGAGCAGCCCGACGATCTCGTACTCGCCTATCTGCGGCGGCCTCGCCCGTTCGACCGTCATCATCGCGGCGGATTTTGCCGGAACAGGAGCGCCAGTGATAGTGTGCAGAGGATGCCGTCGCCTACATCCAGGTCGTCGTGGCGTGTGGCCCTCACCTTTGCGGCGTCGCTCGGGGGTGCGACACCGGCGCTCGCGCAGGCTGACGTCAGCTCCGAGAGCAAGCCATCGCAACAGGACCGGGAACAAGCCGTCGCGCTGTTCGAACGCAGCGCGAAGGCCTACCAGGAGGGTAACTTCGAGGAGGCCGCCAGCTACCTCCGAACCGCCTACCTTCTGGACCCTGCTCCCATCCTTCTCTACAATCTGGCCAAGGCCCTCGAAGGGGCGGGCCGTCTCGAGGAGTCCAAGGCCGCGTTCGAGAAGTACCTGGAGCGCGAGCCCGACACGCCCGACCGCAAGGGGATCGAGCGGCGCATCGCGACGCTCACGATCCAGATCGAAGAGCGGGCGGCGCTCGAGAAGCTGAAGGCGGAGCGGGCCCGGCTCCTCACCCAACCCCCGCCCCCCACGCCGGCACCGCCCCCCCCGACCGAGCCCCCCGCGCCCTCTGTCGTCGTCGCGACCCCGGCGCCGGAGGCGCCGACGCGGGTCGCGCCCTGGATCATCGTCGGCGTAGGCGCGGCCGGCGTCGCCGCGGGCGGGGTGCTCGGCTATTTGTCGAGCCAACGGACCCGCATGGCCGAGGACGAGCCCACCCACAGCAAGGCCTCGGATCTCGTCCAGCGCGCCGACACCTTCGCGCTCGGCGCGAACATCGCGTATGGGGTCGGGGGGGCCGCGCTGCTGGGCGGGCTGGTGTGGGCGATCTTCGGCGGAGGAGACGACGACGACGCCCAGGTGCAGGCGCTGTTGACACCAGACGCGGTGGGCCTGCAAGCCCAGCTGCGGCTCTGATCCGCGATGCGAGCGGCTCAGCCGGAGGGCTTCTCCACGCAGCGCTTGTACGCCACGTCGGCGGTGTCGCGGCCGGAGTAGGCAAGGCAGAGGCCGGGGCCATTGGGCAGCCCCGCGCAGTCGGCGTCCGTGCAGCAGACCGTCGTGCACATCAGGTTCGCCGAGCTGCCGCTCAGGCGGCGCCCACACAGACCGCTGGCGCACTGATCCGAGGAGTCGCAGGCCACGCCGAGGTCACGGCCCCCCGGGTCGTCGAGGGGTCGGCAGTAGGTGATGGGGTAGGTCGGTATCATCTCGAAGACGGTGCAGTGCTCGCCGCTGCGGCAGTCGGCGTTGGCGCAGCACGGGGCTACGCACACCCCTCGATCCGGGTCGCAGATCCCCGAGGCGCAGTCCGTGTGGGCGCCGCACGCGCTGTCGACGGCGCCGCCCGAGGGCTCGGTGCAGGTGGCGCGGACGATGCTCCCGATGATCTGGGCCCGGCAGGTGCCGCCGAGCCCGAGGCAGTGCGCGTCTCGCGAGCAGCGCTCCACGCACAGGGCGGTCTCGCAGACCAACGACTGGCAGGCGTTGTCGGCGGCGTTGCACCCCGAGCCCGACCGCTCGGTGAGCGGCGGCATGGACTGGAGCGAGGCGCTCCGGACGCACTCCTGGGTGTGGATGCCGCTCGGCGCATTGGACAGCTGCATGCACGAGAAGCCGAGCGGACAGTCCTGCGTCGCGCCGCAGTAGCGGGTGCAGTAGCGATCGCCCACCAGGGGCAGGCAGTAGCCGGTGGTGCACTCGTAGGTCTGGTTGCACTCTTGACCCCACGCGAGGGCCCGCTCCCCTTCGCAGCGGCCGCTGGACGCATTGCACGCGCTCAGCCCCGCGCAGGGGTAGGCGCCCGGGGCGTCGCAGCGCTTGATGCACAGTGACTCGAGACACACGAAGCTCGGGTCTCCGCAGTCCGCGTCGACGGCGCAGCTCGGCGCGGCCACGCACGCGCCGGTGCTGGAGCACTGGCGGTTGCCGGGACAGGCGCCGTCGCGGGTCCCGCAGGCAGCGACGCACTGGCCGTCGAGACACGCGATGAAGGGGGGCCCGTCGCTGCCACACTCCGCGCTGGTGGAGCAGGAGCCAGCCTTCAGGCATCGACCCGTCCGCGGCTCGCAGGTCTGCCCCGGCGAACAGCGCAGGCCGTCCGGTTGGCCGCAGGCCGCCGAGCACACCCCGGACTGACAGATCGTCTCGGGAGGACTGCAGTCGTAGTCGAAGCGACACGACACCTCGGCCGCGTCAGCCGGCTCGGCGTCGCTGGGCCCCGCGTCCGCCGCGCCGCCGGCGTCGGTGACCTCCCCCGGGCGCACGCAGCGGTTCGTCTGCGAATCGCACTCGAAGCCCACCGCGCAGGGGCACGACTTGGTTTCGAGCGGGACCTCCTTGGGGAGGCACGCTCCGGCCAGGGCGAGGGCCCACACCGCCAACAGGGTCCGTAGCTCCACCCCAGCAGCTTTAGCCGGTCCGCGGATTTTTCACGAGTACCTGGCCACCCTGCCGACGCGCCGGGACGTACTTCGGCGCCCTTTTCCACTCATTCGGGCGCTCCTCTTCCAGGCCGATCGCGCCCCGTCTCGCGCCGCGCCGCCGTCGTCGGCGACCAGGGCTCGGCCTACCCCCTCGCGCCCGAGGCTCCCGCATCCGAACCTCTCGAGCCCATGCTCCCGTGCTCGGCCACGGTGAGGACCTGCGAGAGCGGGGTGAGCTCCATCGCCCGGCACCGTAAGTGCCTGTCCTCCAAAGGGAAAGGTGGGCCATAGGCCCAGGCCTATGACCCCCATCCAGCATCCATAGAGCCACCTGGCCGCAGAGCAGCACTACAGGACGTCGGGGCCGCGAACCATGGCCCCGCGCCGCTCAACGAGGAGACCCCAAGAATGAAACGTCACGCGCTGCTCGCTCTCACGCTCGCCCTCACCGGCTGCCTCGCCAGCTCAGGTGAGACCCCTCAGAACACGAACAACAACAACACCAACCAGAACAACAACAACAACAACCAGAACAACAACAACAACAACAACACGCCGGGCTGCATCTCCACCGCGCCCCAGTGCGAGGGGAGCGGCCCCAACTCGGGGTGTGACGACGGGTACTTCTGCAACACCACCTGCACCTGTCAGGAGGAGGTCACCTGCCTCGTCGACGCCCCCCAGTGCGAGGGCAACGGCCCCAACAGCGGCTGCCAGGTGGACTTCTTCTGCAACACGGCCTGCGAGTGCGAGGCCGAGCCGCCCCCGCCGGTCACCGACCTGTTGACCCGCCCCAGCCGCAGCACCGCGGTCGACATCACCCGGGACGATCAGGTGGTGGCGATGGTGAACACCGACGACGGCTCGGTGTCCTTCTTCAACGCGGCGGAGGGCCAGGAGTCCCGCATCGCCAAGGTCGCGAGCAGCCAGCAGGCCAACGCGGAGCCGGTGGCGGTGGTGTTCCACCCCGACCAGACCCAGGCCTTCGTGGCCAACCGCGCCGCGGGCTCGGTGGCCCGCATCGTGGACGCCAACACCGCGCAGGCCCGCTTGTCGGGTGAGCTCACCCTGGGCGGTGAGGTGATGGGCCTGGCCCTGTCGCCCACCGGCAAGACCGCCTGGGCCACCAACTGGATCGACGGGACCCTCACCGCGATCGACACCGAGACCATGCAGGTGCGGCGCACGATCGAGCTGGGCGCGACCCCCTTCGCGGTGGCGGTGACCAACGACGGCGACGACGACGATGACGACGAGAAGATCCTGGTGACCCGCTTCTACGGGCGCGGCACCGGCGCGGAGGCCGAGGACCTCGGCCGCGAGGGCGTGGTCCGCGTGATCGACGCCTCGGGCGGCCCGGCCCGCGAGATCGTGCTCGCCCCCCTCGCCAACTGCTTCGACGCCCCGGTGAACGGCAACCCGCTGGTCAGCGGTTGCTTCCCCAACCAGCTCAACAGCATCACCATCCACACCGCGTTCGGGAAGACCTACGCCTACGTCACCTCGGTCGCCGCGTCCCCCGCTGGCCCGGTGGTGTTCAACCACAACGTGCAGGCCCTGGTGTCGGTCATCGACGTCGACGCCGAGGCGGAGGTCGGCTGCGCTCACCCAGAACCTCAACGCCCTCATCAAGGCCCAGCAGCCCGACGACGACGGTGACGACAACATCGGCCGCCGCTTCATGAACGTGCCGAACGCCATCGCCTTCGTGAACCGGGACGACGTAGCCATCGGCTACGTGACCGCGGCGGGCAGCGACATCGTGCTCCGCGTCGAGTACTCCGAGGCGGGTGCGGTCACGGTCGGCGCGGCGAGCGCGTTCAACATCGCGGCCGGCCAGAACCCCCAGGGCATCGTGGTGCGGCACCGCACCGGCAACGCCGCCGCCTACGTGGCCAACCTGATCAGCCGCGACCTCAGCGTCCTCAGCTTCCGTGACCAGCGCGCCCTCGGCCAGGTGGTCTCCACCGCGCAGCCCACCAACCCCGCCTCGGCCGAGTTCAAGGCGTGGAAGGGCAAGCGCTTCTTCAACACCGGCACCGGGATCTGGTCCAAGGAGGGCTGGGGGAGCTGCCAGGCCTGCCACCCGATGGGCCTCACCGACAACGTGACCTGGAGCTTCGCCGCCGGCCCCCGGCAGACCATCTCCCTCGACGGCCAGTTCGCGAGCGATGACCCCTCGGACATGCGCGCCCTGAACTGGACCGCGATCTTCGACGAGACCGCGGACTTCGAGCTGAACACCCGCGGCGTCTCCGGCGGCAGCGGCGCCCTGCGCGACGACGTCGGCCGCTGGCCAGCCCCGAGGGCGCGCCGGCGGTCTTCGCCCAGCTCCTGGCCGAGGACGGCACCACCCGTGAGAACCACCAGGCCCTCAACGGCTCGCTGACCTTCGTGTCCCGCACCCGGGAGATCTGCAAGAACGCCAACACCTGCCCGGACTGGGACCTGATCGACGCGTACATCCAGACCGTGCGGAGCCCCAACGGGAAGAGCGCGCAGGCCAGCCTGCTCGACCTCGGCCGGCAGGTCTTCGAGGACGGCGGCTGCGACAAGTGCCACGCCGGCCCCAAGTGGACGGTGAGCCGGACCTTCTACGACGTCACCGCGTTCGACGGCGCGCTCCCCAGCCGGACCTTCGCCACCAACGCCGCCTTCGGCATCGCGATGGACCCCGGCACCCTGGTCGGCCTGCCCCTCGACGTGAACGTCGATGCAACCCTGGTTGCGGGTGACGACTCCGACGGCGGCGCCCCGCGCTGTTCAAGCGGCAGGCCTGCAACATCCGGAGCGTGGGCACCTTCGAGGCCACCGGCGGCGCGGGCGAGGTCCGGGCCAACGGCCAGCCGGCCCAGGGGCGCAACGGGTTCAACCCGCCCTCCCTGCTCGGCGCGATCACCGGGGCGCCCTTACCGCACAACGGCGCGGCGGCCTCCCTGGACGACCTCCTCGACGCCCGGTTCGCGGCCCACACCCGCTCGGGGAACCCGAACTTCGTGCCCACCGCCGAGGAGCGGGCGGCGCTGGTGGCCTTCCTGGCCAGCATCGACGAGGACACCCCCGAGTTCGCGGTCCGGCCCGAGACCGTGCTCTGCCCCACCCCGTGACAGCCGCGCCGCGGGGGGCGCCCTGCCCCCCGCGGTACCCCTCTGACGCAGCCCGTCTCAACTCGGGACTACCCTCCTGAGGCGCGTCTACCCCATCGGATTTGCCTGACATGTAGGTGATTAGGCACAACATTGTGCACAACCTCCTACATCGACCCCCGATACGATCCTCAGATGTTGGGCTTCCGGAGCACCCGCCTCACCGCCAACCCCCAGGCCATCACGGCCCAGGAGTCCCGGGCGCCGGCCCATCCCCTCCGCTCTGATTCCGCTCCCCGCGCCGCCGACCCCAGCCCCGGGATCGAGCGCGGCGGCCCCACCGGGTGGGCGCCCCTGTCCGCGTTCCGGGCGAAGGCGGCCCAGGTCGTCCACGCGGTGGCCAAGCAGCTGCCCGCGGTCGCGGCGGTGACCCTGGCCCTGAGCTTCGGCACCGGCGCCGCGGCCCAGGGCGCCCCGCTGGACACCGTCGCGCAGCCCACGCCGGTGGTGCAGACGGCTCAGGCCGAGCCCGCGACCTACACCGTGAAGCGGGGGGACAACCTGTCCGTCATCGCGCGCCGCCTGGGCACCGACGCCCAGACCCTGCAGCGGCTGAACAACATCCGCTACGCCAACCTGATCTACCCCGGCCAGGTCCTGAAGCTGCCCGAGTCGGTGAGCCCCGACGCCCTGGCCTCGGCCCAGGCCCGCCCCGACGTGCAGGGCCGCACCGACATGGCCACCCCGCACGACGTCCCGGCGACCTACACGGTGCGGCGCGGCGACAACGTGGGCCGCATCGCGCAGCGGACCGGCGTGACCACCGACCAGATCATCGCGCTCAACCACCTGCGGCGGCCCTACACCATCCACCCCGGCCAGGTCCTGAAGCTCACCGATCGGGCGTGAGCGCCGAGCCGGCGGCGCCAGCGGATCCGGTGGCGCCGCCGACGGTGCAGGCGCCACGGGACACCGCGGGCGTGGCGCACCTGAGCGCGGCCGACCAGGCCGTCTTCACCCAGCAGAAGCCGCGCCTCACCTGGGGCATGCAGGGCCACAACGTGGAGCTGGTGCAGGCTCAGTTGCAGCGCCTCGGCTACCCCCTGGGCACCGCCGACAGCAGCTTCGGGGCCAAGACCCGGAGCGCGATCCGCGCCTTCCAGGCCTTCAACGGCATCGAGCCCGACGGCATCGTGGGCCGCGCCACCTGGGACGCCCTGGCCTCCACCAACGCGGTGCGCCTGCCCACCGATGGCGTGTACCCGGTCAAGTCGGTCTACCGGCAGTTCACCGCCGACGCGTACCGCCTCTTCCTGCGCGCCGCGGCCGACGAGGGCGTGCCCGCGGACTGGGCGATCGCGGACAGCCTGCACAAGCTCATCGACGCGGAGTCCGACGGCGAGGTGGGGCGGCCCAACTACACCTACGGGTGGCGGGCCAACCGCGCCTCCGAGTGGCCGAAGATCCACGCCGAGCTGCGGCGCGGCCGGATCACCGCCACCAGCTCCGCCACCGGCATCGGGCAGCTCCTGCTCGGCAACGTGGAGATCCACTACCCCTCGGGCCGCGCGGGCATCAACGTCCCCCTCGAGGAGGCGCGCGGGATGCTGAGCTACATCAAGGATCGGCACCACACCCCCGACCAGGCGTGGCGAAACTACAACTCGGTGCACGAGGGGTACTAGCGCGCCCCGACCGTGAGCACAGGTTCCCCATCGGGGGAGCGCTGAGCCAGATCGTGGAGGTCGCACCGAGACCTCCTGGTGCAGGTGGCCTGCAAGCCGTCACCATGCGGGCGGTGGCCCGCGAAGTCAGGGTCTGGCTACCGCGCTTCCACCGGCGGTCTTCGTGGACCGCGACGATCGGCTGCGGGCGGTGGTCGACGCGGGCCGGGACCGCCTCCTCACCTCTACCTCACCCGCGGCCTCGAGGCCGGCTCGCCACGAGAACGGCTGCTGGCCACCGGCGACGGCTACCTCGACTTCGCGCTGGAGCACCCCCACGACTACCGGGTGATGTTCCTTGCGTGGGAGGAGCTTCAGATCGGGCTTCACGCCCCCGATCCCCAGGGTCGGCCCTCCCCCGCCCTCCAGCTCCTGATGGACCGGGTCCGCGAGTGCCGTAGCGCCAGCCCGCCCGAGGAGATCCAGGCTCTGGGGCTCATGCTCTGGGCCCAGGTGCACGGCCTGGCCAGCCTCTGGGTCGCGGGGGGCGGCCCGGCGATCATGCCTCGCCCCCACTTCGAGGCCATGGCCCGGGCCCAGGTCCGACGGCTGGTGGACGCCCTCTTCCCTGGCTCCGAGTGAGACAGGGGGTCCGGCCGGGGTATCCGACCTGGAGTTAACAGTGTTAACTTGAGGCCAGGAGGTGCTCCTGATGCTCCGAGTGCGTGCGGCGCTGCTCCTTCACCTCGTGCCCCTTTGGGCCTGCGTGGATCCCGGGGATCCGGGCGCATGGGTGCCCGCCACGGTCGATGAGGATCCCAGCCTGCCCAGCCGCTCGCTCGATGTGGTGGGCCACCTTCGGCAGGTCCACCTGCGCACCTTCGGGGCGGAGGGCGCGCCACCCCTGTTCGTGATCCCCGGCTCGGCCTCCGACCTGCGGGCCTACGCGCCCCTCGCGGCCCTGTCGGATCACTACCGGGTGGTGATGTGGGATCTGCGGGGCAACGGCCTCTCGGAGCGGGTACCGGCGGAGGAGCTGGGCTTCGAGGCCATGGCGGAGGAGCTCGAGGCGATGTGGCTGGCGGAGGCGGGCGGGGAGCCTGCCACCTTCATCGGCCACTCCTGGAGCGCAGCCTTCGTCGCCCTCTACCTCGCCCGGCACCCCGAGCACGTGCGGCAGGCAGTGCTGATCGAGCCTCCAGGCTTGAAGGACAGCTTCCAGGACCAGGTGGGGCTGGCCCTCGACCTGATGGCCCCCGGCTACCTCGACCTGGTGTGGAGCGTGGGGAGCGCACCCCTGGACCACGTGGGCCTGGACTATCAGATGCTCGGGATGCTCCAGAGCGGCGTCCGCAACTTCTATTGCGACCCCGACGACCACCCGCCCTGGCCGGTCTGGCGCCCGGGGGCGCTGGCCTTGATCACCTGGGAGGCCGCGATCCTGAAGGGGACCTCCCTCGACTACGACTTCACCCCCGGCGTCGGCGACTTCACGGGGGAAGTGCTGATCGTGGGCACCGAGTGCAGCCCAATCGGGACGGAGTTCCAGACCGCTACCAACCTCACGGTGTTCCAGGACGCCCGGGTCCTGGACATCCGGGGCTCCGGCCACCGGATCCTTACCGAGCAGCCCGAGGCGCTGCTCGC
>JACKEN010000020.1 GCA_020632995.1 Deltaproteobacteria bacterium | reverse complement strand
GAGGTGATGACGCCCGCATCCAGGGCAGGGGGGCAGGGGCTCGGGCATCTCGGTCACCAGCGTCCCGGTGCAGCCGCACGAGCCACAGGCCTGTTCGGCGAGGTTGAAGGTCCCGGTCGGGCCGTCGCTTCGGTTCCTCACCGGGAGCTCCTTGGGGGCACCCTGGTCGGAGTCCGGCTCGGACGAGGCCATGCGGAGAGCGAGCTTGTCTTGCAGGGTCGGCCCAAAGTTCGGGTTCGGCGTCCGTGTGCGCACCTCGAGAGAAACGCGCGCTCCCAGTCCCTCGAGCGCGTCTCGGAGCGCCCGAGCCTCATCCGATGGCGCGTCTGAGCGAAGCACCGCTGGCAGACTATCGATGAGCCGCTTCGCTTCAGAGAGCGCAATGGACGGACCACGCCGAATCCACGCAAGCACCGCGACACGAGAAGCACGCGGAACCCCCGTGAGCAGTACATCGTAGCTGATCCACTCGGCAGGCCCACGATCCTCGAGTGCGATCTCCACCTGGTGCTGCGCTCCACAAGACGTACACACCGCCAGGGTCGCCGCACAATAGCCGGACCTGAAATCATGGTAGTGGTACCAGCCAACGGAGAACTCGAGTCCGCTGCTCGTGCAAGAATACTGGGTCGGCATTCGGCCTCTGTGCTCAGAACAACTCGCTGACGTCGATGCGCGCCTCGACCTCGCTCCCGCGAAGTCCGAGTCGCTGCTCCGTGGCGCGGAGTCGTTCTTCTCGTCTCGAGAGAGGCATCTGCACTCCGCGCGCGCGACCGTCATCCACCCGCTCCATCCGAGCCCACCCGCACGTACCGCAGGTGCGTCGCGTCCGGAGTGCCGAGCACCTGCTCGACCCGGAACTGCGGCAAGCCGTCCTGCAGATTTTCGAACAGGCGCCGGCCACCCCCGAACAGCACCGGCGCGAGCGCGATCTCGAGCTCGTCGACGACCCCCATGTTCAGGTACTGCTGGATCACCTCCGGGCCCCCCGAGATGCGAACGTCCTTGTCACCCGCCGCCGCGCGGGCCTCCTCGAGCGCTCTCCCTGGCCCCTCGTTGACGAAGTAGAACGTCGTCCCGCCCGGCCGGACCCACGGGGCGCGCGCCTCGTGGGTGATCACGTACACAGGGGTGTGGAACGGTGCCTCTTCCGGCCAGCTCCGCTCGCCCTGATCGAACATCCGCTTGCCCATGATGCTCGCGCCAGCGCGCTCCATGGTGTGGCGGAGCATGTCGTTGACCGGGCCGGTCTCGCCCCCCGGGCCGAACTTGAGGTTCTCGCGGAAGTACTGCTGCTTGAGGATCCAGCCCATCAGCGCGCCCCACTTCGCCCCCCAGCCCTTGTACTCGGGCGTGTCCCAGTGCTCGACCGCCATGCCCTCCGGCGCCATGTAGCCGTCGAGGCTGAGCCCGATGTTCACGAATACCTTGCTCATGATCCCCCTCCGCGTCTCATCAAAGCCCGTACTTGTTGAGCTTGTAGCGCATGGCCCGCTCGCTCAGCCCGAGCGCCCGCGCCGCCGCGCTCTTGTTGCCGTCATGCGCCCCCAGAGCCTCCATCAAGAGCCGCGACTCCAGCTCCGCCACCTGCACCTCCAGCGGTCGGCCGAGGCCCTCCACCGCGGGAACGGCGGGCGCGCTGCTCGCGGGCGCGACCGCCGCACCACCGACGTTGAAGAGCTGCGGCGGGAAGTCCTCGGCCGTGAGCACCGCCCCGGCCGCGAGCACCAGGGCCCGCTCCAGCCAGTTCTCGAGCTCGCGCACGTTGCCTGGGAACGGCCAGCGGGCCAGCGCCGCCATCACCTCCGGCGCCACCCGGGTGGGCCCGTCGGGGGCGAGGTCCCGGTGCTTGGCGAGGAAGTGCTCCACCAGGAGCGGGAGGTCCTCGGGACGCTCGCGCAGGGCGGGCATCCGCAGCTCCACCACGTTCAAGCGGTAGTAGAGATCCTCGCGGAACGTCCCCTCGCGGATCCGCGCGACCAGGTCTCGGTGGGTGGCGGTGATGATCCGGACGTCGGCGCTCCGCGTCTGGGTCTCGCCCACCCGCTCGAACTGACCCGACTGGATCACCTCGAGCAACTTGACCTGCATCGCGAGCGGCACGTCACCGAGCTCGTCCAGAAAGAGCGTCCCGCCGTCGGCCCGCTCGAAGCGCCCCGCCTTGGCCCCCTGGGCCCCGGTGAAGGCGCCCGCCGCGTGTCCGAAGAGCTCTGCCTCGATCAGGCCCTCGGGGAGGGCGGCCAGGTTCACGCTCACGAAGGGGCGGTCCTTGCGATCCGAGGCGCGGTGGATGGCCCGGGCGAGGACGCCCTTGCCGGTGCCGGATTCCCCGCTGATCATGACCGAGGCCCGGCTCCCCGCCACCCGGGCGGCCAGGGCCCGCACCTCGCGCATCGCCGCGCTGTCGCCGATCAGCCCCTCGAACGCCTCCCCCGCCGCCAGGGCCTCGCGGAGCTCCGCGTTCTCGCTCGTGAGGTGGACGCGCTCCAGCGCCTTGGCCACCCGGGCCTCGAGGTGGTCGAGGTCCACCGGCTTGGCCAAGAAGTCGAAGGCCCCCGCGCGCATCGCCCGCACCGCGTCCTCCACCGAGCCGTACGCGGTGAGCACGATCGCCTCGAGGCCCGCGTGGTCTTCACGCAGGCGCCCGAGCAGGCTCACCCCGTCCTCACCCCCCAACCGCAGGTCGGTGAGGAGCAGGTGGACTTGCAGTCCGGCCGCGACCGCCACCCCCGCCTCGGCCGAGTCGGCGGTGAGCACGCGGTAGCCGCGCTTCTTCAGGAAACCCGCCAGCACGGTGCGCTGAGCAGGATCGTCCTCGACCAACAGGATCGTCGCAGCGTTCATCGCGTCTCCTCGGACGTCTCGGGCGGCAGCGTGAGCACAGCCAGGGTGCCCTTGCCCGGGGTGCTGCTCAAGATCAGGTCTCCGCCGTGGGCCCGGGCCAGGCGCCGAGCGAGGGGCAACCCGAGCCCGGTGCCTCGCGCCTTGGTGGTGAAGAAGGGCTCCATCACCTGGGCCAGGGTCTCGGGTGGCATGCCGGCGCCGTCGTCCTCGACCTCGACCACCAGGCCCCCGGGCTCGCAGCGCCCCCGGACCCGCACCGTGCCGCCCTGGGGCACCGCGTCCAGGGCGTTCCGCACCAGGTTGTCGATGATCTGGAAGACCCGGCGCGGATCCACGTCAACCTCACCTGCGCAGGCGTCCTCCACCGCGACCGTCTTGCCCTCCGCCGCGGCCCGCGCGACGAGCGGCAACGTCGCGTCTCGAAGCACCCGCGCCGCCTCGACCCGCTTGCGCTCCAGGTTGAGCGGGCGGCCCAGCTCCAGGAACTCGGTCACCACCTCGTTCACCCGGGCCCCCTCGCTCCGCAGGAGACCCACCAACGCCTGATACTCCTCGTGGTCCTCGGCCGGGACCTCGAACTCCCGGGCCAGGCGCTGGGCCGACATCTGGATCGCGTTGAGGGGGTTCCGGACCTCGTGCGCCACCGTGGCGGCGAGCAGGCCGATGGTGCGCCAGTGCTCGTTCTCGGCCTCCACCCGGGCCAGCGCCGCGCTGGTCAGCGCCTCGGCCCTGGCCCTGCGCGCGAGCCAGAGCGCGGCCAGGATCGACAGCAGCACCGCCACCGTGGCGACCGCCACGAGCGCGTGGTGGCGCCGCTCGATGTCCGCCACGATCTCGTCCTCGAGGGTCGCGTCCAGCCCCACCCGGAGCACCGCGCGGCTCCCGTCCGGGAGCTCGAAGGGGGCGAGGCCCTCACGCAGGCCCGGTTGCACCCGGAACAGCACCTCGCCGACCGATGCGCCCTGGGCCCGGGCCAGGATCGGGTCCGAATCGAACCCGGTGAGCTCTGGGAGCCCCGGGCTGGCCGCGATGATCCCCGCCGAGTCCTCCAACGCCACATAGAGCAGCGGCGGCTGGAGGATCGCGGAGAAGAGGCGCCCCGGCCCCGCCTCCGCCCTGAGGCGCGACAGCTCTACCGCGTCCATGCAGACCAGGCTGCTCTGCTCGGGCTCCTCGTCCGTGATGCAGGCCAGGCTGACGCCGACCAGGTGCAGCTCGAAGAGGGTCTCCTGGGGCCGCTGCCAGGCTCCGGCCCGGACCGCCTCGTCGGTGAGGGGCCCCGCGTCGCCGTACTCCTGCCCGTCCACCTGGAAGCGCCAGACCACCAGGCCCTCCTCCCGGGCTACGTCGGCCTTGGCGGCCCCCGCCGCCGCCACCCTCAGGATCGCGGCGTGCAAGCGGGCCTCCATCATCTGGTAGGCCAGGTCCACCGCCTCCGAGGTCTGGGCGGTGCTCTCGTGGAGCACCCGGGCCACCGTGCCCACGTGCTCCTGGGCGCGTCGGATCAGGTGCGCCTCGACCCGCCCGCGCTGGATCCAGGCGGAGAGCACCACCGCCGCCCCGAGCACGAAGGTGGTGAGGGGCAGGAGCCAGGGGCGGAGGGTGGCGATCCGGCGCACGCTCACCTCGCCGCGTAGGCCTCCAGGACCTCCACCACCTCGTCGGGGTCGTCGGTGATCCGGAGCCACTGTGCGTACGGCTTGCCCTCGGCCAGGGCCACCAGGAGCGGGTACACCGGCTTGGTGCGGGTCCAGTACTCCACCCCCAAGAAGATCATCGGGCTGGCCACCCCCGGGGTCTCGTAGTGGTTCTGGCAGGCGTCCTGGAACACCTCCTGGATGGTTCCGGCGCTCCCGGGCGAGAACACCACGCCGCCCCGGGCGATGGTGAGCAGGCCGTCCTCCCGCACGCTGTTGGCGAAGTACTTCGCAATGTGGGTTGCGAACGGCGCCGGCGGCTCGTGCCCGTAGAGCCAGGTGGGGATCCCCAGGCTCGCCCGCGCCGCGCGATCTTCAGCCCCCTGGTAGGGGTGCCGCGCCATGACCCGGAACGCCTGGGCCAGCCAGCCGGGATCGCTGTACCGGGGCGCCTCGGCGAGGAGCGCCTGGGCCGGGCCCAACGCGTCGTCGTCGACGGTGGCGAGGAACGCCCCGAGGTGGGTGGCTTCCATCGCCCCCGGGCCCCCGCCGCTCGCCATGAAGGCCCCCTTGCGGGTCAGGGCGCGGCTGATCCGAGCCACCTCGGCGTAGCCCGGCTCGGCCCGGGAGAGCCCGTGCCCGCCCATGATCGCGATGACCCGACGACCGGCGATCGTCTCCTCCAGCGCGTCGGTGATCGCGTGGTCGTGCAGGCGCCGAGCGAGGGTCTCGAGGATCGAGTCCGGCGAGGGCCCCTGGGTGCGGTGCCAGTGGGCGTACACCCGGGCGTCGAGGGTCTGGGGGTAGGTCCCCGGCTGGTCGGGGTCGAAGCCCCCGTAGAGCTCCTCCGCGGTGTAGAGGGCGGCGCGGTACGGGTGGTAGGGCAGCCCGGGGAGCGGCGGGAACACCAGGGCGCCCGCGTTCAGCGCCCGCTCGCGCAAGCCGGCCGGCATCTCGCACCCCAGGAACGCCGCGCCTCGCAGGTCGGCCTGCATGAGCCGCGGCACCGCGGCGGTGAGGTCGAGCCCCTGCAGCACGACGTCCTGGAACGGCAGCCCCGCCGCGACGTGGGCCTCGAGCTGGGCCAGGGTCTCGAGCTCCTTCACCGGGGCACGCTCCGCTGCACCGCGCGCACGCGGTCGTAGTGGTGGTCGTCGATCGGCGCGAACGCGTTGATGCTGTCGACCAGGCCCAGGACCTTGCGCCCGCGCTGGGTGGCGGTGGACAGGCGCAGGAGGGCCTGCTTGATCGCCTCGTGGATCTCCGGGCTCAGGGTCGGGCGCGCCACCCAGGCGTCGTGGGGGATGCGCCCGGTCTTGGCCACGATCTCGAGGTCACTCGGGTCGAGCCCCGCCCGCTCGGCGTGGATGAGCGCGCCCGAGAAGGTGGCGCCCACGTCGATGGAGCCTTGGATCAACGCCTCGAGGACCTTGTCGTGGCGCCGGAACAGGATGATCTCGCAGTCCCGCTCCGGGTCCACCCCCCGCTCGATCAGGAACGCGTAGGGGTACAGGTACCCCGATGCGGAGCTGGGATCCACGAAACCCAACTTGCGACCCGCGATGTCCTGCACCCGCCGGATGGGGACCCCCGAGCGCCGCGCCATCAGGTACGCGGAGTAGGTGCTCGAGCCCTCGGAGATGTTGGCCACCAGCGGGTAGAGGTTCGGGTTCTCGGCCTTCGCGTCCACGTAGGCGAGGGGCGAGAGCTGGGCGAGGTCCACCTCCCCCGCCGCGGCGCGCCGGATCGCGTCCGAGTAGTCGGCGGCCAGCCGCAGCTCCACCGTGGTCTCGAGCTCCTCACCGAGGTACGAGGCGAGCGCGGCGTAGCGCTCCCGGATGCCCTCCGGATCCACCACCGGCATCAGCCCGAGGGTCAGGGGGTTGGGGATGCCCACCGGGAGGCGCAGGTTCACCTGCGCCCGCTCGGCCGGGGGCGGCACCGGGGCCAGCGGCGCGGGGGGCCGGCAGGCCGCGGCGGCCAGCAGCATCGGCACCAGCGCGCGCCTCACGGCTCCTCCTCGTGGGCGAAGGGCCGCGCCTCCAGGCTGCCCTCGACCAGGCCCTCGTGCCAGCGCACCACGCGGTCCCGGCCCTGGCGCTTGGCCTCGTAGAGCGCCGCGTCGGCCCGCCGGATGAGCTGGGCCCGATCCGCGGCGTCGCTCGGGAAGGTCGCGACCCCGATGCTCACGCTGAGGCGCCCGAGGGGCTGGGTCTCGGCCCCGGGGAAGTCGGTCTCGCGGACGACCTCGGCCAGGGTCTCGGCGAACGCAAGCCCACCTGCGGCGTCGGTGTCGAGGAGCACGATCGCGAACTCCTCACCCCCGTAGCGCGCCACGATGTCGGTGGCCCGCAGGCGCCGCTCGAGCGCCCGAGCCAGGGTCCTGAGCGCCTCGTCACCCACCGGGTGACCGTGGGTGTCGTTGAGGGTCTTGAAGTGGTCGACGTCCAGCATGCACAGGGTGAGCGGGTGCGGGTGCCGGCTCGCGCGCTTGAGCTCGAACTCCAGGGTGTCCTGGAAGAAGCGGTGGTTGCGCAGCCCGGTGAGGCCGTCGGTGGTGGCGAGGCGCTTCAGCTCCTGGTTTGCTGCCTCGAGGTCCGCGGTGCGCTCCCGCACCGCGCCCTCCAGCCCGGTGGTGTAGCGCTCCAGGCGGCGCGCCATGGTGTTCAGCGACATGCCGAGCTCACCGATCTCGTCCCGCCGCTGGTACGCGGTCCGGATGTCGAGCTCTCCCTCACCCAGGCGGCGGGCCATGCTGGCCAGCTTGCGCACCGGCCGCACCACCACCCGCTCGAGGAGCACGATCGTCACCACCCACCCCAACAGCGCAGAGAGCGCGGCGAGGGCGATCACGGTGCGCTTCAACATCACGAGGCGATCCGAGAACGGCTCGAGCGAGAAGCGCGCCACCAACGTGCCCCAGCGCTGGCCGAGGATCACCGGCTTGGCCACGTCGAGGTAGCGGGGCGCCTCGCGGTCGGGCCCGAACGCGAAGTAGGTGCCCTGGGCGTCGAGGGCGTGGGTCATGAAGCCCTCCTCGAAGCGCCCCTCCTGTACCCCCACCATCCCGGTCTGGCTGGTGGCGAGCACCCGCCCGTCCGGATCCACCACCTCCATGAACAGGACGTCGGTGGAGCGCTGCGCCACCAGCTCGGCCACGAAGTTGTCGAGCTTCGGGAAGTCGTGGGCGGCGATGGCCACCGCCGCCGGGGCGCTCAGGGCGTCGAGCACCGCGGTGGCGTGGATGATGCCGGCCTGGTCGGTGAGCTCCGCCATCTGGCGGTAGGCCAGGATCCCCGCGCCGGCCGAAGCGACCACGCTGATCACCGCCACCAGCACCCCCACCTCCACGCGCAGGCCGACGCGCCTGGGGCTCGTGACGGTGTGGGCGTTCATGGCGGAGGACCTCGCGGCGACGTACCTTACTGGCTCCCTCCCGGCGACGAAAGCCAGCCCCCTGACCCACGTTTGTCCCAAGCCGGAACTCTGCCAAGATCCGGCGCCCGACGGGGTGAAACCACCCCCTGGTTTGGGTGAGGAGGCGGGCATGGTGCGGATCGCGGTGGATGCCATGGGCGGGGACGACGCGCCCCAGGCGATCGTAGAGGGGGCAGCGCAGGCCTCGCTGCGCACCAGCGCCGATCTGGTGCTGGTGGGGGACGAGGTGCGCATCAAGGCGCTCCTGGGGGAGCTGGAGCACGACGCGAAGCGCATCGATGTGGTGCACGCGCCCGACGTGATCCCGATGGACGCCAAACCGAGGGAAGCCCTCACCGCGCTCCCGGACGCGTCGCTCCCCCGCGCGGTGCAGCTGGTCGCCCAGCCCGACGGACCGGACGCCCTGGTCTCCGCGGGCAACACCGGGGCGGTGGTGCTGGCCTGCGCCGAACACTTCCAGCGCCTGCCGGGGGTGCGCCGCACCGCCCTCGCCGCGGTGATCCCCACCGAGCGCCGCCGCGGCGAGAAGGACGATCCCTTCACCCTCCTCCTGGACGCCGGCGCGAACCTCCGGGTCCAGTCCCGTGACCTCGCCGCGTTCGCGGTGATGGGCTCCGCCTACGCCTCGATCGTCAGCCGGAACCCCCGCCCGCGGGTCGCCCTGCTCTCGAACGGCACCGAGCCCACGAAGGGCCTCCCCGAGATCGTCGAGGCCCACGCGATGCTCAAGGAGCTGGAGGCCTTGCACTTCATCGGCAACATCGAGGGCGTGCACATCCCCCGCGGCGCAGCCGACGTCATCGTGTGCGACGGCTTCACCGGCAACATCACCCTCAAGATGCTCGAGGGCGTCTCCGAGACCGTGACCAGCCTCGCCCGCTACGCGTACCGCAGCCGCTTCACCTGGAAGATCGCGCTCATGCTCCTCTCGGGCGGCATCAAGCGCCTCAAGGAGCTCACCGACTGGCAGCAGTACGGCGGCGCGCCGATCCTCGGGTTCGATCAGCTCTGCATCAAGGCCCACGGCCGCTCGGGGCCGCGCGCGATCCGCAACGCAATAAGAGTTGCGGAGCGCTGCATCGAGCAGGGGTTGGCGCCGAGGATCCGGGCAGATATGGAGATCCTGGGCCGGACCGGGGACCTCGCGTCGGGCGACGTGCAGGGGCCCTGACCTTCGGCAGGCCAGCCTGCACTGCTCAGCCGAGCGACGCCGCGGCCGCTTCGAGCTCCGTCGAGCTCACCACCATGGCCTGACGCGCGAGGATCTTCTCGACCAACACCCGGTGCACCTCCGGATCCGGGTCGGTGCAGCCGTCGGCCACCACCACGAGGCGGTAGTCGAGGTCGAACGCCTGGCGGGTCGTGGACAGGATCACGCCGCTCGTCGAGACCCCCATCATCATGAGGGTGTCGACGCCGCGCGATCGGAGGACGATGTCGAGATCGGAGCCCGAGAACGCGCTCATCCGCCGCTTGGTCACGACGATGTCGCCATCGGCGGGCGCCAGGTCGGGGTGGACTGCGGCGCGGGGATCTTCGATGACGAAGCCACCGCGCGCGCGGATCGCGCCGCTCAGACGCTCGTTCTGCGGGTTGAGCTCCGGATAGCCGGGGCGAAAGCCCACCACGACGTAGATCACCGGCAGCCCCGCGCTGTGCGCCGCGTCGATCGCGCGTCGCGCCGCAGCCAGGACCGGCCCGGGTTCGGGCACCATCAACGACAGGACGTCGGCCTGGTAGTCCATCACCAACAACGCGGAGGTCCGGCTGAGCGCGAACGACATGATGAGGTGATAGCACCCCGTTCATCATAAAGCAACGTTCGTTGCTTTATGAGCTGGCCGCGAGCCCGGCGAGGACCTGGTCGACGGCCTGCTCGATCTCGGCCTCGGACATCGGCATCGCCAGGAGGAGCGCGCGGTACAACAGCGGACCGACGAAGAGATCGGTCGCCCGCTCCGCGTCGACGGAGGCCGGCAGATCACCGCGCTCGATCGCGGCCTGCACGAGGTCGACGATCGGCTGCTGGCCCCGGCTCCGCAGGCTGCGCAGCTCGGCCGCGGTGGCGGGGTCATCGGGATCGATCAGGAACGTCGCCCGACCGATCTGGCGCCCCTGCGGGGTGGAGAGCACCCGAGACTTCGCGGTCAGGACGGTGATGAGCGCCCCACGCAGATCGCTCGGGTCGATGCGCAGCTTCGGATCGCGCAGGGTCCCGACCGCCGCGAGCACGAGATCCACCTTGGTCGGCCACCGGCGATAGACGCTGGTCTTGTTGACGTCGGCCGCCTTCGCGATCCGCTCGATGCTGAGGTCCGCGAAGCCGTGGGTACCGACCTCCGCGAGCGCGGCGGCGAGGATCCGCGCGACGATCGCCTCGCCATCACCGGGCGGTCGGCCGCGGGGGCGCCCGGTCTTCGCCTTCGGGGACCTCATGCTGCGCTCCGCCTGTGTATCGAGCGGCCCCGGCCTCGTCCAGCGCGCCCTTGACTGCATAGCCATCTGGCTATATAGACTGTGGGCTATGAATGAGGCAACCCGGCTGGATGCGGTGTTCTCAGCCCTCGCGGACCCGACGCGGCGCGCGATCCTCGCGCGCCTGGCCGAGGGGGAGGCCACCGTCTCGGAGCTGGCCGCGCCCTTCGGGGTGCGCCAGCCCACGATCTCCAAGCACCTGCGGGTCCTCGAGGACGCAGGGCTCATCCGCACCGGGCGCGACGCGCAGCGACGGCCCCGCACCCTCGTGGTGGGCGGCCCGCTCGAGGACCTCGACGCGTGGCTCGCGCCGTTCCGCGAGCAGTGGGAGCGCCGCTTCGACCGCTTGGAGGCGCTCCTCGAGAAGAAGACCAAGACCAACCCACGGAGAAAGAAGCAGCCATGACCACGGCGATCGACCGCGACCAACTCACCCTGAGCTTCAACCGCTACCTCCCCGCCCCGTGCGAGGACGCCTTCGAGGCGTGGACCGACCCCGAGCAGCTCGCCGAGTGGTGGGATCCCACCGGCGCGCGCCTCACCCGGTGCGAGGTCGACCTCCGGGTCGGCGGGGCCTTCGTGTTCGAGAACGAGGGCCACAGCCACCCCTTCACCGGCACCTACCGGGTCGTGGAGCGCCCCGCGAAGCTGGTGTTCGACGCGATGGGCGCAGTCGGCACCGTGCTCCTTCAGGCCGAGGGCGACGGCACCCGCATGCTCGTGACGATCCGCTGCGCCTCCGCCGAGCACCTCGAGCAGTTCGTGGCGCTGGGCGTCGGCGAGAACACCGAGCGCACCCTCGACAACCTCGTCGCGCACCTGCGCTGAAGGGGTGACAACGCTGCTTGCAGGCAGCGGAACCTCACTCGTCGCTCAGCAGAAGCGGCGCCGGGCCAGCAGGATCAGGGCCAGGCCGAGCACGAGCACCGCGGAGCTCGCGCGCGCGCCGCTGGTCTCGGCCGCGGTGCAGCCGCAGCCGGAGACCTCGGGGTTCAAGCCGTTGATGCTCGACACGCAGGTGGCCTCGCAGCCGTCGCCGGCCACCTGGTTGCCGTCGTCGCACTGCTCACCCGGATCCACGATGCCGTCGCCACAGGCGGGCACTCGGGTCACGCTGCAGTCGGCCTCGCAGCCGTCGCCGGACACGTCGTTGCCGTCGTCGCAGGCCTCGCCGAAGTCCATCTTGCCGTCGCCGCAGGCGGCCACCGGGCCGTCCCAGGCCACGATGCAGAAGTCGTCCACCGTCCACCCGCCGAAGCTGACCTCGCCGTTCGAGGTGAGGCGGAAGCTGACCTGCGCCTGGCCGTCGTCGCGCTGCACCGCGGTGGTGATGTCGACGTCGTGGAAGCGCCACTCCTTGTCGAGGTGGTGCAGGTCGCCGTTGCCCCGGGCGTTGGTCCACGCTCGGCGGCCGCCCACCAGGATCTCGGCCTGGTCGGCCAGCCCGTCTTCGACCGTGAGCCAGCGGCGATACTGGAGGCGCACGCTGGTGGCGTCGCCCACGGCGATCACCGGGGACACCATCTGCTCGACCTTGTTGCGCTGGTAGGTGCCGGAGCTGTTGATGCCGAGGTCGTTGCCGATGACCCGGGTGCCCGAGTACGCGGTCGTCGGATCGCCGGAGCCCGGCGCCTGGGGCCGGCCCCACTCCCACTCGTTGCGCCCGCGGCCGCTCCCGCTGAAGACCATCTCGGAGACCCAGCCGGCGGACATGGGGTCGGCCTCGAAGTTGGTGCAGTAGATCTCGCGCACCTCGCCGATGAACGCCTCGTACATCGGGTCCGCGGGGTTGTCGGGGAAGTGCAGGGTCTCGCCGTTGGTGAGGCCGACCTCGACCGAGTACTGCAGCACCTCGCCCTCGGGCTGGAGCGGCAGATCCACCGCGTAGAGGTCGCCGAACTTGCCCATGTCGAGGGTGCCGCCCACCCCGGCGCCACGCCGCGCCCAGGACGCCTTCACCGAGCTCACCTCGAAGCCAGGGCAGAGGCCGGTGCTCGCGAGGGGGATGCGGACCTGGAAGCCGGCGAGGGACACCTCTCCGATCGTGAGCCCCACGCTCGCGCCCTCGGCGAGGCCGTGCGCGCGGAACACCTCGGTGATGTCGCAGAGGTTCGGGGTGCCGTTGGCGAGGTTCCCGTCGTCGTCGTCCTCGAGCAGGATCTCGGAGTACGCGGCCAGGATGGTCGAGGCGCGCTGGAGCACCACGTACCAGTAGTGATCGACCTTCGCGACGCCCGCCTCCTCACCGAACTTGTCGACGAACTTCTTGCGCAGGTCCCACAGCGCGCCGCCGATGATCTGCCCGGTCTGGTGCGACTCACCCTGGTCCTCCGGCCAGCGCCACTCGCGGCCCTCCGGGTCCAGGTGGCGCAAGGGCTCGTCGGTGTAGAAGAAGCCGCGCCCCATCCCCGGGTCGTTGGCGTAGGTCGCCGCGAGGTAGTCCGAGACGCCCTCCGACAGCGCGCCGTCGAAGTCCCCCAGGCCCGCGATGATCGCGTGGGCGTGGACCGAGTGACCGTACTCGTGATGCACCACGTCCGACAGGATGCCGGTGTTCTCGCAAGGGACGGAGGAGCGGAAGAAGTTGATGGTGGTCCCGTCCGAGTACGCGTTGCAGATGTCGTTGATGTTCACGGTGGCGATCACCTGCTCGCGGGCGAAGCGCAGCTCCGGCGCCACCCGCTGCACGTACTCGCGCACCTCCTGGGCCGCCACGTAGGTGGCCACCTGAGCGTTGACCCACTCGTTGTCGTTCGCGTCCCAGGCCTGGACGTCATCGGCAGCGAACGAGAAGGTCGCGGAGGCGTCCTCACCCGCGTCGTTGGACACCGTGGCGCCCGCGCCCTTGGCGGTGACGGTCACGGTGGCGGTGGTGGCGCCCTCCCAGGTCACCACGCCGTTGGCGTCGGTCTGGGTGGCGGCCCCGTTCACCACGACGTTGGTGAGGGCGGCGGGCACGTCGTGGGTGCCGTTGCCCGGGAAGCGCTTCGGCACGCGCAAGGAGAGTTGACCGTTGAAGAAGCGCAGGGTCTGGCGCCGGGCGAAGGGGGCGCCGGTGGCCAGGTCGATGTCCACCGCGTACAGGCCGACGGGGGTGGTGGTCCGCACCATCACCCGCAGGACGGGCCGGGCCTCGACCTGACCGTCCGCCCGCATCACCGCGTGCACGAAGGGCTCGGAGACCGACTCCACCTCGCCCGCGGCGCCGAGCGCCTCGCGGATCCACTTGCTCGCGGCGAGGGCCGCGGCGGGGGCCGAGATGGGCGCGTCGGGCTTGCTCACGTCCAGGTTGGGCCAGGCCTCGGAGCCCATCACCACCATCCGGTCGTGCTTGAAGCGGAAGCTGACCTGCCCGCCCTCCACCCGCATGCCCCGGTGGCGCTGAGCGAAGCCGACGCTGCGCACCTCGCCGTGGCGCTCGTTCGCGACCATCACGAAGTCGGAGGCCGCCGCGCCGGGCGCCAGGAGCGCGACGTGATCCTGCAAGAAGGCCTGCGCGAAGGACGCCGCGGCCGCGGCCGACGCCACCGCGTCGGGGGCGTCGATGCCCTCACCCCAGATCCGCAGGGGCGCTTGCCGATCCAGGTCCCAGGTGGCGCTCCACGACCCGCCCGCCGCGGCCACGAACCGCGCCCACGCCGGCGAGTCGGTCGGCGCGCCGTGGGCCGCCCGCACGTGAGCGCGGGGCGCGGCGCCGTCGGCCAGGACCAGGGGAGAGTGGGCGTCGTCGGTCGGGCGGAAGGCGTGCGCAGCGTGGGGCGCGCCGAGGATCGCCACGGTCAGGGTGGTGGAGAGGAAGATCCGTGAGGACATGCCGAGGGACACCGGCCGCGTGTTTTGAAGGGGTTGTAGGCCCCTTGGCAATCCGTCACCAATACAGCTGCCAGACCCCGTCCACTTCGAGACCGTGACCCTGGAAGGTCACCCGGGACTCCCCCGGCACCCCCCGGCGGTCGGCCGCGATCTGGTGGAGGTGGCTCCCGTCGTGCACGAAGAGCTCCCCGAGGGCGTAGGGGTGGTAGGTCGATGTAGTCTTGGCCGCCGCCGCCGCGAGCCCCGAGTCCGAGGTGTCTTGGACCTCGCCGTGCTTGATCGGCCAGGTGTGCAACCCCGCTCCGTCCGCGGGCATGGCCACCGCCACCGTGAAGCTCAGGCGCCGGGCCGGATCTGCGGCCGCAGCGGTGGGGAAGTCGAGGTGGAAGGCCTGCAGGTCGAAGTGGAGCCGGGGCTGAAGCTGGCCCAGGTCGGGGTGGTACTCGAAGATGTGGAAGCCCGGCACCGCGAAGCGGGGGGTCACCTCGACCGGCGCCTCTAGCAGCGCCGCCATCGCCTCGGTGAGGCGCCTGAAGAGCCACTCGAGCTCCCGGCGGAGGATCTTGTTGTTCCGGACCGCCCGCATTATGTAGGTGTGAATCCCATGACGCGGCACGTCGAGGTACGCCGCGGCGCCGAGGGTAAACGAGGGCAGGCGGTCGTGCCGCGGGGTCCAGAGCTTCCGGTGGGCCAGGACCAGCTCCATCGTTGCCGCGCACTCCGTGGGATCCAAGAGGGGCCGACGAGCCAACATCCGGCGGCATCATGACATCGGGCCGAGGCCCCCGACAGGCGACGCCAAGGTCGGCTATGGTCAGGGAGAGCAACTCTAGCCCATCGGATAAAGCGAGCCAGCCAGACGGATAGCCTCGCAGCCGTGGGTGCCGAGAAGACGCTCCCGCCGACCTGGCACACCGCGTGCTCTAGCTCGATGCGGATGGAACGTGGGAGCACCCAGCGGCGCCCTCGGCCCTCGTCGGCCGGGTGTGTCCCGCACCTCGGGCCCACGGCCTTCCAGGTAGCGTAGGTTCGAATCCTGCACGGGGCCAACGCCTCGTTAGCTCAGTGGGTAGAGCAACAGATTGGTAATCTGTCAAACCAACTTGCTTCGCACGCAAGACATGTTACGCAACTCGTCTTGCCGGGACGGCGCTCCGAACCGGATCCTGAGCGCTCGCGCGCAGGTGATGGGGGTGGCAACTTCGGCTCGCGGCACCGCAACCCTGCCTGCATGGCAGGGCCTGGGTCGACGCCCTCGGGCGTCCGCTCGCGGAGTCCCGCCGTCGGTCCCTCGAGCGCCCTCCCGGCCAAGACACTCGAATGGAGGAATCCGATGCAGATCTTGATCCGTGACCACCAGCGCGGGGTCCTCCTGCGCGACGGCCGCCCGGTGGAGTGGCTGGAGCCGGGGCGACACCGCCGCCTGCCGTGGGGCCGCCTGCTCGACGTCGAGGTCCTGGACCTCGACCAGGGCTACCTGGCCCACACCCCCGAGCTCGCCGCCATCGTGCCGACTGACGCGGCCCGCATCCTCGAGGTCCCGGCCCAGCACTGCGCGGTGCTGGAGCGGGACGGCCTGCCCCTGGTCGGCCTGCAGCCGGGTCGGTACCTGTTGTGGCAGCTCCGCCGGAAGGTGGAGGCCTTCATCTACGACCTTCGCCCGGTCCTGATCCAGGTGCCGGAGAAGCACGGGCGCTACCTGCCCCCGGCGCCGGTCCGATACCTCCGGGTGAAGCCCGGCACCGCGGCGCTGCTCTACGTCGACGGGTCGCTCGTCGAGGTCCTGCAGGATGGCCTGCACATCATCGGCGCGGCGGACCGCATGGTCGAGGTGAAGCTCATGGACCTTCGGGTGCAGGAGCGCCAGATCGTCGGCCAGGAGGTGATGACCAAGGACCAGGTGACCCTCCGGGTGAACGTGGTGGCCCAGTACCTGGTGACCGACCCGGCCCTCGTGGCGCGGTCGGTGCCGGAGGTGGGTGACGCGGTCTACACCGAGGTCCAGCTGGTGGTCCGGCGGCTGGTGGCGGGGCTCACCGTGGATGAGCTCCTCACCCAGCGCGTGGAGGCGCGGCGGATCATGACCGCGGAGTCGGCGGAGCGGGTGACCCCGTGGGGTGTCCAGATCCGCACCGTGGACCTCAAGGACGTGGTGCTGCCGGGCGACATGAAGGCGCTCCTGAACCGGGTGATCGAGGCCGAGAAGCAGGCCGCCGCGCAGGTCATCCTGCGACGCGAGGAGACCGCGGCGACCCGCAGCATGGCCAACACCGCTCGGATGCTCGAGCAGAACCCCATGCTCCTTCGTCTGAAGGAGCTGGAGGCCATGAAGGAGCTGGCGGGCCACGTCGGTCAGCTCACCGTGGTCACCGGGGTGCCCGAGTGGGCCCAGCGCGCCCTCACCAGCGTGAAGGCGGACTGAAACCCAACCAGGCCGGGTCCGAGGTTGCTCGGGCCCGGCCTCTTTTGCGTGCTGCCGCCGGCCGGGATTGACCTGCCTGACCTCCCCGAACACAGTCCGGCCTCCGTCGTGGCCGACCGCGTCCCCACCCGCGCCCTGGTCCTGAGGACCAGCCCCATGTTCGTGCTCTCCTTCTTCTGGGCCGGCGCGCAACACATCCTGCCGCAGCTCTACCTGCTGACCCACGCCCCCGAAGACAAGGCCGCGGTGCTCGCCGCGCTCCTGGGCCTCGGCACCGCGTGCGCCGCCCTCGGGGTGGCGCTCTCCCGCCGGCGGGTGGCTCGGCCCGTGCCGCTGGGCCTGTCGAGCCTGCTGGGCTGGCTCCTGGCCACCCTGATCACGTTCTCGGCCCTCGTCCTCCCGGTCGAGCCGCTCGCCGCCTTCGTGGTGGCCTACGGTGCGTTCCGGCTGGTGAGCAACGTCCTCTACAACCACCTGGACTGCGCGCTCCTGGCGACGGCCCGAGGCGGCGCGGCGCGCCACGCTACCGCGGTGGCGGTGTGGCAGATCGCGGGGCAGACGGTGGGCCCCGCCGCCTTCGTGGCCCTGGCGGGGCACCAAGCCGCAACCCTTCTTGCCGTCGTCGTCCTCGGCGCAGGCGCCCTGGCCGCCCTCTCGCGACTGCGCGGGGCCTTCGGCGCCAGCCCCCCGCCCGCGCCGGGGCACGACGCTGCGCTCTCGTCCCGAGCGCGGCGGCTGCTCGCCTACACGTTCCTGTTGCAGACCGGGGTGGTGGGTCTGCTCGGCAACATGATCTTCCTCCTGAAGGACTGGGTGCGGGTCGACGCCCCCGAGCAGGCGGCGGGCGCGCTGATCTCCGGCATGGGGGTGCTCTCGGCGGTGGTGGCGGTCCGGAGCCGCCGCGTGATGGCAAGCCAGCCTTCACCGTGGAGCGTGGTGTGGCCCGCGCTCCTGTTGGCCGTCACCCCGGCCATCCTGCTCGCCCGCCCCGGCGTGCCCGGCCTGGTGCTCGCCGCGCTCGCCGCGGGGATCGGCGGGGGTCGGTACCTGGTCGGCACCCGGCAGCTCGCCTCCATGTGGACGGAGGCCCCCGGCCCCGCCGCGCTCCTCGGCCGCTACAACAACGTGGCCAACGTGGCGAGCCTCACCGGCTACGCCCTGAGCGGCGGCGTGGCCCTGATCCTCGGCGAAGGCCACCTTGCATATGTCTACGCCCTGCTGGGGATGTTCGGGGCGCTCTTCCTCGCCGCCGCGGCCCTGGCCGGGCTGCGGCCCTTCACAGCCGATCCACCGAGCGCACCAGCTCCGGGGTGAAGCCGCCCCGGACCCGGATCAGCGTCTTGAAGCGGGCCCGGCGGTGGCCGACGATCATCGCGCCGGCGGGGCGCTGGACCTCACCCTGGAGGGTGACCTCGGTGAAGTCGACCACGGTGCGGGTCTTGAACTTCACCTCGGGCTTGGGATCATCGACCTCGGGATCCGCCCAGGCGGGCGTGGCGAACAGGAGCGAGGCGGACAGGAGGAGGAGGCGTGACGCGATGTGCATGCCCCCCTCGTGCCGCGAGCGGCCGAGATCCTTACCGCTATCTCAGGTAGGCGGTCGAGCGAAGATCGGGTAGGGTCCCCGCGCCTTGAGCACCCCCATCACGCAACGCACCGCGCTCATCGCCCTGGCCCAGCGCCTCTCCGAGGCGAAGGAGGTGGCGTTCGACACCGAGTTCCACGGCGAGACCACCTACTGGCCGAAGCTGATGCTGATCCAGCTCGCCACCCGCGACGAGGTGGCGGTGGTGGATCCGCTCGCCCACGAGGTCCGGCCCGCCCTCGGCGGCCTGTTCGAGATGCTGCGGCTGAAGGGGGTGCGGATCATCGGGCACGCGCTCGAGCAGGACCTCCTCATCTATCACCGCATCACCGGCGCCCTGCCGGCCGGAGTGTTCGACACGCAGATCGCCGCGGCGTTCTTAGGCTACGGCGACAGGATCGGGCTCGGCCCGCTGCTCGAGCAGCGGGTGGGGGTCAACCTCGACAAGCTCTACACCCGCGCCGACTGGGGCCGCCGCCCCCTGCCCGAGGCCCAGCTCGCCTACGCGGTTTCCGACGTGGCCCACCTCTTCGAGCTGACCGACGCCCTGCGCGCGGACCTCGAGGCCCGGGGCCGCACCGCGTGGGTCGAGGAAGAGACGCAAGCCAGCCTGCTCAACCCGGCCGACTACGCGGGTCGCGCCCCCGAGGAGGCCTACCGCTGGGTGAGCCGGCGCCCCGCCGACGACACCCCGGAGGCCAAGATCCTGCGCGCCCTGGCCGCGGAGCGGGAGCGGGTGGCCCAGGAGATCGACGAGCCCCCCCGCCGCCTCGTCCCCGACGACGTGCTGGTCGACCTCGCCCGCCGCGCCCCCGATCGCCCCGAAGATCTGGTGGGCGGCACCCACCGGCGCCCGACCCCCGCCCTGACCAAGCACCAGGACCGCTGGCTCACCGCCATCCGCGACGCGGCCGGGGCCCCCGACACCCCGGCCCCGCCCCGCCGCTCGGCCGAAGCGGAGGAGGCGGCGAACCTCCTCAAGCTGGTGATCCACCACCGCCTGCGCCACGAAGATCTGGCCCCGCGCCTGGTCTGGCCCCGGGTCGAGCCCCACCTCGACGTGTTGCTCGCCGCGCCGCCCACCGACCGCGCGGAGCTCCTGCAGACGCTGGGCATGGACGGCTGGCGGGCCGAGCTGCTCGGCGATGTGTTGACGGATGTCTTGCAGGGGAAGATCTCGCCGAGGCTGGCGGCGGGGCAGGCTGGGTTGCAGGTGGAGCTGGGCTGATAGGGTGCCCTCAGGGGCCGCTGATCTCGATGATCGAGGCCCAGGCTACGTTCAGGCCGCCCCGTGGTTCCCCCGGGATCATGACGCCCACCGCGATCGCCCACCGCTGACCCTTCCCGAACCCGAGGAAGTCACCGTCCCGCATGGGCTCCAGGGTGGTGTGATCCAGGAGGACGGTGTCCGGGTTCACGATCCTCGCCTGGAAGACCCCGGAGTCCGACACGAGCTGAACCGCGTCGAGCTCTCTGTCCTTCAGCTCCAAGGGTCGAGCCGCATGGAGGCTCGAGATGTCGAGCTCGACGCCGGTGCAGGGCTCCAGCTGGTAGCTCTTGGCCGACTCATCACCCGCCGCGTGGTTGTGATCTTCGTCTGCGCGCAGTGGTCGAGTCACCTCCGGCACCTTGAACCGATCAGACTTCCTGAGCAGGTATCCGATCACGAGGGCCCCGAGACCCGCTATGGCATAGTTCACGAGATCCATGGTTGGTTCGAGAGGGCCCGCCCAGCCCGCGAGGAGACTACCAACTTCGGTCGCACGCGGATAGTTGGGTCCGCCGTCTACGCGCCGCCGAGGAAGTTGGTTCCGGTCAAGGACCGCCAGCAGGACAACCCCGAGACGCAGCTCGGAGGCCTGCGCAACGCTCCTCGACCGACGGGCCGTATGCTGGGTCGACTCTGCTGAGGGATGAACTTCGGGCCGGTGCCGGTGCTGCTCGGCGGCCCGCCGGGATGATGCGCTGCCCCGTCGTCAGGCCATCCCAAGGCCCGGGCCGATGACGTAGGCCACCGCCTTCGCCTGCACGCGCTCCTGCAGGTCGGTGTACAGCTCGAAGGCGTCCCGCTTGTACTCGATGAGCGGGTCCTTCTGGGCGTAGCCGCGCCAATGGATGCCCTTTTTCAAGGTGTCCATCAGCTCGAGGTGGCCGCGCCACTCTTCGTCGAGGGCGGTGACCACGCTGCGACGCGCGAGGTCGGGGCCGAGCTCGGCCATGACGCGGTCCGCTCTCGCGCGGACGGTGGTGAGCTCCTGCTCCACCCGCGCCACCTGCTCGTCGCTCGTCAGACCGCGGAACACCTGGGGCGCGAGCTGCAGGCCCAGGGTGTCCGAGAGCGCGGCGCTGAGGTTCATGGCGCTGTCGCCCTTTTCCTTGGCGCTCTCGGCCACGACGCGCTTGGCCACCGCGTGGATCATGCCGGTCAGGGCATCGCGGATGTCCGCGTCGGAGGACTCCAGCGCCTCGAGCCGATCGCGATACGTGACGTCGCGCTGGGCGTTCAGGACGTCGTCGTACTTCAACAGCTCCTTGCGGCTGTGCGCGTGCAGCCCCTCGACCCGCTCCTGGGCGCGGCCGATCGCCTTGGTGAGGCGCGGGCTGTCGATGGACTCGGTGGGCCGCCCGCCCCACAGGCGCGCGATGAAGCCCATGGTCTGGCTCCCGAAGCGGAGCATCAGGTCGTCCTCGAGCGACACGTAGAAGGCCGACGAGCCCGGGTCGCCCTGGCGGCCGGCGCGCCCGAGGAGCTGGTCGTCGATGCGACGCGACTCGTGACGGGTGGTGCCGATGACGTGCAGACCGCCGCGGGCCAGCACCTGGGCCTTGTCGGCCTGGGTCTCCGCCTCCGCCACCACCAGGGCCGCCGCGTAGGCCTCAGGATCCGCCACGTCCAACAGGCCCGCCGCCGCCTTCTTGGTCACGTCGGCCAGGGTCTTCGCGAGCGCGGCCGGGTCCACCCCGGCCTTGTCAACCAGGCCTGCCCTGACCCGCGCCATGGCAAGCGCACCTGCATCACCGCCCAGCTTGATGTCGGTGCCGCGGCCCGCCATGTTCGTCGCGATGGTCACCGCGCCGGAGCGGCCGGCCTGGGCCACGACCTCGGCCTCGCGCTCGTGCTCCTTGGCGTTGAGCACCTCGTGCGGCACCCCGAGCGCGTCGAGCCGGGCCGAGAGCGCCTCGGACTCCTCGACCGAGGTGGTCCCCACGAGCACCGGCCGTCCCTCCGCGTGGCGGGTCAGGATGTCCGCCACCACCGCCTCGTCCTTGGCCGCCTTGGTGGCGAAGACGCGGTCCGCCGCGGCCAGCCGGGCGAGGGGCCGGTTCGGGGGCACGCTCACCACGTCGAGCTTGTAGGTCTCGCCCAGCTCCGACGCCTCGGTCCGGGCGGTGCCGGTCATGCCGGCCAGCTTCGGGTAGCGGCGGAAGTAGTTCTGCACCGAGACCCGGGCCAGGGTCTCGTTCTCCCGCTTCACCTCCACCCCCTCCTTGGCCTCCACCGCCTGGTGCAGGCCGTCGGCCCACCGCCGCCCGGTGGAGGGCCGCCCGGTGTGGGGGTCCACGATGACCACCTCGCCCCTGTCGACGATGTAGTCCTTGTCCCGCTCGAAGATCGCGTGGGCAGCCAGCGCCTGGTGGATCCGATTCGCCATACCCGGCTCGTCGTAGAGGTTCCGGTAGCCGAGCAGGCCCTCCACCCGGGCCAGCCCCGCGTCGGTGAGGGTGACGGTGCGGTCCTTCTCGTTCACCACGTAGTCGCCGGGGTGATCCGCCTCGAGCTCGTAGAGCGGGACGTCCCCGTTGTTGCGGTCGGCGCAGGTCAGCTTGCTGACGATCGCGTCGGCCAGCCTGCACTCCTCGGACGGGTCGAGGTGGGAGGGCCCCGAGATGATCATCGGGGTCCGGGCCTCGTCGATGAGGACGTTGTCGACCTCGTCGATCAACGCGAAGGCGGGCTTGCGCTGCACCATCTCTTCGAGCGACCCCGCGATGTTGTCGCGCAGGTAGTCGAAGCCGAACTCGTTATTGGTGCCGTGGGTGATGGCGGCGGCGTAGGCCTCCTTGCGCGGCACGGGGCGCAGGTTGGCCATCCGCGGGTCCTCGGCGTGATAGGCCGGGTCGAAGACGTAGGCGCTCCCGTCGCTCTGGAGCACCCCCACCGTGAGCCCGAGCGCGTGGTACACCGGGCCCATCCACTGGGCGTCGCGCTTGGCGAGGTAGTCGTTCACCGTGATCACGTGGACGCCCTGGCCGCTGAGGGCGTTAAGGTACACCGGCAGCGTCGCGGCCAGCGTCTTGCCCTCGCCGGTGCCGAGCTCCGCGATCTTCCCCTGGTGGAGCAGCACGCCCGCCGTCACCTGGCTGTCGTAGTGGCGCATGCCCAGCACCCGCCGGGACACCTCACGCACGGTGGCGAAGGCCTCGGGCACGAGGTCATCCAGCGAGGTGCCGTCCGCGATGCGCGCCCTGAAGGTGTCGGCCCGCGCCTTCAGCTCGGCGTCGCTCGCTCGGGCGGCCTGGGGCTCCTTCGCCCCGATCGCCTTCACGATCGTGGCGGTGCGGGCGAGCGCGCGATCGTTGTACGTGCCGAAGACGCGAGCGAAGATCGACGGCGAGGGCTCCGGTGGGCGCTTCAGCTCCGCCACCTGATCCAGGAAGCCCGCGCGGCCCCCGTGGGTCAGGGCCGGGGCCCCGAGGCGCACCGAGGCGAGCGCCTTCGCCACCGCGTCGGGCGGGCAGGTGTCGGTCAACACCGCTTGCAGACGCTCGACCCCCACCGGCCCGCCCGCGCCGAGGGCCTGGTGGGCGGCGGCGGGGAGGGGACCGGACTTCGCCTCGTACGCCTCGAGCAGGCGTCGAGCGTCGGGCTGCAGAGCGCTGCGCCAGGCCCCATCGATGCCGCGGCTCATGGTGCGAGAGCATCCCACAGTTCGGGGGGCTCTGGACAGGCAGGCAACCCCCGAGGCGGTGCGGCGTCCGCCGCACGTCCGTCCGGTCGGGCCGGACGGGGGACGCAACCTATTGATATTACGTCCATCGGAGGCTGGCCCGGCCCTTGCTCGGTGGGGGCCCATGACCACCGCCCCAAGCAGCGACAACCCGTACAGCGTCTACCTGCCCCCCATCCCCCTCGCGCCGAAGCCCACCGCCGAGCCCGAACCCACCGCCCAGGTGACGCCCGCGGAGCGCGAGCTCGAGGCGACCCGCGACACGGTGGAGGAGGCGGTGAACAGGAACTTCCCCCTCGTCCCCAAGGCGATCATCGCGACCGGCTTCGACCTGGTGCAAGGTGCATTGACATCAGAGGCGGTGAAGCAGCGGCAGGCCGCGAACGTGGGCGCGTTTCGGGCTGCGGTCGGTGAGCGCGCCGCAGCGAAACTCGACGGTCACCGCGCACAGGTGAACGCCGAGCGGGCGCGGCTCCTCGGGCCCGGCGGCGCGGCGGCTCGCGCCCAGCTCCGAGGTCGCCTGCGGGAGGCCCAGGCCGCGCGGCGCGACGAGCTGGCCGCCCGCGCGGCGCACATCGCGGGCTACAGCGAGTACGCCTTGCATCCGCTGGACGCGGCGATGGGCGCGGCGGGCGACGCCTTGGGCTTGGGCGCGGTGACCGCGAACCTCACCTACAGCAACCAGCAGGCGCGCGCGAAGGCCGTGACGAGCGCGGCGGCGAGGGTCGCGGCCCAGATCGAGCGAGAGCCGGCCCTGGGTGCCCTCGACCTCGCCACCCTCGACCCCGACATGAGCGACGCCGAGCTCGAGGCGGCGCTCGCCAAGGGGCTGAACGACGCGGAGCGCGCGATCGACGACGTGCAGCAGCGCATCGAGCGCGGTGAGATCCCGCTCATGGCGCTCGGGAAGGTCACGCAAGAATCCTTGCATGACATGGGGATCACGGCGGAGAAGGCGGCGGCGGGAGACGCGCTGAGCCACGACGTCCTCCAGTACCTGGAGGAGGAGGGCAACGCGGAGGCCACGATGAACTACGCCCTCTCGGGGGTCATGCTGACCGCCTCGGTGGCGGGCTTCATCGTGGGGGGGCCGGTGGGCGCGGCGATCCTGGGTGGCGCTGCGGCCGGAGGGGTGGCGCACGGCGCGATCAAGCTCGACGAGGCGCTGGACCAGCGCGCCGCGGCCTACGTGGGGCTCGAGCGGGACGACGGGCTCGCGGACGAGGACGAGGCGGACCTCGCGGTGGCGATGGCCGCGGGCGAGGTCGCGATGGGCGTCATCGACGCCGGGACCGCCGTCGGCTTCGCGAAGGGGACGGCGGGGGCGGCACGCGCGGCCCGGCAGGCAGAGGCGATCGCGGCGAGGACGGAGCGGGCCGCGGCGCGGTCGGTGCGACCGACGGACCCCACCGATGTCTTCCCCGCCGCGCCGCGGCAGGCTCGGTTGACGAGCATGAGCGAGGCGGTCACCGACCCGGGCGCCCTGGCCCACTCGGGCGCGGGGCCCCGCAGGGCGGGCGCGGGGCAGGCGCGGGGTGGGCACCCCGGGCCGAGGCAGGTCTGGGGCTCACCGGCAGGCGCGTCGGACGAGGCGACGGCGGCGGCGAAAGCCACAGCGGAGGCGAAGCAGGCTCGAGCGACGGCGAAGGCGGAGGTCCCGGCTGCCAAGGCGCGGGCGAAGGCGGAGACCGAGGCGCAGGCAGCGCGAGCACCGACGAAGGCGGAGGCGAGAGCCGCCAAGGCGCAGGCCAGGGCCGCCAAGGCCCAGGCCAAGGCGCAGGCGAAGGAGGCCCGGGCACGAGCGAAGGCGGAGGCCCGGGCCGCCCAGGCCGAGGTGAAGGCGGAGGCCAGGGTCGCGAAGGCACAGGCCGACGCGGAGGCCAGGGCGGCGAAGGCGGAGGCCCGCGCCGAGAAGGCGCACGCGAAGGCGACGAAGGCCGAGGCCCGTGCCGACAAGGCACCGGCGCGGGATGGCAAGGCGGACGCCGGGACCAGGGCCGAGGCCGACCAGGCCCAGGCCCGCAAGGCCGAGCGGACCACGTCGGAGGCGCCCCGCGCAAGCGAGCCTGCAGAGCCGACCGACTGGGTGCACGACCCGAGCGCCCCGCGGGCAGACGCCTACGTGATCATCGACGACCCCGCGCCGTTCTCTCCCGATCCCGAGCGGATGTGGCAGCAGATGCAGCGGTTCCGGCCGGACTCGGCCCTGGTGAAGCAGGCGGAGCTGGAGCGGTTGCGCAAGGTGCTGAAGGACCTCGAGGAGCCGGTTCGGAGCTCAAGGCCCTTCATCAAGGCCTGAGGCTGGGAGGCGGGTCTAGGAGCAAGCCGGCTTGCATCCAAGGCGCTCTCGTCGTTCATGATACTTTATCCTTGACGGTCTACCCACTTCCAACTTACCTTGCCGACATCGTGGACCTCCGGCATCACCACCGCGCGACCAACGCGACCTCGAATTCCCGGGCCAATCGCTCGAATTCGACGGCGGTGTATGTCTTCTGTTATCGCTGCCGCAATCTGCCCCCGGCCGAGGTCCGCGACTAGAATCCCGAACAAAATCGGGTCCTTCTGGAAGCCAGGCCTCACCCGAGACCTGGCTTTCGTCGTCTTGGAGCCACCGGTCGGGTGGCGTCACGACAATCCAATGGGGTGTGCACAGGCGGCTGGGCCGTCGGCGGGCCGTAAACCCGCTGCTCATTTCGAGCGAGTGGTTCGATTCCATCACGCCCCACTCCGATGAGTACATGAGTACTCATGGATAGTTGCACCTCGAGCTCGATAGGTTGAGCGCCGGTCTGTTAAGCCGGGGGTTCCGGGTTCGAATCCCGGGGGGTGCGTGCCGCGTGGATGGTCACGTCGGCGGCCGCGCCGACCGCCGTTCGGTGCATCAACGACGTGTGACATCGATACCACGTGCGCGCCCCGACGGCGTGCCCCGATAACCGAGGTGATGCGTACCCACCTGGCGCCCCGCCCGTGGTCCCCTGTCGCGGTCCTGCCCTCGGTCTCGGCCGAGCAGTCCCGCCCTGCCCCTCGGACGCCGGAGGCGCCGGCGCCGATCGCTCGGCCGCACGCGCCGCGGCGCGACGCGCCGCCCGCGTACGCGCTCATGACCACCTTCGCTCGCTACAGCGCACCCGTCGCGGCGGCGCTCGCGGCGCTCACCCTGGGCACCGCGACCGTCGCGGCCCGGGAGCAGCCCAGGCCGGAGGCCGCGGTCACGTGCCCGGCGGACGAGGAGGCCATGCTGCGGGTGAAGGCGGCGAAGCAGGCCCCCTACGGGGCCTCCGCGCGCGCGCTCGCCAAGCAGGCGCTCTCCGCGAAGTACCGGGCGGCGCCGGACCACCCGCTCATGAAGCACCGCGCGGAGGTGCAGCGCCGCCTCGAGCTCCTTGGGCTGCTCCGCACGAGCGGTGACCACCTCCACATCAGCGACGTCGACCTCGAGCACGGGGGCGCGGTCCTCCGGGCGGCGATCGGGCTGAACCCTCTGGTGAAGACGGTGACGTCGACCTTGAGCGTGGACGGCGTGCCCGAACCCTTCGCGAAGAAGCACCTGTCGGCCGGGCAGTTCGCGCGCTACCGGGCCCAGCAGCCGTCGGAGGACGCGGCGCCCCCGGAGGATGGCCCGGTGCCGACGATGACAGAGCTCATCGCGGGCAGCCTCGACGAGCTCGAGGTCATCGTGCTCGAGAAGCAGCTCCGGGTGCAGCACCTGACCGCGCAGCGCGACCAGATCTCCCAGGCCAAGCGCATCTTCGTGAACATGTCCTTCGGCCAGAGCCCGGACCGCCTCGCGACGGGGATGGCCGAGATGATCATGACCGCGCCGCCCGGCTCGGCCTTGCACGCGCTGGCCGAGAAGACCCTGGGCGAGAAGCTGGTCACCCCGCCCGACGACATGGGGTTCGAGGAGCCCACCTTCTCGTTCTGCGATGCAAGCGCACCTGCGGATCCGGCGCCGATGGACGAGGACCTCGGGCCGCCGGACGCCGCGGCGGAGGCCGAGTTCGCGAAGCTCGAGGCGCAGTTCGCCGCGATCAAGAAGAAGCTCGTCTACCCCGCGCTCACGAAGGCGATGCAGCGCCCCGAGTTCCAGGCCCGCATGAAGCAGGCGCGGGACGGGCTCGACCGCGCGCTCGTGGACGCGCGGCGCGTCGGCATCCTGGTGTTCGAGGCGGCCGGGAACGAGTACGCCGACGCCGACAGGTCCGGGAACCCGGCGATGTCGATGTCGATGTCGACCGGGGCCAAGCACATGCTGCGCATCGGCGCGCTGGACCTCGGGCGCCTCGGCGACCCCAAGGACGACCGGGTGGCCGAGTTCTCGGCCGCGGGGCGCGTCGCGGTGGCCTCGCAGGGGACGAAGCTCCCGGTGTGGTTCCAGCTGGGCCACGTGGAAGAGTCGGAGGGCACCAGCTTCTCGAGCCCGCTGACCGCGGGGGTGGGCGTCGCGGTGGCGGCCGCCGCGAAGGACCCGAACCTGACCCCCGACGGCATCGCCAGGCTCCTGGTCGATCCGCGCGCGGTCCACGACATCCCCGGCACGACGCGGGATGGCGCCGGCGCCCTCGACGACTTCGCGGCGGTCATCCTCGCCGCGAACCCGAAGCTCGACCGCGGCACCATCGACCGCGCGTGGCAGATGCTCGCGGCGAAGGACGCGGACGTGCCCGCGGTGAAGAGGCTTCTCGGTCTCGCCTCCTGATCCGACTCAGCTCCACACCTCGATCAAGCGCGTAGCCATCAGGTGGGCCAGGCCGTAGATCGACAGCTGCGGGTTCACGCCGCAGCTGGTCGGGAACACCGAGCCGTCGATGACGTGCAGGTTCTCGAGCTGGTGGTGGCGGAGGTCTTCCGAGCGCACCACGCCCCGCTTCGGCTCGTCGCTCATGCCGCAGCCGCCCATCTGGTGGGCCGAGAACACCGCGACGCGGTTCGGCGCGTACGGCGCGTCGTCGATGCGGGCGAGGTCGGCCTCCGAGGTCATGATCAGCGGCTCGTTGTGCAGGGTCATGATCCGCTTCGCCCCAGACGCGAGCTGCACCCGCGCCATGACCTTCTGGGCCTCGCGGAACGCGGCCCAGATCTTGTCGCTCACCACGTAGTCCAGCGCCGGCCGCCCCGACGGAAGCACCTCCACCCGGCCGCCCTCCTCGCCGTCGTGGTGCCCGTCGATCGCGAGCGCGATGTGCGCCGCGAAGCGCGGCAGGTGCTCCATCGTCTCGCGGTGCTGCGTGCCCCACGCGGGCATCGCGGTGGCCATCAGCAGCGGGTAGAGCGGGGCCGCCTCGAGGAAGAAGCCCACGTCATCGCCCCGGTGCGCGTGGTGGTGGCTCGCCACCCCCTGGGGCGCGCCGTGGTAGCCGTGCACCTCGCCCTCGTACTCGCCCGCGCTCACCACCACCGGGTGCAGGAACGTCCGCGCGCCGGTGCGCTGGTGCGGATCCGGCGCCCCGCTCCTCAACAGGAGGGTGGGCGAGCCGATCGCGCCCCCCGCGAGGATGAAGCGCCGCGCCCGCACCGTCACCGTGGCCTCGGTGAAGGCGATGCCGAGCGCGTCCATGAACTTGCCGTGCAGCGCCTTCACCTCCCCGCCCTGGAGCTCCAGGCGCTCCACCCGGCAGCGGCTCAGCACCGCGGCCCCCGCGTCCATCGCGTCGGGCAGGTAGGTGATGAGCATGGACTGCTTGGCGTCGATCGGGCAGCCCATCCCGCAGTAGCCGGTGCGGGCGCAGCCCCGGACGTTCCGCGCGAGGGTGTCGACCTCGAAACCCAGCTTGCGGCAGCCGTCGTAGAGCAGGCGGTTGTTGCGGTTCACCGCCTCGAGCGCGATCTTCTCGATCCCGAGGCGCGCCTCCACCGCGGTCCAGTGCGGGTCGAGGGCCGCGAGGTCGAAACCGCCGACCCCGTGGTGGGTGCGCCAGCGATCCACCGTGGCCTCGGGGGTGCGGAAGCACGTGGTCCAGTTCACCACCGTGGTCCCGCCCACCGCGCGGCCCTGGAAGATGGAGACCGAGAGGTCCTTCGAGGTGCGCTGGGCCGACTCCTGGTACAGGTGCGGGTAGCAGTCCTCCTCCCGCATCCGAAAGCGCTGTTGCGTGAAGTAGCCGCCCTCCTCGACCACCAGCACCTGCAACCCGGCCTGCGCCATCAGCGCCGCGGTCACCGCGCCGCCGGCCCCCGAGCCAATGATGCACACGTCGGCGCTGAGCTCGTGGTGCCCGGTGAGGGTCTGGCCCTCGGTCACGCCCGCAGGCAGGGATCGCGCGCTCACTGGGCCTCCTCCTCGCCCTCGGCCGCCGCCTTCACCTTGGGCACGTAGGGCGGCGACAGCGGCCCGTCGTCGACGATCGGCGGCGGCGACGGCTTCTCGAACACCGGCCCCGGGTAGCCGATGGCGCGCGCGTGCTCGAGGGGGGCGTAGAAGGTGCCCAGGCACAGCTTCCGGATGCTGTTGGTGGCCCCCCGCAGCATGCTCACCGACGAGTCGCCCCATCGGTGGAGCGCCGCGTCGCGCCCCTCGGGGGTGAGCTCGGAGAAGAGGGTGAAGCCGCCCCGGGTCAGCAAGCCCGAGAGGCGATACTCGAGCACCGACAGCACCAACTGCAGGTCGTGTTGCGCCTCGGGGGAGGCGTACCGGAGCGCCTCGTCCACCCCGTGGGCCACCTCGATCGGGTCCGCCCCCTCGAAGGGGAGCACCTGCCCCGCCACCAGCGCGAGCACCCCGAAGGGCACCTCGTCCAGGGTCGTCAGCCAGCGGCGCGGCTTCGGCAGCGCGGACCCCGCGCTGAGGCCCAGGTAGCCGGCGCCCGCCACGGTCGCTACCCCGCCTGCCACCAGGCTCCGCTTCAGGAAGGCGCGTCGGTGCATCCCGGCGATGCTGCCTGGACCGGCGGGCCGAGGGCAAACGACGAACGACCCGGGGGTGACATCCCGCTCGACGTGGTGGACCCTGGTCGAACCATGGGGGAAATCACCGTTCGCCGCCTCGGGCCGGCCGACCTCGACCTGCTCTCTGCCATCCCCGAGGGGCTCTTCGACCACCCGGTGGACCGGGCCCAGGCCCGGGCGTTCCTCGAGGACCCCCAGCACGACATCGTGGTGGCGTTCGAGGGCGAGCTGGCGGTGGCCTTCGCGTCCGGCACCGTGCTGCTGCACCCGGACAAGGCCCCGGGCTTCTTCGTCAACGAGGTGGGCACCCGGGAGAGCCACCTGCGTCGGGGCCTGGCCACCGCGGTGAGCGAGGCGCTCTTCGATGTCGCGCGCAAGCGCGGTTGCGAAGGCATCTGGCTCGGCACCGAGCCTTTCAACGCGCCGGCCCTCGGGCTGTACCGCAAGCTGGGCGGCGAGGAGCAGGTGTTCGTGGGCTTCGCGTGGGACGGCGCGTTCGACGAAGACTGAGTGACCCGATGGCCTACGGGCCCGGCACGGTCACGGTGCGCTCGGCGGCGCCCTCGGGCTGCTCGATCCGGACGCGGAAGTGCCCGACCTGCGTCGTCTCGTCCACCGGCACCGCCACGTAGCTGGTACCGGAGGCCGTTGGGAAGCGCGCGACCTCGGCTTGGGTGTCGAGGTCCACCACGCTCAGCTCGACTGTTCCGCACACGTCGACTTCGACGCTGAGCGCCAGCGGACGATCGCCCTCGCCCGGGTAGACCTGGACGGACTGGATTGTCGGGCGGATGCAAGTTGGGTTGCTGCTAAAGACGAAATCATGCAGCCCGTGGGCGTAATCACCCGCCCCGAAGCGGTACCTACCGGACTCGACCGTGATGGGCATGCTGCCCGAGCCGCTCAGATCCATGTGCAGCCCCGGACTTCCCGGCCCGTAGTAGCCGGGGCCGGAGATGACTACCCACTCGGAGTTGCGCACTTGCCACTCGAGCATGACCTGTTGCCCTGGCGCCGCCACATTGGGGGTGATGCGGAGACGCTCCACCACCGGCTGCGACCTGAGATCCAAGGTCTCCCTCCGCGTCCCGCCGACCATGTGGGCGTCGACGCGGATCTGGTAGGCCGTGCTGTCCACGGGGTCGACGACGAAGAAGCGCCCGGCGCGCTCGGCCGACGCGTGCACCAGCTGCGGGCCGCGGCCCGCCGAGACATCGACGCGGTAGATGTCCACCCCCACGTCCTCGGAGGCCTCCCACACCACCATGTGGCCGGCGCCGCCGAGGCCATAGGCTCGAGTGGCGGTGACGGTGAAGGACCCGGTGGCGCCAGTCGTGCCGAGCGGTTGATTGGCGCCCGGCGTTTGCAGCCCGCAGGCCGCGACGCCGAGTCCGAGGAGGGGGAGCAGAATGGACAGGCTGCGCACGAGGTTCAGGGTATGGTGTTGGGGCGTTCCCCCACAACCTGACCCCAGGGTCAGGGGCAGGCGGGCGCGTCGAGGCCCGCCGCCCGCAAGTCAGCCTGCGCCGCGGCGCAGCGCCTGGCCTGGGCGCGCAGATCGCCGCGGAGCCGGAGCAGGTCGGCCTGCGAGGAGTCCAGGGGGAGGTCGTCGAGCGCGGCGAGGAGCCCCGAGGCGTCCCGCGCCGCGACCATGCGGGCCACCGCGGCGGGGAGCTCCCGCTCCTCCCACCGCGCCCAGTCCACCCGGAGGAACTCGCGGATCGCTCGGGGCTGGTAGGGGGCCGCCCGGGGCGCGGGGGTGGGCGGCTCGGGTGGCGAGGCCGCGACGCAGGCCTCGCAGGCGCGGCCATCGGAGCCGTTCGCCGGGTCGGCGGGTGCCGCAGCGGCGACCGGGTCGAGAGCGGGGGGCTCACTGGCGGTGGTCCAAGTGGGGCGGTCCACTGGATCGGTGACGGGAGACGCGGCGGCCCCTGAATAACCCTGAGGCAAGGCGGGTCGGCCGGTCAGGCCAGCGCTCCCCGCAGGCCCTGCGACGCCCTGCGAAGCACCCAAGGCCAGGGCTGGCCAGCTGAACCCGGGGGTGGGTCCGGGCGCCGGGTCGAGCCAAAGTTCCTTTGTGTGGATGGAGGTGACCGCGACGCTGTCCCGAGGGTCCGGCCAGCGCGGCTCGGGGGCCGGCAGGGCCCCGCCGCCAGCCCGCAGATCCATCGGCCCCCGGCTGCAGGGGACGCCGCGGGCCGCGATGCCCGGACCACCGGCGCTCGTGCTCCGCCAGCGCCCTGCGCCCCACCGGCGCCGGATCGCCCCTGACCTGGGCGCCCGGTACCGCGGCAGCGGGACGTTGCCGTTGGCCCCCGGGTTTGCACCGATCCGACCGGGACACGGATCGGCCCCGTGGCGATCGGCGGCCGGCGCGGTGGCGACCAACGAGATTGCCCCTGGCCAGGGTCTCCGGGCGCCGCGGCGCCGGCACCTTGGGGGGACGTCAGCGCCAGGTTGCGATCGGCTCCGACCAGCCTGCTCGGGCCCGCACCACCCCTCCGACGCCACCAGCCCAGCAGCCCCACCGCCCCCGCCGCCGCGACGACCCACCACCGGGGCGCCGACGCCCGCGGCTGGCGCAGAGCCAGGTGCACCCGGGCCAGGCGGCAGGCCTGCCGCCCGCGCGCAGGCGCTGACCGCCCGCGAGCCCGCCACGCCAGGCGCCAGGTCGGCCCGCAGGCGCCGGCTCGGCCCGCAGGAGGCGAGGTCGTGCACGGCTGCCCTGGTCAGGTCCGCGCGTCGCGAAGCGAGGCGCCGCGGAGCTGGCGGGTTGGGCGCGCCGGCCAGGACCCCCTGAATTGGCAAGCGAAGCGCGAGCCAGGGCGCGGCCGGCGGAGAACTGGCTCCAAGCTGGGACCCCTGAATTGGCAAGCAGCCGGGCGGAGCCCGGCGGAGAGGGGTGGGACGGCTCCGCCGGCCCGGGACCCCCTGACTCAGCCCACTGATCGTCGCTCACCGCCGCCCCTCCAGCGCCGCCACCCGGCTCGCGAAGCGCTTCCGTGCCCGGTGCAGCCGCACCCACACCGCGGAGGGGGTGATCGCCTCGAGCTCCGCGATCTCCGGCCCGGTGAGCCCCTCGAGCTCGTGGAGGATCAACACGCGCCGGTCCCGCTCCGACAGGGCCTCGAGGGCCCGGTACACGGTGGCCAGGGCCTGCCGGGCCGACGCTTGCTCGTCCGGCGCCAGCCCTGGCGCCTCCGGCTCCTCCGCCGGCGCGAGCCCGAGCCACCGCCGCAGCCGGTTCCTGCGGCGCTGCCCCCGGACCACGTTCACGGTGATGCGGTAGAGCCAGGTGGTGAGCTTGCCCTCGCCCCTGAACTCCGGCAGGCGGGCTTGCACGACGAGGAAGACCTCCTGCACCAGGTCCTCCACGTCCTCGGCCGGGCCGGCCAGGCGCGCCGCCCACCGGGCCACCGCGGGCGCGTGGGCCCGGTACACCGCCTCCCAGTCCCCGGGCGCCGCCACGTCGGGGGCGTCCAGGGGCAGGGCCAGGGCGGAGGGCACTTCGCGCACCACTCCTCGTGCCGCGGCGGTGGAGGAACCTTTCACCCGATCTCGAGGGTGCCCCCATATCGGGCCCCGGGGCCATCGGGCCGCGGTGCTCAGGTGCGCTCGACCTCGAGCCGATACTCAGCGTCGTCGGACGGCTGACCGCGGATCACCTCAGCCTCCGGGTGAATCGCGACGCACTGGAAGCCGAGCGCCTCGAGCAGCGCTCTGGACCGCTGATTGCGCACATCGACGCGGGCGCTGAAGCGACGGACGCCGAACTCGGCTCGCAGCAGGCGCATCATCTCCGCCACCGCAGCTCGCCCGTGGCCACGCCCCCAGAAGGGACGGAACACCACGTAGGCCACCTGCGCGTTCCCCGCCTCGACCGTCGCCTGGACATAGCCGACGTAGGCGCGATCCGCGCCGGACCAGATCGCCCAGTTGAGCCACTGCTGGCGCCCATCGGGGGATCGTCGCGCCGCGAGCCGCTCATAGCGCGCGCGCAGGGCCTCGACGCTCACCGGCGGGGTGTCAGCGATGAACTCGTACAGCTCCGGATCCTGCAAGCCTGCCAGCAGCTCGCCCGCGTGGGCGGGGACGAGGGGCTCGAGCCTCGGGTCGGAGTGAGTCACCGCAGCACCAGGCTCACCACGCTCATCGGGGGCAGCACGAGCGCATCGCCCTCGAAGACCGCCTCGCGGTGGCCCTCGCCGTCGGTGACCCGCACTCGGCGACCTCTACCGCCCTCCGCGACCACCGACGTGATCCGCACCCGCGCCGCGTCCGCCCCGCCATTCAACAGGATCACGCTGCGCGACCCGTCCGGCCGCAGGAAGGCCAGGGTCCGCACCTCCGGATCGCCCGCGGCGGACTCGATCAAGCGCGCCCCGGGCGGGATGGCCCGCAGGAAGTGCTCCACCACCCGGTACGACGCCAGCGGCGCACCATCCTTCGCGACCCAGGCCCCGTGCCCGAGGGCGGACCAGTGGTAGACCCGCGACGCCCCGCTCCACGCGATCGCCCGGTGGTACGCGCCCGCGGTGTCCCACGCGGTGGCCCAGGTATCGGGCCGAAAGTGACGGGTGGGCTTCTTCCAGGTCGGAAAGCCCCCGTCGGGGTGCTCCACCAGCGCCCCATCGGCCTCGTAGCAGCCCGCCTCGAGTGGGCAGTAGCCCACCTCGGTCGCCCACACCGGCTTGCCCACCGACTCGGCGAACGCTCGGATGGCCTCGAAGTCCTCGGGGCGATCGCTCCACCACGCATGATACGAGACCGCCGCGGTCCGCGCCGCGAGGCGCTCGCTCTCGAACCACACCCTCGCCCACGCCACCGTGTCACCCGGCGCGTGTAGGTTCGGCCCATGCAACTGAACCTGCGTGAGCCCCATCGCGTCCAGGGCGTCCAGGATCTCGAGCGCCGCGTCCCGCAGCGCCTCGGGGCTCGGGTACTTCACCCGCGCGGTGATGTCGGGCTCGTTCTGCACCTCCACCACCGGCAGCTTCACCCCCCACGCCGCCATGTAGGCAACGTAGCTTGCGATGCTCTCCCCCAGCTCGCCACCCATCCCCGCCCGGAGCATCCGTGGCTCGCCGTCCGCCATCCAGCCCGGGAGGTCCCAGACGCCGAGGCTCACCTCCACCCCCCGCTTCGCAAGGTACTCTGCGAACGGCAGATCATGCGTGCGGGTGATGTCCTTCGACACCCCGAAGGCGTCGTCCTGCAGCTCCCAGTGCGGGAACCACGGCGCCACCCGCACGTAGGCCAGCCCGTCCAGGGCCCAGCGGGCCTGCTCCCAGCGCCAGCCCAGGTCGTCGGCGACCGGGAACGCGTAGGCGTTGGCGCCCACCCCGTCCATGGTCTGCAGGCGCACCGTGGTGTTGATCCGGACCTCGTCCGGGGCGGGGGTGCCGGTGATGCGGGGGATGGGCGCCCTCGCCTCGGGGGCGGTGCAGGCGCACAGGAACAGGAGCGGGAGGGCGCGCTTCAACGGCTCAGAGGGTCACGTCCGTCATCAGGATCGGCGGGATGTGGAGCATCGTGATGTCGGGGTTCGGCTTGGTCAGATCCTTGGCCCGCTCGATCGCGTCGGTCAGGGTCTTGGCCGTCTCCCAGCCCAGGATGCGCGCGGTGTGCGGGTTGCCGCCCACGCAGATCACCTTGCCGACGCGCTTACGACCCGCGTCGCCCCAGTACCACATGTAGAACGGGTGGGCGCCGTGGAACGCGGTGCCGCGCCGGTACATCTCGATGTACGTCGGGTTCTTGGCGAACTCCCGCTCGAAGCGCCGGTGCAGCTGGAAGCTGTCGCGGGTCTCGGGCAGGCAGCGGTGGAAGAACTCGATGTAGCTGGGGTGGCACTTCTGGTCCCAGTCGTCGTCCAGCGGGTGCGCGATGATCATGACCCCGCCGTCCTTCACGAAGGGGTTCTTGCGGTACATGTTGTACAGGTAGCCGAGCGCCATGACCTGAACGAGGAGCGGGTTCAGGATCGAGTTGACGTTGTAGGGGCTCACGAAGGGGATCCCGATGATCGCCACGTCGGCCTGCCCCTTCACCGGCACGCAGTACTGCTCGAAGTTCTTGGCCAGGATCTTGTCGTGGGTCGGCTCGGTGGCGCCCGCGTGCACCGCGATGATGTCGTAGGGCGCCGGGACCCGCATGAAGACCTCGCGCTTGGCCGCGCGGGGCACGCGCTTCAAGGTCCAGCGCAGGGCCTGGAAGGCCAGCCGATCCACCTCGGTGAAGTCGTCCTCGTTCTTGCCGAGGAACTCCATGGACCGGTCGTACATGCGGTTGTTGAGCGCGGTCTCGATGTGGAAGACGTTGAGGTGCTCGTCCAGCACCTTGCCGATGCGGTTGCCGCTGTTGGCCAGCTCCGACGCCGACGGATCCATGTACGAGTTCACCTCGAGCATGGTCTTCGGGTTGTGGTTGGCGAGCAGGCCCTCGTAGTCCGTGGTGCCGATGCCCATGGACTTGTGGCCGCCGTCCATCGGCACCAGGTTGATGTTCACGTAGAGGGTGAGGTCGGCCTCCGCGCACCAGCGGTGGGTCTTCACCTTCTCGCCGAGCGCGGTCTCGCCCAGCTTCACGATCGCCTCGGGGTCCTCGGCGTCGTGGTTGATGAAGCGCTTCGGGTAGAAGCGCTCGAAGATCTTGGTGCCCACCGCGCGCTTCATCTCGGCCGGGGTCATCCGGCGGTGGAGCGCGTTGGCGATGAGCAGGCGGATGTCGTCCACCCCGTGGTCGCCCAGGATCTGGAGCAGGATCTCGATCACCCGCTGCCGCACGTCCGGCAGCCGCATCGGCGGCAGCGGCAGGGAGATGTCATCCATCACGATGGTGACCTTCATCCCCGGGCGCAGCTGGGCGTAGAGCGGGTCCTTCTCCTCCGGGTGGTTGAGGGCGTACCGGATCGCCGCCTCGGGGTGCGGCAGGCCCTTGATCGGGGGGTTCGGGTAGATCACCCGGGTCCCGATCGGGAGGTGCTCGTACAGGAAGTCCTCGCCGCTGTGGATGATGCGGGGAGCGCTGTCCGAGTCGATGTAGACGATGTTGTCTTTTTCGCGCGGGATCACGGGCGGAGGTCTTTTCGTCCCCTCCCCGCCGCCAGTCAACGACAACCGGAATCAGGGTTTACACCCCGAGCTATTCCTTGCCGCTGAAGTAGTCGTCCCGGCTGTCGTACAGGATGTTGAAGGTGGTGAAGGAGCCCTGCACCGCCAGGAGCTGCTTGTGGGCCTCCGGATAGAGGTCGAGCAAGGCGTCTTTCGAAACCAGCTGGTCCTCGAGCTGCTCCAGCGACGCCCGCATCCGCTCCAGGAGCTGGAAGAAGCGCTCGTTGGTGACCTCCTTGGTCATGCGCCCGTCGGTGGCGTAGACCCGGGTCTTCCCGCCCTCGAAGCGCCCGTGCAGCTCCCGGCCGGTGTCCGGGACGTCCTGGAGCACCGCCGACCGCACCGCGGCCACCAGCACCGAGCGCTCGTCCGTGCCCACGTCCACCTCGCGGGGCACCGGGGGGCGCTCCCGGGGCTCACCCCGCACCACCGGGGGCGGAGAGGCCGTGACCATCTCCCCCGACTCGTCGCGCCGGAGCACCGTCACCGGCGCCGCCTTCCTGCGCTTGGGCTCGGGGGCGGCGGGGGTGGGCCGGTACACGAACTGCCCGCGCGGCTTGTAGAGGCTGCACTTCCGCAGGGTCGCGGGCACCCGGGGGAGCTCCTTCCTCAGCCGGCAGCTCCCGGAGGCCACCGTCTCGCCCGCCCGGGGGTCCTCGGGCCGCCACGCGATGCAGGACCCGCACACCCCGGCCTCGCCGTACCAGGTGTCGGGGCGCATGGGGTCGCGGTCGCCGTTCCCGTCTTCGCTCACGGCCGCGGATCGAAGCACCGCCGAAGTCCCCTGGCAATCCCGCGCGCACCGGCTATGTTCCGGCGCGATGACCGAGGAAGAGGAGGCCCGCCGCCTCGCCGCCGCCCTGGAGGGTCAGCCCTTTCAGCTCCTCACCTACCTGTCGGGTCAGCTCTCCGTCCTGAAGACCCAGGCCCAGATGCTCCTCGGCCTGTCCTCGGTCGCGATCACCGTCACCGGCTTCTCGGGCGCCCACATGATCCGCGCCGGCCGCCCCGCCGCCCTCCTCATGGTGGTGGGGATCGCGTTCATCCTCGCCGCGGCCACCATCTGTATCCGCTCGATGGGGGTCATCCGGTGGGTCACCCAGGACCTCGACGACGACCTCACGAAGACAGCGCAGGTCGTGTTGACACGCAGGAACCGACAGCAGGGCCGCTTGCAGATCGCGAGCTACCTGGTGGCGGTGGGCCTGGCCGCGTACCTGGCGGCGGTGGCCCTCGCGGCGATGACCAACGCCTAGCCCGGGTCCGCTACTCCTCCTCGCGGGCCTCGATCAGCACCGCCCAGGTGCCATTTCCGTCCGACCACCGATCCAGGATCCGATCGTGAAAGGAGCCGCTGCGGGCCTCCGACACCTCCTGGCTGTTCGTCTCGTACGTCACGGTGCGGGCCGGGCCCTGGTCGCGGGCCACGGTGATCGCGGTCTGGCGGGAGCGGTCCTCGGTGGAGACCACGCCGTTGCGGGTGGCCCTCAGGTACTCACGGCGCGCCCGGGCCAGGGCGGCGGACTTCGCCAGGTATGGCTGCGGCACCTCGATCACGATGCCAACCGCGTACCAGCGGCCATCGGCGCACCACGCGCCCTGCTCCTCGGCCCACGCGGGCGCTCCGCCGAGCTGGGCCAGGGGGCGGCGAGGGGGACGTTGGTCGGCGGCTGCGCCGGCTGCGCCCAGACTTCCGCCGAGGGCCCCGCGCACCCACTCACCAGCGCAAGGACAGGGGTCAGGAGCAACACCACGCGCATGCCCACCAGTCAGGCCCACCATGGCCCCGGCGGGCAAAGCGGTGAGGGCCCTCACTCGTCGAACATGAGCCCGTACGGCCGCGCGATCTCCTCCGCCAGCTCGTCGAGCCCGAGCAGCCGCACCCGCTCCGCGAAGCGCCGCCCCTCGAAGTACACCCGGCACCACCGGCAGGGCGTAGACGCCCTCCTGCGCGCACAGGTCGCCCGCCGACTGGCAGTCGACATAGCCCATGAAGAGCTTGGGGAAGCGCGCCGCCACCAGCGCCTCGAGCCGCGGGGTCACCGCGTTGTCCACCCCGCAGGTGGGCTCGCCGAACACGATGAGCGCGCCCGGCTCGCGCTGCAAGATGGCCTGCAGCTCGGCCTCGTCCCGGATGATCTCCACCGCGTCACCCTACTCCAGCGGCGGAGGTCTGCCCATGGACTGCGAGCGGGTGGCCAGGGATGATGCACCGGTGGAGGTCATGGAGGTCCCGTGGTCAGACCCGCGCCTGGCCCCCCTCTTCCTCGCCCTCTGGCGGGAGCTCGACGCCCTCTACGGCCCCAACCCCGGCACCGAGTATCGGCCGCTCGACATGGAGCGGCCCGGCAACCAGGCCTTCCTCGCCGTGGACGGGGTCCCGGTGGGGTGCGCGGCGCTGGTGCCGTGGCACCAACCGGAGCGGCTGGAGGTGAAGCGGATGTACGTCGCGCCGTCGGCCCGGGGCTCGGGCGCGCGCAGGCCCTGCTGGAGGCGCTCGCCGCCGCCGCGCGGGCCAAGGGTGCGGTCGCGCTGGTGCTCGAGACGGGCACCCGACAACCAGCCGCGCTCACCGCGTACCGCCGGTGGGGCTTCGTGCCCATCCCGTGTTGGGGGGCGTTCGCCGAGGATCCGCTGAGCGTGTGCTTCGAGAAGCAGCTCTGAGCTGACCTACTTCTTGCAGTGGGACAGCTGGGCGGGGTGGTCCCCGCGCTCCAGGAGCTTCACCGCGCAGTCGTCGTCCACCCCTCGGCAGCGGGACAGCAGGCTCGGGTGGTGCCCCTTCGCGAGCAGGGTCACCGCGCACTGCGGGGCGAGGCCCGGCTTGCAGCGGCTCAGCAGGCTCGGGCTGTGGCCGGCCTTCAACAGGGCCACCGCGCAGGCGTTGTCCACGCCCTTGCAGCGCCCGATGTACGAGGCGTGGTGGCCCATCTCGACCAGCACGTCGCGGCAGGTCGGGGCCGGCTTGCCCATGGGCTGGTTCGGGAGCTGCAGCTTGGGCCGGACCGGGTCCACGATCATCGGGGGGCGGTCGGTGCGGGGGGGCGGCGCCACCGCCGACGCGGCGCCGGGATCGTAGGTGTTCATCAGGGTGCGCAGCACGTCGAGGAACGCGTCCGCGGTGCCGTCCAGCTTGCGCCGCACCCAGAACGCGTGGGCGGGGACCCACAGGTTCTCGTCCAGGCCAGCGAAGCGCGCGAAGTCGGGGCGGTGGTTCCGGTAGTTGGTGTAGGCCCGGGCCTGGGCCGAGAAGTAGTCGGGGTCGGACCACAGGCGCAGGGCCACCGCGAGGTATACCCGGGCCAGGTTCTTCATGTTGCGGTCGTAGATGGGCTGCAAGGCGGCCTTCAGGATGGGGTCGCCCTGCCCGGGGATCCCGTGCTGGCCCAGCCACTTCACGAAGCCGAGGTCGTAGTGCCCGAACTCGTTCTCGGAGTTGAAGTTGACCTGCCCCGCGCGGTGCGGGCCGGACACGAAGATGCGGGTCCCGGCGAGGCGCGCCAGCTTCTCGAAGGGCATCACCGACTGGGCGTGGCAGAAGAACGCGCGCAGGCCGCCGTTGGGGAAGTAGTCGAAGCCCTGGCAGGAGTTGCTGCTGGAGGGCAGCGCCCGCCACGCCGCGAGCACCTCGGCGTCGGCGTCCTGGGGCCCCTCGGCCACCCGCTTCATGCTGAAGGGCCCGCTGTAGCCCTGCTGGCCTACCACCGTGCCGGTGATGACGTCGCCGGCAAGCTGCCCTGCGAACGCCAGGTGGCCGGAGTCGCCCCGCTTGTTGGGGCCATCACCGAACAGGCTCAGCACCCAGATCCCGCGCTCCGCCGCGGCGTGGCCGGTGTAGGTCCACCCGTCCTCGCTCTTGCCGGTGACCACGCCCTCGCGCACCACCAGCCGCACCTTCTGGATCATCAGGCGCTTGCCGATCAGGCCGGCCCGGCCCAGCTCCCAGGTCCCCTCCACCGGGGACTCCGGGGCCTCGGTCGCGAAGGCGGCGGCGGACAGGGTGAGGGTCGCCAGGGCGGCGAGCCAGGGGGCGGGGCGGGGTAGGGCAGGTCTCATGGGTTCCTCGGAGGACGACCGCGGGGCGGCCGGGATTCATCCGTCGGCGGGTTTATCGGGAAGCGGGATGTGGGGCAAGGGGCGCTACGCGCGCTCAGGGGTAGCTGCCGACGAAGGACTGGGTCCCCGAGGTGGGGTTCTGGGTCAGGTTCACCGGTGACGTGCCGTCGTGGTCCGCGAGGAACAGGTCCCCGGCCTCGAGGTAAGCCACCTTGCCGGTCTTGGTGAAGCCGCCGAACACCAGCACCTCGGCGGACTCCCGCAACAGGCGCGCGTCGGTGCCGTCCCCGTTGATGCTCCAGAGCTGGCCGGGCGTGCCGGCGGGGTCGATCGCCCAGACCACGCGGCCGGTGGGCGTGACGCCCCAGAACGTCTCGCTCGCCGGGCCGTCCGCCAACGCAACCGTGCCTGCGCCGTCGGAGCGCACGCTGTACAGGTCCCACTGCTCCGACGGGCCGTACGCGCGGTAGATCACCCGGCCGTCCGGGTGCACGGCGAGGAAGAGCTCGTTGGCGGTGGGATCCGCCGCGATCGGCGTCGCGCCGCCTGCGGTGTTCACCGCCAACAGATCCTGCGCGCCGAGGGGGCCCTGGGCCACGATGAAGCGGTCGTCCGACGTGAGGCCGCGCGGCCCGCCGCGGCCGCAGTCGAGGGTGACGCCCGCGACCACCACGAGCGACGACTCACACATCGGCAGCTGGCAGGTGCTGAGCGCCACCGTCCCGTCGGAGGCCTCGGCGAAGAAGACCTCGGAGTACGCGGTGGTGGCGGCCAGCTCCAACAGGCCGCTCCCGTCCACCCCCACCCGGAAGGCGTCGTACTGGTAGCTCGAGTAGTAGCCGAGCATGCGCGCTCGAAGAAGACGCGCCCCGCCGCGTCGATGTGCGCGATGCTCTTCATCTGCGGCGCCGCGTCGAGGGTGACGCCGCCGGTGCCGTCGTCGAGCACGCTCATCAGCGTCTGGTCCGTCCCGGAGAACGGGATGGTGCGGTACACCACGCGCCCGCCCGGCCCGACGACGGCGTCGGTCTCGTCGTCTTCGGTGCTCGCCAGCGTCACCTTGTCGGTGCCGTCGAGATCGATCGCGAACAGGTCGCCGTTCATCCCGTAGATCACCCGGTCGTTGCTGCTGATGCCGCGGAACACCAGGCTGCTCGGCCAGGGCGACTCCAGCTGGACCGGGTCGGCGCCCTCCGGCCCCACGCTGTAGAGGTCGCCCTCGCGCAGGTACACGATCCGGCCGGATGCGCTGATGCCGAGGACGTGCTCGTTCCGGCCGGACGCCCCCGCGATCACCACCCGGCCCGTGCCGTCCTCGCGCACCCGGTAGATGTCGCCGTTGCGCTCGTACAGGACGCTGGGCCCGGTCGGCGCGGCCGCGGTGGTGAACGACCACGCGACCGCCTCCGCCAGCGCGTTGCCCGCGAGATCCTGGACCCCGGTCCCCACCGTCACGGTGTAGGTCTGCCCGGGCTGGAGCGCGGCGGCGGGGGTGAAGACCACCGTCGCGTCGGACACCGCAAGCTGGCCTGCCACCGGCGCGCCGTCGTCGACCTGGATGGTCTCCGCGCTCACCGTGGCCGGGTCGACCACCTCCGAGAACGCCACCGAGATCGGGGTGCCCACCGCCACGTCGACCGCGTCCGGCGCCGGCACCGTCGACACGACCTCCGGCGGGGTGGTGTCGACCCAGGCCTCGACCCGGAACCCCCAGGTGTAGGGCGCCTCCAGGGCGTTCCCGGCCAGGTCGGTGATCTGGGTGCCCAGGCTGGCCTCGTAGTACGTCAGGAAGTACAGCGGCGCGGCCGGCGTGAAGCTGACGACGGCGCCGTCGCACGCCACCGTGCCGTCGACCGCCACCTCGCCCGCGAGGGTGAAGGCGCCGGCCACCGTGGTGCAGTCGAGCGGCTCGGAGAAGGTGGCGCGCACCACCACGTCCGGATGCACGTCGGTGGCCGCGTCGAGCGGGGTGACCGAGACCACCTCGGGCGGGGTCAGGTCGACCACCTCCGCGCGCACCGCGAAGCTGAACGCATGAGCGGTGGCGAGCGCGTTGCCCGCGAGGTCGCGGGCCGCGACGGTGAGGGTCGCGTGGTGGGGGCCGGCCTCGAGGGGCGCGGCGGGGGTGAAGCGCGCCACCGCCCCGCTCGTCGACACCGCGCCCGCGACCGCACCGCTCGGTCCTTCGAGCAGGAAGCTCTCACTCGTGAGGCCCGCCATGAGCTCGGAGAAGGTGACGGTGAGGACCACGTCCGGCGCCACCTCGATCGCCCCGTCCACCGGGGCGGTGGAGACCACGGTGGGCGGGGTGGTGTCCTCCGGGGGGGTCTCGGTGCTACCGCACCCCCACAGCAAAGACGCCGCCAAGGACCAGACGACCCACCGCCCACATGTCATGTTTCGTTGACCTCCGGCAGGTCAGCTTGCATCACGAGCGCCGAGGTGATCTTCCACACCTTTCGGGCCTGAGCGCACCGCCGCAGTCACCGCCGGGCCCCAGACCGCTACGGGACGAGCACGGCCGGACCGAGGGTTGTCACGGGGTCCGAGCCCGGGGCAAACTCCGCCCATGCCCCGCCTCCGCACCCTCCTGTTCATCGCCATGCTCAGCGTCGGTCTCGGGACCGGGTGCGGGAAGGTCGTGAAGGCCCTCTTCAAGGCCGGCAGCAAGACCACCGCCAAGGCCGCGGCCAAGGTCGGGGTGAAGGGCTCCGCCGCCGGGGCCGCCGCCCACGCCGCCACCCATGCCGACGACGTGGCCCGGGCCGGCGGCCGGGCCGCGGCCGCGACCGGCGAGGAGGCCGGTGGCGCCGCCGCCAAGCTGGCAGGCGAGGTTGCGGAGGATGGAGTGGGGCGCGCCGCGGCCGAGGTGGCCCCCGACGTGGCTGGGGCCGCGATGGATCTGGCCGACGACGGAGACGAGGAGGGCGACGAGGTGGAGGTCGAGGCCGTCACAAAGCCCTGAAGGCGCTGTGTCGAACTTAACGGAGCCCCCTTCGGGGCCTCCTATAGCCCTCGCTGCGAATCGGCCCGGCACGCCGGGCCGCTCTCGCTCATGGAATTTTCGTGCCACACCCGTGACGCGGGCGCCTCTCCGTGCCCATCCCACACGTCGCAGGCTGACTTGCCATTCTCGCTTTCCGCCTGATCTCATTGAATAATCTGGGCTGTGCGGGCGAGCACGTGGCCCTCTTCTACGTTGGCACGCGTCGTGGAAGGTCATCGGGCATGCTCAAGCTCAGCATCGCTCGCGCTCTCTTCGCCGCCTCCGCTCTGGCCGCGACCTTCAGCCTCGCCGCGCCCCTCGCGCGCGCGGACGCAGCCGAGGAGGTGACCTTCGACACCCCCACCTACGTGGTGGTGAGCCGCGCCTCCGACGCGCCGATGGCCACCGCGAACCTGCCGGTGGAGGAGATCGTGTTCGAGCAGCCCCTCATGGTGCACGTCTCGCGCCCGGAGACCGGCCCGCTCGCCCTGTGGTCACCGCCGTCCGACGTGACGGTGCTGGTCCACCGCTGAGGCGCGTCACAGCCCGGTGAGCACCCGGGCGAAGACCGAGTAGTTGTCCGGCCCGTAGCCGGGGTGGAAGATCGCGAAGGCGATGCAATCGAACCTGCCTTCGCGCGCCGACAGCGCCTCTCGATAGAGCGCCGCCACCCGATCCGCGGGGTTCTGGAACGCACCGCAGCCGAACGCGCTCAGGACCGCGTGGCGCAGGTCAGCCTGCACCAGGGTGTCCAGCTGCGCCTCGATGCGCCGGCGGGCCTCCGCCTCGTCGAAGGGGCGCCCGCCGCGGAGGTCCTGGGCCGCCGCGCGGAGCTCGTAGAACGGGAAGACCTCGTCGTCCGCGAGCCACGGGTAGCCGAGATCCGGGCGGGCGCGGTCCTCGGGACCGCGGATGCAGGTGCGCGGGTGCGCGGTGTCGAGGTACACCCGGCCCCCCTCGGCGCTGAGGAGCGCGGTCATCTCCGGGGTGTAGTGATCGTCGATCATCGACTCGTCGGGCACGAAGAAGTGGCAGTCGGTGCGGCGGAAGAGGTTCTCCTCCTGGGCCGCGGTGCCCTCCACGTACGCACCGCCGGGTACGTACGCGTTGGCCATGTTCAGCACCGCGAACCGGGTGCCCCAGGCCCGGGTGAGGGCGCCGGTGACCTCGCCCCAGTCGCCGGGCAGGACCTGGAGCGCTGGCCCCTCGGGGCGCGCGGCGGCAGCCCAACGCGCGAGGTTCTCGGCCGCGAGCGCCCGCAGCCGCGGGCCCCGGGCCTCGAAGGCGGCGAGGGTCTCCCGCAGGACGACGCGGCGCCGCGCCAGCTCAGGACCAGCGTAGCGCCCGACGGCGAGCTCGGACTCGGGGGGCAGGCGGCGACCAGGCATCGCCCGTAATCCTACCTCGCGGGGACGATTTGTGGGCCCGGGCTTGTTTCGAGGGCCGAGTGGGGGGAGGAGGACAACATGCAACTCGGAATGGTCGGGCTCGGACGGATGGGCGCCGCGATGGTGCGGCGCGTGATGAAGGCGGGGCACAGCTGCGTGGTCTATGACCGCGCCCCCGACGCGGTGGCCGGCCTCGCGGCCGAGGGTGCCACCGGCGCCGGCTCGCTGGAGGACCTGGTGGCGAAGCTCGAGGCCCCGCGGGCGGTGTGGCTCATGATCCCCGCCGCCTTCGTGGACCAGAGCATCGCCGAGCTCGCGCCCCTGTTGAGCGCGGGCGACATGATCATCGACGGGGGGAACTCCTTCTACCGCGACGACATCCGCCGGGCCCAGGAGCTGGCCCCGCGGGGCCTGCACTACCTCGACGTCGGCACCAGCGGCGGGGTGTGGGGCGAGGCGCGCGGCTACTGCCAGATGATCGGAGGCGACGAGGTGAGCTTCAAGCGCCTCGAGCCGATCTTCGCCGCCCTGGCCCCGGGCGAGTCGGCGGCGCCACCCACGCCCTCACGCGAGGGCCGCGCGAGCACCGCGGAGCAAGGCTACCTGCACTGCGGACCCGCCGGGGCGGGGCACTTCGTGAAGATGGTGCACAACGGGATCGAGTACGGGATCATGGCGGCGTACGCGGAGGGGTTCAACGTCCTCGCCAACGCCGGGGTGGGCCGCTCCGATCACGAGAAGGACGCGGAGACCGCGCCGCTTCGGAACCCCGAGGCCTTCCAGTACGCGCTGAACCTGCCCGACATCGCCGAGCTGTGGCGCCGCGGCTCGGTGGTGGGCTCGTGGCTCCTCGATCTGACCGCGAACGCGCTCGGCAAGAGCGAGGGGCTCGAGAGCTTCAGCGGGAGCGTCTCGGACAGCGGCGAGGGCCGCTGGACGGTGCTCACCGCGGTGGAGCAGGGGGTCCCCGCCCACGTCCTGTCGGCCGCCCTCTACGATCGCTTCTCGTCGCGGGGCCACGCGGACTTCGCGAACCGGCTGCTCTCCGCCCTCCGCTTCGAGTTCGGCGGGCACGTCGAGAAACCCAAGGCTTGATCGGACGTAAGGAACATAGACGTGGCACGACCTGAACTCTCCGATGCGGTGGTGGTCTTCGGGATCACCGGCGACCTCTCCTTCAAGAAGATCATCCCCGCCCTGTACACGATGGTGCGGCACGGGGCGCTCCGGGTGCCGGTCATCGGCGTGGCCCGGGACCACTGGGGCCCGGAGCAGCTCCGCGACCGGGTGCGGGACAGCGTCCGGTCGGCGGAGCGCGACGTCGACGAGGAGAGCCTCAACCAGCTCTTCGAGCTCGTGCGCTTCGTCTCGGGTGACTACAAGGATCCGTCGACCTTCACCGAGCTGAAGAAGACCCTGAACTCGAGCAAGCGCCCGATCTTCTACCTCGCGATCCCACCCAGCCTCTTCGAGGGGGTCGTGAACAAGCTCCACGACTCCGGCTGCGCCGACAACGGGCGCCTGATCATCGAGAAGCCCTTCGGCCGCGACTACGAGAGCGCCCGGGAGCTGAACCGGGTGCTGGGGAGCGTGTTCGACGAGGAGGATATCTTCCGCATCGATCACTACCTGGGGAAGGAGGCGGTGCTGAACATGCTCTACTTCCGGTTCTCCAACTCCTTCCTGGAGCCGGTGTGGAACCGGAACTACGTGCAGTCGATCGAGATCACGATGGCCGAGAACTTCGGCGTGGAGGGGCGCGGCGCGTTCTACGAGGAGGTGGGCTGCATCCGCGACGTGATCCAGAACCACCTGCTCAACCTCATCGTGATCCTCGCGATGGAGCCCCCAGCGGGGCGCATCGACGAGGCGCTCATCGACGAGAAGCTGAAGATCACCAAGGCGATCCGCCCCCTGCAGGCGGGGGACGTGGTGCGCGGGCAGTTCCGCGGCTACCGCGACGAGAAGGGGGTGGCCGAGAGCAGCCAGGTCGAGACCTTCGCGGCGCTCCGGCTCTTCGTGAACTCGTGGCGCTGGGAGGGCGTGCCGTTCTACGTGCGCGCGGGGAAGTACCTGCCGGTGCACGCCACCGAGATCATGGTGCGCTTCCACCGGCCCCCCTACGCGGTGTTCCAGGAGGACCACGTCAACCAGAGCAACTACATCCGCTTCCGGCTGTCGCCCAACATCGCCATCGCGATGGGCTCCCGCATCAAGAAGCCGGGCGACAAGATGCAGGGCAAGCAGAACGAGCTCTACGTCTCGGAGTCGATCGTCGACGAGATGATGCCGTACGAGAGACTGATCGGTGACGCGATGGAGGGCGACCCGACCCTCTTCACCGACAAGGTCGCCACCGAGGTGGCGTGGCGCATCGTGGACCCGGTGCTCGCCCAACCGACCGAGCTGTTCTTCTACGACAAGTACAGCTGGGGCCCGAGCGAGGTGGAGTCGCGGATCCGGCCGCCCCAGGGCTGGAACGACCCCAAGGTGTAGCGGTGCGCACCAAGGTCTTCGACACCCCCGAGGCCGCCGCGAGGGGCGCGGCGGAGCAGATCGAGCGCTGGCTCGCGGCGGCGGTGTCGGACCGCGGCCGCGCGTCGGTCGCCTTCAGCGGTGGGCGCTCCCCTACGCCGATGTTCGATGCGCTGGCCAAGGCCGAGCTGTCGTGGCGGCAGATCGACGTGTTCCAGGCGGACGAGCGGGTCGCCGCCGCGGACAGTCCCACCCGCAACCTGACCGGCTTGAACGCCCACCTGATCGGTCCCGCGGGCATACCGCAAGACAACCTGCACGCGATGCCGGTGGAGCTGGCCGGCCCCGACGCCGCGGCCGACACCTACGCGGCCACGCTCACCGCGATCCTGGGCGACCCGCCGGTGCTGGATGTGTTGCACCTCGGGATGGGGGCGGACGGGCACACCGCCTCGCTGATCCCCGGCGACCCCAGCCTGACGGTGGACGACCGCCTCGTGGTGCTCACCGGGCTCTACCAGGGCACCCGGCGCCTCAGCCTCGCCTTCGATGTCCTGAACCGGGCGCGGCACGTGGTGTTCCTCGTCACCGGCGCCGACAAGCAGGCCGCGGTGGCGCGCCTGTTGGCCCGCGACACCAGCATCCCCGCCGGCCGGGTGCGGCAGGAGCACGCGTTCCTCTGCCTCGACCGGGCCGCCCTCCCGGAGTGACGCGGCTCAGCTGCCCAGGGGCTTGGTGCAGCGGATCAGCTCCTCGGTGTACCCGGTGCGCGCGTAGAGCGCGCGCGCCCGCGCGTTCGCCGCGAACACGTGCAGGGTCATGGAGCGCGCGCCCCGCGCGAGTGCTTCACGCTCCGCCGCGTCTATGAGCGCTCGGGCCACGCCCCGGCCCTCCGCCTCCTTGGACACCGCGATGGCCTCGAGGTGGGCGCTGGGCGCGCCGCTGAGGAGCTCCGGGCGCAGCGAGACCAGCGTGAAGCCAGCGAGAGTGCCCGAGGAAAGCTCTGCCACCTGGACGAAGCACTGGGGGGCGTCGCCGGCCAGCCACGCGCGCAGGAGCTTCTCGTCGCCCCGCCACAGGTCCTCGGGGTTGCGGGAGGCGGGCACGTCGAAGGCGGCGAGCCGGGGGAAGAGCGCGTGGAGGGCGGCTGCGTCGGTGGGCGTGGCGCTTCGGATCTTCGCGGGGGCGTCCATGGTGGGGACCATAGACCATGGTGCGGGCGCGCCGTAGCCACTGGGCCTGACCAAATGTCATCGGGGCACGGCGAGCTGCCAACCTGTCAGCCTTCGGGCCTTCACCGCCGCCAATGCCAGGCCGGTTCGTTGGCACGAGTCCTGCGGAGAGGGCGCCTCGGAGCCCCCATGCTGGACATCTGCTTCAAGCGATACTTCTGGACCTTCACCCTGCTCTCGCTGGTCGCGTCCGCGTTCCTGTTCGCTCGAACCGTCAACGCGCTCTTGGCCCAGGCCATCACCGCCTCCGCCGCGGACCTCACCATGGCCCAGCCTGGAGGGCTGCAGCGGAGCGCGACCGAGAGGGCCAGGATCCCCATCAGCGCCTTCCTCGAGCGGAACCTCTTCAAGGCCGAGCGCGAGGCCCCGACCCCGCTCCCGGTCGACGTCACCACGACGTCCGGTGCCTTCGAGCCACACGACTGCTCGGCGTCCGGTCTCGGTGCCAGGCTCCTTGCAACCTTCCTTGACGCCGGGAACCCCGACGCCTCCATGGCGGTGTTCGTCGACACCACACCGGACCAGAGGCCCATCGGCGCCCGCATCGGCGAGCGGCTCCTGGATCAGGCGGTGGTGAAGATCATCGACTGGCGCGAGGTCTACGTCGACAACGGGGGCAAGTGCGAGCGCTTCTCCCTGGAGGAGCAGGCTGAGGCTGCCCGCACCGAGTCTGCGCGGTCGAGCGACCCACCCCGAGGCGACGCCACCGACAACTTGGGAGATGGCATCCAGAAGGTGTCCGACCGCGAGTACACCATCCCTCGGCAACAGATCGACAACGTGCTGTCGAACCTGCCGCAGGTGGCCGGCCTGGCCCGCATCGTGCCGAGCTTCAGCGATGGCAAGGCGAACGGCTTCAAGCTCTTCTCGATTCGGCCCAACAGCCTCTACGCCAGGATCGGCATCCAGAACGGTGACGTCGTCCAGCGGATCAACGGCCTCGAGATCAACAGCCCGGACAGGGCGCTCGAGGTCTACTCGAAGCTGAAGGACGCCCAGAGCATCACCGTTGACCTCGTCCGTGGCGGCAAGCAACAGACCCTGAGCTACTCGATCCAGTAGTCGGGAATCCGGAGTGACGCCGGCCTCGCGCCGGGTATGATGCGCGGGTGCTCCCGGTCGAACGCCCCCTCGCCCCCATGCTCGCCAAGCTCACCCCCGCCATGCCCGAGGCGGGCGGCTACCTCTTCGAGCCCAAGTGGGACGGCTTCCGTGCCCTGATCTTCCGTGACGGTGACGAGGTCCACATCCAGAGCCGGGAGAAGAAGCCGCTCGAGCGCTACTTCCCCGAGCTCATCCCACCCCTGTTGGCCCAGCTCCCCCGGCAGGCGGTGCTGGACGGGGAGATCGTCCTCCCGCGGGGCGGCGCCCTGGACTTCGAGGCGCTGCAACTCCGCCTGCACCCGGCCGCCTCTCGGGTGAAGAAGCTCTCGGTCGAGACGCCGGTCTCCTTCGTCGCCTTCGACCTGCTCGCGGAGGGTGAGGAGGACCTGAGGGAGCGCCCCATGCACGAGCGCCGCGCCCGCCTGGAGCGCCTGTTCGCCGATTCCACGGCGCCGCTCTTCATCACCCCCGCCACGACCGACGTCACCGTCGCTCGAGACTGGTTCCGGCGCTTCGAGGGCGCGGGCCTCGACGGGGTCATCGCCAAGCCGCTCGACGTCACCTACCAGCCCAACAAGCGGGCCATGCTCAAGATCAAGCACCGGCACACCGTGGACTGTGTGGCGGCGGGCTTCCGCTGGCACAAGGACGGGGTGGGCGAGCGGGTGGGCTCGATCCTGCTCGGCCTCTACGATGCGCAGGTCAACCTGCAGCACGTGGGCATCACGTCCTCGTTCACCGCGGCCCGCCGCGCCGAGCTGGTGGAGGAGCTGGCCCCGCTGCGCGAGGGCGCCCTCGATGCCCACCCCTGGGCCGCGTGGGCCGGGGCCGAGGAGCAGCAGACGCGCAAGCCAGGTTACGCGAGCCGCTGGAGCGCGGGGAAGGACCTGTCCTGGGAGCCGCTGCGGATCGAGCGGGTGGTGGAGGTGAGCTACGACCACCTCGAGGGCAGGCGCTTTCGCCACGCGGCCACGTTCCACCGCTTCCGCTTCGACCGGGAGCCCGCGTCGTGCACCTACGCCCAGCTCGAGGCGGCGCCGCCGGAGGAGCTGTCGCGCTTCTTCGGGGGCGGTGCGCTGCTCGTGGGCGAGTGAGCTCACTTCAAGGGCAGGTGTCGATCACCGAGGCCGAGTGCAGCTCCATGCTCACCGCCTCAGAGCCCGCGTAAGGCAGGACGAGCCGCTGGGACGGGAGTTGGGACGACCATAGGACCGTGCGATCGACCGTGGCGTAGGACGAGGTGAAGCCGCACGGTGCGACGTTGCCATTCTCGAAGGTCGTGACGAGGCCGAGCTCGGTCGTGGAGCCGGCGAAGGCGCTGATCGAGATCAGGTTCATGTCGTTGCCCGGGTTGAACGAGATGCGATCCGCGAACCCCATCCCGATCGAGCGCCCGGTCATCAGATTGCCAGTCGCGGTGTAGAGCGAGAGCTCGTCGACGTTCGCAAATGCGGTGGGCCGATTCGCGAGCACCTTGAGGGCGACGTTGGTGGTGTGGATGCCCTCGATGCCTGTCGAGCCGGGGATCCGCTTGTTCCAGACGATGCCGCCGAAGGCGGCTGACAACGAGGCGCGGATCACCAGCGGGTCCATCGTCTCGAAGTAGGGGATGTAGTACGGAGGCTGCGGCGGCGTCACCAGCCGACTCCGGTTCGTCGAGAGGTAGTAGCCGCGCAGGATGGTGGTCCCGGGCGCATAGTCGGGGGTGAGATGAGTCGAGGTCAGCGACTGGTCGTCCTCGTTGGTGGTGTAGGTAGCGGTCCCGAAGAGCCCACCGGTGTCGGCGCTCAGACCGTAGACCACCGCGTAGCCCATGTCTGCGCCGACCGACGGGCGGGTCTCCGTGACCGTCGCCGACACGTACACCTGGTTCAGGTACGAGAAGGCATCGCCCGTGGAGAGGCGCTGGACGAAGGTCGACGACACCCGGTTCGGGATGTCGAAGAGCCGCTGCCAGAGGAGCGCGCCGCTGGAGTCCACCTTGAAGGCCGCCAGGCGATCGAGGGTCCCCGCAGCGATCACCGTATAGCCGCTGGCGCCGCCGGACTGGTCGTAGGACCGGACGATCACGGCCCGCTCGAGCTCCTGGAACTCGAGCACGGGATCGAAGGGGTCCGGCAGGTAGTCGGCCAGCGCCACCGTCTTCGCCCAGATCACCGCGCCATCAGAGATGCGCACCTTGAGGACCACCACCTCGCGCGCGTCGTAGTCGTGCTTGGCCGCGGCGATCAGGACGAAGCTCTCGTTGTGCGAGAGCACCATCGAGCAACGCGGCGACGCGTTGACCGCATCGAAGGCGGGCTGAGAGATCGGGTAGAAGTAGTTCGTGATCGAGATCCCGTTGGGCGTGATCTTGGACAAGAGGATCCCCCAGCGACCGTCGTTGTGCAGATCCTTGATCACCTCCCGGCACTGGAGCACGCCGCCGCCGTCCGGGAGCGGGACCGCGTCGGGGTCGCTCATTTGGCCCAGATAGTCCGAGTTCAGCCAGCGCTTGCCGTACGGCTGCACGAATGTGGCCGCAGAGCCGACGGAAGGCGTCGCGGCAACGATGAGCAGGAGGAGGGCCGTCGTCTTCATGCCCCTTGGAGTACGCGTGCCGCCGCTCGAGTCTGACTGACCGCGTCCTCATCTGTACGTCCGTGCGGTGCTCGAGCCGCGCCGGTCGACGAGACAACACAGTGTCGGTACTTCGACCGCGGGCTCGACACGGTCGGGCGACCGCGCGACACGACGGTGATGACGCCCGAATGGACGGACCTCGGCCCCGCCGACCTCGCCGACGGCGCGCTCGAGCTGCGCAAGACCGCCGCGGGCGCGCGGCTCCTGGTGCTCTCGGACGGCGGCGAGCTCCGCGCCTTCGACGATCGCTGCCCGCACGAGGGCTATCCGTTGTCGCAGGGTAGCCTTCGAAACGGTGAGCTGACCTGCGCCTGGCACAACTGGAAGTTCGACGTCTGCAGCGGCGCTTGCACGACGGGGGGAGACGCGGTCCGGCGCTATCCGACCCGCGTTCGGGAGGCGCGGCTCGAGGTCGACGTCGCGATCGACGCGGAGGCAGAGGCGGACAAGGCCGCGGCGGGCATCGCCGCCGGCCTGTTCGAGAACGACCCCAGCCGTGCGGTACGGGACGGGCTCCGCCTCGCCGCGCTCCCGGGGCGCTCGATGAGCTCGGCCTTCGCGGTGCTCGCGGTGGACGCGGCTCGGCGACACCGCTGGGGCTTCGGCCATGAGCTCGCCGCGCTCGCCGACCTGCTCACCTGGGTGGACGCAGGCGACCTCGACGAGGTGGAGGCCCTCACGCTCGCCGCGACCTGGATCGGCGCGCGCCTGACCCGGGAGCCCGCGCGCCCGGCGCCGCCCCCGGCGGTCGCGCGGTCCACGGGGGAGGCGATCACTCGAATGCTGGAGGACGAGGACATCCCGGGCGCCGAGGGGGCGGTGCGCGCCCTCGTGCGGACCGACGGAGTCGACGCTGCGCTGCAATCCTTGTTGCCGTTCGTCGCGAGCCACCTCCTCGACTACGGGCACGGCGCGATCTACCTGGCCAAGGCGCACGCCCTCGCGCAGCGCCTCCCGGACGCGGCCGAGGAGCTGATGGCGGCCGTGGCCGTCACCCTCGGATGGGGCACCCGAGAGTCGAGCCTGCCCCCGTGGGCCGCCACCCGCCGCGCGCTCGACGCCGTCGGTGCGCTCGGTCGCGGCGACGCTCGGCTCGAGGATCGCGCCGCCTACGAGGCCGCGCTGCTCGAAGGTGAGGGCCCCGCGGTCCACGCGACCCTCGCCCGGCTCGAGGCCGCCGTCGCCGTCCCAGACCTCGCCGTCGCGATCGCCCACGCCGCGAGCGAGCGGCTGTCGCGCTTCGACCCCGCGCTCGCGGACCGCCTCGACCTCGACGCCTCGATCCTGGACGTGAGCCACCTCGTCACCCACGCCGAAGCGGTGATCGCGCTGCTGCCCTCGGCCGCACCGCGCGACGCGGCCCGCCTGCTCGTGCTCTCCGCCGGCTTCGTCGGCAAGCTCGCCGCGGCCGACCGAGCGGTGGACCGCGACAGCCCAGCGACGAAGGGGACGGTCGAGGACCTCGTCGCCGCCGTTCGTTCGCGCGACATCGACACCGCCCGCGCCTACGCGCGCGGCCTCGACCCCGATGCGCGCAACCTGGCCTTCACGCGCCTTCGCGACTTCGCCGCGCACGACGCCTTCGTTCGCCCGATCTTCGCCATCCACGCGGTGAAGGGTCTCGAGGCCCTCCGCCGCCTGCACGCCAGGGATCCGAGCCCCAGGCACCTGGTGGCCTTCGCCGAGCTCGCGGTTCGACGCTGGCCCGAGCGCAGCGCACGCCGCACCGCCGCCACCGCGCGGAAGTTCCTCGCCGACGGCAAGCCGCCCCGAGGGCTGTACTAGGACGCGAGGCGCTTCGGATTCCCCATATCCCACTATTGACACAAAGACCGGGAGGACCTGAAAGGTAGGGCGCGTGCCCGAGATGTCATTCGCCTCGGCCTTCCTCAGCGCACCGGCGGTCGGGCCAGCGCCAGCCCTGGCTGAGCTGGACGCCAAGCTGAGGGCCCATTGGGAGACCGCGCGCGCCGCAGCTCCGGGAGTCGAGCTCGACGCCCGGGCCTTCGCCCGTGGGCTCGGCGACCGCACGCGCGGCGACCTGGACGCGCTCCACACCGCCGACGTCTACCTTGCGCTCGCCTGCCTCGAGGGGTCTCGCGCCGCCCTCGCGCTCTTCGAGGCGCGCTACCTCAGCCGGGTCGAGCACTACGTGGCGCGGCTGCGCTTGGGGGCGAACCAGCTGGACGAGGTCCGGCAGGCGACCCGCGAGCGCCTCTTCGTCCACAAGAAGATCGCGCAGTACGGAGGGCTGGGGCCGCTCGATGCGTGGGTCCGGGTCAGCGTGCTCCGCACCGCCCTCAACCTCGGCGCCGCGCGCGGTCGAAGCGAGGCGGAGCCCGAAGCCCTCGCCCGCGCCGCCGCGCCAGGCAACGACGTCGAGCTCGACTACCTCAAGGCCCGCTACCGGGGCGACGTCTCCGAGGCGTTGTCGCGCGCGCTGGCCACGCTCGACCCGCGCCAGCGCACCCTCCTGCGCATGGTGTATGTGGATGAGCAGTCGGCCACGAGCATCGCGCGCGTCTTCGGCGTGCACCGGACGACCGCGTCACGGTGGACCGATGAAGCGCAGGACGCCCTCAGGACGACGCTCCGGCACACCCTGGCGGAGCGCCTCGAGCTCGACCAGGACGAGGCCGCGAGCCTCGCGCGCCTGGTCTGCAGCAACGTCGACCTCAGCCTCGCGCGTCTGCTCGCGAGCACCACGGTATGAGTGGCCGCTGTCTCGACGAAGAGTCGGTCACCGCGCTCCTCGAGGGCCGCGCAGAGGGTGCGGCGCGGGCGGAGCTCCTCGCGCACCTCAGCGGGTGCGAGGACTGCAGAGCGCTCGTCTCGGCCGCCTCGGCCCTGATGAGCGAGTCGAGCCCGCCGCCGACACAGCTCGCGCCGAGCGGGAGCCGGTTCTCCCGCTACATGATCATCGACGTGGTGGGCACGGGGGCGATGGGCGTGGTCTACGCCGCGTACGACCCCGAGCTCGATCGGCGCGTCGCGATCAAGGTCTTGCGCCGCGGCGGAGACGGCGGCGACGAGGCGAGGCGCGCCCTGGCGAGGCGTGAGGCGCAGGCCCTGGCGCGGGTCCAGCACCCGAACGTGGTGTCGGTCTACGACGTCGGGGTCGAGGCCGACGAGCTGTTCGTGGTGATGGAGTTCCTGCAGGGCAGGACGCTCCGGCGTTGGTTGGGGGAGACGCCCCGCTCCCGTGAAGAGATCCTCCGGGCCTTCGGCGCGGCCGGGCGTGGGCTCGCGGCGGCGCACGCGGCGGGGCTCGTCCACCGGGACTTCAAGCCCGAGAACGTGCTCGTTACGCCCGAGGGCCGGGTCGCGGTCACCGACTTCGGCCTCGCGCAGTGGGGGGTGAACGCGGAGCACCGCTCGATCGTCGGGACGCCCGCGTACATGGCGCCGGAGCAGTGGGAAGGCCACGCCGACGCCCGCAGCGACCTGTTCAGCTTCTCGGTCGCGCTCTGGGAGGCCCTCACCGGCCGACATCCTTTCGGGCTCCTGGGGCTCCCGGCCTCGATTGCAAGCGGTCCTGCGGCGGCGCCGGAGCTCCCGGCCCACCTCCTGCGGGCGCTCCGGCGGGGGCTCGCCGCCACCCCGGCCGAGCGGCCCGCCGCCATGGGCGAGCTCCTCGACGCCCTCCAGCACCGGCCCCTCGCCCGAACGGGCAGGTGGGTGCTGGGGGCGCTCGCGCTCACCCTCAGCGTCGCAGGGTTCGGATGGTGGTCTCAGCGGGAGGTCCGCGCCTGCGAGGCGTCGGCCCTCGCGGCAGGGGAGGTCTGGAACGACGGGGTGCGGGACCAGATCCGGGGCGCCCTGGCGGACGGAGGCTCAGGTGGCGACGAAGTGACCACCCGTCTGATCCTCGCCCACGTCGACGACTACGTCAGCGGCTGGGCGCAGGCGCGCAAGCAGGCCTGCGTCGCGACCCGGGTCCTCGAGGAGCAACCCGAGGAGGTGTACGGCGCGCGGGCGCGCTGCCTCGATCGTCAGCTCGCGGATCTGGCCGCGGTGACGCGGGTGCTCATGGTCCCCAACGCGAAGCACACCGCGCTGGCGAGCAAGGCGGTCTGGGCCCTACCACCCACTCAGCGCTGCGCCGATGTGGATGCGCTGCTCGCGGTGGTCTCGCCCCCGAGGGATCCCCAGCAGCGTCGAGCGGTGGACGATGCGTTCCTCGAGCTGGCCGAGCTGCGCGCACTGCCCTACACCGAACGCTACAAGGAGGGCGCGGAGCGCGCGCTCACCCTCCAGCAGCGCGCGGACGCGCTCGGCTACGCGCCGCTCTTGGCCCAGGCCCTCACGCTGCGCGCGCAGTTCTTCGACCTGCTCGGCGACTTTGCGGGCGAGGAGGCGGCGCTCGAGCAGGCGATGCTGGCGGCCGAGCGCGGTCGTGACCGGCTCACCGCGGCGCGGGCGATGGTCGAGCTCGTGTGGATCCTCGGGAGTCAGCGGGGGGACCCAAAGGGCGCGATCGCGATCGGTGAGCACGCGGCCGCGGTGCTGGTGGGTCTCGGGGGCGACCTCGAGCTCGAGGCCCAGCTCGCGTCCAATCTCGCCGCGCTCAAGGTCGACCAAGGCGACCTGGTGGGCGCCCAAGCCCTCTATGAGGCGGTGGTGGACAAGCGCCGCGCCCTGTTCGGCCCGCGCCACCCGCAGGTGGCGATCCCCATCGTGAACACCGGGGTCTGCCTCGCGAGGCGCGAGCGCCTCGATGAGGCGGCCGAGGCGTTCCACACCGCGCTGGAGATCTACGGGGAGACGGTCGGCAAGACCCACCCCCTGTACCTGTCGACGCTGTGCAACCTCGCCGACTTGGAGCGGCAGCTGGGGCGCAACGAGGCGGCCAGGGCACGGGCCGAGCAGGCGCTCGAGTTGGTCGGCGTGGCCCTCGGCCAGGAGCACCCCCTCATCGCCACGGCGGAGAACGTGCTCGGCATCATCGACGTCGACGATCGACACTTCGCGGAGGCCCGAGCGCACTTCGAACGGGCGCTGGCCATCGCGGAACAGACCCGCGGGCCCGACCACCCCTACGTCGCGCACTACCTCGCGGGGCTCGGAGACGCGCTGCAGGGCCTGGGCGACCAGGCGGGCGCGGCCGAGGCCTACCGGCGGGCCGCCGCGATCCATGAGCGGGCGGAGAACCCGCTGATGCGCGGCCACGCGCTGATCGGGCTCGGGAGCGCGCAGCGGGCTCTCGGACAGCTGGCAGAGGCGCGGGCCACCCTCGCGGTGGCGCTGGCGCTCGCCGAGGCCAACGACACCGGGATGTGGCGCGGCCTCGCGCGCCTCGAGGCCGCCGAGGCGTGCACCCGGAAGGAGCGCGCGCGCGCCCGGGCCCTGGCCGAGGCGGCGCTGGCGGACCTCCTGGAGGCCAAGGACGAGCCCCTGGTGGCCCGGGCGCGGGCCTTCCTCGCGACGAAGTGAAGTTTCTGTGCACGCCTGGCGGAGGGCGCCTGTCTTCTCTTTGAGGCGGACCAGTCCGCTCCTCAGGAGGAGTCATCATGAACGAAACGTACGGGCGCGCGCCGCTGCGCCCGAGCAACCCGCGCTGGGGGGCGGGCCTTCGGGCCGTGCTGCTCGGCGCCGCTACCCTCTCCCTTTGGGCCTGCGAGCGGGTGGACGCCGACGTCCGCGCGCCCCAGACCCCGACCCACACGCTCTCCTGCCCCGGCGGCGAGAGCGGCAAGCTGGCCTTCGAGCTCGGCCCGATGCCCGGCGAACAGGCCGCCACCGGTCGGACCATCGACGCGACGCTCCGACTGATCAACGACGGCGAAGTGAGCGTCCACGCGACGATCAACGCGCTGTTCTTGGACGACCTCGGCCACGCGGTGGGCATCCAGACCCGCCCCCGCGGCTTGGACGTGACCCCCGGGTCGACATACGACGGCGTCGCGCTGAGCACGCCCACCGGGGTCACCGACGGCTACTACCAGATCCGCGTCACCGTCACCGCGGACGACGGCGATGGCGCCGAAGTATCGGAGCGCCCGATCTTCTTGAACGCGAGCCGCGGGACCTACGTCGTCGTGGCCGAAGACACCTGGATGCTCGGCGCCCGCGCGACCGAGGAAGAGGATCTCCGATGAAGACCATCATCTACGCGACGCTCGTCGCCCTCGCCTTGCCCGCGACCGCGTCCGCGAGCTCGGGCGTGATCACCGGCCACGTCATGTTCTACCAGAACCAAGGCAACTACTGCGACGTGGCGACCCAGAACTGCGCGGGGGCGCGGTACCTGTCCACGGAGCGCGGAACCTATCAGCCGGTGCGGAACACCGTCCTCGCCCTGATCGACGACCCGTCGGGGGTGCCCATCGGCTTCGGCGTCTCCGACAGCAACGGGTCCTTCACCATGAGCTGGTTCGCAGCCAGCGCGTCGCCCAAGGCCAAGCTCGTCTGGACCGGACGGCACAAGGACGGGCGCTTCTTCTTCCTCGGACCTGCCGGGGGGACGTACCAGTTCAAGAGCAAGCAGATCAGCCTGGTGGCCAACACGAGCCCCACGTCGCCCCAGAGCGTCGGCTCGCGGAAGTGGGGGAACGCGAACAACCCCCTTCGCCTGTTCAACGCGTACGACGGCGCCGAGCGGCTGTGGCGCACGACGTTGTCCCGCTCCAATGCGATGCTCGCGACCTTCTTCGACGTCGAAATCCGCGCCTTCTCCGACACCCAGCCGAGCAACTGCAAGACCAGCTGCGCAGACGGCTCGAACAAGCTCATCCAGCTCTCCACCGACGCGCCCTTCGCTCCGCAGGCCCGCGTCATGCACGAGATGGGGCACGTCGCCTCGTACCTCGCCAACCCAAGGGCGATCGGGAACGACTACTGTTGGCCAGACACGGGGGGCGTCTGCGGTTGGAGCCCCGGCACGCCCGAGTGGCAGGCGGCGGCGTTCGAGGAGGCGCTCGCCACCTACTTCGCAGACACCGCGCTGTGGTCCGCGAGCTCGGAGGCGCCGCGGAGCTGCCTTTCGAACGGAGCGTGCATCGGCGTCGGCGCGATGCTGGAGCTGAGCCAGGGGCCGATCGGAGGGGGCAGCTGCCTACCGAACGAGGATCGCTTCCCGAGGAGCTCGGAGCGCTACCTCTGGGACATCTTCGACAACCACCCGGATCCCGGCATGAACGACGACATCAGCCGGCCGGTGTACGAGGTGGTCGACACCATCGGGTCCTATCCCTTCGGGTTCTTCGACCACCAGTCCATGGAGTCGGCGCTCAACCTGGACGGGAACTCCGCCTTCGACTTCATGTGGAACTACTGGACGGAGACGAACGTCCAGATCAACACCTTCAACCTCCTCAACGGCAACTGCAGCCCGCTGTTCTGACCGTGGCGAAGGGCGGGAGAGTTCGATGAACATGCTGAGAGTTGCACTGACCCTGGGGTCGATCGCGGTGATCGGCGCCTGGCTCCTCGGCGGTGAGACGCCTGAGCCTGCAGAGCAGGTTGCACCGCCGCCCCCGCGTCCGAGACCTTGGACGCCGAGCGCAGCCCCGACGGCGGCCGCGCCAGTGCCCAAGGCCGCTCCGGTCCTGGCCGTGGCGGTGTTCGAGGACGAGCGCGAGGTGGCGCTCGGACGACCGGTCTACCACCCGCGGGATCCCGAGGAGTGGCAGGGCATGCGCGTCGACCTCTCCCTCACCCCACTGTGCGAGGACAGCGAGCACTGCGGCCTCGCGCGGGCGTGCCTCGACGGCCGATGTGTCGCGTGCACGACGGACAGCGACTGTGGCGGTGAGGAGGCCTGCGTGCTGGAGCACTGCGTGGAGGCGACTCGGATGGGGTGCCGCTCGCGACGCGACTGCCCGAGCGGCGAGCGCTGCGTCCTCACCGGCTACGGGACGGGCGTCCGCGGCAACGAGGGCATGGCGTCGACCTGCCTCGCGCCGCGGGGCGGGCGTGCCGAGACCGAGTGAGGGCGACAGGTGACAGGGGGCGCGGGCATGTGTAGAGGAATGCCCGCGCCCCGCTCGCCCGTTTCCCCACCATGGACGGTCACCCTCCCCAGCCCGATCTGAGCAAGCGCCGCGCAGGCCCGCTGCTCGCCATCGCGGGGATCCTCCTCGCGGGGGTGGGCGCCGCCTACTGGTGGCTGGGGTGGACCGCCCCGCCGCCGCCTGCGACGGAGCCTCCGCCCGAGCCGTCGCAGCCGGTCACCCCGCCCGAGCCGCCTCCCGAGCCCGTGGCCTCGGCCACGGTGGCCGAGGCGGCCGCCGTCGACCCCGACGCGCTCCTGCGCAAGGTGGCGGAGCGCGGCTCCGCCTCACCGCTGTTGCACGGCTGGCTCGACGCGCAAGGTCTCTTGCGGCGCTTCGCCGCCGCGGTGCACCAGATCTCCCAGGGACGCAGCCCGCGCCAGGTCCTCGGGTTCATCTCGATCCCCGGGCGCTTCGAGGTGATCGAGAGCTGGGATCCGGCCGCGCAGGCTCGCTTGCCCGACGGCGCCACGCCGGGCGAGGACCGCATCTACGTCGACCCCGCCAGCTACCACCGCTACGACGGCGTGGCGGGGGTGTTCCGCGACGCGGACGTGGAGGCGTGGGCGGCGGGCTATCGGCGGCTCTCGCCCTACCTCGAGCGCGTCTACGCCGAGGTGGCGGCGCCGGGGGAGCGGTTCGATCACGCCCTCGCCCGGGCCCTGGACCGGATCCGCGGGGTGACGCTGCCCACCGGCGCGGTCGAGCTGGTCGAGAAGGGGGCGCTGTTCCAGTACGCCGACCCCAAGCTCGAGGGCCTCGACGAGGTGAGCAAGCACCTGCTCCGCATGGGGCCCGACAACGCGGGCGCGATCCAGACCGCGGCGGCGCGCTTCATGAAGGCGGCGCGCCTGCAGTAGCTACCGCCCCGGCCGCACCGCCTCCACGAACGCCGCGGCCTCCCGCGTGTTCAACACCTCCGCCTTGGTCACGCCGGCCCGGCGCGCCAACGCCACCCCGTAACCCAGCACCCCGAAGCCGGCCACGCTGTGGGCGTCCACCGAGACCACGAGCGGGATCCCGCGCCTCTTCACCTCGCGCACGTGCTCCGACGGCAGGTCGAGGCGCCGCGGATCCGCGTTGATCTCGATCGCCGCAGGCGCGCTTGCCGCCGCGTCCAGGACCTCGTCGAGGCGCACCGACACCGGGTCGCGACGCAGGAGCATCCGGCCCAGGGGGTGGCCCCAGATCTTGAAGATCGGGCGCTGCATCGCCGCCACCAGGCGCTTCGTCATGTCCGCCTCGGAGAGCTTGAAGCGGTTGTGGACGCTGGCCACCACCACGTCGAGGCGGGCCAGGATCTTGTCCGGGAAGTCCAGGCTGCCGTCGGCCAGGATATCGGCCTCGGTGCCCTTCAACAGCCGGATCCCCACCGACTCCTGCACCCGATCGATCTCGTCCCACTGGCGCTGCAGGCGCTTCGCGTCGAGGCCGTTGGCGTAGAACGCGGAGCCGGAGTGATCGGTGATGGTGAGGTAGCCGTAGCCGAGCGCCTCCGCCGCCCGGGCCATCTCCTCGATGGACCCCTTCCCGTCGGACCAGGTGGTGTGGCAGTGGACCATCCCCCGGATGTCCTCGGCCTCGAGGAGCGCAACCGGGCCTGCATCGTCGAGCGGCCCCTCCCGCCGCTCCGCCGGCAGCAGCGGCAGCCCGAGCGCCGAAGCCAGCGCCGCCTCGTCGGGCGTCGCCACCGGCGCGCCGCCCTCGAAGAGTCCGTCGGCGCGGAGCTCCAGGCCGCGCGCCGCCGCCCGCTCGGCCAGCGCAGCCAGGTGAGCCTCGTCGCCGGTGGCCCGCCATAGGGCGGCGCCGAAGGCCTCCGGCGGCACCACGTGCACCTCCAGCGGCGGCCCCTCCTCCAAGCGCACGAGCGCTCGCTCTGGTCCCCTGGGCTCCACCGCGCGCACCCCATCCAGCTCGGCCAGGCGCGCCAGCACCGCGTCGGGCGACGCCGACGCCACCACCAACACCGCCCGCTCCACCGTCTCGACCCCGCGCCGCAGGTCGCCCGCCAGCGCCACGTCGGTCGCCACCGATGACAAGCCCTCTTGCACCGGGCGCACCGCGGCGAGGGCCTCCGAGGCGAGCCAGCGGGTGTTCCGCACCCGGGCCCGCTCGATCGCGGCGAGGATGCCGGCCTCGGTCTTGGCCCCGAAGCCCTTCACCGTCTGCACCCGCCCCGCCCGCGCCGCCTCCTCGAGCTCCTCCACGCTGGTGATCCCGAGCGCCTCGTGCAGCGCCCACAGCTTGGCGTCGCTCACCCCGGGGAGCTGGGGCAGCTCCACCGCGCCGGCCGACACGCCGGCCCACTCGGTGGCGACGTCGTAGTCGGGGTCCAGCGCCTCCTGGTCCGGGCGCAAGCCCTCTGGCACGTGCTCGAGGTTCACGCGGATCCGGAACCACACGCTGTGCCGGCCCCGCATCTTGTCCACCAGCACGTCGGCCGGCAAAAGGTGCGGCACCACGTCCGGGTGGCGGGTCTTCCAGCGCTGCAACCCTTCTTGCGCATCGGCCTCCACCTTGGCCCGGCCGATCTCCACCAGCGGCTTCACCGGGCGCCGCCTTGACGGCTGGGCCCGCACCGGCTCCCCCACCTGCTTCTGGTAGTGGGGCGGCCACGCGGCGTCGCCCAGGCCCTCGGCCTCGTGGGCCTCCACCAACGCCAACACCGGCCCGAGGTCGCCCGCCGCCGCCTCCATCCCCGCGTGGGGGTCGCCCACCTCGCGGTAGCGGGCGGGGGCGGTGCGCAAGGTGAACTGCGCCGGGTCCACCGTCTCGAGCTCGGCCCAGGTCAGGGGCATCGAGACCCGGGCGTCGGGCCGCGGGCGCACCGACCACGCGCCGGCCATGGTGCGGTCCTTGGCGTTCTGGTTGTAGTCCAGGAACACGCCCTCCCGCTCCTCCTTCCACCACCGGCTGGTGGCGATGCCGGGGGCGCGGCGCTCCACCTCGCGCGCCACCGCCAGGGCGGCCCGCCGGACCTCCGTGAAGCCCCAGCGCGGGTGGATCCGGGCGTAGATGTGCAGGCCGCGCGACCCCGAGGTCTTCGGCCACCCCACCAGGCCCAACTCGCTGAGCACCTCACGGGTCACAAGCCCCACGTCCCGCACCTGGGCCCACTCCACCCCCGGCACCGGATCCAGGTCGATGCGGAGCTCGTCGGGGTGCTCCACGTCGTCCGCCCGCACGGGGTGGGCGTGCAGCTCCAGGCAACCCAGGTTGACGGCCCACACCAGCTGGGCCTCCGTCCTCAGCACCACCTCGTCCGCCCGTCGCCCCGACGGGAAGCGCAGGGTCACCGTCTCGATCCAGTCCGGGCGCGGGTCGGGGGCGCGCTTCTGATAGAAGCCCTCCTCCGCGATGCCGTTCACGTAGCGCTTGAGCACGATCGGCCGCCCGCCCGAGGCGCGCAAGGCCGGTTGCGCGACCGCGCGGAAGTACTCCACCACCTCGAGCTTGGTGATCCCGGCGTCCGGGAAGTACACCTTGCTCGGGCTCGAGACCGAGACCTCCAGCCCATCGATCTCGAAGGTCAGCCGCTCCTTGCCCATGGGTGCGACCAGCTTAGCAGGCCACCGGACCCAGGTGTCGGGACCGTGAAAACACGCGCCCCACGTGAACTCCGCGACGTCCCGCCTCCCGCATGCCGCGCCGCGTCGGCACTCTGCGCTCCATGAGCACCGCGCTCCCCATCGAAGCCAAGAAAGCGCTCCGCCGCGAGCTGGAGGCGGCCGGCGTCTTCGAGCGCACGCCCCTGGCCAGCCTCGGGCTCCTCCTCGCGATGCTGGCCGGCCTCGGCGCCACCTTCGCCGCCGCCGCTGCGCTGGGGGGCGTGGCGTGGTTCGCGCTCATCCCGGTGGCGGCGGTCTTCACCACCGTGGCCGCCATGCTCGGTCACGAGGGCGGGCACCGGAGCTTCTCGAGCGAGCGCTGGAAGAACGAGGCCCTCCTCACCGTGACCTTCCCGCTCCTCGCCGGGTTCTCGTCCGCCTACTGGACGTACAAGCACAACATCCTGCACCACGGGCACCCCAACGACGTGGATCTCGACCCCGACGTGGGCCTGTGGCCGATGACCTCGAACCGCCGCGATCACCTGCGCGCCGGCGCCGCCCGCCGTTGGTTCCAGCGCCACCTCCAGGGCTGGTTCTTCTGGCCGATGACCACCCTCATCCACGCCGCGATGCGCGGGGCGGCCCTCGGCTTCATGTTCGACAAGTGGAAGAAGGGCCCGAGGAGCTCGCTCCTCGTCCTCGACACGGTGGCGATCGCGCTCCACCTGGTGCTGTGGATCGCGCTCCCCGCCACCGTCTACGGCCTGGGCTGGACCCTCCTGTTCTACGTCGCGTTCTGGAGCGTGGTGAGCTTCTACCTCGGCACCATCTTCGCCCCCGCCCACATGGGCCTGGCCCTCACCGACGCCGCCACCGCCGAGGGCGCCGACGGCTGGGTCCTGCAGCTCCACACCACGCGCAACATCCGCCTGCCCCGGGCGCTGTCGTGGATGTATGTCGGCCTCGACTACCAGATCGAGCACCACCTCTTCCCGCTCATGCCCCACCAGCGCTCCGCCAGGGCCGGGCCGATCGTGCGCGCGTGGGCCGAGCGCCACGGCCTGCCCTACCGCGAGGTCGGCTTCCTCGAGGGCTATCGCGACGTGAAGCGCTTCATGGACGGCGCGTGGGACGTCGAGCCCGAGGCGCCCGCTGACCCCCGCGGTGAGCCGCGAGCGGCGCCGCTGGCTCTGGCAGCCGTAAGTGGCCCCAGGTGAGCCAGGCCCGGCCACCCCCCGCTCAAGATCGCTGACGGCCGGACGACCTGATCCGACCAGGGCCATGAGGATCGTCACGCACCACTACGGTGCCAACACCGGCTGGGCACCCGAGCTCCCGCCTCCATGGGCGGCCGCGCCGGGGGACGGATCCACGGTGCTCATGGTCTTCGGAGCCTCCGCGTTCCTGGACGACCCCGCGCCCCTCCGCGCCCTCCGCGCCGCGTACCCCGACGCCGTCGCCACCGGGTGCTCCAGCGCGGGCGAGATCCTGGGCGACGACATCCACGACGGCGGCCTGGTGGCGGCGGTGCTCACGTTCGAGCAGACCCGGGTCCGGCGGGTGGCCCGCGGCATCGCCGAGCTGGGCGACGCCCGAGCGCTCGGCCGCGCCCTGGCCGAGCCCCTGATCGGCGACGACCTTCAGGGGATCTTCGTGCTCTCGGACGGCCTCGCGATCAACGGCACCCAGCTCATGACCGGGCTCCAGGGCCTGCTCCCCGGGGTCATCATCACCGGCGGGCTGGCCGGGGACGACGACCGCTTCCAGCGGACCTGGGTGCTGAACGAGGCGGGCGAGCCCGAGTCCGGGACCGCGTGCGCGCTCGGCTTCTACGGGCCCCGGGTGCATCGGGTTCGGCTCCAACGGCGGCTGGCGCATCTTCGGGCCCGAGCGCCGCATCACCCGCGCGGTGGGCAACGAGGTCTTCGAGCTGGACGGTGAGCCCGCCCTCGCCCTCTACCGGCGCTACCTGGGGGAGCTCGCGGACGGCCTGCCCGGCACCGGCCTGCTCTTCCCGCTCCAGGTCCGCACCGACGACCGGCCCGAGCCGGTGGTGCGCACCCTGCTCGCGATCGACGAACAGACCCAGAGCGTCACCTTCGCGGCCGACATCCCCCAGGGCAGCCGCGCCCAGCTCATGCGCACCAACGTCGACGGCCTCCTCGACGGGGCCGAGCGCGCCGCGGAACAGGCCGCGCCGGCTGGAACGAGCGGCCCGATGCTCGCGGTGGCGATCTCGTGCGTCGGCCGGCGCATGGTGATGTCGGAGCGCACCGAGGAGGAGGCGGAGGCGACGCTCTCGGTGCTCCCGCCCGGCACCGTGCAGGTGGGCTTCTACTCCTACGGCGAGATCTCGCCCCGCGGGAGCTTCTGCGACCTCCACAACCAGACCATGACACTGACCACCATCATGGAGCTCTGACTTGGAAGACGGGTGGCATCCCTCACTGGCCCGCAAGATGCGGAGGCTGGGCCTGGATCCCGAGCGACCGCCGGAGCCGGACGCCTGGCGGCGCTTCATGGACAGCGTCAACAGCACCTACAAGAACGCCGACCGCGACCTCTACCTGCTCGAGCGCTCCCTCCACCTGAGCCTGGAGGAGCTGAGGGAGGCCAATGAGCACCTGGAGTCCGCGCGGGCCCGCCAGGAAGACGAGTCAAGGCGACTTGCGCACGCCCTCGACGAGGCGCGGCACGCGGTGGAGGCGAAGTCGCGCTTCCTCGCCACCATGAGCCACGAGATCCGGACGCCGCTGAACGGGATCATGGGCATGCTCAACGTGCTGTCCTGGACGGACCTCGACGACCGGCAGCGGGAGTGCACGGACGTGGTCCGGAGCTCGTCCGAGGCCCTCCTCGCCATCCTCAACGACATCCTCGACTACTCCAAGCTCGAGGCGGGCAAGCTCGAGATCGAGCACATCGACTTCGACCTGCACCACACCGTGCAAGAGGTCTTGCTCATCATCAGCCCGGTGGCCCACCACAAGGGCCTGAAGCTGGACGTCCAGTGGTCCCCCGAGGTCCCCCAGTGGGTGCGCGGCGACCCCGGGCGCCTGCGGCAGGTGCTCCTGAACCTGCTCAGCAACGCGGTGAAGTTCACCCCCTCCGGCACGGTCGAGGTGCGCTGCGCCACCCAGACCTCGGCGAGCGAGGTCCAGCGCCTCTACTTCGAGGTGGAGGACTCGGGGATCGGGGTTCCTCGAGAAAAGCTGCAGACCCTCTTCACCCCCTTCTCCCAGGTCGACGCCTCGTCCAGCCGCCGCTTCGGCGGCACCGGGCTCGGGCTCGCCATCTGCCGCCAGCTCACCGAGGCGATGGGCGGGAACATCGGGGTGCACAGCGTCCAGGGCGAGGGCTCCTGCTTCTGGTTCCAGCTCCCCCTGCGGGCCGGCACTCCCCAGCTGCCTCAGCTGCGGAGCGAGCCCACCGCGACCGCGGGGCCGGCCCTCGAGGTGCTGGTGGTGGAGGACAACGCGGTGAACCAGCGGGTGGTGGTGCACATGCTGGAGCGCCTCGGCCACAACCCCACCGTGGCCGACAACGGCGCCGCGGCGATCGAGCAGCTCCACCGGCGCCGCTTCGACCTCGTGCTCATGGACTGCCAGATGCCGGTGATGGACGGCTACGAGGCCACCGCCCGCATCCGGACCGAGCTCCCGGAGGAGAGCCGCCACGTCCCCGTCTGCGCCGTCACCGCCAACGCGATGAAGGGCGACGCCGAGGCGTGCCTGAGCGCGGGCATGGACGCCTGGCTGTCCAAGCCGATCAGCCTGAAGGGCCTGGCCGACGTCATCACCCGGCTCACTGGCCGGCCTCAGGCGGCGGTGGCGTAGGCAGGGGTAGAGATTCTACATTCCGGCAAGCTGGACACCCTCGACAACAAGCTCTCCGAGGAGCGTGGCTCCGAGGAGCACGACCACGCCTACGAGAAGATGATCTCGCAGGCTATCCTGCGGAAGTTCCTCGACCTGAGCGACCTGGAGCTGGCCGCCTTCGAGCCCGATGGACCGACGGTGGGGGCGTCCGGGCAGCGGGCGGTGGCCGAGAAGCTCCTGCGGCACATCAGCGCGGAGGAGCTGGTGCGCGAGACCGAGCCCAACAACCCGCGCCCCGCGGTGTCGCGGTTCCCGGTCCAGGGGGCTCCCAGGAGCTCCCCTATCTGCCCGGTGCCGTCTAGCGAGGCGCCTCGGCCGCGCGGGCCTTGCAGAGATCGGCGAGCACCCGGTAGCCGGCCGGGCAGTACTTGTCCTGCAAGCGGGCCTGCATCTTGTCGGTCTCGGCCGCCACCTTGGCCTCGCACTCCGTGTAGCCGAAGTGGGTGCTGGCCCAGCCCTTGTCCTGGCCGTCGCACCACGCCCCGCGGTCGGTCACCGCCATGCACTCCCGCACCACCCGCCGGAAGCCGCCCTCGCAGAACACCGCCTCGCCCGGGCAGCCGTCGAGCCAGCGGATGCCGGCCTCCACGCACCCCTCGGGGCTGAGCGGGGTGGTGCGCCACGCGGGCGGGGTGGCGGGCTCGTCCAGGGTGGCCTTCACGTAGGCCGAGAAGTCGCGGTAGGTGCGGCTGGCCAGGAAGCCGTAGGGTACCGCCACCGCGATCAGGCCCCCCATGATCCACAGGGCCAGGCGCCGGGCGGACTTGGACGCGGCCTGGGGCTCGCTCATGCGCCGTGGGTTAGCAGGTGAGTCAGGGTGCGTCACGCGGGTAATACCCGCGGGGGTGCGGCAACTGAGCGCACCCGGATCCGACGCGAATCAGGCATATTCGGCGCCATGCGCGTCTTCGCCTCCCTCCTGTTGAGCGCCGCCGTCGGGCTCACATCCGCCGCCGCCCTGGCTGCGCCCGCCGAGGCCACCCCCGCGGCCGAGCAGATCACCGTCACCGCGGTCCGGGCCCGGGCCATGCCCCCCGCCGCCCCCAACAGCGCCGCCTTCATGACCCTGGTGAACGCCGGCCCGGCCACCGCGCTCGTAGCGGCCCACGCCAAGGTCAGCAAGGCGGTGGAGCTACACACCCACACCAACGTGGACGGGGTCATGCAGATGCGGCGGGTGCCGAAGATCCCGCTCCCCACGAAGGAGGAGGTGGTGCTGAAGCCGGGCGGCCTGCACATCATGCTGATCGGGCTGGTGGCCCCGCTCGAGGTGGGCAAGTCGTTCGAGCTGACGCTGGAGTTCGAGGACGGGAGCAAGAAGACCCTGACCGTGCCGGTGCAAGAGATCCTGCCGCCTCATGGCCACTGAGCGCCGCAGCTGGGGCCCCGTCCTTCGAGCCGCCGCATGGATCCTGGCCGGTCTGTTCGCCCTGGCGCTCTGGTTCTTCCCCGACGCCATCCGGCGCTGGCGCCAGAGCTCTGGGCCCTACGCCCTGATGGAGAAGGGGTGCGACCCGAGCAAGTCGGCTTGCGTCGCCCGCTTCGCCGACGGCACCACGGTGGCCCTCGCGGTGTCACCCGAGGGCGCCCCCGGCGCGGTCCCCCTCACCTTCACCGTCACCGCCACCAAGGCCGAGGCGGTGGAGCTGCAGGGCCTCGACATGAACATGGGCCTGTTGCACTTTCCCCTCCACGAGGGCTCGCGGCCTGGTGAGTGGACCGCCACCGGGGTGCTCCCGGTGTGCACCGCCGACCGGATGCGCTGGCGGGCAGATGTCCTCCTCGAGGACCGCGCGGCGGGCTTCGAGTTGGTGAGCAAGCAGCCATGAAGCGCGTCTGGAGCACCGCAATCCCCCTTGCACTGGCGGTGGCCGGGGCGGCCGCCCTGTGGCTGCGCACCGCGCCGGTGGAGCGCACCGTGGTACAGAACCCGCTGCCCACCTACAGCCCCTTCACCGTCAAGACGTCGTCCGGCGCCCTCTCGCTCCTCGATCTGCGGGGGCAGGCCGTGGTGGTGTACTTCGGCTACACCACCTGCCCGGACATCTGCCCGACCACCCTCGCCACCATGAAGGCGGCGTGGAAGCAGCTCTCGGACGATGAGCGCAAGCAGGCCACCCTCCTGTTCGTCTCGGTGGACCCGGAGCGCGACACGCCGGAGCGCCTGCAGCAGTACGTGGGCTACTTCGACAAGACGTTCCACGCCGGCACCGCCTCGATCGAGGACGTCACCCGCATCGCCACCGACTGGGGGGTGAGCTTCCGCAAGGTAGGCGACACCAGCTCGGCCCTCGCCTACATGATCGATCACTCCACCCAGTCGTTCCTGGTGGACGCCAAGGGCCGCATGGTGACCCCGATCGCCCACGGCACCCCGGCGAAGGAGGTCGCCGAGCGGATCCGGACCGCCCTGGCCCGGCGCCGCTGACCTGCGGGTGACTTGCCGACCGCCTTGCGGCAGGCTCGGGTGCGTTGAGCCTCCCCGTCTACGTCTTCCCGCCCATGCTGGCCGCGGCGGTGATCCTCGCGCTGGCGGTGGTGTCCCTGACCCACCGGCGCCCCGACGCGCTCAGCGTCGCGTTCGCGGTCTTCTGCGTGTCCTGGTCGGGGGTGGCGAGCCTCAACTTCGCCCTGCAGCTCACCGGGAGCGTGGCCCTCGCCCGCCTCGTCCCCGGCTCGGTGTGGCTGACCTACGCCGCGATGGCGGGCTACATCACGGTGCTCGGCGACTACCACCAGGCCCTCAGGACCCCGGTGTACGGCGTCAGACCCGACGTCTGGCTCGGCGTGACCTGGGTGATGGCGTTGGGCTTCGGGCTGGCCGCGGCCCGCTCGGACTTCCTCGTCAGCGGCATGCTCCACAGCGAGCGGCTCGGCTACGCCCCGGTCTTCGCGGTGCGCGGCCTGGCGTTCCAGCTCCCCATGGGGGTGGCCGGCGGCTTCGGCTACGTGCTCTTGATCCGCGCCTGGCGCCGCGCCGAGGCCCCCGCGACGAAGGCCTTCTTGCGCCACCACATGCGCGCGCTGATCGGCCTCGGCGCCTTCGCGGCGGTGCTCGGGGTGCTCCTGCCGCACTTCGGCCTGCCCACCTTCGCGCTCCTCTTCGACGGCTTCGCGCTCGTCGCCTTCTACTTCTTCGGGATCCTCGTCCGGTACCACCACCAGCGGGTGGAGGACTTGAACGCCACCCTGGAGCAGAAGGTCCTCGACCGCACCCGAGAGCTCGAAGAGGCCCAGGCCCGCCTGGTGCAGGCCGAGAAGATCGCGGCCCTCGGGCGCTTCGTGGCGGGGGTGGCCCACGAGATGAACACCCCGCTCGGGGCGGTGAAGAGCGCGAAGGACACCAGCATGCGCGCCGCGCGGGGCCTGTTGGCGCAGGCCCGGGGCGAGGCCGAGCCGCGCCGGGTGGCGGCGCTCGAGAAGGCGCTGGGGGACAGCGAGCAGGTGTTGGAGCAGGGCCTCGAGCGCATCGACGGCATCGTGCATCGCCTGCGGAGCTTCGTGCGACTGGACGAGTCCGAGGTGCTCACGATCGACCTCGCGGCCAGCCTGGACGCCGCCCTCGGCCTGATGGGCCCGGAGCTGGCGGGCCGGGTGGTGGAGCGCCGCTTCGAGGCACAGCGCAAGGTGACCTGCAAGGCACGCGAGGTGAACCAGGCCCTCCTCAACGTGCTCACCAACGCGGCCCAGGCCGCGGGGCCCGGGGGGCACGTCACGGTGCGCACCGTCGACGTCGGCGGCGCGGTGGTGGTGGAGGTCGAGGACGACGGCCCCGGGATCCCACCCGAGAACCTGCCGCGGATCTTCGACCCCGGCTTCACCACCCGCGGGGTGGGGGTGGGCACCGGCATGGGGTTGGCGGTGGTCTACCGCGTGGTCCAGGACCACCACGGCAAGGTCGACGTGCAGAGCACGGTGGGCGAGGGCACCGCGGTGCGCATCGAGCTGCCGGCTACATCCCCGGAGGCAAGCCGCCTTGCGGAAGCAGGCGCGGATCCGCGGTAGGGGGGCGCGCCTGGGCGTCCGGCGGCTCCCGATAGGGGTCGAAGTACATGAGGGTGCCGTCGAAGGGCCACCACCACGTGCCCCACGCCACCATCCGCATCACCTGCACCGGCACCGACGGCCGCGCCCGCAAGCAGGTGTCGGTGACCGCGTCGCAGGTCTCGCCCTCCTGACACGCGCCGCCGCACGGGGTGCGCTCACACATGCCGGTGGCGGCGTTGCAGATCGTGCCGTGGGTGCACTGCGCGTAGCACCCGCCCGAGGCGCGGCTGGCCACCGCGCTCGCGGCGGCCAAGGTGCCCATCACCGCGGCCCCCGTGACGCTGGCCCCCGAGGCCGCGCCGCATCCACAGAGCGCGAGCACGCCAATGTAGAGCCACCGCCGCATGCCCTATTTTACCACCTGGGAAGGGGGGCGGCAGCGCGGTCCCGCCGGTGCCTGCCATCACACCTTGGTCATTCAGACCCATGAGTCGAAAGTCGGCTTCGTGAGGCCGGCGTCGTCGGGGAGGGGGGCCCGCGTCGATCTCGCCTTCGGAATCGGAGATCCCCGCGTCCCGCACGTGAGGCGGGTAGCAGTGGATCTGAGGGGAGGAGGCTCCGGGGGGCGCGGGTCGGGGTCCGCACCGCGCGTTCGCCCACGCACGCCATTCCGCGATCGCGGAGGGGCCCGGCGTGCCGGGAATATTCCGTCGGGGCTGCGTTCGAGGATTCGGGGGAGCGACGCCCCGGGGGTCGGATCGGTGACGGGCGCCAAGAGCAACGTGTTGACATCACGACCGCAGGGCTCGCAACGGTGCCCTCGGCTCGTGCGCGTTTTCCCCCAGCTGGAGTCGGCGTTAGAGGAGCACCGCGGTACGCTGTACCGCGTCGCGCTGCGCCTGTCGGGGAACGAGGCGGTGGCGCAGGACCTGGTCCAGGACACCCTCCTGCGCGCGATCGAGAAGAAGGCGGCGTTCGAGGTCGGGACCGCCCTCCGCGCCTGGCTCGTGACGATCCTGAACAACCGCTTCATCGACCAGTGCCGGCGCGAGCGCGCGCGGGGCGCGCACGAGCCGGTCGACGGGCTCCCGCTCGCGCAGCCCCTCCCGGATCCACCGCCGGCCTGGGCGTCGCTCGACATCGACGCGCTCCGCCGCGCAACGGAGCGGCTCCCCAAGGACATGGCGGAGGTCTATCGTCTGAGCGCGTTCGAGGGGCTGAGCTACGCGGAGATCGCGGGGAGGCTCGGCATCCCCCAGAACACCGTGGGAACCAGACTGCTGCGCGCTCGCCGGAAGATCCGCGGCCTGCTCGAGGAGGAGGGCACATGAGCTCCGAGCACGACGCGCTGATGGCCTTCGTCGACGGCGAGCTCCCGCCGGACGAGCAGGCGCGCTTCCGCGAGCACCTCGCCGGGTGCCGCGATTGTCAGAGCGAGCTCGCGGAGCTCCTCCAGCTGCGGGTGCTCGAAGAGGCGGCCCGCGCCGAGCCACCCCGGGCGGTCGTCGTGCCCCTGCGGGCCCGGCGCGGGATCCTCACCGGGCTCGTGGCGGCGGCGCTCGCCGCGGGGACCGCCTTCGCGCTCCTGCGCACCCCGTCGACCCCGCTGGCGTGGGCGCCGGCGCCCACGCGCTCGTACGAAGGTTGGCTCAGCTACCCGGCCGCGGGCGGGCACCGCCCCTACGACGCGATGCGCGCGGCCGATCAACCTGCCCGCGATGAGGTGCCGCTCGCCACGCTCGCGGAGCTCGAGGCGCGCGGGGATCGGCACGGGCTCGGGGTGGCGTGGCTCGTCCGCCGCGAGCCACGGCGCGCGGTGGAGGCGCTCGAGCAGGCCGGCGATGCGGTGGAGGTGAGGAACGACCTCGCCGCGGCGCAGCTCGCGGCGGGCGACGTCGCGGCCGCGCTGCGAACGATCGACGGGGTCCTCGCCCGCGCGCCCGAACTCGCGGCGGCGCACTTCAACCGCGCGCTGATCGCCGAGCGCGCCGGGCTCCCGCGCGTCGCCCACGCGGAGCTCGAGCTCGCCGCCGGGACCGCGCCCGAGGGCTGGCGCGACGAGGCTCGGACCCGGGCCGGCGCGCTCCTCGCGGCGTCGACCGACGACGAGGCGCTGGCGCGCGTCCAGGACTTGCTCGACGTGGTAGCGAGGCGCGGTCGGCTCGATCCCGCGCTCGTCGCGCGCTCCCCCGCGCAGGCGCTCGAGATCTACACGCTCGCGGTGCTCGCCGCCGAGAACGACGAGGAGCTCGCGCGCCTCGAGCCGATCGCGGACGCCCTCGAGGCGGCGCTCCCGAACGCGGCGCCCCGCGCGCACCTCGCGTTCGCGCGATCGACCGCGCCCGCGCGCTTCGCGGTGGCCCCCTGGTTTCGGCGCCTCGCCATCACGCTCGCGTCGCTGTCGCCGCGCGCGGATCGGCTCGTCGTCCCGCCCGACGTCGAGGGGATCGACGACCCGTCGGCGTTCTTCGATCGCGTGCTCGCCGCGGGGGCCGACGATCAGCGGCTCGCCGCGATCTTCTATTACCGCGAGCGCGCGGAGCGCGCCGACGCCTGGGCCGAGAGCGCGCGCCGCGGGCCGATCCCCTTCTTCACCTGCGGCGCGGGCTGGGCCGCGTTCACCTACGACTGGCTCGGGGGCCACACCGCGCGCGATGGGCTCCGCGCGCTCGGCGAGAGCGTCGACGCGTGCCGCGCCGCCGGCGTGGATCGAAACGTGGTGCGCGCCGAGCACCTCCGCGCCAACGTGCTGTTCTTCGCGCGCGACCTGGTGCGCGCGGGCGATGCCGCCGACGCGGCGCGGGCCGACGCCCGACGCTTGCCGGACCTCCGGCTCGAAGCGCAGGCGCTCGAGGTCTCCTTCAACGTGGCGCGCTACCGCCACGATCGCCCCATGACGCGGATCCTCGGCGAGGAGCTCGCGCGCTTGGATCCGCGCCCCGAGCGCGCGATCGCGCTGCACGAGGCGCTCGCGAACCTCGCGCTGTTCGACCTCGATCGCGACGCCGCGCGACGCGAGATGGAGGCCGCCGCGAAGTCTGGCCTGCCCCCGACCCTGGTGGGCGCGTTCGTGCTCGCGGACCTGGTCCGCATGGACGGGCGAGCGGAGGACGCGCGCGCGGCGGAAGACGCGCTCGTGGCGCGCGCGGACGAGCTCGAAGATCCGGCGACGCAGCTCCTCGTCCGCCACGTCCGAGCGCTGATGGCGCTCCGCACGGACCGCGACGGAGCGCTCCGCGCGCTCGCCGCGATCGTGGACGACGCCCGCGCGATCTCGGACGACGCGACCGCCCGGAGCGCGTCCGCGTACAGCGCGTCGCTCCTCGCGCTCGAGGCAGGCGAAGACGCGCGCTTCGACGACGTGCTCGAGACGATCGCCGACGAGCAGTCGCTCGAGACGCCGATGCGCTGCGCGGTCGCGCTCGAGCGCCACCTCGAGCGGAGCGTGATCGCGGCCCGAGACGCGAACGGCGCCACCGTCGGCGCGATGCTCCGTGGCGCCGCCCTCCCCGTCGTGCCGCCGCCGATCGAAGCCCGGCTCCGCGCGTGCGACGAGATCACCGTGCTCGCGCGACCGTCCCTCCACGGCCGGAGCGGGCTCCTCGAGCCAGGCCTCGCCCACGCCTTCGCGGTCGGCGCGCCGAGGCGAACCGAGGCGCGCGACCCCGACGTGCTCTACGTGTACGGCGCGAACCCGCCCGCGTCCGAAGGCCTCGCGCCGCTCGCGCCGCTCTCGGGAGAGCTCACCGCCAGCGCGCGCGTGCTCACCGGCGAGCGCGCCACCCCCCGCGCGGTGCTCGCCGAGATGGGCGAGGCCGGCTGGGTGGAGATCCACGCGCACGGCGCGCTCTACGGCGACTCGGACGCCGCCGCGATCGCGCTCTCCCCCGACGCAAGAGGATGGAGCCGGCTCCGCGCCGAGGACGTCCAGGGCGCACGCTTCGCGAGCGCGCCCGTCGTGGTGCTCGCAGCGTGCGACGCCGCCGGGGTGCGTCGTGAAGACCTGCTCGAGCCGTCGGGGCTCGCCGTCGCCCTCCTCGGCGCCGGCGCCCGCGCGGTGCTCGCTTCCGACGCGCCGCTGCCCGATGCCGGGGCGGCGGCGTTCTTTCGCGAGGTGCGACGCCGCTACGAGGCGGGCGCATCGATCGCGCGGGCGCTCGAAGACGCACGGATGGCCTGGCCGGCGTCGAGCGCAGATTGGACCAGGTCGGTCGTCGTTTTCGAGGGAGGACGGAAGAAGTGAAGAGAGTCATCTGTGTTGTGCTGGCGCTGGCCGCCGCGAGCTGCGAGCCGATCGACGAGGATGCGACGGAGACCACGGTGAGCGCCGTTCGGCCCCGGAGCACGTTCACGCGCTACGTTCCGCTCGCGCCCGCTGGGCCCCGCGTGGTGCCCTGGACGCCGGGGATGGCGCTCGTGCCCCGCGGTTACGCGCCGCGGTCGTTCTGGGTGGTCTATGCGGGCAAGGAGCGGACGACCTCGACGGTCGAGGCCGCGGGCTTCGACATCGACGCGGGCGTGGTGCTGTTCTCGGTCGAGCTCGACGCGAGGGACATCACGCAGTTCATCACCGAGACGAACGACGCCATCCAGCTCCTCGGCCTGACCGCGGTCGGCCACGGCATCGCCGGGAACGTCACGATCAAGTGCTGCAAGGTCCCCGGCACGCACTTCTTCGAGTGGGCGTGGGGCACCGCGTACGTGATGCACGAGGCCAACGAAGCGCTCTATCAGTGACGGCCGCACGGGGGAGGCGGGAAGATCCCCGCCCGCCTGCGTTTCCCCCGTACCATGAGCCCTCCCTCGAGATCACCGCTTCCTCTCTCCGCCGCACGGCTCGCCCTCGCGTTCGCGTTGCCGCTCCTCGGAGCCTCCGCGCTCGAGCGACCCGCGGCGGCTTCGATCCCGGGTTGGTTGGACCCCACCGCACGGGAGGCGGCGCGCGCGCGTGCCGCGACCAATCCGCTCGGCCTCCCGATCCGCGACGACATCAACCGTGATCGCCTCCGCCTCGGCTATTCATCCGACGATCGCTTCGAGCTCCTGCGCGTGCATCGCGACGAGCTCGGCTGGCTCCACGCACACCTTCAGCAGACCTTCTTCGGCATCCCGGTGGAGGGCGGCGAGCTGATCGCGCACGAGCGCCGCGACGGGACCTATGCACCCCACGACGACGGCGGGGTGCACGGCATCTCGACCTCGCCCACGCCACGCATCACCGCGGCCGACGCGATCTCGATCGCGGAGCGGGACCCCTCGCACACGAGCGGCTGGGCGGACCCGCCGTCCGCGACGCTCGCCTGGCTGCCCGTCTACGAGGCTCGGCTCGCCCGCGGCGGCGGCCCGGTGCCACCGGTCTCCTACGACCAGGACGTCCCGAACGCGATGGTGGATCCGATCGGGAGCGACGACGTGGGCTCGACGTTGGCGCACGTGCACCTCGTGTGGCGCGTCATCGGGGCCGAGCACGACGCGCGCGCCGACGCCTGGACGGTCCGCACCTTCGCGGTGGACGCGCACGACGGGACGGTGATCGAGGCGCGCGACCTCGCGGATCCGGTCGTCGGCAGCGGCCAGGGGTTCTGGAACCCGTCGGTGCAGTTCGAGACCATGGCCGACGGGAGCTGCTGGCGAATGGAGGATGGGAGCCGCAAGTTCAGGACGGAGACCGAGGACTTCGGCTCGGACGAGCCCGTCAACTGCGACCAGAACAACCAGTGGGGCGACGGACAGCCGTTCGCGGGTGACAACGTCGCGAGCACCGCGAACTGGCAGACCGCGATGGTCGACGGTCACTTCGGCGCCACGGTGTACTGGGACCTCCTCAGCAACGTCTTCGGCTTCCAGGGCCCCGACGACGACTACTACTCGGTGAACGTCTTCATGCACCACGGCACCGAGGTCGACAACGCCTTCTACCACTCGATGTCCGGGAACGTGTCGTTCGGCGACGGCACCGACGGTGCCAACCGCACGGTGATCGACTGCCTCGGCCACGAGCTCGGTCACGCCTGGAACGACCACAACATCGGCTACGACGGCGACGCGGACGCGCTGAACGAGTCGCTCGCCGACGTCTTCGGCGAGTGGACCGAGGCCTACCTCGTGAGCAACGGCTTCGCGAACAGCGCGAGCACCGTCGGCGCGGTCGGGGACGTCAACTGGGTCAACGACTGCTCGGGCCGCGGCATGATCAACCCGCGCCGCCGCTACTGGTTCAGCTCGATCCTCGACTACGAGGCGCACTCCGCGTCGCGGCCGGCGACGCGCGCCTTCACCATGCTCGCCCGCGGCGCCTCACCGTGGATGCGCGATCCGAGCTACTCCCGGAAGACGCCGTGGGGGCTGACCGGGATCGGGCTGCACTCGGCGGCGCGCGTGTTCTTCACCGCGCACCGCGACTGGATCGACGACCACGACTACGCCGGCGTCCGCACCGGCATGGTGAAGGCCGCGAACCACCTGTTCGGGAACAGCGCGGAGCTGCGCGCGACGCGGAACGCCTACCACGCCATCAACGTCGGCGCGGCCGACCCGACCCTGCCCATCACCGTCTCCCCGACGGCGGAGGTCGAGCCGAACGACGGCATCTCGACCGCGCAGTACCTCGGGATCGGTGCGCTCGCGCCCGCGGGGGCGGTCGCCTCCGCGCCGAGGAAGATCAACCTGATCGGGGGCGGCAACACGGCCGACTACTATCGAGTGAGCCTGCGCCGGCGGATCGTGACCGTGAACCTCACGCCGCTCTTCGGGATCGGCGGGACGCCCACGTTCTCGTTGCTCGTGTTCGACGCGAACGGACAGATGATCGGCCTGTCGGGTCCCTCGACCAACCCGATGCTGGTCGACCTCGCGTATCCGACCGCGGGCGCGAGGGAGATCTTCATCCGAGTGCTGCCGGTCAGCGCGCCCTCGACCGCGATGTACCAGCTGGAGATCGACCTCGACAACTGAACCTGCGAGGCACGAAGGCTCCGCTCCAGATGGAATATCGGCGAGGCCGCGCGTTTCAACGGGGAGCCCAGGATGAGGCTCAGGAGGATTGATACATGCGCTCGATACATCTTGTTTGCGTGGCCGCGATCGTCGGCCTCTCAGCGTTCGCGTGCGGTGGGCCCGACCTCGAAGAGGTCTCGGGGGAGGTGGAGCAGGCCGTGGGTGAGAACGCCTCGGCCCTGGTGGTCCCGTGGATCATCGAAGGCAAGTGGTACAAGCTCGTCGACTCGTTCAGCGAGCAGTGCGGGGCGGGGACCCTGGCCGTCGCGGCAGCGCCCGGCGTGACGAACTTCAAGACATACATCCCGCGTGGGGTGACGACGACCGTTCCGCACTACTGGTGGAGCACCAACGGGTGGTTCCGATGGTGGTGCGGCGGCACGGCCGAGCGCGCGGAGTGCAACGATCCGCCGGGCAACGACGTGGACAAGCGCCTGCGGATCACCTGGTCCACCACCAGCCGGGAGGTCTCCATCCAGTGCTTCGAGAAGTGCGGCAGCGGCAGCAGCTCCTCGCAGTGCTACTGAAGAGCCCTGGGGGTAACTGATCCACCGGGCTGGCGCTTTCGAAGGCCGAGATCTTGCCCGCGCTCCCCAAGAGCGATCATCTTCCCTGCGAGGTGGGACCCTCGAGCGCACCGCAGATCGGGACCCTCAACGAGGGCGGGCTGCACCGCGGCCTCAAGGACCACCTCGCGCGGCCCGAGGACCGCTTCGAGGTCCCCCTCGGTGAGTTCGTCATCGACATCGTGCGCGGGGACCTGCTCATCGAGATCCAGACGGGGGCCATCGCCGCGATGGGTCGCAAGCTGGATTGCCTGCTCGACGAGCACCGGATCCGCGTCGTTCGCCCGATCCCCGCGGTGCGCTGGCTCGAAGAGGCGGGCAAGCCGAGGCGCAAGAGCCCGCAGAAGCAGCGCCTGTGGAGCATCTTCGACGAGCTGGTGAGCGTGCCGACCCTGCTCGATCACCCGAACTTCGAGCTGCAGGTCCTGCTCGTGGAGGAGACCGAGGTCCGGTCACACAGCGATCGGGTGCGGCGAGGCCGCCGCGGACGGGTGGTCGAGCGACGCCTCGAGGCGGTGCTCGACGAGCGGCTCTTCTCCAGGCCCGAGCAGCTGCTGGAGGTCCTGCCCGCGGAGCTTCCGCAACAGTTCTTGACCGCCGACCTCGCGAAGGTGGGGCGGCTGCGCCGCGACCTCGCGCAGCGCATCTGCTACGTGCTGCGGCACGCGGGGCTCCTGCACGAGGTGGGACGCGGCCGGGCGGGGATCTCGTATCGGCGCTGCCGGTGATCACATTGCAAACCGCATTGACAGTACGGGCCTTCTTGCTCGTCGCGCGCTTTGCGGATGTCCACTTCGGAGGAGCATCGCCAAGGAGACGCGGACCAGCGACGGCCAGCGGATCACCGAGGTCGACTGCAGCGAAGGGCGTGCACCGTGCCTGAGAGGTGCGTTTGGAGCGCCCGCTCGTCGCCGTGGTCCGCGACGGTGACGTCGACGAGCTCGGAGTCCTTCGCGGAGGGTGCCACGCTCATCTCGACGTTCGGAGAGAGCACACCGATGTCGTTCGGGAAGCGGGCGCCGCCTACGGTGAGCTGGCGCGATTTCTCGGTGCCGCGGAGGGTGATCAGGAAGTCCCACGGGGCGTCGAAGAGCGTGGATGGGCAGACGGCGGGACCACTCGAGAGCCGGAGTGTCGTTCGCCCGTGATCCTCGACCAGCGTCGCGCCATGCACGGCGATCGCCTGGCCGCCCACTGTGAGGGTCAGATCGGGCTGTGCCCGCGGCGTACCTGCTGGCGGGGTTGCGCCGCATGTGAGGAGCGCGGTGGCACCGCGGACGCGAAGCGTGCTCTTGTGTGCACCCACCGCGAACGAGCCCTCGTAGTCGATGGCAACCCGGGCTCTTCCACCGCGCTTGGCCACATCGGAGGAGAGCGCAGCGATGCCTCCCGCGAGCGCGACGCCGCCGCCACGCACGTCCGCCCTGGCGCCGCTCCATGACGCGCGCGAGACGCGGAGGTTCTTGCCAGGCTCGTATCCGCCGCGACCGTCGGGTTCGACGAAGAGCTTGGCGAGCGTGAGCACCACCTCGCGCTCTCCGTCCCGCCGCGTGCGGGGGCCGCGTCCGGCCGCCGAGCAGTCGAGGGGATGCGTTCCCAAGACCACGCGGACGGCGCTCTCTCCAGCGGTGCCGGCGACGGCCCCCGCGATGGGTATGGGAGTGCCGTCGATCTCGACGACGAGCGGTCCGTCGGACGGAGGTGTCTCGGGCATGCGCGGCCTGGACGACCGTGCGCCGGCATTGCTGTTGCGTCGCGCGGCGCCGGAGAGGCTCGGCGCGCGGGTGGCCGTGTCGACGGGGTCGGTTGCGCCCGCGACGCTCGGAGCGGCCGGACGCTCGCGCGGAGGGGGAAGGATGATGCCGTGGCGCGGAAGTGGGCCTTCGCCGTAGTCCGGCGCCTCACCCCAGCACTCGAGCGCCCCGTGCGCGTCGAGGCCGCAGCCGTGGTTCTGTCCCACCGCGATCTGAGTGAGGCCGTGACCGTGGCGGGCACCGCGCTGTTCGATGCCCTTGACGCGACCGAAGCAAACGGCGGTTCCGCCCTCGTCGAGCCCGCAGAACGCCTCCCAGTTGCCCGCGATCTGCGTGTATTTGAGGTTGGGTGGCGCGATGGCGCCGAGGCCGAAGCAAGCGACGTGCCCATCTTCGTGGAGCGCGCAGGCGTGGTGGCGAACTGTGGCGACCTCGCGGAAGCCAGTGCCCTCGGGTGGCGGCGGCAGACCAGGGTCGCGATCCCCCCAGCAGTGCACCCGTCCCGCGTCGTCGAGCGCGCAGGCGTAGCGCTCTCCAACACGAAGACCGTGGAGATCGACGTTGACGGGCGGGCCGTTTCGCCAAGGCGTTCCGAATCCCCAGCACGCTACGGTGTGAGGGCGGCGCAACGCACACACCTCGCCGCCATTGCCAACCGATACTTCGTCGAACTCGCCCGCGGGCGCGTCGCATGGGCTGCCAGGAACCTCCAGACACGTGCCGAAGCACGAGACGCGGCGATCCTTGGTGATCCCGCAGGCGGTACTGTGGCGCGCTTCGAGCGACACGAAGCGCGTCGCCGGGTCGGGGATCCGCGCCCCGACGCGCGCCGAGGGGCCGAGGCACTGGACCTCGCCCGACGCGAAGAGCGCACACGTGGTGTTCATCCCCGCCGTCACCTGCGTTGCGCCGGGCGGCAGGCGTCGCCGCTGCGAGCAACCGACGCCAAGAAGCGCAAGGAGGACGACAACGCCGACCGGCAGGTGTTTGAGGGCCCAACCGGTGCGCGGCCCGAGACCTGGGGGCTTCCGCGGGCTCGAAGGACAAGGGCGCATGCCGTCCACGCATCCATACTACGAGCGCTCCGCGGATCTCACCTCTCCTCGGGCGTTTTCGCGTCGAGGCGGTCTGCGCGGTACGGTCGCCCTCCCCGGGTCGCGCCCTCAGGACCGCGAATCGTCACGCCGAGCGCGCCGGCGCCACCAAGCCAGGGCGCCGAACAGGAGCCACGGAGCGTAGCCGCCGGGTCCTGGCCTCATCACCGATGAGAAGCAGCCTCCGCCCTCCTCGCGCTCGCCCTCCGGCGGGGTCCAGGTGGGCTCTCCGGCGTCGGTGCCGGCGTCGGGCTCGACGCCAGCGTCCTCGTCGCCGCCGTTGCCCACGACGGGGTCCGGGCTGATGTCCACGGGCGTCTGGACGCAGCCGTAGTACACGGAGATCGGCTGCTCGCCTTCCTGCAGCGCGGGCACCCCGTCCGTGCACGCTCGACGGCGGACGAGGAAGGACGTGGAGGCGGCGCCGCGGGCGGGCACGTCTACGTTCCAGCGCAGGTAGCTGTCGTTGTTGCGGATGGCGCTGCCGGCGGTGATCGACAGCAGCTCGAGGCACCGGCCGGTGGTGAAGCCGGTCCGCATCGCGCGCGGCTCGTCGACGTCGTTGTCGACCGTCAGCGTGAGCTCGATCTCGTCACCGAGCGCGGCCGCGCGGGGATCCGCGTCGGCGCGGAGCTCGACCCCGGGCGGATCGTCGCTCACCGGCAGGATCTCGGTCGTGACCGGCGGGTAGCCGTCCACGCCCGAGGTCGGCGCGGGGTCGCCGCCGATGCGGTAGGTCGTGGAGCCGAGCAGGTTGTCCTCGGGGCTCGCCATGCAGAGCGCTCGGATCCAGTAGCCGACCTCGCCACCTTGCCCACCCGCGAGGTCGCCGACGGTGAACACCGCCCAGTCGCGTTCGTCGATGGTGAAGCCCTCGCCTGGCTCGGACTCCCACGTGAAGCGATCGTGGTGGCCCGTCACCGCGTCCTCGATGACCACGTCGCGCACCACGAGCTCGCCGGTGTTCGCGTAGCGCAGCACGAGCTCGCCCGGCTGCGTCTCGTAGATCTGACCCGGCCCTCGCTTGGCGACCTCCAGCAACACCGCCTTGAGGCAGCTCTTCCCTCCGGACTCGGAGGCCTGCACCGTCACGTCGTGCCCAGACGGGTCCTGGTACGTGTACGAGGCGCGGATCGAATACGGGCTGGAGGTGCCGGAGGGACCGCCCATGCACACGTAGCCGTAGTGGCCGGTGGCGTCCACGCGGAGGGTGAAGGCGCCCGTGCCGGATACGTCGGCGCGGAAGATGCGCCCGTTCATCGTCACCTCGGCCGGGACGGAGTCGACGGTCAGGTAGGACGGCAGGGTACCTTGCACGTAGGCGCTCGAGAAGCCGCCGCCCACCGCATACGAGAACTCGAGGTCGACGAGGCTTCCGCTGTGGGAGACCGCACGCGCCTGCGCCGAGACGCTCAGGCCGAGCAGCGTGTTGCAGGCGGGCACGGGGTAGGTCGTCGTCTCGCCGTCCTGCGGCGTGAAGTGGACCCACCGCGCGCCGCCCGTCCCGACCTCGAGCGTCGCCCCGTAGGGGACCTGCGGGGTCGTGATCGGCGCGCCGATGGGCGTTCCCAGGCGCCCGGGGCAGAGGTCGACGAAGGTGTAGGTCACGCCGAGGGTCGAGTCGAAGTCGTGCTGCACGAGCGCGACGCTGCGATCCGGCGCGTAGGAGATCTCGCCGAGCACCGCGTGGTAGCTCTTCTTCGCTGAGCCCTGGGCGGCGCGCAGGTCGATCCAGAGCACGTCGACGACCACGCCGGTGGGGTCGGGGGACGATGCGAGGTGCGCGGTGTACACGGGTGAGGCGGGGTCCCCGGCCACCGTGAGCTCGCGCTCCAGAGGGCCGCCGAGGCAATCGCCCCCGAGGATCTCGGGCAGGTCGGGCGGCGAACCGAGCCGGTAGAGGTAGATCTGGTTGCCGTCGGGGCGGCCCGCCCCGGGATCACAGACGGAGGCGGCCGGATGGGCCGAGGACTTGCGCGCGTAGAGGATGTCTCGGGCGGGTGTCACCCGAAACTCCACCGAGACGTCGGCGCTGGGCACGAGGAACGAGGGCAGCGAGTAGGTCATCCCGTCGATCGTGATCTGTCCCGGCGTCGCGGGATCGTACGCGACGGTGCCAAGCGGGCCAGTGATCTGCGCGAAGGGCTGCGCGTCGACCGGCGCAGGAACCGTCCATAGCGCCGCCGACGCGAGCACCAGGAGCGGCCATCGTCGCGGAGTGAAGTGGGAGGGAGGGACGAGCGGGGAGCGTTGCATGATGGACCTCCAAGGTGCGCCGTAGCGTCCTAAGCCCATCTCGCGTCGTTTGACACCCTAGCAGGTCAGGCGCGGTTTGTCAACCCAGATTGCAGGTTGATCAACCCCGCCGTCTCACGCGGCGCGCGACGTCCGCGACGGTGCGCTGGGCGAGGGTCTGCTCCACCGCCGCCTCGACGTCGCTCATCACCCCGTCGAGCACGCCGAGGATGTTTCGGCCGACGATGCACTCGGCGTTCGGCTCCGAGTGGTGACACGCTGCCGGGGCTGCGTCGCTGGCCCGGTACACGTCGAGCAGCGTGATCTCCTTCGCAGGTCGGGCGAGGACCGCGCCGCCGCCCTTGCCCATCTTCACGTCGACGAGGCCCGCCTCCTTCAGGCGGCCGAGCAGGGTCCTCACGAAGGTGGGGTGTGTGTTCACGCTGGCCGCGAGCTCAACCGACGTCATCCGGTCCCGGATGCTGAGCGCGGTGAGCACGTGCACCGCGAGGGCGAAGTGGGAGTTCTGGAACACCTCCCCCTCAGACTACCACCCGCGGACGAATCCGTCCCTTTTTCCGGCCCCTCTGTAACTGTTGGTGTGTCACCAACATATAGACAAACCAAGGAGGCACACAAGCCATGACCCAGAAGAACCTCGACAAGAAGATCGCCCTCGTCACCGGGGGCACCACCGGCATCGGCCTCGCCACCGCGCACGCGCTGGCCGAAGCGGGGGCCGACGTCATCGTCACCGGTCGAAACCCCGAGACCCTCGCCGCCGCCAGGGCGGAGCTGGACGGGATCGCGGAGGTGATCCGCTCGGACGCGGCGGATCCCGCGGCGGTGGCCGCCCTCTTCGACCACGTGAAGACGACCCGCGGCCGGCTCGACGTCCTGTTCCTGAACGCGGGGATCGCGCGCTTCGCGCCCCTGTCGGACCTGCCGATCGAGGACGCCGACACCATCTTGAAGGTGAACGTGCTCGGGCCCTGGTTGGCCCTCAAGCACGCCACGCCGCTGTTGTCAGAGGGCGCGTCGGTGGTCGTCAACACCTCCGTCGTGCACACCAAGGGCCTGCCGGGGGCGAGCATCTACGCGGCGTCGAAGGCCGCCTTGCGGTCGATCGTGCGGGTCGCCGCGGCCGAGCTGGCGCCCCGAGGCGTGCGGGTCAACGCGGTGAGCCCGGGACCCATCGAGACCCCGATCTACGGCAAGCTCGGCCTCAGCGCCGACCAGGTCGAGCAGTTCGCGACGGACGTGCAGTCGAAGGTGGCCCTCGGTCGCTTCGGGCGCCCCGAGGACATCGCGCACGCGGTGCTCTATCTCGCCTCGCCCGCGAGCGCATTCGTCACCGGCACCGAGCTGCCGGTCGACGGGGGCTTCGCGCAGGTCTGAGGGGCAGCACCGACCTTCGGAGACGGCCGCGTGTCAGTCTGCCACGCACTGCGCCTCGGCGCAGTGCGTGGCCGGCGCCGAACAGTAGTACGGGACGCGGGAGCTCTCCGACGGACAGCAGGCCTGGGACAGCCCACCGCAGGCGCCGCACGAGCCATCGGAGTCGCAGGCGCCGGGCTCTGCGCCCTCGGGGCCCGGGCAGACCGCGTCGACGGCGATGCACACGTGCTGGCTGTGGTTGGTCAGCACGCAGCAACCGCTGTTGCACGCGTTCCCCTCGAGGCAGGGCGTGCCAGGATCGCCAGGCATCACGCAGCGGTCTTCGAAGCAGGTCGGGCCGGGCGCTGCGCAGGCCTCCGCGCCGCTGCAGCATGGCTGTCCGAGCGCGCCGCAGGCGCTGCACACCCGATCCGCGGTGCAGAGCGGGGTGTCCGGGCGACACGGCCCATCGGGCTGGAGCGGGTCGCAGCACCGTTGCTCCGGACCGCCGCAGTCGGAGCACCACCCGTCGGTGCACACGCCGTCGGCGCCGCACGCGGTGCCCTCCGGGATCCCGCAGAGACCGCCGTGACAGCACCCGCCCGCGGTGGACTGCCCGTCGCCGTTGTAGCCCCAACAGCGGACGGTGCCGTCGCTCAGCCGCGCGCAACCGTGCGCGGTGCCGACGCTGATCTCCACCGCGTCGCGGATGCCCTCGACGGCGCGTGGGTACGTCTCGACGCCGTCGCTCCGGTAGGCGCCCCAGCAGCGGACGCTCCCGTCGCGCCAGCGACCGCAGCTGAATCCGGCGAGGTCGAGCTCGACCACACCATCGGCCTGATAGACCTCGACCGGCGTGACGCGGTGGGTGCGCGTGGTGTCACCGAGCTCTCCGTTCGTGTTGGCGCCCCAGCATCGAGCGGTGCCGTCCGCCATCAGCGCGCAGGCGTGCGAGCGCCCCGCGCTGATCGCGACGACCTCGTCCCCGAGGTCGGGGATCGGGACGAAGGCGGTGGTGCCAGTGGTCGTGCCGTTCGATGGGAAGGTGCCGACCAGGCCGCCCGGGACGATGAAGCCCCAGCATCGGACGGTGCCGTCCTCACCGAGCGCGCAGGTGAAGTCGTCGCCCGCCGCGACGTCGATGGCCTTCGGGAGATTCGCGACGACCACGGGGGTGGTGCGCTCGGTCATCGTGCCGTCGCCGAGCTGGGCGTGCTCGTTGCCGCCCCAGCACCGGATCGACCCGTCCAACATCAGCGCGCACGTGTGCCACGCGCCCGCGCTCAGCTTCCGGACCCCGCGCAGATCTCCCACCTCGACCGGCGTGGCACGGTACTCGGTTGTCCCGTCGCCGAGCGCGCCGCGGTCGTTCCGCCCCCAACACCGAACGGGGCCGTCGCGAAGACGCGCGCAGGTGTGCGCGATGCCGCTCTCGAGCTCCACCACGTCCGCCAACCCCACGACGGCGACCGGGGTGCTGCGCGGCTCGGTCGTGCCGTCGCCGAGCAGGCCGTTCTCGTTGAGGCCCCAGCACTCGACCGTGCCCTGGGGCGTGCGCGCGCAGGAGTGGTTGTTGCCGGTGGCGAGCGACCGGCCTGGAGCGACCTCGACGCCCGCGTCACCCGGGCCGGCGTCCCGAAGGACCAGGCCGCCGTCCACGACGGGGACCCCTGCGTCCGGCTGCGACCCGGGCCCGAGCCCCAGCCCCTCGTCGGTGCACGCCGAGGTGGCGACGACCATGGCGAGTACGTAGGCGAACGCACGCATTGGGGCTTCTACTAGCGCCTCGGGGACCTGGGCGGTCAAATGTACGTGGCCTTTGATCCTCCTCGGCCTGAATCCCGAGGTTTGCCCTGATCGCTAGGCCGAACGTGGAGGGTTGACCTCCAGCAGCTCCTCCAAGAGCCGCCGCACCTGCCCGCGGAACCAGCGGTGGCCGGCGTCTTCCTCGTACAGCGCGTGCCAGGCCAACGACACCCGAAGCGGAACGAGGTGCTCACCGAAAGGATGAGGGCGGATCAGGAGCCGGGCGTCGTGCGCCAGCCGCGCCGCCACGGGCGTGGGCAGCGACGCCACCAGCTCCGTGTGGGCGAGGAGCTCCGCCAACGCGCTCAGCGTCGGCAAGGTCGCCTGCACCGAGCGCTCGAGTCCGTGGGCCTCCAGGACCACCCCCAGGGGAGAGGCCGCTCCGGACCCCGCCGCCTCCACCTCCACATGGCGGCAGGCCAGCCAGCGCTTCATGGTGAGCACGCCCCGGGCGAGAGGGTGCGCGCTCCGGAGCAGAACACTCCAGCCCGCACCGCACGGCGGCAACGCCTCCGTGACGATCTCCGGTCGGTCCAGCGCCGGGCCCACCGCCAGGTCCGCCTGGTGCGCCAGCAATAGCCCCGCCGCGTCTCCCGGGGCGAGGAAGTGGAGCGCCACACGAGGCGCCATGACCTGCATGCGCGCAAGCAAGACAGGTTGCAATGGCATCGCCACCATGTCCGGGACGACCACGCGCCACGTCCGAACAGCGCTGCCCGGATCGAAGCCGCCGACCTCTGGCAGGTGGTCCACCACCTCGAGCGTGGCCTCGAGTCGTGGCCAGATCGCCTGCGCCAACGGCGTCCGCGCCATCCCCCGCCCCGCCCGCACCAGCAGCGGGTCGTCGAAGGCCACGCGGAGGGTGGCCAGCGCGCGGCTCACCGTGGGCTGGGTCTGACCGAGCGCCTCCGCCGCCTGGGTCACGCTCCCCACACGGAGCAGGGCTCGGAGGGTCACCAACAGGTTGAGGTCCAGGCCCTTCAGCGGAGGCTGCGGCCTATTCATGTCTCAGCCTGCATTCTACATCCCACCAATCGCCTGTCTTATTCCGTTCTGAGCATATCATGGATAGCCATCGCGATATGGTCCGCGCCCGCCGCCGTCTCTAACGTGGTCGCCGTGCAGACCCTGACCATCCCCGTGCTGTCGCTCCTGGGCTTCGCCCTGTGGACGCTGCTGATCTTGTTCGTCACGGTGGGGCCCTACCGCTGGAGCCGAGTCCTCACGGGCCGGGCGAGCCTCAGCCAGTGGAGCGCCGACCCGGGCACCTCCACGGGGTGGTACGCCCGCGCCATGCGCGCGCATATGAACTGCATCGAGAACCTCCCGGTCTTCGGAGCCATCGTGTTCGCCGTGCAGCAGGCACACCTCAGCTCGCCGCTGGTGGACGGCCTGGCCTTGTCGGTGCTCGGCGCGCGGGTGCTCCAGACCACGGTCCACATCTCCTTGGAGCAGACCGACCTTGTCGTGGGCTTCCGCTTCAGCTTCTTCCTTGTGCAGCTCATGGCGATGCTCGCCATGGTGGTCGCGCTGCTCGCGTTGGCCTTCCCCGCGCCTTGACCCCCCGCGACGGCCCCGAGC
>JACKEN010000002.1:667500-743696 GCA_020632995.1 Deltaproteobacteria bacterium | reverse complement strand
GGCGGGGAGCCGCGCCACCATCGCGTCGGCCAGGGCCTCCCGGGGGCCCGCGGCCAGCCGGGCCGCGACCAGCGCCTCCACCTCGGGCAGCACCACCCGAGACGCGCCCATCAGGAGCGCCGCCGCCTCCACCGCGTCGTTCCCTGAGTCGGTGCCCGCCCGCACTTGGGGCAGCCACGCGGCCAGCGCCCGTCGGGCCAGGCCCTCCACTCGAGCGGCGGCGAGGCCGGGTTCCCGCGCAGGCTGCCCTGCCGCCGACGCCGCGCCATCGGCCACCTCGCGCAGCTCGGCCGCACCATCGCCCCAGCTCGAGGCCGGAGACGAACCTACGTCACGCCAATCAGGGTCGGCGGCGCCGGCCTCGCGGCGCGCTTCGGCGGCACTCGGCCCCGTCTCGGGCCGCCCGGCCTCGCCCCTCGGCGGAGCCCCGGTCACTGCCGTCCCTCTCGCGCCCCCCTCGCTCGGCCGGCCCACCGGGTGGCGGGCCTCGCGTCGGCTCGGGGCCTCATCGACGGGCTCGGCCTGCACCTCGACCTCGCCCCGCGGCTCTGCGACCGGGCCTGCAGCACCTCGGCCCCGGGCGTCGGCGTCCCCCACCGTCGGTCTCTCGTCCGCTCTGGGCCCCAACGCAGGCTCTCCTGCGCTACCCCGAGCCATGGCGGCGGCCAGCGCCGCCCCCGCCGCCCAGCCTCGGGCCGCGGCCAGGCACCCTGCCGGGGCCTCGGCCGCCTCCAGCGCCGCGGCCACCGCCTCGCCCTCGAGCCCCAGCCCGGCCAGGAGCCCGGCCAGCTCGGGGGCGAGGGCGGAGCCTGCGAGCTGGAGCAGCCGTGCGGTCTCGGCCGCCAACCGTTCGGGGGCGGCGAGGGCCCACGCCCGGGCCACCGCGAGCAGGCCCCGGCGCCCGCTCAGGGCCACCGCCCGGGCCTCGTCGAGGGGGCCCGCGAGGGCCCGCCCGAGGGACGTCAACTCGCCCTGCACCTCGGCCGCCCCGGGGTCGGCCCGCAACACGAGCACCAGGAGCTCGACCCCGGCCGCCTGGCGCGTCAACTCCCCCTGCAGCCCCTCAAGCCGCGGCGCCTCCGGGGCGCCGCGCACCAGGGCCGCGGCGCGCTCGCCGAGGGCCACCGAAACGCCCCGCGGCAGCCCCCGCTCCTCCCAGCGCCACACCGCGGGATCGAGAGCCAACGCCAGGGTGCGCCGGTCCAGCTCGGTGAAGGCCTCGGGCGCCGCCAGCTCGGCCACGAAGGCCGCAACCGCCCCGGCGTCCGGTCGAGCGAGCCGCAGCTTGGGACCCATCCCCAACAGATAGCCCACCACCGCGTCGAGGCGCCCCATCGCGGCGAGGCTGGTCGGTGCGGCCCGGGTGGCCGCCCGCACCACCCGCGCGCGCTCCGGCTCCGGGAGCTCGGGCATGCTCCGGGTCAGGTTGGCCAGGAGGCGCTGGGCGTAGGGGTTCATCGCGAGCCCAAGGGACGCTGACCGCGCCCCGGCACCAGGTCAACCTCCGTCCGCGGCCCGCGATAGGGTAGAAGCGGCTCAGCATGGCTACCCCCGAGAGCGAGCGCGCCTACCTGGAGCGGCTGGGGACCCTGCTCGAGCTCGAGGCGGCAGAGGAGGCCGCGCGGGCCAAGGCCCGGGCCGAGCGCCTCTCCCCCGCCGACGCCGAGGCGGCGGGGATCAGCCTGGTGGACCTGGTGGTGGCCGACGAGTACTCGGGCCTCGGCGGGCTCCAGGTGGTGAAGCTGGTGAAGCGGAACCGCACCCTGGACCTGCCCTGGAGCCGCATCGACACCGGGAGCCCGGTGGTGCTCACCACCTTGGGCCTGAGCCTGCGGGGGGTGGTGGCCAACCGGAAGCGCGACCAGCTCTCGGTCGCGCTGCAAGGCGGCTTTCACGACCTCCCCGAGGACGCCGCGTTCCGGCTCGACCTCAGCAGCGACGAGGTCACCACCGCCCGCCAGCGCGCCGCCCTGGCCCGGGTGATGGCGGCCCGGGACGGGCGCCTGTTCGAGCTCCGCCAGGTGATCTTCGGCCGAAGCGCGCCCGCCCTCACCGACGACGCAACCCAACCTGCCGACGCCGCCCTCAACGCGGCCCAGCAGGCCGCGGTGCGCCTGGGGCTCCAAGCGAGGGACGTGGCGCTGATCCACGGCCCACCCGGCACCGGCAAGACGCGGACCCTTGTCGCCCTGATCCGGGCCGCGGTGGCCCGGGGGGAGCAGGTGCTGGCCACCGCCCCCAGCAACCTCGCGGTCGACAACATGATGGAGCGGCTGGTGGCGGCGGGGGTCCGGGTGGTACGCCTCGGCCACCCCGCCCGGGTGCTCCCGGAGCTGGCGGACCACACCCTCGCGGTGCAGGTGGCCGAGCACCCCGACGTGCGCGCGGCGAGAAAGCTCGTGCAAGAGGCCTTTCAGCTCAGGCGGAAGGCCGACAAGGAGACCCGCACCCGCATGGACCGAAAGGCCAGGGGTGCGATGCGCTACGAGGCCAAGCAGCTCCTGAAGGACGCCCGCAGGATGGAGCAGCAGGCGATCGAGCGCATCCTGGACGGGGCCCAGGTGGTCTGTGCCACCACCAGCGTGGACCCCGAGATCCTGGGGGCCCGCCGCTTCGACCTCGTCGCGGTGGACGAGGCGGCCCAGAGCACCGAGCCCGGCACCTGGCCGCCGGTGTTGATGGCGGAGCGGGTGGTGCTGGCCGGCGACCACCGGCAGCTCCCGCCCACCGTGGTGTCCCCCGAGGCGGCGGCGGGCGGCTTCGCGCTCTCGCTCTTCGAGCGCCTCATGGAGCGCCTCCCGCCCAGCGCCCACGTCCAGCTGACGGCCCAGTACCGCATGCACGCCGCGATCATGGGCTTCTCGAACCGCGAGCTCTACGCCGGCACCCTCACCGCCGCGCCCGAGGTAGAGGGCCACCTCCTCTCCGACCTCCCCGGGGTCGAGGCCTCCCCCCTCACCACCGAGCCCCTCGAGCTCATCGACACCGCGGGGGCGGGCTGGGACGAGGCGCTGGAGCCCGACGGCGAGAGCCGCCGGAACCCCGACGAGGCCGAGCTGGTGGCGAAGAAGGTCCAGGCCCTCGTGCAGGCTGGCCTGCCGCCGGGGGACATCGGCGTCATCACCCCCTACGCCGCGCAGGCCCGCCTGCTCCGGGGCCTGATCGCCGACGACCGGGTGGAGGTCGACACCGTGGACGGCTTCCAGGGCCGCGAGAAGGAGGCGATCGTCATCAGCCTGGTCCGCTCGAACCCGGATCAAGAGCTGGGCTTCCTCACCGACGTCCGCCGCATGAACGTGGCCCTCACCCGGGCCCGCCGGAAGCTCCTGGTGGTGGGCGACGGCGCCACGCTGAGCGCGCACCCCTTCTACGCGGACCTGTTGAGCTATGTGGAGGCCGCCGGCCTCTACCGTTCCGTTTGGGAGGAGGCGTAGGCCGCCTACTACTCCAAGGACGCGTCCACCATGTGGACGAGGTCGGCGAAGTTCTCTTCGACCAGCACCTCCGCGAACTCGCGCGGGCTCACGCTCGACCCCTTCTGCTGGGCCAGCCCCTGGGCCTGCTTCCACATCGCCTTGAGCTGCGCGTCGAGGGCCGGGGTGAGGCCGAACTCCTCCTGCAGGCGGCCCCGCCAGTCCTTGCGCTCCCCGAACGCCTTCTCGACCAGCACCTGGGTGGTGATCTCGTCCGCCTGGTTCAGCGCCCCGATGCGGTCCAGGATGTAGTTCTCCAGGAGCAGCACCACCGGCTTCTTCGCGATCATCCCGTCGCTCATGCCGCCTCCCCTTCGATGTCGATGAGCATGCCCACCGCCACCACGCCCTCACCCTCGGCCATCAGGTTCTGCCCGAAGTACACGTGCCCGTCGCGCTTTCGGTAGCGGGCCAGCGTCGACAGCGGCTCGGTGCCGCCCATGCCGGTGTCCGGATCCAGGGTCACCACCACGCACCGCGCGCACGGCTTCACCCCGTGAAAGCCGACCCCGCCCACCACGAAGTGGCCCCAGGTGTCCTCCGCGAAGGGCGGCGCCCCCTCGATCACGATGTTGGGGCGGAAGCGCCGGGCGCTCATGGTGTGCCCCAGGCGGGCCGAGAGCTCCTCGAGCGCGCTCTGGGTCACCGCGAGGTACGGGTAGCCGTCGGCGAAGCTCACCAGGCCGCCCTCGGGGGCGTAGGCGTGGTTGACCTCGCGATGCGCGGAGTCGGGCATGTAGACGAGGCGCAGCGGGCGCTCCATCACCTGGCTGAACCACGCGTCGGCCTCGGCGCTCACCGCGGTGGCCAGCACCCGGCTCCGCCAGACCTGCACCGGCAGCTCGGGGCCCTCTGAGTGCAAGGGAACCTGCAGATCGTCGCCATCACCCGCGCTCACCCGCACAACGTCGTCCTCGAGCTCCACCCCGAGGGTGGCGAGCTCCGGCAGCTCCCGCTGGGTCACGAAGCGGCCCGCGGGATCCACCAGCATCATCCGCCGATCGTGCTCGAACCCGCGGTCGGTGACGGTCGCCTCGAGGACCGAGACGCCGGCGAGGGACTTGATCGGATACACGTAGAGCGCGCCGATGTGTGGACGAGCCATCACGCTCACTGTCATAGACCAAGCGCGGCCCGGGCGACACCTTGCCTTCGCGCCCGAGGTGCCTACAGGATGACCCGTGCTCGCCTGGGTGTGGTTGCTGTGCGCGGGGGCCAACCCAACCCCGCCCCTCGGCAACCTCGCGGTGGGCACGATGGAGGAGCACGGGCGCGGGGTGCGCGGGCACGGCCAGGTCCTGTCCAGGGCTCTGTCCTTCGAGCTGTCGCGCTCGGGCGCCTTCACCCTGGTGGCCGACGCCAGGGCCAAGGCCAGGGCCAACGCGCAGATCCGCGACACCAACCGCCAGAACGTGGACGAGGCCCAGTGGGTCGAGATCGGGCGCGCGGCCGGCGCCACCCACCTGTTGCTCGGCGAGGTCCGCCAGGAGGCCAACACCTGCAGCGCCTTCGCCCAGCTCGTGCACCTCGAGACCCGCCAGACCCAGGTGAGCCGCCCCGAGTACTACGACTGCACCCGCTACGACCTCGTGGCCCTGGCCGGCGACCTGGCCGAGCAGCTCTCCGGCCGGCGCGCCACGCCGCGCCAGGATCGCGCCCACCGCCGCCCCCCCACCGCGCCGGTGCAGGTGGTCATGCACGGGCGCGAGGCGATCATCGACGGCAAGCGCTACGTCTTCTACGACGGCGCCCCCGCCCAGGACGCGGGGGTGAGCGCCGACGCCGGCCCCGCCTCCACCGCGCCCACGCCCCCGGACCCCCCAGTGCGGGAGCCCCCCGCGGACCCGAGCCCGGGCCCCGAGCACCCCCAGCCCCCACCGCCGCCCCGAGCGCCGAGCCTGGATCCCGCGCGCTGGCCCGGCCTGACCCCATCCCAGGGCCCCGAGGGCGCCCCGACCTTCAACCTCTACGCCCTCGGCCACGCGCTGGTGGGCGCGTCCGCCCTCGCCTCGAGCCTGGTGCTCGCCCTCCCCCTCTTCTTCATCCTCGGGGGCGCGGTGCTCCTTCGGACCCGGCCCGCCTGGGCCCCGCCCTGGCTGCGCCTCGGCTTCAACCTCGCGGTGCTCGCGCTCTCGGTCGACGCCGCGGTGCTCCTGTTCTACCGCTACGCCCTGGAGCGGCCCCCCACCGCCGACGCCGACCTGGTGCTGCTCGCAGCACCCTTCATCGGCGTCGCCCTCTGGCTGGCCGGGGGCCGCCTCATCGGGGTCCTGGGCGAGCTCCGGCTCCTCCGCCACGTGCTCTGGCTCCTGGTCCTCACCTGCGCGTTCATGGTGGTGCTGCTCCTCGGCTCGCAGCTCGACATCCACGTGGGCCTCATCGGCGCGGGCTTCGTGGTGTTCTGGCTCGGCCTGCGGGTCACCGCCCAGGTGAAGCGGCGCCGGCAGGCACCGCAGGCCAGCCTGCGTTTTCGCTGATGCCTCGACCTGAAGGCTGAGCCCTGAAGGCTGAGTCCTGAAGCCTGTCTCTGAGGCCTGAAGCCACCGGCGCCGATGGCACGGCGTCAGGCTTCAGAGGCAGGGCTCAGGCTCAGGTCGCAGGCCGCAGTTTGGCGCGAGGTCGGCACTAGCGCAGGCTCAGTTGACAGGCCTTGTTGGCCAGTGCCCGCAGCGCGGCCCGGGACTTCGGCTCCGCCTCCACCCCACGCACCAGCCCGTCGAAGGCGCGCTCGGCCGCCCCCGCGGCCGCGGCGAGGTCCAAGAGGCGGCGCCGGAGCACGGTGAGCAGGCGCCCGCGGGCCTCCGCCCACTCGTCGGGGTCGCCGTCGTTGGCGGCCTGCATGTCCGCGTGGGCCTCGTGCGCCTCCGCCGCGAACAGGGGGAAGCTGATCCGCACGTCGGGGCGGTCCACGCTCGCCCACAGCACCTCCGGGGTGCCCTCCGGCGCGCGGCCGGCCGGGGTGTTCCGCCGCAGCTCGAACACCGCGTTCTCGGGGTGCTCGGCCGCGTGGGCGAGGGCGCGCTCCGCCACGTCGCGGGTGCGGCCGGCCAGGGCGCGACCCCAGCGGGCCATGGCGCCGAGCTCGGTCAGCTCGGGCCCGGGCACGAGCTCGGCAGCAAGGCGCCGGCCGAGGGCGCGCACCTGGGCGGCGTAGGCCGGCACCTCCTGGATCGAGGCGTAGGTCACGTAGCCGCCCTGGGCCTCGTGCGCGGCCGAGATCGGGTCGCCGTCGATCGACTGGAGGAACCCGAGCCACCGGTGGGGCACACCGCGCTCCTCGAGCAGGTTGAGCACCGCGTGCTCGACCTCGTGCAGGGTGATGGGGTCGGGGCGCCCCTCCACCACCAGGCCGTGGGCGGCGAAGACCTCCCGCTGGTGGCCCCACACCGAGCCGCGGGTCTCCTGATCGAGGAGCTTCTTGGGCGCGTAGAGGAGCCGGAACCCGTCCAGCTCCCGGTCCAGGAACGCGGCCAGCGCGCCGGGCGCGGTGGCGTGGTCGGGCAGGATCCGGAGGGCAGCGAAGCCCTCGGCGGTGACGTGGTCCTCGACCTGCACCCCGTGCGCCTCGAAGCGCGCGCGGGCTGCGGCCAACAGGGCCGCCCCGTGGACCTCGCTCGCCGCGAGGTCCTGCTCCGCCGCCTGCACCGCGGCCACCAGGGCCTCCGCCGCGTCGTCGAGCGCCCACTGGGGCTGGCGGAACGCGGGCACCCGGGCGCCCTGGCCCGGCGCCACCGCCCAAGCCGGCGGCAGGCCGGCGCGCCGGGGGTCGGGCGGGCCCACGTGGGCCGCCACCACCCGGCCCAGCCCCATGTCGAACGGAAGGGCCAGGTTGGCCCCGGCGGCGGGGGGCGAGCGGGGGGCCGCGGGCGGGGCGGGCAGCCACCCCCTCCGGCCCAGACCTTCCAGCCGCACCCCCATCAGAGGCATTATCGGATGTAGGAGTAAGTAGTTGCTTATCGCCTTCGACGGCGAAGGAGCCCCAGGGCGAGGAGGAGCCCCAGGACGGCCGGGCTCCGGCTGCCGGGCTCGGCGTCCGAGCAGCCGCACCCGCCACCATCGGCCCCCGGCACCCGGACCCGGATCGAGAGGGGCTGGCGCCGGACCTGGCCGCGGGCGTCCTGCACCCGGATCAGGAAGGCCCACGCCCCCTCGGCGGTGGGGGTGCCGGTGATCTGCCCGTCGTCCGAGAGGGTCAGGCCGTCCGGGAGGGCCCCGAGCTCCACCGCCCACACCGCGGGGGGCGCAGCCTGGGCGACCTCGAGGGTGGCGGCGTAGGCCTCCCCCGGCACCCCGTCCGGCAGGGCGGTGGTGCGGATGGCGAAGTCGTCGGCGGGGCGCACCAGGAGCCCGAAGAGCGAGGTGTCGACCCCGCCGCCCGCGTCCTGCACCCGGACCTCGAGCCAGTACTGGCCCGCCCGCTCGGGCGCGCCACACAGGGCCCCGCCCTCGGACAGGGCCATGCCGGCGGGGGCCTCGGACAGCAGGGTCCAGCGATAGGGCGGCACCCCGCCGGTGGCGAAGAGCTCCACCGCCTCGACCCCGCAGTAGTCACCGCCCACCTGGGCGTCGGGGAGCGGGACCTGGGAGATCTGCACCTGGTGGTCGGCGGACAGCACCCGCAGCACCACCTCACCCGAGGCGGAGGCCAAGGCCGCGTCGTCCACCCGGACCAGGAGGCGGGTGGTGCCGGCCAGCTCCGGGATCCCGGACAGGGTCCCGTCCTCGGCCAGGGTCAGGCCCGAGGGCAGCGCGGAGACCGCGGTGAAGCGATAGGGGGCGTGGCCGCCCACCGCAAGCAGGCTTGCCGTGTACTCGCGCCCCTGGGCCCCGGCCGGCAGGGCCACCGGCGCGAGGGCGAGCGGCACGGTGGCCGCGTCGACCACGAGCCGCAGGGTGCGCTCCGCGGTCTGGGGCCCGGAGGCCACCTGGACGGTGAGGTCGAAGACCCCATCCCGGGTCGGGGTGCCGCTGATGAAGCCGGTGTCCCGGTCGAGCGCGAGGCCGGCGGGGAGCGCGCCGCCCACGAGCGACCACCTGAGGGGCTGGGTCCCGCCCACCGCGTAGAGCGCGGCGTCGTAGGGCGAGTTGAGGAGCGCCGCAGGCAGGGTTGCGTTCACCACCGCGAGGTTCGGCGGGTACACCTCGACCCAGGGCCCGAACGCGACGTTGTTGGTCTCGTCGACCTCCACCACCTGGTTGCCGGGATCGACCACCAGCCCCAGGCGATAGCGCCCGGGCGGGACGGTGAGCGGCAGGGTCAGCGCGTCGAGGACCAGCTCCTCGTCGTCCGCGGCCAGGCTGGTGGAGACGGTGCCCACCACCACGTCCTCGGGCCCGAGGGTGTCGTCGGCCGAGAGCACGTAGTCGACGTTGAAGGTGCCCGAGGGCCGGTTCCCCTGGTTCCGGGTGACCCGCCGCGCCGCGAGGAGCTCGCCCGGGGCGGCGGCGGTGGCGGTGTCGACCACGTAGCCGATGAGGTCGGGGGACGGCGCGAGCACGGTGATCCCGCCGGTGTACAGGGTCAGGTTGTCGCGCTCGTCGGTCTCCGCGAGCGTGAAGCGCGGATCCACGACGACGCCGAGCAGGTACCAGCCGGGCACCACGTCGGACGGGATGCTGACGGTGGCGGTGAGGACGCGCAGGCCCCCCGCGGGGACGGTGACGGTGGGCGCCGCGCCCAGGCGCCGGCCCTCGAGGAGCACCCCCACCCCGCTCAGGTAGATGTCGGTCTCGACCCCCACCGCGTCCAGGGTCTCGGCGTTCTCGAGGCGGATCTCGACCTGGTAGGGCTCGCCCACGAAGGCCACCGGCGCCGCGCTCAGGGTGGTGGCGACCGGGTTCGGCCCGAGCACGGTGAGGGTGGTGTAGCTGCGGCGGGCGTTGTTCTCTTCGTCTTGCTCCGGGATCAGGTGGTCCGGATCCAGCTCGATGAAGACCTGGTAGTCGCCCGGGGGCACCGGCAAGGCCGCTTGCTCCACCCGGAACGGCACGAGCACGTCGACGGTGTCCGTCGTCGCGGTCACCGGGATCACCCCTCGCGTGATCTCGAGATCGCCCGGGTCGAGGTTGTAGTCGGTGGACAGCACGATCCGGTAGGCGACGTCGCCGGTGAACGCGGTGCCGAGGTTCCGGAAGACGCCCTCGAGGTTGATCAGGGTGGCGGGGGCGACCTCGTCCAGGTCGGTGTCGACCAGGTAGATGTAGAAGTCGGGCCCGGTGGTGAGCGCGTCCGCCTCCACCCAGACGTTGTTGGTCTCGTCCGCCTCGGGCAGCAGCTGGTTGGGATCGACCTGGGCGATGACGCTGTAGGTGCCAGGGGGGATGTTGGGGAGCGCGAAGGTGCGCGCGTCCTGCGCCTGGTTGGCGCCGCTGAGCTGGAAGGTGAAGCGCCCGAGCAGGTCGTCCTGCCCGTCCAGCACCTCGTCCTCGGAGGCGTACAGGGCGTAGGACACCGGGCCCGCGAAGGGCGCCCCCACCGAGGCGATGTTGGTGGTGAAGGTCACCTGCGCCCCGGGGGCGGCGTCGCTCGGCCCGGTGACCCCGAGGACGGTGAGGTCCGGCCCGGTGGCGAAGCGCACCGCGCCCACCCGGTTGTTGTTGTAGTCGTCGGCCTCCGGCACCAGCCGCGTGGGGTCCACCACCACGATCGGGTAGTACAGGCCGGGCGCCAGGGGCGGCACCACCACGCTCACCTGCACCGCCTGGCTCGCCCCGGTGCCGAGGGTGAGGTTCACGGTGGTGTCGCCGAGGATGGGGTCGTTGAGGTCGTAGATCGCGTCGGCCGAGGCGATGCCCCGGATCCGGACGGGCCCCGAGAAGGGCAGGCCCTGGTTGGCCATCACCACGTCGAGCACGATGGTGGCCCCCGGCTCGGCCCCGAGCGGGCCCGACACCGCCAGCGGGACGAGATCCGGCCCGGTGGGGAAGCGGACCGTCCCCGCCCCGAGGTCGTCGGCCCGGTCGAGCACCGTCAACGTGCCCTGCGGATCGAGCTGGACGAGGGGGTAGAAGAAGCCGGCCCCGAGGCCGGCGGGCAGGGTCACCGAGAACTGCAGGTCTTCCTGCGGGGCGCCCGAGAGGTTGAGGGTCACCTGGCCGAGCACTGTGTCCTGCGCGTCGAGCCGCGGGTCCACCGAGGCCCACACCGTGGCGGGGACGGGGCCGACGCGCGGGACGCCGCTGTTCGCGATGCGCAGGCTGACCTGCACCGGCTGCCCCGGCGGGGCCCCCGTGGGCACGCTCACCGCGAGCGGGCTCAGCTCGTAGGCGGTGGCGAAGGGGCCCGCGGCGGCCACCACGTTGTTCTGCTCGCTCGCCTCGGTGACGTCGTCGTCGAGGTCGACCGCGAGGAAGAGGACGTAGTCCCCGGGGGCCAGGCCGGCGGGCACGGTGGCCGCCACGTTGAGGTTCACCGGGCCCGCGGCGGGGTCGATGAGGGGGGTGGAGAAGGTGGCCACCCGCACGTCCGAGGCTGGGTCCAGCGCGGCGTCGGTGGAGAGGAACAGGGCGTGGGTGGTGTTCTGCGCCACCTCGGAGCCCAGGTTCTCGAGCACCACCGGGACGTTGATGGTCTGCCCGGGGAGCGCCCCGCGGCCGAAGTCCCCCACCTGGCCGGTCAGCTCGGGCCCCTGCGGCCGCTGCACGGTGAAGACGCGGCCGGTGAGCGCCGCGTAGTCCGCCTCGGAGCAGTACGGGCTCTGGGCGCTGCACGGGAGGAACTGCCCGTTGGGCTCGCCGTTGTTGAGGGCGCCCTCCCAGCCCGCGGTGGCGGAGTAGCCGTCGGTGTCGGTGAGGACCCGGTCGTAGCGGACGTCGAAGCGCTCCGAGATCCCCTCGTAGAGCCAGACCTGGTAGCGGCCGTCGTCGAGGTTATCCAGCCCGTAGTGCTCCCAGTCCCGCACCTCGATCACGAAGATCCGGTTGGGCGCGGTGCCCAACACGCCATGAGACGCGTGGCCCGCGGCGTCGGCCAGGATCAGGTCGTCCCACCACACCGCGATCATGTTGTTGGGGCTGCTGGAGGAGCCGGGCGGGTAGTTGGTGTAGCCGCCGAAGGCGCCGCCACCGAACACGAGCAGGCCGTTCACCCCCACCCGCACGTCGGTGTACGGGCTCCCCAGGTAGCTGTAGGCGAAGGGGATCGGCACCGTCGCCACCCCCTCGTCCGCGCTCGAGAACGCGAAGTCGGTGAGGTCGGTAACCCCGGGGATGCTGGCGAGCGGGGTGAAGGCGGCGAGGGTCTCGGTCTGGACGTAGAACTGGGCGCGCGCCTCGGATCCCGCGCCCGCGCACGCCGCCGCGCAGATCAGCGCGGCCCCCCACCTGCGCCCCCCGAACATCGGGAATACATAACACGGGGGCTTGCACGAGTGCAGCCGGTCACCGGTCGAGGAGAAGGTCAGCCCAGCGCTTTGGGGCGGATCACCGCCTCGAGGGTGAAGCGCCCGGGGGCCTCCACCGCCGCCGCCCACCCCTCCGCGTCGGTGCTGAGGAGGGCGGCGCACGCGGTCTTCATCGGCTCGTCCGCCCCGCTGAGCCAGGTGAGGGCCTCCTCCCACCCCGGGTTGTGCCCCAACGCCAGCACCGTCCGGGCGCTGTCGGGGGCCAGGCCGAGGATCTCCCGGAGCTCGGCGACCCCCGCCAGGTAGAGGCGCCGGTGGTGCTGGACCGCGGTGGGCGCCTGCCCCTGCGCCATCGCCCGCCAGGTCGCCTCGGTGCGCTCGGCGTCGCTGACCAGGGCCAGCTCCGGCCACCACCCCCGCTCGGCGAGGGCCTGGCCCACCCGGGGGGCGTCGCGCTGGCCGCGGCGGTTCAGGGGGCGGGCGTGATCGGTGGGCGCGCCCGAGTCCCAGGCGCTCTTGGCGTGGCGCATGAGCACCAGGCGCAGGCCGCTCACCCCTCCTCCTCCATGTCCTCGGTGCGGAACTGGCCCACCTCGAGCCCGTACTTCTTCATCCACCGGTACACCTGCTGGCGGTGCTTTCCGGTGGCGCGGGCGATCTCGGCCACGTTCCCCCCGCTCGCCGCGAGCATCTCGGTCAGCGCCTCGCGGGTCGGGGGCTCCAGATCTGCCGCGAGCATCGGCCCGCTGGTGTCCTGGGGCGCGGGCGGCGCGCCCGCCTCGCTCCGGAACGCGTCCGACAAGCAGCCTTGCACCGCCGACGGCAGCGCGGTGAGCTCGACCCGCTCCGCGTGCTCGGCGAACAGGCGCGCGCGCTCCGCCGCGTGCTTGAGCTCGCGCACGTTCTGGGGCCAGCCGTAGAGCAGCAAGGCCTCCGCCGCCTCCGAGGTGAGGGGGCGGGCGAGGCCGAGGAAGCGGGCGAACAGGGCGAGGACCTCCTCCCGGCGCTGCGCGAGGCCCGGCAGGTCGATCTCGAAGCCGGCGAGGCGGGAGTAGAGGTCGGCGCGGAAGCGCTCCTGCTTCTGCAAGCTGTCCAGCGCCTGGTGGGTGGCCGCCACCACCCGCACGTCCACCGGCACCTCGCGGTCCGAGCCCACCGGGCGCACCCGGCCCTCCTGGAGGACCCGGAGCAAGGCAGGTTGCTGATCGAGCGGGAGCTCGGCGATCTCGTCCAGGAACAGGGTGCCGCCGTTGGCGCTGACGAAGAGCCCCTCGCGGGCGCTGTGCGCGCCCGAGAACGCCCCCGCCGCGTGCCCGAACAGCTCGGAGCCGATCAGCTCCCGGGCGAAGGTGGCGCAATTCACCGCGACGAGCGGCCCCGGGCGCCCGCTCCCCTCGTGGACCCGCCGGGCCATGACCTCCTTGCCCGCCCCGGTGGGGCCGATGATCAGGATCGGGAGCGTGGTGGGCGCGGCGAGGTCCGCCGCCGCCTCCGCCATCATCCGGGCGAGGGCCACCGCGCCCTGCTCCTCGGGCAGGGCCAGGCCGTCGGGGAGGTCCGCCTCCGCGTACACGAAGAGCGAGTCCCCCACCCGCACCACCGACCCGTTCGCCAGCGGCTCGGACTGGACCCGCCGACCGTCCATGAAGGTCCCGTTGCGACTGCCGAGATCCACCACCCGGTACTGGTCGCTCGCCTTCACGTAGGTGAGCTGGGCGTGCTCCCGGCTGGCCTTGGTGTCGTCGAGCGGGATGTCGCAGCGCTCGGGGTCACGCCCCAAGGAGAGCTTCCCGCCCCGCAGGATCCATCGGCGGCCCTCGGGGATCTCGCCCCGCTGGTACACCAGCGTCAGCTGCCGGACCTTGCGGGCCCCGGCCGCGGCGCGGCGCTCCGTGGCCACCTCCGTGGTCATGTGAGGCGGGATGCGCATGCTCCGCCCGCTCCTCAGTGGCCCTGGGGCACGTAGCCCTCGGGCCGGTCGACGCCCTCCCCGAACAGGAAGGCCTCGCACTGCTCCATCAGCAGCTTGATGGCCGAGGGATCGGCGGAGTTGATGCGGTACTCGTTGATGATCATCTTCGAGTGCTCCACCCACGCGTCCCACGCCATCGCGGAGATCTCGTTGAAGATCCGCTCGCCCAAAGCGCCCGGGTAGGGCCGCCGCTTCAGGCCGGGCAGCTCCATCCCCAGCTTCGCGCACATCACCATGCGCCGCCGCGACGCGAAGCGGTTCACGCCCTCCGCGTCGTCCGGCAAGTCCTCATCCAGCTTCCTCACTTGCGACACATCTCCTCCGGGCGCCGGGGTCTCCGGCTTCAAGAAGCGGTAGGCTCGACCTTGGGTGGCCCCGTGCTCCGTGGGCAGCCCCGCCGGGATCCACCCCGCATGGACCTGCGCCCCCGCGGCATCGTACTCCCCGTTGAGGCCGCCGGCCACGTCCACCACCTGGGTGTACCCCTGAGCCATCAGCTCCTGGGTCGCCCGCACCGAGCGGGCCCCCATCGCGTCCATCATCAACAGCGGCGTCCCCTTGTCCGGGAACAGACGCGCGATGGTCGGACCGAAGGCCTCGTTGGGGATCATCCCCTGCGGGGTCTTGTTCAAGAGCGGCACGTTGTAGGCCCCCTCGGCGTGGGCCTCGGCGTACTCGGGCACCGAGCGCACGTCCACCACGCGCCAGCCGGCCTCAGCCACCCGACGCGCCGCCTCCGTGACGTCGACTCGCTCCACCTTCATGGGGACCACCCATGAAGATCCGCCGGCCTTTGTAAAGCAATGACTTCAGGCCGGGGAAGATCACACGGTGGTGTGCTCGACCCGGGTGGGCGGGTCCGAGAACACGAAGCACTCCTTCAGGGCCTGGCTCATCGCGTCGGCGGAGTCGAAGCGGGCCTCGGGGTCCTTGGCCATCGCCCGACCCACCACCGCGCTGAGGCGCTCGGTCCGGAGGACCGGGCTCGGCTCGAACACCAGGGGATCCGGGTGGTGCATCAGCACCTTTCCCAGCACCTCGAGGGCGCTCTCGCCCGGGAAGGGGTGCCGGCCCGAGAGCATCTCGTATAGGCAGACCCCCACCGAGTAGACGTCGGTGCGGGCGTCCACCGGCCGCTCCGAGGCCTGCTCCGGCGCCATGTAGCGCGGGGTGCCGAACACCCGCCCCGGCTCGGTGATCCGCCCGTCGACGGGGCCGTCGTCCTCCAGGATCTTCGCGATGCCGAAGTCGAGGATCTTGGCCCGCACCCGGCCGTCCGAGAGGTCGACCATCACGTTGTCCGGCTTCATGTCCCGGTGCACCAGCCCATGGGCGTGCGCGTGGGAGAGGCCGAACAGCACCTCGCGCGCCACCGCCACCGCCACCGAGGGTGTCAACGCGCCTTGCCGCGCCATGAGATCCGACAGGCTCACCCCGCGGGCGAGATCCATCACCAGGAACAGCGAGCCGTTGTGGGTGCGGCCGAAGTCGGTGACCCGCACGATGTTCGGGTGGTCGAGCTGACAGAGCGAGCGCGCCTCCTGCTGAAAGCGCAGGGTGGCCTGCTCCATGTCCGACAGCTCGGTCCTGAGCACCTTCACCGCCACCGCCTTGCCGAGCATGGTGTGCTCGGCCCGGTAGACCACCGACGCCCCGCCCTGCCCGATCATCTCGAGGATGCGGTAGCGATCCCCCACCACCGCCCCCGCCTCGAGGCCGCGGTCGGCCTCCGACAAGAGGTCGGCCGAGCTCTGCACCGGGCCCGGGGTGACCTCACGGAACGCGCCCCGCTCCTCGGGGGCCTCGATCACCAGCTCGGCCAGGGGGTCGTGCACCATCCGCGGCACCGCGCCGACGATCGCCTCGACCACGCTGTCGACGTCGAAGCCGTCGTGCCCGTCCGAGAGGCCGCGGAGCGAGGGCCGCACCTGCGCGTCCCACGGCCCGCCGATGACGTCGCCGGCCGATGGGGGCGCCGCGCCGATGATGCTCCGGGGCTGCGGGCTCCGGCCGCGGCGCCGGGCCTCGCCCGCCGTGCCGCGGGACCGGGAGAGCTCCGACTCCTCGGGGGGCCGCGAGGGCCGCGCCGGCCACTGCAGGCTCGCCGGCTCGCAGCGCAGGCGCCGACGCATCCGCACCCGCTCGCGCCGCCCCTCGGCCAGCTGGGCCGCCTCCGGGAAGTAGATGGCCATGGTCTGGGCGAGGCCGTCGGTGAAGTGGGCGTCCGGGTGGCGCAGGACCGCGCGCAGGCGCCCCTCGACCCCGGCCAGGCTGGACGGCCGCGCCGCCGGATCCTTGGCCGTCAGCGCCTCCACCAGGAACTCGAGCTCGTCCGGGATCTCGGGGCGCTGGTAGCGCAGATCCCCCAGCGGCTGCCGGAGCACCGCCTCCCGCACGTCCATCACCCGGTCCGCGGCGAAGGGGCGCTGCCCGCTCAGCAAGGCGTGCAGGGTGACGCCGAGGCCGTACATGTCGGTGGCCTCGGACATCTTCTGGCCCGCCAGGAGCTCGGGGGCGCGGTAGGCCAGGTTGGCGTGGCCGGGCGGCAGGCACATGCGGGCGCGCCCGAGGCCTACCCCCATCACCTTCGCGTGCCCGGCGAAGGTCAGGTACACGTTGTGCGGGCTCAGCTGCCCGTGGAGCAAGCCGCGTTGCTCGCCTGCGCGCCACGGGGTGGCGTGCGCGGTCCCCATGAGCCGCGCCATCTGGACGATCAGCGTCGCCGCGAACTCCCACGGGAGCAGGCTGCCTTGCAGACGCATCCGGTCGAGGAGGGTCTCCATCGGGACGCCGTCCACCAGCTCCCGCACCACGAAGACGTCGCTCTCGGTGCGGGCCACGTCGAGCGTCCGGGCCGCGTAGACGTGCATGAAACGCAGGGCACCTTGCGACTCGCGGACCAGGGTCGGCAGGAAGCGGTCCGCCATGACGTGGCGGCGGTCGAAGAGCTTGAGGACGCAGGTGGTGTCGTCACCGCTCTTCGCGGCGCTCTCGGCGAGGAACACGCGTCCGGTGTTGCCCCGCGCCAGCTCATCCACGATCCGGTATGCGCCGATGCTCTGCATTCTCCCCCCAGCGGGAACACCCGGGCCGCCGCCCGAGCGCGAGAACTCGCGCACCGGTAGATGACCCCCGACAAAACTCGCCGCCCCGCTCCCTGCCCCCACAGGTTTGCGCGGTGCGACCAGCACATTGAAACCGCTTCGCAGCAGCCCTGACAACCCCTGTCCCAAAGGACACGTAGGACAGTTCCCTATAGTTAGCGCAGGTTTGCGTCAGGACGGGTCAGCTGGGACGTCCGGTCGGAGGGCGGGCGCCCAGCGCGCGCGGGAGTCGTCGCCCGCCTCGGGATCGCCGCCGCTGCCGCTCCACTGGCTGCCTCGGGCGGCCTTGGCCGCCTCGTACTCCTCGGCGGTGAGCGGCACCACCCGGAGCAGGGTCACGTCGCCGTCCTCGGCCCGGGCGGTGCCGGCGGGGATCAGATCGAAGTACGCCAGCCCCCGCGCCGGGGCCTCGAGGGCCACCGGCTCGTAGCCCTTCCAGGGCTCCCCCGCCGCGTCGGCGGCGGCCAGCGCCTTCGCGAGGGCCTGGAGGACCTCGGCCACGCCCGCCCCGGCCTCCTCCGCTCGGGCGAGGAGCTCCACCCGGCGCTCCTCCTCCGGAACGCCGGGGGCCTCGCGGGGCTGCGCGCCCACCCCGAGGGTCACGTAGAGCACCCCGAAGGTCCGGCGGCGGCTGCGGAACGCGGCCACCTGGGGCGCGCCCGGGTAGCGGGACAGGGGCTGCAGGCGCCGCGCGCCGCCGACGTCTTGGGCCACCGCGTCGGCGTAGCGGCTGGCCGCGTCCGCCTCGGCGGTCAGTGCCGGCGGCGCCACCTCGACCGGCGGAGGCGGCGGGGGCGGAGGCGGAGGCGGAGGCGGAGGCGCGGATCGGCACGCGCCCAGGGCGGCCGCGGCCACCGTGAGGGCGAGGAGGAGCGCGCCGCCTCGCATGGGCGTCAGGGGAGCGCCACCAGGAGCGCGGTGGCGCAGGCGGCGGTGGCCACCGAGCCGAGCATCACCTTGGTGGCGAGGCGCCGGGCGGCCCGGGTCTGCTCGGGATCGGCGACCCGCACCTCGTCGCCCTCCTGGGTCTCGCGGGTCCCGCGCATCACCAGGCCGGGGCACGTCCGGTACAGGCCCTGCCACGCCCCGAAGGCGGCGAAGAAGAATGGGACGAAGAGGACCACCCGCCAAGGGCGCGCGAGGTCGGCCTCCATCACCGCGACCGCGGCGCCCAGGGCCACCGTGAGGGCCACGATGCCCATGCGGATGCGCGCGTTCTGGCCGTGGTCCTTGAGGTTCGCGCCGCACAGGGCTTCGCGGCGTCGGGTGGTGGTCGCGCTCATTCGGTGCCCCCATGGTGACCACGGGGGGCGCCGGTGACAAGGGGCAGGGGTGGGCTTTGGCGACCCGGGCGTCGCGAGATCATGTACCCTCCTTCGGCCCATGCGGGTGTTCGGCAACCTGGTGGACGTCCGCCCGGGCGAGGGAGGGTTGGTGCTCCGCAGCACCATCACCCTCTTCGGCCTGATCGCGGCCCACACCCTGCTCGAGACCGCCCGCGACACCCTCTTCCTCACCCGGCTCCCGCCGGAGCGCCTGACCTGGGTCTACGCCGCCCTGGCCGCCTTCGCCCTGCTGATGGGGCGGCTCAACACCCGCTTCGTCCGCAACTTCGGGCGGCGCAACGCCCTGGTGTTCACGCTCTTCACCGCGGCCTACGGGAGCGTGGTCCTCTACCTGGTCCCCCAGACCCCGCTGACCTTCTACGCGCTGTACGTGTTCAGCGGCCTGCTCGGGTCGGTGATGGTGGTGCAGTTCTGGATGTTCACCGGGCGCATGTTCACCGTGGCCCAGAGCAAGCGCCTGTTCGGGCTGGTGGCGGCGGGCGGGGTGCTGGGCGCGGTGGCCGGCGCGGGCGCGGCGGTGCCGGTGGTGTCGCGCCTCCCCGTGGAGCTGCTCCTGTTGGCCGCGGCGGGGCTGTTCCTCGCCACCGCGATGGTGCTCACCACGGTCCGGGTCGACGACGCGGGGGTCCCGGTGGGGGGCGCGGGCGGCTCGGGGCTCGCCCAGGGCCTGGCCCTGTTCCGCGACAACCCATACCTCACCCGCCTGGCCCTGTTGGTGGCGGTCTCCACCGGGGCGGTGCTCGCCACCGACTACCTCTTCAAGTCGGTGGCGGCGGCGCGCCTGGCCCCGGCTGAGCTGGGCTCCTTCTTCGCCCAGTTCTACGCCGGCCTGAACGCGGTGGCGCTCGCGGTGCAGCTGTTGGTGGCCCAGGCCCTGGTGCGGCGCACCGGGGTCATCGTGGCGTTCTCGCTCCTCCCGTTCCTGCTCCTGTTGGGCACCGCGGGCACCGCCCTCACCGGCGGGGCGATGCTGGCGGTGCTCGCGACCAAGGGGGCGGACGGCGCGCTCCGGCACTCGCTCCATCGGATCTGCAGCGAGCTGTTGTGGCTGCCGGTGCCGGACGAGGTGCGCACCCAGAGCAAGGTGTTCATCGACACCGTGGTGGTGCGCGGCACCCAGGCCCTCACCGCCGCGCTCCTCCTCGGCGCCACCACCATGGCGGCGGGGCGGCCGGGCGTGCTCGCGGTGGTGATCGCGGTGCTCGCGATGGCCTGGCTGATGCTCGCGATGGGGCTCAGGAAGCCCTACCTGGAGCTGTTCCGGAGCGCGCTCCAGGCGAACCGCGCGATCCCCACCGACGACGGGGTGCGCCTCGATCTCGACAGCGTCGAGGTGGTCATCGAGGCGATGTCCAGCCGCGACCCGGCGCGGGCCATCGCGGCGATCGATCTGCTGGTGTCGAGCGGCCGGAGCCGGCTGATCCCCGCCCTGGTGCTCTACCACGAGTCGCCGGAGGTCTTGCAGAAGGCGCTGGAGGCCATCGCCACCCCCGAGCGGAGCGACTGGCTGCCCCTCGCCGCGCGCCTGTTGGAGCACGACGAGCAGCCGGTGCGCTTCGCCGCCCTCAGGGCCCTCGCCCGGGTCGGCCACCGCACGTCGATCGAGGGGCGCCTGTTGGACATCAGCCCCGCGGTGCGGGCCCACGCCGCCTACTGGCTGGCCGAGTCCCACCCCGAGCCGCCCGAGCAGCAGCCCGAAGTGCAGGCGATGTTGCAGATGACGGGCGACGCGGGGGCCCACGCGCAGGTCGGCTTGCTCGAAGCGATCGCGGCGGAGGGGCGACAGCGCTGGGCCGAGGTCGTGATGCAGGCCGCCACCAACCCGGATCCGCGGGTCTCGGCCGCCGCCACCCGGGCCATGGCCCAGGTGCGGGACGAGCGCTTCATCCCGTTCCTCATCGGCCAGCTCCGCTTCCGCGAGGGCCGCGCCACGGTGCGGGAGGCGATCGTCCAGCTCGGCGCGCCCGCCCTCGAGGCGCTGGAGCGGGCCCTCCGGCACCCCGACACCGACCCCCGGGTGCGCCGCCACGTGCCCCGCACCCTCTCCCGCTTCGGCACCCAGGCCGCGGCCGACGTGCTGGCGGAGCAGCTGGCGTTCGAGACCGACGGCGCGGTCCGCTACAAGGTGCTGCGCGGGCTCGGGCGCATGGTGATGGAGCACCCGGTGCAGGTGGACCGGGCCGCCCTCGAGGCCCAGACCCGGCTCAACCTGGTCGAGCACTTCCGCCTCGCCGGGCTGCGGGTGGCCCTCGTCGCCGCGCCCCCCGCCTCGGCCGCCGCCCTGCGGGTGCACGCGCTCCTGGTGGGCCTGCTGGGCGACAAGGTCGAGCAGGCCCTGGAGCGCGCGTTCCGGCTCCTCCAGATCGTACATCGGCAAGAGGACTTGCGGCTGGCGTTCCAGGCCAGCACCGCCCAGGACCGCCAGACCCGCGCCCAGGCGATGGAGTTCCTCGACGCGCTCACCCTGGACGCGAGCGACCCCGCGCTCCGCGAGCTCCTCCGCCTCGCGGTGGACGACCTGCCGTGGCCGGACCGGGTGGCCCGCGCCCAGACCTGGGCCGGCGCCCCCGCCGCCGGCTCGGCCGAGGTCATGAAGGCCCTGACCCGGGACGGTGACGCCGCGATGCGCACCATCGCCCAGCACTACGCGCGCCTCGCGTCGCAACCCACCCTGCACCCGGTCAGCGGGGAGGTCTCCCATGCCGGGTGAGGCCAGCCTGCGGGTGGAGCACGAGCTCTTCGTGCGCTCCTTCTTCACCGACCGGCCCCCGCCCCGGCTGGTGAGCCAGCTGGCCGCGCGGATGCGGGACGCGCACTACACCCGGGGGCAGGCGATCTACGCGCGGGGCGGGCGCGCGGGCACGGTGTACTTCATCGTGGACGGCGAGGTGCACCTGGAGGCGTCGGGCACCGACCCCTGGGTCTTCGACGCCGGCGCGATGATCGGCATCAACGACGCGGTGCTCGACCAGCCCCACGCGCGCACCGCGCGGGCGATGCGCGCGACCCACGTGGTCACCGTCGAGTACGAGGACTACATCGACATCCTCGAGGACAACTTCGAGTACGCGAAGGGGACCCTGGAGCGCGGCATGGGCCGGATCCACCAGCTCTCGCGGGAGCTCGGCCCGGCCGGGGTGTTCTCGCCCCGCGACCTCGGCGCGCCCGACCCGCTGCCCCTGACCCCGGGCCAGGCGCTGTCGGAGCTCGAGCGGATCCTCGTGCTGCGGCAGGTGCCCGCGCTCTCGGACGCCCCCGTCCAGCCCCTGGTGACCCTGGCCGCGGGGGCCGAGGTGCACCACTTCGCGCCCGACCAGGCGATCGTGGCCGCGGGCGCGCCGCCCGAGAGGGTGTGGGTGGTGGCGGCGGGGCGGGTGCGGGTCTCGGATCCCTCGGTGCAGATCCACGCCCACTTCGAGCCCGGCAGCATCTTGGGGGCCCAGGTCGCGCTCAGCGCCGAGCCGTGGCTCTACGCCACCGAGGCCTCGACGCAGGCCACCTTGCTCTCCTTCTCGCGCGAGGACCTGTTCGACGTGATGGAGGACCACTTCCGCCTGGGGCGGTGCCTGTTCCGGTGGATGGCGCGGGAGAACGGCCGGGCGCGGGACGCGCTGGCGGACCGCACCCACAACAGCAGCGACGGGGTGCGGGTGGCCTGAGGGCCCGCGCTCGGGCCTACTTGAAGAGCTGCTGGTCCTCCTCGAAGGACGCGCGGATGGCCTCGAGGAGGTCGGGGAAGGCGTCCTCACCGAGGCCGAGGGCGATGGCGGGGTCGGTCTCCTCGAGCGGGATCTCGGACTCTCGGGGCGGGGTGCCGAGGCCCTCGCGGTGGCAGATCTCGTCCGCCAGCATCACCGCCTGCACCAGCCCCTGGGCCCCCTCGTCCACGGTGGAGAGGAGCTCGGGCTCGTGGTGCATCAGGGCGCAGGCCTCCAGCTCGGGGGCCAGCTCCCAGCGGCGCACCAGGAGCGCGCCCACCTCGGAGTGGGTGAAGCCGAAGACCTCGCGCTCGTAGTCCTCGATCGCACGATCGCCGTTGTGGGCCTCCGCCACCTGCCGGTAGGCGTCGGGCTCGCCGTTGTTCATCACCACCTTGCCCACGTCGTGGATCAGGCCGGCCACGAAGGCCTCGGTGCCCATGGGGACCCGGGCGGCCTGGGTGATGAGCTGGGTCGCGCCGGCGGCGGCCACCGAGTGCAGCCACAGCTCGAGCTCCACCCAGCCGAAGTGCTTGTAGAGCTGGCGGCAGGACGCGGAGATGACCAGGGTCTTCAGGCGGTTGAAGCCCAGGATGGACGCCGCCTGCTCCAGGGTGGTGACCTTGCGGCGCAGGCCGTAGGCCGCGCTGTTGGCCAGCTGGAGCACGCGGGTGGTGAGGCCCGGATCGCGGCTGATGATGCCGGAGATCCTGAGGCCGTCGGCCCGAGGGTTCCCCATCTCCCTGAGGGCCCGGGCGGCCACGTCGGGGATGGTGGGGATCTCGAGGTTCCGCTCCACGAACGCGGCGAAATCACGAGGGGTCGAGGTCACTGCTGCCTGCACACCATCCCTGGTCGGCGGTTCGGGGGCAGGATGATGGGTATGGGGCTGGATTGATCCGGTCTGCGACAGGCGGCGGCCGATCGTGGCCCTCGTCAGGGGAAGCAGATCGAGCGGCCGTCGGTCAGGAGCGCCCGACAGTGGTTGCTCGGGTGCAGCGCCGCGCACTCCGCGTCCCCCGCCGCGTCCGGCCCCGAGCAGAGCCGGGTGCAGACCGCCTCCGCCTCGACGCCGTTCACGCACACCGAGTCGTCCGCGCAGGGCCGGGTGAGCCCACAAGGCTGGGTGCAAGTGCCGCCCAGGGCCTGGGAGCAATAGTTCCCCTGGCAGGTCACACTGGAGGTGCAGGTGGTAGCGATGTCGTCGGCCGGGGTCGAGAAGCACAGGCCCTTGTCTGGCAGGTCCGGCTGCTCGAGCGGGAAGCAGATGTAGTCGCCGAGCGCCTCACAGACCACCGGCGGCCGGGTGGTGTCACACCACCGCGCGCACTCCCCCGGTCCATTCTGGGGGCCGTAGCAGGCGAAGTTCTTGTTCGCGTTGCAGCGGACGAGGTCGCTGCAGGTGGCCCCCTGCTCCCCGCCGGAGCCGGTGGGCAGGCACAGGCCCTGGGGCGGCGCGGCGGTGGGCCCGAGCCAGGTGCAGGTCACCGGCACCCGCCCGGTGCCGAAGTCGTCGTCGGGCGGACACCCGGTCTGGGCCTGCAGCACCCACGGATCACACTCGAAGAAGCAGCGGCAGCTCGCGGCGCCGGTGCACTCGCCCAGGCCTCCGGTGGAGAGCACGTCGAGGCAGACCTCGCCCAGGTTGCAATCCGAGTTGACGCCACACTCCCCCGCCGGCGGCTCCTCGCACATGCTCGTGGCCGGGTTCCAGCGCAGGCCCCCGGCGCAGGACTCCAGGCACACGCAGTCCGCGTTCATCTCCTGGTCGGGCGCGCACTGGAAGGGGTTGGCGCTGCAGTCCCGCGGCACCCCGGTGTCCACCGGGCCCGCGTCGACCTCCTCGACCCCGGTGTCGGCGGGTTCCTCCACCCCGGTGTCGGCGGGCGGGGTGGTGGTGCCGGCGTCCTCGGCGGCCGACCCGCCGTCGCCGCACGCCGCCAGGAGCAGGAGGGCCAGGGTGAGGGGAGCGGGCGCGGACCGGAGCATCAGGCCCATACTGTCGAAGGCGCGCGGCGGCCGCAACCTCAGCGCCGCCGCCCGAAGGGCCACCACGGGCGCGAGGTCGACTCGGGCGAAGGCGCGGTGGTGGGCCGGCGGTCCTCCAGGGCCCGGATCTCGTCCTCCAGGGCGTCCAGGGCCCCCGCCCACCGGGGCGGGGCGTCGGGGGTGGGGGCGCGGGGGGTGTCCTCGATCGTCCGCTCCTGGCGCTCCGCCATCCGCAAGGTGGCCTGCTCCAGGTGATCGAGCCGGCGCGAGCGCACCGCCTCGAGGGCGGCCCGCATGCTCGCCGCGTCGGGGTAGCGGTCCTCGATCTTGGGGGCGAGGGCCACCTCGACCGCCACCGCGAGGCGCGGGTCGAGCTCCGGCTGCGCGATCTGGAGGGAGGCGGGCCCCACCCGCAACATGTCCTTCAGAAGATCCACGTAGCTCTCGTTGCGGAACGGCAGGATCCCGGCCAGCCCATAGAAGAGCACCACCCCGAGGGCCCACAGGTCGGTGCGGCCGTCCACCGCCTCGCCGCACATCTGCTCGGGGCTCATGAAGTACGGCGTCCCCACCACCCCGCCCGCCTGGGTGAGGCGGCGGGCGGCCGGATCCAGGCGGCGGGCCACCCCGAAGTCGAGGACCCGGGCGTCGACCTTCCCGTCCGGGGCGTCGACGAGGAAGAGGTTGGCCGGCTTGATGTCCCGGTGCACAAGCCCCTTCGCGTGAGCGGCCTCCAGCGCCTCGAGCACCTGGATCCCGACCTCGAGCATCAGGGCGGGCGGGGTTTGTCCGGCCCGGATGCGGGCGCCCAGATCCTGGCCCTGGAGGTGCTCCATCGCGAGGTAGAGGCCCCCCGCCCCGTCCTCGCCCGCGTCGAGCACCTGGGCCACCCGTGGGTGATCGATGAGGGCCGACGCCTTCGCCTCCTGCAGGAAGCGTTGCACGTTCACCTCCCCCGCCAGGTGCGGGTGCAGGAGCTTCAGGGCCACGGTGCGATCGGTGAACTGGTGGACGGCGGAGAACACCGCGCCCATCCCGCCCACCCCGAGCACGGACATGAGGCGGTACTTGCCGCCCACCAGGCTCCCCACCCGGGCGCTGGCCTCCCGCTCCCGCTGGCGCGCGTCCACGGTGCGGTTGTCCTACGGATCGGCCGGGGCAAGCAACGCCGGTCGACCGAAGGCCTCAGTCTGCGACCTCCAGGAACGCGAAGCCGTGGGCCGGCAGCTGGATCCGATACGTGTTGGCCCCGATCCGAGGGGCGTCCTCCCCACGATAGAGCTCCCTTGGGGTCTGGCCGAGGCGGACGCCGCTGCCGGTGAGGTCCACCGTGACCGTCTCCGCCTTGCCGCTCATGTTGTAGACCCCGAGCACCCGCTGCTGCTTGCCGTCGGCCGCGCGGGCGGTGCGCAGCGAGGCGAAGTGGTGGGGTGAGCTCGGGGTGGGCAGGCGCCTGCGGTCTGCGCCCGACGCGAGCGCGGGGTTGGCGGCCGCGGTCTCGGTGAGTCGATCGATCCGGCGCCGTCGCTCCGGGCTCCAGTCTCGATAGTTCGCTTCGTCACGCTCCCCGGTGGTGTCGAGGATATCGACCTGCACGCCGTTGCCGATCATGACCGCGCCGTTCTGGACGTGCTGAGCCACGTCCTCGTTGTAGACGAGCACGCGCGCGGCGGCGCCGCCCTTCGCCACCGCCTGGTCGCGCAGCGCGAGGAAGCCCTCGAGGTCATCACCGGTGGCGCCACCACCCCGGATGTCGTCGATGACGCTGAAGTTGTCGTCGTCGTTGCCGAAGATCCCAGCGTTGAACCCGAGCGCGCCGTACTCGTCGCGGAGCGCCTCGGGGCTCGTGCCCTCGGCGAAGCGGAACTTGACGCCGTAGGCCTTGGGCAGATCGCCCATCAGGTACTTCTTCACCTCGGGCGTCGCGCCGAGCTGCACGTACGGCGCGTCGAAGACGATGCCGTCCACGCCCGCCTCGAGCCACGGCTTCAGCGACTCCGCGACATGGTCGACGCCCTCCTGCCGAGCGTAGTCGATCGCCGGATGTCCCCACGACGTGGCGTACCAGGCCTTGGCCTCCTTGCTGTACGCCCAGCCGAGCTGCTCGTGCCCCAGGTCCGTCTTCTCGGCCTCGGTGTTCGCCCAGCGGAACGTCCGGGTGGCCCGCGTGTCGCGCCCTTGGACCCTGTCCCTCACCGCTTGTTGGAAGAGCTCGCTCGTCACGCTGGTGTTCTGCGGCCCCAGGTACACCACGGTGCCCACGTTGGCCTGGTGCGCCTTGTCGACCAGGTTGCGAAAGTCCTGCATCGACCCCGTCTTCGGATCGGGCCGCCCGGCGTCCACCGGCACGCCACCGAGCCAGCCCCCGTTCAGATCGCCCTGATACGGCGGATAGACCATGATCGAGTCGATGCCGCGCGCCTTGACGCCGTCGAGCTCGGCCGCCATCTGATCGAAGGTCTTGCCGCTGGTGACCGGGAAGTACCAATAGTGCGCGCGCGTCTTCAGCTGCCAGTCCTCGGCGAGCCCGGTGCGCGTTGGCTTGCGAATGGACGCCAGGGTCTCGGCCCGTCGCTGCGGGCTGTGGGGGCTCGCGTTGGCGAGGCGTGCCTGCCACAGGTTCGCGGTCGTCGCGCTGGAGAGCCCGCCGACGTGCTGCGCGGCGCTCCTCGGGAGACGACTCGAGCGAACGCTGCGGCTCGGTGCTTCGAGCGCGGCGGGCTGCTCAGGGGGCGGCGCGATGACCTGCGTCGACTCCAACGCGGCATCGCGCCGGATGGCATACCGATTTGCGCTCACGATCGGGATCATGAGGCGAGCTGCTGCAAGCCGTGATCCAAGCTCCGTTGTCGGTCCGAGCGCAAGCGACGCGTAGCATCCGCCCCACACCTGCGGCGCGCCGGTCTCGCGCAGCGCCTCGAGCCTCAGCCGAGGCCGTCGACGTCGGCGGGTGCCAGGTTGCGGAACGCGGCCGGGAGCACCGGCTGGAAGGTCGGCCCGTCGGGCCGCGCCGCGAGGTCGACCTGGGCGCCCGTCCGGAGCGGGCCGTCCCGGGCGTCCAGCACCTCGACCTTGGGTGAGAACGCGAGCTCGGGGTGCGGCGCGAGCACCCGCACCACCTCGCCGGTGTCCAGCCAGCCCTGGGCGCCCGCCGCCCCCACCCCGGCGAGGCGGGCGAAGCGCTGCAACAGGTACGGGTTGAAGCGATCGCCCATCCTGCGCCACATGAAGGTGGCCGCCCCCTGCATCCCGACCGCGTCGTGAAAGCCCACGAGCGTCCGCACCCCGTCGAAGACGTCGGCGACGCGGCACAGCTCCACCGCGAGGAGCCCGGGGAGGCCGGGGTCTGGCACCGCGTGGTGGAACTGGGCCACCACCGCCGGCAAGCTGGCTTTCACCGACGCGTCCAAGAGCAGCCTCGCCCCCTCCACCGCGTGGCGGTCCAGGAGGGCCTGCTCCTTCGCGCCCATCGGGCCGCGGTGGGTGAGCACCGCCTCCGGTACCCGCGTCTTGCCGATGTCGTGGGTGAGGGCGGCGGTGACCATCACCTGGACCTCGGCCTCGTCGAGCCCGAGGGCCTCGGCCTGCACCCCGACCAGGGTGGCCACGTTCACCGAGTGCACCAGCTGGTAGTCATCGCGATCCCGTAGCGCCATCAGGGTGGCCACCGGCGCCTCGGAGCCCAGCACCACGTCCATCAGCGCGCGGGCCAGCTCCCCCACCGCCCCCACGCTGACCTCGCCGTCGGTGGCGGCCCGCTGGAACTGCCGCCCCAGCACTCGACGCCCGCGCAGGTACACGTCGCGGAAGCTCTCCATGCCCCCGCTCCCCACCAGCTTGAGGTGCTTGATGCGGACGCGCTCCACCCCGCGCTCCCGCAGCCAGCCCTCCCCGCGCATCGCGGCCACGTCCGCCGCGTCCGCGCCGAGGTACTCGAACAGGACCTCCAGATCCGCGGTGTCGACCCCGGGCAAGAGCGAGATGATCTCGACGTCCCGAGCCTTGAGCTGGCCCACGAAGCGCACCACCGCGCTCGGGGGCTGGGTCACCGGGAGGCCCTGCACCGCGAGGCCGTCGCCCAACAGGGCCAGCGTCACCTCCTGGGCCCCCGCCTCGAAGAGCGCGCCGAGGGGCTCCATCACCGCGGCCAGGGTGCGGGCCCAGCCCTGCCCCCGCTGCCCGTACAGGCGCCGCCCGTGGTTGGCCCCCGCCACCCGGATCGCCACGTCCCTCGCGAGCGACTCGAGCTCGGCCCGGGTCAATGCAGGCCTGCTTGCCACCGGCGGCACCGCGCCGCTCGAGCGGATGCCCTTGCCCTCCCCCGCCACCTAGCGCCTCCCCGCGATGACGCGGCGGGCGATGTCCCGCACCGCGCGCTTCTTGTGGTTGGCGATCTCGTCCAGGGCCTGCGACGCCTCGGGGGACCCGTTCGTCAACAGGGCTTGCGCCGCGCCGATCTGGAGATCCTCGGTCGCCTGATCCGAGAAGAGCTTGCCGCGGGTACACAGATCGAGGAGCGGCCGCGCCGCCACCGGGCTCTTCGTGAGCCCGAGCGCCCCCACCGCGGCGAGCTGGAGTCGGTGGGCCCAGCGGGTGGACTCGCCGCTGAGCCCGAGCAGGGCGGTCGTGTACTTGTCGCCCTTCCAGCCCGCCACGTGGGCCAGCAGCGCCACCACCTCGGTGCTCGGGTGCTCGACCAGGCTCCGGATCACCTGGGTCTTCACCTTCACGTCCCCCACCTTGAGCGCGGCCCGGGCAACCCGCAGGCCGAGCCCAGGCTCCACCCCGAACGCGGCCTCCACCAGGAAGGTCGCGCGGCGAGGCGAGGCGAGCGGCAGCTCCTGCTGGGCGAGCGCGGCCAGCGCCTCTGGTCCCAGCCGCTCCAGCCGGGCCACGAGCCAGGCCTGGGCCTTGGGCTCCAAGGCCTCCTCCAGCGCGGCGAGGAGGAGCTCGCCCACCACCGCGTCGGGTACGTCGGGCCGCATCAGGAGCGCCCGGGAGAGCCTCGTGCCGCGCTCGGAGGCGAGGATCCGGCGCACCGCCTCCTGGGCCCCGTAGTCCTCCAGCTCCACCCGCCGGGCGAGGGCGGCGAGGAGCATCACCGCCTCGTCCGAGGCCCCCTGGACGTCGAGGTCGACGATCAGGCGCTCCACCTCCTGCAAGGCGGCCTCCTTCAGGCGACCCGCCGCCCGGAGCACCGCGACCCAGGTCCGCACCGTCCAGTTCTCGACCACCACCGCGGCGGTGGTGTGCAGGATGTCCTGCCCCTCGGCCTCTCGTGCGCTCCCTCGCAAGCGGTCCTGCGCCAGCCGCGCCAGGGCGGGCCCTCGCTCGCCCGCGTCCAGCTCCAGCATGCCGAGGCCGCTCTCCTGATAGGCCCGGGCCTGCAGGTGCTGCCACAGGATCCCGTCGATCGGCTGCCCGGCCGAGGCCATGTCGGAGTCGAGCGACTCCAGGAGGGACTGACGATCGGCCTGGATGGGCCGCAGGCGGCGCACCAGGTCGCCCACCGCCCGCACCGCGTCCGGGTCGCCGCCCTGCCCGAGGAGCGCCGCCGCCACCGCGGAGGCGATCAGGCCGTCCTCCAGCCGCGAGCCCAGCCGGGCCGCCGCGGCGTCGCGCTCGAGATCCTCGTCCCGCTCCCCCGCCAGCCGCCGCAGGAGCGCGAACCTCGCCTCGGGGGCCAGGCGCACCAGGGCGGCGGACAGCGCGTCGGCGCTCCTGGCGAGCACCTGCTCCGGATCCGGCCCCTTCGCCAGGCGCTCCTGCTGCCGCAGGTAGGCTTGCACCGCGCGGTCCGCCACGTCGTCCGAGGTCAGGTGCCCGCTGCCGCCCTGCACCACCGCCGGCCCCGCCTCGTCGAGGAGCTCGTCGAGGAACGACCCCAGCGACTCCGGGGTGGCCAGGCCCTCGAGCCGCACCGAGAGGGCGTCCTCGTCGTCGGCGCGGCCCTCCTTGAAGCGCAGGACCTCCTTCAACGCGATGATCGCCACCGGGTCCCCGTCGACCAGGGGGCCGAGGTCGGTGCCCTCGCCGCTGAACAGGGCGCCGAAGTCCACCTCGAGGATCTCCACCCCGCGCGCCCCCCACTTGTGCATGACGGCCTGCGCACCGCCCGCCGCCCGCACGCGCTCGGGCCGCTCGGCCAGCACCCGCATGAGCGCCCCGAGGTCGCGCTCGGTGATGTCGAGGTGCAGGCGGAGCGCCACCACCTGGGCCTCGAACATGCGGGTGGCCAGGGCCCGGGAGGGCTCGTCCACCAGCGCCGAACCCGCCTCGTCCACCACCAGGTGCCGGCCCGCGCCGCCCAGGGTGAACACGTCGCGGTCGACCCACAGCCCCTGCAGCGCCTCGAAGGCCTCCTTGCGGGTGGCCGCGAACACCGGGTGGCTGGCGTCGTAGTAGCCCATGGCCCGGATGGCCCGGGTGAAGGCCCGCACCAGGCCCACCACCGCCGCGCTCACCTCGCCACCCCCGGTCCGAACAGATCGGTCAACAGCTCCAGCCCGTCGGGCAAGAGCTCCCACAAGGTGGGGGCGACGCCGTCGGGTCCCGCCGCGAGCTCGCCCGCCCGCCGCAGCGCGTACACGACGCGGCCGTCGGTGCCGCGCACCAGGCGCAGCTCCTCGGGATCGAGATCGAAGACGTAGCGGGCCCGGAGCACGTCCGGGAGGAGGCGCAGCTCCAGGGTCACCGTCTCCGTCGAGGTGCCCGCCCGGGCCTCCTCCAGCGCCACCCGGGCCGCGTCGGTGATCACGCAGCCCCCGTTGTAGAGCGCAGGCTGGCCTTCCTTCACCCGCAGCGAGACCGCGAAGGGCAGGCGCAGCCCGGGATCACCGCGGGCCGCCCGCGCCATCTCCCACCGGCTGCTCCGCTGCCGCCCCACCCACGCGCTCCGCTCGACCAGACCGCCCGCCTCGACGAGGGCGGGCGAGAACGGCGCCCCGCCGGTGTCCACCGCCGCCTCCCCGAACGCCACCGCCACCACCAGGGCCGGCTCCAGCGCGACCTCACCCGCCCCGCCGCCTGCGGCCAGGGTGCCGGTGAGCAGGTCGCGTTGACGCATCAGGAGGGCCTTCGAGTCGAGGAGCATCCGGAGCGAGGCGTCGTCCGGCCCCGACGCCGACGACGAGGAGCGCGCCAGGGCCCGCTCCACCTCCTCGATGCGCCGGGTGAGACGCCCGACCTCCTCCGTGCGCTCCCCGGTGACCTCGGAGGTCCCGCCCAGCACGTCCGGGGCGCCCGCGAGCTGGAGCGCGGCCAGCTCCGCGCCGATCCGCAAGGCATCCTGCGCAAAACCCACCACCTCGGCCGGCGGGCCGCGGAACGCGGCCTGGGTCGGGGTGTCGAAGGCCGACCGCACCCCGGGGTGCGCCCGGGCCGCCCGCGCGAGGGGCTCGAGCACGTGGCGCGACACCAGGGCCGCGCCCCGGCTCGCCTTGAGGGCGCGGGGGCCGAGGAGCCCGGACCAGTCCACCAGCGCTACCGCCTCGGTGGCCTCGTCGGGGAGGAGGAAGAGCGGCTCGCCGGTGCTCGAGAGCCGATACGCGCGGCCCTCGGTGTAGCGCGCCTGCGCCACCTCGGCCGGCAGGCGCACGAGCAGCCCGGTGACGTCGCCGACGAGCGAGAGGGTGTGCTCGTCCAGCGCGGTGAGGAGCGCCCCCCGGGCGGCCAGCGCGGCGCGGCCCTCGAGGTCGCCGTGCACCCCGAGCGGCTTCGGATCACCCGCCGCCACCGCCTCCGCCCCCTCCAAGAGGCGGGTCAGGGCCTGCGCGGCGCGCTGCGCCTGCACCTCGGGCTCGGCCAGCCAGGCCAGGAGCTCCCGGCGGCGCCCGTGGTGGAAGAGCGCCCGGGTCAGCGCGCGCGGGGAGCGGGCCAGCTCCACCGCCGGCGCGGCGCGGTCGGGCCGACCGGGCTGATGCAGGCGGGCCACGAGGAGGAGCGCGGCGTCCCGGGCCTGCTCCATCAGGAGGTCCGTCAACATAGCTTGCGAGAGCCGAGGCTCGGCGAGGAGCCGCCGCGCGATGGTGTCCGCCGCCCGCTCCAGGGGGAAGGTCTCGAGGGGCGGCTGGAGGACCCGTCGGGCCAGGCGCAAGGCATCCGGCAGGGTGCGGCGCGGGTTGGCGGGGAGCTCGGCCCAGCCATCGGCGGAGGCCCCGAGGGCCACCAGGCCGCTGGTGAGCGCGATCTGCAGGGCGAGCCGGGCCGGCACCTCGCGCTCGGCCGGGAGCCCCGCCGCGACCTCCGCCCACGCCACCGGGGCCAGCTCCGCCACCACCGCCCGTACCGCGGCGGGGGCCGCCTTCGCCTCGAGGGCCCGGACCAGCTCCGCCATCAGGGCGAGGTGCGCGAGGTAGGCGGTCTCCAGCCCACCCTCGCCCCGCCCCACCTCGGCCAGGGCCTGCCGATGGAGCCGGGCCAACAGATCGAGCAGCTCCTGGGCCGAGGACGTCAACCAGTCCTGCAACACCAGCGGATCCACCTCGGGGTGGACCTGGGCCAGGCGGAGCCACCGGCGCAGGGCGTCCTGGCTGGCGGGCGGGGGCGCGCTCGCGCCGTCCCCCCCGGGGAGGGTCTCACGCAGGCTGGGTTGCAGCCGGGGATCCGCGGCCACCGGCACGCGGATCCGGACGCTGGTGTCCCCCTCGGCGAGGCGCAGGCGGTCCGGCACGAGGGCGAGGAGGCGGGCGAGCGAGAAGCCGCCGGTGGTGCACAGCTCGAAGCTCCTGGTGTACAGGCTCAGCCGCCAGCGGATCTCTCCTGGGACCGACGCCTGCATGACGCGGCGGGAGCATACGATGAAGGCGCACCCTTGGCCACGACCGCCAACCGTGGGATGGGGAGGCGTGCGGCTGTCGGCGGGCGGGTTCGAGATCGAGGCCACCTCGGTGGGGGGCGTGGAGACCTGCTATCAGCTCCCGCAGCTCGGCGTGTGCCTCGACATCGGCCGCTGCCCCGACGGCGCGGAGCGCCAGGGCACCCTGCTGTTGACCCACGCCCACATCGATCACGCGGCCGGCCTCGCCTACTACGTCTCGATGCGTGGCCTGATGGGCGCGCCGCCCCCTCGGGTATTCTGCCCCGCCAGCGCGCACCCCGCCCTGTCCACCATCCTCGAGGCGTGGTCGACGCTCCAGGCCGACACCAAGCGCTGCGACCTGGTCGGGGTGCAGCCTGGGGACGAGATCCCGCTCGGCAAGACGGCCTTCGCGCGCGTATTCCGAAGCCCCCACCGCATCTCCACCGTGGGCTACACCCTGTGCACCCGGGTCAAGAAGCTGCGGCCCGACCTCGCGGCCGAGCCCCAGGCCGCGATCGCGGACCGGGCGCGAGCGGGCGAGGTCGTGACCGAGGAGCACATCACGCCCCAGCTCTGCTTCCCCGGCGACACCCTGATCGACGTCTTGGAGTCGGAGCCCACCGTCACCACCTCCCGGGTGCTCCTGTTGGAGTGCACCTTCTTCGGGACCAAGGTCACCCCCGAGCGGGCGCGGCGGAACGGGCACATCCACATCGATCAGATCGCGGAGCGGGCCCACATGTTCGCCAACGAGGTGGTGGTGCTCACCCACTTCTCGCGCCGCTACCACCGCGAGGAGATCGAGGCCGAGGTGGCGGAGAAATTGCCAGCCGGCCTGCGAGACAGGCTGGTGCTCCTCTTCGAAGGCTGAGCTGGTCAGTGCTCGTGGTCGTGCCCGTCGTGGTCGTGGCCAGGATGCCCCTCGCGCTGCATGGCCTCCTCCATCTCGCGCAGCTGGGGCTCGACCACCTCGGCGTAGCAGCTCGGGCAGATGGAGTGGGTGAACTGCACGTCGGTGTGCTCGGCCAGGTAGGCCTCCACCTGGGCCCAGAAGTTCTCGTCGGAGCGGATGCGCTTGCAGTACGAGCAGATGGGCAAGAGGCCTTGCAGACGCTTCACCTTGGCGAGCGCCTCCTCGAGCGCCTGCACGCGGTCTGACAACCTGTCCTGCAGATCGAGGATCCGGGCCCCGTTGCGCAGGCGCGCCGCCAGCACCACCGGGTCGAAGGGCTTCACCACATAGTCGTTGGCCCCCGCCTCGAACGCCGCGGCGAGGGACGCGGGGCCGGCGAGGCCGGTGAGGAGCAGGATGAACGGGGCCCGAGCGCCCTCCAGGGCCCGGATGCGCCGGCAGAGCTCCACCCCGTCGAGGCCGGGCATCAGCCAGTCCAGCACCATGAGGTCCGGGGCCTCGCCGGACTCCACCAGCGCCCAGACCTCGTCCCCATCCTTGCAGACAACAGGCAGATATCCCCATTCTTGCAACTTGCGCGACAGGATCGCCCGCTCGGTGGGCGCGTCGTCGGCCACCAGAACGCGACGCATGGGCACGACGGACGCCATACCAGTGAGGATCGACGATCCTCGCCCCGAGGTCGAGGCCCCCCCGCCCCATGCCCCGCCCCATGCCCCGCCCCGAGGCACCCGGCTTTGACTCGCCCCGCCCCCGCGCGCACCCTGGAGGTGTCATGAGGAGCGGGGAGGCACACCCCGGGCGTCACTACGCGGCGCTGCCGGATGGCCGCCTGCGCTGCGAGATCTGTCCGCGCCTCTGCACCCTCCGGGACGGGCAGCGCGGCCTGTGCTTCGTGCGCCAGCGCGCGGGCGATCAGATCATCCTGACGACGTACGGCAGGAGCAGCGGCTTCGCGATCGACCCGATCGAGAAGAAGCCGCTCAACCACTTCTACCCCGGCACCCCGGTGCTGTCCTTCGGCACCGCCGGCTGCAATCTGGCCTGCAAGTTCTGCCAGAACTGGGACATCTCCAAGTCGCGCCACATGGACACCCTGCAGAGCGAGGCCTCCCCGGAGGCGATCGCGGAGGCCGCGGTGTCCCACGGCGTGCGCAGCGTCGCCTTCACCTACAACGACCCGGTGATCTTCCTGGAGTACGCGGTCGACACCGCCCGCATCTGCCGGGCCCGCGGGCTGGAGACGGTGGCGGTCACCGCCGGCTACATCACCCCGCCGGCCCGGGCCGACTTCTTCTCCCACATGACCGCGGCGAACGTGGATCTGAAGGCCTTCACCGAGGACTTCTACTGGCGCATCTCGAAGGCCCACCTGCAGCCGGTGCTCGAGACCCTGGAGTACCTCGCGCAGGAGACCCGGATCTGGCTCGAGATCACCACCCTGATCATCCCCGGCTACAACGACTCGGACGCCGAGCTGACCCGAGGCGCCGAGTGGATCGCGGAGCACCTGGGCCCTCACGTGCCGCTGCACTACTCGGCCTTCCACCCCGACTACAAGATGATGGACGTGCCCGCCACGCCGCCGGCCACCCTGCGACGGGCCCGGCGCCTGGCGATGCAGGCCGGGCTGCAGTTCGTCTACACGGGGAACGTCCACGACCGGGAGGGGGACACCACGTTCTGTCCCACCTGCCGCGCCCCGCTCATCGTGCGGGACTGGTACGACCTGCTCGCCTATCACCTCGTCAGCGGGCGGTGCGAGCGGTGCGACACCCCCATCCCTGGGCGCTTCTCGACCCGCCCGGGGACGTGGGGCCGCCGTCGTATGGCGGTGGAAATCTGACCGTAGCCCCACCTTCCGTCCATCGGGGCTTGAACTACGACCCGTCGGATGCTGCAGCATGTGGGGAAGTCTGCAGTCAAAGGGGGGCCAATCCATGCAGAAGAGAGTGAGAGAGATCCTTTCGAAGAAGGGCGCGGTGGTGCACTCGGTGACGCCCACCACGAGCGTGGCGGACGCGGTGCGCCGGATGAACGAGGCAGGCGTGGGCGCGGTGCTGGTGATGATGCGCGAGGAGGTGGTCGGCATCCTCAGCGAGCGCGACGTCCTGGTGCGGGTGGTGGACGCGCTGCGGGATCCGCTCGCCACGTCGGTCGAGGAGGTGATGTCCACGCGCCTCGTGACCATCGGCCCCGACGCGATGGTGCAAGAGGGCATGCGGGTGATGACCGAGAAGCGGGTCCGTCACCTCCCGGTGATGGAGGCCCGCCAGCTCATGGGCATCATCTCCATCGGCGACCTCACCAAGGCGGTGGTCGAGGACCTCCAGGAGGAGGTCGTGCAGCTCGAGACCTATATCGCCGGCCCGCGCTTCTGAGCCCTAGAACGCCGGGCTCATGGCGTGGAAGCCGGCGTCGACGTAGAGCACCTCGCCGGTGATGTTGCGGGACAGGTCGGAGCACAGGAAGAGCGTGGCGTCGGCCACGTCCTCGGCCGAGATCGGCCGCCGCAAGGGGCTCTGCGCCGCGGTCGCGCTCACCATCTCGTCCATGTCACCGATCGAGCGCGCGGCGCGGGAGGGGAAGGGCCCCGCGCTGATCAGGTTCACGCGCACGCCCTTCTCGCCCACGAACCACGCCAGGGTGCGCGAGTCGCACTCGAGCGAGGCCTTGGCCGCCGCCATGCCGCCGCCGTAGCCGGGGGTCACGCGGTTGGCCGCCAGGTACGACAGGCCCACCACGCTCGCGTCGCGGTCCGCCATGTAGGGGAGCGCGGCCCGGGTCATCGCGATGAGTGAGTAGCTGGAGACGCTGTGGGCCAACAGGTAGGCCGCGCGGCTGGTCTCGAGGTGGCTCTTCTGGATCTCGGGCGAGAACGCCACCGCGTGGATCAGGATGTCGAGGGGCGCGTTGCCGCTCAGCTCGGCGTACTTCGCGAAGGCGCCCGCGATGGAGACGTCCTCCTCGCGGTAGCCCTTCACCTCGCGCCGCTCGGCCGGGATGTCCTCCGCGGTGTCGAACTCCACGTCGCAGCCGATCAGCGCCTTGGGCGCGAGCTCACCCTCTGCACCGTAAGGTAGCTTGCGAGACTCGGCGTTCTTGTCGCGCTCGAGGATGCGCTTCACGATCCCGAGCACGCGTGGGTGGCTGGCGAGATAGACGTTGGCGCCCGCCGCCTGCAACGACTTGGCGATGGCCCAGCCAAAGCCCCCGTCGTCGGCGACCCCGGTGACGAAGGCGTTCTTTCCCGTGAGGTCCAGCTTCATCATGACGCAGGCCGCTTTGCCACACCCGGGGCCAGAGCGCCACAGGCGCGAAAGACGGTCGTATATCCCCCCACCGGCGTGGTATGGCCCGCCCCGGTGGTCTCGCTCGTCAGCACCGTCCGCGACATCGATCGGCTGCGGCAGATCCTCATCGTCCTCGGCCGCCACGGCTTCGGCGAGGTGGTCCAGCGCACCGGCCTGCTGCGCTTCATCCGTCGCCCCGGCGAGACCCACGACCTCCCCGACGGCCTCGACGAGGCTGAGACCGCCCCGTCGGTCGGACACATCGGGGTGGGGGAGCGGGTCAAGCTGGTGCTCCAGGACCTCGGCCCGAGCTTCGTGAAGCTGGGCCAGATCCTCTCCACCCGGCCCGACGTGGTGCCCGAGGACATCATCGAGGCGCTGAAGGACCTCCAGGACCGGGTGGCGCCGGTGCCCTTCGAAGATCTCAAGGTCGAGGTCGAGGCCGAGCTCGGCGCGACCTTGAGCCAGATCTTCGAGACGTTCGAAGAGGCCCCGCTCGCGAGCGCGTCCATCGCGCAGGTCCACCGCGCCACCCTGCTGACGGCGGACGGTGTGGCCGACGTGGTGGTCAAGATCCAGCGCCCCAGGATCCGCACGGTGATCGAGCGCGACATCGAGCTGCTCTACATCCTGGCCAAGGCGATCGAGCGCAGCATCCCCGAGGCGCGCATCTACTCGCCGGTCGGCCTGGTGAGCGAGTTCGATCGCGCGATGACCGCGGAGCTCGACTTCACGCGCGAGGCCGATCACGCGGAGCGGTTCCTGCAGGCCTTCGCCCACGACGAGACCGCGCGCTTCCCGGTGATCTACAAGGAGGCGAGCGGCAAGCGGGTGCTCACCATGGAGCGCCTCGACGGCAAGAAGCTGAGCGACGCGCTCCGCGAGGGCTATCGGGGCGAGCGCCTCGCGAAGGTCACCTTGCAGATCCTGTTCACCCAGATCTTCAAGGACGGCTTCTTCCACGGTGATCCCCACCCCGGGAACCTGATGATCATGGGCACCCCCGAGGCGCCGGTGCTCGGGATGATCGACCTCGGCCTGGTGGGGCGCCTCAGCCCCGCCCTCCGCGACAAGACGGTCGACCTGATGCTCGCCGCCGCCCGCAAGGACTCCCAGGGGGTCGCCGACGCCCTGTACGCGATCGGCAACCCCACCAAGAAGATCGACCGCTCCAAGTACGAGGCCGAGGTGACCTTCCTCGCCGAGCGCTACCTCGGCAAGCCGCTCAAGGAGATCGAGGTCTCGCTCCTCATCCGCGACATCATCAGCGGCGCCATCAAGTTCGGCCTCGAGATCCCGCCGGAGTTCCTGATGCTCGGCCGCACCCTCATGACGGTCGAGGGGGTCGGCAAGCAGATGTACGAGGATCTCGACGTGTTCAGCGAGATCCAGCCCTTCTTCATCGAGCTGGTGAAGGACCGCTACAGCCCCGAGCGCATCTCCAACAACGTCATCCGCACCCTGACCAAGTTCGGCGAGCGAGCCGGGCACATGCCCGACAAGCTCGACGAGATCCTCGACGACCTCCGCCGGGGCGAGCTCACGTTGATGGCTCGCGATCCCGAGCTCCCCCGGGCAACGGATCTGCTGGGCCGCCGCATCTTCAGCGGCCTGACCGTGGCCGCCCTCATCGGCGGCGGCTCGCTCCTGGTGGCGAGCGGCACCGGCGCGGTGGCCGGCTACGTCATGCTCGGGGGCGCCGGGGTCTGGCTCCTGGGTCATGGGCTCCGGGCGGCGCGCGCCTACCGCAAGATGACGAGGCCGGCGTGACCTGGCAGGACAACCTGCCGGACGTCCGCGACGGGCTCAACCGCAAGGAGCGCGCGGTGCTGACGGTGCTCGACCAGCTCCAGAGGGAGCGGGGCGACCGGAACGTCCCCACCGCGCTCCTCTACGGGCGGGTGGTGGAGGTCGTAGACATGAGCGTGGATGAGCTGCAACGCATCCTGCAGCGCCTGATGGGTGGCCCTCGATGATCCCCCGCCGATCGCTCGGCTCCTCCGGCCTCGAGGTCTCCGCCCTCGGCCTGGGCGCGGGCGGCCTCGGCGACCCCGCCCTCTCGGACCGCGACGTGCAAGACCTGCTCGGGCGCGCCGGGGAGCTGGGTGTCAACCTGGTCGACACCGCTCCCAGCTACGGCGAGAGCGAGGCGCGCCTCGGGCGCGCGCTCGCCGGCCAGCGCGACGCGTGGGTGGTGAGCACCAAGGTCGGCTATGGCGTCCCCGGGGTGCCCGACTGGACGGGGCCGTGCATCACGCTGGGGGTGGAGCAGGCCCTCCGGCGCCTGGGCACGGAGCACCTCGACGTCGTGCACCTGCACTCCTGCCCGGCCGAGGTGCTCGAGCGGGGCGAGGTGGTGGCTGCCCTCACCGACGCGGTGCGGGCCGGCAAGGTGAGGGCCGCCGCGTACTCCGGCGACGCCCACGCCCTCTACGTGGCGGTGGAGTCCGGGGCGTTCACCGTCATGCAGGCCACCTTGTCGCTCCTCGACCAGCACAACGCGCCGACCCTCGGCCTGGCCCGGCGCCGCAGCCTCGGGGTGATCGCGAAGCGCGTCCTCGCCAACGCTCCGTGGCGCTTCGACCACGAGCCCGAGCGCCCCGACGAGGCCAGCTACTGGCGGCGCTGGCGAGAAGCCGAGCTCGACCTCGCCGCCCCGCAGGACACCGCGCTCCGCTTCGCCGCCCACCACCCCGCGGTCTCTACCGCCCTCATCGGCACCCGCTCCGCCCACCACCTGGAGGCTGCAGCGCGGGCGGTGGCCGCGGGGCCCCTCGAGGCCGAGACGGCGGAGCTCCTCGCCCGCCGCTTCGCCGAGCGCGGGAGCGCCTGGAGCCCGATCACGTAGCGCTCCCGCGTCAGCCCAGGTCGACCGAGGGTGGCCCCCCTATCCTCGCCACCGCCTCGGCCAGCTTGGCCCGCTCCACCGGCTTGGTGAGGTAGTCGTTCATGCCCGCCTCGAGGCACACCTCGGCGTCACCCTGCATGGCGTTGGCGGTGAGCGCGATGATGGGCACCGCAACCTGCCCTGCACGCCGGATCGCCCGCGCCGCCTCGAGGCCGTCCATCTCGGGCATCTGGATGTCCATCAAGACGAGGTCCACGTCTCCCGCCATCACGGCGTCGACCGCCAGCCGCCCGTTGGCCACCACCTTGACGTGATGCCCCAGGGTCTCGAGCATCCGGGTGACCAGCATCTGGTTGATGCGGTTGTCCTCGGCGACGAGAACGCGGAGGCTGCGCTCGGCCCGCGGGAGTGCAGGCTGAGCTGCAACGACCCGCCGCTGGCCGAGCACGAGATCTACCGCGTCGGCCCCGAAGACCGGGAGCAACAGCTCGGGCCGCGCCTCCAGACCGGGCGGACAGCCGAGCCCCCTGAGCACGGCCAGGGGCGGGACCCCCGGCTGTTCGGCCAGCTGGCGCACCACCCCCGCGTCCGCCCGTGCGCTCACCAGGAGGACGTCGGTGCCGGAGAACAGGAGGGGGTCCACCGCGGCGGCATCGGCCACCTCGACCACCTCTGCCCCGAGGTCCCGCAGCACCCGGCCGACCTGGCGCGCCTCGGCGCTGCGGATCCCCGCCAGGACCACCCGGTGACCCGAGAGGGTGTCCACGTGAGGGCCCTGCTCGGTCGACGGCAGGACCACGTCGAAGCGGCTGCCCTCCCCCGCGCGGCTGTCCACCCGAAGCTCCCCGCCCATGAGGTTCACGAGGTTGCGGCTGATCGCCAGCCCGAGGCCGGTGCCACCGAAGCGACGAGTGGTCGAGATGTCGCCCTGCTCGAACGGCTGGAAGACGCGAGCGAGCTGCTCGGCGCTCATCCCGATGCCCTCGTCCCGGACCGAGAGTCGCACCGCGGCCCGACCCGAGAGGTTGTCGAGGTGGATCTCGACCGCAACCTCACCTTCATTCGTGAACTTGATCGCGTTCGACACCAGGTTGGAGAGGACCTGGGTGAGCCGCGTCGGGTCCGTCTGGAGGAAGCGTGGAGTGAAGGCCTCTGCCTCCACCCTCAGGCGGAGGCCCTTGTCGGCGGCGGCGCCGGCGAAGAGGCGGAGGACATCGCGCACCAGCTCGGGCAGCTCGACCCGAACGCGCTCCACCGCCATCTTCCCCGCCTCGATCTTCGAGATGTCGAGGATGTCGTTGATCACCACCAGGAGCCGGTCGGCCGAGACCCGCATGGTCCGGAGGTAGTCCGACTGGACCGCGTCCATCGAGGTGTCGGTGAGCAGGTCGCAGACCCCGAGGATCCCGTTCAGGGGCGTCCGGATCTCGTGGCTCATGTTCGCAAGGAAGTTGGACTTCGCCTTCGACGCGGCGAGCGCCGCCTCTCGCGCCGCGGCCAGGTCATCGCGCTGTAGCTCGAGCTGGGCATCGCGCTGCTCCAGCCCGTCCGCCATCCGGTTGAGCTGCCCGACCAGGGCCTTGAGCTCGGACACCGCCACGTCGGGGGGGATCCGCCGCTCGAGGTGGCCCTCCTCGAGGTGGCGGGCGAACTCCATGATGCGGTTCATCGGGTCGAGGATGGCCCGGATGAAGCGGAAGCTGACGAGGGCGCCCATGGCGAGGGCGAGGCCGGCCACCGCGGCCATCTGCAGGAACCAGCGCTGAGCGTCGTCTATCCGCCGCCGCGAGAACATCACCTCCACCGTCCCCAGCCGGTACCCCTCGACGTTGACGTCGCGGCTCTCCACCACCGGCCTCGACGGCTTGGCGCCGTCCCCGGCGCCAAGCTGCGCCACCACCGTCCCGTCCGCACCCTTCACAACCGCGCCCGCGAAGTCAGGGTCCTCGCCCGTCGCGGCGGCCAGCGCCTCGCGGACGCCGGCCTCGTCCTGCGCCCCGAGCGGGATCTCCAAGTCGGTGCTGAGGTGCTCGGCCACCGTGATCGCCTGGTGTCGGATCCGGTCCTCCACCAACGGCAGGATACCTTGCTGCAGCAGGTACCCGGTCAGCACGAAGAGGGCACCCAGCGCGAGGAGCTGGAGGAACGAGAAGGCGAAGAGTCGGGTGCGCAACCTCATGGCGCACCCTTCGCGAGCGCATAGCCAGGTTCGCCGGGGAGCTTGCCGTCCACCTTGAGGACGCGGACCGCGTCCCCCATCCCCGCCACCTTGTCCGCCTCGACGTAGCCCACCGCGGCGGGGAAGTTCGCCACGAAGCGCAGGAGCATGTTGGCGGAGCCCGCGGTGCGCGGCGGGTGGCTCGCGCCTCGCATCTTCTGGTCCACCCAGAAGCGTCCGACCTCATCCGGCGTCATCCCCAGCACCACCCGATCGAAGTCGGTGCGCGCTGCCGTCCCTGCCGGGTGGTTCAGGGGGACGAGCACGCGGCCGTCGCCGTCCTCCATCCTGCGCCCTCGGTAGAGGCTGCTGAGCTCGCCGAGCGAGACATCTCGGACCTGCGCCGCGGGGTTCACCACCACCGCGTATGCCACGGGCTCGTCCGCGTCCGCCGCGCTCGCCCCGAGGACGAGCCCAGCCAGGGCCAGGATCGCAGCCTGACCTGCGCGGCGCGATGCCCTCAGAACGCCCATGCGATCTGCCCATCCGCCAGGGTGATGGTGGTGTTGGTGAAGGGCGAGCTCGCGTCACCGAGCTGCTTGGACACCAGCACCTGGGCCTTCAGCGTCACCCTCGGGTGCGGCCTCCAGTTCAGGCCGCCGGTGAAGCCCCAGGCGCCACTGATGCGGAGCAGGTTGATGCGCCCCTTCTCGTACTCCACCATCGCGTAGGGCGTGATGCCGAAGAGCGGGGTCTCGTAGGCCACCAGGCCGTAGGCGCCGGAGAGGGTCTGGTCGGGGGTGAGGGTCTGGACGTCGGCCGGGTTCAGCGGCCGCCCACCCTCGGTGTAGCGGCGCTGGTTCACCACCACCTCGGCCTGCACGATGAGGTGGGACCACGTCCACTTGAGGTCGGCCGCGAGTGACAGCTCGTCGAACTGCTCGGCCAGCGTGCGCTCCGTGACCAGGATGCGCTCCGCATCGAGCCGCGTCTCTTCGCTCAGGGACGTGAAGCGACCATAGTAGGCGGACACCCCCGCCTTGAGGTCGATGGTCGGCGCGTCGACGAAGAGGCGCGCGCCCAGGGCCTTGTTCTCGTCGAAGTCCAGGTATGCGTCCACCGGGCCCCGCCCGTTGGAGACGGTGAGGTGATAGCCCACGGTGGTCCGGCCCACGTCGAAGCTACCGATGAACTGCAAGCCAGTCTGCCGTTCGGGGAGCAGCTCCTCGGCGATCACGTAGGGCCGCCGAGCCCCGATGATGGTGGGGGAGGCGTGGTCGACGTTCCAGACGCCGTAGGGGGTGAGCCACTGCCCGGCCCGGATCGTGAGCCACCGGGCCACCTGGTACTCCACCCAAGCCCGCTCGATCTCGATCGAGCCGTAGCGGACGTCCCGGTAGATGTCCGCGTAGTCCACCACCGTGGTGTCGACGCGCCCATCGGCGACCGGGCTCCCGTGCGGGAGGTAGAGGAAGCGGATCTCGATGAGGCTCTTCCAGTCGTCGAAGCTGGAGTCGAAGTAGGTGTTGAGCGCCCCGACGTAGAAGGTGCTCTTGTCGACCACGAAGGCCTCGAAGCCGCTGCCCTCGGGCAGGAACGTCCGCGACAGGGTGAAGTCGGCGAAGCCGTACACCCGCAGCCGAAAGTCATCACCGGAGTCGTCCCCGAGGTCGGGGAGCAGCGGCTCCACCCCGAGCGCGCTGAGGTCCCCGGCCGGTTGCCTGGCTTCGGAGACGGTCGACGTGGCGGCGCGAAGACCGCTGGGCGACGTCGCGACGACCAGGAGCGCGAGCCCCGCTACCGTGTGGGGCAGGTGTTCGCGGGCACGCACAGCAGCTCCTCCACACCGAAGATGGACAGGTCACAGCACTCCCAATCCTGGGGACAGGACTCGGGATCGATCGTGCACGCCGGGATCAGGCAGTAGCTGAAGTGGAAGTTGTCGCAGAAGGACGCGTCGTATCCAGCGCAGTCGTCGTGCGTCGTACATGCCACCCCGAGCCCGGTAGGCGCCGCCGTGGCGGTCTCCGTCCCGGAGTCGAGCGGACCCGAGTCGGCCACCCCTGCGTCTTGCTCCCCGTCGGAGCCCAGAGCCACGCACACGCGCTGGCCGTCGAGGGCGTAGCCCTCCTGGCAGGTGCACCCGCCCTCGTCGTCGAGTACCTGGTTCTCCCCGCAGGCCTCCTGGCCGTCCACGAAGCACGCGGGCAGGGTGAGGAGGGCGGCGAGAGCGAGGGCGGTCGGCGAACGCACGAGATCAGGATTCGACCGTCGGCGTGGTCGGTTGAGCACCGACCTGTCACCGCGGCTCTCAGAGCGACACAGCCTTTGGGATCAAGGGCCGACGTGCCCCGATGGGGACGGGGCCGCCTCACTCTGACCCAGCCAAGACGCCGCAACCTCGGCTGCGTGCAATCCGGGTTGACGGTGCGCCACGGGTGATTCCCCTGAGCGGGGACGTGCGCGCTCACGCCCCGGCGCGGCCGGGTCCCGCTGCCCCTCCCGGTCGCGGAGGAGGCCCCTGTGAACGGTCTGGCCTTTCTGCTCACCGCATCCGCCCTCACCGCCGCCGGCCCCACGCCTGATCTCGGGTTCCTACCGAATGTCGGTCAGGCCCCTCCTCAGGTGGCCTTCATCGCCCCCACCCCCGGCGGTGCGGTGTGGGTGGGGGACGACGGCGCCCTGAGCATCGGGCCCGTGACCCAGCGCGTAGTCGGCGGTCCCCTCGACCCCCGCGCGGGCGACCTGGGGCCCACGCGCGTGAGCCTGTCCCTACCGGGAGCCCTGGCGGCAGATATCCCGACGTACTCGACGGTGTTGCTCGGCGAACCCCACCCCGGACTGCGCGCGCAGGTCAGCCTGCGCGGCGGACGCCCCGAGCTGATCTTCATCCTGGCTCCCGGGGCGCGCTCGGACGGCATCCGGGTCGCGGTGGAGGGGCAGATCGACCTCGCGGTGAACGCACGCGGTGAGCTCGTGATCGCCACCGTCGAGGGCCCGCTGGTGCTGGCCCCGCCGACGGTGTGGCAGGACGGCGAGGCCCGAGCGGCGCGCTACACGGTGCGCGACGGCGAGTATGGCGTCTCCGTGCCCGAGTACGACCACAGCCGTCCCCTCCTCATCGATCCGCTCTACAAGGCGGCCTACCTCGGCGGCGCGGGTGATGACCGGCTCGTCGCGTTGTTGATCCCGAGCGACCCCGCGCACCCCCACCGCGGCAAGCCACACCTGGTGGCCCGCACCACCTCGATGGACCTCGTCGATCCCAGCGGCGCGGTCAGCGCCCACACCGACGTCCTGGTGGCCCGCATGTCCACCGATCTGAAGACGGTGGAGCAGGCCCACATCCTCGGAGGGTCGGGCGACGACGACGTCTTCACCGCCGCGTTCCACCCCGCGAGCCAGCAGCTCATCCTGGCCGGCGTCACCGAGTCCACGGACCTCGTGCCGGCCTCGATGGCGGCCCCCCAGCCCCAGCCGGGCGGCTACGACGACGGCTTCGTGGCCGCGCTGTCGCCCGACCTCGGGACCCTGGAGCGTGTCACCTACCTGGGCGGCGCTGGCATGGAGCGCGTCACCGGCCTGGCGATGAACACGATGGAAGGCGACCCACGCTTCGGGCTGATCTACGTATGCGGCAACACCAACTCCGACGACCTCCCGCAGCGCTTCAACGGCGCAATCCCGGTCCGCGCCGGGATCCTCGACGCCTTCGTGACGCGCTTCGCCGCCGACCTGTCCGCCATGCACGTGAGCACGTACATCGGCGGCGCCAGCGGCAGCGAGTCGTATGTCACTGTGGCGGTCAGCCCCCACGATGGCGCGGTGCTGCTGAAGGGGGTCACCAACTCGTGGATGGACGACTTCCCCGTGACCGCCAACGCAGTCCAGCCTGCGTTCGGCGGCGGCGCCCCCGGTACGACCGACCTCTTCCTCGCCCGCTTCGACGCGAACCTCGCCACCCTCGAGACCGCCACCTACCTCGGGGGCGACGCCCTCGAGGAGCACGGCTATGAACCCATCGCCTTCGCGCCCTTCGGGACCGACGTCTTCTTGGGGGGCACGACGATGTCCTCCAACTTCCCCGACGTCGTGCTCGGGACGCGCGGTGACCGCGACGCCTTCGTGATCCGGATGGACGGCGCCCTCACCCAGATCTACGGCGGCGTCGCGGTGGGCGGCAGCAACGCAGATCTGCTCTACGAGATGCTGCTCGCCCCCGGCGCGGAGTCCGAGGTGATCCTGGTGGGGCTCACCGGCTCGCCCGATCTGCCGGGCACCGAGGGCGCGCCCCAGACAACCTACGGCGGCGGCGCAGGCGACCTCTTCGTGGCCCGGCTCGCCCCGGGGCTGCAGGAGGTCCGCCGCCTCACCTACCTCGGCGGCACCGGCCGCGAGGGCGCGGCGATGATGGCCCTGGACGCAACACGCGACGCGCTTGTGGTGGCCGGCTACACCGACTCCAGCGGCTGGGACGCCTTGGCGGCGGGGCCCCAGCCCCGGCTCTCCTTCGGCCTGGACTCCTTCGTGGTGCGCCTGAGCCGCACCCTCGACGAGCGCGAGGGCGGCACCTACTTCGGCGGCCACGACGACGAGATGACAATTGGCCTTGCGCTACACCCGGACTCCGGCGACGTCTACCTCGCCGGCTACACCGGCTCCGCGAGCCTGCCCGGCACCGACACCACCGGCCCGCTCTCCTGGCTGGGCGGCGACGACACGTTCATCGCCCACTTCGACCCAAGCCTCACCGGCGCCACCGAGCCCGCACCGGACATCGAGGTCACCCCGTCCGGTTGCCAGTACCCCACCACCCCGGTGGGCGAAGAGTGCAACATCCGTTGCACCTTCGTGGTGAAGAACGTGGGCGACGCCGATCTCGCCCTGGCCTCGATCGAGCTGGAACCACCGCAGGCCTTCCTGCGGAAGCCCCTCCCCGCGGCGGAGTGCCTCCCGCCGCAGGTGCTCGGCCCCGACGCCACGTGCGCGGTCCAGGTGGCCTACCTGGCGACGCACGAGGGCGCCGAGACCGGGGTCATGAAGGTCGCCTCCGACGACCCGGACGAGCCCCTCCTCGAGGTCGGGTTGTGGGGCGCGGGGGTGGCCGCCAACGCGGACGCCGGGCCCGACGCGGGCACCGCCGACGGGGGCGCGGGCGCCGACGGCGAGGGCTGCGGCTGCCGCACCGCGGCAGGCGCGCCGGGTGGCGCCCTCGTCGTGCTCGTGGTCGGCCTCGCCGCCCACCGCGGCCGGCGTCGGCACCGATAATCAGGATATTTCCGCTACTTGGACGACGCGCCGGCCCCCTTTGACTCGCGAGTCAATCGTGGGATACCAAAGACCCTGATGACTGACGAGCTGCGATTCGAGGGGCGGGTGGCCATCGTCACCGGGGCGGGGAACGGGCTGGGGCGGGCGCACGCGCTCCTGCTCGCGAGCCGGGGCGCCAGGGTGGTGGTGAACGATCTGGGTGGGGCGATGACCGGCGGCGGCCGCTCCAGCCAGGCCGCAGATCAGGTGGTCCAGCAGATCATCGACGCGGGCGGCGAGGCGGTGGCCGACTACGAGTCGGTGGAGGAGGGCCGGCGCATCGTCGAGCACGCCCTCGACGCCTTCGGCCGCGTGGACATCGTGGTGAACAACGCGGGCATCCTGCGCGACACCAGCTTTCACAAGATGTCGGAGGAGGACTGGGACCTCATCTACCGCGTCCACGTCCTCGGGTCGTTCCGCGTGACCCACGCCGCGTGGTCGCACATGCGCGATCAGAAGTACGGGCGCGTGGTGATGACCGCGTCCGCGGCCGGCATCTACGGGAACTTCGGCCAGGCCAACTACAGCATGGCCAAGCTGGGCCTGTTGGGGCTGTCCAACACCCTGGCTCAGGAGGGCGCCGGCAAGGGCATCCAGGTGAACACCATCGCCCCCATCGCGGGGAGCCGGCTCACCGAGACGGTGCTGCCCAAGGAGCTCATCGACGCGCTCAAGCCCGAGTACGTGAGCCCGCTCGTGGCGTGGCTCTGCCATGAGTCCTGCCCCGAGAGCGGCGGACTCTTCGAGGTGGGCGGCGGCTACTTCGGCAAGCTGCGTTGGCAGCGGGCGGCGGGCCAGATGTTCCGGCTCGGGCGCACCATGCGGCCCGAGGACCTCGAGAAGGCGTGGGCCGCGGTCACCGACTTCGAGCACGCAACCTACCCTGCCAGCGTCACCGAGTCCCTGACCCCGATCCTCGACAACATCAACGCGGGGCCCAGCCGGGGCGGGAACGACCTCATCGACGTCGACGCCGCCCTCGCCTACCGGTTCCCCAAGCGGACCACCACCTATGATGAGCGCGATCTCTCCTTGTACGCGCTGGGGGTGGGCGCGGCCGCGAACCCCATGGACGACTCCGAGCTGCAGCTGGTCTACGAGCTGCACCAGGACGGCTTCTTGCCCCTGCCCAGCTACGGCGTCATCCCCGCGGTGAACAACTTCCTCAGCCTGGCCAAGGAGGGCGTGCTCCCCGACGGCTTCAACTTCGGCCTCGAGCGCATCCTGCACGGCGAGCAGCGCATGACGCTCATGCGACCGCTCCCCACCCACGCGAAGCTCACCCACGAGATGCGGGTGAAGGACGTCTTCGACAAGGGCAAGCACGCCTTCGTGGACATCGAGACCAAGAGCTACGACGAGTCGGGCGAGCTGTTGATGGTCAACAGCCTCATCGCGGTCATCCGTGGGGCGGGCGGCTTCGGCGGCAGCCGGGGCGAGACGGGAGAGCGCAACACCCCGCCCGCCCGCGAGCCCGACGCGGTGGTGGAGGAGGCGGTGCACGCGAACCAGGCCCTGTTGTACCGCCTGAGCGGAGACTGGAACCCGCTCCACGCCGACCCCGGCTTCGCCAAGGCCATGGGCTTCGACCGCCCCATCCTCCATGGCCTCTGCACCATGGGCTACGCGGTGCGGCACGTGGTGAAGGCCATGGTGCCAGGCGGCGATCCGCGCCTCGTGCACGGCCTCGAGGTGCGGATGAGCAAGTCCGTCTTCCCAGGCGACACCCTCATCACCGAGATGTGGAAGGAGGGCGACCGGATCCTCTTCCAGACCCGGGTGAAGGGCCGAGACGACATCGCCCTCTCCCAGGGCGCGGTGTCGGTCTGGGAGAAGATCCCCGAGCCCAAGGCCGCCCCCGCGCCGAAGGCGAGCGAGCCCGCGGCCCCGAAGGCCCAGGAGGTCACCAGCGCCGCGGTGTTCTCGGCCATCGGCGCGTACATCAAGGGGCACCCCGAGCTGGTCGAGAAGATCGCCACCATCTACCAGTTCCAGCTCACCGGGCCGGACTCGGTGTGGACGCTGGACCTCAAGGCCGGCGCGGTGGCGCCGGGGGAGACCGGCAAGCCAGACTGCACCCTCCGCCTCTCGGACGCGGACTTCATGGGGATGGTGCGGGGCGAGAAGGACCCGCAGCAGCTCTTCATGAAGGGCGAGCTCAAGATCAGCGGGAACATCATGGCCTCCCAGAAGCTCACCTTCCTCCAGAAGGTCGACCCGAAGGAGGTGGCCGCCGCCGCGGCCAGCACGGCGCCCGCGCCCGCCGCCGCGCCTACGGTCACTCGCAGCCCGGTAGCCAAGCAGGTCTTCGAGGCCCTGGCGGTGCGCCTGAGCGCCAACCCCGCCCTCGGCAAGGATCTGCAGGCCGACCTGCGGATCCACGTCCAGGAGCCCGGCGCCACCGCCACCCTCCGGATGAAGGACGGGCGGGTCAGCCTGGCCTTCGACGACGCGGGGCCGGTGCAGACCACGGTGTCCCTCACCGACGAAGATCTGGAGCGCCTCGCGAAGGGCGAGGAGACCGCCAAGTCCCTGTTCATGCACGGGAGGCTCAAGGTGGAGGGCGCGATGGCGCCGGCCCACCGGCTGAGCTTCCTGAGCAACCTCATCTGAGCCACCACACGAAGGAGCACGCGCGATGACGAGAAGGACCAACGTACTCGGGGTCGGGATGATCAAGTTCGCCAAGCCCGGCGCCAGCGACGACTACCACGTGATGGCGGCCAACGCGGCCCGAGCCGCCATGCAGGACGCCGGGGTCTCCTACGAGGAGATCGCCCAAGTCTACGCGGGCTACGTGTTCGGTGACAGCACCTGCGGCCAGCGCGCGGTGTACGAGCTCGGCCTCACCGGGATCCCGGTGTTCAACGTCAACAACAACTGCAGCACCGGCTCCACCGCCCTCATGCTCGGCCGCCAGGCGATCGAGGGCGGCCTCGCCGAGTGCGTGCTGGTGGTGGGCTTCGAGCAGATGGAGAAGGGCGCCCTCTCCAACAAGTACGCCGACCGCCCCAACCCGGTGGAGCCCCACTTCAACGTCATGGAGCGGAACCAGGGGGTCGACAGCGGCCCCTTCGCGGCCCAGATGTTCGGCGGGGCCGGCCGCGAGTACCGGTGGCTGCACGGCACCAAGCGCGAGACCTTCGCCCAGATCTCGGTCAAGGCGCGCAAGCACGCCGCCAAGAACCCCTACGCCATCTTCAACCAGGAGCTCAGCCTCGAGGAGGTCATGGCCTCACCCCAGGTCTTCGACCCCCTCACCCGCTACCAGTGCTGCCCGCCCACCTGCGGGGCGGCGGCCGCGGTGCTCTGCTCGGACGAGTTCGCAAAGAAGAAGGGCGCCTCGAACCCGGTCTACATCAAGGCCCAGGCCATGACGACGGACTACCGGTCCTCCTTCCACGAGGACTCGATGATCAAGATGGTCGGCTACGACATGGCCAAGAGCGCGGCCAAGAAGGTCTACGAGCAGGCCGGCGTCGGCCCCGAGGACATCCAGGTGGTGGAGCTGCACGACTGCTTCACCGCCAACGAGCTGCTCACCTACGAGGCCCTGGGCCTCTGCCCCGAGGGCGAGGGCGAGAAGTTCGTCTGGGACGGCGACAACAGCTACGGCGGCAAGTTCGTAACCAACCCCTCGGGCGGCCTCCTGTCGAAGGGCCACCCGCTCGGCGCAACCGGAGTTGCGCAGTGCACCGAGCTGGTCTGGCAGCTCCGCGGTCAGGCCGAGCAGCGGCAGGTGGACGGGGCGCGGCTGGCGCTCCAGCACAACCTGGGGCTGGGCGGCGCCTGCGTGGTGACGCTCTACGGGCGGGACTGAGCTACTCTACCGGGAGGCGCTCGTCCGCCGACCAGTCCCACCACGAGCCCGCGTAGTTCGCGGCGTCCGGGAAGCCCAGGTGGGCGAGCACCGCCACCACGAAGGCGGAGCGCACCCCGCCGGTGCAGTAGGCGATGATCCGCTGGTCCCTCCGCAGCCCCGCCGCCGCCACCCGACGCTCCAGCTCCGCCCGCGGCAACAGGCGCCCGTCTTCGGCGAGGAGCGCGCGCCACTCCAGGTGCAAGGCACCTGGCACATGGCCGCCCCGCGACGAGAAGTAGGGCGTCGCCCCGCGGAACTCCTCGTCAGAGCGCGTGTCGAGGACGCTGACGTCCCGACGTCGCGCGGCGTCCCCGACCTCGCTCCGGGACGCCTGCAAGCGCTCTTGCCTCTGGGGGCGCCAGGCCTCCACGCCTCGGCCCGGCTCGGGGTGGTCCATGGTCGGGCGCCCCGCCGCGACCCAGGCCTGGACCCCGCCGTCGATGATGTAGACCCGAGGGTGGCCGAGGTAGCGGAGCGTCCACCAGATGCGCCCCTCTTCACCCCAGCCTCTGTCGGCCGCCCCGTACACCAGCACTGGCCGGGCGTCGGTCACTCCGAGCTGGGCGAACGCGGCCAACAGCGCCGCGTCGTCGGCCAGGCGCCCGGTGCGGGCGAGGCCATCCCGCAGCCGCATCCAGTCCACGACCCGAGCGCGGGGGAGGTACGGCGCTTCAGCGAAGGCACCGCGCGCATCCAACACCACGGCGTCGCCCGCCACGAGCGGCGCCGCCTCGTCGATGGAGAGGAAGACGGGCGCTGGGGCAGCGGCCAGGAGGAGCGGGACGACGAGCCCCAGCGCAAGCACTAGAAGAGGACAGCGCCGCCGCGGGGCGGGGTCAACTCCGCGTCGCTGTCTTCGGGGAGGAAGGTCCACTGCACGAGCTCGGGACGACCGGTCACCGCGGCCACGTGGCCGCTGAAGAAGGCGAACGTGACGGGATAGTCGATGCCGTCGAAGCTCACCACCGCGTGATCGCTCCACGCCTTCTTGATGCGGCAGCGCGAGAGCCCGGGCAGGCCCACCCCGGCCAGCTTCAGCACCGCCTCCTTCGCCACCCAGGCGCAGAAGTACGCGTTCACCGCGTCGCCCCCGAGGATGTCGAGCTCTTCGGCGTCCATCGCGCCTGCGATCTGGTAGTCGGCCCGAGGACGGATGCGCTCCACGTCGATGGCCACTGGCTCGACCGAGGTGACCCCCGCCACCATGGTGGAGCTGTGCGCGATCGCCCAGTGGATGCCGCGCGTAGGCTGAGGGCGATCCTTGTCGTCCACCACGAACTGGGGCACCGCGTGCCCGGACGCCATCGCGCTCATCGCCGCCGCGTCGCGCCCGCGCAGGGTCAGGTCTTCCACCCGCTGCTCACCGCGGAGCCCCTGGGCCGCGAGCGGCACCTCCATCACGTAAGGCCTGATCACCATGCAATGCCCCCTGTACGCCGAGGCCCCCCGGCCCCGTAGTCTCGCCTGATTGAACCATCGGGCCGCCTGAGCTGATTCCAGGAGGGGCGGGCCATCGACGAACAGTACTCTCCTGCCTTATTCGTCATCAGACCGCTTGCCAAGGGAAATGCTTCGTTTCGTATCACGGCAAGAACACTTGCACTCGAGCAATGCGACGCACCGCGTCGACGCAGTGCATCATCATTGAGAAACGTGATGCTCCGAGGCTGGCACGGAGGCCATTTCGTCCACGTCCGAGTGACTACGACAATGTAGCCTGCACACCGACGTGTCAGGATTTGCGGGTGGCGGCCCGCACCAGCTCGGCGTCGAAGTAGTTGCAGGCCATGCCCGCGTCCACCACCACGCGCTGGGCGTTGATGCCGGAGGCGCGCGGCGACAGGAGGAAGGCCGCGGTGTTGGCCACCTCCTGGGTGCTGAGCCCCTGCTTTCGCAAGGTAGCCTGCTCTGCGAACAGGTAGCTGTCGACGTAGCCCGGGATGCCGGCCGACGAGGCCGTCTTCAGCAAGCCCGCCGCCACCGCGTTGAAGCGGATCCGGGTGTCGGCGCTGAAGCTCTTGGCGAGGAAGACCACGGTGGAGTCCAGCGCCGCCTTCACCGGGGCCATGTAGCCGTAGTTCTCAGCCGCCATGGTGGTGGTGGAGATCGAGATGGTGACCACCGCGCCGTCCGGCGCCATGTGGGGCTTGAGCGCGTTCGAGAGCTCCACCAGGCTGTGGCAGGAGATCTGCATCGCCTGCAGGAAGTCCTGCCGCCCGGTCTCGTGAAAGGGCTTGAAGCCCTCCGAGTAGTTGGCGAAGGCGATGGAGTGCACCAGCCCGTGGAGCGGCCCGTGCTCGGCCAGCTCACCCGCCACCCGGCGGATCTGCTCCGGGTCCTCCACGTCGCACACCAGGCACGGCGCGTCGCCCAGAAGCCGCGACAACTCTGCCCGGCGCGCCTCGGTGTGGGCGACGTAGACCACCTTGGCCCCCGCCTCCGCGAGCACGCGCCCGGTCTGGTAGCCGACGCTCTTCTTGTTGGCGACCCCGAAGACCGCGACGGTCTTGCCGTCCAGCCCCAGGAAGCTCATGTCGAGGGCTGCTCGTCCTCGACCAGCATCACCGAGAACTCGAGGCTGCAGACCAGCTTGCCCTCGCACTTGATGGAGCCGCTCAGCATGTGCGCGCCCATCATGGAGCGCTTGTGCTCGGAGTAGATCTCGAGCACGTCGCCCGGCGTCACCATGCGGCGGAACTTCACCGAGTTCATCCGGGTCACCACCGGCGCCCCCTTCATGTCGGAGCCCTTCCCCATCCGGGTCGCCATCAGGTAGGCGCCGGCCTGGAGCACGGTCTCGCACAGGAGCACCCCGGGCATGATCGGGCGGCCCGGGTAGTGGCCCTCGAACTGGGGCTCGTCCGCGCGCACGGTGCGGCGCGCCCGCACCGTGTCCTCGGTGAGCTCCAGGATCTCGTCGACGAAGAGGAACGGCTCGCGGTGCGGGAGCACGTCCTTCACCGGCTTGAAAGCTGCGTTGTCAGTCATGGATCAGATGCCTCCCGTCACGTGCACCGTGGAGCCGGTGATATAGGACGCCTCCTTGGAGGCCAGGAACAGGACCGCGTGGGCCACCTCGCCCGGAGTGCCGAAGCGCTGCATGGGGACCATGCCCAAGAAGCCCTTCTTGTGCTCCTCCGACAGGTCGGCCAACAGCTCGGTGTCGATGAACCCCGGCGACACGCAGTTCACGGTGATGTTGCGCCGGGCGACCTCCTTGGCGAGCGAGCGCGCCATGGCCACCTGCCCTGCCTTGCTCGCCGCGTAGTTGGCCTGCCCGGGGAAGCCCAGCTCGCCGCTGGGGGAGGTGATGTTCACGATGCGCCCGTAGCGCTGCCGCGACATCGCCTTCACCGCGCCCTTGCTCATGTAGAAGGTGCCGTCGAGGTTCACCTCCATCACCCGCCGCCAGTCCGCCGCGGGCAACATGCCCACGATCTGGTCCTTCCTGATGCCGGCGTTGTTCACCAGCACCTGGGGCGGGGCCGACAGGCCGGCGTAGAACGCGTCGACCGCGTCGACGTCGCTCACGTCGAAGGCGGCCAGGGCCAGGCGCTCACCCACGTCACACTCGGCCCTGAAGGCCTCCGCCGCCGCCGCGTTGCTGGTGTAGGTCGCGGTGACGTGGGCCCCCGCGGCCAGGAAGGCCCGGGTGATGCCGGCGCCGATGCCGCGCGTGCCGCCGGTGACGATGACCCGCTGGTCCTTGAAGTCAAACATGGGCGGACTCCTCTCGAGCTCCGGCGGTGGGCTTCGTGAGGCCGAGGAGGTAGCGGTCCACCTCGTTGGCCACGATGACCCCGTAGTTCGCGGCCCCCAGCCAGCCGCTCATGATGATGCCCACGCTCCCGGCGTGAAAGAGGCCTTGCACGTGCTTCGGGAGCTCCTGGCTCACCTTCAAGCCCTCGAACTTCGTGCCGAACGAAGTCGCCTGGGCGTGCTGGGTGAAGAACTCGAACGTGCGCGGCGTGGCCACCTCCACGTGGTCGATCTTCTGCGCGATGCCGGGCACGTAGCCGTCGAGGACGTCGATCGCCTCGCGGGCGTACTTCTCTTTGTGGTGCTGGTACGCCTCGTCGCTCATGTCGGCCCAGTCCCGGTAGTTCGAGTTGATCGAGGCCACCACCGCGTACCGCTCGGAGCCTGGCCGGATCTCCGGGTAGTAGAACGAGAAGGTGCGGCTGGTGCACTCCAACGCGCACAGCGCCTCGGAGTCGAACTCCGGGGCGGAGCTGGTGAAGAAGAGGTCCCCTACGAAGGGCAACGTCTCGCCCTCGCGGATCCCCAAGTAGACCTGGGTGGAGGCGCTGTTCATCCGCACCCCCTCCGCCTCCGCCGCGTACTCGGGCGAGAAGTGCTCGGCGCCGACCAGCTTGAAGACGGTGTTCTTGATGTTGGCGTTGGACACCACCGCCTTGGCCGGGATCCGCACGCCGTTGGCCACCACGCCTACGCAGCGGGGCGGGCCCTCGCCCTCCGGCTCCACCAGGATCTGCTCCACCTGAGCGTAGTTCCGGATGTCGACCCCGTTGTGCACCAGCTCCGCCTTCATGGCCTTGATGAGCTGATCCGTGCCCCCCTGGAACGTGTAGACCCCCTTCGACATGAAGTTGGAGAACACGATGCCGTAGGTGATGGCGGGGTCGTCAAGGGTGGAGCCGTTCGCGTACGCGATGGGCTCCATCAAGAGGCGCCACACATCCGTCCGCCCGGGGAAGAAGCGCTGAAACAGCGCCCGAGTGGTGAGGCGCTGGTCGTCGTAGAAGTTCATCCCCCGCAGGGTGTCGAAGAACGACGCCACCACCTCGGCCTGGATGCCGAAGTGCTCCACCAGGATCCGCGTGAAGTCCTCGCGGTCGAAGGTGGTCTGCAAGCTGAACTGCGGATTGTCGAAGCGGATGCTCTTGAGCTGGACGATCGAGTCCGCGATCTCCTTCGTCCAGTACTTCCGGCAGGTCTTGATCATCCCCACCGGGAAGCCGTGGAGCGAGATGTCGAAGATGTGCCCGTTCTGCCGCTTGAACCAGGTGGCCAGGCCCCCGAAGTTGTAGTGCTGCTCCAACAGGAGCACCCGCTGCCCCTGCCGCGCCACCCGGTTGGCCGCGGTGAGCCCCGCGAGCCCCGAGCCCACCACGATGAGGTCGTAGCTCGGGGCCAGCCCCTCGAGGCGCTTGGGCGAGACGAGCGTCTTGCGCCGCTCCCGCAAGACGGACGGCGCGGTCACCGCCGGCGGCGCCAGGATCCCCCCCGCCTCACCGATCTGGATGTCTCGGTCCTTCGTCACCGCTCACCCCCGCAGCCCGTGCTGGTTCGCCATCGCGATGCCCGAGAGCATGGCGCCCACGATCCCGACGAAGCCCTGATCCGTCCCGCACAGATAGAGGTTCTCGACCTCGGTGCAACCCGACTTCACCTTGTGCGGCGACCCGTAGACCGCCCCGTTCCGGTGCCGCGTGAACTGGGTGACGGTGCGCGGGGTGAAGCCGTCGGTGTACGTCACGTGCCCGCTCAGGTCGCCGCCCCGCTCCGCCACCGTGGCGAGGGAGCGCTGGATATACGCCCCCTTCTCCTCGCGGTAGCGCGCCTCGTCCCACTCGAACCACACCCGGTGGTTGGCCAGGTGGGTCGCCCGCACCATGTGCCGATCGAGGGGCTCGGCGTGGGCGTAGTTCCCCGGCACGCAGATGACCCCGCTCGACAGGTCCACCGGCGCCTCGGGCGAGCGCCACGCGAAGCCCGGGCCGCGGTTGAAGAAGGTGACGCAGTCCTCGAAGCCCAGGGCCTTCGGGTCCTCGTCGAGGAGCCAGATGTTCTCGGTGAAGGCCAGCTTGCCGGCCAGCGGCTCGAAGCGATCGTCGTCGACGTCGCTCCGCATCGCCATCGTCTCCACCAGCCCGGCCGAGGACAGCACGACGTCGGCCTCGACGTTCTCGCCCCGCCCGAGGACCACCTCGGTGACCCGCCCGTCCTTCACCACCAGGCGCTCCACCGGGGTGCGCCGCCGGAGCTCGCCCCCCAGCTCGGTGTACTTGTCCGTCAGCACGTCCAGCACCTGCCGCACCCCGCGGCGGGGCCGGCAGAAGCCCTCCCGGTAGATGCTGTTGAAGAGGATCACGAACTGCTCGAAGTCCATGTCCTCCTCCTCCGCGTTCCCGTAGAACATCAACGGGCACAGGAGCATGTCCACCAGCAAACTGTCGCTGAGGTACTCGGTGAGGACACGCCGCGTGCTCACCGGGGGCGTGTCGTGGTTGGCCTCCGGGTACTCGGCGCAGCGCTCGCTCAGCCGCACGAAGCCGTCCACCTGATCCGGGAAGCAGCGCTGCACCTCTTGGGTCAGCACCGCCAGATCGTTGGTGAACACCATCCGCGCGTCGTCGAACCACACGCTGGAGCGAGTCTGGGGCTCGAGCCCCAGCTCCTCCCACGAGATCCGGAGCTGACGCAGGATGCGTTGCATCGGGATCCGCGACCCCCGGTAGCCGGGGGCAAGCCAGTTCGTCACCGCGTGCAGGCCCACGTCGAAGTGGTGCCCGCCCTTCTTGTAGAAGGAGTTGAGGCCACCCCACAGAGCGTGCTGCTCGACGATCAACACCCGCTTGCCGAAGTGCGCCAAGCGCACCCCCGCCGCGAGGCCGGACATGCCGGCGCCGATGATGACCACGTCGTAGCGCATCGCTCCCTGGGCTCAGGCGAACTTGGGGCTCAGGTAGGCTACGCACCCGTCCAGGGTGGACAGCTCCATGTAGTCCTCCTCGGGGACCTCGATCTGGTGCCGCTTGCGCAGCTCCATCACGATGTCCAGGAAGTCCATGGAGTCCAGATCCAGCTGGTCCCGCAGGCGCACGTCCGACTTCACGTCAGAGAGGTCCTCATCCGGCGCGATGTCGTGGATGATGTCCAGGATCAGCTTGCGAACTTCGTTCTCGCTCATTTCTCGGTAACCCCCAAGCAAGGTGGGGTTCGAGCGCCTAGCGCTCGAACCGCTTCACGATGACGCACGAGTTGATGCCGAGCATCCCGAACGAGTTGTTCAGGATGTAGTCGACCTTCGGCAGCTCCCTCGGCGTCCCAATCACCAGATTGTTGATGGCGCACTTCTCGTCGAGTGCGTCCACGTTGATGGTGGGGTGCACCAGGCGGTCCGTGAAGGAAGGCAGGTTGCCCGCCAGCTCCAGGGCCCCCGCCGCCCCCATGGTGTGGCCGATGTAGCTCTTCGTGTTGTTCACGAAGACGCCCTCGGCCCCCTCGAACACCGCCCGCACCGCCCGGCTCTCCTGCTCATCGCCGAGGGGGGTGCTGGTGGCGTGCGTGCTCACGATGTCGATGTCGCTCGGCTTCAGCCCCGCGTGCGTCAAGGCGGCTTGCATGCACTCCACCTGACGCTCCCAAAGGGGCAGCACGAAGTCCTGGGCGTCGCTGTTGATGGCGTAGCCCACCACCTCGGCCACAATGTGCGCGCCTCGGGCCAGGGCGTCGTCCAGGCGCTCCATGGCATACAGGCACCCGCCCTCGCTCACCACGATGCCGTTGCGCTGGGTGTCGAAGGGCCGCGAGGCCTTGGCGGGGTCGGCGTGCTCGGCCAGCGCGCCCTCCGCCTTGAAGGAGGCGAAGATGCCGAAGGTGTGGATCGACTCCGAGACCCCGCCCGCCAGGGCGAGATCGACCATGCCCAGCTGCAGCATCTGCATGCCCTGCACGATGCCCACGTTCCCCGCCGCGCACGCCGCGCCGAGACAGTAGTGGGGCCCGGTGATGCCCATCGCGATGGTCACCTCGCCCGCCGGGTTGTTGGCCACGGTGCGCGGGTTGTGGTGGTGCGACCAGTACCGGGTGTCGTCCCCGTACTCGCGCATCGACGCGATCTCGTTCTCGGTCTCGACGTTGCCGTGCTCGGTGGTGCCCACGAAGACGCCCACCCGCCGCTTGTCGACCTGCGCCCAATCCAGCCCGGCGTCCGCCACCGCCTCCTTGGCGCAGTAGATGGCCACCGAGCCGGCGCGGGTGCCTCGCCGCCGCGCCTTCTTGGTCTGGTGCTTCTGCTCGTCGTAGTCGCAGACCCCGGCGATGACCCGGCCCATGTGGCGGGTCTCGAAGGGCCGCACCCCCGAAACCCCGTCCAGCAGGTTCCGGCGGAACGTCTCGAGGTCATTGCCGTTGGGGGACGTGAGACCAACCCCGGTGATGACCACCCGGGGCAACGACAACGACGGCACCATGATCGCCTCGGGCCGTATCACGTCGTTGTCGGGGAGAGGTAGCAAAACCAGGCTCGACACGGTGCGTAAAGGCCCCCTTCAAACGACCGCCCGGTCGCTTACCCCATGTGCTATGCGCAGCCCCATGCTCGCCCATCTGCAGCGCGGCCACGGCCCGCACCGCGTGCTCCTGTTGCACGGCTTCCTCGGCTCCGGCCGCAACCTCGGCGCGCTGGCCCGAGCCTGGTCGGAGCGCGACCCGTCGCTGACCCTGGTGCAAGCTGACTTACTCGGCCACGGGCGCTCTTTGCCCATGCCTGAAGACGCGGACCTCTACACCCTCGGAGCGGCGGGCCTCGAGCTCATGGCGGCGCACCCCGAGCCGTTCTGGGTGGTCGGCCACAGCATCGGCGGGCGGGTGGCCCTCACCATGCGCGACCAGGCCCCGGAGCGCGTCCGCGCGGTGACGCTGCTCGACATCGCCCCCGGCCCCACCCGCGGGCTGCCCTCCACCGACATCTCCCGCATGCTGCTCGAGGCGCCCGACGAGGCCCCCGATCGCGACACCTTCGCCCAGTTCTTCCGGGCGCGGGGCCTCACCCGGGGCCTCACCGACTGGCTCCTCATGAACCTGGAGCACGACGGCGGCGGCTACCGTTGGCGCATCGACCGCGCGGCCCTGCAGGCCTTCCATCGCCGCACCGGCGAGACCGACCTGTGGCCGGTCGCCGCGGCCCACGCCGCGGTGACCCGCTGCATCCGCGGCGGCGCCTCAACCTACGTGAAGGCCGAAGACCTCGAGCGCTACGCCGCGATCGGCGTCCCGGTCGAGACCGCGCCCGAGGCCGGGCACTTCGTGCACGTGGACGCGACGGAGGCGGTGCTGGCGGCGCTTGTCGCCCAGCGGGCTCAGGTCTTCGGCGAGGCCGAGTAGAGGATCACCAGCTCCAGATCCGCCTCACCGGTGTCCGGCTGGGGCATCCGGGCGCCGGTCAGCGTGGCGCTGACGCACTTGGCCGCCCCCTTGGGGCCGCCCTGGGCGTCGAGCACGGCGAGGGTCCCGCGGATGGCGATCCGCCCCTTCACCACGATCTTGCCGTCGGTCTGGACCCCGACCTCGGCGACCCTGTCCTTGAGGCACGACGACAGCGGGTCCATCACCCGCTCGATCGCCTCCTGGGTCCGCCGGGCCGAGAGCCCGCCCCCAACCTCCACGTCGCCCACCTTGCACGACCACTGGAAGTCGGCGCCGAGCGGGGTCCCCAGCCTGGGCTGCAGCCGAGGCTTCAGGGTCGGGGTCCCGAGGGACGGCGTGACCTTCCCCGGGAGGGCCACCGGCGGCTTCGGCTCCACCGTGACCGGGGGCGGGGTCTCGGCCGGCGGCGGGACGCTGACCGGCGGAGTGGTGGCGGGCGGCGGCTCGGGGGGCGGCGGCGGCGACGAAGGCGGCGGCTCCGGATCCGGCACCTTCGGCGCGCTGGGCGGCGGCGCGGCCGGGGTCGGCTTGGGCGCCGGCTTCGTGCTGGTCGGCTTGGGCTTCGGGGTCACCCGGCTCGGGGGCGGCGGCGCCTCCGGCTCTTCCGGGGGCGGCTCCTCCGGGGCCTCGGCCACCACCGGCGGCTCGGCCGGGACCGCCGGAGCCGGCTTCGGAGCCTCCGCCGCCGGCACCTCGGCCGGCTGGGCGGGGGCGGTCACCGCGGGGGGCTTCGGCTGCAGCAGCACGTAGGTCCCGAGGCCGCCCACCGCGAGGAGGGCCACCGAGCCCATCACCGCGGCCAGGATGTTCGTGCGCGGCGGCGGCGCGGGTGGCACCGACGCCAGAGCCACCTCCTGCGCCCCGATCCCGCCGCTGATCCGGGTGTCGCTCAGCTCCAGCGACGACGACGCGGGCGCGGGCGGCGCGGGCGGCGCGGGCGGCGCTGGGGTCTGGGCTCGAGGCGAGGCCATCACCGAGGGCCCGCGCACCAGCGGCGCAGCACCGGCCGGGGCGTCGGCCGCCACCTCACGCAGCACCGCCAGCACGTCCCGCATGGACGGGAAGCGGTCGTCCGGCGCCTTGGCCAGCATCCGGTCCACCAGCGGCCCGAGCCGCGGATCGAGGTTGGGGGCGCGGCTCATCACCGGGGGCGGCGGCTCCAGGATGTGCTTCATCAGCAGCCCGGTCGCGCTGTCGGCGGTGAAGGGCGGCCCTCCGCACGCCATCCGGAACAGGATCACCCCGCACGCGTACTGGTCCGCGCGACCGTCAGCGGGATCGCCGTTGGCCTGCTCCGGCGCCATGTAGGTCGGCGTCCCGAAGATCGTGCCCTGCTTGGTCAGCGGCCCGCTGCTCAGGTCGTCCGGGTTCACGTCGAGGATCTTGGCGAGGCCGAAGTCGCAGACCTTCACCCAGTCCTGCTCCACGCCCTCCTCGCCCACCCGACGCTGGAGCATGATGTTCCCGGGCTTGATGTCCCGGTGCACGATGCCCTCCTCGTGCGCGTGGGCGAGGGCCGAGGCCACCTGGGCCATGATGCTGGCGATGCGCCAGGAGGGCAGCGCCGGCTCGCGATCCAGCAGCCCCTGCAGGCTCTCGCCGTCGATGAACTCCATCGCGATGTAGAGCAGGTGGTCGGGGCCGTCCTCGCCGAAGTCGAGGATCCGCACGCTGTGCGGATGGTCGAGCCGGCTCGCGGCGCGGGCCTCGGCCTTGAAGCGCCGGATCAGCTGCAGATCGGTGGAGTGGGTCTGGTGCAGGACCTTGATGGCCACCGGCCGGTCGAGGGCCAGGTGGTGGGCGCGGTACACCGCCCCCGCCGCGCCGGCGCCCAGCCGCGCGTCCAGCCGGAGCTTGCCGTCCAGCACCCGGCCGAGGAGGGGATCTTGCTCGAAGGCGGTCATGGCCTGCGCGCAACGAACCTACCCGCCCATTGGCTTCGAGGCGAGTTCGTTGCTCAATGAACGACGTGCTCCCGGCGCTCCTGGCCCTCGCGGCGGCCGCCGCCCCGCCCACCTGGCGCTACGAGGTCACCTGGCGGCCCGAGGGCCTGGCCGTCGTAGCCCGGCTCCCGGCCGGCTCGGGCCGGGGCCTCACGGTGGGCGCCCCTGGCTTCGTCCGGCAGGTCTCGGTGGACGGCGCCCCGACCGCCCTCGCCGACGCGGACTGCCGAAGAGGCTGCGTGGTGCGCCTGCGCTTCGACCTCGCGGCCAGCACCGACGAGGCCCGCGGCTTCGTGGGCCCGGCCCGGGGCGGGATCCAGGTGACCCGGCCCGGCGACTGGCTCCCCGTCCCCGCCCGGGCCCCCCGGGACGGCACCTTCGCCCTCACCGTCCACACCCCGGCGAAAGTGACCTTCGCCGCGGGGCTGGAGCAGACCCCAGAGGGCTGGCGCGGGCCAGCCAGCTTGCTCGCCGACGGGCCCCCCGCCGCGTTCGGGCCCCTCGACCTCGCCCCCCTCCCCGTCCCCGGCGCGCGGCGGGTGACCCTCGCCCTCCCGCGGATCCCCCTCGCCGTCCCCCGCTCGGTGGTCGAGGCCTGGGTCACCCGCGAGGCGACCCGCGTGGCCCGCTACTTCGGCGGCCTCCCGGTGCCGGACCTCCTGGTGCTGGCCCTGCCGGTGGATCGCGACGACATCCCGTTCGGGAGCGCCCACGGCCTCGGCGGCGCCACCCTGCAGGTCTACGTGGGAAAGGACGCCCCCGCCGAGGCCTTCCGCGACGACTGGAAGCTCCGGCACGAGCTGGTGCACCTGGGCCTGCCGAACCTCCCACCCCGCCACCGCTGGATGGAGGAGGGCCTCGCCACCTACCTCGAGGCGCTCCTCGGCGCGGACGACGAGGCCGCGCTGTGGGGCGAGCTGGCCGAGGGCGTGGCCCAGGGCCTTCCGCGGGGCGAGGGCCTCGACGGCACCCGCCGCTGGGGCGAGACCTACTGGGGCGGCGCGCTCTACTGGCTCATGGCCGACGTGGAGCTCCGGGTGGCCAGCCACGGCGCCAAGAGCCTGCAGGACGCCTTGCAGACGCTCCGGGCCGCGGGGGGCAACATGACGGTGCGCTGGCCGCTGGCCCGCACGCTCGCCGCGGCCGACGCCGGCACCGGCCAGCACGTGCTCAACGAGCTCCACCGCGCCTTCGGCGAGCGGGGCGCCCCGGTCGACCTCGAGGGCCTCTTGAAGCGCCTCGGGGTGGCCACCAGCCGCGGCCCCGCCAAGCTGTCGGCCGCGGCCCCGTGGGCCCCCTACCGCCCGCGCCCCCCCGCGCTCAGCGGCGATGGGGGCGGGGCCACCAGATCACCAGCGCGTTCACGGTGAAGGCCAGGTTGCAGAGCGACATGATCCGGTACACCGCGTCCGGCCACGCGCTGGCCGCGAAGTAGCCCACCATGTACACCGTCGCCGCCCAGCCGAGGCGCCGGTCGAGGGTCACGCTGGCCATCGCGGTGGCCACCGACCACAGGAACAGCCGCATCACCTGACTGCTCTCGGGCGCGGCCCCCGAGATCGCGACCCCGGCGTTGAGGGCCAGCTGTCCGACCAGGGTGAGGAAGAGGGTGCCGACCAGCCCCCGGTTCAGGGCCGACGCCCCGAGGGCCCGGCGGGTGCGGAGGGCGAGCGCCGCCCCCGCCGCGATGAATGCGGCCGTCCACAGCGCGGTGGTGATGAGCATGCCCCGCCCACCCGGCAGCCAGTGCTCGGCGATCAAGGGCGACAGGGTCCACGCCAACCCCAGGATCAGCGCGAGCATGGCCCGGGTCCTCAGGCCCACGTTGGGGTCGTGCTCCCGCCGGAGCTGCTCCATCTCCCGGAGCTTCTTCTCCTCGTGGTGCTGGTGCCGCTTGAGCTGCCGGCGCAGGTTCGGGGGCGGGCGCTTGAGCTCCATCGCGAGGAGCTCCGCCGCCGACAAGTTGCCTTGCGAGAGCTCGAACTGGGCCATCAGGGCCACCGTCCGCTCCAGGCCGTCCCGCGCCACCGGGTTGTCTGGCCCCTCCACCAGCGCCTGCTGGAACCCGAACCGGCAGGCCCCGAACAGATCATGGATCCGAGCCCGCTCCGCGTGGGACTTCGGCACCACCTGCTCCACCGTCACGTCCGAGACCCGGGCCTCGAGCTCCGCCACCACATCCTCCGGGAGATCGGCCCGAAACGAGAGGAGCGCGGCCTCGAACGCGGTGAGCTTCTGGGTGGCTTCGAAGCAGAGGCGAGCCGAGCCCTTGTAGCGCAAGAAGTCCTGCACCGCCTGGCGGAAGGCCTCGGCGCTCGGGAAGCGCTCCTCTGGATCGGGGTGCATCGCCCGCTTGCAGATCTCCACCAGCGCCGGCGGCGCGTCGGGCGGGAACTCCGGGGCAGAACGGACGATGGAGCGCACCAGATCCATCAGGCTCGCGCCCCGATGGGGGGCTCGGCGGGCCACCAGCTCGTAGAGCGTGGCCCCCAGCAGATAGACGTCGGTGAGGGGCGAGACGTGGGGCTCCTCGCCGTCCAGCATCTCCGGCGCCATGTAGGCGGGGGTGCCGGCCATCTCGGTGACCCGCCACGCCACCGGGATGCGCCCCTCGTCCTCCTGCCGCGTGCTCACCGCGATGCCCCAGTCCATGACGTACACGTCGCCGAAGCGCCCGATCATCACGTTCTCGGGCTTCACGTCGCGGTGCACGATGCCCCGCTGGTGCGCGAAGTGGATGGCGCTGCACACCTGCATGAGGATGCGCAGGTTCCACTCGAAGCGATCCTGCTCCCCGTACAGGTCGGTGATCTTCTGGGGGTCGCGCAGGAAGTCGCGCCAGTGCAGGCCCTCGATGCGCCGCAAGACGACCTGCGGGCTCTTCTGCTTGTCGATCGCGATCTCGTAGACGGGGACGATGTTCGGGTGCTCGAGCGACCCGGTGATCCACGCCTCCTGCAGGAGCCTGAGGGTCGCGACCTGGTCCCGGTGGCGGGGGCCGAGGGTCTTGACCGCCACCTTGCGCCCCATCCCGGGCTGGGTGGCCACCCGCACCATCCCCATCGCCCCGGTGCCCAGGGTCTCCTCGAAGGTCTCGTACACCCCGCCCCGCCGCTCGTCCGCGGCGAGCTCCAGGAGGGCCTCGAGGGCCGCCTCCTCCTGGGTCGAGAGCCGATCGTGAGAGGGGCGCAGGGTGGCGAGGGGGTCGGCCAGGATGGTGGCCGCCTGATCACCGTACGCGATGCGCGCGGTGAGCTCCTCCTCCCCCTCCGGCGTCACGGACCCCGTGTACGCGGGAGGACCCCGCATGGCAATGCGAGCGAGGGGCGACCCGGTTGCGACGGGCCCGGCCGAGCGTAGATCCAAGAGCCATGTTCGAGATCATCCGCGCCGACGACCGGGGCCACGCCGACTACGGCTGGCTGGACAGCCGCCACACCTTCTCCTTCGGGGACTACTACGACCCCAACCGGATGGGGTTCGGGCACCTCCGGGTGATCAACGAGGACCGGGTCGCCCCCGGGGCCGGCTTCCCGACCCACCCCCACCGGGACATGGAGATCATCTCCCTCGTCCTCGCGGGCGAGATCGAGCACAAGGACAGCATGGGGAACGGCTCGGTGATCCGAGCCGGGGACGTGCAGCGCATGACCGCAGGCACCGGCGTGCTCCACAGCGAGTTCAACCCCTCGCGCACGAAGCCGCTGCACTTCCTCCAGATCTGGATCCGGCCGGAGCGCCAGGGCCTGGCACCAGGCTACGAGCAGAAGAACTTCGCCCCCGAGGCCCGAGCGGGGCGCCTGTTGCGCGTGGCCTCCCGGAGCGGCGCCGAGGGCGCGGTGACCCTCCATCAGGCCACCGAGCTCTTCGTGGCCGACCTGTCGTCCAGCGACGCGCTGACGCACGGCCTCGCCGGGCGACGGGGCTGGGTCCAGGTGACGGGCGGCCTCGTGACGGTGAACGGAGAGGCGCTCTCGGCCGGCGACGGGATCGCGCTCGTCGAGGAGGCCGAGGCCCGGATCTCGGGCGGTGACGGGGGCGGCCAGATCCTGTTGTTCGACCTGGCCTGAGCGCTCAGGCGGAGGCGTCCTCGGCCGCGGGGGCCTCCTCGGCCGCCGGCTTCGGCTTCTTCTTCATCGCCATCGCCACGAGCTCGGCCACGTCCTTCACCTGGACCTTCTCCTCCGCCTCCTTCGACTTCACGCCGTCCTCGAGCATGGTCATGCAGAAGGGGCAGCCCACCGCGATGGTGTCGGCGCCGGTGGCGAGGGCGTGCTCGGTGCGCTCGAGGTTGATGCGCTTGGTGCCCTCCATCTCCTCCATCCACATCTGACCGCCGCCCGCGCCGCAGCAGAAGCTCTTCTTCCCCGACTCCTCCATCTCGACCACGCTGAGGTGCTTGATGGCGGCCAGGCTCTTCCGCGGGGCCTCGGTCTCGTCGTTCCAGCGGCCCAGGAAGCACGGGTCGTGGAAGGTGACCTTCTTGTTCACCTCCTCGGTGAGCTCGATGCGCCCGCTGCCGATGAGGTCGCTGATCATCTGGGTGTGGTGCTGCACCTCGTAGTGCCCACCGAAGGCCGGGTACTCGTTCTTCAGGGTGTTGAAGCAGTGCGGGCACGCCGTCACCACCTTCTTCACCCCCAGCTCGTTCAGGGTCTCGACGTTCTCCTTGGCCAGGGCGTCGAACGCGTACTCGTTGCCGGTCCGGCGCAGCGAGTCGCCCGAGCACTTCTCGGTCTGCCCCAGGATCGCGTAGCTGATCCCCGCGGTGTCGAGGATCTCCGCGAACGCCTTCATCGTCTTCTGGGCCCTGAGGTCATAGCTGCCCGCGCAGCCCACCCAGAACAGGTACTCGAACTTCTCCTTGTCCTCGGAGCCCCCCCAGAACTTGAGGCCCAGGCCCTCGGCCCAGTCCGCGCGCTTGTCGGCGCCGATGCCCCACGGGTTGTAGTTGCGCTCGATGTTCTGGAACGTGTTCGTCAGCTCGGTGCTGACGTTGCCCTCCATCAAGGTCTGGTAGCGCCGCATGTCCATGATGGCGTCCACGTGATCGATCATCACGGGGCACGCGTTCACGCACGCGCCGCAGCTGGTGCAGGCCCACAGGACCTCGGACGAGGTCTGCTTGCCCTTCTGCCGCTCCTCCTCGGAGGCCGCCACCAGGGCCAGCTCCGGCTCCCAGTCCGCCGGCGCCTTCAAGAAGTCGAAGAACTTGCGGTCGGCCAGGACCTTGTCGCCGTTCGCGTAGAGGTTGCCGCGGATGTCGTGCATCAGCTGCTGGGGCTCGAGCGGCTTGCCGGTGCGCCGGGCCGGGCAGTACTTGTCGCAGCGGCCGCACTCCGTGCACGCGTAGGTGTCGAGCAGCGCCTTCCAGGTGAACTGGTTCACCTTCGACACGCCCCACACCGCGTCCTCGGTCTCGAAGTCCATCGTGGTGAGGGCGGAGCGCGGCTTGTCCTTCTTCTGCACGAAGATGTTGGGGATCGCGCCCAAGAGGTGGATGTGCTTGCTCTTCGGGATGACGTTCAGGAACGTCATCAGCACCACGGCGTGCGACCACCAGAAGACCTCGTACCAGACCGTGCGCGCGGTCTCGGGGGCCACGCCCGAGAACCACCCCGCCACCACCGATGACACCGGGAGCGACGCCTCGTGGCCCGCCACGTCGGCGTGGACGCCCGCCACCGCGAACCCGGTGGCCAAGAAGTACGTCAGCATCACCGAGGTGATCAGGCCCAGGATGATCGGCCCCTCGGCGGTGAGGTGCAGGAAGCTCGGCTTCAGCACCACCCGCCGGAAGAGCGCGCTGGCCACCGCGAAGAGCACCACGAAGGCCATCACGTCGCCGCCGATGAGGATGGCGCTGTACACCGGCCCCAGGAAGTCCAACGACACGAACGGGAAGATCCCGCGGAGCATGAACTCCGCGTGGCCCACCGTGATGATCATGAAGCTCCAGAAGATCACCACGTGGTTCCAGCCGAACTTCTCCTGCACGACCTTGCGCTGGAAGAACGCGAGGTAGATGACGCCGCCCAGGCGCTCACCAATGCCCTTGAAGAGCCCCTCCTTGTCGTCTCCGAGCCGGGCGAGGCGCGCCATGCGCCACACCGAGTTGCCGAACATGGCCATGCTGGCCAGGAAGAAGACGGCGAAGATGAAGGGCTTGAGGGTGGTGTACGCCATAGAAAAAGACCTTGGGCGGGAACTAGTTATCGAGACTGCAGGCCAGGATCAACACATGCTGACGCGGAGCGTCGAAAGAAGACGACTCACGGGTTGGAAACCTCACGGCGGGTCCCCGTCTTGACCCCCTCCACCGCGGCCTGGGCCTTGCGCCGCGCCGCCTCCGCCTTGTCGGCAGAGACCGCGTCGAAGGTCCGAAAGAGCAAGCCCTTCTGCACCTCCCAGCCGTACTCCTCCTGCCAGGCCCAGCCCCCGGCGGTGAGCGCCTTGCGGCGGTCCTTGTCGCGGGCCAGACGCAGCAGGCCCTGGGCCATCGCGTCCACGTCCCCCTCCGGGACCAGCTCGGTGTGCCGCTCGTCGAAGAAGCGCGACACCGTGCGAGTGCGGGTGGCCACGGTGGGGATGCCCACCGCCATGTACTCGAGCAGCTTGGTGGGGAGCACCGAGTCCTCGTGATCGTCACGCCCGGGCACGAGGCCGATGTGCGCGTCGCGGATCGCCGCCGCCACCTCGTCGAGCGGGCGGTGGGTGCCGCTCATCTCGAAGCCGGGCGCGCCGAGGCCGAGGCGCTGGGCGAGCGCGGCGAGCTCGTCCGCGAAGTCGCCGCCTCCCAGGATCGTGAACTCGAGGCGGGGCTCCTCCTTCTTGGCGCGGGCGAACGCCTCCACCGCGACGTCCACCCCGTATCGGCGCAGGAGCGTGCCGTGATAGACCACGCGGATCGGGCCGTCCTCCTTGAGGCGCGGCTCCTTCTTGCGGGGCGGGAAGAGCTCGGGGTCCGCCGCGTTCATCACGATGGCCAGCTTGCGCGGCGGGACGTGGTCCCCGAGCAGGAGCTCGTACTGCGGCTGGTGCACGCAGATGACGTAGTCCGCGAACGTGGTGGCGGCGAGCTGGGTGGCCTGGAGCGCCCTCGCCACCAGGCCCTCCTTCGAGAGCCCGAACTTGAGCGCGTAGAGCTCCGGCATCAGGTCGTGCATGTCCAGGATCACCCGGGCCCCGGTGAGCCGCGGGAGCGCTGCAGCGAAGACCATGAAGTCCGGCATCGTGTGGACGTGCACGACGTCGAGCCGCGCTCGCTGGTGGGCCCGGGTCAGGTGCCAGGCCGCCGCGCTCAGGAAGGCCGCGTAGGACCACGCATAGGCGAGGGCCCGGCCGCCCCGATAGCGGGGGATGTCCAGCCGCACCACCCGCACCCCGCGGATGGTCTCCTCGGCCGAGGTCTCCGGCCGCCGGAGCGCGAACACGGTGACCTCGTCGCCCCGCCCGGCCAGGGCCTCGGCCTCGCGGCGGACCCGGGGATCCGACTCATAGTGGGTGTAGGCGACGGCGGCGATCCGGAGGGCCACGGGCCGCTCATACCCCCGCCCCCGCGTAGCCTCAAGCCGAGGCCGGGGGGCAGGCGCACGGCGTACCTCGAAACACATCCGGCGGATTGCGCAACGGGTGACGCGCGGCAGTGGCATGGAGTCCACAAGCCGGGCAAGCTCGGGGGGTGCGGGTCTGTCCGCAGTGCGGGTCTGTGCACGCCACCAACGCGGGCGTGTGCGTGCATGACGGCGAGGGCCTGGTGGATACCGACCGGGATCCCTGGGTCGGGGCCCAGCTGGACCGGTACCTGATCGAGGAGCACCTCGGCGAGGGCGGGATGGGCTGCGTCTACCGCGCTCGGCACACCGTCCTGGACCGCGAGTACGCCATCAAGGTCCTCTACGCGGACTTCGCGAACGACCAGCGCTTCCTGGCCCGCTTCCGGCGCGAGGCCCAGTCCATGAGCAAGGTCCGCCACGAGAACATCGTGAACGTGGAGGACTTCGGCACCAGCGCGGACGGCAAGACCTTCCTCGTGATGGAGCTGGTGCGGGGCCGGACCCTGGAGCGGATCATCCGGGAGGAGGCCCCCCTGCCCCCGCCGCGCGCCGCCCACCTGGTCCGGCAGATCGCCCAGGGCCTCGGCGCCGCGCACGTAGGCGGCATCGTCCACCGTGACGTGAAGCCCGCGAACATGATGGTGGAGTGGGTGGGCCCGGACGAGCGGCTGAAGATCCTCGACTTCGGCGCGGTGAACCTGCGATCCGTCCCGGTGAACGAGCGCCTCACCCACGTGGGCCACATCATCGGGACGCCGACCTACATGGCCCCGGAGCAGAGCCAGGACCCCAACGTGGGCCCCACCGCGGACCTCTACGCGCTCGGGGTGGTGCTCTTCGAGATGCTCACCGGGCACCCGCCCTTCGAGGGGAAGGCGCGGGCCGAGGTGCTGGTGAAGCACATCACCGAGCCCCCACCCGCGGCGCCGCCGTCCGATGGGCTGGAGCGCCTGGTGGCCTGGCTCCTCGAGAAGCTGCCGTCGCGTCGGCCGCAGTCGACCGAGCAGGTGGTGCGCTTCCTCGACACGCTGGACCTGGACTCGCAGGAGGGCGAGGCCACCGCCATCACCACCCTCCCCGCGGATCGCACCGTGCCCACCACACCGCCCACCGTGGCCGGGCCCGGGTACCCCACCGACGAGCTGCGGCAGGTCTACAAGGATCTCACCGGGCCCGCCGCCCGGCCGGTCTCGGGCTTCCTGGCCGAGGAGGCCTTCCCCGTCCTCGACGCCAACCTCGACTGGGCCAACTGGAGCGATCCCAGCGCGCCCCTCTTGGACGGCTTGGAGACGGCCACCGACGAGGCGGCGGTGCAGGCGCGCCAGGCCGAGCCCCCCACCGCGCCCACGGCCGCACAGAGCACGCAGGTGGTGCGGGATCGGCTGACCCAGAGCCGCGTAGAGCCCCCGACCCCCGAGGCGCTGATCCGAGGCGGGCCCACACCGATGTCCGGCGGCGCTCCGAGCGACGACGGCGGTCCGACCCAGCTCGACTTCGAGGTGGAGCAGGCGCCCCACTTCGAGCCACCTCGACACATCGACCCCCTCGAGACCTTCCCCGAGCTGAGTGACAAGCTCAGCTCCACCTCCGAGCGCCCGCTCATCATGCCGATCCTCGACCGGCTGGACGACGGCGACGCCTCGGACACGATCCTCGATGACGACGACGACGGCGAGCTCGGGGGCACCGTACCGCTGGTGGCCTCCCCCTCGCAGCTCCCGCTCGACAACAACATGGTGACCCCGGCCGTGACCCTGCCCACCGATGGCGGCCTCTTCGGAGGCTTCGAGACCGCGGTGCCCCCGGTCAGCACCCAGAGCACCATCCCGCCCTCCCGGAGCCCGCCGCCCCCGTGGCAGGGCCTGCCGGGCCCGAGCGCCACGACGAGCCCGGTGCCGGCGCTCGTTCGAGCGCGGCGGCGTCCGATGGCCCAGTACCTGGCCATCGCCACCCTGTCGGTCATCATCGTGGTGCTGGCCTGGTTGCTGTGGGCCGGCCACACCACCATCGACCTGAGCGCGGAGACCACGCCCACCGCGCGCTCGGGGAGCTAGGCTAGGCCGGGAAGCGCCCTACTCCAGGGTCTCGAAGATCAGGCCGGCCGCCTGGAGGCGGACGAGGAGCGCATCACCCATGGCGGCGGCGGGCGTCACGACGCCGCAGGGGCCAGGGAGCCGCTTGCGATCCCGCGCGAGGCACAAGGCGGACTCGGCGAGCATCTTGGCCGTCTCGTCGTAGCCGGGATCGCCGCCCGCCACCCGGCAGCGCACCGTCCGGCCCCCGCCCTGCCCGTGGAAGAGCACCTCGAATCGCGCCCGGGCCCGGGCCTCGGGGCTCGGGCCCTCGCCCGCGCCCTTGGCCCGGCGCAACAACGCGCGGGTGGGGGCCAGGCGGGCCCCCAGGTAGACGCCGCCGACCGCCGCCGCGCCGGCGACGAGGGTGCTGAAGCGCCGGACCCGCAAGTAGTGCCCGTACCTGAACTCCGGTCCGTAGCGCGGGTCGATCCGGGCCGAGCGGAGCACCACGTCCGAGTCGATGGTGGGCAGCGGCACCAGCCAGCCGTGGAGGCGGGGCTCGTAGTGCAGCTGCGGCCGGGTGGAGGCCACCTTGCGCTCGCCGCGGAGCGGGATCTGGGTGTCCATCCTGGCTCGGCGAGCCCGGCGGGTCTGGGCGGTGCGAGCGAAGGCGTCCAGGGCAGACGTCCAGGTGCCGGCGGAGAGCCCGCCGCGGGTCCGCACGAAGCCCTCCACCCGGATCGGCACCGAGGGAGGGAGCTGGCGGACGGTGTAGAACGCGCCGAGGTCGTGGGGAACGCTGTCGAAGCCGCAGCAGTTCACCACCCGCACCCCCTTGGCCTCGGCCACGTCGTGGTACCGCACGATGGTCCGATCCACGAACTCCGGCTCGCCCGTGATGTCGGCGTAGTCGGTGCCGGCATCGACGCAGGCCCGCACCACCGCGTCGCCGTAGCGGATGTAGGGCCCGACGGTGGTGGCGACCACCCGGGTGACCTCGGCCATCCGGGCCAGGGATGTGGGATCACCGGCGTCGGCCACGATGAGGCCAACCTTCCGGCCGAGCGCCTTCCGGAGCGCCTCGAGCTTGGCGAGATCCCGCCCCGCCACCGCCCAGCGGAGCGGTGGGTCCAGCGGCGGCCGCGCAGCGAGGTACTCCGCCACGAGGCGCCCGGTGAAGCCGGTGGCACCGAAGACCACCAGGTCATAGGGGCGCTCCGGGCTCACCACCGTTGCATAGCGCATCGAGAGGCGTGCTACTACGGGGCCGGGATGTCCGAGCGAACCCGCCACCACGCCTTCCGCTCCGTTCCACGGACCGGCGTCATCTACGTCATGGCCGAGGCCGCGAAGCGCGGGTACTCCGCGAGCGCCGCCGGGTGGTCCAACCTGGGCCAGGGCCAACCCGAGAGCGGGCCTCTACCCGGCGCGCCGGAGCGGATCGAGGCGGTCCCGATCGACGTCGAGGACCAGGAGTACTCGCCGGTCGCAGGGATCTGGGAGATGCGAGCCGCGGTAGCGGATCTGTACAACCAGCTCTACCGACGAGGGCTCCCGTCGCAGTACTCGGCCGAGAACGTGGCGATCAGCGGCGGGGGGCGATCCGCCCTGACCCGCGCCGCCGCGGCGCTCGGCACGATCAACTTGGGCCACTTCCTCCCCGACTACACCGCGTACGAGGAGCTCCTCGACATCTTCCGGGCCTTCACCGCGATCCCGATCCTCCTCGACGCCGACCGCGGCTACGAGTTCACGCCGTCGGAGCTGCGCCGCGAGATCCTGGGCCGCGGCCTGTCTGCGATCCTCCTGTCGAACCCCTGCAACCCGACCGGCAAGCTGGTGCACGGCGACGAGCTGGCCCACTGGGTCGAGATCGCGCGCAGCCTGGACTGCTCGCTCCTCCTCGACGAGTTCTACTCCCACTACATCTGGCGCCAGACCGGCGAGGCGACGCCGATGGTCAGCGCGGCCCGCTACGTGGAGGACGTGGATCGGGATCCGGTGGTGATCTTCGACGGCCTCACCAAGAACTGGCGCTACCCAGGTTGGCGGATCAGCTGGACGGTCGGCCCGAAGGCGGTCATCGACGCGATCAGCAGCGCCGGATCCTTCCTGGACGGCGGCGCCTCGCGCCCGCTGCAGCGGGCCGCCCTCCAGCTACTGACCCCGGAGCACACCAGGCGCGAGTCCGCCGCCCTCCAGGCCACGTTCGCGAAGAAGCGCGAGCTCATGATCCGCCGCGCCCGAGGCATGGGCATGGGGATCGACCTCGAGCCCGCGGGCACCTTCTACGTCTGGGCGTCGGTCGCGGACCTGCCCGAGGCCCTCGCGAGCGGCGACCGCTTCTTCCGGGCCGCCCTCGAGCAGCAGGTCATCTGCGTCCCGGGGGAGTTCTTCGACATCGATCCCGGCTCGCGCCGGGCCACGCGCCCGTCGCGCTTTCGGCGCCACGTCCGGCTGTCGTTCGGGCCCGACTACGAGACCCTGACCCGGGGCCTCGACCGCCTCGAGGCCATGTTGGAGCGGGCTCGCTGAGCCGCGCCCCGAGTCGCAGGGCACAAAAAAAGCCCCGTGAAGCCAAAGGCCTCACGGGGCTGAAAAAAATCCGGCGGCGTCCTACTCTCCCACACCATCACTGGTGCAGTACCATCGGCGCTGTGGGGCTTAACTGCCGAGTTCGGGATGGGATCGGGTGTGACCCCCACGCTATAGCCACCGGAAACTGAAAGAAGACGAATGAGATTCTTGCGCTGTGCGCTGAGTGGCTCGAAGGCCGAGCCCTAGCCCCGACGAATTGAGCATGGTCAAGCCGCACGGGTGATTAGTACCGGTTAGCTCAAGGGCTTACACCCCTTACACACCCGGCCTATCAACGTCGTAGTCTTCGACGACCCTTCAGGGGACTTGCGTCCCGGGATACCTTATCTCGGAGGGGGCTTCCCGCTTAGATGCTTTCAGCGGTTATCCTTGCCGCACTTAGCTACCCAGCTATGCCATGGGTATGACAACTGGTCCACCAGAGGTGCGTCCTTTCCGGTCCTCTCGTACTAAGAAAAGCTCTCCTTCAAGTATCCTGCGCCCACAGAGGATAGGGACCGAACTGTCTCACGACGTTCTGAACCCAGCTCGCGTGCCGCTTTAATTGGCGAACAGCCAAACCCTTGGGACCGACTTCAGCCCCAGGATGCGACGAGCCGACATCGAGGTGCCAAACCTCCCCGTCGATGTGAACTCTTGGGGGAGATCAGCCTGTTATCCCCAGAGTACCTTTTATCCGTTGAGCGATGGCCCTTCCACTCAGAACCACCGGATCACTAAGGCCTACTTTCGTACCTGCTCGACCTGCCGGTCTCGCAGTCAAGCTCCCTTATGCCTTTGCACTCTTCGGCTGGTTTCCAATCAGCCTGAGGGAACCTTCGCGCGCCTCCGTTACCTTTTGGGAGGCGACCGCCCCAGTCAAACTGCCCACCAGACAGTGTCCCTGACCCGGATTACGGGCCCAGGTTAGACATCCAGAACAGACAGGGTGGTATTTCAAGGTTGGCTCCTTCGCCGCCGGAACGACGAGATCATCGCCTCCCACCTATCCTACGCAATCTGTCCCAAATGTCAGTGCCAAGTTGCAGTGAAGGTTCATGGGGTCTTTCCGTCCGTCTGCGGGAACGCGGTCTCTTCACCGCGAGGTCAATTTCGCTGAGTCCCTGGTAGAGACAGTGGGGAAGTCGTTACTCCATTCGTGCAGGACGGAACTTACCCGCCAAGGAATTTCGCTACCTTAGGACCGTTATAGTTACGGCCGCCGTTTACCGGGGCTTCGGTTCATGCCTTCGTTTGCACTAAGCAATCCCCTTAACCTTCCGGCACCGGGCAGGAGTCAGCTCCTATACATCCTCTTTCGAGTTAGCAGAAGCCTGTGTTTTTGGTAAACAGTCGCTACCCCCGCTTAGCTGCGACCCCAGGCAGCTCACCGAGCAAGTCGGGTCACCACTTGGGGCATGCCTTATCCCTAAGTTACGGCATCAATTTGCAGAGTTCCTTTACCAGGGTTCTCTCAAGCGCCTGAGTGTTCTCCACCCACCTACCTGTGTCGGTTTGCGGTACGGTCACCAGAACGGCTCCACCCGCAGTTTTTCTTGGAAGCATGGGATCGACGAGTTCGCCCGTGGCCGAAGCCGTGGACACTCATCGCGTCTCAGAATTGCCGCTGCCTTTTGATCGTACAGCGACTCCCTACACGCTTGAACCGGGCATACCAACAACCGGCTCGTCTACCCTTCTCCGTCCCTGCTGGTTTCTACGCCAACCTTGTGGTGCAGGAATATTAACCTGCTTCCCATCGCCTACGCCCGGAGGCCTCGGCTTAGGATCCGACTAACCCTGGGAGGATGAGCCTGGCC